>NZ_CP025115.1:0-4360928 GCF_002831605.1 Alteromonas sp. MB-3u-76 | reverse complement strand
CTGAGTAGCCGCTGCGCGCGCTAATTGGTTAGATTTACCCTCTACGAAATTATCAAACTGGTAGGTTGGATTGATATTGCTCTTGTGTTTCATGGCCTCTGGAATAGGAACAACCTTTGGCGAAGGCTGACTGCGAGGAGCAGCAGCCTGATTGGCCGCTCTATTCTGCTCATGGTAGCTGCGACTACTTTGATTACCCGAATTAGAATTCGCGTATTCATTATTAGGTTCGTAATTTGCGCTTTGATTCTGAGTTGACTGTTGAGCACTATTTGAAGAAGCGGAAAACGATTGGCTTTGCGATGTATTCTGTGGTGTAGAATTTTGTACAGGCGCGTTCCGCTGCATTGAATTTTGATGATTGCTACTTGGCGCTGAATTTGTATTTACATTAGTGCGCTGACGCGTCATTACTTCGAGATGAAGTTGTGGAGCATCGGCACCGGCAAATTCTCTTAGCAAACCAGTAATATTATCTAAATACTTATCTCTCACCCAATCAAGTACAAAACGGTTCGGGGCATAGAGCGCCACGTAACCTTGTTGCTCATCACAAACAAGCGGTCTAATCCACATACTGAATTGTTGCGTCGGTAGCTCTTGACGCAAGCGCTCAAGACATTGATTCCATAAGGACATGGTACGTAGTTAGCTCCCTTTGTTCGCGAAAAACCAAAAGCACGTCGTTGAAGAATGGTTGAACTTAACATCGACAGGATTAGGTAAGGTAAAATAAAATATTCGCGAGAGTGTAAGTTGTAATTATAGTCTGTGGATTATCTTATTTTATCAACAAAAAGTAAATCCCGATCTCTCAAGATCTCTGAGATCAAAAATATAACCATATGTATTTTAAAGGTTTTTGTTTTAGATCAAAATGCACTATTACTCACATTTCTTACTCTAAAAAAAGCGCAAAAATTGCTTGATCTTTCGTTATTTACTTGGCTCAACTTTACTGTTTTGTGGATAACATTTGTCTTCCTTCCCTGTTATTCACAAATTTGATAAAACAAAATTAGCTATTTCGATAATAAATACTAAAAACTGTTCATTTATTCTTCCCAAAACCCATATTAGACATTGACACAAGGCCCCGAGATCTCTAGAATTCAGCGTCCTTTTTCGATGGGCTTTTCTGGTGATTACACCACATTGTTTTAGCAATAAAATAGTGTGTTACCAAAAAACGCCTATGTTTGTAACTAAATATAAGTGAGACTTTGGTCATGAAAAGAACATTTCAACCGAGCAATCTTAAGCGTAAGCGTTCTCACGGTTTCCGTGCTCGTATGGCGACTAAAAATGGTCGTAAAGTACTAGCAGCTCGCCGTGCAAAAGGCCGCGCACGTCTTTCTGCTTAATTAGAAAGACGCCAAAAGTGGGCGAAAATAATTTTTCAAGGGAGTTGCGTCTGTTGACTCCCTCCCACTTTACTTATGTGTTTGATAACGCAACTCCTGCTGTATCCCCCTCTTTTACAATCCTAGCTAGAAAGAATTCTCACGATAATCCGCGACTAGGCATTACTATTGCCAAAAAACGCGTCCGCAAAGCCCATGACAGAAATAGGCTCAAGCGTATAGTGAGAGAAAGCTTTCGACTTAAACAACATCATTTGCCAAACGTTGATATTATAGTTATTGGTAAATCGGGTGCCGACAATCTTAGCAACGAAGAAGTATTTTCGACTTTAGAGAAGCTATGGAAAAAATTGAACAAGCGTTGCGGAAACTCTTAATTGCAGTTCCACTAGCATTGATAAAATTTTATCAATGGTTTATTTCGCCTGTTTTAGGCCAACGATGTCGTTTCCATCCGTCTTGTTCTTGGTATGCTATCGATGCATTAAAAACACACGGATTAGTAAAAGGCGGTTGGTTATCTATTAAACGCATATTAAAATGTCATCCTTTGCATGCCGGTGGTTACGATCCGGTGCCAGAAAAACAACAAAATAAACACTCAAAATAAAGAGACCTATATGGAATCGCAACGCAGTTTTCTGATAATTGGCTTAGCGCTAGTTAGCTTTTTGCTTTGGCAACAATGGCAGAAAGATTATGGGCCACAGCCTGTAAAGCCCGCTCAACAAGAGCAGACACAGCAGGCTAATCAAGGTGTACCATCATTTGATGATACCCAAAGTGAAGATGTACCTAGCAGTGATAGTGTACCTGCAGCTCAAACTGCTGCTGTAACGCAAAATACCAGCCGTACCATTGAAGTCAAAACAGATACGCTTGATGTACGTATTGATTTACTCGGCGGTGATGTTATCTCTGCAGACCTTATCAAGTTTCCTGTAACTCAGGGTTCTGATGAGCCTTACAGTTTATTGCGTTCTGGTATGGGGCTGTACGTAGCGCAAAGTGGATTGATAGGAAAACAGGGCCCAGATGCAAGCGCTACAGGACGCCCTGTTTACAAAGCTCAGCAATCAGAATATCAATTAAGTGACGATACGCTTGTTGTTCCGTTAACGTGGAAAAATGACAAGGGACTGACGATTACCAAAACCTTTACGTTTACTAAAGACCGGTATGATGTAGACGTGAGTTATCGAGTTGAGAATGCCACAGGTTCTGTTGCCAACGTTCAACCTTACGCACAATTGAAGCAGGTAATGGACTTTGAAGACGACGGTAATATGTTTATGCCCACCTACCGCGGCGCGGCGTTTTCTACTGAAGATGACAGATATGACAAATACTCGTTCGATGAAATAGAAGATGAAAATCTTCGCAAAACCACCAAAGCAGGCTGGGTTGGCATGTTGGAGCATTACTTTGTTTCAGCGTGGGTTCCTTCACAAGAACAAACGAATACACTGTATTCTCGCAACATTAAGAATCAATACGCTGTAATTGGTGTGTTATCACCTGCAGAAACCGTGAATGCCGGTGAAACCAAGACAATCTCCTCTACCCTTTATATGGGTCCTAAAGATCAGGAGCGACTTGCGAAGATTGCTCGAGGTTTAGACCTTACTGTGGATTACGGCATTCTGTTTTGGATATCTCAGCCGTTATTTGCCTTGCTAACCTTCTTGCATAGTCTGGTTAATAACTGGGGTGTCGCCATTATTTTGATCACTATAGTGGTTAAGGGCGCAATGTATTGGCTAACGAAGAAACAATACGAGTCTATGGCTCGCATGCGTAACCTTGCGCCTAAAATGCAGCAACTTAAAGACCGCTTTGGTGATGATAGACAAAAGATGTCTCAAGCCATGATGGAGCTATATCGCAAAGAGAAAGTAAACCCTATGGGCGGCTGCTTACCTTTGCTACTGCAAATGCCTATTTTCTTAGCGCTTTACTGGGTACTAATGGAAAGTGTTGAACTACGCCACGCAGACTTTGTACTGTGGATTACCGATTTATCAACAAAAGATCCATACTTCGTACTGCCAATATTAACAGGCGCAAGTATGTATTTACTGCAAAAGCTGCAACCCACAACCATTACCGACCCTATGCAACAAAAAATTATGCAATGGATGCCGGTAATGATGAGTGTGTTCTTCTTATGGTTCCCTGCAGGTTTGGTATTATACTGGCTGATAAGTAACGTAATCACACTTGTTCAAGCCAAAATGATCTATGCTTCCATGGAGAAGCGGGGCATAAGCAATAAGTAAACTATTGTTTGTTTAATTACACAGCCCGCCTAAGCGGGCTGTTTTGTCTAGAGAGGAATTTACTGTGCCATCATTCGATATTGTTTCAGAAATAAATATGGAAGAAGTTCGCAACGCGACTGAAAATGCCAGCAGAGAGCTGTCTACGCGATTTGATTTTCGCGGCATTGAAGCTAGCTTTGAGTACAAAGAAAAGACGGTTGTTATGAAAGCAGAGGCAGAATTTCAGCTTCAACAAATGGAAAGTATGTTTAGAACCGCATGTTCAAAACGCAACGTCGACACTTCTTCTATCGACGTAAAACCCTTTGATGCACACGGCAAAACGTATCGCCAGACAATTGCGTTTAAAGAAGGTATCGAGCAACCGATGGCAAAGAAAATCGTTAAGCTTATCAAAGATGCGAAACTGAAAGTTCAGACTGCTATTCAAGGCGAAGAGTTGCGAGTAACAGGCAAGAAACGCGATGACCTTCAACAGGCGATGGCATTGGTTAAAGGTGCTGATCTCGGTCAACCTTTCCAATTTAAAAACTTCCGCGATTAATTATGGAATCACTCACCCTAGCCACAGATACAATTATTGCCCAAGCAACAGCGCCAGGGAGAGGCGGTGTGGGCATTGTTAGAGTATCGGGTCCAAAAGCAAAGGTTATTGCAGAAGCCTTAGTGCCCTGTGAGTTATCTCCTAGGCAAGCTACTTATACCTCTTTTGTTAATGATCAGAAGCAGATTATTGACCAGGGTATCGCACTGTTTTTTAAAGGCCCTAACTCGTTTACTGGCGAAGACGTACTTGAGCTTCAAGGGCATGGCGGTCAGGTTGTCATGGATATGCTAATTAACGCTGTGTTAGCCACAGGACACGCGCGGTTGGCCAACCCCGGAGAATTTAGCGAACAGGCATTTCTCAATGACAAACTTGACCTAGCGCAAGCCGAAGCTATTGCAGATCTAATTGATGCAAGTTCCCAGCAAGCTGCACGCAGTGCGTTACGTTCTTTACAGGGTGAGTTTTCAACCCAGATTCAAACTCTATCTGACAAAATAATTCATCTTCGCATGTATGTTGAGGCCGCTATCGACTTTCCCGAGGAAGAGATAGACTTTTTGTCTGATGGAAAAGTGTCTGGCGACCTTAGCGAAATCGTAAGGCAACTTGAGCAGGTGCGCGAACATGCAAAGCAAGGCAGCTTGTTGCGTGAAGGAATGCAGGTGGTTATTGCCGGTAGGCCTAACGCAGGCAAATCGAGCTTACTTAACGCCCTTGCAGGCAGAGAAAGTGCCATAGTGACAGACATTGCTGGCACGACAAGAGATGTATTGAAAGAGCACATCCATATAGACGGTATGCCTGTTCATATTATCGATACAGCAGGTCTTAGAGAAAGCCCAGACAAAGTAGAGCAAATTGGTATTGAGCGAGCTTGGCAAGCAATAGGCGACGCCGACCATGTGTTATTTGTTGTCGACTCAACAGAAACATCTGTGATAGACCCCTTCGATATTTGGCCAGAATTTATGCAGCGTCTGCCTGAAGGAATTCCGGTGACAGTAGTGAGAAATAAAGCCGATTTAAGTACGCTCGATGTTGGGCAGAGTCATGTCACTACGAAACAAGGTGATATCTCTGTTATCAATTTGTCTGCTAAACACGGTGATGGTGTAGACACGTTAAAGACACATTTAGCAAAAACGATGGGCTTTGACACTACCACAGAAGGACAATTTATTGCCCGGCGCAGACATATTGAGGCCCTCGACCAAGCAAATTTTCATGTCACTACCGGCGAGCAGCAGCTTCATGATGCCATGGCAGGAGAACTGCTAGCAGAGGAATTGCGATTGGCTCACCAGGCGCTTTGTGAGATTACAGGAGAATTTACCTCCGACGATCTTCTCGGGAAAATATTCTCTTCTTTTTGTATTGGTAAATAATTGATGAACAAACATTTTGAAATAATTGTCGGCACAATGTTAGGTGCATCAGAGTATGTGGCCGACGTATTAGCTGAAAAGTTACAAGCCAAGGGATACACTTACACTATCCACCTGGAACCTGATTTTCAGAGCATAGCAGCATCGACAAACTGGGTGGTATGCACATCAACCCATGGTGCTGGAGACTTACCTGATAATATTCAACCTTTTGCCGAACAGATAAAGAATGCAGATTTGTCATCGACCAAAGCGTTCGTCATAGGATTAGGTGACACCAGTTACGATACCTTTTGCTTTGGTGCCAAAACCATGGAAACGCTTATCACACAAAACGGCGGTTCACTGACTATTCCCGCACTTCATATAGATGTACTAGAGCACCCTATCCCAGAAGATATTGCCGGTGAATGGTTTGAAGACGCGCTAGAAAAAATATGAGCAAAGCACTTACGCAAGCAGAGCAAACCGTATTGCAGTCGCCTATATCGAATGACTGCCGCGTACTCTATTTGCTAGGGCTACGTATAAACGCAAATACAGCGACAACGTCTTCTGCGCCCGTGGATTACAAAGCCCTGTTAGCGTTGCTTAATGCCGATAGCAAAGAGCCTCACTACTTAAGAGGCAGACAAATAAACAGCTTGATTAAGCAGCTTGAACAAGTAGGGTTGGTAACCCTCCCCCTTGATATCGATCTTGATAGAAGCATTAATGGCAAAACCCTATTATTACCTTTATTAAGTGAGCCGGTGTCGGATTTTGACGTACTCCATAAGCAACACACCGCCATGACGGCAGACTGGAAACCAAATGCTCCGCTTTTCAAAGAAATAGCCAACTTACTTGGCATTATTGACAAGACCTTTGATGACAACGATATTGGAGAATTCGTAGCCTACTGGCTAGGACGACCGAGCTCTGTATTCAGTGAGTTTCAGTGGACGCAAAAATTCGCCAATAATATTAAGCGTAAACGCCTCGCTTCAGGGTACAGTTCCAGTAAAGTTATAGGCACTCAACAAGTGAAAGTTGCAGCGGGCATAGAAGCAGATGATAATGCTAAGAAGCTAGTAGCAAAATACGCCTCATCAAAGAAGAGTTAAATTACTATGGATCGCATTACTGATAAAATTGCAAATTTAGCCAAAGCGTTGAATAAGCCCGTCGATCCTAACAACGAATATATCGACTATAAAACCCTACGCAAGCAATACGAGGCTCAAGCTAACGCAGAGATCTCGCAATTACAGCAACGAAGTAAAAAAGCCCGTGTAGAAGCCATACATGGACGTTCCGATCTCAATCCTAAGTGGACGTTCTCTAACTTGGTTGAAGACAGTGACGATGTGATTGAAGCCGTCTCGATAGCACAATCCTTTATTGCAGCCCATGATGATCCAGCGTGGCGCCAAAGCGGCTCACACATGATGATTTTTTACGGCGATTACGGGCGCGGTAAGTCACATATCGCAGGTGCAATTGCGCATCAACTCATAGAACAGTACGAAATATCCGTACTCTATCGACAGCTTTCAACTATCTTAGAAATGCGTAATTTCTCGTTCGATTTTTCTGCCTCAGATAATGCGGGACAGCGGTTTAGAGAGATTAATCATGAGTTGCTCACCGTAGATCTATTAATCCTCGATGAGGTTTGTGTAAACGAAAGTATCTTGAAAAAGAACGCCCAAAGCTGGTTTGGTAATCTTTTACGACAACGTTTGGTCAACAAAAAGAATTGTATTCTTATCACCAACCACAATCTTGCCGAGTTGGAGAATGCACTTGGACGCTACTGTTATGAATCTATAAGGGAATACGACACCTACAAGGTTCATTTCCAAGGCCCAAGCAGGCGCGGTGTGCTATCTGCAGATCAAGAAGAGGAAAGCTCTTCTGCACCACCAAGGTATCAGCCAAACCAGGTGAGATAGCTAAAAACGTAATCAGTAGGTAATCAAACGGTACCTAAAAACACAAAAAAGTTTGTGATACAAACGACGGATACAAGGCAATAAAGACAGTTCTTTATTGCCTTTTTTTATATTTTGAACAAATTGCAGTCAGAAAAAAACCAAATAATTTTAAACTTTCATTTTTTAAGTGCCAGTCACGATCGATTGATCAGGCGATCAACTTTGATATTGTGGAAAGATCTCCTCCACAGGCAGATCTGCTTGTAATCCCTGATATACCTAGATCATGCGATCTAAAAATTGAAATAACAAACATTTTATCCCCAACTGGATCACACCTTGATCAGCCCTGTGGATAGGATCCTACAAAGCCCTGTGCATAAGCTCTGATCACAAAAAGAATAACTTTTTCAAAAATTGCCGATGTGGATAACTAGGGTGTTTATACACAAGATCAATAGGGGGTTGTATAGCTGTGTTTCCCAAAGTTATTGATCGCGTAAGACGATGATCTCAATGCACTTTGATCGGTTACCCACAGATCTTGCCGATCCTAATAAAAGTAAATATAAAACAGATCTAAAAGAGATCTTAAGATCATTAAAGCCGATCAAGCTTTTTTAGACACAGCTTTTGAGGAAAATTTAATCATTTTCTTTAGCCAATAAGTCAGCTAAAATACGCGCCCTTTTTTCGGCAAATGCTGAAACAAAGATTTTGGTTTTTCGATAGTTTTTTAGTGAGGTTTAATCCATGTTTTATGCTCAAGCATTTGATGTCATCGTAGTTGGTGGTGGTCATGCAGGCACCGAAGCTGCTCTTGCTGCTGCTCGCATGGGATCAAGCACGTTGTTGTTGACTCACAATATTGAAACTATTGGTCAGATGTCATGCAATCCCGCGATTGGTGGAATTGGCAAAGGACATTTGGTGAAAGAAATTGATGCCTTAGGTGGTGCGATGGCACTTGCTACAGACCAGGGTGGAATTCAATTTAGAACCTTAAATTCGAGTAAGGGACCTGCTGTACGCGCCACTCGTGCACAAGCGGATCGAACCTTGTACAAAAATGCGATCCGAAACATCGTTGAAAACCAACCAAACCTCACTTTGTTTCAACAAAGCGTAGATGATCTGATTGTAGAAAGCGACCGTGTCACCGGTGTCGTTACCCAAATGGGGCTCAAATTCAAAGCACAAAGCGTTGTGCTAACTGTTGGTACGTTTTTAGGCGGCACCATACACATTGGATTGGAAAACTATCGTGGTGGTCGCGCAGGCGATCCTCCGTCTATTGCATTGGCAGACCGACTACGTGCATTACCTTTTCGCGTCGATCGCTTAAAAACAGGTACACCTGCAAGACTAGATGCTCGTTCTCTAGATTTTTCTGTGATGCAGGCACAACCCGGCGATAATCCAACACCTGTCGTTTCGTTTATGGGAAGCCGTGAAATGCATCCCACGCAAATACCTTGTTACATTACGCATACCAATGAGGAAACCCACGATATTATTCGCAGCGGGTTAGATCGTTCGCCAATGTTCACTGGTGTAATTGAGGGTATTGGTCCGCGTTATTGTCCGAGTATTGAAGATAAGATTACTCGTTTTGCAGACAAAAATGCGCACCAAATTTTTGTTGAACCCGAGGGACTTAACAGTATTGAGGTGTATCCTAACGGCATTTCTACAAGCTTGCCTTTTGATATTCAAATGGCGCTGGTTCGCTCGATCAAAGGTTTTGAAAATGCTCACATAGTTCGTCCGGGCTATGCCATCGAATATGACTTTTTCGATCCTAGGGATCTCAAGCAAACGTTAGAAACTAAATTTATCGACGGCTTATTTTTCGCAGGTCAAATAAATGGAACCACAGGCTACGAAGAGGCTGGTGCCCAAGGTCTTGTTGCAGGTGCTAATGCTTCATTACAAGTTCAACAAAAAGATCCGCTCATTTTGCGTCGAGACCAA
This sequence comes from Alteromonas sp. MB-3u-76, assembly GCF_002831605.1. Classification (NCBI taxonomy): domain Bacteria; kingdom Pseudomonadati; phylum Pseudomonadota; class Gammaproteobacteria; order Alteromonadales; family Alteromonadaceae; genus Alteromonas; species Alteromonas sp. MB-3u-76. Next base: position 4,351,454 of record NZ_CP025115.1, on the reverse strand, counting down.
GCTTACATGGGCGTGCTAATTGACGACTTAGCGACAATGGGCACGAAAGAGCCCTACCGCATGTTTACAAGTCGTGCTGAATACCGCTTGTTGCTACGAGAGGACAATGCCGATAGCAGGCTAACTGCTAGAGGACGAGAAATTGGACTAGTTGACGATGCTCGTTGGGCTAAATTCAACGAGAAAATGGAAGCGGTTGAAATGGAAACGCAACGCATGCGTTCGCAGTGGATCCACAAAGATCACGCTGCAACTCCACAGCTGAATACGAAATTAAAAACGTCTGTGAGTCGCGAGCATTCGCTAGAAGAAATTATTCGTCGACCTGAAATGACTTACTCTGCACTGATGGAAATCGATGGTATCGGTCCAGGTCTTAATGATCCCATTGCGGCTGAGCAGGTGGAAATACAAATAAAGTATGCGGGCTATATTGCAAGGCAGATGGATGAAATTGCAAAATCACAGCGTCATGAAAGCACATTGCTACCTAAGGATTTGGACTTCAGTAAAATTTCCGGGCTTAGCAATGAAGTTGTGATGAAGTTAACCGAAGCTCGACCCGAAACAATTGGTAAAGCGTCTCGGATATCTGGTATCACGCCTGCCGCTATTTCCCTGCTTTTGGTCTACCTCAAAAAGCATGGCATGCTAAGAAAACACGAAAAAATCAGCGCGTAGCTTCCATTATTTTCAATACAGAATTTTTTTGATGACAACACAGAAAGAACTGCATTCAATACTGGCCTCGGGATTAGAGGCCTTATCACTTGATTTAACGAATGACCAAAAACAACAGCTTGTTGAATTTGTTCTTCTCATCGATAAATGGAATAAAGCCTACAACCTAACCTCCATAAGATGTCCTAAGCAAATGATGGTTAAGCATATACTAGACTCGCTGGCCATCGTTCCGCATTTAACGGGTGACAATATCATTGATGTTGGCACAGGTCCGGGGCTACCAGGAATGCCGCTGGCGATTGCTTTCCCCGATAAAACATTTACGTTGCTAGATAGTTTGGGCAAACGCGTGCGCTTTATGACACAATGCGTGCATACGCTCAAGCTTACCAATGTAACACCTGTCAACAGTCGTGTAGAAAACCATGTCGGCGAAAAGCCATACGATATTGTGCTTAGTCGTGCATTTGCGTCGTTAAAAGATATGTTGCACTGGTGTGAGCATCTGGTAGATTCAGATGGGCAGTTTTTAGCACTTAAAGGTCAGTTCCCTCAAAAAGAAATTGATGAAGTAAGCGATCACTTTCTTGTTAGTGATACAAAAAACATCACTGTTCCCAATTTAGATGGGGAAAGACATTTAGTTTGGCTAAGCAAAACACAGCAACGTTAAAACAGGATTTAGTGTGGCAAAGGTAATCGCAATCGCGAATCAAAAAGGCGGTGTGGGGAAGACGACCACAGCGGTAAATGTTGCGGCATCAATGGCCGCCACAAAGCGAAAAGTATTGCTTATCGATCTTGACCCTCAAGGAAATGCAACTATGGGTAGTGGTGTCGACAAGTATGAAGTCGATGCTACAGCCTTTGAGTTGCTTATCGAAGAAAAGCCCATCGATGAGGTCATCGTTAAAAATACATCGGGTAAATACGATCTCATTGCGGCAAATGGCGACGTAACAGCGGCTGAAATTAAGCTGATGGAAATGTTTGCCAGAGAAGTACGCCTTCGTAACTCACTGAAACCTGTTATCGATTATTATGATTTTATTTTTATCGACTGCCCGCCATCACTTAACCAACTTACTGTTAACGCATTAGCGGCGTCAGATTCAGTGATGGTTCCCATGCAATGCGAATATTACGCCCTTGAGGGGTTAACGGCACTGATGGATACCATTCAAAAACTTGCGTCTGTCGTTAATCCTGAATTGAAGATTGAAGGCGTTTTGCGTACTATGTACGACCCTCGAAATCGCCTTGCTAACGATGTTTCAGAGCAGTTAAAGCGTCATTTTGGAGAGCAGGTGTATCGCACAGTGATACCAAGGAATGTTCGCCTTGCTGAAGCTCCAAGTTTTGGAACGCCAGCAATGTATTACGATAAGTCGTCCACCGGCGCTAAAGCCTATTTAGCCCTAGCCGGTGAAATTCTGCGACGCAGGGATAAAACTTCGCCTTCTCAGGCAAAAGCGAGTTAAACAAAAATAAGCTGCTACCTATCAGCACATGCCATAGAGGACACTATGTCAGCACGTAAAAGAGGCCTTGGCCGAGGGTTAGACGCGCTTCTTGCTACTAGCCAATCATCGTCTCAAAGAGAACAAGATGCCGCAGAAGTAGTATCAACGAATGGGGAGTTAAGTAAACTTCCCATCGAGTTTTTGGTTCCGGGAAAATATCAGCCTCGTAAAGACATGTCTCCTGATGCATTAGAGGAGCTAGCATCTTCTATTCGCGCACAGGGTATTATTCAACCGATAGTGGTTCGCAAAGTCGACGAGAATCGCTTCGAAATTATTGCCGGAGAGCGACGCTGGCGAGCATCTCAATTAGCTCAGCTTGATGAAGTTCCGTGTTTAATTAAAAATGTACCCGATGAAGCTGCCGTTGCCATTGCACTGATTGAGAATATTCAGCGTGAAGATTTAAACGCAATGGAAGAAGCGCAAGCGCTAGACCGCCTAATGAGTGAGTTTTCGTTAACCCATCAAGAAGTTGCTGAAGCGGTAGGTAAGTCGCGTACTACGGTGACTAACCTACTACGCTTGAATAATCTTAACGACGATGTAAAAACCTTAGTTGAGCATGGCGACATTGAAATGGGTCATGCAAGAGCACTTCTTGCATTAGAGGGAGAGACTCAGTCTGAAACTGCTCAAATTGTTTCAGGAAAAGGATTGACCGTTCGCGATACTGAAAAGCTGGTGAAGAAGCTACTTGAGCCCGCAGAACCTAAGCCAGAGAAGAAAATTGATCCCGATGTTCAAAACCTTATGACGCGACTTTCAGAAAATTTAGGTGCGCAGGTAGATATTAGTCATAATGCGAAAGGCAAAGGAAAATTGACAATAAGCTTCAGTGACTTAGAACAATTAGATGGAATAATATCTAAAATTCAATAGTTTACAATTTTAAATTGGGTTGCGTAAAAGAACATATCCGTTCGATAAGCAGGGTTTCTTAGTAACATCGGACACTCTCCTTTCCGGTTATAGCAATAGGAAATTTTCAGAATAACTTTCAAAAAGCGTTGTACTGTTGAAAATTGTCGGTAAAACAGTATACTTCTGACGCTTTTTGTAAGACGTGAACAAGCAGCGAGATAGCGTGACAAACAAGTTAGCGAAACGAGGGTTGACCCTCGCCAAAAAAGGGCTACTTTTTCAGATTGTCACCGCCGCGATAATTGTTGCTGTTGCCGCGCTAATCGGCGGAGCTATAACGGCTTTATCGGCCGCGACGGGTGCCTTAATCAGCATCTTGCCGAAAATTGTTTTTACCGCATTTGCATTTAGGTATGCCGGAGCGAGTAAAAATGAACTTGTTGCGCGAAGTTTTAGCCAAGGTTCAAAAATGAAATTGGCACTGACAATCGTTTTGTTTGTCATTGCGTTTAGATTTATACACGTTATGCCACTTGTTTTATTTATGGCATTTGTGATTACTACCGTCAGCCATGCGCTGGCGATGTTTCATTACGGTACGAAAGAATAACGACGAAGAATAATATCGACCGACTGAAGCATTAAACCAATTACTAAATTTTTACACTTTACAACTTGGGTTAAACAATGGCATCTGAATACACTACCTCAGAATACATCAAGCACCACTTGACCAATGCCACCATGTGCTCTACTGACAATGGAATCGCTTTTAATAAAGCGTGTTCTGATGCTGGTTTTTGGGCATGGCATGTCGATACACTGGCATGGTCAATCGGACTTGGTTTACTTTTTCTAATTATCTTTAGAAGCGTTGCGTCAAAAGCAACCACTGGCGTACCTGGCAAAATGCAGGCTTTCGTTGAGTTGGTTGTCGAGTTTGTTGATGACAATGTGAAAAGCACCTTCCATGGACGTAGTGCACTTATTGCACCTCTTGCGCTCACTATTTTCGTTTGGGTTTTATTGATGAACCTAATGGATTTAGTCCCTGTTGACCTTATCCCTTGGGTATCTGGTTTAATCGGGCAAGCGGCGTTTGGTATGGATCCTCACGACGTTTATAACAAAGCAGTGCCCACCACTGATTTGAACCTTACCTTTGCGCTAGCAACAGGTGTATTCATCCTAATCTTGTTCTATTCAATCAAGATGAAGGGAATCGGCGGTTTTATGAAAGAGCTTACTATGCAGCCTTTCGGACACCCTGCATTTATCCCTATTAACTTTATTCTTGAGACAGTGACTCTTTTAGCGCGTCCGTTATCACTTGCGCTTCGTTTGTTCGGTAACCTTTATGCCAGTGAGCTTATCTTTATTTTGATAGCCACTATCGGTTACTTCCAGCTTCCACTACATTTCATGTGGGCTGTGTTCCATATTTTGGTACTTCCACTGCAAGCGTTTATTTTCATGATGTTGACCATCGTGTACTTAAGCTTGGCGTGTGAAGAACATTAAGCATTAACGAGCGCTGATTAAACCTGGAAAATTGGCGCCGTTTTTACAGAGTTTTACTTTTAACTTTAAATTTAACTTAAAATCGGAGACGTAAATGTTATACATCGCTGCTGCACTACTGATTGGTCTTGGTGCCCTAGGTACCGCTATTGGTTTCGGTCTACTTGGTGGCAAATTCCTAGAATCTGCTGCTCGTCAACCTGAACTAGCACCTCAACTACAAGTTAAGATGTTCATCGTAGCGGGTCTTATCGATGCCATCGCAATGATCGGTGTTGGTATCGCTCTATACCTATTGTTCGCTGTTGGTGCCTAATTCTTTTAACCACTTTTTTAGCGAACTTTAAGAGGAGGGGCGATTGTGAATTTTAACGCCACTTTTATAGGTCAATTAATCGCCTTCGCTGTGTTCGTGGTGTTCTGCATGAAATACGTGTGGCCACCGCTGATTGCAGCGATTGAAGAGCGTCAGAAGAAAATAGCCGATGGGCTTGAAGCTTCTGAGCGCGCAGAGAAAGACTTAGAGCTTGCTCAAGCGAAAGCTACTGAGCAAATGAAAGACGCGAAAGCGCAAGCAGCTGAAATTATCGAGCAGGCCAAGAAGCGCGCCAACCAACTGGTTGACGAAGAAACGCAGAAAGGCCATGCAGAACGCGAGAAAATTATCGCGTCTGGTTATGCCGAAGTTGAAGCTGAACGCAATCGTGCCAAAGAAGATTTGCGCAAGCAAGTTGCTGCCCTAGCAGTGGCTGGCGCACAGCAAATCTTACAACGTGAAATCGATGCTAACGCACAAAACGACATTGTTGAAAAACTTGTCGCTGAGCTTTAAGGAGAAGATGAGCCATGTCTGAATTGACAACCGTCGCTCGTCCTTACGCTAAAGCCGCTTTCGATTTTGCCGTCGAGAAAAACGCTGTTGCAAAATGGCAAGAAATGCTCACCTTCGCAGGTGCAGTTGCTGACAACGAAGAAATGCATGAGTTATTAACTGGTGCCGTTGCAGCAGACACATTGTCGGACATTTTTGTCAATGTCTGCGGTGAGCAACTCGATGAACACGGCCAAAACTTAGTAAAAGTGTTGGCTGAGAATAAACGTTTAGCCGCGTTGCCTGAAATATCTACGTTGTTTGATGCTTTTAAAGCGGACTATGACAAAGAGATAGAAGTTGACGTAACGTCAGCCTCGGCGCTGACCGACGCACAACAATCTGATCTGATTGCGTCGTTGGAAAAACGTTTGGCACGTAAAGTGAAGCTTAATTGTAACGTGGACCCTGCCCTGATCGCTGGAATGGTAATAAATGCCGGTGATACAGTTATTGATGGTTCCGTAAAGTCGAAATTGAACCGTCTAGCAGACGCGTTGCAAGCATAACGGGGATAAGAGCATGCAACTTAATTCCACTGAAATTGCTGAACTGATCAAGAAAAGAATTGAACAGTTCAATGTAAGCAGTGAAGCACGCAATGAAGGTACTATCGTCGCAGTAACCGACGGTATTATTCGTATTCATGGCCTTGCTGATGTAATGCAAGGTGAGATGATCGAGCTTCCTGGAAGCCGCTACGCAATGGCACTTAACCTTGAGCGAGACTCAGTAGGTGCAGTTGTTATGGGTCCTTATGCGGACCTTAAAGAAGGCGATAAAGTACAATCTTCGGGTCGTATTCTTGAAGTACCAGTTGGTTATTCATTACTAGGTCGTGTTGTTAACACGCTTGGTGAGCCAATTGATGGAAAAGGTGCTATTGACGCTGCTGGTTTTGAACCAGTTGAAAAGATTGCACCAGGCGTAATCGACCGTCAACCAGTAGACCAGCCAATTCAAACAGGTTACAAATCTGTTGATGCAATGGTACCAGTAGGTCGTGGTCAGCGTGAGTTGATCATCGGTGACCGTCAGTGCGGTAAAACTGCAATGGCAATCGATGCAATCATCAATCAAAAAGGTACAGGCGTTAAATGTGTGTACGTAGCGATTGGTCAAAAAGCATCTACGATTGCAAACGTTGTACGCAAACTAGAGGAACACGGAGCGTTAGAGCACACAATTATTGTTGCTGCTTCTGCCTCTGAATCTGCTGCGCTTCAATACCTAGCGCCGTACTCTGGTTGTACAATGGGTGAGTTTTTCCGTGACCACGGTGAAGATGCATTAATCGTATACGATGATTTGTCTAAGCAAGCTGTTGCGTATCGTCAAATCTCGTTGCTACTTAAGCGTCCACCAGGTCGTGAAGCCTATCCAGGTGATGTTTTCTACCTTCACTCGCGCTTACTAGAGCGTGCTGCACGTGTTAACGATCAGTACGTAGAGCGTTTCACCAAAGGTGAAGTGAAAGGTAAAACTGGTTCACTTACTGCGCTTCCAATTATTGAAACGCAAGCTGGTGACGTATCTGCATTCGTACCTACTAACGTAATCTCGATTACTGATGGTCAGATCTTCCTAGAAACTGACTTATTTAACTCGGGTATCCGTCCAGCCGTTAACGCGGGTGTATCGGTATCACGTGTTGGTGGTGCTGCACAGACTAAAATCATCAAGAAACTAGGCGGTGGTATTCGTCTAGCACTAGCTCAGTATCGTGAACTTGCGGCGTTCTCGCAGTTTGCATCTGATCTTGATGACGCGACTCGTGAGCAACTTGAGCACGGTGAGCGCGTAACAGAACTGATGAAGCAAAAGCAGTATGCTCCACTTTCAATTGCTGATATGGGTGCATCTCTGTTCGCGGTAGAAAAAGGGTTTTTAAAAGGTGTTGAGCTAGACAAAATCTTGGATTTTGAAGCATCTCTTCACTCATATTTGAACAGCGAACACGCTGACCTTATGAAGACTATCAACGAAACAGGTAACTACAACGACGAGATTGCTTCTAAGTTGAATGACGCTTTAACAAGTTTTAAAGCGACGCAAACTTGGTAATCAATGCAGCCGGTAGCGTTTAGCGACAATACCGGCAACACGTTGAGTAATCGGAGAGATAGTCATGGCCAGCGGTAAAGAGATAAAAGGTAAGATTGGGAGTATTAAGAATACTCAAAAAATTACCAGTGCGATGGAAATGGTTGCTGCGTCTAAAATGAAAAAGGCGCAGGAACGTATGGCTACCGGCCGTCCATACGCACAAAACATGCTAAAAGTGATTGGTCACATTGCTAACGGTAATCTTGAATATCGCCATCCTTATTTGGAAGAGCGTGAAATCAAGCGTGTTGGTTATATTGTGGTTTCCACTGACCGAGGCTTATGTGGTGGTTTAAACACCAACGAATTTAAGCTTGTCGCTCAGAACGTTAAACAATGGCGTGATCAGGGTGTTGAAGTAGATTTCGCTGCATTAGGTGCTAAGGCTTGTAGTTTCTTCAACCGTTTTGGTGGCAGTTTACTTGCTGCTGAATCAGGATTGGGTGATAAGCCTTCTGTGAGTGATGTAGTGGGTGTTGTTCGCGTTATGTTAAAAGCATACGACGAGGGTAAATTAGACCGAGTTTTCTTGGTTTATAATGACTTCGTTAACACCATGACACAGAAACCTGTGAGCAATCAGTTATTGCCTTTGCCAAAGTCACAAGACGAAGAATATCAACATCGTTGGGACTACATCTACGAGCCGGATCCAAAAGAAATTTTGGAATCATTGATGGTTCGTTACATTGAGTCTCAGGTGTACCAGGGTGTTGTAGAAAATGCAGCGTCAGAACAAGCTGCGCGAATGGTTGCCATGAAGGCAGCAACCGACAATGCCGGCGATCTTATTGATGATCTGCAACTGGTATATAACAAAGCGCGTCAGGCTGCAATCACACAAGAAATTAGTGAGATTGTGAGCGGTGCCGCAGCGGTGTAGGCAAAGGTTTAAAAGAGATAACGAGGACAAATTATGAGTCAAGGTAAGGTCGTCCAAATCATTGGCGCCGTTGTGGATATTGAATTTCCACAAGACGCGGTTCCAAGAGTTTATGACGCACTACGAGTTACCGAAGGTGACTTATCAGGGTTAACCCTGGAAGTGCAACAGCAGTTAGGTGGCGGTGTTGTTCGTGGCATCGCACTTGGTACAACTGATGGACTACGTCGTGGTCTTTCAGTAGAAAACACAGGTGGCCCAATTATGGTTCCAGTGGGTACGGCTACATTAGGTCGTATCATGGACGTGTTGGGTAACCCAATCGACGAAGCGGGCCCTATTGGTGAAGAAGAGCGTATGTCTATTCACCGTGAAGCGCCTAGCTACGAAGATCAATCTAGCTCAGTAGAAATACTTGAGACTGGTATCAAAGTAATCGACTTAGTTTGCCCATTCGCTAAAGGTGGTAAAGTTGGTTTGTTCGGTGGTGCCGGTGTTGGTAAAACCGTTAACATGATGGAGCTTATCCGTAACATCGCAATCGAGCACAGTGGTTTCTCTGTATTCGCCGGTGTTGGTGAGCGTACTCGTGAAGGTAACGATTTCTATCATGAAATGAACGACTCTAACGTACTTGATAAAGTATCGTTGGTTTACGGTCAGATGAACGAGCCTCCAGGTAACCGTCTTCGCGTAGCACTTACTGGTCTAACTATGGCCGAGAAGTTCCGTGATGAAGGTCGTGACGTACTGTTCTTCGTAGATAACATCTATCGTTACACACTAGCAGGTACTGAGGTATCAGCACTTCTAGGTCGTATGCCTTCTGCGGTAGGTTATCAGCCTACACTAGCGGAAGAGATGGGTGTTCTTCAAGAGCGTATTACATCAACGAAGACAGGTTCAATCACTTCAATCCAAGCGGTATATGTACCTGCGGATGACTTGACTGACCCCTCTCCTGCAACAACCTTTGCTCACTTAGATGCAACCGTTGTACTTTCTCGTGATATCGCGTCTCTTGGTATCTACCCTGCGGTAGACCCACTAGATTCAACATCTCGCCAGCTTGATCCACTTGTTATTGGTCAAGAGCACTATGATGTTGCACGTGGTGTACAGACTGTACTTCAGCGCTACAAAGAGTTGAAAGACATTATTGCTATTCTGGGTATGGACGAACTATCTGAGGAAGACAAGCTAGTGGTATCACGAGCTCGTAAGATTCAGCGTTTCCTATCTCAGCCGTTCTTCGTAGCTGAAGTATTTACAGGTTCTCCAGGTAAGTATGTATCTCTTAAAGACACTATCAGTGGATTTAAAGGTATCTTGGATGGTGAGTATGACGATCTTCCAGAGCAAGCATTCTACATGGTTGGCTCTATCGAAGAAGCGCGAGAGAAAGCCAATAAAGCATAATTAAGCGGCCGGCAAACGCTGGCCCTTAGTAATGTTAACGTACCTAATCAGGAGGTTCACATGGCAATGACAGTACATTTGGACGTAGTAAGTGCAGAAAAAGAAATATTTTCTGGTCTTGTAGAAACGATTCAAGTGACAGGTAGCGAAGGTGAATTGGGTATCCACCCAGGACATGCGCCGCTTATCTCTGCTATTAAACCTGGTATGGTGCGTTTGGTTAAACAGTTCGGTGAAGAAGAAGTAATCTATGTTGCTGGTGGTGTACTAGAAGTACAGCCTGGCAATGTCACCGTACTGGCTGATACCGCGGTTCGAGCCGAAGATCTTGACGAGCAGGCAGCAGAAGAAGCCAAACGACGTGCAGAAGAGCACATCGCCAACCCAGGCGCTGACTTCGATTATGCAGAGGCAGCTCACCAGCTAGCTGAAGCAATCGCGCAACTTCGTCTTATTCAGAAGTTACGCAAATAAGCGAGCAGTTATTATTAAAAAACCCGCCGTTTGGCGGGTTTTTTGTTGCCTATTCCCTTACACTGTCGTTATTTTGTAGGCTATACCATGCGTTCATATTTTTAGCCTAAAGCTTAACATTTCAGATAATGTCTTAAAATGAAATTCAATTTACCCTTTAAAAACGAAAACAATTCCTACGTAGGATTAACGCCGTTTTTAACTACAGTCCTTCTGCTATTAATACATTTTTCTACGGGGGCTTTGGATTGGCCTGAAAAGGGAGATATTCGAGCGCAAAGAGACTTTAATTCCGCGATAGGAATGTCGGTAATAACAGGCTATTTTTGGTTTGCTATGCGCTTGATGCATCAGAATGTGGCAAACACACTAACTTATGTTTTGCTGAAGTCTAATCAGCTTAATGAATTTGGCGCACATCGCAAAAACTTAGCATTACAATTAAATCGACAAATATTTAATGCGATGATTATTTCGATCATCATTACCATTGCCTATTGTATCTCGGAAGGACTGATCTCTACACAACAGGAAGTACATGTGCTGCTGCTGACTGCGACAGCAGTTCCATTTTGGTTTATTGCTTTTTTGTTTATCTTTCAAATATATTCTACAACTGCTTATCTTACTAACCAAGTGCTAACAAAAACAGACTTTGGTTACGATAGATTACGTTCCATAGTCACTATCCTGCGGCATAGTATAAGCAATAGCATTTTCGCTATGGGAGCGTTAGCAATATTTCCTGTGTTTTGGCTCAAGAAAGAGATACCAAGCTTAGATGTATTGGGCGTCACCTTCTTTACAGGTTTCATTTCTTTGTATTTGTTCTTCCCAGTTATAAAGCTCAATAAAAAGTTGAAAGAAGAAAAGTGTAAAACCTTGGAAGATATTGAGTCTGAAATAAACTCGGATATAAGGCGTTATGCTAAAAATGACAAACAAGTAACGGGAGCGTCTATTGAAGCGCTAGAAAGTGAAAGAGAAGAAATACTTAAATTAACCTATACGCTCTCTTCAAAAGATAAAGTGAGAGTTGCTGCCTGTATCGCTATTATCCCAGTATCTTGGTTGGTTTTATTTGTCACCGAGTGGATGATTGAGCTTATAAATCGCTAAGCTCTTAAAGCCGTTCAAACACTAAATTGCCTTTTCCCGCGTTTATTCTCGTATATGCATGCTCTATAGGATCAGTGACTACGTTTTCAATATTTCCGACGATGAGATAAAGGCCCTTGCCATTGCTGCTGCAAAGCATTTTGTGCGTTATACAGAGCGCTAACGTTTGTCCCGAGTACATTCGACAGTGCATATGCTACCGCTTCTAAGGTTGAAAGCGCATTATTGATTGTAGTGTGACGAATAGCATAGTTCGACTGAGGTGCATGCCTAAAATGATAACTGGGAAGGGTTTTAAGCCAGTTATTTTGTTGAATAACACCATATGCCTGTTTCCAGCTACCATCAATGAACACGAGGTTGTGTAAACCCTGAATGGGAGTTGCTAACCCTCCCTCTAAAGGTTCGCTGACATCATTTGGGTAAATAAGAGCTGAATTCGTTGGAAGGCAGTTTTCACGCAGGGTGTTAATGGCCTTTTCATCAGTGGTGCTAATGAGAGTGGCATTTGGTATACACAATGCAACAAGGCGGGCCGTGTTCTTTGCATGATCTTTTTCTTTTGGATGTTGCAATATCACAATATCTACGGGCACTAAAATTTCATCTATTGCACTACAAAGGCATGTTGATGTTGGATAATGGCAGATAGCACAGTATGGCCGGGTATTGTGTATGGGCATAAAGTTTATATGTTTTAAAAAAAGATATTTCACGCCAACAGACTACACTGAAATAAGCGCGGTTGAGACTCACTTATAATATTATGGCAGATATAAATACTGTAAAATATAGGCTAGCAAAAACGCTGGCGTTAGTTCCAGAGGGTAATGTTGTTAGCTATGGTCAACTGGCAGACTTATGCGGCTTTCCAGGCCGAGCCAGGATGGTTGGAAAGTGCCTCAAAATACTTGGGGACACGCACAACTGGCATCGAGTAGTAAGAGCTGACGGTAAAATAGCGTTTCCAAAAACATCGGAGCAAGGCATAGAGCAAATAGCACGTCTTCGAAACGAGGGTGTGGCTATAAAAAGTGAACGCGTACGAATTAAAGATGTAGGCTGGCAGCCTGACTTGTATATCATACTTCGCGAATTAAAATATTAGTGACACTAGAGCTTTATACAACATTACCAATACCACAAGAGCAGTACATAACGAATGTTAAAACGAATTAGTATTGATGCACTGAAACCAGGCATGTTTGTTCATAAAATACTCGAGCAAAAAGGTGCATTGGAGATAAAAAACCAAGGTAAAGTGACGTCACAAAAAGTGATAGACCTGTTGAAAAAACAGGGCGTAAAAGTCCTTGCTATTGATACTGATAAAGCATTTGAACCTGCAGGTGCTAGCGATGGAAAAATACTAAGCGAATCCGATAGGTCTGAAAAAGTAACGGCTAAAAAGAAGCCGAAAACGGTGAAGGTATCCCTTGAGAGTGAGTTAACAAAAGCGACTAAGCTGCACGCTCAGGGCAAAGAAATACAAAAGCTGCTTCTCGATAATGTAAAAAAAGAGACGCCTTTTGATGCCAGTATTCCCAAAGAGTTTTCCAATAAGCTTGTTGCGTCTGTTGACCGCAACCCAGACGCTTTGCTGTGCCTAACTAAAATTAGAGAGAAAGACGATTACTTGCTAGAACACTCCCTTAACGTGGCTATATTATTAGCTAACTTTGCCACGTTTTTAGGCCTGCCTGAGGAGAAAGTTCAGGAGCTATCGTACACTGGCTTTCTTCACGATTTAGGCAAAATTAATATTCCTGATGAAATTCTTCATAAGCCCGGACGACTTACAGATCCCGAAATGGAAATTATGAAGAGCCACGTAAAGCATGGCGTTGATTATCTGCTAAATACTGACGTTGCAAAGCCGCTTATTCAGGCTATTAGCGAACACCACGAGCGCTTAGACGGATTAGGGTATCCAGCAGGGAAAAAAGGCGATGAGATAAGCACAGAAGGTCGCATGCTTGCTATTGCGGATATGTATGACGCACTAACTGCAGATCGTGTGTATAAAGCAGGCATGTCTAGCCAGAAAGCGTTTTCTATATTGATGAATGAAGCGCCTACCCGTCTAGATGTCGTTTTGGTTCAGCAATTTATAAAATGTTTAGGTGTTTATCCTGTTGGTAGCCTAGTGTTGCTGTCAAATGAGAGATTGGCAATGGTGCTTAAACAAAACAATTCACCATTCTCACCCATAGTAAAAGTATTCTACTCAGTGAAAGGTAATCACTACTTAACGCCAAAAGATATCGACTTATCGGGCGATAAAGCTCTTAAAATTGATAAGGCGGTTATTGCTTCAGATTACGGTATAGATGTTCACGCCTTTTTTGAGCGTTCTGTTTCAATAGGCTAAAACCTCTTTATTCTCTTAAACTGTCCTTTTAATTTACGTTTTACATTTACGCCTAAATACCTAGTTCTTTTTATTTGAGATACTTTGAGCAAAGGATCTTGGCAAATAACCTTAGCAAATAGCCTTGTCACTTATTGAAGACAGTCGGTAGCAAATCTGTATAAAAAGAGCGTGTAGAGATTACAAATCTCTCTATAGGAAAAGCGCTATTTCCAAAACTTAGCAGCGTCATTTCTTTGGTTAATACTGTGTTCAGCTTAAACCAATTATTCTGTGCCTAACCCTTTAAACCAATACGTTGAATAGAAAATTGAAGAGAGGTTCAGCGGAAGGCTAAACTGGATATTCCTTAAACTGAGCGTTATGGAACATTTATTGCTCGACTACAGTTGATATGTTTATTACTGATTAGATAAAAAATGACGTGATTGAGTTTTAAGTTGAATCGTCACTATTTTATCAAAAGAAATTTAGCCTAGAATATAGGTAATTTATTGGCACTTGTTGTTTGTACCTCATAAAGGTAAAGGCAGGTGTTTAAAGCAAAGAAGAGGACGCTATGAAAAAAACACTAGCTGTAAGTTTAATCGCTGCATCACTTACTGTGGCAGGCTGTGCGAATAACCCAAACAATACACAAAAGGGTGCTGCAATAGGCGCTGTTTTAGGAGCAGTACTAGGTAAAGCAACTGGCGATCATGACAAAAGTCGCTACGCTTGGGGTGCAGCGGTAGGTGCAATTGCTGGTGGCGCGATTGGTGGCTACATGGATAAGCAAGAAGAAGCGCTTCGCAGCGAGTTATCTGATACCGGCGTGCAAGTGGTTCGAGAAGGCGATAACCTTCGTCTTATCATGCCTGGCGACATCACATTTGCTACGGATAGTGCGAGTATTAGTCCAAACTTTAATCCAGTTTTGCAAGATGTTGCCAAAGTAATTAATAACTACGAAAAAACCGTCCTTATGATTAAAGGCCATACCGACGATGTTGGCGCTGAGCAATATAATCAAACACTGTCTGAACGAAGAGCCAGTGCGGTGAAAAATCAGCTTATTAACTTTTCTGTGAATTCAACTCGCATTACTACCGTAGGCATGGGCGAGTATTCACCAAAGGTACCTAATAATAGCGCTGCTAACCGTTCTATGAATCGTCGCGTGGAGATGGAAATTCAACCATTAACGTCGTCTAACACCTAAAGAAGAGCGCTAGTTGTTAAAAAGAACTCTTTAATTGAGCCCTAAAATAGAGTCGCTACGGCGGCTCTATTTTTTTGTGTGATGTTTTTTAATCTGCTCAGCGATATCTGTGGCTAAATTATTTGGGATTGGAATCGTAAGGTGGTACTGACTAATTTTCCACTGATTGTCTGTTTTGATGAGTACTCCCGTCCCTCTCGTTTCACCTAGTTTTTTATTATCTAATAGCTCATCAAACCAAGCCACTTGGTGATCAGGAGAAAAATAGATGTGTCTGTCTCTAGGTAAATATGTCCAGCCGGTACCTTTGTCAAAATGCGGTTTCGCGTAGGCTTTAAATTCGCTAATGCTCCATACTTCGTCGGCGTCTGTACCAATAAAAACAGCATCTGGCGCATATAAATTAAAATATTCAGTGAAGTTTGCTTGAGATGCTTGCGAATGCAATTTGTCTAACACACCCGACACCTGCTCGATATCGCTCTCAGCACGACTTGTTGTTAAGAAGGTCAACAGAGCCGTTGCAAGAAAAACTTGCAGCAAAGTTTTCATTTTCAGTTGAAGCTTATCTTTGGACATATTACCACCGCATTAGATTACCGTTGTCACAGCATAGCGCTATAAACACAGAACCTGAACCATTCAAGCAATATTGCTTTATCTTCATTTTGTTATGTTATAACATTTTTAAATTTGGTTTAATTCAAAATTGTGCTTTAAGGTTTTTCCGTGAAAAAACAATCTACATTCCGCGTGTCGCTATTCGTATTAGTATCTGTATTGTCGCTCTCTCTTATAAGCTCAAATGCCCTAGCCGACGCTAAAAACGAGGATGATATTTCATATACTAATGGGAAAGATTCCGACAATGTTGAAAAAATTGATATTACCTATCGACAGCTTTTTAGGGGCAATGTAAAGCCTTTCGAGCTGCCGCAAGCCATAACAACAATTACCGGTGATGACGCTAAAAAGCTAGGGATGACGCGATTACAGGATGCACTGACACTAGACGCAAGCCTTACAAAGCAAAACAACAGCGGTGGATTTTGGGATAGCTTTGCCATTCGCGGTTTTGCAGGCAATGAAAATATGCCGGCTGGCTTCATGGTGAATGGGTTTAGCGGAGGAAGAGGCTTCAGCGGGACCTTTGATATGTCTAACGTGGAGTCCATAGAAGTCATCAAGGGGCCAGGTTCGGCGCTTTACGGACGCTCTGATCCAGGTGGTGTCGTTAATATAATTACTAAAAAGCCTCAATATTATGAATCGGGTAGCATTTCTGCGATTTACGGTAGCTTTGCTAATCAGCGAATAGAGGCAGACTATACTCAGGGTATAAACGATATTCTGGCTGTTCGAATAAACGGTGCTTTCGAAGACAACAACAGCTATCGCGATACGGTTACTCGTCGAAAAACGGTGTTATCCCCTTCCTTTAATATTGATTTAGGTGACGCAGAGTCTCTGCTGTACGAAATGCAGTTTTTTAAACAGGCTCAACGATTTGATCGTGGCATTGCGATACTTAACGATAATTTCGATGATATAGATACCAGTCTTTACTTAGGTGAACCCAATGACGGGCCAACAACAATTTATGCGCTCAGCCACCAGCTCACTTATGATAAACAACTTAACAGCCAATGGGCATTACTTGCTGGGCTAAGCTATCGAGATACGCGAATGGATGGCTTTTCCTCAGACGCTGAACTGTCAAGGGCGAGACAGTCTGTTTACGACGATGGTGAAACGCTGACAAGGCAGCGCAGAAAGCGGGATTATGACTCTTCTGATAGTGCTTTACGTGTTGAGTTAAGTGGAGATACCCAATTCGCTGGTTTATCACATAACATACTTGTTGGCATTGATGCCTATGAATATGACCTAAGTACTGCGTTATTCCGCTACCGCGGTGGAAAAGGCACCTATACGCTTAATATCAATAATCCCGTATATGGGCAGCAACAACCTGACGTAGCACTTCTTTACCAAAATATTGAAGAGCAGCGAGGCGTTGGACTGTACGTTCAAGATACGATCGCAGTTGCTAATAATATCGATATTTTACTTGGTGCCCGCGCAGACTATATAGACCAGGATATTTTCGAGGTAAATCAACAAACAACTAATCGTAATACTGAAACTCGCCTTAGCCCCCGCTTAGGACTTATCTATAAGGTTAGCGACAATATAAATGTATATACCAGTTATTCCGAAGGCTTTTTGTCGCTTAGTGGCACAGATGCGAACGGTGAACCGTTTGGATTTGAAGAAAGCAGTTCAGTGGAAATAGGCTCAAAATTCTCGTTTAATAATATCGTGGGTTCTGTTGCCGCTTTTCGGGGAAGAAAGTCTAATATATTGGTTGCCGACCCTGTAAATGTTGGGTTTTCTGCTCCCTTAGGAGAAGCCGTGAGCAAGGGCGTTGAAATAGAATTCAATGCTCAAATCAGAGATAATATGTCGCTGTTCGTTTCCGCCGCGAAGACGCAAGCTGAGACCGAAAACACAGTTGTTAATGCTGACTGGGGCGTAGAAATACCGCAGGGCAGCCCATTGGTTAATGTGCCCGAATACACACTGTCTACTGTGCTAACCTACTTTACTAAAATAGCAGGCATGGACTCGCAAATTGGAAGCTCTTATCAATATGTACATGAACAGCTTGGAGATGCTGCAGATTTATCTTTTCAACTTCCCTCTTATCAGCTTGCAGGGCTATTTGCGACTTTAGCTTTCACCGACTCGTTGAATTTACAACTTAACGTAGACAACTTGTTTGATGAAACTTATATCGAAAGTAGTTATCACCGTTTGTGGTCTTACCCTGGTGCGCCTAGAACAATAAATATGCGGGTCGATTATGCATTCTAATGTGAAACGCGAACGCATTCGCAGCATAGATATGATGCGCGGTTTAGTTATGATTATCATGTTAATTGACCACGTGCGGGAGCGATTCTTTTTACACATGCAGGTGTCCGATCCTATGGACATTGAGACTACGTCGCCGGCGCTATTTTTTAGCCGTTTGCTAGCTCATTATTGCGCGCCTGTATTTGTGTTTCTTACCGGCCTTTCTGCATGGCTTTATGCCAACCCGGTAAACAAACCTAAAAGAGATGTAAGGTTATTTCTTTTTAAGCGGGGACTTTTTATTCTGTTTTTAGAAGTCACCTTTATTACTTACAGCTGGTTGGGAAGCTTTGATGTAATTTACCTTCAAGTTATGTGGGCGATTGGCGTGAGTATGCTTGCTCTCGCGTTGCTAAGTGGCCTTCCGCGCAATGCCCTTCTCGCTATTGGTTTAATCATAGTATTTGGGCACAATGCGCTTACGCCTATCAATTATGTTTCACATGAAACAGGTTATACCCTTTGGAGTATGCTTCATGACAGGGGGTACATTGTACAGAGTGACCTTTTGAGTGTGAAAGTGAGCCACCCCGTACTACCTTGGATTGGTGTGATTTTATGCGGCTTTGCATGCGGGCCGTTATATGGTGTAAATAAAAATAAGGCTTTACGGGGCAGTTGGCTGCTCGGTCTAGCCGGTGTCACCGCATTTTTATTCGTCTTTCTAAGAGGGTTCAATATTTACGGAGAGACCCTGCCTTGGTCGATGCAAGACACCGCTATTTTGTCAGCAATGTCTTTATTCAATGTGACTAAATACCCTCCGTCACTCGCGTTTTTGCTATTTACACTGTCAGGAATGTTCCTGCTTCTTTTTGTTTTTGAGAGAGTAAACGCTAGACGAATGACCATCCTAGATACTTTTGGCTCAGTTCCTATGTTTTTTTACGTCCTTCACCTCTATATATTACTCGTGCTATACACAGTAGCCGTGAGTATTTGGGGAACAAATAAAGGTGTCTACTTTGGCGTAAATGAGATGTGGCAAATCTGGCTGATTACAGGTGTGCTTACCATCACTCTCTATTATCCCGTGCGATGGTTTAGCCATTTCAAAGCGCAGCATAACTACTGGTGGCTTAAGTATATGTAGCCTTGGTTTACTCGAAGATAGCTATTGCGTTTTAAGTAGAGCGTCTAAGAAAAAGGCGCTGTGCTCCCATAGTCAAGAAATATGGGAGACAGCGGATTCGCACTATCTTCATCTAACCCATCGTCATAGAAAGCAGTAAAACACTTCTTCGCCGCAGCTCTTGCCATATCAAGCGTTGAGTAGGCTACGCTTGATACATTGTAAGTCAGCGAACTACTTATTTCTGCGTGTGCATTGGGCGGTCGTGACGATATAATAGATAAGTCGCTGGGCAGCACCATCCCTAGCTCTCTGGCGCTATTAACTAAACGCTCAACCAAAACGTCGTTGGTGCAAATAATAGCTGAAAATACTTCTCCCTTGGCCATTAGTTCGAGTAGCGGGTCGAGAAATGGATCGGATAAAGCATCAACGTCTACATTTACGATTAATTGTTTCTTGAATAAAGAGAGAAACGTTTCGTTTTGAGACACGGTTTTGCGGTCATTTACTAACGCTATGTCTGTGTGTCCTTGTTCACTTAGCAAGTGATGTGCTTTTGAAACACAGTGAGCGACAGATGCCGACAAGTCAGTCACAGTAGGTTTTGCCTCTCCTGTACTCAACGTAACAATCTTATCTTTCAAGCTATGCAAGTGTTTTGTCGTCGAAGAAATAGTAGTGACAAATACTCCGTCACAACCTTGAGACAATAAAAATTCGATGGCCTCCACTTCAGACTCAATTGTGTCGTGGGAAAAAGCGATAACACAATGCTTCTTATGCTGCCGCAAAATGTGCTCGAAAGAAAACAGTAAGTGAGATGCAAAAAGCATGTGTTTGTTAGGCAGCACAATACCAATTGCATGGCTGTGTTTAGATGCTAAAGAACGCGCTTTCTGACTCGGCGTGTAGTGCAGTTCGCTTGCGGCTTGTTTAACCTTTTCAGCCATAGCAGGGTTAACAGACTTATTGCCATTAAGAACGCGAGATACCGTAGATAACGATACGCCCGCGCGGGTGGCCACTTCATAGATTGTAGTCATGTAAAACACTTAAATATGAGTGTGTACTTACTTTTGCTGGTTGCTGCATCATTGTATATGAAGTTGAATATATAAGTAGCAGCCTCACTTTTAGTGTAAGGCTGTTTACAACTTACCATTGCTGATTGGTATTTCAGATTATTAATCACTCAATATTCTGAATCTGCTCATTGAGTAGCGGTCTAGACCCTCAAAAAATCAATAAGTTACCGAAAAGAAACCGTTCAAAAATGCCTGTTTGCCCACCAAACTGCCCACCACTTGCCTATGGCTTTTACTAAATCTTAGTGGTTAGCAATGGAAAAACAGTGTCGTTTTTATGCTGCTGTTAGATCTAAAACATAGCAGTTTTGAAGGCCTTTATCGAGTAATTTTTTCAACACTTTATTTAATAATAGATACAATAATATCCACTTTCTGTTTTATTTCGCTATAATGGATATGACTGTATCCATTTGGCCTTTGCGGATGAAATTTACCTTACTTGATGATACCGATGTAAGCCACGCCTATGCGGCTTATTTACGTGAGTTACGAAAGCAGGCAAAGCTGTCACGAGCGGCGCTTGCTGAGCGAAGCTGCGTACCTGCGGCCACCATTAAGAAATTTGAGCTGACCGGGCAAATTTCATTTCGCCAATTGCTGTTGCTATGGCAGACCCTTGATTCGCTAGAGAGGCTCTATCAACTCACACAACCTAGCAAAGAACGGGTCACTATGCCCTCTAGTATTGATGAGGTGCTAAAAGATGAGTTTTAAACCCATTCAAAAACTCGCCGTGACTCGCACCTTAAGTTCAGGTGAGCAGGTTGCAGTAGGGGTCTTGGCGCAGAATCGGCAAGGCGTTTTTTTCCAGTATGCAGACAGCTATTTGCAGCAGTTTGGCAACTTATCACCTTTTACCTTGCATGCGAACGCGCAAGTTCAAGTCGCTCCTAAAGCGCCGCACCAAGGTGTACATGGCGTATTTGGAGATTGTTTACCCGATGGCTGGGGCATGCTGTTACAAGATCGTATTTTCCGGCAAAAGGGCATCCTACCTAATCAATTAACGGCGATGGATAGACTGGCCTTTGTCGGTGATAAAGGCATGGGAGCATTGTCTTTTTCTCCGGTGTCTGAGTTTTCAGCCACCACGCACGCGGATATTGATTTAGCGACGTTAGGTTTAGAAGCACAAACGCTGTTCGATTCTTCGATGTCAGATTATATGGATGATAATCACGATGAGTTAGATGGGCATACTCAACAGGTGTTGGCCGCATTAGTCGCCGGAGGTAGTTCGGGTGGGGCAAGGCCTAAGGCACAAATTTATATGCCTGCTGGGGAAACTCAGTATTGTCGAACCTTCGCTCAGCCTGGAGATGAGGCTTGGCTGATTAAGTTTACCTCTAAAAATCTCGCGCTCGGCCATGAAGAAGGTTTGTGCGAGGCGGTTTATTTGCAAATGACAGAAGTTGCTAAGTGTCAACCGCCGCAATGGCAACTCATTGAAGCACCACCTACAAGCGGTGCGTCTGCTTGGTTGGCGCTTAAGCGTTTTGATTATGTCACTGAACAGGCCGACTTAGGCAGAAAGCGCAGTGCAGGTCGATTGCATATGCACAGCGCTTGCGGGCTGCTGGATGCAGACTTTCGAACGCCAAGTTTAGATTACATTGATTTAATTAAAGCCTGCCGTCAGTTGTGTAAATCGCCAGCGGCTGGACAGCTGCAATTTCGCCGCGCCATTTTTAATCTGCTGTCGTCTAATCAAGACGACCACAGTAAAAACTGGGCGTTTTTGCAAGCGGATGACGGTCAATGGGATCCTGCCCCTTTTTACGATGTTACCTACAGCCCGCATCCATTCAACGAACACGCCACTGCTTTCGGCGGTTATGGCAAAGCGCCACCGCTTAAGGTGATGCAAAAACTTGCTACCAGTGCTGGCTATGGGAGTTGGCATGATGCAAGGCAAGTTATTGAAGAAGTCGCAGAAGCCATCAGCCAATTTACGTATCTTGCCAAGCAACAAGGGATCAGTAAAACAACAGTGTCTGCGATTGCTAAGACATTGGAGCAGCGTAAACAAGAAAATGCAGCGCTTTTTCTATAACAATTTTGTTAAAACAAACTTTTCAATTCACCATAAATAGATAGCAAGGTCATCGTGAGCGAATATCAATACTATAAATTTGAGCGTCTGGATGGGTATTTAGATGCTAAAGCACGTCAAGCACTCCGATCAATTTCAAGCCGTGCCGAGATCAGCGCTACGTCCTTTCAGGTGTATTACACCTACAGTGACCTAAAGGCTGATCCTTTTGATCTGATGTTAAAGTACTTCGATATCGGTTTTTACTATGCCGATTGGGGCTCAATCGATGCCTACATCAAGCTACCAGCAGGAACGCTCCCTGAAGCTTTACTTGGCTTTTCAAGTGATGGGCTTCATGTTCACGAAAACGATGAGTGGCAGTTGCTGATTTTTTCCCTTGAGGAGTATGACGAGTATTTTGACGATGAGCATGCCGACGAATTTTTCCAGCATTTAGCTGGGTTACGCAGCGGGTTAATGCAAGGGGATTGGCGCCTTGTGTACTTTATGTGGCTCAAAATGTTTGATTTTAATGATGACGTTGAGCGAGTGCCGTTAATTCAATTCGATTTTGAGCACCTCAGTGAAGAGGAGCAGGCGTTTGCTGCGCTGTATGATATTCCCTTAGCATTGGTTAAGGCGCTCGCCATGGTGCTGAAGGAGCAACCCAGTCACCTAGCCAAACAAACCCAATTTCAATTTGATGAATGGCTCCATAATCTCTCGCAAGCAGAGATAGACACGCTATTACGCACGTTGTTTGAGCAAGGCCAGCTAACCCGTCACCAAGCCTTAGCGCTGACGCGAAAAGAACCTGTCAACACAGACGAGATCTATCAGTATTGGTTAACCCCCGAGGTAATTTCTCCTTTTATTGAGCAAGCGCAAAGTCAATTACAGCAAGAGCAAGCCGCAGCACTCGCAAAAAAATTAGCTATCGAAAAAGCGGAAAAAGAAAAAGCGTTGACGGATATCTACAATCAACGTGAGCACTACTGGCAGCAATCACAAGAGCAAGCGGATCGAACTTGCGCCAGTGGTTACGATGCGGCATCACGCTATCTGCATCAGCTGTTTGAGGCCTATCAGTTCAAAGCTGATGAAGCGGCGTTTGAACAACGCTTTAAGCGCTTTGTTGTGGCGAATAATAGCCGTAAAGCACTGTTAAATCGCTTGAGTGATTTGCTTTAAACGATGAGGCGATAGGCTGGCCAAATGACGTTAGCAAAAAACCGATTGAGGGTTGGTTGAAAGGTTGTAAGCCTACCAAAGGTCTACAAATTGTTACCTATGAAGTCACTTTGTGTAGACCTCGGGGTCTAAGCAACGCGCTTTTACCATCTCTGTGGTAAATACTGCGTGAAATACAAAGGCATCACGATATTGGTTTGCTCTAATGCGGATGAGCCTTGTGTACCCGTTAACTTAAAGGTTTTACTTGGAGTACATTTTTCAATGTAGGATGCCAACGATTTTGCTCTTGTACGTTTACCACTTTTGACCTCCACAGGGACGATATCGCCTTCATCGGTCGCCAAAATAAATTCGATTTCGGCGCGGGCGTCATTCCATGAATAGCTTGGGTCAACGCCAATGGCAGTGAGCTCTTGTTGCACAAAGTTTTCAGCCACATAGCCTCTGTAGTTATAAACAGAGAGATCATAGTTTTGCTGTTTAATCTCTTTATAACTGCTGCCGAGCATATGATTAAGCAGGCCCACATCAAACAGAAACAGTTTCACCATATTTTCTTTTTTATAGGCCGCTAACGGAGATTTCGGCGATCCTTC
Source organism: Alteromonas sp. MB-3u-76 (assembly GCF_002831605.1). Lineage (NCBI taxonomy): Bacteria > Pseudomonadati > Pseudomonadota > Gammaproteobacteria > Alteromonadales > Alteromonadaceae > Alteromonas > Alteromonas sp. MB-3u-76. The sequence goes on along the minus strand of NZ_CP025115.1, from coordinate 4,327,511 downwards.
AATAGGGTAGTTTGGCAAAGCTAAGCGGCAGCAGTTAAGCCAATGGATCGCGGTTTCAAAATCGCTATAACGAGATTTACGCTCATGCACATGCTTAAACTTAAAGCGTTTAACCGACTCATCGCTGACAAGTGATAGCTGGGCTGGAATGCTATTAAACACCGATTCAATCAGTGTGGCATCGACCTTGCCCGCGTACTTAGCGAAATCTCGGCGATAACCTTCCACTAAATCGGCATGAATTTTGGTGACTTTTTCAACACGCTCTAGAATGCTTGAATCCTTGAACTGATACCAAGCAGCAACGGCTTCCGGCATACCACCGGTAAAAAAGTAATCAGTGAGTTTATCCATCAATTTAGTGTGCACCGCCGGTGTGCTGGCTTGACTATCAAATGCTTTGATCAGTGCTTGCTCGTTGGATGCGTAAATAAATTCTTGGAAGGTCAGTGGTCGTAAATTGTATTGTTCTACCTTGCCCACAGGGAAGGTGTTGAGCAAACCAATGTTCGAACCGCTGGCTGCGACAAAGTAGGACGGTGCTTTTTCAGCAAAGTACTTTAGTGAGGTAACGGCACGTTCGCATTCGCCAATTTCATCTAATATCAGCAAGTCGGTTTCTGGGGTGAATGCTTGGTTTGTTAATAACTCAATGTTCATGACTAGCTCGTCAGGTGACAATGAGCCATCGAACGCCTCTTTGTAAGCAGGGTTTTCAAGGAAGTCGATACGAAGGATGTTGGCAAAGGTGTTCCCAAATAACTCTTGCAGCAGATAGGTTTTACCTGTTTGTCTTGCGCCATCGATCAATAATGGCTTACGCACAGGTTGATTTTTCCATGCTATTAGGGCGTTGAGTAAGTTGCGCTGCATTGTCATTTCCCGCCAATTAAGACTGTTAACTGCCTGTAGTATAACTCAGTCTACACTTTTACGCGCATAAAAGTGCGAAATTTTACATTTTTATGCGCATAAAAGTGTAATTTGGTGATTTTTGGCATTCAGGGATTCACATCATCGCCTTGGCCAACGCGCAAGCTAAACCTAAACCTAAAGGTGGGATATAAATCCAATTATATTGAGTAAAGTAGGAATATAGTCCTACATATAAATTGTTGGAGTTGCTTGGGATTCAAAGTTGGACTATATTCCCATTAACGATTGAATAATGGGAATATAGTCCCTTTGGTTGGTGATATGGCTAAGCGTGACTTACACAATGTACTGTTTCCAAAGCAGCGCAAAATCCTGACGCATTTTGGTGAAGACTTGCTGTTGGCGATGAAAAGACGTGGTTTTACAAAAAAGCTACTGTGTGAACGTACTGGTTTTGATCATAAAACCGTGAATAAAGTTTTCGCCGGTGATCCGGGCGTTGCCATAGGCACTTACTTAAAAGTGATGGCCGTTCTTGGCATGGAAAGCAACTTTGCAGACATGGCCGCTCATGATGAAGTGGGTATCAAGCTGCAAAACATAAAATTGCTGGAAGGTTCAAAATGAGCCGTGAAATCGTCGAAGTCTATGCCGACTGGCAACCAATTGAAGCGCCTTTGCTAATTGGGCTGCTTGCTTACAGTGATTCAAGCCGGGGTGGCGTGTTTAGTTTTGCCTACGATAAAGCATTTTTAACCTCAGCTTTTCGCTTGCAAATTGATCCCATCCTGTCGCTTCACTCCGGTGAACTCTATAACGATGAAGCCGATAAAAACTTTCGCGCATTTCTTGATTCATCGCCTGATAGATGGGGGCGTATTTTAATGCAGCGGCGTGCGGCGATTGAGGCGCGTAAAGGCATTCGAGCAACAAGTCGATTAAACGAATTGGATTACCTGCTGGGCGTACATGACTCTTATCGGATGGGGGGGATTCGATTTAAGCGAGTAGGTTCGGATGCTTTTTTGGACGACAACTCTGAGTTTGCTGCGCCGCCAATGGCTTCTTTGCGAGAGCTAGAGCACGCAGCAATGCAGATTGAAAAAGACGATAACATCGACAGTGACGAGTATTACCGCTGGTTGAAAATGCTGATTTCTCCAGGCTCATCATTAGGTGGTGCAAGGCCCAAGGCTTGTGTCACAGATGAACAAGGCCACTTGTGGATTGCCAAGTTTCCCAATTTAAACGATACCCATGACGTGGGCGCATGGGAGATGGTCTGTTATGAATTGGCGTTGGCGGCAGGTGTTGACATGTATCCAAGTGAGATCAAGCAATTTTCCTCTGGGCACCATACCTTTTTAACCAAACGGTTTGATCGCGACGGTGAAAAGCGACTGCATTTTTCATCGGCCATGACACAGCTTCAATACTATGATGGTGAACAATCTCAAGGTGCCAGCTACTTAGAGATTGCTGAATTTATTTCCAATTCTGGTGCACAAACCGAAGCTGATTTAGCACAGTTATGGCGACGTATTGTGTTTAATATTGCGGTGTCCAACACGGATGACCACCTGCGTAACCATGGGTTTTTATTAACAAAGAATGGCTGGAAGTTGTCACCCGCTTATGATTTAAACCCGATAGTGGGTAAGCATGGCCTGCATCTGAATATTACCGATGCAGACAACACTTTAGACTACCAACTAGCCTTTGATGTAAAAGATTTCTTCCGACTTTCGCAAACCCAAGCCACGCAAATTTACGATGAAGTATTAATTGCGGTTAAGCAATGGCAAACCGTTGCTAAGCGGCTAGGGATCAGCCGAGCGGAGCAAGCCATGAAACAATCAGCGTTTAACGTTTAATGAGTCAGTGAAACTATATTTTCATTTTTCAGCAGATAAAGAAGTTTTAGTTTCACTTTATGCTTTGCCTCATACTCCATGTGTTTTAACACTTCGCTCATCCCTTGGGCTTTTGGGGCAGTTTGGGCAAAGCCTTAGTTCACGCCACTTAGCCACGCACTAACTCTGCCCACAGAGCATTTATTGTTTTGGGCACTATCTACAAACTGGGGCAAGTAGCTACTTGTACCCTCAGAAAGCTGCACGATCTGGGCATTTATCTGCCTACTGCGTCCGTTTAACTCTTTAATAATAGCGGGGCAAACTCCTAAGAGAACTTAACAGATCAGTGAGGCTTATTTTGGAAAAAATAGAAACGATGACCCCAACTACCCAATCATCCACCACATCAGCACACCCAGCGCGTCAGCAGCGGATTTTGCGCTTGCCCGAGGTAAAGGCCAAAACAGGCTTTGGCCGCAGCACCATTTATGCCTTGATGGCCAACGGTGAATTTCCCCGTTCCATTCGTATTGGCGCGCGTGCGGTGGGCTGGTTAGAAAGCGATATCGACCAGTGGATTGAAACCCGCCGTATCGGTGCTGCTTATGGCCGCGGATAAACCATCAGCATCAACCCCGTTACCTGCAAGTGAGATGAATAACAGCGCGCCAACATTACCGCCAGGTTTTGCCTATAACGCGCAAAACTGGCTGGTGATGCAACCGGCAGGGCAAGATAGCCCAGTTAAAATCTGCTCTTGGTTGCAAGTGGCCGCCCGTACTCGCGATCCGCAAGGGGACAACTACGGTTATTTATTGCACTGGTTAGACGATGACAATCGCCATCGCTACTGGGCTATGCCCGCAGAACTATTGGCCGGAGATGGCAGCGAGTACCGCCGAATTCTACTCAGCCGAGGCATGCGGCTAAGCAACAGTGTCAAAGCGCGGCAGTTGCTCTCACTGTTTATTCAACAAATGGGCGAACTGGCCACGCAAAAGGCCATTAGCGTGAACTGCATTGGCTGGCATCACCACGCTTATGTGCATCCGCGCCTCACCTTTTACCCAAGCGAACACAACAACCCGCGCATGGTGCTGCAAACCATGCACCCGATAGAAGGCTTTATTCAACAAGGTAGTAGCGACAGTTGGCGGCAGCACGTTGGCTGTTATTGTCTGGATAACCCGCTATTAATCGTTGGTGTCTGCGCTGCACTGGCTGCACCTTTGTTGCACTTGTGCGGGGTGGATGGTTTTGGTTTACACCTCTACGGTGCCAGCAGTACTGGTAAAACCGCAGCGCTGTATCCGGCATTATCGGTGTGGGGCGAACCTAATCAACTGCGCCATAGTTGGCGTGCCACGGCCAACGGTTTAGAAGGCACAGCATTAGCGCATAACGATGCCTTGCTGGCGCTCGATGAAATGGGCGAAGTTGACCCAAAAGAGGCAGGTGATGTCGCTTACATGCTTGCCAATGGCCAAGGTAAAACCCGTGCAGGCAAATACGGTGAAATGCGCTTACCCGCCCGTTGGCGCTTGGTGTTTTTATCCACTGGCGAAGTGACGCTCGAAAGCCACCTCGCCAGTATCGGCAAGCGTGTAAAAGCAGGGCAGCAAGTGCGCGTGATTGATCTCAGTGCCGATGCTGGAGCGCAAATGGGCGTGTTTAACCAGAGTCATGGTATGAACGCTGCCGATTTAGCCGATCATCTAAAACAGCAAAGTCGCCAACATTACGGCTGCTTGGCCTTGGACTGGTTACGGTATTTAACGCAGCACGGCGCACAGGTGCGACCCGTTTTCCAAAACGTACGCCAACGCTTTTTAACCAGCTTACCACCCGAGGCTGACGGCCAAGTGCGCCGGGTCACCGAAAAGTTTGCCTTACTGGCCAGCGCTGGGTTGTTAGCCATTCAAGCCAAAGTACTCGATTGGCCAACCCAAAGTGTCGAGGCAGCCTGTTTAAGCCAGCTTAACCAATGGATACTTGCCCGCGGTGGCGTGGCCGCCAATGAAGACCAACAAGCCATTCGCCAAGTACGCAGTTTTATTGAGCAGCATGGCGAAAGCCGCTTTACGCCTAAGCAAACCGGTTACAGCAGCCAAGTACGCCAACGCGCGGGTTGGATAGACACCAGCGGCCCACAAACCCTCTACCTGTTTTACCCAACCGGCTGGCGTGAAGCCACCGAAGGCCTAAGCCCAGATCGCGCCGCTAAAGCACTAATGGCCGCAGGCTACTTAGTCCCCGATGGTAATCGGCCACAGCGCAAAGTCAGCCTGCCCGACAACACCCGCCCACGTATGTACTGCGTGAAAGGCAGTATTTTGGATGACTAAAAAGGTGATGAGCCCTATGTGAGCTTGTCGCCTTGCAGTGTACCGCCAGTCAACCTAAAGGCTTGGCTGGTTTTAAAGTCTAAAGCAGACAAGACCGCTAGTGTACTGGTTGTGTAATTCACGCGTATGGAGATTGCTATTGTCCTAAACGGAGAATATTCTTGCGATATTATCAGTAGTTGATAAGATGCTAGGCTTATGTATAGGCATACAGTCTTTTGATTGTTTAAATGTTGTTTTACGCATTCGCTGGCAGTGGCCTTTTGTGAGTGAAGAAGGCAAGTAGAGAGTGCAGGCAAACAATCCGAGTAAAGTAATGAAAAACGCAAAACAATCGCGCTGTGTAATCGGGATTAAAGGCCAAACACCCGACCCCGATTTCCCCGTTGATATCTGGTTCGACTCATTGAAGTCAGTGGCCAATGTGCTATCGAAAGAAAACCAGCAGTTGTTAAAAGTAATCGCCGAGCAACAGCCGCAATCGGTAACTGAGCTGGCCATGCTGTCAGGCCGAGCGGTCAGTAATGTGTCGAGAACATTAAAAACATTAGGTAAGTACAACTTGATTGAAATGACAAAATCACAAAATGGATTGGCGGTAAAACTGCGATATCAATCGATGTTGTTATTGATCCAGCCATTAGAATAAAAGGAATATCATGCAACAAGTCGGAATTTATGAGCAGCTTATAACGCAGCTTATCGAGAGTCGTATTGACCGAGAGCGATTCTATGTCGGCGAACGTGAGCTTAATAGCAGTGAAGCATCAACATGGTTATCTCGTTTCCTATCACACATACTTGAGTACGCGATTGAGTCCGTCCCCTCAAGTGATGATCGTCTGCAACAGCAAATTGCTTTATCCAATCAATTGTTACTCTGGCTAAAAACACAAATTCAAGATAACGATTTTATCGAAGACAATTTGCTTGCCAGTCAAGGTAAAATTCTGACCGCGCTCTATGAGCTCGAAAATCCTGTCTCAGCCGATTTAAAAAATTATATTAACGACATTTTTCCGTTAACAGGCTTAAGCCAAAGCGAGTTGTTTTGTGGCAGTAATGCGGGGTTGTCGCTTGAATCTGAATTGAAGCGAGAGATTCTGTCTGCGGATAAAATTTACTGGTTAGTGTCATTTATTAAGTGGGCAGGGATCCGCATTTTTCGCAAAGAGCTAGAAGAATTTACCTCAAGTGGTCGCGAGCTAAAAATCATCACCACCTCATACATGGGAGCAACGGATGCCAAAGCGGTTGAGTATCTGGCGAGTTTACCGAATACCGAGGTGAAGCTGAGTTACAACACTGAGCGTGAACGTTTACATGCCAAGAGCTACTTATTTTTACGCAACACGGGTTATCACACTGGTTATATCGGCTCTTCCAATCTTTCCCATTCAGCGCTAACCAATGGCTTAGAGTGGAATTTAAAAATCACTTCACAAGAAATCCCACACATTATCAATAAATCATTGAGCACCTTTGAAACCTATTGGGTTTCTAATGATTTTGAACACTTTAGTGGCGATGCAACAAGCAGTGAAAAACTCAAAAAAGCCTTGAGTCAGCAGCGCGGAGATTTTGAGGCCAGCCCGACGCACTTCTTTGATATCTCTCCGTTTCCTCATCAAAGTGACATTTTGGAACAGCTGGCCGTTGAGCGTAGTGTTCACCAGCGCTTTCGTAATTTAGTCGTTGCGGCTACCGGCACGGGGAAAACCCTGATTTCGGCCTTTGATTTTGCGCGCTTTATCAAAGCCAAGCCGCAGGCTAAGTTCCTGTTTGTCGCTCACCGAGAAGAAATCTTAAAACAAGCCAGAGCGGCGTATCGTGGGGTATTGCGTAATGGTACGTTTGGTGAACTTTGGGTGGGCGGACATACACCGGAGCACTATCGGCAACTGTTTGTTTCTATTCAAACTCTGAACAATCAGCTGGACCAGCTTAACCTAACTGCTGACTATTATGATTACATTGTCATTGATGAGGTGCATCATATTGCTGCGACTAGTTATCGCGCAGTGCTGGAGCATTTTTCCCCTGCGATATTACTCGGCCTTACCGCCACACCAGAGCGCCATGATGGTGGGGATATTTTAGCGGATTTTAGTGGTGTGATTGCCGCTGAAATTCGTTTACCGGAAGCCATTAACCGTCGCCATCTTTGCCCATTTCAGTATTTTGGAATTGATGATGATACCGACCTTCGAACCATTCCTTGGAGTCGTGGGCGATACGATATCGCTCAGCTGACTCATCTTTACACCCACAACCAAGTTCGTTTCAATAAGATTTTGCTGAGTATCCAGGAGATCATCACTGATATAGGCAAAATGAAAGCATTGGCCTTTTGTGTCAGCAAAGAACATGCACTGTACATGACAGAGCAACTCTTATTAAAAGGTGTTAAAGCGGATGTGTTGACCAGTGATAACAGCCACGAGCGGCAACAAAAGCAGCAAGCGATTCGTTCTGGCAGCATTAACGTGCTTTGCGTGGTCGATATCTTTAATGAAGGTGTCGATATTCCCGAAGTCGATACGTTATTGTTTTTACGACCGACAGAAAGCCTCACCATTTTCTTACAACAGCTTGGCCGAGGTTTGCGTTTATCGGACGGTAAAGAGTGCTGCACAGTACTCGATTTTGTTGGTAATTCCCGCCCAGAGTATGACTTTGCCAATAAATTTAGAGCCTTAGTCGGTAAAAGTCATCGAGCGATCAGCGAAGAAATAAAGCAAGGGTTCCCCCACGCACCGCTGGGTTGTCGCATTGAGTTGAGTAAGCGCACTCAAGAAATGGTGCTCAGCAATATTCGTCAAGCTTCATTAACGTTGAAGCGCTTAGTCGCAATGATCCGCCAATATCCTCAGCATTCCACACTGCCGTTAACATTGTCGAATTTCTTAACCTTAAATCCTCACATCGACTTGAATGAGCTTTATAAGCGAGGGAGTTGGTCGCAGCTGGTTCAGCAAGCTAAGGATGAGATCAACGAAAATTCAGTTGATGAAGATCTGCTGAAAATGCTTAGAAAGGCCATTCATAACCGAATTTTGACCTGTGATGATCATGCTTATTTGAGCTTCTTAAAACAGCTTTGCCATAACAGCTTTGCAATAGAAGATTCGAGCCATCGTTATGCTTTGATGTGTCATTACGATTTTTGGCAGAAAACGGGGCCTGAATGCGGATTCGATTCAATTGTTCAAAGCTTAGCGAAACTGAATGCTTGCGAGTTAAAAGCAGAGTTATTGGATGTTGTTAACTGGCAACTCGCACAAACCAAGCATGAGCAACCAACAATGCAGGCTTTGCCTGAGGTTTCACTGAGGCTGCATGCACGTTATGCGCGTGAACAAATATTGGTGGCATTTGGCGCGACTACGTTTGAGCGCCAACCACCGGCTCGGGAAGGTGTGTTTGTGCTGAAAGATCAAAATATTGAACTGATGTTTGTCACCTTGGACAAAAATGAAAAGCAGTTTTCGCCAACCACTATGTACCACGATTACGCGATCAACGAACACCTGTTCCACTGGCAGTCGCAAAACAGTGCAAGACCTGATAAAGGCCGTGGTTTGGAGTACATCCAACACCAAAAAATGGGTAAGCGTCTGTTTTTATTTGTGCGTGAGCAAAGCAAAGATGAATACGGCCGAACCATGGGTTTTGTGAATTATGGTGAAGTAGACTACGTATCGCATACAGGTTCACAACCGATGAGCATTACTTGGCAGTTAAAAGAGCCTATGCCCCACTTTATGTGGCAACAAGCGGCGAAGTTAGCTGTAGGTTAAATATCATGATGACTCCAGCCATCGACAAAGTCTACCCCCTTTGGCGCTTTAGTTTGGTCGAAAAAACCGAGCAAGATGCAGCGACTAGCCAGCAACGCGGGCATTTTCCTCTTATGTGGTTGGCTAATTTTGCCGCGTTACGGGAGCGTTTTGAGCAAGGCTTAAAAGTGATTTGTGCCGCACCGCATAGCCGCTTGCAACCGACGGTTGCCAATATCAAAGCGGCCAAGTTAAAAGGCCGCCTGCCACATAAGTTAGCCGAGAAAGTTAAGCAAGACTTTGCCAATGGCCAGTACGATAAGCGCTATGCAGTCGAAAAAAAGCAACTGAGTGTCGATACCCCAGAAAACCGTTTTATTAAAATGGCGGTGAGTAAAAGTAAGCGGCAATTAGCGGAGTTTGAACAAAAGCTTAGGCAGAGTAACCAAGCACCAGAACGGCAACGGTTGTCAGATTCATTTTTAAATGAGCTGCATAGTTGGCAACAACCGCTGCAAAAAGTGTTAGGTCAGAGTTTTTTAAAAGAGGTGGGGGCATACACAGGGTTAAGCCGTGAGTCGTTAGTTCTACAGCAAAAAACCGGTTACAGCGCGGTGTATCGCATTTGGCAGGAGCTGAAATTTTATTTAGATGTGTTTGGCAATCAGTCGAGCATTTCTATGAAATCAGTGGCTGAGATTTACGAAGTGTGGTGCTTTTTGTGTTTGAAACAGATTTTAGAGCAAGACCTTGGCTTTGAATTGGTGGAAAACAGTGCGACTAAGCTCGCCCAGAATGACTTTTTTGAGTACCAACTAAAAGATGGGTTTGCCGGTGCCTTTCGTTTTAAACGCAGCGATGGTGTGACCGCTCGGCTGGCACACGAGCCGAAATTTACCAAAAAGGGTCAATCAATCCGCTCGTACTTGGTTAACCAAGAGCCGGATATTGTGTTGGAAGTGACACTACCTAAAGGCGCTGATTTAACGAAAGCAGACTCATCAGAAGAAAAGCAGTTTATTTGGCTATTTGATGCCAAGTACCGTATTAAAACCGAGAAAAACCGCTTTGATGACAGCAATGAAGATATCGAAAGTAAGGATTACGTACCAGACGATGCCATCAACCAAATGCACCGTTATCGGGATGCTTTGATTCGTTTATCAGAACCTCACGATTCTAAATCGCCATCAAGTGGAAACGCTGGCCAATCTCCTAAAAAAAGCCGCCCAGTTTTTGGTGCGTTTGCTTTATACCCAGGTTTTTTTGATCAAGCCACAACCCCCAACCCCTACGCAGCCGCGATAGAAGAAGTGGGTATTGGCGCGTTTGCCCTCTTACCTAGCCAAGCTGAGCCTAGTCAAACTGATCCTACCCAGACTAAAAGCCGTTATTCCGGTCACCAGTGGTTGCTAGCGTTCTTGCAAGCGCAAATTGGCACAGCACCGAATACACCAACTGGGCAAGGCAATGAAGCCATGTATCCCGTGGCTGGCATGGCGGAAAGGCTCTACGTACAAGACGCTGCACGCATACCTTATTACGGCATGCGCCAAGTGCTATACCCTGATTTGACGATGACTGTGGCATTGGGCAAGTATAATGACAGATTCATAAATTGCTTTGAGAAGTTTAAAAATGAGGAATTACACTTTTATCACCTTCCAGTTTCGACATTTGAATTAAATTTTAAATCCCATGTTGTCAATGAGATTAGATACTTAGCCTTGATTCCAAATTATCAAGTGATCCACGATATTAGACTAGTCTGGCCAATTAGAGATGTTCAATATGTAAAGAGACGAGAAATCGAATTATCCATCACAGGATATGAAAGTGACTCTGATGAGCCTTATATATTGTTTGAACTGGGTAAACCTTTTTCATTAAAAGCTCCGGTTGTTTTCCAGCCTAATGGTACATTTAGGCATTCGATAAAAATCACTACAATGGAGCAATTAGAACGAGCAGAGTACTTAAATCAAGCCAAAGCAGTTTACCTAGAGGCTTTGGCATGAGTGGGTATGGTTTTTTAAATATGACTTTGTTCATTTAATAGTATTGATAAGGTAAATATGGTACCAGCTCAACCTAAAATTTATCATATTGTTCATGTAGACAGGCTCGCTTCTATTTTGGCATCTCAAGGATTGTTATGTGATGCCCAAATCATTGCACAAAATGCCATAGGCACAACGATAGGAATGAATACCATCAAGCAGCGCCGTTTAACAGAGTTAACCTTGAGCAGTTATCCGGATTTGTTTGTTGGACAATGTGTGCCATTTTATTTTTGTCCTCGTTCCATCATGTTGTATGTAATTCATAGAGCTGATAGTGAGGAGTTAGCATATAAAGGCGGGCAAGAGCCAATCATTCATTTACAAGCCGATTTAAATGCAAGTGTTCAATGGGCACGGCAGCAAAGTCACCGTTGGGCATTTACTTTATCGAATGCGGGCTCACGTTTTTTTGAAGATAGAAATGATTTAGCGCAGTTGAATGAGCTGGATTGGCAGGCAATTGCTGCAACGCAATGGCAAAATTGCAAAGAGGGAAAACAAGCTGAGTTTTTGATGGAACACAGTTTTCCTTGGCACTTGATAGAAGCTATTGTGGTAAAATCCCCCGCTATTTATCAGCAAGTTGCAAACATCTTGCGAACAGCAGCATTTAAGCCCACACTAACAATAAATTCTAACTGGTATTACTGAGGAGGCCGTAGATATGATTAGAATGACACATGGTGATATTTTACGCGCTGATGCAGAAGCGATAATTAATACTGTTAATTGTGTTGGCGTGATGGGGCGTGGCATAGCGCTACAATTTAAAAAGGCGTGGCCAAACAATTTCAATGCTTATGCTCTTGCTTGTAAAAACAAAGACGTACAGCCAGGTAGAATGTTTATTTTTGAAACGGGTCAATTAGCCAATCCTCGTTATATTATTAATTTCCCGACAAAACGCCACTGGCGTGCTGCAAGTCGTATTGAAGATATTGAATCTGGCCTTGTGGCGCTGGTTGATGATATTCAACGGCTTGGAATAAAATCTGTTGCTATTCCACCGCTAGGTGCTGGCTTAGGTGGCTTAGATTGGGCAATTGTGCGTGAAAAAATTGAAGAGGCAATGCAGCCTTTGCGTGATGTGGATGTTTTTCTCTACGAGCCTATTGGTGCGCCTCAAAACGATAAAATAGCAAAACACAAAGCAGTGCCTAACATGACGGCTGGTAGGGCTGTATTAATTGAGTTAGTGCAACGCTATCTAAGAGGTTTGCTTGACCCAACCGTTTCGTTACTTGAAGTTCATAAGCTTTTGTATTTTATGCAAGAAGCAGGTGAGCCATTAAGATTAAAATACGAAAAAGCGCATTATGGCCCTTATGCACAAAATTTGCGGCATGTGCTCAATGCGATTGAAGGGCACTTTATCTCAGGTTATGCCGATGGTGGAGATGCACCTGAAAAAGAGTTACAGCTAGTGCCAGGCGCTATAGAAGATGCGCAGGAGTTTCTTACTCAACACCCTGACACTCGAACGCGATTTGAGAAAGTGTCTCAGTTAGTCGAAGGTTTTGAGTCTCCACAAGGCTTAGAGCTCTTGGCAACGGTGCATTGGTTAAGTAAACATGAGCAAGTACAAAGCACCGAAGAACTTGTACAAAAGGTGCACTCATGGAATGCACGCAAACAAATGTTTACTGCAAGGCAAATTGCGATTGCAGAGCAGGTGTTAACAGATCAAAGCTGGATAACTGCATAGTTAATAAATAACGTAACTATTCGGAAATTCCGGATAGTTTATTTTTATTTTGTCTGGATCCTTTTCCCCGTCAATTCTAAAAACAGTACTCCGACAGTTCGAGTTTGTTTTTTGGCTGTGAGCCTTAGGGTGTTGCTACCGAAATGAATGTCGGTAGCAACACGGGATTCAGAGTGATTTTCGTTTTCTAGCTGTTAGCCAATGCAGTGGGAGGATATGTGATGAATACTCGAACCTGTTCAATTTGCGAGATGGGTCAACTCATGCTTCATACTGAAAAGATTACGGTTGAGCATTTGGGGCAACAAGGCCAAATTGAAAGCCAGTATTCAATGTGTGATTATTGTAACAGTGAACAGGTAGGTGCAGATGAAGCTCGTTTTAACAAGCTCGCCATGAATACCTTTAAAAAGCAGGTGTTTAAAACAGTCTGATACATACTGCCAATTAAAAAGCGACATCAAATGATATCGAGCTATTTGGCGCTTTTGATATTAAAATCGCGTCAACAACACCCCTCCCGCTACCCGTTAGATCAGCGCCCTGTGAGGGGTTACTCGTTTCTGGGGCTTGTGATTTCGAGTAGTTTGTAAGAGATAAGCCCCAGTCTTAACGGCGACTGAGGCGCAGCCACGAGCCAAAACACTAGGTAAAGGCTCAACCAGCTTTAAAGAGCTTGAGTGAAATTGTGGTTTTCTTCATAACAAATATCAAGCTATTTAGCCTTGTTGTTGAGTTTGGTTCTCGTTACCAAAGCATTTGTTCGTAATCCAAACATCATTCTCCGGTCCACAAAGATGGTGCAGTAGCGCTAGGTTGATCTGGTGGCTGATCACGTTGCTGTTTCGTTTTCGGTTGTCTTTTCTTAAACCACGCAGTAATAACCCTTTGCATGATTTTCCTATTTGCTCCGGCGAACTGGGCAGGCAAAAGGCGCGGTTTTGCTGTTTGGGGTGCAAGGTAGTGCGCTTTCCTGTTTTAGATAAAGGCGTAATGCACCAAAAGATACTGGCGTTGGCGGGTGCGTTTGCTTGCAATATTCTAGTTTGAATCGTGCCATCCCTATTTGTCGGTAACAAATGTGCCGGTAACAAAACTAACCCGCCTTGCGCGTGGCCTTCAACCTCAGGTAAAGGTAGCCAATACAGGTTTGGCCATTGCTCGGGGCTCTGCCATTTTTCTACGATCACTTGCGCGCCAATGCTATTCAGCCATTGGTGAATCGGGCAGCCTAGGCGTGCTTGTTTAACGCGTGGTAACTGAAAGGTCAGCCAGCGGGTTAAACGTTCGGCTGCATTCTCGTACTGGCTTAGTGCTGGGTAGAGGGTAAACGCGCCATCCCCAACCAGTAAAGCGACCACCTGCTGTATCCATTCTCTATCCCAATCGTTACCACTTGCCCATAACACGTCACTTATCACCTTGTTGGTTCGTCATGCCGTCTATTTTCAGTCGTCGGGTGCAGACGCGGTGGTGAATTAGATGAAAGAAATGGCCATCAAACTAACCAGTCAAATCGGCTTTTTATGATGGCCTGTGCGCGGCTAACTGTTTGATATACATAGTCCAATACGGTGCTGTTTGGCTGTGTTCGCCAAGTGCAAAAAAATCGAGACGCCAAACGATCGTTTGCATTCTGGGTTTAAAAAATCAAACGGTTTGTACTTTGATGCCGAGGTTGGTTTATGGTGCAAAAAGTGCCAAATCTTGCTTTTTGCCAGTAATGGCAAGGCTTAGTAGCGTTGGATTTCAATCGAGACGCCAAACAGTGAATGGGCTAATTTCTCTGTTTGGCGTTTCGATCCAAAAGCCAAACGGATAGTGGTTTTGGCGTAAGGGGGTAAAGTCATGGGGAAGTGTTGAACGAAGAGCGGCTTGCTAATTTGACTTGGAATTTGATGAAGAGGCGTCTTCCAGCTTCAGTGAAGGCTGATTGTCACTGTTACCATCAATGTACTCAAGGGCGTACCCCATGGCCTTGTAGCTTTTCTCGCGTTTTTTAAACATGCGTTGCAGCATAGGGAGGGCGCAGTCTACATAGTCGTGAATGGTGACTTGTGTTTTGCCTTCCGATTCACGATGAATACGACCGGCATATTGGGCCAACGTACCTTTCCATGCGATGGGCATGGCCAAAAACAACGTATCCAGTCTTGGTAGGTCAAATCCTTCGCCCACATATTTTCCTGTTGCGACGATGGCTTGAGCCGATTGTAGATGATTATCAGCATTCTTGCGTTCCGCAGCATTCATGGCGCCTTTGAGTACGACAGTGCTTATACCCATCTCGGTAAGTCGTAAATATATGTACTCTGCGTGCTCTCTACGCTCAGTAAGGACTAAGGGGTGTCCCCCATTTTGAACACACTGAGAGGCGTCTGAGACAATTTTTGAAGTGCGCTGTTGGTTATCGACGAGCCAGCGGTAGGCATCGCTTATTTTGGGGCGCTCATCTGTTTTTATTAGCTCAGCTGGCGGTATATCGTAGAGCTGATGAATCATCACGGTTTGAGTAAATTGCTCATCAGGGCTTTGTTTCACTTTGTAGCGAATGGGCCCTGCTGCCATAAAAATGATCTTTTGATGGCCATCTTGTCGCTCTGGCGTTGCTGTTAGGCCCAATACATATTTTGCTCTTACCTCGTTGAGTACCATTTCAAACCTTGGCGCAGACAGATGGTGGCATTCATCAATAATGATGTGGCCGTAGTCTTGGATGAGAGGCGTGATGGAGTTGTCTTTTTTATTAACCAAGCTTTGGTAGGTGGCAATGTCGATAATGCCACTCGGCTTTCTTTTACCCCCGCCTATACTGCCAATGTTTACGTCGGGTAGGAGCGTGCGTAATCGCTCTTGCCACTGTTCAAGCAGTTGTCGGCTATGAACCAGTATGAGGGTATTTACTTTGCGTTTTACGATCATGCCAATGGCAGTAACCGTTTTTCCAAATGCAGTCGGCGCATGCAAAATACCGAAGTCATGCTTGGTTATTGCGGCCACTGCGTCACGCTGGTTTTTTCGCAAAGTGAACTCAGGGGTAAGTTTTAATAATGGTTTGCCGGTTTCACGCTTATCGTCAAACAGTGGCGAAATATTGTGCTCTTGTAGCAAAGCAATCGCGTCATCGAGACAGCCTCGCGGTAGTGCTAGGTAATCGTTTTCAATACGAGCACAGGAAATAAACCTTGGAATGCCATGGGTTGAAAAGCGCAACGCTTGTGTTTTAAAAAACACAGGATTAGAAAAACTCGCTAATCGCTTTAGTCCTGCCAGTAGTGGCCCAGGTAACTCGCTCATCAAAAAGTAGATATGGTTGGCCAAGGTAATGGTCACGGTTTTCGGCAAAGACTCTAATTTTATTGGTGCGGCTTTGGCTGTGATTTCCCAAGGTGGGCGGTTGTCTGTTAGCCCCTGTTCGGATAGTAATAGGGTATTGGGTGAAATGGTTGTTATGAGTTGATCAATACTCGATTGCGTGAGCGTTTTAAGCCCAGCAAGGTACCGCCATTGATCGTCAATCGCATTCAGGTCACTGTCAACAAAGCAACTACGGCCTGAAAGGCGAGCCTCCTTTTGAAGTGGTAGCGCAATGAGATTACCAAAACCGCCTTCAGGAAGGACATCTTGGTTAGGAAATAGCCTGTCATAGGAGTCAAACGAAAGATTTGGAAATATTTCCATGGCTTTATCAAGCAAAGCGAAACCCAGTGCCCGAGCTTGGTTCGCTGGGATATTGGTTTCAAAAAAGATCCATAAGTGCGCCCCGTTGCCAGAACGCGAGATTTCTATCGCGTGGGGAATATCAAACGCTTGGCACGCTTTAGACATTGCTTTGACTTCTTCTTGCCAACAGCCTTTGTCAAAATCGGCTGCCAACAAATAGCACGAATTATCTTTAAGTAGTGGATACAGACCAACCACTTGATGACCGGCAAGGTGCCTGTAAATAATGTGCTCGTTTAGTTCGCTAAACTTTCGGTGTGAACAGTCTTGGCATTTAATGCGGGGTTTGTTGCATACCCCGTTTATCCATTCATTATCACAGGCTACGGAATAGCCACTGCGGCCCTGTTGGTTTTGCCAACGATTGGCGAAGATATCCTCTCGTCCACGAAATCGTTGTCTGAATAGGGCGACTTTCTGTTCTGGGGTGAATGTCTGTACTGAACGCTCGTTTTGAGCGCTACGCAAAGCTTCTCTCAATGCGAGAAGCTGCTGCTTTTCGTTTTCAAGCTCAGCTAGCCTGTTATCAATAGCCGAAATGTTTGGGTAGCGAGCGTCATTCATGACAACATAATTTTTATGTGCAGCACTATGACGCGCGAACTTGCGGCGGTTTGATCAGCGACTCTGCTGGAATACCTAGCCCTTCATGAAGTTTCCAAATCATTTTTAGCGTGAGTGATCGCTTATGGTTTAGGATTTCATAAACACGATTGCTTTTACCTATCATGGGTTCAAGATCTTTAACTGTTAATCCTTTGCGCTCCATCTCAAACTTTATTGCCTCAACAGGATCTGGCAAATCCATTGGAAAATGCTTTGCTTCGTAGGCTTCAACTAACGTAACCAAAATGTCCAGCTTTTCGCCTTCGACGGTATCAGGCTCCGCCATCATTAGGTTTTCGATGTCGTTTAATGCCGCGCGGTAGTCGGCATCTGTTTTAATAGGTCTGATGTCCATTATATTTACCTCTTGTTACTACCGTTTGGCTTCAAATCGTTTGCACATCAATTTTATCGTATTGCGCATGGCTGCCGATAAACCGTATGTAAACCACTTTGTAGGCATAATTGATCCAAACAACTAACCGGTACTTATTACCGGCAATGTTAAACACGACACGCCCATCTTTGAGGATGCTGGCATTTCTGAAGTCCTGTTTCACATCCGCCGGTGAGCCCCAATCAGCGTTTAATGCATGCCTATACCACGCTAAAGTTGGCTCTTTAGCGTCAATGTATTCTGGGCTGTCTTCCCAAAATGTTTTTAAGGTTGATAGTGCGATAATTCTCATAAACAGATATTAGTCCCATATTGGGACTTTTGCAAGTTTGGTATTTTTGATGCGGTTAGGAGTTTTTACCGCATCCCCAATTGCCCCATTCCTTGGGGCGGTTCAAATTCCTCTTATTCACCCTATAAAGCTTGGCATATCTGGTGTTGCCCCATTGTCCCAACTGCCCGCGGTAAGTGAGCGCGCGCGTTACAATTTATCTATAGTTGCATATCAAAAAGCGCTTGGTGATACATAATAGCTAATCATTCTTGTGCTCGTGGGATTGCGGTGATATGTTTTTGTATATAATTATTCCTAGTTGATTCATTAAGGCGTATCGAAATGAGCTATGTAACAGAGCAGATACTAGAAAGTCTTCGAGAAGCTCGGGTACGCAAGGGGTTTAGCCAAAGAGAGTTAAGCGCGCGTTCGGGTGTGCCGCAAAGTCATATTTCGAAAATCGAGTCTGGCGGTGTTGATTTAAGAATTTCCAGTTTGATTGCACTTGCCCGTGTACTCGACCTAGAGTTATTTGTCGCACCTAAAAAGTCAGTTCCTGCCATCAAGTCGATCATTCGAAGCAGTCAAGGTATTAACGGTATCAGCGATGAAGCTGAGCAGATGTCACCGGCATATCAGTTAGGGGAAGACGACGATGACTAATCATGTTTCTACGCTCAACGTTTTGCTCTACGGTGAGCCCATCGCAACGATCACTAACGTGGGCAATGACAGAACGCTTTTTGCCTTTATGGATTCGTACATTTATGACGACTCACGGCCTGTGTTAGGGCTGGGTTTTAAAGATGCACTGGGTGGCTTACTGACTAATTTTAAACCGACCCAAACCAAGTTAACTCCGTTTTTCTCTAACCTTTTGCCAGAAGAAACCATGCGTCATTACCTGGCAGAGCGTGCCGGAGTGAACCCCGCACGAGAATTTTTTCTATTGTGGGTGTTAGGACAAGATTTAGCAGGTGCGATCACGGTTGAACCTGCTGATGGCGAAGCGCTGCCGCCTAATGTGCATCAAGACATTGACGATGAAACGAAAATAGATGTTCCAATGCGTTTTTCATTAGCGGGTGTACAGTTGAAGTTTTCAGCCGTACAACAGACAAACGGTGGTTTGACTATTCCTGCAACCGGTCAAGGTGGTTCTTGGATTGTAAAATTGCCATCGTCTCGCTTTGACGCTGTGCCAGAAAATGAATATTCGATGATGGAACTGGCTCGTATGTTGGGGATGGATGTGCCAGAAACGCAGCTACTCCCGATTAACCAGATTGCTAATATCCCAGATGGTATTGGTAAATTTGGTGACTCATTTAAAAATGCTCAGGCCTTTGTGATCAAGCGCTTTGATCGTGCAGGTGAGCAAGCCGTACATATTGAAGATTTTGCGCAAGTGTTTGGCGTCTATCCTCAAGATAAATACAAAAAAGCCAGTATGCGCAATATTGCTCAGGTTATCGGCATCGAAGGTCAAGACGAAGACATTGCAGAATTTACGCGTCGATTGGTGTTCAATACCCTAATTGGCAATGCGGATATGCATCTGAAGAATTGGTCTGTGATTTACAAAGACAAGCGCGCAGCATCGATTGCACCTGCTTATGACTTTGTCTCGACCATTCCTTATATCCCCGATGATAGTGCATCGCTGAAGGTGAGTCGTAGCAAGAAATTCAGTGATTTCACGCTGGATGAGCTGTCACACTTGGCGGCTAAAGCCATGCTGCCAGAAAAATTGGTGTTAGATACTGCCAAGCAAACCGTGGCAGGCTTTCATGAAATCTGGGCGAAAGAAAAAGCGCATTTACCACTTACCAAGTCGATGATTGAAGCAATCGAAACACATTTGCGAAGCATACCGCTACGCTAAAATGAGAACCGACGCGTACAGAAATGCAGAGGCGTCGGTCATATTGGCTTGAAGATTATGTTTAGTGACTTGTTTTGTCAATCAAAGCCCTGATTGCCCCATCCCTTGGGGCGGCTCAAATTACTTTTATTCATCTTCTAAAGCTTGTATATCAAGTGTTGCCCCATTGTCCCAACTGCCCACGGTAAGTGAACAAATGGGGGCTTGTTAGTTTCGCCTGATGGGCCTTTTCGGCATGCGACTGCGTTTGCCATCGAAAAAGGCCAATACTCTGAACCCCTCTTGTTTAAAAAGAAAGGGGTGATTCTTCATAACCTAGGCTATGCGTTGGGCGTGCAGGCGGGATGAGCCCCAGTTTGCGTCCTAGGCCGACAATCACGTAGAACGTGAGTTTTAGCGTCAGCCATGGAGCGAGTACCACGAATACCATCAGGCAATACCGAGTAAGCGCGTGGCCTACGCCATGAGGTTGTTCGAGTAAGGCAATGCCAATACACCAACCAAGGCCTGCCAGCATGGCTATTGGAAAGGTAATGGGGGCAAGTCGCATCATAAACTGCATGTTAGCGCCCTCCGATTTTGTATTGTGAAGCGGGCTCAAAGTTCACCAGCGGTTCGATCACATCAGCCACGGTTTGATGGGCAATTCGGCGCTCTTCAAAGTACTGTTTTCAAAAAGCTCGGGCCGGTCGTAGATACCCTCAACGCCTTTTAGCTTATGGTTAAGACAGCGTTCGGCCACGTTGCCTGCAATGCCTAAAGAGGCGGCAAGGCTGCGAAAGGTACGGCGTAAATCGTGTACGGTGAAGTGTTCAAGTTTACCCATTTTATTGGGTGGCTGTTTTTTGCGCCCTGGCTCGCGACCAAAGAGTTTAGAAATGGCTCGGTTCAGTGTATCTGGCCCCATATGTGGACGATGGCTTGCTCGTCTGGCCGGGAAAACATAAGGCGAGCCACAAGCGCGGATTTGCAACTCGTTGAACCAAGCAATGGCTTGGCGCGGTAAAGGAATGCTGATTGGAACGCCGGTTTTGCTGCGTTCTTTGGGTAGATCCCACACGCCTGTGGTTAAATCCATTTCACGCCACATGGCTTCGCACAGTTCGCTTTTGCGCACGCCCAACACCAAAAACAGGCAGCAAGCGAGGTAATTGTCGCGGCCAAAGCTATTGATATGGGTATGAAACACACTAAAGGCGTAGTGAATTTCCTCTTTGCTAAGCATCCTGTCTTTACTAGACTCCACGCCACCGGCATCGTCCACGGTAAAGGCTGCGGCGGGGTTGTTCAGCGTTAAGTCGAGCTTTATCGCATGTCGAAACAGCTGCTTCATGTACATCAAGGTATCGTTGGCAATGGTAGGGCGGTTGCTATCTCGAATGCGCTCTAATACTTCACGTACTTCACGTGCGGTCACCTCAGCAATACACTTTATGCCAATGACTGGGCTTATGTCTTTGGTGTAAACCCGATACGGAATCTTGGGATGCTTAAGTCGTCTACTCAGATCGGTTCGATACCAGTCATGAAACAGTTGATCCACGGTTTCAATGTCAGGTAACTCGATTTTCTGTTTCTCTAGCAGAGGATCTATGCCGTCACGTACTTCCTTTCGAAAGTATGCGGCGGCAATTCTGGCGTCTGCCAACGACATTAAAGGAAATTGCCCCAAGGTTGCTTCTCGTCTTCCTTTGGCTGTGGTGTAGCGGATCATCCAGTAAGGCGAGCCTTGTTTGCGGACGCAAAAGTATAACCCTTCACCATCTGAATATTTTTTTGGGTCGGCTTTGCTGTATGCAATAACCTGTTTTGCTGTGAGTTTTCCCATGTTTACTCCATAGTTGCTGAAATAATGGAGGGGGCAATAATGGCTGCCCACCACCGATTTGCTTATTGAATCAGCAGCTAACCTGTTGTGGTGGCGAGTTAAATGCGAAAATTGGGTAACTTACTGCCCACCAATTTGCTCACCGCAAAATGCTTATTGAGCAAAAATGAGGGGACTGCCCACCATTCTGCCCACCACTAAACAGGTAGTTGGTAACGGACATCTGCAAACCGATTTGGACGGGAAAAATAAAAAAGCCCTGTATTTACAAGCAAATAACAGGGCTTCTAAGACATTCTTGGACGGGTAAAAAAACTATTCGATATTTTGAATCTGCTCGCGCATTTGCTCAATCAGCACTTTAAGCTCTACTGCCGACTGCGTAATGTCGGTGCTTATAGATTTAGAGCCTAAGGTGTTTGATTCACGATTAAACTCTTGCATCATAAAGTCGAGTCTGCGACCAATTGCCCCACCTTTTTTCAGAATATTGCGGGTCTCGTTAACATGAGTGTTTAAGCGGTCTAATTCTTCAGCAACATCTACCTTTTGTGCAAGCATGATCATTTCTTGTTCGAAGCGTCCTGCGTCTAGTTCTACTTTCGCTTCTTCAAAGCGCGCCTGCACTTTCTCTCTTTGCCAAACCATAATTTCTGGCATGCGAGAGGCAACTTTTTCTACTTCGGTTTCAATAGCGTCTAAACGCTGTGTAATCATATCTTTTAGCGCCTCGCCTTCTGAAGCACGAGCATCAATGAAATCTTTTAAACCCTGGTCAAATGCAGCCATAACATCTGCATGAATGGTATCCATGTCGGCCTCTTCTGCTGCTATTACGCCAGGCCAGCGCAATACGTCTAATGGGTTTACGCCCGATGACTGACCATGAGATTGAACCCAATCAGCAGCCTGCATAACTTGCTTTGCTAAATCTTCATTTAAACTAAGCGTTGTAATAGCTGCATCATTTGCCGTAAAGCGTAAAGCGCACTCTACTTTGCCGCGGGCTAGCTTTTTGCGAAAGCGCTCTCGTAGCATAGGTTCCAGAGAACGAAATTGTTCAGGCAAGCGAAAATAGGTCTCTAAAAAACGCTGGTTAACCGAGCGTATTTCCCATACCGCAGAGCCCCATTCCTTTTTCGTCTCTACACGAGCGAATGCTGTCATACTATAAATCATAGTTATCCTTCGAGTTGTACTGAAAGCCTGCAAAAACAACGCGAACGCCGTGTTGTATCTGTGAATATGAAGGCAGTCTTTCTTGTTCTTACTATATTAGCGTACATTTGCTTGTTTCTGTAAGGAATACGAGCAAAGTTCGTTTTCATCAGACAGGCTCATTGCGCTATACTTATGCTTATTCTTATTTTCGGTAAATTTAGTTTGTGCACTCTAGGTGTACTCACTTTTTATTATCTACCGAAGATTCTATTTTTAGCATTTACGTTGTGGAGAACCCTATGCGTCCAAGCGGCAGAACCGCCAGTCAAATTCGCCCTGTTACAATTACTCGTCAATACACTTGCCATGCAGAGGGCTCTGTATTGGTAGAGTTCGGAAACACTAAGGTGTTATGTAACGCGACGGTAGAAGAAGGCGTGCCTCGCTTTATGAAGGGGCAAGGAAAAGGGTGGATAACCGCTGAATACAGTATGTTACCTCGTGCAACGCATACACGCAGTGGCCGAGAAGCGGCGCGTGGTAAACAAGGTGGCCGTACGTTAGAAATTCAGCGCCTTATTGCTCGCTCGTTGCGCGCTGCGGTAGATTTAAAACTACTTGGTGAAAATACTATCACGCTAGATTGCGATGTAATTCAAGCAGATGGTGGTACTCGTACCGCATCAATTACAGGTGCATGTGTGGCATTGGTAGACGCACTCACTTATATGCGCGCAAAAGGTATTTTAAAAGCTAATCCACTTAAGCATATGATTGCCGCGCTGTCGGTAGGTATCTTTGAAGGTACACCTATTGCCGACCTTGAATACACAGAAGATTCTGAGGCCGAGACTGACATGAACATTGTGATGACAGAAACGGGCAAGCTAATTGAGGTTCAGGGTACTGCAGAAGGTGAACCTTTCTCGTTTGAAGAGTTAGAGGAAATGCTGAAGATAGCCAAGCACGGTCTTCGCGAATTGTTTGATATTCAGAAAGCAGCACTAGCGTAAGAGGTTTATATGAAAGGGTTCCAACGTGATTTTATTGAGTTCGCCATCAACCGTGGTGTACTAAAGTTTGGTGAATTTACGTTAAAGTCAGGCCGTATAAGTCCTTACTTTTTTAATGCAGGCTTGTTCAATCGCGGTGGCGACCTAGCCAAGTTAGGCCGTTTTTATGCCGATGCGTTGGTTGATGCAGGTGTAGAGTTCGATGTGTTATTCGGGCCTGCCTATAAAGGGATCCCTATTGCCACTACTACAGCGGTAGCGTTAGCAGACAGTCATCAACGTGATGTGCCTTATTGCTTTAATCGCAAAGAAGCAAAAGCACACGGCGAAGGTGGCAATTTAGTGGGTAGTCCCTTGCAAGGTCGCGTAATGCTGGTTGATGATGTGATCACTGCGGGAACCGCTATCCGGGAATCTATGACGCTGATTGAGCAACAGCAGGCAAGTTTGTCTGGTGTGCTTATTGCCCTTGATAGGCAGGAGCGCGGTAAAGGTGAGCTATCCGCTATTCAAGAGGTAGAGCGAGATTTCAATACTACTGTGATTTCTATTGTCACTCTTGCTGATGTAGTTGCATACCTGCAGGAAAAAGGTGGTCACAGCGCTGAAATAGACGCAATTAACACCTACCGTGAAAACTATGGCATCTGATTTTGACAGTGAGTTTAATAGCGCCAGCCAGCACTTAGACGCTTTAGGTCTTCGTTGCCCAGAGCCCGTAATGATGGTGCGCTTGAACATTCGAAAACTGCCGGATGGCGAAACATTGTCTGTTTCGGCAGACGACCCATCAACGGCCAGAGACATTCCCAGTTTTTGTCGATTTATGGGGCACACGCTGGTGGCATCTCAAACAGAAACCATGCCGTATCAGTTCGTAATTAGGAAAGGGGGCGAATAAGCCCTCTGCTAACAGTGACTTGCTCATTTACTTAAGCCTTAGTGAATATAACGAGAAACTTCGCGAGTGAGAGGCGGTATAACACTCCCCTGCTCTAATGTGCTAAGAACGGTTTTCAACACGCCTAGAATATGGGTATTGGTGGCATGTAACGGTAAAATAGCGAGTAATTGCTGCTGACAATCTTGCAGAACTTGCTGTGCATCCTTTTGGCGATGCTGATGATGCAAAATTGCGGACAAGTACATAGCCATTGTTGCATAAGCAATAATATCGTCTTGCACCGCGCTATCACGATGAGATGTGACATTTTGTAATGATGTAATGACAACCTTCGCTGTTTCTAAGCTTTGGTATCCCAATACACAGGCCTTTTCGTGCTGCCCTAAAAGGTGTGCCTGTTGAACCCTGTCTTGCAGCATAAGGCGATGTTTTCGTGCATCTGTTGGATTCAACTGCAGCCATTTTCTGTAAACCGGACATAGATGTTGTGAGTTCATATTTGCACCTCCTGCTAATCACAATAATGCAAATGGGAATCATTATCAATAATGCTCCGGTATTTTTAACTCCTCTTAAAATGAAAGACTAAAACCGAACGTTGGAAACGCCTATTAAAAACAAGCCTACTAGTTTTTGCGTTTACAGTGCATTTGTAGCCCACCAAAGCAAAAGAACAACAAGTGTTGCCGCTATTACGGCTTTCATCTTGTAACGCCTTATAAGCTGCTCTGCTTTGTCGCCAGCATAATATACCACTGCGGCTAAACCGAAATAACGAAGAGAGCGTGCAATTACTGTGGCAAGTAAAAACAGAGGAAAAGAGAATTTTGTTGCTCCTGCAGCAAGCATAGCGACTTGAAAGGGAATTGGAGCAATACCTAAGGTCATTACAAACCAAAACCCTTGTTGTTCCATCTTATTTTTTACGTTGTCGAATTGGTCTTGACTGAAAAAGGTTTCAATCACCCACTCTCCAATTATATCGAAAAGATAGTACCCCAAGGCATAACCAAACACGGCACCAATAACACAACCTAGCGTTGCCATTGCCGCTATTTGCCACAGTGACTCACGCCGCGCCTGCATTAAGGGCAACATTACCGCTTCCAGAGGAATAGGCACTATGGTCGACTCTAAAAAGGATGAAATAGTAATCCCTTTCAGCATATGCTTGGAATCGACCAGCTGTTTGGTTTTCCGTGTAACCTTTTTACTTACCTTTTGAACCGGGGTCATGTAATCCTTTCATATTAATTTTTGTATACCACGCCGTCCTTCATAACAAATGAAACGCGTTCCATAAGGGTAATATCTTCGAGAGGATTACCTTTTACAGCCACGATATCTGCGAGTTTACCCGCTTCCAAGGTACCCAAAATATCGCTGACACCAAGTAAATCCGCGCCATTTACTGTTGCGCTAGTCAATGCATCTGCAGGCGTCATTCCCGCTTCAACCATAAGAGCAAACTCTTGAGCGTTATCACCATGAGCCGATACGCCACTGTCTGTTCCAAATGCAATTTTTACACCTGCTTTGTGTGCTGTAGCAAAGGTCTGTTGAATTAACGGCCCAATGGCTGCAGCTTTAGGGCGTACAAGCTCAGGAAAGAAACCGTCGATTTTGGCTTTTTCAGCAACAAATTTACCAGCAAGGATGGTGGGCACATAGTAAGTTCCATTTTCCTTCATAAGACTATGGATCTCTTCATCCATGTAAGTGCCGTGTTCAATCGAATCGACCCCCGCTTTGATGGCGCGCTTCATACCCTCTTTACCATGTGCGTGAACGGCTACAGTCATTTCGTAGTCTTTTGCAGTATCGACAATGGCTTCTAGTTCGTCCGTCATAAATTGAGGGTTTTGACCGTTCTTTGCCACGCTCAATACACCGCCCGTTGCCGTTATTTTAATTAAGTTTGCGCCGTCTTGGTAACGTGTTCTTACGGCTTCCCTAGCTTCAGCTTCGCCATTAACTACGCCTTGTTCTGGACCTACATCGGGACGCAGCAAATGCGACATGCCGTTAGATGGGTCTGCATGTCCGCCTGTGGTGGCAATAGATTTGCCCACAGTATAAATGCGAGGACCAACGGCATAGCCTTTATCTATTGCAGTTCTTAAGGCTATCGTTTCATTATGTGAGTCACCTAAGTTTCTTACTGTTGTGAACCCAGCGTCTAACGTTGTTTTTGCATAGCTGGCTGCGCGCAGTGCATAGTCGGCCTCGTTAAGAGTAAATCGCTCTAAGTAGCTCTTAGGTCCACCTTGCTGTGAAGATAGGTGAACGTGCATGTCCATTAGACCTGGCATAACAGTGCTGTCTTTTAAGTCAATAACGCTATCGCCCTTGCCACCTTTTACAAAACCATTTTTAACGCTCTCAATTTTATTGCCTTCAATAACAATAGTGACTTTGTTTTTTAACTCGTCAGAAGTACCAGTAAAGGCTTTTCCTGCGTGGATGAGGGTAGCTGCTTGAGCAGCGATAGTTAAAGGCAAGAGAGTGCAAGATACAGCTAAAGCGGTGAGTGTCTTTTTCATAATATAGTTCTTCTTTTGATGGATAATTACACAGTAATTTAATGTAAAGCACTCACCTAACTAACGCAAAGTATTACGCCATTATTGGGTTGTTTTATAAGTTTAAATCAAAAGAAAGATGTAACGATATTCGGAAGATATATTCAAATGCACTACCGCTTTTGTTGAAAACACTAAACTTGTTGATAAAGCTGGCTTTAGCGATAGGGCTGACACTACTGATAGAACTGGTCAAGCCTATTTTGATTGATTAACTTCACCAATCACAAAGTTGCGGTTTGCAGAGTGTATTATAAAGCGTGTTGTATCACCGTTGCTTTTTTCTTCGGCCTTTTCAAGTAACTGATAATACACATTTTGATGGAGGCGGGCCCATAGATTTCGGCGTACACACACGTAGGGAATTGCAGTGGCATCTTTATCTCTGATCTCTTCGGGAGGAACGCGTAATTCAATTTGCTCCTCATTATCCAAACGGACTTCGTCGCCAGTTTGAGTAACAAGTACCAGTGTCTCACTGTTGTCTTTTTCTTCTAGCACTTTCCATTGAGTGATTAAAAACGGGGTGTCCTCAACAGTGATACCCACTTTTTCCACTGGAGTAACAAGAAAGTAATTGTCCTCTTCTTTTTTAAGCACCGATGAAAACAATTTCACTAGGCTAGCACGGCCTACCGGCGTTCCCTCATAGAACCAGCGGCCGTCCATCGCTATGACCATGTTAATGTCGCCACAGAAGTCTGGGTTCCAATTTTCTACGGGAGGCAGAGAGCGCGCCTTGTCAGACGAACCCTCTATCTGTTTTTGAAATTTAGTTAAGTCCATTTTGCTCAATCAAGACTTTAATTTCACGTAGCTTCGCTTTTATACGACGCATATTGTCAGGCCCTGTTCTTAAAAGCTGTTTTTGAGGCCCGTCAAGGTTTTCAAGCCGTTCATCTTTGTACTTGTACATAACCGAGTCTGAGTAAACTTCTACCGGTACAGGCACTTCCGGTGTATCTAGCAGTTCATCAATGGCGTTTAACAAAACGACGTTAAAGTCTTTGTCTGGATCGCCAATCTCTGCGTATTTAGCCTGAATGTCGTCTTTGTAAGTCTGAAAAACATTGACCAGTGCCTCGTTATCAAATGATTCCAGCACGTTGACGTATGGTGTATAGCGCTTATAGCTTGCGGCATCTATCCATTGTTTTCCGGCCTGTGAGTAAACTCTAAAATTCTGCTCAGGTGGCGTTAAAAGCTGATGGTTAGGCGCCATTTTATTATTGGCTAAGTTTGTTACCGACACGACAAAGCGTTGTAGTAACCCCTCATTGACGAGCAGCCTATTCACGGTGCTTTCATCGGCAGAAGCACTATTAATCAACGACTCTTTGATCGCAGGGTCGCTCACATCGAGAGGTTCAGGCTCGGGTTCTTCAAGCTCTGGTAGTGGTTCTACTTCATCTTTTTCTTCAAGTTCAACAGTAGGTGGCGCAGGCTTGGTTTCAAAAACCTCTGGCTCGTCAGATTCTGTAATAACAGGCTCATCTATTTGTGGCTTTGGTGTTTCTACCGGATCAGGCTTTTCATCACTGGGCCAAAAAACAATGGCCAGAATAACGACAAGGATAATTCCCGCTATCAGAAAGTGTGGGCCTAACGACTTTTTCTCTGTTGTTTCGCTCATAATGACTCCGCTGCTGAGATTTCCTTTTTGGTAATACTACCAGACATAACACTCAATGTTAGAAAATCAAACAAGAGAATTGTTCCTTTCAGCTTAATATATTAACTGTACTACTCTTTAACGTTTCAAACGGGGTTTTCGATTGCTTATATCAAAAATGAACCGTTTTCTTGCCAAAGCTCAAAAACGAGCCATGCGGCAAATGTAAATAGCTTGGGTTTTTTTAAACATTTGTTTAACATGAGGGCTGTGTTTATTAGGTTGCAGTTTATGACCGTTATTTTATTTGCGATTCCGCTATTTTTTCTGCTTATTGGCTTAGAGCTTTACGTTGATAGCAAGCGTAAAACAGGGCACTACCGTACCAATGATGCCATTACCAGCTTAAGTGCTGGTGTACTTTCTCGCATGATGGCAATAGGCCATCAACTTATTCCGTTCACCATTTATGTGCTTGTGTTCGACGCCGTTGCGATGTTTGAACTTCCGCAAGCGTGGTGGGTGTGGTTAGTTGCCTTTGTTGCCTATGATTTCTTTTATTACTGGAATCACCGAATGGGACACGAAATAAGTATTTTGTGGGCCGCCCATGTCGTGCATCACTCTAGTGAAGATTACAATCTTACCACTGCGTTGCGGCAAACGAGCGGTGCAATTTTTAGTTGGGTATTTTATTTACCGTTAGCATTTGTTGGGTTTACCCCTGAAATGATCATCACCGTAGGGGCACTTAATCTGGTCTATCAATTTTGGGTGCATACCCAGCATATTAATACTCTAGGGTGGATGGAGCGCATTTTCGTTACCCCGTCTAATCACAGGGTGCATCATGCACAGAACCCTGTCTATATTGATAAAAACTATGGCGGTGTGTTCATTCTGTGGGACCGATTGTTCGGTACTTACATACCTGAATTAAAAGAGGAACCAGTTGTTTTTGGTATCCGCGGAGCACTCAACAGTTTCAATCCGATAATGGCTAATTTGCAAGTCTATAGTCAGCTAGCCAAAGACAGTTATTACACACGCCGATGGAGTGACAAATTTCGCGTCTGGTTTGGTCGTACTGGATGGCGACCAGCAGATGTTTCAAAGCGGTTTCCAAAGGAAAAATTGCCCTTGCAACAATTTAAAAAGTACCACCCACATATTCATAAATCGGTTACGCGCTATAGCTTACTGCAACATGTCATTATGCTTGTCGTTTCGCTGTATTTTCTTTTGAATTTAAGCGCTCTCTCGGGTATTCAACAAGTCACTATTGTGACAACGGTTGTGATTATGAGTATTCAAAACGGTTTTATATTGTCTCAGTCAACGTTGGCGTTAGCTATAGAGGGGCCTCGGCTGCTAATGCTTCCTTTACTGTGGATTGCCGCAGGGGTTGGCGTAGCAGCGTTGTGGTTTGCTTTATCGTGTGTTGTTAGCTTAATTGCCCTACTTTATGCTGTGCGCCACAGCAATTATCGACGTCCACTTGAAGATGTCACCTTGTCTGCTGAAACGGCAGATTGAACCTGAGAGCTCGCCATTACGTAATAAGGTCGTTTTGCGCAAAAGCGTTAACCTATTCCGCATATAGTTACAGCGAAGGCTTACTTTGCAGTTCCCTCTTTTGTTTGGGCTCGGCAATCAGATATGCACATAAGTGAGAATAGAGCACTCCGATACCAATGGCTTGTTTTTAGAGGGTAGCATGCATAAGTTTCTATTTAGTGAGTTAGAAGATACGCCAACAGTAATAGACTACTTAGAAGTTCAGTCTTACGAGATGAACGTATATTTAGTGTATCTAACTGTGAAGGACAGAAGTGGCATGGTTTACGACAAAAAAGGTAAGCCCATGCGATTCTTTAGTACAGGCCATATTCGTGAGGCTTTTGCACACTGTAGTGTTGCGAAATCTGTGATGAAGCACGATACGCCTTACGATGAAATGATAGGTAACCCACCAAAAAGCGCTGAGCAGATGGCACTGCCTTTTAGTATGGATTTACCCTACTAAGCGCTTCCCCATCATCTAGATTGATAATCTAGATCAAAAAGCAAAAACAAAGGAAAAGCTGCGTTATTCTAGCCAAGGCGCAGCCAGTTCTCTCATGTTTACTTGGGCGCCCAAGCGTCTTGCGAGAAGAAATAAACCACCAAGCTTTCGATGGATAAACAGTGCGTCAGCCGGTGGCGTGTGCCAAAAGTCGTGCTCGGCAGTGAGTGTCATGCCCTTATCGTGAAGGCGCTGTACCAAGGTACTTGTACCGAAGTCGTAAGGTTCGTCATGTATCAGCGATTCACAGGCTTCCATACCAATACCTATGACTGCATCGACCTGTGCTGCCTCGTGAGTGCTGTCAATTAAGCCAATATCTAACGCTGCTGCTTTCATACGTTGCGTGTCTTGCAAAGCGGCGCTATTGAGAAGTTCTTTATACCCCACAGAAATGTCGTCAGGAATGTCTCTGGTGGCACCAAAATCAAGCAATACTATCTGCTTGGTCTCAACATTAAATTTATAATTGGCAAGGTTTGGATCGCTTTGTAATAACTTAAAGTTAAACACTTCGTTGAAAAAAAGTGACATTAAGTCACTCATAACAGCGTTACGTACATTTTGGGGCTCATCGAGTAAAGCGTCTAAGTTCGAGGCTTCAATAAAGTCCATAGCCAGAACGGTTTCACTGGTAAGAGGCTGGTAAGTAGATGGAATTAAAAAGCGCTCCATATCCGCTAAATGACTACCATAGCGGGTAAGCATGGTTGCTTCTCTGTTGTAATCCGCTTCCTGGTGCAGTTGGGTTTTAGCTTCATTAAGCAGTGGCTTAATATTCAGTGATTTTGGAATGAGCCCGGTTAAATTTATAAGTGTGGCAACATTGTCTACATCGCTATCAATGCTCTTTCTAACCCCGGGGTACTGCACTTTAATGGCAAGCATTTTTCCTTCCATTGTAATAGCTTTGTGTACCTGACCAATAGACGCTGCTGCCACAGGTGCAAAGGAAAAGTACAACAGATCATCTTGCCAATTCTCGCCCCAAGCTTGGTTTAATGTATCGATTAACTGCGATTTTGGCATCGGGTCGGCGTCTTCCCTCAATCGCGACATTATGGTGGCAAGTTCAGGAGGTAAGAAGTCACCGGCGTCCATGGATATAAGCTGACCTAGCTTCATGGCTGCACCGCGCATACTGGCGAGTTGATTCGCAACGTTAGTCATGTTTTTTGGGGTAAGCAGCAACGACGATAAGGCGGGTTTTTCACCCCTTAAAAGCTGCCCGGCTCCTTGTGTCACGACATTGCCTGCAATTTTACCGGCCAGAGCACCTAGCCTACTTACTCTAGAAAACCGAGAAGTGGGGATCGCTTTTGACTTTCGTGAAGGGGTATCGTTGGACATGTAAGCTCTCTTTTTATGGGGTTAAGCTTGCCGTGCTAAATAGTGATGTGCGTGATTTTTATACGCTTAAGCCTTATGCGCTTGAAGCACACCACAGCATAAGCACACCACAGCATAAGCAGAACTTGGTGCGCAAAGCGCTGATTATTAATTTTGTTAATTTAGTAGCGAAAGGCACTTAAATAGCACCGAAAAGTATTTTCGCGCTTGGTTTAGATAACATTATGAATAGTTACGTGGAAGAGGTGGGAAGCGATTACAAATAAGCGTAATCGCTTGTTGTCAATAATTAGGGCACGCCTTAGATTATTTGGGATATCACTTGCAAAATAAATCCAACGACGCTGCCAATGGCAAAGCCCGTCCAGCCATTGGCGCTGTAGTAACGCCAAAGAGCAGCGCCAAAAAAGCCACACCAAAGCATTGAAGAATACGTCGCCATCATGCCATCGCCCATACCAGTATTGGGCAAAAACAGCATAACAATAAAAGTGAGGGCCATTGCCCCACTGAGCAATACCCACATGATATTTTTCTTGTCAGCAAAAGCGTTATTGCTTTTGTTGGCATCAGCTGGTTCAACAATTGCGCTAGTGTCTACACTATCACTGTTGTTAGTTGCCTTTTTCTTTCTGTCTTTTCGAGCGTTGTGCGAAAGTGCACTAGAAGCACTATGACTCATAATGATACCTATAATGAATATCTAACCCGTGAATACTCCGAGACGTTAATATATTGTTAATTGGAATGCCATAAGACTTCGGTGGTAGACAAACGACAAGATTCGAGAGAAACGGATACAAAAAAGCCCGCAATATTTAGCCGTAAATACTGCG
The DNA here is from genome assembly GCF_002831605.1 of Alteromonas sp. MB-3u-76. NCBI lineage: Bacteria > Pseudomonadati > Pseudomonadota > Gammaproteobacteria > Alteromonadales > Alteromonadaceae > Alteromonas > Alteromonas sp. MB-3u-76. The sequence goes on along the minus strand of NZ_CP025115.1, from coordinate 4,294,651 downwards.
GGCCTTGTAATTATAAATTGAAACGTATTTATATATTGAAAAGTAAAACCTTAGTGATGGCTGGCGTTAAAGCCTACTTCTAAGAGAGTAACATTATCTGTAAAGGTAAGCGTTTTAAGCGGCCCATTGCCTTCAACATTAATGGTATTTACTTGACTAGGCCACAGGTCTCTTAGCGCATCATGACGAATTTTAAGGCCCTCTAACGCAGGTGGTTGATCTGTTTCTTGGTAAACCCAAAAGTGCTTACCTTCAACTTCAAAACCCACTTGGGTGAGCGGAAGTGATTCATCTTCAATGTTTAACAACGCAAAGTGTTTACCTACATAGTCGGCAAATGCTTGCTGCGTTCCTTTATCGTCGATGATATCTGCGTTCTTTTCAAACAATACCTTCACCGCGTGCTCAGCATCATGCATGTTAAAACGATGCATTACTTCAATATTTTCCGTTCTTGGATTAAACAACACTGTCGTAATTGCAGCTTTAATTTGATGTGCCTGTGCCGCGTTGCTGTAAATCATGCTACCTGCAACCAAAAGCATAGCAAACAGGGCGAAACCGCCCTGCTTAACAATGGACAACTTATTAGTCATCTTTTTCCTCTTCGCCTTCCTCTTCGTCGTCATCTGTCTTTAACTCAGTTTTCGAGTCTTGCATAAGGTCGCGATATTCGTAGCTGTTACGAGATTTGCCTTTATATGCTTCGATGCGCGAAGGAATAATACGACGAGGATAGTGATTGTTTTCAACATTCACGTCTGCCGTTTCCCAATGCGGGTCTACGGTAACGCTCACTAGCTCTTTGTCTTTTTCAGTTACGATAAGTTTGCTAACCGCTTTTGGCGTTCTGCGCCAAATTTCAGCAGGTATACGCATCTCTTCTTTAGTACCGTCTTCATAAGACAACTCTAGAATGATAGGCATTACCAAGCCACCTAGGTTACTAAAATTAAGCACGTAATAGTTTTTATCTTCTCTTACTGCACGTTCGAACGCGGTGCGCTCCCACGGCTCTAAACCTTTCAAGAATTTTTGATAGCTATTGCGCTCTTTATTTGTCACGGTGTAACGATCGTTTTCGTCGTAGAAATCGCTAATGTCATCAAAGCGGTCAACCCAAAGTTCTTTACCTTCTTCTTTGTTGCGAATGACGGTAAGTGACTGAGGTTTTTCCATTTCTGCTTGGCGCTCGCGGCCAAAGTCGATATCTGGGTCTTCTGTGTTCAAACGAAGCTTGTAAACACTGTCAAGGCTGATATCTACGTGATCTGTTGAGTAGAACCAACCGCGCCAGAACCAATCTAAATCAACACCTGATGCTTCTTCCATAGTGCGGAAAAAGTCTGAAGGTGTAGGGCGTTTAAACATCCAGCGTTGAGCATATTCTTTAAATGCAAAGTCGAAAAGTTCTCTACCAAGAATAGTTTCACGCAGAATATTCAGCGCTGCAGCAGGCTTGGTGTAAGCGTTAGGACCTAAGCGAAGTACCGAGTCTGACTGAGTCATAATAGGCACTTGAGTTTGAGACTTCATGTAGCCTGTAATATCACGTGGTTCAACGCCCCATGGAATAGTAGGGTCCCATTCGCGACCTGCAACACCGTCTAAGAAGCTGTTAAGACCTTCGTCCATCCATGTCCACTGACGCTCGTCAGAGTTAACTGTCATAGGGAAATAGATATGCCCTACTTCGTGAATAACTACGCCGATAAGAAAGCGCTTTTCTGCCAACGAATAAGTACGTGTACCGTCGTCTTGTAATTCAGTACGAGGGCCGTTAAACGTGATCATTGGATATTCCATGCCACCCACAGGACCGTTAACCGACTGAGCTACCGGGTAAGGATAGTCGAAACTAAAGCGGCTATACACATCCATGGTATGAATGATGGATTCAGTAGAATACTTCTGCCATAGCTCGCCACCTTCTTTAGGATAGAACGACATCGCCATTACAAGAGGCTGTGTGTCGCCACCTTGTTGGTAACCGCGTGCATCCCAGGCAAACTTACGTGATGAAGCCCACGCAAAATCACGTACATTTTCTGCTTTAAACGTCCACGTTTTTAGCTTTGACGTACCTTCCTTTTCGTTCTCAATAGCTTCTTCAGGCGTTACGATAAAAACAATGCGATCTGCTTTCTCTGCTTCTTTTAAACGTTCGCGCTGAGTTTTTGTAAGCACGTCTTTAGGATTTTGAAGCTCACCTGTCGATGACACAATGTGGTCGGCAGGAACGGTAATGTCTACTTCGTAATTACCGAATTCTAATGTGAACTCGCCGCGGCCAATAAACTCTTTATTAGTCCATGCTTCATAATCGGTGTACGCCGCTAAACGCGGGAACCACTGAGCCAGCAAGAAAATGTCATTGCCACCTTCGCGCTCATCATCAGGGAAGTGCTCGTAACCTGCACGAGCAGATACTGCATCTTCTTCTACAATGTTAAATGCGAAGTCGATGTCGAAAGTCACTTTTTTACCTGGCTTTAAAGGCTTAGCCAAATCCACACGCATTAGTGTACCAACAGTGGTATGACGAAGGTCATTTCCTGATTTATCTTCAACGCGAGAGATGGTGTAGCCTAGCTCATTGTCTTCAACGAACTGCTGACGACGAAGTGCACCCATGCTCAACTTAGCCGGTTTATCGCCGTTGGCGGCTTGAGTAGCTGGCCCACGATTTCCAATGCCACCAAATGTGGTAGTAAGCGCTGACATAGAATCATCGCGGAATTTGTTTTGGTCTAATTGAATCCACAGATATTTAAGCGTATCTGGTGAATTGTTGTGATAAGTAATCGTTTCTTTTGCTTCAATACGACGCTCACCTTCAAGCAGTTTTACGTCGATATCGTAATCTACTTGTTGCTGCCAATATTGATGGCCCGGTTCGCCAGCGGCATTTCGGTATACGTTTGGAGTAGGTAGAACTTCATCTAGCTGACGGAATTTATCTTCAAAGTCGCCTTTTGTTTGTTTTATGGCGGCGTTTGCACTTGGAAGAGAAATCAGCATAGACAGTACTGGCGCTAACCAGAAAAAATGTCGTTTTGCGGTACTCATTGTGTTTCCTTGCAACGTGATTAGTTGGAATTGTTATAAATTATCACAGTTAGTATATAAGCCTCAGTAGTTGAATCCTAGTTTTTGACCGTAATCTACCCCCGGTTTAACGCAAAGTTTGTGTAACAGAACATTTTGTTCTGCGCCATTACTGTCGTATTCTTATTGTCCGTTTTTTCTTGTTTTCTCCCATATGAATAGTTTCTCTTGGCAGCGCGCTGTCGTAAAAGTAGGTAGTGCATTGATTGCGCCAGAAGGTAATGAATGTAGCGGTCGTTATTTATTAGCATTAGCTCGTTTTATCACGGCAAGTCGCGAGCAGGGAAAAGAAGTCATTCTCGTTTCCTCAGGTAGTGTTGCTGCGGGGCGCGGAAAAGTCTCTTCTGGTCAATATAAAGTGAAGGTAAGACAAAACCCGTCTATTGCTGAAAAGCAAGCCATGGCCGCAATCGGCCAAAACATCATGATGGCCAACTGGCAGCGATTTTTTGATTTTCCTTGTGCCCAGGTACTGCTTACTGCCGACGATCTTCGTGACCGTACGCGTTACGTGAATATAAAAAATACACTTCGAGAGATTATCAATCACCATGCACTTCCTATCGTGAATGAAAATGACACGGTAGCAGTGAATGAACTTAAAGTGGGCGACAATGACAACCTTGGTGCTTACACTGCATTAGTCGCACAAGCCGACACCTTGATTATTTGCTCAGATATTGACGGGCTCTACACAAGCGATCCTCGTAAAAACAAAGATGCTACGTTAATTCCTGTGGTTGAAAGCATTGATAGCACCATTTATGGGTTAGCCGGAGGGGCCGGAACGTCTGTTGGAACTGGCGGTATGCGCACAAAGATAGAGGCAGCAGATAAATGTATAAACAGCGGCATTCAAACGCTTATCGTCAATGGTCGACACGGTGAAACTTTTGACGCCCTGCTGGCTGGAAAGGTGCCCGGTACGCTTTTTAAAGCTATGCGAACCCCTTCTAATGCCAGGCGCTTATGGTTAACGCACACATTAAAAACTGCTGGTCGTATTATTATCGACAAAGGCGCCAAGGTTGCTTTGATTGAGCAGGGAGCCTCGCTACTCCCCTCGGGTATTGCGGGAATAGAAGGAAACTTTGCGCAAGGCGAAGCAGTTGAAATAGTGTGTGAAAACCAAGCAGTGGCAAAGGGATTAAGCTTATATAACGCAAAAGACTTAATACTTATAAAAGGGAAAAAGTCGAAAGATATTGCCAGTGTGCTAGGTTATGAAACGACAAATGTAGCTGTGCACAGAGACGATATGGTGCTTTTGTAGCAGAGAAAGCCCTTTTATACAGGATGCCCATGACAGAAATAACGCCAACACTCGCCGACTATCCGTTTTCAATTACTATTGCTACTCGCTGGCAGGACAATGATGCCTACGGTCACATCAATAATGTGATGTATTACAGCTTTTTTGATACGGCGGTAAATCGCTTTTTAATTGAGCAGGGTGGATTAGATATTCACAACGGTAAGACCGTGGCGTACGTGGTTAGTAGTCAATGTCAGTACGTTGCTCCGGCAGCCTACCCTGAAAATATTTATGTTGGTATGAGTGTAAAAAAGGTAGGGAGGAGCTCAGTTACTTATGGACTGTCAGTTTACGCCGGAGAAAGCCAGCGAAGAGTTGCTCATGGGCAGTTTGTGCATGTGTTTGTCGATAGGGCTTCAGATAAATCTATTCCTATTCCTGTAAAAATAAAAGCGGCCCTTGAGTCGATAAGCGATGCCGTATGAGTTTACCTAATGTGGTGTTTCTTGATGCAGAGACATTAGATTTAGAGTCGCTGGATACTCAACAACTCAGTGATGTAGATGCATGCCTTACGTTGCATCAAAATACCCTTCCAAACGATGTTGTTACGCGAATTGAAAGTGCCACTGCTGTATTGGTGAACAAAGTTGTACTAAGCGCAGAAGCGCTGCGCCAAGCGCCCAGGTTAAAATACATTGGTGTTACAGCTACCGGCATGAATAATATCGACCTAGAGTATTGCAAAGCAAATGATATTAAAGTGCAAAATGTTCAGGCATACGGGACCAGCAGTGTGGCGCAGCATGCGTTAACGCTACTGCTTAATTTGGCCACCCAGTTTGTGCACTATCAGCATGATGTAAAAGCGGGGGCGTGGTCTGAATCTTCCCATTTTTGTTTACTGTCTCACCCTGTTGTTGAATTAGAGGGAATGCACGCTGTCATTGTAGGTCATGGCGAGCTTGGCAAGCGAGTAGAAGGTTTATTTAAAGCTATGGGCATGCAGGTGACTATTGCTGGGCGTCCAGGAAGAGCCGACGATCCGCGCCCGTCGCTTTCATCGCTATTACCTAGTGCTGATGTGGTGAGCCTTCATTGTCCGTTGACGCAAGAGACAGACAAGTTGATAAACGCAGAAACCCTATCGTTAATGAAGCCAAATTGTTTTTTAATCAATACCGCGCGAGGTGGACTGGTTGATGAACCCGCCTTGCTTGGAGCACTTAAAAATAAACAAATTGGTGGCGCTGGGCTCGATGTATTGTCTGTTGAACCTCCACCCTCTGATCATATTTTAATGCAGGCCAATTTACCCAACTTGTTAATAACACCACACAATGCATGGGTGGGGAAACGCGCGCGACAAACCTTGCTCGATTCAGCGGTTAACCACTTAACGCAATTTTTAGCGCAATGATAATTGAGGATTAATGGGCGAATGAACAACCCAACCTTATTCTCATTGTGCTGTCTAATTTGGGGCTCAACTTGGATTGCGATTACCTATCAAATTGGCCATACATCTGAGACATTTGCTATAGCGCTGCGCTACTTACTCGCCGCCGTATGCTTGGGAATTTATTGTTTAGTAAAAAGGCTGCCGTTTGCCCTTCCCTTGCAAATACACGTGAAGATGGCTGCGGTGGGCTTATTTCTCTATAGCTTAAATTACACTCTGCTTTACATGGCACAGGCACATATTATCAGCGCGCTTTTAGCGTTGATGAGCTCCTGTATTATTTATATTAACGTGGTGCTACGTCGCTGGTGGTTAAAAGAGCCTATTCGCAAAGAGGTAGTGATTGGGGCGACGTTTGGATTAAGCGGTATTGTGTGTTTGTTCGTACCCGAGTTCTCGAAAGTTTCCATGGACGCAGCGCTGGCTTTAGGATTAAGCATTGCCTTTGTCAGCTTTTTTTGTGCTTCAGTGGGCAATGTTATTTCTGAGCGGATTTTAACTTCTGGCACTCCGGTTATTCAGATGAACTTTTATGCCATGTCTTACGCCATGATTTTGCTATTTATAACGTCGTTATTGTTGCCGGGTAAGCTCATTATTCCCACCAGTACAGAGTTTTATTTATCGCTGCTTTATCTAGCTTTGTTTGGCTCTGTTTTTGCCTTTGGTGCTTATATGAAATTACTTCAACAAATGGGGGCAGATAAAGCGGCTTACGTGGTATTGGTATATCCCATGGTTGCGCTGGTAATTTCAACCTTCTTTGAGGGCTATCAGTGGACAGCGCTCTCTTTCGTCGGTGTTGCTGTAGTGCTAATGGGCAACGCAATTGCCATGGGAAAAATACCGCGCTTTATGCGTCGCCCTTTTTTATCTCACTAAACCAAATTTAACAAACTAAAGCCTACTAAAATAAGGCCTAACTAAGTAAGCGGCTTAAAGCGCATTTATTTTCTTGTTTAGTTCATAAGCTGGCTCAGTCACTATAGCTTCTAGTGTTTCTATTCGCGCCATAAGCGCTTCTATTTGAGCGTCTTTTTCTTTTATTTGCTGCTGCTGTAGCGCTGCTTTGCTCGCTATAAACGGGTTACTGCACTTTCCGTTCATCCAGTCGTTCAAGCGCCACTGAAATTTTGCGTCTAAATAACTCGCTAATAGCGCAATAGAGGTGATACTTCCAAGTAACAATACAAGGCTTAATGTAGACATAGAACTCTCCTTCACTAGGATAATTTATGTGTTGGTTCAAGGCATTCGTTGTTACTAGTCACGGCTTTTCAGAATAAATTACAAAAAAGATTTATAAACGTGTAATAAAAATAAATGGGTGCAGACTGTAACTGGGTGTGTTGAGCTTTTTGCTGCATTTTTGTAGTGGTCAACTCGCTACAGTAATGATTAGGGTACTTACGTACCTGCTAAACATAAAAACTTTTAGAAAGGGCAACCCGCTTGGGCCAAGGATTTGAAGACGTTTTTACACAATACGGAGCATTGTTAAGCCGCGTTGCAAATAGCTACGAAGCTAACGAGGCTATGCAGCAAGAGCTTTTGCAAGAGATTGCTATTGCTGTGTGGCAGGGGCTGTCTCGGTTCAAGGGCGATAGTAGTGTAAAAACCTATATTCTGAAAATTGCGCACAATCGCGCGGTAACCCATGTAGCAAGCCAAGTAAAACGTGTTGATACTCACCGATATGAAAGTGATACGTTGGGCTCTGATGGTTACCAAAGTCCACAGTATTCTCCAGAAGTCGTTTCTAGCCAGCAGCAATCGCTAGCACGTTTGCTGAAAGTCGTTCGGGCACTTCCCCTGCAGCCAAGACAAGTGCTTACCCTGTCGTTAGAAGGATTAAGCTATGACGAAATTGCCGAGGTATGCGGTATATCAAAAAATCATGTGGGTGTTATTTTGAAACGGGCAAAGCAAAAAGTGCTGCAGGAGGAACCCAATGCATAACGATGATAATAAAGATCGAGTAAAAGCTAATCGAGTTAAAGGAAGTGACACTGATTTGACTATGTTATGGCAGAATCAGCCAGTTAACGATATCGACCTATCTGAAGTAAAAAAAAGCTTTAACAGCGAGCGAATAAAACAGCGTATTTATATGGTTATAGATTCTTTAGCGCTTCTGCCTTCTCTCTATTTTTTATCTATTTACTGGGGAGAGCTATCTTTTACTGCAAAAGGGTTATGTATTTTTATGGTGGCAACGGCCATTCCGTTTTTAATTTATCAATTGTGGCTGCGACGAGTGGCGGCTTTTGCCAAAGACTCACAAACTCTTGATCATTTACATCAATACACGCGCCAGATAAAAAATAATATACGCATTGCGTTCATCACCAAGCACTCTGCATGGCCCGCGCTTTTTGTGCTGCCTGCGTTTGCATTAGAGCGATACTTTTTTGGAGAATTAAGCCCCGAAAAATGGGAAAAAATCGCCTTCAGTTTTCCCATCGCAACGCTCATTCTTATTGTATGGGGTATTTGGGCACACAAGCGTCAACAGCGCTTTGAAAAACAACTCAAAGCGCTAGAAGAGATGGCAGAGCAGCGCACAGTTTAGGGCGCACTCTTGTTTCTTTAGTCGTTATTTTCTTTATCGCTTTGTTCGTCATCGCTCTCAGAGCGCCTGCGGTTTTCGCCTAAGAAAAACTCATAGTAGAGGTCGAGCGCAAATTCAGACTGGTCTTCTAACGTGGTTTGAATTGCTTCCAAATAAAGGTTAGGTAACAGTTGGTACTTTAACGCTAGGTCTGGCGGCAGCTGTCGGCGGCGTAATGTGCTATTCACGTCATTATTCCCTAGACCCACATCCACGTTGTATTCCACAGACAAGCGGTCGTTTATTTGGCCTGTGAGTGACAGCATATCTTCATTAGTACTTAGACTGAAGTCGTCGATGCCCAGAGCACTCCCCACTTGGCCGGTAAGGGTTTTAGTATTAGAAAGGCCAAAACCTAGTAGTAGCGCGGCATAATTCGGATCGGATGCCCCTGAGTTTGGCCCAGACCCGGTCAATAAATAGGAAAGCACGCCTTGCTGATCCATCGCGGGCTCTGAAAAGAGATTAATACTTGGTGAGTCTGCTGAACCGTCTATACGTATACCGGCTATTACATCATCATCAGTCTTCGCAGGATTACGTATTGCCTCTACCAATAATGAAGGTTGACCAATAGGGCCGTTAAACTGTATTTCACCCGTTTGAATAATCAAGTTTTGCCCGTAAGCTACATAACGACCGTTTAAAATCTGCAAATCACCATAGCCCACGAGTGCGGGTTGCGTATTAATACGGATCCCACCATACAGACTAGCCGTTAGCCCAAAGGCCTCAACTTTCACCTCTTCGGTTTTGGCTTGGTCTATATGCACCATTACTGATGCATGGACGATGTCCAGGGGCTCTTCTTTGCGAGGCTCGCCGCGTAGGTGCACATCTTTTGATGGCGATACGGCGCTGTCTGGCAGCGACGCTATTTCAATTCTTGCCCATGGAATATTTACGTCGCCGGAAATATCTATTTTTTCTTTTGTAGCAACAACGTCTAAATTCGGTGACACTTTTAAACGCGTATTCGGCTGGCGAATCTCAAAGCCATCTCCCTTGAGACTAAACTTTGCACTAGGATTGGCAGACCAATCCAGTTCGCCGGTTAATGCTCCGTCACCTCCGCCTAGTGTGAAAGTACCGTCTAATTTGGCAACCTGACCGTTTAACACAATAGATTGGCTCCAGTCTGAAAGAGAAACCGGAGTGTCTTGAATGTCAATGGCTCCGTTTTTAATATTTAACTCACCGTTAAGCTGTGGGTCGTCAAGATAACCTTTTAGCGCTATCTCTCCGTTTAATAACCCCGTTAAGGTGCGAATGGCTGGCGATATTGGTTTAAATGGCGATACGTCTATCCCTTCCATGCTCAACGTGCCTTCTAGAGGCTTTCTATCGTCGAAAGGGCGAGTATCAAGTTTCAGCGTAGCGTCTCCGATATCTTCGCTCACTATTAAAGAGGTAGACGTTAATTTGCCTTGCTTAATATCCCCAGAGGTTTCAACAGAATTAATCGTTAGCGCTATTGGACGTGTTTCGCCTAATTGCCACTGTGCAGAGCTTAGTGAAGCAGTAAATGTAGCGTCTATAGGGTCAGCCTTTGAGTAACTTCCTTTCGACTTAACAGTGAGCGACGCGCTTGATGCTTTTGACACTACACTAGGGGCAAGCTCGTTTGCCCATAAGCCAACAGGCAGTGACGAGGCTTTAATATCCCAGGTTGCTTTATTTTCCTGATAATTCACGTTGTCTATACATAGTTCACCCTCGCCTCTTGATGACCAACAGTGACTGCTTATCTTAGCCGTGAGCGGCGCAGTGCCCACTTCAAGGTTGAATGGCGATGAAAGTAGCCAACGCATATTCGCAATACTTAGCTGTGTCTCAGAGATACTGCCTTTCCATAAATTGTTTTTCCATGCTCCCGACAGGGCAACTTTAACGGCATGCTCTGGAAGAGTGAGGTCTATATCAGCGTTATGGCTTTCATAGGTGCCGGTTATCGACACGTCGCCGTTTAACGGGCCTTGTTCTGCGGCCTGCTTGTTTAAGTTTGGAGATACGCTTACATTTGAGAGGTTAAGTGTGCTGGTTGTAGATGGATTTTGCCAAGGACCACTGGCTTGAATATTGCCCTTTATGGCGCCAGATGCCTCAGTATACAAAGCGTTAATCGACGCTATGTCTATATCGATATTTGCATTTAAATGCCGTTTATTAAGCACTTGAGCAAACGCTTTTATTCGGTTTTCGCTTTGTTCGATATTCACATTGGTAACGAGCAAGTCACTTGGTCCCGCATATACTGCTTCACCAACTAAGCGCAACGGCTCATCTTGAAGCTTTCCGGCAATGTCAATATCGCGCAAACTAACGTGTAAGCCCCCGCGCTCAGAATATTGTAAGATACTTTCGATACTCCCTCGCAGCTCGGTTGGCGCATATTCGTTAAACTGCTGGGCAGAAACGTTTGTTAAGGTGGTTTTACCCTGCCAGGCAACGGTGTCGTTCAAATACAGCGTACCTGTATTTTTTATGTTTCCCTCTAACGCAGAAATATCCGCCTCGTTGACGTAGATGTTGTTCTTTTTTAACACTACATCTAAAGCGACCGGAATCTCACCAATGTCGGGTAAGTTCGCAGAACCGCTGCCCAGCACTTTGTAATCGCCCATGGTTCCATTTACGGAAATTTGGCCTGCGTCTAGTGTTGCGCCCTCTAGGGTGGGAATTGACTGTTTTTGCCAATTGGCGTCAAAATTAATAGGTAGAGACTCAGACAGTAAGTTTGTCGATAAGCGTGTGCTGGCGGTGATTATTCCACTGGCATTAATAGAGAGATCAATATTATCCAAAGCCCCTGTAGCGTTCAGCTCTATATTTTGGCGCTGGCTGTCTATCAATGCGTAGCCGGTTAAATCGATATCGAGTGGGTAATTGCCTTTTAAATCTGCATCAATAAAGCCCGAGACCTGCCCTTTTTCATGCTTAACATTTAAAGACTCAATGCGCAGCGCTGAATGCTGAAACGTGGTATCAGTAAGGGATAGCGCAAGTAAACGTTGCTCAATATCGCCTTGGCTAAAGCGCAGCGCATTAATACGCACTGCGCCAAATTCTACAGGTATGGGGGTTACGATTATCGGTAGTTCAGGCACTGTATAATTGAGTGAATATGAGGTGGGAATTTGAGCATCTAATGTCGAGCTATTTTGCTCTACGGTTTTTGAATCACTATCACTTCTATTTTTAGCGGTTGTACCCGTAGCTTCGCTAGTGTCTTTAGCTTCATTGAGCGCTATAGCAACGCCATTTACCTCTAAAGTGTCAAATTTTATGCGAGTGGCGCCAGAAAAATCCTCTAACAGCAAGGTGTCTACCGATACTTGGACGCTAAGTGTTTCAACTTCAATGTTTTGTAACGAAAGCTGAGCAACATCCACGGGGATGGGAAGTGCAAAGGTCTCGCTTTGTTCTTCTGTACCTTCATCAGCGGCTGCTTTGAGTTGCGTTACCGTCGCATTTTCTACCTCTAAGTTGTTTATGCACACTCTAGGCTCGAAGGCACATCGCCATGTTACGTCGGCATAGACTCTGCCTACTTCAACACGCCACTGCGGGTTTTGCCAGTTTACTTGAGTAATGGTTAGCGGCCCAGCGAACCCGCCTTCAATTTGTTTTATCGATAAATTTGCTACAAAGGTGTTTGCTATTAACTTAACTACAGGCCCGCCTAAAGGACTAATTAGCAGTGCATAAACTATGACCACAAAGAAAACGGGAGAAAGCAGAATTGCTGATAGCGTGCGCTTTTTCATCTTCATATTTCAGGCCCTATTAAAAGATGGAAGCCCCACTGGTTTTCATCTGGTGCAAAACCGCGGGCAATATACACTCTTACTGGGCCAATGGGCGAAAGCCAATGCACACCCGGACCTACACTATAAGTAAGCTGAGCATCAGTAGTGTTTGAGGCGGTTCCAGCGTCGACAAATGCCGCTATACGCCATTTATCAGCAATACGGTAAGCATATTCAACACTCGAGGTGAATAAATATTTACCGCCAATAGATTCAGTTTTAAGTTCGCCCGTTTCTGGGTTGATTACCTCGGCCTTCGGTGAAATGTCCCTAAAGTCAAAGCCTCTTACGCTTTGATCGCCACCAGCATAAAATCTAAGTGACGTGGGCACATCTGCAAATCTATTGGCTCTGATGGCGCCCAATTCTCCGCGAAAAGTAAATCGGTGAACATTGTTGAATGTAGTAATCAACATGCCCTCAACTACGGCTTTGGCAAAGTTTATGTCTGATCCTGCATTTTCTCTACCTACTTGCCCAAGTACTTGAAAATAGACGCCATTGTTAAAGTCGAGTTCACCGTCTTTGTTGCGATAGGTTACAGAGTATCCTGGCAGAACAAGGGATGTAGTATTGGTATTCAGCGAGCCCTGGTCGTACGTTTCTCGCAAATAAGTAATAGATCCATCTTGCTGCCAAGGAGAACCATCGTCTTGCCAATAGCGATGTGCAGATAAAGAAAGGGTTTCACTTTCGAACGACGTATTGCTGAATTCTATAAATTGATAGCCGGTCTCAAAGCTCACATAGTCGCGAGTGATATTCTTCATCGGTATGCGGTAATCTGCAGATACTGATTGTTCGGGCTTTGAGACAAAAATATCAGCGTTCATTGAGTGGCCAAGGCTATTAACCCAAGGGCGCTCCCAGCCAAGACTAATTCTTGGTCCTGTATCTGTAGCGGCGCCTAGTGCCACATTGAATGAGTCTGACGGACGATGCAGAAGAGACACTTCAATTGGAACTCGTAGGCCATCTGCATCGCTTACAACAGGCCGCGCAATAACACGGCTAAAATACCCTGACTGATTCAAACTGCGATTGAAATCACTAAGAGTTGATGATGAGTATGGTTCGCCAGGTTTAAATGGCATCAGGCGTTTTATAATGGCTTTCGCTTTGTCGTCCCCCACTATTTTTACATCGCCAAAGTGGTACTGTGGGCCGCTTTGTGCAATTAGCAGAATGTTCGCCTGTTTTTCTTCTCTTACTAAATCGAGGCGCGTGGCCTGCCAGAAAAAGTCAAAATAGCCATGAGATAGCGCATAGTTAAACATTGATGATTTAAATGCCTCATAAACGGGCTGATTTAGAACATCTCCCTGTTTAAGCTTAAAGGCGTTAAAGCGTGAACGAAAGTTATTGTCTGTGCGACCTTCGCCGATAATCTCTCGGGTAACTTTGTTGACGATGAGCGGTTTATTAAGAGATACCGTTACCTTGACACTATTTTCACCGTTAAGTGCAATTGCCGTTTCACTATTGTAGTAACCGAAGGGCTGTACCGCCTTGGCTACGGTCTCAGCTACTTCTTCTTGCCAGTAAGGGTCGCTTAGCAAAGACTTTTCTACATCTAAATTATTCAGGTGAACTCGAATATTTTCTTTCACCTTGCTGTCTTCAACGCCAGATATTGAATATGAAATTTCGCTCTGGGCATTTACTGAAGCATGCCCTAGCGCCAGTGCGAGAGAGAGAGCGGCAGCAAATTTAGGCATAGCGTTAAAAAAAGCACGCACGAGGGCAAAACTGTTTCGTATGTGCACGCGGCAGCATGTTGACCAGATAAAAAAACATCGCAGTAGAAGGTTAATTTCTACAGTAATAGAGGGCATTTAAGTGCAAGATCCTTAAAGCATTGGTTCGGTATACGGGCTCGCTCGATAAAAGTATTCAAGCCAACTTACCGTTAAATGGAAGTTTACGAATACTTGCCGAAGTATTATAACGGCTGACGCTCCTGATTTCCCTTCGTTTGTGTTACGAATACGCTGCAAATCATATCCAGTGACAGCATACCATATTTATATTTCTCATCTGAATTGCGCGATGAGCCATTAAAAATTTGCGTTACTTAAACTAAAAAGACGGGGGCGCTTTGTCACCTTTTGCCTTTCTAGCACTGTGTAACACATTTAATACGTATAGTGAGTGTGAATAGAGCGATAAGTATTTACTCTGACGCTGTTGAAGTTAACATTAGGTTGTAAAGACCTATACATATCGCATATTAATAACAAAGGAATGTAATGCAATTTAACCTATCTTTTATCCTCTATCGCTTCATTATTTTCTGCGTTTTAGTAGTAATCTCTATTCGTGTAGTCGCTCAATCGGAGCAGCCATTTAACTATCGAGACTTCAGTGCGCTTCCAGCCTATGGAACTCCCGCATTATCGCCTGACGGTACTAAAGTGGCCTTTGTACAAAATGTTACAAGCCCTGAAGAACTTAGCATGCTGGCGACGTACGACTTTAAAGAGGGAGAGAAACACTTTCTGTTAAAGACAGACAACGAGAAAGTGCATATTAACTGGTATAAGTGGGTGAACAATGAACGTTTGATTGTTAGCGCTGTGTATCAGTCTCGACGAGGCAGAACCAAAGTTAAAGACACCCGATTATTGAGCGTACGTTTTGATGCAGGGGGAAAAGGGGTATTTAACCTTATTCATTGGAAACGGTTAAATAGCAGAGCGGGTAACCCTACTCACACCCCGCAGTTTCAAGATGAAGTAATCGATTGGATGCCAAATGATCCGGAACATATTCTCATATCAATTGATGCCGAAGTACTTGGTCTCCCTTCTGTTTATAAGGTCAACGTAAATACGGGAGGTTTAAGCCGAATCGTTCGTGGAAAAAAAGGTATAAGAGACTGGATTACAGACCGTCAGCATAACGTTCGCATAGGTGTTTCTCTGGATTATGATACTGGAGAGCGGGAAGTACTTCTCAAGGACGGCGATAACTGGAAAACACTGTTTTCATATAATGCAATGACGGAAAAAGGTGAGTACCCAATGGGGTTTGCACTTGATCCAAATATTCTTTATTACCGAGGTTATAAAGGAGACTTCAAAGCAGTTTATAAGCTGAATTTAAAGACAAATGAAAGCACAGAAGTGTATTCGGATGATGGTTACGACGTCAACGGAAGCCTCATCTACTCGCCTCTTACCAATGATGCGATTGGTGTTAGGCACGACGGACGTCATTACTGGGATAAGCGCTATGTTGCGTTGCAAAAAGGTTTAGACCAGAGCTTGCCAGATTATACTAATACTTTGGTGAGCTTCAGTGATGATGAGAAAACGTACCTTGTCTATTCAGAATCGGATACGTTGCCTGGCGTATTTCTACTTGGAAACAGGGACGAGGGGCAATTAGATGTTCTCTTCCATCAGTATTCACAAATCGACACCTCGAAACTTTCTCCGCACAAGCTTATTTCCTATAAAGCGAGAGACGGTGTGTCGGTAGAGGCGTATCTCACTTTGCCAAAGGGAGAAGGGCCTTTCCCAACTATTATTCATCCTCATGGAGGCCCTGGTGCTCGCGATTTTAGTGGTTTCGATTACTGGACTGCGTACTTCACAAGTAAAGGCTATGCAGTGCTTAGACCCAACTTTAGAGGCTCGCAGGGCTACGGCTATAGTTTTGCCCAAAGTCAAATGAAAGGCTGGGGTTTAACGATGCAAGACGATATCACTGACGCTGCACATTGGATGGTAGAGCAAGGGCATGCTGAAAAAGACAATATGTGCATTGTGGGCGCTAGCTACGGTGGCTACGCCGCACTTATGGCGACCGTAAAAACGCCAAATTTATTCAAATGCGCGGTGAGCTTTGCAGGGGTGAGTTCTTTGAAGCATTTGGTGTTAAGCGCTCGTAGGTTTTTAAACAATGAGTTTGTGAAAAATCAGATAGGTGATGACTTTGATGATTTAGAAGCTCGCTCTCCTTATTACAATGCAGAAGGTATTAAAACCCCTATTTTATTAGTGCATGGTGAAGAAGACCGTGTTGTGAGAGTGCGACAAAGCCGGTATATGAGGGATGAACTAGACGATTTGGATAAAACGTACAAGTATGTCGAATTAGAAAACGGCAATCACTTTCTTTCCATTCAGCGCAACAGGCATCGACTCTTTCAGGAAATGGATGAATTCTTGAACACTTACCTCACGAAGTAAAAGTATTTAGTAGCAGCTCAATTTATATTAATGTTTGAGCATAACTAACCGACTAAGTTGCCAGTAACTGCGATAGGTGTAAGCAATGCTGGCGGCTTTTTAATCAATATTGCGGTATACTATCTCACGTAGATTCAGGCTTTCAGGCGCGAACCAGTCGTGCTTTTTCATTCCCCTTAGTGTCTGTCTATTTTAACTGTTAGACGAGCTTTCGCTGTTTCAATGTTAAGCGCGAGAGCAAAGCTAAGAAGTAATAGCAGTAAAGACTGTCAGATACTGTATTCATATTAGAGAGATTATGCCCCAAGAAAATAATGGCGTATCGCAAGATACGGCAGTTGTTCAAAAGCCGGTTTTAGGTATTGTTGAATTTGTTGCACTGATGGCCACCATGACATCGCTGGTGGCTCTCAGTATCGACGCTATGCTGCCAGCGCTTTTGCAAATTGGTGAATCCTTAAATGTAGAGCAACCCCACCATACCCACCTTATTGTCACAGTCTTCTTTGTTGGTATGGCCTTTGGGCAATTATTTTTCGGCCCTTTCTCAGATAGTCGCGGCCGCAGGCTAACTATTCTTGTAGGGCTATGTATTTTTGCAATTGGCACTTTTGTCTGTATGTCGGCGAATTCATTGGAAACCATGCTGGTGGGAAGAGTCATTCAAGCATTTGGAGTATCTGGGCCACGCATTGCTTCAATGGCAATTATTCGCGACCTGTATGTGGGAGACTCGATGGCGCGGGTCATGTCGTTCATCATGATGGTATTTATTTTAGTGCCAATGCTCGCCCCTATTATCGGGCAAACGGTTATGGACTTGTTTTCTTGGTTTCATATTTTTACACTCTTTCTTATTGTTGCCACCATGGCGGGTATTTGGTTCTTTTCTCGTCAAGGAGAAACGCTACCTAGAAATAAGCGCAAAGTATTCTCTTGGGCACAGCTTTTTATCTCTTCTAAGTATGTTCTTACTCATCCTGCAGTGATGGGCTACACATTCGCGATGGGATGCATTTTTGGTTCGTTTTTGGCATATTTGAGTGCCTCTCAAACCATATTTCAGGTGTACTACAATGTAGGCGATATGTTCCCTTATATCTTTGCAACGCTTGCTTTCTCCATAGGTTTAGCGTCGTATTTTAATGGTAAAATGGTAATGCGATTTGGCATGAGAAAGCTTTGCCGATTTGCACTCAAAGGGGTAAACGGGTTTGCTATTGTTTATTTAGCTATATTATTAGCGTTTGATGGCTTACCGCCGTTAGTACTCACCGTATCTGTAATGTTTGTCGGCTTTTTCTTCGTCGGTATTCTGTTTGGCAACTTAAACGCCATGGCTATGCAGCCACTTGGCGAAATGGCGGGTTTAGGTGCCGCAATTATTGGGTCGTTCTCCAGTCTTTTCTCAGTACCTGTTGCACTGTTTATTGATAGCTTTTTAGTAGGAAACCTCATGCCTATTGGTATCGGTTTTTCTGTATTTTTTGCTTTGGCGTATGTTGCGGTTCGGTTTGCTGAAAAAGTGAGAAAATACGGCGTGTAAAAATATCGAGTAGGGTGAGGCTTGCGCCTCATCCCTCTCACAGAACCGTACGTACGGGCCTCGTATACGGCTCCTGCATACTTCATATCACTTGCTAAGTGACACAATGCTAATTTGCAATCTAGTATCGTGCGCCCTATGGACATCGTTCATTTTCTAACATTGTGGTAACTTTCATTGCAGGGTTTGGCGTTCTAGCACTGAGGCAATCTACCAAATTTGACTACAATTACTTCCCATATACGGCCTGTCTCACCAGACATCACTATTCCTAGCGCACCGATTCGACTTGTCCCGCTGATCTGGCGGCTTGTGTATCAATGATAAAAAAACTCACAACTCATCAGAGTCTTAAAGTCTGCTTCCCCCCTTCGCAATCCATTTAAGCTTTTGGCTAAAATAGATCCTATCAAACACAATGCTGATAGTCGGCTTGGTTTTACCCTCCACACCATTACTGGCTTTCATCGGCCTAGCCTTACTCACTACTACGGGTTCATCTGCCACCTCACACTCGCAACATTCTTGGATCACTCCTTGAACGATACGTCCAACCATTTGATTGGATCTAATGCCAGGCTTCCCCAGTTACTGCACTGGCTCCCTGTTAGAAATTCCACCCTCAAACACAAAACAGGACTGACTGAGTATCGGGCTTCGCGCTATTTTGCACGCTTACCCTCCTGTCTTGCCGAATCAGGTTCACTTGCGTTGTGTACCTCTAACTTCCTATGGCTTCCTTCAGACCCTGCCGTTGGCCAACAACGCCCTTGCCATTCGGATTATCTTCCCCTCAGTCAGGGTGATTCAGGTTTCTTTCAACCTGACGGGTTTGCCAGCTTCGCTGGGCAAACAAAAAAGCCCGACCAAAATGGTCGGGCAAAAGGGCTTAGTTTAAGCACCTAACGACAGAAACTGTCCTAACTACTGTCTTACACTACTATAGCTTTCATGTCAGTCATGTAGCCACGCAAGATTTTTCCTACTGATTCCACGCCGTGTGAGCGGATAGCATCGTTTACTTCAACTAGGCGTTTATTCTCTACCTGGTTAGAGATAGCTGGCAAACCTTTACCTATCACTGAAGTATCGATAGTAGGCATAAAGCTTTCACGCAAAATTGGAATTGCTGCATTCGCAAACAAGTAGTTTCCATATTCTGCAGTATCTGAGATAACCACGTTCATTTCATATAAACGCTTACGTGCGATGGTATTTGAAATAAGGGGTGTTTCGTGTAGCGACTCGTAATAAGCTGATTCAGGAAGAATGCCTGCCTCAACCATAACGTCGAAGGCAACCTCTACGCCGCATTTGATCATGGCAACTAAAAGAATGCCGTGGTCAAAGAATTCTTGTTCGCTAATTTCACCCTCGTAAGTTGGCGCATTTTCAAAAGCGGCCTCGCCAGTTTCTTCACGCCATTTCAGAAGGTTAGCGTCGCCGTTTGCCCAGTCTTCCATCATAGTGCGAGAGAATTCACCGCTAATGATGTCATCCTGATGCTTTTCAAATAGCGGACGAAGTAAATCTGTAAGCTGGTCGGAAAGCTCAGCGGCTTTCAGTTTTGCTGGATTAGATAAACGGTCCATCATATTAGTAACGCCGCCAATCTTAAGTGCTTCAGTAATAGCTTCTAGGCCGTACTGAATAAGTGCACCGGCGTAACCTGCATCAATACCGTCTTCCACCATTTTTTCAAAGGCCAGCACAGCTGCAACTTGTTGCATACCGCACAAAATTGTCTGCTCACCCATAAGGTCAGACTTAACTTCGGCAACGAATGAAGACTCGAGTACGCCCGCTCTGTCACCGCCAGTTGCACTCGCAAGTGCTTTAGCCGTGTCCCAACCTTTACCTTCAGGGTCGTTTTCTGGGTGAACCGCGATTAGTGTCGGTACACCAAAACCACGCTTATATTCTTCACGTACTTCAGAGCCAGGGCTCTTTGGAGCACACATAACTACAGTAATATCGCTGCGGATCTGCTGACCCTCTTCAACAATATTGAAACCGTGAGAGTAGCTAAGTGTTGCACCTTTTTTCATAAGTGGCATAACCGCTTCGACAACGCTAGCATGCTGTTTGTCTGGTGTAAGGTTATACACTAGGTCAGCATCAGGAATTAACTCTTGGTATGTACCAACGGTAAAACCATTGCCCGATGCGCGCTTGTAAGAATCGCGTTGTTCATCGATAGCTGCTTGACGCAGAGCATAAGCAACGTTTAACCCAGAATCACGCATGTTCAGGCCTTGGTTAAGACCTTGTGCGCCGCACCCTACGATGACGACCTTCTTATCTTTTAAAAACTGACAACCGTCAGCAAATTCATCGCGTGCCATGAAGCGACAGCGGCCAAGCTGGTCTAACTGCTGGCGTAGTGATAGGGTATTGAAATAATTAGCCATAAAAATTTCCGAACAACATTCATTTTTGTCAATATCAAACACCGTCATGGTGTCGATAGACCTCGTCTATGACGACTTGCTGAGAAGATTAAAAGATTTCTTTTGTTTTGGAAAATGATATATTTGCAAGATAATATTGCAAATAGTGAAACGTTATGGATTTTCGTAGTCTTCAACTCTTCAATCATTTGGCCACTAGCTTACATTTTGGTGATACTGCTGAAGCCATGTATGTTTCTCCGTCTACGCTAAGTCGCGTTATTCAAAGGCTTGAAGACGATTTGAGCTGCACTTTGTTTAAGCGCGATAACAGAAAGGTGGCACTTACTCACAGTGGACACAAGCTGTTGGCTTTTTCTAAACAAGCTTTAAAAGATTGGCAGCAGCTCAAAATAGATTTACGAGAGGACAGTGAAGCGTTACAAGGCGAGATAAGTGTTTTTTGCTCGGTAACGGCCAGTCAAAGCCATTTGCCCAATATGCTTCGTCAATTTAGGGAGCAACATCCCGGCGTAGATATACGCCTAATTACGGGTGACCCCGCGCTAGCGATAGAAAAAGTAAAAAGCAAACAATGCGACCTTTCTATCGCTATTTACACTCCGGATATGCCTACTGATCTGCATTTTTCCGCGCTTGACGATGTTCCGTTGGTGTTAATAGCTCCCCGAGAATGGCGTTTGACTCAGTTGAATCAGCTCGATTGGATACGCCATAAAGTCATTATGCCGGAAACAGGGCCGACTCGGCGCACTGCTTATCATTGGTTTGCAGAGCACGGTATTCGCCCTAACGTCTATGCTTATGTCGGTGGTAACGAGGCAATTGTGAGTATGGTGGCCTTAGAGTGCGGCGTGGGGTTTGTGCCTAAAGTAGTGTTAGATCACTCAAGCATGGCCAGTGCTGTTACGCAAATTCAGGTAGATGACATAGAGCCTTATGCGCTCGGTTTATGCTGTCTGCAAAGTAAGCAGCACGAGCCATTAATTGATGCTTTTCTAAAACTCGATGTGCGTTAGCTAACAGCTACTCAATTGTTTTATAAGGTTGTCTAAGGCTCTGTATCCTAACGCTTCACTAATGTGAGCACGGGTTACATTATCTTCGCGGTTGAGATCGGCAATGGTTCTGGCTACTTTCAAGGTACGATGAAAAACGCGCATAGATAAGTTTAGCTGTTTGGCTGCAGCCTTTAAAAAATTAAGGTCGCTATCGCTTACCTTACACGCAGAAGCAAGCTCTGCAGCATTGAGCGCAGCATTAGGTTTGCCCTGCCTCATAAGCTGTATATGACGGGTTTCTGCAACGTCCTTTTTTACAGCGTGAATAGAGTCATCGGTACTTTTTTTGGCCGAAGGTAGGTCGTATTCTGGTAATCGAGGCACTTCCACTTGAATATCTATTCTGTCTAACAGCGGCCCCGAGAGTCTATTGAGGTAGTTAAGCTGTTGCTGGGGAGATAGGCGGTTATCGTCTATATCGCCGGTTGGACTTGGGTTCATTGCCGCCACAAGCTGAAAGTTTGCAGGGTAAGTCGCGCTGCCAGATGCTCGAGAGATATGTACATCACCGGTCTCTAGAGGTTCGCGCAACACGTCTAATGCTTTACGGCCAAATTCAGGCAATTCATCTAGAAAAAGTATCCCGTTGTGGGCTAAGGATATTTCGCCTGGAACGGGCTGAGAGCCACCTCCAGTCAATGCAACAGCAGAGCTAGTATGATGCGGGGAACGCAAATGCCTATGCATAAACTTTTCGGGGTTAAGTTTTTCGCCTTTTACCGAGTATACAGAAGCAACTTCAAGAGCCTCTTCTTCGGTGAGAGGCGGCAATAAAGCCAGCATACGGCTTGCCAGTAAGCTTTTTCCTGTACCAGGTGGGCCTACCATTAACAAATTATGTGCTCCGCAAGCTGCAATGATAAGTGCTCGCTTAGCTTGTTCTTGGCCAATGATATCGTCCCACCCAAGGTTATTGATTGTCGAGGAGGAAGGCGTAAATGGTTGTCCAACTGGCAGTTTTTTATTGCCACTTAAATGCTCGTAAACAGAGAGCAAATCAAAAGCGGGCAGTCGAGCTGCGTGCGATACTAACGCAGCTTCTACATCGTTATCTCCCGGGTAAATAAGGGGGATATCTTCATTTGCCGCTGCGATAACAACGGGGATAAGACCCCCTACGGGCTTTATTTCGCCGTTTAGTGCAAGTTCTCCAACAAAAGCGATATTTAGCAAACTGGTGTCTGAGAGGTAACCAGAAGCCACTAAAATACCCACCGCAATGGGTAAATCAAATCGGCCTCCGAACTTAGGAATATCTGCAGGAGCTAAATTAACTGTTATCCGTTTGGCGGGAAAGTCGAAGCCGCTGTTAATTAATGCGCTTCGCACGCGTTCGCGGGCTTCTTTAACACTCGTTTCTGCCATACCCACTAGCTGAAATGCAGGCAAACCGTTAGCTAGGTGAATTTCCACCGAAATTTCTGGCGCAGATAACCCCTGCCCCGCAAATGTTTTCACCACTGCCATACTCATCCACACGCTCCAACAATGTTTACAAGGTTGAGAGCACACAGCTATTCGCTCCTTGCGATTAAACTTATCATTAGTGTAAGCGGGGTTGGTTATCTTGAAAACTGTACTTAAGGGGAGAATATGTAATTGATAAGTTAAGATATTATTATTGCTGCTAGAGCACTAACTAGTTTGTAGTGCTCGTGTGGTAAAAGCGTTAATGGTGCTCTTTATAAAATACAGGGAGCTGCCAATGCCAGCGCATGCTGCCCAAGCGCAATAATACGGTAATAATAAGCGCGCTAATGCCACACCACTGTGTAGCAAGGCCGAAGAAGTGTGCTATTCCGTAAGCAACACCACCAGCAATACAGGTCATCGCGTAAAGTTCTCCATTCAAAACAAGCGGCACTTCTCGGCAAATGACATCTCGTAATAAGCCACCAAAAACACCCGTAATGGTACCCATAGCCACGGCAACGGCCATCCCCGTCTCATTTGCCAGCGCCTTTTCAATGCCTACCACATTAAATAGTGCGAGCCCAAAAGCATCGGCGATGAGCAGGTAATGAAAGGGAAACCGTGGGCTAATACGAAGCCACAGAATAGGAATAAATGCTGCAACTAGTGTGGTGTATAAGTAGTCTGTATCGGCAATCCAAAACACGGGAACGTCTAACATAACATCGCGAAGCGTGCCGCCACCAATAGCAGTAGCACTAGCCAGCACAATGACCCCAAAACCGTCCATACGCTTTTGGTAAGCCATCAAAGTGCCAGAGATTGCGCATACAGCTACCCCGGCGAGGTTGAGCCAATGAAACCAATCAAACATGTATGCCAGCCTTTTCTCTGCGAATTAAAAATCTAAAAATATAAAAAAGTAGCGTTAAATCGCTCGCTAACCCGCAAAATACTTGATTCAGTGTCGGGTTTTATGATATTTCTTTGCCCGTGATTGTCGCAGCGGCCACTGCGATAAAAAACACTATACATGCGTAAAGCGCGTTAAGAGGGCCGCCATAACCCTCGCTGAATAACATCTCATTCATTGCTACTGTCTGTAAAGGGCCAGTAGCACGTCAAGTTTATCACTAAAAAGAGCGCCGTAACGGTAACTTTTTTGCGACCTTTTCTATCGATATTAGCAACGCCTATTTTGTGAGTCGTCTATTATAAAAGCCAGTGCAGCAGTTTTTTAAGAAACTCAACTCGTCTGCCAGCTTTCGGCATCACATTACAAAGGCTTGCCAGATACATTTTTAGAGTTGCCAGTAAGAATATTTTAATTATGCAGGCCCTAGCAAAACGCAAGCCGCCTCTTACTGCAATAAAATACAGCATAGTAAATCGGTAAGTTAATCTTGCTGACACTTATTTTTCGTTTGACCATATCAACGGGAGGGATTTATGCCCAAGTTACGTTCTGCAACCACCACGCAAGGTAGAAATATGGCTGGTGCTCGCGCTCTATGGCGCGCCACAGGCATGAAGGATTCTGATTTCGGAAAGCCTATTATTGCTATTGCCAATTCATTCACGCAGTTTGTGCCTGGGCATGTGCATCTGAAAGATATGGGGCAATTAGTCGCTCGTAGCGTTGAAGCCGCGGGTGGCGTAGCCAAGGAATTTAATACTATCGCGGTGGACGACGGTATTGCCATGGGCCACAGCGGAATGCTTTATAGCTTGCCGTCTCGTGAAATTATTGCCGATGCAGTTGAGTACATGGTTAATGCCCATTGCGCAGACGCCATTGTATGTATTTCTAACTGCGACAAAATAACTCCAGGAATGTTAATGGCCTCTATGCGCCTGAACGTTCCAGTAGTGTTTGTGTCCGGTGGCCCGATGGAGGCAGGTAAAACGAAACTGTCCGACCAACTGATCAAACTAGATTTGGTTGATGCCATGGTTGCCGCCGCCGACGATAAGGTAAGTGACGCCGACTCCGATGAGATAGAACGCTCAGCATGCCCAACATGTGGCTCGTGCTCGGGAATGTTCACAGCCAATTCAATGAACTGCTTAACTGAGGCGCTTGGTTTATCGCTACCGGGTAATGGCTCAATGTTGGCAACCCACGCAGACCGAGAAGGTTTGTTTAAGAAAGCCGGCGAGCAAATTGTTGAGTTGTGCAAACGTTACTATGGCGATGATGATGAAAGCGTGCTACCACGCAATATTGCCAATTTCAGCGCTTTTGAAAATGCTATGAGCTTAGATATTGCCATGGGCGGGTCGACCAATACCATATTGCATCTTCTCGCAGCGGCCATGGAAGGTGAAGTACCTTTTACCATGGACGATATCGATCGCCTGTCGAGAAAAGTGCCTCACCTATGTAAGGTCGCGCCTGCTACACCTCAGTATCATATGGAAGATGTACATCGCGCAGGTGGTGTTATTGGCATACTCAACGAGCTGAATAAAGCGGGTTTGTTAAACACCGATGTTAACCACGTGCTGGGCAAGCCACTTACTGAAGTCATCAGCGATTGGGATATTACTAATCCGGAAAATGACAAAGCCATTGAGTTTTTCCGCGCAGGCCCTGCTGGTATTCGCACGACCAAGGCGTTCAGTCAAAGTTGCCGCTGGGACGATGCAGATACCGACCGAGAGCAAGGCTGTATTCGCTCAATAGAAAATGCATTTAGCCAAGAAGGTGGGCTAGCAGTCCTTTACGGCAATGTGGCTGAAGATGGCTGTATTGTTAAAACCGCAGGCGTTGACGAGTCGATACTGACTTTCGAAGGTACGGCGCGAATTTATGAAAGCCAAGATGATGCTGTAGCCGGTATTTTAGGCGATGAAGTAAAAGCAGGTGATGTTGTGTTCATTCGCTATGAAGGCCCACGCGGTGGCCCAGGTATGCAGGAGATGCTTTACCCAACGTCTTACTTAAAGTCTAAGGGATTAGGTAAGCACTGTGCTTTGGTAACAGACGGACGCTTTAGTGGTGGCACCAGCGGGCTATCTATTGGACACTGCTCGCCAGAGGCGGCAAGTGGCGGCGGTATTGGCTTGGTTGAACATGGCGATAAGATCAAAATCGATATCCCCAATCGCTCCATTAATATTGTCATCAGCGACGAAGAACTCGCTGAGCGCCGTGCAAAAATGGAAGCTAGCGATACCCCATGGCGTCCAAAAGATCGCGTTCGCGAAGTGTCTACATCTTTGAAGACGTTCGCTGCTCTTGCAACTAGTGCCGATAAAGGTGCAGTGCGCGATGTGAAAAAATTGGAAGGGTTATGAGTGTAAGCGACCACGAGTATTTAAAGAAGATATTACTGGCCCCTGTTTATGATGTTGCAGTGGCCAGCGAACTCTCTTATATGTCTTTGCTATCTGCTGAACTTGGTAACGACATATTTTTAAAGCGCGAAGATCAGCAGCCAGTAAAGAGTTTTAAGCTTCGCGGTGCCTATAATCGAATTAACTCTCTGTCGGATGCGCAGCTTAATGCGGGTGTTATTGGGGCTAGTGCTGGTAACCACGCACAAGGTCTGGCCTACAGCGCCAAGATGAAGGGAATTAAGGCAACGATAGTGATGCCTGAAACAACGCCGGACATCAAGATTGACGCAGTACGCCGCTTTGGCGGAGACAGTGTGGATGTGGTACTGCATGGCACAAGTTTCGACCAGGCAAATGGCCATGCTAAGGCATTGTGTGAAGAGTTTGGATACACCTTCGTTCCACCCTTTGACGATCCTGATGTTATTGCCGGGCAAGGTACAGTAGCGCGAGAGCTGTTAGAGCAAAACCCCAATATCGACATCTTATTCGTTGCTGTTGGCGGCGGTGGTTTGGCGGCCGGTATCGCAGTGTATTTGAAGCAGCTAAAGCCCAGCATAAAAATTGTGACGGTTGAGTCAGAAGAATCTGCCTGCTTTATTAAAGCGCGGGAAGCTGGTACGCCAACGGAATTAGACAGCGTCGGTATTTTTGCCGATGGCGTGGCGGTAAAAGTGATGGGCCAAGAAACCTTCAGACTGTGTAACCGCCTTGTAGATGAAACTATTACGGTTACCAATGATGAAATTTGTGGCGCTATTAAAGATATCTTTGATGACACCCGCGTTATTGCTGAACCTGCTGGCGCTTTATCGGTTGCGGCCATTAGAAAATATGCCAAAGAACACGATTTAAAAGGCAAGGTTTTAGGCGGTATTTTATGCGGAGCCAATATCAATTTTCATACTTTGCGTTATGTTTCAGAGCGCTGTGAGTTAGGTGAGCAAAAAGAAGCGGTATTTGCCGTTAAAATTCCAGAGAGCAAAGGCGCCTTCAAGCAGTTCTGTGAATGTGTTGGCGCAAAAGCGATCACCGAGTTCAATTATCGTTACGCTAGCGACAGTGAAGCCCATATATTTGTAGGTGTAAAGCTAAAGGGTGGGCAGAAGGAGTTTGCCGAACTTCAGGGCGACCTAGAGAACAAAGGTTACGATTGCTTTAATCTGTCAAACAATGAATTAGCAAAGCTACATGTTCGCCATATGGTTGGCGGAAGACCGCCAAGCATTTTGAACGAACAGGTGTTTAGCTTCGAATTTCCTGAGCGTCCAGGGGCATTGTTGAATTTCTTAAACACCTTGGGCGAGCAATGGAATATTACTTTGTTCCACTATCGCAATCATGGTGCTGCTGAAGGTTTGGTGCTGGTGGGTTTTGATATTGCACCCGATAGCCGAGAGGCCTTCAACCAGCACGTAGTGGAATTAGGCTACAAAGTTGAGGAAGTGACAGATAACCCAGCTTATCGTTTCTTCTTATCACAACCTGAATGATATTTAGCAAAACTGATAGTAAGAAAACTCGCTTTTAGCGCAACGGTTACTTCTTATACTGCTTCAGGCAAAGCATTTGCTTACTCTGGAGCAGTATAAGAGCCTCCTCTTTTCGACAAAAACTTAGTCTTTATCTGAATGTAATGCAACGTTCTCTAAATGCTGCATCATTTCAGGCCAAATCAATGCCATAACGTCTTCGCGAAGCGCTTCGCATTCTTCAGAATACTTCAGGCTACCGTCATCTTCTGAGTCCAACCAGTGATTATCTTTAAGAGCACTAATGAAACTAGACAATACATTTTTGTCATAGAACTCAGGCGAACTCAAACCGTAGAGCGCAGAGAGGCGCTCTGCCACTTTTTTACTAGCTCGCTCAAGAGCACCGCGGCTAATCGACTTCTCTTTGTCTAAAATAGTCAATACGACAGCATAACGCTGTAATGTTTCCTGCATGCAGCGGCTAAGAAGCCAGGCAGAATGAAACTGCTTACAGTGAGCATCAGGAGGAAGCAATTCTCCATCAACTTCTCGCAGTAAGCCATTGTCTAACAGCGTTGTTATTAACGCGTCTGTGTGTGCAAGGGCTTCATCTTGAGTAAGGTGGAGAAACAACTCTTTCTGCAACAGAGGATACAGCGATGCGATAAGTTCAAATACCTTGTTTTTGCTGATGCCTTTTTTGGCAAAAACAGAAGCCATGATCAGCCCCGGAATAGCAAATAAATGCAAAATGTTATTGCGGTAATAAGTGAGATAGACCGCAGATTTTGGCTGTGGACTGATGAGTTTGCCATAGTCGTCTTCGGTAATATCGAATCGGCCAAGCTGTAGAGTATCGCTTAACAAGGTTTCAGCAGAGGCATCTGGGATGGTTGCATCTGCGCTGAACGGCGCACGTTTAAATAGGTCTATAAAATCGCTCATTGCTTGCTTAAGTTCAGACTCACTCATAGTCTGGGTTTTTGAAGACAGTAAGCATAGTGACACCAGGGCCATTCCGTTCAAGGCCGCTGCGCGGTTGATGCGGGTCATTACATTATTAGCAAGCTCGTTAACCGCTGGAGTTAACCAAGCTGGTTTCTTTTCAGGCTCTGCATCTCGGCATTCTCGCCAATTAGGCACGTGAGACTCTAAAAACTGATTTAGCTGAATGGGCTCACCAAAATTCACGTAGCCGTGACCATAGTTTTTAAGCTTTCTGATAGCCGTAAAAACTTGAAGGTTAGATTCTTTTTTCTTCTTCGACCCCTTCAGCTCGTTCAAATAGCTCTTCACTTCCATCACGTTTTCATAACCAATATAAACGGGTACCAAACTTACTGGGCGATTTACACCTTTCAGCATGGCCTGAATGGTCATTGCAAGCATACCTGTTTTGGGGGGTATTAGTCTGCCTGTGCGGCTGCGGCCGCCTTCAGGGTAGTATTTAACGGAATAACCTTTATTAAACAGTAATTCCAAGTACTCTCTGAATACTGCCGTGTATAGTTTGTTTCCTGCAAAGCTTCGCCTTAAGAAAAATGCCCCGCTTCTTCTGAATATCTTGCCTACAGGCCAAAAATTTAAGTTTATCCCCGCAGCGATATGTGGCGTGACCATGCCTTCGTGATAGATAACGTAGGTTAAAAGTAAGTAGTCCATGTGGCTGCGGTGGCATGGAACATAAATAATTTCATGACCGTTAGCAGCCAGCTCTCGAATTCGTTCTGCGTGACCCACGCTGATACCGTTATAAATTTTATTCCAAATACGGGTAAGAATTCTGTCACCAAATCTAATCAGCCCTTCGCGATAGTCTGCAGCAATTTCAGTGATATATGTTTTGGCGCGTTCCTTGGCTTTTTCGTGAGAGATTTTTTTGCCGCGAGACTCTTCCGCCATCGCCCTGCGAACTGCATCAGAACCTAACACACTATTGTTGAGCTCCTGACGTTCTAAAAGCGTGGGGCCCGTCATACTTTGGCGCTTACGCTGAAAGTGAGTGCTTGCTACTCTTACAAGTTTTTGCGCTATGCTTTGATCGCTCCCGTGCTGATTAGCCATGGTGCGTGCAGAAACCGCTTTTGAGTAATTGATAAAATTGTCGCGGCCTAAAAACAGTACAATAAACAATTTTCGAAGCCAGCTGGGTGCCGCTTTATACGTAATTAGATCACCTAAACCCGGTTTACCTTTACCTGGCGTTCGTCCCCAGGTCACAAATACAGGAACCACCTGAAGGTCTAGGTTTTGATGATCTCTGTGCAGATGAAATAAGTCGGTGAACACATCGGCAATACCAGTGTTATCTGCACTTGAGCGGAATAGCGGCTGCGTTTTTCTCAAGAAAAGTGTTGATGGGTACTCTCTACCTGCTAGGGAAAGTGTTGCTGTAGGATCGGGAAGCCCTAGTGCTTCTGTCGACATCTTGAGTGCAAGCTGGTCGGTCACCGAATTAGTTGGCAGCAAATATACCATCGGCTTTTCTTTATCAATACCAAGCTCTGAATCGACATTCACCGGAATACTGTGTGCTTTGACGAGCAACTTAACAGGATAATGAAATACCGATAAAAAGGCTTTGCGCATCCACGACATGAATTCTGTCATCCTATGAAATAAAAACGGTAATAGTGTATCACAAAACCAGTGGCGTCTTGTTTTAAACGCGTAAACGGGATGTGGTACAACGAGTTTACGTTCCTTTACTTAGGCTGGTGAAGGGCAGCCTAAGCATTCGGTTTACGTATCGAATATGGGCGCAAATTTAACGAATATAGCGCATAGCAACATTACATCTTTCGTAGGCGCTTCCGTATTTATCCATAATGTCGGCGCAATGCGTAAATCCGTTTTTTTCGTATAAATGGATGGCGGCTTCGCAGTCTTTATTGGTCAATAAAAATAATGTATTGAAAGCAATAGAAGGTGCCTCAGTCAGCACATGCTGCAATAACCTCTCTCCTACCTTTAAGCCGCGAACGTTGGACACAACTCCCATTTTGGTGAGTTCAAATACGCCATCAGACTTTTTCGCCAGGGCACATGTGCCAACTATGCCTAAGGTAGGGTGTTTAGCAAACCAAATGTACCCGCCTTTGTCGATAATAAATTCTTTAGGACGAGAAATAACACCTTCGTCAACAGGTTCAAGAACAAACATCGATGTGATCCATTCTCTATTTATAGAATTAAAATAGGGCGACAATTGTTCGCTAAAAGGCAAAAATTCGAGCGGTGTTGAATGTTCCATGAATGACAAACAGCTTGTTTTACAATAACGCTATGCTAGTGAAAAATAGTGCCAATGAATAGCGAAAAGCGCACCTTTATTACCCAAAACTCGTATCAAACTTTTAACTAACGACAACAGCGGTTTGGTTAAGACTAATTGCTGGGCTTATAAACTGGTATTTAGCCAATAACTAACTACTTTTATAATAGAATCCGCCTAAGAGACGTTAAACTTGGACGACAGCAAACGACTGAAAACCATTGATGCATTCATGCTAAATAGCGAACTTAATTTAGATCTTGATGATTTAATGACGCTGCTAGCTGAAGCATACAATGTACCTATCGCGTTACTTGGAATTGTAGGTAGGCATGAAGAAGTGATTAAGGCATGCCACGGTACAGATATTAAAACTATTCCAAGGGAGCATGCGTTTTGTAATCGCGTAGTCGACTCAGGCGAAGCATTAGTCGTATCTGATGCTAATGAGGATGAGCGCTTTGCCCGCAATCCCATTCTAATTAACGACAATAAAGTCGTCTTCTATGCGGGTACTCCTATTGATGTTGATGGTGAGACCATTGGTGCGGTGTGTTTAATTGACAACCAACCTAGAAAGATTGAGAACGAGAACCTTACTTTATTAAAAAGGATAGGCGCTTTAGTTAGCAAACACATTGCTTTGTCCCGAGAGCATGAGATGCTTAAACGCGAGCATGGGCTTATTGAAAAGTCGCCTATTGTGCTGGCCACATGGAATTTTGCTAATTCTTTAAAGCTTGTATACATCTCTAAAAATGCCCGCGCCGTGTTAGGTGCAGAGGCGGCCGACCTGTTAAACGGGAATATCGAGCTAATTGATTTAATGTGCGATCAGTCTGATGCTGATTTCACGTTTGCGATGCAGGCACACATGGAAGGGGTAGAAAGCCATGTGTGCAGGCTGAAGGTGTCTGCTCCCACCCGCACCATATGGGTGAGTATGATTTCTACTGCCAGCTTTAACGACGATGGTAGTTTGGTTTCAGTACAGGCATTTTTATTCGACACTAGCGATCAGAAATATGTAGAAGACAAGCTAAACGAAACCAACCAGCGTATGCGCTTGCTGCTAGAAGCCTCGGAGTTAGGCACATGGGATTGGAACCTGAAAGCGAATGTTAATCAGGTAAACAAGCGTTGGTGCGAAATTATTGGTATTGATTATGAGTACTACGACAGTAGCTACAGGTACACAAGACAGCTCATCCACCCCGCCGACCTGATGCAATTTGAACAGCATCTTGAAGACCATATTGCAGGAAAAAGCCAAGTTTTTAATACTTCATTTCGAATGCAACATGCCAATGGCAGTTGGGTTTGGGTCGAGTCTTACGGAAAAATAGTAGAGCGCGACACAAATGGAAAGCCCATCCGCATAGCGGGTATCCACCGCGACATTACGCGGAGAATGGAAAGTGAGATTTTTGAGCGGAAAAAAACTCAGCTGCTGCAGTTTATCAACAAAACTCGCGCGTCATACTTGGAAAGCAATGATTTAACATTAGCGTGTCAGACAGTACTGCCCGAGCTTATAGATTTATCTGATAGTCAGTTTGCTTTTATTGCACAAATGCAAGACCAAGATACTGAGCCTAAGCTGTTTATACACGCTATTTCTGAAATTGTTTGGGACAGCGAAAGTTTTTCTCAATATTCGGAGTATAAAAACAGAAATCTATATTTCACTAGTTTCGACAACTTATTTGGGAAAGTTATTGTTTCAGGTGAGGTGATTATTGCTAATTCGCCCATAAACCACCCTGCATCAAGAGGAACGCCAAAAGGTCATCCTCGAATAAACCGATTTCTAGGGCTACCGATTAAGATAAAAGATAGAGTTGTCGGTATGATAGGTTTAGCGAATAAGTTTGAGAGTTACAAACCCTCTGATGCCGAATTTTTCCAGCCATTTGTAGATGCCTGAGCTGGCCTTTTCTATGCCGTTGATTTAGAGCGAGCGAGAGCTGATGCTGAAGAAAGACTGCGCAAGCTGGCAATGACAGACCCCCTTACGGGGCTTCTCAACAGGCGCTCTTTTTTAGATGAGTGCAATAGAATTGCTCAAACACACAAGCAGACTGCTGTGGCGATAGTGGATATAGATTACTTCAAAAGCATTAACGATACCTACGGACATGATGCCGGCGATTACGCCTTAAAAGAGATCGCAAACATTACTCAATCCATCTGCAACGAGCATGGCGTTGTGGCAAGGTTAGGCGGTGAAGAGTTCGCTATTGTATTGGTAGACAAAACCCCAAAAGACGCTGATTTGATTTTTGAAAGACTGCGGGATGCAATTAATTCAGCTCAGTTTAATTATAAAGCGGACCGTATTAGTCTAACAATCAGTACTGGTGTGAGTTATACGATGGATTCTTTCGAGGTTGACTTTAGTGCTTACCTATCTGTTGCAGATCAGGCACTTTATGAAGCTAAGTCCATTGGGCGTAATCGGGTATGCTGGCAACCTGGAATACGTTAAATGGTCGGTATTAAATCCGATTTTTTGTCTGTAGCGCCCGTCAGCGCTTGTTATTTGAATTTAGGTGTATATACTTACAGGAACTGTATGGACAGACAGGTCTTTTATGCGCCCACTCACAGCTCGACAAACAGAAGTTTTAGAACTTATTAAATCTAATATGCAAGCAACGGGAATGCCACCCACGCGTGCAGAAATAGCCCGTCACTTAGGTTTTAAATCGGCAAATGCCGCTGAAGAACATTTAAAGGCCCTTGCGCGTAAAGGCGTGATTGAAATTCTTCCCGGTACATCTCGTGGTATCAAGTTAACCATTCCGATAGAAGATGAAATAGCCGAAGAAGAAGGTTTACCGCTTATTGGGCGAGTTGCTGCCGGTGAACCAATTCTTGCTCAAGAGCACGTAGAGTCTCATTATAAAGTTGATCCTGCTCTGTTCCAGCCTCACGCTGACTTTCTATTGCGTGTAAACGGCATGAGTATGAAAAATATCGGCATACTCGACGGCGATTTACTAGCCGTTCATCGCACCACCGACGTGCACAATGGTCAGGTTGTTGTGGCCAGAGTCGATGAAGATGTAACGGTAAAACGTTTGGAAAAGCGTGGCCGAGAAGTGCTACTTCACGCTGAAAATGAAGAGTTTTCACCCATTAAAGTTGATTTAGCAAACGAACCTTTCGCGATTGAAGGTATTGCTGTAGGCGTTATTAGAAACGCTGACTGGATGTAGCCTTTTACCTTACTGTATTAAAAGCGGCATGATAGCCGCTTTTTTTAGCACTTAAGTCTAATAATCTCCCCTATTTCTCCTGTATAAGCTACAACTTTCAGTACTTATAAATATCATTGATATACCATTTTAGGCGTAAATCTTTAAGCGCCAGTTAAGATGGTTTTGCGCTGGTTTCGAGAGTGTTGCTAAACGAGCTCTGCTCAAAATTTATTCAATATTTGCCGCTTAGCGTTTGATTTTAAGAAATTAAATGGCAATAACCTGCACAACCAATCACTCCAAAAATCTACTCCCTATAACTCTGTTATCCCCCATCTGTGGCACTTTGCTTACTATTTGAGTAACGACCACGAAATTCTGCTTAGATTAAATTTTGACCTCTTCATTAAAATTTTAACAGAAAAGACTAGACGGAACGCTATTATTGCGCAATTCTTATACAAGCTTTAACAAAATAATAACAATGACTTTGAATTCAATTTACAAATTGATGTATTGAGTTAATCGTTCACAAACCACTTGGTAGAGACTGCGCAAAATAACATTTGGCGTTAATGGCTCTGCCATTACGGAGGTGCTGAGTGAAATCACTAAAGATCGCAATGTCAAAATGGTGTGTTAGCGTTCCATTTTTGTTCTTTTCTCAATTCCTTTTCGCGCAAGAGGCCGCAGAAGAATTATCTTCGCTTAATCTTCGCCGCGGTGCTACTGACATAAGTGGCCAAGTATACGACCTGCATATGCTCATGTTCTTTATATGTGTAGCTATTGCCGTGGTGGTGTTTGGAGTTATGTTTGCTTCTATGTATTTACATAGAAAGTCACGAGGCGCCAAGCCAGCAAACTTTCATGAAAATGTAAAAGTAGAAATTGCATGGACGGTGGTTCCATTCCTCATCCTTATTTTTATGGCCGTACCCGCTGCCAATACGCTTATTGCCATGGAAGATACCTCTGAAGCTGACATGACCGTTCTAGTGACAGGATCTCAATGGAAGTGGCATTACAAGTACATGGACAGTGACGTTGAATACTATTCTTTGCTTGCTACTCAGCGTGAGCAAATTCAAAACAAATTTACGAAGACCGACAATTACTTATTAGAGGTAGATCGTCCTTTAGTAATTCCCACCGGGCAAAAGGTGCGATTTTTGATCACATCGGACGACGTTATTCACTCTTGGTGGGTACCCGACTTTGCGGTGAAGAAAGATGCTAATCCAGGCTTTATTAATGAAGCTTGGGCAAAAGTTAACGAGCCAGGCGTTTACAGAGGCCAATGTGCGGAGTTGTGCGGTAAAGACCACGGTTATATGCCGGTAGTGGTTATCGCAAAGGAACCAGCGGAGTTCGACGCGTGGATGGGTGAGCAGGAAGATCGTGCACGTAAAGCGAAAGAAGAAGAACAGCGCTTACTATCGATGAATATGTCAATGGATGAACTTATGACAGAAGGTGAGCGAGTTTACAACGCCACATGCGCAGCGTGTCATATGCCAAATGGTGAAGGTCTGCCGGGCGTTTTCCCAGCGCTTAAAGGCAGCAAAATGGCACTGGAAGATCAAACTGGGCACATTGAAATTGTGCTTCACGGCAAGGCCGGAACGGCGATGCAGTCGTTTAGCAAGATGTTGAGCCTTAAAGAAATTGCAGCGGTTGTTACCTACGAGCGAAATGCGTGGGGCAATAACACCGGTGACATGGTTCAGGCTAAAGATGTCAACGCTTTAGCAACTGGAAACTAGGAGCGAATGATGAGTAAAGCAACTGAAGTAATTTCGCCAGATACCTCTGTGCATCACGATGACCACGATCATCATGACCATATACCGAAGGGAATTACGCGCTGGCTGTTCACTACGAATCACAAAGATATAGGTACATTGTATTTATGGTTCGCTTTCATCATGTTTTTGGTGGGCGGTGCTATGGCAATGGTTATTCGAGCTGAGTTGTTTCAGCCTGGGTTACAAATTGTCGAGCCAAACTTTTTTAACCAGATGACTACTGTTCATGGGTTAATTATGGTGTTTGGTGCCGTAATGCCTGCGTTTACCGGGCTGGCAAACTGGTTAATTCCAATGATGATTGGGGCACCAGATATGGCGCTTCCCAGAATGAACAACTGGAGCTTTTGGATTTTACCAGGCGCCTTTTTAATTCTACTTAGTTCCTTGTTTATGGAAGGTGGCGGTCCGGCGTTTGGTTGGACTTTCTATGCCCCACTATCAACAACCTATAGTGGCGACTCTACAGCACTGTTCGTCTTCTCTGTTCATATTATGGGTATTTCCTCAATCATGGGGGCGATAAACGTTATCGTAACTATCTTTAACATGCGCGCGCCTGGTATGACATGGATGAAAATGCCGCTGTTTGTATGGACTTGGCTAATTACTGCGTTCTTGCTTATTGCAGTTATGCCTGTGTTAGCAGGTGCAGTCACTATGGTACTGACCGACAAATTCTTTGGCACAAGCTTCTTCGATGCGGCCGGTGGTGGCGACCCCGTTATGTTCCAGCATATTTTCTGGTTCTTCGGACACCCTGAGGTTTACATTATGATACTGCCAGCGTTTGGCATTATCTCTCAAATAGTCCCTACGTTCTCCCGCAAGCCGCTATTTGGTTATGCCTCAATGGTGTATGCAACAGCGTCTATAGCATTACTGTCATTTGTTGTTTGGGCTCACCATATGTTTACCACAGGTATGCCGGTTTACATGGAGATGTTCTTTATGTTTGCCACCATGCTCATTTCCGTTCCCACGGGGGTGAAGGTATTTAACTGGGTAGCCACCATGTGGCGAGGGTCGCTTACCTTTGAAATGCCAATGATGTTCGCTATTGCGTTTATCGTGCTATTCACTATTGGTGGGCTATCGGGACTCATGCTGGCAATAACACCGGTTGATTTCCAATATCATGATACCTACTTCGTGGTCGCTCATTTCCACTATGTACTGGTTACTGGTGCTGTCTTCTCCATTATGGCTGCTGTTTACTACTGGCTGCCTAAATGGACGGGCAAAATGTACGACACCACACTGGCGAAGTGGCACTTCTGGTGCTCTCTTGTTTCGGTAAATGTACTGTTCTTCCCTATGCACTTTGTTGGTTTGGCGGGGATGCCTCGTCGTATTCCAGACTACGCACTTCAATTTGCAGACTTCAATAAATGGATAAGTCTAGGTGGCTTCGCCTTTGGGTTGTCTCAACTTATTTTCTTAGCGCTATTAATTAAAGCGTGCAAAAAACAAGGCGAGCCAGTATCGGCACAGGTATGGGATGGAGCTGAAGGGCTCGAGTGGGAAATTCCTTCTCCTGCGCCTTATCACACATTCGAGACGCCACCAGTAGTTAAATAGTGTTTCGAACTTAGACTGAGACGGGGCTATTAGTAATGGCCCCTGGCAGACTAAGAAATAGAATTCCAAGCGGAGGCACAGTGTATGACACAAGCAAGTGCGAACAATAAGATGGTGGTCAAATTAGTGGCCATTGTTATTGGTATGTTTGGATTCGGTTTTGCGTTAGTGCCGCTTTACGATGTCTTTTGCGACATTGCTGGCATAAATGGCAAGACAGAGGGGACTGCAGCGGTTTATCAATCTATCGATATTGATGAAAGCAGAGAGGTTACCGTTGAATTTATTACTCGCACTAATACCGGAATGCCGTGGGAGTTTCGAGCAGAAACCAAACGTATAAAAGTACACCCTGGTGAGTTGAACACGGTGTCGTTTTACGTGCGAAATCCGGCATCGAGCAATATTATCGCACAAGCTATACCGTCGGTTTCGCCAGGCACTGCAGCCATATATCTCAATAAAACCGAATGTTTCTGCTTTAATCAGCAGCCATTGCAGGCGGGGGCAGAAGCCTATATGCCTATGCAGTTTTATGTAGACCCACAGCTACCTGAAGATATTACGTTTTTTACATTGCAGTACACACTCTATGACGTCACCGCGAGAGCGAGTGATCTAACAACTAAACCGAATCCTTTTATGGATCCGTCGTTACAAAGCGGCGAATAGTCTGTTTGGGATAAGGAGAAAATGATGCAGCAAGAATATCAAAAATATTATGTACCCGCGCAAAGTCCGTGGCCCATTGTGGGGGCGGTCGCTCTGTTTTTAATCGCAGTAGGTGCCGGCAATTTTGTGGTTGAGGCAACGAAGGGCGAAAGTGGTTATGGCAGCTATGTGCTGCTAGCAGGGATTGTTGTTTTATTAGTTATGCTAATAGGATGGTTTAAAAACCAAATAGATGAGTCTATGTCTGGACTGTACAGCGACCAGTTAGGACGCTCTTACAGACAGGGCATGAGTTGGTTTATCTTTTCTGAAGTGATGTTTTTTGGAGCCTTCTTTGGCGCACTCTACTACGCGAGATTTATCGCTGTTCCATGGTTGGGCGGTGATTCAAATAATGCGATGACAAACGAAGTGCTTTGGCCAGGGTTCGAGGCCATGTGGCCACTGGTGAACACCCCAGGCGGTATTACCACACAAGAAATGAGTCCAGGTGGATTGCCCACTATTAATACAATTATTTTGCTTGTCTCCTCAGTGACGCTGCATTTCGCACATGTTGGTTTGGAGCAAAATAAGCGCAAACAGCTCACTCTTATGTTAGGTGCGACTATCTTACTTGGCTGTGGATTCTTGTTTTTGCAGGTTGAAGAGTACATCCATGCATACCGCGATTTGGGCTTAACTCTGCAATCGGGCATTTACGGTAATACTTTCTTTATGCTGACAGGGTTTCACGGCATGCACGTTACCTTGGGCACTATCATTCTAATTGTGATGTTCTTCAGGGTGTTGAAAGGCCACTTCACGTCAAAAGAGCACTTTGCCTTCCAGGCAGGAAGCTGGTACTGGCACTTCGTTGATGTGGTGTGGGTAATGTTGTTTATTTTCGTCTACGTGTTGTAGCGCAGCTAGTCGCCAAGCCCTAATAAGGCCTAGGGTTTGGCGAAATTAACCCAGTTCCAATAGCTATCAATATAAGTACAACGATGATGACAGAGGTAAGTACCCTTCGGCCGATATATTTGCTCATAGGGCCATCTTTAGGATCGTTTTTCATCATCACACGCATGGCCATAAAGAGATTAACAATCATAAATAACACCAGGGCGACAAGGATTACTTTTATTAACATAACCATCTCTTCTTTTTTTATTTGTTTTGGTTGGAGCTGTTAAGTATGTCACAACGTTTTCAGTTTTTATTTCCTTGGCTAGTCACCGCAGTGAGTGTGGCGGCGATGTGTGGCCTGGGATTTTGGCAACTGGAGCGTATGGTCGAAAAACAGCAGCGTTTAGCAAGCATAGCGCAAAAGCAAAGCAATGAAAGCCTTAGCTTAACCGATGCGCTGATGGAAGAAGATCCCAGAGATATTGCAATCAGCTTTGTGGGTACACCGGATGGCGAGCGCGCTTTATTACTTGATAATCAAATCCAT
Source organism: Alteromonas sp. MB-3u-76 (assembly GCF_002831605.1). Classification (NCBI taxonomy): domain Bacteria; kingdom Pseudomonadati; phylum Pseudomonadota; class Gammaproteobacteria; order Alteromonadales; family Alteromonadaceae; genus Alteromonas; species Alteromonas sp. MB-3u-76. Next base: position 4,254,989 of record NZ_CP025115.1, on the reverse strand, counting down.
GAACAAAAAGTTGGCTTTGATGTATTTGCGCCTGTGTTAACTAATGCAGGCTGGATTTTAGTTAACTATGGCTGGATACCGGCGCCAGACTTAACGCGAACAATACCCCAGGTTAACCTATCAAGTGCGACACGCCAATTTGACGGCATTGTGACCGTTCCTGGAGACAACCCCCTTGTTACTGAGACTAATGTCAGCCTTCCCAGTTTTCCTGCCCTTGTCCAACAGATAGCGTTCAAATCGTTAAGTGAAAGTTTAAATGTTGCACTTTTACCTTATGTTGTTGAGCTCACCTCAAAAGACCCGGCTTTTGTTCGCGATTATAAGCCGGTTGTTATGCCGCCAGAAAAACACCTTGGTTACGCAATGCAATGGTTTGGTTTAGCCATCGCTGCGGCAGCCATAGGTGGCTTCGCAATCAGTAAAAAAGGACGTATTCATGAGTAATACTACTTCCAAAAAAACACTAATTATTATGGTCGCCGTTTTTGTTCTTCCGGTGGTGTTAGCGAAAATTGCGCTAGAAAACGATTGGTTCAACAAAGCGTCTACAAATAAAGGCGCATTGCTTCAGCCAACCCTTGATTTAAGCACCATGCTAAAAGAAAGCTCACCAACTTGGCGTCTTCTTTATATTTTGCCTGAACAGTGCGACCTGCGTTGTGAAAATGCTCTGTTTAGTATTAATCAGGTGTGGCTGGCGTTAGGGAAAGAGTCTGATCGCGCTCAAGCGCTGGTATTAACCACGCCAAATAGCGACAAAACTGCACTCGCGTCATTAGCCGATTACCCTAATGTCGCAACGTTGTCGGTAGATGACACGGGGCCGTTAGCTTTTCAAAGCGTTTATGTTGTCGACACCCTGAATAACGCCATGCTTTTTTATCAGATCAGTGAAGATAAAGAAGAGGCGGTGATGGAGAGTCGTAACATGCTCGCTGATATCAAAAAATTGCTTAAATTATCGCGTATAGGGTGATAGCCATGAAAAAACTCACGCTGTTTAGTCTTTTTTTAGCTGCCTTTGTTATTGTCCTTGGGGCCTATACACGCCTTACAGATGCTGGGCTTGGCTGCCCAGACTGGCCCGGCTGTTATGGCAATTTAACCGTGCCGCTTGGCGATGAAAAAGTGAGTGCGGCAAATGCGGCCTACCCAGAACGCCCAGTTGAAGCGTTCAAAGCATGGAACGAAATGATTCACCGTTATTTCGCAGGTACATTAGGATTATGCATAGCAGCCATCGCGTTCATTGCCATAAGACAACGTAAACAGGGCACACCGCTAAAACTACCGCTTATGTTATTAGGGCTAGTCACCTTTCAAGCTGCGTTAGGCATGTGGACCGTGACGCTGAATTTATTACCTGTGGTGGTGATGGGGCATCTGCTTGGTGGTTTCAGTGTGCTTTCTTGCCTATTTATTTTGTACCTGAGGTTACGTGAGGCTGAATTCACTCAACATCCGAATACTAACCGTCAAGCCAGCGCTGTCTATGAAACAAGTAGTGGTGGTAAATCTGCCAATGGTTTTAAGGTATTTGCTTCTATTGGTGTTGGCGTTCTTGTAATACAAATAGCGTTGGGCGGGTGGACTTCTGCCAACTACGCGGCACTTGCCTGCACAGATATGCCAATTTGTGAAGAGGGATGGCAAAGCCGACTCGATTTCGCAGGTGCATTTAGTGTTCCCGATGCAGATAATTACGAGTTTGGTGCTCATGACTATGGCGAGCGAGCCACCATGCATATTGTTCATCGCGCTGGAGCGCTCATTACCTTCGTATATCTCATGGCTTTGGGAGTTGCCATGTTATTTAGTCGCTCCTCGAAAGGCAGCAGCTTAGCTAGCATTTCGCCCTCTCAAAAAAGATTAAGCAAGATAATGATTGGTTGCCTTTGTGCTCAGGTAGCGTTGGGCATTAGTAACGTGGTGTTCGCGCTACCTCTTGCTGTGGCTGTGCTCCACAACGCAGTCGCTGCCATTTTACTTCTTTCGCTATTGGGCATCGTGTTTTCTCTTTACAGCCCGCGCACTGAGTTATTTGCTCGCTCTGCATCTGTTTATGCTGCATCAGATAATGCAGCTTCGTCGTCTCACCCATTGCCACAGGCCTTATCTAAGGCTTCAGGAGGTCTTCATGGCTAAATCAGCCTCTCTTCAATCTCGCGCGGCACGGTCGCATAATACTGTTTCATGGAAAGATTATTATGAAATGACCAAACCCAATGTGGTTATGTTGCTTCTTTTAACCGCATTGGTGGGCATGTGTTTAGCAACGCCTAATTGGGTAAATGCTATGACGCTTATTAGCGGCCTTATAGGTATTGGCATGCTGTCGGCTTCAGCGGCGGTAATTAATCATGTTGTCGACCATAAAATAGATAGCGTTATGGCACGTACCTTTAACCGGCCCGTCGCAAAGGGCAAGGTGAGCGTAAATAACGCACTGTGGTTTGCCGGTATATTAGGCGTAGTTGGTTTCGCCGTGTTGGCAGTTTTTGTCAATATGCTCACTGCATGGCTAACATTCGCCAGTCTTGTAGGTTATGCGTTTGTTTATACTATGTATTTAAAGCGTGCAACGCCGCAGAATATTGTCATTGGCGGTCTTGCTGGGGCAGCGCCTCCGTTACTGGGGTGGACAGCGGTAACAGGTGAGATACACGCCCATGCGCTGCTACTAGTTCTTATTATCTTTACATGGACACCGCCTCATTTTTGGGCGCTGGCCATTCACCGAGAGAAAGACTACGCAAAAGCGAAAGTTCCCATGCTGCCTGTTACTCACGGCGTATCCTTCACTAAAACATCGGTGTTGGCTTACACAGTATTACTCGGCCTAGTTTGCTTGCTACCCTATCTAACTGGCATGAGCGACATGATTTATTTAGTGGGGTCGAGCGCGTTAAACATTGGATTTTTGCTCTACGCTTTAAAATTAAAGTTCGCAGCAGACGAGCAAACGGCGATGAAAACTTTTAGGTTCTCTATAATTCATCTCATGGTATTGTTTGTGGTATTGCTACTCGACCATTACATACCAGTGAGTTTATGAATCAGAAGTTTTTTGTAGGAGTTGTTGCGCTTGTTGCTCTAATCGGTGGTGTTATCGGTGCGCTTTACATAGCGCCACCGAGCACAGACAGTAGCAACACTCCTGCCTATTTCCAAGAGTACCCGCAACCTCGAGCTATTGCCCCTTTTACACTTTCACACCACAGCGGCAAAGAGTTCACAGAGGCATCGCTTAAAGAACAATGGAGCTTGGTGTTTGTAGGTTATACCTTCTGCCCCGATATATGCCCAACCACCATGGCCGAATTAAATGGTATTTATCCACAGCTGCAGCAAATCGACAGTGTTTATCCTATACGCGTCGTATTTGTGTCAATCGACCCTAAAAGAGACACTTTAAATAGACTTTCTGAGTATGTGAGCTATTTTAATAAAGAGTTCATTGCGGTCACAGGTGAGCATAAATCGCTTTTTCCGTTTGTCAGAAACCTTGGCATGATGTACGCCATCGCTGACAGCACAGACAATCCGAATTACCTCGTAGACCACAGCGCATCAGTAGTGCTTATCGACCCTGAAGGGCGAGTAGTGGGAAGATTCAAACCAACTAGACAACCAGGAAAACTGTCGATAAGCGATCCTCAGCAGATTCTGGCAGACATGCCAATTATTATTGCGAAGTAGTTATATGGAAATAAATATCAGGCCGGGCGTGGCATCCGACGCCGCTTTCGCAGCGCCGCTCATTTTAAGCGCTGCCGAATCATTACTCACTGCTATTTTTGGGCATGACAAAAATAAGACGGCCATGGGCTACCTGACTCACTCATGGGAGCTGGGTGGAGGTCAATACGGTTTCAAAAATCATTGGGTGGCTGAAAAAGATAACACAGTGCTAGGCTTAGTTACCGCTTGGCACAGCAAATTGGGCGCGGCATTTGATAGGGCTACGTTGGACAGTATAACGTCTTACTTCACTCTTGATGAAGCCATACAGGTGGTAATGCGAAATCAAACGGTTGCTGTTAATTTAACACCGCCTGGTAACACCGAGTTAATGATTGGTCATTTGGCCGTTGCAACAGAGGGACAGAGACAAGGTGTTGGTCGTAAGCTTGTTCAGACAATGTTTGAGCAGGCTAAAGCCCTTAAAAGACGACATTTAGTATTAGACGTTGAAGTTTCTAATATTGCTGCCATTCGTTTTTATCAATCTCAGGGTTTTATTGAGGACTCTGTAAATAAAGGTTTTATTCGTTTCTCTCGCGAAGCGCTGTAAACGTATTACCTTTGATTAATGGCCTTATATTAAGGCCAATAGATTTTTCTGCTTACTGTTATCCAATATTCTTATTTCATTTCCATTGCCCCAATAGCAAACCTTTTCGTTGAGAAAAGGTCATTAACATTTAATCGGGATATTTACCCTCACTATTGGCGAGGAAAAATGGCACAGAATACCAATAAAAGCGTCCTGCCATAGATTCAGATGGAGCAGTACAGTTAACCCTAGAGCGGCCAACGGGCAATTCACCCTCAATAGAGAAGCTTATTTTTTGATTGTTAACCTCAGTATTAATACTGCTTCCTGCATAAAAGCAATTTACCTGTGATAGGCGCACATCACCTTTTGATACTGTTAGTGTAATTGGCGCGTTAAGCATTTTGTCTTTCAAGCGGGGCTCAGGCATAGAGGTGTGGGTGACGGGCATTGCTAAACTGTTGAGCTTTGTCTTTAGTGTGTCGAGTTTTGCATAAGGCCCTGCAGCGGGGAAACGCGGTAATGCGAACAAATTACTGGTTGGGCCTACAGCGCCAGAGTGCTGTCCAAAACCAACATATCCGTGCTCTTCTAATTTAGATGCCAGAGCTAAATTAAATTCACCGAAAGGGTAGGCTAGGTATTTAAGACTTACGCCAAGTTGCTCTTCTATTTTCTGTTCAGCGGCTTCTACATTTCGCCATACTTTTTCAAGCCATTCGTCGTCGGTGAATTCGTTATTAAGCATGTGCAGGTGGTCTAAAGTGTGGTTGGCAAACAGCACACCGTCTTCGTGCATCGTGCTTACCTGCTCCCATGAGAGCTGTTTAGGCCCTACGCCAATTTCATTGGGGTTGATAAATATTGTGTAGGAAAACCCATACTCAGAAAGAATTGGGTGCGCATTGTGCAAAATATTGGCGTACCCGTCGTCAAAGGTAATGGCAACGGCATTGTCGGGGAGTGGAAGGTTTTCAGAGATTGCTTTAACCACATCTGAAAGCGGAACAACGGTATGGTTTTTTGCAATATACTGCATATGAGAACGAAAAGTATCTGGGCTCACACTTGTGCTTGGCGGTGTGTCATTTGAAACATGGTGATAAAGCAAAATGGCTGCATTTGTGGTGTCTTTTGACGCAGCAACGCTGTGTAGCGAAACCAACATAAATGCTACACAAGCAGTTAAATGAGCAAGGAGTTTGTTTACGAACTTACTCTCTCTATTCATCGTTATTAGCATGTTACACTTCTCCCTAGTTATTCTACCTAACCCTTCATGTTTGAGAGCCTTGATGTCGACTGCCACCGAACAGCATAAACCACTATGGTTTGATCATACACGTTTACTTGCCCTTGCGCTGCCTATGATATTAGCCAATATCACCACACCACTGCTTGGCTTGGTAGATACCGCAGTGCTTGGGCATATGCAGGTGCCAGCTATGCTTGCCGGAGCGTCTGTTGCTGCGCTTATTCTTACGCAAATATATTGGGTTTGTGGTTTTCTAAGGATGTCTGCGACGGGCCTAAGTGCACAAGCAAAAGGGAGTGAAAACCCGACCGTAGAATCGGCAAAAGTACTTTGGCAAGCCATGGCATTTTCTTGTGTTTTAGGTGCTCTCATTTTGCTGCTTCAACAGCCTATTTTACATGTTGGGTTAACGCTTACGCAGCCAAATGAGAGCGTAGCAAGTTACTTAAACGATTATTTCGCAAACCGAGTGTGGGGAGCGCCTGCAGCGATGCTGAATTTGGTGCTTATAGGTTGGCTGGTAGGACAGCAAAAAACCAAGCAGGTCATGATCATTCAAATTGTGGGAAATCTATTAAATGCTGGGCTCGACGTTGCATTTGTTTATGGCCTCGGTTTTTCCGTCGCTGGTGTCGCCCTTGCTAGTGTTATAGCTGAATACAGTATGATGGCAATGGCGTTGTATATTGCCTTAGGTCGGGTAAAAGGCGTACGCATTGCAGGCGATTGGTTTAACCGCGCGGCTCGCCGCGTATTAATGAAGCTAAATGGCGATATGCTTATTCGCAATTTAGCATTACAGGGCTGTTTAGCGTTTCTTACCATACAAGGTGCTCGGTATGGAGAAACATCTGCGGCTGTAAATGCGATATTAATGCAGTTCTTTGTTTTAATTGCCTTGGGATTAGATGGTATCGCCTATGGCGTAGAAGCTTTGGTGGGCGAAGCTAAAGGCGCCGGCGACAACCAAGAGATCAAACGAAGAACCTACCAAGGGTTATTTTGGTCTTCGCTCTTTGCTGTTGGCTATAGCATTGGCTTTTGGCTATTTGGCGAGTCCATTATTCGTTTGCTCACCGAGCATGGGGATATTGTTGAAGCGGCACTGCCCTATTTACCTCTTATGGTGCTGCTGCCTGTTTTAGCCCATTGGTGCTTCTTGTTCGACGGTGTTTTTGTGGGGTTAACAAGGGCTTCGTCAATGAGAAACACGATGCTGGTGAGCGCATTATTCGTTTATTTTCCTATTTGGTTTATTACTCAAAATGCAGGTAATAAGAGCCTGTGGTATGCGCTAATTGCATTCTTATTTGCCAGAGGAGTGACTCTGGGCGTGAGCTTTTACCGGTTAGGCAGTAAAAATGCGTTGTCAGTCAGCGAAAGTTAATGTGCTGATACTGCAAGAGTTATGAAAAGGTTGGCGGTGCTGAGAAAGTTTCTGTGCATAAAATGATGGTGGCAGAAAAACAGGCTTCTCTGCCACATCAAAAGGTCTTGAGCTTATTTTTGGATTATATGTGTTGCGCAGAGTTTATTCCCCGCAGGATCGCGTAAATAAGCAAGGTATAACTGGCGCTCTTCGGTGCCTCTAATGCCGGGTGGATCCTCGCACACAACGCCACCATTTTCGCTACCTACTTTAAACCATTCATCCACCACTTCTGGTGAGCGCGCGGCCAAGCCCAGAGTGAAACCATTACCGTGGGTGGCTTCCTCGCCATTGATTGGCTTTGTCAGTGCGAGTATGCCTTTGGGGGTGAAATAAAATATCCGACCGTGCTCGTCATAAACACCGGCGTCAAATCCAAGCACGCCCAGAATGGCATCGTAGAATTTTTTAGATGCTTCTAGGTCATTCGCACCTAACATGACATGGCTAAACATGTTGTATCCTTCTTCTTATCATTCCCAAATGGGGACTATTTTATACGGCGTATTTAAATCTACCCCGTGGCGAAATCCACTGCAGCTGCGGCATGCAGTGCTGTGGTGTCATACAGTTGAACGTTAGTATGTAGTTGCTGAACTAGTAAAGCAATTTCAGTGCAGCCAAGAATAACGCCCTCTGCTCCTACAGATGCAAGATTGTCGATGATTTCAATATACGCGCTGCGAGACTGTGTGCAAATCACGCCTTTGCATAATTGCTCATAAATGATCCTATGGACAATTTCCCGCTCGTGCTTGGAAGGAACCACAACCTCTATACCAAAACGCGATTTTAACCGCTCGGTGTAAAAGGTTTGCTCCATAGTGAATTGGGTACCAAGCAAACCCACTTTTTTCACCTTGTTAGCGGCTAGAGATGTACCTGTGGCGTCGGCTATATGAAGCAATGGAATAGAGAGATCTTTAACAACGTCGTCAGCTACTTTATGCATGGTATTTGTGCAAATAACAATGGCATCGGCACCTGCTTGAGAAAGCACTTGCGCCTCATTGTTAAGAAGTTCGGCCATTTGATTCCAATCGCCGGCTCGTTGAAGCTGCTCTATCACGGCAAAATCAACGCTACTTAATAGCAATTTTGCGCTGTGAAAACCGCCGAGCTTTGCGTTTACACCGCGATTAATCATTTGGTAGTAGCTTACCGTAGATTCCCAACTCATTCCGCCAATCAGGCCAAGCGTTTTCATTGTGTTTTACTCTGTTTTTAATTTAAAAAGACGCGCTTTCTTTTACCTACATTGCAATGTTGCGCTAGCCATTGCAAGTGACATGAGAAAAGTCACTGTTGCAAAATATGGGCTACATTGTGAAAGGCGATGTGTAAAACCTATGTCTTAGAGTATGGTGTTGAAAGGCGGGTATTAGCGGCTCTTGCTTATTTGGGCGTTATTGAGGTGGTGGAGGTTTTATATTTTTCAACGATGAGAATCTTTGCATAAAAATGCCAAAATAGCCCCACATAGCGTAAGCAAAACCACAAAGGAGTACAGCAACAGAGAAATAATGCAGAACTGCATACAAGTGGCTGATAAAAAATAACAGCACAACGCCGACAGCAAAAATAGTGAGTCCTATTTTGAATCGCTGCCAGCTTGTGTGAATATCTGGAATGGGGATCAAGGTTATTCCAGTTTAAGGCTTAATAGTAAGAGTGCTCACCAGCCTCGTGCTCGGTAGCATCTCGTACGCCATTCAGCTCGCCTGCAAACTGCTCTAGCATTTGTTTTTCAATGCCGTCTTTCAGCGTTACGTCTACCATAGAGCAACCGTTACAGCCGCCGCCAAATTGCAAAATGGCGAAGCCATCGTCGGTGACTTCTGTAAGCACAACTTGTCCGCCATGATTGGCAAGCTGAGGGTTTATCTCAGACTCAATCATGTAATTAATTCGGTCTATAAGGGGAGCGTCGTCTGCTACCTTTCTTGCTTTAGCGTTCGGTGCCTTCAATGTAAGTTGAGAGCCCATCTGATCAGTAATGTAATCAATTTCAGCTTCTTCAAGATAAGGAGCACTTTCTTCATCTACAACCGCGTCAAAACCATTGAACGTTAAGCGAGTGTCAGTATCTTCAACCGCGTCGGGTGGGCAATAAGACACGCCACATTCCGCCGACGAGGTGCCTGGGTTTACGACGAATACACGAATATTCGTGCCAGACTCTTGTTTACTCAGCAGTTTTACAAAGTGAGCCTGGGCTTCTTCTGATATAGTTATCATCGGCAAGTCCTATATTATTCAAAATTTGCAGTATTGTACCAAATTTACCTGACTAAAACAGTCAAGTATTAATTAAAAATTTAGAACATGTTGATGACTAAATCTTATTTAGACCGTTACTATCAACATGCCATCATGAAACAACAAGACGGGGAAGCGCTATGCTAGCGAATCTTTATAACACCGCCAAAAAAACACGCCTTACATGGATAAAAACGCTGCTTTTAAGCACCGCTGTGTGTACATCTGCCATCGGTATGTCAGCAAGCGCCTCGACTATTACCATCGCGCCTGATAAAGGCGGCATGCCTGTTCAAGATTATCTTCCAGACACGGTCACTTACGACCCAGCCATCCCCACGCCTGAGTCGGTGCTAGGAGCAAATCTTGGGCAGTGGCATGTACGTCACGATCAGCTTGTGAATTACATGTACCTTCTTGCTCAAAAGTCCGACCGTATCACCATAGAAGAGACAGGGCGTACTCATGAAAATCGTCCGCTGCTGCTTCTCACTATTACATCTCCTGCTAATCGAGATAACCTTGAAGACATGCGCAAAACACATCTCAATGTGTTGGAAAAAGGAAATACGCCCGCAAGCGACGCCCCTTTGGTTTTCTACATGGGGTATAGCATCCACGGCAACGAACCTTCGGGAGCAAACGCGTCGCTCGCATTAGCCTACTACTTGGCTGCCGGTCAGGGTAAAGAAATTGACACACTGTTAAACAATAACATTGTACTACTAGACCCTTCTTTCAACCCTGACGGGCTGTCGCGCTTTGCACAGTGGGCAAATATGCATAAGGGTAAACAGCTGGTAGCAGACAGTAATAACCGAGAGCATGACGAAGGGTGGCCTTCAGGTAGAACTAATCATTATTGGTTCGACTTAAACCGAGACTGGTTATTACTGGCTCACCCAGAATCCCAAGCGCGTATTAAGCAGTTTCATAAATGGCGTCCGCACGTTTTAACCGACTTTCATGAGATGGGCACAGACAGCACCTACTTTTTCCAACCCGGTGTGCGCTCTCGCAAAAATCCGCTTACGCCTGATGAGAACGTTACGCTAACTGAAGCGATTGCGAACTATCATGCTGCAGCGTTTGACGCGAAAGGTCAGCTTTATTTTACCGAAGAAGCATTTGATGATTTTTATGCAGGGAAAGGCTCTACCTATCCCGATTTACACGGCAGCATAGGCATTCTTTTTGAGCAGGCAAGCTCTCGCGGACATCTTCAATCGTCAATTAACGGAGATTTGGCTTTTAGCGACACTATCGCTAATCAAGTAACCACGTCGCTAAGCACATTTAAAGGTGCTATTGCTAATAAAGCTGCAATTCTCGACTATCAGGCAGAGTTCGTTAACAGCACCATGTCTATGGCGAAAGATGATGACACACATGGCTTTGTGGTAAGTGCTTCGAACGATAGCGGGCGTTTTCTTGCGTTCACCAATCTACTTAAGCAGCACGACATCGCGTTTGATGTAATTACTAAAGATACGTCGGTAAATGACGTAAAAGTAAAAGCAAATAACGCTATTTTTGTTCCAGCTGAACAACCGCAATATCGCTTAGTTAAATCAATCTTTTCAACGCAAACGTCTTTTGAAAATAATACATTTTACGATGTATCAACGTGGAATTTAGCGCTTGCCTTTAACCTCAATTATACCGCGGCTGAAAAGGGAGATATGCGCGGTGTGAAGCGCACTAATATTGAATCATTCGATGGCACATTAGCCAATGTCGATTTGCCTGATGTAGACGAGGACGCTTATGCCTACGCGTTTTCTTGGCAGCCCTACTACTCTCCAGCACTTCTTCAAACCTTGTTAGAAAAAGGTGTTCAAGTGAGAAGTTCTGAAAAAAGTTTTGCTGCTGTAAGTATGGATAACAGTGTTATTAATTTCCCTGCTGGCAGTGTTGTCGTTCCTACAGGGCTGTCGCAACCCAATAATATTGCCACTATTATCAGACAAGTTTCTGAGCAAGTTCAGGTGCCGGTTTATAGTTTGAAAAGTGGGTTAACGCCGTCGGGCAACGATTTGGGCAGTCGCAGCATGTCACCTATTAAAGCGCCAAGTGTCCTTATTGTTGGCGGAGAAGGTACACGAGAGTACGATGTTGGCGAAATTTGGCATTATTTCGATACTAAACTAGGGCTCTCAGCAAGCATTGTAGAGCAACAAAAATTGATGAGAGCTCTACGTGATGACAGTACGCACTATACCCATATTATTTTTCCAAATGGCCGTTACTCATTCTCAGAGAAAGAGAACCTTGAGCTCAAACGCTGGGTAGAAGCAGGTGGTGTGGCAATAGGTCAAAAGTCGGCGCTTCGTTACTTTGCTGAAAACGACTGGTTAGATATCGATATTGTTGGTCGCGATGCCATCGACAACGCTTTTGATGAAAGCACCTTGTCTTACGGCGATGGATCAGCACTGTATGCCAAAAAATTGGTTGCTGGTGCTATTTACGAAGCCGATGTAGATACTACTCATCCGCTTTTTTACGGTTATACAAAAGATACATTGCCGTTGTTCAAAACCAGCAACATGATTGTGAAAAATGAATACTCTCCGTTTACAACGCCTGCACGCTATACCAAAAGTCCGTTAATGGCCGGCTTTAGCGATACTGCGATGGTGGCGTTAGTGGCCGAAACTCCGGCGGTGATAGCTGAAAAGCAAGGCCGAGGCGTAGTAATTGGGTTTACCGATAATACTCAGTTTAGAGGCTATTGGTACGGAACAAACAAGATGTTAGCTAACGCGATATATCAGTCTCATTTCATTCGCTAATTGTCGCTTTAATAATTAACTATTCCGCTAAGTCTTTATTGCTAGTGGAGCGGCTAGAACTTGGATAAGGATGTCTCTAGCCCCGTTATATTTTCAATAAACTACTTTTGGGCGGTGGTGTAAAAGTCATCGCCCAAACCTGAATAGTGATGTTTGGGTATCGCTTCCTTAATAAATAACTCAGCATATTCACAGTAACCCCCGTTGTTATCACGTCATCTACAATAGCCACATTCAATTTCTCACCGCTATTACACGCAATTAGTTCAGCAGCATGATGAACTAGAGAAAAAGCCTGTTTTGCATTATCTTTTCGTTGTGCCTTTGTGAGCTGATGTTGAGTGCTTGCGCCTGTTCTTTTAGCCCATTGGTGAAGACAAGGAATTCCCAGCTGCTTACTTAAATACTCAGCAATGACTCCCGCCTGATTATAATGGCGTGTAGCGAGTCGCCATGCACTTATTGGTACAGGAAGGAGTAAATGAGGCACAGCAAGTGTGCAGTGTTGCTTTTTATCGACAAACCAACGGCATAAGATCTTGCCCGCAGAGAGTGAGTGTGAGAATTTAAAATGATGAATAAGCGAAGACATTGGCCACATATGAAGCCCAAGAATAGATAAGGAATGGTAATGCTTATGGGCGACATGACTGCCAACAGGACCAAATCGCAACAAGTTATTTCCGTGAACCTCATCGTTGAAAAAAAACATGTCAGATTCACACCATTGACACACTGGCGCAGGACTTGCCTGATAACATAATAGGCATGAGAGGTTCATTTCAAAACGGGCTCTGATTTTTAAAGCAGTCCGGTTTTAGACCGAAACACTTATTTGAGGTGCTAAATGGAAAGTTTGATTAAAAATGAGGCACTTGTCACCCGTACTTATGGTACTGAAATCAAAGATAAGAGCAAAAATGCAATAGACACAAACGCTGCTGATGTGAGCAACACAGGAATAGATATAGTTCTTCTCCATGGCTGGGGCATGAATAGCGGTGCTTTTTCTTCTTTTATTCCCTATCTTCAAGACAGCTTTCGCGTAACTACCATAGATTTGCCTGGTTTTGGGGAAAACGTAGCTGCGCTTCCATCTCCTTACACGGTGGATGCGTTAGCAAAACTGTGCGCGGCACAGCTTCCTAAAGATTGCGTATTAATAGGCTGGTCGTTAGGTGGGCTAGTGGCTCAGAAAATAGCGATTAATGCGCCAGAAAAACTGTCCGGTTTAATCACTATTGCGTCAACGCCTCGCTTCAGTGCCGGCCCTTGCTGGCCTGGGATAGCAGAAGATCTATTAAACATGTTTGAGGCGCAGTTAGAAAAGGACTATAAAAAGACGTTAGAGCGCTTTCTTGCTATTCAAGCTATGGGCAGTGCAACTGCAAAAAACGATATAAAGACCATAAGGCAGCAAATAACTGACTACCCAGACCCAGCCGAGGAGGCCTTGAAGCGAGGCCTCAGTATTCTTGCAAACGAAGATTTGCGAGCGCAGATCGGCAGAATTATGACACCGACACTTAGATTATATGGCCGTTTAGACAGCCTTGTACCTACAGCGGGAATAGACAGGGTTTGTGAGCTTCATCCTCAAGCCGATACCGTAGTAATGCCTCACGCTTCTCATGCGCCGTTTATCTCTCACCCTCAGCAAACAGCAGATATCATTTACCGCTTTTCCACTAGCTTACAGCACCAAAGAGCATCTTAAGTGCCCTTTATTGAAATAAAATTCATTGTAGGTACAGCGACTTAGTTTGTACCTCTGCGAACGGGCTTTATATTTCCCTCTTGTTGGTTAATAATTGTGCATGAGAGGTTAGGGGATTTTTATGTCTGAAGTAAGTGGTGTTTCGTTAAATTCTGCGTTTGCGGCAGGACAGATGGGCTTGCAGCGTGCCAGCGATGGTGTGACACAGGCAGCAGCAAATATTGCAGATAGAAATAATAAAGATAACAGCGCACAAGCAGATATACAATCTGCTTCTGCTGATGGGGCTGCTAAAAGCCAGCCTAACTCAAACCTTACCTCCGATCTAATATCGCTAAACGTCAATAGTTTAAACGCCCAAGCGTCGGCAAAAGTTATCGATGTTGCAAACGATACACTTGGGACCATCATAGATACGCTAGCGTAGGGAGCAAGATGTGAACTTTGTCGCACCTATCCTTACCGCTGTTGCTTATCCCACAGCAAACACAAACACCGAGTCTGCTCGTAGAGACAACGTGCAGCGCGAGACCATTCCTAAGCCTAGCGATGCCGAACAGGGCGCTTCGCAAAAGGGGTTAGGATCTGAAGCGGATAAAGCGAGAAGCCCGGGTCTACCTCCATCTCCCGTGACTTACGAACGACCTCAAATTCAGACTGAGTTACAAGCTGCATTTCAAAATGTCTTTGGCCAAGAAAAAGACAACGCACAAGATGAGAGCGCGGGTAAAGAAGGTGCCGAGCAAGAGCAACGAAATCAGCAGCAGTCATCAGTTTCAGAGGTTACCGATGAAGAGCGGCAAGAAATTGAAGAGCTTAAAGCTCGAGATCAAGAGGTTCGTACGCATGAGCAAGCTCATGCCGCTACTGGCGGTCAATATGCTGGTTCTCCGCAGTATGAGTACACTACTGGTCCTGACAACAAACGTTACGTCACCAACGGCCAAGTATCCATAGATATTTCAGAGGCGCAGTCGCCTGAACAAACCTTGCGCAAAATGCAGCAAGTTAGAGCGGCAGCGCTAGCACCAGCACAGCCGTCTTCGCAAGATTTAAAAGTAGCGGCTGAAGCGGCTCAAAAAGCGTTTGAAGCGCGTAACGATATTGCCAAAGAAAACAGAGAAACTGTACAACCGTCTAGCGGCGGGAGTAACCCCATTTCTGGAGTTCAAGGCACGCAAGGTGGCGGTGCTGATGAAGTTAGTGGAATAGAGATTCCCAGCGTTGATATTGCTGTTCCAAGTATTGATGATATTACCGGTAGCGCTGGCGTAGAAAGGCCTACACGTAGTTTAGATGAAGCTATGTCAATGACGAGTGCCGCAGCGACGTCACGAGAGTTAAATATTGAAAGTGAACGGGCAGTAGACAATGCGGGAATGAATGCGCGCATTGGCAGAATTCAGAGCCTCTACACGCAATCTTATACCCCAGCAAGAGAAGGCTTGTCGCTACAAGCCTAGCTTCAGCAGTTGCTGAGCGCGCTGCCTATTGCCTGTCCCCTCACCTTTTCGCCTTATTTTTTCGCTTTTGCAAGAGCATCGGCAAATGCATTTCCCATTGCGCTATTTTGCGGTTGCTTTGCACTGTGGTTTTGACTATTTCTTTGATTACGTCTACCTTCACCCTGGTGTGAACGCGGCGTTTTATTTTGCTTACCCCTACCGTCTCTGTCAGACCTAGGTGAAGATTGAGTGCCTGCGCTTGCAGATTGCGGTGTGTCATCTAGGCGCATGGTGAACGAAATACGTTTACGGGCAACATCTACGTCCATCACTTTAACTTTAACGATATCGCCCGCTTTTACCACTTCACGGGGGTCGGAAATAAACTTGTCTGTCAGTGCCGAGATATGCACCAAACCGTCTTGATGAACGCCCACATCGACAAAGGCACCAAAATTGGCGACGTTACTTACCACCCCTTCTAAAATCATTCCTAATTTTAGGTCATTGATAGTTTCTACGCCTTCCTTGAAAGATGCTGTTTTGAACTCTGGGCGAGGATCTCGGCCGGGCTTTTCCAGTTCCTTAAATATGTCCTTAACTGTTGGAATACCAAAGTCGTCGCTAGTAAAGGTGTCTGGAGATAGACTTTTTAATAGCTCGGTGTTCCCAATAATATCGTTAACGGCAACAGCAGTGGTGTTTACTATTTTATCTACCACAGGATAAGCTTCAGGGTGTACAGACGAAGCATCAAGTGGATTTGTACCATTTACAATTCTCAAAAAACCAGCCGCTTGCTCAAATGCTTTAGGGCCTAAACGCTCTACATCTAATAATGCCTTGCGGTTTGAAAATGCTCCCTTGCTATCGCGCAGTTTAACAATGTTGTGGGCTAAGGTTTTATTTAAGCCCGATACATAGCTAAGTAGTGCAGGAGATGCAGTGTTTACATCTACACCTACGGCGTTTACGCAGTCTTCAATAACTCTGTCTAACGATTTGCCAAGTTGGCTTTGGCTTACATCGTGTTGATATTGGCCTACGCCAATGGCTTTTGGCTCAATTTTAACAAGTTCAGCAAGAGGGTCTTGAAGACGACGGGCAATAGAAACTGCTCCGCGAATAGAAACATCTAGCGTGGGAAGTTCTTTAGAGGCAAGTTCAGACGCAGAGTACACTGATGCCCCAGCCTCACTTACCATTATCTTTTGTGCGTTAATATCACTGTTATTTTTCAGTACTTCACCAACAAGCTTATCGGTTTCTCGCGAGCCGGTTCCATTGCCAATGCTGATGAGATCAACTTTATATTGTTTACACAAAGTGGCTAGGGTACGACTAGATTTATCCCATTGGTTTTGTGGGGCATGAGGAAATATTGTATTTGTTGCCACAACTTTGCCAGTGCTGTCTACAATGGCTACTTTTACACCCGTACGTAAACCGGGATCCAGTCCCATGGTGGTTTTTGCGCCAGCAGGAGCAGCCATCAACAGGTCGTTGAGGTTTTTAGCAAATACTTCAATTGCCTCTTTTTCTGCTCTTTCTCGAAGTGCGCTGAACAATTCTGTTTCCATGTGAAGACCAATTTTAATCTTCCATGTCCACTGAACTACTTGTGCTAAGAAATCGTCTGCTGGGCGCCCTTGGTGCGCAATGGAGTAATGCGAAGCAATAATGTGCTCGCAGTGAGATGGTCCTTTCTCTTCCTGTTGCGGGTCGGCGTCAATTTGGATGTGCAGCAAACCTTCGTTACGGCCTCTAAACATGGCAAGCGCTCGGTGAGAAGGCGTGTTCTTGTATTTTTCACTGTGAGAAAAATAGTCTTTATATTTGCTCGCTTCTTGCTCTTTACCTGGAGCTACAACGCTTTTTATATGTGCGTTATTGATTAAGTAGTCGCGAATTTTACCTAACAGCGAAGCATCTTCTGCAAAGCGCTCCATCAGGATAAAGCGTGCCCCTTCTAAAGCTGCTTTGGTGTCAGCAATGCCTTTTTCTGCGTTTACAAATTCACCAGCGGCTTCTTCAACGGCTGTATTTGGTTGGTTGAATAAAGTATCAGCTAATGGTTCTAATCCCGCCTCTATAGCAATTTGACCTTTGGTTCGGCGTCTGGGTTTGAACGGAAGGTACAAGTCTTCTAACGTTGTTTTGCTATCTGCTTGATTGATACTGGACTTAAGTTCGCTAGTCAGTTTACCTTGCTCGTCTATCGAGCGGAGAATGACGTCTCGGCGTTCTTCTAACTCGCGAAGGTAGGTAAGGCGCTGCTCTAAATTTCTAAGCTGTGTGTCATCAAGCCCTTCAGTAGCCTCTTTTCTATAACGTGCGATGAAAGGCACCGTTGCGCCCTCGTCGAGAAGTTTTACTGCAGCATTTACCTGAGAAGCTTTTACTGAGAGTTCTTCAGCAATTTTGTTGATTATCATATGTGGCCTAAATTTCTAATGAAGCGCTTTTGGCAAAAGCGAAATAACCTATGTCGTTTTATACGTCAGGTCTTTAGTGAAAATAAGTATGACGAATATTCTGTTGGCGAGTATAGCACTGCACCTTGCTGAAAGTCGTCTCAACCCCCTCTTTGTGGAGATATTTTGCGTTTACCCTGTTAAATTTTATCGGTCGGGTCATACCAAATTTTATTTATCCACCATTCTTTAATATCGGTTTCAGTTTTCACTACAAATTCGTCGTCTTCTTCTTTGCCTAATAATGCTCTAGCCATTGGGGAATCAATAGAAATGTAATCTTTGCGACCGAATATTTCGTCGTAGCCTGTGAGTCGAAGCTCCATGACTTCGCCGGCCTCATTCTCTATTTCTACCCAAGCTCCGAAAAATACTTTTCCCTCTTGCTGAGGATCGTAGTCAACCACCTTGAGGTTTTCTAGGCACTTTCTTAAGTAACGTACTCGGCGGTCTATTTCCCTAAGCTTTTTCTTATTATATTGGTAGTCTGCATTTTCGCTGCGATCGCCGAGGCTTGCTGCCCATGTCACTTTTCGAGTTATTTCAGGCCTTTCCTCACGCCACAAAAAATCCAGTTCTTTTCTAAGTTTGGTATAGCCTTTTCGAGTGATAAGTGGTGTTTTCACAATATTCCGTTAGTAAGTAAAAAGATGAAGTTGTCACTATCGCGTTTTCAGCTTTACCGTAAAAGTGTACAGAAAAGGTTAACGCGCATTACGCTTGTAGTGTATGTGGGTAATTATAGAAAACCCAATCACAAATGTAGAGACTCCTGCGTATTACCGTTTTTTGAGAGCTTATTAGGGAAATAAACCTCGTCCTTTTACTGAACCTAATCTTTTTTATTGTTGTCGCAGTATAAATAGTGAACAATTCAAGCGCGGTTAAACCGCAAGGCTGTGTTATGCAAAATAAACTGTCCATGTTGTATCGTCAAAAAGCAGTACACGACCCTGTTAATGTAAGCGGCACAATCATTGGGTTTGTGGTGCTGTTAACCGGCGGCCTTTTACTCTTTTATGCACTTCTGGACATGGTGGTGCGCCTGCAAAGTCTACAAACCGTCTGTTATCTCATTGTAGGTGCAGCTTTTTATAAAATTGGCCAGTCGGTATTAAGGCACTTCGCTACATTTAACGTTGTTACTGAGCGTAGACGGGGACCTAAGCGTTAAAACAAAAAGGTCTAAACGGCTTTGTTTTAGGCGAAAACGTTACAAGCGGACACCTGGTAAACCATGACAAATCACCGTTTTGTACTATAGTTAAAGAGTGATTCGAGGCACCTAGCACATTGAAATATCCACTTTACTATTTGGATAACAACGTGGTTGAACACCACTTGCTCATTGGAAAAGGTAGGCACGGAGATAGCCAAATTCACAAAAACAAAAAGCCGGCGCGTGGTGCGCCGGCTTTCTCTTTGAAGCTTCAGAAATACCGCTTTACTAAGGGTAAGTTAGCCCATGTGTTACCGCAGCATTTTGCTTATCGAGTTACTACTCAGTAGGAGCTTCCGTTGCCGGGGTGGTGACTTCAAGCAACTCCACGTCAAAAATTAGCGTAGAATTTGGTGTAATTGCACCTGTTGCACGCTCACCATAAGCAAGGTCAGACGGAATGTGGAAGCGATACTTTGCGCCTTCCTTCATTAACTGAACGCCTTCAGTCCAGCCAGGAATAACACGGTTCAATGGAAACTCTGCAGGCTCGCCTCTATCGTATGAAGAGTCGAACACAGTGCCGTCTAGTAGCGTACCGCGATAGTGTACTTTAACCATGTCAGTAGCGGCTGGGCTTGCGCCTTCGCCTTCTTCAAGTACTTCATACTGAAGGCCTGACTCAGTTGTTGTGACGCCTTCACGCTCTGCGTTTTCTGCAAGATATGCTTCGCCCGCTTCAATGTTCTTCTCAGCTGCTTGCGCTGCCATTTCTTGTTGCTTTGCACGCAGCATTTCTTCGCCTTGTTGAGCAATTTGTTGAATCTGCTCTGGGGTGAATTTCAACGTGTCGTTCAAGCCGTCAGTAAAGCCTTGTTTAAGCGCTTCTTGATCTAATGCCAAGCCAAGTTGCTCTTGTTGTTGAGCTCGATTGGTAACAAATAAGCCCATACTTGCCCCCATCGCATAAGCTTGCTTTTGCGTATCGGTCATTTCTTCTGCCGCAACAGTCGATGTATCTGCGCTCTCTGCGCTGGTAGTAGTAGCCTTATCTGAAGTATTTGGCTGGCAAGCGAATAAACCAAGCGCAGCTATTGTTGATAGGGCAACGAGCGACTTCTGCATAAAAAACGTCTCCATTAATTTTTATCATCATGCTTCTGTATCTATACTGCTGCATCTAAGGCAGTTTGCACAATAGTTTAAGATGCGTAATCCGTGCTATGTTAAACGTAGCGTTTATAAAGCGAAACCCATTTGATTATGTTTAGGTTCAAAATGTTCCCGAGATTATTGTTACTCGTTCCACTTTTTTGCGGATCCATAGGGTGTTCAGTCCCTGATACTACGCCAATAAAGCAGTGGCGTCATGTTGAAGAAGGTGCTTATGCGGCAGACATTTCTTCAGATGGGACCATCGCCGTGGTGTCGGGAATTAATAATGGCATAAATGTCTGGCGTATTGGAGAGAATGAGCCTTTGTATCGGTGGGGCCATCAGGGAGAAGGTAATAATCTGGTGGTTTCTGTTCATATAAGTGCAGACAAACAATACGTGGTAACGGCCGACAGAGAAGCATTCGCCTTATGGAACATGCAAACGGGTGATCCGGAAGGCTTTTGGCGGATAGATGAATCAAATATTAGAGATGTTGCTGTGGCAAATAACGGTAGAGGGGTACTGGTTGCTCGCTCTAGCGGCACTATCATGTTTTTCGAGCCCGTTACCCAGCGGCGCCTTGAGTTTCTCGGTCACCAAGAAAAAGTAAATTCAATTGATATTTCCCCGAACGGTAAGTTTGCGCTGTCGGGGGGAAATGACTATATCGCTTATCTTTGGAGTACAGAGACGGGCCAAATTATTCACACCTTTACCCACCCCTCGCGAGTCACCAAAGTCGCACTAGACGATCAAGGAAGGTTTGCATTTACAGCGGATAGCCAAAGCAAATCCCAAATTTGGAATGTTCAGTCAGGTGAGCCTGTTAGCAGTTTAAAATTCATTTCGCGGCAGAGAATATTCACCGATGTTGAGTTTTCCAAAGACGGTAAGTATTTACTTACCGGATCGCCGTCTAGAAAGGTGTACCTTTGGGACATTGGCACAGGTGACCAATTGCAATCTATTCAAGTGGCCTCTCGCGAGACAATATCACCACCAACAGCAGTTGTTTATGGCGTTGGGTTCTTGCCCAATGGTAATATAGTGACTGAAAGCAGTAGTGGCCTGGCGGAAGTATGGGCTAGAGAAAATTAGCAGTGGGATTAATATAATAAATGTCTAAGAATCGCAGCGCCGAAGAGACTAAAAAAGATAGCCAAGTATTAGAGTTACAAGAGCAGCTTAAAGATGCTCTAGAGAGTATAGAAGAGCTGCAGACCAAAGTGGCGTTTCAGGAATACACTATTGATTCGCTAAATGATGCGTTGTCTTCTCAACAAAAACAGATGGACGATATATCATTTAAATTGCGTCATGTAGTTGATAGGGTGAAGTCTATAGAGCCATCTAACATGGCTAAAGAGTCTGAAGAAACGCCGCCGCCTCATTTTTAATGTAAGGCATTTTTTGAAATTACTATTTAAGAGAGCTAATTAATGAGCGATTTAGATACAGATTCATTTGATATAGATTCACTCGATAACATCGACTTTGATTCAGTTGAAAAGTCAGTGGCTGAAAACCAGGCCAAAAAAGACCAGCAAGAAAAGCAAGCGGTAGAGGGAATGCGTGATGGAGCGAATGATTGCGGCGACAGCTGTACCATATAACACCACCGGACAATAACATAATCAGACAGATCACCTGATGGGCCTGGTGTGCCCTACCGCCAACAATATCCATCCTTCAGAAAGCGTAAACGTAAATTAGTGAGGCTTGAAAATCCCGATAACGTTTTCGCTTTCGCGCGTCACTGCACTGACTTTATCATCAGTTTGCGCTTCGTTGTAGCCACAGGCTACACACTCTAATTTTTCCACATTGTTCTCATAGTACAATGAAATCGTGTCCAGCTCTTGGCACTTTGGGCACGTTGCGCCTGCGACAAAACGGCGTCTTGATGATTTTGACATATCTATACCTTTTAATGCATTGCCCTTATTATACCGCCAAACACCATGCGTTGATCAGCTTTTACTTTAAGTTTTTGCTATTATACGCGCCCGAAGTTTCCCAGCGAAGGTAAGTCATGATAAAGCTCTCGAATGTATCGCTATTGCGCGGCAGAAAATTGCTGTTAGAGGACGCATCTGCACAGGTTTTTCCTGGTCATAAAGTTGCGTTAATAGGAAGCAATGGCTGTGGTAAGTCGACCTTATTTGCCTTGTTGAGAAGTGAACTTACAGTGGATGCTGGCGATTGCAGCGTACCAAGCGATTGGCGAATTGTTAGCGTTGCTCAGGAAACACCTGCTACCGATCGCAGAGCTATCGATTATGTAATTGATGGCGACAAGCATCTGCGCATGCTGCAAGAAAAGTTACGTGTTGCCGAACAAGAAGAAGACGGCGTGCAAATTGGGCAAGTTCACGGTCAACTAGAACAGGCTGGAGCCTATGATGTTGAATCGAGAGCCGCCACTATTCTATCGGGCTTAGGCTTTACCAATTCTCAATTAACCGCGCCTGTCACCGACTTTTCTGGTGGCTGGCGTATGCGTTTAAACTTGGCGCAGGCACTGCTTTGCCCATCAGATCTATTGTTGCTCGATGAGCCAACTAACCACTTAGATTTAGACGCGGTTATTTGGCTTGAAAAGTGGCTTCAGCGTTTCTCAGGAACATTGCTTCTTATTTCACACGACAAAGCCTTTATCGATAATACAGTTGCGCAAATTATTAGCGTAGAGCAGCAGAAGCTAGTCACCTATACGGGTAATTATTCAGCCTTTGAAACCCAGCGGGCTGAACGTATTCGTCTTCAAAATCTTGAATATGATAAACAGCAACAGAAAGTGGCTCACCTGAACTCCTTTATCACGCGGTTTAAAGCAAAAGCCAGTAAAGCCAAGCAGGCCCAAAGTCGAATTAAGCAGCTTGAAAAGATGGAAACCTTGTTGCCTGCACATATGGCTAGCCCATTTAGCTTTTCGTTTGCTCCCCCGTCTGCTTTACCCAACCCGTTAGTGCAAATGGAGAAAGTGCAGCTAGGATACGGCGAGCATACGGTATTACAGCAGGTTAAACTCAACCTAGTTCCGGGTAGTCGTATTGGTTTACTAGGGCGCAATGGGCAGGGTAAATCGACGCTGATAAAACTGCTTGCAGGGGTTCACGCTCCTAAAAACGGCATTTTTAATACCGCTAAAGGGCTAAAAATTGGCTATTTCGCGCAGCATCAATTAGAGACCCTCGACGCCAATGCCACCCCCATTTTGCACTTGCAGCGAATAGATCAAAAGGCCACTGAGCAGCAGTTGCGGGACTACTTAGGTGGCTTTGGTTTTAACGGTGATGAAGCGCTCGCACCTGTTGCCCCTATGTCGGGCGGTGAAAAAGCGCGCCTTGTATTAGCGTTAATCGTGTATCAAAAGCCAAACTTGCTGCTGTTAGATGAACCGACTAACCACCTAGATTTAGAAATGCGCCATGCGCTAAACATTGCGCTACAAGGTTTTGAAGGTGCAATGGTATTGGTTTCTCACGACCGTTTCCTTTTATCTTCAGTATGTGAAGATTTTTATCTTGTCGATAGAGGCTATGTTGAGCCATTTACTGGCGACTTAGATGATTATCGTGACTGGATTTTAAAACAGCAAGCTGCTGAAAAAGCAAAATCTAATCAAGATGCCAAAGATGAAATTCAGGGAGAGCATGGCGATAAACCTGAACGCAAAATTGACCGCAAAGAAGAAAAGCGCAGAGAAGCTGAATTTAGAAAACAGATCGCTCCCTTAAAGCGTGCCGTAGAAAAACATGAAAAAAATATGGAGTCTCATTCAGCGTCACTTGCTGATGTTGAAGAGGCGCTTGCTGATACCACGCTTTATGGTGAGGACAGAAAATCTGATTTGATGCAGTTGCTCGACAAACAGACTCTGCTGAAACAGCGTTTAGAAGAAGAGGAAATGGCGTGGTTAGATGCGCAAGAGCAAATAGAACAGCAGCGAGAGGCATATGACATCGCAAATGGTTAATCTTGATAAAGAAAAGTTTTGGCAGTACAGCATTACTCGCTATGCAAAAGGAGATGTAGCGCCGCTATCATTATTGCTGCAAGACCAGCATGGGGTTAACGTTAATGTGCTATTACTAGTGTGCTGGTGTTTGGAAAATAACGCTGTTATAAACCTAATGCAGTTAAAGTCTGTAATTGATGCCGCGGCAAATAGCGATGTGCAACTTAAGTTACACAGAGAAAAGCGCAAAGCCGCTCGCCCGGTTTCTAAAGGCTCAAATTTGTCGCAAACCTCAACCGATACTTCTCAAAGCGGTGGCGAACACAATTCTGAAGATGGTGCTGGTAAAAGTACCGGTAAAAGTACCGCAAACTATGAGGCACTAAAAGAGCAAGAATTAGAGCTTGAGAAAAAGCAACAGGAGGCGATTGTTAAAGCTTTTTGTCAATTAGATGTTCACCGAATATCTGCACCACCGTCTGGCGATAAATCGAAGGTATTGAATGCCTCTGTTGCTGCCCTCATCAATGCCTATGGGTTGAGAGAAAATCAAGAAGCTCGCAGTCTGGTTAGTCAGTTAATCGCACAGCTACCGTAAATAATGAGTATTCTCAATATCCAATACTATACCTATTACATAAAAAGAAACCGCAATGAGTAAGTTAGCGAAAGCACACGGAAAAATCATTAAGAGCAGTTTTACAGTGCCTAAATGGGCGAAGAATCGCCATGTGCAAACTATATGGCCTCGGTTTATTCAAAAGCGAATGCCTCTTTCTTATCAAATGGAAAGGCTCACGTTACCCGATAACGATTTTGTCGATGTTGCATGGGGTCCAAAGCCTGAAGAGGTATCAGGTATTGTCGTTCTTTTTCATGGTTTAGAAGGCAGTATTAAGTCTCACTATGCTAACGATATGATGGCAAATCTGTCAGTAAATGGCTGGCAAGTTGTCATGATGCACTACCGCGGCTGTAGCGGTGTACCCAATCTCAACCCTCGTGCCTACCACAGCGGCGAAACAGGCGATCCTAGTTTTTTTCTTGAATGGTTAAGCGATAAGTTTCCACAGGTTCCCAAAGTGGGCATTGGCTTTTCTTTAGGCGGCAACATGCTATTGAAGCTGCTTGGGGAAAACCCCGCGCAAAAATGGCTGCAAGCGGCGGTTGCTATATCTTCGCCGCTTAAGCTTTCTGAGTGTGCAAAGTCGATTAATCACGGCTTTTCTCGGGTTTACCAAAAATATTTGTTAAACAGCATGAAAAGCACACTGCGTAAAAAAATGGAATATATTGATTATCGGAAGCTTATTCAGCTTACTAAAGACGATGTGGATAGCATGACTAGCTTCAACGAGTTCGATGAAAAGGTGACTGCTCCTTTACATGGTTTTGAGGATGCGCAGGATTACTATGAAAAATGTAGTGCCTATCATTTTTTAAGTGCTATTCACTGCCCTACGCTGGTTTTACACAGCATAGACGACCCTTTTATGAACCACTTAGTTGTGCCAAAAGAAGAAGATCTCGCTAGAAGCGTAACGGTTGAACTGAGTGAGCGCGGCGGCCATGTGGGATTCATGCAGGGGTCTATTTTTAACCCCCGCGTTTGGCTTCATGAGAGAGTGAAGCAATTTGTTAGCGACGTGCTTCCAATAAATAGCTACTGCCGTTATACAAATAGCGGATGTTAGTATTTTTATGATGAAAATAGCCACCTTGGAGCTGTTATGTTAATTCCTATTGAAGCGTTAGAGCCTGACACTGTTTACAGTTTGGCAGAGTCGTTTGTATTGCGTGAGGGTACAGATTACGGTGAGCAAGAAACTGACTTTAAAACAAAAGTTCAGCAAGTTCTTGATAGCTTAAAAACGGGCGAAGCCGTATTGGTGTACTCTGAATTACACGAAAGTGTAGACATAAAAAGAAAAGAAGACATTTTACCTGAAGACGACAGCCAGAGTTGATGCGCCAGAAGTAGGTACAGTGAAATTATTTGAACGGATAAAAAAAGCCGGGTCGAGCAACCCGGCCACCTTCCTGAGGAGAGGGAGGTTTAAAACGCGTAACGAGCTGTCACTTGCATAATATCTAACTCGTCGATGAGCTTATAGCTTGCTCCTACTGCCCACTGGGGCGTGATGTAGTAGTTAGCGCCTACTTTAAAAGTGGGTTCACCGTCGTCAACGTCGTAGTAACCCACTTCACCAGCTAGTTCCACTTGCTCTGTAATCATTGAGCGAAGGCCAGCATTTATACTGTAGCCAGTTTCGTCATCAAAATCTCCATCAACACGCTCTAGGTTTGCGCCAAAGTACGCGTCGGTCGTAGCATTGACTGGCAGTCTGTACCCACCACCTAAAGTGAGCATGTCGAAGTCGAAGTTACCTTCTTCAAAAAAGCTGTACTCGCCATTTAAATACCAGTTGGCGTTAAGTAAGTACTTTCCATTAATCGTCAGGCCGTCAGGCTCAAAAGATTCATTGTTATCGAAATCTAGCTTTGTATAGCCGCCTTCAACATAACGCCAATCTGGCTTATCGGCCAAAGCTGCAGTTGGTGCAACTGTAGCGACAACTGCTGCGAGTGATGCAAGTGGAAAAGTAAGTGCTGTTAATAGTGTGATTGCTTTGTTCATGTGTTAACTCCTTAATAAAAAATGATGATAACTAGCGAACCTGAATTCCTGCGTTCTGCCCTGTCATCCTCGTCCTATTGCTCGAACTACTACTGTTTTTGCAAAGCCTCTGCCAACTCGCTCATTTAATTGATATCAATCGCTGGGATTGTTTTAAATTATTGAAAAGATAGAGAAATATATTTTTAGTATGCTGGAAGAAAAGATGCAGACAGGGGAGTATTTCGAAAAAATAGAGAGGCGAAATGAATACAGAGATTAAAAGTGTCTCTAAAAAACAACAGTTTTTAAGGGGGTTGATAATGTATGTACAGTTTAACGCTAGATATTTGCGAGCATTTTAAAGAAAACCCTTTTTATTTTATTGGTAATTTATTGATAGTTAAAGAGATTATTTTATTTGGCTTCTTTTTTGAACGCGTTGGAACGTCTTTTGCTCACCTATCATCGAGTGCTATCGCAATGTTGTGAAGTCGCAGCGAAGTTTTCATATTTCAATTTTCTTTTTTTAGTTTTACTTGCTGCGAAATCTAGATGAAAGGAATAGAGCGCCTTTCTGCTGTTTAAGTAAGCAAAGCCTATGTGATAGCCCATTTACCTAAAGGAGAGGAAAAATGGCATTACCACGTTTTTCGAACACTATTTGTAATTTATCTAAAAGTCTTTTACCTAAAAGTTCTTCGCTGCCGCGCGCAATGATCAGCGCTGCAAGTGTAATGACGTATATTTTCTTAACAACAGCATGGGCCTTGCCTGTTAATGCAGCACCGGTAAGCAAAGCCAACGAGCCGCAGCAAGCATCACCGGTTTTACAATCTATCATCGATGCAGCTCGAGCTTCTGCTAATGAAAGTTATGAGCAAGATGATCATAACCTAGACAGCAAGTTGAAAGAGATAGATTATCAAACTTATCGTTCAATTCGTTTCGAGCCTAAGCAGAGTCTTTGGCATCAGGAAAATGACTACGAACTTCAGTTTTTCCACCCTGGGTTTCTTTATGAATACCCAGTCACTGTTTATACCATCGGCAGTAGTAACTCGCCAAAACGGCTTCCTTTTAACAGCAATATGTTTCGTTACGACGGAAAGTCCTCTGAGCTTGCTGGATTAACAGATGATGAATCTGGTTTTGCCGGTTTTAGAGTTCACTACCCCATTAAAAGTGAAGAGTATAAAGATGAATTTGCGGTTTTCTTGGGGGCTTCTTACTTTCGCTTAGTAGGCAAAAATCAAGTTTATGGCATTTCAGCCAGAGGCCTAGCGATAGACACTGCGCTTACAAAAGGTGAGGAGTTTCCCCACTTCACAGAATTTTGGGTAGTTGAACCTAAGGACGGGGATCCGATCACTATTTATGCAAGGTTAGAGAGCCCTTCGGTGGCTGGTGCATATAAGTTTGTTATTGAGCCAGGTAAAGACACATCGGTAGATGTAGAAAGTTGGCTATTCGCTCGAGAAGATGTTGATAAGTTGGGTATCGCACCTTTTACCAGCATGTTTTTGTATGGCGAAAATACTCAGCAATCTTTTGATGATTATCGCCCTGAAGTTCACGATAGCGATGGTGTTTTAATGGTAACGCATGCCGGGGAAGAAATTTGGAGACCGCTTACCAATCCTTCGCGTCTGCAAATCACATCACTGAGCGATAATAAGCCTCAAGGGTTTGGCATGTTGCAGCGCGATGGCGAATGGAGCAACTATCTCGATGCCGAAGCTAACTATCACATACGCCCAGGTTTGTGGGTAACTCCTAAAGAAGGTTTCGACAAAGGCCATTTAGAAATAGTTGAAATTCCAACCACTTCTGAAATTCATGACAACATTGTTGCGTTTTGGACGCCAGAGCAGGCGCTAAACGAAGGCGAGTCGATGTATTTCTCCTACGAGCTTAAAACTGTTGAGCAGCATGCTTTTGACAGCGAGTTGGCTACAGTTGAGCGCACCAGGCAAGGCCAAGCAGTGCTGCCTGGTGACGAATTCAAAGATGAGGTGTTAGCGACTACACGTCAGTTCAACATTGATTTTTCAGTGCCAGAAGATCAAGTTTTCGATGCAGAGACAACCAAACTCGTTGTGCAAAGTGTCAACGGTACAGTATCGGAACAACGCCTATACCCCGTTGCAGACGGCGCAGAATGGAGAGCTACTTTCTTCATGAAGCCAAACGAAAAGCAAACTGTTGATATGCGTGTGTATGTAGAGCAGAACGGCGAACGAGTAAGCGAGGTGTGGAATTATGTCTATCAACCTAAATAAGTTTGATAACGGCAAGCAAGATACACGCTCGTCCGTTCGCGATAAGAAACAATTCGATAGCGGTTTGCAATCAGGGTTGCAATCAGCACAGCCACAACGAAATCAGATCGTCAAAGGAGCAAGTATGCGTTTATTTATAATGGCAATGCTCGTAATACCAAGCACGGCCCTAGCCGGCTGGAGCTTGTATGAAATTTTCTTACCCAACGGATTAACCAATTTAGAGATCGCTCAGTTAGGACTTGGTTTAACCCTATTTGCGTGGCTGTGCATGGCGTTTTGGACAGGTATTATTGGGTTTGTTTTACAGCTGTTTAACATCGACCCTCTTAGTTTGAAGAAGAAGCCCAGTCAGCCCGACTTTAGCGTTTCTCTTAACCAGCGTCACGCTGTTGTAATGCCGGTGTACAATGAAGATACAAAGCGAATTATGGTTGGCTTTGAAGCATGTATCCGCGAGCTCATGGAACGTGAAAGTAGCAACAACTTTGACTTTTTCATGCTTAGCGATACCCGTGACGCAGAGAAGGCCGATGCCGAGCTGCGCGCATTTGCTCGGCTTCAAAGGCGCCTTGGTGATTATGCGCAGCACGTTTTTTATCGTCGCCGTGAAAACAACACGCACAGAAAGGTGGGTAATCTCAAAGAGTTTTGTGAACGTTGGGGCGGCAATTATGAAGCTATGATTGTGTTAGACGCTGACAGCGTAATGACCGGTGAGCGTATGGAGGATTTAGCGAGAAGAATTGAGCAAGCTCCAAATACAGCGCTTATTCAAACTATTCCTATGCCAGTTCGCCAAAATACATTTTTTGGTCGTTTTGTGCAGTATGCTGCGCATTTATATAGTCCAATGCTGGCCACAGGGTTGTCGTTCTGGCAAACCGACAGTGCGAACTATTGGGGGCATAACGCTATTATACGTATAGCGCCGTTTATGCAGCACTGCGGCTTACCTACTCTTAAAGGACGCGCTCCGTTTGGCGGGGAAGTATTAAGCCATGATTTTGTTGAGGCGGCCCTTTTGGCTCGAGCTGGATGGGAAGCCTATTTACTAACAGATACTACGGGAAGCTATGAAGAAGTACCGAGTAACATTGTTGATTATGCTATTCGCGATCGCAGATGGGTACAGGGGAATATTCAGCACCTCGGGCTTTTGAATGTAAAAGGCCTAAAAATGGCTAACCGTTTGCACTTCCTATTCGGTGCGTTCGCTTATATATCATCACTTGTTCTGTTTTGTATGTTGGCACTGGGCACAGTCGATGCGTTAATTCGTGCTACTACCGTTCCTCAATTCTTCATGTCTGAATATCAGCTATTTCCAAGTTGGCAGGTTGCCAGACAGGATATGATGATGGTGACAATGTGGGGGACTGCAGCCCTGTTATTCCTGCCTAAATTATTGGGTATTACTCTGGCGTTAACTAAACGCAGAAGCGAATTCGGTGGCGCATGGTCGCTAGTCAAAGGCGCTACAGTGGAGCTTATAATGGCAGTGCTGATTGCGCCTCTTATGATGTTTTATCATAGTTACTTCGTTATAAGCGTGTTTTTTGGGTTCTCAGTGAAGTGGGAAGCTCAAGAGCGAGAAGGCCGAAAAGTGCCGTGGTCTGTTGCAATTAAGCATACTCAAATCATGAGTTCGTTGGCCGTGGCATGGGGAGTTACAACGTTCTACTTCACGCCATCGTTGTTTATGTGGTTGCTGCCTGTACTCGTAGGCATGGTGTTAGCAGCGCCAGTTATCCGACTAACCAGCAGTGATGCACTGGGTATCACTATGCGTAAGTGGGGTGTGTTTGTTATCGGTGAGGAGGTGAATGAATGTAGGGCACTGAAGCGACTGAAAGTGGCTATGAAGCATTTTGCCATATCTCACTTTGCAGCTTCTAAACACGAGGTTGATGCGCCTGCATTACCGGATAGCCTGTGGTTAACTATGCCAGAGCAAGCGCTGAACCAAAAACCTGAGGTGAGAAAGCCGGTGCTGGCCGAGCAGATGTAAGAACATAGAAAAGCCGCTGATTTAAGCGGCTTTTTCGTCTCTTGTGGCGGCTGTAAGCCCACTGTAGCTCAATCTTCTCGAGCTCTAAACTCATAATGCTCCAAGCTGTTCATGCTTGAATTTTGCACTCACTTAAGCAGCATTGAAGAGATATACTTTCTAGCGCTTCAGGGTAACAGAAAATGTGACTGGTACTGTGGTGGTAATGCTTTTGAGCCCCGCTATTTCTTGCAGTGCAGCTACACCTTTTGCCAGCCCAAATGATTCTGCTTTGATAAGCGTAGGGGCGCTTGTGGACACCGTTAAGGTATCTTCATCAACCTGACTAACAGTTACTGCGAACGTTGTTGGGACGGCTTGACCATGCAGCGTTAAAATCCCGTCTACCTTACCATTAACAACGTCGCCAGCGTTAAGCTTCATCATAGAGTCGGTGAGCGTTGCTTCAAAAATAGCGGTGGCATACTTACTAACGTTAAACAGCATTTCTTGCATGCGTTTGTTGCGAATATCAATTGCTGTATTCACTGACGACAAATCAACTTCAACATTGAGCTTTCCGCTGTCTGATAAATTGCCATTGAAGCTGTCGAACTTGTGAACTTCGGTGACTTGCGAATTTTTTGTAGACAGAAAATGTAATGCACTTGTGTCACCGTCAATCGTCCAATCTGCGGCGGCCGGGAATGCAAGGCCACAAGTAAGTAAAGCTGTCGATAATGTACGAATGTACTTGGTCATCGTTTTATTACTCCTTTTAATACGTTAACTTCATTTGGCACGGTACTTTCGTGTGTCAGGCCAAAGGAAATGTATTCGGTAACAATATGGTTGAATTACAGCGAAATAATGCGTAAGCCACACCGATAATTACGCAATGTCTAAAAACGCATACGTTTTATTTTGTGTATGGGTTTTCGTAGTCATCATACTGCACAATGTCTTGCCATGGAACGCGTTGATCGCCCATTACCACAAAATCTGGGTTCTCTAGCGAATGACGCTTGTTATAAGTGAGAGGTTCGAAGTTTGCTGTGGTAATGCTGCCACCTGCTTCTGAAACAATACACTGAGATGCGCCCGTATCCCACTCGCCTGTAATGCCAATACGCATGAATACATCTGCTTTACCTTCAGCGATAAAACAGGATTTGAGTGAGCAACTGCCAAGCGGCAACATGTTGTAAATGCGTTTAGCACACATCCGATTAAGCACTTTTTCGCGAGATTGGCGTCGACTAATGGCAATCATTACTACACTGCTGTTAGGATCGCTCAATTTGCGAACGGAAATGGGTCTGTCACCTTCAGGCGAAGACTTAAACGCTCCCTTTCCCTTTTGCGCATAATAAATAGATTGACCAGGTGGCCAAAAAATAACACCAATAGTAGGTTCGTTGTTTTCAATCAGGGCAATGTTAACGGCAAAGTCGCCGCTTCGAGCAATAAATTCCTGCGTACCGTCGATAGGATCGATAAGCCAATAGCGACTCCAATGCTTGCGTTCCTCTAAACTGGCGTGCTTATTTTCTTCTGATAAAATTGGAATGTCGGGCGTAGCTTCCGATAACCGCTTATTGATGATGTCATTAGCGAGATAGTCGGCGCTTGTAACCGGAGAGTCATCGTCTTTTTGATAGGCGTCAAAATCACGATTTTCATAAACTTCTAAGACTGCTTTGCCGGCTTCTATTGCAACTTCTTTTGCCAATTCTAGTAGGTCGGGGTGGGCATCGTCGGGCATTGTTTATTGTTCCTTTAACCACTTTTGCGCTAAAAACAGTGCAGCAATACAGCGCGCTTCAACAAAATCCTCTCTTGCAAGTAAAGCATCTGCTTCGTTAATAGGCCAATTTATGACTTCCAAGGGTTCAGGTTCGTCGCCTTCTAAGGTCTTAGGATAGAGATCTCGAGCTAAAACGATGGTCATACTGGCATTGAAAAAAGTAGGGGCCATACTGACTTTGTGTAATTCAATGAGTTCTTTGGCGGCAAAACCGGCTTCTTCCTGTAACTCTCTATTGGCCGCCTCAATAGCAGTTTCACCTGGATCGATTAACCCCTTAGGAAAGCCTAATTGATAGGAATGCGTACCCGCGGCATACTCTCGAATAAGCACCATGGTTTGTTCATCTAACATCGGAACAATCATTACGGCACCGCGATTGCCGCCGGCCATTCGTTCAAATTGACGTGTTGCACCGTTAGAAAATTCTAAATCTAAACTTTCTACCCTGAAAAGATTGCTCTGTGCCACAATCTTACGAGAATGAATTTGTGGTAACGCTTTGTTGGGGTCAATTTTTGGCATGTCTCTCGCTACATCTTTGTTATCATGTTCACTGAATTACTCATATTCTAGCTTACTTCATTATAAGGAAAATCGCTTGCCCTTTCTGCCCTGGAATGAAATAGACACTGTGCTGCTCGACATGGACGGCACCTTATTAGACTTACATTACGATAATCAGTTCTGGTTGTATCACCTTCCAAGGCGATTAGCTGAAATTCGCGGTATCTCGGAGGAACAGAGTCAAGCAGAAATGAAGAAGCGCTACGAAAGCGTGTTTGGTCAAATTCAATGGTATTGCCTAGATTACTGGGCCGAATCCTTGTCATTAGATTTAGATACAGAATTTATGCCGCTAAAGCGCGAGTTATCTCACTTGCTATCACTGCGAGACGATACCATTCCGTTCTTAGATGCCTTGCATAAATCGGGTAGACAAGTTGTGCTGGTAACCAATGCTCACCCAAACAGTCTGGCATTAAAGCTCGAGCACACGCAGTTAGACGCCCATATAGATAACCTTATTTCTACTCATGAGTTTGGTGTAACGAAAGAGTCGCAGCTACTGTGGCAGCGTTTGCAGGAGCGCATTAACTTTGCAAACGATCGCACACTATTTGTTGACGACTCTCTACCCATTTTAAATGCGGCTAAAACCTTCGGAATTAAACATCTATTAGCGGTAGACAATCCCGACAGAACACTTCCAAATAGAAATATTACCGAGTTCCCGGCAGTAAGAGATTACCGTTTAATGCTCGACGATATTATCAACAACCCTAGCGAGGGGCAGTGATCATGGTTCTCGACACCATTTATATTGGATCGCAAAATCCAGTTAAGGTAAATGCTGCACTTAATACCTTGTCAGATACCTTAGAGCATGACTTCGATGCCGAAGGTATGTCAGTAGAGAGTGGCGTTTCCGACCAACCTATGTCCGAAGCCGAAACTCGAGAGGGGGCAATTAACCGCATAAAAGCGATGCTCGCTGCACATGAAGGCGGCTTTCCAGACTCTTGGTATGTGGCGATAGAAGGCGGAGTTGACGTTTTTGAAGATGGCCCTGCCACTTTTGCTTATGTTGCCATTTATCACGAAGGGCATTGGTCTGTTACGCGAAGTGCAAGTTTGCCGCTTCCCGTTGCCGTCTTTCAGGCCTTACAAAGAGGTGAAGAGCTTGGCTCTGTGATGGACGCATTATTCGACACCGTTAATGTAAAACAAAAAGGGGGGGCCATTGGTCTATTAACCCTAAACCATGCAACCCGCCAAAGTGTTTACGAAGTTGCTCTTACGCTTGCGATGGCAAAGTTTCATTTTCCTGATTTGTTTACCGATTAGGAAGGGCATGGCTTAATTATTCTCTGAAATCTTTACTGTTTCCCGTAATCTTTTCCCAAAAATCACTGCTGTTCAAAAGCTCCTTTTTAACGGGGGTTTGTTGTTAAAGCTATGATTTTATTGGGCTATTTGGGCTTATTGCGGGTTGGCGCTGTAGTTGCACTACTTGTTTCATTATTGGAACAAGGAGTTTAACAATGAGCGATACAATTAATACGTACAACCCGGCAACTGGTGAGCAGCTTGATCATTATCAACTAATGTCAGCAGAGGATGCAGAGCGCGCGGTTACCCGTTCTCACGAGGCCTATTTAAATTGGAAAAAGACCTCTTTTGGCACACGTGCCGATATTTTCAATAATCTTGCCGATTTGATGGAAGAGCGCATAGATGACCTAGCTAATCTGATGACCTTGGAAATGGGTAAAGTGACCGCGCAAGGCAAACAGGAAGTGCAGCTATGTGCTGAAATTTGTCGATATACCGCAAAGCACGGTGAATCGTTTTTAGAAGATGAAGCCCGTGTATACGAAGGTGGCAAGGCTATTATAACTTATCAGCCCACAGGCGTTATTCTTGGCATTCAGCCATGGAACTTTCCGCTTTACCAAGTTATTCGTTATAGCGCATCAAATATTATGGCCGGCAACACCACCGTGCTTAAGCACGCTCAAAACGTATTTGGTATGGCGCAGGCAATTCAGCAACTTTACGAAGATGCAGGGTTCCCTAAAAATGTATATCAATCACTGATGATCGACGGCAGTACGGCCAGTGAGCTTATTAAGCATGAACATGTGAGAGGCGTAACGTTTACAGGTAGTGACGGCGTGGGTAAACAAGTGGCCAAGGAAGCTGCCAGCATGTCTAAAAAGACAGTGATGGAGTTGGGAAGTAACGATGCCTTTGTAGTGCTTGCAGATGCAGATATCGATAACGCAGTAGAAATGTGTATTAAGGGCCGGGTTATTAACAATGGTGAAACCTGTGTCGCAGCGAAGCGTTTTGTTGTTGTAGACAGCATATACGACGAGTTTAGAGACAGATTTGTTGCTCAATGTAAAAAGCTTAAAGTGGGCGACCCCTCAAAAGAGGATACTGATTTAGGTCCTATGGCTCGCGAAGACTTGCGCGATGAACTGCACGAGCAAGTAGAGAAATCGGTAAGTTCGGGAGCAACCATATCATTAGGTGGCGAAGTACCTGATGAAGCTGGCTACTTCTATCCAGTGACTGTGCTTGAAAATGTTACACCGGGCATGCCAGCCTACGATGATGAACTATTTGGCCCCGTAGCATCACTTATTCGAGCTCGTGACGACAAACAAGCGATGGAAATTGCTAACGATTCTCGTTATGGACTTGGCGGCGGTATTTTCAGTACCGATACTGATAAAGCCATTGAGCTTGCTAAAAACGAATTTGATACAGGTATGGTGAATATTAACGGCTATTCATTAGCCCAGCCTAACCTGCCCTTTGGTGGTGTGAAAGACAGTGGCTATGGTAGAGAGCACGGTGGCTATGGTATTCGCGAATTTGTGAATATTAAAACGATTATGGTAGCAAGTAACGAGGCGTAAAAATTGACCTTGTTAAATAACTTAAGCGAGCTTTAGAGGGTTGAACTGAAATTCAAATCTCACTGACGCATGCTAAATAAAAGGGGCAGAGTGATTACTCTGCCCCTTTTTTGTTTGCCCAGCGAAGCTGGCAAACCCGTCAGGTTGAAAGAAACCTGAATCACCCTGACTGAGGGGAAGATAATCCGAATGGCAAGGGCGTTGTTGGCCAACGGCAGGGTCTGAAGGAAGCCATAGGAAGTTAGAGGTACACAACGCAAGTGAACCTGATTCGGCAAGACAGGAGGGTAAGCGTGCAAAATAGCGCGAAGCCCGATACTCAGTCAGTCCTGTTTTGTGTTTGAGGGTGGAATTTCTAACAGGGAGCCAGTGCAGTAACTGGGGAAGCCTGGCATTAGATCCAATCAAATGGTTGGACGTATCGTTCAAGGAGTGATCCAAGAATGTTGCGAGTGTGAGGTGGCAGATGAACCCGTAGTAGTGAGTAAGGCTAGGCCGATGAAAGCCAGTAATGGTGTGGAGGGTAAAACCAAGCCGACTATCAGCATTGTGTTTGATAGGATCTATTTTAGCCAAAAGCTTAAATGGATTGCGAAGGGGGGAAGCAGACTTTAAGACTCTGATGAGTTGTGAGTTTTTTTATCATTGATACACAAGCCGCCAGATCAGCGGGACAAGTCGAATCGGTGCGCTAGG
This sequence comes from Alteromonas sp. MB-3u-76, assembly GCF_002831605.1. Taxonomy (NCBI): domain Bacteria; kingdom Pseudomonadati; phylum Pseudomonadota; class Gammaproteobacteria; order Alteromonadales; family Alteromonadaceae; genus Alteromonas; species Alteromonas sp. MB-3u-76. Next base: position 4,218,235 of record NZ_CP025115.1, on the reverse strand, counting down.
AATAGTGATGTCTGGTGAGACAGGCCGTATATGGGAAGTAATTGTAGTCAAATTTGGTAGATTGCCTCAGTGCTAGAACGCCAAACCCTGCAATGAAAGTTACCACAATGTTAGAAAATGAACGATGTCCATAGGGCGCACGATACTAGATTGCAAATTAGCATTGTGTCACTTAGCAAGTGATATGAAGTATGCAGGAGCCGTATACGAGGCCCGTACGTACGGTTCTGTGAGAGGGATGAGGCGCAAGCCTCACCCTACTCGATATGCCTGTGAATGCTTTTATGGTTTATTTAGCCTTTGTCCTCTGCGCTTCTCTCAATATGCTCAAGCACTGATGCTAACACTTCTTTCGGGCTCTCTATTTGTGGGTAATGACCAATGTTATTCAGTTCTACCACGTGTGGGTTGGGAATGAGCTCCTTGTATCGACTGGCCATATGAGCTCCTGAAATAGGATCTGACATACCGACCGTTAACCTTATTGGAATTTTGGCATTTTGAAGTGCTGTCACCCATCGCTCTCTGTGCTTTTTGCGCTGATTCATGTAATCCAGCAGTAGATGCATATATTTATGACCGCTGTTGGTACTGATCAACGTCCAAAAATCATCAATGTCTTGTTCAGTTGGCGGTGTAGTTTCGCCAAAAATACCCCGCATACTTTTTCTAATAGCGTTTTTATTGAGAAAGCGAATAAGTATTCCTCCAACGGGAGAAAGTAAAAGCTTTTGAATAGGTAAGGCTAAATGGGTTTCTGGAAAGAGGCCGCCATTTAAAAGATTAAGCGTACTGATATGAAATGGCAGCGAACCATCGGCCTGCTGGGCCATAAGTTCTTGGGCAACTGTGTCACCATAGTCGTGAGAAACTACGTGTGTTTCAGGCACGTTTAGATGCTTCATAAGTGCACAGATAATACCGGCCTGTTGAGTAATTTGATATTTTACTGGCGCTTTGAAGCTAAATCCGAATCCCAGCATATCAAGCGTAATGCAGCGAAAGTACTTTGTTAATGTGGGCCATAGTTTTACCCAGTCATAACTGGCTGTGGGATAGCCGTGGATAAGCAGTAAGGCTGGCCCTTCACCGTTAGTGCGGAAAAATATCTTTTGCCCGTTAACGGTAAAAAAGTCACCGCCGCTATGCCATCTTTCAAGCTGCATGTTTAAACACTCTGAGTGTTGGTTGTTCGCTGTTATTCAAACTACCTTACTTTTAAAGACTTCGTCTGTCGTTTTAGCGACAGACCAGCACTAAAAATAAGCGCATAAACCGGCCACTATTGGGCAAATGGGAGAGGTACCTCGGTGCCATTTATGGTTGCTGTTCCGTCTTTCAATGCAAATGATGTTTCAAAGCCCCGTTCGGTTTCCTTTAAAAGGCCCTGTTGAACGAATGAATCAAGCACCATAGGCACCTGCTGTTCCGCTGCACTCTTAAGCTCATCGGCAGTCATACCTTGGGTTTGCGGGTTTGCAGCAAGCTCAGCTACCATATACCCTGAAGCCATGCTTTCAACGAACGCTTTGTCGGCGCTAATTTGTGCATCCATTAATAGGTGGGATACCCAATAAGCAACATCTTCCATGGTGTCAGGCAGTGAGGTTATGCCGGTCAACTTCGAGTTTGCTGTACCCTTAATACTCCCTTCTGGAAGCGTCATAGCTAGCTTTTTAATATTAATCTCGGGCTCTGTTTGCAGCTGCTGCAATAAATTATCTTTGATAAACACCTGAAGCTTTTCAGGCAAATCTTCGCTTGGAACCATCAACGATGCATTGCTAAATTCTTGATAAGCTTCAATGAAATCTATATCGAGATTGTTTACTGCAATACCAATTGCAATGTCAGATGCCTCTTGGGCCGCGCCTTTTATGTCATCAACGGCATATTCAAGATAAATATCTGCAGTATTAGCTTGTTCATCTATGTCGGTAGAAGTGATCATACGCAAAGTATCAATAATGACATTCGTATCTGTACTGTCTGAGAATTCTATTTGCTCTGCGGTCAGAGCGGCATCTGATTCGAAAAGCTTTCCACTTATCGCTGCCATAAAGTCACCGTGATAGGTCATATCAACAGTAGTATTTAACATGCCTAATGAGAAACCCGCTCCACTAATCTCAACAGATTTGCTACTGCCAATGTAGCGAGTTGCGCCACCTTCGTCGCTTGCTTCTCCGTTAAAACCAGAAAATACGAATTCTATGTCGCCGTCATTTTCAAGCGCTTTTAACGCGGGAATAGTATCGGTATAACTCAGGCCGTTAAACAGGCCTACTTTCCCTTCATTATAATAAAACGGCTGATTTTCTTGCCAAGTAACATATTCGCGAAGCATGTTTCCATCAACACTCGCATTGTATTTTACTTTTGCAATGCCCACGCCGTCGCCAAAATAAACGGGGCCGTGAAATGCGTTTACTTTAGCAATAACAACAGGCTTATCTGGAGTGTCTTGTTCCGCAGGGTCTATCTGCTGTGCGGCTAGCAAAGTGTCGATTTCTAGAGAGAGTTCAATGGTAGCAGTGCTAGAAAACCAGCCCTTGTCATAGGAAAGTACACTCGCTGAATAGAGCGGATGGTCGTCTATTTTCTCTATCGCGGCTCGAGTTTGCGATTCTACGCTATTGCCCACAAATGTGGGTGCTATTAATAACCCCGCGAGAGTTACACCGGCTCCAACAATAAACGCTTTATTCATATTACAGTCCCTTGTCCTTATTATTTACAGTCAAAAAATTACAGCTTTATACGGGTATAGCCATCTGCGTCGGGCTGTCCAAAAAGACGGGCAGCTTGGTGAACTTCGTTTGGTAAGCTGTCGTCGGGCTTAAATTTGCCTGATACCTGAAATTGCTTCATGTTTGCCGCAACGGTAGCGTCGATAGACAATCCCAGCATGTTTGGTTCACTCACGGTAATGCCGATATCTTCGCCTTCACAGCGCAGCTTAGCTGAGTATGTACCAAAGTCGATAGGGCCTTTGGTTCCCGCTACTGTGGCGTTAAGCCAATCTCCTGTACCAGACAAAGAGCGACAGCTTGGCCCGTAATGGAGTTCGTCAAGCTCAACTTTAAAGCGTCCTCCAGCATTTACAGGTAAAGGAAGTTGAACTTGCGCCAGCACCCTGTCAACGGGCAAATAAAGCGTAAACGCCTCGGTGCTCACGGTTTTTTGGCTAAACAAGCCAGTGGTGATGGGCCCTGTAAACGCTATCTCGTTTTTATCGCGAACGTTGCCAGCTTTCACATCCAGGTTAACTTGCCCAATTAGCATATAGAGCGGGTTTAGGTCCCATCTAAAGCTGTTTATGGGTAGACCGTTAACCACCACTGTTTGTGCTTTACCTGAAAATAAGGTTCCACTAACCCCTTCAATAGAAACACTTTGCGGTAATGTAACGCGTCCAATAACGTGAACTGCGGGCATATAAGCAATAGCGAACAATAAAAATGCAACTATTCCACCTAATACCCAGCTTATTTTTGACTTCATGCTTTACCTAATCGTAATCGGCGAATTTTGATAAACCCTTCGGCATCGGCCGTTGTGATATCAGCTTGTAAAATCACTACCCCCATGTTTTCCATAGACTTTAGCCATTCCAGCACATCATTAAAGGGGGCTTGATCAACCCAAATTTGAAGCTCGTCATTTTGCGGCTGCATTCGGGAAATGGCAATGTCGTGCTTGGCAGTAGTGCGATTTACTGCTTGCGGCAATGAGCCTGAAAAGTTCTTTTCTGAACCAGAAACTCTGCGAAGCTGTTGGGCACGCGCTGCACTGTCTTTTACCCACACAAGCAGCGATTGTTGGTTGTCGAGCAACTTTTGCTGCTGGGCCAGCGCATTATTAAGCGGAGACCAGATAGCAAAATAAAACAAAGCGATAACAATGAAAACACCAGACAAGATAACCAGTTTTTGCTCGCGTTCTGTGAGCGCTTTGTATCTTTCTAATAACGCGTTCATGATGTACTCCTAATAGAAACTGTGCCTATTACACCGCTATCGCGATTATTAATTGCACCTTGCTCAACCAAAAAGCCTGCTTGTTCTACAGATTTTTTGAATTTTTCGAGTGCTTCAAAACTTTTACCCTCTGCCTGAATACGAATTTCTGTGCGGCTAGCGTCAAACCTAAGAGTTTGAGGTTTAACGCCCGTTGCTGAAAAAGCTGGAGAGAGTTGGTCGAGCATCACTAACATAGAGGCATTGCCGCCGCTTTGTTCTAGCTTAGCCATTTCGCTTTGCAGTTTGCGGCGAACGTCGCGATAAGCGCCAATATTAGGGAAGCCGCGTTTTACAGTGTCGCTAATTTGAGTTCGCAAGGCCTCGTTTTGAGATTTTAACTGATACAGCGAAACTGTTTTATCAATTAGGCTGGTACACAGCACAAGCACAGCAAGCACTGCAGCAACTCGCCATTGAGATAAAGCGCTGCTGCGCTTGCGTTTAATTCTGTATTCACCCTGACACAAATTAAAGCTTGTCGTCATAGCCTCCTTAGCAAGTACCTGCATAGGAAGCTCTAGCGGCGTTTCTGTTTCTTCAATATTGGGCAGGTTTGAAAGATCGATACCCGCAAAATTAGTCACCTTTACCGGAGTTTCATGCTGCGAGGTAAAGTGGGCAAGGGTAGGCAACAGCCACTCTTGTTCTCCTTGAATACCTTTAAAGTTATCTTGTCTTACTAGCAGTTGTTCGCCTAAAGTAAGTACTGACCAACCATCTTCGGTATAGGGAACGGCAAGCACATCTGGAATAATGGTGTCACAAAACAGCTCAGCTTCTCCAAGCCACTGCTGCCACTGCTGGAGTTTTTCGTGACTTACAACCGCCACTGCCTGTTCATTGCCTATTTTAGGGCCCAAGGCAAAGAACTGCTGACTGATATCCGTGGCTAGCTCTTCTTCTAACATAAAAGGAAGTGCTGCAATCACCTTTCTTCCAGCGCGCGGAGGCAAGGTTACCCACTTCAGCAAGATCTCGCTGCTAGGGGCTAGCGCAATTACTGTTCGCTGTCCCGTACGCTCATTAAGCGTCGACAGTGCATCAGCATTCTCTAACTCTCCAGATGCAATGATGTCGTCATCTGTGGTTGAGTAAACCAGCCAGCTTACCGGGTCGCTTTTGTTTGCGCCCAACCGTACCAGTAGTTGTTCCATTATTGTGTTCCTCCGAACTCGCGCTTCAATATAGTAACGCCACTATCTGTGCTTGCTTGAAACACGGTGGAAAGCTTAAATGTTGCTTTATTGTATTGAGTTTTTGTATGCAAAATAAAGTATTCTGATTTAACCGTAAACCAGTCCCTTCGGGTATTTGATAGGCTTAGTGCCTGAATAGATGGTTCGTTTAAGAAGTCTTCCACTTCGTCCCAGCCGTCTTGCGGTCTGCTAGACAACAAGCTGGTAGCTTGTTGTAAATCTAGCCCGGTTAATCCCGCTAGCAAAGGAGCTTTGTCATCATCAAGGGTATTAACGTTCACTTTTAGCTCTACGTTATCCGGTATGACACACACCAGCGAAAGAACGTTGTTTAGCCACTGAGGCGATGCGCCGTTAATAATGCGCAATTCGCTGATAGACGCAATAGGTCCGTTTGCCGCTAAATAAGGATACTCCCGAGATTCGTATTCACTGTCTTCAGCGCCATAGGGCCGCTGGTTATCGTCCTCGTCTACCCAGTCGGCAAGACTGTCTCTAAGCGTCTCTGCGGTATAGGAATCTAAACCGTCTATACCCAAGGCCAGTAGCATATTGCCAAAGGCATCCATCGCTTCTGTTGTGTTGCCTGAATTATTTGAGCCAGCACTAGTTGCGCCAGAAGCAATAGCATTAAGATTAAAGCACGCCCGTAAGTCTTTTAAGTTAGCGGTTAGTCCACCACCATCTAAAGGGTAAGCGAATTCTTGTGCCCAAGGCTGATCTAGAGATATTTTTTCTGGCGTTTCTTCAATCAGCGTTTTAATTGATTTTCTCGCAAACGCCTCAGCCCCCATGGCATACCAGTAAGCCTGATTGTTATCTTTTAGATTCATGGTTCGCTGCACCTGAAGTTGCAGCCTAGTGCCCATCTCAGTGGCAAGTACCGCAACAAGGGCTACTATCATCAGCACAATCATCAGGGCAACGCCCTTCTGATTGGCGGGTGATTGAGGCACAGAACGTCTCATTACGAATTACCTGATATCAAGGTAAACTCGCGGCGTAACAAGCCAAAGTCTTTACTCACAAACTCAATGGCCACAGCACGAGGCAGTACCTTGCCCTGATAACTTTCGCTCCATTTTATGTCGTCATCTTCTTCAACCGTGGATGAACTATTGTTGCCAGCTAAGAACTCAACCTTAAAGCTTTCTATTTCATCTAGCAGCACACGCACTTTGGGCTCGTAACCAATAACGTTATCAACATAGTTACTGTACAGACGCTCAAGCTGGTTGTCGCGAAGTCTGTAAGCTACATATTGGAGTGTGCTTCTTGGTAACATAAGTTGAGGGTTATGCCAGCCTCCGCGCACAAAGCCTATGCCATCATCGTCACTTCCCTCGACTTCTCCCCCCGCCATAACAATTTCACGCTTCTCTCCGTCTACCCGAACCGAACGAGATACCGCTTGCTGAATGTCTCGCTCGATGGTCACCATAGCGCGCTGCAGTAGCTGAAGCTTTTCAAAACGTTCTTGTGACAGCGTATTGCTATCTATAACGGTGGTCAGTAAGCCGGTAGAGGCCAAGCCAATAAGCGTAAAAATCGCCATAGCGACAAGTATTTCAATGAGTGTGAAACCGCGCTGCATCGTATTAACTCTTCGTTGGTTTGGCGACGAAGGTAGTGACAGAGGTCACACTACTTGCGTAATTTTGGTCTTCGCCCACAGATATTGTTACCGAGCGAAGGTCGGCATCGTTAGTCTTGGTTACCTTTTGTTGCCAAAACCAAGTTCTGTCGGCCATTTCCATAGAGCCTTTTAAATTGTTTTTAGGCGGCCATGTAGTTTCAAGTTGTAGCTGATTTAAACGATTGCTAGCAACCCAGTTCGCAAAGGTAACCGATTCAATTTGACCTACGCTAGATAAGTGATCGCCAGCGGCTTTTAATATAGCAGTGCCGGTGAGTGCAAAAATTAGCAGGGCAACCATAACCTCAAGAAGCGTAAGGCCTTGTTGTTTGCGGCGTATAGAATGTAGCGACAAAGTCATAGCGGTCGCTCCAATGGTCCCTCAAGAAAAAGCGGCGGTAAGTCTTTATTTTGAAGACTAAAATAAACCGGTTCATCACCTTCCTTACCGTCGTAATTGAACGACAGCGTAAAGGGCGTTATTTCGCCGCTCGACATAATTAATATTTGCGGTGGAGGTAGCTTTTTATCTTCTTCGCTACCAATTTCTACGCCGTCTTCAGACACGCTTAAGGTTTCGTCGAACAATTCTCTGTCGAATAGTCTGTCTTCAACCACCCAAGGTAAATCATCTAAATTGAGAGTGAGCGTGAAAGGCTCGGGTAGGGTGTGCTCACCATATACCTTCTCATCTTCAATACGCTGCCATTCATCGTTATCGTCTAGATAAACGAAGTAATATTCGCTGTCGTCCTGCTCAACACGCACACCAAGTTGCTGCTGATTAAGCACGGCAAAGTCGCTTGCCATATCTACGATAACTTGTAGCCGTTGTGCTTGGCTCTTTAGTAAGTCTGACTTGCTGGCACCGAAAGCGTTAAACATAACGTAACCAGCAGCAAGACCCATAAGTAGCAATACCAACATGACTTCTAATAGAGTGAAGCCCTTCGTTCTTAAATGAGTATTGCCACTATGATACATAACGTACTTAGTTAAGATATTCGTTGATATTCCAGTTGCCGATGTCGTCGTCGGTACCTGGTTCACCATCTGGGCCGTTAGAGAATATGTCCACCACACCAAGTTCTCCTGGGCTTATTAGCGCATAGGGGTTGCCCCAAGGATCTTCAGGTAAGCGTTTTATAAACCCGCCTTCTGGATAATTGCGAGGAATGGGATCCACCGTCGGTGCTGTTACTAAGGCATCAAGACCTTGTTCAGTTGTAGGAAAACGGTTATTGCGAAGCTTATACATTTCCAGCGCACTTTCCATTTGCTGAATATCTACGGCCGCTTTCTTAAGCTGTGCTTCTTCTTGGTTGCCTAATATTTGAGGGGCAACCATTGATGCCATAATGCCGATAATCAACAGCACGACCATTACTTCAATTAAACTGAATCCAGAACTACGTTTTAAAGATTTCATTACATATTCACCATGTTGTTCAATGCTAAAATTGGCTGCAGAATTGCCATTACGATAAACAAAACTATTCCTGCCATTGTGACTATCAGTAAGGGCTCAAATACCTTCAGTGAGACACCAATAAGCGACTCGAATTCCCTATCTTGGTTATCTGCGGCTCGGGCAAGCATTTGTTGCAATTCACCCGACTTCTCACCTGACGCAATCATATGCATCATCATGGGTGGAAATATTTTTGTGTTATCTAGTGCAGCACGCAAGCTGCTGCCTTCTTTAACGTTAATGGCAGCATCGGCTACTTGATTTTTTATGTACTGGTTTTCAAGTACATCGCCTGAAATTCGCATGGCTTCTAAAAGCGGCACTGCACTGGCGCTAAGAATACTTAGCGTACGTGCAAACCTAGCTGTATTAAGGCCTCTAGTAACCTTTCCAATGAGCGGTACTTTTAAAAGCGCTTTGTGATAGCGCAGTTTCATTAACTTTTGTTGTAAAACCCGCTGCAAGATAACAATGAGCACCGCAATGGCGATAAGCATAAACAGGCCGTAGTTTTGCAGCCAAGTACTGAGTGATATAAGAAACTGCGTTATGCCGGGAAGGTCCTGACCCATGTGGTCGAATTGCCCCACAATTTTGGGTACTACTACGGTAAGCAATAGCAGAACAATGCCCATTGCAAAGAACAGCATTAGCGACGGATACACCAGTGCCTGAGTAATTTGACTACGCGTTTGCTGGCGCCGTTCAGTGTAATCAGCCAAGCGATTTAATACTGTGTCTAAGTGTCCCGATTTTTCGCCTGCCGCTACCATAGAGCGATATAGGTCGTCGAATACGCTCGGAAATTCCGCAAGAGCGTCGGCTAAGCCATGGCCTTCAACTACTTTACTGCGAACCGCCATCATCATATTTTTCTGACGAGGCTTCTCACATTGCTCAGCAACAGCCAGCAGTGCTTCTTCTACAGGAAGTGCAGATTCTACAAGAGTGGCCATTTGGCGAGTGAGAAGCGCGAGGTCAGAGGCTGATATACGCGGTTTAAACAACGTAAAGTTAAACCCAGCGCTATTATTTTGGGCGCGTTCGGCAACCTGCTCTACGTCAAGAGGGATTAAACCTTTCTCGCGCAGCTGCTGGCGAACCTGGCGAGCATTGTCACCTTCAAGCACACCATTTTCATTTTTACCGCGGGCATTGACCGCTTTATAGGCGAACGCTGCCATATTAGTCTTCCCTCGTTACTCGTAATACTTCTTCAAGGGAGGTTACCCCAGACAGCACTTTTCTACAGCCGTCTTCTCGTATGCTAGGTGTGGTGGCTCTAATGTGACGTTCGATAGCTTGTTCACCCACCCCGTCGTGCATCATTTCCCGTACTCGTTCGTCAACAAGCAGTAGTTCATGAATACCGGTGCGACCGCGATAGCCGGTTTGATTGCAAGCAGCACATCCGCGGGGCGTATAAATAACCGTGTCGGCATTAGCAGCAGAGCCTAATACTTCGAGCTGTGATGCATCTGGCGTGTGAGGCTGTTTGCATTCTTTGCACAAGGTTCTAACCAAGCGCTGCGACAGCACAGCAAGCAAACTCGACGAGAGTAAGAAAGGCTCGATGCCCATATCTTCTAATCGCGTAATGGCGCCAGCAGCGGTATTGGTATGCAGCGTGGATAGTACCAAGTGACCGGTTAAACTGGCTTGCACAGCAATTTGGGCGGTTTCAATGTCTCGAATTTCACCCACCATTACCACGTCTGGATCTTGACGTAATATGGCGCGTAAACCTCTTGCAAAGGTCATATCTACACGAGGGTTAACCTGAGTTTGCCCAATGCCGGGTAAATCGAATTCGATAGGATCTTCAACGGTAAGGATATTTCTATCTCGAGAGTTAATCTCGCTAAGACCAGCATAAAGCGTGGTACTTTTACCTGAACCGGTAGGGCCTGTAACCAAAATAATGCCGTGGGGCTTTCTAATTAACGTAGAAAAGTGATTGCGGTTTTCTAACGTCATGCCTAAATCTTCAAGGTTTAGGCGCGCATTATTTTTATCTAGAAGACGCAGTACTACTCGCTCACCGTGGCTAGAAGGCATGGTAGATACACGAACGTCTACTGCTCGTCCCGCAATTCTCAGCGTAATACGCCCATCTTGAGGTACTCGCTTTTCGGCAATATCTAACTTCGCCATAACTTTAATTCGCGACACCAGCATGGAAGATAGCTTGCGATTAGGGCGCAGTATTTCACGTAATACACCGTCTACACGAAAGCGTACGACCAATTGATTTTCGAAAGTTTCAATATGAATATCGGACGCACCTTCTTTTATTGCCTCACCAAGCATAGCGTTAATCAGCTTGATAATTGGCGCGTCGTCTTCACTATCAAGTAAGTCTTCTGTATCAGGCAAATCTTCGGCAAGGGCAAACAGGTCGCTTTCATTGCCTAAATCTTCCATTAGCTGTTTAGCAGCCGAACTATCCCGCTGGAAAGCGGTGGTAAGAAAGCTTTCAAACTCATCGGCGGGTATCGATTTAGGCACAAAAGGCTCGCCATAAAAGCGGCGCACTTCAGCAAATACGTCAAACGGTGTGTTCTCGGTAAAATACAAAACAGCAGGAGTTTCGTTTACTTCCAGCAGCACTTGGTTTCGCTTTGCAAAACTAAAAGAAAGCTGTTTGGGCCCATCTTCTTGTTCTGGAAGATCATCTTCGCCCATTGCCTCTAGTACTTCTTCTTGTGCTTCGAGTGCCTGAGTAAGTTGTTCGTCTTGCCCTGACATACTACTCATTACCTTCTTTATTTTCTTTCTCAGTTAGATACTCTTCAAAAGAAGGGGGAAGCGACAGTTCATCATCCCAATTAGGCATTGTCGGTGTATCTGAGTTTGGCATTAACGACACACCGTCCTGCTGGCGTTTCAGCTGAAGCGCACGAATGTAATTGTACTTTCTATGGCTGATAGAGTTCATTGTGGCGCCGTCGCGAACAATCGTAGGCTTTAAAAATACCATTAGGTTGCGCTTACGCTTGCTGGTAGAGGTGGTTTTGAACAGGTTACCAAGAATTGGAATGTCACCTAGAAGCGGTACTTTTGACACACTTTCTTGAATATCTTCATCTATCAACCCACCAAGTACAATAGTGCCGCCATCATCAACAATAACCGTAGTTTTGATTTCACGCTTGTTGATAGAGATATCTACCGATGTTGCGCCGCTTACGCTTGAAACTTCTTGTTCAATTAGCAGTTGAACTGCATCACCTTCGTTTATTTGTGGAGTGACTTTAAGCTTTATACCCACTTCTTGACGATCTACGGTTTGGAATGGATTTGAATTATTGTCACCTGTTGTTGTACCCGTAATAATTGGAACTTCCTGACCGACAATAAAGAAGGCTTCTTCGTTATCCATTGTGGTAAGGTGAGGAGTAGCAAGAATATTAGAGTTAGTATCTGTACTCACCGCTTGAACAACCGCACCCCAGCCATCTTCAATAATGCCGGCAATCATGCCGTTTGCGCCGCCAAGGAGGCTGGCTAGTGCAGTGAAATCACCTTCTATCGTTTCGCTTGAGGTAACTACTTCGCCGTTTGCCGTGACGTTAGTACGATTTACTTCTCTATCTTCAGCTTGGCGTAGTGCAACACCAAGAGAGCCAACGGGTATAACGCCGTTATTAAATTGTGTGCCGCCGCCTTCTTCTGACACCCACTGCACGCCAAGGGTTGTGCCGTCACCTTCAAATACTTCAACAATAATGGCTTCAACTTGCACCTGAGCGCGGCGAATGTCGAGTTGACGAACCACTTCTTCAAGTGAGCGCATCATATCGGGTTCTGCGGTAATTACGATGGCGTTTGAGTCTTCATGGGCGTCTATACTGACATCGCGATTTGACGAAGAGCGGCGCGAAGAAGTGTTTGTGCTGCCCTGCACTTCGGCTTGGATACTTGCTGATACACCCTGAAGTACTTTTACCATGTCTTCTGCTTTTGCGTAGTTTAGGAAAAGCACTCGGGTATTGCCGTTAGACTCAAGCTCTTGGTCCATGCGTTGAATAAGGGTGATGAGTCGCTGGCGCGCTTTAACGTCGCCGCTCACAATGACGGAGTTCGTTCTGTCGTCTGCTACTACACGTGGGTCAGATTTAGCACCGGTATTTGCTTTACCCTGCGATTTATTAATGCTTTCGATGATACGCACCATCTCAGACGCTGATGCATAGCGTAACTTTACGATTTCAACTTCTTCGTCACCGGCACGGTCTACACGTTCAATTATTTCAACCAAACGGTTAACAACAGCAGCTCTACCGGTCAGCATCATTACGTTTGATGGGTCGTGGCTCACTACATTTCCGCCGCCGGCTTGGTCATTAAGTTGGCGAAGGATGGGGGCTAGTTCTCTAACCGGAACGTTGTAAACAGGCACAACGCGAGTGATGAATTCGTCACCGTCTTGCTGCGCCCCTTCAACCACCGGGATATTTGATGTTTTTGCATCTTTAGAACGCACCACCTTTAAAATGCCGCTTGGCATTTCAACAACAGCAAAATCATAAACTTGCAACACGTTAAGGAAAAACTGGTAATACTGATCTTCGCTGAGCATATCGTAACTACGCACGCTAATTTTGCCGCGTACATTAGGGTCGACAATAATCGTTCGCTCTAAGTTCTTGCCCACGATATTGATGAACTCATTAATATCGGTATCTTTAAAATTAGGCATGTATTCGGCGGCGGTCACCGAGACACACAGAAGCGCTGAACACACCGAAGTGATTAAGCGAGATAATAGTTTTTGGCTTGTGCGCCTTTTCATTCTAACTTCCTTTATTTCTTAATCTGCCTATAGCCGTTGTAGCCACGCTTCTTGCCTAACTGCAAATAATGTCAGTTTGTTATAAGAGTTTTATGACTCAGGCAAGTCGAGATACAGCGTGGTATAACTTCCATCGCGAATAATGGTTAATTCTATTGATTGCGAATTGCGAAGCTCAGATAGCGCCGCCTGCGATTGTTGTAAATCAGTAAGATCTAAACCGTTAATTTGTGAAATAACATCTCCTGATTGAAGACCCGCCGACGCAAACAGCGCAGGTTCTTTGCCGGGACTTACTTGATAACCTATTAATTGGCCGTCTTCCATTTTAGGAGATATCGAAATATAGTCGGTGAAATTAGCGGGGCTGTCTCGCAACGCAGCGGTAGCTTCTAGCGCTTCGCCACTAAGTCTTTGTTCTTCATCATCACTGTTGTTGCGCGCCGGTGAAGGCTGTTGGCGAGCTAGTTGTTCTCGCCTGCGGTTAGCTTCTTCATAATCTATACCGTCTAGCATCAAAGTTTCGTTTCTTACTCCGTTTCTTATAATAACGCGGTCGTTATATACAGTCTGAAGCGTTGCATTAGTACCTTCAATTTTTTCACCTAAACCATAAACGGCTTGGCTGCCTCTGTTTTCAATAATCGCGGTGCCCGAGTTTTTTTCCGTACTTGCAACTACCCCAGTAAGCGTTAAATTCAAGCGAGTTTCTGGAGCGTCTGTTACTTTTTCGATGGTTTCTACTTTGGGGGCGGCTGCGGCATCTCCAAATAGATTAAGCTGTTGTATTTTACTTAGGTTGACCCCACTTCTGCCGTTCGACGTACTCACAGGGGCGATACGCGCTGTGGTAGGTGTCGCAGATAATTGTGGTTCAGGTATAATCTGCCACATAAGTTTGGCTGCGAATGCAATTAAATACAGACTTAGCAGAACCACTACAAGGGTGTGTAGTTGTTTTTGATGCTGGTTCACAAAAACAACCAGGGTTTGTGGATTGGGTTTATTGAATGTCATGCTGCCACTGATGGTACTGCTTTTTAAAATTAAGTTAAATTTTTGGTTAACCGCGCTTTGGCGACCCATAATAGCCTAGTAAAGGTTAGGGTCACAACTCTAGAGCAACACCGTTACGAAATTATTATATGAACCAATCGAATAGCAACAATACAACACAAAGTGTCAGGCTGGACAAGTGGCTGTGGGCTGCAAGGTTCTTTAAAACTCGCGCGATAGCACGAGACATGGTGCAGTCGGGTAAAGTTCACTACAACGGACAGCGGGCTAAACCAAGCAGAAACGTAGAGGTTGGTGCACGGCTTTTAGTTCCCTCGGGCTTTGATAATCGCGACATTGAAGTGCTGGGTGTAAGCGATAAACGGTTGAGTGCACCGCTGGCACAGCAACTTTACGAAGAGACACCTGAAAGTGTAACAAAGCGTGAAGAAAACCAGGCGGCGCGAAAACTCAATGCCTTTCATAGCCCGAAACCCGATCACAGGCCTGATAAAAAGCAGCGACGACAGATTATTAAATTTAAACAGCAGTAACACGCTGTAAACAGGATTATTATGAGCGACTTCGACCAATTACACCGCTTTCTTTTTACTCAAGCTAACGTGCGTGGCGAGCTAGTTCGTCTTAACGACAGCTTAAAAAATATTGTACATAGCTACGAGTACCCCGTTCAGATTCAACAATTGCTTTGTGAAATGGCGGCGGCAACCTCATTACTCACCGCAACATTAAAGTTTGAAGGTGAAATTGCGCTACAGGTACAAAGCAAAGGGCCAGTAAGTTACGCGGTAGTGAATGCGACACATAATCAAACCCTTCGTGGTGTTGCGCGCTGGGATGAGACTTTAGCTACGTTGCCAACTAGCTTTTCTGAATTACTCACTCAAGCGGTATTAGTGATTACCATTACACCAGATGAAGGTGAGCGATACCAAGGCGTGGTAGCACTGGATAAACCCAGTTTGGCAGAATGTATAGAAGGCTACTTTCAGCAATCTGAACAGCTTGCTACAAAAGTTCAGCTGATGACAGACCTTCAAGATGCACAAAATGCAAAAGCAGCCGGTGTTTTGCTGCAAGTATTGCCAGCCGAGGCCGGTGCAACAGATGTGTCAGCTGCCAACGACTTTGAGCACATCAGTAAATTAACGGAAACGTTAAAAGAAGAGGAAATGTTCACGCTGTCAGTTGAAGAAATACTCTACCGCCTGTATCACCAGGAAGAGGTAGAAGTGTATCAGCCGAAACCAGTATCATTTGCGTGCACCTGTTCAAAAGAACGCAGCGCAGAAGCACTTCGACATGTAGAAAAAGCAGAGCTTATTTCTATTATCGAAGAAGAAGGGGCGGTAAAAATGAACTGTCAGTATTGCCATGTTGAGTACCGATTCGACAGGATTGATGTGGAAGCTATCCACAATGGTAATTTTGATAGCCCCTCTACGAATCAGTAAATGTTTTAGAAGTCTCTTAAATTGTACTGCAATTGACCAGTGGTTAAAAAGTGATCACTGGTCAATGTGTTGGTAGTCACTTGCTTCCTCGCTTTTTTCTCTGCATGTAAATCTCAACTTTTTTCAAAATTTTTCCAACGGTTAAGTGGCGAAAAGTGAATATAAATAACGAAGGTAATACCAATTTAATTGTTATATTTGCGGGGAAAACGTTTTTTTTGTAATTAAATAACAATATTTTTGAAAGTTAACTCATTTTAATTCGTTTTTGTTCTGGTTTTTGTCTCAATAGGCCTTGTTTACTTTGGGTTTGTCATGATGGTACTTTTTTGTAAGGCGTTTTGAAATATTACATAAAAGGTAACCACTATGACTGCTGCTGCATCAATTCAAACGGATCTGAAAGTTACACCGCTCACTAACCTGACCTCTGCCGAGCTTATTCAGCGAGCCCTTGAACGTGGCGAAGGCGTTCTCGATAAGAATGGCGCGCTTGTTGTTGAAACGGGTAAGCGAACAGGGCGTTCTCCTAACGACAGATTTATTGTTAAAGAGCCTTCAAGCGAGAATGAAATCGATTGGGGTAAAGTGAACAAGCCCTTCGACGCAGATAAGTTCGATGCATTATGGGATCGCGTTGACGCATTTCTATCATCACAAGAGCACTTTTTATCGCATTTGCAGGTGGGTTCAGATCCAGAGCACGCGATACCTCTAGAGGTTCGTACGCAGACTGCATGGCAGCATGTATTTGCCCGCAACTTATTCATTATTCCAGAGCAGTGGAATACAAGAAACGAGCAGCCTTGGCAAATACTCAATGTACCTGGGTTTGAGTGCGTGCCAGAGCGTGATGGTACGAACAGCGATGGCACCGTAATTATCAACTTTGCGAAAAAACGCGTGTTGATCGCGGGCATGCGTTATGCCGGCGAAATGAAAAAAGCGATGTTCTCGGTACAAAACTTCCTGCTACCTGCAAAAGATGTACTGCCTATGCACTGTTCGGCAAACGTGGGTGAAGAAGGCGATGTTACCTTATTCTTCGGTTTGTCAGGCACGGGAAAAACCACATTGTCTGCCGATCCAAAGCGCTTCCTTATTGGCGATGACGAGCACGGCTGGGCTCCGGGTAGCGTATTTAACATTGAGGGTGGATGCTATGCAAAATGCATCGATCTGTCGCAAAAAAATGAGCCGGTAATTTGGGATGCAATCAAATTTGGTACCATTTTAGAAAACGTTGTGCTTGATGAAACACGCACACCGGTTTATACAGATACATCGCTTACTCAAAACTCGCGTGCCGCTTACCCGTTAGAGCACATTGAAAAGCGCGTTGAACAAAATAGAGGTGGTGAGCCACGCTCTGTAGTTTTTCTTACCTGTGATGTTAGCGGCGTATTACCTCCAGTATCTGTGTTGAGTGAAGAGGCTGCTGCCTATCATTTCCTCAGTGGTTACACTGCGAAAGTGGGCTCTACGGAAATCGGTTCTACAAGCGATATCGAATCTACATTTTCTACGTGTTTTGGCGCGCCCTTCTTCCCCCGTCCTGCAAGCGTTTATGCAGAACTGCTAATAAAGCGCGTGAAATCGTTTGGTGCAAAAGTGTTCTTGGTGAATACGGGCTGGACTGGCGGGCCATATGGAACAGGAAGCCGTTTCGATATACCCACTACTCGCGCCATTATCGACGCCATTGTTTCGGGTGAACTTGAAAATGTTGAAACTCAGCACATTGATGGACTCAATCTGGATGTTCCTGTTGCAGTTCCTGGTGTTGATACAAACCTACTTGTTCCTAAGAATACGTGGGAAGATAAAGCACGCTACGAAGAATTTGCGGCTAATTTAGTAAATGACTTCCAGCAAAACTTTGAAAAATACGATGTGAGTGATGCAATCGTTAAAGCCGGTCCAGGAAACTGATACGGTTAAGATTTCTCATATGAAAAAAGTTAGTTAACAGAACTAGCTTAGAGCAGTAGCAAACAAAAACGCCAAGCCCACGCATAGCCGTGGGCTTTTTTTAACAATTTTTACATTATGAATACGTATGTTTATTTTGTTTGGTATTCGGCCTCGGTATCATCAATATTCCACTGACTTTTTAGTGCGTAGGCAAACGGTCTTTTACCCTGCACCGAGCTTGTACCATGCACTTACACATTTTAAGGTTTGAAAATGTTGAGATCCACCAAGCCGTTTTTGCTTTTAGCTTTGTTATCAGCCTTCTTTAGCTCGTTATTACACGCTGAAATAGTTGGCTATGTGTTAAAGGGAAATACGCTGCATGTGAATACCGACACAAGCGACTTTACCGTGTCTGTTGCGGCAACAAACAGCTTTGTGGTTACCCTTAAAACCGACGATAGCGGCAAAGCATATGCTAATTTGCCAAGTATGGCACTTGCTCACTCTTCTATGGGCGAAGATATTCACCCTACTGTAGAGGACACCCCTACAACTATCTCGTTGAACTGGCAAAATGCTACCGTCAATATTGATAAAGCCTCCCATCGCATGACTTATCTCATGAACGGGAAGCAAGTGGTGAAAGAGCAAAAAGGCCTGTCAGTGCAAGGCGAAAGAATTTCAGCGTCGTTTTCCTTAGATGATTCAGAAAAAATTTATGGCGGGGGGCAGCGCGTTTTAGGTATGGATCGTCGTGGCCAGCAGATGCCGCTTTATAACAAAGCACATTACGGCTACACCACATCGTCAAGTCAGATGTATTTTGGTTTGTCTGCTGTGATGTCTTCTAAGCACTATGCCGTTCTTTTTGATAATACCGCGTCGGGAACCCTAGACATTGGTGCAAGCAATACCAATGAGTTGTTGTTTCAAGCTGACGGAGGTAGGGCTAGCTATGTAATAGTGCTTGGTGAAAGTGTGGCCGATACGGTGCAAAAAACGGTTTCGCTAACGGGTAAGCAGCCGTTGCCGCCAAGGTGGCTGTTGGGAAATTTTGCCTCTCGCTTTGGCTATAAAAGTCAGCAAGAGGTAATAGATGTAGTTGGCGCGTTTAATCAGCAAGATATTCCTGTCGACGCTGTGGTGCTGG
The DNA here is from genome assembly GCF_002831605.1 of Alteromonas sp. MB-3u-76. Lineage (NCBI taxonomy): Bacteria > Pseudomonadati > Pseudomonadota > Gammaproteobacteria > Alteromonadales > Alteromonadaceae > Alteromonas > Alteromonas sp. MB-3u-76. The sequence goes on along the minus strand of NZ_CP025115.1, from coordinate 4,199,577 downwards.
ACCTTTACTGGTTTGGTAAAGACGTTAAAGGCCATATGGGAAATTTACAGTGGGATAATGCTGCGTTTCCAGAACCTGAGCAAATGATAGCGCAGCTAAAACAGCAAGATGTAAAAACTGTGCTTATAACAGAGCCTTTTATCCTCACTTCTTCAGCACAATGGGAAAGTGCGGTATTAAACGACGCCTTGGTAAAAAAAGCGGATGGAGCGCCTTACACGTTCGATTTCTATTTTGGCAATACCGGGCTTGTAGATGTATTTAGCGAGGCAGGCCAAGACTGGTTTTGGCAGTTCTACGAAAAGCTTGCTGCTCAAGGCGTAGCAGGGTGGTGGGGAGATTTAGGCGAACCAGAAGTACACCCAGATGACAGCATTCACCTATGGGATTCTAAACCGGTACGAGCGAAAGCATTACATAACGGTTATGGGCACCAATGGGCAAAGTTGGTTTATAGCAATTTGCGAAAGCTACAGCCAGAAACCCGTCCGTTTGTGCTCATGCGCTCTGGGTTTATTGGAAGTCAGCGATACGGAATGGTGCCATGGACTGGTGATGTAAGCAGAAGTTGGGGAGGACTCGCGCCTCAGGTAGAGTTGGCACTACAAATGAGTATTTTTGGTCTGGCCTACACACATTCCGACCTAGGTGGCTTTGCAGGAGGCGATGCCTTCGACCCAGAACTTTACACGCGTTGGTTACAGTTTGGTGCCTTCACCCCTGTTTTCAGGCCGCATGCTCAAGACAGTATTGCGCCTGAGCCTATTTTCCACCCCGACCCGGTAAAGTCTATTGTAAGGGAGTTTATAAAGTTACGTTACGCCATGTTGCCGTACAATTATGGGTTAGCGTTTGAAAATGCATTAAGCGGTTCGCCGTTAATGCGTCCACTCTCGTACGTTTACTCTGATGATAAATGGTTCGATCATGCCGACAGCTATATGTGGGGCGATGCACTGTTGGTATCGCCGGTCACGCAGCCCAAGCAGTCTCAGTGGGATGCATTATTACCAGAGGGCGTATGGTTCGACTTTTTCTCAGGCGAGCGCTTCGTTGGCGATCAAGAGGTGGCGTATCCTCTGCGGGACGATAACTTTCCCGTTTGGGTAAAAGCGGGCAGCTTTATCCCTATGTCAGAAGGATTGAGCCGCACCGAAGATTACGACCCTTCACGCTTAACCATGCATTACTGGTTTGACAATTCAGTTGCGTCTTCAGGCTATACGTTTTATGAGGATAACGGTAAAAGCCCCCATTCAGTCGACAAAAACACCTTTGCTACTATCGAGTTTAAAGCCTTGCGCAAAGGAAATAGTAGCGTAATGGTGTCGATAAACAGTGATGGTAGCTACATTGGTATGCCACAACAGCGCGAATTTTTGTGGGTAGTTCACGGTTTTGAAGACGCGCCTAAAACCTTGCGTGTCAATGGTAGAAACTCCAATTTCAACTGGAACGAGAACAAGCAAACGCTCACGTTCACAGTGCCATATACCTACCAGCAAGCTGTTGATATTACGATAAACTAAGTCCAAGCCAGTATTGATGTACTGGGTTAACCTTTTATTGGTGAAAAGGGAATGAAAAATTCGGCGACTAGGCCTTGCTGTGGATGATTGCGCAGGGAAACCTCGCCGTGGTGGGCTTCAATGATTCGCCTAATAATAGCCAGCCCAAGGCCGGAGCCTGATGAGTTCCGCGCCTTATCACCTTGAGCAAAGGGTAAAAATACATTGTCTAAATCGGCATGTGGAATACCCTGCCCAAAGTCTCGTACTTTGCAATACACGCGCTTCTCATGGCGGTTGTAAAAGCTGCTAATGGCGATGTCGTCAGAACCGTATTTGAATGCATTTTCAATCAGGTTATCGATAACCCTTTTCATCGCGACTCTTCTTAAAGGCAGCATGGGGAGCGAGTTTAGCTGAAGCTCTATATGATGCTTCTCGTCAAGTTGTCTTGCCTGAACAAGGTCGGCAATAATAGAGTTTAAATCGGTTTCTTGGGTAACTTCTTCAGTGTCATAACGGGCATAATCGATAAATTGATCGATAATGGCATTCATATCTTCAATGTCGTTCACAATGCCGTCTTTAATCCAGTCCTGATCTTCTGGCAGCATCTCCGAGGCAAGCCTGATACGGGTTAGCGGCGTTCTTAGGTCGTGTGAAATTCCGGCTGTCATCACATTTCTATCAGTTTCGAGTTGCTTGATACCCTGATTCATACGATTAAACGCCCGGGTAACCTGAATCATTTCAGTGCTGCCTTGTTCAGGCAAAGGAGAAGGATGTTCGCCTTTACCTACTGCAATAGCCGCTTTTTGTAATGCTGATAGCGGCCGTGTCATTCGTCCTACAAATAACCATCCACCGGCAACGCTCAAAATACCTATCACCATTAAATACATCGTAAGAGGAGAAATGTTGGCTTCATTTAACCCTGAAATGGGAATGGATATCCAAGTGTCAGGGTAGCGATTAAGAGAAATCCACACGGTATAGGGAGCGCTTTCATCACTGGCTTGCGACTCGGTGCTTATGCGAACGTCGGCAAGTTGATTAATGCTTTCACTAATTTGAGAAGACATGAAGCCATAGTAAACAGCTGTGTCTAACCCATTTTTTCGCGCTACGCTTTCATCGAATACATTAACTTGCGTGTCTTTGTAATAGGCTGTGCGAGTGTCTTGATTGCTTACCAATAAGTCGTTAGCTAATACCGACTTTACTTGTGTCGCTAATAAACTATTAATTTGTTGATAGCTAGGCTGTATAAAATAGTAAGTAACGGAAATGTACGACACTATTTGATTAATTAGCAGCAAAACACCAATCAATAAGACAGTTTGTCCAAAAGCACTTTTTGGTGTTATACGCATGCTTGTCTCACATTAACGACTCAATTTAACGACTACACTTGCTCGCCATCGGGCACAAAGACGTAACCTAACCCCCACACGGTTTGAATATAGCGAGGGTTGGCTGGATCTTCTTCTAGCATTCTGCGCAAGCGAGATACCTGTACATCAATACTACGCTCAAGCGCGCTATAGTCTCTACCCCTAGCGAGGTTCATAAGTTTATCTCGAGAAAGCGGCTCTCGCGGGTGAGTAACTAACGATTTAAGCACCGCAAATTCGCCGCTAGTTAGCGTTAAAGGCGTACTGCCAGATGTCATTTCTCGAGTCGCTAAATTTAATGTGTAATTACCAAACTCAATAATCTGCACATCTTTTGACGGTGCACCCGGTGCTTCACTGCTGCGCCTTCGTAAAACTGCCTTGGCTCGTGCAAGTAACTCTCTAGGGTTGAACGGCTTCGGAAGGTAATCGTCGGCACCCATTTCTAAACCAATAATACGGTCTACTTCATCACCTTTGGCGGTAAGCATAATAATAGGTATGTCATTACCTGTTTGACGTAAACGACGGCAAATAGAAAGGCCGTCTTCGCCAGGTAACATAAGATCTAGCACCATCAGATGAAAGTTTTCGCGTTCTAATAATCTGTCCATTTGCTCGGCATTTGCGGCACTTCGGACTTGATAGTCTTGCTCTAGTAAATAGCGCTCTAATAGGCTTCTAAGGCGCATATCGTCATCGACAACGAGAATCTTTGAGGTTTCCTGACCCATGAACATACCCTTGGTAATACATTTGTTTCACTATAACCACAAGGCGATAAATACAAAAGCAAGAAAATGTAAAATGAGGAGGGGGTTTGTTACAAATAGTGTCTAACCGATAAAAAGGGCGAAAAGGGACAAGCACTTAAGGAGCTAAGATCCTAAAGGTCCGCGCTCCTAAAGATCTAGGCACCTAAAGAACTGCTCTTAGTAGTCAGCGTTATTTAAACGACACCACGTTTAATGCTTTTGTGTCGGCGTTGCCGTTTAGTGTTTCTTTGTATAGCGCGATAATGTTGTCAGTCCCTACATGGGTTTGCTCGAAAAAAGTGTTGTCGACCTTTTGCGCAAACCTCTGCCACGCCGAGGCGTATTTCTTGAGAAACACATCGTGTCCCCATTCTTTTTGGCGCAGCTTTACTCTGGAAGGTGCAAAGAAAATTTCTGCATCAAGTAATTTAGGGTTGGGTTTTTCTTGGGCTTCCCAGTCGGTTGCGCCAATGAGTGAAACCTTACTCAACTTATCGCCAATAGCGTGAGTAATGTTGTTAATCAAGGTGCCGTTAGCTGCAAAGTCTAGAAGCCAAAAAGTATCGGTTTTATCGAGTTTTTCCAGTTCGTTGTAGCTAACAACATCATCATAGCAGCCGGTGGCTTTCACCATTTCTACATTAGATGGCGAGGTAAGCCCGATCACTTTATAGGTTGCGCTTCGTTGTTCTTTTTGATCTATTAGCAGTTGTGCAGTGCCCAGTGCTGTTTTGCTTGATGCACTTGAAAGTAGTAACGACTCGCCTTTAGAAAGCTCTGCCACGTAATCGTCTAGCACGAAAGAAGTCATATACAGAGGGCGAAAGTTAAGCTGCCACGCTTCACGGTTTGCATCGTAACCAGGGTCGGCGCTGCAGCGAAGGTATTGGTCGTATACTGGGCTAATACTTTTGCGGTTCTCATGAATATCAGAGAAACCATGAGGCGCTACTTTACCTGCTTTTATCACCAAGTGACTGGCCATTGGCAGGTAGCCAAATACTTTTTCACCTTCTTGAATATCAGGGTGGCGAGACAGTTTTACCGTTGCAAAACCCCACACCGGAACGATGCCATAACCTTCTTCAGCGGGAAAAAACCCCCAGTAGCCCATTTTAAAACCCAGCGCAGCATAGGTAATGTTGTTTGCTGAAAACCCAAAATTGTCTGTTTCCAGAATTAGCTCATCATCGCCAAGTTCTTCGGCATTAAGCGATACCTCAACCACTTTGGTTTCGTTGAGGTGGTCTTGGTTTAGCCATATTTGAGTAGAAGATATGACAGAAGAAACGATAGGGTTTGAATGTGCTGATGTCATGAAAATTATCCTAAAGACCCGATTTAGGTAATACCATGACGCAGTTGAAATTGTATTGCTACTTGTCATTGTTAATATATTGTTATAGAAAATATATATGCACGCTTTGGTGTGCATCAATCTTTAAAATAACAGTAGGAATTATTCAAAATGAATGAAGATAAAATGGCCGTCGCTATTAATACCTGTGAATAACTGCTGTAGCCTTTAAGCCGGACGAGGAGATCTATTCCTCGTCTGAATTCAACCAATCCATTTGATGCCCTGCGCGGCGCTTTTTGTTTAAAATATCTTCAAGCAATGGAGACAGAATAAGTTCCATGGCAAGGCCCATTTTACCACCTGGAACAACAAGGGTATTAATACGAGACATAAAGGCACCGTCTATCATTTTAAGCAGGTAAGGATAGTCTACGTTTTTCATTTCCCGTCTAAACCGCACTACTACAAAACTTTCGTCTTGAGTGGGTATTTCTCGGGCGCTAAATGGGTTTGATGTATCTACCGTAGGCACCCGTTGAAAATTCACATGAGTGCGAGAAAATTGAGGGGTTATATAATGAAAGTAATCGTCTAGCCCGCGCACTATGCTGCTCATTACGGCTTCTCGTGAGTGTCCTCGGTCTGTGGTGTCGCGAACAATTTTTTGAATCCACTCTAAATTTACAATAGGTACCATGCCCACCAGTAAATCGACATGTTTCGCCACATCATTTTCGTCAGTTTTCACGCCGCCGTGAAGGCCTTCGTAAAACAGCAAGTCAGTATTTGCTGGTAAATCTTGCCATGGAGTAAACGTCCCAGGCATTTGATTAAATGGTACGGCTTCATCGAAGGTGTGCAGGTATTGTCTGAATTGTCCGGTGCCCGAACTTCCGTATTCTCTGAACACAGACTCCAACAGTTCAAAGTCATTCGCTTTGGGCCCAAAATAGCTGATATGTCGACCTTGTTCCTGTGCCTTACGAATTTCTACTTCCATTTCAGGTCGTGTGAAGCGGTGAAAACTATCGCCGCCTACCACCGCAGCGTTCACATTTAAATTTCTAAAAATGTGGCGTATGGCGTTGGTGGTGGTGGTTGTTCCCGCACCAGATGAACCTGTTATAGCAATAATAGGGTGTTTGACAGACATAGGATTTCTTGTTGGAAATGACAGTGACTAGTTATAAGCCGATGTGCGATAAGAATCAAGGGTACTGCAAGGCAGCTATTTGACTTTTTCGTGAGTATACCGCACCTTAATGCGCTGTCATTTGACGATACATTTCTACAGGGACCTTGGTTATGTTGCTATTATTAGGTGTGCTTTTCGCTTTATTGGTATGCATTGGCGCGCTTTTGTCGTATTCACAGCAAAGTCAGATTACAGCCCTTTCAAATGACATCAAGGCACTTAAGAAGCAACTGGCAACTCAGGATTCTAGTGGGTTAAAACACTCTAACTCTCAAGCTCACATCGATAATGCTGGCGATAAGCACAGTAGCGAAAATAAGCATCCCTCCTTTGAACAGCCAAATGGCTCTGAACAGCAAGTAGCGTTAGATACAGAAGACGTTGAGAGCGAAAAAAGTAGCAGAGTGCCGCTTCTTCAGCGTTTCCTTTCAGATGAATCAAGTCTGATGACGTCTATAAAGCGTCACGGTTTATTGTGGCTTGGCGGTGTAGTTCTTGCTGTGGGAGGCGTATTCCTTGCTGTTTATTCGGTTGAGGCTGGATTGTTATCGGCTGAAATACGTGTGCTAATAGGTGCGGCGTTTGGCATTGCCTTGGTGGCTGGCGCCGAATATCTCGCCAGGCACCGAGAAAAATTCAGTATTTACTCTCCCACTATTTGTGCAGCTTTGGCCAGTGGAGGTGTAATAACTTGCTACGCAATAATTCTTGTCGCCTATGATTTCTATCAGTTTATAGCACCTGTAGTCGCTTTTTTGTTGATGGCGGTAGTTGCTTTCGGCGCTATTTCACTAGCACTAAGATACGGTCCTCTGTTGGCGTCGATTGGCATTGTGGGAGCATATGCAATTCCTGCTTTAATAAAAACAGACGCTAACAGCATTGTCACCTTACTAGTGTTTATTTCTCTAGTGTCGCTCTCGGGCGTATGGATTTCTCAGAAAGTGTCGCAGATGTGGCTATGGCGTCTCAGCGTTTTGGGCCATTTTGCTTGGGCGTTTATGTCGCTCACCCAATCCGATAAGGCCGATATTTTGATTTGGCTTGGGTTTACCGTTTTTTCTGTTTATTTATTCTGTTTCACGCACACACTAGGCTGGTCGCTGCGGGATAAACTTAATGAGACCTTATCTCTTAAAGAGCTAATAAAACCTTCACGGGAAATGGTGGGGGTGTTGTTATCTTTTATTTTAATGCATACCTATTTAGTGTTTTATGCAGAAGATATGCACATTTGGTTAAGCGCTGCCGTTTTAGGAGCATTATTGCTGCTGCCATCTTATCGACACAGCATATTTGATAGCTGGCCGTTTCTTTTGCTTGTTGCTGCGGTGGGTCATGTGGTGATGCTAGAAGATATGTTTATCATCGAAGCTATTACAGGGCGCGCCTCTGGAAACGCGGGACGCATTACTGATATCAACACAGTATTTTCAGGTGTTTATCTGTATGTGCAAATTGCAGCACTTGCTATAACATCTTATGTCGCGCTTATGGCGCACAAAACGCAGCGTCCAGCGTTTTGGATTTACATTGTCGCTTTTCCTATCACCTTATTCGGTGTGAGCTATGCACTTACTGCCACATTCGCCCAGCAACTTGTGTACAGTGTTTGGGCCTTTGAGCTGGCGCTTTTAGCCATTTTAAGTACATGGGTGGTAATCAAGTCGCAAAAATTCGCGCAGCTGACTTACGCAGTGCTCGCCAATGCCTGTCTTACGCTGTGTTTAACTATGTTGTTAGATGCCGCAGTGCTGTCGTTCGCGCTAGCATTGCAAGTGGCTAGCATCAGCGTATTGAGTCTTCGCTATAAAGTCAGCTTGCCAGATTGGCTTTATAAAGTGCTGCTAGCCATTGTTATGGTGCGTATTACAGTGGCTCCTTGGCTTGCAGACTACGCTTACGAGTCTATATTAGGCGTGCACTGGACTGCCGTTATCTATCCTTTCATTTTCTTATCATTACTTATTGCTAGGAAGTACAACCCTTCAGATAGCCTAAAGATATGGTTGGAAGGGGCATTACTTCATCTAATTGCGCTGTTTATCACTACAGAGCCAGGCTATTACCTAACAAGGAATTACCCCAGTGTTTTTTCAGCTACCTATCAAGAGAGTGTACTGTTGGCACTTGGTTGGGTCGCGCTTTCTGGTGCATATTATTACCGAGCATATATTGCTAGTACCATGACAGTGTTATACCGCAATGCCGCCCTCGTTTTGCTTATCGGTGCAGGTATTATCCACACAGATATAAGTATCAAGCACAACCCTTTTATATACGCGCAGCCTACGGGAGATGGTGCCGTTTTTAACTGGTTGCTGCTTCAGTGGTTACTGCCTGCTGCACTAATAGGTTGCATACTTTCTAGCGTGCTGCAGCGTAGAGTTTTAGGTTCGTTAAATGCACTATCTTCATTAATCAGTCAACAGCTTCATATTGGCTTAGGTGCCATTGCCGGTGGTTTTGCATTTCTCTATGTAAACAGTGTAATTCGCGGCGCTTTTCATCAGGCCAGCATTATTTTAGATACTGGATTCACTCAACCTGAGCTTTACACCTACTCTATCTGTTGGCTTGTTATCGCAACCACCACCATATTTATAGGGCAAATAAAGCAGCGTGTTTTAGCAGTAAAGCTTGGCTTCGGTTTATTAGCTGTAGTGATCTTAAAAGCGTTTGTTATTGATATGGCAAATCTCGAAGGTTTATATCGTGCGCTTTCCTTTATCGGGCTAGGTCTAAGCTTGGTTGGCATTAGTTGGCTGTTCCAAAAGCTGCGTGGCGATGCTGAATTGTCTGGCGCATGAGTTTTTATTTTCTTATTATATTTTAGTGGTTTAGCAATGCGACACAGGGGTGTCGTATGACAAAAACAGATGATTTACTGTCCTGTCGCATTAGTGCCGTTTCACTTACTCGCTATTTCCGATGAAATGCGCTGGCATTGAAGCAAAGGAGAACAATCATGCAAACAAATGAAGTTATAAAACAATCGCTAGTATCAAGAAGAGAACATATGAGTCAAGTATCGCTAAATAATGGGTATTGGTTTTATTTCGACCACGAGGGTAATGATATCTCTATGTGGGGCTCGGTGTTTAGCGGTAAGGAAAAAGTGTCTTTCAATAACGAAGTGGTATCGTCGTTTAGAAATTTAAGCAGCACGAAAAGTGAGCATGCGTTTACTAAAAATGGTCATGAGTATCTCGTAAAAACACACATGACCCATGTTTTACGTGGTGAATTAAAGGTCACTCTTTTTTGTGATGGGAAAGAAGTGGCCAGCGAAACGCTATCGCAATTGGAAAAAGGAAATTTACTGAAATCCTTTTTCAGTATGGATAAGCTTTTATTCGTAGGGTTAATTGTGGGCTTTCTTTGCGGTTATTTAGGCTTTATGAGTTTCTCCGGATAGTATTATGACGCAAATAACAATGAGGCAGGGGCTCTGGTGTCACTTGCAACACGAAGGCCACGATATAGCGGTACACTGCAGTTTATGGTCGGGGAAAGAGGTTGTGTATGTGGACGACCACCCTGTATCAGAACATCGCAACTTGTTTCGATTTACAGGTCGACACGCGCTTAGGCTAAACGACCAAGATTATACTCTCGAGGTGGAAGTGGAGAACCCTTTCACTTACCGTACAGAGGTGCGCCTTAAAAAAGGTGCACGCACTGTAAAACGAGAGTCTACCTCTATGCTTTCTCGCGATAATTCGCTTGTTAAAAACATCGCGGTGATTGCCGGTATAGCCGCTTTGGGGGCGGTGTTTGGTTATTTTGCAGTTATGCTATTTGCAGGGTGAAATAACAAATGGAAGTTAGAGGCGATATTGTAAAAGAGATGCGCATAGAGCGAGCGTGGACCCAAGCGCAGCTTGCAGAGTTATGTGACGTGAATTTACGCACCATTCAGCGAGTGGAAAACAAAGGGAATGCATCGCTGGAGACCATAATGGCCTTATGTGTAGCCTTTGATGTAAAGCGTCAGACATTATTTAAAGTGCCGGAAATAACAGAAGTAGAGCCAGCACGACAAAATCCAGTAAAAGCGTACTTATTTATTTTTATCTGTGGTCTTGTGGTTGGTGGTGGAGCCAGTACAACAATTTTAGCGCTGCTCTAAAGTCGATTGGTGTTAACGACATTATTTGGATTGGTCATCACTTGAACACTCTTTATAAAGAACAAGATCAAATCTGACAGTCTCTAGTGTACGTAAACCGGAAGTTGATTATTTATTACTTAATGGACCCAAAGAGCTAGTTTCTGCTCAAAATATTGACATATTGAGAGTTAAATGCCTGTCTACGTATACGGTCGTAGCTGCCTTCCCCTATATTCAGGAAAACGACCCAATCGCGCGTTTTTGTCCTCTACGTATTTAGCCCTTATTAAGCGTGACCTCTGTACTCTTTGACTTTCAGTAAACTCTGAATGATGGCACTATGGATAAAAACGAGCACATGCTCGGAAGAAAAACGCGCAATTTGCGCACTACTAAATTGTTATATGCCATAAGAATGCAATGGACATAAATTTCCCCAAACACAAAAGAGTCGCGCATTCAATGGCCCTTTTCGTATTGCCTGCTTTTTGTGTACTAGTTGGCTTAGTTTTTATGGGCGTAAATCTGTGGTTATCAGTTTTTCTATCTTTCTTGGCTGTTGGAGTTACGTTCTTTTTGAGAATATATCGCTATAGGCGACATCACTCAAAATTCTTAGACTGTTTCGGAAAAAGCATCAAAAATTCATATTTTTATCAGTCGGAATATGCAATTGGAGCAGTTCCTTTTGAAAATAAGTTTCTATCATGCTCTGCTAGGATAGATGGAGATAATTTGTTGTTCGGGCGGTCTAGACATTTTAGGTCAGTCGAATTGGGGAAAATAATTGATATAGAAATACTCCAATGCTTGGGGCACGAAGTAGCAAAGCTAGAGATTGAAGACAGCAAAGACAGTCGTCCACTATTCATTCCTTGGTCTCCTTTATTGGCAGAAAAGGTAAAATTCAGCAATGGCATATAACAAGCAAATAATGGCACTCGCTGTCGCTCGCTGGGACGCAAACACGTGCGCGGCTTCGCCATTATTGCACACGTGTTTACGCCCCATATTTGGAAGTTAGGCGTCAAGTTGCACCGCGTTGCGCAATGCGCTACACTCGTGCCGTGATTAAGTCATTTAAACATAAAGGCCTGAAGCTCTTTTTCGAAAAAGGGAAAACCTCAGGCATACAAACTAAGCATGCGAAAAAACTTCGTATGCAGTTAGCAGCAATTCATACCGCACAAAATATTGATGACATTAATCTACCTGGCTTTTCTCTCCATCAACTCAAGGGAGAAAGATCTAACATTTGGTCAATATCAGTTAACGGTAATTGGAGAGTAACTTTTGAGTTCACGGATGGTAATGCTTACATCTTAAATTACGAGGATTATCACTAATGAATATGCATAACCCACCACATCCAGGTGAATTTATTGAGTCTATTTACATGGAGCCACATGGTATAAGCTGCAGAACACTCGCTACCCATCTTGGTGTTGCAGCTTCAACATTAAATCGTGTCGTAAAGGGTAAAAGTGCAGTAACGCCAGAAATGGCCTTAAGGCTATCAAAAGTATTGGGACGCAGCCCAGAAAGTTGGCTTAGCATGCAAGACAACTATGAACTTTGGCAAGCGAAACAAAACATTAACTTGGATAATGTGCAGCCAATAGATCTGCATGCCGCCTAACAAAAAATAAAATCACTCGCTGTCGCTCGTTGAGACGCTAACACGCAGGGCCGCTTCGCTATTATGCCCTACGTGCCATCGCCCCTTATTTAAAAGTTAACTTTCAAGGAGGATTATTCATGTTTAAGGTTGTCATTTTCTTTGCTTTATTAATGTCTGCAGGGATATGTACCGCAGATAGTTTAGATGAATCAAAAAAAGCAGATTTATTGAAAGCGCCGACATCTGAAAGATGGGTGGATCTATCTTTTGACATCACTGAGCTTGGTGATGTCGCTAATATTAAGGTAATAAAATCTACTCATCAGGGAATGTTGGATAAAGCAGCTATAAAAGCTCTAGGAAAATGGAAGTATAAACCTAAGGTTGTAGACGGAGTTGCAGTGGTTCAAAAAGATATGAAGGTTAGGTTGGAATTTGATATTGAAAATGAAAGTTAACAAGGAAATTTAAGCAAACATTCCCAAGAGCGGGCAACGCCGCTTAATTTGGTGTTATGTTATTGAAAGGAATCGTTAAAATGAATAGAAAATTAGCCTTATTTTGCTGCATGCTCGCGGTTACTCAGTATCTTACCGGTACGTTGATTTACAACTTTTCGGGATTAGCGATAAACTCCTTCAGATTTACGGCTGTATCTTATTCGGCGCTTACAGTCATCTACCTTCCGTTTCTCATATACCAAGCATTTAAATTAAGTTTTGCTAGCTTTTCAGCTCTAGCGCTCACATCTACAGTTTCTATTTTTCTCGGGCACGTTGCGTCATTTATCATTACCGGAAGCTTGATGACATTAACCAATTACATGTTTGACTATGCTTTAGTCATAGTATTGAGTATCTTCGTTTTGTGGCTATATCGTGCTTTGCGTAAAATATGAAAAAAAATTATGACACTCGCTAGTGAAAAGTTAACAGGTAAATTCATAGCCGCGATTTAAAAACCTTAGGAGAGTATTAGAATGGATGATCTTATGAGTAAAACAGAAAAGAGTAGTAGTCAGCACCAGTATACTAACGTGAGTGTGCTAACGGAGTATTTATGCGCATAACCCAAGCTCTTCTTCTTTCTTCTTTAATGTTTTTAAATGCTTGTGGTTCAAATAGCGACCCAGAGACCCTCGTAGATGACGGCACGGAAAGCAATAATAATGGTAGTCAAACTTCCCCTGAAATAGTCGAAGTTAATGTGGATTTTGTGGACTCCTATTGGTTGCCAGGGGGAAGAACCTATGTTTCTTACCAAGACTCTCTAGCAATAAGCCACAATGCAGGAATTAGTCTTTTGGATATCGGCAGCTCCGGATTGGTAGAGACAGAAGTGCAAATTACTGCTTCTCTTGCAAATAATTTAGCGGCGCTGACAAATGACCGACTTGGAATATTAGGTCTAAATTCTGTGAGTATTCAAAGTTTAGAGGGGAGCCTATTAGATACTGTGTATTCTACTCAACCATCACCCAATTTAAGTGCAACGATATTTGCGTCTTATGGAAATTGCGTTTATTGGGTAGACAGAGGAACTTCTGGCGAGTCTCCTGATACGCTTAAGGAATTGTGTATTAGTGAGGAAAGCGGGAGTACCGAAGTAGAAAGATATCAAACGAGCAACTACATAGATAACATCTTTCCACTTCAAAGCGGTGAGTTTGTTGTATTCGAAGGATTATCAGGAAACAGATATATCAAATTGTTTAACTCTGAATTTGAACTGAAAGACGAGTATTCTACGACTGAAGAGATTTATGGCAGTGATATCGAGTACAGAGATGGTTTCATCTTTTTTACCGGATTTTCATCTGTGTGGAAAATGAGTGTCGACTCGAATGGTTTAGGAGAACCAGTAATTTTCCAAGAACCAGCTAGTCCATCGGTAGTAAATGCAATCAACAGGATCTCTGTCCACAATGAAGGTGTTTTTATCGCTAACAGCAACTTCATATACTTTTATCGACTTTCAAATGACGAAATCCAGAATACATATAAGATTGATGTAGTAGACACAGTTGAAGGGGTATTTGTCTATCAAGATTTTTTGATCGTATCTCATGAAAATAATGTTGGTATAAAAATTTATAAGATTAGTGATTTTTAAACTTAAATAGACACACATTGCAACTAACAGCTAAAGCTTAGAACAAAGGCGTTCAAGCATAATTTTGCGCAGTAAGATGTGCTACTTTAATGCGTAATTTCTGACATTTTTTGTATAGCGGTGAGCCAGTGAGATATTGAGAATACACAGATGTGTTTGGTTCTCTCCACCTTTCGTTTGCAGATGAATGACGTGAGGATACTAGTGTTATAGTGGAGGGGGAACCTGTGCTTAATAGCCGCCGGGCGCTGACTCTGCCCCTGATGCGTTGCAGACCTAATCACAGGAAAGCGAAGGTCCGCTGTTTGTCTCAATCGGCCTTTCAGGTGGTAACTAAATCAATAAATGAAGGTGTCAAATCAGATATGAGCCATTGCGTCTTAAGCTGCGTCTAAAGCCATCTTTAGCTGTCTAATCAATGAATGAGTCAATCAATTAAAAGCCCAGCGCCTTTCATTCATCTTTCGACTTACCGTTGTGATGGTGTCGCAGCAAGCGAATGATAAGGCGTGCTTCTTCTTCGTCTAAATCAAGTAAACCTCGTACTCGTTCAATGTGATGTATGTCATGTTCACTGAGCACACCATCATCTAGTGCACTTCGAACAGTGTCTTTGAACCGGTCTCGTTTAAGCTGCATCTTTCCTGTATAGCTTGAAGATAAAATGCCCGCAGGTAAGGCGTAAAAGCAAATACCCATTACGGTAATAAAACCACCAAATATCTTACCTAGCGAAGTGATGGGAACTGCATCACCATAGCCCACCGTGGTTAAAGTCACCAAAGCCCACCAAAGCGAGGCGGGAATGCTGCTAAATACCTCGGGCTGGGCGTTGTGTTCAATGTAGTAAATGCAGGTGGCAGCAATTACGGTAAATAGCATTAGTACACTTAGCGCAGCGACAAGCGAATGGGCTTCGCTACGCACTACGTCTACCAGAGTTTGGATGGAGCGAGAGTAGCGTCCTATCTTCAATATTCTTAACACTCTGAAAACCCGTAAAATGCGTAGGTCGAGCATAAAGAACATACTGAGGAAAAACGGCAGAATAGCCATCAGATCGATAATCGCCATTGGGCTTTTTATGTAGTGCCAGCGCTTTTGCCAAGGCGCCCAGCTTTTTGCAGAGCCAATGTGGTGAGTGGTTTTGTCACTCAAATTAGGGTTTTCGGCACTGCTATAAACACGCAGCACGTACTCTGCGCTGAACAAAATAACCGAAACAATTTCAATAGTGTGCAGTTTTGTTAGCCAAGCCTGAGATATGTTGGGAAGTGTTTCGATCATCATCGCAGCAATATTGACAGTAATAATGACAACTAAAAAGAAATCGAAAAGACGACTAGCCTTTTTAAAATGAGCGGCTTCAGAGGCTGGCGCGAGTATGTGATAGCAGGCTTGTTGCAATGTCATTATTAGTTAACTTAGTGAATGCTATATCATCATTCATTGTAGCGAGAAACCAGATGATTGAAATAGATAAAGAAAAAGCGAATTAGCTTTTACTAATTCGCTTTATTGACTTACTTTCAAGGCACAACCTTATTTGGTGGCCTCATTTAATTCAAAGGTTGGGTTAAGCTTTCGCTTCTCTTGCTATCGCTCGATGAGCTATATCAGTACGATAGTAAACGTCTTTGAATTGAATAGTATTTAGCAACTCGTAGGCTTTTTGCTGTGCTTCGGTCACACTGTTGCCAAGTGCTGTTGCACAAAGCACACGACCACCAGCGGTTACTACTTTGCCGTCGCTAAGTGCCGTACCGGCATGAAACACTTTGCCGTCTAGCTTGTCTGCTTCGTCAAAGCCAGTAATCTCGTCACCTTTCTCATAGCTACCTGGGTAACCGCCTGCAGCAAGCACAACACCTACTGACGCACGAGGGTCAAACTCGATAGTTTGCGTGTCTAACTCTCCTTTACAGGCTGCTAGGCAAAGAGGAACAATATCTGACTGCAAACGCAGCATAATGGGCTGTGTTTCTGGGTCGCCAAATCGACAGTTATATTCAATCACTTTTGGCGTGCCGTCAGCCATAATCATCAGGCCAGCATATAGAAAGCCCACGTAGTCATTTCCTTCAGCCGCCATGCCATTGACTGTTGGCATAATAACTTCGTTCATAACACGGTCGTGAATAGCTTGAGTGACAACTGGAGCAGGAGAATATGCGCCCATACCGCCCGTGTTTGGACCTTTGTCGCCGTCAGCAGCACGTTTGTGATCTTGACTGGTCGCAAATGGCAGCACATTTTTTCCATCTACCATAACGATAAACGACGCTTCTTCACCATCTAAGAACTCTTCAATTACCACGCGGCTACCTGCTTCGCCAAAAGCGTTACCTGCTAACATATCACGAATGGCAGCTTCGGCGTCTTCAAGAGTCATGGCAACAATAACGCCTTTCCCTGCTGCTAAACCGTCGGCTTTTACTACGATAGGCGCGCCTTTTTCGCGTACGTAGGCAATGGCTGGGTCAATTTCAGTGAAATTCTGATATTCCGCAGTGGGTATATTGTGACGAGCAAGAAAATCTTTGGTAAACGCTTTTGACCCTTCAAGCTGTGCTGCAGCTTGTGTAGGGCCGAAAATAGTTAAGCCTTCATTAGTAAACGTATCAACGACACCTGCCACTAGCGGAGCTTCCGGACCAACAATGGTAAGTTCAACGTCGTTACCTCTCGCAAAAGAAACGAGACCTGCGATGTCGCTTACATCAATAGGTACATTCTCCAGCTTAGGCTCTGTTGCCGTGCCTGCATTTCCAGGCGCGACAAAAACTGTTGAAACTTCAGAAGACTGCGCTGCTTTAAATGCTAGCGCGTGTTCGCGACCACCGCCGCCAATGACAAGTACGTTCATTCACTATTCCGTTTATGCTTTAAGTTGTAAATTAATTAGGCTTTTTAAATTTAAGCGTCATGCGATTACTCTCGCCAATGGCAAGGTATTTATCGCGGTCTTGATCTTCTAATGCCAATCTTGGAGGAAGTGTCCACACGCCTTTAGGGTGGTCGGCATTATCCATAGCGTTGGCATTAATATCGCTGCTTGCTTCTAGCATGAAGCCCGCTTTTTCAGCAGCCGCAACAACATACGAGCGCTTCATGTAGCCGCTAGATGTCATTACCGCATCGTCGGCACTTTCTGGTAATTCGTGTTCAACCACACCTAAAACACCACCAGGCTTGAGTGCTTTAAAGAAGGCACCAAAAGCATTATCGATACCTGTATCACCCTCTCGCATATACCAGTTATGTACATTGCGGAAAGTCAGCACCATGTCAGCACTTCCAGCGTCAATAATATCAAGGGCTTTGGTTGGGTGGAATGCGGTTACTGCTGCACCTTCATATTTTCCACCTGCTTGGGTTTTTTCTTTGAAAGCGGCTAGGGCTTTTTTGTAGTAATCGTTGGTCGATTCATCAACGTAGAAGTGTGCGGCAACATATTTTCCGCTGTCTTTTACAACGGGGTATAAAATATCCGTATACCAACCACCACCTGGCGAAATTTCAACTACCGTCATCTCAGGCTTCAGGCCAAAGAAACGGAGGGTTTGCTGTGGTTTACGGTATTCATCTCTGGCTTTGGCGTCTGAGGTACGCAGTTCGCTTTTTACGGCGTCTGAAATGGCATCGGCAGACGCATAGCACGCAGACATGCCAAGCGTTGCAGCTAACATTAGTTGGGCTAACTTTTTCATTATTATTTCCTTTTCTGTCTAGGGTATTTATTCGGTGCAGCTTTGCCTAAAGCATCGCATCACCCAAAGTATGGTGTATTTCAGCCTATGCTTTTTACTACACAACTGAATAGCTAAACAACTGATAGCTAAATACGACAACCACTGGGTTAATAGTATTACTACAAACTACCATAAGTAAGATCAAGCCTATCAGTTAACCGTAACACGCTTTTGATACCTAGCAGAATAATTCGGCCCTTTATCGTTTTCACTTTGAGCTTGGCTACGGCCTTATACCTCCGGTAAATGAACCTGAGATATACAAACTAGCGCTGCCTTATAGATGCAAAGGCCAGAAGGCAAAAGCTAAAAAGGGTAAATAATAAACTTAAAGCCTCTGCGACAAAACCGCCGCAGAGGCGCCCCCTTGGATGGGATACTTTCTTTTTTGGTCTGTTGACCAATAGCCGCTTAATGGCGGAAGTGGCGCATGCCTGTAAACACCATCGCAATTCCGTGTTCGTCAGCTGCGTCAATCACCTCTTGGTCACGCATTGAGCCACCAGGCTGGATAACAGCCTTAATGCCCGCTTCTGCAGCTGCATCAATACCATCACGGAATGGGAAGAATGCGTCAGAGGCCATTACTGAGCCGGCTACCTCTAGGTTTTCGTCGGCAGCTTTAATACCCGCAATTTTCGCAGAGTACACGCGGCTCATTTGCCCTGCGCCAACGCCTATAGTCATGCCATCTTTGCAATACACAATGGCATTAGACTTAACGTATTTGGCTACTTTCCAGCAGAACATAAGGTCGCGAAGCTGCTCTTCAGAAGGCTTAACCTTGGTGACTACTGTTAAATCTTCTCTCTCAACCATTCCGAAGTCGCGCTCTTGAACTAGCAGGCCACCGTTAACGCGTTTAAAGTCGTAACCTTCGGTCAACTGACCAGTCCAGTCGCCACATGCTAGAAGGCGTACGTTCTTCTTCGCACTGACTACTTCTTTCGCTTCGTCGCTAACGGTTGGAGCAATAATCACTTCAACGAACTGACGATCTACAATAGCCTGCGCTGTTTTAGCATCGAGTTCGCGGTTAAAAGCAATAATACCGCCGAACGCTGAGGTGGGGTCGGTTTTGAACGCGCGTTCGTAGGCACTCAAAATGTCGTCGCCAATGGCAACACCGCAAGGATTAGCGTGTTTTACAATAACGCACGCCGGTTCGTCGAATTCTTTTACGCACTCTAGTGCTGAGTCGGTATCGGCAATATTATTAAACGATAGCTCTTTACCCTGCAGCTGTTCAGCAGTGGCAACAGAAGCTTCTTGAATTGTATTTTCAACGTAAAATGCGGCATTTTGGTGGCTGTTTTCACCATAGCGCAAGTCTTGCTTTTTGCTCATTTGAACGTTGAAAGTGCGTGGGAATTCACTGTGCTGGTGGTCGCAGTCTTCTTCGCACTCTGTACTATCTAAGCGAGCACCAAAGTAGTTAGCAATCATGCCGTCATATTCAGCAGTATGCTCGAAAGCCTTTATAGCAAGGTCAAAACGAGTCTGATACTTTAATGAACCATCATTGGCGTTCATTTCTGCTAAAACATTGTCGTAATCTGCTGCATTAACCACAATAGTCACGTCTTTGTGGTTTTTTGCTGCCGCACGCACCATTGTAGGCCCGCCAATATCGATGTTCTCGATGGCATCTTCTAAAGTGCAATCTTCATTGGCCACAGTAGCTGCGAACGGGTAGAGGTTAACTACCACTAAGTCGATAGGCGCAATGTTGTTTTCTTCCATTACTGCTTCATCAACGCCGCGGCGAGCAAGTATGCCGCCGTGTACTTTCGGGTGAAGGGTTTTTACTCGGCCAGCCATAATTTCAGGGTGACCTGTGTGATCAGACACTTCCTTCACAGGAAGGCCTGCTTCAGCGAGAAGTTTAGCGGTACCGCCAGTCGACAAAAGCTCAACGCCAGCGTTATGCAGCGCTTTTGCGAAATCGACAATACCTGTTTTATCAGAGACACTTAAAAGAGCACGTTTGATTGGTTTTGGTGTTTGCATAAATGTAGTAGCTTCAAAGTTGTAGTGTTGAAACAAAAAGAGCACCGTATGGTGCTCTTTACTGGGCAAAGCCCTTAAAATCTTAGTTCATGCCGTATTGCTTTAGCTTTTTGCGAAGTGTGCCACGGTTGATGCCCATCATGATAGCCGCGCGAGTTTGGTTGCCGCGGGTATAAGTCATGACTTCCTCTAGCAGTGGAGCTTCCACTTCAGCGAGTACCATTTCGTACAAGTTATCGATGTTTGCGTTGTCTAGTTGCTTAAGGTACTTATTTACCGCTTGCTTAACAGAATCGCGCAAAGGCTTTTGAGCCTGCGTTTGTGAAGGCGTAGTTACGGTAGTAGTAAAAGGTGAAGTCACGTTTTGATCGAACATAATACTGTGTTGCTCTTTAGTTAGTCATCACTATGCTGCCGGAGAAATCTGTCGGTTTTCTCGAGTCTGCAGCGCTTGAAAATATGCATTTAGTGCATCGAGTTGCTCATTCGCATCTTCGATAGCGTTAAACGATTTACGAAACTGACGATCCGTATCATGTTCCGAGAGATACCAGCCCACGTGCTTCCGGGCTATTCTCACGCCTGCTGCCTCTCCATAAAAATCTTGTACGTTAGCGACGTGCTCGTGCAAAATTTCATATTGTTGAGACAGCGGTGGTGGTGCTATGGTTTCGCCCGTTTCAAGATAATGTTGAATTTGATTAAAAATCCAAGGTTTACCCTGCGCGCCGCGACCAATCATAACGCCATCTGCACCTGTGTAATTCAGTACCTCTTGTGCCTTTTGTGCAGAAGCAATGTCACCATTTGCAATAACCGGTATTGAAATTGCCGCCTTAATCTGGCGTATGGTGTCGTACTCTGCCTCTCCTTTATACATACATGCTCTTGTTCTACCGTGAACGGCGAGCGATTGTATGCCGTTTTGCTCTGCAATGCGGGCAATCTCTACCCCATTGCGATTTTCTGGATTCCAGCCGGTGCGTATTTTAAGTGTTACAGGAACATCAACAGCGTTTACTACCGCTTTAATGATACTTTCCACTGTGTCTGGGTACTGAAGCAATGCTGAACCTGCAAGCTTCTTGTTCACCTTCTTTGCAGGGCAACCCATATTGATGTCGATGATTTGCGCACCATTATCAACATTGAACTGCGCTGCCTGTGCCATAAGCTCAGGATCGGCACCCGCTATCTGTACAGAGCGAACTCCTTCTTCACCCTCATGGTTCATTCGCGCTTGTGATTTTGCGGTATTCCAAACTTTCGGATTACTCGACAACATCTCTGACACAACAAGACCTGCGCCTAAACGCTTGCACAATTGCCGAAACGGTCGGTCAGTTACGCCAGCCATGGGAGCTAACATCAAATTGTTATCTAACTTGTATGGTCCAATTTGCAAAGTATGTCGCATAGGTTTTTGCATAAGTTAACGCGAAGCTCACCATCTATAATTGCACAGAAATTATACACCCGGCCAAAACGGGGCGCTAAGTGTACGTGTTTTCGCAATGCTTGAAAAGGCTAAAAATCACACAAAATTTCACTAAACGGTATTGACAGCAAAAAAAATCTGTATTGTTAGTAATCTAACGTGAAAATGTTGGTGAAATTTTGTGCTTAAGACTTGAAAGCCACGATTTAAAAGGGATGTAATGTGAAAAAATTTAACAATTACACCCTTTTTTTATTGTTTGAACGGTTGTGCAACACTGGAAAAGACAACTTATAGCTGAAAAAGTATGCGGGTTCAGTGAACAATAAAGATCACGGATGGTGTCTTATTGAGTGCGCGGCACTAATGCTTACGCCCTGATACTCTTGCCCATTCACCGTCTATTGCACTGGGGTCTAGTGAAATATCCTTGGCATAGGCACTTTCAATAGTTTCCACTTGTTCAGTTAAAATACCCGACAGCACAAGCAGGCCGTCAGGTTTGCAATACCCTGTAATGACTTCTCTTAATTCGAGAAGGGGGCCGGAGAGTATATTGGCAACGACTACTTCAGCTTCTAGTGTTGGTTGATTTTCTGGCAAAAAAACGTCCAAACGATCTTCAACATCGTTTCGACGGGCATTTTCTTGCGTGGCTTGTAAGGCCTGTGGATCGATATCAATGCCGATAACACGCTTAGCACCTAGTTTTAATGCAGCTAGAGCTAGAATGCCGGAGCCGCAGCCAAAATCTACCACGGTTTTGCCTGCCATATCGATGCCATCTAGCCAGCGAAGGCACAATGCGGTAGTGGGGTGAGTACCTGTTCCAAAGGCAAGGCCAGGGTCTAGCATCACATTAACGGCATTCGGATCAGGGACGTCACGCCAGCTTGGGCAAATCCATAGTCGCTCGCCGAATTGCATAGGATGAAAGTTGTCCATCCACTCCCGTTCCCAGTCTTTGTCTTCTAATGGTTCGAGCTTGTATTTGAAGTCTGGGCCTAATATTTTTGCTTTGGCTAGTCGAGCTAAAATACGTTTCATATCGGCGTCGGCTTCAAACAAACCCACCACTTGGGTGTCTGGCCAAAGCAGCACTTCGCCGGGCTTGGGTTCGTACATAGGCGTATCTTTCGCATCTACATAGGTAACCGCTTGTGAGCCATTTGCACTTAGCATATCGCCAATTGCATCTGCATACTCTGAGGTAGTATTAATTCGTAGTTGTAACCAAGCCATAGTGATTGTTCATTAACGTGTTTACCACTATTGTACCTCTCACCTCAATTAAACGAAATCGACTGGGAAATAAAAATACCTGTCGTGCATAGTTAATTGGGTAAAAAGCCTCTTCGCGAAGCAAACCCTATAGTTTTGTTAATTTCGCTAAAATGTCATGCTTAAAAATTAACCTTTTGTCGACTACCAACAATTCATAAAGGTTGTATCATTCCAACTAGTCCACCTTGTAAATGAGAATCACTAACATATGCGAACATTCCTTTTAGCTTTTAACCTCTTATTGATGTGTTTTAATGCGCATTCTCGCGAATTAGAGGTGGCAATTGGGTGGGATAAGCCTCCGTATGTCGTGGCTGCGAATGATAGTGGATTCGAAGTAGAGTTAATTCGTGCGATTGTGAATGACATGGGTTATGAGTTTAAGCCGTTGTATTTGCCTTTTGGTAGAACTGCAAAAGTGCTCAATCAAGGCGCAGTGGATATTGGCCTAACAATGACTGACTCTCATGATGTCTCCCAAGACATACTCTCTAGCCCTTACATTGTGTATCAAAACGTTGCAATTACCCGTGCAGATAGAAAACTTGATCTCGACAGTGTTGACGCATTAAAAACGAGGAGCGTTGTGGCTTTTCAAACGGCAACATCGGTATTAGGTGAAGAGTTCCACCACATTTTTGCAGCCCACCCCACATATCTTGAAATGGCGAAACAAGAACGCCAAGTAGACATGCTAATGCTAGGAAGCGTTGATGTTGCTGTAATGGACAGAAATATCTTTTCTTATTTTAAGAATCAAGACGATAGATATAAAAACGACGATGTTGTTTTTCACGAACTGTTTCCAGTTTCCACTTATCGAGCGGGAATTCCAGACAAGGCACTGCGTGAATCGTTTAATCACAGCTTGTCTTTGTTTATCAAAAGCGGTCGCTACCAAGCATTGTTAGAAAAATACGGGCTCGAATGGAGCGGCTTAAACGGTTTGTTCGCCTATGCCTCAAACGAAACTGCGGATATTTCTTACTTGAAGTAGCGTCCACTAAAGACTGTGAACCGCTCAATTAGCCACGAAGCGGCCGATAAGTAAGACTAGTTTCTGTTGCTTTAGATGCTTTTATTACAAAATCAAAGCGGCAAGTCTATTTTCCAACTCATCCTCAGTTAACAGCCCGCCTGCTCTTGTTATTTTCATTACATATGAACTATTTTTGCTGCATAGTATAAAAAGTACCTGATGCTTTAAAAAAATACACCGCTGATTGCTCGTAGGGCCTGTCGCCTTAGTGAGCCTCTGCGGCCATGTGCCATAAAAGGGAAAAATAATGATAAAGAAGTGGTATCTACTCATTTTTGTCGCGCTATGCGGCGCTTGTACAACAACAAGTAAACAGCAAAACATGGCGTTGGAGTGGCTGGATAAACCGGCTCACGTCCAAGCCGCTGCTATTCAATCTGGCGAACTATCGTCATACGACTTGGTATCAGGCTACTTAGCTCGCATTGAGCGCCTAGATACTGATGCAAACAGTATTCTTGCTATAAATAGCCAAGCCCTTGAGCAGGCTAAGCGCATAGATGCAAAGATTGAAACTGGCGAAAACGTTGGCGCGCTGGCTGGTATTCCAGTGTTATTAAAAGACAATATTGAAACGAGCGAGATGGTAACTACCGCGGGCTCAATGGCACTACTAAATAATATGACGGAGCGCGACGCGCCTATTGTTGCCAAGCTAAAAGCATCAGATGCCATCATTCTAGGTAAAACCAATTTGTCAGAGTGGGCGAACTTTCGATCGGAGTCATCCATTAGTGGGTGGAGTGCTGTAGGTGGGTTAACTCGTAATCCACATTTATTATCAAGAAGCGCCTGTGGTTCTTCATCAGGTTCGGGTGCCGCTATGGCTCTTCGCCTATCTTCTTTAGCGGTGGGAACAGAAACCAATGGTTCAATTATCTGCCCGTCATCTATGAACGGCGTGGTTGGTTTCAAGCCAACGGTGGGAATGCTCTCGCGTACTCACATTGTTCCTATCTCGTTTAGCCAAGATACTGCAGGGCCGATGACCAATAGTGTGCAAGATGCATGGTTAATGGCTTCTATCATGGCCGGCTCGGATGCCAAAGACAGCGCAACAAAAGCCGCCGATGATCATGTGATTAAAACGCCGAAGGCATCGCTAATTGCCACAGATTTGAAGGGGATTCGTGTGGGGGTAGTTCGTTACCGCCAGGGTGACAATCCACACGTGTTAGAGGCTTACGAAAATGCACTGAACAGTTTGAAGAATGCCGGTGCTACCTTGGTAGACATCGAAGATTTTGAGCAGCCAGATAGCTTTTGGGCCGATTCTTACAATGTGTTACTGGCAGAATTTCATGCGTCGATAAATGAGTACCTCGCTGATTCGCCGGCAGATATCCCTGCACGAGACTTGGCCTCTCTTATTGAGTTTAATAAGGGCGATGACCGTGAGTTGGTTTTGTTCAATCAAGATATTTTTGAAAAATCATTAGAAGCAGCCTCTATAGAAAGTGAAGAGTACAAGTCGGCGCTAGCCCTTATTCAACAAACTGCGGGAGCGAATGGTATCGACACGCTCATGAAACAGCACAACGTAGATGTGTTGGTGTCTCCCTCTAACAGCCCTTCCTTTCTAATTGATGGTGTTTACGGCGATCATTCACCAGGAGGGTTTATCGGTATTGGATATCTCGCTGCTGTAGCTGGATACCCTCATTTAACCGTGCCGGCTGGAGAGGTGAAGCATCTCCCTGTGGGATTAAGTTTTATTGCGGGTAAATGGATGGATGAGAAAGTGCTAAGGATTGGCAGCGTGTTTGAAGCTAAACACGGGTTTACTATTACGCCGGGCCTCTTACCATCAAGACTAGATGCGCCAGAGTTAAAACCTCTTACTGATGGCGTTGTGTCTAAATAAGGTGTGTATCTAAGTAAGATGCTTAAACGAAGCATTTGAATGACGCTTTTCAGTGAGCGTTAGAACTTAATAACAACGCTATTTAGGACGGGTCAAAGGTAATAAAAAAGGGCTCAAACAAATCATTGTTTGGGCCCTTTTATTTTGACCTATAGCTTGTGTTTTTAGCTTTTATCGTAGCCTTATATATTAACGCTAGCGCGCTTTAACATTGCTGTTGTTTGTATAAGCAATCAACTAGGCTAACGTTAGACCAAAGCGTTGACAATTAGCCAGGTTTTTTAACCCATGCACTACACCAGCCGTCAGCATTAACCAGTTTTCCTGGGAAAATGTTACAAGGGCGATACTGCTCACCATCTGCGCCTTGAACATACATACAATTGCTGCACTTCGAGCCTTCAACTGTTGAAGACGGCGTGTAATTTAGCGCTTTAGCGGTAGCGTCGTCTGCGCTTAGCTGCTCTTGCGCTTGAGCGCGCAGTGCCACGCCACCTAACGTTAACCCTATTAGAGTAGAGCCCGTAAGCTTCATAAAGTCACGGCGATTAACAGATTTCATAACATTCTCCCAATGAGATAGAAACGATAATGATTCTTTTTTATTCAGTGCCTTAAACGCAAAAAACCTGCCCAAAGAGAGCAGGTTTTTTGACTTCATACTTAATACTAACTCTTTTTGAGTAAAGATCGACAAAATTTATGTGAATTGCATTATTTACCGATTAATAAATATTCATAAAGTGTGGGGCTGCTATTAAATATAAGACCGCAAACTTGTTAAGAAGTTTTCTTCCTATCAAGTTTTACATGCGGTTTCGCATAAGCGAACTGCGCCAGTCTTTGGCTTTTATGATAACTATCTAACCCAGAAATTGAAGCAGTGCTTAGTGCTTCTATATCTAAATAACCGTCTTCATGCAGCGCATGTTTATCAAACATAACTTCTTGTATTTCACCAATAACCATTTCGGTTTTGTTTAGTAGCGTAAAATGCTGCGCTACCTTCAGACCAATTTTTACCTCACTTTCCTTAACGTAAGGCGCGGGAAGTCCATCACTGAAAAACGGTGTAAGCCCTACTGCGTCAAATTCACTTTCGTTTTGTTCGTAACGCGCTGACGTTTGATGGGCCTTATCAATCCAATCGGTATGAACATGGTTAAGCGTGTAATAACCCTGCTGTTTTATATTGTCTAATGAATCGCGTTGTACAGTATGTGGGCGCATTATCATGCCTAGCAGAGGCGGATTAGCACCGACGTGTACTACCGAACTAATGATGGCCAAATTGTTGGTTTTACCATCTGAGCTGCCAAGCAGAACAGCAGACTTAAAGCCAGATAAGCTATTGATAAGGTTGGCTCTATAACGCTGCTCTAATTCATCTAAATCGTCGCGGGTCATGCGATCAGTCATTTTCTCTTTCTGCCTCTATAGAAAGTTCGTCACCATGCTGAAAAACTCTAAGCTCAATGGGCTGGCAGCAAACTTGACAATCAAGAACCTGAATTTGCCCCACATCGTTCATTTCGTCAATTTCAACATCGTTCGGTGCCATGCAGTATGGGCAGGAAAATCCCATCGCGCGTGTCAAACTCATAATTATCTTCACTATTTAAAATTTGTAACCATAGTTACGGGTATTTTCTTTTGCTGGATTGATTTTACTTCTCAATATGCACGCTTGTGATCACAACGTTATTTTATCGGTATAAGTTAAGACGAATTGTCTGAACAATATATATAGGACTAGTATATTTATATGGGTGCTTTTTGTGGCAAATACCGTTGGCATCTGTCCGTGTTGTAAGCGAAAAACACGGCTCACCTTTCATCATCTTATCCCGAAGAAAATGCATCGACGTCCGTTTTTCAAAAAAAACTATACCAAGGCGCAGCTGCAAGAGGGCGTGTATATCTGTCGACAGTGCCACAGTGGTATTCATCGCTTCTATGATGAAATGATGCTGGCAAAACGGCTTTCAACATTGCAGTTGCTGCTAGCTGACGAGCAGCTCGCCACATTTTTCAATTGGGTTGCGAAACAGCGAGTAAAGGTTGATTAATGGTGCTGTATAAATATACACTACCGCAAGAATGACTGAACAACTGGCCGTATGCGAAAAGATCTTCCCCCACGCTATTATCTTACTCACTTTCACGAGTTCCTTCGCTTTTTCGAGGGGGCGAGTGCAACATTGCTTTCAGATAGTGCTGCAAAATTTATTCATCGCTTTAAAGCGTTAAACGAAGATAAGCAGTGCATTATAGTGCGTGCCGCAAATCGCAAGTATGCCATTATTGATAGAACGCAATTTAATTATGCTGAAATTAATTCGCCTCAAGCGTATATCGATGCGCTTATAGAAGACGGCTGGTTTGGTGACATAACTCATGCGTCGCTGAACGATATCTCAGGAGTTCTTACTAAAGATGCCATTATAACGTTATTGGCAGAGTATGGCAGTACACAAGGGTTGGCGTCGTTGACCAAGCCCAAACTGGTTACGCTTCTTGATAATGAGATACGCGCTAACGGATGGCCAAGCCGCTTTTCAATTGATAGCAACTCAATTGAAAACTACTTAGTGTGCCTTTTTGATGACTCCTTACGCTTTTTATTGTTTCTTTATTTCGGCAATACAAAAAGCCGGTTAAACCAATTTTCCATGCGAGATTTAGGCGTCATGCGCACGCGTTCAGACTCAGTAACCGATGTCGCGCGGTTTGAAACTAAAGCAGATACCGAAGCAGCATGGTTTTACGCAAATCATTATACGGAGTTAGGTTATTACGACCGCGAGGCGCTGTTAGCCTTAGCAAACGAGGATTTCCCAACAACAGAAGGCGTATCTGCTGGCTTTTACCGCGACCAGTTACTTTATGCTTTGGGGCTTAAGTTACTTGATGAAGACAAGCAGAAAGGCCTGCATATACTTAGCTTAGCTGAGAGCGACAAAGCAAAAGAAAAGTGGATAAGAGAGAGTTATAAAGTTGGAAACACTGATGACGTTAAAGTGATACTGGAAGGCATTATCGACAACCCGCAATCAGATACATTGCTGGCTTTCGCAGAAGATTTCTATGCGAGAAAATTCAATAAAAAACGCACGAGTTCAGTCACCGATATGTTGCGCAGTGCCAGTAGAGAGCTGGCAATAGATGTGAGTCAAAATCAGCAGGTTGAAAGAGGCGTACTAGCGCATTACGCACGGCATGGAATACAAGGTTGGCGCACAGAAAACCGATTGTGGCGCAGCATTTTCGGCCTAACGTTTTGGTCTCAACTGTACGAAGAAGATACGTTGGTAACTGAATTTGACCGAAGACCACTGTCGTTAAAGCAAAACAACTTTTATGCAAAGTTTAAAACTAGCATTGAAGGGCTACTTTCTTCATTAGATTCAAAGGAAAAGCTGCTTTTTCATATCCAAAAAATGGCCACAACTCATTATGGGAAAGTGAACAGTTTGTTTATGTGGTCTAGTCGATTACTAGAGCCCATTGAAGCACTGCTGCAGTACGGTGAATTACAAAGTATTCAGAACGTGCTTAGAATGATGAGTCGAGATTTTCAAAACCTGAGAGATGGTTTTCCCGATATTATGGTTTACGACAACGGCTTGCGGTTTGAGGAAATAAAAGCCCCTGGAGATCAATTGCGACGAAACCAGCTGGTGTCTATTCAGCGTTTGCAACAGGCCGGGTTTGATGTGGCTGTAACAACAGTAAACTGGGTACGCGACCCTGAGCAGCCCTATGTCGTTGTGGATATAGAAACCACAGGGGGAAACAACAGCTACAATCGCATTACCGAAATTGGAATGGTGAAGCTTATTGCCGGCGAGGAAGTAGACCGTTATCAAACCTTGATAAACCCACAGCGCCGTATTCCTGCAAACATTACGCGGCTGACCGGTATTTCAGATGATATGGTGGAAGATGCGCCAATTTTTGCAGACATTGCCAGTGAAATAGCTGCGTTTACCGAAGACGCTGTATTTGTAGCTCACAATGTGAATTTTGACTATGGCTTTATAAAGCAAGAGTTTGCGCGTTTAGAACAGCCCTTTCGCCGCCCTAAAATGTGTACGGTAAGAGAAATGCGGCGTACTTATCCAGGGTTGCCTTCTTACTCACTTGCCAATCTAACCAAGCATTTTTATATCTCTATGGAGCGTCATCACCGTGCCCTTTCTGATGCAAAAGCTGCAGCCGAATTACTTAAATTAGCTTTTGAAAAAGATGATAGAGAAAACGCCCTATAAAATTTGAACGAAGACGGTAAAATTTCGTATCAACAGCGGTAAACAGTCTGCAACGAGAGAATAGCTATGTTAGATGAAGAACAGCAGTCGAGAGTTATAGAGATGGCGTGGGAAGATAGAACGCCGTTTGAGGCTATCGAACGTTTGTACGGTCTACCTGAAAAAGAAGTCATTAAGCTTATGCGTAAAAACTTAAAACAAAAAACGTTTAAGAACTGGCGCGCAAGGGTGTCTGGCCGCAAAACTAAACATGCTAGTTTGCGCCCAGAAGGTGTGGATCGAGGATACTGCCCGTCTCAGTACAAAGTAAAAAGCGCCAACAAATAATGCGCTATTGGCGCTACTTGTCTACCGTGCTAACGGGGAGTAAAAAGGCCATAAGTTGCTGGCGAAAAGGGCTAGGAAAAACAAGGGTATTGCCAGATTCATTAATTTGTTTGGCTTGAGTAACTTTTTCTAAAAAGGCTGCGTAAGACGCACTGTTTTGTTCTACGTCCTCCACGCGTTGCATGACGCTTTCAATATATTCAGAAGCAGATAAATCGCAATTACTTTTAAGCTCTGCTGCTAGCGATTTAAGCACGTAAGTTTCCCACTCTTTGCGGTAGCTATCATGAAGCCTCTCAGGATAAACAGTGAGGTCGTCGATGTCTTGCTTAAGGTCTACGATGTCGAGGGGGTCATCATATAAAACGCGAAGCGCGAGAAGGACATCGTCAGATAATCTTGAAATAGGAAGCTTTTCTTTGAGCTGTGTATAACGACTTTGCATAGACTGCCTTAGAGGTTATTGACTGTTTTTTAAATTTGTTCCTTTATGAAATTTCTTTTCCTTGCAATAACTCGAGTCTAAAGAACTCAATTCACTTATTAAAGGTTGTGAGGTTAAAAATAAGTAATTTAATATATATGAACTTCACTAAAATACGGGGCGTATTGACTGATGCACTGTTATAGTGTGTACGCGTTTTTGCTGTTTGGCCCACCGTTTGGTGGGCCTTTTTTTTGGGTGGCGTTTGTGGAGCGGAATTACATAGCCCAGAGGTTGCTGACAACATGCGGACATAAAAATGTATGGTCCGCCTCGTTATTGCAATGATTAATTTCGATAACGGGGTTGGTTATGCGCTAATGTATTCGGAGTCTGTTTAGGCGCTTTCGCAACCCGCTCCACGATGAGATCCGCGCTGGATTATCCTCAAAAAACCGAAAGCTTCTGAGAGCTGTTTTTTATGTCAGGTTTTAATCCAGTGGTTCTACCGTTTTCGTCATCATATTTATCATTGCAAACCCGGTGCTAACGCTTTGCTGTTGAATGCTTTTTTTGTTTTCATCACTGCCCATGCTATTCGGGCCAGTTTGTTGGCCAGGGCAACGGTTACAACATTGAATGGCTTGGTGGCGCGTAAATTTATCAACCACTCGCCATAAATCTTTCCGGTCTTATCCGGCCTGGACATAACCGCCCTGGCGGCATGGATAAACAAGGTTCGGAGTTCTTTGTTACCCCGCTTGCTTATCCCCAGTAATTTGGGTTTACCGCCAGTTGAGTACTGCGCTGGAACTAACCCTAACCATGCAGCCATGTTTCTTCCGTTTTTAAAATCCGTAGCGCTACTGATGTTGGCAATACAAAGGCTGGCGGTCATATCGCCAATACCTGGGATGGTTTTAAGAAGCTGCCCTATCGGGTTTGTATCAACCAGTTGCTTTAGCTTTTTATCTTGTCTCTCAATGTTCCTGTTAAGGAGCAGGTAATATTCGTGCAGCTCCATGAGCTCTTCCATAAGTAACCCTGGCAAGACCTGCCGCTGCTGTGAAAGCCAGTTAAACAGTTGCTTCATTACGCTATGGCCTGTTGGAAGTGCAATGCCAAACTCCAGCAGTAAGGAGCCTATACGGGACATGCAGGCTGTTCTGTCTTTGACATAACCATGCCTTGCTTTATGAATAGCTGAAATGACCTGGGCTTCTTCTGATTTGACGCTGACAAACCGCATTTTCGGTCTTATTGATGCTTCGCATATGGCCTCTGCATCAATAAAATCATTCTTATTGCTTTTAACGAAAGGTTTTACGTATTGTGGCGGGATTAGTTTGACCGTATGCCCCATCAACTCACACTGCCTGCCAAGCCAGTGCGCACCGCCACAAGCTTCGAAAGCAATTGTGCATGGCGTTAATTGATGAAGATAGTGAATGAGTGCCGAGCGGGAAAATTTTTTGCGAATGATTTGATTATCTGAATAGTCGCGGCCTATCACGTGAAAAGATGATTTGCCTAAATCGATTCCAAGAACTTTAATAGTAGACATGATGGTTCGCCTCTTTGATTGCCTAACTCTAAGATTAGCTTAGAGGTGAGGCGGACCATCTAATTAAGCCGATGCATAGCATCGGCGTAAGCGGAGATTAACTCCATAAGGTAATTCACACATGAAAAAAACAATGACGTGGGAGACGTCTTTCAATGCAGAAAAGTATACTCATGGTAATCAAACATAAAAATCAGTAAAAATTGATTGTTGTAATCGCAAAATGCGAATCAATGCAGTGATACTGTCTTTCTTTATCCTACATTGTGCAGAAGTGTAGTTTCAGAGACTTTAAGAAAGCCGGTTTAAGCGGGTCACTTTAGATTTAGATTACAGTTTTAAGCAATTATAGAAAAGAGGGGGAAAAACGTAAAATTGGGCTGCACCAACATTGCGATACAGCCCAAAGGGGGGATTAGTTTAAGCCCAGTTTCTTTTCGAGGTAGTGAATATTAGTACCACCCGCGAAGAAGTTTTCATCGGCCATAATCCGTCTTTGTAGTGGAATATTAGTTTTAATACCGTCAACCACAATCTCTTCCAAAGCATGGCGCATGCGCGCGATGGCCTCGTCACGGCTTTCGCCGTAGGCAATTAGCTTACCAATCATCGAGTCATAAAAAGGAGGAACTGTATAGCCAGCATAAATATGCGACTCCCAGCGGATCCCTAAACCACCTGGCGCATGAAACATATTAATGAGTCCAGGGCTTGGGATGAAGGTTTCTGGATCTTCAGCATTGATACGACACTCGATTGCATGCCCGCGAATTTGTATTTGAGACTGGTCGATAGACAGCGGCTGACCTGCTGCTATGCGAAGCTGCTCTTTTATCAAATCAACGCCAGTAATCATTTCTGACACAGGGTGCTCTACCTGAATACGGGTGTTCATTTCAATAAAATAGAATTCGCCGTTTTCATATAGGAATTCGAATGTACCAGCGCCTCGATAATTGATTTCAATACAGGCTCTGCGACAACGGTCGCCTATTTTTGCACGCATTTGCTCTGAAATACCTGGTGCAGGTGCTTCTTCTACCACTTTCTGATGGCGGCGCTGCATTGAACAGTCGCGCTCACCTAAGTGAATAGCATTGCCCTGTCCGTCAGCAAGCACTTGAATTTCAACGTGACGAGGGTTTTCTAGGAACTTTTCCATGTAAACCGTCGGGTTACCAAACGCTGAACCAGCCTCTGCCTGTGTGGTTTGAATTGCTTTTACCAGTTCGCTTTCGCTGCGCACAACACGCATACCACGACCGCCGCCGCCACCAGCAGCTTTAACAATAATTGGATATCCAATGCGCTTTGCTATGGCTTTGTTGCGCTCTTCGTCGTCAGTTAACGGGCCATCTGAACCTGGTACGCAAGGAACGCCGGCTTTCTTCATAGCGTTAATAGCAGATACTTTATCACCCATTAGGTTAATGGTTTCCGCTGTAGGTCCAATAAAGATAAAACCGCTTTTTTCTACCGCTTCGGCGAAGTCTGCATTTTCTGCTAAAAAACCATAGCCAGGGTGGATTGCTATGGAGTTTGTAACTTCTGCTGCTGCAATAATACGCGGAATATTAAGATAGCTCTCGGTCGCAGATGCTTTACCGATACAAATAGATTCGTCGGCAAGCAACACGTGCTTTAAATTTCTGTCCGCAGTGGAATGCACAGCTACGGTTTTAATGCCCAATTCTTTACAGGCTCTTAAAATTCGCAGGGCAATTTCACCACGGTTGGCAATAAGTACTTTATCTAGCATTGTGAATTGCTCACTTATTCGATGATGAACATTGGCTGGTCAAATTCAACCGGATCTTGGTTCTCTACTAAAATTGCTTTTACAACGCCGGCTTTGTCAGACTCAATTTGGTTCATCATTTTCATAGCTTCAACAATACATAAAGTATCGCCTACTTTAACCTGCTGTCCTACTTCAGCAAATGCTTTAGAAGTAGGTGATGAAGCACGATAGAAAGTACCAACCATAGGCGATTTAACTACATGGCCTTCAGGTGCAGCTGGTTCAGAAGGTGCAGCGACTTCAGGTGCCGCAGGCGCTTGGGCTGGAGCTTGCTGTGGTGCAGCGGGAGCTGCAAAGCTATAGTTTACCGGCGCTTGAACACCAGTTGGACCACGGTGAATTCGTACCGACTCTTCACCTTCAGTAATTTCTAGCTCAGCTACACCAGATTCTTCAACTAGCTCGATGAGTTTCTTTATCTTTCTAATATCCATGTTCTTTCTCTGCGTTATTTTTGCGATTTCGGTAAATTGACTGCTGCAGTTAGCGCAAGCGAATAACCCATAGGGCCAAGACCAACAATGACGCCAGCTGCAACATCAGAAAAATAGGAGTGGTGACGAAAAGGTTCACGGGCGTGAACATTCGACAAATGAACTTCAATAAACGGAATACTTACACTGAGCAACGCGTCGCGAATGGCAATGCTTGTGTGTGTAAAAGCAGCGGGATTAATAATGATGGCATCTGTGTTGCCCATAGCGCTGTGAATACGCTCAATGAGCGCATGTTCAGCGTTAGACTGAAAATGCGTTAGCGTAACGTCGCTAGACGCAGCCTGAGCCTGCAAATCATCTACGATGTTCTGCAGCGTCTGCGTACCATACTTGTCGGGCTCTCGTTGACCTAACATATTTAAGTTAGGGCCATTCAATAACAAAATATTCATCTAATTTGCTGCTATCTTCGGGTAATTGACACGGTATTTGTCATTTCAACAAATTTCCGTTTCAGTTGCACGAAAAAAAGCCAATAGTTCGATCCGTTTCGTGATTTATAGTGTGATTATAGAGATAGAGAAAGATTTAGCAGCAAAATACTGGTCTAATCAGGTGTTTTAGGCGCAAAGTTTTTGCTACAGGCTGTCATTCGCAGCATTGCTTTTTGTTAATGAAATGTTGTGTGGAAACGAGCGGATGGTGTGCCATGCCTGGCATAGAGCGTTATATTGCTTTTATTCTATGTCTACGTTCACCGGTTTCATTTTAAAAGGAACGCTTTCATAGCGACCGTGATATTTCGCAACGTAAACACCGAAATGTAAGTGGGGTACAGATGAAAACCCAGTATTTCCTGTGTATCCGATGAGTTGTCCTACCTGGATGCGCTGGCCTCGTGCTACCGCAACACCGTTATGCATCAGGTGATAGTATTCACCGGTAGTGCCATCGCTGTGCAAGATAGCAATATAGTTGGCATACTTTGCAAACTCTGGTGTAGGTCCGCCTTTTCTGCCACTGCTCTTTGTATCAATAACAATTCCCCCACGAGCTGCGAGAATGGGGGTGCCTTTTTTTGCCCCGAAGTCGAGAGCATATTTTGATGCACCAAAGTGACTAAAGCTGCCGTTCACGCCCTGTACAACAGGATAATTTTCTAGCGGCTGCAGGGGCGGTGCGTATGAATAATTATTGTTATGAGATGCATTAATGTCTCCCACGGTCCATTTAACCCGCATGTTTGACCAAAAACGTGAGGGTGATGAAGTTTCACCTAGTTCAATAGTACTGTCATCGAACAAAAATGCGTTTGCATGGGCCATGCGCCCTAGTTCAGGAGAATAAAGCGTAACGGCAACTGGTAGGTTTAGATGTCTTTTTATACCTATGCGATAGGTGCGGTTCTGCTGACCGGTTCCTTTATTGCTTTCACTAAGCACAATGCAAAAGCGTCGTTCGTCAAAACAGCCCTCAAGCTGCAAAGGCTTCATTTGCTGAGCTGCAAGCTTTAGCGGCAATGCTGCTATTGCGCAC
This sequence comes from Alteromonas sp. MB-3u-76, assembly GCF_002831605.1. Taxonomy (NCBI): domain Bacteria; kingdom Pseudomonadati; phylum Pseudomonadota; class Gammaproteobacteria; order Alteromonadales; family Alteromonadaceae; genus Alteromonas; species Alteromonas sp. MB-3u-76. The sequence goes on along the minus strand of NZ_CP025115.1, from coordinate 4,163,831 downwards.
GCAAAGGCTAAGATCAGCGAAATGATCGTGGTTCTGCTCAGTGTGTTAATCAAAACCTTAAATCCAACAACTGACATTTAATATATAAGCGAGCAATCAACTACCTTTAATCTACTTGTTAAACGCCTAGAGTTTAGAGAATTTTTTGGTAATCTCATTCACTTGTTAAGTGCATTATTGACATGTTCAGCAAACTCTTCGGCATCCATAAAGCCAGTAACCCGTGATTGACGAATTTCCTTTCCACTCGTATCGAAAAATAAGATAGTTGGCAAACCAAGCACTTCAAATTCATCAAAAATTTCCTGGCGTTCAGGCGTGTTATCAGTGAGATCCATTTGCATCCACACTGTATTGTTTAGTGCAGTTACCACACCCTGGTCGGGGAAAGTGTATTTTTCAAACTCTTTACACGCCACGCACCAATCGGCATAAAGGTCTACCATCACGGTTTTGTCTTGAGCGTTGGCCGCCGCAATTTTTTGTTGAAGGTCGTTAAGGTTTCTGGCTTTTACAAACTCAGGATGTTCCTTTTTCTCTCCCCAAAGACCCACATTCTCGCCTGTTTGATAAGCAATGCCTGCACTGCCCATAATGCCTATTGCCACTAATATAGCGCGCCCAAGCTTCATCATTGAGTTTGCTGTAGCGCGATTTAGCCACCAGTAATAGCCAAATAAGCCAAAGCCCAAAGCTGCCCATAAAAAATCGGAGAAGGCGCTGTTCCAAAGGCGCTCTATAAATACAATGGCGACAGCGAGCATCATGAACCCGAATGTTACCTTGACAACATTCATCCAGTTGCCTGCTTTTGGCAGCAGTTTTCCGCCCGTTACGCCAAAGAGAATAAGCGGTATTCCCATCCCTATGCTGAGCAAGTAGAGCGAGATAAAGCCTAAGGTCATATCGCCTGTTTGAGCAATGAACAGTAAAATTCCGGTAAGCGGAGCGGTGGTACACGGCGAGGCAATAAGGCCAGACAGTACGCCCATAATGAAAACACCCACAAAGCTTCCCGGGGTTTGGTTATTGCTCGCCGATGTCAGCTTTTCCTGCCATTTAGCGGGAAGTTGTATTTCAAAACCGCCGAACAAAGCAACGGCCAAGGAGATAAATAAAGCAATGAAAACACCAAGTACTACAGGGTGTTGCAGCGCCGCTTGAAATTGAGCGCCGGCCACCGCTACCACAAGACCAAGCAAAGAGTAAGTGATTGCCATGCCCTGTACATAAACAAATGTAAGCCAGAAAGAGTGCGACAGTGTTTTTGTTTTTCCTTGCCCAATAACAATACCAGACACAATAGGGTACATAGGGAAAACGCAGGGCGTAAATGCAAGCCCAATGCCTAAGGCAAAAAATAATAAAAGAGTAAGAGGCAAGTTTTCTTTGTTGATAAGTTGATTTGCTAGCGAAAATTGTTCACTTTCCACTGAGGATCCGTTGCTCTCGTTTGCGCCTTGCCCCTCGGCCATCACCTCATTAAGGTAAACCACTTTTATCGTTGGCGGGTAGCAAAGCCCTGCGTCGGCACACCCTTGATAGCGAACCTTAACGATACCGTCAGATGAGGCGTTCTCGATAGGCAGTGTAATCACAACACTGTTATAAAATACCTCAGACTCGCCGAAAAACTCATCCTCAATCATAACTCCTTTGGGATAGGAGGCTGTCCCTATTTCGGCATCTTTCGCTACGTATTTAAACTGCTTTTTATACAGGTAATAGCCGTCTGCAATGGAAAAGGTTAAGGAGAGCGTTTTGTTTTTTTGGTTGAAGTCGAAAACAAAAGCTTGTTCTACATCTAAAAATTCAGGTTCTTGAGAAAATGACGCATCTAAACTGTCGGGGAATTTAGTTTGTGCCACCGTATTTGTAGCCAACATAATCGAGCACAATGCCAAGGTAAAAACCATAAACATACGGCGTATTGAATCAAATGCAGACTGATAAGAAGGCTTACAAAAGGGTAAAACATTATTCATGATGACAACTTCTTTTATTCATTTGTATTGCTGAATTTTATTGGTTTAATTCTGTTGCTTTAACATACTAGATGTATCGCGAATTTGGCGCGCGAGCGCATTGTAACGAACTCTTACTTTGACTTACTCACTGCTATCCGCTCTTGCTCGCTTTAGTTATAACGTTACTTGATACTGTTTATTCGTATAAAAAGAGTGCAAGGCGTGAAAATAATCTGCGCTTAATGTTCTTGCATTAATGTGCTCTGTCACAAACACACTTTACCCGCAAAAAATGGGCAAAATTTGCTTTGTGCGTACTAAGACCGATATAGTAACAGTATTGTTTCACGGTGAAAGTATAAACCGTGGTTGTCGGTCGCGCTATGTAGCCGTTTAACCGAAAGAAACCGAACCTTTTCTTGTGATCGGTTTCTAAAGCCATACAACTATCACTTACTTCGCGGTACTGAGAAAACGTTACCTATTAAATTCACCCTTTAATAGCGGCCAATTAAATAGTACCCGAGTTCCATTGTTTATAGTGACAAAAGAGGACGCATTTTGCGGGTTTTATTTATATTATTTGCCCTTCTCCCTATTCTAGAAATCGCCATTCTAGTGAATGTAGGCAGTATTATCGGTGGCTGGAATACCATAGGTATTGTTATTTTAACGGCCTTTATTGGTGCTTATTTTGTTAAACGCGAAGGAATTGCGACACTTCAAACTGCACAGGCAAAAATGCAGCGTAACGAGGTGCCAGGCAAAGAGCTGGTTGAAGGCTTAATGTTGGTGATCGCTGGCGTTTTGTTAGTAACACCAGGGTTTGTAACAGATATATTAGGTTTTTTATTCGTAATGCCAGGGTCACGACATCTGTTGGCCTCTCAAGTTAGTAAGCATATGAAAATGCGCGTGGTTATGCCGGGCGGAGCTAGCGCAGGTGGGTTTCACTCCCATCAGCAGCAAAACCCTTTCTCCGGTAGCCCGTTTGGCGATGACCAGGGCAACTCGCCTTTTCACTCAGATAAGAAAGATTCAGACGGCGTTATCGAGGGTGAATATACCGACAACACACAAAACGACGAAGATAAGCGCCTTAAGTAGCCTTAAATAAATACAGACAAGAGCTTTGAAGGCTATTTATCGGCTTCTGTTCAATCATAATTTGCCATGTTTTTGCTGCTTCAACTTACCGGTTCACTCACTTTGTGGATAAGTGATGAACCGTCCCACCTTTGAAAACACCGCTATTTATTAAAAAAATCAATTTTTTTACATTTTTTTGCTGAAAAACACTTGAACTTGAATAGGTACTACCCCATCTATCGGTGCAGACAACAGTTTAACTGCTCAGCAATGGGCATCCAGGCACTCAACATTCAAAAGGTTGAATGTTGATAATTAACTTTGAATAGTGGAATTTTCAGGAGACTTGAAAATGGCAATTCGTCCTTTACACGACCGCGTAATCATTAAACGCGCAGAGCAAGAAAGCAAATCTGCAGGCGGTATCGTTCTGACTGGTTCTGCAGCAGAAAAATCAACTCGCGGTGAAGTAATCGCTGTGGGTAACGGTCGCATACTAGAAAATGGCGAAATTAAAGCGCTAGACGTTAAAGTTGGCGACACTGTTATTTTTAGTGACGGTTACGGCGTTAAAACAGAAAAGCTAGACGGTGAAGAAGTGCTTATCCTTAGCGAAAGCGACATCCTAGCAATTGTTGAGTAATAACGACTTACGACTAACCGAATTAGAGAGGAATTGAATCATGGCAGCTAAAGAAGTACGTTTTGGTGACGACGCTCGCACAAAAATGCTCAAAGGCGTAAACACGCTAGCAAATGCAGTAAAAGTAACACTAGGTCCTAAAGGCCGTAACGTTGTTTTAGACAAGTCTTTCGGTGCACCTACTATCACTAAAGATGGTGTATCTGTAGCCAAAGAGATCGAGCTTGAAGACAAGTTTGAGAACATGGGCGCTCAGATGGTGAAAGAAGTAGCCTCTAAAGCGAACGACGAAGCGGGTGACGGTACAACTACCGCTACTGTTCTAGCGCAATCAATCGTAACTGAAGGTCTTAAGTCTGTTGCAGCGGGTATGAACCCAATGGATCTTAAGCGCGGTATCGATAAAGCAGTAATTGCAGCTGTTGCTGAGCTAAAAGCACTTTCTACAGATTGTGCAGACAGCAAGTCTATTGCCCAAGTAGGTACTATTTCTGCTAACTCAGACGCAGAAGTAGGTGACATCATTGCTCAAGCAATGGAAAAAGTAGGTAAAGAAGGCGTTATCACTGTAGAAGAAGGTCAAGCACTTCAAAACGAACTAGACGTTGTTGAAGGTATGCAGTTCGACCGTGGTTACCTTTCTCCATACTTCATCAACAATCAAGAAAACGGTACTGTTGAACTAGACAGCCCGTACATTCTATTGGTTGATAAGAAAATCTCTAACATCCGTGAACTACTTCCTACTCTAGAAGCAGTAGCGAAGGGCGGCAAGCCGCTACTTATCATGGCTGAAGATGTTGAAGGCGAAGCGCTAGCAACATTGGTTGTAAACAACATGCGCGGCATTGTGAAAGTAGCTGCAGTTAAAGCACCTGGTTTCGGCGACCGTCGCAAAGCAATGCTTCAAGACATCGCGGTATTAACTGGCGGTACAGTTATCTCTGAAGAGATTGGTCTAGACCTTGAAAAAGTTCAGCTTGAAGACCTAGGTACTGCTAAGCGTGTAGTTATCAACAAAGACAATACTACTGTTGTTGACGGTAACGGCGACGAAGAAGCGATTGAAGGCCGTTGTGCTCAAATCAAAGGTCAAATTGAAGAGTCGTCTTCAGACTACGACAAAGAAAAGCTTCAAGAGCGTTTAGCTAAGCTTTCTGGCGGTGTTGCAGTAATTAAAGTTGGTGCAGCTACTGAAGTAGAAATGAAAGAGAAGAAAGACCGCGTTGAAGATGCGCTACACGCAACTCGCGCTGCGGTTGAAGAAGGCGTTGTACCTGGTGGTGGTGTTGCACTAGTTCGCGCGGCTTCTAAGCTTGACGAGCTAACAGGCGACAACGAAGACCAAACTGTAGGTATCAAACTTGCGCTACGTGCTATGGAAGCTCCTCTACGTCAAATCGCGTCTAACGCAGGTGCAGAAGCGTCTGTTGTTATCAACGCAGTAAAAGGCGGCGAAGGAAACTACGGCTACAATGCTGCAAACGACACGTACGGCGACATGCTAGAGATGGGTATTCTTGACCCAACTAAAGTAACGCGCTCTGCACTTCAGTTTGCATCGTCAATTGCTTCACTAATGATAACTACCGAAGCAATGGTGGCTGAACTACCTAAAGACGAAGCAGCTCCTGCAATGCCTGATATGGGCGGCATGGGCGGTATGGGCGGCATGATGTAATCATCCCCTAAGCTTAACGCTTAAAGAAAGGGCGCTACTTCTTTGTGAAGTTAGCGCCTTTTTTATGTGTGTATATTTTAAGCCTGCAATGCAGGCTTATCTTTAAATGCTTACTAAACCGTAGTTATGTGCTTTTAGTGTCTTCAATGTAGGCGTCGATTAATTCCTCTAAAATAGAAAGAGGAACAGCCCCATTTTTCAGTACCACATCGTGAAAATCGCGTAAGTCGAACTTATCGCCTAAGGCATTTTTCGCCTTCTCTCTTAGCTCCAAAATCTTAAGCATGCCTACTTTGTATGAAGTAGCCTGGCCAGGCATAACAATATAACGCTCAATTTCTGAGGTAACGTCACTCAGCGCCATACCCGTATTATTTACCATGTAGTCGATAGCCTCTTCTCGTGTCCAGCGTTTATCGTGAATACCCGTGTCTACCACTAGGCGCACCGCTCTGAACAGTTCCGCTTGAAGTCGACCAAGATTATCCAATGGATTTTCTTGAAAGCCCATTTCCCACGCTAAATATTCTGAGTACAACGCCCATCCTTCTGTGTAAGCAGTGAATGGCGACATTTTACGAATAAAGGGCATGCCCTCAATTTCCATTGCTAGCGCTATTTGGAAGTGATGGCCTGGAATGCCTTCGTGATAGGCCAGCGTTCGCATGCTGTATTTGGGTGTTGCCTTTATGTCGTAAAGGTTTGCGAAAAAGCGACCCGGCCTAGAGCCATCTATGGCTGGCTGCTGATAATACGCGCCAGGTGCGATTTTTTCTTTAAACTCAGGAATACGAACTACTTCCATGCCTGCCTTAGGACGAATGCGAAAAACCTCGCTCATACCCTCTTCAATTTCATCAAGAATGATTTGATAGTCTTTCAGTATTTGCTCACGGCCCGCATCACTGTCTTCATAATAGTGAGAAGGATCAGAGGCTAATGCGTCCATGGCAGTAGTGAAGCCTTGAGAGGTGTCGTATCCTTCGTCTGCAAGAATTTTCAGCATTTCACCTTGAATTCTAGCTACCTCTTTTAAGCCAATATTATGAATTTCGTCTGCGGTCATATCGGTGGTAGTGAAAAAGCGAAGGGCGTTGGCGTATACCTTATCGCCATCGGGCAAATGCCAGTATCCGTCATCTGTGCCCGCTTTGGTTTTAAGTGTTGTGAAATAGTCGATGAATAGCTGATAAGCACGATTTACATCATCATTAATTCGCGCTTCCGCTTTGGCTAAAAAGTCGTCTTGCTGCTCTTGGGACAGTGACTCTATATCTGCCATTTTTTCTTTTAGCGAGCTGTAAAGAATGTTCTCGTTAAGCGGTGATGAAATAAACCCGTTCATTTCATCAAGCACGCGTTCGATAACAAAGCGAGGCGGAATAATGCCTTTATCTTCACGTAGTTTAAGGCCTTCCAATACCTGCGCAAACTTTTCGTCAACTGCTTCTAAGCGGCTGAGATAGTTCTCAACGTCGGTCTCATCTTTAATTTGATGCTGCCCCTGCATAAAGCTGGGGTACCCATTTTGCACCCCAAAAAGTTGGTTTACAGGGTAGGTGTGATATTTAAAGGGCTCATTAGTGAGAAGGTAATCAAGAAGGTAAAGGGTAATCTTCTTGGAAAGTAACTCATCTTTGCTTAAGTCATCATCATCGTAATTCTCGATGATGCTTCTAATATTACGAGCCTTGTTATAAAGCTCCTCACTTTTTTCGGGGCTAGCATCATCTAGCTTAGCGTTGTGCCCTTTAATGCCTACCGACTCTAAAAACCCCAAAGAGGTAAGTGTTTCCGGGCTATCAAACGCTACTTTTACCATTTCTCGGTTAAGAGTTGTTAAAGTAAAAAGGTTTATCTGCATACCATTCGTGAGCAGCAAAGCTGCCGCCTAAAGCGATTATGGCTACTAAGCCAACGCCAATCCATTTAAAAAATCGTTTCATTATTTTTATTGTCCAAATTTTGTTCTCGACCTACGTTAGCGGAATTTGCGCTAAAAAGTAAACCTATTCAGCAAAATTGAAATACTGCCTAGCGGTTATTCGTATGCTTACGCTAAGCGTTGCTCTGGGTTATACTCTGAGGCGTAAATATTCAACGCTAATGGGCATTGTCATGGCAACAGCAGCAGCGGTACATATTCTGGTAAAAACCGAAAAAGAGGCCCTTTCTATTTTAGAGCAGCTGAAAAAAGGCAAAAATTTCGGCGCACTGGCTAAAAAGCATTCAACATGCCCATCGGGAAAACGCGGTGGCGATTTGGGGGAGTTCCGTCGCGGGCAAATGGTAAAAGCGTTCGATGATGTTGTGTTTAAAAAAGAAGTGTTAAAAGTGCACGGGCCAGTAAAAACCCGTTTTGGTTTCCATATTATCAAAACCCTGTATCGCAATAATTAATACTTCTTACGTTAACGCCCTTAAATTCCCGACTCCCACTTTTCTCCGCATACCTGCTCTTTTGTAAAGGCATGATAGGGGCTATTAAATTCGTGTATGTTCTCTCGCATGGCTGCGTAGTGGTCGACACTAATAAATGGCGTGTTCTCTGCTTTTCCAGCGTTATCTAAAAGATAATAGCTGGTGGAATAGTCAGTAAGCAGCATGCGATTAGCGGCTTCGCTTTCTGTTAATCGCAACCGCGTGACGGCTTTAAAACGCGCGTTTTCGTTGGGCAGAGCCAGAATTGTGCGAAAGTAATACCCTTTTTCAGTCTGCTGTTGTGAAAAACCATTGAGGGTGGCAATAAGGGTTTTTAAGTCTATCGCTTCGCGCTGTAGCATAAAGTCGTGATGAATGACTTTTTTTCCTTCGCTGCTCTCTTCTCCCGCCGTGTAAACTTGCTCTTCTTCTAAATCCGATAAATAGCGTTGCCCTATTTCGGTGTAGTGAATAAGGGCATCTGTATTCATACGAACAAAATAGTCACTAATACCCGATGGGACTACTTCAAACAGCATGAGATCGGGAGTCACTGCGCCTCTTTCTTCTGGGGATTGTGGGCCTCGGGGGGCACACTTTTCTGAAATGAAATAATAATATTGACCGGCTTCGATGGCCTGCGCGCTTTTATGGAAAAAGGATGATGTAAAAACGATGCCGTATAACATCGTTATGAAAAAACGAAATACCATGATACTCAGCGCCCTTGTTTAGGTTATCGCAACGAAGGCGCTAGTATACGGTTATCTAAACTACAATGCGAAATGAAGGTTCCAATTCACATAGCAAAAGCAGAAGAAAAGAATTACTGCTGCTTTTCCGCTGCTTCTATTTTCTTCCACAGCTCTTCAGATTCTGCAGTGAGCATAGAATACGTTTTTATATCGCCCTTCCTTTGCGCAAGCATGGCTCGCTCTAGAAGCTGGTCGTATTCTTTTCGCATTTTCTTTGACGGATTCGATTTAAAAAGCCCAAACACTATTTTTTCTCCTCACGGCGCGCAGTGCATTTTTTTAAAAGCAAATAACGGCTGTGTACTCTGGTTATGGTGTATTTTTTGTTTTATTTTCGGTTTAATAAACGCTAAGTAATACACGGTTTGTAGCGCATGATCTCTAGCAATTACTGAGTTAACGTTTTAATCCGACTAACTGATCACATCACAGCAAAAAAGAATTACTCACCTTTTTATCAATTTCACGTTTTGTATATAGCGCTGCTCTGCCACAGCCGGTTCATTTTTTATACCTTTACGGCTGTGCAAAAAATAACCTTCATGCCTCATTCCTCCCCTTTGATAACCAAAAATAAGACCGGTGAAATAAACATAATAGAATTTCATATAAATTATAGTTATGTAATTAAAGATTAAAATTTTGGTAATAAATATCTTTGAAGCGTATGTTTAACAAGGTTTAGAGTAAAAATTAAACAACCTTGTCGAGCTCGGTTAGTTAATAAAAATTCAAACGACCGTTTAATTAAGTCAAAAAATGATCAGCATAAGTGAATAAAATAGCTTGGCCAGTAACAAAAGGTGTCATGCTCGAAGAGCCTACTAATAAGGAGAAGCGTGTGAAAATCATCGTGTTAAATGAATCAAAAACGCCTGATCCGCTGAACAAGGTGGAAAAGCGTTGCGCTGTAACGCCATCAAGTGCGCAGCGGTTAGTGAAGAAAGGGCTGTCTATAACACTCGAGGCAGGTGCTGGCTTACTATCTGGTTATTCTGATAAAGAATACGAAGGTGTAGGTGTATCTGTCATTAGCGATGTGAATGAGTCAATATCATCAGCAGATATGTTAGTGGCGGTGAATAAGCCCAGTGAATCTCAATTGGCGTTGATGAAAAAAGGGGCCATTGTGGTAGGCCATCTTGACCCTTTCTTTCAACAACCGCTTATTGAATCTATTGCGCAAAAGCAGCTAACCGCTATTTCCGTTGAAATGATCCCTCGTTCATCTCGAGCGCAAAAAATGGACGCACTAAGTTCGCAGGCAAGCCTAGCGGGATACGTCATGGTTATGCAGGCCGCTAGTCTGCTCCCCTCAATTTTACCCATGATGATGACGCCTTCAGGCACCATTAAACCGGCAAAAGTGTTTATTATTGGCGCAGGCGTAGCCGGGCTTCAGGCAATTGCCACAGCCAAGCGTCTTGGCGCAAATGTACTTGCCTATGATACCCGAGAGGTAGTGGCAGAACAGGTTGAGTCGTTAGGCGGCAAGTTCCTTAAGATTGATATTGGTGAAACTGGTCAAACAAAAGATGGCTATGCCAAAGAACTCACCGAAGAGCAAAAAGCCAAACAGCAGGAGGCTCAGCGAGATGCCATTGCTGATTCCGATATTGTTATTACCACGGCGCAATTATTTGGGCGCAAACCCCCGGTGCTTATCTCAAAAGATACGTTGGCATTAATGAAGCCAGGCAGTGTTGTGGTAGACATGGCTGCAACCTCGGGCGGTAATGTTGAAGGTTCAGAACCCGGAAAAACGACCTTAGTTAACGGTGTAAATGTGATTGGTGATGGTTACTGGAGCCAGTTTGTAGCAAGGGCGGCTACCGACATGTATGCCAACAATATTTATAACTTAGTAGACGAGTTCTTCGATACTGAAACCAACACCTTCAACCTAAATTTGGAGGACGACATTCTCGCCGGCTGTGTTATTACCCATCAGGGAAGCGTAACCAATGACATGCTGCTAACTACTTACAAAGGGGCGTAATCATGGAAATCATATACTTACTTTTTATTGTGGTACTAGCAGGTTTTCTCGGTTTTGAGCTTATTCGAAAAGTACCCGCTACATTACATACGCCACTTATGTCTGGTTCTAACGCAATATCGGGCATCACGCTTGTGGGCGCTTTAGTGGCGTCGGGTAGTGACAATAGTGTGTTAACTACGGTACTTGGAACCGTGGCAGTAGCGCTGGCAAGCATCAACGTAGTGGGCGGATACTTAGTGACCGATCGCATGTTAAGCATGTTCAAGAAAAAGAATAAATAGGGAGTACGCAAGTGAACAATATTGTAACCACTATAAACCTAGCGTACGTAGTTGCTGCGGCACTATTTATACTCGGTCTTAAATTATTAAGTCATCCAGATACCGCTAAAAAAGGTAACTTTATTTCGGCAGTGGGTATGCTCATTGCGGTTATTGTAACCTTGCTCGACCAGCAAATTATAAGCTATCACTTCATTCTGCTTGGTTTTGTCATCGGCGGTGCCTATGGCGCGTGGAAAGCAAAAACCGTAGAGATGACGTCAATGCCAGAAATGGTGTCTTTGTTTAATGGTTTTGGCGGTGCAGCCTCGCTGTTGTTGGGTTGGGCCACATTATCAAGCATGAGTACGATGGCATTAAATACAGCCAGCGTGTTTACGTTCTTAACTCTCTTTTTCACTATTTTGGTAGGGGGAGTCACGTTTTCAGGCTCGGTTATCGCTTGGGGTAAGCTGTCTGGGAAGTTGAGTTCAAAGGCTGTTATTTTCACTGGCTTACGTGAACTAAGTATCTTTCATCTAATTGCTATGGTGGGTATTGGCTATTTGTTTGCTACAGACCCTGCTAATACGCTGTGGTTGTATTGCGCCATTGCTTTAGCACTAAGCTTTGGTTTACTGGCTACCATATCTATCGGTGGCGCAGATATGCCGGTGGTAATCGCTCTGCTGAACAGCTATTCAGGTATTGCTGCATCTGCTGCCGGTTTGGCTACAGGTAATACTATTCTCATCGTTACCGGTCTATTAGTAGGTGCGTCTGGGCTAATTCTTACCAATATTATGTGTAAAGCCATGAACCGTTCGCTTATGAATGTGTTGCTTTCAGGATTTTCGACACCTGTTGAGGCGGGCGAGAAAATTGAAGGTGAGATAAAAGTGTTGGCGGCGCAGGATGCGTTTTACGTGCTAGAAGCTGCCCAGGCCGTGCTGGTTGTTCCTGGGTACGGTATGGCGGTAGCGCAAGCGCAGCACGCTGTTCGTGAACTCCAGTCATTGCTTGAGGAAAACGGATGTACCGTCGATTATGCTATTCATGCCGTTGCCGGACGTATGCCGGGACATATGAACGTACTGCTAGCGGAAGCAGACGTGCCTTACGATCAGCTATACGAAATGGACGACGTTAACCCACGCATGGAGAATTATGACGTGGTTATTGTTATAGGTGCTAACGACGTTGTTAACCCTGCGGCAAAAGAGATGAAAGGTAGCCCCATATACGGTATGCCGGTTATTGAAGCATATCGCGCCAAAACAGTCTTTGTACTTAAGCGTTCTGCTATTGCAGGCTTTGCAGGTGTAGATAACCCGTTATTCTTTAAAGAAAACACGCGAATGGTGCTGGGTGATGCGAAGGAAACCATAAACAGTATTATTCGTGAGTTTGGTGACGACTAAGTTGTTCACGGATTAAACTTAACGTTTGCGTGCTTTATTGGTAATCGCAACATTTAAAAAGAAAGAGCGCTAAGGTGTGCTTTCAATAGCATTGTTATGTTTTTGAAGGCACACATTACTTTCATCTATGACCAATTTCTGGCTAAAAGAAGATATATTTTTTCGAGGTTGTTAAACGTCTGATTCCGTTCTAACATCACGCTTCTATATTGCCACCGATACCAAGCTGAAACCCTGTAATGAGTGAATTCCCGTCTAAACGTACTTTTGACATCGAAACCTATCAAAATTGTATTTTGGTAACACTTCGAGGCCACTGGGATACAGCCACAAATATAAGTTACTTGGGAGAGCTGACGACTACACTGCAGAAACGAAACGGTAAACCGTTTCATCTACTAGTGGATATTAGAGCCTGGTCGACTCCAGACTCAGAAATTGACAGTCGTATTAGACAGCCTATTCAGCTAGATCGCAGAAATCAGTTAAGCGAGTTGTGGCTGGAAGATGAAAATACCAACGCGGATCATATTGCAAAAAAGTATTTCGTAAATGAAGCTTTTGTCCTTGAACGCACGCAAGATGCAGGGGTGTTTTTAGGGTTAGCAAGCGAGAGAGTTGAACCAAGTACGATGGCATACGTAAAATCGTGGGTACATACCGCAACTCCGTAAACGGAGTAATGCGATAAATATAATTATTCGACACAATCGATATTTTACATCGCAACATTTGCGATGTTGTCTATAATACGCGGCTTATTTTTGCACTCATTTGCTAGGTGTTTCCTAGCGCACTGTTAAAAGGTGACTACATTGTCAAATTGGAGTATCGAGGAAGCAGAGCGCGTTTATGGCGTTTCTCAATGGGGCGGCGGCTATTTTCAGATAGGTGAAAATGGCAACGTTCATATTACCCCCGTGCCTGAAGATCCCAGTATTCGCATCGACTTCAATTCGGTTATCGAAGATATTCGCAAAGAAGGTGTGCAATTTCCTGTGGTTGTTCGTTTTCACGATATCTTGCGCTCGCAAGTGGCTGGATTAAATAAAGCCTTTCGAAAATCGATCACAGAAGCTGAATATCAAGGCGAGTATCAAGGTGTTTACCCGGTTAAGGTAAACCAGATGCGCGAAGTGGTTGAGGAAATTGTTGATGCAGGCAAACCTTACAACTATGGGCTAGAAGCTGGGTCAAAAGCAGAGCTTCTCACCGTACTGGCAATGAACACTAATGAAGAGTCGCTCACCATCTTAAATGGTTACAAAGATGATGAAGTAATGCGTTTGGCGTTACTAGGTCGCAAGCTTGGGCGCAAGGTAGTTGTGGTAGTTGAGAAATTTACCGAACTACTATTACTTGTGAAAGTGGCAAAAGAGCTGGATATCGATCCTATTATTGGCGTTCGCTCAAAAATGACGGTAAAAGGTCGCGGTAAGTGGGAAAGTTCTGGCGGCGAGCGAGCAAAGTTCGGCCTAACCATTACCGAGATAATTAACGCGGCGCGCTATTTAGAAGAGCAGGGCATGGCCCATTGCCTCAAGCTATTACATTTTCACATTGGCAGTCAGTTAACCGATATCCGCGCTGTCAAAGAAGCCGTTACTGAGGGCGCACGTATTTATGCCGATCTGCATAAAATGGGCTTCGCTTTAGACTATGTCGATGTAGGCGGTGGCTTAGGTATTGATTACGATGGAAGTAACTCAACCAACGAGTCTTCGCGTAACTACAGTATGCAAGAATATGTAGCTGATGTTGTATACGGCATGAAAGAAATGTGCGATCTGGAAGGCGTTCCTCATCCTCATTTAGTGAGTGAAAGTGGCCGTGCCATTACCGCACATCACAGCTGTGTTATTACCGAAATTGTGGGTGAAATTAAGTCTAATGCCGCCGATATGGACACATCTGCAAAAGAAGGCGAGCACTTTTTCTTGAAGAATATACGAGAGCTTGCGGAAACCTTCGACGAACAAGAAAACATGCACGAAGTGTATAACGACGCTTCGCAATACAAAGAGCAGGCCCTCGACGCCTTTAAATTGCGCGTTATTCCATTAGAGGAATTGGCCAAGATAGAAACACTGTATTGGCAAATAATGGGCAGATTGCAAACTTGGTATCGTAAAGAGGAATACGTTCCCGAAGAGTTACAAGAGCTTGATTACAGCTTGTCATCACAATACCTGTGTAACTTCTCTGTGTTTCAGTCGGCGGCAGACACTTGGGCTATTGATCAACTTCTGCCTGTAGTTCCACTGACGAGAATGAATGAAGAGCCTACAGTAAACTGCTCACTGGTTGATATAACCTGTGATAGCGACGGAAAGATTGACCAGTTTACTATTGGCAGAGAAATTACTGATGTGCTGCCCATGCACCCCTTAAAACAAGACGAGCCTTACTACGTTGGGCTGTTTTTAACAGGGGCTTATCAAGATGTAATGGGCGACATGCACAATCTTTTTGGCCGTTTGAACGAAGTGCATATTTACAGCTACGACGATGACCCAGAAGACTTTTACATTGAAGAAGTGGTGAAAGGCTCATCGGTTGAGGACGTACTGAATGTTATGCAGTATAACCCTCGGGCTATGGCATCTGATGTAAAACGCCTGATTGACAGACATGTGTGGGATGGAAAGCTCAATCCTAGAGAAGGTGTTCGCTGGACAGATTTTTATGAAAAATGTTTAAGCGGTTACACTTATCTCAAGCAGTAGATAGCTTGCTATTGCCGGTGGCGTTAGTCACCGGCTTGCTTTAAAAAGCGCTTCCACAGCTCGGCAGTTGTGTTATTAATCATATTTGATTCTGCATTCATCAGCATGACATACCCGGCTTTTTTCTCTGGCATAAACGCAACATCTGCGCGATACCCCTTAACCCAGCCGCCGTGATAATTCAGTTTTTTTCCATCGAGATCATATATGCGCCAGCCTAGGCCGTAGTGTGCGTCGTCTATCATACCTCGCCAGCCGCGGCGATAGGTTTCACGTTTAGTGCGAACCCGCTCGGTTGTTACGTATTCAACCATTTCTTTTGAAATAACAGTGGGAAATTCACCTAACAGCGCCTGCAGATAAATGGTCATATCGTAAATGCTGGCGTTAACCCCAGCTGCCGGTGAAAAGCGATAGTAATTACTTTCTACTTTGCCCTCATGCCACTTGTTACGTGCTATGGCTATGTGCGGCCTGGCCCAAGAGTCTGAGGCTAATAAGCCACCTTTTCCTACGCTAGAAGATGTCATCCCAAGTGGTGAAAATAGATACGACTGAATTTGACTCGAATAAGAGGTGTCTTGCTTGCTAAAGTAATATTCTAACGCGCCGAATAGAGCATTTTGGTAGGTATAGCAGTCGCCGGGTTTACACAGCGGCTCGAGCTCGCCTAGCGATTTAAGAACGCGCTCTAAAGAGTAATCGGCTTCAATTAAGTTATCGTACGCATTGGGCATAAAGCCGCTAGATTGGCCAACGATGTGCTGTAACTCTAGAGTGTCTGTCCCTTTTCCGTTAAAAGGAATATCTGGGAGCAGCGTGTTAATAGACGTATTCCACGCGAGCTGATTGCGTTCTACTAATTTAGCGCTAAGTAACGCGGTAAATGTTTTTGAAACCGAGGCAAGACGAAACACGGTGTCTTTGGTTACTTTAGTGCCGCCTTTTTTGCGTGTTTTACCATAGACATAAACTCTTGGCGTTTTACCCTGCTCGTAAAACACAAAGGCATAGCCGGGTACGTTGTATTTGTTCGCCTCTTTTTTAACATAGTTTGCATAGTTGTCGAGCCAGTCAGCAGATGCAATATGTGGGTAAAGCAGCCACATGGGCATTACGCACATTAAAAAAAAGCGCGACATCAAAATGCGCAAAGTAGATAGCATACAGTCAGCTCGTTGGGCGGAGCTTTCAGTAAATGAAAGCTCAGCAGTCATAATAAGAATGGCAATATTATGCGTATAGGTTGTTCAATTATCAAATGTGAGTGAAAAGTGGCTCTAAGCCCAAGTCACACACTCCCCTTTAATGATTATTGCGCACCGACTGGCAAGCAATGACTCTTACTCGATGGTAAGTTCCGATTTTGTCGCCTAAATACTGCTATATAAGGTTAAACTCAGTACTCATTTATAAAAATAGTCATCCGAGCAAGCCAGCGTAAGGAGTTAACGTGTTCATTTCTGACCAGGTTCAGCGCCAAGTTTATGCCGCAGCAAGGTGTAGCAGAGATGCGCGATTCGACGGTCGCTTTTTTGTTGCGGTAAAAACCACGGGTATTTTCTGTCGTCCAGTTTGCCCAGCCAAATTGCCTAATGAAGCAAACGTCACGTATTACTCCCTTGCGGCCCAAGCTATGGCAGACGGTTATCGACCTTGTTTTCGATGTCGCCCCGACAGCGCGCCGCACTCTGCCGCGTGGTATGGAGCCGAAACTACAATAAACCGAGCTACGTCACTTCTTTCACAAATACCTACTCAGCCAATTAGCACTATTGCATCTCGGTTAGGTATAAGCGAACGCTATCTCAACAAACTGATAACAGCTGCCATCGGTCTGTCACCAAAGCAGTTTCAAGCGATGCAGCAGGCATTATTTGCAAAGCAATTGGTACAACAAACTCGCTTACCTTTAATTGATATTGCACTAAGCTGCGGGATGTCGTCGCAGCGCCAACTGCAAAGAGTGGTTCAGCAGTATTGCAAAACAACACCAACGGCACTAAGGAAGACGACGAATGAGGGGGGTAACAAGGTTGCTTTGTCTTTGTCTTATCGCCCACCTTACAATTGGCCACATGTAAGAGACTTTTTAGCTCTTCGCGCCGTAAATGAAATGGAATCCGTTACTGATAATACTTACCAGCGCTGGTTTGAATTTGAAGGCGTGAAAGGCCACTTTTGCGCCCGTCACAACGCACAAAAGCGAGGTTTTGAAGTCACGGTCAGTTTGAATAGCTTTACGCCGCTTTACCGCGTTATTGAAAATATAAAAGCTATGCTAGATCTAAACGCTGATCCAATGTTGATAGAGCGAGGGTTACTTCAAGCAGGATTAATAAAGCAGCAACTTGTTGATGGACTGCGTTTGCCTAGCGCATGGAGCCTGTTTGAAAGTGGCTGTCGGGCTATTTTAGGTCAACAGGTGAGTGTGAAGGCAGCAATTGGTCAGCTAACAGTACTGGTTAATCACCTGGGAGAAAAGTGCAGCATTGACGGTGCTGACAAATATTGTTTTCCAAGCGCAAAGTCGGTGGCTAACAGCCATTTAGATTTTCTTGGCATGCCGCAGACGAGAAAAAACGCATTAAGGAATTTTGCTCAGCTTTTTTTAGCCAACCAACAGCCAAGCTATGCTCAAATTTTAGCGATAAAAGGTATTGGGCCTTGGACAGTCGATTATATTAAGATGCGAGGCGAGCGTGACCCTGATATTTACCTAGAGGGTGACCTTATAGTTAAGAAAATGGCAAAGCAGTTTCCAGTTAGCCCGAGCAAGGCTGCGCCGTGGCGGAGTTACTTAACTCTTCAATTATGGCAGCTCAGCGGCTCGGAACAAAAATGATGCTATTCGACTTAAGCCAGTCAGAAACGGCAAGTTAACATTAGTAGGTCGAAATATGAATGAAAACGGTAGGAAGGACGGCTCTGAACAGTCGTTTTTATTTTCACAGTCAATAGACACACAGCAGGGTTTACTGACGGTCCAGGCTAGCAACAAGGGAGTGACCGCTATTACTTTTGGGGAGTTTTTAGGAGCCTCACAGCCTGCCCATACGAAATCTACCGCAACAGCGATTGCTCCTAATCAAGTAACAAGCAGCGAAATAACAAAAAACGCAATAACAGAAGAAGCATGCACACAGCTAAAGGCGTACTTTGCCAAAAAGCTCGATACGTTTGACTTACCTTTAGATGTTAATGGAACCGAGTTTCAAATGTCGGTATGGAAAGCTCTCAAAGAGATTCCGTATGGACAGACGGTGAGCTATCTCGACATCGCTAAAACAATTGGTAATCCCAAAGCGGTTAGGGCGGTTGGATTAGCAAATGGAAAAAACCCGATCGCAATTGTTGTACCCTGCCACCGAGTAATTGGCAGCAACAACACACTTACAGGCTACGCCGGAGGCCTAGCGCGTAAGCAATTTTTGCTAAATTTAGAAGGAGCCCAAGGCAGGCTATGGGAATAAAAGATATTGTTGCGCTGGTGGTATTGGCAGGTATTTGGGGGGGCTCTTTTATTTTTATGCGTGTTGCCGCCCCTGAATTTGGCATTTATGTACTGGTAGCCATTAGAACGCTATTGGCTACTGCGGTGCTTCTGCCTTTGCTTATAATTACCGGCGGCCTCTCGCAAATAAGGCATCATTGGTTTGCTATAGCGCTAGTAGGCTTAGTAAATACTACCGTGCCCTTTGTATTGTTTAATTACAGTAGCCTGCATTTGGAAGCTGGCGTTAATGCTATTTTAAATGCCACAGCTCCCATGTTTGGCGCTATTGTTGCCTGGCTATGGCTTGGCGATAAGCTTACAAAAAGCGCCATAGTTGGCTTATTCGTTGGCTTTATCGGCGTTGCGGTTATTAGCCAGCAAAAACTTGGTGAAGGCGAGGTGAGCTTTCTTCCCATATTAACCGCGCTTTTTGCAACAACCTGTTATGGCATAGCTGCCAGCATGATGAAGAAGTGGTTGCAGGGAGTAAAACCATTGGCTGTGGCCACAGGTAGTCAGGCCTTTGCGAGCATTATGTTAACGCCGCTCGCATTGGCTACCTTGCCTGCAACTATGCCTAGCAGTCACGCTTGGCTAAACGCAGTGGCCCTTGCTATAGGCGGAACGGGCATCGCTTATATTCTTTACTTTAAGCTTATTGCTGATGTTGGGCCAGCCAAAGCAATTACTGTAGCCTACCTAGTTCCTTTGTTTGGCATAGTGTGGGGCGTGTTACTGCTACAAGAACACCTATCAATTCAAACCATAGTAGGCGGTGCGCTTATACTCTTCGGCGTTGCGTTAACTACTGGCGTGCTAACAAAAAAGCGCAAGCGGCGCACATAACGTTAGTCGCGTTTAGTCAATTAGCTGCATGCGCACTAAGTTACTGCCATCACGCTTCGCTTGGTATAGAGCGTCTTCAGCATGGGCTGTTACCTCTTGCATGGGGCGAGAAGAAGCCGTATACGAAATGCCAAAAGTCGCTGTAATTTGAATGTCGGGCAGTTCAATAAGCGGTGGCAGTGTTGCAATGCCATGGCGCAGGTTTTGGGCTATTTCAAGAGCAACGTGAGGGCCCGTATGCGGCAGCAGAATAATAAATTCATCGCTACTCCAACGGCCTAATACGTCTTCTTTACGTAATTTACCTGATAAATACGCAGCAACTTTGTCTAAAATATCATCGCCAGCATTACGCCCATGGGCATCAATAATTGTGGTTAGGTCGTCTAAGTTTACTATCACCACGCTAAGAGACTTATGCTCTTCTAGCAACGCTTTATAGATAACTTGCAAGGCTTTTTTGTCTGGCAGACGGTTGGTTTGGCGTACCACCAAATCAGGCTGCATGTCTTTTCTGAAATAATACAGCAAGTTATAAATCAATAAGAAAAGAGAAAAGACAACCACCAGTAGCGTTACCACACTAAATATAAACGCTTGTGAAATCTCCGCTTGTCTATCTTCAAGAGGGCTTAATAGAAAAACCGTCCAGCCAAATTGATTTAGTTTTACTTCTGCTATCAAAAAATCTTTTTGATTAATGGTAACAAGCTTGTTGTTTAATGCCTGTTCGTTTTGAATAGACAACGGTAAATTGGCATACCAAGGCAATTCAGATAAGTTAGTAAAGCTAGAATATGAAGCTACAAGTGCTGGGTCGGAGGACAACATAATATCGCCCTTGCTATCTACAAATAGAAAATCGTAGCCATATTCCTGTTTGTACGAATCGAAAATTTCAATAAAGCTTCGCAGGCTTTTACCTACGCCAAAAAAGCCTAGAAAACGGCCGTCTGAGTCGTGAATTTTTATGTCGATGTATAAATGTGTATCTTCCCATTTACCAATATCGGCAACGGCGTCGTCGGGGTGATCGCGATATTTAAAATACCAGCTCACCTCTCCTTCAATTAAATTGATAATGCTGCCATCGGCATTGTATTGCTTTCTTTCGGCTTCGCTGGCGATAAAAAATGATAAGCCAAATTCGTCTTCAAGACGGTTTAACGTGCTAAAAACGGCGTCGCTGTCTACAGAGTCTTTGTTCAATAATCCGACGAGCTCTGTTGAATGGCCTAAAGCGTCAGAGATATGCAGAGGCTTGAGAAGTTGCTCTACAATAAGCGATATGGCGGGTGATAGAGATTGCTGCTGGGCGCGGCTTTGTTCCGCTACAATTTTGGAAATACTGAAATGGACTAGGGTTACAATCGCGATTACAACGACAGCAAATAGCACCAATATACTTCTGTGTAGGGTTCTAAATGTGTTCACAGACTGCGCATGCTCCCTTGCCTGACTGAACTTATTAAATACGCAAAAGAGTATACCCGTTGCAAATATGAACTACTAGCGTGTTCGCCGCAGATTAGACTAAATGTCGATTCTTAAACGATTTTTGAAATTAAAGTGGGGGCTGACCATATACATTCGCTGACATTATCTTGTAGCTTGGTTACACTACGCTAAGAATATTTTATGTTTGCATAATAAAGGAATTGTATGGCGTTCTCAGTGGTTATTCTGGCGGCGGGCAAAGGCACCCGTATGAAATCTTTCCTTCCAAAGGTGCTGCACAAGGTAGGCGGTGTGCCTATGGTGCAGCGCATAATAAATTCGGTTAAATCACTGGGTTCAGATAGCATTCACCTTGTTTACGGCCACGGTGGCGATTTACTTCAACAAACAATTGTTGAAGATAACCTTAATTGGTGTCTTCAGTCTGAACAGCTAGGCACGGGCCATGCGGTGCAACAGGCAGTTCCCCATATTAAAGACGACGAAGACGTATTAATTCTGGTTGGCGATGCCCCGCTTATCACTGAGCAAACGCTAGAAGCCTTAAAAACTGTGAAAGCTAGCTGCGACCTAGCATTGTTAACCGTTGAGCTAGATGACCCAACGGGCATGGGAAGAATTGTTAGAGAAAATGACAATATTACCCAAATAGTGGAACACAAAGACGCAAGCGACGAGCAAAGAGCGATAAAAGAAATCAACACCGGCATGATGATGATGTCGGGCGCCGATCTTAAGCGCTGGTTAGGTAATTTAAGTAACAATAATGCGCAAGGCGAATACTATCTTACCGATGTTATCGCCATGGCGGCTGCCGAAGGCAAGCGCATACAGTCTGCTCAGCCTTCATCGCCTGTGGAAGTGGAAGGCGTTAACAATCGCATTCAGCTTTCTCATTTAGAGCGTGCACTTCAAGCACGTCAGGCGCAGCAACTGATGACTGATGGTGTAACGCTTTTAGATCCGGCACGGTTTGACTTACGCGGTAAATTGCAAAACGGTAACGACGTTGTTATAGACGTTAACGTTATTGTTGAAGGCAACGTAACCCTTGGAAACAATGTTGTTATTGGTGCAAATTGTATTCTGCGCAACTGCCATATAGCAGATAACGCTGTTATTGAGGCCAACTCAATTATTGAAGAAGCGACGGTTGGCGAAGCCTGCGTAGTTGGGCCTTATGCGCGCCTGCGCCCCGGTGCCGTAATGCACAAAAACGCCAAAGTTGGCAACTTTGTAGAAATGAAAAAGACAGTATTAGGTGAAGGCGCAAAAGCGAATCACCTGACATATTTAGGCGATACCGAGGTAGGTGCTAATGCCAACATAGGCGCAGGCACCATTACCTGCAATTACGACGGTTTGAATAAGTCGAAAACCGTCATTGGTGAGAACGCATTTATTGGTTCTAACTCATCCCTTGTAGCGCCTGTAAGTGTTGGCGATAACGCAACAGTAGGCGCCGGCTCAGTAATTACTTCAACGGTAGACGATAGTGCCCTCGCTGTTGCCCGCGGTAAACAGCGCAACATAGCCAACTGGCCACGCCCCACCAAAAAATAAAATAAAGGGGGTCAGATCCAAATTAAATTCTAGTTATTGATTTAATTGACTTTATTTGGATCTGACCCCCTTTATTAACCCACTTTTGTTGTTAAGGTATTGTCATGATCGCTACGTTATTAGTTGGTTTCGGCTTTTCAGCTAAAACCTTTCATTTGCCTTTTCTGGAATACCTCTCAGATTTCACTGTTACCGCTGTAGTGTCTTCCAAGCCTGATGATGTTAATCGCGCATTACCTAATGCAATAATGTATGCCTCACTAGAAGAAGCGTTTGATAGTCAAAAATTTGATTTAGTGGTTATCACTACGCCAAATCACCTTCATAGTTCGCAAGCTTTCTTGGCGCTTACACACGGCTGTCATGTATTGGTTGAAAAGCCGTTTACGCTTAGCACGAAAGATGCAGAACAATTGGTCTCTTTAGCCAATAAGAAAAATAAGCGATTGTGCGTGTTTCACAACCGGCGCTTCGATGGTGATTTTCTTACCTTAAAGCAACTGATGGAAGAAGGTAGGCTTGGCAAGATTAAGCGTTTTGAAAGTCGTTTCGATCGTTTTCGACCTGTGCCCCGAAATCGTTGGCGAGAGAATGCCGGGCCGGGAAGCGGTATCTTTTGGGATTTAGGTCCTCACTTAATCGACCAAGCGCTTCAGCTTTTTGGCAAGCCTAAAGCGGTATCTGCCAATGTATTAATTCTTCGTGATGGCGGGCAATCTGACGATACGTTTGATATCACTCTTCATTATTCTGACAAAGTGGTAACCCTAGGCAGTTCAGCATTTCAAGCTGGCGCAACGCTGCGTTTCGATTTACAGGGAACGAAAGCAAGCTACCGCAAGTTTTACCTCGACCCTCAAGAAGACCAGCTCAGGCAGAATATGCGTTTAGATAGCGAAAGCTGGGCTGTTACTTCTGCTGCCGAGCATGGAATATTGGCGAATGAAGGTCAAGCCGAGGTAATTCAAACTTGCCGGGGACAGTACATTTTGTTCTTCGAGCAACTTGCTTATGCCATTAACAAGCAAGGCCCTTTGCCAGCTGATGCCGAAAGTGTTGTTGAGGTTATTCATATAATCGAAACGGCTATACAGGCGAGCGTAGAAGAGAGAAAGCTGCCGATTAATTAAACGAAACACTTGAATGAAGTTTCAAAATACCTTACGCTTCTTTCAAATTGAAGTGTTCTCCTTTCGTTTTGAAAGTTTTGGCGCGTTTTGTAGCTTTATATTTTAATCTCATTTTCAAATAGAGTTTCGCTGAGCTGAAAACAAAATTCATGGCTTTAAACGGTTCAATTGAAAGCAGCTCAATTTAATCCGGCTCTTATTAAAACCGGCTCTTACTAAAAGAAGTGTAGTAAATTGAAAAATAGTAATTCGGTTAAGTTAAGGCGACAGCGCATAGTGGAATGGGTGAACGAGCACGGTCATACGCGCGTTGAGACACTTGCCATGCAGTTTAAAGCTTCTGAAGTTACGATTCGAAAAGACCTTTCTGAACTTGCCGCAGAAGGTTCACTCATTAGACAGTTTGGCGGTGCAGTACCCTCTACATCTAATACCGCGCAAAGTGATTCAAACTCTACAAAAGTTGCTTTTTCAGCGAATGCCTTCCCATCTACCCTTGTTACCAGCGAACTCGTTAACACTATCGGAAAATATGCTGCAAATTTAGTGAAGTCTGGCAGCAAATTAGTTATCGATTGCGGTACAACAACATCTTCAATACTTCCTCATCTGTCAGCCATTAATGATTTAGTAGTAATGACAAACACGCTATCAACAGCCAACTTTTTAACCCAGGGTGATAAAGAACCTACCGTGCTAATGGTGGGTGGGACCTGGGATCCATTGTCGCAGTCTTTTCAGGGCTCGATGGCTGAACAGCTAGTTAGTGCCTATAGTTTCGATATTGCGTTTATTGGCGCTGCTGGTATTGATGTTGAAAGAGGTACAACAACGTTTAACGAGCTAACTGGGGTGACCCGAGCCATGGCGAACGCTGCAGACAAGGTAGTGGTGATGGCCAGCGCAAAAAAATTATCCCATAAAATGCCCAACCTGGAATTGGGCTGGAACCAAATTTCTGTTCTGATCACAGATGAAAATATTAGTGCTCAGGATAAAACGAACATTGAAAATCAAGGCGTGACGGTAATAGTCGCCACGCAAGACGGAGAATAAACATGTGTGGAATTGTTGGCGCTGTTGCCGAACGTAATGTAGTAGAAATTCTGCTAGAAGGATTAAAGCGCCTTGAATATCGCGGGTATGATTCAGCCGGTGTGGCGTTACTGCAAACCGATGGCAACTTAACTCGTATTCGTCGTACCGGTAAAGTTCAAGAATTAGCCGACGCCGTTGCCAATGGCGAAGCCCTAGGCAGTACTGGTATTGCACACACGCGCTGGGCCACCCATGGTGGTGTAACAGAGGCCAATGCTCACCCTCACTTTTCTAGCGAACGGGTTGCAGTAGTACACAACGGTATTATTGAAAACTACGTGAGCTTGCGCAATCAGCTTTCTGAAAAAGGGTATCGCTTTACTAGCGATACCGACACAGAAACCATTGCCCATACGGTACATGAAGAGCTTAAAACCGGAAAAACCTTGTTAAACGCAGTGCAAAGCGCGGTAAACACCTTCCATGGTGCTTACGGCACAGTGATTATGGACAAAGAAGATCCTAGCCGCGTGGTAGTAGCACGCTCGGGAAGCCCTCTTGTTATTGGGCTTGGCCTAGGTGAAAACTTTATCGCTTCCGACCAAATGGCGCTTCTGCCGGTTACCCGTCGCTTTATCTTTTTAGAAGAGGGTGACGTAGCCGAGATTACCCGTCGCGATGTAAAGATTTTCGATAAAGACGGTAACGCTGTAGAGCGCGAGATTGTTGAATCTAACGTAGAACACGATGCGGGTGACAAAGCAGGTTACCGCCATTACATGCTTAAAGAAATTCACGAGCAACCTACGGTTGTGCGCAATGCACTACAGAATCGTATCGATGAAAATGGGCTAGTTGCCGATGTATTTGGCAAAGACGCTGACGATATTTTGAGCAAAGTAAAACATGTTCAAATTATTGCCTGCGGTACCAGCTATCACGCTGGTATGACCGCTCGCTATTGGCTAGAGCAATACGCCAATGTGTCTTGTAACGTAGAAATTGCCTCTGAATTTCGCTATCGCAGGTCGGTAGTGCATCCAAATAGCCTGCTAATTACTATCTCTCAGTCGGGCGAGACTGCCGATACACTGGCAGCACTGCGTTTAGCAAAAGAGCTTGGCTATATGTCTAGCCTCACTATTTGTAATGTACCTGGCTCATCCTTAGTTCGAGAGTCTGACTTAGCCTTTATGACCCGCGCTGGCGCCGAAATAGGCGTGGCGTCCACAAAGGCATTTACTACACAATTAACGGCCTTCCTAATGCTTACCCTTGCGCTTGGCAAAGAAAACGGAATGCTTGATACAGACCAAAAAGCAATTGTTTCAGCGCTTCACAGCCTACCGGCTAAACTTGAAGAGACTCTTGCTATTACCAGCGGTATAGAAGATTTAGCCGAAGAATTTGCCGATAAAAACCACAGCCTGTTTTTAGGTCGTGGCGATCAATATCCTATTGCCATGGAAGGTGCGTTAAAGCTAAAGGAAATTTCGTACATTCATGCAGAGGCTTATGCATCAGGGGAGTTAAAGCACGGTCCGCTAGCGCTTATCGATGACGAAATGCCGGTAATTGTGGTTGCACCAAACAATGAGTTGCTAGAAAAGCTTAAATCGAACGTAGAAGAAGTGCGTGCTCGCGGCGGTATAATGTATGTATTTGCCGATAAAGACGCTGCCTTTGAAGGTGATGAGTCTATGCGGGTTATAAACGTACCTCACTGCGAAGGACCAATAGCCCCGATTATCTACACATTGCCTTTACAGCTGCTTTCATATTATGTTGCGTTAATAAAGGGAACAGATGTGGATCAGCCTCGTAATTTAGCGAAATCGGTTACGGTTGAATAACACTGTTATTAAAATGGAATTGACGTGATAAAAGTCGATAACATTGCGAATTAAATTCTTAAGCCGTTTGTAAGCGACTGAGGACCACCTATTGTTGTACCACATTTTAGGTACCATAAGCGCCGTCGCTTTTTTGCTGACGTGGTACGGGTTAGCAAAGCAAATAATCAGCATAGAAAAGCTGCGTAGCAGCAATTTACCACCTACAAAAAGCTTGTCGACAAATCAGTTCGCTTCAAGCTTTTTGGCATTTTATTCCAACTTTATTTTCGGTATTGCAATCGAGCCCCTTAGCCATTATTTGGTATGGACGCGATTCGGCGCAATTCTCCTAGTGTTGGTTATACTTTTTCAGATATGGCGAGACAGGCGCTCGTTATCTACAGGCTTTATATTTAGTTTTTGTGCTGTTGCCGTAGTGGTAGGTGTCTGTTCTATCGGTTTTCGGCCTTATCCTGGCCTAGCAAAGCTCGGTGCTACCACCCTGATGCTTATCGTCACAGCGTTGCTGGTTCAGGGAACCCTACATCAGCTCTTTGTGATTAGGCGTAGCCAAGTGATAGGCGCACTTTCGCCGGCCTTGTTTCAAAGCATTTTGATTAAAGACGTAACCACTTTGGCATTTGCGTTCACTATGCCTTTTGCCATAGCCTGGCCACTTATATTGTTAAATGGTGCGAGCGTGATCACACGTGGTTGTTTGCTAATTCAAATGGTAGTAATAACAAACAAGTCACAACTTTAGCTTTAACTTATTGCTCGCTTCCCACTTGCTTTTAGTTATTTAAAAGCTGAGCTATATACCAATATTTCCCATTCCCGCAGTTCCTCGAGCAATACGTTTCTTGCTGTTTTAGCAGGGCATCTTCAAATCTGAGAGTGTTGGTTAAAAAGTATTCCCTGTCTAATTGATGAAGATCAACGTAATTGGCGTGGTTCATAGGTTTAATATGATTGAACTTAGTCTATCTTGTATAGATGTAAAACAGCCGTATGACGATGCGCAACCATACAGGTGTATATAGCTGTCGCGCCCTCACGCAACAAAGCGGAGATGCAAATGAGCAAGCACACTGTAGCGGTTGATATACAGCAATTATGTGACCAAACCGTAGTATTGATTTTAGCGGGTGGCCAAGGAACGCGTTTATTTGAGTTAACTGAGTCTATTGCAAAACCAGGCCTAGACTTTGGTGGTCACTATCGAATTATCGATTTTCCACTGTCGAACTGTGTGAACTCTGGCCTGAAGAAAATAGGAGTGATGACGCAATATAAGTCTAGAAACTTGGTTCATCATCTTATCCAAGGGTGGGCTAGATTTAATCAAGAGTTCGGACATTCGTTTGAGGTATTGCCTGCGTCTCAGCAATTCCCATCCGATTGGTATTTAGGTACTGCGGATGCGTTGTATCAGAACAAAGACTTCATTCGCGATTCTGGTGCTAAATATGTGATGGTGTTGGCGGGTGATCATATCTACAAAATGGATTATCGCTTAATGCTTCGTCAGCACGTATCGCAGGGTAGCGACCTCAGCGTTGCATGTATTGAAGTGCCTATTGCGGAAGCGGCTGGTCAATTTGGCGTTATGAATGTTGATAAGAGCGACAGGGTCACCTCTTTTGAAGAAAAGCCATTGTCACCCGAAGTGCTAGAAGACAGACCAGGTTATACCCTTGCGTCTATGGGAAACTATATTTTTGATACCGAATTTCTACTCGAACAGCTAACAACCGATGCACAAAGCAGCACCTCAGAGCATGACTTTGGTAAAAACATTATCCCTTCAGTACTAAACAACTTTTTCGTTCAAGCATACCGATTCAAAGATATTCAGGGCGCTCAAGATCCTTACTGGCGTGATGTAGGCACTATCGACTCTTATTGGTTAGCTAATATGGCGCTGCTTGATAGCGAAAATAAAATTGATTTGTATGATAAGCATTGGCCCATTTGGTGTGAGCAAGCGTCTCTGCCCCCTGCTAAGTTTACAGGCAGTAATTGTGCTGCAAGAACGGTTAGTGACTCATTAATTTCCAACGGTTGTATAGTAGGAATAAGTAAAATCACAAAGTCGCTTTTATTCACTGGCGCTAGCGTATCGCATGAGGTTAATGTAGAAAAATGTATCGTGTTACCCCATGCGCATATTGCTGAGCATTGCAAACTGTATCGCGTGATCGTAGCGCATAATTGCCGCATTCCTGCACATTTTGAAGCGGGATTCGACCATAACTACGACCGAGAACGCGGATTAAGAGTGAGTCCTCATGGCGTTGTACTCATTACGCAGTCTATGCTAGATAAAGTGGCTCGCTCGGAGAAATCTAAGAAAAGGTTGTTATCAACTTCTGCAGTTTCATCAGGTAAAGCCGCGTATTTTAATGGTAATTAATACAAACCACAGAAGCCAAGTTTGATTTGTCGTCTAAACTTACTCTATGCAACTGGTTGTAATAAACTTATGATAAGAATTAAATTTTTAAGCATTTTGTGCAAATAGGTTTTCCAACATGGCAATAGCATTACGCATTCTTTTTGTTGCGATATTTGTCAGCCTATCTTTCATGGCACCGGCGAAAGAAAAAATCGACATCGCAATAGTAGAAACCTTACCCGTTCCTATCGTTACCGAGTCGAGAAAGGCATTTGAGACTGAGTTGCAGCGCATTCTGCCAAATAAAGATATTCAATTTCGCGTTTTCAATGCTGAAGGCTCGGTAGAGCAAGCGAAGACGTTCCTTTCTGATGAGTTGTCTTCCTCACCCGCCGACCTTATTGTCACGGTTGCTACTTTAGCCACTCGCGCGGTTGTTAATTCAAATGAAGTACTTACCACTCCAAAATTGTTTATGGCGGTCAGCGAGCCTGTCACAGAGGGCATTGTTCCTGCGTTTGGCGCAGTGAGCAAGCGCAATATTACCGGTGAGTCTCATGTGGTTGATGCCGATATAAAGCTTGAGATGCTCGAAGGTGTACTCAAAGCGTCCAACCCAAATAAGATATTTAGAATAGGGTTAATACATTCAACATATCCCTCTTCTTACAATGCGGTAAACAGCTTACTAGCCCTTCAAAAGCGCTATAAAAATATTGTTTTTGTTCCAATTCAAACGCCCTATGTGCCGGGTGAGGCTGGGTTAGAGCTTATGAAGGAAGATGTGATTACCACGTTAAAAAGTGAGTATGAATCTCTCGATGGTTATTGGCTATCTGCAGGTCCTCTTATTGAAACACATCACCTCATTGGAGCGATCAAAAAGCACACGGGTTTATTGCCACTGTTTGCTGAAAGCGTTGACGCTGTGAAGCAAGGCGCACTCATTGGTATAGTGTCACAACCTCAAGATATTGGTAAGTCTGCCGCTAATACTGCAAAGCAACTTTTAGCACAGGGCTCTTCTGCTACCTTTCCAGTAGAAAAAATAGAAAACTTTACCGTAGCAGTGAATGTATCTACTGCTATAAAACTGCAGCTTCCTATACCTTCCTACTACCTGAAACTATCTGAACAGCACGTTTATCAGTAGGGTATAGCAAAGAGTTGATATGAGAATAAAATCAAAATTATTAGCCATATATATACCAATTCTACTTATTGGAATGGCACTGACTGGATACTGGGCTTACCTTACCGCCTATGATTCAGTGCGAGAGCGCGAGTATCAATTGCTCACTCAAACACTGGCTCTTAATGTCATGGAAATTGTGGAAGATAGGCGAGAGTTACTCATGAATTCTGGCCTGGAAAACGTGCCTGTTTTTCGTAACGCGTATCAAAATGAAGTTTTCGAAGAGCTAAATTCACTGCATCAAAGAACGGGTAGACACTTTGTTATCAGTGATGAAAGCACGCGGGATATTCTTTTTTCTACCTTTGAAAAGAAAATGATTCCAGACACCGGCAACGGTGGTATCGCTAATATGGGCGACATTAAATTAGCCTTTGGAGAGTCTCAATTTAATGGGCAGGATATTCTATTTGCTTGTACCACTTTTTCAGCGTGGAACTGGAAGCTCACCGCTGTTCAACCTGCTGACGAGCTTCAGGCGTCGCTCTCTAAAATAGCTTGGTTAACTTGTTTGGTCACTTTGCTCGCGGTAGCCCTTGTAGGTCTATTGATGGGAAGAGTGACGCAATATTTTGTTATTGCCCCTATTCAAAAAATAAGTGGGGCGGCCAGTAGAATTGCTATCGACCACAATCAGGTTCACATAAATGTAGAGCAAAACGACGAACTTGGAAGTTTGGCTAGAGATGTAGAGGCTATGTCTGCGGAAATTGCCGAATATGTAGAGCAAGCACAACAGGCTAATCGTGCTAAAACCGACTTTCTTGCAGTTATGAGCCACGAAATAAGAACGCCTCTTAATGGGATACAAGGTCTTGCTACCCTCCTTCTCGACACATCGTTAGACGATAAACAGCGTAAATATGCTTCAGATTTAAAGTCCTCAGCCGCTATTCTGACCAATGTAATTAATGACGTTTTAGATCTTTCAAAAATAGAGTCTGGTATGTCAGACCTAGATGTGGCCGAGTTTAACCTTGATGACATGCTCAATGATTTGATTACGTTGCTTGGCACCAATGCCAGTGCAAATGGAACTCGACTCGTTTATTCGAGTAAAAACTTAGACAATGTTTTGGTTACCAGCGACATCACGAAATTGCGTCAAATTGTCATAAATTTAGTGAGTAATGCCATTAAGTTCACTCGTGAGGGTACGGTAAAAATTACGGCTAAGCTAAATGCTCCATCGGGTGAGAAGCCTGAGGAAAACAAGCTGGTTATCTCTGTAAAAGATACGGGCATAGGAATAGAGAAAGAGCGGCTTTCTCACATTTTTGAGAAATTCACTCAGTCCGACTCGTCAATTACTCGCCTCTATGGCGGCACGGGCTTGGGTTTGGCCATTGCCAAACAACTGGCCGAGCTTTTAGGTGGCGATATTAAGGTAATGAGTAAGCTAGGCGAGGGGGCTAGCTTCACTGTAACCGCCATAGTAAAAAGTCGCTCCCAGGTAGATACCAATGGCAATGCATTAGTTGACGAAGAAACAGGGAACAAATCACTGCGTCAGGGATTAAACGTACTGTTAGCTGAAGACAATGCGATAAATGCCGTAGTAGCAAAAGCGTTATTGGAGCAACTGCATTGTAATGTTATTCATGTTGAGAACGGCATGCTGGCAGTGTCGCGGGTTGAGGAAGGTGGAATAGATATGGTGTTCATGGATGTGCACATGCCGGTAATGGATGGTATTGAAGCGACCCGACGAATAAGAAAGTTAGGGAAGCCATTTAACATTACGCCTATCGTTGGCTTAACCGCTGAGGCTTTTCAAGAACGCCATGTTGCATTTAGAGAAGCCGGTATGAACGATATTGTAACTAAGCCCATAACGCTGGATGGGCTGCGCAATAGTTTGCAAACGCTGAACCTTTAGCAAACTATGTCTAATACTCCTTTCTGGGCTAATATTAAGGCGTGTAATACCACAGCGGAGGCGAGTTTTTTTGCCAATATCTTCTTTGCCAATCACTAAAGCAAAAGACCTCATTCGTCTGCGTGTCGCTCTTGTTATCGGCGCACTTATTGTTGCTAGCTTTATGGTGGCAGATTTTCTGTTACTACCTAGTACCATGCACAGCCTTTATACGTACGACCGGCTGTTTATTCAAATCCCCATTATATTTGCCGTTGTTTTGCTGTCTTTCTGGCGACGATTTGAGTATTACCGAGCTTTTATATTCACTGCTTTACTGGTTCTGCTTACTTACTCAAACTATTGGTTGATTCTGTTATGTTGGCAGGAATTTCAGTTCGCTTTTCCTTATGAAGGTACAATTTTATATGCGTTCTACTGCGTTTTTGCACTAGGCATTCCCTTTCGTTTTGCGATCACAAGTGCAGTAATAAATATTGCTGGTTTTATCGTTTTAATGTGGCTGGCACCCGCTTATGGTGACCGTATGCCAATATCTATTGGGTTTGTTGCTGCTTCACTGTTTACGTGTTCCTACGCAAAATACCGTCTCGATAGCAGCCTTTCACTGCTGAAAAAAACCAATGATCGCTTAACCAAACTGAGCAAATTCGACCCCTTAACAGAATTACTGAATAGGCGTGCTTTACGTAATCAAAGCGAAAGTTTGCTAGCGTACGCCAGGCGTCACAATGTGTCTTTAGCTGTGTTGATGTTAGATTTAGACGATTTCAAAAAATACAACGATAAGTTTGGTCATCAACAGGGTGATGAAGTCATACGGCAACAAGCCTCAATATTGAAAAATATTTTCAAGCGTGAGACTGATATTGTCGGCCGTTATGGCGGGGAAGAATTCGTCGTGGTATTGAGTGATGTTGACGATAAACAGCTAGTCCAGATTTGTGAAAATTTACTCAAAGATTGGAAGGAGGAAAATGTCCCTCATGCACCAAGTGCGGTAAATGCTTGTATGAGTTGCTCTATTGGTGCGGTTATGACGAAAAAGCCTAATGACATCACCATAGATGGGCTAATTGATATTGCAGATAAAGCGCTCTATACCGCAAAAGACAAGGGAAAGGCCCGCTTCGAAATCGCTCAAATGTAAAGGCACTGCATTTCTTCTAATTCACCATGCGGTTTTGTTTATAAAATCGGCGAAAATGCGGTTAACTTTATGTAAAAAACGGTAAAAATGCGTAAATCGCGTTAACCTACATTGAACAATGATACTCCTGTACGCAGAATGCGCGCTGCAATTTTTTCTTCACATGAGTATTTTATGAAGCAACAGCTTTCTCTTCGTGCATCAGTATGTCTTGCACTTACTACCTTGGCTTCTTCTTCTGCCCTATCAGCCGGCTTTCAAGTTAACGAACACAGTGCAAACGGGCTAGGCCGCGCTATGGCAGGCCAAGCAGCAACACCAGAAAACGCCTCTATTCTTGCCACTAACCCGGCAGCCATTGGTGTGTTTAAACAGTCTCAATTTAGCACCTCGGTTAGCGTTATTGCTCCTAGCGTAGATGTGAGTGGCAATGTGAGCTATGCCGCAGGTGGGCAGCCTGTCGGGGCAACTGAATCCTCTGACAGCGACATTGCCGATACCGCAATAGTACCTAGCGTATTTTATACCTCTCCTATAAACGACAAATGGTCTGCAGGTGTTGGCCTATTCACAACCTACGGCTTGCGATCAGATTATAGCGATGATTTTGAGGCTCTTCATTTTGCTGATACGGCAGAAGTAAGGTCTATCACTCTTAATCCAGCGGTGTCCTATAAACTGAACGATAACCTGATGTTGGGATTAGGGCTTAATGCTACTTTCGCCGATGCTGAAATTAGCTCAGCTATTTCTAATAGCCTGTCGCCAATATTGAGCGGTGCACTACAAACACAAGTTCCGGCTAACACCTCCATTTTTAAACTAGAGGGAGAAGACTGGGGATTTGGTTGGAATGTTGGTGCGCTTTGGCAGCCAACAGA
Organism: Alteromonas sp. MB-3u-76; assembly: GCF_002831605.1. Classification (NCBI taxonomy): domain Bacteria; kingdom Pseudomonadati; phylum Pseudomonadota; class Gammaproteobacteria; order Alteromonadales; family Alteromonadaceae; genus Alteromonas; species Alteromonas sp. MB-3u-76. The sequence continues at coordinate 4,129,997 of NZ_CP025115.1, read as the reverse complement.
TGCCACTAACATTGCTTTATCGTATCGTGCAGAAACAGAGTTAACGTTGAGCGGTGACGTGAGTTCACAAATCACTGCTGAATTAAATCAGCCAGGGAGCCTAGATCTAAACTTAGCGGCAATTACTGAGCTAGCGGTAAATCAAAGACTAGACAGCCAATGGTCGGTGCAAGCGAGTTTAACATTCACCGATTGGAGCACGTTTGAAAAGTTAGAAGCTAACTTAAATGACGGCTCAGACTTCCTCATAAAGCAAGAAAACTTCGACGATTCGCTGCGCGCTTCAGTGGGCGTAACCTATATACTAAGCGATGAGCTTACGCTTCGTGCGGGCTATGCTTATGATGATGGAGTGGTAACCGTTGAAAACCGTTCACTGAGTATTCCAGATACTGACCGTCACTGGGTATCGGGTGGTTTCACCTACTCATTTAACGACGATATGTCGATAGATGGCGCCTATGTGTATATCAACGGAAGAGAAGCGGACATTGATAAAACTCGTGCTTTGAACGAGCAAGGTACGCTTACTTCTACGTTTGCTGGCAGCCAGTCTGCAACCGCACATATATTCAGTGTTCAATTCAACTCTCGCTTCTAAAATACTGTCACTTTAGCTAACAGCGTATTATCCAAACTGCCGCATTTGCGGCAGTTTGTTTATGGGCTGTTTACAGAGTGTATTAAGAGTGTGAATTGTGTTGATAAAGGGTTTTTTTAGCCAATTAAAGTGTTAGCGTAGAGGACTTGAATAATCATAACTGACGTTTTTAGCTAATGAAAAACTACACCATTATTGTTCTTTTAGCATTTAGCGCTTTGTTGCTCACAGGCTGCACATCTCATAGTCACTCTGTGCAATCAGCTGTCTATGGGCCTAGAGTATTTGATGAACCCTCGTTTACCGCTATTACTGTTGCATACGCGCCTGAAATGAAGGGAATACTCAATCGTATAGAACAAGATCCCAACGCCAGTATACACACTACTCTCAAAATCAAAGGTATTACTTATCGTTTGGGTACTTACCACAACGAACCCATTTTAGTGTTTGCTACTGGGATGAGTATTGCGAATGCTGCACTATCGATGCAAATGGCATTAGATTACTTCCCAGTAAAGCAAGTAGTTTATATGGGCATTGCCGGGGCGATAAACCCTAAATGGCAGCCTGGGGATGTTATTGTACCTGCTCGCTGGTATTATCATGATGAGAGTGTTTACACTAACCAAGATCCGAATAACGAGGGTGAGTATATTCTTCCAGAATATTACGAAGCTTTCGTAGAAGAACAAACAGTTCGACGCGCAAAAGATCCTCATTTACCTAATTATAAGCCCTTCCATTTTATTCATCCCGATGAAGTGCTAATTGTGAAAGAAGGTATGGATAAACCACAAGATACGGCTTATTTTACTGCTTCGCCGCGGCTTCTTGATGCAGCAAAACAAGCCATGTCTACCCTGCCCACACAGCGTGTATTGGGTGAGCGCGATGCAGATCTGCATGTGGGTGGCAACGGTGTAACAGGCTCAGTATTTTTAGATAATCGGGAATATCGCAAATGGACTCGCGAAGTGTTTAATGCAGAAGTGACTGAAATGGAGTCTGCTGCCATCGGTCAGGTCTGCACTATAAATGATGTAGATTGGGTTATCGTTCGCGCTATAAGTGACTTAGCCGGTGGTCAAGAGGGAGTTAATGTAGAGAGCAAATACGACACCGAAGTTTCTCGTATAGGCGCTAATGTGCTGTTCTCCATATTAGATACACTGTCAGAGCAAGAATAAGTACCTGCCTGCAGGCAAGGTAAGCTTTTTAAACGACTTACCTTGCTGGGCTCACAGGCCGCTGCAAAAGTGTACAGCAAAGATCAACACGCCCTAGTATTGCGCCTATCGCTACATGACCCTGGGCTAGAAGGTTAGCGTATCGTTCTCACCATATTAATAGTGGTTGTAGCCAGTTTCACTTCAACCAAAAATACAATAAGTGCGCTTATCAAGAACATCATGGCAAGGATAAACAGCACCACTATCGGTGTTTTTAAATCTACAATCTAAAGTGAACCTGCGAACAGCGCCATAATAACAGAGCACACCAGCAAACCGGAGGCTACACATAGCCCAATGGCCCAGTTAATAACCTTAACTCGCCGCCACAATACTTTTATTTCGCGCTTAGACCTATCAACGATATGTGGGTCTGAAAGCGTATGAATTTGTCGTTCTGCAACACGGACCCTATCTGAAATTCGCCCTAGTCGCGACGACATCACGTTTAAAAAACCTGCTATACCCGTAAGTAAGAAAACAGGGGCTACAGCAAACTCTATAAGCTGTGACAGGCTGGGTATGAGTGTGTCCAATGAATTCCTCCAAATTGGCCGAGCAATTTTCTAAGTTGTGGATATTTGATGATTAATAGTCAGAAGATACCACGAGTTACTCCCAAGCGTTGGTCCTACCTTACTTTTATGTGCTTTTAGCGCAATGCTTTTTTGTCTTTGTAAAAATACCGTATGGTATTCAACGAACCTCAATTTGTCGGTTCAAAAACTCAATAAAAACTACTCCGAAAAAACTGATGTAATCGCCACATGGTTAATGTGCGTATTCATTCATATAAAAATATTACACAAAGGAATCTTAATGACGTCCACGCCGTTATTGTCATTTTCATTAATTGCGCTTTCTCTTGCCGCTAGTTTTTCAAACGTATCCCAAGCCGCTGATAGCAAAGATATTGAGCGTATTGAAACCACCACATCGCGCATTGCGGGAAATGATAATAACGTAGGATACGTTGTATCTTCCGTTACCGAAGAAACACTTAATCTACTGTCGTTTCAGCATATTCAGGAGTCTTTAAATTATATTGCTGGTGCTGGTGTACAGCGAGGCAATGGCCAAGAATATCTACCCGCATTGCGCTCGCCTGTGCTCACAGGAGCAGGGGCATGCGGCGGAATTTTAGCTGCTGAGAACGGTATTCCCCTTCGTGCCGCTGGCTTTTGTAATATTAACGAGCTGTTTGAAGCTCATGGTGAAATGGCGTCGCGCATAGATGTTATTAAAGGGCCAGCTTCAGCGCTTTATGGCTCGAATGCTATCCATGGTGTGCTTAATGTAGTAACGCCAGATACAACGCGAGGCGGCGGGTTTGTTGGTTTAGATTATGGGTCGTATGGCTTTCATCGCGTAAAACTTCGACAAGGAAAAAACTTTGGAGACAGTGGCATAGGAATAAATGCCAGCGTAACGCGCGATACTGGCTATCGAAACGACGAAGGCGTAGACCAAGAGAAAGTGAACGTACGTCATCGAGTCGATTTTGACAGCCTGTCAGTAACAAGCGGACTTACCTATACAAATTTAGATCAAGAGACAGCGGGCTATATAACTGGTTTTGAGAGCTATAAAGATGAAGACATAGCGCGCAGTAACCCTAATCCAGAAGCGTTCAGAAAGGCAAAAAGTTTACGGTTATGGAGCAAAGCAGATTGGTTATTTGATAATGGAAACGCGCTGTCTATTACTCCATATGTACGCAATCAATCTATGGACTTTAGAATGCATTTTTTGCCGGGTAAGCCCCTTGAACAAAATGCCCAGGAAGGCGTTGGCGTTCTTTCACAATACAACTATATCGTTAACGACTCGTGGAATATCGATCTTGGTTTGGATGCAGAACACACTCAAGGAGAACTGATTCAGTCGCAAGACAGCGAGACCATAGGCTCAGCGTTTTTGGTTGAGACTGTGCCGGTTGGAAAACATTACGACTACGAGGTTGATGCCACCTTAATAGCGCCATTTTTTGCTTTTAACATGCAGCAGGGAAAGTGGGATGTTTCTGTAGGCGGGCGTTTCGAAAGTATGCGCTACGACTATACTAACAATATGAATGTGGGACGGTTAAGAGAAGACGGTACGCAGTGCGGTTTTGGTGGTTGCCGATATAGCCGACCAGAAAGTGGGGAAAATGATTTTGATAATTTTAGCCCCAAGCTTTCTATGCAATATACCTTGTCGAGCGAAACACAATTGTATGGCGGTATTTCAAAAGGATATAGGGCACCTCAGGCGACCGAACTTTATCGACTTCAGCGGGCACAAGAGGTTACCGATCTTGAGTCTGTCGACGCCACCAATGTAGAAGTGGGATTAAGGAGCAGTATGGCAAGCGGTAGTTATGTGCTATCGCTATATAGCTTACGCAAAGACAATGTGATTTACCGCGACAGCGATTTTTTCAATGTCAGTAACGGGGAGACGTGGCATAGAGGTGTTGAGCTTACTGTAAATTACGCCATTAACTCTCGTCTGCGTCTCGACTTCGCCGGTACCTACGCTGCGCATACCTATGAGCACGACCAGCTGTCGGGTGAAATAAATATAAAAGGGAACGATATGGATACCGCTCCCAACCTGTTACTCAACACACGTTTACAGTATTCACTCACCGACGATATTGAAACGCAGCTTGAGTGGCAGCATGTGGCTAGCTATTTTACAGACCCTGAAAACGCAAATGAGTACGATGGTCACAATCTTTTGCATGCCCGCGCAAGTTATGAAATGTCTGAGCAAATAACCTTGTATGCTCGCATTAACAACTTACTTGATGAAACCTATGCAGAGCGTGCTGACTTTACTTCTTTTACCGGCGATCGCTATTTCCCAGGTCGTCCGCGTAACTTTATGTTGAGTGCAACCTTCACAATGTAGCGCTTATTGTAACAACCCGAGCGTTGATACATGGAACCAACACTAGCAGGTGAATAACGATGCAAAAGATAGTGATAGTGGGTGGCGGAGCCGGCGGACTTGAATTAGCAAGTCGCTTGAGTAGAAAGTTGGGGAGTAAAAATAAAGCCGATATTACGCTAGTTGATAGAAGCCGTACTCATGTGTGGAAACCCCTTTTACACGAGGTGGCCGCAGGCGTGATAGATAAGCATTCTGACGGTGTAGATTACGCCATTCATGCTGCCAATCATCACTTTCGTTTTCAGTTAGGTGAGATGTGCGCTATCGATGCCGAAGCTAAAACTATTTCTCTCGCTCCCCTTATCGACGACGCTGGCCATGAAATACTTCCTAAGCGCAAGGTAGATTATGACCAGCTGGTTATGGCTATTGGCAGCGTAAGTAATGACTTTGGTACGCCAGGTGTAGCGAAACACTGCTATTTTTTAGATTCGCTTGTTCAGGCGGAACAATTCCACCGGGCTCTGCTCAACCAGCTTATTCGCATTAACCAACAAGAAGACAGCGAAGCGGGCATTAATGTGGCAATAGTGGGGGCAGGGGCGACTGGAACTGAACTAGCGGCTCAGTTACATCATGTAGCGAACTTATCTAAAGCGTACGGTATGCCAAATATGTCTGCATCTCGCCTTAAGATAACGGTAATAGAAGCCGGTGAGCGGATTTTACCTGCGCTACCTGAGCGTATAGCGAATACGGCTCGCCAGGCGTTAAATGATTTAGGCGTTGTTATTAAAGAGCAAACAACAGTGGCCGAGGCCGACAGTAAAGGGCTGATCACCAAAGATGGCAATCGCATAAGTGCTGATTTAATGGTGTGGGCAGCAGGAGTGAAGGCGCCAGATTTCGTTACCAATACGGGTATTTTTGAAACTAACAAGGCCAATCAAATTCTCGTTGATGAGCAGTTGAGAAGTACAACCGATAAAGCCATTTGGGTACTGGGAGACTGTTGTGGTGTTCAGCAAGACAACGGTAAATGGGTGCCTCCCCGTGCTCAGTCTGCACATCAAATGGCTGACATCGTTGGGCATAATATTGCTGCGCTCATTAATGGCAAAAAAACAAAAGCGTTTGTTTATCAAGATTATGGCTCGCTAGTTCATTTAAGCAAGTACAGCACCGTCGGAAGTTTAATGGGCTCGTTGTCAAACGGCAGTATGTTTATAGAAGGGCGGCTGGCTAAGTTGGTTTACGTATCTTTATATAACATGCACCAGTTTGCCGTTCACGGAAAGTTAAGAGGGGCATTAAAGCTATTGGTGAAGAAATTAAGCCACGCTATGAGTCCCAAGCTAAAACTTCACTAGTATTTTTAATACCAATCCATGCGGACTGGTATAACACTATCCGCCTTTGCTTTGTTGAGGCATAGCTATTTATGCAGGAATTATTTATTAAGGAATAACTTGTGAAAAAAAGCCCACATCTGATGCGGGCTTTTGTCATTGCTAACTAGTTACTAATCTCAAAGCGTCACTTCCGGTGCTTACGCCAATGAAACTAAGAGAGCCAAAGGCGTTGCATTACTGCTTAACGCCTTCAACGTGTAACTCTAACTCAACGGTTTGTGATGCAGGGCCAAGGTCATAATCAATACCATAGTCTTTAAGTGCAATTTCTGTTGTGCCCATAAAGCCCGCGCGATATCCGCCCCATGGATCTTTACCTTCGCCAATTTTCTTAGCACTAATCGTTATAGGCTTAGTGACACCGTGTAGTGTGAAGTCGCCCATAACATCCATCATGCCATCGCCCTTTTCCACAATTTTTGTGCTGACAAATTTGGCCGTCGGGTACTCATCCACATCTAAAAAGTCATCGCCTTTTAAATGTTTGTCTCTTTCAGCATGGTTAGAGTCAACACTGTCGGTGTCTATATTTACCACAATGCTCGCATCGCTAGGTGCTTTGTCGTCGTAGCTAAAGGTACCTTCAAAGTCGTTAAAACGGCCCGTTAGCCATGAATACCCCAAGTGCTGAATTTTGAAATTAATTGATGCATGAGCACCCTTGCTGTCAATAACGTAGTCTGCTGCGTGAGCAGAACTTAGAGAAAGTGCTGCTGCAAGTGCCAGAGTTAACTTCTTCATTAGTATCTCCTTAGTGAAAATTAGCGAAGCCGTAACATCTGCTTCAATGTATTGTCTTTATTGAAAAAATGATGCTTTAACGCTGCTATTGCGTGTAAAGCGGCAGTAACGATAAGAGTCCAAGCTAGATAGAAGTGAATATCTCCAGCAATGTCCTCTTGGTTGTCGATAAGTTCGCCAATACTCGGTACGGCAAACCAGTTGAAAATATCGATAGGGCGACCATCTGCTGTGGATATGAGATAGCCTGATACAAACATGACTAAAAGCAGCGTGTACAAGGCAATGTGACCCAGTTTGCTCGCTTTTTTCTCAAATGCATTTCCATGTGTTGGCGGGCGAGAATAGACGACCCGCGATAACAGTCTCACAATGGTTAAGGCAAAAAGCGTAAGACCAATGCTTTTATGCCAGTGAGGCGCCGTATTATACCAATCGCTATAATAGGTGAGATCTACCATCCATAAACCAGACGCAAACATTCCTATTACCGCAAATGCAGTAAGCCAATGGAGAAGCAAAATAACTCTCGGCCATCTCGTCATAACTAAATCCTTACTACTCTTCCTTCGCGCCCAACATGTATGTTGTTAAATAGCGTATACCCTAAACTTAAGAATAAAAATTTGTAAAAACGCAATAAATCATTCTTTTTTCTAGAATGTTGCCTATGCTCTAAAGCAAGTAATGGTTATTTCAGACAGCCCTAACCGACTTTCGACGTGCATTGAAACTCTTTCAACGTAAGTCACGGGTTTAAAGTTTATTTATTGTTAATAAATATTTTTGCAAACTGGCTCGATTTTAGCTGCATTAGTATTGATCAGAGCGAAAAATGAAAAACAATAAATCTAAAAGTGAGGTTAAACATGAGCAAAACGCCATTTCCCGCTAATGTGGTAACAAAAGCGTTCACGTGGGCGTATCAAGAATTAGGTTTAAATATAACGCAGGTTTCTGAAATACTTGGTATTTCTACACGAGAACTTGCCGAAAATACCCTGGCAGGATTCGAAAATAGCGCGCCAGCATATCGCAAGCAGCTGTCTTTTATTCGAATGTATTATTTACTCAGTGCCATGTCAAAAGCGGACACTGAACAAATGCAAATGTGGTTTTACAGTTACAATATAGCTTTTGGAAGCTCCCCAGCAGACACTTGCGTTCAACACGACGGCGTTGAAATGATTTGTGATTATCTTCGCTCGCTTAAGAAAAGTGATGCACACGAGCAGTTTTCTCCCATATTAGCCAAGCATGCCCAAGGCGATGGCACTGTATTTCAAAAAATGACGACTCACTGATAAAACGCCTTCTCTAGTGAACCTTATCGTTAACAGCATTAATAAAATCGGCGCAATGTTGGGGTTGAGTAATAGGGATCATATGTCCTGCACCTTCGATAATTTCTGATACTGCCCCTGAAACAGCACTTACTACTGGCTGAATGTGGCTGTTGGGCTCTAAGATTGTATCTGAGCCACCGTACAGCACACCTACAGGGCATGTTATACCAGCATATTCCGGCACTTGCCTTTTTAAACTACCCTGCGCGGCTACCGTGTCTTTACTCCCCTCGTAAAAACATCGCGAGTGTAATGCTAATGCCCCGCCTTCACGCTTAACAAAGCTTGGTGGGATGGATTCAGGATGGAATATCTGCGCCAATTGTTTACTGCCGAATTTCACTCTGAAAGGGCTCGCTAAAGTTTTGGATATCCCCTTTCTCAGAATGCCATTTGGGATATAGAGTATGGATAGCGGCCCCGCGCCTTTATTTAATGGCGCGGTGAGTGGGCATAACAATGAAACAGCTTTAATGCGCTCGGGGGCGTCTATTGCCATTCTCAGTGAAATTCCCCCGCCCATTGAGTGGCCAACTAAGTAAGCACTGTTGATGCCGACTTTATCCATCCACTCCAATATCATGCTGCTTTGCTTTTCAAACGACGCTGACGCAGTGCTAGAACGCAATGAAAAACCGTTGCCAGGTCTGTCTATACTGTAAACTGTATAGCGTTTAGCTAGTAACGAAGCCAAGTTCGCAAAATTTGCACTGTTTCCCAATAACCCATGAATTAAGATAAGGGCGGGGCCGCTTCCCTGTTGCTGCCAATGAATAGTGCCTTCTTTTACCGTCGTTAACTTCCCAGGCGCAAAAAAGTTCTTTTCAATTTTTTTGTCAACGCTAGATGTGAACCAAAAAAGAAGAGCAATGATACAAATTAAAGTTAATAGCGCGATAAGCATAGTCAGCCCTGAGCGTAAAAGGAATTAATAAATAAACAGTGTATGTGACGTTAGATGATACTCTAATACGTTGAAAATACGATAAAGGCGCAGAGTTTAAATAGGAAATGGTATGGAAAGGAAGATTACATCATCGCTGTCTATAGACGACAGCGAAATAGAAATGCAGGCAATTCGTGCTCAAGGCGCGGGTGGACAAAACGTAAATAAAGTAAGTAGTGCCATTCATCTTCGCTTTGATATTAATGCCTCATCACTTCCTGAGGCTATAAAGTCAACGCTGCTTTCAGCGAGAGATAAGCGCGTTACTATCGATGGTGTTTTTGTGCTTAAAGCGCAAAATTATCGCACTCAAGAGCAAAATAAAGACGATGCCATTGAACGCCTGCTTCATTGGATCAAAGCGGCAACGATAAAGCAAAAGCCGAGAAAGCCTACGCGAGTGAGCCGCGCGGCCAAGGCGCGCAGAGTAGACGCGAAAAAGCTGCGTGGAGTCAAAAAATCACTGCGCAAAAAAGTGGATATTTAGCAGTAAATAAACTAAAGTATAAACTTCAAAAACGTCATTCCTCAAGACAACGGAAAACTCTAATAAATATAAATAGATGTGTCTTGTGTGCTGGAGCGTAGTATCTAACAGTGCATCTTTACGATGCGTGCTCGCTCTAAATATCGGAAATTAGGAAAGCAGAAAAGTGACTCGTTCAGAAGTAATCCCAATGGTGCTGTTTGCTGCTATTGTATTTTGTCTCGGCATGAACACGCCTCAGGCGGCAAACGAAATTATTGCTCGCCTTTTCAATAAATCTATCTCAAATACCGAGCTCCAGCCTTCTTCCGAGGATGTTGAGCGATTCCAATCTATGCTTACTGATAAATCAGAAAAAGAGGTTCGCGATATACTCGCGCAACGAGCACTAGGAAGTAAAATAACCGAGTCTGTGCTTGCTGATTTTGCACAAAAAAATGACATAGTTCCGGAAGATAGTGAAATTCAGTCTGCTTATTCAGTAATAAAACTATGGACGGTGGATTTAGATAACGCGGACGACTATGCAGAGGAAGAGCTAGAGCGTTATCGCATGGCGTTGGCGCAGAGTATGGCGAAGAGCTGGAAGGTTTCCAAAGCGCTTTATGAGTCTTATGGTGGCGATGTTGTGTTTCAGCAAGATAACCCGCTTACACCAGTAGGGGCTTATCAGCAGCTGTTTGAACAATATCGCGAAAAAGGTGATTTTGTTATCTACGACCCTATTTTCAAAGCTGCATTTTGGAGTTCTGTGCGTATGAAATATGCAAAAACTCAGAACCCCGATGAAATAGACTTTTCTCTTCCTTGGTGGGAAAAAAGCATGAGCGCATCCAGCGAGCAAGACAAATAGCTCTACTCTTCCTTATAAAGAAAGAGTAGAGGTCGAAGGATATATTTTTTAATTTAAATAGCCATCAACTTCCCGCTCAGCTTCATCTCGACTTTTGCCATATGCCTGCTGAACCTTACCAATTAATTCTTCTCTGCGACCATCAATTTTATCTAGGTCGTCATCGGTAAGTTTGCCCCATTTCTGTTGCACTTTACCTTTCATTTCCTTCCAATTACCTTCAATAAGATCACTGTTCATAATGCATTCTCCTTATCAATATGAATTTGAGATAAATTGGTCAACTTAAGCACCAACCTTACACTCACTATAGATGAAGCAATGCCTGTTACATGGTGTATTTCCTTGTATTATATGAACTTTTTATGTCTCTATGCTCTGTTGCTTAACTATATATTGCAGTTTCTACAAATTCTTGAAAATTCTGCATGCCAACAGTTCATCTAAATAAGTACTCACGACTGCTCACATCTCACTTGGCCAAATTAGCTTTCTGCTAGCGCCTTAGCATAGGCTTCACTATCTTGGCGTTTATCGATTTTGTGCTGATCTTCGCTGCGGCCTTTTTTCCAGTAGCTACTGATATAAAGCTGTTCGTGAGGCAGGCTTTTTTCGTCTTTCAGCCAGCGTCGTATATTACGCATGTCCGAAAACTCACAGGCTATCCAAACAGCGGGCTGACCCTCATGCCAAGTAAGTGACGAAATGGTTTCAGTTAAAGATGATTTTATTTCCCAGATAACATCAACGGCTTCGGGAGTTTCCAATGAAACGATATCATCATTATGCTCGATGGATATAACGGCGTAACCTTTTGCATCTTTTGGAAGGGAGGCGAGATGATTTCTTATGCTTGGCAATGCTGTTAAATCGCCTGCCAGCAGTACCCAATCGTATGACTCACTAAGGCCTTTACTTGTGCCTGGACCAGCGATCATTATTTTATCACCTACTTGAGCATTTACCGCCCAAGCAGCCGCAGGTCCAGTTAGCCCATCGGTTGCATGGCGTACCATATCCACGGTTATCTCAGGCTTATCTGGGTTTACACTATTAACAGTATAAGTGCGCATAGCGAAATTTCCTTTCTCGCCAGGAGAGATTAAAGGGCGGCCATTGAGGTCAAACATTAGTTTGATATAGGCACCAGGGGTAACTGCAGGGAATGCGTTAAGCTCTTCCCCACCTAAATGAACCCGTTGAATGGAAGGGGAAATACGGGTAGTTTTGATCACTTCTGCAAGGCGCGGACTTGGTTTTGGCATCACTGTCTCCTTTAGTTGATGTTTCACATTCTAGATGATAATGATTATCATTAATATGTGAAAAATGTTGACAATAATCCACATTAAGTTCGGCTTTTTAGAAAGCGCTTAAAAAAAAGAAAATAGGAAAGAGAGAGAATAGCAAAAAAGAAGCGAGAAAAGAAAAAGGGGCGAAACGCCCCTTCAAAAAACACAATATCACTTGGAAAACACATACACACTACACAAAATCGAACACTCAACGACTCCGTGTATAAAGTAAGATAGCGGTTTATCAAAAAGGTTCCGCATTTTTTTAAATAATTAGGTAACTTTTTAAATACGGTTTATTACTCCTTGTAACTAAGGGCTCTGGCGCGAATTCGAGCGCTTTATTTGTTTTAGCGTTACGAGAATAACAATGGAAACAATGGCCATAAGTGCACTTGAAGCGGCAAATGGAAGCGCAATATTTTGTTGATACAAAAAAGCAGCAAGTGGAGGACCCACAATATAACCCATTGCAGTAGTTGCGGTAATTAAACCGGTTATTGATGCTTGCTGAGACTTGGCGCAATAAGTAGTTGCTGCTGCAGCAAGTGAGGGATACGCCATGCCCATACCTAAGCCCATAACAGCCATGCCTATATATGAAACAGCAAAACTCTGTTGAAAATACAAAATAAGATAGCCTAGGGATAATAAAGGAAGGGCTAAGGACATCATGATTTCTTTACTCAATCGCGCCCTTTGCACAATGGTAAACTGAACGGTTAATGACGTGACTGCACTCATCATCATTGCAAACCCAACTAAGCGAGCAGCTTCTACAGGGCTTTTTCCATAAAAATCGATAAAGAAAAAGCCCATGGTTTGCTGCATCATTGCCATAGCTGCAAATACACATACACAGCTTGCTACAAATACATAGGGAACACGGGTTGGCTTATCTTCTAGAGCGACCGTAGGCACTTTTTGTTCAGTGGAGTTTTGCGGCGGTAAAACCGGTAACTTATAAAGTACGAGGGCAAATGCCAACAGGGTGAGCACCACTATGCTATAAAGTGGGGCCAAAAGACCAAATCCAACTAACAAGCCTGCGTAGGCCGGCCCTATGATCTGACCCACATTGCTGGCAGATGTTACTTTACTAATTGCACTAACGCGCAGTGCTGGGGCACTAATTGCCACAGCATAGCCAACCGCAGACGGTGGCGTAGCCGACATGATTGTAGACTGCAAACTTCGGCTTATGAGCAATGCTAAAAATAAATTAGTTCCGCTGATAATGCCTGAAAATCCAGCCATCCACGCACTCGCAAAAGCAAACGTTCCCGCGCTATAGCCTGCAAGGCCTATAAGCAATGTACGCTTGAACCCAGCTCGTCGCGCTACTCTGCTCCACACATTGGTACCGATAGCAAAAATAAGTGCCGAGCTCGACATGATTGTCGCTATATGAAATTCAGATAAATTCGCTTGCCGGCCCATTGATGGCAGCGTCGCTAGCATTACACTTTGTCCTACCGAAGTGGCAAGCATGGCGCAGAACAACATTCTAAATACGACAGGAGAAGAAGGCTGCAAAGTAGTTAACCTAAATAGAGGATATTGCAAAGAACGCATATAATAGCATGAACTCGCTTTCATTCTTTTGAGCAGGCAAAAAAATACCCGCCAAAGGCGGGCAAAAATCAGAGTTGTGTAAAGACCGGGATGGGTCTTTGTGGGGAGAGGGCAGTCGTCTGATGACAACTCATTGATAAAATCGATGACTTTATCAATGTCCTCGTTATGGTCCGGCTGAAGTAACACACATTCTTCAACCAGTCCAAATAGGTAACATTCCTTCGTAGCATGCGACATCAATGTCGAAACTTTCGATGAGGGTACTGACAATCTTAGTCATTTTCCGTATTAACCAAGGTTGCTGCATCCTGCTCAGTTTGCTGGTTTTATTCCAACCCAACCGCATCATCGATGAGTAATGCAACGTAAAACAATTTCCTTAAGCGGTGCTGAGTAAATTCCATTTTCCGTGGATGACGCAATCCTTATATCGTGACAATCGTCTTCCATCAAAGCTCGCTATTTCGTAATATGGACTCTCCATTTCAAAAGCCTTCCTGGCTTCATATTACGACTCTTGTTATCCGCTAGTCTAATTTATGCTTTATTCGTGCCAAGCAATCATCTTTTGTTTTTGTTTTGGTATGTCATTGTTTTTAAATGTTTTTATTTTATTTTGAAGATGTTTGGGGGCTGGCGTGGCAAGGTAAGTAAAGTAGAGAGTGTAAATTTTTCTTAATGTTGTGTTGCTTTTTACACACGGCTTAAGCGCATATTACCTTACTCCTTCCAGTTGTTTTAGCTTGGTAGAGAGCGGCATCTACCTTTTGAAGTATTGAAGAAGATGTTGCTTGATTTTGTAATAGGGGAAAACTTAATTTATCAAACGCCACAGTCGTTATGCCTCAAAAATATAGGTGTGTGATAGCGTTCGCTTTTTCACACACATCTTTATATCATCCTCGCTTAACCCGCTGTTTTTAAGAATTTGGCGTGCTATGGATTTAGACGATATGGTGCTGTGCTCGTCTAATAAAGTATCAAGGGCTTTCATTACATATCTTGGCGTAGCCATGGCATTTCACCATTTGCGTTGAACGAATTTTAAACGCCTTAGAGGGCAGGTTTGATCACCCCCATGTTGATTATGTGTTGCCGCTTTTTTTGGAGAGACCTTGTTTGAATATTTTTTATGAACTCATAACAGCAGGTGATGCACTGAGCACTTTAAGCGCTACTTTGCTTATAGTGGCTTCATTTTTTACCTCCTTGATTACAGCATCTCTGGGAATAGGCGGTGGCGTTCTGCTATTAGCTATTCTAGCCTCAACCTTGCCATTAACTGCGCTTATTCCAGTTCATGGCCTGGTTCAGCTTGGCTCAAACGGGAATAGAGCGTTAATGACCCGCACGCATGTCGATAAACAAATCGTCATGTACTTTAGTTTTGGTGCCTTACTAGGTGGCATTTTGGCATCATTTATTGTTGTGCAGCTTCCTTTGGTGTTTATTCAGTTTGCGGTTTCTGGGTTTATCCTTTTTATGGTGTGGGGAAAGAAACCTAAAGCGCATGAACTATCTCCCATTGGGCGCAGCATTGCAGGGTTTATTACCACAATCCTCTCCATGTTCGTGGGGGCAACAGGGCCTTTAGTTGCTGCATTTGTTCATCGTAGTGTTGCTGACAAAATGCGTATTACCGCAACACTCGCAACCTGTATGACTATCCAACATGCGTTGAAAGCATTCGTTTTTCTCTTTGTGGGGTTTTCTTTTGGTCAGTGGGGCGGTGTTATTGTTGCCATGATTGCAAGTGGTGCATTAGGTACTTTTGTTGGGTTACGAGTGCTCAAACGCGTGCCAAACGAAACCTTCAATTGGTTGTTTAAAGCCGTTATTACCTTACTTGCAATTAGGTTGCTATGGCAGGCGATACAAAATGCAGGCCTATTATAGTGGTCGGAGTTTTAGCAAAATTTATTTTACTTTGTTTTTATACTGATATCGGCTTTTTGAAGCTTTCTGTACAAGGTTCTCACGCTTACATTGAGTGCTTTGGCAAGTTCTTCCATGCTGCCGCTGTAGTGCTGACACACCTTTTTTAGATAGAACTCTTCTGCCTTTTCAAGCGTTGTAACTGCATTGAGTATCAGGTTCTCGTCCATATCAAGCGTGGGCTGTTTTGCTACCAGAGCCGAGCTTTTGCTTAATTCTGCATGTTTTTTAGGTGCAGTGCGTAAAACTGTATCAGGAAGGTCGTATTCACCAATTACAGACTCATTAGACAGCAACGCAGCTTGCTCAATAATGTTTTTCAGCTCTCTAATATTGCCAGGAAAAGCGTAGTGCGTGAGCCGCTTAATAGCGTTTTTATGAAGACGTTTTTTATCTGAAAGGTTTCTTAAAATATGCTCAGCTAAAAGTGGAATGTCTGTTGGGCGCTCTCGAAGGGCCGGTAACGTTATTGGAAACCCAGCAATTCTATAATACAAATCTTGCCTAAACTCTCCTGTTTGAACCAAGGCATAGATGTCTTTATGCGATGCACAAATTAATCTGAAGTTTGCTTTTTTTACAACCGTGCTGCCAACTGGGCGATAGGTTTGTGTTTCAAATAAACGGAGCAATTTAACCTGCATGCTTAAAGGCACGTCTCCAATTTCATCGAAAAACAAGGTGCCGCCTTCGGCAGCGTCAACCAACCCTTTCTTATTTGACGATGCTCCTGTGAAAGCCCCTTTTTCATAACCAAAAAGCTCGCTTTCAAATAAGGTGTCGGTAAGGCCGGTACATTCAATAACCACAAAGGGCTTCTCTGCGCGGTAACTCGATGAATGCAAGGCTTGTGAAACCAGTTCTTTTCCAGTTCCCGTTTCACCTTGTAATAGCACCGCAATATCAGACTTTGCCGCTCTATTGATCTTGTTCAGCATGGCTTTAAACGCGTCAGACTCGCCAACCAATTTTCCTTTTGAGGGTGTGTTAGACGCAAATGCCAACTTATCTAAAATTTCTAAATAACCTATCAAGTCTCCTTGGCCATCGAAAATAGGGCGCATAAGAATATCGCAATAACTTTGCCCTTCATTGGTGGAGTGAATATGTACAGCACTTGCAACCTTTCCCGTTTCTTTGCTTTCCTGCATAGGGCAAGTCTCGCCACATTCGTTGCAAGGTTTGCTATTGCGGTGTGACACCTGATAACAGGTACTGAAACCCAGCTTGATATTTACAGGATAGGTGTCTTTATACGGTTTGTTGACCGCCTCTATGACATAGTCGGGGCTAATAAAAATGGCCGGTTTATCGATGGCGTCGATCATGGCTTGAATGATAGAAAAATTCATATCCTGCTTGCACTATATTCCGTTGGTTGCCACATCGTCTTTATTCTCATTTTTATATGGGTTTTTAGCAATGTTGTTGGTATTACTTTCACTTTCTGTAAAAGAGTTTTGAGCCCGAAATTTGCCGCTTAGCTCTATCAATGCCAGATAGTATCTGTGTCCACAATTAAAAATGCTAGCACATTGGCACGTCGCTTGTTTACTAAACACTTAAGCTCACCTTTCATAACGCTTTTTTGATAGTTGCCTGTTGAGAGCAAACTATTGATAAAAACTGTTCGACGAAAGTTTTTCGTCATAAGCCTTATGAATTGGTATAAACAACGAATACGAACTAATCAACGGGTGAAAAAATGAAAAATGAAGTAAAGGTATTATCGGAAAAATGCGATAAACAAACGAGCCACTCAAATAAACTCAATCTAGCCAATTTATCAAAATACATATGTTTTGCATTGGTGGGCTTTAGCAGCATAGCTAGTGCGGTACAGCAGACTACAACAGATCTCAATGAACAAGATAACCGCAATGAAGCGCGTGCTCACGCGAAGGAGCTCGGAAGCAATCTAAAAACGCGCTTGCAAGAGGCAATAAAGCGCGGAGGCCTAGAGGTAGGAGTCGAGGAGTGTAAATTAGTAGCAGAACCCATCGCTCATTCTTTAAGTAAAGAGGGATGGACGGTGGGTAGAACGGCGCTAAGGGTAAGAAACCCAAATAATAAACCCGACGACTGGGAAACGGCACAGCTTATAAAGTTTGCTGAGCAACTGTCTGAAAATGTCACTGGTCCCTTAGAGGCTACCCACGTTGATGGGAAGACCGGCGAATTTCGCTATATGAAGGCTATCACCACTGGGCAAGTGTGTACGGCGTGTCATGGTGAACAAGTGTCCCCCTCTGTGTTAAGTGCGATCAAAAAGGCATACCCTGAAGATGAAGCCACCGGCTTTAAGCCTGGCAGCTTGCGCGGCGCGTTCACTTTAAGATACTCACCAACAGATGCTGAGTAAGGCATAGTCTTGTTACCTCTAACTATTCCAGTTTGCCATTTTTGTCACTTTTTTGACAAAAATGGCGGTAATATTTTCTCGCTACCTTGCGTTGGATCAAAATTCCCCCGTCTTCTAGGTGCAATATTTTCACTCAACAGTGGGGGCATAGTGCTCTTATCTGTGATGAGAAAGCCGAAAGAACGATAACTTTGCGACTGCTACTTAAAAATAGGGATAGCTCGCAACAGTTTTTGCAACAGGCTAATTGACTAACATTATTGTTAAGTGTGTAAAGCGCACCGAAGATACGAGGGAGAAGACCCATGAGCGATACGTTAATAGAACTATCGCGGTGGCAATTTGCGTTAACCGCAATGTTCCACTTTATATTTGTACCCCTAACGCTGGGGCTTAGCTTTTTACTAGCCATCATGGAGTCGGTTTATGTTATGACCGGCAAAGAGATATACAAGCAGATGACTCAATTTTGGGGCAAGTTGTTTGGTATTAACTTCGCTATCGGCGTGGCTACAGGCTTAACGATGGAGTTCCAGTTCGGTATGAACTGGTCGTATTACTCACATTACGTGGGTGATATTTTTGGCGCTCCGCTTGCTATTGAAGGCCTAATGGCGTTCTTTTTAGAATCGACATTTGTGGGTCTCTTTTTCTTCGGCTGGGACAAAATGTCTAAGGTGAAACACCTTATGGCTACTTGGCTGGTTGCCATTGGCTCAAACTTCTCTGCACTGTGGATCTTAATTGCCAATGGCTGGATGCAATACCCAGTTGGTGCTGACTTTAACTTTGAAGCCATGCGCATGGAAATGACCAGCTTCGCAGAAGTTATATTCAATCCGGTAGCACAGGTGAAATTTGTCCACACAGTCTCAGCAGGTTACGTCACTGGTGCTATCTTCGTATTAGCTATTTCTAGCTACTACTTACTCAATCATAAGCATATTGCTTTTGCCCGTCGCTCGTTTGCCATTGCGGCAAGCTTTGGTTTAGCGGCCACATTGTCAGTCATCGTACTTGGTGACGAAAGTGGTTATGAGCTAGGCGATGTCCAAAAAGTAAAATTAGCTGCGGTAGAAGCCGAGTATGAAACTCATCCAGCGCCAGCGCCATTTACTGTATTTGGCTTGCCCAATGATGAGGAAGAAAAAACCGAGTACGCGCTTCAAATACCATGGGCTATGGGCATTATTGCAACACGCTCATTAACGGAAGAAGTCTCTGGAATAAAAGATCTTAAAGAGCAAAATAAAGAGCGAATTCTTGAAGGAATAAAGGCTTACGAGTTGCTAGATAGTGTAAGAGATGGCTCCGCCACAGAGCAGGAGCGTGCAACGTTTGAAGCACACAAAGACAGCTTGGGTTACGCTATGCTTCTTGAGCCTTACACCAATGATGTTTCAAATCCTTCTGAAAAAGCGTTACAGCAAGCGGTAGACTATAGTATTCCGCCAGTAGCTCCTTTGTTCTGGAGCTTCCGACTCATGGTGGCGTCTGGCTTTATCATGCTAGCGCTGTTTATCTGTGCCTTCTACTACAGCACAAAACACCGGATTACTCAGCCTCGCTGGCTATTAAAAGCGTCTTTGTTTAGCTTGCCCCTTCCTTGGGTAGCGAGTGAAGCGGGATGGTTTGTTGCTGAATATGGACGTCAGCCATGGTCAATAGCTGAAATACTTCCTGTGCATGCATCTGTTTCAAATCTCGCGGTTAGCGATGTAGTTACTACTATGGTTGCATACACCGCCTTTTACACTGTGATGTTCATTATTGCTTTCTACTTAATGAAGAAGTTTGCCAAAAAAGGTCCGGTTCCACCTGAAGAAACACAAACTGAATCTGATCTTGATTTAATCGACCTAGACAATCAGGGAGCAAAAGTATGATTGATTATGAACTGCTTCGCGTTATTTGGTGGTGTTTGGTGGGTGTACTGCTTATTGGTTTTGCCGTTACCGACGGTTTTGACCTAGGAGTAGGGGCACTGCTAACGCTTATTGGAAAAAATGACAAAGAACGCCGTGTAATGATAAACACCATTGGTCCCCACTGGGACGGTAACCAAGTGTGGTTCATCACAGCAGGCGGTGCCATTTTTGCAGCTTGGCCGCTTATCTATGCCACTGCGTTTTCTGGCTTCTACCTTGCGCTTGCGCTAACGCTTATTGCTTTATGGATGCGGCCTATTGGTTTTGACTACCGCAGCAAGCTACCAAACCCTCAGTGGAGAAAAGCGTGGGATTGGGCGTTATTTGCCGGTGGTATTATTCCATCACTTAACTTCGGTGTGGCGTTTGGTAACTTGTTATTAGGCGTACCTTTTGAGATGGACAATACCTTACGCTCTACCTACACAGGTTCGTTCTTTGGGTTACTCACGCCATTTGCACTGGTAGCGGGTCTGTTGTCTGTGGCAATTTTACTTAACCACGGTGCCACATGGTTGCAAATGAAAACTGATGGATTCATTGAGGTTCGGGCGCGAGTGGTATCTATCGTTTTAAGTTTAGTCGGGGTTGCGCTTTTCGTTCTCGCAGGTATTTGGGTGGCGTTCTTAGATGGCTTTGTGATTACCTCTGCCGTTGATACGTTAGCAACATCTAATCCTTTGAAAAAGGAAGTGGCTATTGAAGCGGGAGCATGGTTAAACAATTACCGCGACTACCCATTAACGCTTATAGCGCCAGTACTAGGTGTTGTTGGTGGGCTGGCTTGTGCATTTTTCTCTAAAAAGGGCAATGCAGGAATGGCGTTTGTATCTAGTGCGTTATTCATTGCAGGCGTCATCTTGACTGCTGGTGTGTCTATGTTTCCATTTCTAATGCCAAGTATCACTATGCCAGCGGCAAGTCTAACGGTATGGGACGCTACATCAAGCCACTTAACACTTAATGTAATGTTCATCGTTGCTTGCATCTTTGTTCCAATCGTTCTTGGCTACACTGCCTACAGCTTCTATGTCATGCGCGGTCGTATCAAAAACGACGACTTAGACCAATCTCACACTATTTATTAAGGAGGCAACAATGTGGTATTTCGCTTGGATACTTGGAGTATTACTTGCCTGTTCTTTTGGCATTATTAACGCCATGTGGCTTGAGTCTACTGAAAATATGGACCGGCCCGAGGACGCAGACTAACACAGTGTGAACTGTGAAAGTGTAAGAGGTGCAGTCCCCTTAGTAAAAGTAAGGGGCTGCATTGTGTTTTTAACTATGTGTTTTTAACTATGTGTTGGCAGCAATGTAAACACAAACAAAACCATAGCATTAAAAGAGCAAACAGTGACTAAAGAAAAGGTTCCCAACCGGCAAACACTGACAACTTGGCGTAAACTGCTTGATGAGTCGCACAAGCTTGGTGTGCGTGCATCACAATTGCGCCTTGTGGTAATTAAGTGTTTGTCGCTTTTTTCTTTGATCATTGGGTTCTATTTTTTCTCCCATATTGCCCATGACTGGGTGGTGAACAAGGCCCACGGAGCAAATACACATATTATCGGAATGGCCCTTTCTCTCTTTTGTTCTTGGTTGCTTCAAGGACTGTATAATCAGCAGTCTATTGTTAGTAAAACCAACATGCTATCCAAATTAGAGACAGCGTTAACAGCGGTTTTTTCTGCGCGTCAGCACGCATTGGTTCGGCAGCAAACGGCGTTTTACTGGCAGTCGCTATGGCAAAAACAATTGCATGACTTAACCGATTGGGCACTAGAATATAGCGTACAACAAACTATCGCAGTAATAGTGCCGCTTTTCGCGTTGGCGGTAATATTCTTTGTGAATCCGGTTATCGGTGCTGGGCTATTGGTCACACTTCCAGTTGTGCCCTTGTTTATGATCATTGTGGGTAAAGGAGCAGCTGCGCTTCATCAAAAACATTTCATCGCATTATCCCGTCTTGGCAGTATGTTTACCGACAGGCTTGCGGCGCTGCCTATGCTGTCCACCTTTCAGGCTCATGAAAGGCAAACCGGTTTACTCAAAGAGGCAAGTGACACCTTAAACTCACGCACCATGAAAGTGGTGAGTGTTGCGTTTTTATCAAACAGTGTACTGGATTTTTTTGCCACGCTTTCTGTGGCGTTAGTGGCGGTTTTTATAGGTTTTACATTACTGAATGAGCTTAATGTTGGCCCTGACATTACCCTACAACAGGGCCTGTGGATTTTACTGGTCGTTCCCTTACTACTAAGTGAAATGAAAAAACTGGGTCAAATTTATCACCAAAAAGCACAGGCAGAATCTGCAATGGAGACGCTCGCGCCGGTGTTAGTTAGCTACTCCCCAAGTGTTGAAGCTAAGGGATATGAAGATAAGGGATACACTGAAGCAAATACTGAAGCAAGCACTGAAGAAAGTACAGACTCAGCCCAAGCGCGCGGCTCGCAAACAGAGGTAGCAACAACAAGTTCAGCGGCAGTCGAAAATAGGAATGGATTTTTGGCAAATGAATTTGCGGTATTTGATGAAGTGGCTGACACAGTGCAAGACAGCCCATCTCTATTAACAGCGCAAACTCTCGCGTTTAATCAAGGCGATTGCATATTACTCAGTGGACGTTCGGGAAGCGGCAAAACGCTGCTTTTAGAAGCATTGGCCGGTCAGCGCCGGGCAACACATCGTTGTGAGTGTTCATCAATATGGTTAACTCAGCATCCTGTCATTTTGCCAGGTAATGTGAGGGAGAACCTATGCTTACATGATGAGTATTGTGATCAGCAGCTCATCGCCATCTTAGAAAAAGTAGAGCTATCTGATTGGCTCAAACAGTTACCTTTAGGTTTAGATACGGTAATGACCGACTACCCGCTGCTTTCAGGAGGAGAGGCGCAGCGTCTAAGCCTAGCGAGAGCGCTGTTGCGAGACCGTCCTTTATGGTTGCTTGACGAGCCCACGGCTCACCTGCCCGACGATCAGCATTGCCGCCTTGCACAACTAATTTACCAACTCACTCGCGATAAAACAGTGATATGGGCTTCCCACAAAGCGCTGCCAGCAGATTGGTTCACTGGTTTCTGGCACATTGAAAACAAGCACGTTATAGATAAAACCGAGTTAGGTCATCGAAGACCACCGGGAGAGGAGCAGCAGTTAACATGAGCAATGAAAGCAAACCTGCGTATATAACTTTATTGCTTGCTATGCTTCACGCTGCAGCTGGGCTGAGTATTTTGGTTATCTCTTCATGGTTTATTGCTATAAGCGCAATTGCGCCCGTTGGGTTTAATTATGTTATTCCTGCCGTTGTCATTCGAGGGTTAGCGTTACTTCGTATTGCATCCGGTTATGCCAGCATGTGGGTAGGACATAAGGATCTATTAGCGCGAATTGCGACCGTTAGAATGGATGTTTTTTCTCAGCTACAGAACTGTCAATTAGAAGATAAAGCATCGTCGACTGAAGCATTAGCTCAGCATACAGAAGTGCTTGCCAGTAAATGGATTGCGTGGGTTTCTCCTTTATCTAGCGTCCTCTTCATATTCACGGTGATGTGTATAGCCGCGTTATGGACTAATCTCCCTGGCGCTGTTTATCTTGTTGCCTTGTATAGCGCATGGATTATTTTACTTACATTTCAATGGCTGAGTGCATTAGCCACGGCGCGTGAAAATACTTACGCAACGAAAGAGTTTAGACGTGCATCCTCACATTTTTTAGCGGCAAGCCCCATTTGGCACTTGAACAGAAAAAAGGCCGCTGAACATGCACCAAGCGCAATGCCTGTATGGCGACAGCAGCTTAACCAAAAGAAAAAGACTTTACACACAATGTGGATGTTTCAAGGTGTTGCCTTTGCGCTTGCTTTGCTATTGATGGCAGGCTTATTGCCATTTTCTGAGGTCGCCGTTTTCGCTCCCATCGCGCTTATAGTTCCTATGGTGCTGTTAGCTGCACCGGATTGGGCATCGGCAAGCTTTAATGCAGTTGCAAATGCCGCGCAGCATCAACAGAGCAACAACGCGTTAAATTGTTTGAGTACATCGCCCATACAGCAATTGGCAGAAAAGCCTGTTTGTACGTCGCTACAACTTAATCACTTTGCAGCGAAAAATCGCACTACGGTACCGGTAACAGTAAGTCTACCCTCAACAGGTGTGGTAACCATAAGCGGTGTGTCTGGCTGTGGAAAATCATCTCTTTTGCAAGCAATAGCTGGTTTATTGCCTGCTGAAGGTGAGCGTAGGGTTGATGATCATGCCATATCAGAAGGGATGGTAAAGCGCTGGCTTTATGTAGAGCAAGATCCCATCATTTTATCTGGCAGTGTGAAAATGAATTTAGACCCCGCAGGGAGTGATATCGCGCAAGATACTATGTGTACGTTATTAGAAGAGTTGAGCCTCGACACTATTTTGCCGTTAACCAATTGGGTTGGTAAATCCGGCAGGCAATTGTCTGGTGGTGAGCGAAAACGCCTTGCCTTGGCGCGAGCTGTATTAGCTAATCCGCTGGTGTTAATGGTAGATGAGCCATTTGAGGGCCTTGATATTAAAACCCAAGAGCGAGTTTGCAAATTACTCGAAAAAGAGGCGCAAAGTAAATTAGTTATCGTAGCCTCTCACGTACTACCGACATCTCTATCTATCGATAAACACATTGTGCTGGAAGAAGCGAGTATTAAAAGTGTGAACCAGCATAAGCGTCAGTTCGCTTAACGCATTACTATTCACGTTAGGCTTACATGGCTAGCTAGTTTATCCGGCTAGCTAGTTTATCTGGCTAGCTAACATGGCTAATTTACCTAGATTGGAAATTTTCAGTGATTTGCTCAAGTGTTCGCCCTTTTGTTTCGGGGAAGAACCGCACCACTAAAGCAAGGCTTACGAGCGCAAATATACCGTAAATAAAGAAAGTGGCGGCAGCGCCAAAGTTCATTAACTCCCAAGGGAAAACTAGCTGTACTAAAAAGCTGGTTAATGAGTTAATAACCCCCACCAGTGATATGGCAATTGCTCTGGTTTGGTTAGGAAAAATTTCTGCCAGCATGGCCCACATAACTGGGCCGAGAGAGACCGCAAAAGACGCCACAAACGCAATGATACCAAACAGCACCAGCGGCGCATTCATAGAGATACTGCTATTTAGAATAAGCTGCTGGTGGTTATCGTATTGTGCGGTTGTGAGTGTTCTTTGCAGGCTTTGTTTAAATTCAACATCTGAGTAATACACTTTGCCTTCCAAAGCCAGCAGCTTTTCTGCAAGCTGAGGGGCAACAATTTGAATTTCTGCTATATCCCCTGATTCAATTTCATAAGTTGCCTGTTTAAAGCCATAGGCGCACACCGTCATGCTGATAGCTACACCGCAAAGGCCAACAATAAGCAGTGGTTTTCTGCCCCATTTATCAATGGTAAGCATAGCGACTATTGTAAAGGCTACATTCACCATGCCAATCCATACGGCTTGCATGAATGCTGCATCGGTACCCACACCACTTTGCTCAAAAATAGTAGGGGCATAAAAGAAGATAACGTTAATGCCAGTAATTTGCTGCGCAATGGCTAAAGTGATACCCACAAATAGCGGATATCGCATAGTTTTTGCGTTCAGAAACCCCAGCCGCTCTTTAAGCGACCATGTCTTTTCGGAAAGAGACGATTGAATATCGTTTAACTGACTCTTTGCCTCTTCGGCATCGAAAAGCGCAAAAATGGTTTGCTTGGCCTCTTCCGTTTTTTCTTTGAGCAGCAGCCAGCGGGGGCTTTTAGGTACGAAGAAAAGAAGTGTGAACCACAAAACTGCGGGTATAGTTTCTAAACCAAGCATGTAGCGCCAAGTGTGGGTGTCTATTCCAAGCTCTTTCACCCAGGAGATGTCGCTATTACTCAACTGCAAAAAGTAGTAATTACTGAAGTATGAAAGGGCAAAGCCCAGCACAATATTGAGCTGATTCACCGACACCATTTTACCGCGGTGTTTCGCCGAGCTTATCTCAGAAATATAAACAGGGGCAATAATGAGTGAGCAAAAGGCAATGCCACCGATGAAACGCGCCAATACAAGAAGGGCATAATTTGGCGCTAACGCAGAGCATATTGCGGAAATGAAATACAACATCGCAACAATAATAAGCGCTTTACGCCGTCCTATTGCATCGCTTATTGCACCTGCAAACAGCATGGCAAATAGCGCCCCAAGGGTAGGAGAACTTACCACAAAGCCTTGTTGCCAATCTGTGAGCGCAAACTCTACGTCAATAAAACCAATAGCGCCAGAAATAACACTGGCATCAAATCCGAAAATAAAGCCCCCCAAGGAGACAATAAGAGTGTAATAGAGCGAAGTCGGCACGGTTTTTAGCATATTAGCGTTTGCTCAGAGATTGTCGTTCTATTACTTCAGGTACGAACAAGTGTTCAATAGAATGATTCATTTTGGTGTTATAAACATTTTTAAGTACCCAGCGAGCTGCCATTTCCCCCATTGCCTGAATAGGGTTATTAATAGTGGTCAACTTGGGGTAAAGATAACGAGAAAACAACACATTATCGAAACCGACAATAGACAAGTGCTGCGGAATTTCCAATCCAGACTCTCGTGCTGCTGTCATTGCACCAGAGGCCATTTCATCATTGGCGCAAATAAGTGCGGTCATGTCTGGGAAGTGTTTTTTCATGAAGTGCATACCGTCTTGACCAGAAGACTCATGAAAGTCACCTTCAAAGATATGCTCGTCTTTAATCTCAATGCCGGCTTCTGTGAGTGCGCGTTTATGACCTGCAAGTCGGTCGGTAGCATCTTTCTTAAAACTAGGGCCGCTAATATAACCAATTGATGTGTGCCCTTGGTCAATCGCAGTGCGAGCGGCTAAATAGCCACCTTTTTCATTATCTACGACAAAACAGTTATCATCTAAACCGTCTACGCGACGGTTGATAATAATAACGGGAAGGTCGCTGGTGCACAGGGTATTTAAGTATTCATCAGATACGGCTTCGGCGTGAAGTATCAATGCATCGCAGCGTCGGCTTTTAAGGAACTCAATAGCTTCGTGCTCTCGCTTTTCATCTACGTGCCCTGCGGTAATGATCACGTGCTTTCCGTATTGTTTTAACACCTGTTCAACGGTGCTCATTAGGTCGCCAAAGTAGGAACCATGAAGCTCAGAAACAAGAAGACCCACGCTATTTGTGCGATTTGATGCTAAAGACTGCGCGATAGCATTGGGCTGATAGCCTAGCGAAGCCATAGCGGCTTCAACCTTTTTTCGCGTTCTATCGCTAACCTTTGTATTTCCATTCATCACTCTGGAAACGGTAGCTAATGAAACGCCGGCTGCTTCTGATACTTCGTAAATTGTTGCCATGGTGTAGAGTACTTATCCTTTTTCTATACTGCTAATGTAACATTAACTCTACTTTTCACCAGCTCTTGAAACGCAATTCCACTGTGCTTCAGCGTTCTTTTTTGTGTGTCGTAGTCGACATAAACAATACCAAACCGTTTTGTATAGCCAAGCGCCCATTCAAAGTTGTCCATTAAACTCCAAGCAAAATAACCCTGAATATTTACACCGGCTTTAACGGCATTGTGAACAGCGTTTAAATGCGAGTTAAAGTAATCGACTCGGTCGGAATCTACCACTTCTCCATTTACCATTTCATCATTCATGGCAGCGCCATTTTCGGTAATATAAATAGGAGGAAGAGAATAGCGGTCATGCAAATCCACTAAGATTTCGGTAAATGCATCAGGGGTAATTTCCCAACCCATAGAAGTAAGAGGAACATTTTTAGGCTCTACGACATCAAACCAGCCGTCTTCTGTCGCTTTATATACGGTGCGTGTGTAGAAATTTATTCCCAGAAAGTCGATTGGCTGAGAAATAAGATCCATATCGCCTTCATGAATATCCGGCTGTTGTTCATTTGGCAGCTGTTGGCATATGTCGGGATAAGTCCCTTCAATAATAGGCTGTAAATACCAGCGGTTGTGGTATTCATCGGCAAGCTTTGCGGCCAACATATCGGCTTGTGAATCTGTAGCACTGTGACAAGTTGAAAAATTAAGCACAATACCGTTTAGGCTGTTAGGGCATTTCTCACGAAGCACTTTCATGCCCAAACCATGGGCCAAAAGCAAATTGTGTGCTGCCTGTCTGCCATTCGCTATACCGGTTTTTCCCGGCGCGTGAATGCCTAATTCGTAGCCTAAATATGCAGAGCAAAAGGGTTCGTTGAGTGTGGCATAAGAGTACACTTTATCTCCCAACGCGCTAGCTACAAGCTCTGTGTAGTGCGCAAAGGCAGTTGCTGTGTCTCTGTTAAGCCAGCCACCGTTATCTTCAAGATATTGGGGGAGATCCCAGTGATATAAGGTAACAAATACCTTTATATTTCGCTTAACCAGTTCGTCAACCAAGTTAACGTAGAACTGCATGCCAATGTCGTTCACCGAACCATCACTATTAACCACTCTTGGCCACGAGATTGAAAGACGATAAGCATCCACGCCAAGCCCCGCAATAAGCGCTACGTCTTCTTGCCATTTTTCGACGTGCTGACACGCAACATCACCATTAGAATTGTCTTCAATAGTATTGCTTTGTGAACAAAATGTGTCCCAAATTGAGTCTAGTCGACCGCTTCGGTCGCCTTCAATTTGAAAGCTTGAGGTAGCTACGCCGTATAAAAAATCCTTTGATAACAACAAGGAGTTGGCAGGGAGCGTGATGTTTGGCATTGTCTCATGTCCTAAGCTTAACAAACTGTACAAAATAGTTTGTTATTCATAAATCAAAAATAACATGATTTTTACATTGAATTCAGTAACGCTTCATGTAATTATTCACTGAAATGTAAGCGCTTACAAGTAAGTGGTCTTGCTTTTGTAAGCGCTTTCAAATGTTAATTTATCATTAATTACAAAAATAGCAATAGAGGTTATCAGTGGACATACCAACGCAACCTGACTCGCAGCCAGTGAATAATGTAGCGCCAAGTGGTAATTATCGCTTTGCTCTCATTTCATTAACAACATTATTTTTCATGTGGGGATTTATTACCTGCCTGAACGATATCCTTATACCCTACTTAAAAGGTGCGTTTAACCTCTCCTTTACACAGGCGATGCTTATTCAGTTTTGCTTTTTTAGCGCCTATTTCATTGTTTCACTGCCTGCCGGGCTAGTGGTATCTCGAATCGGTTATCAAAAAGGCATTGTGCTTGGGTTGGGTATTGCTTGTTTGGGTTGCATCATGTTTTACCCTGCAGCTGAAAGCCAAATATATGCGGTTTTCCTTCTTGCGCTCTTCGTATTAGCGTCGGGCATCACTATTTTGCAGGTATCGGCTAACCCATATGTAACTGCTTTAGGAGACCCCAAAACGGCCTCTTCTCGACTTACGATGACCCAGGCGTTTAATTCTCTTGGCACCACGGTAGCGCCATTTTTTGGTTCGTATCTTATGTACGGAGCAACAGGGGAACACAACGCGGCGATGGCATCGGCTTCCGATGTTCAAATTCCTTATCTTATACTCGCTGCATCGCTTCTTTTACTAGCGTTGGTATTTCTTTATTTGAAGCTGCCTAAACTCAACCACACCAGTACTAATACCGGCATATTCAAAGGTGGGGCTTGGCAGCATAGGCATCTTGTTCTCGGTGCTGTAGGCATTTTTATGTACGTCGGTGCCGAAGTTGCCATAGGTAGCATGCTAGTAAACTATTTAGCTAGTCCTTCAGTGGCTGGGCTAACTGAGGCAAAAGCATCTAAGTTGCTTGCATACTACTGGGGCGGCGCTATGGTCGGACGCTTTATCGGCGCAGTTGTTATGCAAAAAGTCTCCGGCGGCATCGTGTTGGCATTTAATTCAGTTATGGCTATCTTTCTTATTGTGCTGTCGATTTCTACCACGGGGCCACTTGCACTATGGACCGTGCTTGGTGTGGGTTTATTTAACTCCATCATGTTTCCTACCATTTTCAGTTTGGCGCTTCAGCAACTTGGCAAAGATACACCGCAGGGCTCAGGTATTTTGTGCTTAGCCATAGTAGGGGGAGCGATTATCCCGCTTTTCCAAGGTATGTTGGCTGATAATATCGGCGTCACACTTTCATTCTTGCTACCGGCTTCTTGTTACTTGTACATCGCCTACTACGGTTTAATAGGCAGCCGTGTAACACAACTGATTAAAGATTAAGGAGTAGTAACGATGCGAAACACATTACTCGCTTCCGTAATTGCTGGCGTATTATTGAGCGGCTGCGGAGTTGCAGAGAAAGAATCGGCTAGCAATCAGGATGAGAGCGTAGAAAAAAGCGGTGCGGCAAAAATTTGGCCAAAGCTTGATATCGAAGTAGGAAAAGATCCGGCTGTAGAAAAGCAGGTGTCTGAGTTGATGTCGACAATGACGTTGGAGCAAAAAATAGCGCAAATGATTCAACCAGAAATCCGCAATATTACGGTTGAAGAAATGCGTCAGTATGGTTTTGGCTCGTATCTTAACGGTGGTGGCGCGTTTCCAGACAATAACAAGCATGCAACGCCTGAGGATTGGGTTGCGCTGGCGGAGAAGTTATATCAAGCGTCTATTGATGACAGTTTAGACGGTTCAACTATTCCAACCATGTGGGGAACAGATGCAGTTCACGGTCACAATAATGTGATTGGCGCTACGCTGTTTCCCCACAATATTGGGTTGGGTGCGGCAAATAATCCCAAACTAGTCGAGCAGATTGCTCACATAACAGCTAAAGAAGTTATGGCAACGGGCATCGATTGGGTATTTGCACCCACGGTGGCCGTGGTAAGGGACGATCGCTGGGGGAGAACTTACGAGAGCTACTCAGAAGATCCTGCCATTGTTCGTGACTATGCTGCTTCGGTGGTAAAGGGCCTGCAGGGCGCTGCCGACAAAGACTTTTTGAGCGATCAGCGGGTTATCAGTACCGTAAAGCACTTTGTCGGTGACGGCGGCACTGTAGGTGGTGACGACCAAGGCGACAACGTTGCCAGCGAGCAAGAGCTGTTTGATATCCATGCCCAAGGCTACGTTGGCGGGCTAACCGCTGGTGCGCAGTCTGTTATGGCTTCGTTTAACAGTTGGAATAGTGAAAAGCTTCACGGTCACAAATATTTGCTGACCGATGTATTAAAAGAGCAAATGGGCTTTGACGGTTTTGTTGTGGGCGACTGGAATGGTCACGGCCAAGTGAAAGGGTGTAGTAATACAGATTGTGCACAAGCCGTTAACGCTGGGTTAGATATTTTTATGGTGCCTAGCGATTGGAAAGGTGTTTATGAATCTACGCTTGCCCACGTGAAAGATGGGGTCATACCCATGTCACGAATAGACGATGCTGTGCGTCGCATTTTACGGGTTAAAGTACGCGCAGGTTTGTTTGACAAGCCTAGTCCAGCTAATCGCCCGTTATCTGGTGATCGTTCGCTTATAGGCAAAGAATCTCATCGTGAAGTGGCTCGTCAGGCCGTTCGTGAATCATTGGTATTGCTTAAAAATAAACAAGGCCTATTACCTTTGTCAGGGAATAAGCGTGTGTTAGTTGCTGGCGATGCCGCAGACAATATTGGTAAGCAATCTGGTGGCTGGAGTATTACCTGGCAGGGTACGAATAACACGAACGATGATTTCCCGGGTGGCACTTCAATATACGACGGCATTAAACGTCACGTAGAAAATACTGGTGGCGATGTTATGCTTTCTGTTGACGGTGTATTTGAAGGTGAAAGCGAAACTCCAGACGTGGCTATTGTGGTATTTGGCGAAGAGCCGTACGCGGAAGGTCATGGTGATAGAGAAACGTTAATTTATCAGTACGGTACTAAAAAAGACTTAGCGCTGCTTGAGCGTCTTAAGTCTCAAGGTATCCCAGTGGTATCTGTATTTATAAGCGGCCGCCCTATGTGGGTTAATGCAGAACTAAACGCTTCTGACGCATTTGTGGCAGCATGGTTGCCAGGTTCAGAAGGTGCAGTGGTAGCTGATGTATTATTCGGCGAGCAAGACTTTAAAGGCAAACTTCCATTCTCGTGGCCAGCAGAGCCTCAGCAAATTGTGAATATAGGCGATGATGACTATGAGCCATTACTTTCCTATGGCTTTGGATTAACGTATGCCGATGAAAATGTCTTATCCGATGATTTAAACACTGAAGTAAGTGTAAGCAGTGACAATAGTCAGTCTGTTGAGATCCTTAACGGAGCGGTTCAATCTCCTTGGGTACTATGGCTTTACTCAGGTGACGAATCGTTAACAGTAAATGCCAGCACACACAAAGTAGGGGCTATTAATTATCGCACTGTGGATAAAGTCGTTCAGGAAGATGCTCGTAAAGTCACCTTTGACGGCAGTGAGTTTGCCGCCATGCGTTTTGCGAGTAAGAGCTTCTTCCGGGAAGACTTAAGCGCACAGTTGCTGACTAATGGGGCACTAACCTTTAGCGTTAGCCGCCATAGCGATATTGAGAGCGGTTTAACCGTGGGAATGAACTGTGAAGGCGAAGGAGATGCACCGGGAAGCTGCTCAACACAAATCGATATTAGCGAGCAAGTAAACGCGTTACCCCTAGATACGTGGTCTTCAATCAGCATTGATCTGCAGTGCTTTGTTGATAAGGGGATCGACTTCACTGGCTTAGTGGTGCCGTTCGAGCTAGGAAGTGCTGGTAAAGCGAGTGTAAGTTTGGCTGATATTGAATTTACGCCTAATGCCGCAGAAAGCGCAGATATTAGCTGTAAATAAAAGCATACTAAAATCAATAAAAAACCGCTCAAATTTTATTTTTGAGCGGTTTTTTTTATTGTTTTCGATTACCCAAGACACTCTCGAACACACTCTGCGTATTTTTCACCTAATTGATCTTTAACGCTTATCTTTTCCATTTAAGCTGCCTTAACGTTAAATTTATACCTTTTCATTGCGTATTCTTAAAAATATCACTCCACGACTCGCAAACGTCTGAGTTTTCCTTTATCGATCGCTTATCGAAATAGTAACTATTCCTATTTACATTAAAAGGCGCATTCAAGACGCAGTGCAAATAGTATAAATAGAGGGTTAACCCCTGACTACTAACCAAAATCACACATAAAACTTGTAGAACACGTGGAGAATTATAGTGAAATTTAAACCTACGACTATTGCTACAGCCGTAATGTTGAGTCCCGCTGCCCTTGGGGTTGCAATGGAAGATATTGAAAGACTTACTGTTGAAGGAAAGTATCTTTCGGTAAACCAATCAAACTCTATCAAAAGCCCTACTCCTATTATCGATGTACCACAAAGTTTATCTATCATGACGGCAGAGGAAATTACTGCCCGCGGTATTACAAGCGTAGGCCAAATTATCGATTACACCCCAGGGGTAAACACCTCTCAGGGTGAAGGACATCGTGACGCCGTTGTGTTTCGTGGTGTACGTTCAACAGCCGATTTTTATATAGACGGTAATCGCGACGACGTTCAATACTATCGTGCGCTGTACAATGTTGAGCAAGTTGAAATTTTACGTGGTCCTAACGCATTACTGTTCGGTCGTGGCGGCACGGGCGGTATTTTAAATCGCGTTTCTAAGAAAGCGACTATCGATCAGCAGTTTGTAAACTACAACGTATCTGCTAACACATTTGGCGCGTACAGCTTACAGCTTGATACCAACATCGACACTGGCGAAGATTCTGCGGTAAGAATTAATGCTATGTACGAGAGTCTAGATAACCATCGTGATTTCTTTTACGGCGATCGTTACGGCTTTAACCCTACAGCACGCTTTCAGTTGAGCGAGGATACAATCGTTGATTTATCCTATGAGTATATCGACCACGAGCGTTTTATCGACCGTGGTGTTCCTACTGGTGCAAACGGTGAGCCGGTAGAAGCGTTTGAAAACATTGTCTTTGGCGACCCTGAAAATAACTATCAAACGTTAGAAGCTGACGTGTTTCGCGCCAACTTACAGCACAACTTTTCAGACAACTTAAAAGGTAACTTTAACGCCTTTTACGGTGACTATGACAAGGTATATGCCAACTTTTATGCCGCTGACTTTGACCCAGAGACAAACGTTGCGACGCTTGATGGTTACATTGACGGTACTGAACGTGAGAATCTTATCTTGTCGGCAAACCTAGTCGGTGAGTTTGCAACGGGTAGCATTGAGCACACGGTTATTTTCGGTGGTGAGTTTATCAATACTGAATCTGATCAGAATCGTTTAAACTCGGTCTTCGATTCAAATGGCGACGACCAAGAAGATTTCCTAGTTAGCGGCCCTTTAGACTTTAGAGGATTAACAGGTACTAACGCGGCTGGAAATACAGTCACTACTGCATTTACGGATTTAAACGACGATACCCGCGTAGACCTAGACGTATATTCATTTTACGTACAAGACGAAATTGCTCTATCAGAAAACTTCGACCTTGTATTAGGTGCTCGTTTCGATAGCTTCGATATTGAAGTATTTGACGCACGCCCTGAGGTATTAGAAACCCGTAACCGCACTGATGAGGAAGTCTCTCCTCGTGCAGGTCTTGTGTATAAGCCTCAAGAAAATATCTCAATTTATGCCAGCTACAGTGAGTCGTTTTTACCGCGCAGTGGCGAGCAGTATGCCAATATTAACGGCGATGCTAATAGATTAGACCCTGATACGTTTACTAACCAAGAAATTGGTGTGAAGTGGGATTTTGCTGACAGCATGAGCTTTACAGCAGCGATATTTGAAAACGAGCAAACCTCATTGGATAACGATCCTAACGACCCGGAAGGCTTCGTAGAAGTGGATTCTGATGTGTCAGGCTTTGAGCTGCAGCTACAGGGCTACATTACTGATAAGTGGTTTGTTACTGCCAACTACAGCAACTTAGACGGTGAAAATGCGAATGGAGTAGAGCTTCGTGAGCTTCCAGAAAATACTATGTCGGTTTGGACAACATATCAAGTAAGCGACGTGTTAGGCTTTGGTATTGGCGCAACCTATCAAGATGAGAGTTTTGTGGTTACCGCTACCGATTCGCCAGTCCTACCAAGCTACACCCGTGTCGATGCGTCTGCATACTACGAGCTAAACAACGGCATGCGTTTACAGCTTAATGTGGAAAACTTAACTGACACATTGTACTTCCCGAACGCGCACTCTAGACATCAAGCAACGGTTGGTGCGCCAATTAATGCAAGACTGTCTGTTATCGGTTCGTTCTAAGACGGACTGACTCATGCCAATAAAAAAGGCCGCTTCATGTGAATGAAGCGGCCTTTTTAATTGGGCTTGTTATTAAATACAAGCCCAACACTAAATACACTTAGAATGTATAACGAGCACCTAGTGTGTAACGCGGGCCGTATTGGCGAGCAAATAAGAACTGCTCTTCAAAACGTCCATATCCACGCTCAGTTTCATCGTTGATGTTAATGCCCTCTAGGAACACAGTAAGATGTTCATTAACGTCATAGTTAATACTTGCATCAATTTGCGCGTACGTGTCGAACTGAGTGGCTGGGTTATCCGACGAACCTTGAGCTTGACCAATACCTACGACATAGTCTGAACGCCACGCATAAGTGATTTTTGCCGACAAGCCATCTTTTTCATAGAACACTTGGAAGTTAGCAGAGTCACTAATACCTACTAGTGGGTCTTGCTCTTCAAGGTTATACGGGTCGTATTCAACATCGCCATCTACCAATGTGGCGTTCGCGCCAAAACCAAAGCCGGTTTCACCGAAAGTATGCTGAATAGCAAGCTCGATACCTTCTACGGTTTTCGCATCACTAGAGTTACCCGGCTGTGTTGTACGCCATGTAATAAGCGGGTCGTCTGCATTCGGTGTTACAACACCGTTTTCATCGGCATAACCGTTGTTCACAAAGTAGTCGTAAATAGCGCTATCAGTAGCCTGTGTACCAGCTGCTTCAAGTGCATTTACCGCTTCATTCCAACGGGGGCCTAAGTAAATATCATTAAGACCTTCGAACTGACGGTCTTGACCCGTTGTTGTGATGTAGTTGTCTACTGACTTTCTAAATAGACCTATAGCCGCGTAGCTTGCTTCGTCGTAGTACCACTCAAAAGAGAGGTCTAAGTTTGATGACTCAAAAGGCAGCAAGCTTGTATTACCCGCTGAGGCAGTACGAGCACCAATTTTAGGACTACCGCTAAACGCTAGGCCGCCTTGCAATAAACCAATAGGCGCTCGGGTAATTGACTTACCCCATGAGAAACGTGCTACCACGTCGTCAGTTACGTCAACTTTTACGTCGAACATAGGCAGAAGAATGTCGTACTCGCCTGTAAAGTCCTGTAACTGAAGACCTTCTTCAAACTGTGTAATCCACTCAGAAGCGGCTACCCAGTTGACTTGCTGTGGAACACGAACTTCTGCTGAACTAGGTACTTCTGTTTCTTCGTAGCGTAGACCCGCATTAATTTGAACGTAGTAATCGCCTAGCTCAAAATCCCACTCGGTTTGTACGTAAATAGAGTCTGTAATTTCCTCTACATTACTTACAGAAGGAGCACCCATGTAATATGGATCGATTGAGTATGCGTTAGCCTCACCTACGACATCAGCAGTAATAAACGCCAATTGGCGGGCAATAGCTTCGTCGAAATCAAAGGTATAGTAATACCCAGGGTTCATATTCGCACCACCGCTACTAAAGGCATCTAAGAAACCGCTGGTGTCGTTGCGTACGAACATGCTGTCTGGGAATATTTGAGTAAACGATGGGTTAAATCCTGGGCCGCCTCGCAAGCCGCTCCATGCTTCAAATCCACTTAGCGCCTGTTCTGTGCGTGCATACCCAAAGTCCACTTTAATTAGAGGAATATCAAAAGCAGAGTTGAACCAAGTACCGTCCAATTGAAGTTGCTCAATATCAGAACGGCCAGGAGAATAGATAAACTGGCTAAAGTTAGAGTCTATTTCGCCAGGCGCAATTTCATTAGTGCCGTTGTTCCAGTTTACAAATACCTGAGGAATATCACCTTCGCGGTAGTCGTACACTTTTGACTGAAGCTGATTTGAACCAAGAATAATTTGGCCAGAGCTGCCAAGACCTTCATCGTATCCGTTGTCTATTTCGTTGTATGAATCATGGTAATCGAGGGCTAAATGCCAGTCGTCGTTTACCATCCAATCAAGGTTAATACCAATTGAGCGAGCGTCAACGCGTGTGGTATTTCTGCTGGCAGTGAACGAGCCATCGTCGCCGCTGATATCAGCAAAAACTGCCGTACCGTTTGCATCTAGCTCATAAGCATTAATGTTTGAACCGAAGTTATTCCAAATACCCCAGCCCACAGTGTTAGTTCCTGTGGTAGCACGAGACGCCGTGTAGTCTACCGTTGCTGTGAAGTCGTCGATAGGACGGAACTGGAAGGTCACTTGCGCATTTGAACGTTCGCGCTGAACATCACTAATGCTGTAGTTCATATCTTTAGGGAAGAACGCAGCATTGGTAATGTTAGAACGGTTATCAACTACATTTTCTGGGTCTAACTCAGGTAGCGCATCGTTCTCTTGTAACTGCCAGCCCTGAATGTTCGCCGCTTGCTGCTGGAAGTCACGCTCTTGGTGAGAAAAAGATACACCAAAACCAAACATGTCATCGGCAAAAGTATTGCTGTAAACACCTGCAATTTCAGGTGTTACATCATCACCTTCTTCGTTTGAGGTATCGTAAATACCCTTTACTGAAAATGAGGCTTGCTGCCCTGATTGCGCTAGTGGCTTCATGGTAATGATATTCACCGTTGCACCGAGGCCACCGCTTGGGTTTTCAGCGCGAGCAGTTTTTTGAAGCTCAAGCGTGTTAACACCTTCAGATGAGAGGTTAGACAGATTGAATGAACGAGTGAAACCTGTACCCGGCATTTGACGGCCGTTTAGCGTTATCAAGTTAAATTCTGGACCAAAACCACGTACCGTGATTTCGTTACCCTCACCGTTATTACGGCTTATGGTTACACCGGTAATACGCTGAAGCGCCTCTGCCAAGTTGGTATCTGGGAACTTACCAAGTTCTTCTGCCGATATTGCATCAACAACACCGTTTGAACTGCGTTTTAAGTCCATGGAGCGAATCATACTGCCGCGTATACCGCTAACTTGGATAACTTCAACTTCGCCTTCTTCTGGAGTGGCTGTTTCGTCTTCTTGTGCATAGCTAGGCATTGCCAAGGTAGAGCCCAATAACAAAGCCATAGAAGTGGCAAGCTGGGTCTTTTTAAAGGTAGTGTTTTTCATAATTGCCTACTAATTCTTATCAATTTGACGTGCCGCCAGGGCTACTGGCGGCACATTGCTTTATTACTGTGCTGCTATTTCAACATTGTCTACGCGGTATACAGCGCCATTACCTGTCCCCCATGTAGGGAACATCATAAGAACGTTGATAGCACTGATATCCAGGCCTGCGTCATAAAGAGTTTGCAGTGGGAAAGTGTATGTCTGCCACTCGCCCTCAACTGGGGCAACACCCTCTAAGCTTGCAGACATAGGGAGTTCAACTGCGGTTGATGCGCCAATTGATTCAATTTTGAATAACCAATCACCTGATGTATCAATTGGCATTGCGCTTACTTTCATTTCAAAGCGAACTACGCCTGTAGAAAGTAATGCCGATGCGTCGTAAGACACGTCTTCATCAGCAAGGAAACCCATTACCGTTGGTGTTTCACCAATTCTAAATTCAGCAACGGTTCCGTGCTCAGCGTCGTCTACTTCTTCTGTTGGTGTTGAACCACCACAGCAGTCCCAGATAGACCATTGCTCTGCAGCGGTGTCAGCGAAAATGTTCAATCCGCCTGCTGGAGCTTCGTTGCCGCTATCAGGGTGGAAGAACTTCACATTATCTAAGCGATAAACTGCTCCTTCACCCGTGCTCCACGCTGGGAATATCATGATGACGTCAATACCGCTTACATCTAAGCCTCGAGCTTGTAAATCGGCAATGGAGAACGTGTAAGTCTGCCACTCACCTTCAACAGGGACCTGACCTTCTACGCTGTCGCTAAGTGGAAGCTCCACAGCAGTGGCAGCGTCGTTTGATTCAATTTTGAATAACCAAGTTGAGTCTGGATTATTTGGCGAGCTAACAACTCTCATCTCGAATTGAAGTAGACCACCATCGGTAAGTGCAGTAGCGTCAAATGGAGTAGCACCGCCGCCATCAATAGCACGAGTGGTGAAGCCCATAACTGTTGGATCTGCGCCTATACGGAACTCAGCAGTAAGGCCGTGCTCTTCATCATCCATTTCTTCAGTTGGTGTTGAACCGCCACAGCAATCCCACATTGGCCAATTTGGATTTTGTCCAGCTTCGAAGATAGTAAGCTCAGGGTATGACGCACCGCCTTCTTGTGAAATTTCAACGTTGGCCATGCGATACACCGCACCGCTGCCCGTATCCCACAGTGGGAATACCATGATTACGTCGATGGCACTGGTGTCTAGGCCTGCCTCTGCTAATACACTCAGTGGGAATTCGTACGACTCCCACACGCCTTGCTCAGGTGTGTCGCCTGCTACATCCGCTGGACCTACGTAGCCATCCTTTAGAGGAAGTTCGGCGAAGGTAGAGCCCTCTGAACTCTCAACTTTAAATAACCATGAAGTTGTTGCGTTGTTGGGAAGTGCCACGGTTTTTAAGTCAAACTTAATGCTGCCAGTTTCTTCCATTGGCGAAGCGTCAAACGGTGAAGCTTGGCCATCTGGGTCGGTGATAAATGCCGAGCGACTAATAAAGCCCATCACTGTTGGCGCGTCACCAATACTAAACTCGTAAACCTGACCTTCTTCTGCATCTTCAACGAGTGCAGGAGTAGAACCACCGCAGCAGTCCCATGCTGGCCAGTTTGGATTAGGCGTGCCGTCGAAAATAGTCAGGTTCTGCGCGATACCTGTAGAGGGTGGTGACGGAATTGGAGCCGCGCCTTCAACTAGCGCATCTTCAAGTGAGTCGTAACCTGGGCGAACCGTTTCACAGCCTTTGCCTGTCATTGGGTCTGATGCACATTCGTAAACACGAACATAGTCAACTTCAAGGCTTTGACCTTCTGCAAATGCTTCAGCGTCGATACCTGTTTCATTCACAGACTCAGGCCATGCTCCTCCAACAGCAAGGTTTAAAATAAGATAAAACTCTTGGTCGAAAGGTGCATTGTCCCAATGAGTTGTTAACTCACCTGTGCCTTGTTCATAGTATTCTGCATACCAGCCGCGGTGTGAAAGGCCGGTGGCTTCACCTTTACTATTTTCGCGTACTTCAGAACGACGCTGCGTAGCATACAAGTAACCGTCCATATACCAGCGGATTTCGCCTTCTTGCCACTCAATGGCATAGGTATGGAAATCGTCGGCAGGGTTAGCACCGTTTGGTAGCGAATAAGCTTGGCCTGAACTGTCGTTGTTCGGCCACTCTTGGCCGTAGTGCAGTGTGCCGTAGATATGATTTTCAGGATTGCCATCGATGTCGGCAGCTTTAAGGTTCACTGCTTCCACGATGTCGATTTCACCAGAGCGTGGCCATCCGCCGTATACTTCGTCGGTTGGCATCATCCAAAATGCTGGCCAAGAACCTTGACCTTCAGGCATTTTCGCACGCATTTCAATACGGCCGTATTTAAAGTCGCCTTTATAACGTGTATTTAGGCGTGCAGATGTGTACGGCTTAGGCGCTCCTTCTTCTGCGGGAAGAGCAACAATATTTAGCATACCGTTGTCGACAAATGAGTTACTCTCGCTGTCGGTGTAACACTGTGCTTCGTTATTACCACCGCCGGCGCAATCTACTTCGTGGGTCCATTTATTTTCATCGATGCTTGAACCGTCGAATTCGTCGCTCCAGACTAGCTGCCAGTCTGAAACCGGCGCTGACGCGTCAACGACGTCGATATCTGTGGATGTGGTGGCTCCACCACCGCAGCCAAATAGGGTCGTGACTGACAACGCGGCGGTAATCCGCGTAATTTTTGATGCATGTTTAGTCATTGCTTTCAGCCCTGCTAAGAGTGTTGTAAAGAAATCGCCGCGATGGCTTATATTTTTTTGAAAGCGCTTACAAAATTCGGCGTAATAAATTTGGAAGCGCTTACATTTGCGCAACATTATGATAATGTCGAAGAAAGATCAATCCTATTTGCATAATTTTAACATCAGGTGTCTTAGTTAATTCGTCTAATGCATGAGTTAACAAAGTATAAACTTTTGCCAGTTAAAACTGCTTTCTCTCATTTTAGCTCAGAAATTTTCTTTATCTATTTTAACAATTGAAAACTTAATATTTGGTTTTTTTTTGCAAAATATTTATTTTTATCAGATGTTTACTGTATTTTTCTGAGTGTATGAATTTACACAATGTTTATTAACACTTGCATTACATTTCTATGGGGAGTATTTTTATAAATGTAAGCGCTTTCAACTTGCGTCTCGCCTTGTAAGCGCTTACATAAGGCTTTGTTTGATCGATTCTTAATGGTTGGTCTGAAGAATAAGCTCGAATATGCGGTAGGGTTTGAGGAAGGTTTTGTATCTTTTTTTAACAATATATAACACGCTGGGAAACTTATGAGAAAACACACATTTCAAAAAACACGGCTCGCTACAAGCGTCTCTATGATTTTAGGGATACTGGCTGCGCCTACATCTTATGCACAAGAAAAAGAGGAAGAGCTTCAGCCAGGAGACTTTGAGGTAATTGAAGTAAGCGGTATTCGTGAGAGCTTAACTAAAGCGATGCTCACAAAGAAGGCAGCTTCAGGTGTTGTTGATGCCATCTCTGCAGAAGATATTGGTAAATTCCCAGATACAAACCTAGCAGAATCGCTACAGCGTATTACCGGGGTATCTATTGACCGCTCACAGGGCGAAGGTAGCCGAATTACGGTTCGTGGTTTTGGTCCAGACTATAATGTCGTCACGTTAAATGGTCGACAAATGCCAGCTGCTAATATAGCAGCAACGTCCGCCTCTTCATCTCGTTCTTATGACTTTGCAAACTTGGCGTCTGAAGGTGTATCGGCAGTTGAAGTTTACAAAACAAGTCTTGCCTCGCAGCCAACAGGTGGAATAGGTTCTACCGTAAACTTGGTTACTGCTAAGCCGTTATCAAATCCTGGTCGTAAAGCGACGATTACCGCAAAAGGAATGATGGATGGCTCTACCGAGACTGGAAGCACGATTACACCCTTATTATCTGGTATTTACAGTGAAACCTTCAATGATGATAAGTTTGGTATTCAACTCATCGGTTCTTATCAGGAGCGTGACGGTGGCCAAGCTAGTGCAGAAACAGGCAATGGCTGGTATACAATAAAAGGTGATGGTGGAGATTGGGGCTCTCTACCAAGAGATGGGTCGTTTACTAACCTTCCAGGGCCTAACGACGTCTATTCTGTACCGAGAAACTTAGCGTACAATTTTGACGAGTTTACGAGAACACGAACCAATGGCCAGTTGACGCTTCAGTATGCTCCTACAGACACACTGACCACGACGCTAGACTATACTTATTCAGAACTTGAGACTCGAACTCAACGCCAGCAGCTTTCAACGTGGTTTAATGGTGTACCCGCATTTGGTGAGTATACGCCTGGAACCAACACTGAAGGGTCAGTTATGGGGCCGGTGATATATGCAGACGCAACATGCTGTGATGTTGGTCTAGGCACATCTGACGCGTCGGTATACAACGAAAACAAATCCATTGGTTTTAATGTTGAATGGTTGGCTTCGGATAATTTAACACTTGAATTAGATTACCATTCATCTACAGCAGAAGCTGGACCGCAAAATGACCTGGGCAGCGACAACGTCGTAAGTGCTGTATCTTTTGACCGAGTACTTACTGAGGTTGATTATTCGCAAGATTTTCCTGTTATGAGCATTACGTATGCTGATGGGGTAGATGGGTTAGACCCTTCCCGCATGTCTACTTCGGGTACCTCTTTACGTAATAGCTTCATGAAATCTGACATTGATCAGCTGCAGTTCCGTGGAAATTACTACTTAGATGAAGGCGTTATAACCAGTATCGACTTTGGTATTACTGCAATGGAATCAAAAAACCGTTCAGCATACTCCGTCGCTCAACGTGATACTTGGGGCGGATATGGTACGGCCGATGATTATCCAGATGATATCTTTATACAAGAGGATTTGCCTAGTCGGTTTGACGACGTTTTAGGCAGCAATGGCGCTGATCTAGAACCTTTCTATTACGCATCCAACATTCAAGACTTAATTGGTGCAATAAGTGCAATTGCTGCAGCAAATGGCGAGACAATTAGTCCGTGTGGCACGCGCTTATGTATGGACCCGAATTACCAAGTGGACAGACGGGTAACTGAGACGCAGCTCGCGGCTTACGTTCAGGCTAATATGGAGTTTGAAATTGCCAAAAGGCCCGTTTGGATCAGTGCAGGTTTACGTTATGAAGATACCGATGTTGAATCAACAGCATTAGTTCCGCAATTCACTACTATTCAATGGTCTGGTGCGAACGAGTTTAATGCGGTTATCGATGGTGAAACTTTCACTACACTTGATGGTGGATATGATCACTTGCTTCCATCATTTGATTTTAAGATGGAAGTTCAGGAAGACTGGTATGTGCGCGCATCTTATAGTGAAACCATAACTCGCCCTGGCTATGCCGATATTCAAGGCGGCTTAACGGTTAACCAACTTGCTCGCTTTAACGGTGGTACAGGAAATGCCGGTAATCCAAATCTACTTCCCTTCGAGTCGACAAATATAGATTTCTCTACTGAATACTACTACGGAGAAGGAAGTTACGTCTCAATTGGTTATTTTGATAAAACCGTTGATAATTTCATAGGGTCCGATACGTTTGTAGATACTATCTTCGACTTGCCTACGCCATTTGGTGGACCTCGTTACAATGAAGCAGTCAATGCATTGGGTACCGATGATGC
The DNA here is from genome assembly GCF_002831605.1 of Alteromonas sp. MB-3u-76. Taxonomy (NCBI): domain Bacteria; kingdom Pseudomonadati; phylum Pseudomonadota; class Gammaproteobacteria; order Alteromonadales; family Alteromonadaceae; genus Alteromonas; species Alteromonas sp. MB-3u-76. The sequence continues at coordinate 4,086,422 of NZ_CP025115.1, read as the reverse complement.
TAACGCGGTATTGGAGTATTTGAGAAACAACTTTGGCGATCCTGTGCAAGGTATTCGTGGAGAAGATCCATTATTACCTATTACAGTAACTCAGGCAGTTAACTCTGACACTTCCCGCTCGGTGGATGGTTTTGAAATGGCTGTCCAGCACATATTTGGCGAGAGTGGTTTTGGTGTCATTGTTAACTACACGACAGTTGATGGTGACGTAGAGTATGACAATTACAACACCAATAAAGGTGAAGGCGTACAGAATCAATTTGTTCTTTTGGGACTAAGTGACACCGCCAATGCTGTGTTGTTCTACGAGAAGTTTGGCTGGGAAGTCCGTGTTGCATGGAATTGGCGCGATCAGTTTTTATCCGCCACAATCGATGGAAACGGCGAGCGTAATCCAACTTACGTAGAGGCGTATGACCAAATTGATGTCAACGTGCGTTATGAAATTAACGAAGATCTCGAGGTCTTTGTTGAGGGCATAAACGTCACTGGTGAATATCAGCGCTCAATAGGTCGTCATCCGAATATGCTAATGGGCATTTATGATGTTGAGCCGCGTTACAACGTGGGTGTACGCTATAGCTTCTAACTTAAGAAAATTGTAATACGCAAAAGCATTGCGACTGTCAGTCGCAATGCTTTATTTTGTTCAATCGAAATCAAATAATTCATCATTTTAGGTAAGAGTGGAACGTGACATTGCACGATAACTTTGAAGACAACGAAACAGCGATTCAGTCTATAGTTGTTGCTGGTGGTGGTGCAGCAGGTTGGTTAACCGCCGCAGTGATTGCCGCAGAGCACAATGTTAAAAGTAATCACAATATTTCTGTCACATTAGTTGAGTCTCCTGATGTCAAAATTTTAGGTGTCGGTGAGGGCACATGGCCTACTATGAGGGATACTCTTAGAAAAATCGGAGTTGATGAAAACGAATTTTTGGTTGCTTGCGACGCATCTTTTAAGCAAGGAACCAGGTTTACTGATTGGCGATACGCCCCTTCTAATCAGCGCACTGATGTTTACGACCACCCGTTTAGTTTGCCCGCAGGCTTTTTTGAGGGAAACATCGGGGCATGGTGGTTACTGAATCAGCACAACGATTCTGGAGCGCCATCATTCTCACACGTTGTCAGTGCGCAATCTTTTTTGTGTGATAGTCATAAAGCGCCTAAACAAGCACAAACTCCTCCTTTTGCAGCAGTCGCTAATTATGGCTACCACTTAGACGCACACAAATTTGCTGAGTTTCTGAGAAACCATTGCGTTAATGTACTTGGTGTTGCGCATGTCCGCGACCACATAAAAGCGGTAACAGTTGACGGTATTGGTAATATCTCCGCTCTTGAGTGCACTAACGGTAATATCACAGGGGATTTATTCGTAGATTGTACCGGTTTTGCGGCAACCTTAATTGGTGGGTATTATCATTCAGAATTTACCGATGTCTCCTGTGGTTTAAAAAACGACAGTGCTGTGGCTATTCAGGCAACTTATAAGAATGAAAACGAAGATATTGCCTCTGCAACGCTCTCAACAGCGCATAAAAACGGTTGGATTTGGGATATTGGCCTGCCGCATAGAAAGGGAGTAGGGTGCGTCTATAGCAGCGAATTTTGCAGCGAAGAAAAGGCGGTAGAAACGCTACTATCTTATGTTTCATCTTGCGATAAGTTATCCTCTATATCTGGCGATGCCATTCGGAAAATTTCATTTAATCCAGGCTATCGAAAAAAAGCATGGGTGAATAATTGCGTTGCAGTTGGCACAAGCGCAGGTTTTGTAGAACCTTTAGAAGCATCTGCTCTCGTTATGGTGGAACTGTCTGCTAAATTTATAGCGCAAAATTTACCGGCTCATCGCGACCTATTAAAGGCAGTTGCTAAGCAATTTAATGCAAATTTTTCTCAGCGTTGGGAACGAATCGTCGACTTTTTAAAATTACATTATGTGTTAAGTGAACGTCGAGACTCTGAGTATTGGCGATATATGTCTAGTCTAGAAACAGCTTCCGACCAACTTCAAGAATGGCTTATGCAATGGAGGTATAGGCCAGTGTCGACATCTGATTTCATTTACGCGGATGAGTTATTTCCTGCAGCCAGTTACATGTATGTCCTTTATGGTATGAAGCCACCAAGCGCATTTCATTTGGAACGGTTGCGCTACAGCACGAGTTTGATGTCGTCGACGTATAATGCGGTACGACAAACGCAGAAGTATGGGCAGCAGCAGCTATCTGCTTTGCCTTCAAATAGGACGCTTATCAATTCTATTCGTTCGGTGAATAGAGCATAGGAGATTTTATGGCACATCATGTATTGCTTAATAATGTAGAGCATAAAGATGTAAAAATAGCACAGAGCTACCAGCATGCTTTTGGCCATGACCAAATGTGTGTGCCAGTTTTCCCGGTTGAAGTACGCCATGCCCAAGCATGTTACCCCTTAGTTTTTGCAAAAGATGCGCAAGAAAACTTTCAAATGGTTGCTCTCCTTGGGCTAGAGCAAAATGAAAATTTGTTTCTCAAAGACGGTGAATGGAACGCATCGTACAAACCACTTTTGGTGGAAAAAGGCCCTTTCCTTATAGGTCGAAATACCTCAAATGCAGAATCGGGAGAGACACTATCAATACATATTGATATGGAGGACCCTCGGGTGATTAAGGGGGAGGATGGAGCGTCTGATAGTGTTAGCGTGTTTCTGCCCCATGGTGGTAATAGCGAATATATCGATAATATTGCTAATGTGTTAAGCACAATACACGAATCTCAAGCGGTCCATAAAGAATTCATAGATGCAATGACGAGATACGATCTTGTCGAGTCATTTGTTGTGGACATAAATTTAGATGGTAATGGTACTAATCGATTATCTGGCTTTTACACCGTTAATGAGGACAAGCTCAATGATTTAGACGCTGAAGCATTGTTTGCACTCAATCAAAAGGGGCATCTTTCAACAGTCTTCATGATGCTCGCTTCCATGTCGCAGTTGAGCAAAATAGTTGATATGAAAAAAGCGGTGCTGTGAAAAGTACTTTGCTCATAAAATACAGCGCCAAGGCAGGAAGAGGTAATAATGCTCAAAGAAAACAGTAACTCTGTGCGCAGCCAATGGCAGATGTCATGCGCCTCGCCTTCGGTGGTTGATGCCTCTGTAGTTGGCGCGAAACGAGAAAGCCTAAAAGGTTTTTTAAAAGGTCGCGACGAGCCTGTTTTCATTTCCAATCTTGTTGAAGATTGGCCATTGGTGAATGCCGCAAAAACTTCAAATGACGAGCTTCGTGACTACCTTTTGTCATTTGTTGACCAAGAAACAACGGTAGACGCCCTTCACCTTCCGTTTGAAGATAATGGAAGGATGTTTTATAACGAAGAGTTGTCGGGTTTTAACTTTACGCGCTCAAGAATACGTTTCAGCGAAGCACTTTCGAAATTGAAACGCTATGAAGCTAAGTCGCAACCCGACACCCTCTATGTGGGCTCAACAACGATAGATAGTTGTTTACCCGGCTTATTAACTGAAAATGACATCGGGCTCAGTGAACTCAAACCGTTGGGAACATTATGGCTTGGGAATAAAAGTAGAATAGCAGCTCACTACGATGCGTCAGACAATCTAATTTGCGTGGCCGCTGGTAAACGGCGTGTAATCCTCTTTCCGCCAAATCAGGTTGAAAATCTGTATATTGGCCCTCTTCATTTCACGCCTGCAGGGCAGTCTATTAGTATGGTTGACTTTGCAGACCCAGACCTTACCGCATATCCAAAGTTTGAAGAAGCAATGCGTCACGCTTTGGTCATTGATTTATCTCCCGGCGATGCTTTGTACATTCCCGCCATGTGGTGGCACCACATAGAAGCCAAAGAAGATCTTAATTTGTTAGTGAACTTCTGGTGGCGAGAGGGTGAACAATTTTTAGGGCGTGCTGAAAACGCGCTTTATCATGCTTTGCTCACACTTAAGCAGTTGCCTAAACCTCAAAGAAAAGCATGGAAGGCATTATTTGATTTTTATGTGTTTTCGGGTGATGACCATCGATTTCAACATATTGAGGATTCAAAAAAAGGACCCTTGGGGGATATTGATGAAAATACGCATCGTCAGTTTAAAGCGTGGCTTGTAAATAATTTAAAGCAGTAGTTCTGAGGTTTTTATGACAGTGTCTAATCAGGCAAGACAGAAACAACGAATAGTAATAGCCGGCGGCGGTACCGCAGGATGGATGGCGGCGGCAGCGTTCACACGTCTATTGGGTAAGGAAGTTGACGTTACGCTTATAGAAAGCTCAGATATCGGTACCGTAGGTGTTGGTGAGGCAACTATCCCTACTCTCGTTTTCTTTCATAAGCTGCTAAAAATAAGCGAACAGGAGTTTATGTCTGAGACCAATGCGACATTCAAACTCGGAATTAACTTTGAGAATTGGAAAGATGTTAACGACGCCTATCTTCACGCATTTGGCGTCACTGGTAAGGACTGTTGGGCTGCGGGCTTCCAACATTTTTGGCTTAGAGGATTAAAAGAGGGGCTTGCAGGCGACTTTGGTGATTATTGCTTGGAGCGGCAAGCTGCAGAGGCAAATAAATTTGCGCATCTGCCTAACAACGGTCTGAACTACGCTTATCATATTGACGCTACAAAATATGCTTTGTTTTTGCGTAAGCTTGCTGAAAAGGAAGGGCTGAGACGCATCGATTCTACAATATGCGATGTAAAGCTACGAGAGAGTGACGGTTTTATTCAGTCTCTTACTCTTAGCTCTGGTGAAACCATTGAAGGAGACTTCTTCATTGATTGTTCTGGGTTCAGGGGGCTTTTGATAGAAAAAGCGCTGCATACAGGATATGAAGATTGGTCTCATTGGTTACCCTGCGACAGCGCAGTTGCTGTGCAGACAGAGTCAGTAGGCGACCCTATTCCATACACCCGCTGTATTGCCCATGAAGCTGGGTGGCAATGGCGAATCCCTCTCCAACACCGCGTTGGCAATGGTATGGTGTTCTGCAGCAATTACTTTTCCGATGAGCAGGTGGTCGAGAAACTACTAGCAAACGTGGAAGGCAAACCGTTGAATGACCCTCGCGTTATTCACTTTAGAACGGGGCGAAGGAGGAAGCAGTGGAATAGAAACTGCCTAGCTTTAGGGTTAGCAAGCGGTTTCTTAGAGCCGCTTGAGTCGACAAGTATACATCTCATTCAGCAGGGAATCGTTCGCTTTTTACGTATGTTCCCAACCCAAGGTGTTATCCAGGAAGATATCGATGAATTTAATAAGCAATCAGAATTCGATATCGAGCATATTCGCGATTTCATTATTTTGCACTATCACGTTACGAATAGATCAGACACTCCTTTTTGGCGTCATTGTCGTCAAATGGATATACCTGATTCTCTCACACACCGCATTGAATTGTTTAAGAAAACAGGCAGAGTTTTTCGCGAAGGCAACGAGTTATTTGATGATTCTTGGCAACAAGTAATGATTGGTCAAGGTCTCATGCCGCAAAGCTATCACCCTATTGTTGATACAATGAGCCGGCAAGAGCTCGCTAGTTTGTTAAACGGCATTAGCGATGGTATTTCCCGGAGTGTCGATAAGCTTCCGCCACATCAAGACTACATAACGAGGTTTTGTGGATAAGCTTTAGATTGCATGAGCCTGTTTTTTTAAATGCCCGATGTGTTTAGTCGGGCATTTTCGTATACGCTTATATAAAAAACAGTAGAGCTGTATATGCATCATCACCATCACCACGTGCATAGCCACGAACACCACCACGAAAGCAAGGTTACTGACAGTAATAGAATAGGTTGGGCTTTCTGGCTAAATTTTGTTTTTACCATTATTGAATTTATTGGCGGCTGGTTAACAAACAGTGTGGCTATTATGGCTGACGCAGTGCACGACCTTGGCGATACGCTATCTATAGGCCTTGCTTGGTACCTCAGTAAGCTGGGGCATAAAGCTGCAACGGAAAAGTATTCTTACGGCTTTAAGCGGCTAAGTTTGCTTGGAGCGATGATAAATGGACTGATTTTGATTGTGGGTTCAATATGGATATTGCTTGAGGCAATACCGAGACTATTTAACCCTACCATGCCAGTCACTGAAGGCATGATAGTGCTAGCGATAATGGGAATAGCGGTTAATGGATTCGCAGCTTATAAATTAAGTGGCGGCCACTCTATGAACGAGAAAGTGCTCAACTGGCACCTAATTGAAGATGTGATGGGGTGGGTTGCGGTATTATGTGTTGCGATTTTATTGCAGTTTGTACACTGGCCAATTCTTGATCCTATTCTCTCCATCATATTTACGCTATTTATCTCGATCAACGTTGTGCGGTATGTGGTGAAAACCATGAAACTGTTTTTACAGGGCGTACCAAATCAAGAAAGCAGAGTAGCAATTCGCAGCGCCCTGCTTGAAGTGCCTCATGTCGAGGAAGTTCATCATCTGCACTTTTGGTCATTAGACGGTGAACAGCACGTACTCACCGCCCATTTAGTGATTGACTGTAGTGTGGATACACAGACGCTGCTAAGACTCAAAAGTGAAGTTGCAGAGCGTTTGACTGAATTTCAGCTTGCTCATACAACAATAGAATTTGAGCTTCCTGGAGAGCCATGTAGAGATAGCAAAGATCATCTTCATCGACATTCTCACAACAACGAACATGTAGAAATTGAACACTCGAAATAGCACTTATTTGCCGAGTTTGCATTCACAGCGCTCTATTTACATGCTTTTGTGTCAAATCTGTATATTTTGAATGATAAGCAGACTGCCACTTAGGGTAAGCATCAGTAAAGCAAGGGCTCGAATGTGTTTTGCAGATACTCTAGCTGTAAGAAGGCGTCCAATTCGTGTGAAAATGAGTACCACAGGCACGGCGAAAAGTGTCGATATAAGCATGTCGTAAGAGGGCAGTGCACCGAAAGGAACTACAATGAGTCTTAGTAGCGAAGTCATACAAAAGAACGCGAGCAACGTAATGCGGATTTCTACAATTGACCAAGTTTGGCGGTAACATTGAAATACAACCGGTGGTCCGAATGTTGAAAACAATCCGCCGAGCACTCCGCTTAGTGCGCCTGCTACACCAAAACCGAAAGGCGAAGTCGACGAAACACTGCGCTTAACCAGCAGTAGTGCGCAACACAATAAAATAATGCACCCAAGTAACACATTTAGCCAGTTTGACATGTATTGTGAAAGGTACTCCAACAGCACATAGCCTATGGCTAAAAATGGGATTGCTGTTGATAGTAAGATTATGAAGGCCTGTTTATTTACATGGTGGGTGTTTCTAAACACCAAGCTAACAGAGTTAAACAAGCTTAAAAAACTGACTAAAAACGTGGTTGCCGTAAGCGGCATGATGTTAAGCAGAGTAAAGCTAGAGACCACGATAAGACCAAAGCCAAAGCCGCTCAGCGTTTGAAGAAGTGTCGCTACACTTAATAGCGCAAACATTAAAATTAGCGTTTCAAACACCATTGTGGAAAATCACCGCAACAATAAGGCAAGTAAATAATTGGTTAGCGACTGTTAATTTTTGCTCAAAACCGCAGCCCAACTGCTTAAAAAAGACATCAGCTAAAAATGCTGCAATGGTAACCTCTTTTCAATTTGTTGAAATGTTACTAATAAGCTGTTTCCTACTATTCATCTAAACGTTGATAAAATTTGCTACTGCAAGTTCACACTCTTACACGGCATTTGCAGTGAGAAACTGTAGGCCCGCTATCCAGTGTTGAACCTTATTTTTATCGCCAAACTCTTATCTAAAATCATAAAAGGCCCTTAACAGCTGAAAATAAGTAAAGTGTTAAAGCAGCGCGTGGTACGGTCGATAACATAACTACATGCTTTTATGTTCGTTTTCTACTTCAGGTTAATAGTCACTGCGGTTTACTTTCTGTTACTCTTGAAAAAACGAATTACTCTCACTTTTCGGTAAATTATATGTTTGTTTCACGCGGTAAATATGAAGAAAAAGAAGCGCAAGCTAGGCAGCTAGAAATGCGTCTTCAAGATACCTTGGATAAGGTAGCGCAATTAGAAGCTGAAAACTCAGCCTTAGCTAACGAAGTTGAAGAGCTGACTGCCGCGGGAACTCAGGCTAATGATTCTGTACTTCTCAAGTGTGTGATAGATGCATTACAGCAAATAGACAGCATTAGAGAAACAGTGCTGGCTGCATTTGAAACCATCGACGCCGAAAGCCGTTCAATATCCGATATTGATACCTTGTTTTCGCAGTCGGCATCAACGCTTGGCAACATTGTTAACGACATGAGCGGCTTAAATGTTCAAATGGGCAGTATGAGTGAGCGTATTTCCGGTCTATCAACGACGGCGGATAACATTAATAAATTCGTTACAACCATTACCAGCATATCAGACCAAACTAACTTACTAGCACTTAATGCGGCAATTGAAGCCGCTAGAGCCGGCGATGCGGGAAGAGGTTTTAGTGTGGTTGCCGATGAGGTACGAGCGCTTGCGACTGAAACGAATAAGTCTGCAACGGAGGTATCTGAATTAGTAAACGGCATTATTCAGAGCACGGCAAAAGCGGTGTCGGGTGTAAACGAACTGCGCAGTAATAACGAAAACTTAGAAGCGGGTATTAACGAGTTAAACGGCAGTTACGAAGGTATGGTGGGCCATTGTAAGACAATGAAATCGACCATAACTGATGGTGCCTTTAGCACGTTTATTCAAACCGTTAAGTTAGACCATGTTGTTTGGAAAGCTGATATCTATGCCATGCTTTGCGGGTATAGCAATAAGTCAGTATCCGAACTATCAGATCACACAAATTGTCGCTTAGGGCAGTGGTACAGGGAAAATACGGGTAGCCATGTAGGTAAGTCAGCAGCTTTCCGAGAGCTTGATAGCCCACATGCAACAGTACATTTGAGTGGAAAAGCAGCCATAGAAGCAAAATTAGCAGGTGATCAATCGACATCTGATGCTAAGCTTATAGAAATGGAGCAGGCTAGCGCACGAGTGATGCAGATTCTCGACACGCTAGCTAATTATTAGTCATTGCTAGCAATTAAGCGGGTCTAGGTTTAAGGCCCGTCGTTGTCTTGAAGGTAGCTTACGTTTGAGTAATGAGAAAAACCACATTGCCAATGAGAGGGTTAACGAGCTTGAAGCCCGCGTCAATTCATTAGAGCGGCAGCTAAAGCGCCAAAAAATAGCCCGTAAAAACGCTGAATCCTTTTTAGAAACCTATTCTCAAGATGCGTATTTAGCTAACCAAGCCCTCCGAAAATCCCTTCAAGCTTCTAAGCAGCGAGAACGAGAGCTGCTCTATTTAAGTCGCTCTGCATCACAGCTTGGTGCAAACAACACTGTCGCATCCTTTATTTTCTCTGCGCTTGAGTCCGCCGTTGAGTTTTGTCAGGCCCGCTGTGGAAAAGCCTTCATTGTGAAAAATGGCGATATGGTGGTAGGTGATGACAATAAAGTATTAACGCCGAACGAAGGTTGGATTGAGGCTAATGACCTCTCTACGCTTATTGTCAATGAGCTACCTTTAACTCTCACCGAAGGTTATGCCCACTGGTGTGTTAATGCTGTTGAGCGCGATGATACAAAAAAGGAAGCGAGAGTTATTCATTTTATGCATGAGCTTGCGGATAACGAGTTTGCTTGGCTAGCGTTGTTAACCGAAGACGACAATCTCGATGAAGAAACCCTTTATATACTCGATACCACAAAGCATTATTTGAATTTTGGCCTTCGCTATCAACTCAAATCCCATAAGCTTAGCCACCAAGAAGCTGCCATATCAACAATGCAAGAAGATAGGAAGCAGTTGGAAGAAAGGCTTGTTAGTGCCGATAAAATGGCCATGCTTGGGCAGCTTGCTGCGGGGATTGCCCATGAAATTAACAACCCTATTGGTTACGTTCGCAGTAACACAACAGTTGCTAAAGAAATTTTCAATGATTACCAAAGTGCCCTTGAGCAAATAGGCGACTTGTGTCGTGAGGCCGGCGGACACATAGCCAGCACCTTCGAGAGGTTAGAGAAGGATTACGCCTTAAAAGACAGTGCTAAAGATATTGCTGAGATGTTTGAAGAGTCTTCAGAGGGAATAGAGCGGATTATTGATATCGTTAAAGCACTGAGAAGCTTTTCTTACCCGAACTCTGATAAACGTACTGAAATAAGTGCAACAGAGGCGTTCCAGACCGCAATTAAACTCACCAATAATCTTTATAGGTATAAAAACAATGTCATTTTTTGTGAGCCAGAACATGATGTGACGTTTAAAGGGAATTCAGGGCAAATACAGCAGGTTCTTGTCAACTTTTTAACCAACGCTATTTATGCCACTGCAGAGGGTAAAAATATTACGTTGAAAGTTGAGAGAGACAATGACAACGTGCTGCTCATTGTTGAAGACGAAGGCGCTGGGATGTCAGCCGAGGTGCTCAACAAAGTATTCACCCCATTTTATACCACTAAGCCGCCGGGAGAAGGTACAGGGCTTGGTATGTCTATTTCGCTAACAATAGTAGAAGAGCACGGCGGAAAAGTAGATATTTACAGTACCGAGGGGGTGGGCACGCGAGTCGTCGTCTCTATCCCTTGTAGTTCGCCTGAAGATTAGTGGGTAAAAGGCACTAGGCCAACAGGCATATAAATCTCGTAACACTTTTTTTTAATTAAAGTTTTTCTAAAACTAGACGTTATCTAATATTGATCTAATCTTAATTGTACGGTTCAGAGGCCTATCTGTTGCCGCGATTAGACCTAACGGAGCACGTTTTGAATGAGAAATAACCAGCCTGTTACTCAAAAAGAGTATAAATACCCTTCTCACTATAGACTTATTTCGTCTACCGATAAGCGCGGTGTCATACAGCACTGTAACGACGATTTTGCAGAGGTCAGTGGTTTCGAGCGTGATGAACTAATAGGTAAAAACCATAACCTTATTCGTCACCCCGATATGCCACCTTCAGTATTCAAAGAAATGTGGGCAACACTAGAATCGGGTAAGTGCTGGCTTGGGTTGGTGAAAAATAGACGAAAAAATGGCGACCATTATTGGGTATCGGCGTTTGTAACGCCGGTTTACGAAAGTGGCGCTATTGTTGGTTACGAGTCTGTTCGTGTGCCCGCGTTTGATGATGAGATTAGGCGCGCAACCGACATGTACAAGCGGCTCAATGCGGGGCAGTCTTCAACGCCTTTATCACAACAGGTTACCCAAGGCTTAGCTCATGTGTGGCCCTCTCTATTGATTGGGCTGTTTATGGTGGCAGCAGTGTGGTTTACCGCAAATACAACTGCAGCTGTTATTTCATTTGTCGCGCTTCTTGTATTAATTGCAGCTCAAGCGGGCAAAACGAAAGCTGAATGGAAAGAGTTTCTGTCGCTAAGCCCCGAAAGTTATAACAATGAAATTGTTGCGCAAACCTATTTCGCTGATGCCAGTCATATTGCGCGAGCAAAACTGACGTTGGGGTGCGAACTTGCCCGCACCAGAACGGCGTTAGCACGGATCAAAGATGCATCTGCTGGCTTAGAAGCGGTTTCTAGAACAACCCATACTCAAGCAGAAAACACGAGTGCCGCGGTTGTACAGCAAAATCAGGCAACACAACAAATAGCGTCTGCGGTAACGCAAATGAGCCAAGCTATTCAAGAAGTAGCAGAGCGCGTAGAGAGCAATGCGAAAAGCGCAAAAACCGCTGCTATGAATGTGGATATGGGTAATCAAAAAGCAGAAGAGGCCATGCAGGCGATAGTGTCTTTGCGCCAAGCGGTAGAATCTATTTCAGAGACAGTGACCGAGTTAGCGCAGTCTACGAGCGATATTGGCGAAGCAGCCAACATCATTTCTGCCATCGCCGAGCAAACCAATTTGCTGGCGCTTAACGCGGCCATAGAGGCGGCAAGAGCGGGAGAGCAAGGTAGAGGCTTTGCGGTTGTTGCCGATGAGGTGCGTACGCTGGCCTCACGTACTCGCGATTCAACAGATAAAATACATAATATTATCAACGAGCTTGCAGAGCGCTCGGACAGAGCAGTTAGAGTGTCTACCGACGGACTGGCGTCTGCTGAAAAAGGCAGCTTGATTGTCGAGGAAACTCGCGGAGCCTTATTTGAGATAAATAATGCAGTGAGCGGTATTGCAGATGCTACTGTTGAGATGTCATCGGCCGTTGAAGAGCAAAGTACGGTAGCCGAGCATATTAATCAGCAGCTTGTAGATGTGGCAGATGGCGCTGAAGAGACGCAGCGTTCCTCTGAAGCCTCACTTGCAGCGAGTGATGATTTAAAAGAAACAGTCAAACAAGTTCACGAACTCGTACTTCGCTTTAGTACCGAAAAACGCGTTGGTGAATAGCAGTCGTTTAGCAAAGTTAACGAGTAGGCTCTATGCCCACTCGTTAACTGTCATTTAAATCTCTGTGTAACCCCCGTCTATAGGCGGCATACGCGGGGAAAAAAGATACAAGATAAGTGCTTATTACAACAAGTAGTACGATAATAGCACTGCTTTTTGTGACTAGTACGCTTCCTAAAAATACCCCGTATTCGCTACTTAGCCAGGGCTTTATACCGTGTAAAAGGCCTAGCACTAATAATATACTTATACAGCAACCCGCAAGTGCGATAAGCAATGCTTCTATCTGCACCAGTATTAACAATGTTGCTGGGCTTGCCCCTATTATGCGAAGTACCGCAATTTCGCGGTAACGCTCTCGCATTGTTGCTAGCAGCATAGTGGAAAGCCCAAACAGTGAAGAAACAACAATGAGTGTTGATAGCAATAAAAGTAATGCCTCTACATTTCCCATGATTTGCCATAGTTCAGCAAGCGCCATTCCTGGCAATATAGCAAGCAACGGCTCATCGCTACGCTGATTAATTTGATATTGTAGTTGCAGAGCCGTTACTCGGTTTTCTAGCCCTAACATTACCGCCGATACTGAAGAGGTGCGGATGCTATCAATGTCATAGTTCTCATAATGCTCCTCATGATGCTCCTCATGATCCTTTTCATCCCGCCTTGAAGCATGGTCTTCGCTGTGTTCTGCTTCATGCACTTCAGCGCCATGCTGACCTGAAGAATGAGGTTTCGCTAACGCTGATGACTTTTTAATTACTGTTGGCTTTTTAATGGTTAACGGTTTAGTAATAGATGAAGAAGCACTATGGCTATGCGCTTGTTCTAAGCCGCTAAGGGTAATGTAAACCGCTTTATCAACAGGGGTGCCTGTTTTATTCAATACGCCTACCACGGTAAATGGGTAGGCGTCGTGCTGACGAAATGAAACATTGCCCAAACCATGGGATATAACAATGTTATCGGCGACGGAGTATCCTAAGCTCTCGGCAATATCTGCACCTATAACTGTAGAGCCAGCGTCGGAAAAAAGGCCTCCAGATGCAAAGGATAAAGGCTGTTTATCGCCATACTTAAAATGTTGGAAGTAGGCATTTGTGGTTCCAATAACACGAAAACCTTTATGCGTATCGCCAAGAGAGATAGGTATCAGCCATGAAACCCGAGGGTCTTCTTGAAGCGAGAGCACACTTTTCTTACTTATTCCTTTAGTGGGCGCCGACAGGTTGAATACTGAAGAGAGCAGTAAGTTCAGCTGTCCATTAGGTGCGCCAACAATAACATCGACGCCAGATACTGTTCGGGTAAAGCTACTTTTAACCTGAGTGCGAATGATATCAACCGAGAGTAAAAGACTCACGCTAATAACAATACTGACCAATGTCAGTAATGCCGTGCTTTTGCGACGTTTTAAGCTTTCAATGGCGATGGTGGTTAACATTAAAGCCCACCTTCCAACATCTTCAAAGACTCTGTATCAGAAGCAGCGTTATTTGGCGTTGTAAAATTCCGCATTTCTAGGTGGTTTGAGAAATACTTCATCATGTAAGGGTCATGACTTACGAAAACTAAGGCACTGTCTTTGGCGACACTTTTTAATATCGCCATAAAACTATCTCTTGCCTTCGCATCTAATGCCGACGTAGGCTCATCAACTATTAGAACATCAGGTGAATTTATTAGGGCGCGGGCAATTGCTATGCGCTGCTGCTGACCCACACTCAAAGCATCAGCTTTAACGTGAAGCACCTGTGGCGAAAGCGCTAATTGTTCAATTAACATAACAATGCGCTCATCGACTTTTTTACTTTTAATCGGGTTGCCAGCAAAATACATTGCAGCCTCTATGTTCTGCTTTACAGACAGATAGGGAATTAAATTAAATTGCTGAAAAACCACCCCGATGTGGTTGGCGCGAAATCGGTCTCGCTGTTTGTTTGAAAGAGAGGAGAAGGGTTTTTCTAGAAGGCTTATAGAGCCTGAGTCGGGTGTTAAAGTGCCGCTTAATAGATTGAGGAAGGTACTTTTGCCACTACCGGAGGGGCCGGAAAGAAAAACATGTTCGCCTTTATTCAATTGCCAATGGGGAATGTCGATAACGGGCGTGCCACCCTTTCGATAAGAAAAGCTAACCCCATCAACAGCAATGGCGACTTTGTACGAACTCTCAGTTTTTGTTATCGCTTCCACGTAAATCCCTAACTAATCTCTCAAGTGCTCGCGTTTCATAAGCTGCTTCAGTACTTTGATACCTTATTACGGTAACGAGCTGACACAATGTATTGTTGCAACCATGCTACCGAATAAGTTGGTTGTTACATAGTTTTACAGCAAAAATCATTGTGTCTTCAGCACTTTTCTGTAGCGGGTTCTTTCGGCGTGATGCTCTGGCGCGTCACTCATAGCATTTACGGACTACGCACAAAGACTTGCCATAAAGTTCTTGTGATACAGTAAAAACGCCGCCTGGTTTAAGAGAGTTAGTCAGAAATTTAATCGCTGTTGCAAATATTTCTATTACAAGAAAGCGAAGCGCTTTATCCGTTGGCCTTAAGTTTTACTACTTCCGCGCTCTCATCTTCAAGCACGCTATCTGCAGTGGCCCCTTTAAAAATTTTGCTTACCTTGTCTTTATTCTTAGACAGTAGAATTGTTAGTTCTTCTACCGCCTTGTCTTCAAGAGTAATGCCTTTGGCGAGGATATACTGGGCTAAATTGTCCGCTGCATCTAGCATCTTATCGTACTGATCGGCTTCTTTTTTATCGGTAGTTACCAATTTTTCTACCCCTTTGTGCGTAACAACATACTGTGTGGTAATGGCCATGGTAGGTCCCCTTTTTGTAAGTTCCCGAAAACCTTACCGCATTTAACTGTATAAATAAACAGTTATTTGGTGGATTTTACAACAGCGCGTTGTAAAGTGGTTCAAGTTACATCCACGCTATATCAATAATTACTGTCAATACCTACTGTCTGTTCTGTGGATGTATAACATTTAACCAGGCCCTAAGATAATATCTTTTATTTTCCACTTTTCAGTGTCAACATACAGGTATGGGACGATTGCTCATTCATCGTGAAGCAGGTTTTTATTCCATAAAACCTTAAAAAGCTTGGACGCACGTAGCATGGAAAGACTTAAATGAGCACCACAACATCAACAGACATAAGCGCGATACAAACCATAGATGCTATTCCGCATATCATGGAGATGCTGGCAGATATCACGGGTTTACGATTTATTTGTGTTGCGCGGGTAACACAACAAGAGTGGACAATGTGTTCTGTGCTGGATCGGGTTGAATTTAATTTAAAACCTGGTGACCAGTTAGATATTCAAACCACGTTTTGTAATTCGGTTAGAATGTCCCAAAAGCCCATTGTTATAGAGCACGCCTCTAACGACGAGGAATATCAAAAAAGCCCTATCCCCGGTTTATACGGGTTTGAGAGTTACTTTTCCTATCCAATATACGATACCGAAGGGAATTTCTTCGGCACAATTTGTGGGTTAGACCCTTTGCCGGCGAAGTTAAAAACGGAGTCGATCACTCAACAGATATCTTCTTTTGCAGCGCTTATATCTCGTCAAATCACCCTTTACGAGTCTCTTGAAGATACCAAAGCTGAACTCTTTGATGAGCAATCTGCTGCCAAATTACGAGAGCAATATATTGCTATATTAGGCCACGACATTAGAACGCCTTTGTCATCAATCAAAATGGGGATCGATTTTCTCTCAGACTTGCCTCAAGAGCACACGGCTAAAACCATATTGAAACGCATGAATAACAGCGTTAGCCGTATGACTAGACTTATATCAGATGTAATGGATTTTACACACGGTAAAATGGGTAGCAGCATTCCGTTAGAAAAAAAACACACTAATAATTTAGGCGCACTATTGCGCTACACCGTGTCTGAGTTAGAGCTTACCCACAGCGAATGTGCTATCAAGTATCACATCAATATAAACACTTCGGTTTTTTGTGACCCAGACCGCTTAAGCCAGGTGTTGTCTAACTTATTGACAAATGCAATTGTTCACGGAGATATAACCAAGCCTATTCACGTTTATGCTGACTTAGTTGATAACGAACTTATTATACGCGTTACCAATAGCGGTGAGCCAATAGCAAAAGAATCTATGTCCCGTCTTTTCCAGCCGTTTTGGCGTCACGAGAAGCAGAAAGACGCAGGAGGTTTAGGGTTAGGCCTCTTCATCGCTTCGCAAATAGCAGCTGCTCACGAAGGAGTGCTGAGCGTCAATTCAGATAAAAAGCAAACCGAATTCGTCCTCGCCATTCCGGCATAGTCGTCAGCCCGCCATAGCAGCACATAATTATGCTCAGTACAGGTGATTAATGCTTGTGCAAATTCTACGGTATGCGTATAATGCGCGCCCTTACAGCCATCCTAACTCGTTCCTTGTCTCCATACAGTTGGCTGTACTGTCGAGGCTACAACCGTAAGGAGCTATAATGCGTCATTACGAAATCGTATTTATGGTTCACCCTGATCAGAGTGAACAAGTACCTGGTATGATCGAGCGTTATACTACAATTCTTAAGCAAGACGGTGGTCAGATTCATCGTTTAGAAGATTGGGGCCGTCGTCAATTGGCTTACCCAATCGAAAAGCTGCACAAAGCCCACTACGTACTAATCAATGCTGAAGCATCTGCAGAAGCTGTTGACGAATTGGAAAATGCTTTCCGTTTCAACGACGTGATCCTACGTAACATGGTTATGCGCACTAAGACTGCTGTGACTGAGCCTTCTCCAATGATGAAAGAAGAGCCACGTCGTGAGCGTCGTGACGATTCTGCTCCTCGCACAGAGCGTGCAGAAAAGAAAACTGAAACCACTGAAGACAACGCTTAAGGAGATCACCCATGGCTCGTTTTTTCAGACGTCGTAAGTTCTGCCGTTTCACTGCAGAAGGTGTGACCGAAATAGATTACAAAGATATCGCTACTCTTAAGAACTACATCACTGAGAGCGGTAAAATTGTCCCTAGCCGTATTACTGGTACTAGCGCAAAATATCAGCGTCAGTTGTCATCTGCGATAAAGCGCGCACGTTTTCTTGCGTTGCTTCCGTACACTGATTCACACAAGTAATTTGGCGAACTTAAGGGGTAGCTTAGATGAACATCATCCTACTAGATAAAATCGCCAACCTTGGCGGCTTGGGCGACCAAGTGACTGTAAAGTCTGGTTATGCGCGTAACTTCCTTTTCCCACAGGGTAAAGCGGTTCCTGCAACTAAAGACAACGTTGAAAAGTTCGAAGCACGTCGTGCTGAACTAGAAGCAAACATTGCTGAGCAGCTAGCTGCTGCAAACGCAAGTGCTGAGAAAATCAATGAGTTGGCTGAAGTTACAATTGCTGCACCTGCTGGTGAAGAAGGCAAGTTGTTTGGCTCTGTTGGTACTCGTGACATCGCTGATGCAATTACTGCAGCTGGCGTTGAAGTACAAAAATCTCAGGTTAAACTACCTACTGGTACACTTCGTGAAACCGGTGAGTACGACATCGACGTACAGCTTCACGCTGACGTAATCACTTCTATTAAAGTGATTATTATTGCTGAAGCGTAAGCGCTGACGATTAGTTGAAAAAGCCGCTCATTAGAGCGGTTTAATTAGATGGTCCGCCTCACCTCTAAGCTAATCTTAGAGTTAGGCAATCAAAGAGGCGAACCATCATGTCTACTATTAAAGTTCTTGGAATCGATTTAGGCAAATCATCTTTTCACGTGATAGGCCGCGACTATTCAGATAATCAAATCATTCGCAAAAAATTTTCCCGCTCGGCACTCATTCACTATCTTCATCAATTAACGCCATGCACAATTGCCTTCGAAGCTTGTGGCGGTGCGCACTGGCTTGGCAGGCAGTGTGAGTTGATGGGGCATACGGTCAAACTAATCCCGCCACAATACGTAAAACCTTTCGTTAAAAGCAATAAGAATGATTTTATTGATGCAGAGGCCATATGCGAAGCATCAATAAGACCGAAAATGCGGTTTGTCAGCGTCAAATCAGAAGAAGCCCAGGTCATTTCAGCTATTCATAAAGCAAGGCATGGTTATGTCAAAGACAGAACAGCCTGCATGTCCCGTATAGGCTCCTTACTGCTGGAGTTTGGCATTGCACTTCCAACAGGCCATAGCGTAATGAAGCAACTGTTTAACTGGCTTTCACAGCAGCGGCAGGTCTTGCCAGGGTTACTTATGGAAGAGCTCATGGAGCTGCACGAATATTACCTGCTCCTTAACAGGAACATTGAGAGACAAGATAAAAAGCTAAAGCAACTGGTTGATACAAACCCGATAGGGCAGCTTCTTAAAACCATCCCAGGTATTGGCGATATGACCGCCAGCCTTTGTATTGCCAACATCAGTAGCGCTACGGATTTTAAAAACGGAAGAAACATGGCTGCATGGTTAGGGTTAGTTCCAGCGCAGTACTCAACTGGCGGTAAACCCAAATTACTGGGGATAAGCAAGCGGGGTAACAAAGAACTCCGAACCTTGTTTATCCATGCCGCCAGGGCGGTTATGTCCAGGCCGGATAAGACCGGAAAGATTTATGGCGAGTGGTTGATAAATTTACGCGCCACCAAGCCATTCAATGTTGTAACCGTTGCCCTGGCCAACAAACTGGCCCGAATAGCATGGGCAGTGATGAAAACAAAAAAAGCATTCAACAGCAAAGCGTTAGCACCGGGTTTGCAATGATAAATATGATGACGAAAACGGTAGAACCACTGGATTAAAACCTGACATAAAAAACAGCTCTCAGAAGCTTTCGGTTTTTTGAGGATAATCCAGCGCGGATCTCATCGTGGAGCGGGTTGCGAAAGCGCCTAAACAGACTCCGAATACATTAGCGCATAACCAACCCCGTTATCGAAATTAATCATTGCAATAACGAGGCGGACCATACATTTTTATGTCTAAACATTTACTTACGTTTTTTGTTTTTTCCTTCTCCCTATTCAAGTACAAATATTTTACTATCAGTTTTATTGAAACCATTGAGCTCGAAATGAAATACGTCTTTTTACTCTTTACGCTCTTACTATGTGCATGCGCAGTAGACAATACTGTCCAAACTCTTGCGCACTCTAATACCGTAGTAAAGCGCTCGCAATTCGAGGGTGAGGAAGACCGGTTTGCCAACATTTATAAAAATTTTCCCGATTACCCAGTGACTTGCCAATCTAACTGCTATCCTCCAACTGAGCGCGTTGAGTGCGAAGCAAAAATGCAGGATTGCTTTTACAAAGGTAACAACCCTTCCTTATCAATCAACAGTGGCTTTACAATTAAATGGCTTGGTCATGCTAGCTTTGTTGTGTCTACCAGCAACAACCAGCAATTCTTGTTTGACCCTGTATTCGATCAGTTCGACTGGCCGGTAGACTGGGGCTTTAAGTTAGCAGAAGGCTTTTTTCGTCAGTCTGCGGCAACGATGACACGAGATGAAATAGAGCGCACAAATGCGGTGATGTACTCCCATATTCATTATGATCACTTCAATAAAGCAGACATTAAACACATAGGTAATAAGCCTTCATATTTGGTGCCGTTAGGTTTTGCTGAGCACTTTCCAACAGGCGGTTTTGATATTACGGAAATGGCTTGGTATGCAAACAAAAAAGTGGGTGATACCACTATTCATTTTGTTCCTGCTCACCATTTCAGTAGTCGTATTGTAGTGCCGTATCTATATGAGGATAACGACAAGGCGCTGTGGGGAGGCTGGGTTTTAGAGAATCAGGGTAAAACACTATTTTTTTCCGGCGATACGGGGTACTCCAAGCATTTTGAAGATATTGCAGATCGTTTTGGTAGCATAGATGTTTGTTTACTTCCCATTGCTTCATATTTTAGTGAGTCTTCGCCTAAGTGGTATCGCAATGTTCATACTACTCCCGAAGATGCATTAGTGGCGGCTAAAGAGCTAGATTGTAAAGTTGTCATCCCATGGGGATATGGCAATGCAAGCTGGCAAATGGGCGACAAAACTTCTCATTCAGCCCTATTCAGGCTATTAAAAATGGACGAGAAGCTGAGCAATAAAATTCCGCTTTACATCCTCAATGAGGGAGAAGAAGTGGCGCTTTAAGAGCCACTAACTAGCTTTTTTGCTTCTTAAGCGGCAGCTATTTTTTCGCACTTTAAGCGCCATTCGTCATCAAGTATGGGCAGTGCCGACAACTTAGCTGCTAGTGTTTTGTCTGTTTTTTTGTGAGCACATTGCATAAGCTCATGTACACTCACCGTATTGCTGGAGCGCTCTACTAAATTTACGGCATCGCCGGGGTAAATTATGCCAGGCTCCAAAACTCGGTAGTACCACCCAGTTATTCCTCTCTCACCAACGAACCTGTCTAAATTAGAAATACCGTAACGTTGAGATATTTTATTACACGGCGCTCTAGGGGCACTTACCTGAAGTTGTACATTACCAAATTGCCAAATATCCCCAATAAACACGGTGGCGTCGTCCGTACCCTCTACACTGAGGTTTTCACCTATGCTGCCTGGCACAAAATTGCCCTCTGGAAAGTGCTTTCTCAAAGTTAGGTAATTTAGCGGGTTATATTGATGCAATACTTTTTCAGGGCCACCATGCAGGCGTTGATTAGCTTGCAGATCTTCTTCTGTTTTGTCGATATGAACAGTAAGTTGCGCGACGGCTTCTTTGACAATACTACTTAGCGATTTACGAGGACCTAATGGCTTAGGTTGGCCTGCGAACAACGCTTCTACTCTGAATTCTGACATATCGGCTCCGTGTTTTTGAAAAAAGTTATTCTTCTCTTTAAACCTTTCTACTATAGGCTACGACTAAGGATATAACACTAACGAGATTCGTTACCCAGTGTACACAAAAAAGAGAGTGTCATGGAGCAGGCCCTAAAATCTATTTCCCCGAACAAAGAGGTATTTACCGTTAAAAAGGAAAGTGCACTTATTGCTGATGTGAAAGCGGGAGATAAACATGCCTTTAAGCTGTTGTATCAGCAGCATATAGGCCGTGTTTATGCACTGTGTTATCGCATGACGGGCGAAAAAAATATGGCCGAAGATGCTGCTCAAGAGGTTTTTATTCAGCTGTGGAGAAAAATTGCGAATTACGATGGAAATAGTCAATTTAGTACTTGGTTACACAGTGTAACTGCCAACGTCACCATTTCGTATATGCGTAAACAGAGAGGCTGGTTTCAACGCATGCTGAACATTGAGCTAAGTGGGGCCAGTGAGCCGGTTGCACCGCAACAACCAGATAACGAAGACTTAGAGAAACACATAAGAGCGCTGCCAGAGCGGGCTAGATTAGTCTTTGTTTTGCATGCGGTGGAAGGTTATCGACATGAAGAAATAGCCAAAATGTTGAATATGGCGGTAGGTTCAAGTAAAGCCCAACTGCACCGAGCCAAAGGGCTATTAAAACATGCCATGGGGTATAAAGATGAGTAAAGCTGACAAAACGCTATCGCAGCGAGTTCTTCAGATGCCTAAGGAGCAGCAGCCCGAGCGAGATTTATGGCGAGGCATAGAGCTTGGTATCACAAGTGATGAGGACGCTTTCGAGCAGCACTCGAATACCTATCGACGCTGGGGAAGTGTAGCGGCTTTGCTGGGCGTATTCAGTGTGCTCTGGTTCTTTACATTCGAGATAGATGAAAGAGAAAGAGCGTCTCCTGATAACTACGCGCTAGTTGAAGTGCAAAGTGCGCAGCAGCAGCAATACTTAACAACTCTGTTAGCAAGCTATGAAGAAACGCCAGCGTTAACAGAAAATTGGCAGCAACAGCTTAACGAGTTAGATGAAGCCGCAGATGCAATAAAAAAAGCGTTGAAAGAAGACCCTGACAATACCGCGTTAATAAAGATGCTACACCATGTTTTTCAACAACAAATTGCCCTAGTTGAGCGAGTGCACGCGCCAAAATGGCAGCAAATTTAATAAGAGGTAATACCATGAAAATAAGACAATCTAATTCACCATCATCTGTAGTCGCACATGCGCTCGCGGCGATTATGCTGTTTGTGGTTTCGTTAGGCGTTAGTGCAGGTGAAAAGGTGGATAAAACCATTGATACTTCATCATCGCCTAAAGTGGATATAGAGCATGTAAACGGGCGAACAGAGGTAAAAGTGTGGGATAAATCTCAAGTTCGAGTTTTTGGAGAGCTAGGTGAGCGAACCGAAGAGTTTATTTTTGAGAAACGAGGTGATGTGGTTGTCATTCACGTTGAAGTAAAGCGCAAGTCAAAACAATGGTATGGCAACGATAAAGATGGAGACGACCTTACGGTTTATGTACCGAAAGACAGCGACTTGCATTACACAGCAGTAAACGCAGATATTATGGTTAATGGAATACAGAACGCTGTTGATATCGAGGTGGTTAACGGTGATGTAACGTTGCAAGACGTTGGGAGTCGTGTCGAAGTAGAGTCGGTAAATGGCGATATTGAACTACGCAATATTATTGGGGAATTAGATGTTGAAACAGTGAATGGCGACATTGATGTTCAACACTCTGGCACTAGCGATATCTCATTTACCTCGGTAAACGGCGACCTTCAAGTTGACACCACAAGCCCTGATGTAGCGGTAGAAACTGTTAATGGCCGAATAGATCTCACCTTGGCAGAGGTCGATGCATTAAGTATTGATACGGTTAATGGAAAAACCACAGCTCGCATGTCACTGAACGCGAATGGACAGGTTAAAGCCAATTCAGTAGGTGGCTCGATATCGCTGACTTTCCAAAGTGATGTATCCGCCCAGTTTGATATTGAGGCCCATGCAGGAGGTAGTATTAAGAACCGTATTAGTAATGACAAAGTGAATAAGCCAAAGTATGGCCCAAGCAGTTCGCTGCGCTTCATAAAAGATGGGGGCGCTGCCAACGTAGATGTCTCCACCGTAAACGGTCGCATTGAATTAGATCAAAAATGAATAAGTAAGCGTTTTACTAATTCGATTACTAGGTTGAAAATTAGTTTTTAATCCATATTTATTAATCGACGAACGGCAAAGCTGCTCAGATACGGGCGGCTTTTTTATTTTGTGTTAAGTACTGCATGTTAAGTACTAAATGCTAAGTACTACATGCTAAGTACTACCCAGGGGGAAAACAGTGAAAATTATTGGACATGTTAAACGCTTTTGGAAATTCCATAGCCTAATTATAGGTGCGTTTGGCATTTGTGCACTCACGTTAGGATGCGCAATTAAGGAACCTGCAGTGTATGAAGGAACCTGGGTTGTCACAGATGCTTATCCCCAAGGTGCTAGCAGTGTAAGTGATAGCGCTGATAGCGTTTTAGGAAGCTCCGTAACCTATTCGGCTAAATCGGCCCGTTTGGACCAGGCTACTTGCGATGTGCCAGTATACAAATCAGAGCGTTTAAATTCAGACGATTTTTTATTTCGCTATAACGTAGAGCAACAGCAAATTGGTTTTACATCCGACGATGTTATCGAAATCACACTATCCTGTTCATCTGATACCTCTGACCTAGGCCGCACATTACTTCTTCAACAAGATGCATATGCTGTAACGCCATCAAAAGGTATGTTCTTCCGCCTTGAAAAAGCAAAGATATAAATTAGCCGAGTAAGGTTTTTTTATACAAGGAGACCTAGGCAAACCAAATGGTGCAGCAGAGGCGGGTTCCCTTTTTAGAATAAAAGTTGTGCTAGTGTGGCCAATCTCTAATTTAGCGTATTGAGGCAAGCGTACGAAAAGCGCATAATAGTGAATTGGTTTTGATACTCTGCAATAGGTTCGATTAGTGGCTTCTCCTCCTCAAGGCGATAAGAATATAGAAAAATTGAAGGTTCCACCTCACAGTATCGAGGCGGAGCAATCTGTTTTGGGCAGTATGCTTATTGACCCTGAAAGTTGGGACAAAGTTGCTGAACTTGTTACAGAGACAGACTTTTATAACCGGTCTCACCAAACTATCTTTCGCGCTATTGTTCGCCTACTTAATACCAACCAACCGATTGATCTAATAACGGTTTCAGAAGAGCTCGAAAAGCACGATGAGCTTGATGATGCTGGTGGGTTTGCTTATTTGGGCGAACTAGCTAAAAACACGCCTAGTTCCGCAAACGTGGCTTCCTATGCTCAAATTATCAGTGAGCGCGCCATTACTCGTGAGCTTATTGGTGTCGCTCACGAAATTGCCGAGATCGGTTACAACCCCGAAGGTCGTGACAGCGCTGATATTCTCGATTTGGCTGAAAGTCGGGTGTTTGAAATAGCAGAGCGCAGAACCGGAGAAAACGAGGGGCCCCGTGACGTAGGGTCGGTGCTTGGAAAAACTATAGACCGACTTGAAGAGCTAGTAAAGACTAATAAAGAAGTGACTGGTGTTACCACAGGTTTTACCGACTTAGATAAAAAAACCAGTGGATTACAACCTTCCGATCTCATTATTGTTGCGGCAAGGCCATCAATGGGAAAAACAACCTTTGCGATGAACTTGGTAGAAAATGCCATGATGGCAGAGGAAAAGCCGGTATTAGTATTTAGTTTAGAAATGCCTTCTGAGCAAATTATGATGCGTATGCTTGCATCACTAAGCCGGGTTGATCAAACAAAGATTAGAACCGCGCAATTAGATGATGAAGATTGGGCGAGGATTTCTAACACAATGGCTATGCTTAAAGATAAGGACAGGCTGTTTGTAGATGACTCTTCTGGTTTAACGCCTATGGATGTTCGCAGTAGAGCCCGGAAATTAGCTAGAGAGCGAGGTGGGATTAGCCTGATAATGATCGATTACCTTCAGCTCATGCGCGTACCTTCGTTAAGCGAAAACCGAACACTTGAAATAGCGGAAATATCTCGCTCACTTAAAGCCTTAGCAAAAGAGCTGGAGGTGCCAGTGGTAGCACTGTCTCAGCTTAACCGAACGCTAGAGCAACGTGCAGACAAGAGACCGGTTAACTCCGACCTCCGTGAATCTGGCTCTATCGAGCAGGATGCCGACTTAATCATGTTTATTTATCGCGATGAGGTATATCACGAAAATAGCGAAGATAAGGGGATTGCAGAGATTATTATCGGTAAGCAACGTAACGGCCCTATAGGTACGTCAAGATTAACCTTCCAAGGACAATTTTCACGGTTCGACAACTACGCAGGTCCTGCGATGGCCGATGAATATTAGCGTTCTTTTCACTAATTGAGTTAAATCAGCCCGCGTTAACGAGTGATTGATAAGGCGTGTGTAAAAATATGTGACATCAGCCAGCAGTGCTAAATGACCATGGGAGAACGTCAGTTAGAACGGGCTACACAGATACAAAGACACAAAAAAGGCGCCATCGGCGCCTTTTTTAATCGTTAAATCAGAAGATTATTTCTCTTCAGGTACTTTAACTGTGTCTTTAACTGTCACTGAAATGCGACGGTTAACACGATGTGCTTCAGCATTGCTAGCTGTATCTAGCAATTGTGTTTCACCGTAACCTACAGTATCTAGACGCGTTGCATCGATACCGTACATATCAACCATTACTTCTTTGAAGTTAGCTGCACGACGCTCAGATAAGTCCATATTATAAGACTCAGTACCCGGTGCAGAGGTGTGACCTTCAATTACTGCAGTTGTAGAAGGATACTGCTTCATGAATTCTGCGAATTCTGAAATTTCAGGATCCTTTGGCATTTTCACAACGGCACTTTCGTTATCGAAAAGAACGCGCAGTGTAATTTTTACTGTTTCTTGGTCGAATACAGTACAGCCTTTAGCATCAACTTTTACACCAGCTTCTGTATCTGGACACATGTCTTTGCTATCTACAACGCCATCGTTGTCAGCGTCTTTGATTGCACAACCCATTGCGTCTACTTGTGTGCCAGCAGGTGTGTTAGGACATTGGTCAACGCTGTTCATAACGCCGTCATTGTCGTTATCAACACTACAACCAGTTGCGTCTACACGTACGCCTGAAGGTGTCATTGGACATTGGTCCTTGCCATCTACTACGCCATCGTTGTCGCTATCCACAGGTGCTTTTGGCGTGCTTTTACCGAACGGTACTGCAAGGCCTAATTTAAAGCTGTAATCGTTATAGTCTTCACCGAAGTCATGGTAAGCAGCTACTTCAGTAATAAGTCTCACTGACCCATCAAGATCCCAATGTTTACCAATACCAATGTTGCCTTGCGTTGTTGAAACGCCTACTGACTGGCGCTTAACACCACCGAAAAGGAACCATGCGTCATCAGGCATGAAGTACATAGCATCTACGCCAACCATTTCACCGTCTGCATCGCCAGCAGAATTGCCCGCCGCGCTGTCTAGGTTTAAGTCAGTTATTTCAATACGCGCTGCCCAGCTTTGTGTGAAGCGAAATCCGTATTCAACTGATAGGCCTTGGCCTTCGTCATAGGCACCGTTTTTAGTTAGGGAAAGTGGGCGTGATTCGTCGGCGTTGTAGTACATGCCAGAAAGACCAATCCAGTGTTTGTAATCTGGTTCAGAAGATTCTTGTGCAAACGCATTCGTCGAAGCCATTACAGCAAGAGATAGCGCTGCTAGTTTTAAGTTGTGTTTCATAGTCACATCCTGTTTTACGTTGAGTGATTATCAATTTGATAATATGTTTTTTGTGCTCAAGAGCTTGATTCTTTAAGCTATGCACAAAGCATGCCATTTATTGTGTGGGCTATGCGACTGTCCCTTGTAGTGTGGCAATAATAGTGCGTCTTCCACCGTTGTAGCGGTGTTCACCGAGCATGATACCCTGCCACGTGCCAAGTGCAAGTTTTCCTTGCTGAATGGGAACAGTAATTTGACAGCCTAATAGGCTCGATTTTAGATGTGCGGGCATATCGTCACTGCCCTCATAAGTGTGTTGAAAGTAGCGAATGTCTTCTTTTACCGTATGATTTAGAAATGCCTCCATGTCTTGTCGAACTGTTGGGTCGGCATTTTCATTAACGGTAAGACTTGCGCTTGTATGCTGTAGCCAGAGGTGAAGCAATCCTACTTCTACTCTGCTGATAGAGGGAATTGCTTCTACTATGCGATCGGTGATGAGGTGGAACCCTCTTTGATACTCAGGCAGTGTAATTTTTTCAGACTGCCATACACTATTTGTCAAAACAGATTTCCAAATGAGCCATGCCCTGATCGCACATAAAAGGTAATATGATTTTTGCGCCATCTACCTGATGGCTGATAGTGTGTTGGTGACCAGAAACAACAATAGGAGTCGCCATGCCAAACTCGTAGCCTCGTTCTGCTAAGTCTCGTTTTGCATTGCCACAAATCATGTTGGTCACTTCACCAACCATGTCGCCCACTTCTGCATCCAGTTTCTCAGGACGCTCACCTACCATACGCTCCATTATAGTTAATGCTAGAGATTCGTCGAAGGTTATTGACATTGAACCCCGCACATTCGGCCCTACCATACCAATAAGACCAGACACGTCGCCTTTAGCCACGTCGCTTTGTTTTTTCTTTGGTTTGCCTGGGGTAAGCGTGGTCTGCGCCATTGTCTCCATAACATTGAGTAAACCGCCGATAAATGGGTTTACAAAATCAGCATTCATGAACTTGCTCCTTAGATGAGACATCTTCCGTTTGTTGACATTCAGCGCAAAGTCCATGTGCTTCAATGGTTTGTTTTGAGACGCGGAAGCCATGAGCTTCAGCTTGACTATCAAGGGTATCTTTTAAACCTTCAGACTGTATTTCTGCAACATCACCACAGCTGTCACAAATCAAGAACTGAACCGGGTGATTACATCCAAAGTGATAGCAAGCAACAAACGCGTTTGTAGATTCTAATCTATGAATAAAACCGAAGTCTAACAGAAAGTCGAGAGCGCGATAGACGGTAGCTGGTTTAGCGCTTGATTCAGTTTCTTTAAGCGAGTCGAGGAGTTCATAAGCACCCATGGGTCCATGCTTTGAAAGTAATATCTCGTACACTTTTTCTCTTAATGGCGTAAATCTCGCCCCGCGCTGTTCGCAGTAGGCACGCGCCTTGTGGATCAGTGTCGTATTATTCATGAATAGCTACCGTAAACTCGACTGTTATTAACTTCATTATTATAGAGTACTCTTAGCAAATTACTTTTATTGTGCACACGCTACAAATGCAGGGTTAAAAATCACAAGGGATCTGCAGTCCTTAAGTGAAATTGAGTGACAACACAAACACTAAGCTTTAAGTCTTTATCACACTGCTTTTACGAATGGGTAAGAGCAGGGATCGTAAAGTTAAAAAATAAACTTAACGTTTTTGTCATCTAAAGCGTGATTCGTCAGTAATTTTTGATGTTTTCAGTATAACACTGTGTTTTTGTGACACCAACACGCGTCAACGAAAACTGCAATGCGTGTCTCTCTGTTTCATGTCTATTTGTTTCAATGCTATTGCGCAAGTCTTTTGTGGCGTTTAACAAGTTCTACCTCAAGCAACTCACGTGTGCTTTATGTTATCTTGTTAAAAAAATAATAAGGCTTTTACTTATGATGATTAATTTGTCTCGCTCAGATATCAACGAACGTAAAGCATTGTGGGTTATCGTTAGCCGTGAAAAGTTAGTTGTTCGCGCCAATGATGCCTCCCTCCCCAATGCGCATTTCGAAGAGTTATCTTTCTTACATTCCTACGCTGAAGATGTACACGAACTGCCGCCTCTTAACGGGTCTGCAGAAACTGAAGCTCCCGTCTATGTTGTAGATTTAGGGTCTGAATTTTTTGAAGACCCTGGCTGGGAAAGAGTTCCTTTACGACAGCTGCTTTTTACTCAGCAAAATATCGCTTTTTCAGTGCTAGGGCGTGCCTGGCAATACATCCATTTTATGCGTACCCACAAATTTTGTGGACAATGCGGTGCTGAAATGGAAAGAGTAAATTGGGAAATGGCAATGCAGTGCCACCGCTGTAAACACAGAGCTTACCCGCGCGTATCACCGTGTATTATTGTTGCGATACACAATGGGGAAAAAATTCTGCTTGCCAAAGGAGTCAGGCATAAAGAGGCGAACATGTATTCTACCTTAGCGGGGTTTGTAGAGAGCGGCGAAAGTCTAGAGGAGGCAGCTCACAGAGAAATTTTTGAAGAAGTCGGTGTTCGTCTAAAAAACCTAAGATATTTTAACAGTCAGCCATGGCCCTTTCCTCATTCGCTCATGGTGGGATTTATTGCTGAGTATGATGGAGGAGAGATTCGCTGCCAGAAAAATGAGATAGATGACGCGCAGTGGTTTGACGTTGATGCATTACCAAAAATTCCACCCTCAGTTTCTATTGCTGGGCAACTCATAGCTGAGACAGTGTCTCTTATTAAAGACAAATAATTAAGCGCAGACAAATAAAAAACCCTGCCGAGGCAGGGTTCTAATATGGTTAGCACGGTCCCTTTGAAGGGGCTTCTTTTTGATTACGTATATAGTATTAGCAAACGATTTTATGAAGTGCAAGTTAATTTAGACTTTCGTTATATTCGACGTTTTTGTCTATGGTGTATATTTTTGCAGACACTATTCATCGCACTCACTCGTTGCTCCGCCGAAAGGACGTGTTTACATTCAGGTTTTTAGCACACCAAGAGATAATTGCTGATATAATCCACTCGCTTAATTTTAATCTCAAATCAGGTGAGTAACATGTCGCAAAATATTCCTAATGTCGATAAACCAGCGTTAAAAAACGATCGTTATTTACGAGCGTTGCAAAAACAGCCGGTTGATGTAACACCAGTATGGATGATGCGACAAGCGGGTCGTTACCTACCTGAATATAAGGCAACGCGTGCTGTTGCGGGCGATTTTATGTCGCTGTGTAAAAATGCAGAGCTAGCGTGTGAAGTTACGCTTCAGCCTTTACGCCGCTTTCCTCTCGATGCCGCGATTTTATTCTCAGATATCCTTACTATTCCAGATGCAATGGGCTTAGAGCTCTATTTTGAGACAGGCGAAGGCCCGCGCTTTAAAAAGCCAATCACGTGTAAAGCCGATGTCGACAAAATTGGCATCCCTGATCCTGAAGGCGAGTTGCAGTATGTTATGAATGCGGTTCGTACTATTCGCCGTGAACTAAAAGGCGAAGTGCCCCTCATTGGGTTTTCAGGCAGCCCTTGGACGCTAGCAACATATATGGTTGAAGGTGGCTCGAGTAAAGCATTTACAAAAATCAAGAAAATGGCATTTGCAGAACCGGCTATTTTGCACACACTACTGGCTAAACTAGCAGATTCAGTGACCTCATATTTAAATGCCCAAATTGCAGCAGGCGCACAGTCGGTTATGATTTTTGACACTTGGGGCGGTGTGCTTTCGCCACGAGACTACAAAGAGTTTTCATTGCAATATATGGAACGTATTGTAAATGGCCTAACGCGAGAAAACGAAGGTAGAAAAGTTCCAGTGACACTATTCACTAAAAACGGTGGTATGTGGCTAGAATCAATTGCCGCTACAGGATGTGATGCAGTAGGACTAGATTGGACAATTGATATTAAAGAAGCCAGAGCTCGAATAGGCGACAAAGTGGCTCTGCAGGGTAATATGGACCCATCAATGCTCTATGCTCCTGCACAGAGAATTGAAGAAGAGGTATCAACTATCCTAGAAGGCTACGGCGAAGGTTCAGGTCATGTGTTCAATTTAGGCCACGGTATT
Organism: Alteromonas sp. MB-3u-76; assembly: GCF_002831605.1. Classification (NCBI taxonomy): domain Bacteria; kingdom Pseudomonadati; phylum Pseudomonadota; class Gammaproteobacteria; order Alteromonadales; family Alteromonadaceae; genus Alteromonas; species Alteromonas sp. MB-3u-76. The sequence continues at coordinate 4,055,339 of NZ_CP025115.1, read as the reverse complement.
CATCTTGATGTGCCACCTGAAAATGCTGGTGTATTCGTTAATGCCGTACACGAGTTAAGTAAGCCATATCACAAGTAAAAATAACAAGGTAATAAGGACACTTGATGAAACCTTGGTTTCTGCTTTTGCTTGTTTCGTTTGCTGTTATAGCTGGCTTTAAGTTTATTTCTTACAAGCAGAAGCTAGATAACTCGGCAGTGGAGCATGAGCGCCTAAGTAGCGTTCTAGGGCGCTCTCGCTCTACCCAGAATAGCGAGCTCAAGGTGGTGCGCCCTACAGTAAATATAAAGGGATCAAAAGAAAGTGCCAAGTTTGTTGATGCTGAATCAGAGTTGCGAAGCATTTTTGGGGCATCACCTCAAGCAAACCAGATTTTGTTAGACAGTATTGTGTGTTCTGAAGCCTTATGTGAGATAGACGGGGTTTTTGTCGGCACTGTCGAAGAGCTCACTGAAGTGATAAAAAACTTGCCTGCTTCGCCTACCTGGGATGTTGGAACTCTCAATTCGTCAATAAATTCGACGTCTGAAAAGTCAGTACGCTTTTCAGCGACATTTACCCCGAAATTGGGAGTTCAACCAGCGCCAACGTCAATAGGGCGGTAAAACTTATGCATCTCGCGGCAGACCCTTTTCTACCACTCTAATTAAACGTTTCTGCTGACGCGGTGCTTCATCGCCCTTCTCTTGGGTGGATTTTACATGTAGTTGTTCGATTGCCCAGTCAATGTGTCTGTCTACTTGGTTGCTCACCATTCCTCGGCGAGCGCGAAGTATCGCGATACTGTCCTCACTATATGCTGCATTGCCAATCGCTACCGCGATATTACGCTGCCACTTCTCATAACCAATGCGACGAATAGGCGAACCTAACGTATTGTGTAAAAAGGTTTCTTCACTCCATGAAAAAAGGGTAGTTAAGGGCTGGCCTTGAAGTACCTCTTTGGCGTGAAAGTCTTCCTCTTCGGTAATATCTGCATAGCGATTCCAAGGGCAAACAAGCTGACAGTCGTCACACCCATAAATGCGATTACCCATAAGCGGTCTAAGCGTTTCAGGAATATCCTCGTCCGACTCTATCGTGAGGTAGGAAATACAACGTCTAGCGTCTACCTGATAAGGTGCCACGATTGCATTGGTTGGGCATATAGTCATGCATGCAGTGCAACTTCCACAACCTTCTTCAACCGGTGAGTCGACTGGAAGAGGCAGGTTGATAAAAAGCTCACCCAGAAAGAACCAAGAGCCCGCTTCTTTATTGAGCGTTAAACTGTGCTTACCCGTCCAGCCTATTCCTGCTTTCTCTGCTATGGCATGCTCTAAAACAGGGGCAGAGTCGACAAAGGGGCGGTATTCAGTTGTACTTAACGCCTGCGTAATTTTTTCACCAAGTTGCTTCAAGCGCTTTCGAAGCACTTTGTGATAATCCCGACCGAGTGCATAACGGCTGATGTAACCAATGTCTGAGGCGTTTAAGTGCTTAGCAAAAGAGGCATCGGGAGGAAGATAATTCATTCGCACGCTTATCACCCTTAACGTACCGGGTACAAGTTCAGCGGGCCTAGCGCGCTTCATTCCATGCGACTGCATGAAGTTCATGTCACCGTGATAGCCATTGTCTAACCATGCCTGCAAATGCGCTTCATGCTGATGCAGATCAATATCGCTTATACCAACTTGCTGAAAGCCTAGCGCTGCTCCCCAAGCCTTGATATTGTGGGTCAATTCAACGAGATCGATAGAATTAATTGCGGACATATTCTCATGCTAGATACTCAACTCACGTCAAGTTTATCATACAAACTATTTAGAGCCGACCAAGTTCGCGAAAACGAAAAGACGGCCGCGGCTAATTCAAACTGCGACATGTTTACGCTGATGCAACGTGCTGGCGATGCTGTTTTTAAGCAATGCTTAGAGCTGATTCCAAACTCAGATGTTTATCTTGTTCTCGTTGGCCAAGGCAATAACGCAGGAGACGGTTACATAGCGGCCATGAACGCAAAGCTTGCCGGTAAGCAAGTTGACTTGTGTGCCATAGAGCCGGAGCGCATTTTAGAAGGCGACGCCGGTATTGCGCAAAAGCGATGGTTAGATTCTGGCGGCGAAATTAAACACTTTAGCACACAGTTACTAGACCGAGCAGACGTGGTCATAGATGGGTTGTTAGGAACGGGTATCAATAGCTATATTCGCAATGAATTTGCTGATGTGATAGATGCGATTAACAGCAGTAGTACGCCGGTGGTAAGTGTGGACGTACCCTCTGGATTAGACGCGAATACAGGGCAAAGTTTGGGGCGCTGTGTGCAGGCTGACATAACGGTTACCTTCGTTGGAATAAAGCCAGGATTGGTAACGGGGGCTGGTAAACAATCTTGCGGCAAGCTTGTGTATGCAGATTTAGGCATTGGAAACGCGTTTCAGTCATTGGCAAAGCCAAGCGCTACTATGTTGAACATTGACCATTTTAAAGGAATGGGGCCAAGAGATGTTCACAGTCATAAAGGTACTTATGGTCGCCTTCTTTGTATTGGCGGTAATAGAGGGACAGCAGGTGCCATCCGCTTAGCTGGTGAAGCTGCCTTGAGAAGCGGTGCAGGGATGGTGCGGGTTTACACTCACGAATCCTCAATTGTTCAAGTGAGTGCCGGTCGGCCCGAATTAATGGTATCCGATAGTCATTTAGAAGACGCGCTCCAATGGGCAAGTTGTGTGGTTATTGGCCCTGGATTAGGGTTAGATGCGTGGTCTGAAAGCACGTTTGCAACAACGCTAAAGCATTGTCAGGCTACTAATAAGCCCATTGTTATCGACGCAGACGCGCTTAATCTTTTATGCAAACAGTCGACAGCTTTTACCTTGTCACAGAGTATTTTAACCCCTCACGCAGGGGAAGCGGCTCGATTACTTGGCGTCTCAGTTGATGATGTAGAAAGCGATCGCTTTAATTATGCTCGTCAATGTTCACAGCGATATCATTCAGTATGCGTATTAAAAGGTGCAGGAACGCTTATTGATAATGAAAAGAGAACATGGGTTTGTCGACACGGTAACCCGGGCATGGCAACAGCCGGTAGCGGCGATGTTCTCAGCGGTATTCTAGGTGCATTACTGGCGCAAGGTGTAGAAACCGATATTGCTGCAAAATACGGTGTGGTTTTACATGCAAAAGCGGGCGACGATATTGCCCAACAGCACGGTCAACGTGGTATGATAGCGAGTGACTTTTTTGATGCAGTACGTAGCCTAATTAACCATAACCAATAGCCTGAGTGTTCAGCGCATTTAACGTAATGGCGTGTAAGGTATCTACTGCGAGGTTTATTTTAGGTGGAATAACGTAGATGTCTTACCCGCAATCCTCATTTTTTGCCAGCGATGTTGATGATACTTCACAACTTGCTCAAGATCTTGCTAACGCAGTATCGAGCCAACTCCCTTCCGATGTGGTGATTTTTCTCAATGGCGACCTCGGTGCGGGTAAAACCACCTTCAGCCGTTATTTTATTCAAGCTTTGGGTCATTCAGGTAGCGTTAAAAGTCCCACGTATACTCTAGTTGAGCCTTATGAGCTAGAGAACGTCAATATCTATCATTTTGACCTGTATCGCTTAGCAGATCCTGAAGAGCTAGAGTTTATGGGCATTAGAGATTATTTTGGTGGGGGCGCTGTGGCGCTAGTAGAATGGTCTGAAAAGGGGGGAGAGTACTTGGCTTCCCCTGACTTAGTGATTAGTATAACAATGTCGACATCGGGGAGGCAGTTTAACTTAGAGGCGACAACAGCTCTGGGTGCCAAGCTGCTCCAGCAATGTAAGCGTATATAAAAACAAAAAGCATCTCTTGTTTTAACAGCAAGAGAATGAAGACGTAAAGGCAAACTATGGTGCGCAGTGTAATAACAGTATTAGTATTGTGTTTTATGACACAATTTGTGAATGCTGCACAAAATAAAATCAGCGGCATTAGAGTCTCCCCAGATTCATCAAAAACTCGCATTGTTTTTGACATGAATGGCGCACCAGAATTTACTTATTTCACACTGAAGAAACCGCTTAGAGTTGTTATCGATTTTAAGAACACGTCTGATTCCTTCAAGTTATCTACGGTTAAAAATAGTGGCAGCCTTGTTCGAAAGCTTCGCTATTCAACACCTAAACGTGCAACCTCTGCGCGGGTTGTGGTAGAACTAAATCGCAGTGCAGAGCCTACGCTTTTTGCTATGCCACCCGAGCAACCTTATGGGCATAGGCTTGTTCTTGATTTGGCGGATAGTTTGAAAGATGGTAAGCCGGACCCGTCAACTACCGCTAACTCGTTATCGTCAACAAATACAAGTTCCTCAAAACAACGGGTTATTCTTGATGAGTCTAGCAGCACCCGAGACAGAGATATTATCGTTGCTATTGATGCTGGTCATGGCGGTCAAGATCCGGGCTCAATAGGTCCTTCCGGCACTTTTGAAAAGCACATTACGCTGAGTATTGCCAAAAGGTTGCAGGCTATGGTTGATGCAGAGCCTGGAATGCGTGCAATAATGACGCGCTCTGGCGACTACTATCTTTCACCTAATAAACGACCGGAAATTGCGCGCAAGAAAAAAGCAGATTTATTGATTTCCATTCACGCTGATGCTTTCACTCAACCCGAGCCGCGAGGCGGCTCTGTGTGGGTGTTGTCAATGCGAAGAGCGGATACCGAATTAGGCCGCTGGATGGAGCGTACAGAACGACACTCTGAATTATTAGGCGGTGCGGCAGAGGTTATTAGTGATAAATCGAGTGAACGCTATTTGGCGGAAACCATTCTCGGTTTGTCCATGGATCACTCAATGGCGACCAGTCACGATTTGGGTAACAAAGTTATAGAAGAGTTAAAAGCGGTAACCTCGCTGCACAAGAGAAAGCCTCAAGCGGCCAGCCTGGCAGTATTAACGTCACCAGATATTCCTTCAATTCTCGTAGAGGTAGGCTTTATTTCAAATCCTCAGGAAGAAAAAAATCTCAACTGGTCAAAATACCGTGAGCGATTGGCAAAAGCCATGTTTAATGCAGCAAAACGATATTTTAGACAGGTACCTCCAGACGGGACGCTGTGGGCCGCTGAAAAGGCGAAAAACAGGACGCACAAAGTACGCTCGGGTGAGTCGTTATCACTGCTTGCACAACGTTACAACGTGCGAGTTAGTCGCATTAAAGAAGCTAACAACTTAAACACCGACGTAGTGAGAATAGGGCAAGTACTCACCATACCCAGTACTTAAAAAACGCGCATTTCTCGTTCCATAGACTTTTGCCAAACAAAAAAGTCAGTAAAACGAATTTACATTCTTACAGGGGGCTTTTTTGCCTATACAACTTTTGTCTCCACAACTAGCTAACCAAATTGCCGCAGGTGAAGTGGTAGAAAGGCCTGCATCCGTGGTTAAAGAGCTTCTTGAAAACAGCGTCGATGCGGGCGCTACAAAAATAGAGATAGATATTGAAAAAGGCGGACACAAGAGAATTCGTATAAAAGACAATGGCGCGGGTATAGCAAAAGATGAACTTCAACTTGCGTTAAGTCGCCATGCCACAAGTAAAATTTCTACCCTAGACGATTTAGAACAAATTTTATCCCTTGGATTTCGCGGCGAGGCGCTAGCAAGTATAAGCTCGGTGACACGTTTAACGCTAACATCGAAGACGCAGGCACAAAGCGAAGCGTGGGAAGCCTATTGCGAGGGGCGAGATATGGCTGTAGCCATAAGGCCTGCTGCCCACCCCGTAGGAACCACAATTGATGTGGCGGATCTTTTTTACAACACGCCTGCCCGTCGTAAGTTTTTGCGTACAGAAAAAACAGAGTTCCAACATATTGAAGATGTCGTTAAACGCGTTGCGCTAAGTTACCCCCATGTTTCATTTATCCTTAAGCATAATGATAAGGTAATAAAACGCTATATCGCCGACAAAGAGGGCAGCATTGAGCGGCGAATAGCCGCCGTTGTGGGACAAAAGTTTGTGCAAAACGCGGTGCATATCAACACCCATTATGACGGAATTACTATCGATGCATGGCTTGGCAACGAGACCATGCTGAGAAGCAGTAACGATTGCCAGTTCAGTTTTGTAAACAGTCGAGGTATGCGGGATAAGCTTATCATGCACGCCATTCGCCAAGCTTATGAAAGCGTATGGGGCGTTTTAGAGCAGCCCAGCTTTGTAGTGTATTTAAGTCTAGACCCCAAAGATGTTGATGTGAATGTTCACCCGGCAAAGCACGAGGTTCGTTTCCAGCAAAGCCGTTTGGTACATGACTTCATTTGCAAAAGCGTATGCGACGCTTTGCATGCACTGAGCAATGATCTTCCCGAGCAAAACAACATTGCTAGTGCGAGTCATCAACCTAATGATTATATGACTCCAACAGTAGAGCATGGCTATATTCGTCCACTTAGCAGTGCTGATTCCACCACTTCACCTGCACATCGTGGCTCGTCGAACGATTCTTTTACAGGTTCTATTGGTTCTTCCTTTGTTCGCTCTCAAGAAGGCTTATACGGTGGCGCGAGCACCTCTGGAAATTCTCCATCGGCACCCTCATCGTCGTCACCCTCATTATCACCGTTATCATCATCGTTATCGTCGCAGGCGACACCATCCCGAGGGCGTCTTACTGATTTTCAAAGGCAAGCAAAAGGGCCTACAGCAGCTTATCAGGCAGGTTTTAATGCACTGATGACTCTAAAAGAAAGTAGCATAGATAACGATGCTTCAAACGAGCTCATGCTATCGTCGGTTAACCTCACTTCGCATCAAAGGCTTTATGTTAATCAGGGCGAGGCGTATTTATTGTCAACGGGTAGCTTAGTGACCGAATGGCTTCTTGCGCTATTTTTTAGAGCAGAACACGGGCAGCCTTTACTTATGCCTGTGGCAATTAACGCAGACGACGTGAGTAATGCTACGTTAGAAGTGCTAGCGGAATTACACTTTGATATCAACAAAGTGGCAGGTAAGTACCGGCTGCAACAAGTGCCAGCAGGCACCAGGCATTTACCTTGGATTAAATGGTTTGAATATTTTCTCTGCGCGCACGTCGATAGCGTACAGAATATTGTTGAAAATGTTGTTGTTCCCCAACAAGAGGTTGATGAACAGGTGGACAGCGCAATTTGGTACTGGTTGGAGCAGCAAAGTCAGTCTAAACAATGGGAATACATCAAGCAATTTGCTAAAGTGCGCCCGATAAATGACATATTAAGTACGTGGGGTGAATGAGATGTCAACTGGCATAGATTCTGCTTCTCAAGTACTTGCGATTATGGGGCCTACTGCGTCCGGAAAAACGTCACTGGCGTTGGATGTTGCAAAGCAGACTGACAGCGAAATTATCAGCGTCGACTCTGCCTTGGTGTACAAGGGAATGGACATAGGGACTGCAAAACCCACAGCGCATGAGCAGGGGGCAGTTAAGCATCACCTTATCGATATAATTGACCCTAAAGATAGCTATTCAGTGTCGCAATTTGTCAACGATACGACGAGGCTGATTGGCGAAATTCACGAACGGGGCAGGCTACCTATTTTGGTAGGTGGTACAATGATGTACTTTAATGCCTTGATAAATGGAATTTCGTCACTACCTAAGTCAAACGATGTTATTCGCGAACAGATTAATCGTGAGGCTGAGCGCTCTGGGTGGTCAAGTCTGCATGCAGAATTAATGAATGTAGATAAGGTGAGTGGTGAAAGAATTCACCCAAACGACCCACAGCGAATCACTCGTGCTCTTGAAGTGTATCGAAGTACAGGTAAAACCCTGACACATTGGCAAGAGCAAGAGGGTGAAAAATGCCCATATGAAATAACACAATTTGCTATTGCCCCTCAAGATAGGGCTATACTGCATGAGCGCATTGAGCGTAGGTTCGATATGATGCTAGCAGAGGGCTTTGAAAGGGAAGTGAAAAAGTTGTACGAAAGAGGTGATCTTAATGAAGGTTTGCCGTCTGTTCGTTCTGTGGGTTACCGGCAGATGTGGCAATACTTCGAAGGTCAACTTTCGCGATGTGAAATGCGTGAACGAGGTATTATAGCAACAAGACAACTTGCTAAAAGGCAGCTTACTTGGCTGCGTGGTTGGCAAGATGTGACGTGGTTAGACACATTTGCTAACGATAATTTGACTAAAATTGCAGCAAAAGTCACACTCTAAATAGGTGAGTGTGTTATATAATAGACGTGCAGCGGTGTGAAAAGACGCCCGCTAATAATAAAAACTAAGGATTACAAATGGCTAAAGGGCAATCATTACAAGACCCATTCTTGAACGCTTTGCGCAAGGAACGTATTCCAGTATCTATTTATCTGGTAAACGGGATTAAACTTCAGGGACAGGTTGAATCATTTGATCAGTTCGTTATTTTGTTAAAAAACACTGTTAGTCAAATGGTTTACAAACATGCAATATCAACCGTTGTTCCAGCACGTGCTATCACAATGCCAAGTACAACAGGAGATTCTGAAAATAATAAAACTGAATAATTTAAAAGGTAACGCGCTTGTTTGACCGTTATGAAGCCGGTGAACAGGCTGTACTTGTTCATATACATTTTTCTGATGAAAACAGCAAAGAAGACTTAAGTGAGCTAGAGCTACTTGTGTCTTCAGCGGGCGTAAATGCGGTGGAGGTGATTACCACCTCGCGTAGTGCACCGCATGCAAAGTTTTTCGTCGGGTCAGGTAAAGCAGAAGAAATAGCCGCAGCAGTAAAGGCAAACGAGGCCAACGTGGTTATTTTCAATCACTCCCTCTCTCCTTCACAGGAGCGAAATCTCGAGGCAGTGTGCAAATGTAGAGTATTAGACAGAACAGGTTTAATACTCGACATTTTTGCTCAGAGAGCGCGAACTCATGAAGGTAAGCTTCAGGTAGAGCTTGCTCAACTGCGCCATATTTCTACACGCCTTATTCGAGGCTGGACTCACCTTGAGCGTCAGAAAGGTGGTATTGGCTTGCGTGGGCCTGGCGAAACTCAGCTAGAAACTGATCGCCGCCTATTACGCGGTCGTATAAAATCCATTCTCCGCCGGCTAGAAAAAGTCCAAAAACAGCGCGAACAGGGAAGACGTTCACGTAAAAGGGCTGAAATACCGACGGTATCCTTAGTTGGCTATACGAATGCGGGCAAGTCTACGTTGTTTAACACTATTACTGATTCACATGTTTACGCTGCCGATCAGTTGTTTGCAACGCTGGACCCTACACTGAGAAAAATTGAATTACAGGATGTTGGGCCAGCTATACTTGCCGACACTGTGGGCTTTATTCGTCACCTTCCTCACGACCTTGTTGCTGCGTTTAAAGCAACACTGCAAGAGACTCAAGAGGCGGATCTTTTGCTTCACGTTGTCGATATCGCAGATGCGAAATATCGAGAGACCATGGATGAAGTAAATAACGTGTTAGAAGAAATTGATGCGGGCGAGATACAACAATTACTAATCTGTAATAAGATTGATAAACTAGACGATGTCGAACCGCGTATAGAAAGAAACGAAGAGGGTATTCCAACTCGAGTGTGGTTGTCGGCTCAAACTGGAGAGGGTACCGAACTTCTTGGTCAGGCACTAACAGAGTGTTTAGCAAGAAGTATGGTAAATTATACCTTGAAGATACCGCCGGCACATAGCCGCCTTCGTGGAGTTTTGTATGAATTAAACTGCATATCCAATGAAGAGTATGACAACCAAGGCGATTGGGTGGTAGACGTGAGAATGCCTGCTGCCGACTGGAATAGACTTGAGAAACGTCTAGAAAACGGAATATCAGAGTATGTTGTGCGACATTAGTCACTGCGAAAGCCGTGATAATGCATGCGAACTTTAAAAATTAAACTGTAATCTATGGAGTATCAGCATGGCTTGGAATGAGCCGGGTGGAAATAAAAACGACCCGTGGAAGAATCGCGGAGGCCGAGAGCAAGGTCCCCCAGATTTAGATGATGTATTTAAGAACTTATTTGGTAAGTTTGGTAAATCAGGTGGCAATGGTGGCGGTTCAGGTAAAAGCTTAGGCGGTATCGGTGCTGGTATTCTTGTTGGCCTTCTTATAGCCATTTGGGTGATCAGTGGCTTTTACACCATAAGGGAAGCTGAGCGAGGTGTTGTGCTTCGTTTTGGTGAGTATCACAAACAGGTTGAACCTGGCTTGCGCTGGGCGCCTACATTTGTAGACTCAGTCATTCCAGTAGATGTTCAGTCTATTAGAGATCAGTCATCTTCAGGTTCTATGCTTACCGAAGACGAGAACGTGGTTAGTGTGCAAATGGAGATGCAATATCGCGTTGTCGACCCATTCCGCTGGACGTTTGCTGTTGAAAACCCTGAAAAGAGTTTAAGCCAGTCATTAGACAGCGCAATCCGTTACGTTGTTGGTCATTCGAGAATGGATGACGTACTCACCGACGGCCGTGAGATGACTCGTCAGCGTGTGTGGGAAGAGCTACAAGGCATTATTGAACCCTACAATATGGGTGTTTCGATTATCGATATGAACTTTAGAGATGCTCGTCCACCTGAACAGGTTAAAGATGCTTTCGATGATGCCATAGCTGCACAGGAAGATCAGCAACGTTTTATTCGTGAGGCTGAAGCTTATGCGAGAGAGATTGAACCTCGCGCTCGTGGTCAAGTAAACCGCATGAACGAAGAAGCACAAGCTTATAAAGAGCGTGTAACACTAGAAGCGCAAGGTGAGGTAGCACGTTTCGAAGAGCTACTTCCTCAGTTTGAACGCGCTCCTGTAGTAACGCGTGAACGTATATATCTGGAGACAATGGAAGAAGTATTGGGTAACACCAGCAAAATCCTTGTGGACAGTAAAGGTGGAAACAACATGATGTATCTACCGCTAGATAAAATAATGGATCGTCAGCGTGAAAATGCGAAGCCCACATCTAGAAACACGCTAGAAGGGTTGCAGATGCCGGTAACAAATGAGGGCGGTCGTAACCGCAACAGTTCTCCTACATCTGGCTTACGCGGCGACACGTTTAGAGAAGGGAGATAATCGCTATGAAAAATATTATTATTGCTGTTGTTGTTCTCCTTGTTTTGTTGGCGTCGGGTTCTCTGTTTGCCGTTAAAGAAGGCGAGAGAGCTATAGTTATACAATTTGGTAAAATTCAGCGAGATGAAGCCACAGGTGAGACGAGAGTGTTCACGCCAGGGCTGCACTTCAAGCTACCTTTTATCGATTCCGTACGTCACCTTGATGCACGTATTCAAACGCTAGATGGAACACCTGACCGCTTTGTAACAAGCGAGAAGAAAGATCTTATCGTTGATTCTTATGTGAAATGGAGAATTGATGACTTTGCTCGCTATTACTTGTCTACAGGTGGTAATAAGCTGCAAGCCGAGGCGCTTTTGAAGCAGAAAGTGAACAATGGGTTACGCTCTGAGTTCGGTACACGAACAATTGCGCAAATTGTATCAGGTGAGCGTTCTGCGCTGATGAACCAGGCTATGGAACAAGCATCCACGTCCTCAGATGAGTTGGGTATACGTATTGTTGACGTGAGAGTAAAGCAAATTAACCTGCCAACAGAAGTGAGTAACTCTATCTTCCAGCGTATGAGAGCAGAGCGCGCCGCGGTTGCACGTGAGCACCGCTCAGAAGGTCAAGAGCAGGCGGAAGTTATTCGCGCCAATATTGATGCTAAAGTTACCGTAATGCTGGCTGACGCAGAGCGTAATGCACGACAGCTTCGCGGTGAAGGTGACGCATTAGCAGCTCAAATCTACGCCGACGTTTACTCTAAAAATTCAGACTTCTACAGCTTCCTTCGCAGTATGGACGCGTACAAGAAGAGTTTCTCAAGTAAGCAAGACGTCATGGTTATTGCACCAGACAGTGATTTCTTCAAATACATGAACCAATCACAAGTCAAATAAACGCTTCTAAACTTAGAAAAGCCGCTTTGCAAAGCGGCTTTTTTGTACCCGCTGTAAATTTATAAGCTACTGTTTTTGCGAGATAACACCTGTTTTTGCATGAGTAGCGTAGACGCAAATAACACCTCATTTATCGCTTACTCTGCCAAAATTAGTGTAATTCCGATAAAATGCCGCCGAACTTATAATAAACGTGTCGCATATTCATGCGTGACTTTTTGTTTATTCACGCATATCACACTAAGTTGCGTTGCCTTCCCAGCAGCGCGTATTTAAAAAAGACACGACATAACGACAGAGGGAACGTTTTGACAACGGATAATAATAAAACAACGTCTACCAGTAATAATGGTGGACAGAGCGGTCTATTTTCACGATTTTTAGCGACGGTAGAATGGCTTGGTAATTTACTTCCACATCCTGTAACACTGTTCGCACTACTGTCACTATTCATAGTGGTGCTAAGCGGCATCCTTGGCTACTTTGATTTAGCCGTTGCCGATCCTCGCCCTGAAGGCGCAAAGGGAAGAGAGGCTGATGGGATGATTGAAGTCATCTCGCTAATGAGCGCAGAAGGGCTGCAGCGTATTGTTACTGGGTTGGTGACCAACTTTACAGGCTTCGCCCCACTAGGCACTGTGTTAGTCGCGTTGCTTGGTGTATCGGTGGCCGAACATTCTGGTTTACTGTCGGCGGCTATGCGGGCACTGGTAATGAATGCTTCTAAGCGTGCGGTGACTTTTGCTGTGGTGTTTGCTGGTATCGTTTCAAATACAGCATCTGAGCTGGGCTATGTGGTTCTCATCCCGCTTGCGGCAATGATTTTTCATTCTTTAGGAAGACACCCCTTGGCGGGCTTGGCGGCAGCCTTTGCAGGCGTATCGGCGGGGTACAGTGCCAACTTGTTGCTAGGTACGGTAGATCCACTTCTTTCTGGTATAACCGAAGCAGCGGCGCACATGATAGACCCAGACTACGCGGTTGGTCCTGAAGTAAACTGGTACTTCATGTTTATCAGTACCTTTGTGGTGGCCACAATGGGCGCGTTGGTTACCGAAAAGGTGGTTGAGCCGCGACTTGGGCAGTACGACCCTAGTGAAGCGTCTATCGACTTAGGCAACCAGTCAATGGACGCTCCAACCGAATTAGAGAAAAAAGGCCTGCGTTGGGCTGGTATTTCATTTGCTCTCGTGTGTGGTGTTTTAGCGCTTACCGTAGTACCTGAAAACGGTATTTTACGCCATCCTGAAACCGGTGAAGTAGCTGGTTCGCCGTTTTTAAAAGGCATTGTTGCCTTTATCTTCATTACTTTTGCGTTACCTGGCTTTGTGTATGGCAAAGTAACAGGCTCTATGAAAGGCGACAAAGACGTTATCGATGCTATGTCGAAAAGTATGGGTGCCATGGGGCTTTATATTACTCTGGTGTTTTTTGCCGCGCAGTTCGTAGCATTCTTCAAATGGACAAACCTAGGTACCGTATTAGCGGTAAAAGGTGCGGCGCTTCTACAAGCTGCCGGTTTAGATGGACCTTCGGTATTCATTCTATTTATTCTTATGTGCGGCGTTGTGAACTTGTCTCTTGGCAGCGCTTCGGCGCAGTGGGCAGTCACTGCACCTATATTTGTACCTATGCTAATGCTTATTGGCTATGCGCCAGAAGTTATTCAGGCGGCGTATAGAATTGGTGACTCAGTGACCAATGTTATTGCACCTATGATGAGTTATTTCGGACTCATACTCGCCATGGCGGCTCGATATAAGAAAGATTTGGGTATGGGTACCCTTATCGCCATGATGTTGCCGTACTCCATGGTTTTCGTTGTGGGCTGGACTATTCTCTTCTATATATGGGTATTCTTGCTAGGCATGCCGGTAGGGCCAGGGGCCGCGACTTATTATCAACCTTAAGGATTTCGTTGTTAAAAGAAAATAAAATGAAGGCCGTTAGATTGTAACTTAGGTTTATTACTAACGGCTTTTTTGTTGCTTCTCATTATCGGCGCTAAGAAAGCTTTCCCTATTCACTTAAGTAGTTTCCATCTTAAAAACCTATTAACGCAATTGGGTTTTAATCGGGCTTTAAACGATCACAAATGTCTCTAACTCAGTATAATACCCATATTGCGTTGTACTATTTGGACTGCTGTTAATGAAATATAAATCGAACAAAGGCTTTTCCCATTCACAAGCTGACAAAATAGGGGTGCTAGTTACTAACTTAGGAACTCCTCAAGCACCTACTAAGCAAGCGCTTAGACCTTACCTAAAAGAATTTTTGTCAGATCCACGAGTAGTAGAAGTTCCACGTATCATCTGGTGGTTTATTCTTAATTTGATTATTTTGAATATTCGTCCAAAGCGCTCAGCCGAGGCATATTCTACGGTATGGACAGACGAGGGCTCGCCGTTACTATCTATTACCAAAGCGCAGTCGAGTGCCATTGCAAAACGCTGTAAAGAAAAGTACGGCGATGATGTTATTGTCGACTTTGCAATGCGCTATGGCCAACCTGCTATCAGCGATACCATCGATAAAATGCTCGCAAATGGCGTAAGAAAATTAGTGGTATTACCGCTTTATCCTCAATACAGCGCATCAACTACCGGCTCTACCTTTGATGCTATTGCCAATGACTTTACTAAACGCCGCTGGCTACCTGAATTGCGCTTTGTGAATCATTACAACGATAGAGATAACTTTATTGAGGCCTTGGCCAACAAAGTACGAGCGCACTGGGAAAAGCACGGTCGCGCTGACAAGCTTATTCTCTCCTACCACGGTATTCCAAAGCGTTACTTGATGAATGGCGACCCTTACCACTGCGAATGCCATAAGACGTCTCGCTTACTTGCTGAAAAGCTTGGCTTATCTCATGATGAATATATGACTACGTTTCAGTCTCGGTTTGGCCGAGAGGAATGGTTGAAGCCCTACACTGATGAAACGTTAAAAGGGCTGCCGGGCAAAGGGGTAAAATCCATTCAGGTTATGTGCCCTGGCTTTTCAGCCGATTGCTTGGAAACCATTGAAGAAATTGGCGAAGAAAACCATGAGTATTTCATGGAAGCGGGTGGCGAGCGTTACGAGTACATTGACGCACTTAACAGCGACGAAGAGCACATTGATGTACTGTTTGATATTGTTCAGGAAAATCTTCATGGTTGGACAGTAGATTCGGATAACTCTGTGCGTGCAGGTTTGGCAAAAGCACTCGGCTCTGAGGTATAAGTTAAAATATATAGCTAATACAAAGCAGGCAAGGTTTTGAGTCTCTCAATGCCTTGCCGTTAATTATTACAACCTAATAGGAATGAATATGGACGTTAAAGCACCAAGCGCATTACTAAAAGCACAAAAACTGGCAAACCTATTAGATACCGCAATAAAACTTCCCTTTATCCCTATCAAAATTGGTCTGGATTCGATTGTTGGTTTAATCCCCGGGGCGGGTGACGCTTTAATGCTGTTTGTCTCTCTTAGAATTGTATGGTTGGGTAAGTCTCTGGGAATGCCTTCAGCTCTTGTCGCACAGATGGTTAAAAACTCTGCCATAGATTTCGGTTTGGGCTTCATTCCGTTTATTGGCGATCTTATTGACGTGTTTTACAAAGCGAATCAAAAAAACGTTCGGATAATGGAACGTTGGTGGATTAGCGAAAATAAATCGCAAGTTGATGAAGCCACTAGGCAGAAGCTTGAGCAGTGGGAAGCTGAACAGCAAAAAAGCTAAACGCAAATACGGCAAAGACGCCTATAGTTATAGCGACATAAATCGTTTTTAACGTTATCGCCGTAGCAACTAACTCAAACCAATATACAACTCGACAAAGGAGTGTGTGGTAAATGAAAGCGTCTGACCTATTTGTAAAGGCTCTTGAAGCCGAAGGTGTAGCGTACGTCTTTGGCATTCCAGGTGAAGAAAACCTCGACCTGCTTGAATCATTGCGTTCCTCCAACATAAAGCTCGTACTCACTCGCCATGAGCAAGGCGCGGGATTTATGGCGGCGACATACGGAAGGCTCACCGGAAAAGTAGGCGTTTGCCTCGCCACACTAGGCCCAGGTGCGACCAACCTTGTTACGCCAGCTGCGTATGCTCAATTAGGCGCCATGCCTATGTTAATGATAACTGGCCAGAAACCGATAAAAACCAGTAAGCAGGGGCGCTTTCAGGTCATTGATATCGTCGACATGATGCGTCCTATCACCAAATTTACCAGTCAAGTCGTTAGTGGCGACAGAATTCCCTCTACTGTGAGAGAAGCTTTCAGAATTGCTCACCAAGAAAGACCCGGTGCCGTTCATATTGAACTTCCAGAAGATATAGCCGCAGAGCAGACTACAGCGCAGCTACTCGAGCCTAGCGTAGCTAGGCGGCCTATTGCTGAATACAAAGCGGTGTCCTCTGCGGTTGAAATGATAGAGAAAGCAACGTCACCACTGCTACTCATTGGTGCGGGTGCAAACAGAAAGCTAACTGCCAAAATGCTGCGGGAGTTCGTAGATAAAACGTGTATCCCTTTTGTTACTACACAAATGGGTAAAGGGGTTCTCAACGAGAGCGACCCGCGCTTTGCCGGCAACACCGCATTATCTGATGGCGACTTTGTTCACAGAGCGATTGAGCGAGCCGACCTAATCATTAATGTGGGCCATGACGTGGTTGAAAAACCACCGTTCTTTATGCACCACAACGATAAAAAAGTCATTCATGTTAACTTCGATCCTGCTGCCGTTGATCCTGTTTATTTTCCGCAGCTTGAAGTGGTTGGCGACATCGCCAATAGTATTTGGCAAATCAAAGAGGCGATAACGCCACAGGAAGATTGGAAACTCGATTTCTACAAAGACGTACACGAAGCGTATGTTCACCACAGAGCGGAAGCTGAAGATGATAGTCGTTTTCCAATACTGCCTGAACGCTTTGTCAGAGATATACGAAAGGTGATGCCTGATAATGGCATAGTCACGTTAGATAACGGTATTTACAAAATATGGTTTGCCCGTAATTACCCTGCTTACCACCCCAATACCTTACTGCTTGATAACGCATTGGCGAGTATGGGAGCTGGGCTTCCATCAGCCATGGCTGCAAAACTTGTGCATCGCGATGTGCCTGTGCTGAGCGTATGTGGTGATGGCGGATTTATGATGAATAGCCAAGAGATAGAGACGGCAGTAAGACTTAAGCTCGATTTAGTCGTGATCATCCTTCGTGACGATGCCTACGGAATGATTAAGTGGAAACAGGCTAACATGGCGTTTGATGAGTTTGGTTTAGATTATGGTAATCCAAACTTTGTTAAATACGCTCAAAGCTACGGGGCCCAGGGGTGGCGGGTGGATGACGCAGATGTGCTGATACCTATGGTCGAGAGCTGCCTGAAGACTCCAGGGGTTCATATTATTGACTGTCCTATCGACTACAGCATGAATGACAAAACCCTAAATAAAACCATAAAAGAACTCAGTGCTAAGCTCTAACCAAGAGCAAGGCAAAACAAAAGGAGCCGATATGTTGAAGGAAAGCTATCCATACTATCTTGCAAGTGAAGCGATTTATGCGAACACAGACCTCGATGTCACCAATAAGTATACCGGTGAAGTAGCAACACAAGTTGCGATTGCCGATGCAGATACCATCGATAAGGCAATTGCTGCGGCAGATAATGCTCAGCGTGCAATGACTGCCTTAGCCCCCTTTGAGCGTCAGGCAATACTTGAGCATTGCGTTAAGCGTTTCACTGAGCGTTCAGACGAATTGGCACAGGCGCTATGCATTGAAGCAGGCAAGCCAATTAAAGATGCAAAGGGTGAGGTAAGTCGTCTTATTGATACGTTTAAAATAGCAGCTGAAGAGTCGGTTCGCATCAACGGTGAAGTGGTGAACTTAGAAATTTCAGCAAAAGCCAAAGGTTATCAAGGAATGACGAAGAAGGTGCCTATTGGACCATGCTCCTTTATTTCACCTTTTAACTTTCCGCTAAATTTAGCTGCTCACAAAGTGGCGCCAGCCATCGCTGCGGGGTGTACATTTGTATTAAAACCTGCTTCTAGAACACCTATTGGAGCGCTGATTATAGGCGAAGTGTTAGCTGAAACCGCGTTACCTAAAGGAGCGTTTTCAATTTTACCTTGTAGCCGGGACGGCGCAGATCTCTTCACAACAGACGAGCGTTTGAAATTGCTTAGCTTTACCGGCTCTCCTGATGTGGGTTGGGCACTTAAAGCTAAAGCAGGCAAAAAACCTGTGGTTTTAGAGTTAGGAGGCAATGCAGCATGTATTGTCGATGAAGATGCTGATCTTGATGATGCTATCGAGCGCATTATTATTGGTGCTTATTATCAATCTGGACAAAGCTGTATTAGTGTTCAGCGATTGTTGGTTCACAGCGCTATATATGATGACTTTAAAGCGCGTTATGTTGAAAAAGTTAAGTCATTGGTAAGCGGCGACCCGTCTAGCGAAGATACCTTTATTGGGCCAATGATTTCCGAAGGTGAAGCGCAGCGACTGCACGACTGGATTACCTCAGCAGCAAAAGCCGGCGGTAAAATATTGTGCGGTGGCACCCGTGATGGTGCAATGCTTGAAGCTACAGTAATGGAAGATGTTCCAAAGGACTGCGATGCAAGTGCTGAAGAGGCATTTGGACCTTTATCGGTTCTTTATTCTTTTGACACCTATGAAGAAGCCCTCGCTGAAGTCAATAACAGCCGATACGGATTGCAGGCTGGCGTGTTTACCCGCGACATCTACAAAGCGCATAAAGCGTGGAATGAGCTGGATGTAGGTGGTGTAGTTATTGGTGATGTGCCTAGCTGGCGAGTGGATAACATGCCTTACGGTGGCGTAAAAGACTCTGGTTTAGGCCGAGAAGGTATTCGTTATGCCATTGAAGATATGACCGAAACCCGTCTTATGGTGCTTCGAACCCCGTAGCTGAAAAAGCATGCTTTACCAATATAGTAAAATGAGAACAACAAAGGCGCTATCAAGCGCCTTTACTTTTTCTTAGCAGGTTTGAGGCCTAATAGCAGCCTTATTGTACTGCATACTCTTCAAGTACGGCCAATGGAATAACATCAAGCGCTTTTTCGTGGGTGGCTTCAAGACGTACTTTAGGTGCAACGCCAGCCTCATAGGCCTGCAGCCAACGACTCGCGCACAAGCACCATCTATCACCTGCTAATAATCCGGAGAACTCCATGCTTGGCCAGGGAGTAATAAGGTCGTTACCTTGGCGTAATGAAAATTGTAGAAACTCATCTGTCACTACCGCACATACGCTATGGTTACCCACGTCGGCCGAAGGTACATAGCAAAACCCTTCTCTCGTAAAGCCTGCGTTGCCACAACACAACTGAAGTGGGCGGCCATAAACATTTTTTGCGTTCGCCAAAATCAAATACCTCGCTGAATACGTATCTAGAATTAATCAGTGTATACGGTTTTGTTGAAAAAGGGATGCATTGCAGCTATCCATCGCAACGACCTAGCGTAGATAATAACAACGTCATGCATTGAATGCGCAAGACTTGCACACGCTTGGAGAAGTTGATATCAGCCAGTCAGGTAACTGATTGGCTATAGTGCACTCATTTGCGATACACATCGAAAGAAATATTGTTGAGGTAACAAATACATGTTGGATAAAAGCACCAAAAGTGGCAACGTCAATTTTTCTGAAGAAGAGATAGCCCGATTTGATGCTCTAGCAGAGACCTGGTGGGATCCGAAAGGTAAATTTAAAACCGCACTCGATTTCAATAAGGCAAGACTTAGGGTGATCGAATCGCAAATAAAAACACATTTTGAATGTGCAGATACCCATTCTCCCCTCACTGGATTATCGATTATCGACATTGGCAGCGGTGGTGGGCTGATCAGCGAGCCTTTAGCTTCCTTAGGTGCCACCGTGACGGGAATAGACGCAAGCGCGGTTAGTGTTGGAGTGGCAAAGCGACATGCCCAGCAAAATAACGTTGATGTAGAATATCGCCATCAACTCTCAAGCGATGTAGTAAAAGAAGGCAGGCAGTTCGATGTGGTTATCAATGCGGAAGTTGTTGAACACGTGCCAGATCAAAAACAGCTTATCGAAGAGTGCGCTAGTATGGTGAAGCCAGGGGGGTTACTGATACTGGCCACCCTGAATAGAACCATCAAAAGCTTCGTTATCGCTATCGTTGGCGCAGAATATGTAATGCGTTATTTGCCCATTGGCACCCACGACTGGCGCAAATTTGTTACCCCCGCAGAGCTATCAGAGTGGGTAGGTGATAAATTTGATCTTCAACATCAAGTAGGCATGAAGCTCAATCCCTTTACCTCCACCTGGCACACAACTTCAAGCCTTGATGTGAACTATGTTCAAGCCTACGCGCACAGAAATAAAGGCTAGGTTCTCACTATTACCCAAAGTAAGTATTTCCTGTGGCTATGCTCGCTATCTACTTTATAAATAGTATTAGCGAGTATACGTTGATTACTCGCTATCTTATTGATTAGCTTGATTTCTTATCTTTTGTTTTTCATTAATATTCTAATTTATCTATAACTAAAAAATTAGCTCTCTCTTTTATCTCTTGATATTTACATTATGTTTACATAAAAATAACAAAGGTCTGACCACAGACCACTGTCTTTAGCGGGTCTCAGAATTTAAGAGGGTTTTGTTGTAGAGACTGTTGTTAAAAAAATAAGCGTTCATAAAGAACGGATTAATGGGACACACATGAAAACATTCAAGAAAGTTTCACTGTTACTCGCCGTTATTTGCATGGCATTTGCCGGCCATGTATCAGCATCTACTTATGCTAAAACAAAGTATCCAATTGTCTTAGTGCACGGCCTCTTTGGCTTTGAAGACATATTGTTTGTCGATTACTTCTACAAGGTTCCGCAAAAATTAACGCGAAATGGTGCGCAGGTTTACATTGCTGAAGTTTCACCTGCTAATTCTACTGAGGTGCGAGGCGAGCAATTACTAGACTATATTGATGATGTACTTGCGCTTTCAGGCGCGGATAAAGTGAATTTAATTGGACACAGTCACGGCGGACCCACTGCGCGTTACGCGGCTAGCGTTGCTCCGAATAAGGTGGCCTCGGTGAGTTCAGTGGGCGGAGTAAACTGGGGCAGTAAAGTGGCTGATCAGTTGCGTAAAGCGATTGCCGAAGACTCATTTCAGGAAGATGCCGCTGGCGTTGTTGTCAATGCCTTCGCAAATATCATCGAGTTAGCGTCAGGATCTGACCCTAGAGACAAACCAACAGATTCAATCGCTGCTTTAAACTCGCTGTCGACAGAAGAAACCATTGCATTTAATCAACGCTACCCCGAAGGAATGCCTTCAGCGTACTGTAGAAATGATGGAAAAATGTTGGCAGAAAACGGCGTGTTCTATTATTCGTGGAGCGGTGGAAAAACTTATACTAATGCACTCGATGTCGTAGACCCGTTTCTCGCCATTACAGGCACTGCTTTTAGTGAGCCCAATGACGGCTTGGTGGCTACTTGTAGTTCACATTTAGGCAAAGTAATACGCGACAACTATAGAATGAACCATCTTGATGAAGTAAACCAAAGCTTTGGTATCACACATTGGTTTGAAACGAACCCTGTTAACGTGTTTATTCAACAGGCAAATAGACTAAAGCGCCAAGGCCTATAGTGAAAAAAGTAGTAGTATATGGAGGGCTTCTCGCTCTCCTATTAGGTGCATTCTTAGCAATACAATTAGGCCATGCACCTTATCCCTCTGTGCATTCCAATTCTGTAGAGCGTTCGAGTGCGCCTACAACAGTAACTGGAAGCCATGCCACAGCGTCTTTTATTAGCGCCAAGCTTGTTGCAAAACCTGATGATACCCATTCTAGCGATAACAAGCGGGTGCCATTTAGGCTTGATAATCGCGTTAGAGACAAGTTTGAACTGTTTATCGCGGAACATTCGGAAAAAGCCCCACTTACCGTAAAGCTTGCCTTTGTTAAGAGTAGCTTACTCACTTATACAGAAGAGACTCATGACTATGCGGTGGACCTATTCGCTCGTTATGTAGATTACAAGGTCGCATTGGCCGATGAAAATGTCGAAATAGATACCGTAAATTTTTCTCTGCAAGATATAAGAATAAAACTCGATGAAAGGGTTGATATAAGGCTGCAGTTTTTTTCCAAAAATGAATATGACTATTTATTTGGTCAAGATGAACACACTGATAATGAGGCACTATCTAGATTGGCAATTGCACAGGCTGACACCTTATCAAGAGCGCAAAAAAAAGATGCCATCATCGAATCTCTCGCAGTAGCAAGCGATAGGGATGCATTCAAACCAACCATAGATATTCATAAAATTAAAAAAATAAAGCAGCAATACAAAGATAATAACTCTCGTTTCAGTGCCATCAGTGCGGAGTTTGGCGATGAAGTGGCGCAACGTTTTGTTGAATTGTGGAGTGAACAAGAAGAATGGGAGAAAAAAATAGAGGGTTATCGTCTCTATTTAGCGCAGTTGAATAACAATGACGTATCAAAAGAGGCTCTCCACGAATTACTCCGCGAATATGAAGAGCAACACTTTACAAGTAACGAGTTAAAACGAGTCAAAGTGCTTGTGAGTCGAAAAGACCCTCTTTAGCCAAACAGGTATAACCATTCAGTGGTTGAATAGACTAACCTTAATTAAGAGTGATTTGATCCTACTTTCACTTGTCTCTACTCTAGAAAAAAACAAAAAGGTCCCTGCAACCATGAAAATATATGAAACAAAAACAGCGCCTAACCCCCGTCGAGTGCGCATGTTTCTCGCTGAAAAGGGTATTGATATGGAGTATGTTCAAGTCGATATTCAGAAGGGGGAAAACCTTAGTGCAGAGATGAGAGCAAAAAATCCTCTCGGCAAAATACCCATTCTCGAATTAGACGACGGAACCTGTATTGCAGAGACAGATGCCATATGTACTTATTTTGAAGCGCTGCATCCAGAACCATCGCTGATGGGAAGCACCGCGCTAGAGAAGGGCACCATAGCTATGTGGCAGCGACAGGTGGAATTGGCGCTAATGCTTCAAGTGGGAATGTGTTTTCAACACACCACGGGATACTTTAAGGATCGCATGGTGCCTGTTCCGGAATATGGAAAAGAGGCGGGTATTAATGCGTCGAAATACCTCAACATTCTAGAGCGAAGATTAGAGCTAAACCCCTTTATAGCGGGGGATAGTTTCTCTATTGCAGATATCACTGCACTATGTGCTATCGATTTCGCACGGGTGGTAAATATTAGAATCAAAGATGAGCAAAAAAATCTTCTTCGTTGGTACGACAGTGTAAATAACAGAGCGAGTGCAAAAGCCTGATGATTGAACTTTATACCGCTGCGACTCCCAATGGCTGGAAAGCCTCAGTGGCGCTTGAAGAAATGGGGTTAGAATATACGGTAAAGCCGGTAAATTTGTTGAAAGGTGAGCAAAAGACCTCTGAATTTCTCGCCATGAATCCTAATGGTCGTATACCTGTGATTGTAGATAAGAGCGAAGGTGATCATGTCGTCTTTGAGTCTGGCGCTATTATGATTTATCTGGCTGAAAAAACGGGGATGTTTCTTCCTAATGATAACAAAGGCCGTAGTAAAGTATTGCAGTGGCTTATGTTTCAAATGGGTGGCGTAGGTCCAATGATGGGGCAAGCAAATGTGTTCTATCGCTACTTAGAAGAAAAAATTCCAGTGGCTATCGACAGATATCAAAACGAAGTAAGACGATTGTTCGAAGTGTTGGACGGGCATTTGGCAAACAATGAATACTTAGTAGATGACTATTCTATAGCTGATATGGCTAATTGGTGCTGGGTAAGAACCTACGAATGGTCAGGAGCAAGTATTGACGGGTTGGACAATCTTACTCGTTGGAAGAACAGCATAGAGGCTCGTCCCGCAGCGCGAAGAGGCGTTGAAGTTCCCAATAAAATTGATAAAGAAGCACTTCTCAAAGGGGCAAAAAACGTTGTCACCCGATAGTGTTCTCTTTTTAGGGTGAAAAGAGATATGTACGAATAAGTTAACATTAACAATGACATTATGCTTGTTCGCACTGTTGAAAAACCTCTATTGGTAATGTAGGTTTACCCGCCTACGCCTTAAAAAATAGTTAAAAGGACATATATGAAACGGATTTTTCTGGCCATGCTGGCTGTTTATTCTCTATTCATTTCTTCATCCACATCTGCAAGCGATAAACTCCCTCTGGATTACTTCATCAAGCATGGTGATTATCTCGATCTGCAACTTTCTCCAGATGGAAAACATCTCGCTGCTCGAGTTCGTCTAGATAACAAGGTTGTGCTTGGTGTTCTTTCTACTGGTGATATGAAAATTGTAGGCGGAGTGCGACCTCAAAATAACGACATTATTCACAGCGTTACTTGGGTCAATAATGAGCGTCTTGTTTTTGAATATGCGGAAAAGCAATTTTCTTTTGATAGACCCGTACCTACTGGCGAACTCTTCGCTATGAATTTCGACGGCAGCAAAAGAGAAATGCTTTATGGTTACAGAGCAAGTGATGAGCAAACTGGGAGTCGAATTACTAATAAAGACGATTCACTCGCCAGCCAAGACGTTATCAGTCTGTTAGAGAATGACGACAGGTATATTCTAATTGCTGAATATCCTTGGGATAAAGAGGGTAACACCTACTACAACAATCGGGTGAGGCCAGCAATTATCAGCAAACTCAACATAACGTCGGGGAGAAAAAGGAAAGTAGATGTTCTTCCCCACAAACGTAGCCGTCCTTTGGCAACGAAAAATGGCCAAGTTATTTTTATGCGTTGGCAAGATGAAACGGGAAATTATCACGCTGCATACAGAGAAAACAATGACAGCGAGTGGAAGAATCTCGAAGACGTGTTTAGCGTAGCAGAGGATATGATCCCCCGCGGTTTAAGCGAAGATGAAAAGTACGTTTACATGACGGGCTTTACTGGTGAAGAAGGTATTTATACCTATTTTAAGCTTAACCTAGAAACCGGCGAATCGAGCGAAATTTTTCAGTCGCACAATACAGATATCGAGCAGGTGGTATTCGACAAACAGGGCTTGCCGGCTGTGGGCATTACATATCCAGGTACATCTGAATATGTTTACGCACAAGATGCTACCCGCGCTAGTGAAATCCACAAAGCGCTGGTTGACGCATTTGGTGAACAAACCGTTACTATCGCCAGTCATACCAGAGATTGGAAAACGCTACTAGTGCATGTAAGAAGTGACGTAAACCCCGGAGAGTACTATCTATTTGACAGCGAAACCCTTGCCGCCCAATTTATATGGGCTAATAGCTCTTGGATAGATCCACGTCTTCTCGCGCCCGTGAAGCCAATAAATGTCACAGCCTCAGATGGCGAAATTATCAAAGGTTATCTCACCCTTCCGAAAACACAGGGAAAAGAGAGTTCACCTGAGAACAAACCCCCTTTGGTGGTGGTGATCCACGGTGGGCCGCATCAAAGTGGAACGCGAGATTTTTGGGATTACAATAGTGAAGTTCAGTTACTTGCAAGCCGAGGTTATGCCGTACTACAGGTTAATTTTAGAGGCAGTGACGGCTATGGCGAAAGATACAAGAAGTTAGGCTATCGCGAATGGGGCGGAAAAATGATTGATGACATCAATGACTCCGTTAAATGGGCGATAGACCAGCAGTTAGTCGATGGCGACAATGTTTGCGCATACGGAGCTAGCTACGGTGGCTACGCGGCGCTTATGTCTGTAGTAAAAGAGCCTGACTTATACAACTGTACGGTAGGTTACGTAGGAATTTACGACCTAGAGTACATGTTTACAGAAAGTGACATTCCCAACAACTGGGGTGGAAAAGCGTATTTGCAACGTGTGCTAGGCAACGATAAAGCGCAATTAAAAGCGTATTCTCCGCTGTATCACGTGGATAAAATTAAAGCGAAAGTGATGCTTATTCATGGCTCAAAAGATAGACGCGTACCAGAGATTAACTCAGAAGCGTTGTCTGAAGCACTAATAAAAGCCGGCAACCCGCCAGAGTATTTACAATATTCTCAGGCCGGTCACGGTGTTTTTGATGAAGAAGACAGAAGAGAACTGTATCAAGGTTTGATAGACTTCCTCGATAAAAACTTAAAAAGTTAGCAAAGCTTTAGCATTAGAAAACGCCCCGAGGGGCGTTTTTTGTTTGCCCAGCGAAGCTGGCAAACCCGTCAGGTTGAAAGAAACCTGAATCACCCTGACTGAGGGGAAGATAATCCGAATGGCAAGGGCGTTGTTGGCCAACGGCAGGGTCTCCGGGGGCCGGCCCGAAGCAAGCCATAGGAAGTTAGAGGTACACAACGCAAGTGAACCTGATTCGGCAAGACAGGAGGGTAAGCGTGCAAAATAGCGCGAAGCCCGATACTCAGTCAGTCCTGTTTTGTGTTTGAGGGTGGAATTTCTAACAGGGAGCCAGTGCAGTAACTGGGGAAGCCTGGCATTAGATCCAATCAAATGGTTGGACGTATCGTTCAAGGAGTGATCCAAGAATGTTGCGAGTGTGAGGTGGCAGATGAACCCGTAGTAGTGAGTAAGGCTAGGCCGATGAAAGCCAGTAATGGTGTGGAGGGTAAAACCAAGCCGACTATCAGCATTGTGTTTGATAGGATCTATTTTAGCCAAAAGCTTAAATGGATTGCGAAGGGGGGAAGCAGACTTTAAGACTCTGATGAGTTGTGAGTTTTTTTATCATTGATACACAAGCCGCCAGATCAGCGGGACAAGTCGAATCGGTGCGCTAGGAATAGTGATGTCTGGTGAGACAGGCCGTATATGGGAAGTAATTGTAGTCAAATTTGGTAGATTGCCTCAGTGCTAGAACGCCAAACCCTGCAATGAAAGTTACCACAATGTTAGAAAATGAACGATGTCCATAGGGCGCACGATACTAGATTGCAAATTAGCATTGTGTCACTTAGCAAGTGATATGAAGTATGCAGGAGCCGTATACGAGGCCCGTACGTACGGTTCTGTGAGAGGGATGAGGCGCAAGCCTCACCCTACTCGATATTTCAGCCTGTCAACTCAAAAGCGAGTTAGGCTAAAGGCGGCGTGTGACATTCCAATGTCCGCTAGAACGATTTCACGCCTTAGTAATAATTTGCCACCAAAGGAAGATTGGCGCTTCCAATAGACTGCGCCCTCGCACCTACTTTACCCTCTGTGATAGTGGGTGAAGCAATGCCTCGCATATCCCGTTGAGACAGCGCGCGACGAGTTTCTTCAACTAACAGGGATTTAACAGGTTCTGGCAACGCACCATCAATAATCACGCCTTCTATATCCAGTAACCCTGCAGCGCACTGGGCAGCAAAGGCAAGCCCCTTTGCAGTAGCTTTTACCCAATTTGCGATATAGATTTCATCAAAATTCCAGTGTCCGTGTATATCGTAAATTTGCTTTCCATTTATGCCGTTTTGATTGAGTGTATTTTCCAACACAAAGAGTGACGACTGGGCAAGGAGTTGATGCTCGTTCTTGCCGTTAAAAAATGGCAGAGAACCTACGGCACCAGCATTGCCGGCTTTACCTAAATAGGGGGCGTTGTTAATAACTAGTCCGCCACCTAAGAATGTTCCCACAAATAAATAGAGAAAGTGAGTGAACCCCTTTGGATTACCAAATGACATCTCCGCGCTACAGGCCGCTGCGGCATCGTTACAGATAATAACAGGTAGTGAGAGCAGCGCTTCTAATGCTGATTTTGGATCGAATTGCTTCCATTGTTCTAGTACTGCTAATGGAGCCGCGGCTTCTTCAGCCCATGTCCAAATTTCAAACGGCATAGCAACACCCAGCCCGCGTAATCGCGTCTTTTGTTCAACCGTAACCTGCTTTAACAAAGCGTTTACTGCACGCTCAGAAAAAGATAAGAGCCCATCAACAGTAGGATAGGCCACTTTTTCGCTAATAGTGGCCCTAACGTTGCCGCATAAATCGAGAAGAGTCATATCGTAACTGCGCCTTCCCACTTTAAGGCCAAGGCTGAGTGCGCCATCGACATTTAGGCTGAATGGTACTTTGGGTTGCCCCACATTTCCTTTGATAGGCGCATTCCGTTTTACCAGCCCATCGCTTTCGAGCTTCTTAATAATAACGGTAGCAGATTGTGCTGATAGGCCAGTTAATTCAGCTATTTCTGTTTTTGGTAGCTCGCCATGTTTATTAATGAGCGCAATGATTGCGCGTTCATTGTCAGAGCGGCTATCCGCTAAATGTATTGCCATTGTTATTTTGCCAACTCCTGCTTACCGTTGAGATTGAAACCCTGTTACGGCTTTAAATCTGGTTATTAGATCATCAACCAAAGTATAAATTTTTCATGCATTAAATCAATCTGGTTGATTTAATGCAATGGAAAGATGATACTATAGTCAATTAACGATCTATTAACCCAGTGTAAAAATTTAAAATTTGCGCTACGGTTGGTAATACTCAAAATACAGTGGAGCTGGTATGAAAATATTATGTTTAGGTGAAGTACTTATCGATATGTTAAGCCAAGGTGCGGCGCCAAAAGACGGCGACATACCGGCAATGAAACCATTCCAACCTTATGCGGGCGGTGCGCCAGCTAACGTGGCTGTTGCCGTATCTCAGCTTGGTGGAAATAGCGCCATGGTATCAAAGGTAGGCGATGACACCTTTGGTGCATTTTTAAAAGAGATGTTAGCGCATTATAAAGTTAATACTGACTTCGTGTGGTCTACAAGCGAAGGTAATACAGCTTTAGCCTTTGTAAATTTAGATGAAGATGGTGAGCGTTCTTTTGATTTTTATGTAGATAATGCAGCGCACAAGCACATCACCGAGCAGGACTTAGCCACAATTGACTGTGAAAAAGATACGGTTCTACATTTTTGCTCAGGCTCCTTGGCTGGTCCAGAACTGATTCCCGGCACAGAATTTATTCTCGATAAAGCACAGCAGAAGGGAATGATGGTGTGTTTAGACATTAATTATCGCCCTGCATTTTGGGATGACACCGCGAATGCACCAGCAAGAATAGATAGCGCAGCACAGCGGGTATCCATTTTGAAAGCAAGTCGCGAAGAACTTGCTGAACTTTATGGAGAAGAAAACGCAGACGCGAAAGTGCAGGAGTGGTTAGAAAGCGGCGTTAAAGTGGTTCTAGTCACAGATGGTGGCGAACCTATCCACTATATCACTCAGGCATTCAGTGGTACGTTAGCGTCTCCTAAAATGGATGTGAAAGACACTACGGCAGCAGGCGATTCATTTATTGGTGGCTTTCTTTATTACCTTTCAACGAAAGTCAAAAGCACAGATGAATTTGATGCGTGGGCAAGCAGCTTTGAAAATGTGAGCGAGGCCACTGAATTTGCAATTCGCTGCGGGGCTTATACAGTAACTCAGTATGGCGCGTTTAGCGCACTGCCTACCCAGCAGGATATTGCCAAATAGGCTTTAACCAATATCTCATGGTTAGCGCTCAATAAGCTGTTTGAGCGCTTCCAGTGTGTCCGCCTCATTCGCTGGTTTGTCCCAGCGAATGCGGTGAATACGAGGAAAACGAAGGGCGACGCCCGACTTGTGGCGGTTTGAAGGATGAACCGCGTCAAAAGCTACTTCGAAAACCAGCTCTTTCTTTACTTCCCGAACGGGTCCAAAGCGACCGATAGCGTTGCGCCTTACCCAGTTATCTAATTTCTTAAGCTCTTCATCGGTAAAACCCGAATAGGCTTTGCCTATGGGCAAAAGCTGCTCTCCTTGCCATGCTCCAAACGTGAAGTCTGAATAAAAGCTTGAGCGTTTTCCATGGCCTCGCTGCGCATACATAATCACCGCGTCGACTACAAGCGGGTCGCGCTTCCACTTAAACCATTTGCCTTTGGGGCGTCCCGGCACGTAGGTGCTATCAAGGCGTTTAAGCATAAGACCTTCAACTGATCGGTTAGCGCAAACGCGGCGGTGTAATTGTCTCAGCTCTTGTGGCGATGAGGCTTCAAGCGTGTTGGATAAAAATACCCGAGGTATCTTTTTATGTTCAATCCAAGCGGCTAATTTTTTACGACGCTCTTGTAATGTGAGTGAGGTTAACTGTTCACCTTCCAAAACTAACGCATCGTATACAATGAGTCCTACTGGGTTGGACTGCATTAAAGACTTTGCAGGTTTCTTCTTATTCAACCTTTGTTGCAGTGCGTTAAAGGTATCGACTTTAGGGGGGGCAATTGATGCGGTTGATTCCTTTGCTTCTTCACTCTCATTTTGAATTACCAGTAACTCGCCATCTAACACCATGTTGCCTTGCATGTGTTCTAGCAAGTCGGGAAAAGAATGGCTAATGTCATCGCCGGTTCGAGAAAACAGCGCTTTTTCGATGTCGCTTTCCTCTGTGTTGTCGCTAGGTATTTTTTGTATGGTTTTCTCTGTGTTTACCGCAAGCTGGACACGAATACCGTCGTATTTATTTTCAATTTGCCACATGCTTGGCTCAAAGCCGTCAATATCGCTTTCCTCTATGGGGTGTGACAGCATTACAGGGTGAAAGGTAACCGCATTTTCAATATCAGGCTTATCGGCTTTTCCCTCTAACCATTGCAACAGCTGCGTATAGGGAGGCGTAACTGCATGCCAGAGAGTTTCTATCTCTTTGATATCTTTGTTTCCGTAATCAGCCAATATCTGTTTTATTGAACGTGCAGATACACCTATGCGTAATCCTCGAGTACCTAGCTTTAGTAAGGCCCAGCGCTGCGACGGCATCATCATCGTTAAATAATCAGCGAGGGTTTTTGATACCTGTTGTTTAGCAACGTTGGCGAAGGTATCAACAATGCTATGAAGAGACGGCAGCGGAGAAACTGCCTCACTATGTGGCCAAAGGTGTGCCACGGTCTCACTTACTTCGCCAACATAGTCGTAACTCATCGCAAACAGCTGTGGGTCGGTGTGCTCAGCAATAAGTTTTTTCACCGTATTTCGTTTAAAAAAATCAAAACGAAGTGTTCCCGCCATAGCCGCAATAGCCCATCCTCTGTCAGGATCTGGTGTATTGGCAATATAGTCTGCTATTAGCTGGGCCTTCGCTTTATTTCCCGCGGTGTAGTAAAGCTGTTCAAGTAAATCACTAAACGCCTCCATTAATCTCCTCCCTGTTCTTCCTCGTCGTAGCCTACGAGTGAAAGCGCGCGAGCTTTGTATCCCATTTTCTCTGCCTGATACATCAGTGCGTCTTCTCTTCCATGGGTAACCCACACTTCTTTAGGATTTACCTGCTCTATCGTCATAAGTAGTTCGGGCCAGTCGCAATGATCGGAAATAATAAGCGGTAGTTCAGCATTGCGCTGTTTCGCTCTAGCGCGTATCTGCATCCATCCCGAAGCCATTACTGTGCGAACATTTGGAAGGCTTCTCGACCATCTATCTGACAATGCTGAAGGTGGCGCAATAACTATCTCTCCCGCTAGTGTTTTTTTATCACCCACCTCAGAAACAGGAATTAACTCTCCAAGATCAATATTAAATTGCTGATACAGGTCGCAAAGTTTTAGCTGTGCTCCATGCAAATATATGGGTTTGTGATATCCAGCGTCTCGCAAGGCAATTATGAGACGCTGGCATTTACCTAAGGCATAGGCGCCTACAAGGTGGCAACGCTCGGGAAACACTCTGAGTGAATGTAAAAGCTTATCTATTTCGTTCTCAATCGGAGGGTGTTTGAAAACAGGAAGGCCAAATGTGGCCTCTGTTATCAAAACATCGCATGGCACTACTTTGAACGGTGGGCATGTTGGGTCGTGCCGCCGTTTATAATCACCAGAAACCACAACCCGAAACCCTTTATATTCAAGCAAAATTTGCGTGGAGCCTAAAATATGGCCGGCAGGGTAAAAAGTCACAGACACGTCGGTAAACGTGATTGTCTCGCCCAATGTAACGGTATGTTGGTGCTTAGCCATATCCTCGCCGTAGCGAGTTTGCATAATGGCGAGAGTTTCTTTACTTGCGTAAACACAGTGGTGTCCAGCCCTAGCATGATCCGCATGGCCGTGAGTTACTAACGCCGTAGTCACTTCTGTCATAGGGTCGATATAAAACCCTCCAGGTTCACAGAATAAACCAGTGTTATCAGTTTTTAGCCATGTAGACGGATGCACAGATAGCTACCCTTTTAAAATTTCTATTAAATCTACATACGGTAAAATTGGGGCAAAGCGACCACTTTCGCAAGTGCGCTTAGTGCTTATCAAAAAAGTCTTTATTACGAATGTATTTATGCATGTAGTGGTAAGAGATGGGCGAAATTAGCCACTGGGATAGAACGCGATATAGTCGCCAAATAGGTTTGGCGTTATCGTAAACCCGTTCGTTGTGAAGCCAGAGCGAGCGCCCGACATGCTTAAACAGACCGGGGATGGGCGGCAGAAATGTCACTATATCTAAGTCGCAGCACACTCGAAACGTACGGTGGTGAAGTAAGTAGTGCTTGTAATAACGCAAGTAACTGGTTGAGGGCTGTCCAAATGTAACAACACGGCGCACCGATTTTGGGAATTTTAGCTCCAAACGTTGTGCAGCTAACACGGCCATTGCGCCACCAGACGAATGCCCGGTTAGAGTAATGCGCTTTCCCGCCTCAATAAGAGGCGCTAATTTAGTTTCAATGTCCTCATAAATACTGAGGTTTTTGGGCTTTGTATTTTTCCCGGTTGGATCAGTAGAAACAGATTGGCTTCTCTGATTAAGCAAAAATTGATAGCCAAAGTGCACAAACCCATTGTGCGCAGATTTATCTGCAAATTGACCTTTTGCTTTACTTGGAAAAATACAAAAGTTGAGTAGCCAGTCCCGCAACGATTGGGTTCCTCTAAACAGTACAATGACTTCTTTTTTGTTAGGGCGGCAAAGAATTCTGGCTACAACAATGCCTCTGGCGTCAGTTACAGCATGGTGGTGCTGTGCCGAAAAGCCCAGTGAGGCATAGTCAAATTCTTTCGGGTACGCCAACTTGCAAAGTACCGCATATCGTTCGTACTGATAACGCTTAAGTTTTTTCAAGAGCGAATTAGGCTGCCTTATTGGTTGTGTCTAGATGACTAAAATCAAGTTCAGATACAGTATCTTGTTTGGTATAAACCACCCAATCAATTAGCTCTAACTTTCCGGTACTATCTTCAACTAGCGCAGAGCAGTTTTCTATCCAGTCACCGTCGTTCACGTAATGAATTCCATTAACAATGTCCGACTCTGGGTGATGGATATGGCCGCAGATTACACCGTCTAACTTAAGGTCTAAGGCTCGCTTTGTAGTGGCGTTTTTATAACGCGCTATCGCTTTATTTGCCCCTTTAACCCGCTGCTTAATGTAGCCGGCAAGCGACCAATAGTTCTGTTTTCTCCAGCGGCGGATTAAGTTAAACCAACGATTAGCGAACAGCAGGGCATCGTAGGCTTTATCTCCTATCCAAGCATGAAAGCGACCTAGTGTAACGTCTTGATCGCATTGATCTCCGTGCAGCACAAGGTAGCGTTTATTAGCCGCTGTTTCATGAATATATTGGCGTTTTATTTCAATATCCCCAAACTGCATTCCAGAATACTTTTGTAATGGTGCATCGTGATTACCAGGTAAAAAAACCACCTTGGTAGAGTCATGACTTAGCTGCATAATTTTATGGATAACTTCGTTATGCGCATCTGGCCAGCGAAATTGCTTGCTCATAGACCACATATCAACAATATCACCCACTAAATACAGTGTGTCGCAGGTCATGTTGTTTAAAAAATGAAGTAGAAAGTCTGCTTTGCAGTCTTTGTTGCCAAGGTGTGTATCTGAGATAAAAACACTTCTGAAATGGGGGGCCTTAATCATTGAAATGCTCAAATAGGTCGTTTGGTAGCTCTACCCTAATGGCTTATCTTGACAGTAAATTGACACCTTGATGACGATACGGTTACGACAAGGGCTTAATCGTTCCCCTTGTTAATAAACCTTAGTCGCTAGCGAGCGTATAACGAGTAAAAATTTAGGTAAGAGATACAAATGAAATCCGTTCCCCCAGTGTTTGCTGAGTGGTTTGACAAGAAAGGCTGGCAACTGCGTGATTATCAACGCACTATGCTGGTGGAAAAAGACAAGCACGACTGCACGTTACTTATTGCGCCCACGGGAGCAGGTAAAACCTTGTCTGGTTTCTTACCAAGTTTAGTAGAGCTGTATGAGTTAACGACTTCATCGGGCTTTAGCGGCTTACATACTCTCTATATCTCTCCTTTGAAGGCGTTAACCCAAGATATTCACCGAAACCTGCTGCAGCCTATCGAGGAAATGGGGCTGGACATTAGTGCCGAAACGCGCACAGGAGACACGCCTTCTCACAAACGCCAGCGTCAGCGTAAAAAGCCTCCTCATATTTTACTGACCACGCCGGAATCCCTCATGCTAATGCTTAGCTATGCCGATTCAGATAAGCTTTTTGGCAAGTTAAAGCGGGTTATTATCGATGAAACCCATAGCTTAATGGCTAATAAAAGAGGGGATTTCCTATCTCTTGCGTTAGCGCGTTTATCGATACTGTCACCTGCCTTAAAGCGAATAGGGCTGTCGGCAACGGTTGCCTTTCCTGACACCTTGGGAGCTTGGCTTGCAGGTAACGATAGCCAAGCCAATATTGTAAAGGTGAAAGCGGGAGAGAAGCCTAAAGTTGAGATGCTTCAGTCTAAAGCGCGCATGCCTTTTGGCGGTTTCATGGCTCGTTATGCTATTGATGATATCTATGAAGCGATAGAGAAAGCCAACACAACCTTGGTTTTTGTCAATACACGCGCCCAGTCTGAGCTATTGTTTCAAATGTTGTGGGAGGCAAATAAATTAGCGCTCCCTATCGCGCTTTATCACGGGAGTTTGAGCAAAGAGCAGCGGCGTAAAACCGAAGCAATGATGTCCAGCGGTTTGCTCCGTGCCGTAGTGTGCACATCTGCGCTTGAGCTTGGTATAGACTGGGGAGATGTAGACAAAGTTATTCAGGTAGGCGCACCTAAGGGTGTGAGCCGTCTGTTACAGCGAATCGGACGCGCCAATCACCGGCTTGATGAACCCAGTGAGGCATTACTTGTTCCTGCAAACCGCTTTGAAGCACTAGAATGCCAAGCTGCTATCACAGCGATAAATGCAGGTGAGTTAGACGGTGATGCTCCACATGCGGGGGCTCTTGATATTATTCCGCAGTTTATTTTGAATTGCCTGTGCAGCCAAGCCGACACTCCAGATACATTATATGCCCAAATACTTAACGCTACGCCTTATCAGGGGTTGGATAGAAGCGACTTCGAGAAACTGTGGCAGTTTACCCTTGATGGCGGCAGCGCTCTCAATGCCTACGAGCGTTACCAAAGGCTGACTAAGAATGAAGACGGTACGTTTTCGCCGGCCAATCGCCGAGTAATACAGCGCCATAGACAAAACATAGGCACAATTGTTGAGTCGGGTCGTCTGAAAGTGAAGCGTATACGGCGTGGTAATCAGGGAAAAATTATTGGTGAAGTAGAAGAGTATTTTGCCCAGCAGCTTACCCCAGGAGATACTTTTTACTTCGCCGGAGAAGTGCTCAAGTACGAAGCAATAAGAGATATGCAGCTGCATGCAAAACCCGCAAAAGCAAAAGAGCCAAAAATTCCGAGTTATAGCGGCGGTCAAATGCCTCTTTCTACTTATTTAGCCGACGGCGTTAGAGCCATTTTAGCCAAGCCCTCCCAATGGAAAACTTTGCCAAAGCAGGTTCAGGAGTGGCTAACGCTTCAAGAGGCGTTCTCCCAATTACCTAAACCTGATAGCGTACTGGTAGAGCAGTTTCCGTTTAGACAGGCTTATTACACGCTTTTCTATACCTTTGACGGTAGAAAAGCCAATCAAACGCTGGGAATGCTGTTAACCCGCCGTATGGAAAAAATGAGTATAAAACCGCTCAGTTTCAGCGTTACCGATTACGGACTTTCGATCGCCGCAGTGAACCCGATAACGCAACAACAGCTACAGCGCCTTTTTCAACCTGATATACTTGGCGACGAGCTTGAAGATTGGATGCTGCAAGCACCCATGCTTAAACGGTCTTTCAGGCAGGTGGCGGTAGTGAGTGGGCTTACAGAGCAGCGATACCACGCAAGTCAAAAAACCATGAAGCAGGTTACGTTTTCCACTGACTTAATTTATGACACCTTGCGAGAGCACGACCCCGACCATATTCTTTTAAAAGTGGCGAGGGAAGATGCAGAGCGAGAGCTACTAGACTTAACGCGGTTGGCGAATTTATTGATTCGCTATGTGGATAACGCCACCTTGGTCAATTTAGAAAAGGTTTCGCCTATGGCGATCCCTATCGTGCTAAACGTTCGCAGCGAGCAAATTAAAGGTGCAGGGGCTCAGGCCATTATTGAACAAGCCGATCTCTATGCAGAAGCAGAAAATATGTTAGAGGATGTGCGCGCACTGCTTTCACAACAAAAATAGGTATCAATTGGCAATTAGCGATAGTTGGCTAACGCAGCAGTTAGCAAAAAGAACATTGAGTATCACTAAGTTTGCGAACTTGCTGTGGGTACTCGATGCCCGCGGAGTGGCTTACTTACCATCGCTAGACTGGTTGGTCGTATCAGACCTTCATTTGGAAAAAGGCAGCTATTTACGCAGTTATGGAAATCCGCTGCCCAGTTTAGATTCACAAGCAACGTTAAAGCGGCTCGAAGCCATTATTCACGACTACCAACCTAAGCGAGTTATCAGCCTGGGTGATAGTTTTCACGATAAATACAGTATGTCTAGAATGACACCAAGTGATCGTGAGCGCTTAAGTGAACTGGTTTTACAGGTAAATGAGTGGAGCTGGGTTGAGGGGAACCACGACCCCGATTTGCCCGACGGCATTCCTGGTGATGCGTGCGAAGAAATACATTTGCATCAGCAGGGCCTTTACGATGTGGTATTTCGCCATGAGCCAAAAGTATTGGCTGTTGAAAATGGCGATGAAGAGTTGAGCAGGGCTCAAATTATTGGTCACTTTCATCCGAAAATGCGTACCTCAATTTCCCGCAGACGCTACTCGGGAAAGTGCTTTGTTGCCACACAAGCTCTGTTTGTTATGCCTGCGTTCGGGCAATTTACTGGTGGGTTAGATATTGATGATGAGGTTATGCTGGCTTTGCTGGATAAAAATGAACGCAAAGCTTTTATGATGTACGACGGTATTATATTCGGGACGTGATTCAATAAAAGTGAATGTTGAGAGTGCATAATTGTAAGCTATGTCTGGGGCGTGTTGATCTTTGCTGTACATTTAGCCTAAAACTCGTACAACAAAGTTCAACACGCCCTAGGGAAATGCTTACTAGACATAGCTCTTTTGACCCGACACATTAGTCACAGCTTTCAAGCTACGAGTGTCTAATTGTTACTAGTCGCGCCAACGCTTAGTTAAATCATCGTAAGCGTCTATGCGACGGTCGCGAAAGTATGGCCAAATACGTTTCACGTTTTCAGTACGCGACATGTCTAATTCAACTGAAAGTGTGGTCTCCCCGTCGGCGTCCGCCTTTGCCAGTATTTCCCCTTGAGCTCCGGTTATAAAGCTTTGTCCCCAAAACTGAATGCCTGGGTCTGCAGGGTTAGGCGAGGGTTCGAAGCCTGTCCTGTTCGCTACAATAACAGGCAGGGAATTAGCGACGGCATGAGCGCGCTGAATGGTTTCCCACGCGCCGTGCTGACGAGTACGTTCTTCATCTGTGTCGTTTACATCCCAGCCAATTGCGGTGGGGTAAAACAATAAGTCAGCACCAGCCATGGCCATCAGTCTTGCCGCCTCTGGGTACCACTGGTCCCAGCACACTAAAACGCCTAGTTTACCAATACTGGTTTGTATTGGCGTGAAGCCGGTATCGCCAGGGGTAAAGTAGAACTTCTCATAAAAGCCAGGGTCGTCGGGTATATGCATTTTGCGATATTTGCCCGCAATTTCCCGACTTCTATCAAACACAACGGCAGTGTTGTGATAAAGCCCAGAGCCTCGCTTTTCGAAAAGTGACGTTACTAAAACAATATTGTGTTTCTCTGCCAGCTCACCGAAAAACTCGGTTGCGGGGCCGGGAATAGGTTCGGCTAAATCGAAAGCGTCGGTATCTTCTTGCTGACAAAAATACAGTGTACTGTGGAGCTCTTGTAGCAAGATACACTCACATCCTTCAGCGGCAAGTTTGGCCACTTGTTCAGCACTTTTATTCCAGTTTGTCGCTTTGTCGTTATCGCTTACGGCCTGTTGTACAAGGCCAACTTTTAACTTAGCTGGGGGCATAAAGTGATACTCCTTTTTTTAAGTTTTCGATAATGACACTTTTTAGCGTGTTCTTTGGCACTTGCATTGAGATACAGTGCAAACTGCCGTATTGCTTTACGAGTACGCGACAGTCAATTGGTTCAACGATATAGGTAGGAAAAGCTTTTTGAATAACTGAAATCGCCTCTCTATCTTCATCCTCTCCATAAATGGGAAGCAAGATTGCGCCGTTACAAATAAGGTAGTTGGCGTAAGATGCAGGAAGCCGATCGCCATCGTCACTTACAATGTATGGCAGCGGTAGTCGATACTGCTGATATTCTGGCAAGCGCTCTGCGCACTCATTACACAAGGCGTTTAGTGCATCGAAATGCGAGTCGTTTGGGCGATTTTCGCAGGCTTGAATAACTAGGCCTGTATCAGGGGTAAATCGTACAAGCGTGTCGATATGACCGTCGGTGTCATCGCCCTCAAGGTGACCATGTTCTAATATTGTCACTTTGCTGGCGCCAAGCATTTCGCAGAAAATGCCTTCGTATGCCGCTAGCGACAGGTCACCATTACGCTCTGGGTTTAGCAAACATTGAGACGTAGATAATAAGTGCCCTTCATCGTTAATCTCAAGTGCGCCGCCCTCAGCAACGATAGGACTGCTGCGCATGACAGACTGACATAATGCGGCGAGATAGCGCTGATTAACAAGGTTATCGTCTTGCGCGTTGAATTTATTGCCCCAACCATTAAACCTAAATTCAGTTGGATGGCCGTTGTCCTCGCTATCTGTACAGGTGATAAAGCCGTAATCGCGCATCCAGGTATCGTTGAATACGGCCTCGACAATCATGACATTAGCCGATGGCGAAATACGCGCTTTTAGATCATCAACATCAGCAGGGGCGCACAGTAAAATTACACCAGCATTGTATCGGTTGACTGCGCTGATTACGTTAAGATATGTCTCTCTAGCTTCTTCTAGCCATTCAGACCAATCTGTTTGCGCGTGAGGCCAAGCAAGCATGATAGCGTCGCTGTCATGCCACTCAGGCTTCATAGTGCGGGAGCCTTGCATAATATGTCTCGGTTAGTAAGTCACGGTGTTAGACGCCAAGTATACCGGCAGCACACATTCCTACCAATACTCTCATTGATATATTTCACCGGCGGTCGGCGTGTAGAGCAAGAATCTGGACTTTGCTATTTTAGGTTTCTTCCGCCGTTTAAATGCAACGTCTGACCAGTGATGTACTCACTGTTCAACAAGTAATGCATTGCTTTTACCGCCTCTTCGGCGCCGGGCACGGTTTCAAGC
The DNA here is from genome assembly GCF_002831605.1 of Alteromonas sp. MB-3u-76. Taxonomy (NCBI): domain Bacteria; kingdom Pseudomonadati; phylum Pseudomonadota; class Gammaproteobacteria; order Alteromonadales; family Alteromonadaceae; genus Alteromonas; species Alteromonas sp. MB-3u-76. Next base: position 4,015,726 of record NZ_CP025115.1, on the reverse strand, counting down.
AACGATTTCTTTAATGCCTTTTCTTTGTATGCATCATCATCGCCTTCATTAAACATCAATAACGCGGGGGCAATGCTGTTTACCTTTACTTTTGGGGCAAGCTTTTTGGCAAAAGAAAGCGTTAGGTTTTGTAGCGCAGCTTTACTCGCCGCGTAGGCTATGTGCTTTTCACTGCCGGTATCTTGCACGTAATCGGTCATATGAATAATGTCGCTAAAACCACCCTGCGATGATAACGATTGCGATAGCGCTAAATTGATTCGGTAAGGGGCTAGAGCGTGTACATTCATCATGCGGTTGAATAGATCATGCTTGTTGTCGTGATCTTTTTCTTGGGCCCAGTCTGAGGCATTATGAATAATCGCGCGGTAGCTCTCACTAACCGCCTTAATATCATCAATTGCTCGATCAATACCCGTCTCAGTGCTAAAATCTGCATGTAAGACGATAGCGCCTTTATCTTTGAGCGTTGAGATAGTGGGTCGCAGCGTTCTGTAGGTTACGACAACGGTATACCCTTCTTCTAGCAAGCTGTCTGCCATTGCTAACCCCAGTCGTTGACTGGCACTTGTAATTAAAATGGGTGATATCAAGGTGTTTCCTAATATGTTGAAATTAAAGTGATATAACGATTGTGAGACAATCTCATGTTGTAAGGCAATGACATTAAAAAAAAGTCATTTTACTGCCTAATCGATCTCTAACGCATTGATGTGCGTAAAAGTTCAAAAAAGAAGTCAAATACGGATAATCCAATGTTAGCAAAAGAAGCGGTAATTGTGCGCGATGCACTAGACCCCTCACTATCTGATTCAGCAAGACGTGTACGAGAAGTTCTAGAGACTAAAGGGCTAGAGACGCCTATGGTTTCTAATAATCTTAGTGATGAACAAAAGCGTACGCGGATTGAAAGTGCGATGCGAGACATCATGGAAACGCTTGGCCTAGATTTAGAGGACGACAGTTTATGTGATACGCCAAAGCGTATTGCCAAAATGTACGTCAATGAGATTTTCGGTGGCTTAGACTATAGGAAGTTTCCTAAGATTACTGCGATTGAAAATAAAATGCAGATTGACCAGCCTGTTCAGGTCTCAGATATCAGTTTGACCAGTACATGTGAACATCATTTTGTGACGATTGATGGAACGGCTACGGTGTCTTATATCCCTAACGACACTGTTATTGGATTGTCTAAAATTAATCGCTTAGTGAGCTTTTTTGCGCAGCGCCCGCAAGTCCAGGAACGCTTAACTCAGCAGGTGCTGGTGGCTATTCAAACGCTTGCGAGAACAGACGATGTGGCGGTGTCGATTAATGCAACTCATTATTGCGTTAAGGCACGGGGAATAAAAGACACGAACTCGTACACTAAAACATCGGCACTAGGCGGAAAGTTTCTTACCGATAGCGAGTTGAGACGGGATTTCTTTGCTAATTAATTTAAGTGCCTAACTAAGACAACACAAAAAACCGCCTGTATCACTCACTACTAGGCGGTTTTTTAATTTTAACTTCTCGGATCTTTGCAGCGCAGATTGTACTTATCAATTTTACTATCTGTAGCGATTGTCCGATTCTACTGCATCAATAACAAGATTCACTCTGCCGCCAATACCGTCTGCTGGTGTAAGGCTTAAATGCTTCTTACAGCCAACGCAAGCGTCAAATTGTTCGATATACATTTCTTTAAGTATACCAATTTGACATGTGTTTATTGCCCCGCAATGGGGACATATGTATTCAAGACTGCTTTCGCCGTGCATCTTAATTTCCTTCTCCATAATGATATCCATATTTCACGCCATTCCCACATTTGCCGTGATTTCCAATTTAAGTCCTATTGAAGTACTAGTGCTTCTAAGCTAGCCAGCAAAACCTCATTATTTAAAAAAACGCTACACCGCTCATTCGGTTTTTTAATAAGCCAGCTTTATACTTAAGTATAGCGTGAATGCTTCTTTTTTCCTGAAAAAATAGTAAAAAAGCTAAATACTTGCTGGAAATGTAATTTTCAATTATTTACGACGAGTTTTTGATTGTTTCGATATTAGAAGTAACGCAATTTATGCGCTAACTGAACGGGAATGCTAGACCAGCGTTTCACCGGTCTAGCACGTTGTTTTGTTGAGGAGTTCTGCGCCTGGCCTCTTACTTTTGACTCTGGTATCAAAAGAAGCAAAAAGAAGCCAAACACATTTTTTCTGTATGTATTAGGCGCCCTTAATCCATAGTTGCTGGAATGGACGCAGTGTAATTACAGATTCGTCGCCTTTGAAGTGTACGCTAGAAAGTAAATCTTCACCCGGATTGCGGCCAAGCGTTGTTAATATTTCGCCATCTACCTGTTGAGGGTATTCACTGAAGTTGCTCAACACTAGTAGCTTTTCACCGTGTTCGTTTTCTCTTAAAAAAGCAAAACAATGTTGGTTGCTTGCCTCTAAGATGAAGGTTTTTGCCTTTCCAAAAACAGCATTGCTCTTGCGTATTTCTAACATATGCTGAAGGCCGTTAAAGACTTTAACGCTTGCTTCTTCTTGCTGACTTAACTCACGATTAACTTCTCCCATTGCGAGGGAAATATCTTCTGGCGTAACGGCAATTCTATTTACCCAGCGGTCATCGTGTTGTTTGGTTTCATCATTGCGATAGCTGTAGTCGTTAAGTTTGGCAATTTCGTCGCTAGAATAGAGGAGCGGGATACCACCGATGCTAAAAGTTATGCCGTAAAGTAGCAACATACGACTAACAGCCTCTTCAACACCTTTGCTATCGCCATTTTGTAGTGCGCTTTCAAGGCCACACAGCGATGCAAGTGAACCACAGACTCGACAATCTCCGTTTGACGGATTTTCTGCAAATGGAACACCGTTGGCGAAACTGCCTTCAAAACGACCTGTAAAGAATTGATTCAAGAAGAAGCGATGGTCGTGCCCATTAATGCCAAGTTCTTGCGCTACGTTATCGTCAAACGTCCAACCAATATCGTCGTGGCAACGCACATAGTTAACCCAAGTGCAGTCGTCTGCGATAGGAAAGCTTTTCTGCATAGAGCGAGTTAATAATCGGGTTTTTCTGGTAGCCAAGCTATTCCATAACAGCGCCATAAGTAACGGGTTGTAAGATAGCTTACATTCGTCGCTACCAATGTACTTATTCACTTCATCTGGGTGAACAATAGCCTCAGACTTGAACACAACCGCAGGAGCAGCGATCTCTAAGCAGCAGGTAAATGCTTGAATTAATACGTGAGCTTTTTCCTGGTTTTCACAGTTTGTGCCCATTTCCTTCCAAATAAATGCCAAAGCGTCGAGACGAAGCGCGGCTGACCCGATATTAGCGAGGAATAACATTTCAGAAGTTATGGCATTAAACACTTCAGGGTTACTGTAATTTAAATCCCATTGAAAGCTATTAAACGTGGTCCAAACCCATTTTTGCATTTGCTCATTGAACGTAAAGCTGCCGCGGCGAACTTGAGGAAATATCTCTCGTAAGGTTTGCTCGTATTGGTCAGGAATAGTTCTGTCATCGTACATGTAATAGTAATTCTGATACTGCCTTTCACCTTCTAACGCAGCTTTTGCCCATCTGTGCTCATCAGAAGTATGATTAAATACAAAATCTAGAACTAAGTTTATGCCTTCCTTAAGTAGCGCGTCTGCAAGCTTTTCAAGATCTTCCGTGGTCCCAAGAATAGGATTTACCTTACGGTAATCAGAAACCGCGTATCCACCGTCGCTGTCGCCAGCCGGTGCGTCGTATAGAGGCATAAGGTGAAGGTAGGTGACCCCAAGAGCCTTGTAGTAAGGAATTCGCTTGTGTAAATCGTTGAGGGTTGGGCCCATTAAGTCTACATAGCAAGCTAAACCCACCTGATTCTCGTCGCGGTACCACAGCGGTGATTTGAGACGATTTTCATCAAGTTTTTTAAGCGCTGGCTTTCTTTTCTTAATGCCATCTCTTAACGTTTCTACCAGTTTTTGTAAATGGTAATAGCAGTCATACTGGTGGCCGTAAACGTAAGTATACTTTTCAAAAAGCGACGGGAAATGCGCTTCTAGACGTTTGGTAAATAGTGTTGCGTCTTTCTTCGTCAAACCTGACAAATCGGTTGATTCCAAGATGCGGTCTAGACAAACATTCACGTCAGCAGCATAGCTCATAGGTGGCTCCAATATGTTACGCAATTACGACTGTTCTGTTGCGTTTAACTAAAGATAATAATTAACGAGTTTACAGCGATTTTAAATTCTGTTAACTTTTATCTTAAACGATTAAGTTATTTTATCAAATAAACTTGTGTATGTATTCGTCAAAAAGTCTATTACTAATGGATGAAAATGGCGTTATAACATGAGCAGGCTTAATTATAGGCGTTAATAGCGGTATTTTTGCGAGACTTACTATGTCCAATCAGGATCCAAATAGCAGAATCATAAGATGGTTAACTTACCTAATGTTTATGATGTTCGCCATGACATCAGACTCTGTAGGTGAAATTATTAAAGAAGTTAAGGTGGCGTTTTCTGTCACTAATGCACAAGCAAGTCTTATGCACTCACTTCCCATGTTGGGCATAGCACTCTCAGGTCTTTTTCTAGGCTTTTTAGCTGATAAAATAGGCCGAAAACCTACTATTATTATGGGGTTAGGCATATTTGGCGTGGCGTGTTATAGCTTTTTAATTGCCGACGATTTCATGCTGATAGTGAGTTTAATGAGTTTGTCTGGTGTTGCCGTTGGTGTATTTAAAACAGGCGCTCTTGCTCTTATTGGTGATATATCGTCGTCGACTAAACAGCACACGTCTACCATGAATGGTGCAGAGGCTTTCTTTGGTGTTGGCGCTATTATCGGCCCTTTAATTGTTGCGTATCTTATTCATCAAGGTGTTGCGTGGCAGTGGCTATACGTGATTGCAGGTGGTGTATGTACGGTACTTATCGTTGGTGCATTGTTCGTGAAATATCCGAACTATACCCGCGAGCAAGGTGACGAAGTAAAAAAAGTTTCTGTTATCCAAAGTTTGTCGTTGGTAAAAAACCCATATGCGCTTGGTTTTTCTGTAGGTGCGTTTTTGTACGTTGCGGCAGAAAGTGCGATTTATGTTTGGATGCCAAGTTACTTAGTGTGTGACGCCTCTACATTGAGAGCAACATACGATTGTTACACCCAAGGTTTTAGTCAAACATTGGCCATCTACTCTGTCACTGCGTTCTTTATTCTGCGTGCAGCAGGTCGCTTTGTTGGAATTTGGATGATGTCTCACTTTAACTGGGCGTTAGTACTTATGCTGTTCAGTGGAGCTATCGTACTTTGTTTTGGCCTTGGCTTGATGGGAGGCAAACAGGTTGCGCTCTATCTATTCCCACTAACGGGTATTTTCATGTCGGTTATTTACCCCACATTTAATTCTAAAGGTATTAGCTGTTTTCCCAAAAATCAGCACGGCAGTGTCGCGGGAGTAATATTATTTTTCACTGCTGCGGGAGCCGCCGCTGGGCCGTTTATAATGGGTCTGGTTAGCGACGCCAATGGTGGAGATGCAAAATACGGGTTTATGGTAGCAACAGCATTTGCCGCTATTTTGTTTGTTGGTATGGTGTATAACTTTGTTAAAAACCCAACGCAAAAGCGATTAGCTGAAATAGAAGCGTCTGAATACAGTAACTCCTGATTGTAGAAGCTTGTACTTAGTGACATGAGCTTTAAAAAACATAGGCGCCAAATGTTGATTTGGCGCCTTTTTTATCTACTACAAAACTACTTAAGCCTTGATTGATAAGACCTATTGAAACCTCGGCTCAATCCCGACTAAAAGCCCAACTTTAAAAATATCTCTTCAAAACTATAGTTCATAAAGCTCTAGCGGTAATTCATCAGGGTCTTGGAAGAACGTAAAGCGTTTGCCGGTATATTCATCTACACGAACAGGTTCACACTCAACTCCACTTTCCGCTAATTTTTTTATCGTTGAATCTAAATTATTCACCTTAAAGGCTAAATGTCTCAGTCCCTGCGCCTCAGGCCGAGAGGGGCGAGTTGGCGCACTGGGAAACGAAAACAGCTCTATTTGGCTACCATCGGGAAGCGCGAGGTCGCATTTGTACGAGTCTCTGGCTTCTCGATAATTCTCAGCGATTATCTTAAAACCTAAAACTTCGGTATAGAAATGTTTTGAACGTGGGTAGTCGCTACAAATAATAGCGACATGATGAAACCCATTCAGCATAGCAGTATCCTTTGTCTAGTGCTTTTGTGTGCCGTTAAGTGTGCTTCGGTATTGTAAAAGCACGCGTTATGAGCCCGCGTTAGGGGACTTCCTGTCCTCGTGCGGCTTCAACAAGGGCGTACCAGTGTTCGCGGGATAAAGAAATGCTTTCAGCTTCTTTGCACGCCTCTAATCGTGAGAGGTTAGTTGTGCCCAGCACAGGCTGTATGTTGGCAGGGTGTCTCATTAACCAGCCAAGCACAATCGCTTCTGGCGTGGTTTGGTATTCACTGGCTAAACGCTTCACTAACTCTGCAGTATTCCTATCTGCTTCACTAGATGTTGCTGCACCTGTATAACGACCCTGCGCGATACTACCCCAAGCCTGAAGCTGAACGTTGTTTAACATGCAATGCTCGAGTGTGCCCGCAGCATAGCCAATATTTCTATTTGCCACACTGTTAGTGGTAATACCGTCTTCTAACCAATCTCTAAAGCCCAAGCTCATTTCCAGTTGGTTAGCAACGATGGGAGTTGAGAGTGCTGATTGTAAAAAAGCAATTTGGTGTCCGTGCATATTCGACACGCCAATGTGCTTTATCTTACCTTGCTGCTGTAACTGGGCTAAGCAGTTGGCCACTTCATGCAGTTCCATTAAAGGGTCTGGGCGATGAAGTAGCAGTACGTCTAGTTGCTCTATGTTTAATCGCGATAGAATTCCCTCAACAGAGGCGTTTATCCAATTGGCTGAAAAGTCGTAACGTTTTGGGCCTAATTCATCTTCAAAGCGTATGGCACATTTAGACTGAATAGTCATCTGCTCTCTAAGTGATGGATTTGCTTTTAACACCTGACTAAACACGCTTTCGGCTTTTCCGAAAGTATAAATATCGGCGTGATCAAACACATTAATGTTAAGCTCTAGAGCCTTGTTGATGATGGCGTGAGTGTTGCTGACATCGCCAGACGTTACCGGGTTGTTGTTCCAGCCTCCGCCAAGCCCCATACAGCCATAGACCATTCTGCTGGCATTAGGAAAGTAGGTTTGCATTGCTTTATCCAAAAAAGTTTATGTAAAAAATCATCTAAAAAGGATGATAAGTAGCTGTCTCAAAAGAACAAGCTAAAGACATGTTCCTCAAACTACGGGAACGTATTGAATGATGATATTGTAAGATACAATAACGCCGATACTCGCTTAATAAAAGCGGTGTATGGATGAATACGGTGATAGATACGACACCTAACACTATGAATACGTATGAACTAAGGAATTTACCATGCGCTTAAGTTTACGATGGCCTTTACTTGTTATTATTGTTGCTTTGCTTGCAAGTTGTACGAGCGTGCCGGACGGTGTGAAACCCGTACAGGGGTTTGAACTTCAGCGGTATCTCGGTCAATGGTATGAGCTTGCGCGATACGATCACAGTTTTGAAGAGGGGTTAACTCAGGTGACTGCCACATACTCTATGCGGGATGATGGCGGCGTTAAAGTCGTGAACAAGGGCTACGCCTCTGACACCGGAAAGTGGGAAGAAGCAGAAGGCACAGCGTATTTCGTAGACGAAGCTACTACAGCACACCTTAAAGTCTCATTTTTTGGGCCGTTCTACGCAAGTTATGTAGTGATGAAGCTCGACAAAGCCAATTATCAGTATGCACTGGTAACAGGTCCTGATAGAGACTACTTGTGGCTACTCGCAAGAACTAAAACGCTGCCAGACAATGTGTTAGCCGAGTTAATGTCGTTTGCAGAAAACGCGGGTTACGACACTGAAAAACTGATCTGGGTCGACCAAAACAGCCAATAGACGGCGCTGTTTTACCAATAGTATTACCTTACATGACAAAGCTGCGATAATACGTCGAAAATGTAAATGTCGGGTAGTCAGTGTTATTGGCTGACGAAAAATACTTATAGTTGTAGCGAAAAGCCTTACTTCGTTGCTGGCATCATAGTCATCAAAATATGCTATCATTGCACACAATTTATTTTTGAGATCTAAATTGTGCTTCAAGACGCCGTAATAGCAAGAGCAAACAATGCCTGTGAACTGTGTAATTCTACCTCTGAAACCGAAGTTTACATGGTGCCCGAATCCCCAGATGAAACTGCCGGAAGCGCTATCTTTACCTGTGGTACCTGCCGCTCACAATTAGAAGGTGAAGAGAGCTTAGACCCGCTTCACTGGCGCTGTCTCAATGACGCAATGTGGTCGCCAACTCAAGCGGTACAGGTGGTTGCTTATAGAATGCTGTCTCGTTTAAGTAGTGAAACGTGGGCGCAAGATGCATTAGACATGATGTACCTAGATGACGATGCGAGAACCTGGGCTGAAGCAGGGCTCATTGAGCGAGATGCAACGCTAGATTGCAATGGAACGGCCCTTCAGACCGGCGATAATGTGCATTTAGTGAAAGACTTAAATGTGAAAGGTGCAGGCTTTACCGCTAAGCGCGGTACACCCGTGAGGGGAATAAGCCTCTGTGATAACCCTTTGCACATTGAAGGTAAAGTGAATGGCACGCGCATTGTTATTATCGCGGCATATACCAAGAAATCTTAGTCCACCGATACTTGCTGTAACGCTAAACGTTACAGAATACGTTAGGCAACAGAATACAAAACCGTTTTTAAGTAATGAGAGAATTAGGCATGCAAACGTTAACTATTACCACTCCTGATGATTGGCATCTGCACTTTCGTGATAATGAAATGCTGGAAGAAACCGTTCCTGCGACAGCGCGTTGCTTTCAACGTGCCATTGTCATGCCTAATTTAGTGCCCCCGGTTGTCAACGCCTCGATGGCGATGGAGTACAAAGCGCGTATTGAAGGCGCTCGTCCAAAAGGCAGTACCTTCGAGCCGCTAATGACATTGTTTTTAACCAATGAAACATCGCCGCAAGATATTATAGACGCGAAAAAAGCAGGTGTTACAGCGTGTAAACTCTATCCTGCGGGTGCAACAACAAACTCAGATGCTGCCGTAAAGGGCATTGAGGCGCTTTACCCAGTTTTTGAAGCCATGCAAGAGCAGGGGCTTTTACTCCTTATTCACGGCGAAGTTACCGAAAGCCACATTGATATATTCGATCGCGAAAAAGTGTTTATCGACACACATTTATCGCGTATCACTGCGGCCTTTCCAGAATTAAAAGTGGTGTTTGAGCATATCACTACAGCCGATGCCGCTGAGTTTGTCGCGCAGGCTAACGAGTTCGTTGCGGCAACAATTACCCCTCAGCACTTGTTGCTCAACCGAAATGACTTATTGGTAGGTGGTGTACGCCCTCATAATTACTGCTTGCCAGTACTGAAACGCAATACGCACCAAAAAGCATTGCGAGAAATGGTAGCCAGTGGCAACAAGAAGTTTTTTCTAGGTACCGATTCGGCGCCGCACGCAAAACACAAAAAAGAAAATGCATGTGGTTGTGCGGGGTGTTACAGCGCATGGTCTGCCATTGAGCTATACGCAGAGGTCTTCGAACAATTAGGTGTGCTCGATAAGTTAGAAGGGTTTGCCAGTCATTACGGAGCAGATTTTTATGGTTTGCCTCGAAACACAACCAAAATGACTTTAGTGAAAGAAAACTGGGATGTGCCGGAGCAGGTAACTCTTGCAGATGGTACTGACATGGTGCCTTTTTACGCCGGACAAACGCTACAGTGGAAGCTGAAGACAGCTTTCCAAGCAATATAACGCACTAGCAAGTGCTTGAATTTCCCCATTGGATAGAAAAATGACAGTTGAAACAATTAAAGACCTTGATATAAACCCGGCAGTTGTAAAAGCGCTTGACGCTCAAGGCATCCATCAATTGTCGCCTATTCAGGCGCAGTCTTTGCCGAGCGCGTTACAGGGAAGGGATATTATAGGTCAGGCGCAAACTGGCAGTGGCAAAACGCTGTGTTTCGTTATTCCTATTTTAGAAAGTATTGATGTTAACGACTTCAACACTCAAGCACTTATACTTTGTCCTACCCGTGAACTTGCCGACCAGGTTGCGGAGCAATTTAGACAAGCGGCAAAACAAATTGGCAACATAAAAGTTACTACACTGTGCGGTGGAAAGCCCATGGGGCCGCAAATTCAGTCATTAAAGCATAGCCCACACATTATTGTTGGTACGCCAGGGCGTATTATGGATCATGTTGAAAAGCGCAGAATTACGTTGAAAAACGTGCGTTTTCGCGTGTTAGACGAAGCAGACAGAATGCTGGATATGGGGTTTGAAGACGACCTGCGCATTATCTTTTCGCCCATGTCATCAAAAGTACAAACACTGTTATTTTCTGCCACCTTTACTGAGCAAATTGAGCGAGTAGCGAATCAGTATTTACGTGACCCAGTATCTTGCAAAGTTGAATCTCAAGATAACAAGCCGGCTATAACCCAATTGGGTTATAACGTTCTTCCCCACACTCGTATTCAGGCGTTAAAAGCGGTGTTAACAGACTACCAGCCCAAAAACGCCATAGTGTTTTGTAACCGAAAAATACAAGTGGCTGAAGTAGTAGAAGAGCTTGTTGAAGAAGGATTTAGTGCGGCGGGCCTAAAAGGCGACATGGAACAGCATGAACGCACAGCCGTACTTATGCAGTTTGCCAGCGACGCATTACAGGTTCTCGTTGCTACCGACGTAGCGGCTCGCGGGCTAGATATCGACGATATTGCCTGTGTAATTAATTACACTGTAAGCGAAGAGCCCGAGGTTCATATTCATCGAATTGGTCGCACGGCAAGAGCTGGCGCAAAAGGTATAGCAATAACTCTGGTGAGTGAAGACGAAGAACACTTCTTAAGAAAAATAGAGGTGTTGCAAGAAGAGGATATTCCGCTTAAAGGTGCCCAGAGCTTGCGCTTTCATAAAAACAAAATTACGCAGCCTGAGTTTACCTGTCTCTCGCTAAGTGCGGGTAAAAAGCAAAAGCTTCGCCCTGGCGATCTTGTTGGAGCCTTAACCAAAGATGCCGGCATTCCCTTTGAAGATGTGGGTAAAATTGCGGTGCAAAACAGCGCAAGTTTTGTGGCGGTAAAACAGCGCAGCGTTAAGCGAGCCATGACACAGTTTCGCGAAGGTAAAATAAAAGGTAAGCGCATTCGAGCGAAAAAGCTTTAATCTATCTCATGGCCTAAGTAAGGTCGTAACAATCATGCTTGCAATAGCACGAGGCAAATGAACATGTCAGCGGAAAAAGAACTCGCTTTGCTTCTTAAAAACCTGTCGCCTGTGGTGAGCGAAGAAGATTATGTTTTTGTATCTTTGCCTGAGGCACAGCTTTCGCCTGATGAAATGTTTAGCAGTTCAGTTGTTTCTACATTGCTGACTAACGCAAAGGGCATGTTTCGAGAAAGCGAAGGTATGACGCTAATTTTGAATCGCGAGTTGGCGCAGCAGCATGAGTTAAAAGGCGAGGGGCCGTTTAAGTGTATCACCTGCGAAGTACATTCAAGCCTTGATGCGGTAGGCATGACAGCGGCGATGAGCACAGCGCTGAGCAACGCCGGTATAAGTGCCAACGTAGTGGCAGCTTTTCATCATGATCATATATTTGTTCAGTCTGCGAAAGCGCAACGCGCCAGCAACGTCCTGAAGGCACTTTCGGATAGGTCTTAAACTGCTTACCCAAATAATAAAGGCTCCTGAATAAATTATCAGGAGCCCTTTTTTAAGCGCTAAGGGTTTTTAGAGCACTACCAAATTTTTACGCGATTTTCTGGTGCCAAATACAGCGCATCGTCTTCGGTAACGTTAAATGCTTTATAAAACGCGGGCACGTTTCTAACTGCGCCATTAGTGCGGAATTTGGCCGGTGAATGAGTGTCCGTTTGCACTTGGCTGCGCAACGCCTCATCGCGATACTTACTAGCCCATACTTGCCCGTAGCCTAAAAATACTCGCTGATCGCCGGTAAAGCCGTCAAGCACAGGCGCTTCTTTACCATCTAACGACAAATGGTAGGCTTTCAGCGCAATGCTAATACCACCTAAGTCACCAATGTTTTCACCTAGTGTGTATTCTCCATTAACGTGTAAATCTGGCAGCACTTCGAACGTATCATATTGCGCTATAAGATTGGCAGTGCGGGCATCAAACTCAGAGCGATCTTTATCTGTCCACCAGTTGCGCAGCACACCGTCGCCATCAAATGTAGAGCCAGCGTCATCAAAACCATGTCCAATTTCATGACCAATTACCGCGCCAATTCCCCCGTAATTAACGGCGTCCTCAGCATTCATATCAAAGAACGGCGGCTGAAGTATGGCGGCCGGAAATACGATTTCGTTAAGCGGTGGATTGTAATAAGCGTTTACAGTTTGTGGTGTCATACCCCATTCGTGAGTCCACACTGGGCCACCTTGTTTTTTCAGCATCTCTTCATACAAAACATCAGACGAGCGCTTTAAGTTACCGAACAGATCGCCAGCATCCACAGTCAGCGCTGAATAGTCTTTCCACTGGTCTGGGTAACCAATTTTAACCGTGAACTTCGATAATTTATCTAACGCTTCTTTACGGGTTTCATCTGTCATCCACTCAAGCTCTTCAATACTACTCTTATAAGCAAGCAGCAGGTTGTTCACCATCTCCATCATGCGCTCTTTGGCCTTAGGCGGAAAATGTTGTTTCACGTAAACTTTGCCAATAAGTTCGCCCACATGCGCATTTGATAAATCTACAGCGCGACGCCACTGTGGTTGCTGCTCTTCAACGCCTCGAAGTGTTTTGCTATAAAAATTAAAGTTGGCTTGGTCTAATTCCGTGGTCAACCTGCTCGCCGATGCGTTTAACAGGCCCCATTGAAGGAATGTTTTCCAGTCTTCAATAGCGGTTTGATGAATAACGGCATCAATATTTTGCATGAAGTCTTTTTGCAACACACCCAACTCGTTTAAATCTGTCATACCAGTGCTTTGAATGTATGCGTCCCAGTCGAAGTTGGGCATTAACGCACGGAGCTCATCAATAGTGAGTTTGTTGTAGTTGGCAGCGAAATTACGCGCCTGCTCTTTTTTCATATGCAGGTTTGCAATACGGGTTTCTAGCTCAAACAACATTTTTGCGCTAGCTTCAGGCGCATCAAAGTCGGCTAGCTCGAACATGGTTTGAATATGTTTTACGTAGGCATCGCGTACTTCTTGAGAGGTTTCGTCCTCTTTAAAATAGTATTCTCGTTCTGGAAGTCCAATACCAGACTGCCATGTATACATTAGGTATTCTTGTGGAGATTTCAGGTCTGAAAATTGGGCAAGGCTGAACGGAGTGCCATAACCATAGCGGGCTGCATAAGCAAAATAGGCGGCCAAGTCGGAATAGTTTTCGATATCTGCTATTTTCGCTAACTCAGGCTCAAGCGGTGTAATACCCAACGCGTCGCGGGTATCTGTATCCATATAGGCGCGATAAAAGTCACCCACTTTCTGTTCGTCACTTCCGGCTTTAAAGTCGCCCTCTGCCGACGATTTTATAATATCCATAACATGATCTTGTGCCTCATCACGCAAGATCACAAAAGACCCATAGCTGGATTTGTCTGCCGGTATTTCAAAGGTGTCCAGCCACTTGCCGTTGACATACTGAAAAAAGTCATTGCCGGGTTTAACGCTTAAGTCCATGTTCTCTTGAATGATTCCGGAAGATAAAGCTTCTTTTTTCACTTCCGCAGCTACACCTGCCTCAGGCACTGTGGTTTGCGGGCTGCACGCTACTAATGCTAATGCAACGCTCAGGCTTAATATGTTACGCAACATGGAAATATATATCCTTTTATCGAACGGCAGCACAATCTTTGATGTTGAGAGTAGTTATACAAGATGGTCTGTCGGAGTTTAAATTATGCGATTGCTTTTTGTTCTCAAGGTCGCTATGCGCTTTACATTGATTGCTAAAAAGCTCGCAGACCTTTACGTTTTAGCATGCAGTGCCTTTTAGAAAAAGCGTTTATAGTGAAAATACACAGCTTGTAACAACTTGTTGCTCTGCCTTTGATATAGTGGAAACCTACTAATGAATTTCAGAGTGAATGAAAAATAGAGTTTTGCTTATATACGGTATTGAAATCAGTACAGTAAATTAAACCCATGTAAATGCTAAGGACCCGCCATGTCGCTATCTAAGTTGCTTTCTACCCCCTCACTTTTTGCCTCAGTGTCGCCCTGCGAGTATGCCGATGCACTTCCTCGAGAGCAGTTTATGGACTACGCCATCAAACCTTTATGGCAGGGTATTGGGCGTATTGCGGGGCCTGCATTTACAGTAAAATGTGCTCCGGGTGATCATTTAATGCTGCACGCTGCAATATATCGAGCGAATCCAGGTGATATCATTGTGGTAGAGGCTGATGATAAGTACGCAGTGGCGGGCGGAAATGTATGCGCAATTGCACAGCAGCGGGGTATAACTGGCTTTGTCATTGATGGGGTAATTCGAGACATTGCTGAAACGCGGGAAAATAAATTTCCCGTCTTTGGCCGAGGCGTCACCCCTAAGCCAGGGGCGAAAAAATGTATAGCTCCTCTTAATCAGCCTATTTTATGCGGAGGGGTTACTGTGAATGCAGGCGACATCATCGTGGCAGACGAAGAGGGCATTGCCGTCATTCCGCGTTCTGAAGCTGAGAGCGCGTTTAAAATCGCCAAAGCCCGAGCAGATAAAGATGCCTCAATGACATTGTCTCAATGGCAAGAACAGCATAGTGAAAAGGTAGAGTCTACTCTTGCCAAGCTGGGCTTTAGAGACTAATGAAACGCAGCATCATTTGTGTTCAGATTGCGTAAGTTCATAAATAAAGGTTTCAACTAACTCTCCGGTTTCAAGTTGTGCGGATGTTATGACGCGGCGATACCCTTCGCCTTCAAAATCGTCAAGCATATCCCAATGTTCCGCAAGCTCTGAGGAGTTAAATACCTGACCGTGAACTTCTTCGCCCTCTTTATCCAAGACTATGCCAGGGAACCCTAGTTCCGCGCCCCAGCCACTAGAGAAAAGGTGACCTTTTACCATCGCTTTTCTCCACGTTCCAGTGACATCTTTCAGCACATGCTCGTTAGGTTTGCCAGGCGCCAATGTGCCATAAATAAATAGATTCATAATTACGCCAACTCCACTTAAACCAATCTCACTCAAACCTAGCCGAGTGCAATTCATTAATCATATAGAACCAGTGATGTTGGGTAAAAGGAATTGTGTACGAGTATAAAAAGTTGCTTGCTCATCAGTTTTACAAATGGGAGCTGTTTGGTTATGCCTGATTGCCTATAGATGATTGTCTATAGCTGACCGCTGCTGCCAAGAGCCTACAGCAAACAGACTGCCGATAAACAAACAAATACCAGAACTGACTAGCCAAAACGTCAGGCTGTTTTCTGGGAACATTGGCATTAAGCCAACAAAAGACACGCCGCGAATTATCAATATACCCGCAATAAGTATCAGCGCTAATTTAGTAAACGGTAAGCGCAAGATGACTCCTGCGCCTGAGAGAGCATACACCGACCAGACTAAGAGGATGAAAACTATAACGGATGTCACAATTGTTGGATACCAAAGCCCTTGCTCTGCCATTCTAGCCATCTGCTCGCCAGCACCAAAGAAACGATACCAATCGCCGCCAAAAACTATGCAGCCAAGGTGTGCTAGTGCCGCTGCAAAGCAACATATTGCCGCTGCTATAAGATACTTATTGGTAGAGTGCATCATTCCTCCTTGAATGCTAAAGCCTTTGATGAAACGGCGGTAAACAAAGACCCACTATTTCAATTAATAGAGCCAAGCATAGCTAAATTTCATGAAAACAGCTTGCTCTGTGCGAAAAAGCCCTGGCGTATTATCGTCGGCAAATGCTGAGTCACCGTAACCGATAAACAGTCGCGATAAGGGGTTGATCATGTATGAGTAAATCAACTGAGTTCCCATACTGCGTTCTCGAGCGTCCACATCAACAAGATAGTTATTGGTGTTGCGTCTAATGTCTGAGTAAATGAGCGCCAGTCGAATATACTGCTTCGCACTGAATTGATAACTTATTCTAAAATCTGAGAGGTTGGCGGTAAATAGCATCTCATCGTTCACATTAATACGATTGTATTCATGATTTACCGAGGCTTCTAAATGCTCTCCAATATTGAGGCTTATCTGTGGCTCTAATAGTACTTGCTCACCCAAACGATTGTTACGCAGATCAATTCTATCACCAACGCGAATAAAGTTTTCAAAGTAGAGCGTTCTATTGGGGCGTGCCTCAAAATAAAATGAGAACTGTTCTTCAGTGAAGCGCGTTGTATTGCCGTCAATAGCTAAGCTTGCACCATTTTGGCGTAGCCCTACTTGATCTCGCTTTACCCACTGAAAATTAAAGTAAGACTGATAGGCCGCATTGAGTTCTACTTGTGCCTGAACTTCTCTCTCAATAAGTTCGCCGTTATCGTTGTGCGTGATATCCCAGTCACCACCCAACTCGAATCGGTTCCACCAAGCGTTATCCTTCCACCATACCAGACCACCACCGAGTACCGTTTTGTGTCTGTCTACATTACTTTCAAACCCTAAATCTGCTCTAAAATCTGACTGAGTACTTTTCCTATTTGCAATGACATACCATTCTCTTTCTTCATGGCGATAGTCTATTTGATAAGTGCTGCCAGAAAATGCGTCATTTTTGTTGGTTCTTAACGTGGTCTCTGTAAAATCCTCTTCATTCTCGCAACTGCCGCGACAAAACTGCGACGAAAGAGCATCTGGATATTGTGTATCTGAACGCAATGCCTGAACCCGCAAAGTATCGCTAGGCGTAATTTGATAGCGCATGTCTACACCGGTAACAAGGTTGTGATAGTCATCGGCATGCCTGCCTGTAAAAATTGTGCCGAACGACAAGGTATCTGACACATCGAATCGATAGCGTGCGGCAAGGTTGGTACTGCATTGGTCAAGTTGTGCGACACTGGAGCCCAAATTGCCCGGCACTAAAAAAGTGGTGGTTTCATCGTTAGCCACTAGCAAGCCAAACGTGTGGTCGTTTAACCTGCCGGTGAGTTTACTGCCAATATCTGGTGCACCGATATTTCTCGTGTAAACCAAGTCGTATTGGGTACTGAAAAAGTCTGCGTTTTCTACAAAGAAGGGACGTTGTTCAGGAAAGAACAGTGCAAATGGGTTGTTGATGCCAAGCTGACCCGCATCAGCTTCTACCTGCGAAAAGTCTGGGTTTATGGTTGCTTGTAGCAGCATATCAGAGGTAATTCCCCAATTGATATCTACGCCAACCTCTTGGTTGTTACCATACTCCCAGTTTTGAGGACTTGCTGGCGTCCGGCTACGTGCTGCCCCCGTTACACCATAAGGCGTTATTGAAAGATTTTTTCCTTGCTTCGCTTTGCTGAAGCCCTTCATGTTGCCCATTTGACATAAACTGCACGCATTATCTCGGTCAACGGGACGATTTGATATGCGAAGGTTGTTGTTACGCGGATAAAAGCGCACAAACTCCGCGCGCCATTGTTTCGGACCATCAGCATCTAAAAAGTTCATAATGCGAAACGGCAGTGCAATCTCAACCGTGTAACCTTTATTAGTAATCTTGGCTTCAGAATCCCAAATTGCGTTCCAGCTTGCGCTTTCACTGCGGGTCATTTGATTTTCTATAGAATCAATTTGAATGCCGTGAGGATTAACAAAAAACTGATAGGAGAGGCGACTGTCGCCGAAGGTATCAAGTTTAATGCCCACTAAGTCATTATCCCATACGCTATCGCGGTCGCGAAAAAGTGCCCGAATTTCCGACGGATCGTTATCGAAGGCTGTGAAGCCGATATAGATGGTGTCGCCGTTTTCAAATATTCGCGCAACGGTTTCAACGGGAGGCGTGGTATTTTCAAATGGCCGCGTAACCACGTTAAGCGTAACTTCCTGAGCGTGCTGCCACGCAGCGTCGTCGAGAACCCCGTCTAGTGTCACCGTATCTGAAAGGTAGGGCACTACAATAGTTTCTGAATTTGAATCTGAATCTGAATCCTCGCTCATCAACTCATCAGGTTTTGCGCTCTTGGTGGTAACAATTGCCTCGGGGAGAGGCTCATTTGGGCGCTCTTGCTTCTCATCCTGTGGGGTGAAAATGTTGCCGTTTGAATTATCTCGGGCTTTAGCATTCGCATTAGTAATTAGGCAAAGAGATACTAAAACTATCGAGCCAAAACGTCGCAGTAAAGAGTTGTGAGCGCGCACAATTGTGCGGCATTTAGCTATGTCCATATTTAAAAGGTGTTCTTTTTTATCGTTATAATTTTTATCGCAGAAGTATGAAGGATTAGCGCAAATGTCAAAAGAATGTTAATCGTATTTTAATGAGCACTGAACGAAACCTGATTTTATATAGAAAAGGTCTGTATTACTTGATATTCATTGGTTTATTGACAAGGAGTTAATCAATTGAATGAACATATCGTGTAGAATAGCGTACTCACTTCAACAAAAATTGTAACGCTACGCTGTTGCAAGCAGTCGGCGGCTTAATAACACAAAGAGTTTCTGCATGTTTTCTTTTTTTGAAAAGCTCACTCAGCCTTTTCCTGACACACCACCCACACAACCGCCGAAGGGTTTAGTTGCGTTTTGTAAGTATTATACCCAAGGAATGTGGCACATCATTCTAACTGTATCAGTACTGAGCGCCATAGTGGCCATGCTTGAAGTCGCGTTATTTGGCTTTTTGGGCCAGCTTGTTGATTGGTTTTCAGAACAAAGTCGAGAGACCTTTCTAGAAGAGCAAAAGCTAACGCTCATTGGTATGGGCATTACCGTTCTTGTTCTAATTCCGGGCTTTATTTTGCTGCGCTCTTTTTTCTCCCGTCAGTCGTTAATGGGCAATTATCCCATGCGTATACGCTGGCAGGCCCACCGTTACTTGTTGGGTCAAAGCTTAACGTTTTTTCACAACGAGTTTGCTGGGCGAGTGGCTACCAAGGTTATGCAAACAGCGCTTTCGGTAAGAGAAACCGTCACTAAAATGCTCGACTTGCTGGTGTATATCAGCGTGTATTTTATCTCTATGGTGGTACTGGTATTTAGTACTGACTGGCGTTTAGCACTACCACTAGTGGTCTGGTTCTTCGTGTACGTTGGCATATTGCGAGTGTTAGTGCCAAAGCTCAAAGCCGTGTCGCAGAAGCAAGCAGATGCACGCTCGTTAATGACAGGGCGTATAGTAGATAGCTACACCAACATAACTACTGTAAAGCTATTTTCGCACAGTAGACGAGAAGCCGATTACGCCAAAGAGAGCATGGACGGTTTCCTAAAAACTGTTTACCCGCAAATGCGGCTTGTTACGGTGCTCGAGTTTTGTGTCGAGATGGCCAACGCTATTCTTATCTTCACTATTGGTGCTCTGTCCGTCTATTTATGGATGGAGAATATTGCATCGCCAGGTGATATCGCCATTGCGGTGAGTTTGTGTTTGCGCTTAAACGGTATGTCTCACTGGATCATGTGGGAGGTGTCTGGGCTATTTGAAAATTTAGGCACAGTGCAAGATGGTATGAATACCCTCGCGCAACCTGTCGCTGTAAAAGATAAGCCACAAGCAAATGCGCTATCCGTTGGTGGTGGTAACATTCACTTCGATAAAGTGAATTTCTCTTACTCGGGCGCAAATAACAAACCCATCGATGTTTTTAATAACTTGGAACTTGCCATTAAACCTGGTGAAAAGGTTGGGCTGGTGGGGCGCTCTGGTGCGGGCAAATCTACACTGGTCAATCTCCTTATGCGCTTTTATGACACGCAAAGTGGACGCATCACCATCGATGAGCAGGATATTACTGAAGTTGAGCAAGAAACGTTGCGCGCTAAAATAAGCATGGTAACGCAAGACACTTCGCTTATGCATCGTTCGGTTAGAGACAACATTCTATATGGTCGTACAGATGCCAGTGAAGCTGAAATGATCAAAGCAGCTAAACAGGCAGAGGCGCACGATTTTATTTTAACACTTACCGATAATCAGGGGCGCACAGGTTACGATGCCCACGTGGGAGAACGGGGAATAAAATTATCTGGTGGGCAACGTCAGCGAATCGCTATTGCACGGGTGCTGCTAAAAGATGCACCTGTGCTCATTCTGGATGAAGCCACATCTGCACTAGATTCAGAAGTAGAAGCCGCCATTCAAGCATGTCTAGACAAAGTGATGGAAGGGAAGACCGTATTAGCGATAGCGCATCGCCTTTCTACTATTGCGCAAATGGACAGGTTATTAGTGCTTGATAAGGGTCAAATAGTCGAGCAGGGCACTCACAGTGAGTTGATCGCTCACAATGGCATTTATGCAAAGTTATGGGCGCATCAAACCGGTGGCTTCATTGGCGTTGAATAGTCAGTGTAAAATCTGCCTTCAAAGCTAGATGAGAAAAGAATAAAGCGCTTGTATCTTGAAAGTGGTTAAGTATAATACGCGTCCCTCCCTTGCGATACCGCACTTTCCAACGAAAAGACGCACAAATCACAAGGGCAGTGTAAGTAAAATTTAAGAGTGAAAACGCCACAGGGGTGTAGTTCGAATTGGTAGAACAGCGGTCTCCAAAACCGATGGTTGGGGGTTCGAGTCCCTCCACCCCTGCCAGATTATTAACTTGCGCGTGTACGCAAGAAAACGACGCTGTAGTGCTAGGATCGTGACATGAGCGAAAAGACGGAAAATCAGTCCAACGGGTTGGACATGTTTAAATGGGTAGTGGTTTTTGCCCTACTTGCAGGGTTGGTAACCGCCAACACAGTTTACGGTGAAATTTCGGTATTATATCGCGCCATAACAGCGGTAGTGGTTGCTGTGATTGCAGGTTTTATCGCTGCATCTACTCATAAAGGCAGCGCATTTCTAAGCTTTGCCAAAGAGTCGCGCACTGAAGTACGCAAGGTTGTTTGGCCTACACGTCAAGAAGCAAACCAAACGACACTTATCGTTTTGGCAGCAACCTTGGTTATGGCACTTATATTATGGGGACTAGACGGGATTATCGTACGTGTAGTTGGCTTTATTACTGGAATTGGAGCATAAGCGTATGTCTGAAGAAGAAATTAAAAAGAGATGGTACGTAGTACAAGCATATTCTCAGTATGAAGCTCGCGTTAAGAAAACGCTTCTTGAATACATCAAAATGCACAATATGGAAGAGCATTTCGGTCAAATTCTAGTACCCACCGAAGAAGTTGTAGAAATGCGCGCAGGTCAAAAGCGCAAATCAGAGCGTAAGTTCTACCCTGGCTACGTGCTGGTAGAAATGGCAATGAACGAAGAGTCATGGCACTTAGTGAAAAGTGTTCCTCGCGTTCTTGGTTTTATTGGTGGAACGTCTGATAGACCAATGCCAATTACCCAAAAAGAAGCCGACGCCATTTTAAATCGCCTTGAAGAGTCGGTTGACAAGCCTAAGCCTAAGACATTGTTTGAGCCAGGTGAAGTCGTTCGCGTTACCGATGGACCTTTTGCCGACTTTAACGGTGTGGTTGAAGAAGTTGACTATGAAAAGAGCCGCGTAAAAGTATCGGTTCTTATATTCGGTCGTTCAACGCCAGTAGACTTAGAGTTTGGTCAAGTAGAAAAAGGCTAAATTGTAGATATTTTGAAAAGCCCGCATGAGCGGGCTTTTTTGTACCTGTAAATTAAATCCCAAGCTCTGTTTTGTCGTCTGCTGTCATAAAAATCTCCCTATTCCTTATACTCAAAGTTAATTTATTTGCAGATGTGAAGAGATTCGTCTACAACTAAAGTATAATATTTGGTCAAAGGTTAGGGCTATCGATACTTTAGAGCAGCGCATTGCATGCAAACAAATAGATATCGACGTTGCGTCGTTCTATCAGACCATGTTACTCGAACTCGAAAAGCTGATGGAAGATGTCATTGGTACTGAAGAGTCGAAGGGGTTCGTGGGAATTGTTGCCGACCATGTAGGCGCCATGTTTCATGAAAAATACAAATCCCAATTGGGCAGTGACATGGCTTCACCTGAAGTTATCGCTCATGTACTTGTAGATCTGAAACGTCGTATTGGTGGCCAATTCAGTATTTCCAGTATCTCACCCGAGTCAATAATTCTACAAAATTATAAATGTCCATTCGGCACCAATGTGGTTGGTAAAACACCCTTGTGTAATATGACGGCAAATGTGTTTGGTAAAATTGCAGCAACTGAAAGTGGTTATGCCGCTGTCGAATTAGACAAAACAATCGCGAATGGTGATGGGCATTGTCATGTTGTTGTGCATCTAAGGCCACTGAAAGAACGTCGCGATATTGCCCATGAATATTTTGGAGTGAGCTCTGATGGGTATTGAAAAACTCAGTGTAGCATCCATGCTCGCCGGTATTAGAGAAGCCGCAGTTATTACGTGCCTTGATGGCAATATTATTCACTATAATAATCAAATGAAGCGTCGCCTCCCTAATATCGATAATGCCAAGGTAATGACTGAGGTTTTTTCGCTTGCATCAAAAACATTCAATGTTTCTTGCTTCAAAGAGTTTAGCAGTATTGTGAAACGCCGCTCGGGGCTATTTCCAATACGCCTTAAATTTAACGATACGAGATTGAATGATACCTCTACCATACCCGCTTACGTATCAGTGCTTAAGGACGCGGAAAATAATGAGCCAGCCGCACTTATCTACAAATTAGACGAGCATATTGTGCGTTTTAATAACCGGTTGCGACAACTACAGGATGCAAAACGAGCTCATGCAAAGATAGCAAGAGAAGCAAAATTAAAAGCGTCAATGGATTCGTTAACGGGTTTAAAAAACAGACGTTTCGTGCAGTCCTTTTTAGAAATGCAGTGGAAAGCATACACAACAAAAGGTGAAGACACAGTTTTGATCATTTTTGATATAGACTACTTCAAGCAGATAAACGACACTTACGGTCATGCTGCGGGCGATGAGGCGATTAAAGCTTTTGCCAAGTGTTTGCATTCGCAGACAAGACCTTCGGATGTGGTAAGTCGGTGGGGAGGTCAAGAGTTTGTTGTAGTTTTAGCGAATTGTTCATCCACTCAAGCGCGCTTGTATCTCGAGCGGGTAATGACAAGCATTCGTCAGCTTCGCATAAAGTACAAAAATGTAGTTAACGAGCAGACATTGATTTCTATGACTGCTAGCGCAGGGTATTGCCCGTTTTCGCAGGTATCTAGCGTGCAAGAGGCTTTTTCACAGGCCGACCGTGCTCTCTATGAGGCGAAATCTGAAGGAAGGGACCAATACAGAAGAGCATGTCCTGATATTGCGATGAGCGAGTTAACCTCTGCATTCCCTAATTCACGCAGCCAGTTACTGAATTAGCTCTGGGATCTTTGTTTTAACTAAAGCACTGATTTAACCATGCCATTACTATAAATGCATTGCTGTCGGTGTTCCATTACCTACCATTTACTTAATATTTTAGCTGTTACAGTACCTTTTTACCTGAAAGATCGTTTTTTAAGCATTTAGGGACTTGCATAGCAATTAATCAACCCTTATAATGCGCGCCCTTTTAAACGGAAACGGGAAGCCGATTGAGCAAATATTCTCTGTATTTGCGAGGCGTTAGACCCAAACAAGAGAGCATTTAAAATGGCTAAAAAAGTAAGCGGTATTATCAAGCTTCAGGTTGCGGCAGGTGCTGCTAACCCAAGTCCACCAGTTGGTCCTGCACTAGGTCAACACGGTGTGAACATCATGGAATTCTGTAAGGCTTTCAATGCAAAGACTGACAGCCTAGAGAAGGGTGCTCCGGTACCAGTAGAAATTACTGTATACGAAGACCGTTCTTTCACATTCGAAACTAAGACTCCTCCTGCGTCATACCTTCTTAAGAAGGCAGCTGGCATCAAGAGCGGTTCTGGCCGTCCTAACACTGAGAAAGTGGGTAAAGTTACCACCGCTCAGTTAGAAGAGATTGCTAAAACTAAAGAGCCAGACTTAACAGCTGCTGATCTAGAAGCAGCGGTACGCACTATCGCGGGTTCTGCTCGCTCAATGGGCTTGAACGTAGAGGACTAATCGGATGGCTAAATTAACAAAACGCGCTCGTCTAGTACGTGACAAAGTTGACTCAACTAAAGAGTATGAAATCAACGAAGCTGTTGCACTTTTAAAAGAATTAGCGACTGCTAAATTCGCTGAAAGTGTTGACGTTGCTGTAAACCTTGGTATCGACGCTAAGAAATCTGACCAAAACGTTCGTGGTGCTACTGTACTACCTAACGGTACTGGTAAAGACGTGCGCGTTGCGGTATTCACTCAAGGTGCTAATGCAGAAGCTGCTAAAGAAGCAGGTGCTGACGTTGTTGGTATGGAAGACTTAGCTGAACAAGTTAAGAAAGGCGAAATGAACTTTGACGTTGTAGTTGCTAGCCCAGACGCGATGCGCGTAGTTGGTCAACTAGGTCAAATCTTAGGTCCACGTGGCCTAATGCCTAACCCTAAAACAGGTACAGTAACGCCAGACGTTGCTACAGCTGTTAAAAATGCAAAAGCTGGTCAGGTTCGCTACCGCAATGATAAAAACGGTATCATCCACGCTAGCCTAGGTAAGATTGCGTTTGAAGCAAATCAAATTCAAGAAAACCTTGAAGCGCTACTTGAAGCATTGAAGAAAGCTAAGCCTTCTTCTGCGAAAGGTACCTACATCAAGAAGATCAGCCTAAGCACTACAATGGGTGCGGGTGTTGCTCTTGATAAGGCTTCTGTAGGTCTTTAATACTGATGGGCTTGGCCCGTTAGTTCTCTGAAAGGTTATGGGTTGGAGTTGTGTACATAGCAGTGCTAGTAAACAACTCCCGTCCAAGACCGCAGGTGCGGTGTGGTGAAAGAGGTAAGAGAACTTTCACAGTCAACATACTGCTTAATAGAACAACCTGCGCAGACGGTGGTTTGACTCAGACTCTCTGGGATAACAAACACCGTAGAGCGGTACCAAATATGACGTTTGGTATCAATCTGTGAACCCTGACGGCGTGAGTAGTTAATTACAAACAATGTCAGATACAAAGAGGTGAACTCAGTGGCACTAGGTTTAGCAGCAAAAAAAGAGATCGTAGCAGAGGTATCTGAAGTTGCGTCTCGCGCTCTATCCGTTGCCGTCGCTGAATACCGTGGGATGGAAGTTGCAGAACTGACTGACCTTCGCATAAAAGCTCGTGAGCAAGGCGTATACCTAAAGGTTGTACGTAACACACTAGCTAAGCGTGCATTGGCAGACAGTAAATTTGCAGACTTGGAAAGCGCACTTACAGGTCCGCTTATCTATGGTTTCTCTATCGACGCACCAGGCGGTGCGGCACGTCTTTTCAAAGACTTCGGTAAGACTAACGATAAGCTTAACGTAACAGCACTTTCAATTGGTAGTGGTCTACTTGGTCCAGAGAAATTGGACGCGGTTGCTTCACTTCCAACTCGCGACGAAGCGCTTGCACGTCTACTTGCAACCTTCAAAGCACCAGTTGGGAAATTCGTTCAAACAATCAACGAAGTTCCTGGCAAGTTTGTGCGCGTATTGGCGGCGATCAAAGACGAGAAGTAATTTTCGTTTTTGGCATATTGATTTTTTTAACATTAAAAACCCAGGAGTTTAGAGAACATGGCTCTAACTAAAGAAGATATTTTAAACGCGATTGCTGAAATGCCAGTTATGGAATTGGTTGAGCTAATCGAAGCAGCTGAAGAAAAATTCAACGTATCTGCTGCAGCTGTTGCTGTTGCTGGTCCTGCTGCAGCTGGTGAAGCTGCTGCTGTTGAAGAGAAAACTGAATTTGACGTTGTAATGACTTCATTCGGTGGCAACAAAGTTGCGGTTATCAAAGCAGTTCGCGGCGCGACTGGCCTAGGTCTTAAAGAAGCTAAAGAAGTAGTTGAGTCTGCTCCTAAAGCTATCAAAGAAGGCGTAAGCAAAGAAGAAGCTGAAGAACTTAAAGCGGCACTTACTGAAGCTGGCGCTGAAGTTGAAATCAAGTAATCTGATTTGATCAGATTATTTGCCTGAGACGGCAAGGCTGGTGGTTTTTTGAACCACCAGCCTTTTTGCGCTGTATAGTGTGTAGAATATAACCCTTATCTACATTTCACTAGGCGCACATCGGTCAACACCGTTAAAAGCATAAAAATCCAACAACTTAACTAATAATTGGTTAAAATTTGTTGTATGCTGGTGAACTTGCCCGACTTAGGGTTGTGGAAGTTTGTTGCTTATTGCGCCATTTGAAACGCAGCTTTTAGCCCATAGCACGCGTTTTAAAGCATTTAGCAGCAGGTTGGGTCATAAATCAGCAGGCTGAGGAACCCATGGTTTACTCTTATAGCGAAAAGAAACGTATCCGTAAGGATTTTGGCAAACGCCCACAGGTATTGGAAATTCCATACCTTCTTTCAATTCAGCTTGATTCTTTCAAAAAGTTTATTGAGATCGACGCCGATGCTCAATACGGTTTGGAAGCAGCATTTCGTTCCGTTTTTCCAATTAAAAGTTACTCAGGTAATTCAGAGCTTCAATATGTAAGCTACCGCCTGGGAGAGCCAGTATTTGATGTTAAAGAATGTCAGATACGCGGTGTAACTTTCTCTGCTCCGTTAAGAGTAAAACTACGGTTAGTATTGTTTGACAAAGACGCAGCCCCAGGTACCGTAAAAGATATTAAAGAACAAGAAGTGTACATGGGAGAAATCCCATTGATGACAGAGAACGGTACGTTCGTTATCAATGGTACAGAGCGTGTAATTGTGTCACAACTACACCGTTCACCTGGTGTGTTCTTTGACCACGACAAGGGTAAAACCCACTCGTCTGGTAAAGTACTTTATAACGCGCGCGTCATTCCTTACCGTGGCTCTTGGTTAGACTTTGAGTTTGACCCTAAAGATAACTTGTTCGTGCGTATCGACCGTCGTCGTAAACTGCCGGCAACTATTATCTTGCGCGCATTGGAAATGACGTCAGAAGAAATCTTAGATACATTCTTCGACAAAGTTAATATCCGCATTGATAAAGACCGTCTAATGATGGAAGTGAAGCCTGATCGCCTACGTGGTGAGACAGCAGCTTTCGACATTATTGACAGTGATGGCAATGTGGTTGTTGAAACAGGCCGTCGTATCTCTGCTCGTCATACACGTGCACTAGAAAAGTCTGGTTTAACAGAGCTAGAAGTACCTGCCGATTATCTCATCGGTCGAGTATTTGCTGCTACTTATGTAAACGAAGACACGGGCGAAGTTATTGTTAGTGCAAACGACGAGCTTGCACTAGAGAACTTAGCTGAGCTTAGCCAAGCTGGTATTAAAGAATTTGAAACTCTTTATATCAACGAGCTTGATCACGGGTCATACATTTCAGATACGCTACGTATAGACTCTTCAACAAACCGCCTAGAGGCGCTTGTTGAAATTTACCGTATGATGCGTCCTGGTGAGCCACCAACGAAAGATGCTGCTGAAACCTTATTCGAGAACTTATTCTTCTCTGAAGAGCGTTATGATCTTTCTTCAGTGGGTCGCATGAAGTTCAACCGTCGTTTAGGCCGCGAAGAACTTATTGGTTCTGGTACGCTTGCCAAAGAAGACATTATTGCTGTTATGAAACAGTTAATAACAATTCGTGACGGTAAGGACGAAGTTGATGACATCGATCACCTAGGTAACCGCCGTATTCGTTCGGTTGGTGAAATGGCTGAGAACCAATTCCGCGTTGGTCTCGTGCGTGTAGAACGTGCAGTTAAAGAGCGTCTAAGCTTAGGCGACCTAGACAACGTAATGCCACAAGATCTTATTAACGCCAAGCCTATCTCGGCAGCGGTGAAAGAGTTCTTCGGTTCGTCGCAATTGTCACAGTTCATGGACCAAAACAACCCGCTATCAGAAGTTACGCATAAGCGTCGTATTTCTGCATTAGGTCCGGGTGGTCTTACTCGTGAACGTGCTGGCTTCGAAGTTCGAGACGTACACCCAACTCACTATGGTCGTTTGTGTCCAATCGAAACGCCGGAAGGTCCAAACATCGGTCTAATTAACTCATTAGCGAGCTTCGCGCGCACTAATGACTTTGGTTTCTTAGAAACACCTTTCCGTCGCATTGTTGACGGTGTTGTTACCGATGAAATCGATTATTTATCTGCAATTGAAGAAGGCCAATTCGCGATTGCTCAGGCTAACATTGCGTTATCTGAAGCAGGTGAGTTGGTAGACGACCTTATTCCATGTCGTCACCGTGGTGAAACAACCTTGATGCCAAAAGAAGACATCAAATACATGGACGTTTCTCCACAGCAAATCGTATCAATTGCGGCAAGTATAATTCCATTCCTAGAACACGATGATGCAAACCGTGCACTTATGGGTGCCAACATGCAACGTCAGGCTGTTCCTACATTACGTGCTGATAAGCCGTTAGTAGGTACGGGTATGGAAAGAACTATTGCAGTAGATTCTGGTGTAACGGTTGTCGCTAAACGCGGTGGTACAGTTGATTACGTAGATGCGAGCCGCATTGTAATCAAGGTTGCCGAAGATGAGATGCTTCCAGGTGAAGCAGGTATCGATATCTACAACCTGACTAAATACACTCGCTCTAACCAAAACACCTGTATTAATCAGCGCCCTACGTGTAACGTTGGCGACCCGATTGTCACTGGTGACGTGCTAGCCGATGGTCCTTCAACAGACCTTGGTGACCTTGCACTTGGTCAGAACATGCGTATCGCGTTCATGCCTTGGAATGGTTACAACTTTGAGGATTCAATCCTTATTTCTGAGCGAGTTGCTCAGGAAGACCGTTTCACTACTATTCACATTCAAGAGCTAAGCTGTATTGCTCGTGATACTAAGCTTGGGCCAGAAGAAATTTCTTCTGATATTCCAAACGTAGGTGAGTCTGCGCTAAGCAAGCTTGATGAATCAGGTGTTGTTTACATCGGTGCGGAAGTGAAAGGCGGCGACATCCTAGTAGGTAAAGTAACACCGAAAGGTGAAACTCAGCTTACTCCGGAAGAAAAACTTTTAAGAGCTATCTTTGGTGAGAAAGCGTCTGACGTTAAAGATACGTCTCTCCGTGTACCTAACTCAGTTCACGGTACGGTTATCGATGTTCAAGTATTTACCCGCGACGGTGTAGAGAAAGATAAGCGTGCGCTTGAAATTGAAGATATGCAGCTTCGTCAGGTTAAGAAAGACCTTACTGATGAATTTGAAATCCTTGCGGACGGCATTTTTGCACGTGCTCAAACTGCGCTAACTCGTGCTGGCGTTGAACAAGCGAAGCTTGACAGCCTACCACGCGAAAAGTGGTTTGAAATTGCACTTAACAGCGAAGATGCACAGTTAGAGCTTGACCAAATTGCTGAACAGCATGCTGAAATCAAAGCTGACTTCGATAAGAAGTTTGAAACTAAGCGTCGTAAGATAACGCAAGGCGATGATTTAGCGCCTGGTGTACTTAAGATAGTTAAGGTTTACCTAGCGGTTAAACGCCACATCCAACCGGGTGATAAAATGGCGGGACGTCACGGTAACAAGGGTGTTATCTCTACTATTCAACCAGTAGAAGATATGCCATACGATGAGCACGGTACGCCGGTAGACATCGTACTTAACCCACTTGGTGTACCATCTCGTATGAACATCGGTCAGATCCTTGAGACTCACTTGGGCATGGCTGCTCACGGTCTTGGGGTTAAAATTGACCGCATGATTAAAGAGCAGCGCGAGCTAGCCGAAATGCGTGATTTCTTG
Source organism: Alteromonas sp. MB-3u-76 (assembly GCF_002831605.1). Lineage (NCBI taxonomy): Bacteria > Pseudomonadati > Pseudomonadota > Gammaproteobacteria > Alteromonadales > Alteromonadaceae > Alteromonas > Alteromonas sp. MB-3u-76. Next base: position 3,985,749 of record NZ_CP025115.1, on the reverse strand, counting down.
AAGAAAGTTTACGAACTAGGTGAAAATCACCAAGAAGTAGACATTGATAGCTTCACAGATCACGAAGTTCGTCGCTTAGCGGAAAACCTTCGTAAGGGTGTTCCAGTAGCAACACCTGTATTCGATGGTGCTCGCGAGTCTGAAATCAAGGAAATGCTGAAGCTTGCTGATATTCCAGAAAGCGGTCAGATTACCTTGTTCGACGGTCGTACTGGTAATTCATTCGAGCGACCTGTTACGGTTGGTTACATGTACATGCTGAAACTGAACCACTTAGTAGACGACAAGATGCACGCGCGTTCTACTGGTTCATACAGCCTTGTTACGCAGCAGCCTCTTGGTGGTAAAGCACAGTTTGGTGGTCAGCGCTTCGGTGAGATGGAAGTGTGGGCACTTGAAGCTTACGGTGCGGCATATACCCTGCAGGAAATGCTTACTGTTAAGTCGGATGACGTTAACGGACGTACTAAGATGTACAAGAACATCGTCGATGGCGACCACAGAATGGAGCCTGGTATGCCAGAATCCTTCAACGTATTACTTAAAGAAATTCGCTCGTTGGGTATCAACATCGAGCTTGAAGAGAAGTAATACGGCAATTGCCGCGTAATGTTATGAGATGACCCGGTGCTTGCACCGGGTTCTAGAGACTGACTCCGCTGGGAGAGTAATGTGAAAGACTTATTAAAGTTTCTAAAGCAACAACACAAGGCCGAAGAGTTCGATAATATTCGAATCGGTCTGTCTTCACCTGACATGATTCGTTCATGGTCATTTGGTGAAGTGAAGAAGCCTGAGACTATCAACTATCGTACGTTCAAGCCTGAGCGTGACGGTTTATTCTGTGCCCGTATCTTCGGACCGGTAAAAGACTACGAGTGTTTGTGCGGTAAGTACAAGCGTCTTAAGCACCGTGGTGTTATCTGTGAGAAGTGTGGCGTAGAAGTGACACTGACTAAAGTTCGTCGTGAGCGTATGGGGCACATCGAGCTAGCAAGTCCTGTAGCACACATTTGGTTCCTTAAATCGCTACCGTCACGTATCGGCCTAATGCTTGATATGACGCTTCGCGATATCGAACGCGTGCTTTACTTTGAATCATATGTTGTGACCGAGCCGGGTTTAACAACACTTGAGCGCGGACAACTTCTAAACGAAGAAGATTACCTTGATTCATTAGAAGAACACGGCGACGAATTCGAAGCGAAAATGGGTGCAGAAGCAGTATTCGACCTGCTAACCGTACTTGACGTTGACGCCGACGTTGCAGCGATGCGTGAAGAGTTACCTTCAATCAACTCTGAAACAAAGCGTAAGAAAATCACCAAGCGCCTTAAGTTGCTTGAGTCATTCCAGCAGTCTGGTAATAAGCCAGAGTGGATGATCATGACAGTACTTCCAGTATTGCCACCCGATCTTCGCCCTCTTGTACCACTAGATGGCGGTCGATTCGCAACATCTGATTTGAACGACCTTTATCGTCGTGTAATCAACCGTAATAACCGTCTTAAGCGTCTTCTAGACCTTGCTGCTCCAGACATTATCGTGCGCAACGAAAAGCGTATGTTACAAGAGTCTGTTGATGCACTTCTAGATAACGGACGTCGCGGTCGTGCGATTACCGGTTCTAACAAGCGTCCACTTAAGTCGCTTGCAGACATGATTAAAGGTAAGCAGGGTCGTTTCCGTCAAAACCTTCTTGGTAAGCGTGTTGACTACTCTGGCCGTTCTGTAATTACCGTTGGTCCAACACTTCGCCTTCACCAGTGTGGTCTTCCTAAGAAGATGGCACTAGAGCTATTTAAGCCGTTTATTTACGGTAAGCTTGAAGGACGTGGTCTTGCAACAACAATCAAAGCTGCTAAGAAGCTAGTAGAGCGCGAAGCACCAGAGGTTTGGGACGTACTAGATGACGTTATCCGCGAACACCCTGTATTGCTTAACCGTGCACCAACACTTCACCGTTTGGGTATCCAGGCATTCGAACCAACACTTATTGAAGGTAAAGCGATTCAGCTTCACCCGTTAGTGTGTGCGGCGTACAACGCCGACTTCGATGGTGACCAAATGGCGGTACACGTTCCGTTGACAATCGAAGCTCAGCTTGAAGCACGCGCACTAATGATGTCGACGAATAACATTCTGTCACCTGCTAACGGTGAGCCAATTATCGTTCCTTCACAGGACGTTGTATTGGGTCTTTATTACCTTACGCGTGACAAAGTAAACGGCCTAGGCGAAGGCATGGTATTTACCAGCCCGAACGAAGCAGAAAAAGCATACCGCACAGGTAATGCTGAGCTTCATTCTCGCGTTAAAGTACGTATTACAGAATATGACATTGATGAAGACGGCAATAAAACAGAGAAAGTAACGCTAACGCAAACCACGGTTGGTCGTGCAATTTTCTCATTGATCCTTCCTAAGGGTCTTCCGTTTGAAATCATCAACCAGCCTATGGGCAAGAAGCAAATTTCAAGACTATTGAATGCTTGTTACCGTACGCTTGGTCTAAAAGACACCGTTATTGCGGCTGACCAAATCATGTATACCGGCTTCCACTACGCGATGATCGCGGGTGCGTCTGTTGGTATTGACGATATGGTAATCCCTGAAGCGAAGAAAGAAATCGTTGACGCTGCTGAAGCAGAAGTTATCGAGATTCAGGAACAGTTCCAAAACGGTCTAGTAACAGCCGGTGAGCGTTACAACAAAGTTATTGATATCTGGTCAAATGCCAACGAAAAAGTTGCTAAGGCCATGATGGATAACCTTAAGACTGACATCGTAATCAACCGCGATGGCGAGGAAGAAGAGCAATCATCATTTAACTCTGTTTATATGATGGCCGACTCGGGTGCTCGTGGTAGTGCCGCTCAGATTCGTCAGCTAGCTGGTATGCGTGGTCTGATGGCTAAACCAGATGGTTCAATCATCGAAACACCCATCACAGCAAACTTCCGTGAAGGTCTTAACGTTCTTCAGTACTTCATCTCAACGCACGGTGCGCGTAAAGGTCTTGCCGATACAGCACTTAAGACAGCGAACTCGGGTTACCTAACTCGTCGTCTTGTAGATGTTGCACAAGATTTGGTTATCACTAACGATGATTGTGGCACATTCGAAGGTGTGACAATGACACCGCTGATCGAAGGTGGTGATGTTGTTGAACCGCTTCGCGAGCGTGTTCTTGGTCGTGTGGTAGCAGAAGATGTAATCAAGCCTGGTACAGACGAGGTGTTGGTTGAGCGTAATGTACTGCTAGACGAAGCGCTAGTAGACATGCTTGAAGCTAACTCGGTTGACCAAATTCAGGTACGCTCGGTTATCACATGTGATAACGACTTTGGTGTATGTGCTAACTGTTACGGTCGTGACCTTGCTCGCGGACACATGGTTGGTAGTGGTGAGTCGGTTGGTGTTATTGCAGCACAATCAATCGGTGAACCTGGTACACAGCTTACCATGCGTACCTTCCACATTGGTGGTGCGGCATCACGAGCGTCTGCAGAAAACAGCGTTCAGGTTAAAACAGCGGGTAGCCTTAAGCTACACAATGAAAAATCTGTACGTAACTCTGACGGCAAAGTGGTTATTGTTTCTCGTTCAACAGAGCTTACTGTTATCGATGAACAAGGTCGTGAGAAAGAACGCTATAAAGTGCCTTACGGCGCAGTACTTAGTGTTGATGACGGTGCGAAGATTGCAGCTGGCGACGTTGTTGCTAACTGGGACCCGCATAGTCACCCTATCGTTACTGAACGCGCAGCGAAAATTAGCTTCGCGGACATCGACGACACTAATACAGAAATGCAGCAAGATGAGCTTACTGGTCTAACGCGTATTGTTGTTAAAGATTTAACAAAAGCAAACGCCAAAGAGCCTAAGCTAATTCTTGAAAGTGATGAGTTCGGTCTTCAAGAAATTCGTCTTCCAAGCTTCACTACCATTGAAGCGAAAGAAGGCAAAGTGGCTAACGAAGGTGACGTGCTAGCGCGTATTCCTCAGGAAAGCTCGAAGACACGTGACATCACGGGTGGTCTACCAAGAGTTGCTGACTTATTCGAAGCACGTAAACCTAAAGAGCCTGCTATTCTTGCAGAAATCTCAGGTACTATCGGTTTCGGTAAAGAGACTAAAGGTAAGAAGCGCCTAGTAATTACGCCTGCTGAGGGTGATGCATACGAAGAGATGATTCCAAAGTGGCGTCAGCTTAACGTGTTTGAAGGTGAGAAAGTGGAAAAAGGCGAAGTTATCGCCGACGGTCCAGAGTCTCCACACGACATTCTACGTCTTCGCGGTATCTCTGCAGTAGCGAACTACATCGTGAACGAAGTACAGGAAGTTTACCGTCTACAGGGTGTTAAGATTAACGATAAGCACATCGAAGTTGTTATTCGTCAGATGCTGCGTAAGTGTGTTATCACTCACCCAGGCGATACTCAGTTCCTAGAAGGCGAGCAAGTAGAAGTTTCTAACGTGAAAGTGGCCAACCGTGAAATAGAAAAACACGGTAAGATTCCAGCGCAGTACGAAACACAGCTGCTTGGTATCACTAAGGCGTCACTGTCTACTGAGTCATTTATCTCAGCAGCGTCTTTCCAAGAAACAACTCGCGTTCTTACTGAAGCAGCGGTTCAAGGTAAAGAAGATGACCTACGCGGTCTGAAAGAAAACGTAATTGTTGGACGACTCATTCCAGCGGGTACGGGTTTCGCCTACCATGAACGCCGCGCTCAACAGCGTAAAGAGCAAATCGAAGAAATGTCAGTATCTGCTGCAGATGCGGAACAGGCATTGACCGAAGCGCTTAACGCTGGTGCAGACGACGATTCGGCCGAATAAGGCATGATCATAGGAGCGCGTTAACGTGCTCCTAACATAATGGCAGCTCAAGCTGACAGATTTTAAGAATATTAAGTGCTTAGAGTTTGTACAGCTTGACAGTCAGGGCGATGATCATTAATATTCCGCGACCCGATTTTGGATAGCCCCGAAAAGGCTCGATAAACGGTCGCGGTTTTTTGTATCAAAGCTCAGTAAATATTGACGAGCACAATATTTACAACAAAGGGCGACAAAGAAAAAGTCGCATTAATATGGACCCAATCACAGTGATTGGGTTTTCGTAGTTTTTAATCAGGAGCTAGTTAATGGCAACAGTTAACCAGTTAGTGCGCAAGCCACGCAGAAAGCCCGTTGAAAAAAGCAACGTAGCTGCACTGCAAGCTTGTCCACAGAGACGTGGTGTATGTACTCGTGTATATACAACTACGCCAAAGAAACCAAACTCTGCACTACGTAAAGTATGTCGTGTGCGTCTAACTAACGGTTTTGAAGTTTCTTCATACATCGGTGGTGAAGGTCACAACCTACAAGAGCACAGTGTAGTACTTATCCGTGGTGGTCGTGTTAAAGATTTACCAGGTGTTCGTTATCACACAGTTCGCGGTACTTTGGACTGCGCAGGTGTAAACGATCGTAAGCAAGCCCGTTCTAAGTACGGCGCGAAAAGGCCTAAGTCTTAACGGTTCTCCGTTAGTAAGGCCAAACTGAAGTTTAAGAGTTTTGGGTATTCCCTGAATTCATACGGAGAATAGAAATGCCAAGAAGAAGAGTCGTAGGTCAACGTAAAATCCTACCAGAGCCAAAATTTGGTTCACAACTGCTTGCTAAATTCATGAATGTCGTAATGCTCGACGGCAAGAAGTCAGTCGCTGAAAAAATCGTTTACGGTGCGCTAGATATTGTTGCTGAAAAAACCAACAAAGCACACCTTGATGTATTCGAAGAAGCTCTTGATAACATCCGCCCTACGGTAGAGGTTAAATCTCGTCGTGTTGGTGGTTCAACTTATCAGGTTCCAGTAGAAGTACGTCCAGTTCGTCGTAATGCACTAGGTATGCGTTGGATGGTTGATGCTGCACGTAAACGTGGCGAAAAGTCTATGGCACAACGCCTAGCGGCTGAGATGTTAGACGCAGCAGAAAATAAAGGTTCAGCGGTTAAGAAACGTGAAGACGTTCACCGTATGGCCGAAGCAAACAAAGCGTTTGCTCACTACCGTTGGTAATCAACGTTATTTAACTGAGAGAGATTTATGCCTCGTAAGACCTCGATTGAGCGTTATCGCAATATTGGTATTGTGGCTCACGTGGACGCGGGTAAAACCACGACCACAGAGCGTGTCTTGTTTTATACAGGACTGTCTCACAAAATCGGTGAAGTGCACGATGGTGCTGCTACCATGGACTGGATGGAACAAGAGCAGGAGCGTGGTATTACTATCACGTCTGCTGCAACTACCTGTTTCTGGTCTGGTATGGAGCAACAGTTTGATCAACATAGAATAAATATCATCGACACGCCAGGACACGTAGATTTCACTATTGAGGTGGAACGTTCATTACGTGTTCTTGACGGAGCGGTAGTTGTATTCTGTGGGTCTTCTGGGGTAGAACCTCAATCAGAAACAGTCTGGCGACAGGCTGACAAATATGCAGTGCCACGCCTTGTATTCGTTAACAAAATGGATCGGGCTGGTGCTGACTTTGAACGTGTTGTGGGTCAAATTCGCAAACGTTTAGGCGCTAACTGTGTTCCGATTCAAATCAACATGGGCGCTGAAGAAGAATTTCATGGTGTCATCGATTTAATTAAGATGAAATCAGTCAATTGGAATGAAGAAGACATGGGTATGACATTTACCTATGAAGACATTCCAGCTGAATATTTAGAGAAAGCCGAGCAATATCGCACTGAAATGGTAGAAGCAGCCGCTGAAGCCTCAGAAGCGTTAATGGATAAGTATTTAGAAGGCGAAGAGCTAACTGAAGACGAAATCAGACTTGGACTTCGCACTCGTACGCTGAACAACGAAATTGTTCTTGCCACTTGTGGCAGTGCCTTCAAAAACAAAGGTGTTCAGGCAGTACTCGACGCAGTTGTTCATTTTTTGCCGTCGCCAAACGAGGTAAAAGCGATAACCGGTATTCTCGACGACAAAGACGAAACAGAAGCAGAACGTCATCCTACGGACGAAGAGCCGTTTTCTGCACTGGCGTTTAAAATAGCGACCGACCCGTTTGTTGGTACTCTGACGTTTTTCCGCTGTTACTCTGGTGTAGTGAATACAGGTGATACTGTATATAACCCTGTGAAAGGCAAGCGCGAGCGATTTGGTCGTATCGTGCAAATGCACGCGAAAGACAGAGAAGAAATTAAAGAGGTACGCGCGGGTGATATTGCAGCTGCAATAGGCCTTAAAGATGTCACTACTGGTGATACGCTGTGCGATCCGAATAACATCATTACGCTAGAGCGTATGGAATTTCCTGATCCGGTAATTTCAATTGCGGTAGAGCCGAAGTCACAAGCTGACCAAGAAAAAATGGGTATAGCGCTAAGTAAGCTTGCTGCAGAAGACCCGTCTTTCAAAGTAAAAACTGATGATGAGACGGGGCAAACGATCATTTCTGGTATGGGTGAATTACACCTAGATATCATCATTGATCGTATGAAGCGGGAATTTAAGGTTGAATGTAACGTAGGTAACCCTCAGGTTGCTTACCGTGAGACCCTTCGCAAAGCTGTTGAGGTGGAAGGGAAGTTCGTTCGTCAGTCTGGCGGCCGTGGTCAGTTTGGTCACGTATGGCTGCGCATAGAACCTCAGGAAGAGGACTTTGGCTACGAATTTGTGAACGAGATCGTCGGTGGTACTGTACCAAAAGAGTTCATTCCAGCGGTCGATAAAGGAATTCAGGAGCAGATGCGAAGTGGTGTTCTTGCAGGGTATCCGGTACTCGATGTAAAGGTTACTTTGTTTGATGGTTCTTACCACGATGTTGACTCTTCTGAAATGGCGTTTAAGATCGCCGGCTCAATGGGTTTCAAAAAAGGCGCCGCAGAAGCAAATCCGGTGTTGCTTGAACCCACTATGAAAGTTGAAGTGACTACTCCAGAAGACTGGATGGGTGATGTTGTTGGTGACTTAAATCGTCGCCGCGGCATGATCGAAGGTATGGAAGATGGCGTAGCAGGTGTTAAAATGATACGTGCTAAAGTGCCTCTTTCAGAAATGTTTGGGTATGCGACAGACTTGCGTTCACAAACGCAGGGTCGTGCTTCATACTCAATGGAGTTCTTCAATTATTCTGAGGCGCCTAACAATGTGGCGCGGGCTATTATTGAATCTAGAATCTAATCTAAATGAAGGTTCGGTCCGGTCTATTTGTGGGTCGGACTTTTAACTTAGGAAACGAGAAAAATGGCAAAAGAAAAGTTTGAACGTACGAAACCCCATGTAAACGTGGGTACAATCGGCCACGTTGACCACGGTAAAACCACGCTAACTGCAGCTATCACTACTGTTCTTTCAAAGACATACGGTGGTTCAGCTCAAGCATTCGATCAAATCGATAACGCGCCTGAAGAAAAAGCACGTGGTATCACTATCTCTACGTCACACGTAGAATACGATACTCCATCACGTCACTACGCGCACGTTGACTGCCCAGGACACGCTGATTACGTTAAAAACATGATCACTGGTGCTGCTCAGATGGACGGTGCAATCCTAGTAGTTGCTGCGACAGATGGCCCTATGCCTCAAACTCGTGAGCACATCCTACTTGGTCGTCAGGTTGGTATTCCTCACATCATCGTGTTCATGAACAAATGTGACATGGTTGATGACGAAGAGCTTCTTGAGCTAGTAGAAATGGAAGTTCGTGAACTTCTTAGCGAATATGAATTCCCAGGCGATGACCTTCCAGTTATCCAAGGTTCTGCACTAAAAGCGCTTGAAGGCGACGCAGAATGGGAAAAGAAAATCATCGAACTAGGTGAAGCTCTTGATTCATACATCCCAGAGCCAGAGCGTGCAATCGATAAGCCGTTCATTCTTCCAATCGAAGACGTATTCTCAATCTCAGGTCGTGGTACTGTTGTAACAGGCCGTGTTGAGCAAGGTATCGTTAAAGTAGGTGAAGAAGTAGAAATCGTTGGTATCAAAGATACAACTAAGACGACTTGTACTGGTGTTGAAATGTTCCGTAAGCTTCTAGACGAAGGTCGTGCTGGTGAGAACGTTGGTGTACTACTACGTGGTACTAAGCGTGATGACGTAGAGCGTGGACAAGTACTAGCGAAGCCTGGTTCAATCAACCCACACACTAAGTTCGAAGCAGAAGTATACGTATTGTCTAAAGACGAAGGTGGCCGTCATACTCCATTCTTCAAAGGCTATCGTCCACAGTTCTACTTCCGTACAACTGACGTAACTGGTGCTGTAGAGCTTCCAGAAGGCGTAGAAATGGTAATGCCTGGTGACAACCTTAAATTCAAAGTAGAGCTAATTGCTCCGATTGCGATGGACGAAGGTCTACGTTTCGCAATCCGTGAAGGTGGTCGTACAGTAGGTGCTGGTGTTGTAGCGAAGATCCTAGACTAATCTAGACTTTGCAAACACTGCACAAAAAAGCGCACTTAGGTGCGCTTTTTTTATGCTTTCTGAAAAGTCATGAAATCAATATGCCGTTTCAAACACGCGGTGAACCCATCCTTGGGCTCTCTGCCACAGCATCCATGCTGTGGAAGGTTTGAAACGGCATATTGATTTCATTCCCTTAGCACAAGGAATAAGCTTGCGGGAGAGGAGAAGACACGCCGTAAAGCCACCCCTGCTTTTATGTGAGAGCTTCGACACCGCATCCCTGCGGTGTAGGGTTTCAGAGGGCATACACTCAATCCCTTCGAGGCATAATAAAAGCTTTGGAGAAAGGAAGAAACCCGCGGTGAACTCATCCCTGGGCGCTCTGCCACAGCATCCATGCTGTGGAAGGTTTGAAACGGCATATTGATTTCATTCCCTTAGCACAAGGAATAAGCTTGCGGGAGAGGAGAAGACACGCCGTGATCCCGTCCCTTCTTTTTTATTATCGGCTTCACAGCTGCATCCATGCAGCTGAGAGTTCTAGATTGCACAAGCGCTCCCCTTTTGGCACCTATGAAGCCAATAAAGAGGAAGACGCTCGCCGTAAAGACATCCCCGCTTTTATGTGCAAGCTCCGACACCGCACCCCTGCGGTGTAGGGTTTCAGAGGGCGTACACTCACTCCCTTCTTGAGGCATAATAATGAGCTTGCGGGAGGGGAGGGAACACGCTGTTTCCTCGCCTCTTCTTTTATATTAGCGGGTTCCCAGCAGCGGCCCTGTTGAAGTGGGTTTTAACTAAAGCTGTTTAACAGAGTAGCCCTTTTGTTCGAGCAGTTTAAGAACGTTGTCTTCGCCAACGAGATGGCCTGCACCTACTAGTACAAACTCTTTGTCATCATCACCAAACATGGCTTCTATTTGAGGTATCCAGCTTATATTGCGCTTGGTAAATACATCGTCGTACGATTCTGGCGCTTCTTGTTTGAAGGTTTGAATAACCAGTTTGTTCAGGGCCTCTGTATCACCTGCACGCCACGCTTTTATCGTTTGTTCAAGTTCGCTTTTAAGATCGGGTAAAGTGGCCAGGGTTTCCGATATGAACTGTTCTTCTTCGCCTTCACCTAAACCTGCAAGCATGGAAATTTGAAAGTCTAACGACTCCAAATACTCTCTATCTTTGTTATCACGTTTTGCTAATTGAGTGAAATAAGCATCTACACCTTCGCCGGCCATTTGCGCTCGCTGGGCTTCCATTGTGACTAACATAGTAGTGACAAAACCCGGTTTGAAACTGGCTAATTGGTTTGCACTGCTGCCAAATGCAGAAAGGTATTGGTCTAGCGCAGTAAATGTTTCTTCACTCAAGGTGTCTTTTAGAGTTTGTCCGTTTTGATAAGATAAACCCATCATCATTTTTTGCTGCGCTGTAATATCGGTTGGTTCTGGTAGCTCCGCCTCTAAAACAATGGTGTCGCTTTGTTGGTAGATATCAGTAAACTGTCTGGGGAGGGGAAACTCGCTAACAGGAAGTATATGTATAGTTCCGCCAATATAAACGGTGTCGCCGTCTTTACTGACTTTCCAAATAGATGTTTCGCTTTCAGCTGTCATTGAGTTATCGCCAGCTTTTGCAGCGGTTGCTGATACTGCCGAGAACGAAAGGCTAAAGGTAGATAATAGCGTAAATCCTAGTCCAATGATGAGTTGGCGACGAGAACGTGTTTTCATTGCAATTTCCTTATTGGTCGCTACTGATATCAGAGGGTTACAAATACAAGGCGACGATGATTAATTGTTATTTCTGGTGATTGTGCGTAGTTATACCCCAACTACCAAGTAATTGACACTGTACTAAGCTCCACAAGATGCACCGTAAAATGTATCGTTATACGTACCTAACTGCATGTCACAAATAAATTAGCGACAAAAAAGTGCGATAAAAGCAAAGTACATCCAATTTAACAAAGGTGTTAAGCGACAATGTCTAAAGAAACAAACTCTAAGCCATTTTCACAACGTCGTTATGCTTCTATACCGAATGCTATAAGCAGTGAAATGCAATTGGTGATGGAGCAGTTTCCATCCTTATCGTTAGACACTGTGAAATCTGATGTGCCGGCTAACATTGAGGCGTGGAGAGACCGCATACATGCGGTAAACTCGCGGCAAAAAAAGAAAGTAAAAGCCATGCGAAAGCAGTTTAATGTATCTGTAGAGTTATTGAGTATTGTCGGGGTAACAGTACGTAAAATCACACCTGAAATAATAAATGAGCGTTTTCAAAATAAGGTTTATATCGATTTGCACGGCGGTGCGTATGTGTTTTTCTCAGGTCTTGTGAGTATTGAAGAAGGCATTTTGATAGCGGATAGACTGGGTATTGTGGTGTATAGCGTGGATTATCGTATGCCGCCTTCGTCACCTTTTCCTGCAGCACTGAATGATGCATGTGCAGTTTATGACGAATTACGTAACGAGTACGGAAGCAATCGTATATTTATTGGGGGAACGTCAGCGGGCGGCGGTTTAACTCTCGCGTTGTTGCAACAGTTAAAACAGCAAGACAAATCTTTACCCGTAGGCGTCTATTTGGGAACGCCCTGGGCCGATTTGTCTAACACTAGCGACTCCCTGCTTATCAATGAAGAAGCAGATAGAGTACTGGTTTCCTATGAGGGGAGTTTATCTGCCGCAGCGCAGTTATACGCAGGGTCACATTCACTCACCCACCCGAGCGTTTCTCCGCTGTATGGCAACTTTGATGGTCTACCACCAACCATATTAGTGTCAGGTACTCGGGATCTTTTTTTAAGCGATACGGTGAGGGTAAATAGAAAATTGCGAGAGCATGCTATTACTACCCAGTTAGAGGTTTTTGAAGGTATGTCTCACGCCATGTATCTTATAGGGCACAACACACCTGAGTCGCTTGCTGTGTATGCTGAGATAAAGCAGTTTTTCCTCAAGATATAAACAGGAAAAAGGGCGCAAAAGCGCCCTTCACAAACTGTAAGTTATGCTGTTAGTCTGACGGCTAACTCCAACAGCTAAGATCCGAACATAACGGTTAACACAGCCACCGCAGCGCCTATCCCCGCAATCTTAAGACCATTTTTGTACATAGGTAACTTGGGCATAAACATAAGAAATGCAGAAATAACAAAAAACAGTAGGCTCACACCAAACGCAATGTTTAGGTAAAAGAGCGGACTGTTATTCGTCGCCTTATGAAGTTTTACCATTTTGGCTAATACAACAGGGTAATCCTTGCGGGTTAACGTAGCCGTTCCTGTTGTCTTATCATACTCACCCATATTGAGCGTAATGCTGTCGCTATCTTCACTTACAACTTTCAGCCCGCGAATTTTAATAGCCGAAGTAATACTGTTGGCTGAAAGGTTAGTATCGAGCTGCCTTATTTGCACTTGGTCATATTTAAGGAAATCTGTGGGACGAAATATTAATAAGACGCCGCTCAATGCATAAATTGCCATAATTCCAGATAAGAAAAAGCCAAGCCAGCGATGGTACTTGCGAAATGCCATATGTAATTTGGGTGATGCCATTGTACTTTCGATAATTGTGATAGTTAAAGATGACCGCATTTATAAACGAGAATCGATATCATTTAAAGAAGAAAACTGTCAATTGCGTGTAAAGCGGGGTATTGAGTGATTTATCACCCAAGTTGTTTTGTAAATGTTAATTTTTTATTGGTATGACGTGTAGAAATAGACTTAACTATGGTTAGACTTTGGTCTAATATTGCCCCGCTTTATGCAGAATAAATGTTGTAATTGTGCAGGTTAGTTTTTGCAGACAATTAGAATCAGGCTTTCGCAGCTTACTTAATAAAGACAGTGGAATAACTATATGCAGTCTATTGCTATCGTAATACTTGGAATTATCGGCATGCTTTTTGGCTGGTTTGTGTATTCAAAATTTATCGCAAACCGCATTTTTAAATTGGATGATAATTTTGTTACCCCAGCCCACACGGAGCAGGATGGCAAAGACTTCGTGCCGACTAATAAAGTCGTGCTTTGGGGGCATCACTTTACGTCAGTTGCTGGGGCAGCTCCCATTGTAGGGCCTGCTATCGCAGTCTATTGGGGTTGGGTGCCCGCTGTACTTTGGGTGGTATTTGGTACTATTTTATTCGCTGGTGTGCACGACATGGGCGCATTATGGGCGAGTGCCCGACATAAGGGCAAATCAATGGGCGCATTGTCAGAAAGCGTTATTGGCAAGCGCTCCCGAGCGCTCTTTATGATAGTCATTTTCCTTGTTCTGTTAATGGTAAATGCGGTATTCGGGGTAGTGATAGCCAATTCTTTTGTATCTCAACCTACCGCGGTGTTCCCCGCATGGATGGCTATTGCGGTGGCATTGATTATTGGCCAACTGTTAAAACGAAACTTCTCTCTAATTCCTTTGTGTTTGGTAGGCATTGTAGTGCTTTATGCGTCTGTCTATGCAGGCAGCTATATTCCAATTAGTCTTCCAGAGACAATGTTTGGTCTAGCCGATAAGGCCAATTGGATCATCATCTTATTTGTTTATGCTGCTATAGCTTCTTTGCTACCAGTTTGGATGTTGCTTCAGCCGCGAGATTTTATTAATGGTATGCAATTGTTAGTGGGCTTATTTTTGCTCTACGGCGCAGTGTTCTTCGCCATGCCAGATATCACAGCGCCGGCCTTCAACATGCAAACTGCGGTAGATACCCCCAGCATTATTCCACTTCTGTTTGTTACTATTGCCTGCGGCGCGGTATCAGGTTTCCATGGCATAGTGGCCTCAGGTACTAGCTCTAAACAACTCGACAAAGAAACTGATGCTCGTTTTGTTGGCTACTTAGGCGCAATCGGTGAAGGCTCCCTTGCACTTATTACTATTGTGGCGGTAAGCGGCGTGGCCTTTGCTGCGTCACCTGAAGAGTGGCATGAGGTTTACAGCCATCTGGGCGCTGGTAGCGTAGGTGCATTCATAACTGGGGGAGCTAATTTAATACAACAAGGATGGGGGCTGCCTGTCGACTTCTCCTCAACCATTTTAGCTGTCATGGTGGTGTTATTTGCGGGCACAACTATGGATTCTGGCGTACGTCTTCAGCGCTATATTATCCAAGAATGGGGTGATATATACTCAATCGATGCGCTTAAAAATGGTTTGGTTGCCACCTTGCTTGCCGTTGGCTGCTGCTTGCTTCTTGCTTTTGGTGCAGGTGGTGCATCCGGTAGTGGCGGTATGATCATTTGGCCGCTGTTTGGGTCTACTAATCAAATACTGGCTAGCCTTACTTTATTGGTGATTTCGGTCATGCTTATCAAACTCGGTAGGCCTGCAAAGTACACGCTCATTCCAATGGTATTTGTATTAGTTATGGCGTTCTTTGCCGGCCTAATAAAACTGAAAGAATACTATCTGGCTGAGAACTACCTATTGGTTTTCCTCGATGCTGTTGTGCTAATAGTATCGGTGCTAGTTATGCTTGAAGCGTTCTCTGTGGTTTCTAAATTAAACAAAGACAGAGCATAAGGTAATTGCAAAAGGCCTACAGGTGCTGCACATAACGCAGGCTTGTTAAGGCCTTTTTGCTATCTACGTTTCTTAAAGTTTCTTACAAATGCTGCAGTTCGGCTACTTTATGTGCTATTTGGCGTTGCACGTTTTCTGAATGCCTTGGTTTCTGGTAGTATTATCAAATAAGAATTGACTGGGTGTGTGTATAAGGTAAATGCCTAAAGCTATTAGCGACAAGCCATCTATGTCAATTCACAAGTAATCAGTTACCCAGAGGAAGCATGTCAGACATTATTCTACTCGCCGAAAACTTTTTAGCATTATTTATAGAGCCAGCTCCATGGTTATTGCTAGGGTTAGTCGTGGCCGGCGTAATGCATGAGTTGGTTCCGGTGTCTTTTCTTGAACGTCACATGGGTAGTAATTCTTTAAGTTCAATTAGTAAGGCTGCCGTTATTGGCGCGCCATTACCATTGTGTTCCTGCGGTGTTATTCCAGCTGCACTAGGGTTAAGACGTAGCGGCGCTTCAAAGCCATCCACTATCTCTTTTTTAGTATCAACGCCAGAAACAGGTGTTGACAGTGTATCGGTATCTTACGCTCTGCTAGGACCACTGTTCGCCATCATTCGACCTATTGCTGCTGTAATTAGTGCTATCTATGCGGGTTTAATGGTTAAGCTATTTGATACAAACGATGTAACACGCGGCAAGCAGCACCTCTCATTCTCACACAGTTGCTGATGCCTGTTGTGACACTAAGCCATCTAGCGTTTCTATATCATGTTGCGGCAGTGAGTCTAAGCCAGTTAAAACTTCTTCTTGCTGCAGTAGTTCAGATGTTAGTTCGGATATTAGCTCCGATAGTATTTCTGAGGGGGCCAGTGGCGCCGATAATTCATCGTCTCAAAATTCAGGTTTTACAAATTCAAGAATAGCCCGTGTGGCAGGCTACGCCAGTGGCAAATTACTTGAAGATATAGTGGTGTGGTTATTGATTGGTTTAGCGCTTGCCGCAGCAATTAAAACGTGGGTGCCCACCGACTTTTTAACACAGTGGGGTGACGGCTTCGTTGCCATGCTTGTTATGGCGTTTATCGGCATTCCAATGTATATCTGTGCTACAGCATCAACACCGCTGGCAGTAGGCTTTTTGGCTGCTGGGTTATCGCCTGGCGCTATTTTAGTGTTTTTAATGGCAGGGCCAGCAACCAATGTATCCACTATGGGTATGATAAAGCAAGAAATGGGTTTGCGTACTCTTTGCCTGTACCTGTTCAGTGTTGTTAGCGCCAGTGTAGGCTTTGGTTATCTCCTCAACTATCTTGTTTCAGCAATGTCTTTACAAAGCCTCATTCAAACGCAAAGTGCGCTGCATGAGCATGGAAATGGTGTTCAGGCTGCCTACGCAATCAGTGCAATTGTGCTCGCTGCGTTAATGATTCGTATTGGAATAAACAAAGTGTTGCAATATCGACATGCTCACACTACCCCATCATCATGCTGTCATTAGTTACAAATAATCTATAAGTGCGCTTGTAACGCGCACTGTGTCCCTCATAATATAAAACTGCGAGATAAGAATAATAAATCGCAGTATTCTCTAATCCCTATGGAAACCATACATGTTTTTACTTGTTGTGTACGTGTTTATTGCACTTGGCTTTTCGTTTCTGTGTTCAATTGCAGAAGCGGTTATTTTAAGTGTCTCGTCGGCCTATATCTCAGTATTAGAGAAAGAGGAACGGCCTAGCGGAAAATTACTTCGCAAGCAAACTGATAATATCAATACGCCTTTATCGGCTATTCTTACGCTGAACACTATCGCTCACACTATGGGCGCTGCTGGTGCTGGTGCTCAAGCCGCATCTGTCTTTGGCGAAGCCTATCTAGGTGTCATTTCTGCTGTGTTAACCCTGCTTATTCTTGTGTTCTCCGAAATCATTCCAAAAACTGTGGGTGCTACCTATTGGCGTGCCCTCGCTCCAGCAACGGCCTACTTTTTAAAATATCTGGCAATTGCGTTGATGCCGTTTGTGAAAATGTCGGAGTTGCTTACACGAGGCTTCAAAGAAGACAGCCCGTTAAGAGGATTAAGTCGCAGTGAACTGCATGCAATGGCCGAACTTTCAGGCCAGGAAGGGCAGCTTGCTAATCATGAAGCTTCATTTCTACAAAGCTTATTAAGCTTACACGAGCTTCGTGTTAAAGACGCTATCACTCATAGAACTGCACTTTTCTCGGTGTCTGAATCAATGACAGTAGAAGCTTTTTTTCATAAGCACTCTAATATCGAATTCTCGCGTATTCCTGTGTATGAAGATAACGATTCTGAAAACATTACCGGTTATGTAATGCGTTCAGATTTGTTAGTTGCGCAAGCCCGCGGTAATACAGATAAACCACTCTCAGAGTATGCCAAAAACCTCGTTACTATTTTGAATATTATGCCGCTCTCGGTGACGTTTGAGCATTTTATAGATAAACATGTTCACATGCTGTTGGTCGTTGACGAATATGGTGGTCTAGAGGGAGTCATAACGCTTGAAGATCTCTTAGAGCGACTGCTCGGCGTTGACATTGTTGATGAGAAAGACACCACAGTGAGTATGCGACGTTTGGCGAAAATGATGACGCGCCGAAAAGAAAATATGATGATTAAAAATGTGCCAGATGCCTCCCTTGAAAAGCAGAATAGTAAGCGCTAGGTGTCAGGCCGTATGTCTATACGGCTGCAAACTGTCTAATTAAATTATGATAAACATGGTGAAGCTGATCAAGCTGCTCCCTATTGGCACTCTCGGTGGCAATGAGAGATTGTATTGCTTGGTCTAATTCAAAAAGCGTTTGGCGAATTTGTGGGTCGCTTATCATACTTTGTATCCAAGTGATCGCGGCAACACGCTCGCCTTTGGTAACAGGGGTAACCTTGTGCAGGCTAGAAGATGGATACAAAACAGCGCTCCCTGCATCGCATTTTATATGTTGTTCTCCAAACCCGGTTTGGATAACCAACTCTCCTCCATCGTAGGTATCTGCATCACTTAAAAATATTGTCATAGACATATCGCTTCGCAGCACATCAGGTGTATTAGGAATACGCATGATGGCGGCATCAACGTGATACCCGTAATTCTGTGACTCACTGTAACGATTAAAGCAGGGAGGGAATATTCGTTGAGGTAATGCTGCAGAAACCACTTTAGAATGGTTTCCTAACTTAGCAAGTAACAAGTTAGCTAGATGCTGCGTACGCTCATGTTGTGCGTCGGCCTGACCGTTATTTTTAACCCCTGCTGCCATGCCCATAGCCGTCTCTTTTCCATCGTTAAATGGAATTGACGCTAAAGCTGAGCGAAACTGTTTTACTTCATCAGAAGTGAGTAGGTTATCAATAACGATCATAGCTCGACACGTTCCTTGTTTAATTAAAATTGATAGTTGACGGTAGCGGCAACATTGCGGCCATCACCAAGATACATAAATGATCCAGAGCGATAAGCTGCTGTCCAATATTCCTCGTCAAGCGCATTGCCGACATTCAACCGAAAGGTGGTTGATTCTGAATAATAGTAGTTCGCAAACAAGTTGATAACTTGATAGCTCGGCACACGGATAGAATATTCGCCTGCATCAGCGTTAAAGCTTGCGGCTGTATCTGGTTGACCGCCGTACATTTCAGACTGATAGCTGTAATCACCGCCAAATGCAAACTTCTCATTGGGCTGGTAACGCATTTGAACGTAAGCACTTTTATCTGCAAAGTTGCTTAACGCAAGACCTACATTGTCTGCATCAAATGAAGCGAGAACTTCTGAGTCCATTATTGCTGCTGAAGCTTGTATGCTTAGCTTATCAGTAATATCGCCACTGAGCCCAAACTCTACCCCTTCAACTCTATTCTCACCAGTATTTAATGATCCCAGTGTTGAATAAGCATCGCCAACGCTTTCGTGTACATCGGTTTTAGTAATGCGGAAAACAGCCGCGTTTGCACTTAGCTTCTCGTCAAACAACAACCATTTTATCCCCAGCTCAATATTCTCAACTTGCTCTGGATCTGCTTGTGCAGCTTGTTCTGGTGTTCCGCAAAGCCCACCGTAGCCACAGTTTGCACCTAAATCTGACTCACCGCCGTTTATATTAGTTGCAGTACTGTAAGAGGCATAAACATTACCATTTTCTGAAACTTCATATACCAGCCCAAAGTGGCCATTATAAAGCTCGTCTGAAAACTCAAATATCTCGGTAGACGTCTGGTTTGTATAGTCGTAACTATCTAAGCGAACGCCGAAGAAAACGTTAAGCGCATCGGTTAGCTCAAAGGTATCCATGGCGTAAAGGGAATAGGTTTCAATATCAAAAAGAGCATCCGCTTCGCCACGCGTGATTTCCTTACCCATTATACTATTAATGTCATCGGCTAAGTTGCCATTGGCATCGGTAATACAAAAGCTGTTAGACACACCGCGTCGTCCATCAGTTAAGCAATTAGTGTCGTTAGCATAGTCAACGTCAAAAACACCATTGTCTACTGATTCATCAGTATACTCAAAACCGAGTACAAAACGGTGTTCTGTGCCAGCCAATGAGGTGTCCCAAAATAAGTTGAATTGCGTGGTGACATAATCAACATCTTGCCAACCCTGGTGATTACTTAAGGTGAGTGTGGATTCGCCTGGCGCAGTTGGGTCTGTATCAGCACGAGTAGCGCCACTTAATCCTGTAGTAATGTATTCATTCTTTGTTTTACCAAAGCGGGTGGCGTTGTAAAAACGAACGTTATCGCTGATATCGTATTCGGTGCGCAGAGTGAATGTTTTTACTTCAGAATTCATGAAGTCTTCGTCTTGTGCATACACCGGAATATCTGTAAGTGGCTCTCCCGCATCTCTATCGAAATAGCTGCCTAAGTCAGGCTTATCTTCAGCGTTTAAATAGTAAACATCACCGGTAAACGACAAGCTATCGGTAGGCTGATTAACATAAGAAAGCTGTACGCCGTCTCTGTTGCGTTCAATGCCCTCGCGACCCGGCATATCTTCTGAAGAGGTTAGGGCGTTTAGTCGAATGGCGCTATCTTCAGTCAGTGTTTTGTTTAAATCGGTGGTTAAGCGAACATGCTCATCGGTACCAATAGCTGCATCGACACGGCCAAAATTATAGCTGGTAGACGCTTTTTTAGTAATTGAGTTAACCGCACCGCCAGATGAACCGCGGCCTGCAAAGGTCGAGCTTGGACCCTTTGTTATTTCAACACGCTCAGTGGCAAAGCTTTCGCGAGTTGTCATGCCGGGATCGCGCAGTCCATCAACAAATACATCGCTTCGCGCTTCATGACCCCGAATAATATAACGATCGCCAAAGGCGTTACCATTTTCGCCAGTACCTAGGGTCTGTTGATCTTTGCTGTACATATTTCACTCAGCAGTAC
This sequence comes from Alteromonas sp. MB-3u-76, assembly GCF_002831605.1. Lineage (NCBI taxonomy): Bacteria > Pseudomonadati > Pseudomonadota > Gammaproteobacteria > Alteromonadales > Alteromonadaceae > Alteromonas > Alteromonas sp. MB-3u-76. Next base: position 3,965,355 of record NZ_CP025115.1, on the reverse strand, counting down.
ATGGGTAGCCACATCATTGAAAATGCCAGTGATACCATGCTGGCATAATTCCTTGCTAATTTTTCATACCTCGTTGATATTGAACGATAATGCTTTATTCGAGCAAAGGCGTTTTCAACAAGGTGACGATATTTATAGAGACACCAATCAACGCTGTCTTTATCTATATCCTGACCATAGTTTCGTTTGGGTATGACTGAAGCACCACCTTTAGCTTCAATATATTTCCTCAAAGTATCACTATCGTACCCTTTGTCGCCGACGAAAATGTTAACTTCTCTTAAGTGATCAACTAGACTTTGAGCGCGAGCGATATCATTTCTCTGGCCTTCTGACAGTTCAAAATATATGGGGAGCCCGCCACTATCCACGGCTAGATGAATTTTTGTTGAGTTACCACCTCGGCTCTTTCCAATGCATTCATTATCAGTAGTAGCAGCTCCGGTACTATGCTGATGAGCTTTAATAATTGAACCGTCAGCAAAGACCCAATCGTAATCAGCTAGTTTAGCTAACTCATTGAATAACATATTCAATAAACCTTTCTTTGACCATAAATTGAATCGGCGATAAACGGCGCTCCATCTGCCAAATTCTGCCGGTAAATCACGCCAAGGAATACCGGTTCTCAGCCGGAATAATATCCCTTCAAACGTCATTCTATGTTCTGGTTTGTTGTAAATGCGGCCAGTGCTCTTCATTACTTGAAGTAGCTTTTGCCACCGCTTATCAGTTAGCATTAGTCTTGGCATTGTAGTGAGTTGTTCTTTTACTTTTGGCGAAGCAAATTATAACTCTTTACCATGCTGTTCAAAAACTAATCACGAAAGATCAACACGCCTTAGGGTCTGTTGATCTTTGCTGTACATATTTCACTCAGCAGTACATGGGTAGCCACATCATTGAAAATGCCAGTGATACCATGCTGGCATAATTCCTTGCTAATTTTTCATACCTCGTTGATATTGAACGATAATGCTTTATTCGAGCAAAGGCGTTTTCAACAAGGTGACGATATTTATAGAGACACCAATCAACGCTGTCTTTATCTATATCCTGACCATAGTTTCGTTTGGGTATGACTGAAGCACCACCTTTAGCTTCAATATATTTCCTCAAAGTATCACTATCGTACCCTTTGTCGCCGACGAAAATGTTAACTTCTCTTAAGTGATCAACTAGACTTTGAGCGCGAGCGATATCATTTCTCTGGCCTTCTGACAGTTCAAAATATATGGGGAGCCCGCCACTATCCACGGCTAGATGAATTTTTGTTGAGTTACCACCTCGGCTCTTTCCAATGCATTCATTATCAGTAGTAGCAGCTCCGGTACTATGCTGATGAGCTTTAATAATTGAACCGTCAGCAAAGACCCAATCGTAATCAGCTAGTTTAGCTAACTCATTGAATAACATATTCAATAAACCTTTCTTTGACCATAAATTGAATCGGCGATAAACGGCGCTCCATCTGCCAAATTCTGCCGGTAAATCACGCCAAGGAATACCGGTTCTCAGCCGGAATAATATCCCTTCAAACGTCATTCTATGTTCTGGTTTGTTGTAAATGCGGCCAGTGCTCTTCATTACTTGAAGTAGCTTTTGCCACCGCTTATCAGTTAGCATTAGTCTTGGCATGGTAGTGAGTTGTTCTTTTACTTTTGGCGAAGCAAATTATAACTCTTTACCATGCTGTTCAAAAACTAATCACGAAAGATCAACACGCCTTAGCGTTACGCCAGCCTGAGCTGAGAGAATATCTTTCAGGTCAGTTTTACCACTTTCCTGAATTTGGTCTTGAGTAAGCACACTAATAGTTTGCGGAGTATCTACAAGGTCAGCAAGACGTCGAGGATCGCCAGATTTGGCGTAACGATAAATAGACTGTTGAACACCGTGAATACGAATAAGCTCAATGGCTTTATCGTCGGTCGTTTTGCAATCCTTATTATTGGTACTCTCGCATTGGTTTGTGCTTTGTTGGGTACCTTTCGAATCTCGTACTGGGGTTTCAACCTGAGCAAGTGTAGCAGTAGAGCCAAAGGTTAAAGCGGCAGCAATTGTTTGCGCACCCATCATGAGTGTTGTTGTGTGTTTCATTTTGCATCCCTGTGTGTGTGAGGAGGGCGGATTATAGGGAAGGAAAGATTATATGTAAATATTAATGCGAATAGTTATCATTTATATAGCTAATAGCTTATATGTTTTACCTCTGTTCAGTCAGGTGAGGTTTTCAGTAAATAAACGTAAAAAAACAAAGCTAAGTCGCGCACAGGTTAAAGTTTTACCGTGGATTGCGGTACACTAGAGGCCAATGTCAAAATATGTAAATGACACAAAAACAAATATAAGAATCAAAACAAGTAAAAGTGCAGATTTATGCAAACAAGCAAAATGCACTAACCGCATGTAACTCAATCTCACCTTTGCAGATTAGCTGTAACACTCACAACATGGGTATTTCATGAAAGCGTTGGACATAAAAGGATTAACAAAAACCTATAAAGGTGGCGTAAAAGCACTTAAAGGGGTAGATCTCAGTGTACAAGAAGGCGACTTTTTTGCGCTACTAGGGCCTAATGGGGCGGGTAAATCCACCACCATTGGTATTATCAGCTCGCTAGTTAATCAAACGGAAGGCTCTGTGTCGGTATTTGGTTATGACCTTACCACTCAAAAAGAGCAAGCGAAGGCGTGCATAGGCCTGGTGCCACAAGAGTTCAACTTCAATCAATTTGAAACCGTGCTCCAAATTGTGCTCAACCAAGCAGGCTACTACGGTGTACCGCGGGGTATTGCAAAAGAGCGGGCTGAAAAATACCTTTCGCAGCTAGATTTGTGGGAAAAGAGAGACGCTCGCGCAAGAGAACTCTCTGGCGGTATGAAGCGCAGACTGATGATAGCAAGAGCGTTAATGCACGAACCCAAATTGTTGATTCTCGACGAACCAACCGCCGGCGTAGATATAGAAATTCGTCGCGCAATGTGGGTATTTTTAGAAGAGATAAACCGTCAGGGAATTACCATAATTCTCACCACGCACTATCTTGAAGAAGCTGAGATGCTGTGCCGCAACATTGCCATCATCAATAAAGGCACTATTGTTGAGAACACCAGCATGAAGTCACTGCTGTCTAAACTCAATGTTGAAACCTTTGTACTTGATGTGAAGCTGCAAGAGCAGAGCAACATGGACGCCCTTAATCTGCATAGCGTCGACTATCGCTGGATAGATAGTCATACCTTAGAGGTAGACGTAGAGAAAGCCGAAGGGCTCAACCCTGTGTTTGCTCAGTTAAGCGAGCAGGGTATTCAAGTCATGAGTATGCGTAATAAATCCAACCGTTTAGAGGAATTGTTTGTTCGTTTGGTAGAGTCAGCGAAGCAGGCGGAGTGAAGTAATGAGTGATGAAACTACACATATGAATGAAGAGAAAAAAATCAGCTGGGTAAAACAGAATTACGTAGCATTAACTACCATCTGGATTAAAGAATGTACCCGCTTTTTAAGAATTTGGGTTCAAACACTCGTACCGCCAGCAATTACCATGAGCCTCTACTTTGTTATTTTCGGCAGCCTTATTGGAAATCGCATCGGCCAAATGGGCGGATTTAGCTACATGGAATTTATTGTTCCTGGGCTAATAATGATGTCGGTTATTACGAGTTCTTACTCAAACGTGTCGTCGTCCTTTTTTAGCGCTAAATTTCAGCGCAATATTGAAGAGTTGCTGGTATCGCCGGTTCCTACCTCGGTAATCATACTCGGTTATGTTGGCGGCGGAGTGGCTCGCGCTATCCTCATTGGTATTATGGTAACCATGGTGTCGCTGTTCTTCGTTGACGTTCAAATTTACAGCTTGGGCATTATTGCTCTTACCGTATTACTTACCTCGACACTCTTTGCGACAGCTGGCCTTATCAACGCCGTGTTTGCGAAAACCTTTGATGATATAAGTGTGGTGCCCACTTTCGTGCTTACCCCGTTAACTTACTTGGGCGGTGTATTTTATTCCCTTTCTTTGTTGCCAGAGTTTTGGCAAATAGTGAGTAAGGCTAACCCGGTTGTATACATGGTGAATGGCTTCCGGTATGGCTTCTTGGGTGTTTCAGATGTGAATATTACGCTGGCGCTGGGTTTGCTGGTGGGCTTTAATGTGCTGTTATTTAGCATTGCTTATTACTTACTTAAAACGGGGAAAGGAATTCGCAGTTAATGTCAGACGGTAACTCACGGTCTATCACGACAAATCAAGTAGGCATTCACGACAAGTTAGACGAGCTTGTTGTGAAATATCAGGCATCGACTAATAAGAGACCTATTGGAGAGCACACTAAGCACGCTTTTAGCGAGGTTTGTGAGTGGCTTGACGGTTTCGCTGGACCCATTATTCTTGACTCTTGCTGCGGAGTAGGTGAAAGCACAGCCAATATTGCAAAAGCTAACCCAGAAGCCCGGGTAATTGGTATTGATAAGTCAGCGCAGCGGGTGGAGAAGCACAGCCATTATTCCGTTGAGCAAGAAAACTACCGCGTAATCCGTGCAGATGTTATCGATTTTTGGCGCTTAGTTCGAAGTTCTAATTGGCAGGTGGTAAAGCACTACTTACTGTATCCCAATCCATACCCCAAAAAAACGCAAATACAAAAGCGCTGGCACGGCAGTGCAGCCATGGTGGATTTCATGGCAATAACCACCAATATTGAAGTGCGCAGTAACTGGCTTATTTACTTGATGGAATTTGCTCAAGCGGCTGCCCACTATGGCTGCCTTTCAGATCTCGCGGAAATAAAAAGCAGTCATGCAATGACACCTTTTGAGCGTAAATACACTGGCAGTGGACAAACTTGCTGGAAGCTTAATTGTCGAAGCGAAGAGAGTTAAGCTCCATTTTTTCATTGTTCGCCATCTTAAGCGCGAAGGGTTAACTGCTCAATGCTGGTACGCATTGGCCACGTGTGCAACTGGCGGGCTAAATACATAACCTTGAGCATATTTAATGGGTAAACGCTTTACGTCGTTAAGCAGTTCCTCGTTTTCAATATGCTCAGCAATCACCGCAATGCCTTGATGTTCACACAGCATAAGCAGATGGTCGACGTATTCCCTTACTGCGTCTTGCTGTTGATAGTGCTTAATTAGCCCGCCAGCAATTTTAATCCCTCTCACAGGAAGGTTCATCAGCGCTTTAATATTGCCAGGGCAGGAGCCAACATTATCAATAAACACCCCTAGGCCGCTATGCATACCTTTGTCAATAAAGGCTCTCAGTTGCTTCGGATTGTCCAAAGCAGTCGATGCGCTTACTTCGATACTTGCTCGTCTTGGGTTGGGATAATCTGCAAGTTCAGCAATAAGAGAGTGAATGAGGGATTCATTATGGAGATCTTGAGCAGAGATATTAATGTTCCACGGAATGTTGAGATCGTGAAAGTAACTCGCGCTTTGCAAGAACATGCTCGCCGCCAGTGTTTTAACGTGCTGCTCTCGCTCTATTAAATATAAAAATTCGCTGGGCAAAAATGTTTTGTCGTTGTGAGTAATTAATCGGGCCAAACACTCGTAACGCCACACGCCTTGACTGTTCAGGTCGACAATAGGCTGAAAATACGGAACGATGTCGTCAATCGAAAAATCTTCTGATATTTCACGTATTGGCATAAACAAGTTACCCCGTTTTTACGTATTTATTCATAATTAAAATATAGCAGTAAATCTGACATGTGCCGTGCTTTTGCCAGTAGCAGCGTGCGGCATCGCCAAAAGTACAATTAAATGCTGCTGGTAACCACTTGGCGAAAATTGTAATCTGATGTAAAGTGCGTTCCCCTAAAAGTCATGTGACCGCGGCATGAAAGTGAAATGAAAACTTTCAGGGCGGGTAACCAATGGGTTTAGTTAAAGCGTATTTGCTGCCTTAAAGTAGCCTGCGAAAAAACTTAAAGTAGCCTGCGAAAAAAGTAGTGCAGAACTACCTTAAAAGAAGATTAGAGTGGGGTTGGTCTGGCATAACACCGCCTACTATGTTCGTTGAGAGTCAGTTTTGTTGAAGATGAAATGGGTTCCCAGCGAATTAACCTTATATATGTTTGTTGAGAGAGGGTGTGTTTAGTGGGTGAAGCGCAAGTAAGTTTAGAGCACCTGTTTAGGGTCTTTACCAAGCCTGAACACAAAGACTCAAAGCTAGCTCAGATTGAGCAGCATTTATCAGACAATATTCTAGATTTTCTGTCTCAACACGTTGTGACGAAAAAAACGTCGTTGGAAGAAGTTGAAAAAGACTTCTCAAATTCCAAGGTGCCAGAATCACCGGAATTCGTATCAACCCATGCTGAAAGCTTACTTGATAAGCTGGTGGCTCATTCTGTAAATACTTATTCCCCTACCTTCATTGGGCACATGACATCTGCTTTGCCCTATTTTCACCTGCCACTTTCTAAACTTATGGTGGGGTTGAACCAAAACCTAGTAAAAATAGAAACATCAAAAGCCTTTACGCCTCTTGAGCGCCAGGTAATAGGCATGATGCACAATTTGGTGTACGACCAACCTGAGAGCTTCTATGACGAGCATCTTCACAGCGCGGCACATTCGTTAGGTGCGTTCTGTTCTGGTGGCACCATCGCCAACATTACAGCGTTATGGGTGGCGAGGAATAAGTTATTAGGGCCACAGAAAGGTTTTGCCGGCGTAGCTAGGGCTGGGTTAGCAGCTGCATACCGTTTTCACAACATCAATAATGTGGGCATTATGTGTAGTAAGCGCGGCCATTATTCTTTGTCCAAAGCCGTTGATGTGCTGGGCATTGGGCGCGAACAGTTACTCACATTACCTGCGCCGAATCAAACCTTAGACCCTGAAAAAGCGCTGCGTGCCGGCAAGCGCTATCAGGAAGAGGGCAATAAGCTGCTCGCTATCGTAGGCGTGGGCGGTACTACTGAGACTGGCCATGTCGACCCGCTGAACGAACTTGCCGATGTAGCAAAAGAATTGGGCTGTTGGTTCCATGTCGATGCTGCATGGGGAGGAGCAACTTTGTTCTCTTCTCGCTATCGCGATCGTCTCAAGGGTATTGAGCGCGCAGACTCGGTAACTATAGATGCACACAAACAAATGTATGTGCCTATGGGCGCAGGTATGGCGCTATTTAAAGACCCCGAAAATGCCAACACCGTAAGGCACCACGCGCAATATATATTGCGTGAAGGCTCGAAAGATCTCGGTGCAACTACCCTTGAGGGGTCGCGTAACGGTATGGCTATGATGGTTTACTCGGCGCTGCATATCTTTGGTCGCAAGGGCTACGAGTTGCTCATTGACAGCAGTATCGACAAAGCGCACGACTTTTCGGCCATGATCAATAAGGCGCAAGACTTTGAATTAACCACCACCCCTACGCTTTCTTTGCTCACCTATCGCGTTTGCCCCGCTGAAATTCAACAAATTTTAAAAACTGCATCGCCTAGCATGCAAAAAGCTATTAATGAGAAAATTGATGCTTTGGTGGTTGCGGTACAAAAACAACAGCGAGAGGCGGGTAAGTCGTTTGTTTCTCGAACGCGGCTAGAAGCGCCAGATTATCCGTCGCAATGTATAACCGTATTCAGAGTTGTGCTGGCGAACCCACTCACAAGCCACAACGACCTTGCGGCGATCCTAGCCGAGCAGCATATCATTGCGAAGAAAACGAAAGCATGGCGCTCGCTTATAGACTTTGTAAACAGCAACGACATGCAGAGTATTGCGTAAATGCACAGCTAGAGTAAAAGCCGGAAAATTCAAAACTGTTAGGTAGCAAGGTTAGGAAATAACGCTGAGAAATAACGCTACCTATCGTTCAACGTGCAAGTTATCTATCAAACGCGTGGAGCCCATGAATAGGGCGGCTACAATGGCGATATGTTTATCGGCTGAAGTTGCTGGCTGTAAGGTGGTGGCGTTTACAATGCGGACATAGTCGTTTTTAAACCCGCGGGTTTCAAGGTTTTCCACCATAGATTTCTCGATATCAGCAAACGATAACTGTCCCTCTTCAATCAAGGCTTTTGCCTGCTGCATTTCTTTATAAAGCGAGCGTGCGGTGTCTTTTTCTTTTTCACTGAGATATCCATTACGAGAGCTCATCGCAAGGCCTGAAGACTCTCTCTCAGTTGGCACACCATGTACATTTACGGCCATAGATAAATCTCGCACCATGGTGCGAATAACCTGCAGCTGCTGGAAGTCTTTTTCACCAAAAAACGCATCGTCAGGCTGGACCATATTAAAAAGCTTGCTCACCACTGTGGCTACGCCACGGAAGTGACCTGGTCGACTGGCGCCGCACAATACATCGGAAATGCCGGGCACTTCTACAAAGGTTTGCGCCTGAAGGCCTGAAGGGTACATATCGCTGACACTCGGTAAAAACAGAGCGTCCACACCGTTTTCAATTAGCTTGGCTTGGTCGGCTTCTATCGTTCGAGGGTAGGCATCAAGGTCTTCGTTAGCGCCAAATTGCATAGGGTTAACAAAGATGCTTACAATAACAATATCGTTGTGTGCTTTTGCCCGCTTGACCAGTTTTAGATGACCATCGTGAAGGTTGCCCATAGTAGGAACAAAGCCAATAGAGCTGCCGTCGCGTCTATAGCTTGCCACCAATTGACGCAATGATGAAATATCACTCACTATTTGCATAGAATCCTCTCGTTCAGCTTTGTTTTTTATTTATTTTGCTTCTCAGTAAGGGGCTATACGCCCTAGTCAAAGCTGTGCTGGGGCGAAGGGAATTCGCCACATTTTACTTCATCAATATATTGTGCAACGGCTTTGCGCATGTCGCCGGTTTCAACCAAGTAGTTCTTGGAGAACTTCGGCATATAATTGGCGCTGATACCAAACATATCGTGCATCACCAAAATTTGACCGTCGGTGTCTTTGCCCGCACCAATACCAATCACTGGAATGCTCAATGCTTCACTAATCATTTTTCCTAAAGCAGAGGGAACGCACTCTAGCACCAAAAGCTGAATACCGGCTTTCTCTAGTGCCTTGGCTTCTTCGAGCAGCTTTCGCGCCTGTTCACTATCTCTACCTTGCACCTTAAAGCCACCAAATACATGAACAGACTGAGGGGTGAGGCCTAAATGTCCGCATACGGGGACGCCTCTTAAATTTAGCCCTGAGATAGTGTCACACAGCCAGCTACCGCCTTCCATTTTAACCATGCTAGCACCCGCAGCCATGAGAACCGCAGCGTTTTGGTAAGTTTGTTCAGCTGTGGCATAAGACATAAACGGCATGTCAGCGATAACAAAAGCCCGCTGTGTGCCTTTTCTTACGCTTTTAGTATGGTAAGCAATGTCTTGTATAGTAACGGGTAAGGTGTCGTCTTCACCTTGTAAAACCATGCCCAACGAGTCGCCAATTAGCAAAGCATCTATGCCTTGTTCATCAAACATTTTCGCAAAGCTGGCGTCGTACGCAGTTAAAGAGGTAATCTTTTCACCCGCCTGCTTTTTCTTAAGCAGGCCAGAAACAGTAACTTTCTTCATGACATGGTCCAGATATTTATATCGTGTGGCGAACTATACGGATTTTGCCGTTAATTGGAAGTACGCAAGCGGCGTAAGCCATCGAGAGAGCAGTTAGCAACCCAGTTAGCAATTGGCTTTCCATCTTTCATCACCATGGTCGGGGCTATTTCAAATAAGGGCACCATGACGAACTCTCGCTCGGCCATGCCATAGTGAGGAATAATTAAATCTGCGGTATCAATCTGTTGACTTCCGTACAGCAAGATATCTAAATCTAATGTACGAGGACCCCATCTATCACCCTTTCGCTCTCTTCCACATTCCAGTTCAATACGCTGTAACTGCTTTAAGAGGCTGTGGGGCTTTAACGTTGTTTCTATCAAACATACAGCATTGATGTAGTCTGGCTGGTCCTGAGGTCCCATGGGCTTACTTGCATACAGTGAGGACCTCTTTAGAACGCGGGTATCTTCAAGGTTGCCAATAGCTTCAAAGGCATTATTTGCCTGGCTTTCGCTATCTCCAAGGTTACTTCCTATACCAATATAAACATGCTCTTTATGCATCAGTGTCTCTCTTAGCAGGGCGGCGCTTGCGCTTTTTGCGAGGGGCTCCGCCTGAGCCTTCTGAGCGTTTAAGAGCGTTTAACATGCTCTTTTGTTTTCCATTTTCAGCATGTTGAAAATGAGTCCACCATTGGGCAAGCTCTAATAGTTCGCCGCCTTCTGTTTGTCCTCTAGCGAGTAAGAAGTCGTAGCCTGCTCTAAACTTAGGGTGAGTAAGCAACTGAAATGCTCTGCGGCCAAAACGCTTGGGTAAACGCTGCTGCAAAATCCAAATATCTCTTACCACCGTTGAGAAACGCTTCGGGATCATAATGCGCTGAGTTTGCTTTGAAATAACTTCCCCAGAGGCGATATTAAACGCATCATGAGCGTTAAGCCCCGATTCTAACTGTAATCGCTGTGAATGCTCTTCAACTGGATACCACAATAAGGCCCCATATAAAAAGGCTGGGGTAACCCGCTGCTCGTTGTTAATCCGCTCATCTGTGTTGGCAAGTACACGACGCACAAACTGCATTTCCTTGCTGTTTTCGTCTTTTAGGAACGGCGCGAGCTGAGGGAACAGTTGGTCAATTAAACCAAACTCTCGCATCATCAAAAAGGTCTCTTCACCCTTGCCAGATAAGAACAGCTTGAGGCTTTCCTCAAATAGGCGCGCGGGTGGAATGTTTTGCAGCAAGCTCGCTAGCTTCTTAATGGGCTGCGCGGTAGATGGCTCGATACGCATAGATAGCTTAACAGCGAACCGCACAGCGCGAAGCATGCGTACAGGATCTTCTCGATATCGGGTTTCTGGATCGCCCATAAGGGCAACTTCGCGTTTCTCAATGGCGGCAAGGCCATTTGCAAAGTCTTTTACCGTAAAGTCTGCCACGCTGTAATACATGGCGTTGAAGGTGAAATCTCGGCGTTCAGCGTCTTCTTCAATAGAGCCAAACACATTGTCTCTTACCAGCTGGCCGTGTGCATCTTGAGAGCCCGTTGCTTTATTTTTCGGCGTTTCATCACTCTCATCGGTTTCTTGATGATGCCCCCGGAATGTAGCAACTTCGATGATTTCTCTACCAAAAACAATATGAGCAAGGCGAAATCGACGGCCAATAAGACGGCAGTTTCTAAATAGGCCTTTAATCTGTTCTGGGGTGGCATTGGTCACCACATCGAAGTCTTTAGGCTCGTAGCCCATCAATATATCGCGTACGCAACCTCCGACTAAATACGATTCGAAGCCTGCTCCGTTAAGGCGGTACATGACCTTTAACGCATTTGCACTAATATCTTCACGAGAGATTCCATGCTCACCCCGAGTCATAATTCGAGGTTTTAATGTGTTGTCAGACGAGGCATCTTTTGAGAATGCACGCTTAACAGATTTGAAAACACGATGAATGATGGCGATATCTCCGCAAAATATTAAGGATGGCTATAATAAGTGGATTCATGCTGAGGAACAATAATTTCGGGCGTTTTCACTACTTTTTTCCTATCCCATATCGAAATAGCGTAAGACAAAAGTGCGTCTACCGAATCGAAGTCTCGTGTTTTAACATCGCAGAACCCTAAAAATTGAAGTGCCGCTGCAATATTTTCTAACGCTCTGGCGTTATTAATAGGGTTAGCGTGATTCTGCTTGCTTAATTTTCTTCCTGGCGCGACTGCTGCTACGGGAACATGTCCATACTGAGGTGCAGTAAATCCTAACGCCTCATAAATACTTAAATGAAGAGGGGTAACCTCTATTAAGTCGCAGCCTCTAATAATATGCGTCACCCCTTGATAAGCGTCATCGAGTATAACCACTAAATTATAAGAGAAAAGCTGGTCTCTGCGTTTTATCACCACATCTTCTGAAGGACGAGGCGAGAGCGCAATGTCCTCCATAATTACATCGGTGGAAGGTAAAAGCTGACCATCAAGCTTTAAGCGCACTGCGAGTTCGTGCTCGACGGGAACAAGATTTTTGTCGCGACATTGCCCGTTATAAATACCGCCCATTGCCGTAATCATTTTCCGCGTGCAGCTGCAATAATAAGCTCGCTGGTCATCTAATAGTGAGTTGAGAACCTGCTGATAACGTTCGTGCTGCTGGCTCTGATACAGTACTGCACCGTCCCATTTCAATCCGTGGGCTTCTAAACTCATTAATATTTCGCGGTCGGTTCCAGCTATGCATCTAGGTTCGTCGATATCCTCCATTCTTACCAGCCATTCTCCGCAGTGATGCTTAGCATCCAGGTAGCTTGCTAGTGCGGTGACTAATGAGCCAAAATGAAGCTGACCCGATGGGGAGGGAGCAAAGCGACCTGTGTATTTTGCATCGGTAGGCGACATCGATTGCGGGTTAAGCATGCTTCGGGATTATAAATAAAGAAGCGCAAGAAGGTAAGCGACAACAGGGCTTATGGCGTGTGCATACACGTGGAATACTAAAAAGCCCCACCATACCGTGGCGAGGCTTTTTAATTGACAAGCAAATCGACATAAACATCGATAGATTCAAGGTGATAAAAATCAGCCTTGAAGCTGCTTTTCTTTAATTTCAGCCATTGTCTTACAGTCGATACATAAGTCGGCTGTAGGGCGAGCTTCAAGACGACGAATACCAATTTCGATACCGCATTGGTCGCAGAAACCAAAATCGTCTTCTTCAATACGCTTAAGCGTTTTTTCAATTTTCTTTATTAGCTTGCGCTCGCGGTCTCGCGTGCGTAGTTCCAAACTGAACTCTTCTTCTTGTGCTGCACGGTCGACGGGATCAGGGAAGTTCGCTGCCTCATCTTTCATGTGCGTTACGGTGCGGTCAACCTCTTCGCGAAGTTGGTTACGCCACGCTCTTAGCAAAAGACGAAAGTGTTCCATTTGGGGGTCGCCCATGTACTCTTCGTCTGCTTTAGGCTGATAAGGCTGTAGCCCCGCCAGCGCTAATAGTCCTAGGGATTTTGTTTCTTTTCCTGTTGGCATGTGCCACATCTCCTACACTACGACATCCAATTTGTCCCAATTGACCGATATCTATATCAGACTCGACAACCTCAGGCAATCAATTGTGTCTATGTAATTATTATGCTGGTATCTCTTTTTACGATTAGCCAGCTTGGCTACCAGCAAACGCATTAGTGCGTTCTCCCACCAAAACAAGGCGCAAATATGAAGCCGAAATGAAAAAAATCAACCTATTTTTTATAAAATAATAGGGAGTGATTGATTTATCTCGATTTTTTGTTCATTAATCACGCAGCCCATCGCCAGTATTTTTACACCTGCACGAGCGGCTATCTTTACGCTTTCAGCGTAGTGCGGATCAATATGCTTGGCAATACTGACAGACTCTATGGCGGTATGCTGTACACAAAACAGCAACGAGGTGCTAATTCCCTCATCGGCTAAGCGTGCCAGTTCCAAACAATGCTTGGCGCCTCTCTGGGTTACAGCATCAGGAAAATATCCTCGTGGGCCATCGGCCAGAGTGACAGATTTGACCTCTACATATTCCACTTCGCTGTTTCCGGTAGTGTCGTTTCGAGTTATCGCAAAATCAAATCGACTATTTGCTGTAGGGGGTGTTACTTCTGCTTTCCAGCCTGATAAGTCAGAAAATTCCTCAATCACCTTGTTATTCAGAGCTTCTGCCACCAACTTATTAGCATTGTGGGTATTAATTCCGATAAAGTGGTCGTCGAATGTTTTCGCCACTTCCCAAGTATATTTTAATTTACGTTTCGGGTTATCAGACTCACTTAGAAAAACGGTATAACCTGGCTCAGCGCATCCTGTCATTCCCCCAGTGTTAGGGCAGTGGGCGGTGACAAGCTGGCCGTCCGCAAGCTCGACGTCTGCAAGAAAACGTTTGTACCGTTTTATCAGCGTACCGCGTATAAGCGGTTGTGAAAAATTCATGATTCTCCTTACATTGAGAGAACAAAAGTGTTGTAAGCAATACCGGCTGGTAAGATTACTAACGAAAAAGCCGATTGCCCAGCATAATGAAAGCGAACAACAGTATATAAGGATTAAAACATAATGGCAGAATTTACCGTTAGTCTTTCTAAAACCTCAGCGAAAGCCGCATGGGGAGACAATGCAAAACTCTCTTTCGTAGAGTCGGGGGCAGTTATTCACCTTCCCGACGATGGCGTTAACGAGCGCACCATCCAACAAGCGGCAAGAAAATTAGATGGCTTGGGTTTACCTCATGTTGCGCTAACAGGCGAATGGAGCAAAGAGCAGCAGTGGGCATTTGCGCTAAGTTTCACACGAGCCAGAAACCCAGCCAGTATCTCTTGGGCAAACAACGACGATAAAGCGGCGTTAGAGCAAGAATATGCGGCACTATTGTTCACCAGACAATTGGTAAACGATACGCCTGAAGATTTGAGCCCGGAAACACTGGCCCAGCGCGCAGCCGACTGGCTTAAATCATTGGGTAAAGAAAACGTAAGCTACACCATGACAGTGGGAGAGGAACTCAAAGAGCAAGGCTGGGTAGGCATTTACAACGTCGGCCGCGGAAGCGAACGACCTCCTGCAATGTTAGTGCTTGACTATAACCCAACAGGTAACAGCGACGCCGCAGTCGATGCTGTTCTTGTTGGTAAAGGTATTACCTTTGACAGCGGCGGCTACAGCATAAAATCAAGTGAAGGCATGCTTGATATGAAATGTGATATGGGCGGTGCTGCCACGGTTACAGGGGCTTTAGGCCTAGCAATAACCCAAGGAATAGAAAAGCGAGTTCAGCTTATTCTGTGCTGCGCAGAGAACTTAATTAGCGGTCACGCATACAAGTTGGGGGATGTGCTTACTTATAAAAATGGCGTGACTGTTGAAGTGGTTAACACCGATGCAGAAGGACGCCTTGTGTTAGCCGATGGTCTTATGGCAGCGACAGACACCGGAGCACCACTGATTATCGATGCTGCAACACTGACAGGGGCGGCTATGGTAGCTTTAGGCTCAGATTATCACGCAGTTTTTTCAATGGACGACTCTGCCACACAGCAAATGATGGATGCTGCTAATGCAGAAAATGAGCGCTTCTGGCGCTTACCACTAGAACCATTCCACGCCGATCGCTGTCCGTCAGCATTTGCCGATACGGCCAACAGTCGCCCGATGAAAGGCGGCGGTGGTGGTGGGGCGTCTAATGCCGCAGGATTTTTGTCTCGCTTTGTGAAGCCAGAGGGGTGGATACACTTAGATTTGGCCGCGGCATACCACGGCGGTGCCACTGCTGAAATGCCAGTAGGTGCTACTGCGAAAGGAATACGCTCAATTGCACGGCTTTTACACAACTACAGTGCGTAGAGCATAGGTTTACCAAGTTAAAGACAAAGCAGTAAGGGAACGTGACAACTACGTTCCCTTTTCATTTGAAAAAGCTTGAATGTATCAGATGCCGCCTAATCGCTCTGCAAGAGTTTTGTAACGTTCAACATCGGCACTGTCAAAAAGCGGTTTACCATCGGTGTCCTTTTCTTTTGATATCAGAAGGCTCTCTCTTTCCAAACGTTCCACTCTTACATCTTGAACGCCGAGAAAAGCGGCAACTTCGTTCACTGTCATCAAGCTCATTGTTTCTATTCCGTATGCTGTTTTTATTGTGTATTTTCGCTGCTAGCTAAATTTTTAGCCATGGTTTATCTAGCATAGTCAGACTAGAAATAAATGCCTAATTTTTTATCTAAACTTGTTTCAGCATTTATCTGTTTATTGACAGGCCTTTCGCAATAACTTGTATGTAATACGATGTAAGGAGAGATAATTTTCATAAACAACTGCGGGGAGGCTAATTTTGCAGTTAAATCACATAAGCTATTTTTAAGCGCGCGCAGTTAGTTTACCATTGCAACGTTTAACCAAGGCTTGGCGCAATCTCAGCATCTTTAGAGCCTTTTTAGCTTCTTTAACTACCGGAGATAACTGGCATGGATACATGGTCTGCTGCTGTAATGCTTTTTCTGATCATGGATCCCTTGGGCAATTTGCCTGTGTTTATGTCGGTGTTGAAGTCTATAGAGCCTAAACGAAGACAGTTTATTTTGATCCGCGAGCTTCTATTCGCTCTGGGTATCTTATTCTTGTTTTTATTTAGTGGTCAGTCCGTTCTCAATTTCTTAAATGTGGAACAAGAAACCGTGAGCATTGCTGGTGGTATTATTCTGTTTCTCATTGCATTGAAAATGATTTTTCCTTCTTCGGGAAACCCAAGTGGTCTTGCGGTGGGCGAAGAACCGTTTCTCGTTCCTCTTGCCATTCCCATGATAGCTGGGCCCTCAACCCTTGCTGCGCTAATTCTGTTAGCAAATCAGTCGCCAGATCGCATGGTCGACTGGTCTATTGCGCTAGCAGCGTCTTGGTCTATTAGTGCTGTTATTCTGATGTTTTCGAACGTATTTCATAAAATATTGGGAGAGCGTGGTTTAGTTGCCATGGAGCGATTAATGGGTATGATCTTGGTTATGATTGCCATTCAGATGTTACTTGATGGTGTTACTAAATACTTTATTCATGCCGCTGGAGCACTTTAAATGGCAAAGCAAAAATTAAATACATTTGGTCGGGTGAGAGCATTAGAAGGCTTTAAAGCCATTGCTTTTGCTGCAGCGCTACTAGAGCGAATGCTACCAAACTATGCGCTATTTTGCGAGGTAACCGATTCTGGCGATGCCGCCGCGCTAAGAAATTGCCTTAACTTGGTTTGGGAAACGCTTAAGTCACCGAAAAGCAAATTCAATATTGCCGTTCAGCTTGAAAAGGTAGAGCTTGCTACACCAGACACGGAAGAGTTCGACAATTACGGTGTTTATCCTGCCATTGATGCAGCCATTGGGCTTGCCTCGTTATTAAACCTTGTTGCAGGTGACGACCCGCAAGGTGCGGTAGTGATTAGCAAACTATCTCAAGGTAGTGTTGAGGCATACTTACTTGCCACAGGGGAGGCCGATGACGACTCAGTGAAGGAGCACCCGTTAATGGCGTTTGAAGTAGAAGTGCAAAACGAAATGCTAGATTATATTGAGCAAGCAAAATCCTCAGCAAAAGCCGCCGATGAGATGCGAGCGCTCGCTCTTGAAGCTGGTATGTCCAATATTGGCCTTGATTTAAGCTAGGTCAGCACACGCTAGGCATTTTCTTGTTCTGGCGGGGTTGACTCGCCTACTTCAACAAGCATGTATACCAAAGAACCTGTTCGCTTCTCTTTAACCACATGCCAGTGGCCAGGAAGCGACAGTGACGTCAGTTCGGTTTCGTGCTCGATGTAAATCATGCTGCCTTTAGACACAATATTGGCGTTGATTATTTCACTGACTACAGGCTCTACCAAACCTTGATAAAACGGCGGGTCGATAAAAACAATATCGTACTGCGTGTCTGTAAGCTGTTTGATAACCTTCAAAGCATCGCCTTGATGGACCGATGCTACGTCTGAATTTGCTACGTTCAGTGTTTGTAGATTTTTACTCAACTGATCGCTGGCTTGCCTGTCGAGTTCTATGAAGTCACACCGTTTGGCATAGCGAGATAACGCTTCCAAACCTAAACCTCCCGACCCTGCAAAACAGTCTAAACACTGGGCATCGTTAACATAAGCCATCAACCAGTTGAACAAGGTTTCTTTGTTTCTGTCGGTAGTGGGCCTAAGTCCCTCGGCATCAAGTACCGGGAGTCGTTTTCCACGCCACTGGCCGCTAATAATGCGAATTAGCCCTCTCTTTTTCCTGTCAATTTTTGCAGGCTGACGTTTTTTTGTAGAAGATATGGCCCTAGATGGGCGAGAGGCTCGCTTCATAGTGACTGACAGTGGTATCATGCTGTTATAGATTAGACGGCAAGTGTAGCCGAATTTGTGCAGAATTTATAAGGATTTGTCCTAACAATGTCGAAACTTTTTGGCTGGTTCAGCAAGAACAAAAAAGCGGAAAAACAAAAAGAGCAGCAGGCGAAAGAGCACTCTGCAGAAGAAGCGGCAGTCTCGGCTGAAAAATCAGCTAGCGAAGAGACAGCCACAGCGCCGCAGCAAAAAGAGGAAGTACCCTCTTTATCGTCCGAGACGACAGATGGTAACGAAGCTATACGCGATACTATTGTCGACGCTGTTGAAAGCACTGTTGAAGACGCTAATAATAACGATAGTGCACTTACTGCCGCTCCAGAAAGTATCAGTGAATCTGATTTTGTCGAGGCAACCGCAGAGCCAACAGAAAACGATGACGCAGCAAAAAGTCAGGCACCGCTAGACTTTTCTTCTGCTGACGATGATGCGAGTGAAAGCATAAATCAAGCTGTAGATAGCGAGCAAAAACAAGCAGACAAGTCACAGGCGCAACCACTGTCCAGTAATCCCCGTCCTGTTGAAGAAGCTTCCACTGCCAGTGTTGAAGATGAGTTCACTGTTACAAATACCGGCGTTGAAAATACCGGCGCTGAAGATACCGTCGCCGAAGATACCGTCGCCGAAGAGCCACAGCCAGTAAAAGAAAAGAAATCTCTCTTTGCTCGACTAAAAGAAAGCCTATCGCGAACCAAAGAAAATATTGGTAGCGGTATTGTTAGTTTGTTTAAAGGCAAAGTCATTGATGATGAGCTGTATGAAGACTTAGAAACTCAACTGCTTGTTGCTGATGTAGGCATGGACACCACGCAAAAAATTATCAATCACCTTACCGAAAGTGCATCCCGAAAAGACTTGAAAGATGCCGAAGCACTGCTCGATATCCTAAAACAGCAAATGTCTGGAATGCTTGCTAACGTCAATGAGCCGTTAAATGACGTGTTACAGAAGCACAATGCCGAAGAGGGCCCATTTGTTATTTTGATGGTGGGCGTAAACGGTGTGGGTAAAACCACCACTATAGGCAAGTTAGCCAAGCAGTTTCAGCAACAGGGCAAGAAAGTCATGTTAGCAGCGGGCGACACCTTCCGTGCAGCTGCGGTAGAGCAATTGCAAGTATGGGGCGAGCGTAACAGTATTCCCGTTATTGCCCAGCATACAGGGGCAGATAGTGCGTCGGTTTTATACGATGCCCTTGAAGCCGCAAAATCCAGAGGCTCTGATATTCTGATTGCGGACACCGCAGGGCGTTTACAAAATAAAGATAACCTTATGGAAGAGCTGAAAAAAGTGGTTAGGGTAATGAAAAAGCTTAACCCTAACGCGCCACATGAAGTTATGTTAACGCTAGATGCCGGAACTGGCCAAAATGCAATCAGTCAGGCCAAGTTGTTCAACGAAGCTGTAGGCTTAACCGGCATAACGTTAACTAAGTTAGATGGCACAGCAAAAGGCGGCGTGATTTTCTCTGTAGCCGATCAATTCGGCATACCAATTCGATACATTGGTGTGGGCGAGGGAATTGACGACTTACGTCAGTTTGACGGTGAAGAGTTTATTGATGCCCTGTTTAGCGAGCTAGATACGCCAGCAAGTTAGGGTATTCAAGTTTTAGGATGTAAAAATGATAAAGTTTGAGCAGGTAAGCAAAACCTATCCCGGCGGCCAGCGGGCGCTCAGCAAAGTGAATTTTCACATTGCGCCTGGCGAAATGGCGTTTTTAACCGGTCATTCCGGGGCCGGTAAAAGTACCCTGCTTAAACTTATTAGTATTATGGAACGACCTACAGTGGGGCGTGTGCTCATTAATGGTCATGATCTCAACAAAATAAGCCGCCGGGATATCGCGTTTATACGCCGAGATATCGGGATGATATTTCAAAGCCATCAGCTGCTTATGGATAAAACCGTTGCCGACAATGTCGCTTTGCCACTGGTTATCGAAGGCTACACGCACAAAGAAATACGCAAGCGCGTAGATGCCGCTCTTGAAATGGTCGGGCTCAGAGACAAAAGCCGCAGTTTACCCATCACGCTATCGGGCGGCGAGCAGCAGCGAGTGGGCATAGCGAGAGCCGTTGTGAACAAGCCCCCTTTGCTACTCGCTGATGAACCTACAGGTAACCTCGATCCCAAACTGTCTATGGAAATAATCCGCTTGTTCGAAGACTTTAATCAGGCTGGGGTTTCCGTGCTTATTGCTACCCACGATCTGGGCTTAATTGCTCGTATGCGCTACCGCACGTTAACGTTGAAAAACGGACAAATGATCACTGATGGTCTTACTGACGGTGATAGCGGGTATACATCACAGGGTGAACGCTCATGAGTATATTGTTTAAAGGTCGGGCTAAAGGGGCTTCTTCCTCAAAAGTATCTGTTTTGCAGGGGTTTGTCATGTTCTTCGTGAGTCATGTCAGGCAAGCACTTTCGAGTTTAGGGGAGCTTTGGCGACAGCCAATAGCGTCACTAATGACTATTGGGGTTTTAGGGCTGAGTATTACTTTGCCGAGCACCCTTTATATCATGGTGAAAAATACAGAAAAAATTACCGCAGGCTGGGATCAGGCGTCTGAAATATCGCTTTTTTTAAAGCCAGATATCAGCGCTAACCGTTCACAGCAGTTAGTAGCGCGGCTTAACACATGGCAAGAGATTGAAAGTGTTGTCTATATTCCTGCCGATGATGCATTAAAAGAATTCCAGCACTTGTCGGGGCTCGGCGATGCTATTGCTTACTTAGAGAAGAACCCGCTGCCCGATGTGGTTTTGGTAACTCCCACTGAAAAGAATGGTTCGCCAAGTGCCGCAAGAGCTTTACTAGATAAATTAAGGCAGCAAAGGGAAGTCGATATTGGCAAGCTAGATATCGAGTGGCTTGAGCGCTTATATGCGGTGATAGCCATTGCGAGCGATTTAGTTATGCTTATTGGTGTATTACTGTTTATTGCAGTGGTACTGATTATAGGGAACACCATTCGACTTAATATCCTCAACAAATATGACGAAATCGTTGTCATGAAGCTCGTTGGAGCAACAGATGCATTTATCCATCGACCGTTTCTCTATACCGGCTTTTGGTATGGGTTGCTTGGCGGCTTAATGGCATGGTTTGCCGTTATTATCATTCTGTGGTGGATGGACAGCAGTATTGCAACCTTTGCAGCAATGTATCAAAAAGAGTTCAACATTACAGGCCTCACAGGAAGCGCACTATTTACCATGTTAGGGCTCTCGGTATTATTAGGACTGCTAGGTTCATTAATATCCGTACAGCGCCATGTTAGGCAGATAGAGCCTCAATAGCGAAGCGGTTCGAAGTAATAGTTAGCCCTGGGCACTGGCCGTTGGAAAATGAGTGGAAATGGTGCTTCGAATACCGTTCCCCCAAACAATTGCTTGGTTGTAAAGCATATGGAGTTGCTTCTGATCTATATCGAGCAGCTTGGCTTGTTTAATCACATTCATCCAAATTGCACTTTCAAATCCGCGCACTAGCGCAGAATAGTTATTGAGTTCAGCATTCTTACCTAACAATGCGTTGTTCACATCATCTGCTAAGGGCAGCTGTTTGACAATATCGCTCATAGATTGATCTAATAACCCCTCAAGTAGCGAAAACAGCCCGACTAAAAACGCGATGGGCGGATTATTCTTAAAGCCCCTTCGTTCGGCTAATAGGTCGAAGAACTTTGCTCGAACTAATGACATGTGGATGATTTCTAGCGGCTTGTCATCGGCAATATGCGTGAGGCTTAGCAGGGCAATAAATTTCTTTATTTCCACTTCGCCCATATAATTAAGTGCATGTTTTAGCGATGTAATTTTATAGCGCTTGTTAATAGTGGGATTATTGATAAATTTGAGTAGTAAAAAGCTTAACGTCGCATCCCGCTCAATAATTTGTGTCGTTCTATCGATATCAAAGTTAACTTTTCCACTTTCAGCCATTAGGTCCACAATATTCATTTTGGACGCGGGCAATTGCCTTAAGATTCGCGCTTCTGGCTGGCAGAAAAAATAGCCTTGGAAAAAGTCGAAGCCCAAGTCGATACATGTCGTGAAGTGATCTTGTGAGTCAACTTGTTCGGCAACTAACTTTTTATTCTCGTCATGATAACGAGGAATGTGTTTCTCTATGTTTTCAAGGCGGTTATCAAACCGAGCTTTTGAAACGTCTACCTTTACAATATCAATCAGTGGAAAAATATCGTGTTCGGCACCTATCATCATAGGATCGTCTATTGCCAGTTTGAAACCCATCTGCTTAATGTGCTGACAAGCTTCAAACAAGCCATTGCTTGTGTCAGCTGGGTTGGCAAGCTCCACGACAACAGAATCTGGATTGAGGTTGGTGGGAAATCGAGAAACAAGTGTATCGGTAGAAAATGTGATAAATGAGGTTTTCTCGCCGCTAATATCATCAAGACCAAGAGGGTGGAAGTTATCGGCTATAAACTTCGACTTTTCTTCTTGATGCTCGGGGTACGCCCCACCTTTTCCATCCCGGAAAAGTAACTCGTAGGCAAATACGCTTTTTTCTTTATCTAAGATAGGCTGACGAGCGATAAACGCGAACATATTTAATTCCTGATGATACACACAGCTTTTGTTGTGCTTTTTTTCGTGTATTGACTAATTGCTCTTTTGCTACACATCTTTTACTACACTAAGATATCGACGTGTAAAACAATACCTTTATTCAATGCTGTCTCACTGCCACCAATAATGGGCTTTGTCCGGTAGATTATGACATTGGCCTCACACAAACAATGATTACAGTACATTTTTAATACACATCTATATTTGCTTGAAGCGTTAGGTTTTTTCTAGCGCCGCGTTGTGCAAGTGCTTTGCCCATTTTATAGCTTCATTGTAATAGCTATGAAGTAACGATTGGCTTATCCCATGCTTTGCGGAAAACTGTTTTATACTCGCCCACCGTGCAATCTCAAACTGGGTAGACAGTACCAAGCACTCTCTGAGTACATTGTGTCGACCGCATAAGGCGTCTTTTACATCATCATCGAGAGGGACTTTGCTCACAACATCTTCTATTCGTTGTTCCATCATTGCGTCGAGTAGCGACAGCAAGCCGACTAAAAAGCCGGAATGTGCACTTTTTTGTTTATTCACCGCTAGGTAAACCAGTTCACAGAATTTTGCTCTCACCAAAGCCATTTGCATTAATTCTGAGGGCTGTCCGTCACTGAGGTTTGCTAAAGCAAGCAGTGCAATAAACTTTTTAACCTCTACTTCGCCCATAAAGTTGAGTGCGTGCTTCAGAGAATTTATTTTATGACGCTTATTAACCATTGGGTTGTTAATAAAACGCAGAAGCAAGTAGGTTAACGATGGATCGCGCTCAACAATGGCCTGAACTTTTTCTAAGTTAAGGTTTGCTTGGCTACTCAATGACAGCAACTCGAGCATAGTGAGTTTATTTGGCCCTATTTTTCTATGCCTAACTATTTCAGGCCGAGCAAGGAAGTAGCCTTGAAAATAATCAAACCCCATCTCCTTGAACGTATGAAATTCCTCATAGGTTTCAATTTTTTCCGCTACCAATTTGATTTTGTTTGATTTGAATCGTTTGACAAGAGCGGGGATTTCCTCGTGAGCAATTTCAGTGATATCAATCTTTACAATACTAGTGAAAGGAATGAAAGCCTCCCATTTTCCATCCATATCGTAATCATCAAGTGCAATAGGATAGCCCAGTCCGCGAATGTGCTTGCACGCTGCGATAAGAGCGTCATCAACATCAACGGTTTCAACAACCTCTATAACGACTTTGCTGGCGTCAAGGGAGGTTGGGAAGCGGAACATAAGAGTATCGCGATGAAAGTTAATAAAGGCTTTTTTATCGCCGGTTATTTCTTCAATTCCGAGACTTAGGTGAGTAGAGGTGAGTATTTTTGACGTTGCCTCGTCAGGCGGAATATCTGGGAAGCAATTATCTTCGCCTATACGAAAAAGTAACTCGTAGGCAAATACTTCTCTGTCTACGTCAAATATCGGCTGTCTGGCAACGTATGCAAACATGTTTATCCTTGAACTGTCTTTCTTGGCAACTTCTTACTTCCTACAGCAATTGGTACTGTTGCTCTTTCTCGGTGTAAAAACTCGAGGAAACTTCCAATTTGCCCACTTACACCTGTATGCTGATTAGACTACATGCTAGTTGAAAAGCGCACAATGTTTAATATCAACGTTGAGCAACAGATAGTTGAGACCAAAGTAAACGTTTTGCGCTAAATTACGGTATACTAAGCAGTACACACTTAAAAACGCCACATGAGTGTTGAAACCCCTTAAGGAAATATTTTATTATTAAGGGTGTTGTGGGGCGATAAGTTTTGAACTTTTTTTTGATCTACAGGTCTTGATATTGTAGCAGTCGTCCTTATACCAACATATCGTTCGGGCTTCTTTATATTATTTTGGTCTCGCGCAGCTCTGTAAGTAAAGTGCAGAGCCGCATTTGATGAGGTGAACAATGAGCAACAATTTGCAATCTATGGCCATGTCAGTGCCACACAGCGGTAGCATCGAAGGCTACATTCAAGCTGTAAGCCGCATTGATATGCTCAGTGCCGAAGAAGAGCGCGAGTTGGCAGTGCGTCTTCGTGATGATGAAGATCTACAAGCAGCGCGCAAGCTGGTAATGTCGCACCTTCGCTTTGTTGTGCATATTGCAAAATCATATTCAGGGTATGGCTTACCGCAGGCTGATCTCATTCAAGAAGGTAATATTGGTCTGATGAAGGCAGTGAAGCGTTTCGACCCTACTGTGGGTGTTCGCTTGGTTTCTTTTGCTGTTCATTGGATAAAAGCCGAAATTCACGAGTTCGTTCTGAAAAATTGGCGCATCGTGAAAGTGGCAACAACTAAGGCACAGCGTAAGCTTTTCTTTAACCTACGCAAGGCGAAAAAACGCTTGGGTTGGTTTACGCATGCGGAAGTACAAACAGTAGCAGACGAGCTTGGAGTGAGTACAAAAGAAGTTCTCCAAATGGAAGCTCGAATGAGCAGTCAAGACCAAGCATTCGATTTGTCTGCCGATGAAGACGAAACAGGTAACTTTGCTCCGGTTCAGTTTTTAGAAGATAAAACTGCCAACGTTGAAACCGACGTTATCAATAACGATTGGGACACTGCGGCAAGCAAGCGTTTGTATTCAGCGATAAAAACCCTTGATGAGCGCAGTCAGGATATTATCGAAACACGCTGGTTAGCAGATAACAAAATTACGCTGCAAGACTTAGCGAATAAATACGATGTATCTGCAGAGCGCGTTCGTCAAATTGAAAAGAACGCGATGAAAAAACTACAGGCGGCGATGGTTGCAGCTTAAAGTTTTTAACGCAGACAGATAAATAAAAAAAGCGCCAGTCGGCGCTTTTTTGTTGTCTAGAGTTCTAGTTAAGAGTGTCTTGCAGACTCTCTATTCGTTCTCTTTATTCGCTGTTCTCAGACACTGGGAGCACCCAGAATACCCCTTCAAATTCTGCCACCGCAGTATCGTTGTCCAAAATAGCCACGCTTAATTCAAAACGCGCTTTTTTCCCTTTTTGCAAGGGAGCAAACTTGCCTGACAATGTTTCTATGTTACAAATTGCTCTAGGCTTCATGGTGATAGGCTTGTGGTAATGAATATCGCCATCGCCAAGCACAATATCGCCGTTCAATCCACGCTCTTTCAACTGCAAATAAATAAGTCCCCAGCCGGTAAGTGTGGCCAAAGAGAAAATACTGCCTGCGAACATAGTGCCGTGAATATTAATATTCTTATTCAGTGATGCACGAGTCTCAAGGGTTCTTCCTGTGTATTGGTAAAGCTTAATACCCATATGTTCTGTGATGGGAATGGTTTCAGACCAAGTTTCTTGTAATGAACGACACCATTTTGGATGAAGCACTAGCGTATTGTTTTCAGTAAACTTCTTTACCATTTGCTGACGTTTCAGCATACCTAGTTCGTTGGGTGCTTCTCGCTCGATAACAAAACCACAGGAGGCAAAAAAGTCGATAGAAATTTCGCGACTATTAGTCACTGCTCGCACAGCGCCAAGATCTTTAGCAACGTTCTCAAGCGCAACCATCACCATTTTACCCAGCCCTTTTCGCATATGATCATTGCGAACGGCTATGTGGCGTATTTGCGCTTCTTCAGCGGTATTTAGATGCACACGGCCACAGGCTACAATTTCATTCTTTCTATTGGTGATAATGCGATGCTCAGCAACCTGTTCGTATTCGTCTTTTTCTGAGCCAGGAGGAAAATTCCAAGGTTGACGCAAATGCTCCCATCGAAAATGAAAGTAGGCTTCAAATTCTGCATCGCTTTTTGGTGTTACAACCTTATACACAATAAACAGCCCTTTTTAAAAATCGAGTTGTATTTAAACGTAACCGCGCAGTAGGCACAAGCTTAAAAACCTAAACTTGAAACTGAAATGTCACTGGTCCATCGTTTACCAATGCTACTTTCATATCTGCGCCAAACTCTCCCGTTTGTACCGACATCCCCTTTTTCTTGAGCGTGTTCACGAACCGCAAATACACGTTTTTTCCGTGGGAAGGGGATGCGCCGCGAGAAAAACCAGGGCGATTGCCTTTTTGCGTATCAGCAACCAAAGTGAATTGAGAGATAACAAGCATAGCTCCACCAACTTGCTCGATATTAAGGTTCATTTTTCCATCGCTGTCGCAAAACATTCTATAGCGACACAGTTTGTTCGCTAGCTTCTCTATTTCTGCGTCGCCGTCGTCTTTTTCTACGCCTAGCAGCACAACCATACCGTGGCCTATTTCACCGATGACTTTCTCGTCCACAGTTACGCTAGCCTCAGACACCCGTTGAATAAGTCCTATCACTGAGTTTGCTCCTTGAGAAAACGAGACATATCTCTGGTCGCGCGGCAAAGTGCATAGGCGATACTGGGCTCAGATGTGCTGTGGCCTGCATCGGGTACAATTTGTAACTCACTTTGTTCCCACGCCTTATGGAGTGTTTCAGCAGCTTCTGTTTTGCATATCATGTCGTAGCGACCGTGAACAATTGTTCCAGGGATATGATTTATCTTTTCGATATTATCAATAATGTAGTTTTCGGGAATAAAGCATTTATTTGATAAAAAGTGACACTCTAGCGTGGCTAGGCACGTTACCAAATTCATGGGGTAGTGACAGCTTGCCTCTCCAACACCCGGCGGTAAGCTTAACCGTGAAAGACGCTCTTCCCACTGATACCAGCGTCTTAATGCTGCGTGTTTGAGAACTTCGTTGCTAGAGCTTAATTGAGCACTGTAATACTCGCAAACTGCATTGGCGGTAACTGGTGGGGGGATATCTTTTGTGAACTTGCGATAATGTTCTGGAAATAGCTGCGCGGCGCACCCTTGGGGCGATAAGAACCATTCTCTGTCTTGCTGTCGAGCAAGAAAAACGCCGCGTAAAATGAGACCAGAGACATGTTCGGTATATTTCAACGCATAAAGTAGGGCAAGCGTAGAGCCCCAAGAGCCACCGAATAGTAGCATCTCAGGAACGCCAAGATGGCTTCGAAGCATTTCGATATCATCTACATTTAGCCAAGTATCATTATTACTTATTTCTGCAAGCGGCGTAGATCGCCCGCATCCACGTTGTTCATATCCAATAATACGGTATTTGTTACTGTCGAAGAAGCTTTTGTAATTAGGCGGCAAACCGGCGCCAGGTCCACCGTGAATAAAGAGTACTGGAATTCCGTCAGGGTTTCCGCTTTGCTCAAAATAGAGGGAATGCCCGCTTCCTACATCAATAAATCCGTCGTTGTAGCTGGTTACATCCGGATAAAGTCGTTTCATTATATTTCTACGCGTTGTGCGAGTGCCTGTTTTAGTTTAGTTTATTATTATGCATGCTGTCGCTTGTAAACACCTTGCGCCTTAATTTATACGTTGCGTTAAGCACAACGGTTGAAACTAATTTGGAAAAAGGTGTTACGCATGCGTTAGCTAATCACATTATAATCATAATTGCGAGGACGTTTGTATGGCAGGTCAAGGATCGGGTGGCAATGTTATTGCCGCTATATGTAACTTTTTTATCCCCGGTTTAGGACATTTGGTCCAAGGCCGAATTTTAGCAGCGCTATTTTACTTTGTTTCAGTGGGTGTTTGTTACGCACTGGCGGCAACCGTAGTGTTGGCAATTGTATTTTGGCCGCTAGGTGCAATTTTGCATCTTATAAGCATCATCAGCGCAGCGCGCTTTAGAGGTGGAGCAACAGTATGAGACTAATAACTACAGCGTTTGTTGCTGCACTCACTCTAACGGGGTGTCAGTCAGCTTATTATGCTGCGTGGGAAAAGGTCGGTGTAGAAAAGCGCGATATACTTGTTGATCGGGTAGATAACGCCAAAGATTCTCAGGAAGACGCGCAAGAACAATTTAGTTCTGCGTTAGAGGCGTTTAGCGCGGCGGTAGAGTTTGACGGCGGTGAGCTTGAGGATGTTTACGACAATCTAAACGGGCAGTATGAAGATAGCGTAGCTGCAGCTGAAGAGGTCACTGCGCGTATTGATAAAGTAGAAAGTGTGGCCGAAGCGCTGTTCGATGAGTGGCAAGAAGAGCTTGAAAAATACCAAAGCGGCTCATTGAAGCGAGACAGTGCGGCAAAACTTCGAGAAACTCAGCGACGCTACGCGTCTTTGATGAAGTCGATGCGTAAAGCAGAAAGTAAAATGCCTCCTGTTCTAAATGCACTGCAAGATAATGTGCTTTATTTGAAGCACAACCTCAACGCGAGTGCAATTGGTGCATTGCAAGGTGAGCTGTCAACGATAGAAGACAATGTTGCTCAGTTATTAAGCCAGATGAATTCAGCAATTGCAGAGTCTGATGCGTTTATTGCTTCTATGAAAAACTAGCTAAATAAAAGCGAAAGTAACCATTTAGGTTACCATTAGAAATAAGGGAGCAATTTGCTCCCTTATTTATTTGTGCCGTCATTATGAGATGGCGCAAGACTTTTTTGCTCGTCTTCTTCCTCCTCAGATGACACGTATTTTTCCTTATTGAGGTCTCTTTGATTTTCAAATGCCTCGCCCAGGCTACAGGTGAATTCAGCGCCAAAGAGAACAATAATCCAAGACAAATATACCCATAAAAATAAGATTGGCACCACAGCAAGTGCGCCGTAAATTAATTCGTAAGAGGGAAAGTTGGTGACGTAAAGTGCAAATCCTGACTTTGTAATTTCAAAAGCAATAGTAGCGGCCAAGGCCCCACAAGCTGCGTGGCGGGCATAAACCTGCTTATTAGGCACCATAGTGTATAAAATAGTGAATGCAAGCATGGCTGCGCCGCTAGGTACTAAGCTTAATACGAACGTACCTAATCCTGGCGTGTATTCTTCAGTAAACGCTGCAAGTCCAGTAAGGTAAGTGCTTACAATCACGCTGGAGCCAATTAAAATAGGCCCTAATGTGATTACCATCCAGTAAATAGCAAAGGTAAACACTATCGGCCTTTCGCTTTTCGTTCGCCAAATTCGGTTGAGTGTCTTATCCACATTTGAGATAAGCATTAGTGCCACAACCAGCAGAGACAAAATACCTATAGCGCTCATTTCAGAGGCATTACCGACAAAATCAGTCATGTACTGATGCACTACATCACTGGCGGTGGGAACAAAGTTGCTAAAAATAAAGTATTCAATTTTGCTTCGTACTGATGCAAAAGCAGGAAAGGCCGACATAATAGTGAAGGTAACCATTATGAAGGGCACTAGCGATAACAGCGTTACATAGGCCAAGTGCCCAGCAGAAATAGTGACATTGTCTTCTTTGCAGCGATTGATAAATATGGTGAAGAGATCTTTCGCTTGAGGCTTTATATTCTCATAAGTGGCTTTAACCCGCTCTAAATACACTCGTGCTCTCCTGACATTAACGTCACCGCTTCATTTTTATTGCTGAAGTAAATGGTAACTGCCAGCGCAGTTATGAGCAAAGGTTATTTATTGTCGCCTCGCACACCTAACATGTGACAAATAGCGTAGCTCAGTTCGCTTCGGTTAAGGGTATAAAAATGGAAATGCTTTACGCCTTCTTTGGCTAATACCTTAACTTGATCCATAGCGATATTGGCTCCAATGAGGTTGCGGGTGGCCTGGTCGTCGGCGTCTAGCCCGTCGAACATTTTGTGAAGCCATCCAGGCACGTGAACATTCGTAAAGCCTGCAAATTTAACCAGGGTTTGATAATTTGTCACAGGTAAAATGCCCGGTACTAAATCCAAATCAACACCTGCTGCGGCAGCGCGATCTCTAAAACGCAAAAATACACTGGTGTCGAAGAAGAACTGAGAAATAGCCTCTGTAGCTCCTGCTTCTGCTTTACGCTTCAAATTGAGAAGGTCAAATTGCGCATTTGGAGCTTCTGGGTGTTTTTCGGGATAGGCAGCAACAGAAATATCGAAGTCGGCTACATCTTTTAATAATGCCACTAGGTCAGAGGCATACATCTCTGTTGTGTCAACACCTGCAGGAAGGTCCCCACGTAACGCTACAATGCGACGAATACCTGAATCCCAGTAGTCTTGCGCAATTTGTTTAAGCTCTTCTCTGCTTGCATCAACGCAAGTTAAATGAGGAACCGCAGAAACCCCGGTTTGTTGTTGAATTCGCTTTACTACATCGTGGGTTCTATCGCGCTCGCCGCTGTTTGCACCATAGGTAACCGACATGTAACTCGGTTTGAGAGGCGCTAACCGCTCTACCGATTTCCATAATGTTTGCTCCATGGCTTCCGTTTTAGGAGGAAAAAACTCAAAAGAGACGTCAATGTCACGCAGCTCCGATAAGGACTGGTTGAGTGCATCAATGCCTTGTGCGTAAGAAACCATGTATAATTCTCTCTGATAAGCTTTTTATAGACGTTTAGACGGCTAAATTAAAGAATATATGTCTAGACGTCAAGAGGTTTACACTGCTCAATTGACCTTTTCGTGAACTTGTTTAGAATTTCACGTTATAACACAACTAAAATAAAACCGAGTTAGTACAATGGCAGAATGGAATGGTAAGTATATACACCCCTACGCAGAGCACGGTAAAAAAAGCGAACAGGTAAAAAAAGTCACTGTTTCTATACCCATTAATGTGTTGAAAGCGTTAACGGATGAACGTACCCGTCGTCAAATTAATAATTTGCGGCACGCCACTAACTCAGAATTACTCTGCGAAGCGTTTTTACACGCGTTTACAGGTCAACCGCTCCCCAACGATGATGACCTTCGAAAAGATAACGCTAATAGAGTACCTGCCGAAGCTAGAAGAATTATGGAAGAAATGGGCATTGATCCTAGCTTTGAAAATGAGCCCACCGAAGAGTAATTTTCAACACTTTTCACACGTAATAAAAAACGTCGCCCTGTTTTAAAGTAATACCTGTAAAGTAATATCCAGGGACACATCAAACGGTATAACTTCACAACGGGGCGGCGTTATCATCGAGAGTATTTAATAAATTTACTCTCGGTTATTCTTCTGATGGTTTCGAAATTCCCGCAACACCAGATTCAATAGCTGCTTTTGCTACTGCACTGGCTATGCGATCGCAAAGTCGAGGGTCCATAGGCTTAGGAATGATATAATCTTTGCCAAAGCTAAGGTTTTTGCTGTTGCTTGCTGCTAGTACTTCAGGCGGAACTTCTTCTTTTGTAATGGCGCGAATTGCTTCTACAGCAGCCACTTTCATTTCGTCGTTTATTGCGCTTGCTCTCACATCTAATGCTCCGCGAAAAATAAACGGAAAGCACAGTACGTTGTTAACTTGATTTGGGTAATCGGAACGGCCAGTTGCCATGATTAAATCATCACGTACTTCATGAGCAAGATCGGGTCTGATTTCTGGATCCGGGTTCGAGCAAGCGAACACAATAGGGTTATCAGCCATTAGCGCTAGAGTTTCCGGAGGTAAAAGATCAGGGCCAGACACGCCTACAAAAATATCTGCTCCGCGCATTACATCTTCTAAGGTACGTTTGTCTGTATTGTTGGCAAACAATGATTTGTGTTCGGTTAAGTCATCGCGGCGGGTATGAATTACCCCCTTTCTATCAAGCATGTAAATACGCTCACGCTGAGCACCGCACTTTATCAATAGTTCCATACATGCTACTGCTGCGGCGCCAGCGCCAAGGCACACAATTTTTGCATTTTCGATATTTTTTCCCTGAATCTCTAATGCGTTTAGCATACCCGCAGCCGTCACTATTGCTGTGCCGTGTTGGTCGTCATGAAACACGGGAATTTTGCATCGCTTAATAAGCTCTTGCTCTATTTCAAAGCATTCAGGGGCTTTTATATCTTCTAAGTTTATACCGCCGAATGTATCTGCAATATTGGCGACAGTATTAATGAACTCTTCAGTAGTGCGGTGCTTTACCTCTATATCAATAGCGTCAATACCGGCAAAGCGCTTGAACAGCAAAGCTTTACCTTCCATCACTGGCTTTGATGCTAATGGGCCAAGATTACCTAAACCCAATATGGCAGTACCGTTACTAATTACCGCTACCATGTTACCTTTTGCCGTATATTTATAGGCGTTATCTGGGTCTTCCGCTATCTCTCTTACCGGCTCTGCGACACCAGGACTGTAGGCAAGGGCTAAGTCATCAACACTATCTGCTGGCGTTGATAGTTCTACCCGTATTTTCCCTGGAGTTGGTTTAGCGTGATAATCGAGCGCGCGTTGTCTAAAATCTGACATGTGAAATGGTTTCCTTGAGTGTAGGGTTTTTGGTGTCGCAGCCTAGTTTGAGGTTAGCGACAATGTAACCATATTTTTAATTTACGTTAGCCAATGTCATCGCCGAACAGCTTTATGTTTTTAGTATTATCTGTTCGCCGGAATTAGGTCATGCCCTGGATAACAACTGCCCGTGTTGGTGTAAACGGAGCAAGTATCATTTACCCTAACACAGGCAATAACGGTGTACATATCTGATCAGAATTTCCACCGGTGATTTCATGTGTTTCTATATTATAAATGTAGGTGACTACAACTTGTTAGACCAGTAAGTAAACACTATATTTGTCATTCATAATTTTTATGCCGGACCTGATTTCCATATGATTTTACTATTTTAATTTTGCCGCTGTGCAAAAATCTAAATAACAGAAATCTAAATAACAGAAATCTCGTCAACAAACAGTTAAGGCAATTATCTATGCGGATTAATGGTATAAGCTAGGCACCAGGTGCGCAATAAGAGGAGAAGTAGAGTGACTGAGCGCAAATTAATCAACGAACTCACTAATGTTTGCGAAGCCTTCAAAACCCAGGGCAATGGGTTTATATGGCTCACTCACCAAGGACATTGGCGTTCGCCGGATGTTGTAGCTGTTTTCACCACTGAGCGTCAGCGCAATAATGCATTGTCGGATGGCTGGGATGAGGCGTTTATTACGCAAGTAACCATAGCCTTAGAGAGCATAAAATCTACACCCAATTCAATACGATTTGATAGTGAGGAAGCATGCGATAAACAAAGCCAAGGAGATTGGGAAAAGCACCTATCAAAACCCTTGTACCATTAGGACAAAACGACTCAGTATTTCTCTTTTTGTTTGATTGATACGTGCATATAGTTCTTGTGCTCAGCCTCAAATACTAGAAACGTTTGGGGTGAGTTCAGGTGTAAGTCGTTGAGAAGAAAGTATTAAGCGCTTTGAGATAAACAAAAGACAATAAAAAAGCGCCCAAAGGCGCTTTTCTTGTTCGTCACGTTCAAACGTGTTGAACTTACTTCTTGCTAAGTGCACCAAAACGCTTCTTGAAGCGATCAACACGGCCACCAGTATCAACGTTACGTTGCTTACCAGTGTAGAAAGGGTGACAAGAAGAACATACGTCTAGGTTAATATCTTTACCCATTGTAGAACGAACATTCATTACGTTACCGCAAGAACATGTTGCTTTAATTTCAGCGTATTCTGGGTGGATACCTTGTTTCATGGGATTACCTCATCATAAGGCCGTATCGCTATTCAGCCCGAAGCTAAACACCATACGTAACTTAATATTCAAATGACAGGCAGTAAATTTACAGCCCATCGCAAAAGAGCGCCGGATAATAAAGGAAGCCGAGGCTTGGATCAAGGTCTTTGTGCTGGATAAGTGAGCAAAAGCACAATGGCTTTATTATCAACGTGATTATTGTGTTTAAATACCAACACTTGGCACTTTCCTTTTTTGCTAATATTCAGCTTTTCACATTTGACGACGGAGACCTGCTCTAAAATGGCTTACCTATCTGTTGCAGTACCAGTACCGCTGCGACAATTATTTACCTATACCCATTCTACTCCACTAGAAGCAGGAGTAAGGGTGCAGGTGCCATTTGGTCCGCGAAAACTGGTGGGCGTGGTTATTGATGTAATAGATGAAGATAGCCACGAGATAGAAAACGTCAAAAAGTTAAAATCAGTAGAAGCGGTCATTGACGAGTATCCCATCGTCGATGCAGTTCTACTCAAAATGGCACAATGGTTGTGGCAATACTACCATCATGCGCCGGGCGAAGTGCTGCACGCTATGTTGCCGGTGCTATTAAGGAAGGGAGAAAAAGCTCAGCTAGTTCCTGAAGAAAGAGTAAGGCTCACGCCTGTTGGCGAGCAATCACAATCAAATACATTATCCAGAGCACCCAAGCAAAAAGCCTTTTTTGAGGCATTGCAAACATCGAGTTTGTCGGCCCAGCAAAGCAGAAAGTTATATGGCGCACCGGCAGTTAAGGCCGTTATCGATAAATCGCTGGCGGAAATAGTTGAAGTTGTACCTGAACTAATACCAAAGGGCTGGCTATCAACAATGAAGGTAGCGCAAAAGCCCACGCCAGATACAGAGCAATCTGTCGCCATAGCGGCGCTTAATCGCCAGCAAGGTAACTTTGCAATAAGTCTGCTAGAAGGCGTAACGGGCAGTGGAAAAACAGAAGTCTATTTACAAGCGATAGAGCCACTATTGGCCGCGGGTAAGCAAATTCTCATTTTGGTACCAGAAATTGGGCTCACTCCGCAAACTGTATCTCGATTTGAAAAGCGCTTTAATATTGATGTAGGCGTTCTACATTCCCAGCTTTCCGATAAGGCGCGCCTGCGAGTATGGCAACGCGCCAGAGCCGGAGAGCTGGGCATAATTATTGGCACGCGCTCTGCTATTTTTACGCCGCTCAAAACGCCCGGTATGATAATTGTTGATGAAGAGCATGATGAATCGTTCAAACAACAAGATGGTCTTCGTTATCACGCGAGAGATCTCGCGGCGATGCGGGCAAAACAGCACAGTATTCCTTTGCTGTTAGGCAGTGCTACTCCTGCGTTAGAGAGCTTGAATAATGCCCTTAGTGGGCGCTATGCGCACTTGCATTTAACGCGCAGAGCGGGTGGAGCCCAGCATACGCAGCTTCATGTACTTGATGCTAGAGAGCAGCCCCTACACTACGGTATATCGCAAGCGTTACTCACCATAATGCGACAGCATATTAATGCTGGAAATCAAGTGCTGGTATTTGTAAATAGAAGGGGGTACGCGCCTGCCTTACTGTGTCACCACTGCGGAGAGACAGTAATGTGTAAGCGGTGCGATAGACCTTACACAGTGCACAAGTCGCAAAATCGCCTGCAGTGTCATCACTGCGCAGGCACCCGAGTTATGCCGCGGCAGTGTGAGGCATGCCACAGCTCAACCCTTGTTACAGCAGGTACGGGTACTGAACAAGTAGAAGACGGGTTAATGTCTTTATTTCCCGACGCTAAACAAGTGCGTATAGACAGTGACACGGTGCGCGGTAAAGATAAGCTGCACAGCACGCTAGATGCAATTAATCGTCAAGAGTACCAGCTGCTTGTCGGCACTCAAATATTATCCAAAGGACACCATTTTCCTCACGTCACCTTAGTAGCAGTACTCGATTGCGACGGGGCATTATTTAGTGCCGACTTTAGAGCCCCAGAAAAACTCGCACAACTTGTTACACAGCTGGCAGGGCGGGCAGGGCGTGCGGCTAAACCAGGTGAAATGTGGTTACAAACTCACAATCCTCACCATCCCTTATTGCAGGATTTAGTGAATAATGGGTACGGACATTTTGCCCGACATGCATTAACAGAGAGAAAGGCAGCAAGGCTCCCTCCTTACATCAGTCAGTTTGTAGTGCGTTGCGAGTCGATAGACAGCGCGCAGGCTTTCTCGTTTTTGCAGGGGTGTCGTGGCGTCTTTACTTCGTACAGTAACGAGCTTGAAATGAATGGTCCTTTCCCTTCGTTAATAGAAAAACGACAGGGACGCTTCCGTTTTATGTTGATATGTAGTCATCAAAAACGCGCCCCATTACACGAGGCCCTGCGTCAATCACTTCCTTTTCTACAATCACTCAATCAGGCCTCGAAAGTAAGATGGTCGGTAGATATCGACCCCACAGATTTCAGTTAGCTTGTTGCTAAGCAATACGTTAAAATTCTAGCGGTCAAAGTTTAATAACAAAGTAGTGCACAAACAGTTCTGCTGCCTCTACTATTGCCTTACGAAATTATTTCCTAACAAACACCGATAACAAGCAGGAATATCGCCGACTATGGCTCAACGTGATTATGTGTCCCGCGGACGCTCTCAAAAAAAGAAAAAAGCCCCAAACAATGCTAATAAGCGAGCGAGTAGCAGACAAGTGAGTTCGCCAACCATGCACAAGCTCCCCATATTCAAAATAGCAATTATTGTTGCGCTGGTGGCAGGCTTCGGGGTGTTTTTGTGGTCGATCAAAGACAATGTTGAGGGGGATGTAGATGTGCAGTCTTCAAGGGCAGTAGCACCGACAGAAGAAGCATTGCCAGAGTTACCAGAGGAAGAGTGGGAATACATTAAAACGCTACCGGGTTACGAGGTAGAAGTTGACGTTCAAGCCCAAGAAAAATCTGACAAGCGTTATCTTATGCAATGTGCGTCTTTTAGAACCCGTGCCCAAGCGGAAGAAATGAAAGCGAAAATAGCCTTTCAAGGATTAGAAGCGTTAATTCGCCAGAGTTCGGGAAGTAACGGCGAATGGTTTCGCGTTATTCTTGGGCCTTTTGAGTCTAAGCGCGACGCGGAAAAAGCAAAGCATAGCCTGCGCAAAGTCAACATTGCTACATGTCAGATTTGGTATTGGAATTTGTAAGTTCTCCTTACGATAAACACAGCGCCGTAAGCGAAAGCCCTTGAAAATATAAACCGCTCCCCCACTTATGGTTTATAGACTAGATAAGTGACCGCCGTGAATTCATATGCTCACGGCGGATACACCCAGCTAAACGGGGAAAAAACGTGACAACGATTGTATCTGTACGACGTGGAAATCAGGTGGTGATGGCTGGTGACGGTCAAGTATCGCTGGGAAATACGGTAATGAAAGGCAATGCGCGCAAGGTGCGTCGTCTTTACCACGATAAAATACTCGCAGGCTTCGCAGGTGGCACAGCCGATGCGTTTACACTATTTGAACGCTTTGAGTCCAAGCTTGAAGCCCACCAAGGCCACTTAACCAAAGCTGCTGTTGAGCTTGCAAAAGACTGGCGTACCGACAGAGCGCTGAGAAAACTCGAAGCCCTTTTAGCGGTGGCTGACGAGACCGCTTCATTCATCATCACGGGGAATGGAGACGTAGTACAGCCAGAAAACGACCTTATCGCGATAGGTTCTGGTGGCAATTACGCACAAGCTGCGGCCACTGCTATGCTGGAAAATACTGAGCTAACGGCAAAAGAAATTGCTGAGAAATCACTCACTATTGCTGGCGATATTTGTGTATTTACGAACCATAGCCAAACGGTAGATGTATTAGATTACTAATGAATGAAGCGACGGGGCGGTAGCAAAAGGTTACTTACGCCCTTGTACTGCGCAGACCGGTAGTTCGGTGTATTCATTACGCGCAGTCCGAGTATCAAAGAAATAAGGGTTTATTCATGTCTGAAATGACACCAAGAGAAATTGTTCACGAGTTAGACCGCCATATTATTGGCCAGCAAGACGCAAAACGGGCTGTGTCTATCGCGCTTAGAAATCGCTGGCGCAGAATGCAGTTAGAGCCTGAATTGCGTCAAGAGGTAACGCCAAAAAACATTCTTATGATTGGTCCAACAGGCGTAGGTAAAACTGAAATTGCTCGACGTCTAGCCAAGCTTGCTAATGCGCCTTTTATCAAGGTAGAGGCGACAAAGTTTACCGAAGTTGGTTATGTGGGCAAAGAAGTAGAAACAATTATTCGTGATCTAGCGGACATCGCCGTTAAGATGACAAAAGAAAATGAAATGAAGAAAGTGAAGTTCCGTGCTGAAGAAGCAGCGGAAGATCGCATTCTTGACGCTTTACTTCCTCCGCCTGAAGATGCGTGGGGAAACAAGGAAGAAGTAGAGGATAGAGGAACCCGTCAGGCGTTTCGCAAAAAGCTTCGTCAGGGCGAATTAGACGATAAAGAGATTGAGATTGACGTTGCGCTCCCCCAAGTGGGTGTTGAGATTATGGCTCCTCCGGGTATGGAAGAGATGACAAACCAGCTGCAGGGAATGTTTCAAAATCTGTCTGGTTCGCAAAAGAAAAAGAAGAAGCTGAAAATTAAAGATGCTTTCAAAATGCTGATTGAGGAAGAAGCGGCCCGCCTTGTTAATCAAGAAGACTTAAAAGAAAAAGCCATTGAGTCAGTTGAGCAGCACGGCATTGTGTTTGTAGATGAGATTGACAAAATTTGTAAGCGCGAAGGCAATAACTCTGGCGATGTTTCCCGCGAGGGCGTACAGCGAGATTTACTTCCTTTGGTTGAGGGCTCTACGGTATCGACGAAACACGGTATGGTTAAAACAGACCATATTTTGTTTATTGCCTCAGGCGCTTTTCAAATGAGCAAGCCATCGGATCTCATTCCTGAGTTGCAGGGCCGTTTGCCTATTCGCGTTGAGCTATCGGCGCTCAAAGTCGGCGACTTTAAACGCATCCTTACCGAGCCTAATGCCTCTTTAACGCAACAATACATTGCGCTAATGCAGACTGAAGGAGTGAACGTGACCTTCGACGACTCTGGTATTCAGCGCATAGCTGAAGCGGCATGGCAGGTGAATGAGACCACAGAAAACATCGGCGCCCGTAGGCTTCATACTGTGCTCGAGCGTTTAATGGAAGATATTTCATTTGATGCCTCTGAAAAAAGCGGTGAATCATTTGTCATCGACGCTGATTATGTAAATAGTCACTTAGAAACATTGGTTGATAACGAAGATCTCTCGCGTTTTATTCTATAGTCGAGTTCACGCCATCAGCCATAAAAAGCCCAGCAAACCGCTGGGTTTTTTGTTCTCAGCACTGTTAAAACCAGAGGCCTTTCAAGTAAGAAGGGCTTTAAAGTAAGGAGAACTACCTCTTAATTTTGCAGTAGACTAATAAGTCTGCCGGTAATATCTAACCCCGTATCCCGTTCAACCTTTAGGAAAAAAGGGCTGGGGTTGGCTTCCAAGAAATAATATGTGTTTTTATCCGTTTTTCGCCAATCTATAGCGCACCAATGCATACCTAATGCGGCGCAGATTCGAATTGCCAGGCGTTTAACGTCTTGAGGGATAATGGTAATTACCGGCGTTGCATCTATATCATTTCTATAATCAAGTTCTACGCTGTTAATAAGTACGCTCACCACTTCCTTTCCAAGTACGTAACTGCGAATATTTGTGCCACTTATATACTTTTGAAATGTCACAGGGCGCTGTGAGAGTAACGTGGTGAGCAGGGGTCGTAAATGCTCCGTTTTATTGACATATTGCGCTACTTTTCCACCTCTAACCGGTTTATACACCACTTCAGGCATGTTGCTACAAAATTGCGCCGCCGCTTCAGGTGCATTTCCAACGAAAGAATAGGGAATATTTGCTCCCTGTTGAGACGCAACGCTTAGTTGCATGGGCTTGCACTGATGGGAGCGCACAGCATCAATAGAATTTACCCATTTAGTGGCGCCATAGGTGAACCAGCATAGCAGTGTGCTCGATAACTCTTGCTCTATCCACATGCGCTGAGATACGGACGTTTGACTGCTTGTTACCGACTCTGCTTTTGAAGATGGATTTACTTGCCGAGGAGCAGCCGTATTAGTGGGAATATATTGATGCCAGTACACAGACTTTATATCTGAAAACATTACCCTTGTGGGAAGCCTTTGTTGAGACGGCGGAAAATGCAAAAAGCCTTCATTAGAGTCTGGATCGAAACTTATAGTCCATCCACTGCCAAAATGAGCGGTATTGGCAACAAAAGCGGTAACATTGGTACTTTCCAATGCGCTGACCATGTGAACCATTTGTGGGTCGTATTCATTGCCTATCAGTCCTACATACATGCGGTATCCCTTTTACATGAGTGGGTTATATGGTTTGTGTCTAGGGTTTCGC
The DNA here is from genome assembly GCF_002831605.1 of Alteromonas sp. MB-3u-76. NCBI lineage: Bacteria > Pseudomonadati > Pseudomonadota > Gammaproteobacteria > Alteromonadales > Alteromonadaceae > Alteromonas > Alteromonas sp. MB-3u-76. Next base: position 3,924,968 of record NZ_CP025115.1, on the reverse strand, counting down.
ACAAGTCGCTTTTTTAACACGCTTATTGCAAGCTACGACAAGATCGAAATAATTGAGCACTAGGGACATTATGCCCCTAGTGCTAGCGCACCCGCCTAAGCCAAAATATCTGGCAAGGTACCGCCACCTTCGCCTATTGCCATAGTGATATAAATCGGCTCTTTTGGTGTAGGACTTCCTGTAATGGGTGCTCCCGGTATGGGCCTAGAAGACAGGCTTTCTTTAATGGTTTGTAAGCTATTGCCGCCCGAGACTGCAAATAGCTGATTTTCGGCTAACGTTACTGCTTGTTGTTGGTCTTTCATTGATTACGCTCCTTGTATTAGCGTGGGTTAAAATGAGGTTATAGCGCTAATGCGATACATCCTCTCGGTAAAGCGTTCTAAAGCAGCCGGCGATTAATGCAGTCCGGCTGGTGATATTGAGTTTTCTGTAAATATTGGCACAGTGAAATTTCACCGTACGCTCGCTAATAAACAGTTCATCTGCGATGGATTTGTTGGAGCATCCACCCATTATTTTATGTACCACCTGCATCTCTCTTTTAGATAAGCACTTTATAGGTATCAAAGTTCCACTTGATGTAATTCCCTGAGCTTCCACTTGCATGCGCTCCGACTCTGTCATAAGTGCGTTATTTTCTCTCACTTCGTGTGTTTTCATTGGTCTTCTCCATAGGTTTTTTGGGTGGCTTCCTTTTCCATAATTGAGGGAGAGAAAACCTGTAAGGATTGATTTGATAGGTGGTAAACCGTATCCGCAATGGCAATAGTTTGCGGTCGATGTGCCACCATAATTCGAGTGATATTGAGTGTCTTAAGATGCTGGTTTATCTTTTCTTCGTTAGCCATATCGAGATGACTACTGGCTTCATCTAAAAATAAAATATCGGGGCTTTGGTACAGCGCTCGGGCGAGCAATAGCCGCTGTTTTTGACCGCCACTTAAACTACTGCCCATATCGCCAACCAGAGAATGGTATTGCATTGGCATAGCGACAATTTCGTCATGAAGACAGGCTAAATGAGCGGCGCGAACGACCTTCTCTAAGTTGGGAGTCTCTGAAAAACAACTAATATTGTCGGCAATGGTGCCGTTCAAGCAGGTGTCTTCTTGTAAAACAGAGGCCACTTTACAAGCATTACGACGGCTTGATGAGTTATGACGTTGAACCTTGCCCTCTTGAGGCATGTACAGCCCCATAAGGCATTTCAAAAGCGTGCTCTTTCCGCTGCCGCTTGCACCTGTAATAGCAATAATATCGCCATGGTTTACCTGTAAATCAATACCGCTGAATACAGGTTCACTGGCCTCGCTATATCGATAGCTTATGTTGTTTGCACACAGCGCTATGGCAACTGCTTTAGGAGACTTCACACCATCGAGTTCGTTTGCTTCACAAAGCCCGCTTTCAGGTTTTTGTGAGCCAGCGTTTGTGTCTGAAGATAGCGTATTTGCTAACCCAGCTTGTGAATTTAGAGCTGGATAGGCTTGAGGGTTTTCAGTGTCGAAGGTAGGCGAAGCCAGCACAATATCGCTTAGCCGAGTAAAATGAACGCTCAGCATTTTGTATTCAATAACGTTATTGACTACTCCGTCAATGGCGCTGGAAAAGCGGTTTTTGTATGCAATAAACGCTAATAACATGCCTATTGTCATGGTGCTGTCCATGACTAAGTTAGCGCCCACATAAATAACAGCTAAATTTTCTAAACCAAACATAGCTTTATTAACGGCGTCGTTACCTATATTGACTTTGCCTAAGCTAATGTCTTTATTCAAAACGGCAACCAGCTTATTTTGCCAATGGCTCTGACGCTGTACTTCTTGATGGTAAACCCGAATGGGCAACATACCGCGGATGCTCTCAATAAAGTGGCTCTGCTCAGAAGCAGCTAAACCAATTTTCTCGGTTGTTAGGCGTTTCATAAAAGACAGTACGCCTAAGCGCAGCGCTACATACAGCGTCATTACGGTGACAACAATCAAGGTAAGTTTTAGAGAGTACACTGTCATTACAAAAAGCGTGATAATGGCGAATAAACCATCGAGCAGTGCGGTCACCACTCCCGTCGTTAAAAACTCGCGAATATGGCTGAGCGAATTAAAGCGAGAGACAATATCGCCTACATGGCGTTTGGCGAAATAGTCTAGGGGCAGCGAAAGTAAGTGCTTAAATACCGAAGCAGAAAGTTGCAGCTGTAGCCGCGTAGAGACCGAAAGCACTAGCAGTTTACGCAAAACAGCGGTAAATATCTCAATAACCAATAAGAGTGCAAAGCCAAGCGCCAATACATCTAAAAGGGCATTGTTGTTGTAAATTAGTACATCATCTACCACAGTTTGCATGTAGTAGGGGCTTACTAATACAAAAAGTTGCAACACTATTGATAACGCAATGAGCACCAGAAGATTTCGTTTAAAGCCAACGGCATTGGAGAAAAAATCGTTTAGTGAAATAGTTGGCGTGCTCTTTTTAGGCGTAAATTCATTTGCAGGCAGTACCTCAAGTGCAATACCTGTTATGCAACGCGATGCCTCATCAAGAGTAAGGATACGTTCGCCCAGCGCAGGATCGTTTATGGTTACCTTTTTATGGGTTACTTGAGTTAACACCACAAAATGCTTCATGTCCCAATGTAAAATGGCTGGGCACGTTAGCTGGCGTAAATGAGCAAGTTCAATTTTTAATGCTCTACAGTGTAGGCCTACACGCTTGCCAATGTTCATAATATCCTGCAGCGTGCAGCCGCGAAGTGAGACTGAAAAGCTTTGTCTCATTGCGTTTAAGTCTCGCTTGTCACCGTAAAACTGCGCAATCATATTCACACACGCCAGACCACATTCCGCCGCTTCGCTCTGCAATATCAGGGGCACTCTGCGTTTTGGTAGAAAAGATAAGTTTAATGGTGTTGTAGTTTGGTCAAACACAGTTATAGCCTCCCTGACAAGCTATACAGGGGTTCTAAAAACCACTCTAACAAGGTGCGTTGGCTAAGCTGGATGTCAGCAGAAAACGTCATGCCAGATTTCAACTCAATCTGCTTGCCATATGCCATTAGCGTATTATTTATTACGTCCGCGGTAACGAGGTATGCCGGTTCCGAGCTGCCTACAGGTGCGCTGTGCAGTTCCCCAGGTAAAATCAACGTCTTCGAAATATTGCGTATCTGGCCTGGCTGCACGCCAAATTTCTGATAAGGAAAGGCATCGTATCGAATGTGCAGCCGTTGACCCTCATCAATAAATCCAGCTGAATGCACGGGCACAAGCATATGAGCTTGCATAGCTGAAGACTGAGGTACAAGGGTGGCCAGTAGATGGTTACTGTTGATATCGTAACCTGGCTTGATATGTAAACCAGATATTATTCCTGCTTTTGGGGCGTAAATAATTTGTTCGCTTTCGCTGGTATGAGCCAAAATTTGTTGGTTCAAATCGCTTAGGGTGTTCTGATATTTAGCCAGCTCGTTTTGCTGCCGGTTTGGCAATGAAGTGCGTTCACGAATGAGCGACGAGATTTTATTTTCAGCTGCGCTGAGATTTTGTTCGGAGAGTTTTAGGTTTTGCTCGCTACCAAGTACCTTTATTTGCTGCTCTTGAATAGTAACTTGGCTAACGTATCCCTTGCGATAAAGCGCATGTGCTTTTTCAAACTGGGCTTGCGTTACCTCGTGTTGATGAGTGGCTATGTCGACCAGTGCTTCTAATTCACGCAGTTCTTCTGATAGCTGTTCAATTGAGGTATTGAGGTCAGCTAGTCCAGCTTTATGCAGTGCCCCCAGCCTCTCCACAATACCCTGAGTGCGGTGTTGTTTTTCCTTGAGCTCGCGCAGTAAGATTTCACTCACCTGGTTTCCAGATGCATTTTTACCGCTGTAATTCACTTTAATTAACGCATCGCCGCGCTTTACATATTGTCCTTCAGCAACAAGCACCTGAGATACTCTGCCGTTTCTTGCGCCTGCGTAAAGCTTAAATACGCCACCCTGTGGCTCTATCCATCCATGGACCGAGGCTTTTCTGGCATAGCTTCCGTGCATTAAAAATAGACTAGCCGCGACTAACCAGCATACTAATATGGCAGTAATCATCATGTAGGCAGGTTTTGGAGTCATTAATAAGCGCCCACCAATAGAGGTAGATTGCTGATTGATGGCTTCCTGTCGGAATAATCCCTTTCTCATTACTTTTCCTTGTATACCTTTTGTTGCTTAATCTGCGTTTTTTAGCATCTCGGTTTATTCATAGCTGTTTATCTATAATGATATTGCTAATTAAAGGTATCTGGCTGTCTCTTCCCTGCAGACATATTCTCCGTGGCATCACAATCCTTAACGCCTCCCTTATTGCTGCCAGATACCTCAATGTCGTCCTGTTCTCGACGACATATTCACAATAGGTTAGCAATGGGAAAAATGGTCGTGAACTCAAGCCCGAGGCTTTGCAGGTCAGTAGAAATGGGGGGATGGCTCAAAATTAAAAACAATGGCTCAAAAATAGAAGATGAAATATTCACAAAGCGATAAAGATTGACCTACATTAAATAACAAGTAGTCATAGATCTGTATAAAGAATGTGCTATAAAAAACAATAAGTCGTTTGGCTTATCTCCTAAAAAGAAATAAAAAATGCATACGCTATTAAGGAAGTCTCATGTTTGTGCCCAGCATATTATTAAAACAACTCTACACCCGCGCTAGCCTTTCTAAGACCAATAAGGGTTTGTCGTTCTCGTTAAAAAACCGTTTGAAAGACGCCACAATTGAAAAGCTTCATTGGATATCTTTAGATGGTGAAAAAATTCCAGAAGACAAGATTACTGTGCAGCTTACTCATGACTCCTCGTTGTCCGCTGCAGAACTTAACGAATCAGACGGCAAGCCTTTTGCCCTTAGACAAACCATCACGTTGCATTTAGATATTGATAAAGACGCCTGCCCTGAAAAAAGAAAGCTAGGAATATGCTTTTCGGCGTCGCCATTTGGGAAGTTAAAATTTGAAGTAGAGGATAATATTACTCTGGCCGGCGAGCGAAGCGCACATATTCCTCGCGATGACTTAGATGATTATGGTGAGTCTATTATAAAAACTCGCCAAGAATATTTTGAAAGCGCCACCGGCAAAAAAGTCAATCACGTAGGCCAATACTCCATAAATCCTAATGACTTACAGGGAAATATTGAGCATTTTATTGGCGTAGCCCAAGTGCCTATTGGTATCGCAGGGCCGGTAAAAATCAACGGCGAGCATGCTAAAGGGGAGTTTGTTGTTCCGCTAGCTACAACAGAAGGCACTTTAGTGGCATCGTACAATCGTGGTATGAAGCTGCTTAATATGAGCGGTGGTGTAACAGCTACAGTAGTAGATGATGCTATGCAGCGAGCGCCAGTATTTATATTCGAAAACGCACGAGGCGCACGTGACTTCGTAAAGTGGGTACAAGAGAATATTGACAAAATACGCGAAGAGGCTGAGGCCACGTCTAGTATTGCCAAGCTCACCTATATCGATCATTTCCTATCAAATAAATTCGCATTCCTGCGTTTTAATTATAAAACAGGTGATGCGGCGGGTCAGAATATGGTTGGTAGAGCAACCTTTGCCGCTTGCGGGTGGATCTTAGATCACTACGAAGGCATAGAGAACTTCTACCTCGAATCTAACTTCGCGACGGATAAAAAAGCGTCACAAATTAATATTATGCGCACACGAGGCAAGCGAGTAACCGCTGAGGCGACGATAAAGCGTGAGCATTTGTTAGAGGTAATGCGCGTTGACCCTAAACAAATTGATTACCACGGCCGAGTGGCTGGTGTGGGCTCGTTCTTGTCTGGTGTGAACAACACTGGCTTGCATTCACCAAACGGTATTACCGCTATGTTTATCGCCACAGGTCAAGATGTGGCAAATGTCTCTGAATCATCAGCCGCTATTATGTACTCAGAACTAACAGAAGAGGGCGACCTGTATGTTTCTATCACCATACCGTCGTTGATTGTGGCAACCTATGGCGGTGGTACAGGTATTGGTACTCAAAGAGAATGTTTAGAATTGCTCGATTGCTACGGCCGAGACCGCGTATATAAGTTTGCAGAAATCGTAGCTTCAGTGGTACTGGCAGGTGAAATATCCTTGGCCTCAGCCATTAGCTCTTCAGATTGGGTGTCGTCTCACGAACAGTACGGGCGCAATCGCTAAGCATACATATTTTCGCTAGCCGCTCTTTCATTTCGGGGAAAGAGCGGTGAAAGTGAGCTGCCAAAAAATAGCGGCGAGTAAATGTTGTCAGAGCTATCAATGAAGTCTTTATGTAAAGTGCATAAATCGCCGTAGGGCTTGCCAGCGCTTTAAGCTTTAATCCCTTTTTTTAAAAATACTGACCTATAAACGCACCGCGGTTTCGCTTTGCTACTGCTTGCATAAATGCCCCGAAACGCTGAGCATTGCCATTACTGCGACTAAAACCTACGCCATGAATACGTATGATAGGTTTACCATCGGCTCCGCTATTTGCTTGTGTTATTTGCATAACAATTTGGTCTAGGTTTGCTCTTTGATAATCATCACCGAACACATAAAGGCTGACGGTTCCCTTAGTCTTTTTGTAGAACTGTATAGCTTTTAAAATGCCCGCTTCGGGTTGACTGGCACCACCTTTAAAACTTTGCATCTGATCCATCGCCGTCTTTCTCATCGAAGGTCTATCGTCTAACCATTGCCCCGCTTTGCTTGAGAACATAAAGCTTCCGTCAGCTGACATTATTTGGAAACCTTTCATTTTTGGGTGGTTTTTCAAAATATCGTTAACAATGGTAATCACTCGATTCCAGCTACTGCCATTAGACATTGAGCCCGAATTATCAATTGCGAAAATGACATATTCAGCATCGGTAGGTATACCGCCTACATCGTCATCCGGAGTGTCCGTTGAATTAGGCGTATTGAGCATTGCAGTCGTTTGGCGAATCTCTTTTCTCAGCGATGAGGCCTTGTCTTGTAACTGTGTTATGGTTTGTTGTGCACGAGGGATTGATGAATCTAAGTTCTGTTGTTCGTCTGTTACCGATGCAGTTTTACTCTTTGCTGCGCGCAATTCTTGTTGCTTATCTGAAAGCGCGCCTTTAAGCGACTCAACATTGACTTGCGCTTGTAAAACTTGGTCAATTAGCACGCTTACGTTACTAGGGCCTCGCTCGGTATCTTCAGTGCCATTTTTGGCCAGCAACACGAGCATTACCACGGCGCCAAAGGCGCAGGAAATAATGTCTAAAAAGGCAATATTAAAAACCTCTACTGGCGCGCGTTGAATTTTTCTCATTAGGGCCACTCCGGCGCGGGCGCAAGGAAAGTGCCGCTGGTTACCCGGGTCCATTCCCAATACATGGGAGAGGCATAGGGATCGCCTTCAATAGGCAGTAAAATCACGTTATAACTGACCCCTTTTTTGGCCCGTTTTACTGATTCGACAAATAATGTTCTTCTGCAGTCTGATGAGATAGATTTTTTGCTACTTATCAAGTTTCGGCAGCTTAGCGGTAAGCCTTCACCAAGGGTAGGCAATCCGTCGGTAACAATATATACATCGCTAATGTTAGGGTTTGCGTTGAATAACACTGCCAGGCCCTCTTGAAGGTTTGTACCTCCAGCGGGTACCACTGCGCCAAGATCTTTTACGATGGCGTTAATTGAGCCACTCACTTTTGCACTGTTGACGTTTCGTATGCCAAGTGGCTTAGCGGTATCAGAGAAGGTGACAACTGTAAGCCTTGATTCTTGCGGCACACGTGCGAGCATCCACTGCGCGACTCGCTTTGTGCGTACCCATTTGTCTGTAGAGACTTTTTGACTATCGCTAAGGGCGAGTTTACTCAACACATCTAGAAGAGTATCGCCCATCATAGAGGCACTTCTATCAATTAAGAAACCAATGTCGCGGCCTTCTATTTTCATGCCTGTAATGTAATTTTGTTCTCCGGTTCCCTGCATTTGAATATTGGCAGATTTTTCTACTTCTTTAGACAGCGCTGCAAGTTGGTTTTCAAGGTCTGCCACTACGGCCATCTCTGTAGACATATCTTGCAACAATTTAGACTGGTTTTGTGAACTATCTTCCTGCGCTTGTTCCGCATCATCTTGTTTAGCAGACTCAAGGGCTATTTTATCGTTAACTTCATCTATCGACTTTTTCAGCTTTTGTTGCTCAGATTCTGCCGCAGCGAGTTCTTGCTCTAATTTTTCTTTCTCATCGGTGGGCATAGGGGTAAACGCATTAAAATCAACGAGTATAAAGATCAGGATGACCGCGCCTAATCCGCATGCCATTACATCAAGAAATGCCAGGTTAAATCCGTCGGTTGCTTTACGCACTTTAGGCATGTTTACGTTGCTCGTTTAGTGATGCAGATGAGACAGTAAATGACGTTCACATGATGCTTGTGTACGAATAACCATAGTATCTTGCCGGCCATTTAATAAGTGCATAAACAGCATCAATACTAATGAGATAAACAAAGCGACTAATGTTGAATTAAATGCAACACCGAGCGACGCCGTCATTCCGGCGATATCGCCATCCAGTGCGGCGTCGGCCTGAGCAAGCGCAGCGCCTATACCGCGCACCGTTCCAACGAAGCCAATAGACGGAATGGCCCAAATGATGTACCTAATCACATTGTTGCCACTTTCTAGCTGTGCCGCAATGTTTTCAATCGACGAATGGATCGCGTCGGCGGCGTGCTGAACATTGTTTGTGTTTTTATACCGCCGAATACAATTTATCCATGTACTGTAAGCAGGTGTATCGCTATACGATGAAGAAGACAATTCATGTATTGCTTCGTCTACATTTAACGGCTGTTCTTTGTTGTGTTCGGGTAATAAATCGCGAGAGTAGATTTCTTCTTCGTCAAGAAGTTTCCACAGTTTGTATACCATCAAAAAAATACAAAATAGCATGAGGGAAATACACACCTGCTGCTCCACATCTTTTAAGATAACCCAAAAAGAAGACAAAGAGGCTGTACCCGCTGTGGCCATCACTTTTTCTGCTGCTGGACGTATAAATCCAGCAAAAAGAAAATGAACCACCGCAAAAATCAACAGAAAAACACCACCGCTAAACAAAAAGCTGGGGTTCATCGATAAGGCATTGTTTTTATTCATAGTAAACCCTTGGCGCTAAATGTTGGTTGGAAAGTCTTGTGGCGCATCTAGTGATACAAAGTATGCACTGGCCGAGCCTGCGATAACCACAAGAATGGCCGTCACTATTAGTTTCTTTTTCATTCTAGTTCTCATATCTTGCTATCCGAAAGCCAATATCGTCTTGTGCACTATTCTCACCTGTTCGTACGCTTGCTCGAATATTTTTTAACCGACCTGTTTTAAACGAGGCCCCTTTAACAACATGCTTGCTGCCTTTAGGTCCAAGATAATCAACGACAGTGCGGCTATTTTGTGGTGGTGTAACTGAATATCCATCGTGTACCCATTCTCGTACATTACCATCTAAGTCAAAAAAGCCGCCACGGTCAGCATCAAACGAGCCAACAGGAGCTGCGCCAGCGAATCCGTCATCATATTCTTTCAGAACAAACGTTTGTTGGCCGTTAAGCGATGCATCGGCAAAATTTCCCTGTTTATCTTTAAGCCGGTATTGGTTTCCCCAAACAAAAATAGTGGAAGAAGCCCGTCGGTTCATTTTTGCAATAAATTCCCACTCAGCTTCAGTGGGCAATCGATACCCCCTGGCCTTTGCATTTATCCCAACTACACGGTTTCCTTGCATAATGTAAAAAGGTGTTAACCCTTCTTTTTCACTTAACCAGTTAGTAAACGCAGCGGCTTGCTCCCAGCTGATATTAGTAATGGGTATCGATGCCCCCGTATTTGCGCTTTTTCCTGTAAATGCCGCGAACTGAGCTTGGGTAATCTCGTGTCGTGAAATCCACACCCTGCGAGAGAAGTCAACAGTAAGTTGGTGTTCGTTGCGCTTGCGATCTTTTTCATTTGGCGGCGAGCCCATGGTAAATTTTTTTGGCGTTATCAGGGTCATTTGAATCCCCAATGCAGCGGCAAATAGAGGTTTGCCCTCCCTGCGCCTTGCGTCAAACTCGGTTAGCATTTCAGCGTTAACGGTTAAGCTTTTTTGGCTATTAGGCGTTATCGTTTTCTCAACACTTCTGTAGCCTTCTCGGATAAACGACACTTTTGTCGGCAGTGTCTGAAGACTCAAGCTTAAAGGTGTTTGCCCTTTTCTAACGCCTTCCACAAAAACTTCAGCGGGGAGTGATGATGCTAATTTCACATCGCCATACGCTTTTTCCAACTCGAAGCGAATGGATTTTTGTTCGCCAGGCTGTAGCTGAACATTTTGCTGCTGAGAAACGAAACCTGGTTTTTCGTAGTTAATTGTATGTGTAGCATTGGCGTTTACGCTAGTTTGAGGCTTGGTGGGAGTGCCATTAATGCTTATCACACCACCTTCTGGAGAGGTGCTTATTGAAAGTTGTGCCTGCAGTAGTTGTAACTTATAGTTTCGAGAAGGTGATAAGCGTTGGTTCGTAACGTCAATGGTGTCATGCAAAGGCTCGAAGCCATCTTTTTCTACAGTTACGTCATAACGCCCGCCCCGTCTTGCGACGGTAATAGGGGTAGTGCCTACCGACTCGTTGTTAATACTTACGATGGCCCCTGCTGGCGAAGAGTTAATGCTTATTTGGCCATCGATGGGTGTGTGTTCCATCACCTCTTCAATTAATGCAGCTTTCTCCGCATCAATGGTTAAGATAGCAGTGTTGTAAAACGGGTGAGTCGCTGATATTTCATAGCTGCCTTCTGGTAACTCTGTCTGCAGAGTATGATTTACCGTTAGTTTCTCACCATTAACATACCAGCTTACATTTGCTAGGTTGGGGTGTGTGGTAACATTGATAGTCGCGGGAAGAGGAGAGAGTTCTACCTCAATCGTACTAGGCGTAGCGCTAACTATATCGAGGGTGGATGGCGCAAACTTGGGTGCAGACACGGTTATCTTTGCTGCGCTTCCAATAACATACAGCTTATCGCTGATGAAAAAAGCGTTGCCGCCTACCACTTGAAATGCTGGCGATTTGGCTGCTTCATCGGGGGTTACATTAAACGCGTAGCCTTTAGTTAAAAACAGCCAGATGAAGTAAATCGCGGCTACAGCAAAAAGCCCTATTAACGAAAAAATAGCTGCTGTTTTTCTACGTCGCTTTCCCTTTGCAATTGCTTCATCAATACTACTCACAATGTCTTCCTTATACTTTCTCTGTGCAAACCACGTGTACCGATAAATTAGTGGACGATGGCGTCACTTTGATATTTTTAATTGTCGAACGATATCCTTTGCGTTTGCCCTCAATGCGATAATCACCGGGCTTAAGCTGAATTGTTTTACGTTTCACTTCTCCAACGATGCCAACGCCAAGCACTTTAATGTAGGTATCATTATCAGAGGTAATAGTGACATCTTTTGGTGTATTCGCGTCGTTTATTGTTTGCTCTAGTACATCCGCCTTAGCACGCAGCTTTTCGCTCCTGTCAAAATAAGGTTCGGCATTCGCAAGTGTACTATTTGCCGCATTTCTTATATTGTCGTCGGCAAGTCTTTCAGGCTGGCTTAGAAACCTGTCTATCTGTTGATGACTAGCAACAATATGCTTTGCGCTCTTGCTCGATTCTAAAAGCAGAGGACTTGTAGGAAACTGCTTTAAGCCTTTGTTAGTAAGTAATGCTACGGTTTCCCATTCATCAGCGCTTATAAAAAGAGCGACCTGATTTTCAAGCTCAGTTAAATTGTTGTTAGCAATTTTTGCGTCTAATTGCTGAGATAAGAGTTTAAGCGCTTCACTATTTGCATCGATAGTCTTAGCTTCAGATAAAAACTGGCTAGCCGTTGTGAACTGCTCCTTTTCTATGGCGCGTTTGGCTTTTGCCAACAAATTATTGAATTGAATTGTTTTTTGCTGTTCGTTAATAGCGGCAAGGGCTTGAGATGCATCTTCTCGCAAGGGGTCGAGTTTTACAATTTCTGTATAGGCTGTCTGCTGTTTAACAATATCGTTTTCAATTTTACCTACTCGGGCCTGCTCGTAAGCATCTTGAACCTGTTCGAAAACATCTATGCGCTGCTGCAGTGTCTTTGCGGGTTTGTACTGTGGATTAATGTCTAAAGCCTGGCGATTTAAATTAAAGGCAGTGGCATTGTCATTTTCATTAAACGCGTTTAGCGCCTTTTCAAAGAGCTCGGTGTAAGCCAGTTCGAAAGCGCTAATCAGTGCAACTGTGTTGCTTTCCACCTCAGAGACAATTGATTCAGCATGACTGTAATTAGCGTCAGCATACGCGTTGAAGGCCTCGGCTAATTGGTTTTCAATCTTTTTTGCCGCTTTGGTAAAGCGCTTTGAATAGCTGACGCGAGCAGACATAGCCTCAACTTGCGCCTTTGTTTCGCTCAGCCTTTTTTGCAATGCCTTTCGCTGCGCTTCGCTGAACGCTTTTTCAGTACTAATGTTGTCGCTGCTCGCATTTGAGCTGCCGGTTCCCTGATGTTTGTTATCAGAGTTCGATGAAGGTGCTGGCAAAACTGCAATAAGCAAAATAACGATAGCCACTACCACCGCTAGCGTTAAAACCGCTAATAGTACCTTCTTTATTTGTGCTTTTTTTTTCGCTCGGCTTTCTTCTATTGCCCTATCAACGCTTTGCATGGGTACCTTGGACTTTTTACATTTTTAAAACGCTTCAACAGTAAAATATTCCTCTGCGTGGCGTTTGGGTTAACTCGCAAGAAGCCGATATTTAAAATTGAAAATCGGCTTCGTTGCAGAGTAAGCACACTTGTTTCATCAAAAGCGCTCTTAAATGCTTACGAGCACTTTTGCTTTAAAAAACGAAAGTAAGTTAGTGTACTTAAAGCGCCGTCATTGGCGTTGCTTCCATCTCATAGATGTCTTTGAGACGAGAACGGAGCTGATAATATTGCTCGCTGGCGGTACCTTGAAGTTCAATTTGCTGATCGTTTATTTCAACAATTTGATCAGCCACTTGAATATCTAAGTTTTGCCCCATTTCGTCAAACAAATTACGCTGAGCTTGAAGCTCTTTGTTCGTTTTAATGGCTTCATTTAACGTACCAATAGCTGCTATACCTGCGCCAGCAGCGGCTACCTGTCCTGCTGTTGAACCAGAGTTAGAACCAAGAAGTACAGAAGCGACTGCAAATAAGCCGGCAGTGACCTGCTTTGTAGTACGTTCAGCTTCTAGTTCACGAATTTTCTTCGCCTCGGGTAGAGTTTCTTTTTGGTACTGTCTATAGGGCGTCTCTGTGGTTACCCAAAATGCTTCGTAGGTTTCTTGAAGGCTGTCAATAAACTGTTCATCTTTTGCTTGAATAGCGCGGACTCGACGCAGCATGGCGTCGTTTTCTGCTGGAGCGCTTACAAGTTCAACTCTGCCCTTTTTATCCTGCTTTAAATATTGGCTAAAGGCTTCTGGGCTGTACATTTGTGCATAGCGAAGATCCGAAATAGTTTGTACTTCTTTTTTGTAAGCTTCTGATTTTTTCTTAAGTAAGTCGTATACAAACTTTGCGATATTCTCAAATACTGGGCCATTAGGGTTTTCACCACGCGACATTGCGTCTCTGTACCAGCCCTCGCTTACGCGATATTCAAATTCTTCTTCGCCCCAAACTGCGTTTTTTGCATCCATTACTTTCACGCCAATTTCGACTGTTTCGCTGTCTGAATAGTTAATGATGCCGAGAACGTAAACATCGGCCAGTGCGGAAGCGTCAGGAGTCACATTAATGCTGCCAAAAGACTTAGTTTTACCTAACGCCTCCTTGGTAGCGATAGCAAAACGGTTTGCCTCTAAGCGGCGTACCTGGGGCCAGATGCCTTCCTCTTCAATTTCGTCATAATCTATTGAACCGTCGCTCTTGGTGGGGAAGCCTGGGTCAAAAACCGGAATAGCGACATCCATATAAATGGAAGAATTGTAGCTGTAAGAGTTCGATGAAGAACCTAACGCCTGTCCCGCACCCGGACCAACCATTGATGGGCCTACGCTTGATACACTTGTTTGTGTTGAGCCACATCCACCTATTATCAGCAGCGAGGCAGTGGCTATCACAGTCAATAGCTTTTTATTTAACGAAGACATTTCCTTTCCTTCCTTTCATTGTTAATTACAACCATATTGTTTTTTTAATTCTTGAAAGTGCGCTTTTTCAGACTCTGTTGTTGCACTTTGTAAACCTGTGTTAACCGCATCGCATACCGCTGAGCTGCCGCCCTTCGCCTGACCGCCAATAGTTTTTTTAGACGTTGACGTTTGCGTTGATGTGGTTTGTGTATTTGTTGCCGCGGAATCTGTACTTGTCTTTGATTGTGAGGAAGATAACTCTGAAGTACTGCCCGACGTGCCAGCAGCGCCAGCCGCCCCTTGTCCGCCTGACGCACCCTGTCCAGCAGCATTTGCGACGCTTTCAGCGCTAGATTGAACGGCGCTATCCATACATTCTTCGGTTTGATCTAAAACACGAAAAAGAGATTGATCCATGGCCCTTATTTTTTCTGCTTCTGTCATAGAGGAGGTGTCTTGCTCGCCAAAATCTAGTACTGAGCAGTCTTCAAAATAAATAGGCGTGCCTTCGGCTAAGCCAAAGTGAGACAAACTCATTAATACTATAAAGGTCAGAAGACTCGGTACACGAGGGGTCACGTCCATAAAATCCTTTTCACGTTAAATGTAATCATATCGCTACTCCCACATTATCTTTCCAAGCAGTGGAACTGCCCTAGGAGGAAGCACACGGCCATTCGCAACGTTGCTTTTTATCGAATTTATATTGATTCGAATTTATGCTGGTTTAAAAACATTCGCGCTGCTGGCCAATCTTTTACTTTTATAGCACCTTTTATGACGCTAAAAAACCATCAGATAAACAAAAAAGCCAGTAAAGCGAGGTCTTACTCATCATTCACTGGCTTTCTAACTACTAGCAATTATGTCTTACTAGTTTGCATACATACGTTGTATCAGTATTAATGCTCCCAATGGAAATGATGGGCTTTTGCTTCAATAGCATCAGCAGTTTCCTGTGGCATAAAGGTGGCATTGTCTTGTTCAAAGAAAAACGGTTTGCGTTTCTTCTTACTGCCCACTTCATTCATGGTAGCCGACTCATAAACACGGCCATTTAGCACGGTATATTCAACGTATTCGCTTTTTCTGATATCGCTAAGTACATCGCCCTCTATAACCACTAAATCAGCTAGTTTGCCCTTTTCGATGCTGCCAATATCTTTCGACATACCTAGGTGTTTGGCACCATCGATAGTGCCACCGCGCAGTGCTTCCCACGGCGTAAACCCACCTTGTTGCATTATCCATAACTCCCAATGAGCAGCTAAACCTTCACGTTGACCGTGAGCACCAATATGCACGCTTACGCCCTCGTCTCGAAGCTCTTTAGCATAGCTCGCAACGTTTTGATGGTTGTACTGATTTTCAGGCGCAGTCGGTCTGCGAATAGCCCGTCTATCAAGTATGGTTGATGGCGTGTAGCGCAATAGGCGTGGGTTTTTCCATACCTCTGTTTTGTCATACCAGTACTCTTCACCCATCATGCCACCATAAGACACGACAAATGTAGGGGTATAACCAAACTCTGTGGCTTTCCAAAGTTGAGTGACATCACTGTAGCCTTTTTCTATTGGCAGGCTGTGTTCTAACCCCGTGTGCCCGTCTACCAGCATAGTGAGGTTTTGCTGAAACTTACCTCCGCCTTCTGGCACTACCATCATGTCTTGATTCTTAGACGCCCATAGCACTTGCTGGCGCTGATCTCGACGAGGCTGGTTATAGCTTTTCACCGATATCGCGCCGGCTTCTTTCAAGCGCTCAACATGGAAGTAGGCATCGTCGTAATCGTTAATGATGGCTTTGTAACCCAATCCTTCCGCGCCATATAAGATGGTTCCGGTTGAATAAATACGCGGTGCAACAATTTTACCTTTGCGCTGTAATTCAGACGCCGCAAAAATTTCTGTAGTGTCGTTCGATGGATCGTGAATGGTTGTTACACCAAAGGACACGTTAGAGTATTGACTCCAGTTCTGCTGCGGAATGATCTCGTTTCTTCCTTGCGAGCCATGGGCATGGGCATCAATAAGGCCAGGAATAATGGTTTTTCCACTGGTATCAATCTGCATGGCATCGGCAGGAATATCAATGTCGCCGCGTTTTCCAACAGCTTCTATGCGATTGTCTTTAATAAGTACAATACCGTCTTCAATAATTTCCTGCGTATTGTCGGCATCGCGCATGGTCACCACTTTTCCGCCAACAAGCGCTTTGTAACCAGTGGGTTTATCTGCTTTGGTGATAAAAGACAGGTCGATACCCTGTGCTACTGGTTCTGGTAGTGTTTCTGCTGCGCCATCAACGAACGCGAAGGCCTCATCAAGGCTACGTTTAAACAGAGTAGGGCCGTTAAACCAGCTCAACGTTTTATTATCTGGCGACCAGGTTAAGTATTCACCTGCGCGAGAAGAAAGCTGGGTAACAGGCAACGAAGTCATATCTGGGCCGATGGTGATTTTCTTACCATTCTCAACGAAAGGCGCTACATAGGTTTTAAATTGATAAACAAACGCAATCCATTTCTTATCATGCGAGAGTTTGTACTCACTTACTTTTGTGCCCCCGTATAGGTGAGTGCGCTTATCGTTACCCTGAAGATTTACACTTGAAAGTTGGGTTTCGTAGTATGCTTCACCGCCTGCAGATTCGGTAAAGTAAACGCGGTCGTCGCCACCAGCAAAGTGCGCGTTATAACCGCCGTCGGTTACTTTTGTAACTGTGTCTTCATCTAGGTCCGCAACGTAAATACCTGGCTCAACCGAATACTTAGGGTCAAGTAGGTATCCGCCGGTAAACTTACGGAACAATACCTTTTCGCCATTTGCAGAGAACGATGGTTCAATATAGTGACCAGGCATTTCACTAATGACTTTGCCTTTGCCGCCGCGCGCAGATACCACGCGAACAGTGCCAAGGTCTTGGTCGTTCCATGTGGTGTAGACAACTTTTTTGCCGTCGTTAGAAAAGCGTGGATAGAATTCGTCGTGATCGTCTTGTCTGGTGAAACGTTTAATTTTTCCCGACTCAACATCGCGAACATACAGTTTCCCGAGGGCTTGAAATAATACTGTCTCGCCATCTGGCGACAGCTGCGACCAGCGTATCATGTTCACATCAAACTCGTCTGGCGCCACGTCTACATCAAAGCGTAGCGCATCGGCATAATGCAATTTTGCGTCTACGCTAATATCAATAGTGGAAGTAGTTTTGTCATCAATGTCGATAGTGTGGAACTTACCACCTGTCCAGTACACAATTTTTGAACTGTCTGGCATCCAGTCGAAATAAGCAAAATAGCCTTCTGAACCGAAGCCTTCCTGCATATCGCGCTCTAGCTCAAGAGTAAGCGGTGTTTCTACCCCGGTTTTGATATCTTTTAAGAATAGAGCCGTTCTGTCTTTCACGCGACGAATGAAGGCAACGTATTTACCGTCTGGAGAAGGCGTGGGAACCACTGCACCACCGGTGCCGCTAATATAACGACTTTCTTCACCGGTTTCGCGGTCGAAGCGGGTAATAGCAAAAATGCCCTCTAGCGGATCGCGGTTATACTCGAAGCGGCTGCCCGGCACCGTGTTTTCAGTAAAGTAAATATATTTACCATCATGAGAAAATACCGGGTCGGCAATATTTTGTTGGTCTCGTTTTCCGCTGTTTCTCGCCTTTATTTGCAGTCCATCACCACCTGATTTGTGATACATCCAAATTTCACCGGCGGGTATACTGCGGCTCGACATTATGCCTTTTGTTACTACCAGGTATTCGCCGTCGGGACTCCATTTGGGTGAGTGAATGAGGTTGTTTTTCTCACTTGTTACTTGACGAAGGTTCCCACCGTCTATGTCCATCAACCATACGTTACTCAACCCATCGCGATCGGATATAAACGCCACATGTTTTCCATCAGGCGAGATAGAAGGCTGAATATTCCATGCAAAGTCTTGAGTGAGAGGAGTGGCGTCACCGCCGTCAATATCAACTTTATACAGATCCCCCAGCATGTCGAAGATCATAAACTTGCCGCTAGGTGCTACATCTAAACTAGACCAAGTGGTTTCAGTAGTTTTTATTGCCACTTCGTTAAGCTTGTAAGGAGGGTTGCTTACATCCCAACTTTCTACGTCATAGCCTTCAACAGCTGTTTCTTTATTTTTACCTTCAACGTCGGCATCCTGTGCTAGGGTAGGGCTGATGTTGGCAGCCATCAGCGCCGTGGCGATAAGGCTTAGTGATAATTTCTGCATTCTGTTTATTCCCAACTTTTTATATCGTTAGTTATTCTTGTTTGCGTGGTGTTTGTGCTCTGCAAGCTTATGTTATAAACCGCATATCTAAACATTACTTGTTATTTCTATCATACGTTACAACATAGTCGTAACTTAAACTTAACGCGACTAGTCGCTTTCGTTTAGTGATGAATGTCGGTTTGGACTTTAATTATGTTAAATTGCAGCTGCCTGTAGCCAAACTCGCCCACATCTACACTAACAATATTCATTGCGTGCTGAGCTGCTAAAGTTAAGGCAACGCGCGCATTGCGTTCGCCAATAGTGTCTTTATCTGCATCATCAATATTAATGTTAACCCGGTTGTCTAACATGTTTCCGCCACCAACAATGTGCGTGTGAAACTCAGACAGTGGAAGATGATATTTTTTCGCATTTTGGGCGAATAGTATGAAGCAGTCTTCAGCATAGCGCGGGTCGCTGTTGCGCCATCATCCCCAATACCTGTCAAAATGACTGCTGATGCGTTACTGGCAACTGTATTGGCGGCTGAGCGAAATAGCACATCTACAGAGGGGCGATGCCTAGATACCAGCGGCCCGTCTTTAATATCCACATAGTATTTCGCGCCACTGCGGCGAATGGTCATATGCTGACCCAGATTTCGATGAAGCTGAAAGCTAAAGTGGCTGAGTTGGTTGTTGAAGAAGCTGAAGAAGAAGAGTACTTGGATGTAGAGTTTTTCTAAGTTGAAATCGATGGCTCTTTTGGTGTAAAGCCATCGGTTTCAAGACTTGCGTATTTTTGGCTTAAGCTGAAGCGGTTACCGTCCTCAGTATAACTACATTGTCACGAATTCTTCGCCGCTGGTGGGGTGAATAGCCACACAGGCATCGAAGTCAGCTTTGGTGGCGCCCATTTTTATCGCTACCGCAAAGCCTTGTAGTATCTCGTCCATGCCATGGCCTATACCGTGCAAGCCAACTACTTTTTCATCTTTGCCTGCACAAATGAGCTTCATCTTTGTCATTTGGCGATGACGAGTAACTGCGGTGTACATAGATGCAAAACTTGAAGTGTAAGTTTTTACATTGTCTTCGCCATGCGCTTCAATGGCCTCCGGCTCGGTTAATCCAATGGTGCCAATTGGCGGGTGGCTAAACACAACCGTGGGAATAAGCGAGTAATCCATATGTGCGTCGTCTTGACCATTAAACAAACGCTCGCAAAGCAATCTGCCAGCTTTAATGGCTACAGGCGTCAGTTCTGCCTCGCCGGTGATGTCACCCACGGCATAAACATTCTTTGCTGTTGTATTCTGGTATTTATCTACCTTAACGGTTCCGTTGTCGTTTAACTCAACATCAGTGTTTTCAAGGCCAATTTTATCTGTAGATGGCTCGCGACCAATTGCCCAAATAAGGCAGTCGGCTTTTAATTCTTCGCCGTTAGATAAGAATACCGTCAGTTCTCCGTCGTCTGCTTTTTCAACTTTGTCTACGCTGGCAAAGGTGTGAAGTTTGCAGCCTTCAGTGTTGATCATGTCAACAAGCGTTTCGTGAATAATAGGGTCGAAATTGCGAAGTGGGGCGTGCTTTCTCACTACTAAATGAGATTCTGTGCCTAAGGCGTGAAGTACACCCGCAAGTTCAACGCCAATATAGCCCGCGCCTACTACTACAGCGCGTTTTGGCTGTTCTTTAAGGGCAAAGAATCCGTCTGAGTCGATGCCATACTGCGCACCTTCAATATCCGGAATAGATGGGCGACCGCCTACTGCTATAGTAATGTGATCGGCGGTGTAGGTTTCGCCATTGACCTCAATGGTATTGTTGTCTACAAATTTTGCAAAGCCGTGAATCAATTCAACATCGTTGGCCGTTAGTACCCTATCGTAAGACGCGTGGATACGCTCAATGTAAGCTTGGCGACTTGCAATAAGGCCATCCCAACTAAAATGATTTACCGAAACATCAAATCCATATTCTGGGGCATAACGGTGCACGGCTTCAGCGATTTGTGCGCCATACCACATCGCTTTTTTAGGAACACAGCCTACGTTTACGCAGGTGCCGCCTATATCTTTCGCTTCAATGATCGCTGCTTTTTTACCGTGCTTCGCTGCGCGGTTAGCTGAGGCTATACCACCACTTCCGCCACCAATAGAAATATAATCAAAATGTTTCATACAAAAGCCTTTTTAATATGTAGAGCAGATTTTTCCATTCTCACATGAATTTTACTCCAACAACACACGAAAACGCATCATGTGCCAGAAGTATGCGATAAACCACTATAATGAGAGAGCCCTTACGTTTTAAACTGTGTTGGGCAAATGTGGCATTGCAGTATGTAAGGCGTGCTTTCTGACACGCCTAAACATGTAACAACTAGTTACTTTTAGTATTAGGTTGGCTTTCTGGTTCTATTTGAATGCTAAATGGTTTGCCTCGTTCCTCTTCAAACTGCTGAAGCTTCTGTATTGTCGCTCGGCTGAATATATGCCCTTCAGGCAAAATTAAAATGTGGCTGTCGTTGTACAAGTTTTGCGCCAGCTGCATCCCTTCTTTTAATTGAGATGCTTTCATTGTGGTATCAAGTATCGTTGATGCACCAATATCATCTGCGCTCAATAGTAGGTCGAGAAACTCACCGTCGTAGCGCGTATTACGGTGCTTTTTCATTTCAGCTTTTGCATCTCTAGGCGCCATTTCTACCCCCGTCATACGGCCTGTTACTAAGCGCCAGTAGTCTCTTGAAATTGCCAAAATTCTCGCACCTACTGGAATTTCTTTAGCCACTTTATTGTTCAGGCCAGACCCATTGTAGTGTTCGAACTGAAATTCAATGATATCTGAAATGGGTTGCAGTTCTTCTGCCGGAGCAAGAATAAGAGCAGCCTGCTTAGTTTGTGACAAATAGTTTTGCTGCTGTTGGTATTTTAATTTGGAAAATGGCGCGACAAAGTCTTCCACCTGAAGACCCAGTTGGCCAAGTTCACATATTAGCCCTGCATACTTTACCTGCTTTATGTCGCTTTTTTCGAGTTGTGCGATGGTGGCTATTCTCGCCGCCAGTTCGCTCACCTCTATGGCAAACTTACCGTTTATATTTGGGTTTATACTGATCACGTTGAAAAGCACCTGCTCCATGGCTTGGTTGTGTTTTTCAATCTTATTGAGCGCGAACTTAATTTGCCGGGTCCTTTTTTGAACAACACTTTCAAGCGAAGCATTAACATCTTTCAGCTTTTTATTTTGTAAGCGAGTCAATCTCTGCAGGCGAGTGTTTTCCTCTTTCAGTTTAACTCGCTCTAACCCCTCATTGATGACAGAGATCAATTCTTGATTATCCCAAGGTTTTTGCAGGTAGCGATGAATTTTGCCCTGATTTACGGCTTTTATGGTCGATTCAATGTCAGCATAACCGGTTAGCACTACTCTAAAGGTTTCAGGATAGGTTTTTGCTACTTGTTCTAACAACTCAGCGCCAGACATTTGCGGCATTTTCATATCCGAAATAACCACATGAACAGTCTGTTTTTGCATTAACTCCAGCGCCTTCGCGCCGCTATCCGCTAATAGTAAATTAATATCCATAGTGAAGAGCGCGCGCTTTATGGCTCGCAGAATATTAGGTTCGTCATCGACGAATAAGACAGTGTATGTTACTGCTGTTTCTGTGTTAGATGCTGTCATAAAACGTAATCCTGTTAATCGCCTTTAGGCTAACTGCCCTTTGAATCAATGGTGCATGAGTCGTTGTCATCGTCCTTGGGAATGGGCAGGGTTAGCGTAAAGCAACTGCCTTCACCTTCTTTACTCGAAACGCTAAGCGAACCGCCGTGTTCTTGCGCGATACCAAACGAGATAGAAAGTCCTAAGCCAGTGCCTTCTCCTTCTGGCTTAGTTGTAAAAAACGGGTTGAAGAGCTTATCGAGATGACTTTGGGGAACACCGCATCCAGTGTCTTCTACTCGCAGTTCAACAAACTCATCTACTCGAATAGATGAGATAGTGACTTTGCCATGCTTGCCTGTACTTTCGACGGCCTGGCCTGCATTTATCAGTAAATTAGTAATTACCTGAGATATTTTACCAACATTCATAGCCACAGCAGGGACGTTGCCCAAGTTGGTCTCCACAGTACAGATATATTTAAGCTGGTTATTTACCATGGCCAGTGTGGTGCGAATACAGTCATTGATGTTATGAAGCTGCACGTCATCGCTATCAACTCTTGAGAAGAGTTTTAATCCTTTTACGATATCGGCAACGCGGTAGAGGCCTTCAGAAGAATCGTTTAAAAGGTCGCCAATATCCTCATTAATGAAGGCTAAATCTTTGGTTTTTATGCTTTGCTCCACCTCAGCAATGGCTTTGATTCTAGCGGCGTCGTCTTCGGCGTTAATCACACTGTTCATTTGCGCGAAAAGCATTTGGTAGGTTGCTACATAGTCGTTCAACGTAGAAATATTACTGCTCACAAAGCCAACGGGGTTATTTATTTCGTGAGCAACACCTGCCGCTAGCTGACCCACCGAGGCCATCTTTTCAGCTTGTAATAGCTGCACCTGTGCTTCTTTTAAATCCTTATTAGCTTCTTCAAGCTGGAAATTCTTTTGATTGAGCTTAGCGGTTCTGTCTTTTACTTTTTCTTCGAGTAATGCGTTAAGCTCTTTCAATTCATCTTCTACCCGCTGCCGCTGACCGCTTTCTTCTTTCAACCGCTCGACTAAGTGGTTAAAAGCGCCTGCCAACTCGCTTAACTCGTCTTTGCCCCTTACCTCAACAAAGATATCTCGATAGTTATTATCTTTAACCGCTTCGCCTAAATGCTTTGCGCCTTTCAATAGTGATTGAAGCTGTCCCATTAGGTAAGAACCAAGTAGATAGGATAACAGCCCCACTAAAACGAACTCTAACATAGCGAGTGTTAGCGTCCAGTTTTTAACCCGTGATACAGACTGAGTAACAGACGCAATATTTAAACCCATTTCAACGTAGCCGTATAAGGTGCCGTTTACCTGAATTGGCGCTTGGGTATCGTAAATACCATCGTCGGTGTGTGATGCTGATGTATCTTGTTTAAAGGTGGCATTAAGCGCTGCAGCATCGCCTTTTTCCACGAATACGCGGTCGTTTTTGTCCTTCACTCTTACATAGGCAATATTAGGGTTGGTCAGTATTTCTGACACATCTGCATCAAGAGATGACAAGTCGTAGCTTAAAAACGCGTTTTTTGTCGTTGAAACAAAAAGGGCAGCAGAAGTGTTAGCTGATTTTTTAACGCTGCTGTCTACTAGTTCATTAAGGAATTGAAATATAGTGACTATCAACACAAAAAGCAGTGCGGCGGTAATAGAGGCTACACCAGTTATTGTTTTTGTCCTTAACGATAAGCGCATACTAGCTCCTTTACGAATGCGGCCTTGATAGTGAAGAAATGCCCAACGCTCTAACGTCGTCCCAATGGGAGTCGTCAGCGCTAATAAAGCCATTTAGTCCTAAATTTTTAAGTATGTGGGCTTTGCTAGCATCGCTGGATATAGATAGCAGTGCATTGATAATAGCTTGTCGAGTGTCCTCACCTAATGTTGGGTGCGTGGCGATTGCATGGGGCGTGTAGTCTGGGCTTTCCCAAAGAACTCGCAATGATGTGTTTGCAGAAGAAGACCCCAAAGTACGATAGATACCGCCCCCAGCCTTAAAAAACTGCTTTTCTACGTTTAAATACACAGAGTCATGTGAGTTGACATAGCGAGGAATAAACGCAATGTTTTCTTTACGTAATTTGGCACTTGTTACGATAGTAGCGGCAAAAGCTGCCGGTGCAGGAAAGGCAATCTCAGCACCATTTAACGCATCAAGCGACGTTATCTCACTGTCTTTGTGCACCACTATGATGCCTTTCAAAAATTTGTTTTTTTGTTTTGCTAAGGCTTTATATCCAGCGGTGCTATTGAATACAACAAAGTGAAATGGGTTCATGTAGGCAATGTCGTATTTGCCCTTGGAAAGGTTTGCTTCGAAAGTGGGGATATCCTTAGCCGTTTGGAACTCGATACGCAGTCCCGTATAGCTATTAATGTAATCAACAAGCGGTTGCCACGACTTAACCATTTTTTTCGCTGATTGCTGAGGAACAACGCCGAAAATAAGAGACTGTGCGTGCAAAGTAGGTGTTACTAGCAAGCTTAAAAACACAAACAGTAAACAAAGCACGCGAAGCATAGAGACTCTCCTTATTTCTCGTTGTCCTTACATAGACATGAATTGCTCAAGTACCATGGTGAGGTCGTGATTAGAAAATGGCTTTTGAAGAGAGGCGTCGGCGCCAATTTCTAACGCTCGCTCAAGGCTAATATCGTCAAGAGCCGATATAACCACAATTTTGAGGTCTTTATACTTACTTTGTTCTCGGGTAAAGTCGATAACGCTGTAGCCATCCATGCCAGGCATACTTAAATCTAGCGTCATTACTTTTGGCTCATGCTGGCTAAGCATTATACCGGCTTGGAAGCCTCCGGTGGCGATATAGCTCTCGAAGCCTGCGCGACGCGCGACGCGCTGAATCGATTTCGCTACGGGCATTTCATCGTCAACAATTAAGATCGACGGGGTTGCGTCGCCTTTTAGAGCGTCTGGAATAGGCATGTCATGGCGCTCTAAGAACTCGATAAAGTCTTCAACGAGCACACGATTATTTCCGCGGCCAGGAAGTTTAAACCCTTTCAGTTTACCGTTTTCTATCCATCGGATAACTGTGCGTAGATTTACGTCACAGTATGATGCTATTTCGCCTGACGTGAGTGTCTTCATAATTCGGCTCCCTTCATTTCCCTATGCAGTATAGCTTTATATGTAATAGAAGACAAAGTAGACAAAAGGATTAGTTGTGACATTTGCGACAAATGCTTGTTGGTCAGAGTATGTTCTTCAGCCACAAACGTTCTTCAATCAACGGGTTTCTAAGCCGTCAGTAAAGGTTCTGCGTTTAACAAAAATGGTTAAATTAACACCAGTCCTCACCAATTTATCTCGCATCTCGTCAATAAAAGAGATTCAAGAATTCACTCTGTTGAGCTGAACTGCTGTTTGTATTGCGCTAGGAGAGCGCCATCCATTTTTTGAGCTAACATGCTATCGCTGTCGAATCTGATCTTCACCTCAAAAATAGAAGTACTTAAGCCATTAGTCAAATTGCGCTACAGGACCGCGGGCCTGCGTATTAAATGTATGAATGCCGATGCTATAGCGTAAAATGTATGAGCGTCATTGCCTCGCTTATGTATTGTGTTTTAATGATAAATCCCCACTTCAATAAGCAAATAAAATAAAGAGTAATTATATTATGACGACCCCAGCAATTGAACTAGTCGATGGTCTACCGTTATTTTCTGCCATTGAAGCCTCATCAATCAAACCCGCCGTTGAGCGCGCTATTAAGGCGTGTAAAACAGAAATCGATGAAGTAGTCGCCTCAAAAGACTATAGCTACAAAAACGTGGTGCTTCGACTAGAAGAAATAGATGATCGATTGAGTAAAATATTCTCTCCGGTTTCTCATATGAATAGCGTAGTTAGCAGTGACGAGTTGCGAGAAGCTCACGATGCGTGTCTGCCATTATTATCTGAGTATGGCACTTGGGTAGGGCAGCACGAGGGGTTGTACAATGCTTATGTGACGCTACAGAATTCAGCGGAATTTGGCGAATTAAATGACGAGCAAAAAAAGGTGGTCGATAACGCAGTGAGAGATTTTACCCTCTCAGGTGTTGCATTACCTGACGAGCAGAAAAAGCGCTTTGCCGAGATCCAAGCTAAATTGAGCGAATTGTCTTCAACATTTTCTAACAATGTTATGGATGCCACCATGGGGTGGACTAAACACATCACTGACAAGTCTGAGCTTGCCGGTATGCCTGAGTCTGCACTCGAAGCTGCTGCGCAAGCCGCTCATCAAAAAGACCTTCAAGGTTACTTGTTTACTTTAGATATTCCTTCTTACCTTCCTATCATGCTGTATGCCGATAATCGTGAGTTACGGGAAGAAATGTATCGCGCCTACTCGACTAAGGCCTCTGATCAGGGACCTAATGCAGGGAAGTGGGATAACACTGACATCATAAAAGAAATCTTGTCTTTACGTACTGAGCTTGCAGAACTCCTTGAGTTCTCAAGTTATGCTGAGCGTTCGCTTGCGACAAAAATGGCAGATTCCACAGAGCAGGTTATCGGCTTTCTACGCGACCTGGCAGCGAAATCTAAACCTCAAGCGGAGCGCGAGCTAGACGAAGTAAAAGCGTACGCTCGCAATACGCACAATGTTACCGAGCTTGCGTCTTGGGACTTGCCGTATTACAGCGAAAAGCTCAAACAGGAAAAGTACACCATTTCTGATGAAATGCTTCGCCCTTATTTCCCAGAAGATAAGGTGCTGTCTGGCCTGTTTGAAGTCGTGCATAGACTATATGGCTTATCTATTATTGAGCAGCCAGGCATTGATACATGGCATGAAGACGTACGCTATTTCACCATTACAGACGAAGCTGACGTGCTTCGCGGCAGTTTTTATCTCGACCTTTATGCCCGTGCAAAAAAACGCGGCGGTGCATGGATGGATGAATGCCGTGTACGTCGTGAAACGGTAAGCGGTGAACTACAGCTACCGGTCGCTTATTTAACATGTAACTTTAACGCGCCAGTGGGTGATAAGCCGGCATTGTTTACTCACGATGAGGTCGTCACGCTGTTCCACGAGTTTGGACATGGTATTCACCATATGCTGACCAAAATGAAAGTGGCTGGTGTGTCTGGTATCAATGGCGTGCCGTGGGATGCGGTTGAATTACCCAGTCAGTTTTTAGAAAACTGGTGTTGGGAAGAAGATGCACTGAACTTTATCTCTGGGCATTACGAAACCGGTGAACCACTACCAGCAGACCTGCTAGAGCGTATGCTTGCAGCGCGAGACTATCAGGCAGCTATGCAAATGGTAAGGCAATTAGAATTTAGCTTGTTCGATTTCTTGCTGCACAGTGAAAAAGGCAGCACGGTAGATGTCCAAGGTGTTCTCGACTCGGTAAGAGATGAAGTTGCTGTTTCTATACCGCCTTCTTTCAATCGTTTCCAAAATGGCTTTGGACATATTTTCGCAGGCGGCTACGCTGCGGGGTATTACAGCTACAAATGGGCGGAAGTACTCTCTGCCGATGCTTACAGCAAATTCGAGGAAGACGGTATTTTCAACCGCGAGACGGGTAAAGCTTTCCTATCGAATATTCTGGAAATGGGAGGGAGTAAGGCACCCATGGAATTATTTGTTGCCTTTAGAGGTCGTGAGCCTAAGGTTGATGCATTGCTGCGACATAGCGGTATAAAAGGCTAAGTAAGCTAAAGAGTAAAAAAGGAAAAAACGAGTAATGGCTGAGTCGTTTGATTCAATATATCGACGAGCGTGCGAAAGAAAAGGCGGGAAAATGGTGCTTGAAGCAATGCTTCAGGCACCGTTGCCATATTCAAAAGTGGCAAAAATTCCCGACGACCGTTTTCTAGCCGCAATGACGAAAAAAGTGTTCCAATCGGGTTTCGTTTGGCGCGTGATAGAGAACAAATGGGCCGACTTTGAAACGGTATTCTTTGACTTCGATATCGATAAAGTACTGTTGATGCCAGACGAAATGCTGGAGCAAAAAGCGTCAGATAAGCGCATTGTCAGAAACTATAAAAAAGTCATGACAGTGCGAGACAACGCTATAATGATAAAAGACGTGGCCCTTGAACACGGTAGTTTTGGGCGATTTGTCGCTTCCTTTAAGCCTGAGAATATTACTGAGTTATGGGCTTTTTTAAAAAAACGGGGTGCTAGACTAGGCGGAAATACTGGGCCATATATGCTTCGTTCTTTGGGCATTGATACCTTCTTATTTTCGCGCGATGTAGAAGACTACTTACGTAAAAACGATATTATCGATGGCGGTATTACATCTAAAAAAAGTTTAACAGCGGCGAATGCCGCATTCGCTCGTTGGCACGAAGAGAGCGGTCGTTCACTACAAGAGATAAGTGCTGTTGTGGCATTTAGTTGGGGCACGAATTCACGAGTGGTTTAAGGCTTTTGCTTGCCACCACAATCCTATACACTTCAGGTTTAAGAAATACAGTTAGCAATAGGAATGTCATGAGCGACAATCAGGCTTCATCTACGCCCGTAGAACCATCATCTGTGGAGTCATCAAACGAACAAACCACCCATTTCGGTTTTAAGCAGGTAGAGAAAGAACAAAAGGCGTCTTTAGTTGCCAATGTATTCGATTCTGTAGCCGCGAAATACGATGTGATGAACGATTTAATGTCTATGGGCGTGCATCGTTTGTGGAAAAGGTTCACGATTGATTGTTCAGGCGTACGCGCTGGAAATAAGGTGCTTGATATTGCAGGCGGCACGGGTGACCTTACCGCGAAGTTCAGTCGCTTAGTAGGTCCCACTGGCAGAGTTACCTTGGCCGATATTAATTTATCTATGCTGCAGGTTGGGCGAGATAAGCTGCGCGACCGCGGCCTCGTTGGCAACATCGATTACGTGCAGGCTGATGCCGAAGCGCTGCCTTTTCCAGATAATCACTTCGATGTAGTGACTATGGCATTTGGCCTTAGAAATGTTACTGAAAAGCAAAATGCGCTTAACTCAATTTTTCGCGTGTTAAAGCCTGGTGGACGGCTGCTTGTTTTAGAGTTTTCCAAGCCTACGTCTGAGCAGCTTAGCAAGTTATACGACATGTACTCTTTTCATTTGCTGCCAAAAATGGGGCAACTCGTAGCAAATGATGCAGAAAGCTATCAATACTTAGCCGAGAGTATTCGTATGCACCCAGACCAAGAAACCCTTAAAGGCATGTTTGAAGAAGCAGGGTTTGAACAGTGTGATTATCAAAATTTAACAGGTGGCATTGTTGCACTGCATCGTGGGTATAAATTTTAATGCCAGCATCAGCACTTTTTGCGGCCACGCTAGAACAATCTATCAACAAGGTATTGGCTCTAGATAGTGAAAGTGAGTCAAGGTTGGCAGAGCTCAACGGTTCGCGGTTAATCGCGTTCTTATCTCCCATGCCCTTTGGCATTACGTTGGTATTTTCAGACCGAGTTGATGTGCTAATTGAGCACGACGATTTTGAATCTGTGAAGGCGCAACTTGGCCCAAAAGACTGCTGTATCAAAACTTCTCTAGACACCTTACCTGAACTGCGAGAAACCAGTCAGCTAACTCGTCTTATTCAACAAAAAGCACTTTATTTAGAGGGTGAGCTTGGCGTGGCGCAACAGGTAAGCGGCGTGTTTCAAAACCTCGATATCGATGTGGAAGAATTGCTTGCCGTTAGAACCAGCGATGTATTCGCTCACCAAAGTGTAAAAAGCATTAAGGCGCTGCATCAAAAAGTGATGTCTATGCTAACGGATGCTGGCAGCGTAGTTGGCAATGCCATGGTGGAAGAGAAAAAAATCGCCGCTCATAAATTGGCGGTTATGCATTTCAGCGATGAAGTCAGTGCGCTGCGAGACAGCACCGAGCGCTTAGACGCTAGGTTACGCGATTTAGAAGAACGATTTAAATAAGAGACTCGCATGCGAATTGTTAGGCTATACAAGATTAACCGGGTGCTGCTTGAGCATGGTCTCGATGAGCTTATTCCGGCAAAGTGGCTGCCTTGGTATGCCAGACTATTGCGCCACAGTATTTTTTGGGTGCGCAATAAACACAAAGGTAAGTCGCAGGGAGAGCGCATTACGCTTGCGCTGCAGAGCTTAGGCCCGGTATTTATAAAATTCGGCCAAATGCTGTCTACCCGTCGAGATCTCCTTTCGCCGGCCATTGCGAATGAACTAGCACGTTTGCAAGATAAAGTGCCGCCGTTCCCGTCTGAAGATGCACAAGCCATTATTAAGTCATCGTTAGGGCTTACTTCGCTAAGTGAACTGTTCAGCGAATTTGAAGAGGAGCCACTAGCGTCTGCATCCATTGCTCAAGTACATGCTGCAAAATTAAAGGCGAATAATGAAGATGTAGTGGTTAAAGTGCTGCGCCCGGATATTCGCGACACCATTGTAGCGGATATGGAACTGCTGTTTAGTTTTGCAAATATTATTCAGCGTTGGCTTCCTGACGGGCGTCGCTTACGTCCTGTTGAGGTGGTCGTTGAATATCGTAAGACCATTGTTGATGAGCTCGATCTGTTGCGAGAGTCTGCCAACGGCATTCAATTAGGCAGAAATTTTGAGGGCTCGGAAGCGCTCTACGTTCCAACCATTTACAGCGATTACTGCCGGCACAATGTGCTTGTAATGGAGCGTATTTACGGCATACCTATTTCAAATTTAGATGCTTTGATATCGCAAAATACCAACCTTAAAAAGCTTGCCGAGCGAGGGGTAGAGGTCTTCTTTACGCAGGTTTTTCGCGATAGCTTTTTCCATGCAGACATGCATCCGGGGAACATTTTTGTTTCTCCCTCCCATCCAGATAACCCTAAGTATATTGCCATCGACTTTGGCATTGTTGGCACACTCAATAAAGAAGATAAGCGCTATCTCGCCGAAAACTTTATCGCTTTCTTTAATCGAGACTATCGCAAGGTAGCCCAACTACATGCAGACTCGGGTTGGGTGCCGCAAGACACAAATATCGATGAGTTTGAGATGGCTATCCGCACGGTATGCGAGCCTATTTTCCAAAAGCCACTGGCGGAAATCTCTTTTGGCAACGTGTTGCTGCAATTGTTTAACACCGCAAGACGTTTCGACATGGTTGTACAGCCACAGCTTGTACTGCTGCAAAAAACGTTGCTTTATGTTGAAGGGCTAGGAAGGCAGCTATATCCTCAGCTTGATTTGTGGAAAACCGCGAAACCATTTTTAGAAAACTGGATGAAAGAACAAATCGGGTTTTCTGCCATGATGGGTAAGGTAAAAGCTAACTTACCTTTTTGGTCGGAAAAACTGCCTGAAATGCCAGACTTGTTGTATGACAGCTTGCAGCATATAAAACGCATGCCGTTACAGCAGCAAAAAGCCAGTGCTTTAATGCTAGAAGAGCAAAAACGAACTACTCAGACCACTCACTTTTCGGTGGTTGGTGGTACCTTTATTCTGCTCTCTGCAATATTACCAATCTATGATATATCGTGGTATTTCCCTGCAATAAGTGGATTGATCGGAACTATTTTCTGGTTTTTTTCATGGAGAAACAGCCGTAAATAAACGCGAAAAACGGCTTTTAAATAATGAAGTTTTTATGAAAGTCGTTAATAAGCAATTAATTAGTATGTTAATTGTTCCCAACAGTGTTA
Source organism: Alteromonas sp. MB-3u-76 (assembly GCF_002831605.1). Lineage (NCBI taxonomy): Bacteria > Pseudomonadati > Pseudomonadota > Gammaproteobacteria > Alteromonadales > Alteromonadaceae > Alteromonas > Alteromonas sp. MB-3u-76. The sequence continues at coordinate 3,893,217 of NZ_CP025115.1, read as the reverse complement.
TAGTGGCTTTGGCTGTTTGCCAAAGTCTTTAAATAGACGAGATTTGTGTTATTTGCTATATGTTGCTACCTGTTATAACGCTCGAGTTACCTTGTAATTTGTGTTTGTTGTTAGTCCATTCGTAAGTAAGCCTCAATGCTCCGCCAATTTAAAGACCAACAGAAACACAGTTACACGCGCTTTTTTGCGCAATTTATTACGATATTTGAGGTCTATACGACATGTCTAAAGTTACAGGCACCGTTAAGTGGTTTAACGCTGATAAAGGTTATGGTTTTCTTACTCAAGATAATGGCGGCAAGGACGTTTTCGTTCATTTCCGTGCAATTATCTCTGAAGGTTACAAAACTCTTCCAGAAGGTCAGCGCGTAGAATTTGAAGTTGAAGAAGGTCAAAAAGGTCTTCAAGCTGCTAACGTGCAAGCTATCTAAGAAATTCAAAAACGGCGGTCATTATGACCGCCGTTTTTCTTTCATTTCCCGCACTATCCCTTTTAATTTCCTGCTTTATAAAACCACGGTCTATTTGCCCCTCCACCAGTTAGCGTGGAAATTAGAATCACTCGCTGAATCGCACTTTCAATATATCGCTATTAACGAGTATGTGTTGCTATGTTGTGGCGTAAAGTGTTTTACTAATCACTCATTTACAGAGTTATTCTTTACTCTCGGTCATTAGGGTATTCACTATGTTTATTCGTGTAGCAAGTGCGCTTACTTTATCAATATTGGTTGTATTTAGCATTCAAGGTATTGCGCAGACGACTTCAACAGAAAGTGCTGGAAGCGTATCAAGCGCAGAAAAAGACACCACAGTGGTGGCAACACTGTTCGGTAAACCAATAATTATGGACGACATTACGCCAAGCGAAGACGTACTGGCCACCATGCAAAAGCAGGCAAGTAGTCGCGGCGAATTTAACGGCATGCTGGCGTTAGCAAGCCTTACTGAATTGTCTGAGCAAATTATCGAAGGTGTTTTGGATGATTATGCTACACAGCACAACATCACCGTTGACCAGGCTTTGGTAGAAAAATTTAAAGAGAAATTCGCAAGCTCGACAGTCAAGCCAGAGCAGGCTACTGCTAATAGTGATAGCGCAAACACTAGCTCGAATAGCAGCCCAAGTAATTCGGGCGGAGCCTCGGGTAGCAAGACGTCTAGCGATGAAATAGCACAGCGCCAGGTTATGATCTACCTAACAGAAAAGCACATGTATAACGCACTCGGTGGCAAAGTAGTTTTTCGACAATCGAACCCGCAGATGCCGGTAGAGGCATACTTTAATGTGCTCAAAGAATATGAGCAGTCAGGAAAGTTTGAAATAGTTGATAAATCATTGCAAGAGGGCTTTTGGTCGCCTTTTACTCCGCCTTATCAGTATGAACTGGCCAAAGAAAATATCGATTTTTCCAAGCCTTGGTGGTTATAAGCGGGCGGCGATAAGCGGTAAATACGCAGTAGGATTGTAAGTAAAAGCCATGAAAGATATCTCTATAGACGCAGTCGACCGCACTATTTTAAGTATTTTACAGCAAGACGCAGAAACGCCAGTAGCGCAAATAGCGGAGCAGGTTGGGCTAACCTCAACCCCGTGCTGGCGCAGAATACAAAAGTTAGAAACAAGCGGAATCATTTCTCGTCGCGTTGCATTGTTACAGGCGCAAACTTTAGGCCTTACCATGACCGTGTTTGTGCAGGTAAAAGCAGGGAGTCACGATGGCAAATGGCTGTCAAATTTTGCTAACCACGCGTCGTCTTTTGACGAAGTCGTTGAGTGTTACCGAATGTCAGGCGAGTATGATTACCTGTTAAAAGTGCTGGTAACCGACATGGCGAGCTTCGATCATTTTTATAAGCGATTGGTAAACGGTATTGGTTTTTCAGATGTAACATCGAGTTTCGCAATGGAGCAGATTAAATATACAACTGCCGTTCCGCTTACTCACTTGTAACAGCCCGATTTATAACACCCTCATATAAAGAGAGCGTGTTACAGCAGCAAAAAAAAATGGGGAGCTAATAGCTCCCCGTTTTGCACTTTTCACACGCCCTAGTAATACGATAATTTCTGCGATTTCCCAGAAAAGATCTTATACACCATAAGGGTGTAGGCCAAAATTACAGGCACTACAATTACCACGCCAACCAGTAAAAACCGCAGCGAACTTGCATCACTTAATGCATCCGATATGGTCATTTGCCCCGGAATAATAAACGGATAATAGCTTATAGCGAAAGCCGCAAAGCTCAGCAGAAAGACTAATAGCGCGATAAAGAACGGTAGCCACTCGCCTTTTCCGTTGCCCTCAGGCAGTTTTTTTAGTAACACGCCGCACAGCGCAAGCAGAGCAAAGCAGGTAGCGGGTATGGCAAATAGCATAATGCCCCAAGGTGCCGACAGCCACAGCTCTCTTATTTCTGTATGAAGCGTAAGATTGGCTATGCTTACCGCAATTATGCCGGCCGCCAGTATGCCCAAACCACGTTTAGCCCAGTAATACGCTTTTTCCTGCAGCGCTCCTTCAGATTTAAGAATAAGCCAGCAAGAGCCAATAAAGGCGTAAGCAGCAGTTACACCTAGTGCAGCCAGCAGCGCGAATGCCTGTGCCCATATATCTGTGCGTAATCCAGTCACATAAATACCCAGCATATAGCCTTGTGCAAGAGTGGTAAGTAAAGAGCCGTACTTAAAGACTAAATCCCACTTACGCTTTTGTACCTGCACTACCTTCGCCCTAAAATCAAAGGCAACACCTCGTAAAATTAGACCAAGCAGCATAAATGTTGCCGGAAGATACAGTGCTTGCAGCACTTTGCTGTGCGCCTCGGGAAAAGCAATCAGCAACAGACCTACTGCCAATACCAGCCAGGTTTCGTTTGCGTCCCAGTAGGGCCCAATAGACGCGATCATATCGTCTCTAAATGCTTCAGTACGTGGCGGAATTAATACACCTACACCTAAATCATACCCATCTAATATGGCGTAAAGCAGAATAGATAGCCCCAGCAGGCCCACGTATATGTTGCCGAGCATTTGTGGAGATACATTTTCAAACATCATAGCTCCTTACACCGCTACCGGGTTGGTATTGTTGGGTTTGATTTTAGCCTTTGCGACTTCTCGTTCCTCTGTGGTGATTTCTTCAATCTCCACGGCGCGACGACACATCAGCATTAACGTACTGATATAGGCAATAAGCAACCCTGTATAGATGACCGCATAAAGTGTGAACGACATTGCCACATTGCTTGGTGGTAGCTGAGTGACAGCATCCGCTGTTTTTAGCACACCACTTACCAAATAAGGCTGGCGACCAATTTCTGTGACATACCAGCCCGCAAGGGTGGCTACCCAACCGCTGAACGCCATACCCACAAACGTGCGCTTGAGCCATAACGGAAACGCGCGGTTTCGCATTAAATAAATACTGCCTAGCCAAGACACTGCAAGCATGAGCATTCCCATTCCTACCATTACCCTAAAGCCGTAAAATACAGGTGCTACAGGCGGGTGTTCCCCCTCAAACTCGTTAAGACCTTTCAGCTCACCCTTCAAGTCGTGAGTAAGAATAAGGCTTGCTGCATACGGAATAGGTATTTCGAAGTGATTCTCCTTATTATCCTCATCGGGAATGGCGAATAGCAGTAGCGGAGCGCCTTCAGTGGTTTCCCACAATCCTTCCATAGCAGCTACTTTTTGCGGCTGATGTTCAAGTGTGTTCAATCCATGCATATCACCTGCAAATATTTGCAGCGGGATAAGCACTGCCGCAGTGTATGTGGCGGTTTTAAGTGCTAGTTTTGGCGCTAGTTTGTCATCGCCTTTTAGCATTCTGTAAGCAGAGAGCCCTGCAATCAGAAAACTGGCTGTCAATCCAGACGCTAGCATCATATGAACAAAACGGTAGGGGAAAGACGGATTAAAGATAATCTCCTTCCAGTTTATGGCGTATACCACCCCATCGACAACCTCAAAACCTTGCGGTGTTTGCATCCAGCTATTGAGCGCTAAAATCCAAAAGGCAGACGTAGTGGTGCCAAGAGCCACAATAAGTGTTGAGGTAGTATGTAGCCAGTTAGGCACACGGCGAATGCCAAATAGCATTATGCCCAAAAACGTGGCTTCTAAGAAAAAGGCCGTAAGCACTTCGTAGCCCAGTAACGGGCCCGCCACGTTCCCCACTTTTTCCATAAATCCGGGCCAGTTAGTCCCGAACTGAAAAGACATGGTAACGCCGCTGACTACGCCTAATGCAAAGCTCAGGGCAAAAACCCGCACCCAAAATCGGTACATACGCATCCACACTGGATGGCCTGAGGTGTTCGAACGTAGTTTAAAGTAGAAAAGAAACCAACCCATAGCCATGGTGATGGTTGGAAATAAAATATGAAAACTAATATTTAGAGCAAATTGTAAACGAGACAGCAAGAATACATCCACGGAGGGTCTCCCTAATTAACACTGTTTTTACCCGGTAAAATCTTGTCCTTAAGCTCTAGCATACGGCCAACGCCTGAACCGAGTTTCATCAGCGTGTTTAATTTTTCAGGGCCAAGGTTTTGTAATTCCTCAGACCATGCCGTAATGGATTCCAATAAATCGTGTATTTCACTTAGTTTTTCTTGCGCACCAACTTCTGTGCCGTTGGCAGGCTCATCGAGTAAAAGATCGCGCAGTAAGCTTAATGTGGGGTCTATTTCGCGCTTACGCCTTTCTTCAAACACCCTATTTGCCAAAGTCCAAATATCGCCAGCAGGAATGAAAAATTCTTTACGCTCACCTGGCACAAGGTGCTGTTTGATCAACCGCCAAGATTGAAGCTCTTTTAGCCCCATACTGGTGTTTCCTCGAGAGATATTTAGTGCATCAGCAATTTCCTGTGCTGAAATGGGCTCATCGTTTAGCACAATAAGCGCCAAAATTTGACCAACTGTTCTGTTAAAGCCCCAGCGGCTTCCCATCTCACCAAAGTGCATAACAGCTGATGTAATAAGAGGTGTCATCTTCATTTTTTTGCGCCTATTGAAGTTTCAGAAATTACTGAAAGTTTAATACTCCATTTGATGCAGATCAATCTTTTTCAACATTAAATATGATTTCATAAAGACACTTAGGTCTTGGCTTTGGAGGAATGCATTTAAACTGTAATATGAAAGCGGTAGCGTAGGATATATTACGTTTTCAGCACTTTGGATAGCTTCGGTATGAGATTGGCAACGTCACAAAAAAACGCCAAGCAAATGTCCCCGCGAGCCTTTTATTTAGTAACAGCAACCTTCACAATACTCTCGGTACTAGGGCAAGTTTCTACCAGTATCTACACACCTTTTTTCCACGATCTAGCTAATGTGTACAACAGCAGCGTAGGACTTATTGAAAAAAGCGTCGCTATTTTTCTCATTGCGTTTTCAGTGTCGCAATTGTTGTCTGGCATTCTTTGCGACTACATAAACAAGCAACTTTTTTTGCTGTTCGGCATACTCGTATTTATGGTGGGTACTGTCTGGATTGCGCTGGCCGATTCAGAATCTGCCTTTCTTATAGGTCGAATAGTTCAGGGGCTTGGTGGCGGTGTTGGTGTTTCAGTTTCACGGGGCTTATCGAGACAGATTTTCAATGAAACGCAGCTCAATGTATCACTGTCAATCACGAACATCGCGTTTGCTGTTGCGCCCGCGATAGCCCCTCTTTTGGGCACTATTATTGGTGAGCAACTAGGAATTCCTTCGATTTTTTACTTCGTTTTGTTAATAGGAATGGCCGCGCTGGCAATGCTTTTGTCTACTGCTTCAACAATCTCACGCCACACAACCTCGATTTCTGCCAATGTTCTAGGCGAAACCCTTAGATTGTTGAAAACATGTTTTGCGCACATTTTCTTGGTAGGAGTAGCAAGTGGATTATTGTATGGCATTGTTTTCTGCTTTATCACCATCGCGCCGTCTATGGTGATGGAGAGGCATGAACTTAGCAAAACTCTTTTTTCGGTTTATTCGTTGTTCGCAACGCTGGCCTTTGTGGCTGGTAGCATAGTCAATATAAAGTTGCCTAATCAGACTAGCCTACAAAAATTTAGACTGTCTGGCTTGACCATATTGTGCTTGTCGATCCTCATCTCTATGCTGGTATTTTTATTTGGGAAAAATGGACTAGACATAATACTTTTCTTCAGCTACTTCACATTCTTCTTTGTTGGTATAGCCATGCCTTGCAGTGTAACCATTATGCTGGGTTTTTCAGGCACTTCAGCAGGCTTTTTAGCCGCATTAGTAGGCTTTTTCCATTTGTCTGGTGCTGCTGCCGGCGCGTATTTAGTGACCTTTTTCGGCCATATACTATCGATGGACGCTGTTCAGGCATTTGTTCTTATAACACTGGGATTAAGTTTTGGTAGCGTTATTGCCTGCCTATTTCTAAAGCCGTCAACTATAGTAGATACTATGTAAAAGGCTCTTATAAATGCACCGAACCGTTTGAACAGTCAGTTCATCCAATTATTTTGTGCTTTCATGGTATTCCATAGTAAATGCGGCGCAAAAAAGTGATTATTGGCGGCATAACCTTTAACATGTCCGATTAGTTATTCTTTCAGGGGCTTACTCATTGCGCCTGAATGACACCTCATCTCTTGCTAGGTAGTGGTGTATCAGAAAAAAGGTTTCCACTATGAGTCAAGCTTCACCACAATTAATGAAGAATTGTGAAGACGAACCCATCCACCTTATCGAAAGTGTTCAAAGTTTCGGTTATGTGATTGCCCTCAATCCTGCAGATAAAACCATTCAAGTGGTAAGCAGTAATATTCGAGAACTATTCAAAGTAGACATTGTTCCCGGGGAAACGCTTATTACTGAGCTTTTTACTATCCCCAATCCGGAAGCTCACACTTTTAAAACCATCTTTGAAGCGGTACAAGGCGGCAAGGTGCGTCATGCTTACCAGTGGCAGTTCGCAGAAAATGCGCTGTGGCTTGAGGACTGGGAAAAAGAGGGAAGTGGCGTAGCGTACGAATCAAATGGTTTACTGGTTATCGAATTAGAGCCCACTCCGCAATTAAGTTACGAAGCAGCGCAGCAGTGGGTGCCCATGGATATGGACTTACGCGCTTTGTTGCCCGACGTGGATGACAGTGACTCTATAGGCGATGTGGCAGATGCCATAGCGCGATATTTTCAAGACTATGTTGGTTTTGATGCCGTTATGGTTTACCAATTCGACGAAGACCATTGCGGTGAAGTTATCGGTGAGGCAACGGAATCTGAGGGTAAATCTTTTAAGGGGCTTAAATTTCCAGCCTCCGATATTCCACAGCAGGCCAGAGAGCTTTATTTGCTGAATCGCGTTCGCTGCGTGTTCGATGTTGATGAGCCAGTAATTCCACTTTTGCCCCGTATTGAAGACTCTGAACGGCCGCCCCTCGACCTTTCAATGTCAATGGTGCGCTCAGTTTCACCCACCCACATTACGTATCTTAAAAATATGGGAGTACGCTCATCTTTTTCTGTAAGTCTAGTGTTTGAAGGCAAACTGTGGGGCTTGTTAGCGTGCCATAGTAAAAAGCCTATATACGTAGATCAGAAAAAGCGCTTAGTGTGTGAATCATTAGGACATCTATACGCATGGCAGTTACATACTAAAACGCTTCACGAAAAAAAGGAGCATTTTCAAAATCGCCAGCGTTCATTAAATAACATTGTTCATCAGCTAACGTCTTACTCCAACCCGCTTGAAGCGATTAAGCAAAAGGAAAAAGACCTACTGCAGGTGGCTGATGCATGCGGCATGGCGGTTGTTACACCATCGAGTAATTACTTTGTGGGAAAAACGCCATCAGAATCCACATTAATGAAGCTCCTAGACAAGTTTGCTATTCCAAACTCAGAACAGTCGGTTACGTTAAATCGCTTAGCAGAACAGGTGACAGATTCTTGCAACCTCAACGGTATTCGCGGGATGTACATATCTTGCGTGTCGGCAAAGTTAGGTTACTACACGGTATGGTTTAGAGAGCAGCGAGATAAAACGATTCGCTGGGCCGGACGTGACGCGGCTAAGCAGGATCAGCTTAAATCATTAACGCCTCGAAATTCTTTCGAGTTGTATTTACAAAGTGTGGCAGATGAATCTGTAGATTGGACTGAAGATGATAAGTTAATTATTGAAGGCTTCGATCACCTCTTTATTCCTTATGCCTTGAGTTTAAAAGCGTCTCTTGATAAACAAATCAACAAGCTCGAAGAGCTTGATAAGGCCAAAGATCAGTTTCTGGCCAGCATTTCTCACGAACTGCGTTCACCACTCAATTCTATTGTGGGTTGGACAGATTTAGCGCTAATGGATTTAGACAACGTAGATAGAATGAAAGATGCGTTAGGGGTTATCAAGCGGGCTGCATCTACTCAGGCGGCATTAATAAACGACATCCTTGATTTATCTCGCATTATCTCGGGTACGATGAAGCTCAGTACTCATTCTTTAAAGATAACTCATTCTATTTCCGAAGTAGCCAAGTCGTTTGAAGCTGGGTTCGCAAGTAAGAATATTCAGCTATCGATTAACTGCGAAGACGAACATACGCAGATTTTAGGCGATAATTTACGTATTAAGCAGGTTATCAACAACCTATTGAGTAATGCCCTTAAGTTTACCTCTAAGGGCGGAACAGTGCATATTCGAGGAAAGCGTGAACATTCAAACTACCTGTTTAAGGTAAAAGATAATGGCAAAGGCATGACGCAAGAACAGATCTCCCATGTCTTTGAACGCTTTTATCAAGGCAAGAACGAGCACAACAAAAATGGCTTAGGTCTTGGGCTTTCTATTGTAAAGAGCTTGGTAGAAATGCACGGCGGAGAAATTCGTGCAGAGAGCAATGGCCCTAATACGGGCACAACTTTCTTTGTATCTTTGCCTATTGCGCCGTTAAATGTGTTTGATGAAATTATTGAAACTAAAAACACCGAAATAAGTGACTTAACACCGTCTTACCGTTTAAACGGCCTGCGTATTTTAGTGGCCGAAGATGAGAAAGATGCCCGCGATTTTATTAAGCTTTTCCTCGAATCAAACGGGGCTAGGGTGAATGTAGTCAAAAACGGCCTGCTGGCATGGAAAGAAATAAACGAAATGCCAGAGGCGTTCGATTTACTGCTTTCTGATATTGGCATGCCGGAGTTGGACGGTTTAGGGTTAATGCTCAAAATTCGCTCTAGCGAGTTTAGTCAGATATCTTCACTTAATGCGGTGGCGTTAACGGCATATGCCTACACGTCGGATAGGGTAAAAGCGCTTAAGGCCGGGTTTAATAATTATGTATCTAAGCCTGTAGACGGCGAAGAGTTGCTTACCATTTTGGAAATGTATATGTAGGTTGGCTCTGTTTGCCGAGAGCCCTTTTGGCACTACCAGCGCTGCAGTAAGGTTTCGTAGGTTGTGGCGTCGAGTAGAGATATTCGCTCTTCTACCTCAGCGCTTGCACTAGAAAGCTTTTCATCTGCTAGCGCTTTTGAAGAAAAGGTCTCTCCGTTAATGACAAACAGGCTTTTGTCAGACGTGGGTGTGTTATCAAGGCGATAGGCTGTTTTAAGTAAGCTGGTTTCGCGGGTAATGTCGGTGTGACCAATATAGTCTGCAATTCCATCGTTATTGATGTCTTTGCGTAGCCAACTAATGCCCAACAGTGTGTTGTATTCTCCGCTTTTTTGCATAGCAGAGATAGCAGCATTAAATTTAGCAATAATCTCTTTTGCGTTAGCAACATCGTCTCGTATTGCCAGTTGAAACCCGCTTTTAATGAGCGGTTGAGAAGAAAAGTGCAGTGTTTCTTCGCTATCGTTGGCAAGTAGCGTATTAAATTCTCGTATTAATAACTCTGAGGTCACCAGGTATGGGGCTCTGTCGTCGGCGAGTTGGCGAAAAGCATCAAATGTCGACGGATTTCTAGACCACTTTATATCTTTCAGCAGTCTAAAGTTAGGCGTGTTGGCAAAACGATTTTCAACCGCTACACGGTTACGCTTTAGATGCTGAAAAATCTTTATGTTTTCAACATCGGCATCCTTACTCGCGGCATAGAGGTAAAGAGGTAAAAACACTTCTGATGTTAATACGTTGCCCAAGCTCTGGCCCATATCGACATAGGCGTATTCACCGTCTACTTTTCCTGAACGAACAGAACTGCCTAAAAAGGCTTGGCGCATAACTTTTACTTTTACATCTGTTTCGGTTTGAGAAAAGGCAGCTAAAACCAGCTCGTTAATTCTGGCAGGCTCACCATCGTCGTTAACATAGGTTTCAAAAGGAGTTGCAGCAAGCGTGAGCGAATTTGTTTGAGACACTACTGACACGCTAAAAAGAGCGGTGCTAAAAAAGCAAACAAGGGCGGTGAACGTAAAACGACTAACACGCTTTATAAGCAAGTTAATTCTCTCCTCACAGTGACACATTTAGTGAAGCTTATGCTTCACGCATTATTTATAGTTCTTTATACACTTTAGGGTAGTTATATGGTTTATTCCACACAGGATATATTAATGACAATTAACACCCCTGGTAATGTGTGCGCCAGAACTGTCTTGTGTAGAGCGTATAGAGCCATTTACCTTTTAATAAGTAGCAGAAAAAACGCCGAGTACAGCACATGCTCGGCGTAATACATGCTCGGCGTAATAGATGCAGGGCAATTATTCGCCGAAGCTACCTGCAGGGCCAGGGTAAACCACAACGCTTTCTACGCCATCGTTGTTGACACTGGCAACACCGAAGAAGTAGTTATCAATAACAATGTTATCTAGTGTGGCTTGGTTCACATTCCCAACAAACTTGCTGTACTCCCACTGCGGAGCATCGGTATGACGCCAATATACCTTATAGCCTTTCAACTGCGGGTTTTGTTGTTCGTCTAGGGCATCCCACATTAACGTTGTTGAAGGTTGAACCGCACCCTTAATTGAAACATTAGCCGGTGGGTTTGGTGCCCATGCCATAGAGGCAAGTGAAACCGCGTTTAAACCCGTAAGCTTAGCGGCATAATCAAAGTTCACCCCATCTAGCGTGTCGCCATATTTAATGCCATCTTCTTCACGTAAGTCTTGATGCTGGCGGGTATAATTTTCGTTGGTTTCCATAATTCGAATGCCTGGGTAGCCCAAGTCATTAAACGGGCGATGATGACCGCCACGGCCGAACCTGTCTAATCTATACACTACCATGGTGTCGAGGTTTTCAATGTATTGGTCGGCTATTTTGTCGATATAGCGAGCTAGATTTCTACTTGGTGAATCTACCTCTCCGCCCGTGAAGCGGCGGCGCCTTGCTTCAGCGTCGGTCTCGGTCACTCTTGTGCCCTCGGCAAATATACGGGCGGTAGTATTGTTAATTACACCGTTAATGCCTTCAATATTGCCAATCATATCGTTGTTCAGTACCGCTTTAATGCGCCAGCCATCTTCTTTGGCTTGGTTGGCCATGATGCGTCCGCCGAACAGCCCTTGCTCTTCGCCTGCTAACGCCGCATACACAATGGTGCCGTTGAACTTGTAATTAGATAGAACACGGGCCGCCTCTAATGTGCCCGCTACGCCAGATGCATTATCATTGGCGCCAGGAGAATCTGAGGTGAAATCCATTACGTCAGATACGCGAGAATCGATATCGCCAGACATAATGACGTAACGGTCTGGGTCGGTAGTACCGCGCTGCACAGCAATTACACTTACTACGTCTACGGGATCAGGAATGCGCTTTTCACCGCTAATGGTTTTCGATTGAAAGTACACCTCTAGACAACCGCCGCATTCTGCCGAAATTTTTTCAAACTCAGACTTTATCCAGCGGCGGGCCGCACCGATACCGCGAGTATCAGACTCTGTTTCAGATAAGGTATGGCGGGTTCCAAAATTTACCAGCGTAGTAATGTCATTTTCAATATTGGTGGCAGAAATGCTATTTGCAATATCGTGAAGCGCCTGCTTTTGTTCGCTTTGCGCTATAGCAGAGATGGGAAAGAGGCTGCTGATCGCTAGTGCCGAGGTAAATACGGTGAGGTTTTTTATTTTACTGGGGTAGTTTTTTATCATTATTTTCTCCAATGTTTATTTCTTAACCATAACGAATACGGTGGTGGGTCACAATTGGAGTAAACCTACTATGCGGTCGCTTATCGCAAAAGTTCACATCTGAGCAATGTTAAAACTAAAACAGTTAAAACTAAAACAGGTTTAAAAGGTGGGTGGGGAAAACAAAAAACGCCAATAAGTAATTATCGGCGCAAATTATTTGCGTTATGTAGATTTGCAAGCTGATTACTGCTTACTGTGACGAAGCGACTCTCAGAATGAATTTTCGGATATTAACCCTAAAGTTCAGATACAACGGCAAAGTTCAGATCCAACGGCATGGTATTCGCCTATCAGGTCAGCCTAAATAAACGCGAATGCATCGCCAAATAAATTCTCTTTCTTTAAACCGCGCTGCGTAAAATCGTCACGAACTACTTTTGCCATTTCGAATCGGCCTGCAACGTAAACTTGAACGCCAGAGAAGTCGGCATGATCAGCCATGGCTGCATGGTGAACCCATCCCGTTCTGCCAGTCCAGTCGTCGTTAGCAAACTCTACCACGGGCACAAACGTAAAATGTTCGTTAGCCGCCGCCAATTCACTCAATTCGTCGGCTAAGTAAAGGTCTTCCGCATGTTTACCACCCCAGTAAAGAGTGAGTGGCGTGGTGTCTCCGCTTTTTAGGTGCTCTTTTAAAATTGAGTAGGTGTACGAGAAACCGGTACCGCCTGCAATAAGTACCATTGGAAGCCCATTGCTTTGTAAGTACGCATCTCCATGGCCAAGGCTGAGCGTAATTTCACCATCGCTTTGCATACGGGCTAATACGTCACCTGCATAGCTATTGCCTGGCTCGGCGCCGATGTGCAACTCTATACGGTTATTGTCGTAAGCGGCATTGGCGATGGAAAACGGTCGCATGTCTTTTTCGCCCATGACAACCATGGCGTACTGGCCTGCTTTAAACGCTACTGCTTCTGGCAACGTGAGTTCAATTTTTTGTACTACATCGGTTAAAGGCGTAATGCTTGCAACCTTGCATTTAATTTGTGGCATGTAATTTTTCTTACCCTTTTTGGTTTAGCGTGTCGCCTCTGAAGCGTTATCTTTAATAACGCTCTATTTGGTTACTTCATAATACCAAGTTCATCCCAAATATCATCAATTCGCTTTTTAACGGCTTCGTCCATAACAATGGGTTCGCCCCATTCACGGTCGGTCTCGCCGGGCATTTTATTGGTCGCATCCATACCCATTTTTGAACCTAGACCAGATACCGGCGAGGCAAAATCCAAGTAATCGATAGGCGTGTTTTCTATCATTACGGTATCGCGGGCAGGGTCCATTCGCGTGGTAATAGCCCATATCACATCATTCCAGTCGCGAGCATTTACATCGTCGTCGCAAACAATAACGAACTTGGTGTACATGAATTGACGTAAAAATGACCATACTCCCATCATAACGCGCTTGGCGTGACCTGGGTATTGCTTCTTCATAGTAACAACTGCCATCCGGTAGGAACACCCTTCAGGCGGCAGATAGAAATCGACAATTTCCGGAAATTGCTTCTGCAAGATAGGTACAAACACTTCGTTAAGTGCTACGCCTAGTATGGCTGGTTCATCGGGTGGGCGACCAGTGTAGGTTGAATGGTAAATAGGATCTTTTCTATGAGTGATATGCGTTACGGTAAATACTGGAAATTCGTCAACTTCGTTATAGTAACCAGTATGATCGCCATAGGGGCCTTCCGGGGCCGTTTCGTCTTGCGCGATATAGCCTTCTAACACTATTTCGGCGCTTGCAGGCACTTGCAAATCGTTACTTATTGAGGAAACGACCTCAGTTTTGTCGCCGCGTAACAAGCCTGCAAAGGCATATTCCGACAATGTATCGGGAACAGGCGTTACTGCGCCTAATATCGTAGCCGGATCTGCGCCTAGCGCCACCGACACTGGATAAGGTTCGCCGGGGTGTGTCTGACACCATTCACGAAAATCCAGTGCTCCGCCGCGATGTGAAAGCCAGCGCATAATAAGCTTGTTTTTAGCAATAACCTGCTGACGGTAAATACCTAGGTTTTGACGCTTTTTGTGTGGTCCACGGGTAACGCTAAGTCCCCAAGTAACTAGCGGTGCTGCATCACCGGGCCAGCATCGCTGTACCGGAATTTTTGACAAGTCTACGTCATCGCCGGTTAACACTACTTCCTGACAGGGAGCCTTTTTGACAACTTTGGCCGGCATGTTCAAAACCTGCTTAAACACCGGTAGCTTTTGCCATAAATCTTTTAAGCCCTTTGGTGGTTCTGGCTCTTTCAAATAGGCTAAAAGCTTACCCACTTCTCTTAATGCTTCTACTGAGTCTTGCCCCATACCCATGGCCACACGCTGAGGCGTGCCAAATAAATTTGCTAACACTGGCATGGAGTGATTTTTAGGGTTCTCGAACAGTAGCGCCGGGCCGCCAGCACGTAATGTGCGATCGGCAATTTCGGTCATTTCAAGGTCGGTATCAATTGGCTGACTAATGCGAACCAATTCACCTTTACTCTCTAGCTGGCGAATAAAGTCGCGTAAATCTTTATACTTCATTAGGGCTGGTGCATCCACGAACTTATGTTATGGCAAGAGTATACTATTTCGAGATAAAGTCCGATCAGTTCACGGCATGAATTCGAAGATTAAAGGTTTAATTTCGAGAAAATGATCTGGACAGCGCAATTAATTGTGTGTGATATAGGAAATAGCGCTATAACTACTAAAGCGATAAAGCGCTATGACTTTCAATCCTTTGCCTAAGGTGGCTTCATGACAACATTCGATCAGGACATGCTCGACGAGTTAAATCTGTTACTTAAATTCCCAGACAATAGCCTGCTACAAGGTCTAAAAATTCACCACGACGCAAGTCAATCTATGGTTAACGCCGCTTCCAGATTATATTCAAAAGGTCTCATTACATTGCCAGACGGCGGGTATCTTACCGATTTAGGCATTGATGTAGCCGATCACGCTCGTCATATTCAGTCGGCCCTGTGTGCGCAGAAGGGCGGTCATTAGTTCTATCTCTAATGCGCAATTAAGGCGCACCTATGCAACTGCTTGTGGGTGTGCTCGTTGAACGACGTATTGCTCTTATCAAGATATTGTTAGTGAGATATTGTTAGTGAGATATTGTTAAGATATTTGGCCCACGGACGATAACGTAAATACGCTTGGTTTTGCATTGTTAGAATCTGTCACTATGAAACAACGTCTTTTTACTGCACTTATTTTCACCCTGTCTCTTCTAGGGTTATCTACTCACGCCTTCGCTTTAGAAGGCGAGACAATTGAGGAAATTCGCGCTGTTCAGCTTTACAGTCAAGATGCGCTGATAGACATGATAAATGCGAATACGCACCTAGATAAAGTTGTAGCCGACCGCTGCCAGCTAGTTCAAGATATCGAAGCTCGTGCTGATGTGCTAAAAGTGCCTGCTTATCAGTTTTTATGGGGTGACATGCTAGCGTGGGGAGTGTGTGTTGACGAGGCGCCTGTACGTGGCATTGGCTACATGGAAGATGCCGCCAATCAAGGCTTACCTGCTGCTTTAGAGCAACTTGGCCGATACTATAAAAATGGCACCCTTGTGCAAGAGGACAAAGAGCGCGCTGTTGTGTATTTGCGCGAAGCGGCAGCCCTTAAAAGTTTAAAAGCTCAAATTCAGCTGGTTGAGTTATTTTTGGCCGGATACGGTAGCCCGTATGACTATGAAGAGGCCTATCATTGGCTGCACAATGCGGTGACTAACGATAAAGCACAGCATCAGAAAATTGCTGCGTACCTCGATGAATTGGAAACATTGATGCATCCTAAAGCCGTGAGAGCGGCGAAACGTCCGTCAGACAGTTAAAGAGCTTTATCGAAGCTCACCGAGAAAACCCCGTGATCAGAACGAAGTGATGTCGCGGGGATGAATCGGTGTCACAACCCCTGCTCTTGAATATATTTTCGTATTGTCTCTGCACTTGCATTTCCTACAGAACACACAAAGTATCCATCAGACCAAAATGTTTTCTCTTTCCAAAATTGGTTTTTGAGATAAGGAAATGATTTCCAGATTTTAATTGTTGTAACTTGTTTAATCCTCCTTGCGTGCTGACCTACTGAATATCGAGTGCCGATTGTAATCACCATATGAATGTGATCCTTGTCTATCTCAACCTCTTCGATCCTAAAGTCAGAAGATAGAGAAACATCGAAAACTGTTTTCTTGACAAACTCACCTAGTCTTCCATTTAGTAAAGGTTTTCTGTATTTAACTACCAGAATTAAATGAAGTGCTATTAGATATTTACAGTGAGATTTAGTCTCATATTCCATCTTGACAATCCGTTCTTATACAGTAGTCTGTACAGTATATGAAAAAGACGCTCAGATACAATTACAGGCTAAATCCTACGCCAGTTCAAGAAGCTAAACTCATTGAGTTTGGCGCTACAGCGCGTGGCATTTGGAATCTGTTGTTGTCTGAAAATAGGCGTCGATATGAATACGATAAAACATTCCTGTTTTACAAAGACATGGCTTCTCTCCTTAAGGAAATAAAGCCATTCGAGGAATTTGAGTGGATTAAAGCGTTTGATTCAGCGGCAGGCCAGCAAGTCGCTCGTGACTTAGAAACGGCGATGAAGAATGCGTTTTCAAAAGGTCGTTTGCAGCGGTTTCCAAAGCATAAAATATCCTACAAGAAAAAGAAGCTTCACAATGACTCGTTCCGAGCTGTCAATAACTCCAATTGCATTCGAATCGAAGATGGTGCTATTAGCATCCCAAAAGTTGGCAAAGTGCCAATCGTTTTGCATCGTGAGTTGGTCAGTAATATTAAAACAGTGACTGTCCAGTATCGTCACGGAAAATGGGAGTGCAGTATCACTCAGGAAGTTGAGTGTAAAACCGCTAAACAAGTATTGGAAACGCTCACTGGCTTTGACATCAACTCAAAACAAACGGTGGTAGGTTCTAACGGTTTTGTGGCCGACAACCCTAAATTTTTAAAACACTCAAAAGAGAAATTAAATCAATTGCAACGCCAGCTTGCTCGCCGAACCAAAGGTTCAAATCGCTGGCAAAAAACAAAACAACGCATCAATAAATTGCACGGCAAAATCTCAAGGCAAAGACTCGACTTTGCGCACAAAGTATCACGACAGATAATCAATGAAACTGATATAGCGTGTTTTGAAGATCTGAATGTAGCAGCGATGCAAAAGTTCAATGGCAGCATGGTTGTTGATAATGTGATGGGGTTAATCACTCAGCTTTCAAAATATAAGGCCGAGCTTGAGGGTAAGCTCTATCACGAAATTGGTCGCTTTGAAAAATCCACTGGGATTTGCTCAGAATGCGGTCAGCGTCATGTATTATCATTGAACGATAGATATTTCACCTGCTTGTCTTGCGGAACATATCAAAACCGCGACCTCTCAGCAGCTAAAAGTATAGCTCGAACAGGTGAATTAGATTTAATTACGGCGGGAATCGTCGCAAAGGTTTTAAAGCCTACATCTCAGCAGAAATATTCCATTAAAATGAAAGTCTTCGAGCTATCGAAGTTGGATTGTGGATCTGAGAAAAGAGAAGCAGCTTAGCTCAAAGCTAGACTGTAGAAGCCCAGTGATCAGAAGCGATGTCGCTGGGTAGTTCACTGTTTTAAGATTCTCTCGTATCAAGGTTGGTTTTGGTGTCTCTTGTTCACTACTTTATTAGCTATTCTTTTTAGCTACTTTGCGTTTTCCAACGAGCATGGGACGAAGTAATTGAACGCGGCCTTTGTACTGCACAAAAAATACTGCTGCTACATGAATTAGCACACAGGCGTATAACACATCAGCAAATGTGCCGTGGATCCACTCCAACGTACTGTTTCCGAAAAACGCGTCTACTTCCTCCATAGTAAAGCCTGTCACGCCCAACCCTAAAAACAAAATAATGACCGCAAAAATCATTAACCACCCAAAGGGATTATGACCGTGTTGCGCTGGCACATCACGTTGCTTTAAATGCTGAATATGTTGTTTGAATTCACGAATATGAAGGTTAACCGTGCGAAAGCTCGCATAGTTAGTTATTGGGCGAGTGAAGCCCCAAATAAGGCGCAGAAAAATAAACGACACAGCAGTATAACCCGCTATTTCGTGATAAAGGCGACCAGGCTCGACAATAAAGTAGTTGGTTACGAAACAGGCCACTAACATCCAGTGGCATAGCCGTACAATACGATCCCAGATGGTGATATCGTTGCTCTTGGTGTTGGGATGTTCGTTTTGGTCTGTCATGATCTGTTCTTTAAAACGTAAAAAGCGCCGCAATGCATCATTGTGGCGCTTTTGAAGGTGTCGTACAACGTATTTACGTTAGTGACTTTCTTCTTTCACAATGCTGCCATCGACTGGGTTAAAGTAAATTTCTACTTTGCTTTCGTCTTTGTTGAAACCATAAATTTCGTAGCAGTTGCCATCGGTAACTTTAAACTCATTAATTTTATAACCCTGGGCAACCAGCTGTGCTTGAAATGCCTCTTGATTTTGCCATTCAGACTGCGGTGCTGTGGTACACATAGTAGTGCCGTGCTCTGCACTACAAGCACTTAATAGGGTAGCCGCTCCAACGGCGGTAAGTAGCATAATTGCTTTTTTCATTGTCGTCTCCTTGAACATGGGTAAGGGTAAACTTGCTAACTACATATTTTCTATAGGAATGGCTGTTACGGCCAATCATTGAGAATAGTTCTTATTGCCAGACTAGCACGGTTTCTAGCACAGTAAAATAAATGGGGTCAGAACCACATTAAATTGACAGAGGGCACATGCACTCCAATATACTGAGCTCTGCGACTTAAAATGCCTTGCTATACGTTTACTGTACGTTTACTGAGCCATGCCGCTGTCTTCTAACTTGCGTTACAAGCGTAGTTATAATTCGAACGTCTTTTTATACACAGGCTGTATGACCCAAGCGTGTCACTAGTGTGCAATGTTTTTGTGGTAAATACTGTTATACTGTGCACCAAACGACCAAATGGTAAAGCAATTAGGCTAAGCCGTTTAATACAAATAAAAGGTAAATTACAAATACATGAGTGACGACCCGCATTATCAGCGCGAGAAAGAAAAGTACGAAAATCCGGTAGCAAGCCGGGAACATCTGATGAGCATTTTGAAGGAAGAAGACAAACCTATGTCATTCCTTGATATTTGCGCACAGGTAAACGCCGAAAGCGAAGATGCCCGAATTGGAATTCAGCGACGATTGCGCGCTATGGAGCGCGAGGGCCAAGTGCAGTTTACCCGTCAGAAAAAGTACATTCTTCAAAACCGTGATGAAATAATTAAAGGCCGGATTATAGGCCACCGCGACGGTTTTGGATTCTTGCGCCCAGAAGATAAGAGTGGCGACTTGTTCATTAGTGCAGGGCAAATGAATATGTTCTTGCACGACGACGTTGTAGAAGCTCGAATAAGCGGTACCGATCGCCGCGGTCGGAAAGAGGCGTTCATTACCCAAGTGATTGAGCCGAGA
Source organism: Alteromonas sp. MB-3u-76 (assembly GCF_002831605.1). Classification (NCBI taxonomy): domain Bacteria; kingdom Pseudomonadati; phylum Pseudomonadota; class Gammaproteobacteria; order Alteromonadales; family Alteromonadaceae; genus Alteromonas; species Alteromonas sp. MB-3u-76. The sequence continues at coordinate 3,873,586 of NZ_CP025115.1, read as the reverse complement.
AGCGAGCCAATTGTGGGCCGCTATTTTCTTGAGCAAGGCTTTGGCATGGTGGTTCCAGACGATAGTCGTCTGCAACAAGAAATAGTTATACCTCCAGAGAGTACTAACGGCGCTCGAATGGGACAGGTAGTTGTAGTAGAACTATCGCAACGACCACGTCGAAAAATGAGCCCGGTCGGGAAAGTGGTAGAAGTACTTGGCGAGCATATGGCGCCGGGAATGGAAATTGAGATGGCGTTACGCACGTTCGATATTCCTCACCAATGGCCGAAAGGGGTAACTAAACAGGTTTCAAACCTTACCGACCAAGTGCCGGATGAAGCCAAAGCCGGTCGAGTCGATCTGCGACAATTGCCGTTAGTCACTATTGATGGTGAAGACGCTCGAGACTTTGACGATGCTGTATATTGCGAACCATTGGACGACGGTGGATGGCAGCTTTGGGTGGCTATTGCCGATGTTAGTCATTACGTTCGCACGGGCACAGCGCTAGACGATGAAGCCCAGCAGCGCGGAAACTCGGTCTATTTTCCTGACCAAGTTATTCCTATGTTGCCGGAAGTGCTTTCAAACGGACTGTGCTCACTTAACCCTGAGGTAGATCGCTTGTGCATGGTGTGCGAAATGACCATTAGCGCACAGGGCAAACTAGAAGAGTTTCAGTTTTACGAAGCAGTAATGAACTCCCATGCGCGACTGACCTACAATAAAGTGTGGAATATTCTTCAGGGTGATAAAGAGTTACACCAGCGCTACGAAGCTCATGTTCCGCATTTGCGTAATTTGCACGATTTGTACCGCAGCCTGAAAAAGTCTCGCGCCAAGCGCGGTGCCATAGAGTTTGAAACGCAAGAAGTGAAGTTTGTGTTTAACGCTCAGCGAAAAATTGAAGACATTGTTCCACTGGTTCGCAACGATGCACATAAGCTTATTGAAGAATGCATGATAATGGCCAACGTGAGTGCTGCGCTTATGCTTGAAAAGCACGAAGCGCCGGCTTTATTCCGAGTTCACGACAAGCCAGATGCCGACAGGCTTACAGCATTCACAAGTTACCTCAGCGAGATTGGTATTCCACACCGCATTGTTGATGATGCAGAGCCTTCTGCATTTACCGACGTGGTGTTAAAAACCAAAGGCCGCGTAGATGAAGAGTTGATTCAGACCATGCTTCTTCGCTCTATGAAACAAGCGGTGTACGACGGAGAGAATGTCGGTCACTTTGGTTTAGCATTAGAGGCCTACGCGCACTTTACCTCGCCCATACGTCGTTACCCTGATTTGGTTGTTCACAGAGCACTAAAAAGCATTATTGCAAAACAGCAGGGCAAAAAGTCGGTTAGCGGAAGCAAAACCTATACGGTTGACGAAATAGAGCAATTAGGCGAGCAGTGCTCAATGACCGAGCGCAGAGCAGACGATGCAACTCGCGATGTCGCTGATTGGCTGAAATGTGAGTTTATGCTCGACCACGTAGGCGATAAGTTTGAAGGTGTTGTAAGCTCGGTAACCAATTTTGGTTTATTCGTTCGCCTTACTGAATACCATATTGATGGTCTGGTGCATATTACGTCGCTAGATGATGACTACTATCATTTCGACGAAGTGAAAATGGCATTAGTTGGTGAGTCTGGTCACAATCAATTTAGATTGGGCGATACTGTAGAAGTGCAAGTTGCTGCTGTAAATTTAGATGAGAGAAAGATTGATTTATTACTCGATAAGTCTATGCTGCGCAGCCCCGGTGGTAAGAAGGTTAAGGTAAAAACTGCCAAAAAAGCCACTACCAGAGGGAAGCGCGGACCTAAACCTGCAGCCGGTAAAGGCGGCGCTAAACGCGGTGGAAAAGGGCCTGCACAAGCAGCTAAATCAGACAATACTAGTAAAAAAGGAAAGCGTTAAATGGCGCAGCAAGAGTGGTTATACGGCTTACACGCTATGCAATCGGTGTTAGAAAATGAACCCGAACGCGTTGTTGAAGTGATGGTGCTTAAGGGAAGAACCGATGAGCGTCTCGTCAATATTGTGAACCAGGCCCGCCGTTTTGGCATTTCCGTGCAGTTTTGTCAGCGCAAAGCATTAGATGACAAGGTAAACGGCGAGCAACACCAAGGTGTGGTGGCAAGAGCCAAGCCAGCTCGTGTTCTCGACGAGGCTGACCTCGATCGTATTTTAGAACGCGAGCCTCAACCTTTGTTACTTGTGTTAGACGGTATTACCGACCCACATAATCTTGGTGCCTGCCTGCGAACCGCTGACGGCGCAGGCGTTCACGCGGTTGTTGTACCTAAAGATAAATCTGCAAGTTTAAACGGTACTGTGCGCAAAGTAGCGTGTGGTGCAGCCGAGGTCATCCCGCTTATTCAAGTTACCAATCTTGCGAGGAGCTTAAAGCACCTTCAAGACAAAGGGCTTTGGATTGTGGGGACAGCCGGCGAAACTGATAAAACATTGTTTGATGTGAATCTTAAAGGCCCTACCGCTTTGGTGATGGGCGCTGAAGGAAAAGGCATGCGCAGGCTGACTAAAGAGACCTGCGATGAACTTGTTAAGCTTCCCATGGCTGGCAGTGTTTCAAGTTTAAACGTATCGGTTGCCACCGGCGTATGTTTATATGAGATTGTAAGGCAGCGCCTAAGTTAGAGATGTGAAAACTGATGAGGGCTGAACTCTGTGCACCACCAAAAGGGCAACTATATTGCCCTTTTTTTGTACCCGCAAAAGTAACCACTAATGAGACAGGCATAAAAGAGCATTAAAATTAACCACTAATAAGACACACATAAAAGAATAGCAACAAAAAGCAAATGAGACAGGCATAAAACAATTTTAAAACTGTACCTCAATACACTTTCTTTAGGTGATGTAGCACTCCAAACTGGTAGCAGCATAATTAAACGTTAGAATAGCTCGATGCCTAAAGCCCGAAAGTCTCAAATTAGCTTATCAGATACACCGTATTATCACTGCGTATCTCGTTGTGTTCGCCGCGCATTCTTGTGTGGAACAGAGCACGGAAAAAGCTTCGAACACCGCCGCAAGTGGGTTGAAGACCGCATTCATGTATTAAGTGATGTATTTGCGATAGAAGTTTGTGCCTACGCGGTAATGAGTAACCATACCCATATCGTTCTGCATGTGAATAAAGAGAAAGCGATAGCGCTCTCTACAGAAGAGGTTATTGAGCGTTGGCACTCGCTGTACAGAGGAACCTTGTTAACGCAGCAGTATGCCTCGCCCATGACACGAAAAGGCCTCAGCGAGGCACAGATAGACACCGTGGAAAATACGGCAGGCGTGTGGCGAGCACGACTTTATGATATCAGTTGGTTTATGCGCGCACTCAATGAGTACATAGCTCGCGCGGCCAATAAAGAGGATGAATGTACAGGACATTTTTGGGAGGGAAGATTTAAATCCCAGGCGCTACTGGATGAGTCTGCACTAGCTGCCTGTATGGCCTACGTCGATTTAAACCCGATACGCGCTAATGTGGCGAAAACGCCTGAAACCTCTAACCATACCAGCATTCAATACCGAATTCGTGCTGCAAGGGTGGGTAAAACACCGAAACGACTCATGCCTTTTGCTGGCAACTCACAGCGAGATAGGCCCCATGGCTTACCTTTCACTCTTAGCGATTACCTTCAGCTTGTGGATACAACAAGTCGGTGTATTCTTCCAACTAAACACGGCAAAGTAGAAAGCAATATGCCACACATTCTAGTGCGTCTTGGCATCGACGATGAAAAATGGCTGACGTTAACTACCCAGTTTGAAAACTGTTTCAAGCACGCTGCGGGAAAAGTGGTTCACCTCGAGCAGTACGCCCACAACCAACATCAACAGCGAGTTCATGGACGAAAAAGCGCTATGCGCTTACTTGGATAATTTCACCCCAAATCAATCGATGACATCCTGGCACAGCCAACCTGACTCTACATATCTTTTCCACAAAGAAATCTAATTCCTCGACTGCGTCTAATTAACTCAACAATGTTTTGCTGACCTTAATTTACTGTATCATTAATCAAGTTAAGAGAAATAACGACCTGTTTTCTAAAATGCCTGTCTTAATAAGTAAACTGCCTGTCTAAATTTAATAAATCTACTCATTCCACCTAGCTAACTCACCAAACCAAGTGCTCACTTATCTCCTCAGCTATCTCTAGTTAATGCCAATAATTCTCAAAAAGGTATAGGTCACATTTTGTTACATTTGCATTTGTAAAATAATTGTTAATTATTAAATTCTATTCCTAATATGAATTTGTCCAAAAGCTAGGGTTTACGTGGTTTGTCCTTTTAAATTGCATTTTGATTATTTTTAAAAGGTATGAAAAAAGCTCATCAAGTTTTGAGTAATATACTTAACATGTTGATTCTCTGGCTAATATGGGCTTTGTAGATGAAGTGCAACGCACGCTTATTTACGACAACTGACACGCGGGTAGGTCGTTACAACGCAGTTGCGTTGAAAGTCATGGATAGGCGTTTCGTATGAGGTAATGGTTGAACCTGTATGTCAAAACATAACTAAAGGTTTCAAAAGTACGAGATTAAAAGTGCTGAAACTAAAAAAAGACAGATAAACAGGAAATAAATTTTGAATTTAAAAAATAAGAAACACACATGTATGACGGCGGCTGCCATCGCAGTGTCCTTAGCCTTTGCTGGTCAAAGTGCAGTAGCTGAAGAAAATGCTCCGGTAAAAGTAGAAGCAAAGAAACAGTCTTTCTCATCAAAATTAAACAAGGGCCTAAACAAACGTTTCACAAAAATCGGTTTTGGCTCACTTGAAGAACCTGGCGATCGTTACATCGTAAAATTTAGAGACGAAATGACATCTGACGTCCTGATGGGCACTAACGATGAGTCTTTAAAAGGCAAAGGGGCGTTAAAATTCGGTCAGCAGAAAAAAGCGTTTAACGTTCAAGCTGCAAAAAATGATGTTGTGCGAGCAGGGGGATTAGTTAAAAAGACCTTGAAAAAGCAACGTTTAATGGCAGCGAAGTTAGATCGTAAAGCCTTGAATGAATTACGTAAAAACCCAAATGTTGAAAGCATTGAAATAGATGCAAAACGCAAACTTATGGCGCAAACCACGCCATACGGCTATACCATGGTTCAGGCTAATCAATTCGGCCAAGCCGATACCACTGCACGTAAAGTGTGTGTTATCGACACAGGTTACAACTTAGGCCATCCCGACTTACCGGATACCAATAACGGTGTTACAGGTAATGCGAATAACGTTGCGGTGGGCAATTGGTACAATGACGGAAACGGACATGGAACGCACGTTGCTGGCACTATCGCTGCTTATGATAATAACGAAGGTGTTGTAGGTGTATATCCTGGCGTCGATCTTCATATCGTAAAAATATTCAACGACAACGGCCAATGGACTTACGCATCAGATCTAATCGACGCTATTTCTCAATGTCAGAATGCAGGCTCTAACGTGGTTAACATGAGCCTAGGTGGCGGCAGTGCATCGGCAACAGAGCGCGATGCCATGCAAAGCTTCACTGATGCGGGTATGCTGTTAGTGGCAGCAGCGGGTAACGATGGCAATAGTGGCAAGTCTTATCCTGCCTCTTACGATGCGGTAATGTCTGTAGCTGCGGTAGATTCAAACGAAAACCGCGCCAGCTACAGCCAGTATAACGACCAAGTAGAAATTGCGGCACCTGGTAGCGCTGTACAGTCTACTTATCCAACAAACACCTACGCTGCGTTAAGCGGTACGTCAATGGCGACACCTCACGTAGCTGGTGGTGCAGCATTGATATGGAGTTACTTCCCGCAATGTACAAATAACCAAATTAGAAATGCGCTTAATGTAAGTGCTGAAGATAAAGGCAGTGCAGGTCGCGATAACTTTTACGGTTTCGGTCTCATGCAACTAGCCAATGCTTACAACCAACTAAATACCAACGGTTGTGACGGTAACGGCGGCGGTACAGACAACGGCGGTAGTCCAACGGTTGAGCCGGTATCTGGTCAGGTTCCGGGCCTATCTGCTTCACGTAACGACTGGAATCGCTATACCTGGACTATTCCTGAAGGCGTTAGCCAAATGTCGGTGAGTATTGCTGGTGGTTCGGGTGATGCAGACTTGTACATGAAGTTTGGCTCACAACCTGAGACCGGTGATTTCGATTGTCGTCCGTATCGTAACGGTAACAACGAAGTGTGTACGTTTGACGCACCAGCTGCGGGTACTTGGCATATCGGCGTACGTGCTTACTCTAGATACAGCAACGTTACGCTGTCTTACTCTTACGAGTAATTCTCTTGGGAGTAACTATTCGCGATTATCGTTAAACAAGCCTGATCGGCAATTATCAATCTAAGCCTGCAGATTTTGCAGGCTTTTTTGTTTGCCCAGCGAAGCTGGCAAACCCGTCAGGTTGAAAGAAACCTGAATCACCCTGACTGAGGGGAAGATAATCCGAATGGCAAGGGCGTTGTTGGCCAACGGCAGGGTCTGAAGGAAGCCATAGGAAGTTAGAGGTACACAACGCAAGTGAACCTGATTCGGCAAGACAGGAGGGTAAGCGTGCAAAATAGCGCGAAGCCCGATACTCAGTCAGTCCTGTTTTGTGTTTGAGGGTGGAATTTCTAACAGGGAGCCAGTGCAGTAACTGGGGAAGCCTGGCATTAGATCCAATCAAATGGTTGGACGTATCGTTCAAGGAGTGATCCAAGAATGTTGCGAGTGTGAGGTGGCAGATGAACCCGTAGTAGTGAGTAAGGCTAGGCCGATGAAAGCCAGTAATGGTGTGGAGGGTAAAACCAAGCCGACTATCAGCATTGTGTTTGATAGGATCTATTTTAGCCAAAAGCTTAAATGGATTGCGAAGGGGGGAAGCAGACTTTAAGACTCTGATGAGTTGTGAGTTTTTTTATCATTGATACACAAGCCGCCAGATCAGCGGGACAAGTCGAATCGGTGCGCTAGGAATAGTGATGTCTGGTGAGACAGGCCGTATATGGGAAGTAATTGTAGTCAAATTTGGTAGATTGCCTCAGTGCTAGAACGCCAAACCCTGCAATGAAAGTTACCACAATGTTAGAAAATGAACGATGTCCATAGGGCGCACGATACTAGATTGCAAATTAGCATTGTGTCACTTAGCAAGTGATATGAAGTATGCAGGAGCCGTATACGAGGCCCGTACGTACGGTTCTGTGAGATGTATGGACTCCCTTCCCTGAAAGGGGTACGGTCTTAATTGTCAAATTAGCCAAAGGGGTCCATACATGATTAAGAATACAATTATTGCAATTGACCTTGCAAAGCATTCCTTTCAGGTTTGCAAGTTCAACAGTGACGGAAAAATTGATTATAACAAAGCAATGAGTCGTAAAGCATTGATAGCACTTCTGGGAAACCATGTGTCAGCGTTAGTGGCAATGGAAGCCTGTGGTGGCTCGAATTACTGGGCGCGTTTAGCGAGGCGGCATGGTCATCAAGTAAAAATCATTCATCCTCGCGCAGTAAAAGGGCTGCAATTAAAGCAAAAAACAGATAAAAATGACGCCTACGCTATCGGTATTGCGGCTCAATTACCTCATATAAACTCTTGTGGCATCATGGAGGAAGATGAACAGGGTCTTCAGGCCCTGGAGCGGGTGCGAATGCTGCAGTTGGAGCAAAGGACGGCGTTGGCAAACCAGATACGAGGACTGTTGACGGAATTCGGGATTGTGATAGCAAAGGGGTTAAATCATTTAGTCACTGCGCTGCCTGACATTTTAGAAGATGCAGAAAACGGCTTGCCGATGAATTATCGTCAGGCTTTGGCTGCGCAGTCACAAATGTTACAACTCTATACGACTCAAATAGAAAGTTATGACAGGCTCATAGCAGAACACACGCGGCATAATCCTGTTTGCCAGAAATTAAGTAAACTCGAAGGCGTAGGCCCTTTGATTGCTTTGGGGTTAACCGTTCGATTGGGAAATGCGACAGAGTTCAATACAGGCCGGGATGCATCAGCATGCATAGGTTTGACACCGAAGCAGCATTCGACCGGCGGTAAAGAGCGATTGGGACATATTTCTAAAAACTGTGCAGATAAAAGATTGCGAAGTTTGCTCTATCAGGGAGCAATGTCGGTAGTGAATAAAGCAGTATCCAGAGAGCCTAAGACTGTGAAAGAGCAGTGGCTGAAGGCGTTAGTTGACCGAAGGGGAAAGAAGGTTGCTGCCATCGCGTTAGCAAATAAAACGGTGAGAACCGCTGTTGCTCTAATAAAGAATAATGACGATTACAATCCGATACTGTTAGCAGCCTAAGAGTTAGTAAATCAACAAATTGCGAAAATAAATGGTAAGACCAACCAGCAGAATTCAGCCAGTCCTCTCAAGTGACTAAACACTGTGTGTGAGAATTGAACTGTTGGTGCGTATACATCGAAGGGCAGGAGTAGCTCTCCATTTAAAGCCCGTATATAAGAGCGCATCTACTACTAATTTTTCAAAAGATGTTGATTACTTCAGGGAGTCCATATAAGAGGGATGAGGCGCAAGCCTCACCCTACTCGATGTTTGCCCAGCGAAGCTGGCAAACCCGTCAGGTTGAAAGAAACCTGAATCACCCTGACTGAGGGGAAGATAATCCGAATGGCAAGGGCGCTGTTGGCCAACGATAGGGTCTGAAGGAAGCCATAGGAAGTTAGAGGTACACAACGAAAGTGAACCTGATTCGGCAAGGCAGGTGGGTAAGCGTGCAAAATAGCGCGAAGCCCGATACTCAGTCAGACCTGTTTTGTGTTTGAGGGTGGAATTTCTAACAGGGAGCCATAACGTGGTTACCAGAACAGTAACTGGGGAAGCCTGGCATTGGATCCAATCAAATGGTTGGACGTATCGTTCAAGGAGTGATCCAAGAATGTTGCGAGTGTGAGGTGGCAGATGAACCCGTAGTAGTGAGTAAGGCTAGGCCGATGAAAGCCAGTAATGGTGTGGAGGGTAAAACCAAGCCGACTATCAGCATTGTGTTTGATAGGATCTATTTTAGCCAAAAGCTTAAATGGATTGCGAAGGGGGGAAGCAGACTTTAAGACTCTGATGAGTTGTGAGTTTTTTTATCATTGATACACAAGCCGCCAGATCAGCGGGACAAGTCGAATCGGTGCGCTAGGAATAGTGATGTCTGGTGAGACAGGCCGTATATGGGAAGTAATTGTAGTCAAATTTGGTAGATTGCCTCAGTGCTAGAACGCCAAACCCTGCAATGAAAGTTACCACAATGTTAGAAAATGAACGATGTCCATAGGGCGCACGATACTAGATTGCAAATTAGCATTGTGTCACTTAGCAAGTGATATGAAGTATGCAGGAGCCGTATACGAGGCCCGTACGTACGGTTCTGTGAGATGTATGGACTCCCTTCCCTGAAAGGGGTACGGTCTTAATTGTCAAATTAGCCAAAGGGGTCCATACATGATTAAGAATACAATTATTGCAATTGACCTTGCAAAGCATTCCTTTCAGGTTTGCAAGTTCAACAGTGACGGAAAAATTGATTATAACAAAGCAATGAGTCGTAAAGCATTGATAGCACTTCTGGGAAACCATGTGTCAGCGTTAGTGGCAATGGAAGCCTGTGGTGGCTCGAATTACTGGGCGCGTTTAGCGAGGCGGCATGGTCATCAAGTAAAAATCATTCATCCTCGCGCAGTAAAAGGGCTGCAATTAAAGCAAAAAACAGATAAAAATGACGCCTACGCTATCGGTATTGCGGCTCAATTACCTCATATAAACTCTTGTGGCATCATGGAGGAAGATGAACAGGGTCTTCAGGCCCTGGAGCGGGTGCGAATGCTGCAGTTGGAGCAAAGGACGGCGTTGGCAAACCAGATACGAGGACTGTTGACGGAATTCGGGATTGTGATAGCAAAGGGGTTAAATCATTTAGTCACTGCGCTGCCTGACATTTTAGAAGATGCAGAAAACGGCTTGCCGATGAATTATCGTCAGGCTTTGGCTGCGCAGTCACAAATGTTACAACTCTATACGACTCAAATAGAAAGTTATGACAGGCTCATAGCAGAACACACGCGGCATAATCCTGTTTGCCAGAAATTAAGTAAACTCGAAGGCGTAGGCCCTTTGATTGCTTTGGGGTTAACCGTTCGATTGGGAAATGCGACAGAGTTCAATACAGGCCGGGATGCATCAGCATGCATAGGTTTGACACCGAAGCAGCATTCGACCGGCGGTAAAGAGCGATTGGGACATATTTCTAAAAACTGTGCAGATAAAAGATTGCGAAGTTTGCTCTATCAGGGAGCAATGTCGGTAGTGAATAAAGCAGTATCCAGAGAGCCTAAGACTGTGAAAGAGCAGTGGCTGAAGGCGTTAGTTGACCGAAGGGGAAAGAAGGTTGCTGCCATCGCGTTAGCAAATAAAACGGTGAGAACCGCTGTTGCTCTAATAAAGAATAATGACGATTACAATCCGATACTGTTAGCAGCCTAAGAGTTAGTAAATCAACAAATTGCGAAAATAAATGGTAAGACCAACCAGCAGAATTCAGCCAGTCCTCTCAAGTGACTAAACACTGTGTGTGAGAATTGAACTGTTGGTGCGTATACATCGAAGGGCAGGAGTAGCTCTCCATTTAAAGCCCGTATATAAGAGCGCATCTACTACTAATTTTTCAAAAGATGTTGATTACTTCAGGGAGTCCATATAAGAGGGATGAGGCGCAAGCCTCACCCTACTCGATAGTTATCAGAAGCCGCCTTGGAGTAAACCCTCTCAGGAAAACCTTCTACGTTATAGCCCAAACAACCCTTCTTGCTATTTTCCCAATTTGTTTAGTTTTACGCCGTTTTCTTCAGTTAAATGTCAGTTTTGTAAAGAAAGAGTAAAGCTATGAACCTACGCCACATTTTTATGCCATAACGGCGTTCGGCGCATGTTTTCCCGTCTGTGCTGCTATCTAATTTATCTATTTAAAAACAAATTTAAAGGAAACACCGTTTATGCAATTACTCTCTTCGCTTTATCGTACCTGTCACTTTAGAAGCGGTGCCTGTCACATTAGTAATAGTGCCTGTCACTTTAGTAAAACTTTAGCGCTAGCCTTGGTTGCGCTGTTCGCCCTTTCGGCATGCGGTGGCTCAGATAGCGGTAGCTCAGATTTTGAATCTGCATATCTTCAGTTCTATAACGCATCACCAAACGGCGCAAACGTAGAAATGAGAGAAGTAGATGAAGACAGCTTTGGTTCAGCGCAATTTGGCGATGCTACGCCTATGTATTCAATGGAAAGCGGCGAAATTGTATTAGAGTTCATTCGTACGGATTCAGATGACCAAGAAATCTATATCGATGAGATAACGGTAAATCTAAGAGAAGGCGACAAAACAATAATCGTCATGAGTGGCGACTTCAATAACCCTACATTCACGGAATATAGTTATGAACGGGAGACGCTTGAAGACCATTTCCGATTATTAGCACTATCGGTGACAATGGAAGGCAATTCCTTCGACTTTTACATGAGTGATGCAGGTGATCCCTTTGAAGCAGCCAACTTTCTTGGAACAGTAACACCAAACGATTTAGGCGAATTAATCTATTGGGACGGTGATGACGACAGCGACGACTTCGATGAGGGCGAATACACAATATATCTAACAACACCCGGAAGCAACGAGGTGATCTTCGAGTCGCAAACTCTCGATTTTGTTTTCGAAACTGAATACGTAATGGCGCTTCGTGATGTAAGTGGCGCTATCCAAGAAGGATTAGTGGTCGATACCATTTTGAATTCATCTACTGTCTCAGCGCTAACCGATGTAGAGGCCGACGCTCAATATCGTATTTACAATTCAACAGACCTGACAACACCGCTTAACATTACCTTTGGTGGCAACACAGACGAAGAAGACATTGAATTTGCATTGTCTGCTGGAGAGCTTTCGGAGTTTTCTGCTATTCGTTACGGTGACTATCGGGTGAGCGTAACCGACTCAACAGATACATTAACGCCCTTAAGCAATAAGCTTGTAACGCTAAACCAAGGTGAAAGTAAGGCAATATTGATTTATCAAACAAACAATACGCTCAAAGCTTCTACCTTTGAAGAGAGCGGGCTGCCGCAGGCGTACGACAAAACTGTTAACTTCATCAATCTCGTTAGCGATTATGACGACGTTGAAGTTTACTTGGTACGCGTTGACGAAACCATAGACACAGCGGAATACAAAATTCGCAATCTGGAGTTTGGTGAAAGCAATAGTACGGTACTGCCGTCAGACTTTTATGAAGTCATCGCAGTCTACGAAGATGACAACGACGAACAAGTGCTACTAGACAGAACAGCACTGTTCGGCTTTACAGAAGAAGAAAACTATATTGTAACCATCGAGCCTGCAAACACACCTACAGGCTACCAAATCAATGTACTGTTTTAGTCGTTCACAAAAAAGAGATGTGATAGGAAATACGAAGGTTTTCACTCAACAACTAGCCTAAAATTATTAGACTAAATGATGAGTGAAAAACCTACCATTTTCTGAATTCTCTATTACTTTTAAAGTATGCCCGAATGTCATCTCGTGGTGCTCATGTCGACGTTCAGGTTTGGAAATAGTTCCTGCTTGATGACCTCCTCTGTGGTTATCTACCCCCCAGTTAGTCGCTGGGGGTTTTTTTATTCGCCCCAGTCTAAAATTAATTCAATTTTCCGCTATCGCTTCGCTAATAATTCTGTTATAGTTTCGCGCCCTTTTTATGGGGGTATGTACATAAAAGCAGCGATATCCAGTTGCTTTTAGCAGCACAATAACGACTCGGGAGAGTCTTAATTTAGAGCGGAGCACTAACATGATCCAAATGCAAACTAACCTGGACGTTGCAGACAACAGCGGCGCTCGCAGGGTTCAGTGTATTAAGGTTCTTGGTGGCTCGCATCGCCGTTATGCAGGTATCGGTGACATCATCAAAGTTACTGTTAAGGAAGCAATTCCTCGCGGTAAAGTTAAAAAAGGTGACGTACTGAATGCAGTGGTGGTGCGTACTAGAAAAGGCGTTCGTCGTTCAGATGGTTCAACCATCCGTTTTGACGGTAACGCGGCTGTTTTGCTTAATGCAAACAAGCAACCAATTGGTACGCGTATCTTTGGCCCGGTAACCCGTGAGTTGAGAAGTTCAAACTTCATGAAAATCATCTCATTGGCCCCAGAGGTACTATAAGGAGTCACGATAATGGCTAATAAAATTCGTCGTGATGATGAAGTAGTCGTATTAGCGGGTAAAGACAAAGGCAAACAAGGCAAGGTCCTTAAAGTGCTTATGGCTGATGACCGTTTAATTGTAGAAGGCGTTAATCTCGTCAAGAAACACACTAAGCCTAACCCACAATTGGGTGTTGCTGGTGGTATTGTTGAGAAAGAAGCTTCTATTCACGTTTCTAATGTTGCGATTGTTAACCCGGCAACGGGCAAAGCAGATCGCGTTGGTTTCCGTTTTGAAGATGAGAAGAAAGTACGTTTCTTCAAGTCTAACGGCGAACTTGTTTAATTATATTGGAGAGTACGATGGCGAAACTGCATGATTTCTATAAAGAAACAGTAGTAGCTGAACTTGCTAAGCAGTTCGGGTACAAAAGCGTCATGCAAGTCCCTCGGATTGAAAAAATCACTCTAAACATGGGTTTAGGTGAAGCAGTTGCTGACAAGAAGGTGCTTGAAAATGCTCAAGCTGACATGACGGCTATCGCCGGTCAGAAGCCTGTTGTTACAGTTGCTAGAAAATCAGTAGCGGGCTTTAAAATCCGTGAAGGTTATCCGATTGGCTGTAAAGTAACCCTACGTGGCGAGCGTATGTGGGAATTCCTAGAGCGTTTGATTTCAATCGCTATCCCGCGTATCCGCGACTTCCGTGGTTTGAATCCTAAATCATTCGACGGACGTGGTAACTACAGCATGGGCGTGCGTGAGCAAATCATTTTCCCTGAAATCGATTTCGATAAAGTGGATAAGGTTCGCGGTATGGATATTACTATCACTACCAGTGCGAATACTAATGACGAAGCACGTGCTCTGCTGGACGCGTTTAACTTCCCATTCAAAAAGTAAGGGGTGTAGGGTTATGGCAAAAGAATCAATGAAAGCACGCGAAGCGAAGCGTACTAAGCTAGTAGCTAAGTATGCTGAAAAGCGCGCGGCACTTAAAGCGATTATCAGCGATGTTAACGCTTCTGAAGAAGAGCGTTGGGACGCTGTTCTGAAGCTACAACAACTACCACGTGACTCTAGTAAATCTCGTCAACGCAACCGTTGTCGTGTAACTGGTCGTCCACATGGTTACCTACGCAAATTCGGTCTTAGCCGTATTAAGCTTCGTGAAGCAGCGATGCGCGGTGAAGTCCCTGGCCTTAAGAAAGCCAGCTGGTAAGGAGTAGCTGATAATGAGTATGCAAGATCCTATCGCGGATATGTTTACCCGCATCCGTAACGGCCAGATGGCACAGAAAGTTTCTGTAACTATGCCGTCTTCTAAGCTTCGCGTTTCTATCTGCGAAGTATTGAAGTCAGAAGGTTACATCGTAGACTTCGCTGCATCTGGTGACGTTAAGCCTGTTTTAGAAGTTACGCTTAAGTACTTCGAAGGCAAGCAAGTAATTGACACTATCGAGCGCGTAAGTCGCCCCGGTCTGCGCATCTATAAGAAAAAAGATGAGCTTCCAAAGGTTATGGGTGGCTTGGGTATCGCTATCGTGTCGACTTCAAAAGGTGTGATGACTGACCGTGCAGCGCGCAACGCTGGCATGGGCGGTGAGATCATCGGTTATGTAGCATAACGGAGGAGTTGAAATGTCACGTATAGCAAAAGCCCCAGTAGACTTGGTATCAGGTGTAGAAGTTTCTATCTCTGGTCAAGAAGTTACTGTAAAAGGTAGTAAAGGCACATTGAGCCGCGTTTTTAACGACGCTGTTGAAGTTGTACAAGAAGAGAACCAGTTGAAAGCACTTCCTCGTGAAGGTTTTGCAAACAACTGGGCACAGGCTGGTACTGTTCGCTCACTTCTTAACGCAATGGTTCAAGGTGTTTCACAAGGTTTTGAGAAAAAGCTTCAGCTAAATGGTGTTGGTTACCGTGCTCAAGCACAAGGTAGCAAGCTTAACCTTACGCTAGGTTTCTCTCATCCTGTAGTATACGAAATGCCTCAAGGCATTACCGTTGAAACTCCTAGCCAAACTGAAATCGTCGTCAAAGGCGCCGATAAGCAGGTGGTAGGACAGGTTGCGGCGAACATTCGTGGTTACCGTCCACCAGAGCCTTACAAAGGCAAAGGTGTTCGTTATGCTGACGAAAACGTACGTCGTAAAGAAGCTAAGAAAAAGTAGGTGGGTGATACGATGGATAAGAAAACAGCTCGCATTCGTCGCGCTACTCGCGCACGAGCAAAAATTCGTGAACTGGCCGCGCATCGCTTGGTAATTAACCGTACACCTCGCCACATATACGCTCAGCTAATCGCTCCTTGCGGTTCTGAAGTATTAGCGGCGGCTTCAACTGTTGAGAAAGATCTTGCGAAAGATCTTAAGTCTACAGGTAACGCTGAAGCAGCGACGGTAGTCGGTAAAGCAATCGCAGAGCGCGCTATTGAGAAAGGCATTAAAGCAGTGGCTTTCGATCGTAGTGGCTTCCAATACCACGGTCGCGTTAAAGCATTAGCTGATGCAGCTCGCGAAGCTGGTCTTCAGTTCTAGGAGTTTATAATGGCTAAACAAGACGTTCAAAATGGTGAATTTCTAGAGAAATTGATTGCCGTAAACCGCGTATCTAAAGTGGTTAAAGGTGGTCGTATCTTTAGTTTCACTGCATTGACAGTAGTGGGTGACGGTAACGGTCGCGTAGGTTTCGGTTACGGTAAGGCACGTGAAGTTCCTGCTGCAATCCAGAAAGCTATGGAAAAGGCACGTCGCAACATGGTTGACGTAGACCTTAACGGCAATACGTTACAGCACCCTATTAAAGGTCGTCACTCTGGCTCTAAAGTTTACATGCAGCCTGCATCAGAAGGTACCGGTATCATCGCCGGCGGTGCAATGCGTGCAGTACTTGAAGTAGCTGGCGTACAAAACGTACTTTCAAAATGTTACGGCTCTACAAACCCAATCAACGTTGTTCGTGCAACAATCAACGCGCTGACAGAGATGAATTCTCCAGCGAAAGTTGCTGCGAAACGTGGATTGTCTGTAGATGAAATTTTGGGGTAATCAGACATGGCAACGATTAAAGTAAAGCAAACTAAAAGTGCTATCGGCAGACTGCCTAAGCACAAAGCTACGCTTAAAGGCTTAGGTCTTCGTAAGATCAACCATGTTCGTGAACTGGAAGATACCCCAGCCGTACGTGGCATGGTCCACCGTGTACATTACATGGTCGAGATAGTGGAGGAGTAAGAACATGCGTTTAAATACTATTGCTCCTGCACCAGGGGCTCATAAATCTGGTAAGCGTACTGGTCGAGGCATCGGCTCAGGTCTTGGTAAAACGAGTGGCGTAGGTCACAAAGGTCAAAAAAGCCGTTCAGGTGGCCGCGTTAAGCCAGGATTCGAAGGTGGTCAGATGCCTTTACAGCGTCGTCTTCCGAAGTTCGGTTTCACTTCACGCAAGAGCTTTGTTACTGATCAAGTAACGCTTGCAGAAATTGCGAAAGTTGACGGTGATACAGTGTCTCTTGAAACACTTAAAGCAGCAGGTCTTGTTAAGAAAGAAATGCAGTTTGTAAAAGTAGTTAAGAGCGGTGAAGTATCACGAGCTGTAACAGTAAGCGGTTTAAAGGTTACTAAAGGCGCTAAAGAAGCGATTGAAGCTGCTGGCGGTAAAGTAGAGGAATAAGCTAGATGGCTAAACCAGGATTGGATTCAGGCGCTAAAAGCGGCTTGAGTGAGCTTAAAGCAAGATTGTTGTTCGTACTAGGTGCGATTGTTGTTTTCAGACTAGGTTCTTATGTTCCTATCCCTGGCATCGATCCAGCTGTACTTGCTGACTTGTTCGAGCAACAGAAAGGCACCATTGTAGAAATGTTTAACATGTTCTCTGGTGGTGCGCTTGAGCGTGCATCCGTTCTGGCTTTGGGCATTATGCCATACATTACTGCATCCATTATTATGCAGTTGCTCTCGGTGGTTCATCCACCGATGGTAGAGCTTAAAAAAGAAGGTGAAGCAGGCCGTCGTAAAATCAGTCAGTACACGCGTTATTTAACGCTTGTACTAGCGATTTTCCAGTCAATTGGTATCTCGACTGGTCTGCCCAACCTAATTAATGGATTGGTATTGAACCCTGGCTTCGGATTCTACTTTACAGCGGTAGTGAGTCTAGTCACGGGAACTATGTTCCTAATGTGGTTAGGTGAGCAAATTACCGAAAGAGGTATCGGTAACGGTATTTCAATCTTGATTTTTGCTGGTATTGTTGCGGGTTTACCTACAGCAATAGGCCAAACGGCAGAGCAAGCAAGACAGGGCGACATTAACCTGTTGTTCCTATTGTTGATTGCTGTGATTGTTATTGCGCTCACATACCTAGTGGTATTTGTTGAGCGCGGACAGCGCAGAATTGTGGTAAACTACGCGAAGCGTCAGCAGGGCCGTCAGGTTTTTGCAGCGCAGAGCACGCATTTACCATTGAAGGTCAATATTGCTGGTGTAATTCCACCAATCTTTGCTTCCAGTATTATTCTGTTTCCAGGAACTATCGCAGGATGGTTCGGTCAGAATGAATCAACAGCTTGGTTGCAGGATGTAGCATTAATGCTATCTCCAGGTCAGCCGCTATATGTAATGCTTTATGCAGCAGCTATTATCTTCTTCTGTTTCTTTTACACGGCGTTGGTTTTCAACCCGCGTGATACAGCAGACAACTTGAAGAAGTCTGGTGCGTTCATTCCTGGTATTCGTCCGGGTGAACAAACATCGCGTTACATAGATAAGGTAATGACTCGCCTCACATTGGCTGGCGCACTGTACATAACCTTTATTTGTTTAGTGCCTGAATTTATGCTAATTGCCTGGAATGTGCCGTTCTACTTCGGTGGTACGTCGCTTCTCATAATCGTGGTGGTTATCATGGACTTTATGGCACAGGTGCAGACGCATTTGATGAGTAGTCAATATGAGTCTGTTCTGAAGAAAGCTAATCTTAAAGGCTACGGCCGTTAAGTTAGCCCCTTAATAGTAAAGATAGGGGAGTGATGTAATGAAAGTTCGTGCATCAGTTAAAAAGATTTGCCGTAACTGTAAAGTTATCAAGCGCAACGGCGTTGTGCGTGTAATTTGTACAGAGCCAAAGCACAAGCAAAGGCAAGGTTAATCTAAGCGGTAAAGAATACTTGCAAGGCTACTAAGCAGAATCCGAATTATACTTATCGGGTTCTGCTAGCTTTGTTTATGGGTATTTTGAACCTAAATTTGCAATTTGGTCGACGGATGAGTATCCTATCGGGCTTTTTAGGTCGTCGACAATTAAACAAGAGGAGTGCTGTTAATGGCCCGTATCGCTGGCATTAACATTCCTGAGCACAAGCATGCTGTTATCGCTATCCAAGCGATCTACGGCGTTGGCCCCACACGTGCGAAAAGCATTTGTGCGGGTGCTGGTGTTGCAGAAAATACAAAAATCAAAGAGCTAGACGAAGCTACTATCGATAAGCTTCGTGACGAAGTGGCGAAATTCACTGTTGAAGGTGATTTACGTCGTGAAGTCTCTATGAGCATCAAACGTTTGATGGACCTGGGTTGCTTCCGTGGTATTCGCCACCGTCGTAGCTTGCCTCTACGTGGTCAGCGCACTAAAACTAATGCGCGTACCCGTAAAGGTCCTCGTAAGCCAATTAAGAAGTAAGCGGGGAGTAAGTTATGGCAAAAGCACCAGCTCGTAGTACGCGTAAGCGCGCTAAACGTCAGGTTGCAGACGGTATGGCTCATATCCATGCGTCTTTCAACAACACAATTGTGACTATTACAGACCGTCAAGGCAATGCACTAGCATGGGCGACATCTGGTGGTTCAGGTTTCCGTGGTTCACGTAAATCTACCCCATTTGCTGCACAGGTTGCTGCTGAGCGTGCAGGTGTAGCTGCACAAGAATACGGTCTTAAGAACCTAGAAGTGTTCGTAAAAGGTCCAGGTCCAGGCCGTGAGTCTGCGATCCGTGCTCTTAACGCTACTGGTTATAAGATCACAAATATTACCGATGTGACACCTATTCCTCACAACGGTTGTCGTCCACCGAAAAAACGTCGCGTTTAATCGACGGACAGTTGGAGAAAGATCATGGCAAGATATTTGGGTCCAAAACTCAAACTTAGCCGTCGCGAAGGAACTGACTTGTTCCTTAAAAGCGGCGTTCGCGCAATCGATTCTAAATGTAAAATCGATACAGCGCCTGGTCAGCATGGTGCCCGTCGTGGCCGTTTGTCTGACTACGGTGTTCAGCTGCGTGAGAAACAAAAAGTTCGTCGTATGTTCGGCGTACTGGAAAAGCAATTCCGCAACTACTATAAAGAAGCTGCGCGTCTAAAAGGCAACACAGGTGAAAACTTGCTACAGCTTTTAGAGCAGCGTCTAGACAACGTGGTTTATCGTATGGGATTTGCTAGTACACGTGCTGAAGCACGTCAGCTAGTAAGCCACAAGGCGATCATGGTAAATGGTCAAGTTGTGAACATTCCATCGTTTAACGTTTCTGCCGAAGACGTGGTTTCTGTTCGTGAAAAAGCGAAAAAGCAAGCGCGTATCGTTGCTGCTTTAGAACTGGCTGACCAACGTGAGAAGCCAACCTGGATTGAAGTAGACAGCACTAAAATGGAAGGCACTTTCAAGCGCGTTCCAGAAAGAACTGATTTGTCTGCTGAAATTAACGAACAGTTGATCGTCGAACTTTACTCTAAGTAAAGCCAACTAAAGAGGAAGCATTGTGGGTTCTGTGACTGAATTCCTAAAACCGAGATTAGTAGAGATCGAAAACGTTTCTCCTACTCGTGCCAAAGTAACTTTGGAACCACTAGAGCGCGGCTTTGGCCACACTCTAGGTAACGCCCTACGTCGTATATTACTGTCATCTATGCCAGGATGTGCAGTGACCGAGGTAGAAATAGATGGCGTTCTTCACGAGTACAGCACCAAAGAAGGTGTGCAAGAAGACGTGATCGAAATCTTGCTCAATCTTAAAGGTTTAGCGGTTCGCCTTGAAGGTAAAACTGAGGCAACCCTAACTCTAGTGAAATCTGGCGCTGGCCCTGTTGTTGCTGGTGATATTCAGCATGATGGCGACGTAGAAATTGTTAACCCTGACCATGTTATTTGTACTCTAACTGGCGAAGCTGAAATCAGCATGCGCGTTAAAGTAGAAATGGGTCGCGGTTATGTACCAGCTTCTACCCGTCGCTCCTCTGAAGAAGATGATCGTCCAATTGGTCGTTTGTTAGTTGATGCTTCATACAGCCCAGTAGAGCGCATTGCATACACTGTTGAGTCTGCTCGTGTTGAACAGCGCACAGACTTAGACAAACTAATCATCGATATGGAAACAAACGGCACATTAGATCCTGAAGAAGCGATCCGCCGTTCTGCAACCATTCTAGCTGAACAGCTTGATGCATTCGTAGACTTACGCGATGTATCTGAGCCAGAAGCGAAAGAAGAAAAACCGGAATTCGATCCGATTCTACTTCGCCCAGTTGATGACTTAGAGTTAACAGTACGTTCTGCTAACTGCTTAAAAGCAGAAGCTATCCAGTACATTGGTGACCTGGTACAGCGCACTGAGGTTGAGCTACTTAAAACGCCTAACCTTGGTAAGAAATCGCTAACTGAAATCAAAGATGTTCTAGCATCTCGTGGTTTGTCTCTAGGCATGCGCCTAGAAAACTGGCCGCCAGAGAGCATCGCTGAAAAAGATTAATCAGGTTTTTATCAAACTGATTTGTAGAGAAGGATAAAACTATGCGCCATCGTAAGAGTGGTCGTCAGTTGAATCGCAACAGCAGCCATCGTCAAGCTATGTTCAAAAACATGGCCGGTTCTTTGGTCAAGCACGAAGTGATCAAAACTACGTTACCAAAAGCGAAAGAATTACGTCGCGTAATCGAGCCACTAATCACTATGGCGAAAGAAGACAGCGTTGCAAACCGCCGTCTAGCTTTTGCTCGCACAGGTGATAAAGAGGTCGTAGGTAAACTGTTTAACGAGCTTGGTCCTCGTTACGAAGCACGCCCAGGCGGTTACACTCGCATTCTTAAATGCGGTTTCCGTTCTGGCGACAATGCCCCAATGGCATATGTTGAGCTAGTTGACCGTCCAGTTGTTGAAGCTGAAGAAGAAGTAGTAGAAGCAACTGAAGAGTAAGTAATACTCGAAAAGAAAAAGGGGTCAGAACTTTAGTTCTGACCCCTTTTTTTATCCAAAATAAACGGGGTCAGATCCAGCTTTCCTGCGCTAATACACCACGCTCTACATCGCCTGTTTTGATAAACAAATCTTGGCCATTGTAAGAACAGTCAGTACCCTCATTGTACCCCCATTGGTTTAGAGCATCTCAACCGATCACTTCCAGAATTATTGGCAAGTAGTTTGCTGTACGAAAACTAACTATAGGTTCATCGGCATGCAAAATATGCCGTGCAAATACAGCGCACTGCCAACATTCATCAAGGAAGCACATGTTATCAGTATCCGGTAAGTTTCAATCTCTTGGATTATCAACCTTCAGAAGTAATGTGGTTGCCACGTCGTTAGAACGCTTAAGTTCTGGGCTTCGCATAAATAGTGCGGCTGACGATAGCGCAGGTCTGCAAATATCTAATCGGCTTGCTTCAGAGCGTAATGCCTACACTCAGCTAAACAGAAACCTTAATGACGGTATTAGCTATGCGCAGGTAGCTGAAGGCGGGCTGCAGGAATCTGCCGCTATTTTGCAGCGTATGCGGCAGCTGAGCATCCAATCTCAGAACGGTATTAACAATAACAGTGATAGAGCAGCACTTGATAAAGAATTCCAAGCGCTAAAGCTTGAACTAAATGCCATTGCCTATGGCACTGAAGTGTTCAACCGTTTGCCCTTAGTGGGTGATGCGAATTTGCTGAGTGATAATGTACCGTCTATTGGCGATAAGTTTTCTCAAGGAGTATCGCAGTCGCTACGCAGTGGCCTGCGCTCTATTGCCTATATTCCCGCAGGCTCTAGCAACGTTCAGGTAAATTTAAACGACAACGGTGCTAATGACGATATACAAGTCTTTACCACAAGCGGAAAGCATCTTGTTGGTACACCGATTACTAACACAACATGGAGCGGCAGGCCGAACAATATTTCGTCAGCCGCCGATCTTGAAAACCGTTTTTTCCTTACAGAAAACGGCTACAACGGGAATGCGGCATACGATGATAGCGATTTGCTTACGAGTGGCAGTGCCACCATCGACGGCACAGCAATAACCTTCAGTGGCGATCAAAACCCAAGTAATCTCAATGAGACGCTGACAATAACGAGCAACCCACAACCGCTGATTATTTCCGTTATCGGAAATGGTTCGTTTACTGTTTCCGCAACATGGGATTCGTTGGGCGATGAAGGTGAACTCGCCTATGGTTTAGGCCCTGTAAACATAACCGCGACCAACCAATTAGGCGAGGGTACACAGTTTATTGATGTAGAGAAAACCCCGGCATCTTTAGAAGACTTGGGTTTAGAAAATACGTCGATAAGTAGTGCTCAGTCTGCGGAAGCAGCGCTCAGTCAGTTGGATAGCGCTATCGATTCTGTAAGCGTAGGTCGTGCTTTCTATGGCGCCAAAATAAATCAGATGACATCGGCGCTAAGTGTAAACGCCATTGCCAGCGAAAACACAAGCACCGCACGCTCACGAATTACAGATACCGACTTTGCAAAAGAAACCGCATTACTAACTCAAAGCCAAATTGTAGAGCAAGCGAGTATCAGCATAAGGGCGCAAGCGCAATCAAACGAGAGTCAGGTACTGGGTTTGTTAAATGGAATTACAGAACAAAGATGATAAGCAAGTTCAGAGCTATTTCTGTGTTGTAACTGGGTTAAGCACCTCAACTTTGAAAGAACACTAAAGTGACAGGCATTATAACCACCGCGCTTTAAAGTGACAGGCATAATAAACCACCGGCAAAACAACCATAGGAATAGGCAATGTTTACAATAAAAGAAGCCACGCTATGCAAGCGAATAATCGGTAAAAAATTAAAAAAATTGCGGAAAAAGCACGACGAAAAAAACAGTGAAAATGAGCCGGAAAGCGACTCTGAACTTATGGTTCTAGTATCCATATATAACAAGTTGAACGATCATATTGAAAGTCAAAACGACTCAATTTCTACTCTAGTGGATACCAAGATATTGGTTGTTGAGGATATCCAAGAAATAAGAGACACCGTTACCGACATGCTGTCTAAAATGGGCTTTGAAAAAGTGGATGGTGTTAATAGCGCAGAGAAAGCATGGCGATTGCTTAACGATGCTGCAGATTCTGATAAACCGTATAAGCTAGTGCTCACCGATTCGGAGATGAGTGGCAAGAGCGGTATAACGTTGTTAAAGGAAATTCGACAAAGTGAAAAGCTGTCATCGGCTGATGTATTTATAATGAGTGCAAACAGCGAACACGACGAAATAGTAAATGCTATGGAAGCTGGAGTAACCGGTTATATCCTCAAACCATTAAGCTTTAATACATTACAAGAGAAGTTAGATAAATACCTACCTGGCGAAGAGTAGCATAGTAATAGCTTGGTTCAGCAATGATGAAAATACTACGCTCAAATAAATCATAATCGCACTTGTTATGAGTAGAAAATGTTTTTGATTAAAATATTTCCTTTAATTTAATCATATTGCGCCTTATTATGATTAAAATAGTGAGGTGGTAACTATGGGCATCAAATATAACTGGCAACATCCTAATTGGCCGAAGTTTACTTATCAGTCAGGTGGCTTGGATAAGATCATAAATGAGTACACTAAAATTTCTTCAAACCTTCAAGGCCAAATATCACAGTTAGATCAAAATAATCAGTCAGAAGCCCATATCTATCTAATGGTGGAAGAGGCAATCAATACTAGTGAAATAGAGGGCGAAAATTTAAACCGTGAAGAGGTTCGCTCGTCCGTCGCTCGCTATTTAGATCTCGATTTATCTCAACCGAAAGGCATATTTCATAAAGAAAATGGTATTGCTTCGTTACTCGTCGACGTGAGAAAAAATATTACCAGTAAGCTATCAAAAGAATTGATTTGCCTTTGGCACACATTGTTACTCACAGGTCAGGATGATTATTGTGAAAGGCGAGGTATCAAGATTGGAGAATATCGCTCAGGACCTGTTGATATAATTACAGGCTTTGGTGATTATGAAAAAGTGGTGTTTGAAGGTCCCCCAGGGGAGGCTGTCGAAGCCGAGATGAACTCATTTATTGAGTGGTATAACAGTACATCTCCACTTGTTGACGATAATTGTTTTATTCCCGGGCCCATTCGCTCAGCAATAGCCCACATGTGGTTTACTTCCATTCATCCGTTTGGTGATGGTAATGGACGTGTTGCGCGTGCCATATCTGAGCACGCATTATTTCAAGATTTTGATATACCACCACTATTCAGTATATCCACAGAAATTAATGAAAACAGAGGTGACTATTACGAGATGTTGGCAGAAAGCTCTCGTGTTTCGCCATCTGTTGATCTTACTAATTGGATTAAGTGGTTTGCCGAAACAGTGAGAAATGCGCAACTAGATGCTAAGAGCAAAATCAACTTTGTACTTAAAAAGTCTGTTTTTTGGGACCATCATAAAAATACTGAGCTAAATAAGCGACAGTACAAAACAATCAACAAATTTTTTGAGTTTGGTACAGGCGGCTTGATTAAAAATGGTATTAAATCTGAACTTTATCAATCAATTACAGGCTGCTCCTCTGCTACAGCAACCCGTGATCTAAAAGATATGGTTAAAAAAGGCATTTTAGTACCCTCTGAATCGGGAGGGCGAAGCCTTCGTTACTTTATCAACCTTATTGAAGAGAAAAACGTATTTAACGTAGCCCCCAGAGAGAGTAGCAAAAAACTGGCAGAAGTCCGTATGGATAACTTGCTAAATAGGATCCAGCGAAATATTAAGTTTTATATGGGGCCTAATGCTCAATTGAGTCAGCTAGTTGATGAGTACACAGTACTTGCTGATGGTGAGAAACCTTATTTAGATAAACTAAACGATTTATTATCACAGATAGGTTGTGATGATATTCCACATAGCAATATCACCTCCTAAATGGTTTAATATACAAGGGCGTAATCAACGTGAGAAGCGAGTTATGTAGCATGTCGCGCAGGATAAAAAGTTACGCCGTTAACTTACTCCCACCCGATAAAGGAATAGAGACTCAGCAATGGCCAACCCAATTACCTGTTTTAAAGCGTACGATATTCGTGGCGAACTTAACTCTCAATTAACCGAAGAAGTGGCTTACCGTATTGGTTATGCATTTGCAGAAGAACTTGATGCTAAAACGGTAGTAGTAGGAAGCGACGTTCGTTTAACCTCCACACCACTAAAATTAGCACTAAGTGCGGGTTTAATTGATGCAGGCGCAACCGTGACTGATATCGGTATGGCGGGTACAGAAGAAATTTACTTTGCTACCAAGCACCTTGGCGTAGATGGCGGTATAGAAGTAACAGCCAGTCACAACCCCATCAACTACAACGGTATGAAGTTAGTAAAAGCGGGCTCTATTCCTATTAGCGGCGATACTGGGCTTAATGCAATTAAAGAGCGCGCAGAAGAGCTGAGCGATAAATTTGTAAACGGGCGACTAGCGCATTACTTCAACAATGAGGCCGTAGATGCCGATGCCTTTTTCAACGGCAAGGCCCACACGCAAGAAGACAAGCTAACTAGTACCGACCAGTACACAATAAGCTCGTGCATGAACGACTACGTAAAGCACATGCTTTCCTATGTAAACCTAGATAACTTCACTTCGCTTAAAGTAGTAGTGAATGCCGGTAACGGCTCTGCGGGCCCGGCTTTGGATGCTATCGAAAAAGCGATGCTTGCTAACAACGTACCTATCGAATTCATTAAGGTGCATCACAACGCTGACGGCACCTTCCCGAATGGCATTCCCAATCCACTGCTACCAGAAAACCGCGCAGACACTGCTGATGCAGTAAAAGCATCAGGCGCCGACTTCGGTATTGCATGGGATGGCGACTTCGACCGCTGCTTCTTATTCGATGCAGACGGTGAATTCATAGAAGGCTATTACATAGTAGGGCTACTTGCCGAAGCGTTTATCGAAAAAAACATCGACAGCAAAATCATTTACGACCCGCGCGTATACTGGAACACCGAAGATATTGTGGCCAACGCAGGCGGCACACCTATCAAATCGAAAACCGGTCACGCCTTCATTAAAGAGCGTATGCGCAAAGAAGATGCCGTATACGGCGGTGAAATGAGCGCTCACCATTATTTCCGCGACTTCGCCTACTGCGATTCGGGCATGATCCCCTGGCTTTTAATCTCCGAGCTTGTGTGTGTGAAAAAGCAAACGCTAGCCAGTATGGTAAAAGAGCGCATTAAAGCGTTTCCGTCATCAGGTGAAATTAACAGCAAACTAAAAGATGCCGATGCTGCACTAGAGCGTGTTACAAGCAAATACCAACCGCTGGCCAGCGTTGTAGATACTACCGACGGCCTTGGGCTAGAGTTCGGCACATGGCGCTTTAACTTACGCAAGTCGAACACCGAGCCGGTAATTCGCCTAAACGTAGAAAGTAAAGGCGATATTCCGTTAATGGAAGAAAAAACAAAAGAGGTGCTTGCGCTTATTCGTGCCGAGTAAAAAATGTTTGTGAGTATTAATGAAATTGTGTCACGGACGCTTACTTTCAGCGAGAATTATTAACGATATAAACACAGTTGTAACGGCGAAATGCGATGAGTGGCTACCGCTGTGTTTATACCGAGTTTTTCTCGCTTCATCCGTTTTAAATACCCCTATTCCACTCCACCGCGATAAGCAAGGCAACTGCTAATCTTGTCGACTTCAAAATACTACACTTACAAAACAAACCGCCCCCCAAAACAGATAAAGTGATTAAGCTATTGGACTTCAAAGAAAAAATATTCTGCGTTGACACTAAAAATTATGCAATGACGGTTTAAAAGAAGTACAAAACTGGTATATCATTACATTAACTAGTCGTTACATTGAGCTAAGGCTCGGTTGCTCTCAACCAACCCGGAAAATGTATAGACTAGCGTTTAAAGGGATTTAAAAGTGCGCATGCACTAAGGTCGAGAGCGTCTTTCAACCTTAAATAAGGAAATATCATGTCAAACAAATCAGGGACGATTGGAGTCTCTATTGTATTAAGAAACCTCTTGGTTTCAGCTTCATTACTTGTAGGCTTGACCGCCTGCGGGGGCTCTGACGGAGATGAAGACACCGCACCGTCATCCCAAAACCAACCCCCATCTGCAAACGCAGGTTCTGATCAGTCCGTCGATGAAAATACAGAGGTAACACTTACCGGTTCAGGTACTGATGCCGATGGCAGTATTGCAAGTTACAGCTGGTCTCAAACCAATGGAACATCAGTAACACTGGAAAATGCAGATAGCAGCACCGCCGCTTTCCAAGCGCCAGAAGTTATTACCGATGAGCAATTAGTGTTTGAACTAACGGTTACCGATGACGATGGTGAAACTGCAACTGATTCGGTTCAGATAACAATTTTGAACATAGAAGAAGCTAACCAGTCCCCCTCTGCGAATGCAGCAGCACCGCAAGAGGCGCTGGAGTCTACCGTTGTATCGTTAGACGGTTCTGCAAGTAACGATTCCGACGGTTCAATAAGCGCATACAATTGGGAGCAAATCAATAATGGCGCGCCTGTCGCTATCATAGATGATACTGAAGCGGCTAGCACAAGCGTTGAGCTGCCAGAATTAGCAGGCAATGTAGAATTTGCATTCAGATTAACTGTCACTGATGACAACGGTGGGGCGGGTCAAGACGACGTCGTTATTATTGGTAGGCCGACTCCAGGTATTTCGGTAAGCGACGTGTCTGGTAATACTGCAGCTTTAAACGCCGCAGCGGAATTCGCGGTCCGACTGACAAGTCAGCCATCCGCCAACGTGAGTATTTCAGTCTCATCCAGTGATGAAGCAGAGGGCGTACCAGACCAATCTGAATTAACGTTTACGCCTGAAAACTGGCAGCAAGACCAAATCGTCGTAGCGCGCGGCACAAATGAAAGTGTTCAAAACGGTGAGCAGGATTATCAAATCATACTTGGCTCAGCCATATCGTCTGACGAGTTCTACAGTGGGGTCGATGCCGATGATGTTGATTTGAAAGGGATTGAGTTATCTATATCTCAACCAGAAGCGTTAGCGCCATTTATTGCAGCGTCAGAAGCAACATTGCAGACCAAGGTTACCTATACGGGCAATAGTCAGTTGTCTTACTCGCTACTGGAATCTCCAGAAGGGATGAATATTGATTTAAGCACGGGTGTAATTACATGGATTCCTCAAACGTCTGATGAAGGGCAAAGTTACACCGTTGAAGTTTCGGCTAACGATGGTAATGCGTTTTCGACAACCAGTTTTCAAGTGTCGGTTGCGGCATCTCAAGCTGTTGTCACCGAGGTAGAGGGTGATACGCTTACCGTGGTAGATAGCTCTACAACACTGGATGGAATGACAATTACTCACATTGGGTCCGGCCAGTCTGAAGTAGCGTCAACAGCATCGCCAGGGGTAAACAACACGGCTGATTTATCTCAAGTTAACATCGAAAAACTCAACTTAGCAGATGCGCCAAGCATTCCAGCCAGCATTGCACCAGCGTCCGATGCGTTTGTTATTAAAACGCTCTTTACCGAAAAAGCTATCCTAGAGTTCCCCATAAGTGAGATACCAGCGGGTTACAGCATCAGAGATATCAATCTTTATCGACTTTCCACCTCTGAGGACATCGAGGGACAGTTTTGGTCTCCTGTTTTTCTCAAGTTTTCATTCGGCGGCACACAATCTGATCGTACGATAAAAATCGAGTTAGACGGCCTTAAGGGAGCGTACTTCTTTGGTTTTGATAATGCGGTATCAGTTAGTCAAAACCAATCTAACAATGTAACTGTACTGAACAATGCGCCAGACAGCGCTTCTTTCGTTTCTTCCAATAACGCCTCAATCACCTGTACACCCGATGAAGTACTTCCCGAAGATAACCCCGGCGACGAGTATAGGCTTCAGACGTGCGTAGACAGTAATACGCCAGGCTTAGCTGTTACAGTGAAAGACTTTGGTACGTCGGCTAATGCCACGAAATGGGGCGGCGCAGCAATTGAAGATCTTATCTCATGGCTAGTTGAATCACAGACACAGTTTGATTCGTTGGGGTTAAGCTACGATAACGAATTCAATGTCGCGTTTTTTAATACGGCACCTAACTCACGTGGACTTATTACTTTGGGATATGTCACTTCTGGTGACAACCGTAAAACCCTCTTCTTAAACGACTACAATGGTATACGTACTGCAAGTGCGCAGTCGACAGCAGCTCACGAATATTTTCACCACGCTCAATCTCGTTCTTCAATTGAAGGTTCAGCGCTACTTATAGACCAAGGTACAGCAAAGCGTTGGATGATTGAAGGCAGCGCAAGGTGGTTTGAAGACCGTGTTTACGACAACTTAAATACCTACAGAGGGACAGGAAATAGTCGCTTTCTCGAGCAAGGTTTAAATTCAAAAGATGGTGACCTAGAACCTTACCGAAGATTTGCGTTCATTAAGTTGATCGAAAGTAAATGCTCTCAGTTCGACAGCAGTTATATCAATATGATTAACATTGATAGCGCAGGCGATAGCAGTGGTATCGAAAAGTTTGCTAATGAACTTGCAAACGCAAACTGTTCTTTTGGCGAGCATATCGGTTCAGAGAATTCATCCTCACTTGAGGCTGCGCTACTCTACTATTCCTATGCCACCATGTTTAAAGGTGATATCACCCTGCTAGACAGTAATGAGTCCAGTAACTTTAGGTTTGCTCGTCCCGCTCACCAATTCAATCAAACATGGTTAAACACGTTAACACAGTGGCTGAATTTAACAGATGACACTGAGTACAAGTTAAACGGGGTATCAAATATTCCCGCAGTAGGCGCCTACTCATTCAAGGTGCCGGCCATTACCGGTGAGCTACCAGAGGGCAAAGTAGCTGATTTGGTGGTCGAGTCTAATCGAGAGGTACTAGTTTCGTTGACCAGCGAAGACAGCAATTTTGTCGGCACGAATACTATAGGAACAGACCCACATACCTGGTTTTCAACCGCTGATCAAACAAGCTATATCTACGATGCCAACGGTACCGTTCCTGAGTTATTTGTTACCGTGGTTAACCCCAGCTTAGACAACAGTGTAAATGTAGACGTGTATTTCAAGATACGTGATGAATTGAACGTAGAAACCATCATCACTAGCCATGACACTGGCGATGAAGTTTCTTCTCGCGTTGTCAGTATTGCGGGTAATATTCCGGCTGAAGCAAGAGAAGCGACCAGTAAAGTAACCGTAACGGCCAACGGTATCGCAACTGATACTGCGTTAAATTCTGATGGTTCGTTTGTTGCTGATGTTGTTGTTACGTTAGGTGAAAACATCATTAAAGCGCAGGGCTTTAATGGTTCTACACCGGTGACCAATGAAGAAGTCATCAGCATCCAAGGCGTGGAGAATAATTCAACTATGCGTAATGCTCTTATTTCTTCAAAGGTTGTGTTTATCTTGCGATGGGATACAAACTCAACAGATTTGGATATTTACAGCACAGATAAAAACGATGGCACAATTTGGTACTCCAATAGAACAGTAGGCCTTGGTAACCTTGATTACGACGATACTAATGGGTTTGGTCCTGAAGTTGTGTCTTACCGTTCTTCTGAAGATGATATTTATGTAAATGGAACCTTTGATGTAGACGTGCATTACTTTTCTGGTACACCTTCGACAAATTACACATTAGATGTTGTATTTAATGAAACAGACAGCCGCAATCGCCGTTCGTTGAGATTTGAGTCTATTACTCCTCACACGCAATCTACAAGCAGGCAAAATGGCCCAGATGGTGCGGGGGAGTCTAGGTTTAACGATATATTAAGGGTTTCATGCAGCGCTCAGCGTGTTTGTAGCTTGGCAGGCGTTGATACAAGTAAACTTGTTCAGGCTGGCAGTGCATCATCGCAAAGCCAACCTGTGACCGCGGTTAACGAATCAGTGAGCACTCCCAAAGTTAAGGCGGGTGAAATTACACCTATAAACAAAGCACACTCTGCCTATTCACACTGTATGGCAGAGTTTAAATCCTCTGTAAGCAAGACTGGCACTGCCCGTTGGTCATGCAATAACGATGGCACTAAACGCTGGCACTAAGCCCTTATATAAAGGCCATTAAAACGCGTTAATACGCTGCGCAAGGCTCTTGAGTGTACAAGCTCAAGGGCCTTTTTATTATCGCGCGTTTGTTTTCTCCTTCTTGTTTGACAAATTGTTTTACCCCAAACCCATCATTTCCGCTATTTGCCATTTAATAGCAATGTAAACCTTTGTATACTCCTTAAATACGTTCAAATTTCAGGAAGTGGGCATAACACTCACTCATCAAGGATATTACAATGAAACCAGTGGTATTAGCTGGCGGCTCTGGTAGCCGTTTATGGCCAAAGTCTCGTGCAGCACTGCCAAAGCAGTTTTTGTCGCTTACTTCAAACAGCACTATGCTGCAAGACACCATAACCCGCTTAAATGGCACCAAAGCTCAAAGCCCAATTTTCATTTGTAACGATGCACACCGCTTTTTAGTGGCCGAGCAGCTGCGCCAAAAAGATATCCATCACGGTGGTATACTACTAGAGCCTGTAGGCAGAAATACAGCGCCTGCTATTGCATTAGCAGCTTTGCACGCAACTATTGACGGCGAAGACCCAGTGCTGCTTGTACTAGCAGCAGATCATCTTATTCAAAATAACCAAGCTTTCCACAACGCTATCGAAAAAGCTGAAAAGTTAGCCGAAGAAGGTAAACTTGTTACTTTCGGTATAGTGCCAGATAAGCCGCACACAGGCTATGGTTACATTAAGGCGGGCAGCGAATTAGGCGATGGGTTCGAAGTAGCCGAATTCGTTGAAAAGCCAGCATTAGAAACAGCCAAAGAATATGTCGATTCTGGCAGCTATTTTTGGAATAGCGGCATGTTTATGTTTAAGGCCAGCCGTTACTTAGAAGAGCTGGCCAAATACAACCCAGAAATGCTAGACGTATGTAAGCGCGCTATCGACACTAAAACACCAGACTTAGACTTTATTCGCGTAGACCACGATATTTTTGCAACCTGCCCAGACGATTCTATCGACTACACAGTCATGGAAAAAACCGATAGCGCCGCCATGGTACCGCTAGATGCAGGCTGGAGCGACGTAGGCAGTTGGACATCCCTTTGGGAAACGGCTAAAAAAGATGAAAACGGCAACGCGACCGTTGGCGATACTATTTTAGAAAACACCAAAAACAGTTACGTGAATGCAGAACAGCGTTTGGTTTCTGTTATTGGGCTAGAAGACGTAATAGTTGTAGAAACCAAAGACGCCGTAATGGTGGCCCACAAAGATGATGCGCAAAGCATTAAAACGGTAGTAAACAAACTAAAAGCCGAAAAACGCCCAGAATTTGAATTCCATCGCGAAGTATTCCGCCCGTGGGGAAGCTACGACTCTATAGACAGCGGTTCACGCTTCCAGGTAAAACGCATCACGGTTAAGCCTGGTGAAAAGCTTTCAGTTCAAATGCATCACCACCGCGCCGAGCACTGGATTGTAGTGTCGGGCAGTGCCAATGTGACTATTGATGAAAAGACCACGTTGGTTACTGAAAATCAGTCAGTCTATATTCCGATAGGTGCAGTTCACGCACTTGAAAATCCGGGTAAGATACCACTAGAGCTTATTGAAGTGCAGTCTGGTGCTTACTTGGGTGAAGACGATATTGTCAGGTTTTCTGATAGGTATGGGCGTGTAGCCAAATAGCCATCGAGTAAACTCATTCAAATCTACTGTAAAGGTAAGCATAGTTATAAAGCCTATGCTTACCTTAATTTCTTCTTACAAAGCTTCCTACTCCACAAGTTGATTCGTAATCTAGAAAATTGTGATCCACTTGAATTTTAATTATTAACGGTTGGAAATTTCAGGTTTTAATAGGTAGAATGCGGCCTCCGAAAACATACGGTCGGCATACGGTCGATTTGCTCGGAAAGCTCGTTGTGGTAATTCCGCAAAAGATAAAGGGAATAAATGTGAAAAAAGTGTGTTTACTCATTGCATCGCTAATGGCTACTGTAGCCTTGCAAGTCTCCGCAGCCACTCCTACGCCAGAACAAATTGAAATGTTTTCAAAATTACCGAGAGCGCAGCAAGAAGCGCTTGCTCGGCAATACGGCGTAGATCTAGATGCGCTAACTCAGCAGTCTGGCGCAAACTCACAGCCTTCTCCTACTCTAAACGAACTTGTAGGTGAAAGAGGTACTACTCGCAGGAGCGATGCAGAGTTAGATAACTCTATGATGACAACGCAAACCGACGCAGAAACCGAGAACAGAGACGCTCAGCCCAACGAAACTGAAGAAAGCACAAATAGCGAAAAAGTAACAAACGACTTCTTCAAGCAGCAAAAATCAGATGACCTTAAACCATTTGGCTACCAACTGTTTGCTGGAGAGCCAAGCACATTTGCCCCAGTTTCAGACGTGCCGGTACCCAGCGAATACGTTCTGGGCCCTGGCGACACATTGCGTATTCAATTATACGGCAAAGAATCACAAGACTATTCACTTAAAGTAAATCGCCAGGGTGATATTGAAATACCCAAATTAGGCCCTTACTCAGTAGTTGGTCAAACGTTTGCTAACGTTCGTGAAGAGCTGAGCGCTGAAATAAGTAACCGTATTATTGGTGTTCGCAGTAACATTACCATGGGCGAATTGCGCTCTATACGCGTTTTTGTGTTGGGTGAAGCCTATAAGCCCGCCTCTTATACAATTAGCTCTTTATCTACCGTTACCCAAGCCATTTTTGCGGCAGGTGGGGTGAACGATATTGGCTCGCTGCGCAATATAGAAGTGAAACGCAACGGCAACGTGGTAGCAAATCTCGACTTGTACGACCTGCTTCTTAAGGGCGATACCAGCGGTGATGTAAGCTTAATGGCAGGCGACGTAGTATTTATTCCTACAAAGGGTAAAAGTGTATCAGTAAAAGGTGCAGTGCCTCGCCC
This sequence comes from Alteromonas sp. MB-3u-76, assembly GCF_002831605.1. Lineage (NCBI taxonomy): Bacteria > Pseudomonadati > Pseudomonadota > Gammaproteobacteria > Alteromonadales > Alteromonadaceae > Alteromonas > Alteromonas sp. MB-3u-76. Next base: position 3,839,175 of record NZ_CP025115.1, on the reverse strand, counting down.
TGCTATTTACGAGTTAGACGGTGAGGAAACGGTACGCGATGTTATAAAGCTTGCAGGCGGCCTGCTACCTAATGCATACAGCAGCATTGTTAAACTGCAGCGAATAACAGCAAAAGGTTTAAGCCAAGTTATTAACGTTAACCTTAACAATAACAAAGAAAATATAATACAAAACGGTGATATTGTTGCCGTAAGTTCAACGTTAGATGCATTAGAAAACAGTGTAACCCTGTTAGGGCACGTTGCTCGCCCTGGCGTTTATGGTTGGCAAGAAGGAATGCGTTTAAGCTCGTTACTTCGTGATATACACGATTTTAAAACACAGCCCGATTTAAACTACGTTCTTGTTACCCGTGAAGACCCTTTAACGGGTGCTATAACAGCCTACGATGTTAATTATTCACAATACCTCACGCAGCAAGATTCTTCGCAAGACTTAACGCTCAGTGCAAAAGATACTGTGTATGTATTTAGCCGCAAGCCGGAACGTGCTGAACGCCTGCAGACAGTTATAAGTCAGTTGAAAGAGCAAACTAGCTTAGCAGAGCCACCAAAAGTAGTTACAGTAAAAGGCGCAGTAAGAAACCCGGGTACTTACCCTTTAAGCGAAAACTCTACGGCAAGTAATGCACTTCGTGCAGCAATGGGTTACACCCAAGATGCAGAATTAAACTTTGTATTAGTGGCTCGACTTAATCAAGAAACGTTTAAAACCGAACTTAAATATATTGATATAAGCACTACTAACAGCGAAAAGCTGCATCCACTAGACCGCTTATATGTATTTGATAAAGATAATCCGCGTGATGAGTTAATTGAAGATCTAGTAGATGAACTTGCACAGCAGTCAGCTAAAGGCTTCACGCAGCAGTTAATTACAATTAGTGGCGATGTTCGCTTTCCTGGTATTTACCCCTTTGTTGAGGGCATGACTCAACAAACCCTCATAGCGCTTGCTGGGGGCCTTAACGATTCAAGTTATATGCTTGATGCAGAGCTAACGCGCTTCGAAACTAACGACACATCTACAGCAGCATTAACGCATCAGCGAGTATCGCTAAGCGATGAGATTAAACTACAGCCTTTAGACTCATTATTGATAAAGCGCATTCCAGAATGGCGAGAGCGCCGAACAATCAAATTAGCAGGTGAAGTAAAATTTCCTGGCACTTACGTGCTGCAAGAGGGCGAAACACTAAGTTCAGTGATACATCGTGCTGGCGGCTTAACAGAACTTGCTTTCGCAGATGGAGCAATTTTTACTCGCGAATCACTTAAGATACGTGAACAGGAACAAATTGAACGCCTATCAAAAGAGCTTGAAAACGAAATAGCTTCGCTAAGTGTTGACAAAAGCGACGATGTGCAAAACCTCTCTGCCAATGAAGCTAACCGCTTAAAAGATAGGTTAGACACAACAGATGCTGTAGGCCGTTTGGTAATCGACCTTCCTGCGTTAATAGCGGGCGAAGAATCGCTTGATCTAGCACTAAATGCAGGCGACGCGCTTTATGTGCCCAAAATATCGCAAAGTGTGACTGTATTAGGTGAGGTGCAGTATCCAACTTCTCATATATTCGACCCGAATGTTGATATAAGTGACTACCTTTCTCGCTCTGGTGGTTTGAAGGCGCGTGCAGACGACTCTCGAATTTATGTAGTACGAGCAAACGGCTCGGTGTATCAGCCAAGCACTTTCAATTGGTATTCCTTAGAAAGCCGATTAGCGCCTGGCGATACCATTGTTGTGCCGCTAGATACAGAATATCGAGACAGCTTGAGCTTGTGGAGCACAGCTACGGGTATTCTTTATAACACTGCGATTGCCGTGGCTGCGCTCAACGGAATAAACGGCCTGTAGCGCTAAAAGTGATAATCAGGCTTAAAAATATTATGAGACTTTATGGAACACAGTAAGAGCAGCATGAACAACAAGAATAACTTAACACAAGCCAACGAGCCTCTTCTTTCTGTGAATACTTCAGAGGATGAAATAGATTTACGAGAGCTGTTTACCGTTATTTGGAAAGGTAAGTTCGTTATTATAATAGTAACCGCACTGTTTGCAGTTGCTGCTGTAATTTATGCAATAAACCAGCCTAACATTTATAAATCAGAGGCTTTGCTTGCACCTGCAGAGCAAGAGGGTGCTGGTGGGCTTGCAAGTTTAGCTGGGCAGTTTGGCGGCTTGGCGAGTTTAGCTGGCGTTAACCTAGGTGGTGGTAGTAATAAGACCCAGCTAGCAATAGAGGTTTTAAAGTCTCGCCAGTTTACCAGCGCTTTTATTCAAAAGCACAATATTCTGCCAGACCTTATGGCTGCGGAATCATGGAGCATGCAGGCAAACACGGTAGTTTACGACGATGAGTTATTCAATAGCGAAAACAACGAATGGATACGAGAAGTAAAAGCACCTTTCAAACCGCAGCCATCCATGCAGGAAGCTTACAAGGTTTTTAACAAAGCATTGAGTGCGAATACAGATAAAGAAACAGGGATGGTTACGTTATCGATACAGCATGTATCGCCTTATGTTGCCCAGCAGTGGGTAAAGTGGTTAGTTGAAGATATAAATCAAACGATGAAAGAAAGGGAAGTAGCAGAAGCAAAAAGAAGCACTGAATTTTTGCAGCGGCAGTTAAAACAGACGGAAATTGCAGACATACGCGAAGTGCTTTACAAGTTAATTGAAGAGCAAACTAAAACAATTATGTTTGCTAAGGTACGCGATGAATATGTTTTTAAAACCATCGATGCGGCATTAGTGCCGGAGGAAAAATTCAAGCCACAACGTGCCCTTATCGTTATATTAGGCGTAATACTGGGAGGCATGTTAAGTGTTATGGCAGTGTTGATTAAGTATTTCACAAACAAAAAATAAATTGCATTTTCGGTAAAAACTGGAACTTTTTTGGTGAAAAATACGCCACAAAACCTTTTAAATCATAAGATGACTTGACAATCACGTATTTAATGTTTCCTTAAACATGTTTGTTAAAGAAGATTACTAGAAAAAATGGAGCAGGGATACTTAATGAATAACACGCTATCACTTATTGGCCGTAAAGACGCATTGTTTACGAGCGATATAAATAAACATGAGCAGGAACTCAGCGAGATTGTCTCATCTTCTCGCTTTTTGGTTTTAGGTGGTGCCGGCTCTATAGGCCAAGCTGTTACAAGAGAAATTTTCAAACGCAACCCTGCGAAACTCCACGTAGTTGATATCAGTGAAAATAATATGGTGGAGCTGGTCCGCGACATTCGTAGTTCATTTGGTTACATAGATGGTGATTTTCAAACTTTTGCGCTTGATATTGGTTCAGTTGAGTACGATGCATTTATTAAAGCCGATGGCAAATTTGATTATGTCTTAAATTTATCTGCACTTAAGCACGTTCGCAGTGAAAAAGATCCGTTTACTTTAATGCGTATGATCGATGTCAATATTTTCAATACGGATAAAACCATTCAGCAATCGATTGATAGTGGCGCCAAAAAATACTTCTGTGTTTCTACTGATAAAGCGGCTAATCCTGTCAACATGATGGGGGCTTCCAAACGCATTATGGAGATGTTTCTAATGCGAAAGAGCAAAGATATTTCTATTTCGACAGCTCGTTTTGCCAATGTTGCATTTTCTGATGGCTCACTTTTGCATAGTTTTAACCAACGCATACAAAAGCGTCAGCCGATAGTTGCACCTATCGATATAAAGCGTTATTTCGTAACGCCGCAAGAATCTGGTGAACTATGTTTGATGTCTTGTATTTTTGGCGAAAATAGGGATATTTTTTTCCCGAAACTCAGTGAGGCATTACATTTAATTACTTTTGCAGATATTGCCGTTAAGTATCTGCGAGAACGTGGTTACGAGCCTGTTTTATGTAAAAGTGAAGACGAGGCCCGAGAGTTAATAAAAACCTTACCGAGCGAAGGTAAGTGGCCATGTCTATTCACCGAAAGTGATACAACGGGAGAGAAAGATTTCGAGGAATTTTTCACAGACGATGAAGCGTTAGATATGACGCGCTTTGAGAATTTAGGAATTATAAAGAATGATGCACGCTTCGAACAAATATTGTTAACCGAGTTTGAAAACGTAATCGCACAAATGAAAGTGGATAAATCTTGGACAAAAGACGAAATTGTTTCACTTTTTTTTAGAATGATTCCTGGTTTTGGACATAAAGAAACGGGCAAATACCTCGACGGTAAAATGTGATTAGGCAGATTTATTATGATTAAACAGCTTGTTCCGTTTATTAAAGACCTTTATCAAACTAATGATTTCATTCCTCTGCACGCACCAACTTTTTCAGGTAATGAAAAAGAATACGTCTCCGAAACTATAGACAGTACGTTCGTTTCAAGCGTTGGTAAGTTTGTAGATGATTTTGAAAAACAAATCGAGAATTTCACTGGAACAGCTAAAGCTGTAGCCACGGTAAACGGTACAGCTGCACTCAACGCATCACTTTACATGGCAGGAGTAAGGCATGGTGATATTGTTATCACTCAAGCGCTCACTTTTGTAGCAACGTGCAACGCAGTGAATCATATGGGAGCAGAGTCGGCTTTTGTAGATGTCTCACCAGTAAGTTTAGGGTTATGTCCTAAAGCATTGTCTGTCTTCTTAGAGCAATATGCAGTAGCGACTGATTTGGGGCCAATTCACAGAGAGACAAAGCAGCGGTTTCAAGCCGTAGTGCCTATGCATACGTTTGGGCATCCAGTTGAGCTTAACGAGTTAATTGAGGTTTGCAGGGAGTGGAAAATTGCCTTAGTCGAAGATGCAGCTGAAAGTTTAGGCTCATTTTATCGAGGACAGCACACTGGCACATTCGGAGATTTCGGTGCTATCAGCTTCAACGGTAATAAAATTATTACTACCGGCGGTGGTGGCATGGTTCTATGCAAAACTCTCGAATCAGGCAAACATACAAAGCACATTACCACCACAGCAAAAGTACCTCATCCCTATGAGTTTTTTCATGATGAGCCAGGCTTTAATTATCGCATGCCAAATTTAAATGCTGCACTCGGTAGTGCACAAATGGAGAATCTCCAAAATTTTATAGATAATAAACGCCAGCTAGCAAATATGTATTTAGACTTTTTCAAGGGTACAGAGTTCGAGTTCGTTACAGAACCTGATTACGCAAAATCAAACTATTGGCTAAATGCGGTGATTTGCCCAAGTCATAAAGAGCGTGAAAAACTACTGAAACAAACAAATGCTGAAGGCGTAATGACACGGCCTATATGGCAATTGATGCATCGCCTACCAATGTTTAAAAATGCAATAGCGGGTAACTTGTCTCAGTCTGAGTTTATTGAAGCTCGGTTAGTAAATATACCTAGCTCTCCAGTTAATTTCTCGAGCACGTTGTAATGATTAAAAAGGTAGCGGTTTTCACAGGAACACGTGCAGAATACGGTTTGCTCTATTGGCTGATCAGAGATATACAAGACGATCCAGAACTAACGTTACAGCTATTAGTTTCTGGAATGCACTTATCTTCAGAATTTGGCGAAACCTATAAGCAGATAGAACAAGACGGTTTCATAATAGATGAAAAAATAGAAATTTTACTTTCATCAGATACAGCTGTTGGCACGGCAAAAAGTATGGGTCTTGGTGTCTTAGGTTTTACTGATGCTTTGAATAGATTAAAGCCGGACGCTTTAGTTATTTTAGGTGATCGTTTCGAAGCGCTCGCTGCAGCGCAAACAGCCATGATACTTCGCATACCTATTTTACATTTACACGGCGGTGAAATAACAGAAGGCGCTTATGACGACGCTATTCGCCACTCAATTACAAAGCTCAGTTACTTACATGGCACCTCTACTGAAGAATACCGTAAGCGCGTGATACAACTAGGTGAATCCCCTCAGCGGGTCAAGAATATCGGTGCAATCGGGCTAGACCACTTGGTTCGAAGCACATTGATGAGTAAAGAGGAGTTAGGCAGTTCATTAAATTTTAAGCTTACTCAACCATACTTCCTTGTCACCTACCATCCGGTAACACTAGGTGAAGAGTGCCCCGAGAAAAGCTTTTTGGATTTGCTTCACGCTTTGGACGAATTTGAAGATCGTCAGGTAATCTTAACGTATCCAAATGCAGACGACGGAGGTCGGCGAATTATTCCTATGCTAGAAGATTACGCTAAGAAAAAATCTAGTAGAGTTTGCGCTATTTCTTCTTTGGGGCAGCAGCGATATTTAAGTGCGGTAAAGTATGCTGAAGTTGTAATCGGAAATTCATCGAGTGGCATAATTGAAGTTCCGGCATTTAATGTGCCTACAGTAAATATAGGTTTGAGACAAAAAGGCCGACTTGCAGCTAAGAGTGTAATTAACTGCGAAGCGAATGAAGTGGCAATAACCGACGCAATAAAAATAGCTATTATGGGAACTTATAAAGCTCCAGGCGAGAAGATAGTGAATCCATATGGTGCTGGTAATGCAAGTGCTCAAGCAATTGAAATGCTCAAATCTTTAAATTTTGAGCCAAGGAAAACGTTTTACGATTTAAAGTGAGAACCTCTATGACATTAATTATTGCAGAAGCTGGTGTTAATCATAATGGCAGTGACGATTTAGCTTTTTCACTTGTTGACGCTGCGCATCAAGCTGGTGCCGATATAGTAAAATTTCAAACATTTAAAGCTAAAAACCTAGTGACTAAAGATGCGCAGCAAGCAGAGTACCAAATTACTAATAGTGGTCAAAAAGAGTCTCAGTACTCAATGCTCGAGCGATTAGAGCTAAGCTACGAAACACATCATAAGCTAGTTAAATATTGTAATGATTTAGGTATTGAGTTTTTATCGACAGCGTTTGATTCAGAAAGCCTTTCGTTTTTAGTAGATGACTTGGGAATAACACGCCTCAAGTTGCCATCGGGTGAAATTACAAACGCCCCATTAGTGCTTGAGCATGCTAGAACCGGCTGTGATCTGATTGTTTCAACAGGAATGGCAACCCTTTCTGAAATAGAGCAAGTACTATCAGTAATTGCCTTTGGTTTCATAAACCCAGAAGGCAATCCAACAGATGAAGCGCTACAAGCAGCGTACTTTTCTGAGCAAGGAAAGCAATTATTAAAAGACAAAGTAACGCTTTTACATTGTACTACCGAATACCCAGCACCATTTAGCGATATAAATTTAAATGCAATGGACACCATGAAAAACGCCTTTAAGCTAGAAGTAGGTTACTCAGATCATAGTGCCGGAATTGTAGTACCTATTGCTGCTGTCGCGAAAGGGGCTGTTTTAATTGAAAAGCATTTTACAGTCGATAAAGCATTGCCAGGTCCAGATCACAAAGCTTCTCTTGATCCTATAGAATTAAAAAAAATGGTTGATGGTATTCGCATTGTAGAAAAAATATTAGGTGATGGCATTAAAGGGCCTAGACCTTCAGAAGTTAAAAATAAAGCCGTGGCTCGAAAAAGTTTAGTTGCAGCACAAGCAATTAAACAAGGAGAGATGTTCACTGCTGATAATTTAGCGGTAAAACGCCCTGGAGGCGGTATTGCCCCTATTAACTTTTGGGCGTTATTAGATACTCCTGCTAGTAAAGATTACTCAGTTAGCCAATTGCTCGATGAAAAATAAGCCGCTTGTAATGATTGGCGGTGGTGGTCATGCCGCCGCTTTGCTAGAAATACTATTACTACAAGGAAGAGATGTTATTGCTGTTGTCGCACCCGAAATAACAGCAGGCAAGGAACTATTTAAAGGCATTAAGCACTTTAAAAATGATGACGCTATTTTAGATTTTTCTCCTAATGAGGTTGAGCTTGTAAACGGCATTGGGGCAATGCCTTATTCAGGCTTAAGAACCAAGATCCATTTAGAGTTTAAAAGCAAGTCTTATCAATTTGCTACAGTGATTGCAAACTCTGCTCATGTTTCTACAAATGCAGCCATTGCGCAGGGAGCACAAATTTTAACAAATGCCACAATATGCATAGGATGCAAAATTGGTTTTGGTACCATAATTAATACTTCTGCTAGCATAGATCATGACTGTGAAATAGCTGCATTTTGTCATATAGCACCCGGTGTAATAATGAGCGGCCAAGTACATGTTAAAGAATCAGTGCATATTGGCACCGGTGCAAAAGTTATTAATAGTATTCAAATAGGCAAAAACACCATAATTGGTGTTGGCGCTAATGTTTTAAAAACACTCCCAGACTTCGCTATCGTCTATGGAGCCAGACCATACATAAAGCTGGAAGGTAAGGTATGACAAAAAATTTTGAAAATATTTTGATTTCTCCAGAAGTCAAAATACGAGACGCGCTAAAAGTAATAGACAAACAAGCCATGCACGCTGCTTTAGTTGTTCTAGAGTGCAATAAGTTAATTGGTTTAGTAACCGATGGTGATATTCGAAGAGGCTTAATTGACGGTATTGGCCTAGATAATGCTGTGACCGAAATAATGAATACGTCACCAACCAGTGCAAATTCTTCAATGTCTAATGAGGCCCTGAAGATAATGATGCAAAAAAAGAAGATTCTGCTTCTTCCGATTCTTGATGATAACGGCCGGCTTGTCAATGTAAAAACATTACATGAAACACTGGAAATTGAAAAACGTGACAACCCTGTTTTTATAATGGCGGGAGGCTTCGGCACTCGATTACGGCCTCTAACAGATAACTGCCCTAAGCCCATGCTTAAAGTGGGTGGAAAGCCAATGTTAGAAACATTGATCAATCATTTCAAAAGCCATGGTTTTTATAAGTTTTATATTTCAACGCATTATTTACCAGAAGTAATAATGAATTACTTTGGTGACGGTAGCCAACACGATATAGAAATTACATACGTTTATGAAGATACTCCTTTAGGCACCGGTGGCGCGCTTTCATTATTACCAAAAACCCTGCCTAAGCTACCTCTTGTAATGGTTAATGGCGATATTCTTACAAACGTGGATTTTAGAAAAGTACTCGATTTTCATAATGCTAACCAAGCAGATGCGACCATGTGTGTGCGCGACTATGAAATTAAAGTGCCTTTTGGTGTCATTGAAGGTAAAGGCAATGAAATTTCAAATATTGTCGAAAAACCAACTTATCGCTACTTTGTAAACGCTGGTATATATGTCATCTCAAATAAAGTAATTGAGTCTTTATCAAGCAATGAGTATTTAGACATGCCAACATTATTTGAAAACTTAAAAGCGAATGATGAGAAAACATTAAAATTTCCGATCCATGAATATTGGCTAGATGTTGGCCGCCATGATGACTTTAATCGTGCGCAAATAGATATTCATGACCTTGGGGTGCTTTAATGAGCAATGAAAAAACTATTCTAGCAATTATACCTGCTCGAGGTGGAAGTAAGCGTCTTCCAGGTAAAAATATCTTGCCATTAGCAGGTAAGCCAATGATTAACTGGTCAATTGAAGCTGCTAAAAGTGTTGCTTCAATAGCGCGAGTAGTTATTAGTACCGACTGCGAAATAATCGCAAATACGGCTCAAGCAGCTGGTGCCGATGTGCCTTTTTTAAGACCTGCTAGCTTATCATCAGACACAAGCAGCAGTGTAGACGTAGTGCGCCATGCACTGGAGTACTTTAAAGATATTGGTGAAAGCTGTGATTATGTAATGTTACTGCAGCCAACCTCACCTTTACGCACATCTGCCGATATACAAGGCGCGATTGATTTATTAAATGTAAAAAATGCCGATTCAGTAATATCAGTTTGTGAATGTGAGCATTCTCCATTGTGGAGTAACACATTAGATGACTCGCTATCGTTAGAAAACTTTATCCCTGAAAGTATAAAAAATACGCGAAGCCAAGATCTACCACAATACTACAGATTAAATGGTGCAATTTATTTGACTAAAGTTGAACAGTTTCTGCAACAAGGTGTTTTGATGTCAGGTAATAGCGTTGCTTATATAATGGATAGCGAGAGCTCTGTAGACATAGATACAAAACTAGACTTTATTATTGCTGAAACAATACTGCGAGACAAAATACATGAATAAAATACTTATAATTGGTGCTGGGCAATTAGGAAGTCGACACTTACAAGGTGCTTTACAAAGCGCTTTAGTGTTAAATATTACGGTTGTAGACCCGTCAGATGAGTCGTTAAATATTGCAAAGCAAAGAGCAGAGCAAGTTGCTATTAATAATGCAAAAAGTGCGGTGCACTATTCGCAAAGCTTACCAAAAGCAGAGTCATTCGACGTATGTATTATTGCAACCTCGGCACCGGTAAGAGCAAAAGTAACAGCCAGCTTACTCGCTGAAAATAAAGTACGTTTTATTATTTTTGAAAAAGTGTTGTTTCAAGCGCTGAATGAATATAGCGATATTGAAGCTTTACTTGAACAACATAATGTAACTGCTTGGGTTAACTGCCCTAGAAGACTTTACCCTTCTTATCAGCAAATTAAAGAACTCTTAAACCCTGATGAAGTACTTACCATGAAGGTTTCTGGTAGTGGCTGGGGAATGGCATGTAATAGCATTCACTTTATCGACTTGTTCTCTTATTTATGTAACTCAGCAAACCTGCAAACGAGCGAAAATAATTTAGATACACAACTACTCGAAAGTAAACGAGCCGGATTTTACGAGCTAACAGGTAAAGCAAAGTTTATGATTGGCAATCATTCATTAGAGCTTGAGTGTACAACTGCTGATGAAGTATCAATAAAGGTAGCTCTCTCGTCTGAGTCTAATACGATAAACATCGATGAAATGGCAGGTACTATTAATACAGCCGGTACTACATTGGAGCAACAATTTAAGCATCAAGTGAAATATCAAAGTGAGTTAACGGGTTTAAATATTGATGAAATAATAAACACTGAGACTTCATCATTAACTCCTTTTAAAGAATCGTGCCAACTTCACACCCCGATGATTGAGCTATACCTTGAGCATATAAACAAAGTGCTAAATAAAAAATTATTAGCGTGTCCAATAACATAAAAAGGAGAATAAAATGATTTGGTTGGTTGGCTCAGGCCCAATGTCGGTTGATTATGCGAAAGTTTTAGATGCCCAAAATCGCGATTATATCGTTATTGGCCGCGGTAAAGCATCAGCAGAAGAGTTTACCAACAAAACAGGTAAAAACGTTATTCAAGGCGGGCTTGAAGCTTTTTTAGACACAGCGCCAGAACGCCCTGAAGCTGCAATTGTTAGTGTAGGTGTTGCGCAGTTATATACAACGACTGAAAAGTTAATTCAAAGCGGTGTAAAGTGCATACTAGTTGAAAAGCCAGGTGGCACAACATTGGCCGAGCTAAATACTTTGCATAAGCAAAGTATTGAAAGCGGCTGTGATGTTTTTATTGCCTATAACAGACGCTTTTTTGCTTCAGTAATCGCATTAAAAGAAAGACTTAAAGCTGAAGGTGGGGTAACGTCGTTCAACTTTGAACTAACAGAGTGGGCGCATGTAATAGAAAAAATAGATAAGCCTAAAGACGTACTTAGTAAATGGTTTTTAGCCAACTCTACTCATGTAGCCGATTTGGCATTTTATTTAGGCGGGCAACCTAAGGAAATGGCTAGTTTTGTTACAGGTGAATTAAATTGGCACCCTACCTCTTCTATTTTTTCAGGGGCAGGTGTTAGTAAGTCTGGCGCATTATTTAATTATGCTGCTAACTGGGAGTCGGCTGGGCGATGGGCTGTTGAAGTATTCACAAACGAAAACAGATACATATTAAAGCCAATGGAATCGTTATTAGTACAAAAAAAAGGCACAATTCCTCAGCTTAGTGTCGAAATAGATGACTCGCTAGATAAAGAGTTTAAGCCAGGCTTATATAAACAGCTAGAGGCATTTGTACAAGGCGATGTAAGCAACCTTTGCACATTAGATGAGCAGCGCCATATGTGTAACGTTTATAATAAAATGGCAGGCTATGAGTAAGCATAAAGATCATGATTTAAATGTTTTTTATGTAGAGTCTCCAGGGCAGTTAATTAACGCCATGGAGGCAATATATAAATTTCAGCGTAAATGGAAGTTACTTATTCGCTATAATGGTGATGCCATTAATGATCAGCAAATAGAAAAAGTACTTAACTTTTATATAAGTAAAAATGAGCCTGTATTTGCAGAGGGTAACGTAGTAAATATTTACTCTTTTATTCAATTTATAACCACCTTTTTGTGTGTTTTATTGTTTGATGGTAAAACTAAAAAGTATGTTGGCTGTCATAAAAGTAAATTTTTAAAACCTTTTCATTTATTACGCACCCCCATGATTTTAATGGATGATGGTGTGGCCACATTAGCCTATTTAAATAGACTTAAAAATGAAAAAAGAAGCTTTATACAGCGTGTTTTTTCTACACTCAACCCGATGGATTTATTTACCGCACTCGATTTATCTAGTTTTGATGTAGCAGCAGTTACTGTTGAAAAACATAACTTTAGTTTTTTAAAAAGCTTAACTACCGACAACGATGACTCATCAAAAGTATATTTTTTTGGGGCTAAGTATATAGAGGCGTCTATTCTTAGTGAAAAATCTTACGAAAACCTATTAACACAGGTTATAAAAGCATATAAGGGCAGAGACGTATATTACCTTCCTCACAGAGGTGAGGATAGAGCGCGGTTAACCCGGTACAAAGCAATTGGCTTTAAAATATATGAGCCTAGTTTTCCGTCGGAATTAGAGCTAGTATTGAGTAAGAATAAACCGGCTGTTGTTGCAGGCTTTTTTACTGCCTCTTTATTTACAACAAGTATAATTTCACCAAGTACTGAGGTTACCTCGTTTAAAATACCTAATGAGCTAATTAATACGCCATCATTAAATTATATTTATGACTTTTTTTTGACCTTTTCTAATGTTTATGAATTAGACGCATAAAATGAAAAAGCTTTTTACTTTAAGCCTAGTTACACTTATTTCCTCTAGTGTCGCATTCTTATTTTTACCTTATATTTCAGCAAGCCTATCGATGGCGTCTTTTGCTGATTATTCTTTTTTGTATTCTTTGAGTGCGGTGTTGTCTGGTGTCTATATATTTGGCACCACTGCGAGTTACTCACTAGCTGCAGCAGAAAAAAATGAGATATACGCATCTGACGCAGTACAGCTGTTTTATAGTGTAAATGTATTTTTAACCGTGCTGGCGTTTTTGGCCACGCTAATTGCGATAATTGGCTTTAATATTTCTTGGGCTTTGCTAGCGCTACCTGTTTTAATCTCTGGAAGAAGTATTTTTCAGGTTACCTCGCATTACTTTAGAGTTAACAAAAACACATTTAAATTTGCTTACTATCAAATAATTACTTTGACCTCGTCTTTTTTAGTACCTTTATTATGCAGCGAATTAATGGCAGGGTTTTCCGGTATAGACTTTATTGCTGTTATGGCATCTATATTATTAGTTGCTGCATGTGTTGGGTGTGGGGTTTTATATAATGCAGGGCTGTTAAAATTTACCTTAATAAATCCTCTAAAAATTACATTTTTTAGGTTTGGCTTGTTTGCTGCTTTGCATTCATTGGCCGCGGCGTTAATAACCATTATGGATAGGTTTATTTTAATTGGTTTCATAGAAAAAGAAGTATTCGCAATTTATGCACTAGCAGCAACGCTGGCATCAGCCCTGAGTTTGTTTTTTACTATTATAAATCAAAATATATCACCCGACTTTTACTCAAAAATGAAAGTAACGAACGATAAAATGAAGGTATTTTACCAATATTTTTTAGCGTACTTAGCCATTCTTGTTGTTGCTTTTGCGCTGTATCAAGGATTAATTAGTTACATTGTTGCGGTGTTTTTTCCAAAGGAGTACGCAGGGGCGGTCGAGTTTTCTAGAACACTATCATTCGCTTCATTGATTCAAGGCATTTACTTTTTTGCATCATCATTATTAATGTATTTTAATTTATCTGAAAAGCTCTTCAAAATAACTCTGTTACTCGGCGGTGTTAGTATTGTTTTTGGCATAACTGCTTATAAATTTTGGGGTATAAATGGTGTTATATATAATTGTATTTTAATTTGGCTTTTATATGCTTTAAGTGCTTATTTTGTTGGTTATAAAGAGCTAAAGCGTGTTATTAATTTGGAAAATGTATGTTCATAATAAAAAGGTTACTTAGGGTTATATATCAATTTATAGCACGGGCTAGAATTGGGTCGTATAAAGCAAAACCTAGAGTAAATGGTTTCACCTTACTGTCAAAAAATACTCATATAGGTACTAACGTAAATTTCAATGGGTTTAGGGTTTACGGTAACGGAAAAGTTACAATTGGTGATAACTTTCACAGTGGCTCTGGGTGTTTTATTATAACGCAAGTTCACAATTACCACGGCGAAAGCATTCCTTACGATAATACATATTTATATAAAACAGTAACCATAGAAGATAATGTGTGGTTTGGTATGAATGTATCCGTTCTGTCTAGTTGTGTAATAGGTGAGGGCTCAATTATTCAAGCCGGATCGGTAGTCGTAAGTGATATTCCTAAATATGCCATTGCTGGCGGAAATCCTGCGAGAGTATTCAGTAATAGGGATAAAGAGCATTATTTGAAATTGAAACAAAGTCGTGATTTTTTTTAAGATGTCTATAAATAGAAAGAATATTTTTCTGATTCTATTAGGTTCTTTTTTTATTCAGCAGTTTTGGATTTTTACTAGCCCCGGCCCTATAAAGCCTTATATGCTGGCAGTAGTACTCACTTTGGTATATGCAGGCATCACATGTAATGGGATAAGGTTCACGCTTCCAATACACATTCCCTTTGTTGCAATATTTTTTGTTTATATGATTCTGTCTTCTTTTTGGGGGGAAAGTATAGAGTTGGCTTTCAATAGAGCGTTAGGTATCGTTTTTTTAATAGCAACCTATGTAGCACTAACTATCATTGCGCCTGTCTATAGCGTACGGCGGGAATTAAATGCCTTCGGCTTTAATTGCTTTTTATATTTGATTATTTTTTATTATTTATTAGGTCTATATTATATCTACATAAACGGTTACAGCGCGGGTGAGAAATATAATCAGGGTATATTTGGTGTTTATTTTGAAGGTGTTTTGCCAAGGCTTCGTGGCTTTGCAGATAGTCCTAACAATATGGGGTTACTTATTTTTCCGCTTTTTTACTTTGTTTTTATTTTTAAGCCTTTTACGAGTAAGTCGTATTTTTTTTTATTGGTAATAATTTTAATTTTAACCTTTTCAACTACTAGTTACATAGCTTTCTTTGCTCCTTTGTTTCTTTTGGGACTACTTGGAAGTGTAAAGATTTTTTTAGTCGGATTAGCTTCATTTCTTTGTATTAGTTTTCTATTGTCGCTGATGTATTTTAATATTGATTTTATTGCTCATTTAATTGACCTAAGGTTAGACCGAATAGCTACGGGGAGTGGCAGGTTTGAATTATTCTTTTTTTCGATAGAAAAAGTAGGGGAAAGTCCAGTTTACGGGCACGGTTTGGCGCAGGTACGCTTATTTTTGGAAGGCTTTCAAAATAGGGACCTTCAAAGTTCACATAACTCATTTATTGAAAGTTTTTTTGAGGGAGGCTTTTTTGGCATTTTCCTATTCTTACTTTGCTGGATTGGTTTTGGAGTACATCTATATAAACTTAGAATAAGGTACTTAGATAAATGTAAGCTATTTGCATATTTACTTTCGATGTTTATTTTCTCTAATTCAAATCTAATGATTTACGTTGAGCTTATGGTATTAAATATGTTCTTAATTGTATATATGGGAAACTGTCTCGAGAATCAGTATAAATTCGACTACAAGGACCGAACATGAAAAAGGTTACAATAATTACAGCAACGTATAACTCTGAAAGTGAGTTGACTGAGACTTACGAATCAATAGCGAAGCAAACATACCCTCATTGGGAGTGGATCGTAACAGACGACTGTTCTACGGACAGGACTATCGAACTTCTTGCAGAAATTGCTAGTTTGGATCAAAGAGTATCCATCATACACAACTCTGAAAATCGAGGTGCTGCTTATAGTAGGAATCAGTCATTACACGCTGCTACAGGAGAAATGATTGCATTTATCGATAGTGATGATATTTGGCTCCCTAAAAAACTAGAAACTCAGATAGAATTTATGGATAACCTCAATATTGATTTTTCATTTACGGCTTATGAAATAATAGACAGTCAAGGGACTCGGCTTGGGAAGGTTGTTGATAATAGATTATCAGAACCATTGAGTTATGAAGATATGTTGCGAAAAAAAGCGACACTTGGTTGCTCTACTGTTATGTTAAGACGAGTAGCTTTTAAAGACAAAGAAATTACTATGCCTCTTTTACGTACTGGCCAAGACTATGCTACATGGCTTTCTTTACTCAAAACGGGAAAGTTCGCATATCCATTGAACAGTGCTCTGACTCATTACAGAATACGACCAAATTCAATTTCGAGAAACAAATTCAAAAAAGCAAAGAGACAATGGCAAATCTATCGAGAAATAGAAAATTTACCTTTACTTAAATCTTTTATTTGTTTCTTTTTTTACGGATGGCGAGCGGTTTTTAGAAAGTAGCTATAATGATATAGTCGCAAACATTGATTCGATCAGATGTCCACTTCCCCATTAATGACACAGTTCTAAACTAGAGTTTTCCTGTTTTTCTCGGTAAGCTGCCGGAGGCAGATTTCCGAGACTTTCATGGGTTCTTTGTTCGTTATAATCCAGTCGCCAGAACCAAGACATTTCTCTCACTTGGCTGATATTCTCAAGCAAGTAGGCATCCTGCGGAATGAACCATTAAAGCGTTCTACAAAGCCATTTTGCTGTGGCTTGCCTGGCTGAATATATATCAGTTCAATATTATGGTTCTGACACCAATCTGTTAGCGTGGCTGAAATTAGCTCGGGGCCAAGATACCTGTTGAATGCAGGTTTTTTATTCATTCTTTTGTAAAAGATGTCGGCCATTAACAATACTTAAAGTGACCAAACAATAAGTGGAGTTAAAGCAATGACCGACAACATAGATGATAGTAAAAATTTGACCTTAGTGGCCATCGATATAGCGAAGAAAAGCCATGATGCTTGCATTCAGTTTGCTGACGGTACAACAATTCAGATGAAATTTGAGAATTCATTGCAAGGCTATCAGCGTTTAAGGGATGCCTGTTTTAATGTAACCGATCATTTTAGACCGTTCTTGACCGCCTGACTAAGATCGAGTTTAGCAACGCTAACCGCAGTTACTATGCCAGCCGGCACCTTGTGATGCGTCTTGCCATTGTTGTTAGCAATGAGCACCGTTTTTCTATTTTTCTTAAGTAACGTGCCGGTGATAGTTTTGCCATCATGAGCATACTGCACTTTCATGCCTGGGCGCAGTTTAGCAAGCGCTTCTCGTAACCGTTCAGCAGGGCCCTATTGACAGCTAAATATATTTATTTTCAGTGATCTCTTGGATCCTATTGATTGATCCCCCCAGTCTGTCAAAGTGACTTCATGCCACGTAAAAAACAGCTATCAAAGCCGCCCGCAGTCGATAACTTAGATGATGCAAAATTGGTTATTCAAGCACTCTGGGACAGGCTAAATGACCTCGAAGACCGACTGAATCAGAACAGTCGTAATTCATCGCGCCCGCCATCTTCTAATGGTCCGAGTGTAGCTTCATCTGCGCCAGCTAAAAAGCCGACGGGCCGTAAGCGCGGTGCGCAATCCGGCCATAAAGGTAGTAAGCGGATGCTGGCCGATACCGTTGATGAGACGCGCACCTATTATCCCGACGATACTTGTGCTTGCGGTGGTGACATTGCTATCAATGATTCCCCTTATCGTCGGCATCAGGTATTTGATATTCCCAGCCAGGCATTCTCTGTAGTCGAACATCAGTTGCATCAGGGCCATTGTTGTCAGTGCAGTAAAACGGTAAAAGCAACGCTACCTGACAACGTGAATCAGGGACAGATGGGCAATAACCTGCTGGCCTATGTGGCAATGCAGTCCGGTCAGTTTCACCAGAGTATCAGTAAAATCCAGCAACAGCTCGAACAGAACTTCGGCTTATCGTTCAGTCGCGGTGCTATCTCTGAAGCGCAGGGCCGGGTTAGTTCAGTGCTGACGCCAGCGTATCAGGATATCAAAGAGATGATGCGCACTGAGGCGGTGGTACACTGCGATGAAACCCGTCATCAGCGTGGCAACGAAAACCGTTGGATGTGGCAGGTCTGCACAGCAGAGTTATCATGCTTCATGACCCACTTCTCACGCGGAGCCTGGGCAGCGAAGAAATTACTGGGCGATAATCCAGAAAACATTGTTGTGACTGACCAGTATGCCGGTTATCACTATATTGATGCTGACCATCGTCAACTATGTTGGGCGCATATCTTAAGAAATATGAATGCGCTGGCGGAAAGCTGGGGCACGAATAAAATCTACGGTACAGTATTGGTCAGGCTCATCCGCCTGTTGTTCCGGCTGCAACACCGGTATGAAAGTAACAAGCTAAGTGAAAAGCGATACCGGGACCGAATGGAAAAGCTACGCATCGCATGGCGACAACAACTCGAACTGGCATCAAGACGTTGTGTGACTCCCCGGTATCAGAACCGGTGTAAACTGCTGCTGAAACACGATGATATGTGCTGGGTATTCCTCAAGAATGAAGGCGTGCCCCTGACCAATAATGAAGCAGAACGCTCATTGCGTAGCTATGTACTGTGGCGAAAAGGCAGCTATGGCGTGTGGTCACATCGGGGCGAACTGTTCAGACAGCGCATCCTGACCATTGTTGAAACCTGCCGAAAACAAAAGTTGAATCCTCTGAAATGGATCCGGGCAATACTTGCTGCGACGCTGAATAAAACCACCTATCCTCTGCTCAAAGACTTTAAAGTTGCCTGTCAATAGGGCCCTGGTGAACGGTTACCTGTTCCAGCTGCAACACCGGTATGAGAGTAACGAACTAAGTGAAAAGCGATACCGGGACCGAATGGAAAAACTGCGTATCGCCTGGCGAGAACAACTTGAACTGGCATCAAGGCGTTGTGTGACTCCCCGGTATCAGAACCGGTGTAAACTGCTGCTGAAACACGATGATATGTGCTGGGTATTCCTCAAGAATGAAGGCGTGCCCCTGACCAATAATGAAGCAGAACGCTCATTGCGTAGCTATGTACTGTGGCGAAAAGGCAGCTATGGCGTGTGGTCACATCGGGGCGAACTGTTCAGACAGCGCATCCTGACCATTGTTGAAACCTGCCGAAAACAAAAGTTGAATCCTCTGAAATGGATCCGGGCAATACTTGCTGCGACGCTGAATAAAACCACCTATCCTCTGCTCAAAGACTTTAAAGTTGCCTGTCAATAGGGCCTTGGTGAACGGTTACGCGCTTCTCTATCTTGTTTTGCTCGTAATTCATCAATGCGGTTAACGACCGCTTCATTGAGTATATACAATTGGTCGAGAGTGAGTTGGCTAATATCGATGGTCGTTTTCGTTTCTTTTTCGGTCATAGCGTCTTCACTTTTCTATGTCTGAGCGCAGGCGTTTATCAGCGAACAGTGCTTTCCAGCGTCTAGGGGTTAAGTCGATGATGTCTTTGGCTGGATGTTGCGATACGCGTTGCAGTACATCGACTAGGTAGTGGTATGGATTGATGTTGTGTAATTTGCAGGTCACGGTGAGTGTATGCAAGGCACCAAGCTGTTTTGCGCCCAACTCACTCCAGCAGAACAAATGGTTCTTCTTACCCATAGGGATAACGCGTAAGGCCCTTTCTAAATGATTAGTGTCGATATTCACTTGTGCGTGCGTCAGGTAAGTCTTTAACTCATGATGACGGTCATAGGCATAAGCTAAGGCTTTGCTTAACGGATCTTTAGGTAATAATTCTGGGCGTTGGCGTTGCTCGTATAGCCAATGAAACAGAGCATTGATGACAGGCTCGCTGTGTTTGAGGCGATATTGCACGGTATCCTCGGCATTAAGCGCGTGTTTTCGTATGTGTGCTTCCACTTTATACAGCTTTTGTATTTCAGCCAAGGCGTATTGTGCCTCTTTAGGATGATAATCCAATGCTTTTTCGAAGTAGCGGCGCGTATGCGCCCAACAGGCTGCATGGGTGATGTGTTGGCCTTGGCTGTTTAGCGTATCAATGATTTGGCTATACACCGCATAACCATCGCTTAGCAAGGTGCCATTAAAGCCAGTGAGTTGCGCAATCGCATGTTGTTTGCCGCGAGAAGATGACCAGGTAAAGGCCACTTCATCTTGCTCACCATAAATGGGCCAGAAGTAGGTTTGTTTCATGGTGTTATGTTTGCGGCGAGTCGAGGCTTGTCGACCCGCCTTCATCGGCGTTTCATCCATGCTGATGTTGCCCCCACTCAGTATATTACTCAGCACTGCTTGTGCGATAGGGATAACTAAATCAATGCTTTGACTGACGTAGTTGATTAAGCTCGCCCGCGATAAAGTCACACCCGATTGCAGCATACGTAAATGCTGTCGGTGAAGGGGTAAATGGAATACGGCTTTATCAACCATGAGGCCCGCTAATAGTGATACATCCGCATACGCCCCTTCTAACACATTATCGGGAGTTGAGGGGGACAACATGTTGCCCGTTTCTTTGCTTTTAAAGACTTTTTTGCGATAAATTAAGACTTGGTAGCTACCTGGCAGTTGCGCTAAGCGATGGGTCTCTTTCGTGCCAATAATTTCATACTTATCAGCATCCTCACCTTCAAGCTCGGGGCAAGGCACATCAATCACTTTTGTGGGCACGTCATCAGTAAAGCGAAGGCCGGTATCATTGACGTTATTGTCATCTTTTTGTTTAGTGGAGCGGGCATAGCCTTTGACGGCTTTTTTAGGTGCTGGCGGTAAATCTTCATTCGTCGCTTGGCCAAACAACTGCGTTTGGTCAGAATTCTCTACTATGTGCTTTTCTGACTTACGCCCAAACAACTGACGCTTAAACCAGTCGACTTGTTGTTGCAACTGCGCGGCGTGTGCTTGTGACTCAGCCAGTTTTGCACACACATTAGCATATTCTTCTTGTGGAATATGAGGTGTGTTTTGTGGCAAATCGGCAGCGCTTTTCATGCGGCTAAGTATAGCAAATTCAGCTACTTAAGTCGCATGTTTTGTTTGCCTTTTTGCCAATAAACACCATCAATCAAACACTGTAACTGCGCGGTGTTCAGGGCGATTTTATGCCCATTACCTGACACTTTACCGAAGGTGCCCCGCTCCAATCTTTTCGACCATAAACAGTAACCGCCTTGATGGTAATACAGCACTTTTATCATGGTGCGTTTGCGGTTCACAAACACAAACCAATCGCCGAGCTGTGCTTGCATCTGCAACTGATTGTTCACCAACGCCGCTAAGCCGTCGAACTGCTTGCGCATATCGGCAATACCAAGATATAACCATATTTTAGCGCTACTTGCTGTTAGCATTAACCATCTCTACTCATGTTCAGCACCACACCGTTTGGTAGCGTTAACTCGATTTGCCATTGGCGCATGGCTGGCCGATGTGAGGTCATGCTGTCAATGGGCAGCCATTGCGGTGATGTCTGCGGCAACGACAAAGCTTGACGTTTTTTGCGTTGCAAATAAAAAGTGGACTGGTTAATGTGGTGCGTGTGGCAAAACTGCGCGATGGTCATATCGCTGGCTTCTTGCGCATCGATAAGTTGCTGCCATTCTTGAGAGCTTCGTCTAGTCATTGATATTTTCTCCTATATTAATCAATGATTAGATTTTAGGGGCTTAGCTTAAGAATAAAAGAGCGGTCTATTTTGACCGCTTACGTTTTAATGGAGAGTCGTCAGTTAGGATTGGCTTCGAGCCAACTGCGGACTATCATCGCAATATTGCCTACTGGTTTGAGAAACAAGGAGCACAGTGTCATTTAGTCTCATCTTTGTCATGCGCTCGCGCTCGGGAGATGCTTTATCAAACATGGGATAAGAATGATCGTAAAGACACCAAAGTCATCTTGTATCTACTCAATCAAGGGATCTCAAGGCCGTTTTACGATCCGCTAGTTAATAAAACGATGGATATCCAAGAGCTTTCAAACACCTATCATCAGGTCACGATTGCTAGGACTAGATGTTTAAATAGCTTGGTGAATCATAACCTGACTCTTTACTTTCCAGAGGCAGAGCAGTTTTTGCACAATTCGAGGTCTGAATGGTTCTGTGACTTCTTGTTGAAGTTTCCAACCCCCGCGTCTATTACACGTTATCGCAAGGCAACGTTTATAAAACGTGCTTGGAATATAGTTGGTCGCAAACAGTTTAAACAACAGTTCTTGGAGCACTTGTATGGTGTGGCAGAGAATTCTATTGGTTTACCAGTCGACATTAACAGTGTCGCGGTAGAGGCATATCGGCTGCAGCTACAACGTTATATTGATTTAACACGCCAACGCCTTGCGCTTGAGCGTCAATCAGAGCAGTTTCTGGGTGACAGGGAAGATTACCAACGATTAAAAACATTGCCTGGTGTGGGTGCCGTCATTGCCTTAATCATTCTGGCAGAAGGCGGCGATTTGGCGAGATTCGCTCACTACAGGCAACACCTTAATTATTGTGGGTTTAATCTATCGGCGCAGCAAAGTGGACAGCAAAAAGGAAGCTATAAATTGTCTAAGCGAGGCAATGCACGTCTGCGTTATGGCTTCTGGCTGGCAGCCAATGCGGCTATTCGAATGAAAGAAAACAGTTTCAGATACAAATATGAACGGTATATCAAAACCAATGGTGATTCGGCAGATGTAGGGCGAAAGGCATACACAGCGGTTGCTGTAAAATTAGCACGTGTCGCACATTCAATCGTTAAGAATAATGTAGATTACCATGGTTATCACGAGTTTTTTCGAGGGACGTAAGTCACCCAGGGCCGTTAAGGCGCATTGAGCGACCTAGTAGATAATGCTCTACGCCCTCGAATTTTAATAATGCTATGTTAAGTCCGTTAGTGCCTTCGATGAAGGACACCTGTATATCATGGTAAGCAATATTTTTATTTGAGCGAGGTAGCTAAATCCAAGAAAAAAGAAGCGGCATTAACGTGCTGCTAATAGAGCTTTTTGTTTGAAAATGGTTGACTTCGATAGGTAGTCCGTTGTCACAAATAGCAGAGCTGATTTACCCTCCGGTGAGGCAGTTTTCATCATTTAGCGCTGGAGCTTATTAAATTTCTTTCCTCGATATCTTCTTTCCTATGGGGCCAATTTGCGGTGAGGACATAATTGTATATTGCAAAAGTCGTTAAAAACCCGAAAAACATTAATGGCTCAGGTACGTTTAAATATTCCCCCAATATTCCAATTGATGCAAAAACGGCTGAGATGCCGCATATCAAGAATAGGCTTTTGTATCTTCCAAATCCGAGTCGCAAGCATATATGGTGCAAATGATCACGGTCCGGTCTAAAAGGGGAACGTTTTCTTTTTATCCTTCGGAACATAACAGCTGCCATATCCATTAGTGGTAAGCCTATTATCCATAAGCCTGTCACGGGTCTAATAATCGGTCCACCTTTCATTTGGCTAGAGACAAGAAGCAACCAAATAACAGTGAACCCAATCATCATGCTACCAGCGTCTCCCATGAAAATTCTTCTTGTCTTCCCTAGCCAGCCCATATTAAATGCTACGTAAGGAGTAATCGCGACCACAATTACAATGCACATGTATGCCAGGTCGTGTTGAGAGGCCATAGTCAAAACCAAAGCCAGACTCAAAAACGTTACAATTGAGAGCCCTCCAAGTAATCCATCGATTCCATCGACCATATTAAAAGCGTTTATTGCCCCAATAACGGCAAGTATAGTAACTAACGGCGATAAAAATCCAAACTCTAAGTTACCAACTCCGAGGATATCGCCAACAAAGTTAAGTTGGAAATCCGTGAAATATATCATTGAAATAGTGAGTAACGTTTGAACTAAAAGTCTGAATTTGTAACTGATATCGAATTTGTCGTCTAACGCACCAATAGTTGTCAAAATAGCGATTATTGTGAGGTATAAGTGTGCATGCGGCATAAGCCCAATATTGTTATATATAAATTGTGCGATGGTTATGAATACGGCAATGCCCCCGACCAGCGGGACCTCGCCATCATGGTGCTTTCTTAGATTAGGTAAATCAACTAAGCCTACTCGCTTAGCCAGCCTTCGGAGAGTAAAGAGGGCCGTAAAAGAGAAAAAAAAGACAAAACTGAGCTGTATCACTTTATGTTCCTTGTTGCTGAAGCTGTAAGCCTTGTTTATAGATCACTATAAAGGTCTGAGGCGCGTGAGTTTACATTTTTTTTGACTAAGTTCCAAATGAAACAACATGGTTTAATGTCTGGAAATATATTCACTATCTCTAGGAATTGAAATGTAAGTTGCTGTATCATTTACTGTCGTCATAAAACGAAGGCCGTTTTTAGTCCAATGCAAAAAACCTTTTGCGTAAATCTTGAGATTATGCTTTCACAAACGCTCAATTAACAATTTATTAAATGGTGAAACTACTTTGACGCGAGTCTACGTGCTAACTAAATCTAAACTTGCTTTTGCAATTTTCCTATTATTGATTTCTACGCAAGCATACAGTGCCGGGGTGTCGCCATACTTACCCTTAAATCTACCCAATCACATTGCACAAAAGATAGAAAGGTTGGGTGCTATTGCTGGCGAAACGTCGCTAAACAAGCCCTATAAAATAGCGCAAGTTACTGCTTTGGCCCGTAAAATTCAAACTACGCACCCACTGCTTTATCGAGATCTTGCCCCCTATTTGCGCAATCACAAAGAGCGAACTAGCACTAGCTTAATGCAAGTGTCGCTTGCATCTAGTAACAACAGCATTAGCAACCCATATCATTTTGGTGCAGACGGAGAAAGCAGCTTACTTTTAGAAACTGCTGGTTATGCAATGTACTCAGATTATATAGGCGTAAGCGCCAGCGCTATTATTAGTGAAAACAACGTAAATAAAGCCCAGGGCATGGTGCATGTTGGCGTTGATATTTTACAACTTGATATAGGGTATAAGTCTCGCTGGTGGTCGGTGGGGCGCATTAACTCGTTGCTACTCTCAAATGAATCAGAAGCTTTCGCTAGTGTATCGGCTAGCAATGTTGTGCCGATAAGTGCATTCGATATTAATTATGAAGTGTTTGCAGGAAGGTTAAATAATGAAGTGGGCATATATTCTGGCGACATATTTGAACAAGACAAGCCGTATATAACGGGGGCAACTTTTAACTTTTCGCCCATTAAGCAGGTTACGCTTGGTTTTGCCCACACTACCGTATTTGGTGGCGGAGTGAGAGACGGTGGGGGTAGTGATTTTCTTGATGCCCTTACCGCCAATAACTTAGGAAGTGCTGAAAACTCCTCTTTCAGCGAAGCCCAAGCCGACAGGCGCTATGCACTTCAAGCTAGGTATAACCATGAAGTTGTGGGGTTCCACTATTCAATTTATGGTGAGCATGTTACCAAAAAGGTGCTCGGCGATAACGGTGAGCAGCCAAATGCAGCTACTATCGGTATTTATTTTCCGGTTATAAACGATAGCTCTTTAAGAATAGAGGCAACGCGCTACGACCAAGGATTTTACAACAGTGACATTTACAACAACGGCTATCAAGATAACAAAACTTCGCTTGCACATTTTATTGCAACCAAGGCGCAAAATAGCGCTGCAAAGAGCTTAACGGCACAATGGTTTTGGTCGATGAATGCTGATGAAAGCTTGACTACCTCGCTAGGCTGGTCTCAGGTGGCATTGTTGGCAGAAAACTCGAACGAGCTTGTTAATTCAGGTTTAAACTTTAGTGCTGATTATCGCTCTCGGTTCGAGAATGTGTATTGGGGTATCGAAGCGTCCAGCGGTATTGATGCAGTGGGTGAACAGGTTTATCGACTGGGTGCTTATATAGGTTTTTAGTATTGCCTCTACTCATTGCTTAGTTACACCCTAATTGTAGTTTTCATTCACTGCTTGATTGTATTGTTGCCTCTGTTCATTACAATACATCGGCTAGACTAAAGTTGAAACGCGTGCAAATATCCAGCATGATCAAAATATTTGCCACTTTAAAGAATTTGAGTTTTCTATGGTATTGCCTAGTCAATACCCCTTCCGGGATTTGATATGAAGTATTTGGTTACCGGTGCTGCAGGTTTTATTGGAAGTGCAGTAGCCGAGAAGTTGTGTCATCAAGGCCACAGCGTTATTGGTGTCGACAACATAAATGATTATTATGATATTGACCTCAAAATGGCTAGGTTACAACGAATTGAGCACGATAATTTTAAATTTGAGCGCTTAGATATTTCTGATAGAGCGCTTATTAGCAAGCTTTTTGCGAGCGAAAAGTTCGACAGAGTTATTCACCTTGCTGCGCAGGCAGGAGTGCGATACTCAATTGATAATCCTCACGCTTATGCAGATGCTAATTTAGTGGGGCATTTGAATATACTTGAGGGCTGTAGGCAGAACAGTGTTCAGCACCTTATTTATGCATCCTCTAGTTCTGTATACGGTCTAAATGCAAAAGTGCCCTTTACTACAGCTGATTCTGTCGATCATCCTGTCTCTCTTTACGCTGCTACCAAAAAGTCGAACGAGCTAATGGCTCACAGCTATTCTCATTTATACGATATTCCGACAACAGGGCTTCGCTTTTTTACTGTGTATGGAGCATGGGGAAGACCTGATATGGCGCCGTTTATCTTTACCAAGAAGATATTAGATGGCGATATAATTGACGTTAACAACAACGGCGATATGTGGAGAGATTTCACACACGTCGACGATATCGTTGAAGGTGTAGTTCGTATTGCTGATGTCGTTCCAGTTAAGGATGAAACCTGGACAGTGGAAAGCGGCACACCTGCAACTAGTTCAGCTCCCTATAAGGTTTTCAATATCGGTCATGGCTCGCCAATTAATTTGATGGATTTTATTAAAGCTATTGAGAGTGAGTTGGGTGTCGAGGCGAAAAAGAATTTTAGAGAGATGCAGCCAGGTGACGTGTATCGCACTTTTGCAGACACTGAAGATTTATTTGCTGCTACCGGGTACAAGTCGAAAATATCTGTAGCAGAAGGTGTTGCCGAATTAGTGGCTTGGTATCGTGAGTTTTACAAAAAATAAAAATTAGCGTTCTTAAAGTCAAAAAGTTAAGCAGTCTTACAGCAAGTTTGTAAAGTATGGAGTAAATGGAATGTGTGGAATTGTAGGCGCAGTAGCCGAACGAAATGTAGTTGAAATACTGCTCGAGGGCCTAAAAAGGCTTGAGTATAGAGGGTATGATTCTGCAGGTGTAGCGCTACTGAACAAGGATGGAAACCTGCAGCGAATTCGAAAAGTTGGCAAAGTAAATAACTTAGCCACAGCCGTTGAGAACGAAACTGCACTAGGCACAACAGGTATTGCCCACACACGCTGGGCCACTCACGGCGGCGTTACAGAATACAACGCACACCCTCACTTTTCTTCTAGCCGCGTGGCGGTAGTTCATAATGGTATTATTGAGAACTATGTTGCCCTTCGTAAACAGCTAAGTGAGCAAGGCTACAACTTCACCAGCGATACCGACACCGAGACCATTGCTCACGTTGTGCACAATATGCTCGACGAGGGGCTTTCGTTGTTACAGGCAATTCAAAAAGCGGTAACTCATTTTACCGGGGCTTACGGTACCGTTGTAATTGATAAAGAAGACCCTGAGAAGATGGTAGTGGCTCGCTCTGGCAGCCCTCTTGTTATTGGTTTAGGGCTTGGTGAAAATTTTATTGCATCTGATCAACTTGCGCTATTACCAGTAACTCGTCGTTTTATTTTCTTGGAAGAGGGCGACGTAGCCGAAGTTACACGCCGAGAAGTAACTATTTTTGACGAAAGCGGAAAGCAGGTAGAGCGAGAAATTGTCGAGTCTACCGTAGAGCATGACGCGGGTGATAAGGCCGGTTATAGACATTACATGCTTAAAGAGATACACGAGCAGCCGGCAGTAATCAGAAATACCCTTAAAGATAGAATTGAGCATATTCACAGTACAGACGCATTGTTTGGCGAAGGTGCTGAAAGTATTTTAAAACAAGTTAAACATGTTCAAATTATCGCCTGTGGTACCAGTTACCATGCGGGCATGACTGCTCGCTACTGGCTAGAAGAGTACGCCAATGTATCTTGTTCGGTAGAAATTGCTTCTGAGTTTCGTTATAGAAAGTCGGCAGTTCACGAAAACAGCCTGTTAGTAACTATATCGCAAAGTGGTGAAACGGCAGATACGCTGGCTGCTCTTCGCTTGGCAAAAGAGCTTGGCTATATGTCAGCACTTACTATTTGTAATGTGCCAGGCTCATCACTGGTGAGAGAGTCAGACTTAGCGTTTATGACACTAGCGGGGGCAGAAATTGGCGTTGCCTCTACCAAGGCATTTACCACGCAGTTAACGGCATTTTTAATGCTCACTCTTGCTATTGGTAAATTTAATGGTTTGCAGGAAAGCACCGAACAAAAGATTGTTTCGGCAATAAAAACACTTCCGGGTAAAATTGAGGAGGCGTTAAATACTGCTGATGTCATTGAAGAACTTGCCAAAGAGTTTGCCGACAAAAACCATAGTTTGTTTTTAGGTCGTGGAGCGCAATATCCTATTGCCATGGAAGGAGCGCTGAAACTTAAAGAAATCTCTTACATTCATGCAGAAGCATATGCATCGGGTGAATTAAAGCACGGGCCCTTAGCACTTATCGATGATGAGATGCCGGTTATTGTGGTTGCCCCCAATGACGAATTGCTTGAAAAGCTTAAGTCTAATGTGGAAGAGGTGCGTGCTCGCGGCGGAATTATGTATGTGTTTGCCGATGTAGACGCACACTTTGAAAGCGACGATACCATGCGCGTGATTAATATTCCGCATTGCGAGGATATCATAGCTCCTATCGTATATACGGTGCCTCTTCAATTGCTATCTTATTATGTTGCCCTAATTAAAGGTACAGATGTTGATCAGCCGCGTAATTTAGCAAAATCGGTAACTGTTGAGTAATCAAGTAATTTACGTTTTTAAGGCCATAACTTTTGAAGTTGTGGCCTTTTGTGTTTATAGGAATTAGTAATGTCTCAGAAATATTTTGGAACCGATGGAATTCGTGGGAAGGTAGGTGATTTCCCAATGACCCCAGATTTTGTAATGAAATTGGGTTGGGCAGCGGGTACCGTGCTTGCGGCAGATGGTACAAAAGCAGTACTAGTGGGCAAAGATACTCGTGCTAGTGGTTACATGATTGAATCTGCCTTAGAAGCAGGCTTGTCAGCTGCCGGTGTTGATATTGCCCTTGCTGGGCCTATCCCTACGCCTGCTGTTGCTTATCTAGCATCAACATTTCGTGCCGACGCAGGAGTGGTGATCAGTGCATCACACAATCCTTATTACGATAACGGCATTAAGTTTTTTGGTAGAAACGGTGCCAAACTAGGTGAGGCTCAACAAAAAGCAATAGAAGAGCAGCTTCAATATGCCATTGAAAATGGCATTAAGTGTGTAGATTCTGGCATGTTAGGAAAAGCCCGTAGGGTAGAAGATGCAGCCGGTCGCTACATTGAATTTTGTAAGGGAACATTTTCTTCCGAGCTTAGCCTTGAGGGATTAAAAATTGTAGTAGACAGTGCTAATGGCGCTGCATACAAAGTGGCACCAAGCGTATTTGAAGAGCTGGGCGCTAATGTGATTAACATTGCTAATACTCCCAATGGCGTAAATATTAATAACGAGTGCGGTGCCACGTCACTGGCCTCATTAAGTGATGCAGTGAAAACGCACAAGGCCAACTTGGGTATTGCCGTAGATGGCGACGCAGATCGTATTATGTTTGTTGATGAAAACGGCGAAACAATCGATGGCGACGAAATTCTTTACCTCATTGCTCGTGATGCCAAGCAAACAGGGTATAAAGGCGGTGTAGTAGGTACTTTAATGAGTAACCTTGGGCTAGAAATTGCACTAAAAGAATTAGGCATTCCTTTTGTTCGCACGAAAGTGGGCGATAGGTATGTAGTTGAAAAGCTCGACGAAACTGGGTGGCGCATAGGTGGCGAAACATCAGGGCACATACTCAACCTAGACTATACGTTCACCGGCGATGCCATAATTGCTGCGCTCCAGGTACTCTCCATTGTAGTGAAAAGCGGCTATTCCTTAGCTCAAATAAAGTTAGGTATGACCAAGTTACCACAATGCATTGTAAATGTTAGACACGAGAATTTGAGTTCTGTGTTGAATCTTCCGAGGGTACAGCATGCAGTTACCAACGTAGAAGAAAAGCTTGGCAAAGAAGGGCGGCTTGTACTGAGGAAGTCTGGCACAGAACCCTTAATTCGTGTAATGATAGAAGCGACAAATAGACATGTTGCTGAGACACTTGTAAGTGAACTGGTTAAAATTTTAAAAGAGAGCGAGTAAGGAATTATGCGATGAGAAGAAAGGGGATAATTTTGGCTGGCGGCTCCGGCACACGCCTCCACCCATTGACGAAAGTGGTAAGTAAGCAGCTAATGCCAGTTTACGATAAGCCTATGATTTTTTATCCATTGGCTACTCTGATGTTGTCTGGGATTAAGGATATTCTTATTATTACTACTCCTATGGAGCAGCAGCGCTTTATTGAGTTAATCGGCGATGGAAGCGATTTAGGTATCAATGTGCAGTATGCAGCACAGCCTTCACCTGATGGTCTAGCTCAAGCCTTCTTAATAGGTGAAAGTTTTATTGGCAACGACAGTTGTACGCTTATATTAGGCGATAATATTTATGGCTATGTTCGGATTAACTGTTGTTGAATCGAAAAGAGCCTGTTTTCGTTAAGGTTTTCTGGATTATCCATAAACCTGAACCAACCCAGGTAGTGTTCCAAGTATTTTGTGGCTACTCCGTTAAACCGTTTTATCCACGCTTTCAGACGGCTGTGATAGGCGTTAACATTTTGAATGTGAAAGACTTTATCTATCACCTTAATTCCTCCTGCCACATCTAAGCGCTTGTGTATTAAATCATTTTTCTCAGAAAGAGCTATGTAGGGCTTATAGCCATCACTACACAACACACTGTCTTTCTCTAATTTTCCTGCTAGCTCCTGATGCAAAGCTTCCGATGTAACACTTGGCACAACGGCTTCATACGTACTCTTAGCTCGGTCTCTGACCGTTAAAACTGGCACCCAATCATCCTTTGAACGCCCTCGTTTTTTCGCTTTCACCCCTCTTTTACGGGGCTGACGAGTCATCCGTTTTGAGCCTTTCTCTGAGTAGGGAAAAAGTGTTTCGTCTGCCTCGATAATGCCTTCTAATTTGCTCGCTTTCAGTGCTGATGGTAGCGCCAAGAATCGGTGCCGCCACCTGAACGATGTTTCAAGGTGGAGGCCACATTCTTCGGCACATTTACGCAATGGCTTACTGTCCAGCATACAGCGAATATATTCTAACCAAAGCTCTTTGTACCTCAGTCGAGCTAGCGGTGTCGCCGTTGTCGCTACAAAGGTTTTGCCGCAGTTCTTGCAGCGATAACGCTGCATCTTGTTTACCTTGCCGTGCCGATTGATCAGTGAGCTATGGCAGTGCGGACATTCAGGGTTTTCAACCATCCGCTCCTCAAGCTCTGTTATCAACTGTGAGACGCTATCAGTGCCTTTCAGCAGCTTCTCAACATAACGGGTTTGACTATCTGTTAAGTGTTCTAACTCGGCTATAAGCTTTGTAAATTGTGCTGGGATCATGATCAACCCTCAATAACTGTATTCATATACAGTATAGCAACAATTTAGCAGAACATAGCCA
This sequence comes from Alteromonas sp. MB-3u-76, assembly GCF_002831605.1. NCBI lineage: Bacteria > Pseudomonadati > Pseudomonadota > Gammaproteobacteria > Alteromonadales > Alteromonadaceae > Alteromonas > Alteromonas sp. MB-3u-76. The sequence goes on along the minus strand of NZ_CP025115.1, from coordinate 3,807,317 downwards.
TATTTATTATGGTCACGATTTAAAGCTTTCTCTCCAAAAAGCTCACGCACGAGAGGAGGGTGCTACAGTATTTGGCTACCATGTAAATGATCCAGAGCGCTACGGCGTTGTGGATTTTGACGACGATTGGAACGCACTTTCAATTGAAGAAAAGCCAACTAAAGCAAAATCCAACTATGCTGTGACTGGCCTTTATTTTTATGATAATCGTGTAGTTGATTTTGCCAAAGAAGTAAAACCTTCGCACCGCGGTGAACTAGAAATTACTGATTTAAATAACATGTATCTTGAAGATGGTAGCCTTAAAGTCGAGTTGATGGGGCGGGGATCTGCTTGGTTAGATACTGGTACATTAGACTCATTATTAGATGCTGCAAATTTTGTAGCAGCGATAGAGAAGCGTCAGGGCCTTAAAGTTTGTTGTCCTGAAGAAGTTGCGTACAGAATGGGCTACATTGATGCTGAACAACTTGAAACGTTGGCAGTGCCGCTGAAAAAAAGTGGATACGGTGATTACTTGTCAAAAGTAATAAGCGACCGCGTAAAATAAATGAAGACAAGGACTAGGCTTTCCAAATGCAAGTAATTAGTACCGAAATCCCAGGTGTTAAAATCATTGAACCCAAACTATTAGGCGATGAGCGTGGCTTTTTTATGGAAATTTTCAGAACAGATTGGTTTAAGAGAGAATGTGCCGATGTAGATTTCGTTCAAGACAATCATTCCAAGTCAAGCCAGGGGATTCTGCGCGGTCTACATTATCAGCTGGAACATCCCCAAGGTAAATTAGTTCGCGTAGTGAGCGGCGAAGTATACGATGTTGCGGTAGATATGCGTAAAGACGCACCTTCCTTTGGGAAATGGGTAGGCGTTACCTTATCGGCTGAAAATAAACGACAGCTTTGGGTGCCTGCCGGTTTTGCTCATGGTTTTTATGTAACTAGCGAGTCCGCTGAGTTTGTATATAAATGTACAGAATATTATCACCCTGAGTCTGAAGTGTCGATAAACTACAACGATCCTACGTTGAGCATAACCTGGCCGTTAGTGAATGGTGAAAAGCCCTCGCTTTCTGGAAAAGATGAAAACGGAACTGCGTTTGTTGATGCACCTACGTTTACCAGCTTTTGATCCGCAGCCAAATTATAAGGAATAAGAATAGCCATGAAGATTATTGTAATTGGTAATGCAGGGCAGCTGTCGTATGAATTGGTGCGGATTTTGGGCAAAGATACTATTTGCCTAGGCCCTGAAGATACCGACATTACGAAGGAAGACGTGTTGTCGAAAACTCTGTCTCAGCTTTCACCAGATGTGATTATTAACGCTGCTGCATACACAGCGGTTGATAAAGCCGAAGACGATTTAGCGTTATGCCATGCCATCAACGCCACAGCCGTAGAAAACTTAGCGAAGTATTGTAAGCAGGCCGGTACGTTTTTAGTACATGTCTCTACAGACTATGTGTTTAATGGGCATAAGGGTTCTCCTTATTTGCCTAACGATCCAATCGAACCGCAGGGCGCTTACGGGAAAACAAAAGCTGAAGGCGAAAAAGCGTTACTCGAACTGTTGCCAGATGCGAGTTGTTTAATTCGCACTGCGTGGGTGTATTCGGCTCATGGCAATAACTTTGTGAAAACCATGCTTCGCTTAATGGGTGACAAACCACAGCTTACGGTAATCGACGATCAAATAGGTACGCCTACATGGGCCAAAGGCTTGGCAGAGGCATGTGTGTCGGCTGCTGAAAACAAAACTGCCGGTGTGTTTCATTGGACGGACGAAGGCGTGGCCAGTTGGTACGATTTTGCGTTGGCTATTCAAGAGCTGGGCGTTGAGAAAGGCTTGTTGAGTAACGCTATTCCTGTGTTGCCTATTCCTACTAGTGCATATCCAACGCCAGCAAAGCGCCCCCATTACAGCGTGTTAGATAAAACATCGGCAAGAGAAGCCTTCTCATCTTGTAATCCTACGCACTGGCGCAAGCAGTTATCGGCCATGATGAATGAATTAGTGGATGAAGCTGAGAGTGAATGAGCTTTCTGCTGATGTAAAAGCTGTGTGAAAACTTCAGCACAAACACTTTTATAAAGTTTAGCCTTAGGCAGTTCTTGTCCTAGATAAGTAGCATTCACAGCCAGAACAGAATTTTTTGAGAAAAAGATAAATGAGTAAAACAATATTAGTTACCGGTGGAGCAGGCTTTATAGGCTCGGCGGTAGTACGTCACCTAATAAACGATACCGAACATGCGGTGGTTAACTTAGATAAACTTACCTATGCAGGTAACTTAGAGTCATTAACTACCGTATCTAACAACGAAAGATACAGCTTTGAACAAGTTGATATTTGCGATGCTGACGAAGTAAAGCGCGTGCTTAATTCACATCAGCCAGACATTATCATGCACTTGGCGGCAGAATCGCATGTCGATCGTTCGATAGACGGCCCAGGTGAATTTATTCAAACCAACGTAGTGGGTACTTACACACTGCTAGAGCAAGCGCGCGCATATTGGTCTGCATTAGAAGGTGAAAAGAAGAGTGGATTTAAGTTCCATCATATATCTACCGATGAAGTATACGGCGATTTACCTCACCCAGATGAAGTAGCGCCAGGTACAGAGCTGCCGTTGTTTACCGAAACCACACCGTATGCGCCAAGCTCGCCATATTCTGCCAGTAAAGCAAGCTCAGATCAGTTAGTGCGCTCATGGCTGCGTACTTATAAGCTACCTACGCTAGTTACTAACTGCTCGAATAATTACGGGCCGTATCACTTCCCGGAGAAGCTAATACCGTTAGTTATTCTAAATGCGCTAGCGGGCAAACCGCTGCCAGTATATGGCAAGGGTAATCAAATTCGCGACTGGTTGTACGTAGAAGATCATGCTCGTGCGCTTGTGCTTGTGGCGCTAAAAGGTGAAATTGGCGAAACGTACAATATTGGCGGCCACAACGAGAAGCAGAACATTGAAGTAGTGCAAACCATTTGCGCTATTTTGGATGAAGTTAAACCGAAAGAAAGCAAGTACGCCGAGCAAATTACTTACGTGCAAGACCGCCCGGGTCACGACATGCGTTATGCTATTGATGCTAGTAAAATTCAGCGCGAGCTGGGCTGGACACCACAGGAAACGTTTGAAAGTGGTATCCGCAAAACTGTGGAATGGTACCTAGCTAACGAAAGCTGGTGGAAAGCGGTTTTAGACGGTAGTTATCATGGTGAGCGTTTAGGCGCGGGTAGTTAGTATCGAGTACAAAGTAATATGCCATATAAAAAAGCCGCAATTTAGCGGCTTTTCTGTATATACGCCGGTTTTTTTTCCGAAAAAATAGAGCATATTGCAACAAGCCAAAACTAAGTCGCAATCCATTTCCGCCCTTGCACGTCGGTGGCCCTTGGGAATAGGCCGAGCCGACTGGTTAATATGAGGTGTATCGATAATCCACTGATTATCACGCGTGTAGTACAACCAAAATACTTTTTTAGTAACCTTGTTTGTTATTTGTTTTAAGTGTACGGTTATGACACAAATAAGTGTAATTATTGATAACTAGATGCCATTATGAAAAAGACTGAAGCAATCAAAAAACTGTCGGAGTATGACAGGCATGGTCGCTATGTGTATACCAATTCAGATTTGGCCAAAATTTTCTATCAAGACAACGAGCGAACATTGCGTGCAGGGATCAAGCGCTTAATCGATGACGGGCTTCTTACCCGTGTTATCAATGGTGTGTATTTATATAGTCTGGCACAGTCGAAGGGTAGCGACACCTTAGAGTATATTGCTAAAACGATTCGTCGTGGAGAATATAATTACGTTAGTCTGGAATCTGCATTGTCAGATTTTGGTGCCATTTCTCAAATCCCTATTGATCGATTAACAGTCATGACAACGGGGCGAACAGCCGAATACAAAACGCCATTCGGTACTATTGAGTTTACCCATACTAAACGAACACCCACGGATATCCTGGCAAATACAAAGCTGGTAGGGCGGCCACTTAGGTTAGCAAGTAAGCAAGCCGCATATAGAGATTTAAAACGAGTAGGCCGAAACACGCATTTAGTTAACGAGAGAGCTTTATATGAAGATTGATCAGGATAATTTTGCACAACTGGTTAATAAGGCTATGCAAGATGAGCATGTGGTTCATATGCGAGCGGTAATCGAAAAGGAACTCTTACATTACGACATTCTATTTGCGCTAGAGAAGGGAGGCCTTCTAGATAAGCTGATTTTTCAAGGTGGTACGTCACTTCGGCTATGTTATGGCGGTAATCGTTTCAGTGAAGATCTAGATTTTGCAGGAGGAGTGGATTTTAGCTCAGCAATTTTAGCAGACATGAAGTCTTGTATTGAGAAATACATAGGCGCTAGGTACGGGCTAGAAGTTAACGTGAAAGAACCCAAAGAGCTAAGAAAAAATCCTAAATACGCAGAATTGCGCATTGATAAATGGCAAATTTCCGTAGTTACGTCTCCCGAGAGAAAGGATGTGCCACAACAAAAAATTAAAGTGGAAGTGGCAAATATTCCAGCTTATACAAAAGAGCCATTGGCGCTAAAAGCCAACTATGACTTTTTACCAGACGGTTACAGCGACACGCTAATATTAACTGAAACGCTAGACGAAGTTATGGCCGACAAAATCATCTCTTTACCGGCAACAACGAAATATGTTCGTTACCGAGATATATGGGATTTAGCCTGGATGCAACAGCAAGGTGCTACATTGAACATAGAGCTAGTCAAAAGTAAAGTTTCGGATTATAAGCTTGAACAGTTCGATGAATTGCTGACTAGTTTGTTGGAGAGGTTGCCAGAGCTTGTGAGAAGCGAAAGATTTATTGAAGAGATGAGGCGCTTCTTGCCAACTGATGTGTATGATAGAACGTTAGCGTTAGAGAAATTCCAAATTTATTTGAAAAATACATTGGTGGCGTTATTCAAAAATGTACAAAATGAGTTATCAGGTCAGAAAGTTACTACAGAATTCAAGATGTAAAAGGCGGCGAACCTGATTAGAATTTGCGTGTATGTTATCGAGCTTAACCAGTATTTTAAACGCGTTAGCCGGTAAGCCACTGCCAGTATATGGCAAAGGTAATCAAATTCGCGACTGGTTGTATGTAGAAGATCATGTACGCGCGTTGGTGCTGGTTGCCCTTGAAGGTAAAGTTGGCGAAACCTATTACATTGGCGGTCACAACGAGAAGCAGAACATTGAAGTAGTACAAACTATCTGTTCTATATTACCTCTGATAATTCAAATCCATAGTCTTTTTACCGTGTTCACTAAATCACAGTTATTGGACGAAAAAGTAGGAGTGTCCAATAAAACGTCATTTAATGAACACAAATAGCATTAATTGTCCATTAAAAACCAATCTATTGGGCAATCATCGTGTTCCAATATATCCATTAAAGAGACTAAGAAACTATCAGTAAGTTTGACTAATTTATTCTCGTGCACTATATGTAATTCATTAAGCCATTAAATGTTCTATATGTGACACAAAATGCCAAAATCTATAGTCAGAACTTACTCCCGTTATGCAGAAGAAGCGCTAACATTATTGGCAAAGCGCATTCGCGCCTCAAGACTCGAAAAAAAAATGAGTGCTCAGGAAGTTGCAGACCGCGCAGGTATTTCCAGAGGGATGCTTTCCCGCATAGAAAAAGCAGATCCGAAATGCGAAATAGGAGCAACCTTTGAGGTAGCGAGAATAGTCGATGTAACGCTCTTTGAGGCAGAGCCTAGTCGACTTACTATGCAATTGAAGCAAGTTGAAGAAAAGCTGTCACTTCTGCCTAAAAGCGCCCGAAAAAGGAGTAAGAAAGTGATAGATGACTTCTAAACAGATTTATAAAGAAGCTTTCGTCTGGATATGGCTGCCTGAGGAGACCCAGCCTATCGTGGCAGGTCGTCTCGCGCCTGATGGTGATAATTTTATCTTCAACTACGATAACGGCCACGCACCACAACTTGGTCGCCACCCACATAGAATGAATCTATGCTTTTGCCTTTCCTTTTAAAACGAGGCTTGCCTACAGGCTTGCCGTTCATGGTTTTCTTTTTGAAAAAGTCAGACCATGCACGATTTAAGAAGATGAAGGGTTGTTGTGAAGCGTACTTGGTGACCTCATACATCCACGGGAAGTCGGCTTTCTTCACGCTATTCAGTTGCTTCTTCAGCATCATGCCGGACGGCTTGAGCGCCTTTTGCTTGCCGGAATCGACCCATAACTCGTATTGCTTCTGCCATGCAACCACCCCCCAATTCCATGCAAAGCGAGACACGCCACATGCTTTTAAAAAGTATGTGGCCTGCTTGTTATTCGCTAGGATTCGGGTTTTGAATGCACACTTCATGCATCTCAATATGCTGGATGTAAATACAGTGTCAAGCAGCGAGTTTTACCCGCTTATTTTGATGTGAGCGCCTGCCATACATACGCGCCGAGAACACGGTCATCAAGGTGATCACATCCTTCACCAGCTCTTGCTCAAAGCTAATGATTTCCGATTCATTATGGATAATCACCTTGCAGCCAGACCATCGGCACAGTTGAAACACCAACTCATGTCCAAACCGTAGCAACCTATCTTTATGTGTGAGGTGTAGTTCTGACACTTGTTGATTGAGCAGCATCGATATTAATTTACGCAATCATGGTTTCTTACAATTCAAGCCAGAGCCTTAGTCCTTTAGCACTACATCGCAATGCCGTTGCAAAAATAACGACTGGGTGTCTAAGTCCGACTTCTGATCGTGTGAACTCACTCTGGCATAACCGACTTTACATTTCTGTTTATCTAACAGCTTATATCGACGATGATTACCCAGTGTTCTGCTGTGAGGTTTTAGCCTCCCTTCTCTATCCCAACGCCTGAGTGTTGGAACTGACACGCCAAAATGCTTCGCAGCTTGAGAAATAGACACTAAACCAAAATCAAGAATTTTCATGGGGCACCTCCATGATCAGGTTTAGTCAACTATTGGCTAACTAGCAACTACCCTTTTGATCGAGGGGAGTCTCAAAAATACAGGCATAATACGCTGAAGTGCCGCTAGTTCCGAACGAAACGAAGTATGGTATTCTATAAGGCCGCAAATAACTGCGGTTTTTTATTTTTTAAGGGTCATGTTAGTAGTATGAAAAAGTTAGCCATGTTAACTGTTAAAGGTGCGATAGGATTAGTACCCAAAGCGGTTCGGAATAAGCTAAAGACTAATCATAAACTGACCGAGTTTTACAGCCGTTCACTACAACGTTCAGGGTTGTTTTACGGTTTTCCTTCTAAAAAGAAAAGTGCCGCGTTGTATAACACCTTTTTGAAGTATCAAGAGAAAAAGATAGAAAATGAAGGGGTTTCATCGTCAGACATCAAAAACATTAGAGCGATAGTTATTGGTGAACATCGCCTAAGTCGAACTTTTGAAAGTTTAATTTCTGCAGGCATAGATCCCTCAGTGATCTATGTGGTGTCGTCGAAGCAGACTGATGACCAAATAACCCGCTTCTCAAATCTTCAAGCTGCTTTAGAGAAATTGAAAAAAGTAGGGCCAGAACTCGGATACACATTTTTTATCAACAGTGGCGATAGGCTAGTTCCTGCAGCTCTGAAACTTATGTTACAGCGAACGAAGTTAAAGGTTACTTCTGATGCGTCTTTAGTCTATTGCGACACTGACTTTATAAATGCGAAGCAGCAGCGAGTTTCTCCTCATTTTTTGCCCGATTGGAACCCCGAGTTACAACTTTCCACCGCGTATGTATCTACTGGGGTGATGGTGCTTAATTCTCTTCTTCATAGTATTGACGTTTTTGCATCTACTGTTGCTGGACTTGTTACAGAGATGTGGCTTAAAGCACCAAACAGTGTCATCGAACACGTGCCTTTTACATTGGTACACAGAGATTCCGACAAAGACGGCTGTTGCACAGAGCTTGATGATATTAGAGCGTTGTTAGAAAAACATACCAAGTCGACCATAGCTTACAATGAAGAGCAAGGTATTAATCATGTTCAATGGCTGTGTAGCGCTCAACCGCTAGTGTCCCTAATTATCCCTACTAAAAATGGCAAGGAACTGGTTGAAGCTTGTATAGAATCTATATTAGAAAAAACTACCTATCAAAATTTTGAAATACTGCTCATTGATAATGGTTCTGACGAACCGGCGAGCCTGGCTTATTTTGAAGAACTGAATAAACATCCTAAAGTGCGTGTTTTGAATTATCCTGGGGTGTTTAATTATTCAGCTATTAATAATTTTGGTGTACAACACGTAAGTGAAAGTAGCGAGGTGGTAGGGTTAATTAATAACGACATTGAAGTGATTAGGCCCGATTGGTTAACGAGCATGGTGGGCCACGCACAGCGAGAAGATATAGGTTGTGTAGGAGCAAAGCTTTTGTATTCAGACGGCAGAATTCAGCATGCCGGTGTGGTGCTTGGGTACGGTGCTGGTGCAGGGCATGCACACAAATATTTCCCGCGGTATCATCCGGGTTATATGAAGCGCTTAATTGCTACGCAGAATTATTCAGCGGTAACCGCGGCTTGCTTGTTAGTGAAAAAGTCGTTATTCGAAGATGTGGGCGGGCTTAATGAAACAGAACTTACGGTGGCCTTTAACGATGTTGACTTTTGTTTGCGAGTAAAAGAAAAAGGTGTAAGAAATGTGTATTGCGCCGAGGCCGAATTGTACCATCATGAGTCGGTGAGCAGAGGGCTTGATCACGCACCAGAAAAAGCCGCGCGCTTTAATAGAGAGTTGGCTTATTTAAAAGATAAGTGGAGCAGCTACATTGAGCATGACCCTGCGTATAGCCCAAACCTGACGCTGAGGCGCGAGAACTTTTCGGTGAAGACGAAAGAAGAGTTTTAAGCTAACGTGAGGTAGGGTAGTTTATATAAACTTTTAGGGTTAACTTTACTTTCAATGTGTATTCAGTGGTTAAAGTGGTATGAATCGAGAATACTCTAAAATATGTCAGCGAGCGTGTTCGCTTGGGTGTTTTAGAAAAATGAAAATTTCGGAATAAGCTTAGTAAATGGAACAAACAATGAAAAAGTACAAAATAGCAGTAGCAGGAACAGGATATGTGGGCTTATCAAATGCCGTTTTGTTAGCCCAGCACAATGAAGTAAAGGCTATTGACTTAGTACCTGAAAAAGTAGAGATGCTGAATAACCGAAAATCTCCTATTGAAGATAAAGAGATATCGGAATACTTGAGCACCAAAGAGCTTGATTTAGAAGCAACGCTAGATGCTGAAGTAGCTTATCGCGATGCGGATTATGTGATTATTGCCACGCCTACCGATTATGATACGCAAACCAACTACTTCAACACCAGCAGCGTTGATGCAGTAATTAAAAGCGTGTTGGCGGTTAACCCAAAAGCAGTGATGGTAATTAAATCTACAGTACCAGTTGGGTTTACCCGAGAGGCTAAAGCGCGCCACGGTAGTGACAATATTATTTTCTCACCTGAATTCCTTCGCGAAGGTAAAGCCCTTTACGACAACTTACATCCTAGCCGTATTATTGTGGGCGAGCGCACCGAACGAGCTGAAATATTCGCTAAGTTGCTAGAGCAGGGCGCAATCAAAGAAGGCATAGATGTACTGTTTACCGACAGCACTGAAGCAGAAGCGATTAAGCTTTTTGCTAATACTTATTTAGCTATGCGCGTTGCTTACTTCAACGAGCTAGACAGCTATGCAGAGCGTGCTGGACTAGATACCAAACAGATAATTGAAGGCGTGAGTTTAGACCCTCGCATTGGCGGGCACTACAACAACCCCAGTTTTGGTTACGGTGGCTATTGCCTTCCAAAAGACACAAAGCAGCTGTTAGCTAACTACAGCGAAGTGCCAAACAACATGATTCAGGCTATTGTAGATGCTAACCGCACGCGCAAAGATTTTATCGCCGACTCTATCGTAAGCCGCAATCCAAAAATTGTTGGTATTTACCGCCTTATCATGAAGTCGGGTTCTGATAACTTCCGTGCAAGTGCCATTCAGGGCATTATGAAGCGTATTAAAGCTAAAGGCATTGAGGTTATAGTTTACGAGCCGGTACTTACTGAAGATGAGTTCTTCCGCTCTCGCGTAGTAAACGACTTAGAAGCGTTTAAGAAAGAGTCTGATGTGATAGTTGCCAACCGTGTAACTACAGATATCGAAGACGTGCTTGAAAAAGTATACAGCCGCGACCTCTTCAACGCCGACTAGAAATAAAATGGGGTCAGAACCGCATTAATGCGTTAATTCGGTTCTGACCCTCTTTTTATCACTTACTGGCGTCGATTAATCTTATACCGTAATCAGGGAAATATTCGTCTTTCGTTAATATTTGCAATCCCTCTGCCTGGGCTTGGGCGATTAACATGCGATCAAACGGATCTCTGTGATGCATGGGTAATCTGCCTGCTTGTTGACCGTGAAATAAACTGATAGGCAATGCATTAAAACCTAACTCTTCGATAAGCGACTCTATATCGTCTGGTACTGTAAGTTTGCCCATTTGTTGTTTAATCGACATTTCCCAAACGGTGGCAGCGCTAACATAAATAGTGTTTTCAACTGTAGCAATTTGCTCTTTTGCATCATGGCCAAGCTTTTTATCACCACACATCCACCAGATCAAAGCATGCGTATCTAATAAAATTCTCTTCATTACATACCAAACGTGTTTGCTATATCGTCATTAACGTCTTTTGAGTCAAAGTCGTCAGATGCAATAACTCGCCCTTTGAATTGTCCAAACACCCTCACTTTTTGGTCTTTGAAAGGCACTAGTTTTACCGCTGGCTTACCTGACTTTGCAATGACCACCTCTTCGCCTGAAACTGCCAATTCAACAAGTTGGGACAGCTTACTCTTTGCTTCGTGCATGTTCGTTTGCATACGCTACCTCAATGAAACTTAGCTAGACTTAGCTAAATAGTAGTTTAAAAAAGGGGCGGTAGCAATTGCTTATTCAAAAATAATAGAGGTTAGCTCAAATCTGCTTTTACTTAAAAAGGGGATTAATAAACTGAGTCATATGTGGCCGCCCCCCTTCTATTTTTTTAGCTGTTCGCTCAAGGCCTTGATATGCAGAGGGCTGATTTCACAACATCCACCTATAACACTTGCGCCTTTTTGTGCCCATGCTAGAGCGTATTCAGCGTATTTCTCTGGCGATAAATCTTTTCTCTGCGCTAAGTTCTCTACTGTGTCTCCGGGGTACAGTTCATCAACCGCTTTAAACCCGTTAGCGTAAACGCCAAAGGCAATATCACGCTCTACTAACAACGAGTGAATTTCATTAAGCGCAGCGTTGATGGCTTCAGGCCGACTGCAGTTGAGCAAAATCATTTGCGGCTCTAATAGGCTTAACTCTCTAACTGCATCAGCTATGCGTTCGCCGCCGCGCAGAAGGGCTGGCTCAGTATCGCTTACTGAAAATGCTATCCATATCGGCTTCCCCGCTTCTTTTGCGGCGGTACAGGCGGCTTTTGCTTCTTTTATTGACGACATTGTTTCGCATAAAAATATGTCCGCAGCATCGCTTTGTAACTCTACCAGCTGCTGATATGAGCGCAGCGCTTCCTCAAAGGGCATGGAGTCATCAGGGTGATAACTCGCCACAAGTGGAGGCAAGCATGCTGCTATTTTTGTTTCAGCTTTACCAGATGTCGTAATAGCTTCTTGTGCAGCTTTTATCGCGGCCCCGTGTAATGGCTTAAGTAGCTCAATAGAACCATCGCGAGTTAGACGCTGTGGAGTAGCGGTGTAAGTATTTAAGGTTATAACCTCAGCGCCATTATTTATAAATTCCGCGTGCACATCACGCACAAGGTTTGGCTCGTGCAGCATGACATCGGCAGACCATAAAGGCGTTAGCTTTCTAGAAGTGCGCTTAATCAATTCTTGGCCCATGCCACCGTCTAAAATTGTCACGTTTTTCACTGTTATGCCCTATAGAAAATTTGGTTGGAGAATACCTCGATAAGACGCATGGATAAAGGAATTTAAAGCCACAAGTCTGCGTCTTGACCTCCTAATATGGCCATAATTTCTACAATATTGTCATTGATTCTGAAGTAAATAGAGTCTGAGCCACATGGGCAACGACGATAACCTAAACGAATGCTATCTATTGTTGGGTATGCAAGGGGATTGTCTGATATGCGTTCGAATGCCTCAAAAAAGCCTGCGTAATAAAGGTCGGCTTGTTTTTCACCGAAGCTTTCGAATCCGTAAATATAGATCCGTCTTAAGTCTTCTTTGGCGTTGCTAGAAAGCTTATATTTAGCCACTAGACACTTACTTAGAATTCAGGTCTTTTTTGAAATCGCTTAGTATTTCCTCTTTCGTTTGTTCTACAAACCCTGAGTTTTCTGCTTCAATTAGCTTTTGGTTAATTGTCTCGTTACGTCGTGCCTTGCGAATGAGTTCATTTACCAATTCACTTTTACTAGCATATTCTTTGGCGTCTTCCACATGGTACTTTAACCAAGCATCATTTTTTTCTGTAAGTGAAATACTTTGTCTAGGCATAAATAGTTTCCAGTCTACGGGGTGTGGTGCGATTTTACACCAGGAGCTTTGCGTTCACAATATACGCGTTTAACAAGGCCAAACTTAAAGAGACAGTCACAAGTTCATTAGCTTAGGAGTTGAAGAGACATTGGCAAGCAAAAGGCTAATGTGGATCTGACCCTGAGGTATCCCCACAAATAATGACTAAAACTCAGTAAGATAAAAAATAAAGGGAACATTCATGACGTTTGGTGATCAGATCTTTCGCCAAAAACAAATGAAGGTTAAACGCCATGAATGCCCTATCTATTGTGAACAAAGTCATCTCGCTTGTCAGCTTTAAAATGCATATGTCGCGACAAAAAGCGCTTACCGCATGTGTTAAAAGTTTGCTTAACGGAAATGCCGCAACTGTCACGAGCATAGGTCGAGGCATCAATAATAAAGCCTTTGAAAAGCACCGGATTAAGCGAGCCGACCGATTACTTTCCAATACAAACTTATTACATGAAACGCCAACTATCTATGCAGCTACATGCCAGTTGTTATGTAGTCATATTTTGCGGCCTGTTATTTCCGTAGATTGGTCAGATCTTGATGAGCATAACGGTCACTTTCTGTTACGTGCCGCTATTTCTCTTAAAGGCAGGCCCATCACGCTTTACCAAGAAGTCCATTGTAATAAAACCAGAGAAAAGCAAGCGACGCAAAGAGCGTTTTTGCATGCTCTGCGAGCAGTATTACCTTCACAATGCCATTCCATTATCGTTACAGATGCTGGGTATAAATCACCGTGGTTCAGGGAGGTGATGGCGTTAGGGTGGGATATTGTCGGTCGCGTGCGTCGGCCGCATTATTACTCGTCTGACTCTGGACACACGTGGCAATGTATTCATCAGCTTTACGCTCAAGCCACGTGCAGACCAAAGCGTTTTGATAATAGCCAGATAGTCAGAAGCAATCCTTTTGCCTGCACGCTTGTTTTATTTAAACAAAAAAGAAAAGGCCGTCACGCTCGTAACACTGATGGTTCGCTCAAGCGCTCAGGACATTCAAAAAAACATGCTCAGGGTGCAAAAGATCCTTGGCTATTGGCAACATCGCTCTCTTCTCATCGGCAGTTATCAAAACAAGTGGTCGGTATTTATCGACAGCGAATGCAAATTGAAGAAGGGTTTAGGGACATGAAAAGCACCAAGTTCGGGCTTGGCTATGAACAAAATAAAAGTATTAAAAAGCAACGTCTTACAATATTGATATTGCTGACAACATTAGCGTCACTGGTTGCTATATTACTGGGTATGGTGCTTGTTTCTTCGAACAAACATCGCCAATTCCAAGCGAATACCGAAACCAGAAGCGTGCTATCATTCCACTACCTTGGCCTTAGAGCTATTGCTTGCCGAATAAGGTTTACCATGCGACAGTGGAAAGCTGCACTTGCATTTCCTACAGAACACACAAAGTATCCATCAGACCCAAATGTTCTCTCTTTCCAAAATTGGTTTTTGAGATAAGGAAATGATTTCCAGATTTTAATTGTTGTAACTTGCTTAATCCTCCTTGCGTGCTGACCTACTGAATATCGAGTGCTGATTGTAATCAGCATATGAATGTGATCCTTGTCTATCTCAACCTCTTCGATCCTAAAGTCAGAAGATAGAGAAACATCGAAAACTGTTTTCTTAACAAACTCATCTAGTCTTCCATTTAGTAAAGGTTTTCTGTATCTAACTACCAGAATTAAATGAAGTGCTATTAGATATTTATAGTGAGATTTAGTCTCATATTCCATCTTGACAATCCGTTCTTATACAGTAGTCTATACAGTATATGAAAAGGACGCTCAGATACAATTACAGGCTAAATCCTACGACAGTTCAAGAAGCTAAACTCATTGAGTTTGGCGCTACAGCGCGTGGCATTTGGAATCTGTTGTTGTCTGAAAATAGGCGTCGATATGAATACGATAAAACATTCCTGTTTTACAAAGACATGGCTTCTCTCCTTAAGGAAATAAAGCCATTCGAGGAATTTGAGTGGATTAAAGCGTTTGATTCAGCGGCAGGCCAGCAAGTCGCTCGTGACTTAGAAACGGCGATGAAGAATGCGTTTTCAAAAGGTCGTTTGCAGCGGTTTCCAAAGCATAAAATATCCTACAAGAAAAAGAAGCTTCACAATGACTCGTTCCGAGCTGTCAATAACTCCAATTGCATTCGAATCGAAGATGGTGCTATTAGCATCCCAAAAGTTGGCAAAGTGCCAATCGTTTTGCATCGTGAGTTGGTCAGTAATATTAAAACAGTGACTGTCCAGTATCGTCACGGAAAATGGGAGTGCAGTATCACTCAGGAAGTTGAGTGTAAAACCGCTAAACAAGTATTGGAAACGCTCACTGGCTTTGACATCAACTCAAAACAAACGGTGGTAGGTTCTAACGGTTTTGTGGCCGACAACCCTAAATTTTTAAAACACTCAAAAGAGAAATTAAATCAATTGCAACGCCAGCTTGCTCGCCGAACCAAAGGTTCAAATCGCTGGCAAAAAACAAAACAACGCATCAATAAATTGCACGGCAAAATCTCAAGGCAAAGACTCGACTTTGCGCACAAAGTATCACGACAGATAATCAATGAAACTGATATAGCGTGTTTTGAAGATCTGAATGTAGCAGCGATGCAAAAGTTCAATGGCAGCATGGTTGTTGATAATGTGATGGGGTTAATCACTCAGCTTTCAAAATATAAGGCCGAGCTTGAGGGTAAGCTCTATCACGAAATTGGTCGCTTTGAAAAATCCACTGGGATTTGCTCAGAATGCGGTCAGCGTCATGTATTATCATTGAACGATAGATATTTCACCTGCTTGTCTTGCGGAACATATCAAAACCGCGACCTCTCAGCAGCTAAAAGTATAGCTCGAACAGGTGAATTAGATTTAATTGCGGCGGGAATCGTCGCAAAGGTTTTAAAGCCTATATCTCAGCAGAAATATTCCATTAAAATGAAAGTCTTCGAGCTATCGAAGTTGGATTGTGGATCTGAGAAAAGAGAAGCAGCTTAGCTCAAAGCTAGACTGTGGAAGCCCAGTGATCAGAAGCGATGTCGCTGGGTAGTTCACCAGCAAGTCGTTGTAGGCAATGTTATCGACCAACATACAAATTGTGATAGCGCGATACCCAAGTTCAAAGGCTGTTATACGGTGAATAGGATATTATTCGTTTATGATTTAAAAAGCCGGTTTGAAGAGCAGGATAACTTCAATGATAGTAGAACAAATGGTGGAAGGTGGGTGTTTCGAGGCTGTTGAGGCACTTGCTGAGCATGCGTATATTGGGCGCGGGCGTTTCGACTGGGCAAAAGTAAGTGAAGAAGCGCACAAATCACTCGATGACCGCTATGGTGAAGCGCAAGTTGAGCTCTGCATTGAAAAGTGCAAAGGCTAGAAGCTAAATTCACGGCCTAACACCGCGTGCTTAAGTAAACCACATTAGCGAGTGAACAGGCCTCTTGCCGTTTCTACAATATGCTCACTTAGCGTGTACTCTGCTCGGCTTTTGCCTGTTATCGCATAGTAGCGCTCGCTCAAACTATCTGCTTTACCAATGCAGTGTACGTTGTATTGCGCTTCTACATGATCAGCTATTGCTGAAGGCGCACAAAATACACCAAAATTTTCACTGCCAAATAGCTTTAATAGTGCACTATCATCGAACTCGGCCACAATTTTTGGATAAAGTTGCTCTGCTTCGAGCCAGCTGGTTAGCGCATGCCTTATACCTGAAGTGTTACCTTGCATTAATAGCGGCATGTGGTTTAAGCATTCTGGGAAACGCTGATTATTAGCAAGTGGCTGTTTAGCAAAAAAGCTTAACGAACTTTCTCCAAGGAAATAGCTGTTTGCGTTTACCTGTGTTCCCGGCGCTATACCTCTATCCGCCATTATAAAATCTACCGCATTAATCGCTAATTCTTTTAATAATACATCAAAGCTATCTTCTTTTATGACATACTTTACATTCGCAAACTGGCGCATGGTATGGTGTACAAAGTCAAAAAAGAGCACCTTTGGTACGCCATTAGTAATACCTATGACGAACTCTTTCGTATTGACTTCGTCGTTTGTATTGAGAATTTCAGCGAGTTGGTTGCCTTTGTGAAATATTTCACTGGCATACTGATAGCTCAATTTTCCCTTAGCGTTCAGATACAGGCGCTTGTTTATTCTATCGAATAGGGAATAGCCTAACTGGTTTTCGAACGTACTTAGCTGCCCACTTACTGTTTGAGGGGTGACATGGAGAAGTTTTGCTGCTTTCGCAATACTGCCTTCCCGCGCGACTAGATAGAAATAGTAAAGATGATGATAATTTAAATGGTGCATATAAACCGCTTTTTGGGAACGCTAAGCGTTAGTTGTAATAATTAGTTATACAACTAAGGTTTTGCCGATGAAGTTAGAAGAATATAACAGATTTAATCTTATTAAATATTAAATTACACTATAAAAAATGAGCTTGCGGGTATATTGAAGATACTATTATGGGAAAAGTAATTAATCTGCGTCAAACGCGTAAAACGCTGTTTTCGTTGTTAAAGCCTGAAGCTAGCTTCTTTTCTGTGGCTATTGCCTACGGCATTGCAATTGGCTTGTTAACACTAGCAGTACCTATTGCGGTCCAAACATTAATAAACAGCATCGCAAACATTGGCTCTACGCGAGCCGTGGTTATATTGGCCATAGTATTGTTTCTCACCTTATTTACCTCTGGGGTGTTCAGTGCCTTGCGCACCCGAATAATGGAATACTACGAGCGAAAAGTGTATGCCCGCTTAACCTCAGATTTAGGTCTTCGCACAATAATGGCGCCGCATAGCTATTTCGAAGGCCGTCAAAATATCAGCATTACGCAGCGTTATTTCGACATCATGATTCTGCAGAAAAACATTCCCTCACTCATGGTCGATGGTTTTGCGCTAGTGCTACAAATGCTGGTGGGCTTTACGCTGGTCTCGTTTTATCATCCTACCTTATTAGCGTTTAACGTTATTCTTATCCTTGTCATGTATGCGGTGTGGAAAATTTGGGGGCGCGGAGCAAAGCGCACGGCTATCGAACTTTCTACAGCCAAATATAACTCTGCAAAATGGCTGCACGATATCGCCAGTGCTCACGAGTTTTTCAAGTCGGCAGATCATGTCGAATATGCTGGCAAGAGCACCGAAGCCTTGATCAGCAACTATATTCAAAAGCATAAAAATCACTTTCATTACACCTTTTCTCAAGTGGTGATGTTTTTACTACTTTATGCAGTAGCGAGTGCGTCTTTACTAGGTATTGGCGGCGTGTTGGTTGTGCAAGGGCAGTTGTCCATTGGCCAGCTGGTGGCTGCAGAGTTAGTTATGTCGTCGGTTTTCTTAGGGCTATCTCGTTTCACTCAATATCTGAAGTTGTATTACGAGCTATACGGTGCGGCTGAAAAGCTGGGCAATGCTTTGTCTATTCCCCAAGAGTCGATGCATTCAGATGCGGAACATATTCCAGAGTCTTCGAAGCTGGTGTTTAACAAGCTCCAACTCAAATATGGTAATGATCATTGCAATATAGACGTTACTTTGGAGCCTGGCTCACAATACTTTGTTACTACAGACAAAAGCTGGGTGCAGCGAGAGCTTCTTGGTTTATTAAAGCGCTACGAACCAGTGCGCACGGGTGAGATTACAATAGATAACCTGAGTTTGAATGATTACGATATTCACGAGCTTAGACAGGCCGTCACTATTCTCGATCGCTCGCTTATTATTGAAGTTTCGATTGAGCGTTACTTGAAACTCGCTCAGCCAAAAGCAACTCAAGCTGATATTCGCAAGGCTTTAGAAGAGGTTGAGTTAGTCTCGATAATTGATGCATTGCCAGAGGGCTTACAAACCCAAGTGTCTGTGCTTGGTGCGCCGCTGCAACCACTAGAGTTTTTATTATTAAAGCTAGCTGCCGCTATTATTGCCAAACCTCAAATTCTTATTTTGAACCAGCACTTTGATGCTATTCCGCCAGATTTAAGAATACGTTTGCTCGAAAGACTGAAAGACCACGATTTTACGGTACTGTATTTTACTAACACGCCTTTGTCTCAGTGCGCAACAGGTTTGCTGCACCTACATGATGATGTAGAGATAACAATTTACGAGCAGAGTAGCCAAAACGCAGCAAGTGGTCATTCTTCAGAACATCAAGGCAAGGAGGGCTGCTAAATGAACAATACTGAAAGCCGTTTTTTAGACAACATGAAGTCGCTGCCCGCTATGCGTGTACCTAAGCTGCACAAAGTGGTGTGCGGTATTATAGGCTTTTTGATCATCGCCTCTTGTTTTATTTTGTACTTTACGCCTTGGATCCAAACGGCGTATGGCACTGGAATGGTAGATTCTCTCGACCCCGAAGATCGCATGCAGCCTATTAATGCCTTGGTTGATGGCCAAGTGAAAAAATGGCACGTGAGAGAAGGGCAGCAGGTAAAAGCTGGCGAACCTATTGTGACGCTTATCGACATAGACGCTCAGCGCTTAGAAAAATTAGAGTCGCAATTAGCCGCCGCAAACTTGAAAAATCAAGCGAATGAGACTGCGGTTAGAAATGCAGAAAATAATTTAAGACGGCAAATCAGCCTTGAAAAGCAGGGGCTGGTATCTCGAAAAGAGGTAGAGAACGCGCAGATAAAAGTGGAAGAGCTTAGAGCAAAAGCAGCGGCATCGATAACAGAAATCAACGATGTAAGTATGACCTTATCAAGACAGTCAACGCAGACAAAAGTGGCTCCGGTTGATGGTACGGTTGTTAGGCTGTTGTCAGGTGGGGTTTCTACCTTTGTAAAGTCGGGCGACATTTTAGGGCAGTTTATTCCCGCAGATGCCAAGCGAAGTGTGCGTGTCACGGTAAGAGGGCTAGATGCTCCCTTAGTAACGCCCGGGGCTAAAGCGCGTATTCAATTTGATGGCTGGCCGGTCTTTCAGTTTAGTGGCTGGCCGGGTGCAGCTATAGGCACCTTCGGTGGTGAAGTTGTTTACGTAGAGCCAGTAGCGAGCACAACCGGCGATTTTCAGGTATGGATAAAGCCCGATGAGGATGATATTGCTTGGCCTGCCGAAAGCTCAGCCCGCTTGGGGAGTCAGGTAAGAGCATGGATTTTATTAGAAGAAGTGCGATTGGGTTATGAACTGTGGCGTCAGCTCAATAATTTCCCTCCTAAGCCCACAACGCAGCCAAAAACTACCGCAAGTGATAAAGGAAGCGGTCGGTTATGATAAATACGAAAAGGTTTTTTGTGAAAAAGGTGGTTAAAGCTGCCGTTTACGCATTCATGTTTAGCGGTATAGCTAGTACATGCGCAAATGCAATGGAGAATAGCTCGAGTAAAGTGCCCGCGCCCAGCATCAATGACTTCATTGAAAGCATGACCCGCTATCATCCTTATGTACTTGCTATTAATGAAGGGAATTATCAGGCTGCGGCAGAGCTAGAGATTGCGCGCAGCAACTTCGATCCCTTCATTGAGCAAAAAACCAAAAGCAGAGTAAGCGGTTATTACGACGGCACAAATTTAACGCAGCGCTTTACCAATCCGGTTGAAGATTATAACGCCAATGTGTTTACAGAATACCGTATTGCCGGTGGCGACTTTCCGGCCTATGAAGGTGATTACGATACATTGTCTGCCGGCGAAGCTAGTATTGGCGTTGCCATGTCGTTGTTGCAAAACCGCGAAATAGATAAGCGCAGAACAGAGCTTCGCAACGCGGGGTTAGCCACTGCCCAGTGGGAAGCTCAAGCTACGAGTATGATCAACAGTTTTATTTATAAAGGCGTGAACGAATACATATCGTGGTATGAAAGTGCGCTGCAAATAAAAGCGGTACAAAACTTATTGGAAACAGCGCAAGAGCGAGAAAAAGCATTAAGTACGCGGGTGGAAAAGGGCGACTTAGCAGATATTGTATTGGTAGAGTTTCAGGCAAATCTGATGCAGCAGCGATTACTGCTCGCTGAGCTCACTCAAAAGCGAGATTCTCACGCACAAATGCTGTCTTTTTATTGGCGCTCACCGCAAGGCGACATGCTATCGTTCAATGCTGATACTCCTCCGAATAACATTGAATGGCCGTTTTGGGTAGGCGACGCACAGCTTATTGCATTGCGAAAGGCATTAAAGCAACACCCCGAGCTCGACGTATTACAGTTAGAGCAGCGGGTGGTACAAAATAAAACTGCATTGGCAAATAATGCGTTACTACCAAAGCTAGATTTGCAGGCGTCTATTGCTCGTGATGTGGGGGCAGGTTCAGAAACGCTAGAGGGAACAGAAACGAAACTTGGCCTTTCTTTTTCCTACCCATTGGGTAACAGAAAGGCGAAGGCAGAACGTTCTCAATTGCTATCAAAACAAAGAGAGCTGGGACACAAGTTTACTTCAATACAGCAGTCGATAACCCAACGCTTTGAGCAAGCCTATGTATTTTGGACACAGGCGAAAGACATTGCAGAGCTGCAAAGTCAAAACGCATCGCTTGCTAGACGTTTATCACAGGTAGAGAGGACCCGGTTTGATGCCGGAGACAGCGACATGTTTGTATTGAATGCGCGGGTACAAAATGAAATAAAAGCTCAAATTAAAGAGATTAAAGCAAAGGTAGATTTATTGAAGGCAGAGTTAATGCTTTATAAAGAAGCCGCTATGCTTTATGACATGCGATGATTGATGTTGAAGTAATACCTTACGACCTACAACTAAAAAAGCCTAGTAAAAATCTTCTACTAGGCTTTTCGGTTTTCTTGAGCACTAACTTCTCTCACTAATTGAGTTAGTCCACACCATCATCTAATCAGTTAATCATCTTACTACTTAACCGCACTCGCGAAGTCACTCTCGCTTAATCCCGCAGATTGGGCATACTCTTTAAGCTTTATTTTCGAGACACCAGAATTGTTCGCTGTATTTAAAATACGCATAACGTGCTCACGTTGCTGCGAAGACTCGCGAACTGCAGTTTCTACTACTTTTTCTGCTTTATTGGGGAACACCGCTAATAACGCGTCTACTACATATTCGCCAACGAATGCTACAGCATTGAGTGCACTTGTCATTATTTCAACAATTTTGTTTGGGTGCTCTTGAGATAGTGTTTGTACAATACTATCGGCAGAATCTGGTTGGGTTAGCACTGCTACCCGTACTATTTCATCGAGTTCCTCTGGCGTTGCCATTGCAGCAGCGTGTACTACAAAATCCACATACGTGGGTTCTGCGGTAATAGCTAACTTAACAATGTTAGGGCAGCTGCTTACCTCTTTCTCAATCGCCAATTTAACAATCTCTTCTGTGGATGATGGCTGTGCTGAGATAGCGGCAAAGATAATTTCGCGGTATTTTTCAGGGTAGGTGTCTAGTGCAATATCCACTACAGATACTACGTCTTGAGGATAGTGGCTTGAAATTGAACGGATCGCACGGCCAACAGACATCGCTTCGTCAACCTGGCGTTTCAAAAACGCCTTTTGAAAACGCGTAGCTTTGCTAGCTTCCTCTTCTGGAACAACTTCGTTTTGCGCGCCCGCTTTAGTCTCTATTTCTGCCGAAACAGTTTCTACTGCCTTTTGCGCAACGGACGCTTCAACATCATTAAGGCTAAGTAGGCTTGCTGATAACAGTGATGCCGATAGAATAATTACCGTTCTTGACATAAATCCACCTTTTATAATTATTGTGTAGCGTTATAACGATGCTGAGTGTTCGACTTCTTTGTGTTGCTGCACAAAAATCTGCCCAATGACCAACAATAATAACAACAATAATGTTGTTATCGGCAACATACGTTAACCACTTAGTGGCTACTACCATATAGGATCTTAACATTCATCCTATTAGTAATTAGTCCACATTGTCTACTTAATATCACATCTGACTAAAAATTAGGCGGTTGGTTCACTTTGTCAGATAATTATTAAAATACTTGTTGACGTGGGCGCTCAGATCCCTAAAATGCGCATCCGCTTCGGGGGAAAAGCCAAACGGCAGACACCGCGAAGTTAGTCTCTACTACCTTTGTAAGGCAGTAAAGACGGGAGTTTCGAAGTTAGCTTTAAGAAAATAAATTTTCAAAAGGTGTTGACAGTAAAAACTTCCAGCGTATAATGCGCACCTCACTCGAACAGGGTGAGTCACCAAGAAGCAACGGCTTACGGTGAGATAGCGACGAAGTCGCTATGTTCTTTAACAATTTAGACAAGACAATCTGTGTGGGCACTCGTTAAGAGTGTCTATACGACGATTCATAATTCGATATATTTAATTGAAGAGTTTGATCATGGCTCAGATTGAACGCTGGCGGCAGGCCTAACACATGCAAGTCGAACGGTAGCAGGATGTGCTTGCACATCGCTGACGAGTGGCGGACGGGTGAGTAATGCTTGGGAACTTGCCTTTGCGAGGGGGATAACAGTTGGAAACGACTGCTAATACCGCATAACGTCTACGGACCAAACGGGGCTTAGGCTCCGGCGCAGAGAGAGGCCCAAGTGAGATTAGCTAGTTGGTGAGGTAAAGGCTCACCAAGGCGACGATCTCTAGCTGTTCTGAGAGGAAGATCAGCCACACTGGGACTGAGACACGGCCCAGACTCCTACGGGAGGCAGCAGTGGGGAATATTGCACAATGGGGGAAACCCTGATGCAGCCATGCCGCGTGTGTGAAGAAGGCCTTCGGGTTGTAAAGCACTTTCAGTTGTGAGGAAAAGTGAGTAGTTAATACCTGCTCACCGTGACGTTAGCAACAGAAGAAGCACCGGCTAACTCCGTGCCAGCAGCCGCGGTAATACGGAGGGTGCGAGCGTTAATCGGAATTACTGGGCGTAAAGCGCACGCAGGCGGTTTGTTAAGCTAGATGTGAAAGCCCCGGGCTCAACCTGGGACGGTCATTTAGAACTGGCAGACTAGAGTCTTGGAGAGGGGAGTGGAATTCCAGGTGTAGCGGTGAAATGCGTAGATATCTGGAGGAACATCAGTGGCGAAGGCGACTCCCTGGCCAAAGACTGACGCTCATGTGCGAAAGTGTGGGTAGCGAACAGGATTAGATACCCTGGTAGTCCACACCGTAAACGCTGTCTACTAGCTGTTTGTGACTTTAAGTCGTGAGTAGCGAAGCTAACGCGATAAGTAGACCGCCTGGGGAGTACGGCCGCAAGGTTAAAACTCAAATGAATTGACGGGGGCCCGCACAAGCGGTGGAGCATGTGGTTTAATTCGATGCAACGCGAAGAACCTTACCTACACTTGACATGCAGAGAACTTTCCAGAGATGGATTGGTGCCTTCGGGAACTCTGACACAGGTGCTGCATGGCTGTCGTCAGCTCGTGTCGTGAGATGTTGGGTTAAGTCCCGCAACGAGCGCAACCCTTGTCCTTAGTTGCCAGCATTTAGTTGGGCACTCTAAGGAGACTGCCGGTGACAAACCGGAGGAAGGTGGGGACGACGTCAAGTCATCATGGCCCTTACGTGTAGGGCTACACACGTGCTACAATGGCATTTACAGAGGGAAGCGAGACAGTGATGTGGAGCGGACCCCTTAAAGAATGTCGTAGTCCGGATTGGAGTCTGCAACTCGACTCCATGAAGTCGGAATCGCTAGTAATCGCAAGTCAGAATATTGCGGTGAATACGTTCCCGGGCCTTGTACACACCGCCCGTCACACCATGGGAGTGGGATGCAAAAGAAGTAGTTAGTTTAACCTTCGGGAGAACGATTACCACTTTGTGTTTCATGACTGGGGTGAAGTCGTAACAAGGTAACCCTAGGGGAACCTGGGGTTGGATCACCTCCTTACCAAAAACGTCGAAAGACGCCTTGATGCAGTGCCTACACAGATTGTTTTGTCTGAAATATTAGAGAACACCACGGTAGTACTCACTCTATACAGAGTATTGCGCAAGTTAGGCTTGTAGCTCAGCTGGTTAGAGCGCACCCCTGATAAGGGTGAGGTCGGCAGTTCAAGTCTGCCCAAGCCTACCAACTTCTTTCGAATTCATTTTATTCCATGCGAAAGATTTTATATGGGGCTATAGCTCAGCTGGGAGAGCGCCTGATTTGCATTCAGGAGGTCAGCAGTTCGATCCTGCTTAGCTCCACCACTTCTAAGTGCATTTATTAAGTGTATTTAAAAGTGGTTTTTTTACCACGATATGTTCTTTAACAATTTGGAAAGCTGATATTAATAGTAATCAATCAGAAGAGTAATTGAGAAGTCGAAAGACGCACTTTTTACTCTACTTGACTTGAATTGCTTGTTATCAATTTATTGATAGCAAGGCAATTCTTCCGATTAGCTTGTCATGCATACAACATTACCCTTGTCCGATTTCAAAAGGCGGACATGAGGCCGATACTCAAGGCTTTTTAGGGTTGTATGGTTAAGTGACGAAGCGTATACGGTGGATGCCTTGGCAGTTAGAGGCGATGAAGGACGTGTAAGTCTGCGAAAAGCTGTGGTGAGCCGACAAAATGCATTTGAGCCACAGATGTCCGAATGGGGAAACCCACCTGTTTACAGGTATCGTTACATGAATACATAGTGTAACGAGGCGAACGAGGGGAACTGAAACATCTAAGTACCCTTAGGAAAAGAAATCAATTGAGATTCCCCTAGTAGCGGCGAGCGAACGGGGAGCAGCCCTTAAGCTGTTTAGTGTGTAGTGGAATCCTTTGGGAAGAGGAGCGATACAGGGTGATAGCCCCGTACACGTAGCGTGCTTTACAGTGAAATCGAGTAGGTCGGGACACGTGTTATCTTGACTGAATATGGGGGGACCATCCTCCAAGGCTAAATACTCCTAACTGACCGATAGTGAACCAGTACCGTGAGGGAAAGGCGAAAAGAACCCCTGTGAGGGGAGTGAAATAGAACCTGAAACCGTATACGTACAAGCAGTGGGAGCCCTTCGGGGTGACTGCGTACCTTTTGTATAATGGGTCAGCGACTTATATTTAGTAGCAAGGTTAAGCGAATAGCGGAGCCGTAGCGAAAGCGAGTGTTAACTGCGCGTTGAGTTGCTAGGTATAGACCCGAAACCCGGTGATCTAGCCATGGGCAGGTTGAAGGTTGAGTAACATCAACTGGAGGACCGAACCGACTGACGTTGAAAAGTCAGCGGATGACTTGTGGCTGGGGGTGAAA
The DNA here is from genome assembly GCF_002831605.1 of Alteromonas sp. MB-3u-76. Lineage (NCBI taxonomy): Bacteria > Pseudomonadati > Pseudomonadota > Gammaproteobacteria > Alteromonadales > Alteromonadaceae > Alteromonas > Alteromonas sp. MB-3u-76. The sequence continues at coordinate 3,781,537 of NZ_CP025115.1, read as the reverse complement.
GGCCAATCAAACCGGGAGATAGCTGGTTCTCCCCGAAATCTATTTAGGTAGAGCCTCGGACGAATTCCATTGGGGGTAGAGCACTGTTAAGGCTAGGGGGTCATCCCGACTTACCAACCCTTTGCAAACTCCGAATACCAATGAGAACTATCCGGGAGACACACGGCGGGTGCTAACGTCCGTCGTGGAGAGGGAAACAACCCAGACCGCCAGCTAAGGTCCCAAAATATTGCTAAGTGGGAAACGATGTGGGAAGGCATAGACAGCTAGGAGGTTGGCTTAGAAGCAGCCACCCTTTAAAGAAAGCGTAATAGCTCACTAGTCGAGTCGGCCTGCGCGGAAGATGTAACGGGGCTAAGCAATATACCGAAGCTGCGGCAGCACAGTTTACTGTGCTGGGTAGGGGAGCGTTGTGTAAGTGGATGAAGGTGAGTTGTAAAGCTTGCTGGACATATCACAAGTGCGAATGCTGACATGAGTAACGATAATGGGAGTGAAAAACTCCCACGCCGGAAGACCAAGGTTTCCTGTCCCATGCTAATCAGGGCAGGGTAAGTCGGCCCCTAAGGCGAGGCAGAAATGCGTAGTCGATGGGAAACGGATTAATATTTCCGTACTTGTATAATCAGTGATGGAGGGACGGAGAAGGCTAGGCAAGCTTGGCGTTGGTTGTCCAAGTGAAAGTGAGTAGGCTGCGTATTTAGGTAAATCCGGATACGCTCTTTAAAAGAGAAAGGCCGAGACACGAGACGAGCTCCCAAGGGAGTGAAGTTGTTGATGCCCTGCTTCCAGGAAAAGCTTCTAAACTTATGATTATATGAACCGTACCCCAAACCGACACAGGTGGTCAGGTAGAGAATACTAAGGCGCTTGAGAGAACTCGGGTGAAGGAACTCGGCAAAATTGTACCGTAACTTCGGGAGAAGGTACGCCTCTGTTTGTGAACACTTCGCGTGGTAAGCAAATGGAGGCCGCAGTGACCAGGTGGCTGGGACTGTTTATTAAAAACACAGCACTCTGCAAACTCGTAAGAGGACGTATAGGGTGTGACACCTGCCCGGTGCCGGAAGGTTAATTGATGGGGTTAGCGTAAGCGAAGCTCTTGATCGAAGCCCCGGTAAACGGCGGCCGTAACTATAACGGTCCTAAGGTAGCGAAATTCCTTGTCGGGTAAGTTCCGACCTGCACGAATGGTGTAACCATGGCCACGCTGTCTCCACCCGAGACTCAGTGAAATTGAAATCGCAGTGAAGATGCTGTGTACCCGCACCTAGACGGAAAGACCCCGTGAACCTTTACTACAGCTTGGCACTGAACATTGAACCTACATGTGTAGGATAGGTGGGAGGCTTCGAAGCACAGTCGCTAGATTGTGTGGAGCCGTCCTTGAAATACCACCCTTGTATGTTTGATGTTCTAACATTGGTCCCTTATCGGGATTGTGGACAGTGTCTGGTGGGTAGTTTGACTGGGGCGGTCTCCTCCCAAATAGTAACGGAGGAGCACGAAGGTTAGCTAATCACGGTCGGACATCGTGAGGTTAGTGCAATGGCATAAGCTAGCTTAACTGCGAGACAGACACGTCGAGCAGGTACGAAAGTAGGTCATAGTGATCCGGTGGTTCTGTATGGAAGGGCCATCGCTCAACGGATAAAAGGTACTCCGGGGATAACAGGCTGATACCGCCCAAGAGTTCATATCGACGGCGGTGTTTGGCACCTCGATGTCGGCTCATCACATCCTGGGGCTGAAGTCGGTCCCAAGGGTATGGCTGTTCGCCATTTAAAGTGGTACGCGAGCTGGGTTTAGAACGTCGTGAGACAGTTCGGTCCCTATCTGGTGTGGGCGTTGGATGATTGATGGGAGCTGCTCCTAGTACGAGAGGACCGGAGTGGACGAACCGCTGGTGTTCGGGTTGTCATGCCAATGGCATTGCCCGGTAGCTACGTTCGGAACGGATAACCGCTGAAAGCATCTAAGCGGGAAGCCGGCCCAAAGATGAGTCATCCCTGACCTTTAAGGTCTGGAAGGGTTGTTATAGACGATGACGTTGATAGGCAGGGTGTGGAAGCGTTGTAAGGCGTTAAGCTAACCTGTACTAATTGCCCGAGAGGCTTAACCATACAACGCCTAAAAGGCTTCGATGAGAAGTTGGCGTTGTAAGCAAAGACAAGCTAAAAGCAAGATAGAGTAAAAAGTAAATTACTCACTGATTGAATTAATATCAAACTTTCCTAAATTGTTATAAAAGTTTTTTCCTGGCAGCCATAGCGATACGGTACCACCTGACTCCATTCCGAACTCAGAAGTGAAACGTATTAGCGCCGATGGTAGTGTGGGGTCTCCCCATGTGAGAGTAGGACACTGCCAGGTCCCATTAAGAAAAACCCGCCTAACGGCGGGTTTTTTGCTTTCTAGAATCCCAAAAGTCATAAACGGGGTCAGATCCACATTAAGCACTCCTTCACAGCCTAGCGATACTTTTTTTGACAGAAAGTGGTGCTATTACCACATTTGAGTATTAATCCCAGCAGCCAAGTAAGCCAATGTGGATCTGACCCCATTTATCTCTAAGACTATCTTCGTATAGTTTTTTTCCGAGTTTTCTTCTATTTTGATTATATTGTCAGGCAAAATAGTGATTGGGTATGTTAATTGTTGTTCCAGCGTTAGTGTCGGCGGTAGCTGTTGTTGCGAGTTTTTTCATTACAAATTCAATCTATATAACTGTCGTTATTGCTTTCTTAGCTACCTTGGTGGCAAGTTATTTTCTGTCTAATCTCGACTCAAAATCCGAGTCCTCGAATGAAGCGCATCCAGCTGGCTCTGGGTATCTTGATAGAAACGCACCAAACGGTAACAAAATAAGTGCCTCGTCAAGCAAAATTGCTATAGGCGGCGCGTCAGTCTCATTCTTTCTCGATAAGTTATCATCAGCGTTTCGCGATCAGGTAAGCAGTATAAGTGAAATGAGTGGAAGACTTCAGAACTTAGAGTCTGGAAGTGCTTCACTTAAAGAGCTTACCAGCCAAGCAGGTGACGCGGTTTCCCTTTCTGACGAGAAGACTCAGCGTGGAAGTAGAAGACTTAAGAAAGCATTAGAACATCAAGAGTTACTTCGTGAACAGATTACTATTTCGTCTCAAACGCTCGTTGAGTTAAAAAGTAGAGCAGAGGGCATCAGCAATATTACTAACACTATTAATCAATTAGCTGACCAAACTAATATGCTTGCACTTAATGCCGCTATAGAGGCCGCTAGGGCTGGTGATCAAGGGCGAGGTTTTGCGGTAGTTGCTGATGAAGTGCGAGAGTTGGCGAAGAAGACGACAGAGGCAACATCTGGTATAGAGCATGTTTTACAAGACGTGAACCAGAGTAGTAAGCAAGCTGTTGAGACCATGAGTAAGGTATCAGAGTCGGGCGAAAGCATGAGCGAACTACTCGTTGAAAGTGAAACATTAATTGCAGAATCAAGTTTGCTTTCTTCTGAGGCAAGAACAGCAATGCTGTCGATGCAAGAAAATGTGTCGAATCTTGCTCAGGATAGTGGCGGTATTGGTGTTTCTATTGAATCATTACAGAACGCTACGAGTAGCCTGGAACATGATTTATCCGAGGTTTCCGAGCAGGCCTTGGCGTTAAGTACTCAGGCCGAAGACATTTTTAGGTTGTTAGAGTCGCTTGATATTGATGATGAGAATAGCCGAGTTCGGGATATCGCTATTAATACTTCAAAGCAAATAGGCAGGCGCTTTGAAAAAGCGATTAGCGATGGAACAATTAGCGAGAGAGAGCTGTTCGATTTCACCTACACCCCTGTGCCCAATACAAACCCTGAGAAACACACTACAGCGTTTGATAGCTTCACAGACAAAGTACTACCCGAGATTCAAGAGCCAATATTAGATAATAATGACTTTATCATCTATGCCGGGGCTGTAGACGTGAACGGTTACTTCCCAACACATAACATTAAGTTCAGTCAGCCGCTCACTGGTAATTACGATACCGATTTGGCCAATAATAGAACGAAAAGGATCTTTAGCGATAAAACTGGCAGTAGGTGCGGAAGCAATACTGAGTCTTTCCTCCTGCAAACTTATAAAAGGGACACGGGGGAGATAATGCACGACTTATCTGCGCCTATTTATGTAAATGGCAAACATTGGGGCGGCTTTAGAATTGGCTATAAAGCGAAGTAATGCACTGAATACGATTCAATTCCATGCGTCCTCAGAGTCGTTTGCAGGAAGCCAGCGGTGTTATCGTTGGCTGATTTATATTTAATAAGGCGTATTTCGGCCTTATTACCCTTTTATTTATATGACCATTAACCTACCATAACGCTCATCCTAGAGCGCAATGTAAATACGGTATGCCATCTCTCAAGCCCTACAGTACCTTCGGTCTTTCTACATCCTGCAACACAGTAGTCAGTTTCTCATCAGCAAATGAATTTATCGACGCTTATCGAAAATTCCCTGTTAGCTATATTGTAGGCGGGGGAAGCAACTCTATTTTTCTCGATGATTTTGACGGTGCTTTACTTGTCAATAATATTAAAGGCATTAGTCATTTCGATACCGACTCGCATCACTACATAAGCGCAGGCGCTGGTGAGAACTGGCAAGCGCTGGTTGAGTTGTGCATGCAGAATGGTTGGTATGGCTTCGAAAATTTGGCTTTAATTCCAGGCTCTGTGGGGGCAGCCCCTATACAAAATATAGGGGCATATGGGGTAGAAATAAACCGATTTATCGAGTCTGTTATTGTGACTATGATTGACACAGCAGAACAGGTACGGTTAACACCTTCCGACTGCCAATTTGGCTATAGAGACAGCATATTTAAGCATGATTTGGCCGGCAAGGCACTTATTGCGCAGGTGAATTTTGCGCTACCCAAAGATTATCAATTAGAGACTTCTTATGGCGAACTAGCATTGCTAACATCGCCAACTGCACTTGATATATATAACAAAGTCATCGAGGTAAGAAAAAATAAATTGCCCGACCCAGAGGTACTGGGCAATGCAGGAAGTTTTTTTAAAAATCCAGTTGTGAGTAACACGCAATTTGCCAAGCTCAAAGCGACGTACAGTGACATTCCTGGGTATTCGGTAAGCGAAAATGAAACAAAAGTGCCTGCAGCTTGGCTGATAGATTGTATTGGCTTTAAAGGAAAGTCTTACAATGATGTTCGATGTCACCCCACACAGCCTTTGGTGCTGACAAATTTAGGCAATGCTTCTGGTGATGACGTGCGTTATATGGCTACCGAAATTATTCATAGTGTTAGAAAAACCTTCGATATTGATCTTGAGCCAGAGGTAAGGCTTATCGGAAAACGTGGGTTAGAGACATTGTCGAACTAACATAGTGTATTGGCTTTTTATAGCAAACGTCGTTTAATGCTAAATGCTGTTACCTACTAGTCATTTATTTAAGAAGTAATGTGATAGTGACTGTCAGCGCAGGACCTCAGCGCAGGACCTCAGCGCAGGACCATAAAAGCACAGTAAAAGTAACGACGCTGCAATCATGCGAGAGTTATAAAGGATTGTTCAAATATGAGACAGGCATCTAAAGTAATAAGAAAACATATTTTAGCCTTATTGTCTGACGGCCACTTTCACTCAGGTGAAACTATTGCTCAACAGGTGGGGCTGTCTCGAACCGCCGTGGCGGGCCATATTTCCCAGTTATCCGATTGGGGGTTAGATGTATTTAAAGTAAAAGGTAAGGGATACCGTCTTGATCGAGGCTTTGAGATGTTAAGCGCTGATAGCATAAAGAAATACTTAGGCAATACAAAGCGAGCAATGATAGACGTGGAGTCTGTCCTTCCCTCTACCAACACCGAGATGAAGAAGCGTATTGCCAATAATCGCGAAGAACTTGCAGACGGCGACGCTATTTTTGCAGAAATTCAAACTGCCGGCAGAGGAAGACACGGCAGAGCCTGGTTGGCACCGGTAGGCGGAAGCTTAACGTTTTCTATGTATTGGTCGTTTCCCGACGGTTATCAAAGTATGGCTGGCCTGTCTTTATTAGTGGGATTAGCAGTATGCGATGCGCTTAAAGAATTCGGTGTGAATGATGCCGAATTAAAGTGGCCGAACGATATCTACCTTCAGGGCAAAAAACTGGCGGGTGTACTCATTGAAGTAGAAGGGCAGATAGGGGCGACAGCACATTGTGTTATTGGTATCGGTCTTAACGTTTGTGTACCAGACAATCAGTATGACGTGGGGCAGCCGCACAGCGATTTAGCATCTTTTTTAGGAAAGGTACCTGATAGAAATGAATTAGCGGCGCAGATTATTAAGTCTCTGTGGTCGTATCTACCTAAATTTACTCAACAAGGCTTTGGTCCATTTGTACCTCATTGGGAGGCGTTAGACTTGTACGGCGACAGACGAATTGTGCTGCAAATGGGAGAAAAACGTTTTTCTGGTATCGACAGAGGCGTAGACGCTAGTGGTGCGCTGTTGGTTGAAACACAAGATGGAATAACGCGCTTTCACGGCGGTGAGGTAAGTCTTCGTGGTAACTGAAGCATCGGTGTTATTGGTTGATGTAGGAAACACGCTTATAAAATATGCGTTACTGAGTAACGTGCATGAAGAGCCAAAAGCTAGTGATTCTCTAGAAAGTTTATTTTCTTTTGTCGATGTTCAAAAAAATATTACTCATCTTTATATCGCATCAGTGAGAAATCAGGACATGGTTGATGAAATATCAACCATGTGTGCAGCGAGAAATATTGCATTTGTAGAAAAGCAGACAGAAAAAGAAGCCTTCGGAATAAAAAATAGTTACGCCAATGTACAAAAAATGGGCGTGGATAGATGGCTTGCCATGATTTGTGCAGCCGAAAAAACAAAAAAAGCATTTTTTGTTATGGATGTGGGCACAGCAATTACCGTTGATTTTGTTGTTGATGGTCAACATTTAGGCGGTTGGATAGTGCCTGGCTTTAACGTTATGAGAGATGCTTTAGTAGCTTCAACAAAAAAAGTATTCGCTAATGATGAAATTCCAACCAGCTTTGGGGTAGGGACGGACACCGAAGAATGCGTAGCAACGGGGTGTCATGCAGCGGTTTATGGTGTTTATTTGAGCGCCGTTGATTACATATCAAGCAAACAAACCGAATTTGACATTATTTTAGGGGGGGGAGACAAAAAAGTGTTTGCATTCTTAGAATCCGCTGTTAACATTCGTCCCGCTCATTTGGTGGTGCAAGGTCTTGCCCGATATGCCAGAAAAGAACTTAGTGATTTTCTAGCGTAACCTTCTGATAGATTGAGAAATCGGTCAGAAAAGAAAAATGAAAATTTTTCAAAAAGACACTTGCACTGAGTAATTCATTACTCTAGAATGCGCACCCACTTGATGTAGTGCCGACTTAGCTCAGTTGGTAGAGCAACTGACTTGTAATCAGTAGGTCGCCAGTTCGATTCCGGCAGTCGGCACCATCAATTCTGGAGGGGTACCCAAGCGGTCAACGGGAGCAGACTGTAAATCTGCCGGCTCAGCCTTCGCAGGTTCGAATCCTGCCCCCTCCACCACTTTCTTTATGAGGTGGCCAGAGAATTAAGATTTGCGGGCATCGTATAATGGCTATTACCTCAGCCTTCCAAGCTGATGATGTGGGTTCGATTCCCACTGCCCGCTCCAAATCAGTGCTGATATAGCTCAGTTGGTAGAGCGCACCCTTGGTAAGGGTGAGGTCGGCAGTTCAAATCTGCCTATCAGCACCAGTTTTCTCCCCAGCTCATGTTGTAAAAATTCAAAATTTTTTTAATGTAACTTTGCTGGGATAATAGAAATGGCAAAAGAAAAGTTTGAACGTACGAAACCCCATGTAAACGTGGGTACAATCGGCCACGTTGACCACGGTAAAACCACGCTAACTGCAGCTATCACTACTGTTCTTTCAAAGACATACGGTGGTTCAGCTCAAGCATTCGATCAAATCGATAACGCGCCTGAAGAAAAAGCACGTGGTATCACTATCTCTACGTCACACGTAGAATACGATACTCCATCACGTCACTACGCGCACGTTGACTGCCCAGGACACGCTGATTACGTTAAAAACATGATCACTGGTGCTGCTCAGATGGACGGTGCAATCCTAGTAGTTGCTGCGACAGATGGCCCTATGCCTCAAACTCGTGAGCACATCCTACTTGGTCGTCAGGTTGGTATTCCTCACATCATCGTGTTCATGAACAAATGTGACATGGTTGATGACGAAGAGCTTCTTGAGCTAGTAGAAATGGAAGTTCGTGAACTTCTTAGCGAATATGAATTCCCAGGCGATGACCTTCCAGTTATCCAAGGTTCTGCACTAAAAGCGCTTGAAGGCGACGCAGAATGGGAAAAGAAAATCATCGAACTAGGTGAAGCTCTTGATTCATACATCCCAGAGCCAGAGCGTGCAATCGATAAGCCGTTCATTCTTCCAATCGAAGACGTATTCTCAATCTCAGGTCGTGGTACTGTTGTAACAGGCCGTGTTGAGCAAGGTATCGTTAAAGTAGGTGAAGAAGTAGAAATCGTTGGTATCAAAGATACAACTAAGACGACTTGTACTGGTGTTGAAATGTTCCGTAAGCTTCTAGACGAAGGTCGTGCTGGTGAGAACGTTGGTGTACTACTACGTGGTACTAAGCGTGATGACGTAGAGCGTGGACAAGTACTAGCGAAGCCTGGTTCAATCAACCCACACACTAAGTTCGAAGCAGAAGTATACGTATTGTCTAAAGACGAAGGTGGCCGTCATACTCCATTCTTCAAAGGCTATCGTCCACAGTTCTACTTCCGTACAACTGACGTAACTGGTGCTGTAGAGCTTCCAGAAGGCGTAGAAATGGTAATGCCTGGTGACAACCTTAAATTCAAAGTAGAGCTAATTGCTCCGATTGCGATGGACGAAGGTCTACGTTTCGCAATCCGTGAAGGTGGTCGTACAGTAGGTGCTGGTGTTGTAGCGAAGATCCTAGACTAATCTAGACTTTGCAAACACTGCACAAGAAAGCGCACTTAGGTGCGCTTTTTTTGTTTGCCCAGCGAAGCTGGCAAACCCGTCAGGTTGAAAGAAACCTGAATCACCCTGACTGAGGGGAAGATAATCCGAATGGCAAGGGCGTTGTTGGCCAACGGCAGGGTCTGAAGGAAGCCATAGGAAGTTAGAGGTACACAACGCAAGTGAACCTGATTCGGCAAGACAGGAGGGTAAGCGTGCAAAATAGCGCGAAGCCCGATACTCAGTCAGTCCTGTTTTGTGTTTGAGGGTGGAATTTCTAACAGGGAGCCAGTGCAGTAACTGGGGAAGCCTGGCATTAGATCCAATCAAATGGTTGGACGTATCGTTCAAGGAGTGATCCAAGAATGTTGCGAGTGTGAGGTGGCAGATGAACCCGTAGTAGTGAGTAAGGCTAGGCCGATGAAAGCCAGTAATGGTGTGGAGGGTAAAACCAAGCCGACTATCAGCATTGTGTTTGATAGGATCTATTTTAGCCAAAAGCTTAAATGGATTGCGAAGGGGGGAAGCAGACTTTAAGACTCTGATGAGTTGTGAGTTTTTTTATCATTGATACACAAGCCGCCAGATCAGCGGGACAAGTCGAATCGGTGCGCTAGGAATAGTGATGTCTGGTGAGACAGGCCGTATATGGGAAGTAATTGTAGTCAAATTTGGTAGATTGCCTCAGTGCTAGAACGCCAAACCCTGCAATGAAAGTTACCACAATGTTAGAAAATGAACGATGTCCATAGGGCGCACGATACTAGATTGCAAATTAGCATTGTGTCACTTAGCAAGTGATATGAAGTATGCAGGAGCCGTATACGAGGCCCGTACGTACGGTTCTGTGAGAGGGATGAGGCGCAAGCCTCACCCTACTCGATATGCCTGTAAAAAATCTACTATTGAGACAGGCATGTTAATACTACTTATGTACCCCTCAATAGCTCTAAAAGGGGAAGCAGCTCTTTGTATCTCTTAAGCTTTTCCTAAAAGCTCCGGTCACTAATAAGACAGTCATATTAGGATCCCGCGGCCACTAGTAAGACAGTCACATTAGGGTTTCAGTAGGAACTCATAGGCACTGACTACATCTACGCTTTGTAAGTTTGTGAACGAAGGTTTTTTGGCGGATCTGAAGCTACATTGAATATGTGACAGCTTAAAATAGCTGGTAGTGGCACTCGGGGGACTGTATAGGGGCTATATAGCTGTTCAAAGCTCTCAGTGAGCAAGCACTCTTAAGAAGTAACGATAGGTTTATCCAAGTAAGCGCATAGCGCTTTTTCGTCCATGAACTCGCTGTTGATGTTGGTTGTGGGCGTACTGCTCGAGGTGAACAACTTTCCCCGCAGCGTGCTTGAAACAGTGTTCAAACTGGGTAGTTAACGTCAGCCATTTTTCATCGTCGATGCCAAGACGCACTAGAATGTGTGGCATATTGCTTTCTACTTTGCCGTGTTTAGTTGGAAGAATACACCGACTTGTTGTATCCACAAGCTGAAGGTAATCGCTAAGAGTGAAAGGTAAGCCATGGGGCCTATCTCGCTGTGAGTTGCCAGCAAAAGGCATGAGTCGTTTCGGTGTTTTACCCACCCTTGCAGCACGAATTCGGTATTGAATGCTGGTATGGTCAGAGGTTTCAGGCGTTTTCGCCACATTAGCGCGCACCGGGTTTAAATCGACGTAAGCCATACAGGCAGCTAGTGCAGACTCATCCAGTAGCGCCTGGGATTTAAATCTTCCCTCCCAAAAGTGTCCTGTACATTCATCTTCTTTATTAGCCGCGCGAGCAATGTATTCATTGAGTGCGCGCATAAACCAACTGATATCATAAAGTCGTGCTCGCCACACGCCTGCGGTATTTTCCACGGTATCTATCTGCGCCTCACTCAGCGCTTTTCGTGTCATGGGCGAGGCGTATTGCTGCGTTAACAAGGTTCCTCTGTACAATGAATGCCAGCGCTCAATAACCTCTTCTGTCGAGAGCGCTATCGCTTTCTCTTTATTCACATGCAGAACGATATGGGTATGGTTGCTCATTACCGCGTAAGCACAAACTTCTATCGCAAATACATCACTTAACACATGAATGCGGTCTTCAACCCACTTGCGGCGGTGTTCGAAGCTTTTTCCGTGCTCTGTTCCACATAAGAATGCGCGGCGAACACAACGAGATACGCAGTGATAATACGGTGTATCTGATAAGCTAATTTGAGACTTTCGGGCTTTAGGCATCGAGCTATTCTGACGTTTAATTGTGCTGATACCAGTTTGGAGTGCTACACCATCTAAAGAAAGTGTATTGAGGTACAGTTTTTTTGGTGGCTCAGGCTAATAGCGGCTCAGTCGTGACTGTCTTGATAGCGGTCTAGCCATGCCTGTCTTGGTAGTGACAGAAATGATCGAGCATTGCAAACATGCCTGTCTCAATAGATAGTCGGAGGACTGTCTACCCAAGTGACTAATTCGATGACAAGTACAAAAAGTACAAGTGTCTGTCTCAACAGGGCAAGTAAAATTGCCTGTCTCAATAAGAAGAAGAGTACGAACTTTTGGCGGTAGATGACATTCATCTATCTCCTCAAAGGTATATTAGTGTTTGCTTAGGTATTGTTTATAAAAGCTTTTTCTGGCGTTTTAATGCTCTTTTAGATTGACTATGTTACACACTCTACTATTCTCTTTATTATTGAAAAAAAGCCTTCATTTTTCTACTGTAGGTACAAATGAAAGAATCTTCTGCCTGGTTAAAGATATCATCGAGTCGACGGCTGGGCGCAAAAGGACGTTATGTTTACCCACAATGCTGTATTTGAGGAAGCCGAGTTTAGCCGGCTAGTTAGGGCCAATAAGCAAGTATTTGTCGATGAATTGCTTGAATATAATGCATCGCTAAAAGCTGACTTTTTGTTGCTTGGTGTCCGAAACGAAAATAGTGTTTCTGTGTTAGTTGGAATTCAACAGCAAACGCTGGTTAGTGATTTATCTGATTATGCATTGCAGGGCTCTCCTTGCGAAGAGGTTTTACAACGCGGTGTGTGTGCATTTTCCGACTCTGTACGCAGTCACTATCCCTGCGATAAGTCGCTTCAAAAAATAGCGGCAGAGGCTTATCTCGGCGCAGGACTTTTTAATGAAGAGGGGCGCAACGTAGGTATTTTAGCTGCGATTTTTACGTCCCCAAGACCTAACATTGAAGAGCACAAACCAGGCTTCAGTGCGAATGCAAAGCTCATTGCCACGCGCTTACAAAAGTACTATCAAGAATTCCGTACTATAAATAACTTATCTTTATTAGATGAAGTAAGTAGTCTCTCGAAAACCGGAGCGTGGGAATATTACCCTGCTGAAGATAAGCTATTTTGGTCCAAGGAAACCTATGCAATTCACGATATTTCATATAAAAAGCCAGTGAGTGTAAATGATGCTTTGTCGTTTTATAGCCAAGAATCAATAGAGTTAGTTGAGCACACCTTTGCCGAGTTGATAAAGCACAACACCTCGTACGATATTGAAGTTCAAATACTTTCGGCCAGCAATGTCAAAAAGTGGGTCCGAACATCGGGTAAACACGAGCTTGACGAAGAAGGGAATGTGAGGCGCTATTTCGGAGCCTTCGAAGATATCACCGATTATAAGAAAACAATGATCTTGAGCGAGGAGCGGGCTGGACGAATTCAAAATATTCTCGACAACATTAACGATGCGGTAGTAAGTATTTCTTCAAAAGGCATTATAAAACAATGTAACGACATCACGCTTTCCATGTTTGGCTACGCAAAAAACGAGCTTGTCGGGGAGTCTGTAGAAGTACTTATGCCCGAGCCATATGCATCAAACCACTCTCGTTACATGGCAAATTATGAGCGTACAGGGAATGCCAAAATTATAGGTACGGGCAGGCAGCTGCCTGCAAAGCGCAAAGATGGCTCAGTATTTCAGATGGAGTTATCGCTTTCTGAAAGCACCGATTTAGGCGAAAAGATTTACATTGGCGTAGTGCGTGATATCAGTGAGCGAATAGCAGCCCAAGATACAATTTATAACCTTGCTTATACCGATAGCGTTACACACTTGCGCAACAGTCAGTGGTTTCAAAAAGAATGCAAAGATTTGATTTTGCGTGCGGCCATTCATCATGAGTATATGCATATTCTTTTGCTTGATATGGACAATATGGCGCAGATAAATACGCGTTTAGGCTATAACAATGCTAATAACGCACTACGTGCTATTGCTGAAAAGTTACTGTTTATTATCGGCCACGACTACCACATTTATAAATTCGCAGGCGACAGCTTTATCGTCTTATCAAAGAAAACCTATAAAAAAGCGGACATTCATCATTTCAATGCCAGCATGATAGAAAATGCGTTAATTAACCCTCGGCACTATGATGTAGACATTAGCGGCGTGAACGTCTCGATGAGTGCTTCTCTTGGCAGCGCGATATTTGAAGCCAGTAAGCAAAACTATGAACGCATGATCAATGTACTTGAAAATGCGGTGAAGCGGGCTAAAAAATCAGCCCCCTTCGGCCTTTGTCATATTTCAGAAGATGGTATGGAGGAGTTAGATCGCTATTTGGCTATAAAGCTTCATCTGCGGCAAGCTGTGGCTAAGGACGAGCTATTGTTGGCATTGCAACCACAGGTAAATCATAGTGGTGAAACTACGTCGTTCGAAGCCCTAGTTCGCTGGCATTCTTCAGAACTTGGAGTCGTCAGTCCCGCAGACTTTATTTCCATTGCCGAAGAAAGCCATGTTATTTGCGATATCGGTAATTGGGTCATCGATGAAACACTAAACACCCTCAAACAGTTTATCGCTCGAGGGCTGGACTTGTGCGTTGCTATCAATATCAGCGCAAAACAAATTGTACTGCCCGATTTCGCCTCTTCTTTGATTGCAAGGATCAACTATTACGGTATTCCAAGCCAAATGCTAATTTTAGAGTTAACTGAAACCGCGCTAGTGGTAGATATCGAGACAGTAAAAAACACAATGAACGAATTGGCCAATTATGGTTTTCGCTTTTCTATTGACGACTTTGGCACCGGATATTCTAGCTTAGCTTACTTAAAAGAGTTGCCCATTAGTGAACTTAAGATTGATAAAATATTCATCGACGATATTGATAATAACAGCGCTAAAAAGGGAGCGCCTATTGTTGATGCCATTATTGAAATGGCAAGAGCGCTTAATGTCACATCAATCGCAGAGGGAGTAGAAACGCAAGAGCAGGTTGACTACCTCACGAGTAAGGGCTGTAATCGTTTTCAGGGCTACTATTTCTCAAAACCCCAATTTGTACAGCACTGGCATAACAGTGAGCTAGGGTGATAGCGCCTGTGATTGTTATGCCTGTCAGGCTATTTTCGTGCCTGTCACGATAGTGGTTTCCTGTCTGAATTCGACAATCAAAAATGCCTGTCTGAATTACATAGCCCAAGTTTGACATTATAGCTCGGTAACTTGAACACCAGTTCATGTATAAGTGATTCTGTTGCGCAATGACCAATTATTGCTAAGGCAGAAAGGTAAAATTTCTTTTAGTTGTTATAATATAACAAATGACAGTTTTACTATTAATTGATGTCAATTGACGCCCTCCTCAGCATATTTGTTTAATAGGTCCTTACTATGATTTCACGGCGACAGTTTATTTTGGGTTCTTTAGCGTTTGGAGGGTTGGCGTCAAGTGGCTTCGGCAAAAACCAATTGGGTCAGGCAACAGAAGGGGTAATGTCGATATCAAAAGGCTATGGAAATTTGCTTTCAGACAGCAATGGCTTATTGGATTTACCTAGAGGGTTTTCTTATCGCGTTATCTCTGAATTCGGGAATGCAATGTCTGACGGTTTGCATGTGCCAGACAGAGCAGACGGTATGGGGTGTTTAGCTCTTGACGATAATAGACTAGCGCTCATCCGCAATCACGAGTTACACCCAAAGCATATCGAGCAACAGCCTCCATCTATTCAACAGCATTCTCACTCTCTCGCATACGATACTTATAGTAGTGGAGTAGCCTTGCCAGGTGGTACATCAACAATAATTTACAATCTGTCTACTCAACGCGTTGAAAGGGAGTTTATGAGTTTGACTGGAACGGTGCGCAACTGTTCTGGCGGAGTTACTCCGTGGGGCACTTGGCTTACTTGTGAAGAGTCGGTTGATAAGCCAAATGGCTTGGTAAATAAAGAGCACGGGTATATTTTCGAGGTTCCAGCGTCGGCAACCTCTATGGTTCAAGCCGTGCCGTTAACAGCAATGGGACGTTTTAATCATGAAGCCGCAAGTGTTGATCCCCGCACCGGCATAGTTTATCTAACAGAAGATAGAGGCGACAGTGTCTTGTATCGCTTCTTACCAAACTCGCCTTCAAATCTCGCTGCCGGCGGTCAATTACAAGCGCTTAAAGTGTCTGGGCGTCCTCAGTTTGACTCTCGAAATTGGAATGCTACCACTATGCCGCTAGGAAAGTGGTTAAATGTTGAGTGGGTAGATTTAGAACATCCGGAAAGCCCCAAAGATAATCTCCGTATGCAGGCATTTGAAAAGGGCGCCGCGTTATTTGCCAGAGGCGAGGGTATTCATTGGGGAGAAAATGAGCTGTATTTTTGTTGTACCAATGGGGGGGAAATGCAGTTAGGCCAGGTAATGCGTTTAATGCCATCTGTTGATGGGAAAAACGACAGACTACAATTGTTTTTAGAAAGCAAAGATAAAAATTTGTATAACTTTGGCGATAATCTTACCGTGTGCCCCAATGGCCACTTGCTTGTATGTGAAGACCAATATACTGATGTGGTTGATAATCATCTACGCGGCGTAACGCCTAACGGTGAAGTGTATAATTTTGCAAAATTACACGCCCAAACTGAACTGGCTGGTGCCTGTTTCTCTCCCGATGGTCGAACCTTATTTGTTAATCTTTATTCTCCGTCGAAGACATTGGCTATAACGGGTCCTTGGATGATGAGTTAAAATCTATTGGCCTAATCGAATGTTTTCAATTTAATCATTATTATTGATTAAGCATAATGTGCCTGTCATTTTAAGAATTAGACATCTTAAGAATTAGACATCTTAAGAATTAGCTTTAGGAGAAAACGATGAGCACATTATTTACAAAGTTTACTACTTCAAAGTCACCTACTAACGTTGCGGAAAAAGTCCCGTTCAGTAAAAAAGAATGTAACTACGCTGATAATTATTATGGCGACCAAGTTTGCGTTGAAGTGAAGATTCAAAAGCCTCGAGTAAATCTTCACTTGGGCGTTCAAGCTTAGCAATGAAGTGTAATTCGGGCTGCGACTTGCTGATTTTGATAGATAAAATCATTTACTCTTTGAGAGAGCATGGTCTAAAAACCTCAATGGGCAGGGGGGAACTGGAAAGAATCCTCTAGGATAAAATTGTGACTATGCTACAAATCACTATGGCGACTCAATGTGTAAATAAAGTTAATTAGCGTTCTTTTCTTACGCATGTGTTAGTAAAAGTAAAATTGCAGTGCTGAATCCGCTCCTAGTCAGGAGAAAGAGGTTTACACATTTTTTACAGTCAGCTTAGTAAAAGTAACTAGGGTCTAGCCATGTAGATTTTCGAAGGGTAGTCTTAGGCTCACGTATGACTAATAGTGCCTTAGAAGGCACGAAAATAAAAATTGAGGTTTAGCTGCTATGAATTTCAATCGCTTGGGTTCTAGTGATTTGCAGGTGTCAGATATTTGCTTAGGTACTATGACTTGGGGCATTCAAAATACGCAACAAGATGCGGATGCTCAAATGGCTATGGCTCTAGACGCGGGTGTTAATTTTATCGACACCGCAGAAATGTATCCGGTACCGCCTAATGAGCAAACATACGGTGATACAGAGCGTATTATTGGTAACTGGATTGCTTGCAATCAAGACAAACGAGACGATATTGTCGTAATGACAAAAATCGCTGGGGCTGGACTTAAATACATCAGAGAAGCTACTCCCATTACAGGTTCTGCGGTAACTACTGCATTAGAGGACTCTTTAACTCGCCTGCACACCGATTATATTGATGTTTACCAGCTACACTGGCCGAATAGAGTTACCCCACATTTTGGTAAGCACTGGCCAGACGGCGCAGATCCTACGCGCATTGACCGCGAGAAAGAAATTGAGGGAATGCGAGATATTTTACGCGGCATCAAAGCTGCTATAGACGCAGGGAAAATTCGTTATTGGGGACTGTCTGATGATACTCCTTGGGGGATTCACACATTTTTACGATTGTGTGAACAAGAAAATGTGCCTTTACCCGTATCTATTCAAAACGAGTTTAGTTTATTGCACGCAAAAGATTGGCCCTATTTAATCGAAATGTGTGAGTGCGAAAATATTGCCTATTTACCTTGGTCGCCACTGGCTACTGGCATGTTAAGCGGCAAGTATCAAAACGGAGCCCGTCCAGAGGGTTCACGCTGGACATTGGCGCAGCGCATGGGGCTGTTTAGAGATCAAGCGCCAGCTCAGGCAGCTACTGCACAATATATGCAGGTGGCAGAAAAGGCTGGCATTACGCCTTCCCAACTAGCACTAGCATGGTGCCGACAGGTACCCGGAGTTACCTCCACTATTATTGGTGCTACAACATTAGATCAGCTATCGGAAAATATCGCTGCGTTTGACCTTACATTAACTGAAGACACTCTGAGTGATATTCATGGCATTTTAAAATCTTATCCACTGGGCTTTTAATTTTTATCGTCTAGTTTTGAGAATATCGAAATAGGACATAGAGTTACGGCAAAGAGCCAGGAGATAAAGTTAGCCTACAATGCCAGAGCCCAGAAGCTCTGGCTTATACTTGACTTGCCCTGGCGTGAACTTTGCCATAAACCCAGATTCAATTTTTAATCTAACGCCTAATCTAACGTCTGGTCTAGGCCCTAAAATAGAAACACTTATTTCAGTGTTTGCTGACGATAGGCTTTTGGCTCCTCTCTTTTAAATTCAAATTCTGTAATACCTAAAGCATTGTTGAGCCGATACTTTGCCTTGTCGTTAATGCATTAAATCCTAGCCTTACAAAAGTAATGCTTTGCAAAAACTCATAAGCCAATGAACCTATGTGCCGTCATTTATGTGTAACAAGCACGTCATACTATGGAAGTATCCGTATCTTTCTATTTATAGTGAAAAAGTAATTTTTTATGACCGTACTTGAGTCTGCAATTCTCGATGAACGTCCACTAGAAAATAAGCCGCAATGGTTACGTTGGATAGTACTTACTTTGCTTGTATACGTTATGTTGCTTGCAGTAAGTATGATTGGAAGTGGTTTTCAGTATGCAACCGGCGATCAAGCTCGCGAGTTATTTAATTTTGCATCGAACCCTATTATGGGTCTCATTATTGGCATGGTTAGCACTGCGCTTATTCAATCATCAAGTACAGTTACCTCAATTATTGTGGGCATGGTGGCGGGTGGTTTGCCTATTACCATAGCCATACCCATGATGATGGGAGCTAATATTGGTACCAGCATTACTAACACCCTGGTTAGCCTTGGGCACGTTAGGCAAAAAGAAGAGTTTCAGCGCGCGTTTAATGCAGCAACTATACACGACTTTTTCAATGTTCTATCGGTGCTTATATTCCTGCCTTTAGAAATGGCGTTTGGTGTTTTAGAGTTTCTTAGCGGCCAGCTCGTCGCACTAATTCATACCGGCGAAGCGATGGGTGTAGGCGGCGTTAATCCCATAAAAGCCGTAACAAAGCCAGTAACAGAGCTTGTTTCTGAATCTCTACAGTTTTTGCCCTCTGTGTATCCGGGAGTGGCGAAGATTTTTATCGGAATTCTACTCATAGTGGCGTCTATTACCTATATGGGCAAAATTATGAAGTCGCTTATGGTAGGAAAAGCGAAGGCGTTATTGCATAAAAGCATAGGGCAGGGCCCCTTATCTGGTATTGCGTCGGGAGCTATTGTCACCGTGTTAGTTCAATCGTCATCAACGACTACCTCTCTTATGGTTCCTCTAGTTGGTGCTGGCGTGTTAAAAGCACGAGATATTTATCCATTTACTCTTGGTGCGAACGTGGGAACTTGCATTACCGCACTTATTGCTGCACTAGGTGTAGTAGGTGTAAACAGTGGTTTCGCATTGCAAATTGCGCTGGTGCATCTCATTTATAATGTATTAGGGGTTACTCTCATTTACGGAGTTCGTTTTTTACGGGATATTCCCATAAATTTGTCCTATCAATTATCGGTACTTGCATCGGAACAAAAGCTCTATGGCGCAGCTTATGTTGGCGGCCTGTTCTTCATTATTCCGCTTGGCATTATTTTCACCTCTATGTGAATTTAACGCGAATAAGGTCGAGTGCTCTGCTTTTTGCCTAACGCAATATGATCTAATAAATAGCAAAGCGAGTCGTCCTACTCGATGCAAAGTGTGTTTATTCTTTATTTAATCCGTCGTTTTACACTTTGAACGAAATCAGATAGTTACTCTTTATTTCTATTCTGTGCTGCATAGAAATAACAAACGATTTTCCAGCTAATTACAGCTGAAAATGTAAATGCTCTCGGTACTTGAGTGATAAGACTTTGGTCGCAACAGCTATGATTTGTCGAGTGTTTTGCCTATTTTTAACCCACAATTGCTTTGTTGAATTTATGTTAACCGAAAGTTAACTCGGTGAATGATTCAAACTCAATTTTATAATCTCTGTGCTTTCACCATCGAACACAGGGTAATCAAGATAAAAATGATAGTGAACACTAAGAATAATTTTGGAGAACCACATGCTTAATCGTGTAGCTGCGTCTTGCGCACTTATTTTGATAAATAGTCCTGTTTACGCTTTTGATTTTAGTTTCAAGGGTATGATTAAATCTGAAGTGGTTACGTCTAGCCAAGGCGTAGCAAGTTTTGGCGGTGCCTACAGCCAAGTGGCACCCACACATGCGCTGAGAACGGATATCTTCGGTGGTGCGCCAGCTACGGAACAGCAAACAAACTTCTTGGAGTCAGAGTCAACATCTTTCCAAGCGGCTCAATCACGATTCTCATTAAATATGAATCATGAAAAAATAAGATCGGTACTGGAGTTTGATTTTATTGATGGTGAGGATGGGTTTACCAATCAAACTGCACTTCAGGCGCAAGAGCCTCGTCTTCGCCTAGCAACGCTTTACTACGATATGGATGAAAACTGGACTTTCTTCGGTGGGCAGAAATGGAGTACCGCAGCTGGTATTAAGTCGAGTGGTAGCTACAACTGGATTGGTAACGCCTACCGCGCAGGTAAGTCAGGGTTCTTAGCTGTAGAAGTAGGGGCAACATATAAGAACGACGGTTTAATGGTAACCGGCGCATTAACAGGAAAGGGCAGAAACGCCACAGCAGGTGGTATTAATGCGAACGAACTTGGCCGCATGCCTGGTTTGGCTTTGGATGTGAATTACAGTTTTTCTGGTCATAAAATTGGTGCAGCAGGTCATTTTGCAGAGCTCAACTTTGAAGACGAAGCTGGGTTTACTGCCGGTGAAAACCAAGATGCCACGCTAATGAAAGTTTATACCACCCTAAATTTCGGTGCAGTCAGCATAAATGCTGAATATTACACAGGTGATGCGCTGAATAATCAAAACGCTCTTGGTGTTGCTCCTTCATCGGGCTTGAACGGTGCAGGTGAAGTTCGCGAAAGCTTTGGTGAAAGCGGCTTCTTCACATACCTTACTTGGAAAGTGAATACAGATTCTACTATCAAGGTAGGTTACGCCAGTGCTTCTGTAGACTCTAGCGACCGTAACCGCTTGTCACTAACAGACCTAAATGAAAACACTACAGCCTATATAAACTATGGCCACAAGTTAATGGACGGTTTGACTGGGTTTGTGCAATTTACTCATTTCAATACCGAATACGGCGGCGATTTTGAGGACTTCTCAACGGTAGTAGGCCGTGCAGGTGTTGTCTTTAAATTTTAATGCCTGAGCGAGAAAACACGCTAAATTAGCCCGCCATTGTGTAACGCAATGGTGGGTGTACTTTTAAGTAATGCTTAGAAAGACAGGCATTTTTAAACATTATTTTAAACGTTAATGTGACTGTCTTAATAGCGGCCCTTGATGTGACTGTCTTGATAGTAGTCTTGCTGTCTGAAATTATGACTGTCTCGATAGAATTAGGAAGGTTTACTTATAAAGACAGGCACTCTAAAAGATTATTGTGACTGTCTTAATATGTAATTCGTATTGAGACAGGCACATTTAAGTAAGAAACAGCCTTAAGCGTTGAGCTGTAAGGTTTTTTGTGGATGATTCTTCGATAACGACTACCAGTAAGACCAATGTCTCATTTTTCTTTACTCATTAATGGCTAGAGTATTTCAACGAAATCGAGAATTTAACATTATAAATAATGGAGGCAATCTATGACTGCCAGCAAGACTTACCCCGTACCTGAAAATATCCTTCAATCTACGCATCTTACTGCCGCTCAGTATGATGACATGTACAAGAAGTCGATAGACGATCCAGAATCATTTTGGGCGGAGCATGCTGCACTACTGGAGTGGTACGAGGCGCCAACCAAAATTAAGAATACCGCTTTCGGTAAGAATGATGTGTCTATCAAATGGTTTGAAGACGGCTCATTGAATGCCAGCTACAACTGTATCGATAGACACCTAGAAAAAAATGCAACAAAAGTGGCCTTTCACTGGGAGGGGGATTCTCCCGAAGACAGCCTCGACGTCACTTATCAACAGGTGCATTACGAGGTATGCAAACTGGCTAACGCACTAAAAGGGATGGGCGTTGAGAAAGGCGATCGTGTAGCGATTTACATGCCTATGGTGCCTGAAGCCGCATACGCTATGTTAGCTTGCGCACGCATTGGCGCAGTCCACTCGGTTATTTTCGGCGGCTTCTCGCCTAACGCTATTGCAGATCGCATTAATGATAGCGCGGCTAAAGTTGTGATTACCGCCGATGAAGGACGCAGAGCAGGGCGCAGTATTCCGCTTAAAGCGAACGTAGATAAAGCGTTGGCAAATGGTGCCTGTCCATCTATTACTAATGTTATTGTTCATAAGCTAACCGGCGGTGATGTTGAGTGGAATAGTGCTCACGATGTGTGGTGGCATGAGGCCATCGATAGTTGTTCAGCACAATGCGAACCGGAAGTGATGAATGCTGAAGATCCGCTTTTCATACTGTATACATCAGGCTCTACTGGCACGCCAAAAGGGGTAGTGCATACAACAGGTGGGTATTTGCTGTACTCAGCCATGACATTCAAATACGCCTTTGATTACAAAGAAGATGATATCTATTGGTGTACCGCAGATGTGGGCTGGATAACCGGTCATAGCTACATGGTTTATGGGCCAATGATTAACGCGGCGTCGCAGGTATTTTTTGAAGGTGTACCTACCTACCCAGACGTTAAGCGTATAGCCCAAGTGGTAGAAAAATATAAGGTGAATAGCCTGTACACTGCGCCTACCGCAATACGTGCATTAATGGCACATGGCGATACACCAGCCGAAGGCTGTGACCTCTCGTCGCTTCGCCTGTTAGGCACTGTGGGTGAGCCAATAAATCCAGAGGCATGGGAGTGGTACCACCGCGTGATAGGACAAAACCGTTGCCCAATCATTGATACTTGGTGGCAAACGGAAACCGGCGGACATATGATCATGCCGTTACCGGGAGCAACAGAGCTTAAGCCGGGCTCTGCTACGCGTCCTTTCTTTGGCGTAGCGCCTGCATTGTTTGATGCCGATGGAAACGAGCTAGGAGGTGCCGCAGAAGGTAACCTAGTCATTAAAGACAGCTGGCCAAGCCAAGCCAGAACCGTTTACGGCGATCACCAGCGCTTTATCAATACCTATTTTAGCGCGTATACCGGTGTGTATTTCACAGGTGATGGTGCACGTCGTGATGAGGACGGTTGCTACTGGATAACCGGCCGTGTGGACGACGTGCTTAACGTTTCTGGACACCGTTTAGGCACCGCCGAAATTGAGAGTGCGCTGGTGGCCCATAGTAAAGTTGCCGAAGCGGCGGTGGTTGGCTATCCTCATGACATTAAAGGTCAGGGCATTTATGTTTACGTAAGTCCTAATGAGGGTGTAGAGGTAGATGAGGCACTGACTAAAGAGCTCAAAGCTTGGGTACGTCAAGAGTTAAGCCCCATTGCAACGCCTGATATTATTCAATGGTCTACTGGGCTTCCTAAAACACGTTCAGGCAAAATAATGCGTCGTATATTACGTAAAATAGCGGCTAATGAACACGAGCAACTCGGTGATACATCAACATTGGCGGATCCGTCTGTTGTTGATACACTCATAGAGGAGCGACTTAATAGATAATCAAGGAAAATGACAATGGTAACGCTTTTAATCGCAGATGATCACCCGCTGTATCGCGATGCATTAAGAGGCGCCTTATCGTTGTCGCTGCCCTCTTTAACACTCAAAGAGGCAGGCGACTTAACGTCAACGGTCGATATGCTTAATCAAGAAGATATCGACCTGTTATTACTCGATTTACACATGCCCGGCAGTAACGATCTGTTCGGGCTTCTTCATATACGCAAGCTTTACCCAGATATTCCCGTTGCTGTGGTATCAGGTACAGAAGACACCTCGTTGATTTCAAAAATCATTGGTGTTGGAGCATCTGGCTTTATTCCAAAAACTGCCAGCGCCCAAGACATTGGCAACGCCGTTGAGGCAATACTCGATGGCGATATATGGCTGCCCGAGGGGTTAAGCGACAGTGTTGATGATGTTGATGAAGCGTTTTCAGAACTGGCCGATAAAGTGGCTTCTTTAACGCCCTCTCAATACAAAGTGTTGTGCTACATGAGAGATGGGTTACTAAACAAGCAAATAGGCTATAACTTAGATATTGCTGAGGCAACGGTAAAGGCGCATGTTACCGCCATATTCAAAAAGCTGGGTATTAACAACCGCACACAAGCCGTACTTATCGCGTCTCAGCTAGAATTAGAGCCGCCGTCTCGTTAAGTCAGCCAGCATTGGAGCAGCCTCACTAAATCAAAAGCGCGACTTTAAAAGGTTACCGCTTGATTGAGATAGGGAAAGGCAGGCTGTAGCATTGCTTAGGTTATAGCTCTTTTTTAGTCTGTTTCGAGTCTTGCTCATCTGGTGATTCTTGCTCTGGCGTATTTTTCAACCTTGTAAGGCGAGGAACAAAGGTTTCTAACGCCATTCTACTTTCTTCATTTAAAAGCGGGTTATCGATATTAATTGTGGTGCGTCCTTCCATTAAGGCAAGGCTTTCTTGGTAACCTTCTTGGCTCAATAATAGCTGCTGAAAACTACCGGTTTCTATTAGCTGCAGTAAACCATCGGTGATGCGTTTGGCCAAGGGTTGATTATCACTACGAACGAAAAAAAACACAGGGCTTGGATAAGCAATAACGAGGTTGTTTTCCAATTGCAAGCCTCGACTAAGTTCAAGGTTGCTCATCTCTTCTTTCACTTCCATCACGCTGCGCGGGAACATGTCGGCGAAGCCATCTGCGACCATTTTAAACGAAGCGCGATAGTTGGTTTCAAGTACCGGTATTTGTGCATGACGAAAAATAGCTGTATCGGGCCAATCATAGCCCAGTGCAGCTCTAAAATTGCGTAATGTGTCTATGTCGATGTTCTTCGAAAAGCGTGTATCGTCACCGGCAATCAACAGCACTCTCTTGCCGTAAAGACCTGCCATGATGGGAATACGAATAGGCTGAAAGTAGGCTTCTCTGTCCTTAGAAGTAACGCTCCAAGTGACATCGAGCATGTCATGTTCTAAGCTTCTTAATTGGCGCTGTTGAGGGCTCTCTTGTTCGCTAACAATAAACTCAAAAGTGCCGTATTCTTTTTCAGTCACCGTTAAGGCGTTAAAAAGCAACTGCTTTGCATAGCTGTAAATGGCGTCCCGGCCGGGATGAATATTGGGCAGCCTTACTTGGGTGTGAACTCGTGGTATGTCGCTCTCGTCTGAGTTCTGGCGAGCAGAAACATCTGAAAGTGCAGTGATAAAAGATAAGAGCGAAAAAACAATAAGTGCCTTTCCTGGCAATCGCATACCCATTTACTCATTTCAAAAGTTAGTCTTTACCTGTGAGAAGATAGTCATACTCTGGGTCGACAATGAAATGCCCCGACATGCCCTCACGGCCTAAAAGCATGGAGTAGGTCATCTCTGAGCGGTCTGTTAACGTCAGTTGGATTCTCCATTGAAACCCATCCATGATGATATCTGTTAATATAACATAGCGCTTTTCTCGGGTTGCGGTGGAACTTTTTACCTTTTTTTTGCCAAATACTTCTGCTTCTCTTCTTACTACCGTGTCGACATTGTAAATATCAGGGTGAATGTCAAAGCGGATCCACAGCGTTTCATCACGGGTAAACTCTTCTATATTGTCGACATGAAGAGAGGAAGTGGCTGCTCCTGTATCTACGCGAACATTCAGCTCGGTAATAGCAAGTTGGGGTAAATCGCACACTTCAACTGCACCAATAAGTTTTTTATTTTTCATTTTTTTACTCAACAAGTGGCTCGTCTGTAGGTAATAAATTGTCTTGGTAAAGTTCAACGTGTTCTGCTACTTCATTAGGCTGTGAAAAATACGCAATGTGATAGATTGCCTCTCCCTCTTGCGTGAGAGGTATGTTTTGCTTGCCTATTACAACACCCTCGGCCGGGCTAATAATGCTGCCGATAATGTTGCCAAAAGGGTCGGCAATAGCCGCAAGTTTATCCCCTTTTACAACATGGTCGCCTAATTGTGCAAGATGGGTTACAAAACCGCTTTCAGCTGCACGCACCCAGCCGCTTTGTTGAGCGATAAACCGATTTATACTGTGGCCTTTACTGCGACTTTTATTCAGCATACCAAGGTGTCTCATGGTATTGATAATACCTTTCACGCCGGCCCTGATAGAAAACTCATCGTAGCGAAGTGCTTGGCCTGCCTCATAAAGCAAAATTTTAACGCCATTTGTGCTTGCGGCCTCTCTTAGCGAGCCTTCACGAATTTCAGCGTTAAGTAACACGGGAACGCCAAAGGCTTTTGCCATCTCAAGCACGTCTGCGTCGTCTAAATCTGCGCGAATTTGCGGCAGGTTGCTTCGGTGTATTGCACCGGTGTGAAGGTCTATTCCAACGTCACACTTGCTCACTACCTCGTTAAAAAAAAGATTTGCGAGCCTTCCCGCTAATGAGCCTTTTTTGCTTCCGGGAAAGCTGCGGTTTAAGTCTCGTCTATCAGGCAAGTAACGTGACTGATTTAACACACCATAGACGTTTACCATTGGCACTGCGATAAGGGTTCCGCGTAATTTCTCAATTGCCTTCGAGCGTATTAAACGCCCTACAATCTCTATGCCGTTTAGCTCGTCACCGTGAACGGCAGCGCTAACGAACATAACTGGCCCTGGGCGTTTGCCTCTTTTTACATAGACTGGAATACTCATATTGGTAGCCGTATAAAGCGGCGGCATTTCCAAGTCTATTTTCTTGGTTTCTCCTGGGGCGATATCGTGACCCCCAATCGTCAAAACATTACTTACCACTAAGGTTTTTCCTTCACAAATGGCATTTCAGCCTTCATTAACGATGAACGTTGCTATGTATTAACCTTTACCACGAGTTTTTGTTTTGTGTGGCTCGGCGCTTTTTTCAATAAACTCAATAATCATAGCTGCTACATCTTTATTGGTGGCTTTTTCTATACCCTCTAATCCAGGAGAAGAGTTAACTTCCATAACGACGGGGCCATTGTTAGAACGCAAAATATCTACGCCGCAACAATTTAACCCCATGGTTTTTGCTGCATCTATTGCTGTTTTACGTTCAGCAGGGCTTAATCTCACTAGGCTAGCTTGTCCGCCACGGTGTAAATTAGAGCGAAACTCGCCGGCTGCGGCCTGACGTTTCATTGCCGCGACAACTTTTCCGCCTACCACCAGGCAGCGAATATCACTTCCTCCGGCTTCTTTTATAAATTCTTGAACCAGAATGCTGGCGTTAAGCCCCATAAAAGCTTCAATTATAGATTCAGCGGCATTGTGAGTTTCTGCCAAAACCACGCCTATACCCTGCGTACCCTCAAGTAACTTAATAACAACAGGCGCTCCTCCCACGGTTTTTATCACATCATCTATTTTATCTGGATGATGGGCAAACCCTGTTCGTGGCATTCCAACCCCTTTACGAGAAAGCAATTGAAGAGAGCGTAGCTTGTCACGAGAGCGGCTGATTGCCACTGATTCATTAACACTGTATGTGCCCATCATTTCAAATTGACGCACTACTGAGGTGCCGTAAAAGCTTACCGACGCACCAATGCGTGGAATAACGGCGTCGTAGTAGGGAAGCTTTTTACCTTTATATCGAACAGAGGGTCTTGCGCTGGTGATATCCATGTAACAGTGCATGGTATCGATAACATCCACTTCATGACCTCTAGCTTTTCCTGCCTCAACAAGACGTGAAGTAGAGTAAAGTCGCGGGTTTCTTGACAGTATTGCAATGCGCATAGGTTTATTAGCCTTGATAAAATAATGAGTTCAGCTCTCGAATTAACACTACCGTTACATGTGAGCGATAAATGCGCAAGCTGTTTAGGACGCGCATACTAATCGAGTCTGTAGGGTCTGTCTTACAAATTTTTCTTATGGTGTCGATTGTTTTTATTTTATGAAGACTGTGGTTTTTGGCAGTAGCATATCGACTCTTCGCATTAGAATACGGGCTATTGGTGGCCTTGCAAAGATGTCATAGCGCTTTCGTGATAATGTGAGTATATAGCAATAATGAGAGCGCTAAGCGCTACGAAGGAATACATGTGGAGTACACTGGAGTGATGATTCAATGGTGGGACAATTTTCTGCAATGGGCAACGCAATATCAATCTAATATCGTGTTTAGTGTTTTGGTACTGCTCGTTTATTTGGTTATGTCAAAAAAGCTGCTGCCGAAAATTGAAAACGACATTGCGAAATCGAAGCTTAAGTCTCACAGTGCATTGAAAGGACTATTTGCTGCTAAAGTAATAGCGGCAACAGTGTCCCTTTGTTTGCTATTGCTTGCTTGGGGAATAGACTTTTCAGGCCTTCTTGTCTTATCCACATCTATTATAACGGTTACAGGGGTAGCGCTGTTTGCCAGCTGGTCGTTAATCAGCAATATAACAGCCTACTTCATATTGCTTACGAATGTATCTTACAGACGAGGCAATTACTTACGCATTATCGATGGTGATAATTTTGTTGAGGGGTTTATTGCCGATATCGGGCCATTCAGTACTCGCCTGGTCACGCTTGAACGTGAAACTATTATGTATCCTAACAACCTCATTCTCACTCGGCCTGTTATGTTAAACCCCAAAGTAAAATGGGACAGCATAGGAAAAGTGGTTGCTAAAACGAACGCCATGTTAGAGGCTAATTCGACTGAGGCTAATTCGACCGCTAAGGAAAAAACACGCCCAGCTACCCATGCCGCTAGCAATGCCAGTGATCATGCTGCAGGCCAGGCCGCAGAGCAGGCCCAGTCAAATGAGGAGCGGTAGTAGGCAGTACTTGTATTCGTCTATTTAATCAGTATCTCTATGCAGTTCTAATCGCTACTGCCTTCATTTGCATCTACGTTTTTTGCCTCGCGAATGTAGCGCGTCATGCTTTGCAATAACG
This sequence comes from Alteromonas sp. MB-3u-76, assembly GCF_002831605.1. Classification (NCBI taxonomy): domain Bacteria; kingdom Pseudomonadati; phylum Pseudomonadota; class Gammaproteobacteria; order Alteromonadales; family Alteromonadaceae; genus Alteromonas; species Alteromonas sp. MB-3u-76. Next base: position 3,752,771 of record NZ_CP025115.1, on the reverse strand, counting down.
CTCTTAATTTTGCAGGCTTCAGCGGCTTCGCTAAAAAGTTTACTCCCTGCTCTTTGCATTGCACCACAAGACTTTCATCAGGCGTTGCGGTAATCAGAGCGGCGGGTACAACAACGTTTAATTTGGTTCTAATAGTATCAATAAGAGCAAGCCCGTTTTTGTCATCTTCATGGCTTAGCTGGTAATCCATTAGTAATATTTGAGGTTTAACTGACTCGGCAAGAGACAACGCATCATCCCAATTATTAGCCAGATAAACCTTAACGCCCCATTTCTCAAGCAAGGTGCTAAGTGCGTCTAAATTTTCACGTTGATCGTCCACACACAGCACCTGCATACCGCTAAAGGTTGTATTTTTTGGTTTATTACTAATAGCTGAGGTGGCTTTAGGGGCAGCTTTATTGAGCGAGAACATAAAGCTACTGCCCTTACCTAAGTGTGAACGCACCTGTATTTTGGTGTCGAGCTGTAAACTCAAGCGCCTTACCACACCAAGGCCTAGGCCTAAACCATGTTCCTTACTTTCATTGGCGCGGAAAAAGTCGCCAAATATGGTGTCTAGTTTGTCGCTAGAAATACCGATGCCTGTATCTAAAATCTTAAAATATACAGTGTCGTTAACCGATTTGACCACAAATAAAACTCTTCCTTTTTCGGTGTATTTCACCGCATTTGACAACAAGTTTTGCAGTATTCTGTACAAGTATGTTTTGTCGGCCCGCACCCAACAAGGTCTAATAATGGCTTTTAGCTCTAAACCTTTGTCTTTAGCCCGCATCGCCATTTCATCTACCAGGGGAGTGAGCAGGGCGCTCACATCAACAGACTCGATGTCTGGTTTCATTTCGCCCTGATCTAACCGTGCTATGTCTAGCAACGTACCTATCAAAGCCTCGCTAGACGAGACGCTATGACTTAGCTTTTTGATAATGGCATGAGTTTGCTCAGATAAGTCTTGCTCTTCCAATGCGCTAACGTATAGCTTAGCGGCATTAAGAGGTTGTAAAACATCGTGGCTGGCAAGCGCAAGGAAACGAGTTTTACTGGCGTTGGCATCTTCTGCTGCTTTGCGGGCTCTTATCAGCTCTTTTTCGGCCCCCGAACGTTTTTCGATTTCAAGGCGAAGCTCAGCATTAATTGAATGCACTTCTTCTGTGCGCTTTTTTATTCTCGCTTCAAGGTCAATATTAGACTCTTCTAGCGCCTGCTGAATTTCTACGTGCCCGGTGATATCGTTAAAGCTAGTTACAAAGCCACCGCCAGGCAGAGGGTTGCCCACCATCTCTATTACCCGCCCGTCCTTACGCTGGCGCGTAAAGCGATGTGGCATGCCCGAGCGCAAGTGTTCTAGGCGTTTTTCCACCTCGGATTCTACGTCAAAAGTGCCAAACTCTCCCTGTGAGGCGTTATAGCGAATAAGCCTTTCAATAGGAACGCCAACGGTAAGTAAGTCATCGGGGTAGGGGTACAGATTAGAGTAGCGTTTGTTCCATGCCACTAAGTTTAAATGCTTATCGACAACGCTGATCCCTTGATCCATATTTTCAAGCGAGGTTAAAAGGGCCGTCATGTTAAATTGCATGGCCTGAGTGGTGTCATCAAAGAAGTTGATAATTTCAGTGAAGTCCATCTTTTTGCCGCGCAGCGCACTATCGAGTAAAACCTTTGCACTTGATGCGCCGATAACCCCCCCGAGCGCACGCTCGCAAAACGACAAGAAGTTCTCGTTTGGTGTGTCTTGTTCGTTAAGTTCGCAGTGATTTAACTGCTGATATTGCTCAACGAGCTGTATACATCTGCCCGCTCCCATAAAAGTAGAGAGTAAGGTGGTTAAATCTGCCACTTTTACGTTGGTAGCCTGAGATTTCACCGTATTGTTAGCAGACATAGTAGGTGATACAAAGGCTTCTGCTTGAATGCGATCGATAAGGCGCTGTGGTGCAAACCACGAAAACAGTATGTACATAAGGGAATTGGCAGCAAGGCTTATCATGGCGCCTTGGCTGATAAGTTCGTTTTGTTCTAAACGCGAGACTTGCTCGCTGACAATTGGCAGAACTAGCCATAGTACCCAAATGATAAGCCCTACCATCAGGCCAGCATACACCCCATGAGCGTGAGCGCGTTTCCAGTAAAGCCCGCCTACGATAGCGGGTAGCAACTGAATAACCAATGAAAATGCAATAAGACCAATAGAGTGCAGCGAGCGACTGCTCGTCATTTGCTGGTGGTACAAAAAAGCCATCAGCAGAATAGAGGCAATCACAATGCGACGTATTAATTTTATTCGGCGAGAAATATCCCGCTTTCTACCTGAGTCTTCGGTAAATGCGAGTATGCGAGGTAAAATAACGTCGTTGGTGAGCATAGTACTTAGTGTAAGCGTGGCCACGATGATCATGGCGGTAGCTGCAGAAAGCCCTCCTACAAATACGATAACTTGCAGTAGCGCAGACTCTGAGAACATGGCTAAAGAAAGTACATAAGAGTCTGGCTCTACACTGGTACCCGCAAAAATAGCTTTCCCTGCAATAGCGATAACAGGAATAACCGCAGAAATGATGATCAGATAAAGCGGAAACAGCCACCGCGCAGTGCGCAAGTGAGACAAGCTAAGGTTATCAATAATTGCTACGTGGAATTGTCTGGGCAAACACACAATGGCCGCGGCGGCCATAATGGTTTGTGCAATGAAAGTAAACGAGCTGAATTGCGACATCGCAGCTTCGTTCAAAAAACTTTCAAAAAATGGTCCGCTTTGGGTGTTTTTCCATGCGCTGTACCCTACAAACGCCACCAATACCAGTGCCAGTAGTTTTACTGATGACTCAAAAGCGATGGCAAGCATCAGCCCGCGGCGATATTCGGTGACGTCGGTCTGACGGGTACCAAAATAGATAGCAAACACGGCTATAAAAGCAGTAGCAGCAATAATGATAATATCGTTTTTGGGCTGCTGTGTAAGCAGTTGAAACGTTAATCCAACGGCTTTTAATTGTAGTGCTATGTAGGGAATAGTAGCGAGTAAAGCAATAATGGTAACAAGTAAGGCCACGGTTTGACGTTTGCCGTAGCGCGATGCAATGAAGTCAGAAATGGTAGTTATATGCTGCTTTTTACTCACAAGGGTAAGCTTATAAATAAACTTATACCCAATGACGTACACCAAAATTGGCCCCAACATAATAGGCAGGTAAATCCAGGTGTCTCTACTTGCCTGTCCTACCATGCCAAAAAATGTCCATGCTGTGCAGTAAATAGCAAGAGCAAGAGAGTAAACCGCAGGATGTGAGGTTAGTGCACGTGCTGTAGGCGAGTTTTTTTCACCCCAACTCGCGAGGGAGAAAAGTAAGAAAAGATAAAGTACTGCCAGTGTAACCCAACCAAAAACCATAGCGCTTCCGTTAACCTTATTTTTACAACTCTGTGTCTATTATACCTATTGAGACCATCGTCTACCTACGACCATGGTCTCATTTTTAAATTTAACACGCAGGTCTAAAGTGATATCCAACCTCCTAAAAGCTTGGCTTTGCTGCATGATGGGTTTGCATTTAACAGTGTGAAATTTGAAGCGGCAACCACACAAAAGCTGAGCGTTAGGAAAATGTAAAAAAACAACAACCGATTAACCTGACGTGGGGACGGACAAATGGCATTTAGAAATGATGATGACAAAAAAGCATATTGGAAGGAGAACTTAGCGCTCCTTTTCAAACTTTTAGTCATTTGGTTTGCAGTGTCGTTTGGTGCGGGCATTTTATTTGCCGACGCATTAAACAACATCCAATTCTTTGGTTTCAAACTGGGCTTCTGGTTTGCACAACAAGGTTCCATTTTAGTATTTGTTGCTCTTATTTTTGTCTATATGGCCAAAATGAACGCGATGGATAAACGCTATGGCGTAGACGAGGAGTAAAACAATGGATCTTCAAACACTCACCTTTATTATTGTTGGCGCAACATTTGCGCTTTACATCGCAATTGCCATTTGGGCAAGAGCAGGTTCAACGAACGACTTTTACGTAGCAGGTGGCGGCGTTCCTCCCGTGCTTAACGGTATGGCAACTGCTGCCGACTGGATGTCCGCGGCATCCTTTATCTCCATGGCTGGTCTAATATCTTTCATGGGTTACGATGGTGCTGTTTACTTAATGGGCTGGACTGGCGGATACGTACTGCTTGCACTTTGCCTAGCACCTTACCTGCGTAAATTCGGTAAATTTACTGTACCCGATTTCATTGGTGACCGCTACTATTCGCAAACCGCTCGAACCGTGGCAGTATTCTGCGCCATCTTCGTGTGCTTTACTTATGTTGCCGGCCAAATGCGTGGCGTAGGCGTTGTGTTTAGTCGCTTCCTTGAAGTAGATATCGTTACCGGCGTTGTAATTGGGATGGTTATCGTATTCTTCTATACCGTTCTTGGCGGTATGAAAGGGATTACATACACTCAGGTTGCACAGTTCTGCGTAATGGTATTTGCGTATGTTGTTCCAGCAGTATTTATCTCAATTATGGTAACGGGTCACATCTTACCGCAGACCGGATTCGGTGCCACATTAGCTGATGGTTCGGGCATGCATCTTCTGCAAAAACTCGACAACCTCTCCACCGACTTAGGCTTCCACGAGTACACCACAGGTACCAAAAGTACCATAGACGTATTCTTCATTACATTTGCACTTATGGTGGGTACGGCAGGCCTACCTCACGTTATCGTTCGCTTCTTTACTGTGCCTAAGGTTCATGATGCTCGTAAATCAGCAGGTTATGCCTTAGCGTTTATCGCCATTGTTTATACAACCGCACCGTCACTTGCAGCGTTCGCTCGTGTGAACATGATTGAAACTATCAATGGTCCAGAACTCACAGGTACAAGTTATGAAGAAGCGCCGACGTGGATTAAGAACTGGGAGCAGACCGGCCTTATCGAGTTTAACGATAAGAATGGTGATGGTGTTATGTTCTATTCTGGTGACGAGCGTAACGAGATGAAAGTAGACCGCGATATCATGGTACTTGCTAACCCTGAAATTGCGAATCTTCCAGCGTGGGTAATTGCCCTAGTAGCTGCCGGTGGTGTTGCCGCTGCGTTGTCTACATCGGCAGGTCTATTGCTGGTAATCTCTACATCGGTGTCGCATGACCTATTGAAACGAAACTTTGCGCCTAATATTACCGATAAAGCGGAGCTGTTCTATGCCCGACTCGCTGCGGGGGTTGCCATAGTGATTGCAGGTTACTTTGGTATAAATCCGCCCGGATTTGTTGCGCAGGTGGTCGCCTTTGCCTTCGGCTTAGCTGCATCAAGCTTCTTCCCTGCGATTATTATGGGTATCTTCAGTAAACGTATGAATGATAAAGGCGCTGTGGCGGGTATGCTTGCGGGTATTGCTTTCACCGCTGCCTACATCATTTACTTCAAGTTTGTTAACCCAGCGGCGAATGTTCCAGCAAACTGGTGGTTTGGTATCTCACCTGAAGGTATTGGTACATTGGGTATGATGGTTAACTTCTTGGTGGCATTCCTAGTCTTTAAAGTGACAGACGATGCGCCAGAAGAAATCCAAGAGTTGGTTGAGAGTATTCGCTATCCTAAGGGAGCGGGTGAAGCCTCTGCACACTAAGTATTAATAGGTAATACAGGTAACACCTTGCGATGCTAGCAGATGGCAAGTATCGCAAGGAAACCAACAATAAAAGAAAGCCAGCCTTCTAGTATTATTTAGTCGGTTGGCTTTTTGTTTTAGTAAGACCCTAACGCCGTTGCTGCTTTTTTTACGAAACAACGTCGTAGCTACTTTTTTCAAAAGAATATGCAGCCTTAAAGGAATAGTGAGGACTTTGTAATGACAGCAATAGCGAAACAGGTTGAAGACTTTCTATCTTCATCGGCCCCATTTGACATGTTGAACGAAGCGCAGCGCAGCGACCTCATTCGCAACGCTGATTTATTGTATGTGACAAAAGATAACGCCGGGCAATTTGGTGCGAAAGAGTCACGTTTGTATCTTATTCAAAGTGGACAATTCTCAGTAGAGGATGGCGAGGGTGCAGCGCGACATTTAAGCGAGGGAGATTATTTCAATTATACCGCTATTTTAGATAACCAGACTTACCCGCTCTCGGTCACCGTAGATAGCCCAGGTTTAATTTACAGTTTCGCTGCAAGTGACGTAACGGGTTTACTAGACCTTGTAGAAGTAAGTAGTTTTTTTAACGGCTTACGCAATAATGCGTTACAAAACCATGCAATCGCAGACTCTAACTCTATGTGGTTATACAAATCGTTAACCGATGTAGTGAGTAAGGCTCCGGTGGCGGCACATTGCGATACCACTATTGTGGAAGCGGCAAAACTCATGACCCAAGAAAAGGTGTCTTCGCTGCTTGTCACTGAAAACGAGAAACTAATAGGTATAGTCACCGACAGAGATTTGCGCTCACGTGTAGTGGCAGAAGCGTTTGATACTCATAGAGCGGTGAGAGATATTATGACCGCCACGCCTGCGCAAATTGGAAGTAATAGAACGCTGTTCGATGCTATGTCCCTCATGACAGAGAAGAATATTCACCACTTGCCGGTAATCGATCACTTATCGCAATCACCGATGGGCATGATAACGGCAAGTGACATTATTCGACATCAGCGCGGTAACGTCCTCTTTATTATTGGTGAATTAACGAAAGCTAACAGCCTTTACGAACTTATTCGGCTTTCTTGGCAATTACCCCACTATTTTGCCGCTCATGCTAAACGGGCTGGCGATTATGATATTGCGGGTAAGATTTTGTCGCAGGCGACAGATGTCATGACGAGGAAACTGATTGGCTTTTTTCAGCAGGACAACGGCAAAGCACCAATGATGTTCGCATGGCTAGTTTATGGTTCGCAGGCAAGGGAAGATCAAACAACAGGTTCTGATCAAGACAGTGGGTTACTTTTAGCCTCAAAACCTAACGAAAAACAAGCCGCTTACTTTGCTGAAATGACAGATTACGTATGTAAAGGTTTAGCAAAGTGTGGAATTAAACTTTGCGACGGTAACATTATGGCTAGCAACCCCAAGTTGCGACTGGCGTTAGATGATGCAGTAAGTGAGGCACAACAATGGGTTAATTCACCCACGAAAGAAGCCATAATGCACTTTAATATATTTCTAGATGTGCGCTGCGCCGCAGGCGATGCCAGCCTATTTAAAGAGTTACAAAAAAGGCGCGCTCCATTATTACAGCAAAAAATGTTCTTAGCGGCTCTTGCTCGCGCCAGTAACGAAGTATCTGTGCCCTTATCCATGTTTCAAAAGTTTAGCTATGAAAAAGGACGCAAGCAAAAAGACACTATTGATTTAAAAACACGGGCCGTCGCGTTGATAAATAATATTGCTCGAATCTATGCATTGGCTGATGGAATTACCTTACCTAACACAGTTACTCGCCTTGAGAGTTTATCTGAGAAGTCGGAGCTTTCTTCAAAAGACGCAGCAAATTTAAAAGACATATGGATATTTTTGAATCGACTTCGCTGGCGCCACCAGTTGGAAAACAAGGTTACGGATAATCTAGTGTCGGTAAGTACATTGTCTTCAATACAAAAGCATCAGTTAAAAGCCGGTTTTAAAGCCATAGAACGTGCCAATGAGGCTATGGTAATGAAGTTTTCCGGCGGGGTGGGTTAGCATGGTAATGCATTGGCTAAAGACCCGGCTATTTGGCAAAAAGGGATTGTCGTTTAAGAAACAACTATCTAATTTGTATGTCCATAACACAGAATTGTTGGCGATAGACTTAGAGCTTACCTCCCTTGATACGCAAACAACCAGTATTACATCGATAGGCTGGGCAAAGGGTAAAGGATGCCAATTGCCACTCAACGCCTGCGAGTATTATGTTATCGATACGCCAGCGGAACTTGGGCAAAGCCCAGTCATCCACGGATTAACTCAGGATATTTTACAAGAGGGTGTGTCATTACAACATGCGATTTCAAAAGTCTTGCCACTTTTAGAAACGTCAGTATTGGTATTTCACAATGCGAGCTTAGATTTAGCTGCGCTGAATAGGACGTTTGTAGAACTATCGCTGCCCGCTATCGATGTTGTGTATATCGATACTTTAAAGCTAGCGGTGTACCAATTGAATAAACAGCATCAAGTACTGCCAAATAACAGCGCAACGTTAAGTGTATGTCGACAGCGGTTAGATTTGCCCAGTTGTCCAGAGCACAACGCGCTTGATGATGCGATGGCTACCCTGCAGCTGTTTTTTGCTCAAATTGAACAGTTTGGACTTACCCAACAAAGTGCACTTTTGCAGTTACATCATACAAAAGCGCTAGGGTGCTATAGGCTTGGTAAAGAGGCTGGAACTAGACTGTAGCCGAACTCTAGTCTGGACTCTAAACTGGAATCTAGATTAGATCATAAGAAGTGTGCTTGCTCGAGGGAAGATCGCTTTAAAACAATGAAATTTAAAGGAGGGAAGCGTGCAATTATACCAATATTCGACGTTTGGTGGCCTTAATAGGCGACTCGTTTCCTGTGATAGTAAACCCTTCAGCTTTCACACAATTACGGCCCGATGTTTTGGCCATATAAAGGTGTTTATCAGCTTCTAACATCACGTACTCGATGGTTTTATCATCGTCAGCTTGTTTGGTTGAGAGACCGGCACTTAAAGTAACTCGCTCAAATTCAGATGCAGCATGTTTAATGTTGAGATCATACACTGTTTCTAACAGGCGCTTGGTAACCTCAACGGCACCTTGCGTGTCTGTATTCGGCAAAATAACCAGAAACTCTTCACCACCAATACGCACTAATTTATCCATAGGCCGCAGAAGTGAGCTACTAATACACTGACTCACCTTCCATAAACAACTGTCGCCATCTAAGTGACCATACATGTCATTAAATAGTTTGAAGTGGTCAATATCAAAAATGACAAGCGAAAGAGGGGTGATGTTTCTCAGACCGTCCCGCACCAAACGCGGAAGATAGTCATCAAGGTAGTGCCTGTTGTATGCGCCCGTTAACTTATCAATGTAGATAAGTTTTTCGAGTAAATCGTTGCGCATTTTATTTTTCAAATGCGATTTAACGCGGTTTTGTAGGGTACAGGCGTTAACAGGTTTTACAACAAAATCAACACACCCAGAGTTCCAGCACTTAGATTCCTCCTCTTCTGTAGACGAAGAGGTAACGAAAATGATTGGAATGCCTTCACATTGAGGTTTTTTTCGTAAGAGTGCGGTAGTCTCATGCCCGTCTAGCTCTGGCATAGAAACGTCCATAAGAATAAGGTCTGGTTTTTTGAAACGGCAGTATTCAATTGCATCTCTGCCAGAGGAAACAGACTCACAGGCCACAATGTCTTGCAGCAGTGTTTCTAGCACTAGTCGACTACTTGCATCGTCGTCAACAATAAGCACACTGCAATCAGACAGTGTTCTGTTATCCACCTGTTCTATGTACACGCCAAACCCTCAAAGACTATAACGCCTAGCTGGCGTTTAAATAACACATTACACCTGCTGAACAGAAAAGTGCATTCAACATAAGTTTAACATTGGCCATTTACACTAAATATTTATGCGTGAAGACAATTGACGGCATTCGGAAACGTGGGGGAGTATTTTAGAGCAAGAGTTGAGTGAACGGGGCTAGATAACCAAAGCGAAAACTAACAAACCACCGCATTTATGTCCTAATGTTTGGGAATAAAGCGGTGGTTTTATTTGATGTTCTAACTATCGCTTTTGTTTACGAAGCGATTTTACTCTTATAACGCAGCTGCTACTTCAGCAGGTAGTAATACAGCGTCGATAACGTGAATTACACCGTTCTCAGCCATTACGTCAGCTTTGATAACGTTTGCATTATTGATTTTTACTTTACCCATTGCAGCAGTAACCGATACATCGCTACCTTCAACTGTAGTTGCAGATGACAAAGTAACTACATCTTCAGCTTTTACCTTACCCGCTACTACATGGTAAGTAAGAATTTGTACTAGGGTGTCTTTATTCTCTGGCTTCAAAAGCATGTCTAGCGTACCTGCAGGAAGCGCAGCAAATGCCTCATCTGTTGGTGCAAACACAGTAAACGGGCCGTCGCCTTTCAATGTATCTACCAGGCCGCCTGCTTTCACAGCCGCAACTAGCGTTGAGAACATTGGGTTACTCGCAGCAGTGTCTACGATGTCCTTGTGGTCGCCCATTTTATGATGACCTGCAAAAGCCGAAGAACTCACTACCATTATCACTAAAGCACTTAAAAACTTACGCATGATTTATTTCCTTAAAGTTTAAAATTATGAACGTTAGATTTACTACTTGTTTACAAATCTGATTTCGCTAGTGGTTACGGTACTTTTGTCTAAAATGATGATTAACTTTATGTAATACGCTCTTCTCTTAGACGAAAAACCTTTAAATGAAAGGGCTGTAGGCGATCGAATATATTTTATCAATCCTTCATAAAAAGCCGCTGGTGTACGCAGCGCTAGGATTAATGAGATGTAAAGCAATAATCGCAGTTCAAGGTCTATACTAAAGTATCGAGTATTTTCTTGGAGTAAGAGATATGTTCACTCGACGTGTATTACTCGCCACCTGCGCGTTTCTAGCTGCATGCCAGAGCGTTACCTCTACAAGCTCGGTAAGTACTAAAAGCTTGCTAAGAGATGATTTATTCCCAAGCCACCAACTCTTTACTATTGAGACAGAGCAAGACGTTTTCTATCTTGGAAAAGAGGCGAAGCGGTTTGCAGAGCGCGCCATACTGGATGAAACCGCGAATGTTACTACCAAAAAGGCCAAAAATGTTCGAGGCTTTGTCAGTGCCATCCTCGACTACTCTGATAATGGCATTGCATATCGCAATAATGCAAACACGGTAGCAAATACAACATTTAGCAACCGAGCGGCAAATTGTCTTTCACTATCTATAATGACGTTTGCACTTGCCGAGCATGTTGGCCTTAATGCGACATTATACGAAGTTGACATTCCCGAGTACTGGACTAGGAGGGATGGTTTTAGCTTGCTCAATGGTCACGTGAACTTGCGGGTAAGTGCATCAGATAATCCCTCGTCTATTGTATTAGGTACCACCTGGGCGGATGTAGACTTTGATCCTCAGGCTATTCGCAGTCGCTTTCCTCGCGTACCTGTATCTAAACAAAGTGTGTTGGCCATGTTTTACAACAATAAAGGTGCCGACGCTCTGGTTGCAAATAGTTATACTCGGGCCTACAAGTATTTTAAAGCCGCTACCGAAGTTGCACCTCAACTTCAGCAAAGCTGGACAAACTTAGGGGTGCTTTACAGAATGAAAGGCGAATTGAAACTTGCCGAGAATATTTATCAGCACGCGCTTTCGTTAGATTCGGAGAACTTAACTGTTTGGGAAAATCTCGCGATCTTGTATCGGCACCAGAACAGGCATGAGGAGTCGAAGCAGTTGCTTGCAAGTGTGGAAACAAAACGTAAAACCAATCCGTTTTATCACTTTATTCTAGGCGAGCAGTCTTTCGAAGACGGAGAGTTTGCAAAGGCCTTAGCTCATTATCAACGGGCAGTGCGATTGGATAGAAAAAATCATGAAATTCTTTTTGGGTTAGCTAAGGCCTATTACGAACTTGGAGACATCAGCAATGCTCAGCGCTATTTGCAAGGCGCGGTTAATTTTTCCCCCGATAAGTACAGCGCACAGCATTATTCTTCAAAGTTAGCTGCATTAGCACACAATGAGCGTTAGCAGCCTTATCTTAGGAACATAAATAGAAAGACAGGCATAGAAAGTTAACGAGACAGGCATAAAAAGGGCTTAACGAGACAGGCATAAAAAGCAACTTATTAAGACAGGTATAAAAAGTAGGCTTATCGAGACAGGCATAATAGAGCTAAGTAAGACAGGCACTAAAAAACAGGTAAAAAAAAGCCACGGACTAGCCGTGGCAAGGTAACACTACAAAAGGAACTTCACTTAAATCACGCCTAGTTCACGAAGGCGCTCTTGCAGGTATGAGCCTGCGGTATGACGTTCTGAAAGAACAACATCTGGGCGAGGGTGTAAGAACAAAGGCAGTGAAATACGCGACTTCGTCATGTCTGCACCATCTGGATTTACAACCCTGTGGGTAGTCGATGGGAAGTAGTGACCGGATGCTTCTTGAAGCATGTCGCCAATATTCACAATCAAACTACCAAAGTCACACGGTACATCTAACCAGCTACCGTCTTTAGCCTGAACCTGAAGACCAGGCTCGTTAGCTGCTGGCAAAATAGTAATTAAGTTAATGTCTTCATGAGCAGCAGCGCGGATGGCATCCACTTCTTCATCGCCGCTTAGAGGCGGATAATGAAGAACACGCAATAAGGTTTGATCTGAATCTTTGATCATATTACCTAAAGGCTGGCTATATTTATCACTGACTTCACTTGGCGAGTGCGCTTCTATCCAACCCAATAATTCTGTGGCAAGCGTATTCGCTTCTTCATAATATTGAGAGATCTGAGGACGTAAAGACTCAGGACATTGTCCCCAAGGGTAATAGTGATAATACTCTTTGATATCTTTTTTCGTGAAGCCCTTAGCTACCTCAGAAACGCTCTGAGGGAAAAATCCGTCTTGCTTACCCTTGTTGTAAAGGTAATCGTTCTTCTCTTCACTGTTGAAGAAATCCTGCCAATTGTCATAAATACCTTGAACTAAAGACTGCTTGATAGGGTGATTTTTCAATACACCAAACCCAGTCTCACGCAACGATTTAACAAATTCTTCTTGCGCGTTTTCAGCTTGGTAGTCAACAGCAACTAATTGCATAATGTTTTCCCGTATATTTAGATTGCGGCATTATAAAGGTAGACGGGCTACAGAAAAAAGTCGCTGATATTGATTTACATCAACGTCAGCGAAGAATGCGCGTAATTTACATAAACCTGACCATTTAGTCTAGTAAAAAACTGACTAAATGGTCTGTTTAAATAAAATTTAACTGAGAGAGAGGAAAAAGCCCGCTAGTGCGGCACTCATTAAGTTTGATAAGGTTGCAGCAATAACCGCTTTTAATCCCAGTCGCGCAATTTCTTTTCTGCGAGTTGGTGCCATAGCGCCAATTCCGCCCATCAAAATCGCGATAGAAGAGAAGTTTGCAAAACCACATAGTGCAAAGGTGATAATGGCCTGAGAAGCTTCGGACAATTGATCTTGGTTTTCTAAGAAATTGAGATAGGCAACAAATTCATTCACTACCATCTTTTGACCAATAAAACTGCCCGCAAGTTGTGCTTCTTCCCATGGAACGCCGATTGCCCATGCAAGTGGTTGAAGAACAAACCCCAGGATCCCTTCAAACGTGACGTTTTCATAACCGAACAAACCTGCGCTCCAGCCAATGAGGCCGTTGAACATGGCAATGAGGGCTATGAAAGCGAGTAGCATTGCACCTACGTTAAGCGCAAGTTGCATGCCTGATGCTGCGCCACTAGCGGCAGCATCAAATACATTGGCATAGCCCGCGTCGTCTGCGTCTACGTCATGTAAATCTTCGTTTGGCTTACTTGTTTCAGGCAAGATGATTTTTGCCATCAATAAGCCGCCAGGCGCAGCCATAAAGCTGGCCGCTAAAAGGTATTTAAGCTCTACGCCCATTCCGGCGTAGCCGGCCATAACAGAACCAGCAATTGATGCTAAACCACCCACCATGATGGCAAATAGTTCAGAGCTGGTCATATGGGGTATAAAAGGGCGTACGACTAAAGGCGCTTCAGTTTGGCCTACGAAAATGTTGGCAGCTGAAGACATAGATTCGGGTCGGCTGGTGCCCAGCGCTTTTTGAAGAAAGCCACCGATCACCTTGATAATGATGCCCATTACCTTTAAATGATAAAGCACCGCGATAAGCGCGGAAAAGAAAACAATGACGGGAAGTACGTTGAACGCAAATATGAATCCTAACGATTTATTGCCAATAGGGCCAAATAGAAAGTCAATTCCCTGCTGGCTGTAGCCAATAATATTGGCCACAAACTGCGTTGCTTTATACAGAAATTGCTTACCGGGTTCAGAATACAGGACAAACGCACCAACAGCAGCTTGTATAGCAAATGCTCCACCAACAGTACGCCAGTTAATACTGCGCCTTGCCGACGACATCGCTAATGCAATACCTATAAGGAGCGCAACGCCCAGTAAACCTACCATAAATTATTTCCCTTAAAGAAGCGCTTGCTGAATGTGTGATTTGATCACATCTAATGCAATTTGATTTTTTCCACCCTGCGTTACCACTACGTCGGCAGTAAAGCGGCTAGGCTCTATAAACTGGTGATACATTGGCTTAACAGTCTCTTCGTACTGTTTTGCTACAGACTCTATCGATCTACCGCGCTCTTTTAAATCGCGCATCATTCTTCGCATTAGGCAAATATCGAGGGGAGTATCGATAAATATTTTCACATCGTATAACGGCAGCAAATCGGTGCGTGCTAACAACATGATGCCTTCAAGTATAATAACCGGCGCAGGGTTTAAGCGCTCTGTTTCAGGCAAACGAGTATGCGTTTTATAACAATAATGTGGATAGTCTATGGGCTGACCTTCTCTTAACGCCTGTAAATGAGCTTTTAGAAGCTCATGCTCAAATGCATTGGGATGGTCGTAGTTGTTTTGCTCTCTCTGCTCCATGGGCAGATGATCTTGCGCGCGATAGTAATGGTCTTCGCGCAAAACCTGGACAGGACGGCCTTGTGCGCTGAATCCGTTAAATAAATTTTTTGTAAAAAGAGACTTTCCAGAGCCTGAAGCTCCAGAAATGGCAATAATTAATGGCGATTGCATAGTACTAAAAAGCTGATTTTGTTGGTGCAAAGATACGCGCTTAGCCCTCGCGAATCAATGATATATTCACGCAGCCTAGTATTTTGGATCGGTCTTTGCTAGGTCTTTTCTTGAAGTTCACCGATATTTCAAGGTATTGCAGGCCATTCATTAAAACATGAAGACGTTATCCAATTGGTCAATATTATTCATATACAGCGGGTTGTTGTTTAAATTTAAAGCAAACTGTCTAGACCAACCCCCTAGTTACCAATTATTTCTATGTCAGCTAACGCGATTTTGGGTAAAGCATAAGAATGCTGTTTTGACCGAGACCCTTCACCTTGCGCCCTTGGTGGATAGTAGGTTTCTTTTTCCGTCGGGTAGTTGGCAAATACTTCATCAAGTGCTGCGCGAATTTCGCTGAGGGTTTTATCTAAATTAGCATTGAAGTCCGGCCTTTTCCGTTTGGTATGGCCTAACTCAATAAGGCGACCAAAACTTTTATTCGCCAGTGCGACCAACTCATTGGGTACGTCTTTGTGCGGAGGTAATTGCACTCCATGATTCTCGATGCAGAACTTCACTAACGCGGTGTAGAAGCATAGTGGTTTGTTCTGCAACGTCACAGCATTATCGGTGACGCCGTTTGATATGGTTTTATCTTGCAAGTTGATAATAAGCTTTGGGGTAGGGGGTAGTAATGCCTCTGCTCGTTGCGCCATTTGCTTTGCAGTGGTTCTGGTGTTAATCGCAAACATTGGCATTATAAGTAGTGACGCAATCAAAGCGGTCCAACTAAAACCAAGTGCGCTAGAAATAGGTTTGCTTACTATCTCTATATCTATGCGCTGTTCGGCATTTCTCAAAACAGTTGTATAACTTTTTGGAAAGCTGAGTGTTGATATTTCCTCACTTTTAAATTCTTCACCCTGAATAGACTTAACTAAAACAGGGTAGCCTTGGGTAGATAACTCCGCATTCAACGATGTAGTGTATTGCCATATTGCGTAGCTATTTACTGGCGTTTGCAGAGTTTGATTACCCACATCTAAAAAAGCGCTGTCTAAACTAATTCTTCGTTCAACCTTATCAATAGCGCCATGAAGCGTGCTTTGATATGAAACAAACTGTCCTGCAAAAGCTATGCACTGCAATAAAAAAAGCAGCGTCAATCCACTCATAACAATTCGTCGCTTAGATTTAAATGACAGTTTATTTGAAATGTTCATCGGCAGCCTTCCTCAAGAACAATATTCTTATAGTAGGGACGTGGATGTGCCATAGCAATATCATGGATGACTGACTGCATTGCGCAAAACAGGTCGGTGTTTTGAGTTTGCATCTTTAAATACCAACGCATTCCGCTTACCTGCTGTAATAATGGTGCGGTATAATTTTTTGACAGAATTTCTTCATCGTCTTTTGCCCAATAAGAGGAAATGATATCAACCTCACCAGCGAGCAGGGCACGCCTCAGTTCTTGATGTGAGCTGTAATATACAATGTTCACATTAGTATCACTTAACCCAAGCCGCTTTAATACTGTTTTAGGCACTATGTGCCCAGAGCGGCTGCTAGGGTAGTCGAGCAAGCCAATTCGCTTTCCCAATAAATATTCTTTTTCTAGTTTAGGCTTTTCTCGTAATGAGATAAAAAATGCCCCGTAATCTGGGTGAGATGCGATAGGCGTTAAGCCGTAGATATCGTTTGCTGCAAAGGCGTCTACTACGTTTCGTTTAACTAATGCTAAATCAACCACGCCATGATTGATATAACGAAAGGTGTCATAGTCACTCTGACCTATTATTACCTTTACCTCTCCATATTGTCGTTTTATGACATTATTGTTACAGATTTTTTCGCTAGCAAGCTGCGCGATTCTGCTGTCTGTAACATATACTGAAAATCGGTCGGCATTGGCTGAAAACCCGCCATTGCAGGTTAAATGTTGACCTGTTTGTGGTGGTATGTCAGAAAAGTTCCGTAAATTTGAAAAATAATTTACTAGGACGCAACAAACAGCTGCGAACGCTAATAGCCACCATCTTGATAAAGAAGCAATTCGTAGAGTTGTCAAAAGACGACCATTGAAGTTAATAATTTAAAGTTGCATTTCAACAGTTAAGGTTATTTATTGCAATAGATAAATTTATTTGAATGACCTATGTCTATGATTACTCGGTTTTTAACTTGGGTTAATCTGATTTTGGTTAAACGCTGTTTATTAGTCGCGTATGTGACAAGAATGAAGCTGAGTGATATGGGCGAGTAATAACAATAACAATAAGTAATTTAACTTGACTACATGGTCAGATTAAATTGAGGCGTTTATTTTCTTAAGTGATGTCGTAAGTAGATAAAAGCGCAATTTTTGTAATAGAAATGACACGAAGCTCATTAACACTTTGTACAAACCTCGTCCACGAATAGGACGAGCAATTTTGTCTGTAACACCTAGTTAGAAAAAAATTCAAAACAAAAGGGAAACACACACATGAACTTCAAAGCAAAACTCAGCCGCGTTGCAATCGCTGTTGCTGTTGCAGCTGGACTATCTTCAACAGCATTGGCACAACAAACCTCAGCAGGTATTCGCGGCACGATTGTCGACCCAACTGGTGCTCCCGAAGCAGGTGTCGAAATCACAATATTACACGTTCCTTCGGGAACACGTAGGTCTGTAACCACCAACGAAGAAGGTAATTATACGGTTCAAGGTTTACGAGTCGGTGGTCCATACAAAGTCACGATAGATTCTAACGAGTTTGAAGATCAAACAGTTGACGGTCTTTTCCTACAACTAGGCCAATTTGAGCGAGTCAACGGCCAGTTGCAATCTACTGATATGGAGGTCATTACTGTTTCTGGTTCTTCTTCAGGCTCTTACTTCCAAAACGTTGGTGCAAGCAGCTATTTCGGTGAAGAAGCAATTTTGGGTCAATCTGGCCTAACGCGCGACATAAAAGACGTAATCCGTGCTAACCCACTAGTTTCTGTTGGCACAGGTGGTTCGCGCGAATTATCAATTGCGGGTAACAACCCACGTTTCAACAGTATTACGGTAGATGGTATCAGCCAGAACGACAACTTCGGCCTAAATGCTGGAGGTTTCCCAACTCAACGCTCTCCTTTCCCTCTTGATGCACTCGACCAAATTACGGTCGACACAGTGCCGTTCACGGCCAAGCAGGGCGGATTTACAGGCGGTCTGATTAACGCTGTATTCAAATCTGGTACGAATGAAGTTACTGGCAATTTCTTTTACGAAAAAATTGGTGATGAACTTGCTGGCGACACTATAGACGCTCGCGGAAACGAAACGGAAATAACGTTTGGTGAAGTGACTTATGGCGCCACGTTTGGTGCTCCAATAATCAAAGACAAATTGTTCTTCTTTGGGGCTTATCAAAAACTAGATATCGACACTGCGCTTGAATGGGGACCAGCAGGAGCCGGATTTCCTAATGACACAGATATCACAGTAGATGAAATTAACGAAGTCATAAACATAGCACAAAATGTGTATGGCCTGTCGTCAGACCAGGTTGGAGGCTTTCAGGCTTCTCCCGTAGAGGAAGATGAGAGTATTGTCGCGAAGTTAGACTGGAACATAAGCGATTTTCATCGTGCATCTTTAACTTATCAGTATAATAAAGGTAACGTTACTTCTAATTTGACCAACAATAATGGCACTCTGACCTTGAGTTCAGGATTCTATAACCGCAGCGATGAACTTCAAAACTACAGTGCAAAAGTTTACTCTGACTGGACTGATAATTTCTCTACGGAGATTGCTTTCAATGTTCAGGATGTTGATAACGGACAGGTTTCTTTTAGTAATATTGGGTCTGTGACAATCGAAGAGGTTGGTGCTTTAGAAAGCGATGTCGAATTTGGTTCTGATCCATCACGTCACGCTAATAACCTCAATACCAAAAATACTACGTTCAGAGTCGATGCCAATTATTTATGGGACGACCATAATATTGAGTTTGGTATCGAGAATCAGTCGTTAGAAGTCTTTAACATTTTCCTGCAAAATTCTCGAGGTACACTCGTATTTGAAGGGCTGGAAAACTTCCGAAATGGACTGGCCGCCACTTACGATTATCAAAACGGTTTAGCTAATAACCCAGCTAATGCTGCGGCTGAATTTACCAACGACACATTAACGCTCTATGTTCAAGATACATGGGATTTCAATGATGATCTAACTTTGAGTTTCGGTGTGCGTTATGAGCGATTCTCGTCTGATGATAGACCAGAGTTTAACCAAGCAAGTTTCGAAAGAACAGGCGTACGCAACGATGCTACTTTCGATGGCAGAGATGTAGTTCTTCCGCGTTTCAGCTTTAACTATGCATTTAATGATGATGTTACGGTACGTGGTGGTATCGGCGTATTCTCTGGTGGTCAGCCTAATGTTTGGTTAGGTAACTCATTCTCGCAAGCTGGCGTAAACGCTGGTCAGTTCCAGGCTACAGACGTACAGGTTACAGGTGCAGACATTTCGGGTATATTGCCCGCTGCCTCTGCAGCGATTCCTAACACCGTCGATGAACTGCTTGCATCAGGTGCCGAGGGCGTCGTGTCTCTACTTGATCCTGATTTCGATATTCCGACTGATATCCGATCACAAATTGGTGTCGACTATGTGTTCGACGTTCCAGGCGTAGGGGATTCGTTTGTTTGGTCTACTGAGTATATCTATACGGATAGGGAAGATGCGCCACATTGGGTTGATATGTCCCTTCCTGGAATCAGTCAAAGTCCTACTTCTGGCGGCAGCACAAGGACGACTGCAACGGGTCAAACGCTTTACGTTGACGATGATGAAAACCGGGACCTAATGCTGACGAATTCTTCAGGCGGTCGTTCTAACATTATAACAACTAGCTTGAACAAATCGTGGGAGCAAGGTGTGACAATGTCGTTGTCCTATGCATATCAAGACATCACAGAGGCCAACCAGGGTACTAGCTCTACATCACAGAGTAACTATCGCTTCTCGCCTCAGATTAATCGTAACGACGCATTGCTTGGTACGGGTCGATTTGAGACGGAGCATCGTTTAGTAGCCTCTTTGGGTTATAAAACAGAGTTTTTCAACGGTTACGAAACAAATTTTAATCTATTCTTTGAGCGCCGTTCTGGTCGTCCGATTTCTTACACGGCTGCAATGGATAGAAACTTATTAGAGTTTGGTAGTGACCAATTTGGTAACGCTGCGTTTAGCCCTGAGTTCAATGGCGGTAACTACCTCGCTTATGTTCCTGGTGAGAATGACCCGAATGTTGTCTACGCAAGCCCAGAACTTGAAGCGGAATTACAAGCGTCAATTGCACAAGCTGGTCTGGCCGGTTATGCGGGGGGATTCGTGCCAAAAGGTGCTACAACCGAACCATGGCTAACAACTCTTGATTTAAGCGTAACACAGGAAATTCCTGGTTTTGTGGAAGGTCATAAGGGGCGCTTAATTTTTATAGTTGATAACTTGCTTAACCTAATCGATAGCAGCGCTGGTCGTGTAAGAACATCAGACTTTGGTACATTCCGTTTGTATGATGTTGATACACTCGATGCTGAGGGGCGTTACGTCATCGATAGAGTTCGTAACGATTCAACAGCGTTTGATTCTGATGATTCTACTTGGAGAATCAAGATCGGTATCAGTTACGACTTCTAATCACAAAGTGTGAATTAGTTGTAGTGTTAGGTGCCACTCTCCTTTGCGGACAGTGGCACTTTTTTATTTATGCAACTTATCTCACAAATCCGCGCGCTAATCGTTTCTTGATTGCGCTTATGATCTATTAATCTCCTTAAAACGAACCAAGTTACATTGTTTTTTTAATTACAACGCAAGGAGGTCAAATGTCAAAGTCTATTCTTATGGTAATGACATCACACGAAATTATGGGTGATACAGGCAATAAAACGGGAATGTGGTTGGAGGAGTTTGCTTCCCCTTATTACGCATTTAAAGACGCTGGTTATTCTATTACATTAGCGTCTCCCATGGGCGGGCAGGTACCTATCGACCCCAATAGCCTCTCCGACGATGCCATGACCGACGATGCCATACGTTATACTAAAGATGACGTAGCACGAAGCGCCGTTGCCTCTACTATCCCACTCGAAGATGTGCGTGCAGAAGAATTTGATGCGGTGTTTTATCCGGGTGGTCACGGTCCCCTTTGGGACCTATCTGACAATGCATATTCTATCAAACTCATCGAAGATACCATTGCAGCGAATAAGCCAGTAGGTGCGGTGTGTCATGCGCCTATTGTGCTAAAAGACGTTAAGAACCCTGACGGCAGTTTTTTAGTTGACGGTAAAGCTGTAACTGGCTTTTCAAATAGCGAAGAGGCGGCCATGCAGTTAACCGATGTGGTGCCTTACCTTGTAGAAGACGAGTTGAAAAGCAAAGGCGGAAAGTTTGAAAGCGCCGACGATTTTGCAGTAAAAGTATGTACTGATGGACTACTTGTAACAGGGCAAAATCCACCGTCATCTCGCCCTGCAGCAGACGCTTTGATAAAGTTAATTTCATAAGCAAGTTTTATGAGCGAGTTTCATGAGCAAGTAGAGCGCTGCGAACATTGGTTCACTCGCGTTGAAAGTTTTTGATTAAAGACTTTCTAAAGCGAAAAACCATTGAACAGCGTCTATGCTAATGAGAACGCTCTAATAAAAAAAATTTAAAATAGAAAAAGCCGCTGTTAAATATGTTTTCTCTTATCGAGAAACTTATTTAGCAAGCGGCTTTTTTGTATTGAGACGCTTTAAACGTTGTCGAACAGGTCTTCAACACGCAAACGAAGCTCTTCTATTTTTTGAACATCCGCAGGCGCGATAAAGATAGTATCGTCACCAGCAATGGTGCCCAGTACGCCATCTTTTTTACTCAACGAGTCTAGTAGCCTGGCAATAAGTTGTGCTGCGCCT
The DNA here is from genome assembly GCF_002831605.1 of Alteromonas sp. MB-3u-76. Lineage (NCBI taxonomy): Bacteria > Pseudomonadati > Pseudomonadota > Gammaproteobacteria > Alteromonadales > Alteromonadaceae > Alteromonas > Alteromonas sp. MB-3u-76. Next base: position 3,730,992 of record NZ_CP025115.1, on the reverse strand, counting down.
GGGCTGGTTCTAATAATGACCATTACATTGTTGTGTACTACATCAAGCACAAGCTGTTTTAACGGGCTTTTGGCAGTGGGCATTCCAAGCTCTGGTGGTAGGCAGTAAACCATGTCTCCACGAGCGTTACGAGTGCGTACAGCGCCAAACTTACTGAGCATTCTTGATATTTTCGACTGACTAATATTGTCGAAGTTTTGCGCCTTTAAGGCATCTACTATTTCACCTTGTGAACCGTAGCTCTCAGCTTTAAGTATTTCTTTGAAAGCTTTAATCAGTTGTTCTTGTTTTGTGTTAGCCATTAAGCGCTCTTTTTTGTCTCATTAGTTGTTTTAACCAGTAGGGTATGGCCAAAACAACTGAATTCAGTTTTTATTCGCATATTGTGCCCCACAGGTGGACTTTAGGCAATTTGTTTGCATAATCATCCATGATAATGAATATTGACAAAAAATCGCTGTTTATGGCGTCAATAAGACGATCCGGTGATTGAGTTTTCCCCCGCGTTGCATTAGTGTGACGTTCCGTTTAAATACGTGAGTAATCCCATAGGAGAAATGGTATGAAAGTAGCCGTGTTAGGTGCTGCAGGTGGTATCGGTCAAGCGCTGTCGTTGTTGTTAAAAACACAATTGCCAGCAGGTTCAGATTTAGCGCTTTATGACGTTGCGCCAGTTGTTCCTGGTGTTGCAGTTGATTTAAGCCACATCCCCACTGCGGTTAAAGTAACCGGTCACGGTAAAGATGACCTAGCTGGTGCACTAACTGGATCAGACGTTGTTCTTATTCCAGCTGGTATGCCGCGTAAGCCGGGTATGGATCGTTCTGATCTATTCAACATCAACGCTGGAATCGTTAAAAACCTTATTGAAGGTGTTGCTGATAACTGTCCAGACGCGTGTGTTGGAATCATCACCAACCCAGTTAATACTACAGTTGCTATCGCAGCTGAAACGCTTAAAGCAAAAGGCGTTTACAACAAAAACAAACTTTTCGGTGTAACTACGCTAGACGTAATCCGCGCCGAAACTTTTGTTGCTGAGCTTAAAGGTGTAGACGTATCTTCTGTGCACGTGCCGGTAATCGGTGGTCACTCTGGTACAACTATTCTTCCTCTTCTTTCACAAGTTGAAGGTGTTGAGTTTACCGACGAAGAAGTGGCTAGCCTAACGACTCGTATCCAAAATGCGGGTACTGAAGTTGTTGAAGCAAAAGCGGGCGGCGGCTCTGCAACCCTTTCTATGGGTCAAGCAGCAGCTCGTTTCTGCCTATCTCTAGTTGCAGCAATGCAAGGCGAGAACGTTGTTGAGTACACTTATGTACAAACAGACGACAGCGATGACGCAGCATTCTTCGCTCACCCAGTTCGCTTAAGTGCAAACGGTGTTGAAGAAATCTTGCCATACGGCGAGCTAAGCGCATTTGAAGAAAAAGCGAAAAACGACATGCTTGAAGGCCTACGTGGCGACATCAAGCTAGGCGTAGATTTCGTAAACGGCTAGGGGTGAAATCACTGGTAGGCTTGTAAACGCAGGCCCGCCGTGAATACATCCTTGTAGGCTTCGCCACCGCATCCCTGCGGTGGAGAGCCTGCTCATTACAAGCCCACCAGTTTAAGCATTCCCCGCATAGCATCCATTTACTGCGTTTGAGTATAAGAACAGACAGTCTGTTACGACCTTACGTATCCAGCCTTTTTGTTACATCTTGTAGGCTTCGCCGCCGCACTCATGCACGGGCTCTTGAAAGAGTAAAAGCCTGCTTGTTACAAGCCTTCCAGTTTAAGCATTCCCCGCATAGCATCGATTCACTGCGTTTTAAAAGTAAGCGATCAATATAGGCCGTCTTCCCCAGATTTAGCTACTCCGTAAAATAGCCTCCGTAGATTTTACTAACGGAGACTTTACTGATGGCAACAAAAAGACGTACACGTGAGCGATGGCAAAGATTGGTTGACAAGCAAGCAGCAAGCGAGCTGACAGTCAGTGAATTTTGTGCACAGCATGCGTTAACAGTATCAAATTTTTATCTGTGGCGTAAAAAGCTGAGCGATGATAGTCAACCGTTTGCGCAGCAGGATAACTGGCTTGCTTTTGATATGCCAGCGAGCGGGAACCAGAGTATAGATTCAGCGTGGGAGATTGAACTGGTATTACCCGGTGGTGTGGTGCTGCGGATGAACCGAGCGGCCTGATGTTACCCTTATCTAATGGGCGTATTTGGTTGTACACCGGCAATGCCGATATGCGCAAACAGTTTGATGGGTTGGCAGCGCTGGTACAGAGCAAGTTGGGCATGCAGGCGCATTGTGGTGACTGGTTTGTGTTTATCAATAAACGCCGCACCCAGCTAAAGGTATTGTATTACCATCAGGGCGGTTATTGTTTGTGGAGCAAACGCCTGGAAAGAGGTACCTTCGCCAAAGTCACTGACGGCACAGCAAAAACACCATTAAACAGCGCTCAGTTACAGTGTTTGATTGATGGGATTTACTGGCAAAAAGACAAACAAAACAGGCGATTTAATTAACTGATTTTGTTATAATTTAGCCCATGAAAACACGCTATATTAGTCACCTTTCACCGTCTGAAATTGAGGCTGCCTTTGCTCATCAAGCCGATGAAATTGCGCAACTCAAGCAGCAACTCGACTGGCTTAAACGTCAGTTGTTCGGGCGTAAGTCTGAAAAGGTGTTAGCGGATAATCCGGCGCAGAGCAGTTTGTTTGATGAGGGGGAAACCCTCACCTTACCGGCAGAAACAAAACCGGTGAAGGCACATACTCGTTCCTCACAAAAGCAACGTCGCGACTCGGATTTGAATGATGAAGGCCTGCGTTTTGATGAGACAGTGCCGCAACAGATTATTGATATACCTGCGCCAGAATTACAGGGGGCGGATGCCGACCAGTATGAATTAGTGGATACCAAAGAAACCTGTCGCTTAGCACAACAGCCTGGCAGTTATGTGGTATTGAGATTCCGTCGTCAGGTCGTGCGTCATAAAACCACGCAAACCATTAAGGAGACCCCAGCGCCAGGCAATGTGCTGGAAGGCTGTTACTGCGATGTCTCACTGCTCGCCGGACTGATGGTTGATAAAGCGGTGTATCACTTACCGCTTCACCGGCAACATCAACGGATGCTGGATAGCGGTATTACCCTTAGCCGGGCCACCTTAATCAACTGGATACAAAAAGGCATTGAGCTGCTTCGACCCATCGCCAAAGCCCAGTGGCAACACATTCTGCAAAGTAAAATACTGGCCATGGATGAAGTGCCCATTAAAGCAGGTCGCACTAAAGGCGCTGGCCGAAAACCCGGACACATGAAACAAACCTACTTCTGGCCCCTGTACGGTGACAGTGATGAAGTGGCGTTTACCTGGAGTAACAGCCGGGGTATGTTGTATGCCCAAGCACAGTTACAGGACTTTACCGGTACCTTGCTCACCGATGGCTATGCCGCTTACACCAAAACGGTAGCGCAGATAAACCAACAAGAACAACAGATTGTGCACGCAGCCTGTTGGGTACACATGCGCAGGGGCTTTGAAAAAGCCCTCGACAGTGAGCCGCAAGCCGCACAGCAGGCACTGGATATTATCGCTGCGCTCTACCGACATGAAAAACACATCAGGCATAAACAATTAGACCTGGCCGATATCCATGCTTACCGGCAACAACACAGCGAACCCTTAGTCACTGACTTCTTCCGGTGGGTTTATCAACAACGACAGCGCACTGATTTACTCCCCAAGTCTCCCTTCGCCAAGGCACTCGATTATGCGCATGAACGAGAATGCCAACTCAAGGTGTTCCTGAGCAATCCTGCTTTACCCATGGACACCAATCATCTTGAGCGGGCACTGCGTGTTATTCCCATGGGGAGAAAAAACTATTTGTTCTGCTGGTCCGAACTCGGGGCTGAACAACTGGGCATATTACAAAGCCTGATGGTGACTTGCCGCCTGCAAGGCGTTAATCCCTACCATTATCTGGTGGATGTATTACAACGCGTGGCATTGCATCCGGCCAAAGACGTACTCGACCTCACGCCGCGGCTCTGGAAACAAAAATACAATCAAAACAGGTTAGTCAGCGATGTCAAAATACTCACTTCCCAACACTAAAATCTCAGCCACAATTATGGAGTTCGGTAAAGGAGTGTTAAATGCACTCCCTGCTGATTACAGCCAGTCAGAAATGGAAGATGCTATGCTGACGATAATAACCGTGTGGAATGCCATCGTACTGGACACTTGGCACAACACAGACAAAAATGAAAAAATGGTGCTTGATGCACTCTCTCAAGCGCCTAAAGAAGGACAACTTCAAGTAAAACGATTGATAAAAAGAAAGAAGACCAAGTTTAGCGATGATATCCGCGCGGTTGGAGATCACTGGATAAGAGAAGAGCAAGGGGACTTTATCTTCGGCTGTGAAGCACGGTTAGATATAGAACGCATCTCCTTAAACGAAGATAGCCTCAAACACTAAACGAATCACAACGGTCTATATTGATCGCTTACTTTTAAAATAAGTAAATGCAGTCTGTTACGACCTTACGTATCCAGCCTTTTTGTTACATCCAGTAGGCTTCGCCACCTTATTGATTTTTAATTCTGTACAGTTTTATTTCGCCCGAGCCTACTGGGTAACCTTTATGTAGGGCATAGGTATAGCCGTGTATCATGCCTTCAGCTTTAACAAATAAAAGAATGTTTGAGGCGAAGGTAGTGTGTGAGGCTTCAATCTCGATCACTTTACCGTTTATACTGACGTTGTCTGGCGAAAAATGAGTTTGAGTTTCCTGAAATGTATTAGTGCCTTTGCTATATACACTTAATGTTCCCTGTTTATGCTCGTTTAATTGGAGTAATGCCAGCTCTGGCTCATCTAAATACTGCATCACGCCAACCCATGTACCGTAGGGGTGCTCTACTAAACTCTTCTCAGCGTCCAGAATGATATGCTTACGATTCTCAACAAATTTACGGGGAGTGGATTTTGCTTCTTGTTTTACAAGCCGATAGGTTCGAGATAAATAACTATCATCCCCTTTATAGCTAGATTCTAAAACCGAAAAACCGATCCCTAAATAAGGAGATAGGGTGAGAGTTCGCGTTACGTTGTCTTCAATAATAGTGTTGATTGTGCACCGGTTTTCTATGCACTTTATATCGCTGTTGGTGAAGGTTGTACGTCGAACTTTTTTCAAACCACCCGGAATGACTATTTCATAGAAGTAGTGTTCATCACTGTCAGTTATTTCAAGCAGTCTGAAGGTTAATTCATCATCAGCAATGCCTTCCCATAACCCTGGTGACATTTCCATAGTTTTAGCGTTGCCGATATTACTTAGCGACAACGACGCAATAAATAGTGTTAGTAGAATAATGCGCATTTTTAATCCTTTAAAAAAGAGGAGACGGCTTTCAAGGTTGTCAGGCTCGTACTGCCAATAGGAGTAATACCAGTTTTCTTTAATAATTCAAATAAAAAAGCCCGTGCTGTTAATCCAGTACGGGCCTTTCGAATAATGAGGTCGTCAATCGGTTAACTGACCGCTCATCAAATTAACGTTATTTATATTAACCAGTATTACGCATACCAATGGCAATACCTGCAATTGTCACCATCATGGCGCGTTCTAAGCTGGTATTTTGCGACTCGTCACCTGCTTTTCTAATGCGGTCAAGCAATTCAATTTGCAGATAGTGAAGAGGCTGCAAGTACGCTGCACGAATTTCCATCGACTCTTTGCCTTGAGGGTCATTAGTCATAATGTCTTTTTCGCCAGTAATTGCGAGTAAAGAAGAAATGCTTTCTTTTAGCTCAGTACGTAGGGCTTCACCGAAGTGTTTAAGCTCTTTTGGCACTAGGCGCTCGTCATACGCCTCACTAATGCGTGGGTCGGCTTTGTGGAACACCATATCAAGCATGGATAAGCGCGAACGGTAGAATGGCCACTCACTGAACATCTCGTTGACGACTTTTTCATTCTCAGGCGTTTTTACGCTATCGATTGCACGCATAACGCCAAGCCAGCTAGGCAGTACTAAGCGGGTTTGTGCCCATGCAAATATCCACGGAATAGCGCGTAAGCTCTCAATACCGCCTTGTGGTTTACGTTTCGCAGGGCGGCTACCTAGTGGTAACTTACCAAGCTCTTGCTCTGGCGTTGCAACGCGAAAGTAAGGAACAAATTCTTCATCGTGACGTACAGTGGCGCGATAGTTGTCGCGGCCCTGACCTGCCATAGTAGTGATAAGCTCGCGCCATTCTTCTTTTGGTGCTGGAGGCGGGAACAACATAGCTTCTATAATAGCGCTGGCGTAAATACCTAAGCTGCGCTTAGCAAGAGTTGGCATGCCGAACTTATAGCGAATGGTTTCGCCTTGCTCCGTTACGCGGAAACCGCCTTCAAGTGAACCAGGAGGCTGCGAGTAAATAGCGGCGTGAGCCGGTAAGCCACCTCGACCAATAGTGCCGCCACGACCGTGGAATAGCGTAAGCGATACATCAAATTCTTCGGCAATAGCAACAAGCGCTTCTTGAGACTGATACTGTGCCCATCCCGCGGCGAGTGCTCCGGCGTCCTTTGCCGAATCAGAGTAACCAATCATCACAAACTGACGACCCTTCACGTATCCGCGATACCAGTCAATAGACAGTAGTTTGCGCATTACATCAGGTGAATTATTTAAGTCGTCTAATGTTTCAAATAGTGGAGCCACTGGCATTGGCCAGCTTACGCCGCTTTCTTGAAGTAGTAATTGCACGGCAAGCACGTCAGACGGCTCGCTCGCCATTGAGATAATATAAATACCAAAACCATGCTTACTGTGCTTAGCAATAACTTTACAGGTTTCAAGTACTTCTTTAACGTCGTCAGATGCATCCCACTGTGCTGGGAATAGCGGGCGTTTCGAGCCAAGTTCTCTCAATAAGAAAGCTTGTTTATCGGCTTCACTCCACTGGGCATAGTCGCCTAGTCCAAGATAGCGAGTTAGCTCACTAAATACGTCTGAATGACGTTCGGAGTCTTGGCGAACGTCAAGACGCAGCAAATGGATACCAAATACACGAGCACGGCGAATGGTATCTAGTAATAAGCCGTTAGCCACTACTTGCATGCCACAGTCAATCAATGACTGGTGACAAAGCATCAGTACGTCAATTAACTCGTCATCGCTTTCTACCCACTCTGAAGTATCTGGGTTTTTACCAGCTAAATAGTCATCAATACCATCGCGTGTTTTAATAAAGCGAGATACCAATGGACGAAGCAGCGCACGATATGGCTCGTTAGCATCGCCAACTTTTGCGCGAAGCTCATCGTTACAGTCGTACATTGACAGCTCAACCTGTAAGCGGTCTAAATCGATAGCAAATAATTTTGCTGCTCGCTTTCTCGCTAACAACAATACCTGCTCAGTGACTTTTGAAGTAACGAATGGGTTACCATCGCGGTCTCCACCCATCCAAGAACTGAACTGAACTGGAGAAGCGTCAAGTGGTAACGCAACACTGTAATCTTTAGTAAGACGATCGCTTAACTCGCGAAGGAAGTCTGGCACCGCTTCCCATAGTGAATTTTCGATAACCGAGAAGCCCCAGCGAGCTTCGTCTACAGGTGTTGGGCGTACCGAGCGAATTTCTTCGGTATGCCAGGCTTGTGCAATCAAATCGGCGATACGAGTTTCTACTTTAGCGCGATCGACATCGTTGAGTGATTCTTGGTGAACGGCCTGTAGGCAATCAGCTAATTCTTTATGCTTATGTATCAGGGTTCTTCGAGTGACTTCAGTAGGGTGAGCAGTTAAAACAAGATCGATATTGAGTTTGCCTACAGCTTCTTGCACTTTTTCAGTGGTGAGCTCAGCTTTATCAAGGTGCTCAAAAAGAGCGTCCATCGACGCATCAACATTCATTGCTGCGTTATATTCTTGCTCAGCAATATTGCCTAAATTCAAAAATTGCGCGAAGGCACGGCCGACGGTAAGTAAATCGTCATCGGTCATGGTTTTGAAAGTTTCTTTCAGTTCTTCGCTACATTTTCCGTCGCCTTGATACGAGGCTCTGCCGTCGATTCGTATTTTTTCAATACGATCAAGCCATTCTTGACCCAACTGATTTTTAATAGTTTCGCCAAGTGTCTTTCCAAGATATCGAACGGTATCTTTTAGTTCAGCATCGTGATGAGTTTGCATGCTATCCTCCTAAATATATGGTTCTAACCATACTGCGTCCTTTGCAACTTGTCTAACCTCTTTCGGTTATAATTTACAACATTTTGATACTTTTACAGCCTTATTAACAATGCTGAAGGCAAGATAAATTATGGTGTGGTACACTCTCGCACCGGAAAATGCAGAAAAATTCTCGCAGTATGCGAGTTGTTTAAAATTCGTACTGCATTTGTAATTTAATTTCAGGAGTTATTGTGACTGATACTTTCAATACAGTAGAAACCCAAGCGAGTTACGGCATTGGTTACCAAATGGGCCAACAACTACAATCTAACCCTTTTGACGGTTTAGCAATTGATGCAGTTGTTGCTGGCTTAAAAGATGCGTTTGCGGCTTCTGCACCTCAAGTTGACAACGATACACTTCGCGATGCGTTCGGTGAAATACACAACCGTATGCAAGCGGCTAAAGAAGAAGCTAGCAAGGCTGTAATAGAAGCAGGCACTAAGTTTCTTGAAGACAACGCTAAGCGCGATGAAGTTAACGTTACCGAGTCTGGTCTTCAATACGAAGTTGTTGCTGAGGGCGAAGGTGAGTCACCAGTTGCAGCAAGTACAGTGCGTGTTCATTACCACGGTACACTCATTGACGGCGCAACATTTGACAGCTCTTATGAGCGTGGTCAACCTGCGGAATTCCCAGTAGGTGGCGTAATTAAAGGTTGGACTGAAGCACTTCAAATGATGAAGGTTGGTTCAAAGTGGCGTTTATACGTTCCTCACGACCTTGCCTATGGTGAGCAAGGCGCGGGCGCAGCCATCGCTCCTTACAGCACACTTATTTTTGATGTTGAACTTCTTGATATCCTTGGCTAATTAAACGCCATCAATTGCAAAAGTAAGCGCAGCATCTTGTTGCGCTTTTTCATTCCTAGAGTTTATAACCAGTAATTCCACTCTCATTTTCCTTTACTAAAAACCCCGTATTCAACCAACCCCAATATGCGTTATGCTTTAAAACATGCAAGATACATCTGCTCCGAGTTGTTAAACGCAGTCACAGCATTACAATAGCGCCACGCTTAAATAAGGAAAATTATTATGGTTATCAAGCCTAAAGTGAGAGGCTTCATTTGTACAAATGCACATCCAGAGGGGTGTTTGGCATCGGTGGAAGAGCAAATTGCCTACGTGGAAGGCCAAGGTGATTTGGGAGAAGGGCCCAAAAACGTACTCGTTATTGGTAGCTCAACCGGTTATGGTCTCGCGTCTAGAATAACATCCGCTTTTGGCTATGGCGCTAAAACCTTAGGTGTGTGCTTTGAAAAAGCGCCTACTGAACGTAAAACGGGAACCGCGGGCTGGTATAACACTGCCGCATTCCATCGTAAGGCTGAAGCAAAAGGATTATTTGCAGATACGATTAATGGTGACGCTTTTTCAGACGAGATAAAGCAACAAACTATTGAAAAGATCAAAGCGGGGATGGGCAAGGTTGATTTGGTAATTTACAGCCTGGCATCGCCACGTAGAACCGACCCAGATACTGGCGTAACGTATAAGTCTACACTGAAGCCCGTCGGTCAGGCATACACAACAAAAACTTACGATACTGACAAAGACAAGGTACATGAAGTTGCGTTAGAGCCGGCTAACGATGAAGAAATCTTGCACACTATTAAAGTAATGGGCGGTGAAGATTGGGAACGTTGGATGGATTTTCTGCGCGATGCAGATGTGTTATCAGAAGGCTGTAAAACCACTGCTTACACCTACATTGGCAAAGAATTGACTTGGCCTATTTATGGGCAAGCCACTATCGGAAAAGCCAAAGAAGACTTAGACAGAGCTGCTGCAGCCATTATTGGCAAAAACAGCGACTTGTTTGTTCAAGCGAATGTAAGCTCGTTAAAAGCGCTGGTAACACAAGCGAGTTCGGCAATACCTGTCATGCCTCTTTATATCTCACTCATATACAAGGTAATGAAAGAAGAGGGCACGCACGAAGGATGTATTGAGCAAATTCATGGATTATTTACACAGTGTTTGTTTGGCGATAGTCCAACGCTGGATGAGGCCAATCGCTACCGCATGGATGGTAAAGAAACCAATGATGCCACTCAAGCGAAAATAAAGGCGCTTTGGGACCAAGTTACACAAGAAAATTTTCACGCGGTAAGTGATTATGAAGGTTACCACCATGAGTTTTTGAAGTTATTCGGGTTTGATATTGAATCGGTCGATTATGAAAAAGACGTCGATCCAAAGGTAGAATGGTAGTCTACTTTTAATGCGTTATACTATGCGATAAGCCGCTGCTGAAAGCGGCTTAATTAGATGGTCCGCCTCACCTCTAAGCTAATCTTAGAGTTAGGCAATCAAAGAGGCGAACCATCATGTCTACTATTAAAGTTCTTGGAATCGATTTAGGCAAATCATCTTTTCACGTGATAGGCCGCGACTATTCAGATAATCAAATCATTCGCAAAAAATTTTCCCGCTCGGCACTCATTCACTATCTTCATCAATTAACGCCATGCACAATTGCTTTCGAAGCTTGTGGCGGTGCGCACTGGCTTGGCAGGCAGTGTGAGTTGATGGGGCATACGGTCAAACTAATCCCGCCACAATACGTAAAACCTTTCGTTAAAAGCAATAAGAATGATTTTATTGATGCAGAGGCCATATGCGAAGCATCAATAAGACCGAAAATGCGGTTTGTCAGCGTCAAATCAGAAGAAGCCCAGGTCATTTCAGCTATTCATAAAGCAAGGCATGGTTATGTCAAAGACAGAACAGCCTGCATGTCCCGTATAGGCTCCTTACTGCTGGAGTTTGGCATTGCACTTCCAACAGGCCATAGCGTAATGAAGCAACTGTTTAACTGGCTTTCACAGCAGCGGCAGGTCTTGCCAGGGTTACTTATGGAAGAGCTCATGGAGCTGCACGAATATTACCTGCTCCTTAACAGGAACATTGAGAGACAAGATAAAAAGCTAAAGCAACTGGTTGATACAAACCCGATAGGGCAGCTTCTTAAAACCATCCCAGGTATTGGCGATATGACCGCCAGCCTTTGTATTGCCAACATCAGTAGCGCTACGGATTTTAAAAACGGAAGAAACATGGCTGCATGGTTAGGGTTAGTTCCAGCGCAGTACTCAACTGGCGGTAAACCCAAATTACTGGGGATAAGCAAGCGGGGTAACAAAGAACTCCGAACCTTGTTTATCCATGCCGCCAGGGCGGTTATGTCCAGGCCGGATAAGACCGGAAAGATTTATGGCGAGTGGTTGATAAATTTACGCGCCACCAAGCCATTCAATGTTGTAACCGTTGCCCTGGCCAACAAACTGGCCCGAATAGCATGGGCAGTGATGAAAACAAAAAAAGCATTCAACAGCAAAGCGTTAGCACCGGGTTTGCAATGATAAATATGATGACGAAAACGGTAGAACCACTGGATTAAAACCTGACATAAAAAACAGCTCTCAGAAGCTTTCGGTTTTTTGAGGATAATCCAGCGCGGATCTCATCGTGGAGCGGGTTGCGAAAGCGCCTAAACAGACTCCGAATACATTAGCGCATAACCAACCCCGTTATCGAAATTAATCATTGCAATAACGAGGCGGACCATACATTTTTATATTGTTTTTTACTGCCATTTACATCGCATAAATCAGTAAATAGGTGATACAGACCATTGGTTTACATTAAATTGTCGAAAATTTTGCCTTTATCTGTGATTTGCGTGGCACAAACGTGTTGGTTAATGCTAAAATCCCGAAATTAAGTGGGGGGCCGTTTTAATCCTCGCTAAAACAACAGTCTCATATTTGGCATCAGTATAGTAAAAACAACGGTTTCCGATGAGATTGTCCAAGAAAGATAGGGTGAAAAGCCCGCATTAGGAATGAATCACCACGGTTTCGTTTTCGCAAGTCGTGAAAAGTTCGGCAAGTTCCGTCAATCAAGAATAAAAGGTGTTTAACACCTGTTACTAGTACGCTTTTGCATGCTGACAGGCAGGATTACTGCGGTTATGCAAAAGGGTATTTCTATTAGAGTAGTGCAATTACATATGATTAAAATCAAGAAAGGTCTCGACCTCCCAATTGAGGGAGCGCCAAAGCAGGAGATTGCTGATGCATCTGCTGCAACGCGCGTTGCCATTCTGGGAGAAGAATATGTGGGTATGCGCCCTACCATGCACGTCCAAGTTGGCGATGTAGTGAAGAAAGGTCAGGTTCTTTTTGAAGATAAAAAGAACCCAGGCGTTAAATTCACTGCACCGTTAGCGGGTGAAGTGGTAGAGGTTAATCGTGGTGCAAAACGGGTACTTCAGTCTGTAGTGATTAAAGCTAACGGTAGCGATGCTGTTAAATTTGATACGCTAACAGCTGACCAAATCTCAAGTGCTTCACGAGAGCAGCTCCAATCAATCCTCGTAGAATCTGGCATGTGGACAGCGCTTCGCACGCGTCCATTTAGCAAATCGCCTGCGTTAGATTCTGTACCAAACTCAATTTTCGTCACAGCAATGGATACTAATCCACTTGCAGCCGATCCGGCTGTGATTATTGCTGAGCGCCGAGAAGACTTTGCAAATGGTCTGAAGGCGTTAACGCAATTGAGCGGTGGAAAGACTTACGTCTGTAAGGCGCCAGGTACATCGGTAGCAACCGGTGATGCCGCGGTAGACGTAGAAGAGTTCGGTGGTCCACACCCAGCTGGTCTTCCAGGTACGCACATCCATTATTTAGATTCTGCTGGCATGAACAAAACTGTTTGGCACGTAAATTACCAAGACGTAATCGCCATTGGCGCATTGCTGACAACAGGTGAATTAGACAGCAGACGTGTAGTTTCATTAGCCGGTCCTGCAGCTAAAAATCCACGCCTTGTTCGCACAACGGTGGGAGCTGATTTAGCAGAATTAACAAAAAATGAACTTGTAGACGGTGACGTACGCGTTGTGTCTGGCTCTGTACTTAACGGTACAACAGCACAGGGTGTTCACGGCTTCTTAGGTCGTTTCCACACACAAGTATCAGCATTAAAAGAAGGTCACGAGAAAAAGTTCTTTGGTTGGATTACTCCAGGCTCAGACAAACACTCAGTGACACGCGCATACCTAGGTCACCTAGGTGGTAGCAAGAAATTTGATATGACAACAACTACCAATGGTTCTGAACGTTCTATGGTTCCAATTGGTAATTATGAACGCGTTATGCCCCTAGATATCATTCCTACGCTTTTGCTTAGGGACCTGATTTCTGGAGATACTGACAGTGCTCAGACATTGGGTTGCTTAGAGTTGGACGAAGAAGATTTGGCATTGTGTACTTATGTATGCCCTGGCAAATATAATTATGCTCCTATTTTACGCGACTGTTTGGCCACGATAGAGAAAGAGGGTTAAGTCATGGGTTTAAAAGCGTATTTAGAAAAAATCGAACCGAACTTCGAGCCAGGTGGTAAGCATGAAAAGTGGTATGCGCTTTACGAAGCTGCGGCTACCATCTTTTACACGCCGGGCAAAGTAAACAAAGCAAATACTCACGTGCGCGATAGTATCGATCTTAAGCGCATCATGATCATGGTATGGATGGCAACATTCCCAGCTATGTTCTTTGGTATGTACAACATTGGTTTCCAAGCACAAGATGCAATTGCAGCGGGTGCTGGTACATTACCTGATACATGGCAAGCGGGCCTTTTCACTGCGCTTGGCGGTGATTTGTCAAATGCTGGCGTACTAGGCATGTTCTTCTACGGCGCATGTTTCTGGTTACCTATTTATGCCACTACTTTTATTGTAGGTGGTTTTTGGGAAGTGCTATTCGCATCTGTACGTAAGCATGAAGTTAACGAAGGTTTCTTTGTAACCTCTGTGCTCTTTGCTCTTACACTTCCAGCCACTATTCCATTATGGCAGGTAGCTCTAGGTATTACTTTTGGTGTTGTTATCGCCAAAGAAGTATTCGGCGGAACAGGCCGTAACTTCCTTAACCCAGCACTATCAGGTCGTGCTTTCTTGTACTTTGCTTATCCTGCACAAATCTCAGGTGACCAAGTATGGGTAGCAGCAGACGGATATTCTGGTGCTACTTCTTTAAGCCAAGCAGCATCTGGCAAACTTGATTACTCAAACATGGACCACTGGATGAATAGCTTCATCGGTACCATTTCAGGTTCTGCGGGTGAGGTATCTACCTTAGCCATTATTCTTGGTGGTTTATTCATCATGTATATGGGTATTGCAAGCTGGCGCATCGTTGCAGGTGTAGGCTTAGGTGTGGCGTTCTTCGCAACACTACTTAATGTTATTGGCAGCGACACAAATATGATGTTTGCTATGCCAGCATACTGGCACTTCGTTGTGGGTGGTCTTGCATTCGGCATGTTCTTTATGGCGACAGATCCAGTATCTGCAGCGTTTACAAATCAAGGTAAGTGGGCTTACGGCTTCTTTATCGGGTTCATGACCGTGTTAATACGCGTATTGAACCCAGCCTTCCCTGAAGGTGTGATGCTAGCGATTCTATTTGCTAACTTGTGGGCACCACTGTTCGACTATTTTGTCGCACAAAGCAATATCAAGCGGAGGGTAGCACGTGTCGGCTAAGAAAGAATCTTTAGGCAAAACGTTTGGTATTGTTGTTGCCGTATGTTTAGTGTGTTCAATTGTTGTATCTGGCGCGGCCGTAGGCCTGCGCTCGTTACAGCAAACAAACGCCGCTCTAGATAAAAAGAGCAACATCCTAAATGCTGCAGGCCTTTACGATATGGGCATGAGCAACAGCGAAATTGAAAGTACGTATTCTGAACGTGTTGAGTCGCGCTTTGTGAACTTAGACAGTGGACAGTTTGTTGAAGCACCAAAGCCAGATTACGATATGTATAAGGCTGCAAAAGAAACTGAGTACAGCACAAAAGTGACGAATAGTAACGTTGGATTCCAACGTCGTCCTGACGTTGCCAGTGTTTACTTGGTGCGTGATGCACAAGGTGAAGTATCTCGCATCATCTTGCCTGTTCACGGCAGCGGTCTATGGGATCTTATGTATGGTTTCTTAGCATTAGATGCAGACGGAAAAACCGTTCGCGAGCTAATCTACTACCAGCAAAAAGAAACACCAGGGCTTGGCGGTGAGGTTCAAAATCCATCGTGGCAGGAAAAATGGGACGGCAAAGAAATATACGAAAATGGCGAAGTTGCTATTCGTGTAGTTAAAAATGCGAACCCAAGCAATCCTCACACAATTGATGCGCTTTCAGGTGCAACCCTTACTAGTAACGGTGTTGAAAATACAATTCGTTACTGGGTAGGCGAGCAAGGCTTCGGCCAGTTCCTGAAGAACCAAGCATGGCGTTCATAAGGGAAGTCTCATGGCAGATACTAAAGAAATGAAAAAGGCCCTCTTTGGGCCGATATTGGACAACAACCCGATCGCCCTTCAGGTATTAGGGGTATGTTCAGCACTGGCAATTACCACCAAGCTAGAAACGGCGTTGGTAATGTCATTGGCGCTTACAAGCGTTGTAGCGTTCTCTAACTTGTTTATCTCACTAATACGTAATCAGATACCGTCGAGCGTGCGAATTATCATTCAGATGACAATTATTGCGTCTTTGGTAATCGTTGTTGACCAAATATTGAAAGCGTATTCCTATGAAATATCGAAGCAACTGTCGGTATTCGTTGGCCTCATTATTACAAACTGTATTGTAATGGGCCGTGCGGAAGCTTACGCAATGAAGAGCCCACCTCTTATGAGTTTCCTTGACGGTATTGGTAACGGTTTAGGATATTCTTTCGTCCTTGTTGTTATCGGTACAATTAAAGAACTGTTCGGGTTCGGTACTATTCTTGGTTTTGAGATCCTTCCACTTGTACAAAATGGTGGTTGGTATCAGGGTAACGGGCTATTAATACTGCCATTCAGTTCATTCTTCTTAATCGGCGGTATGATTTGGTTTATCCGTACCATCCGTCCAGAGCAAGTAGAGCCTAAGGAGTAAGTCGTGGAACATTATTTGTCGTTATTTGTTCGCTCAATTTTTGTTGAGAACATGGCGTTATCACTTTTCTTAGGTATGTGTACCTTCTTGGCGGTATCTAAGAAAGTAAAAACTGCAATGGGTCTTGGTGTTGCGGTAATTGTTGTTCTTGGTATTTCAGTACCTGTGAACCAAATAATTTACGTAAACATACTTGCTCCTGGTGCGCTAGCTTGGGCAGGTTTCCCAGAAGCAGACTTAAGTTTTCTTAACTTTCTAACGTTCATCGGTGTAATCGCTGCATTGGTTCAAATTCTAGAAATGAGTTTGGACAAGTTCTTCCCAGCGCTATACAACGCACTTGGTATATTCTTGCCGTTGATCACCGTTAACTGCGCAATCTTTGGTGGTGTTGCATTTGCGGTTCAACGCGAATATAACTTGAGCGAAAGTGTGGTTTACGGCGTAGGAAGTGGTATCGGTTGGGCAATTGCCATTGTGCTGTTGGCCGCTGTACGCGAAAAGCTGAAATATGCCGATATGCCTGATGGTATTCGTGGTCTTGGATCTGTATTCATGATTGCGGGCCTAATGGCGCTTGGCTTCCAGTCATTCACTGGTATTCAGCTTTAATCGAGCTCGGGAGCATTTAAATGAATAACGTAGAAATTTATCTAGGCGTCGCCATGTTCATTGCCATTGTATTGGCACTAGTATTCATCATCATGTTTGCCAAGTCGAAGTTGGTACCTAGTGGTGACGTGACTATTACGATTAATGGCGATCCAGACAAAGCAATCAAAACTGAGCCAGGCGGTAAGTTACTTGGCGCACTGGCAGATGCAGGGTACTTCGTATCTTCAGCATGTGGTGGCGGTGGCTCTTGTGGTCAGTGCCGTGTAGATGTGCACTCAGGCGGCGGTGAGATATTGCCTACTGAGCTAGATCACATCACTAAAGGCGAAGCACGCGAAGGCTGTCGTCTTTCATGTCAGGTAGCTATTAAGCAAGACATGGAGATTGAGCTAGAAGAATCTGTATTTGGTGTTAAAAAATGGGATTGTGAAGTTATCTCTAACGATAACAAAGCAACCTTCATCAAAGAACTTAAGCTTAAAATTCCTAACGGCGAAAGTGTACCTTTCCGTGCGGGTGGTTATATTCAAATCGAAGCACCAGCTCACCATGTTAAGTACAAGGATTTTGATATCCCTGAAGAGTATCGCGGTGACTGGGAGCGATTTGGCTTCTTTGACATCGAGTCTAAAGTTGACGAAGAGACAATTCGTGCATACTCCATGGCCAATTACCCAGAGGAAGAAGGCATTATTATGTTGAACGTGCGTATTGCTACGCCGCCGCCTAATAATCTAAGCCTGCCCGCTGGTAAAATGTCATCGTACATTTGGAGTCTTAAAGAAGGTGACAAAGCAACGATTTCTGGTCCATTTGGTGAATTTTTTGCGAAAGACACTGATAACGAAATGGTATTCGTTGGTGGTGGTGCCGGTATGGCTCCAATGCGTTCGCACATCTTCGACCAATTACGTCGTTTAAAATCTTCACGTAAGATGAGCTTCTGGTACGGTGCACGTTCACTTCGTGAAATGTTCTACACAGAGGATTTCGACGAGTTAGCGGCTGAGAATGAGAATTTTGAGTGGCACGTGGCACTTTCAGATCCACAGCCTGAAGACAACTGGGAAGGTGAGACTGGATTCATTCACCAAGTGTTACTTGAGAGATATCTCAAAGACCACCCAGCGCCAGAAGACTGTGAGTTCTACATGTGTGGGCCACCTATGATGAACGCTGCCGTTATCAACATGCTTAAAGATTTAGGTGTTGAAGACGAGAACATCATGCTAGATGACTTCGGTGGTTAATCTACGCAATTAAGTTGTAAAAAAGGGGCGTAAGCCCCTTTTTTGTTTGTGCTAAAGATAAAGTAAGGAACATAGTGTGATTCGATTTTTTGTTCGAATTCTTTTAGCGGTTATAGCCATCAGCATGGTCATGCTTGCAAGCTGCAGTGATGACAGTCGTCCTGTTGTGCATTTGCAAGGGCAAACCATGGGCACAACTTATAACGTTAAATATATAGCGGCGGACGGAAAAGCAGTAGAGGGCCTTCAGTCACAGATTGATGCACGCTTGGTGGATGTAAACAAAATGATGTCTACATACGATCCTACTTCTGAATTGTCTCGCTTTAATCAATATCGCTACACTGACAATTTTTCTGTGTCTGGTGATACTTTATTGGTTGTAAATGAAGCCTTGCGTTTGGCGAAACTTAGCGGCGGCGTATTAGACGTGACTGTCGGACCGCTCGTAAACTTATGGGGGTTTGGACCCACAAAACGCCCAGAAAAGGCACCTAGCGAAGACGATATCAATGATATTCGCGATTATGTAGGCTATGAAAAGCTAGTAAGTACCCCTAGCGGACTTAAAAAGCGTCATCCTATGCTGTATGTCGACCTATCTACCATTGCTAAAGGCTTTGGTGTTGACGAAGTAGCAGAAATACTTGAGCAGTATAGTATTGAAAACTATCTCGTGGAGATAGGCGGCGAAATGCGGGTTAAAGGCTTGCGAGGTGACGGAAGTGAATGGTTAATTGCTATTGAAAAGCCTGTCACCACCGAGCGAGCGATACAGAAAGTTGTATCTATTGGCACAAATGCTGTCGCTACTTCAGGTGATTATAGAAACTACTATGAAGAAGACGGGAAAAGATACTCTCATCTTATTGACCCCACTACAGGTTATCCAATTTCCCATAATTTAGTGTCTGTCACTGTTGTGCATCCCTCGTCAATGACGGCTGATGGCCTTGCCACGGCATTTAATGTAATGGGGTGGGAACAGGCTATTGAAATTGCCGAAAGAGAAAACCTTGCGGTATTTCTCATTCGTCGCACAGAAGATAGTTTTGAGGAGTATGCGTCGCCAGAATTTGATAAACTAGTGACAGTTCACAATTAAGAGGTAGTTATGTCTACATTTATTCTCGCATTTGGTTTCTTTTTAACAATGGTTGCTGCTATGGCCATAGGTTACCTTGTGCAGCGAAAAACTATTTCAGGAAGCTGTGGTGGACTAGGCGCGATTGGAATTGAGAAAGCGTGCGACTGCCCAGAGCCTTGTGATCGCAAAAAATCACGTATGGAAAAAGAAGAAGCGCGTCAGAAAAAATTGAACGAATGGAAGCAAAACCAAATTTTATAGGCAAAGACGCCCACAAACACCTTTTGCTTTATACACAAAGCCGTTAGTTATCTACTAGCGGCTTTTTTCTGCAAGCTGCAGGGCACGTCTTACTGGATTAAGTCATCGCTAGTCGCTACTATACTGTCTAAATGTACAGTTTGGTATTAGCATACACTTATAAGCATCCTAGTACCGCAATGCGAGTTTGAATGCGAAAAATCATCCACGTTGATATGGATTGTTTTTATGCCGCAGTGGAAATGCGGGATAATCCTGCGCTTAAGAATATCCCCATTGCTATCGGCGGGAGTTCCGACCGAAGAGGCGTTATTTCTACCTGCAACTATCCGGCGAGAAAATATGGCGTACGTAGCGCAATGGCTACCGCTTATGCCATGAAACTGTGCCCAAATCTTACCTTAGTGAAAGGACGCATGGATGCTTATGCTAGTGAATCTCAAAAAATCCGAAAAATTTTCGCCGACTATACCGACCTTATTGAACCCTTGTCATTAGACGAGGCATATCTTGATGTTACTAACAGCCAGTTTTGTGGCGGCAGCGCTACCTTAATAGCCGAGGAAATACGGGCAAGAATTCAAAGCGAACTTGGCCTTACGGCATCTGCGGGTGTCGCACCCTGTAAATTTGTGGCAAAGGTTGCAAGCGATGAAAACAAACCAGACGGTATTTGTGTCATCACGCCGGATGAGTTAGATGAGTTCGTTCGCAACATGCCGCTTAAAAAAATACCCGGAGTGGGCAAAGTCACCATGCAAAAGCTCGCTCGTATGGGGCTTAATACCTGTAATGATGTGCGCCAATACCCATTCGAGCGTATTCAAAAAGAGCTCGGTAAATTTGGCAGCGTGTTGTGGGAACGTGCTCATGGCATAGACGAGCGAGAGCTTTCTGTATCGCGAGAAAGAAAGTCGATAGGGGTAGAGCGCACGTTAAGTGATGATATTCAAACCCTTGAGCAATGCAATGCGTTCCTACCATCGTTACTGGAAAAGCTACGTGACAGAATGGAAAATCATAAAAAACGCACAGGCAAACCTGTTCGATTGAGAACCCAAGGTGTAAAGCTTAAATTTAATGACTTCCAACTGACCACGGTAGAGCACCGTCATGGAACTCTCGATGAGGATTACTTTACTACTTTAATGAAGGAAGCTTTTGAGCGTGCTAAAGGCCGAGGTATACGTTTAGTAGGTATTCACATTGGCTTAGCGGCGGAACAGTCAACTCAACAACTAGCGTTTGCTTTTGAAGACGAGACGCAAATAAAAACTTAAAAGGAGTATCTGGTGGATACACAACTATTGATTGCGCCAGGGCGCTACAAACACTACAAGGGCCATTTGTACGACGTATATGAGGTGGCCACACATTCAGAAGATGAATCTAAGTTGGTCGTGTATAGGCCTTGCTATGGCGATCGTGAACTGTGGGTTCGTCCACTAGAGATGTTTACAGAGTCTGTAGAGTTAAATAATGAAACAGTACCTAGGTTTGCTTATATAGGAGATATTCCTGACGGTGAAAGCACGCTTTAATGCCAAGGGAAGGTTAAAGTGAACAGGTTTAACTATTTGAGGGTATAAGTTACATCGTAAAGTAGCGACTGAGGTAAATACGGCTCTAAACACGAAGCGCTTTACCCTACACGTCACTAGAACTCGTACAGAAAACTTAAGTGAAGAACTTAGGTGTAGAACTTAAGTACTAATAATGCCCAGAGGAACGCGTAATGAAAACAGCAAAGAAAAAACCGTTGATAGCGAAAGCTTTAATCGCTGCTACAGCGGTAGCGGCTATATCGTCAATTATCTCTCCGATCTCTTCGGCGTATGCCCAAGATCGCTTTGCCAATGTAGAGGTAAAAGCGACACCCATCAAAGGAGCCGTTCATATGCTAACGGGTATGGGTGGAAATATCGGCGTATCAGCCGGTGAGGATGGCGTGCTTATTATTGATGATCAGTTTGCTCCGCTTGCGGAAAAAATTGCAGCACAGCTTGGAGAGCTTGGCAGCGACAAACCTAAGTATGTGATAAACACCCATTATCACGGTGATCACACTGGCTCGAATGCCTTTTTCCATAGCCACAAGGGCGCCACGATATTTGCTCACGAAAACGTTCGTGTTCGTTTAGCTGGCGATGAAAATGTTAAGCCTGAAGCTCTGCCAGCAGTGACTTATGAAGACGGCATAAAGATATATTTTAATAACGAAACGCTACATGTCATGCACCTTCCTGTAGGGCACACCGATGGAGACAGTGTTGTTTGGTTCGAGCAGCCTAATGTTATGCATACAGGGGATCTGTTCTTCAACGGCATGTTCCCGTACATCGACCAAGGCGCTGGAGGAAATGTAGAGGGTTACATGGAGTCGGTTCAACATCTTTTGAATAAAATAGACGATGACACCATTATCATTCCGGGCCACGGAAAAGTGGGCTCAAAAGCCGAGTACGCCACCTTTCTTAATATGATCAGCGAAACCTTTGACTATGTTAAAGCCCTTAAGCAAGACGGAAAAACCTTAGATGATATCAAAAGCATGGGGCTTGAAGATAAGTGGGCACAGTGGAGTTGGAATTTTATCAACGAAGAAAAATGGATAAGCACGTTATATAACGATGCTTAATCTTTTAGGCTGTGCCGATACTATCTGTTGATGCCAGAATCATGTGTTTATGCTATGCATTTAACAACACGTAGCAACATGAACTGTAGCAATAAAAGAGTGCGTCACAGCCTCTTTTATTGCTGATAAAACTTATAAATAAAGCATTTCATCGCGAGTTGGTGCTAACGCCCTTAGTACCTTATTTTGCAACCGATGCGGCACGTCGGCTTTGTTCATGGCATTTATGAGTAAGTCTACAGTGCGGTTAAAATCGGCCTCGGTAATGTTCATACCACCATGAACTTGTGCCATAGTGTCGCCAGTGTAAGAGCACGGTCCGCCGGTACGAGAGCATATCTGTTCACTTAATTTTTCAACAAAGCGGTTGATATCCGCACCCTCAAAGTAAGCTAAAATGACAGGGTCGCGCTCAATCTCAACAACGAAGTTTTCGACGATTTGCTCTACCTTCTCATTACCTCCTAGCTGATGGTAAACGGAATTTGATTGGCTGGCGCAGCCGGCTAATAACGCTCCCATGCAGCACATACCCAATAAGCCGCTTAGCGAAATAATTCTTAATTTAAACATGATGTCACCACAGTTGACCGTTTATTGAGAGGTAAAGACCATTTTGATCCTCAGCGCCAGCAATACTGCCTAATTCTGCCCACGCAAGCGTAAGCGCGATGTGTTTGTTGGGAATGTAACTTACAAAGTAGTCTATCCAGTCTTCTTCGCCTAACCCAAGGTTGTCGGGCTTTTGCCGATACTCCATGCCTACCGCGACATTTCGGGAAAGCAAAACGCCAGCGGAGGCTTCAAGCATAATCTCATGGTCACTATTCTGCGCTCCGCCAAAACCTAGCAACCCAAGTTGATTGGCTTTTGTGGCTCGTGCCGTAACATTCCATACCGCATTAAAGCCTGCAACAGCGCCTAAATGTATTTTCGTCGCAGCAATATAATAGTCGGTGCCGCTAGATGAAGAGTCAGCGCCGAGTAAGTCGGCTATTGCGCCATCTTCTAATTTCTTATGCTGAAGGCCAATGCTTATTTGCGGGAAGTTGCTATATACTGCATCGCCATAAAGTCGGTATTTTACACCTATTACATTTTGTCTGATGTCACCGCCAAGCTGTTTCAAATCGAAACGTTGATGCGCAGCGCTTATTTCAACACGGTCGTAAAAAGAGGCAGAAACTCCCATCACGTTTAGGCGATAATCATCAAGGTCAACTTGGGTCATTACCGCGCTTACCGAAATTTCATCTTGTGTGTCGTAGCCGGATAATGTTGCCCATGGAACAATACCGCCGCCTCCTGAGCCCTCAATCTGCACAAGCCCTGAAGTAGCGAGTAGCTTGCCATCGCCGGCTAATGCATAGTTGCTGGCTATTAAGCAAACTAATGCGCTCAGTACAAAAAAGTAGTGTTTCATAATGAAAACCAATCAGTGTTTATATTATCTTTATACCATTGAATAAAGCTCTCTACGGGGACAGGACGACTTAAAAGGTAGCCTTGCGCATAGTTGCAGCCCCACTTTTGTAATAGCGCCAAACTACCCTGAGTCTCTACACCCTCGGCGATAACTTTCAGATCGAAATTATGGGCTAAATCAATGATCGTTTTTACTATTTGCTGGTCACTTTGGTTTTTGTCTAAATTGAGGACAAAACTCTTATCTATTTTCAGCTCGTTTACTGGCAGGCTTTTTAAATACGACAGCGACGAGTAGCCAGTTCCAAAGTCATCGATAGCAAGCGCGAAGCCCGCGTCGCGATATAAAGCCAGCTCGCTATACACCCCTTCTGCATCGCTCACCAAATCACTCTCAGTGATCTCAAAGGCCAATTGAGACGCCGTTAAACCAGCCTGAACAATTTGCGATTTAATATCTGATAACAGAGTTTTGTTTAAAATGTCTTTGGCAGAGAGGTTGATAGCGACGCATACATCAACATCACTTTGGAGTAGGTTTTTCGTATCCTTGATGGCGCGTTTTATTACCCACTCGGTAACCGCACCAATTAGACCAGCTTGCTCAGCGATAAGAATAAATTCATCTGGGCCGACAAAGCCAAGTTTTTCACTGTTCCAGCGCATAAGCGCCTCTGCGTGGCTTACCGTGTTAGTAGTGAGATCCAGCTTGGGTTGATACACTAGCGATAATTCTGGGCTGTCTTCGCTCAGTGCCAGTTTTAATTCAGTGATGATACTAATTCGGCGGGTATATTCGGCGTCAAAATTGGCGCTGTAGTGAACCCTATGTGTCGGAAGGTGACGAGCGTGATCCAACGTTATCGCAAGGCGTTTAAGTAGAGTTAATGCGTCATTAGCGTCTTCAGGGCACTTTAAAACTCCTAAAGACAACCTTAGCGTTATAACAACATTCTCAGCTTGGATAGGCGCTGCTAGCTCAGCTTGCACTGAGGCTATGTCTTCGTTGGTGAGAGGGTTTGTTGGTATCCATAAAAACTCACCGCCGTTTAGTCTAGCTGTTACTCCCCCAAGTGCACTTAATCGGCCAGCGAGGGTATGCAAGCATAAATCGCCGTTTTGATACCCAAATACATCATTAACGTTGCGAAAGCCGAGTATATTAATGCCAATAACTTGCAATGTTTCATTGTGCTTAAATTTGTTATTCAGTATCTCTGTAATGTGATAGCGGTTAGAGAGACCCGTAAGGAGATCGTGTGTGGCTTGATATTGAATTTGCTCTTCTCGCATTTGAATATTGCTCTGCATAGACTGAAAAGAGTCTGAAAGCGCTGCAATTTCCGTTGTGTGGGAGGTAACAAAGGTTTTGTGATTGTAGAAGCCTGCGGCTATTTCTTGGGAGATTTTCGATAAACGTCGCAATGGCCTTGATATACGTTTGGCAAATAACGCTGCAATAATTAAAGAGGCGGCTAACAGCAGAGCAGCAATGATACTGATTTGTTTCTGCAGGGTAGCAAACTCGGTAAACAAGGTTTCCGCGCTTTCAGATAATTCCAGTGTTATTTTCGTGTCGTTTCCACTAAAAAGTGGAATATCCTGTGTGATATATTGTGATTGGTCAGAGGGAATAAAAGATAGCCATGAAAGACCCTCTACGCCATTCACCCGCTTAACGTTGTCCTGTTCTTCCGATAGCGTAGACTGCTTAAAAATAATACTGTCGTTTTTTTTCGCGATAATCGCCACTTCAGAGAGCGTAATCGATTTTAAACGCTCCAGAACGGGCGCATCAATTTTAAACCCAATAGCCGCTATCGCAATGGGGTTTGGTGCTTCCACCAATAGCAACAACACTTGGTACAGTTCATTGTTGAGCACGATAAATGCGTTGTCTCCGCCCTGTTTAAGGGCGTTGTCTACAAGCTGAGGGTGAGGGAATTGCTGGCCAGGCAATAAGCCATCTGAAGTACTGCTGGTAATGTCGCCAGATAATGTTAGCAGGGCCATAACGTCAGCACCTACGCGATTGCCATGATTTTCCAACGTACTTGCTATGGTGGCGTTATCTTGCGATGCCACTGCGCTTTTAAATCCAAAATCGTCGGTAAGTACACTGGCATTCGTAAAAAGCTGCTCTTCTCGATTACTGAATACTTCAGCGACTACATAACGAGCTACTTCCAGGCTTTCGGCAAGCTCTCTTTTGGCATGCTCTGTAGTAGACGACCAAACGCTGAATAAAATAGCCACCGTTGACAGCAGCACAAGTCCTGCAGAGAGTCTAAATACGTGCTGATTGAGAGGATAGGATTTCAAAGGCTGCCTCAACCCCCAAAACGGCTAGAACCAAAGGTTCGTTTGCTAGGTTGCGGTGCCTTACTGACAAGTTCGACATTTGCTGTTGCTATTCCATCTTTTTCAGTCAGCATGACATTGACTTTTAAGCTACCATCGATAGATAGGCCTTTATGCCATATTGCTACACGTTCTGGGACGGCTTCGTCAAACGTGGCTTCCCCTTCGGCATTGGTTACACGAGTTACCTCACCGTCTGAAACATAGATATGACCCACCATGTTATCGTGGATATTACATCCTAATGTTCCAATGCCGGGCTTATCGAAGAGAATAGGGGCAACGTTTGAACCTTTATAGAGCTTTATCTCGAAAGGTTTTGTAGGGGAAAAACTGTAAACATGATGACGAATGTCATCACTATTTGGAAATTTAACCTTCTGACCTTTTTGTATGGCGATAACGCTGGGTAGAAACTGTTTGTTTACTTGGTCCATAACAGCAATGTCGTTGGTATCGGCAGTTGGCGAGGAGCTTTTGGAGTAGAAGGCCACGACAGCATTGTTTACTGGGTTGTTCTCTTGATCCACAACTTTAACGGTATGAACAGCCGCCTCGCAATACGTAACAAAGATTGCAAATATCATAAAACAAAAAACTTGTTTAACCATGGCTTATTTCCCTGTTATGGAATCCGTTTTTCGAACATACAGCATACAGATTTAAGCGTATATTAAAAATAAGACGTTGGCACCAAAAGCATAAATATAATTACTTTTAGTAAAAGAAAAAGGCTCAATATCGAAAGTGAATTTGCTTAAATAATTTTGGTAGCTAAGCACTAATAAGCCTAAGAAAATGTCTGAATATAAAGCTGCTCTACTTTGTCTCTCGCCCATTGAGTTTTGCGTAAGAATTTTAACGATGACTTAATCGATGGGTCGTTTTGAAAGCAATTTATTCGAATTCTGTAATACAACCCTTCCCATCCGTAGCGCTCGTACAGCTGCGTAACAATTTTCTCAAGTGTAAGCCCATGGAGTGGGTTATTCGGTTGTTCTGTCATATTGAAACCAAGGTTTAAGCTTTTAAAAGATTAATTCATTAGAATGATAGCATAGCCGTTAACAAGACTAAAAAGAGACACGCTTTGAATATTCATTGCATTATTGATTCATACTGCGTGCTTGCGTATTCTCGCTTGATGATAACCAAGGAATAGAAGGGCAGAAAGCAGTGTGTGAACTTTTGGGCATGAGTGCAAATACACCAACCGACCTATGTTTTAGCTTTACAGGGCTTACCCGCCGCGGCGGTGAAACCGGGCCGCACAAAGACGGTTGGGGCGTAGCTTTTTACGAAGGAAAAGGCGTGCGCATGTTTCACGATCCTGAGCCCAGTGCAACATCGCCTATTGCAGACTTTGTGGCGACATTACCCATAAAAAGTAAAACCGCGATTTGCCATATTCGTCAAGCAAACGTGGGCAATATTACCCTTGCCAACACACATC
This sequence comes from Alteromonas sp. MB-3u-76, assembly GCF_002831605.1. Classification (NCBI taxonomy): domain Bacteria; kingdom Pseudomonadati; phylum Pseudomonadota; class Gammaproteobacteria; order Alteromonadales; family Alteromonadaceae; genus Alteromonas; species Alteromonas sp. MB-3u-76. Next base: position 3,703,687 of record NZ_CP025115.1, on the reverse strand, counting down.
CCTTCGCTCGAGAACTCAGGGGCGAGTATTGGGTGTTTGCTCATAATGGTCAGCTACCTAATTTCTCCGCACAAAAGGGAATGTATGAGCCAGTAGGTGATACCGACAGTGAAGACATGTTTTGTGACATGATGAACCATGTACGTCAGCATTTATCACGAGACACATCGCCCCTGAAATTGGTCGAGTCTCTTGTTTCATTAGCTCAAGCCTATGCCAAGCAAGGTGTCTTTAACTGTTTGTTGGGGAATGGTGATTGGTTGTTTACGTTTTGCAGTACCAAGCTTGCCAGTATTACCCGAAGAGCGCCATTTGGTCCTGCCTGCCTGAAAGATGTAGAAGTAGAAATAGATTTTGCAGCCGAAACCACCCCTAAAGACGTTGTAAGTATTATTGCTACAGAGCCTTTAACTAATGATGAGCAATGGGACATATATGAAAGAGGCGAGTGGAAGTTGTGGCAAGACGGTGAAGTTATTGCGAAAGGTAAAGTAGATGTCCCCGAGCATAAAAAAGAAACCGAAATGCTGTCACCAGACCCTGAGATTGAAAGAGCAAATACAAAGTAGTCGGACGACATGGCAAGCACACAATAAAGACGACTCGTAACTTTGCTATGGCGGCGGCTTGTAGGCCTAATAAAAGTGTTACTTAAAAGCAGTGAAAACGCTATTTAAGAACCTCTCTAATAGTATCTTTAACCACATTGTACCTAGCGGGCAGCATACTGTGTGGCGTTTGAATGCAATACAGAGGTTCGGTTACCTTGTTTTTGGGTTTGTAAACAGTCAGCCTATCTGCAACATCAACAAAGTCTAGCGTGCTGCTAGGTAATACAGTAAACCCAAGCCCCTGGCTAACGGGGATAAGAATTTGAGAAAGTTGATTAATATAACCAGACTGTTTTAATGTAGTCGGGTTGATGGTTGCTAAGTCATCTTCACCGCTATCTTTAATATATCGCTGTAAATAATGCACAGCATCTGGATGATTAATCAGGCCCAGCGTGTTCAGCGTATCAACAATGTGGGTATTCTTTTGTGAGTCGGCAAACAAGCGACAGTGTTTCACAAACTCTCTTGGCAATATAAGCCCAAGGGACTCCTCGCCTAAATAGGTACTCGATACCTCATCAACGTTCGGTGTATTTGTAATAATACCAAGCTCGAAGGTGCCATTAATAATTCCCGATAAAATGGTTCGTCTGGGGGCAACTTCTACATGTATCTCTAGTTTTGGATGCTTTAGCTGTTGGGCTAAAAGTGCGGGGTAGATGCGTTGGGCGATAGCACCAGAACAGGCCACAACGCACTTCCCTTCATAAGGTTCGTCAAATTTTAAGCTGGCTATAAAGTTTTGCTCTTGGTGCTGTTGTGATTTCGCATATTCAAATACTCTTCTTCCTTGTTCTGTTAATTGAATACCTTTACCAAGGCGAACTACTAATTGACATTCACATGCTTCCTCGAGCTTTTTTATATGCTGGCTCACTCCCGGCTGTGTCATAAACCGCTGCTCTGCTGTGCGAGTAAAGTGACCTGTCTCAGCCAGCGTAATAAACGTATCGAGCCAGATTGGGTTTAGCATTGTCATAAATTCATATTATAAAATTAAGAAATAATGATAATTTCAAATTCTAGCGCTGTCTAGTTACGATGTGTTCACGCTGACTTGAGCCAGATAGAAGAGGTTCCAAGTTTTCTTTTAAGACTTACACTACGCAGCAATGCGTTAAGGAAGTACTCGTGAACGACATGACTAAAACACCGTATCCACGCACGTTCTCTCATATTGGGCTATCAGTACCCGACCTCGATGCAGCAGTTAAGTTTTATACAGAGGTACTTGGCTGGTATTTGATCATGAAGCCAACAGAAATCCTCGAAGACGATTCAGCTATTGGTGAAATGTGTACTGATGTGTTTGGTGCTGGTTGGGAGAAATTTCGCATAGCTCATTTATCGACAGGCGACCGAGTAGGCGTTGAGATATTTGAGTTTAAAGACCAACAAAATCCTGAAGATAACTTTGAATACTGGAAAACGGGTATTTTCCATTTTTGTGTTCAAGATCCAGATGTTGAAGGCCTTGCAGATAAAATTGTAGCGGCAGGGGGTAAAAAACGTATGAAAGCTCCGCGTTATTATTATCCTGGCGAAAAGCCTTATCGCATGATTTATATGGAAGACCCGTTTGGCAATATCCTAGAAATTTACAGTCATAGCTATGAGTTGCATTATGCCAGTGGGGCATACGAGTAAAAACATGTGCCAGTGGGGCATACGAGTAAAAATATATGGGCGGGCCATGTTTGCGCATGGCCTGGTTATATAAAATGCTTATCCCCACTGTCCCGATACGTAGGGATTGGTCGCTTTTTCTGTTCCCACTGTGGTAGTAGGTCCGTGGCCCGGATAAATCATCATATCCTCTGGAAGCGAGAGAATTTTTCGCTTAATCGAGTCGATAAGCTGCTGCTGATTTCCTTGCGGAAAATCGGTACGGCCAATAGAGCCTGCAAAAATAATATCGCCCACTATTATTCTATTGCTACTGCGCTCTACTAGCGCCACATGACCCGGTGTATGCCCTGGACAATGCAATACCTCTAGCGTAAGCGTGCCAACAGATATAGTGTCGTTATCGTTTAACCATTGGGTAGGCTCGAAAGGCGAGGCTGGTGGAAATCCAAACATCTGACTCTGTTGCATTAACCCATCTAGCCAAAACTTATCGCCTTTATGTGGACCAATAATTGGAACATTAAAATGCGAAGCAATAGCAGTTGTGCCACCAACGTGATCAAGATGGCCGTGAGTTAGTATTATTTTTTCTATCTCTACGTAATTATCTTTGGCAGCTTTAATCAGTTGCTCCACATTACCACCAGGGTCGACAAAGGCGCCCTTCATTGAGCTTGGATCCCAAATAAGTGAACAATTTTGGGAAAATGGGGTGACGGGTATAACGACAATCTTCACTCTATTTCTCTTCTTTATTTACATTGTTTTTCATGCGGTTTGTGCCGGTGGTTTATCCACTCAGCATTTGTCTGGCTCTTTATTTAGTTTTTTGTTCAGCTTTTTATTCAGCTTATTATTCAGTCATTCGCGGTCTTGCTGCAAATCCAATACAAAATGGCACCAACGGCTAATTCGCCCATTAAAAACAGCCACGCATTCATCGACGACTGACTGATAGACCAGATGCATACAATCAGTGCAATAAAGGGGATAAACCGCTTAATAATATTAGGGGAGTAGGTGCGCTGATGCTGCGCCTTCATGAGAACAATTACACACACCGCGTACACCACAAGCCTTGCTAATACGCTTGAAATAGCTAGCCATACAAAACTTCCACTCAGTGCCATTAGGCCAGCGAATACACCCAGTACTAATACCGAAATATAGGGAGTGGCAAATTCACCGTGTACCTTGCCTAGCCAGTTTTTACCCAAGTGCTTCGGAATAAGAGATTGACGGGCCATCGAGTACGTTAGGCGAGATGTTGATATCATATTCGCCAGTAAGTTACCGGCTACAGACACAACAGCTGTCAATGTCATAACAAGGGCGCCTGTTTTGCCAAAAATAATGTTGGCTAACGCAATAAGGGGCGCACTGTCTGGTGTTTCTGCGCCAACAGTGTGCCAATAAAGCCACTGCACACAAAAGTAAAACAGAGCGATGCCTGACACTGTGAGCATAAGTGCTCTGGGAATTGTTTTCTTTGGCGAGTTAGTTTCACCACTGGTTACCACGACAGTTTCAAAACCGATAAAGGCATACAGCGTAATTAGCGCACCTGCTGAAATAGTATCTAATGCAGGAGTTGTTACCGCTGTAGCTGTAGAGAAATCAAGCTGCCAATAGCCCACACCAATAAGGGCGATAAAAGGTAACAGTTTTAAAACAGAAATTGTGTCGAGAGAGCGCATAGCCGCTTTCAAACCCACAATATTGACAAATATCAATAAACTCGTAAGTGCAATAATTGCCAGCGACTTACCCATACCGGTATTAATCTCTGGCCATAAATATCCAGCATATAGCAGCAACACATGCATATTGGCTGCTATCGCGGTAGCTCTGGCAAGATAGTAAACAAACCCGGTTTGAAAGGCCGCAGCATCGCCAAACCCTTTTCTTGCGTAAACAACGGGACCGCCCGTTTCCTGATAAAAAACGGCAAGTTGACCAAAACACCACACGATAGTGAGCATTAAGGCACCAAAAATCAGGAAAATATAGGGGCTGAACGCCCCTAGTTCCGCTGCCATTTTGGCCGGTAGGGCAAAAATGCCTGCGCCGATCAAACCATTGAGCACAAGCAAAGCGGCACCTATGCCGCCTATCCCTTTTGTAAGCAGGTTGTTTTTAGTCATTGGTTAGTGAAAACACTTGCTCGCCGGCTACATAGGTTGAAAGTACTTTAGTCTTCCAAATATGTTTCGGCTCAATAGTAAAAATGTCTTGGTCTACCAAGATAAAGTCTGCCCATTTACCCTCAGTGAGTGTGCCTAATGTATCTTCCATATGGCCGGCATAAGCGGCATCAAGGGTAAAGCCTTTAAATGCCTGCTCTATAGAAAGTGCCTCATGGGCATACCAGCCTTTAACCGGCTGATTGTCACTGTCTTGACGAGTTACTGCTGCATGCAGCCCGTAAAACGGATTAGCTAGCTCTACTGGGAAATCTGACCCAAGTGGCAGCGCGATGCCAGAATTTAGTAACGTTTTCCATGCATATGCCCCTTTCATTCGATCTTTACCAATACGATCTTCTGCCATGTTTTTATCACTTGTGGCGTGGGTTGGCTGCATGGAAGGCAATACTTTTAAATCAGAAAAGCGAGCTAAATCATCAGGTGCAATAACTTGCGCGTGCTCAATGCGATTGCGCAACTCGCTGCCACCAATACGTTTAAATGTGCTTTCAAATTCATTCAGCGCGACATGGTTAGCTTTGTCACCAATCGCGTGATAGTTCAGCTGGAAGCCAGCTCCAATAACTGTGGTAAAAAGGTTTGTCATATCTTCTGGTTGAGTAAGCAATAACCCATGTTGATGCGGCGCATCTGAATAGGGGGCTAGAAGCGCAGCACCACGACTACCAAGAGCGCCATCGCCATAAGCCTTTACCGAGCGGATATACAAATAGTCGTCTTTATCTCTGATAGTACCGTTACCTAACATAGTACTTAATTCAGGATCGGTGGCACTTACCATGGCATAAATGCGAATGGCGAGTTCGCTTTCTACAGATTCTTTTAAATAAAAATCGTATACGTCGCGGCTTATACCAGCGTCGTGCATGGAGGTAATGCCGTTAGCTAATAAATGCTCTGAGGCTGCATCAAGCTGCTGTTGATACACAGCATTACTGGCCGAAGGAAGATGTTTTTCTATTAGTATAGAGGCGTTATCAATAAATACCCCAGTAGGATTACCCTCGGCATCTTTAATAATTTCGCCACCCACAGGAGATTGGGTGTCTTTCGTAATACCTGCAATTTCCATGGCTTTACTGTTTACCCAAGCAGCGTGCCCGTCGACGCGAGTTAACACGACGGGGCGGTCTGATACTACGCTGTCTAAATCCTTTGCCGTAGGAAATGCACGGTCGCTCCACAATTCCTGATTCCAGCCACGGCCGGTTATCCACTGCTGCGTAGTATTGGCAAACGCATAATCAGCAACCATTTTAGCAGCGTTAGCCGCACTGGTGCTTTCTCTCAAGTTCACCTCTAACAGGTTTGCCCCGAGGCCAAGAAGGTGACCATGGGCGTCGATAAGCCCTGGAAGCATCACTTTGCCGCCACCATCTATGGTGCTTTCAATGTCGTAATTTTTCGGCTGCACATCCAGTGCCACTACTTTTCCTTCGTCCATCACTAAATTGCTGAACTGAATAAGGTTGCCCTTATCATTCAGGGTGTAGCCTTTGACATTACTTACCAAAGTGGCCGCATTGGCATAATTCAGCGCAATACAGGATGCGGCGAGTGTAAGGCCGCTCAGGAGCTTTTTCATTGCAATTGTCTTCATCATTATTCTTCTATACTGTCGTCAAAATTTATTATTGGAGGTTGTAGTAAAAAATCTCGTTCCCAAATAGCCGCCATGGACGCCTGACTGATATTGCCCCCTGAAAGCATCACTAATGCCGTTTTTCCAGGAGGGGTATTGGCTGCCCATGATGCTACGGCTGCCATTGTCATGGCGCAGGTGGGCTCAATATGTAACTTCAATAAATGGTGTAGCCATTGAGTCCAATAGGCTATTTGAAGCTCATCAACTTCGTAAAAATCGTCGAGTTGCTGCAATAACTCAAAAGTAATATCGCCAACCGACGGTGTTGCTGCACCATCGGCTAATGTATTCGGCGTATGCTCAAGGGCAACAATTTCTCCTGCTTGAAGGGACAAAGATGCATCGTTAGCCGCTGCCGGCTCAGCGCCAATTACCAGCGCATTTGGTTGAAGTGCTCGTGTGGCTAATAATGTGCCGGCTAAAAGGCCACCACCACCACAGGGCGCAAAAACCGCGTCTACGTCGCCAGCATCTTCTAGTGCCTCTAACGCTGCTGTGCCTTGCCCGGCAACAATATCTTCATGGTTAAAAGGTGGGATCCATACAGTATCTGCAGCATTCGCAGCTTCTTTTACCGCAGCATCAGCTTCAGGTCGTGTTGCGAAAAGTTTTAGCTCGGCACCGTAACTTTTGGTGGCAGCTGCTTTAATAGGGGATATGTTTTCACTGGCGAAAATAGTGGCGGTAATACCAAAGTGTGCCGCGGCATAGGCAACCGCTTGTGCATGATTGCCAGAACTATTTGCTACCACGTGAGCCGGAAGCCGGTTTTGCTCTTTTAAAGTCGCCAAAAAATTCATCGCGCCACGAATTTTAAAGGCGCCGATAGTTTGTAAGCATTCGGCTTTAAATAAAATTCGATGGCCCATCCATGAGTTCAACAGTGATGATTCAACAATAGGTGTGCGTTTTATATTATTTTTTATGCGTTCGTGAGCGTGTTTTACACTTTCAAAGTTGACCCGTGATGTCATACAGAGTGTCTCTTTCATCTTTTTACTTTAACTTATCACTTACCGCTAACAATACCAATCTGCATACACCTATCCATAAGATAAGCTGCCTGTTTTGCGGGAGCGAATGGGGGTAGTTCATATTAATTTAATATTTGAACGCTACTATTTAGCGCTAATTATTTTGAGATGACGCTATGTTTAAACAAATGAATCATCGGGTATATGCATTGCCATTGATGTTATTCATTTTTCTTGCGGTGTTATTCGTATCTGCCGGTGTTTATATAAAAAAGGAAGAAAAAAGCGCAAGGATATCAAAAGCGCAGTCGGTGGCTGAGCAAGTCATGATCAGCCTAGAAGTCTTTTCTACAGAGCGTATTCAGGCCGTAACTAATTTGATGCGCACGTGGCCCTCTTTTGAACCAAACAAAAAAGACTGGTTCAATGCCCAATCTATGTCATTAATGGGGATGCAGCGAGGATTCAGTTCTCTCGTGTATATTAATGCTGACCGGCGAATTGAATGGGTAGCTACGCCACCAGTTGCCGCTAAAACACGTATTTCAAATGCCCTCATTGGTAAGCCCATGGCAGCGGTAGGCATGACTATCGATGCTGTAACAGAGACATTCACCAGTACGCTAACGTTTTCAGAATTAACTCAACACCACTATATTTTGATTGGGCGTAGCATTAGCCCGCAAGAGCCAGAGCACGGCTACATAGTGGCAGGGTTTGATGTACAAACTATCTTAGGCGTGATGCTAGGTGAGTTGGTAGGCCCTCAATTTAACTTCGAACTTACTGCGCAAGAAGAAGTTCTTTTTCAGAGCGGTGAGTTTGTTAGCGACGGTACGCAAATAACGCTTCCCGAATTTCAGTTTCTAGAGCGGCCGATTTCTTTATCGATGCAGTCGCAGCTTAGCCCATATAACCCTGGCATGCTCGTTATTGCAGTGGGCTTACTTATGTCTGTCTTGGTAAGTTACATTTTTCATAAGCAGCTTAAAGGCGCCGTGCGACTGTCAGATAGTCAGCAGCGTTACGTGACAGCAAGTGAAGCTTCTTTAGATGCGCTATTAATCTATCAGCCTAATGAGGACGACTATGTTTTAGTTGAGTCGAACTCGCACAGTGCGTTTATTTTCAAGGGCGTTATCGAAAAGCTTAAAGCAATGACGTTAGCACAACAGGCACAGTTTTTAGCGCTTGGCGATATTTTAACGAAAGTAGCCCATGTCGCAAAAACCGGCACTCCCTATGAAGCTTACGTAGCCGTCGAAAATAAAGAGATAACACCAGACTGGCTGAAAGTGCAGGTGGTAAAAGCAGGGGATAATATCGCTATTACAGTGAGAGATGTTTCTGAACGCTTTAAAGCACAGCAGGATTTAGCTCACAGCGAAGAACGATACAGACGACTGGTTGATGGTATGCGTCGACACTTTGTTTACACCAAAAAGAGCAACCATAGGTTTGCCTATGTCAGTGCTGGAGTTGAGCAGCTGCTTGGGTATGAGCCTGATGACTTTTGCAACAACGAACCAAAGTTCGTGCGTCAAATTCCCGATGAAACTTTAGAAATACGTCGCTTGATAGCACATGGGCAAAAGCCTTCACCTTATTTGGTAAGGTACGCCAATCATCAGGGGCGAGAGTGTATTATCGAGTTTTCAGACACCCCCATACTCGATGAGAACAAGCGCATTATCGCCATAGAAGGGATAGCACGAGATGTTACCGAAGAGCTCGCGCTACAGGAAAAGGTAACGTTTCAAGCCAATCACGACCAGTTAACTGGCTTGCTCAATCGTTATGCCTTTGATGCAACGCTTCGAAACATTTTAAAAGAAATCCGCGTTGTCGATTTTCTCGATACTGGACCTTTGAAAAATGAAATTAGCTTAGTCAAAGAAAGCACTGGGCAAATACAACCAACAATACAACCTCAAACAAGCCCCCAAACAGGCAACACAAGCAAAGAAAGCGTGATGTGCTTTATCGACATGGACCGCTTTAAGCTTGTTAATGACAGCTGCGGGCACCCTGCGGGCGACAAACTGCTGAAAGAAGTTGCGGGGATTTTTGAAAACCACGTTCGATCCTACGATCTATTAGCGAGAATAGGCGGCGATGAGTTTTGTATTATTTTCAAGAATCAGTGCATAGACGACGTTAAAAAGCGACTAGATAACTTACTTGAGAGCATATCGAGCTACCGTTTCTTTTACGACGATAAAATGTTTTTTATTGGCGCAAGTATTGGTGTAATCGAAATTAATGCCAACACAAAAAGCGCAGAGTCGCTGATAAAAGCAGCAGATAACGCCTGTTACAAAGCAAAACAGCTAGGTCGAAATCGGTATGTTATTCATAGTGATAGCGACAACCAAAATGCTATTGACGACAACGAGAACAGTCTTCTCCAAATTCTACACAGGGCCCTACAGCACGATGGTTTTGAGTTGTTTAGTCAGGCAGTTATGCCGCTTTGTCATAAAAATGCCTCGAAAACCACGCACCTACAGCATTACGAAATTTTACTGCGCCTTCGTAACGAAGCGGGTAGTTTGGTGAGCCCAGGGCTATTCATCCCCTTGGCCGAACGTCACGGGTTGATGAGCAAGGTAGATATGTGGGTGGTGAAAAATACAATTCGCATTTTAGAAGCTCACCCCTCTCATTTAGATAACGTTGGGAAAGTGGCGATAAACCTTTCGGGAATAACCTTAGGTGATGACGTTGCGCTGCAAAAAATAGCGCAACTCATTCAAAGCACTACAGTGCCCGCTGAAAAGATCTGTTTCGAAATAACAGAAACCACTGCCGTAACCAATCTCAATGCGGCGCGAGATTTCATTTCAACACTAAGAGACCTTGGTTGTAGCTTTGCACTAGATGACTTTGGTGCGGGTATGTCGTCGTTTACGTATTTGAAAAATCTCGACGTAGACTATGTGAAAATTGACGGCTCGTTTGTGCGAAACATTGTTTACGATCCTATCGACCGTGCTACAGTAACTGCTATAAACAACATTGCGCATAGCATGGGTAAGAAAACCGTTGCTGAGTTTGTAGTTGATGAGGCGACCACGGATGTTCTTAGAGAGCTTCAGGTAGACTTTGGACAAGGTTTCGCGCTTGATAAGCCCAAGCCCTTAGCGCATAGAGTTCAATGGCGAGTTAAACTCGCCTCAGCCTAAAAGGAATAAGAGTATGGGTTTGTTCGACACTATTATGGGAAATGCTAGTGAAACTAGTGCTGAAGACGTACAAGAAGAGTTATCTCCTATCCTAGCAGACAACGAAACGGTTACATCGGCATTTAAGCTTGTAAGAGATTTGAGTGTGTTTACAAATAAGCGTTTAATTTTAATCGACAAGCAAGGGCTTACGGGGCGAAAAGTGAATTATCACTCTATTCCGTATAAGTCGATTACTCAGTTTATTGTTGAAACAGCAGGGCATTTTGACACAGATGCAGAACTCAAAATTTGGTTATCTGGAAAATCTGACGCCATCGAAATAGAACTAAGCGCTTCATCTGCCCAAGCGGTACAGAAGAACTTAGCCTCGCAAATGTTCTCATAAAAAAAGAGCGGGCTTATAGTAAAGCCCGCTCTTCATCATTAAAACCTCAACTATTTTTTACTTTAGCGTTCGTTCAAAAAAGTTTGTTATGGTTTTGTATAAGTGAATGCCGGTTTGCTTACCTCTAAGGCCATGCTTTTTACCTGGGTAATCCATAGTTTCAAAAGGAATAGCTAAGTCCTGCAGGTGCTTGTACAACATGGTTGAATGGGTGAACAGCACGTTGTCATCTGCCATTCCATGATAAATTAACAAGTCACCCTTTAGGTCTTTCGCATAAGGGAACACAGAGGAAGCAGTATACGCATCATTTTCTGTGTTTGGATTACCCATGTAACGCTCGGTATAATGGGTATCATATAAGCGCCAGTCGGTCACTGGAGCCCCAGAAACGCCGGCACTGAAATAGTCACCCGCTTTAAACATTGTCATAAGTGTCATATAGCCACCGTAACTGTGACCATGAATACCAATTTTGTCTGCGTCAACGAACGGCAGGGTTCGCAAATATTCAACGCCCGCGACTTGATCATCAACTTCTATAGAGCCCATTTTTTTGTAAATTGGATCTTCAAAAGCTTTACCTCGGTAATTAGAGCCGCGGTTGTCTAGCGTAAACACAACAAAGCCTTGGTCAACCCAGTGCTGCATAAGTAAACCGCGATTCCCCGCCCACTTATTTGTTACAACTTGAGCATGTGGACCGCCATATAAGTAAACAATAACAGGGTGTTTCTTATTTGGGTTCTCAACCGCGCTTTCTGGCTTGTAAATACGATACTTCAGCGTTGCTCCGTCTTTGGTTTTGATATCGCCAAATTCAGGTTTGGCCCAACTGTCCATATAAGTATAAAGCGGGTGTCCTTTTTCTACTTTGTTTTCTTCAAGCCAAGTAATTCGCTCGCCAGAGGCGTCGTTTAAGCTAACTTGAAAAGGAGAGTTAACTGTAGAGAATCGGTCGATAAAAATTGAAGCATCGCTGCTAAATGTTGCGTCATGGTACGCGCCTAACTCGGTAATACGAGTAATAGTGGCTGCGCTGTCTTCGCTATCAAGCGGTACAACATAAATATGACTTTCTAACGGAGTATCTTTTCTACCAGAGAAATAGAGGCGATTGTTGACGGTGTCTATCGCTTCTATACTGTCAACTACCCATTCACCTTGTGTGAGTTGTTTAATCAGCTTACCGCTGTTATCGAATAAGTACAGATGCTTAAAGCCGTCTCTTTCAGAAGCCCATACAAATTGGCCTTTGTCTTTTAAAAAGAAAAGGTCATCGTGCAAATTAACCCACGTATTGCTGCGTTCGGTTAATAATACATTTTGCGATTTTGTCTTTGTATTGAAAGCACGCAGTTCAAGGGTTTGCTGGTTGCGGGTTTGCCATTGATAGGTAAATGTGGTGCTGTCTGGCATCCATTGGCCTCGAGCGAGATAAACATCTTTGTTCTCGCCCATATCAACCCAAGTGCGCTCATCCGTATTTAGAGACTGAATAGCTAGTTCTACTATTGCATTAGGTGTGCCCGCCTTGGGGTATTTTTGTTCAATGAGTTTAATATCATCAGCATAAATTTCCGAGCGCGTAATTACTTCTACAGGTGTTTCATCCACCTTCGTGAATGCAATTTTACTCTCGTCGGGAGACCACCAATAACCTGTCATTCTGCTCATTTCTTCTTGAGCCACAAACTCTGCCATACCGAATTTGATATTTCCGCCACCCTCTTTAGTGATGGCCATCTCTTTACCTGAGGCGATATGTTTTACGAAAAGATTTTGGTCGCGAATGTAAGAGATGTAATTGCCCTTTGGAGAGAGTTTAATATCTGTTTCAAAGGCATCGGTGTCGAGGAGTTGTTTAGCGCCTTTTTCACCCAGTTTGTGGTAATAAACATCGCCGCCCATAGGGAACAGTAACGCTGTCCCATCATCGGACCACTCGTAACTGACAATGCCGCTGCCTTTTAAGCGCATGCGTTCACGGCGAGCTTTCTCTTCATCGGAAAGCACTTCTTCACCGCTTTGTAGGTCGTTAGAGTTAAACAACATACGTGTTTCGCCGCTGTCAATGTGATACTCCCACAGGTCGAGGCGTTCGTAGTCTGTTTGTTTACCTTTCAAAAACGTAACGCGTGCACCGTCGGGTGATACTTTGAGGGTGCGCGGCGCGCTGCCGTCTAATGAAGGAGATGAGAAAATTCGCTCAATAGTGAGCGTTTCAGCGTGTAAAGCAGTAGAGAGCATAGCGGCTCCAATTAAAAGGGCTTTTTTCATTTTTATCTGCATATTTTACTGTCGAAGGTTAGATTGTAGAGAAACCATCTCATGATACAAGGTGCAATGTATGAAATCCGCAATGGTGCTAGGAGCGACAGGTTTAGTAGGACGAACACTTGTAAATATGCTTTTACAAGATAGACGCTACAACGAAGTGACGTGTTTAGTACGCAAGCCACTTTCGTCACAAATGTTCTACGACCCTCACAATCGATTGAAGCCGGTGGTGATTGATTTTGAAAATCTTCAAGACTACCAAGGGTACTTTAGTGTAAATCATGTGTATTGCTGCCTTGGCACAACGCTAAAAAAAGCAGGATCTAAGAAAGCCTTTAGGCGAGTAGATTTTGAGTATGTGCACGTTGCCGCACAGTTAACTCGTGCCCAGAGAGCCGACAGCTTCGTTTGGATATCCTCGGTTGGTGCCGATGCTAAAAGCAGTAATTTTTATTTAAGAGTTAAAGGTGAATTAGAAAATGCGATAATGCGCATGCCGCAGTTGCCGAACGCCTCGGCGGTAAGACCTTCATTGCTGTTAGGCGATCGAGGTGAGCCTCGGTTACTTGAGGATGTCGCGCAAAAAACCGCGCCTATTTGGCAGTCGATCATGAAAGGGCCGTTAAAAAAATACCGACCTGTTGCTCCAATAGATGTCGCTAGAAATATGATGTCGTTGCAGAAGTGGTAGCGTTAGCTACAAATAGGGATACTAAGCTTCAGGCGAAACAGCATAACAGGGCTAACGCAGTAACCGCGTAAACAGAGAAGCCAATAGAATTGAAGAAGCTCATTAACTAAACGTAATATGTCTAAACACAATATGATCAAATGCTGGTATAAGGTAAAATACCATGCTGTGTTTTTCTCCCTGCTTAATGTGTAGCCTGAAATTATGTTCCGTTGTAAACAATTTAATGTGGCACAAGATAAATGTGCCATGAAGGTCAATACTGACAGCTTAATATTGGGAAGCTGGGTAGCGCCAAACAATGCGCAGTCATTATTGGATATTGGAACAGGGACAGGAATTCTAGCGTTAATGCTAGCGCAGGAAACCGTAGAATCTGCTAAAATCTTGGCCCTTGAGGTTGATAAAAACGCGGCAGAGCAGGCTCGAGATAATGTGAGAGTGTCGAAGTGGCCTAATAAGATTACTGTTCTCCATCAGGCTCTTGATGAATATGAGCCGGAAGTGCGCTTTGATATTATTGTTTCAAACCCTCCTTATTTTGAGCATGCGAATAAGTCTACAAATGCCTACCATACTCAAACTAAATCGAGAACAGTTGCAAGACAAACTCGCTTGCTTACACCCCTAGCGCTTTTTCAGTTTAGTGCGTCACATCTAAAGAATGGCGGAAGCCTGTATTGTCTATATCCATTTCAACGTGTTGAAGAAATAAAACAGGCTGCCTTTTCATGTGGATTTTCTCTCGCCGAACAATTAACAGTAAAACACAACAATGAAAGTGATCCCTACCTGTGTGCGTTTCGTTTTCAAGCCCATTCTGGTGACGATACCTCAAAGGTACAGGGACAGGAACAGACGCTAACTTCACGGATGCAAGCTGAACAAGAGTTATCTATACGAGAGCTCGAAGGTACGTACACACCGGACTTTAAAGCATTATGCCAGGCGTTTTACCTCAACTTTTAATACGTACTTTTAACGCATACTTTTAGAGAGATAAATTCATGATGGTGGTAGCAGAAGCGTTTGGCGCACTTGCTGTAGTTCTTAACTTCATTGGGTATAGACAGAATAATGTAGACAGATACCTGGTTCTATCAGCCTTTGCGTTAGCAAGTTTAAGTGCCCATTTCTTTATGCTAGACGCTATGGCTGCAGGCGTGGGCACACTGCTCGCAAGCGTTCGTAACATCATTGCAATAAAAAATAGAAGCAACCTTATCTTGTTTGCATTCATCGGGATCAACATCGGCTTTTTGTGCTACGAGTGGTTTTTCTTAAACCACCACTGGAATATTTTTATTGCCTACGCCTCGTCTTTGATATTCACCATCGGCTCAATTGTCATTAGAGACACACATAAAATAAGAAGAACATTTTTAGTTGCTGAGTCGTTGGGTTTAATCTACGCCATCTCAGTGGGAAGCATATTTGGCACTGTGTTTAATATAAGCAACCTGATAAGCATAATTAGTAAATTAAAAAGATAGCTTCTTCTAAGAAGCCTCGATAATGGTCGATACAAAAATTAATGTCGAATTTTACTTACGTTGAGAGTATTTACGGCTCTAGATTTCTTTCTCCCCCCCCCCCTCAGTTTGCTTGTTTTTTATCCGAAAGTTGAATTGATACTATTATGTCATTACACGTATTGTTTCTCATTACATTGTATGAAGTGAGCGATGTTTTTTTGTCAGGCCACACTATAGGCTCTTACCAAGCCTCTGTGGAGTCAAAACGTGATTAAGAAACTTGATACGAGTTATATCGGTCAAAAAACCAATTCTGAGAGATTACTCGAACACTCGCTTTGTGATTGTACACCTATCAGCATCTATGAGTATGCAAAGCAGCAAATGCAACTTGAAAGCGAGACTAAACAAACAGCTCGATGCACTATAGAGGAAGACAACTCTTACGTCGAAACGCAGGCCCTTTGGCAGAAAAGACTGCAATTGCTCCAAAAATCCGAAAAAGAGCTCAACAACGCTACTCGTTTACGTAAAATTGCTGGTATATTAACAGTTACTTGCTTGTCGACACTTGTTTTTTCTCTATTCACGGCACCAACGATACCTCCAATGATCTTTTACGGACTCTTGTTGGTTGCTGTTACGGGTCTAGCCATTTATCCGATATGTTTCATTGCTAGCAAGAGTGCAATGCAGCAACGAGATAACATTTCTAGACTTTTTTATAAGAGTAATTATGAAGTCGAAGTTACTGACGATGGTCTGACTTTGATAAATAGAGCGAACTACGCAAGTGTAACTAAACTAAACGTAGTGGATCGCAGCTTTGGACAATTCGCAACATGAAAGGCTTATATTTAAAGAGAGATATGTAAGTGTAGTACTTATTGCTTGCTTGTTACTAGGTGCGTTTTTATTGGCGCCTATGGATGCTATCGGCCAATTGTTTGCATCGTCAATTGTTATACTCACCATTGGGTGGTGTAGTAAAGAAGCCCGACAAACTCAAAAGTATAAAAATTTTTTTCGTGTTTTAGCACTTGTCTTAGGGACTGCTTTAACTACGCGCTATCTTCTTTGGCGCGGTTTATACACGCTTACCTACACCGACCTCATTTCCGCTATTGCTGTTTGGCTTTTATTTATTGCTGAAATTTATGCAGGTGTCACTTCAGTCCTAGGCGCAATCGTAAACGCATTTCCTCTCAATAGACCACTACTTACATTAAAGGGAATAAATACAGAAGGGCTTCCCTCAGTCGATGTCATGATACCTACATACAATGAAGACGTTGATATTCTTGAAGTGACTATAAGAGCAGCGAAGGTACTCGATTATCCGAAGGATAAGTTATTTATTCACTTATTAGATGACGGGGGGACTGATCAGAAAATTAATGCGAAGGATGAAATCGCCGCATCAAAGGCGAAAGCCCGTCGTATCAAACTTCAAAAGCTTTGTGAGAAACATAACATTACCTATCACACGCGCGCAAAAAATGAGTTTGCAAAAGCGGGTAATGTGAATAGTGCGATAAATAACACAAGAAGTGACCTCATTGTCATTCTTGACGCTGATCACGTGCCCACATCGGACTTTCTCGATAGAACAGTACCTTGGATGTTAAAAAATGATAACGTTTTCCTAGTACAGACACCCCATTTCATGGCGAATCCAGACCCCGTTGAAAGAAATTACTTTTCAGCATTCACTCGAATGCCATCCGAAAATGATATGTTTTATGGCACCATACAAAAAGGCTTAGATTACTGGGGAAGCTCATTTTTCTGTGGTTCAGCCGCTTTAATGAGAAGAGCGCATCTTGAGCTTGTAGGTGGTATTTCTGGCGAGTCAATAACCGAAGATGCTGAAACCGCATTAGATTTACACAAATTGGGCTATGAATCTGTTTATGTTGACAGGCCAATGGTCAGTGGTCTTGCCCCAGAAACTTTTGATGCATTCATACAACAACGAATGCGCTGGGCTCAAGGAATGACTCAAATTCTTTTGTTAAAGAAGCCCTTCAAATCCGAGGGCCTCAAGTGGTATCAGCGCGTTGGATATATGAGCTCTATTATGTTTTGGTTGTTTCCCTTCGCTCGTATCATTTTCTTATTGATGCCATTGGCCTATCTTGTATTTGGGCTGCAGGTTTATCACGCTTCAATGCTCGAGATTTTGGCTTACACTATTCCTCATGTAATCGCTACTTATATGATTTCCACCATGTTGTTCGGTAGGACACGATGGCCCTTGGTATCTGAAATATACGAAATACTTCAATGTGCGTTCACATTGAAAGCTCTTATAAAAGTCTTTTTGAAGCCTCGAGCGCCTTCTTTCGTGGTTACTCCAAAAGGTGAGAGCCTAGATAAAACATTTGTATCGCCATTAGCCAGTGTTTTTTATTGGCTTATTTTTATATTGTTATTTGCCTTCTTCACTGGGTTAATAAAATTCTTTTCAGACCCACTCACTAGAGAGTTAACCGTTGTCGTTATGTTGTGGAACGGGTTCAACCTTTTGCTTTTATTGTCGGTATTGAGTGTTCTATTAGAGCGAAAGCAAGTACGCTCTCAAGCTCGTTTACCCGCAACAAATAATGTAGTGATACGAACAATCAAAGGAAACGCTTGGGTTGGTGATCTTGTAGACCTTTCTATTGGTGGTGCTAGAATGAGATTGAAAGGTGAGGGAGCATTATTTTCGGAAGAAGCAACTCTGACGGCTTGGTGTCAGGCTTTAAATAAGAACGTGGACCTGCCAGTAAAGGTCTTAAACTATGACAGCAAGTTGTCTTTACTCCGTGTTCAATTTACACCCTGTACAGAAAGAGAGCACAGTGAGATTGTAGCTTTTGCGCTAGCGGATAGTAGAAGATGGATGTCTTTTCAGCGAAGGAGAACGCGTGCGATAACATACTGGTATGGTGCTAAACACGTACTCAGTGTGGGTTTAAAGCCAGCTTTTCTTCATTTCATGCATGCAGTGGAGAAAATGACTAAAAAAATAAGTCACAAAATAAGTTCTGCCAAGGAATAAATAATGATAAGAATATATTCTACTTTGCTGTTGAGCTTGCTTTTCGCACTCACTGTGCAAGCCGAGACAAGTACCTACCGCTTAACAGACTTTTTCGCAGGTGAAAGTATTATTAGACTAGAGGGAAAGGCAGACTCGTTGGACTTTGCTATTCCTCTGTCTTCAATAGCTGATGTTAAAGAGGCGGTGCTTACACTAGACGTAGTTAGCTCCAGAGCCTTGATAGAAAAGCGCTCCCAACTCGTAGTGCGGTTTAATAACGCCACTATAGGTCAGATAAGATTCGATCCCGCACGTCCATCGCTGATTTCTGAAGTGAAAGTTCCCAATGCATTATGGCGAGATGGCTTTAATACACTTACATTAGAGGTTAGCCAACACTATGCTAATCAATGTGTCGATGGTAGCGCTCCCGAGTTGTGGAGCGAAGTCAATATGTATAATTCCACACTGCAAATATCAACTACGAATAACGTAAGCAATTTCACCTTCGATAAATTGAACGGTTTCTTCAACCCAGGAATTGGCGGAGTACGTGCTGTGTCTCTAGTGACAGCAACAGACACCGAAGACGATATTAAGCAACGTACACTCTCATTGGTAAGCCAAGGCCTCGCACTTAGAAATCAATATCAGCCTCTAGCGATTCAACATGCAACTTTTCCTGAAGGGTATGTGTTACCTGAACTAGGCGACACAACAAATCAAAGTTGGATGGATAAAAATATTCAGCGATATGAACGCTCAGCTTGGTACACAACACAGGTCAGAAAAAACCAAGACACATTATTGGGTAATATCAAAAGCATCACTGAGCCTTTACATGTTTTAGTGGGAACAGCGGCGTCCTTGTCACCCGTATTATCAGATACTCAGGTGGACTCAATTGATGGCCCGTACTTAAACACTCAAGTCACCCCCGCGTTTTCAATTGGCGATCGAGTGATTATACCTTCTACCTATCGCCTTATCGTTAGTGGTATCACTACAGAAGACGT
The DNA here is from genome assembly GCF_002831605.1 of Alteromonas sp. MB-3u-76. NCBI lineage: Bacteria > Pseudomonadati > Pseudomonadota > Gammaproteobacteria > Alteromonadales > Alteromonadaceae > Alteromonas > Alteromonas sp. MB-3u-76. Next base: position 3,684,555 of record NZ_CP025115.1, on the reverse strand, counting down.
GCACAAAGCGGCGGAAGCGCTTGCGGTAATGGATGATTCCATAAATATGGTTTCTCAAATATCGGTTCTTTCTTTATCGGGTATGGACGCTACGCGAATGCAAAAGCACCATATTGCGGCGCCAGACAATACTTACACTTTCCAAGATTTAGGTATATCTGGTGCACAGTTTAGAGATGAAGGTGATTTCTCTAAACGGGCTTCATTTACGTTACCTGCCGACTTCTATGTACCTGAAAATGCAAGCGTAGGGCTGCTACTTAACTTTGGTTACGGAGCCGGGAACGGCCCCGGAACCGTGTTGAATGTCAAAGTTAATGACGAGTTAATTCACGGTCTTGCGCTAGATAATCCTAATGGGCAAGTATTTAAAAATTATAAACTCTCAGTACCTGCGAGATATTTAAAAGGCGGTGTTAATAACATTGATTTTAACGTCACGTTACGCGCGCCATTAGCTGGAGTGCCCTGCGATGAAGTTGCAGGGAAACACCTAGTTTTCCAATTAGAGAACTCCTCAGCCATTGACCTTCCTGATGCGGGGCATGTGGCAGTGCAACCCAATTTAGCCCTGTTCGGCGAAACTGGTTATCCACTAGCGCGGTTTGAGTCTGCACCTGCCTCTACCATTGTTATACCATCACAAGACTTTATCGACAGTGCGCTGACCTTAAGTGCCAAGCTTGCTCAGGTAGTAAAAGCGCCTTTATTGAATATGTCTATTACTACTGAGATGCCCGAAGGTAGGAAAGGTTCTGCCATTATTTTAGGTACGCCAGAGTCGTTATCGCAGGTTCAGCAGACTGAATTTACAACGGCAATAGAAGCAACCAAAAAATGGTCTTATCGTTTACAAAATAGTCTTCACAATCGCATTAGAAACGCAACTCAGGATATGAGTTTTAAAGCCATGAAGATTGACGGAAATATTGTTCAAAAGAGCGATTTAGGACCGCAGGCTATTCTTACTGCGCATGCTAACCCACAAAGTGAGGACACACTATTTATTCTTGCAGCCGAAACAGCAGAGCTGCTAAACGAAAGGGTAAATGACTTAGTGAGCTTATCTATGTGGGGACAGCTGGCCGGAGATTTTTTCGCTTGGAGTGATGATAATTCACCATCTCTTGTCATGCAGGTGAGCGAAACCTATGAAATAGGAGAGTCTGATGACGCGTGGCTGCAGCTAAGGCTTTGGCTTTCTAATAACCCATGGTACTGGCTGGTTGGCTTTGTCGTCTTGGTATTCATCGTGAGCTTGTTAATTTACCTATTGCTCAAGCGTCGCAATCAAAAAGTACAAGAGACATGGTAAAAAATACACGTTGGTTTTGGGTGTTGGGAATAGTGATCATGCTGACGTCCTGTGCAAAAACTGGCAATAGAGAGTTTGAAAACGCTTTTTCGGCTTACAAGGCGCTGTTTGTTATTGATGGTAGGGTGATAGATACTGGTAATAACAATATCTCTCACTCAGAGGGGCAGGGTTACGGTCTGCTATTTTCTGTAGCGGCAAACGATAGGCGGGCGTTTGATAAGCTATGGACATGGACAGTTGGAGTATTGCAGCGCCCAGACGGTTTGTTTAGCTGGCGATATATACCTTGTGAGGCTAAAAATAGAACCTGTGTGGACGACCCTAATAATGCATCGGACGGTGATATTCTAATTGCCTGGGCGTTATTGCGAGCCGCTGAGAAATGGGGGGTTGATGGTTATAAAAGCGAAGCTATTAAGATTATTAATACTATCGAGAAGAAGCTCATTGTCGCCCAAGAGCCTTACACGCTTTTATTACCTGGAGTAGCGGGGTTTAAGGACGATAGCGGTGTGCAATTCAACCTTTCTTATTGGGTGTTTCCGGCTCTAACTGCATTTTCGCAAAACAGTGACAACCCCGACGTTTGGAAGGCATTATTCGAAAGCGGTATCTTCTTAATTCAGGAAGCGAGTTTTTCTTCGTATAAGCTGCCCTCAGACTGGACACGAATTAACAACGGTAAAATTTCGCTAGACAATGTTATTGCTGGTGAGTTTGGATTTAACGCAATCAGGATCCCACTGCATTTAGTTTGGTCGCCAGCCTTTCACGAGAACGCAAAGCGAGACACTCTTTTGGCGCCATTTACGACATGGTGGAGTTCGCCCAATAAGCCAGCTACCCTAGAGCTAGAGAATGAGGCGCCTTCTGATTATACAATGACTCCTGGAATGAAAGCTGTAGTTCAGGCGGTAAACAAAATTGATAACGGAAAACAGCCGAGGTGGCCAATACTCAATCGCAATACGGATTATTATTCTGCTAGTTTGGTGCTGCTATCGATGCTAGCGGTATCGGACATGTCCTCGTGAGTAATATGTTAAAAATGCTACGAGGTATATCGCTTCTTTTATTGACTCCCTTGCCAGTACTCTGTGCAATCACTCTTGCGTTGACACCGATTTATCACGCGAATGCGCAAACTAAAACCACCTATGAGAAAAATGATATTGAGTTTGCACCAATAGAAGAGGGGAAACCGGATGTTACTGGTTTATGGTTTCATATAGAGCAGGGGCAAACAGCACTCGCTAATGCTGAGTTTGGGCGTCTTCGTAATATCTATCCGTCTTGGAAACCCTCTGCCGATTTGCAGGCGGCATTGGCGCAAATTAACCAGCCTCGAAACAAACAGACTGAAACCTCAAGTGGCAAGTTAAGCACACTTAGTAAACAGACCACGGAACCTGTAGCCACTCCTCTTGAGGTATTTGCCTCTAAAAGTCCTCGAGAGCGCAAAATAACAAACCAAGAGTTTGATGCACTTCTAACAATTGCTGAACGTACCGATGATGTAAATTCTCTCTTGTTAATGGGATGGACAGCCATAGAGCGAGGGCAGCTAACAGTCGCCCAAAGCCAGTTTAATAGAGTGCAAACATTAGCAAAAAGTGAGATAGCCAAACGCTCGGCACGCCAAGGTATTGAAACTATTCTTACTTTGGAAACTGAGCAGGCTATATCGCAAGGTAACATGGAAAAGTTGGTCAACTTGCTTGCAGAAAATAAAGAGAACGGTGTTGTTTTATCTTTAATCGAGACAGAAGCATGGAATAGCTTTAATGATAAGGGCTACCAAAGAGCCTATGAGTTCTTTGCTTTAGCGAAAAATTTAGAAGGGCAATATCTATCATTAAACGCACAAAATAAATCAGTACAAGCAAATGCGTTGGCCTGCGCTATAAGCACCGAGAACTTTTTGCGCAGATGCGCAGACGGTTTAGCGCAGCAGCAACTTTTACTCTACGAGGATAAAAAGTATAAAGGGAGTATTCGTGCAGCACAGCGGCTTAGCAACATTAGACGCTTAACCGAAGGTGAGCTTTCATTATTGGGCTGGGCGGCGGCAAAAAACGGCAGCGTAGCTATTGCTACAGAAGCTTTTGAAAAAGTATTGGCCTTGAACCCGAATGACAAGGCAGTTGCCGATGAGTTAGTTCGTTTGAATAGTCAAAATACACTTAAATTAAGGCAGTTGTCGGCAAAATTTTCGATAGTAAATACAAGTCGTCAAGCTCAGATAAACAACAACGCTTGGCCCAGAAAGCAGTTTTTGTTGTCTTATAACAATGCTGATAAGCGTGCTATCAACGCTCAAACCAAGGATGCCTTCAGTGTAGTATCAGGAATGACCACCCGTTCACGCTCTGGCCAAGCAGGGCTTGGGAATTTCGATGTTTTGACTAGCTATGTTGGAGTAGGGGATATCTACAAAGAATGGCAATGGCAAGTTACCTTAGATTATAAACAATTTTACACCGGCCAGGCCCCGCCAAACGTGTGGCTCGGAGATAATTTAGTGGGTAGCTCCTTTGCTCCCGTATCAAATAATATCACGGGTTTTGAAGACAAGGGAATAAGAGCAGAGGTCTCTTATCAAGGTGTAGGATTTAATGTTTATGCAAACGCAGAATACGGCATGTTTGATCAACCTGTAAATACAGCGCTAACAGGGCAAGTTTCGGCTACTTGGTTTTTGCCTGATGTTACGCTTGCTGCCACCGTTTTTCGCTACCCAAAAGGAGACAGTATGTTGAGTCAGACTGGATCTTTTAACGCGCGTAATGAAAACGCTTGGGGTTATGTTCTCGAAGATGGTGTTAGAGGGTTAGCGGCCTATCAAATAGCCCCAAATTGGTCTGCTGCGGGCACAATACAAATCAGTGCACTTCACGGAGATCTTGTGGAAGATAACAAGGCACTGATGCTTCGCGGCGATCTCAGTTACGATATTGGTGCTAAGATAGGATCTTCAGTGGCTGATATTATTGATTACTGGCGCATAGGTCCTTTTGCAAGTTACTCAGGGTATGACAATAACAGCAGTGGGTTTACCTATGGCAATGGGGGATATTTCAGCCCCAATTATTTTGTTTCTATAGGATTATATTCAGAGCTTCTGACACTGGAAGCTCTTGAGTGGCAATTTAAGCTTAGTAACGCCTTAGCAATATCTCGACTTGAGCAAGCAGCAGACTCTCGATTTCCCCTACTGAATTTCCCAGATGAGGGGAGTGACGCATCTCCTGAATTTACCTTGCCTTATTCGAAAGACACGGGTTTAAGTGGAAACTTCCTAGCAGAAGCACAATATCGTATTAGCCCAGAGTGGATAATTGCAGCCTATCTAGGCAAAGCCTTTGCCGTTGAATATCAGGCTTTTGAAGCAGGAATTCAAGTGAGATGGCGAGGCGGGAAAGGTAATGGTGTCACCAGTGATGAGCTAATGCTATCTTCGCCAAAGTTAAAAGGTTTCGCGCTTTAAGTTCACACTATCACGAGAAGTCTTCTTTCTGCGTGCTAACATAAAACACCCCGCACCGAAAAGTAGAACGATCGATGCTGGTTCACTCACATTTATGGCGCCAAACCGATAGTTGTTCACTTGACCCGTAGGGGCTAGATAGGTCTCATCTTTATCGTTTTTTAATTCAACCTCAGGCGTTACCAAACTACTGGCGATAAGGTTTCCATCTATATGGCCATTGTAAAAACTGAGTTCTGCATAAGGAGCAAGAACACTTCCCTTTACGCCCACGGCGTGAAGTGTAACGTCGGTGGCATCGACGAAATTAAACAGAATATTGTTTGTATATAAACCATCATGTCGCTGGTTTTCATTATTATCATTATCGCGATACTGCCCATTCTCTCTGAAGTAGCTGTTCTCCTGTGAAAAAGCAGTATTAAAGAAGCCAGTATTAAATAGCTCCACTTCCTTACCGAATACGTTAATAATATTGATACTCGTAGTGGAGAAGTCGTACACAATATCTTTGTCAGCGGCACTAAACCACGCACTATCAATTGAGAAGATGTTTACATCATCAGAGCCAGAAAAAGTGATGGTATCGATAGGTGAACTTGCACTTTCGGAACATGTTTGGGAACCGCAAGACAGTGTTGTAATACCGTTGACGTCGCGAGCAGCGAAATCTTTTGATTGGGCGATAACTTCGTTTTTCATCGTCGTGAAATCGAGGTTTTCTACGTCGACAATATTAGTTGTATCCTTAACAGAGGCAGATGTTCCAGCGTTACCGTTTTCTACAATTAACTCATTACCATAGGTAACTGAGCCATCGTCTAAACCAGAACTTTTTATGAAAACGCTGCCTTCAGCATCAATATCGCCTTGTCTAATTCCTGCATCTACAAGAGATACATCCCCTTTGCTATTTATACCACCGCTAGAGACAGAGCCGCCTTCAATAGACACAAAGCTCTCGCTATTTACCGCCCCAGCGAACTCCACATAGCTGGCTTCCACCATACCTGAAACAGTAGTTTGACCGCCATTAACTTTACCGCGGCTAAAGGAAAGATCGCCTCCCACATATAGCGAGCTTTCAGACAGATCTTGAGGAAGTAATAAACCAACGTCAAAGTCTTCTACTGTCAGATTACCACCAACAGCAAGCTTGCCTTCAACGTCAGAGCGTTCGCCTGAAAAATCATTGAAAATGAAAGCGTTGTAATTGAACGCTTGGCTTAGCTCGATAGTTCCAGCATAGCTAAGTGGAGAAGAGATAAGGGCTGCGGCAAATGCAGCAGTAGCTTTTAGTTTCATATTTTGCTCCAGGATTGTCTGAGCCTGGAACGGCACTTTCAACATGGCTTTCCAGACAAACCTTACTTTATAGTATAACTAAAAATCATGCGATTGAGCAATCTATACTTTGGTATAGGGGGTAATACGAAAAAAGCCGCCCTAAGGCTGTCTCTTGATCACAAGTCGATATCAAGAGACAGGGCTAGCTCATAGCCTTCAAGGATGGTTTGCAGTTTGAACCATCCTTGCCATATGACTTTCACAGACGCTCTTCCTGTTCTTTTTGTATCTTTCCACCCTCCTAGCTTTGCAAGCTCCGTATAGGCCCATTTCATTGAGGGGGCTGAGTCAGGTGGTGTCTTACTCACTCGTTTTAACCATAATAACTTCCATGCTTTAGGTGATAGGACTTCTTCACAGCTACTATCGTCCGGTCGGTCTTTTGCGAATTTGAGTTGAAGGATCCTTACGGCAATAAACGCGTTTATTGTGACTAGACGCTCAACGTTTTCCTTACTTTGTAAGCGCGAAGCTTCGATATTAGTACCGTCACTTTTCCACGCCTTATGATATTCTTCTACTAACCAACGATGCTCGTAATAGCCAATTATTTTTTGTGCTTGCGCTTGATTTGTGATGGGTTCATTTGTCAGTAAATGCCAGCATAACGCCTCTTTTGAATTACCGCGCTCTACACATCCGACGTAGTATAAAGGAAGTGATTCACCACGTTTATTGCTAGGAACCTTGAGCGTAACGGGAGCAAATACAATATCCAACGTCACGTTTCGTGCTTTGCGCCCTCCTTTTTGCGGAATATGTATTTGCTTGTGCCCTGCACTTTTTAACTGACTGGCATAGTGATATAGCTTGTTTTCGCCTTCCTCAATGTGCCGACTTTGCATTGAACGAACAATAAACCGCTGCTGAGTTGTTAGCTTATAAAGTAGGTACTCGTAGATATCGGCTTCTCGGTCACAGACGGATATCACATCATCTATCTTTGCGCCCAGTCTTGCTGACATATTGATTGATGCTGACTCCCACTTGTAGCCTTCTTTCTCAGTGTATGGTGTCGATGCATGTTTCGCTCTTTTACCACGCGTTGTTATGTCTCGTGTCCAACGCGACTGTTCAATCAGTCCAACTATTTCTTGTGATTCCGGCGCAAAAAGTAAGACACTATGGGCAAGCATACCGCGGCAACGGTTACCCTGATTCACGTGTCCAAGTTCGTTTCGAATACTTTTATGGCTGTATGAAATGGTCGTAGTATCTTCTAGGGCAAGTAATGTTTTGTGTTGCGCAGCTTGTACAGCTGTAACGTTAAATCCAGTTTCAGCGATTGAAGTCGCATCTACACTTTCATTTCTAATGAAGCGGTATGCTCCTTCCATATCGGCGGGGGATTCAGTGATATTCACAAGAGGCTTTCCTGGTGTATTGGCAAGTGTTGCAGCTAATTTTACCAGACGAGATGTACGACGAGGATCTCCTAGATTTGCTTCTCCAAACGTTTTTTCAGCCCACTCTACATTATCAATCATAATCTTTCCCAATGAGTTAAGTGAAAGATCTGATCAGAGTTGGAAGGAAGAGTTCAAAAAAATCCCCACTAATTACTTAGTAGGGATTTGTGTATAAGAGACAGCCCTAAGGCGGCTTTTTGATGATTAAGCAGAGAAATTATCCCTTCTTAACCAGTACCGATACTTTTGATATACCAGCAACTTTTACTTGGTTCATTACTTCTACCACAACGCCGTGTTCAGCTTCTTCGTCGGCTTGGATAGCAGCAGTGTCAGTATTGTTTTCGGCAAGATAAGTTTGAGTGTTAGCTACAACACGACGAACATCAACTTCACGTCCACCCATCATTATTGTACCGTCTTCCTCAATACGAATTGAAAGCGCTTTAGAAGGCTTATCGTTTTTCGCTTGATTATCTTCTGGACGATTTACGTCTAACCCTTTTTCTTTTACGAACGAGGTCGTTACGATGAAGAAAATCAACATGATGAACACGATGTCCAACATGGGGGTCATATCAATCTGAGCCTCGTCTTCGGCCGAGGTATGCTTTTTTCTTTTCATCTCGTCTTCTTTCTTCTGTTACGTTCGAGCCCATTAGTATACTGTTTGTAACAAAAATATACAGGCTTTTGTACAAAATTGTGCGCTCGTAACCACTTGTTGCTGGAAAAATGCTCAATTTCACGGTAATTGCACGCAGAGTTGTTAGCGTTTGTGTGAAATGGCGACGCCTAATTGGTAAAAATACAACATCAATGCTTTATTGAGTGTTATACGCAAATTACCATGAGGATAAATGCCAAGTCTAGCTTCTGTAGACTTTTTTGTACCTTGCACCAAGAATGCATTTTTAATGTGATGGTCCTGTATACACGATTCGAAGGCCCTGGCGGCCATTTCCTGTGGCATAGCGTAATAAAATGTTTTCAGCGCTCGATCAGCCTCTACGGATTTTACAAAATACTCGTTAGGTCGCTTATTGTGATCTAAAAACATTATGGAAAAGCAATCACTTAGCTTTTGGTTAAGTGGATGAGGGTTCATAACCGCATTGTCGAGCCAGGCTTGTGTGGCAAAGGTGCCTGGCGACAATGCCTCAAACATACGTGGTGCTATATAATGGTCAAAGGCATGAAACCATTCATGCGCCAATGCGCCTGCCCCAGCATTTTTTGCCAACGCTAATTGTCTCTTCGCACTGTTATAATGAGCGCTCGCATTTTTTTGTCCGCCACTTCCAAAAGCAAGTGAAAGCGAGCCGTTGAGGGATAAAACCTGCTCATTAATATTGAGAATGGTAGTGAGATCGTAAAGCGCATCAAAAAATAAGTTTGCCGCTATTTGTTGCTCTTCGGGAGTTACCCAACGACCTACAGTAATGGTGGCAAAGTTGAATAGCTTTCTTATATCTTGAAACGACACATCAGCACCGTCCCGGTGGCTAGGCTCGTTGCGGTAAAATGGCTGGTGGATGCGGCCTTTCGTTTCCACGTCTTTCGCTCTCAAATTTGTGGTGCTTAGGTTTTTTTGTTTTTCATTAAGGCTAAACCTTAGTTAAACAAGAGAAATAAGAAGTTGCTCGCACCATGCTTCCACGCGCTCATCTGTTTGATCATATTGATTTTCATCATCCAGCGACAAGCCCACAAAGTGGCTTTTATCTTCGGTAAGTGCCTTTGAAGCGGTAAATTCATAACCCTTATTGGGCCAATAACCGATTATATTGCAGTTAGAGGGTAGAATGGCGTCGTGAAGCATGCCCAAGGCGTCTTGGAACCACTCGCCATACCCCAATTGGTCACCTAAACCAAAAAGAGCGATAGTTTTACCCGACAGGTCTAAACGATGAACATCTTCCCAATGAGACTCCCAGTCTTCTTGCAACTCACCGAAATCCCACGTTGAAATACCAAAAATAATAATGTCATAGTCGGCAGTACGAGACAAATTTACGTCTTTAATATTATGAAGTTCGACTACGTTGTCATCGAAAAGGCTATTAAGCTGAGCTTGAATTTTTTCCGCTGCCATTTCGGTATAACAGGTTGTTGAGCCAAAAAATAAACCTATAGACAGGGCGCCATCACTCATTCGATACCTCTTTCTTTCGTTAGTCGTTATTAACTGGCGGGAATTCTACCTCTTTACCGTTACTCAACAAAGCTTTGCAACGAACATCCTTGCCTTTGTGTGAAATATTTAATACACCAATAGCACAGCCATTGTGCAGTTCTGCAGAGCCGCTGTTGGGATGCCTGGCTTTTACCGACATATTTCTTCTCCGTGTAAAAATGTTCAACGGCGATTTTGAACTGTAAAGTAGTCTATTAAGCCGATCGAACCAGATGATAAGCCTGTCGGGAAACGCATTTTTCATGCCGCTGCAAGTAAACTGGGTGATATGAGGACTGTTGCGTCTGAAACGAAGGCGAACATCGTAAACAAAGGAGTAGTGAACGTCGCCAGATAAAATAATGAACTCAGGCGGCGTTTTATAGTGTCTAAATATGTTGAGAATAACGTTTGCCGTACCTTTATGAGCCATCCAGTTTTCCGCGTCAACGGTGAGGGCCTTACCAAAAAACGTAAACACCTTTTGAATGGCCTCTATCACTTTTACCCCATAAATAGGTGCTGCAGAAACAACAATAACAGCGTCTTTGCCTATGATGGCGTGTTGAAAGTCGCATAGTGCCTCCCAATCCATTAAACCAGAAGGTTTATTTAAACTAGATTCAGAGCGCCATCGCTGCGTGCGAGTGTCGAGAACCTCGATAGGCGGGGTGGTATCAAGCCGATAATGCCAGTTATTAAAGTCGAGTAAGTTATTGATAAAACTATCTTGCTCGTTTAGCTCTCTAGTACTGAATACTTGCTGAGCTTGTCGTATGAGGGGTTCGACCTTTTTAGGAGCATTGCCCCATCCTTGGCAAAGTAAATAACCGATTAACGCATTACCAATCATGCGCTTTGACAAGGGATTGGCATAAACTTCTTGTTCCCAACCTCGAGTTAAATTCCAATCATCGGTTACGTCGTGATCATCAAAAATCATGTAGGTAGGAACATGCGCTAGAGCACGCCTAACAGCGGGTAGTTGTTCAACGAAACTCGCTATAATTTTTTGTTCGTGTTGAAAGTTGTCGATATATTTTGCCGGGATATGGGTGTTTTCAATATTGATAAGCGGCCAAAGGCTATCTGACCATACCAAAAAATACATGGCGAGAATTTCGGCGCTACCAATGAGATGGTTCTGCGCATTCACCGACGTAAATACAGGTTTCTTCTTAGCGCCAAAAAACAGAGATGACAGCACCGTGTTGGTTGAAATTCGCGGCAGCAATTGCTGTCGCTCATAAAATCCGTGAGGATGAGAGGCTAAGTCTTGAGTGTTTGTAATCGTAGCCCCTTCAAGCGATTCATGATACAACCCAAGTAAGTCGCAACACTGATGTATCGCCTTTAGCATGGGGCCAGCAACATCATCGGCGTAAATTTGATCCCCCGTCATTAGCAGTACGTCCGGCAGAGAGACTCCGGATGTTAGCCCTTTCTCTATAAGTCTATCGACCTGCGCTAGCGCGTCTTCGCCATCAAAATGAGGTTTGCGGCAGGAACCATGCAATATCGTTTCGGGGGCATCAGTGTAATGAAAGCTCAAACTTTCTTGCGTTGAATATAGCAATTTTTGCTGTTCTGTTTGCCATCTATTATTAAACTCGGAACTCTCAAACGAGAGGTTGTAATTAATCCGTACATTGTTAGAAAAGGCAGTGGGTGTGCTTGCTGATAAAAGGTGAATAAAGGCTAACTTTCCCACTTGAACAGTTTCTGTGTGCGGCTGATGCTCGATAGCCTCATCATTTTGCGTTAGCGATATTGTTGGCGCGTTTGGCGTAGAGGTTACTAACCATATATGACAAGTATCTTTACTTACTTTGCGAACAATAGGGCCGGCAATGACCACTGGGAGTTGATGGTTTGAGATAGTTAATGCCTCGTTTTCTACTTTTTCAGCTTCCTTGTGAGCACTTTACTCTTTTTTGTTCCTAAACGGTATGCTCTGTATACTCGCTTACAATTTATTCATATTTACTATTAAATATAGCAATCACTCAACTTAGGATCTTGCGTTTGAGTAAGAATATTTTGCCTTACGATTTATTGGCTTTTTTGAAGGTATAAACTTGAAGTAATGAATTTGAGTGCACGAATAAAGGGTGAAATAAGTAATATCCGCAGCTTGATTAGGGCATTAAGCTTATTAGGGATATCGGTCTTTGCTTTCTGTTTTTAAAGCGCTCTGTGTTCAGCAAAGACCAACATGCCCTAATAACTGACACAACAAATAACTGAATATAAGAGAACTATCGATATGCAAAAATACGCTTTACTTGGTAGCGTTTTTCTTTTTCTTGCTACCGCATGTAGCGAACCACAAGAGGTTGTCATTACTCCTGAAAAGCCTGATATGACTGCTGTCACAACAGGACAATGGATAACCAAGCCCAATGGCGATGTTATGTACGACCCGCAAACATCTGGATTGGTTGCCTTAGATGGAGAGCTGTTAACAATTGCAGACGCCAGTGCAGAGAAAAGTCAGCAGTTAAAGTTACATCGCATTGACCCAGCATCATCAACACTGCTCTCATCCACCGACAAATTTACTTTTTCATCTCGGGTAGCGCGAAGTTGTTTTTATAATTATTTAAGCACAGAGCCTGATTTAGAAGCGCTAGCTGTAGACCCTCGAGACAATGATGTTATTTACACCGTAACCGAAGATGCCACTCGAACTGGGGCATTAAGCCCTCGTTGTGAGTCGAAATACAGCAACACGGGGTCTACAGATTACCCCACACTACTGGTGCGGTTAGCTCGAAAGCAAGACGGAAATTTCACGATGACCCATGTGCGTCCTCTTCAATTTCCCGCCAAATTCAATGTAGGGAATTTTCCTAACGATGGTATTGAAGGGCTAACCATGGATGATAATGGAACTTTGTATCTGGGATTAGAAAAGGATATCGCAGGGCAGCCGCGCATTTTTACCGTTGATGTAAATAACGACTTTTTCTCTTCAACAGAATTTGCCGTTGTGCAAGAGCCTAAGCTTTTGCTGCCTACTTTTGCTGCGGGCAATCACCCCATAAACGGACTGACCTTGCATACAGAGAATGCGAAAACGTACCTTTTAGCTGCGGCTAGAAACGACAATGAACTTTGGGTTATTGATACTGCAGCCAGACAGCCAACGCTAAGAGTCCCTATCACTTTTAAAGTGAAGGGTAATGAAACTTGCAGCGATTATGTAATGGATAATGCTTCAATGGAGGGACTGGTGGTGATGCAAAATACCCTATGGATAATTAACGATCCTTGGGAAAAAAATTATCTTAAAAATGCCTCTTGTCAGGTAGATGAGAAGAAATATAAAGACTTAGCTCCGTTGCTATTCTCCCTTCCCCTAAATCCAAGTTGGTTTCAGTAGTTTTTGAGCGGTATATCGTAAAACAGCGCGGGTGTAAACAGCCAAGTGCCCTTGTGATAAGGCACTCTTGGCTGCCGTCTTTTTATTGCCTATCAATTGGATATAAATTGTCTATGAGAGACCAGCGTTATCTAGGCTTAGCTTCGAAGCTTAGAAGCAAACGTCTTCTTAAATTTTGCCAGTTTTGGAGCCACCACCATTGAGCAATACTGGTTTTGTGGATTATTTTTAAAATAATCTTGGTGATAGCTCTCGGCTTCGTGATAGTTATTAATCTCAACAACTTCTGTAACGACTGGGTCTGGCCAGATTTCATCGTTACTTATCTCGGCAATAATCTTTTCAGCTTCGGCTTTTTGACCTAAGTCATGGTAGAAAATTGCACTTCGATATTGAGTGCCAACATCATTTCCCTGGCGATTAAGCTGTGTTGGGTTGTGCAGTGCGAAGAAAATTTCCAGAACCTCGCGATAGGTAAGTTTGTCTGCATCAAACGTTACCTGTACCACTTCAGCATGACCGGTATTGCCACCACATACTTTTTCATATGTAGGCGCTGGGTCTTCGCCACCGGCATAGCCAGATAATGCCTTTTCAACTCCATCGACAGAATTAAATGCCGATTCAATACACCAGAAGCACCCGCCAGCTAGCGTAGCGACCTGTAAATTTGCCATGATAAAACCTCTTAATTTCAATGACAGTAGTGTGGGTTTCACCTACGTCTAACTCAAGTCATCCAAGCATGTTTTTTTAGCGTATAAACGCATAATAAATAAAAAAACACCTTTCGTGCGCTTTAGTACGTTTCCAATTAACTTGAGGTTTTGTAGTGATTATTTTTTATGATGGCTATTGTCCGTTGTGCATGACAGAAATGAAGCACCTCAGAAAACGAGACAAGCACAAGCGATTAACGCTGGTTGATATTCAAGAGCCGGGCTTTAACGAGCGCTATCCCACATTAGACTGGCACGCACTCAATGCCAGAATACACGCACTCAGAGATGATGGCACGTTAATAACGGGCCTCGATGTTACTCACGAAGCATGGAAAGCTGTTGGGGTGGGCTGGCTGTATGCGCCACTACGGTGGCCCGGAATTCGTATAATTGCAGATGCTTTTTATAATGTGTTTGCCAAGCATAGATATACTATTTCCTATCTGCTAACGGGCAAAAAACGCGGTTGCGATCGCTGTATACCAGGAGAAACCAATGACAAATAAAACACTTATTATTGGGGCCTCAGGCGGCATTGGTAGAGCTATTGTTAAACGCTATGCTGACAACGGCGATGAAGTTATTGCGGTGAGTCGAAGCGGCGCTACAGACGACAGTTGGCCCAATACCGTTACGGCAAAAGCTATGACAGAGCATAATGAAATCAATATTGCGGCTTTCGTCGATGAGCTAAAAAGCCAAGGTACAACTTTAAATAACGTGGTTATTACAACAGGGATGTTGCAAAACGACGAGCTAGGCGTGAAACCTGAAAAACGCTTGGAAGACATGAACGAATCAGCGTTGTCATCTTACTTTGCGGTGAATTCTATCATCCCTGCCTTATGGCTTAAGCATTTGGTTAACGTAATGGACAAAAACCACTCTACTGTTGTGTGCCTCAGTGCTCGTGTGGGCAGTATTTCCGATAACGGGTTTGGCGGCTGGTATGGTTACAGAGCATCGAAGGCAGCTCTGAACATGCTAGTGAAGACCGCATCAATCGAATATAAACGCAGAGTGAAAAACGCCATGCTGGTGTGTTATCACCCTGGAACGGTAGACACTGGGCTTTCAAAGCCATTTCAAAAGAATGTTGCTGCTAAAAAACTATTCACTCCTGAGTTTACCGCAGATCAGCTTTTTACCCACGTCTCAAAGCTAGATCGCGACCAAATTTGCCATTTTATCGACTGGGATTGCGAAGTGGTAACTTGGTAATACGCTTTGTTACGATTCCTTTAGTTCAACCTCAAGACTTTTTATTACACTGCTGTTACCATATCTTTTGGGGTATGGTGCAGCGTATTAATTGGCCTGTAGAGCCTATACGTGGTCTATAGAGTCTGGAATACAAGGCGTTGACGCCGTTGTGAGTCACTTCAAAACATACCATCCTGATAAACATAACAATAACTCAACAAGAGGAAGGGATATGAGCGGGGCCAGAGAACAGTTCGGATCGCGCATAGGTTTTATTTTGGCAGCTGCAGGTTCTGCAGTTGGTATTGGTAATTTGGTTGGCTTTCCGGTAGGAGCAGCAAAAAACGGCGGCGGTGCATTCTTATTAATGTACGCCATATTTGTATTCGCGATTTGCTTGCCTGTAATGATGGCTGAAATGTCAGTGGGTCGTCATGCAAAAAAGGACCCTTTAGGTGCCTACAACTCAATCAGTAACAATAGTCCAAAATGGAAACTTGCAGGGTGGTTAGCAATAGCGACTCCATTTATGATAGCCGTGTTTTACATGGTTATTACAGTGTGGATTTTTGGTTATTTATACGAGGCTGTCAGTGGCAATTTAGACAAACTCGCTGACCCAGAAACCTTTGGTATCTTTATAAATTCTCCTTCGATTTTCGCTTACATGGCTGTCGTCGTTGGGGTGGTGTATCTGATTTTGCAAGGCGGTGTTAAAGAGGGAATTGAAAAAGCGGCAAAGCTTCTTATGCCTGCTCTTTTCGTGATGCTTATTGGGTTGGTTATTTTTGTTTTGACGCAAGATAACGCCATGGCGGGAGTCAAGTTTTATGTTGTACCTGACTTTTCGAAATTAAATGCAGAGGTAATAAACGGCGCCTTAGCCCAAGCTTTCTTCTCGCTATCGTTAGGAATGGGGATCCTCATTACCTATGGCAGCTACATAGATAAATCGGCTGACGTACCAACTTCTGCAAAGCTGGTGGCACTTACTGATACTGCGGTTGCATTTACTGCTGGTTTAATGATTTTACCCGCCATTTTCTCTTTCAACCCAGACATCAACCCTAATGACTTAAGCGAGTCTTCGGTAGGTATGATATTTACCTATCTACCAAGTATCTTCTTGGCGTTGCAGGAGTCTATCGGTTATTTAGGCGCTTCAATAGTTGCTAGCATGTTCTTCTTACTCGTATTTTTTGCTGCTATTACCTCGCTAGTTTCAATATTTGAGGTGCCGGTAGCAGCGCTAATGGACGAGAAAGGTGTAAGCCGTAAATGGGCGCTGACCTCGTTGGGAAGTATTATGATAGTACTAGCTATCTTAAGTGCACTTTCCTTCGGTAAGATTGAGGCGTTAACCACCTTTGTAAGTTACGCTGGAGCCGATAAGTCATTCTTTGATGTGATCATCGATGTTTTTTACGAAACCATACTGCCTCTGAATGGCTTATTGATTTGCTTATTTGTTACCTACCGTTGGAAAACCACTAACTTCAATGCGTCACTGGAAGAGGGCAGCAGTGATTATCGCGGCAGCTGGTTCGAAAAATACGTCGATATTTCGCTTAAAACGTTTATTCCGCTAATCTTACTGGTCATTTTCGCCAACACAGTAGCAGTTAAATACTTCGGCGTAAGTTTGTTCGGTTAATCATAATACGGGCGCTGTTGTCGTTACAAAAGTGCACGTTGTAATTTATTAGTTGTAATTTAATAGTCGCAATTTAATATTAGTTACATTCAAAAAAAGGGATGGCAAACGCCATCCCTTTTTTAGTTATTGTAAATCTGGCTTATTATTTACCGGAGTACATATCATCTGGGTTTGAAAAGCGAGGAGTAATCTTCAATGCTTTCCAGCTTGCTGTGGCATCAACTACTTTGCCTTTGGCCTCAGATTCGGTGTCAGAGAAGATGGGCAACGGGAGATTAAGCGCCGATGCTGCGCGAGCATAATATTCGCCGCGTTTAGGGTGAAGTTCACTGCATAGGTGCAGAGTTTTGTTTTGCAACGGAGTGCGAATAACACTCACCAGAGCGTTAACCACATCACTAATATGCACAAGGTTTATACGCTTGTTGCCCGCAGGCAACTCCCGTCCGCTTAATGAGCGTGCAGGGTGACGGTCTGGACCAACCAAGCCCGCCAAACGAAGCACTGTATAATCAACCTGCGACGACACTGACGCTAAATGCTTTTCTATCGCTACATGTGCTTTTGCCGATGCTGTTTCAGGTGCGGTAGAGCTTGACTCAGTGAGTGTTTCGTTTGTGCTATCACCGTATACCGATGTAGTGCTGATAAAAATAATATGGGCCACCTGCGCTGCCACTGCATCATCAATCAGTGCAATAACTTGCTGAGTAAAGCCATCTAACTGAGTGTTTCTTCTACCTGGTGGAATGTTGATAATAAAGGTCGCGCCAGACATATGCTTGCATAGCTCTGCGGTATCATCGCCAAGGGCAAATTTAATCGCTGTGATCTGTTGTTCACCAAGGGATTTACGTTTTTCATCATTTCGTGTTGTGCCCACTATGGTTGCGTTGATAGTATTATCGCTACTTAACAACGCATTTCCTAGATAACCCGCCATCCAACCGTAACCTGTAATCACTACTTTTTTCTGCATAAGCTATGTGTCCTAACATCCGTACTAAAATTTGTATGGCATTCATTTATAGCTTTCAGTATATCAGGCTAATATGTATTTGTGAGTGGAGAGGGAAATTGAGGAGTAGTGAAAATGAATAAAAAGCCGAACACCTTCGCGTTCAGCTTCTTTATTTTAACACAGAAAAGTTCTTATGTTTTTGCTAAGTTTTGTCGCTACTTTACTTACATTCTTAACTCGCTGTGACCTTCTAATTCTATAAGGTTCAAGCCATCTAGACCGGGTATAGAAGCTTGCATTTTTGATTCTGCATAATCAGCCTTTTTAAGCACATCGCACAATGCGTTACCTTTTTCTTCAAGCGATGCTGCCTTTGCTTCTAAGCGGTACTCTAGGTCGTCTCCAAAACGTTCCATTTTTTGCTCAAACTCAGACATATCGCCCCCTTCCCACAACATCTGTGTACCAAGAGCGATAAGAATGCGGCCCATAGACTCACTAATTAATGATTCAATTTGCTCTTCAAACTCAGCTTCCCAGCTTTCGTCAAACCAACCAGGCTCATCAAATTTTGAAGAGTCTACTCGAATGTTGCCTGCATCGTCGTAAAAGGAGCGAGCCAATTTTTGATCGAGAGAGTAGAACAGCGCTTGGAAATCGTTATCAAGGTCACTGCCGCTGCCAAGCAATTCTCCAAAAACCTCGGTTACCGCTACACTCGCCACTTCTAAGCCTTCACTTGCTATTGTTAAGGTCATTGGAATTGCTGTATCGATGCTATTGTAATAATCGTTTACGTAGCTCTGCTGGTCTTTAGTTAACGCAATTGTTTCACCGTTAACTGTAAGGTCGCGATTAGAGTTAATGTTAAGAATCGACCCATTGTCCATATTTACGGTTAGGTCACCTTGGTAATATTGCAATTGACCATCTAACTCGATATCGCAACTGTTATCATGAGCCAAAACCTGACCACTTAGTAATGCGCCAGTTACAGCAACTGAAAGTAAAAGCTTGTTCGACATTATAAAATCCCTAATCGTGACTTAACGATAAAAACATTGTTTATTTGATGAGCTGGATGTCACAGACGGTTTAGCTCATTGATACATAAGCTTTAGCAATGCAGATGCCACATATTAAAGTCATTTATTTTCAATGGTTTAACTTTTTATTTTTTTCTAACAAATTACAGCAAGTTTAATTTTTGGCAAAAATGCTAATAAAGTAGTTATTTTGACTACGATCAAATTTTACTCAATTGCTGCTGTTTCTCATAAAATTAAACCCCACCGAAATATGTTCAATAGAGATGAATTGATGCATAATACGCCCAATTAAATTAAGGGGTTAACACAATGGCTGATTGGATTAATGCAATTATGTTCGGTGTTGCGCTAATTGCCTTTACGCTTGGGCTTAGCAGCATCGTTATGGGTTTTATTACAGCAAAAACTGGTGCTGAAGGTATGCAGGAAAAAGTAGAGTATGGCTTTTTCGGCGTAACTGGTTTAGTTATTTTTCTACTAATGACTTACGCAATAAGTTAGTAGAACTGCGGATAATATAAAAACAAAAAACCGGCTCACAAAGCCGGTTTTTTATGCGCTACTGTTGTAGCCAATGGCAATATGAAAGGAATTAACCGGACGTTTTTTCAACCTCTCTGGCTAAGTGTAAGCTGCTTAAATGGCTATCACGTTGGTAGGCTCGCAAATCAAAAGGGTCGAGCATTGCAATTACGTGGTCAAAAATGTCAGCCTGCACTTTTTCATAGTCCACCCAGTCTTGCCTTGCACTAAAACAATAAATTTCAAGTGGCAACCCCAACTCATTTGGCGGGAGCTGTCTTACCATCAATGTAAGCTCTTGATTAATATGAGGGTGCTTTCTCAAGTACGCTTCTAAGTACGCGCGAAATGTTCCTACGTTCGTCAAACGTCTGCTGTTCAGCAAGTCAGACTCATCAATAGAAGAGTCTCTGTGGTAGGCCTGCAGTTCATTCTTTTTCTTCTCTATATAGTCGTTGATGTATCGAATTTTTGAGAACCGCTCTAGCATATCGTTGTCGCATAGCTTTATAGAGTGAATGTCTAAATAAATTGCACGTTTTATTCTACGTCCGCCAGACTCCTGCATTCCGCGCCAGTTCTTTACTGCTTCCGTAGTAAGGCTGTATGTAGGGAGGGTAGAAATTGTTTTATCCCAGTTTTGCACCTTAACATTTGTAAGACCAATTTCTTTAATTTCGCCATCAACCTCGTATTTTTGCATCGATATCCAATCACCAGTATTAAACATACGGTTGGCCGCAATTTGAATTCCAGCGACAAAACCCAGGATCGTATCTCTGAAAATGAGAAGTAGTACGGCGGCTATGGCGGTAAGACCCGACACAATCAGCAGAGGGCTTCTATCAACAATTAAAGAAATACTGAGCAATATAGTCACAATAGCGAAAGCAAGCTTGGTGACTTGAATGAAGCCAGTAATCGGGGCTCGTTTCGCCAGCGAAGAAGAGTTGTATACATATTCAACGGTGCTGAGCATGGCGTAAAGTGCAAGTAATCCGCTGTAAAGCATATAAAGCTGCGCACTTTTGATTAAAAAGCCACGTAATACAGCACCTTCATCGATCAGGATAGGCGTGGTTATATAAATAAATAGCGCCGGAAACAGGTGCATTAAGCGTCTAAAAAAGCCGTACTCTTGTAGCGCGTTGTCCCACACGTTGTTCGACTTATAGACGATTCGCGCAATTTGAGGCCTAATTAAAAGGCGAGCAATGATATAAATCACCACAGAGACAAGCAAAATTGCACTAGCGGCAAGGACGTTAAACAGCGGTTCACCGGTTGTAAGTTCCGGAAAAATATCATTCACTAAGTGAACAAAAGTCTCGCGAAAAGAGGAACTGACTTCCATGATTTATGACTCCAACAGGTTTTTAATTCGCGTATCTTTATTTTTCCAAAGGTTATTTAACCAACCTTGGAAATAAAGCCGGAATTCAGATTCATCGCGCTGGGAGTTCTGTTGCAATTCTGGAACAGGCTCTACATTTACATCTATTATTATTTTAGTCATGGTGCCACAAAGCATAGCCATCATTGGATGCTTTTGATTATTGGGGTACAACAGAGAAATGTCCAACACGTTGGTAAATAGTTCTCCCATTGCCGCAAGAGTAAAAGACACTCCACCAGCTTTTGCTGGCAGCAAATGCGTATAAGGGCTTTTCTTTAGCGCATGCTTTTCGGGTGTGAATCGCGTGCCCTCAACAAAATTAATAACAGTAGTTGGCACCGTTCTAAATTTTTCACAATACGCTTTAGTGGTCTCCAGGTCCTTACCTTTTTTCTCTGGATACTTTTCTATGTAGGCGCGGGAGTATCTGCGCATAAACGGCATATCTAAGGCCCACGCGCCCAAGCCAACGAACGGCAACCATATAAGCTCTCTTTTCAAAAAGAATTTTGGCGCAGGAATTCGGTGAGTAGCAAACTCGATAAGCAAAATAATATCTAAGTAGCTGAGATGGTTAGCAATAATTAGGTACCAACGGTCTTTTGCCAGTTCGCCATGAATTGCGTATTCGATATCAATGGCATTAAACATACGAATAAGCAGCACACTAATGCGCCCAAAGCTAAACATTAGCCAGTGCATTACGCTATTCCATAGCGACCTTATTTTACCGTTAGGCAATACCAGTTTTACTAAGCCCAGCACAATAATAAGACTTCCCCATAACGCGAGATTTAGTAGCTGTAGCGTTATGTGAACAACGAAAGTAAAAGGAGCGAGAATTGTACGGATCATAAAGGTTTCTGCGTTGCGTTTAGTTCTTCTAAAAGATTGTCTTTTGCTTGCCAGCGTTCGTTGAGCCATGTTTGAAAACGAGCGCGCACTTGCGGGTCGTCAAAATACGAAGGGTGAAAGATACCGCTATCCATAATCTCTTTAATAGGCATAACGCTTATATTTACCCGAACATCGCGCACTCGGCCGCTAACGAAGTCCCAAAAAGTGGGGACGCCATTTGGATAGTCAATAGTAACGTCAATAAGTTTATGAAGTTGTTCGCCCATTGCCGAAAGTACAAAAGCGATGCCGCCGGCTTTTGGCTTTAATAGGTGGGTGAAAGGCGAACCTTGTCTGTCGTGTTTGCTTTGAGTGAAACGCGTACCTTCGACAAAGTTCATGATACTGACAGGTTTGGTGCGAAATTTCTCACAGGCTTTACGTGTAGTTTCCATATCTTTGCCTTTTAGCTCAGGATGTTTGGCCAAAAACGACTTGGAATATCTACGCATAAACGGAAAATCCAGTGCCCACCATGCCAACCCCAGTATCGGCACATAAATTAACTCTTTTTTGAGAAAAAATTTTAAAAATGGAATTTTGCGGTTAAATACACGTTGGAGAACCAGAATATCTACCCAAGACTGATGGTTCGCAGTAACAAGATACCAATCGTTACGAGTAAGCTGCTCGAGTCCGGTAACATGGAATGTAGTACCACTGCTAATGCGCTGATTTAAGTTATTGACGCCAATCCATGCAGTGGCGCATGTATCTAACAGATACGAAATGAAACGTCGCCATTGAGGCACTGGAATAAGCTTAAACACAGAAAGCACAATGATGGGTGTTGCCCAAACCACTGTATTTATAAAATAGAAAATGACGGAAATTGTACCGATAATATGATGCAATAGTGCTCTAACCATTGTATTTACCTCAAAATTTAGGCGCTTAGTGTAAACGAACTTGATCTAAAATCCGATAGAGCCTTTACTGAATCTTCAATAAAGGTACAAATACTATTTATAAAGGAGCGGTAATGAAGCTTTTAAGCGAGAACAAAGCGTTCGGAGGAACACACCTTCGCTACAGTCACACTTCAACGACAACAAACTGTGAAATGACGTTTGCGATATTTTTACCGCCTTTCGCCAGCAAAGAGAAACCCGTACCTGTGCTGTATTGGCTGTCGGGACTAACCTGCAACGATCAAAACTTTATGCAGAAAGCTGGAGCGATGAAGCTAGCCAGTGAACTGGGTATGGCAATTGTCGCGCCAGATACATCTCCGCGGGGCGAAGGTGTTCCAGATGACGCAGAAGGGGCTTACGATTTCGGTTTAGGAGCTGGTTTTTATGTGGATGCCACCCAAGCGCCATGGGATGAGCACTACAAAATGTATAGTTATATTACTGAAGAACTCCCACCGCTGATTGAAGGTGAGTTTCCTGTAACTAAAGAAAAGGCGATAAGTGGGCACTCAATGGGAGGCCACGGCGCTTTAATCATTGGTATGCGCAATCCTAATAAATATGTGTCGGTATCGGCATTTAGCCCCATTGCCAACCCCAGTGACTGCCCTTGGGGAGAAAAAGCGCTGGGTAATTATTTGGGAAGCGATAAAGCCAGCTGGAAAGATTATGACGCCTCTGAATTGATGGCGAGTCAGACTCATTATATTCCTATGCTGGTTGAGCAAGGAACAAAAGACGAGTTTCTTCAAGAGCAGTTAAAGCCGCAATCACTTGTTCATGCAGCGCAACGCTCTGAAACACAGCTTACGTTAAACATGCACGAAGGATACGACCATAGCTATTTCTTTATCGCATCGTTCATTGAAGAGCATTTAGAATTCCACGCAGGCCATATGGGATTAATCTAACTCATTGATATGGAGGCATAATGCACTCCACTACATAATGCACTCCATTATTTGTACGATGGTAGAGAAGCCGAAGTGTTAAGTGAATTAACCTTCGGCTTTTTTTATCCCCCGGGTGACAAAAATTTTAAGGTGGTGCAAGGCCGTTGTGGAGCTCAGTGAAATATCCAGAAACAACCGATGGTTTTATTCTCCATTTAGCCTATCTTTTATTATCTCTATGAGTATGTCGGCTTCTTCATAACCTGCGACAGTATGCTTTGTTATATCAACCTTCAGGCGCTCTGAGACACTATCTTTGTTTAGCAAAGCCTGCTTTATGTAGGTCAATGTTTTTTCCCTTACTATGGCCGCGACTTCGTCCGCTAACATCATTGCACTGGCTTTCATATCGTCATAGTCATGCGCATCCATATAATCTTGTTCGTAAAGCGCATCTACAACCGCAGGAATTTTGCTGTAGTGTTTTATGACATAATAGATATCAATAGCGTCTTTTCCCTGATACTCGCGCCCTCGTTCAGTCCAGGCGATAAGTTTTAGCAATAGGATGCCTACCGGAGATGCTACTTTTACACTAAGTTCAGGATTTTTTGACAGGGTAACGTCCCATGCGTTTTGATAGACTTCATTGAATCCTAGCACGCTCATAACAAAATCATGTTTGGGCGGCCAAGCGATCTGGCCGTGATCATCGCTGACCCCACCAAACGGAATCAAGTCGATTTCCCAAGGCAAGCCGTCACTGTCAGTCGTGTCTAGTTGATGTGCCTTCTTCGAGTGAGGTGTAAATCCCGCTTCTATCAGTGCAGTTCGTAACACTTCGTAATGCTCCCAATTCTGCACTTCAATACCAAAGTCCACATCTTTCGTACCGCGCTCAATCGTAGCGTTATAGCCGTGAGCCAAGATAATATCCCGTGCAGTAGCCCCTACAATTAGCAACGGAACACTTAGCTCTGCGGCAATACCGTGGATTTGACTATATACCTCGACAAGCCCCTTGGGCAGTTTTTCGGATACATCAAGCGAGGTGGTCATGGTAGATCCTTTTTGCGGTATCAATATTGCGAGGGTCATCGCTGTTGAGTAGTTCCGCATATACTAATAGTGGCGCGACATAGCCAGGTAACTCCCCCCTAATTTTTTCGATTCCTACAGGCGGCTCTATAATTTTCAGTATATTAACGTCTGTCTCTTCAGCACGTAGTCGGCGTAGCCTGAAAGTTTTTAATAGGGCTTTATGTGCTTCAGTATCAGCATATATCTGGTATGTTTTGGGGGTAAGGTAATGAGTATAGGCATCGGCGGCGACCTCTCCGCCCCAGAGTGCTCCGTACTTATCTAGCGGTGCGTTACGAAGCTGCTCAATATTCTGAGGAACATATAGCTTCTCCTCCAGTTTAGCTTCCATGTTGTGTGGATAAGCGTCCAGCCATCGCGTTAGAAGCAGATCTTTTTCGTTGAGGACGAGTCCTTTTTTCCCTTTTTCGAGAACAAATGTGAGTTGCTTAAGGTCATCTAAAACTTGTTTTACCGTGCCTAAAGCAATTTCAGCTTGCTCCGCAAGTACCCGCATTGGCTGATTAACAAGCTCAGGCTTCAATAACAACATCATGACCAGTTTCATACCTTTAGGTTGAAACGCCTTTCCTGTTAGCTTTCTCGCGTGTTGTATTTGAAGCTCTTGAGGTGGTTTCTTGCCTCTAATATCGATATAAAAGGGAGGTATATTGAGGTGCGCATTGCCTGCTATATCGAGATAATCGATTTGCAACTCCCGACAAAGTTCTGCAATTTTTTCATTAATATAGGTTGTGACAATAAGCGTTTTTTTGTCGCTAAAAACTATTTTTTCTAGTTGAAGCTTGTGTAGTCTGTGGCGAGTAATTCTCTCCTTTTCTTCCACACACCAAGTATGTTTCTGGTTTCCGTGAGTGAGCGTCAGCTGTCCGTCCGTCACCTCAGTATTTTGGAAATTATGATGCGTGTAAGTGATATTTAGCTTGGTATTCGCGGCTAACAGTTTCGCAGCTTCAGCTAATAAGTTATCCATTTGTTCATTTATCTCTTCCGTTCACTATTATTGAACGTTACGAAAAAATGAACAAAATTGCAACCATTGTTCATTATTTGTAGCTGTTCACTTTTTGTGAACATTAGCTTTTAATGAACAAAAAGACATCGTGTCAAATATTTTTAGGAGAGAAAGGGAGCCGCTGGACAGTCTAGTAAGAGTTTTCGCTCTTTTTCCTCAAACATGTAGGCAGCTTCAATGTAATGGAATGCGGCAATATCTTTCTAATTGAGAGGGGAGCAGCCGAGGATAATGCTATCCTACGTCACCTTACTTTGCGCCTAAAAATTTGGGGTCCCAAAAAGGCATTTTTTGGAGCTTGATACGGTGAAATAAGGAATTAAAGGGATAAATACCGCACTTGCTATTTACTCAAGAAGTTAAATTTATCTCTAAAAAAACAAAGGCTTAAATTCAATACTACGGTTCAAACTCTTGACCGCAGATTCTCTGTCGCCTCAATGCTAGACTGGAATTGCGCTCGCTTATCTTCCTTTAAATACAAGGCTTGCAGCGAGAAGTAATAAAAAGTTCCCCTATATACCCTCAATAATGGGAATGTCTCATTCCTAATTTTGCTGAACAATGCGTTTTATTCAAGAGCACTATTTGCAGAAATCAGCTCAATAGTTTCATTGCTCTTTTACATTTAAAATAAATTCACCATTTCTGGTATGTGTTTCACTTCTTGGCCTAGTTCTTCAATGGCCTCATTAATGATCTGAATACAGACATCAATGTGTTTGATTTCCGATTCGCTTAACTGGTGCATCATCGCTTCGCTTTTTGCTTGCTGAATTGACTCTCTTACTGACTTGATCATTTGCCTCATCAATAATTGCAGACGAGGGAGTGATATACCAAATTCATGGGCGAAGTCTGCCAACATATAAGCAGTAAACGGGTGATTAAAATTACCAGCACTGCCAGCACTATATTCACCTATCGACATCGCGAAATGGTTTGCCATGCCTGTAGCTATTGCCACATTAGCGTTTTCATCAGCTTGCCTTGCCTGGATCTCTTGAATAATGGCCTCAATGTTTACTAAATCGTAAAATGGCGTAAGACTTAAACCCTGTTTACCCACAAAGAAACTGATGTTCTTACCGTGAGCATCATAGTTGCGCACTAAAATATTAAAGGTCATCCAGCGTATAAGTTGCGTTTGATACGCTTCGGCATTAGTTGTTTTTACATTGAACAGTTTAGGAAAAGACACACCATCACGAATATAAATACCGTCGCCTTCATCACCGTGTTGGCGTTCGTATTTGTAAGAAGGGGGCAGATTAGTAGCTTGACAGCCATCAATGACGTGACGGCGCATAACGCGATGTTGCTCTGTTATTAACTTACGGTCAAAACGGTCAATGACAAACGCGCTGACTTCTCCATATTTTCGTACCGTTACCTCTGGTACATCGATACCCGAATGTTTTGCCAGCAACATGGTAAATAATTCATTCACCGCAATAAAAGGCGCTTTTCCTGTTTCAAACTTAAAGATCTTATTTGAGCAAAGCTGACCTTCACCAAAGCCTAATTTGCCATCTATCTCTAATAAGTTAAGTTTATCTTGTACACCTGCGACTGATAGTCTTGTACGACCATCCCAATAGGTAATTGATTCTCCAGCATTCTTAAAACGAGCTAACTTTTCGATTAGTTCTTTATTAGTGACTTCTCGAAATGAAGTTTCGATCTCTTCATTGCTCCGACTTGTAAATGATAACGCGCCAGATGTGTCAGCGCCGATGATCTTGATAAGCCCAAAGGTATTATTTCTTGAGATAGTGTTATTACTCGTTATCTCTTCTAACCCTTTACCTTCAGGTAATAAGTTTTGTAGGAAGTTCCGAACCGCTCTGTGACCAAACTCACCGTTCAAAGGCAGATGGGGCGAGATAGCAAAACCCTCCTTAACCCAATCAGGCTCGTAAGTTAAGGTTAATTCGGTTTCAGAGCCTACAGGAATAGTTATTGCCGCAATTCTACGACCATGACCGATATAAACGTTCAGGGTATTTAGATTAGTACCAGTCATCACCTACCCCCGTTTCTACTTTGGAAGTCGCATCATCACAAAGAATGCTAAATGAAAGACCAAGGTACTCCATTACCTTGAGAAGGTTTGCTAACTTTACATTGGTATCGCCTTTTTCTATTTTCACCAGCGTTGGCTTTGAAATAGACAATGCTTCAGATACATCTACAAGAGACAGCCTCATACCCGTTCGCTTTGCAGTGATCGCTTCAGCAAGCTGAGTTGGGGTAAAGCGTTCTGATAAGTTAGGCATCGCTGAAGCCTTAACCGCTTTACCTTTTCTGTTTGTCTTGGCAAGATTACTCATATAAGTTAACTGTTATTTACTTTTAAATATAAAGTAATGCCGAAAAAGATATAAGTCAAATATAGTTTACTTATAGTATCTGAAAGCCTTTTCCTCATTAAAAGTCAGTTATAATTTACTTTTAATGCTTCAAATAAGAGGATAGGGAAGCCAGTTCATTTTTAATGGCGCGCCTTACTTCAGCACGCTGATGACCTGTATAGCCTCACGAGCATTCTTGAATCCAATTATGCGCCTCTTCAATGGAAAGAACATGCATTGAATGAATGCCATCACGCAAATCTCATAGGCTATATCTAACTCGGAAGAGGCATCATTTACCAGAAAATGCTCTACGTTATTTCCATATGGGTTAAATGATACTTCGATAACTTGTACATCTGTTTTTTCTAGTCGTCTTAGTAATGCTATAATACGCCATCTTATTTTCCGCCTAAAAACTTAGGGCCCCAAAAAGGCTTTTTCTGGACCCTGAAAGAGTGAAAATAAGGAATTAAAGGGACCCGAATTCAGAAAATTAAGTGCACCGCACTTGGCATTTACTCAAGAAGTTAAATATTATCTATATGAAACATGGACCTAAATTGAATACAACTGTTCAAGCTCTTGACCGCAGATTCTCTGTCGCTCCAATGCTCGATTGGACAAGCAGTTCTCTTATACCCCTTTAAATACAAGGTTTAAAGCAACGTTCCCTCAATACAATTCCACCTATTAGTCCCCGCGTTAGTGCGAAAGTCTCGCAAAACCATGCTAATTAAATTCGACGACATATCAAGGCTGGAGTGTTCCGTTTTTGATATAATGCTGGAAGCGTTTTTCCACGAGATCCCTAACTTTCTCTACCTTAGCGAACTCAGCTTCTATATGAGTAAGTAGTTGTTCGGTATCTTCCTTCTTGTTGCACCTTTTAACCAGCGTCATCTGAACTGAAGTCAGGCAGTTAGATATGAGATAAATGAGAAAAGCCTCCAGCTCCTTTTTAGAATCCCCAAATGAGTAATAAGAAACGAGTAGGTTCTTCCTGAACGCACTAAACGTGAAGAGGCTATCTTTCCTCCACCGTTTAAACTGCTGCTTAATTGCCTCCACATCGGGATCAACGGTATCTGGTATACAGTCTTTACCTAACTCATCATCTTGCTGTTTCATAACCGCAATATGTTTGTAAAAATGAGTCCAAGGCTTAGTCTTGCCCTCATGGTGGATACGCTCGTATTCTTTTTTGAATTTGGACAGCAACTTTTCATTGCTGTGAGAAAACTCACTCTTATCTTTGTCCAGCGTCGGCATGATCGAGTTAATTAATTTAGGTTTCTCTTGATGAATCCAGATTGCAGCAATTTTTTCAAGGACAATGCACCAATAAAGCGTTATGCGAGTGAGGAATGTAATGTCGGCTTTAGGCGAGTTTTCTTCCATCACTTCTTGGTTCACGGTTAACCATATTGATATATATTGATACAGTGCCTCCCGCGAAGCTCCCTTTTTACATTCACGCAGAAAAGCTCGCTCAGCTTCACAGTGTTCCTCGATAAATAGCAGTATGTCCTTAATGTCTTTATCTTCTTCATCTAAAGCGTGACGAAATCCGCTTACCCATGAGCGGATGATGATCCAATCCCCGACAATATCTCCCTTCTGGTACTCGGGTTGCCAAGAGAAGTTGGGCTTTTTTTTATGAGGAAGGTGGGTAAAAAAATTTACTACATCATCGACTGTTGAAGTTCCGGCCCTGATATTTCTAAATAACTGTTGGTCATGGGTATAAGTGTCTTTGCCAGTAAAAAGCCGTGCACACTTAACGATAAAATCAGCCTCACTTTTGATGAGCTTTGATGCATCGATCAAAAGCCTTGGCAGGCCGTGAAACATCAAACCGATATCTTGTTTATCCCCAAACATATTTCACTCAAATGTCCCTTTTTTCATGGTTGTATTAAATCAGAATACACGTCGAGCAACAAATAAGGAGAAGCTCTAATGTCAAACATCAAACCTACAGACAACTCAGCGAACATGACCAATCGCAATAAAGGTACATCTGGAACAAACAAGCAGTACGACCAAGCGATGGGCAACCGTGGAAAGCAAATTCAACAAAACAGAGGTAAAAAATAATGAGTAGAACATCGAATGACGACAGAAGCGACAGCATGAACCCAAACAACGATGCTTATTGGGATAGTTTGGACAATCATGCTGACCAACTGAATCCAAATAACGATGAATATCGTGGCGAGGATGATGAAGATTAATAGTTGTTGAAAGGGAAGCTAAGCTTCCCTTTTCATACAGCAAGGCTTCTTTCAGAGGGCCGTACTCGTTCCAAATACCGGAAACATAAGCACTATTTTGATAACGTATGTTTCAACAAATTTCATGTATCAACTATTTAGCCAATTCAGGCTTGAATCTAATCAGTCGAACTATCCCCCAGAACCACTACCTCCCTCTTTTTGTAAAAGTAGTCAGCTAGATCTAGCACGCTTACCAAGGGACGAGATTTGCGATTTTCTTTCTCGACTTCCATGTAGCACAAATCTTTATAAGCTCCGCTTTTCAGCTTTGCTTCCGCCGAACTTGGCGCAATTTGGAAAAGCTTAGCGGCCTCAGCAAAGGGAACAACAGCGCGATTGCCTAGCTGCTGAAAGAAAAGGGTGGCAAGTTGATGTTTAGACATTAACGCGTTTAGCGCATCCACAGACTGTTCGTGAAGACTGTTATCTTGCATGTTTTTTGGGGTACTCAGTTTAGCTGACTTGCTTGCGACTAAATCCTTAGCCACTTGCATCAACGAAATATCACAATCCAATTCCTTAGACTGTGCGAAATACTTTGCCAGATCGGTAAGAAGCGTCTTCGAAGCAGGTTTCGCTGCAAACCACGTTGAGATATCACTTGGTTGTACATACGCATTATTGAATTGTTGAACCAGTAATGAAAATAAAGTGGTTACCATCGATACAGCCTCATTTTGTTCTGACAGGTAAAAGTGTATTTGGAAAAGCGAGAAATAAACACAACCTCATTTGCGCTTTAGTGAAAATAATCTGTTCTTTGGGACTGGCACACTTTTGAAACCTTATTAAAAGTTGACGTGATGTCCCTGCTAACCATCGTTTATCAGACCAAGTATTCACAAGCGTGCGAATCCAGCTCAACCGTAATTAAACACTACGGTGCAACTGGCGATATGAAGAAGTTTGCAATCATTTGGCGATCCTTCATTTCCAAACGAAACGCAGCTTCCACAAAATCAAATTTCAATGCGTCTTCGTCAGAACCCGTCCAGACTGCCTTGAAAAAACGGAAGAGAAGGCGGTCACTTTTGGTCATATAGACACTTTCATCATCAAGTAACAGCAACTCACCATCGTCATGTTTTTCAAAGTCCCAGTATTTTTCGAGCTTTGGGTAATGCTTTAGCATCGAACGAAAGTTAGCCGTATCGGGGTTAGGTTCAAAGATGATTTTCGTTGTGAACATTGGTTCTCTCTACGATGACAAATTATTGGTAAATGTTAGCGATTAGGCATACACAAAGCGCCTTAAAATCAAAAAATTGTTTGAAATTTATTTTGGTGACTATTAGTTAGGAGCTAGGATGTTGTTTGAAGTTGAACTATTGAGCTTCGTCGCGATTCACCGCAGCGTTTATGAGAGGAAGAACGATGGATACAGAGGTTTTGAACTCGCCTGTTAGGTATAAATAAAGCCAGCGAAAAGCCTGTCTCTTGATCACAAGTCGATATCAAGAGACAGGGCTAGCTCATAGCCTTCAAGGATGGTTTGCAGTTTGAACCATCCTTGCCATATGACTTTCACAGACGCTCTCCCTGTTCTTTTTGTATCTTTCCACCCTCCTAGCTTTGCAAGCTCCGTATAGGCCCATTTCATTGAGGGGGCTGAGTCAGGTGGTGTCTTACTCACTCGTTTTAACCATAATAACTTCCATGCTTTAGGTGATAGGACTTCTTCACAGCTACTATCGTCCGGTCGGTCTTTTGCGAATTTGAGTTGAAGGATCCTTACGGCAATAAACGCGTTTATTGTGACTAGACGCTCAACGTTTTCCTTACTTTGTAAGCGCGAAGCTTCGATATTAGTACCGTCACTTTTCCACGCCTTATGATATTCTTCTACTAACCAACGATGCTCGTAATAGCCAATTATTTTTTGTGCTTGCGCTTGATTTGTGATGGGTTCATTTGTCAGTAAATGCCAGCATAACGCCTCTTTTGAATTACCGCGCTCTACACATCCGACGTAGTATAAAGGAAGTGATTCACCACGTTTATTGCTAGGAACCTTGAGCGTAACGGGAGCAAATACAATATCCAACGTCACGTTTCGTGCTTTGCGCCCTCCTTTTTGCGGAATATGTATTTGCTTGTGCCCTGCACTTTTTAACTGACTGGCATAGTGATATAGCTTGTTTTCGCCTTCCTCAATGTGCCGACTTTGCATTGAACGAACAATAAACCGCTGCTGAGTTGTTAGCTTATAAAGTAGGTACTCGTAGATATCGGCTTCTCGGTCACAGACGGATATCACATCATCTATCTTTGCGCCCAGTCTTGCTGACATATTGATTGATGCTGACTCCCACTTGTAGCCTTCTTTCTCAGTGTATGGTGTCGATGCATGTTTCGCTCTTTTACCACGCGTTGTTATGTCTCGTGTCCAACGCGACTGTTCAATCAGTCCAACTATTTCTTGTGATTCCGGCGCAAAAAGTAAGACACTATGGGCAAGCATACCGCGGCAACGGTTACCCTGATTCACGTGTCCAAGTTCGTTTCGAATACTTTTATGGCTGTATGAAATGGTCGTAGTATCTTCTAGGGCAAGTAATGTTTTGTGTTGCGCAGCTTGTACAGCTGTAACGTTAAATCCAGTTTCAGCGATTGAAGTCGCATCTACACTTTCATTTCTAATGAAGCGGTATGCTCCTTCCATATCGGCGGGGGATTCAGTGATATTCACAAGAGGCTTTCCTGGTGTATTGGCAAGTGTTGCAGCTAATTTTACCAGACGAGATGTACGACGAGGATCTCCTAGATTTGCTTCTCCAAACGTTTTTTCAGCCCACTCTACATTATCAATCATAATCTTTCCCAATGAGTTAAGTGAAAGATCTGATCAGAGTTGGAAGGAAGAGTTCAAAAAAATCCCCACTAATTACTTAGTAGGGATTTGTGTATAAGAGACAGGCGAAAAGCTGGCTTCAGTAGTTCAAAGTCTCTTGATGAACTTTGAAACGCTACAGTTGAACAAATAATGAAAATGAGGCAACGCGGCGCTTTCGAGAACGTGCTGCGTGACTTCTGACTCAAAATGTTTCAGAACCGAGAAGTGCGGTGTGAAATAAACACCCGCTACAGTTCTGAACTTCTCGTCCAAACTCATCATCAAGTCGAAGCTGAGCAGCAGAAACTCAGTTCGAGTTGCATAATTTCTCACGTAATAGATATACGAGCCTTCGCTCTCGTATAAAGCAATGTAGTCCTCATCATCTGAGATGCAATGCTTTGGCTGTTCAACAACTGTTAGATGCGTCATGTCTTATTCCCTTTCCTGGTTAGTCTTATCTTTTAATAAGTCAGTAATAGGGAAATTTTTCTGACAGAGAGGCTAAGTAGTCATGAATAACAACAAAAAGGAAAATTTATGACTACAAATACCTATCTATGCTCCGCAATCGTATCCGACATTTTTTATAATCTGGCAAACGCATTTGAGGCTTACCGTGACGAATTTGATGGGAGTCAGTACAGAAACAATCAGCACATGGAAGACACAATTATGAATGTGATAATGAAGAATCATATAGTGGCGAATCCAGCGTATTTTCCCGTGATACGTGAACTCATCGGCGTTGTATTGAGTGAGCCTGAGCTTTATGCCGAGTGGACAGAAGACGATTTAGATTTTTTCTCAAAACAGATGAAGTTGGACTTTCACACTGAAGAAAGAGAGGAGTTTCCCATCTAGGAGCCTAGTTACTTCTAAGGACAAAACAGGAGTAACAAAATGCAAGACTTAAAAACATCTATCATCAGGAAATATCAACGGCGATCAAGGTCGCCATTCGAAGGAGATGACTCAACGATTCTATTATTAGCGAATGTGACTGCTGAACCATCTGGCATTGTGTTGGATTACCAGCGATACGTTTATTTGCATCGCGATAATGTCGGCAGATGGTTGGGTATATCAATTAGCCATTCTCTTGAGCAGGAGATGGAGGACGGAGGTGGTAAATATCGTCAGGGAAGGGAAGCGCTTTCTCTACTGCTTTCCTATCATCAAGAGATAACCGACTTTTTGAGACATTTTTCTGGTGATGTTGAAAGTATTTTTGGTATCGATGCTGAAACGTGGATGATTGCGTGTAAAGCACGATGGAAAAAACTATCTAAATAATACTGGCGACTCATTAGAGTCGCCCTTTTATGGTATCTTAAAAACTTAAATATTGTTAATTTCTACGTGATACAAGATTTAGCGAAGAGGGGGGGTTACCGCCTCTTTATGATGATTATTTAGTGATATTTTACTATTCTTTCTTTAACTATTACATCACTTGTTTCATCTGCAACCCATTCACTATTTAATTTTTTGTATGTTTTTATCGTTCTTTTTTTATGCATTCCGTTGTCATAGAATTCAAAAGTATTCGTAAAAGCTTTCGGGCCATCGAATGAATCTGAGACAGTAGGCAAGACGTATTTTTGGCTGACCACGTTTTCAAGCGATTCAAAATCAATTTCATATCGTAAAATTGATTTGTAATATCTGTTTAAAGATATTTTAGACTTTAATTTTCCTGAGTCGCTATATTTATACTCAACCTCTATGTCGGGTTTTCGAAGAGCTTTTGGATCATATGGATAATACTTAGTTGAAAGCACCTTTTCGCGTTCTATTTGAATATCTAAGCGCCACTGATCACCACTATCGATATCTTCTTCAAATACTTGTATAAGGCTTGGTTTGTAAAAAAAGTTCCAAGTTTTGGCAATCTCACCGCTTTTATCGTAGTAAAGCACTGCTTTTAATCTTCCATCAGAGTGGTACTTCAAAGCCTTGACCGTTTTTTCCTGAGCTTTTTGGGGATCGTATACTTCAAGTTTGAGTTTAGGGTTAAAATATTCTTTGGATTGTGATTCTACTCTGCCGTTTTTAAGTCTAGTAGTATAAGTTCGCCACAAGTATCCGTCTTCAAATTCGTGAGTTTGGATTTCATCTTTATTTTTCTTAACAAACTTGTACTCAGTTACTTTTGTTTTATCAAAGTACGGCGTTTCTGACCGCACAATATTACACTTTTCGTCATACCAAACTTTTTCGGAGGAGCCTTCATTTTTTTCCAAACGCTGTTCTCCGTATTCGTTCTTAACCGTAAATGTTGATTCTTCAGTGTAAGAGATTCTTAGGTTATTATTAAAATGCGGTGTGCAGTCCTCATAAAGTCCATTCATGTAAATATAAGACTCTGCTTTATGCCTCGTTTCTACAATATTTAAAGTGTGCGAGTGAGAGTTATATGAAAATGCTGCTAAAAGAAGAATAAAAGTCGTCCTTAACATGTATTACTCCGATTTTTATAATTTTTAATTCAGTAAACCCTTTATGCTATGTTCAAAATGCGCGAGTGTATAGTCTTAATCTTGCGGAATCTAGGCGTAAAGTCTCAGGCGCGATTAAAGAGTGCATAGTTGAAGTGCTCGGATACTTAAGGTACTGCTTGAAATTAAGATATCATGAATCCAGTATTCTTAAGCAACAATACCCCTGGCCAGATGCAGTGGCAATAAAATGCAGGAAGCATAAATGAGCGATATTAAATTATTCAGAACGCTACCAAATTCAGTTGAAGAATTAACGCCGAAATCAGCTAAGCTCGAACGGGAGCTTCAGAAGCAGATAGAAGCGAACATGGATACGTTTCTTAGTATCCGTTTCCTGGCTACTGAATTTTCAACATCTAATGGTGGTCGCATAGATAGCCTAGGATTAGACGAGAACGGATGTCCTGTCATTATCGAGTACAAACGGCACTCGAATGAAAATGTGATAAACCAAGGTCTGTTTTATCTGGACTGGCTGCTAGATCACAAAGCCGATTTCAAGCTACTGGCGATGTCAGTGCTGGGTAATGATGTTGCCGATACAATTGAGTGGTCTGGCGCACGTCTTGTTTGCATCGCTTCAGACTTTAATCGTTATGATGAGTACGCCATTAAGCAGATAGATCGTAATATCGAGCTAATGCGCTACAAGTATTTTTCTAATGATTTACTGCTCCTTGAGCTAGTGAATACCCAGATATCCTCTAAGCCTGCTGCTCAAGAGCCAGTCACCGTTAACACAGTGCAGGCAGAGACTAAAAAGACGTCAGCTTACGACTGGACGATGGAAAAAGCTAAGAGTCAGTGTAGCGAAACATTGCTATCACTTTTTGACGAACTGTGTTTATTTACAGAATCGCTGAGCGATGACATCGTTCGCAAAGACTTAAAGTTGTACACCGCATTCAAAAGAATCAAAAACCTCGCATGTGTCAGCATTGTGCCAAACAAAGATCCTCGGGTGATCATATGGCTCAAGCTTGATCCTGCCTCAATAGAACTTGAAAGCGGTTTTACAAAAGATGTGCGCAATGTCGGTCATTGGGGGACAGGTGACCTAGAAATTGAAATTCGCAATGAAGAGCAGGCGAATAAAGCAAAAGTTCTCATACAGAAAGCGTTTGAAGAAAGCTGATATTCTTCAATGCAAAGAGGCTTAAAACCTCAGGTAATGTTACAATCTCGGGCAATATAGAAGCCATCATAGTAGGGCATTAAAGCCCTAAGAAGTAAACAGGACAACTCCAAAAAAATGCTAACAGGCAAACTAAAAAATCAAGTCGATGAAATCTGGGAAGCCTTCTGGACGGGTGGTATCACCAACCCTATCTCAGTTATCGAACAGTTCACTTATCTTCTGTTTATTCGTCGCTTAGACGAAATTCACACGGCGCGTGTAAAAAACGCGCTGGTCATGGAAACCGAAATCGAGAAGCCGATTTTTGGTACTGAGCAAGACAGCTATCGCTGGAGCAAATTTAAAAACCAAGATCCTCAGGTTATGTTCGAGTTGGTTCGCGACAAGGTTTTTCCGTTTATTAAAACGATAAACGGTGAAGATACAACCTTCGCAAAACACATGCGAGATGCCATCTTTATGGTGCCTACCGCTGGCCTGTTGGATCGCGTTGTTACCATGATTGACAAAATTGACATGGACGACAGAGATACCAAAGGTGATTTGTATGAATACATGCTCAGCAAATTACAAAGCTCAGGCACGAATGGTCAGTTCAGAACACCGCGTCACATCATCCAAATGATGGTTCAAATGACAGCGCCAAAACTAGATGGCGATAAGTCAGACGTTATCTGCGACCCAGCATCCGGCACCTGTGGTTTCCTTATGGCAGCTGAAGAGTATGTGCGTAATACTCAGGGTGGTGCGCTAATGCGCCCAGAAAACTCAAAGCACTTCCATAACCAAATGTTCAACGCCTATGACTTCGATCAGCATATGCTGCGAATTGGGGCCATGAACCTAATGCTGCATGGTGTAGAGCACCCAGTTGTTGAGTATCGCGACAGTTTAAGCGACCAAGGCGAGCAAAACATCAAAGATAAGTTTACGCTGATTTTAGCAAACCCACCATTTAAAGGCAGCGTGTCATATGATGATTTAGCGCCGGACTTACTTACCGCTTTGGGTAAAACACCGAAGAAAGCTACAGCGAAAACAGAAACCGACGAAGAAGGTAACAAGAAAAAGAAAAAAGGCCCGTCCGAAAAAACAGAGCTACTTTTTCTAGCACTTATTCTTCGAATGCTTCAACCAGGTGGCCGTGCTGCGGTAGTAGTGCCTGACGGTGTGTTATTTGGCTCTACTAAGTCTCATAAAGAAATTCGCAAAACACTGGTTGAAGAGCACAAACTGGAAGCAGTGGTATCACTACCCTCTGGGGTGTTCAAACCCTACGCGGGGGTATCAACGGCAATCTTGTTTTTTACTAAAACCAATGATGGCGGCACCGATAATGTGTGGTTTTACGACATGCAGGCTGACGGTTTTTCTCTCGATGATAAACGTACGCCTCTTATCAAAGAGCAAGCCTTAACAACTGAAGCTGATGCTATCGATTATAAAGCGGCTGAAGGTGAAAGCCTGGAGAAGGGACAAGCCCCTTCGGAGCTTGAAAATCATAAACTCAATAACATTCCCGATGTGTTGTTCCGTTGGCAACATTTGCAAAATGAAACTGATCGCGAGCGCATAGAACAAAGCTTCTTCGTACCGCTATCTGACATTCAATCGAATGACTATGATCTTTCCATTAACCGTTACAAAGAAGTGGTTTATGAAGAGATTGAATATGAGTCTCCAAAAGTAATTCTAAAGAGAATTAAAGTGCTTCAGGCTGAGATGGACAAAGGTATTGCTGACTTGGAGTCTATGTTGTGAGTTGGCCCCTTGTAAAATTAGGAAATTGTGCAGAAGTCGTATCTGGCGGAACTCCGAAGCGCGATGAGTCAGCTTATTGGGATGGTGACATATACTGGGTTACACCAAAGGATCTTTCGAAGCGAAGTGATATTTATCTTTCTAAAACTCCAGAAAAAATTACCGAGCTTGGCCTTCGGAAGTCGTCTGCCAATTTGCTCCCTGTCGGTACAGTGCTTTTTAGTTCAAGGGCACCAATAGGTCATGTTGCAATTACGAAGACCGAGATGTGTTCAAATCAAGGGTTTAAAAGTCTTGTGCCAAAAGAAGGGCTGGACTCGTTATATCTCTATTTTTGTCTGAAATTTTATAAAACAGCTATAGAAAACCTCGGAAATGGTGCTACTTTTAAAGAGGTCTCTAAGAAAGTAGTAGAAAATTTCGAGATCCCACTTCCCCCTCTGCCTATTCAAAAACAAATAGCGGCGGTACTCGAAAAAGCAGATAACTTGCGCAAGCAAAGTCAGCAAATGGAGCAAGAGCTTAACTCGCTTGCGCAATCTGTGTTTTTAGATATGTTTGGTGATCCAGTTAAGAATACTAAAAGCTGGCCTAAGAGTTACTTTAAAGACGTAAGCAAAAAATTGACGGTTGGAGTGGTTGTAAAACCAGCCTCTTATTATGTTAATTCAGGTGTGCCAGCGCTAAGATCACTTAATATTAAGAATGGCGAAATCTCAACTGATAAGCTTGTCTTCTTTTCAAATGAAGTTAACGATACCGTGCTCAGTAAATCTAAACTGAGGCAAAGAGATATCGTTATCGTGCGCTCAGGTCAGCCAGGAAAAGCAGCAGTAGTTCCCCCTCAACTTGATGGTTGTAATGCGATTGATATTTTAATTTGTAGAGTTGATGAAACAATTATTCTTTCCGAGTATGTAACCTTTTTCTTAAACTCAGAAGGTGGGCGAATTCTAGTTCTTGCTAACGAAAAAGGGCAAATACAAAAGCACTTGAATGTTGGTGAGCTAGGTAAATGCAGCATCCCAGTGCCTCCAATTCACCTTCAGCTCGAATTCGTAAATAGACTGCGAGCAATTAAACTTCAATTAGATACTGCGAGCAAAAACGTCATTAGAATTAATGAACTATTTAACTCGCTAATACAACGCGCTTTCAAAGGCGAACTTGATTTAAAAGATGTAGCATAAGGATGTAATAGCAAGGAACGCTGATGTCGAACTTCGAATTTTTAAAAGAGTGGCCCCAACTTCACGAACATGCAGTTATTGCTGAGCAGCAAGTAAACGCTGAGCCGCGTTCAAGCTGCTTCTACAGCCGTTACACGCTGGAGCGCACTGTAAAGTGGATGTTCGAGTTCGACAGTTGGTTGCAGGAACCAAAGTACGATAACTCTCTCAACACTCTTGTCAATGACCCCGAGTTCAAACGCAGTCTGGGCAGTAACGTTTTTCCCAAAATAAAAGCAGTCCAGCGTGCAGGGAATAATGCAGTACATAGCGAGCGTAAAGTTAGCGTCGCAGAAAGCATTCAAACCTTAAAAGAGCTACATCACTTCCTGTATTGGTTCTACCGTACATATACCTCTAATAAGCCGCCTACCGACCAGCTTTTTGATACAGCGAAAATCCCAAATACTGTACAGGTAGACGCAAACCTTGTGATAAACAGTGCCAAGCAGCTTAAAGCACTGCAAAAGCAACTGTCTGAGCGTGATGAGAAACACAAAGAGCGGCAAGAACAATTACTGGCTGAAAATGAAGCGCTAAAAAAAGAGCTAGAAGCTCATAAAGCTAAAGTTGCTGAAGACAAGAAGCAAAACCAGCAAGTCAAAGATAGCCATAACTATAATGAAGCAGAAACCCGTAAGTTCATAATCGACCAATACCTGAAAGAAGCAGGCTGGGATGTCACAAAGCCCAACACCGTGGAATTCAAAGTTTTAGGAATGCCCAACAATAAAGGGGTTGGGTACGTCGATAATGTACTATGGGGTAGCGATGGAAAGCCGTTAGCAGTTGTAGAGTCGAAACGTACTACGGTTGATGCCACGCAGGGCAGACAGCAAGCGGTACTCTATGCCGACTGTTTAGAAAAAGCATACGGCCAGCGCCCACTCATTTACTACACCAACGGTTATGAAATTCACTTTTGGGACGACACACAGCAGCCTCCAAGAGCAGTTCAGGGGTTTCATAACCGTGATGAGATGCAGCGCATCATTGATAGGCGGGCACTTCGGGTTCCGCTGACAGACGTTGCTATTAATACTGACATAGCAGGTAAAGATCGCCCGTATCAAACCCTTGCCATTCAAAGCGTGTGCGAACGCTTCACGTTAAACCAGCGCAGGTCGCTGTTGGTGATGGCAACTGGTACAGGTAAAACACGAACAACTATCGCGTTAGTGGATGTGTTGATGCGTGCAGGTTGGGTGAAAAATGTCTTATTCTTGGCTGACCGAAATGCACTGGTTAATCAAGCCAAGAAAGAGTTCTCAAAACTTCTACCCAAAACATCGCCTGAAATCCTCACATCAGCCACCGATACGCTGCGCGGAAGGCTCTACTTATCAACCTATAATACGATGATGAACTTGTTGAGCGTTGATGCACGAGACCGTTTGTTTGGTATAGGGCATTTCGACCTAGTTATCGTAGATGAAGCTCACCGTAGTATTTATAAGAAGTACCGATATATTTTCGAATACTTCGATGCATTGTTACTTGGCTTAACCGCGACACCTAAGTCAGACATTGATAAGAATACCTACGATATTTTTGACCAGCCTGACGGCGATCCCACCTATGCTTATGAACTTGAAGAGGCAATTGCAGATAAAAAGCTAGTGCCGCCAAAAGATGTTGCTGTCGATTTGGGCTTTATTCGCGAAGGTATTAAATACAGCGATCTAAGCAAAGACGAAAAAGAAGAGTGGGAAAGTAAAGAAGAGCTTGTTGAGCGTGATGAAGTGTTACCAAGCGAGGTGAACAAGTTCTTATTCAACAAACCTACAGTAGATAAAGCACTAGAGGTGTTATTTGAGCGAGGCATTCGAGTAGCTGGAGGAGAGCGGTTAGGTAAAACCATTATTTTTGCCGCCAACAATAAACACGCAGAATTTGTTGTAGACCGTATTAATGCAAACTACCCCAAATATAAAGGGAAGCTTGCCAGAGTTATCACCTATAAAGAGAAATATGCCGACTCACTTATAGAAGAATTCAAAGGCGAGAAGAAGCCCGCCGATCCCAATTGCCCACTTTCCATTGCGGTCTCTGTAGACATGCTGGATACAGGCGTTGACGTGCCTGAAGTCGTCAATCTGATGTTCTTCAAAGTAATAAAGTCCAAAGTGAAGTTCCTTCAAATGCTAGGGCGGGGAACAAGGCTTTGTGATGACTTGTTTGGGCCAAGCGATGATAAGGTTTTCTTTAAAGTTTTCGACTGTTGCAAAAACTTTGAGTATTTTGAAATGCAGCCCGAGGGCGCAAAAGACTCAGGCAGTAAAACCCTCTCACAAGCCATTTTTGAAAAGCGCCTAATTCTGTCACAACATTTGAAAAGCAATGAACAGTTCGGCACTGATGGAGCTGAATTACAACGTTCACTGGTACAGAATTTACAAAACCGCGTAGCGGGTATGAATCTGGACAACTTCATCGTTCGACCTCGACGGAAGGTAGTTGAGAAGTACCAGAAGCCAGAGACTTGGCAGCACCTAACAGATGAGAATGTGGGCGAGATTCAAAAGCATATTTCTGACTTGCCCACTGAAGCAGAACCAATAGAGCCGCGAGAGAAAGACGAAGAGTTAGCGCTGCGTTTCGACCACATGTTACTTACTATGCAACTAGCAATGGTTGAGAAAACAGGTATCAGCGACTATTACCGCGACAAACTGGTAAATATTGCAGCGAAGCTTGAAAGCAAGACTAGTGTTCCTGCTATAGCCGAAGAAGTGGAATGGCTTGAGTATATTCAGTCTGCCAATTTCTGGACTGATCTTACGTTAGATGAGTTGGAACAGACGAGAAAACGTCTTCGACTTCTCATGCGCTTTATGGATAAGGAAGGCACGGGCTACGTTTACACTAACTTTCAAGATGAGCTTTTAGGTGTTAATGAGAATGAAGGCATCTATGTTCCAACTAGTGGCAATGAACTTCAGCTATATAGAAAGCGCGTAGAGTCTTATATTAAAGAAAACCAAGACAACTTGACCATCGCTAGACTTCGCAAGAATTTGCCTATCACGCGTCTGGATTTAGACGAATTAGACGTTAAATTGATGGCAGTGAGTGGTATCGGTGACCTCACGCAGTACCAAGAAACAATTCACCCAGATAAGAGCCTTGGTGTATTCATTCGTGAGTTGGTTGGAATGGACAGGGGCGCAGCCAAAGAAGCCTTCGCAGAATATTTGGATGAAGCGAAATTCAATGCCCAGCAACTGAGATTTATCAATACAATCATCGATTATCTTACGCAAAACGGCGTGATGAGTGCTAAACAGTTAGCACAACCGCCTTTTAGTGACATTCACTATGAGGGGGTAACAGGCGTGTTCTCGCTGGATGAGGCAATTCAGATAAGAGATACATTGAAAGGCATTGAGAAAATGGCGGTAGGGGAGTAAGTCTTAAGACCAACTGGGGGATTATGAAATTATATAAATTTCGTTCGTTTGATACCTATAGCCTGACCGCACTTCAAAATAATTATATTTGGTTTAGCAAGACTAAAGACTTTAATGACCCGTTTGAAGGTGCGTTCCTCTTGGATGAGAAGATTCCGCCAAAGCTGGTTGCGCAAGCTCTAAAACAGACTACTTTTAAATCCAAAGAGGAGATCGGTGCCGAGCGGTATCTAGAGATGCTTAAATCAATGGGACTAGACGAAAATTCCGTGACTAATGAGCAGTTATTTCACGCGCTAGTAAAGCAAAGCTTAGATAGTGTGATTAATGTCTATTCTAATATGATGATGGGATGTTTCTCAAAGTGTACGGCAGAAAGAGACCCTATTTATGAAAACCTGATGTGGTCACATTATGCTGATGGATTACGAGGTTATTGCCTTGTATTCGATCTTGAGCAGTTGGGAGAAGATTTTAATTCCATTGAGAACCATTCAGTAGCTTCTATTGACGTCAGGTATCAGGATTCACCGAGTTCTCTAAGCCTTGAGGAGTTTATTTCTACTGGTGTAATGTTTGGTGTAGAAAACTTCGAGTATGTAGATAAAGCAGCCAGAGTATTTTCAACAAAATCTCCTTCGTGGGATTATGAAAATGAGGTTAGGTTTATGTCTCATTTAAAAACTAATAAGCACGTATATTCTGCCGATGCCCTACTCGAAATTGTTATTGGTAGTAAAATGCCACAAGAGCAACTTTCTCTGTTATCTGCAATTGCTAATAATGTGAAGCCTGGAATTTCAATAAGGCTATGTTCGGATTAACTGTTGTTGAATCGAAAAGAGCCTGTTTTCGTTAAGGTTTTCTGGATTATCCATAAACCTGAACCAACCCAGGTAGTGTTCCAAGTATTTTGTGGCTACTCCGTTAAACCGTTTTATCCACGCTTTCAGACGGCTGTGATAGGCGTTAACATTTTGAATGTGAAAGACTTTATCTATCACCTTAATTCCTCCTGCCACATCTAAGCGCTTGTGTATTAAATCATTTTTCTCAGAAAGAGCTATGTAGGGCTTATAGCCATCACTACACAACACACTGTCTTTCTCTAATTTTCCTGCTAGCTCCTGATGCAAAGCTTCCGATGTAACACTTGGCACAACGGCTTCATACGTACTCTTAGCTCGGTCTCTGACCGTTAAAACTGGCACCCAATCATCCTTTGAACGCCCTCGTTTTTTCGCTTTCACCCCTCTTTTACGGGGCTGACGAGTCATCCGTTTTGAGCCTTTCTCTGAGTAGGGAAAAAGTGTTTCGTCTGCCTCGA
Source organism: Alteromonas sp. MB-3u-76 (assembly GCF_002831605.1). Lineage (NCBI taxonomy): Bacteria > Pseudomonadati > Pseudomonadota > Gammaproteobacteria > Alteromonadales > Alteromonadaceae > Alteromonas > Alteromonas sp. MB-3u-76. Next base: position 3,640,268 of record NZ_CP025115.1, on the reverse strand, counting down.
TAATGCCTTCTAATTTGCTCGCTTTCAGTGCTGATGGTAGCGCCAAGAATCGGTGCCGCCACCTGAACGATGTTTCAAGGTGGAGGCCACATTCTTCGGCACATTTACGCAATGGCTTACTGTCCAGCATACAGCGAATATATTCTAACCAAAGCTCTTTGTACCTCAGTCGAGCTAGCGGTGTCGCCGTTGTCGCTACAAAGGTTTTGCCGCAGTTCTTGCAGCGATAACGCTGCATCTTGTTTACCTTGCCGTGCCGATTGATCAGTGAGCTATGGCAGTGCGGACATTCAGGGTTTTCAACCATCCGCTCCTCAAGCTCTGTTATCAACTGTGAGACGCTATCAGTGCCTTTCAGCAGCTTCTCAACATAACGGGTTTGACTATCTGTTAAGTGTTCTAACTCGGCTATAAGCTTTGTAAATTGTGCTGGGATCATGATCAACCCTCAATAACTGTATTCATATACAGTATAGCAACAATTTAGCAGAACATAGCCTTCAATAAAAACAGCAAGCTTAGAGCCTGGAACATACAGACTGCGGATTTGTTAAAGCCTTTAAGTGAATTTAGCAGGGAAAGATTGACGCAAATTACCCTCGTATGGGCGTATTTCTATTTAAGGACAAAGCAGAAAAAAGTGTGCTCAACCATCACTTCGTAAACTGCCAACCCGCGGACTTCCTAGACTCCGCAACGTGATTGGATGCCATCAAGGGTCTCCGGCTGCTTACCTTGTTGTATTTGCAGTGAAGAGCCAATGCTAGGTTCATTGGTTGATATCTCAGCACGAGTGCGCTGCTTGAGATATCTGATGATCGGCAGAGCAAAAAAATGGAAAAAAGCAGGCATTTCGATGCCTGCTTTTTTTTTGTCTAAGAAATTCCCCTATGGCAAGCCTAGGTATATTTAGGACTAACTAGGGATATCAACATGAAGATCACTAAAGAAATAGCTTTTAACACACTTATTAAATTCTCAAAAAATAGCATGACACTCGGATATATATTCCTTGCGTTTGCACTATTTCCATTCTGGCATGAGATAGTCTCTGTACTACTCGATTGGAAACCTGCTGCTGAAGCTAATTTTGAGTTGAATGAGTATTTTTACTACAACTGTGTGTGTATAGCTGCGTCGCTATTTTTCGCTTTGTCGGCAGGCATTGTTCTGCGGTTTATGGCAGATGAATAAAGCGATCTTACTGACGGGCATTCTATGTCCGTTTTCTTATTCTCAGAAAATTCTCATCAGTCGTTCTTAGTTACTTATGCAAGTCATAAGAAACTTAGGAGGACAAATGACTAAGCAAGAACAACTCGTCATCATGGCATTGGACATGATTACTAAATTTTTGATGAGTATCGGAGACGTAATTTTTGTTATTTGGATATTTCAAATGATCACTGGGTTTGAGGCGCATAGCTCATACCCATTCGTTGGACTTAAGGGGGCTATGTATATATTGCTAATATATCTGATAGCTCTTGCAATCTATCTACAAGAAATGAGGCTTCGTAAGAAATTTCAAAAGTAATTATTGAGAGCACCTAATGGTGCTCTTTTTCTATTGCTACCGATAAAAAGTCTGCTCGATTGGGGCTATAAACTTAGTTCTAAAGATAATTCTCTCACGAAGCAAAGCGGCGTCATGTTGGGTCAATAACGGCCGTTTCGTTTTTCTATCGATGCGATTAGGAAGCTCTTCTAATAGTTGCTCATAGAAGCGCTGAGTATCAGCATTGATTCGTTCCGAGCAAGTGATGATAAACACCTTATCGTAAAGCTGACTATCACTGATTAGTGCATCTTTCAATTTTAGGAGAGTAGTCTCGTGCTGCGCCTTTCGTTTAAAGGAAGCCTCAAGCTCCACAGCAGCGACTTCTCCCGTCGGCAGTAACACCAAGCCATCCACATTTTTTATCGTTGCAGATGGATACAGTCTTTTGAATTCCATTTCTGTTAAAAACGAAGTCCAAAGTGGCTTGGCTAAACCTTCTGAGGTTTTGTTATTAATTCCCTCGTTCAGAACAAAACTCAAAACAGCGTCGTGCATTATCGCATTTTGGTTTATTTGTGTAATAGGCTCTTTAGCCGAGCGAAATGGCACATCAAGACGCATCATTTCAGATGCAAACTGAGCACCTGTGTGAGTTAAAACATAAACTCGTCTATCCGCAGCGCGTTCTGTTTGGGCTAACAGTAGATATCCTTGGGAAACAAGCTTACCTAAAAATTCTAGGGCTTTGGCCCGTGATACTCCCCAGGTCTGCTCACAGACTAGCGCTGATACAAATCCGAATCGGGCTGCATTTATTAGTGCAAAACGTGTTTTATTGCGACTGCGTTGAATATTACTTGGCGCGAGTCGATATTGCATATCAATATTGAAGTAGATTTCGTACCGTTCAAGAATACTTTTAGTAATACGATTTTCAGACATGATTTCTCCCTTAAATCTAAAAATAGTCATTAGAAAAAAGGCTCAAAGGGCGAGAAATATTGAAGTAGAAGATCTCTTTGTTGGTTTTCAAGTCGGGATATCATGACTGCTTGCTCGCCCTTATTAATCTCCCAATAAAAAACTGGTGTTAAGGATTGCGCTCACAACCTTCGTTGTGAGCTAACACGCTTATAGTGCACGCCACTGCTAATGTTGACGTTCGTCAACGCAGTGACTCTACGCCGCAATTGCGGCTAGCTCTAACGCTAATGGCGCATGTTCTTGTGCTGCGCACTACCCCCCGTTTTGCACGTTCACGTCAATGTATTTCATACATACGGGTTCACTGCATTCGCTTCGCTCTGAGCAAGAGTTTGATTCATAGCGCTGTCGCACCATTTATCAAATTTTTTCTGAAGAAAAAACAAAACAGGGGGTAGTTCGCAGCTTCGAACATGCGCCTGCTACGTAATCAAATGTGCTTCGCAATTGTCTTTCTACGCGAACTGTTACGTTGTTTCACAACGCTTTTTTTACAGACGAATTTGCAATTCGCTGTGATGCTTACGCTTCGCTTCCAGAACGTCAGTTTGAGCTTAAAGCATAATTTACGTTTTTTTGTGTATGACGTTTATTAGACAATACATGTGCTCAAACGTAGTGTGTATTCTGCAAAAGTCTGACGTCGCTTTTGCTCCAGGTCGTTTGAATTTTTAGTTGTCGCGACAACGCTTTTTGCGCTGTGAGAGCCAAGTCAAGTGAGGAAATATAAGAGAAGATAACAATATTCTTTGAGGATAAGCTGCAATATCATTGTTGCTGAACGTTGCAGTCAATGAAATTGAAAATGCCACATTTTTCATTAACTTTCAATAGAGCAGTTAATATTTGAAAGTGAGGAAAAAGTGATGTCATTACTGAGTTTGAAATTATTCGGACACTGCGCTGACGACGGTGAGGAGGCTATTGCTTCTGATTTTACTGATGAAAACCAGATGGAAATGTGTGGGGTAAATGAAGCCACCGGATTACCTTTGGTTCCAAGCTGTTTAAAAGGCTGTTCTGGTACTATTGATGTCGAAGGAAATCCCAGAGGAACAGATTTGTCAGACTTCTGTGATTTGAGTCCTTCATATGATGACTGTTCTATCGATAATACGTTGAACTGCGGTATGGATATTCACTCGGATATCGATTGGATATGCGACAGCTCATCAATGGATAGTGGTATTGATGATTTTGGCTGTAGCGACTTGTCTGGAATTGATAGCGATTGGTAGATGAGTGCATTTCAGACTGGTTTATTAGTGTTGTTATTTATCGTAGCTTTGGCTATTTGGCTACTACCCGCTATCGAAGCGTTGATAGAAAAATATATTAAGACTGACAGGTAGTCAGCGTCCCTTATGTCCTCAAAAGTTTGCCCGCAAAGTGCGGGCATTTTTTATTTTAGCGCTAGGAAGCTTATCTTGAGCGTTATCAGATATAGCTTCAAAAAGATTGACCCTAGCTAACATTATCGCTCTATTTCGCTGTTAATTATTTCGTATTCAGTTTCTATACAATTGACTAGGTCAACATAAAGTACACAGACCTCATTCTTCTTGTGGAGATTAACCCTTAAGTATCGCATCGGGTCATGACTGAAAAGAGTAGGATCTTGAGGTTTGTAGAACCGCTCATCATCTATGGTTCCCATTAGTTTATATCTACCTTCGCCTACGTAATGGGTATTGAAAGGATTATTGACCTTTAATACTTTGGGGATAACTAGGTACTCTTTTGAGTCCATAGGTGGGAAATTGCTAGGGAATGAAACACAACCGTTCAAAAAAATACAAAAGAATAAAATTCTAATTTTTGAGAAAAAATACATTAATACCTGGTATCCATATGAAGATTGCTCGTAGAGCAGTTAGATTACAAAAAAGTGGGGAGTGTAGGAGTATTTTATGGAAAAAATGGATTTTACCATCCACTATTCACTGAAGCATCGGTCTAAGTCACTACGCCTTGGCTTATTTTAATCCTATATGAAAATGTTATAAAACGGATTGTTTACGAAAAAGGAGTTTTTATGCTTGATTCACTAGGTCACTATGTTTACGCACTACTAGATCCTGAAACTAACGAGATCTTTTATGTGGGGAAAGCCCGAGCAACAAAAAACGGAATGTTAAACTTGCGCCCTACTGCTCATTTTAAAGGAGGAAAAAACTCAGATAAATTAGCGCGAATTAACGAAATTCGTGAACGAGGCTTTTCTGATGAGGATATGATTTTAATCTTACGTCATAACTTGAGAAGTGAAGGCGAAGCTTTCACGGTAGAGGCTGCCGTAATAGATGCGTTAGGAAAGCAAAATCTTACTAATATTAACTCTGGGCATGATGTAAAGCACGGCGCTATGAAATGGACGCACATGAAGTCTAGGTTCAGTCGTTCTTTTGTTGATTTTACAGAGCTTGAAGATAGTGCGAGAGAGCAAAACTGTATCTACTCCCTTTTTCACGTCAAGAATACTTATAAACCCAATATAACAGCGACAGAATTGTACGATGCAACAAGAATGTGGTGGCGTATAAGAAAAGATCTGGTTGATGAAGTTAATAGCGGGAGAGGTCGAACGCATATTGCTTTGGCGTGTGTAGAAGATGCGATAATAGAAGCATATGAAGTTAAACATTGGTTTTCTGCTGGTGAAACATTTACGTCTCGTCATTCTGACAAAGAGCGTTTAGGCATTAGAAATGGGAATGTTGAATTTGCTGAAAAATTCGAGTTCGTCGGCAATGTAGCTTCAAAAGAACACTCCAAATATATTGGCTCTCGTCTTACTCAACATAATGTCCCATTCGTGTGGGGACAAAAACCTTGGAAACACTTTATGTGAAAATGAGTTAGCGGTGATGTCCTTTGCCTACACGTCTGATGATATGTCGTAATTATAACAAGTATAACCCGCTTAATCGCCACTTAACCTTGCACTCTCAAACATAAGCTACATCAAATCTGACAATTTCTCACGACCATATAGTGAACCCCCATAAATTAAGCCTAAGGAATTCGCGTCAAATGAGGCTATTCAATCTTTACCAAGGTTCACTGATGGATTTAAGGGTATGAATTCTTGGGGTATATGAGCCAACGTCTTAAAATTAGAGAGAGTCATTTTGCTTCTCCCCCTCTTTGTATAAGACCAATTACATTGTGTTTTTCGTCGTAATGTGGAAAATAGTCTATACTGAAAAAAGTGAAATAGCTCCCTAATTATCCGAATTATAATTTTGGATTAATAAAAATTTTTCGGCTGTTTCTGTTTTTTCGTCGTATAAATCCTGTGTGTGAGTAAAAAGGAATCATGATGGACATCGGTAAACAAACTGGTGATGCTGTATCAGGTCATTTGCATGCGTTTCAATCGATGACGCAAATGCTCGGAACCCAGCACGCTATTTTTGGCCCAAATCCTGATGATATAAAGGAGCTGGCCAAGTTAAAAAAAGACATTGCGCTAGCTAACACTCAGGCCAATGGGCTTAAGGCCTTTATCGTAGGAAGCAGCAGTGAATTTGCGAGTACCCTAGGATATTTAGTTCCAGATGCTCCCGAGCTGTTGCAAGTTAACGCTGGTATGGTTTACCGCTTAAACCAAACGCTTCGAGAGAATGTTCGAGTTATTAGCTCGAAACCTTTTACGAGTTCTGAAATAAAGCAAATCAATAGGGATGTTGATACTTTGAATAATATATTGGTTAAGGCATGTGACGCTCTATTGGAGCTGCGGCAGAAGATTCTTAGTGAGAGAGGAATTGCTCCGCATTTTAGGGCAACGCGTTCTAACTTAGAGAAGATAGCTGCTGAAGCAAACCGCACGGATGTAGGTGAACAGGATTTTGTCGAAGTCTGATATTAGAGTTCTTATAAGCCCAGAAATAGCCACGGAAAGTATTAGAAATCTTGCTAGAGATTTTAAAAAGTACAAGTTAACTGGAAATAACTTTTCAATGTTCGGTAGGGATGTCCCTTTTACTGATGAGGCGTGCCTTCATCAGGCTGGAGTATGGAAAGTCCACGTTCTGGAAATTGAAGAGTTTAATGAAATAAAATCTCAGTACAATAATACAACCGACAAATTTCACTTAGTTTATTGTCAGCACCCCGAGCACTCCAATTTCTATTGCATCATTCATGTGCTTTCTCCTGAGGCTCATAAGCAAGCTCGGAGAAGAGAATTTGTTGCAGTGGCTGAGAGAAGGGCGGAGGAGTTTATAACAGCAATTAACCATCGGATGAAGAAGTCAGCATAATTGGTTACGGGCTAAGCAGGTAACCTACGTAGTATTTCTTCGTACTCACAAGAGTTTACCCAAATCACCGAAATTGATAATTCGAGGCTTTTTTATCTGAAAATCTTGGATTACCAAATGTATAATTCAGGAACTCAAACAGTGTGAGGGCGAAAATCTCAATGGATGTCAGAGTGCTACAGTCCTTTAGGCCATCAGCATAGGCTTATAAGAATTTTTACACTGTCTTACTCAGGTTAGGCCGACAATTTTCCTTCGCCATATGGTACTTTGTAACAATAAAGCGGCGCTACAGGCTGCTAGAATTGATAGAACTCATCATTACTACATTGCATGTAGATATTAAAAACTCCCTCACTCACAAATTGGTGTAGTTATACAGCGATTGGCAGTTCGATGCTCTTATTAAGTTTAATCTTGCAAAAGTGTATTTACATTTTTGTTTTATATTTCTGCAACTTCAATTTTTGCGTGGATGAAGGAGTATCTCTATCTGAAGACGTCAAAGTATTAAGATTTATCGACCGCTCAAATATTTGAATATTAGTGCTATTTTCCTTAGTATCGTTCGAGTTCATGAATGAACGCTTCGTACCAGAAGTTTTACTTGGAAGTAGCTCCCCCTTTAGTGGCTTTAACCCACACCCGACTTTCAAGTTTTCTTTCAATAAAATATGTAAGTATAAAAAGAACTGCCATAGAAGTGGTTTTTGTAATTTTTTAAAGGATTAGGTTTGAAAAATATTGTCCTCGCTGTGTGCTGCTCTGTCACACTTTTAGGTTGTGGCTCTACTGGTAAAACAGTGAATGAAAAAGCAACCATGAATAACACTTTGACCAATACGCCCCTTACACACCTTCAAAGTTTAGACCTCTATCTCAATACGAGGGCATTTACTTATCAAGATATCTTATTACTCGAAAACGGGTTTGGAGACATAAGATTTTCAAATAAACCAGTTAACGGATGGCTGGATGTAATTAGACCTGATTTGAACGCTACAAAGTTAACCGCTGGCTGTAGGCAGCCCACTAAAATAGATGGAACGGAAGAAGCGTCTAACTGCTCCCGAGTAGTTAGCGCTCAAAACCAAAATTCGTGGGGAGGTGTATTTTCCGCTTATGAGAATTTTGAAGATGAATTTGAGGATTTGTATAAAAGCCTAAGTAAACTTGATGAACTGGTCGCCACAAGATCCCATCAAGAAAGAAAGTACCTGGCTAACTATCTGGTTCGAAACTTTGCGAGTGGCAGAAGTCTAGAGCAAATGAGTGGGGCAATTTCGACATTTAACGATAAATTTCGCCAAAATGCTGAAGAAATAATAGCAAAAGAGCGTCAGAGAGAAGAAAGACGTAAAGCGCGAGAAGAGGAAAAAGAGAAGATCGAATTAGCGCGAGCACAAAAGGAGCAGCAACGTGAGGCTGAGCGCCGCAAAAGAGAGCAAATGTTTGCTGAAGTGCGCGAAAGAGAACGTTTAAAGCAGCAAAAAAAACGAGAAGCGTTTGAGAAAAAGCAAAGAGCTGAGCACAAGTTAGTAAATGAAATCGCCAAAAACTGGTGGGACACCAGAACAGCTTCTTATGAGAATCGAGAGGTCGGCGACAGAATATGCAGCTTCAAAGGAAACAAGATGGGTTTCGTTGAGCAGGTTGCTGGTGACAAAATCAAAGTTTTTTGGAAGGGATACGTTATTGAAGATGACGGGTTCTTTTATGGAAATATGCCTTTTTACGTATTCAGTAAATCTGAGCTAGGCGTCACCAATTATACGTACACTAAGATTTCCGATACTACGTGGGTAAGTGCAACAGACGTGGGACGTTGCGTTCACGAACTTTAAAAGTCCACTATTCTATTAATTAAATGTACTAGCTCAGACTTGACCTGACAATTTCCCATTCTATGGTGCCACAGTCATGTCAGGTTTGAGCTAAATTTATTCCTACTATGCGAGCTTTTCGCACCAATCTGTAGCTAATTTAACTCTTCGCTTTAACTCGAAGTAGGAGTCATAAAGCTGGTCGTTATCTTTGTTTGCATCAAACTCAATAGAGTCATGAACGTAGTACGTGGGATAATTAGAGTTTTCCCACATATCATAGAGGTCGATACTGACTAGCTCTTCCATTTCGTAATCTAAATAGAGCACCTGAAAATCTTGAAAGCTCATCTTGTTAAGCATTTTGCAAAAGTATTCAACATTGTCACTGCTGACTATTAAGGGGTTAGGCCACATAGCTCCGCCATTACCGTCTGACTCGATGTAACCATCATTAGCTGGCGTAATTGAAATAAAAGAGTCACCCGCTCTAGTGTCCTGCTCTATTACACTGAGGAATTGTTCAAGCTCACTTTTCGAGAGGCAATCTTCGAAAAGGGCAACGACTTCTGCATGAGTAGACTTTAGTTCTGTTATAGATTGTTCCCAAGTTACATATGGGTTCGACATGTGCTGCTGTGCCACACGATTGAGTGCTTGCGTCAGTGTGATGTCTTCCAATTTTTTGAGTTTTTTCGCGTCTTTTTTCGCGCGGGCAAGCGATATACCAGAAGGAAATAATGGCTCATTAATATTCATAGCGTCAGCTCCAAAAATAGCGTTTTTATAGACACGCCCACAGATCTAAACACGCTGATTTTGGTGTTTGACTATCAATAATTTAAGTTAGCTGATTGTCCGACAGGACTGCGCCTAGAGTGGGCGTAACAAGCGTATCAGGGAAGCTTTTTTACATTGTCCAACAAAATGGTTAACTGATTCAAGTAATTAACATTGATTCATAGAAAAAATGTTTCACCTTCTCACTTATTGGATTTCGTGTCGCCTAAGGAGGTGGCTTACCTTTTAGCAATATTCACTGCTTGAGCAGCGTTGTAAATTTTTACGATCATATCGATGTCCTTATGACCCGTAAAAGCAGCGATCTGCAACACGCTATAACCTTCCTCCACCAATCGAGACACGCCTTCACGCCGAAGGTCTCTTAGTTGAAGCCCAGTGATACGAGCATGACTTACAATTCGGGGGAACAGGGTTGTCCAATACTCCGTAGTTATGTTAAAAACTAAACCTGACTTTTCTTCACCACCTTTTAAAGTCTTCAATATTTCGTAAGCACGCTTTGTTAAAGGAACTTTTCTAGGCGCTTCTCTCGTTCCATTGCTGCCTGGACGAACATTTTTTCCGACTGCAATAGTAAAGCGGTGCCTGTTAAATTCAATATCTTCCCAGCGTAAGGATAGAAGTTCAGATGCGCGTAGCGTCGTTTCGATATATAGAAGAATAAGGTAATCATATCTAACGCCACTTTTGTTTCGGCTGGAAAATTCCTTCGCAGAACTAAGAAGTCTTCTAAGCTCGTTCCGGTCTTTAATTCTTCTGTTGCGAGACTTCGAGTCGGAAATTAACCCATTTTTCTTTAGCGTTGCATAATTGCTCTCAAACTGTGCTTCTAGCTGTTCGCTATCAGTAGCTTTTGAAAACTTATTCATTTCTCGTAACTCTCTTAACGCCCGTTTCAACGAACTAATTTCGATACGAGTAGTTGACGAACTGCATGTGACATTTCGCTCTTTACAGTATTGTTCTAGAGCCTCGTAGCCGACGAAGCAGAGCGGATAATTGGCGAGTTGATATCTACAAATTGTACGCAGTGCATCTTGTGTTGTACTTGAAGCGGGCAACGGCATTGAGTTTGTATAGCCTAAATAGGCATTGATAACGTATTTAACTGACGATTTTGCGTCTAACTGAGGCTGGTGGTTTCTAAAAACGACTCGCTTTAATTGAGTGTCTGAAAGCTCATTCACTTGGCCTTTAGCTTGCTGGTACTGTCTCTCCATTACCACAAACATATTTGCTGCCCAAGCTTCTGCTTCCGCTCTGCTAGCGAAAGTTTTTGACTTGGACTTTACAATCGCATCTTTAGCGCGATTCTCGATAATTGCCTGGATACGGCCATTAGTTTTAACGCGGAATTTCTTGTGCATATAACGTGATCTCATTGATTAAAAAAAAAGAGATCACGTATTTTATACACCAAAAATAAAAAATCTCGCGGTAACACACTAGTGAGAATAAATAGTTGTAAAATAATTACCGGAGGTTTGTTTTTTGAACAAGCTGTTTATTAAGTGAGCACTCTTAATTTTTCAAAGCGCCTTTGAATGTGCTCTGGTGTAATCGAAACATACACATTCCAGAGAATGTTCAGATCTTTATGACCCGTTATCCGTGATGTTTCTTCTACTGACATTCCAGCTTCAATTAAACGACTAGCTCCCTCTCGCCTAAGGTCATGATATCGTAAGTCTACTATTCCAAGTCGTTTACGAGCGCGTCGAAAACCAGCCGTCACGCTTCTAGGGTTATATGGAAATATACGCTCTTCGAACTTAGGTTGTCTAAGGATGATAGAAAGGCTTTTCCCTAAAAGCGGTAATATCGAATTGTTGTTTTGTGAACCGCTAGGACTTTTCCGGTTTCTTACTAAAATATGGCGTTGCTCTACATTCAAGTCTTTCCATTTAAGCTCACAAAGTTCACCAATACGACAACACGTTAGTAAAGACATCATGAACATATCTGTGTATGGGATCTCGTTACAGTGGTGATAAGACATTTTTTGAAACTCTCTGAGAAGCGCTGAATATTCATCAGCGCTGACTCGTCGGTCACGTTTATTTGACTTATCAATTAGTTTTAAATCGTGAAGAGCGGGGTATGCGTTTATCACGGCACTGTCATCAGCGGCTACGTGAAACATTGACTTTGCAACTCGCAGTACCTTTCTTAAACAGCTCACATCTATAGATATTGTTTGTGAAGCAGTCTTTTTTCTGCGCTCAAGACAAAAATCAACGATGTCATTTGAATTCAATCTACTAGCAATTACCTTTGCGATAGGATAGCGGCATAGTTGGTTTAGACTATATCGCGCCGTTCGTCCTAAAGGCTTATCTGAGCCATCTTTGGCTTTAATATAATTTTGAATTAACTCTCCTAAAGATATATCGATGTAGGAATACGGCTCGTCTTTTGTATTATTTTCCACCTTATGAGCGGTTTCTTTCGCCCATTTGTTAGCCGCTGACTTAGTATTGAATGTTTTACTTTTAGAAAACGTAATAATGCCACTTTGCTTCTGTCTAACCCTTGCTGTATAGGAAACTCCATTTTTTCTCGTTCCCTTAGTTATGCTAATATTAGCCATCTTATTTGACCCATTGTAGAGGGTGCGCCAAAGCGGAAAATTATTCCACCATTTGGGCACCGCGTTCCCTTAATGGGGACTAAAAACCGTGAAAAGTCCAATGCTTTTGGCATTGGTGATTATTTGAGGACTGCTGTAAGTGCCTGATATTAAAGTTTTAAATGAGAATTGTGTTAGACCTGCTATCGACAGGCGCTTCTCTGTTGCCCCAATGCTGGATTGGACAGACAGGCATTGTCGCTACTTTTTACGATTGCTCTCAAAGCACACGCTACTGTATACGGAAATGGTAACGACTGGCGCCATTATTTATGGGAAGGGTGACTATTTAGGCTTCAATACTGAAGAGCACCCTGTGGCTGTTCAGCTTGGAGGGAGCGACCCTGCCGATATGGCGAGATGCGCGGTGCTGTCACAAGAGCGAGGATATGATGAAGTTAATATCAACGTTGGTTGTCCTAGCGACAGGGTAAAAAATGGCAGTTTTGGTGCTTGTTTAATGGCTCAACCCGACGTGGTAGCTGCTTGCGTTAAAGCGATGCAGGCCGAGGTCGATATTCCGGTTACGGTAAAGTGCCGTATTGGAATCGATGACATGGACGAAGATGAAGATTTTACCCGCTTTATAGATATTGTAGCCGATGCAGGTTGCGATACATTTATTGTTCACGCTAGAAAAGCCTGGTTGCAAGGGTTAAGTCCGAAGGAAAATCGTGAGATCCCTCCGCTAAACTACCCAAGAGTTCATCGTATCAAACAAACTCACCCGGAACTGTCTATTAGCATAAACGGTGGCGTCAAATCTTTGGACGAGACAAAAGCTCAGTTGCTGAATGTTGATGGCGTAATGGTTGGCCGCGAGGTGTATTCAAATCCTTATATCATGGCGCGTGTAGACGCAGAAATTTTTGGAGATGATAATGTAAATACGATATCGCGAAAGGAAGTTGTTCATAAAATGCAGCAATATATAGAGCGGCAGCAGGGAGAGTATTTTAAACCTTGGCATGTTGCGCGCCACATGCTTGGTCTATTTCAAGGCCAAGCAGGTGGTCGTATATGGCGCCGTTATTTAAGTCAGAATGGTACTGGAAAATCACCGGATCCAGACTTATTAATGAACGCATTAAGCGCTGTTGAAAGCGCACAACGGGAAATAGAAGAATATAATGGTCAAAAAGACTAATCATTTAGCGCCTTTGACTAAAGTTTAATATTTGTTCTACATCAAAAAGTATGTCTTAATTTTTAAGTTTTAAATTAAGCTTTAATATCAATAATTTATAATTTATTAAGCTTTTGGCACGTCTCTCGCAATCCTTTGTGTATCACAACAACGCTGTGTTGTTGGACCGACAAAATTTCGAGGGACACTATGAAAACTTCACTAATTGCAGCAACTATACTTTCAGCAAGCATGATGAGCGGTGCAGCAAACGCACAAGAATCTGTGCTACACACTTTTCTACAAAATATGGTGACTAGCGCAGTAACAACGACCGCTAATGAACTAACTGCGGATGTCTATCAATCGGTTGCCAATACCGCTTATCACTTTTCATTAGATGCAAACCAAAGCAACAGTAAAGCCAGCGTTAGTGTTACTGACATTGCAGCTACGACAATGAAAGACCCTAAGAACAATGAAAAAGATTCCGACTAATTATTTTGATTAATTCGTACTCTCTAGAAAGCGCCCTCGGGCGCTTTTTTTTGATTTCTACATAAATAAAGCTCAATACCTCTTTTAGTTAAATTCACACTGCTGTGGTCAAAAAAGCCAAAATTTGGTTCTGTCTCTCTTTGATAAGCAGGGTTTCTCAGGCTGAAAATTGAAAAATCAATGAAATTCAATGATTTAAGTTTTTGGCACGCCTATTGTAATACCTTCAGTGTAATCACAGTTTAACCAATACAGTGAGATGTCAGCGTCACATCAGTCTTGATAGTCAATTGCTGGTAACTCACCAAAAATCCAAGTGGAGAGATAATTATGGGTATGTTTTCAAGAATTAACGATATTGTTCAGGCCAACATCAACGCAATGTTAGACAAGGCAGAAGACCCTGAAAAAATAATTCGTCTAATCATTCAAGAGATGGAAGAGACACTCGTAGAGGTTCGCACTGATGCTGCACGATACATAGCGCAACAAAAAACGTTGGCAAGACAAATGGATAATGCCAACAAAGAAATCGCTGGGTGGCAGAGTAAAGCGCAGTTGGCCATGGATAACGACAAAGAGTCTTTGGCAAAAGCTGCACTTGTTGAAAAACAAAAGTACGTGGCAAAGCTTTCATCATTGCAAGAGCAAGAGGCGCATTTAGCAGAAAGCATCGAAAAAATTCAGCACGATACATCGCGTCTTAACGACAAGATGGCTGAAGCTAAAGCAAAGCAAAAAGTACTTATTCAGCGCAAACACGCAGCAGAGACGCGTTTGAAAGTGAAGCATGCTAACCATGAGACAAAAATTGATGACGCTATGTCGCGTTTTGAAAATTACGAACAGCGAATTGACTATCTTGAGGCGCAGGTAGATGCCTACGACCTTACTAAATCTAATGAAGCCGCATCGCTTTCTGCAGAATTTGAAGCACTTGAGGCCAATGAAACGATTGAAAAAGAACTGGCAGAACTAAAGAAAAACAAAGTGGCGTAGGGTGTAACGCGCATAAGTATGCTCACCAGTACAACTATGCGCGTGCAATGTGAACATCGAAGCTAGTCACCCATTAAAAATTGTTGGAGAACATCATGAAAATTTCATCACAAAAGCGTTTATACAGAGACTTAGATTCGGGAGTTATATCAGGAGTGTGCGCAGGCGTAGCACGCTATATTGATATTGACGCAGTGTGGGTTCGCGGTGGCGCAGTAGTGGCACTATTTTTTATGCCTGCCATTGTATTACTTGCTTATTTCGCCGCGGTTATTCTACTTCCGAGACTACCGTAATGAAAAATTTCTTACTGGCGTTATTTATAGCAATTGTACTAATGAACTGTCTCGGCAGTGTAGTAGAGGACCTTCTTGGCATGCATTTAGTAATGTCTGATGAGCTTCTCAGCCCCTGGCAAAATATCGCGGTATTTTCTATTGTGGGTGTTGTACTTGCTATTGTAGGCTTTGTTGTAGCGCTCAGTGTTATGGGCACGGTTATACTCGCGATATGCGCGGTCTTGTTCGCATTGTTGCTGGCAGGCGTAAGTGCTTTCTGGCCAGTCATTGTCATCGCAATTGCTATTTTTGCATTGAAAAAACGCAACTCTGCATCATACGAGCACAAAAATGAACAAAACATGTCTCATACGTTATAGTTATCATAACTGAATTTAAGTTGTGTTAGAGTGCAATAAAGTGGTCATATAGAGGAATGCTGTCATTAGGGGCAGTTTTTCTCGATATCATAAATTACAAACAGCTGACTAAGGTCAGCTGTTTGTTATAAAAAGGAAGGTTGGTGTTCATATGAGACAATCAATTAATGCAAAACGGATAGCGATTGTCGCTGTAGTGCTTGTTGTTCTTTTCTGGCTTATTGGCTGGTACTGGAGTTTATCGCCAGATACGTTTGATGTTAAAGAGCGTTTAAAAACCTCATCTTCAGTAGAAAACCCTACTGAAATTGCCGGCTACACCATGACAACTGCTATGATTGAAGTGTCTGAAACCTTACTTGATAAACCTGGTGGCTATTTGTCGAATGACGTTATCCCACCGAGCGTTCTGTTAGATAACATGCCCGCATGGGAGTTTGGTGCCCTTGAGATGGTTCGCGATCTCGCACTTTCTATGCGCAAAGACTTTAGCCGTTCTCAGTCGCAGTCAATGGAGAATCCTTATCTCACTAAAGCACACCCTAAATTCAATATGGACCATAAAAGCTGGGCACTGCCTTCCTCTGAGTCGAGTTACTCAGATGGTATAGAGCTTTTAAAGCAATATAGAGAAGAGCTTGCAGTAACTCGCAATAGCGACAGCCAGTTTTACACTCGTGCCGACAATTTACGTGAATGGTTAAAACAAGTTGAAAAACGCCTAGGAAGTTATTCGCAAAGACTAAGCGCTAGTGTAGGATCTGCTAGAATCAACACTGACTTAGCGGGCGATAGAAATGCACGTCAATCTTCGCCAGTAGCTAGACAGAGTGTTGTAAAAACAGGTTGGTGGAAACTAGATGACAACTTTTACGAAGCGCGCGGTGCGACATGGGCCTTACTTCATTTTCTAAAAGCCGCAGAAGTAGAGTTTTACGATGTGCTGGAAGATAAAAATGCGCTTGTTAGTATGCAGCAAATTATTCGTGAGTTGGAAGCTACTCAGCAATCTGTATTCAGTCCAATGATTTTAAACGGAAGTGGTTTTGGCATGTTGGCCAATCATTCATTAGTAATGGCCAATTATATTTCTCGCGCCAATGCCGCTCTTATTGAAATATCAGAACTTCTCAATCAAGGATAACAAATGAAAAAGGGTCTTTTAATCGCCGCTCTTGGATGTGCATTCGCATCGGCGGCTTCTCATGCTGATACCATTGCTGGTGTTTATGTGGGAGCGCAGGCTTGGCAGACGGATACTACCGGAGGCTTCGCTGATTCAAGCAGCACGGCAGATTTTAATTTTGATGATAAGACTAATTCTTCGTTTTATATCGCATTAGAGCACCCTGTGCCGTTTCTACCTAATGTGAAAGTAAACCACACTACGCTAGATAACTCTGGCGTAACGGCGCTAGATTCAAGCTTTACTTTTGACGGACAGCTGTACACAGCGAATAGTGAAGTGACCACTGAGATCGACTTAACTTCTACCGATCTTATTTTGTATTATGAATTGTTTGATAACGACTTAGTCAGCTTCGACCTTGGTGTAAATGCGAAATATATCGATGGCGCTTTGTTTGTAAATGATAGAGCAAGCGCTACTCAAGGCTCTGCTGACTTTTCTGGCGTAGTGCCTATGGCCTATTCAAAGCTGCAGTTAGGATTACCTTTTACGGGGCTATCGGCCTACGCCGAGGGAAGCTACCTATCATTCGATGATCATGAGCTAAGTGACTATCAAGTAGCGGTTGCTTATTCATTTATTGAAAGTATTGCTATTGATATGACTGTGCAAGTAGGTTACAGAAATGTCACTGTAGATATTGAAGATCTCGATGATGTCTATGCTGATATGGAGTTTGACGGCGTATTTGCTGGGCTAGAGCTACATTTTTAGTATAAATTTAAAATTGACTCTAAGGCGCAACGGTTCCTCTGTTTGCGCCTTTTTTATTTCAACAAGGGTTTTAAGCACATTCAGTAATAAAAAAGTTTCATTTATTCTTTTCTCTTCTTGAATAAAGCCGTTAGCCTAGCGACATCGAAAAAGGGCTAAAAGACTATGTCACAAGATTCTAATTCATCAAAAGCTTCAAATTCAGCGCCAGGCGCAGTAGTAAATGAACAGCAGTGGAATGCCATTACGCAGGCTATTGCTGGCTTAAACCGTGACCAGCTCACTTGGGTGAGTGGTTACGCAGCCGGAATGGCTGCTGCGCAAGGTGGAGCGGTAGCACCTGCGATTCAAGATCAAGCTGCCGTTGCTGGCGATATACCTACACTCACCATTTTATATGGTTCGCAAACCGGTAATGCGAAAACGTTAGCGCACGAGTGCCAGGCAAAAGCAGAAGGTGCGGGCTTTAACAGTAAACTAGTGAGTATGGCTGATTATAAAGCGCGAAACCTTAAAAATGAAACGCACGTTGCTGTGTTTGTAAGCACGCATGGTGAGGGCGATGCGCCAGACGACGCGGTAGAACTTCACGAGTATGTTGGCAGTAAAAAAGCGCCAAAGCTGGCTAACACTAAGTATGCAGTGTTGAGCTTAGGTGACAGCAGCTATGAGTTTTTCTGCCAAACTGGTAAGGACTTTGACGAACGTCTGTCTAAACTTGGTGCTTCTTCAGTTATTGACCGTCTAGATTGTGACGTAGACTATGAAGCTGAAGCGCAAGCATGGCTAGACAAACTCATCGAGTCACTGAAAGGTGATTTTACACGCACTGCTGCCCCGGCAGTAGCGGCGCAAACAGGCGCAGCAGTTACAGCGGCGCCAGCGCAAACGTATACAAAAAAAGCACCTTACACAGCCTCTCTAATAGAGTCTCAGAAGATCACAGGCAGAGATTCGATTAAAGATATTCGTCATATTGAGATTAGCCTTGAAGACTCAGGCATCACTTACAAGCCTGGCGATGCTCTTGGCGTTTGGTTTAAGAACGCGCCGTCATTGGTTAATGATTTGATTGCTTTACTCTCGCTAAGTGAAGATGCCGAAGTGGTGGTAGCTGAGAGCACAATGACGTTAAAAGAAGCGCTTACTTCAAAGTTAGAGTTAACGCTTAGTTATCCTAACTTTATCAAAGCCTATCAAGCCGCTACTGGCTCTGAGGGATTAGCTGCCTTGATGGAAGATAAAGCTAAGCTGCGCACTTACATGGCCGACCGCCAAATCATCGACATAGTGCGAGATCACGTGGGCACGATTACTGAGCAACAGCTTGTTGATGCGCTGCGCCCACTTACTCCAAGACTATATTCTATTGCTTCAAGCCAAGCCGATGTTGAAGATGAAGTACATTTGACTGTAGCGCATGTTGATTACGAAGCCTTTGGCCAACGTCATCAAGGTGGTGCGTCTGGATATTTGTGTGAATACCTGGAAGAAAATGGTGAAGTAGACGTTTTCGTTGAGAATAACGATAATTTCCGCTTGCCAACAGATCCCAACACGCCGGTTATTATGGTTGGACCGGGAACAGGTATTGCGCCTTTCAGAGCCTTCATGCAAGAGCGTGATGTACAAGAAGCCGAGGGGAAAAATTGGCTGTTCTTTGGAAACCCACACTTTACTCAAGACTTCTTATATCAAGTTGAGTGGCAAGGTTACGTAAAAGATGGCTTGCTAGACAAAATTACGCTGGCATTCTCTCGGGATCAAGAAGAGAAAATTTACGTTCAGCATCGCTTACTAGAGCAGGGTAAAGAGGTGTTTGAATGGTTAGAGCAAGGCGCCCACTTTTATGTGTGTGGTGATGCCATGCATATGGCCAAAGATGTTGAAAATGCACTTATCAAAATTGTACAAGAGCACGGCGGTAAATCAGAAGCCGAAGCGAAAGCTTATGTAGTTGAACTGCGCAAAGCGAAACGTTATCAAAAGGATGTCTACTAATGAGTAATGAAAACTCTCAATTCATAGTTGAAGGTAAATTGGCCGACAATGAACGTTTGAAGCGTGAAAGCAATAATCTGCGTGGAACCATAGAGACAGACTTGAAAGATGATCTCACTGGTGGCTTTACTGCTGACAACTTCCAGCTAATTCGTTTTCACGGCATGTATCAGCAAGACGATAGAGATATTCGTGCCGAGCGGGCAAAGCAAAAGCTAGAGCCGCTACAAAACGTTATGTTACGCGCCCGTTTACCCGGTGGTGTTATAACTCCGGACCAATGGTTGGCCATAGACAAATTTGCTACGGATCACACTCTATACGGCAGTATTCGTTTAACAACCCGCCAAACTTTTCAGTTTCACGGCGTGTTAAAGCCAAAGATAAAGTCTATGCATCAGATGCTTAATAAAGCGGGAATAGACTCAATTGCTACTGCAGGAGACGTAAACAGAAACGTGTTGTGTACTTCTAACCCAGTAGAGTCGGAACTGCACTTAGAAGCGTTTGAATGGGCTAAAAAGATAAGCGAGCACTTACTTCCAAAAACCCGTGCGTATGCCGAGATTTGGTTGGACGGTGAAAAAGTGGAAACTACGGAGAAGCCTGTAGAACCTATTTTAGGTGATAACTACTTGCCCCGTAAGTTTAAAACCACCGTGGTTATCCCTCCGCAAAACGACGTTGATGTGCACGCTAACGACCTTAACTTTGTTGCCATTGCAGAAAACGGCAAACTAGTTGGCTTTAACGTTCTTGTTGGCGGCGGACTTGCCATGACACACGGCGATAAAAGTACCTATCCACGCAAAGCAACGGATTTCGGTTTTATCTCATTGGCCGATACGCTAAATGTTGCTGCTGCGGTAGTAACAGTGCAGCGCGACTGGGGTAACCGTGTGAATCGTAAAAATGCGAAAACAAAATACACTCTTGAGCGCGTGGGCGTAGAAAACTTCAAAGCTGAGGTAGAAAAGCGCGCTAATGTTACCTTTCAGGCGAGCAAACCGTTTGAGTTCACCGGCCGCGGAGATCGCTTTGGATGGGTAGAGGGTATTGACGGAAAGTACCACTTAACCGTATTTATCGAAAATGGTCGAATTCTTGACTACCCAGGCAAAACGTTAAAAACTGGCTGCGCTGAGATTGCCAAAATTCATCATGGCGATTTTAGATTAACAGCTAATCAAAATCTTATTATTGCCGGTGTTGCGCCAAATGATAAAGATAAAATAGAAGCTTTAGCCCGAGAGCATGGATTAATAGCGCCGGCTGTTTCAAATCAACGTCTTGATTCAATGGCTTGTGTTTCGTTACCTACATGCCCGCTAGCGATGGCAGAAGCAGAGCGTTATTTGCCAGATGCGGTAACCGAACTTGAAGGGTTACTAGCTAAGCACGGCCTTGCTGATGACAGTGTCATCTTCAGAGTAACAGGTTGCCCGAACGGTTGTGGCCGCGCCATGCTTGCTGAAGTTGGACTAGTAGGCAAAGGCCCGGGTAAGTACAACTTGCATTTAGGTGGAGACCGCGAGGGAACACGCATTCCTCGTATGTATCGCGAAAACATAAGCGAGCAAGAGATAATGTCTGAATTAGACCGCTTGTTCGGCAAGTGGGCGAGTGATCGAGAAGACGGCGAGTCGTTTGGCGACTTTGTTATTCGCACCAACGTGGTTAAACCTGTCATTGATTCAGCGCGAGACTTCTATGATTAATAGTACGGCAGCGAAGCAGCAGGTATTATCACATGATATCAGCAAGGATGAGCTTGCTGATATCAATGCATCGTTAGAGAAAATGACGGCACAACAGCGGGTGGATTGGGCACTAGACAATTTGCCAGGCAACCATATAGTGTCGTCTAGCTTTGGCGCACAGTCTGCGGTAATGCTGCATATGCTTACGCAAGCGAAGCCTGATATCCCGGTGGTGTTGACAGACACCGGGTATCTATTTCCTGAAACCTATCAATTTATAGATGAATTGGTAGAAAAGCTGAAACTTAACTTACATGTTTATCAGGCTGCGCTTTCGTCAGCGTGGCAGGAAGCTCGTTTTGGTCGACTGTGGGAGCAGGGCATAGAAGGTATCGAAACTTACAATAAATTAAACAAAGTTGAACCCATGCAGCGAGCGTTAGAAGAGCTTAATGCAGGCACATGGTTTGCCGGCTTGCGTCGCAGTCAGTCGGATTCTCGTGGAAAGCTTCCTGTTTTACAGAGAGTGGGCGGGCAGTTTAAGTTATACCCTATCATTGATTGGAGTAACAAAGACCTTCACTATTATCTAAAAGAGCACGGTCTCTCTTATCATCCCCTTTGGGATCAGGGGTATGTGTCAATTGGAGATTGGCATACTACTCAGTCGTTACAAGAAGGCATGGATGAGCAAGATACGAGATTTTTTGGTCTTAAAAGAGAGTGTGGTTTGCACGAATTTGGCGACGGTATCTAAGGCGCGTTGGTCTTCAGTACGGCAAGAAACAACACGCCCTAATTTACTGAACCGTTTTCGCGAGTATTTCAATGTATGACTGTCTTTGTTCTGTTCGTTTGCTAGCTTATTAATTTTACCAAGCTAACAGAAAGGCAGTCACGAAATACTGAACACGCCGGCAAGTACGTCTTTCATTTTCTGCATGTATGCTGTGTTCGTATTTTTTCCGACAAGCTTATATAGCTCACTGCCAACTGGCGTAAATTTATAATAAACCAGCGCAACGCCAGATGATTTACAGGTTAAGGTAAAGCTTTCGTTTACACACCTCCAAGATGTTTGTTGACCTTCTTGGTACTCCCCGCTTTCTATTTCACTGGCATAAATTAATTTCATCTCTTGAAGAGAGAGTAAGTCTGGGTAGCTCAACCCTACGGTGGCGAGATTAACTTGTTCTGGCAAGGGCTTTTTAAAAATGGAAAGTAAGCCTTTCCTTTTGTGGTAGCCCACTAAAATTCTTGGAACAGTATCATTAGTTCGCTTACTAGCCACATTAACGGCTTTGGTAAATGTTTGCGCATCGCGATGAGTTAAGGATTTTAATAATTGAAGAGTTCTTAGTGAAAAGCTACCTGGTCGAGATACCTCGACGGCAAAAATCTTTCCCCATAGTTCTTGCATAGGCGCACTATAAATTTCCTCGGCCAATGAGCTGAAAGCAAAAAACCAATCAGGATCTAAGTTGTCACTTGTTTGTTCGTTGATTGTGACATTTAGTGCTATATTTAAAATAGATTTAAGATTATTTGCCTTCTGTATCTGTAGTATCTTGTTACGACGTTCTAGAGCGTGTTCTTGTTTTTTTGGCTCTAGAGACAATGCCGATGGAGAAATGCCTACTCTTGAAAACCATGAGAGCATACGTTGTCTGCTCGCTTCAAGGTCTGCGCTTTTGTTTACTGCTTCCTTGGCATGAGCCGATGGTTTAATGGCATCTTCTTTATTGAGAGGCGGTGATGCTCTTTTTACCTCTTGGGGCTGATGTTGTGGAGAGATTTTCATAAACGTCACATCGGTGTTTTGTAACAATAGGTAACAGGAATTCACTATTGCATTGCACAAAATAATTATCAATGTAATCGTGACACTAATGATAGTAAGGCATTTTGTCTTTTGCTGTGCATTTTTGCGGCAGTATTTGTGCCATTTAAGAAAGGCAAAATGTTGAAGTTCAGCACGGCCTAGTGCGCAATTATGTTTTATCAGTATTGAGGAAATGAGTGGTTATGTCGGCAACGGATTATGAAAACGACGAACTTATCTTTTTAGATGATGATGCAATAGACACAGAACTACATCTTGGAAAAGATTGGAATATCCTAATCGTCGACGACGATGAGGAAATCCATACAGTCACCCGCCTTGCGCTATCCGACCTGATAGTTAACGATCGCAAGCTAAACTTTATTCATGCACACTCTGCTAAAGAAGCCAAAGAACGCCTGCATGAATATGGCAAATCCATAGCAATAATCCTCCTTGATGTAGTGATGGAAACTGACGATGCCGGCTTCGACGTCGTTAAATACATTCGCGAGGAAATGAAGCTTAATGAACCCCGCATTATTCTTAGAACCGGGCAGCCCGGTTTTGCGCCCGAAGAGCAGGTTATTAAGCTTTACGATATTAACGACTACAAAACAAAAACAGAGTTAACTCGGTCAAAACTACTGACAACCATTATTTCCTCAATTCGTTCTTACCAGCAAATTATCACGATAAGCCAAAGTCGACTTGGCCTTGAAAAAATCATTACTTCATCTGCAAATTTGTTTGAAGAGCACTCAGTGAAAGCGTTTTGCGAGGGAGTAGTAACGCAAATTAGTTCACTGATTGGGTTAGAATCTGAGGGGCTGTTATGTGCTCGAGCGGGCTCGCTTCTCGACCTAGACGATGAAAATATTTACGTGCTCGGGGCTGCGGGCGCATATGCAGAGTTTATCAATCAGCCAGTCGATAATATTCATAATGACGAAATGACAGAGAATATCCATCGCTGCCTAAGGTTAAAACAGCATATTTTTGATATCTCTTGTTCTGTGCTTTATATCAATAGAGCAGGTTTTGAGGCTGCAGTTTACATGCGTCAAACTCATGAAATTAACGACTTGGATAAACACTTACTTGAAGTATTTCTGTCTAGTATTTCTGTTGGATATGAAAATGTTAACCTTTTCCACGAACTTCGTAATGCAGCCTTCAGAGATTGGTTAACTCGTCTGCCTAATCGCAATCAGTTTATCAACATGCTGGATAACCCGGCCAGTGTTGCAAGTAAAAACTGTTGTGTCGCATTGGTTGACGTCAATCACTTTTCTGATGTGAATGACGGTCTAGGGCAAGAAGTGGGTAATGATGTGCTGCGAGCTATTGCCCAGCGCATGCAAACATCTTTGCCCAATACTATCCGCTTAAGCCGAATTGCAGCAGATGTCTTTGGGCTCATTGGGCCTGAGAGCGAAGTATGCCCAGATGTTATCAATGCGATTTTTGATTCATCGTTTGTGGTGGATGAACACGTTCTTCCAATAAAAGTAACGTTAGGCCTTTGCAGAATAGAAAATGAGCGAAATATCGGCGTCGATTTTTTGAAGCGGGCTAATATTGCACTGAACCGAGCTAAGAAAAATCTCACTGACAATTTCGAATATTACGCGAAAGATATCGAGGATCAAACAACATGGCGTCTAGCTATGATTCGTCGGCTTCGAAGCGATTTCGCAGAGCGTAAACTTGAGCTATGGTTTCAGCCGCAAGTAGACCTTCTTACTGACAAAGTTGTGGGAATGGAAGGCTTACTGCGTTGGCCAGATGGTGAGGGAGGGTATATTTCTCCAGCAGTGTTCGTACCGTTGGCAGAATATTCAGGCTTAATAGTAGATATCGGTGAATGGGTGCTCGATGAGTCTTGTCGACGGCTTCAGCAGCTAAGAGAGTTAGGCCATGAGCATCTTCGTGTGGCTGTTAATATTTCTATTCCTCAATTTAGGGATCGTTTTTTCGTCGACAAGGTAAAAAATGCGCTGTTAGAAGCAGATTGCGACCCTAGCTTACTTGAGCTTGAAATTACAGAAAGTGTGGTAATGGATGAGCCCCAAATTGTCATTGATGCGCTGCGCGCATTAAAAGACTTCGGGGTCAAAATTGCCATTGACGATTTTGGCACTGGCTTTTCATCAATGAGTTATTTGCAGCAGTTACCCTTAGACAGGTTGAAAGTTGACCGTTCCTTCGTTAAAGATATTGCGCCAGGCACGTCTGCGGTGCTAGCAGAGACCATTGTTACTCTCGGCAATAAGCTTGGATTGCTTACTATTGCTGAGGGAGTTGAAACGCGAGAGCAGGCTATCTACATGATCAAGCTAGGGTGCGATGAGGCCCAAGGCTTTTTCTTCGCTAAGCCCATGCCGTTTAATCAGCTAGTTGAGTTACTGAAAAGCACTAGGTTGCCTAGTGACAACACTTAGGCTTAGAAAGATTGTTCGTCACTAAGAGGCTATCGTTTCATTAAGATATTAACGCTTAATGAGTGCAGTTACCTTTTTTTGAAGTGCAGGAACAGTTTCCTTCTCAAACCATGGGTTTTTTGCCAGCCATCTATTGTTCCGCCCTGACGGGTGAGGTAATACGAAGTAACCATCATGAGGTGTTTTAATAGCTTCTGTCAGTGTTTTGTATTGCTTGAGGTAATATTGTTGAGCATAACGTCCAATCAATAACGTCAGTATAGGTTTTACGTGCTGCAAAAGTGGCTTGTGCCATGTTGGCGCACATATTTTCATTGGCGGTGCATCAGCGCCGTTTCTATAGCCTGGAAAGCAAAAGCCCATCGGCATAATGGAAAATAACTCCGGCTTGTAAAATGTATCTTTATCTACACCAAGCCAAGCGCGCAGTCTATTGCCGCTAGGATCGATAAAAGGAACATAATTATTGTGGGCAGTTAATCCAGGTGCCTGACTGATGATTAGGATCTTGGTATTTTTGGCTACCGATAAAATAGGGCGTGTAGGATGAGGGAGTGCATTATCACAAAGAGAACAGCTTTTTGCGAGGTGAACTAAATTGTCAAATTCAGTCAAATTTTTCTCCAAATATTGCACTTTGTCATATTAGTGTAACATTACTATGATCGAAATTGACTAGTGAACATACATGTTGTATTATGTCAACACAGTACAATACTGTACCACAGGAGATAAGACATGCGTAAAGTAGTATTCAGTTTAGCCCTTTTAGCTTCATTTGGCATAGCGCATGCGGATTCTGGCAGTGGCCAGCTTTTCGATTGTATGGACACTAAAACGTTCGAAATGAATAACCAATGTATGGCCAACAAAATTGGCAACAACATTCGTTTCCGTGATGCTCAACAAGATCTTGTAAATATCGCTAGCGAAAGCCAAGGCGATTACGCGATAGCAACGATGACATTTGACCAAGAGAAAATGCACATTGATATCGTAGCGCACAAAGACTCTTTAAATGCGCTAGCTGCAAATAGAAACTAAAATCTTAAAAAGTAGCGAAAAGCCGGCAGAAAAAGCCGGCTTTTTTTTGGCTGCTAGAAAATTCTATTGAGTCCATTAATTGCAGCAACTCGATAAGCTTCTGCCATCGTAGGGTAGTTGAAAGTAGTGTTTACAAAGTAATCAATAGTATTCCCTTCACCCTTTTGCTGCATTATCGCTTGCCCGATATGCACAATTTCTGATGCACGTTCGCCAAAACAATGGATCCCTAAAATTTCTTTTGTCTCGCGGTGAAACAATATCTTTAAGCTACCTGTTTGAGTTGAGGCAATCTGTGCTCTTGCCAGGTGTTTGAATTGGGCGCGTCCTACTTCGTACGGTACTTTTGCTGCAGTAAGTTCTTGTTCGGTCTTTCCAACAGAGCTAATTTCCGGAATGGTGTAGATGCCTGATGGGATATCGGCCACCAATGAGGCATGAGTTTTGCCCGCTAGCATGGCCTCGGCGGCAAAACGACCTTGGTTATATGCCGCAGATGCTAAGCTTGGGTAGCCAATGACATCGCCTACAGCATACACATTCTCTACGTCAGTTTGATAATTTTCGTTAACCTTAAGTTGGCCTCTACTATCTGCTTGTAAAACAATATTCTCGAGCTTCAATTTGTCTGTGTTACCCGTTCGTCCGTTTGCAAACAACAAGCAGTCTGCACGCATACGTTTTCCAGACTCTAAATTGAGGATCACAGAGTCATCGGTTGTTTCCACTGACGAATATGTTTCATTGTGGCGAATAAGTACGCCGTTATTCCAAAGGTGATAACTCAAGGCATCAGAAATCTCGGTGTCGAGAAAAGACAGCAACCGGTCTCGCATATTAACTAAGTCTACTTTTACACCGAGTCCACGGAATATGCTGGCGTATTCCGATCCGATAACACCTGCACCATAGATAATAATGGATTTGGGGTCGTGTTTAAGGGACAAAATAGTATCGGAGTTGTAAATTCGAGGGTGATTAAAATCGATGTCTTTTGGTGTGTAGGGACGAGATCCTGTTGCTAATGCAATTTGCCCCGCGGTAACAATGTCTTTTGAGCCATCCTCGCGAACAATCTGAAGTGTATGAGCATCGATGAAGCTGGCTTCACCATGAAAAAGTGTTACTCGGTTTCTATCATAAAATGATGAACGCAAACGCGTCTGACTGTTTACTACGCCGCTTGCGTGACGCATGATTTCCGAGAAGGTTAAGCTTCTGCTTAAATGATTGTCTGCAAAAAGGGGAGAGCTATTATACTCTATCAAACGACTTACTGAATGACGCAGAGCCTTCGAAGGAATTGTGCCCCAATGTGTGCAGCCTCCTCCCACAGCGTCATAACGCTCAACAACGGCAACCTTCTTGCCCGCTTTGGCGAGCTGCATCGCAACACCTTCTCCTCCCGGTCCGGTGCCTATGACAATTGCATCGTAATGATATGAGGGTGCTTTTTGCTTTGCTGCCATGTTGTATTCCTATTTGTTTAATTGCGCATATAAGCGACAGGATAGTGCATTTGTTTACTTTACTACTATCAGTAAATTTAACTCTAGTAGTAAATAGTAAATAAAAAAAACCACATGCAACGAATTGCATGTGGTTTTATTGACAGTTGTAATGGGAAGAATACTACGCCATTTGTAGAGAGAGGGTCTGCAGTTGTGTCCATTTCTCTTTTTGAACGGCAAATGCATGCTTCATTTCTTTATATTTATACGTCAACTCGAATCCTTCAAGAGTGCGCTGAAACGATTTTTGCTTAACACGCATCACTCGTTTCTTCGTCGAATAATAATCGCTCATACGTTGCATAAGCAGGTCGTATTCTTGTTGGATGGTATTCATCATTTCGTCGGCGTTGGGAAGCAGCGACACTTTTTCACTTGCTCTTTGTAACTGCATAGCAGCTAGCGCCTTTTCAATCCGCTCTTCAGGTACTTTTCGTAGATTGGTTGTTAATCCGACAAAGGATAAACCTCGGATTAGCCATTTCGTTGGATCGAATTGATACCAGCGAATGCCGTTCCGATAGTCATACTCAAAGATATGGTGATAGTTATGGTAACCCTCACCAAATGTGAAGAACGCTAGCACGCCATTATCTCTTGCTGTGTTCTTATCTGTGTAAGGTTGCGAACCCCAGAAATGTGCAAGTGAGTTAATGAAAAAAGTGACGTGATGAACTAGAACAAGTCTCAACACACCAGCAATAAGCAACATTCCTAAAATATCGCCATTCAGCCAGCCTAATAATCCCGTCACACCGAAGTTTGCTACTAATACTATTGGAAGGTAGTAGTTGTGTTGCCACATAACCACTTTGTCTTTCTGTAAATCTTTGCAGTTACTGTAATCGCCATAGCGGTTCGACTGATACTCTCTTAGCATCCAGCCTATATGAGCAAACCATAGACCTTTCTTAGCTGAATAAGGGTCTTTCTCTGTATCATCAACGTGGCGGTGATGAATTCGGTGATCAGACGACCAATGTAAAATGCTGTTCTGTAGCGCCATCGCGCCGCCAATTGCGAGTATTACGCGCACTACAATGTTTGCATCGTAGGTTTTGTGTGACCACAAACGATGGTACCCAGCAGTAATAGACATACCGGTAAAGTAAAATAAAAAGATAGCGGCGCTTATTTCGGCCCAATCTATCCCTCGGTGCGCAATCCATAGTGGAGCACCGATAAATGCAATCGCGCCCGATATTATAAATACCAGCACGTTCGTTAATATAAGAGGAGGTTTTTTCATTTTTGACTACTTGGCTTACAACTGTTCGCTAATTTATCGTTTTATGTATTCTCAGGCAAGTAAAACTAGGTTAAGTTCTGCTAACATAGTTAAACTTTAATCATTATAGAACACTACACAGCATTGTGTTTCGCCTCTCGGCAAATGATGGGGTAACATGTCGTAGATTTAATAAGTGGTGTCATCGTGAGTCGACAAGAGCAAAAGTTAAAAACCCGTCAAAATATAATTCACGCCGCGTTTTCGCTTCTGGATGAAAATAGAAGTCTTTCTGCCATTAGCCTTCGCGAGGTTGCTCGAGAAGCTGGTATTGCGCCAACGTCTTTTTATCGTCACTTTAAAGACATGGACGAGTTGGGACTGACCCTGGTAGATGAGGCTGGGTTAGCGCTCAGGCAGTTGATGAGACAGGCTCGCCGTCGCATAGCGTCAGGTGGTGGTGTTATCCACACGTCCGTAGAAACGTTCATGGAGTTTATCGCTGCAAATACAAATGTTTTTAGACTACTGCTTAGAGAACATACGGGAACTTCTTCTGCCTATCGTCTGGCGGTATTTCGAGAAATTCAGCACTTTATTGATGAGCTCACTGATTACATTATTGAAAAACAGGGCGTTGAATACGCATCAGCGCAAATTCAAGCCGATGCAATGGTGAGGCTAGTGTTTAGTGCAGGAGCAGAAGCTCTAGAGGCTGATGATAAGTTGCGCGGAGAAATTGGCGAAAAAGTTAAAAAGCAGCTTCGGTTTGTACAAATTGGCGCTACTGTTAAAAAGTAGCCCCAGCTGTTCAGCAATACTTTAATCAGCACAATGTTAGTTTAAGCAGTACGCTCATAATTGCTTTTCATCACCCAACCTCATCATTACTGCATATCTTTTATATGCTAACGCAGCACATTCTTATTTTCTTGATAAAAGCACACCGGCTTCAATGTGGTGTGTGAAAGGAAATTGATCGAATAGTGCGGTTTTAACGACATTATGGGTGGTACACAACACCTTTAAATTATCTGCTAGCGTTTCTGGGTTGCAAGAAATGTAAACGATATTGTCATAGTCTTGAATCATCTTTAATGAGTCTATGTCTAAACCCGCACGAGGTGGGTCTACCAACACTGTTGTAAAGTTGTAGTCGCTAAGCTCAATACCCTCAAGTCGACTAAAGGTACGCTCACCTCTCATCGCTTGCGTAAACTCTTCTGCTGCCAAGCGCACTATTTTTACGTTATCTAAATTATTGTGCTCAATATTATATTGGGCTGCGTTTACTGATGGTTTTGCGATCTCTGTACCAATGACATTGTCAAAATGTGTGGCGAGCGGGATAGAAAAGTTACCTGCGCCGCAGTACATTTCAAGCAAATCTCCACTGAGTGGCTTTACACAATCTAGAGCCCACTCAATCATGCTGCAGTTCACTTTAGCATTAGGTTGAGTAAAACTGTTTTCGATATGCTTGAAAACAAACTCACGGCCATTAACCGGGAGTCTCTCTATAACGAAGTCATTCCCAATTATCACTTTTTGCTTACGAGCTCTGCCTATGATACTTACCGCTGGAAAAAATTGAGAAAGTGACTCTTTTAACCGAAGAGCATGGTTCTCCCAGTCACTATCTAATTGACGGTGATATAAAAGGCTTATAACCATTTCTCCAGAAAGAGCCGATAAGTAATCTATTTGAAACAGTTTTCGACGCAAAATTTCATTTGGTCTTATTAAATCAAGCAATTCCACCATTGCTCTGTTAATACCTTCAGACGCTGGTGGGAACGTATCAACGCGATACTTTTCCTTTGTTTGTTGATTGAACATGATATGAAAAAGATCGTCCCCTTCATGCCATACTCTAAATTCTGCGCGCATTCGGTAATGTTCAGGTGATGATGGAAACACTGACAATGCTGGCGCAGAAAATTCACCGAGCAATGTATTAAGGCGGCTAACTTTCTCATCGAGCTGTTCTTGATACTGCGCTAAGTTGTTGTCTGCCATTCGTTTCTCCATTAGGTCATCGGGCCTAAATCATATTTTTGAAAATTAGTCGGTATCGTTTCGTAGAAGTGTTGTTCATCGGTACCTTTCGTTAAGGACGCGAATTGTAGAGGCTTCTGCATTATGTGCAAACCTAATTCGTAAGCGTAGTAAAAATTTCTGTATTAAAATTAAACAATATTGAGATGGTGCCGATATAGTACATGAGGATAGTGAGGATCAAATTATGAACGTGGGTCAAATTAAGGCTTTTA
Organism: Alteromonas sp. MB-3u-76; assembly: GCF_002831605.1. Classification (NCBI taxonomy): domain Bacteria; kingdom Pseudomonadati; phylum Pseudomonadota; class Gammaproteobacteria; order Alteromonadales; family Alteromonadaceae; genus Alteromonas; species Alteromonas sp. MB-3u-76. The sequence continues at coordinate 3,609,052 of NZ_CP025115.1, read as the reverse complement.
TGGGAGAGCAAAAAGCTGATCAAAAGGCTGCAGTTAACCCTAATGAGGCACTAAAAAAACAGCTTCAGCAAGACGGGCTTCAGCAAGCTGCTGAGTTCTCGAAACAGCAGGCTTCAACGGTATCTGTAAATAGCACTCAAGCCAGTATTGGATTAAGAGTGGTGAGTAGTAGCCTCAGTCAATCGCTAGAAATAGACGGGCAAAAGCCTAAAGAGTTAGCCGATAAAAAAGTTGAAGAGAAAAACAAAAGCTTATTCGACTTCGAAGAAGTGGCTAAAAATGTCATGCGCTTTGTAGGTGGTGTAATTCGCGGAGCTGCCAATGGTGGAGCAAGCGATGAAAAGTTAAATGGATTATTTAGCCAAGCAAGAGAAGGCGTAAGTAGAGGCTTTGCCATGGCGGAAAAAGATCTTGCGGGCTTTATGAATGAAGAATTGGAAAACGGAATCAGCAAGAGTCGTAACCTCATCGATAATGGTATAGATGAATTAGAAACTGACATCTTTAATCGTAAAGGTTCTGAGAACGGGAACGTCGCTCAGGTTTCTACCCTATCTGCGGCGTCGGTGTCTGATGAAAAGTCTGGTCAATTGAGCATTCGCACCAAAGACGGCGATGAAGTAACCTTTAGCTTTGAAAGCTTGCGAACGTTCCAAGCACAGCAGCAAACTTCCTTTCAGGCGCAATCAACCATCGGGGAAGCTGGAAGTGACAGCTCGACGAACATAGCTGCACAGCAAACCACATCCTTCGAGTTTTATGAAAGAAGCGGTATAAGCTTTTCTCTTAAAGGTGAATTGGACGAAGCCGAGATGAAGTCTATTGCAGACCTAGTTGGTCAAGTGCAAGATCTTGCAGATACGTTTTATAAAGGTGATGTAGATAAAGCGTTTGAGGAAGCACTAAGTTTGGGGTTTGATGATAAAGAATTAGTAGGCTATGCGCTGCAGCTAAATCGCTCTACGCAAACAGACGTTTTAAAAGCTTACGAAAATATTCAGCACTACAGCGAAGAGAACGATGAACGCGGTAAGTACGGTAACGTAGTCAATCCTGTGTCTCAATATTTAGAGAAAATGATGAATACGTTTGAGAAAGCTGAAAATACGTTGGAGTCTAACGAAGACTACAATACGCTGATTGCTGGTCTCATAAGTAATATGGAAGATGTTCAGATCCCTGACTTAATTTCAGCGATCAATCGGTTTCATTCATTTAATAAGACATTACTTGATGGGTTGCCACAAGCGGAAGGTACTATAGGCAATCAAACTGAAGCTACTGAATAGTAGCAACAATAAAGAGAATCAAAAAAGCCTGGCGAACCGCCAGGCTTTCTTATTTATGCATGCTCGACTTTTTCTTTCGCTGGCCGCACTTTTAAAGTACGTTCCTGAAAAGTTGAGTCGTTTGTTTTTTCAATAACGGTGTTCACATCTTTGGCTACTACTTCAATAAAGCCATATCCTTTTCTCTTACCTGTTTTACGATCTTTCATTAAGCGGACAGATTGTACTTCTGCATAGCTACTGAAATATTCTTTAACTGCATTTTCATTCGCACGATACGGTAGATTACCAACGTAAAGTGTTTCAACGGCATCTGCAGAGACTGAAGCAGAGACATCGTCATTTGAAGAAGATGAGCTTTGGATAAGAGAAGCCAGCCATGGGGTAACTATACCGCTGATAAGAAGTGCAGCGGAGACAGTTAATGGAGAAACTTCCATATTAAGTGAAGAAAATAACAAAAAACCTGCTATCGCAAAAATGGCACTAATAATAATGCACTGAATAAAGCCTACTTTCATATAACTACCTTTCTATTGTTTTTTTGGGTTGAAGGCTTCGGCTAGTTTACTCATTTGTAACAAATTGAACAATCAAATGTGAAAAAACTAGTCTAAAGAAGCATTAACCTATCAGAAATGGTGGAGAAATGAACGGTTAAGCTAAGATTTTACTCAAACAGTAAAAAAACACTAATTTAGTATTGATCTTTTCATCTAGCTATCTATAATGCGCTCCACGTTTTGAGGGGGCTTCAAGCCAAATCAAAATTAAGCGCTAAACCAGTTGAAAAACATTTAAAAAGTTCGAAAACATGGTTGACATCAAAAATAAATGATGTAAAATGCGCATCTCACTCGAGCAGGGTGAGTCACCAAGAGGCAAAGCGCTTCGCGGTTTGCAAGGAATACGAATCAACTGAGAGTAATGTTGGTCCTCCTTGCGCAGAAGTCACGACAAAAGGCGTCATGATTCTGCAATACGTTCTTTAACAATTTAGACAAGACAATCTGTGTGGGCACTCGTTAAGAGTGTCTATACGACGATTCATAATTCGATATATTTAATTGAAGAGTTTGATCATGGCTCAGATTGAACGCTGGCGGCAGGCCTAACACATGCAAGTCGAACGGTAGCAGGATGTGCTTGCACATCGCTGACGAGTGGCGGACGGGTGAGTAATGCTTGGGAACTTGCCTTTGCGAGGGGGATAACAGTTGGAAACGACTGCTAATACCGCATAACGTCTACGGACCAAACGGGGCTTAGGCTCCGGCGCAGAGAGAGGCCCAAGTGAGATTAGCTAGTTGGTGAGGTAAAGGCTCACCAAGGCGACGATCTCTAGCTGTTCTGAGAGGAAGATCAGCCACACTGGGACTGAGACACGGCCCAGACTCCTACGGGAGGCAGCAGTGGGGAATATTGCACAATGGGGGAAACCCTGATGCAGCCATGCCGCGTGTGTGAAGAAGGCCTTCGGGTTGTAAAGCACTTTCAGTTGTGAGGAAAAGTGAGTAGTTAATACCTGCTCACCGTGACGTTAGCAACAGAAGAAGCACCGGCTAACTCCGTGCCAGCAGCCGCGGTAATACGGAGGGTGCGAGCGTTAATCGGAATTACTGGGCGTAAAGCGCACGCAGGCGGTTTGTTAAGCTAGATGTGAAAGCCCCGGGCTCAACCTGGGACGGTCATTTAGAACTGGCAGACTAGAGTCTTGGAGAGGGGAGTGGAATTCCAGGTGTAGCGGTGAAATGCGTAGATATCTGGAGGAACATCAGTGGCGAAGGCGACTCCCTGGCCAAAGACTGACGCTCATGTGCGAAAGTGTGGGTAGCGAACAGGATTAGATACCCTGGTAGTCCACACCGTAAACGCTGTCTACTAGCTGTTTGTGACTTTAAGTCGTGAGTAGCGAAGCTAACGCGATAAGTAGACCGCCTGGGGAGTACGGCCGCAAGGTTAAAACTCAAATGAATTGACGGGGGCCCGCACAAGCGGTGGAGCATGTGGTTTAATTCGATGCAACGCGAAGAACCTTACCTACACTTGACATGCAGAGAACTTTCCAGAGATGGATTGGTGCCTTCGGGAACTCTGACACAGGTGCTGCATGGCTGTCGTCAGCTCGTGTCGTGAGATGTTGGGTTAAGTCCCGCAACGAGCGCAACCCTTGTCCTTAGTTGCCAGCATTTAGTTGGGCACTCTAAGGAGACTGCCGGTGACAAACCGGAGGAAGGTGGGGACGACGTCAAGTCATCATGGCCCTTACGTGTAGGGCTACACACGTGCTACAATGGCATTTACAGAGGGAAGCGAGACAGTGATGTGGAGCGGACCCCTTAAAGAATGTCGTAGTCCGGATTGGAGTCTGCAACTCGACTCCATGAAGTCGGAATCGCTAGTAATCGCAAGTCAGAATATTGCGGTGAATACGTTCCCGGGCCTTGTACACACCGCCCGTCACACCATGGGAGTGGGATGCAAAAGAAGTAGTTAGTTTAACCTTCGGGAGAACGATTACCACTTTGTGTTTCATGACTGGGGTGAAGTCGTAACAAGGTAACCCTAGGGGAACCTGGGGTTGGATCACCTCCTTACCAAAAACGTCGAAAGACGCCTTGATGCAGTGCCTACACAGATTGTTTTGTCTAGAATATAAAGAACGACACAAGTTTATGGGGCTATAGCTCAGCTGGGAGAGCGCCTGATTTGCATTCAGGAGGTCAGCAGTTCGATCCTGCTTAGCTCCACCACTCTTTACCGCAAACACTTATTTCGTAAGTGGTCGTGATAAATAACTTACCGTCGATGTAAAATCGACTTGTTATTTATCTACTCGCTAAAGTGAAGAGATTAGTCGCTTAGGCGCGGATAAACTGAAGGCTTGTAGCTCAGCTGGTTAGAGCGCACCCCTGATAAGGGTGAGGTCGGCAGTTCAAGTCTGCCCAAGCCTACCAATTCTACTTGCTTGCGTTATTTTGAACGCTGCGATACTCATGTGCTAGCGCACACTGCGTTTCTCGCATTCAAACTAACTTTACCAAGCGAATTGGTTGTGGTTTTACGTTACTTGCGTTGCAAGTGGTCGTGAAAAATCGCTTTACCGGAAGCAGAGCTTCCTGACGATTTTGCTACTCGCTAAAGATGGTGGTAGTCAAACAAATCGTTAGCGTATGTGTCGAGATGGACATCAAATCCTAATGAATATTTACTTTTTAAGTAAGCATTGATTAGGGTTTTTTACCCTAAGGGAGCATTTACGATACTCTAGAGAGTAATGTAATTCCTCCTTGCGCAAAAGTCATGACAAAAAGCGTCATGATTTTGCACGATAGTTCTTTAACAATTTGGAAAGCTGATATTAATAGTAATCAATCAGAAGAGTAATTGAGAAGTCGATAGACGCACTTTTTACTCTACTTGACTTGAATTGCTTGTTATCTAAGAGCGCTGAAAAGCGTGCCAATCGGCAAGCCGATTAGCAAGAAGATAGCAAGGCAATTCTTCCGATTAGCTTGTCATGCATACAACATTACCCTTGTCCGATTTCAAAAGGCGGACATGAGGCCGATACTCAAGGCTTTTTAGGGTTGTATGGTTAAGTGACGAAGCGTATACGGTGGATGCCTTGGCAGTTAGAGGCGATGAAGGACGTGTAAGTCTGCGAAAAGCTGTGGTGAGCCGACAAAATGCATTTGAGCCACAGATGTCCGAATGGGGAAACCCACCTGTTTACAGGTATCGTTACATGAATACATAGTGTAACGAGGCGAACGAGGGGAACTGAAACATCTAAGTACCCTTAGGAAAAGAAATCAATTGAGATTCCCCTAGTAGCGGCGAGCGAACGGGGAGCAGCCCTTAAGCTGTTTAGTGTGTAGTGGAATCCTTTGGGAAGAGGAGCGATACAGGGTGATAGCCCCGTACACGTAGCGTGCTTTACAGTGAAATCGAGTAGGTCGGGACACGTGTTATCTTGACTGAATATGGGGGGACCATCCTCCAAGGCTAAATACTCCTAACTGACCGATAGTGAACCAGTACCGTGAGGGAAAGGCGAAAAGAACCCCTGTGAGGGGAGTGAAATAGAACCTGAAACCGTATACGTACAAGCAGTGGGAGCCCCATCACTAAGTGCCTTTAGTGATGTGACTCACAAAGCATAATAGCCAGTTTGATTTAACGTCAACGTTGACCTGCGAAGCAGCCAACGGTAAACCGCAAAAAATCAAGCAGGGTGCTTAGTGATGGGGTGACTGCGTACCTTTTGTATAATGGGTCAGCGACTTATATTTAGTAGCAAGGTTAAGCGAATAGCGGAGCCGTAGCGAAAGCGAGTGTTAACTGCGCGTTGAGTTGCTAGGTATAGACCCGAAACCCGGTGATCTAGCCATGGGCAGGTTGAAGGTTGAGTAACATCAACTGGAGGACCGAACCGACTGACGTTGAAAAGTCAGCGGATGACTTGTGGCTGGGGGTGAAAGGCCAATCAAACCGGGAGATAGCTGGTTCTCCCCGAAATCTATTTAGGTAGAGCCTCGGACGAATTCCATTGGGGGTAGAGCACTGTTAAGGCTAGGGGGTCATCCCGACTTACCAACCCTTTGCAAACTCCGAATACCAATGAGAACTATCCGGGAGACACACGGCGGGTGCTAACGTCCGTCGTGGAGAGGGAAACAACCCAGACCGCCAGCTAAGGTCCCAAAATATTGCTAAGTGGGAAACGATGTGGGAAGGCATAGACAGCTAGGAGGTTGGCTTAGAAGCAGCCACCCTTTAAAGAAAGCGTAATAGCTCACTAGTCGAGTCGGCCTGCGCGGAAGATGTAACGGGGCTAAGCAATATACCGAAGCTGCGGCAGCACAGTTTACTGTGCTGGGTAGGGGAGCGTTGTGTAAGTGGATGAAGGTGAGTTGTAAAGCTTGCTGGACATATCACAAGTGCGAATGCTGACATGAGTAACGATAATGGGAGTGAAAAACTCCCACGCCGGAAGACCAAGGTTTCCTGTCCCATGCTAATCAGGGCAGGGTAAGTCGGCCCCTAAGGCGAGGCAGAAATGCGTAGTCGATGGGAAACGGATTAATATTTCCGTACTTGTATAATCAGTGATGGAGGGACGGAGAAGGCTAGGCAAGCTTGGCGTTGGTTGTCCAAGTGAAAGTGAGTAGGCTGCGTATTTAGGTAAATCCGGATACGCTCTTTAAAAGAGAAAGGCCGAGACACGAGACGAGCTCCCAAGGGAGTGAAGTTGTTGATGCCCTGCTTCCAGGAAAAGCTTCTAAACTTATGATTATATGAACCGTACCCCAAACCGACACAGGTGGTCAGGTAGAGAATACTAAGGCGCTTGAGAGAACTCGGGTGAAGGAACTCGGCAAAATTGTACCGTAACTTCGGGAGAAGGTACGCCTCTGTTTGTGAACACTTCGCGTGGTAAGCAAATGGAGGCCGCAGTGACCAGGTGGCTGGGACTGTTTATTAAAAACACAGCACTCTGCAAACTCGTAAGAGGACGTATAGGGTGTGACACCTGCCCGGTGCCGGAAGGTTAATTGATGGGGTTAGCGTAAGCGAAGCTCTTGATCGAAGCCCCGGTAAACGGCGGCCGTAACTATAACGGTCCTAAGGTAGCGAAATTCCTTGTCGGGTAAGTTCCGACCTGCACGAATGGTGTAACCATGGCCACGCTGTCTCCACCCGAGACTCAGTGAAATTGAAATCGCAGTGAAGATGCTGTGTACCCGCACCTAGACGGAAAGACCCCGTGAACCTTTACTACAGCTTGGCACTGAACATTGAACCTACATGTGTAGGATAGGTGGGAGGCTTCGAAGCACAGTCGCTAGATTGTGTGGAGCCGTCCTTGAAATACCACCCTTGTATGTTTGATGTTCTAACATTGGTCCCTTATCGGGATTGTGGACAGTGTCTGGTGGGTAGTTTGACTGGGGCGGTCTCCTCCCAAATAGTAACGGAGGAGCACGAAGGTTAGCTAATCACGGTCGGACATCGTGAGGTTAGTGCAATGGCATAAGCTAGCTTAACTGCGAGACAGACACGTCGAGCAGGTACGAAAGTAGGTCATAGTGATCCGGTGGTTCTGTATGGAAGGGCCATCGCTCAACGGATAAAAGGTACTCCGGGGATAACAGGCTGATACCGCCCAAGAGTTCATATCGACGGCGGTGTTTGGCACCTCGATGTCGGCTCATCACATCCTGGGGCTGAAGTCGGTCCCAAGGGTATGGCTGTTCGCCATTTAAAGTGGTACGCGAGCTGGGTTTAGAACGTCGTGAGACAGTTCGGTCCCTATCTGGTGTGGGCGTTGGATGATTGATGGGAGCTGCTCCTAGTACGAGAGGACCGGAGTGGACGAACCGCTGGTGTTCGGGTTGTCATGCCAATGGCATTGCCCGGTAGCTACGTTCGGAACGGATAACCGCTGAAAGCATCTAAGCGGGAAGCCGGCCCAAAGATGAGTCATCCCTGACCTTTAAGGTCTGGAAGGGTTGTTATAGACGATGACGTTGATAGGCAGGGTGTGGAAGCGTTGTAAGGCGTTAAGCTAACCTGTACTAATTGCCCGAGAGGCTTAACCATACAACGCCTAAAAGGCTTCGATGAGAAGTTGGCGTTGTAAGCAAAGACAAGCTAAAAGCAAGATAGAGTAAAAAGTAAATTACTCACTGATTGAATTAATATCAAACTTTCCTAAATTGTTATAAAAGTTTTTTCCTGGCAGCCATAGCGATACGGTACCACCTGACTCCATTCCGAACTCAGAAGTGAAACGTATTAGCGCCGATGGTAGTGTGGGGTCTCCCCATGTGAGAGTAGGACACTGCCAGGTCCCATTAAGAAAAACCCGCCTAACGGCGGGTTTTTTGCTTTCTTGCATCCCAAAAATCATAAACGGGGTCAGATCCACATTATTAATTTAATGTAGATCTGACCCCCATTTATTTGACCCCCATTTATTTTATTCTGTTTCTATTTGCTTGAAAAAGGCGCGGAACTCCATACGTGTGATGTACTGGTCGTCGTCTTTGTCTATTTCACTAAAGTCACCTTTAGAGTCAGTCATAGAGAGTTCTTCTTCTGTTAGCTTGCCATCACTGTTAGCGTCTAGGCGTGTAAATTTTTCGTTTGCTGTAGCAGAGAGTTCGCTTCTTAGTTCCTTGTTATGCTCTGAAATCATTTCACCGTCTGCGCTAACTAGTGCTTTTCCATGACTGTGCTTTCTCATGTTGGCGTCTCGAATTTCTTCGCTTCGCATTTCCTTGTTTTTCTCGGCAATAACATCACCGTCTGTACCTGTTATAGCTTCTAAATGGCCACGCTTTGTCATTACAGCGTCGTTTGTTCCATTAGTCTGTAATTCAGTAATAATTTCATTGCTGAACATGGTGGGGTTCACATCAACGAATGTATTGAACTCCTTCCGGCTAATCATACTGTCGCCGTCCATATCCATTTTCGACATTAGCTTGCTGTTGAACACACCTGAAGCTTCTGAACCGATAATGTAGCCATTACCGTCTTTATCTAATGAATTGAAGTCTTGAGTTATTTTCTCTTCATGATGACCTGCAAACACTGTTGTTGAAAGTGAGGCGACAATGACTGCACTGGTGATGGCGCTTAATTTTCCAAATTTCATACCGTAATTCCTTCTATGCTGTTTAACCATTCAGGGCGTTCAGGTGCCCTTTACACTTGTTATCGTTTGTTACAAGTGACGCTTGTTTTCACTATCTTTTATTCATTTGTTATGCCATTCGTATAACTAACTGACAAAAAACAAGAAATTGAGAAGACGGATCGTAAGATATGCGTGCCGGGCCGGTTAATTTGCTACGAATTTTGAAATAAATACACGCAGTTGCGCTTACATCGATGCGCTTACATCAATCCGCTTAGATCAATGCCTTGACAACAACAATGCTATAAGTGGCCTGATACCAACAACTTTATAATATTCAGTAGGTTTTTGAGCAGACTAGAAAAGCATCATCTGGTCATCAACGATGTCATTAAAATCAAGTCCTATAGAGGGTAATATGCTTTCTGCTATGGGACGAATTTGTTTGTCAATATAGTGGTTGTAATCCAGAGGAGATGAAATCATGTCGTTGGTTTGCGCGCCATTGACGGTAATAACGTAAGATATAGTGGTATTTCGCTGGTACTGAAGGGGTCTATTTTGTTCCGCATTCAGTGTATCTGCTAATATCGCCGCTTTTACATGGGGGGGATGAGACTTAGTGTAAGAAGATAGGGGTTTTCGCAGACGTTTCTTATAAACAAGTTTATGGTCCACCGCCCCTGAATTGACAGTGGCGATAACATCTCGAATGAATTGCTTCACAGGTTGTTGTTTGAATACTTTGGCATAAAGATCGTATTGAAAGTCTTTTGCCAACTGAGTCCAATCCGAGCGCACGTTTTCTAAACCTTTAAAGACAAGCTCTTCATGCTGGGCTTTAGTCTCTATTTGTTTAGATGAATCAGTATTGCTTTCAATATTAGTAACGTCGTTATTATTGTCTTTTCTTTTTTCAGGGCTATGTTCAGAGCAATGTTCAGAGCTTTTCTCGGGGCTATTTTCAACTGATAAAGTACGAATACCTGCATACCTTTTCTTGCTGCCTTGAGAGGAGCCTCTGATAGTAGGCATAAAAAACTTAGTAAAGTGCGACTCAAACTCAATTTCAAGCTCACAATCCAGCTCAAATTCATTGGCAATAAGCTCATGCCATTTCTCATTAATTATTTTGGCAAGTGCTCTTCCGGTTTCCGCGGGCGTACCTAGAGAAATAATATTATTTAAATGCACAAATGTAGAATCGGTATCGCCATAAATTACCGTATAGCCTAAGTCTTCTATCCACTTTGCGGTCGTTTGCATGATGTCATGGCCGCGCAAAGTTATAGAGCTAGCAAGTCTAGGATCATAGAAAGGACAGCCGCCACTTCCAAGAACGCCATAAAAAGAGTTCATTAAAATCTTTATAGCTTGTGAGCGAGGTGCGTCTTTTTGTCGTTTAGCCTCGTCTCTCTGTAACCACAGGTTTTTAATGATGTTTGGTAAGAAATGTTTGGTACGACTAAATACTGCTCCTTTGAACCCTGGTATGGCGTTTTCTGGGTGTTTTAAGCCCTCAGCTAGCCCTAAGGGGTCAATATTAAATGTGCGAATAATAGAAGGGTAAAGGCTTTTAAAGTCGAGTACCAAAACGTCATCATAAAGGCCAGGAAGCGATCGCATTACATACCCCCCTGGGCTTGCGAGCCCTCCGTTAGATGGACGCACCCCTGCAACATAGTGTTCTCTATGAAGTTTGGGTAAATAGACGTTGAGGAACGCGGCCACCGAACCCCCTGGACGACCGAGTTCAAGCCCGGTAAGCGTGCCTCTAAGAGTTAAAAAGTCTATAAAACGGGTTTTATCTTGAATAGTGTTTACCAGTTCACTGTCTTTAAAGTTGTAGTCTGCTAGAGACAGAGGGTTATTGTTATATAGGTTTTTTATAGCCCGAAGTTTATCCCCCTCTTTTATAAGTTTCCTTTCGTCTATTAGCTGACCTGACACATAATCTAGCGAGAATGATTCAAATTGGTAGGTCATGGTTTTCAATGCCTCTATACCATCGATAGTACATCGCCCGGGAATATTTACTAAAGTTTGGTCTTCCCACGCTCTTACCGTCGCTTCCCGTCCTTGACGTCCAAGAACTAGTTTTAAACGATTTGCAGTAGCTCGGCGAGAGAGCACAGCAAAGTCGAACTGCTTTACATTCCATCCCAATATAATGTCTGGGTCGATGGCACAAACTCGCGAGCAAAATTCATTAAGCAACGTTTTTTCATCGTCAACCACTGTGAGTATGTAAGACGCATTTTCACTAGCCAAAGAGGTATTTCTGAACGATGGAGGTCTCACCAGAATGACTTCGTTATGGTTTCTTCCTGCTATAGAAACGCTGAACAACGACTCATCTTCATCGCACTCAATATCGATACTTATCCATGAAAATGATGGGAGGTAAGCCGATGGTCTTATTCGAGCATCTCTTATCTCATCGCCGTCATTAATATCGGCATATTCCAAGGCCCCATAGACAAAACGCTCCATAAGATATCTGTCGGCTACTCTGATATCTGCTTCATACAAAGTAATATGGTTTTCCGCTGCTATCTTTCTTAGCGTGTGCATTTGGCTTTCAGTTTTTACTTTCACTGTGCTTACTGGCTCTTGTTCAAGTGTTTTAAACTGAGCTGAAGTAAATGAAATATCACGAGCCAATGAAGTGGTTGCGTTGACGAGGTTTGCTTTGTTTTTATCTGCAACAAAGCAGGTTGGCTGCTGTGGAGGCGAAACTAACCTAACTGTTTTTTCGTCTGTTTTAACCCAGAGTTCAACAAATACCTGTTTATTTTCGGTAAAGGTTGTCTTGTTTAAAATATAGCCTTTTTTAATCACAGCGCATTGTTCTTCGATATGGAAAAAATAACGGAGAGACTCTTGTGAGTTTCTTGAGACGCAAGTATACCGCAAGAGCTATTTTGTTGTTGTTTTCTGTTGCACGCCACGTGTCACCTTGATTTAGAACCACTATACCTGCGGTAACAGGCCGCGATTACGAATATTTTAAGTCTCGCTGAATAGGTAAGTATCTATGCGGATTGGTATTTAATAACTCAGTACTATAGATCTCTATTCGACATATACGTTTGTTTTTAGTCTTTGGTCGCGATAGAAATAGCGAAGGTTAAATAAATAGATCCCTTTTGAGGTGTGCCATGCAGTATCTAGCCGACAAACAGCCCGAGCCTGGCGAGGTCTTTGAAATTGCTGACGGTGTGTTGTGGCTAACCATGCCTTTGCCTTTCGAGTTAGATCATATCAATCTTTATCTTATTAAAGACGGTGACGGCTGGGTGGTAGTCGACACAGGAATTGGCACAAGCACAACTAAAAAGCTGTGGCAGCAAATTTTTAAAAAAATTGATGGTCGTATTACCGGTGTTGTTGTCACTCATCTTCATCCAGACCACGTTGGCCTAGGGGGATGGATTGCTGATGAGTTTAATGTGCCATTTTACATGTCGCAAACCGAATACTTTACCGCCAGAGCTTTTTGCGCTGGGAAAAACGGTGCGTCGAATCAACGAGATATCGATTACTACAATAGAGCAGGGCTAGATAAAGAGCTTATCGAGAAACTGACACAAGGGGATGGAAAGGGGTTTAGTCAGGTTGTATCGCCGATACCAATGAGTTACACGCGCCTCAAGCACAATGACACTTTATTGTTTGGTAGTAGTGAGTGGCAGGTTCTGATAGGAAGAGGGCACTCGCCCGAACACGCCTGTTTGTATAACGCTAACAAAGGCGTACTGATTTCTGGAGATCATATTCTGCCCATGATTACTCCAAATATTGGGGCATACTCTACTGAGCCAGAAGCGCTTACGCTAAATGATTACCTGACTACATTGCCGCCATTTAAAGCACTTCCTGAAAACACAGTGGTATTGCCAGCTCACAAGTTGCCATTTGTTGGTCTTCACGAACGAGTTGACGAGCTACTTAGCCATCACCATAAACACCTTGATGCAGTTACTGAAGCTTGCCATACGCCGCAATCAATTTCAGATTTGCTTCCCGTTATGTTTAAACGAGAACTGTCGAGTAGAAATATGGTGTTCGCAGTTGCCGAGTGTTACGCACATATGAATTATTTAGTGGCTAATAACACGCTTAAGAGAACGCTAGATGATAGAGGGGTTTACAAGTTTTGTGGCGCTACAGTAAACGTTTGAGTTGATAACTGCACAAGCGCTATAGGTTTTCCTGCTCAGGCTGCTCACTAGCGCTGTCTTCCTCTTGCTGAACGTTCTGCGCGGGATATTTGGGAATGGTAATTTGAACAACCGTCCCTTTACCTTCCTTGCTGCTTATCGATACTTTTCCGTTGTGCTTTTCTATAGCGGTATAAGCAACAGATAATCCAAGTCCCTGCCCTTGCCCCTCGGGTTTTGTGGTAAAGAAAGGCTCGAATATTCGTTTGAGATTTTTTTGCTCAATACCACAGCCACTGTCGAGTATTTTAAAGCTAATGTCGTTGTCGTGTTCAACAATAGAAAGTTTTATAAATCCTTTGTCTTCTATCGCTTGTGCAGAATTCACCATAACGTTCATAAGGGCTTGCTTCAGTGTTCCAGGATCGCCAATAACTTCTAATTTTTCATGGGCACACTCAAACTTATACTCTGGTTTTGCATATTGTGCAGATATCAGGGTGATAAGCTGTTTAGCGACCGTGCACACTTCGATAGTTTGGTAGCCTTCTGCAGTTTCTAAAGAGAAGTTTTTGAGGTTTTCTACAATATCTCTTACTCGGGTAAGGCCTTCGCTAGACTCATCAATCAGCTCAGTAATGTCGTCTTTTAGTAATGCATAGTGATTGCTATCGTAGAGAGACTGTATTTGTTCCTGCATCTCTTCGGTAAAGTGTGTGATTTGCGACTCTACGCCATCGCAAATAGACAAAAGATGAGTGGCATACTGAGATAGTGTATCTAAGTTTGCGGTTACAAAACCAATTGGGTTATTTATTTCGTGGGCGATGCCGGCAGCGAGTTGTCCCGTTGAAGCCATTTTTTCAGCTTGAATAAGCTGGCTTTGTGCCGTGTCTAATTTTCGGATCAGCTTCCGCTGTTCCGCGTGTTCTTTTTTCAGCGCCTGCGACAGTTTTTGCTGCGCTCTAAAGTAGCTAGCCTGAGCGGTGACGTCTTGAAGGAATATGCAGGCTAGCTTTCTACCAGATGAATTATCCTTTATGGGAATTATTTCCATATTTTGATACATCTGAGTTTCTTCGCCCGTGATAGGGCGGCTACTTTTGAACGGAAATATGTGAGGGCGCTGTTCCCAGTAACTAAAGCTAGGATGTTGCAGAACAAAGACTGATTTCAGACGCCTTTGTAAAAACTTACCTTGCCCCTTAAAGAGATCAGTAACCGGCTGCTCTTTGTAATTCTTGCGTAGCTCATGGGGCAGCCTGTCTAAGAAAAAGTCGTTTAGATAAACCACGTTGAATTGTTCGTCAACAATGCCGATACCTACGGGAAGTTTGCTAACGAGTTGTTCGAACATTAGCCTAGTAGCTCATCCAATGTTGTTTTCATTCTGGCAAGAGACTCATCGTCTAAACAAAACACAACGCGCATGCTAAATGATGATATCGCAATAATAAACTGCACTTCCATCACCAGAGTGTGCTGCCATTGCAAGTCGCTAAAATTAGACTTTTCAGGTTGAAATAGCGTTGGCATATTCAAATTCGTAGTTAACTCTAGCTGATCTGAAAGACCTGATAAACAAGCGCCGGCCAGTATATTACAAAGCTCAAGAATAATTTCTTGCACATCTTCTTTATCAAGAGGCTCGTCGTAGTCCATTAGCTTCGCTACCTCTGCTAACCCCGATTGCGATAGCACCGACATCACCTCACCATGTATATCGCCTAAAAAGGATTGGCGAGTATAGAAGGAGTCTGTTGTTTCAAACAGTAAACTATACAGCTCACTTGGCGTAACTGTTGCAATTTTGGGAATTGAAATATCAATCTTTGTTTCAATCAGTTGTGCTAGCGAATTGGCCGCCTGTCCCATAGATATATTAAGAAGTTCTTGGAGTGCGTCTCTTTGATCCTCGTCAAGTGGTAACACAATACTCATAAGTACCCCAATTCGAACATCGCCATAGCGAGCTCTTCTTTGTCTAAAGGTTTTCTTAAAAAGCGCTTTGCGCCAAGAGAGGTAACGATTTTTTGCTTTTCTGGCTGAAAGTCAGCGCTAATAACGATAACGTTCGGTGCATCAGCTTTGTCGCTTAAGTATTCTAATACGCCTACGCCGTCAACTTCCGGCATAGTCAGGTCGAGCAAAACCAAGTCAAAGGATGTATCAGAAAGTAGTTCAATTGCTTCTTTGCCATTTGTGGCTTCACAGATGGCATATTCTAAATCCTCTGGTAATGCACGAATCACACTGCGTCTTGATAGCTTAGAGTCATCAGCAACTAAAACAGATATCGACATTAAAAAGTCTCCTAGATGGCATTATCGTGTTTGCCCAGTAGTAAAGTATGTGCAAGATTAGCGTTACTGCAACAATCTATATAAAAAAGTTTCACAGTGTGCAGTTCTCTCTCATGTTTCAATTATATGGCAGAAGTGACTTTTGTGCGTATTATACTTTAAGTCTAAAAATGAAAGAATGTGGGATGGAGTAACTGAAAATAACAAAACAGTGCGCCTATTGAACAGGCGCAGCGGTGAACATAAAGACTATTATAAGCTTGGACGACGTTAATTAGCTGTTTTGTAGTTTGTACATCTTTTCGATAGAGGATGGTATAGCGTCTACATAGCGCTTAACGTCAGCAATTTTACCCATACTTACTCTAGACCAATTGGTATACGTTCGATAAATGCCGCGAATTAAAACATTTTGCTCAGCCATGGCCTGGCGAAAATACTCCGCGTTTCCATCTCCCAAATTCACAAACACAAAGTTAGTACTTGATGGTAGCGCTGTCAAACCATTAGCTTTAACTGCGTCCATGACCATGCCTCTTCCTTCAAGAATTTTTTCTTTTGAAAAGCTTAAAAAGGCATCATCGTTGTAGCTCGCTATAGCAGCTGCTAAGCCTGCTTGGTTAAGCGTGTAATTGCCCATACCGTACTTGTTAATCCATTCGGTATTTTGTTCTGAGGCAATAAGGTAGCCAACTCTCATGCCGGCAAGACCATAAATCTTTGAGAATGTGCGTGCTACCACTATATTGTGGCCTGCTTTTACAAGAGGAATCATTGTGTGTTTTGGCGGTGCATCAGTAAGTTCGTTGTAAGCTTCATCAACCAGTACCAAGGTTTTCTTTGATGCCTTAATACAGAACTCGCGAAGCGCGGAAGGTTCGAGAATTTTCCCTGTTGGATTATTGGGGTTACATATATGCACCATACTAATAGTGTCGTCTATTGCGCTATAAATAGCTTCTAGGTCTATGTCTAGTGAAGCGGTATTCGGGACACGTATAATCTCAGGTCCCCCTTGTTTCTCTGGTGCTCTAGACGTGGTATCCCAAAATAGATCAGGCCCAAGAATTTTACCCTTATCACAAGCCGCTAATGCTGTATAAGAAAGTATCGGGCTAGACCCTGCGCTAAGTGAAATATTTTTCTTATCAATACTATGACGCTCAGCAATCATATCAATTAAGCGCATAGCGGCAGGGTAGGCATAGTATGCACCGCCTTGAGACGCAGCCTCAGATATTGCTTTAAGCGCAGATGGGCTGGGACCAAACGGATTTTCATTGGCATCAAGTTTTGCTACCCCAGGTTTTGGTCCATAAAGGTGCTGAGAAGAGCTTGAAGCTGCTTGAGCTCCCAATGTGGTAACAATACCGCTAGCGCCCATCGCGGTAGCTGCAGCACTGCCCCCTAAAAACAGGCGTCTAGAGCGATTGATTGTCATAGTGTTATTCCTTTTTCATAGCAGTAATAGTCACAGTGATTTACGACTTAAATGGCTTTGTAAAACATGGCGCTAGATACAATAACCAAATAAATTCCAAACAAGCGTTTGAGCTTTATTTCACTAAAGTTATGCGCCATTTTTGCGCCAATAGGCGCCGTGAAAATAGCACCTATGCTTATAGCGATAAGTGCAGGCAAATTGATATACCCAAAGGTGCCGAATGGGAGAGAAGAAGACTGAGAGTTGGTCATAAATAAAAAGCCCACCGCGCCAGGTAAACCAATTAAAAAGCCAACTCCTGCAGCGGTAGCAACCGCTTGCTGAATAGAGCGCTGACACATCACCATGGTAATAACCGTTGGCGTACCGCCACCTATGCCGAGCAATGCAGAAAAGCCTCCGAGAACAAAAGCCAAAAGCGCTTTGCCTTTGCCGGAAGGCATTTCAAATACAAGCCCGGGACGCACTACGAATTCTGGAAAGAGAAAATACACAGAGTACAAGAGAACCCCAGATGCGAACACCACGGTTAGGGCATCTGAACTAGTGTTGCCTGCAATGGCCACACCTCCTATAACGCCCAAAATCAGCCAAATACTCCATGAACGGAGTATATCGAAATCGACGGCACCTCGTGCCCTGTGGGCAATAACAGATCGTGCGCTCGATACCACGATTGAGGCCAATGAGGTACCAATAGCTACTTTTACCAACTCCTCAGATGGTGGAGTAAAAAAAGGAAATACCGCTAGAAGAGCAGGAACCACGACAAAACCGCCCCCATTTCCGAATAGACCAGCGGTAAGACCAGCGATAGCGCCGGTAATACACAAGGTAACTACAAACCACAGTAGTTCTATTTCCATTTATCTGAAGCTCCGTCGACGATTACTGTTAAAAATGCTTGAAAGTACTTCGTTGATGAGCAAACTGCTGTACTTAACGTTGAAAATAAGAAATTCACAATGAGATGTTCAAAACAAGAAATTGAAAATAAATAAGCTGCACGACTGTAAAACACCCGTGCCCACAGTCTGTGCAGAAATGTTACAAACCTAAATGTTGGCCGCTTATAAGCCGCCGATTATCACCATCAAGAGCAAAATTTTCATATCAGCGATTAAGCTAAGATCTCTTCGCTTGAGAGGGAAGAAAGAACAATATTTAGGGGTATAATAAAAATGTTGAGCCAGCTCTGAAGCACAGATAAACACTGAGTTAGCGCTTTGAAAGCTTTAGCGCAGCATTTTTTACCGAGCGTTATTTAGTCATGTACAAATAGAAGAGAAATATTTAGTTCTTTAGGGCTCTCCCTCGCTTTTATTAGTGTTTTCCATTCGCTATGGCATATCGCTTGCTATCTCAATTGCGTATCGCTTGCTGACTGCATTGCGGAATATTGATAAATGAGAGATCCCTCAGAGGCCGAACTTTGCACTCAAAGCAATTAACGTACTTTGTTACTACGGTTAAAAAAGGCAGTATCGCTGCAGCGGCAAGGGCGCTGAATATTGCGCAGCCGGCCGTGAGTCAACAGTTAGCGAATTTAGAGCGAGAAGTTAAGGCTACTCTTTTCAATAGAAGCTATGCCGGCGTTTCACTAAGCCCAGCCGGAGAGATTTTTTTCAATCATGCAGTTGCCTTATTAGAGCAAATGGAAGCAGCTAAAAATGCGGTTGTTGAGCTGAATCACTTGCATGAAAAAACAATCAAGATAGGTGTTATTCCGTCCATTGGTAACGTTGTGTCTTTGCCTCTAATTACAGAGGTAGAAAAGGCTAATGCTTACAAAAAAGTAGAGATTAGTACGGGGCCTTCTTATGCCATTAATGACTGGCTTGAATCTAAGCAGGTCGATATAGCGCTTTCTTATCGGGAAGCGATTGATGACAAACACACTACTGCAATACCTCTTATTCAAGAGGAAATGCACCTTGTATTTCCTGCATCATTACAAAAAGAAGAACTGGCGTTTCTCACCAATCGAAATACCGTGCGTTTTGAGGAATTAAAAGGTCTACCATTGATATCGCCCGGTACAAAAGATGCGCTTGGGCAGTTGATCGCCAGCTTCGAGCAGCAGACCGGGATTAAGTTGAATCACGACCATGCTTATTCTGGGCAGTTGATGACAGGACTGCGACAAGTCATCAATGGTGAAGGGGTGATGATCCTTCCCACGTCAGCCATATTTCATCTTAAAGAACCCGGTTTGGTTGGCTCGGTAAAAATTGTCGAGCCAGATATGTATCGAACGGTCTATGCGTTTACACATAAAAATAATTCGCAACAAAAAGACATCGTCAACACTCTGTCATCGATAAAAAGGGTGGTATATGAACAACATGCGTTGCGTCACTGGTGCGGTAATTTAGAGTTTGCTACCACTACAGCTGGAACAAATTTAGCTACCCTTTGATCATTTATTACTCGATATTTTTGGGCAATTCAATGTCGATAAGAATAGGTAAATGATCGGATAAAACCGCTGTTTTGCGATTTTTTACTTTAGTGTATTTTTTTACATTAATATCCTTCGACACCCACATTCTATCGAGTGAAAAAATTGGGAACTGGCTTGGAAAAGTGGCTCCCATTTTCTGTTGATGAAGAAGTCGATTTAAAGACCGAAATGTTCTGGAGAAAAACTGCCACTCGTTAAAGTCACCGCCAAGTACAAGAGGTGTAGGAGTTTCTGCCAAGCGTTTTCTCAGGTGTTGGTGCAATAGAGTAAACTGAGACCTTCTTTCTTTAGTTTTAAGCCCTTTGTGGGTATTTACTACCGTTAATGGGCCACCCTCTGTCTGATATTGTACTAATTGAACATTTCTCGGTTGCCTACCTTGCTGACTTACATCTAGAGTTTCACTAGATAGGATGTCGTAGCGACTTAATACCGCGTTACCATACCAACCATCTTGTTCAGTAAGTGCGGGGGAAGCCGTTAAACGAAAGGTATTGTTGGCACAAATATCATCGATATCTTGATTTGTATCACGGTGGCTAGGGCGGGTGTCCATCTCTTGCAACAACACAATATCTGCACCCATTTGCGATAAGAATTGCCCGATTCTTTTGTAATCATGCTGTTTATCGCGCCCTACGCCACTGTGGATATTATATGAAACTATGCGACACATTCTTCGCTCTCATTATCCTGTTGTTTCTCATTGCTCGCAGCTTGCTTTCGCTGTTGATAGTAGCGGGCAAATTTCTGAGAGCCCCAAATCATCAAGCCCCAAAGTGCAATGCCTGCAACCAGATAGCTGATGGTTTCGACAGAAGGGTTTTGCCAAATTTGCGCGATAGAGTCACCCACTAAGCCTTTGGCAATCATGGGCGGAAACATACCGAGGAATGTGCCAACCAAAAACTGAATAATGCCGATAGATGAGATGCCGGCGACCAAGTTGACTAAACTAAATGGTGCAATGGGCAGCATTCGAATAGCCGCTACGCCAACAATACCGCTGCGTTTAAGCTTTTCGTCAACGGCAGCTACTTTGGGGCCTCCCAGCTTTTTCAAGCCAGCGTTACCAGAAAGTTTACCAATGCCAAATAATATTGCTGAGCTTAATAAAGCGCCCATCATTCCGTAAATTGGCCCCCAAATTGGGCCAAATATCGCGGCCACAGCTAGCGAAAGAACGGTGACTGGGAAAAACAAAATTCCACCAACCACATAGACCATTAATACCGTAGGCAGCGCAAAGTAGGTTCCTCTACTTTCTTCCAGAAACGCATTGATACTGTCTGAGCTCAACCAAGGTATAGATTGACTTGCCCAGTACATTAAGCCACACATCACTGCAACAATGGTTACCCCAATGGCAATCATAATGCTTCTACGCCTGGGGTTTCTGGCGGGCAAAACCGTTCCGTCAGGAGTTGGAATGGAAATCAAGGGCTCTTCAGGGTCTGACAACGAGCGAAATAGGTTTGCGGTTGATTGCTCAGTAAATATTTCGTCTCTTACCTCGGTAAGAATATAGCCATGGGCAATTTGCCCCTGCATCAATGCCTCAACAGGGTTTGGTTGTTCAAAAATAGCGGGCATATCTTCCAGCGCTCTACCCGTATGTTCTGCAAGTAAGTCATTTCTAACGTTAACAACACTTTGTTTGTTTTCTGGTGTATTGCCATACAGAACCGTATCAATCTCGGTGTCCAGCGTCATTGAACGATTACTCAGATTAGATGAACCAATAACAAGGTACTTATCGTCAATGGTCATTACCTTTGAGTGAATACGTTTGTACGCGCGTTTTCCCTGCATATCTTCAATAGATGAGTAGGTCATCTTCACTCTTTCTGGTGAAATACCACTCTCTAATATGGTTTTAAATTGAATGCGACTGGCCCAAAACGCTTCGCACTCAAACTTTCCTTTCGGCTCGTATGAACTAACAATACACACATTCAAATTGGGCTTAAGCTTAAGCTGTCTATTTAATTCTTCTGCTATTTCTTGACGAGTAGTAAATTGATTCTCAATGTAAATAAATGACTCAGCTTGGCCGATAAGGTCTAGCAGCATGTGGCGCACTTCTTGTGCAGGTTCTACCTCGTCCATAAAAGGGATCGTTCTTGCCAGCGCACACTCCACGTTTTTAAAAATAGGAGGGTAGCTTTCTGGCCATGCAGCAGGAATTGGCGCATCAATGTTTATATTCGCATTATCTCGAATCGCTATGGGCGTTTCGTTTGCAACTCGCTGCCATCTCCAGCGTACGAGTTTCGAAAAATCAGCTACTACCGGGCCGCTTGATACCATTTGTACGTCGTGCAGGGGCCCATAATCACCGTCTGGCCCATCACGCTCCTCAGATACCACAGGATGATCTCTGGTGTCCCAACGGTTAGTAGATACGTCCATGCCTCCTGAAAAAACCAGCTCGTCATCAATGACCACAATTTTTTGATGCTGACTCCCACCCATAGGAATGGTGTCATCAAGTTCGGTTTTTACATTATCGGGGGTTTTTTCATCCCATGCTTCTTTAGCCCAAAGTTCTCTTTGTGCAAAAAATGCAAGGGATGAGTCCCACCGCAGCAGATAAATTTGAATATCAGGGGTTTGTTCAGCTTTCCATTTTAGTAAGTCGCTTATAACGCTTGGTGCTGAACTTTGCGCTTCATCTTCACCACGGATAAGACGAATTCGGCTGTCTATGTCCCAGCCAACAATAAATATGCTGTGCTTTGCTTTTACTATCGAACTGTGCAGCGCTTTATAATAATTGGCGCAGTCGATAAGGGGAGCTGCGAATGTAGCGTTGCTCTCTACCCAACAGTTTTCGCCTGGCTCAAAAATATTATTCTGCGAAGTCATGATATTGTCCTAATGCTATTTTTCTCCGTTATCGTAAGACATTTGCACAAATCATTCCGTATGAATTGATGCCAAAATAGAAAGCTAAATTATTGTTTTTCATTGGTAATTAGGCTTTCCCATAAAAGAGTGACGATAATGGGAAGGTAACTTAATTGTAATAATTTCACGAATTACCTCCTTCTTTCCCGTCTAATTGGTAAAAAGCATTTTTTTCACCTATATATTGGAAGGGTTATGTATTGGAGTAAAACAAATGGGTTTCTTTTCCCGAGAAAACGCTGCAAAGCAGGCATTGTCTCAATCGATACTTGCTGTAGTTACCATTGATGAAAATAATAATGTAACGTTTTATAACGATGCAGCGGAGCAACTGTGGGGTTATTCTCCTTCAGAAGTTATCGGAAAAAATATAAAAATGTTGGTGCCAAGAGAGCATCAGTCTAATCACGATAGCTATGTAAATACTCACCGAAATACAGGTGTGAATAAAATTGTTGGCAGCTCAAGGGAAGTGGAACTGGAAACCAAGTCAGTACAGCGCATTTGGGTGCAACTCGCTTTATCGCAGGTAGACGTGGGTGGAAAAAACATTACACCGCTTTGGTTCGTGATGTTACAGAAGAGCGAGAAGCAAGAGAAATTGTTGAGCAGACTCTTGAACAAGCGTTAGATGCTGTAGTTTGTATTAATGAAAATAATGAAGTAACGCTGTTTAACGCCTCGGCAGAAAAATTCTGGGGTTACAGACGAGAAGAAGTTATCGGTAAAAACGTGAAAATGCTGGTACCAAAGGCTATTCAGGCTAACCACGATAATTACGTTAATGCGAATAGGGAAACAGGACAGGACAAGATTGTCGGCACCAGCAGAGAGGTCAGAGTCGAGCGAAAAGACGGTGAGCTGCTTTGGGGACGCTTGTCTTTGTCAAAAGTACGACTTGCAGACCGCACTCTTTACACCGCTTTTGTGAGAGATGTAACCGAGGAAGTAGAACAGCGTGAATTACAGCGAATGCTGTCGCTAGTGGCAAATGAGACGGACAACGCCGTTATTATTTCAGATGCTGACGGACTTATTGAATATGTAAATAACGGTTTTTATCGCTTAACAGGGTGGAGTTTAGAAGAGGTTAGGGGCAAAAAACCTGGCTCATTTTTGCAAGGTGAGGAAACTGACCCCAGAACTGTGGATGTTATTCGTCAAAAGCTTAAAAACAGAGACGCCTTTTACGATGAAATTTTGAATTACCGTAAAGATGGTTCACCCTATTGGACGTCGCTATCCATAAACCCAGTTTTCAATGAAGGGCAACTGACTAACTTTATTGCCGTACAGGCCGACATTACCCGCGTAAAACAAATGTCGCTTGATTTTACTAACAAGCTCCAGGCCATTGGCAGTGCACTGGTACTATTAGAAATGGAGCCGGACGGAAGGTTAGTCGAAGCAAATAAATTGTTGAAAGAAACACTGAAAGGCATTTACGACTCTAAAGAATTTGCGAAAGAGTTGATGTCACGGTTAACTTCAGAAGACAGGACTCAGCTCGAAAAGACTGGCTTTGTTTCTAAAATTCTAGAATTTAGAAATAACGATAAGTACCTCGCTTTTGATTCACGAATTAGCGCGCTTAAAAACTTTAACGGTCAGATTACGCGATACGTGTTCTTTGCCATTAACGTATCTACGCGCAAACAAGCAGTAAATGACACACAAGGGGCAATGCAAGAGTTGCTTACAACCAGTCAAACTATTAGCACCATTGTGGGTACTATAAACTCAATTTCTGAGCAAACCAATCTGTTGGCACTTAATGCCGCCATTGAGGCCGCAAGGGCCGGAGAGATGGGACGCGGGTTTGCGGTCGTAGCCGACGAAGTGAGAACTTTGGCCGGAAACTCTCAATCGTCATCAAATGAAATTGATAACCTCGTAAAAACAACTGTGACCAAAATAGAAGAGCTTGCCCAACTCATAAAAGGTATTGACGGTTAAAGCTGGTGTCGAAACCAATTGATTGTTGGAATAGCGATTCTTGAAACTCGTACATTTAATGGCGCCGTTTTGGCGCCGACCTAGTACCTTTTGGCGCTGGTTTATACTACAAGCCACAGGTCAAGGGCGTTTCTCTGAAAGTGTCTTTGTGAGGAAATAGCGCCTCTTTTGCCCACTTTTACTCCACACATATGGCCTTTAATGATTTCTCGATTATCTAATGAAACTTTCTTTTAATTTGTAAGATATTGAAATTATTATAAAAAATGATTGATTGAAAAATGCTATCGAATGAATTCAATTAATCGACTATCAAAAAGGGCCACTTCTATCTATCTTTATCGGTGTTAAAAGTAAATATATTGTTAACCGTAATAGCTTTTGGAAAACACTGGGTTTTCTTGGTTTACTCTATAAACAACAATGGGATGAAGATATGATCATGATAAGGTTTAAAAGAACCACGCTTTCTGCACTTGTAGCGCTTTCGCTGGGTGCTACAGGCGCAGTCGCTAACGATGAAATTAGCAAGCCTGCTGGTGCCAAGGGCACTGGGATGACCAAACCGTTTCAAGCCAAAACTAACCAATTCTGGTGGCCTGACCAACTCGATCTTTCTCAGCTTCGCGATCACGACAATCGCTCTAATCCCCTCGGTGAAGACTTTAACTATGCAGAAGCCTTTTCTAAGTTAGATTTAGACCAGGTGAAGGCAGACGTTAATGAACTGCTTACAACGTCGCAAGACTGGTGGCCAGCGGACTATGGAAATTATGGCCCGTTCTTTATTCGTTTGTCATGGCATAGTGCCGGCACGTATCGCACCCTAGATGGTCGTGGCGGTGGCGACGGTGGTCAAATGCGTTTCAACCCACTAAACAGTTGGCCAGACAACGGCAACCTAGATAAAGCACGCCGTCTGCTGTGGCCAATAAAGCAAAAGTACGGTGAGAGTCTATCTTGGGGCGACCTTATGATACTTGCTGGTACAGTGGGTATGGAAAATATGGGCTTTGACACTTATGGCTTTGCTGGCGGTCGTACAGACGATTGGGAACCTGATATGGTGTATTGGGGGCCAGAAGTTGAAATGCTTGCAAGTGACCGTGAAGAAAGTGACGGCGAGCTTAAGCGTCCATTAGGTGCCACGCACATGGGTCTTATTTATGTAAATCCAGAGGGCCCTAAAGGGGTTCCAAACCCACTTGGCTCAGCGAAAAATATTCGCACTGCATTTGCTCGCATGGCTATGAATGATGAAGAAACCGTTGCGTTAATTGCTGGTGGTCACACATTCGGTAAGATGCACGGCGCACATAAACCTGCAGATTGTCTAGAAGCAGAGCCGGGCGGTGCTGGTTTAGAAGAACAAGGTCTTGGTTGGAAAAATAACTGCGGTAAAGGCCATTCAGAAGACACAGTAACAAGTGGCCTTGAGGGAGCATGGACACAAGCGCCAACGAAATGGACAAGCTTGTACCTTTCAAACTTAATGGGATTTGAGTGGAAACAAACCCGTAGCCCAGCAGGTGCAGTTCAGTGGATTCCAAAAGATGAATCTGCTCACCAGTCAGTACCTGATGCACACGTTGAAGGCAAAATGCATGCTCCAGTAATGACTACGGCTGACCTAGCTTTAAAATACGATCCTGAGTATCGCAAAATTGTAGAACGCTTTTTGGCAGACCCTAAGGAATACCAAACAGCTTTCGCTAAAGCATGGTTTAAGCTGACTCACCGCGATATGGGTCCAAAAGAGCGTTACTTAGGGAACGACATACCAGAAGAAAACTTCATCTGGCAAGATCCTGTACCAAAAGCCGACTACAAAGCAATTTCACAAGATGATGTGAAAGAGCTGAAAGCAGAGATCTTAGACACCGGCCTATCGGTGCAAGAGCTTGTAAAAACAGCGTGGGCTTCTGCTGCTAGCTTCAGAGCATCAGATTTACGCGGTGGCGCTAACGGTGCACGCATTGTGCTTGAACCTCAAATGAGTTGGGAAGCGAACGAGCCAGAAACAGTCAAAACGGTTGTTGAGAAGCTTAAAGCCATTCAAGATGACTTTAATTCTCAGATGTTTACTAAAAAGAAAGTATCTTTAGCAGACTTGATTGTAATTGGTGGTGCAGCAGCCATTGAAAAAGCCGCTGCTAATGCGGGTGTTAAGGTAACTGTGCCTGTTGTTGTGGGTCGTACCGATGCTACACAAGCTCAGACTGACGTTAACTCATTCTCGTTACTTGAGCCTGCGGCTGATGCATTCAGAAACTATTACAATGCTGAGAAAAGCTATCGTTCGCCTACTGAAATGCTAGTAGATAAAGCAGATCAGCTAAACTTAACTGTACCTGAAATGACAGTACTTGTGGGCGGTATGCGTACGCTCGGAGCGAACGTAGGTGACAGCAAGCACGGCGTGTTTACTGACAATGAAGGCGCGTTAGACAACGACTTCTTCGTAAACCTGCTAGACATGAAAACGAAGTGGAGAAAAACAGACAACCCATCGGTATACGAAGGTTTCGATCGTAAATCGGGTGAAGTACTTTACACCGGTACGCCTGTTGATCTCGTGTTTGGTTCAAACAGCGAACTGCGCGCCGTTGCTGAAGTGTATGCTTATGACAATGCAAAAGAGCGTTTTGTAAACGACTTTGTAGATGCATGGACAAAAGTAATGACGCTAGACCGTTTTGACTTACGTCACGACGTTACGGCTAAAATTGAAAAGTAATAGTCGATAATGCAAGAACTACAACGGGGCTTTTGCCCCGTTTTTTGTTTGCCCAGCGAAGCTGGCAAACCCGTCAGGTTGAAAGAAACCTGAATCACCCTGACTGAGGGGAAGATAATCCGAATGGCAAGGGCGTTGTTGGCCAACGGCAGGGTCTCCGGGGGCCGGCCCGAAGCAAGCCATAGGAAGTTAGAGGTACACAACGCAAGTGAACCTGATTCGGCAAGACAGGAGGGTAAGCGTGCAAAATAGCGCGAAGCCCGATACTCAGTCAGTCCTGTTTTGTGTTTGAGGGTGGAATTTCTAACAGGGAGCCAGTGCAGTAACTGGGGAAGCCTGGCATTAGATCCAATCAAATGGTTGGACGTATCGTTCAAGGAGTGATCCAAGAATGTTGCGAGTGTGAGGTGGCAGATGAACCCGTAGTAGTGAGTAAGGCTAGGCCGATGAAAGCCAGTAATGGTGTGGAGGGTAAAACCAAGCCGACTATCAGCATTGTGTTTGATAGGATCTATTTTAGCCAAAAGCTTAAATGGATTGCGAAGGGGGGAAGCAGACTTTAAGACTCTGATGAGTTGTGAGTTTTTTTATCATTGATACACAAGCCGCCAGATCAGCGGGACAAGTCGAATCGGTGCGCTAGGAATAGTGATGTCTGGTGAGACAGGCCGTATATGGGAAGTAATTGTAGTCAAATTTGGTAGATTGCCTCAGTGCTAGAACGCCAAACCCTGCAATGAAAGTTACCACAATGTTAGAAAATGAACGATGTCCATAGGGCGCACGATACTAGATTGCAAATTAGCATTGTGTCACTTAGCAAGTGATATGAAGTATGCAGGAGCCGTATACGAGGCCCGTACGTACGGTTCTGTGAGATGTATGGACTCCCTTCCCTGAAAGGGGTACGGTCTTAATTGTCAAATTAGCCAAAGGGGTCCATACATGATTAAGAATACAATTATTGCAATTGACCTTGCAAAGCATTCCTTTCAGGTTTGCAAGTTCAACAGTGACGGAAAAATTGATTATAACAAAGCAATGAGTCGTAAAGCATTGATAGCACTTCTGGGAAACCATGTGTCAGCGTTAGTGGCAATGGAAGCCTGTGGTGGCTCGAATTACTGGGCGCGTTTAGCGAGGCGGCATGGTCATCAAGTAAAAATCATTCATCCTCGCGCAGTAAAAGGGCTGCAATTAAAGCAAAAAACAGATAAAAATGACGCCTACGCTATCGGTATTGCGGCTCAATTACCTCATATAAACTCTTGTGGCATCATGGAGGAAGATGAACAGGGTCTTCAGGCCCTGGAGCGGGTGCGAATGCTGCAGTTGGAGCAAAGGACGGCGTTGGCAAACCAGATACGAGGACTGTTGACGGAATTCGGGATTGTGATAGCAAAGGGGTTAAATCATTTAGTCACTGCGCTGCCTGACATTTTAGAAGATGCAGAAAACGGCTTGCCGATGAATTATCGTCAGGCTTTGGCTGCGCAGTCACAAATGTTACAACTCTATACGACTCAAATAGAAAGTTATGACAGGCTCATAGCAGAACACACGCGGCATAATCCTGTTTGCCAGAAATTAAGTAAACTCGAAGGCGTAGGCCCTTTGATTGCTTTGGGGTTAACCGTTCGATTGGGAAATGCGACAGAGTTCAATACAGGCCGGGATGCATCAGCATGCATAGGTTTGACACCGAAGCAGCATTCGACCGGCGGTAAAGAGCGATTGGGACATATTTCTAAAAACTGTGCAGATAAAAGATTGCGAAGTTTGCTCTATCAGGGAGCAATGTCGGTAGTGAATAAAGCAGTATCCAGAGAGCCTAAGACTGTGAAAGAGCAGTGGCTGAAGGCGTTAGTTGACCGAAGGGGAAAGAAGGTTGCTGCCATCGCGTTAGCAAATAAAACGGTGAGAACCGCTGTTGCTCTAATAAAGAATAATGACGATTACAATCCGATACTGTTAGCAGCCTAAGAGTTAGTAAATCAACAAATTGCGAAAATAAATGGTAAGACCAACCAGCAGAATTCAGCCAGTCCTCTCAAGTGACTAAACACTGTGTGTGAGAATTGAACTGTTGGTGCGTATACATCGAAGGGCAGGAGTAGCTCTCCATTTAAAGCCCGTATATAAGAGCGCATCTACTACTAATTTTTCAAAAGATGTTGATTACTTCAGGGAGTCCATATAAGAGGGATGAGGCGCAAGCCTCACCCTACTCGATGTTTGTGCTATTTGAATTCGTTTGCTTTACAGGTAGGCACTCGGTAGTTACGATTGTCGACTATTTAGCCAAAGTTATCATTTTTAAGCAGATATGTGTTTAGGCAGATATGTTTGGGCAGAGTAAGATACGATATTAAAGCACGTATATTTTAACCATACACGCCGTAAGCACATAGGCAGCAGAAAGTATGACAAGTCCCCAGCGTACGCTGATAAATCTTGAGATATTGAGCGATGATATTAACCAACTCGAGAGCTCACAACTCAACGGCTCTCTTCACTTCAAATTGCTCAGTGACTTTCTCTTACGGCTAACTGAGTTAAGCCATAGCGTGCAGTCAGACACTGAGGCTTCAGTAAAACAACTGCTAAAAGGCTCGGTACTTGATGGAGCAATAGGGCGCAAGTCTATGCTTGTGGTGTATATCAAGCTAATTAACTATGTCATAACTGCTTGGGATGCAACGCTGAAAGCCGAATCAATTATCAACGATAATTTTGATGATAGCGCCGATGTGAGATTAGAGCTTCTGCAAGTTAAAGCGATAAAGGCCAAAGCACAGCTAAAAACCGTTGCTTCAGCTATGGGGGAGCAAGACTACAAAACCTTTTGTACTATGCTAGGGCTGACTGCTGAAAAATGGCAGTGGGATACATTGCGCGCCCGCTTCTAACAAGTTACTAGGACGTTTTTATACTGATATCGCCTTCATTGATAACCCGAACTTCACGTTGAGGGAAGGGGATCTCAATATTGTGTTCACGTAATGTTTCAAACACGGTTAGCAGTAAATCACCGCCCACTCGGTTTTTACCATCATCTACGCCTTCCATCCAAAATTCGATAAACATGTTAACGCCTGAGTCTCCAAAGCTGTCGATTTCGCAGTCTGGTTGTTCCTCAAACGGAATACCTTCTCCACCAATTACCTGTGGGTGCTCGGCAACAGTAGTTTTAATAATTTCAACCATAGCTCGAATATCAGTTTTATAGGCAACAGAAAAATCGATGCGATATCTCTGCTTAGAATCTTTGTGGGTCCAGTTGATCAGTAACGAGCTAATGAACTTCTCATTGGGTACTAGAATATCTTTGCCATCAAAGGTCTCTAAAACCGCATAGCGCATTTTAAATTCTCGCACTATGCCTTTTCTACCGTCTTCTAGTTCAACATAGTCGCCTACCGTTAAGGAGCGGTCTAACAGAATTATGATGCCAGATATAAAATTCGAAGCGATGGACTGCAAGCCGAGGCCAAGACCTACACCAAGGGCGCCACCAAAAACGGCTAAGGCGGTAAGGTTTATGCCCATTACGTTTAACAATAAAATAAACGCAACACAGAAAAGCGCCACCTCAAACAGTTTGGCAAATACCTCTTTCGTTGAGATATCTAGCGACTTATGATTTCGAATAATATCCTGACCGATTGCGTTAGAACTGCGGCCGAGCCAAAACAGCAGCCCCCCAAATATGACTACACGGGCAACGCCATACGCTGAAATTTGCACGTTTCCTACAGAGATTGCGATAGAGGCTAACGCTTCATTTATAATGGGTAAAAGCCCAATGAGATGTAAA
This sequence comes from Alteromonas sp. MB-3u-76, assembly GCF_002831605.1. Taxonomy (NCBI): domain Bacteria; kingdom Pseudomonadati; phylum Pseudomonadota; class Gammaproteobacteria; order Alteromonadales; family Alteromonadaceae; genus Alteromonas; species Alteromonas sp. MB-3u-76. The sequence goes on along the minus strand of NZ_CP025115.1, from coordinate 3,578,321 downwards.
AATAAAATAGGAAGGCCGATAACACGCATTAAGCGGGCCGTAGATTTATTTTCGACAAAACCGCTAATGATCGAATTCACGAAAAGAAGTACTGCGACTACTACCGCAATATCTAATAACCAGGCGTCAAACTGGAACTTTTCGCCTAAAACTGTGGAAAATTTTAAGAGGCTAATGGTCACAATGGGAAAGAGCGCCTTTCCTAAATTGTAAAGAAAACCATGTAGAGTATGCGCGCCGTTTTGGGGCTGAGACTTTGTGAATCTCAGGTTTTTCTCAATTTGGCGAGAAAATAAAAATGCACATAGATATATAACAGCAATGATGAACAACTGAAGATAAAAACTAGTGGAAAGTACCGCTGATTCAATAACTGACAGTTTACTCTCTACCGCTTGATAAAAATGCTCATAATTCATTTTACTGTTTTCTCCAAATGTATACGACAATGTATACAGAAACCGCGTTTTATACCTTATCAATGATTGGGTAAAGCTTTATTTTTGGTATCGCTGTTTTTGCACGCTGATTTTACTTAGAAGCAATCCGTCACAACGAATGCATTTATCGGCATCAAAATACTTATAACCTAAAGAACCATAGCATAATTAAAATTTCGTCCTAAACTATGGTAACAAACAAGTTGAAGCGCGCTGTAATAAAGCGATATAGATGACGGTGTTAAAAAATGGTGTTTGGGTTATGAACTCAATAAAAAGAAGTGTGCTTTTAATCGCACTGTATCTTCTCAGCATATCATGTGTAGATGCCGAACAGCATGATGATAACGGACTCGCTGTTTCTGGCTTTGCAAGACTAGTTGGTGGTTACCTTGATACCGATAAGGCCCGTTACCAAGGTTACGAAAACGCCTTAAGCTTCTCTGAAATGTCCCTTGCCGCCATCCAGGCTGATTATAAAATAAATGACTATTTTTCTGCTTCGGCGCAACTTTTAGCACATAGCAGCGAAAATCGCGATTCAGGTATTGAGTGGCTGTATTTAACCTACATGCCAAACGAGTCGCTGCAATTTAATGCCGGTAGGCTTCGCACGCCTTTTCTTAAGTATTCCGATGTTATCGATGTGGGTTTTGCTTATCCATGGATAAGCCCACCGCAGCAGCTATATAGCAGTATTTTATTTTCTCATTACGAGGGTATTAACGCCCGATACCGCACGCGTTTCAACGATTTTTCTGTCGATTTTGAGGCCTACTACGGCAGCTACCAAGACGATATGAACATGCAGGGAGTGAGTGCAAAGGTTGATATAGATGAGCTTTATGGCGGCATTGTCGAAGTTAACTACGGTAGTTTTCAGCTGCGACTGGCCAGTATTGCAAGTCAAAAAATAGAAGCTGAGGTAGACAGCATTACCCCGCTGTTACAAGGGTTAAATAGCGCAGGTTTTTCTGATACCGCCGACCGCTTTAAAATAAATGATGGTGCGCATTCAGTTCTCATCGGCGCCAGTTTCGATAGCTTAGACTGGTTTATTGGTGCGGAATGGATGAAGATTACGTCGGATATTGACATACTCTCAACACTAGACAGTGCTTATCTCACCGGAGGATACTATTTCGATAATGTGCTACTTCATGCAACATTCACTTCCTCTCGACAGGCGTCTATTAGTCAAGAAAATCCAGTTCGCCTATATTTTTCACAACGACCACTTTTGAATTCAACTTATGCAGTCCAATGGGCAGAGAATATACGGCTTTTTTTTCAGCGTATTGTTCATCGAGTATGAGTGTTCTATCTATCGCAGCGTTATCTTCTTGCGGGGAAGGGCTTGATGAGAAATATGGTCCTTGTGTTAATGCGGCTTGGCTTGAGTAACTGGCGAGTAATTCATTTTCTGTATTGAAAATTTCCGCCGATTGAACATATTCGTACTCGTCGAGTCGCAATAGAGTCTGTGTTTGCTCGAAACTTCCAGCAGGTTTGTTCATGGAGCCTAGCAGATCGATAGACAAATTCTCAGCAATTGCATCTACCTCTGCTGACACAAACTCTACATACAGCTTTTCGTACACAACTATCGAGAAACCAATAATTAGTGCACTCACTACGGCGATAGAAGCAATGGTATTAAATGATATTTCCGAGCGAAGGCTTTTCAAAAACGTACTCTTCGTGATTCTTTCTGAGAACTACCAAGATATTAGTATAGCTTGGTATAGTGTTTTTTCATGTGAACAGGGAACTGACGATAGATACTCAGTACAAATATCTGTGAGAATATAGTTTTTTCTATGCGTTATACCCATTATACCTTTGGCCTATTTTTTACGCGGCTCCTTACTTCCAGGCATTGTTTAATATGCAGCATAGACAAAAAGACGAGAGCTACGCTTAAAAAGTGTGCTGGTTATCATGTGCTATAAATGCTAGACTCCGCGCGCGCTTTGACAGGACAGCAGCGTGCGTTAATTCCATCTTGTACTATAAATCAAAAGAGCTTTTTAAGTCGCCTCGGCGCCTTGGTCATCCCCTTTATATTTTTAAACCCATTGGTTAGCAAATCAACCCATCGGTTAACAGAACGGCATTCTCGCTTTACTCACAGGTATTCACTGCTTTTCAGTCAAAGCAATCATTATTCAGGAGTTATTTAATTAATGTCATTTTCCCAGCTAGGGCTTGCCGAGCCGTTGTTGAAAGCAATTGAGAAACAAGGGTTTAGCAAACCGTCACCCATCCAAGAAAAAGCCATTCCCGTAGTGATGGAGGGAAGAGATGTACTTGCCGCAGCGCAAACCGGAACCGGAAAAACCGCAGGTTTTGGGTTACCCATATTACACAAGTTGTTAGATGGTAAAAAAGCATCTGGCAATAATGTTAGAGCGTTAATTTTAACGCCAACGCGAGAACTCGCGGCCCAAGTTGAAGAGAGCATACGCGAATTAAGTGCTTATGTTCCGCTAACCACTGCAGTGGTTTTTGGTGGCGTAGGTATTAACCCGCAAATGATGAAATTGCGAAAAGGCGTAGACGTCCTCATCGCTACCCCAGGTCGCCTACTAGATTTGTACCAGCAAAACGCGGTTAAGTTTTCTCAGCTTGAGTATCTTGTGCTCGACGAAGCCGACAGAATGCTAGACATGGGCTTTATTCACGATATAAAGAAGGTTTTGAAGTTATTACCTAGCCAACGTCAAAGCTTGCTGTTTTCTGCTACGTTTTCGCCCGAGATCACTGCGTTAGCGCAAACAATTACCCGCGATCCTGTGCAGATATCAACGACACCGGCGAACACAACGGTAGATGCGGTAAAGCAACACTTAATTGCTCTGGATAAATCTAAAAAAACATCTGCACTGATTTCGTTAATAAAACAGCAGAATTGGAAACAAGTTTTAGTATTTAGCCGAACCAAGCATGGTGCTAACCGCGTTGCCGATAAGTTGTCAAAAGCGAAAGTGCCGGCTGCTGCTATCCACGGCAATAAAAGCCAAGGTGCGCGAACCAAGGCTCTATCCGATTTTAAATCTGGCCAAATAGATGTACTGGTTGCTACCGATATAGCGGCTCGTGGTATAGATATTAGTGATTTGCCTATTGTTGTTAACCTAGACTTGCCAAATACGCCGGCAGATTATGTACATAGAATAGGGAGAACCGGGCGTGCAGGAGCCAGTGGTCAAGCATGGTCTTTCGTCAGCGCCGATGAATTGCAAAGTCTAAAAGACATTGAAACCCTTATTCAGAAGTTATTGCCAAGGGAAACTTTAGACGGTTTTGCTCCTCAAGTACCGGTGCCAGTAACGACATTATCTAAACCGAAAAAGCCGAAAAAACCAAAAGCGCCTAAGTCATTTGATAATGCAAAAAGGCCACAGGGAGCAGAAGGCGGGCGCGGTGCAAATAAAACAGGGGCGCAGTTTAAAAATAAGAGACGCAGTGCTCCTAAAAGTACTAATGGCAGCGGCGGCAGCGCTAACTCAGTGGCCAGACGCCCAAAACAGCAAAATGCATAAATAAGCTATTTATTGCCAAGAGAAGGGGTCATACTCAGTGAGTGTGGCCTTTTTCGATCCTGAGGCACTATTTTCTGCGTTATCAAGCTGCTGTGCAGCACGCTCCATAAGTTCTTCTTGTAACGTCGCTCGAAACCTCCTTACCTCTTTCCACATGGCATAAAAATTATCGTCGGTTTTTCCATTAATATCGTCTTTGAGTAATGGCGAAAGAGTTTTATAGGCTTGCTGCAAGCGTGCCGCATACTTTTCATTGTAAGACGCTTCTTGTGGAGTGGGGCTATAGGTTTGCAGAGCAGCTATTTCTGTATCTGTTAATTCTGCGTATTGGGTAAAATACTCAACGTAATCGAGCAGTGGAATGCTATCGGCATATGCCCATCTAGCCATCGTTTTCCTGTTTAACAATATGCCACTACTAGGCTCAATAATCATCACGGTGGGTGTTGCATAATATGTAGGGTAATTGAAGCGCTGAGTAATATCACGTCTGTCTTCTAACAGGCCGACATCAACCATGATAGTGGTGTAGTGCTTCTGTAAAATAGGACGCAATGCCTCAGAGTTGAAATGACCCGCAAGGCCTGTACTGTCATGACACCATTGAGCACCTAAAACGACTAATAAAAGTTTGTCATTGGCTGTGGCTTGCTCTTGAGCCGTAATAACATCTTCAAGTGGCGTATCGCTGTGCACGAAAGACGGTGTGGTATCGAGTTCGCTGGCCACACTCTAAATTGCAATACTCGATAATGCAATAAGTAATGAGAGCGATGCTATTACTAACCATATTGCTTTTAACAAAATGGTTGTAGGGCTAATGCGTTGATAGGTGCTTTTATACATGCTTACCATCTTAGTTCAAAAACGTGCTATTAATTTAATATTGTCCGTTGCTAATGTAGCACTATTTTTCGGTAAGGGGCATTTGAGTTTAAACTCGCTAGAATCCTCGCACTATTTGATGCTCATTAAATATAAATAAATTGTATTAAGAACCACAGGGTTCCCTCTTTGTTCTGTTTGTGATTCGTGTATAGTTCCTCACCAGCGAATATTTCGATTTTGATAGAGAGACTCATGGCCGCCCATCCAGACACTCAGTCCCTAATTGCATCTATGCAAAATGTAGTAGGACAAGCCTATTTATTAACTGATCAAGCCAAGAAGCAGCCTTATTGCAAAGGTATCCGGTTTGGTGCCGGTGAGGCGCTAGCCGTTGCAAGACCTGGTTCCCTTGTTGAAATTTGGCGAGTGCTAAAGCTATGTGTTGATGCCGATGTAGCTGTGATAATGCAGGCGGCTAATACAGGCTTAACTGGCGGCTCTACACCTGACGGTAAAGAGTATGACCGACCGTTAGTTATCATTAGTACCATGCGCATTGATGATATTCAGGTTGTTAACCAAGGCAAACAAATTGTAGGTCTGGCAGGAAGTACTTTGTTCGGTCTAGAAGAACAATTAGCTCCTTACGGGCGTGAGCCACACTCGGTAATAGGGTCATCGTGCATTGGCGCTTCTATTGTGGGCGGCATTTGTAACAACTCTGGTGGCGCGCTGGTAAAAAGAGGCCCTGCATACACAGAGCTGGCATTATTTGCACAAATCAATGAAAACGGCGAGCTTACGTTGGTCAATAATTTGGGCATAAAGCTCGGTGATACGCCGGAAGAAATTCTGGAAAACCTCGAGAAAAAACGTTGGACCGATGATGATGTTGAGCAACCCAATGCACGAGCGTCGGATAACGAATACGATGCACGCGTCAGAGATGTAGACTCAGACACACCATCGCGTTTTAATAACGATGGCCGCAGGTTGCACGAAGCATCTGGTTGCGCTGGTAAATTAGCCGTATTCGCTGTGCGTTTAGACACTTTTCCGATTCCAGCTAAAAAGCAGGTTTTCTACGTAGGGTCTAACGATTCAAACGTTTTTACCTCGGTGCGCAGAGATATTCTTTCTACCTTCAAACATTTGCCCGACTCTGGTGAGTATCTGCATCGCGATTGTTACGACGTATCGAAGAAGTACGGCAAAGACATGTTTATTGTCATCAACAAACTCGGTGCGAAATTTATTCCAAAGCTGTTTGCCTTTAAGCGTAAATTCGATGCGTTTGCAGATAAACTAGGCTTTCTTCCCAATAAAATGTCCGACCGTGTTATGCAGGCCGTTAGCTACGTATTCCCTAATCACTTGCCAAAGCGCATGGATGAATTCAGAGATAAATACCAACACCACTGGATTTTAGAAATGAGCAATGAAGGTGTTGATGAGGCCCGTGAATACCTCAACGAATTCTTTAAGACAAATGAAGGCGGTTATTTCGAGTGTACGGAAGAAGAGGCTGATAAGGCCATACTCCACCGCTTCGTAGCTGGTGGTGCTATTGGCCGTTATCACATAATGCACAGTAAAGAAGTAGGCGCAATGATGACCATTGACGTGGCGCTTCGTCGTAACGACCCCGATTGGTTTGAAGTGCTGCCTAAAGAAATAGACGACCAGATTGATACGAAATTGTATTACGGGCATCTGTTTTGTCATGTTATGCACCAAAATTATATTGTTAAGAAAGGTGCAGATGCCAAAGCACTTAAAAACCAGATATTGGCTACGTTTGATGCACGTAAGGCTGAGTATCCTGCAGAGCACAATGTAGGTCATGAATACGCAGCAAAAGAAACGTTGCGCAACTTTTATCGTGAGCTAGACCCGACAAACAGTTTTAACCCAGGTATTGGAAAAACCACCAAGTTTAAAAATTGGGCCGAACAGGCAGGTGGGTGCTGCTCTGGTCACGACTAAAATAAAAGCCGATATTGAAAATTCAATATCGGCTTTTTTGTTTGCCCAGCGAAGCTGGCAAACCCGTCAGGTTGAAAGAAACCTGAATCACCCTGACTGAGGGGAAGATAATCCGAATGGCAAGGGCGTTGTTGGCCAACGGCAGGGTCTGAAGGAAGCCATAGGAAGTTAGAGGTACACAACGCAAGTGAACCTGATTCGGCAAGACAGGAGGGTAAGCGTGCAAAATAGCGCGAAGCCCGATACTCAGTCAGTCCTGTTTTGTGTTTGAGGGTGGAATTTCTAACAGGGAGCCATAACGTGGTTACCAGCACAGTAACTGGGGAAGCCTGGCATTAGATCCAATCAAATGGTTGGACGTATCGTTCAAGGAGTGATCCAAGAATGTTGCGAGTGTGAGGTGGCAGATGAACCCGTAGTAGTGAGTAAGGCTAGGCCGATGAAAGCCAGTAATGGTGTGGAGGGTAAAACCAAGCCGACTATCAGCATTGTGTTTGATAGGATCTATTTTAGCCAAAAGCTTAAATGGATTGCGAAGGGGGGAAGCAGACTTTAAGACTCTGATGAGTTGTGAGTTTTTTTATCATTGATACACAAGCCGCCAGATCAGCGGGACAAGTCGAATCGGTGCGCTAGGAATAGTGATGTCTGGTGAGACAGGCCGTATATGGGAAGTAATTGTAGTCAAATTTGGTAGATTGCCTCAGTGCTAGAACGCCAAACCCTGCAATGAAAGTTACCACAATGTTAGAAAATGAACGATGTCCATAGGGCGCACGATACTAGATTGCAAATTAGCATTGTGTCACTTAGCAAGTGATATGAAGTATGCAGGAGCCGTATACGAGGCCCGTACGTACGGTTCTGTGAGAGGGATGAGGCGCAAGCCTCACCCTACTCGATGTTTGCCCAGCGAAGCTGGCAAACCCGTCAGGTTGAAAGAAACCTGAATCACCCTGACTGAGGGGAAGATAATCCGAATGGCAAGGGCGTTGTTGGCCAACGGCAGGGTCTGAAGGAAGCCATAGGAAGTTAGAGGTACACAACGCAAGTGAACCTGATTCGGCAAGACAGGAGGGTAAGCGTGCAAAATAGCGCGAAGCCCGATACTCAGTCAGTCCTGTTTTGTGTTTGAGGGTGGAATTTCTAACAGGGAGCCATAACGTGGTTACCAGCACAGTAACTGGGGAAGCCTGGCATTAGATCCAATCAAATGGTTGGACGTATCGTTCAAGGAGTGATCCAAGAATGTTGCGAGTGTGAGGTGGCAGATGAACCCGTAGTAGTGAGTAAGGCTAGGCCGATGAAAGCCAGTAATGGTGTGGAGGGTAAAACCAAGCCGACTATCAGCATTGTGTTTGATAGGATCTATTTTAGCCAAAAGCTTAAATGGATTGCGAAGGGGGGAAGCAGACTTTAAGACTCTGATGAGTTGTGAGTTTTTTTATCATTGATACACAAGCCGCCAGATCAGCGGGACAAGTCGAATCGGTGCGCTAGGAATAGTGATGTCTGGTGAGACAGGCCGTATATGGGAAGTAATTGTAGTCAAATTTGGTAGATTGCCTCAGTGCTAGAACGCCAAACCCTGCAATGAAAGTTACCACAATGTTAGAAAATGAACGATGTCCATAGGGCGCACGATACTAGATTGCAAATTAGCATTGTGTCACTTAGCAAGTGATATGAAGTATGCAGGAGCCGTATACGAGGCCCGTACGTACGGTTCTGTGAGATGTATGGACTCCCTTCCCTGAAAGGGGTACGGTCTTAATTGTCAAATTAGCCAAAGGGGTCCATACATGATTAAGAATACAATTATTGCAATTGACCTTGCAAAGCATTCCTTTCAGGTTTGCAAGTTCAACAGTGACGGAAAAATTGATTATAACAAAGCAATGAGTCGTAAAGCATTGATAGCACTTCTGGGAAACCATGTGTCAGCGTTAGTGGCAATGGAAGCCTGTGGTGGCTCGAATTACTGGGCGCGTTTAGCGAGGCGGCATGGTCATCAAGTAAAAATCATTCATCCTCGCGCAGTAAAAGGGCTGCAATTAAAGCAAAAAACAGATAAAAATGACGCCTACGCTATCGGTATTGCGGCTCAATTACCTCATATAAACTCTTGTGGCATCATGGAGGAAGATGAACAGGGTCTTCAGGCCCTGGAGCGGGTGCGAATGCTGCAGTTGGAGCAAAGGACGGCGTTGGCAAACCAGATACGAGGACTGTTGACGGAATTCGGGATTGTGATAGCAAAGGGGTTAAATCATTTAGTCACTGCGCTGCCTGACATTTTAGAAGATGCAGAAAACGGCTTGCCGATGAATTATCGTCAGGCTTTGGCTGCGCAGTCACAAATGTTACAACTCTATACGACTCAAATAGAAAGTTATGACAGGCTCATAGCAGAACACACGCGGCATAATCCTGTTTGCCAGAAATTAAGTAAACTCGAAGGCGTAGGCCCTTTGATTGCTTTGGGGTTAACCGTTCGATTGGGAAATGCGACAGAGTTCAATACAGGCCGGGATGCATCAGCATGCATAGGTTTGACACCGAAGCAGCATTCGACCGGCGGTAAAGAGCGATTGGGACATATTTCTAAAAACTGTGCAGATAAAAGATTGCGAAGTTTGCTCTATCAGGGAGCAATGTCGGTAGTGAATAAAGCAGTATCCAGAGAGCCTAAGACTGTGAAAGAGCAGTGGCTGAAGGCGTTAGTTGACCGAAGGGGAAAGAAGGTTGCTGCCATCGCGTTAGCAAATAAAACGGTGAGAACCGCTGTTGCTCTAATAAAGAATAATGACGATTACAATCCGATACTGTTAGCAGCCTAAGAGTTAGTAAATCAACAAATTGCGAAAATAAATGGTAAGACCAACCAGCAGAATTCAGCCAGTCCTCTCAAGTGACTAAACACTGTGTGTGAGAATTGAACTGTTGGTGCGTATACATCGAAGGGCAGGAGTAGCTCTCCATTTAAAGCCCGTATATAAGAGCGCATCTACTACTAATTTTTCAAAAGATGTTGATTACTTCAGGGAGTCCATATAAGAGGGATGAGGCGCAAGCCTCACCCTACTCGATGTAGGTGGTAAAGCAGGGCATTTATTGTTAATGCAAACCCATTTACATCACTTTACCTACAATTATTTATGCTAACTTATTGATGATAGATGAAAAGTCTAGAGCGCCGTTTCCTTCGTCACAATGCTGCTCAAACCATTTCGCCGCCAGTTCACCCATAGGTACCTGAGCCTTTACACCGTCTGCACCCTGCATAGCCAATGTAAGATCTTTAAGCATAAGCGCAGAGGCAAAACCGCCTGCAAAGTCTTTATCAGCGGGACTTTGCGGGCCCACCCCCTTAATTGGGCAATAAGTGGTGAGCGACCATGTTTGGCCAGAGGCATTTGATGCAATATCAAAAAATACTTGAGGATCTAAACCTAACTTTTGTGCCAGCTGCAAGCTCTCGCAGGTGGCAATCATAGAGGCGCCAAGCAGCATGTTATTGCAAATTTTTGCTGCCTGTCCTGCACCATGACCCCCGGCGTGAACAATTTTCTTGCCCATAGCACCTAAAACGCCCTGCGCTTTTTCAAATGCATCGGCATCACCACCAACCATGAAGGTTAATGTACCTGCTGCTGCCGCGGCTGTGCCACCTGATACCGGCGCATCAAGCATTTTCAGACCGTGCTCTTGGGCCATTTCCGACACAGATTTCGCACTGTCTACATCAATGGTAGAGCAGTCAATCAATAGTGTGTCTTTATTTACGTTAGTCAGTATCTGATTGGCGTAAATATCGCGAACATGCTTACCTGCAGGAAGCATGGTGACCACTATATCAGCGTCTTTCACCGCTTCTTCAGCTGAAGACGCTACGTTGCATCCGTACGCTTTTGCCTTTTCAAGCGCCGTCTCGCTTAGATCGAACGCAGTCACATCAAACTTGCCTTTAACAAGGTTGTCCGCCATGCCCGAGCCCATATTTCCAAGGCCAATAATTGCAACTTTTGTCATATTAAAACTCCTTGTGTTGCCTTAGCCCATAGTGGGAATTACGAATGCATTATCGTTTGTGTCTGAACTGTCAGGCCAGCGTTGAGTAACCGTCTTCACTTTGGTCCAGAATTTCACACCTTCCATGCCGTGCTGATTAGTATCGCCAAATGAAGAGCGTTTCCAGCCGCCAAACGTATGATAAGCAACGGGTACAGGAATAGGCACATTAATACCTACCATGCCAACGTTGACTCGCTGGGCAAATTCCCTTGCTGCATGTCCGTTACGGGTATACATAGCCACACCATTTCCGTATTGATGGTCGCTAGCTAAATTCACGGCTTCAATAAAATCTTTAGCTCTTACAATTTGCAACACTGGGCCAAAGATTTCTTCCTGATACGAGCGCATTTCTTTCGTTACATGGTCGAACAAAGTAGGTCCGATAAAGAATCCTTTGCTATCGGCAGGTATTTGAGCGTTACGACCGTCATAAACAAGCTCTGCGCCTTCTTCTATGGCAAGGTCTATATAGCCCTCAATACGAGCCTTGTGTTCGCCGGTTACTACCGGCCCATAGTGGGCGTTAGGATCTTCAGAGTGACTTACCATAATGTCTTTAATGGCAGGAATTAACTTAGCTTTAAGTTTTTCAGCGGTTTCATCGCCAACGGGAACCACTACGGGTAAAGCCATGCAGCGTTCACCTGCAGAACCGTAAGCGGCACCAACTAAGTCAGCAACAACTTGGTCAAGGTCTGCATCGGGCATTATAATGCCGTGGTTTTTAGCACCGCCCATTGCTTGAACCCGTTTGCCTGCTCGTGCGCCACGTTCGTAAACGTAGTTAGCAATATCACTAGAACCTACAAAGCTCACTGCCTTGATGTCTTTATGGTCTAAAATACCGTCTACCGCTTCTTTATTGCCGTGCACAACATTAAGCACGCCGTCAGGAAGACCGGCCTCTGTCATAAGTTTTGCTAGCTCCACTGGAACCGAAGGATCTCTCTCAGACGGTTTAAGAATAAAAGCGTTTCCACAGGCGATGGCCACACCAAACATCCACATGGGGATCATAGCTGGAAAGTTAAAAGGGGTAATGCCTGCTACCACACCTAATGCCTGACGCATAGAGTACACGTCAATACCAGGGCCAGCCCCTTCGGTGTATTCACCTTTTTGGGCATGAGGAATACCGCACGCAAACTCAATGACTTCAAGACCGCGCTGGATGTCGCCTTGGGCGTCGCTTAATACTTTTCCGTGTTCACTGGATAGCAGTTGTGCAAGTCTGTCACGGTTTGCTTCAAGTAACTCTTTAAACTTGAACATAACTCGTGCTCGTCGCTGTGGATTCGTGGCTGCCCAATCGGCTTGCGCTGCTAACGCTGAATCTACCGCTTTTTGCAAAGTATTTGAATTAGCTAAGAATACTTCGGCTTGAACGTCGCCTGTGTTTGGCGCATACACCGACGCAGTGCTTTCTGTCTCGTCGCTATATAGTTTACCTGCAATGTAATGATTAATTTGTCTCACGTTACTACTCCTAGTTTTTTTACAATATTGAAACCTTGTGTTTGCAAGATCAATACATATACTTACAGCTTGGTGCTGTAAAAATGCAGGTATATTGATGAATTGGGATGACATGAGGTTATTTCTTGGACTGGCAAGGAATGGTCGGGTAGCAATTGCAGCAAAAGGCCTAGAGCTGGATCCGACGACACTTATTCGTCGTGTAAAAAAGCTTGAAGACTCGTTAAATTGCAAATTGTTTGAGTTGACCAATAAAGGCTATGTCTTAACCTCGCACGGGATCAAACTAGTCAACTACATTGAAAAAGCAGAACACTACTTTCTTGAAGCGCAAAATGAACTGCACGACGAACGCTCGCATTTAGCGGGCACCATTCGGGTAAGCGTATCAGAAGGGTTTGGCAACTGGTTTCTGGCGCCGCGACTGCCAGAATTTAAACGCCGTTATCCCGGTATTTGTATTGAGTTAGTCGCTACCAGTGGTTTTTTAAATTTAAACAAGCGAGAAGCCGATATCGCCATCTTGCTTGAAAAGCCCAGTAAAGGATTGCTGGTAACTCAAAAACTCACCGAATATTACCTGTACTTATACACAAAAGCATCGTTAGTAGAGAGTAACTTACCTCATTCATTGAGTGACCTTTCACAATTTAATTTAGTGAGCTACGTGCCCGATTTAGTTTTTGCCCCGCAGCTTAAATTTATAGAGGAGACTGCGCTTTCACAACTAAGTGCGCTGCGCAGCACTAGTATTCATGCTCAGTACCAAATGCTCGTAAATGGGGCTGGTGTAGGCATATTGCCAAAATTTATAGCTGAACATCAGCAGGGCCTAACTCGTTTACTTGAAGATGAGATCCACATAAAACGTACGTTTTGGCTGGCAACACACAAAGAAACCCATTCTCAGGCCCGTTTTCAGGCATTTATCAATTGGCTTACTGAAGAGGTGAGTGGCGCACAAGTGACTTTCTGTGATTTATAATAGTCACCACGAGTTTGCTTTATGTCACAGCAGGCCAAGAGTAGACAAAGCACCAAAACCAATAGCGGTAATAGGCAAAGAAACCAGTGTGCTAACGGCAATAATACTGGCCGCTAATCTATGATCGCCGCCAATATTGCGCACCATTATATAACTGGCAGCCGCGGTGGGGGCTATTGAAAGCAACAAGATAACGCCCAAGCTCATACCTCTTATCCCAACCCAGTAAGCCATAGTAACCAGTAGCGTGGGATAAATAATGCATTTGCTGATGGTAGTAACAACAATGTTATACCAGTCGCTTGAAAAAGAGCGAAATTGCAGAGATGCGCCTGTACAAATTAGTGCTAATGGCAAAGTTAGCTGAGCAAAATACTCACCGGTTTTGAGCAACACCTCAGGCAGTTGCCATTGAAAGTAAGAGAAGGGAAGGGCTGCGATAATAGATATAATGAGTGGATTTTTGGCAATTCCTTTTATTTGATCGGTAGGAGCACTAAACCCTATTTGATAAAAGTTAAGAATAAAAACAGACAAGACGTTATACAAAATTGTTACGCACCCCATATATACCGAGGCTACAGCTAAACCCTCTTGCCCGTATGTGTTTGCGGCATACGCTAGCCCAATTATGCCCATATTCGCTCTGAAGCCACCTTGAACGACAACGCCCTTTGCGTTCGGGCTTACAACGGTAAAGCGAGCAAGAACAACTAACGCTACAAACATGATTATTGTGCCAGTAAGACCAACTAAAATTAAGGGTACATTTGCGGCTTGAGAAAAATCTGACTGACTTATGGAAACAAACAGCAGGGCAGGCAGCGCAACGTTAAAAACAAGTTTGGACCCAGACTGGGCAAAACTGTCGTCTAGCCATTGAATACGGACAAAATACCAACCTAGCAGTAATAATATGAGAACAGGAAACAGCGTGCTTGTTATGAAAGACAGCATGAGAGTACGTAGTGCATGAAACTTACTTTAAGGTTACCAAACTTTGCGATGGTTTAATGCACTGCGGTGAGAATTTGTATGATGTTACTAAGCACGAAAAGGATTGTTACGAAGAGTCTTATTATTTACGAAGAATCTTATTATAAAGAGGCATATAACAAATACGCTTGTTAGGAAGGCTTGTCATAATGGCCATTCAGCTTTACCTCCCTTGTTGCGAACTATTGAGCGTCTTTCTATTAGACTATTTGAATATTTTCAACAAAAGAGGTTAAAAAAAATTCACAATGTGTTGGGAAAAGGCTAAATTTAAGGTGTAGGCCGTATTAGGGAAGTAAGGTGAGCCAGCCAAGAGTAATAAACGTTTGTCTAAAAGCATTGATATGTTGCATCATGCTGTTCATTTCTTGGCATTCTGTTGCTCAGGAAAATTCATCAGTTTCCGCCTCCCACCCTGTATCTAAAAATGACACCTTACCGCTAACTTCAACAAGTTACACTGATCGCACGTTATTAAATAATCGCCTCTTTCTCTATCAATCAGGTAACGAAATCACTTCCGCCGCACAGGCAGTCACAGCATTTAAGCAGGGAAAATTTAGTCAAAACACCGCCGGACAGGTTAGTTTTGGCTTTACTAATGCCGTGCTGTGGGCTGTACTCCCAGTCAACGTAAATACTGTTTCAAATAGCCAAATAGGGGCTAGCCTAGGGACTAGCCAAGCTGCAGATACTCAGAATATAGATAATAAAACCAGCTTGAAAAGAGTGATTGAAATAGACAATGCATGGCTAGATAAAATTGATGTTTTCTTTATAAAGGGCAATGAAATAGTCAGGCGTGAGGCGTTAGGTGATACTGAACACATCGAGCGGCGCGGGTACAACGCAAGAATGCCAACCGTAAGCTATGCATTTTCGCCCGGCGAGACCCTCGTGGTTTTTCGCTTCGTCTCTCAAGACCCCATGACAATACCTGTCTATTTGAGCAACGAGCAAGCGAAAAAAACGGTGATGCTGGAAAATGCCTATTTTTACGGCTTCTTATATGGCGCCTTGCTTATTTTATTGGTTTATAACCTCGTTCTTTTTGTGTATTTAAGGGAACGGAAGTATTTACTTTACTCCTGCTATTTATTTGCCTTTACCGCGTTTAACTTTACCTACACAGGACATGGCTATTGGTGGTTTTGGGGGGCTTACCCATCTGTACAGCAGTGGCTAATGCCCGCTCTCATGCTTTGTTACATAACGGCCGGTGTAACATTCACAATCGAGTTTTTAAACACTAAGAAATACTTACCCTCGCTTTTTGCAAAGCGTAAGCTTATTTACTCAGGGTTGCTGCTACTTGCACTGATTATGTTGATATACGGCAATCAGCGTTTTGCCATCCTGGCCCAACTTGTTATTTTAACCAGCTTATCATTGTGGATGTTACTGATTGGCATACTTTGCTACAGAAATGGCAATACGCTGGCTAAGTTTTTCGTGCCTGCGATTTTATTGGGTACTGGCGGCGCTACGGTTTCTAGCCTTGCTACCTGGGGGGTTGTTCCCTATTCCCAGTGGGCGTTTAGAGGTATAGAGCTGGGTATGTTTTTAGAAATGTCGTTATTGTCTGTCTCGTTAGGTTTCAATTTTAAAGAAGTGTATAAAGCGCGCTTAAGTGCTGAATTTACTTCCCGAGTAGACCCTCTCACTAATTTATATAATCGCAGAGCATTTTCACAGTTAGTTTATCCACTTTGGGAGTTGGGCGTTCGCAAAAAGCAAAAGCTCGCAGTTGTTCTCATTGACTTAGATTGGTTTAAGCAAATTAACGATGCATTTGGACACGATGCCGGAGATCGGGTTTTAGAGTTAGTCGCTAAAACAATAAAAGAACGAGTGCGAAGCTCAGATCTGGTTTTTCGCTGGGGTGGCGAGGAGTTTCTACTGTTTTTGCCCGACACCAATTTAGAAGAGGCTAAGACTCTTGCTGAGACATTACGAATTGCGGTTGAGAAAGAAACTAGCCAGGGAATTGCAAAAGTGACCATGAGCATTGGCATTGCATCACTCGCCCCTTATCACCAAACGGCGGCAGAAAATGAAGAAAGCAATTTAAAAAGTGCCGACAAAACGAATGAAATATCCTTACATGAGTTAATAAAATCTGCTGACAACGCACTGTATCAAGCAAAGCAGAATGGTAGAAATTGTGTGGTAGCTGCGTAAACCAAGCCCTAACAAAGGCGTGTAATTAGTCATAGTTAAGCGCAGAAAACTGTCTATTTCAGTACTTCACATCCAGATCTCTTATTCAGCTGTCTATTAGTAGGGTCTACCACGGTGTTGTGGTGTTGTGGCTTTGTGGTGTTCTAGCGTATGCTTTGTTTTTTATCCTCGCAGCAATTTCTTATGTATCAAAATTTTCAAGCCGAACTCGACTGGGCACGACTCCATATGCCACGGACTCAAAAAGCCGTCGCCGAACTCCCTGAATTGAGCCACATCAAACTAGCGTGCAACATGCACTTAGACCTAAAAATGGCCCCGCTCGTCGAGGGATTGTTATCGCGTGGTTGCGAAGTTTTTCTCACAACTTGTAATCCCACAACGGTGCAGGACGATGTTGTCGACTATTTAGTTAAAAAGGGCGCAGTCGCGCATGCATGGCGCGACATGGATGACGCAGAGTGGTCTTCCTCGTTCGACAAAGCACTTGAATGGCAACCTACTCATTTATGCGAGATGGGGGCAGATCTCACCGCACGTTTTCATGAAATTTCTAGTAAAGGCGCATCTGTACCTAACGTAAAAGCAAGCCTTGAAGCAACGGGCTCTGGTATTAGTCGCTTAAACGGTATGTCTCCTCAGTACCCTATTTTTAATTGGGATGATTTGCCAGTAAAAGAGGGGCTTCACAACCGCCATATGGTTGGCTTAAGTGCTTGGCAAACCTTTTTTCAAACTACGCATTTAACGCTTCACGAGAAAGTAGTGGTAGTGGTGGGCTACGGACTTGTTGGGCAGGGAGTGGCTGCTTCTGCAAAAGCATTTGGTGCCCAAGTGCAGGTGGCTGAAATAGATAAAGCTCGTGCTTTACAAGCGAAATACGATGGTTGGCCGATAGTACCCTTAGCTGATGCCGTAAAAACCGCTGATATCATTGCCACAGCAACAGGTGCCAGTGGCGTAGTTCATGCTGGGCATTTGGACGCTATGAAAAATAATGCGTTTCTTTTAAATGTTGGGCATGTTGCCAAAGAAATAGATGTGGCGCACTTAAAAGCGAATGCCTGCCATACTGAACCAATGCCTTATGTGAATGCTTATACTCGAAACGGAAAAACGGTTTTCTTACTAGCCGACGGCTCGATGTTTAATTTAACCGCAGGTTATGGAGATAGTTTAAACGCGTTTGACGTGACATTAGCGGTAATGGCCGCAGGCATAGGTCATATTGTAGGGGAGGGGGAGTCTCATGAAAGAGGACTTTATCTGCTGCCTGAATCGGCATGGTCTTCGGCACTTTAGCAATGCGCGCAGACATTGGCTTTAATAGCCAATGTCTGCGAATACCTAAAAGGTATGTTTAGTTTTTTGTGATCTGAAGGCGTGTGTTTGCCAACGTAAGATTACTGGTGGAAAAGCGGTTAAACTTGTTTGCTGACACTGAACGCTCAAAGTTCTCTACGCAAAGCGTGGCTTTGCTTTCTAAGCAGTTTAATACAGCAAGGTTGTTAAGCGCGATGCTTTTGTTACCCGACTGCTCAACTGCTTTCTCACAATGAGTTTGAGCGGCTTCTAAGTTACTTGTGGCAATGTGAGCCACGCACAAGTTTGTGTGCAAAGGCGCTTGCATAGATGCTACAGATGTACGAGCAAGTTGAGCATTAAGTTTGCGAATACCACTGGCGTAATCGCCGTTTTCTACGTCTTGAACGCCGTATACATCCTCTACAGTAGTTCGTAGTTTAAATACACTGTTATCACTTTGCGCTAACGCACTGGTCGCAAAAAGAAGAGTGGTTGCTAGGGTTAGAACTTTAATCATGATATTTTCCCACTTGTCGCGTTAGTTAATTTGTTTTTAGACTTATCGATGCGTGAACTTTCACGTGGCTGATAAGGCATTGGTTAACGTTTTGTTAAACGATGATTGGAGAATAGTGACTTTTACTGTAATTACATGATGAAAAGATAATTACGTACTCACTTCTTTCTAATGAAAACCTAATGTTCATTATTTTTTTGTTTATTTTTATTTATTTCAAATGCTTAATTTTTTTTGATTGAGGTTTTTAAGTGCCTTCCACGTTATTCAGAATTGAAAGTTTTGTCGTTAATACCGCAGATAACACCATTTCTTGCGATGAACGCGCAGTGAAGGTAGAGCCAAAATGTATAAAAGTGTTAAATGTATTGGCAGACAATGCGCCTGAGGCAGTAAGTCGTGAATATATTCACAAGGCTGTCTGGGGAGAACGCGTGGTTGTCGATGAGGCACTTTCACGTGTTATTTCGCAATTACGCCATGCTCTGAATGACAATAAATCTAAAAGGCTGATAAAAACGATACCCAAACTGGGGTACAAACTAACCGTAACCCCAAGCTATGTTAATAGCGAAACCTCTAAAAGTGATGCTCGAGCACCAAAGACATCATCAACTCAGTCTTTATCTGCTAACAGCCACGAAAATGCAGCCCATACAAATGAGAAAACCACTAGATTGGAGGGCAACAGCCCTGAGCTTTTAGACAGCCCTGAGCGTAAAGACAGCCCTGAGCTTGTAGACAGCCCTCAGCCTGCAAACGCTTCAGAGCCTACATCAACTCGCTCTGATACCAATGCCAATAAGGTGTCGGCATCTACCTCATCAAATGCTCGCCATAAAGTGTGGCTAGCTATAGTGGCTCTCATTGTGATAGCGGCACTATTCTTTACCATGAGCAGAACTACTATATTAAAGACAGACAGTCAGCATGAAACCTCTCAGCAAGGCATAACAACTTCTGTTGCAATACTTCCTTTTAGTCAGATTTCAGATGATACAGATTCGTCGTATATTTCCCTTGGTTTAACAGAAGAAATTAGTTCAAGCTTATCGACAACACCCGGCTTCAACGTGCCTTCGCGCTACTCTACACTAGCGCTAACTAAACAAGGCTTATCGTTAGCCGATATTGCCAAAACGCTAAATGTGAATTACGCCCTTGAGGGCAGCGTTAGAAGAATTAATCAAAGCTTCAGAATATCGGTAAGATTAATTGCTCCATATGAGGATAAAACGCTGTGGAGTGAGCAATACGACGTAACCAGTAATGATTTACTCAAAGTACAATTAGATATTTCCAATGCAATTATTACCCGTGTATCTGCTACCAATACCGCATCGGAATCTGTATTAAAATCGGGTATTACAGACAATGCCGCTGCTTATCAAGCCTACCTTAAAGGTACATATTGGTGGATGAATGGCACAACCAGTGAGTGGTTTACCAAAGCTGAAAAAGCGTTTCTACAGGCTGTGAACCAAGACCCCACATTCTCGGCGGCTTATGGCAGTCTTGCTTATATTTATGCCCGCTATAACTTCTACGATTTGTACATACCGCAAGAGGAGGCGCTACCCAAAGCAAACGCTGCAATTGATAGCGCACTGAGATTAAACCCTTATGATGCCAATGCACATAATGCTACGGCTATTCTGGCTACCCTTGATTACCGTTTCGATGACGCTCAAGCAGCGTTAAATCGAGTGCTAAGTCGCAATGCTGACAATTCAACAAGCCTGTATCTTTCCTCTGAGTTAGCGTTGGCGAAACTGCAGCCAGAACGCGCGCTTTCGCTCGCTCAGCAGGCTCTAGATAAAGAGCCACTTTCACCTTGGGTAAACGTTAATCTGGCCATCGTGCATTATTGGCGGGGAGAAACCTCGTTAGCCTTGGCAACGTTAAAACGAGCCCTAGAAATAGACGATATGTACACATGGGCCTATGTATGGAAGGCGAGGATACTGGCGTTAGAAGGCAATAATGCCGCTGCAATAGAAGCAATGGAAGCGTGTTTGTCTATTGATCCATTTTCTTCGGTAAATGCCGCGTATCTGGGAAATCTACATTCGCTGGCAGGAAATAACAGCAAAGCTACGCAATGGTTTACCCATGCAGCATCTTTGCTTGGAGATAGCACCATAGCTCGCTTTTGGAAAACTCATGCTAGTCGTTTACGCAAAAGTGACGTAACTAACACTGATATTGCGCTTATGGAATCTCTTCTTTCTGAGCAAACCCAGGCGTTTAGCGTTATCCCGCTACTTACCGATGGCTACATAGCCACCGAGCAACAAAAAAGCGGTTATGAGGTAATACTCAATCATTTTCCATCTTTAACCAAACCCACTCCAATTGTGAATAGTCACAATGTAGAAGCCGTTCTAGCTCTGGTTAGACTCTCTAGCGATGCGCCTCAAAAGGCTGTTCACATCGAAAAGGCTCTCAACGAATTTTTGCGTACCTACTCGCGGTGGGCAGCTCTTTCTGGATTACAGTCTCGTTATGACAAATTAAGTAAACGCAGATATAAAAAAAGCGAGGACGCTTCATGACGACCTCGCTTTTGCTCTTTAATGAAAAAATAGACTAGCGGCGCTTGAACGGCGGATGGCCGCTAAAATTCGTTGAGCTTTCCGACTCGTTAGTCATTTCAAACTGCGCAACATCTACCACCGGTACGCACTCTACAGAGCGTTTGAATGGCGGTTTGCCGCGCATATCTACGCTCATTCTATTTTCACATTCTGTAGACGCATTCAGCAGTTCGAATTGCGCTACATCGTGTTCGCTCACTTCAACAAGCTCACGTTTGAAGGGAGGCTTTCCGGTGCGATCAACAATTATCATTTTTTTCACGCTGGCGTCGTTGGCACCAGATTCAGCGCTCAAAGCAGCAAAGGGAGACGCCGCTAGCGAAGATAAAAACAAAAGAAGCAATATAGATTTTTTCATAATGAATCCTCATTTAACCAGTGAGTTCAATGTTACTACGTGTGAAGTTTAACTTTTGATGACTAAAAAATAATCCTATCTCGCGATAGCTAAAAACTATCAATTTTGTAGAGGTTATAAAGATAGCTTAGTCAGAAAAAGGTGGGGTTGCACGTTTTGTGTGCTGTTATGCTCTGAGGTGGTGCGTGGAAAACCATGGAGCGCCAAAATCAATCTAAAAATCAGTAGGTTATTTTTTGGCTTTTTAATTGCAAACCTCTGTTCAGCTAAAAGTAGTTACACCACTACACCGTGAAGTTTGAGAGAATGAGTATGAACAGATATTTCAACGCTTTGAAAACAGCATCTTCGGCAGTGATGTCAGCCATGCTGGTTTGTTTATTTCTGACGAGTATCAACGCTTCTGCAAATTCTTTTTTACTAACAAGCAGTGGTGGTGGAACCTTGTATCTTCAATCTTCTGATGAAGAGCATAGAGTGTTCAATTATCTCATCGATACAGGCTCTTCTTTAACCATTCTCAATAAGGCCACATTCAAAGCGTTTAAAAGTGAACAGAGCGTAAAACAAGACGGTGTTGTTATTGCCAAACTGGCCAACGGCCGCAAGCAAAAAGTAAAGCTATATACCATACCGCTACTGACGCTAAGCGCTGATTGTCACTTCGAAAATGTGAAAGTGGCAGTCATGGATAATCAGCACAACATCTTAGGTATGGAGGTGCTTAGCAGAGCCGCGCCTTTCGGTATTCAAATGTCACCGCCCACGCTAACGCTTAACCAATGTGATGATGAATTGATGCCCGAATTGGTTGCAAAAAACACCAACAATTAGTGGCGCACAATCAGTAGCCCCGACCTCTCTCGACAATGCGTGTTAATAATGTAAATTAGCCTTGCAATACCATTCCTGCATTCCCACGCTTTGCTAGAAAACTTGCCAGCGCCTTCTGAGTGGGCAATCATCTATGCGGATTGGTATTTTAATTTTAGATGTATAAGGCTCACCACATGCAAATAGGCGGAAAAACACAGCAAGAAGCATTAGAATCTTTACGCGACATGACTACAGACATGTCGCCTATTCTCATTTCTGAATATACCGCGCGTATTGAAAAAGCACAGCAGTTCATGCAGACAAACGGTATTGCAGCGCTGTATTTAAATGCTGGAACTAATCTAGCATATTTCACCGGAATGCAATGGTACGCCAGCGAGCGATTAGTTGGCGCTATTTTACCTGCGCAAGGTGATGTGGTGTATATTGCCCCCGCTTTTGAAATCGAATCTCTAGAAGAGCGTAAAGTTATAGCCGGCGATATTATTGGCTGGCAAGAGCATGAAAGTCCTTATGCGCTCTTTGCTTCATTATTGAGTGATATAGATACTGCGGGTGGTAGCAAGGTAGGTATTGACGAATCTACTCAGTTTTTCATTGCAGATGGTTTTCGCAAAGTGTTACCCACTTCTTTTGAGATTATTAATGGTAGTGAGGTAACAGCACATTGCCGCATGCATAAGTCTGAGAATGAATTAGCCCTCATACAACGAGCTATGGACATGACGCTAGCCGTACATAAAGCCACGGCGAGTATGCTTAAAGTTGGTATGACAACCACAGACGTTGAGGCTTTTATTAATGAAGCACATAAAAAGGTTGGTGCCAGTGGCAGTTACTTTTGCATTGTATTGTTTGGAAAGGCCACCTCGTTCCCTCATGGAGTTAAAGATCCGCAGGTTCTTAAAGCCAACGATTTGGTTTTAATTGATACTGGGTGCAAGCTGCATGGGTATCTCTCAGATATTACGCGAACCTATTGTTTTGGTGAGCCAAGTGACAAGCAAAAGCGACTTTGGAACAGCGAAAAGAAAGCACAGATAGCGGCATTTAATACCGCCAGTATTGGAAATACTTGCGGAGCTGTTGATGCCGCTGCGCGCGAGAGTCTGCAAGCCGATGGGTTAGGGCCTGATTATACGCTGCCTGGCCTACCTCACAGAACAGGTCACGGAATTGGTATGGATATTCACGAATGGCCGTATTTAGTGAAAGATAACCCACACCCTCTAGCAGCGGGAATGTGCTTCAGCAATGAGCCTATGATTGTGGTTCCCGGTGAGTTCGGTATCAGATTAGAAGATCACTTTTATGTCACTGAAAACGGGCCAGTGTGGTTTACACAGCCCAGCAAATCTATCACCGAGCCGTTTAATTTTTAAGCAGCATTATAGGCAGGTAATCATAAATAGCAGTGATTCTTCAAACTAGATAAACATCATTAGTACAGCTCTTTTCAATGCTCTACACTAGCGAAATGTAAATTAGATGTAAAAATGCCGATTTAACCGTCGGCTTGGTTGTATTTTGCGAGGGTGAATGATGTCTGGAACTAGTGCCGTGAACAATCAAGCAAATAATGAAGAAATCACCATGTTTAAAGACATGGTGTTACGTTTTATAGACCAAGAAATTTTGCCCAACTACGAGCAATGGGAAAAAGATCATCATATGCCTCGTGAACTTTGGCACACCATGGGCAGCGCTGGTATGTTGTTGGTTGATATGCCAGAAAAGTACGGCACGGCAGACGCAAGTTTTGACGTTTGCCAAATGATTCAGGAAGAAATGTGCCGACTAGGATTACACAGCCTGGCAACGGGATATAACATTCACGCCAACATTGTGGCTCCCTACCTATTAAATATTGGTACCGAAGAGCAAAAAGACTATTGGCTTCCTAAAATGGCTACAGGAGAAGTGCTTACCGCATTGGCGATGACCGAGCCTAATGCGGGAAGTGATGTGGCCGGAATGAAAACCAATGCGGTTAAAGACGGCGATAGCTACATTTTAAACGGCTCCAAGGTGTTTATTACCAACGGTAATCAAGCCGACATGATTATTGTATGCGCCAAAACCGACCCAAAAGCCGGAGCAAAAGGCGTGTCTTTATTTTTAGTAGACACGAGTTTGCCGGGTTTCTCCACGGGTAAGCCCATTCACAAAATTGGTCAACACAGCAGCGACACGGGTGAACTCTTTTTCGAAAATATGCGAATACCGGCCAACGCCTTGTTAGGCGAAGAGGGGAGAGGATTCGTCTATCTGATGCAGGAATTACCCCGAGAACGTTTGGGGTGTGCGGTACAGGCTATTGGCCATGCACAAGGGGCGCTAGATCTTACTATCGATTATGTAACCCAACGCAAGGCGTTCGGTCAAACAGTGGGGCAATTTCAAAATACCCGGTTTAAATTGGCGGAATGCCAAACAGAACTTGAAATGTGTAGAGCGCTGCTTGAAAAGCATATGGATAAGTTCAGTCGAGAAGAGATGACAGTAACCGATGCAGCTATGCTCAAACTAGCCGCTACCGAAATGCAGGTGAAAATGGTAAATGAATGCCTGCAGCTGTTCGGTGGTTATGGTTACACCGATGAATATCCTATTTCGCGCTTTTACCGAGATGCTAGGGTGCAAACCATCTATGCCGGCAGCTCTGAAATTATGAAAGAGGTTATTGCACGAGGAATGCTAGGGCGTTAATCGAGAATTTTAATACCAACAACAAAAAATAATAAGCCCGCTTAATTTGCGGGCTGCTTTTTTTTACGGATTCTTTTACGACTGTTTTATAGTTCTTTTATAAAAACACCGGCATGCTTGCCTAAGCGGTCTATCAAGGCATCACCAAGCGCAGAGGCAGGTGTCCAAAATCCGCCTTTTACATGCGGAGTATCTTTTGCCAGGCAAAGCGCAGCCTGAGACAGCATTTTTGCAGTGCTTCCATAGCCTGGGTCTTTATCGCCTGTCACTTTCACTGTTTGCATTTCGCCATTACTAAGCTGAGCATAAAAGCGCATGTCGAACATGCCGTTTTCCTGCTCTTCCCGCGAGGGGCCTTCACCAGGCTTTGGTAAAATATGATCTGCAAGAAGGTTTCTCAAAGGAGAAAAACTTGCCGCTCCTACAAAAGCACCTAAACCGAGTGTAGTTATCCAGGCCTTACTGGCTGTTTTGCTCGACATTGCTTCATCGTAGCTAAACTCTTGCCCATACATGCTACTTAAAAGCTTATTACTGCGGTGAACAATACGTTCGTTGATGGCTGCCATAACAAAAGGCATTGTCCAAATACCGAGTTCGCTGTCGTATTCCGCCTTTTTGTGGTTTTTCTGCCGCTGATGGAACGGATGCTCAGGGCCGCAAAGCACATAGGGGTTTACTAACAACTTTCTTAAACTTGCGTCTTCACCTGCCTCTTTGAGCACATTTAACATGCTGGCAATGGTGCCACCCGATGCAGCGCCTTTAAGCTTATATACTCGCATCTTAATTTGTGAAGCTGGTTTGCCTGTTTTTTCTATAGCGAGCTTTTGCGAAAAATATACGCCGAGGTCTGACGGTATTGAGTCGAAACCCGAGCAATGAATTATTCGTGCACCCGAGTGCTTGGCTTCATCCTCGTACTTGTCGAGCATCGCCTTTATCCATTGAGGCTCGCCAGTTAAGTCGCAATAGTCAGTACCGGTTTGTGCACACACTTTAACTAGTGTTTCACCATACAGTGCATATGGCCCCACGGTTGAGATAATCACGTTGGTTTTCTCGCACAATGCGGTAAGCGCGGTTTCGTCGCTAGCATCAGCAATAAAGTGCGGTAGTTCAGTTAAATTGTGCTGTGCTTTTAATGCTATGAGTTTCTGTTCATCTCGACCTGCTATAGCCCACGAAAACTCGTTTTGGGGCAAGCCAGATAAGTATTCAACCATGATCTTGCCAACGAATGAGGTGGCGCCATAAAGAAGAATGTCAAAAGATTCAGGTTGTTTTGCAGCTGGCATAGGGGACCTATTCGGTTTTGTCGTGCTTCATCAACCAGGCATAAGCGGTTGTGAAAGCCGGCTCTTGAAATTGTTTTAACCCGGTTTCTGCAAATGGTACGGCAACGGGGTTTCTCCGCAATGACTCTTTAATGTCAGTAGGGCTAAATACTACAACGTCTAAACCGTCAATTAATTCAATGGCAGCCTCGAGTTTAAAGCCAATAGCGCTGCCAGCAAACTTACCTTTGCTCTGGCGCTGGCGAATAATTACTGCGTCAATTTTGTAATCGGCAACCAGCTTAGCGAAGGTGCTTTGAAAGCTTTTAAGCCCCTTAGCGCTGGTGTCTGCTAATGTTAACCGGCGCGAACGGCAGTCGGGAATGTGAAACAAACCATCGATAAGCGACAGCAGACACACCGTTGCCTCGTTACTCTTTATATCTATACCGCAGACTTTCATATTAATTCCTATATCTATTTGCCTTCAGTATAACCCGATTCGATACTTTTACGGCACTTAGGCTACAATTTTCCCTTTTTCAATGCCATTTCGCTGCCCTTAATTTGGTGAAGAGCGCATTAACATCTGTATTCGGTGATAAATTCGGTAAAAAAACGCCTATTCTAGTTCGATAAACTCTATCGCTAAGTGCATGGCTAACGCGCCTTCTCTCCCTTCAACTAGGTCGTAGAGCGTGTATTGATCGAGCTCGGCAATAAATTTTGATGTTGCATCTTGAAGAATAGTTCTCAGCCTGCAAGACGGTGAAATAACACATTTGTTGGTTGGTGAAGCAAAGCACTCAGCTAGAGCCACGTCTTCTACCGTGAGCCTAAATACTTTTCCGATATTTATGGCTTTGGGAGCTAAAGCCAGTCGAACACCGCCTCCACGCCCTTTTGTGCCTAAAATGTACCCGTGCTCAATAAGCAAGGTAATTACCTTCTTCAAGTGGTTGTAAGAGACAAAGTACGCGTCTGCAATCTCACTGGTCTTTACTTTTTTGTTGTTCCGCAACGCCAAATAGATAAGAACGCGAAACGCCAAATTCGTAAATGTGTTTATTTTCATAGGTCATCTAAAAAATCGATTGATGTAATCGTCAAATTTTACAGTAATGTAAAAATTAAATATATATTTAGAATATACTTTATTGTATATTTTGTTCTAAGGTAGAACAAAATGAAATAAGGTGGCGTAATGACAATTCTTGGCTACATTGCAGCCGTGCTCATGGGCATGGTGCTCGGTGTAATAGGCGGTGGCGGCTCAATACTTACTGTACCAATACTGGTTTATCTAATGGGAGTGGCTCCAGATGTGGCGACGGGTTACTCATTGTTAATCGTTGGAGCTACTGCTGCTTACGGTGCTGTACGGTATTTTAAAGAAGGGCTAGTAGACGTTAAGTCCTCCATATTATTTGCCATTCCCTCAATTATTGCCGTTTATCTATCTCGCGCTTACTTAATGCCGTCAATTCCAGAAACTATAGAGTTTCAATCAATAGCGATAGAAAAGAACTTGGGCATTATGGTTTTGTTTGCTTCTTTAATGCTTGCCTCCGCTGCGATGATGTTGAAAAAGGCATACAGCAAAGCGACTCCCTCCAAAGTAACAGCCGAAAACACCTCTCCCAATATTGCCCTCATTGTTGTAGAAGGCGCTGTGGTTGGCGTGATCACCGGCATTCTTGGCGCAGGCGGTGGCTTTCTTATTATTCCAGCGCTGGTTCTAATTTTGGGAATGCCCATGAAAAATGCTGTGGGCGCTTCTCTTTTCATAATCGCACTTAAGTCGTTAATTGGCTTTGTTGGCGATTTACAAACTGGGATCCAATTGGAGATGCCTTTGCTTCCACTCATGTTGGTAGCGACGTTCATTGGGATGGCAATCTCCACGAAGGTAGCGGGGAAGCTAGATGGTGCAGCTTTACAAAAGTTTTTTGCATTTTTCACTCTAGTTATCGCCGTTTTTATTATGTCAAAAGAGCTTCTTTAAGGGGAATACCATGAACGTTGAAACATTCTACGACAACAAAACAGCAACCTTCACTTATGTACTCTTCGATCCTACTTCGAAGGAATGTGGAGTAATAGATTCGGTTGCCGACTACGATATTTTTTCTGGTCGCGTAACGATGGAGAGCGCCGACAAAGTTGTTGCATTTATCAACGACAATCAGCTTATTAATAAATGGATTTTAGAAACCCACGTACATGCAGATCATATAACGGCGGCGCATTATTTGAAGTCGAAAGTGGGCGGTAAAATTGGCATTGGTTCAGGCATAAAAGCAGTTCTTGATACTTGGTTAGACGTTTTCGAAATTTCAAATGATACGCCCAATGATGGCAGCCAGTTTGATGTGTTATTCGAAGAAGGTGACACGTTTAGCATTGGTGAATATGAAGTAGCAGTTTGGCATACGCCGGGTCATACACCAGCATGTGCGAGCTTTCTAGTCGACGGAAAAATTTTTGTCGGTGATACCATGTTCGCGCCTAACTTAGGCACAGCAAGGTGCGATTTCCCAGGCGGCAGCGCAGAGCAACTCTATAACACCATTCAACGCTTTTTTACTCTGCCTGACGATACCGTTGTACATCTTGGGCACGATTACCCTAAAGAAGGCAGCGAGCCACTTTCTACGCTGACGATCAAAGAGGCAAAAGAAACCAATAAACAAATCCGTCCAGATGTGCCTTTAGCAGAATATGTTGAAAAACGAGAAGCAAGAGATGCCACTCTCGCTGTGCCAAAACTACTGTTGCCGGCTATTCAGGCGAACCTCAGAAATGGGCAATTTGGGGCACCCTCAAAGAGCGGCAAGCAATTTATCAAAATCCCAGTAAACGCTATTTAGGAGGTGGAATATGAAGTACGCTAACGTTACACAACAACTTTCAGTTTCCCCCCAGATTTCAGTTGAAGATATAGAGGCAATAAAAGCCGCTGGGTTCAAATCGATTGTTTGCAATAGGCCAAATGGTGAAGGCGCAGATCAGCCCACATTTTCTGAGATAGAGGCGAAAGCTACCTCAGCGGGTATTCCCTGTGTTTATCAGCCCGTAGTGAGTGGGAAGGTTACAACGGAAGATGCCGTTAAATTTGAAGAGAATCTACAAAAGTTAGAAGGGCCAGTTTTTGCGTATTGCAGAACGGGGACTCGCTCTATTACGTTATGGGCGATGACAGCGGTAAAAACCTTATCTTTTGAAGAGATACTTACCCTTTCGCAAAAGGCAGGTTATGACCTAAGTGGTGTAGTGCGACGCCTAAAAAATAGTGGTGAAACGCCTACCGACCATGCCAATTATTCTCACGCCGTAGTGATTGTGGGAGCCGGGGCTGGCGGTATCGCGGTGGCTTCAAGCCTTAAAGCTCGATGTCCAGACCTCGATATTGCCATTGTTGAGCCAAACGAAGTGCACTATTACCAACCAGGGTGGACACTTGTTGGCGGAGGTGTTTTTAACGCTAATGAAACAGTGAGAACCGTTGCGTCGGTTATTCCACAAAATGTGAAATGGATAAAAGCCGGTGTAGCTGCCTTTTCTCCAAAAGAGAACATGATTGTTGTCGACGGATGCAGAACTGTAAAATATGAGCACTTAGTTGTATGTCCGGGAATCAAACTGGATTGGAGTAAGATTGAAGGTCTCAGTGAAACGCTTGGAGAAAACGGTGTCACCTCCAACTATCGGTTCGACTTAGCACCCTATACGTGGGAATTGGTTAAAAATCTTAAAAAAGGTAAAGCGATATTTTCTCAGCCTCCAATGCCCATAAAGTGCGCTGGTGCGCCTCAAAAGGCAATGTACCTGTCATGTGATCACTGGCTTAAAGAGGGCGTGCTGGGTAATATTGATGTTCAATTTTACAACACCGGAGCCGTGCTCTTTGGCGTTAAAGAATACGTACCCGCGTTAATGGAGTATGTTCAAAAGTACAATGCGCACCTCAACCTTGAGCATCAGCTAGTGAAAGTTGATGGTAAATCAAAAGTAGCATCGTTCAAAAACCTAGCTGAACCAGATGCTCCTCTCGTGGAGACTGAGTTCGATATGCTCCATGCTGTTCCTCCGCAATCGCCACCTGATTTTATAAAGGTAAGCCCGCTTGTCGATGCAAACGGCTGGATAGATGTAGATCAGTCGACATTACAGCATAAAATGTACGAGAACATTTTTGCATTAGGTGATGCAACAAACTCTCCCAACGCAAAAACCGCAGCAGCAGCCCGAATGCAAGCGCCAGTAGTAGCAAACAACTTGCTTTACGAGCGAGGAGTTCAAACAGGTAAGGCAATATACAATGGTTATGGAAGCTGCCCTTTAACGGTAGAGCGCGGCAAAGTGGTACTCGCGGAGTTTGGTTACGGCGGTAAGATTTTAAATAGCATGCCGTCATGGGTGTTAGATGGCACTAAGCCGTCCCGTCTCGCTTGGTATTTAAAAGAAAAATTGCTTCCACCTATCTATTGGGAAGGCATGCTTAAAGGGCGCGAATGGTTGGCAAAGCCTAAAACGCACACACCTCAATAAGTATTGCTCTTTATCTTACTGTGTTGAGAGCCTGATTTTCGTATACTTAATTTTTGAGAAGCATGCTTTTGATAGGCTGTGTCTTGGTAAGCTGGCCCTTGACCAAAAAAATAGCGCGATGCAGCTGATAATGCGGGAGCAAACACGATAAGTAATAACGCTATTGTTCCCGCTTTTTTGTTGAAACACATTTTGTGTTCTACCGATTAGTGTCTAACGGCAAACCTTTCCTATGCCACTCATCCATACCCCCTGCTACAGAAAATACGTAGCGATGACCCATCTCATAAAGAGACTTGGCTGCTAACGCCGAGCGCCCACCCGACCTACAAATTAAGTAGATACTGCGTTGGGCTAAATCCTCAATAGCATCTTTCTCTTCACAATGATGTGACAACAGCGGGTGACTACTTATCTTCATCTCAAGTAGCCCCCTTGGCATATTAACCGCTGCTGCGATATGCCCGTGTTGATACTCTTCGTTTTCTCTAACGTCGATTAAAATGACATCGGGTTGTGTTAACGCAATCATCAGGTCGTCTACGGTAACTTCTTCAACACAGGCTTTGACTTCACTAATGTAAACCTTTGGCGTTTTCATTTGGGGAGCCTCAAAGTTGATTAATCGGTACTTTGATGTAGCTCACTTGGTTATCTTCCGGCGGTGGTAATTCACCTGCTCTTACGTTTAATTGTATTGAAGGAAGAATCAAGCGAGGCATACTCAATGTAGCGTCTCGTGCTTCACGCATCTGAACAAATTCAGCCTTTGAAACGCCGTCTTTAACGTGAATATTGAATTCCTTCTGTTCACCAACTGTCACTTTACTTTCGTGAGTACGATGTTGTGTTGGATAGTCATGGCAAACGTAGATACTCGTTTCTTCAGGTAGTGCCAAAATTCGATGTATTGAGTCGTAAAGGGTGCTTGCACTGCCACCAGGGAAATCACATCGTGCGGTTCCCACGTCCGGCATAAACATGGTGTCACCTACAAATACCGACTCTTTGTTAAGTAAATACGCAATGTCTGCTGGTGTGTGACCGGGTACGTGCATCACTTCAAAGCGCAGGTTGCCAACTTCCAGAATATCACCTTCCTCAAATAGCCTGTCGAACTGCGCACCGTTAGGAAGAAATTCTTTTTCTAAATTGAACAGCGCTTTAAAGACCTTCTGGACCTCTGTAATGCGCGCCCCAATACCAATTTTTGCGTTGTACTTACGCTTGAAAAATGGTGCGGCTGATAAGTGATCAGCGTGGGCATGGGTTTCTAAAACCCACTCAACTTGTAGGCCTCTCTTGTCAATGAAGTCTGCAATTGTTTCAGCACTTTCGGTATGAATGCGACCGGCGCTGTAATCGAAATCTAAAACCGGGTCTATGATCACAGCTTTAGACGTGGATTTGTCTTCTACCACATAAGTAAATGTTTCACTGTCGCTATCTAAAAATGATGTGATTTCAGTTTGTGTACTCATCAAAATCTCCTTAGTAAAGTCAGTGATATAGAAATTCTATATCACTGATAAATAGTCAAAACGTTAGTTAACAGTTAAAGAGACTTTTTACAAAAATACCAATCTACATAGTTGTAACCGGCAGTCTCTCTGCCTTCTGCGTCTTCGATAGTGTGTGGAGGAGGCACAATCACTTCTTCGCCCACTTTCCAGTTTTCAGGGGTAGCACAGCTGTGCTCATCACTGGTTTGTAGCGCTTCAACAAGTCTTACAAACTCGTTAATAGCACGTCCGTTACTCATTGGGTAGTAAACCATGGCGCGAAGAATGCCTTCCGGATCCATAGTATTGCTCTCTTTATTTAAGGTGTATTTAATATATGTATTTAATATAGCGACAAATATAAGATTTATCTAATCTAAATTAATGATTATTGAAATTGGTTTATCAGATTGAAGCGATAGCGTGAGGCTATAAAAAAAGCTAATAACAACGCATTAGCTATTTTTAAAGGCGGGAGGGAAAATTTTGTAAAACAGCAACTTACAAAGCCGCACTGCTATTGATTACAGTGCGGCTATTTGTGTGTTTAACTTATCTGGGCCTTAATGAAATTTTTCCAGGCTCAACGTTAAGAGTGAGGGGAATTGTAGAAAGAAGGTTAATGGTTTTATTCGTTGTATCTAACGTGTACACAGGGTTTGAAGCTAAAAAGCCGTTAATCATTTGCATAACCTGAGTACTTAAGGGGGCTAAGTTTCCTTTATATCCCCCAGCATCAATAGTGCTATCAAGTAAAGATAGTGAGCGAACAAAAATAGCTTTCTTCTCAGCGTCGTAATAGGGCGTGCCTTCTATCGATAAGCGAATATTGGCAGGGTAGCTAAAGCCGAATGCCTTAATACTAGCGGTGGCATCGGTACCTAACTGAACAACGTTCCTTCCATCAGGGCCAATACTGACTGAAATATCGCTTACTTCTAGGAAAAGCGGTATACCTGCAAGTGATGCTTTCTGTTGAAGTTTGCTTAATTGGCTGTCGAGTACCTGCTCAACCTCTGCGTTTGACACTGTGTAAGCAGATAATTGTGACAGCGTTGCACAACCACTTAAAATGAGTATAGCGCTAAACATTGTGGATTTTAGAACAGCGTTTCTTAATACAGCGCCATTAAACTTTGTCTGAATACTAATGCATGAGAAAAATTTCATTATATTTGTGCTCTTAACGAATGCGAAAACGCAGTCAGTAGACATGAAAGCAAGCGATAAATCTACTCTATTGAGATAGCGAAGAACTTGCCTGAGGTATAAAGCCTTAGGTGTAGAGAAAAAAGCGTGAGAACGTGCTGGGGCGTAAAAAGGGGGAACAGAAAAGGCGAGGCCCCATTAAAGGGGCCTCTAGTGCGGCCCGGAGCCGCTACCATGTTGAAACTGCTACTCACATGGCGTGATAAATTGATTGCGGTCGAATATTAAATTCTTCCGTTAAGCTCTGCAGAAATTGGTGAGTCTTGAAGACCTTGCTCAGCAATCCACGCTTGAAGTGTTTTGCCATCTGCCTCAGGAGCTTGTAAATCTTTACTTGGCATTTTCTTAACTAATAAAGTACCAACTTCAACCGCGTTGCTAGTGACTGCCGTACGAATAAGGCTTTGACCATTGCATGAAATGCCTGAGTAATAATCGCGTAACTTCAAACGATAATCTGACTGAACGCTACGCATTTTTTTGCGAAGTTCGCCTTTGTCGTCTGCTTGCACGATAGTGCAAATGTTAGCAAGCGCATCGTTGATGCCGTCTGCTTGAGCTGCGTTAGAAAATGCAAGCGAAGACGCTGCGATGATGATAGAAGTTTTAACTATTTTCAACATGGTTAAAGTTCCTGTGGTTAATGGTTTAATGTTTTTTGCAACTCACTTGTCGTTGCTTGAGTTGTATTAAACGCCACCTTTGCAAAAACAAAAACATGTTGTGCGATATATAAGTATTCAAAACTATACTTTAGGCTAAGGCTCAAACAGAAAAGCCGTTAAACTTATAAAAAACTGCACAGCAGTTTCTGTAACTTGTGCCTTCCTATTGTTAAATCGACTATCTTGGGAGCTTTCTTTACAGTTGAATTAATGAGTAGTAGGTTTTGCTTACAACTAAAAATAAGGAAAAGCAGATGAAGTGCCTGTCGGTATGTTTTGCAGTATTTGTGACTCTGTTTGTTTCGGCGTGCTCGTCGGATTACAAGGCGCCCGCAGCTAATCAGGCAACTGATAAAAAGTCAGAAGAAGTTTTGCGCTGGGAAGCAACGGCAAAGAACGTGACTATTACCCGCGATAACTGGGGTATCCCCCATATTAAAGGGAAAACTGATGCTGATGCTGTGTTTGGCATGCTGTATGCTCAGGCCGAAGACGACTTTAATCGAATAGAGCGCAATTATATTAACGCAATGGGCCGATTAGCTGAAGATCTCGGTGAGGATGAACTATACCGAGATCTTCGCATGAAGCTGTTTATTCAGCCTAAGCAAATTAAAAAGCAGTATGAAGAAAGCCCTGAGTGGCTTAAAAAATTGATGGTGGCGTTTGCCGACGGTTTAAATTATTACCTCTACACACACCCTGAAGTAAAACCTAAAGTCATTACCCGCTTCGAGCCGTGGATGGCGCTCACCTTTAGTGAAGGCAGTATTGGTGGCGATATTGAGCGCGGCGTAAATATGGCCCGATTGGCCGAGTTTTACGGTGATGATATGGCAAATGTCTCCTTTAAAACTGACCCATTGAATACAACAAATCAATTAGACGCAGAGCCAGGTGGGTCAAATGGCTTTGCTATTGCTCCTAGTCGCACGAAAAACGGTAATGCGCTTCTTTTAGTAAATCCTCATACCAGCTTTTATTTTCGACACGAAGCTCACGTGCAATCAGAGGAAGGGTTAAATGCCTATGGGGCATCTACCTGGGGACAATTCTTTATCTACCAAGGTTTTAACGAGCGTTTGGGGTGGATGCACACATCAACCTACGTGGACGTTATAGACGAATACGCAGAAACCGTTATCGAAAAAGAGGATGGTTTGTACTACCTATATGGCGATGAGCATCGCAAGCTCGAAACGCGACTCATCGAACTACCTTACAAAGCAAAAGACGGCACTATGCAGCAAAAGCAAGTCACTGCTTATTTCACCCATCGCGGTCCAATAGTGCGCTCACATAATAATAAGTGGGTATCTGTGCGTTTAATGGAGGAGCCGGTTAAAGCGCTTATACAGTCGTACACTCGCACAAAAGCGCAAAATTACGATGAGTTTTATACAGCAATGAAAAGCTTAACGAATTCATCGAACAACACCGTATACGCCGATGCAGATGGTACTATTGCCTACTTCCACGGTAATTTTGTACCTCGTCGAGATACGGCTTTCGATTTTACTCAACCAGTAGATGGAAGTAACCCTGCTACAGATTGGCAAGGCATTCACCCCCTTGAAGAGCATATCCATATTAAAAACCCAGGTAACGGGTGGATTCAAAATACCAATAACTGGCCTTACAGTGCGGCAGCCGAGTTCAGCCCTAAAAAATCGGATTACCCAGCGTATTATTCCGGTACCACTGAAAACTATCGCGGTATTCACGCAATTAACTTGCTTGAAAGTACGACTGATTTTGATATCGATAGTCTTATTAATGCCGCTTACGATAGCCATTTAACTGGGTTTGATGAGTTGCTTCCGCCCCTGTTTAAAGCTTTTGAGTCCTTGCCCGATTCTGACCCCAGAAAAGCGTCATTACGGGAGCCTATTGCAACGCTTCAAGCGTGGGACAACCGCAGCGGCGTAGACAGCGTGCCTACCTCTGTTGCTGTTTTCTGGGGCATGGATTTGATGCAGGCCGTTCGCAATAAAGCGCGAGCTGCTGATGTAAGTGTTTATACCTATATGGAGAGCATGGCTTCTAATGAGGAGCGCGTTATTTCTCTAAAGTCGGCTGTTGATAAGCTAGCTCGTGACTTTGGAACCTGGCAGACCCCATGGGGAGAAATTAATCGCTTTCAACGCATTAGCCCCGATATTCGACAGCATTTCGATGATGATGCACCAAGCTTGCCCGTTGGTTTTGCGTCTGGCCGGTGGGGAGCTCTTGCGGCCTACGGCCAAAATTATGGCCAGGGTGAAACAAAGCGAATTTATGGCACGCGTGGAAATAGCTTTGTGGCAGCCGTTGAATTTGGCGAAAAGCTAAAGGCTAAGGCGATAACCGCCGGTGGCTTGAGTAACGATCCAAACTCTCCACATTATAACGATCAAGCGGCAGTCTATGTCTCAGGTAAACTGCGCGATGTGTATTTTTATGCTGACGATATCGCGGCGAATGCAGAAGAGACTTATCAACCAGGGCTGCGATAGTATGCATTGATGAGTGAACGATGGGTGGTGAGTGATGTGTGGCTTTAATTTATCTTATCCTGCATCACCCGTTGTTACTCTTCGTTAAGTAACTATTGCTTCATATTGTTTACCCTATCAAACAATTGCCGCCTTTTGCCTTTGCTTTGTATAGATTTTCATCGGCAAGTTTTATGACATTCGAAGGCGTTTGTCCCTGATGTATTGTAACCGTACCCATGCTAATACTCACTACGTTCCCGTCTCGATGATTAAAATCGTGACGAATGTCTAGCTTTTCAATCAGGGTAATAACCTCATTGAGGAGGGTCGGGGATTTATTCAATCTAGTTTCTTTCACCAGCAAAGCAAACTCCTCTCCACCGTAGCGATAGACCTGAGCGTGGTTAACCTGCTGTAAACATCGGCCAACGCGTCGTAAAACCGTATCGCCTGCTTCGTGACCATAGTGGTCGTTATAGGGTTTAAACGCATCAATATCGGCTAAGGCTAAAATATAGTTGTCGTTTGAGTTTAAGGCTGCCTGTAAATCTCTATCGAATGAACGCCTATTCATCAGCCCCGTTAGGCCATCTATATGCGCTATTTCCTCAAGCTTGCTATTTGCCTGCGCAAGCTCGGTGGTTCTTGTCTGAACCTGTTGTTCAAGGTTAAGTTGCGCTTCTATAAACCGACGGGCCATTGTTCTAAAGGCGTCAAGGGCTAGCTTTACTTCGCCTTTGAATTTCCAGACGTGCTCTTGATTTGTAATTACGCCTTCATAATTTTTTGAATCCATCTGCGCTGCGACAGAGGCGAGTCGTCGAAGAGGCTGTGATACCTCACGAGTGACTTGCCAGTAGACAACGAGTAATAAAAGCCCCAACATAATTATACCCGTAGTAAACACCCGCAATGACTGCATACCAGCTTGCTCTGAGATCATATTCTGTGGATAAAGAGCAACGTACCACCAACCCAAACGGGGCAGAGGTTGAACAATAACCAGCTGTCCTGGCACGGCGTCTTCAAACACCGCAGGTCCTTCTGTAAAAGAGCGTTGAGTCATCAGTTGATACACTGATTGATATACCGGCTCGAGATAATTGTCATGATTTAATAGCGGCTGGGCTTTGAGTTTGTCACTGATACCGGGGGCCGCAATTAAATCCCCTTTTTGATTTAGTACCATAAACTGTGTAGCATCTTGGCGCTGTCCCTGCAAATCTTCCAGCAATTGCGTCAGTTCTACATCAAAACTTGCGTTTGCTAGGTGTTGCCCTGCTAAATCTATTGGCCTTTGATAGGTTATCGTCCATAAGTTCGCAGAGCGGTCATAATACAGTCCAGTCCAATTAGGCTCGCGGGCGGGATTATTAGACTGCAAGCTTGATTTCAGCACACTGTAGTTTGTCATTATTAAGTCTTTATCGGCAAGACGACCCCAGGCGCTGTGTTGTGAGTACAGAACAAGTGCATTTTCTGGCATAGAAAGGTGACTGTTGCTAACGCTATTTGACCATGCGGGACCAAGTTCGTTGAGCGTGAGCGTCGCGGCAATAATACGTGCTTTTCTCTCGTCATCAAGGGGCTGCTCAGATTTACCGATGAATGCTGACATGCCTTTAATGAGAAAGTCGTTGTCATTCTTGCCATCGAAGTAAGACTGCTTTAGACGTGTGACTCCTGGTGACGTCTGCTCGAACCAGTGATCAAATTGGTCCACGCTATCCCGACTGTCAGTATGAAAATATTGATAATATGCGAGAAAGCGCGACGTCATCGTCTCGGCATGTGAGGTTACGCGTGCAAACAGGGATTCTGCCGGTACTAACGCAGTGGCTATATCCTGCTGTAATGACGTAATAATACGTTGTTGGTAATTCGGATAAGTTGAAAAAAATGTCGCCGTTGAAGCAATGAAAACAACCAATAAGGACCAAATACTGATACGAGCAACGAGGCGTCTGCCTAATTGTTCCTTGCTACTTATCTCTCTTGCTAATTTTCTTTTTTCCAAAAATGTGTACCGGTTTATTGTCTTGCATTGATATAGAGTATGAATATTGGCTGTATACACACATCCCATTGCTTTGCGTTTTTTTCTTATCAAGTAGATTAATCTAAGCGCAAAGTCATTTTGTCGCCTATCTGATTACATGTCAAAGTAATGAGGAGCCAACCCAAAAAACGGATACTTTAGCATTAAGACTTTCCTGTGCAGAGCACTCACACCCTTTGCAAGTTGGGTATGATCGTTGGTAACGCAAAAGTGAAAGCGGACGTTTATGAGTTAAGATTCAAAGAGAACGGTACCAGAGGCCGGACTTTTAATTGGTCGCCACGCGATGGGCCGACATCCGGACGGCACGCTATTTCTAGCAACGGATTTTGAAAAGTTAGTGTTTGAAATAATTATTTTAAGTCAGCAGGTTAAATTGTAATAATGACGCTTTGCAAATTCTTTGCATGACTAACAGCTTTTCGCAAAGAAAATGCTTAGAGTCACTTTACCCGATTCTCCCTCCCCCAGTCCATGAAGCCCCATACAAAGGTGATGAGGTTTAGGTGGAATCCCTTTCTATCAGATTCAGATAAACTGCGTGTTTTGATCTGAAATTCCATGCCATAACAAATAAATTGATGTTTATTGAAGACGCTATGATTACTGATGCCGCACGCATTCGATTAGAGTAAATGACGTTTTTTTATCACCTGATTCATATGTGCCAAGAAATCAGTTCGATAAACAGAGGCGTAGCTATGATTTCTTTGGAAAAACCATTTGTATTTTCATCGGTGCTTTCACGTTTTTCTATTAGTCCGACTTGCCATGCAAAGTCGAACCAGAAATGAAAAATATACTGGGAGGGAAATTCTATCTTTGAAAGCTCTGGCAACGGATCTGCTTGATCTGGGAAAGCCTGCTCATAAAGTACCTGGTATTCTCGGTAATGTCGCCATTCAGTGCCAAGATGATGAAGCATATACAATGAGTAACCTATACTGAACTGATAGAATGCACAATCGCTCTCATTACCACTAATGTACGCCCAGTTGTACTCAGTAGCATACGTTTTAAACAGTATTTGATAAAGTTCGGTCGCAGCTGTGTTATCACCTTGCTGTATACGCTCATAAAGTTGCCATGTTGATTTCAATGGCTTCCAGCGCCCACCGTGTTTACGAATTAATTTGGCAATCAACAATATGCTGCGAACTACATGTAGGTTAATGAAATCGTCCTCTTTATTTATTTTGGAAACGATAAAGCTGGGAGCAAACTCTTTCATATAACTATCGAATAGCGATCGACATAAATTGCGGGGCAAATTTCCATTGGCGGTGCACTTAACTCCATCAGCCCCTAAAGCTCCTATTAAATTTACAGCTAACCAATAAACAGGGGCTGATGTAAATTTGGTAACATTCGAAAATTGCCAGCTAAGTAAATCACTGGATTCGAAAGGCTCAGTAAGTAGCTTGTGAGTTTGGCTTGGTGTGAGGTTAAGCATATCAGTATTCGGTGAACTGTTATGCTCATTCATATAGTTCTCAACAAATGCTTGGGCATCCTCAATTGAGTCAAACTGCTCGTTGCCCATGGCTTGTGATATTGCCTGATTGAGTTCAGTGGCAGGGTTTGAGGTTTTCTCTTTTTCTGCATAGAAATCGGTAATACCAAATCTTGGAAGCTCTTCTATCTCTCCGTCTTCAAGCGCTTTTAATAATGTCAGGTTATTTTCAGCTAACAGGTAATTTGGATCAATTGCCAATGCTCGATGAAACGCACGTTTTGCAGACAAGTGATCGCCTAAATACATCTGACAAATTCCCAAATTGCCGCAGCTTTGTACATGCTCGGGCTGGCTTTTTAACAGTAGAGTAAAGCAGTTTGCCGCTTCACTGAACTTATGACTTCCTAACAATTCAACACCTTCTTCAAAAACTTCGGCGTCTATAAGGTACTGTTCTAAAGTGAGGCGTTCGGGAAGTTGCTCTCTTATCGCTTGGAGATGGAGTCTGGCAGGTTCATATTGATGAAGTTCTTCCGGTGACGCACTGTCCAGCGCATTTTGAAATGCCGCTAAAGATTCAGCAATTGAGCCAGATTTTTCGGCACAGAGTCCAAAATTAAAATATACAAAAGCAGGTGCGTAGCCACTGTTTATTGCTTGCTTAAAAAACAAATAACCATCGGTATGATCATCATCGATAAATACAGCTGCTAGCCCTTGAAGCGCGAAGCAAACAGGATGTCGGGGGAATTTCCTGACCGCCTTTTTTACAATGAGTCGGGCAAGTTTGTAATCTTCGTCATCAATGGCATCAAAAAATGCGTCAAGCCGCATCTCTAGTTTTGGGAAATCTCTATCAAACTTTGTCAAGTAAGTAGTCTCGAATCGCTGAATTGATGCAGAAGCATAACATGCAGAGTTTTCAATTTTGAAGCCGATTTGATTAAATAAATGTTCCGGTATAGGTATATCATGAAAATATTTGCGGTCCACTCGGAAATCTATCCGTTTCATTTTTCGTCTATCGGACTATAATAAGTCTATATTTAGACCAATAGAGATTGTTATGAAAACTCAAACTGTATCTTACATGAAGGAACATGCGAATCATCTGGAATTGGATAATCCCATTTTGGTCACGCAAAATGGCAAGCCAAAGTATGTTATTCAGGATGCGAATGACTACGAAGAACAGCAACAAACTATAGCATTATTAAAACTCATAAATTTGTCAGAACGCAGTGCGCGACAGAACGGGCTATTTGATCTGGATGAAGCATTTGACGACAATTAAATACAGCATAAAAGTGACGCCGGTTTTTAAACTTTGTTTGAAAAAACTGGATGCATTTTTAACCAGAAAATTTAATCACAATGTTGCAAACGAGGCCAAGCGAGCTGTTAAATCAAAAGTTAAGTCTCAACTCTCTGGAAATCCGTATTCTGCGCCTCATAGCGACAGGCTCCTGGAATTAGGGGTAACCGGATACAGGCAACTTCTTGTCGATAGTCATAATGTGGTGCTTTACCGAGTTGAAGAGTCTACAAAGACAGTCATTCTTCTTCTAGTTTTTGATTCTAGACAAGATCTGAAAAAGATTTTGTTTGAAGTTAATTTACTCGTCTGATTTACCCCAAATTAATAGAACAGGATAAATACTGATCCCCCCGTTTATGGGGTAGAGCCGATGGTACCAGAGTGATTTGAGCTGTTACTTCTTTTCGCGCATTTCTTTCCATTTCTAGCACTTTGTCACAAATACGTTCGTATTCTTCTGGTGTGAAAGACGCGCGCCTTGTTCCAGCCTTACCTACATTGTTTAGGTTCGTAACCTGTATTGGAGCCACCCACTGATTGTCCAATGCGATTTTGAAAACCATATTTAAAGCTGCGTTATGATTGAGGATCGTAGACTTGGATAAATCCTTCTTAGCGATCTCTCTGCGTTTTACGTTGAATTCACTCAGCTTATCTTGGTCAATAGATGTGATATAGGTCCGGTCAAAGACTGGAATGTGATACTTTGTCAGTGCGCCACTGTAATCCTTGTATGCAACCTTGCCAGTGCCCATTGCAAGTTCGTGCTCCATTTGCTCAATAGCTTTCTGTGCAACATCACGGAACCGCTTGCTCGTCGATACGTGCCAGTTTCAATTTTGATCTTGTACTCAGTTCGAAGATATCGAGCGGTCGCCTTTGCTTCTTCTAAGTCCTTTTGTTTTGTCGCTTTGCAATACCATTTCCCAAACAGCTGAAAACGTGCGTACCAGCGTTTACTGTTATCCTGCTTAAATACATACAACGTATCATCGATGTCATGTCGGTCAATTTGATTAGCCATTGTTTACTGCTGTGCAAAGAATTTTTAATTCGTGTACTTTATAGTTCGTGAATTGTGTGCAGTCGCAATCGAAAGTGGATACTTGCTTTTAATCCGTAATAAAGTGGAGCTGCATGTTCCGGCCCATTCCGATCACCCATTTCCCCGACCGTTCGGATGCACCGAAATACGCAGGAGCTATTTCAGTATCTTATCTTGGTGAGTCTGAATGTCTTCAGTGGTCATTAACAGCAACTATTTTGCTCTTGGGTTCTAGTGGTTTTTAGCACAATATCTATTGTAAATTAAACGGTTCATTGCGAGTCTCCTTGATTCAATAAAGTAGCTATTATTAAATAATTTGTTATTATGATTACTAAAGGAGACCGCAATGAACAATCAAGCTATTGCTCACAATCTAAAGCGATTGCGCTCAAACGCGCGATACAATCAGTCAGATCTAGCTGAAAAGGCTGGTATGTCTCTTAGTGGTTACCAAAAACTTGAGCGTGGAAAGGCTACTCCGAGAGCTGAGTCAATCAAAGCTCTAGCTCAAGCACTACAAGTACCAATTCAAGAAATACTGGCTGAAGTGAAGCCTCTTAAGCATATTCGGTTTAGGTCACTCAAAAGGCTTAAAACTAGGGAACAAATTATTTCTGATGTGGTTACTTGGTTGTATGACTTTAATTCTCTAGAAGAGCTTACTCAAGACAAGCAAGTAGCCGATTTACATGAGTTTTACGCTTATAAGGAAAGTAATACCTGCGGAATACCTGAACTTGCAAACTATTGCAGAAGTAAGTTTGGATTGGGTCCCAAGGAGCCTGTCTTGGACATTTGTGGACTTCTCGAAGCAAGAGGAATTAAGGTCCGTTCTATTGAAGTGGAAACTGATTCATTTTTAGGGTTGTCAGTTAGTGAGCAAGAAAAAGGCGGACCCGCTGTTATAGTTAATACTTGGAAGAG
This sequence comes from Alteromonas sp. MB-3u-76, assembly GCF_002831605.1. Lineage (NCBI taxonomy): Bacteria > Pseudomonadati > Pseudomonadota > Gammaproteobacteria > Alteromonadales > Alteromonadaceae > Alteromonas > Alteromonas sp. MB-3u-76. Next base: position 3,534,998 of record NZ_CP025115.1, on the reverse strand, counting down.
ACTGCCGGTAGAAACTTGGATATTTAGTGCAGCTCACGAGCTCGGTCACCTCCTGATGCATCTAAATGCATATGATATTGACCAAACTACCGAGATTGAAGAACAAGAGGCAGAAGCTGATCAATTTGCATCACATTTCCTCATGCCTCAAGACGCCTTTGAAAGAGAATGGAATGAAGCGGCCGGCTTAAGTTTTGTGGATCGGGTTTTAAAGGTAAAAAAAGTATTTAAAGTCAGTTGGAGGACTGTTCTCTATCGATACGCGGAAGATATGCCGTCTGAAAAGAAAAATAAGCTTTGGATGAATTTCAATATCGAGTTTAAACACCGTTACCGTAAATCTCTTCAGAAGCATACTGAGCCGGTAGGCATTGAAAGCGACCATTACAGGATTAACCATAGGTACACCACTGCAAGTGAGCCTTTCAATCTTGATGTATTTGATTTTACGGAAGATCGCTTGCCATTCCTTGTAAGAAAGGCTGTTGAGAGTGGCAATATTTCACTTTCTCGTGGGGCAGAGATACTGAGACTGCAGAATAAGGAAATGCGTCAACTGGCGTCTTCATGGGTTGGTTAATTCGGGAATAAATAGTGCCAGTAATAACAGATGCAAATGTCCTCATTGATTATGCCGATGCCGATATAATGATGCTGGCGTTGTATTCCGAGAAGATTGAAAGAGTTGTTATACCTTCAGTTATTCTAGGTGAAGTTGAGCAGCTTAGTCATGATGACTGTTTGCAGTATGGTTTTGACGTAGTTGAAGAAGATCTAGAAGTTCTTTTTGAAGCATCAAATGCACAACATGGGCCATTGTCTTTTCAAGACAAGGTTTGCTTGTATTTGGCAAAGAGTATTGGGGATATAACTTGTATTACAAACGAGAAAGCACTCCTGAAATTTTGCGAGGAAGATAATATACCAACGAAGCGAGGGTTGAAGCTGTTACTTGAACTCGCCGAACAAGGTTTTATTTCCAAAGACGAGGCCATTGGTACGGTTTACGCGATACACGAGTGCAATCCGCTTCATATTCACCAAGGCGTGGTAGAGGATTTTATCCGTCTTATTGAATGTGCCTAAAAAAGTATGACGCGCTGGCGAAAGCTAAAGCCGCATTCAGGAAAAGGAGTCTAGTGACTACTATCCGAACAAGGAGTTTACTTGGTCATATTCGCGACCAGTTAGGAGACGCTGAATACCATTGGAGGAAGGCTTCGGCAGTTTAAACAGTTCTACTATCCGCTAAAGCTTTCATCTTCCAACAATGCAACATACCTCAAATAATTTACAAAAAACTACTCGGTGTAGCGGCACTTGGGAAAGCTGGAACAACCCAAGAAGGTATTACCTGCATTGGTGCCGCGCTTAGCTTGTCGCTCAACTAATTCACTACCACACCTAGGACATGATGCCTGTTGGACCGGCGCTATAATGGGCTCTGCCTGTGCATCTTTAACGAGCGATAATAGTTCATTTCCGGTAATTAGCTCGATAGGCTTATCAGATGCGAAGTCTATTGCCTGTTGGGTGAATTTACCTGAACAGATGACGATAATCTTGTCTGCATTACTGGCGGTTAATACACCAAACATCTCGCGTACCACACTGACACCAACTTTTTGTGCCTTCCATTGTTTGCACTGAACGAGAGTAAGCCCTTCGCCTTTCCTCAGTTCTAGGTCAACACCACCGTCAGCACCAAAACCACCTTCGGTTACTCGATAACCTTGTCTTCGATAGGCTTCTGCCACTAGCTCTTCGAAGTTTCGCCAATGCAGTTGTCTAATGGTCTCAATACTCTTTTGCGCATCTAATTGCTTGGCTTTACGACGCGCATTAAAAAACGAAAAAGGCGCGATGAATAATATGAAAATTGCAAAATAAGGCGCAGGCATAGCGAGTGCCTTAAATACCATGTTGATAAGCTGGTTATCAGTTTCAACAGAAGGCAGTAGGTGACCCATTACAACATAGGTAATTGCTGCCGTTATCACCGAAACCCACCACGGCGCTTGGAAAAGAAGGTCAGCAAACGAAGTATTTTTTCTTGGCATAATTGAACATCCTTGTTAAATATCGAAAATATATTAACTCAGGCAATGTCTTGATTGGGTATTAATTCCAATCGTGTAGTATCGTTTAACAGTGAAATATTCATTCCTGACAGATAGGAGAGACAAACATGGACGTGTTTATCGGTATCGATGTCGCTTGTGCGAAAGGTAAATACCTGCCACTGGTGATTTGTACTCTAGAAAATGGGCGATTATTGCCGTTTCCGTTAGCCAGTTACCCAATAAAACCACCTAGAGGTTTAGGCAACGCCCGGACCTTGGATGACAAGGTTAATCAGGCATTTGCAGAAGATGTCGCCAGTTACATAGAAACGGTATGCGAGGCATTCCATTTAAACCCAATTCGAATAGGTATCGACTCACCGCTTCGGCCAAGGGATAACCATCTTAATCGTAGATTTGCAGAACAGGCGCTCGATAGGGCGGGTATTAGCTGTTACACCACACCTTCTGCCGATGACTTTATGGTGATTAAAGCAAAAGGTATTGCACATCTTGAGGCGGGTAAGCCGATACAAAACCTGCCTCATGCCCACCAAATCTTTATGCTGTTAGGTTTCGCGTTGAACGAGCGACTGAGTAAAGTTGCCGAATGTATAGAGGTCTATCCACACGCGACAGTGAAACAGTTAGGTGTCGCTGATATCCATAAAAGCAAAGGGAATCAGGCTGAGTTACAGCTGTCTGCCATGTCGCATTACACTGGTTGGCCTAAAACCGACTACGATTGGTCGCAAGCAGATAATATGTGCCTTGGACCAATGCACGATAGAGTGGATGCCTACAGTGCCGCATGGGTAGCAAGCTTGCCTGAACAGGAGCGCATCTCATTTGGTGAGCCAGAAAAGGGTGATGCTATCTGGATACCAGACGTTAAGCCAATAAGCAGCGCAGCTGCCAATCTACCGACAAAGCCCAACCCCATAAGGAAGACAAAACAGGCTGTTTCCAATATTGCACGTCAACGCGCTTGCCCTGCCTGTAATCAACACCTGTTTAAACGCTGGCCGCTTGGGTGGGACGCGCGTGCAGCGCATCGCTGCACTGGACTAACAGAGGTCGAACCGGAAGCAAGAAAGAAGGAATTTAAGTACCGATTTATGAGCAGTTAAATATGTATCTTCTTTACAACCGTCTCAAAATAAACCACATTGAGCTAAAGTATAGAAACGCAAACAGGGACGATGCTCGACTCTATCAGCTTTGCTCAAAAACAACGCCTTGCCTACATCGACTTTTGCTTGCTATTCAAAGGTGCGATTTATCGTCAGGACTTAATTAACCGTTTTCAGGTCGGGTTGTCGGCAGGTTCACGAGATTTCTGCACTTACAAAGAGCTTGCATCGGATAACCTGTCTTACGATTCGCGAAAGAAACGGTATTTCCAGACACCTCAGATCAAACCGGTATTCGAATCCGTGCAAACCTCAGTGATTGACGACTACACCATTCAGCGAGGTTTTGACTTTGACGCATAAGTTACAAAAAAAACGACAGCTTGAACATGCAATATGTTGAGGCAAAAGCCTCTATAAATCTGATTTCAAAGTTAGTACTAAAGAGCAGGTAACCTGCTTATCTTAACGACTACCCTTTTCGAGCTATTTTCAGAACACATTCAATATATGTAAAAAACCGACTTAAACTCAGCTGACACTATGTCTTGCCTATAGCGTTTATACTTCTTATACTCCATCAAAGTGTTAGATTAGTTGATATGGCTTGCTTACTTTTTGGTGAAGTCGACTTACAAGCACTCTATATAAAAAGAGTAGCGCCCCAAGAAAAAAACGGCAAATAGTTGTTATTTTCATTTAAATCTCTCTCGTTTATTTTCAGGTTTTAGGCCAGCAGAACCTGCCAGACCGGCTATTTTGCTACTGATTTCTTGCTCCCTGACGATTCTTTGGCTTCTTGAAAACCTCTTTCACAATGCTGTCTGGCGAGCCCGGGCGTTCGCTTACCTATCTCACATGTTTCTTCGTAATAGCGCCGACGATCATCACGAGCTTTCTTCGCGCAATCAGAACCGCCTCCGAAGCAAAATCCATCAGATGGTGGTCGAGGCATTTCCATGCTGAAAACTTCGCGGTTACTTGTAGTGGTATAACCTTTAAGGATTGGTGTTTTTACAGGGGGAACTGATGTCAGGCTTAGCGTATTGTTATTAAATTGATATTTTATATTTTTGCCAGCCCCGGAAAAATAAGTGCTGCTATTACTAAAAGCATTATTGAGTCTAGTTTGCGGGTCGAGATTCGCATTGTAATTTGAAGAATATCTACTATGATTTTTCACAAACTTTTGTTGCAGTTGCGTTTTTACATATTCCTTTTGAACTGCCTGCCCTAAAGCACTAGCAAAAGCTCCCCAACCACTGTTTCTTTCTTCTTCCTTTTCTGAGTAGTAACGGTCTTCAGCATCTGCAAGCATTTGATTGCAGTCTTTCAAAGAATTAGTGTAATAATTGACCATGCGACGCACGCTATAATTTAAATAATGTGCAAGGTTTTCAGGGGTCAAATCCTGTGCAATGGACGCGTCTAATAATTCAAACCCTTTAGTGATGGTTTTTTTCGTTCCTTTAATTTTTCTAATATGCCTTTTTAATCTCGAACGGTTATTAGAATCAGAATAACAAGCCATGTATTTATCTTGATTTAACAATGCCTTGGGAACCTCATCAGTGATAAACGCAAGTATGTCTGAATTGATGGGAAATAATTGATTCGCCTTGTAAGCAGATGTATAAAGGTCATTGAATGCAACTTCGCTCGTGTAAAAAGTGCCTATTCTACTGTGAATGCCGCTATTAAGTTGCTTGCCATTCTCAATCTTTTCAAAGCTTTCAAAATAACGTAAGTAGGGATTTGACCATTTAAAAGGGTCGGTTTTGGCCAAGATGCGCTCTCGTTGCGCTTTGTTTTCGACCAGAAATTTTTCTTGCGCTTCAATCGTTGCCCAGCCCGCCATAGTCACCTCTAGCATACTTAGCTCGCCTGTTTCGGCAGCTGTATAGCTAATAGTTCCATTGGAGTCTTTGGTCACTTTGAGAGGACTGAGCCAACCATTATCAAGCCGGATATCAATCGGCGTTGGATCGTAATAAAAAGCCTCTGATGGATAGACCCTGTAATTGCGTCCCCAAGCGGAGTATTCACCTTGTAACCGTGCGCTAAACTTATAGCCCTTGGAATCGTAAGGTAAAGCGTTATTTAGGCCTTCTAGAGTCGCTACTGAATAATACTCAATACCGAGTAAGGCACCTCTTCCGTAGCTGCTTTTGATTCGGTCATGATAAAGTCCACCAACGGCCTTCTCTGTAAATGGTTGCCTCATCTCAAATGTATGACCAGTGCTTTTCCCAATCGCTTTAACGACCAGATACGACTGCTTATAATCGTCTTTACCAAGAAGTTGCTTATCATTGTAATGGTAATTGGCATAATAAGTTTCGCTTGAAAAATCTTCGTCCTCAGATAAATTGGCTAACCGCCTCATCTCGTTTCTGTTTGGTAGTGTTGCAATATCAACTGATGGTTTATTTCCAGTTCTAAAGCCATTTCCTCTGTTCGACTTTAATTCTCGAACTTTAATGTTTAAACGTTTTTCGCCTTCGTCCAACGTTACGTACGGTAATGCGGCCGTGTTAACGAGAACAGCGAAGGTACCACCGTGAAGGTTATAGAAATCGGCCTGTTTTCCGTTTAAAAAATCTCTAATCAACGAAGCATCGGGGTCGTATTTAGCTCCATTTTCACGCTCTAAAAATGCTAAGTAATCGTCTGTCGTCCAATCCATTCCAATGGGACGAAGAGCCGGCATTATGCTAGGTGAGGCTCCTGCTGGAACGTTATCTTCGTAAATAACCTTGTACCCATATCTGCTTTCATCGGCAGTAACAGTCAGGGATGAGCTGACGTATCCGTAGTTTTTCAACGCCTCAGCTTGTTTCTTCCAAGAGGTGCCACACCCAGTAAGTGCTAAAATTGCTAGAGCCAGAGTGGCTATTAACGTGATTTTTTTTATCATTAGCTTCCAACCATTTTGTATCGTCGATTACCTGATAATACAGATTCCACTACTATCTCAATTTATTCTTCGAGAACTTTTTAACAGAGGGGAACACCACTCAACTTCAGCTCTTCTAATATTCAATTTAAAGTGTATGCTCTTCAAATCTACTTCTGCTACAGAGCCCTTCTTCAACGTATCAGAAAGGCGTTGTTGATCAAATACCGCCCTTTTTAATTACTTTTCAGAAGGGAGGCGGAGGCACTTGAACTGAGACTTTTATAAGATCAATTTCCAAATTTCAACTGCAAAGTGTCACTTTGACCGCTGTTTTCGTAGGTCAGTTTCGAAAAAACTGAGCTTCTTGCCCAAACATGTACCTATTATAAAGCGCCCTAAACTGTTTAGTTATAAGTTATTGTCTTCAAGGCCAGCAAAAGTACTTTTTATCTCCTGACCATGAGGAATTGAATGACCAGACTACTGACTCTATTTGACCTTCAATAATGGTTATGTACCATTTTTCATCTTCTACGGTCTTCAAGCGATATACTTCTTCATAGGGAACTCCGGTGCCATACATGGGCAATTCAGCGGAATTATCTGATTTTGTTAAAAAGCCTGTTGCCGTTACTTCATCATCACCAAACCTATGATCAAACCTTCCTTCAATACTTGTAGTGTTGTTTTTTTCTGAAGTGATGCTAATTTGGCAATTCCCGGACTCATGTTCGAAGTGATATTCTTTGTACCTGCCTTGGAAATTTTTTTCCATGATAGTGCCATCGACTTTAACGACGTTAGGGGGGGGGAGTAGTAACTCTGTTTCTCTAGTTTTGGAGGTAGTCGATTCACAGCCACATAAAAAAACGCTAAAACTCAGCATGGCTAAAATATTTACTTTTGTATTCATCACAATGGTTACTTGCCTTGTATTGCCAAATGTGGCTTTCAAAAAATATAAGTCTAGTTCACTCAAACATACAGGTTATAATTCTACGACTGCTCGTTCACCATTGAATGTAAACTTGACACTTGACAGAACCACGTCGACTATCACACCTTTTTTAAGTGTGTCCGAAACAGTAGTAAAAGAGCGCCCCGAATGCAGTTTATCACAGTGTTCACCAGAACGGCTTATTTTCTGTCCATTATCTAGAGTATAAACTTTGTTGCCAATGCCTACACAATCAAGGGTCTCTTCACTTGTATTTGTTACTCTCCATTGAGCTTGTGCATTCCAGCCTTTCTTTGAATAACTCCGAAACTCTACTAACAAGATACGATTATTTCCGGCAGTTATTTCGTGCATTTGATGCCATCTACCCCATTCAGCAAAAGCTGATAGACTGAAAAAGAAACAGATGGAAAATAAAAATATTTGTCCTGCACATTTCATACGCTCTCCTTTCAAAACTAATTTATCTAAACTTGGGTGTACGTGATGAACATCGCTTTGTAGGCTTTGGTTACATGGGAGATAAGTACGCACTTGTTCGGATACCACTACTAATTAATTAACAGCTTCATTTCTCGGTGGCTCCTCGTTGAACTTCAAACATGTACTCTTTCGTTTTAGCCATCAAAACTCTTTATGTAATATTAGATAATAAGTTATTAATTTAGCGGTCAAAGAAAATAATACGTACAATATTTAATATAAGGTAGGGTAAAAAATGTACATTTTCAAGTGCGTATTTTTAACGGTTGGTGAGCCCTTAGGGAAGGTGTGAACAAGTCCCTGATGTGAGATCATAACGGTACAGTTAATCACAACCGCTAGTGTCCATTAGCCAACAATTTACCTTCGCCGATAGTGAGTTTTCCAGCGAGCGCCGCCAAACGAGAAAAGAGGTTTTCTTATCCATAATGGATAACCTTCTGCCGTGGTCTCGACTGCTGGAAGTGATTGACCCCTTTTATACTAAAGCAGGCAATTGCAGACGTCCGTATGCGCTTGAAACCATTTTTCGCATTCATTGTATGCAGCAATGGTACAGCCTTGATGAAGAAGCAATGGAAGATGCGTTCTATGAAATTGCTTCAATGCGTTAGTTTGCACAACTGTCACTGGATAAAGCCATACCCGATCGCACCACCATCATGAATTTCCGGCACTTACTGGAAAAACACAAACTCACGCGCAAGTTATTCTAGAGACAAGCATGGGGGTGAGTACAGGAGGAGCTGTATTGCTAAATAACTGGTGGTTAAGGGCTTGTAGATCCTCTTATTTTCCTTGTTTGGGAATAAATGGAATCATCGAAGTCGTCGAGACTTATTATCTTAATGGTTACCGGCAGTGCAGTTAGTTCGTCAATAAAAGCTTCGACGACTTTGCTGCCAGCTTGTCTCCCGCAATAAAATTGTAGCTTTACTGAGTTGCCTACTCTTGTGGGGGCATCCTCTAGCACACAAGTCTGCTGTTCAAAGACCAGTTCAAAAATGGTGGGTAGCTGATACCCAATCCAGTCCATACTGCATTTTATCGCTCGCATCCGCCTGGCATCAGGCCTTTTTTTGCGTACTGTCATAGTCGGCCACTGGCTGAATGCCTCAAAAACAAGCTTTGCGTGCTCTGCAGTTTCATAGGCCAATTGCACGTGCAACGTAACTGATGACATTCAACTTCTCCTTAATATGAATTTTAAACGGCTTATTGCTTGGAGCTGAGCAAAAAAGGTTAGCGCCAGCATTCAAGTTTGACTGCTTCAGTATGAACAAACCCAGTATTGGAATGCCAAGCAAAATGAATCGAAAAATCACAACGGTTAGAACTCGCACTGATATTCAGTTGGTTGTTGTTGAAGCTGAGAGAACTTAAATCTTCTAGATAAGGTAGCTGTAACTCATTTACATTGCCAAGAGAAGTAGAGATATACCAGCAATACAAGCACCCACTGGTATCAACCCCACCGACGAACTGACAAGCGACATAGTCAGGTTCACCATCTCCATCAAAGTCTATTTCAAGACTCTGTGCGTAAGCTCTAATACTGAATATTGCAAGAATCACTATCGCTGCTAAGCGTATTAACATACATAGCCCTATCAAATAAATGCTATTGCCGACCTTCCCTATGCCGATTTGGCGTTAAATATTAACGTTTGCGCAAGCATATTTAACTATACGAGTCTTGCAGTATAGCCAGCTCGCTACTCATTGACAGAGTCTTGTTTAATAGTAACTTGTAATTGCTAACTCTTGTTAGTTACATGAGTATTCTTTTTTTTGGTCAAAGACCTATATTTGTCTGAAGTGGTTGATGAGTTTCTGCTGTTGGTTAGCGAATAAGTAGCCATTCATTACAGCCTTGAATAAACAGGCAAGGTGGAGATTTTTTGTGTTAATACGACTTCTGATAGTGAGTTGCTGGTTTGTGTGCACCCAAGCCCAAGGCACACAAGACACTAGCATTTCGGTTAACTTTAACCTGTCCAAAGAATGCTTCGAGCAAGAATCACTGAATCAACGCTATGCTGAGATTGCTGGCGTAACTGGGTTTTTCTTTTCTTTTAAGTTAACTCCACAGTGTGTTCACCAACCACTAGAGGTGAGTGTTACTAGCGTTAACAATGAAACATTTTCAGGGTTTCATACCGTATCAGAAAACGAAAGCGTAAGTGACGTTTTGACATTTAGCTGCACAATGCCAACTCCGATATTTACACGAGAGGGGATGGTTTCGACAATTTTCTTAAATACTAGAGGGGAGATTGAATTACCTTCAGTAAACAGGCAGGTCAATTTGTACTTCGCTACGACTAACCCCCAATACTGCCAAAACGAGTGAACCTGAGGGATATTATTGGATGGAAACTCTAGTACAAAGTGAACTCAAACAACTACTTGAACACTACTGCAACAAAAGGAAAGACTTTGAGCAACGCCATGCTCAATACGATATTCGTGAATCGATGATAGCAGTGGGTATGTTTGCTGAAATTGCCAAGACGGTCGATTACAACGCCGATATGGCACACTATTCAAAACTGCTTGAGGAAAAGGTAAAGGATTATAAATCAAGCTACCCAACTCACTTAAAAGGTGAGTATAGTGGTGGCTATGCGACGATGGGTAGTTGCCTCATTGATTTCCTTGGTATTTTAGAAAACCTGCCCAACTTTGATGCGGCAATTGACTATATTAATGCCAAATACAACGAAGACAATGTTGTGATGATTAAGGGGGATGACATTGTTTATTTAGAGCAGCAACATCCAGAAGCGCCCTTATCATGGCAGAGAAGCTTGCTAAAGAATGTACTCATCGTCATAGGTGTGTTTGTATATTTTGTTGTACTTATGATTGTCCTTGGCTCATGGTTTGGAAAATAATGAGTAAATTAGAGTATTTAAAAACTTTTGTGACGTTTAATGATGATGCTTCTCTGTTATCTGTATCGCCTGATTGGTCAGACGGTATTGATTTAAACCTTGAGTTTAGACATCAAGTTATTGATTCGCTGACACTTGAGACCTCAGTCGCTCCTGCAATGATGAAGGCGTTACTTAAAGCTGAAGTAGAGTATTGTGAAAAGAGTTGGTGCGGAACGCCGCAGTTACGAAAGCTTGCCTCTGTGTTCCACGAATTAACGGATTACCAGTATGTCGACCTTTATAATGCTTGTGCATCAAAGAGTTATGATATCGAAAACTGTTTGTGATGAGTGAGGCCTGTGCATCAGACAAAGAGAGCAACTAATACGTTTTAAGCTCTATTTGCATAATCAACTACGGACAGATAATTTTAGTTGACTAGGGAAGATGCGAATAAGTCCCAGATGTGAGAGCATAGTAGTATAGTAAATCGCAACGACCAACACCCATGCTCCAACAGTTAACTTTTGCCGATAGTGAGTTTTCTAGCAAACGCCGTCAGACGAGAAAAGAGATTTTCTTATCCCGGATGGACAACCTGTTGCCGTGGACTCAACTATTGGATGTGATTGAACCCTTTTATCCTAAAGCAGGCAACGGCAGACGTCCGTATGCGCTTGAGAGAATGAGGGAGATATGAAATTCATTACAGTATTTTTATTTGTACTTCACTTTCATATTTATGCAGAGATTAGATCTAAGGATCATGATTATAACCCCTCTAAAACTGTTGCTATCATTGAATCTGAAAAAACATCAAATCTTGAAGAATTTTCAAATAAGGTCACAGAGTACAATTTAGAGGCTGTAGACAATTTATGCTATGGCTTCTCGATTGTACTTGGAGACGATCATGTAGAGTCTCTAGTTGAAACATTTGTTTCAAAGCATAAAAATATGGCAGAAGAAGAATTTTATGCAAAAGCTATATTTGATATAAGGTGTCCTAATAGTGGAAAGCATTTTATTGATTTAATGTTAGATAAAAATGCACCTAATCTTGTTAGCCTTTTGTCTAGAAAAGATGTTTCTTACCCTATTGATGAACCTCGTAAATATAATGATCAAGATAAAATGTGTTTAATACAACTTTTGAGAACTTATAAAGGTCACTATATTAACAAGAAATGGACAGGTTACTATATTGACCTATTAAAAATATTCAAAAACTTGGGCGCGAATTCAAGTCCGAAGTGCACCACTCGCTAAATTAGGCGGCCTTGCGTAGTTCATCGAATACCGTGTTTTATTATAGTCTTTCTGGTTGAGCTGCTCTTACGACAGCTTTTGGCTAAGTGACTTTCAGATAAAGTCTGACGTGGTCCAATTGAATTGACCAGTCCAGTTAAGAGTATAATATCAGCTTAACTGGAGAAAGAGATGCCTGAAAGAAAGCGTTACACCAAAGAATTTAAACTCGATGCGGTTAGTCTTGTGCTTGATCAAGGCCATAGCAGAACCGATGTTGCCAAAATGTTAGATGTTAACAATCAGATGATCAGTCGCTGGGTCAAGGAATACCAGCAAGATGATGATGGGCAAGCATTTAGGGGCAACGGTAAATTAACACCAGAGCAAGAAGAGATCCGTCGACTTAAAGCGCAGGTCAAACAGCTTGAAATGGAAAAGCGCATATTAAAGGAAGCGACGGTCTTTTTCGCCAAGGAAACGAAATAAAATATCGTTTCATCGCGCAACGTAAAAAGACCTATCCAGTCGATTTAATGTGTCGACTGTTGGGCGTGAATAGAAATGGCTTCTACCGGTATATGAAGAAGCAGGAATGGCCGCAGACGCAGAAGGATAACGAAAAAGCTGAGATGCTCGAATGGATTGAAGCCATAGATGTTGCGAGTGAGCATACATACGGTAGCCGCAGAATGCAGCGAGCATTGAACTGTTTAGGTTATCCAGTAGGCCGACAGCAAACGCGGCAGTTAATGAAAGAAGCCAACGTAAAGGTTCGATACAAGAAGAAGTATAAAATCACCACCAATAGTGATCACGACAAGCCCGTATTCGACAATGTACTCAACCGTGAGTTTGACGTTAACGCACCGGACCAAGCGTATGTTTGCGATATTACCTACGTCTGGACACGTGAAGGTTGGTTGTATTTAGCCGTGGTTATTGATCTGTTCTCGCGGAAGGTTGTGGGCTGGAGTATGGGTTCACGAATGAAGGCCAAGCTTGTTTGCGATGCACTGACAATGGCGATTTGGCAACGTCGCCCGAAGCCAGGATTGATTGTTCATTCTGACAGAGGAAGTCAGTATGCAAGTGACCAGTATCGTCGATTATTGAAAGGCCATGGTTTTATTGGCAGCATGAGTCGAAAAGGCGACTGTTGGGATAATGCCGTGGTAGAGAGTTTCTTCGGTACACTGAAACAAGAACGTGTGCATTGGAAGTCATATCAAACCCGTCTCGAAGCACAGCAAGATATCTTGCAGTACATCGCGATGTTTTATAATCCGATGCGGTTACATTCATACTTAGGATATATGAGTCCGAATCAGTATGAAGTGGCAGCATTGAAACAGAAGAAAGTAGCTTAACTGGGTTGGTCAATTTTGGTTGACCACGTCAGTCGAGACTAATTCAATTCAGTAATAAATCGCACTATTAGTATGGGTTTATACAAACCAGTTCACTGTCGATTTCTTTTGTCCGTTGATCACCCGCGCAGGCAGCTAACCGTTCAACATTTCCTGTCGAGGATATAGTTCGGGATGGCTTGATTAGCCGATATTGTGTAAAAAAACGCCCTTCCTTGCTACCACATTGTAACCGTTCAGCAGGGCCCTATTGACAGCTAAATATATTTATTTTCAGTGATCTCTTGGATCCTATTGATTGATCCCCCCAGTCTGTCAAAGTGACTTCATGCCACGTAAAAAACAGCTATCAAAGCCGCCCGCAGTCGATAACTTAGATGATGCAAAATTGGTTATTCAAGCACTCTGGGACAGGCTAAATGACCTCGAAGACCGACTGAATCAAAACAGTCGTAACTCGTCGCGTCCGCCATCGTCTAATGGGCCGGGGGCGTCCTCTTCTGCGCCAGCTAAAAAGCCGACAGGCCGTAAGCGTGGTGCGCAATCCGGTCATAAAGGTAGCAAGCGGATGTTAGCCGAGAGCGTTGATGAAACCCTGACGTACTATCCCGATGATACGTGTGATTGCGGTGGTACTATTACTATCAGTGATTCACCGTATCGCCGCCATCAGGTTTTTGATATTCCTTCTCAGGCCTTCTCTGTGGTTGAACATCAGTGACGTGGTCCAATTGAATTGACCAGTCCAGTTAAGAGTATAATATCAGCTTAACTGGAGAAAGAGATGCCTGAAAGAAAGCGTTACACCAAAGAATTTAAACTCGATGCGGTTAGTCTTGTGCTTGATCAAGGCCATAGCAGAACCGATGTTGCCAAAATGTTAGATGTTAACAATCAGATGATCAGTCGCTGGGTCAAGGAATACCAGCAAGATGATGATGGGCAAGCATTTAGGGGCAACGGTAAATTAACACCAGAGCAAGAAGAGATCCGTCGACTTAAAGCGCAGGTCAAACAGCTTGAAATGGAAAAGCGCATATTAAAGGAAGCGACGGTCTTTTTCGCCAAGGAAACGAAATAAAATATCGTTTCATCGCGCAACGTAAAAAGACCTATCCAGTCGATTTAATGTGTCGACTGTTGGGCGTGAATAGAAATGGCTTCTACCGGTATATGAAGAAGCAGGAATGGCCGCAGACGCAGAAGGATAACGAAAAAGCTGAGATGCTCGAATGGATTGAAGCCATAGATGTTGCGAGTGAGCATACATACGGTAGCCGCAGAATGCAGCGAGCATTGAACTGTTTAGGTTATCCAGTAGGCCGACAGCAAACGCGGCAGTTAATGAAAGAAGCCAACGTAAAGGTTCGATACAAGAAGAAGTATAAAATCACCACCAATAGTGATCACGACAAGCCCGTATTCGACAATGTACTCAACCGTGAGTTTGACGTTAACGCACCGGACCAAGCGTATGTTTGCGATATTACCTACGTCTGGACACGTGAAGGTTGGTTGTATTTAGCCGTGGTTATTGATCTGTTCTCGCGGAAGGTTGTGGGCTGGAGTATGGGTTCACGAATGAAGGCCAAGCTTGTTTGCGATGCACTGACAATGGCGATTTGGCAACGTCGCCCGAAGCCAGGATTGATTGTTCATTCTGACAGAGGAAGTCAGTATGCAAGTGACCAGTATCGTCGATTATTGAAAGGCCATGGTTTTATTGGCAGCATGAGTCGAAAAGGCGACTGTTGGGATAATGCCGTGGTAGAGAGTTTCTTCGGTACACTGAAACAAGAACGTGTGCATTGGAAGTCATATCAAACCCGTCTCGAAGCACAGCAAGATATCTTGCAGTACATCGCGATGTTTTATAATCCGATGCGGTTACATTCATACTTAGGATATATGAGTCCGAATCAGTATGAAGTGGCAGCATTGAAACAGAAGAAAGTAGCTTAACTGGGTTGGTCAATTTTGGTTGACCACGTCAATACTATTAATTTCTTTGATATTATTAACTGTAAATGAATCAATTACTTCATCAGCTTTTACAGGATCACAATCAGCTCCATCTCTTTTAGCCTCAGCAAAAGTAGAACCTATAATCAAAAACACAACTAAGTATTTCATAACTCCCTCATTTTTATTTACTTTTAAGTTCTTTCGATAACTTATAATAAGAACTTGAGATAAATAATTCACTTGCCTCAACCACCCTCAAACCTAATATTGAGAATAACAAACATTAACGCATAATTTGCTTCCAACTTAAATTTTAATAACATTGATGTTCTGTATTGACCACTGTGTTTATATCGTACCCTTAACTGTTGTACAGAGAATACCCATTTAAAGGCATTATTCAATGTCATAACTGCGTGTTCTGCACTCGTTATAAAAATCGAGATATTGATGCTTAGTTAGAGGGTGAAAAAGTTTTCCTAGCAGCCTTAGTTCGCTTGTACCGCACCAGTTTTGCACGCAATACTCCACTTCGGCTTCAAGTAAGGCTTTAATAAACACTGGCGACGCGATTGATTCAGCGGTGAGTGAGTCAACGATTTGATGTCGAAATTCGAGATTCAAATCGATATCTTCAGACCAATCGGCAGCAATAGACTCGAAGGCCTCGTCATCTTCACGTTGAATGAAATTACTTAGGTAAGTGGCTTTATTCAACATAGACTCTTAATCACCATCGAAAGGCACCAAGCAAATACATTACCGTTAAGTAAACACTCATTATAATAGCGGTTCCTAAAAGCTGTTCCTTCCATGATTTAGGCCTTGACCAAAAGCTTTGACTAGTGGGCTCTCCCAAAACACCATCTTCATGATTATCTTCCTCATTGCTAGCAATGTGATACTGGGAATTAATGTAACTTTCAGCATCAGCAAGCGTTGAGGATTTTTCTAATAGTAGTGCAAAATCTGCTAAACAACTGCCCAGAGTCGCATAGCCACCGCTATATTCACCTCTTAAGTGATCTGGTGTTAATTTGCACCGCTATGGAGCCATTACACTTGCGGCGTAATGGCGCCACCTAATTTGCACCTAATGGCGCCACCTGATTTGCGGTTAATGGCGCCACTTTAGTCACCCTTTTTACCCTCAAACTTCATTGTAAATAGCGTATCTTTATGTCTACTTTTTAGACAAGGAGATGCGCATGGCAAACAAGAGGTTTGAAATGTACCAATATCGACAAATACTCGTTCGGATGCGAATGGGTGAATCTAATCGTGCTATTGCCCAAAGCGGGTTAATGGGACGCAAAAAGGCACAGAAGTTGAGGGATACCGCACTTGAGCATGGCTGGTTAGATAAACTCAATCCCTTGCCTGACAACGCCCAATTGGCGACCGTGCTAAATGTTACCGTGCATACACCATCATCTAGCGTGTCTTCCGTGTTACCCCATGCTGGGAAGGTCAACAAGTGGATTGAAAGCGGCGTGCAAGGCAGCACTATCCATCAAAAGCTGGTAGACAGTTATGGTTTCACAGGAAGCTATTGGGCGGTAAATCGTTATATCAAAAGTGTGATTGCCAGTGAGCCAGGCAAGGTCTCGACAGTGATGGAGTTCGACCCTGGTGATGCGGTGCAAGTGGACTTCGGGTCTGGTCCGTTGATGGTGGATACCCGCACAGGCGAGCTGCGTAAAACATGGGTGTTTGTGATGACGCTAGCGTGGAGTCGCCATATGTACGGTGAATTTATCTGGGACCAAAGTGTTGCCACATGGCTATCTTGCCATCGCCGTGCGTTTGAGTGGTTCAACGGTGTACCCAAGCGCGTGGTAATCGACAATCCAAAATGTGCCATCACGAAAGCGTGTTATCACGACCCCGATGTACAGCGTGCTTATGCTGAATGCGCGGAAGGTTATGGTTTCTTAATTGCGCCATGTCCGGTGCGCGACCCGCAAAAGAAAGGGCGTGTTGAATCCAATGTGAAGTACATCAAGAATGCCTTCGTGCCACTGAAGGAGTTCCGCAGTTTAAGCGATGCCAATGCACAATTAAAAGAGTGGCTGGTGAGTGTGGCGGGTAACCGCAAGCACGGTACGACGCGTCTTTACCCTTTAACGCAGTTCAAAGAAGTTGAACAGGAATTACTTAAGCCCTTGCCTGAAGTGCCCCCGGAGGAAGCAGTATGGGCGCAAGCAAAAGTCCACGGTGATGGGCATGTACAGTTCGAACTCTGCCGTTACTCGGTGCCTTATACACTCATTCGCCAAACGGTATGGATACGCGCGGGCGATTCCACCGTGCGTATTTATCAGCAACACGAACTCAAAGCTACTCACGGTAGATTACGCCACCAAGGCGGTCGTTCAACGGTGCCAGAGCATCAACCACCTGCGGCGCAAGCCTACAACATGCAAGATCCTCAATACTGTTTAACCCAAGCAAAGAAGGTCGGGGAATACTGCCATCTGTTTGTTGAAAGATTGTTTGCGAGTCGCGTGCTAGATAACCTGCGCGCAGCACAAGGTGTGGTCGGCTTCGCCAAACGCTATGGGCCTACTCGCTTAGAAAGGGCCTGTTGCCGTGCGTTAACCTTCGACAATGTGCGCTACAGCGCCATTAAACAGATACTCGAAAAAGGCTTAGATGAGCTGCCCCATGAAACCAATGCGTTTGATAGTTTAAGCGACAGTTATACCGGTAAAGGTCGCTTCAATCGCGACCCTAACAAACTCATCCCACATTAAAAAAAGGAACAACCATGATTAACCCTATTCCAGAATTATCACCCTTACTCAAACAACTACGCCTATCAGGCATGACGGATTCACTGGCCCAGCGTAACCGCGAAGCCATTGAACACCAAATGACGTATCCTGAGTTCTTAGCCTTACTCGTGCAAGATGAAGTGGCAAGGCGAGACCAAAAGAAATACGCTACACGGCTGCGCCGTGCAGGCTTCAAATCCAATAAAACACTAGAGAGCTTCGACTTAAGCACCAACCCCACACTGAATCGCGCCTATGTGCAAGAGCTGGCAACCTGCGGCTTTATTGATGAAAAAGTGCCTGTATTAATAGCAGGGCCATGTGGCACCGGTAAAAGTCATTTAGCGCAAGCCATCGGGCACTGCGCGGTGCAAAAAGGCGTGGATGTACTGTTCTTTACCCAAGCCAAACTACTGGCAAATCTGTATGCCGCACGCGCCACCAACAGCTATGAAAAGCGCTTCCAAACCTTAGCTAAAGTACCGCTTCTCATCATTGACGACTTCGGTTTAAAGCCATTGAAATCGCCACAAGACGAAGACCTGCACGACTTAATTGATGAGCGTTATGAACAACACGCCACCATTATTACCAGCAACTTAGACTTTACAGAATGGGGAGATGCCTTCCCGAATAAACTACTTGGCGCGGCCACACTTGACCGACTTCGCCACAATGCCTATCGACTAATATTAGAAGGGGAAAGCTATCGAAAATTAAGACCTGAAAACAACATCAAAAACAACAAAACTGGACTCGCTCCAAAAAGCGGTCAATAATCAACTTGTTTGAGGGCAAAAAGAGCATGTTCAGGTGGCTCCATTACGCCGCAAATGGGTGGCGCCTTTAGGGTGCAAATTAACATCTGGGTAATACTGCTGTTTGTTTTTGACCACTTCGGTAAGTTCATTTAAAAAATCGGTAACATTGCCACTAAAATTTATGCTGCGCGCCATTTCTGAAAAAATACCCACAGCCATCACCGACTCGCGAACATCGTACTGTGCATGGTCAGCCTCAAAGCTGCTTCTACGCGCACTGAATATCTCAATGAGTGTCATCCATTCATCGTTTGTCACTCGAAGCATATGATATCCCCTTAAATGCTATGTTAAAGCAACAAGGAGCCGAGTCAGAAGCATCCGCGATTCTTATATTCAGCTGCCCATTCCTGAAACCTTTTCTCATCACGTTCCATACTCCTTTTTTGTCGGGCTAACGTTTTTTTCGACTTGGGCCTAGGCCTCTCTTGATAAAATGTAACACCAGACAAAGCATCTGCAAACATCTCAGGTTTAACATGGCTATAATGCTGCTCAATCATAGCTGCACTTGTACCGCACTGACGCGCGATAACGTCCATGCTGGTTCCGGCTAGTAGTTGCCAAGTAATTCATGTTTCTTAGCGAATAAAACATTTGTGAGCATCAGAGTCTTTTAGCACAGAAACCTTCGGCGGTTTTGGAGGGGCGGGTTTATATTGAAGCGGGTTCGGTCTTCCTTAGGCATTCTGTGTCGCTACAGTCGTGAGAGAAGCGCCATGAGTTGATTATTGGATTAACTTCTGAAAGAGGGTTACGTAAGGACACAAAAAAACCGACTCATAAGTCGGTTTCAGTATCTGCTTATAGAAGAAGAGATGGTACCAGTGGGCGGACTTGAACCGCCACGCTATCGCTAGCAACGGATTTTGAAAGTTTCGCGCCTAAAATATATTTATGTAACTCAATAGTTTAAGTTTGTATTTTAGGCGCTTTGCATCAACTTTGCATAGTTGGTTTTTTGCTCACATCAATGATGTCTAAGCTTCTTGCTCATCTTCATCCTCGTCTTCCCGAACATTATCGGCAAAGTTTGGATACGGTGAGACGTCAAATTGTTCATCCAGTTCTAACGCATGACTCATTACTTTTGGATGGTCAACAGAGGCGAGGTTTCGCCCATATACTTGGTTATTATCTTCTATTTTTGAAAGTAAGTACAAAATAGCATCAATCGAAAATAGGTGTATATAGGGTAATATCGCTCTTCTAAACCTTCCATCTGCCTGAGTGAACCCGCGACTAGCCGTATAGTATGCTGATAGAGTCTTACAGAACATTTCTTCCCATTCGGCAGAGTCATTGATTTCTAGTATGGCGTCCCAATGTTTGCTATCAATTGTCGGATGCTCGTCCCCTTCAACCCACTCAATCAGGTCTTCAAAATGCTGTTCAAGATTTTCTTTTACAAACCAACCTAGACTTTTACCAATATCTTCTGTAGCTATACAGTGCTGAATTTTAAGTTTTGCATCGTCAGACAGTAAAGCATAGATGTGGTGATTTTTAGATAAATAGAAAACCAAGTATTTAATAGGCCAACCACTACTTGAAATATTACTGAAATAGTCGAGATCCCCTGATATTAAAGAGCTAAGCTCGGTCTTATTCCTAGAGCCAATAACTTCCAAAAGCTGTAGATTAATCTTCCTATTCCGTTCGCATTCATCATTTTCTAACTTAAATACGATTTTCCACAATGATCTGTATATTTGCAGCTCTGTTGAAATAGTGAGCCTACTAAGATATCGACTCTCGACATATTGTTTGACTTTCTTTCTTGAATTTAGAGCTTCAGAGTTCTCGGAGATATCTACCATCAATTCGTCGAATATTCTCTGAGTATAGAATGGAGGCTTTATTAGTACCCCTTCCAAAGTATTTCTCAGGAGTGATCGCACAGTTTCCTTATTAGGAGTGTGTAGTTCTCTATCTTGATTCAATACAGGATGGGCGCACAAATGCCTTTGTTTTTGCAAGTATCTTAGGTTTTCATATTCTGAGCCATCAACTAAGTTTGTTTTGTCATATACGTCATCTACAAGCTTCACCTCCCATCCTGAGGATTTGGGGTCGCTGTTCTGTAAAGCCGTGAGTTCATTTAAAATATCGCGTGCAGCTGCATCTTCATATAGGTCAACAAGGTATTGAAGCTTGTAAATGATGTCACATACTGCGACTGACCATAGCATCACAATCGAGGATCTGTAATTACCATTTTGGTATGAAGACAACACTTCCTTGAAGTAGCCTTTAGTCTTGCCAAAGTGGATTCGTTCAGAGATCTTTTCTAATGAAAACTCCATGTTAGTTAAACTCCATAATCAATAAATTCATCGCTTTCGCTCTATAGCTGGAATATTAAAATAATCGTCAGGTGAGGAGGCTTTTAATTGACTCATGTGCTCTTTCCGGTCCTTCCTTCGCTGAATAGTTTCGCCAAACACAAGAATATGTTCTTCCTCATAAATATCGCGAACTTCTTCTGAAGTTAAAATTCCAAGTAGCCGACATGCCTGAAAGAGTCCTTCAGTACGGCTTTTCATTACGTCATCACTGTCGCCTTTCTTTGTATTCTCAAAACAAGCTCTTAGCTCTTTGCGACAATGTTGAATAAATTCTTGTG
This sequence comes from Alteromonas sp. MB-3u-76, assembly GCF_002831605.1. Classification (NCBI taxonomy): domain Bacteria; kingdom Pseudomonadati; phylum Pseudomonadota; class Gammaproteobacteria; order Alteromonadales; family Alteromonadaceae; genus Alteromonas; species Alteromonas sp. MB-3u-76. The sequence continues at coordinate 3,513,776 of NZ_CP025115.1, read as the reverse complement.
GCTCCATTAGTTCTCCTTTCGTTTTGTAGTCCTTAAATACAGCCTCGTCTTTTGTAGTTCGCTGCCCATTCTTTGGCTCTGCGGGAGTAGCTTTCTATAGCTTTTTCATTGGAAAGTGCGAATCTATTTTTAATCTGCTGAACCTCGTCAAGTTCAAGGCCAGATAGCTGGTTACTATACATTTTAGGAACAACATGGCTGTAGTGTTGTTCGATCATTGATATGGATGTACCGCACTGTTTGGCAAGAACTTCTATGGGTACTCTTTGAGCTCTCAGTTCCCAAGTGATATAGCTATGACGCAGTGAATATAAGGTTCGCTCGCCTGATGAGTTATCTTGCTCACCTTTCTCTGTTTTAGGTTTCTTTAACCCAAGGTTTTCGAGAGCAAGCGCAAATGTTCTACCAAGCTCCTTAGTTTGCTTCCCGCTTTTCAATCTAAATATCAAATCGTTAGGCTTTCGTTCCGGAAAGTCTCTGGTGAGAAGCCAAATAGCATCATAAATGTTTGCGTTACAGACTACCTCTCTTGTTCCAGTGAACTTGGTTGTTTTACCTTTCCTAACATTCAAATAGAAGCGCGCTTGATGGCCTTGCGTTTGGATGTGTAGGTCGCCCCACTTTAGATTATCGAGTTCAGTACCTGGCCTTAACCCCGTATTTATCGCGAATTCCATATAGTAGTAAAGTAGTCGTCGGATTTCGGCAGTAACCTTTTTCCTAGAGTTTTGCTCAAGTCTAAGTACTTCCTCGCAGATTTGGTCGTACTCTTCAGGCGTGAAGGATAGGCGTCTGTGCCCAGACTCTCCATCATTTGTTAACTTGGGGACCTGAATTGGGAGCATCCACTCATTGTCTAAAGCAAACTCAAAGACTCGTTGTAATGCTGCATTGTGGTTGAGGATTGTAGATTTGGATAAAGTTTTACCGGCTTTTTTAAATCGCCAATTATCAAACTCCTTAAGCTGCGCTCTTTTAATGGACGTAATCGACGTTTTAGCAAAAAATTCGATGTGGTATTTCCTCAGAACGCCGATGTAGTCTTTGAATACTACTTTACCGGTTCCAGCATCCATTTTGCGCTTCATATCAGCTATTGCGAGTTCGGCAACCTCTTTGAAACTCTTATTTTTTACTAAGGTTCCTTCATTAAGTTTAGACTGAAACTCTCTTCTAATAAATTTAGCTTCAACTCTTGCGTCTTCGAGGTCTTCTTGACCCGTGGTTTTGCAGTACCATTTTTTACTGGGGTCGTTATCTAACTTAAAGCGAGCGAGCCACTTGTTACTGTTATCTTGGAGAAAAACATAGAAGTGTTCAAAACCCTCAATATCTACTCGTTCAAGTTGTGCCATTCGCGTAACTGCCCATGCAAAGAAAAATAACGTGCCTAGTGCTTATAGTACTTGAATTACTTGAAGTCGCAATCGAAAGTGGATAGCTGCTGTTAACTGGTGATTTAAGCTTCAGTTCTGCGGGCAAACTTCATGTCTAATTTTATTAATATTATTAAAGGATTAGTAAAATCCGACGATATGTACATTAGATAAAGTTACGCAAAGAATAATTAAACAAGGGACTGATATAAGGTTTTTTAAGAACCTTTACACGCACAATGAGTTTATTTGTCAATACCAACATATCTTCATTAACTGCTCAGCGAAATCTTTTCTCTTCTAGTATGCAGTTAGATAAGTCATTCGAACGCTTGTCATCTGGCTTCAGAATAAATAGTGCCTCAGATGATGCTGCTGGTTTACAAATAAGCGATCGGCTTTCAAGCCAAATAAATGGCCTAAATCAAGCTGTTAGAAATGCAAATGATGCTATTTCAGTGACTCAGACTGCTGACGGTGCGCTCAGCGAGACAGTAGGGAATCTTCAGCGTTTACGTCAACTTGCTATTCAATCTCAAAATGGTATTAATTCTCTCGCTGATAAAACGGCACTTCAAAAAGAGGCGCAAGAGCTCGTCGAGGAGATAAACCGCATTTCTACGGATACTCAATTTGCTGGTCAAAATTTGCTAGATGGAACATATAGCGCCGCGTTTTTGGTTGGCGCGAATGCGGGACAAACAATTACCGTCAGTTTAACCCAGTTCTCCGCAGCAGGGTTTGGACCGCAAGGGGCTTTAATCCCTAATCCAAACCTTATCAGTGGAACTTCAGGATATGTAAAACCGGAAAATGTCTCGGGTGCTGCTGATCTGCAAACCACAGGAGGATTAGGCTTTATTATCGATGATGATCGGCTTGCTTTTGCTGATAACAGAGTCTATAACCTCGCCGTTTCATACGATGGGGGCAATTCTTATTCTGAAATATCACTTAACTTAACTGATCCTGGCTTTGGTCTAGAAGAATTTGCCTCCGCTTTAAATGAGGCCGGAGGGGGAAACCTATGGTCTGCAAGTTCTACTGATGTCTCTCCTACAGGGAGTATCAATGATTTCAGGATAGCTGCACCCGACCAAAAAACGATAGATGAACTATTTCCCAACCCAATATTTTTTAGAAATGAAGTAGGAATCTATAAGTCTGAAGATATTTTACAGGCTATTGACGGTGCAATATCTAGGTTTGGAAGTGTAAGGTCTGAGCTTGGCGCATTACAAAATAGATTCCAGTCCACAATTAGGAACCTCAGTATCACCTCTGAAAACTTAAGTGCATCTAGAAGCCGAATAAATGATACCGATTACGCTAAAGAAACTGCTAATTTGGCCCGAAATCAAATCATTCAGCAAGCAAGCAACACCATACTAGCTCAGGCAAATCAAAGGCCTCAATTAGCGTTGTCACTTCTTTCGTAGCTGCCTTTAATCCGTATTAACGTGGAGCTATTTTTTGCTTTTGCCTTGGTAAAAGTAATTGCCTCTAGCTGCTATTAACAGCAACTAATTTCAAATTAATACTATGATTTTTAATTCCGATCTGATTTGAACAGCGATTCCAGATTTATTTAGTACAGTTTTGCACTCATTTACGGAATCGCTGTTCAAGCACACCCGAATCTAATGTGTAACGTTCTAATAAACAAAAGAAGAAGTACTCATTAGATAACCCAGCGAGCAAAGCAATGTAGGCTAAACAGCAACCTGAAAATTAAAAGGGTCAACACCTTTTTTTATTAAAATATTGCTCCAACAAGATAAAAGGGATTGAGTTAGTTCAGAGTCAAATTTCGGATGGTTTCTGAGAAACTTATCTGACTCTCTCCAGCATTGAAGAGAAACGTTCACTGGAAGGTTGTCATTCATAGTCTGCTCCATATAGAGCCCTGTCACTGTATTGAAAACAATGTCGAATACGCTATGGTTCTCTTCCCCTTTTTCTCTATTAAGGTATCGATTGGTGCATACTTCGATGAGTTCATCGGTTTGACGGTCATTGATAAAACTTATTTCGGATGCAAATAATGTAACAGTTTGCTCTATTTCGTTTGTGAAACCCTCTTTTCTCCCCGACTTTTTCCCTCTAAGCCATCCGATATATACAGCTTTAACGATAACGAACCCTATCCAGCAAACAACCAAAAAACCTATAAATTCAAGCATAACTACTCCATGTCTTAATGTATTTTTAAGGTTGGCTAGGATGCATTAATTTTACATACAAAACAATGGGGTAGCTGTATCTAATTGTAATGGCTAATTCTGGATTGGTAGGGTGATCCCCCGAAGAACAACTTAAGTCAAAAGTAGAACCTTCTCGTAACCTATACGTGGGAGGTTCTGCATGAAAAAATCGAAACACACCGATAGCCAGATCATGGCGTTGTGAAACACGCCGAAGCCGGTACGCCTGTTCCTGAACTGTGCCGAGAACCTCGCACATAGTTACCTTTAACATGCATTAAGAGTAACAAGTCGTGACCGCGAAGCTTAACAATGCTCGCGTATATTGGTTAGTGCTATGCACATTCTATTTTTCTATCTGCGAATCTGTGTGGTGTTGCTATCAGATTCTGTAATTCGTATAGTTTTTCCTGATATCGTTTTATTAGCTGTTTTTTAAAATCAGTACTTGCCTGAAGTTTGTACTTGCACATCTTTCGCTCAAGAATTCTGCGGTTATTGTTAGTCAGCAAATATACTGCTTTTCCAATTCCTTCTCGCCGAATTAATTCAAAAACCGACTTGGGCATACCATCAAGGATGAGCGGATCGTAAAACGTAACGCCTTGAAACGCATACTTTTGGGTGTGTAATTCACTAAGCCTGAACATTGACTTTCTTCCTCTGGCGTTAGGTTTGTGGAGTTTTTCTAATCTTGTGTACTGACTATAACCATTGAACATACCACCTTGTTCAAAAGCCTTGTCATAAAACTTCACTGGGCATCCATTGCCAGCGCCATACTGAAAGCCGCTATACAGACATGATACATCATCTATAAAACTCTCAAACGTGGTGCGATAAGCGTAATCTACAATAAGGTGTTCGAACGCCAGGTTGGGAATATCAAGTGTGTAATCAACACGAGTGACTTTGCTGTTTGAAATACACATGTCGTAATCACTTTTACCTACCATTTGTCTGATATCATTAAATACTGCAATGGCATTGGCTAGACCTACAGTGTTGGGATTGAACTGAACACGAACACGATTCTGCCGTAAGCGGTCAAAATAGACCGCTCTTTTATTCTTAAGCTAAGCCCCTAAAATCTAATCATTGATTAATATAGGAGAAAATATCAATGACTAGACGAAGCTCTCAAGAATGGCAGCAACTTATCGATGCGCAAGAAGCCAGCGATATGACCATCGCGCAGTTTTGCCACACGCACCACATTAACCAGTCCACTTTTTATTTGCAACGCAAAAAACGTCAAGCTTTGTCGTTGCCGCAGACATCACCGCAATGGCTGCCCATTGACAGCATGACCTCACATCGGCCAGCCATGCGCCAATGGCAAATCGAGTTAACGCTACCAAACGGTGTGGTGCTGAACATGAGTAGAGATGGTTAATGCTAACAGCAAGTAGCGCTAAAATATGGTTATATCTTGGTATTGCCGATATGCGCAAGCAGTTCGACGGCTTAGCGGCGTTGGTGAACAATCAGTTGCAGATGCAAGCACAGCTCGGCGATTGGTTTGTGTTTGTGAACCGCAAACGCACCATGATAAAAGTGCTGTATTACCATCAAGGCGGTTACTGTTTATGGTCGAAAAGATTGGAGCGGGGCACCTTCGGTAAAGTGTCAGGTAATGGGCATAAAATCGCCCTGAACACCGCGCAGTTACAGTGTTTGATTGATGGTGTTTATTGGCAAAAAGGCAAACAAAACATGCGACTTAAGTAGCTGAATTTGCTATACTTAGCCGCATGAAAAGCGCTGCCGATTTGCCACAAAACACACCTCATATTCCACAAGAAGAATATGCTAATGTGTGTGCAAAACTGGCTGAGTCACAAGCACACGCCGCGCAGTTGCAACAACAAGTCGACTGGTTTAAGCGTCAGTTGTTTGGGCGTAAGTCAGAAAAGCACATAGTAGAGAATTCTGACCAAACGCAGTTGTTTGGCCAAGCGACGAATGAAGATTTACCGCCAGCACCTAAAAAAGCCGTCAAAGGCTATGCCCGCTCCACTAAACAAAAAGATGACAATAACGTCAATGATACCGGCCTTCGCTTTACTGATGACGTGCCCACAAAAGTGATTGATGTGCCTTGCCCCGAGCTTGAAGGTGAGGATGCTGATAAGTATGAAATTATTGGCACGAAAGAGACCCATCGCTTAGCGCAACTGCCAGGTAGCTACCAAGTCTTAATTTATCGCAAAAAAGTCTTTAAAAGCAAAGAAACGGGCAACATGTTGTCCCCCTCAACTCCCGATAATGTGTTAGAAGGGGCGTATGCGGATGTATCACTATTAGCGGGCCTCATGGTTGATAAAGCCGTATTCCATTTACCCCTTCACCGACAGCATTTACGTATGCTGCAATCGGGTGTGACTTTATCGCGGGCGAGCTTAATCAACTACGTCAGTCAAAGCATTGATTTAGTTATCCCTATCGCACAAGCAGTGCTGAGTAATATACTGAGTGGGGGCAACATCAGCATGGATGAAACGCCGATGAAGGCGGGTCGACAAGCCTCGACTCGCCGCAAACATAACACCATGAAACAAACCTACTTCTGGCCCATTTATGGTGAGCAAGATGAAGTGGCCTTTACCTGGTCATCTTCTCGCGGCAAACAACATGCGATTGCGCAACTCACTGGCTTTAATGGCACCTTGCTAAGCGATGGTTATGCGGTGTATAGCCAAATCATTGATACGCTAAACAGCCAAGGCCAACACATCACCCATGCAGCCTGTTGGGCGCATACGCGCCGCTACTTCGAAAAAGCATTGGATTATCATCCTAAAGAGGCACAATACGCCTTGGCTGAAATACAAAAGCTGTATAAAGTGGAAGCACACATACGAAAACACGCGCTTAATGCCGAGGATACCGTGCAATATCGCCTCAAACACAGCGAGCCTGTCATCAATGCTCTGTTTCATTGGCTATACGAGCAACGCCAACGCCCAGAATTATTACCTAAAGATCCGTTAAGCAAAGCCTTAGCTTATGCCTATGACCGTCATCATGAGTTAAAGACTTACCTGACGCACGCACAAGTGAATATCGACACTAATCATTTAGAAAGGGCCTTACGCGTTATCCCTATGGGTAAGAAGAACCATTTGTTCTGCTGGAGTGAGTTGGGCGCAAAACAGCTTGGTGCCTTGCATACACTCACCGTGACCTGCAAATTACACAACATCAATCCATACCACTACCTAGTCGATGTACTGCAACGCGTATCGCAACATCCAGCCAAAGACATCATCGACTTAACCCCTAGACGCTGGAAAGCACTGTTCGCTGATAAACGCCTGCGCTCAGACATAGAAAAGTGAAGACGCTATGACCGAAAAAGAAACGAAAACGACCATCGATATTAGCCAACTCACTCTCGACCAATTGTATATACTCAATGAAGCGGTCGTTAACCGCATTGATGAATTACGAGCAAAACAAGATAGAGAAGCGCTTGCTAAACTGCGCCCAGGCATGAAAGTGCAGTATGCTCATGATGGCAAAACTATCACCGGCACGTTACTTAAGAAAAATAGAAAAACGGTGCTCATTGCTAACAACAATGGCAAGACGCATCACAAGGTGCCGGCTGGCATAGTAACTGCGGTTAGCGTTGCTAAACTCGATCTTAGTCAGGCGGTCAAGAACGGTCTAAAATGATCGGTTACATTCTGCCGTTCATTGAGCCCAAATAAATATATGGAGAAGTAAGCTCCATTACTAAAAGTTGCTGTTATGCATTTCCGATATTTGTGACTTCCAACCTCGTCATTTGTTAATTGCTTTAACTTATACTGCCTATCCGCCGTTCTGATCTGTTGAAGACGGTATAACGATTTCGTGGCATTTTCTGAGAAGGGAATTGTGAACGAAAGCATGTCGATTGATGGACTTCCATACAGACAAGGGTTATCCAATAAGTTAGTTAAGATATATGAGCTTTGTTCTAAATCATGTTTCATAACAACAGCTTCCTAAATAAAAATAGTACAGTGTTCATAAGGAAATTATTATTTGTCAGCACAATAAGCAGATTATTTGAAATAACCGGTACCCTCACAACCCTCACTCCCCTCAGTCTAAGAGTGGTTAACATAGCTGAGCTGAATGAGGGGAGTGAGGGGAGTGAGGGTTCAGTAAGTTGCGGTATTTCAGTACTTAGTACCTTTCAGAACATTTATTACATCTTCGAATTCGTGGGTGTCTTTCAAATACCATTCAAAGCTGTCTGCCCTTGGTGAGCTTTGTCTCTCAACAATCCCGAGTTCTTTAAGAAGTAGTAGCACTTCATTAACAAACGGGGTGCTCCTTCCGACCATTGACCATTCTGATTGAGTGATGTACCGAGTAGTCCACTTGCGCTTGTTAATCAAAGACAGCTTCTCTAAGATTTTTATCGCAGTTGAAGATAATAAAAGTCGCTTTCTATTCAGCATGCGAGATCTTTCAACTGTAATATCATCAATGAACCTTTTTGCCTCTAAATAGGTTTCTTTTTTAATTGCAATTATAGGTTTTTTTCCCACAAAACTTTCTTCAGAAAGTTGCATGATTTCTAGTGCCAAGGCGACACTGAGTACCTTATCTGTCATCCCATCTTCAAGATCTTCACGACTCACTTCACGTGAAAAGTAAACAGATAACCTCTCTGATTTTAACTTTTTAAGCAGTGCAAGTTTTTTGTTCAAGTCTACGATTTCTGAGCTGGAATACTCGTTGAGCTCAGTTGTAAATTCTCCATCCATAAGAGGAAACATATCGAAATCAAGTATGACATCTACATCATCTGTATTGACTACATTTAAGGTCTCCGGTTCTGACAAGGAGAAGTTCGCAAAGCTTTGATAGTCGATGGCCCCAAACACGGAAAGAAACGAACCTGCTGAAGATTTATCCTTGCCAAGGAGCTCTTTTTGGATCGATAGACTATTACCTCTTAAGCTATTTGCAATTTCGATGGAAGTTGGTCTTGCCTTCTGAATACTTGATATCAATGCAGCTAGACTGTGATGCACAATTGACAAACCATCTGCACTAAATTTGTGTGCTAGAGCTACCTGAGAAGGATCATTGGTTGGGCAATGAATTCGTTTTTCATACCGGTTTAAGTCTTCATGGCTCAATGAAATGAATTCATTTTTAGCTTGCTCTAACGTCTCTAGAGCGACCGTATCATTATTTTTTCTAGCAAGACGAATATTCTTTCTGAGTTCGTTCAGCACTTCTCCTTGTTGCATCTGGCTATACTTTTTATAAAACTCTTCTTGCTTTTCTTGATGGAAAAAATTGGCCTGCATAGATGTCTGGAGTAATTCAAAGGTATCCAAAATAGTTCTAAATGCTGGCTCAGCCGAAGTCAGATTTGATGTAACGAAGAGTGTATTTAACGGTTTTAATGAGTAGTTACCAATTCTCTTTGTGTCAATACCGTGAAAGTGAGAGGAAATTACGGATAGCTTTAACAGATTAAAAAATGTTGCAGTTCCATCACTATATTCGTGGACTAGATCAGGGCATAGTGAAGGTGCACGGGTAACCGAAGCATCTACAGTGTAGATCGGAAGTGAGAAATGCTCTCCCACAAAAGCTGATTTATCTCTTTCGTAACGAAGAGTATTTTTCAGGAATTCAAAGTGCCCAGCATCTTTATTGATGTTTATTAAGATAGAGGACTCAATTTTTAATTCATCAATTAAATAGTCGTTTCTCTCAACAAGACTTGTTAGTGCCGTTTCTAGACCTTCCTTGTGTTTATGTTCGAAACCATATAAGGCTAAGTAACAGCGAAAGCCTTTATTTCTTCTTTGCATAAAAGCGGAAACGGCCCTAAGTTCAAAAGTTTTATTAAATCCAAATGAGTTATCAAAGATATCAATTCTTACAAGTGTGAGGCTTTGTGAATCTTTGGGTTCAACCCGCAATTGTACACCTTCAAATCCATCAATTTTATTGAAAAGTCCTTCAAGTCGTTTTCCTTCTGCACGGCATTTATATATGCTCATTTTTTTTCCTTGAGGTTTAATGAGCAATTTTCCGGCACCAGTAGGGACACATTTCATTGCTTTTCTAATAGCTATACTAACTGGCATTTTTGAAGGTGAGACACCGACAGATTCTGGTTGATAATGCATAATTTTTCTCCTAAAGAGTTGTTACTTCAGGGTTCAATTTAGCATTCATGAATAGTGAATTAACTTTATCCTATCTCGCGGATTATGTATTTTAGGCTATGGTTAATTAGTGTTTTTAAGCTTCCGTGTGAGAGGAAGCGGGTTTTGAAAAAAGTTATTATAAAGCAATGGCATACGGGTTAATGGTTGGATGAATAAGTTACAAAAGAGAGCCTTTAAAAAACTCCTCTTTTATTCAAGAGCTCAAAACGATGACAAAAATGGGCGCAAATTATCTAGAGGAGCATTTGAGTTCGGTGTGTATGTCCTGTCATCACTTACAAGAGATGAGTTGAAGCTTGGTGGTTGGAGTCAAAAGTACAATTCACTTGCAGAAATAGGAGACTATTTCGGAAGCTTCTTTGATGGTGAGCCGATGCCCCCAAATAGAGTGGAGGAGGCTATTCTTGAGTTAAGCATAATAGGCTTAATAACTGTTGATCGAGTGGAAAATACCTCTGAGGAAAGAGAAAAGTATGGCTTTTCAGGAGGCAAGGAAGCATGGTTTTTGGATGTCGATTTAAAGGCATTCGTTGAGAGCTAATTTAACAACAGCCCTTTAAATGAAGTTGTAATGGTGTACTAAACAGGTCAAAAACAGCGGCAGGAATCCCCTGAAATAGGCGTTACATTGTGGGCATGACTGTGTTTCAGCAGTCTCCAAATCCCACACAAAAACGCTTATTCAGGAGGTTCCTATGGATGCTCAGTGTCCGTATGCGCTGTATTTGGCTCGATTATCAACCAATAGCAGGCGGTCAATTCAGGCTCAGTTAGAAGGTATTGCTGAAGTCATGGGTTGGCCACTTGTTGATTTACCCGCTAAGCTTGCCTGCGTTGATTACGCGCAGGCGCTTTCCATTCAAAACACCCTTCTACGTGAAGGCTTTGCGCCACGTAGTATCAACCGAGCTATGATGGCAATACGTGGTGTGGTGAAAGCTGCCGTTATTACCAACCAAGTCGACCAACAACATTATCTTAATCTACAATCTGTGCCCAAGGTCAAACATGGGCAGCATGCCGGTACGCCGCTTACGGTGCATCAGGTGCGTAAGCTATTCCGAATGCTTGCACAAAATCGCACACCGTTAGGACTACGCAACTATGCCATCTTTGCTGTGATGTTGGGATGTGGTCTGCGCCGAAGCGAAGTCGCTGACCTGAACATTGGGCACTATGACAGAGAAAAGCGCACGCTGTTTGTGGCACAAGGCAAAGGCAATAAGTCACGAACTGTGTATCTGCCTGACTGGGTGCAGGTAACCATCGAGGATTGGTTAGAAGCGCGCACCGACGAGTCTGGTTACCTATTTTGTACGGTAAAGCGCGGTGGCCACGCACATACCGGCAATCCTATTAACGGTGAGTTGGTTTACTCGCTAGTCAAACGCTACTTCAAAGAGCTAGGTTTGCCCACCGTCACACCACATGACTTACGCCGAACCTATATCACTCGGTTACTAGACCAAGGCGCAGACCTTAATACGGTAAGACAAATGGCAGGGCATTCGGACATCTCAACCACCGTTATCTACGACAAGCGCGATGACAAAACCATGCGCAAAGCAGCAGATGAACTCAATTATGGTGATGCAGGACTGCCGCTATGACATCGCGCAATATGGTATCCAGTGCATTGCCTGCACTAGGCTCGAAGCTGGCTTTACGACTATTGGACGTGACACCATCACACGTTGACTTTGACTGGCCTTCCACGTTACCTAAAGTGATAGACAAGCATGTCCGCCTTGCCAAGACGTTGAAAAAACAGGACGTTAAAAAGGTACTGTTATCCAGCCTTAATCTGTCATCTGAAGAACTGCGGTTATCAAGAAACGTCGATAAGGTGTGTGAGCTGTTTGGCCTAGCGCATCCATGCGGCGAGATAATACTGTTCACGATGCTTTTATCTATCAATGAAGGCTTCGCCAAGCTTTACTCAGACATGGAATTTACTGTCCAGCGTCTGACTAACCAGCGCATCTTATGCCACATGTTCGAGTCGCGCATTGAGGCATTGCATGATGCTCAGGCAAAGCTTTTTGAGCTAGGTTTTGTCGACAGCATGGACATCGACAATTTATCGACCTTGGGACTGCCGTATTTTCTTCGCAATGCGTTACTGACGACAACGATAAGCACAAAAGAGCAGTTGTTAGCACCGTTGATGACGAGCAGCCCAAAGGCACAGTTCGGGCTTAAAGACTTTTCGCATATCAATCATGAATTGGTGAGCGATTACCTACATGCTGCAATTGATAAACAGGTATCGGGTGTTTCACTGCTGCTTTACGGCGAAAGCGGTAACGGTAAAACTGAGTTTGCCCGAACGCTCGCAAAAGTCACTCACCGTCAGCTTATCGAGGTACGTGCAAAAGACACCAAACAGAAATCTACGCAGAATGAATTCGGCTATCCATTTGCCAGTGACGAACGGTTGCAGAGCTTAAAATTACTGCAAACTCTATTGGGCAGTAACAGTAATGCCATGTTGTTAATTGATGAATGTGAAAGTCTGTTCGACCAAGCCGATACCCGATATACCAAAGAACGGCTACAACGGTTTATTGAGCAGACCCAAGTGCCGTGCATCTGGATAACGAATTATATCAACTGGCTAGAGCCGAACTACATTCGCAGGTTTAAACTGGTGATGGAAGTTACTGCACCGCCTGCGTCCCAGCTTGAATCGATTATCCATACATCCAGTAAAGGCTTGCGACTGTCCAAGACCTTTAAACACCAATGGGCAAAGACAGATAACTTAACGCCAGCGGTCATCGATAATGCCTGCCATGTTGCCCATTTGGTAAACCACTCAGGCAATGATGCCGAAAAGACGGTTACCGAAGTGGCTGAAAATACCTTAATCGCATCTGGCCTATTAGAATCTGTTCCGCAATACCAAGGTGACATACCGTTTGATATAAGTCTGCTCAATATCAAAGGTCCCAAGTCGCGAATTCGCGACATCGAGAATGCGATTAAATGCGATGCGCCTATTCGTGTATTGCTCACCGGACCTCCCGGTACAGGTAAAACGGCACTGGTCCATCACCTTGCTGAGATGCATGACAAGACTATTATCCGTGTCTCGGCATCAGATGTGCTCAGCAAATACGTTGGAGAAAGCGAGCAACAGGTATCTGAGCTGTTCTATCGCGCCCATCATGAGCAGGCAATCTTGTTACTGGATGAAGTCGATAGCCTGTTAGCAAGCAGGCAGCATCTGACTGCCCAACACGATGTACAACTGGTTAATGAACTGCTGACGAAGCTTGAGTGCAATACACAGCCCGTGTTTGCTGCCACCAACTACGCAGCCAAGTTGGACCATGCGGTGCTTAGACGCTTTGACATCAAGCTTGAATGCACGTACTTGTCAGTTAAGCAGCTGCACAAGCTGTACAAGCAAACGCTTGGCATACGCGCTCTCACGCAGTCTGAGGCCTCTACACTCAGTCAGCTTAAACATATTACGCCAGGTGATTTGGCAATCGTTGCCAGACACATGCGTTTTAACCCTAAGACGGACCACCGCAAACAGGCACTCTCACTGCTTGTTGAGGAAAACCGTCGCAAACAACCTAAAACCCCAATCGGCTTTTTAGCCAACTAAACCAACCTAGAAGGTAAACAACATGACTACATCAGTATTGAGTTCGCTCAAGGTTATCGCTCGTCCTAAAATCGAGCCAAAACCACCGGTTCTTGGCAAACGTCTCAGGCTTATTGAAAAGCTGGAGCAGCAAAAAGAGATGGCTGTCTGCATGATTGAGAACCGGCGTTTCGAAGCCTTTCGGGACAAGAAAGTCAAAAATCCCGAAACAGGCGAAGTGACCGTTCAACGTCGACCTACCAGCGTTAGGCCTTGGTATTACGACAGCGACGACCACTACTATCTGGAAGTTAAGGTGAACAACAAGCCCATCGATATACAAAAAGGAAAACCTGCCATCGATGTTGGAGATAAAGCCAAACTGCCTGAGGTGATTGACACCATCATCAAAGCGACAGAGTCCGGTGAGCTGGATGACTTCTTACTTAAACCTGCTGTGCCGAAGAAGGCTAAGCAATAGCGAGCAGAAAGCGGATAACAAAACGAGCCTTATCCGCTTTTATTCATTTAGCAATAAGGTATTGCCGCAAAGATAGGTGCTTGGCTTATCTGCATACCAATAAATTAGTTTCTTCAATCAAATCCAGTGCCAAAAAGCGCACAACACATTCAATTTAAGTATTCGAGGTATTTTATGCGTATTCATTACGATGGACTGGCATTGCCAGTCTCTACGAAATTTGTTCATGAAATTGATAATCTGTTAAGAAATAACCAACAGCACAGCGAGGCGGTTACTCTTAATTTTCGAGATCCCAACTATTGTGCCAAAAGAGGGGGCTTTCATCCGGTCGAGATAAGGCTCGAACAACGCGACAACATCTGGCATATCTGCTACATCACCGATTTTGCTTACATCGGTAGTGGACCTTATGCGGAACTGACTAAAGAGCTCGACTTCGATTTCCAATCAGGTGTCTTTCAAAACCTCTTCGGTGTGTTTCCTATCGAACAGGCAAAAGACATGTATCAAATATGGGAAGGCAACTTTTTGTATTACTTGCTTGAATTAGAGGCCTTCACTGTGAGTATTTCCGAATAAACCCAGTGGCATTTCTGAAAACTGTAAACAGTTAGGGAATGATTAAACACAGTAAGGACAGGATTATGCCAAGAGGTTTTGACGATATAAAACTTTCCCGTAGACATGCAGCTTATGTTGTTTTCGAAGGTGTTAAGCCTGGGGTTTACACCACTTGGGAAGAGACGGAAGCGCAAGTAAAAGGTTATCGCAACAATAAATACAAAGGCTTTCCGAGCCTCGAAAAGGCAGGGCGTGCTTACCATCGTTATCTAAAGGAAAAGAAAACGATGTCTAAACCGAAAGCCAAACCCAAGGAACAGAAACCCATCAAACGGTCAGCCGTTATCGATGATGACCTTCCGCCTTGGGATATCGATTAGCCTAAGACGTTGCGAAGATGGGGCGGTACAGAATGATTTGTGTCGTCCCTTTTCCTTTTTGTCTCGTCATTTCAAAGACGGTCGACAGACTTGAAATAATATCAGTAACTTTTGCTGCACCATAAGTTCTTGGGTCAAAGTCAGGCTTCGCACGTTTTAGGAAGCTACCAGCTGGGCCCGCATTCACCCATCCATCGTCATTTTGATAAAGCTCCCATGCTTTAAGAAGTGCCGGTATTAACTCCTCTGCACCATTGGAAGTATTAGTTCCTGTTTGCTTGGACTTTCCTGTTTTAGGTACTTTTCCGGCTTCAAGGTTTTCCGTAAAGATAAAGTCATCACACGCATTCCTGAACGACACTGGCGTCTTCTTTTCACCCACACCAAAGACAAACTTCTCTGACTCTCTCAAACGTGACGCAAGCTTGGTAAAATCGCTATCACTGGATACCAATGCAAAAGCATCGATTTTTTCAGAATAGAGCAAATCCATCGCATCTATGATCATGGACGCGTCGGTGGAATTCTTTCCGGTGGTATAGGCAAATTGTTGAATAGGCTGGATGGCTAACTCATTGAGTGAGGTCTTCCAGTTCTTCAGGGCTTCAACAGACCAATCACCATAGGCACGCTTGATAAGCACATGACCGTGCGCGGATATCTCATCCAAAATGGCAGATAGCTTCGATAGTTGGGCGTTATCAGCATCAATAAGTACCGCTACTTTTTTATGAACATCCAAGTCTTTCATCTATTTTCCTTAAAATAACTCTTCGGTGTAACGGCATTTGGGAAAGGTAGAACAACCCAAGAAGGCGTTTCCAGCATTAGCGCCACGTTTTGCTTGTCGTTCTACAAGCTCACTACCACACCTAGGGCAGACGTTTTGTTTTACCGTTTCTACTTTTGGTTCTGTTTGCACTTCATGAATAAGAGATAGCAGTTCATTTCCGTCAATGAGAGTCACTGGTTTATCAGATGCGAAGTCTATTGCCTGTTGGGTGAATTTACCTGAACAGATGACGATAATCTTGTCTGCATTACTGGCGGTTAATACACCAAACATCTCGCGTACCACACTGACACCAACTTTTTGTGCCTTCCATTGTTTGCACTGAACGAGAGTAAGCCCTTCGCCTTTCCTCAGTTCTAGGTCAACACCACCGTCAGCACCAAAACCACCTTCGGTTACTCGATAACCTTGTCTTCGATAGGCTTCTGCCACTAGCTCTTCGAAGTTTCGCCAATGCAGTTGTCTAATGGTCTCAATACTCTTTTGCGCATCTAATTGCTTGGCTTTACGACGCGCATTAAAAAACGAAAAAGGCGCGATGAATAATATGAAAATTGCAAAATAAGGCGCAGGCATAGCGAGTGCCTTAAATACCATGTTGATAAGCTGGTTATCAGTTTCAACAGAAGGCAGTAGGTGACCCATTACAACATAGGTAATTGCTGCCGTTATCACCGAAACCCACCACGGCGCTTGGAAAAGAAGGTCAGCAAACGAAGTATTTTTTCTTGGCATAATTGAACATCCTTGTTAAATATCGAAAATATATTAACTCAGGCAATGTCTTGATTGGGTATTAATTCCAATCGTGTAGTATCGTTTAACAGTGAAATATTCATTCCTGACAGATAGGAGAGACAAACATGGACGTGTTTATCGGTATCGATGTCGCTTGTGCGAAAGGTAAATACCTGCCACTGGTGATTTGTACTCTAGAAAATGGGCGATTATTGCCGTTTCCGTTAGCCAGTTACCCAATAAAACCACCTAGAGGTTTAGGCAACGCCCGGACCTTGGATGACAAGGTTAATCAGGCATTTGCAGAAGATGTCGCCAGTTACATAGAAACGGTATGCGAGGCATTCCATTTAAACCCAATTCGAATAGGTATCGACTCACCGCTTCGGCCAAGGGATAACCATCTTAATCGTAGATTTGCAGAACAGGCGCTCGATAGGGCGGGTATTAGCTGTTACACCACACCTTCTGCCGATGACTTTATGGTGATTAAAGCAAAAGGTATTGCACATCTTGAGGCGGGTAAGCCGATACAAAACCTGCCTCATGCCCACCAAATCTTTATGCTGTTAGGTTTCGCCTTGAACGAGCGACTGAGTAAAGTTGCCGAATGTATAGAGGTCTATCCACACGCGACAGTGAAACAGTTAGGTGTCGCTGATATCCATAAAAGCAAAGGGAATCAGGCTGAGTTACAGCTGTCTGCTATGTCGCATTACACTGGTTGGCCTAAAACCGACGACGATTGGTCGCAAGCAGATAATATGTGCCTTGGACCAATGCACGATAGAGTGGATGCCTACAGTGCCGCATGGGTAGCAAGCTTGCCCGAACAGGAACGCATCTCATTTGGTGAGCCAGAAAAGGGTGATGCTATCTGGATACCAGACGTTAAGCCAATAAGCAGCACAGCTGCCAATCTACCGACAAAGCCCAACCCCATAAGGAAGACAAAACAGGCTGTTTCCAATATTGCACGTCAACAAGCTTGTCCAGCCTGTAATCAACACCTATTTAAACGCTGGCCGCTTGGGTGGGACGCGCATGCAGCACACAAGTGCACAGGATTAATAGAAGGCGAACCTGAAGCAAGAAAGAAGGAGTTTAAGCGCCGATTTATGAGCAGTTAACGATGTACCTTCTTTACAACCGTCTCAAAATAAACCACACTGGACTAAAGTATAGAAACGCAAACAGGGACGATGCTCGACTCTATCAGCTTTGCTCAAAAACAACGCCTTGCCTACATCGACTTTTGCTTGTTGTTCAAAGGTGCGATTTACCGTCAGGATTTAATTAATCGTTTTCAGGTCGGATTGTCGGCAGGCTCGCGCGATTTCAGTATTTACAAAGAGCTTGCACCGGATAACCTGTCTTACGATTCGAGAGAAAAGCGATACTTCCAGACACCGCAGTTCAAACCTGTGTTCGAACACGATGCAAGGCGTACCTTAACCAAACTCGCCAACGATATTTCTGATGGGTTTGATGCAATAGGTGATATCCATTTCCCAGTAGAAGCACCGTCCAGTCTGAATGTACCAGACATCTTTATCGTTGCTCGCCTTGTTCAGGCGATTCTCAATAACAAAGCGGTTAGCGTTATCTATACGTCACTTTCTAGCGGTTCGAATGCCAGAGAACTTGTACCGCACTCCATCGTAGACAATGGTCTACGCTGGCACGTTCGCGCCTTTGACCGAAAGAGTCAAAGCTTCCGAGACTTTGTGTTAACACGCATTAGCAAAGTAACACTAAAAGACACGCCTAATGAAGATGAAAACGCCCAAGCAGATACCGAATGGCAGCGCCTTATTCCACTTCAGCTTGTACCGCATCCCAAGAATGTTGAACATCCAACCGCGATAGAAATGGATTACGGTATGGACAATAAGCAACTTCTTATCGAGGTGCGAGCGGCAATGGCTGGATACCTGTTAAGACGATGGAATGTGGACTGCACCGAGCGCGGAACGCTAAAAGGTGCGGAATACCAACTTTGGCTACAAAACCGGTTTACGCTAAACAATGTGCAAAACTTGGCGATTGCGCCGGGATATGAAGCTAAAGAAAGAGTAAGCGGAGGCAGTAAGTGATCCTCCATTGCACCAAGAAGTTATACGCTAAACTGCCTGAGAAGGTGAAAGCTACAAAGCAACCTGCGACTGCTATAGGTATTCAGGCACAGTGGCTAAACTGGCATGCAAATCTCATCACCATTCAGCGTAGGCAATGTATCATCGCCGTGCATGATGCGACTCGCTTCACGTTGTTTATTCCATGCCTGACCAAGAAAGACTTCTCAAACCTCGACTGGCACTTTAACGATGTGTTTATTAACACCTTGCTGAAAAGCGATATGCCGCCTGAGCTCGTTAATGCCGCTGCGACGAATTACCAACCACTTACGTTCGATACAACCTGTAATCGTTCGGTACAAGGTACGATGAATCAGGTAGCTCAGGAAATTGATTATGGGTTGTATTACAAGAACACGTCGGTAGCGGATATCAGCCCGTACCGATACAGTGCAGATTTAAGCCACAGGCCTTGCGGCGTAAAAGGGCAAAAAGAATATATTTGGCCAGATAAAGAAATGGTCCAGTTCTGAGGGATCCCCACGAATTTAGCATGTAATCTTGCTCATGCAAGCTTCAGCGGTGAGTTCATCAAGCCAGCGGATCGTCTTTTTCCACTGATGCAGGGTAAATCGCATTGAGGTGTTAAAAGCTCTCAAGCCAAGAAAGTGAAAGGATAGTACGGATTTTGTTTCGGTATTTGCCTGAAAGCGTCGATGCTTGTTACTGACAACTAATAGCATGCCCAACAGTACAGCCACTAACGAAGCCAGTGTGGTAAGCAAGACCAGAACAGTAATGCGTGTCTTGGTTGTGCTGCGATTATTTTCATACCCCAGACCAAAGCGCGTGCTTTTCATATCCCGAAAGCCTTCTTCTATTTGCATGCGCTGGCGATAAATATCGATGACTTGTTTAGATAAGTGACGATGGTAGGGCAATGACGTCGCCAGTAGCCACGGATCTCTTGCGCCATCAGCATATTTCAATGAATTGGTATCCCGTTGGCGCGAGCCATTGGCATTAAACGCTCGTCGACCTTTCGCTTTCTCTTTAACCAACACCAAGGTACAGGCAAAAGGTCGTGACTTGACGATAAGCGCGTTATCAAATCGCTTGGGCCGTGTTGTAGCCTTTAGATAAAGCTCAGCGATAGATTGCCATTCATTACCGCCATCCAGCGAATATAAATGTGGCTTTCGCACACGTCCGACAATATGCCATCTCAATGCCTGCACTTCACGAAACCACGGCGATTTGTAGCCCGCATCAGTGACAATAATGGGCTGGCAGGTATCCGGTAAGAGCGTGTGCAATATCTCTAAAAAGTCTCTATGTGTAGTCGCTTTTGCACTGGCTTTTCTATCATGCACTTCCTGATAAAGGGTAATAGGCCGCCCTTTAACGACAATTGCGGCGCGAAGTAAAAAGTGCTTTTTGCACTTATCCAAATCTGACCAGTCAACGGCAATGACAGGATGTTTACAGGTACAAAATAACCGGCAAATCATTGCATAGATAAACGGTACTTCACGCTGGAGGTGACCATTAGATAACAGCCGGTCAGCCCGCTTAATACGGTGTTTCTCATAGGCATTGGAACGGATACCGCGCCCCATACTGGTCACAGTGGCCGAACCGCTCTCAATCAAGCTTCGCACACAGGCGACAACGGCCTGTTTGCGGGTTTTATGCATTTTATGGCTGACAAAAGAGACAAGATTGTTCAATATAGAGCGTGCATTCATGGTGTTTTCTGTGTTGGTTTTTTTTGGCGAAAGATCTGATCACCAAATGCCATGAATGTTCCCTAACTCTTTGACTTTATTTTACTATTCGTGGGGATAGCTCAGGGTCCAGTTACTACAAAAATTACCAAACAAAATAGCCGATAGTACAGCAAATACGACTCTGCACTAGTGGCGAACGGAATAAGAATATGGACACAAGCAATGAGTAAAACAACGAAAAAGTCACCAGCGAACAAGAAAGAAGTCGTTTTTGAAGAAGCATTATGGGATGCGGCCAATAAGCTCCGTGGAAGCGTTGAATCAGCAGAATACAAGCATATAGTGCTCAGCCTTATTTTTCTCAAATTCATCAGCGACAAATTCGAAGTGCAGCGAGAAAAGCTTAAAGCGGGAGGCATGGGCGACTATGTTGATATGGTGGAATTTTATACCAAAGACAACGTGTTTTACTTACCCGAAGAAGCTCGCTGGTCGACGATTCAAAAACAAGCCAAGCAAGACGATATCGCGGTAAAGATTGATACAGCACTGCACACCGTTGAGAAAACCAACCCATCGTTAAAAGGCGCATTACCGGATAATTACTTTTCGCGTTTATCGCTGGACGTAAGCAAGCTCGCCGCACTTATTGACACCATCAATAACATCAACACCGTTGCCAATGAATGTGACATGAGCGAGGAAGACTTAGTAGGTCGAGTTTATGAATACTTCCTTGGTAAGTTTGCCGCCAACGAAGGAAAAGGCGGTGGTGAGTTCTATACACCAAAGTCAGTAGTTAGCTTAATCAGCGATATGTTAGAGCCTTACAAAGGCAAGATATACGACCCATGTTGTGGTTCAGGCGGTATGTTCGTGCAGTCGTTGAAGTTTATCGACAGCCACAAAGGCAATCGCAAAGATATCTCCATTTACGGTCAGGAATATACCAACACCACGTATAAACTGGCGAAGATGAATTTAGCGGTTCGTGGTATCTCTGCCAATCTCGGTGACATTGCCGCTGATACATTCTTCAAAGACCAGCACCCAGACTTAAAAGCTGATTACATTATGGCGAATCCTCCGTTTAACCAGAAGCAGTGGCGTGCCGACAATGAGCTTACCGACGACCCAAGATGGGCAGGCTTTGATGTGCCACCAACAGGTAACGCTAACTACGCGTGGATCATGCATATGATATCTAAGTTGAGTGAGCACGGTACGGCAGGTTTCGTTTTAGCTAATGGTTCAATGAGTTCTAACACTAGCGGTGAAGGCGCTATTCGCCAGAAAATCATCGAAAACGACTTGGTCGATTGTATGATTGCGCTTCCCGGTCAGTTGTTTTACACCACACAAATTCCTGTTTGTTTATGGTTTATCAGCAAGAATAAGAGCGAGGACAAAGAACGAGGCTACCGCAACCGACAAGGCGAAACTCTGTTTATCGATGCCCGGGAAATGGGCAGTATGATTAGCCGTGTCCATAAAGAGCTTACCAGCGATGATATCGCCAAAATCGCCAACACCTACCATGCATGGCGACAGAGTAAGCAATCCATTGAACAGGCACTCACAGAACAACAAGACGATGCCCCGACACAAGAGCTGCTACAGGAACACAAGCAACTTGATGCATATGAAGACGTTGCAGGCTTTTGTAAGTCGGCAACCTTAGACGAAATAAAAGCTAACGATTACGTGTTAACGCCTGGTCGATATGTTGGTGCCGCAGCCATTGAGGATGACGGAGTTCCATTTGAAGTGAAAATGCGAGAGTTTAGTCAAACCTTGCTCAGGCAAATGGATGAGGCCGCTAAGCTAGATCAAGCAATTCGTCGAAACTTAGAAGGGCTGGGTTATGCAAAGTAGTTGGGTTGATACTACAGTAGGCGAGTTCTGCCCTTTCATCTACGGGAAAAGCCTACCAGCGAGAGCAAGGGACGAGAGTGGGTCGACTCCAGTTTATGGTTCAGGAGGAATCAGTGGGTATCACTCGAAAAGTCATGTAGAGCACCCAGGTGTGATTATTGGCAGAAAAGGCACGGTTGGCTCTGTCAGGTTCTGTGATGGTCCTTTTTGGCCCATTGATACCACATTTTATGTGACGAAAGAGGACAAACTTGACCTACTATTTACCTATTACTTATTGAAGTCGCTAGGTTTAGAAAAGTTAAATAGTGATAGCGCGGTACCTGGACTGAACAGAGAGGAAGCTCACAGCATCCCAATCAAAGTCCCACCTTTGGAAGTCCGCAGGAATATCGCAAAATCAATATCTTGCTACGATAATAAAATCAATCTGAATTTAGAAGTAAACCAAACTCTGGAGCAAATGGCGCAGTCGCTATTTAAAAGCTGGTTTGTAGATTTCGACCCTGTGGTGGATAACGCATTAGCGGCAGGTAACCCAATACCCGACGAACTGGCTCATCGAGTTGAAGTTCGCAAAAAAGCCCATGCGTTACCCGACTTTCAACCTTTGCCAGAACATATCCGAAACCTATTTCCTAGCGAATTTGAGCAAACAGGTGAAGTTACTTTTGGCATAGAAGGCTGGATACCCAAAGGATGGGAACACAAAAAATTCAAAGAGGTTATTGACAAGTATATAGATAATAGAGGAAAAACACCGCCGCTTAGTAAAGAGGGGTATCCACTTGTGGAAGTTAAGAACCTGCCTGCAAATAGTAACTTTCCTCTAACAAACTCAGAGAAACGGGTTGACGAAAAAACCTTTAGAAGTTGGTTTAGGCAATATGTAAGAGAAAAAGATATTTTAATATCGACTGTTGGGACAATCGGTAGAAGCTCCTTCGTTAAGGATGTCGATATAGGTGTTGCTCAGAATGTACTGGGATTGAGGTTCGGGAAATTGGCTACACCTGAATTTATGTTTTACACAATTAAAGGGCATAGATTCCAGCACGATGTCGATTCAAGATTAGTTATTACAGTGCAAGCAAGTATCAAAAGGAAGGATCTCAACACAATCGATATTCTATTACCGAATATCAGTATACAGAGCAAGTTTTCCGAAATTGTCGATGGTTATTTAACCGCTCAGTATTGTAGAGCATTACAAAACCAGACTCTGGAAGCAAATCGCGATGCATTGCTTCCCAAATTAATCTCTGGCGAAATCGAGCTAGACTCGGCAGACAAAAGTTCTGCCAATCAAGAGGCTGAATTACAGGGAGTATAGCCATGCTGAATTTCACCGAAGCGCAATTGGAAGCGGCAATTATCGAGTTACTAGAAGGGCAGGGATATCCTTATGTACCCGGTAATCAGATTGCGCGTACGCCTACCGACGTTATTATCAAAGATGACCTGCGTGCGTTTTTAGCCAAGCGGTATGCCGATGATAATATTACCAGCGGTGAAATCGACAGCATAATATGCCAGATTGAGCTTATGCCTGCCAGCGACCTATACGAAAGCAATAAAACCTTTTGTAAGTGGCTAAGTGATGGTTTCTTACTTAAACGAGAAGCAAGTAGCGAAGCAGGTAAAGCCTCACAGAAAGACTTGTATATCCAGCTTGTTGATTACGATAACGTTGTCGAGTCATTGCTACCTGAATTGCAAAACAACAAGCGAAACGCACGACGTCTTGAACAAGACCTTCAGCAAAAGGTGGCTGAGCAACACCCTGAATTTGAAACGATAGTTTCAGCCACCAAAGACAGAAATATCTATAAAATCGTTAATCAGCTTGAGATTGAAGGTGCAGAAGGTGAGCTGCGCATACCTGACGGCATTCTGTATATCAACGGCTTGCCTATCGTGGTGTTTGAATTTAAAAGCGCCATTCGTGGTGAGGAAGCAAGCATCCACGATGCTTACGTGCAGCTTACTACACGTTATCGCAGAGACATCCCACAGTTGTTTATTTACAACGCGCTATGCGTTATCAGTGATGGCGTAAATAACAAAATGGGTAGCATGTTTGCGCCGTACGACTTCTTTTATGCGTGGCGCAAGGTGACAGGCAACGAGTCAATTGAAAAAGACGGTATTAGCTCACTGCACACAATGTTGGAAGGGCTTTTTGATAAAGCACGTCTTCGCGATGTAATACGTAACTTTGTGTTTTTTCCAGACACCTCAAAACATGAAGTGAAAATTGTCTGTCGCTATCCGCAATATTACGCCGCCAGAAAGCTATACCAAAACATTAAAGACCACCGTAAGCCAATAGGCGACGGTAAAGGCGGTACTTACTTTGGGGCAACGGGATGCGGAAAAAGCTTCACCATGCAGTTTCTAACCCGCTTGTTGATGAAAAGTGTAGAATTTGAAAGTCCAACCATTGTGTTAATTACAGACAGAACAGACTTGGACGACCAGTTATCGCAACAATTTACCAATGCTAAAGGTTACATTGGCGACCAGACTGTGGAATCGGTAGAAAGCCGTTCTGATTTGCGCGCCAAACTGCAAGGTCGCAACAGCGGCGGTGTGTTCTTAACCACCATTCACAAATTCACGGAAGATACACAGCAATTAACTGAACGTAGCAATGTTATCTGTATCTCAGATGAAGCGCATCGCAGCCAGACCAACCTAGACCAAAAGCTTCGCATTGTGGAGAAAGGCCCTAATGCAGGTGTAAAGCGTACCTTCGGCTTTGCCAAGTATTTGCATGACTCGTTGCCCAATGCCACTTATGTAGGCTTTACAGGCACACCGGTAGACGCGACCTTGGATGTCTTTGGTCAGGTAGTCGACAGCTACACCATGACAGAGTCTGTTAAAGACGAGATTACCGTTCGCATTGTATATGAAGGTCGTGCCGCTAAAGTGGTATTGAACAACGCCAAATTAGAAGAGATTGAAGCCTATTATCAGCAATGCGCCGAAGACGGTAGCAACGAACACCAGATTGAGGAAAGTAAGAAAGCTTCGGCGAACATGACCTCTATTTTGGGTGATCCTGACCGTATTGAGGCTCTGGCGAAAGACTTTGTGGCGCATTACGAGCAGCGACTCTCAGAAGGCTCAACCATTAAAGGCAAAGCTATGTTCGTGTGCAGTAGCCGTGAAATCGCTTGGCAGTTCTATCAATCACTGAGGGACATAAAGCCCGAATGGTTTGAAGTATTGCAGTGCGAAGCAGGTGCTACGCTCACAGAACAGGAGAAGAAAAAGGTTAAGCCCATGGAACGGGTAAAAATGGTAATGACCCGTGGTAAGGACGATCCTAAAGTACTGTGGGATTTACTCGGCACCAAGGAAGACCGTAAAGAGCTTGATCGCCAATTCAAAAATGAAAAGTCCAATTTCAAAATCGCCATTGTGGTGGATATGTGGTTAACCGGTTTCGATGTGCCATTCCTAGACACGATTTACATCGACAAACCCATACAACGCCATAACCTGATCCAGACGATATCTCGTGTTAACCGCAAATACGAAGGCAAAGACAAGGGCTTAGTCGTTGATTACATCGGTATAAAAAGCCAGATGAATAAAGCCTTGGCCCAATATGCCAAGACAGATGAAACCAATTTTGAGGATATAGCCCAGTCTGTCGTGGTGGTGAAAGACCACCTAGACTTGCTCGCTAAGCTAACCCACGGCTTTGATGCCAGCGATTACTTCACTGGTAAACCTATTGCGCAGTTAAACTGCTTAAATAACGCCGCTGAATTCGTGCTACAAACTAAAAAGCTCGAACATCGTTTCATGGCGTTAGTTAAGCGGTTAAAAGCAGCCTACGACGTTTGCTGTGGCAGCGAAAAGCTTAACCAAAAAGAACGAGACCTGATCCACTTTTATCTTGCAGTGCGTTCCATCGTGTACAAGTTAACTAAAGGCAATGCGCCAGATACCGCGCAGATGAATGCCAAAGTACGCGAAATGATCACCGAGGCATTAAAGGCTGATGGCGTTGAAGAAATCTTTAAGCTTGGACAGGGGCAGGACGGTATCGATATCTTCGACGATGATTACCTCGCTAAGATAGAAAAGATAAAGCTGCCCAATACCAAAATACAGTTACTTCAGCAGATGTTGGCAAAAGCCTTGGGCGAGTTCAAAAAGGTCAATAAAACTAAAGCGTTTGATTTCTCAGAACGGTTTAAATCACTGGTCGAAAAATACAACGAACGCAAAGAAGAAGATGTGCTGGTGAGCAATGTACTGGAAGATTTTTCAGACGAAATCATCAACATGTACAACGACCTCAGAACCGAAATGAACTCCTTTGAAGACATGGGCATCAACTTCGAGGAAAAAGCGTTCTACGACATCCTGCTTGCCTTAGCGGCTAAATATGACTTCAACTATCCAGACGATAGATTATTGGAGCTAGCCAAGGCAGTAAAAGAAGTTGTGGACGACAAAGCCAAGTACACTGACTGGAGCCAGCGCGACGATATTAAAGCCGAGTTGAAAGTGGATTTAATCATTCTACTAGCCAAGCACGGCTACCCACCCGTTGACCGCGATGAGGTATATAAGGAAATCTTCGAGCAGGCCGAGAACTTCAAGAAGAATAGGGATAAAACATAATGGTCTCAAAACGCTTGGGAAATATCATTATGAATAGACGCTAAAACAGGAACACGATGCCTTTATTACTGCCAACAGAACTTCAATTTGCAACAGAATATGCTTTTTCCATACCTGATGATGCTTTCAGAGAATTTCAGGCGCTGATCCGTAAAATAAATCCCAATGAACGGTGTACAGAAAAACACATACTAGAAACATTTAAGAAGCACATGTCAAAGCCAGCGGAGATGGAATACGGAAAGAGTTCCAGTATCGACTGGGCGAGGGGAGACTTAGAAAGTTGTATGGAACAAGCTAGTCAGGACGGTCCAGGATTCATTGCCGCACTCTATAATGCATGTGAACAAGTTTCTCTTTTAGAGATTAATGTTCCCGCAGAGTTATACATAAACCAAATTCTGTCGAGACATGGGCTACCTTGCCATATCAACAACAGCGAGCTGATATTGGCTGGTAACGTAAAAATACCCGAATCTAATGCTTCGGCATCACAGACAGTCGTCCGTGCATTACAAGATGCAAAGACACTGTCACCAGCAAGCGCAATTGATCGTGTTCATACAGCACTTCATGCATATTTGGTTGAATTGTGTCACCAAGCTTCTATCCCCTTAGAAACAGGTGCTACGGCACAAAAAGCTTTCAAAGAACTAAAAAGTAATCACGCAGCTCTTAAACCAATCGGGAACAGACCATCAGAAGTAGCAAACGTTCTCAACAGCATGGCCGCAACAATAAATGCTTTGGGTACAATTCGAAACCACGCTAGTCTGGCTCATAATAATGAGCTACTTCTTGAGCCAGAAGCTCAAGCGATGGTCAATGCAGCAATGACTATTTTTCGTTACATCGAAGAATGTATTGCGCGCCAGAAGAAGACCTAATATCAGAATTAGAAGTCAAGCCGATTTAGTTACTGTTAACAACTACTGAAATCAAAAATGACTGCCAAGATAACATTTGGAAATAGCTCCATGTTAATACGACTTAACAGTGACTAACCCACTCGTGTACGTTGCTGTGTTCTCGCTTTAGCTCTCAGCTTAGCGGATATTTGTTGATATAGTTGTGCTTGTTCGTTTTCGTAATCTGTTATTGATATTGCTACTGCGTATGGTTCAAACTGTTTTACTAGATCGTTTGCCCATACTTGGTCTTGGCGAGTTACCACCAAAAACAGTTTTCTAGGCCTGTTGAATTGTTTGTAAGTCCATGAACTTGATTGAACTGTCCCTCTGCTCCTGTCATCTTGCGTGATGTTACGCTTTTGAGAGTCAGCTTCTGATATGCTGTCTGTGCCCTGTCTATTGTCGTTATTGAATGAATCTACAACCTGTTCCAATGACTCTGCATCTATAAGGTGGTACTTCATTTTACTAGCTACGTATTCTATACGGGTGGTTTTGACCGCTGGGCTATAAGCAAGTGTTACTGTTACTGTGCGAGTTGCCCTTCCAATGCGGAAAAAATCACTTGGCAGCGGGATTTCAAAAAATTGGTGTTTATCGTTCTCTATGCTGTCTTCTGCAATGAGAACCACATGTTCCTCAGATGATTTGAAAAGGCTTTCTTCATCCACCTCGCCGTAACCTGCAACCCTTCTCAGTTGCTTGTTATTGGTAAACGTATTGCCCAGGGTCGCTGAAATCCGTGCGTTATTTACTAATATTGCACGGATAAGGTTCGCTGACGCGTTGGGGTAGGAGTTTAATAGCCGCGCTGATAAATGAGATATATAGGGGGCTGCGAAACTTGTCCCGCAGAACTCCTTAAATATAGTGCTCGTATTGAATTGATGATTAAGAGTTACTACTCCAAGCCCTCGATGGATTTGACGGTGTTGATCATTTTCCTGCCTGATATTTACCGCAAAATTCCCGCCATGAGCTACCAGCTCAGGTTTGAACGGAGCTTTGTCATCTTGGCTACAGCGTGAAAAAGGTGAGATTTGGCCTTCATTCGCTACGTGAATTTCATTTATTTCTCCTCTTTGGCCATAGCGACGTTCATTAAAAGTAAGTGTGTGCTTTGAAATGGACCCAATTGTGAGAGAGTTCACAGCAGGAGCAGGATCGATTAACGCAGCTTTTTCATCAAAGAGGTAAGATGGGTATTCTTCTTTCCAGTCTCGGAGGTTATCCGAACCATTAAAATTGCCCGCAGAAACAATGATAATAATATCAAGGTTTCGAGCAAGCTCATCAATTGTAACCGCGATACCTGAGATATGTTTATGAAGGAAAGGTGCATTTGAGTTACCAATTGATAGGTTAAAAACTCTGCAACCGTAATTGTCATGAAAGTAAGTTATTGCATTTATTATTGAAGTTTCTATTGTCATTTCATCGAATACTGGATCACCGTTTTCATCTGCTTTTAGAATTTTCCCACTGAGCAACCATATTTCACGAGACCAGTCATTTGCGTCAATTCGCTCTTCAATATCCCCATATAAGGCCACTCCCGCTACAGCCGTGCCATGTCCGTGATCATCATCAGCGCCTACATCAGAAACAAAACTTTGAGCGTCGCCAACA
Source organism: Alteromonas sp. MB-3u-76 (assembly GCF_002831605.1). Classification (NCBI taxonomy): domain Bacteria; kingdom Pseudomonadati; phylum Pseudomonadota; class Gammaproteobacteria; order Alteromonadales; family Alteromonadaceae; genus Alteromonas; species Alteromonas sp. MB-3u-76. The sequence continues at coordinate 3,484,578 of NZ_CP025115.1, read as the reverse complement.
GCGCCTTTTAGAAGAGGGTGATTTGAGTTCAATCCAGAATCTAGAATGCAGACTTTTGCAGAGTTCTCTGAGGGCTCTTGTATTTCAATAGGAATGTCATTGATATCAACATGAAGATGTTGGAACTGTACTCCATACCTTGGCGGAAGGTCGACTTGTCTAATATCTTTGTGATTTAACAAGAGATCTACTTGATCAGAGTTTACACTTACACGATAAAGCAGAAGGCTGTCACGATTAACGCAGTCCTTCTGTGCAATCCCTTCAGTAGTAAGCCAACTAGAAAAGTCTGATTTAATTTGAAGTCTTTCTGCGTCATTGCTTAAACCAATCGGCCACAATTCTACATCTAAATAAAATGATTCACTGTCTGGTAAACCAATATGCCGCAGCGCCCAGCTTTTCCGGTCTTCGTAACCCCAAGCATCTATTTGGTCTATGGCTAATAAGATTTGGACATATGTAACTTGCTCGCCAGCAGCGAGGCTCGATAGTTTGCTACTAAACTCATTAAGCTCTTGTTCACTCCCAAAGGCTAGGTAGATCGTGTCATCTTCCTGACCTATCAAAGATATTCCATGTTTTGAAATATCCTCCAAGTTTACCTTCTCTGCCGTTCTGAGCTTGATAACATTGCGGGTTGGGCTCCCTCCGAGCTGAGAGGACAAAGTCTCTTGAAGGGCTGTTGCTTGATTTTGAAGTACTCTGCCGTGCGCTTGCCGATCGTCTCTAGTTACGGAGCTTCCAAATCCATTTCTTCTCCGTCTCGGTGTCAGATGTACTTCTTTTGTAATTAAAAGGTGTTCGTAAGCTCCTGCCATTTAAAACTTCCTTGAATGAGATGATTATCTACTGGGCTCTATCTCAGCAGCCTGTTGCAGCATTCTGATAGACAAAAACTCTTTTTGTTTGAGAATCATTCTTTTTATAGCTCTTCTAATTATTCTCTCAATAATTGCTGGAGATTTTCCTTCAAATAATTCAAATAGCTGACGGTTTTCAATTTCGAATTCTCTACGGACACCTCTGAGTTTTAATTGTAGAAGTTCTTTAAGTTGTTTTTTGTCCAGCATTGGAAATGGGACTATTTCATCAAATCTTCGCCAAATTGCGCTATCAAGAATCTGCTCATGATTAGTTGCCGCAATAATTAAACTTTTACCTTTATAAGCATCCATCATTTGTAGTACAGCATTAACGACTCTTCTCAGTTCACCATGCTCTGAACCATCGTCTCTCTCTTTTCCTAAAGCATCGAATTCGTCAAAAAGGACTACAAGCCTGTGTTTGGAAATGAACTCAAATACTCTGCGAAGATTAGTTGCTGTCTCTCCTAGAAATGAAGAGACTAGCGAATCGAGTCTTACAATTGCTAAGGGGCGATTAAGCTCATAAGCAATTGTCTCAGCAGCTAATGTCTTACCGCACCCGGGAGGCCCATACATCAACAACTTTTCAGCCGGAATCATTCCATAGCTGCGTAATATATCCTCTCGCCGGTATTCCTCGAGGATGTTTTCAATAACTTCCATGGTATTTGGTTGGAGTATTAATTCTTCCAAAGAGCGGTTTGCTTGTCGAATGTCGACAAGTGGAACTCCAGATTCTTGGTCGTTAGGTGGTTCTGGAAGAATATTATGGACAGAATTGTTCTCATGACTCCTTTCGCCATAAAGTATTCTTTCCAAGTCATTGGCAAGCAGATTATGTTGCTTGGCCCTTTCTTCCTTGATTAGCTGTTCTGTGGCACTTCTGAAGGCACTGGGGTCACCTGCTGTCCCAGATTGAACAAGTAGTCTTAATAGTTTCCCGCTGGCCATGTCGATCTCCCAACCAATGTTCCATATATGGCTAAATTAGAGCTTTTGTTAGCTTGTAGTTTATAGTATTTCAAAAAAGTATGATTTTCATTAGTTTGACAATGTTTAATTAACTCTTTCTTCGTACTCCCTACGCTGGATTACATCCTTGTTAGTATTTTGATTTTCCATTTACGTTAACCAGCTTTTATTCCCTAGGCGTAAGTCCCTTCTGTTTCTTCCGATACGAATTGTTACCTCTCATCGTCAAAAAGTTAATTGTGAAGCTAGAGAGTAGATATGTTGGGACAGGCAATTCGAGTCGGAGAAAGCTATTAAGATTCAGGAAATTAATCGCTTCGCTGGGATACTCATAAAGCTGATTACACAAAAAAACCGACTCAAAAGTCGGTTTCAGTATCTGCTTCTAAAAGAAGAGATGGTACCAGTGGGCGGACTTGAACCGCCACGCTATCGCTAGCAACGGATTTTGAATCCGTCATGTCTACCAATTCCATCACACTGGCATTAAATTTTTCAGTCTACAAAACTCTAAACACTTTGCATGACTTTGCAAGCATTTTTTAACTTGTTTAAGTCAAAAGGTGCTTACCTTTCAATGACTTGCCTATTTTGAGTTGCTAGACGCGACCAATTTTGAATCCGTCATGTCTACCAATTTCATCACTCTGGCATCAAATTGTAATGGCTACACGCCAATGCGATGCATTATAGCGATGCAGCGCGCGCATACAACACTTTTTTACCTAAAAATGACTAACTGTTGAAAGAATGCTCAACCGTAGTCTTAGGTACACTCATTTCTCACAATAGCGGCGCCATCAGATAAGGCTTTGAGTTTAGCGCGGGCTACCTCTCTTGGCAGCGGTGCCATACCGCAGTTCGTGCAGGGATAAAGTTTATCTGCATCTACATATTTTAGTACGTTACTGAGCGTGTTGGCGACTTCATCGGCGGTTTCTACTGTGTGGTTGGCAACATCGATCGCGCCCACCATGATTTTCTTGCCTCTTAACAATTCAATAAGCTCTAGCGGTACCCTAGAGTTGTGGCACTCTAATGAAATGATGTCTATGTTTGAGCGCTGAAGCATAGGGAAAATAGATTCGTACTGTCTCCATTCGTTGCCCAGTGTCTTTTTCCATTCAGTATTCGCCTTAATGCCGTAACCATAGCAAATATGTACAGCAGTTTCGCATTTCAGCCCTTCCACAGCGCGCTCTAAAGCGGCTACGCCCCACTCATTTACATCGTCGAAAAATACATTAAATGCGGGTTCATCAAACTGAATAATATCTACACCAGCCTCTTCTAGTTCTTTCGCCTCTTGATTGAGAATCTTCGCAAACTCCCATGCCAGTTTTTCACGGCTTTTGTAGTGCGCGTCATAAAGCGTATCTACCATTGTCATAGGTCCGGGCAGGGCCCACTTGATAGGTCTGTCCGTTTGGCTACGTAGGAATTTAGCGTCTTCTACAAATACGGAATTGGGGCGAGTAACGGCATCAATTACTCTTGGTACGCTTGCGTCGTAACGATCTCGAATTCGTACAGTTTCTCTGTTTTCAAAATCAACGCCGTTTAAATGTTCAATGAAAGTGGTAACAAAATGCTGCCTTGTTTGTTCGCCATCGCACACAATATCAATTCCAGCACATTGCTGTTCGTGTAAAGATAGTTTCAAAGCATCTCGCTTGCCTTCAATAAGGGCTTCATTGTTAAGTTTCCATGGCGACCATAGCGTTTCTGGCTCTGATAGCCAGGACGGTTTTGGTAAACTTCCAGAAATTGTTGTTGGTAATAGTGTTTTCATAATCAAATCTTCACTTAATAGGGGGGGGGGGAGCATTAACACGCGCTGTCGTATGGGCGTTACTTTAAGCGCGTTGCTTGATGTATTGCCCCAAGGTTGCGCGGTAGGGCTTGATAAAGGTTTCTTCAACAAATTTTCCTTGCTCAACGCCTAGCTTGGTGCGTTCATCTCTGTCGTAAACAATGCGAGTAACCGAGTGGTCTGGATGACGCAAATTAGGCTGGTAACGTTTTCCGGCAACGGCATTCGCGTTATAAATCTCTGGGCGATAGATTTTTTGAAATGTTTCCATTGTGCTAATGGTGCTGATTAGCTCTAAGTTGGTGTAGTCGTTTAGCAAGTCATTAGAGAAATAGAACGCAAACGGCGCAACACTATTAGGCGGCATAAAATAGCGCACATTTAAGCCCATTTTTTTGAAGTAGCTTTCGGTTAATGACGTTTCATTGGGAATATATTCAACCCCTAAAATCGGGTGTTCATTTTCAGTTCGGTGATACACCTTGCTATCTGAAACGCTTATACAAATAACAGGAAGCTTTGAAAAGTGCGCCTTGTAAGTGTTTGACTGCACAAGCTGTTGAAAGAGCGTACCATGCAGGTCGCCAAAGTTGTCAGGAACACTAAAGTGAGACTGCCCCTTATTATGCGCTGGAAGCACTACGCTGAAATCGTAATCTCTTAAGTAAGAAGAAAAGTTGTTACCCACTATACCTTCTGTACGCTGCTTTGTTTTAGTGTCCACAATCGTCGTTTTCAGAACTTCAATAGCTGGAAAGCTTTTGTTAGCACCCTGAAGCTTGGTATCTGAGAGGGCGGAATTTTTGATACTGTGATCGTTAATCTCGTTTTTAGTGATTGCAGGGGCTTTAAGGGTTACCTCTACTGTTATAATGTCTAACTCTACAGCGTATCTTTGCCCCGTAAGGTTGTCCCATGTAGCCAGTGCATTAAAGCGGTTGTTTATCATTTGCAGAGCATTGCGAAGATTCGCTTTACGATGTTCACCCCTAGCTAAATTTGCATAGTTAGTGGTAATTCGCGTTGTCTCTGAAGGGCTATACTCCTCATTCAACGGTGTGCTAGTAATAGTAAATTCAAAGTCTTTATTCATTGTGTTTCACGCTTCCCTCAATGGTGTCTCTGCATGGGAATGTTATACGCAATGTTTGTTATGAATAAAAATGACTTAATTTCATCTATCGATGAACTTTATTCATGTGTTGGTGGATTATAGTGGGTTATAGAAGGTGAGTTGAATTGTATAGATGGTGGTCTGAAAGTGTTGAGTAGCAGAGCAGACCGATTTGCCAATCAATAATAAAAAAGCGGTAGTGAAAAAATAGAGTAGGGTAGCTTGGTCACACGCCCAAGCTACCCAAATTGTTTAGAAGCGTTTACCTACACTTACTGTAAAGGTGCGAGGCAACACAACACGGGCGTTAAATGTGGTATTTTGCCCAGCTACAGTTTCTCCAGCTCGTGGATCGCCTTCCGATAAGCCTTCAGAATTGTTGATGTTTTTAACGTCAGCTCTTACGTAATAGCCATCTTCGTTTTCTATCGCAAAGCCAAGGTTAAGCATGCCATAGAAAGGGAGTTCAGCAGTATTAGCATCGTCTGCATAACGTTTTCCGCTCCACGAGTAAGTGGCGTTTACACTGGCCACACCCCAAGCAAAGTCTTCAAACTCATAGCTGGTGGTAAGTTGCCCAAAGTGCTTTGGAACGCGAACAGGCATATTGCCATTAATGTTCACTGTGTCTACGTTTCCGTCGCTGTTGATAAATTCAGCCGCTGGCGTGTTTACGAATTCTGGATCTTGATATGTTGCAGATAAGCCAACTCTCCAGCCTTCCGTTACTTGTAAATTGAATTCAGCTTCTAAACCAAGTGTTTCTGTATTGCGAAACGCTTGGCGTTGTACCACCTGATTGTCAACTACAGTGGGAACGTTAAAGAATAGGTCGTCTGCTGCGGCATAATAAGCTGTTAAGAAAGCAGCAACGTCGCCTGAGTTATATTTGAAGCCTAACTCTGCCATTACTGTAGAGGCTGGTTGGGTTTCACGACGTTCAGAGCGATTAAACTCGTCTATCTCTGCTTGACTTGAAAGGTCGGTAATTGCCATATATTTATCTACGTCAGGCATACGAAACCCGTCTGCATATCGAGTAAAAACAGCAAAGTCTTCATTCACGATGTAATTCGCAGCAACTGTCCACGCTAACTCGCTATATTCAATATCAAAATCTCGATAAGTGCCGTCACCGAAGGGTAGGACAATGCTTCCGTTTACTAGGTCAGCATCGCTAGTAAAGCTACTTATTTCGTAGTTGCCCTGATTCTCGGCTTCACCATTTGCTCTAAGTGTTTCGTAGCGTGCGCCAAGGTTTAGGGTTAAATCATCTATCTCGTATTCAAAGTCCGCATAAGGCGCAATGGTCGACTCGTTATAAACAATATTGGCAAAGCCATGTGAACCAGCCTGTATTCCTTTATATGTACCGCTGGCAATGTCATTGCCTTGTTCGTCAATAAACGCGATATCTAAACGTTGTGGTAAAGGCTCAACAGACTGAAGGGTGTTAATTCGGTAATCGGTAACATGGCCGTTAATATTAGAAACAAACAAACCAAATGTAGAGTAAATAGTGCCTTCATCTAAACCTTCGTAAACATGACGAAGTTTTGTTTCATTTTGAAGGTTATCGCCTTCAAAGCGGCGATGCCAAAAGCCTGCATTAATACCAAAACCATTGGTATTAAAAGTATCAACATTGCTGTTGTTAGCCAGTTCAAAGCCTGTCCCGGCATCGAGTATTCTGTAGTTCAAACTATCATTAAAAACCGCATCGGCAAGGGCAGTTTGGTTGCTATCAAATATAGCTTGAGCCTTACCCGATAAAGGTTCTGCGTTGCCAACATTAATAATACCGGTGAACGTTGTTAGTAGGTCGGTATAGCGAACTTGGTTGGTAAACATCCAGTTGTCGTTTAGCTCTACCTCTGTGGTGTTTCCGATGTAGGTTACGTCTGCAAAGTTACCGTCGGTAACGTCTAAATCGATATCGCCGCTAGGCGTATTTGCTAAGCGAAGTAAACGCGCGCCCGCTGAGTTACCCGTTGTTCCATCGCGAATGTCCATCCCCCCTGGAATGGTTTGCGCATCGGTTGTTGAACCGGTAAGAGGCTGAGGAATGAAGAAGAAAGATTTGTCATCTTGTTTGTTAAATTCAAAGCGAGTAAAGCCACTGCTGTCTTTAAAAAAATATTTTACGTTGGCATTAATTTCACCACCTTGGTTGGCGGTATAGCCCGGGTCGCGAGCAGAGTCACCTCTGCGATACCAACCGCCAATGGCATAAACGGTTTGGTCGTTAATTGAGCCACTCACCCATGCTTGCGCACCTAAGCGGTTGTTACTATTGGTTTCAAAAAATACATCGCCTTCTGTATCGTCACCGCCTTCACGAGATAAAAAGTTAATAAAACCAGCAGGTGCACTACCTACGAAAATCGATGATGCACCACCTCTAATGGCTTCAACATTACCTATGAAATTAGAAAGGCGAGTAAAGCGGTCGTTTTGAGAAAACAAAACATCTTGGTTATAAAATACCGTCATACCATCGCGCAATAATGCAGTAAATTCCGTCTGCGTTGACAGCGGAAAACCACGAGGCGCAACATTGTTACCTGTTTCACCACCTGTGTCTTCCGCATGAAATCCAGGAATGCTGCGAACTAATTCACCCACACTATAAGGTGCTAAACGCTCAAGTTTTTCTTCGCCAAACGTTGTCATTGCGTTTGTCGATTCAATTTTTTCTTTTGGTCTAGATGTACCCGTAACAATGATTTGCTCAAAATCCAGACTGCTAGGTTTGCTTGTTTCCTCTTCAGCAGTTTGTGCCAAAGAAGTTTGAGAAATAGATGCAGTGACGGCTGCTGCGATGAGTGTGAGTTTAGTTGCGCATTGCATAATGTGTCTCTCCAGTGATTTATTTCTTAAAGTTGACTAACCCTGTCCCGTAGTTAGATTTAGTCAAATGTTAAGGGTGGTAACAAGATTGTTAACGAAATGTAGGTTATTCAAAATAATAAATCAACTAATATTATTTAATATTTTATGCACAAAATGACATCAACCTATTTACAGCGATTCGAAAACGCTTAAAAAGATGGGGAAACCCACAACGCAATGCTGTGTTTTATTAAAAAGAGGTAGGGAAAACTAAGGTCGTTAGACCTTAGTTAAAAAGGCTTCGACTGTCTTGAGAAAAGTTTGCCAATAGTGGCAGGTTTGCGCACCCGATAGACTGCGCTTTGCCTCCTATCGTGCCGCTTACAACTTCGCAGGGTGAGAGCCCTCGAGTATCTGATTTTGCTATTTTTTCTGCAGTAGCACGTACAATTTTTTCTCTTACCGTAACGGGAATAGCGCCATCAATAACGATGGCCTCAAAATCAAAAATAGCCATAGAGCAAAGGGCTACATAGGCGAGACCATCGGCTACTTTGTCAATCCAGTCATCCAGAGTGGCGCCTAACTCTCCCCAGTATTCACTCGACTGCCATAGTGATTTTCCATCGTAACCTGCATCAATTAGCATCTGTTCGAGTATGTATAATGAGGACTGCATGATCAGCTGTTGGGATGATAGCTTTCCTTGTGGGTCGAGTACTGGTTGAGGCAATGAGCCAATAGCACCTGCATTCCCCGTTTTGCCGGTAAACAACGAACCATTGAGTACCACGCCACCACCAATAAACGTACCAATAAACACGTACATGAAATTGTCGAAATGATGTGGGTTACCAAAGCTTAGCTCGGCAGAGCATGCAGCGGTATCATCGTTACAAACATAAACCGGTAAATTGATAATACTCGTGATCCCTTGAGTAAAATTAAAGGTTTTCCATTCGTCCAATACTTCCGACGGGGCGCCTGCTTCTTCCGCCCAGCTCCATATTTCGTAGGGCGTTGCCACGCCCACTCCTAAAATTCTTTCACGCAAATCGCTGTTCAAACCTAGAGTAAGGGCCTCAATGCCTTTTTCTAAAAATGCCAGTAATTTAATAACGCTGGGGTATTGAACGTTTTCATGAAGAGTAGCGCGAACATTGCCATTCAAGTCAATTAAAGTGAGGTCGAAACTTCGTCTTCCTACCTTTAAACCTATACCAAATGCTCCTTCTGAATTGAGTGCAAAGGGCACTAAAGGTTGTCCTACTCTGCCTCGCTGGGGTGTTTTTCTTACTAGTAGTTCGTCAGCCTCTAAGCGATTTATAATGACTGTAACTGCTTGAGCAGACAGTCCAGTTTTGTGGGCTATTTCTGCTTTAGGTAATGCACCATGTTGGCGAATGAGGGATATGATTTTTCGCTCATTCTGGACTCTTAGACCAGATTGACCTCGGCCTTCTCGTGTCGATTTCTGAGTTTTTGCTTTATCGGTCATGTCGTCTACTTCAAAGAAATTTAGGTTGGTTATGTTAAACGTAATAACTCCGTTTTTTAACATTTGTTTTTTGCCAATAAATTTGCTTAATCATATTTAAATAAATAAAGTTGATTTATTGACATGGCAATACTTTGTTGATTAAATGCGTTAACCAAAAATTAACATGCGACCGTAACCCATGCAACAAAAAGCCCCCTTAGTCTCTCGTGATATGTTACTGCCTTTTATTCTTCTTACTGTATGTTTTGCTGCATGGGGAACTGCCGCAAATATGACTGATCCGCTTGTTAAAGTGTTTAGCAAAATTTTCACTATGTCTTCTTTGCAATCAGCCTTAGTTCAGTTTAGTTATTATGGCGCTTACTTTTGCTTAGCCATACCGGCTGCATTTATCAACAAACGGTTCTCTTATAAAACTGGAGTGCTGACCGGGCTGGGATGTGCCATTTTAGGGGCCTTTATGTTTTACCCCGCCAGTCAGATGATGACGTATGGTTTTTTTCTCGCGGCCTTGTTTGTGTTAGCCGGTGGGTTATCTATTCTTGAAACCTCTGCTAACCCGTATGTCATGCGAATGGGGAGTGAAGTTACAGCTACTCGACGTCTGAATTTCGCTCAGTCATTTAATCCTGTTGGCACTAATTTAGGAGTGTTTTTGGCAGCAACGCTCATTCTTCCCCAATTAAACCAAGCAACAGCCGATGAGCGAAGTAACATGAGTGCTGATCAACTCGTTGCGGTAATGAGTGCTGAACTTGAGGCCGTCATGGTGCCCTATGTGGGGTTTGCATCCGTGTTGGTGGTTATTTGGATAGCCATTGCCATGATGAAAACGCCCGCAGTTTGTCAGGCTCAAGAGACGAGTAATAAGGTCGATTTTAGGGCCACAATGGGAAGGCTTTTCAAAAATCGCCACTATCGCTTTGGTGTAGTAGCGCAGTTTTTTAATGTAGCAGCGCAAACCTGTGTGTGGACCTTTACTATTCAATACGTAATGGAAGCCAAAGGCGGAGATGAAATATCTGGTGGGACTGTGTTGCAATACAGTATGTTGGTTTTCCTTTTTTCGCGTTTTGTAATGACATGGATCATGGGCTTCATTAGGCCTGCGGCTCTGTTAACCGTTATGTCTACTGTCGCTACGTTACTGTGTCTTTGCATGATTGCCATGCCTAATGATACAGGCGTTTGGGCGCTTATTGGTATTTCGGCTTGCCTATCACTCATGTTCCCAACTATCTATGCCATTGCACTACACGGATTAAAAGATGACGCTAAATTTGGTGCGGCAGGATTGGTAATGGCTATTCTTGGTGGGGCACTTATTCCACTTATTCAAGCGGCACTGATTGATAACTACAGTACAGCGCTATCCTACATAGTCCCCGCGGGCTGCTTTTTAATCGTTGCTTCGTATGCTGTTTTCGATCTTAGGTCAAAGCAAAGAGCGTAACACGTTGCCCTGCTGGCACGTTGAAGGCCCAAGGGGGCTTCAACGTGCCGCGCATTAAAATTCTATAGCCCAACACATCTTCACAGCTTCTCATTATTGTATATTTGCATATTCAAATTCCTCGCCAAAGTCATTGCCATAACGTTACGCTGGCTGCAATATAAGTGTTCATCGTTACAAAACATCAAAAATAAGCATTTCCACTTTTAAAAATAATAACCAAAATAAGGCGTTCAGAAATGATATTACGGCGAACATTAGCTGCTCTAGTTGTGTCTGTGAGCACACTGTTGAGTTTTTCATTTCCAACTTATGGATTAGAAGGCACCATTGATGCAGTACTTTTCGACAAAATGGAATACCGTTTTGTCGGTCCTTACCGTGGCGGTCGTTCGGTTGCCGTTAGCGGCGTTAAGGGCAACCCGCAGCTTTATTACATGGGCACTGCTGGTGGTGGAGTATGGAAAACTGAAAACGCGGGAATATCGTGGAAGCCGCTATCAGATAAACATTTTGCAGTAGGCAGCATTGGTTCTATTGCAGTAGCGCCTTCCGACCCCAACGTAATTTATGTTGGCACTGGCGAAGGGCCTATTCGAGGCGTTACCACAAGTCATGGCAAAGGCATCTATAAATCTACCGACGCGGGCGAAACATGGAAGCTGGTTGGATTAGACAATCGGGGTCAAATTCCAAAAATACGCATACACCCTTCGAATCCAGACGTTGCTTGGGCTGCGGTTCAAGGCAATATTTGGGCTCCCAACGAACAGCGCGGTATTTTCAAAACCACTGATGGTGGTAAAAATTGGCAACACGTATTAAAAGTGAATGCAGATACGGGCGCAGCCGATTTGGCCATAGATCCTTCTAACCCAAGAATACTCTATGCAAGCATGTGGCATCACGGCAGAACGCCGTGGTTTGTAAAATCTGGCGGCGATGGGGGCGGCATTTATAAGTCTATTGATGGCGGTGAAACCTGGGAGCAGCTTGAAAAAGGCTTGCCAACGCTCATTGGCAAAGTGGGAATTGATGTATCACCATCAAACCCTAAACGACTCTACGCCATTATTGAAGCTGACAAAGGTGGCTTATATCGCAGTGATGATGCTGGGGCTACATGGAAGTTAATGAATGGCGACAATATTCTTAAAGCCAGAGCTTGGTATTACAACCATATAAAAGTTGACCCGAACGATGAAAATACTCTGTACGTTATGAATGTGCAGCTGCATAAATCCATTGATGGCGGCAAAACCTTTGAAATTAAGTCGCTGCCTCATGGCGATACTCATGATATGTGGATTAACCCTGAAAACAGTTTAAACATGATAAACGCCAACGATGGTGGCGCAACTGTTACGTTTGATGGTGGAGCGTCGTGGTCGAGTATTTACAATCAACCCACTGCGCAATTTTACAGAGTGACCACAGATAACCTTGAGCCGTATCATATTTATGGAGGCCAGCAAGATAACACCACTATGGCAACGCCTTCTGCGACTTGGGATAGCGGCATAGGCATTGACGAACAATTTGCAGTGGGCGGTGGTGAAAGTGCCCATATCGCGTTTAATCCAAACGATCCTGCGCTTATCTACGCCACTACTATAAACGGTACACTCACGGAATTTGATAGAGAAAGTGGGTTAACTCGCCCCATCATGCCTTACCCTGAATACGTATTCGGTCGTAATGCACGAGACCAAAAGTATCGCACTAATTGGAATGCGCCGGTTTTAGTATCAAAACACGACCCAAATACTGTGTATTACGGAACACAGATGATACTACAAACCACTGACTGGGGTGTAAATTGGCAAGAAATTAGCCCTGACCTCACTCGCAACGATGCCAATAAACAGGGGTTGAATGGTGGCCCTATCACAAATGAACAGGCAGGCGCGGAATACTACAACACAGTGTTTTATATTGCTGAATCTCCTGTAAATGCGGGAGAGCTTTGGGTTGGTGCCGACGACGGTAAACTGCATCTTACTAAAGACGAAGGAAAAAACTGGGTAGATATTACCCCTCACAAAAAAGAAGCGCAGGTAAATGCCATAGAGTTAAGCTCTCATGCCGAGGGCAAAGCTTACGTTGCAGTGACTGGCTATAAACTTAACGACTACAGCCCGTATATTTATAAAACGACAAATTATGGAAAACGCTGGACTCGTATTGATAAAGGCTTGCCCGAAGACGCTTTTGTAAGAGTAGTTCGTGAAGATACTCAGCAAGAGGGTATGCTGTTTGCCGGCACAGAAAGCGGAATGTTTATAAGCTTTGATGATGGTAAAAACTGGCAAAAGCTGTCGCTTAACTTACCTCCGGTTGCAATAACAGACCTTAAAGTGAAAGGCGATGACCTTGTGGTTGCTACACAGGGAAGAGGGTTTTATGTGTTAGATGATATATCGCCTCTTCGCGAAGTTAACGAATCTTTGGTTGATGAAAAGCTATTTCAATTTAGCCCTGTTGACGGCGTGCGGTTACTAAGCGGTGGTAATATGAGCGGTCAACCTGAGGCTAAGAACCCTCCTCGCGGCGCGTCATTCAGATATTATTTAGGCGCAGAGCTAGAAGAAGATGACGAACTTCGCATTGACATTTTTAATGCCGACAACGAATTAGTGCGCTCGCTATCGTCTAAACCTAGCGCGTTTGAATCTTGCGCGAAAGGCAATGAAGATATTCGCAGCCCGGTCAAGTTCAAGCATCCATCGACAAATAAAGGCTATAACACCTTCGAGTGGGATTTGCGTCGCGCACCCCTTAACTGTATTGATAACGTGAAGCTTTTTGGCGGCTGGAATGGTGCCAGAGTAATGCCGGGAGAATATAAAGCTACGATATCGCTTGGCGATATAGCGCAAACTAGATCTTTTAAGGTCCTACCCGATCCACGAGAGAATACAAATGCGCAGCAGTTAAAAGTGGTTGAGCAGAGTATCAAGGCCAGTGAAACTATTTTAAATGAACTGTTTGCACACTTACAGAAAGCCCGGAATGTGCGTGAAAAGCTTAATGACATCACACATTCTAATGTGATGCTGTCTGCTGAAATGTCAGAGTCTATCGACCGTATTGTTAGTGAAATAGATGAGTGGGAGTCGTTAGTGATTCAGCCTAAACATCAAACTTTCGAAGATGATATCAATTGGCCGAATATGCTCGACAGGCAAGTACGCTTTTTAATGGATAACTTTGATAGAACAGGGGCGCCAGCGCAAGCGGGCGCATTAAAACGATTAGAAGACTTAGAAGCAAAGTGGCTGCAATATAAATTGCAGTTACAAACCCTGTTTGAAGAGCGAATAACGCCGCTCAATAAAAAGCTATCAGAGCAGGGCGCATATGATTTAGAACGTTTGTAGCTCATCACACGCCAACTCAAAATAAAACGTCCCTAGTAATAGGCAACTAGGGACGTTTGTACGATACCAAAACACTGATGTGGGGCTGAACTTAGTTACCGACAAAAAGGGCTACCACCGCTGTAAGGTCCAGTTTAATGCAATAATGGCGATGACAGAGGATGCAAACGGCATAATTGTTTTTGCATAAACATGCCAATTACGCGCAAGCATAAGGAGTGGCAGAAGTACTGCAACAATGACCAACTGGCCTATTTCTACACCAATGTTGAATGCGGCCACGCTCATTACTAGGCTGTTTGATTGTGCGTTTAATTCTGCAAATACGCTGGCGAAGCCCATGCCGTGAAGAAGACCAAAGCCAAAGGTTAAAAAGCCGAGCCTAAATACCAACGGGAATATATTGTTCAGTGCCGTTAGCATAACGGAAATTGCAATGCCCAGCTCTACCCATCTGCTGTCTAGCGTTATGATATCAAGGGCTGTAGCAGTAAGCGTTATTGAGTGCGCTAAGGTGAACGCACTCACTAAAATAACCGTGTTTTTAAAAATATCCCGTTTCTTGTCTTCTTTTTTCCACGAACGCTCATTACGCGCTAAATTAACGGTAAGTAAGGTCGCCACTAGAAAAAGAATATGATCTAGGCCAATAAAAATATGCCAAATGCCTTGGTATACCATTTCAAAAAACTGTGTAGTGATAGAGAGAGCCGCAGGTGTTAGCGTTAATATGCGCTTATCTTCAGCTATCACTGTAGTTAAGGTTTCTTGCTCAAGTTTTATTGTTGTCAGCAGTTTATGCGTAGGCGTTACTTCAAAGATCCCTTGATACATTATGCTAATCTCACCGGTTCCTTGGCAGCTGACATTTAACGGATAAACAATAAGTGACTCGGCAGATATTGAGCGCATAGAAGGAACTGTTGTTGCAACATCGCACTTGATTTCTCCCTGCTTTACTTGTAGCGAGGACGCGATATATTGCTCTGCAAAAGACTGATTATCTAAAACTTCACCCCACTGCAATTGCCCGTCATTATTGGAATCTAAATTAGCGGCTTGCCCAATATCCTCAGGCTTTAGCAGCAACTCCCCTTTTAAAAGTCCTCCTTGCTGATAATTCAGAGTTAAATATCCGTTACTTAACTCATGGGCAAAGCCTTTTGCAGTAAACGCAAAAAGAATAAAGAAAAATAAAATAAATCGTTGCATAACCTTGTTGAAACTCCTAGCTACTTAGTTCTGAATTTGCTTTTTCAGCCCTTTCAAGTAGTGCTTTATCGTGTTCTGTTTGCGCATACTGCCAATTCAGTTGGGCAAATTTTAGGGCGAGCTCAGGTTGAGGATCGATATCAAGATAGTAGTTTGCCACTTGCGCAGCGTGAGAGGTATCTTCTCGCCAAGCCCTTATTTTCATGCGCTCGCCTAGCAGGCGCATCTCTTTAGTGTTGTCTTCGCCTAGCGCTTTTTGTGCTTTAACCCACCGTAGTAATAACGCGTCGTCTAAGCGTGAAAGGTCAGTAACATCTCTCTCTAAGGTTGAAGTGATAGTGCCATATTGACCACTAGCATAGTGGGCATCGGCCCAGGTGATAATGGCACTGATGGGAAGCGAAGCAATTTCAAATTCAGCCAATTGCTTTATTGCTAGTTCAGGCTGCCCAACAGAAAGAGCCATGCTCGCTAGTGTTTCTTTGAACCAAATGAATTCAGAATTATCAAAACTTGACGAAATGGGTGACGATGAAGAAGAAGGTAGTGATGAGTATTGTTCAAATTTTTTGAGTTTATGATACACCTCTATAGAAGGTGAGATAGCAAAATCAGCATTTAACACGCAGCCAAAAGACAACATAAAGCTTGTTTTGCCCAGCAGGCGCTCGCAGTGCTGCTTCGCTTTATTTCCATTACCTTGTTGAATGCTAATGTCGGCAAGCAGCAATTGCGCAGCCGCAGAGCGAGATACATCGATAGTATTCAAATGTCTCATGGCATCATCAAATTTATGAATGCTTTGCATGAGCTTTGCTTCAAGAATAACAACTCGTTCGAGCTGCGTTCCCCTTAAAACGGGTTGCTCAGAACGTAACTTATGTAGGAATTGGCTTACGCGCTGGCGCTCGTTTCCTGAGGCAGATAAATATCGGCTAGATGAGAGTAATTGCTCGGCTTCAAAAAGGCTTGTGAGCACTTTTTCGTCGGGTTGCCAAGTGGCGATTATGGCGTTTTTATCTATTTGATTTTTTACGGGGTGTGAGGACGCAGATTCTGCGTTTGCGAATGTGGGTAGTGAAAGTAGCACTAAGGCACATAACGTCCATACAGATACGAACTTTGACATGATAGTTCCCTTAAAAAAAGGCCGTCCATGGCCTTGCGGTTATGCTCTTTTACGGTGACTTGTGATTAATTGTTACTTAGTCAATCAGTAAGTCGTCGAAAGCGGCATCATCGGCGTCCTGAGTAAACTCACGACCATTTACTGGCAGTGGCTTGTCGGTTGGCGCCTGATTAAACACTTCTCTCGTGTAGCTAGCTACAGACAATTGCTGAGCTTCAATGGTTACTGTTACCGTGCCGGTAACCTGCTGATTAAAGCCATCGCTAACGCTAAAGGTAAAGCTATCCGAGCCTGTCACTTGAGCGTTTGGCGTGTAAGTAAAGCTACCGTCTGAATTTACAGTTGCTGTACCTAACGAGCCGTCATCTGCTAGGGCAAACGTAAGAGGATCGTTTTCAGGATCTGTTGCTGAAAGCGTGCCTTCAAATGCAATGTCTGCCTGAGTGGTTAACGCATCATCAACGGCCACTGGCGCTTCGTTGATCTCAGGCGCTTTGTTATCGTCATCGCTATCGAAACAGCCTGATAACGCTAGCGCCAGCGACGTTGCAATCCAAATACGGTGTAGTTTTCGGTTGCTTGGTTGATTAGTCGAATTATTCATAGTTGTGCTCCTTACTCAGAGCCAGCAATAGGCGTTCTTAGGTATGGGAATGATGAATCAATCATGCTCGCATCCACCGGTGCACCATCAGTAAATGGCACTGTACCTACGCTTGCATCTTCCGGTGCACAAAGACCTAGGTCTGTATCTTCACCTGCTACTGGGATTGGATAGCACAAACGGCCCATGACTACGCGAAGTGCAATGTCTACAACATCATCACCTGGACGGCGACCGTTAGGGAAGCCTGCTAAATCGTCGCCTGCTACACCAAATGCCGATTGTGACGCTGCTGGTGTGGCTGGAATGCCAGTGTTTAAACGAAGCATTTCAGACGGTGTTACTGTTGCCTGCTGATTCACACCAGGGAAGCCTGTTAGGAACGCGGTTACCAAGTCTGTTCTTGGGAAGTTAGTTGGTGCTAGCGTTTCAATTTCCGTACCTAGCGTAGTGTTTACCGCATCTTTAAACAGAATATTCAGTAACTCAGGTAAAGACGGATGCGTTACGTAATCCGCAAATTGACCGTCCTGACTTGGGTGTGCGCTAGAGAACTTATCTTTATCGCCAATACCAATCACGAGTTCGTTAACTAGTGGGCTACCTAAGCGAGACACTTGTGTCATTGCACCGCCGTTAACTTCAGGCTTTGCAAAAGTAGCATCTGGGTTTAGGATTCGTGCTTGCGGCAGACTCGCCGTAGTCCAGCTTCCGATTACGCCATTGCCATCGCCAGTTACGCAGCTTGCAGGAACTTCAACAGACAATGACGTTACGTTTTTGTCAATAAGGTCATCGTTGCTGTCGCTCTGTGTAATACCGCCAGGGAAGCCTTCACCGTCGCCAGCACCCGGGGCACTATCACCTTCTACAGGTACATAGTTAACTAAGTCGAATGTTTTACCTAGGTTTACAACAAACGGGTCTTTACGCTGGCCTACAAATACACGGGCCATATCGTCACAACCTGGAATGGCAAACGAATAAATAAAGCTTTCAGCATAACGTGCGTACTCAGCTTCACTGGTAAATGTTTTATTACCGATGTAATCGAGTGGCTTCTTAAACATATCGCCCATAGCAGGCGTTAGCATAGTGCGCTCACCGCTTTGCATATCACCAGAAACCATGGTTAGCGTATACATCTCCGAGAAGTTGGCGGCGCTAGAATCGTCCGCGCTAATGCCACCTACATTTTTAAGCGGCACTTTCACCATTTTTTGATTGCCTTCAGGGCCAATCGGAAGTGCTATGCCTTCATTACCTGCAGCAAGCATATTGTTAAAATTGAATACAAAGCTAACATCCTCTACTGCATCTCCATCACTGTCGATATGAATGGCGTAATGTGCTGCAGGGTCCATAGCAAAATAGTTAGGACCGCCGTAGGCGTCTTGTAATGGAATATAGTTGGCAATGAAGGTTACATAACCTTCTCTGCCTTCTTCGTAACTGTTAAAGGCGTAAAAATCTGTACTGTCTACCGCTGGAGCGCGGGTAATGTTAGGTGCTTCTCTGTGGCTTGATGCCATTGCGCCTGCTGTTACGACAGCGCAAGTGAGAGCAATTGCAACCGATAGAGTTTTACGTTTGAAGATTGTCATGTTTTATCTCTCTGTTTTATGAGTTCCTAAAGTTAAACGAGCGAGATGCACGACTAGATGCAAAAAAAATAAAAAATTTAAAAAAATGTTTCAAAAGCGTAAATAAAAAGAAAAGGCCGCATATTTAATGAGAAAAATGCGGCCTTTGGAGTGGGGGGCGGTTTTTTAAACCGATAGAATAGGTGCTATATAAAGCACTTCTGTTGGTGCTCCGGTTTTAGAGCCTCCTGGGGCCTCCAAGCTAATTGCAAGTGCCGCGATACTGCTGTCGAGTAAAATATCTGGCGTTACTCTGCTATCTCCACCCATTTCAGGCATTAAACCAAGAGATATCGGTGCTTCTCCATTAGCAGGAACCATCCAAAGCTCATAGTCTTTATCTGCAATAGCAGTAAAGGCATCGGTAACTTTGACGTCCATGGTACTCGGCGATACTTCGATAACCCACAGCGGCGTATTATCCGCATTATTGACCACGGCAATATGCGATACGCCCTCGACTGGGGCTGGCTGCATGACCACTAAAAGTACGGCAAGCACCAAGGCTGCAGCAGTTGATAGCATAGAGAGCCCGCGCCAGCGATCGCGTTTTGCTCGTTCAAAATCGACAATTTGAGCAGATGTGTCGTTAGAGGCAGAATGCCCAAGTCGACGCTGAATTTCCTCCCACACGGCTTTTGGCGGTTCAACCGGCTCAACAGTATCGTTAAAACCCGCTAAATACTGCTCCCATTGGGCGGTGGCATCGCTCACAGCTTGGTATTGCATCATCAATTTTTGATAACGCAAACGGGCTTTTCCACGCAGTGTTCCTACAACATATTCAGCGGCTAATGCGTTAAGCGTTTCTTCTTTCAAATAATTCATAGCGATAAACACCTTTGAAGGCTTTGTAATCCTCTTCGTATCCAACTTTTAATAGTGCCTAATGGCGAAGATAGATAATTCACCACTTCTTGGTGAGATAGACCGTTTACGTAGGCTAAATGAATGGCTTGTCGTTGCGGCCCATCTAACTCGTCGAGGCAGGCAGAAAGCTTTTGTTGCTCACCGCCTAATTGAAAAGCCTGGGGAGCGTCGGGAATGGCAGCGGCTTCATCGGTTAACTCTACCTCGTTGCGAACGTTGTGATAGCGCATTGAATCTAATGCTCTATAACGCACAATACTTACCATCCACGTTAATACAGTTCCCTTGGTTCGCTGGTAGCTTCCCGCGTTGTGCCAAATTTTGATGTAAGCGTCTTGCGTTGCTTCATCTGCAAGCTCTGGCCGTTTTAGTAGCTTTAATGCCACCGCGTAAAGCTGAGAGCTGGTTATTTCATACAGTTTAGCAAAGGCATCTTTGTCGCCCTCTGCCGTTTTACACAACAGCGGAAACAGAGTTTCATGTTCCATTTTGGCTCCTTATATATGACTTTTTACAGTCACATGCTTAATTGTTGTTAGCCATCATAAGACTTACAGGTTTTTAATATACTAACGTCCATCTCGCCTGGTTAGATGCAAAAAAGCACAGTAACGGTCAATATGCTCTGTTTTTGACAATAGCACGGTTTAATAAATTGTCATTATCTCCTTAAGTCTAGGCTCTCTTTCCAGTGGGTTAAGCGTATTGACGAATGAGTTGTCAGGTGAAAAACGCGTAATGCTACCTTATTCATATTTATGCCCAGTCTTGCTTGTGTCACACTATTAGATGTTTACTCTTATCCGTAACGCTAATTGCACCGTGGTTTGCTATAGCCGTATTAGGTTAAAGCGACGTCAGGTTAGAGCCAGACTGATGTTTTAAGCGTAGCCATCGAGATAATGTGTCAAATGTCTTAGTAATAAATAGAGTAATAGCAAGCATATTGGCATCAAGCGAGCCTGTTCTAAGAAATTAAATAAGCATTTAAAGAGAAAAGTGTGTCAAAAAACAAAGTAAGAGCTCAAAAGCGAGTTCGCAAAAAAAATGAAAGTAGTGAGGCAGACATGGAAAGCCAGAATACACCTGCGTCTGAATTTGGAGAGCGGGCAGGATTCTTTCGTCGTCTTTTAGCCATGGTTTACGATGCACTTGTTGCTATTGCAGTGGGCATGTGTGCGGCAATGGTGATCATAGTCACGCTTATTATTATGTTGAAAAATGGCGCCATAGACATGCAAGGTTATGCTGAGCCAGCCGATTTCATTCAGGCCTCTAGAGCATACAAACTTCTTATTCAGGTTTGGGTAGGTTTGTGGATAGCCGGCTTCTTTTTATGGTTCTGGAAACGAGGAGGGCAAACATTAGGCATGCGTGCTTGGCGGCTCCGTATTTTTAGCACAGTAGATGAGCCCGTTACCATGGGGCGTTTACTTACTCGCCTTATTGCTTCACTTTGCGGATTAGGCACGTTACTGGTGTTGTTCGATATAAAAGAAAAACAGTCGCTACAAGACAGATTAGCAAAAACCGAAGTATTAAAGCTGTCAAAAGAAGCGAATGACCATAAAAGCTGGTAGGCAAAACAGCGTTGAAAAGAGGCACACAAAGTTGCTTACAGCGCTTAAGAACAAGCATTAAAAATTAAGACTCGGTAGCACAATCGATGAGCAAAAGAAAAGGGCAGATATTGCCCTTTTGGCTCTCAAATCTAGCGAGTTTGCTGTCTAAACCAGTTAAAGCAACATAAGTGTGATCAGCGCCGAAGCATTATGCCCGCGATAGCGGCAAACAGCAGGCTTGGTAGAAGCGCGCCCAGAAATGGCGGTAACTGATAAACCAAGCTCACAGGCCCAAACACTTCATTGAGAATAAAGAAACCAAAACCGGTTAGTACCCCCATAATAACCCGCGCTCCCATGGTAACACTTCTCAGTGGGCCAAAAATAAACGACAGTGCCATTAATAGCATCACGCCAACAGACACCGGTTGCAATATCTTGCGCCATAGAGCGAGTTCGTAGCGTGCGGGGGCCTGATCGTTACTTTCTAAATAATTCACATAGTCTATTAAGCCGGTAATAGATAATGCTTCTGGTTTTACTGCCACTATGCCCAATTTGTCTGGAGTGAGAGTTGAGTTCCAGCGCTTCCTTTCAATATTTTCCGTTGAAATCTGTTGCTCAGTGAAAGTTGTTACATCTACATTGTTTAGCCACCAGCCATCGTCGTCGAACGTGCCCGTATTCGCATAGCTAATGCTTTGCAGCGAAAGGTCGGTGTTAAAGGTGTAAATGCGAATATCTTTTAAGGCATCTTGGCTGAGAACCTGTCCAATGCTTACGAATCGTTCGCCATCTTTCGCCCATACAAGCTTATCAGATGAGAACAAGCTTCCCCCAGAAATGGCCTCCGTGCGAAGCTGTTTGGCTTTTGTCTCGCTTACTGGGGTTACCCACTCGCCAACAGCCATAACCACCAAAATCATAATCAGGGTCGACTTCATGGCAGAATTGATGATATTCCAGCGGCTCAGTCCTGCGGCCTGCATGACTACAAGCTCGCTATTGCTTGCAAGCACGCCCATTCCCACTAAGCCACCAAGTAGGGTAGCCATAGGGAAAAACTGCTCCAAATCGCGAGGCAGGCTCAACAAAACATACAAAAATGCTAGAAGCATGTCGTAGTCGCCTTCACCAATCTTTCGCAGCTGTTCAACAAATTTTATAAGCGCGCTGAGTCCAATTAGTACGCTAAGGGTTACTGTAACTGTGCTTAATAATGTTCGTGCTACATACAAATCGAGGATCTTAAACATTTATTTTTTCCCCAATATCCAAGCACGTAACTGAGTGCCTGTTTTCCTATCGCGAACAATTAAGACAAAACCAATCACTAGCATAACGGTGTGAACCCACCACAGCCCAAGTTGAGGTGGCATTTTCCCGTCTTCAAGCACGCGTCTGCTGGCTAACAGTAATAAAAAATACCCCAGGTAAAGTAATATAGCAGGGAACATTTTGCCAAATCGACCTTGCCTTGGATCAACCGCACTCAGCGGCACGGCTATAAGCACTAAAAAAGGAATGGAAAGGGGAATAGCAATACGCCATTGCAGTTCAGCTCGTGCTTCTATGCTTTCGTCATTCCACAGTTCAGTGGTTGGTAATACACTCACTTTCTTGCGAGGCTCTTCTGCAGGCTTGTCGGCAATTTGAATTTGGTATTCGTCAAACTCAACTTTTCGATAGGCGTTACCCGATTGTACGCCCTCGTATTGCACGCCTTGCTTCAGGATAAGGTTACGGGTGCCGTCTGCATTTGTTGCTACGTCACCTGTTTGTGCGTAAACCACACGCACCTGTTCTTTGCTATCGTCACTTTGATTTTGCGATAAAAAGACTCGTTTTAGTTTGTCGTTTTCATCAACGTCGTGAGCAAAAATAACTGCTTTTTCGTTGCCGGTTTGTTGAAATCTACCGGGCATAAGCGCCGAGATGCCCGCTTCGTTGCGCGCTTTTTCTCGCAGTTGATATTCGTTTTCTGCAGCAAGAGGAGCGAAATACAGTGTAATAGCGCCGGTAACAATCATAATCAGCACCGACAGAAACAGCATTACCCTCGTTATATACCATTCACTAATGCCGCAAGCGCGCATAACAGTCATTTCGCTATCAACGTATAGACGGCCATGGGCCAGCATAATGCCGAGATAAGCGCTTATTGGCAGCACAAGAGATGATAGCATGGGGGCATAAAGACCCAAGAAGCCTAAAACTAGACCTGCGGGGATGTCGCCATCGGAAGCATCACCTAAAACACGCACGAAGCGCAAGGTGACAAAAATGGCCATTAAGATAAAGAAAATCGCTAGCTGAGATTTTAGCGTTTCCTTAAGTAAATAGCGGAATATCAGCATCTCAGTCTGCCCGGATAATTAGGAATTTTAGTGAAAGAAAGCACAATTTTGTTTAAACTTACCGTTTTTACACGTTTTGCCTGCAACCATAAACTGTTTGTATGATGTTTTGACGCCAATTTGGCCTATATTTAAGGGCAAACGCGTTCATTGCAGTGAACTTAAAAGTTATTCTGCGTATTAAAACATAAAGCAGCGCGAAACGTTACGTGATTTTAGTCATCGTGCAAACTATAAACGACGAAAAGCGAGGTAATATCGTGGAGTTTAGTGTAAAAAGTGGCAGCCCAGAAAAGCAACGTAGTGCCTGTATCGTTGTGGGCGTCTTCGAACCACGCCGTTTAACGGCAGTGGCAGAACAGCTAGACGAGATCAGCAATGGTTATATCAGCAACCTGTTGCGCCGCGGCGATTTAGAAGGCAAAGCCGGCCAGATGTTGCTGCTACACAATGTACCAAACGTCTTGAGCGAGCGGGTTTTACTTGTCGGTTGCGGAAAAGAGCGCGAATTAGACGAGCGTCAGTACAAAAATATCATTGCAAAAACAATCCAAACACTGAATGAAACTGGGTCAATGGAAGCCGTATGTTTCTTGACCGAACTTCATGTAAAAGGCCGTGATACCTATTGGAAAGTACGCCAGGCGGTAGAAGCCACAGAAGACTCGCTGTACACATTCTTACAGCTTAAAACGAAGAAAGGTGAGCCACGTCGCCCCTTGCGCAAAATTGTCTTCAATGTTCCCACCCGTCGAGAGTTAACCGTAGGCGAGCGCGCTGTTGAACATGGTTTAGCGATTTCTCGTGGTGCCAAAGTGACAAAAGACGTGGCCAACATGCCACCCAACATTTGTAATCCAGAATATCTATGGAAACAAGCACAAGAGCTTGCGAGTCGTTATGACAGTATAACCGCTGAAGTGGTTGACGAAACGCAAATGGCAGAACTTGGTATGCAAGCCTATCTAGCGGTAGGGCGCGGCTCTGAAAATGAAAGCATGATGAGTATTATGCATCACCGTGGCGGCCCTGCAGATCAGGCGCCTATCGTGCTTGTGGGTAAAGGGTTGACCTTCGACTCTGGCGGTATATCGCTTAAACCAGGCGAAGCCATGGACGAAATGAAATACGACATGGGCGGCGCTGCAGGCGTATTAGGCACAATGCACACTATTGCCGCGCTTAATTTACCCATTAATATTGTTGGCGTGCTCGCTGGCTGTGAAAACATGCCAAGCGGCAATGCGTATCGTCCAGGTGACATTTTAACAACCATGTCGGGTCAAACCGTTGAAGTGCTAAATACCGATGCAGAAGGCCGTTTAGTGCTGTGTGATGCATTAACTTATGTAGAACGCTACGAGCCTGAGTTGGTAATTGACGTAGCAACCCTTACCGGCGCAGCCATTATTGCCCTTGGTCACCACGCTACTGCGGTGATGAGTACTCATAATCCTCTTGCCCATGAGTTACTCAACGCCTCAGAGCAAAGTTCAGACCGCGCTTGGCGTTTGCCGTTGTGGGATGATTATCAAGAGCAGTTAGAAAGCCCATTTGCCGATATGACCAACTTAGGTGGTCGTCCGGCAGGAAGCATCACAGCGGGTTGTTTCTTGTCGCGCTTCACTAAAAAGTACAACTGGGCACACCTTGATATCGCAGGAACCGCATGGCGCAGTGGTAAAAATAAAGGTGCGACGGGACGTCCTGTTCCTATGCTTTCTCAGTTCTTAATGAACCGAGCAGACATTAAGTTAGAGGACTAACCTAGCATGCCACAGGTTATTTTTTATCAACTAAGCGCTAGCGATAATGGCGTAGCTGGCAAAGCCAGTGAGATTGTCGCTAACGCTTTTGCTAATAAACAAAAGATGAGTGTGCTATGCGATACGCAGGCACAAGCAGAAGAAGTTGATGAACTGCTGTGGCAACTGCCGGCGAACCGTTTTGTACCTCACAATTTATACGGTGAAGGACCACAGGCAGGTACGCCGGTAGAAATATGCTGGCAACCAGAGCAGGTTGCCCGGCGTCAAATGGTGGTAAACGTGGGTTCTGGCATGGTGCCATCGCCTAATCAACACCGCCAAATCATCGATTTTGTACCCGTGGATGAAAATGCTAAGCAAGCAGCGCGGGTGAGATACAAAAACTATCAGCAAGCTGGTTGTAGTATGCAATTTAAGTCTGCATGACGGCGCGCACCTAGCACGTTTACTTTTTCACCCAAGTTACATCAGCTTCAAAACGAGAGTCAGTAATGGATAAAACCTTCGAACCGCAGTCTATCGAGCAGCAGTGCTATAAAAAATGGGAAGACGCGGGTTTATTTAAAGCATCTGGTAGTGGTGAACCCTACTGTATTCTTCTTCCCCCGCCAAACGTGACGGGAAGTCTACACATGGGCCACGGATTTCAGCAGACCATAATGGATGCGTTAACCCGTTACCACAGAATGAAAGGCGACAACACGTTGTGGCAGGTGGGTACAGACCACGCGGGTATCGCCACGCAAATGGTAGTTGAACGCCAGTTAAATGCCCAAGGTAAAACACGCCACGATTTGGGCCGCGAAGACTTTATTAAAAAGATCTGGGAGTGGAAAGAGCAAAGTGGCGGTACTATCACCAGCCAAATGCGTCGCTTAGGAACATCGCCAGATTGGTCTCGCGAAGTCTTTACCATGGACGACGATTTATCGACGGCAGTGACAGAAGTCTTCGTAAAGCTGCATGAAGAAGGGCTTATTTATCGCGGCAAGCGTCTCGTTAACTGGGACCCTGTACTGCACACCGCAGTATCCGATCTTGAAGTTCTCAACGAAGAAGAAGATGGCCACATGTGGCACATGCGCTATCCTCTTGCCGATGGTAGCGGTGAGCTTGTGGTAGCTACAACACGCCCAGAAACGATGCTAGGTGATACCGCTGTAGCTGTTCATCCCGATGATGAACGTTATCAAGGCTTTATCGGCAAAGATATTAAACTGCCAATAACAGGTCGTTTGATCCCCATAATCGCTGATGACTACGTTGATATGGAATTTGGTACAGGGTGCGTGAAAATAACCCCTGCCCACGACTTTAACGACTATGACATGGGTAAGCGCCACAACCTTGCCATGATCAATATTCTTACCGACGATGCCAAAATAAATGATGATGCGCCAGAGGCTTACCAAGGTTTAGATCGCTTTGACGCCCGTAAGCAAATCGTTGCCGATTTAGATAGCAGTGGTGTTTTGGTAAAAGTAGAGCCGCATAAGCTTAAAGTGCCCCGTGGCGATCGCACTGGGGCGGTAATCGAGCCTTACCTTACAGACCAATGGTACGTAGCGGTAGAGTCTCTTGCCAAGCCCGCAATTGAAGCAGTAGAAAGCGGTGAAATTCGTTTTGTTCCAGAAAACTGGAACAAAACCTACTTCCAGTGGATGAATAACATTCAAGACTGGTGTATTTCTCGTCAGCTTTGGTGGGGACATCGCATTCCAGCTTGGTATGATGAGAACGGCAAGGTTTACGTAGGTCGCACCGAAGAAGAAGTACGCGCGAAAAATGACTTAGGTAGCGAGGTTACGTTAACCCAAGATAATGACGTTCTCGATACGTGGTTTTCTAGTGCGTTATGGCCTTTCGCCACTATGGGATGGCCAAAAGACACTCCCGATTTAGAGACGTTTGTTCCGTCATCTGTTTTGGTAACAGGCTTTGACATTATTTTCTTCTGGGTTGCCAGAATGATCATGATGACCAAGAAGTTTACTGGAAAAATTCCATTTAAAGACATTTACATCACAGGTCTCATACGCGATGAGAGCGGTGACAAAATGTCGAAATCAAAAGGCAACGTGCTTGACCCTATTGACCTGATTGACGGCATCGACCTCGAGTCTCTTGTTGAGAAGCGCACTGCCGGAATGATGCAGCCCCAGTTAGCTGAAAAAATCGTTAAGCGCACGCGCAAACAGTTCCCTGAAGGAATTCATGCCTACGGTACCGATGCTCTTCGCTTTACTTTTGCGGCAATGGCATCTACCAGCAGAGATATCAATTTTGATATGTCTCGCGTTGAGGGCTATCGAAACTTCTGTAACAAAATTTGGAACGCATCGCGTTTTGTTTTGATGAATACGGAAGAGCATGATACCGGTGCGAATGGCGGTGATATGGTACTCAGCTTGGCAGACCGCTGGATTTGGGCGAAGTTTCAACAGACCCTTGTTGAATTTGAGAAAGCACTTTCTGATTACCGTTTCGATATTGCTGCGCAAACTGTGTATGAATTTACTTGGAATCAATTCTGCGATTGGTACCTTGAGCTCACAAAGCCAGTGCTTAGCAATGACGCAAGTAGCGAGGCTGAAAAGCGAGGAACTCGCCATACACTCATCAACGTGCTAGAGAGCCTGATGCGACTAATGCATCCTCTTATGCCGTTTATCACCGATACTATTTGGCAGCGTGTTGTGCCGCTAAGCGCACTTAACGTTGAAGACGACGCTAGCATCATGGTGCAGCCATTCCCAGAAGTTGAAGCGGATAAGCAAGACGAAAGCGTGCTGGCCGATATTGAGTGGGTGAAGAAGTTTATTGTTGGCATTCGCAATATTCGTGGCGAAATGGATATTTCCCCAAATAAACCGCTTAATGCTTTACTCAGAAATGTAAGTGACGAAGACAAACGACGTTTAGAGGCTGCTAAAGGCTTCTTAGATAAGCTGTCTAAACTTGAGAGCGTAACTATTCTTACTACTGGTGAAGAAGCACCAGCTAGCGCGACGGCGCTGGTAGGAGAGATGGAAATTCTGATTCCTATGGCAGGGCTTATTGATAAAGATGCAGAGCTTGCACGTATCACCAAGGCCATGGAGAAAGTTGAGAAAGACGTATCAAGAACCCGTGGCAAACTTGGCAATGTAAAGTTTGTTAGCAATGCACCTGAAGCCGTAATCGAAAAGGAACGCGGTAAGCTCGACGAGGGTGAAAAAGCGTTGGCAAAACTGAAAGAACAATATGAGACGATTGCTGCTCTCTAGAGTCGCTTAACCTTTATTGTTTTCAGCAGTATATTCAACAATTAAAACGGGGCCAAATTAATGGCCCCGTTTTTTTGTCATGCCTAAATTGAATAATTGCTGTCATCGTCTGAAGCATTTTTCGTAAGATCTCTTGCCAGGAAATACTCTAGCTTGGCTGAAAGGGCTTTTTGTTTGATAGGTTTGGTAATGTAGTCATTCATTCCCGCATCAATGGCGTTTTGCTTATCTTCTTTCATCGCGTTAGCAGACAAACCTATAATTATGATATCTGTAAAGCCTTTTTCCCTCAGCGCCTTAGTGGCTTCATAACCATCCATAACGGGCATTTGAACATCCATGAGAATGAGGTCGTATTCTGTTGAATTTTCAACTTTTTGCACGGCTTGTTTGCCATCTTCAGCGACGTCAAAGGTTAAGCCCACATTGGTTAGCATTTCACCGGTAACCAACTGATTTATATTGTTATCTTCAACTAAAAGCACATGGCCTTCGAGTGTAATAGAAGGGGGGCTGTCCGCAGTCAACTCTTGGGCAACGTGCCCGTCTTTCTCTAGAACTTGTTTAATAAAGCGTTCAAACTGAATAGGCGTAAACGGATGCATGATGAGTGGATTGGTCCATAGCGACGCATACTTAGCCTGAAGCGCGCTGCCCGCTGTTTCCATAATTAAACCCACAGACTTGCTTTCTTCTACTAACTCATTAAACCAACGCAAGTTCTGTCTAAAGGTACTAAAATCCGGAACGTCAATAAGAATATGTTCTGGCAAATTTGGTTGCGCTTGAGCGTCTTGTATAGAGCATACTGCTGTTGAAGAAAGGTTGAGGTGCTGTGTGTAATAGGCGGGCAATAGAGGAGATTCTGTCACGTAAATACTTCCCTCAGGCAGAGCAGGGGTTTGACTCAAAATACCGCTTTGTCGGTTAACCGCTCTTAACGGTAGTGATATAAAGAACTCACTTCCCTTTCCTAGAGATGAAGATGCTCGCAGGTCTCCGTTCATCAACTCAACGAGTTGACTCACAATAGCCAAGCCAAGTCCCGTGCCGCCATACATTCTGTTAGTCGAGCCATCAGCTTGGGTGAAGGGTTTAAAAATTTTACTCAGTTGCTTTTCACTCATGCCAATGCCCGTGTCTGACACCCGCATAGAGAGAGTAAACACATCGCCGTCAGCGTTCATGCCGCCATCAAACTCTATTTCAACCCGTCCTTGATCAGTGAACTTCACGGCGTTGTTACCAATATTCATAATAATTTGGGCTATTCGAAGGGGGTCGCCAATAACAGTTGCGTAAAGTGATGGGTTTACCGAGAAACGAACTGAAAGATTCTTCTCCTTGGCACGAAGGGCAATAACAGCAATTAAGTTGTCGAAAAGAGAATGCAAGGAGAAGCTAACTTCCTCAATTTTTAATTCACCGGCCTCTATTTTTGAGAAGTCTAAAATGTCATTAATAACACTTAGTAATATTTGACCCGAATACGCTGCTTTATCAAGATAGTCTCTTACCGTGTTGCTGATTGATTGCTTTTGGGCTAGCTCGATTAAACCAATAATACCATTCATCGGCGTGCGTATTTCGTGGCTCATATTGGCTAAGAATATACTTTTCGAGGCTGTGGCTTGCTCTGCTTTGCGCTTAGACTCTCTCAACTCATTATTCAGCCGCTCTTGTTCTACATTTAAGCTTTGTGCTTCGGCCAACAACTTTTGAGTTTGACGATTTTTATCACTAAATACCATGGCGGCTCTGGAAAGCTTGCCTATCTCATCGGTGCGTTTGCTACCTGGTATATTTTCTATGGGCACATTCTCTGAAAGTTTATTGAATACGCCGGTAATGGATTTAATGGGGCCAAGGATCCTGCCCATGGTGAATATCGCAGCGGCTAGCGCTAATAAAATTGCAAAGAGGGAAAAGAGTTCTCCCTTTTGTTGGGTAGTTTCAGCGAGTTGATAAGTTTGTTGTGTGGCGGCTTCAGATGCTGCCGATACATTATTAGCCAGTTCACCGCTTAAATAGAGAAACTCTCTTGCTGACCCGGCCATAACTACGTTTACTAGAAATAAATTGCCCTGAGTAATTTGTGAAAGCGTTAAAAAATCTGACTTGAGCTTATTTACTCTGGACTCTAACTTTCGCTTTGAAATACCGTCAACTGTGGAGACAATATCTGTTAACGGCGAGACCGATTGATTGAATAAATCTACAAAAGTAATGTCTGGTTTTATGAGATATTTCAGCGTGGCGTTCTCGGCAAGCACAAGCTGCTTAGTAATTTGCTCATAAGTATTCACGCTAATGTCGCCGGTGTTAAGTAGGCTTGATGCCAGTCTTTGCAGCACTAAAGTACTCGTTAAGGTTCCTTCAGAAACAAGGTTGTCTCTTTGTGCTCTTGCGTCTACCACTTGCTTAAAATTGAGTTGGTAGGCGTCTAAATGCTCATTCATCCTCGCAAGCACGCCATTATCTTGCTTATTCGAGTAAGCCGAGTTTGACTGGGCAAGAACATCGAGTTTGTCTGCAATCGATGCCATTAGCCTCGAGAAGCGAGTAACGGCTGACGGGCTGGCATTTTCTTTAAAGATAAGTACATTTCGCTGAAGGTCGACAACGTCTCGTTCTAATTCTTTTACAATGCCAACGGCATTGACTGCCTCGGTAGCAGTCTCTACACCACGATTTAATACCGCTTGGTTCTCATGGGCTATAAAGCTCTGAAAAAGGATAAGCACGATAAGTGCTAGTAGCACTGTAACAAGCTGTATTCTGATTGAGGATAGCATTCAGCGCAGTGGCCTTTTTGTTATTAGTTTAAGAGGTAATGAACTCGTACCACTTTTGTAAGCTGTATTCATAAGTCGGCATTACTGTATTCCAAACAGCCACATTACTAAAGCGGTTTTCATAGCTCCCGCCCGTTCTTTGCGCTCCTTTTAACACGCTTACCTTTCCATCTGTACCTGTTAAATCGGTAGCTGCTGGCTGGCCTTTATACCAGTAATCCCACTCAGCTTTGGATAGATAATTAGCTGAGCGCTCCGGATTAGAAATATAGTAACCTTGTTTAGCGATAAAAGCACCCGGCCAACCCGACAGCCACCAGTTCATATACTCATAGGCAACGTCTTTGCTTCGCCCTTGAGAGGCTGAAGATAAACACATAACGCCATGCCATCCGCGGTAGCCTTCTTTAGGCGCAGCGAACGTAACAGGAATGTTTTCTCCGTTTAATGTAGATACTGCGGGAGAGAACATACTCTCAATGGCAACTCTGCCACTTTTCATAAATTGCACTGACTCTGGTACCGATGTCCAGAAGCCGTTGAAGTGGTTTAACTGAACCAGTTCTATTAGCACGCTAAATAATGCATCGAGTTCTAACTCTGTCATTGCACCAATATCATTAAATTCAACGAACCCCTTGGCCTGGGCTGCTAGGGCTAGGTCGAAAAGACCAATAGTAGGGTCGTTAACAATAGCCACCTTGCCCGAATAGCGACTGTCGAGTAACCATCCCCAGCTTTCGGCTTCGCCCTGCATGGCTTCTGGAAGATGACGTCTGTCGTATCCAAAAGAATCAACATTGTGTACATACGGCAAAAAGCTCACTGTGTCGGTGGGTGTAGCCCCTAGAGAACCATTACCCTGCACGTTTAATATTTTGTGAGGAGCGTCTCCGGCCCCCATTCTGGCATTCGCTGTGAGTTTACCGGTTTTTGATAAATTGTTAATTTCTTCCCAATAGCGAATACGTTTTTTTTCTATTGGCTGAATAGCGCCTGCACGCCACAGAACGCCAATACTATTAGACCACTGTTCATACAAATCAAAAGATGTGGGGTTCATAGACGCCTTTTGCAGTACCGTTGCACTGCCGCCGGGCTCGAATTGAATGTTTATGCCCAAGTCTTCCATTGCTTGTTGTCGTATGGCTTCTTGCAGCGTTACATGGGTACCCATAACCTTCAGCGTAGGCTTAGGTTTACCTATAGCAAAGGGCGTAACCCCTGCAGTAACCCCCAGCGCAAGGGTACCTTTTATAAAGTTCCTACGAATGGAAGGTGAGGATGTGTTTTTACTGTCCTTTGTCATTGTAGTGTTCGTACCTTAAAACGCAGTCACAGGCGTGTATTAGCTTGTAGTAATAGAGCAGTTGCTAATGAAAGAGATTAGCAAATTACTTCAATTTTTGCGCGCTACAAATGGTATTTGCAAAACATCACTCATACAAAGCACTATTCCTACAAAAGGCTACTCCTACAAAACGCCATCAAACAAACTGCTTTTATATAAGGCTTTATTCACACTAATCACGATCGCACTATTTTCGATTTGTTTGTAGTGGGTTTCACCAGAGCACGGCCAAGCAACATTAAAAAACCAAAAAACAGTGTCATCCACGATAATGATCCCCCGTGCTCCTGCACAATAACCACAGATTCTTCTACAACGTATTCATTGGTTTCACTTTCTAAAGGTACAAAAGCAAACTCAGGGTTGTCGTAGCTGTCAGAAAAGGCCACAAGTTGCTCTGTTTGCGCATCATAAAGCTCGAGTAAAATATCGTAGTCATAAGAGGGGAACCCTGAAACTAATGTGCTTTCAATCACAAAACTGTCTGTAGAATCTTCCCCGTAAATAAAGAATTCTGACGACACATGTATGGCGTCGTAAGTACCATTGCGGCCCAAATAAAGCACCGCGTAAACAGGTACATTAGCGAATATTGTGTCGGCGTCGAATTCCACCGAAAATTGTGAGTAATATCCGTCGTAATCAATATCCTGAACAAGGCCTACCCAGCTGTCGTAAATCCAGAATTCATTACTACTTACAACGGTAATACTACTCGATAACTTCGTTGTATTTGCGTACTTCTGAACGCGTTGGGCTGTTTTTAAGTCTTGCGTATCAAGTGTAGATTTTAAGTTTGACGTAGCGTGGCTAGTGCCGTTGCTGCTCTCGCTAAAATCTGCGTTTGGAGAGGGTGAGTTTGAATCTGCTGCTTGTCCAGTTAAAGACTCAGTATCTGCCCCACTCACTGGTGTTGGCTGTTCAAGGGGCGTATAAACCTTGTCATAGCGGTATTCTTGAGATGTTACTTCTTTATTTTCAGAGGCGGTGCTGCTGGTATCTTTCGTATTAGTTTGTGCATCAACATGCGCACTAAGCAATGCAAGTAGGGCAATTGTAGAAAGTATCGTTCTAGCAGATTGAATCTTCATAAATCCATCCTTTTCCAATCAATAATGACATGGTCATTGTTGACTGGAAAAGATGAACGAAAGCTGAAGTGAAACTTAATGGGTAGTTATTTATACCTTACCCATTATATCTTACCCATAATATCTCGAGCAGCATCGAACCGGTTCGAGTTAACCTTTAGTCCTCGTCGTAGAAGCTGTCGTCTTCCACGTCATTTGTTGTCTCGTTGTCTTCCCGTGGTTCGAAGTAAGTTCCCCAACCATCATAGGTCACGTCTTGCTTGTCGGCGATTTTGAGAAGTTTATCAACATCAGCGTTAAGTAAATTAATATCTAACTTACGTTCTACCACAGCATCGAAACAAAATACGGTATCACCGTCATCTAACATCAATTCTTCTGCGTCGGTAACTTCAAAGCCTGCTTTAAAAACATCAACCGCTGCTTTTTCTAAAACATCAAAATCGGTACTGGCAAAATGATGCTCAATGGTATAATCGGCGTCGGCTTGACTGCCATCCTCTAACAGTGCATCAATCGTTTCTTGATTGAATTCATACCACTCTTCTCTTTCGTCAAATTGATTCATTTTTTTGCCTAATACGTAGCTTGTTGCCTTTGTTAATGGGCGCAAGTTTACCTGCTTTTCTCTAATTCATCGACCTGCGCATTCAACTGTTCAAATTTTTCTTTCATTTGCTCGTTGAAAATACCCATCCACTCTTTAATAGAGTGTGTTTCTGTTAGCGGTTGAGGCGCACTAATGTCGATAAGAACAACACCATTATCCCATTTATTCCAACGTACTTTTTTATGTAGATTGCTCGCAGTTACCATTACCACAGGTTCATTGGTGGTTTTTGCCAACCGAAAAGCCCCTTGTTTAAACGGCAAAATACCTCGGCCATTACTGCGCGTACCCTCTGGGAACAACCATACCGAGGTTTTCTTTTTGGCAATTCGGTTTGCAGCTATGTCTAGCGTGTTTCTGGCTTTGCCTGAATTATTTCGGTCAATCATGATGTTGCCTGATAGCCAGTAAATTTGGCCGAAAATAGGGATCCACTTCAGACTTTTCTTACCAATAGTCACCACACCCGGCAGGGCAGCTTTACATATTGTCATAATATCAAAGCTATTTTGGTGATTTGCAATGAATACATAGGGCTCATTAAGTTTTACTGCCGGATCTCTTCGAACAATAACTTTAAGGCCCACAATTTTAGCCATCTGGGAATATAGCGCTCCCGCAGCCTGCACGTTATCTTTGTGGAAAGGGCGCAAAATGAAGACAAAAAGCAAGATTACGTTGATAACCAAAAACGCGATGAAAAGAATGGGAATGCGAAGCAAAGCGATCAAAATAACTCCTAGCAGTAAATAGAGCGCGCAGTATAGAAGAAATTTCAGCGTACACTTGTCCGATGAGTTTTTACAGTGAAGTTTGTAATCTGGGCTACACTAGAGTGTTGAGCCGCTATTTCTATATTATTTTCGCGTTACTAAGATAAAAAGTAGATCTAGGAGCCGGTATTTTACGGGATATATTGAAATCGTTAAGCGGCATCTAGACAATTCGACGTTTTTATCACCTTTAGTATGAAGCATTTTTATTAATAGCCCATTACAATAGATAAGACTAAGCATTCAAACCATATTTGGTACCCATAAGTATGTTGACATTTACCCCTGACGAACTAGAAGAAGATATTCTTGCAGACCTCATGGAGGAAATTAACGAGCTTTATGAATCGAGCGAGCAAACGCTAATAGAGCTAGAGTTACGTCCTGCGGACAACGAGCTTCAAAGAGCCTTGTTTCGCTCTATACATACCATTAAAGGTGACCTTGGCTTAGTAAACTTCTCGCCATTAATTCCATTACTTCAGCACGTAGAAGATTTGCTCGATTACCTCCGCAAGGGCCAAGTTGATTATACAAGCACTATGAGCGACCTTGTTCTGCTTACTATGGACAGGGTAAAAGCGTTTGTAGAAGAAGTCATGCGCACTGGCAAAGCAGAGTATGACAATAATCTGCACGAGCAGTTAGTGCTTGCAATTAGTCGCATAACGCCAGAAAACAACGCTGAACACGAGCGCTTCTTGAACGATGCCGTGCTTCTGCTTAATCCTGCCCTTGATGTTGCGAGTAGCGAGGGTAACTCGGAAAGTGCACCCGTAAAGGCCCCCGTTTTGGCTTCAACGGGTATTCCAAAAGATATAAGCAGTGAAAAGAAACAAGATGTGCTGTTTTTTAGAGAACTAATGCAAACCGTCGAGCGACGCTGTACATTTTGGGCAGGAAAAGGTGACCGCATTGCAAAACTTGCTATGTATATTAATGATGTGGCCGACAATATTATAGATGAAGATCAGCTAGCCGTTGCCAGTTATGTACATGACTTCGGTATGGCCTTTATGCCCATGAAGTTGTTAAACAAAGGCGATACGTTAACCGAAAATGAATTCAATCTAATGCGCTCTCATGTTTATAAAAGTGCCCGTTTACTAGAGCACCTAGATGACTGGGATATGGCGCGCAAAATAGTGATGCAACACCATGAGCGCACCGACGGCTCAGGGTATCCGCTAGGCTTGAAGGAAGACGACATTTGCGAAGGTGCAAAGCTGTTGGCGATTATTGATACGTACGATGCTCTTACCCACCCAAGAGCGCACAACGAAGACAAAGTCATGTCTAAGAAAGAGGCAGTTATCCATATCAACAAGCAGGCTAAAGGACAGTTCAGCATGAAATGGGTTCGCCACTTTAATCAAGGCATAACAGGGTTACTGACTAAAGGTCATTAAAACCGGTTTAGGCAGCTTGTTAGGTTAATAACAAGCTGCACATGTTAACTTTTTTACTGCCACCTTCATATTTCTGAAGTAAGAACCTCACTCTCCAGTGTGCCAAGCTAGCTAATACCTAACTCTTTTAGCTTACGTGTAAGCGTGTTACGCCCCCATCCTAAGCGTTTTGCTGCATCTTGCTTGTGGCCGTGAGTATGATGTAAGGCACGCTCAAGCATCACTTTTTCAAACGTTAACATGGCATCATTTAAAATGTCGTGACGACCGTCCCGCAGCTGTTTATCTGTCCATGAGGCAAGTAATTCAGGCCATTCTCCGGTAGCGGCAGAAGATGTTTCTACGTGCCCATCGCTGTGAATTTCTGGCGGTAAATCGCTGGGGATAACTTCTTGGCCGCTTGCCATTACCGTTAGCCAACGACACACGTTTTCTAGCTGTCTTACGTTACCAGGCCACGGAAGCTGTGACATCACTCGCTCAGCACTTTTACTAATAGTTTTAGCATCAACATCAAGTTCTTTAGCGGCGCGACGCAAAAAGTGTCTAGTTAACAATGGAATGTCTTCACGACGTTCGGCAAGGGAAGGTAGGTGCACTCGAATAACATTGAGGCGGTGAAATAAATCTTCACGAAACTTACCTTCAGCAACTCGGGTTTCTAGATTTTGGTGGGTTGCGGCAATAATTCTTACATCGACACTAACCGATTGGTGCCCGCCAACGCGATAAAATTGACCGTCGGCAAGTACTCTTAGCAAGCGGGTTTGAACATCAAGAGGCATATCGCCAATTTCGTCCAGAAATAAGGTTCCGCCGTCGGCTTGTTCAAAACGCCCCTGACGCGCAGCCTGAGCACCAGTAAATGCCCCTTTTTCGTGCCCGAAAAGTTCAGACTCTACAAGATCGGCGGGAATAGCGGCCATGTTTAGCGCAATAAAAGGTTTGCTAGAGCGGGGGCTATGTCTGTGCAAAGCATGGGCGACTAGCTCTTTACCTGTTCCAGACTGACCGTTAATGAGTACACTGATTGACGAGCGAGACAGACGACCAATGGCACGAAACACTTCCTGCATCGCTGGCGCTTCACCAATAATTTCAGTAACCACCTCATCTTGCTGTACCTTGGTGGTAGATGACTGCTCCCTTGCATGGTCTATTGCACGCCGAGCAAGCGTAACGGCTTCATCGATATCAAAGGGCTTGGGCAAATACTCAAACGCCCCCTTTTGATATGCATTTACCGCACTGTCCAGATCTGAATGCGCAGTCATAATAATGACAGGAAGTAGGGTGTGTGAGCTGTGAACCTCGTTCAACAGGGTCATACCGTCCATTTGAGGCATTCGTATGTCAGATATAATAACTTCTGGCGCTTGACCACTTTGGATTTGGTGCAGCAAATCTTCTGGGTTTTCAAAACTCAAGCAGCTGATATTGGCTGCCTGTAAGGCTTTTTGCAGCACCCAACGAATCGAACTGTCATCGTCGACAATCCATACCGACTCATTCGTCATCGTCTGTCTCCTTACTTTTAATTGGAATATAAATCACGAATTTGGTGTAACCAGGGTGGCTATCAACATCTATTTTTCCACCGTGGTGATTAATAAGTGTTTGTGAAATCGACAATCCAAGACCCGAGCCATTTTGTTTACTGGTGACCATGGGATAGAACAAGGTGTCTTTTATCTCTGCAGGTATACCTGGGCCGTTGTCGATAATTTTCACTTTGGCCACTAAAGCGTGGCGCACAGATTGAATAGTCATTTGACGTTCGATACGGGTTACCAAGCGTATTTCAGGGTTAGGTGTTTTGTGCTC
Source organism: Alteromonas sp. MB-3u-76 (assembly GCF_002831605.1). Taxonomy (NCBI): domain Bacteria; kingdom Pseudomonadati; phylum Pseudomonadota; class Gammaproteobacteria; order Alteromonadales; family Alteromonadaceae; genus Alteromonas; species Alteromonas sp. MB-3u-76. The sequence goes on along the minus strand of NZ_CP025115.1, from coordinate 3,446,379 downwards.
GTTCAACGCCTGAATACTGTTGCGCACTATATTCAGCACCGCTTGCTGAATCATGTCTGGATCGATCCTCAGATCGGGAATACTTGGGTCGTAATCTCGTACAATTGAAATTGGTATGGCAGAGTCAACCAACATAAGGCTTCGCACTTTCTCTAACGCTTGATGCACATTGCTTACTTCAAAGCGAGGTAAAGAATTAGGTCCTAAAAGGCGGTCTACCAAGGTACGCAGTCTATCCGATTGCTCGATTATCATGCGTGTAAACTCTTTATGTTGTTCAGGTAACTCTTTTTCTAACAGTTGAGCTGCACCACGAATTCCTCCTAAGGGGTTTTTTATTTCATGGGCTAGGCCACGCACGAGTTCTCGAGCTGCATAATGCTGGGCATTTTGTAGATTTTCTCGGGTGATTCGCTTTTGCTGGTCTATTTTCTTTACTTCAAAAAGCAGGCCTGGGCCGTTGGAAGTTGCAATATTAGTAACGGTTAAATCTACTGAAACGTAGCGATTATCTTTAAACGCCAGTTTTATCTCGTTTTCAGTAAAGTCTTCACCTTTGCGTATTGCGGCTCGCAACCGCGTTGTCTCAATAGTACCCGGTAAGAAAAAGTCAGGTAGAATATGGCCTTGAAGTTGTTTTAACCCCGTTTCAAATAATGCCTCACCGGCGTGGTTCGCGTAAATAATACGCAGCCGGCTATCTACCATCACTAGGGCTGTATTTAGACTATTTAGTAATAATCGTGATTCTGACTCGGTAGAAACCATCCGAGCATGTCTCCTTTGCACCAATGTTGTGCATTGTAGCGTGTAACTGACAATCCCGCGCAGGTTTACTCGAAAATTAAAATTCTATGAACCGCGTTGGTGCGCCAGTTCAGTAGGGCTGCACGCTAGTTGTTATTGATAAACACCGATGCCTGATGCAGGTAAAGGGTTTGAGTAGAAGACGATGCAAGAGTCTTGCCCGTATTGTTGGTGAGTTCAACTTTGTAATTATGTGCCCCACGATGGACACCCTCTAGCTTAAATATGCCTGAGGAATTGCTCTTAACTGGGGCACCGTCGAATATCAAGCGATACAAGGGAGCTTTTACTGCACTGTTTTGTTCCGCTTTAATAACAATGTTGCCAGCGTTGTCTCTCAAGGTCGCTTCGGGAGCGGGGCTAGCGATACTTACGCTATAATTTGGCTTTTTCTTTTTAACCTGAACTTTTTGAGTCTTTGGCGTTTTAATAGCAGAGACCACGTTACGTGTTTTTATATCTAGCTCTACGGTCTCGGCATTTGGCGGTGGTGTATCTGTATATGTCACAGAGCCGTCTTCGTTGACGACTTTGAAAATTTGCGCAGGACTATTTTGTGTTTTTTGTTGGTGTGTTTTATTTTTCTGTGTCGTGTTTTGCTGGGCAGAGGCTTGCTGGTCAGGTGTTTGCTGATCGTATGTTTGCTGGGTAAAAGCCTGATGAGAAAAGCAGGTGGCGCATAGGAACAAAGTAAATGACGGCAAAGTGAAAAGCAGCGAGGTGCGTTTAATTGAATCTGTCATAAATGGTGTCCCTTTAAATGTTGCTCAAACGCTATCATAGATGATTCTAAGCATAATAGGTAATTGTTAGTCGCGCAGGCTGTTCCCAACCTAATAGGCCCTTATACAAATCAATGCGCAGACAATAAAAAAGCCCGCAATTGCGGGCTTCAAATATCTACATACATCATCAACACACGAAGCGCATGTTGAAACGTTTCTATTAAACGCTGTAGTACATGTCGAACTCAACAGGGTGAGTTGTCATGTTCAAAGTAGTGACTTCTTCAGACTTAAGGTCGATATATGCATCAATCATGTCATCAGTCATTACACCGCCAGCAGTAAGGAATTCGCGGTCGTTATCCAATGCTTCTAGCGCCATTTCTAGCGAGCTAGCAACGGTTGGAATTTCTGCTGCTTCTTCTGCCGGTAGGTCATACAAGTCTTTATCCATAGCATCGCCAGGGTGGATCTTGTTCTTAATACCGTCAAGGCCAGCCATAAGCATTGCAGTAAATGCAAGGTATGGGTTAGCTGTTGGGTCAGGGAAGCGCACTTCAATACGACGAGCCTTATCGCTTGTTACATAAGGAATACGGATTGAAGCAGAGCGGTTACGCGCAGAGTAAGCCAGCATTACAGGTGCTTCAAACCCTGGTACAAGACGCTTATACGAGTTTGTTGATGCATTAGCAAACGCATTGATTGCGCGAGCATGCTTAATAATACCACCAATGTAGTAAAGCGCTTCTTCAGAAAGGCCTGCATACTTGTCACCTGCAAAGATGTTCTTGCCATCTTTTGCAATAGATTGGTGACAGTGCATACCAGAACCGTTGTCGCCAACTAGAGGCTTAGGCATAAAGGTCGCAGTTTGACCGTATGCATGAGCAACGTTGTGTACAACATACTTGTATACTTGGATTTCATCAGCTTTCTTAACTAACGTGTTGAATTCACATGCAATTTCGTTTTGGCCAGCGGTAGCAACTTCATGGTGATGCGCTTCGATAACAAGGCCCATCTCTTCCATAACCATACACATTGCCGCGCGAATGTCGTGCGCAGAGTCTACTGGAGGTACTGGGAAGTAACCGCCTTTTACGCCTGGACGGTGAGCCATGTTACCGCCTTCAAACTCTTCGCCAGAGTTCCACTTTGCTTCTGATGAATCAATCTTGTAGAAAGAACCCGCCATATCAGTGTGGAAACGCACGTCGTCGAAAAGGAAAAATTCTGGTTCTGGACCGAAGAATACCGTGTCACCGATACCTGTAGACTTCAGATATTCTTCTGCGCGGCGAGCAACAGAACGCGGGTCGCGCTCGTAGCCTTCCATAGTAGTAGGCTCAACGATGTCACAGCGGATGTTTACTTGTGTTTCTTCTGCAAAAGGGTCAACTACGCAGCTGTCTGCGTCCGGAAGAAGAACCATGTCAGATTCGTTGATGCCCTTCCAGCCTGCAATTGAAGAACCGTCAAACATTTTTCCTTCTTCGAAGAAATCTTCATCAACTTGGCTCGCAGGAATAGATACGTGTTGCTCTTTACCTTTGGTATCGGTAAAACGTAAATCGATAAATTTCGCTTCGCTTTCTTTAATCAGCTCTAATGCCTTTTCTACTGACATCGTGTCCTCCAGGTTTTAATGTAAAAATGCAGAGTGATCAGGCTCACTCCAACAGTAAAATTGTGAAAGCGATAATCATGCCATATATCTATCTGCCGTTTTCTGCGGCTTAGACTAAGATGAAGACCTGTAATATAGCTTGCTTCGCACCAACTTGGTGCGATGTCGTGCGATAGTGGTGCAGGTGGCGTCGCCTAAGATGTTTAGACTAGAATACTTTCTAGCCGCTTGCCACTCTTTCTACACAGTGAATTACTCCCTTATTACCATTAAATTCCGCTATAGGCCTTTAAAATCATAAGAAAAGCGGAAACATTCATTGCAAAGTGAAAAAAGATGCGCAAACGGCGCGTTTTTTCTGTACAATCCGCGAAAATTTTCTATCTGCATTTTTTGCAAGAAATCTCATGCATACCGTGTTGGTATGTATCGATTTACACAGGCTCTATATAAGCATGAATACCACTGATATAAGTAAATTGCGTAATATCGCAATCATCGCCCACGTTGACCACGGTAAAACTACCTTGGTAGATAAGCTTCTTCAGCAATCTGGAACGTTGGAATCTCGCGGCGTACAAGAAGAGCGCGTTATGGACTCGAATGACATCGAGAAAGAGCGCGGTATCACCATCTTGGCGAAAAATACTGCAATTAACTGGCAAGACTACCGTATCAACATTGTTGATACTCCGGGACACGCCGATTTCGGTGGTGAAGTAGAGCGTGTAATGTCAATGGCTGACTCTGTACTTCTACTTGTTGACGCTCAAGAAGGTCCAATGCCGCAAACGCGCTTTGTTACTCAAAAAGCATTTGCTCAAGGCCTTAAGCCTATTGTTGTCATCAACAAAATCGACAAGCCAGGTGCTCGCCCTGATTGGGTAATGGACCAAGTATTTGATTTGTTCGATAACCTTGGCGCTACTGATGAGCAGCTTGATTTCCAAGTTGTTTATGCTTCTGCACTAAACGGTTGGGCGTCTAACGATGCTGACACACCGTCAGAAGACATGACTCCACTTTTCCAAACTATTGTTGACCAAGTTGCTGCACCAGATGCTGATGCCAACGGCGGTTTCCAAATGCAGATTTCACAGCTAGATTACAACTCGTATGTGGGTGTAATCGGTGTAGGTCGTATCAGCCGCGGTTCAGTTAAAACCAACCAACAGGTAACTATCGTTACTGCTGATGGCAAAACTCGCAACGGTAAAGTTGGCCTAGTATATGGCTACCTTGGTCTAGACCGTCACGAAGTAGACAGCGCGAATGCGGGCGATATCATCGCTATCTCTGGTCTTGGTGAACTGAAAATCTCTGACACAATTTGTGACGTGAATGCCGTTGAAGCACTTCCACCACTATCGGTAGATGAGCCAACAGTAACCATGACGTTCCAAGTAAATACATCACCTTTTGCTGGAAAAGAAGGTAAGTATGTAACGTCGCGTAACATCCTTGAACGTTTGAACGACGAGCTTGTTCACAACGTTGCACTACGTGTTGAAGAAACGGCTGATCCGGATAAATTCCGCGTATCAGGTCGTGGTGAACTTCACTTAGGCATACTGATTGAAAATATGCGTCGTGAAGGTTACGAACTTGCTGTATCTCGTCCAGAAGTAATTCTAAAAGAAGAAAATGGCGAAACAACAGAGCCATTTGAAACCTTGACGATTGACTGTGAAGAACAGCATCAGGGTTCTATCATGGAGCAGCTTGGTCTACGTAAAGCTGAAATGACAGACATGTCTCCAGATGGTAAAGGCCGTGTTCGTATCGACTTCGTTATTCCAAGTCGTGGTCTTATCGGTTTCCAAACAGAGTTTATGACAATGACGTCGGGTTCTGGTTTGCTATACCATTCATTCGATCACTACGGCCCATACAAAGGCGGCATTATTGGTAAGCGTAAAAACGGTGTTCTCATTGCCAACGCTAATGGTAAAGCACTTACTAATGCGTTATTTAACCTTCAAGAGCGTGGTCGTTTGTTCATCGGTCATGGTGTTGAAGTTTACGAAGGTATGGTTATCGGTATTCACAGCCGTGACAACGACCTAACGGTAAACGCGTTGAAAGGTAAGCAGCTTACTAACGTTCGTGCCTCTGGTACTGATGAAGCGCAAACACTTGTACCACCAATCAAAATGTCTCTAGAGCAAGCACTAGAGTTCATTGACGAAGATGAATTGGTAGAGGTTACACCAGAATCTATTCGTATCCGTAAGAAGTTGCTTACAGAGAACGAACGCAAGCGTGCATCGCGAGCGCCAAAATAGACAGCAATATACGTTAAAGTTTTAGCGCGTTAATGTTTGCGCTGAAAAAAGATAAAAATGCCAACCTCGCGTTGGCATTTTTTATTCTATTAGCGCTTGTTCAAACCATAACTCGCTAAATAGTTGCTACCAAAGGCGAGTGGTCATTTCTATATTTTGTCCCTACACTTTAAGTTATTAAGCTCCTGTAGGCTATATCGCTTTTACAGGTAACTTGTGTAAACGGTGGAATTTTTTAAGAGGTACTTCCATGCTTTCAATTGCCGTCATTGAAGATGATCAAATTACCCTCGATTTAATAACCGATGCATTAGAAACCCAGTTGGATGCAACCGTTTATCCGTTTAGCCGGAGCAAATACGCTCGAGATTTTTTGCTTCAGCAAACGCCAGATTCATTGAATTTGGTGATTAGCGACCAACTTATGCCCGACTATGATGGGCTGAGCTTGTTAAAGCTATGTCGTTCAAAAGGTTTAGAAATTCCGTTTTTGCTCATTACTGCAGACCCTCATAAAAGTCTTGTATTGGATGCGGCTAAACTCAATGTTTCTGGCTTCCTAGCAAAGCCAATTAGCATGAAAGAGTTAGTGGCTACCTCTGATAAGGTGACATCTCAAAACCACTGCAATTGAAATACCTCTAAGTGCTTTGTTACCAAAAACACTCTGAGATATTTATTCTCAGCACTCACTGCAAGCATTCCTTCAAGTAGCACATCCTTGGGCCAGTAGGCGATTAGTAGCAACTGAGTACCTGCATCACAATAATTAAGTGCAAATTGTTATAGAGAAATGTACTTCCCACCCTAGTTTATACCTTTGCAAAACCATACACTTGAAGCATAACTTTCTCGGCAAAAGGATGTAGTGTGAGCGCATTATTCGACAATACCCCATCAAGAAAAGAGACTCATTCATTTAAATGGCAGAAGTACAAAGGCAAAGACATCATTCCTGCCTGGGTTGCAGATACTGAGTTTTCTTGTGCTCAGCCTATTTTAGACGCTATTTCTGCTCAGGTAGACCACGGAAACATGGGGTACATTCTGCCCTCGCATCACACGGGGGCTATTAACGCAGTAGTGCGTTGGCTAAAAGATAAACACGATTGGCACATTGAGCCTGAGTGGCTAGTGTGGACGCCGGGTGTGGTGCCTGCATTTAACGTTGCGTGCAAAGCCTACTGCAACCCAGGTGATAAGGTGCTAATTCAAACGCCAAACTATCCGCCTTTGTTGGCCGCGCCTAAACTCAATCAGTTAGAAAGAGTCGATATTGGCACTGTCATCGACTCAACGAGTGATGCAGAGAATCCTAGGTATACCCTCGACTTTGATGCACTTGAACGAGAAGCCGCCGACCCTAAATGCACCCTGTTCATATTATGTAATCCTATGAATCCGGTAGGCACAGTGTTAACGCAATCGGAGATAGACAGGATTGCTGACATTTGTAATAAGAATGGCGTTAAACTGTGCTCTGACGAAATACATTGCGATCTTATTTTAGAAGAGGGCAAAGCCCATATTCCTGCCGGTAGAGAGGCGCAGTTAGCTGACAACAGCGTTACTTTAATGGCCGCAAGCAAAACCTTTAATATTGCAGGTCTTGGCACTTCGTTCGCCATCATACCGAATAGAAGCGTTAGGCAGGCATTTGTAAATGCCGCAGCCGGCATTGTTCCATGGGTAAATATAATGGGGTTAGCGGCTACCGAGGCCGCGTTTACGCAGTGCGACGATTGGCACAAACAAGAACTTAGCTATCTTCGCGAAAATCGAGACAGAGTTTACCAAGCAATCAATAACATAGAAGGGCTAAGCATGCTGAAGGCAGATGCCACCTTCTTAGCTTGGGTAGATGCAAGTGGCTTAGGTGTCGATGATGTACAGGCCTGGGCAGAGCAAAAAGGCGTAGGGCCATCGCCCGGTAAAGACTTTCACCAGCCAGACCATTTCAGAATAAACTTTGGCTGTAGTCGTTCTATGCTTGATGACATTCTAGCGCGCCTAGCTAAATAGACGAAGCCCAAAAAATAGCAGAAACTACTTGTAGTAGAAACTTAAATAGTAGAAAGCGCCTTGTGAAAACAAGGCGCTTTTACTAGCGATAATAAAGCTGGATAAAGCGTGCAATTACAGGAATACATTGACCAATTTATAGCAACCTAACCCCACCACTGTGCCTACCACAACTACTCCTGCAATATTACTTTTCCAAGAGTTTTTAAACTGCCCTAAAGCCTGGCTTTTGTTCATAACTACCAATAAGAAAATAGCAATTACCGGCAGTAATAGCGCGTTTGTAGCCTGCGCAAACAATATGGCGGGTAAGGGTTTAAAACCTAATGCTGCAACACTTACGCCTACCAGAATAATGACCATCCATACAGCTTTAAAGCTTCGGCTCTTCATATGGTCACTTAAACCAAGAGCCCCTGTCACCGCATAAGCGGCTGCTAGCGGCGCGGTTATGGCACTCGTCAAGCCTGCTGAAAACAGTCCAAGGGCAAAAAACCATTGCGCTTTATCGCCAAGCACAGGCTTGAGTTGCTCTCCCATGTTGCTGGCGTCTATGGTGGCTGCTTGATTGAAAAACGCCATCATTGCGGTTGCCATTACAATCAACGTTATAAGTCCGCCCATACTTATGGCTCTGGCTGACTGACTTCGACAGGCAAGGACAGCCTGCTGCTTATCTAAGCCTTTCGATGATTTTGCTACCAAACTCGCGTGTAAAAATAAATTGTAGGGCACTATGGTGGTGCCAATTAACGCCAATACGGTGGTAATAGCATCGGTGTCTAATTTAGGTGATATAAGCTGATTGAACATGGCTGATAAGTCGGGTTTAGCCACGAGCAGTGTGATCAGAAATACCCCTGCCATGATAAAGACTAAATAAACTAAAACAGTTTCAATCCATTGGTAGCTTCCAGACCACAATAGCACTATCGCAATAGCGCCAAGAATAGCGGCCCATGGCCCTATTCCAATATCGATAAACGCATCGAGTCCAATTGCGGCACCGGTTAAGTTGCCCGACTCATAGGCAGCGTTGCCAATGCCGATAGCACTGACGATGAGCACAACGAAAAGGTTTTTGAGCCAGGGCTTGTAGGCCATATCTTTCATGGCGCCAGCAAGTCCCTGTCCAGTGGCAACGCCAAGGCGGGCTGCCATATCCTGCAGGACTATTGTTGCGAAAACAGAGAAGATAAGTGCCCATACCAAATGAAAACCGAAGTTAGCTCCGGCTAAACTTGCGGTAGTAACGGTTCCTGGGCCAATAAAGGCGGCCGCGATAATATATCCTGATTTATCTTTTGCCATTTGCAACAACTCTTAGTTATGTTCTATTAGGGTCAACAGACCTTAGTATGATATCAATTGGAAAAAAAGGCGCGGAGCCTATCGTTTCAAAATATATAACGCAACCCAAAATGAGAATCTGCAGTGAATGATCAGTTACCCATAAATATTGTTAGGCCAATAGTGGAAAAAAAGAGCTTTTGCAACGTGCTCCCAAGTGCGGAAAAAGTCGATGGTATGATATTCGCTGTGGCCGCCTGCCCAGAAATACCTATGCCAGAACAGTGGATGCCATGGCTTATTCAAAGTGCTTCTAGCCAACTGGTTGACAGTGATGTAGATATTCTTGCCGATACGCTTATGAATGGCTTGCGTGCGCATTTAGACTTTATGCGACAGGGGCGTATCGCGTTACCGCCACACTGTATGGAAACTATTGTTACCACAGACGCAGGTAAAGAGGAGATGATTAAACCTAGTAGTGCGTTGTCACAGTGGTTAAATGGCCTGCTGATTGTTCACAAAAACGTAGAGCCTGTGTGGCAAAACGCGTGGCAGCTAGCTGAAAAAAAGCAGGCAAACGTAGATAGGCTGAATCATGAAGAGGCAGAAGAAAAAGCAGCTAATAATGAGGGGGAAGCGCCAGAAGTTCAGCTTTCTCGATGTCTAAAGCTTTTCACCACCTTGGCAAATATAGATTTAGCTTACCAGCAACGACAGCCCCAACATGCTGAGCAGCTAAGTAAAAACCTACCCATTCTTGTAAAACAGCTGCCTGCATTACTAGAAGATTATACGACGCTTGCCGGCGATTTAGCGGGCGCTTTGCCCAATCAATTCGAAATGTTTACTAAAAAAGAGAAAGAGTAAGTGTTGTAAGAGCATGCCCTCGGTTTAACACTCACTAACGCTGACGCTGCTGCAAACGTTTTTCACTTATGGTTTGCTTTAATGATGCCGTATAAGCATCAAGGGCAAGCTTAGCCTGTTCATATTCTTCGTTAAGCGTAAGTGAGCTTGGTTCACGCATAAGCGCTTTAAATGCGATATCCGTTTGTTTTAGTAACTCTTTAAGGTGCTGATTATTTTCGTCCATGTTCTGTCCTTGTTTTTTTTCGTTACCTGAAGCGCTATATTTTTGCGCCTGTCCATTTTTTGCATAACCGAATTTTTATGATAAGCCCAACCGTTTAACTTAGCACTGCAACTGAACGCAAAAACGATAAAACGTGTCTTTAGCGTGTTTATACAAGTACAAGTAGAGCAACTAGGCAATTCAGTGTTTGCGCTAGAATGGTTTTACAATAGCTAAACACACAATAGCGAGAATGATGAGTACCGGCGCTTCGTTAAGTATTCGATAAAAGCGAGGCGTGTGGGTATTTTCATCACGAGCGAACTGTTTCATCAGTGTAAACAAATAGAAGTGATAACCGTAAATTGCAACTAAAAGTAGAATTTTTATATGTAGCCATCCAGACATTTTAAACCATGTGCCGCCGTAACTTACAATAAGCGCAATACCGAACACTAAAGTGAGCAAAGCAAAGGGAGTGACAAAATACCAAAGCCGTCGTTCCATCACTTTAAATTCTTCTTTAACGACTTGAGAAGAGGTAGTGGCGTGATAAACAAAAAGTCGAGGTAAATAGAAAAGGCCTGCCATCCACGCAAGCATAAAAAAAATGTGAAGTGCTTTGAACCATAAAATGTACATGTCAGTAGTTCGCCTTTTGCAAAAAGCTTTGTAGGATATTCCAAGTAATTACGCCAATGATATCGTTAAAGTCTTGGTCGTAAACATAAACTGCGCCAGAGCGCGATTTTTTAAGATGTTCGTACACTTCATGAAGAGTAGTTTGAGCACTTAGCCCCTCCATTTGATAATAGCTTAAGGCCGCCGCATCGTGCTCTAAGCTCACATTGTATTGCACTAACTTGTATTGCACATCAATTTCGAATTTAGACTGCTGAATCACAATTTTGGTTGGCTCTTTCTCCAAATGATCGGTAAGCGCTTTTTCTGGTGCATCGTTAAATAGCTTGTAGTTGGTATCCATGGCTGCCAGAACGCCTGTTTTTTCTAACGCTTCCCGAATTGACGAAGTGGCGTAGGGAAGATTTTGATAGTCTAATTGAAGAATAAATAACGAACGATTTTTGAAAAACTGCGTTGATGTTACGTACGCAGGCACAATTACCAGCATGGCTGGAAGAATGATTTGCGGGCTGTAGGAGAGTTCCATTACTGCCGAAAGCGCAGCCAGCGGAGCGTGTAGTACTGCTGTTAGCATTCCTGCGATACCCAATAATGCAAAGCTGTTCGTGAATTCAGGTACATCAATAAAGTAAGACAAGGGAAGCAAGAGTACTGCGCCTGCTAACATACCAATTACCATCACAGGGCCGATAATGCCACCCGGAATCCCTAAGCCGATAGCAAAAACAGCAAGTACCACTTTAAAAACCAGAACAGCTATTAAAAGTAAGGTTTCTGGGTTGCTATCGAATAAATGCTCAACATCGATAAAGTTGGCTCCTAGCGCTTCTGGCAGCAAAGCACCAATAGAGCCTGTAATACACGCGGCTAGGATTAAGCGCCATACCATTGAAACTGGACGAAACCATGTCATTACACGCATTAATTGCCGATTGAAAAGAGTCGCTAGCATGCCAAGCAAAATTCCTAGCACCACTAAATACAAATACATCCACTGGCTAAAGGCGGTGAACGATAGAAAAGAAAGCTCGTTAACCTCGCCAAAAACAATACGGGCCAGCACCGAGCCACAGGCTGCGGCAAGCATGATAGGCACGAAAATATGTATTTTATATTCTCGCAGTACCACTTCCATTACAAAAATGACCGCGGCGAAAGGCGTGTTAAACGAAGCCGAAATTCCGGCGGCAATACCACAACCGGCGAGAATACGAACGCTGTTATAGGGCAAGCGAAGCCATTGCCCCAACAAGCTACTACTTGATGCGCCCATATGGACTGAGGGACCCTCTCGGCCAACAACAAATCCGCCAGCTAGTGCAAGCATTCCACCAAAAAATTGGTTAATAGTAGTTCGAAAAGGAATATGACCGTAGAAGTATTTCACTCTATGGATAACGAATGGGATCCCCAATCTATAGTGCTTAAAGCCGGTTAAAAAGGCGATAAAAAGAATAATACACACGCTGATAAGGGGCATAAATAACCAAACTAGCCACTCTTCAACTAACCAGGATTGCAAGGTAGACACGCCGGTTTCGCGAAGCCAATCAACGCAAAGGCGAAATAAAATGATGATAAGCGCAGCAAACGTTCCGCCAACAATACCTAATAGGCATAGCTGAACCGATGTGCGTGGGTGAGCCACTTCCTGTCGTAAAGCCTGAAAGCGCATGATGTGATACAGTAAAGTAAATGTAGTGTAAAGCTTACCACAACCACTTAAATTTCATAATGTTAAGAATAGGCTCTTAGCATTTAAAAGCAATGACAAACTTTTTAATGAAGTAAACGATGACAGCAGACCAACTCAAACACTTTTTAGGCAACCACAAATTTTCGCTGCTCATGGCGTTTTTAATGCTGGTAATGGTTGCCTTTGGTTATCAGCTAGCACGCTATATGGACGAAGGCGACAGACTGACCGTAACCGCGCAGAAAGAGACTATCGATATACTATCGACAGAAAACAATACGCTCACTACCCGTGTTAATCAGTTAGATGTAGAGCTTGAGCTTACGCAACTCGAAAATGAATCGCTAACGAAAACCTTGGTGGATATAAAGCAACAACTTAACGAGCAGCAGCAGTTATTAATCTTTTATGAAAGGGTAGTTGCACCAGAAAAGTCAGAAAAAATATTTGTAGCTGAGGATGTTGAATTATATGCAGCAGGCGATAATCAGTATCAGCTTAGAATGGTTTTGCTTCAGCCCAGTCAGCAAAAGTCGGTAATTAATGGTTCTCTAAAATTGAGCATTGCAGGCACACAAGAGGGCGAGTCTGTTACTTTTAGTTCCGGGGATGGCAGTTTTGTGGGAGAAAACATTAAATATCGGTTTCGATTTTTCCAGGCTGTAAATGTGACGTTTACCCTGCCCGAGAACTTCAATCCTGAGACTATTATGTTGACAACTGAAGTTTATCGCTACAAAACTAGTAAAGGCGGCTACGAACGTTCTATGCGCTGGGATGATGTAAAAGTAGATGGAACGTCTGGCGCGGTGAGTACGCTATAGCGTTTAAAATCTTCTCAAAAAAGTAATTGCCGAATAAAAAAGTACCGAATAAAAAAATGCAGTAGCGATATCGCCACTGCACTTTTATTTATTTGCTTTTTAGGGCTCAGTTTTACAACTCTTAATTAGCAGGGAAGTTATGCTTCAACCGTTACTGTACCCTGCATTATGCCAATGTGACCCGGGAACGAGCAGAAGAACATATATTCTTCATTGGCATCTAAGTCTTTGACTGAAAAGGTTGTGGTGGTCTCTTCACCACCGCCAATAACATCAGTTGCACCAATTACTCTTGCATCGTTGGGCTTAAGGTAATTGTTATCAAGTCCTGCACTCATGCCTTCAGTCGCGACAGCTTGGCCGTTTGCTTTTGTTGTCATTACCCAGTTATGACCCATGGCTTGTTTCGGTAACTGCCCAGTATGCTTTAATGTAACTGTGAAGTCGTCACAGGTTGCCGGAATTACAACGTTCGATGTGTTAAATTTCATCGCATCGTTACTTTCAACAGTAACCTCACATTCATTTGCATAAGCGGCGTTAGTTGATGCCAACATTGCTGCCATTGACAGTGCAGTACCAACAAAAATTTTCTTAATCATAAAAGAACCTCTTTTCAAAATGTTTTGGCTGCAATACTACCCAGCCTATTAATTTACCTACACTTTTTACGTGGTGATATGGTGTAAGATCATCTTATTGATAATAGTTATCATTAAAATATTTTGGGTTTTGTTAGCGAATTGTTCGCCTTACCCCTACAGCCGTCACTTCGTTGGTTCATATCCTTGGCGGGGTGAATCGTGCCATTGAGTAGTTAAAAAAAAGCTCGTTTTTATGTCTGTTTTTTTATTGGCTCGTCTTGATGTGATTACACCGATTCTTGAAAAGTCTTTTTAACGAAAGTGATCAAAACCGCCTAATATGATTACAAAATTGTTAGAAAGTCCGCTGCAAATAATAAACGCTTTAACTGAAGAAGGAGATGTTGGCATGGCGAACAATACACGAATTGAAAAGGACAGTATGGGTGAATTAGAGGTGCCGCATGATGCGCTATTCGGCGCGCAGACTCAGCGTGCTATCAATAACTTCCCCGTTAGTGGTCAGCGATTGCCAGAGCCATTTATTCGCGCACTTATTACCGTTAAAAAAGCAGCAGCTTTGGCCAATATGCAGCTTGGCGCTATTAGTGATTCAAGAGGAAACGCCATTGTTCGTGCCTGTGATGAACTGTTAAACTGTGACGATGTGATGCAGCATTTTCCCGTTGATGTTTACCAGACCGGCTCTGGTACAAGTTCAAACATGAACGCTAACGAAGTTATTGCTAATGTTGCCAGTAAATTTGCAGACGAAGTAATCCATCCAAATGACCATGTGAACTATGGACAAAGTTCTAACGACGTCATTCCAACCACTATTCATGTAAGCGCCGCATTAGAACTCGCATTTCGCTTAATCCCCTCTGTAGAAACTCTAATTGAACAGATTGAGGTGAAAGCCGAGTCGGTTTCACAATATTGTAAAACAGGCCGTACGCACCTAATGGATGCTATGCCAGTTACCATGGCGCAAAGCTTACTTTCGTGGGCATCGCAACTTAAACAGCAACTCAACACGCTGCGCGCAATGCAATCGGGTATTCAAACGTTAGCACAGGGTGGTACGGCAGTAGGCACAGGCATTAATGCGCACCCAAACTTCGCAGCAACGTTTGCGAATACCATGAGCGATTTAACCGATTTATCATTTAGCCCAGCAGATAACTTTTTTGCATTAATAGGCTCGCAAGATACAGCGGTTACGCTGTCTGGTGCTGTTAAATCGCTGGCGGTAACGTTTATGAAAATATCGAACGACTTACGCTGGATGAATTCTGGGCCACTTGCTGGGCTAGGAGAAATAGAGTTGGAGGCGCTTCAACCTGGTTCTTCAATTATGCCAGGAAAAGTGAATCCGGTTATACCCGAGGCCGTTGCGATGGCAAGTGCTCAAGTAATGGGTAACGACACTGCAATAACGGTAGGCGGTCAGTCCGGGAACTTTGAGTTAAATGTAATGCTGCCAATGATTGCAAGTAACTTGCTGTCTAGCATTTCATTAATGACAAATAGTGCATCGCTTTTAGGCGAAAAAGCTATTAAAACCTTTAGTGTAAATTCCGAATCTATTGAAGATGCGCTCTATCGAAATCCAGTTTTAGTCACCGCCTTAAACCCCGTTATTGGTTATGCTGAAGCCGCAGAAATAGCTAAAGTGGCTTACAAAGAAAATAAACCAATACTCGATGTTGCAGAGTCGATGACGAGCTTAACAAGAGAAGAACTGGCTACATTGCTAGACCCTAAAAAGCTTACGTCAAACAAGTGATACCTCACTGAAGTTTCCCGATACTACGTTTTCAAAATTTATGGATATAAAAAAGGCGCTTTTGCTGACAAGCAGAGCGTCTTTTTTCGTTTGCCTACTTATTGTTCACTTAATAGGGGGAAACAACTTATTGTTATTTATTGTGCAATAAGTAGACGTTTATTTCTGTAAGTTTCGCTTTATAGTTGCTGTGTGGGGGATTTTTGTTACAGTTGACACAACAACATGCTGTGGACACTGTGGGCCCGCCAAACCAGCGTCTTTAGGGCCTTTTTGGGAAGAATAAATGACAGAAACGTGCTTTCGCATGAAGGGTACAACGCTTACCAGCATTGTACTGGAAATAATCGACTTTGATCCTGATGTATTTGAATCTCAATTAGAGGCAAAAGTAGCGAGTGCTCCGCAGTTTTTTACGCGCTCCTCGCTTATTATACATTTGCAAAAAACGCTTTCGGCAACAGAATTCGAGCTGCTTATTGCATTGTGCAGACGCCTGCAGCTTCAACCTATGGCAGTAAAAGGAGATGTGGCTGAGTTAAGACCGGTGATAAACGATCTTGGTCTTGCCGATATTAGTCAAAGTAAAACCTCAGATAGTGACATCAATACCTCAACTGCCGACGCTGCTAATCAGGCTGAGGCTAGACAAACAGGGGCTAAGCAAGCAGAGGTAGGTAAAAACACCGGCAATCACAATAAAACGCCTTCTGCCAGCCAGGTTAATTACAGTGCACCTGAAGTAGAGGCTACTCCTGCGGTGCCTGTGTTGAAGCCCGCAAAAGTAATTATGCGCCCGGTGCGTTCAGGTCAGCAGGTTTATGCCGAAGGAAGTGACTTAGTGGTAACTGCATCGGTAAGCGAGGGGGCTGAATTACTCGCAGATGGCAATATTCATGTTTATGGCACTTTGCGAGGTAGAGCACTAGCTGGTGTGAAAGGAAACAATAATGCTCGAGTTTTCTGTCAGTCATTAGATGCAGAACTCGTGTCAATTGCAGGGCAATTTATTATGCACGACACCGTTAAAGGCGAGTGTTGGAAGAAACCTGCTCAAATATATTTAGAAGAAGATACGCTACGCATAGAAGCGTTGGTTTAACGGTTTGTGCGCGTACAAAGGAAATAAGTAAATGGCTAAGATTATTGTAGTAACGTCGGGTAAAGGCGGCGTGGGCAAAACCACTTCAAGTGCGGCTATTAGCACAGGACTCGCGCTAGCTGGGCATAAAACCGTGGTCATCGACTTCGATGTTGGCCTGAGAAATCTCGACCTTATTATGGGTTGTGAACGTCGAGTAGTTTACGACTTCGTTAATGTAATAAATAAAGAGGCGTCGTTAAAGCAGGCGCTAATCAAAGACAAGCGCACTAGCAATCTCTTTATTTTGCCAGCATCGCAAACTAGAGACAAAGATGCTCTGACAATTGAAGGTGTTCAGGCAGTGCTAGACGAGCTTAAAGAGAGCTTCGACTTTATTATCTGTGATTCTCCGGCAGGTATCGAGCAAGGGGCGCAAATGGCACTATACTTTGCTGATGAAGCTATTGTAGTGACCAACCCAGAAGTTTCGTCAGTGCGAGATTCAGACCGTATTCTTGGTATATTACAAAGTAAATCTATGCGGGCAGAGCAGGGTAAAGCGGTAAAAGAGCATCTTCTGCTTACCCGCTATAACCCAGCACGTGTTGAAACAGCAGAAATGTTGAGCGTAGCTGATGTTGAGGAAATTCTTGCCATTCCGTTACTCGGTGTTATTCCAGAATCTGAATCGGTATTAAAAGCGTCTAACCAAGGCCAACCTGTCATACTGGATGAAGAAGCAAATGCGGGGCAGGCGTATACAGATGCAGTTAAGCGCCTGCTTGGTGAAACCGTTGAACATCGTTTCCTTGATGCAGAGAAAAAAGGATTCTTCAAGCGTCTACTAGGAGGAAAGTAATGGGTATTTTCGACCTGCTAAAAAAGAAGCAAAAGCCAAGCACAGCTGCAGTGGCCAAAGAGCGCTTGCAGATAATAGTGGCACATGAGCGCAGAAAGCGTACGGAACCCGATTATCTTCCTATGATGCAGCAGGAAATTATTCAAGTTATCCGAAAATATGTGGCCATAGCAGATGACCAAGTGTCTGTGCAGCTTGATAACAACGATGACTGCAGCGTGCTAGAGCTCAATGTGACTTTGCCAGAGTCTTAAAAAGAAAAAAGTAGCTTTAGCCATTGATTCGCCCTGTGATGTAACAATGAAAACTTACCCGGGAGTGTTATCACAGACATTGCAAAACCTTATCGTAAATAGCGTTGAGCATGCCTTTGATGTTCACTCAAATAATGAAATAGTAATTTCAATTCGACGTGTTACCGATAAAGTGATTATAGAACACAAAGACAACGGTAAAGGTGTCTCTGATGATGTTAAACACAAACTTTTTGACCCATTCGTGACAACCGGGAGAGCTGCGGGTAATTCCGGTTTGGGACTATATCTTGTGCATCAATGGGTTACTAACGTGTTGGGTGGAAAAATTAAGGTGAATTCTAAAGCGGGTGAGACTGTATTTACGTTGACCCTACCTATAGAGCAACAGGCAAACGACGATAATAGCGAATTAAACTAGCTTTATTTGCTTGAAATAATCAAGTATTAGATAATGAGACGTAGTAAAATATCGTGATAGGTCATTAACGTTAGGGGTAAATATGTCAGTCGAAACGGCGTTGCCAATTGAGTTTTCTGATGCAGCGGCAAGCAAAGTAAAGGCGCTGGTGACAGAAGAAGAGAATGCAGACCTTAAATTACGCGTTTACGTAACGGGCGGAGGTTGCTCTGGGTTTCAGTACGGATTTACCTTCGATGAAAAGGTGAATGAAGGTGACATGACGATTGAAAAAGACAGCGTCACTTTAGTGGTCGACCCCATGAGTTTACAATATCTTGTTGGTGGTGTTGTTGACTACGTAGACGGCTTAGAAGGCTCTCGATTTTTAGTACAAAACCCAAATGCCACAACAACTTGTGGATGCGGAGCAAGCTTTAGCGTATAACGCGCGTAGTTCAAAATAGGGCAGGTACACGTTACTCTCTTTATGGTATCTGCTCTAAGAGTCCTTTCATCAAATTCTATTTTCAACCCGTACCTTTTGTGTCTACACTTACCCATACAATGGATTTGCTGTAGGACGTTTTTATGAAACTGTATGGCTCTACCACGTCACCTTTCGTTAGACGTATTCGTATCGTACTCGCCTCAATAGATCACGAGTTTTTAAACTTACAGATTTTCTCTGGTGCAGATAGGGAGCTATTAGCCTCTCGTAACCCCACGTTGAAAGTACCTTGCCTTGAAGACGGCAGCGAAATAATTTTTGATTCCCGAATTATCTACAACTATCTCGCGGATAAATATCAATACGAGCCTTTAACATGGGAGGCTGAAAATCAATTAACCCTTATTGACGCTGCGAACGACTCATTTGTACAACTGCTTTTGCTGAAGCGATCTGATTTCGATATAGCGCAGGAGAAATTTTACTTTAATTTGCAGAGCGAGCGTATAGAGGGAGTGTTAACGTCGTTATCAAACCAGATAAATAAGGGACTTTTTAGCGGGTGGAATTACCCCGAAATATGCCTTTACTCATTAGTCGATTGGGTACTGTTCCGAGAGCTACACGATATGCGAGATTATCCAGAGTTACTGATGTTTCATGAAAAACATCAAGACAGGATTGAAGTGACTGCAACAGACCCACGCATAGAGCATTAGTTACTAATAGCCCTTTGCAAAGTCGAGCTTATACAACAGGGGCAGTCCGTTGTAAAAGCGCTGTGCGTTATTTAAAAACACCTGGGCTACATCTTTTGGCTGCGATTCTGCCGCTGTATGGGCGGTGATTGAAACCTTCGGATGATGCCAAAAAGCATGCTCTGGGGGCAGTGGCTCTTGTTTAAACACATCCAACACCGCATGGTGCAGCTTATTGTTATTCAACGCATCAAGTAACGCACGATCATCTACTGCGCTTCCTCTCCCTGCGTTAATGAAAATGGAGTGAGGTTTAAGATGTTGAAAAAAGTTATCTGACAACAGATTTTTCGTTTGTTCAGTGTCTGGCATTAGATTGACAACATGGTCTGCGCGCTTGGCAAACGCACTAAGTTGTGAAGTGGGGTACATGGCTTCTGTACCCTCGACCTTGCTAGCGCCTCTCGACATGCCAATAACTTTCATACCAAAGGCGTGGGCCACCGGGATAAGCGCTTGTCCTATATTCCCTAAGCCCATAATACCTAAAGTTAACCCGTTGAGTGGCTGACGGGATTCAGCCTGCCAAACAGGAGGTTGTTTGCTTTGATTGTTACTAAATGCAGGTATATTTCTGGCAAATTGCAGCAAATAAGCGAATACATACTCGCGCATTAATTCACCGAAAACGCCCTTTAAACCAGTAAGCTGATAATCGGTTTTATCAAGACGAAAAAGAGGTGCATTTCCTGCCCATGTAGACTGACACCATTTTAGGTTATGGCAATAAGGAATAACCTTGGCGGCTAAGTTTGGATCTGCTAGCAAGACTTCAACGTTATCTTTATTTACGTCTTCAGGATTGTTAGATGCAACCACAATGTCCAGGTTTTTAAACTCGGTAGGGCAATGTTTTGTTTCGTTACCCATCTTATCAAGAATGGCGCTAGCAATTTGCTTTGCTTCTTTGCTTAATATTGTAATTTGAAGTGCACCGTCAGAGCTTGAATTCATTAGACCTTCACTTATAAAGTAAACTTTTCTTTCCTACCAAAGAGGCAATTATCGCATGGGTGGTTGTTCTAAAGTTGTGAATATAGTTTTACATTTTCGTTAATTAAAAGTGTCATCATTTAACGGAATTATCATGCAGTCGAATAACACTAACAACTTTCAGGCTATTTCGGTAGACCATGCCAAAGTGCTTTCTCCTAAGCGCAACAGCACAAAAGCAGACTCTACACAGGCGCTGGTTAATGAACAACTCGCTCACTTTGGTATCGATGAACAAAGCGACTACGGCAGGGCTTTAGCACAAACCGCGCACCACCTATATGGCGCGCAATCCAGTGTAATGCAGCTTTGGGATATTACTAGTAATACCCTTCAATCTCTAGATAAAGAGGATAGGGTGGCATACTTCAACGCCAAGAAATTTTTATCTTTTCAAATCGCTAAAATTTTAGACACCCTACAAAACCCATTTCGTGCTACCTATCAAAGCTTATCGAGTGGTAATGGATCGCAAGGGCATTACCCGTTATTTGACAACGTAACCGCGCTGTTTTCGGCCACCCCCGTGGTTGTGAGAACGGCAACCTATGTGTATGCCTGCACCGAGTGGGTAGACGACGCGTTTCAAGGCAAAGAATTTACGCACCAAATATACTCGCGCTTGTTAAACCCCACCAATATTTCACTAGCCAACGCCATTGTAGACATGGAGGCAGGCCCCTATGCTTCTGAATACCTTGCATGGAACTTTAACTCAGGCATGGCGGCTATCGATGCTATGTTATCAAATGTGTTAAGCCACGGTGATGTGCTAATTGTATCTAGGAATGTTTATGGCGGAGTTTACCAACTGCTTCACGATTACTTTGCCAGATCAAATCGAATGGATATTCAGATTGCGTGGTTTGATGGCTACGACAAAGAAAGTTTCGCCGACTTTATGGCGCAAACCAAGCAGCAGTATGCTGAGCGCCTAAACAAGGGGGCATCGATGCATGTCTACATGGAGTCTCCTTGTAATCCGCACGGTTACGTTCTCGATGTTCCTGGCATCAGTGAACTTGCCCACGCCGAAGGGGCGTTAGTGATGCTTGATTCAACGTTGGCCACCCCAGTATTACATCAACCTTTGCAGCATAAAAATAAAGCAGCCCGACCTGACTACGTGGTGCATAGTTATACCAAGGATTTATGTGGTAGCGGCGCCACTACCGCAGGTGTTGTTATTGGCCAAGGTCACCGTATGTTCCAACCTAAAGGAAGCAGTGTAGATGGAGTTGATTGGTCGCAAACCATGTTTTGGGATGTGTACTACATAAAAGGTGCCTTTCTTGATTCAGAAAAGGCGTTTGACGTGCTTAACGGTATGAAGACTCTTGAACAGCGTATGATGACTAAGGTGATTAATACAGAGGTATTCACTGCCTTTTTAAGCTCTCATCCCCTCATAAGAGTAAATTGCCATGCCTTGCCAGAGCACAGTAATGCGGGACTTCGCGAAAAACAGCACGCCCACGGATGGCCATGTACATTGTTTACTATTGATATGGCTCCAGCAGGCTTAACGAAAGACGTATTTACCCGCTTTTTCGATGCACTAGAGCCTGCATTTAGCCATCAGGTGAGTATTGGACAGAACAACACTATCGTGCTGTGCCCTGCATTAACATCGCATTCTGAGCTAAGTGCTGAAGAACAGAAAAAAGCAGGTATAGAGCTTACTACCATGCGTATTGCCATGGGGACGGATAACGTTAAGCAACTTATTGCTCACTTTATTTTAGCTGCACGACATTTTATTGATGCCGGCGCACCAAGTTTCAGTGATGAATTTATGAGTAATGAAGCTATTGATGAACTGTATTTGCGTGTAAGTGAGCGAGTGTGCGCACAACACTTTGGCAGTAAACCCAGTATGGCATCGCTTATGAGTACACAGAGTTGAAACTTAGCAATGGGAACATTTGTTAAAGCAACGCTTATGTATGGCCGATACTGAGTACAAATGCGTGCTGTAAAGCGCAATTCCTGAGCTTTTTGAATTCATGATTATCTAGAGTTTATTATCAGTAGCTAATTATCAAAAGCTCAGGTTTTGCTTAATCAATAAGGCCAACTTATGTACCAATTCACCATAGACGTTACGTTTACTGCACCTCTTTCGTTTATTTATGCTTCATTTCATGAAGTCGAATATTTGTCACAATGGTTTGCGCCGGGTAACTGCTCAGTTACGCAAGTGATGAACGATTTTAAAGAAGGCGGACGATATCGAATTAAGATGATGGAGCCAAATGGTGTAGAAATGTCTCTAACAGGCGAATACGTAACTATACTCACCGATGAGCAATTGGCTTTTTCATGGGCGTGGGAAGATAACTTAGACGAGTCTCATATTACTTCCGTAAACATCCATTTTAATGAAGTGGAGCCGGATCGCATAAACGTAGTGTTATTGCAAAGCGGCTTCGTTAATAAAGAAGAGTGCGATCAGCATGAATACGCATGGATGTCATGTTTGGAAAAACTAGCGGTATTAACCGATAGACAAAAGGCGTTGAATTAATTTCTCGTGGCCAATGCAATATCACTGCCGTTGAGCTTCGTTCACTGACAAGAGGCAAGTATAGAAGCCGGGCTTTGAATTTGCCCGGCTTTTTTCGTTGCTTATCATTTCTTCACCCAATCACCGTTTTCATTCTTCTCATACTTTTGCTTTACTGCCGACCGAGCTACTTTAAAGGCAACCTCTTCTCGTGAGTCATCAGCATCTCTATCGTCCGGGTCTTTATATTGTTCATAAGCATTGTTATATGCCTCTTTGAAAATTTCTTCGGCATGAGAGGGTAGGTTATCTTGAACCTGTTCAGGTAAGTCGCTTTTTTTATCGTAGGGCATAACGTTCTCCATTCAGTGATTACGGTAGCTTTAAAAGCCACAGTGCTTATCAGTATCGCCGTGCGTACTATTCAATTTTTACAGCTCTGTGATAAAAAGGATTACAAATGATGTGGCGGCTAGGGCGGGTACCTCAAATAAAAACGCCTAATCGCAGTAAAACGATTAGGCGCTTTTGACCATTACTTTATGGTAGTGAGGGTTAGGTTAGCGAGGACATCGCCTCTTTACCGCTAGATTCCTCATAGGTTTCGTAGTCGGTATAACCTTCCTCGTCGCCACCATACCATGTGGATGGGTCATCAAATGGTGTAAGCGGATAGTCGTGCTTAAAGCGCGTTGGAAGGTCGGGGTTAGTGATCCATGGTCTGCCAAACGCAATCATGTCACCATCGCCATCACTAATTCGCTTTTCAGCTTCTTCTTTTGTGTAACCACAGTTGCCGATAATTAGACCGTCGAACAAGGCTCTGAACTCTGCTAGGGTCATTGGCTCGCCGCGTTCGTGAAAACCAAACGCCAATCCGTCCATAACATGCAGGTAGCCTACTTTCAGTTTATTCAGCTGCTGAGCAACATAGGTGAACGTTTCTCTGTAATCGTCTGCGCCCATGTCGTTAAATACACCGTTTGGCGAGAGACGAACGCCCACATCCTGTGCTGGCCAAACGCTAAGCACGGCATCCATTACCTCAGAGAGAAAGCGGTAACGGTTTTCTAAGCTACCGCCATACGCATCATCACGCTGATTGCTGCGGCTATCTAAAAATTGATTTATGAGATAACCATTAGCCGCATGAACTTCGATACCGTCGAAGCCAGCCGCTTTTGCATTTATCGCCGCTTTTTTGAAGTCTTCTACCGTGCGCTGAATATCATCGGCCGTCATAGCGCGAGGTACTTCGTAAGGCTTTTTACCTTTGGGCGTATGGATTTCGTCGCCTTCAATCTTTATGGCCGAGGCTGAAAACGGCAGTTCACCGTTGTGGAAGTCGCTGTGCGAAGCGCGGCCAGTATGCCAAAGCTGTAATACTATTTTACCGCCAGCGTTGTGTACGCGGTTTATTATTGAGCGCCAGCCTTCTACCATTTCGTCGGTATAGATACCCGGCGCATTAACCCAGCCCACGCCCTCAGGGGATATTGATGTAGCCTCGGAAATAATGAGCCCTGCGTCGGCACGCTGAACGTATTGATCGCCCATAATTTTGTTAGGAATGTTTTCATTTCCTGCGCGGCCTCGGGTCATAGGCGCCAGTACCATTTTATTTTGCAATGTCTTTCCAGCCCATTCAATGGGTTGGAATAATGCTGAATCTGTCATTAAGTATCCTTTATGGTTTCTACTTTAGTCGTAGTGAATACTTAGGTGGGTGTAACTTGGATTGATTCAATAGGTGATATTAGTGCGAAACTTTATAATAAAGATGTTTTGAGTCTGTAAAAGCTAGGGCGTGTTACTCTTTTTTATAGAGCGCCCCTAGGACCGCGGCTCTGCTGGCTCCAGTAACCTGAGGTACATTTCCTTTAATATTATTTAAATTCGCAAAAGCTAGCCATGCAAACGCGGCTCCTTCAACATGTTGCGGGTGTATACCTAACGTGTGCGAAGTCAAAACCTTATAATTTGGTAAGGCTATGGTGAGGTGGTCCATGAGTTCGCGGTTAAAAGCTCCACCGCCACAGGCTATAACTTCAATGCCCTCAGCTACAGCATTACCGTTTTTGCTCAAAGTCTCTTTAATCGCGTGCTGAATACCGTCAGATATTGTGTGCGCAGTTAATGCTAAAAGAGTTGCCTGTATATCACATGGCTGAAGCCCGTTTTCTTTACTGTTTTCATTTTCTGAACTGGCGTCCTCCTTGCCCGGGTGGGCCGCAAATGAAGAGGAAAGGTAATTGCTCAACCAATCTATATTAAAATACTCGCGCCCTGTGCTTTTGGGAAATGGCCTCGCGAAGTACTTATCCTTAAGCATGTGAGTGAGCAGCTCTTCATTTACAGTGCCTGTGGACCCCCACTCACCGTTGCTGTCGTATGTTTTATTGAGATGCAGTCGAATCCAGTTGTCCATTAAAGTATTACCTGGACCGGTGTCAAAACCCATAGGTGAATGCTGAAGTTTACTCGGCGAGAGAACCGTAATGTTTGCAATGCCGCCAATATTTACCAAAACTCGATATTTTGATGGGTGTGAAAAAACCGCATTGTGATAAGCGGGAACAAGAGGAGCGCCTTGCCCACCCAGTGCAATGTCTTTTTTCCTGAAGTCGGCGACTACGTCAATATCCGTTAATACTGCTAACGTATTTGCATCGCCAATTTGACACGTGAAACCGCGTATATTGTCTTTGCCAAAGCTTACCGAAAGCACGTCGCAATTAGGATGGTGTCTGACTGTTTGCCCATGAGATCCAATGGCTGTTATATCAAAAGAAGATAGGTTCTCTTGCTTTAGCAGCGAGTTAACAGCGTCGGCAAACACCTCTGCCACAAGCCTATCGGCCACGGCTAGCGTATTAAGTTCGTTTGCGCCTTCTACGCACAATGCGTTAAGCGCAGCAAGAAGTTCCTTGGGGTAGGGTAGAGAGTAAGCTGCTAGCGTATTGCAAGAATCTCTGGTTATATCGCAAAGGACGGCATCTACGCCGTCCATGCTTGTTCCAGACATCAAACCAATGTACTTGGCCATTTACCGGGCCTTTAGTTTTGCTGTTTGTTTAGTCAAGGTGTTATCGCATAGCAAGCATAATACGCTTGTTGTTATCCAGCTGCTCTTGTCTTACTGATGCAATTTCCATAAACCTTGCACGTTCTTCTTTTGCAATAGGTAATGCCTTTGGTAATTGAACCGTTCTGGGGTTACGGTGCACGCCATCCACTAAAAATTCGTAGTGAACGTGAGGGCCAGAAGCAAGCCCAGTGCTGCCCAGATAACCAATGGTTTGCCCTTGTTTTACCGTATCACCCACTTTTACTGCGCGCTTTCTAAAGTGCAGGTATTTAGTGGTGTATTTCTCACCGTGCTTAATAAATACGTGGTGACCATTGTATTTGTCATAAGATGACTTCACTACTTTACCATCACCAGCAGCCATAACGGGTGTGCCTACTTTGGCAACATAGTCCGTACCTCTGTGGGCTTTCCAACGCTTTTGTACTGGGTGAAATCGAGCTTTAGTAAAGTTGGAGCTTACGTATCTAAAGTTAACCGGTGCTCGCAAAAAGCTTTTGCGCATGCTGCGGCCGTCAGGTGTGTAGTAGCGGCCGTCTTCATGCAATATGGCGCTGAACTGTTCGCCTTGGTTAGTAAATTCGGCGGCTACAATATCGCCATAACCAACAAACTCGCCGTCAATATATTGTTCTTCAAACACCACGTTGAAGGTGTCTCCAGCGCGTATTTCCATTGCGAAATCAATATCCCAACCAAAAATACCCGCAAGGTTCATTATTTGGTTGCTACTCATGCCTGCATCGCGGGCTGCGTTCCAGAAGCTGGATTTAATTTCACCTTGCGCAAAGTTGTAGCGAATATCTACATTGCGCTTTTCCAGCTCTGCGGTCAGTTTTTTTGCATTGCTTTCGCTTTTATCTTGGCGCACCAATAGAGTTTCTGTGGGCGAAAGAACGTATTTGAGTTCACTAAAACGGCCTTCATTATCTGCTTTAAATGAAAGCTCATCTCCGGGAAGCAGTGTTACGAGGGTTTTAGTTAACTCGCCAGCGTTAGTGACATTGTAAACATCCCGTGATGTGAACCCGGCTCGTTTGAAAATTTTAGCTAGGGTGTCGCCGCTTCGCACCTTATAGGTATGCCAAGACGACTCGTCTTCGCCCACAAAAACATCAGAGGAAGGCGTTAGATCAATAGCAATAGGATAGCGAACACCCGCATCAAGTGCCATTGCTTCGGTGTGACGACTCGCTTCCACCGGCTCTGACGGTAAAAGGACTAGCGCGCCTAAAAACATGCTGGCAATGGCCAAGCCTGTCCGGTGCTGCTTTGGTAACTTTTTAATTAAATTGACTGCTTTAGAAGCGTCTAATGTCTTTCTCATACTACTGACCACCAGAGAAAACTTGTCTGCAGGGTACCATTTTTCACATTATTTATCTCGATAATACTATTTCACATAGGTTGCATACAAATGCAACTTTTCTCGTCACAAATTAGCATAAGATATAAGCATGTATGGTGATGCTCCCCTGTGTTGCTAATTTACTTTGACGCTTTTGACCTGCCATTTTTAGCCACCACTTTGATCAACAATAATGCCCTTACCGGTAATATGACGTTTGGTATTCCGATTTTTGACGACTAAACCTTTTAATGGTTCCCTTGTATGCGTAAAATGCCGCACATTAATAAATGACTGTTATCAAAGAGTGTGATTAACAAATGACTGACTGGCAAACGGCTCTCGCTGAGATTAAACGGGGCGTTGATGAAATTCTCCCTGAAGAGGATTTGATTGAAAAATTAAAATCTGGAAAAACCCTAACAATTAAAGCTGGGTTCGATCCTACTGCGCCTGATCTTCATCTTGGTCACACTGTGCTAATTAACAAGTTGCGCACTTTCCAACAGCTTGGGCATAAAGTCGTTTTTCTCATTGGCGACTTTACCGGCCTTATTGGCGATCCAACGGGCAAGAACGTTACCCGCAAGCCGTTGAGCAAAGAGCAAGTACTAGAAAACGCTAAAACATATCAAGAGCAAGTCTTCAAAATTTTAGACAAAGAGAAAACAGAAATTCGTTTTAACTCTGAATGGATGGACGGACTTGGTGCGGCGGGCATGATCAAACTCGCAGCAAGCCAAACCGTTGCCCGTATGCTAGAGCGTGATGACTTTAAAAAGCGTTACAACAACGGCCAGCCTATCGCTATTCACGAGTTCTTGTATCCGCTGGTGCAAGGTTGGGACTCTGTAGCTCTTGAATCAGATGTTGAGTTAGGCGGTACCGATCAGCGCTTTAACCTACTTATGGGGCGTGAGCTTCAAAAAGAGCAGGGGCAAAAGCAGCAGTCGATTGTGATGGTTCCGCTTCTTGAAGGCCTAGACGGCGTTCAGAAAATGTCAAAGTCGTTGAACAATTACATTGGTATTACAGACACGCCTAATGAGATGTTCGGTAAGGTAATGTCTATTTCTGATGATTTGATGTGGCGCTACTATGACCTAGTTAGCTTCCGTCCTCTTGAGGAAATTGCCGAGCTTAAAGCTCGCGTTGAAAGCGGAGAGAACCCTCGCGATATTAAAATCATGCTGGCAAAAGAAATCATTGCTCGTTTCCACGACGATGCAGCAGCAGAAGGCGCACACCAAGACTTTATCCAACGCTTCCAGAAAAATGCTATCCCTGATGACATGCCAGAGCTTGAAATTGCATTAAGCGACGAAGGCATCGCTATCGGCAATTTGTTAAAAGAAGCGAAGCTTGTTGGTTCAACGTCAGATGCCATGCGCATGATTAAACAAGGCGCAGTTAAAATAAACGGCGACAAAGTAGAAGACACCCGTTTAGTGATTACCGAAAAAGGTGAAAACGTGTATCAGGTAGGTAAACGCAAGTTCGCTCGTATCACGCTAGCTTAATGCTTCACTAAAATTCTATTTGAAAGCCCGCAAATTTGAGCGGGCTTTTTTTTTGACAAAAGTGCGTTTAAAACGAAAGGAGCATCTCTGCGCCTTCACACTCACAATACCCAGAACAAACTGGGCAGTCGTAGCCTTCGTGGATAGAAGCGTGCCGCCATTTGTTCGCGTGCTTTCTCACAAGCACTCCACCATTTTTCGAAAAATACTTAAATGCACTATTTCCAGGACTTGCTAGCCAGATATGTGCAAGCCCAGCAACGGCGCCTTGTGCTTTAGCACTCTCTATGGATTTTGCCAATAGCGCGCTGCCAATACCTAAAGCTTGCTTTAAGGGGCTAACCGTATTGCACTTAAAGTAGCATACCTTTTCTTTATCCACGTTCCACAAGTGTGGAGAACACCATTTATCTTGTGTCCATTGGGTATGAGCAAAGGTAAGTCTAAAACCTACAACTGTATTGTTTTGCAGGGCAAGCCAGCTCGCATTAATATTGTTATGAAAGCTGCGGTTGTAATACTTATACAGTAACTCAGGCGTTAAATAATTATCACCGTGAACCGAATTACCCAGCTCAATTACACCTTCAAAATGTTCTGGACTCAGTTGAATAAAAGTAATGGTGTCTGTGGCTGTTTCAGCAGAACCTGTTGTACTCAAAGCAGCTTCACCGCACTTCTCTATATTCGAACCCATTTTTTAACTATCGTCCTTCATTCCATCTAGGTGGACATCAAGCGCTTCAACAGAAATCAGTATTTCTCTTACAGACATCCACAAAGAATAAAGCAACGACACTAAGCTAGCGGCAAAGATCCAATTACCTACTTTTTGATAGGTGAGATAGATGGCAAGCATTGATACTACGCAAAGAAAGAAGCTGCCAACGCCGGCAATTTGCATACGCTTTATCAGTTGAATTCGTTGCCGTAAATTGGTTATTTGGGCTACCGTATTATCGTTACGTTCCTCTTTTGAGAAATTCCGAATAATGGTTGCCAAAGTAAGAAACCTGTTCGTATACGCTAAAAGCAGTAACGAAATAGCAGGGAATAGCATAGCGGGAGTAGCAATATCTATCTTCATGGGATTCACGAAAAAAATGTCATGAAAAAAGTGTATCACATAGACGAGAAGGGAACACAGCGTTGCTTTCGTTCATAAAGAGAGTGAATTCTTCAATAACAGGATCATGTTAGAACGTTTTATCCAGTGGTTACATCTGTTCTAAAGCGAGACCCGTTTCGTTCCACCCTAGAATGTCGCCCTCAAGATGCATGACATCAGTAAAGTCGTGCTCTTGTAATACCTTCATAGCAAGCTTGGCTCGTCTACCCGAACGGCAGTAAATGATGATAGGTTTGTTTTTGTGTTGTTCAAGTTTGCTTAAGTAACCGTTTATATTCTCGTGGGGCATGTTAATAGCACCAGGTATGTGACCGTCGGCATATTCCTCAGGAGATCTAACGTCGATAAGCAGCCAGTTATTACTTGCTACTCGTTCAAGCAAGTATGGAGAGGCCTCAACTTCTTTTTGAGTAGTTGCTTTAGCTGTAAACTGTAGAGATAGAAATAGCGCAATACCTACAGCAACTAAAAAACCAGTAACGACCAATCGCATGTTGACCTTTTCCTTCGCGGCTATGCTATTAATAAGACAATGCACTTATTAAGATACTACAAACCCAAGCATTTGTTTTAGATGTTTAGTACTTTTATCAATTAAGAATTGATACCAATGCAAAGTTGTTTTAGTTCATCGGCAAGTCGCAGCGAGAAACGACTTGTTATATCTGGGTCAACGGTGATTAACTCGGCTTTCAAGAATTCGCGATGTGGTGCCCAAAAAGAGGATAACGTTTGTGGGCTCTCTTTACTTGCTGCAATTAACGCCTCGGGCTGACGCTTCAATACCTCGGTCACCGACACCTGCGGGTAATCAACAGGGCTGTCATAAAATGCAGATTGCGCGCCGCATATATTGAGTAATTTGTTAGGCCATGCATTCGGACCCACTGTCATTAGAGGGGCAGCCCAAGAATAGTAAAATACTGGTTTAAATGGTTTACTCGAAAAGGTGTTTCGAAGTGTCGCTATTTGCTGAGCAAATGCAGATGCCAGTGCTTTTGCTTGAGGTGCAGTATTCGTCATTGCACCTAGTCGAATTAATTCGGAGGGAATGTCATCAACGTCGGTTATTGCACTATAAAACACCTTCAGTCCTAATGATGATAGCTTCTGTATGTCTTGAGGCTTATTTCCTCCTTTCCAGGCCAAAACAAGATCTGGCTGTAATGAGAGAATCGCAGTCATATCAATGCCTTGATAATCAGCCACCCGTGGCAGCGTCTTTGCAGCTTCAGGGTAATCACTGTAATCGCTAACCGCCACAAGGTTTGTGCCTAACCCCAAGCTGTATACCCATTCGGTGAGGTGAGGAGCTAAGCTGACAATACGAATTTCATTACGAGTATCAGTTTCAGGGCTCCCACTTATATCCAAATCACTTAAATCTCGCTCACTTGCCATATGAGCCCATGCTTGTGCAACAGCGCACATACTGAGTAAAAAAAGCGCTAAGACACGTTGTTTATTAACGAGAGGTATTGTTAAATAGCGAGCTGTACGAATGAGAAAAGTCCTTCTGCTAAGCATTTATTATCATAATAACAAGAGTTGCAAGGGCTGTGACGACGATCATTGCATTTATCACTGTTCTCTTTACATACACCATGCTTGAAAAGGTAACATCTCTATTTCCCCCTACTCGCGGGTAGCGTATCTTTTGGTTAGCATAAATAGCAGGCCCGCCTAGCTTTATATTATGAATGCCACCAAGTGCCGCTAACAGCAAGGAGGTTTTGTCCTTTGATGGGCAGCGCTTCATAGCCTTAATACCCATTATAGGTTTGCTACTTATTAAGGTCGCTAACGCGCCAATTATTGCTGGGGGGATTACTAAAATAGAAACAATACGCCTTACTGGTAATGCAAATAACGCCATTTTTGGGTCGCGGTAATGCCATTGCCAGGATGTTAAAAGCAGCAGTCGATAAATTAACGCACCCATAGCCCCAAAAGCGACATAATAAAAAATAACGCCGCAAAATAGATACAAAAACTTAAGCCACAGCGACTCGATAGATGCCTTTGCCATGCCCATATCGGTTAACGTATCACACTGCCTTGCGGTGATGCTGGACACCATTTCACGGGCTAAGGACTTTTTGTTTTTCCCTACGGTAAAGAGCACTCTTTTATACTGCTGGCGTTGATAGCCGTAGTCGAGTAACACCACCATAATTATGGCTTCAAAAAACACAGGGTATTGAGCGATTGATACCAATATGCCAAGACAGACAACAAGAGGGCTGAGCAGTACAACAGCCGCCAAAGCACCCGAAATATAATGCTGGCTAGCCGCAAACTTTTGAGAAGGAAGTACTTTGCGCCCCATTTGATTGACCAAATAGCGCATAAGCGTAAGCGGGTGGGTTTGTTGAGGCCATCGCCAAGATGCATCTACGGCGATGGCCAACCAAAGTATTAATAGCGGCTTAAAGTCAATTCCGCTAACTAAAAAGTCCATTATTAAATCAAGCCTTAGCTAGGGAAAAGTTTAGGCAGCATATCAGGCTACATGCTCAAGCGACATGCTCAAGCGACATGACTAGGCTGCATGATCATTAAACATGATTAAGCAACAAAGCAAGGCCAAAGCGAGCTAAGCAAAGTCTTTGATCATAGCCATTACAAGCTCTGCAGAATGTTTAGCGGCGGTGTCCAAATACTCTTTAAAGCTAACCGAGGAGGTTTTACCAGCAATATCGGATAAAGAGCGAATAACAAGGAACGGCGTGTTCAGCATATAGCAAACTTGCCCAATGGCTGCGCCCTCCATTTCAACCGCTTTCATTTCGGGGAAGTCCTCTCTTAGCTTTGCTACGGCTTCGTCGCTACCGATAAAAGCGTCGCCAGTGCAAATGAGTCCGCTTGTCGACTGTATTTCAGAAATGTGTGCTGTCGCTTTTTTGGCGGTGTCGATAAGGGCGTCATCACAGCGAAAATCTTCAGGCATACCTGCGCATTGGCCTAATTTGTACCCAAAGTGCGTAAGGTTGGCATCGTGATGAATAACGTGGGTAGCTACAACGACATCGCCAATGTTAAGGTTCTTATCAAAGCCACCAGCAGAGCCAGTGTTCACTACTGCATCGGGGGCGTACTGCTCAATAAGAACAGTTGTTGCTATGGCGGCTGCAACTTTACCAATGCCGCATTTTACCAAAATAACTTCGATACCACTTAGTGTGCCTTCGTAAAACGTTAAATGCTTCCACTTAGTTTCTTTCAAATCGTCAAGCGACGCTTTTAGTAGCGCAACTTCTTCATCCATTGCACCTAAAATACCAATTCGTTTCATAGTTTTACCGACATGTGAACGTGTTAATGAGTGCTATTGCACGGCCTTAATAAAGATTATAGCAGTGCTGAAACTAGCAACTGTATAGATATATATTTGTAATTGTATAAGTAATGGCAGAAAACTGATAGAAAAATGCCTTTGTTGTAGTGGCTAATCGTTAGATAGCGATACAACAAAGGCAGGGGGAAGAGGAGGTAATCTAATTAAGCTGCGGCAGGGCGGCTAGATCTTATTGGTCGAGTAGGGCGTTTTGTTGGCTCTGGGTTAAGTGTAGGCTGTTGCGCCATTTTTTGCTGAAGACGGCGATAGGGTACAAGTTTATTTTCAAGACACTCGCGAATATCTTCCACGCTGTAACCAGATTTCACTTTAATACGCACATGAGGCACGCCTGCAGCGTCTAGTGCGCCGGTAACAAACCAGTCTTTTTGTGTTTTATAACCGTCTTTGCCTTGGTTATGCACTAAATCAATGGCTAAAACCGGGCTCATGGTGTCTTTCTCAACAAGCACAAAATCTAGCTGACGACTTGATGCTCGAGATACCGCTTGCGTGGCAGTTTTCTTTTTTGTCGATTGACGAACTGTCACCATGTCGTTGAGGCGAACTCGGCACATAACTCTGAATTCACGGCCAACGGCTTGTTCAATTAACGTTAAAAATGAGCATTCCACTTGGGTAAAAAGCTGCGGCTTACGACGAAATGGAAATGCCATTCCTCCGTCAGACAATTTTATGGCGCCTAGAGCAACGACAATAAGTAACATCATTAAAATAATTGCCAATTCCATCTTTATCCTCACATATTTCAATCAATATCAGCGTCAAAAAGGTGACGCTTAATCAAGCTAGACCTTTGGTACTAGTGACTTTGCAATGCAGATGCCAATAATGATTATTAAGCGTGAAAGTCTGTGATGAGGGGGGGAATGAGAGGTGATAGTGAAATAAGAGGTTATGAAAAATAAATAGAGGGGTAACTAAGAGTCGCTATCGCAATGCTTTTTCAAGTACCGCAGATGCATCTAGCAGCGCGCCTTCGTTACCTGGAACAGCTGCAAGCATAATACCCGGCAGTAAGCCGGTTTTTTTGTCAGCAAATCCGCGAGCAGGTACGGTAATGCTAGATAAGTCGAGTATGTTAACCAGTGTGTGGGCAGTAATCTGTTTGTTCAGGCCTGGCTTCATTAATGTCGCTTTATTCATTGCGCCGTGTTCAGGGGCAAGCATGCCCAGCGTGGGTAAGCACAGTATTCCGTCAGGCCCTATTAACTGCCGGTAATGCTCTCGCGCCTGTTCATAGGTTTCTATAACACTAGCTAACTCAGCCTGTCTTCGAGGCCGGTATAAACAATGAATAAGTGAAAGCCATAAGAAAAAGCCAGGCTGTACGGTAGGGCGCCCCGTTATTTGACGCAGCGCTTCGCTCATGGTCGAAAAGGGCTTACCTTCGCTAGATAGCCACTTTTTCCATGTGGAAATCATTTCACCAGTAACCAGTTTTGGAACATTCATAAACAGCGTTTTAATATCGTTAAAAACCGGTTCATGCTTGCTCATACCGGCTACTTGCAATTCCTTTAGTGCAGCTTCGTAGGCCGAGTTAATACACTGGTCTTTCGCCTCGAATGGGTAATTGCGCGGAGCAATTAGTTGTAATCCACTTATGCTTGCTGGCGGTTGTGGAGGCGTGTCGGCTATTACGGAATACGCAAGGCGAGCATCGCGCACACTTCTGGTGAGTGGGCCTATTCCATTGAATGTTTCAAAATAAGACCCTGATTGAGGATATACCGAAGTTTTGTTTATTGCTCCAGAGTGCGGTCTAAAGCCAATTAAACCGCAAAACGCAGCAGGGATGCGTATAGAGCCTAAAATGTCAGTACCAAAGCCCATAGGTGATACGCCACTGGCGACAAGTGCACCTTCGCCACCGGTAGAGCCTCCAGGAACAAGACGTTGATCTTTTGGATGATTGGTGCGGCCAAAGCGCAAATTATCCGTTTCGGCCGTCATCACAAATTCAGGAACATTGCTTCTCGCAATAACAATGGCTCCTGCCGCCTTCAGTCGCTCAACGACTGGGGCATCCTTTGAACATTGAATAGGCTGCATGCGCCGGCTACCAATAGTAATCTGCTCACCTGCTAGGGCGTACGTTTCTTTGAGGGTTATTGGTAAGCCTGATAACGGCCCGGCAACGGGGTTTTCAGCGGCGGCTAAAGCCTGTTCTGTAAACACTTGAGTTGCCGCGTTTAATATTGGATTTACAAAACGCAGCCTTTCCAGACTTGCTTTCACAAGTTGCTTGCTAGTGCACTCACCCGTGCGCATTTGTTCAAGCATTGCGGTGGCATCGGGCTGGTTGTGGAGAGTTAAGTCTGTCATTTTACAACGCTCTCCCTAAAGGCTAGCTATTTCGCTGCCACCAAAATATCGACTTGGGCACCCGTGTTATCTGGTGAAATTACAATTTTGGTATGACGTTCTTTTGATGTAATGAGCGTGCGCTGATTAACGGCTGGATGGGTTTTGAACATCGGCAATTGCTCTTTGTAAAAGCTAATTACCTGAGATGGAGACATAGCGGTGTGGTAAACCATAGCCGCCGGAATTTCGCTTTCAAATTGCTGGCACTGCGTGGCATCTGAAGACAATACAATTGAATGAAACTCACCAGGGCATGATACCGTGCTTGGCGTACCCATAGCATCACCGCTTTGTAATTTTTCCTGCTGCGCCACCGATAGTTTATCAGCATGCGTAACCCCACTACCCAATAATGTAAGGGTAACAGCACCGGTTTTCAGCAACAGTTGTGCACAGGGCAAAAAGCTTAACTTGTTATTCATGGTGAACACATTCTCATTATATTTATATATTGTCGCGCTAGCCTTATACATGGGTTCATATCCCGTATAGATAGAATATTTGGATTAACGCTTATTTGATAGTAAAAAGAATAGCGAAGAACTTCAACTGAACCTTTGACCTTTCAGGTATATCAAAAGCGAAAAGGGTATACCGTATATTTATCCACACTGGTATTAGAACGGAAATTGTAGCCTGTAAAAATGCGCCTATAAAAAACAAAAAAGGCTTAAGCGCGATATGCGTTTAAGCCTTTTTTATGGTTTCATGAGCTAGGCAGACTAAACGCCCATAAAGTCCATAATGCCTTCAGCGGCTTTACGGCCTTCATCGATGGCAGTTACTACCAAATCACTTCCTCTTACCATGTCGCCACCAGCAAAGATTTTAGGATTAGAAGTTTGGTAAGCAAACTTGCCGGCACGAGGCGCGCGAACGCGACCTTTTTCGTCAAGCATGATTCCAAAATCACCAAACCATGGTGCAGGGCTTGGTTGGAAGCCAAAAGCGATTATAACAACGTCAGCTTCAAGAATATGCTCTGAGCCTTCCACCTCAATAGGGCGGCGACGACCGTTTGAATCTGGTGGACCCATTTCAGTTTTAACCAACTTAACGCCTACGGCATTGCCGTTGTCATCAACAGCAATATCTAGTGGTTGAAGGTTAAACTTAAATTCGACACCTTCTTCTTTCGCATTTACTACTTCGCGACGCGAACCAGGCATGCTTTCTTCATCACGACGGTAAGCACAAGTCACGCTTTTGGCGCCTTGGCGAATAGACGTGCGCAAGCAGTCCATGGTGGTATCACCACCGCCAAGTACCACTACGCGTTTGCCTTTCATATCGATAAAGTCAGCGGGGTCTTTTTCTAGGCCCATTACACGGTTGGTGTTGGCAATCAAAAACGGCAGCGCTTCGTGAACACCGTGCACGTGTTCATTGTCAAAACCACCCTGCATCGACTTGTAGGTTCCCATGCCTAAAAATACTGCATCGTATTTGTCTAGAACTTCTTGGAACTCTATGTCTTTACCAATTTCGGTATTAAGTACGAACTCAACACCCATGTCAGTAAAGATTTGGCGACGCAGTTTAATCACGTCTTTTTCGAGCTTGAACGATGGAATACCAAAGGTCAGTAACCCGCCAATTTCTTCATATTTGTCGTAAACAACTGGCTTAACGCCGTTTCTTACCAAAATATCTGCGCAAGCCAATCCTGCTGGTCCCGCGCCCACAATTGCGACTTTCTTGTCTGTCCAAACAACATCTGACATATCTGGGCGCCAGCCCATCTCGAAGGCTTTGTCAGTAATATACTTCTCTATACTACCAATAGTAACCGCACCAAAGTCGTCGTTGAGGGTACATGCACCCTCACAGAGTCTGTCTTGAGGACATACGCGACCGCACACTTCCGGCAAGCTATTTGTTTTATGTGAAAGCTCTGCGGCTTCTATAATTCTGCCTTCGTTTGCTAAATCGAGCCATTGCGGAATGTAGTTGTGCACTGGGCATTTCCATTCGCAGTATGGGTTACCGCAGTCCAGGCAGCGATCTGCCTGGCCTTCGGTTTGCGACTGACTCAGCGGCTGATAAATTTCAGCGAACTCTTCTTTACGCACCATGATCGGCTTTTTAGGCGGATCGATACGTTCAACGTCGACAAATTGATATACGTTCTTTGCCATTAACTAAATCCTCCTATTGAGCCTGAATGCGCAGTTCTGCGCTTGAACGACTGATGTGACCAAGTAAGTTTTTCACATCACTGGTTTTAGGCTTAATAAGCTTGAAGCGTGATAGCGTTGCATTAAAGTCGGTAAGCAATGACAACGAGTGTTCGCTGCCTGTTTCTTCATAATGCTGATTAATCAGGCCACGTAAATGCTCGGCAAGAATTGCCTTGTCGTCAATTGACATAATATCAACGAGATCAGCATTAACGCGGTTTTCAAGGTCGTTGCCATCATCCATTAAGTAAGCAAAACCACCTGTCATACCGGCACCGAAGTTAACGCCCACGGGGCCAAGCACTGCAACAATACCGCCGGTCATGTATTCACAACCGTTGTCACCAATGCCTTCAACAACCGCAATAGCGCCAGAGTTACGAACGCCGAAACGTTCACCTGCACGACCGGCAGCAAATAACTTACCGCCAGTTGCACCATATAGGCAGGTATTACCCATAATTGCGCTGTCGTGTGCGTCGAATTCGATGTTTCGTGGCGGGTGGATAACCAGCTTACCGCCAGTCATGCCTTTACCCACATAATCGTTAGCATCACCTTCTAAATGCATGTGTAAGCCACCTGCATTCCACACACCGAAGCTTTGCCCGGCTGTGCCGGTTAGTTCAACCTTAATCGGTGTATCTTCGAAGTCGTGATTACCGTGATGTTTTGCAATTTCACCTGAAAGCAATGCACCTACCGAGCGGTCTGTGTTGCGAATGGGGTACTTAAGCGTAATCGACTCGCTATTTGCTACTGCACGATGTCCATCAGTGAGCATTTGTGCATTTAGCTCACCTTTGTCCATTGGCGCGTTGGTCGTCTGCGAACAGAACAAACGCGTATGCTCACCGGCTACAGGCTGTGCAAGTAGCGGAGATAAATCCAAACGATTTTGTTTTGCTGTAATACCATCAAGCACTTTCAGTAGCTCAGTTCGACCAACCAAATCATCGAATTTGCTCACACCAATAGACGCCATAATTTCGCGTACTTCTTGGGCAATAAACTTGAAGTAGTTCATTACCATTTCTGGAAGACCGATAAAGTGGTCGTCACGAAGCTTCTGATCTTGAGTTGCAACACCGGTCGCACAGTTGTTTAAGTGACAAATTCTTAGGTATTTACAGCCTAATGCCACCATAGGTCCAGTACCGAAACCAAAGCTTTCAGCTCCTAGTATACCGGCTTTAACTACGTCTAAACCTGTCTTCAAACCACCATCGGTTTGAACGCGAACTTTATGACGCAATCCGTTTTCGATAAGCGCTTGCTGAGTTTCAGAAAGACCAAGTTCGAATGGGCTACCTGCGTATTTAACCGAGGTTAGTGGGCTGGCCCCAGTTCCGCCGTCATATCCTGAAATGGTAATAAGATCGGCATATGCTTTTGCAACACCAGTTGCAATTGTGCCTACGCCAGGCTCCGATACCAATTTCACAGAGATAAGTGCAGTTGGGTTAACCTGCTTCAAATCAAAGATAAGCTGGGCTAAATCTTCAATAGAATAAATGTCGTGGTGCGGTGGTGGTGAAATAAGCGTTACACCTGGCACAGAGAAACGAAGCTGTGCAATGTACTTGTTCACCTTATCACCAGGTAGCTGACCACCTTCTCCGGGTTTCGCGCCCTGGGCCACTTTAATCTGAATGACGTTAGCATTTACCAGATAATGCGGTGTTACACCAAAACGGCCTGAAGCCACTTGCTTAATTTTTGAGTTCTTCTCGGTACCGAAGCGAGATGGATGCTCGCCACCCTCACCAGAGTTCGATTGCCCACCTAAGCGGTTCATTGCAATGGCTAAGGCTTCGTGAGCCTCAGGGCTTAGTGCGCCAATTGACATCGCTGCAGTATCAAAGCGCGGGAAAAGATTCTCCGGCCCTTCTACATCGCTTATATCAATAGGATCGCATTCTGGATTTAGCGCGAGCAGGTCGCGGATATGCGACGGCGCACGCTCGTTCACTAGCTTGGCATATTCTTGATAGTCGGTGTATTCACCAGAAACTACCGCTTTTTGCAACGTTTTTACAACGTCAGGGTTGTACGCATGGTACTCGCCGTCGTGTACGTATTTAAGTAAACCGCCGTGTGAAATAGGCTTGCGTTTTAGCCAAGCAATACGGTTCAAGTTAATATGATCTTGGTGGAAATCATCAAAACTTGCGCCTTGGATACGTGAGGTAACACCTTTAAAGCAAAGCTGCATCACTTCGTTGTTAATACCAATTGCTTCAAACAGTTTGGAGCTACGGTAGCTAGCTACTGTACTTATGCCCATTTTAGACATAATTTTGTACAAGCCTTTGTTGATACCTTTACGGTAGTTCAACGTGGCCTGCATAGGCGAAATATCTAGCTCGCCTTTTTCACATAGCTGTTCAATGGTCTCGTATGCAAGGAATGGGTAAACCGCTGTTGCGCCTAAGCCGATGAGCACTGCAAAGTGATGAGGATCACGAGCACTCGCCGTTTCAACTACTACGTTTGCATCGCAGCGTAGAGATTTTTCTACAAGACGCTTTTGAACCGCACCTACGGCCATAGCTGCAGGAATTACCAAACGGTTTTTCTTGATATTGCGATCTGAAAGTATGACAAACGCCGCGCGCTTATTCTTAACCAGCATTTCCACTTCGTTACAAATTCTCTCAACAGCCTTTTTCAAGCCTTCTTGAGGAGCGTATTGAAGTTCAATGACCTCAGAATAATAGTATTCTGGGTTAAACTCTCGAAGCTGTTTAAGATCGGTGTACATCAATATAGGCGAGTCGAACAACACGCGATCGGCGTAACCCGAGGTTTCGCTAAATACGTTTTGCTCGCGGCCTATACAAGTTGCCAGCGACATCACGTGATTTTCACGCAGCGGATCGATAGGCGGATTTGTTACCTGTGCAAATTGCTGACGGAAGTAATCGTAGATGGTGCGTTGACGAGACGACATAACAGCCATCGGCGTATCATCACCCATAGAGCCAACGGCTTCTTGACCGTCTTTTGCCAATACTTTCACAACCTGCTGAATTTCTTCATAACTGTATGCGTGAAGTTTGTGATATACGGCCATGGCATCGTCGTCAAAAACTCGCTTGCCGATAAGAGATGCATCTAGCTCTTCAATAGGCGTTAGGCGACGAATGTGCTTTTCTAGCCATTCTTTATAGGGGTGTCTTGCCTTAAGCTCTTCATCTATTTCAGTTGAGCGCCAAATTTTGCCGGTATACGTGTCTACCGCAAGCATCTCACCTGGCCCAACTCGACCTTTTTCAATCACATCTGACTGCTCGTAATCCCAAATACCTACTTCTGAAGCAAGGGTAATAAAACCATTTTTGGTAATAACGTAGCGCGCTGGACGAAGGCCGTTTCTATCCAAGTTACATGCAACGTGACGGCCGTTGGTTAACACGATTCCTGCAGGGCCATCCCACGGTTCCATGTGCATAGAGTTAAACTCGTAAAATGCACGTAGATCGTCGTCCATTGTTTTGTTGTTTTGATACGCCGGCGGCACTAATAAACGCATGGCGCGGAATAAATCCATACCGCCTGCGAGGAATAGCTCAAGCATATTGTCTAAAGACGACGAATCTGAGCCTTCAGTGTTAACAAAAGGTGCTGCGTCTTTTAAATCTGGAATAAGCGGCGTTGAAAACTTCGCTGCTCGAGCCATAGCCCAATCGCGGTTCCCTTTAATAGTATTAATTTCACCATTGTGAGCAAGAAAACGGAATGGTTGAGCAAGAGGCCAACGAGGCAAGGTATTTGTAGAGAAACGCTGGTGAAAAACACAAATGGCGCTTTTCATGCGTTCGTCAGCTAGATCAAGATAGAAGGTTGGTAAGTCTTTCGGCATTACCAAGCCTTTATAAATAGTTACAAGCCCAGATAAACAGGCAACGTAAAAGTCTGGATCGTTTTCAAGGCGCTTTTCAGCACGACGTCTAATCATATAAAGACGACGTTCTAGATCGCGTTTTCTCCATCCCGCAGGGGCATTAACGAAAACCTGTTCTATTTGTGGTACTCCGGTAAGGGCAAGTTCGCCAAGCACAGAAGTGTCAACTGGCACTTCTCGCCAACCCACCACAGACAGGGTTTCTTTTTCTAATTCTTCATTGAGTACTTCACGCGCGGCTTGCGCTAGTACAGGGTCCTGATTCAAAAAAACCATACCAACGCCATACTTCTTACTCAGCTTCCAGCCGTTCTCAGAGGCGATGGAATGGAAGAAGGCGTCTGGCTTTTGTAGCAATAAACCACAGCCGTCACCGGTTTTACCGTCGGCAGCGATACCGCCTCTATGTTGCATTCGGTCTAAACCGTGAATTGCAGTGGTCACCAATTCATGACTGGCTTCCCCGTGAGTGTGGGCTATTAGGCCGAACCCACAGTTATCCCGGGAATCGTTGGGATTGTATAAACTCATCTATTAACTCCTTCAACCTTTAGACTGGGCAAGGTATGCGTTGCGTGCAGATGCGCCTAGGTTTGCGTATCGAAACATAATTAGACATCTTTTCGTGCTCAAGCAATTATTCTGATGAATAACGCCGGCACATGCGTCTTTCTTGTCGTTAATTATTATTAGAGGGTTCCAGCCGTTCCGCATTTTTATGCATTGATGCGATGCGGGCCGTACAAAATACCCACATTGAAAACTAAAATCAAACCTAAAAAAAGCTATGGAACTAGTGAATTAGTATAATGATAAAAAATAATAGCCTTATCAATGCTATACATGCACTAATTTAGATTTGTAACAATAATGTTATAAAGTGATTTTGGGTAAATGAAAATTTCAAATAAATGATAATACTTCTCATTCATTAATTTTATTTGAATAATTATTCAGTAAATTCTTTGTTTTATCTAGTCAAGCGCCTGTTTTTTGTATTTTTATTTACTTGTAAATAAACCGTTCCACTTAAATAAGTAATTTGCTATATTGAGTAAAATTTAATCAATTACGCGTAATCGTGTGAATATAGAGTAGTTAGAATTCACTGCAGTCAAACTCGCTAGCAAGCAGAGTAATAAACGTTGTGACCATGCTATATTCGACGATATCAGAGACAATAAAACTTCATAATCATAGGTTATCAGGTGATAACATTTCTCACGTCACCACATTGAATACGTCAGGTGAATTTAAAGAGTTGCCCGATACTCTTGTTATTCACTTCACCGGCGGTGGTAGCTTGGCATCTTCTGTTAAGCATATGCAGAACAAAGACAGTAAGGTGTCAGCCCATATTGTAGTGGGGCAAAATGGTGACATCGTGCAACTCTTACCGTTTAATGCCATAGCATGGCATGCAGGTAAAAGTAGCTTCGACGGGCGCCAGCACTTAAATAATTACTCCATTGGCATTGAGTTAGACAATGCGGGGCAGCTTGAAGCCAGCGGCCACGGTGAATATTCAAGTTGGTTTGGTAAAAAGTATCAGCCCGGCGAGGTATTTGTTCATACAAACGCCAATTCATCAGCGCCACTTCAAACCTTTTGGCATAGATACAGCGAACGACAGCTGCAACGCACGTTTGAATTATGCAGGGTACTGTGTAATCACTATCATATTAGGTATGTTGTAGGTCATCAGGAAATAGCACCAAGAAGAAAGGTTGATCCTGGCCCTGCGTTTCCTTTAAACAAGCTCCGCAGTTATTTGATTAACCAAGCGAAAAGTGCTCAAGCTCTTGATGTAGCAATAGACGAGTCTGAAACCTCAAGCAAAACATCAGTTTTTTCTCACCCTTTTAATCACTCTTCTTATTTCTTCGAAAAACCGTCACTGCCTAACTCAACAATAAGAAATGAGCAGGAGTTAGAGCTATCCGGTCCTTTAATTATGCCTGCAGATAAAGCACAGCCCACTTTTCCTTACACATCAGCTATCGTTAATGCAAAGCGCCTAAATGTGAGAACTGGGCCAGGAACTGAATTTGAAACATTAAAAGGTCAGTTAAAATCTTCTAATGTATTGAGGGTGTTAGAAACCCAAGGAAATTGGTCTCGCGTTTCCTTCAACACCCAGGGGTGGGTTAATAACGCTTACCTTACTTTTATCAAGCAAAAGGAGTGAGGACGCAGATAGGAAAGGTGAGGGTGCCTTTGGTTATAAAGAGAAACGGAGAAGCCTTTGTCTAAATTATCATCGCCAAAGATGACTGCACGAGTCTATGGCACTTTTTGATGCATTCCAGAAAACGATAAAGCCTGATAGGATAGAGAAAATGGTTACAGACTAGACGTACATGCATTCAGACTCCCCTAATGATTCTTGGGCTATTCGATTTGCCCAATTTGTGCAGCGCTTCGGCACCTTAAAACTCAGTATTTT
The DNA here is from genome assembly GCF_002831605.1 of Alteromonas sp. MB-3u-76. Classification (NCBI taxonomy): domain Bacteria; kingdom Pseudomonadati; phylum Pseudomonadota; class Gammaproteobacteria; order Alteromonadales; family Alteromonadaceae; genus Alteromonas; species Alteromonas sp. MB-3u-76. Next base: position 3,402,356 of record NZ_CP025115.1, on the reverse strand, counting down.
ATTTGTTGTATTTTCCCTGGTATTTACCTTGGGTGGCTCATATGTCATTCGTGTAAGCCTGGGAAGTCAGGTACAGCCCGATGATTTTATCAGTGCAGTGGTGCTTACTATGCTCTCGGCACCCTGGGTATTGTATTTTTTTAGTGAGCTTATAAAGCAGCTTGAAAACTCACGCACAAATTTGAAAGAAGTGGTTAGCCAACTTGAAAGTCTTCGTGAGGAAGATGTGTTTTTAAATCGTGAGCTTCAGAGCAACATACGCCAGTTAAATCACGAAATTGAGCAGCGCAAAATTGCCCAAGAAGAGCGCGAAGGGCTCTTTAAAGACTTGGAACAAGAGATAAAAAACAAATCTGAACAAGAAGCTCAGGCGCGCAGATTATCGACTTTACTGCGTTCTATTATCGATGCATCGCCAGATTTAATATACTACCGCAATGAAGAAGGGCAGTTTGCAGGCTGTAACCGTATTGCCGAGTTAATGACAGGTAAGACTGAGCAAGAGCTGCTTGGGCTAACCCCAGAAGATGTCTACGAAGAAGAGTTAGCACGACAAATTGTTGCTAGTGATAACGAAGTACTTGAGACAAATGCCAGTATTACCGAAGAATTGTGGCTTAAATTTGCCGATGGCAGACGTCGTTACTTCGAAATGAAGCGCGTTCCTTTCTTCGACAAAGAAGGTAACAGACTGGGTTTGCTATCGTTTGGTCGAGATATGACCGAGCGCAAACAAGCGGAAAATGCAGCAGCAAAAGCCAACACAGATAAAACTCGCTTTATTGCCACCATCAGTCATGAGCTACGAACGCCGCTTAACGGCATTGTGGGCTTAAGCCGCATGCTTCGCGATACCGAACTCTCGGAAGAACAATTTAGCTGGGTAAGTACTATTTACGCTAGCGCTATAACATTGGGTAACATTTTCAACGATATTATCGACTTAGACAAACTTGGTAGAGACAAACTAGAGCTGAGTTTGAAAACCATATCGTTAAAAGACTTCACCGAAGAGCTCAGCAGTATTATTCGATTACTTGCTGGAGATAAACAGCTCGAGTTGAAAACGACTATAAAAGAGCCATTGCCTCGTTTAGTTGAAATAGACGGCACGCGACTGCGCCAAATATTGTGGAATATCCTTTTCAATGCGGTGAAGTTTACTCAAAAAGGCCATGTAAGCCTGTCGGTTTCTGCCACCAAGCCTGAAAATGACAAAGCCTTTGTTACCTTTATTATTGAAGATACCGGCGTGGGTATTCCTGAAAGTGAAATAGACAAAATTTTTGCCATGTATTATCAGGTTGATCACCCAGATCACCAATCGGCTACCGGTACCGGAATAGGGTTGGCAATCTGTAAGCAGATGGTCGATTTGATGAGCGGTGAAATTAACGTTACCAGTACCGTAGGTAAGGGCACGCGCTTTGAAATTATTCTTCCGGTTCAAATTTCTAATAGCCCGATGAAAGTGGCAGAGCTTGAAGTAACAGGCTTAAACATATTACTGGTAGAAGATATTGAGCTGAATGTGATGGTAGCTAAAGCGCTGCTTGAAAAGCTCGGCCAGCGAGTTGACGTGGCCATGACCGGCCAAGAAGCCTTAGATAAAGCCAGAGAAACACAGTACGACCTAATCTTGCTCGATATTCAGCTGCCCGATATGACAGGGTTCGATGTAGCCAGCACGCTGATTGAAGAAGACCTGGTGATGCAAACGCCCATAGTTGCACTAACCGCTAACGTAATTAAAAAGCGTGATGAGTATTTAGAAAACGGTATGGACGACGTTATTGCCAAGCCTATTAAAAAGTCTCGAGTGATTGAGGTATTTAATGATCTATTCCACGCTCCGCCAGCGCCGTTAGAAATAGAGGGGCAGGTTGAGCGCGCGCCCAACAAAACATTAAGTAACATTTTAGATATGGACTTGTTGGAGATGTTAGTAGATACCATAGGGGATGACATGGTTCGGGCGAGTGTAAAAGTTTTCCAAGAGAAAATGCCTGAATACATGGAAATACTGCAGTTGAGTTTAACCGCTGACGAAAAGTCAGAAGTATGTTCTCAAGCCCATAAAATTAAAGGGGCTGCGGGCTCGGTAGGCTTAGCTAGAGTGCAGCGTATTGCTAATCAAATTCAACAGGGCGATCACCCTACGTGGTGGGAAAACGTTCACGACTGGGTTGAAGAGTTGCAGATGGCGGTACAGCACGATATGAAAGGGTTGAATAGCTGGCTAAACGAGCAGCAGTTTGACGACTAGCGCTTTGAGCCTGCATTGCAAAATTCACTCTACAAGGAATAGGTAAATGTTTTCAGCCTCAAACACAGGAGGGTTTTCTAACGAACCCTTATCTCAGGATGACCTTCCGGCGTTAGAGGCTTTACCACTAACTCCCGTTTCAAAAAAATATCGCCTTATAAATTTAGGTGTAAGCGCCACTATTACGCTACTTATACTTAGCGTTATTACTACAGGGCGATACCAAACATTCTTCAGCATACCCGATGAGTTGAAGCGAATATTTCCCTACGTCTTTGCTGTTGTAGCAATTTTAGGGGTGTTGTGGTTTACCTATCATTTCTTTGCCGATAAAAAAATCAAGTTTGCGGTAAGAGAGCAGGATATCAGCAAGCAATCGGGATTGGTGTTTCGTCAGTTATCCTGTCAGCCCATACTTCGTGTGCAGCACGTTGAGCTAAAACGCGGCCCTCTTGCGCGCTGGGCCGGGCTTGCATCGCTGCAGGTGTTTTCAGCTGGTGGCGAGATGCATACGTTTGAAATACCTGGTTTGGAAGTGGATGACGCAAACCGAATAAGGCAGTTCATACTGGATCATAAAGATGTGAGTGCGCGCTAGTGGACACCAAATCTGTTGAAGAAATAAAAGCTGATGCAGAGGTAAAAGCTGGCGTTGAAGTAGAGACCGGTGATGCTTGGCAGAGGCTCGCTTTAATTGCCATACTGTATTTTTCAGTGCGAAATATAAAAAATTCTGCTCAAGGCCTTATTTACATTATCCCCGCTTTGGCCATTGGTTCTAACATTCTCAGTAATTTAAATTCACCAGAGGCGTACATAACCATAGGTGTATTGGTTAGCACAGCGGTGATAAGTGGTTTAATCAGCTTCTTTATGTATACGTTTCGAATACACAACCAGCATGTAGAAATTCATACTGGCGTGTTTCAGCGTCGCTACACCAATTTACCCTTCTGGCGTATACAAAACGTAAAAATAGAACATCCTTTTTATTATCGTCCCTTTGGTTATGCTCTGGTGGTGCTAGATACAGCAGGAAGTGGCAAAGAAGAAGCCAATATTGTCGCTGTACCTTTAGCGTATGCAAATGCATTACGTAAGCAGGTATTGGCAGAAAAAACAAAAGACGATGGCGGTAATCATCACCAAGCTCCTGTAAGCGATAGCGAAATTAATGAAGCAGATAATGCCGGGTCTTATCAAAATAACACTAACGAGCACGACGAAGAGGTGCTTAACACCCGTTCGATTGGCGATATTGTTATTCACGGCATTACCAACAATCGAGTATGGATAATACTTGGTGCTGCGGCACCCTTTTACGACGATGCTATTGGCTTAGTCTCGGAATGGCTGGCCGACAAAGGACTTCAACTCAATCAGTTGGTGGGTGAGCAGACTGTGGCATGGTGGCAGTTCGGGCTTTACGCCTTTGTAATTCTTATGATGCTTATGGCCGCTATGGCACTGCTCAGTGTGGGTGGAGCACTATTTACTTTTTATGGCTATACCTTATCTCGTAGTGACGACCGGTATATTCGCCGCAGCGGGTTGCTTAATAAACAAGAAGTCAGCATGCGAGCCTCCCGTATTCAAATGATCACCGCTAAGCAAGACTGGCTGGATAAAGTACTCAAACGAGTCAACTTGTACTTTGAACAAAACTCCACGGCAGGTCAACAAGTTCAAGAGCTCATGTCGCCAAATAAGCTTATTGTGCCATCGGTTACAGAGCAAGAAGCGGTTGCACTTAGTCAAGAAGTGATGCCGAACTGCCAGCTACATCGAAGCGATTACCTTGGTATCAGTAAGCGATTTATTCTTCATTGGTTACTTACGGCGTGGAGTATCCCAGTCTCAATATTATTGCTCATTGGCACTGTATCCGCGGAGCTCGATATTTTGCTCACGTCTTTAGGATTGTTGATATTGGCAAGCTTGCTTCTAACGCTGCGATGGTGGCGTTGGGGGATCGCTTCTGATAGCCAATATGTTTACATAAGACGCGGTCGAATTGGTGTTGATTACCTGTGCTTTGAGCCTTACAAAATACAGCAGGTTATTGTTAAGCAGAGCGTGTTTATGCGAAGACGAAAACTGGCTTCAATCAAGTTCGTTTTGGCTTCAGGCTCGGTTACAGTGCCTTTTTTACCAGAGGATTATGTAAAAACACTCGCCAATAATGTGCTATTGGAGGTTGAGTCTACGCGGAAGTCTTGGATGTAACACCGGGCTCTTCCGCTTTTTCACTATGTGAATAAAAAGAACAGCATATGAATTTTTTAGATTATTTTGTGGTCATCGGTTACCTAGGTATTCTGCTTTACATGGGTTTCGCCATGCGCGTTCAAGAGAATAAAGGTGACTATTTTCTTGGCGGAAGGTCATTAGGTTGGAAGCCCCTTGCATTATCCGTCATGGCCACCCAGCTATCTGCAATCAGTTTTATATCTGCCCCTGCTTTTGTTGGTCTTCGCGACGGTGGCGGGATGATTTGGTTATCTTACGAGCTGGGTATTCCCATCGCGATGATTTTATTATTAGGAACAATCCTTCCTACCCTATACAAATCTGGCGTAGTGAGCATTTATGACTTTCTAGAGCAGCGATTTGGACGCTCTACACGCCTTCTAATCAGTATCGTTTTTCAGTTTAGTCGCGCCTTCGCCACCGGTATTATGATTTATGCTGTGTCGATTATTTTGCAAGGCACTATGGGAATAGAGGCATGGCAAGCAGTAGTGCTCACCGGCATTATTACCGTGCTTTATTCGCTACAAGGCGGTATGAAGGCGGTTGTCTACGCGGACGCGATACAAATGGTCATCATTATATTAGGTACTATTGCTTGTATTGCCATTGGGCTGCATGCATTAGGCGGTCTAGGTGTGCTTGTTGAGCAAGCCCCTAAAGAGCGACTAACCGCAGTCGATTTTTCTTCATTCGGGTTTAGCGGTGATGGTTTTGGCTTTTTGCCCATGCTATTTGGTGGAATTGTGCTGTATGCGTCGTACTATGGATGTGATCAGACCCAAGCTCAGAGAGCTTTGTCTGCGCAAAATGAAGGCGACTTGCGGAAAATGATTGTGGCAAACGGTATTATTCGTTTTCCAATTACGCTGCTGTACTGTTTTTCGGGGCTTATTGTTGGCACGCTAGCCCTCACCAACGCTGAGTTCTTTAACAAAATCCCATCGGACAACCCAGACTGGTTAATGCCGACCTTTATTCTTAATTACTTGCCTCATGGTTTGATTGGCCTGTTAATCGTGGCAATTCTCTCGGCGGCAATGTCATCGCTAAGTTCAGCGATTAACTCCTTATCTGCGGTAACAATAGAAGACTACTGTCGCGTTACCAATAAAGAGTTGGAGCACGAAAGTTATTTAAAAATGGCGAAGGTGATTGGCTTAGTATGGGGCGGTATTACATTAATACTCTCTCTTTTTGCTGGAAATATTGCACCTACTATCATTGAAGCAATCAATAAGGTCGGTTCTGTATTTTACGGACCAATTCTCGCGTTGTTTTTACTCGCAGTCGCAAGCAAGGCGTTAAGCGGAAAACACGTCAATATTGGTTTAATTGCCGGCGTAGGTACCAACATCGTTGTTTGGCTTTTTATTCCCGATGTTTTCTGGTTCTGGTGGAACGTGATCGGCTTTGCAGTAACTTGTTGCGTGGCGTTAATAGCGCGTATTACTTGGCCAAATAATTCACGCGTACCAGAGCTAGAAAAGCTGAATTTTCATTCAATACTCACAGTAAAAGATGTCAGTATTCTTGTCGGCTTTTTCATTTTCATGCTAACGGTGTGTTTATTATTGCCTTCTCTTTTTGCATAGAGCGCTCAGCATGAAGCTTTGTAGCTCAAGCGCTTTTGCTTAAGAAACTTTTTGTGAAATATCTTGAGTGATGATTCGGTTCTTCCCTGTATTTTTTGCGGTATAAAGTCGGGCGTCTGCTGTTTCCAACTGAGCCTCTAGACTGGGGTGAGTTTCAGAGCTAACGCCTATACTGCAGGTAATATTTAGCTTATGCGGCGTGAAAACTGTTTGACGCACCGTATTCATAAACTCATATAGAGCCGAGTAATATTTTTCAGAGGGTTGCGTTGAAACTATCGTAAACTCTTCCCCACCGTAACGTACAACGAGATCGTTTGAAAAATATTTTTTAAGAAGAGATGCGAATTCCTGAAGGAAATCATCGCCTGCCTTGTGACCATATGTATCATTAACCTGCTTAAAATTGTCGGCATCAATCATAGACACAATGATATTGCTGCTGCGTTTTTTGTCGGCGTAAAGCTCGTCTGCGCGTTTGTGTAAATAACGTCGGTTATAGACCTTTGTAAGTGCATCAAGATTGGCTGAATCTTTGATGGTTTGGATCATGTCTTGTGAATCGAGGTTATGCATTATTCGGGAGAAAAACTCCTCGTGATGAAGTGGCTTGCCCAGAAAGTCATTAGCGCCACTCTTAATAAATTTAGATGTAAGAACGCTGTCTTTTGTTGCTGACAGCCCTATAAAAATAACATCCTGCATACCGCGTTCATGGCGTATTGTCTTGACCAGCTTGTAACCGTCCATAGATGGCAAATTATGAGCAGAAATTATCAGTTTTATATCGTTATGAATATCTAACTGATTGAGAGCATCTTCACTGCTGTACGCTTCGTTTACCTTAAATTGAAATTTTCTTAGCAGACTACAAATGTGGTCTCGGCTATCCTGCGAGTCATCAACCACCAGCACAGAAACAGAAATGTTCTTTCTAATTCTGTCTATGAGATTAGCTACTTGAACATAGGAGTAGGGCGATTCTTTTGTGATGTAATCGAGAATGCCCTTTTCTAAAAGTTGGTTGCGGGTAGATTCATCGAAATTCCCAGACAACACAATGGCGGGAACATTGTGGGAAAGTACCAGATCTACGCTTTCTCCGTTAGGTGCATCGGGTAGATTCAAATCAACAACAGCCACTAAGTACTCTGTGCTTTTACTCAATGCCCGCTGTGCCTCCGCATAGTTCTTACATAACTCGCAGGTAAAGTGCGGGTTATCTTCAATCAGTTTTTTGACGATCATGCGAACCGTTACGCTATCTTCAATTACCAGTATTTTATACATCGATGCAGCTTTTTTATTAGATACTAATAAATATACGCAGAGAATGTAAAAAAAGCCCTCTTGAAAAGGGCTTTCTAAACTAATGTATGAGAAAAAGCGTTGGGTATAAGGAAGCGTTATACCTGCGAGGGGGGAACTCTTACAGTGCCTTCCATAAGTACACGTGCACTTCTGCTCATGGTGGCTTGCTCTATGTGCCAGCCGCCATCTACAAATTGCGCTTTGGCACCAACTCGTAATGTGCCAGATGGGTGACCGAATACCACTGCTTCTCTGTCTACGCCACCAGCACTCAAATTAACAAGTGTTCCAGGAATAGCTGCTGCAGCAGCAATGGCAACCGCAGCTGTACCCATCATGGCGTGGTGTAATTTACCCATCGACATAGCTCTCACTAGAACGTCAACATCAGAGCCTAAAATATCCTTTCCGCTTGATGCTTTATAACCAGATGGAGGCGCAACCATGGCGACTTTTGGAGTGTGCTGACGATTTGCGGCTTCACCAACATCGTTGATCAAACCCATTTGAACGGCACCATAGGCTCTTATAGCCTCAAACTTGTTTAGAGCCTGCGGGTCGCTATTGATATCGTCTTGCAGTTCTGTGCCCGTATACCCAATGTCTTCAGCATTTATAAAAATAGTGGGAATACCGGCATTGATCATAGTGGCATGTAACGAACCAACACCTGGCACTTCAAGAGTATCCACCAGTCTTCCCGTAGGAAAAATAGCGCCCTCACCATCGGCAGGATCCACAAAAGCAACTTCTACCTCTGCGGCAGGAAAGGTTACGCCATCGAGTTCAAAGTCACCGGTTTCCTGAACCTCACCATTGGTAATTGGAACGTTAGCAATAATGGCTTTGTTGATGTTGACCTGCCAAATATGCACTACAGCGATGCCGTTGTCTGGAATTTTACTTTTATCGACCAAGCCATTGTTTATGGCAAACGCGCCCACTGCTGCGGTTAAGTTACCGCAGTTGCCACTCCAATCGACGAAGGGTTTATCGATGGCAACTTGACCGAAAAGGTAGTCAACGTCGTAACCTTCTTGTTCACTCCTGCTAATAATCACGGTTTTACTGGTACTTGATGTGGCTCCACCCATACCGTCGGTATGTTTACCGTAAGGATCTGGGCTTCCAATCACGCGCAGCAACAGGGCGTCTCTCTCGGCGCCAGGCTTTTGTGCAGCCTCTGGCAAATCCGTTAAATTAAAAAATACACCTTTACTTGTACCGCCACGCATATAGGTAGCGGGTACTCGAAGCTGTGGCGCATACTGTGTCATGTTTATTCCTTTTTCTTTTGAGTAAGGGAAAGTTTGATTGCGGTTTGAAACACGCGGTGAATACATCCATGTACGCTCCCCAGCCGCATCCATGCGGCTGGAGGGTTTCAAACCGAAATCAAACTCCCTCTAAAATAATTAAACATCGTTAGAGGAGAGAGGGTTTCAAATCGCAGCCAAACTCCGCGCAAAAACTACAGCCTCCATTAAAGAAGGCTAGTGAGTTAGGTTCAGGGCCCTCAATTCGCATGGATGCGAATTGGGAGCCTACAGGGACGTATTTACGGCGTGCCCTGCACCTAACTCACTTGCCTTCCTATCATGACGGCTGATTTGACCCGGCTTAGTGCTTTCTACCCAGTCAGCCAAATGTTAAGACCACTTAGCCAACCTCGGCTTCTAAGAAGTCTTTTGCAAAGCGTTGTAAAACACCGCCGGCGCTGTAAATAGAAACTTCTTCCATGGTGTCTAATCGACAGGTAACCGGTACTTCAAGTTGCTCACCGTTAGCACGATTTACCACGAGGGTAAGGGTAGCGCCTGGTGAAGGCTCACCTTTAACATCGTAGGTTTCAGTGCCATCTAGCTCGAGTGTTTTGCGGGTGGAGCCCGGTTTGAACTCTAGCGGAAGTACACCCATTCCGATTAAGTTGGTGCGATGAATACGCTCAAAACCTTCCGCCGCAATCACTTCAACACCTGCTAAACGAACGCCTTTTGCCGCCCAGTCTCGTGACGAGCCTTGGCCATAATCAGCACCGGCAACAATAATCAAAGGCTGTCTGCGGGTCATGTAGGTTTCAATTGCCTCCCACATGCGCACAACTTTGCCTTCGGGTTCAATACGCGCCAGCGAGCCTTGTTTCACTTCGCCATTTTCTTGCACCATTTCGTTATACACTTTTGGGTTGGCAAGCGTGGCACGCTGAGCAGTTAAATGGTCGCCTCGGTGGGTTGCATAAGAGTTAAAGTCTTCTTCAGGCAATCCCATCTTGGCTAAATACTCACCGGCTGCACTATTTGCCATAATCGCATTTGAAGGTGATAAATGATCAGTCGTGATGTTATCGCCTAAAATGGCAAGGGGGCGCATGCCTGTCATGGTGCGCTCTGCGTCCATAGCGCCTTCCCAATAAGGCGGGCGGCGAATGTAGGTGCTTTGCTCTCGCCATTCGTAAAGTGGGTCGATATGGCTGCCATAATCTACGCTTAAGTCGAACATTGGCTCGTACACTTTTCTAAAGTGCTCGGGCTTAACGCTCTCTGCCACAATGGCATCAATTTCTTCGTCACTTGGCCAAATGTCTTTTAACGTTACAGGGTTGCCGTCGTTATCAATACCCAATACATCTTTTTCGATATCAAAGCGGACCGTACCTGCAATGGCGTAAGCAACAACCAAAGGCGGCGATGCTAAGAACGCTTGTTTGGCATAAGGATGAATACGACCATCAAAATTTCGGTTGCCCGATAGTACTGCGGTGGCATATAGATCGCGGTCTATGATTTCCTGTTGAATCTTAGGGTCAAGTGCGCCACTCATTCCGTTACAAGTAGTACAGGCAAACGCCACGATACCAAAGCCTAAAGTTTCAAGCTCACTCAGCAAATTAGCCTCTTCAAGATAAAGCTTTACCGCTTTTGAGCCAGGCGCTAATGAGCTTTTCACCCACGGTTTACGGGTAAGGCCGCGCTGATTGGCGTTACGAGCAATAAGACCTGCAGCAATTACGTTTCGCGGGTTAGAGGTATTGGTACAGCTTGTAATGGCAGCGATGATTACTGCGCCGTCAGGCATTTTATCGTCTTCTTGTTCCCACTTAGCCGCAATACCGCGACTGGCAAGATCGCTTGTTGCCAAACGTGCGTGTGGATTAGACGGGCCTGCCATATTACGACCTACTGATGATAAGTCGAAGGTAAGCACACGCTCGTATTCAGCAGTTTTTAAATCATCAGCCCATAAACCCGTGTGCTTGGCGTAGTTCTCTACTAAGGCTATTTGTTTTTCTTCACGACCGGTAAGGCGCAAATAATCGATGGTTTGCTGGTCGATATAGAACATAGCCGCAGTAGCGCCGTATTCTGGTGTCATATTCGAAATGGTTGCACGATCGCCAAGGGTAAGGTGTGAAGCACCTTCCCCATAAAACTCTAAGAAGGCAGACACCACACGCTGCTTACGCAAGAATTCAGTTAGTGCCAAAACTACATCGGTAGCAGTAATACCCGGCTGTGGTTTACCGGTTAATTCTACACCCACAATGTCTGGCAAACGCATGTAGGATGCGCGACCAAGCATTACGCTTTCGGCTTCAAGGCCACCTACACCAATAGCGATAACACCAAGTGCATCTACATGAGGCGTATGGCTGTCTGTTCCTACTAAGGTGTCAGGAAACGCAACGCCATCGCGAGACTCAATAACTGGTGACATGCGCTCCAAATTGATTTGGTGCATGATGCCGTTTCCTGGGGGAATAACATCTACGTTTTTAAACGCCGTCTTTGTCCAATTGATAAAGTGAAAACGATCGTCGTTACGTCTGTCTTCAATGGCGCGATTTTTTTCAAAGGCGTCTTTTTCAAAACCTGCGTGCTCAACTGCTAAAGAGTGGTCGACAATTAGCTGGGTAGGAACCACTGGGTTCACTTTAGCAGGGTCACCGCCTTTTGCCGCTATCGCATCGCGCAAGCCTGCTAAATCAACCAGAGCAGTTTGGCCAAGAATATCATGGCATACAACACGAGCTGGAAACCAAGGAAAGTCGAGGTCGCGTTTGCGATAAATTAGCTGTTGTAGCGCTTTAGTTAGTTGCTCAGGTGGGCAACGGCGCACTAAGTTTTCAGCAAATACGCGAGAAGAGTAGGGCAGCTTTTCGTAAGCCCCAGACTCTATGGTATTTACCGCCTCGCGGGTATCGAAGTAATCGATACCCGCGTTTGGTAGGGGTTTTCGGTAATCAATATTCATAGCGTATTACCTTACGCTCGGTCAGCGATTGATGGCACTGGACGAAGCTCTTCACCGGTATAATCAGCCGATGGGCGAATAATACGGTTATCAGAACGCTGTTCCATCACATGTGCTGCCCAGCCTGTTAAGCGAGACATTACAAAAATTGGTGTGAAGAGTTTTGTAGGAATTCCCATGAAGTTATAAGCAGAGGCATGGAAAAAGTCTGCGTTACAGAACAGTTTCTTCTCGCGCCACATGACTTCTTCGCAGCGTACTGAAACTGGGTAAAGCACTGTATCACCCACATCGGCGGATAGCTTTTCAGACCACGCTTTTATAATGCCGTTACGAGGGTCTGAGTCGGCATAAACCGCGTGACCAAAGCCCATAATTTTTTCTTTGCGCTCTAACATGCCCATCATTTTTTCTTCTGCATCGTCGGCAGAGGTAAAGCCTTCAATCATTTCCATAGCGGCTTCATTTGCGCCACCGTGTAGTGGACCACGAAGTGAACCAATGGCACCAGTTACGCACGAGTGCATATCTGATAATGTTGATGCGCATACGCGAGCTGTGAAGGTTGAGGCGTTAAACTCATGCTCTGCATAAAGGATGAGCGAAACATGCATAACTTGCTCGTGAAGTTCGCGTGGCTTTTCGCCGTGAAGCATGTGAAGGAAGTGGCCGCCAATAGAATCATCATCGGTTTCAACTTCAACACGTACGCCGTCGTGAGAAAAGCGATACCAGTAGCAAATGATGCTAGGGAAACACGCGAGCATGCGATCAGTCACTTCTTGCTGCTCGTCAAAGCTCTTTTCCATTTCAAGATTACCTAACATGGAACAACCAGTGCGAAGCACGTCCATTGGGTGAGCATCTTTTGGAATACGCTCAAGAACTTCTTTAAGCGCGTCTGGTAAACCGCGCATGCCGCGAAGTTTTTCTTTATAGCTATCTAGCTCAGCCTGCGTTGGCAATTTACCTTTTAAGATAAGGTAAGCCACTTCTTCGAACTGGCATTTATTGGCCAGATCTTTTACGTCATAGCCGCGATACGTTAAACCTGAGCCTGATTTGCCTACGGTTGATAATGCTGTTTTACCTGCAACTTGGCCGCGTAATCCCGCGCCACTTAATTGTTTAGCCATCTTGTAATCTCCGGTCTTTTAAATTTGTAAGGTACGTTAGTAAAAAATCTATTATGAAAAAGGAACGGATTCCTTAGTCGCTGTTAAATGTAAACTTTTATAAGCGGGCTCAATGCATTGAAAAGTGGGGGCGGTACTTAGGTCGTTACCCCTGCGAGGCATGGAGGCCGAGCCGGAGCCCCCATGGATGGGTTCACGGCGTGGTAACGACCTAAGTACCGCTCCCGCTTCAATAGTACATTGCGTCCCAGTTACTGTTTAATGTGTTTAATTTAGTTTTTACCTTTAGCGAAAAGCTCATCTAGCTTTTGCTCGTAATCGTGGTAACCAAGGTAATCGTATAGTTCCATGCGGGTTTGCATGCTGTCGACAACAGCTTTTTGATCGCCATTCTCAAGAATAGACGTGTAAACCATTTCTGCAGCTTTGTTCATGGCTCTAAAGGCGCTTAATGGGTAAAGCACCATACTGGCTCCCCATTCACCAAGCTGTTCTTTGTTCCATAGTTCGGTTTGGCCAAATTCGGTAATATTGGCAAGAATAGGCACATCTAGTGCGTCGGCAAAGGCGCGGTAGTGTTCTTCGGTTTTTACTGCTTCAGCAAAAATGCCGTCTGCACCGGCTGCTACATAAGCTTTAGCGCGTTCAATCGCCTTTTCCAATCCTTCTTGAGCGAAGGCGTCGGTGCGAGCCATGATGAAAAAGTCAGGATCGGTTCGAGCATCTACCGCCGCTTTTATGCGGTCTACCATTTCTTCTGTGCTAACAATTTCTTTGTTAGGACGGTGTCCACAGCGTTTCTGTGCAACCTGGTCTTCCATGTGCACAGCAGCTGCTCCCGCTTTTTCCATATCGCGAATGGTTTTGGCTATATTGAAAGCTCCGCCCCAACCAGTGTCGATATCTACTAATAAAGGAAGATCGCATGCCGATGTAATACGCTGCACATCTACGATAACGTCGTTAAGCGAGGTCATACCTAAATCGGGAAGGCCGTAAGATGCATTCGCTACACCACCGCCAGAAAGATAAATAGCTTGGTGACCAATGGATTTTGCCATCATGGCCGAGTAGGCATTTATGGTGCCCACGATTTGAAGCGGTTTGTTTTTAGAAAGGGCGTCTCTAAATTTTTTTCCTGCACTCATTTTATTTACTCGCTTAACGTGAAGTAGGGTAGAGGTGAATGAAAGTTAAAAAAGCTTTATTACATTTATGCATTATGAAGCTTCTTCTCTATATTATTTTTTGAATAAAGAATGTGTCTGCGCATGAGTATTTCTGCTAACTCTTCATCTCGGTTAGCAATGGCGTTTACAATGTGTCTGTGTTCATCAAATGCCGTGGTTACCCGCGGGCCTGCCATGCCAAGCTGTACGCGATACATTCGTACTAAGTGATATAAGCCGTCTATCAATACGCTGATGAGATGGCTGTTTTTACTGCCAGTGACAATACGGTAATGAAAATCTACATCGCCCGCTTCTTGATAGTAGCTTTCGCCACCTTTTACTTTATTAAAGTGACTGTCTAGTAAACCTTGCATAGCAGCAATTTCTTCATCGCTCATGTAGCGAGCTGCAAGTCTAGCTGCCATGCCTTCTAAGGCTTCACGAACTTGATACAGTTGAACTAAGCCTTCAGGAGATAGTGCAACTACACGAGCGCCTACGTTGGCTTTTCGCTCAACAAGGTGACAAGTGGCAAGACGATTTATCGCTTCTCTTATTACTGCGCGCGACACTTCATATTTTGTCGACAACTCGGTTTCACTCAATTTACAGCCGGAAACGATCACGCCTTCGACAATGTCGTTTCTTAGCTGATAAAAGGTCTTATCTGCACTGGTAATAGGTTGTTCGTTATTGAGAGTCACTATGAAAAACTTATTTACTGATAATGTCGACAATATAGGCGTTTTAAAATTCAATATCAAATTTTAAAGGCTTAATTGTCGACAAAATAAGATTAAAGTCTTATGAGGAAGTCATTTAGGCGGGCTGTGGATTCAACTATTTGTTTTGGTTCAATGACTATGGAGGGGATAGAGAAATTACGAAGAAGCATGTTTTGGAAAAAATATTTCTTCTATTGGAAGACTGTAATGATTTAGCGATAGAGATGATGAGATAGAAATGGTCGTAAAAATCGCTATTTCCTGTCCACTTGGTCAGGTGGCTAAATTAATGTGGATGAGGTGTTTTTATGTTTTGATGCGTTTTGAGAGTGTAGTAATTTTTTGAATTTTAAGTTAAAAAAATGTTTTTCAAGTCGAGTTGGTTAGGTCTAATCAGTTAACCTATTGGTCTAGTTAGCGAATTTTAAATTTGGTGAAAAAATGATATTTATCTTTGCATGAAGCGCATAAGTCGGTATCATATCCGTCCAGTTTTGAGCCTGAATTTATCCTGAAATTTGGCGAAGACTGGTGTAAATATTTCTATTTACGTTCAGCTACTGCATGCATAGACATGCACGTCTTTGCCCCTTGTTATTTCAGCTCCAAATTTAAGTTCAATCGTTCCTTAGAAGAACGTTAAGCACCTGATTATACGCAGTTAATACCAAACACTCACGCAAAGGGGTTACACCACATGACGAATCGTACTGACGTGTCAAAGACACTCGCCAGTAAGCTTTCTCCTGTCGCTTTAGCAGTAGCGATGACCGTTCCAGCATTATCAAATTTTGCCGTTGCACAAGAAACACAAGATGTAGAAGCAACAGAAGAGCAAAAGTTTGAAGCGATCACAGTTACCGCAACAAAACGTCCACAAGTAATCTACGAAGTACCAATTGCCCTTAGCGCTTTTGATGGCGATAAGCTAGCTGCTCAAGGTATTACTGACTTAACTGATGTGGGTAAATTTGTACCTAACTTGAACGTTACTGGTTTCTCAGCAGGTCACACTTCATCAGTTAACCCGTTTATTCGTGGTATAGGTTTACAAGACCACCTTATTACCACTGATCCTGGCGTAAGTGTTTACGTTGACGGTGTCTACTTGGGGCGTCAGGTAGGTCAAAACTGGAGTCTGAACAACATACAGCGTATTGAAGTTTTGCGTGGTCCACAGGGTACACTTTACGGTCGTAACTCTATTGGTGGTGCTATCAACATCATTACTAAAGAGCCAGATCAAGGCGATGTGACCAAGGTCAATACAGAGTTTGGTACCCGCGGCCGTGTGAAAGCAGACTTGTTTGTTAACCACGCGCTTTCAGACACAGTAGCATTCAATGCAAACCTATCGTTTAACAAGCGTGATGGCTTAGGCGAATTTATTAACGTTCCAAATGCAGAATACGATGTAGGCGAGACAGAAGACGTATCTGGACGTGTATCAGTTAAGTGGGAACCATCAAACGATTTTCGTATGGTACTTACAGCTGACGCAAACAATGGCGACGGCGGCTTACGCCCTTACACTGTATTAATTGACGAAGTGGGCTCTGCTCGTTACTTCGGTGGTGGTAATGGATTAGGCGTTGAGCTACGTAACTCAGACGTTATTCCTGAAGGCACTGACCGTTACGACAACGCCACTGGCACAGAAGCGGTTACAGGTGTATCGAACGAAGCGCGCGGTATTGCACTTACCACCGAGTGGGACATTAATGAAGACTACACTGCTAAAGTTGTTGCTAGTCAGCGTACTTCAAAATACAAAGCTGGCCTAGACGATGACGGTACAGTTTTCTCACTAGACCAATTCCCTGAGCGTGGTGAAGCAGATCAAACATCTGTTGAATTCCAACTAAACGGGTACTTGAGCGAATACACAGATTTTGTTGCGGGTCTTTATTATTTCAACGAAGAAGGTAGCAACCGCCAAGGTGAAGACTCTAGCTTCGACGGTGGTGGTAACTTACTTGAGCTAGACCAAGAAACAACATCAAAAGCGGCTTACATTAACGTTCGCCACGACATCAATGATGAACTATCTGTATCGGGTGGTTTGCGTTACACCAAAGATGAGAAAGACGCTTCTGCAAACGTATTCTCAGCACTGGGCACTATTTTCGATTCCAACGACTGGAATGAATTAACGTGGGAATTAGCCACTAACTACACGTTCGAAAATGGTATGACGGGTTACGCGACTATTCAGTCAGGCTATCAATCTGGTCAATACCCAGCGCGTCCATACTGCCTAATTGGTCAGTTCTTTGGCGCTGGTGGCTTCGACGATATTGACGGTGCACAAGCTGCGGTTCGCGCTAACAACTGCTTTACTGCTTCTGACAATATTACGGCAACAAACTACGAAGTGGGTGTTAAAGGTCGTATCAATGAATATGTTGATATGAGCGTTGCGGTGTTTAACACTGAATTTGAAGATCTGCCTTATCAAGTAAGTCGTGTAAGTGAAGGTGGTTTCGACACAGCTAACTTAGTTGTTGAACAAACTTCTCGCGGTATTGAACTAGATACAACGCTTAACTTAGGCAATTTCAGCATGATGACCAGTATTGGTTATATGGATGTTGATGTGGAAGAGCAGGCAGGATTCAGACCTGTTGCACCACTTACTCCTGACCTAACGCTTGCTATTGGTCCGCAGTATACCTTCGAACTTGATGGCGGCGACTCAATTCGCGTGCGCGCTGACTACTCATACCGTTCAGAGATGTACGGCGAGCCAACATCAGCACCAGAGCGTATGACTGAATTAGATAGCCGAGAGCTGGTTAACTTTGATATTGCTTATACGCCAGCAAACGAAGCTTACACAGTAGCATTGTACGGTCGTAACATCTTTGATGAGCGTTATGATAATGCTCGTTTAAATACTGGCGATTATATTCTGCAAATACTTAGCAACGATGCGAGTGAGTTCGGTGTGAGATTTAGCACTGAGTTTTAATAAACGCTAGATTTTATCTGTGTGCTCGCGAAATGCGCTAGCGCCATAAAGACATTAGAAGCCGATCGTTTGATCGGCTTTTTTGTTTTTTTCGCTTTTTACTAGGTGTTTACACCGTTAAACATCTCATGGCACTTGATATATTAACCGCTTCTTATGATTAATTACGTTTATGAACTTGTTTTCATGTTCGTATTAGAATAGTTTTAAAGTATTACTAATGCGTAAGTAAATCTATTCTAAACGTGCAAATTAGCAGGCGCGCCGTGTAGATTTATTATTTTTGAATAAAAGGATTCGCAGGGTGGGGCTACTATCTAAGCTAAAGCGCTCGTGGACAGAGCGAAAATTTAAAAAGCACGACTGGCGAATCATTCAGAGCATTCCTTTTAACACTTTCGAAGAAACTATAGCCTCTCATGTTGATGATGGTTGGGAAATAGAAGAAGACTATTTGCCACTTAAAGCCTCTACAAAAAAGTGGAAATGTGAGCTAAAGAAAGGCACCAGTATTTTGGTGTGCACATGGTCTAGTGAGCACCAAGGTCAAATTGTGGGCCCTGAAAGGGTGGTAACAGGCCTGGCGTCTTCGCTCAATTTGCAGTCTTTCAATTCTCCCCAATAACAATTTTATTCTGTGATGTGCTTCAGCCAGCCTTTTTGCTGTGCTGCTCGAGCAGCATCAATGCGGTTTGTTGAGTTTAGCTTTGCAATAGCCTCTGAGAGATAATTTCTTACCGTACCTTAAGCTAAAAACTACGCGGTAGCGATATCGTGGGTTTTCATCCTCTGTGATGTAAGTTTAAACGCTGACATTTCTTTTTCAGAAAGTGGGCTGTTATCGTCTAACGCCATTAGCGCACATTCGGTAGAGATAACGACTTTTCCTAGATTCACCTCGAATACTTTATTGTAAGTCATAAAGGACGGGGATGCCCCAGCGCTGAGGTAAGTCACAAACATCTTCAATCTATAAAGCGAACAGGCAAGCAATGCCGAAGACGGCTTTGTAAACCAAATGGGCCTAGTTTCAGTATTCTACTGTCTTAGTAATACGCTTTTTAGTATCGTGTTACTTTGCCTGAGCGTGTTGGATGCACCAGAGAAAAATCACCAAGGCCTTTGTTAAGGTAATGAAAACTAGAAAGGAAAGTTTCATCTAATGAGCCTATTTTGGATCCCGATTTTATTACTCATCGGCACCCTTGTACCGAAAGCTACCGAAGGCCTCGGTAGAAGCGTATGCACTGCCATGACGATGCTCGCGCCCGCGGCATCATTGTCTATTATCGCGAGTTTTGCCCCCGCTATATTTGCTGGCGAAGTTATTACCGACTACATCGAATGGATCCCAGCGATAGGCCTTACACTGTCAATGAGGCTTAATGGCCTTGCACTGCTTTTTGCGTTTCTTATCCTAGGTATTGGCCTTTTAGTTATCTTTTACGCGCGCTACTACCTGTCTTCAAAAGAGCCCGTGGGGCGGTTTTATGGTTTTTTGATTTTATTTATGACCGCAATGCTCTCTATTGTGCTTGCAAATAATTTGCTGCAGCTTTGGATGGCGTGGGAAATAACCAGTATAAGCTCGTTTTTATTAATAGGGTTTTGGTCTGCTAAGTCGGAATCCCGGAAAGGGGCCCGTATGGCGCTTACCGTAACGGGTGCCGGTGGATTAGCTTTACTCGCAGGGTTTCTTTTAATAGGTGATATTGTAGGAACTTACGATATCGGTGTAATAATAGATAGCGCCAACACCATAAGAGAACACAGCCTCTATCCAGTGGTGTTGGTATTAGTGCTAATTGGTGCATTTACCAAGTCGGCACAATTTCCTTTTCATTTTTGGCTACCTCATGCCATGGCAGCACCTACACCAGTAAGCGCCTACTTGCATTCTGCCACCATGGTGAAAGCGGGGATATTCCTTTTAGCGCTGCTTTACCCCGTATTAGCGGGTACCGAACTATGGTTTTTATTAGTCAGTTTAGCGGGTCTTGCCACGTTTTTGCTAGGCGCTTACGTGGCTATGTTCAAACACGATTTAAAAGGCGTACTTGCCTATTCAACTATTAGTCACTTGGGGCTTATTACATTATTGCTAGGTTTAAATACCGAGTTAGCTGCGGTGGCAGCGCTTTTTCATATTATGAATCACGCGGTATTCAAAGCTTCGCTATTTATGGCTGCGGGTATCATCGACCATGAAACCGGTACGCGAGATATGCGAGAACTCAGCGGACTTTGGCGCTTTATGCCCTACACGGCCACATTAACAATGGTGTCTGCATTATCGATGGCGGGTATTCCTTTGTTCAACGGCTTCCTGTCGAAAGAAATGTTTTTTGCCGAAACCTTAGAGCAGGCTGTTTTTGGTTCGCTATCGTGGATGGTGCCTATATTCGCGACGGTAGGCGGAGTACTGTCGGTTGCTTACTCACTGCGCTTTATTCAAGACGTATTCTTTAAAGGTGAACCAGAGGCGCTGCCTAAAACGCCTAAAGAGCCTCCCATATTAATGATGCTGCCAATCGCGCTATTGGCTGTACTGTGTATTTTAGTCGGCGTTTTTCCTGGGTTTATGGCTGGTGATTTACTCGCTATTTCAGCATCTACGCTATTCCCTGCGTCATCTTTACCTTACTACAGCTTGTCGATATGGCACGGGCTCAATATTCCGCTGCTGATGAGCGTAATCGCTATTGTGGGTGGGGTAGTGCTTTATATCAACCGCCATCCTCTTTACCGTTTTCAGTTTCAGTTCAACGACCCAGATGCAAAGATGATATTTGAGCAGGCCATGCAGAAACTCGTATTGTATGCTCAGAAAATGCATAACACGCTAGACAATGAATCACTGCAGCGCTATGTAGGGTTGCTGTTCCTGTTAGTGATAGTGATGACCGCACCACCCTTGATAATGCTGAACAACGCCGCGGGAAGTTCACCACTTCAATCTGTAAACGGCATTGAAATTATACTGGCGGCAATACTGTGTATTGGCGCTATCGCAACTGCTATTTTGCATAAACAGCGTATGACTGCACTCATTGCAATTTCGGTAGTGGGGCTTGTGGTATCAATTACCTTTGCTCGTTTTTCGGCGCCGGATCTTGCGTTAACCCAGTTAGCGGTAGAAATTGTTACGGTTATTTTGTTGATGCTAGCACTGTTCTTTTTACCACAAAAAACCTCTGCCGATTCAGCGCCAAAGCGGGTGGTTCGCGACTTAAGCATTGCCGCCGTTATAGGTGGCATTGTGGCAACCATTAACTATGCAATAATCACTCGTCCCTTCGAGACTATCTCTGACTTTTTCGTGGAAAACAGTAAAACAGGCGGCGGTGGGACTAACGTTGTCAATGTGATTTTGGTGGATTTTCGTGGCTTCGATACCATGGGCGAAATTACTGTGTTAGGCATTGCCGCGCTGGGTATTTTTAAATTGTTGACGAGAATTCCCCTTGCCATGCCCTCGGCCGATGACAAGGGTATTCCATGGACTAAGGATATTCACCCGCCTATTTTAGTGATGATTTCTCAGTCTTTACTTCCCCTTGCGCTATTGGTGTCTGCCTATATTTTTGTTCGAGGTCATAATTTACCTGGCGGTGGTTTTATTGCTGGCCTTGTTACCTCCGTAGCGCTCATTCAGCAATACATTGCCCACGGTGTGAACTGGGTTACACCACGTATACCTGTTAATTATCAAAGCGTGATTGCATGGGGGGTATTACTGGCGGTACTCACCGGTGTGGGCAGCTGGGCGTTCGGAAAGCCATTTTTAACATCGTGGTTCGATTACCTCGATATTCCTTTCATCGGAAAGACAGAGTTGGCCAGCGCGCTTGTATTCGATTTAGGTGTTTATCTCACGGTAGTTGGGGCAACGTTATTAATCCTGGCAAACCTCGGTAAGTTAACCACCGAGCATCGCCCAACAATGGAGGAAAACTAATGGAATTATTGTATTCACTCTGTGTGGGCGTGATGACGTTTAGCGGCGTATTTCTATGCTTACGGGGCCGTACGTTCCCAGTGGTTTTGGGGCTGATGATGCTTGGTTATGCCGTTAATTTATTTCTATTTTCAACGGGGCGTCTTAGCTTAGATGGCGCGGCTATTTTAGGTAAATCAGAAGCCTACGCAGACCCCCTTCCTCAAGCCTTAGTATTAACGGCTATTGTAATTGGCTTCGCTATGACAGCCTTTGCCGTCATACTGTCGATGCGCGCACGGGCCGACCTTGGAAATGATTTCGTGGATGGCAAAGAGCCACCTGGCAGGCCAAAGCAGTCGGTGTCTCGCTGGAGCAGTAAGCAATGATGGACCATTTACCTATACTGCCAATTCTAGTGTCGTTGATTGGCGGGTTACTTTTACTACTACCTCCTTTTGCTGGTGTTGAGCGCTATGTGAATCGAAGAGTTGCAGCGGCATTTTTATGCGTGTTGCAAATTGCCATTGCAATAGCGCTAATGGCAAAAGTCATTGATGCTGGCCCTATCATGTATGCTTTGGGTAACTGGCAAGCGCCTTTTGGCATCATACTGTATGCAGATTCGATTGCTGCACTTTTAGTTCTTCTCACCGGGTTTCTGGGGTTAGCGTCAACGCTTTATTCATTTGCTGGCACCGACCGTGAAGGGCGTTATTTTCACCCCATAATGCAGTTTCAATTAATGGGGATAGCGGGAGCGTTTTTAACACACGACTTGTTTAACCTATTTGTATTTTTTGAAGTGTTATTGATTGCCTCTTATGTACTGCTTGTTCACGGTGGGGGTAAACAAAGAACCCAAGCCAACGTGCATTATGTGATATTGAACCTTGTGGGCTCCGCCATATTCTTAATTGCCTTAGGGACTTTGTATGGCATTACCGGAACACTCAATATTGCAGATATGTCGCTTAAGATAAGCGCTTTATCAGGGGGGGAGCTAGTGCTGGCCAAAGTAGGCGGCATGATGCTGTTGGTGGTGTTTGGACTGAAAGCCGCCATGTTGCCATTACATTTTTGGTTGCCCAATACCTACAGCGCTGCCACTGCGCCGGTTGCAGCGCTATTCGCTATTATGACAAAGGTGGGCATTTACAGCATATTTCGGGTGTTCACTGTCATCTTTGGTGATGGGGCGGGGGCGCTTAGCAATATGGTTTTGCCTTGGGTATGGCCGCTCGCTATGTTAACGGTAGCCGTTGGAACCATTGGCGTGTTAGCTAGCCCTAACTTGCGCAATATTGCGGCTAATACTGTGCTCATATCGGTAGGCACGTTACTTATGGCTTTTGCCATAAGAAGCCCGGAGGCCAGTGGAGCAGCGTTTTATTATGCCCTGCACAGCACATTGATTTCAGCGGTACTATTTATGCTTGCTAATATGATAGGGCAGCAGCGAGGCAAAGCTTTCGATCGCTTTGTCATCGCTAAAAAGGTTACTCAGCCAACGCTGCTTGGCTCGCTCTTTTTTGTGGCCGCCATGGTAGTGGTTGGCTTGCCTCCTTTTTCAGGTTTCATCGGTAAGGTAGTAGTTTTACAATCTGCCGCAACGGGATTAGATAAAGCTCTAGTGTGGTCTACGGTCCTTATCTCTACGCTACTCACTATTATTGCGCTAGCACGAGCCGGTACAACCCTATTTTGGCGGCATGCTGGCGAGAGCGCTAACTCAGAAGATGAGTCTGCATCTGTATGGCAGTTTGCGGGTGTTGTATTACTGTTGGTGGCGTCTCCAATAATGACCGTTTTTGCTGGGCCTATTACCGAATACACTGCAATGGCGGCTTCGCAACTTCATGACTTACGACTTCCTGTGAGTGTGTTGCAGTTAGAGGGAGGTCAGCAATGAGTTTGTTGTCACGCCTACTGCCTACGCCTGGTCGCAGCGCCATATTACTTGTTATTTGGCTTATGCTGAATGTGACCGTAAGCCTGGGCCACATTATTTTGGGGGCGGTGTTTGCCATTGCGATCCCCTTGTTGTGTGCACCTTTACAAATTTCGCAGCCGAGAATTAAAAAGCCTCTTAAAGTAGTTAAGTACTTTTTCATGGTATTAGGCGATGTGGTGGTGGCAAACGTGCAGGTGGCGATTTTAGTGCTTGGCCCAATGAGCAGAATAAAACCAGGTTTTGTTGCCGTGCCGTTAGATCTTAAAGAAATTCGCCCTATTACCATACTGGCAAGTACGGTAACTATGACACCAGGCACTGTAACCGCCGAGCTCTCAAAAGATAAGCGCTATTTGTATGTGCATGTGCTGCAAATGCCTGATGACGATCAGGAAATTATACGGCTCATCAAAGACCGATACGAGTCGGCGATTAAGGAGATGTTTCAATGTTAGCATTTACTCTGCTATGTGTAGGAATCATGATTTCTATAGGGTTAGTCCTTAATCTATGGCGCTTATTAGTCGGGCCAGATGTAGTAGACCGCATATTGGCACTCGATACTATGTTCATTAATAGCATTGCGTTAATCATGGTGTACGGCATACACAAAGGCACGTCACTGTATTTTGAGGCGGCACTGCTTATTGCCATGCTAGGTTTTGTGAGTAGCGTTGCATTCGGAAAATATATTCTTCGCGGCGATATTATTGAGTAAAGGCTGGTTTAAAGAATGGGTAGCCTAAAGAGTAGTAGAATGAATAGACGCTGGATAAGGACAAGTAATGAATTTTTGGCTTGAATTAACGGTGTCCGCCTTACTCATGATTGGCGGTATTTTTGTGCTTGTGGGCTCAATAGGGTTGTTTCGCTTGAAAGATGCTTACACACGCCTTCACGCACCAACTAAAGCGACCACAGTGGGCTTAGGAGGTATTTTACTGAGCTCGGTTATTTATATGTCTTACCTTCAAGGCTATGTAAATGTTCACGCGCTGTTGATCACGCTGTTTTTAGTTATTACTGCACCAGTAACCGCGCACATACTGGCCAAAGTTGCCATGCATCATAAAGTAAAAACTATGAAGTCTACACAAAACGAAGGGTTAGTTGATAAGGCGAGAGAGCAGAAGGGTGTGGATGATAAGGCTAGTGCTAAAAACAAAGGTAAGTAAAATATATTTCTGAGGATAGCCACACGCTAGGAAAAGCACACCCGGTTTCGTTTTGAGTTAGATAAATATTGCTAGTTAGATTTTAGAAGCGCTTAAGGCGCTTTATTTATGTTGCTGAGGCAGCAGAGATTGGTTAGTAGAGGAATGAAGGTCTGCTTGACAAACAACGGACGGTCAGGTTTCAAAGCTCATAGTGCCGCTTTGTGCCAATAGCCGACATCACATACTTTTGATGGCGAAACTGGTTGTAGAAGTTATACAAACAATCATTTATTGAAATGACAATTACTTAGGGTCCCCCCCCTAAAGTCGCTTAGCATGTGGAACAATCAGAACAGCCACAAGAGTAGAGGAATACAAGAGCCATGACTCATAACAAAATCACCCTGACCATCGCCGCTGTGTTAGCCCTAAGCGCATGTGCCGACAAAAATCCGCCAGCACCGACCTTAACTATCAAAGTGACACCACCGGCTGATTACTCTGCTAATGACACTATTCATCTGGTCGGTAATTTTAATGATTGGGCACTGGACGGTGACAAGGCTTACTCACTTATAAAAAATAACGAGGAGCTGAGCGTTACCATTCCGATCACCGAGAAAAATGTATTTTTTACCATGGTCAAAGACAAAAATTGGCAATGGATGCCCGCCAACGAAATGGCAAAAAGCCAATGTACCTATCTACATAAAGCAACGGGTGGCGATGCGGAAATGGCAGTTCATATTCCGCTCTGGACTGGCGATAAGCCTTTAAAAGCAGCCGAGCCGAGTTTAAGCGGCAGCATCGTACAGCATAAAAATATTACACTGCCCCAATTTGGCCGCAGCAGTGATATCTCCGTTTATCTGCCTAAGTCCTACCAACACAACACTGACAAAACCTACCCGGTTTTATATATGTTGGATGGCCAAAATATTTTTAACGCTCAAACGGCACACAGCGATGAATGGCGCATTGATGAGCTATTGGAGGAGCTGACCAGTGCTGGCAATCTGGATGAAATGATTGTGGTGGCGGTGCCCAATAGCGCTGAGCGATGGGTTGAATACAACCCCTGGGCATTTAAAAACCGCGATGGCAAAGCCACACAAGGCCAAGGAGAATTAACGATTCGCTCGATTAAAGATACTCTAAAACCCTTTATCGACAGCCGCTACCGAACCGATCCGCAGCCAGCCGGCACCGGTTTAGCGGGCAGCTCGCTGGGCGGCTTAATGGCCATTTATGCCGCGCTGAAGCATAGCGACACTTTTGGTTTTACAGCCGCATTTTCACCGGCTTTAGCGATTGAAAATATGGACGGAATAAATGTGTTATTCGAAGCCATTAAACAGCAGCAAACTATTGGCAATAGCAAAATATATTTTGATATAGGGCAGATGGAATATGGCAATTACGAGCAGATCGAACAATTAAATAGCCTGCTGCTTAAACAGGGATTTAAACCGGAAAATCTTAAGTTGGTGAAAGATGATGTTGGGCGGCACTGCGAAGTGGACTGGTCGCGCCGATTCCCTGCGGCGATGGAATGGTTGCAAGCAGGCATTTAATACATTTCGAAATATTCGTTGAAAACCACTCTGATTGTATGGATGTCCAAAAAAGCTGTTTTCTTTTTGGGGTCCCCGTAAAGTGAGCCGGTATTTTGGCCGGTTGTGAGGTTTTAAAAATGCGCGTGTCTGAGCGGTTCGACGGTAGCGAACCACGAGTTTGCGCATTTGCCTCAAAAATTGGCCAAAATACCGGGCTTTCGAACGATCCCGGGGTCGCCTTTTCTTTGGTTTCTTTCTTTTGGCGAAGCAAAAGAAAGAGACTCGCCTTTAGGCGAAACCCGCGCAACGCCGTTGCTTAAAACAACTATCGCCTGAAGGCCAAGGGTCTATGCCGAATGACCGCAATTCGCTCGTCCCTGACCTTGGCCTAACTATTTCCCAACGACCGCATTACGTACAGGCTGTGTGAAAACTATTGATCACCTTTTGGTCTAAGCAGACTTTTTATATGATCAATCGGTCTTAAGTATCGGTCCTCAATTGATATCTGAATTGGTACAATAAAACTATCAAAAAATTGATAGGTTTCAATCACATGTCGAGATTTATCGAAGGCCAAAGCCGAACACAAAGCACGCTGTTCCCCGAAGTTTTAGATGACTACATCCATGAAGATAATCCGATTCGTGCAGTCGATATGTTTATCAATTCATTAGATTTATCTGACTTGGGTTTTGCACGTTGCCAACCAGCCAAAACAGGTAGACCAAGCTATTCTCCGGCAACCATGCTCAAGATTTACCTTTATGGTTATCTTAATCGCATTCAATCAAGCAGACGTTTAGAAAAAGAAACGCAGCGTAATGTCGAGTTGATGTGGCTGGTTGAGCGTCTTACCCCAGATTTTAAAACGATTGCTGATTTCAGACGTGACAACGGCAACGCGATACAACAAGTCTGTAAGCGCTTTGTGTTGATATGCCGTGAACTCAATATGTTTGCGGATGCCATCGTGGCTATTGACGGCACTAAGTTCAAAGCGGTTAACAATATCGCTAAGAACTACTCACGTGGTTTGATAAAGACGTGTATCGAAACAACCGAAAAAGATATTGCCAATTATCTTATGGAGCTCGATAGAGCAGACCGCCAGTCCCGCACTGAAGACGCAGAAAAATTGAAAGGCAAGCTCGCTAAACTGCAAGCGCGTCTGGTAAGCGAGAAAACAATACAGCAAGAATTGGAAACCTTACCCGACAAACAAATCTCCTATACCGACCCCGACAGCAGGCGAATGGCACTTAAGCATAAAGGCGTATTAGT
This sequence comes from Alteromonas sp. MB-3u-76, assembly GCF_002831605.1. Lineage (NCBI taxonomy): Bacteria > Pseudomonadati > Pseudomonadota > Gammaproteobacteria > Alteromonadales > Alteromonadaceae > Alteromonas > Alteromonas sp. MB-3u-76. The sequence goes on along the minus strand of NZ_CP025115.1, from coordinate 3,374,791 downwards.
TGGCTATAATATTCAAGCGGCTGTCGACACCAAACATCACTTGATACTTGCCCATTACGTGACTAATAACCCAAGTGACAGACATCAGCTTGTCCCGATGAGCCAGCATGTGCAACAAGCGTTAGGTAAACAAGACATTACCATTCTTGCTGATAGAGGTTATGACGATAGCACGAGCTTTAAGACTCTTCATCAGGCAGGCGTTACTGCAATTGTTCCGAAGATCCGTACTTCGGCTAATCGAAAAAAAGGACTGTTTACCAAAGAAGACTTTGTCTATAACAAAGAAAAAGACGTTTATGAATGTCCTGCTGGCAAAGATATCCCGTTTAGCTTTGTTTCAACTGACAAAGGAAAACCGCTACGCGCTTACATGTCGGTCATGACCTGCAAAGGTTGTACTATGAAATCGCGGTGCACAACATCACCAGCAGGAAGACGGATCCGAAGACTCGATGATGAGGAGCATGTTGAACGCGTGGCACAAGCTTATAAAAACATGCCAAACGCAATGATATTGAGGCATCAAACCGTCGAGCATCCCTTTGGCACAATAAAGCAATGGGCAGGAGCGCAACAACTACTGACAAGAACATTAAAACATGTAAAAACAGAGGTAAGTTTGCAGGTCTTGGCATACAACTTCAAAAGAATGATGAATATCATGGGCGTTAGCGGTCTCATATCTGCAATGAAGACATGAGAGTTGTGGAAACACTCATTCAAAAACTATAGTGGACTTAGAATTTCTGTATTATTCAATTTAAAAACAGCAACCATAAATATGAGTTTTCACACGGTCTGTGTACTAAGCTGCCATACGTCGTAAAAATCATAATCGCAGCATTAGTACTTTTTTAACACTTTTAAATTAGTGTTAATGCGAGCAAGCGGCCCTTATTGGTAGAGTGAACATTAGAAATTCTTTCCACTGTTTATCTTCTATAGCTTCTTAAAATAAAGATTCCGTACCCGACCGTTAGATATTCTAAAGCCATTCACTGCGCCTCTATCATCGCGTTCAAACAAGATATCGCCAACCTGTGATCTGAAGAAGTCACCTTTGACTGGCGCAATATGATGATCGCTTAGTCGGTAGTGAGAAATTTTGAGCTGATCGTTGTCCGGCGAAAAGTGATAAGTAGAAGAGAGTTCAGGGCTGTAATAACTGCCTGCAAATTGAGATAACCAGGTTTCAGTCACTTCAACTGGTGTATAGGCAATCGACACATATGTGTCCATATTGTCTACTTTCACCGTCATTATGCTTTGCTCGCCATCTTCAGTAAACTCAACAAAGATTTCCCCCTCTACATTTAGCATTTTGAATGTGTTTTCATTCACGGCAGCGAGGGGGCTTACATCGTTTTTGCCTCGTGAATACATGAGTCTACCCTTGTCTAAATATATCTCTCTTGAGTAAGCGTCTGGCTCATTCCAGTAGTGACCTACATAAGCATCCAGTATGTCTTCACTTAACTCATTTTTGCTGAGATCAAAGGCGCTAGGTGTTTGTTTCGGTGACATTGACTCCATAAACGCATCAGCAATAGCGTTTTGAGGGGGAGGGGTATCTATTTCTAGAAAGCGTTCAGCAATTTGCAGTGCTAATTCCCAAGGTCTCGCATCCGCGCCGTTATTCAATATAGCAATTGCCAAATTCTGCTCAGGAAATCGGGCTAAATATGAACGAAAACCGGCATCTCCGCCGCTATGCTGAATATACTTGATGCCGTTGTAATGACTAATAAACTGTCCGTATGCACCGCCAAATGTGTCGCCGTTATTTAATGTGGCAAGCGTATTCATTTGTTTGATGATTGAAGGGCTACCTAAAGTCAGTTCGGTGAAGTTTTCCGACCATTTAAGAAGATCTTCTGCGGTAGTAAACAAACTGGTTGCGCCGACATTTGCATAGTTCAACACACTTTTTTGATAGCCGCTGTCAATTGGCTCGTAGGAATAAGCCCTGTTGCTAACGATTTTTTGATGATCGTCGTAAAACAAGGTGTTGCTCATATTTAAAGGCGTAAACAGTCTTTCTTGTGTGAATTGTGCAAATGACTTACCGCTAACTCGAGCAACAACCTCTGCTAATAGTGTGAACCCGGTATTCGAATAAAGGAATTCTTCTCCGGGTTTGAAGTTTAGTTCTTTTTGTTTCGCTACCATTTTTAATACATGTTCGGTAGTGATCACATCATCTAAACGCCACCCGGCCATACGCAACAAGTTCCACTGATCACGCAAGCCGCTGGTGTGCGATGCTAAGTGTCGTAAAGTTATGGTTTCGCCAAAATCTGGTACTTCGGGAATGTATTGGCGAATGTCATCGTCAAAATTTAACTTACCTTCTTCGGCGAGTAATAAAATGGCGAAAACGGTAAATTGCTTCGATACAGATGCAACGTGAAACATGGTGTCTGGCGTAACCGGTATATCGTATTCAAGGTTTGCACTGCCATAACCTTTTGAGAAGACAACCTCTCCATCTTGTAATACCGCAACCGAGGCTCCCGGTTTGTTAATATCATCAAATTGGACGAACAGTTTGTCTAACTCTATGGTTTGTTCTTCGACGGCGTTATCAGGAGCTGTAGACTTTGAAGATGGTTGGCAGGCGGATATACAGATGAGCAGTGATAAGCCAATAACGATATTAATAGCAAGATGAGACACAATAACGATTCCTTGTTAGCGCTTGTTTTTCAATGTTCTTTGACGACGAGCCTAGAAAAAGTGAAAACCGTTCAAAAGCAAATAGTAGAGTAAAACTGTTTTGGGCTATCGGCAATTTTATTTTTATGGACGTCTCACCTGTTGTACTCACTTTCCCAAAACTTCTGCGATCCACGGAAAAGTGTTAAGCAAAGCTCAATACGGGCCAGTTTTCAAAGTGATTTTTTGCGCTTGCGTTTATTTAACACTGCATCGCCGTCCTCTTTTGACAGTAAAATGCTGTCGGTAATGCTCACTAATGCCAGTATTGCCATAAATATCATGGCGATGGTGAAGGTTGTTAAATCGGGGGCATCGGCAGATTGACCGAGTATTAACGAAGCCACTGCTATGGCAAGTGCTGAAAGTGTTATCCCCAGCCCGCGATTCATCTGCATCAATATTGCCCCAAGGGTATTAGCATCGCGCATCTTATCTGGGGGAACGTCAGCAAAAGCGATGGTATTTAGCAACGTGAGGTGCATTGAACGTGTAATGCCGTTAATGAAAAGCAGCGCGGCAATAGTAAAGGACGAGGTGCTTTCATTAATCATTGCCAAGGCGACAAAGCCTAGCGCAATAAGTACTCCGTTAACAATCAATACCGGTTTAAAGCCAAAGGTATTCATTATCCATGTTGTGGCAGGTTTAATAGCAAGGTTACCTGCAAACAGCCACAGCAAGATGGAGCCTGCTTCTACAGGTGTATAGCCTAAGCCCAGTTGCAGCATCAGAGGAATAAGAAAAGGCGCGCTGCCTAGCGCGATACGCACGACAGAACCGCCATACACCGATAATCGAAAGGTACGATGTTGCATTGCATCAAATGAGAAAAGCGGATTTTTAGCTGTTTTTATGTGCCACATGGCAAGCAGCATACCCACAAAACCCAATGAAATAATGGTGGCACTTTCCATTATTCTTTCAGCGTTACTGGCAAGAAATTCAATGCCAGCCATAAAAAGCGCAAATCCAAAGCCGGTGAGCAGAAAGCCCTTTACATCGAATGTGCTTACTTCGCCTTTTGTATTCTGAAGTAAATATGCCGAGGCAATAATCGCAATTAAGCCCAAAGGAATATTCATATAGAATATCCATTGCCAGCTGAAATGGGTGGCAATATAGCCGCCTAGTACAGGGCCGAGTAAAGGAGCACTCAGCGCTGGCCAGGTAATTATGGCCACCGTTTTCACTAACTTTTCTTTGGGCAGGCCACGAAGTACCACTAACCGGCCAACGGGCACCATCATTGCCCCGCCAATTCCTTGCAATATTCTCGACAGGGTAAATTCAACCAAAGTGGTGCTTAAGCCACATAACACAGAGGCAAGGGTAAATACCCCAATGGCAGCAACAAATATGGTTCTAGCGCCAAAGCGGTCGGCCACATAGCCACTGAGAGGGATGAATAAGGTAACTGCAACAAGGTATGCCGATACACCAATTGAAAGATGCGCAGCGGGGATCCCAAAGTCTGCTGCAATTACTGGAAGCGCCGTGGTTATAACGGTCGCATCCAGTATTTCCATAAAGAGCGCTCCCGCCACAAGCAGGGCGGTAGCGGCTTCTTTACTGAGTAATTTCAAAGGCGCGCACAACTCTTGCAACGCCAGTAACGTTGCGGGCAATATCAACTGCTGCGTTCGCTTCAAGGCTGGTAAGTTTGCCCATTAAGAAAACTTCCGAGTCTTGCACCACTACTTTTACCTGCAACGCTGGAACGCGCTCGTCAGCGACGATTTTTGTTCGTACCTTTGACGCCAACCAAATGTCATTGGCTTGTGTTCCTGCTCCGACAGGAGAGCCAACACGTAGCTGGTTGTGAATCTTTTTCAAATAATCTACGCTTTGAGCACGTTGAACGGCCTCAGAGACTAACGCTTGAGAAGGCGCTTGGCCTGTAAGCAGAGCAACGCCGTTATAAACATCAACTTGTAAGTTAGCTTGCTCTTTCAGTGCTTCGCTTTTTGACCATTGATAAGCTACTGCACTACTCGCGTTTTGATCGTCTAGCTGTGTTCCTACGGTTCGACGATCGTTAGCCACCTTTGCCGCCATAGCACCAGCCGCTCCAACGGCAACAACGCACCCCTGTAGCCCCATGGTAAAAATAATGCACAGTATAGTAAGGCACTTAGTTACGTGTTTCATAAATGAATAATTACTCGTCACCGTGATCAGCTGGGAATAAGCTATCGTCAATGCACTCGCACAAATTATGAATAACAAGTAAATGTACTTCTTGAATACGTGCAGTGCGGTTTGAAGGAACGCGAATTTCTACATCATGCTCGCTTAGAAAACCCGCCATTTCGCCACCGTCTTTACCGGTTAACGCAACAATTGTCATATCTCGAGACAGGGCCGCTTCCATTGCCGCAATAACATTTCGCGAATTTCCGCTGGTAGAAATTGCGAAAAGAATGTCGCCGGGCTGGCCTAAGGCACGTACTTGTTTAGCGAAAATTTCATCATAGCTGTAGTCATTGGCGATAGAGGTAATGGTAGATGTATCTGTACTTAGCGCTATGGCAGGAAGGCTTGGACGGTCTCTTTCGTAACGGTTTAGCATTTCAGAAGAAAAGTGCTGTGCATCGCCAGCCGAACCGCCATTACCGCAGCTAAGCACTTTGTTACCGCGAATAAGTGCTTCAACCATCATGTTAGCGGCTTTTTCAATCGACTCCGGCAAAATCTCAGACGCAGCAATTTTAGTTTGAATACTTTCAGTAAAGTTAGCTTTAATTTGTTCAATCATACTTCTTCTCTTTTAGGGCAAGCTGCTGACGGGACATCTTCACAGCTGTTTAGCGCGGGTAATGCGCTATGAGTTTGAGACTGGAAAAATAAATTATAATTCCATTCAGCCAATATTTTTTAGCCATTGAAGGCGATGGCCGTCGATAGCAATAACGTCGATGCGCAACGGGGTAGACGTTGAATTGAGGTTATTATCTAACAAATAGAACTCGAACGCAGCCTGAATTCGCTGCAGTTTTTTCGCGGTTACAAATTCTATCGCACTGCCATATTGTGCGCTTTTACGATATTTAACCTCAACACACACAATGGTATCGCCATCTTGCATAACAATATCGAGCTCGCCTCGACGAGTGCGATAGTTTCTACAGCGAAGCGTAAGGCCCTGTTGAGTTAAAAAATCACAGGCCTTTTGCTCTGCAGCATTCCCTTGCACTAATGACATAGTTAACTATTACTCAGAGATTGATTCGACTTTTTCATTGCGAATGATAGCTGTAGGCTGCTTTCTTTCTACTTCGCCGTTTTCATTTAATGATAAAGCCCCCGTTAAGCCATTGTGATGCAGGTAATTTAGCGTGTTTAATATACCTAGCTTAGGCAGCAGCTCAAAAGCGTCGTAACCAAAAGCAAACAGACGCTTCTGCATGGTGTTTTGCCCATCGAATGCTTGTTCTACTGTTTGCGCGAGTGGCTTCCATTGATGTTGAGGCATCATCCATGGCATATCAATAAAGTGAATATTTTTGAGGTCTCGCCACTGATTTTTTCCGCTTTCGTAGTCCATAGACCTAGAGGTGGCATAAACTGGAATAGGTTTTCCACCAAGTGGGTTAAGGCTAGCTTCAATGATTGGGTTTAACAATTCAGTGTCTTGCGGAGAAGCGAAAGCGATAATTGCGTCGATATCTCGTCGGCTTCTAGGCATATTATAAACTTCGTCATTGGTCATATACTCAATCTGGTTAATACGCTCATTACTTTGCGCCACGTCTAATGCCGACGTAATACCTTCACGTAACGAGTTACTGTCGTTAAAGGTAACCGAGGTGATATTGGTTTTGTATTTACCTTCTGCTTTGTTGAGCGATTCCCAATGCGATTTAAACGTGTCGTCCATACGCTCATATAGCGAGCTTTGCTCTGTAATAACAATAGGCGCCCTAAACCCTTTGTTGAATATGAGTTCCGCCAGTTGTTTAGCTTCATCTTCGGGCGCTAAAGCAAAGAAGTTGGCAGCAATCGGACCATTTGCCGAACTCTGGGCTGATTCTAATGTATTGTCATCGCCGCGCTTTCCTTTGTCACCGTACTGGGCGTTGTTACTGTACTGGACATCGTTAAGAATAAGCTGTTGGCTATTGCTTGCTGATGTATTAAATGGCGTTTCAATTTGTGTAATATCGTCTGAGCGATTGAGGGCCAGCACATTCACCCCGACAGGCAGTGCAGGAATGATTCGTTCAACATTGCTTTTTAACAGCGGGCCTATAATAAATTTGGCGTCACCAATTTCTGCAATAATGTCGTTAACGTCTTTGTCTACTGTGTCAATGAAGTGAAGCGTAGGTAGATTGCGCTGATCTTGTCCAACCTCATTACCTTGCTTGTCTGCAATACTCTGGTAGTAAGCAGCCATAATTCCATTTTTTACAGTGCTTCCGGTAGTGGCAAGGCGACCAGATAGAGGAAGCAGTACGGTAATAGCGTTAATATTAGCGCGTTGAAGTTTTGTTGCGTTGAGAACGTCATCAGGGAAAGTGGCACCTAAACTATGCCCTGCATACACTTTTTGGAAGTTATTAAGATTTTCCGCAAGCTTCTCAGGCGAACTGCTATATTCTTCGGTTAATTTTCTGAGCGATACAAAAGGGGAAAGCGCAGAATACTGCTGAGCAATATCGTCTAGCGACGAGACAGGCATTGATGTTATCCACTTCCATACCTGTTCTACTTTTTGCTCGTCAGGTAGGTCCGTATTCAGAAGGCTATTTGCAGCGGCGCTGTAATTTCCATCTTTAGCAAATAACTGTGCTTGTAAATGCGCTTTTTCGATAAGAAGGTCTTTGTTACCTGACACTGGTTCCAGTAGTGACAATAATTCTTCGGCCGATACATCTGACTGGTTAGCGTATACTTTCGCCATTAACAAGGCATAAAAAGACTGATTTTCTGGAGAAACTCCATCTTGCTTTACTTCATAAAGAATTTGCTGCGCCATAATAGGTTTTTGTTGCAGCATATATAACTGTGCGGCTTCTAAAAGCAGACTGTCTCGTAACGCTTTATTTTGCATGTCGCTCCACACTTTTTTAGCTTCAACCAGCTTATGTTCGGGCGTGACTTCATTAACCAACGGAGTCTCTTTCACCGCGATAGGTCTACTCTTCGCCACGCTGACCGTTTTTTGTGCGGTGCTGCCACAGCCTGCTAGTAGTAATGGTGATAGCAATAATGAAGCTACCGCAGTACGGGTAATGTTTTTCCGAGAAAATCCGAGATGGCGCACAGTTTCATTCCTTTAACATCGATGAGCACTAAGTTTATCGTAACCTGTGTGAAAATCTATGCTTGGCAGCATAAACTGGACTAATGGCATGGTACACTTATCGCATTCATTAATTTTATTTCCGTGCTTTTACTATTTCTTATGACTAAACCAGCAACGTTGTACATTGTCCCCACGCCAATTGGGAACTTAAATGATATCAGTGCTCGCGCTATCGACGTACTCGGTGAAGTGAGTTGGATTGCAGCAGAAGATACTCGCCATAGTTCAAGGTTGCTACAGCACTTAAGCATTTCTACTAAAACACTGTCGCTGCACGATCATAACGAAGACAAGCGCGCAGCTATGTTATGTGAACGGTTAAAAGGTGGTGAGGCCGTAGCGTTAATTAGCGATGCAGGAACACCGCTAATAAGCGACCCTGGTTTTATTTTGGTACGACGCTGCCGCGAGCAGGGCATTCCGGTTTGCGCACTACCAGGACCGTGTGCAGCTATTACCGCTTTAAGCGCATCGGGGTTACCAACGGACAAATTTATATTCGAAGGTTTTTTGCCGGTAAAAGCGCAGGCAAGAGAAAGCGCGGTTTCTGCTTTATTAGATAGACCCTACACAAGTGTATTTTACGAAGCGCCACGCAGAATTTTAGACACAGTTACGCTTATTCAGCGGGTATTGGGCGAAAGGCACATTGTTATTGCAAAAGAGCTTACCAAAACCTTCGAAACCTATGTAAGCGGCAGCGCGCAAGATGTTATCAATTATCTTACGTCTGATGCTGCTCATCAAAAGGGTGAGTTTGTCGTAATGATAAGCCCAGCTCCAGTGAGTGAACAGGAAATTCCAAGTGAGGCAATGTCATTGCTAAACACGCTTTGTGAGCATATTCCACTTAAAAAGGCTGCGGCTGTAGTTGCCGGTCACTATGGGCTGAAGAAAAACGCCCTCTATCAAGCAGGTTTAGACGCAAAATAGTAAGCCTTTAGCGCGTTAGTAAACCTTTAGCGCATTGGTCAATAGTCCCTAGTTTCACGTTTTTCACTGATCTTAACTGTCTATTGGGAGTTACCAATAGATAGTTTTCATTAAGATAATTTGGACAACAGCAAATGGAGGCGTAAATGAAAAAAACACTGAAAATCACCATGCCAGAAGGTAAGTGGATGGTAGATGTTTTCTCAAAGGCTAATGATTCTGGAGAGTTCGATTTAGTGCACCCTAATACCAGTGCTGAAATTTCGTTTAATGAAGGCGAGATGTATGGTTTTCGCTATAGCGTAAGCGGAAAGCAAGGTACAAAATTTACTATTGAACTGGATGATACAGTGTTAGTAGAAGGTGAAATCGATAAAAGCGAGACTGCGAAAGGCAGCGGTGTTATTTAAGCGGCATCAACAGGTACTGCAAAAGTCGGCTAACGTAAGCCGACTTTTTATTACTCTTCTACAGTTACCAATAGGTGTGAGATGTAGCAATAAGTGTGCGTTGTCAAAGCCCCTTGATAAACTCGAGGGGAGTTGTCACAGAAAAACGTGACCAGATTTATCAGCTTAAGACAAGCGCCCTTTAAAGTCCTCATAAGTGAAGCTTCTTACCAATTCAAATTCGCCATTTGAGCGTAATATGCCAATGGACGGATGATCAACCCCATTGAAAAACGTGGTTTTTACCATGGTGTAATGCATCATATCTTCGAACTGAACACGGCTTCCCGCTACGAGAGGTTTATCGAATGAGTAGGTGTCTATTACATCGCCAGCAAGACATGAGTTGCCGCCAAGTTTGTAGTTGTGGGCTTTCTCATTAGGCAACGCCGCATTTAATACGGTAGGCCTGTAGGGCATTTCAAGCACATCTGGCATATGCGCAGTGGCAGAAATATCCAATATGGCAATATCACCTTCGTTATTTACTACATCCACTACTTCTGAAATTAAAGGGCCAGTTTGCCACGCTACTGCAGAGCCCGGCTCTAGAATTATATCAAGGTGAGGGTAGCGCTCTTTAAATGCCGACAGTGTGTTGATTAAGTGTTCAACATCGTAGCCTTCACTTGTCATTAAATGACCGCCGCCTAAATTCAGCCATTTCAACTGATGTAGCCACTTACCAAATCGCTTTTCAATGGCTTGCAATGTGCGCTCCGTTGCAAAAGAATCGCACTCGCATAAATTGTGGCAGTGAAAACCTTCAATTCCATCAAGACTTATACCCTCTAACTCATCCGCTCTTATCCCTAATCGCGAGCCGGGTGCAGCTGGGTCGTAAAGGGGCGTATCTGCTTCTTGATGCTCTGGGTTAATTCTCAGTCCAAGTGATACGTCTTTTAGCGCTTCACGATGGGTATGCCACTGGCTAAGGCTGTTAAACGATAAATGATGCACTAATGTGGCGAGTTCTTTTGCATCCTCAGCTTTGTAAGCAGGGGAATAGGCATGAACCTCTTTGCCCATTTCGGCTGCTAATTTTGCCTCCCATACTGAACTCGCGGTGGCTCCGTGAAGATATTGCTTTACGATATCGAAGCAAGACCACATGGAAAAGCCTTTAAGCGCTAAAATAATACGCACACCTGATTCGTCCTGAACCCGCTTCATCAGCGTTAGGTTGCGAATTAATTTTTCTTCCTCAAGGACATAGCAGGGAGAAGGAATATCAGTGCGTTGGGTAAGATCGGTCAAGGTAATCAAGCTCCGGTCAATAACGTAAAAAAGGGGCACTTAACATAGTGCCCCTCGTAAATATCTTATATTTGTTTAAAGCAATCTACTTAGTAAATGGGCTGCTATCGCACTCTAGTACATGCCACGGCAGTCCGTGTTCGTTAAGCATATCCATAAACGGGTCTGGATCAAACTGTTCCATGTTCCACACGCCGGCTTCTTTCCACGTGCCGTTTAGCATAAGTGCAGCACCAATCATCGCAGGAACGCCTGTGGTGTAAGATACCGCCTGAGCACCTACTTCCTCATTACACTTAGCGTGTTCGCAGTTATTGTAGATAAAGATGGTTTTTTCTTTGCCATCTTTTATACCTGTAATGTAAGTACCAATACAAGTCATCCCTACATAACCTTCTGCAAGGGAGCCTGGGTTAGGTAATACGGCTTTTAGAAACTCTAAAGGCACAACTTGTTGGCCTTGGAACTCTATTGGCTCAATACTTGTCATGCCGATACCTTCTAGCACACGTAGGTGGTTAAGGTAGGCATCACCGAATGTCATCCAGAAGCGAGCACGCTTTAGTGTTGGGAAATGTTTAACCAGTGACTCTAACTCTTCGTGGAACATAAGGTAAGACGCGCGTTCACCAATATTTTGATAATCCAAGTCTTCGCGCACACTAAGCGGATCGGTTTCTTTCCACTCACCGTTTTCCCAGAATTTACCACGCTGAGTAATTTCGCGGATATTAATTTCAGGGTTAAAGTTGGTAGCAAACGCTTGACCATGGTCGCCGCCATTACAATCAACAATATCTAGGTAATGGATTTCGTCAAAGTAATGTTTTGCTGCATAGGCGGTAAAAACGTTGGTTACGCCTGGATCAAAACCACTGCCAAGCAGAGCCATAATGCCCGCTTCTTTAAATTTGTCTTGGTAGGCCCACTGCCACGAATACTCGAATTTCGCTTCATCTTTTGGCTCGTAGTTAGCCGTATCTAAATAATGCGTATTTGTTGCTAGGCACGCATCCATGATAGGCAAGTCTTGGTAGGGAAGTGCCAAGTTAATGACGAGGTCGGGTTTAACGTCATTAATAAGTGCTTCTACTTCTTTTGCGTTGTCTGCATCGAGGGCAAAAACACCTTTTACACGATCTTCACCCACTTCTTTTTGCAGGGCTTCGCATTTAGATACAGTTCGGCTAGCTAAGTATATTTCGTCAAAGTGCTGTGGTAAACGAGCACATTTTTTGACTGTTACCGACGCAACGCCGCCAGCACCAATAATAAGAACGCGAGACATAATAAGTAATCCCTAAATTTTGCTAATAAATTTTTGCTGAATGCTAGCAGACACCGGCAATTTGGCAAGTAAAGTCAGTGTCTACCAAATTAAATAGTATAAAATTCTACGTGAAAGGTTCAAAACGTTATGAATGTTTTATTGTATGAGCAGTAAATAGCGCGACCATTTCGGCCGCGCTCATTCTCCGTTATAGCTTAAGTCCAAACTTAACACTACTTGCGGCCTCGTGTTTATGGGGCTGCCGTGCTAATTGGTGGTGAAATTACGATAGAGCCGTCTACTCTGTAGTAAGGATAAAGAAGCAGATGTTCACCTTGGTCTGGCGATGAGGTGACCACGGCAATAGCGTCCATATTCTTGCTATCTTGTGTATTGACGGTGGCGGCATAAACAAGAACGCTGTAGCTATTGCTACCTGTGGTCGCGTCAATTATGCGCCATTGCAACTGTTCTATAAGTTGCGACTCACGTTTACTTTCTTTTGTCTCGTCTGCAAACACACACCCTGTGCGACCATCTTTGTTTATGGCTGCGAAGGGGTAAAATACGTCGCTGATAGGAAGCATAACTTCACATATTTTAAGCGACTTGGAAATGAGTTCTTGCAAAGGGGTTGGCAATGTAACTGGTCGGTCGATCATGGTATATCTCCTTAGAGTTAGCGTTGCTTGCGATACCTAAAGTATCTTCACTGATAATTTTGAATAATGTTTACCTTTAACTTTTTCCGTATTTTTCTTTTGTACACGTTTACATTTGTCTTTACGTTTCTCGAACGTCTTTAGTTTAGTAACAGAAAAACTAATGCAAGTAAAATTGGTTTTGAATATTAGCTGCGCTAGGCCGCGTTGTTTTCATTGGAACTTATTTGTACTTATTCCCATAGCCTAAGACCTTGAGCCTTGCAGTCCTCCTGTATGCACTACCACTAGTGTACTTCCTTTTACAAATGCCCCTTGGCCCAGCATTTTCTTAAGCGCAAAGAATACCTTGCCCGAGTAAACAGGCTCTATGGCTATACCCGTTGCGCTTTTAAATTGGTGACAAAATTCAGTTAAATAAGCTGGAGCTTTAGCGTAACCACCGCAATGGTATTCGTGCTCTATGTGCCAGTTATGATTGTTTTTACTCAAAAATTTGGCAACCAGAGATTCTAAATAATCTTGCCCTTTTAGTACGCCAATGCCGACAACGTGTTGATGCTTTTCTACTGCGCTTACAATGCCTGCCATGGTTGCCCCACTCGCAACTGGCGTAATAATAGTGTGGTAATTGGTACCGATTTCGTTATCAATTTCTGTTACTAAATCTGAAACACCCGCTAATGCCTGAAGCTGACTTCCACCCTCAGGAACTATTGTCGCGTTGGGGTAGCGACGCTTTAACGTATCAAGATACTCTGATGTATCTCTCAGTTTGTACGTGGCTTTGTCTACGTATTCTATGTTTGCATTCCACGCGATAAGGTCATTTATCATGGGCGTTGGCGACGATGAATAGTTACCGCGAATAACAACGGTAAGCGGTATCGCTAGTTGATAACACACATAACCCAATGCATGCAGGTGGTTTGAAAAACCACCACCAAAACTGATGAGCCTGACAGAATCTTCAGTAGGTAAAGAGCCTTCAGCGGAAGCAGAGCCTTCAGCAGGTAAAGAGCCCTCAGCCCGCGACAAGCCACTTTGATCAACAAACTCTCGAATAAAATGTTTGAGTTTACGCCATTTATTGCCGGAGATGACGGGATGTATTTTGTCATCACGCTTTATATAAATAGTGACATCTGACGCACCAGGCCAATTAGGTGTAAATAACTCTAGAGGGGATGGCTGAACAAGTGTTTGTTCCAGCTGGGTTAACTTATTCACAAGGTCCGCTACCGTGATTGATCATTCGCTACAGGCACGCAGTATAACTATTACATTGGCAATTCAAAATAATGCCAATCCCAAGCAAAGGTAAAATGAGACAGCTGACGCAATTTACACAGCATGAGAGCATTGTAAAACGCTGTTTTGATTAATACGGACGTTTTTAAGGTAGAAATTATGAATTCAAAATTAGTGTCTGGTTACAAAAGAGCCAATCGTTTCAGTTCTATACTAATGAGTTTAATGTTTATGAGCGCATCATTCGCAGCCAGTGCATCTTTACCCAAAGAAGTTGCCAAAAATGTCCCAAACGCCGCAGTAGTGGGGCAGGACATGTTTACCTACTATTTCTTTGATGTTTATGAAGCAACGTTATTCGCTCCGCAAGGTAAATACGACAAAGACAAACCACTAGCCCTTACACTGAAATATCAAAGAAGTTTAGACGGTAAGAAAATTGCCGAGCGCTCGATAGATGAAATGCAAAAACAAGCCAGCTTAGATTCAGAAAAATCAAAGCGCTGGTTACAAGACATGATAAATATTTTCCCCGATGTAAGTGAGGGTGACGTCATTACGGGTGTGGCCACAGAAGAAGGGAATGCACTTTTTTTCTATAACGGGAAAGAGGCAGGGGAAGTAAAAGACCCAGAATTTACCCAGAAGTTTTTTGATATTTGGCTGAGTGAAGATACTTCAGAGCCAAAGTTTAGAAAGGCACTTTTAGGAAAAAATTGAGATAAGGGCTTTCATAAGCCTTAGTGCAGAAATGTATTTTCACATCACTATTTTTCACACAATATTTTTAAGATAACAGGTTAATTATGAATACAATTAAACGAGCAACTTACGCATTGGTTGGAGTTGGGGTTACCGCCTTTACATTAAGCGGTTGTTCAGTCTCGGTGGATGGCAAAGATTATACGGCTGTCGAGCCTGCGTTTAATATCGAGCAGTTTTTTGACGGCGACGTGAAGGCGTGGGGCATTGTACAAAACCGCTCTGGTGAAGTAGTACAGCGCTTCAAAGTAGATATCGACGGTTCTATTGACGGTGACACGTTAACGCTGGATGAAAGCTTTGTTTACGGCGTAGGCGAGGGGCCCACTCAACGCACTTGGAAGATTGTTAAGCAAGGTGACGGTACCTTTATCGGCAGAGCGGGTGATGTGAAAGGCCCGGCCACTGGCACGTCTTATGGCAACGCCTTTAATTTCCACTATGAAATGGATTTGCCAGTAGATGATACTACCTATTCAGTAACTTTTGATGATTGGTTTTGGGCGTTCGACGAAACTACTATGATGAACCGCTCGTATATTCGAAAGTTTGGCATAGTCATGGCTGAAGTCACCATATTCATGCAGAAGCAGTAAGCATAATCACATTGTCTTGAAAGGGCTTTTTGTATTAACATAGAGCCCTTCGTTGGGGAGTAGCCTGTTTCCATCTTATATGGAAAAGTTTGTATCAACATAATTGGTCACATTACCATGGTACAGACACCTTTCGGTTGGCGAGACCATCGATAATTCCATGCCCTAAGGTCAGGCGTGTGGTTTTATCGTGGACTCAATAATGCCTGACCGGAGTTAAAAAATATGACTATCTTCGCCCTCATTCTCCTTGCCTTTGCCATGTCTACTGATGCTTTTGCTGCTGCAATAGGCAAAGGTGTGAAAATAAAGCGCCCTCGTTTAAGCTATGCTATTAAGATTGGTTTTATATTTGGCGTAATAGAAGCGTCCACGCCCGTCATTGGATGGTTTATAGGGCGTGCTGCCGCATCTTTTGTAGAAGCTTGGGATCGTTGGATTGCATTAATCATTTTGTCTGGATTAGGCGTTTACATGATACTTGAAAGCCTTCAACCTGCTGATGATGAGGACGATCGTGGGCAAAAACAGTCATTACTTTTATTATGTTTTACTGCTTTAGGTACAAGTATTGATGCGATGGCAGTGGGGGTTGGCCTTGCTTTAGTTGACATCAATATCGCCCTTGCTTCGGCACTGATTGGTTCTGCAACGTTTTTGATGGTAACGGTGGGTATTATGCTAGGCAGCGCAATGGGCTCTTTGATAGGTAAACGGGCAGAAACATTCGGCGGGATAATTCTTATTGCCGTGGGCATTTGGATTTTCGCCAGTCACACGCTTTGACATTCTTTAATTCACTCAGTGCAGTGCTCACCTACGCTGTTATGTTATTCAGTTGTCCAGTTGTCTATATAAGGCGCTAACTGTGCATTGTTCGCGTAGTTAGTGCTTCAATAGCAAACAATAACGGGTTATGCCACAACTGATTAAAGCTCAAATCCCTACAGTACCACTAATTATTGCAGCGAAATGTGGGGCTCGACTAAGAAGTATTAACGTCTAAATCTTAAAGCTTAAAACAACGCCCAAACCCGAACCCTGCATCAGAGGGTCGTGAACAAACCACACTTTGCCGTCATGTAGTTTCACAATAGCGGAAACAAGAGACAGGCCTAATCCATTTCCTTTACTGGTTCTGCTGCCATCGGCGCGATAAAAGCGTCTTTCCAAGCTTTCAAGCTCATGCTCTCCCACACCCATACCAGCATCGTTAATTGAAATAACATGGTGGGTTTTGGTAGACGTGAGTTGAACCACCACACGACTGCCATCGGGTGAGTATTTTAATGCGTTATCAAGCACGTTAGCCACGGCTTGAAATAGCAAATTCGGATCGGCTGTCATAGAAACTGGATTTAGTGCGCTGGTGAGGGTGATCTTTCTGTCTTCAGCTAGAGGGTGATAGAGGTCGACAACATCTTCAACAATGGCGCGAACATCAGTTTCGCAAAACCCTTCTTTTTTATTGGTAGTTTCAAGGCCACTTATTCTCAATAAACTATTAAACATATTAAGCAGATTATCTGCTTCATGTGTAGTTTCTTCCCGTAACTTTTCGTCGTCGATTTGCTCTAATGTGTTACGCAAGCGCGCGAGTGGCGTTCGCAAATCGTGAGCAATACTGTCGGTAACCGTTTTAATGTTATTTACAGAGCTTTCAATGGTATCAAGCATGCGATTGAATACGGTAGATAGGCTGCTTAAATCATCCCAGTTGCTGTCTATCTCTAAGCGCTCCTCTAAGCTTCCTGTCTTGATAATTTTATCGGCAGTTTGAGACATTCGGTTAATACGATTGACCACGTAAACTGCAATGGCAAAGCTTAAAACACTTAACATAGACAGAAGAACAACAATGATCCAGCTAAAGGCTTTTCCAAACCACTGAGCGCTGTATAAATCGTCGATACCTCGTCCCACGGTTAGTGTGTGTTCGCCAAGTCTTACTTCACGAACCAACGCTTGTCTTAGCGTCTTACGATCTCCACTGTTTGGCAACGTGATAACTATTTCCGCGGTATTAAAATTAGCGCGTTCGTTCCTTTCTAATATAAGAGGAATGCCTGCGAGATTTCCGGCAATAAACTGCTCATTTTTGCTCAGCACGATAAAGGAACGAAGGGAACGTTCTGCCTCAATAGCATCTGCATTGTTTGCTTGAGAACCGTCGTTAAGGATAGGGTTTTGTGAAAACTGTCCGCTGTCAATTGCTTGCTTTACAGCATCGATCCCCAAAGTTTGATGGACCTGGGAAAGAGCGGCAATTTTTGCGTTAATTGCCGCAGTAGATTCGGTGATAAAAAGATCGCTGCTTGTTAATCGCCAAAAGTAAACAATAAGAACGATTGCAACACTGGCCAGCGTAGTAAGCAGCGCGCCAACACGAAAGCTTGAACTTCTCGTGAAGTCCCGTATCGCTATCATGTAGCGTTATCGGCGATGCGGTAGCCTGTGCCTCGCACTGTTTCAATTAATGGAACATTAAATGCCTTATCCACTTTTTGACGCAGACGGCTTATATGTACATCAATCACGTTGGTTTGAGGGTCGAAGTGATAATTCCACACCTGCTCAAGAAGCATACTACGTGTAACTACTTTGCCTTTGTGACGAAGTAAGCACTCTAGCAGTTGAAATTCCTTAGACTGCAACTCTATTTCTTGGTCGCCACACAGCACTTTGCGATTCACCAAGTCTAGCGTTAAGTCGCCAAGCTTAATGAGCGTTTTATCGTCACCTTCTTTTGCTCGGCCTGCCAAGCCTTCAATTCGCGCCAATAATTCTTCAAACGCAAATGGTTTGGTTAGGTAGTCGTTAGCACCAGTACGAAGACCGCGTACCTTATCCTCTACCTGGCTTTTAGCGCTTAGCAGTAGAACTGGGGTATGGTTATCTGCTTCTCTTAATTTTTCCAAAACAGTAAACCCGTCATACTCTGGAAGCATCACATCAAGAATAACAACGTCTAATTCGTTTGAAGTTGCTTCTTTATAGCCAGATGCTCCGTCACCCGCAGTAATACATTCATGACCTTCGCCTAACAGTCCATTTGCAATGTGCGAGGCAACCTTTGGATCATCTTCTACAAGTAACACTTTCATGATTACACTTCTACTTTTATGTTGAAACGTGGAGTAAGACCGCTATTGGCTTACGGTTTCTTTTACGTGTCAGGAGATAAAAAGCGATCACTTTTACACTACTGAGGCATTATTTCTGCTACAAGTTTTGTCAGTGTTAACTGCGCTTGAATCGCTTACTTTCTCCGTAAGGCGTAAAGTGCTGAACATCGCCACGCTGGCACTTAAGCTGAACGTTATGCCAGTACTCCGGCGTCATTAAGTCACCATGCAGCGACTTTAAAATATCTTTAAGTTTTCGTTTGCCAACAATGAAGTGTTCGAACTGCTCTGGAAATACATCGGTGGGACCAACGGAGAGTGTGTCGATTGCGTAGGGATCGTCAGATTTTGGAAGCGCGCGAAAATGTCGTTCGTTCATAAGGCAAATTTCGTCGTAGTCGTAAAAAATAACCCGCCCATGTCGTGTGATTCCGAAGTTTTTGTGCAGCATATCGCCCGGGAATATATTCGCCATGGCTATCTGTTTAATGCACATGCCGAGCTCATCTAGCGCGTTTGTTATTTTTTCTTCATCCGTTTCCTGTTGTAGGTATAAATTCAGCGGCGTCATTTTGCGCTCAATATACATGTGTTTAATGACTAACTCTGTTTCAGTAAACTCGAGACTTGACGCGCAAGTTGCCTGCAGCTCTTCAATAAGCTCGGGCGAGAGGCGGTCTAGAGGAAACCGGAAATTAACGTATTCGTGCGTGTCTGCCATTCTGCCGATACGATCTGACATTTTCACTAGCTTGTAGCATTCTTTAACGTGGTCTCGGGTTATTTTTTTACTCTCTGGAAACTCGTCCTTTATGATTTTAAAAACTACCCCGTAAGAAGGAAGGTGAAATACCATCATTACTAGGCCGCGAATGCCAGGGGCTGCTTCAAACTGATCGTCAGAGGTATCAAGATGTGCAAGAAAGTTACGATAGAAAACCGTTTTGCCATGCTTGTAATGACCCATGGCCATGTAAAGTTCGAAGTGTTTTTTGTTAGGCAACAGCTCTTGTAAAAATGCCGCTACTTCAGCCGGGTTTTGCGTGTCGGCCATAAAGTAGCTTCTCGCAAAGCCAAAAATAACGCTTAAATCTTTTCTATCGGTAAGCAGCGCATCGACAAACATGTTGGGTTCATTGTATCGACGCATAGCAATAACAAAAGGAAGGGTTTCATCTGGCATACAGATACGGCCAATCAAGTAGGCTGCTTTTCCTCTAAAGAAAGTAGGCTTTAATATTTCTACCGCATGCACGCTAGCAAGCTGAGCTGTTGTCAATCTCGCCCTTAGAGCGTCTTCCAAATTTTTTAAGTCTCGTTCGTAATCTTCAAAGGGAATGTTGTATCGATAAAGAGAGAAAATAGACTCGTACATCTCTCTTACCGTAGTGGTGGTATCAAAGCTATTAATCACTTTATGTCTGTCTTGGCCGGGCAGATAGCAACGGCTTGGCTGTACAAACATCATGTCGTTGTCTATTTTTCGGTGCTTAAATATTCGCCCGATAACCGAGTTGAAGAATGTTTCGGCAAGTTCAAACTGTGGGTGGCCTTCTAACTGCATTGCAAAGACTTTTTTGAGTTCGCGCCAGAATCCATCGTCTTTTTTGTGCACAGAGGTTAAATGATAAATTTCCGCCACTGCGTCAGATAAGCTCTGTTCGTAAATTGTGATGCGTTCTCTTGATGCTTGTTGGGTTTCCTTCCAATCACCTTTTTCAAAACGCTGTTGTGCACCACGAGTTATTCGTGTGAACCACCTGTAACTTTTGTCAAAATGAGATAACACCAAATAGGCCGCTTTTTTGGCTAGTGACGTTTCCTGTACAGACATGGTGCTTTGCATTGGAAGGTTCCTTTGTGCAGGTTCTAAGCATAATTCTACATTTTAGTTAACCTTCTATGTTTATCACAAAAAAAATACGTAGGCATGGCTAGACGCAGATTTTTTGCGCTAAGTCACCAATAATTAGCGACTTATTTTGTTTTATTATACTTTAGTTTAAGGTAGCTTATGGTTATGGAAATCAGCCGTAATGAGCCCCGATGAGTTTTAATGTGTTAATTTGTGACGATTCCGCGCTGGCGCGGAAAATGATGACACAAAGCCTTCCTGCTGGTTTTACAAATAATACCTTTGAGGTTACAAACGGGGTTGACGCCTTAGAAGTTCTTGCACATCACCCTATAGACCTGATGTTATTAGACCTTACTATGCCGGTACTGGGCGGGTTAAGCGTATTAAGTGAGATAAAACGAAGGGGATTAGAAACCTTTGTCATTGTTGTTTCAGGAAATATTCAGCCAATTAGTCACAGAAAAGTTGCTTCATTGGGAGCACTAGACTTTGTTCCCAAGCCCCTTGAAAGTAAACGGTTACACGAGGTGTTGAAAAAGTTTGGCTTTTTGGAACCTCAAAAAGAAGCTGATGCCCTGGCGATGTAGTGGCCGAGGGCATCAAAATTTTACTGTAGTCTTTCACCTCACCATTTAAGTGGGTGCTTGATCAAACCAGTGGCGAGTTTTGTTAGCAAACCAAACCAGGGAAAGCATGACAGGCACCTCCACTAGAACGCCCACTACCGTTGCTAATGCTGCGCCACTGTGCAAACCAAATAGCGATATCGCCACGGCTACGGCCAACTCAAAAAAGTTAGATGTGCCAATCATACAGGCAGGAGCCGCAATATTATGGGGCAGCTTTATTTTCTTCGCGGCAACGTAAGCAATAGCAAAAATACCATAGGTTTGTATGAGCAGCGGCACCGCTATTAGCACTATATCTTGAGGTTGCGCGAGTATAGTGTTGGCTTGTAATCCAAATAAAATAACGATGGTGAGCAAAAGCCCACAAATTGAAAAAGGCTTAAAGCTCTCTACTAATTTATTAACCGCATCAGAGCCTCTTTTCTCAATACGTTTACGAGTAACGAAACCTGCAATTAGCGGGAAAACCACATATAGCGCCACGGACAGAAGCAGCGTGTCCCAGGGTACAGTAATATCAGTAACACCAAGAAGAAGTGCCGTTAGTGGTGCGAATGCCACAACCATAATGAGGTCGTTAATCGACACTTGTACAAGGGTGTAGTTAGCGTCGCCTTTGGTAAGATGGCTCCATACGAACACCATTGCAGTGCAGGGTGCAACACCGAGTAAAATCATGCCCGCAATGTATTCAGTGGCGGTTTGGGGGTCTACCATGTCAGCAAAAATAACTTTAAAAAATAGCCAGCCCAACAGAGCCATGGTAAACGGTTTTATTAACCAGTTGATCACTAAGGTAAGCACCAAACCTTTGGGTTTTTTACCTACATCCTTAATTGAGCTGAAGTCAATCTGTACCATCATTGGATAAATCATTAACCAAATTAATACTGCAACTACTAAATTAACGTGGGCATATTCTAGTGCTGCAATAGACTCAAAAAGTTGCGGTGCTGCATAGCCAATACCTACGCCAATAGCTATACACAGTCCCACCCATACGGAAAGATATCGTTCAAAGAAGCCCATTTTTTGTACCTGTTAACGTTGTTTTGCTAGAGATAAATGATAAATACTGTCTATTTTTGATTAACACGTTTGCTTACCTCTTCAGCACTTTCAACTCGCTCTGAATAACGGTCGACTAAAAATGCGCTGTTGTCTCTTGTGAGTAGCGTAAATTTCACCAACTCTTCCACAACATCTACAATGCGGTTGTAATATGCGGAGGGTTTCATACGACCGTCTTCCTCAAATTCAAGGAAAGCCTTGGCAACGGAAGACTGATTGGGAATAGTCACCATGCGCATCCAACGGCCCAAGATTCGCATTTGGTTTACCGCATTAAAAGACTGTGAGCCGCCACTGACTTGCATAACTGCTAAGGTTTTACCTTGAGTCGGTCGAATGCCCCCCATGTTGAGAGGAACCCAGTCAATGATGCTTTTCATAATGCCCGTTATACTTCCATGACGTTCTGGAGAACACCAGATTTGACCTTCAGACCAAATCATAAGGTCGCGCAACTCTTTCACTTTCGGGTGGTCGGCATCTTCAGTATCAGGCTGCGGAAGCCCTTTGGGGTCGTACACTTTCGCTTCGGCGCCAAAATATTCTAAAAGTCTGGCCGCCTCTTCTATCACTAAACGGCTGTAAGAGCGTTCACGCAGCGAACCATAAAGCAAGAGAATGCGCGGTTTATGTGAGGAAAGCGAGGGCGAAAAGTCTTCCGCTTCTGGCTTGTGCATTTTATCTTTTTGAATATTTGCAGAGGGCAAGGTTTCATCTTGTAAAGCTGCTTTTGTCATTAGCTTGCCCCCAATGAAAGCAGTTCGTTTTTAAGTTGCTCTTGGGATAGGTTTTTCTCAGAGATCGCAGTTAAAGCCGAAACTCGCTGTTCAATAAGCTCAATAGTGTGATAAAACGCTTCGGCTTTATCTTGCTCGCTGCCCTCTAACTTAGATGGATCTTCTAATCCCCAGTGTACTTTTAATGATTTGCTAAAATAGAATGGGCAGCTTTCTCCCGCTGCAGAGTCGCACACGGTAATAACTAGATCGGGCTCGAAATCTTCAAATTCATCCCAAGACTGACTCTCTAGCCCCTCTACGTTATACTCTTTTTGCGCTAAGTATTTCAGTGAAAGGGGGTGTACCTCTCCAACGGGCTGACTTCCCGCACTTCTCGCCTGCAATTTACCTGAAGATGCATTTGAGATAGCTTCGCAAAGAATGCTTCGGCAACGGTTATGTGTGCAAATATAAAGAACTTTCATTGTAATCCTTTTTACCTAGTGAGTAGAGAGCTCATGCAGCACGCAATGGGCCGCAATGGTATTAAAAACACTGCTTCAACAAATAGACTGGCAGCAGTTCAGCTTTGATTTTGCTTCGCTTATATAATTAGGGTTTTCTTTTGCCGTCGAGGTAATCACTTCAAACGCCCATGCTGGTAATGCTGGGTTAATTTTGTAATAGACCCACTTTCCTCTGCGCTCATCGACGACGAGTTCACATCTGCGCAAATCCGCAAGGTGTCTAGATATCTTTGGCTGACTTAACTGCAAAGCTTCGGTTAAGTCGCATACGCAAAGCTCGTCTGCAAAACTTAGTAAAAGAAGTGTTTTTAGCCGAGTATCTTCAGACAGGCACTTAAAAAAACTCAGAGGAGACATAGCACAATTCATTTAGCAGTCACCGTTATATTACATATATGAAATATCGTATGTTTTAATGGTATACGGAAAACCATATGTGTCAAATCATATCTGAAATTTCATATGTTTTATTTTGAAACAGCTATTAATCTGAAAAAAGCAACACAGCCTGGGTATATTTTAAAAAGTAAGAGAAGAGAAATAGGTGTGATAAAAGAGGTATTAGCTAATTCCAACTTAAAAAAAGAAGCTTGAGCAACGCGCTCAAGCCTCTTTTTTCAAATGCTAAATGACTCTAGCTTGAAGGCTCAGGAATGTATGCATCGAAAGACATAGCCACTTGTGTGTCGTTTATGGCGTTATAGTGGGCAATTACATTATCCATAAACTGATACCAGGTTGGGTTTGGCTGCCAAATTGATAATAAATCTTTTTTCGCGATAGCTTCATCTTCGCCAAGCACATTCACTCGATATAAGTAGGTAAAAGATGCGCCGCGCCAGTTAAGCTTGCAATGAGTGAGAACTTTATCTGATTTTTGGTCAACGCCCTGCATAAAAGCTGCATAGTTTAAAAAGTCTGCAAGCGCAGGCTTTTCCCAATCAACCGGCACATTGAAATATGTTAGTCCTATTTCTGAAGCACTTACAATTTCTTGAGAGCGATCGCCAGGGATAAGGTCTACAACGTGAGAGACCCCCTGATTTTTCAACAGAGACAAATGTGTTTTTGCAGGCAAACCCGATGAGTACATAAAGTCGTTATTGGTTTGGAGGTTGGTAAGAGAGGCTAGGCTATCTATCTTTTGAGCGCTTAGCTTCTGCTCGTTTGAGGTTTCTTTCCCTGGCTCTTGAGAGACTGCGATAACAGAAAAGTTAACGACAAATAATGTGGTTGCCAAAAGAGAAGATTTTAATAAACGTCGTGACGGAGTTTTTCTTAATGCAAATGAATTCATAGAGCGACCTTAAGGGTTAATACATACGCAGGTACCCCATTAACACTATCGCATTATAAAGAACTAACAAGTTTTTCTGAGTGCTAAAGCAAAACAGCCCGTCACGTTTACTTGGCGGGCTGTCTTACTATATTTTTTGCTAGATTGTCTACTTGAAACTAGTTGCGGCTTCTATTGGAGAGCGCCGCTATTTATCCATGTGTACAACAGAGCGAATGCTTTCGCCTTTATGCATGAGGTCGAACGCGTCATTGATTTCGTCGAGGCCCATGGTGTGGGTAATAAACTCTTGCAGGCCAAATTCACCGTTTAAATACTGCTCTACAATACCTGGCAGCTGAGAGCGACCCTTCACGCCACCAAAAGCAGAACCGCGCCATACCCGTCCTGTGACTAACTGGAATGGGCGAGTAGAGATTTCTTGGCCAGCACCTGCTACACCAATAATAACCGACTCTCCCCAACCTTTATGACAGCACTCAAGAGCAGAGCGCATGACATCTACATTACCTATACACTCAAATGAGTAATCAACACCACCATCGGTGAGTTCCACAATAACGTCTTGAATGGGCTTGTCGTAATCTTTGGGATTGATTAAATCTGTTGCCCCTAGCTGTTTCGCTAGTTCAAACTTGCTTTCGTTTATATCGATACCAATAATGCGCTTTGCGCCAGCCATTCGTGCACCAATTATTGCAGATAAGCCAATGCCGCCTAGACCGAAAATAGCGACGGTATCGCCTTCTTGCACCTTCGCCGTATTCAATACTGCACCCATGCCGGTGGTAACGCCGCAACCTAACAAGCAAACTTCTTCAAGAGGTGCAGTTTTGTTTACTTTAGCCAGTGAAATTTCGGGTAAAACAGTAAACTCAGAAAAAGTAGAGCAACCCATGTAATGATAGATAGGCTCGCCGTCTTTAGAAAAGCGACTTGTGCCGTCTGGCATTAGCCCTTTTCCTTGAGTAGCTCGCACTGCTTGGCATAGGTTTGTTTTGCCCGAAGTACAAAACTTACACTCTCCGCATTCCGCTGTGTATAGTGGGATAACATGATCGCCAACCTCGACGCTAGTTACGCCCTCGCCAACCATTTCTACTACACCACCGCCTTCGTGACCGAGAACTGAAGGAAATACACCTTCAGGATCTTCGCCAGAAAGCGTAAATGCATCGGTATGACAAACGCCGGTTGCCTTGATGCGAACTAAAACTTCGCCTTTCTTCGGCAACTCAACATCTATTTCTTCCATCTTAAGCGGTTCGCCGGGTCCCCATGCTACCGCGGCTTTCGATTTAATATGGGTTTGACCTTCGCTTAATGAATCTTTGAACGAGCTCATACTGTTACTCCTATCATTACGGGTGGGTTGATGTTCGTGCTAGTAGAGCAAGTATAGGAGAGGAAGCCACACAGATATATACAGATTTAGTAAATCACTATTTCATATTTGTAATAATAAACCTATCATTACTACTTTAGGGCGTATTTTTGCGCATAGGGTGCAGGTGGCGAACGTAGGAGAGAAATGAAAAATTTAGACGGTATTGTTGAGTTTTGTAGCGTGGCTAGCGTAGGCAACTTTACTGGTGCCGCCAATAGATTGGACACCTCGGTGGCACAGGTGAGTAGAAAAGTAGCGACCTTAGAAAAGCGTTTAGGGGTGAAGTTGCTTCATCGCACCACGCGTAATGTCTCTCTAACAGAGGCGGGAAAGCTGTACTTTGAACAAACAAACCCTGCGCTATCTGTGTTAGAAAACGCGCAACTGTCTGTAAGCGCATTACAGCAATCGCCACAAGGACTAATAAAGCTAACCGCTCCTGTCGCCTTCGGTGAAGCGTTTATCGCGCCTTTGCTCAATCGCTTTCTTGAAACGTATTCTGGCATAAGCATACAGTGCGCATTTTCAAACGATACATTAGATATTGTGGAGCAAGGCTTAGATTTGGCAATACGTATTGGGAAACTGGAGGATTCTTCGCTCATCGCAAAAAAACTGGCTACCCGTCAACTTTATGTGTGTGGCAGCCGTGAATACCTTCAAAATAATTCAATACCCACGTCACTCGAAGATTTAAAACAGCACAGTTTACTTGTTGGCTCTCAGCCTTACTGGCGCTTTTTAATCAACAATGATGTTCAAACCGTTAGTGTTAGCGGCAGAGTACGATATAACAGTGGAAACGCCCTAAAGGCTGCGGCAATTAACGGACTAGGACTTACGCAATTACCTGGTTTTTATGTCAGAGATTCCATTGCACAAGGACAGCTTGTGGAGGTCTTACCAGATTACAAAGACAAGCAAGAGGCCATATGGACGGTATTTCCTTCTAATCGCAATGTGGCACCCAAAATTCGATTACTTGTTGATTTTTTGTCGGAAAACCTGACAGACGACAGATAAGGCATGGCAAAAATTCATGTTTTATACCTAAAAAGGAAATGATTTCACTTAAGTGTTGCACAAACTGAAATACAGTGTGGTGAAAACTGCGGTTGACAGATAGACGTCTATACGGCAAATTGAAGCTATGAAAAAGATTCTAGCGATTCGCACCACCATGATGTTTATTACCACCTTAAATAGGGCGGTCGGTGACTAGTGCAAATACGCAAAAGACAACGAAAGCCCGCCTCAAACAGAGCGGGCTTTTTTTTACACGTTTTAGCATGCGCAACCTTAAGGAGTAGCATATGAAAGTCTTAAAGTTTGGAGGGTCTTCTCTTGCCGATGCACCGCGTTATTTGCGGGTTACAGAGATTAGCATGGACACTCACCAAACCGACGGTGCTGCCGTAGTTCTCTCGGCCCCCAAAGGCGTAACCAACGCACTTTCTCTATTGTGCGAACAAGCAGCAGCGGGTGAAGACTTTCAGCCATTACTCGATAAGTTAAACGCGACAGTAACCGGTATCGCGAATAGTTTAAATGAAGAGTTAGATGGCTTTGAATACAACAGCGTTATTGCGTTTATTGACAGCCATTTAGCAGTATTGAAAAAACATTTGCAGGGCATCAATCTACTTGGTGTTGCACCTGACAATGTAGCAGCGGGCATATTGAGTATTGGCGAGTACATCTCTGTGACGCTATTCAGTGCCATACTTTCTGCCAAAGGTGTAAAAAATCGCATTATCGACCCAGTAACCTACATTCTTGCTGACGGTGAGTATCTAGACAGTATTGCCGACGTAGCATTGAGTAAAGCAAGATTTACCGATGTTCCAGTTGATGGCAGTGAATTTTTAATCATGCCTGGGTTTGTTGCGGCGAATGAAGAAGGCCAGAAAGTAACCTTGGGTCGCAACGGCTCAGACTATTCAGCCGCTATTTTGGCTGCGTGTATCGATGCAAGCTGCTGTGAAATTTGGACTGACGTAGATGGCGTCTACAATGCTGATCCTAACCAAGTTGAGGGCGCAGTTTTACTCGACAAGCTTACGTATCAGGAAGCCATGGAGCTTTCCTACTTCGGCGCAAAAGTGCTGCACCCTAAAACAATAGGCCCTATTGCTCAGCACCATATACCATGCCTTATTCGCAATACGCTAAATCCTGCTGCTCCTGGCACCTTAATCAGCAATGAGAAAAGTGAAAAATGGACATCGGTGAAAGGGATATCTCAGCTTGATAACGTCACCATGTTCAACGTTGCAGGCCCCGGTTTAAAAGGAATGGTGGGTATGGCAAGTCGCGTATTCGAAGTGATGTCGAATGCCAACATATCTATTAGTTTAATCACGCAGTCGTCGTCTGAGTACTCAATTAGTTTTTGTATTCAAAGCAAAGACGCCAACAAAGCGCTAAATTTATTAGAAGACGCGTTTGCACTAGAGTTACAAAATCAGTTGCTTGACCCTATTGAAGTACGTCACGACTTAGCCATAGTTACGCTTGTGGGTGATGGCATGCGCCAAACCAAAGGGCTTGCAGCGCGTTTCTTTAACTCTTTAGCTCAGGCGAGAGTGAATAACGTAGCAATAGCACAGGGGTCTTCAGAGCGCTCTATTTCTACGGTTATAGAAAGCAAACGGGCGAAAAAAGCGGTGAAAGTTATTCATCAAAATTTCTTCTCAGACAGACATACCATTGACGTCTTTCTTGTAGGATGCGGAAATGTAGGCAGTGAGTTGTTGGCGCAAATTGCCAAGCAGCAGCCAGCTTTATTAGCGCGAAACGTGCAGCTTCGTGTTTACGGCATGGCAAACAGCCGCAAGCTGCTGCTCAACAGTCAGGGTATTGATTTGAGCAGCGACTGGAAAGCGGCATTAGAAGCTGCTGGCGAAGGTTTAAGTGTTGAGCGTCTCTATCAATTTGTGAATGACAATAGTCTGGTAAACCCAGTTATTGTTGACTGCACTAGTCATGAAGCCATAGCTAACCAATACGTAGATATGATGGAAAGCGGATTCCACGTTGTTACGCCGAATAAAAAGGCCAACACATCAGCAATGGAATACTACCGCAAACTTCGTAAAACGGCACAAGCAACAAACCGTCAATATCTTTATGAAACAACGGTAGGCGCAGGCTTGCCAGTTATTGATAACCTGCAAAAATTATTTAGTGCGGGCGACGTATTACACAGATTCGAGGGCATATTGTCAGGTAGCCTTTCTTATGTTTTCGGTAAGCTAGAAGAAGGGATGACGCTGTCTCAAGCGACAGAAACAGCGAAGAAAAACGGCTTCACTGAACCAGACCCAAGAGATGACCTAAGTGGAATGGATGTGGCGCGTAAGTTATTAATAATGGCCCGTGAGGCCGATTTGGCACTTGAACTAAGTGATATAGAAATAGAGTCGGTGCTGCCATCTGGCTTCGCAGAATCCTGCTCAGTTGATGAGTTCATGGCTCAACTGCCAGAGCTAGACAGCGAATTTGCTAAGCGCGTTGAAAGTGCTAAGTCTGAAGGGAAGGTATTGCGCTACATTGGCAGTATCGAAGATGGGAAATGTAAGGTAAGTATTCAAGCTGTACCTGCAAGCAACCCGCTTTCACAAGTAAAAGACGGTGAGAACGCGCTCGCTATTAACAGCGATTACTATAATCCTATTCCCTATGTAATACGCGGCTATGGCGCTGGCGGTACAGTAACTGCCGCAGGTGTGTTTGCAGATATTCTGCGCACTATGCCGTGGAAACAAATGGCTTACTGAGTGTTTAAACGAAGCATTTAAACAAAGCTTTTAAAAAGAGTTTTTTAATATGAAAGTAATTCGCGCTTATGCGCCAGCTTCAATAGGCAACGTCAGTCTCGGTTTTGATGTTCTTGGCGCTGCCCTTGCACCCGTCAACGGCACTAAACTGGGTGATGAAGTAGAAATAGCATCTGCTGAGCAGTTTTCTCTTGAGACTGTTGGTGCGTTTGCGCACAAATTGCCCGGCGACGCAGGCAGTAATATTGTCACCAAGTGCTATTACTACTTCTGCGAAAAAATGGAGAGTGAGGGCCGTCAGTTAGCACCTGTTGCCATTACTTTGCACAAAAATCTTCCTATTGGCAGCGGGCTTGGCTCGAGTGCAAGCTCCATCGTCGCTGCTTTTGCGGGGCTTAATGCTTACTTTGATAGTCCATTTGACGACAACACTCTACTTACTATGATGGGGGAGTTAGAGGGGCAGATAAGCGGCAGCATTCATTATGACAACGTGGCGCCATGTTTTCTTGGCGGCATGACGCTGATGACGGGAGCTACCTCTCCGGTAACCCTGTCTTTACCCCTTAATGATGAATGGTATTATGCGATATGCTATTCAGGAATTAGTGTGTCGACCGCGGCGGCAAGAGATATTCTTCCCAAGCAGGTGGATATGTCAACTGCACTCACATTTGGCAGACAGCTTGGCGTATTTGTACATGCACTTCATGAAGGTGAGTTTTCACTTGCCGCATCGGTAATGAAAGATGTGATTGCAGAGCCGTATAGAAAATCTTTGCTTCCAGGGTTTGACGAAGCTAGAGCATATAGCGACAGTGAGGGAGCATTGGCGTTTGGTATTTCTGGCTCTGGGCCAACCGTATTCGCAGTTTGCAATAGTAAGGCGCAAGCTGAAAAAATTGCGGACTATTTGAGTTCAAATTACATACAAAATGAAGATGGTTTTAGCCATGTGTGTCAGGTTCCTAAGCTCGGTACACTTATCACTAGTGAGTAATTGCAGTAGGCTGGACGCAGCGCCTATTTAGGCGCACTAAGAATTAATAAAGGTAAAGAAAGTGGAATTGGTAAATTTAAAAGACGCATCAGACACGGCAAGTTTTGCAGAAGCAGTAAAACGAGGCTTAGGTAAAAACCAAGGCCTGTATTTCCCTGAAACAATTCCAGCGCTAGACGACATAGATGGTCTACTGGAGAAGCCCTTCGTTGAGCGCAGTATAGAAGTATTACGCACGCTTATTGGCGATGAATTAGGAGAATGCGAGCTTAATGCTATTGTTGAGACCGCATTCTCATTTGGCGCACCGGTCGAAAAAGTGAATGACAATGTGTATTCACTCGAACTTTTCCATGGTCCCACACTGGCGTTTAAAGATTTTGGCGGGCGCTTTATGGCGCAAACCTTATCTCGCATTAGTGAGGGTAAGCCAATCACCATTTTAACCGCTACCTCAGGGGATACTGGTGCTGCCGTTGCTCATGCGTTCCACGGCATTGATAATATCAACGTGGTAATTTTGTTTCCCAAAGATAAGATAAGCAAACTACAAGAAAAGCTATTTACTACGTTGGGCGACAATATTCATACAGTTGCGGTAGAAGCCGACTTTGACGCCTGTCAATCACTGGTTAAAACTGCTTTTGACGACCCAGATGTGCGTGAAGGTTTGCATCTTAACTCTGCAAACTCTATCAATATAAGCCGGTTACTTGCTCAGGTTTGTTACTACTTTGAAGCGATGAGTCAACTTCCAAAAGAAAAACGCGATCAGGTGGTAATTTCTGTACCAAGCGGTAATTTTGGTAACTTAACTGCTGGCATGATTGCTAAAGCGATGGGCTTACCGATAAAACGCTTCATTGCTGCCACCAATTTGAATGATACGGTTCCGCGTTACTTAAAAACTGGTGAGTGGGATCCTAAATCTACCGTTTCGACTATCTCAAATGCAATGGACGTAAGTCAGCCCAATAACTGGCCCCGTATCGAAGCGCTTATTGAGCGTGGATATATCGACAAAGCCTGTTTAAAAGGCGAAATGGTTGATGAAGAGTATACCCAGTTGGCTATGCGTCAGTTAGCACAGCAGGGTTACACCAGTGAGCCTCACGCTGCTATTGCTTATCGTGCAGTAAGTCACGATTTAGAAGAGGGTGAAATTGGCCTGTTCTTAGGTACGGCACACCCTGCAAAATTCCGTGAAACTGTAGAAAATGTGTTGGGCAACCCAATAAGCTTGCCAAAGCCTCTTGCTGATGTTGCGGGTGAAGATAGCTTAGCAGTGGATTTGCCGGCGTCTTACGAGGCGTTGAAACAGCACATGATGAGCCTTTTAAAACCATGATGACATGGACTGAGGCATTAGCAGACGAAAAGGCAAAACCTTATTTTCGAGAGTTGATGCTACAGGTTCAGGCAGAAAGAGAGGCGGGTAAAATTATATATCCGCCTAAAGAAGATGTGTTTACTGCATTTTCAATAACCGCATTGGAAGACGTTCGAGTTGTAATATTAGGTCAAGATCCCTATCACGGTCCTAATCAGGCACATGGGTTGTGTTTCTCGGTTTTACCCGGGGTAAAAATTCCTCCTTCTTTAAAGAATATATACAAAGAACTGGCTAGCGACATAGAAGGCTTTGTAGTTCCCAACCACGGAGATTTGTTGTCGTGGGCACAGCAGGGCGTATTGTTATTAAATACTGTGCTTACTGTTGAACAAGGTAAAGCACACAGTCATGCAAAGTGGGGGTGGGAAACCTTCACCGATAAAGTGATAGATGCAGTAAATGAACACCGCGAGGGTGTTGTGTTTTTACTGTGGGGAAGTCACGCACAAAGAAAAGGCGATAGCATAAACAGAGAAAAGCACTGTGTTTTGCACGCACCACATCCTTCTCCGCTTTCTGCGCACAGAGGTTTTTTCGGCAGCCGGCCGTTCAGCCAAACCAATCAGTTTCTTGCACAGGCGGGCAAACCGCCTATTCATTGGCAAGTATAGCTTTTAATAGCGCCTAAAAAGAAAAAAGCCGCCTGATTTCTCAGGCGGCTTTTTGTTATCTTTCTAGTGTTTCAAGTTCGTACTCAAAACCACAGTCTAACTCAGCGAGTTCTTTTTCTAATTTGTATCGATCCTGTAGCGCTTCGATTTCTCTCCACTTTCTTTTTTTGCTTTTTGTTTTTGCTGGACTTGCTTCGATGTCTAACATGGCAAATAGATCTGATTTATCCATTGGGATCTCCTTTTTACACCACTACAACTAATACAGAGCAATTTAGTAATTTCCCTCTGTACATTTTTTATCACAGCCGACACCAAAATAAAATAGTTTTGTTTACCTTTTATTAACAATGTATGGCAGTTTTATGAAACGGCTAAGGAACGTCAGACATAAGGCAGCTTTATAAATTGTATTAATAATGCCCGGATTGGCTTTAACAACTCGGACACTAATTGATACGACCAACAAAAAACGGCCGGGGGTAAGCCGGCCGTTCAGTTTGTTTATTGCACCAAATGGGGATGATTTTCTATCCCCTGTTTTCCTTATTTTGGTGCATTCGCTGCTCTGAATTTAGCAATCAACTGTTGTGTAGAAGCGTCGAAATCGTCTTTGCTCGCTTCACCTTGAATGCCTGCAAGTACTTGTTTTCCTAGTACTTTACCTAACTCTACGCCCCATTGGTCGAACGAGTTAAGGTTCCAGATAACGCCCTGAACGAATACCTTATGTTCATACATTGCAACCAACGCGCCAAGAGTTTTGGGCGTTAGGCTGTCGAACAGAAAAGTATTGCTGGGTTTGTTCCCTGGCATTTTTTTATGTGCCGCCAAGCGTTTGCGTTCAGCATCATCCAAACCTTTACCATCTAGGTCTGCATAACAGGCTTCGAAGGATTTACCCTGCATAAGAGCTTGAGTTTGACCAAAGCAGTTAGAAGCAAGCATAGCGTGGTGGGTATCATCTTGGTTCGGCACGTTTAATGGCAACATAAAGTCGGCAGGAATAATGCCCGAGCCTTGGTGAATTAGCTGATGAAAGCTGTGTTGGCCATTGGTTCCTTCACTGCCCCAAATTATAGGGCCTGTAGGGTAATCAACACTATCTCCAGCCTGAGTTACCTCTTTACCATTACTTTCCATATCAAGCTGCTGAACGTAAGCCGGTAAGCCACGAAGATAGTGATAGTAGGGCAGTAATACGTGAGACTGTGCGTCGAAGAAGTTGCGATACCATACGCCTAACAAAGCGAGAAGTACCGGCATGTTTTCTTCAAGTGGTGCTGTTGTGAAATGGGTATCCATTTCAAAAGCACCTTCAAGCAATGCCTTAAAGTTGTCAAAACCCAATGCCAGTGAAATAGGTAGGCCAATAGCCGACCATAACGAGTAACGTCCACCAACCCAGTCCCACATTGGAAAGATGTTATCTTCACTGATACCGAAGTCGGTGGCTGCTTTAACGTTAGATGACACCGCCACAAAGTGTTTAGCAATGTCTTGTTGCGTGCCACCGGACTTTAAGAACCAATCTTTGGCCGTTAGCGTATTCTGCAGCGTTTCTTGCGTAGTAAATGACTTTGAAGACATCACAACTAAGGTTTCTTCAAAATTCAGACCTGAAAGCACGTCGTGAATATGGCAGCCATCTACGTTAGCAACAAAATGCACTTTTACGGCATCAACAGTGTGAGGTTTTAGCGCCTCAGTCATGATTTTAGGGCCTAGAAAAGAGCCGCCAATACCAATAGCAACAATATGCTTGATTGGTTTTCCTGTGTAACCTTTGTGCTCGCCGCTATGAATAGACTCGGTAAAGCCTTTCATTTTTTCAAGCGTTGCATGCACTTCAGGCATCACATCCTTGCCGTCTACCATAACAGGGCGGTCAGAGAAATTACGCAGCGCGGTGTGCAATACGGCACGACCCTCAGTAGAGTTAATTTGCTCGCCCTCGAACATGTTAGTTCGAATGGTTTCAATATTACATGCACGAGCAAGGTCGAAAAGAGAGGAAAGCGCGGCTTCGTTAACTCGGTTTTTAGAGTAATCGAGATATATTCCGCATGCGCTAAGACTCATTTTTTCAGCGCGTTCACCATCAGATGCAAACCAGTCGCGCATGTGAGCGCTTTTAACGGACTCTGCAATTTTACTTAGCTCTTTCCATTCAGGAAGTGATGTTAATACACTCATCGTAGTCTGGTCCTTACGCATTCAGTTTTTCGCGAAGCAGAGTCTCAAGCTTATCTTGGTCTGCAGCAAAGTTACGGATACCTTCAGATAATTTTTCTGTCGCCATTGCGTCTTGGTTCATGTCCCAACGGAACTCACCCTCAGTTAGGCGAGGCCCTGGTGTTTTTGTCGCACCACCATCTTTGAGCATAACTTCTAACTCACCTGGCTCGTTTGCTAGCTCTTCAAGTAATGCTGGGCTAATAGTTAGGCGGTCGCAGCCAGCAAGGGCTTGAATTTCACCGATATTGCGGAAGCTTGCGCCCATAACAACAGTTTTGTAGCCGTGTTCTTTGTAGTAGTTATAAATGCTTGTTACTGATACTACCCCTGGGTCCTCACTGGCAGAGTATGACTCTTTACCGGTAGACTTTTTATACCAATCTAAAATACGGCCAACAAAAGGTGAAATTAGGTATGCGCCCGCTTCAGCACATGCTCGTGCCTGAGCGAAGCTGAATAACAAGGTTAGGTTACACTGAATGCCTTTTTTCTCTAACGCTTCTGCAGCTTGAATGCCTTCCCATGTAGATGCAATTTTGATGAGAATACGAGACTTATCAATACCAGCGTCTTTGTATAGCTGAACCAAACGCTCTGCTTTTTCGATAGTGGCAGCGGTATCAAACGATAAGCGAGCATCAACTTCGGTAGAAATTCGCCCTGGAATCGTTCCTGAAATTTCTTTACCGATGGCTACGGCAAGTTTGTCCGACGCATCAACAAGCTGTTGCTCTGCGTCACTAGACTGTAATTTAGCCCATGCCACTGCGTCGTCAATCAAGCTTGCATATTGCGGTAGGCCAGCTGCTTTTAATAACAAAGACGGATTTGTTGTAGCGTCTACGGGCTGGTACTTTTTAATAGCGTCAATGTCACCGGTGTCGGCAACAACGGTAGTGATATCACGTAACGATGCTAGCTGATTGCTCATAATTCTCTCTAATAGTCATTCAAAATTTGCACAACTTGCCAGAAGAGCAAGTTGACTAAAACGGTTCGTTTTTGCGTATGTAGGGCGCTGACGTTTGATAACGTCAATTAATTTATAATTATGCACAGTTATATCAAAATCGCATGAATATTTATAGCGTATCAGCGCTAATTTACGGCTAATCGGATTTCTCTGTTAGCCCAATTGGTGTCTTTGTTCTCTGCCATTATTTTTTCCCATGACGGTGGTGATATACTTGCGCCATGTTGTTCAGCAAATGCCGATAAGCATTGACTGCAAAAACCGAAGGAGTTTTCATGTTAGTTGTAGTTTCCCCAGCAAAAAATCTTGATTTTGATACAGAAGTGCCGGTCAGCACATATACTCAGCCAAGTATGATGGACGATACCGCGCGCTTAATGGAAGTGTGCCGCACATTGTCGCCTGCAGATTTATCGTCATTGATGAAAATCAGCGATAAGCTAGCAACATTAAATGCAAATCGGTTTGCTGAATTTTCCACTCCCTTCAATACAAACAATGCACGGCAAGCTATGTATGCGTTTAATGGCGACGTTTACACAGGGCTTGATGCATATTCGTTAGATGACGAGTCTGTAGCGTTTGCACAAGATCACTTAAGAATCTTATCTGGGCTGTATGGCCTTTTACGTCCGCTTGATCTAATGCAAGCCTACCGCTTGGAAATGGGGACGAAACTGTCTAACCCAGAGGGAAAAGACCTGTACGCATTTTGGGGCGACCGCATTACGAAAGTACTCAATGAAGCCCTTAGTGCTCAAGGTGACAATGTGCTTATTAATTTGGCGTCTAATGAATATTTCAAAGCAGTAAAGAAAAAAGAATTAGACGGCATGGTGATTACGCCTACGTTCAAAGACTGCAAAAATGGTCAATATAAGATCATTAGCTTTTTCGCCAAAAAAGCGCGAGGCCTTATGGCGCGCTATATTATTGAGAACAAAGTAGCTGACGTGGACGGATTAAAAGCCTTTGATACTGATGGATATAGCTTCAGTGAAGAGCAAAGCTCCTCTACCGAGTTAGTATTTTTGCGTAATCAAGAGGCGCAGTAATAACTGGGTCTGCTCAGATCTTAACAAGTGCGAAGTTTTGCTGCTGATAGACTTCTCTTTATCAAACACGAGAATTGAATAGCCCTTTTGCTTTCCCAGTAAAAGGGCTTTTTTTAGCGCTGTCATTTTCTTGTAGTATGTTGTTTATACCTTTACTGTTTGTTTTTCCCCCTGTCCTAAAAGACAGTTTCTATAAATAAACAGGAAAGTTTAATGAAAATAATAAAGACGACATTAGCAATTTCAGTAGGCGCGATACTCACTTCCAACCCAGTAATAGAGGCGTCGGCAGCGGAAATCGCCATAGCCGGCGATATGAATCAAAGTTCTTCGACTAATCTAATTAGTTATCAAAATACTCAGCGAGACGCTTTTTCATCATCTGCTGATGGATTCCAGAAGTATCAACGAGGGGTATCTGACAGCATACCTTTTGCCGTGTTAGACGACAGCCTTTCTACTTTTACCGGCGACAGCCTGGGCATCATTGATGATAACAACGGTGATGAATTTTTCGGCGTAACCGACACAGTAAACCCAGATAACAGCGAGCCTGTAAGCGCGCAATGGGTATTTGATATTAGTGGAGCTCCCCAGTTAGGGTTATCGATAGATATTGGTGCGATGGGGGATTTTGAAAATTCAGATTTTTTCACTATTACAGCCTCAATTGATGGAGGCGTCGAGCAGGTTTTAATTGCTAGTTCTGTTGATGAATCTGGAAGCGCCTCTTACACCTTGGCAGGTGGTAGCTCATTTGAATTAAACGACCCTTTATTTGCCAACGATACACAGCTTTCTAACAAATTAAAGACTATTCGAGCAGCAATTGAGGGCACGGGAGCAACTTTGCAGGTGACGCTTACTGCATCATCTAATGGCGGCAGTGAAGCGTTTGCGTTTCAAAACTTATCAATTATTAGTGGGTTCGAAGAAAGCGAGCCTACCGGTCCAGAGCTTGTTTCCATAGCGGATATTCAAGGCACTGGCTTTTCAACAGAGTTGAGCGGTGAGGAAGTCATTGTTGAAGGTATCGTTGTCGGGGATTACCAGCGTAATGATGAAACCGATAACGGTGATCTTCGTGGTTTCTTTCTTCAATCATTGACACCAGATGGTAACCCGCTGACCTCTGAGGGAATATTTATTTTTGATGGTTCTTCTCCTTCCGTAGATGTCAAAATTGGTGATGTCGTAAGCGTGATAGGCTCTGTTTCAGAGTTTAGTGGAATGACGCAGGTTAGTGCTGATTCGGTGGTAGTAAATGCTGAGGGGCAACCCCTTCCTGAGGCGGTGTCGTTAACGCTTCCCATCAATGATGATTTGGATCTCGAGTCGGTAGAGGGCATGCGAATAATTCTGGAGCAGCCTTTGGTCATTTCAGAATACTTTAATTTTGATAGGTTTGGTGAAATTGTGCTTGCGCTACCACTAAACAACGAAAATCGCTTGATAACACCAACGGCGATAGAAGCGCCTGGTTCTAGTGCATTTGAACAAAGAGATATCGCTAACAGCCAAGCAAAAATTACGTTAGATGACGGCCGTACGTCGCAAAACGCTGATCCTGCCATACACCCTAATGGCGATGTCTTTTCTTTAACGAATAGGTTCCGTGGCGGAGATACGGTGCAATTTTTAAACGGGGTTATGCATCAGGCGTTTGGCGCGTATCGAATTCAGCCAACATCAGGGGCTCAATTCCTTGAAACTAACCCAAGACAGAGCGCTCCCGCTTTTGAAAGTGATATTACGGTAGCTTCATTTAATGTACTAAATTATTTTACCACCTTAGATGAAAACGGAAACCGTTGCGGACCGAATGATAGTTCGTGCCGAGGCGCAGATAACAGCGAAGAATTCGAGCGCCAAAAGCAAAAAATAGTTGCTGCGCTTGTAGATATAGATGCTGATATTGTGGGTCTTATTGAAATAGAAAATAACCCAGATGTATCGTTAAAGGATCTTACCGATAGCGTAAATGGCGTTTTGGGTAGTGAGGTTTACGCTTATGTAGATACCGGAACCATTGGTACAGATGCAATTAAAGTAGGATTAATCTATAAACAAGAAAGCGTGGAAACTGAGGGCGCGTTTGCAACAATAGACTCTTCTGTCGATAGTCGTTTTATAGACCAGTTAAATAGGCCTGTTCTGTTACAAACTTTCCGAGAAAAACAGCGAGGCGGTGTGCTTTCTGTTGCCGTAAATCACCTAAAGTCTAAGGGCAGCGATTGTGAAGATTTTGGTGATGTAGATATGCAAGACGGACAAGGGAATTGTAACGACGTGCGCAATGACGCTGCAAAAGCGTTCGTTGATTGGATCGCTACAGATCCTACAAACAGTGGCGACCCCGATGTATTAGTTATTGGCGATTTGAATAGTTACGATAAAGAAGATCCTATCTTAACAATAACGTCGTCAGGTTTTACTGATTTAGTAGCCAAATATGAAGGCGAGTTTGCTTACTCTTATGTATTTGATGGTCAGGTGGGATATCTTGACCATGCCTTGTCATCATCTGTTTTGACGGAGCAAGTAATAAATACACAGGTTTGGCACATTAATGCTGACGAGCCTGATATTTTCGATTACGACACGTCATTTAAAAAAGATGCACAAGATGCATTATTCGAACCTAATGCTTTTAGAAGTTCGGACCACGACCCTGTGATTGTGGGCATTAATTTAAATGTAGTTCCTGAAGACAAATCCCAATGTAAAAAGGGTAACTGGAAAACACTGAACCGTCATGACGGAAGTACGTTTAAAAATCAAGGTGACTGCGTGAGTTTTGTTAATACGGGTAAATAAAGCAATCATCTTTCTTGTGATGCTGCAAAAGGTAGCTATTTAGGCCGCCATGTTGCAAGCCGTATTAATGGTATGGACCCTCTCCTCCCATAAAGGCTTCAAATGAGCCAAGATAGAGTTATTCAAATCACTATCAAGAAGAAGAGGGTCACATGAATAAGATAACAATAGGTCTTGATATCGCCAAGTCTGTTTTTCATTTAGTTTTTATGAATCAATCAGGCAGAGTGCTCAGAAAGAAGAAGTTAAGGCGTCACCAGATGTTGTCCTATTTTAGTCATCTGGAGCCAAGCATTGTAGTGATGGAAGCCTGTGGAAGTTGCCATTACTGGTGCAGGGAATTGACGAAAGCCGGGCATGAAGTCAAAGCGATAGCACCGCAATACGTTGTAGCATACCGAAAAGGCAATAAACATGATTACAATGATGCAGAGGCGATAGCCGAGGCTTCACAACGCGAAGGGATGCGATTTGTGCCGTTTAAGTCTCAGGAACAACAAGATGTCCAGCTTATGCATCGGATTAGAGAGCGTATGATAGCGCAGCAAACGGCGTTGAGTAATCAGATAAGAGGCTTGTTGAGCGAATACGGTATTGTGTATGCACGGGGTGTAGCGGCTTTGGTGAAAGAACTGCCTTTTACCCTGGAAGAGGCTGACAATGGATTGAGTATGCTAGCTCGCCGACAGTTTCAAGGCTTACTCAATGATTTGCGGGAACTGCGGGAGCGCATAAAAGAAATGGACAAGGAGTTGAAAGCGTTCTCACAAAGCCAGCCTGTATGCGAGCGTTTAATGAGCATGACAGGAATCGGGCCATTGATTGCTACCGCGTTATATGCAGGCATTGGACAAGGCCAGGCTTTTAATAGCGGCCGACATTTAGCCGCTTGGTTAGGTGTAGTGCCCAAACAACATACAACGGGAGATAACCCGAGGTTGTTAGGTATTAGCAAGCGAGGGAACACGTATTTACGCACCCAGATGATTAACGGAGCCAGAGCCGCCTTGCGCCATATTGGAGATAAAACCGATAACGTGAGTCAGTGGTGTCGGGCATGTTTAGCCCGCATGAGCTTTAACAAGGCGTGCGTCGCACTGGCTAACAAAATGGTAAGAATGGCCTGGGCTATGCTGCATTACCAACAGGATTATCAGCCGGGACTGATAAATAAAGCAGCGGCTTAGCCGATGAAACCCAAACCAAAGTTAAGTAAATAATCTAAAACAGGAAGCCTATCAACATATTGCAAAAAGACAATGTACTGATGATTAACGGTTCATAACCATCTTGTTCAAATCAGTTTATACCAATGGCCTTCGAGGCCGCCGGATTGATGAGACAACAAGGTGCGAACAACCATCAAGGCTAGAAGTCAAATGACTTCATGAAAAAGCCGAATATATGGCAGCAATGAATCACGTTAATAAGTCAACACGGTGTCTTGCAATCGGAGAGGGTCCATATATGGTATAAAATCACTGTGATAAAGCTGCGCTCAAGCGCAGCTTTTTTTTGATAATTCTTTACACAACTTATGACGATACCTTTCTCCAAAAAATAGCACTTTACAAAGATAACGCCTAAAGTATGTCAATAATTAGATAGGCCATAAGACAGACTTAAAATAATGTCGTCGCCTGATTCGAACAAACAGTGCTTTTAAGTTGATTTGTTATGAATGATATTGGCGTTTGCACACTAAAATAATAAGGAAACCTTACAAATGATAAGAAAGATGTTGGCAGTTAGTAGCGCTGTTGCGTTAGCGTTGAGCACATCAGTTGCTATCGCAAATTCTCATAATGACGCTCTAAAAGAGCCAACCGTTATGCAAAAAGCTCAAAGTGAGCATGAAAAACTCTTTGCTCTTTTTGCAGCATCGGACGAGCGTTATTTAGCACTAAACCCTGTGATGGCCATATTCCGCGGTGATATGCGACGGGCAGATCGCTTGGGCGACTTTTTAACTGATGCTCATGATTTAGCAAGCCGTACCAGTACACAGCTCAATTTGTCGGAACTTGCGCAAATTGATAGAAGCAAGCTAGAT
The DNA here is from genome assembly GCF_002831605.1 of Alteromonas sp. MB-3u-76. Classification (NCBI taxonomy): domain Bacteria; kingdom Pseudomonadati; phylum Pseudomonadota; class Gammaproteobacteria; order Alteromonadales; family Alteromonadaceae; genus Alteromonas; species Alteromonas sp. MB-3u-76. The sequence goes on along the minus strand of NZ_CP025115.1, from coordinate 3,333,050 downwards.
GATACTGACAAATTGGCTTATGACGTTTTCAAATATAACCAAGAGCTTGCACTTGAAATGTCCTCGCCAGAGATCAGTGCGTTATTTTTAGTACGCCCTGTAAATCATTTTAGTGGGTTTCATACTTTTTACCCCTTTTTTGCCAGTGGTGAGGGGGCTGCTCCTTTTAAAACCGTTGAAGACTATGAGAACAACTTATCACGCCACAAAGATTATATTGCCATTTCAGACCGTGCTATAGAGCGTTTTAAAGAGGGGATGGAATCTGGCGTGTTAGAAACTACGCTTACCATAGACCGCGTTATTAAGCAGTTTGATACACAGCTAGCAATACCGCTAAAAGAGTCGCAGTTTTGGGGGCCTATGACGATGTTTCCAGAATCATTTTCTGAAGAAGAAAAAACTCGTTTAACGAGTGAATATGAGCAGGCTACGCAAGACATTTACGATGCCACCAGACGCATGCGCGACTTTCTTAAAAATGAATACTTACCCATTGCTCGTGAAACCATCGGTTTGAGCGACATGAAAGGTGGCGCGAAGCTTTATGAGTTGATGGTAGAGGACTCTACTACGCTGCCTTTGACTCCCGACGAACTGCATGAACTTGGTCTTAGAGAAGTTAAGCGCATTAAAAACGACATGCTAGCGATAAAAGACGAAGTGGGTTTTGACGGCACGCTAAATGAGCTTTTCGACTTTGTGCGAACAGACTCTCAGTTTAAGCCTGAAAGTCGTGAAGCATTAACCCAAAGCTACTATCGTATTGGCAAAGAAGTAGACAAGAAAATTGATGAGTATTTCTCACTATTGCCAAAGTCAGGGCTAGAAATAAAGCCTTACGATCCGGCTATTGAACAGTTTAGTGCCGGTGGTTCTTATCAACCGGGTACGCCTGATGGGTCACGTCCAGGAACGTTTTTCTTTAATGCCTATGATTTACCTAGCCGCTTAACTACGGGGAATGTGACGCTATACCTTCATGAGGGAGCACCAGGCCATCATTTCCAAAATAGCATTGCGCAAGAAAACGACTCACTGCCTTCGTTTATGCGCTTTAGCTTTTTGCCCGCTTTCGGCGAGGGATGGGCGCTATACTCTGAAACGCTAGGGTACGAAATGGGCTTTTTCGATGATCCGTGGAACCGTTACGGTACATTGCAGGATGAGCAGTTAAGAGCCATGCGCTTGGTGGTTGATACCGGTATTCACGCGAAGGGCTGGAGCAGAGAAAAAGCCATCGACTTTATGCTCGATAACTCAGGCATGACGCGCACTGAGGTAGTGGCAGAGGTTGAGCGTTATATTGCTATTCCCTCACAAGCCTTATCTTACAAGGTTGGCGCATTAAAAATACAAGAGTTACGCGCACGGGCTGAACAAGCCCTTGGCAAGAATTTTGATATTCGAGAATTTCATGCGCAGGTATTAAACACAGGTGGCATTCCGCTGGCTATTCTTGAACAAAAAATAGACCGCTGGATAGCCAGTCAAAAAAGCTAGTCAAAAAAGTGCGCCTTTTAAAATAATACGCACAAAGCCAGCTTTTGCCATCAAGTGAAAGCTGGTTTTTTGATCTCACCTCCTCTACTCTAAAATTCAGCCCGTCGGGACTGGAAAGTAAAGTATGGCGAAGCGCAATGAAGCAACATAATGGATTTTTCGCGACTTTAGCCGCTATTGGCTTTGCCAGTGTAGCGTTAAGCCTTCCTGGCTGCCAAAACGCTTAGATTTTCGCAGCCAATTCGGCGCCCTGACGAATGGCTCTTTTAGCATCTAGTTCTGCTGCTACGTCGGCGCCACCTATAATGTGTACCGTAAACCCAGCTTCTTCAAGAGGCGTTTTTAATGGCGTGAATGGCTCTTGGCCTGCACAAACAATCACGTTATCGACTTCCAGTAGTTTTGGTTTGTCGTTAATAACAACGTGAAGCCCTTTATCATCAATTTTTTCGTAAGTTACGCCATTAATCATTTGTACGTTGTGAAGTTTAAGGGACTGACGGTGGATCCAACCCGTTGTTTTGCCTAAGCCCTTACCCACTTTTGTAGTTTTACGCTGAAGTAAAAATACTTCGCGTGTAGTGGGTGTGAGCTCTTTTTCCTTAAGTGCGCCGCCGGCGGCATAGCTTTTATCAATACCCCAATGTGCTAGCCACTTGTCTCTATTTTCAGTTAGGTCTGCTTCTTCTACTAAGTATTCAGCGACATCAAACCCGATGCCTCCGGCACCGATCACCGCTACACGCTGGCCTACTTCAACATGATCCCGCAATACGTCTAGATAACCCAAAACTTTCGGATGGTCGTGGCCTTCAATAGTTAGGCTTCTAGGTTTAATACCTGTAGCTAAGATAACCTCATCGAAACTTCCATCCTTTAATGTCTCTGTGTTAGCAAGAGTATTTAAATGAATTGTGACATTGGCTCGCGCTAATTGATGCGTAAAGTAACGAAGGGTTTCATAAAATTCTTCTTTACCAGGTATTTGCTTTGCGTAATTAAATTGACCACCAATCTCGCTGGCTTGATCGAATAGATGCACATCGTGCCCGCGGTCAGCGGCGTACATGGCAAAGGATAGGCCTGCTGGCCCAGCGCCAATAACCGCTAGTTTTTTCTTATTAGAGGTTGGTGAGAAGGTGAGTTCGGTCTCGTAGCATGCCTGCGGATTCACTAAACAGCTTGCACGCTTTTGTTCAAAGGCATGGTCTAGGCAGGCTTGGTTACAGGCAATACAGGTGTTGATGAGGTCTGACTCGTTTTGCATTGCTTTGGCCACAAAATGAGCGTCGGCAAGAAAAGGGCGTGCCATGGAAACCATATCTGCGTGTCCATCTGTCAATACTGACTCTGCAACTTCTGGCGTATTTATTCGATTGGTAGTCACTAGCGGCAGCGATACCTCTGCCTTCATCCGCTTGGTTATCCAGGTAAAAGCCGCGCGCGGAACCGAGGTTGATATGGTTGGCACTCTCGCTTCATGCCACCCAATGCCTGTATTGATAAGCGTCGCGCCTGCCTTTTCTATCTCTTTAGCTAAATAAACCACTTCATCCCATTGGGCTCCGCCTTCGACTAAATCGAGCATTGAAAGACGGTAAATGATAATAAACTCAGCCCCTACTTTTTCACGCACACCTCTCACTACCTCGATAGCCAGTCGCGCTCTATTTTCGAGACTGCCGCCCCATTCATCGTCCCGCTGGTTAGTGCGTTCACAGAAGAATTGATTGATGAGGTAGCCTTCTGACCCCATAATTTCTACGCCGTCGTATCCAGCCTTTTGAGCTAAACCTGCGCAATTTGCATAGTCTTTTATTGTGCTTTTGATACCGCTTGAAGACAGTGCCCTGGGTTTAAATGGAGTAATGGGCGATTTCACGGATGAGGCTGAGACCGCTAGAGGATGGTAGCCATAGCGCCCAGAATGAAGAATCTGCATGCATATCTTACCGCCTTCAGCGTGAACGGCGTCGGTAATAACTTTGTGTTTTTTTGCGTGTCTCTTACTGGTCATTCTTCCTGCAAATGGGGCTACCCACCCAGAAATGTTAGGGCTTATTCCTCCCGTTACGATGAGGCCAACGCCGCCTTTTGCTCGCTCTGCATAGAATGCAGCTAATTTATCAAACCCGCCTTTTTCCTCCTCTAAGCCTAAATGCATAGAGCCCATCAATGTTCGGTTTCGCAGTGTGGTAAAGCCTAAATCGAGAGGCTCGAGAAGGTGAGGGTAGGGGGTAGTCATAATAAGTCTCTTTTTTATAATTTTATTGTTGCGCATAAACTGCCGGTGAACACTTTTACTTAATTACCTAACAGTTCGACAGAGCGTACTTTTATGATTATTTACTAGGAAAGGCTAATGGTAAAGTGACTTAGAGCAATAAAGGTCAACACGCTCTTTTTAGGCCTAAAAAAAGCGAGGGCTCGTGAAAAGCACCTCGCTTGGTATCCGTTTAGCTTTTAGAGTCATCGGCGGGCCGAATGAAAAAAACTGTCTGATAAAACTGTCTGAATAAAACTCTTCCATGGCATTATACTAAATCAGCTATGGCCTCAGATTTTTCAGCCATCGACATACATTTTTTGCTTAAACTTTAACGTCTGCTGGCTTGAAGCCCTTTTCACGCTAATTTCGAAACGATATGTCTCTTGGTCGCGAAACGGTAAGACAGCAAGATAATAGATAGCATCACCGTCTTCTACCTTTTTGAACGAAAGGTCGCGTTTTTTCCCGAGTAAATTAGTGGCATGGCCGTCAACCGAAACCCGCTGTGCTTTACCTGAATCTTTATCGAGCACAGAAATATTAACTAAAGCATTGTACTTACTTCTTACAATCCCATAGTTTGCTGCAACTTCAGGAGTAAGAAAGGGGGTGTTCACTACCATGTAGTGGACATCCCATTCGCCTAATGTCTGCTTTTGTTCTGCGTTAGCTTGAAGGCTCAAGCACATAAGCAACGCGCCTAAAATAACTGCTGACACTTTTTTTACTATCTTCACCGTCGCTCCTCGCTTTGATATTTTTTTAAATTGTGCTTTTAAAACTTCAGCGCTAACTTAAGCTGTTTTTATATTAGAGGCTGTTATGCCAATTTTATACACTCATAGCACTCTGAGAGCATCTTGGATCAACAGCTGTAAAAACTGTAATCCAATGATTGCAATCAGCACTGACAAATCAAGCCCGCCTAATGGAGGAATGATTTTGCGAATAGGCGCTAAAAAAGGCTCGGTAAGTTGATAAAGCACATAATCAACAGGAGATTGCCCTTGAGATACCCAACTAAGTATTGCGCGTAGTAAAAGTACCCAAAACATGAGCGAGAGCGTTTCTTTTATCACGCCCATGAAAGACATAATTGCAATACCTATTGGGTTCAAAGTACCGCCCGATATCAATATCAGCGTGACGAGCTTCAATGCACAAACCGCGAGTGCTAAAACAAATGTGGCGGTATCAAATCTGCCTAATGACGGAATAACGCGTCGCAACGGCCCCACTATAGGATGTGTTGCTTTCACAATAAACTGACTCATTGGATTGTAAAAATCGGCTTGCACCATTTGCAGCCACAACCGCAATATGACAATCATTAAGTAGAGATTGAATAGTGTATCAATCAAAAAAACCGTTGCGTTCATTTACTCTTGTTCCTACAAACGTTAAAGCTGTTTTGCCATTTCTTCGGCACGGGCGACGGCAGCACGCATAGACTTGCTAATGATGTCTTTGAGGCCCTCGTCGATAAAGGTATTTACGGCTTGTGCCGTAGTTCCGCCTTTAGAGGTAACTTGGGCACGCAGCTCGCTTAATTCAAGGTCTGGGTTATTACACACCATCTCGGCAGCGCCAAGCATGGCTTGCTGAACCATAAGACGAGACTGGTCTTTATCAAATCCCATGTTCATGGCTTCTTCTTGCATATTTTGAAGGAATAAGAAGAAGTAAGCTGGGCTGCTACCTGCAGCAGCAATTACGCCATTTATGCCGTCTTCGTGATCAACCCATACGGTTTCACCTACGCTGTTCATTACGTCATCAACGTAAGTTCGGTCTTCTTGAGATACCGTGCTGTCTGCATACATACCTGACATGCCTTTACCTAGAAGGCTTGGAGTGTTGGGCATGATACGAACAACTGGGTAGTCACCACCTAACATCTCTTGTAAGCGAGACACCGGAAGACCTGCCGCAATGCTTAAAAATAGCTTACCCGCGAGGTCGTTGTTTTTCTGAAGGTCGGCACACATGTTGCCCATAATTTGCGGTTTTACTGCAAGTACAATGGCATCGGCAAACTGGCAGGCTTCATCATTTGATTGTGTGGTTTGTATGCCAAATTCTTCTTTCAGCTTGTCTAGCTTCGGTGTAGACGGGTTAGCTGCGAGTATATTTTCTTTTGCATAACCAGACTGAATTAACCCACTAATGATGCTGCGACTCATGTTGCCTGCGCCAATAAATGCCAATTTTTTCTGTTGCATGTAAATCCTTACTGTTGTCTGTGTAATTCTTAATTCAACACGCAAAATTGCACAAATGTATATTCGTAACTGCGTATTGCTTTTATAAGTAGCTCAAGTGCACTGTTAAAACGTCAACGCCACTGTGTTTATCGCTAACGCTGCGTTTTATTACGTTACCGTTTTGCGAAGTGACTTAACCACGCTTACCAAAAATTGCTGTGCCTATGCGCACCATGGTAGATCCATTTTTGATAGCCGCGTGCATATCGCTACTCATTCCTACCGATAGAGTATCAAAATTGGCCAGCGATTTGTGGTAATGGTCATATAATTCCTTCAGCTTACCGAGAGTGCTTTGTTGCTCTTCATCACTTGGGTTGGCTTTTGGAATGGCCATAATTCCGCGAAGACAAAGCTTTTCTTGCGACTTAATAAACTGAATTAAGCTGTCAAGTTGGTCTGGTTTCACGCCAGATTTACTCTCTTCGTCATCGATGTTGAGCTGAATACAAACATTTAATGGAGGTAAATTGTCAGGACGTTGCTCGTTTAGTCTTCGAGCTATTTTTTCTCTATCTACAGATTGCACCCAATCGAAATGTTCTGAAACGACTTTGGTTTTATTCGACTGTATGGGGCCTATCATGTGCCACTCTATGTCGGTGAGGTGAGCAAGTTCCTGAACTTTTTCAACACCTTCCTGAACATAGTTCTCTGCGAACATTCGTTGTCCCGCTTCATACGCTTCAATAATATCCGATACGGGTTTTGTTTTGCTAACCGCTAGTAATTTGACTGAATTTGGTGGACGATGTACTGAAGTAGCGGCTTGTGTGATTCCCTGAAGTGCGGAATCTATTCTTTCTGCTATTGTTTGCATTATTCACCTTGTTATGGAGAAGTTGTTGTGGATATTACCGAACTTTTAGCGTTTAGTGTTAAGAATAACGCCTCAGATTTACACTTGTCAGCCGGACTTCCGCCGCTTATTCGCGTAGACGGCGAAATGCGCAAGCTCAATGTCCCAGCACTTGATCACAAGCAGGTTCACGGGCTCGTTTATGAAATCATGAACGATATGCAACGTAAAGAATACGAGGAAAATCTAGAAACCGATTTTTCTTTTGAAGTAAAAGGGCTGTCGCGCTTTCGTGTCAACGCGTTTGTTCAAAACCGCGGTGCTGCCGCTGTACTTCGTACTATTCCTAGCGACGTTCTGACTCTTGACGATTTAGGCGCGCCGGATATTTTTAAGGAAATTATTAATCAGCCAACCGGCATTGTTTTAGTAACCGGTGCAACGGGCTCCGGTAAAAGTACTACACTAGCGGCCATGGTAGACCACATTAATACTCACAAGCGTGAGCACATTCTTACTATCGAAGACCCCATCGAATTTGTTCACGACAACAAACTTAGTTTGGTCAACCAGCGGGAAGTACATCGAGATACGCATTCATTTAATAATGCTTTGCGATCGGCATTACGTGAAGACCCTGACGTTATCCTTGTAGGCGAGCTTCGAGATTTAGAAACCATTCGACTAGCTATATCAGCCGCAGAAACCGGCCATTTGGTATTTGGTACTTTGCACACTAACTCCGCGCCAAAAACTATTGACCGTATTATCGACGTGTTTCCTGCAGAAGAAAAATCGATGGTGCGTTCAATGTTATCAGAATCTTTGCGGGCGGTTATATCTCAAACGCTGCTCAAGAAAATAGGCGGTGGGCGTGTGGCAGCTCATGAGATAATGGTAGGAATACCGGCAATCAGAAACCTTATTCGTGAAGACAAAGTCCCGCAAATGTATTCAGTGATTCAAACTGGACAGGCACACGGTATGCAAACCATGGATCAATGCTTACAACGGTTAGTGGCTATGGGTGTTATCACTAAGCAAGACGCCGCGGCAAAATCGGTTGACAAACAGGCCATGAATAGCTTTTAGAGTGACTTTTTAGGGGGATTTTAGAACCCCTCTCCATGAACTATCTTCGGGAACAAGCATGCTAGACTCTCTTTTACAAAAAATGATTGATACCAATGCCTCAGATTTATTCGTAACGGCAAACTTTCCGATCAGTGCCAAGATAAACGGAAAGCTTACACCTATTTCCGATAGCGCAACTTCTGAGGAAACTGCTCTCGCTCTGGTTCACGAAGCCATGACCGAGAAGCAGCAAAAGGAATTTCACGAATCTAAAGAGTGTAATTTTGCGATTGTAAGAGAGGGCATTGGACGCTTTCGTTGCTCAGCATTTTGGCAGCGCGATCAAGCCGGCATGGTTATTAGACGTATAGTAACTCAAATTCCTAAAGCGGATGATTTAGGGCTTCCCAGAGTTTTAAAAGAAATCATTATGGCAAAACGCGGTTTAGTGCTATTTGTTGGCGGAACGGGTACCGGTAAATCAACATCATTAGCGGCGTTAATTGGCCATAGAAATGAGAACTCTCACGGTCACATTCTTACCATTGAAGACCCGATAGAGTTTGTTCATGAACATAAAAATTGCGTCATCACTCAGCGCGAAGTGGGCATTGATACCCAGTCGTTTGACGACGCTTTAAAAAGCTCTTTAAGACAGGCCCCTGACGTCATTCTCATTGGGGAAATTCGCTCTATGGAGACCATGGAATACGCTATGTCGTTTGCAGATACAGGGCACCTTTGTGTTGCAACTTTGCATGCAAACAACGCTAATCAGGCCATCGAGCGGATAATGCACTTAGCGCCAAAGGATATGCATGACAAGCTGCGATTCGATTTGAGTTTGAATATTCGCGCCATTGTAGCCCAGCAACTTGTTCCTACCCCTGATGGTAAGGGCCGCGTAGCCGCTATAGAAGTTTTATTAAATACCCCACTTGTGCGCGACCTTATTCAGCGAAATGAAATAGGCAGCCTTAAAGAGGCGATGAAGAAAGGGAAAGAGCAGGGAATGCAAACCTTCGATATGGCGCTTTATGACCTTTATAAACAGGGCCGTGTTGAAATGGATCAGGCTCTGCACCACGCAGACTCGCCTAACGATTTGCGTTTGATGATAAAGTTAGACGCCAGCGACAATTCAAGTTTAGGAACACTGTCGAACGTGTCGTTTGACATGGATGACTAGACATTTTCGCTTACACGGGTAGCTTACTGTAAAAGACTGTTAGGGAATGAACGCTTGAAAAAACTGTTTGCCTCAGAAGATGCCTTTGAGCTTCAAGCCATTCGCAGTGAGCTTGATGCACTGGCCATCCCCTATATGGTAAAAAATGAGTTCGCAGGTGGCGCGCTTGGTGAATTACCTTGGCAAGAAGCACAGCAAGAATTATGGCTAGTAGATGAAACATGGTTCAATCGTGCATCTAAAGTGGTTAATGCGTTTGAAAGTAAGCTCAAACCCACCGCGGAAAGTGACAGGAACGAATGGACATGCAGTGAGTGTGGCGAAGAAAATGGCGGCGCATTTGAAGTATGCTGGCAATGTAGCAAGGCCCGATAGTTTATAGGCAGTCTGTCAGAAGTTTATCAGCTATAAGCGTTTTCAACCCAGCTGGTGAAAATAACGCAGGCCGAAACGCTGTCTACCTTATCCTTAGTCAGCTTTTTGTACCCACCCAGTTCAAATAGCATGGCTTTGGCGTCTGTCGTAGTCAAACGCTCGTCACATAACTCTACATTCACTTTAAAGCGACCATGTAAACGGTTAGCAAATTTACGAGCACGCTGCGTCATCTCTTGCTCAGTGCCGTCCATGTTAAGCGGTAGTCCCACAACGACAGCGTGAGGAAGCCATTCAGCGTATAGTTTTTCAATCAGGCTCCAATCGGGAATGCCATCTCGCGCTTTCAATGCTGAAAGCGGGGATGCGGTGCCTGTGATCTCTTGGCCCACCGCCACACCAATGCTTTTGGTTCCGAAGTCGAAGGCCAGAACCGTGCGGTTTCCAATGTGTTCTTGAGAGTTACCTTGAGATTTATGCATGGCCAGAACCAGGCGCTAACTGCCATACATCAACGCCTAACTTGTTCACCGTAGCCTGCCATTTTTTGTGAATTGGCGTATGAAATAGTATATCTTCGTCGGCTTCAATGGTAAGCCACGCGTTTTCCTGCATTTCTTGTTCAAGCTGGCCTTTAGACCAGCCAGCAAAGCCCAACGCTATGATGACGTCTTCTGGACCTTCATCGTTGCCTATTGCCGTTAGAATATCTTTCGATGTGGTTACCATAATGCCCGGCGCTAGCGCGAGGCTAGAGGCCCATCCCTTTTGCGTAGAATGCAGTACAAAGCCTCTTTCTTGGCTTACTGGACCGCCTGCTAGAACAATTTGTTCCGCTTTGTCTGCAGAAACATCAAGCTCTTTATCCGTTTGCTCAAGTAACTGCTTTACATTCATTGTTGAGGGTTGATTGACAACAATACCCATTGCGCCATCGGCGTCGTGCTCGCACACATAAATGAGGGAGCGAGAAAAGTAAGGATCGTCTAGGCTTGGCATGGCTACCAAAAAATGATTTTTTAAACTCTTTAATTCCGTCATATTTTCTCAGTCTTGCTACATCGGTATTGTTTCAACACGCCCTAGTTATGTGCCAATCTCTTTTCAATGGCTTCAAATAGTTTTTCCATAATATTAATGTCAAAGTGTGCTTCAATTTCTCGAACACACGTAGGGCTTGTAATATTTATTTCGGTTATTTTATTACCTATCACGTCTAAGCCAACGAACAATATATTATTTTCTTTCAAGGTTGGCGCAATTGCTTCGGCTAATGCTTTATCAGACTCTGAAATTGCCTGAGGGCGGCCTGTTCCGCCTGCTGCAAGATTACCTCTAGTTTCCCCTTTAGTTGGAAGACGAGCTAAGCAGTAAGGCATAACTTCACCATCAACGATGAGCACCCGCTTGTCTCCGTCTTTTATCTCAGGCAGATACTCTTGAACCATCATATATCGTGTGCCAAGTTGGGTGAGGGTTTCTATAATCACACCAAGATTATTACCGTCTGGTTTTACTCTGAATATAGAAGCGCCGCCCATTCCATCAAGTGGCTTACAAATTATATCTTTGTATTTTGCGTGAAATTCTCGAATAGGTACTTGGTTATTAGCTACAAGCGTGGCAGGGATGTGCTCAGGGAAATACGATGTAAAAAGCTTTTCATTATAATCGCGCAGAGCCTGCGGATTATTGACTACCAATGCTCCGGCGTCTTGGGCTAGTGATAGCATTTGTGTAGCATAAAGAAACTCGCTGTCGAAAGGCGGATCTTTTCTCATCAGCAGTACGTCAATATCACCAAGCTGAACTGTATTTGTTTCGGTTATTTCATAAAAGTCGGTAGGTTGATCTTTGACTAATACTGTTTTTGCCACCCCCATAGGTTTACCGTTTTCTAGATAGAGATCTTTCAACTCAAAGTATACGACCTTAGCACCCCGGCGCTGTGCTTCCAGCATCATTGCGAGGCTTGTATCTTTATGTGGAGTTATCGCCTCGATTGGGTCCATTATTACGCCAACAGTGTATTGCATAGAGTTCTCGCTTGAATTAACGGTAAATAAGTAAATGGCAATAATACCCCATATGTTGGGGCGTTTTAGCATAGTATCAAGTTACGTTAAGTATTTCAGTTGGGGCTTTTTAGGTTGGCCAGGCCTCACTAAAAGTCACCGTGCAACGACTGTAGGATACTTAATGAAGTAATGGCCGCTGTTTCTGTTCTCAGTATACGGGGACCAAGACTGACAGAAATATACCCATTCTCATTTGCTTGGTGTATTTCGGAATCTGATAGCCCACCCTCAGGCCCAATAAGTAATCGATACCCTTGTGTATTATAAGGCTGTCGAGCTAAAGGCTGAGTTGCGCCAGGAGCAAGTACCAGTCGAGAGGTTGACGTGGAATGAGAAAGCCATTGCCCTATAGATACAGGTTCATTTAGTTTGGGAATAACGTTACGACCGCTTTGTTCACAAGCCCCAATGATGATTTTTTGCCATTGTTGTAATTTCTTTTCCCAACGAGCTGGGTCTAATTTAACTGCGCATCGCTCTGTGATGATTGGGGTAATTTCACTTACCCCTAATTCAACGCCCTTTTGAAGCACAGTGTCCATTCTGTCGCCTTTTGATACGCCTTGGCCTAAGTGCAGATGAAGGGGGGATTCGTTTGAGACAGACAAGCAAGCATCGATTTCCACAATGACCTTTTTGCGCTGAACATTAATAATAAGGCCGCTGTATTCATTACCGTCGCCGTTAAATAAAACAATGGGGCGGTTTGCCTTCAACCGAAGTACAGTGGCCACGTGATGTGCAGCTTCTGGAGTTAATTCAAACTCTTGTTCTACGGTGATAGCGTTGGGGTAATAGATTCTTGATATGCGCATGTGAAAAAAGACAAAAATTATTTAGCGCTATGATACGTGGGGAAGGGGCCGACTTGCAACGCTATCACTGCCGAAAAAATGGTACTGCCCTAATAGGCTACCAGTCAATCAGTGATAAACCCAGGTGATCAAACAAGTACTAAATTACCTGTGCTGCTCGCGCTGGGCTTTGACCCGTGGGGACACTGGAAACCTTTGACTCGTTAAGTGCTTTCGAGTCATTTGTGTCTACTGCTGGATAGTGCATTGCTATGGAACGGTTAGCTTGAGGTGCTAGCTTTGATGACTCTGTCGCTTTTAAATCTGCTGAATTTGAATTTCTTGCATGCTTTGTGTGCCTGCCTTTGTCTGGACGTAAAGCGTAAATAAAAATTCCAGACACTACGACAAATAGGGTGGTTAAAAGCAGCATGAGAAAATCCTTCTTGTTGCATAAATTGCTAGGGCAGCAAACCCTTGAGTATAAAATAGTAAAAATTCTGTTTTTGCAGATGTTCACTATCCATGCATTGGTCGCAAATTTGGTTGAGTACCAAACACATCATCCATGAGACTTTAGTATAACGTCTGCAGCCAAAAAGTAATTGTTTTTTTAATCACATTTTTTAGTTCGCTTTACTGTCTAAAAATGCGTTGTCACGATCAATATGAAAATTACAAAGGAAGTATGAAAGCCAATACCTGATTCTCAACTGTAGTAAAAAGGTTATTAGATTTTTATGACAGGGAAATGACTACATAAAGTCGGGGCGGTTAAACAGCCCAGCTTTGCAACAACACTCTTCCCGATGCTTTTTCTTACTACTTTTGTATAGCTTTTAGCGAGGTTGTATTAGCTGAAAGCCGCGATGCACTATGACTTTAGCGTAATTTTGAAAGGTTAATTAAGTTTGACTATTGGTGATATTTGTTTTTACTGATACCTTGATTTGCACAGTGACCACAAACTCAAAAAGGAAAAATTATGGAAGAACAACTCTCGCTCTTATCTGCAAGTGATATTGAAAGGTATATAAATGATTACGCAATTCCATGGGGTATTAATATCGCCATGGCTATTGCTATCTATGTTATTGGTCGAATTGTTGTAGGCCTGCTGCTTTCTGTTTTCAGACGTGTAATGGCAAAGTCTAAGTACGACGATATGTTGGTCGATTTCTTAGAAGCGATTATCAGCGCCATTTTGATGCTATTTGTTATCGTAGCATCGTTAGACCAATTAGGTGTTGATACAACGTCACTCGTTGCTATCTTGGGTGCTGCAGGTTTGGCTATTGGCTTGTCGCTGCAGGATTCACTGAAGAATTTCGCAGCGGGCGTTATGCTTCTTGTGTTTAAGCCGTTTAAAGCAGGTGATTTTGTTGAGGCAGGCGGTACATCAGGCTCAATCAAAAAGATCGGCATTTTCACGACCACAATGACGACTCCTGACAATAAAGAAATCATTGTGCCAAATGGAAATATCTACGGTGGCAATATTACTAACTATTCGGCAAAACCTACACGTCGTGTAGATATGGTAGTGGGTATTGGTTACGACGCAGACTTGTTAAAAGCAAAGAAAATTCTGCAAGAAATGGTAGAAGCTGACGACAGAATTCTGTCAGAGCCTGCTCCTCAAGTAGCCGTGTCTGAGCTTGCCGACAGCAGTGTTAATTTTGTAGTTCGCCCGTGGGTTAATGCAGCAGATTTCTGGGGTGTTAAGTTTGACTTTACTGAAGCGGTTAAATTGCGTTTCGACCAAGAAGGCATCTCTATTCCATTCCCACAAATGGATGTTCACTTACACAAAACTGACAGTGAATAACATCACGCCAGTTGCGTAAACGAAAACGCCGCTTTCTTAAGCGGCGTTTTTTTTGTCTCTAAAGCAAGGTCAGCACGCCTTACTTACAGTTTGGGCGGTTAGTGGTAGCTTGATAGTCAGCAAGCGCAGGACTCATGTTAGCTCGTAAGTCATTAATACGGGTTTGCGGAGCGGGGTGAGTGGATAGAAATTCCATTGGGCTATTACCGCCACTCGCTGCTTCCATATTTTGCCAGAGATTCACAGATTGGCGAGGATCGAAGCCAGATTTAGCCATAAGCTGCAGGCCAATTTCGTCTGCTTCCGACTCGTGAGTTCGACTAAATGGTAGCTGTACACCAACCTGCATACCCAATCCTATGGCTGCCATAATAGGGCCTGACTGAGGCACCTCATTCGCTGCTAATACTTGGCCTGCAGCCTGTGTACCCATGTTGATAAGCGTAGATTGTGACATTCGCTCGTTGCCGTGCTCGGCGATAACATGGCCTACTTCATGGCCGATAACCGCAGCGAGTTGATGCTGATTTTCTGCAACTTTTAAAAGGCCGGTGTAAACACCAATTTTGCCGCCAGGTAGCGCGAATGCATTGACCTGCTCATCGTCAAAAACAACCACTTCCCACTGACCATCAAACACTGAAGATGGCACCTGCGCAGTTATGGCATTTGCAATACATTCAACATAGCTATTTTGGACTTGTTTTGTAGACACCGTAAGTTCCTCTTTCATCCCTGAAAAAGCTTGCGCACCCATTTCTGTTAGCTGTGCGTCTGAAAACAACAGCACTTGATTTCTACCAGTAGGGGACGTGGCGCAAGAGGTGAGCGCAATAGTAGCGGCGACAACCGCCGATAGCGTGAATTTCAATTTCATTTTAAATCCTTGGTGTCTGAAAATTATTTAAGCATACCTGCATTTTAATCATGAATATAGCAACCTGATTGGTTGATTTATTCAGATACTTTGCTGCAACTTCGTTTACACATTATTTGGGGGCAAAAATGCAAGGAAAAGCTCGAAAAAAAACGCCACATAGAAGCTCGCTGTAAAGGCTTTGCCAAATTAATATTTGTGTCATAAACTGGCTTTAATTTGTACATAGAAGTTAAATCAGTTTTCTGTTGTACTGTCGAGATATTGAATATAATACCAAGCCTGCTTATTGCCTACCTGCTTATAGCTTATATTAAGCGCCTCGCGGTAAATAAAGCGCAATGCACGCAGGAAGCGATATTTGTCTAGCAGTTCAACTTGAGATACCACAATAAAAAAGGAAATAAAGATGGCAGTGCGTAATAAATTCAAGTACGGGTTACTCGCTCTTTTAGTATCAGCATCATTAACCGGGTGTGGCCTCGATGGCGATGATGGTGAACAAGGCGAAACTGGTGCTCAGGGTCCTCAAGGTGAACAGGGTGCCCCTGGAGCAGATGGAGCTGATGGTACCGATGCATCTATTGGGATTGAACTGGATGTTGTAGGTCGAGCTTTCCTTGGTAATCAAGGTGCGGCTGAAATTGTTCAGTATCATGTAGCCACTCAAACGATTTACGCGACTAACACGGGAACAAATACCATTGCGGTTATCCCTGCCGGAAACCTTACCTCTGCTGTATTAGCCGACCCAATCAACACCGTTAATCTTACTCCTTCAACTATTACGTTACCTGCTGACATTAACGGTGCAGTGTTAGGCGGCGTCAACAGTATTGCCGTTAATGGCGATCTAATGGCGGTAGCCGTAGCTGCAGATGTAAAAACGGACAACGGATTTGTGCTTTTTTATAGTGGTCTTGACGCTGGTGCAGCAACTTTCTTAGATTCAGTAGAAGTAGGTGCTCTGCCTGACATGGTTACCTTCACGCCAGATGGCGGTAAGGTATTGGTTGCTAACGAAGGTGAGCCTTCAGATGATTACACTGTGGATCCAGTGGGTTCTGTGTCTGTTATCAACATTTTAGCTAGCGGCGAGCCTGAAGAAACAGGCACAACAGTTGGCTTTAGCGCTTTCAACGATGCTCAAGCAGATCTCATGTCTCAAGGCATGATGTTTCCTAATCCGTCAGGTCGTACAATAAACGGCACTGCCATTACTACTACAGTGGCTCAGGATTTAGAGCCTGAATATATTGCGGCTACCAACGACGTGGCCTACGTAAGTTTGCAAGAAAATAACGGGTTAGCTGTTATCGACTTAGAAGAACTGACAGTTGATGTAGTTGGCTTAGGCACAAAAGCATGGGCTAACTTGGATATTGATATCCAAGAAAATGATTCAGTGAGTTTTGGTCAGTACACTGGTCTGTATGGCGTTTATCAGCCAGATAGTATGGCTGCATTCTCATGGAAAGACGCAACGTTTTTAGTAACCGCTAATGAAGGCGATGCTCGCGAATATTTCTTTGACGTAGCAGATGAGGCAGCGTGTACTGCCGCTGGTGGTGTGGAATTTGATGAAGACGACGGTTGTTTAGCCTACACGGACGAGGTGAGAGTAGAAGACTTAACGGCTGCACCAAACTCTGAATTAGCCATGCTACAGGCAACGGGGGAAGCGGACGACTTGCGTGTAACATCTGCCATGGGAGATGCTGATGGTAATGGCGAATACGATGCTGCGTATGCCTACGGTGCTCGCTCGTTCACTATTTGGGATCAAAATGGGCTTGTAGTATACGACTCAGGTGATGATTTCGAGCGTATTACTGCATCTGTTCACGGTGTTCAGTTCAACAATGATAACGACCTAAACGAAGGTGACTCTCGCTCGGAAAATAAAGGGCCTGAGCCAGAAGCTATTACGGTGGGTCAAATTGGCGACCGCACCTACGCATTTATTGGTTTAGAGCGTATGGGTGGAATTTTTGTCTATGACGTTACCAATCCTTACGATGTTCAGTTCACAGAGTATGTGTTTAACCGAGACCTAACAGACGGGCTAACTGCAGACGATATTATCGGTGACCTTGCCCCAGAAAGTCTGGTTTTCGTTAGCGCTGAAGACAGCCCAAGCGGAGAAGCGTTGCTTATTGTTGGCAATGAAGTAAGTGGCACAGTGTCAGTTTGGCAAATCAGCCAGTTGTAAATTTCGATGTACTTGTAATAGCCTCTAAAGAAGCTCGCTGTTAAGCGAGCTTTTTTATTTGGCGCGATGTAGCGCTGCTTTCCTCTGTTTATTACAGGGCCTTTATCCCCGCCCCAAAAGGTTTATGCAATACAATTCACAGAGTTTGCTCTATATCACAGAATAGTTACAGGGCGAGTGTATTGAGGTAAGCTATAACAAAAGATACGGTGTAACTTAAATCGCCATCGGATTGTTATATTAAAGACTTGCCTAATTCGAATATTCAAAGTGTTTATTCTGTCTTTAATGTTGGTCTAATGGCAATGGCCGTCATAAAGGTGTTTAGCAGACCTTTTATTTGCGTTTGCATGCCTTTGGTTACCATATAATTAGAAGAGTATTACTATGTCTCAGCAAGTCGTTATCAGTGGCGTTGGTGTCTGGCACCCCGAAGAGAGCATAACCAATGAAGAGTTGGTGGCGAGTTATAATTCATACGTCGATAGTTTCAACGATAAAAACAAAGAAGAAATAGAGAAAGGCGAAGTAGTGGCGATGCCTTACTCAAGTGCGGAGTTTATTGAAAAAGCGTCTGGGATCAAAAGTCGTTATATCTACAAGAAAGATGGTGCGTTAGATATAAACCGAATGAAGCCTAAAATTTCTCCGCGAGGCGACGATGAACTTTCTCATCAAGCGGAAATAGCCGTAGAAGCAGCACGTTTGGCATTGAGCGCGGCTAAAGTAAGCGCTGAGGATATTGATGCCGTAATTGTTTCTTGTGCTTACACGCAAAGGGCCTATCCAGCCATTGCTATTGAAGTTCAAGAGGCCTTGAATATAGAGGGCTTCGGCTTTGATATGCTTGTAGCTTGCTCGGCGGCAACGTTTGGAATGCATAGAGCGTTTGAAATGCTTAGCGCTGGAAACGCGTCTCGAGTACTTGTGATCAACCCAGAATTAGTGTCACCACAAATCAATTATACGGATCGCGACAGCCACTTTATTTTCGGTGATGTAGCGACAGCAACCGTGATGGAGTTGGCTAGCACAGCGAAGGGTGAACATGTGTACGACGTGTTGAGCACAAAAGCGGTAACTAAATTCTCCAACAATATTCGTTCAAATTTTGGTTACTTAACCCGCGCGGAAGACGTTGATCCGTATGGTGTCGATAAGCTATTTCATCAGGCTGGGCGCAAGGTGTTCAAAGAGGTGTGTCCTATGGCGGCAAGTCATATTGAAGAGCATCTTGCTAGACATGACATTTCACCTGCTGATGTAAGGCGCTGGTGGCTTCACCAAGCGAACATCAATATGAACACGCTAATTTGTAAACGCCTGCTTGGTCGTGATGCAACTGAACAAGAAGCGCCGATTGTGCTTAATGAATACGCGAATACAGCATCGGCAGGCTCAGTGATCGCGTTTGGTTTAAATCACGAAGACCTTGTTTCAGGCGATCTAGGCGTGCTGTGTTCTTTTGGAGCAGGCTATTCCATTGGCTCGCTAGTGGTGAAAAAGCGTTAGACGTTGTGTGAAGGGGGCTTATTGAGAGCGCCCACAAGACCGTAAAAAAATTATTATTCACTAGGACGAATGCAACTAAATGGTTTCAGACTTAGGGTACGGGCTTAACAGCTTAGCGCATCTTGCACTGCTACTTTTATTGTTGACGGTAAGGAAACCAGGCGTAGCAAAGCACTTACTTGTGCTTGCTACTGCTACCACGGTTATTTGGTCAACAAGCTTGATCACGCTGCTTTTTGGACCTATTTCATTAAGTTGGTTACTTACTGTCGATATTGTAAAGCAACTAGCGTGGTTGCTATTCCTCGCAAGCTGCATTCAAACTAATTTTCAAAGCCTTCACCATGTTCTAAGACGTCCGACAACGTTAATAATATTGGCTCCAGCCTGTTTTGCGCTGGCTTCTTCTTATTTTTTTGCTGCCAATCCTGCGTGGAGCTTTTTAACACTAATAGTGCTGTCTCTCGAGGTATTGGTGCTGTTAGAAGTAGTTTATAGACAGGCGGGAAGAGAACAGTGGGCATTTAAACCGCTTATTATCTATCTTGGCGCTGCAAATGTGTTTGAGTTTGTAACCTACGCTAATGCCACTATGGTTAATCAAGTGGAAGTTGGTTATATCGCAGCTCGTGGTTATATTTATTTTCTTCTTATGCCGCTTCTGGTTATTTCAATTCGCCGTATTCATCACTGGGGAATAGATATTTTTATATCTCGAGACGTGGTGTTGCACAGTTCATTGCTCCTTGTTGCTGGTGGCTATTTGTTCGTTATGGCTGTTATTGGCTATGCTATTAACTTTGTTGGAGGTAGTTGGGGAGCAACAGTACAAATCATACTTGTGGTGATGTCATTTGCGCTTCTTGCCACTGTCTTCTTATCGAATGCTTTTAGAACCAAGATAAAAATCTTTATTACTAAGCACTTCTTTGCCAATCAATACGACTACCGTGTTGAATGGGTAAAACTCACTAAATGGCTGACTCGTTCGGGAGAGAGCACTTCAGATGTTTATCACGCAGGACTAACCGGCTTACTAAATGCAGTTCAGTACGACTCAGGTTTGCTTTTCAAGGTCTCAAAAAGTGGTATTGAATGCATCGCTAAAGCATCGCAGCTTAGCCATGCTGATATTGATGAAAAGCAAATCATTATGCTCAACAAGCTGGTTGAATATAGCGGTGAGAACGGCTGGATTATCGATACCGATGCCTACCTTGTTAAGCCCTTTGACTACGAAGGGTTGAAACTAGACAGAGAGGTGCTAAAGCAATGGAATTACCAGCTTTTTATTCCTTTCATGCAGGATAACAACGTGTGGGGTTTTGCTGTATTAGCCGCTGGAGACAAAGAAAAAGTGACCCTAAATTGGGAGGTGAAAGACTACCTCAATGCAGTTTCAGAGCAAGTTGGAACTTTTATACAACATCATGAAGCTGCGCAGGTTGTGGCCGAAAATGCCCAATTTGCTGCCTTCAATCGCATGTCAGCATTTGTGCTCCACGACTTAAAAAATGTACTAGCTCAGGTTGACCTAATATTGGCTAATGCTCAGCAGCATAAACACAACCCCGAATTTATTGAAGACACCTTCGAAACACTTGAACATACTAAAGCGCGTATGGAAAAAATGTTAAAGCAGCTTACGGATAAAAAAGTAGTTGAGGACAGTGTTAACGATGAGCAGTATCTTTCTAGTGTTATTGATGAGGTAATAAAGCAGCGGTGTAGCTCATTAAGTCCAGTGCCTAAGCTGCATCTGATGAAAGAACGGTCTGTGGTGGTGGACAAAGAAAAAGTAGCGAATGTGCTCTATCACTTGATAAGTAATGCCCAGCAAGCCACGAGTGATGATGGCGAGATTGATGTGGTATTAAATGTAGATAGTGCGCAAAATACACAATTAGTGCTTATTGAAGACTCTGGCATAGGCATGGAAAAGTCATTTATAGAAGAGCGATTATTCAAACCTTTTGATACCACAAAAGGGAATGCAGGGATGGGTATTGGAGCCTACGATGCAAAAACATACCTAGAGTCTATAGGCGGTAAGCTAGTGGTAACAAGTGAAGTTGGAAAAGGTAGCTGTTTTACTCTTCATTTTCCAATAGTATAGCATTAAGCATTAAAGGTAATAGATACTCAAGGTTCAAGATATCAGCCATCAAGGTATCACGGATTAGAGGTGATAAACCTTGTGACGATTTGCATAACAGCGGTTCAAATATAGTGATTGCAGTGCTGAATTATACAATACAATGATACGGTGAACAGCGTACCCAAGCTAGCGTACGGATTAACATAGAATGGCAGACAGTGCAGAGTAATTTAGCGGAGCTATGTACCGGAGCTATGTACCGGAGCAATCCACCATAGCAATGCACCAGCGCCATGTAAGTATGCAGAGCACGATTGTTACAGTCGCATCGGACAGTGAAGTAAAATAATAGGATGACATAATGACAGATACCATTTTGGTAGTAGATGATGATCTCGGTATCCAAAAACAACTTAAATGGAGTTTAACAGACTACACCGTCGTATTTGCCGATGATCATGCCTCAGCTATTGCGCAATTGCGTCGTCATGAGCCAAAAGTGGTTACCCTTGATTTAGGATTGCCGCCAGACCCTGCAAATGCATCAGAAGGCCTTAGAATTTTACATGACATTATTTCTCTTGCGCCTAGAACCAAGGTGATAGTTGTTACGGGGAACAGTGACAAACAAAATGCGCTAAAAGCAATCGATTTTGGCGCCTATGATTTTTATCAAAAGCCGATAGATTCAGACACAATCAAACTGTTAGTTAATCGCGCGTTAAACTTAGCAAAACTAGAACATGAAAACGCTATTTTGGCCAGAACCAGAACAGGAATGTCTAGAATTGTTGGCAACAGTGAAGCTATACAAACTGTGGTTAGGCGCGCTGAGAAAATAGCTAACACAGATATTAGTACCTTGTTGCTTGGTGAAAGTGGAACCGGTAAGGAAGTTTTTGCTCGCAGCATTCACGAGCATAGCCCGCGTAAAGAAAAACCTTTTGTTGCCATAAACTGCGCCTCAATTCCAGAAAACCTTCTGGAAAGCGAATTGTTTGGCTACGAAAAAGGGGCGTTTACAGGCGCAAATAAAACCACCCTTGGTAAGATAGAAACCGCTCAGGGTGGCACCTTGTTTCTCGATGAAATAGGCGACATGCCTATTGGTTTACAGGCAAAAATGCTGCGTTTTCTGCAAGAGCGAGTTATCGAGCGGGTGGGCGGAAGAAGTGAAATACCCGTCGATATACGCGTGATCTGCGCGACTCACAGAGATTTGCAGGCCATGGTTGCAAACGAAAGCTTTCGAGAAGATTTGTATTATAGAGTAGGTGAAATGCCAATCGTCATACCGCCGCTTCGAGACCGCGACCAAGATATTATTTTATTGGCGCGGACATTTTTGAATATTTACCGCGAAGAGTTCAAATCGAAAGCAAAAAGCTTTTCAGAGTCTGCCGTCAATGCATTATTAGCCCATAAGTGGCCGGGTAATATTCGAGAGATGCAGAACAAACTCAAGTCAGCAGTTATCATGGCAGAGGGGACGGTAATTCAGCCTGACGATTTAGGATTGTTACCGGTAGATAGTGTTGACGAACCCACCACGTTAAATCTTCGAGAAGTAAGAGAAATAGCTGAAAGTAAAGCAATTAGACATGCCTATCAGAAAGCGGAGAAAAATATGTCAAAAACGGCGGAGCTTTTAGGTGTTACTCGCCCAACGCTTTATTCGTTGATTGATAAGTATCACATGGAAGATATAAAAAGCAGTGATTGATGGCGTATCTTAAGTGTTATTGTCGTTTGGTCGCTAAGGCCACCAAACGACAATAAAGCAGCGATTTTAGTCTTTCGTGTCACACTCGCTTACGTCACCACCCATTTTTTCTTTCATCTTAATGCAGGCTTCACGCAATTTTTTAGCAGTAGCATCTTTTAACTCTTCAGTTTTTGCTGCGCCTTCTTCCATCATATCAGCGCCCATTTCTTTGCCTTCTTCATAGGCGTCAGAGGCTTTTTCTTTACCTTCTTCATACGCATCAGACGCCATACCTTTACCGTCTTCGTATGCTTCTTCTGCGCTGTCTTTGGCGTCATCCCAAGAGTCTGCGGCTTCTTCTTTCGCATCTTCATAGGTTTCAGCTGTGGCTTCACCTGCTTCTTTCATTTCTGACATGACTGCTTGTTTCGTGTCTTCTTTAGACTCTGAGCAGCCTGTTACGCCGAATATGCTGAGTAATAGCGCTAACGCAATCGTTTTTGTTTTCATGGTGAAACTCCATTTGCTGATTTGATCAATGTGAATGAAGAGGTAAGTGAAGACTAACTTTTCAAACAGCACCTGTACGGTACATGCGAACACAGCCGAATCGAATCTTACGCTCAACATTTCGAGTCTAGCCTATATTTTCATCAAAGTATAAGGGGAAATAATTACTACCCTATAACGCGATATTTTGAGGTGCAGTTTAAGCGTGTTACGTGGTCACCACGTCGGGCATTGGTTGTGGCCCAAAAACTTTACTTTAAGATGCAATACGTTGGGGCTTTTTTCCACAAATAGTAGAGTACCACATTGATTACAAACATGATGTGTTTCGCCACTGGCGGTGTGAAGTGTGTTTACCGTTGATGGGGCTGAGTCTATAATAACATGCTGCTTATCGGCTTCTAGCATCAGCGTATATTCATCATGTACATGCTCAGAAATGCTCTCTTCAGACAAAGCCATTGGAGGTACACGAGGCGACACTTTCACGGCATCAGACAATTCGAAGTTAACCGCTTGGCACTCACAATTTCCTTTATACACGTTATTACCCCGCTACTTCTTCAGGCCAATGGATACTGGCAATATTATTAAATGAGGTTGCTATTCTCGAGCTCGGGAAGTCGAACTTTTTATCTAACGATGTCCGATTCGACGTCGTTGTATTATACGTCTCAATTACGCCAATCCAGCCATTTCTACCAGAAAGTTTTGCAGCGTAAAGTGCGTAATCGACCACTTCGAAAGTTCGCCGCCACGCGTTGTCGAAATTCACGATTTCATTAGGAGGAAGAATTGAAAACCCAATGCTACAGGTTACTTTTATTGTTTTGCTATCGCCAATATCAAATACATGGCTGGCAACTGTCTCTCGGCAACGCTCGGCAAGTTCTGGTAGTTCCTCGCGAGAGGAATGCCTACAAACCACGAGGAACTCCTCACCTCCCCAGCGTATAATCAAGTCTGTATTTCTAAATACTTCTTTAAGAACGGCTGCAAAACCTTCTAAAACTTTGTCTCCCGCCAAGTGGCCAAAATCATCGTTAATACGCTTGAAATGATCAATATCGATAAGTAAGCACAAAAGGTCGTGTTTTCCAGACGTTGTCACGTTTTTGCTTATTTCTATCTGGCTGCGCTTAATTTCTTCGGGTAACTGTGACTCTAAATAATACCTGTTATAGAGCCCGGTGAGAGGGTCTCTTAAGCTGACGTGTTCGAGCGTTTTATATGCTCTTTCCAGCTCACTATTTTTGTCTTGAAGTGCCTCTGTTTGTAGCCTAACTTCACGGCGAAGTATGATAGTTTGTTGGCGCTCTTTAAATCGGCTCCACAACAAAAACATCATTAGCAGTACTGCCAGTGATGCACTCCAGAACAAGGTGTTTTTTAGTTTTTCTTTCTCTGCTTGGGCAATAACAAGCTGTTTAGATTCTTCTAGTCGTTCTAGCTCTTTAGATTGGCGAACAAGTTCAATTTCAGCTTGTAAGCCTTTCAATGCGTTTTGGTTTTCTGAGCTTAGCAAAGCCTCTCGAAGCTTCTGAATTACAGACTGAATATCTAACGCTTTTTGAAAATCGCCTAACGAAACGCTCGCGCTAAGCTGAATAGCTAAAAAGCGAAGTTGGCCTCGTAAATTTCCCTTTTCTCGCGCATCCGTTAATCCCTCGCTGGCGAAGGCTAGGGCAAGATCAAATTTTTGCTCTCTAAGATAATTTTGCGCTAGAGCTAATCGAACATCATTTACCAGACGAGTTTGCCCAGACTCGGCGGCAAAGCTCATTGCCTCTTGCAATAAACTTATTCCTCTTGGTTCATTTCCTGTTTCGATAAGAGCTCTTCCCAGCACTATTTTAGCTTCTGAAATGGCTCCCACATCATTGGTCGCCAAGAGTAAATCTAGGCCACCTGTGATGGAGCGAAGTGCCTTTTCTTTCTCATTATTTTTAAGTTGAAGCGCACCGAGCTTGGTTTTAATGATGCCCATTAACTGCTTATTAGCCGTATTGGAGATAGCAGAAAATGCGTCGTTGTAATAAGAAAGAGCTTGAGTATTTTGGTCTAGAAGGGCGTAAATATCGCCGATATGAGATAAGCATGCGCTCGAATCCGCGATAGAGTCATTATTGCGGAAGACGCCAAGGGCTTCTTTCAAAGGTTCCAACGCTCGTTCTACCTCCCCTTGCTCTTTAAAAACGATACCCATCTCTAAGCTGATCTTAGCTTGCAGAAGCTTTTGCTTTTTCATTTGAGCAATAGACATGGCTCTTCGCAAGTAATCCTGAGCCGTCACATAGTTTGCAAGCTGCCGCTCAGATTGACCAAGATACAAAAGTGCTCGGGCAACTTCGGATAACTTTCCTTCTCGGGTATATGCTTCAAGGGCAGCATTTAATACTGCAATAGATGATTCAAAGCGGGATGACGTTTGCAACAGTTCCGCTAATGTAAAAAAGCCGGATGTGGGTGTTTCCTGTTGAAGTGCCGATTCAGCAAAAAGAAGTGCCTGACGGTCGGCATCTTCGTACTGTTTTGCATCTAGCAGACCTTGTATCACCTTTATATCGGAAGCGTTGCTCTTTTCGGCGTATGCAGGCGAGGCTGTGACAAGATAAAGAGCAGCAACATTGAGAAACAGAGTCAAAACTAGCGTAAGCGCTGTGCGAATACCGAAAACCACGTTCGTCCTCCTGAGTTGCGTAGTAACTTCTCTTTATTAAGTAGGTGCAATGTAAGCCGCCGATGTGCCTCAATGCTCAATGACAGCGTCGGGTCTCAGTATGAACGATTTCGCGCACCGAAACTATATAAAGATACTCCTTTATTGGCACGTGCTGGCCTTTTTGAGTTCGTGTAGGCTTTGAATTAGACCGTGAAGTTCAACACGTCCTTAGTTCATCCCTCTCGCTCGGATAATGTTGTATTAAGTAAATTAACAACCCATTTCCAAACTACTTCGTCTTAGGTATTCGCCCTTCAAGTCTAGTGTATTCGCCCTTCAAATAGATGCTTTTCAGCAAGCTAGTTTTTTGAGTCCTTTATCACTCGGCGTTCTTCAAACTCTCTGGTAATCCATTTTCTAATAAGCGCTGATTTGGGTATTCCGCTGTCCTGTGAGAGCAACGAAAGCTGAGATATGCACTCTGGTGTTAGGGTAAAGGTAGCGTGACGCATTCCTAGGTACGTATTTTTACCTTGAAAGATTGGCTTGTCGGTGTGCTGCGTTTCTTTGGCTGTTGCTTTCTCATTTGCTTTCTCATTAGCTCTCTCACCCGCTTTCGCATCTGGCTTTTGCTTCGTTTTTAACTGTCGTTGAATATGACCCTGTATACTTGAAGACGATTCGTTTTGCACATAAGTTGCATCCACCGATTTTAAATGCACTGGGTTTGTGTCGGTGCTGCGACCTTCAATATGACGATGTTTAGCCTGTGCAATTTCCTCTTGCCCGAGTACTTGCACACCCGCTGCGTAAGAAATCGCATCGTCTATAAAAGCATCTACCGAATGAAGCGTTGTTTTAGCTGATGGCTTCGACTTTTTGAGGCTGAGTAAACTCATGCGAATCCTCCACTTTTCCAGCTAACAATTCTTCAAATAATGTTCTAATCTCGTGAGAGGCTTTACCTTCAGGCTCGCTTTCTATTACAGACTGGCCAGATTCTTCAGAATCGTCATACATATTTCGGCTGAATGTAACGGCGTTTAGCACTGGAATTCCAAATGAGCGACATACTTCTTTTGCTTCTAAAATTCGACCCGCTAGGCTTGGCAATGATGGGCACTGAGTAATAACGAAGGCCGCGTTCATTTTTGGGTTCACCATTTTGCACGTTGAAAGAATATCTTCCATGTGAGGTACAGTTTTCAGATCTCTGCGCTTTGGGCGCAACGGAATAAGAATATGATCAGCAACTGCCATAGAGGAGCGAAGCGCTAAATTATCTTGACCGCCACAGTCGATAACCACGTAATCGTAGTACTGCCTTAAGTTGAGTAACTCGTTACGTATTTTACCGTATAACTGAACGCAGTTTATTTCAGCAAGCCTTGGGTTAGCCTTTCTTTCTTGGATCCAATCAGAAGTGGTGCGTTGAGGATCGCAATCCACCATTAGCACGTTTGCGCCTTTTTCAGTGCGTAAATACACTGCTATATTCTGGGCTAAGCAACTTTTACCGCTACCACCTTTTTCACCGCCGACCAAAATAATCATGGTACCAACCCTCTAGTAAACTCTTAATAAACTGCTTTTACCAATATGCGCTTATCGGTTTGAAGTACGCTACGGGTAACCTATTTGCAATAGCATAGAACACTCCCATCATTGTTCAGCATCAAAAACGATATTTACGAATGTAGGTGAATACCTAATGGTGGCTTTAGACAAAGTGGCAGCATTGTTAATTTGCTTACACCAGGTTTTAAAATCTCACTGTAGATAAGCGCTGCTTTTTATTGATTTGTGATTTAACACGCACTAGGCTTGTCGGTAATCAGTTAGTCTTGTAAAAAGTGAGGGAAGTTATGTCTGAGGGTCGTTTTAAATCCAAAGAAGGTGAAAAAGTACCAAGTGTTACGTTTCAATGCAGAGAAGGTGAGTCGTGGGTAACAAAAACCACAGAAGAAATCTTTGCTAACAAAAACGTAGTGGTATTTTCACTACCAGGGGCGTTCACACCTACATGTTCATCAACTCATTTACCTCGCTACAATGCACTTGCCAAGAAGTTTGCAAAGCATGGTATCGATGACATCGTGTGTATGTCGGTCAATGATACCTTTGTAATGAATGCATGGTCTGCAGACCAAGAAGCAGAAAATGTTACTGTTATTCCAGATGGTAATGGTGAGTTTACTGATGGCATGGGTATGTTAGTAGACAAAGCCGATCTGGGCTTTGGAAAGCGTAGCTGGCGTTATTCGATGTTAGTTAAGGACGGCGTAGTTGATAAAATGTTTATTGAGCCAGATGTGCCAGGAGACCCTTTTGAAGTCTCTGATGCCGATACTATGCTGTCATATATTGCTCCTGATGAAGTTACAAATGCTCCGGTTGCTATTATCACAAAACCAGGTTGCCCATTCTGCACGAAGGCAAAAGCGTTACTTACTGAAAAAGGCTTCGATTACGAGGAGTTAGTGCTAGGTAAAGACGCAACGTTAACAAGCTTATCAGCAATTAGCGGCAGAGAAACTGTGCCTCAAATTTTCATTGGCGGTAAACACATTGGTGGTTCTGACGATCTCGAGGCGTACTTTAGCTAACAGACTTGTCGCTATGTTCTGAATACTCAACTCTAATCAGAACAACATACAGCGGGGCCGTGTTATCATGGCCCCGTTTTTTATTGCGCTTTTTCGAGATGTCTAATCACACATTTGTTTCATGGAGATTTACAGTGTTGACAAAACCAGGTTTTAAACTTTTTGCTGCTTTCTCATTGTTCTTTTCATCAACGATGGCAGTTGGTAATGAGGTAAATGAAGAGTTTAAACGTTTATATGAAGCAGAATGGGGACAAACGCAGCCCTGTCGTGAGACATCCTTAAACAAGTATGGCGTGTGTAGCAATGTGTTGCGAAATGAAGGGAATGCGCCTTTCATTATGCATAACAAACAAAGTGAGCGTGTAGCTGTACTGGTGCACGGGCTAAGTGATTCTCCGTTTTTTATGCGCGCTATTGCACAAATACTCTTTGATGAAGGTTTTTCTGTTTTAGTACCGCTACTGCCAGGGCATGGCTTGCGGGATGCCGGAGATAACATGTCCGATTGGGATCTAGCTGAGCGTTGGCAATTACACATAGACGACGTGATTTCGCTAGCCAGTACAATGGGCGAAACGCTTGTTGTTGGAGGATTTTCTACTGGCGGAGCGTTAGTTGTTGATAATCATTTTAAAAATGACGAGCGTATTGATGGTTTGATGCTATTTTCAGGTGCCTTGGCCTTATCTGATAACGCTGAAGGTATGTCGCGCATTTGGGGGATTAAACTTCTTGCGCTGATGATCGACGGCGCCTACGAAACTCACGGCCCCAACCCTTACAAATATCCCAATGTCGCAGGCTTTGCTGGTTTGGAGTTAATGGATATTATCAATGACATTCGGGATACTATCGACAATGGTCAGCAGCTTGATGTGCCGATATTTGCAGCTCATTCACAAGCAGATACAACAACGCCAATATATGGTGTCGAAAACCTGATAGAGCAAAGCAAAGGACCCAATACGTTTTTCGTCATCGATGAGTCCTATGAATTGTGTCATGCCGATTTGGTAGTCAACAAACCTTTGCTAGCGCAATTGAAGTTTAACGCCAATATGGTCAATAAGCAGGAAGATTGCGCGGTGCCCAAATCTAACCCACTGTTTCCTACCATGACACTCATGCTTAAAGATTATCTATCGCAGTTTAAATAAGCTCTTGGCAAAGCGCTATAGAGGCGAAGCTAATGGCTTTTGGCGTAGTCTTCGACCTCTTGCCAAACGCGCAATAAGTTTCCGCTGAGGATTTTTTCGATATCCTCTCGGCTATAATCTCTGTCTAATAATCCTTGTACCAAATTTGGAAAACTTGCTACGTCTTTAAGTCCTATTGGAAGAGAATCACCAACTCCGTCATAATCTGAGCCTATACCCACGTGCTCAACACCAATGAGTTCTACAACATGATCGATATGATCAAGCACTTCATCAAGGGTTGAATAAGGATAGGGGACTTCTTTGCGATACTGAGCCTCAAAGTTTTCAAGTTTAGGGCTATCCTCGCCTTCTTCTTTTATCAGCGCTTTACGTGCGTTTGTTAGACCTGTACGCCACTGCCCGGCCTCTTTAGAAACAAAGCTAGAGCCAAAGTTAATCATGATCACACCGCCATTTTCACCTAGCTTTTTAATCATGTCATCATTCATATTACGCTCGAAGCCCGGCGTGAAACGGCGAAGGGACGAATGCGATGCAATAACGGGCACTTTGGTTAGTTCAACAACTTGATAAAAGGCGTCGTCAGATACATGTGAGATATCCAGCATAATGCCAATATTATTCATCTCGGTAACGAGCTGTTTACCGAAAGGGCTTAATCCCTTCCACTGTCGACGCAAGTCGTATGAAGAGTCTGAAATATGATTAGACTGACTGTGGGCAAGAGTTATATAGCGAATGCCCCGCTCGTAGAAATCATTTAAGTTGTCGAGGTTGCCCTGAATAGGAGATCCGTTCTCCATTCCTAATGGGAGTGATATTACGCCTGTTTCGAAGTGAGACTTCACATCACTAGGGCTTTTAGCAATGGCGAATTTATCAGGTGCTCTTGCAACTATAGCCTCTACAGAGTCGATAAGTAGATGAGCTAATTGTGTAGATTCTGGAGAATTATCTAAACTCGCTGGCACGTAAATACTCATAAAGGGGGCATTTAAGCCGCCTTCAACCGCTCTTGGATAATCAAAATCTCCATCTTCGGTAGCTTTAGTCACATCTACCCACTGGTTTTTCACTCTATAGGGCACATCAATATGACCGTCCACTATAATAGTCTCTCTAGCAATGGCTATCGCCTTTTCAGATGCACTGTATTGAGGCTGCTCCTGAGCAGCAGCGGCCAACGTGACTTCACTTACTGTCCCTAACGTAAACAATGTCGTTAAAGCTAGTGCGCACTTTCTCTTTGAAAAGTGTGTTTTTATCAAGCGCCCCTTCATTTATTATCCTTATTTTTGTTGTCATCATGTTCACTAGAAGATTAATGCATATCGGTTTGCGCTACAACGACTGCTTTTTTTATGCCGAGAGCCAAAGTTCGAGCGAGCATATGACCTCAATTGCTCAATTTTAAAGCGGTTGTGAGCATTTACGTCAAGTTTACATTGCAATAAAAATTTAAAACTTGTTATTGTGGAGCCTGCGTGACTTCGGTGCACGAATACGGGATACTCCACAGCGCGACTAAGGTATATTCCCAGCGCTCAGCCGATAGGCAATGGCGATACGTCATCTGAACGGCACAACATCATTTTTTGTGGCTCCGCACTTATCAAAACAAAAGCAGGGGCCACCGTTAACAAGTATGAGAAATAAATATGGCTATTAATTTTGTACCGCTAGATAAAGAAAAGCATAAAGACCTGAAGGTTGCGGTAAATTCATCTTTCAGCTTCGCAAAAAATACTCACCTAGCAGCGGCAACGATCCGCGAGTTTGCTCAACTTGCAGCAACTATGCCTTTAGTTTTTATTGAAGATCCAACGTCTAAGCGTCACCACGTTGTGACTATGCTAGGCATGGAGCAGGGGCAAAACTTGTTCTTAACTGGCGACACGTGGAAGGGCCCGCATGTACCAATGAACATTATTCGTTACCCGTTTGACGTGCGTCCTGACGGTGACAAGTTAGGTGTTTACATTGATGAAGGTAGCGATCTAGTTTCTACCGGTGAAGGTCAAGCGTTATTCACTGAAGCTGGTGAGCCAAGTGAGTTCCTAGACGGCCGTCAGAAGTTCTTAGCAGACCTTGCGAACAGTGAAATGCTTACTCAGCGTTTTGTTGCCAAGGTAGTTGAGTTAGACCTTCTCGATCAAATCCAAATTCGCCTTACTTACCAAGACGGTAAGCAGCGCAATGTTACTGGCATGATGAGCATTAACGAGAAGAAGCTGCTTGAGCTTCCAGAAGAACAAGTGATTGAACTTCATAAAGCTGGTTTCCTTGGCGCAATTTACGCGGTAATGATGTCGGTAGGCCAACTTAACCGTTTAGTTGAGCTATCAAACGATACAGAAAACCCTATTCGTAATATGCAGCTTTCAGCGGTTAAGCCTGAAGACCAAGCGGCCAGCGAAGAAGCGCCAACCGAATAATAGCGGTATTTCAGCGCAGCAAGTATAAAAGCCAAGCCCCGCTAGATAGCGGGGTTTTTAGTTCTACTAAGCCCAATCTAAAACAGCAGTGCAAAGATTTATAACAAAGATTGAAACGCTCCAGCTTTGCCACACTCCCTGATGCAGTTCATCGATTAATTTTTTCGCGTCTTATTTCTTTTCCTTTCATTTTCCTTTTTTTTGCATGCCTTATCATACACTTCCTAAAACCACTGTATATAAAGCCAGTTTAAAGCCAGTGAATACGCGGCCTACACGCCATTTTTATACTTGACAGTGGGGAACATTGGTACCTAAACTGTAACCTAGTGGGTAAATGTGGCGAAATGTGGATCAAATCATCATCACTTTGCAAATTAGTACTCAAAAATTAATAAAAATAACAGTAAATAATAAAAGGCTAGGGGAATGTTCCGCGGCGCTAACGCAATCAACCTGGATACAAAAGGCAGACTGGCAATACCTACGCGGTATCGGCAGTCGCTGCTGGATGATTGTGAGGGACAACTAGTTTGCACTGTCGATACACAACAAAGTTGTTTGCTACTTTACCCACTTCCCGAATGGGAAGAAATCGAGCTTAAGCTTATCAAGCTTTCTAGTATGGTTCCGGCAGAGCGCCGTATGCAGCGCTTACTGCTTGGTCATGCATCGGAAGGTGAGATGGATAAAAGCGGTCGAATTCTTATACCTACACCTTTGCGTGCTCACGCAAAGCTATCAAAAGAAGTCATGTTAGTTGGTCAGTTAAACAAATTTGAAATTTGGGATGCCGAAGTATGGGCACAACAAATTGAGGTTGATATAGACACCGAACGCAAAGGCGAATTTGAACTAACCGAACGGCTACAGGATTTTTCTCTATGACAACGCAAAACACTTCATCATCAAGCGAGTTTAAGCATATTTCCGTGTTGCTTGATGAATGTATAGAGGCGTTAGCCATAAAACCCGGCGGTATTTATATTGACGCAACCTTTGGTCGTGGTGGGCACTCTGCGCATATATTAGATGCGTTGGGCGATGATGGTCAGTTAATTGCTTTTGACCGTGACCCTCAAGCTATTCAGGCCGCTGAGCGCTTTGCTGAAGATAAGCGATTTCGCATTATTCATGCACCTTTTGGCAATATGGCTGAAGAGGTTGAAAGTCTTGGTCTTACTGGGAAAATAGATGGCGTGTTGATGGATTTGGGCGTGTCGTCACCTCAGTTAGACGATGCTGAGCGCGGATTCAGTTTCTTAAGAGACGGACCTCTTGATATGCGCATGGATACGTCTAAAGGACAAAGTGCGGCAGATTGGTTAGCACATGCTGAAGAGCAAGACATCACTCAGGTGATTAAAGAGTTTGGCGAAGAAAAGTTTGGTAAGCGAATAGCGCACGCTATCGTGAACACGCGCAAGGAAACCCCTATCACGCGCACGGCGCAACTTGCGACAATTATCGACCAAGCAGTGCCAGTTAAAGACAAGTATAAACACCCAGCTACACGCGCTTTCCAAGGTATTCGTATTTACATCAATGCAGAGCTTGAGCAACTTCGCGTTGGTTTAAAAGCAGCAACGCAAGTGTTAGCCAAAGAAGGTCGACTGGCCGTTATCTCTTTTCACTCTCTAGAAGACAGATTGGTGAAGCGTTTTATCAAAGACCAAAGTAAAGGCAAAGTCGTTCCCCACAATATGCCTATAACTCAGGCAGAAATTGATGCAGATAAAGTATTAAAAGCACTCGGCAGGGCAATCAAGCCCTCTGAGGAAGAAGTGATGAATAACGTACGCTCTCGTAGCTCCGTATTACGTGTGGCTGAAAAACTATGACTAAGCCAGACAAAGCCAGTACGAACTTTAATTTAATACTGATTATGGTTTCAGATTTGACCCGCAACAAGTTGCGGGTTTTGTTGTATTTGATGGTTATTGTTAGTGCAATGGCGGTGATTTTGAGTAGCCACCACAACCGTCAGCAGGTCATTGCTTTAGAAGACTTAATGCAAGAGAAAGACGAGCTTGACGTTGAATGGCGAAATCTGGTTCTTGAACAGCGTGCGCTAACCGAACACAACAGAATAGAAACCCTGGTTGAAAAGCAGCTTGGCATGTATCGCCCCACTGCCGATGACGAAGTAGTGGTGAGACTCAAATGAGTACAGTATCAACTTCTCGTTCACGCAAAAAAACAGGTGCAAAGCAGAATGTTACGCCAAGCTTTATGCATTGGCGCTTTATTGTTGTGCTTGTGATGATTGGTTTGGTGTTCTCCATGCTAGCGGCCCGTGCTGCGTATATTCAAGTGATAGAGCCCGATGAACTCATTCAGCAGGGCGATAGTCGCACGCTACGCACACGCAATATGCCTACATACCGTGGAATTATTACCGATCGCAACGGTGTTGAGTTAGCGGTGAGCGTGCCAGTAAGAGCTATTTATGCCGATCCTAAAGTTATCCACGAGAACAATGGCTTTGAAGAAGAGCGTCGTTGGGATGCATTAGCAGATGTATTGCGGCAAGACGTGAAAGAGCTCAAAGAGAAAGTGTCTAATCCCAAGCGTCGTTTTGTTTATCTACAGCGCCAAGTATCGCCAGCTATGGCCGAGTACGTGGATAAACTCGATATTCCAGGCATTTATTTGCGCAGAGAAAGTCGCCGTTACTACCCTACTGGTGAAGTGTCTGCCCAGCTTATCGGTGTAACCGACGTTGATGATACCGGCATCGAGGGCCTTGAGCATATGTTCGACGAGTGGCTTACCGGTACACCTGGCTCAAGAAAAATTCGTCGTGATGCCAAGGGGCGTCAGGTAGAAATTTTGGAAACCAAAGCTGGCGAAAAAGCGGGTGATCTCCAATTAGCTATCGACCAGAGAATTCAAGCGCTAGCGTACAAAGAAATTAAAGAAGCCATGATTTATTACCAGTCGAGCTCTGCCTCGGCGATGGTGGTCGACGTGAAAACGGGTGATGTATTGGCTATGGTGAATGCGCCTTCGTTTAATCCAAACGATAGAAGCGATATTGCGCCACACAGAATGCGCAACCGCGTTATAACAGATGCGTTTGAGCCTGGCTCCGCCCTTAAACCCCTTGCGGTGCTTACAGCACTAGAATTTGGTGAAGTAGAGCCTAACGATACAGTAGACACCAACCCAGGTTGGATGCGTCTTGGCGGCAGCCTAGTGAAAGACTCTCGAAACTACGGCGAGCTAACCTTAGAAGAGATTATCCAGCATTCAAGTAATATGGGCACGTCTAAGCTAGGGCTTTCGGTGCCTAAGAACTTTCTTTTAGATACGTATTATAACCTTGGGCTAATGAGCGATACCGGGCTCAATATGTCGGGTGAAAGCAGCGGTATTTTTCACGAAAGAAGTCGTTGGTCGAAGTTTGAATTAGCCACCTTATCTTTTGGTTACGGTATTTCAGTAACGACTGCTCAATTGGCAAGGCTATATGCCACTATCGCAAATGGTGGGATAAAAATGCCGTTGAATATGATCAAGTCACCGGAGCAACCCGCGTGGCAGGGGCAGGCTGAACGAGTTATTAGTGAAGAAAATGCAAAAGCGATAGTGCAAATGATGGAAAGCGTTACGCAGCGTGGAGGCACTGCCACCAAAGCTGCTGTGCCGGGTTACCGCGTTGCGGGTAAAACCGGCACCAGTCGTAAAGCAGTAGCAGGTGGCTATGGCGAAGAGTACGTAAATATTTTTGCCGGTATTGCACCTGTGTCTGATCCGAGGTTGGTTACTGTCGTGCTTATTAACGAACCCGGTGGCGATTTGTATCATGCTGGAGACACAGCAGCACCTGTTTTTTCCTCAATTATGGGCGGCGCGCTGCATATTTTGAACGTTACGCCAGATGACAAACAAGTTACCTTCAGTCGATTTTTAAAAGGAGGCCAAAGTGGTAGTTAGTGCCTTCACCCAAAGTATTCGTGCGTTGTTAGCAAAGTTTGAAATAGATGCGCCAGATATTCGCGTTGAGGGGTTAACCCTTGATAGTCGCGAGGTAAACACAAAGCTGGCGTTTATTGCTGTAAAAGGTCATGAGCGCGATGGCAGAGAATTTATTCCTCAAGCAATTAGCTTAGGGGCAAGAGTCATTATGGCGCAAACTGACGACAGTGATGCCCATGGTCAGATGGAAATGCGCGACCACAGCATGATTATTTCTATCTACCAATTGCCCAGTTTATTGTCGTCAATTGCGGGGGCGTTTTATGATTACCCCGCACAGAAAATGATGACCGTTGCTGTAACGGGTACTAACGGTAAAACTTCGACAGTTCAACTGCTTACGCAGCTTAAAGATGCGCTAGGCACCCGAAGTGCAAGTATAGGCACCTTGGGAAGCAGTATTTTTGAGGGCGAAGAAACTCAGTGGAAAACCACGCCAGCAGCTAACACCACACCAGATGCTATTCGCATGCAGTACGTGTTGGCAGAGTTTGTGCAAAGCCAAGTTCGACATACTGCATTTGAAGCCAGTTCACACGCTCTAGTGCAGGGCCGCTTGGGAAATGTAAAAACAGACATCGCCGTATTTACTAATCTGACGCGAGATCACCTTGATTACCACGGGTCTATGGAGGAGTACGCAAAAGCCAAGCGCTTGTTGCTTACCCAGCCAGGATTAAGTGCCGTAGTGCTTAACGCCAACGATAAAGAAAGTGAACACTGGGATGCTTATGCAGATAAAAGCATTGCTCGGGTTTGGACAGGCATTGAAAATAAGCAGCTTGTAAGTACTTACCAACAAGGTGGCGCTGGTGAAAATGCGAAGTACTGCTTTGCAAGAAGCGCAGAATATCATGACGCTGGTTGTCGGTTTGAGATCCAAAGCTCATGGGGAAATGCGTTGATATCGCTACCCTTATTTGGTGCTTTTAATGTAAGTAATGTGCTAAGTGCCATTGCTGTCTTGCTTCAACAAGGCGAACGTTTTGAAGACGTCGTTAATGCGGTTAACGCTATTACGCCTGTAGCTGGGCGCATGGAAGTCTTCACTTTTAATGCGAATGCGAATGTGGTGGTGGATTATGCACATACTCCTGACGCCCTTGAAAAAGTACTAGACAGCGCTAGGGCGCATACTGAAGGAAAAGTGTGGTGTGTGTTTGGCTGTGGCGGAGACAGAGATAAAGGTAAGCGCCCGTTAATGGGGCAGGCCGCAGAAGCTGGCGCAGACAAAATTATTATTACAACAGACAACAGTAGAAGCGAAGCGGCTGAAGCAATTGCAAAAGACATTATGGATGGGCTGCACAACCCAGATTCTGCTGTTGCCATTTCTGATAGAGAAACCGCCATTCGCTACTGCCTAGATCAAGCTGCGACTGACGATATTATTATCGTGGCTGGGAAGGGTCATGAAAACTACCAAATTATTGGTAATGAAACGATAAATTACAATGAACGCGAGGTTGTAGCTAAGCTACAGCAGCTACTGCAGCAGGAGTACAGCTAATGATAAAAACAACGCTGTCATGGGTAGCCGAAAAGATTAACGGTAAATTAGTGGGAGCCGATTGCCACATTGTTGATGTGAGCACCGATACGCGAACCATTCGTGAGGGCGCGATATATCTTGCGCTAAAAGGACCTAACTTTAACGGACACGATTTTGCGAAGCAGGCCGAAGCTGCTGGCGCGAAGGCTATTATAGCCAGTGAACAAGTTGAAACGTCGTTACCTGTTGTTCAGGTAAACGACACAAAGCTAGCATTAGGTTTATTGGGCGCTGCGGTTAAACAATGTGTGGCACCCAAAACGCTAGCTATCACTGGAAGCAGCGGTAAAACCACAGTTAAAGAAATGTGTGCTGCTATTTTGCAGTCTTGTGGCAGCGTGCTGGCCACGCACGGAAACTTTAATAACGATATTGGCGTGCCTCTTACGTTACTTCGTTTAGAAGAACATCACAAATTTGCTGTCATGGAGTTAGGTGCCAACCACAAAGGTGAAATTGCCTACACCACAGATTTAGTAAAGCCCGACGTTGCTACGATTGTAAACGCCGCAGCTTCTCATTTAGAAGGCTTTGGCAGTATAGACGGTGTGGCGCGGGCAAAAAGTGAAATTTTTGACAGCTTAGGTGATGACGGGATTGCTATTGTTAATGTAGACAGTGAGTTTGCAAGCTTTTGGCTAGATAAGCTGGAGGGCACGCAAACACTGACATTTTCACCTAATCAGAAAAATGCCGCTGACTTTTATGCCTCAAATATTCATATGCAACAAGACGGCTGTGCATCGTTTGTCCTTAATTGTCCGCAGGGCAATGTTGATATTCAGCTAACCATTCCTGGTACCCATAATGTTGGCAATGCGTTACTTGCGGCAGCGCTTACCCTCAACATTGGCGCCACTCTTGATAATGTTCGAACTGGGCTAAGCTCGATGAAGCAAGTCGATGGGCGCCTTAACGTTAGGCAATTGAATACAAAACTTAGACTGCTCGATGATAGCTACAATGCGAACGTTGCATCAGTGAAGGCGGCCATAGACACATTAAGTCAGTTTACGGGTGCTAGAGTTCTTGTACTCGGTGATATGGCGGAGCTCGGCGATGAGTCGGAATTCTATCATCAGCAGATAGGCGAGTATGCCAAGCAGAAGGGCATTGATTATTTGTATAGCATGGGCGATTTCAGTGTGCTTTCTAGCCAGGCTTTTAATGTTAACAGCGCGCATTTTGCCGACGTTGACAGCTTAGTGAAAACCTTTGAAAACGATGTGGTTAATGCGTTTGGGGATATTTCTATCTTAGTAAAAGGTTCCCGCAGTTCGAAAATGGAGCGTGTCGTAAAGGCTATCGAAGCCTCTTCATTCGCACGAAGCAACACAAATGAGGAGCACGATAAATGCTAATGTGGCTAGCCGACTGGCTGACTCAATTTGATTCTGGGTTTAATGTATTTTCCTATCTTACATTAAGGGCTATTTTAAGCACTCTTACGGCGCTGCTTATCGCTATTCTAATTGGTCCGAAAATGATTCGCTATTTGCAAAACATGCAGATAGGGCAGACGGTACGCGACGATGGTCCTCAAAGTCATTTGTCGAAGTCTGGAACGCCGACTATGGGTGGATTACTTATCTTAGCGGCCATTGTTATTAGTGGTTTGCTTTGGGCAGATTTATCAAACCGTTATGTGTTGGTAACCCTTACTGTGGTTGTTGCTTACGGCATTATCGGTTTTGTTGATGACTACAGAAAGGTTATTCGCAAAGACTCTAAAGGTTTGATAGCGCGCTGGAAATATTTTTGGCAGTCGGTGATAGCTTTAGGTGTTGCTTTTTACTTGTACAGTAGCGCAACATTAAGTGCCGAAACATCGCTGTTGGTACCTTTCTTTAAAGAAGTTTTTCCTCAGCTGGGCGCGTTTTTCATAATTATCACTTACTTTGCCATTGTGGGTACAAGTAATGCCGTTAACCTAACAGACGGCCTGGATGGCTTAGCCATTGTGCCTACCATCTTGGTTGCTGGTGCATTTGCCGTTTTTGCTTATGTAACGGGTAATGCAAACTTCGCAGCTTACTTAAATATTCCTCATATTCCCCTTACCAGTGAACTCGTTATTGTGTGTACCGCCATGGTGGGAGCTGGCCTTGGGTTTTTGTGGTTCAACACCTATCCTGCGCAAGTTTTTATGGGGGATGTAGGCTCGCTGGCGCTTGGTGGCACCTTGGGTGTGCTTGCCGTTTTAGTAAGACAAGAATTAGTGCTGATAATTATGGGCGGTGTGTTTGTAATAGAAACCTTATCGGTCATTCTGCAAGTGGGCTCTTACAAACTGCGCGGTCAGCGCATATTCAGAATGGCACCTATTCATCATCACTACGAATTAAAAGGCTGGCCAGAGCCAAGAGTCATTGTTCGATTTTGGATAATTTCTATTATTTTGGTGCTGGTAGGTCTAGCAACCTTGAAACTGAGATAAGTCATTAATGACATATAACGTACGCGAACACAGCTATGCAGTTGGAGGCCTTGGAATGACAGGCCAGGCTTGCGTGCGCTACTTACTCAGCCATGGCGCTAAGGTTAAAGCCTTTGATACCCGTAGTTCAGCGGCGCTATCTGATGAAAACTTAACCAAAGACATGATAGCGAGTATGCAGGGTAAAGTTGAAACGTCACCGCTTACAAGCGCTTTCTATGATGACGTAGACACCCTTGTGCTAAGCCCAGGGCTTTCACCTGAAATTGAACAAGTTGCGCTAGCAAAGTCCTGCGGCGTAGAAGTGATTGGTGATATCGAGCTATTTGCACGGCTAAATACTAAGCCCGTAGTGGGGATTACCGGCTCAAACGGCAAGACGACTGTAACTCTGCTGGCAACGCATTTGCTAAATAGTACTGGCTTAAAGGCCCTAGCTGCTGGAAACGTAGGGCTTCCTGCATTAGATACGTTAGACACAGATGCAGACGTTGTGGTGTTGGAGCTGTCCAGTTTTCAGCTTGAAACAACATCTAATTTAGCGCTGAACGCGGCTACTATTTTGAATTTATCTGACGATCATCTCGACCGCCACGGCTCATTCGAACGCTACGCAAGTGCAAAGCACCGTATTTTTGATAACGCTTCTCTTGCTATTGTTTGGCGCGATGGCGATAACATTCAGCCTCGCTCAGCCTCTTTGCAGCTTATGCATTATGGCTTAGGCGAATCTGAATATGGATTTGGTATTGCCCAAATTGACGACAAAGCCCAGTTGACGTTCAACGGCAATGCATTAATAGACGTTAGTGAAATACAGCTTGCGGGTACACACAATGTGTTAAATGTCATGGCTTCCTTGGGCTTATGTCATGCACTTGGTGTTTCACCCGAGGCGGCGGTGCCCCACATTAAAAACTTTACCAGTGCGCCTCACCGCTGTGTGGAATTGGCCAATAACGGCGTGCGTTTTATAGATGACTCGAAAGCGACCAACGTTGGGGCAACCATAGCTGCCCTTGAAGGTCTTGCGCCAGTTACTACCGGAAAACTTTTGCTGATTGCAGGGGGCGACGCAAAAGGTGCCGATATTAACGCTCTATCGCCGTACCTTTTGCAGCATGTGGCTCAAGTTTTTGCCATCGGCAAAGATGCTGAACTTTTTGCAAAGGCGTTTGAAAATACAGTGTTGAGCAATGATTTGAGCGACGCTGTAAAAAGAGCTTACAGCGCGGCCAGTCATGGCGACGTTGTTCTGCTTTCTCCAGCCTGTGCCAGCATAGATATGTTTGATAATTACATGCATCGCGGGCAGGTGTTTAAAAACGCAGTTGAGGAGGTAATAGCAGCATGATGTTAGCCTCTACAAAACTCAGTCAGCTTTTTGCGGCTCGTCACGACAGCCCGAAGCAACCTAAGCATCCATACGATGCCACCCTTGTGCTTATAGCCCTTGCGCTGTTAAGCATTGGAGTGGTGATTGTAACCTCTGCATCCATGCCCGTAGCAGACAGACTGCACGGCAATCCTTTTTACTTTGCTATTCGCCACGGCATTTACATAGTGGGCGCTATACTCGCAGCAATTGTTGTGCTGCAACTGCCCATGCAGTTTTGGCGGGTGACTAATCCGTATTTGCTTTTCGCCGCCATTGGGTTGTTAGCTGCGGTGCTTCTAGTTGGGCGCACAGTTAACGGCAGTACACGATGGCTTGCGATTGGGCCTATCACTATTCAGGCCGCTGAACCTGCCAAGCTCTTTTTCTTTGCGTATTTAGCTGGGTATTTAGTTCGTCGTTATGAAGAGGTTACCGAAAATTTAAAAGGCTTTATTAAGCCGTTAGGCGTTTTCTTTGTGCTTGCGCTGTTGCTGCTGCTGCAGCCAGATTTGGGGACTGTGGTTGTGATGTTTGCTACCACTATTGGTCTACTATTCTTAGCCGGCGCAAGACTCTGGCAGTTTTTTGCGCTTGTCTTTGTGGGGTTAATGGCCGTAGTTGCCCTTATCGTATTTGAGGAGTACCGCTTAAAGCGGGTTACCTCGTTCCTAGACCCTTGGGCCGACCCGTTTGGTGCCGGCTATCAGTTAACTCAGTCGTTAATGGCATATGGCCGCGGAAATTGGTTTGGGCAAGGCTTAGGCAACAGTTTGCAAAAGTTAGAGTTCCTGCCCGAGGCTCACACCGACTTTGTTATGGCCATATTAGCCGAAGAATTAGGATTTGTTGGTGTGCTTGCTGTTTTAGGACTTATTCTCTGGATGGTGATAAAAGCTCTTCATATTGGCAATCACGCACTTGAAAGAGGACGCGCGTTCGACGGTTTCTTGGCTTACAGCATTGGCATCTGGTTTAGCTTTCAAACAGCCGTAAATATCGGCGCTAGCGCTGGCGTGCTTCCAACCAAAGGACTGACATTACCACTAGTTAGTTATGGTGGATCTTCTCTTATTATTATGGCAGCTGCAGTAGCTATTTTATTGCGCATAGATTTTGAATTACGCGTTGACGGTGTTCAGGCGTTAGATCGCGGTGAAAAAAGAAAGTCTAAGGCTGCCGTAAAACCGGCAAAGGGGTCAGAACAAGCCACGGTGGCAAGTGGTGTCAAATCGAAACAAAAAGACACCAAGGTAGATATCGCCAAGGTAGACAATGCAAAGGTAGAAAACGCCAAGCCCGAAGATGAGGGTAAAGCAGGCATAAAAGCAATTTTAGCTCGCGTTGCCGAGGAGGCCGATAATGACTAAGCGCTGTCTTATTATGGCTGGCGGAACCGGCGGGCATGTGTTTCCAGGGCTGGCAGTAGCCAATGCACTTAGAGATGAGGGGTGGGATATTCAATGGCTTGGAACGCCTGAGCGTATGGAAGCCCAAGTAGTGCCTAAATACGATATTCCTATTCACTTTATTCCTGTTAAAGGCTTACGTGGTAAGGGATTAGGTGCGCGTATGAAAGGAGCGTTTGCGCTTGTAAAAAGCCTCCTGTCAGCCCGTCGAATTATAAAGCGCATAAACCCCGATGTTGTCGTTGGGTTTGGTGGTTATGCAAGTGGGCCGGGCGGTGTTGCGGCCAAGTCATTGGGTATTCCTGTGATCATCCACGAACAAAACGCTGCAGCCGGCATGACAAACAAACTTTTGAGCAAGATTGCACACAAAGTGTTGCTGGGCTTCGAAGATGCTAAAGCGCAATTTGTAAAAGTAAAAAACAAAGTTCATGTTGTTGGTAACCCCGTAAGGGACGACATTTGGGAAATACAGCAGAAGTCGCAGGAAAACAGCGGCGAGCAGTCTGCAGATAAAACGCTGAATATGCTTGTTGTCGGAGGAAGCCTTGGTGCACAGGTACTTAACGACGTCGTACCGCAAGTGTGTAGTGCGTTAAAGGGGCTTTCAATTCGCCACCAATGCGGAAAAGGAAATGCGAAAACCGTAGAGCAGACTTACGCAAACACAGGTTCTGTACACATTGATTCTGCACGCGGTGGTTCTAA
Organism: Alteromonas sp. MB-3u-76; assembly: GCF_002831605.1. Lineage (NCBI taxonomy): Bacteria > Pseudomonadati > Pseudomonadota > Gammaproteobacteria > Alteromonadales > Alteromonadaceae > Alteromonas > Alteromonas sp. MB-3u-76. The sequence goes on along the minus strand of NZ_CP025115.1, from coordinate 3,289,635 downwards.
GAGTGCCGATGTGGTTGTTAGCGATTTTATCGATGATATGGCAGCTGCTTACGAATGGGCAGATTTTATCGTTTGTCGCGCCGGTGCGCTAACAGTGAGCGAAGTGGCCGCCGCGGGAAGAGCCGCTATTTTCGTGCCTTTGCCCCATGCGGTAGACGACCATCAAACAAAAAATGCGCAGTCGCTAGTGAAGCACAATGCAGCAATAATGATTGCGCAATCAGTATTAAAAGAGAATTTAGGGCAATCAGTGCGTAATTGGATTCAACATCCAAGCGACTGTTTGAAAATGGGAGAGCTTGCTCGTGAATGTGCAAGCCCCAATGCTACACAGAATGTTGTAAGCCACATTAAGTTAGTGGTAGGAGAAGGGGACTAATGGTTTTCAAAACCCCATTTGAAAGCCCGCAAATGCGTCGGGTAAAAAATATTTTCTTCATTGGTATCGGCGGTGCCGGTATGGGTGGGATCGCAGAAGTTTTACTGAACGAAGGGTACAAAATTTCTGGCTCGGATATTCAAGAAGGGCCTATGACGAAGCGTCTTAGTGAATTAGGCGTTGACGTTAAAATTGGGCATAAAGCTGATAATGTAAAAGGTATGGACGTGATAGTCGTTTCGAGTGCTATCAACGAACAGAATCCTGAAATAATAGTAGCGCGAGAGTCTCGCATTCCCATCATTCGTCGTGCTGAAATGCTGGCGGAGTTGATGCGTTTTCGTCACGGTATTGCCATTGCCGGTACCCACGGGAAAACCACTACAACCAGTTTAATTTCGACGATTTTTGCTGAGGCAGAATACGACCCAACGTTTGTTATCGGTGGATTACTAAACAGCGCAGGCACCAATGCTCGTTTGGGTAAAAGCCGTTATTTAATTGCTGAGGCCGATGAAAGTGATGCGTCATTTTTACACCTTCAGCCTATGGTGTCTGTAGTCACCAATATCGAAGCTGACCACATGGGCACTTACGGCGGCGATTTCTCAAAAGTGAAAGACACCTTCGTAGACTTTTTATCTAATCTGCCGTTCTACGGACAAGCAATTATGTGTGGTGATGATGCCAACATCCAAGAAATTCGCCCTCGTATTGGTCGAAGCATTCTCACCTATGGTTTTGAAGACCATAACGATTATCGCGCAGAAAACATTCAGCTGTCTTTTGGGAAGGCAAACTTTACAGTGCACCGCCCTGACAGCAAGCCGTTAGACATTACGCTCAATCTTACTGGGAATCACAATGTACTTAATGCGCTAGCTGCCATTGCAGTAGCGTCTGATGAGGGCATTGATGACGAGTCTATTGTGAGTGCCTTGGCTAATTTTGGTGGTATTGGGCGTCGTTTTGAGCAACTAGGAACGTTCAACACCAGCAAAGGTGAAGTGTGCTTGGTAGATGATTACGGCCATCACCCTACAGAAGTAAAAGCGACCATTGCTGCTGCAAGAGCTAACTGGCCAGACAACCGCTTAGTGATGGTGTATCAGCCACATCGATACACGCGAACTCGAGACCTTTACGAGGACTTTGTTGAAGTGTTATCGAGTGTGGATGCGCTCTTACTGCTTGACGTTTATGCTGCGAGTGAGCAGCCCATTGAAGGAGCTGACAGCAAGTCGCTATGTCGTTCAATTCGCTTGCGAGGGCAAATTGAACCGGTTTATGTGGGAGATAAAGACGCATTGCCTGGAATATTGTCGAACATTTTACAAGATGGCGATATTGTGATGACTCAAGGTGCAGGTAATATTGGTCAAATAGCTAAGTCGCTTGCGGCCTGCGAGCTAGAACCCGCAAAGCTTGCACAAGGAGTTAACCATGTTTAAGCCCTTGTTAACCACACATACTCCCGCAGAATATGGAAAAGTTGCTGTGTTGCTTGGTGGTGACTCTGCAGAGCGTGCTGTATCGCTTAATTCTGGTAAAACCGTGCTCAATGCATTACTGCGCCAGGGAGTAGACGCATTTGCATTTGATCCTGCAGAGCGTCCACTTACTGATTTAATAGACTTAAACGTCGATCGCGCACTCATTATGTTACACGGTAGAGGCGGTGAAGATGGTACTATGCAGGGAGCGCTTCAACTGCTGAAAATTCCCTACACCGGAAGTCGTGTTTTAGGCTCTGCTTTGGCAATGGATAAGATTCATACTAAGCAAGTGTGGCAAAGTTTAGGACTGCCAACTGCAAAATATGAAATAGCTGACAAAAGGCGCTTTGAAGCTGGTAAGTGCAGCGCTATAATGGAAAAACTGGGAAATGAGGTCATGGTAAAACCGGCTCAGGAAGGCTCGAGTATTGGCATGGCAAAAGTGACAAGCGCTAAACAATTAGAAACAGCTGTGCAAGACGCCTTTCAGTATGATGATCAGGTATTGCTAGAGCAGTATATAGACGGACCAGAGTTCACTGTTTCAGTGGTTCAGGGCCAAGCCTTACCGTCAATTCGTATGTCTACGCCTCACACTTTCTACGACTATGCTGCGAAATATCAAGATAATACTACCGAATACTTCTGTCCAAGCGGCTTGTCAGAGGCGCAAGAAGAGCAACTGGCTTCATTGGCGTCTCGTGCGTTTAACGCTATTTCAGGCAGCGGTTGGGGACGAGTAGATGTGATGCAGGATAACCAGCGCCAGTTTTATTTACTTGAGGCGAATACGGTGCCGGGTATGACTGAAAAAAGTTTGGTGCCAAAGGCTGCCAAAGTTGCCGGTGTAAGTTTTGATGAACTAGTACTCAGCATTCTATCAACAAGCTTTAACACTGGGGTAGAAAAGGTAGATGAGTAAAACAGCGGTGCATAAGCGAAATATGAAAAAGTGTTTCGCTTATACAGAAGGCACTTTGTAACTATGGCAACAGCAGCTCGAAATACGCCTAGCGTTTCTGGTGAAACTGCGAGCGCTAGTAAAACTGCTAACCGTGGCGCAAAAAAACGAAATAGGCGCACAATGTGGGCTGGCATTGCGTTTTTGTTGTTTGTTATTGCTGGGCTCGTTGTAGGTGCAATTAAGGCAAACCAGTATTTGCATGACGAACAGCAAATGCCGGTGCAGGTAATCGATTTCTCTGGTGAGTACCAGCATATCGATATTACCAAGCTCGAGAGACTGATAAGAAAAGCACAGCCTGGAAGCTTCTTTGCGTTAGACGTTAATGATGTGTTCGAATTGGTTGAGTCGCAGCCTTGGGTATACCGCGCTTCGGTGCGAAAAAAGTGGCCAAATACACTAAAGATTTATTTGGTAGAGCAGCAAGCTGTTGCAAAATGGAACGAAGATTTATTGCTCAATCCATATGGTGATACCTTCAATGACGAAGGGGTAGAAATGGAATTGCCGAGACTTTACGGTCCTGGTGGTAGTGAGAAAACCGCGTTAGAAGGCTTTAATAGCATGCACGCGTTGATGGCTACTACCAATATGGCTATTGATGAACTGTCGTTAAGCGAGAGATTTGCTTGGCAGGTACAGTTAGAGAACGGTATTAGATTGAATTTAGGGCGTCAGGACTTTATCGATAGACTACAGCGGTTTATTGATGTTTATCCGTTATTGGCGCAACAAGAGAAGGCCGTACGTTATGTCGACCTTCGCTATGACACGGGCGTTGCCGTTGGTTGGAACGACGACAATGCCACAAACAAAGAGAGTTAAGGAAACCATGTCAAAACCTGCTGAACGCAATTTGATTGTAGGACTAGATATCGGCACCAGCCAAGTGAAGGCCGTGGTGGGCGAAGTGCTAGATGATGATCAAATCAGTATTGTTGGCGTGGGTACCCATGCATCAAAAGGCATGGATAAAGGCGGCGTCAACGATTTGAATTTGGTAGTGAAGTCGGTACAGCGCGCAGTAAATGAGATGGAACTGATGGCAGATTGCCGCGTTTCTTCTGTGTTTATGTCAATTTCTGGGCGCCATGTTAAATGCCAGAACGAAAATGGTATGGTGCCGATCAATAACCAAGAAGTTACACAAGAAGACGTGGATAATGTGATACATGCGGCGCGTAGTGTACCTATTGCAGCGGAAAGACGTTTGCTACATGTGTTACCACAAGAATTTACCATTGATGTACAAGAGGGAATTAAAAATCCGATTGGTATGTCAGGGGTTCGTATGGAAGCCGATGCACACATTATTACCTGTGCAGATGATATGGCTAAAAATATGGTGAAATGCGTTGAGCGCTGCGAGCTGAATGCCGATCAGCTTATTTTCTCCGCATTGGCCTCAAGTTACGCTGTGCTAACCGACGATGAGCGTGAATTAGGCGTATGTGTTGTCGATATTGGTGGCGGCACCATGGATATGGTTATTTACACAGATGGCGCAATTCGTCACACTGCTGTAATACCAGTAGCTGGCAATCAAATAACCAGTGATATAGCGAAAATTTTTAGAACGCCAATCAGCAATGCAGAGGAAATTAAAATTAATTATGCCTGTGCATTAAAAGATATGGTGAGTATGGAAGATAGTATTGAGGTACCTAGTGTAGGCGGTCGTCCTGCTAGGGTAATGTCTCGTCATACATTAGCTGAGGTTATTGAACCTCGCTATCAAGAACTTTTTGAACTGGTACACGATGAAATTCGTGCCAGTGGTCTGGAAGAGCAAATTGCTGCTGGTCTTGTGTTAACAGGAGGCACCGCCAAAATGGAAGGTGCAGTAGAGTTTGCTGAAGAGCTTTTTCAGATGCCCGTACGTGTGGGCAAACCCATTGACGTAAAAGGCTTAGCTGAATACGTTGACGATGCCGGCTTTGCTACGGTAGTGGGTTTACTGCAATACGGTAAAGCACAAAATGATAATAAGAATTCCAGTACGCAGAAATCGAGTGAAAGCTTGTTTCACAGAGTGCAAAGCTGGTTTAAAGGTGAATTTTAATTTTTAGGGGGCGCTATTGCTATGGCATTTAGGCTAGCAGGATGCAATAAGCCTTTGTAGATGACCTAGTGTAGTGTTTTAAAGACGTACAACCGGAGAGTAAGTATGTTCGAATTAATGGATAGTCACGGCGAAGAAGCCGTAATCAAAGTCATCGGCGTAGGCGGTGGCGGCGGTAATGCTGTTGAACACATGGTGTCTCAAAGCATTGAAGGCGTAGAGTTTATTGCGGTAAACACCGATGCACAGGTACTTCGTAGTTCAAATGCAGACATTACTCTGCAAATTGGCTCAAGTGTGACTAAAGGGTTGGGCGCAGGCGCCGATCCCAATATTGGTAGAGATGCTGCGCAAGAAGACAGAGAAACTATTCGTCAAGCGTTAGACGGCGCCGACATGGTGTTTATTACTGCCGGAATGGGTGGTGGTACCGGAACAGGTGCTGCGCCAGAGGTGGCAAAAATTGCTCGTGAAATGGGTATTCTGACTGTTGCAGTGGTAACAAAACCGTTTCCTTTTGAAGGGAAAAAACGTACCTCTTTTGCAGAGCAGGGCATTGTTGAATTAGCTAATAACGTAGACTCGCTTATTACTATTCCTAACGAAAAACTGCTCAAAGTGATGGGGCCAGGTACGCCATTACTTCAGGCATTTAGTGCGGCAAACGACGTGTTACGCGGTGCGGTTCAAGGTATCGCTGAACTGATTACACGCCCTGGTTTGATCAATGTGGATTTCGCCGACGTAAGAACGGTTATGTCTGAAATGGGTAAAGCCATGATGGGCAGTGGCGCGGCAAGTGGTCCAGACCGCGCTGAAGAAGCTGCAGAATCAGCTATCGCCAGTCCACTGTTGGAAGATATCGATTTGTCGGGTGCACGAGGTATTCTTGTTAACATTACGGCTGGCCCAGATTTCGCTATCGACGAGTTTGAAACAGTAGGTAACGCAGTAAAAGCGTTCGCTTCTGAAAACGCGACAGTGGTTGTTGGTACTGTTATTGATATGGAAATGACTGACGAGCTTCGTGTTACCGTTGTTGCAACGGGCATTGGCGCAGAGCGAAAGGCTGATATTTCTTTAGTAAGTACCGAGGGTTCACGTTTAACTCAGCCGGCTAAAGAATACGGAAGTAGCAACAACGCTGGTGAGTCGCGTTCTTCTGTTGGTGGTACCGAAGGTAACCAAGCACTAAAAGCAGAAGACAGCGCTCAGCCTGACAATGATTTGGAATATTTGGATATTCCTGCGTTTCTACGTAAACAGGCAGATTAACGTACTGCCTTGTTTTCTTGAAAAACTGTGAAAAGCTGCGAACAACTGCGAATAACTGCGCGAAGTTGCAGGGAATTTTTTTGTTCTGTTGCGGTCTTACGCATAGCAATTAGTTAAACACTGTGTATGCGTAGGTCAAATTAGGACCTGCATAGGCGCTAACATAGATAAAGATAAACGCTGCGGGGAAACCCTGTATTTGTGTGTTTTTTGACATGTGAGTAATAACTCACTATAATTCGCGCCCGCTTTTTTAAAAGGTAAAAGCATAAGCAAATGATTAGACAACGTACAATCAAGCAATCGGTTCAAGAAACTGGTATTGGTCTGCATAAAGGGGAAAAGGTCACGATGACTCTCCGGCCTGCGCCTGCGAACACGGGGATCGTGTTTAGGCGTGTTGACCTTAACCCACATGTTGATATTCCTTCTCGCGCTAATGCGGTAGGGAACACTATGCTGTGCACGTGTTTAAATAACGAAGACGGTGTAACTATTCAGACCGTTGAACATCTTGCTTCTGCTCTTGCTGGCTTGGGTATTGACAATATTATTGTTGAAGTAGACAGCAACGAATTGCCTATCATGGATGGAAGTGCAAGTCCGTTTGTATTTCTTCTTCAAACCGCTGGTATTGAAGAACTTAACGCACCAAAGCAGTTTATTCGTATTAAAAAGCCTGTGCGTGTTGAAGACGAAGATAAGTGGGCCGAACTTGTGCCCTACGACGGTTTTCGCGTCGATTTTAAAATCGATTTCGATCATCCTGTTATCAGTGAAACCCGCCAGCATATGGTGATGGATTTCGATTCGTGTTCATACGTTAATGAAGTGAGCCGTGCGCGTACGTTCGGTTTTATGCGAGATTTAGAATACATGAATGCTAATAACCTTGCATTAGGTGGCAGCATGGAAAACGCAGTGGCGCTAGATGAATTTCGCGTTCTTAACCCCGAAGGTTTGCGTTACGATGACGAATTCCTAAAGCACAAGATCCTTGATGCAATCGGTGATCTTTACTTAGGCGGAAACAGCCTAATTGGTGAGCTTAGAGCTTACAAAACAGGGCACGGCTTAAACAACAAACTTCTTAACGCGTTACTTGCGCAGCAAGATTGTTGGGAATATGTGACTTACGACTCTCAAGAGTCTGCGCCAATTCGCTACGCACAGCCCGTATTAGCATAATTTCAAAAAGCCGCCTTTATGGCGGTTTTTTTTCACGTGGCAATCGTTCAAATAAATGATAAAGTAAGCCACAATTTTGTAGTACTTTCACCTCAACGTTCATAACGAAGCGACTAACAAAAAGCGTTGGCGATATCGCTAAGCGCAAAGCAATGAAAAGAGTGTGAAACCCAAATCCGTTACGTGGTATGAAGTTAACAATTACACTAGCAGGTAAAAACACACGCTATCGGCACAGTGTCAGTGTTCGTACGCTTGTGAGCGCAACTGTGCTTACTTCTATTTTTATGCTTGTGTCTAGTCGTTCAACAGAATCAGTTCCTGAAGATATTGCTCGCGTTCGTTTAGCGCAAACTCAGTTAGACGAATCCAAAGACGATATTGAATCACTGAAGAAAGAAACCACAACGAAATTAAACGTTTTGCTATCTCGCGTGGCTGAGCTCTCAGCTAAAGCTACCTTGCTCGATGAGCAGGGGAAGGAGATAGCAACAGAATTAGGTATGTCAGCGACTGACCTGGACGCTTTCGTACCGGTATCGATACCAGACAACACCCAAGACGACCCCATTCTTCACGAGATAGCAAAGCTAGAGCAATCACTCGACTTGAAATCGCAACAGTTAGCTATGCTTGAAAATTTAGTACGGGGTCACCATATCCAAGAACAGAGTCGATTATCTGGTCGTCCGATTGCGTCGGGGTGGTTGTCTTCTTATTACGGTATGCGTGCCGACCCGTTTACTGGCGAGCCTGCTATGCACAAAGGGCTGGACTTTGCCGGTAAAGCGGGAATAGACGTAGTATCTACAGCGGCAGGTATTGTTACCTGGGCAGGCGATCGCTATGGCTATGGCCAACTTGTAGAAATTGATCACGGAGATGGTTTTGTTACCCGTTATGGGCATAACGATACCTTATCTGTTTCGATAGGTGATGTGGTTACCAAAGGGCAACCTATCGCAAAAATGGGCAATACCGGTCGCTCGACTGGTGCCCACGTTCACTACGAAGTAATAAGAAACGGAAAACAAGTCGATCCTCTGCCTTTTGTAAGAAAAAAGTAAGGTAGCAGCCAGGTTAGTAGGTTTTACACCTGCATCAAGGGTAGCAAGCAATGAAAACGCTGTTCGTTTTTGCGCGCTAGTTACATAAAAATCGCAAGGCATTGCCTGGTATTGGTATACGCCTTAATTATTTAATTTTGCTGTACTTTTGGTATGGCGTCTCGACAAGTAGTGGAATAAAAAAGCTAATGTTTTCAAGCATCCTAAGAAAAGTATTCGGAAGTAGAAACGACCGACTATTAAAAAAATTACGTAAAAACGTAGATGCCATCAATGCACTGGAAGCAGAGTATGAAAAGCTTTCTGATGAGGCGCTAAAAGCGAAAACCGAAGAATTCAAAGCCCGCATTGAAAAGGGTGAAACCTTAGATGCGCTGCTTAACGAAGCGTTTGCTACGGTAAGAGAAGCCAGTAAGCGTGTTTATGGTATGCGTCACTTTGACGTTCAAATGCTAGGCGGGCAAGTTCTTCACCAAGGTAACATTTCAGAGATGCGTACTGGTGAAGGTAAAACTCTTACCGCTACGTTGCCTACTTACTTAAATGCACTTTCTGGAAAAGGTGTTCACGTTATTACCGTGAACGACTACCTAGCCAAGCGTGATGCACAGTGGAGTAATCAGCTATTCAATTTCTTAGGCATGCAGGTGGGATGTAACGTTCCAGGTATGTCGCCTGAAGAAAAGCGCCAAGCGTATCAAGCTGATGTGACATACGGAACGAATAACGAATTCGGGTTTGATTATCTTCGCGACAACATGGCGTTTAGCCCACAAGACAGAGTACAGCGCCCACTTAACTATGCAGTCGTAGATGAAGTTGACTCAATCTTGATTGATGAAGCACGAACGCCTCTTATTATCTCAGGTCAAGCTGAAGATAGCTCTGAGCTTTATCGTCGTATCAATACGCTAATTCCAAAACTAGTACAGCAAGAAAAAGAAGACGAAGAAGGCCAGGAAGGTGACGGCGATTTCACAATCGACCTTAAAGCCAAGCAAATTCACCTGACCGAGCGCGGACAACTTCATGTTGAAGAAATTCTGCAGGAAGAGGGTGTGTTGCCTGAGGGTGAATCACTATTCGCCGCAGGAAATATATCATTATTGCACCACATTAATGCTGCGCTACGTGCGCATAAGCTCTTTACCAAAGACGTAGACTACATTGTTAAAGACGACCAAATTGTCATTGTTGATGAGCACACGGGTCGCACAATGGAAGGCCGCCGTTGGTCAGAAGGCTTACACCAAGCTGTAGAGGCAAAAGAAGGTGTTCGCATTCAAAACGAAAACCAAACGCTTGCGTCTATTACCTTCCAAAACTACTTCCGCATTTATAACAAGCTCGCGGGTATGACAGGTACCGCAGATACTGAAGCATTCGAATTTCAACATATTTATGGTCTTGAGACCGTGGTTATTCCAACGAATAAACCTATGCAGCGTAAAGACATGGCCGACCTCATTTACTTAACGGCCGAAGAGAAATACGAAGCCATAGTAGAAGATATAAAAGATTGTGTTAAGCGCGGTCAGCCTACGCTGGTAGGTACGGTATCTATCGAAAATTCGGAGCTTATTTCACGAATTCTGAAAAAGGCGAAAATTCCGCACAAAGTATTGAATGCTAAGTTCCACGAGCATGAGGCTGATATTGTTGCCCAGGCGGGTAAAACGGGTGCCGTTACTATAGCTACAAATATGGCGGGACGTGGTACAGATATCGTGCTTGGCGGAAATTGGCAGGCCGAAATTGAAAAAATTGAGAACCCAACTGAAGCTCAAATTGAAAAGATAAAAGCAGAGTGGAAAAAGCGTCACGACGAAGTGCTTGCCGCCGGTGGTTTACATATCATTGGTACCGAGCGTCACGAATCACGTCGTATTGACAATCAGCTTCGTGGTCGTTCTGGTCGTCAAGGTGATCCGGGCTCAAGTCGTTTCTATCTGTCGCTAGACGACGCACTTATGCGAATATTTGCCTCTGAAAAAATGGGCAACATGATGAAGCGCTTGGGTATGGAGCGTGGCGAAGCTATCGAGCACCCGTGGGTAACTCGCGCTATCGAAAACGCGCAGCGTAAAGTGGAAGGTCGCAACTTCGATACCCGTAAACAGCTTCTTGAATACGATGATGTGGCCAACGACCAACGTAAAGTTATTTACGAGCAGCGCAACGAGTTGCTGGACGAAGGCGATATTAGCGAAACGATTACAGCAATTCGCGAAGATGTTATTAGCAGCGTAGTGGATGAATATATTCCGCCACAGTCGTTGGAAGAAATGTGGGATGTGAAAGGGCTGGAAGAGCGCCTTAAAGCAGATTTTGCCACTGATCTACCCCTTCAAACATGGCTAGAAAATGACGACAAGCTTTACGAAGAAAAGCTTAGAGAGCGTATTCTGGAGGAAGTGGTAAGCGCTTATACAGAAAAAGAGAAAATTGTTGGCCCAGAAGTGCTACGTCAGTTTGAAAAAGCGGTAATGCTGCAAAATTTAGACAGTCACTGGAAAGAGCATCTGGCGGCAATGGATCATTTGCGTCAGGGAATTCATTTGCGCGGTTACGCTCAAAAGAACCCTAAGCAGGAATATAAGCGAGAGTCTTTTGCACTGTTCTCTCAAATGCTTGAAACTCTGAAAGTTGAAGTAATAACAATTCTTGCGCGTGTGAAAGTGCAGGCCGAAGAAGATGTACAAAAAGTTGAAGAGCAGCGTCGTCAGGCTGACGATGTGCCCAAGAACTTTGAGCATGAAGACGCCTCTGCAAAGCCAGAAGAAGCAAGCGACACGCCTCGTACCGCAGTGAGAAACGGGCCTAAGGTTGGTCGTAACGACCCTTGCCCATGCGGTTCTGGTAAAAAGTATAAGCAGTGCCACGGTAAGTTAAGCTAATGAAGCGAGTACACGTTGCCGTGGGCGTAGTTGCCCGCGGTAGTGATATCTTTACCACTCTTCGCTCGAAAGACGTCCACCAAGGCGGTAAATGGGAGTTTCCCGGGGGCAAGGTAGAAAACGGTGAAACCGTGACTGAAGCACTCAAGCGGGAACTTGCTGAAGAGATTGGTATAGATGTTTTGTCTAGCGAGCCACTCATAGTTATCGAGCATGACTATGGTGATAAGTACGTAAAGCTAGATGTGCATCGCGTGACGAACTTCAATGGCGAGCCTCACGGCAAGGAAGGCCAGTCATCTCGTTGGCAGGCTGTTAATGACTTAAACGTGAAAGACTTTCCGGAAGCTAACGTCGCTATCATTCAAGCGCTAACGGAAGAGAATAAATAAGCAATTGAATTAGCTGGCAGCGATACCTGCTGTCATTAGCAATACAATTGCTTTTCGTGAGAGCAGCTAACGCTGAAATAAAAAAAACAGCTACGCGTTGTACCTGTTTTTTTATGTGCGGTATTCCTATGCTACTTCCACGCTATTTCTGTGGACAGTTTTAAGCTTGATTTCAATAGCAGAGAAAAGTTAGATTTCTATGCGTTCAGATGTGGCAAACGCCACGTCTAACTTGTGATAGGCGGCCTCATTAATAAAGTGAGGGTAGGTAGGCTCATCGCCATGCCACACGATATCTTTACCATCAAACCCTCTAAACATAGGGTTACCGGGCATTAACGGCACAAAATCATTATCTTGAATAGAATGATGAATCATTGCCGTGCGATTTCCTTCTTCGTTGAGCGGAAATGACACATTTTCTCCTAAACGAAATGCCTCACACGGTGGCAAGTTATCGCACTCATTGTTATTTAGTGCGATACAAAAACTCAATAGCACTTCTGCCATTTTTTGTGTAGACAAAAATACATCTTCTCTCAGCACGCCTTGTGGCTGTGCGCCTACTTCTATCATTACCCCCAGCTTTCCGGTAGTGCATAAATACCCGTGCTCATGATAAGGCTTCTCATCTTCTACCAGAATATTGGCGTCGGGCATGTGTTGTTTTACGTAGCGAGCCATTTTTATATACACATCGCTGGTATCAAGAATGATGAGGGTTGCACCCATATTGCTGGTGGTATTGTGAATATCAATCACTAAATCGGTTGTTGAAGCACCTTTGGGACCTAGCTGAGCGTTGATCGCTGCTGCAAGCTCTTGTTCTTGCGAGATGCTGCCTAACGAGTTTGGCGTCTTGGTGTGCCGACTACTCGAAAGTGCTTGGTTAGTAAATTGGCGATTGAGATCTTCCTCTAAAAATCTCACGTTTGCAGCAATAGCGGCGGGGTTTGCTTTGTAGAGCGTAATATCTAGGCTGCTAAACTGAGACGGTACGCCATTATCTTCCCAGTTTTGAACGAGCTGAATACCGCTCATTTCGTTACCGTGAGTGCCACCGACTAATGCGATAGAATTAATCATGATGTTCCTTTAAAAGAAAAATTAGTGTTTAAAAAAGTCGTCTGGCTGCTCTGCTAGCATTGCTTCAATCTCTTCTATATCGATAGATTGCGGCGTTGCATCATCGGCAGGCTTACCCGCTATTTTTCTGTCTTCTCCAGCCCACTCACCTAAGTCAATTAGCTGACATTTTTTACTACAAAAAGGGCGATATTCACTTTCGGGTGACCAAACTACGGGTTTGGTACATATGGGGCATTTGACTTCCATCTATCTCTCCAATAAAAGAATTTATATCAAGGATGAAAATAAGACTATAAACTAAGTACTCAAACTGAGCCCTTAAAATAAGCTTCCATCCAAGCTATCAAATCAAGTCTTTAAGTTACGCCTTCGAGTCAGCATTTTGAAAAAGCAGCGTATAAAATAAATTTAAAACGGCACCGATAAAGAGCCCTATAAAAGAGTTCACCAGTACAAAAATACGTTAAGTAACATCAAATGTAAGCGTGGTATAGGTTAGCAGGCTGCCAGAAGGAATTGAACGTTTTCTTCCACTGAACCACTTTTACTGTCTTCAGTTGAAAACAACATAAAGCGCAGCGCGTAGCGATACTTATTACCGCTCAGAGTAGGGTAGTAGCCTTCATCTACACGACATTTTACGCGAATAAGTTCATTTTTATCTTCGGCGGCACCTTGGAAGAAACCACTTTCAGCAACTGTGGTTTTGAACTGACCTCGTTCGCGAATAAACGACAGGCTCACTGTAATGGCGTCGTCTAGCAAAGCAAGGGTTTCTAACCATTGTGTTATTTCATTTAGACGACGTTCTAAAGGCTGGTGAAGCCAAAAATGTAAGTTAGGTAGGTCAAAGCTGCACGCCCCGCCGGGTATGGCGAAACGCTGCCTAATGGAGCTTAAAAGCTTATCTTCTTTTAACGCATTGCCAAACCGGCCGTCGGTTTTAATCTTTTGACGAAGGCGTAGCACTGTTTTTAGTGCATGCTCTAAAGCGGTAGTATCAATTTTGGGGTGCTTAGACCAATACACGAGGTTTTTTTCGTGGGCTTCTAAATCTTTAGTTAAATCTGAGCGAAGATCGATGCGTTCTATCAAGTCAAGCAGTTCAAAAAGCTGCTCGAAAAATACCAGTTGTAAGCTACTTTGTTCTGCTTTCGCTGTAATTTTAAGTTGGCCAAGCAGCTGCTCTACGCGCAGATAGTTGCGCACTTTTTCCTTAAGGGGAAATTCGAATACAGCGTCGCTCATGGAAATCCTTAAAACACACTTACGTTAGGCGAAAGTCTAAAGCCTAAAGCATAGAGGCGGTTAAGCCAAGTATACTTCTCAACCAAACTCTTCTTTTGATGCTAATTGAGTAAAAAAGTTTCAAAATCAAACAAAAACCAGAGAAAACAAAAAATTAAAACCTGCAGGCGGAGTGTTCGCAGACAGAGTATGTTTAGACGGACGGCATAAAGACAGATTACTTATAAACAGATTATTTGTAGACAAATTACTTGTAGAAAACTAGGGCACAATTCTTTCACTTAAGTAGAGAGCCCTTTGTTAAGTGCCCTTCTAAAATAGCTCTCCGTTAAGTGCCCTTCTAAAATAGCTCTCCGTAAAAAGCAATCCGTAAATAGCTCTCCATAAAGAGCTTTCCGTTAAGACACCTGCATTAGCAGCTTAGTATGTAACTCATCAACTTGCTGGTGCAACGATGTAAGCGTAGTGCTGTTATCAAGTACGTAGTCTGCAGCCTGTAAGCGTTCCTCTCTGCTTGCCTGTGCCGCCATAATATTTTTAATTGTTTGCTTGTCACTACTATCTCTTTGCATAGCGCGCTTAAGCTGAATATCCTCTTCACAATCCACCACAACTACCTTACTACACATTTCAGTAAGCTTATTTTCTACCAGCAAGGGCACAGACAATATGCAGTAAGAGCCAGTTGAGGCTGCAATTAGCACTAGCATACGCTCGCGAATAAGCGGATGTAATAACTTGTTTAGCCATGCTTTGGCTTCGGGGTCTGCAAATACATGCTTGCGCAGTTGGGCTCTGTCGAGAGTACCGTCATTGAGTAATACGCTTTTCCCGAAGCGCTGTACAATACTGTGTAACCCGAGGGTTCCTGGAAGTACAACATCTCTTGCCACTTCATCTGCATCAACAACATCGATATTGTGGGTTTTAAAGCGCTCAGTAGCAGCAGACTTACCGCTTCCAATACCACCTGTTAGGCCAATAACGTAAGGAGTATTGATCATTTATAATACAAGCTCGAGATAGTTAGAAATAATAGTATCTTTGTACAAAAAGGTAAGCCAACCTGCCACTGCTAAATAAGGGCCAAAGGGGATAGCCAGTGACTTGCCTTTATTTTGCGCCACCATTATGGCGATACCTACCACCGCACCAACGAAAGATGATAATAATATTATTACTGGCAAACCTTGCCAGCCCGTGTAGGCACCAAGCGCTGCAAGTAATTTAAAATCGCCATAGCCCATTCCTTCTTTGCCAGTAACAAGCTTAAACAGCCAATACACAGACCATAAACTAAGATACCCAGCAGCAGCGCCTATAATAGCGTCGGTGGTGCTCACAAAAATGCTATTAGTACTTAGCAGTAAGCCAAGCCATAGCAGGGGCAGGGTGAGTTGGTCGGGCAGCAGCATTTTATCTATGTCGATAAAAATAAGCGCTATAAGTATGTAGGTAAATAAAACTGCCCAAAGCGCCTGAGGAGTAGGACCAAAATGAAAAGCGGTAAAGGTACATGCAATGGCTGTAAACAGTTCTACCAATGGATATCGAGGAGATATACCTGTTTTACAACTGGCGCATTTACCTTTTAATAGCACATAGCTTATTACCGGAATATTTTCCCAAGCGCGAATAGTGTGGCCACATTTGGGGCAGGTGCTGTCTGGTTTAACGAGGTTGAAAGGGGCTGAACTGCTCTCGGAGTCACTCTTAGAACCATGTGTAGAATTGGTCCCTTCATCAGTGTCGGCAAAATAACTTTCGTATTCCTCTTGCCAACTACGCTCCATCATAATGGGTAGGCGATAAATAACCACATTCAAAAAGCTGCCAACCATTAAGCTGACTGAAAACACGAGTAGATAGAAGAACTCTGGGTGAAGTTGGCTAAGGGTGATCATTGCATCCATTAAGTTGCTTCCATAAACAGCATTGTTATATCGGTGTATAGTTATGTAAAAAGCTCGCTGGTTAGCGAGCTTGTTTTATCAGGTTTTTCGGGCAGGTAATTTGTAAGCTTAAGCGTAAATGCTAACCAATACTATTTTGCCTAAGCTTCTTCCCAACGCAATTTATACCACGTTACCCATATCAAATATAGGTAGGTACATGGCAATAATTAGGCCGCCGATTACCACACCTAGTACAGCCATAATCATAGGCTCTAGTAAGCTGGTTAAACCGTCTACCATGTCATCTACTTCCGCTTCGTATATTGTGGCAATCTTACTTAGCATTTCATCTACAGCACCAGACTCCTCGCCAATAGCAATCATCTGCGTCACCATGTCGGGGAATACGTTAGTCGCACGCATAGCCACATGCATGGGAATACCGCCAGCCACTTCTTTACGCATATATAATATCGCTTCCCTATATACGGCATTGCCAGATGCGCCGGCGGCAGATTCAAGTGCGCCTATCAGAGGTACACCAGCGGCGAATGTTGTTGCAAGGGTGCGGGTAAAACGTGCGATGCTGGCCTTTTTTAGTATTTCCCCAATCACAGGAATTTTCAATACCAATCTATCGCAACGATCACGTAAGTTTTGGCTCTTTTTATAAGCACGGCCAAATAAAAAGCCAGCAACACCCACACCAATCGCGATAAAAATACCGTAATCTTGTACAAAGCGAGAAATACCCAATACAAATTGCGTAAACGCAGGCAACTCAGCACCGAAACTGCTAAAAATCTCTTCAAATTGAGGCACTACAAAAATAAGAAGAATAGTAGTAACAATAAAAGCAACTACGACTACCGCAATAGGGTAAAACATCGCCTTTTTGATTTTAGATTTTAAGGCTTCGGCTTTTTCCTTGTATGTGGCTATTCGGTCGTAAATAAGCTCTAGGGCACCTGACTGCTCACCGGTATAAACCAGGTCGCAATACAAATCATCGAAATAGTTGGGATGTTTTCTAAGGGCTGAAGATAGAGGATTTCCGGCCTTTACTTCCTCGGTAATCTCGCCAAGCAACTTGCGCATGCTAACTTTTTCATGGCCTTGGGCAATCATTTCAAGAGACTGTATAAGCGTAACACCAGCGCTTAGCATGGTTGCTATTTGACGAGAGGTAACAGAGATGTCTGCTGGTGTTATTTTTGCTGCGCCGCTTCCGAATAAAGGTTTGCTTAACTTCTTGACCTTGTTAGCGGAAATACCCTGTCGTCGGAGAAGATTCTTGGCTTCTGAAAGTGAAACTGCGGAAATTTCACCTTTCCGCGACTGGCCCCTTCTGTCTTTGCCCTGCCATGTAAAAACTGCTGGTGCTCTTGCCATAGTAATTCTTCTGACTCTTCTTGAACGACATAAAACAAAAAAAGCCCAGTTAATGCTGGGCTTTTGAGTTATCTTGTTTAGTTAGCATATATCAGCTGGAACACACGCATTATCCCATTTAACATTACCGTCAGTTACATCAGGTGTTAACGTGTAAGTAGCGGCGTCTGTACCGTCTGTAAGACCTGATTCTCCCGATGCAGTCGCTTTAATTACTCCATCAGTGATAGTAACTCCGACAGTATCTGTATCCGCGTCAATTTTGCCTGGGACTCCATTTGTGCCTTCATCACAGTCTGCAATATTACCTGTAGATGAATAACAGATCTCTACAGCCGTTTTCGCAGCAGCAGTAGCGTTGGTCACCTCAGTAAACTTCGCTTTTTGCGTGTAGTTTTGATACGCAGGCAACGCGATCGCTGCAAGAATACCGATGATTGCAACAACAATCATTAATTCGATTAGGGTGAAACCTTTTTGGTTTGTTTTATTCATTTTCATCATGGTCTATCTCCGGGACGCGTATAACACGCTAAGTTTAAATAAATTCAAATTGACGTTTATACCCGAGTCGTCCTTAAACGCCCCTGGTACTTGTTACTCAGTATAGAATTTTATTTGTCACTGACAAGTATCTAGAACTATACCTATGTCTGACTCAGCAAGTATGACACGTTCATCTACGCCTTTGCAGGTCTATGTCATTGAACTTTCGTATAAAACTCTTTTTGCTTTCGATGTATGTCGAGCAATACAATACTCTAGATTTAATGTTTTAAGTGTTGACCGCTATCGCTGTTCCCGCCTTCATTTTTATTTTGCGAATGTTTGCAAGTAGTTAACCAGCGTATTCCTCAAAACACAATTTAAGCACACTACATCAAGCCCAGGTTCTGTTTAACACTAACGTGATCCTACCAAAGCCTGCATTACATATTCATCTTTACATATTAGTCCAAATTTATACGCAGCGATAAATCTATCGCCTGCACATGCTTGGTTAATGCACCGGAAGATATGTAATCCACGCCTAGCTTAGATAAAGAAGAAAGTCTCTCGTCGGTAATATTGCCAGACACTTCAAGCTTACACTTACCGTTATTAAGCGCCACTGCCTGTTGGATCTGTTCGTTGGTAAAGTTATCTAACATCACTATGTCTGCACCGGCCTCAAGCGCTAACTTGAACTCGTTGATACTTTCCACTTCTACTTCTACTGTTTTACCCGGCATAGTTTCTTTAGCCCGGCTCACCGCTTTTTCAATGCCGCCGCAAGAGAATATATGATTCTCTTTTATTAGAAATGCATCAAATAGCCCAACGCGGTGATTTTGTCCGCCGCCACAGCGAACAGCGTATTTTTGCGCATATCGCAGGCCAGGAAGCGTTTTTCTGGTATCTAGAATTTTCGTTTTCGTACCTTGCAAAAACTTTGTGTAAAAAGCAGTGACGGTTGCGCTGGCTGATAAAGTCTGCAAGAAGTTAAGTGCGGTGCGCTCAGCGGTAAGAATAGCGCGGGCAGAGCCAGACAAACTCACCAGCACGGTATCAGCAACTACGCTGTCACCATCTTCAACATGCCAGGTTACCGTTACCGATTCGTCAATAAGTGCAAATGCCTGATTTACCCATGCCACGCCGCAAATAACGCAAGGTTCTCTGGTGATAATTGTCGCACTAGCCGTTACATCTTTGTCGATAAGGTTGGCGGTAATATCATTATCGGCATTAAGCTCTCCGCCCAAATCTTCTATTAATGCTAAAGAAACTTGCTCGCGTATGGCGTCTATATCGGGTGATGTTATCTTCATCGCTATGGTCTTTTCAGGTTGTCTTTTTTACAGGGTACGCAATATTAACCAATCGCCACGCTGAGTAAACTCTAATTGGCGAAGAACGCTCATTCCAAGCAAAATATGGTTATCTTGCATACCAGGGTTTAAGTTTGCCTGTACGTTTCGTAGCTCAATATCGCCAATGCGAAGGGTATCTATTGTCGCTTCGGCAATTCTAACTGTGCCATTGGCGGTTCGCGCTAGCCCTTGGCGGCCAGCCTGTAATTGTAACTTGTTAGCTAAATGGGCGGGAACGGCAACGTCGGTAGCTCCGGTATCAACTAAGAAAATAACTTCTTCACCATTAATGAAGCCACTGGTTACATAATGCCCCTGACGATTTTGCTTTAGACGCACCTCGGTTTGTTCACCCATTCGCTCAGAAATTGGGTCACTGTTGGGGTTTACCTGTTTTTCCAATAGGTCTGAGAATACAAAAACCAGCAGTCCCAGACCGCAGACCCAGGCAAGAACCACCATCCATTTGCCAGCAGCGCTTGTTTCGTATTGTTCCTGTGACATTACCCTCTTACCTCTTTTTGCTTATGTAAACGAATGACACTGCATGACGCTGTAATAGTGCACTATGATAAGACATCATTGCCTCTTATAGATACTGTGTTAATTTCTTGTTTTAATTCTGATTGCTATTAGTAAGGTAGCAATGTAACACTTCTATATGTAATCGGTTTTTTGTAAAAGAGATTAAAAACAGGTCTCAACCAATTACCGAATAACTTTTATACTCATCACTTGCACCACGTTACGATAAGAAGATTTGCGACATGACAACTTACCACAACGCCACTCTTTTGCCTTCTCCGCACTGCGATGCACGTCCTGATGGAGCCGTGGTGAACATGTTAGTTATTCACAATATCTCTCTGCCACCCTCACAGTTTGGTACGTCGGGGATAAGAGATTTGTTTATGGGTGAGCTCGACCCTACTGAGCATCCATTTTATCAAGAACTTGCCGGATTGCGGGTATCTGCCCACTGCGTTATTTACCGCACGGGCAAAGTAGAACAGTTTGTACCATTTAATGAACGTGCATGGCATGCAGGTCTGTCCACTTTTCAGGGGAAAAGCAGGTGTAATGACTTCTCAATTGGTATTGAGCTTGAAGGCACAGATACGCTGGCATACACCAACGAGCAGTACGCTGCATTAACAGAGCTAACCGAGTTCATCGTTAAGCACTACCCAGACATTACGTTAGGGCGTATTGTAGGTCACAACGATATCGCTC
The DNA here is from genome assembly GCF_002831605.1 of Alteromonas sp. MB-3u-76. Classification (NCBI taxonomy): domain Bacteria; kingdom Pseudomonadati; phylum Pseudomonadota; class Gammaproteobacteria; order Alteromonadales; family Alteromonadaceae; genus Alteromonas; species Alteromonas sp. MB-3u-76. Next base: position 3,269,205 of record NZ_CP025115.1, on the reverse strand, counting down.
CGGGGAGAAAAACCGATCCTGGCCAAGCTTTCGATTGGGCGCGTTACAGAAAAAGCCTGACTCATTTGATATAAGCATTGCTGCAAGCTATTTATCAAGTATACGAGCTCACAGCGAAATATGATGCAAAAAATGAACAAACGTACAAACGAATAAACCAATAAAGAAGAAGCGACCTACCACATGATTTTAATGAGTTTGCTATTAGTTTTAAGCTTGGAACGGCTGATTAGTAAAGAACCGAATTGGCACATTGAAAAATATGCTAGTCAATACAGAGAATGGCTTACAGGTAAAGGATGGATAGGAAAGAAAAGCAATTCTGCAGTTTTGTATTGTAGTTTGCTGGCGCCAGCTGTCATTTTAGCCGCTGTTGAGTATTTTCTGCTGGGTGCTTTTCTTACCTTTATTGAACAAAGTATTGTTCTATTCCTGTGTATTGGCTGCCCAGCCTTAAGAGCAACTTACAAATGCTTTTTAAACGCAGCTGAGCGTAACGACTTGCAAGCCTGCAGCATGTATACAGACCAACTTGGTCATTGCGCGAATACACAGAGTGAAAGTGAAGACGGTGAATATGAAGAAAAGAATCAAGGAAGTGCTCAAGTACAGGGAAAAAGCTTTGGGCAACACTTAACCTGGCTTAATTATCAGCATTACGCAGCCGTTATGCTGTGGTTTATGGCATTTGGTGCGCCCGGTGCACTGTTTTACAGTTTAAGTAGAAGCACAACGGAAGCCCTCTGCACGGCGCAACATCCTTTGCGAGAAACTGCTGGTCGCCTTATGTTCGCACTAGATTACGTACCAGTGCGTATCACCACATTTGGAATGCTAATGATGGGGCATTTTTCGAGGGCATTGCCCGAGTGGATAAAGCACGCGTTGCAACTTGATATATCCGCTTACGATGTGTTGACGATTATTTCAGCAAAAGCGGAGATGCTCACACCTGAAGAACAGGCATTGCAGGCTGAAAATGCGGCTGTTGAACCTAAGGTTTTAGTAAAATTAGCAAAACGTAATGTTATTTTTTTACTGGTTGTTACGTCTGCACTTACGGTTATTGGCAGCTTGGCATAGCGATTATTTTTTACATTTACCTATTGGGGAATAGTTGGTCTAATAAAAAACTGCCGCTATATCAGACCTTTTCGTCGCTATTTCCTTCTTTTCTTTCTCATCAGACCAGTAATGATGAGAAAACTTTTCTTAACAAATTCAATTATAAAGCTTTACACGCTGCAAACTGAGTGAGGTTTGCTATGCTTGAAAGTATTTACCTCTAAATCGATCTGCCTTAAACTGTATAGGTAAAATGGTATTACCAATTTTTGTTGTGAGAATATTTAACTGATGTATTCAGTGCATTCACAACTGTTATTGATACCAAAGGACTTCAGCAAAGGACTTCACAATAGGACTTCAACAAAGGAAGACAAGGCCGCATGCGTCAGCAGCGAAAAAAACTAGCAGATGTTATTACCGAGCAGCTTGAATCTATGATTCTTGATGGTTCGCTTTTAGCCGGGCAAAAGTTACCGCCTGAGCGCGAATTAGCGCAGCAGTTTGATGTGTCTCGTCCCTCTTTACGTGAAGCTATTGGTAACCTGCAAGCCCGCGGTTTAGTAGAAAGGAAGCAGGGTGGCGGCACATTCGTCAATCGCAATCTCAATTCTGCTATGACAGACCCACTGATGGACTTAGTGAGTGCGCGACCAGAAACACAGTTCGATTTGCTCGAATTTAGACATGCGTTAGAAGGTATGTCTGCGTATTACGCGGCGCTTCGAGGTCAGCCCGAAGATTACAACGCGCTCAAGCAAGCGCTTAACAATCTTCCAGCACCAAAAGCCAATGAGAGCAAGCGAGAACAAGCGGAAGCGCTAGGCCGATTTTATATCATCATGGCCAGGGCTTCTCATAACATGGTTCTGCTACATGTGATGAGCACCATGCAAAGTATGTTGGTAGACAACATAGAACGAAATTTAGACATGCTTGCTGTGCATAGCGATGCAGTTGCAGATATTGCAAAGCAGCGTCGCGAAATTGTTGAAGCCATTGCTTCACAAGATCCAGAAGCAGCGCGACAGGCATGTAATACGCATTTGGCGTTTATCGAAAAAACGCTATTAACCATTAATCAGCGCGACACTCGTGTTCAGCGAGCGTTGCGCCGTTTAGAAATTTAGCCGCGCGCACCGAGCACACGGTTAATTATTCGCAGAGGCCGGTCGGGGTATTCCCGTGCCACTGCAACAGCAGGTGAGCCAGAACGGGTCACTGTGAGTACAACGTAGTTTAGTTTTCCTTCTTAAATGCAGGGGCTTAGCCATGCACAAGGAGGATTTTCTATATAAGCAAAAATAGGATGGCACCATGACTGATATGATGCACCAAGATGTGGATCCTCAAGAAACTAAAGAGTGGCTAGATGCCCTCGAGTCTGTATTCGAAGAGGAAGGTGTAGAACGCGCTCATTACTTACTTGAGAAGCTAGTTGATAAAGCTCGTCGTAGCGGAGCACACTTACCGTATGACGCAACAACTGCGTACATCAACACTATCCCTGCAGCGCAAGAACCTAACATGCCTGGCGACCTAACGATTGAAGCGCGTATTCGTGCAGCAATTCGTTGGAACGCACTAATGATAGTATTGCGAGCGTCTAAGAAAGATCTAGAACTTGGTGGTCACATTGGTAGCTTTGCCTCTTCAGCCATGCTGTACGATGTGGGTTTCAACCACTTCTTTAAAGCGCCAAAAGATGGCAACGGCGGCGATTTTATTTTTGCTCAAGGGCATATTTCTCCGGGGATCTACGCTCGTTCTTTCATTGAAGGTAATTTAACTGAAGAGCAGTTAAACAATTTCCGTCAAGAGTGTGCTGGCGATGGCTTATCATCGTACCCTCACCCTCACTTGATGAAAGATTATTGGCAGTTCCCAACGGTTTCCATGGGCTTAGGTCCACTTCAAGCTATTTATACTGCTCGCTTTCTTAAGTACCTAACCAATCGTGGTATTAAAGACTGTTCAGAGCAGCGCGTGTACTGCTACATGGGTGATGGTGAGTGTGATGAGCCAGAATCATTGGGTGCAATTGGCTTGGCGTCTCGCGAAGGCCTAGACAACCTAACATTTGTTATCAACTGTAACTTACAGCGCCTAGACGGCCCTGTACGTGGTAACGGCAAGATTATCCAAGAACTTGAAGGCACATTCCGCGGCGCAGGCTGGGAAGTGGTTAAAGTAATTTGGGGAAGTTACTGGGATGAACTTCTTGCGCGCGATAAATCTGGCAAGCTAATTCAGCTTATGGGCGAAACCGTAGACGGTGAATACCAGAACTGCAAAGCTAAAGGCGGAAAATACACCCGCGAAAACTTCTTCAACAAGTACCCAGAAACCAAAGCGCTTGTAGCTAACTATTCAGATGAAGATATCTGGCGCTTGAACCGTGGTGGACACGATCCGGTTAAAGTATTTGCTGCGTATCAAAAAGCTATCGACACCAAAGGTCGTCCAACGGTAATACTAGCGAAAACTGTAAAAGGTTTTGGTCTTGGCTCTTCAGGTGAAGCACAAAACGTTGCGCACAACGTGAAGAAAATGGACGTGGAATCAATTAAGAAATTCCGCGATCGTTTCAACATCCCGGTAGAAGACGACAAAATTGCCGACCTTCCTTACTACCGCTTCCCAGAAGACAGCGAAGAGCTTAAGTACCTTAAAGAGCGTCGTGAAGCGCTTGGCGGTTATTTACCTGCGCGCAGAGAGCAGGCTGAAGAGCAGCTTGAAGTGCCAGAACTTAAAGCTTTTGACGCTATACTGAAAGGATCTGGCGATCGTCAGGTGTCGTCTACCATGACATTTGTACGCGTATTAAACGCCTTGCTTAAAGACAAGAAAATTGGCAAGCGCATTGTACCCATTATTCCTGATGAAGCTCGTACGTTCGGTATGGAAGGCTTGTTCCGTCAGGTTGGTATTTACGCTAACGAAGGTCAAAAATACGTTCCACAAGATGCCGATCAAGTGGCTTACTATCGCGAAGATAAGAAAGGCCAAGTACTGCAAGAAGGTATTAACGAGCTAGGTGCAATGGCATCATGGGTGGCGTCAGGTACGTCTTACTCAACATGTAACGCTACCACTATTCCTTTCTACATTTACTACTCAATGTTTGGTTTCCAACGTGTTGGCGACCTTGCATGGGCGGCGGGTGACAGCCAAGCACGTGGTTTCCTTTTAGGTGCAACAGCAGGTAGAACAACACTAAATGGTGAAGGTCTACAGCACCAAGATGGTCATTCACATGTTCAGGCGAACCTAATTCCAAACTGTATTACTTACGACCCAACGTATGGTTACGAAGTGGCGGTTATCGTGCAAGATGGTTTGCGCCGTATGTACGGTGAAAACGAAAATGTTTTCTACTACCTAACGCTGATGAACGAGAACTATCAGCACCCTGCAATGCCAGAAGAAGATGATATTGCAGAGAAAATCATTAAAGGTATCTACAAGCTAGAGCGCGTTGAAAACGACAAGTCTAAGCTTAACGTTCAGTTAATGGGCTCAGGTACTATCTTGAACGAAGTACGTAAAGCAGCGCAGATTCTTTGTGAAGACTACAACGTATCGTCTGACGTTTACTCGGTAACCTCATTCAACGAGCTAGCCCGCGAAGGTCAAGACATAGCACGTTGGAACATGCTAAACCCAGAAGCCGAGCAAAAAGTCCCTTACATCGGTCAGGTGATTACGAAAGATGCAGGTCCAGCAATTTCTGCCACTGACTATGTGAAGAACTACTCTGATCAAGTACGCGCATTTATCGATACTGAATATCGCTGCCTAGGTACAGATGGTTTCGGTCGAAGCGATAGCCGTGAAAATTTGCGTACACACTTTGAAGTTAATGCGTCGTACATTGTGGTGGCATCACTTTACGAATTAGCTCAGCGCGGTGACGTTGAGAAGAAAGTGGTAGCAGAGGCCATTAAGCGTTTTGATATAAACGCTGAAAAACTTAACCCACTTTACGCGTAAGCCAGATAAGGTATTTTACATATGTCAGATATTCAAAAGATTATCGTACCCGACGTAGGCGGTGACGAAGTTGAAGTTATCGAGCTATGTGTTGCCGTAGGCGACAACATTGAGGCAGAGGAAGGCGTTGTTACTGTTGAAAGTGACAAAGCGTCTATGGACATCCCAGCACCGTTTGAAGGTGAGATTGTAAGCCTGTCTGTATCAGTAGGCGATAAAATCAAAGAAGGCGATGTGATTGGTGAAATGAAGGCTGCAGGTGGTGACAGTTCGGATGAGAGCAGCGCTGAAGAAACATCTTCAGACAACGCGTCACAAGAAGAAGCGCCTAAGCAAGAAGAAGCACCAAAAGAAGAAAGCAAGTCAGATGCAGCGCCCGCTGCGTCTGGCGGCAGCGAAGTGATTGAAGTTGCCGTTCCGGATATCGGTTCTGACGATGAAGTTGACGTAATCGATGTATTGGTTTCAGTGGGCGACACCATCGAGAAAGAAGATGGTCTTATTACCCTTGAAACTGACAAAGCGACGATGGACGTACCTTCAACACACGCAGGTACAGTGAAAGAAGTTCTTATCAGTAATGGTGATAAGGTAAAAGAAGGCACGGTAGTGATTAAGCTTGAAATTGCTGGTGACGGCGGTTCAAGCGAGTCGTCTTCAACTGAGAAAGCTGAAAAATCAGAAGCGTCTTCTAGCGAAGAGTCGAGCCAACAAGAATCAGCACCTCAAGCAGAAGCAAGCAGCGAGACTATCGAAGTTGCTGTACCTGATATTGGTGAAGACGGTGAAGTTGACGTTATCGATGTGCTTGTATCTGCCGGCGATACTGTTGAAAAAGAAGACGGCCTAATAACGCTAGAAACCGATAAAGCCACTATGGATGTACCTTCAACACATGCGGGTACCATCAAAGAAGTCTTTATCAAAACAGGCGATAAGGTTAAGCAAGGCACACTAGTCGTTAAATTAGAAACTAGTGGCGGCTCTTCGGCAAGCGCCGAATCTGCTGACAAGCAGTCTTCAGGCAAAGAAGCTAGCAACGCGAATGAAAGTAAAGCTGAAAGCAAGTCAGAAGCGCCTAAAAAGGCTGCAGCTGCTAATGCATCAACAGAGAATGCATCAGCGCAAAAGTCTGCGCCAGCTAAACAAGAGTCGGCTCAAGACAACGGTGGAAAAGCCCATGCCTCTCCATCAGTACGTCGTATTGCGCGCGAGTTTGGTGTCGATCTTACCCTGGTTAAAGGTTCTGGTCGCAAGAACCGTATTTTGAAAGAAGATGTTCAAGAATACGTCAAAGCTGAACTGGCTAAGCCTAAAACTGCTGCCGCGTCAGGTAATGCGCCTGTGGGTGACAATGTGCTTCAAATTGTGCCGGTTAAACCTGTCGATCACAGCAAGTTTGGTGAAATTGAAGAGCAAAAGCTATCGCGTATTCAGAAAATCTCTGGTCCGTTCTTACATCGTAACTGGGCAACTATCCCACACGTTACCCAGTTCGACGAAGCAGATATCACTGAAGTTGAAGACTTCCGTAAAGAGCAAAATGCTTACCATGCGAAAGTTAAGTCTGGTCTTAAGATCACGCCACTTGTGTTCGTCATGAAAGCGGTAGCTAAAGCACTTGAAAAATACGAAGTATTTAATTCTTCACTGTCTGACGATGGCGAAAGCTTAATTATCAAGAAGTTCATCAATATTGGTATCGCGGTGGAAACACCAGGAGGCCTTGTTGTTCCTGTTATTCGCGATGTGAATAAGAAGGGCATTGAAGAACTTTCTCGCGAGCTTATCGAAACATCGAAGAAAGCCCGTGAAGGTAAGTTGAAAGCTGCAGACATGCAGGGCGGCACATTTACTATTTCAAGCCTAGGCGGTATTGGCGGTACGGCATTTACACCAATCGTGAACGCGCCAGAGGTAGGTATTTTAGGTGTCTCTAAATCTGAGATGAAACCTAAGTGGAATGGCAGTGAATTTGAACCTCGTTTAATGGTTCCGCTAAGCTTGTCATACGACCACCGTGTAATTGATGGTGCGGTAGGTGCAAGATTCTCTACCGAGGTTGCTGCAAACCTAACTGACTTACGCAGAATTATACTTTAAATAAAAGGTCGAAAAAGTTTACAATATCAGTAACATTTTCGATGATTTTATCAGCCCATTTGGTGGCATTTAGGTTATGCTATTACTCAAAAGCAATAGCATAACCCTACAAGAACAGGATTGAGGTTCACAATGAGCGAAATTAAAACGCAATTAGTGGTACTGGGCGGCGGCCCTGGCGGTTATTCTGCTGCATTCCGTGCAGCTGATCTAGGCGTTGAAACAGTTATCGTAGATTCGCGCGATTCATTAGGCGGTGTATGTCTTAATGTTGGCTGTATTCCTTCAAAAGCTCTTCTTCACGTTGCGAAAGTAATGAAAGAAGCAAAGCATTTGGCAAGTCATGGCGTGAGCTTTGGTGAGCCAAAAATTGATCTAGATAAAATTCGTGATTACAAAGACGGCGTTGTTAAGCAGCTTACCAACGGTCTTGCTGGCATGTCTAAAATGCGCAAAACCAAGCACGTTAAAGGCTATGGTAAGTTTACAGGCAGCAACACTCTTGAAGTGCAAGGCGACGACGGCGTTACTACTATTACATTTGAAAAAGCGATTATTGCTGCAGGTTCTGAGCCAATCAGCTTGCCATTTATTCCAGAAGACGATCGCGTAATCGACTCAACTGGCGCTTTGGAAATGAAAGATATTCCAGAAAAAATGCTAGTACTAGGCGGCGGTATCATCGGTCTTGAAATGGGTACAGTGTATGAAGCACTTGGCTCAAAGGTTGATGTAGTAGAGTTTTTAGACCAGCTAATTCCAGCTGCCGATAAAGACATCATGAAAGTATTCATGAAAGACTACAAAGAAAAGTTCAACATCATGCTAGAAACCAAAGTAACTGCGGTTGAAGCAAAAGACGATGGTTTGTACGTTACTTTTGAAGGTAAAAAAGCACCTGCTGAGCCAGTTCGTTACGACAAAGTACTTGTAGCCGTTGGTCGTAAGCCAAATGGTAACCTAGTAAGTGCTGACAAAGCCGGCGTAAATGTTGATGAGCGTGGTTTCATCAATGTCGATAAGCAAATGCGCACTAACGTAGACCACATCTTTGCTATTGGTGATCTTGTAGGTCAACCTATGCTTGCGCACAAAGCAGTTCATGAAGGCCATGTTGCTGCAGAAGTGGTTGCTGGTCAGAAGCACTACTTCGACCCACGTGCAATTCCATCAGTTGCCTACACAGAGCCAGAAGTTGCCTGGGTTGGTTTAACTGAGAAAGAAGCAAAAGAGCAGGGCGTGAACTACGAAGTAGCGTCGTTCCCGTGGGCTGCATCAGGCCGCGCAATTGCTCAAGATTCGACTAACGGTTTGACTAAGATGATCTTCGATAAAGACTCTGGTCGCGTTATTGGTGGTGCAATGGTGGGTACAAACGCCGGCGAAATGCTTGGTGAAATTGGCCTTGCCATTGAAATGGGGGCAGACGGCGAAGACGTTGCGCTTACTATTCACGCACACCCAACGTTAAACGAATCAATTGGCCTTGCGTCTGAAATATTCGAAGGAAGCATTACCGATTTGCCTAACCCAAAGGCTAAGAAAAAGAAATAAACCTCTTTTCTGAAATAATCTTGAAAACCCGCTTTCTAGCGGGTTTTTTATTTTCTATTTCCATATTCGTCTTTTCACTTGTTTTGCTTGTATACCATATATGTTATCAATCAGACGAGTGAAGCGAAAAGGGCATGGCACGAATAGCAAAGCCGTTAATTGCTAAAAAAGGCAATTGCTAAAAGAGCTAATTGCTAAAAAAGTCAATTGGTAAAAGAGCTAAGCAATTATTTTGTTTTCATAGTCTGAATCGGCTGCTAACACGTCGTTATTTGCCTTTTGCAAATGCGCTGGTGTAAATTCATTGCTGTCCATATTACGCTGTTTCATTAAGCGTTTTACTGTATCTGCGCAATATGCTTTTCTACAGCATTGTGATAGCAGCATATCGTGGCGCTGCACGCGCTCTTGTATAAACTTCACAACCAGCCCCCTTAACCACTGCAGACCCGCGTCTTGATCTTGGCGTTTATGCCACATCACTGAAAGCGGAGAGCTCACTATATCCACAGGGGTTTCGAATACCGCTAACTCACCAGAAAATATTTCTTTTTCTAAAACTAACGAAGGTGCTACGCAAATAAGATTGCTTTCTTTTAGAAGTGGCGTTGCGTTATAGAACTGGTTTACCGACATGGCAACTCGTCTTTTAAGTCCTAAATTTGCCAGCACTTGGTCTGTTGGGCCAGTTACATCGCCGGTTACCGACACCAGTAAATGATCGGCTGCGACAAAATCATCAAGGGTTAGCTGTGAGCTGGCAAGGGGGTGATCCGGGCGCATAACTACTGCCCAACTCGGATCTAGCACATGTTCCGCTCGTATCACCGAATCGGGCTCTTGATGTTTTGAAAACGTTAACTCAGCTTCTGCGTCTTTTAATATTTTGTCTGTTTCCATGTCGTAATTTGGAATAGCGTGAATATTAATTCCCGGCGCTTCATTCTCAATAACTTTGCGCAATGGTCCCCACACCATAGACACAATGCTGTCAGTTGCAGCAATACGAAAGGTACGTTTAGCAGTGGCGGGGTCGAAATCAGTCGGGTTAACTGCCACTTCAAGTTCACCTAGCGGCCCCTGAATTTGACTCCATAAGTTTTTGGCATAAGAAGTGGGCTGTACACCTCTTCCGTCTTTAACAAACAGTTCGTCGTTCCATGCGGTACGCATTCTCGATAATGCGTTTGATACTGCAGGCTGCGTCATTGATAGTCTGTCAGCCGCACGAGTGATTGCTCCCTCAGTCATGATGGCATCAAAAATCATTAACAAGTTTAAATCATGCGGTCGCATAGCCGTCTCCGAGAAGCGTGTTCATAGTTTTTAACACTGTGTTTACGTACTGCTAAACACATCATATTGCATGATGTGTTGCATATGAAAAGATAATTATTTTTATTGATTAGACTTTAGCATAATGCGCGCCATTAATCCTGTAGCAAATTTCAGAAGAGTATCTTGCAATGAAAAGTTTACCTCGTTTAATGGCAATCGTAGGTCTCACTGCACTCATCGCTGCCTGTGGTGATAAGCAGGAGCCCGACCAGATGATGCAAGCTAATAGTGGCGTTCCCGTTGATGTAGCTACTGTGCTGTCGCAACGTTTAACTGAATGGGACAACTTTACGGGCCGTTTAGAGTCTCCTCAAATTGTCGCCCTTCGCCCTCGAGTTTCAGGCTACATAGACTTTGTAGCATTTGAAGAGGGCGAGTATGTTGAGCAGGGACAAACCTTGTTTCTTATCGATAATCGCATGTTTAAAGCAGAAGTTTCTCGTTTAACCGCTCAGTTTGAAGAAGCGAAAAGCCGATTATCATTGGCAAAGCAAAACTACGATCGCGCGTTTAAACTTCGCGAAACACAAGCCGTGTCAGAAGAGGTACTCGATGCTCGTTTAGCGGAAAAGAACCAAGCGCTAGCAAGCTTAAATCAAACGAAAGCTTCGCTTGATGTGGCAAGGTTAAATCGAGGGTTTGCACGTGTAGAGGCTCCAATATCCGGTCGTGTTTCACGGGCAAACATCACGGAAGGAAATTTTGTCACCGCAGGGCAAACCGCGCTCACACGTATTGTATCTACCGAGCAACTGTATGCTTATTTCGATATCGATGAGCAAACATATCTCAACTACCTTTCAGACAATACGCAAACTGCCACTGCGGTTAGCGAGCAGCCAGTGGCCATGCGTCTTGCAAACGAAGATGATTACATGCACTGGGGAAAAATTGACTTTATTGACAATCAAGTCAATGCGAATACCGGTACTTTGAGAGTTCGCGCGGTTTTTGACAATGAAGAAGGGCGTTTAATTCCGGGTCTCTTTGCGCACCTCAAGCTTGCCGGCGATACCCGTGATGAAGGCATTCTTATTAAAGAAAAGGCCATAGGCACAGATCTTAACAACAAATACGTTCTCACTGTTAATGACGACAATAAAGCCCAGTATCGCCCAGTGACGCTAGGCGACAAAGTGGGTAGCTTGCGTATTATCAAGCAAGGATTGTCTGCAAATGACACCATTATTGTCGATGGCCTTCAGCGCGTTCGACCTGGTGTATCAGTGCAAAAAAATGAAGTGCCCATGGGTGATGAAGAAGCTTTGGCGAACTTACAGAACTGGCAGTCAAAAGTTGACGGCGTGACTAACATGGCACAGCTAGAAAGCGTACTCTCTGGCGGTTCATTTACCTCAGGTGCAGCTACAGCAGGCCTTAAGTAATGAATGTGTCGCAATTTTTTATAAGCCGGCCCATTTTTGCTGGCGTCCTTTCAGTACTTATTTTCATTGGCGGTGCCATTGCTGTTTGGCAATTGCCTATCACAGAATACCCTGAAGTGGTTCCGCCAACCGTGGTGGTTACAGCGAATTATCCTGGCGCTAATCCTGAGGTTATTGCCGAAACCGTTGCTACGCCGTTAGAGCAGGAAATCAACGGCGTTGAAAACATGCTCTACATGTCTTCGCAAGCTACCAGCGACGGCCGTATGACGTTGACCGTTACCTTTGCCATTGGCACCGATCCAGATGACGCCACCACATTGGTACAAAACCGGGTTAATCGCGCAACGCCTCGCTTACCTCAGGAAGTGCAGCGTTTGGGTGTGGTTACCGAAAAGTCATCACCCAACTTAACCATGGTGGTGCACTTAACCTCCCCAGACAACCGCTATGACATGCTATATCTATCAAATTACGCAGACCAAAATGTCAAAGACGAGCTGGCGCGTATCGACGGCGTTGGTCAAGTAAGGCTATTTGGTGCTGGTGAATTTAGCATGCGAGTGTGGTTAAACCCAAGCAAACTTGCTGCATTGCAGTTAAACCCCGGCGACGTGGTAGCTGCCATTGCAGATCAAAATCAACAGGCTGCGGCGGGTAGTTTAGGAGCGCAACCTACAGGTTCAAGCGAGTTTCAGCTTTTAATAAACGTACGTGGGCGCTTAAAAAATGAATCTGAATTTGAAAATATTATTGTCAAAACGGGCGATGATGATGAAATTACTCGCCTGAAAGATATTGCTCGAATTGAGCTTGGTGCTAACAACTACGCCTTGCGATCGTTATTAAATAATAAACCGGCAGCTGCTATTCCTATTTTTCAGGCGCCCGGCTCTAATGCAATTCAAATATCTGATGATGTAAGAAGCCGCATGGCCGAGTTGTCGAAGCTATTTCCACAGGGGTTAGAGTACGACATCGTTTACGACCCAACGGTTTTTGTAAGAGGTTCTATTGAAGCTGTAGTGGGTACGCTTTTTGAAGCCGTGCTGTTGGTTGTACTGGTAGTGGTGCTGTTTTTGCAAACATGGCGCGCTTCTATTATTCCTTTGGTGGCGGTTCCTATTTCGCTAGTCGGTACCTTTGCATTTATGCAGCTTATGGGTTTCTCGTTGAATGCGCTGTCTCTGTTTGGTTTGGTACTCGCAATAGGTATTGTTGTCGACGATGCCATTGTTGTTGTCGAAAACGTAGAGCGTAATATTGCAGAGGGCAAAACTCCTTTCGATGCCACTGTACAAGCCATGAAAGAGGTAACCGGGCCCATCATCGCTACTACACTGGTATTGGCGGCGGTTTTTGTGCCAACTGCCTTTATGAGCGGCTTAACCGGTCAGTTCTATAAGCAGTTTGCGTTAACAATAACTATTTCAACGGTAATTTCGGCTATTAATTCACTTACGCTAAGCCCTGCTTTATCTGCGCTTTTACTTAAACCTCATGGTAAAGCAAATGATTGGCTTACCCGTGGCATGGACAAAGTGTTTGGCAGATGGGTATTTGCGCCATTTAACCGTCTGTTCGAGCGCAGTGCCAAAGGGTATACCAATGCCGTAGGTGGTTTGATTCGTAAAAGCGGTATCGTTCTGGTGCTTTATGCTGGGCTAATTGCGCTTACCTACAATCAGTTTTCAACAACGCCAACAGGTTACGTGCCTCCTCAGGATAAACAGTACTTGGTTGCGTTTGCACAGTTGCCAAACGCTGCAAGCCTAGACAGAACTGAAGAAGTGGTTCGTGAAATGTCGCGCATTGCCATGGAACACCCTGGTGTATCCGATGCTGTTGCGTTCCCTGGCCTTAATATAAACGGATTTACCAACAGCCCTAGCTCAGGCATTTTATTTACGCCGCTTAAACCCTTCGACGAGCGTCAGTCCCCCGAGCTATCGGCAGGTGCTATTGCCGCCAAATTGAATCAGCAGTTTGCGTCAATAAAAGGGGCTTATGTCGCTATTTTTCCACCACCTCCGGTGATGGGGTTAGGCACAATTGGTGGCTTTAGGCTGCAAGTAGAAGACAGAGGAAATCTAGGTTTTGAAACGCTTGAGCGAGTAACGCAAGAAGTAATAGGAAAAGCATGGCAGCACCCAGCGCTTACCGATGCCTTTACTAGCTTTACCGTTGCAGTGCCTCAGCTAGATGTTGACGTAGATCGTGAAAAAGCGGTTAGCCAGGGCGTAAATATTGATACCTTATTTACCTCCATGCAGGCGTATTTAGGCTCTTTGTACGTCAACGATATCAACCTGTTTGGTCGAACTTATCAAGTTAACGTGCAAGCCGACGCCCAGTATCGTCAAGACATAGAGGACATAACTCAGTTTAAAATACGCAATGCCCAGGGAGAGATGATTCCTCTAGGCTCGTTTTTAGATATTGAGCACAGTGCAGGGCCAGATCGCGTTATGCATTACAACGGGTATATCACGGCGGAAATTAATGGCGCTCCCGCACCTGGATATTCATCAGATCAAGCTAAAGCGGCTATTGAAGAAATATTGGTAGAAACACTGCCTCGGGGGATGACCTACGAATGGACAGAGCTGACCTATCAGCAAATACTTGCTGGAAACGCATCGGCATATATATTCCCACTGGTTGTGCTGTTGGTGTTCTTAGTATTAGCGGCTCAATATGAAAGCTTACGTTTACCGTTAGCCATTATCCTTATCGTGCCAATGACTCTGCTCAGTGCCTTAATCGGCGTGCAGATTTATGGTGGAGACAACAACATATTTACTCAAATTGGTTTGATTGTGCTGGTGGGGTTAGCAACGAAAAACGCCATTCTTATTGTGGAGTTTGCAAAAGAGTTGCAAGACAGCGGCATGGGTGCGCTCGCAGCCATAAAAGAAGCAAGTCGATTGCGTCTTCGCCCCATTCTGATGACATCAATCGCCTTTATTATGGGGGTATTGCCTATGGTGTTGTCCACAGGGGCGGGTGCCGAAATGCGTCAGGCCATGGGCGTGGCGGTATTTTCCGGCATGATAGGCGTCACCTTTTTTGGGCTTATTCTTACTCCCATATTTTATTACCTATTGAAACGTAATGAAAAGGCCAGCACTCACTAGCATTTCTGGCTATCGTTTCTATCTATTCAGACTCTCCCGTCTACCCAAGCGTTGCTCTCTCAAGGAGCACTTTTAGGCCACTCAATTGAGTGGCCTTTTTTTGTTTGCCCAGCGAAGCTGGCAAACCCGTCAGGTTGAAAGAAACCTGAATCACCCTGACTGAGGGGAAGATAATCCGAATGGCAAGGGCGCTATTGGCCAACGATAGGGTCTGAAGGAAGCCATAGGAAGTTAGAGGTACACAACGCAAGTGAACCTGATTCGGCAAGACAGGAGGGTAAGCGTGCAAAATAGCGCGAAGCCCGATACTCAGTCAGTCCTGTTTTGTGTTTGAGGGTGGAATTTCTAACAGGGAGCCATAACGTGGTTACCAGCACAGTAACTGGGGAAGCCTGGCATTAGATCCAATCAAATGGTTGGACGTATCGTTCAAGGAGTGATCCAAGAATGTTGCGAGTGTGAGGTGGCAGATGAACCCGTAGTAGTGAGTAAGGCTAGGCCGATGAAAGCCAGTAATGGTGTGGAGGGTAAAACCAAGCCGACTATCAGCATTGTGTTTGATAGGATCTATTTTAGCCAAAAGCTTAAATGGATTGCGAAGGGGGGAAGCAGACTTTAAGACTCTGATGAGTTGTGAGTTTTTTTATCATTGATACACAAGCCGCCAGATCAGCGGGACAAGTCGAATCGGTGCGCTAGGAATAGTGATGTCTGGTGAGACAGGCCGTATATGGGAAGTAATTGTAGTCAAATTTGGTAGATTGCCTCAGTGCTAGAACGCCAAACCCTGCAATGAAAGTTACCACAATGTTAGAAAATGAACGATGTCCATAGGGCGCACGATACTAGATTGCAAATTAGCATTGTGTCACTTAGCAAGTGATATGAAGTATGCAGGAGCCGTATACGAGGCCCGTACGTACGGTTCTGTGAGAGGGATGAGGCGCAAGCCTCACCCTACTCGATACTGTGCTTTTTAGCTGTTTTGCTATTTTGTTCCTTCATCTAGATAAAATGTCAGACCCATTAAGCAGAAGCTATTTTTGACAAGTATCGAAAGAAAGCTGTTATTCATACTATTATGTATTGATACGACTAAATTATTCATAGCACTCTATATTTCCAAAATAAGTTAATATTGAGCGCGATGACATTGCAATAAGCATCGTTAACAGGAGGTTTTAGAATGAAAATAGGTTCAGCACTGGTGATTGCACTAGGAATGATTATCGCCGTAGCTTTACTAGGAAGCACCATATCTTCTTCGTTAAGTGATATGCAAACTTGGAATCGCGTGGTAACGGTTAAAGGGTTATCAGAGAGAGAATATGTTGCAGACCAGGTGATTTGGCCTATTCAGTTTGTCGACGCCGGAAATGATTTACCTGAGCTGTATAAGCGTATCGAAGAAAATAGCAAGAAGGTGAAATCCTTTTTAGAACAAGTCGGTATTGCTACAGACAGCATCACCATAGGTAAACCACAAATAACTGACAAGTTGGCGCAACAATACGGCGGTGGACAGCAAGCACCGTTAAGGTACAGCAGCATACAAACCATCACCGTATTTTCGACACAAGTTGAGACGGTGCGAGGCGCAATGCAGAAGGTAGGCAATTTGATAAAGCAGGGCATCGTGCTTTCTGAAAACCGCTACGACGTGCAGCCCGACTATGTATTTACTCGTTTAAACGACGTAAAACCCGCTATGATTGAAGAGGCAACGCTCAACGCACGGGAAGTGGCTGAGAAATTCGCCAAAGATTCTAATAGTACGTTAGGTAAAATCAAACGGGCAAATCAGGGTAGGTTTAGCATAAGTAGTCGCGACAGTTACCATCCGCACATAAAAAAGGTGCGCGTGGTATCCACCATAGACTATACGTTAATCGACTAACGTGTTGACTGTTTAAGCACTGAGAAAAGCTAGCTCGCCGTATTCTTATCGTGTTCTTGTCGTGCCCTTATTGTGTTCTTGTCAAATTAGGGCAACCTACAAAGTCGGGCTTATAACTGATAGGAGAATTGATGCTAATGTCTAGTAGCGATTCAAAGCGACTTGGGGTTTAATTACGCTGTGCTCACTTAGATGTAAAATTAGCTGAATCATTAGCTGAAATAAAAGTAATAGGCCGTGCGTACCTGATTGTAAATAAAGCAAAATAGGGCTAAATGTTGCCCTTGCAGTTTTCAATCAACAGCCAAAGTTCACTATAATGAACACCACTATGCTAAATTTCACTATGACTAATTTTACTACAGGCCGAATAGCGATATATCTTGAGCAGTGATGTCAGAGCAAAAAGCACAATCTGAACAGTTAGAGTTCTTTGAGATCCCCAGTCCATGCATAGGTGTGTGTGAATCTGGGCCTCGTGGTTTTTGTAAAGGATGCTTACGCAGTAGAGACGAGCGTCTTTACTGGCTTCAAGTTAATGATACGACCAAACGTCAAATATTGGCAGCCTGTGGACGTCGCAAGCGCGCGATAATTGCTAGAGCACGAAAACAACAACAGGCAGAGAAAACACTCGATGCAAATAGCCAAATTGGTTTATTTGAAAGCGAAACCAGCAATGAAAAATAGTCCCTGTTTACAAAATGTCTATCACTACTATCAATTGAGAATGTGTTAATGTCGATACAGAAGTACGTAAAATTTGCCACTAAATCCTTTGCACTTCCAAATGTGTGCGTTAGGTTACGTGAATTACTCGACAACCCACGATCGACAGCTGAGGATATTGGCAACCTAATAAGTATAGATACTTCTTTAACGGCGAAGGTATTACGCTTAGCGAATAGCTCGCTGTTTCGATTTCCCTCGCAAATAGAATCTGTGCCTAAGGCAATTAATGTTATAGGCGGAGAAGCTCTCTATAACCTTGTAGTATCGGAAACGGCAAGCACAGCATTTACTTGCTTTGACTCAGAATTAATCGATTTGAAAAAGCATTGGCATGGCTCTGTTTACTCGGGCATGTTAGCTAAGCACATCGCCCTAAGTGCAGGCGTTAAAGTGGCTGAGCGTTTCTTTGTTATGGGTATTTTACAAAACTTGAGCGAACTGGTGGTGGCAAAGCGCTCACCAGAGTTGTATCAAGAGTATATGAATAGCGATAAATCACAGTTGCCTTTCGAGCATCAAAAACAGCTTTTCGGTTTTACGTTTGCTCATTGTAGCGGTATCATACTTGAAAATTGGAACCTTCCTATTGGCTTGTTCTATCCCATTACCAACGTTAACGATGTATCAAGACAAGCATCAGACCGTGAAGTGGGTTTATTGGCACTGGCTAATCGCATTGCGGTTAGTCAACTTGAGCAAGAAAACTACGCAAATATTGAACTTTTTACGCCAGAAATAGCCAATACGGTAACGGTTGATATGGAAATGGTGGGTAACGCCACTGACTACGCTGAACGAGAAACAGTGAAAGTTGCCGCGCTAATCAAATGAGCCGCTGCGTTTTACGCGGTATTTTAAGGCTCGGTTAAAGAATGGATGCTAGCAAGCGCCACGATAGGGCGTGAATAATAAATATAAAAGCCCAACGTAAACCGAATTATGCCTACAAATTTCAACAAGCTCGGCAACGTGCTATGTGCTCTATTTTTGAGTATCTTTTCAAGCGCAGCCACCTTCGCACAAGCTAACGATCTCATCCAAACTCTCTATCACGCTGAGCCTGTAGCTGATGCAGACGATGACATTCCTCATTTTAATCTTGATGGTGAATTGGGGATCTTAGTCAACACCGGCAATACCTCTGCCGCGAGTGTTAAAGCGGCTATTAACGCAGATCATGAAACGCAAGAGTGGAGCAGTGTGTATTTTGCTGAACTGCTTTATAAAGAGAGTGCGCCTATTGGCGCTAAACGAGACATAAGTGCCCAGCGTTTTTTCAGCAGCGCGCAGTTTGACTACAAGCTAGTGGCTAATGGCCGTCGTGTTTTTATGTACGGGGATTACGAAGACGATAGATTTACGGGCTACGAGCACCGAGCGTCTATTGCAGCAGGTTATTCAGAACGTCTTTGGCGCAACGAAGACAGTGAATTTCGCTATAGTATTGGTCCAGGGTACACGTTTATCGAGGCAGCTGACGATAACAATACTTTGATAAATGATGGGGTCATTGTGAGAGCGTCAGCAGAGTATAAGTACCGCTGGAGTTCAGGCGCAAAGCTCCGTCAATTTGTGAGTACTGAAGCCGGTGAGGAAAACACCAAATCTCGCAGCGAAACCTCACTTTCGGCCAATGTTTTTGGCTCTCTTGCTATGAAATTATCATTTATTCTCAACCACGAAACTGACACGGCAGAAAATATTGCACCGCTCAGTACCGAAACTTCCGTGGCCTTGGTTTATCAATTTTTTTAAACCTAAGACGTAAAGACCAACACACTTCAATCTTTTGTCTTAGTCTTTTGTCGATATTTTGACCTTCACCCGTTGACTGTCAATATTTTAACGGTAAACTGCGCGGCATTATATAACCCGCGCTGGTTTACATCCTTCGCAAATCCTCTTTATCTAGATGGGCTGCATCTTCAAGCCGTGACCGCAGCACAATAAATGGAAAAAACATCAAATAGGAATGTTCAATGAATAAGCAAGTTCTGGTATCGATAATAGCACTCTCTTTTGCTCCAAACGCTTTTGCGCAAGATAAGCCTAAGCCTTTCACTATGGAAGGAGAGTTAGGATTTATTTCAACTACCGGTAACACTGAAACCACCTCAATTAATGCTGGCATTACTGCTCACCAAGAGCTTGAAATGTGGAGTAATGATTACCTTATTGAAGGCCTTTATAAAGAAGAAACCGTAGAAGGTGAAGATGGTGAAGACGTTGAATTTACTTCTGCGCAGAAGTTTTTCGCTTCAGCTCAGGGTAACTATAAGTTAGATAACCCTGATAATCGTTTATTCGGCTTTGCTTCCTACGAAGATGACCGCTTGAGCAACTTTAACTACCAGGCCACATTGGCACTAGGTTGGAACCAAAAAGTACTGCAAAACGAAAAGCATACGTTAGAGTATTCAATTGGTCCTGGTTACTCGTTTGTAGAAACACAAGCAGGTGAAGAGCAAGACAGTGTGATTGTTCGTGCTTCAACGGCATACACGTGGTTAATTTCAGATACATCTAAGTTTACCCAAACGCTAAGTACGGAAGTAGGTTCTGAGAACACCAAATCTCGTGCCGAATCTGCACTTACTGCCGTTATTACGGGTAACCTTTCAATGCGCTTGTCTTTCAAGATGGATCATAACTCAGACGTAGCAGCAAACCGAGATAACCTAGATACAGAAACTGCGGTAAGCTTGGTGTACAACTTCTTCTAAACACTTTCAGTTTCTAAAGACGTAAAAAAACGCTGCCAAGATGATAATCATCAAGGCAGCGTTTTTGTTTAAAGTGCTCGTAAATCTTTGTTTTAGTGCAAAATACGAGTTTTAATAGTCCCGTCAATTTGCTGTAGTTCTGCCAGTGCTTCGTAGCCCCTGTCTTCTTTCACGTCAACCACTACATACCCAATATCCGCATTGGTTTGAAGGTATTGTGCTTCAATGTTAATGCCTTTTTCAGCGAACGCCCGGTTAATTTGAGTAAGTACACCTGGCTGATTTTTATGAATATGAAGCAAGCGAGAACGTTCTGTATGCTCTGGCAGCGACACCTCTGGGAAGTTAACCGCAGATAGCGTAGAGCCGTTATCGCTGTATTTTGCTAACTTTCCAGCCACTTCAATACCAATGTTTTCTTGAGCTTCTTGCGTACTTCCTCCAACGTGTGGGGTAAGAATAACGTTATCAAACTCTCGCAAAGGAGACTGAAACTCTTCGGTATTAGATTTTGGCTCAACGGGGAATACGTCGATAGCAGCCCCATTTAGATGACCGCTTTTAAGCGCGCCGGCAAGGGCATCAATGTCTACTACCGTGCCTCGTGAGGCGTTGATAAGAATACTGCCCGGCTTCATTTGAGAGAGTTCCTTTTCGCCTATCATATTCTGAGTTTGCGGAGTCTCTGGTACATGAAGGGTAACGACGTCAGCGGTGTTCAAAAGCTTTTCTAGCGACTTCACTTGCGCCGAGTTACCCAATACAAGCTTATCTTCAATATCAAAAAATTGAACGCGCATACCCAAGTGCTCAGCAAGTATACTTAGCTGTGTACCAATGTGGCCATAACCAATGATACCTAAGGTTTTGCCTCTCGCTTCATAAGAGCCTGCTGCTGTTTTTTCCCATTCACCGCGGTGTGCTTTTGCATTCTTGCTAGGCACTTGACGAAGTAACAGAATAATTTGGCCAAGTACTAGCTCTGCTACTGAGCGAGTATTTGAAAAAGGAGCGTTAAAAACGGGAATTCCGCGGCGTTGAGTAGCGCTCAAATCGACTTGATTGGTTCCAATACAAAAACAGCCTATAGCCACGAGCTTTTTGGCGGCATCTACCACTTTCTCAGTAATTTGAGTACGAGAACGAAGTCCAACGAAGTGAGCATCTTTTATTTTTTCAATCAGTTCATCTTCAGGAAGCGATGTCTTCAGATACTCAATGTTTGTATAACCGTTGCTTTTTAACGTTTCTAGCGCGCTCTGGTGAACACCCTCTAACAATAAAATCCGGATTTTGTCCTTCTCAAGTGAAACTTTACTCATGAACTCGCTATCTCTCGCTGTTGTGTTTCGGTTCGAAAATACAATAAAGACCCATAGATCAGTAAAGTGACTGGTTAAAACATATTAGCGGCCTGTTGAGTCGCTATATGTTTGTTTAAGTCGATTACCGCTGTAACTTGCTGCTGCTTTTACTTTCGAAAAGCCGCTTAAAGCGGCTATTGCTATATTTAAAAGCCATCTAGACGTCTAAATGGAAGTTAACAGAAAATGCGTTCAGTTAAAAGTAGTATTTTACTTAAAGGTTTTGACGCCATCTTCTGTTGCTGACAACACGATATCCGCACCACGCAGAGCAAAAATACCGTTAGTTACAACACCAGGAATATTATTGATTTTTTGCTCTAATTCTCTTGGGTTTAGAATTTCTAGGTTGTGAACATCTAAAATAACGTTGCCGTTGTCGGTAACAACACCTTGACGGTACTCAGGATCTCCACCAAGTTTTACTAGCTCCCTTGCTACAAACGAGCGAGCCATAGGAATCACTTCAACTGGCAGAGGAAAGTTTCCTAAAACAGGAACGCGCTTACTGTCGTCCACAATACATACGAAGGTTTTCGCTACGCCTGCGACAATTTTCTCGCGAGTAAGAGCTGCACCGCCGCCTTTAATCATGTGCTTGTGTTCAGTAACTTCATCCGCACCGTCTATGTAAACGGATAAATTACTTACATCGTTGAGTTCAAAAACTTCAATACCCAATGCCTCAAGCTTGGCAGTAGAGGCCTCTGAGCTTGATACAGCTCCCTCTATATCGTTTTTAATTTTACCTAATTCTTCAATAAAGAAATTAACGGTTGAGCCAGTTCCTACACCAACAATACTGTCTCGCTCAACATACTCAATGGCGGCTTTTGCTACTGCCTGTTTTTTTGCGTTTTGATCCATAATTAGTCTCCTTTTCGGTTGAGTAAAGTGTAACCGATATATCGTTTATTACCCACTAATACAGTCTCTAAAAAGACAAGCGTCGGTTTATGAACAAAGATAAGAAGCAGAAGCATGTAAATTTAAGCTTCTCATGCTATGAGAAAACCTAAAACACGCCCTAGGCTATAAGAGAAGAAAAAGTCAGTATTCTGGTAGGCGTAACGATAGCGTCAACCGGTATATCCCAAGAGGCGAAGGGCAGAGTGTCTACCTCTTGCTCATCGTGCGCAATGCCAATAAGCAGTGGTTTTTGATCGCTGGAGCGGGTAAAGGCTAGCGTTCGATCATAATAGCCTCCTCCCATACCTAGTCGGTTGCCTTTGTTATCAAAACCCACTAAAGGCATTAATATAATATCTAACGCGTGGGTTGGAATAACGTTCTGGCAAGCTAATTCGGGCTCGTCTATCCGGTACTTATTTTTTACCAAGGGTGTACTTTTAGCATACTGCAGAAATAGCAGGTGGCCTTTACAAACGGGGTGTAAAACAGGTATTGAAAATGTGGGAGATGGTTTTGATTCCCACTTCTGTTGTATAAACTTACTTAAGTCTAGTTCGCCATCGTTTACCAAGTATGCGGCGATAGATGATGCATTTGATATACAAGCTAATGAATTAAGTTGTTTTTTCACTAGAAAGGCAGATTCAGCGTGCTGCTCAAAAGAGATAGAGTTTCTTACAGTGCGCAATTGATGGCGCAAATTTTTACGTAAATCATTGCGCAAATTGATTGGGTTCTCTAGTTGCTGATGACTCGATGTAACGGGGCTAGGCATAGCTTATTAGTCGCCTAGATAATGGTTTAATATTTTTACCAACGCCGCCGCATTAATTGGTTTAGTAAGCACATCGTCTAAACCTCTTTCTTTAAGCTCTTTTGCCCCGGTAATGACATCAGCTGTTAATGCGATAATGGGAAGGTTGGGGTGGTCTTTCTTAATTAATGCAGAGGCTTGGTCGCCCTGGATACCGGGTAAGTTTAAGTCCATTAAAATAAGATCTACCTTATTGGACGAGATAAATTCTATACCTTCCTCCGCAGTAGCCACAACGCTAAAGCCAAGCTCCAACTTTTCGAACAAAGCCACAATAACCGCTTGGTTAATTTGGTGGTCTTCCACAATAAGAACGTTTACGGGTTTACTTACCGTCAGCTGCGCCGCTGCGCTTTGGGGAGAGGCTTTAACCGATGACGTTGACTCTGTTTGAGAGCATGGAATAGATATGCTAACTCGAGTGCCTTCGTGCAATTTACTGGTAAGTTTTAATGTACCGTTCATCAGCTCGACAAGTTGTTTGGATATGCTAAGCCCTAACCCCGAACCGGGAATGGTCTGCGCGTTGTCCATGCGCTCAAAGCGAGTGAAAAGACGCCCTTGATCTTCGTCGCTTATTCCAATGCCTTCATCGGTCACGATAAAAATCAACGCCCCTTTTTTGTACTTTACCGAACAAGTCACAGCGCAATTTTTCTGAGTGAATTTAATCGCATTCGACAAGATATTGAGCGCAATTTGCCCGAACTTTGTGTCATCTAGTTGAATTGAAGCTGGCACAGTAGAGTCTATTGTAGCGCTGAAGGTGATATCACTTTGCTCTGCGCGCACCCGCGAAACCGAAAACAAATGAGTAAAGAAGTCTTTGGTATTCACCGCCCTTGGCATAACGCGCATTTTACCCGCTTCTATCTGTTTGATATCTAGCACAGAGTTTACTATTTCAAGTAAACGCTCTCCGCTTTTGCTTATGTGCGAAAGCGATGAAGTGAACTGAGTAGGTAATTCGAGTTTGCGAGCCTCACTTTCAAGCAAATTACTAAAAGTGTTAATTGCGTTTAACGGCGTGCGAATTTCATGGCTGATATAAGAAAGAAAGTCCGATTTAAACTGACTTGTACGCTCTAACTCTCTGTTTTTACGCTTTAGTTCTAAGTGCGCTACCACAGACTGCCCTAAAGTTTTCAGTGCGGTTCTTTGCTCATCGGTTAGCTTGTTAGGTTTTTTATCGATGGCGCATAATGTACCAATAGCATAGCCTGAAGGCGTGGTGAGCGGGGTTCCGGCATAAAAACGAATATCTGGAGAGCCTGTTACTAATGGGTTATCGCGAAAGCGATCGTCTTTCGTGGCATCAGGAACCTCAAAAATTTCTTTTTGTAAAATTGCGTGAGAACAAAACGCTATATCGCGTGATGTTTCTTTTGCGTCTAGTCCAACCCGAGATTTAAACCATTGACGGTCTGGGTCTACCAAACTGATTAAAGCAATTGGTGTCCCGCAGATTTGGGATGCAAGAGCGGTTAAATCATCAAAAAGCTGCTCTGCTTCGGAGTCTAATACATCGTAGCTGAGCAGTTCAGCTAACCGTTCTTTTTCGTTTTCTGGAATAGGGGCACGTTTCATAGAACTTATGTATTAACCTCAAGATGAAATACTAACGGGGGAGCGTAATGCTCCCCCGTACTGACTTACTTTAAAAAATTGCCACTAGTGAGCATAGCTTTTAAAGAGCGTAGGTGTCTATGAACAATTTCTCAAGCTTGCCGTGGTCAACTTTAGTTGCAACTTTTATAGTATTTGCCTCATTCCAAAGCGGGCTTGGTGTTGTACCCTTTGGAGCCACCACTGTTTGGCCTCTGTCGAGCGGGCCTGTTCCAACCCTTGCGTGCCCTTCTGTTAATTCAAATAGCTCAGGGTGACGCAAGTGCGCAATTGGAAACGCATCGTGGAAGAAACATACTCTGTCTTCGCGGTTTTGCGAGTAGAAGTCCATGTAGAATTGTGCGCTTTCTTGCACAAAGCCGCCCAAAGTTGGGTTTTTCTCTGCTAATACGTCGACAAACGTTGGTGCGAACGGCACGTCGTTAGTGACATCCAGGCCAAACATCGTCAACTCCCAGTCTGCGGCGAAAACAATTTCTGCAGCATGAGCGTCGTTCCAAATGTTGGCTTCAGCAACCGGAGTTACATTACCTGGTACAAACGCTGCGCCGCCCATAATGCTCACACCTTTCACCAATTTAGGTAATTCTGGTTCTAAACGAAGTGCTAGCGCTAAATTACCCAACGGACCAATTGCTACTAGTGTAATTTCGCCTGGATATTTGCGAGCCATATCTACAATAAATTGAGCCGAGCTACGTGGGTCCAGTTCACCTTTTGGAGGCTCTGGTTTCATATGGCCAAAACCGTGTTCACCGTGAACAAAATGAGCATAGGTAGATTCAGGTCCAACCCATGGCATACCTACGCCTTTTGTTACCGGAACGTCTTTTCCAGCTACTTCACACAATGTAAGCGCATTTTGCGCTGCCATTGTTACGGGAACGTTTCCGTAAACCGTGGTTAAACCTAGCAGCTCGATGTCGGGTGACTGAAATGCAAAAAAGATGGCCATTGCATCGTCGATGCCCGGATCCGTGTCTAAAATTATTTTATGTGCCATGAAATACTCTCTGAATTTTTAGTTGGCGTGTTTAGCCAAGAATCGGTCGACTTCTTTCTGCGTAGGGATGCTTTGCGCTGCGCCTTCACGTGTAACGGCAATAGCAGACGCAGCACACCCTCGCTTAAGCGCTTGCTTAGCGTCGGTATGATTGCTGTAGGCTGATAAGAAGTAACCAATAAAGGTGTCACCCGCGGCGGTAGTATCCACGGCGTCTACGCTGAATGCGCTGACATTAATAACATCATCACCGCGCAGCATCATTACGCCGGCTTTTCCAAGCGTAATAATGACTTCACAATGAGACCAATGCTGTTTGAATTCAGCAACGATGTCGTCAAGCTCATCTTTACCCGTTAACGCCGCAGCTTCGGTTTCATTCACAATAAGCAAGTCAATACAATCGTGAGGGAGAGCCTTCACAGACTCACTCATCGGGGCGGGATTAAAGGCAACTTTAAGGTTATTCTCTTTTGCCTGACGTAAGACTTCGTCAATACTGCTGGTTTCGTTTTGCGTAAGTACCCAATCTGACGGTTTGGTATCGTCTAGCGCGGCCATTACTGTTTTGGCTGTAATGGTTTGATTAGCGCCGCCAAAAAGTACGATGGCATTCTCACCGCTTGGGGTTACTTGTATAATGGCGTGGCCTGAAGGGGTTTCAGAGCATTTAACACCGCGACAATCGACGCCTTTCTTAATTAGCGCTTGTTTGAACGATGCGTCATTCTCGTGAATACTGCCAACGTGTCTGACATCTGCTCCTGCTTGTGCAAGGGCGATAGACTGGTTCGCTCCTTTACCACCTAACAAGGTTTGATAGTGAGTGGAGGCTATGGTTTCACCAGGCTGAACAAAGTGGTCTACCTGATAAACGTGATCGATATTTATGGAGCCAAAATTTATTATTGCCATTTCTTCTTCCGTCGAAAGAGGGCGTCTCCCAGAATGCCGCGTGTCCATTTTCGCCCGTGAACCGAAAAGTTCAGGGCGGAAGAATCACTGTGACCGTAGGCGTCTCGATACGAGCCGAGCTTGCACAATAGTCACGGTTTCAACTTCCTAGGTTTAAAGCATCGGCCAGGGACATGAATGAACTTGCAAACATCCCAGGAAACATTGTTATTGTATTAACGCAACAGGGTATACCAAACGCGTATCCCAGTGAAGAGGATCACTCTAATGCGATGTAAAACGTTGCATTGTTGAATATAGCTGCCTCTAGAATATTTATTCTTGACCAAATGGTCAGCATCTATTGGTTGCTAAGTATACACGCATAAGTTTTAAGCTCAAGAAACAGAACTCAATCAATAGAAGTAGTGCGCTATCAACAAGAACGGATCTACAGTAAAAGTGATATCACTTTAAAGCATTCTGTCTTTTAAAATGCTTGATTGCTTTTACCCGTTGCTAGGGGAAGTCCTTGTCCACAACAAGATGGTAGTAGAAATGTGTTGTCGTTACCAGTGAAGTTCAACGTTTCCTTGCTTTTTAACTTCTGTTTGCGCAGTGAGTAATCAATATGGCAAAAGTGGGTTTTATAATGCTATTTTGCTACTATGCTCTCTTGAATATGACATCATGAAGGTCACTATGATTGAAGAAGCGCTAACCGATACTTGCACTCTTAGCGAGCGCGTTATTTATGTAAGGTAAAGACATCATTTCTCTTAAACTTACTTGTCGGTGCCTTCTCCGGTTATTAGTCCGGTACTGAGTGCAACAACTCAAAAATACAATCAAACACGAAATAAAAGAGAGTTATCAGTGGAAAAGCAGCTCGATTACGACAGCGTTACCAATAAATTATCACAGCACGGCGTAATAGTGGATGGCGCCGAAATACACGGAATTCTATGTGGAATGTTGTGCGGTGGTATGTCACTTACCGACCAGAAATGGCTTGAAGCGTTAAGCGAAACTGTTAATCAGGGCGATGACTTTTCCGAACCGGTCGTATTTACATTAACCACATTGTTTAATCAAACATGCCAGCAATTGCTCGAACCTGAATTTGCTTTGTCTTTATTGCTGCCAGAGGATCAGGCGCCTATTAACGATCGCGGCGCAGCACTAATTAATTGGGTGCAGGGTTTTATGTTGGGTTTTGGGCTACATCAACAAGATTTGGTTCAGTGTTCAGACGATGTTAAGGAAGCGCTTGAAGACTTTTCAGATATCTCTCGAATGGAAGAACCTATGGAAGCTGATGAAGAGTCGGAAAAGGCGCTTTTTGAAGTAGAAGAATATGTGAAAATATCAGCAATTCTGTGCTTTAGCGAGCTGGGCCAATCGTTACTAGACGACCAAAAAGACAAGCCTTCACTTCACTAAAAAAATAATAATTATCACAGGGGCCGCGAATTTATGATTAGTGCGCAAGAGTTCATTTCTCGCCAAGACAGACTATTAGCACAATGCCAACCAAACAGTGTGTGTATTATTCCTGCGGCCTCGTTGGTAACACGAAGTCGAGACACCGAGTACCTTTTTAGACAAGACAGCGACTTTTGGTATTTGACCGGCTTTGAAGAGCCGAATGCGTGGCTAATTATGTCGAACAACCCTAGGTATGGTGAGCGTTACCGTAGCATGGTTGTACAGGCAAAAGACAAGCAGGCCGAAATATGGCAAGGAAAGCGGCTTGGTGGCGAGGCGGCGTTATCTCGATTCAGTTTAGACGAAGCGTTCGAAGAGCAAGAGTTAGAAGAAGCGTTGCTTGAGGCTATGCAGGGACAAGATCATTTGTACGCGCCAATAGGCGCAAATGAACAACATGATAAAATATTGTTCACTGCACTAAAAACCTTGAAAGGGGCGCCAAAATCATCACTTGCACCTAGCGCCGTTCACGACGTGCAGCCCACACTTCATGAAATGCGCGTGTATAAATCGGCCAGCGAAGTAGCGGTAATGAAAGCGGCTGCTGAAATAACTGCCAGAGCGCATAAGCGTGCCATGCAGTTTGCTCATCCAAATTGTTATGAATACCAACTTGAAGCAGAACTTCATCATGAGTTTGCCATGGCAGGTGCCCGTAGTCCTGCTTACGGCACTATTGTTGGGAGTGGTCACAATGCCTGCATATTGCACTACACAGAAAACAGTGCGCAAATTAACGATGGCGACTTAATTCTTATCGATGCAGGCGCCGAGTACCAAGGTTATGCTGCAGATATTACGCGCACATTTCCTGTTAACGGCGTTTTTAGCGATGAACAAAAAGCCATTTACAATGTGGTCTTAAAAGCGCAAAAAAGCGTTTTAGATATGCTGGCACCAGGTGTAACTTTGCCCGAAGCAATGAGGCATAGCGTTGAAATTATTACCGAAGGCTTGGTAGAACTGGGTATTTTAAAAGGTAGCGTAGCCGAGCATTTAGAAAACGAGAGCTGGCGACAGTACTATATGCACGGGCTAGGGCACTTTTTAGGGTTAGATGTTCACGATGTGGGCGATTACAAACAAAACGATCAAGACCGTCCGCTAGCGCCTGGGATGGTTATCACCGTAGAGCCTGGTATCTATATTGGCGAAGACACCGACGCGCCAGCGCGTTTTAAAGGTATTGGCGTAAGAATAGAAGACGATGTTGCTATTACTGCCACCGGTGTTGATGTGCTTACCGCCGATGTGCCCAAAGAAATTGATGAAATAGAAGAGTTGATGGCAAAAGCGTAGAAAGAGCTTCACAACAGCTCTGAATCTATGCAGAAGCGCAGCGTTATGTAAAAGAAAAGCGCAGTGTTAAAGAGCAGCGCAGTGAAAAGATCAGTGCTATGTAAATGTAAAGCGCGATGCAAACGTGAAAGATAAGGGAAAGCGTAATAGTGAAGAGTGTCGATGTTGCAGTAGTAGGGGGAGGCATTGTTGGCAGTGTATTGGCCAAAGGTTTAGCCGAACGCGCAGGGTTAAGTGTGGCACTCATTGATGCGGCACCCGTTAGCCAAAGCGTCGCCGAAGTCTCAAAGGCCAACGCCCTCGATTTTAACCCTTTCACCGACACTCGGGTTATTGCGCTAGCTCGTCGCACCGTTGATGAGCTAAAAGCGCTCAATGTTCCACTTGAAAAACTTGCAGACATTTATCACGGTGAAACCCCACCTACCATTGACTCCATTGAAGTAAGTGATCGCGGCCATTTAGGCTTAGTCAACCTAGCGGCCGAAGACTACCGCATTCCCTCTTTTGGGCAGGTTGTATCGCTAAGTGCTTTAACACGCCTTGTTGCGTCATCAAGTAATGACTATGAACATATTGCACCGGCAACGGTGCAGAGTGTGACTCAGCATCAAAATTACACTGAGGTGGCGCTTGATAATGGTGATACTCGTCGCGCAAAGCTTGTTGTACTGGCCGATGGTGGACGCTCTGCTCTTGCTCAGCAAGTAGGGCTTACGCGCACAGCAAACGATTATGAGCAAACGGCGATAGTGTTTAATGTACACACTCAGCAGCCTCACAATAATAAAGCATATGAGCGTTTTACAGAGTCTGGGCCACTGGCATTTTTACCCTTCGACAGTGATATAGATAATCAAAAGTCGACAGGCTGTGGCTTTTCCGTTGTGTGGACAGTGAAAGCTGACAAAGCGGAAGCACTACTTTCTATGACTAATAAAGCGTTCGTCGACGCGCTACAAGACGCTTTCGGGTTTCGCCAAGGTAAGATTATACGTGTAAGTGATAAGGCAAGTTATCCGCTTTCTTTAAAGTTAGTTGATGAGGTAACAGCTCATAGAACAGTGGTAGTGGGAAATGCGGCTCAAAGCCTTCACCCTATTGCTGGACAAGGTTTTAACTTAGGGCTTCGAGATATTTATACGCTTATTTCCACCTTGCAAAGCGAACGGTTAAATAAAAGCTCTATAGATAAAGACGGTGAGTTCGATCCGGGACAGTTTAACGTGCTCAATACTTATGCAAAGAAACGTAAAAAAGACAGAGCGGCCACCATTACCCTAACCGATACCTTGGTTCACACGTTCTCAAACCAGCACTTTCCCCTAGTAGTTGGCAGAAACGTATCATTAATGGCCCTGAGTATGGTGCCTTTTGCTAAAAAGCAGTTTGTAAAACAAACTACGGGCTATGGCTTAGGTGCACGGTAAAAAACAGAGCAGGGACATAATAAACCATGACGTTAAATTTTATCACGCTAACAGAAAGAGAGATTTATGCAGCACGTTGATATTGGTATTGTTGGCGGAGGTATTGTTGGTTTAACTCTCGCAGCCGCGCTCAAAGATAGCTCGCTTTCCGTTGGAGTTATTGATAAGCATCCGTTGTCTACTGCATTAGGTGATAAAGCCACATCCCGTGTAAGCGCCATCAATCAGGCAAATATTACTGCATTGCAAAACTTAAACGTCTGGCCTCATGTGCAGCCTAACCGCGCCAACCCCTATGTGGCTATGCACGTGTGGGACAAAGACAGCTTCGGTGATATTCACTTTCATTGCCAAGAAATGGGCAGTGACACGCTAGGGGTTATTGTTGAGAATCAAGCTTTAGTAAATGCACTTGCTCACACCGTTGAAAAACAAGATAACGTTCAAGTATTTGAGACAAGCATAGAGCGCGTATTGTCTGGCCCTAATCAAAATATGGTGATGTTTGATAATAGCGATGTTTTAAGCTGCCGGCTTCTTATTGGTGCGGATGGCGCTAACTCATTTGTTCGTCAGCAAGCCGGGTTTCCCATTACATTTAAAGATTATGAGCACACGGCCATTGTAGCCAATATAAAAACTGAAATGTCCCATGAAAGTGTGGCGAGGCAAGCTTTCACTCCTACAGGTCCTCTTGCGTTATTACCCATGTCTGAACCCGACGTATGCTCTATCGTGTGGTCGCAAAGCCCTGATAAAGCCAACGAGCTTATGGCAATGGATGACACCGCGTTTTGCCACGCACTTGCAGCGGCAAGCAACAGCATTCTTGGCCCCGTAGAGCTTGAAACCAAGCGTTCTGCATTTCCATTAACTATGAGATACGCCAGAGAATGGGCGAAAGACGGCATTGCCCTAGTGGGAGATGCTGCCCATACCATTCATCCTCTAGCGGGGCAGGGGGCAAACTTGGGAATGCAAGATGCACTAAAACTTGCTGAGTTATTGCAAACATTGTCTAGCGAAGGAAGCGATATAGGGCTTCATAAAAACTTGCGCCCGTACGAACGTAGTCGCAAAACCGAGGCTATGAAAATGATTGCAGCTATGGACGGGTTTAAGCTGTTGTTTGATGGCAATGACCCTATCAAAAAACTGATTCGAGGTATTGGCTTAGCGGCCACAGATAAGGTTAGTGTCATAAAGCAATCCTTTGTTAGTCATGCTATGGGGCTTTAGCCGTAACCAACAAACCAAAATCTATAATAAATAAAACAATAATTAATAAAATAAACGACAGGTGAACGTTATGGATAAACGCCATTTTTTAAAATTTGCAGGTGCGGGGTTAGCACTCTCGCCGGCACTTTCTCTGGCCGCAAGTTCAGACAGTATTCTTCAATCTGATAGACAAGATGCAAAACCGCTATCATCGCTCAAGCCTCTTACAAAAGGTGTTGCGCCAATTACAAACTCAGAGAGAAAAGCGCGCATTGAAAAAGCGCAATCTTTGATGAAAGAACAAGGTGTATCGGCCATTCTCATTGAGCCTGGCGCGGCAATGGATTACTTCTCTGGTATTCAGTGGTGGCGTAGCGAACGCCTAACGGCGCTTATTATTCCTCAAAAAGGGGATGTTGCCGTTGTTACGCCATTTTTTGAAAAGCCAAGCGTATTAGAGTCTCTCAAAGTGGGCGATGACGTTCGCGTATGGCAAGAGCATGAAAGCCCCTTTGATGTCGTTGCTGATATCCTAAAATCAAGAGGCATTACCAGCGGCAAGCTGGGTGTTGAAAGCAGTGTTCGCTACTTTGTAGTGAACGGTGTGGGTAGCGCTATGCCCAACATAGATATTGTGCCTGCCGAGCCTATAACTCGTGGCTGCCGAATGTATAAAACCGCAGCTGAATTAACCTTGATGCACAAAGCAAACGAAATAACGTTAGCGGCTTATAATGTGGTTTTTAGCCATTTAAAAGAAGGCATGACACAAGCAGATGTAAAAGCACTTATGCACCAAGCTCAGCAGAATTTAGGTGGCAGCAATACATGGTGCTTGGCTCTGTTTAATGACGCTAGCGCTTATCCTCACGGAACCAATGCAAAACAAGTTATTCAACAAGGCTCAGTGGTATTACTTGATAGCGGCTGTAGTGTGCATGGCTATCAAAGCGATATCAGTCGTACGCTTGTATTCGGTAAGCCATCACAAAAAGTGACAGACGTATGGAATACGGTGCGAGAAGGGCAAAATGTAGCGTTCAACGCAGCCAAAGTGGGCACACCTGCCGGTAAGGTTGATGATGCCGTGCGAGCTTACTACGTTACTCAAGGTTACGACAAAGACTACGCATTACCTGGGCTAAGTCACCGCACTGGGCATGGCATTGGCATGGAAGGTCACGAAAGCGTGAACTTTGTGCGCGGCGAAACAGCACCGCTTAAAAAGGGTATGTGTTTTTCTAACGAGCCTGGCTTATACATACCCGGTGAGTTTGGTGTGCGTTTGGAAGATTGTTTGTATATGACAGACAAAGGCCCACGATACTTTACTGAGCCACCTGTATCGATAGAAGAACCGCTAGGTCGCTTAGTGCCTATGGTATAGCACTTTCACCCGTTAGTTATTTTTAAGCCGAGTAGTGAAAAATTCCGCCAAGGTTTTACTAATAACAGGATGCTGGGTGTCTTGGTTAAACAAGCAAATTTTCACTTTCCCCAGCTTAGGTAGGTGAGGGTGATTAAGAAGCATTAGGTTTGCAGGTAAGCTCGATTTTGCCAATGCGGTAACGCCTAGCCCTTGTTGAATAGCTGCGGTTATACCGCCTAAATCAGCATTGGTATAGGTAATTTTCCATGCAAATGTTTGCTGTTTAAGTTGCTCTATTACTCGGCTTCTATACATACAGCCATCTGGGGCCAGTACAAGGGGAATAGTGCTACCTACAAGCGGATGGGAACTATCTCCCACCCACACCACATCATCTTCTAACACCACTTCGCCTTCGGTGTCTTCATCGGGGTTCACCAAGGCCAAAATAAGATCGAAGTGATCGCGCTGGCTAGGATGCAGTAAGTCGCGGCTGAGTGAGGACGTGACTTCTAAAGACACATCTGGGTAGCGCTTTGAAAATTCACCAATTAACCCTGGCAACAGGGTAGAGGCGAACTCATTGGGAATGCCTAAACGCAATCGCCCGCTTAATGGGGCAGGGGTTAAGCTTCGAAATATACTGTCGTTCAGTTCAAGCAATTCTTTTGCTTTGGCATACAACCAGTTTCCATCTGCACTGGGTACATGCCGCTGGCCTAGTTTAATAAACAGCTTTCTGTCGAGTTGAGACTCCAGCTTTTTAATTTGCAAGCTGATAGCTGGTTGAGAGCGACCAAGAAAGTCGCCGGCTTTAGCGTACCCACCAAGCTCAATAACACTTACAAATGTACGCAAGTTATCTAACGAAAGCTGTTTCATTATATAAGTATTTCTAATTGCCTAACCAAACTACATTATATTTATAAATGTTAATATTGAAAACCGCTATTACAAGTGGTCGCTTCTAAGACTGAGCTGTGTCTGAGGTTGTATCTGTCGTTGAACCTCTTTTTCAGCTCTTATTTAATAGGGCTCATGCTGGTTTTTTATATATCGCTCATGCTGGAATTGTTTTAGGCTTAACTTAATTTCATCATCAAGCTACATAGGGTAAGTAACCTATTATGAAAAAAACGATGTACGTTGATTCCATCTTAGTGAAAGGCGAGTGGAAGACGAAGCAAGTAATGACTATTGAAAGCGGCAGTATTTTAGACATTGTCGATAGTAGTGATGAAGAAAGTAAAAAATTAGAGAGCAAAGACTTACAGGGCATCCACGAGCATATTAAAGGAACGGTTATCCCAGGCTATGTAGATACCCAAGTGAATGGTGGTGGTGGCGTTATGTTTAATCATGCCCCCACGTTAGAAAGTGTAAATACTATTGCCAAAGCACATGCGCAGTTTGGTACTACGAGTTTGTTTCCTACCCTTATTACCGATGATTTTGCCACCATTTGCAGTGCCGCCGATGCTATATCGCAGGCTATAGACCTTAATCATCCCTCTATTCAGGGCGTTCATTTTGAGGGGCCGCATTTGTCGGTGGCGAAAAAAGGGGTACATAAGGCTGCTCATATCAGGTCCATCTCAGATGAAGAGCTAGCGGTGTATACGCGCAAAGATATTGGCCAAGTTATTGTAACTGTAGCGCCAGAAAATGTGTCGCCAGAGATAATACGCACCCTTGTTTCAGATAATGTGGTTGTTGCGCTTGGCCATTCAAATGCGCCATATGAGGTGGTGCAGCAAGCCCTTGATGCTGGCGCAACTGGGTTTACCCATTTGTTCAATGCTATGTCGCCACTAACATCAAGAGAGCCAGGAATGGTAGGCGCCGCATTTTTATCTGATGCTATTTGCGGGCTTATTGTTGACCATCAACACCTTCACAAAAAGTCGGCAGAACTTGCCTGCAAAGTAAAAGGCGAAGAAGGCATTATGCTGGTAACCGATGCCATGGCTCATGTTGGCGGAACACAAGACACCGTTGCCTTTTTTGATACTAAAATTACGCGCACGCGCACCCTTACGGGTGAGAAGTTAACCACACCCGATGGCACATTAGCCGGCAGCTGTTTAGATATGCATTCGGCACTACGTCATTGCGTTAACGATTTAGGCATTAAGCTTAAAAGTGCCAGCGTAATGGCAAGCACTACTGCCTCTTACTTCACCCATAGCTTAGATAACATTGGGCAGTTAGTACCAGGGGCTGCTGCTAATTTTGTAGTACTCGACGATAAGCTTGATCTTAAATCAGTGTGGCAGCAGGGCGTTAATATTCTCAATAACGATTAGCCAAAAAGCCTGAACAAATAAAAAAGACTGCCCTATGTGTTTGAACTTTTAACTCTCACTATTGCCCCACACTATTCAACTGGTGTGAAACCCAATAGATGCAAAGCGTTATGGGTAGAACGAAGTTGTTCACAATTGGCTAGAAGAACGGCTTTCAAATAACGAAGTTAAACTCAATTATCGCAGCCAATTGACATTCATGAAATGACAAGGAGCTTTAATGAAGCTTATTAAGACAACATTGCTCACCGCCGCCTTAACCGCAGGACTAAGTGCAGGTGCAGCCATTGCACAGGAAACAAATACACAAGCCTCCAAGGCACAAGGCGTACAGGCTCAAGAACAGCAGGGCGCCACAAAACAGGTGCAAATTTCTGAAAAGCAGGTCGACCAGTTTGTTCATGCCTATTTAACGGTTCAGTTAATAGGCCAGAAGTATCAGGCAGAAATTCAGGCTGCTGGCGATCAGGCTAAAGCCAAAGATCTTCAGCAAGAAGCTAGAGAAAAAATGCAAACCGCCATTTCAGACAACGGCATAGCAATGCAGAAATATCGTGAGATCTCCATTGCGGCTAATCAAAATGAATCGTTACGAGGCCGCATTTCTGAAAAGCTTACCATAGAGCTAGAGTCGCGTAAGCAGGCTCAGAACGTCGACAGCTGAGTCGCATCGTATTCACGCATTCTCAATAAAACGCTGCATCAATAGGCAGCGTTTTTTGTTTGCCCAGCGAAGCTGGCAAACCCGTCAGGTTGAAAGAAACCTGAATCACCCTGACTGAGGGGAAGATAATCCGAATGGCAAGGGCGTTGTTGGCCAACGGCAGGGTCTGAAGGAAGCCATAGGAAGTTAGAGGTACACAACGCAAGTGAACCTGATTCGGCAAGACAGGAGGGTAAGCGTGCAAAATAGCGCGAAGCCCGATACTCAGTCAGTCCTGTTTTGTGTTTGAGGGTGGAATTTCTAACAGGGAGCCAGTGCAGTAACTGGGGAAGCCTGGCATTAGATCCAATCAAATGGTTGGACGTATCGTTCAAGGAGTGATCCAAGAATGTTGCGAGTGTGAGGTGGCATAACGTGGTTACCAGATAGAACCCGTAGTAGTGAGTAAGGCTAGGCCGATGAAAGCCAGTAATGGTGTGGAGGGTAAAACCAAGCCGACTATCAGCATTGTGTTTGATAGGATCTATTTTAGCCAAAAGCTTAAATGGATTGCGAAGGGGGGAAGCAGACTTTAAGACTCTGATGAGTTGTGAGTTTTTTTATCATTGATACACAAGCCGCCAGATCAGCGGGACAAGTCGAATCGGTGCGCTAGGAATAGTGATGTCTGGTGAGACAGGCCGTATATGGGAAGTAATTGTAGTCAAATTTGGTAGATTGCCTCAGTGCTAGAACGCCAAACCCTGCAATGAAAGTTACCACAATGTTAGAAAATGAACGATGTCCATAGGGCGCACGATACTAGATTGCAAATTAGCATTGTGTCACTTAGCAAGTGATATGAAGTATGCAGGAGCCGTATACGAGGCCCGTACGTACGGTTCTGTGAGATGTATGGACTCCCTTCCCTGAAAGGGGTACGGTCTTAATTGTCAAATTAGCCAAAGGGGTCCATACATGATTAAGAATACAATTATTGCAATTGACCTTGCAAAGCATTCCTTTCAGGTTTGCAAGTTCAACAGTGACGGAAA
Source organism: Alteromonas sp. MB-3u-76 (assembly GCF_002831605.1). Classification (NCBI taxonomy): domain Bacteria; kingdom Pseudomonadati; phylum Pseudomonadota; class Gammaproteobacteria; order Alteromonadales; family Alteromonadaceae; genus Alteromonas; species Alteromonas sp. MB-3u-76. The sequence continues at coordinate 3,231,851 of NZ_CP025115.1, read as the reverse complement.
AATTGATTATAACAAAGCAATGAGTCGTAAAGCATTGATAGCACTTCTGGGAAACCATGTGTCAGCGTTAGTGGCAATGGAAGCCTGTGGTGGCTCGAATTACTGGGCGCGTTTAGCGAGGCGGCATGGTCATCAAGTAAAAATCATTCATCCTCGCGCAGTAAAAGGGCTGCAATTAAAGCAAAAAACAGATAAAAATGACGCCTACGCTATCGGTATTGCGGCTCAATTACCTCATATAAACTCTTGTGGCATCATGGAGGAAGATGAACAGGGTCTTCAGGCCCTGGAGCGGGTGCGAATGCTGCAGTTGGAGCAAAGGACGGCGTTGGCAAACCAGATACGAGGACTGTTGACGGAATTCGGGATTGTGATAGCAAAGGGGTTAAATCATTTAGTCACTGCGCTGCCTGACATTTTAGAAGATGCAGAAAACGGCTTGCCGATGAATTATCGTCAGGCTTTGGCTGCGCAGTCACAAATGTTACAACTCTATACGACTCAAATAGAAAGTTATGACAGGCTCATAGCAGAACACACGCGGCATAATCCTGTTTGCCAGAAATTAAGTAAACTCGAAGGCGTAGGCCCTTTGATTGCTTTGGGGTTAACCGTTCGATTGGGAAATGCGACAGAGTTCAATACAGGCCGGGATGCATCAGCATGCATAGGTTTGACACCGAAGCAGCATTCGACCGGCGGTAAAGAGCGATTGGGACATATTTCTAAAAACTGTGCAGATAAAAGATTGCGAAGTTTGCTCTATCAGGGAGCAATGTCGGTAGTGAATAAAGCAGTATCCAGAGAGCCTAAGACTGTGAAAGAGCAGTGGCTGAAGGCGTTAGTTGACCGAAGGGGAAAGAAGGTTGCTGCCATCGCGTTAGCAAATAAAACGGTGAGAACCGCTGTTGCTCTAATAAAGAATAATGACGATTACAATCCGATACTGTTAGCAGCCTAAGAGTTAGTAAATCAACAAATTGCGAAAATAAATGGTAAGACCAACCAGCAGAATTCAGCCAGTCCTCTCAAGTGACTAAACACTGTGTGTGAGAATTGAACTGTTGGTGCGTATACATCGAAGGGCAGGAGTAGCTCTCCATTTAAAGCCCGTATATAAGAGCGCATCTACTACTAATTTTTCAAAAGATGTTGATTACTTCAGGGAGTCCATATAAGAGGGATGAGGCGCAAGCCTCACCCTACTCGATATTTTGCGCTATTTATTTAGTCCTTATCTATTTTTCCCCTATTGGCAAACCTGCTCGATCAACGCTCTCTAATCTTACTAAACAGGTTCTCCTCGAAGGCTCTTCTCAAGCTCTTTTACAGCTCTTCTTAAGCCCTTCTCAACCCCTCTTACGAATATAACGTTTTCTGATGTTCTCTAGTATTTACATCAGGTTTTCAAATGTAGTGATAAGAATTATCAATTTGTTGCGTGATTGTTACCTAACTATACTCATTGTTGTTTTCTATCTTTCAACAAGAGTAAAGTGGAATGTCTAACACCACCGCCCTACATGCGAAGCACCTAGAAGCGGGTGCCAAAATGGTCGACTTCTTCGGCTGGGATATGCCAATTAATTATGGTTCTCAAATTGAAGAGCATCACGCCGTGCGCCAAGACGCCGGTATGTTTGATGTATCTCACATGACCATTGTTGATGCTACAGGCCCGCAGGCAAAAGCGTATCTTCAATACTTATTGGCAAACGACGTTGCCAAGCTAAAAGATAAAGGCAAAGCCCTTTACAGCGGTATGTTGAACGAAGAGGGTGGGGTTGTTGATGACCTTATCGTGTATCACTTTGACGAAACTAATTACCGCTTAGTGGTTAATTCAGCCACTCGTGAAAAAGACATGAATTGGCTAATGAGCAAAGCCGAAGGTTTTGAGGTAACCATTACCGAGCGTTCTGAGTTCGCAATGATTGCAGTACAAGGCCCCAATGCAAAAGAAAAAGCGGGAACGCTTTTCAGTGCGGCGCAAAAAGAAGCAGTAGCAGGCATGAAGCCGTTCTTTGGCGTACAAGCTGAAGACCTTTTCATTGCAACAACAGGCTACACCGGTGAAGCGGGCTACGAAATTATGGTGCCAACGGCACAAGCAGCAAGCTTCTGGCAAAGCTTGTTAGACGCAGGCGTTAAGCCGTGCGGTCTAGGCGCACGAGATACATTGCGCTTAGAAGCAGGTATGAACCTTTACGGCCAAGATATGGATGAAACTATATCGCCACTGGCGGCTAACATGGGTTGGACAATTACTTGGGAGCCAGCAGACAGAGACTTTGTTGGCAGAAAAGCGCTTGAAGCGCAGCGTGAGTCGGGTACCGACAAGCTAGTTGGCTTGGTAATGACTGAAAAAGGCGTACTGCGCCACGGCCTAAAAGTAAAAACAGAAAGCGGCGAAGGGGTTATCACTTCAGGTACGTTTTCACCCACATTAGGCCATTCTATTGCCATGGCACGAGTACCTAGTAATGTGGGTGACACAGTAGAAGTGGAAATGCGCAAAAAGTGGGTTACAGTAAAAGTGGTTAAGCCCTCCTTTGTTCGCAATGGAAAAAGTGTTTTATAAGTTTACGTCTCAAGTTTACAAAATTGACAAAGATTAACAGGAACGATTATGAGCAACATCCCAACTGATTTACGTTATGCCGCCACCCACGAATGGGTTCGCTCTGAAGGCGACGGTGTTTTTACTGTAGGTATTTCTGAACACGCACAAGGTTTACTTGGCGATATGGTTTTCGTTGAACTACCAGACGTAGGTGACGCGGTAACTACTGGCGACGACGTGTGTGTTGCTGAGTCGGTTAAAGCGGCTTCTGACGTTTACACGCCAATCACTGGTGAAGTAATCGAAATCAACGAAGACCTAGAAGACTCGCCAGAGCTAGTAAACTCTGACCCATACGGCGAAGGCTGGATGTTCAAGATTAAAGCGGAAGACCCTGCAGAGGTAGAAGGCTTGCTTGACGCAGAAGGCTATGAAAACAGCATTGACGAAGAGTAATTCGTTACGCTACTAGAAAGATACACAGTTGAAAAAGGGGCATGAATATTATTCAGCCCCTTTTTAACTTTTAGATTTAACGACGCCCTTGCGGCAACCATTAAGAGTGCTTAACAACGTTATGTCGAATACTTCTCCTACATTGGCTCAATTAGAGCAAAAAGATACGTTTATCCGCCGTCATATTGGCCCGGGTAAAGGCGAAATTGAAGAAATGCTGTCTGCCATTGGTGCTAGCTCATTAGATGATTTAATTGAGCAAACCGTACCGGCAGGTATTGCGCTACCAGAACCGTTAAAATGCGGCGAAGGTGCGACAGAAGTTGAAGCATTAAGTGAATTAAAAGCGGTTGCGGCGAAAAATAAAATAAACCGTTCGTTTATCGGAATGGGCTACTACGATACCCACGTACCGAACGTAATTTTGCGTAACGTGTTAGAAAACCCAGGTTGGTACACGGCGTACACCCCTTATCAGCCAGAGATTGCGCAAGGTCGTTTAGAAGCTATTTTGAACTTCCAGCAAGTGACCATCGATTTAACCGGTCTTGAGCTGGCATCTGCTTCATTGCTAGATGAGAGCACCGCGGCAGCCGAGGCTATGGGCCTTGCCAAGCGAGTTTCGAAAAACAAAAAAGCAAACATCTTTTTTGTGTCTGACGATGTGCACCCACAAACACTAGATGTAGTAAAAACTCGCGCCGAGATGTTTGGTTTTGAAATTGTTACTGGCCCTGCAGAAGAAGCCGCAGAGCACGACGTGTTCGGTGCGCTTTTACAATACCCAACCAGCACGGGCGAAATTAAAGATATTTCTGACATTATTGCCGCAGTACAAGCGAAAAAAGGGATTGTGGCAGTAGCGGCAGACCTAATGAGCTTAGTAATGCTTAAGTCGCCTGGCGAACTGGGTGCCGATGTAGCATTAGGCAGTGCGCAGCGCTTTGGTGTACCAATGGGTTATGGCGGCCCACACGCTGCTTTCTTTGCAACCCGCGAAAGCTTCAAGCGTTCATTGCCAGGACGTATTATTGGCGTAAGTAAAGATACACGCGACCGCCCAGCACTGCGTATGGCACTGCAAACTCGCGAGCAGCACATTCGCCGCGAAAAAGCGAACTCGAACATTTGTACCGCGCAAGTGCTACTTGCCAACATGGCGAGCTTTTACGCCGTATATCACGGCCCGCAGGGCTTAAAAACCATCGCCGAGCGTATTCACCGTTTTGCTGACATTCTTGCTACTGGCCTAACACAAAAAGGCGCTAGCAAAGGCGTAGCCCTTAAGCACAGCACGTACTTCGACACACTCACTGTAATGGTTGAAAACAAAGAAGACGTACTTGCAAAAGCCTATGCCAATGGCATGAACTTACGTTCAGATTTAGACGGTGCAGTAGGCGTATCGCTAGATGAAACCACGACTCGCGAAGACATTCTTGCGTTATTCAACGTTATTCTAGGTGATGATCACGGACTAAGTGTTGAAGACCTAGACGCAGAAGTAACGACACAAGCCGTTAAATCTATTCCAGAAGAGTTAGTACGTACTAGCGACATTTTGACTCACGAAGTGTTCAACAAGTATCACTCTGAAACTGAAATGCTGCGTTATATCAAAAGCCTTGAAAACAAAGATTTGGCATTAAACCATTCAATGATTTCATTGGGCTCTTGCACCATGAAGCTAAACGCGACGGCAGAAATGATACCCGTAACCTGGGCTGAATTTGGGCAATTGCACCCGTTCGCGCCACTTGATCAAGCCGTAGGCTATCAAGAAATGATTGCAGAATTAGCCGAGTGGCTAATTGATGTAACGGGTTACGACGCACTTTCTATGCAACCTAACTCAGGCGCACAAGGTGAGTATGCTGGCTTATTAGCTATTCAGCGCTACCATGAAAGCCGCGGCGACAGCCACAGAAACGTATGTCTAATACCAAGTTCTGCTCACGGCACTAACCCAGCTTCGGCGCAAATGGTTAGCCTAAAAGTAGTGGTAGTAGCCTGTGATTCAAATGGTAACGTAGACCTTAACGACCTTCGCAAAAAAGCGGAAGAAGTGGGCGACAACCTATCATGCGCAATGATCACGTACCCATCTACTCACGGTGTTTACGAAGAAACGGTGAAAGAAATATGCGACATCGTTCATGAGCACGGCGGCCAGGTTTACATGGACGGCGCGAACATGAACGCGCAGGTGGGTATTACGTCACCAGGCTTTATTGGCTCAGACGTATCGCACCTTAACTTGCACAAAACATTCTGCATTCCACACGGTGGCGGCGGCCCAGGTATGGGGCCAATTGGCGTAAAATCGCACCTTGCACCGTTTTTACCAAATCACACCGTGATTAATGTAGAAACTGCGGGTAAAAACTGCGGCGCGGTAAGCGGTGCGCCATGGGGAAGTGCGTCTATTTTGCCTATCAGCTACATGTACATCAAAATGATGGGTAGCGAAGGCTTACGCCGTGCAACGGAAGTGGCCATTCTTAACGCGAACTACGTGGCTAAGAAGCTAGAGGGGCACTTTGAAATACTTTACAAAGGCAACAACGACCGTGTAGCCCACGAATGTATTATCGACCTTCGCCCATTAAAAGAAGCCAGTGGCGTAACCGAGCTAGACATTGCTAAGCGCTTAAACGACTACGGTTTCCACTCACCCACAATGAGCTTCCCAGTGGCGGGCACATTAATGGTAGAGCCAACAGAGTCTGAAGCGAAGTACGAGCTAGACCGTTTCATTAACGCCATGATAAGCATTCGCCAAGAAATAGCGAAAGTGGAAAGCGGCGAGTGGGATGCAACAGACAACCCACTGCACAATGCACCGCACACGCTAGCAGACATCTGTGACAGCAACTGGAACCGCAGCTACGACCGCATGCTAGCGGCGTACCCAGCACCAGAAGTACACAGAAACAAATTCTGGCCAACGGTTAACCGTATTGATGACGTTTATGGCGACCGGAACTTAATTTGTTCTTGCCCAAGTATAGAGAGTTATATTGAGGGGTAGGTTGGTGTAGTCCTTGTAGCTCAGCTGCTAACACTAATTTGAATTATAAGGCGAACTGGTTGGTTCGCTTTTTTTTCAAAAAAGTAACCAAAGTTGCAAATTAATGTTAGCGTATAAAGCAAGGATGGCAATTTTTGACTGATCACTATCATGGAAGACAAAGCGGAATCGAAGTATTTTTGGCTAATTGAACTGCTTGCGTATTGGCAAGGAAAAGTAAATAGTAAAGATCTTATTGATGCATTTCTTATAAGTGCTACACAGGCCAAGAAATATTTATCAGCTTACAATTCCCTTTATCCCTCACAGCTAATCTACAACCTTAGTGTGAAAGCGCATCAAACACAGACTGAATTCAACGCCCAATTTATATCTACTGATGTTGCCGAGTATTTAGATTGGTTAAACGGCTATCGCGCTAAAACGAGTAACTCAAATCAATCTTCAATATCGACTGAATTGAAGATCCCTTCAAGGCGAGTAAGCCCCCAGGTAATGCGAGGGCTCATAGGTGCAATTAAACAACGGAAGCGCGTTGACGTTGAATACTTGTCACTGAACACGTCGTCGTTTGAAGATCGAGTAATTCAGCCTCATTCTCTCGTTAAAACTGGTTTGCGTTGGCACTTGAGAGGGTATTGTGAGTATCGCTCTGAATTTCGTGATTTTGTGTTAAGCCGTTTCCGCGGCACACCGTTGTTAATGGATCACGCCACATTTTTTGAAAAAGATGATCCAGGTTGGAATACAGAAATCGTTTTGCGAATACAACCCGATCCAAGGTTCTCAAAAGCGCAAAGCGCTGTTATTGAGCAAGACTATCAGATGAAGAACGGTGAATTACTGATCAAGACAAAGCCCGCATTAGCCCAATACTTGATTCAAGAAATGCGCGTAAGAACCGAGTTTCTAGCGAAAACACCTCAACAGCAGCAGCTTGTACTGGTAAACGAAAGCGACGTAAAAGAATGGCTATTCGGTAACTAGCCGATGTAAGCGCACACAATCGGTAAACTTAATTTACTGGTTTTATTTACCTTATTGTAGATGAGGTAGAAATATGGAAATGTACTTAAACAGTATTTTCCGAATATGAAGGAATAGCATGGATAAGGAACTACCTCCCTATTTTAGATATTGGGGTAAAGCTAAAAAAGACAGTGAGCAGTCGGGCGCAGATTATCACCTCTTGCCTTACCATTGCTTGGATGTAGCGGCGGTGTGTTATGAGTGGCTTGACACTGATACCAAGCTTGCTGGTGAATTAAGCGATTATTTGGCAATACCTCGAGATCAATTTACATCCCTGATGAGCTTTTTTATGGCGATGCATGATCTTGGGAAATTTGCTTCTGCCTTTCAGGCTTTGTATTCAAGCGGTTCATCAAAACTCATCTTGCCCAATAGTCGAAAGAGCTACGACGGTTCGCATTATCGCCATGACAGGCTAGGTACCTGGTTTTGGAGAAAACTGCGCAAGCAAATCTGCGAGCGATGCACAGCAGGTTATGGATTAAATAGAAGGCAACAATCATATTTAGCCAAGCCCTTAAATATCATCATGGATTGTATGTTAGGGCACCATGGAGTTCCGGTAGAGCTTGATGAGCCAGGAATTGAGGGCTTCACTGAAAGTCAAAATTTAACTGCATCAGAAGCATTTACGGCAGATTTAATTGTACTATTCCAACCAGAACTTACCGAAATCATATATCAAAATGATACCGAGTGGTTAGCAAAACTAAAACAAGTCAGTTGGCACATTGCAGGCATAGCAGTGCTTTGTGATTGGATAGGATCAGATCAAGCTGACTTTCCCTACGTTTCAGGTGAAATGTCGTTAGATACATATTGGCAACGAACAAGACTTCAGGCCAAAAAAGCACTTGAGAGTAAACAACTCATTCGCTCATTCAACGTTGCGCCTTTCTTTTCAGTTGAGAATAGCTTTGGTTTTAAACCTACCCCATTGCAGAGCTGGGCTGAAAAAGTAGAAATCACAGATGCGCCACAGTTATTCATACTGGAAGACGTGACGGGAGCAGGCAAGACGGAAGCTGCGCTCACATTAATCCACCGGCTCATGCAAAAAGGTGTTGCGAGTGGTTTTTATTTTGGTTTACCCACAATGGCTACGTCTAACGCCATGTATAAACGGGTGACCGAACATTATCTGAGTATGTATGAGTCGGAGGCAGAAAAGCCCAGTATTGTGCTGGCTCATGGTGCCCGGGAGATGAACCCACTTTTCCAGCAAACGGTTATCACTTCAGGTGAAGATAACTCTGAGTACAATGGCGAAGACAAAACCGCTATCGCAGAATGTCACTGCTGGCTTGCTGACTCTCGTAAAAAAGCACTCATGGCACCAGTAGGTGTTGGCACTATTGATCAGGCACTACTGGCGGTGCTACCGAAAAGGCACCAATCCCTCAGGTTATTGGGGCTGCACAACAAGGTGCTGATTTTTGATGAGGTCCATGCGGCAGACGAATACATGTTTGAACTGCTGGAAGCATTACTCAAACTGCATTTCCATCAGGGCGGGTCCGTCATTTTACTCACTGCAACATTACCCTTAAAGCAGCGTAAAAAGCTGGTAGAAATATGGCAAGCGTCAGCAGGAAATGCTGTGAAACCGCCCACAAGAACCGGATTGAACGATTTCCCTCTTGCGACACATGTTACACCCGAATTAGATAATCCAGTGCGAGAAGAAGTTTTGTTCAGTCGGGAAGAAGTGAGTCGAGCGGTAACGGTAACATTTTTGCATGATGAAGCGAATTGTATTGAGCGTATTATCAACGCTACAGAAAGCGGGAACTGCGTTGTATGGGTGCGAAACTCCGTTGATGACGCCTTAGCGGCATACTCAACATTGTCTGCTCGAATGAGTAACCCTGATGATTGTATTTTATTTCATAGCAGGTTCACCCTGGATGATAGAAATACTATTGAAGCAAAGGTATTAAAGGTATTTGGTAAGCACAGTGAGGCGGATACACGCTCCGGGAAAGTACTGGTAGCGACGCAGGTTTTTCAGGAAAGCTTAGATGCAGACTGTGATCTGATGATTTCAGATATTTGCCCGATTGATGATTTGATCCAGCGAACCGGGCGATTACATCGCCACTCCCGAGACATGCAGGGTAAGTTTACACCGGGTGAACCAGATCAGCGGGAGCAACCCGAACTGATCATACATGCACCACAATGGAGTGATAACCCAAATGAAGACTGGGTAAGAAAAGATTTCAGAAATACCAGCTATGTATACCCATCGGCCGGAAGATTATGGCTGGGCATGAGAGAGTTGCTGAAATTAGGCACCATGTGCATGCCCGAGGATGCTAGACAGTTAATCGAAGCGGTATATAGCGATGAAGGGAGAGAGCAAATCCCTGCTAGTTTAATTGCCCAGGAACAAAGGGTTCTGGGTAATGAAAGAGCGAGAGAGAATCAGGCATTTGCCAGAAAGCTCAACTGGGAATTGGGATACCAGATAACGAGCCGTGGGCGCTGGGAAGAAGATGAGGTTGAAATTAATACCCGGCTCAGTGAGCGGGAAGAAGTGCAGATTGTGCTATTACAAGTAGATGCGCAGGAACGGTTAACTTTTTGGTGCGAGCATAAACAGCATGCAATACAGTTAAGTACGCTGAAACTCGCAAAAAATAAGTACGCAGACAATTTAAGCCCAGTGCCGGAAAAATATCAGGAGCAATTGGATAAATTGATCGCGAAATACCCAGTGCTTCAATTTAAACAATGCTGGATACCGGAGAATGATGAGCGGTTTGGTTACTCTCCGGGATCTGGTTTTTATCAAAAAATAATCAAGGAAGAGTTATGAACTTACTTAAAGATCCTTGGCTGATATTTAAGGTGCAACAACCAGACGGAAGTCTTATTGAACAAACGTTGCCGATAACCGCCATTGCAAAACCAGAAGTTATCGACTTTGCGTTACCGAGAGCCGATTTTCAGGGCGCAGCCTATCAGTTTACGATTGGGCTATTGCAAACCTGCTTCGCGCCTGATGATGAGTTCGAATGGAAAGATAACTATCTTGAACCACCAACTGCTGAAGTGCTCAAGCAAGCATTTTCAAAAGCAGAACATGCATTCAATGCCACGGGTGATGGCCCGCTGTTTATGCAGGACTATGACAGTTTGGATGAGGCGAAGCGAAATTCAGTATCGAGTTTACTCATCGAAGCGCCAGGTGGAAATGGCTTAAAGCTGAATACCGATCACTTTGTTAAAAGAGGGATTGGTGAAGTTATGTCTTTGCCTATGGCGGTTTTGGCGCTTTTTACTCTCCAGATAAATGCTCCTGCTGGTGGGCAGGGAAATCGTACCGGACTTCGTGGTGGTGGCCCGCTTACTACCTTGGTAATGCCACAAAATGAAAACTCCCCGCTCTGGCAAAAACTGTGGTTAAACGTTGCGCCTAATGATGAACGTTACTCCGCCCCAGATTTACACTGTGACACTGTGTTCCCATGGTTAGGTAAAACTCGAGTCAGTGCAAAGAAGGGGAGCGAAACTTATCAAAAAGATGTGCACCCGCTACATATGTTCTGGGCGATGCCAAGACGCATAAGACTGATAGTCGAAGATGTTGCTGGCGAATGCAGTCTTACCGGGAAGTCTTGTAGCCAGTTGGTGAAACTCTATAAGACGCAGAATTATGGTGCCAATTATGCGGGATCGTGGTCACACCCCCTTACACCGTATAAGCGTGACTTAAAAAAGCCGGACCAGGAAGATTTGTCTATAAAAGGTCAACCTGGCGGCATTACCTATAAGATCTGGGACGTACTCACACTGACGGGCTCACCCGATGGCGGCAAAACCCAGCAGATGTGTGCAAGTGTAGTTCGTTCTTTTAATCATCTGGTCAACGATGACATTTTAGAGGATGTAACGGCACAAGCCAGACTATGGGTTTTTGGCTACGACATGGACAACATGAAAGCACGTGGTTGGTACTCAGAAACCATGCCGCTTTATCAGGTTCCACCGGCTAAGCAACAACACATTCTTGACTACATTAAACAACTTCAGACTATCGCTAATGATGCCCTTTGGCATTGTCGCAGCCAGATAAAATCGGCGTGGTTTGATAAACCCGGTGATGCAAAAGGGGATTTTAGTTTTATTGAAACCGCCTTTTGGCAACAAACTCAATCTGCGTTCTTCGCGGCCGTGCAGCAGTTGATGAGTAGTGATTTCCTGTACTTAACCTCAATGGAAGCAAAACAGTGGCTGTCCACTCTTAGGAATGTTGCGTTGTCTTTATTCGATGAATATGCGCTATCTGAACTGGGTTCTGAACGCACCATGGAGAAGCGAATTGGAGCAAGAAAAAACCTGTTAAAAGGGCTGTATTCAAAATCATTCAAAAAATTTGAAACGGAGCACCAAATTGAGCCGAATAAGGAGACCAACTAATGAATAAAGAGCTACTTCAACGCGGGGTATCAACGGCACTTCGCTGGTGGAAATCTATGTATGCGAGCGCGAGTGAATTGAAAAAAGAGGGGATCCAGGCTGCTCCCACTGCATGGAAAGCCGAATTAAAAAGAGCTGAATCTATTGATGCGGTGTTGCTCTCACAAGGATTCAGAGCGCTTTGGTTATCGTTAAGTAGTGACATAACTGAAGGCAGTGACAAGCAAGTTAGCGAAAACATGCTTTGTTGGGCAGCGGTTGCCGGCGCTCTTGTTTTTGTGTCAGACAACCATACCGAAAGCTTTGCTAAATTAGCCGGGAGAAAGGGCGACGGGGATAAACCTGTGGTGAGTGAATTGCGTTTCGCTCAATTGCAACAGGCTCAAGCGCCAGAAGAGTTTTTACGTCGAATTAGGCGAATTTTAAAACAACTAAAAGGCAAAGCATCAGTAACGCAGTTAGCCAAAGATACCTGTTGTTGGTACCAGGAACTAACGTCAAATTACCCCCGAGAAGCTGACAAACGCATTGCGGTACGTTGGGCAATGGATTACTACCAGGCAAATTAAACATATACGCCTAAGCAACTATTTTATGAAAAAAGGATTAATCACATGAGCAAATTTATTCAACTTCACTTACTGACTTCCTACGCACCCTCAAACTTAAACCGTGACGATCTCGGACGCCCTAAAACAGCAAAGATGGGCGGGTTTGATCGCTTACGTGTGAGTTCACAAAGTTTGAAAAGAAACTGGCGCGTTTCCGAGTTATTTGAAGAGGCCATGTCTGGCGAAATCGGCATTCGTACCAAAAAACTAGGAGAAGAAGTATTTAACACCTTGGTAGCTGGTGGTGTAAAAGAGAAGCAGGCTACGTCATGGGCTTCATCTATTGCTGGGGTTTTTGGCAAGGTCAAAAAAGACAAACCATTAGAAATAGAACAGCTTGCTCATATCAGCACAGCTGAAAAAGAAGCTGTTTTGGCATTGGCAGATCTACTTTGCAAAGAGCAACGAGAGCCAACTGTTGATGAATTGAAATTGCTAAAAGCAGATCGTACTTCAGTCGATATTGCCCTATTCGGCAGAATGCTGGCATCCAGTCCAGAATTCAATGTAGAAGCAGCCTGTCAGGTGGCCCACTCAATCAGTGTTCACAAGGTATTGGTGGAAGATGACTATTTTACTGCGGTTGATGACTTAAACGATGGTAAAACAGACACTGGCTCAGCCCATATAGGTGAAGCTAACTTTGCGGCGGCTTTATTCTATAGCTATATCTGCATTAACAAATCTCAACTCATCGAAAATCTTGGCGGTAATGAAGCCTTGGCCGACAGCGCCATAAAAGCCCTTACTGAAGCAGCGGTTAAAGTCTCTCCCAAAGGCAAGCAAAACAGTTTCGCATCACGCGCGTATGCCAGTTATGTCATGGCTGAAGTTGGTGAACAACAACCACGGTCATTGTCAGTAGCATATCTTAGGCCGGTTCACGACGACATGGCTGATGCGGCGATTACTGCAATAGAAAAACAGGCGGCGAATTTTGATGCGGTTTATGGCAAGTGTGCCGACGCACGCTATACCATTAATGCTGTAAAAGGCGAAGGTACACTAATCGAATTATTAGAATTCGTTGCAAAGTAATTGGAGCGTAACAATGAAAGAATATTTAGTCTTTCGGCTCTATGGACCCATGGCGAGTTGGGGCGTGCCAGCAGTTGGGGGAGATAGAGCCACAGCAATCGCGCCCACCCGTTCAGCATTGTTAGGGTTACTTGGTGCTGCAATGGGCATCACCAGAGATAATGAGGCAAAACTCGAAGCGCTGCAGCAAAGTGTTTCGTTTGGCGTGAAACAATGTGTACCCAGCTCTATATTGCGTGATTATCATACTGCCCAAGTGCCTTCAGAAAAAAGAGGGATATCCCATTTAACCCGCAAGAGCGAGCTAAGTGAAGCAAAGCTGAATACGGTATTATCCAGCCGAGATTACCGTTGTGATGGGATTTGGATAGTTGCAGTTTGGTCAAGGGCTAAGTCTCAAGTAACGCTTTCAGCCATAAAACACGCGCTGGAAAAACCGGTATTCCCTCTCTACTTGGGACGTAAATCTTGTCCTCTTGGTTTACCTCTTTCACCCAAGACGTTTGAAACTGAGACGTTGCAGCAAGCTTTAGATACCGATTTCCCCCCTGTTGTTTCAGAACAATCAGACAAATATTGGTTTGGTGCTAACGGTTTCGTAACTTATTTTTGGGAAGGTGCTGCGACGGCATTTGACGATGAACTCACTCAGTCTTATCAGCCCTGGGATGAGCCTGTGCATCGAGGACGATGGCAGTTCAAGCAGCGAACTATACATCAATTAACATTGCGGGAGGCTAAATAATGTTTTTATCAAAAGTCACAATGATATCGAGCCCGCAAACAGCCCAAGAATTAGCAAAGCTTCAGCGCAACGGAGTTTACGCATCACACCAGTTAATCTGGCAGTTGTTTTCAAGTGATACAGAAAGATCTTTTCTGTATAGAGAAGAAATGGGCGCAACGGGCATGCCGGAATTTTATGTTTTATCCAAAACTGAACCGCAAGCAATTTCACCTATCTTTTCGTGTTTAACAAAAGTATTTGAGCCTAAATTAGACAAGGGGCAGAAGCTGTCATTCAAGCTAAGAGTTAACCCTACAGTTTGTGTAAAAGGTGTGGATGGGAAGCAGCGCCGCCATGATGTGATGATGCAGGCGAAGTATAACGTCAAGGACGAACTATCGGATGTAAAATCGCTCAAGATGCATATGGAAAAGGCTGCGATTAGCTGGTTGAACAACGAGAAAAGATTGGATGAATGGGGGATTACTCTAGATTTCCAACCGACCATTGATGGCTATACCCAACACAAGGTTCAGAAAAAACGTCATCAGATACAGTTTTCAAGCGTTGATTATCAGGGCATGTTAACAGTTCAAGACCCACTAAAATTCATTAATCAATACGCCAAGGGATTTGGCAGAGCCAAAGGAATGGGCTGCGGATTAATGATGATTAAACGAGCGTAAAAAACTAAACAGGGACGTTTATGAAACCCAAACTTCAAGTACTTGAACAAACAATTGCTACCATGACCAAAGAGGACGTGGAGTATATTTGTATTACCGATATTGCAAAATATAAAAATTCGACGCGCTCTGATGATCTTATTCGCAATTGGCTAAGAAATCGCAATACCATCGAGTTTTTGGGAATTTGGGAGCAGTTAAATAATGCGGGTTTTAATCCCGTGGAATTCAACGGGTTTAAAAAAGAAGCGGGTTTAAATAGTTTTACACTTACCCCCAAACAATGGATAGAAAAAACCAATGCTATCGGCATTGTTTCGAAAGCCGGGCGCTATGGCGGTACCTTCGCACAAAAAGATATTGCTTTTGAGTTTGCCAGTTGGATTTCTGTTGAGTTTAAACTCTATTTGATTAAAGAGTTCCAACGTTTAAAAGAACAAGAGTTCGAACAACTTGGCTGGGATATTCGACGCAATCTCGCAAAAGTGAATTACTTGATTCATACGGATGCGGTAAAAGAGCAGCTCATTCCGGAAACGCTAAATAACCAACAAATAGCCTGTGTATACGCCACCGAAGCAGATCTGCTAAATGTTGCACTTTTTGGTGTTACGGCTAAGCAATGGCGCGATAAAAACCCTAGCCTAAGTGGCAATATGCGCGATCACGCCAACATTCATCAACTTGTTTGTTTAGCTAATATGGAATCCATGAATGCCCATTTTATTCATCAGGGCATTAAGCAATCAGAGAGAATTGTAAAACTGAACCAATTAGCCATTCAGCAAATGCAGGTCCTGATTGCAGCAAATACTTCCAAAAATCCATTATTAAAGGAGTAAATATGGCATTTATTCCACTTAAACCTATTCCTGTTAAAGATCGCAATTCTATGATTTTCGTTGGAATGGGGCGAATCGACGTCAAAGATGGTGCGTTTGTGGTAATCGATGAGGTCAATGGCGAGCGCATGCATATTCCCGTGGGTTCGGTTGTATGCATAATGCTTGAGCCTGGCACTCGGGTATCTCATGCTGCTGTAAAACTGGCGGCGCAAGTTGGTACTCTGTTAATTTGGGTCGGTGAAGCTGGCGTGAGGCTGTATGCCGCAGGTCAACCCGGTGGCGCACGGTCAGACAAATTGTTGTATCAAGCCAAACTGGCACTTGATGAAAACTTGCGATTGAAAGTGGTTCGTAAAATGTTTGAGCTACGATTTGGAGAACCTGCCCCAGAAAGACGAAGTGTAGATCAACTGCGCGGTATTGAAGGAGCACGCGTGCGTAAAACCTATGAACTGCTTGCGAAGCAGTATGGTGCTGAATGGCGAGGCAGAAAGTACGACCCCAAAGATTGGGGTAAAGGCGATGTTGTTAATCAATGCATTAGCGCAGCCACGTCTTGTTTATATGGCGTAACCGAAGCAGCAATATTAGCGGCAGGGTACGCCCCAGCGATTGGGTTTATTCATTCAGGTAAGCCTTTGTCATTCGTTTATGACATGGCCGATATAGTAAAATTCGAATCCGTAGTACCAGAAGCATTCAAAATAGCCTCGAAACGGCCCCGTAGTCCTGATAGAGAAGTACGCGTTGCATGCCGCAATATTTTTCGGGAAACCAAGCTATTAAACCGCCTGATTCCTTTAATTGAAGACGTCTTGAGTGCTGGAGAGATAACTCCTCCAGAGCCCCCTAGGGATAGTCAACCACCGGCTATACCAGAGCCTAGGAATATCGGAAACGAAGGGCACAGAACGGGATAAGTATTATGACAATGTTAACTGTGGTGACAGAAGCTGTACCCCCTAGATTGAGAGGACGGCTTGCTGTTTGGTTATTAGAAGTTAGAGCTGGTGTATACGTTGGGAATGTTTCAAGGCGGGTTCGCGAAATGATTTGGTTTCAGATAACCGAGTTGGCTGATGAAGGAAATGCAGTAATGGCATGGGCAACCAATAATGAGTCTGGCTTTGAGTTTCAGACTTTTGGTGAAAATAGACGAGAACCTATTGATGTTGATGGACTAAGATTGGTCCGATTTTTACCTATTGATTCTGACCAAAATTCATAACTTTGTTCTTTAAAAAGTTGGTACAATTTTAATTTATATTATTTCTTTTATAGATCAATTGTCTATAGTTAGAGTGTTCCCCGTGCCCACGGGGATGAACCGTTCTGGTGATCCAAGAACGGCTTCAGGTATTAGTGTTCCCCGTGCCCACGGGGATGAACCGCCTGGACGCAGAGAACATCATGGGAGTTTTCAGTGTTCCCCGTGCCCACGGGGATGAACCGTCGTACTCGGTAGCGTTAGCGTGTGGGTAGTAGTGTTCCCCGTGCCCACGGGGATGAACCGTTGCTGAATATATTACTCAACCCACTTACGGCGTGTTCCCCGTGCCCACGGGGATGAACCGGCCATTCTTTAATGGCCACACGCCTATTACCGGTGTTCCCCGTGCCCACGGGGATGAACCGTTCTTTCGGTAAATCGTAAATCTCAGGCGTATGTGTTCCCCGTGCCCACGGGGATGAACCGGTAACGACCCAGCTTTACAAGACGTTCTCGATGTGTTCCCCGTGCCCACGGGGATGAACCGGTATGTGATGTGTTAAACGATTTCGAGGTGCAGTGTTCCCCGTGCCCACGGGGATGAACCGCGTAGTATCAGCATGAATCTGTTAGGGGCTGGGTGTTCCCCGTGCCCACGGGGATGAACCGTCGCCCTCTTTGCGTGGTTTGCTTTTGCGTATGTGTTCCCCGTGCCCACGGGGATGAACCGCAGATAAAGAAGTTAGCTGATAGAATAATCAAGTGTTCCCCGTGCCCACGGGGATGAACCGGTTACGAGCAGCAGGTTGCAGATGGTCGAGGCGTGTTCCCCGTGCCCACGGGGATGAACCGCATAATACTGTATTCGATAGCGCCGAACCTAAGTGTTCCCCGTGCCCACGGGGATGAACCGAAAAATAAAATATTTTGAAACAGGCACAAAAAGTGTTCCCCGTGCCCACGGGGATGAACCGTTAGGCATAAGCGCGGCTTGTGCGTGCAACTGGTGTTCCCCGTGCCCACGGGGATGAACCGTTAACAGCCGCGTTAAAACCTGGCTCTGTTGCGTGTTCCCCGTGCCCACGGGGATGAACCGTCGGTGCATATTCACTACACGCGCGTGATTGTGTGTTCCCCGTGCCCACGGGGATGAACCGCCTGGTACACACGCACAGGGTATAGCGGCCGAGTGTTCCCCGTGCCCACGGGGATGAACCGGTTGCAACGGCTGATTTTGGTACAGCGCTGCAGTGTTCCCCGTGCCCACGGGGATGAACCGCACTAGATTTGTTCGTCCTGACTCGCTCAGACGTGTTCCCCGTGCCCACGGGGATGAACCGGAGAGTGCGGCGTGAATATAGATAGAAACCCAGTGTTCCCCGTGCCCACGGGGATGAACCGTCTTTATAGCTCATCTAACACTCCACAATGTTGTGTTCCCCGTGCCCACGGGGATGAACCGACGGATGACATTTTGCACTGGCTTGCATTATGGTGTTCCCCGTGCCCACGGGGATGAACCCGAGAGAATAAGAAATCTAACTTTCACCAACTAGTGTTCCCCGTGCCCACGGGGATGAACCGCCCAGAGCATGATAGCAACAATCCTATGATTAGTGTTCCCCGTGCCCACGGGGATGAACCGCTGGTAATCTCCACCCTCGCACAAAACAACTAGTGTTCCCCGTGCCCACGGGGATGAACCGCAACTTAAACAGCCAATTAAATGCGATGACCGGTGTTCCCCGTGCCCACGGGGATGAACCGCTGATAAAAGAGAACCCTGGCAAACCTCAGGTGTGTTCCCCGTGCCCACGGGGATGAACCGTCAGTCTTTTCTTCTGAAACGTCCACCTACGAGTGTTCCCCGTGCCCACGGGGATGAACCGGCATGGTGAATCGACCAGGCTTCTTTAGACACTTAATTGTTTTACAATTGTGTGCACTAAGGTCTAAAGATTGTCCACTTTCACTATACTGCGACTGATTAAATCAACGATGCCAAGAATTTTGTAAAAGGCACAATATCTTGTTTGACGCTGGCAGCTTCCAACGCTTTCATATATTCATCTCGCCTCGTAACCGGCACAATTGTCCAAGGGTAGCCACCCGATGCCATCATTAGATTCATGATGAATCTTCCCATTCTACCGTTACCATCAAAATAAGGATGGATGTAGACGAAAATGAAATGCCCCAGTACCACTCTCACGGCTGCATTTTCCTCTTCTGCGAGCAGGTCGAAGAGTGTTGGCATCATATCGCGAACCGCTTCTCTACTTGGTGGAGTATGCATAGATTGACGAATATAGACTGGTCCTGTCCGGTAACCAGCCAAGTCCGACTGCTTAATAATACCAGCAGCCACACTTGGGCCAAATAAAGCCAGATACCAATCGCTGTGTGTCTGTTCCAATACATCGCCAGCGTTTCTACCTTCTAACACCGCTAACACGGCTTTTTTAACTTCCTGAAATGCATTCCAGTAGCCTTTAGCGGCCATAGCATCTAAATGCCTTTTACTCTCGTCTGAACCTTCAGCTTGCCAGCTGCCAGAGCGAACTAGTTCAATCAACTCACGAGTCACCCGATAACCTTCAATGGACAGTGAGTGATAAGCGTCTGTAACGTACTTGTCTTCCACTTCAGCCATGTAGGTTTCGATGTCAATGGTTTGGTGTGGCTGTTCTGGAAAGTGGGCGATAATACTTTCACGCATTTGCGCCCACATTAACCGCATGCGATTAACATAGGGCGAGACATCACGACGACCAAAACTCACCTGCACTTTCTCTACGAAAGGATCTTCTTCTTGCACTTTCAAATCGGCCGCTTGCATGCCCTTTAAGATATTGTCAGCAATCAAATCTCGGCCAATATTTCTAAAAGCCCCCACTAATCGGCCGGCAATCACACTGTGATTACCTGCGAGTAAAACGGACAATACGTCGGATGCATCTGTCACCATCGATAAGGCAGTACGCATTTGGATGGGCGCATTTTGAAACTGGTTCGCCGAAGAGTAAACAAGTGCAGCCGCTAAGCTATAGACATTTAGCCCTTCCAAGTTTTCAATGTATTCTGCGGCAGGCATGTTCAATCGAACATCAAAAACCGAGGTGTTGTGCAAAAAGGCGGTGGGTTTATTATTGCCTTTAGGCGAGCGCACGAGTAATTGCTGAGGCACGGTTCTATCGCCGATATGCAGGCTAATTGATTGTTCAGGTGATAGACACCAGACATTGTCGAATCGCTGTGACAAATAAGCGCCGCAAAAGCCCCAGAAAGAAGTATACCAAGATGTACTGTCACCCGGCTTTTCATCTGGCATCGCCGGTATGTACCAGCCCCGGATGACTTCGCGAATAAACCCATGCTTCAACAGCCGCTCTCGATGCACTCTGCTGAGTTGCTTAGACTGGATGGCAACAGTCCCTGACTCTTGAAGTAATTGTAATTGCTCAAGCGAATCTGCTAGCTTTTGTGATGAAACATTCATATTCGCTCCCACTATTATTCGTGCTACTGACCAGTTATTAATCTTTATTTATAGATTTTGTTGTTATATCATTTATAGGTTTTAATGTCTTTTAGTTTATAGGTTTTAATGATTTATCGTTTTTAGGCTTTAACCCTTATTTTTCTGTCATCGAATTCGATGATTTTAAAAAAGAAGCTGGTTTAAATAGTTTTACGTTTACGGTCGAGTTTAAACTCTACCTCATTAAAGGGTTTCAGTGATTGAAAGAGTAAAATTTCCAATAACGGGGCGTAGCGGTTGCCTACATCTAGCTCAAGCTATAGTTGCGACATAAAGCCAGCATCTGCGCCACTGTGACCAAAGCCCAGAATCTCCCCGTTGTCATCCTTGTTGAGAGAAAAGCCGATGCCAACATTAGGTGCTTCATCGGTTGGCATATTATTGGTTAACATTTCCTGCGCGGAACTAAACAAGACAGGCATGTTAAGCAGCAGACTTTTGGTTAACCTACACGAGCAAACTCACCCCAAGCGCGGCCATAACAAACCCTATTATAAATTCGAGTACCTTCCACGCTTTTGGTTTTTTGAAAACAGGAATTAATAATTTCGCGCCGTATCCGAGTGAAAAGAAAAAAACAAACGAGCCGAAAATTGCGCCCAAACCAAATGCAACTTGCTGCCCTTCATATTGAGTGGATATTGAGCCTAGTAAAATGATGACGTGTTCCAATAGATTCACACACCCAGTTAAGAGATAATTATCTCAACTGGAGTGTATATGAAAACGCGAAAAAGCTACTCAAAAGAATTCAAACTAGATGCTGTGAGTCTGGTTACAGAGCAGAATTACAAAGTTGCTGAGGCAGCTCGTAGTCTTGGTATTAGTGCCAACATGTTAGGCCGCTGGCTTAAAGAGCAAGAATCTGAAGGTACCCACGCATTTCGAGGTAATGGCAAGTTGACGCCGGAACAGGAAGAAATTCGTCAGCTGCGAGAAGAAAATAAGCGCCTGAAAATGGAGAAAGAGATCTTAAAAAAGGCAACGGTCTTCTTTGCCAAAGAAACCATGTAAAATACGGTTTCATTACCCAATATAAGAAGACCTGGCCGATTAGCCTGATGTGCAGGGTTCTGGGAGTCAGCCGCCGTAATTACTACAGCGCCGTGCGGCGAAACGAGAAACTTGAACCAGACCCACAACATGATGAGCTAATTGATTGGGTACAGAAAATAGCTGATGCCAGTGATTTTACTTATGGCGTAAGGCGCATGAAACGCGCACTGAATTCGCTGGGTTATCCGGTTGGAACACAACGGACGCGTAGCTTGATGAACGAAGCCAACGTGAGCGTCAGAAGGCGTAAAAAATACAAAGTAACGACTGACAGCGACCATCAGAAACCTGTATTCGATAACGTGCTGTCACGCGACTTTGCTACAGAAAAAACCGACCAAGCGTATGTCTCGGATATTACCTATATCTGGACGCAAGAAGGCTGGCTGTATCTAGCCGTTGTCATTGATCTGTTCTCGCGCAAGGTCGTGGGCTGGAGTATGGCTTCACGGATGAATGCCCAACTGGTGTGTGATGCTTTAACAATGGCTTTATGGCAACGCAAGCCCAAGGCGGGCCTGATACATCATTCGGATCGTGGTTCACAATACGCAAGCCGACAATTTAGACAGCTACTGACGCGGTACAAGGTAACAGGCAGCATGAGTAGAAAAGGTGATTGCTGGGACAATGCCGTTGTAGAGAGCTTCTTCGGCACATTAAAACAAGAGCGAGTGCAATGGCGTTACTACCAGAGTCGCCGCGCTGCTCAGCAGGATATCCTGCAATACATCACTATGTTTTATAACAGCCAAAGAATGCACTCATACCTGGATTACAAAAGTCCAAATCAATATGAGGCTGATATGGCTAACTTAGGAAAAGCTGCTTAACTGGGTTGTGTGAATTTGCTTGACCACGTCATGATGGTGTCTAGGTACACGTGAGGATTAAGCCATGTAAAAGCAAGGCATGTTAGTGTGGCCGCTAAAAGACTTCCTACTTCTTTTCCCTGTGCCTGCAAAGCGTGGTCTGTCGTTAAAGCCGATTTAAAACTAAGTGCGCTGTAAAAAAACAAAAATGCTGCGCCTAAATAACGCGCCAGTTGTTCGATAAATGGATACTTCTGCACTACCACCCCAAAACCTGCCACACCAAGAGTGATCAAAATAGCGTCTGATAAAGCACAAATTAAACAAACAAGAAAGACATGCTGTTGCTTTAAACCTTGTTTGAGTACAAACGCATTTTGCGCACCAATGGCAAGTATCAGAGAAATACCAAGTGAAAAACCTGCTAGAAACACCGAGAAGCTCATTTATTCTTCCATTCTTTACTTTTCTTTTTGTATCAAACACGACGCCACATCTACTGGTAACATCGGCTGGTGGTTTTTTGGAAGGATTACAGTAACCCTATTGATAAATTGCATGCTCCATTTGAACAATGCATTAGATGGTCTGTTTTTCCAAGCATGCCTTTACAATTCCGAGCTCATTTAGCTTCCGCGGTTAGGCGATAGTCTAATTTATCGCGCCCTAGCATTTTTTCAGGAACGAATTGTGGTTAAGTGTATTAGACAACTCGAGCGGCCAGTCATGTAGTTGAGACCACGTAGGTTTCATTGAAATATCACTAATCCGTTTTCGTAAGCCCACTGTGGGATTTTAGCACCTTGCTACCGTCGTTCTGCTCAATAAGGTAGGCAGGAGCTGTTTCGCTTGCTTCTCGCTTTGCCTACGATTAGTTCATAAATTGGGGGATATGAGTGTGTTTACACTACAAAAAGTGGTGCAAAAGGTGGTGCAAAAGAGAGTGCAAGAGGCGGTATAAAAGCTGTAAGAGGCACTAGGAGTTGGCGTGTTTAAAATGGTAAAGCTATGCATGCATAAGTAAGCGAAGAGTATATTCTATACTGGCAATGTAAGTACAATTTACCCATACTGAAATCTTTAATCGCTGCTAGGCTCAAATGGAAACTAAACTCCCGATTTACAAAAAGCTGCTGGTAATGTTTCGCATTGAGCCAGGCTGTTTGGGGCCGCAAGGCGCAGACTACGTGGAAGAGTTTTGTATCTTTGCGAAACAAAAGCTAAAAAATCACCACGGCCACTGTTTACGCTGGTCTATCAAACCTCGTTACGACAAGTCGTTACCAGAGTTAGAATTTCAGATAAAAAACAGCGTAGTGTCTCGAGAAAATGCTGCAAAATATATGGACCGCTTTGACATCGATATTGATACTTTTGAAGAAGGGCTAGAAGAATCTCTAGCCGATTTTATCGATGCGTTTTTTGAGCGTTGACTTATTCTGAAATTAATTCCACCTCAAGCTCTCGTGGTAGAACATGGCATAAGTCTTTGCCAATGCCATAGTCGTCTACCTGAAATGTTTGATAACCGTCTTTTTCAACAGTGATTGAATAAAAACCAGGGCGTTCATCTAACATGGTTATTAATTCGTTTCTGTCACACGCTCCAGTCGCTGTTTCAGTGAAATTTTCATCGGTTGCAGTAACAGTGGTGTCGCATGCAATTGGCGCTTCTGTAGACGCATCGGTGATAGATACTATTAAACCACTCTCTATGGATGTCGTGCAGGCAATGTCGTCAGCTGAAACCACGTTACTTACTGTAATTGTGTATTCATCATCTGCGGTCTGAGCGTTACCGTCTACCTGTATAAATGTGGGGTGACCGAGCTCAGGGTGGTATTCAACATTAAGCGATTCGGCGCGGCTTTCTTCTAAGGCGATGCGTTCGAATAAGCCATCAATGGTCTCTGAAGTAAACGTATCTTGCGGTAGGGCGATATTGCTCTCTATGATGGTTTGCGATTCCACTTGGTCTGCGTTCACAACCACCAAGCGGGGACGAGTTGCGTCGTCTAAACAAAAACACGAAATACTGTATTCAAATTGATAGTTGTCGATATTCGCGCTTTCCCATTTTGCGCGGTTTGCATTTAGGTCTTCCAGTATGTTGTTTGAATCGCTGTTACAGGCAAAGAGCAAAACCGTAGTGACGAGAGTAGTGCCATAGCGGGTAATATTATTCATAGCTATCCCTAGTGCTGAATGGTGATTAGCTTGTAGTATTGCTAACAGAGGTGAAACGTTCAACAACTTCCGATGTATTTTTTTTTTGGTAAGAATTTGCAGCAACTTACCTTACGTTTGCCACTTATTTGTATTTACTACTTATCTGCGTTTTCTGCGTCCTTTCGATTTTCCCTTGCCTTTGGGCTTGTCGAAGGCTTCAAAATTACCGTAAAGGTCGTCTGTTTTTTGGTCTTTTTTAATCTCTGGTGGTTTAGGTTTGGGTGTAAATTCCGAGATAAATGTCTTTTTAAACTGACGGCCAAGCATGCGCTCAATGGCTCTTAACTGCTTGGCCTCGTCGTCGCTATAGAGTGATATAGCCAGCCCTGAAGACGATGCTCTGCCCGTACGCCCAATTCTGTGAATGTAGTCTTCAGGTACATACGGTAAATCTATATTTATAACGCAAGGCAACTGTTGAATATCAATGCCCCGTGCGGCAAGGTCAGTTCCAATCAATACTTTCAGGCTGCCATTTCTAAAGCCATCTAACGCAAGCGTTCGTGCTTGTTGTGTTCTGTTAGCATGAATAGATTCAGCTGCAATACCTAAAGCCTCTAGCTCGTTTCTTAATTCGTCAGCACCGCGCTTAGTACGCGTAAATACCAGTATTTGAGACCAATCATTGTTGTTTAAAAGGTGTATAAGAAGCTCATGCTTTCGTTCTTTATCCACTGGGTGCAGCACTTGAGTGATATTCTCAATGTGATCACGTGCCGTGGTCAACTCAATGGTAATAGGGGTCTTCACCATAGTGGCCGCGAGTGCTTTTATTTCCTTTGAAAAGGTTGCAGAAAATAGCAAAGTTTGACGCTTTTTGGGCAGCAGGTTTTGTATGCTGTGAATATGGTCGATAAACCCTAAATCTAACATTCTGTCAGCTTCGTCGAGTACTAAAATTTCGACATGATCGAAGTTAATTGCACCTTGCTGGTACAAATCTACTAAACGCCCTGGTGTGGCGATAAGAATGTCTACACCTTGCTCAAGCTCGTATTTCTGTGGCTCTATACGCACCCCTCCAAATACTGCCGTAGAGCGAATATTCATATTTCGACCATAGGTAGCAACATTAGCTGCAACTTGTGCTGCCAACTCTCGCGTTGGCGCTATGATTAAAGCTTTAACACAATGTGCGTCTGCACGTTGCATATCTACTAAACGCTGCAGTATTGGCAGAGAAAAACTAGCGGTTTTTCCGGTTCCTGTTTGCGCTATGGCGATTAGATCTCTTTGACTTAAAACCACAGGAATAGCCTTGCTTTGAATGGACGAGGGTTCAACATAGCCCTTATCAGTAATGGTATTTAAAAGTTCAGTACACAAGCCTAGGTCGCTAAATGGCATAAAAGGGGTTCACACAAAACAAGAAAGTTATCGCTATTGTACGTGGAGTAGCGGTCAATGTAAGAAAGTTCTTTGTCTCCGTTTATCGGCTTAACCTTGCAACGTTGGTTTTTAACACAAGGAGGTAATAACTTTAGGAAGTACAAGGAAATGATAATGACAACAAAGCCTATTTGAACTTACTGAATTATGGTGCGTATTAATGGCAGTTAATAATCAATTGCGATGCGTATTGTGATAAGAAAGGTCATTGCGATGTGACGACTCATTGCGATATGACAAGTATTACGCGAGCATATACAGAGTAGGGAAATTACATGCTTATAAAATTGAAGCCTCAAAAACGCATTAAACAAAAAGTAGCACTTTTAGCAACGCTGCTGGCTACATCATTTGCTGCCTTGGCGCAGTCAACTGAACAAGTTGAAATTAGCGGCAGCGAAGGTACGGCACTTGTGGGTGAGGTGCTTTCGTCATTTGATAATCCTTGGGCAATGACGTTTTTGCCAGACGGTCACAGCTTGGTAACAGAAAAGCCAGGTACAATGTGGCTGCTGGATAAAAATCAGCAAAAACGCTTTTCTGTCAGTAATGTTCCAAGCGTAACTGCACGAGGGCAGGGCGGTCTTGGCGACGTTATTATTCATCCTGAATTCGCTACTAACAGCACAATCTATGTCTCTTACGTAGAGCGCGACCCTAAAGATGACAAATTCAGTGGTGCCGTTATAGAGCGCGCCACGCTCACTATTACTGATAAAGGCGCTAGCCTATCGAACAGAGAGCTTATTTGGCGCCAATCTCCTAAAGTTACTGGCAACGGACACTACTCCCATCGTATGGCAATCTCGCCCGATGGGTACTTATTCATTAGCTCTGGGGAAAGACAAAAATTTACTCCTGCCCAAAATATGGCTATGAACCTAGGTAAAATCGTACGTTTAAATGACGACGGTAGTGTGCCAGAGGATAATCCTTTTTATGGTAACGGCAGTGTTACAGAGCAAATCTGGACGTTAGGGCATCGCAACCCGCTGGGTATAGACTTTGATGCAGAGGGGAACTTGTGGGCGCACGAGATGGGGCCTCGCCATGGCGATGAATTGAACATTATTGAAAGAGGGCGTAACTACGGCTATCCCACCGTATCTCAGGGCGATCATTACTCTGGTGTAAAAATACCTAATCACGAAGACATTCCCATCTTTAAGTCGCCTGAAAAAGCCTGGGTGCCTGCCATAAGCCCTGCCGGCTTTATTATTTATAAAGGTGATAAATTTGGCGACTGGACGGGAAATGGCTTCATTGGCGGGTTGTCGTCTAAAGCGTTAGTCCGTGTTGCCATCGACAAAGATGAAGAGGGTAAATGGAACGTTGAGGAAGCCGAAAGATATGAATGGGGAAAGCGTGTACGCGAAGTAGAGCAGGACAATATGGGCAATATTTATGTGCTTGAAGATAAAGAGGGCGGTCGCTTAATTAAGCTACAGCACAGCAATTAGCCTGTATTTATTGTTTCGATAGTCATTTTATTTCCAAGGTTTTTTGTAGAATATTCGGCTGCTTTTAGGCACTATCTGAAAGCAGTCGAACCTTAAAATACCTAGTAGTTGAAAATGGAAATTAGAGAAGCTTCTATTCAAGATTTTGACCTCATTTGGCCAATTTTTCATGAAGTTGCCAAAGCGGGTGAAACCTATGCGTTTCGCACAGATACCACTAAAGAAGAGGCACTTAACATTTGGGTGAAAACGCCTCTTAAAACTTTTCTGTTTGAAAATAATGGAGAGATGTTAGGAACCTACTACCTCAAAACAAACCAAGCTGGGCCGGGGCAGCATGTTTGCAACTGTGGATATATGGTAGCTGAATCAGCACGGGGAAAAGGCTTGGCGACGGCTATGTGTGAACACTCTCAAAAAGTAGCGAAAGAATTAGGCTATAAAGCAATGCAGTTTAACTTTGTAGCCTCTACCAATGAGGGCGCCGTTCGTTTATGGCAAAAACTTGGATACGACATTGTTGGCCGTTTGCCCAACGCATTCAACCACCCAACTAAAAGCTATGTTGATGCCTTGGTGATGTATAAGTGGCTTTAAA
This sequence comes from Alteromonas sp. MB-3u-76, assembly GCF_002831605.1. Classification (NCBI taxonomy): domain Bacteria; kingdom Pseudomonadati; phylum Pseudomonadota; class Gammaproteobacteria; order Alteromonadales; family Alteromonadaceae; genus Alteromonas; species Alteromonas sp. MB-3u-76. The sequence continues at coordinate 3,204,142 of NZ_CP025115.1, read as the reverse complement.
TGAATAGGTCATGGGTGCGTTACTCGTTTCTATTTATTTCGAAACTCAACCCCAATAATCCACCATAAACAAACATCGAAATTCAAAAAATCTATTAAGGACAATATATGACTTCTGACACACAAGATAGTAATCAAGACGACCAGACCATAGGCAATTTCGCCGCGGTTAAAACCTCAATTGCTAATGGCGATGTTGATGAGGTTAAAGCAAGATTGGACGGTAAATCCATCAAGCCGTTAGAAAAAGGCTATCTGATAGACATTGCTAAGCTCAGTGGCAATAGTGAAATACTAAAGGTCATTGAAGCTACGCCTGAGTCTGAGTGAGTGGTTAAACGAATAGCAACTGCCAGCTTTTTTTTAAGCTGGCTGTGCATATTTTCTACTCAGCATCATCCGAAAAGTTAATACGCGCCAGGCGTTCTTTTTCTTCATCTTCGGCCGCCTGAATTTCATCAAGAATTGCATTCACGTCGGCAGATTCTTCGTCATCTTCAAATTCACCAGTGAGAACTGAGTTAGGCGTTAAATTACCTTCTTCAAACAGCGCCCACATTTCTTTGGCATAGTTAGTGTGTAATAACTCAGGGGCAAATTCACCGTAATAGCGACGCATGTTGTTTACGTCACGGGCGAACATGGCTTCCGCGCTATTGTTGGCTGCTGCATTAACGGCCTGCGGCAAGTCGATAATTACAGGTCCCTTGTCGTCAACTAACACGTTAAACTCTGAGAGGTCTCCATGAATAATACCTGCACACAGCATAAGCATGATGTTATGCATCATTTCTTTGTGCTGTTTTAAGGCTTCTTCCTTACTCATAGAAACGTGGCCTAGTTGTGGAGCTACGTCGCCATTCTCATCTGACACAAGCTCCATAAGTAGCACACCATCAACACAGCAATAGGTATCGGGTACACGCACGCCTGCTTCATTTAAACGTGATAGGGCATCAACCTCTGCGGTTTGCCAAATCTCCTCTTCTAGCTGCCGCCCATAGCTAGAGCGCTTGCCCATTGCTCGGGCTTGGCGTCCGCCGCGCACTTTTCTGCCCTCTTGATATTGTGCGGCTTTTTTAAAGCTTCGCTTCACGGCATCTTTATAAACTTTTGCGCAACGAACGTGCTCGCCACAGCGAACAATAAAAACATCGGCTTCCTTACCACTCATTAAGCGGCTTATTACCTCATCGATGAGCCCATCATCAACGAGAGGTTGTAGGCGTTTAGGTATTTTCACGCATTGCCTGCTAAATGGTGCTGTCTATTCATCATTTTTTTAAAAGTACTCTTTGAAGTTTACATTGGTGTGTCTGGTTAACCAGCGATAGCAGTATATCAGTCTTGAAAACGAACAGCAGTAATACCGAGATACTTATTCACTACGTTATTTTCGCGGTAAGCTCAAATGCTCATATAATTGCTCAAGTGTACTATTTAAAAATATCACCTAAACTAATAAATCTAAGCAAAGGACGCGCGGTAACAGCGTTTAACGTTCAAGGACCATGCTATGTCAATAAAATCTATATTTGTAACCTCTTTGTCTACACCTTCAACACCTATACCTTCTACACCCATACCCTCTATTTCTAGACATTCCATTTTTTCACCTTTGAATGTTGCTAAGGCTACCTTAATGACTACTGCTGCTTTACTAATAAGTCTCGCTAGCTTTGATGTTTGGTCTCAAGCTGGTGGCATGCAAGGTTACGACAAAAACATTAAGGCTATAGAGCCGTCCAGCGTATCGTATTCTGTAGGTTTAGCAGGAGATATGGCCCCTACCATAAGCCGTCTCATTTTGGCTGAAAGCCAGGGTGTTCGTAATTCCAAACTATCCCCAAAAGGAAAATACGTTGCGTATGTTTCGGGGCTAACGGGAAAGCTACAGCTTTGGGTTCAGCCTGCCGATGGTGGACAAGCGCGCCAATTAACGTTTGGTTCTGGGGTGAGAAATTATGCATGGGCACCTAGCGGTTCACATATTTTATATTCATCAGATAACAATGGTAACGAACAAGAATCTTATTACTTGTTAAATGTAGAGGCTTTTACTGAAAAAGAAGTGTTGCCCGCCGTTGAAGGAGGCTTCCGAGTATTTGGTGGCTTCGTCGACGAAACTACAATCTTATTTACTAGCACCGAGCGCAATAAACTAGACTTCGACTTGTATCTTACCAACCTCAAAACAGGCGAGACCACGATGATTTATGAAGGGCGAATGGGCCTGTATATTTCATCAGTTTCGCCCGATGGCAAGTGGGCCGTCATGAAGGAGTCCGTGGGAGAAGACTCTGATATTGTTTATTTGTTTGATCTTCAAAATCGCTCGCTTAAAACTATTTCAGCGCCAAAGCGCCGTGCTAATCATACAAGGGCTGGTATTGCGTGGACAAAAGACAGCAGTGGCTTTTACTTCGCTACTAACGCGCAGCAGGAGTATATCAACTTGGCCTTTTACGATATCGACAAAGGCATTAAAAAGTTAGATCAAGTCCCCCATGATGTTGAGCAGATAAGGCTATGCCAAGATGATCGATATCTCGCTTATACGCTTAACATAGAAGGGTTTAGCCAGCTTCAAGTCAAAGAGGTCGAATCAGGTACCATGTTAAAAGCAGGTGGATTACCTGATGGCATTTTACGTATCGATTGTGGAGTAGGGGCAACGCAACTGCTTGTAGAATCAAAATCTTCAGACGACCCGGGGTCACTCTATTTGTGGGACTTTAGCGACACAGCGGAAGTATTGTTCGAGGCTGGGCTGGCTGGAGTTCCGAAAAATAGTATAGTGAAACCCAAAAGTATTCGCATCGAAGCACGTGATGGTGTAATGCTTCAGGGGTTGTTATATCTACCTCAGTCAAAACAAGAAACGCCTCCGCCTGCCCTATTTCGTGTTCACGGGGGCCCAACATCGCAGTCTCGTCCTTACTTCGATGCTATGACGCAGTATTTAGTGAACCAAGGTATTGCAGTGTTTAAGCCTAATGTGCGAGGTTCAACAGGGTTTGGTCATACCTATGTTACGCTTGATGATCGTGAGAAGCGGCTCGATAGCGTTCGTGACCTCGTTGATATGCATGAATATTTATCTGAGAAAGAGATCATCGACGGCAAAAATGTTGCCGTAGCCGGAGGCAGTTATGGTGGCTACGCCGTGAACGCCGTTTTGGCAAATTATCCGGGGTACTTTGCTGCAGGCGTCTCCCTGTTTGGTGTGGCAGACTGGGTTACCGCATTAGAAGTTGCCTCTCCTATGCTAAAGGCCTCCGACATTATCGAATATGGCGATATTAAAGATCCGAAGTGGCTGGCGTTTTATCAGCAATATTCACCTATACGCCAAGCTCAAAATATCAATGTTCCTGTACTCTACTCTCATGGAGTTATGGACCCGCGAATCGATATAGCTGAAACTGAAATTATGGTAAAAACACTGAGAAACAATGGCATAGAGGCACCGTTTATTCGTATTCCCGACGAAGGTCACGGCTGGAACAAACGAGAAAATAGAATGTTTTATGCACTAGAGGAAGTGAAATTTCTTAAAAGAGTACTAAACGCCCAATAGCAGCTGCATTAGGTGGCACGTTAATTTATATTGTTGAAACAAGGTTCAATGTCTAAAAGTATAATGACTACATGTACTGAACCTTGTTTCGCCCATTTTGTTTCGCTTGATAAAGCGCTTCATCTGCGCGCTTCATCATGTCTTCTACTGAGTCAGGGCTTTGCTGTTTAACGTCGGTAATACCAATACTTACGGTAATTGAAAACGTATTTTCACCGTCTTTGAATACTCTATTTTGCGTGGCGTGTTTTATACGCTCTGCAATTACCAGAGTTTCCTCTCTTGTAGCATTATGGATAATAGCGAGAAACTCTTCGCCACCAAATCTACCTAATATATCCACTTCTCTTAGTTCAGCTGAGGCAATGTTTGTGAACTGTATTAGCACGTCATCGCCAACAAGATGACCATATTGATCGTTTATTTCTTTAAAGTAATCTAGGTCCATAATCATGACTGAAAAGGGTAGATTATCCCTTTGGAAACGAGCTAGCTCATCGCCTAATGAGTTTACTATTTCATTCTTATTCCAAAGCTGTGTCATGCCATCTCTTTTGGCTCGTTCCTCAAGTTCTGATTCAAGAAGCTTAGAATCGGTTACATCAACCATGTAACCCGTCCAAACTTCATGTCCCTCGAAGAGCTCGTTACTTGGTTTAGACGATAGCCTTATCCAAATGTTGCCCTTGGCTGGGTTATTGAAGCGAATGTCAGAAACAAAAAAGCTGCCTTGCTGATTAGCGTTGATATCCTCTTCATATAGCCTGTCAACATCTTCTTCGTTTACAAGATTCCAAAAGTTGTCGATGTCTTCGATAAAGCATTCAGCTTTTATTCTCAACACGTCAGAACTACCAGAGCTGATATACAAAAAGCGCCCTTTGCCCTCTGGAAATAAAACATATTTGTATAGAACAACGGGAGCAGACTCAAGAAGGTGTTCTAGTTCACCCAAAGAGATATTGGTATGCATCGATTAAAAATACAACGTAAAGATTTTCATAAGTTAAGCATAAACAGATGTTCACCAAATCGCCAATACATAAGGCTTTCAGCATGAAAGTTAATGCAATTACGCCGACAAAAAATTCGCGATTCCAACCATATTTGTAAGAATGGCAGTTTTCCTTAGTGACTTACGAGTTTGAAGCAACTATTTGCTTTACTGCACAGTTCATTTCAAAAAGCGCACTATGCATCAAATCTAGTTGCTTAACGAACTCTTCCGATTGCTTATTTTGTTGAATGGTAAGCTCAATAGCACGAATGAAGTCGGCCAAATTATAAGCGCCTATGTATTTAAGTGCGGTACTGTAGATATGTGCAACTCTTGAAATTGTAGTGTTATCTTGGTTTTTAATAGCTTGATGGAGTGTATCTAGCTCCGATTGCAGGTCTAAAAAGTCACTAAGTAACGTTTTGTAAAGGTGTTCGTCGTTAAGTAGTGACTGCATAGCACGTGCTTTATCAATCTGGTTAAGCCTGCCGATTGACGTTTCGTTGAAAGTTTCAACACCGAGCGCCTGAGTTTTATGGCCTGCAGTATTTACTTCTTGGACTGAAATCGCGGTAGCCAGAACGTTAAAAAGCTTTTTAGGCTCAACAGGTTTCGTTAGGTGAGCCGTCATACCCGCAGCAATACTCATATCGATGTCTTGTTGCATGGCATGTGCCGTCATAGCAATAATAGGCATGGTAAGCTGTAGCTCATTACGAATAACTTTCGTTGCCTTTAAGCCATCCATATCCGGCATTTGAATATCCATTAGCACCACATCAAACTTATTGTTGCGACGAAGTATATCAATCGCTTTTATGCCATTACTGGCCACTTCAATTTTGGCACCAGAATCTTTAAGTAACCCTAAGGCTACTTTTTGATTTAGTGCGTTATCCTCTACTAGCAGAATAGTTTTGCCGGCAAGGTTGGGGAGTTCAGATATATCTGTATCTATCCTTTCTGTACCAGCTTGGTAGTCAAGACACAGCTCTTGAATATTATTAATTAGTTCACTGGTTCCGAAAGGCTTTTTGACAACGCTTTCAATACCAAGGCGTGAGGCTTGTTCACGCATTTGGGGCGACTCAAACGCTGAAAGCATTATTACTTTAGGAGGTTTAATAGAGAACTCTTGGTTCATTATAGCGACAACTTCAAGGCCGTCGATATCGGGCATTTTCCAATCTAAAATGAGTAAGTCGTAAGGCGTATTGTTTGCTGTAGCGGCACGTAACTTGGCTATGGCTTCTTCACCTCCAGTGGCAAGCTCGGCTTCAATTTTTGCCAATGATAACGTTTCTGATATTGCTCGTCGTGATAAGCTTACGTCATCTACAACTAGCACCTTAAGGGTCGAAAGCTGTTTGGAAGGTGACACCATTGTTACTTCTGAGTTGCGTTTTACATCTACCGTAAAATAAAAGCTAGCGCCTTTGCCTAGTTTGCTTTCAACCCATGTTTTTCCACCCATTAATGAGGCCAACTGCTGGCATATGGCTAAGCCTAAACCGGTTCCACCATAGCGACGAGATGTGGATTCATTGCCTTGGTTGAAAGGTTGAAACAGCCTGGTTTTTTGTTCGTTGTCTAATCCAATGCCAGTATCTTTTATTTCAAATTCAAGCTCCACATGGTCATCCCTAAGTTCACATCCAACACTTACAGATACCAGCCCATCGTCGGTAAACTTGAGCGCGTTGCTTAAGAAGTTATTTAAAATTTGCTGTATGCGCAGCGGGTCACCAATTAGATTATGAGGAACATCTCTGCCTATATGCTGAATGAGTTCAATGTGTTTTTCATTGGCCCGAGGTAAGTGGTATCGAATTGCCTGATTTACTAAAGCATCAATATTGAAAGGCGTTGATTCAATATTCATTTTTCCAGCTTCAATTTTTGAGAAGTCCAGAATATCGTTAACCACGCTCAACAGTGTGTTCGATGCGCCTTCTATTTGTAATAAGTTAGTCTGTTGGTCTTTGTTTTCTGCCGAGCGCTGGGAAAGTTTTGTAAGCCCGATAATTGCATTGAGTGGGGTACGTACTTCATGACTCATGCGAGCTAAAAAATCAGATTTTGCGTCGGTTGCCTTTCGCAGTTCTTTCGCTAGTTCATTCAGGGCGCTACGTTGTTGCCGAGTTCTGAGTAATAAGGTTATCACTAAAGCTAAAGACAAAATGACACCGACTATGAAATAAAGTTGAAACGTATTGGCTTTTTGTTGACTGATATTACGCTGTTCTTTTAGCTGGTTGTCTTTTTCAAGCAGCTGTATCTTGTCCTCTTTTTCTGCTATCGCCAAACGCACGCGATTAAGCGCAAGTAATCGAGATTGCTGTTCGTTAAAGCTTTGCTCATAGACATCTTGAAATTGCTTTGAATATTGCAGGGCCGACCGATAATCGTTTGTAGACTCAAGTAGAGAAATGAGTTTTTCAAGAAATTTAAGTAACAGCGCCTTATCATTTTTAACTTCTTCTTTTTTAAGTCCTGACTCAAGTTCGCTGATGCCAAGTTCGACTTCACCGCGGCGTAAATGAATTTCAACCAACTGCAGCAGGCGAGGGCCCTCTGTATATTTAAAACCAACCTTACGGTCTGCTTCTGCGGCTTTATTGAGGTTTTTTAACGCCTCATTGATGTTACCCTGTGCAATATGCAGCTCTGCCATAGAGCCGTAAACAATTCCGATGAAAGGGTAATTGGTATCAATCAGCAATTCATCCGCTAGCATCAAATTAACTTTCGCTTCCTGAAAATTGCCTAATTCTTTGTGCGCATAGCCCTGATAATAGTAAGCAATACCCTCATTTTCACTACTCTCCAATCGTTGCGCGGAAGAAAGGTATCGATGGCTAAATGACAGTAACTTTTCAAAATCGTTGAGCGAGGCATACACATTACCCATTGCACTGTATACCGAAAGCACTTGGTTGCTATTCAACTGATTATAAAGCTCAAGGGAGTGATTCAAGGCATCTAGTGCTCGCCCATGCTCGCCAGAGAAATCTAGAATAAACCCTTCTAATCGAAATGACTCGGCAAGGGCTAATTTATTATTGCCAACCTTGGCGTATTCGCGAGCATCTAAAAGCTGTTGATAGGCTGATACATAATCTTGTTTTAAAATATCGTGGTAGGCTTTTAAGTTAAGAAATCGCGCGTGGTGATAGTCGCTTGGATATTCAGTGAAGTACTGAGTAAGCTCTTTAACCTCAGCTTTTACAGATGGGTCGTTCTGCTGAATTCGCTCCTTAAGGCCGCTTAACAATGCAAGTTTGGGGGGGAGGGTAGCATTACTGCTGCTTAGTTTCTCCTGAAATGCCAAAGTGGTTTTTAACGGCAACCCGATAAAAACGACAATCAAAAAAATAAGATGCTTAACCGCACTTTTTACATTAAACAATAGCTGACAGCCATAGTGAATTTGCTTTTTTAGAAAACCTTTTTATGGTCCTAGTTTGAAAATTTACTATAAGATAGATTTGTTGCATTTACTACGGGTGTCAATCAAGCCATAGCTTAGCATTAAGATCTTTGCTTCTATTCCATTTCAAAATTGGGCGCTAGCTTACGCCCAACACTGTGTGAAAGTTTTTTAATCCTAGTGATACCTTATGCTGTATCAATTACATCAACAAAAAACTAACGCGAGACTATGAGTAATACACACCTCAGTGAAGCGAGCACAGCTTTTCAACTCTCACTCAACAACTGGTGGAGCATTCTCAAACGCATATTCACTAATATTGGCGGTCATAATATTCCCCTTATTTCCGCAGGTGTTGCGTTTTATTGTTTGTTGGCAATCTTTCCCTTACTGGGGGCAACAATATCCTTATATGGTCTTATCGTATCGCCAGAAGAGTTGCAGCGTCATATGGCTTTACTCGTAGATGTGGTGCCTTCCGACAGTAGCTATATCATTGAAGAGCAGCTTAAAAAACTGACGGAAAAGTCGAGTTCTGCATTGGGGTGGGGGTTCTTTTTAACCCTATTCTTGTCGCTTTGGAGCAGTAGTAAAGGAGCAAATGCATTAATCACAGCGTGCAATATCACCTATAACGAAAGAGAGGGACGCGGCTTTTTTAATGGCTTAATAGCTCGCATAACCTGCACTATCAGTATGATAGCCACCGTAATAGTTGCCTTGGCGTGCGTTACTATTTTGCCCGAAACTATTAGTTGGGCTTCAGGAGGCTCAATTGATGACAAGCAGGCTATTTGGCTTACCTGGCCTGTTATGCTTGTGTTGTTTAATTTTTGTCTTTCTGCGTTGTATCGTTATGCGCCCCACCGGCGCTCGGCACAGTGGCGATGGGTTACACCTGGCTCAATGCTGGCAACCGTACTATGGATAGCAGGGTCTTATGCGTTCTCAATATATTTAAATGAATTCGCCAGCTATAATAAAACCTATGGCTCAGTGGGCGGTATTATTATTTTGCTTATGTGGTTGTATTTAAGTGCCTACATTATTCTTATCGGTGCTGAAGTAAACTCAAGCATAGAGCTACAAACCAGTGTGGATAGTACCGTAGGTGAGGACAAACCAATGGGGGAGCGAAACGCTGTTGTTGCCGATAATACACCTGAAGATTTGCGTAAATCGTAAAAATGTGACAACAAATCATTAGCACAAGGCGACCTCCGCTGTTGGAATTTTGGGCTGAATGTACTTCGAAGTTCAACACGCTCTAATATCTTGCGATTTCATCTTGCTGTATCATCTTTGCGACTTTACAGATGATACCAAACTTAATGACCTCAGATTATTCTACATTACTTCATCAGCTTTTCGGCTTTTCCTCCTTTAGACAAGGGCAGCAAGAGGTTGTGCAGGGATTGCTTAATCAGCGCTCTACGCTCGCTATTTTCCCTACTGGTTCAGGCAAGTCTTTGTGTTATCAGTTCGTAGCAACCCAGCTTCCTCACCTTACTCTGGTGGTATCGCCGCTGCTGGCATTAATGAAAGATCAGCTTGAGTTTTTGCATAGCAAAGGCATTGCGGCAGCCAGTATCGACTCAACGTTAACGCCTCAGCAAAACAAGCAGGTCATGAACGATATTCGCACTGGCCAGTGTAAAATTCTGATGGTTTCAGTAGAGCGATTTAAAAATGAGCGTTTTCGGCAGTTTATTGAGTCTATTCCAGTGTCGATGTTGGTGGTGGACGAAGCCCACTGTATTTCCGAATGGGGACATAACTTTCGCCCTGATTACTTAAAACTTCCCGCGTATCAGAAAGACTTAAATATACCTTTGGTGCTTTTGTTAACAGCTACAGCGACTAAAAAAGTTAAGCAAGATATGGCAAAACGGTTTGGCATCGCTGACAACGATGTTATTCAAACAGGGTTTTATCGGCAGAATTTGAATTTAAATGTGTTGCCGGTAATAGAAGCAGAAAAAGACAGCACCTTGTTGGAACAATTAAAACAACAGCAGGGCGCTGGCATTGTTTATGTGACGTTGCAACAAAGTGCAGAGCAGGTGGCACGTTTCTTACAACAAAACGGTGTTGCTGCCAGTGCCTATCACGCTGGCCTAGACAGTGATGTAAGGCAGAGTATTCAGCTCGATTTTATGGAAAGTAGGCTGCAAGTGGTGGTGGCCACTATTGCTTTTGGTATGGGTATCGATAAATCGGATATCCGATTTGTTATACACTATGACTTGCCTAAATCTATTGAGAATTACAGTCAGGAAATTGGTCGCGGAGGCCGAGACGGAGACATTGCAAACTGCACGGTACTGGCGAATTTAGACGGTTTGGTTACCATTGAAAACTTTGTTTACGGCGATACTCCAGACCAAGTTGCAATACAAAAAGTGATTGACGATATTGCCTCACAAGACAGTGCATCTCATGATATTGGTCAAGCTCAAAAAGTAAGCCAATCGGATGATGGCCTTTATCAATGGGAAACCCAAATTAATAGTCTATCGGCGTTAAGTAACATTCGTCAGTTACCGTTAAAAACCTTGCTGGTGCAATTGGAGTTGGCCGGGGTAGTAAAGCCCTTGTTTGCTTATTTCGCAGAATTTAAGTTTCGCTTTATCACCGACAAAGACACTATTTTGAATCAATTTTCACAAGAACGAAGAGATTTTTTAGATGCAGTGTTTTCGCACACAGCAATGAAAAAAGTGTGGGGCATTGTCAATTTTGACAGCATATTTGAGCATTATGGTGCTGAACGAAGCCGAGTAGTTGCTGCGCTGGAATATTTACATGAGCACAGTCATATTGAGCTTGCGTCTCGTTTAATTACCGATGTGTATGAAGTGAACAAACAGGCACTACTGGTCGGCGATTTAGCTGAAAAACTGGCATTTTATTTTGCCGACAACGAGCAAAAAGAAATAAAACGTATTGCCGCACTGGTTCGCTTCTTTGAACTTCGCACGTGTCTTAACTTCAACTTGTCTGCCTACTTCGATGACAATAACGCGCCTAAACAATGCGGTCATTGCAGTGTATGTAGAGGAAATGTGGCAAAGCTTGAGCATTCGACGCCTGTAGCGACCCCGAATAAAAATGATGTGGCTCGAGCAGTACAAGCGTTGCAAACTCACTTAAAAGGTAAATATACCGATGACATCACGCTTAGTACTTATTGCCGTTTTCTCACCGGTATGTCGATGCCACTATTCACTCGTTTTAAAGTAAGGCAAGTAGCGGGTTTCGCTATCTGTGAACAGTGTAGGTATGCAGATGTAAAAGCCCTAGTGGCGGTACTTATTCAGTAGTGGAGGAACTTAATCAATAGATAAAGGCGAGTGTGCCCTTTGACTGTATCATAATTACTGAATAGAAAATGTATAAGCCTCGTTTGCATTTTCCTAAGGATTAACATGGCACTTAAAGCAACGATATTTAAAGCGGACATATCGATAACGGATATGGACCGCAATTATTACAACGATCATAATTTAACTATTGCCCGCCACCCATCTGAAAACGACGAGCGTATGATGCTGCGCATTATCGCCTTCATCGTTAATGCTCACGAGCAACTGCAGTTTACTAAGGGGTTGTCAGACGATGAAGTACCAGATTTATGGCAAAAAACCTTTAGCGACGAAATAGAACTCTGGATTGAGTTAGGACAACCATCGGAGCAGCGAATCAAAAAGGGCTGTAATCAAAGTAAGCAAATGAAGATTTACGCTTATGCCGATAACAGCTTTGATGTGTGGTGGAAGAAAGAACAGAACAAACTCAATACAAAAAAGAACTTATCTGTGTATACGCTACCAAACTCCCTCTCAGCAACATTATCTGCTGCGGTAGAGCGCTCTATGCAAATTCAGGTCACCATTCAAGATGGACAAATTTGGCTCACCATTGCTGGTTCCAAGGCGAGTGAATGCCTAGAAATTGAGATAGAAAAGCACCTATAGCATTCATCTTTAAACATAGAGTGCTTTGAACGGAGTCCACTTTTATCCGTCCAAGAAACTAGCATAAAAAGCGCCAAAAATTAAAAGTTTGCCATAAAAATCAATCCTTCTTTACATGATGAATTCAAATGCTACATTGAAGTTGTGTTCAGCAGATATCGAAGGAGGTGATCATATGTCTAGTGTTTTGAAAACAGGTGAATTGGCTATGAATGGGGTACGTTTTAACTAACCCTTCTTACGTCATCATTCTGGCTGGCTGATTCGCTGGCCAAAGCACGGGGAGTCGCAGCAATGCGGCTCCTTTTTCATAAATGGGGTCAGGTCACAATTGATATTCACCTGACTCATTTCATGCCTACTTATACTTACATTGCTTATAGCAATACACTATTGGCATCTACCCTTTAGCCACTTCACACCCGCTTCTTTATTCGAAAATATTCTAAACGGGGCTGGGCTTCTTTGTATCGCAAAAATCATTCAAAGCACTGGCCGTAAAAATGGATTTGGCATGATGTAAGCCACTCCCTGACAATATTGCTGGATTAAGTTGAAGTGTGTTTGCATCCATTGCGCCTGAAGTTTTTGATACGCAATGTTTGGAGTAGGGGCTTTTTCTGCGTCAAAAATTAGGCCTATGGGCGCCTTATCATCATAATTTCGATGTAACTCGTTAAGATAGTTTTCGAAATTTTCAGGGGTTTCACGTTGCCCTGTAAAGGTGACATAGATAAGCGGTTTGCAACTTCTATCGATGATGGCGTAGGGCTTTGCTGTCGAGTCTGTTTTCATAGTGGCGAGCATAAATTTAATTTACGATATATACGCATAGTTTTCGTTTATGGTCTTAATGTTGCGAGGCGCTTTTTCAACTAGTGCTTTGCACGATTTATCACGTTTTCATAGGGAAGCTAAGGCGAATAGGAAAGCGACGGCGAACCGCATTGGTCCGCCATCTAATCTGATGCCGTATCAAAGCGTGTTAGATCGTTGAAGGTAATCATGTCACGCAACTCTTTTCCATACTCCTCACCACGTTCAGAGTATTTGTTTAAACCGTGGGTAAGCGGTAACCCAGAAATAACAAACCCTTTTTCCCTAAGTGATTGGCGAATAGTGCGAAGCGGTTTGTAGGCATCATGACGATTTAAATTCATCATGTAGCTTTCGACCGAATCTGCTGGTGAACGAAAGTCGGCGACCTCATGGGCTTTTCCTTTATCACGAGACTGGGGAACAATGCCGCAGCCTTTGGTAAAGCACCATTGGCCAAAGAAGTTGTTCCCTTGTTTAGCAAAACGAGACGTGCCCCACGCACTTTCGTTTGCAGCCTGAGCGAGTGCTAATGAAACGGGCACCACATCCGCGCGACGCAACAATAATTGACAAGCAGACTCTTGTTGTAGATCGGCATCGTCAATCCGATACTTGGTTAAGTAACTTTCTAGCGAGGCCGCGTCACTGTTACCCTTATCGCATATTTTTTGAATTTGTCGTCTATCTGCGGCTAGTTGCTTATTAGCATCAACGATTATAGGGGTAAAATAATTGAAGAACGCGGTTTTGCGCTCTGGCCCAGCAGCGTAGGCAGTAAAATCAGGTGCTAATTCCTTGGCGAAAAAAATAAACCATACAGCTACACTAAGCAGTAGTGCGGAGCCTAAAAAAACAATATATTTAAAGTTTAGAATTGAATTCTTCCTTTTGATTAGTCAACGTTGTGATACTTAAGCTGTACCATAATTAATGGAAATATAGGTTAACCGCCTGAATACTTTATACAAGTTAAACTTAATATAGAAAATAAGCACGGTACGCTGTATAAAAATCGCGTAAAAATTTCAAACTGAGTGCACACTCGGTCTTGTGTACAACGATCTATTAATAAAGTGCACTCAGCAATGAAAAAAGGGGTTGCAACTATGTTAGCCGTAAACGCCCTTTGCTTTACTTTTCAGCTTAATACTGGCGATTAGCATATAAATGCTGGTGGCGAGGAGACAAGTAAATAAGTAACCCATCAGGCCTTGTTCACGCAGTATAAAACCATCGGCTATAATGGGTCCTGCAACTGAACCAAGACTATAACTGAAAAGCATAATCTGAGTAGCCGACACAATGTAATGGGCATCAAGGTTGTCGCAAGCAAGGTTGATGGCAACCGGATATAGGGCAAATAGGGCCATTCCAAGAAGGAATAGACCGGCGCCCAGTGCATATAAACCTGCAAAGGACAGTGTAAGAGAAATAGCAGCAACGCCCAGTAAGCAAAACAGGGCCATTAGTAGAGTTCTGGATAAATAGCGAGATAACATAGGGATCAAAGGCTGAACAGCCATTGCCCCAAGAATGACCAGCGCCATCAATCCTCCCAAGTGCTGATGAGCAATACCTCGCTGTATCAACTCTAGGGGCATTAAGCCGTAAACAGCACCTAGCGTTAACCCTGATACAATACATCCCATTATTGCAGCGTGATTGAGCTTGGTGATTTGCTTAAACGATAGTGGTGTGATTTCCGCGCTACTGGGCTGATCGCTTTTTATAAGCAGTAATACACCAACAGCAAAAAGTAGCGCAGTAAAAATGGCGACAAAAGGCATCACACCGTGAACGCCAACAAAGCCAAGGCAAAGCTGTCCTAACGAGCTGCCACCATAGAACGCTCCCATATAAAGGCCCACGCGCTTGGCGCGGTCGGCTTCATTACCATGTAATAACCAAGACTCAACAACAACGAATACACCTGCAACGGCAACGCCAGCAACGAACCGGGCAAGCAACCAAACGCTGGCGTCAGGGATTGCAGGCATTATGGCAATAGTAGTGATGAGCGTACCTAAACACCAAACAAATCCGTTTCGGTGTCCCAAGCGGGTAACCAAAGGCTCAATGGCCAACGCACCGAGAAGAAGGCCTGCATAAAAGCTACTTGCTAACCAACTGGCCAGCGACGTATCAAGGCCATAGTGCGTTAGCATAAGTGGAATGAGGCTCATTAAATAGCCTGACGCTATCGCATACATTGCCAGGGCAATCACCGGCGCTGAAATGCGTACTTTAGGCTCTGTAGACAATGTGTTTTCCAACGTTAAAGCCCCTGCAATCCGCAACTGCGTTCTAATGGCTATTAATTATTTGCGGGAATATGAGGGAATTTAACGGCGAGGTAAAACAAAAAGAAATGGTCGTAAAGAGCGATTTTATTACATGTTGAAGTGTGGAGGTGGTCTGAAAAGACGCTGGTTATAAGCGCGCACCGCAGGGCCAAGTTATCGCCCCTGCTTGCTTACAATTTTGCTATTTACATTTGAAAGCGTACGCCTGCAAATACGGTTCTTTCGAGGGCAGGTTCGATACCATCATTTCTCACGCGAGAATAATAGTTCTCGTCTAAAAGGTTATTAATGCCTCCATATACTGCCCATTGCGAATCGATACGATATTCAGCGGTCAGGTCAACAACTTCATAGGAAGGAATTAGCGCGGCTATTTCATCGATGCCTGTTCCTCTAGACGCATTCGAGTCTTGCCAAAATTGCTCGTCTACCATTGTCGCAGTAAGCGCGACATCAAGCTTTTCCGTGTTGTATATAAACCCGGCGCGTAAAAGATACTCCGGTGCAAAAGCGGTGGTATTTCCAACCAGGCTCTCGTTAAGGGAAGAGACGATTTCGGCATCAAGCAACGAGCCATTGGCAAAAATTCTAAAACTTTCGTCAGCACGACCCGCAAAAAGGTCGTAGTCGACGCTAAACTCTACGCCTTGATGGCGAGAGTCGCCAGAGTTCACTCGCTCTATGTCAGCGATATTTACCTGAATAGTTTCAATTTTGTCGTCAAAGTCGATTCTAAACGCGCTCACGTCAAGTACAAGACCATCAACAGGCATGGCGCGGTAACCAAATTCATAGTTCATTGCACTAGAAACATCGGGGCCATTTGAGCTGGCGAGTTCTGAATTGGGGTTGGCCAAATCATCAAATCGTTGAGGGCGATAAGATTCAGAAACGTTTGCATAAAGCTCACTGATTTCGTTGAGCTGATACATCATGCCAAGACCGAGTAGCAGTTCATTTTCAGTCTCGTCTACGTCGATAGGATCTCGGTTTAGACTTGGATTTTTAGTCAACTCTTCTAAGTCGTAATTAACGCGCTCATAACGTAGGGTAGGTACCACACTCAATTTATCGAATTTGAATAAATTTTCGATAAATACGGCGTTATACGTCATTTTACGGTCTTGATCGAATAGCAAGTCAGCGGCGTTCTGTTGGTTAGAGCGAATATCGCTACTGACGTGACGAGTTCTTGGGCTATCTCCCCAGTAAGAGGTTGTCCCCACAGTCAGCACATTGTTGTCGCCCCAGGCTTGCGCATAACGGGCGTCGAAGCCCCAATTATCGAATTCTTGTTGATCAATATTTGTGGTAGCAGGCTCATTCTCAGGCTCAGAAAATTGCCCAGAACGGCGACTAAAGCGGTCCATGTATGAATACCAGACATTCGCGTCAAGCGTCGCACTATCGCTAATCTTCTGCGCAAAAGTAAAATTAGCCAGTACTTGTTCTATCTCAACACGATTGAATGGGGTTAATGTTTGATTGCGGTCTTGTTCAAATTCCGTCGTACTCAAACGACCTGCTTCACCAGAGTCTGAGTTGTATACATCAAGTTCGAAACCAAGGCGAATGTCGTCAAACCCTTCATAAGCCACACTAACGTGGCCTGATGTTACATCGAAATCTTCATTATCTCGAGGGCCGTCGGCCGAACGGTGGTCTACCGATGCAAAGAAACCGAAGTCTCCAGTTGAAGTGGCAAACTCATTATAAGTGCTATATAGCCCATTGCTCCCGAGTGCTTGATCGGTTCGAAAGCCCGTATCGCGGCCTACTTCTGCGCGCTTGGTAATAAAGTTTACCGTCGGCCCTATTTGTGGACCGTAAATTAAACCCGACCCGCCGCGAACGAATTCTATGCGCTCAATACGCTGTGCTGGCGGCATGTAGTAGATGGTAGGGTATCCGAAAAGGTCTGCGGCTAGGGGAATATTGTTTTGAAAAAAGCCCACGAACTCAGACTCATGAGGGTTTCCTAAGCCGCGGTAGTTCACATTGTAAAAACTGGGGATGGCTTGATCTGAAACGAAGAGCCCCGGCAGCGTAGAAAACATCTGTCTTAAGTTTGGCTCAATGAAGTTAGGCATTTCATCAAGCTCTACCACTGAGGTCTTTTTGCCCTCAAAGATTTTGCCAGAATCAACGGCAGCCATGGTGCGTGGAAATGTTGAATCGCTATTTCCACTAATGGTGATACGCTCAATATCGTCTGGCGCTATAGCCGCCATTGCGGACGCGCTCGACAGTCCCGCTAGTGCAAATGCTATCGCTTTACCCAATTTAGATACTCTACTTACATTTCTCATAAATTTACCCTTTAATACTCTAAATACAAATGATAATGGTTCGTATATGATATATATAATTGTTTTTTTATCAACAAAAAATTCGAAGAATAAAATCTATTTAACAAAAATGCTTATGAACTAGATGATTGCCCACTCAGAGGGCGCTAGCAAGTCTCCTAGCGAAACGTGAGAATCCAGGAGTGGCTGTTCCCTTTCAAATTCCCAGGACGAAGCTACGGAACTTGCCAGACCTTCCCGAAGTGCGAGTTTGAAATGTCCTTACTCTTTGTTGTGTCACTTTGATGCAGAACCACTTTACCTGCGGTAACACGGCGCGATTACGAAATTTTAAGTCTCGCTGAGTGGGTAATTTTCTATGCGGAATGATGGTTTTAAAGAGAGAGAATATGCTGAATAGTGAAATTGTTAAAAAACGTCACACCCAATCAAAATTGGGTGTGACATGAGTGAGTCAATAGTCAAAGTATTACGCAACCGACTGAGCTCTCCCACCTCTGCGAGCTGCGTGCGTTAGCTTCACCATAGCAGGACGAACCGATTGCGGTGCTAGGCAAGGAGAGTCATATTTGATGAAATATACGTTGCCTGCAGCGTTAACATGAAAACCTTCAATGCATGCATTTAGCATTTCAATGTCGTTTTCATTGGCTTTTACGCCGTATTGATGGTCTAACATAAGAGCCAACGCATCTTTATGGTCTTCATGCATGTGGTCTATCATCCCTTGCTTATGCTCAACCCATTCGGGCGTAGCATAGTGCCAATCTTCCGGCTTAAACCAGTGTATTTCGCCAAAACCGCCAATATAACGAATGCGGGTGGGGGTAATGCGATAAAACTGAAAGTCGTGTGCATTAACATAAGCTCGGGCCTGAGGATAAAGCGTAAAGTAGCTTTCAGCCTCTTCACAGTCGCTGCCTATTACGCTGGCATCGCCAATCACGGTAACGCGGGCGTTAGCTTGGCTATCGTCTTTATTACTATCAAACACACACAAACTTACTTTAGAATCCGCTTTCATATTTCGGCTGTGCTGAGCAATGTCCGAAGCATACAAAATGAGATCGCCATTATCGGTCATCCAATATGGAGTAACAGAGCCAAAAGGATACCCTTTTAGCGAGAGGCTAACAGTAGATAGCACTCCGGTATGCTGCGTTCGCATTAAACAGCGGGCGTTAAAAATATGGTCAGGCGCTGGCTGATTGTCCATTTTTATTCCTTATTACAAATAGTGAAAGTAAGCATGATTATCGCCGTGATGCTGAACCGAGCCGGATACATTAAAACAGCGATTTAGATGAGATTCTGAGAAAACGTCTTGAGTGCGACCGGATGCAACAACATGCCCTTGATTTAATAAAAGCATAGCATCTGCAATACGTGCTGCTTGATTAATATCGTGCAACACAATAAGAACGGTACCGCCTTCCGTCATAAATTCTTTTAATAGCGAGAAGAAACGACCCTGCTGATATATATCTAATGCTGCTGTAGGCTCATCAAGCAGCAGTACTTTATTTTTAACTCCCTCATGGGATAGCACTTGCAACCAAGATCGAGCAAATTGCACGCGTTGCCACTCGCCACCAGATAGCTGAGTAATAGGGCGTTGTAAAAAAGGTTGAAGCTCTAGGCGCTGCACAATGGTGTCGGTAAATTCAATGCTTTGCTGCTTAGACTCTACCCATGCATGACGAGCTAACATGAGGTATTCCAATACTGTAAACGCAAATTGCGGACGTCGCTGCTGCGCCATTATCGCTCGAGTGGTTGCAAGTTCATCCGCGGGCCATTCATGAAGCTTTTGACCGCATAAGCTTACTGTTCCCGAAGACGGTGCTATATCACCGGACAGTACTTTAAGCAGTGTACTTTTACCTGCACCGTTGGCCCCCAGAATTGCACTTAACTGGTTAGAGTGAAAATGCACAGTTACATTGTTGAGCAAAGTTGTGTTACCTACTCTAACGCTCAAGTTATTTGTTTCAAACATGGTATTGTCCTTTGCGTTCTCTTAGCAGTAAGTACAAGAAAAAGGGCACGCCAAGGCAAGAGGTAACTATCCCCACAGGCAGTTCAGAGGGAATAATAAGGGTTCTTGCTAATGTATCGGCACTGCCAACTAGGAACGCTCCTGTTAGAGCCGATAGGGGGAGTAGCTTGCGCAAGTCAGGGCCCACAACCATGCGGCAAATATGAGGTGTTACTAATCCTACAAAACCCACAATGCCGGTAAAACACACGCAGCACGCTGTTAGCAAGGCAACGGCAAATAGGCTGTAGCTCTTTACTTTTTGAACGGGAACGCCGAGATATTTCGCCTCTTGCTCTCCACTTAGCATGAGCGTCAGTTCGGTTTTGTATCGCCACATAAGTGTTGCAGGAAGGCCCACGCCCAATGCGACCAAACCTACTTGCTGCCAATTGGCGCCTGCGTAGCTTCCCATGCTCCAAAAGGTTATTAGGCGCAAGGTTCCATCGTCAGCAACATAGGCGAGTAGCCCCATTAATGTGCCCACGAGTGCGTTTATCGCTACACCGGCCAATATGAGTAATAAAGTGTTAATACCTGAGGTGGTGCGAGCTAGCCTGAACACCAACATGCTTACTACAAGTGCGCCAGTGAATGCAGCGATAGGTAGCAACAATGGCTGCAATACTGCCGGCAATCCCATCGCACCACCAAATACCATTACTACCGCAGCAAAGAGAGCCGCGCCGGAAGACACGCCAATTAAGCCAGGATCTGCCAATGGGTTTCGACAAATACCCTGCATAACTGCACCGCTTATTGCTAACCCTGCGCCAGTAATAAGGCTCATCAATACTCTTGGCAAACGTATTTCCCACATCACCTTCATTTGTAAATTGGCGTCTGTGTTATCAGTACCCGTTATACTTTGCCATAGTGCTTCGAGAGAGAGTGACATAGCGCCCTGCGAGGCGGCCCACATGACTAGAAGAGGGGCGACAATAAGTAAACCGGCGCAAAGAGTCATAAAGCGAGTGTGATCTCGTGTAAGGAGTCTTTGAGTTTCGCTGACTCTGGCCGCGGGTGGTTGCATTGGTATGGCTGAAGTTTGTTCCGACATAAGCAACTCTCTATTTTGAGGTTTTCATATCTTTTATTAGTGCAACACCGTTAGCTAATCGTGGGCTAAGACCCATAAACACTAGCGGGTCAACCACGGTTATATTGCATCCTGTGAGTTCGGCCCACATGCGTAATGCGGGTAACTGACACAACTCTTCTACAGATTGTCCTGCCGCAGCGTGTGAGGGGATAAACAGGCGGCTGGGCTTTGCCACCAGCAATGACTCTGGTGATATGGGTTTATAGCCTTCTAAATCGGCAAATGCATTATTGGCGCCGGCAAGTTTAAACAGTGTGCTAGGCATGGTCTTGGTGCCCGCAGCGACAAGACCGCGACTGCCCACAGAAGCAAAAAAGGCGAGAGTATTTGTATTGGAATGATTGGGTTGTGAAGAGATGTCAGAACTTACTGTATTTAGCTCATTTGAAATATGCGCAATCAGTTTTTTTCCTGCTTCCTCTTGCTTAAAACGCTTTGCAAGGGTGTCGATTAAACCATACAAGCTTTCCACAGAATAATCGTGTTCTACATGAAGTACTTCTACATCGGTTGTTGAAATTTGTGATAACACATCCTCGGGCCCCATGCTGCTGTGACCCACTAAAATATCTGGCTTTTGGGCTAAAACGCCTTCCGGGCTAAGCTGACGGTAATATCCTATTTTAGGCAGGGTAGTGGCTTCAACGGGATACAAACTCGACGTGTCGACAGCAACGATCTGGGCACCAAGGTCAAGAGCAAACAGTATCTCTGTCACGCTGCCTCCTGCACTCACAATACGTTCATTTCCAAGCTTTTCTGCGTGAGTACTAAAGGTTGCAAAACCACTGGAACAGCAAAGAGAAATAAGTAACCCTTTGAAATATATTTGAAAGTTTTTCATAAAAGCCTCTAAAAATTAACCATTGCAAATGCGAATGGTTATCATTAAGATCAAGTTTCTCAGATTGTTTTAATCTTTACAAGAGGAAATCTAATGTCTATTTGTGCTGTCTCTCCCAAACGTTTAGCGCTTTGTATAGCAAGCGCATTGGTGTCTTCAGTCAGTGTTGCCGAAGCAATACCAGAGGATGCTGCGTTTGAAACCATCACCATATCTGCTACGCGAAGTGAGCGTGATATTAATGAAATTACGTCTCATGTGAGCGTTATTGATAGTGAGCAGATTGACGCACAGGTAATGACAGATATTCGTGACCTCGTGCGTTACGAGCCCGGTGTGTCTGTGGAAGGCGGCGGGCGCTTTGGGGTGGCCGGTTTTAATATTCGCGGTATTAACGGCGACAGAGTGCTTATGCTGCTTGATGGTGTGCCCATTGCCGACGAGTTTAGTTTTGGACCAGCGCTTTCAGCGCGTCGAGATTTTGTTGATATTGATATGCTTCAACAAGCAGAGATTATTCGCGGCCCCGCTTCTACATTGTATGGAAGCGATGCTATTGGTGGCGTAGTTGCTTTTATCAGTAAAGATCCTAAACATTTAGTGGCAGAGGGGGAGCGTTTTGGTGGGCGATTAAAGACTGGATACGTTAGCGCTTCTGACTAATGGTGGGTAACTGGGCAGTTGGCCGGCTACGCAGGCGATTGGCAGTGGCTTCTTTCGGGAACAGAACGCCAAGGTCATGAAATTGAGAGCTTTTATACAAAAGGCCCTGAAACGGGCAGTGAACGAGTGGCTGCAGACCCTCAGGAAAGCACCAGTACAAGTGGCCAGATAAAGTTGATTTACACGCCAAGTGAACATCACAGGCTAATGCTCATAGCAGATATGCTAAATGGAAGCACCCAAACAGATGTTCAGTCTAGCGTGGATACCTTGGTAAGGGGCGTGCTTATTACCGAGAGTTTAGGTGATGATGAAAGAGAGCGTTCGCGGATTCAATTAAACTATGAATACGATAATGAGCACACGTTGTTTGATAAATTTTTACTACGTGGTTTTATGCAAGAAACCGATACATTGCAAAATACTAAAGAAGAACGATTTGGTGCCGTTAGTCGAACCGATCCCACTCCTATCGCATTAGACCGGACACGCTCGAGCCGATTTGAGCAGCGGATTCGCGGCGGAATTCTTCAATTTGACAAATCGTTTAGCGGATGGGGAGAGCACTATTTAATTTACGGTAGTGAATTGCAATTTACTGAAAGCACCTCACTTAGAGAGGGCGCCACATTTGTAACAGAAACCGGCGTTCAGGTACCTGAGTTTACGGCGTTTCCAGCCCGCGATTTTCCAGAGTCTGAAGCCAGAGAATTATCGTTTTTTGTGCAAGATGAAATAAGGTTTTTAGACGGTAAACTAACGGTTTCACCCGGCGTCAGATATGATGAGTTTACACTAAGTCCAAGGGAGGATGCGCTGTTTGCGGCAGCGAATCCAGGAGTGGAAACGGCATCTTTTGACGACAGTGAAGTGTCTGCAAAATTGGGAACTTTGTACAAGCTTACCGACGGATTGACCATGTGGTTACAGTACGCAGAAGGGTTCAGAATACCGCCATTTGATGACATTAATGTTGGCTTTACAAACTTCGCGGGCGGTTACACCTCGCTGGCCAATCCCGACCTTGAACCTGAGCAAGTTAAAAGTTATGAAGTGGGGCTTCGTGGAGTAAATGCCGAAGTAGATTGGAGCGTCAGTTATTATCATAACGACTATGACAACTTTATCGAGTCGCTCTCAATGGTTGGATTTAATCCGTCTACTGGGTTAGTAGAATTCCAAGCGAAAAACTTGTCTGAGGTAACGATTGAAGGGATAGATGCGAGAGCGACATGGTTTTTAGGTGAGCGCTTTGATGCGCTAGAAGGGGTACGAATAAATACGGCAATCACATGGCTTACCAGTAAAAATGAGGCTACCGGAGAGGAATTAGAGTCTATTCTTCCACCGCAAGCGGTACTGGGCATTGGTTATGGTATGCCAGAAGATCCATGGTCTTTAGAGTTCGTTGCGACGGCAGTAGAGCGTTTTGATAGTCAGCAGCAACCCACAAATGAAGACGTCCCTCGCTTTTTTGAGGCGCCCGGCTATGTCACCTTTGATTTGTTAGGACACGTGAGATTGGCTGAAGCGCTCAATGTGAACTACGGTATTTTTAATATTACAGATAAAGAAACGTGGATTGGTACAGAAATTCGAGGACGAACAGAAAACGAAAACCTCGGAAGATTCACTGCTCCGGGACGAAACTTTACCGTTAGTCTTAACTATCAATTTTAGAAATACGCGCTCAAGCTATAAAAGTTAAGCACAAAAAAATCCGATGATTTCTCAATCATCGGATTTCATGTTTAGCGTGATCAAGCTACCTGACGAGGTAGCGATCCTCCTTTCGGAGCCATATGCTAGTAGCTAGTCGTGTGCAAGAAGCTTCGACTTTTTCTCGATTTTACAATCTAAAATACGTTGTGCGTTTTTGCGGCCTACGTATGCGGCAACTGCGTATGGGTGCTTGCGTTTGAATAACTTCGTGAATGTCTTTAGCATGTTAAGCCCCCTTTGATAAATTTTCACTATTTAAATTTACATTATTACAGTTATGTGATCAAGTTTTATTTTCAATAGCTGATTTAGACTAAAAATGTAAGGAGGCCATACGCCGTCTAGAAAACCATCTAGATTTCGACCTCGCCTATTATCAATTTGTCTTATTATCACCTTTCCCTATTGGAAACTTTTGTTGATGTGAACAATGCTAGCCTTCGCGAATAACGCTACACAGCGTTTACTTTATTCACCGTTTGCCCTATTCTTGCTACGCAGAATGTATATGGTTGGATTATGAACACAGCGTTTTCAAAACTTTTGATTGTTTTCAGTATGCTTGTTGCTTTTAGTGGGCAGTCTTTTGCGTACGTGTTTGAGCATTGCGCTGTTTTTTCTGTTCGCTCGCCAACTACCTCAGCATCTGGCTCGGCACTTGTTTCAAATGTAGGCGACCGTCACGGTAGCTTACATCACCAATCACATCAGCAAATGGCAAGTGACAACAACCAACACGCCTTGCACGGTGCTTCTAAAGACATTGATCATAAAGAAAGTTGCTGTGTTGAAGAGTGCGTTTGTAAAACAAGTGCGTGCTCTGCAGTGAGTATCATAGCTTCATACCATTACTATTTCACCTTACAAGCAATTAGCGAACGCATCGCTGCACAACAGGTGAACTCCCCAAAATCAGTGACTTCTCTTCTCTATCGGCCCCCTATTTTTAGTTAAGCGGGGTAATTGCGTCTTTTTTTCGTGATTAACGTGGAAATGTCGCACATTCAATTTTTATCATTAAGCATAGTTTTACCGACAATAGGCATTTTTAGCCAATTTAGCTGACGCGTTCGTTGAAAGGTGGGCCTCACTTTCCGTATGGACGACTAGTTGTAAGCGTGTTACCCAGTAAGCGCTACAGCGTTAAGCTATAAATGCCTATTTCTAAAGGACAAGTATCATGAATCGCATTTATTTTAGTCTCTCGATACTGATGGGATTTTTGTTAATTACTCATTCTGCGTTGGCTGAGCAAACACGCAATGTCATTTCTCTTGAACAAGCTATTTCGCGGGCCCAGCAAAACGATCCTTGGCTTCATGGAAGTCAGCTTAATCAGAAAGCGACAGAATACAGAAGCGATGCTGCGAACACATGGGCTAACCCTAAAGTGTCGTTAAGCATGATGAACTTACCCACAAATTCGTGGGCGTTTAACCAAGAAGCCATGACCCAATTTAATATTGGCGTAGCACAAATGTTTCCCCGAGGTGATTCTCTCGCCATTCGTGAGGCTCAGCTTAACATTCAGGCCTCTCAGTTTTCTTTTTTGCGGGAAGACAGAAAGGCGAAATTAGAAACCCTAGTTTCTGAGCTGTGGCTTGATGCCTATCTTGCACAACAGACTATCGCCCTTATCGAGTCTGATCGTGCCTTGTTCGAGCAGATGTCTGAGGTGGCCAGAGCAAATTATGCTTCAACGGTAGGAAATACAAGACAGCAAGATGTGATCCGCGCCGACCTTGAAATCATTCAACTTGAAGACCGTTTAATGGTTCAGCAGCAAGCGTTGGAATCTGCCGTGGCTCAGTTGAATGAATTTCTTCATATATACAGCCGCAATTAAAGTGGCGAGGCTTTTAACTTCGATTCTCAGCCTTTGGCTTTTTCCGTATCGAACACACTGCCTAAAATTGCGTTAAATAACCAAGAAATAACCAACATGAGCACTTATAAAAGAAGCCGAATGGCTCGAGCTCTATCGCAACATCCTGCTGTGAAGGCATTAGAAGTGAAAAGAAAGGTGTCTGAAAAAGCGATTGATTTGGCCAAGCAGCAGTATAAACCTCAGTGGGGGGGTAACGCTAATTATGGGTACAGAGATGATATGCCATCGGGGCAGAGCAGAGCTGACTTTTTCTCTGTTGGCGTATCATTCGATGTGCCTTTGTTCACTAAAAACGACAAGACAAAGAAGTCGCCGCCTCTGTGGCAGATACTGAAGCAGTCAAAACAGAAAAACTGCTGCTCACCAAAAAAATGTTAAGTGCTGTTGAAAAGGAAATAAAGCAGCTAAATCGCTTGCGCGAGCGCCAGGCGATTTATGAGCAGCAGTTGTTAATACAAACCCATGAGCAAGCCGAAGCTTCTTTAACCGTATATACTAATGATGACGGCGATTTTGCTGAAGTCGTACGAGCGAGAATCGCTGTGCTAAACGCCCGAATAGCGTCATTGCAAATAAATGTTGAAGCGCTGAAGACCGTCTCAAGAATCAATTACTTCTTCTCAGATTCTCATAACAACACATATCGCTCAGATCAGGGCTTAACCCTACAAGAGGGAGAAAAATAATGTCTAACAACGCACCTAGCTCACAGATTTTTACTACGCCAGCAAAAGCAGCGATTTTTGGAATCGTCATTGGGGCAGTAGTAGGCGTAGCTCTGTTGATGCTCTTTCAAGGGGAAGAGCATGGCAGTGCGGCAGCGCAAGACAGTGAAAGTACCAGCCAGAGCAAAGAGCCTCTTTACTGGGTTGCTCCTATGGATCCAAATTATCGTAAAGATGGGCCAGGAAAATCACCCATGGGAATGGATTTGGTTCCTGTTTACGAAGGGCAGCAAGGAAACGCAGAGAATAACCAAGGTAATGGGGCTGGGGTAGTCACCATTTCACCCAATGTGGTAAATAATTTAGGGGTTAAAACGGCTCCAGTAAAACGTGAACCCATCGACAGCAAAATTTCAACCGTAGGGTATGTTCAGTACGATTAGGATGAAATGGTGCATATTCACCCGCGGGTAGCAGGCTGGGTTGAGAAGCTGCATGTAAAAGCTGAGGGCGATAGAGTAGAAAAAGGCGAACCGATTTACACGTTGTACTCACCTCAGTTAGTTAACGCGCAAGAAGAACTCGTGATAGCGCTCAAGCGCAAAAATACGGGTTTAATAAACGGAGCAAAAGACAGATTAAAGGCACTGCAACTATCAGAACGTTTAATTCAAAACTTAGAGAAAACGTTAAAAGTGCAGCAAAATATCACCTTCTATGCCCCCCAATCTGGCGTAGTAGACGGGTTAAACATACGAGAGGGCTTTTATGTAAAGCCAGAAAATACGTTGCTTAGTATTGCCAAACTCAACAAAATTTGGGTTGAAGCAGAGATATTTGAACGAGATGCTGCACTTGTCAAAAAAGGGCTGCCAGTGAGTATGACCGTCGATTACTTACCAGGCAAAGATTGGAAAGGTAATGTTGATTACATCTACCCCTCGCTCAATGAAAGCACTCGAACACTGAGAGTAAGATTGAAATTCGATAATACGAATGACGAGTTAAAGCCCAATATGTTTGCCAGCGTGACGATGTTTTCAGATGAAAACTCCGAGGTTGTTGTCGTACCTAAAGCAGCGGTTATTCGAACCGGTACTCAAAATCGTGTTGTAGTAGCGTTAGGCGACGGTCAGTTTAAGTCTGTTCATGTGGATATTGGTCGAGTGGGCAACGAATATATTGAAATTGTAAACGGCGTCGTTGAAGGCGATGAAGTTGCAGTGTCAGCTCAGTTTTTACTCGACTCTGAATCTAGCAAAACGTCTGACTTCGCCAGAATGAACGCTTCAGAACTCCCGAAGTCGGTATGGATGGAAGGTGAAATTAACCACGTTATGGCTAGGCACCGTATGGTTAACATTTCTCACGGCCCAGTAACAGCCTGGGACTGGCCAGAGATGACCATGGATTTTATGGTTGCCGACGGCGTGGATTTTGAAGCACTAAAGGCTGGGCAGACCTTACATTTTGAGGTAACCAAAGACGACAACGAAAACGTTATTCTCACTGGCATTCACATTATGTCAGAGCCTGAGGTGTCATCAGCAACAGTGAACGGCGTTATTAATGATATTAATATCGCCACCCGAATCCTCAATATTAGCCGAGGTGCCATTGAAAAATGGGGAAGAGAACCTGCGACAATGGACTTCATTGCCGCTGAGCACATTGTTCTGTCTGAATTCAGTGTTAATGACGAGGTGACGTTTACCTTTGAGATACACGATGACTTTATCATAGTGGAAATGAATGGTCAGCATGGTGAGCATAACCAGCATCGTATGCACGACGCCTCTTCTGCAAGCGATACCTCGGGTGTTAAAAAAGCCCATCAAGCGGAAAAGGCACCTAACACTCACGATGCTCATAGGGCGCATAAAGAAGGGGGAGAGAGCGCTGAAAGCCACGATAGCCACGATAGCCATGATAGCGCAGACCACTCTCAGCATAAGAGAGGGCATTTTGCATGATTGAATCTGTTATAAGGTGGTCAATTAAAAATCGTATTTTTGTGGTTTTGCTCACGCTTATGATTATTGGCGCAGGGCTGTATTCAATAAAAAGTACACCCGTGGATGCGATCCCAGATTTGTCCGACGTGCAGGTGATTATAAAAACCAGCTATCCAGGGCAGGCACCGCAGGTAGTGCAAGATCAGGTGACGTTCCCATTAACTAGCGCAATGTTATCGGTGCCTGGAGCACAAACGGTAAGAGGCTATTCTTTTTTTGGTGACTCTTATGTGTACGTTATTTTCGACGACGACACCGATGTGTATTGGGCAAGAAGCCGAGTACTGGAGTACTTAAGTCAAGTTGCCACTAGTCTTCCAGCATCCGCTAAACCTCAACTTGGTCCCGACGCCACAGGTGTGGGTTGGGTGTATATATACGCACTCACCGATACCAGCAACACCTATGATTTAGGTGAACTTCGCAGCATTCAAGATTGGTTTTTGAAGTACGAGCTTCAAACTGTGCCCGGGGTTTCTGAGGTGGCGGCTGTGGGGAAATGGTGAAGCAATATCAGGTTCAAGTAGACCCAGAGAAACTGCGCGCTTACAAGGTTCCGCTAGCTCACGTACAAACTGCGCTGCAAAGGGGCAACAAAGAGGCTGGAGCCTCGGTGATTGAAATGGCTGAGGCCGAGTACATGGTAACGGCTACCGGTTACATTCAGTCAATTGATGACATCGAAAAAATACCCTTAGGGCTGAATGATCAAGGAACGCCACTGCGTATCGGCGATGTTGCTTATGTAAACCTAGGGCCGCAAATGCGCCGAGGCGTAGCCGAATTAAATGGCGAAGGTGAGGTGGTTGGCGGCATTATTGTGATGCGCGCTGGCGAAAATGCACAGCAAACAATTAATGGAGTAAAAGAAAAGCTAGCCTCGCTGAAGGCATCAATTCCCGAGGGTGTTGAGATAGTGCCAGTGTACGATCGCTCGAAGCTTATAGAACGGGCTGTTGATAATTTATGGGATAAATTATTAGAAGAGCTAGTTGTAGTAGCGCTAGTTTGTGCAATATTTCTCTTTCATTTACGTTCCTCTTTGGTTGCCATTGTTACGTTGCCATTAGGCATACTGGTTGCTTTTATCATCATGTATATGCAGGGAATTAATGCCAATATCATGTCCTTAGGGGGAATCGCCATTGCCATTGGGGCCATGACTGATGGTGCAATCGTGATGATTGAAAATATGCACAAGCACATGGAAAATCTACATCAAAACGGTGAAACGCTGAACCGAGAGAATCGATGGGAAGTGGTATCGAGAGCAGCCAGCGAAGTTGGGCCAGCGCTGTTTTTTAGTTTACTGATCATAACCGTTTCCTTCTTACCGGTTTTTATCCTTGAAGCGCAAGAGGGCAGAATGTTTGCGCCACTCGCCTTTACTAAAACCTATGCTATGGCAGCGGCCGCTGGTTTGGCCATTACTCTAGTGCCAGTACTCATGGGATATTTCATTCGGGGCAAAGTCATCTCGCAAAAGAAAAACCCGCTTAATCGATTGCTGATTGCCTTGTATATGCCTGTTCTAAGGCGGGTAATGCAGTTTCCCAAATTGACTATCGCCTTAGCGTTCATTATTACTGTGGTAGGGTTTTGGCCTGTAAGTAAAATAGGTAGCGAGTTTATACCGCCTCTTGATGAAGGTGACTTAATGTATATGCCTACAACCTATCCTGGTATTTCTATAGGTAAGGCACGACAGCTGTTACAGCAAACTGACAAACTTATTGCAACAGTACCTGAAGTTGAAAGTGTGTTTGGCAAAGTGGGCAGGGCAGAGAGCGCCACAGACCCGGCACCGCTTACCATGATTGAAACCTTTATACAGCTCAAGCCCAGAGATGAGTGGCGAGAAGGAATAACAACCGAGTCGTTAAAAGCAGAGTTTGATAGCTTGGTAAAACTCCCTGGCTTAACCAATGCGTGGGTAATGCCGATAAAAACCCGAATCGATATGTTGGCTACCGGGATTAAAACCTCCGTGGGAATTAAAATAGCCGGTCCCGATCTCAATGTTATCCAGGAGATTGGCCAACAAATCGAAAATACATTGCCCGAAGTAGAGGGTACGGCGTCTGTTTATTCTGAACGTGTCGCAGGCGGGCGTTACATAAAGGTGGATATATCTCGCGAGAAAGCGAGCCGCTACGGATTGAATATTGATGATGTCCAGCAGGTAGTATCTACCGCCATTGGTGGCATAAATGTAACTCAAACCGTTGAAGGACAAGAGCGTTATCCAGTGAATGTGCGTTATCCGCAGGATTACAGAGACTCGCCTGAGCAACTGTCCCGTTTACCCGTGGTTACGCCAAATGGACAACACATTGCTTTAGGAGATGTGGCTGATATTCGTGTGGAAGATGGTCCGCCGGGAATAAAAAGTGAAAACGCCCGTATTAATGGATGGACGTTTATTGATATAGAAGGTGTGGATGTAGGAACCTACGTTGTTAATGCGAAAGCTTACCTCTCAAAGACGCTCGACCTTCCAGTTGGCTACTCTATTACATGGGCTGGTCAATACGAGTACATGGAGAGAGCAAAAGAAAAACTGTCTTATGTGCTTCCATTAACTTTCGCCATTATTGTTATTTTACTCTATCTTAATTTTAAAGCGTTTAGTGAGGTGGCAATCATCATAGTAACGCTCCCCATGGCTATGATAGGTGGACTTTGGTTGATGTACTTTGAAGGCTTTAATTTTTCCGTAGCCGTCGGTGTGGGTTTTATAGCACTAGCCGGTGTAGCTGTAGAAATAGGCGTTATTATGTTGGTTTACTTAAATCAAGCAGTCAACGAGCTGAAAGGAAATGCGAGCGAGAATAATGCGCCAATATCGGCCGACGCGTACCGTAATGCGCTTGTTCATGGCGCGGGATTACGAGTTCGCCCTGTTATGATGACGGTAGCAACGATTATATTGGGTCTGTTACCTATTCTATATGGTACGGGAACAGGCTCAGAAATAATGAGTAGAATAGCCGCGCCTATGGTTGGCGGCATGACAAGCGCAGTACTTTTAACGTTAATTGTCGTGCCTGCATTGTATTCTATAGTTAAAAAGTCGGACATATCGGCATTCAATCGCGAACTATCAAATCATGGTGAATAATACGGCGTGGTCGACATCGGTGGTATGGCTAAAAAAAGCGAGAAAATACCACCGATGGTTGATGGCTGGGGTGGGGGTGCAATTTCTTTTTTGGTCGATAACCGGTGTGTATATGGTAAGTATGAACATTCACTATATACACGGGGAGTCGCTGGTAAAAGATGATGACGAAAAACTCGACTTAGGAAATATTGAGTTTCCCATGAGTGCGCTGGTGGCTGAATATCCAAACGCCAGAGCTATATCGCTTACCCAGCGAATGGGAGCGCCTTTTTATATCGTTGCTACCGGTGCGAACACGTTTTCCATCGATGCCATAACTGGAGCGCAATTGCCCAAGCTTAATGAGGCGGCGGCAATTGCTATAGCCCGATATCACTATGCGGCCAGTGATGAAGTTACAGGAAGCCGGCTTATTCGCTTCTCATCAGACATGCCTGAAGAACTCTCATCTCGCCATTTACCCGTATGGCAAGTCACTTTCGATAATGTTGCAGCTCCTACCTTTTATATCAGTCAGCAAACCGGAGAAATTGTTACCAAGCGCCACCATTATTGGCGCTTATTCGATTGGATGTGGCGTTTTCATATTATGGATTACGATAACGGCGAGAACGTAAAAAACGGGTTCTTGTTTTTTGTCGCAGCAATTGGAGTCATCGCTGCACTGTTGGGAGCTGCCTTAACGTATTTTAGTTTGCGTACTTCTGTAACAAAGGGCTCGGTTGAAAAGGGCTTTAACAAATGAAGATAAGCAAATTTAAACCCGCTTTCAGCACTCCATTTACTAACGCTTACGCCGGCGTATCCAAGGTTGCATTCACTGCTTCTTTGCATAAATGGCTTTCATTATTGGTGGGCGTTCAGCTATTAATTTGGCTTGCAACTGGGTTGTATTTCAACCTTATGGATCACGAAAAGGCAAGCGGTAATGCGCTAAGAGAACCAGTGAGTGTTAAACGGAGCTTTACTGACAGTGAACTTATTCCTCTCAATAAGTTAAACACTGTAAGTGAGGTGGCGCCTCAGAAAGTAGAGCTCATATGGGTGCTGGGGAGCCCCTATTATCATGTTATTAGCAGACAGGGAGAGCATAGTTACCAACTTCGTCATTCGTTACTATTTAATGCCATTACAGGCGAGAAAGCAGCGTTAACATCCCAACAGGTGTTGGAAATAGCAAAACTTTCTTATTCCGGGTCTAGCGAATTAAGCAATCCTAAACTGCTTCAACCTCCTTTTTCAGATTATGTCGCACAGCAAAACCCAATGTGGAAGGTGTCTGCGAATGACAATAACAATACCTCTATTTATATTGACAGTGTTACCGGGCAAGTTTTAAAGCATGTGAACGATGATGCCAGATTAAAAGCCCTGATGTTTAAACTGCATTTTATGGACTACACCAACACAGGAGGCTTTAATCATTGGCTTATTATTTGTTTTGCTTTCGTTACATTATTTCTCTCGGG
This sequence comes from Alteromonas sp. MB-3u-76, assembly GCF_002831605.1. Classification (NCBI taxonomy): domain Bacteria; kingdom Pseudomonadati; phylum Pseudomonadota; class Gammaproteobacteria; order Alteromonadales; family Alteromonadaceae; genus Alteromonas; species Alteromonas sp. MB-3u-76. Next base: position 3,171,195 of record NZ_CP025115.1, on the reverse strand, counting down.
AACAGGGGTAACCTTGCTGGCAAAACGATATCAACGTCGAATATTTTCATTAAAAAGAGACGACAATAAACAGGCTATTTCTGTCATTTTATCTCATTCGCACACTCCAACACCGGCTCGCATAGAATCTGAGGCAAACTTATTTAATGCGCTTGCGGATGTAGGTATCGAGATACCCTCGGTGTGTAATGGTGCTGGTACCTGCGGTAAATGTAAGTTCTTTTCTGAAAACAGGCTTCGCGTTGCTCCTACTGAACGTAGGCTTTTGTCAGCAACTGAATTAGCTGAGGGTGTTCGGCTTGCCTGTCAGCATAAAGCTTCTGAAGTCACCGGTGTAATTGATGTGAGCGTGACAGGCTTTGCGACAAAGCGTCAGGACTAGGTATTGCGAATAGGCCTTTAAAGCGAGCTTCACTGGTAGCACCTCTTTCAGAGGTCGCAGTGATACCTACTTGTACAAATGGCGTATGAAAGATAGCAATAGGCAGTGCGTAAGTTGACGCACTTCTTATCATTAAAAGTGTTAATCAATATGGGCGAACCAATGAAGCGTTTCAGTTTTGTACTTTTTATATTTGTCGCCGTAATCAATATGGCAAACGGGGCACAAGCGGAAGAGTCTCGTTTGAGTAAAGGGTTACTGGCGGTTGTAAATAAGTCTGATAACAGCATTAGCGTGATTGATATAAATGATAAACAGATTATTAAAACACTGCCTACCGGTAAGGGACCTCACGAGCTTGTGATGTCTCACAATCAAAAGTGGGCGGTAAGTACCAATTTTGTAGGCGGCGACAGCTTGACGGTTTTTAATTTGAGGGAGCTTGAAGTGGAGAGAACAATTCCACTCGAGGCGTTGAAAGGTCCACATGGTGCTGCGTTTTTAACCGACAATAAACACGTTATTTTCACCTCAGGTAAGGCAAAGCATCTTGGCATTGTAAACGTTGAAACGGGAGCGCTCGAAACAAAAATAAAAACCGCGCAAGATACCACCCACATGGTGGCTTTAAACAAGGATGAAAGTAGAGCATTTGCCACCAATATTCGAAGTAATTCGATATCGGTACTAGACCTACAAAATCAAAGTCGAGTGAAAAATATTGCTACTTTCCCTATGCCAGAGGCTATTGGGTATCGCGCGAGTGCCCATGAGATATGGTACGGCGCAAACAAGGAAGGTAGGCTCGTTGTTATTAACCCTGACACCGAACAAGAGATTGCACAATGGCAAGGTTTTAGTTTTCCTTACAGAGTGCTGTTTAATCACGATGAGTCGGTAGCTATGGTGCCAGACTTTCAGAATCACTACATTCGTTTCTTTGATGCGAATAATAAAAAAGAGCTAGGCACTCTGGCTTTAGAAGAGGGGGCAGGACCGCAGGGAATCACTCTTCATCCAAAGCATGATATTGTATTCTTATCACTGAACTTGAAAAATAAGATAGTCGCGATAGACATTCATACTCAGGAAGTGATTGCAGAGTTTCCCACGGGAACTAACCCTGATGGCGTGATTTTTATTAGTCGCAGCTTTTAGTTAATAGGCTCGTATCCCCACGGTGTCCCAGGCGGTTCAACCGGGTTGGTTAAATCAAAATCTACCTGAACTTCTCTTGCAGGACGCACTAAGCGATAGCTAAAGTGGGTGGGGTAAATCATCATTTGCCAAACATTATCAGTTGAGGCAGTAATTCCAGAGTCGATAAATAGCTGTTTTGAATACGCATCGGCTGGGAACGACTGAACTTCGTTATAACCTCTGTCTGTTGTATGTCCTCCATACATGGTTGATGTGTGGAAGCTTCCGTCTTCATTGCGGTGATCGTGCTTAAGCATTAATCCCGAACCTGTTTTAGTGAGGATCCAAGTGCGAGACGCATCATCACCTACATGAAACGGGATATGCAGCTGGGTATTTGAACACTCTCGAACATGCATGATTAGCGTATTATCACCAAAGGTGTTGCCCACATTGTCTTTTGTTACTTTGCCAACAAAGGCCTTGCCGCAATGCGCTTTTATGGCGTTAAAAAATGTATCGTGAGTATCTATTGATACCAGCGGCGCTGGGTTCGCATTTACTGCAGCAGAAAGCACAGTAAACAATAAAGCTAAAATTTTGTTCATAGGGTTCCTATTCTCATTAACGGTAAAAGGAGACACATTATTTTCTTTATTGTAGTTTGATTTGTTCTCACCAAAAGAAGCCTATGTCGATGAATAATTTTAAATACTGTAGCTGAAACAATTAAAATCGATAGGCTAGAATAGCTTCAAACTGCGTAAATTTCTCTTGCCCAATACTTTGAACTGAAAGGTTAAAATCTAATGCTGCGTTAGAAATACCATACTGGTGCAATCCAAACTTAAATTCATCTAAGTATTGACTACTCCCGTACTGATTGTATGTACGTTCGATTTGCAGGCTAAGTTTGTTATTAAATTTAGTATATATATAGGCGCCAAAAACCGGGCGCACATATAAATACTGCTGCTCTTTATTTGCGCCTGCACCAAGAATGACATCAGAGTAAACACCCACTCCCTTGGTTATTTCTTTAGTAAGCCCCACTCCAAACTCTGTTTGAAAAACCAGATTTTGATCCCGCTCATCTGATAATACTCTATTAATTCCTATATTAAATGACGATGACAAGTTCGTAATATCCTGGGTAACCGGTATTCGAGATATCATCTGATAGAGCATTGCTTTGTCTAAATAAACGGTGCCTAAATTATCACTGTCGACACCCACTCTCATTTCAAGATCGGCAAGAATTAATTCGGTTTCACCTATCACTCCTCGGTTGTCATCTTCTACACGCCTTGCAACTGGAAAGCTTCTAATTTTTAAGTAGTTGCTATCATCTACGTGACTGTAGCCTATGCCTAAATAGCTTTCATTTTGAAGGTCTGTTGGCACTGGGTACTCTGATACGTCGAGAGCAAACCCAGGAAACTTTTCACTTACGGAAGTAAGAATCTTTGCGTTTTTTTCATATCTTTTTTGCGCAATTTGGTTTGATTCTCGAAGGTATTGGTTTAGTGCTTCAGCATATTTAGCTTCTACAAATGACAGTGAGAGCGAGCTTAAATCAACACTGTGAACTTGTTTTGCTATTTCAGCAGATCTTAAAGTGTCTAAGTTATTTTGAAGATTAGTTACTTTCCATTTGTTGGAGGGGGTAAATTCTGTGGATGATATTAGGTTATTATTTTCTGCAAATTTGACTACGTCCAGAGGCGTTAACCAGTTTGCCACGTCTCCTAATTTACCGGGGCGAGCAATATTCACTAGTAGTTGAGTTACCGTGGCACAATTAAAGATATGAAAAAAGTACTTTGGGCTCTGCTGGCCTAATTCCCAAATGAAGTCTTGTAAAAAGCGTTTATCTTCGGTGCTGAAGTTGAGCGCGTAACTCCATATATTTCGCTGCTCTTCATATAAATAGAAGTTTTCGAAATCCTCGTATGGCGCTACTTTGAATACGCCTTCTTTACCTGTAACTAGTGTATTGTACATTATTTTTGGGACATTCAAGGAATCAAGCTCGGTGAAGAAGGTGATACCGTGTTTTACGAAAAGGCCCTTATTGTTGATTCCGTCCATGCGCAGCATAATATGTCCCATCATTGAACTTGCCGAAGTCACGTTTTCAGAGGCGTAAATAAGCTTTAATTTGTCTGCCGGTACACTCTCTAGGAACTCCTTGTAGTCTTTGCAAAGAAGCTTGGGTTTCACATTTTCGAATGCGGGTATGTAAGATTGAATTAATCGTAAGCGCGCCGGATAACTGCACACGCTATCGACGTTAGTTTTAAATAGGTGAAGAGTTTTTTTTGTTTCGTCTAATGCGCTAACGAACCTTTGTCCAATATAGATTGAATTGTCACCGCCAATAGGGTGAGAATTTTTTAACTGTAACAAGAGGTGCCAAAGGGGGTCGTTTGCTACCGCAGTAATTTGAGCTTCACTAAAATGTGACAGTGAGTCGCTGCTGGTATAATTTGCGAGAGAAAAAGGGCTTATAAGTAAAAAAAAGGAAGCAACGATGCTTCCTTTTATCGCTTTTTTCAGCATAACTTATTTGCAAGCAATGCTTACTGAATCTTGATATTTCCACATCTTTTCAGAACCATAGTCAGTTGATGAGCCAAATACGCCACCACTAATTACGTTGATAAAGAATGCAGTTTCAACTTCTTTGTTAAGATTTACGTCAGTACATTTTGCATCGTCAGCAACTAGTACTTTATCTTTGTTTTCTTTTTGTACAGTTACAACGCCGGGAACAGTTTGGGAAACACCGTCAACAGTAACTGTTGTAGTTTCACCACTGCTTGTAGTCACGTTAATTTTGTGGGTATCTTCTGTAAGAATAGTCGCACAACCAGAAGTAAGGATAAGGCTTGCAGCTGCTAGTCCAATTAGTTTTTTCATTGTTTTTCCTTGAAAAATTTCACTCGTCGAAATTCCGACGACCGCTAATATATAGTTTGTTTAGGAAAAATCAATTACTAAATTAATGATTAGATGTGTGAGCCTGTAGGTTCAGTTTATTTTTAAATTTCAGCTCATTATTCATTTCATGAAGGCATAAAAATTAGTCAAATAAAGTATGTCAATTACTTAGTACATCATATTCTAAAAACTATCTATCTGTGCTTGGCGGCTGAGTTAATTACCGGCTAAAAATACGGCGAAGAAAGCAGCAAATTAAATAGCAAAGAAAGCCGCCAAGTCACAACTCATCAAGGTGAATCTTATGTCTAACGAATTTAAAGGTAAAACTGCAGTTATTTCGGGCGCTGCTGGCGGTATAGGGCTTGCGTTAGCAAACGCTCTGGCTGAGCAAGGTATGAATATAGTAATGGGCGATATTGATGCTGTCACCTTGGCTGAAGCTAGCGAAACGCTGAAAGAAAAGGGCCACAATGTAGTGACATGTCCTTTAGATGTTACCGATTATATGCAGTGGGAAAGTATCGTAGCGAAAGCAAAAGACACCTTTGGCAAAATTCATATGGTGGTGAATAACGCTGGCGTAGGCGGTACGCCCGGAAAAATTGAAGATACAGAGCATGCAACTTGGCGCTGGGTAATGGATGTAAACGTGATGGGCGTGCTTTATGGCGCTCAAGCTTGTGTACCTGCTATAAAAGAGCATGGCGAAGGAGGCTGGATTCTAAACGTGGCGTCTATGGCAGGCATGATGGGTATGCCTTATGCTGCTGCATATTGTGCTTCTAAAGCCGCTGTTGTATCTATGACAGAAAGCTGGATACCAGAGCTTCAGCCGCATAACATTCATGTTTCTGTGTTGTGCCCCGCGTTTGTTAAAACGCGCATTCATGAATCTCATCGCAATCGCCAAGAAAAATATGCTGTGGCAAAAGAGAAGCGCATAAGCAAAGAAAAACTCAAAGCGGGCGCACAGGCAGCGGCTACTGCTGTCGAGTCTGGTATTCCCGTCTCTATGCTCGCTGAGCGAGTTATAGAAGCCTTGCGCTCAAATCAGACCTATATCTATTCTCATCCAAATTACAGAAAGGTGACCAGTGGTCGCTCGAAAGCAATTGATATGGCTTTTATAGACGCTGAACAAAGCCCCGTTGTCGGCCACCTAATTAACGATGATATAATAACTTTTTAAAAGTCATATCAATGAAGAGGCTCTCTAGCAGCTACGCATTAAACATAAGGCATTTAGTGGGAGCCTTCACTTTGTTTGTCGCGATTTCTGGATATGCGGTGTTTAGATAATTGCTCAAAGCATACGCCTAAAACAATGAATAGCAGTGCGGTTTGCAGGTACGAATGGTGTGTGTCTAGCCCCGGCGCTTTGAAAAAAGCATAGATGGCCTCTAGCATAAAAATAAGCGCTGCTGCGCTAATACCATATTTAAAAATCATGTTGTGCTCTCTTGTAATGAAGAGGCTCACAGAGCCTCTTTATGTTTACTGACCTTTCTATTTAGCAGTCTATTTTGGCAGTTGATTTAAATTGCCCATTTACATGGACTACCAGTGATTTCTGTTCGTGTTGCCATAGGTGTTGTAAATAGACTCATCAGCATTGACCACTTGAGCAATAAAAGCACCAAGGTCGTAAAACAATCCCCCACCAGAGACTGCGAGTGCTTCGCTTTCTGAGAGTATGTGCTGTTCACCGAGTACTAAGTGTTTTTGTGCCTCGTTAACGGGGTTCATCACAATATTTTTCATGGTTACTTCCTTAATTTCTGTGGTCAGTATAGCCTTGGTAAAACTCGTACATACCCTCGGCTACAGTGGCAATAATGCCCAGTGTGCCAAGACCTCTGAGCACAGATCCGCCGGAAACCGCATTAATTTCATTAATTGTTAAATCAGTCATCGTATTTATTTCCTTATAAGTCATGATTTACCTTTTACAGAGAACGTTTCTATAAAAAGCTTTTTTGAAAGGCTGCTTTAAGATTAAAACGCCTTACAGCAGTGCTGTTGCAGACAGAAGTCTTAACACCAAACACTGTGATAAAAATAGCAGCGGGCTAAACAGCGCGAAACTGTACTACCTATGGTTTTTTTAAAGGGGGCAATGCATCTGCCCTCTATTATCGTTAATTGGTCGCTTGTTCCATTGAATACAGACGCGCTTGTTTGTACTTTCGATTACGAAAAGTCCAAAAATTAGGCAATAACAATGAAAAAAATCCTTAACGCTGCAGTGGCTGTAACCATGGCACTGTCCAGTGTGCCTGCATTTGCAGATAAATCAGAGACAGACAAGAACGCCCCTTTCAGTAGCAGTACTTTCAAAGCAATGGAAATGAGAAGTATAGGCCCGGCTTACATGTCTGGGCGAATCGCAGACATTGCTATCGATCAGAATGATCCTTCAACCTGGTATACCGCGGTAGGCTCAGGGGGTGTTTGGAAAACCACTAATGCAGGCACCACATGGAAGCCTATTTTCGACGATCAAGCTGTGTACTCTATTGGCGACGTTACCATAGCGCCCAGCAACTCAAACATTATTTGGGTAGGTACTGGTGAGAACAACGGCGGCCGCCACATCAGTTTTGGCGACGGTGTTTATAAATCACTAGATGGCGGTAAGACTTGGAAAAACATGGGGCTTAAAAAGTCGGAGCATGTTTCCGATATCATTATTCACCCTGAAAACCCTGACGTGGTCTGGGTATCAGCGCAAGGGCCATTGTGGTCTGAAGGCGGCGAGCGGGGGCTCTATAAAACTTCAGATGGGGGGGCTACTTGGAAGCAAGTACTTACTCCAGATGATGAATGGACAGGAGTGACGTCTTTACTTATCGACCCAACCAATCCAGATAAGTTATACGCGGCAACATGGTCAAGACAAAGAACGGTGGCTAATTATGTAGGTACAGGTCCTGCTGCTGGCATTCATACGTCCGATGACGGCGGTGAAACTTGGACTGAATTAAAAACCGGCTTGCCCACTGGTAATATGGGTAAAATTGGTATGGCTATCTCGCCCATAGATCCTAGCGTACTCTACGCCACTATTGAAATTGACAACCGCAAAGGTGGTTTTTATCGCTCATCAGATAAAGGTCAAAGCTGGGAAAAAATGTCTGACGAGGTAGGAGGCGGTACTGGTCCTCACTACTACCAAGAGATTTTTGCTGATCAACACCAAATGGATCGTGTTTATATTGCCAGCAATTACAGCAAAGTGTCTGACGATGGCGGAAAAACGTGGACGCCTATAAACACAAAGCGCAAGCACGTAGATGATCACGCCATGGCATTTCACCCCACCGACCCCGACTTTGTTTTAATGGGGTCTGACGGCGGTATTTATATGTCCCATGATCGCATGGCGAACTGGCGGTTCATGGCAAACTTGCCACTAACTCAGTTTTATAAGGTGGCACCAGATGACTCAAAACCCTTCTACAACGTTTATGCTGGTGCTCAAGATAATTCTACGCAGGGTGGTCCATCTCGTACCAACCGTTCCGAAGGCATTAAGAATAAAGACTGGTTTTTAACCTTAGGTGGCGATGGTCATCAGCCTGCGGTTGAGCCGGGCAACCCAGACATAGTGTATTCTCAATGGCAGCAAGGCAACTTGACTAGAATAGATATGACAACGAAGGAAGGGGTGTACATTAAACCTCAGCCTTTGCCTGGCGATCCGGCAGAGCGATTTAACTGGGATGCGCCTATAAATGTGTCTGCTCACGATCCAAAACGCATTTACTTCGCGTCTCAGCGCGTATGGCGTTCAGATGATCGCGGCGATAGTTGGACTGCCTTATCCGGCGACCTCACTAAAAACGGCAATCGTATGCATATGCCTATGATGGGCAGAACCTGGTCGGTAGAGGCTGGCTGGGACTTATACGCCATGTCGGAATACCACACCATTGCTAACTTTGCAGAAAGTCCGGTAGACGAGAATATTCTTTGGGTTGGAACCGACGACGGTATCATTCAGGTAACGACAAATGGCGGCAAGTCTTGGAAAAAAATAGAGCTTGATGATATTCGAGGCGTACCTGCAACAGCCTATGTTAACGATATTCGTGCCGATCTTTTCGACCCGGAAACTGTTTACGTTGCTCTTGATAATCACAAGTACGGCGATTACAAACCGTATTTAATTAAGTCGACCAACTTAGGCAAAAAATGGACATCCATGGCTGATGATTTGCCAGAAAAACATTTGGTTTGGCGTATTGTGCAAGATCACGTGAACAAAGATCTGATGTTCATTGGTACTGAATTTGGTGTTTTCTTTACCGTTGATGGCGGTGAACAGTGGGTAGAACTTGAAGGCGGTATGCCGACTATTTCAACCCGTGACGTAAAAATTCAGCGACGTGAAAACGACTTAGTAGCGGGGACATTTGGCCGTGGCATTTATATTCTAGACGACTACGCGCCCCTGCGCGGCTTAACAGAAAAATCGATGCAGGAAGATGCTTTACTGTTTGCACCAAGCCGACCTGTAAAGTGGTTCCAATTGGATGACAACCACACTGATTCAGACGGAGACGACCGCTTTGTTGCTGAAAACCCAGAGCATGGTGCCACGCTAACGTACTACCTCAAAGACAGCTTGCTTACGGCTAAAGAAAAGCGTCAAGAAGCTGAGAAAAAACTCATCAAGGAAAAAGAGAAGTATCCTAAATATCCTAGCTGGGAAGAGGTCGAAGCTGAAAATCAAGAAGCCGAGCCAGCGGTTTATGTCGAAATAAAAGACGAAGAAGGCGATGTGGTTAAGCGTGTATCGGGAAGTACCAAAAAAGGTCTACACCGAGTAACGTGGGATATGACTTACGCTAACTTAATGCCGATTACCGGCAAAGAAGGCTCTCGTCGTTCACGAGGCGCACTCGTGGCTTTACCAGGGACGTATTCTGCAACGTTATTTAAGCGAGAGGGCAACACGGTAACAGCACTATCTGAACCCGTTAGCTTTGAACTTGAATCGATTTACGATGGCGCGCTAGAAGGCGCTACCGATGAGCAAAGAGCTGCCTTTGATAACGCGGTAAGTGATGCTCAAAAACGTGCTGTGACCACAACAACAGTGCTAAGTAGTGTAGAAGAAACTATGGAAGCGCTACGCAGTGCAATCGACCGCACGCAGGGGGACATTACTGGTCTAGAAGCTCAGTATGCCGATGTACAGCGTGAAATCAACGCCGTTAATCGAGAGCTTTATGGATTAGAGTCTCGTAATCGCAAAGGCATTAAGCCTGCAAACATTACCAGTCGATTAGGTTATGCTCGTTCAGCAGTAGGCTCGTCTTATGGGCCAACGCAGCAGCATAAAGACCAGTTGCGTTTTGCAAACGAGGGCCTAGATAGCGTGAGCGAGAGAGTGAGTGTTCTGCAGCAAACAACGTTACCTGCGCTTCAAAACGCAGTGGTCAACGCGGGTGGTCCATGGACTATGGGATTACCAGTTATTACCCGTTAATGACCCAGTAACGAGCTTTTACAGGCCTTCTACTGTTAACAGACAGTTTATAGGCCTTTAAATTAATAGCTAAAAAACGGCAGTTTTTACAACTGCCGTTTTATTTTTTTATCTTTTTTATCTGACTTTGCATCTTAAAGCTGTATGTTACATTTTCAAATATTCGTTCCTTTCTCCTCTCTGCAAATTATTGGCATGGCAGTGCTGTTGTCACTTGCGTGTCCTCTTTCTGCTAACCCGGCAAAGGGCTCTTCTTCAGAGGAAGAACGAAAGTCTGTAACAGATAAAGCCAATGGAAAGGCGACAGAAAATGCACAGGCCATAGAAAATATAGCGGTAACGGCTAGGCGGCCTTACTACCATGAAACGCTCACCAAAATTTTTCCGCTTTATCAATATGATCAGCAAAACCTTACTGAGCCTACCACTGTTAACGACGTGTTAGTGCAGTCTCCGCTAGTGAGCTTGAACGGGCAAGGCGGGCAAATTCAAAATATCAGCATTCGTGGTTTTTCGCGCTGGCGCATTCAAACATTGATAAACGGTGTGCCTATAATAAGTGACAGAAGAGCGGGGTCTAGCACAGGCTTTCTGCCGCCGAGGTTCATTAGTAATATCTCAGTAATTCCTGGGGCGGCATCAACCTACTTAGGCTCAGGCGCAATGGGAGGTGCGGTCAATATCAGTCTATCTGAACCAAATGGTCATCAATTCCAAGCGGGCCTTCTTAACAACGCAGCTACGCAGGAAATTGCGTATTCCGGGCATAACATTAACACCGACTGGAAACTGTCATATCGACATGCTAGTAACGCCGAAGATGCCAACAACAATGTGCTTTACGACCAATTTGAGCAAACGGCGTTATTTGTTCGCCATCAATTTGAAAAAACGCCAATCACAGAAGCGTGGTCCCTTTACTCGCAAAATAGTAACGTAGGTAAGTCTAGCATTGACTTTCCTGAAGATAGAGTGACAACATACCCCCAAAATACCCATTGGCTCGGCAAAGTCAGCGCTAATTTTGGTGCAATTACCAGCAATGTATGGTGGCATCAGTCGCAGCTAGATACCGATACTTTGCGCCCTGAACAGCGCTTAAACGAGAGTCGTAGTCGCGCGTTTGACTATGGCGGGGACATGGGAAGTAAAGTACGCTTGGCAAACTGGAACATAAACTGGCAGGCCCAGATACAGGGGCGCAATGGAGTGCGTATTGATGAACGAGAATTAGCATTTAATTCTCAAGCCGCCCCAAATCAATATAACTACAGCGAAGAAACGTATAGCGTTGCGCCTCTTGATGCCAGTGAATTTGCTCTTGCTGGTGTATTTGATGCATCACGAACCGTGGGAGCGTTTTCGCTTGCAGTAGGAGCACGGTTCGATTGGCAGCGCCAAAATACCACCGATCAGAATGCTGGTGATCATAGCATCGCAAATTCGAATATGAGTGGATTTGCTGGAGGAAGCTACTCGATAACGCCCCATTGGAGAGCTAGTATTTATGTCTCGAGCGCTTTTAGAAACCCCTCACTTACCGAACGTTTTTACTCGGGAGAAACACCGCGAGGCACTGTAATAGGCGATGCCGAATTAAACACCGAAAAATCCCTCAATGTGCAGGGCGTAGTGTCGTACGCAAATAAGACAGTGACAGCAAGTGCTGAGGCATTTCATCAGAGCATTAAGCAGTATATTGAGCGCATTGCTATTAACGATAACCTGTTACAGTACGTTAATTTAAACAGGGCACAGATTGACGGAATAAGCTATAGCGCGAAGTGGGCGCCCGACACCTCGTTGCTTTCCCTAAAACTAAGCGGAGCTTTGTTGCAAGGTGAAGATTCCACTGGCAGTCCTATCTCTGATATTCCACCAAACAATCATCGACTCGATATAGTTTACGACCTTGGCCGAGTTCGTGCTTTTTCAAGCCTGCTGTATCGCGCAAGTAAAATAAGCGCTGCAGACGGTGAGCGGTCGCTTAGAAGCACACTCAGCTTGGATGTGGGCGTTTCTTGGGAATTGAATGAAAATGTGACTGCGAAAGTAAGTGCGAACAATCTCACAAATCAGTTATTTTATGTAAGCGCAGATGATAGATCAGCGTTTGCGCGTGGAAGAAACTTGAATTTCTACTTAATTGTTTTGCTGTAAACGAGCCTGTCTTTTGCGGTATTTGCTTTTAAGCGTAGTCACTAGCATTACCATTCCCGTAAGCCAAATAATCAACAATAAAATGGCGGCGGGTAGAAAAAGGTAGAGCTTGGCGCCTTCGAAAAACCAACTTCCGTCGTGAATAGACTCTATGGTATCGGCACGTCGATAAGCCGTTTGTAGTACCTCACCCGTGTAGGCGTTCAGTTGAACTTCCCAGTGATTGTTACCCCGTACCTTTATCACGCCTTTATTTGGTCTAATGTCTAGTCTGTCGATATCTTCCCACTGCGACAACTGCGCTTGTGGAGCGGCAGTAACCGACTGCAAAATTTGCTCGGCGCTGATTATTGCGGTTGATGTGTTTGCGGTGACTTTTTGAGTTGGAGGTTGGACCCAATCAACTTCTTTTTTTACTTGTAACAAAAGGCCGCTGCCTATCACAATGACGACAGGTATAAAGACACTGAGCGTTATCCAAAGATGAAGTTGGCGACTGATTTTGCGTAGTTTATTGGGCATTAGTTCACATATTTAATACGGAGTTTAACTATACTGCATAAGGTGTAAGTAGTACAAAATACAGCGAATTTAGATCTAAAATGAAGACACTAGGTTGCCACCAACCACATCCCCACGCCTACCATTAGCGTACCTGCAATTCGGTTCATAACCTGTACGTTATCACTTTTCATCAACATCGAGCGTAAAGTGCGCCCCCCAGATGCATAAATTAGCAAACAGGTAAATTCAAGTACTAAAATAATGGCAATTAAGCTAACTAACTGACTTGTTAGCGAGCGTGTGGGCTCGATAAAGGGAGGCAATAAGGCAATAAAAAAGGCCCACCCCTTGGGGTTTGCAATTGCGGTAATGAAGCCTTGAGATATTAAAGCAATACGAGAAGCCTGTTGGTTTTCACCACTGTGCTTTAGCGCCATTTTTCCTCGTGAACGCCACATTTGAACACCAATATAAAACAAATATGCTCCACCGATATATTTGAGCGCCGTGAATATATTTGGATAGTTAAGCAATAGCGCTGCAACGCCAATGGAAGAGAGTGTAGCAACTAAACCTACTCCAGCAAGCTCACCTAACATCATCCATAGAGCACGCTTTACACCAATACTCATTCCTAGTGTTAGAGCCAGCGTCATACACATACCTGGTGTAATAGATACAAAGAAAAATGTCGGTATAAACAGTGAAAGAGTGGCCCAACTCATAAGTTACGTCCAAAGGTAAAACGATGAGAAAAAACGAGCGGAAAAATGCCAGAAAAAGTACTCGGTAGCAATGAAAAATATAGCCACCTGAGACCAACAGCTCTTCTAAGCGATACATGGGTTGTAGATAAGCGTAATTGCTGTGTAAATCCTACCTGCTTTTTTGAAAATTAAGCCAGTAAATACACTGGTTGTTCTTTCTTTTTTTTATAAAATTATTATTTTTATCAAATGGTTAAGTGTTTTTCTTCGAGTGTTTACCTGGTTTGTTTTTTGCACCTGTTTTGCTAGAACCTACGCCTTTACACGAAAAGGGCGTTCTCTACGTATTTTGCCACATATATTAGGAGATTATTAATATGAGTCGTGATCACTCCGCAAGCAGTAAAGCAGGTCAAAACAAAAACGGTGAATCTAAAGTCGTTGTTATTACCGGGGCCTCTAGCGGTATTGGTAAGGCAACGGCAACAGCGCTTGTAAATGAAGGCCATCGTGTTGCACTTATTGCTCGAAGCGAAGATAAGCTGAATAAGCTAGTTGACGAGCTGGGTAGCGAAAATGCTTTCTCTGTAGCTGCGGATGTCAGTGAATACGAAGCGCTGGAAAACGCTTTTGAAAAAATTAACACGCGTTTTAGCCACATCGATGCGGTTTTCGCTAATGCGGGTACAGGAGCAAACCAACCAGGTATTGAGCAGGGAAGTGTTAGCGATTGGTCTACTATGTTAGGAGCAAACGTAAACGGGCTTTTATATACCGCCAAAGCCGGGCTTCCGTTTCTTAGAGAGAGCAAAGGGCACTTTTTGTTAACGGGGTCTGTTGCAGGAAGAATTGCACTTAAAGGTTCGGTTTACGGTGCAAGTAAATGGTTTGCTTATGGTTTCGGCTTAAACCTCGCCGAGGAAATGCGCGAGTGGGGTGGTAAATGCACCACCATTTGCCCGGGAATGGTGAATACACCGTTTTTCGATGAACCCAAAGAAGACAAACTTGCCCCAGAAGACATTGCCGATGCCGTAATGTATGCCTTATCGAGCAGTGATAAGGCTTGCGTAAGGGAAGTTTACGTAATGCCAACCTCGTAATTTCTAGTTGCCATTAATGAGCCATTATAGCCGTCTGCGTTGCCTGAAAAATCCGAAATTGATGGCAATGCAGATGGCAATAAAGCCTAGATTGAAAAACCATATCATTGATCACAAGGCCGTTTTTACTTAAACGCTGAAATATGCACATCGCTTTTCTAGCGTCTGTGCAGTTGCGGTAAGTTCCGACACTTTTTCATCGGTTTTTGTAGCAGTTATTGATGTCTCCTCGGCAAGTGAGTTTACGCCTACTATCAATTCGTTTATTTCTTTAGCCACCGTCGCTTGTTCTTCAGCCGATGAGGCAATTTGTTGATTCATTGAGTTAATTTGAATAACCGCATTATCTATGGCTTCGAATTCATGTTGAGCCCGTTGTGATGCAGTTTGTGTGGATTGAGCTTCTTGCGAGGTTTCCGCCATTAAACGCACAGCACTGTCAGATTTGCGCTTCAGGCTAATGAGCTTATTTTGAATGTCGTCAGTGCTTAAAGGCGTCTATTCATACAAATGATACTAGACCAAAAAGTCCTGCCGTTGGTCGGTTTTCAATAACGTAATGCTGGATAAATTTTGTCCAATCAAGCACCTTGAGTAATGTGTATTTGCCTTTCACTGCAGAGAAAAGACCAATACGCCAAACTTGAACGACAGACTGTTAATACTGAGTTACTGCCTTTTTTCTAAGCCAATAAAGCTCTGTAGGTACAATCTTGGTAGATAAAAGCTCAATAGGTAAAGATAATGAAAACAAATGAAGAAACACTAACCATTCCACAAGAAGCATTCGACTGGTACGACGAATATGCGCATGGCGATATAGACAGGCGCACTTTTTTAACGCGTATCGCGTCATTGTCTATAGCCGGCTTGTCAGCGGGTGTTATAGGCAGCGCGCTTATTCCAAACTATGCCAAAGCTGAGCAAGTATCTTTTAACAACCCGGCAATTAAAGCTACCTATGAAGCGTTTCCATCTGCCCAAGGCCATGGCACAGGCGGTGGGTATTTCGTGGTTCCTACCACGCCAGCTGACGACAAACCCATGCCAGCGGTGCTAGTTGTTCATGAAAACAGGGGGCTAAATCCCTACATAAAAGACGTGGCAAGACGTTTATCAATGCAAGGCTTTATTGCTTTTGCACCAGATGCGCTGTTTCCATTAGGTGGCTATCCTGGAAATGATGATGAAGGTAGAGCTATGCAGCGAAGTCTCGATAGAGATAAAATTGAGCAAGACTTCATTGCTGCGGTACAATGGCTGAATGCGCATAAAATGACAACCGATAAGCTAGGAGTTGTGGGCTTCTGTTTTGGTGGTTACATCAGTAATTTACTGGCAGCCACACTGCCAAGTAAAATAGACGCTGCAGTGCCATTTTACGGCACGCCTGCATCATCAGAATTACAAGGTAAGGTAAAGGGGCCGCTATTGTTACACTTTGGTGAAAACGATAAACGAGTCAATGCGACCTGGCCCGAATACGAAAAAGTGCTTAAAGCCAATAATGCCCAGTATACTGCCCATGTATACAGTAAAGCTCAGCACGGTTTTCATAACGATTCGACAAGTCGCTATAGTCCGAAAGATGCTGAGCTTGCTTGGCAAAGAACAGTCGATTTCTTCAATACCCACCTTCAATAATCTAAAAGCTTAGCGCCTTGCAATGGCGCTAAGCAGGTTTGATGGTTTTAGCTCTGTTAAATGGATGATGGAAGACCGAGATAGCGGTAAATTCGTAATTACGTTAAACTATTACAGTGGCAAACAGGCCCAGTATTTACTCATTCACTAGCACTTCCATCTCTATTTAAGGTTTCCATCCATGTTCCACAACGATGTTTTACGCCGTATTCGCTATGCGCTTGCGATAAACGATACCGCCGCTATCAGTATTTTTAAGCTGGTGGATTACGATATGGACATAGGTTATCTGCATAGCATTATGAAGAAAGAAGACGAAGAAGGTTATTTGCCTTGTAGAGATAAAATTCTTGCGTTGTTTTTAGATGGTTTGATCATCAAAAATCGTGGGAAGCAAGAGGGACAAGCTCCAAAAATATTGGGCCCGAAAGAGCGCTTGAGTAATAACGAAATCTTGAGAAAAATTCGTATAGCAATGAGCTACAAAGACGAAGATATGATCAACGTTTTGCTGTTAGCCGACTTCAGAATAGGCAAGAGTGAACTGTCAGCCCTATTTAGAAAACCGGACCATCGCAACTATAAAGCAGCAGGCGATCAGGTAGTGCGTAACTTGCTTCAGGGTATGGTTATCAAGTATCGCCAAAATATAAAGCCCCGTTCGTCTAGTCAAAACGCATTTGCTTCAAAGAGCAAGGCGGTTAAAAAACCGCAAAAAACGGCTACCAAGACAAGCAATAAGTACAAGGTGGTAAACAAACCATCTGATTCAGTGTGGGGTAAAGGATAGCCTTTGTTTTGAATCGCATGTAATCGAGGGGCGCCAGGTGGCAGGGAAATGTTGTTGAACAACAGTTGAACTCTGGCTGCTCGCTATCATATCTATAAGCATCTTACTTCAATAAGGAAATAGTTCATGAGTAGACATTTTGATAGTGCAGAAGGTCTTTGCGAAGAAAAAAGCGATGCCACACGGGGTTTCGTATTCAATCAAACCATGCTGCGTATTGCTGACCCAAAGCGTACCTTAGATTTCTACACCCGTATTATGGGTATGACGTTAATAAAACGGCTCGACTTTGAAGATATGAAATTTACCCTTTATTTTCTAGCCGCCGGTGATGACTTTTCCGATGTAAGCCAAGATGCTGAAACGCGAACAAAGCAAACCTTTGGCCGCCCTGCTATGTTAGAGCTTACCCATAATTGGGACGATACCCCAGAAACTGTGTCCTATCACAACGGTAACAGTGAGCCTAAGGGGTTTGGACATATTGGGTTTCATGTTCCCGATGCTGAAGCTGCCTGCGAACGATTTGAGACGCTAGGAGTACCTTTTCAGAAGAAACTCAATGATGGGAGTATGAAAGGAATAGCCTTTATAAAAGACCCTGACGGTTATTGGATAGAAATATTCGATGCCAAAAAAGTGGCAGAAACTTGCGCCCCTCATCTAAAAGCCTGAACGGTCGAGCTTGGCGAATAAAGTTCGAGCCTACAAAGCTTTCGGTTGCTTTGGCGACATAGTCTTATTAAACAATAAGTGGAGAAAGAGAAGAGCGTTATTTCTCAGTGAACAACGGTAAAACTTAATTCAGTTGACTCTAAAAACTCACCTAGAATACGAGACTGCTGATTACCTCTGGGCACCATGACATAGCATTTAGGCTTGGGGGATACCTCTGAAAGTTCGTACCACAAGGTGTCTAGAACATCGGTACCATGCTTTAAAAATGTTTCTCCCCACGATGTATTATAAAGTACGTATACGTCTTCCACCGTGGGCTTTTGGCGCAAGGTAGGAAAATTCACCAGAGCCATACAGGTTTCAATGCGCTCAGCAGCCAGTAAATTATGCCGAGGTAAAGCCGACACTCGTACTGGAGGAAAGAGTGTGCATAGCTGTTTTAATATATCGTTGAGGTCAAGCTCGCTTATTTCGCAGTAGTTGTAATCGAGGAGAACCTTGGTGTTGGTGTCCATTATGCGGCTTGAGACACACCACACTAACAGCGCAATAGCATTGGACGCTTGGGATATTTTTTGCGACTCGTCGATAATGCCCGACTTACTTAATTTATCGCCTGCGTAAGCGGTCCACACTTCATCTCCATTTTTAAGTGATTTCACCGATATGGTGACGGTGGGGCAGTATAAGCTTTCATCGAATGCTCTGCGTAAAAACTCAACCTTATCCTTTTTCTTGCCATAGAATGTGCTTAGCCGGCGCCCTAGAACGGTCATGTCTTTTTCGTCCATAATTTGGGTTTGACCGTCTAGCTGGGTGGATATTCGGCGGTAACACTTGAGTAAAAAGCGATGTATGCGGCGACTTAACTGAACGCGCTCGTTAAAGTTCCAGTTTTGAATGTTGTCTAAATGCGCTAAGCTTTTACGACTCCAACCCCAACTTCTGGCATAAGCAGCTATAATTCTTCGCTTAAAGTCCGGCTTTTCCCCTTCATACAACGACTGGCTCAGCTTACAGCCGCATTTTAAATAAAGGCACTGCTGCAAAATTAGAATATCTTCTGGCTGTCCCTTATCTGTATAGTGTGCAATAAGTTCGTTGAACATTAATGCATAGGGATCTATATCTGGGACTTTGCCAGGAGCATCGGTCCCCAAGTGCACATGTTTTTTAAGCAAGTTACATAAAGGCTGGTCATTTTCTATGTTTGCAAGGTACACCTCTAGCTTTGCCATTTTAAGTAGTGACTTAAACGGCGAATCCATAGCCTTGCCCAACTGCCAAATAGCAGCGCCAAACAATTCTCTGGCGTCTAGCCGCTCTAGGTGACCTAAATTCATAAACCAGTCGAGATCCGGAGAGCCGCCTTTCTCAAGACTGTTTAAAATACCTTCGTACTGTTTACTTGTTGCCTTTTCCGGGGTTAGCCACCAAAACGGTGCTTTACCAGCTACAACAATATTAGTGCTGTAAAATTCTGCTTTTAAAAATAATGCTTGTGCTGACCCAGCACTTTCACCGTCGGCAACCCCGAAATCATTGCTTTTTACTTTCTCAATATCAGACAAGAAAAAGTGTACTTCTACGCCGAATTTGTTGTCAGCCCATTGCTCTATTGCCTGGAGTTTTTGCGAGAGTAAATCCATTGATTTTGAGGAAAATTGTTTGCCATCAATGCAAACCCAATAGTCAAAATCTGAATCGTCGGTTTGCGCAATAGTGCCAGTGCTTCCCATCAGTACTAATGAGTCGATACAGCGCTGGCGCGGCCACACAGACTTTATATCGGAAAAAAGCGCGTGCAAAGAGGGAAAGCAACGATTGAGTGCCCGCTCAATGTCTTTTCTAAAGGAGTAATTGTTAATACCAAAAGGAACGCTTTCTGCTTCAGATGCAGATTCAATATACCCAGGTAATTCTGGGTGATTGACGTGGATTAAAAATGGAAGGACATGAAAAAGTGGCCTGTGCTCTTCTGGCAGTAGGCTAAGTGCACGCTCTATTCGTGCTTTGTTATACCGCAATACACGCAGTAGCCTTATTGTAAGGTTTTGCTGCAACGAGAGCGACTTGGGCTCATTCATATCTTATTTAGTGCCTAAATTTTGTAGCAAGTTTTTCTTCTCAAGCGTAGCGTAAGTTTAAAGCATAGCGCTATCAGAACCCGCCTGCCTGTTATTTGTCTTTTATGCTAGGGTAGCTATCGAGTAGCGATAACACCAACTGATTCAACGCTTGTTGAACGGCAATAACATCGTTAGATTCAATTTCGATGCTTCCCGATGCACTGTAAATAACGGTGCTTTTATTAATCACCTCAATTTGAAGATTTTGATAGTCGGAGAACTGCTCTCCAACGGGAACACTTAATACACCGCCCAGCATAATGGCTCCAGAGCGACCAAATGTTCCAGTACCAAGCCCAATATTTAATTGAGCTCCACCTTCTTTAGTTTCTGTGTAAGGGAAAAAGCTTACTACTACGTCAGCTAAATTTTCAGTAGTAGAGGAAAGCCCTTTTTCTGACAATGCCGAGGTAATGTCTTGTGCAATACTGTTTTCAAGCGTTGGGTTAACACTGTTAAGCGGTGACTTTACGAAAAAGCTATCAATTTCTTTGAAGTCTTGTGATTTATCTAAAGAGACAGTAGGGCCACTTGCTGCACACCCGCTCAAACCCAGACAAAGAATGAAAAAGCAAAAGATGCGCTGAATTTGTTGCCATCGTCTATCCATAAATACTCACTCCCAATGATAATGTGCTCATGATCACGCAAGATAGCGGCAATGTAAACGATAATGTTTTACTCTCAGCCGTATAAATATCAGACAAAATAACGATTGCAGTTAAATGGCGTTTATTAGAACATTAAGACATCTTCTTTGCTCTTTTTGAACCATGTCTAAATTCCCTTTTGTCATTTTCATTTTAAATCTACTTTTAATAAGCAGCATGAATGTAAACGCGGTTGGTTTCTCTGTTGGCGGCGCTCTTACTGTTGAAGCTGAGACTGGTTTTGATGCAAAAAACAGGGCAAGAGAGAGCCACGAAAAGGGCATAACTGAAGAGGAACGGCTATCCATCACATGGGCTGTAAACCCTGCACCGCCTTTTTTTATTCTCGAAGGAAAGTATAGGGCTCAGGGAATTTGCGATGCGCTCATTAATCAATTAAAGCCCACTATGTCTGATGTTAAACACGAGACAGTGGTTATGCCTCAGTCTCGGGTTAACTTACATACCGAGGAAAATGAAAACCTTTGTTTTCCGTGCGTAATTCAGCGAGAGCACAATACCACATGGCGCTTTTCCGATGTGACTACCTTGTATCCTCCACTGGGTATTATCGCGCTCCCAAAGACGATTGAGCCATTTTTAGATGAAAATAGGCGCGTGTCTCTGAAAGCACTGGTTAAGAGCAATAAGCTCACGTTTGCACAACCTATCTCGAGAAAATATCCAGATGCGCTTCAAGTTTTGGTCGATAGCCTGAAACAAACACCTCGTTATGCACCTATTGCTGGTACAGAAGCTACTACTCGTGTTCTTCGTCAACTGGAATACGGCCGTGTAGATTTTACTTTGGAGTATCCGTCAATTCTGAAGTATTTCACCTTAACGGAGGGTGATAGCAAGTTGCAATTTTATTACACCTCAGAGTTGGGCGAAGAGAAGATTCCAGGCGCAGTCGGGTGTACCAATAACGCGTGGGGAAAAGAGGCAATAGATCGCATAAACGCAGCATTAGATGAAGTCGTTAATTCTCCTGTCTACAGGGCGTCACAAGAATTCTGGCAGAATTAACTTTCTAGACTCTTTGCCCTTTCAGTGAGCCAAATTGAATGATTTCCTTGAACGGTGTGGTGGCAGGCAAGGTGCCGAACGCCAACCCATGTTGACCTGCTAAGCGACTTTCGCAAAAGCTTTCCGCCAAGATTTTCATATCGACAAGCTCATTGTTTAGTAATACACAGGCTTGCAGGGCCAAGGCTGTTTTCTCTGTTAAGAGTCGGCTTCGTATTTCTATAGAATCAGTGTTGCTAAATTCTTTTATCAAGTCTTCGACGAATACATCGAAATGAGGATTTTTGCCTGCCGCTGTTTTTAATTCTGCAAACAGGGCCTTTTTGGTTGCCGGCTCTTTTGACAATGCGCGCAATACATCCAGACATTGCACATTACCGCTACCTTCCCATATCGAATTCAATGGCGCCTGACGATAAAGGCGGGGCATTGCATTCTCTTCTACGTAACCAATTCCGCCAAGGCACTCTTGTGCCTCATTAACGAAGGTGGCTGTGCGTTTACACACCCAATACTTTCCAATAGCGGTAGTAATGCGGGCAAGTGCAGCTTCGTGAGCATTAGTACCGCTTGCGTCTACGGCTTTCGCAACACGCATGGTAAGTGCAGTTGCCGCCGCACTTTCAATCACTAAATCTGCTACTACATTTTGCATCAGAGGTTGGTTAATCAGCAGCTTACCGAATGCTTCTCTCTCGCCCACATGATGCAGAGCCTGCACGAGGGCTTGTCGCATTAGGGCTGAAGATCCAATCATACAATCTAGACGCGTGAGCGATACCATATCAATGATGACAGGAACGCCGCGCCCCTCTTCGCCAAGTAGGAAAGCGGTTGCTTCTTGAAACTCTACTTCTGATGAAGCGTTGCTCCAATCACCAAGTTTATCTTTAAGTCTTTGAATGCGAACGTGGTTTAAAGCGCCATTCTCTAAGATTCTAGGGAGAAGAAAACAGCTTAGCCCTCCTTCTGCTTGCGCAAGAATAAGGTGTGCGTCGCACATTGGTGCAGAATAGAAAAACTTGTGTCCAGTAATGGCATAACTGCCATCTTCTCGTTTTTCTGCCCGCGTGCTGTTGCGTCTTACGTCGGAACCACCCTGTTTTTCAGTCATCCCCATACCCACGGTTATTCCTTCCTTTTTGAAGGCAGGAAGCTGTCGGGGGTCATACTGTCCGTTTACTAACTTGGTTAACCAATACGAGGGCAAGTTTTTCCCTTGTTGTATGGCGGGTACTGCGGCATGAGTCATGGTTAGTGGGCACGTGGTACCCGCATCGGTTTGACTGTGAATATATAAAAGCGCCGCCCGCACAACGTGGCTGCCCGGTGTATCTAAGTTCTGCCAGGAGTATGAGTGCACCTTATTAGCCATAGCCGAAGACATTAAGGCATGGTAGCTTGGGTGAAATTTCACCTCGTCTATTTGACGTCCATACCGGTCAAACGCGTGTAAAACGGGCTTGTTTTTATTAGCGTCTTCACCGTGCTCAAATTGATCATGGCCAGCGAGGTGCCCAAAACTTTCCAACACAGAAGGTAGCGGCTTATCGCAATGCTGAGAAACAAAGCACTGAAGTAGTTCGTCTGCAAGCCAGAGGTTGTAGGCCGGCAGGGGCAGAGGTTGGTTTTCTACCTCATGAGTTTGAAATTTATTTGGTGATGTCATTTTCTTGCTCGCCTCTGTGAATGATGTCATTAGCCGGTAAAGTCTTACCCACTCTCGCTGACTACTTGTATTTTTATTACCTATATTAGAAATTACACATAAAGGTAAATTAAGTCAAAGTAAGTAATGTTTGTGTAATTTTCAGATTTACGGGTTATAAAAGTAACTATTGCTGCCTTATGAGAGACAGATTCTATAGGTAAGGTGCTGAAACCGTGTCGCAATGAAATCCGCAGTGGTAAAAAAATAACACGCAAAGGTAGGGTAGGTGTTTTGAAACAAACAGGCGCAAAAAAGCCGGTGGCGCGAAAGTTACTACTAAAATTGTTGGGCTCGCGAGACAACGTGCAAATGACGGCAGCCAGTGCCGTGCGTGTAGGCCAGTTGTTTGGAATTTCTGAAAACAATATAAGAGTGACATTAAATCGGCTTCAAAGCACAAAAATGTTGTCATTGCTTGATAGAGGATATTATCAACTGGGCAAAGGTGGAGAAAAGTTTGCTCGTGAGATAAATAGTTGGCGAGATGCTGAATCTTCTTTACTACCTTCTTGGAACGAAAGCTGGATTGCAGTGCAAACCAATATGCTGTCGAAAAGCGACAAAAAGCAAACTCGAGAAAACGAACGCGCTTTAAAAATTGTTGGCTTGAGAAAAGTATTCACTGATATGTACGTGAGGCCTGCGAATATAGCTGGTGGTGCGGCAGTGGTTAGAGAAAAACTCTGTACGTTAGGTTTAAGCAAACAGGCCGTGGTGTATTGCGCTAGTGAGTTTGATCTAAAACTGCAATCTAAAATTCGTAATCTGTGGAACACCGAAGAACTTGAAAAACAGTATAAGCAGGGCATATCTGATGTAGAAGCGTCACTATTGCGGTTACCAAACCTAACGTTAGAAGAGGCGACATTTGAATCATTTCACGTGGGAGATTACGCCCTGCACCAGTTGGTTTTTGACCCTCTTTTACCCTCGCCACTAACAGATGAAGCTTTGCGCAGAGAGTTTTCTGAATTAGTAAAACACTACGATGATGTTGGCGCTCAAATTTGGCATCGCTTTCTATCGTTGGATCAGTAAACAGGAGGGGGGATTTTCTAAAAACTCATAATTTTAATAGCCTCAGTCATGCTGCCAAGAGCTGCATATGTCATCTGAATGCGGGGCTAATATTACACACAGTTTTATGCAACGCATTTAACCATGTGCATTATCATGACAACATGGTAATTGCGTATAAGTACAAGGAAAAGTTATGTCTCCATCTCGCCCATTATTTAAGCATATTCGAAACCACACAGCGCTTTTTTCAGAATTGTCGCAGTATCGAGATAATGCATTGGCCCCATTAGGCGTTGAAAACTATGAGTTTCACAAAGTGCCCAAGTTTGTTACGGCAGATGGGAATAGGCTTACTATAGAGCCAGAACGAAGTATTGTGTTGCCAACTGTCAATATTTTGAAAGGAGTTAAAGCCAAGCTAGAGGCGCAAATTCCATCGTTAAAAATGGTAGAAAACAGCGAAATTGGCTACCGCTACCCTACTGCTGCGCTTGCGGGATTAGATGCACCTTTTATAAAACGAATGCGTTCAGAGTATTTTCATAAGGTTGATGAAGATCGCAGTATCTGCCGTCCAGTGAACCTATCATACGGCATAAAAAGCCGTGGTAAAGCCGATAATCGTCAAGAGTATGAAGTATGGATGCCAGACGAAGCCCCCAATCAAAATCCACTTCCTTTGCTGATTGAACGTTATGGCGAGGATTTACCTGAAGATGTCCGTCATTTCGTTGAACAACCTTCAAAGGTTCATGGCTGGATGGGCGTAAAAAGAGCAGCTTTTGAGGCGCTTTACTCGAATAAAAAAGAGTGTGGAGACCTAATTATTTGTATTGCTATGAGTGTAGACGCATACAATATTGGGGCAAGGCCAGACTTATCGTTTTCTCCAGAGGCTGATAGCTCAATAGCGGTAAGTAATGCCGAACTTGAGTGGGAAATAGAAGGGTATTATGCACCTCGCGGCTGGCGGTTTTGTCATGACGCTGTGTGGCATGCTATTCAGCATACCCTTGAGGCTGTCAATGAACCACTCGCTGATATGTTTAGCAACGATCTTATTCTAATTGCAGAGAGCAAAACAGAGCGAATACTGTCTACGCTTCACGGTCTTGGTGTCACTCAGGAAGAAATTGACCACCTTAACCTACAGCCCTGGGAATTTTTGCAAACAGAGAGTGAGCATCGCAGAAAACCGAAAGAGCCTCATCATTCTGTCAATTTACTTGGTCGGCTAAACCGGCTTTTCTATCAGCCGCAAAATCCATTGCCATCATTAAATTGGATGCACGACCTGATAAGTGACATATCAATGGTTACCTCTTCTTTTTACCAATAAAAGCCCAGTGAGTTTTTCTGCTGGGCTGTTTGCTTTGTAAACAATTCGAAAACGCTGATCTTTAAATGTAAATTAATTTCATTAATTGCGTTATTTGTAGCTTTTATTACCGCTAATTGTAATTTAATTACATAATTTGCTTTATTTTATGATTTTGTTGGTCATAATATGGACATTGCTCCAGCGAAATCTAATTAAGTTACAACATAGGGTTTATTATGAAACTGTCTACATTTGCTATTGCTCTTATCGCTTCCGTTACGGTTGCTCCATCTTTTGCAAAAAATATCCAGTTGCAACCTGTAACTGAAAATATTGAAACACAAGCGTGTTTAACCGCAGCCAATCAGGGCTATCAAAAAGCAATGCGTTTGGTGCGAGCTAATGGGTTTGATGCTGACGAGTTTAGTGCTTCTGTAAGATGTAATGGTGAATCGCTTAGAACATTTGCTTTCATGTACAGAAATAACGTTGCTTCTACAGATGCTAAGAAAGTTGCACTTGTAGCTAAAAACAAAAATGCAGCGTCGCAAGCCTGTTTAGAAGCTTTATCCATCGGTAAAGACGAAGCATTAGAAAAATATGGTTTAAGCGGTGAGACCGTGATTTGTAATCATAAAGATATCGCAGACTTTGTTCGAGCTTACAAATCTAAGAATGTTGAAGTTCGCATGACTGAAGAATAAAAATTATTTGAGGAGCTCATATCTGATCTCACAGTTTCGATGGATAGGTTTAAACTCCATCTGACAGGCAGCTATGAGGCGTGAATAGGACATTGGCATCTTGATTACTTTATAGTGTCAACGCGAGAATTTCTGACATTTCCACGATTGAAACCAACTTTCTGGTTTAAGTGCCTGTCTGGATACACAGTTTTAGCAGCCTTTCCCCTATATTCAGGAAAACGACGCAATCGCGCGTTTTTGTTTTTAAACACTTTATCCAGATCGCCAATTTCCCATTATGTAGCAATGTGATAACGAGTTTGGAGTTAATAATGAAAGTATAAAATTGAGCGATGCGTTGGCAGAAAAATGCGCAGTTCGCACTATATTAAATTGTTAGTTCTCTTTTCAAAATTATCTAACTTTAACAAAATCTATCTTTACCTTTAAGCAATTCACTGCTATCCTTTAAGTATTGTTTTTTCTTAAAGGATAAGACGTGGTATCTCATAGAGAACGTGGGGTAATGATTAGGCAGCAGATCATTCGGGACGTAAAACATCACCCCAAAGATATAGCAAATCACATTGCTGCAATTTTTAGCATTACTCCTCAAGCGACATATAATCACCTTAAAAAATTAGAGTCTGAGGGTTGGATTTCTACGACAGGTCGAGGAAAAGGCAAAACCTATTCATTAGGGGATAAACGGGAATATAAGCAGTTATTCGAGCTTACAAGTGATTTCGCAGAGGATAAAGTATGGCGCAATCACTATTCATTCATATTCGAAGGTTTGAATGAGAATGTAGTCGATATTTGTCATTACGGTTTTACCGAAATGGTAAACAATGTAATTGACCATTCAAATGGAAAGTCAATTTTTATTTCAGTTAGAAGATCAACTGAAGAAGTTACCATTTTCATAATTGATGATGGTGAAGGGATTTTTAGAAGAATTAAACGACTTTGCGATCTTCCAGATGACCGTCAAGCATTGGTAGAACTGTCAAAAGGTAAGTTAACTACTGATCCGGAAAACCATAGTGGTGAAGGAATATTTTTCACTTCAAGGGTATTTGATCTATTTGAGATTGATTCTAAAGGACTAAAGTTCAGTCATCAGGATAATGTGGATTTTGATTTTTTAGTTGATTCTGATTTCATGATTGATGAGCCTGGTACAATGGTATTTATGAAAATCAATAAAAACGCTTCACGTACTATAAAACAAGTATTTGATGATTACACTGCTGGCCCTGACGACTTTCAATTCAACAAAACGGTAATTCCTGTAAAGCTAGCTGTATATGAAGGTGAGAAGTTAGTATCCCGTTCGCAAGCCAAAAGACTGCTCGGAAGAGTTGAAAAATTCAGCTACGTTGTTTTTGATTTTGATGGTGTAACTTCTGTAGGTCAGGCTTTTGCGGACGAAATATTTAGGGTTTATGCAGCTAAACATAAAGATATTAATTTGATTCCTATGAATATGAATGAGGATGTTACTATGATGGTTAGAAGAGCAACTGCGAAGAACAAGAACTAACAAATTGATTATGGCGTGCGCCAAGGCGCACTGGGGCGCAAACACGCAGGCGGCTTCGCCATTATCGCGCATGCCTGCGCCCCAAATTTGTCGGTAACCAACGTCCGCTTCTGGTCATACACGAGTGTCAGATTTGATTGAGTTCTATTATTCGAATCTGACAGAGCAAGTTGAGACTAATTCACCTCATGCTGTTCACCTCATGCTAATTCACCTCATGCTTCTCGAAATTACATTCCCATGCAGTGTTCTAATACATCGGAAGTGCTTTATACATCGAAAGTGCTAAAGTTTAGTTTGAAGGGGATGAAATCAAATGAAACTTTGTTTGCCTTCCATCTAGATAAGACACAGACTTTCCGTCAAAAAAAGCATCTTCTTCCAACATTATTCTCACCTCTTTATTCCACTCTTTAACCATTGTTGCTGCATTTAATTCAATGGAATAAACCGTATTTTCATACATGGGATAGTCCCCTTTTACAGGAACGCCTTCCTGAGCATCCCACATGCCAATAGTGGGGCCTGCTGCGTGACCATGAAAACCAAGAGGGTGAGTATAAATTGCCGGCTTAATACCCTCACTAATAGCTTGGTTACGTGAACGCATTAGAATTTCATTGCCCGAGAGTCCTTCGCTAAAATTGCCTGTCAAGATATCTTGAAGTCTATTCGCATTGGCTAAGGCTTTTTTAAGATAACTCGGTGCGTCGGTCTCTCCAGGCTTTAAGATGTAGGCATGTTGCTGCTGGTCGGTATTTAACCGCAGGTAGGTAATGCCAAAATCTACATGAATAAGGTCGCCAGGCTGAATAATATTTTTTTCAGGGCGTTTACTAAATGCCTTAATCTGATCAAACTCTTCAGTATCTGCTCTTTGAATAGACACTGTGGGGTGAAACCAGTTTGTTAATCCTAACGCGGTAGTTTGGTCGCGAAGCCACCAAACCACGTCGTCTGTGGTGGTCACGCCTGGTGTAACTACCTCGTTTGAAAACGCAGTTGCAATAAGATTGTGTCCAATTTGAGTCAAAATTGGATAATACTCCATTTCCATATCACTTCGCGTTTCTAACCAACCAATAGCTAATCTCTCACCGGAAACTACTCGGCTTTCGAATTTATCGGGTAGCGAAGCCATGAACTTACTTTTCTCAGAAGATGACATGCCGTCGGCAAGGGCAAAGTCTTCCGATACATTTATGGCAATTTTCTTAGGATTTCTTTTTTCAATAATATCGGCGAGTGCTTTGAATTGATTTGGCTGTTTTTCTTTATCCCATGCTTTCTCAAAACTATCTGCTACCGCATATCGCGCCACTGCGAGTCGCTCAAGTGGTTTGCCTTCACCTTGGTCGTAAATAACGAGCATAGTATGACGTCTTGCCGATATCCAAGTAGAAGGCAGCATGGTTTTGAGTACAGGGTCTTCGTTATATTCTCGGGACATAATAACCCACATATCGATGTTTTCTCTTCGCATAATATGGGGCAATACGGTTTCAAAACGCTGGGATAACGTTTGGTCAATAATGTCGCTACGGGCTTTCATACTTAAAATTTCGCCCTCTGCATTCGCAGAGGAATATACGTATAAAAACATCATAGAACAGACTAATAACGCTCTCATAAATTTCCTTTTTTGTGGTACGATCTGTAAATTGTTTATCGTTGCAATGTGATCATTGTTTAACCAGTATGCGACATTTTTCAATCCGCCGCAGCGAAAAACTTGTACCTTAATTTTGATTATTGTTTTGCGTTATTATTGCCCATCTGATTTAGGGGCTTTATCCATTTATGAAAAGTGGTTATAGATGAAACAGATAATTTCGATTGTCTTATTAATGTTGTCGACAAGTATCTTTGCACAGCCATCGCCCCAGTTTATTAAGTGGGGCACAGATGTGTGGGCCAATTTTACCGAGCGTGACGGAACCGGGTTTTATCACGAGCTCTTGTCCGAAATTTTCAAAGAATCTCAGTACACAATGTCAGTAGAGTACTTTCCTTGGAAGAGAACGTTAAAAAATCTCGCAACGGGAAACATAGATATGACAGGCGCACTTCCCCAAAACACTGTGTTTTATCAATCAGAATGGCCTTTATTAACCGAGGACGTTTATCTTGTATCGAGAAAAGGTGAATATCTCACTAAAGACGCCTTAGCCAATAAAGTAGGTGCATACAGAGCCGGCTATGAATCAGATATCTTTTATGTTGCGTTACCCCGCAACGCAAAAGGGATCCCAGTGAATGACCCAGAGCAGGCAGTCTCTTTGCTGCAAAAAGGAAAAATTGACTACTATGTAGACATACACAGTATTGTTTCTCCACTGCTCTCAAGCGAAAGTAAGTCAAGCGAAACTAAAGATGCCGATTCGTCTTTTACGACCAGCAAGATTGGCAATTATAAGCTGTATTGGTCTTTTGTTATGAACGAGCGTGGCAAGCAGTTAAAGCGGCACTTTGATAGTCAGTTGAAGACGCTGAAGGATAGTGGCAAATTGTCAACGTTGTACGCAAAATACGCACTTAATATACCGCAACAACAGTAGAAGTGTGCGATTGTTAAGCGTCACAGGTTTACACAGCTATAGGTTTATAAAATGCACCCTCGCAATTATCACAAAGACGGCTATCCTATGGCGGCACTTTGTGAGTCATATCCGGCGCTCAGGCCCCACGTCATAAACGCCAAAAGTGGCAAAAAAAGCATAGACTTTGCAAACCCTGATGCCGTTGTCGCGCTAAATGGCGCTCTTTTGGCACACTATTACAATGTAGAACGTTGGCAGTTACCAAAAGGCTACTTATGCCCGCCTATACCGGGGCGCGCCGATTATATACATGGCATAGCCGATTTATTGGCTGAATCAGCCGTTGATGTGCGCAGTAATGAAAAAGCAGAAGCCGTAAAAGGAGCCCATATCAAGGGGCTCGATGTGGGAGTGGGCGCAAACGCTATCTATCCTATCATTGGCTCGCAAGTTTACGGCTGGTCTTTTGTGGGAAGTGATATCGATAAAAACTCTTGTGACAATGCGTTGAAAATAGTCAAAAGCAACAAAGTTCTACGCCCACTGATCAGCATAAAACAACAGATAAAGCCCGAACACATATTTAAGAATATTATAGAAAACAACGAGCGCTTCGCGTTTACTATGTGCAACCCTCCTTTTCATAAATCTAAGCGTGATGCACTTGCCGGCAGTACCCGCAAGAGCAAAAACTTAGCAGCAAACAAGTTAAAGCGCTCGGGAAAAGGCTCTTCTGCAAGCTCCCGTGAAAGTAACGCTGGTACTAGTTTGAATTTTGCAGGGCAAGCCAACGAACTCTGGTGTGAGGGAGGCGAGCTGGCGTTTATACAACGTATGATAAAAGAAAGTATTGAGGTTAGAGACAATGTGGGTTGGTTTACCTGCTTAGTGTCTAAATCTGAACATTTAGCGCCGATAAAGAAAAGCCTTGCCTATTATTCTAATGACAACGAATGCGAATTAGTGCACAAAGTTATCAATATGGGGCAGGGGAATAAACTGAGTCGTTTTATTGCTTGGAGTTTTCAATAGCCTAGTGAGCTAGATAGTTGATAGGTGTTGGGCATACAAACTTAATTAAACGAGATAAAACCCTAATAACTGTGTGAGGTATTGCTAAAGTCAGAGGTCTTGAATCAGAGCTCCACTGCTAAATCAGACCTCGACTACTTGGCATTCTATACTGAGTGTAATTTAGTCTTTCATTTTTTCTATTGTCGCTTTTCTCAGTTGTATTTTTGATTCTGCAAAAGCGGCTCGCGGAAGCATTTTTAATTTTTCTGCATAGCCCATGGCGGTTCGTAACACTTGGTCTTGAGGCACTGCAGCGTCTAGAAATCCGGCCTTAACGGCTTCTTTGCCTTCAAAAATACGAGAGAAAAGTAACGCTTCGGTTTGTGATGTGAGCGAAAGTCTCGCTTTGGCCAATTCCATACCAAATGGTGGGAGTACCATACCTATTGCTGTTTCGTTCAGGCCGTATTTAGTGCCGCCATCTTTACCAATGCGCAAGTCGGCAGCCATCAACATAATGGCGCCTAATGCGATACTGTGTCCCTCTGCTGCAACAATTACAGGTAGGGGATATCCATATAGACGAACTATGAGATCAGCACCGGCTTGAACCAATTTGTTCTGCTTTTCTTCATCGCCGCTTTTCATAACCGAAAGGTCAAAACCGCCGCAAAACTTGCCCTCGCCACCATGAAAAACTACCGCGTTTGCGTGTTGTTCTGCTTCATCTAGCGCCTTATTAAACTGCTCGATAAGGTTAAAACCGACCGCATTCACTTTACCATCATCAAACGTAATTAATGCAATGTCGTTTTCTATTTTTAAATCGAAAGCCATAATGAGTGTCCTTTACATAATACGAGCCGCTTAAAACAGGGGGCGTGTACTGGTATTACCAGATGTGTGGCAAAGCATACGTTGCTTTGGTTCACTGATCAAATTCTTCATTTATATAAAGCTCGTTAACGAGATGGGTTACAACCTTTTTCTTATAGCGCCGCTGTCTGCGTCTTGCTTTTGCATTGTTTGCGCGCCAGTGTGCTCGTTTATCTACTACCACGTCTTCTAAATCTGAAGCTGAATGTATTTTAGTTGCATCTTTTGGGTAAGTTCGCTGCGGCATGAAAGTCCTCCCAAAATCCTTAATCTTATGGATTGCACGTTATGACTTAAACGTTGCGGTTTAGACGTTATGGTTTAACGACAGTGATCATCCAGTTTAATGTCATTAGCAAGAGCTAAAAAACGATGCTTGCCTGCTTTTTTCGCCATGCTTTCGAATTGTTGT
Source organism: Alteromonas sp. MB-3u-76 (assembly GCF_002831605.1). NCBI lineage: Bacteria > Pseudomonadati > Pseudomonadota > Gammaproteobacteria > Alteromonadales > Alteromonadaceae > Alteromonas > Alteromonas sp. MB-3u-76. Next base: position 3,138,713 of record NZ_CP025115.1, on the reverse strand, counting down.
TCAGCGTATTTACACACTCTAAGTTACCTGCAATTCGCTCGCACAAGTTTTTTGCTGCGAGTGCCTGCGTCAAAGAAAGGTTTTTATACGCGGGCGAAGGAATAACTTCATACCAGGCTTTTTGACAAACAGTGTCTAATACAACACGCTGAAAGCAATGGTCATTTTTGATTGGCCAAGCTCTGCTTTCACCCTCAGATTGAGCGAGTTCTGGTAACACAACTTTTGTGTAGTGCAGATAAATTGTTACAGCTTCCTCTCTCATTTTTTCTTCTGTGGCTTTTGTACAGTTGCTAGGTGCTGCAGTGGTTTTAAAAGAATAAGCATTGGCGGAAGGTGATTTCGTCATTGTTGTACATTTGTTTAAAGAGACATCGTAAGAATACAAAAAAATAGTGAATTAAGGAGTTACATTTGTTTAAGAGTAATGGGTATATCCATGCTTAATCTTGTATTGGCGTTATTATCGACTTGAGTTTTCATTCACATAACTTAAACTTGCGCGCATCAATTGAAAAGGGCTAGCGACAATGAAACTAAGTGATGTGAAGAAGCTGCATCAGAAAAAGTATCGAACTCAGTTCGGATTTTATCTGGTGGAAGGAGAGCATTTAGTTTTAGAGTTGCTGAAGGCCATTAGGCAGGATGTTAACTTTAATACCATACCCAATGAGACGTTGAGTATTTATGTAACAAACGAATATGAAGTTTGGTTAGAACACGCTCTGTCTCAAGAGGCCGCGGTGGAAAGCGAGCAATCGAAGATTTCTCCAAATGAGCGTGTGCCTGCTGTCAAGGTCGAGCGCTTAACATCGATACAAATGCAACAGTTAAGCGATACTAAATCGCCTCAGGGAATTATTGCCAGAGTTCCTCTCAAAACAGCATCTTCAAACAAAGATATTAATAGCGTTAGCGACGAAAGCGCAAATAGTCAATTAAACCAACAGCGATACATTTACCTTTATGAAGTACAAGATCCGGGCAACCTTGGTACAATACTTCGCACGCTGGCATGGTTTGGTAACTTTAAACTTTTGTTGAGTCCCAACAGTGTAGATCCGTTTAACTCCAAGGTAGTACGAGCGAGTATGGGCGCTATTTTCCACGTCGACATGGAGCTCAACGTGACGTTAAAAGATTTAGCATCGCGTTTTTCTCAGTTCGCTTACCTAGATATGCATGGCGATGAGATAAAATCGCAGCATTTTGGCAACTTCCAGTGTTACCTTTTTGGTAATGAGGCAAGGGGCGTCCCCACTGAAGAAATCGCTCGATTAAACGCAACGGCATTTACAATCACTGGCAGCGGTAAAATAGACTCCCTGAATTTAGCCAGCGCTGTTAATATTTGTACTTACGAATTATCTCAATAATTTAGTTCGCTTCCACTTTAATTCAGCAATTGTTGTTCACGCACTTTTTGTTTAAGTATCAATAAAATATAGGATTTACGCATGGCTCTTCAATGGTTTCCAGGTCATATGCACAAGGCACTCAAAGAAATAAAAGAGTCGCTAAGCAAGGTAGACATACTCATCGAAGTTCTCGATGCGCGAATTCCATTTTCGAGCGAAAACCCTGAAATTGCCAAAATACGCGGTGATAAGCCCTGTATTAAAATACTGAATAAATACGACCTGGCAGACCCTGAAATTACCGCTCGATGGCAAGAAAGCTTAGAGAAAGAGCGCGGTGTTAAAACTATCACCACATCAAGCGATAATCCGGGCAACAGTAAACAACTGATGCAGCTTATTCGCAGCATTTGCTCTCACAAAGATGGTCAGGCAAAAGTGATTAAGGCTATGATTACCGGAATTCCGAATGTCGGTAAGTCGACCCTTATTAATATATTAGCCGACAGGATCATAGCTAAAACTGGCAACGAGCCTGCGGTGACAAAAAGTCAGCAACGCATTAATTTGGGCAGTGGTATTATTTTGTTCGACACGCCGGGAGTACTTTGGCCTAAGTTAGAAAATCCTAATTCTATATATCGTTTAGCCTCTTCTGGTGCTGTAAAAAATACAGCTATGGAGTATGACGACGTCGGTTTTTTTGCTGCTGACTATTTAATAAAGGCCTATCCTGATGTTCTCAAAGAGCGATTCAAGCTTGATGACCTCCCCGGCACGGAAATAGAGTTCCTTGAAGCTGCCGCAAAAAGCCGAGGTGCCATAATGGCAGGTGGGCGGGTTAACCTGCATAAGATCTGTGAAATTTTGTTAAAAGAACTGCAGTCAGGAAAGCTAGGGCGGGTTACCCTAGAAACTCCGGAAATGCTGGTTGAAGAAAAAGTTGAGATTGAAGAAGCGGCCGCAAAGAAAGCAGAAGCAAAAGCGAAGCGGAAGCAAAAATTTAAAACTGGCTCGCTCACCCCAGACAAAAAAGATCGAAAGGAAAAGCGCGAAGAAAAAAGGCAAGAACAAAGCCGACGAATGCGAAAATCTAAGTAGCGTGTAAGTTTCAACGGGGAGCATAGGTGAAAACAGTCCAACTATTTGACAGCAAAATGTTCAGCGAGCTAAAAGATAGAGCGTCTAATAGCGAGCGAAGAAGGGCAAATCTCAACATTCATCAGTCTTACAATGACGTTGTGCAACGTTTGTTTATTGCTATGATGCCAGACTCTTACGTAAGACCACATAGGCATGTTCAGGCGTATAAGTGGGAATTCTTTATGGTGCTTGAGGGAGCGTTGGACCTGTTGTTTTTTGATGACCAAGGCGTTGTCATAGAGCGTGTAACCTTAGAACCCGAAGGACAGTGCGTTGGCCTTGAAATACCCCCGAACACTTGGCATGCCACAGTATGCTTTGAGCCCGTTGTTTTTATGGAGGTGAAACAGGGGCCTTACGATGTGAATGAAGATAAGGGGTTCGCTCCTTGGGCTCCCGAAGAGGGAAGCATGGAAGTACCCGAGTTTTTAGCAAAGCTTAAACATACGCCTACAGGTACATCTATCCTGTCTGAATAATTTCATAATAGTTCGACGTTGCCCCACTACTTTCCTTTTCGGAAAGTAATTGTTATTGTCATTTAAAATGATATGTTCAAGCATAGCAAGGATTGTTTCAAATGGTTGTTCCGCCAATTTCTGTCATTGTTGACGACTACATCTGTTAGCGAATACTTTTGTTAAAGACTGCTGTTGCAAATGGATCTCATTAGGGACGACCGAAGTTAACAAATTCTAGAATTGCTAGATAAAAAGACCACGAAAAATGACGCTGCAAAAATTGCACGTTAAAGCCATTAAGAGAAGAATTATGCAAAACGTTTCACAATACAATTTTTATCGAAGCTCACCGAGAAAACTCCGTGATCAGAACGAAGTGATGTCGCGGGGATGAATCGGTGTCACCCCTGCTCTTGAATATATTTTCGTATTGTCTCTGCACTTGCATTTCCTACAGAACACACAAAGTATCCATCAGACCAAAATTTTTTCTCTTTCCAAAATTGGTTTTTGAGATAAGGAAATGATTTCCAGATTTTAATTGTTGTAACTTGCTTAATCCTCCTTGCGTGCTGACCTACTGAATATCGAGTGCCGATTGTAATCAGCATATGAATGTGATCCTTGTCTATCTCAACCTCTTCGATCCTAAAGTCAGAAAATAGAGAAACATCGAAAACTGTTTTCTTAACAAACTCACCTAGTCTTCCATTTAGTAAAGGTTTTCTGTATTTAACTACCAGAATTAAATGAAGTGCTATTAGATATTTACAGTGAGATTTAGTCTCATATTCCATCTTGACAATCCGTTCTTATACAGTAGTCTGTACAGTATATGAAAAAGACGCTCAGATACAATTACAGGCTAAATCCTACGCCAGTTCAAGAAGCTAAACTCATTGAGTTTGGCGCTACAGCGCGTGGCATTTGGAATCTGTTGTTGTCTGAAAATAGGCGTCGATATGAATACGATAAAACATTCCTGTTTTACAAAGACATGGCTTCTCTCCTTAAGGAAATAAAGCCATTCGAGGAATTTGAGTGGATTAAAGCGTTTGATTCAGCGGCAGGCCAGCAAGTCGCTCGTGACTTAGAAACGGCGATGAAGAATGCGTTTTCAAAAGGTCGTTTGCAGCGGTTTCCAAAGCATAAAATATCCTACAAGAAAAAGAAGCTTCACAATGACTCGTTCCGAGCTGTCAATAACTCCAATTGCATTCGAATCGAAGATGGTGCTATTAGCATCCCAAAAGTTGGCAAAGTGCCAATCGTTTTGCATCGTGAGTTGGTCAGTAATATTAAAACAGTGACTGTCCAGTATCGTCACGGAAAATGGGAGTGCAGTATCACTCAGGAAGTTGAGTGTAAAACCGCTAAACAAGTATTGGAAACGCTCACTGGCTTTGACATCAACTCAAAACAAACGGTGGTAGGTTCTAACGGTTTTGTGGCCGACAACCCTAAATTTTTAAAACACTCAAAAGAGAAATTAAATCAATTGCAACGCCAGCTTGCTCGCCGAACCAAAGGTTCAAATCGCTGGCAAAAAACAAAACAACGCATCAATAAATTGCACGGCAAAATCTCAAGGCAAAGACTCGACTTTGCGCACAAAGTATCACGACAGATAATCAATGAAACTGATATAGCGTGTTTTGAAGATCTGAATGTAGCAGCGATGCAAAAGTTCAATGGCAGCATGGTTGTTGATAATGTGATGGGGTTAATCACTCAGCTTTCAAAATATAAGGCCGAGCTTGAGGGTAAGCTCTATCACGAAATTGGTCGCTTTGAAAAATCCACTGGGATTTGCTCAGAATGCGGTCAGCGTCATGTATTATCATTGAACGATAGATATTTCACCTGCTTGTCTTGCGGAACATATCAAAACCGCGACCTCTCAGCAGCTAAAAGTATAGCTCGAACAGGTGAATTAGATTTAATTGCGGCGGGAATCGTCGCAAAGGTTTTAAAGCCTACATCTCAGCAGAAATATTCCATTAAAATGAAAGTCTTCGAGCTATCGAAGTTGGATTGTGGATCTGAGAAAAGAGAAGCAGCTTAGCTCAAAGCTAGACTGTGGAAGCCCAGTGATCAGAACGAAGCGATGTCGCTGGGTAGTTCACGAACTAATCGCACCTGACGCGAGTTGTTCAGGGGCAAGTATTCGCTTCTGGGCATAGATAAAAACGTTTTGAACAAGCCCGGAAGGTAACAACCATCCGGGCTTAATTAGATGGTCCGCCTCACCTCTAAGCTAATCTTAGAGTTAGGCAATCAAAGAGGCGAACCATCATGTCTACTATTAAAGTTCTTGGAATCGATTTAGGCAAATCATCTTTTCACGTGATAGGCCGCGACTATTCAGATAATCAAATCATTCGCAAAAAATTTTCCCGCTCGGCACTCATTCACTATCTTCATCAATTAACGCCATGCACAATTGCTTTCGAAGCTTGTGGCGGTGCGCACTGGCTTGGCAGGCAGTGTGAGTTGATGGGGCATACGGTCAAACTAATCCCGCCACAATACGTAAAACCTTTCGTTAAAAGCAATAAGAATGATTTTATTGATGCAGAGGCCATATGCGAAGCATCAATAAGACCGAAAATGCGGTTTGTCAGCGTCAAATCTGAAGAAGCCCAGGTCATTTCAGCTATTCATAAAGCAAGGCATGGGTATGTCAAAGACAGAACAGCCTGCATGTCCCGTATAGGCTCCTTACTGCTGGAGTTTGGCATTGCACTTCCAACAGGCCATAGCGTAATGAAGCAACTGTTTAACTGGCTTTCACAGCAGCGGCAGGTCTTGCCAGGGTTACTTATGGAAGAGCTCATGGAGCTGCACGAATATTACCTGCTCCTTAACAGGAACATTGAGAGACAAGATAAAAAGCTAAAGCAACTGGTTGATACAAACCCGATAGGGCAGCTTCTTAAAACCATCCCAGGTATTGGCGATATGACCGCCAGCCTTTGTATTGCCAACATCAGTAGCGCTACGGATTTTAAAAACGGAAGAAACATGGCTGCATGGTTAGGGTTAGTTCCAGCGCAGTACTCAACTGGCGGTAAACCCAAATTACTGGGGATAAGCAAGCGGGGTAACAAAGAACTCCGAACCTTGTTTATCCATGCCGCCAGGGCGGTTATGTCCAGGCCGGATAAGACCGGAAAGATTTATGGCGAGTGGTTGATAAATTTACGCGCCACCAAGCCATTCAATGTTGTAACCGTTGCCCTGGCCAACAAACTGGCCCGAATAGCATGGGCAGTGATGAAAACAAAAAAAGCATTCAACAGCAAAGCGTTAGCACCGGGTTTGCAATGATAAATATGATGACGAAAACGGTAGAACCACTGGATTAAAACCTGACATAAAAAACAGCTCTCAGAAGCTTTCGGTTTTTTGAGGATAATCCAGCGCGGATCTCATCGTGGAGCGGGTTGCGAAAGCGCCTAAACAGACTCCGAATACATTAGCGCATAACCAACCCCGTTATCGAAATTAATCATTGCAATAACGAGGCGGACCATACATTTTTGTGCCCATAAATTTGGAATAAGAACATGAAAGAACTAACACTGGGCGATATTAGAAAGCAGCATCGCGTTAAGCAAGAAGTCGTCGCGATGGCGCTTTCGGTAACAGCATCTGGCGTAAGTAAATTAGAATCGAAGAGAATTCAAGATGTTTCTTTACAGCGTGCTGCTGCTTATTTAGCTGCTGTAGGTGGAAGCTTAACGATTGAAGTAACGTTGCCCGATGGGCTAACCGTTAATGTTTCATGAGAGAGACGGTCGCTGGTTTGAAAATCTTTCGTAAGGTTGAGCTAATACAGTTGAGCAATGCGAGTATCGGCGTTTCGCATAAATCGAGACAGAGCGATTCATAACATTTAGTATAGTGGCAATTAAACAACCCAATTAGGAGCTTCTATGGCCGTTCATGAAATAACTCACCCGCTTATTGCCCACAAACTTGGGTTAATGCGCAACGCAACAATCAGCAGTAAAGATTTTCGTGAATTAGCCTCTGAGGTAGGCAACTTATTAACTTACGAAGCCACAAGAACATTGCCTACAGAACGAGCCTTTATAGAAAGCTGGTCTGGCGATAATGTTGAAGTTAAGCAAATCAAGGGTAAAAAAATAACCGTAGTGCCAATATTGCGCGCAGGTTTAGGGATGTTAGAGGGCGTGCTAGAGCTTATTCCCAACGCTAAAATAAGCGTAGTTGGACTTTATCGAGATGAAGAAACGCTTCAGCCAGTGGCCTACTTCGACAAGGTGGTCAAAAACATTGATGAGCGCACGGCTTTAATTGTCGATCCGATGTTAGCGACGGGAGGAACGTTAATAGCAACGATAGATCTGTTAAAAGAAAAAGGGTGCAAAAATATTATGGGACTTTTTCTTGTTGCTGCACCAGAAGGTATTCGTTCGGTAGTTGATAAGCACCCCGATGTCGATATTTTCACTGCTGCAATTGATGAGCGTCTTGATGAAAATGGTTATATTTTGCCGGGGTTGGGCGATGCTGGCGATAAGATTTTTGGCACACGATAGACCAGTAGCAAGGTTCAATACGCTCTAATTTAAGGCTTATTTATTGTTTTAAGTTTTCGTTGTTATCGCGTTAATTTTTTGTAGGTTAAACGTTTAAGATAATGTTATTATTGTGCGGAAATTTGTATTGTTCGGCTTGATTAAAGAGTCGGAACAGATATCGATTAAGATTTGCACAGTGAGTTATTACTAAATGAATAAGACCAAGTTAACGCTTAAAGATGTCGCACAACAACTTGGCGTATCAACCGCAACTATATCGAACGCTTTTAACCGCCCCGACCAATTATCCAAAGCAAGAAGGGAAGATATTCTCTTGCAGTGCGAAAGAATAGGGTACTCGGGGCCAAATAAAGCCGCGCAAATTCTGCGTAAAGGAACTTCAAACATTGTAGCTCTCGTACTTGCTGATAGTATTGCCTATATGGTAAGCGACCCGGTAGCGAGTACGTTTATTAAAGGGGTTTCTACTACGCTCCAACAGCAAGGTAAGCACCTTCTTCTTTATGCCGGCGATTCAAAAAGCATTTTAGACGTGGTTGACTTTGTCGATGGCTTCATTTGTTATGGAGCTCCGCGAAACTACAAATTAGCTCGCGAAATTGCCGCACAGCCAAAGCCTGCAATAACCGTTGATTTTGACATCGTCGATGTGCCATCGATCAACATAGACAACGAAGATGCTGCTTACCAGGTTGCCAAAGCTGCCATAGAAAAAGATGATGTGGTGGCAATCCTTGGACTGCGCCTAATAGACTCGCCCTCTACATGTCGAATTTACGATAACCCGCTTATTGATACCGACAGCTCTATTTCTCACCGCCGTCTTGATGGCTATTTGCGGGCTGCTGAAGAGAAAGGAGTGTCAATTCAAAACGAGTGGATATGGCATCTTCCAGAAAGTGATAGAAACTATGCAAGGCAGGCAGCAAAAGAAGTACTTATGAGTTCACCTCGCCCATCTACGGTATTGTGTATGAGTGATATTATTGCATTAGAGCTACTACACAGTGCAATCGCGATGGGTATTGATGTGCCTAATGAGTTAAAAATAACTGGGTTCGACGGTATCGAAGAGGCGGATCGAGCGCGACCCCACCTTACAACCATATGTCAATCTAGCGTATCGAAAGGCGAGGCTGCTGCTAAGGCATTATTGGCAGGAGAAGTAAGAAAACAAATCCTGCCCTTCGACCTAAAGATCGGCGAAACAGTGGGGAAGCGGTAGCGTTTAATAATGAAATTAATCGTTCCAGACTAAAGCTTTAAAGTGTTTACGGCACATCGATTCGTATGTGTCGTTGCCGCCAATTTTTACTTGGTCTCCGCCTTTCACTGCGTTGCCATCTTGGTCGAGCCGGACAACAAAATTGGCTTTGCGACCGCAGTGGCACACTGTTTTTAGTTCGAAAAGTTTATCTGCCCATGCCAAAAGGTAATGGCTTCCCTCGAAGGTTTCACCAAGAAAATCAGTTCGCAGTCCGTAAGCCAATACAGGGACGTCTAATTCATCTACTACTTCAACTAATTGACGAACTTGCTCTTTAGTTAAAAACTGTGCTTCGTCTATAAAAATACAATCAAGTGGTCGTGCTTGTTCATCTGCTTTAATTGATTCAAAAAGGTTGTCTGCAGTCCCGTAGAGCTTTGCATCTGCCTGCAAACCTATGCGAGAGGTAACTTTACCAACGCCAAATCTGTCGTCTATGGCAGCAGTATAAATAATAGAGTGCATACCGCGTTCGCGATAGTTATAGGCAGATTGTAAAAGTGATGTGGATTTTCCTGCGTTCATCGCGGAGTAGTAAAAGTAAAGTTGTGCCATTGTCGTTAATTTTTATCGTTATACCAAGATTTAAGTTCTGCGAGCTCAAGAGGCTTAGCAAAGTAGAACCCTTGTAGGTAGTCTGTACCAAGCTTTGCTAGGTGTTCTCGCTGCTCGTTTGTTTCAATTCCTTCAGCAATCGTCTTGCAGCCAAATTCTTTCGCCATTAATAGTGTTGCTCTTATAATTGTATCACTCTCTTCAGACCCATTCTGTACAAAAGATCTGTCTATTTTAATAAAGTTGAAGGGCATGTTTTGTAATCGAAATAGCGAAGAGAACCCGGTACCAAAATCGTCAATGGATATTTTTACCCCTCTGGTTACCAGTGCTTGCAGCCTTTCAGATACTAACTCTTCATCATTGGCAAAAACACTCTCTGTAATTTCTAATGTAAGACGCTCTGGAGCAACTTGTGTTGTTGCTAATGCGCTATCAAGAATATGGATGAACTCATCATTGAGTAATTGCGCGATAGAAACATTTACAGATATGCAAACTTCACTGGCACCAGACCAATGGGATAAATCGATAAGCGCACGATTAAGCACCCAAGCACCTATTTCTGGCATCATCCCTGATTTTTCGGCAAGAGGGATAAACACACAAGGCGAAATATTTTCACCTTCGCAAGTCCACCTCAACAGCGCCTCTACCGATGAAAGAGTGTTGGTTTTTACGTCGATAATAGGCTGATAGTGAACACAGAGCTCGTCGTTGTCTATGGCATAGCGAAGGTGCTCGCATAAATACTGCTCTCGTTTAACCTGGTTAAAGAGCGTTTGATTAAACACTCCAATTGAACCTCGCTGTTTTCGTTTTTGATCATACATCGTCAAGTCGGCATGCTGAATTAAGTCCATTGAGCTACTGCCGTGCTCGGGAAACATGGCAATGCCAATGGTAGCGTCTAGGGTTATTTGATTTTGGTTTGCCACCACAGGCACGTTTATCCCACTGCGCATGGCTTGCGCTATTGTTTTTGCTGTGTCTACATTGACGTAGGGTATTACGGCTACAAACTCATCACCGCCCCAACGCCCGAGATGATCTTTTTCGCAATACTTGCGCAGTCGCTGCACGGTCTCGGCAAGGATTACATCCCCCACTTTGTGGCCCAAGCTATCGTTCACCTGCTTAAAGCCGTCAAGGTCAATAAAAAGTAGTGCGAAGGTGCCGTTCAGTGCCTTAGCATTATCAAGCAGAGGAGACATCTGTTTAATAAATCCATTTCTATTGAGTAAACCTGTGAGTTGGTCGTGATTAGATAAACGAAAAAGTGCTTCTGTGCGCTTACTCACTTTAATTTCTAAACTTTCATTAACCTCATCTAGCTGCTGATTGGTTTGGCGAAGCAGCGTATTAACCTTTTCCGTTTCTTGCCTCTCTATACTCATTTGTTCCATTAACGCGGTGTTTCTTGTTTTGAGGTGCACCGTATCTACAAAAAAGTTGTTATATCTAAATGCACTGGCAAACATGCCAAACCAAAAAACAATGCCGAATACGCCCAAAACAAAAAACTCATCGTGATATACCAGTGCACACAAAGACATTGGAATAATAAGTGCTGTTGCGTAGATAGCTACAAGCACTTTACTTGGTGAAAGGACAGTGCTGCCACCAGCAGCCATATTGGCGATAACAACCATAGTTACTGCAAGCTCAATAGTTCCCATAGAGTCAAACAGTAATAATGTATAAGAAGCCCAGATGAGTCCTGTGGCAAATAGTCCCATGGAAAAGCGCAAAAATGCAGGGTAGGGGTTGTAGTTTCGACCTCTAAGGTTCCTTCGCCAATAAACAGCATCCAAAAACCGGGCGACTAATACAAAACACATCACAAATAGCAAAGTTAGCTTTTTTGTTTGAAGGATAGGGTCTGCTGGCAGAAAAAATAGTACAAGCCCTGAAAAGCAGAATGCCGTCATGGAAAGGCCAATCAGACAGTTTTCCATGAGCATATTTACAGCATCTCGTTTAATACTCTCTTTTGTTGCTTCACCGTGGTTAAGATGCAAAATACAACGCCTTTTCTTGTCTTTGTGTTAAGTACTAATAAACTAATGGGGGATTCGATTAAGATATGTCAATGACTTTCTAAATCGTTTTCTAACCTTACACTATTTTTTGTGACTAACGTGCAATAGTGATAAGTAATTTGTTAACACAATTCATCAGTAAATTAGTTGATTTAAATTAACAAAAATTACCAAAAGTAAGGCAACCTCATACTATTTCCGTCATTCTTTACTACAATTATCTTAGCAGTAAAGGGTAGGGATGACCGTAATTGCACGTTGTACAAGGCTATTCTTCATTTTTTCTTAAACGTTTTAACTTTATTTGGTGCAAACGTTTATCTTTAAAATCATTTATATACCTGTAAATGAAATGTATGTTAGACGAATTGCTATACCTAATTGTGAAAATTTTCTTCACAGAATCTTTACAAGACAAAAAACTTGGTATACATTCTTAATCGATTAAGCAGCGGGTGCAATCGCTGTGTCAAATTAACACGCTATTTGGATTTCAAGGCTCTAACACACCGCCGGAGAAGACATGAAAAACACACTTAAATACAACACATTGACACTCGCTGTTTGCGCAGCACTTTCTTCAACCGCTTTCGCACAAGAAGCAGCGCCTTCAGATGCTGAGAAAAAAGCAAAAGAGAAGTACGAACAAATTGTCGTCACTGCTGCACCGGGTGGCGCGACTATGCAAGAGGCGAGCGTTTCAGTTAGCTCCTTCGACGAGAATGATATCGTTAAATTAGCGCCTCGTTCTACTGCTGAAGTTTTCCGCGCATTACCAGGTATTCGTGCTGAATCATCAGGCGGTGGCGGTAACGCTAACATCACTATCCGTGGTATTCCTCTAGCGACTGGTGGTTCAAAATTCTTACAAATTCATGAAGACGGCCTTCCAGTTTTAGAATACGGTGACATCAACTTTGGTAACGCTGATAACTTTATTCGTTACGACTGGTCTGTGGCAAATGTAGAAGCCATCCGTGGTGGTTCTGCATCAACATTTGCGAGTAACTCTCCAGGTGGTGTTATCAACATGATCAGCAACACCGGTGAAGTAGGCGGTGGCGCTATTGGAACTTCATTTGGTGTCGATTATGAAGAGTTCCGTTTAGATTTCCGCTACGGTGGTGAAATCAGCGACGACATGTACTACCACATTGCGGGTTTTGCACGTGGCGGCGAAGGTCCTCGTGAGACTGGTTACAATGGTGATCAGGGCGGTCAAATCAAATTCAACATCACTAAGATGCTAGATAACGGTCATATCCGTTTCTATTACAAAAATCTTGATGATAAAGTTTCGACGTACCTTCCTTCTCCAGTATTGGTGAAAGGCGATGGCGAGTATGGTCCTGTTCCAAACTACGATGCAAGTTCACAGGCTCTTAACTCTGCGTACAACACTAACATCTCTACTTTCGATAGCTTCGGTAACCCAGAGAACCGCGATGTGCGCGATGGCATCGAGTCAAAAGTAAGCTCTTTCGGCATCGAAGTTGATTTAGAAGTAGCTGACAACTTATTCCTGTTAAATAAATTCCGTACTTCAGATATCTCTGGTGGCTTTATTGCCCCATTCGTAGACGGTTTCCCTACTGGCCCTGGTGACGTATCTAACTTCGCTGATGCATTATGTGCAGGTGCCCTAGATGGTGACGGCAACGCGCTTAACTGTGATACTACTACAGTAACACTAGCGAATGGCCCAGGTGCGGGTAACGCATACTCTGGTCAAGCGTTTACTAACCTACAGTTCGACACCCGCATTAACGATCTTGGCAACATGATCAATGATTTCAGCTTGCGTAAAGAATTTGATAACGGCGTTGACCTAACTGTTGGTTACTACTACTCAAACCAAGAAATCGCGACTAGCTGGTCAAGCTGGCAGACGTTCATCCAGACTTTGGATGGCTCTAACTCACAAATGCTAAACATCACTAATGGTGACGGTGTAGACCTTGTTTCTAACGGTTTACTGTCTCCTAGCTTCCTTTCATGGGAATGGGATCTTAACTATGTGACAACTGCGCCGTACATGAACGTTGGTTTTGAATTGTCTGACAACATTCTTATCGATGCGTCAGTTCGTTATGACACAGTGGAAGCTTCTGGTGAGCTAATCAACTCTTGCTGTGGTGGTAACACAGATTTTGATATCAACGGCAACGGTGTGATTGAGCAAATCGAAGATGCATCGGCAACTAACAGTGGCTTTATTCGCGGTGGTGTAATTAACCTTAACCGCGCAGGCGCAGCATCACAAATCGTTGATTACGATGCGAACAACACGTCTTACTCGGTGGGTGGTTCATACCTTCTTAGCGATAGCCAAACGTTCTTCGCTCGCTACTCTAAGGGCGGCCGCGCAATAGCAGACCGTTTGTTACAAATCGGCGGAACGCTTAACCAAGACGGAAGTCTTACTAGCACTACATCTGGTTTTGATACGACTAAACAGCTTGAAGTTGGTTATAAGTACGGTACTTCAGACCTAATGATTAACGCTACGTTATTCGATACGGTTACCGAAGATACACAAGCGGAAGTAACTAGCGGTCTTACCTTCATGCGTGAGTACGAAGCAACAGGTCTTGAATTTGAAGGTCGTTGGAATGCCACTGATAACTTCGTAATGGCTGGTAACTTAACGTGGACAGATGCGGAAATTAGCAGTGATGTTAACAATGCAGCAATCGTAGGTAATACACCACGCCGTCAAGCAGACTGGATTTGGACAATTACACCTGAGTACGTAACTGACACTTGGTCTGTAGGTGCGTCACTACAAGGTTCAACTGAATACTACGTGCAAGACAACAACGACCTTAAGCAAGAAGGCTACACGCTAGTTAACTTGTTCGCGACTTACTGGGTTAACGACCAGTTCTCAGTAGCACTTAACGTAAACAACGCAACTGATGAGTTCATCATCACAGAATCTGAAGAAGGTTCTGCAGCAGTAGGCAGCTATGTACGTGCTCGTCCACTGAATGGTCGCACAACTGTACTATCTCTTAAGTATATGTTCGACTAAGAGAAGCCATAACATTAACTTGAGTCACTAGTGTTAATAACGTACTCAAATTAATAGCGAAAAAAATGCCTGCTTTATGCAGGCATTTTTGTTTTTGGGGCTCTATACCATTCCGCATAGATACTTACCCACTCAGCGAGACTTAAAATGTTCGTAATCGCGGCGTGTTACCGCAGGTATAGGGTTCTACATCAAGGTGACACAACAAAGAGTACGGACATTTTAAACTCGCCCTTCGGGAAGGCCTGGCAAGCTTCCTAGCTTCATTCTGGGAATTTGGAAGGAAACAGCCATTACTGCATTCCCACGCTTTGCTAGGAAACTTGCCAGTGCCATCTGGGTGGGCAATTATTTATGCGGACTGGTAATGATAGTAGAGCTATTCTGTCGCTTTCTCTCGCCTGATAAAAACTGCTCTATAAAAGCAGCTTAATTCACTTAGCGCTTTCGGCGTTATTCACTTTGCTAATGGCAAGCTGGTGCTCGATAGCTTTCGATAAGGCTGGCTGAAGGTTGAGATGCTTTTTGTTAATCACATGAATTAAGCTATGTTTTACCAGCGGAATATAATTAAAGCCAAGCTCCTCAAATACGTGTAAATCTGAAAAGTCACTCGGCGCAATGGCATAGCTAAAACGCTCTGACTTTATTAATTCTACAACGTGATAGAAGTCATCGAACTCATAGAAGTTTGCCGCAAGATCGCTTGGCTGCTTTTCAATGTTATAAAAAAAGCGAGTAGTTACTGCAATACCGGTATCAGGTTTATTAATTATGTCTTTGTTGCAGGGGACATCAGGCACGCACAGTAAAAACGATGCACCAATTGACAGCTGAGGTTCAATAGCAATCACGTTGCTATTATCTTTAATCACTACGTCATAGCGAATAACATCCGCGTCTGTCATGCCCTCATTAAGTAGTTTTAAGCCTCTCATGCCGCCTACTTTTTCAAAGGTCACACTAATACCTATTTGTTTGTACGCCCTTTCTATAAGGGGCTTATAAAATTTATTTACCTGTGGGTGGTTTATATAGCCAACAACAAAATGGGCATCATCGTGGTCGGCATATCCAGAGTTGGGAAATAGTGCGATGGCAGGGCCTAAAAGAGCCAGGCACACTGAAACGGCGCTTTTAGCGTAAGTCGTTTTAAAGGCACGTGCGGGCATTTAGTTTCTATGCTTATAAGGTTCATAATGTTAAGTAAGCGTAGAAAACAATCACATAATATTCCATTATTTTAAAAACAACTGTGCAATTAAGCATGTAAATGAAAAAGCCCTGACAAGTTGTCAGGGCTTTGTTTGTTAGCGTTTGAATATCCGTTAAATTAACAACGTAAATCAACGCAATATTCAATGTTGATGTTTATGCAGCGTTTTTGCCGCCATCAACTGCTTTCAATGTTTGTGACGCTGGCAGTAACTCTAGGTCGAACGTGTATTCATCAACACGTACAGCTAGCTTACGCTTCTCATTGTAGTCATGCAGTTTTGCTGCTTCTTCAGCGTTAATAACACCTTTTTCTTGAAGCTTATTAAGCGCATGCTCAAAAGAGATAAACGGAACCACAGGCTCTTTGCGAAGCGCTTTTTGCACTTTGCTAAGCAAGTGAGCAACGGCGTGTTTCGCTTTAAACGCTTGCTCGTTAATGTCGTTACCATCACCTGGAATTACACGTACTAGGTGGGTTAACTGGTCCTTCACACTGTTGTCTTGCATAGAAGCAAGTGACAATTCACGTACTAGGTCGTCGCTAATACCCTTAACACTGTTTGTGTAAGTGTTAGTTAACAAACGCATTAGGCCGCGCGTTGCTGTATTCGGGAAATTGTTGATAAAGTTAACAATCGCCTGATCAGCCTGCTGTAGAGACCACTGTATCGCGTACTCAAAGTACGGTAGTGCCAGCTTTCTGTCTTCAATGCGTTGCTCGTAGAAGCGAATTGCCGCCATCGCACCGTATAGATAACTCATTACGTCGCCTAAGCGAGCAGACAGAAGCTCTGCTTTCTTAAGGTCGCCGCCAAGCACAGCAAGAGACAAGTCAGCAAGTGGCGCTAGTTTTGCAGCAATGCTGTTCACACGCTTTTCATACTGACGTACTTCTGGCAACGCTGACTCAGACTCGCGTAGGAAAGGTAAGTAACCTTTACCTAAACTGCGGAACGCGTTTTTAACGCTAAATCCGATAGTTTTGCGAAGTACTTTGTTAAATTCTGCATCAGCAGAACTTTCGTTGCTGTGAATTAGGTCAACCATATCTTTAAGGTGTGGGTGACAACGCATTGCACCTTGACCGAAAATCATTAGGTTACGTGTAAGGATGTTGGCACCCTCAACCGTAATGGCAATAGGTAGCGCTGAATAGCCGCCTGCCAACGTGTTTTGAGGACCACGCTGAATGGCCTTACCTGCCTGTACGTCCATTGCCGAGTTTAATACATCACGACCTAGCTCGGTCATGTGATATTTAGCAATAGCAGTTACAACAGAAGGTTTAACACCTAGGCCCAAGCCTTCAGTAGTAAGAACACGCATAGACTCGAGCAGGAATGTTTTACCCGCGATGTCTGCCATCTTCTCTTGAATACCTTCAAAACGACCGATAGGTAAACCAAACTGTTCACGTACAAAAGAATACTCAACGGTGCCTTTAAACGCTGTTTGAGCACTCGCAACGCCCATCGCTGGTAGTGAAATACCGCGACCTGCACCTAAACAGCTCACCAACATCTGCCAACCGCGGCCAATGTTTTTCTGACCACCAATAACGAAATCCATTGGTATAAACACGTCTTGACCACGAGTCGTACCGTTGTAGAAACGAACGCCCATTGGGTCGTGACGATTACCTAACTCAACACCAGGGTGCGACTTAGGTAGCAATGCACAGGTAATACCGTGTTCAAATTTATCGCCAAGAAGTTGGTCTGGATCGAATACTTTAAATGCCAAGCCTAACACAGTTGCGATAGGCGCTAGAGTGATGTAACGCTTGTCCCAGCTTACGCGAAGGCCAAGAACTTCTTCACCGTTGTATTCACCTTTGGTGACGATTGCTGCATCTGGAATAGCGCCCGCATCTGAACCAGCCTCTGGGCTAGTTAGGGCGAAACATGGAATGTCACGACCGTCTGACAGACGAGGCAACCAGTATTCCTGCTGTGCTGTTGTACCGTAATGCATAAGCAGTTCGCCCGGACCTAACGAGTTAGGTACCATTACGGTTACTGCAATTGCGCCGCTTTTCGCTGCAATAGTAGCCACTATGGTAGAGTTTGCGTAAGGGCTAAACTCTAGTCCGCCGAATTTCTTCGGGATTATCATTGAGAAGAAACGATTCTTACCCAAGAAATCTATAATCTCTTGTGGGATATGCTTTTCGTTTCCAAGCTCAAAATCGTCAATCATGCCCAGTAGCTCTTGTACTGGGCCATCTAAGAAGGCTTGCTCATCCGCACTCAGTTTTGCCTGAGGGATGTCGCGAAGTGCCTGCATGTCGGGCTTACCCTGATAAATCGAAGATTCAATCCATACGTCACCCGCGTCCAGCGCTTCTTGCTCTGTCACTGAAATTGGGGGAAGCACTTTTTTTAAGCTAGTTCTAATACTCATGTTTACTCATCCGCTCATCTGACCAGTTGTATTGGTTAATACTACAACAAATTTACAAAAGATCAAAAAAATTCGTCGATTGAGAAGTTAAAATCCTGTAATGTCCATGTAAATCAAGAGGTTAGATGTTCAAACGCTCTTCACCTGACAGTTAATGTAACATCGATTAAATCTAGTCAGACGTTTGGGAGATAAGCGCAGTGTCTTAATGATGGTTAAAGGAGTACACTTTTATCAAAACAAATTATCAAAACAAATGCCAAGGAGTTGTGATGGCTCACAATTCAGAACAGTCGCCATTCTATTTAGCGCACCCAAAAGTATCCTTGCTCATTACCGCTATCGTGATGGTTGTTGCGTTAATTGGCGCGCAAAACCTTTATTTTAGAGGAGATTATAAAGTCTTCTTTGAAGAAAAAGACCCTCAGCGGCTAGCATTCGAAGAGATGCAGAATACCTTTAATAAGTCTGAGAATGTAGCGTTTATGATCGTACCCAAATCTGGGAATGTCTATAACACTCAAACACTCAACCTTGCTTTTGAACTAACGGAAGCTGCATGGCAGATGCCTTTTTCGACCCGGGTTGAGTCTGTATCAAACTATCAAAATACCTACGATCTAGACGGCGACCTAATTGTTGAAGACCTCATACTTGAGAAGATGAGAGCAGGGGAAGCAACTGCACACGTTCAAAAAGTAGTAGAGAGCACTCCTGAACTCATTGGTCGTCTTGCTTCTAGAGACGGAAGAGCACTGGTGGTGAACACCATTATTCAAATGCCCGATGGCGACCAAACTAGACATATACTGGATATTGCAAGTGCTGCTAAGTCATTGAAAGCCGACTTACTGGCGCGGTACCCTAGTCATGACATATACTTAACTGGCATTGTGATGATGAATGATGCGTTTGCAATTGCTGCAAGTCACGATGTTATGACGTTAATACCAGCGATGTTTCTTCTAATATTTGTTTCCATAGCAATTATTGTTCGCTCGCTTTGGTCTGCAATTTTTACGATGGCAGTGGTGAGTGTGTCTATCGCTATTACCATGGGAGTGACCGGCTGGTTCGGTGTGTTTTTAAGCACGGCCACAGTAAATGTCCCCACCGTTATTACCACCTTGGCCGTTGCAGATTGTATTCATGTAATCGTTGGTATGAGGTATTTCCAGCGAAAAGGGAGGTCGCCTCACGACGCTATTCTTGAAAGTGTAAAAGTGAATAAAAAGCCGATATTTATAACAAGTATCACTACTGCAATCGGCTTTCTTATGCTTAACTTTTCTGCCGTTCCCGTGCTTGCTCACTTAGGAAACATGACTGCCATTGGTGTAATGCTGGCATGCTTATTCTCGCTTACTGCGTTGCCGGCCATGTTATCACTAAGACCTCAGATACCCGACAATCGCTCTCAGAATGCATTGTTCACAAAATGGGGGCAGTTTGTAATTGTAAATCACAAATTAGCGCTTATCTTGTCCAGCGCAGTCATTCTGACCATAAGCCTGTTTGCACTTAACAACCGCTTAAACGATATTGCAGTAGAATATTTTGATGAGGGAAGTTCTTTTAGGCAAGCGGTAGAAGTAAACAATAAGATATTTGGTGGAATGTCCAATATAGACTTTGTTCTATTTACGGATATTCCCCATGGCATTACAAAGCATGAGTTTTTAGACGATGTTGAATCGTTTTCAGATTGGTTAGAAAAACGGGATGAAGTCAATCACGTATTGACGTTTACAGATACGCTGAAACGTTTGAATAAAAATATGAATGGCGACATTGAGAGTTTTTATGAAATTCCAAATGACTCTGAGCTAACGTCGCAGTACTTGCTTTTATATGAAATGTCACTGCCTTTTGGGTTAGATCTAGGAAACCAAATAGATATTGATAAGTCAGCGTTGCGAATAGTAGCTGTTACTCAAAATTTAGGCAGCAACGAGCTAACAAAGCTAGAAACCGAAGCAAAAGCATTTTTTCATACCTTAAATAGCAGTTATAGAATAGAGGCGGCGAGCCCGCCCCTCATGTTTGCTCATATCGGCGAGCGAAATATGTCTAATATGGTGTGGGGCAGTATATTTGCTTTAGTACTCATCTCTGGTCTTATCATATTTGCTTTGCGTTCTGTTAAGCTCGGTGTGGTTAGCTTATTTACTAATCTACTACCAGCGGCAGTGGGGTTTGGTATATGGGGAATGTTGTCAGGTGAAATTAATATGGCACTTTCCGTAGTGGTAAGTATGACAATGGGCATAATTGTAGACGATACCGTCCACTTTCTATCAAAATATCAAACTGCACGCATCCAAAACCAAAGTAACGAGCAAAGTATTCTTTTTGCTTTTGATTCCGTTGGCATGGCGTTAACGACCACCACTATAGTTTTGACGTTGGGCTTTGCCGTTCTTGCTTCCTCTAGTTTTATGCTTAATGCCCACATGGGCATGTTAACAATAATTATTATTATTGCAGCGCTGCTGGTTGATTTTATTTTTCTTCCTGCATTACTGGCTTGGTTGGGAAACAACGCGCATAATCGTAAAAGTAGAGCAAAATTAGCGCAAACTCAGAGAGGGTAGAATATGAGCGCCACATGGACAAAAGCGTTATTACTTATCACTTTCGCAATAACCCCACCTAGCACGTTATTAGCAAGCGATAGTACAAAAGCTATTGAAATTGCAACGGAGAGAAAAAAACGTGATTTAGGATGGGAAAGTTCAGAGGCCAGCGTCACAATGCTTCTTCGTAACGCCCAGGGACAAGAAGCAAAGCGGGCTCTTAGCATAAAATCTCTTGAAATTGACGGCGACGGCGATAAAGCCCTCACGGTATTCGACTCACCCCGCGATGTGAAAGGCACCGCATTTTTGAGTTTTTCTCACGCACTAGAGCCTGATGAGCAATGGATTTACTTACCCGCGTTGAAAAGAGTAAAAAGAATCTCTTCAAGAAATAAGAGCGGGCCATTCGTAGGAAGTGAGTTTGCGTTTGAAGATATGACGTCCTACGAAGTAGAGAAGTTTTCTTATGAGTACATTGGCGAAGAAGAGGTAAATGGCGAAGAGTGCTTTGTTATCAAGCAAGTCCCGCAATATGAATATTCAGGGTATACATCACAAAAAGTGTGGATAGATAAATCGCATTACCGAGTGCAAAAAATTGAATTTTACGACAAAAAAGAAACACTGCTTAAGGTTTTGCATTTGAAAGACTATCAGCTTTATGAAGATAAGTTTTGGCGACCTATGCGAAGTGAAATGCGAAATGTTCAAACTAGAAAGTCGACCTATTTGATCACGGAAAAAATAGATTTTAATACAGAGCTTTCAGACGGTGACTTTGATAAAAACAGGTTGAAAAGAGCGCGATGAAAAAAGGATGGGCGTGTTTTGCGCTATTTGTGGCTAGTAATAGTTATGCCGATATAGAAATTTCAGGCGTTGCGGGCTTAGAACAACGCTATTTTTTGCAAGATGCACTTTATGAAAATCAGGAGCGAAGCTACAGCTCTGCTTTTCTGATGCCCGAGCTATATAGTGAATGGAATGACGGTACAGACACGTTAGTAGTGAAACCATTTTATCGTATAGACCAACACGATAATGAAAGAACACATGGCGACATTAGAGAATTTCAATGGGCACATTACGCTGACTCTTGGGAAACAAGAGTAGGAATAGGAAAAGTGTTTTGGGGGCAAACAGAATCGTTGCACCTAGTCGATATCATTAATCAAACTGATACGGTAGAGCAGGTAGATGGCGAAGCTAAGCTTGGCCAACCTATGGTGAATTTTAACTATTTTTCCGACTTCGGTATGTTTTCTATCTATGCAATGCCCTACTTTCGAGAGCGGACGTTTCAGGGAGAAAATGGCAGGCTTAGGCCTCCAATCGCAATAGGTGAAGCACTGTACGAATCTGATGACGAAGAGCGAAATATGGATGTCGCTATCAGGTGGCAGTCTTCCATAGATGACTGGGAAGTAGGAGTTTCAGTCTTTTCGGGTACCACACGCGAGCCTGAACTTGTTACTGTTCCCAGCGAAGATGGTGAACCTGAGATTCTGCCTTTTTACGCCCAAATTGACCAAGTTGGCGTCGATCTTTTAAAGGTTTCTGGTGCTTGGCTACTTAAACTTGAATCTATTTATCGTTCTGGTCAAACTGAAAATTTTGCGGCATTAGTCACCGGATTTGAATATACTAAGCAGGGCGTGTTTGGTTCACGGTATGGATTGGGCTTTTTGGCCGAGTACCAATTTGATGAGCGAGAGGACAACTTTTTTGCCGTGGGTCAGAATGATTTAATGGCTGGGCTTCGGGTAATGGTTAATGATATTGCCGAAACCGAAATGCTGTTTGGTTTTGTGCAAGATTTAGAAGAAAAAGGAACCTATTCGGCCTTTGTAGAGGCGTCTAGTCGCTTAACGTCAAACTGGAGTTGGAAACTCAACGGTTATTTCTTCTCATCAGACGATATTGAAGATCCTTATTATTTTTTACGTAGAGACGATCACGTACAATTTTCACTAGAGTATTATTTTTGAGGTTTAGATGAAGCAGTATTTATGGATGGCGGGTGCATTATTAATGGGAACATTGGGTTGTTCGAACGCAGAAGCTGCACCTGAAAACTACGGTGTGATCACGGTAGGTTATACGGATTTTGAATTTAATGACGGGAGCGATCGCGAAGTCGCATACAGTGCAGCATATGGTCATAAAATACATCGCCAATGGTATGCTGAAGCGGGTTACATGAACTTATTCGATTACTCTGAAAGTAACGAGAATGGCAGTGTTGACGCGCAAAGTGAAGCCCTTTACCTAGCCGTTCTTGGAAAAGCGAGCAGCACTACTGGCGAACTTTTTTATAAACTTGGTGTAGCGAGAGTAGATGTTTCTGCCACTCTCTCTTGCGGTACAGATGCTGTGCCAGCAACCTGTGGTTACGACGAAGGTCTAGCTGCTGGGTTAGTTGGTTTGGGTTTCGACTATTATGTGTCACAAAATGCCATGATACGTTTTGAATATACATACCTCGGCGGTGAAGATAGCTTTTCTACCAACATGCTGAATTTAGGATTGCGCTATAACTTCAATTGATTGATTTTTCGAGCAATCCAAAGCAAGTCTAAACGAGTATTAATCTTAGGCGGTTATAAAAGGTTAAGAGGATACTAGAAAATGAAAAACGAATTAGACAGCAAGTTTTTACTCCAAGTGTTCGATAAAATTCGCCAGCACGGCGCAAAAGAAGGCGATGAGTATAAGCTGATGGGAATAACCGCGTTTACTGACCACGACGGATACACCTTGTTCATAGAAGACGTGAACGTAAAGCTGCAATTCGGCTTCCATAACAAGTACCATTTCGACTACGACTCGAGCGATCACTACGATGCTTTTGAGAAAAAGCTTAAAGAGATTGATAAAACTTACTAGAGCGCTACAAATTTAAAAAGCTCGCAATTTAAAGAGCTATCCAATTGAGTATTTAAATTTTGCGGTTGCGTAGGTGGGCTGTCTAATTAGGCTAGCCCACTAAGTATTAAACTACAATCAAACCTCAAACCTCCAAACACAAGACCTCCTCAGGCTTCTGTCCACTTCCATGTCTTCTCAATGCGTGCTTCGCATAGCTGAAAATAAATCCTTCTGGTACAATGCCAGCCTTTACATTTATGCAGAATTATACGGATAGTAACTTGGCTGCAGCAATTAAAGCTCCAGAATTTAAACTCTCTTTTCTTGGTCCTCGCTATTGGCCTGTGTGGTTAGCTGTAGGTATTTTGTATCTAATAACTTGGTTACCGCTACCAATCATCCGAAAATTGGGTGCCGGAGCGGGCAAGCTCATTGCGTTAATCGTGCCTAAAAGATCCAAGGTGGCTAAACGAAATATTGAGCTGTGGAATCCATCATTATCTGTTGATGAAGTGGAGAGTCTTTATCGTGAAAATATTCGTCGAACAGGTATGGCGCTTTTTGAAACTGCAATGGGGTGGTGGTGGCCTACTTGGCGAATACAGCGTGCGTTTGAAATTGAAGGTGCTGAACACATAGAAGCGGCTAGGGCAGCCGGAAAAGGTGTGTTTGGTATGGCGCTTCATAACATGAACGTTGAGTTTGCTTGTCGAGGTATCGGCTATTCCTATCCTAGCGTCGCTTTTTACCGAAAACATAACAACCCTCTTATAGATTATCTTCAGTATCATGGACGCAATCAGTCAAACAAATATATGATTGATAAGCGCAATGCAAAAGCACTGTTAGCTGCGATGGAAGATAAAGAACTATGCTTATATTTGCCGGATCAGGATTATGGCCCTAAACAGTCTATTTTTGTTCCTTTTGGTGGTGTAAAAGACACAGCAACTACCACGGCAACGTTAATGTTTATTCGTCGCTCTGAAAGTGTTCCTATGTTGATTACTTCGCAGTACACGAAAAAAGGCTACAAAATTAAGATTTTTCCGCCGTTGCTTGGCCTAGGTGAGATGGAAGACCATGACGCTTTAACCTTGCTTAATGAGCATATCGATAACGCAGTGAAAGAACAGCCGGAAAGTTATTTGTGGATGCACAAGCGATTTAAAACTCGCCCATCGAAGTCAACTCCTTCTCTCTATGATTAGCAGAATGTGCGGAATTTTTTTAAAGTTTAATAGTTTTATTAGGAATAAAGTTTAATGGCGCAAACAGGTTACTCAAGCACATCGTTTTGGGCTAAACAAATTACATTAGCGGTGGTGCTGGTATTGGCTGCTGGGGCCCTTATCTACTTTTTGCAAACTAAAGAGGCTTCGCCTGTTCCTGAAAGTGGCAAAGAGGAGCGCTCTGTTTCCAAAGGGCTCAGTGAGTTTTACAGCGAATTCAGAATGTCAGCGACAGATCCGTTAAAAGAAGAACAGGGCGATTTCGTGCTTGATACAGCGGGAGTAGACCCAGACCTCGACGGTACGCTAGAAAAAATGGCGAGTAAAACTCGCCCTGTAGATTCTAATTGGACGGGGGAGTACAAGTTTCGCAGCTTTAACGAGGGTAATACACTTCGAGAGGCTATTTCTCAGTATGCCCAAGATGAAGGCATGCAGTTAATTTGGAACTTGGAACAAGACTTTGTTATCAAGCATCAGTTTCAGTTAGATAACACCATAGCGGGTTCGCTAGCCAAGATAGCAAGCGCGATAGACAGTAGCTTTGAAGGTGAAGTTAAAGCCTACCTATGCGCCGAACAACGCTCTTTGGTAGTAACGGCAGAAGAAACCGACTTCCTTAAAAATCAGTGCGAGCAGGTGGATTAAAAAACAACATTTTCCAGTGTGTTTTAACCTGCTCTCGAATTTCATCCAATTCTTCTGTTTGGTCTGCAAATTTGGAATCAGCCAACGTTAGGTGATGATACTGTTCTCTTAGTTTCAAATACGCTTTTTGTAACCCCTTTGCGGTGCTTGATTCGATAATGCTGTTTTCTACTGCACTTTCCAATATTCGAAGGTTATCGGTGTATTGGGTTAGACCTTTCGTGTCGTGAGAATAGGCTAGCACCCAGTACTGTGTCATAAACTCAATATCGGTAATGCCACCAACACATTGTTTTAAATCTACCTTTTGCTGAGTTTTAGACAGTAAGTGATCACGCATTTTTGTGCGCATTTTACATACATCGTCTGCCAGAGCTGCTTTGTCTCTTGGTTTTGTTAATATGCGCTTGCGTACGTCATTAAACTGATTGAGTAGGGAATGGTCTCCACAAATGGCTCTTGCTCGCACAAGCGCCTGATGCTCCCATGTCCAGGCCTCTTCATTTTGATACTTTTCAAAACCTGTTACATGACAGCATAGCAGGCCGGCATTGCCTGAAGGACGGAGCCTTAAATCGGTTTCGTACAACTGACCAAATAATGTTTTTGTGTTAAGCAAGTGCATAATGCGCTGGGCTAGCTTGATGTAAAACTGCTGGGCCTCAATTTGCTTTTTGCCGTTGGTAGTAATGCTACTTGGCGCGTTGTGCAAAAACACTAAATCTAAATCTGAGCCATAACCTAACTCATAACCGCCTAGCTTACCGTAACCAATTACGCCAAACCCTTTATCGGTTCCCTCTAAGTGAGAGGGCGTGCCGTAGCGTTCGCTCATTTGCATCCAGGCAGCACTGAGAATGTTTTCAAGTATCACTTCTGCCAGCACGGTAAGTTTGTCACTTACATTGGCAATAGGCAGAGAGTCACTAATATCGCTTGCCGCTATTCTTAACTGCTGACAAAGTTTAAACTGACGCCACGCATCCATGAGCAACTCAACATCGTCTTGTTCAATGCGCAACATGGTTTGTCTGAGGTCTTGCTCATACTCTCGCTTGCTGGTAACAATATCGGTATTTTGTTGCCCCAGATATAACGGCGTGAGAAGTTCATCAAGCAAAAGGGGAAAGCGCTTAATTTCTTGTGCTACCCAACCGCTTCGCTCACATAATTTAACCAGTTGTTTAAGTACATCTGGATTTTCTAGCAGCAAGTCGAGGTAAGTTGTACGGCCAGTTATAGCCTCTATAACACCTAATAAACGACTTAAAACCTGAACAGAGTTGTTTGGATGCTGAATAACCAATACATACAATATCTCGGGGAGAAGCTTACTCAGAGTATCCTCTCCACGTTGACCCATTCGATAATTTCGCTGAGTATCTTTAAATTCAACAAGGGTATCGAAAATGCCCATTGCCTCTTTACGAGAAAGATGGTCGCTAAATGCATCTACAAATTCATCGCTTTGAAGCTCTAATTGCCATGCGTCTAAGCAAGCACTAAATAATTCATCTTCTTCACTGTGCGTTTCATGAGACTCTTCCACAAGCTCGTTAAAGTGGCCGTGAATTTGCTCCATTGCTATGTTTAGCTTGGCTAAAAAGTCGTCGTAATGTTTAAAACCTAATACGTTAATGAGCGCTTGTTGCTCCCATTCGCTATCGGGCAGTGTTTGAGTTTGTTTATCTCGGCTTTGTTGCAGCGTATGTTCTATTTTGCGCAAAAATAAATAGTTCTCACTAAGTTGCTCTGTAACGCTACTTTCAACAATGCCTAGCTCGCTAAGGGCATTTAGAGTAGTAAGTAATGACTTACTTTGTAGCTTGGGCTCTCTTCCGCCGTGTATAAGTTGAAAGCTTTGCGCAAAAAACTCAACCTCCCTAATTCCACCGGCCCCCAGCTTAATATTATTGCTTAGCTTTCTGCGCCTGATTTCTGTTGCTATTAATTTTTTCATGTTGCGCAGCGCATCAAGCGTGGTGAAGTCTAAATAACGGCGAAAAGTAAAAGGCTTGAGTATGTCTTTAAGCGTTTGCGTATCGTTAGAACCATCATCATTAATAATGCGTGCTTTAACCATGGCAAACCGTTCCCAGTGTCGCCCTTGGTCTTGGTAGTAATCTTCCATGGCCGCAAAGTGCATGACTAACGGGCCAGAGTCTCCGAAGGGGCGTAAACGCATATCAACGCGATAAACTTGCCCGTGAGTGGTTACCTTATTGAGTGCTTGAATAAGCTTTTGGGCGAGCTTGGTAAAGAACTGCTGGTTTTCAATGCTCTTTCGTCCGCCTTGAGTGTCACCTTTTTCTGGGTAAGCAAATATCAAATCAATGTCGGAGGAGAAGTTTAGCTCCCTGCCTCCTAACTTGCCCATACCCAGTATGTACATTTGCAGCGGGCCATTTTCTCCCATGGGGCTACCATAGCGTTTGCATGCATCTTGGTATAGCCACTTGTAGGCAGCGGTTATAAGGCAATCAGCTAGCGCAGAAACTTGGGCCAAAGATACCGAGATAGTTTGTAGGTTCAGCACATCGGCATAAGTAATTCGCGCCATTTCTTCATTTCTACATTGGCGCAGCGCAACTAATAGCTCGTCTTCTGTTTTAACATTATCCAACCATTCTAAGATACGCTGAGTGTAGAAATCTTCAGCGTTATTGTTGGGTGGGGCAGTAGTTACATTTTCAACACTCTTAAAAGATAAAGACGGTTGTGTAAGAAATTCTGCAAGAAACTCGGAGCTGGCGAGGGCGGTGAGAAGATTGTCCTTATTGCCTTCTAATAATGCAGTTAAATCGTTATTTTCGTTGTTGTTTTCTATTGAAGAAGTGCCACTATGTGACAACAATTGATGCCAGTGTTTTTCAGCTCTTTCAACGTTTGTCATGCTATTTTGTTCGTCTCTTGGCATAATACTCGCATCAACCTTAGGTCAAAATTTATAAATACTCACTTTATCGCGCGTTGAGACCGTGTATTTGAATCATGCAACGCCATATTTAATTACAAACATACACGGTTTGATTGTCAGTCAGCAATACGCAGAAAAATAAAGTGCAAGGAGCAAAGATAGCGTGGAAGCGTTAGTAAAACTAGTACCCTTAACTCGAGAGCTGTTGATTTATCTTGCTATGGATGTAGGCATTGCTCTCGCCTTACTTATGATCATGAAATGGTTAACCGGCGCATTCCGGCGCTTCTCAGTAACTGATGAGCTAGGAGTAAAAGATAACTTTGCATTCGGCATCAGTATTGCCGGGGGCATGCTGTCACTGTGTATTGTACTAAGTTCAGTAGTGGGCCGGCATGTCGGTATGGGTTACCAAGAAGCCGCCATTGGCATGGTTACCTTCGGATTGATAGGTATAGTGCTGGTGAAATTTGGCCGTTTTGCCCACGACAAACTAGTGCTTAATAAAGTCGATACCCCTGAAATGATTGCAGAGCGCAGTGTAAGTGTTGCTCTTGTCGACGCTGCAAGTTTGGTAGCAAGTGCCATCGTGCTTCGCAATATCATGCTGTGGGTAGATGGTAGCGATATGAATGCAATCATCGCCATTGTCACCGGTTTCGCGGTGGTGCTGACCATGTTACTCGTGATGACCCGCATTCTTGAATACAGGTATGCCAGAGATAATCAAAATGATTCGTTCCAAGGGGCTTTAGAAGGTGGGCAAATCGCTTTAGCGGTAGAGCACGCAGGTAATTTGTTAGGCACTGCCATGATAGTCTCTGCGGCAAAAAACTTACTAGTTTACGAGCCTTCGGGCTATGTAAGTAACGTCACTGGCTGGTTAATAGTGAGTGTAGGTTTAACAATTGCGCTTCATCTTTTAGTGTTGGTAAACAAGAAAATTATACTCTATGGCATGAACTTTCGTCAGGAAGTAGACCAGCAGCACAACATTGGTGTGGCAGCCCTTGGCTTTACGCTAAGTATTGGTAACGCAATGATTATAAATGCTGTACTTGGCGGATAGCGCGAAGAGTAGAAGAGGGGCTTGGCTCTTCAGTGCTAGTAAGGGTTAACAAGCCTGTTTGAATAATTTTATTCTTTTGTACTCTACTTAGCTTTTTAATACGGCACTCCAATTTGGCGGCATCGGATTTACTGTTTAATTCAAAAATTGCCCTAAAGGCTAGCGGGCTTTTGCCCTTTAATGCCTTTGCGCCGCCAGGTTTTTCACCTCGATGCTGTGCAATTCTGCGAGCGGGATCCGTAGTAATACCTGTGTAAAGTTGCCCTAGCTTATTTTCTATTAAATACAAAAACCATCTACCCTCTTTATTCACCTCATTTACATCAGGCTCTTCGTGGGTTTTCACGTTAGTTTTGCATGGCTTATCAGACCGACTTGAATCAACGGTTTTACTTCGCTGGTGGGTATTGGTGAACTTGCCTGTTATACTTGTTGTTTCTTTTTCCACAATTTTTTTCAAAATCGAAAGGGTTGTTTTGCCATGATATTACCAGATTTTAGTAAAGCTAATGTGCTTATTGTCGGCGACCTTATGTTAGACAGATACTACAGTGGTGGTACAGGGCGAATATCTCCCGAAGCGCCCGTACCTGTAGTTAACGTTAACAAAACTGAGGATCGCCCCGGAGGCGCAGCGAACGTAGCGGTAAACGTGGCTACCCTGGGTGCAAAAGTGACGCTATTAGGCATGTGTGGTAACGACGAAAATGCCAATATACTCAAAGACCGTCTGCATTCTCACGATATTAACTGTGAGTTTTTCCCAGTTGATGGCTTCGACACCATTACTAAATTGCGAGTGATGAGCAGAAACCAACAGTTGCTGCGTTTAGATTTTGAAAAAAGTTTTTCGGATACTGATAAATCTGATTTAGAACAAGCTTTTGATGATGCCCTAGATGTTTGCGATATCGTTATTTTAAGCGATTACGCAAAAGGGTGTTTAAGTAATCCTCAAGCACTGATTAAAAAAGCATTGGCTAAAGGAAAGCGTGTAGTTGTTGACCCTAAAGGGAGCGACTTTGCTAAATATTCAGGCGCAACATTAATTACACCGAATATGGATGAACTGCAGGGGATCGTTGGTCCTGTGGTATCAGAACGGGAGTTGGTGGAAAAGGCGAGCCAGTTAAAAGACGAACTAAAGCTAGGTGCACTGCTTATTACCCGCTCTGAGGAGGGCATGACGCTTTTTGAAGGGGATAATACTGAATTTCATTTGCCTGCAAAAGCCAAAGAAGTGTATGACGTTACTGGTGCTGGCGATACTGTAGTATCTACCATTGCGGTGGGAATGGCATGTAAGCTCCCTCTTCAAGCCTCATGCGTGTTAGCTAATTTGGCCGCGAGTGTTGTGGTGGGCAAGCTAGGCACATCTACAGTGTCGAATACCGAGCTAGCGTTAGCCCTAGGCGAAGAGTCTGTTCACCTAGATGGCGGCGTAATGAACGAAGACCA
Source organism: Alteromonas sp. MB-3u-76 (assembly GCF_002831605.1). Lineage (NCBI taxonomy): Bacteria > Pseudomonadati > Pseudomonadota > Gammaproteobacteria > Alteromonadales > Alteromonadaceae > Alteromonas > Alteromonas sp. MB-3u-76. The sequence goes on along the minus strand of NZ_CP025115.1, from coordinate 3,107,890 downwards.
ATTAGCAATTGCTGTAGAAGCAGCGAAGGCCCGTGGTGAGCGAATTGTTATGACCAATGGCTGCTTCGATATTCTGCACGCTGGACACGTGGCTTATCTCGAAGAAGCATCTCAGTTGGGCGATAGGCTGATTGTTGCTGTGAACACAGATACTTCGGTAACTAAACTAAAAGGCCCTGGCAGACCGGTAAATAATGAAAGCCGAAGAATGGCTGTGCTCGCAGGGTTAAGTGCAGTAGATTGGGTTGTACCTTTTAGTGAAGACACGCCACAGCGTATTATTTCACGCCTATTACCCGATGTATTGGTTAAGGGCGGCGATTACAGTGTTGGCCAAATAGCCGGTGGCACAGAAGTTATGGAAAACGGTGGCGAGGTAAAAGTGCTCAGCTTTGCTGATGGGGTTTCTACTACCGGAATTATTGAGCGAATAACTAAAAATAAGCTGGGCTAGGCCAATCAAAAAGTGTTGTAATAAACACTCAACAGCTAGCTTATCTTAAACGCTAATTTCAAGCGAATTGCAGCCTTAAATAGGCTGCAATGTGTTTTATTAACGGAACAACTACTCGGTATTTTGCATGTACGAAAGTTACTACGGACTTAACTCGAAACCGTTTCAGCTAACACCTGACCCCGCGTTTTTCTTTGCCAGTAAGTGGCACAAGCGCGCTATGTCATATCTTCAATACGGTTTATCGCAGGCAGAAGGTTTTATTGTCATAACCGGTGGTATCGGCACAGGAAAAACAACCGTAGCAAATAGCCTGCTTGAAGAGATTGAAGATGATATCGCCGCTGCGCAAATTGTTACACCTAAGCTTTCGCCCGATGAATTAGTGAAAATGGTGGCGTCTAAGTTCGATATCGCCACCGAAGGTAGAAGCAAAGCCGATATTTTAAAGGCGTTAGAAATATTCCTCTTTGAATTAAACAGGGCAGGGCGCCGAGCATTGCTTCTTGTCGACGAGGCGCAAAACTTGCCGTTAGAGTCTATCGAAGAACTGCGGATGCTAAGTAACTTTCAATTTAACGGAAAGCCGCTTATCCAGAGCTTTTTATTGGGGCAAGAAGAGCTACAGCCTATTTTACGAGCGCCTAATATGGAGCAGTTTAGGCAGCGTATTGTGGCGTCGTGTCATCTTGCTCCACTTACCATTGAAGAGTGTAGAGAGTATATAGAGTATCGATTGCATCATGCTGGTTGGAACGGCTCACAGCTTTTCTCAGATGACGCGTATGAGCGCATTCATATGTTTACCCGAGGCATTCCTCGCAAGGTAAACACGCTGATGGATAGAATAATGCTTTACGGGTTCTTGGAAGAGCTAGAAACGTTCAATGCGGAATCGGTAGACGAAGTCATCGAAGAGGTTAAATCTGAAATGTTTGAGCCCGATAAAACCGGTGCTGAGGTGACTGAGCACATGGGGTTTGCAGACAGCCCAGAAAGCAAAACCATCATGACGCCAAAAGGCAATGTTATCCGCGATACAAAATACTACCTGGATATGCTGGCAGAATTAGTAGACGCGCTAGATGACGCCATATCGCAAAAAGTCAAAATGACTCAGTATGTTGATAAGCTGATGAAGAAGAAGTTTAAGACGTATGTGCGGTTGAAGAGTGATGATGGGAAAGAGTAATAGCGATATTACTCTTTTGAAATCCATCTTATTTAACACTGCGAGTAAGCGAAATATTTAGCTTATAGTTAAAAAAGACACAGCAGATTTACTCAAATACATAGGTAACACCTAGCGTTAAGCGTCTATCGGTAAAGTTAGCACCAAAAAAGCCGTTGCCAATTCCAACGCCGCCACCACCGTTTAGCAGGTCTCCACTTCTATCAACATAGTTTAAGTCTGCGTTTACAGTAAGCGACCTACCGAAGGTTCTTTCTAGACCAAGTGAAGCATTCCAGTTTTCACTGTCACCTCCTTCAAAAGTATCGGAGCGTTGGGTTATGTCTGCATAGTTTACGCTGGCATTAATATTGGTGTAGCTGCCTAGCTGGTAGGCAAGAGTGGAGCCAACGGAATAAGTGCGAGTTAGCCTGTCTTGATCAATAGCATCGTCTTCTGAATATCGAAAAGACATACCAACCGTTACCCGAGAAAAGTCATATCCCATCTGAAAGTTACTGGCTTTTCGAATAATGATGTCGTCGTTAAATTCTAAGTTTTGGGTAGTAATTTGAACAAACTGTTCATCTGCGTTTGGCACATAACTTAAGCTGTTGGGTTGGAAACAACTAGCAATTGAACCAGAGTTAGCAGGGCATACAAACACCCCTAAATTTTCAGGGTTAGCCAACAACCGAGATACGTTGGTTACATCTTCTGAATATCCAAACGCGGTACGAAAATATTTTGAGTTGTAGCTGATGTTTGCCGACGCAGTTTCACCGAAAAAGCGCCTGCCGTAAGTAGCACTCACTTGCGTGCGGGAACTCAATGCCCACTGCATATCGAGACCTATGAATGTTTCATTGTCGTCTTCTTCTAAGTCTGAGTTAGTGGTGTTGGCCGTTACAGAAATAAAGCGATTTTGACTCTGCCGGTACGTAATACCAGCTCCGTAAGAATCAAATTTACGCACGAGGCTTGAAGTGTCTGTTCGTGCTGATATCTGGTTACCTTCGTGATTTGCAGTAACTCTGACAGCCCAGTTTTGTAAAAAGTGAATATCAGCAAACCCAGAGGCGTTACGTGAAATAAACTCTCCCTGATTTGCTTGCGCCCTATCGGTGTTTTGAAAACCGCCGGTTAGGTTCCAAATAAAGTATTTGGCTTCATCACCGTTCGTTAAAGTGCCGGACAATTGATAAGTGTCGTTATTTAATGCAAACCCGTTGTTCAACGCATTGCGTTCAGAAGCAACATCTGAATATGATGCTTGCCCAGTACCGCGGATCCAATCGCCTTGAGATATAGTGGTTGACACTCCAAGTCTATTCGAGCGAGTTTTTGCTAGGGCATCTGCATTTGTAAAAAAATCAGACACTAAAAAGTTACCAGCCTGTGCATTTTGGTAATTTAGCGCTCCTGATGCTTGAAAAACTAACAACTCATCAAATGGTGCCCAGTTAGCGGAGTAGCTGTATTCGCCATAGGTATCTTCGCGACTTAAGTCGTTTTGATCACGTTCTAAATGCGTAAGCTTTCCCTGCCAAAGGCCGTTAAACGTGCGCGACTGGTAAGACGCATTTACGCTCGGGTTTATCGACAGAGTTGTAAAAGAAAAGTTTCCATTTTCTTGTGACTGAACGTCTTGAAACACGCTTTCGGCAAAGGCCGTTGCCGTTACCTCTAAGTTGGCAGTGGCGTTGCCACTAAAGGCAAGGGCTACTGCAGACGATAGAGTAGCCGCCACAAGTTTAACTGGGCGCGTGTTAATTGGTTCGCTCGGCATAATAATATCCATAATATCCGCTTCCATCAGTGTCATTATGCACAGACTTATTAACCACAAAGCCAATGGCCATATCGGGATTCAGCCGCTCGACAGACAGCTTTATATCTGCCATTTTGGCTCGGCCTTCTTCAACTACTACTACCGCTTGCCCAGCAAAATTTGCAAGTATGGCACTTTCATTTATACCGATTAAGGGGGGGGTATCGAAGATTACAACTCTGTCGGGGTACCGATTGGCAAATTCGTCAACAGTGTCATGCATTTTTTGGCTTGCTAATAGTTCAGTAGACAAGTGATGAGATCGACCTGCCGGAATAATTTTTAACTTATCAATGTTAGTTGAATAAAGTACGTCAGACACGTCCTCTACATCACCCTTCAAGTACTCCATTAACCCCTGTCTATTTTCAAGGCCTAAGGTGCGAAGCACATTGGGTTTAAGTACGTCAGCATCTACCAGCAATACGGTTTTATCTTGCTCTGAGGCGATACTCATAGCAAGGTTAGTAGCAGTAAAAGTTTTGCCTTCAGAAGGCCTGCTGCTTGTAACCATAATAATATTGGGGTTGTGCAGAGTTTTAGAGAGCGCCCCAAAGGCATTTGCCAGTAGTTTACGTTTTATTTCGCGATACTCTTCGTTTATCTGCTTCCGCTCACCGTTTAATGAAATATGACCGTTTCTATCCAAACGCTCGAAATCTATATTAAATCCATATTCCTCAGAGGCTATTTTGCTGGTTTTTTCAAAATTATCAGTCTTGCTCGTTTGGCCTTTGACACTATTGTCGTCTTGAATATCTTCAGGGTTTGTAGTTCCCTTACTAGATGAGTGTGAAGTTTCACTCGATAGCACGCTTTTCGCTTCTACAGGCACGTCTCTCGAAACGTCAATTTCTTCAGCGCTTTTGGCTTTTTCAAGTTCGGCAGCTTTGCTTTGCTTCTGTTTTTGAAGTGCCTTCTCAATCGTATTTTTCATTAAATCAGGCCTCCAATTAAATCAATGTTCATCACTTCTGCGGCTATCAAAATACTATACATGGCTAAAATCGCGCCGCTCGACATCAGAAACACGATAAGGCGTGTACGGTTAACTTTCTTAATCTGCGCTATGTTTAGGTGAGTAACAGTTCCCCAAATGGGGTAATCCGACACAGACAACAATTGCTTGGGCCTTATTAAAACCGGGCTTAGTTGACTGATTAAGAAGGCCACGCCAATACCTGAGCCGAAGCCAACAAGCAGAACTGCAGTATAAAATATCAATCTATTAGGGCCTGATGGCCTTTTAGGTAACAGCGGAGGCTCTATTATTCTAAACTGCAAATCTTCTGAAGACACATCAGCACGTCTAGATAAGTCGGCAGACTCCTTTCTTGATAAAAGTTCTTGATATTTCTGCTGGGTAACACTGTAGTCGCGATTAAGTGCAGTCGACTCTGCTTCTATTTGAGGAATTAAATCAACTTTGCTCTCAAGCTCTATAATTTTGCTTTCTAAATCAGACTCTTTTACGCGTAACGATGCTATCTGACTTTCTAGCCTGCTCGCTTCAAGCTTAATCTCTCTATTGAGTTCCGTTAAAGGTTGGCTTCCATCTTCATCCGATTGGCTAAGAAATGCTTTAATTTCTTTTTCCCTTGCATCTTCCAAACTATCAAGTAGCGCCTTCGTTTCCACTACATCTGGATGAAGATCTGTAAATCTAAGTGTAAGCCTGTCTAACTCCTCTTCAAGGGCTCTAATACGTTCGTCGTATCTCGTTCTTAGTACAGGCTCGTCTTGGTTAGTGACATCAAAGTTATCTGTTTGTTTAGCGCTAGTAATCTGTTGCTTTAAAGATGCAGCTTGCTGCTGTGTTTGTTTAATCTGCAGTTGAGTAGTTTCAAGCTCAGTATTCAAGCCCTGTAGTCTTGAATAATAAGTACCAGCTAATGGCAGTATGTCATTATACTGTCTCTTGAAGCTTGCTAATCGCTGCTCTGCTTCACTTAATCTAGACTCATACTCAGCAATTTGCTCGTCTAAAAAGCGACCTGCAGTATCTGTGTCTCTTCGGCTATTACCCAACGAACCTTCAACGAACAAATCCAGCGTCTCTTGCACTACGCGTTGGGCTACAACGGGCTTTTCGTTTGAATACGAAATATTGTAAATATTACTGCGCCCGGTAGATGAAAGGCTAATATTCTTTGTTAGCGAAGTAACGAGGTCCTCAAATTCACTTTCCGTAGCGGTAGTAATATCTAGATCGCTCTCGCGGGCTATTTTTTCAACATTACTCCTGCTCAGCAGTGTTTTTGCCATCATTTGAATTTCTTGATCGGGATTAGTTTGTATAGCAAGACCTCTAAGCAAAGGCTGCAAAACTGAACGAGTATCTACAAATACTTGGGCCTTAGACTGATATGTGTCGGGAAGAGTGGCGACATAAAAAAAGCCGATAGGACATATCAGCCACGAAAATATAATAACGTAACGCTTTTTTATCCAAACCCCTTTTACGTAATCGAGTATTTGGGTTAGCGTTTGTTGTAAATCCTGCATTTTATAATTTGTTCCGTTTACTACTTAAACATCAATAACTAATCGCAGATTAGAACCAAGCTTCAGGAATAATAACAATATCGCCGGGTAGCATATCTACGTTTTCAGTAATGTCACCCTCACGGATCAGGTCATCAATGTTTACCTCGTAAGTTCGCTGCTTACCTTCAACTACACGTACTAATTTGGCGCCATTACCGTTGGCAAATTCAGTAAGCCCACCCACCGCAATCATTAAGTCTAGCAGTGTCATGTGCTCCGTGTAGCTAACAGCGCTAGGGTTAGTGGCTTCACCAATTACACGCACTTGTTCACTAAGTGGACCAGAAAAGTTATTAACGCTTACGGTTACCCTTGGGTTGTTAATATAGGTAGAAAGCTGCTCTTCAATTTGCCTGGCAAGCATAGTGGGAGTTTTGCCAGCTACGTCGATATCTTCAACCAATGAAGTTGTAACCTTGCCGTCGGGCCTAACAATGAACTGCCCCGATACTTCTGGGTTTCGCCAAACAAAAATAGTAAGCGAATCGCCTGGACCAATTAAATATTGATAGTCGTTAACGTCAGTAGTTAACGATGCTCTTGTTGTGGCTTCAGGGAGTACACCGGTGTTACTACAGGCACTTAAGCCTAACAAAACAAAGGGTGTACAGCATGTAAGTAGCGTTTTAATGCGTGACATAAGAGATCATCCTACACTCATTATGGTTAATTATTGCTTTTGGCGTTTACCCTACGGTAAATGTCACTATAATGCCAATATCAATTCTAGTCTATTACTATAAATCCCTTTATGATGGGTGAAATGCTGTAGTTTTTTGGAGGCCAGGGGTGGCAAGCAACAAGCGTAACCAAAGTAAACGTTCAAATATTCTTGTTTTATCTGAAGCATTACTTATTTCTTATATGGGATATATCTCCCATTTTATCCTCACACAAATAGGCATGGCTGAGACTGTTACTGTAGAGAAGCTTATTGTGAACGTGGGCATGCTTACTGTTGCAATCTTACTTTGTTCGCTATCTGTTGGCTTATATGAGGCCAAATTACGCGAAACATTTCGTGGCATAATACGACGCATATTTGTGAGTGTAGGTCTCAGTTACTTTTTAGTAGAAGTAATAAGCCGCGCCTTTTTTGACAACCTTCTTATGAATCCTTATTTCCTACCTGCGGCGGTGGGAGCAATCATCATCACGCTCGTTATTTTCAGGTACTTTACTAACAGACTTGGTTTGCTGGGTTTAGGGAAAGCCAGAATTTTAGTACTTGGTGCCGGCGAACGCGCTTCTATTATCGAAAAGCGCATGCGCAGAGATGTTGATAGAATTGGTTTCGAGTTAGTTGGATTTGTTCCTATTCCTGGGGATAACCGCGAAGAAGGAATACGAAAAGAAAAGTTAATCCACCTCAAAATAGACGACAGCTTTCAGCAATTTATATCCGACAATGAAATAGAAGAAATTGTAATAGCCTGCGACCAACGTCGCGGCACACTACCCGTAGAAGTATTGTTCGACTGCAGGCTACGCGGCATAGAAGTAACAGAACTGCTTGATTTTATGGAGCGTGAGACAGGCCAAATAGTGGTTAATCTTATGTACCCGAGCTGGGTAATCTATTCCAATGGCTTTCAAACCCAAAACTATTTGCGAGATTCTCTCGACTATACGTTTAACGCGTTGCTGGCATTTATAGTGTTCTTTTTTGTTTGGCCGATAATGCTGTTTACGGCTTTAGTTATTTATCTTGATGATGGCAGAAGAACGGGCGTTTCAGTATTTTATAAGCAAGAGCGAGTAGGGCTAAACGGTAAATTGTTTAACATTATAAAGTTTCGCAGTATGCGCCCCGATGCGGAAAAAGACGGCGCTAAATGGGCAAGTAAAAATGATAATCGCGTAACCCGAATTGGTAACTTTATTCGCAAATATCGGGTAGACGAATTGCCTCAGTTACTTAACGTGTTTAAAGGCGAGATGTCTTTCATTGGGCCACGCCCAGAACGACCGCAGTTTGTAGAGCAACTAGTGCGCGAAGTACCGTATTACAACCAACGTCATAACGTGAAGCCTGGCTTGGCAGGGTGGGCGCAACTAAACTACCCCTACGGCGCAAGTGTGGAAGATTCCATGGAGAAGCTTAAGTTCGATTTGTATTACGTAAAGCATCAAAGCTTGTTGCTGGATATTCTTATATTGATACGTACCGTTGAAGTGGTGCTTTTCGGCAAAGGCCGATAAATAAAGGGCGATAAACAATGAAGCTAGATAATCGCCTTAATGCGATGACAGTAGACGTAGAAGATTATTTTCAAGTTTCTGCGTTCGAAGGTGTAGTAGATAAGAAAGACTGGAATTCAATAAGCCTTCGCGTTGGCGATAATACAAATCGTCTTTTAGATTTGTTCGCAGCTAATAATGTAAAAAGTACGTTTTTTACTCTTGGGTGGGTAGCACAGCGCTGCCCCGATGTAATCAAGCGTATAGTGAGAGAAGGGCACGAATTAGCCAGTCATGGTTTAGCGCACCAACGCGCTACAACCATGACAGAAAAGCAGCTGTACGACGATATTAAGCAAAGCAAAGATATTCTTGAAAATATTGGTGGCGTAGCCTTAAAGGGGTACAGAGCCCCCAGCTTTTCCATTAACGATTCTAACATTTGGGCCTACGATATTTTAAAAGACTTAGGCTTTACCTATTCTTCAAGTACTTACCCAATTAGCCACGATTTGTACGGCGTGCCCGAGTGGCCACGCTTTAAATATCAACGAGACAATGGGTTAATAGAAATCCCCATACCTACCATTCGCAAAAAAGACACTAACGTTGGCATTGGTGGGGGTGGGTATTTTAGGCTTTACCCCTACTGGCTATCGAAACGTCGTATTAGCGAATTTATGAAAACGGAAAGTGCACCATACAGCTTTTATTTTCATCCGTGGGAGATAGATGCCCAGCAGCCTAGGTTTGATAACGCGCCGTGGAAGTCGAAGGTTCGTCACTACATTAACCTTTCGAAAATGGAAGGTAAGATAGAAAAACTAATAAAAGACTTCAATTGGGTAACCATGCAAGAAGCCTACGACATTAAATAAGCCATAAAGAATAGATAATAATAAAGCAGGGCAGGGAAATACTCATGAGTAAAAGTAAAGCGCTGAAAGAAAAAGAAAGGGATGGAACTGCACTTACGTTTGCTGAAAATAAAGCGTTTTTTATATCTGGTTTTGCAATATTCTGCCTGTGGGTAGTGTTTAGCTGGCAGGGGCTACGCACTGTAGTTGAAATTTGGTATGGCAATGAAATATTTAATCATGGCTTTTTTATTGTACCCGGTGCTTTTTATCTCATTTATTTAAAACGCAAAACGCTTTTGGCCCAGCCTATTCAAACTTCTCCCCTAGCTTTTATCGTTATCATTCCCGCCTTATTGCTTTACATAATTGGCGTAGCTGGCGACATACAGCTGTTTCTTCATGCTGCTACGTTCACATTACTACCTGCACTTATTTGGTTATTGATAGGTACAAAAGCCGCTAAAACTATTTTATTCCCACTTGTGTTTATGTTGTTTAGCATTCCCATTGGCGAGCAGCTTATTCCCTATCTTCAAGAGATTGCCGCCGATGGCTCTGTGTCGCTGCTTCAACTGACTGGCGTGCCGCTTTATAGAAGCGGTCTATTCATAGAGATACCTCAAGGACGTTTCTTGGTAGCCGAGGCCTGTTCTGGCGTAAGTTTTTTCATCGCCAGTTTTGTGATAGGTAGCTTGTATGCCTACCTAAACTTGGTATCAACAAAACGCAGAATAGCCTTCGTTGCAATATCGTTAATCTTCCCCGTACTGGCAAACATAGTGCGCGTATATGGCATTATTCTTATTGCTTACTGGACAGATATGGAACACGCCGCGGGTGCGGATCACCTTATTTACGGCTGGTTTTTCTTTGCGTTTGTTATTGTGTGTTTGTTGGGTATTGGGGAGTTAATGCGTGAGACTGTTCAATCAGAGCGGCAAGCCTATTCAGCGCCTAAAAAGCCTTCAATAAGTTTTACTATTTTTACAGTTTTATTCGCGTTGTTTATTGTAAGTACGGCTTGGGCAATGAATATAACAAGCGCCAATAATGCAGCGAAGTTACCATCAAAACCACTACTCAATAATCTAAAAGTCGAAAACTGCAGCACCACGTCATGGCAGCCGATTATTGTAAATGCAGATGTAGAAGAGACTATTTATCTAAGTGATACTAATTGTGGTGTTAAAGTTTATGCTGCATGGTTCAGTGAGCAAGATAATGAGTTAGTGAGCGACTTACATCGCATTTTCGACCCTGAGCAGTATTCTCTTAGCCACACCACCAATATGAACAAAAATGGTTCAACGTTCTCTGTTTATCATGTTGTATCTTCAAATGGCGAAAAGCTCAGTATTGTAAGGTGGTATAACGTGGATGATAAGCTATTCACGAGTTCGGTAAAAACCAAAGTACATCAATTGAAGAATGTACTTTTAGGGAATGCCAGTAGCGGAAGAATGTACGTGCTTGCCGCAGAGGGGCATGATGCCGGAGAGTTAGAGAGTGCAATAACAGTTATTGTTAATGGGCTGTGAATAATGCTACCTCAGTTTAGGAGTTAAACTCGTCATGACTAACGCCATATCATATGGGCGCAATATGATAAGCCTAATATTTGCGTTGTTATTGTTAGCATTCGTGGTTTATGGGATAGCTACTTATCCTGCCTATCAAATAGTACTGATAGTTTCAGTTGTGATGTACTTGTTTGCTTTAAGGCTATTTCCGTTCCTTTGGTTATATGTTCTCTTATTCATAACCATAGCGGTTAACTTAGCACCTTGGACTGGCCGATACATCGTAGACGAACTTGATTTTTTTGTTGCCGCCACGGGGATTTATTTTTTACTAATTAATAAAAAGCGTCAAAAAAATACTCGCCACTTTTACATTGCTAGTGGTTTGGTATTCCTCTGCTTATTTACATCTTTTGATTTGAGTTGGTTAGGTGCGTTTAGCCCGATGCACTCAAACTTTTATGTTACACCGTTAAATGGGCTGGTTATTTTCAAAGGCTTGCTTTGGGCATTACTGCTGTCGTGGGTTTTTTATCAACAAAAAGCAGATGAGCCCGAAAAAGCATTAAAGCATTTGTTACTGGCCGCTATGCTGGGTGGCTTTGTGATGTTTGTGGTTATTATGTGGGAAAAACAAGTGCTTGGAACGCTGTTTTCCGGCGCAGACATTTACACCAAGGTGAATACCTTCTTCAACCTGAGCTCAGCTTATCGTACTACAGGCATTATAAGTGGTATGCATACTGGTGGTGAGAGTATCGACGGTATGTATCTGATTTTGCTGCCACTAACACTTGGCGCTTGTTTTTACTTTAAAAATAATGTCGTTCGATTTACTGCAATCGGCGCCGTAGTGGGTGTAATGTACGGTGTGTTAATGGGTTTTACCCGTGCAACTTACGCCGCTAGTTTTATTGCTATTGCCGTGCTGTGCGTTATGTACTTTTTGCAAAAATGGCGCAGTGCTGCTGTATTGGAAACAGGCAGCAATGCTACTAGGCCGTCTGCCAATAATGTGTCTTTAATGATGGTGTTTGGCAATGTAATTAGCTACGCGTTGCTTTTCTACGCTGTTTATCAGTTGCATAAATTCGCCGGTTACTATGCCGAGCTCTCTGCTGGATTTCTATATGCACTCATTCTGCTCTTAAGTACATATCGCCGTGTAAGCACTCTTATTGCATTGCCTATTTTATTATTAGCCTATCTAGGTTTTACTTATATTAACCTCGATAGTTTTCAAAGCAGTCAGTGGGTAGATAAAGATACTGTGTCAGAACTATCACTGTATTTCCATATTGCTTTACCATTGTTAGCTTTTGCTGGTGTGTTTATGTTTAACCGTAAACGGGAAACAGACTTAGCGCGAATTGGAATGGAAACAATTGTTGTGCTACTTGTTAGTGTATTACTCGCAGCGGCTTTCTCAGGTGCTCGAATTAATATACGTGCCGAAACCAGCACAAGCGATTTAAATACTCGTCTTGAGCATTGGCAAGGCATAATCGACAGTGGCAGGTGGAATACCTCTGATATTCTATTCGGGCATGGTTTGGGTACCATGCCCACAAATTACGCGTTATCAGGTGCCGGCGAGCTAGAAAAAATAGGTACGTTTGAGTTTAACAAACAGCAAGAAACGTTAACAATAATCCCTGGTTCAGATCTGCTGTTCTCACAACGGCTGAGTTTAGATAATCAAGGCGCCTATCTGTTTGAAATAGCATACAAGGCAACTGAAGAAGTAAGAGTGGCAGTAGCGTTGTGCAGACGTAACATGATTATTTTTGAGTTTTGGGCCCACGGCTGCGGAAACATAATTAGGCGCACGCTACCTTCAACTGGCGCTGATGAGAGCAAGACCTATTTAATGGGACTCACCGCTACCAAAGACACCTTTTTCGGCTTACCCGGCGCACTTACCATGAAAACAACAGCGGGTAATGTGCCGATAACGATTGAGTCTATTTCGCTACTTAATGCAAATGGCGAGCAACTTCTTAAGAATAATTCGTTCGATTATGGGGGCGACTTCTGGTTCTTTTATTATGATTTTGAGCATTTAGTTTGGCACATTAAAAATTTATATTTGAGTTTTGCGTACCAGTTTGGCGTTATAGGGGCATTATTAATAGGTGCTTTGATTGTGTCGGCTGCTATCGCGTTTAGCTCGAAAAACCAGTTGCTTAGTTTACCCGCAGCCATATTTAGTGCATTTTTAGCCGGGCAGTTTGCTTTTGGCTTATTTGGAGACCCTTTAGATTCATCACGTACCAACATGTGGTTTTTCTTTTTACTCTTTGGTGCGTTACTTCCGTCTCATAAAAGTCCACCTCGACAGATTTAGCCATGCTGAATGCCAATAAGCTCATTAATAGTGCTTTTTTCTCCGTTGCAGCCAAATTACTGGGTAAGACTCTTGGCCTTATAAGTACTGTAATTGTTGCGCGTATTTTAACGCCGGAAGACTTTGGCTTTATTGCTATAGTAAGTATGGCATTATATTTTTTTGATATTCTCTCGCACGCTGCTGGTGAACAATACATTATTCAAAAGGGAAGGGTAGCATTCTACGATTTACATACTGCTTGGACATTGAACTTAGTACTTAAAGTGTTGATAGCAATAGGACTTGTTATAAGTGCAGGCAGTGTTTCTTTATTCTTTGATAAACCTCAGCTAAGCAGTGCGATAATGTTTAGCGCGACTATTCTGCCACTTCAAGCGCTTAAGTCGCATAAAATAATGCTACTTAAACGGCAACTTCGCTTTAAACCTCTATTTTGGCTATCTTTTCTTGAGCGGTTTTTCGCGCTTCCTGTATTAATAACATTGGCTATTTTAGTGGGCGATTACTGGGCATTCCTTATAACCGATGTGATGGTTGCTATGTTTGGTTTGCTGCTTTCGTTTTTCATGCTGAAGGGGATGCCACGCTTAACGTTAAGGTGTGTTGGAAAACAGTGGCGCTTTTCTCAATGGATGCTTGGTAAGCACCTATTAGGCTATGCACGTTCTCAAATAGACACATTGGTAGTTGCAAAAGTATTCAACGCTTCAATGTTGGGTAATTACCACATGGCGCGCGACCTTGCCATGATGCCCGCACATTATATACTCAGCCCCGCTATTGAGCCATTACTCGCCGTGTTAAAAAATGATAGGGCAAACAAACGTGAATTGTTAAACAACGTTGCGTTTGCATTGTTAGTTGTTGTTTCTATTAGCCTTCCTATTCTAGCTGTTTTGGCACTGTATTCGAAACCTATTGTATATGTACTTTTGGGCGAGAAATGGCATATGGCAGCGCAATTACTGCCGGTGCTGTCCATATTGTTTTTTTATTGGTGCATTGTTCAAGTGCTAGATGCCGCTTTAATTGCCCTTGATAAAGTGCAGTTTTTATTTCTGTTTGATTTAGCGTCGTTAATGGTAGTTGCCTTAACGCTAATGATGGGGATTTTTTATAACGCAACGTTATTAGAGCTTGCCTGGTATCGTGCGCTATCTGGCCTGTTCACCGCTTGTGTTTTGTTGATATGGGTATTTATCGGGCATTGGAACTTACTGAAAGCCCTTTTAATGCTGGTTACCATCGTTGTTGCCCTTGCAGCGCTTGCGCTTAGTATGGTTTGGCTTACAGGCTTTAACGAATTTTCTAGTGCTTCTGTATCAATTAGTTATATCTTACAAACTGGTGTTTCTCTGGCTGCATTCTCTTTCATATATACAGCTCTGTTCTTACTATTCCTGACAAAATCGAAGCACTACCATATAGTAAGGCTAAAACAGCTAGTTGCGTTGTATTTACCTACCTCATTAGCACGGAAGTTTTAGATGAAAAAAACAGTAGTTATTCTTTGGATATTCTTATTTTTGCTATTCGGCCCTAACGATGATGCACGAGCAGATGCAGAGGGCAGTATACTTAGCGCAACGTTGGCCAAATCACAAATGATGCAGATCATTACCCCACGACTAGACTGGGCAATGGCGAATAACAATTATGCAGTACAAACGTTTGACGCAGATTGGGAGGTGGTGCCTAACGACTCTATTGCCTTATATCAGCAAGCAAGACAAGTGTATATTTTCGCAAAAGGCTTTGAGGCCACAAACGATAACCGTTACCTCGCTGCAATGATTAAAAGCGCTGATTTTATGATAGACCACATGTATAACGAGTCGACGTCAAACTGGTTTGCTAGCGTTGATAGAGATAATTATCTACAACGCAGCCAATCAAAGGAATATGACACTGCATTTGCGCTTTTCGCCATGGCGCATGCGTACGACGCTTCAAAAGAAAAGCGCTTCTTAGACAAGGCTTTGGCAACATGGATGTTGAGTGATTTGGCGACTGGTTTTTTGCTTGCCAAAAGTAAAGAGAATAGTGATACCGAAAGCACTCACCATAACGAAACATGGTCTACTAACGCATTAATGCACTTGTTTGAGGCATTTCTAGCCTTACATGACGCCACAAAAAGCAGCATTGTTTGGCAGGATATAGAGACAATTGCGAACTTTGTCGCGACTCCTTTAATACAAGATGAAGGCTACATAGCTGAATATTATAAAAACGTTGACCAGCCGCTGGCAATTAGCAATGGTGGTTATGTGGAGTTAGGCCATCAAATAGAGTGGGCGTACTTGTTTCATACTGCGGTGGATAATGGACTTGATACTAGGTACAGGACGCTAGCAAACTCGCTAGTTGAATATGCATTAATGATTGGCTGGAATGAGTCCGAGGGTAGCCTGAGTGGAAGAGCGGATTACAATCATCAATTGATTGAGAAACAACCGGTTTGGTGGGCGCAGGCAGAGTTTATGAAGCTGAATCTTTACCTCCTGAATCAGAGGATTGAAACGGATAGATCTAAATTACTTTTGTCCCGAAGCTATGGTTTTATAGTTAATAATTTTCTTGCTCAAAATACAGGTGGCTGGGTTATACGCGATCGCAAAAACGAAATAAGACCCATTGGATACCATTCCGTGGCAATGTACGATGAAATTAATGATGAATGAAGCTTATTAGGGAAGGGTTTAACCCAATGAAATTTAGTGTTTTTAAAGACAAATTAGTTAGAAAGATTGATGAATCTCGATTAAATAGTGCATTGGAAGGGTATCTAAATTTAGATCCTGTAGAGTCTAACTCGAATGCAGAAGTTACGGTGATGACTCAGTTATATGCAAAAGCTATCTATATGGGTGTTGCTGCTATTCACTCTTTGATACGAAAGTTAGAGTGTTCCGTAAATATTGAGGTTATTGATGATGGAAGCCTGACGAATGAGCACCATGTAATTCTGTTCAACGCGTTCCCTGGTCTGACTATTACAAAAATTGAAAATATAGAACGCTACGGTTGCCCCGCTGGCGGTTGTTGGGAGCGGTTACTTAGAATTCAAGAGCTTACAGATAACTATTATGTAATACAAGTTGATACAGATATTCTAGTTGTAAATGAGATTCCAGAGATTAACGATTGTATTAATGCTAATCGTGCTTTTATTTCGTCTTCACCAGATTGGCCGAAGACGGTTAGCATTGATGAGATAGTGGATTACTCTTCAAAGTCTGGCAGTCAAAATATTCAGTTTGAAGCAGAAAGACAATTGTCAAAAATCACTTCAATAGATTTAGCCCATTATGTGAGGGGGTGTGCAGCGTTTACCGGTTTTCCTAAAGGAGCAGGACTTACAGATAAGCTTTCTAAATTCTCTCAAGAAATGGAATCGATATTGGGAAAGCGATGGCATGAATGGGGAACGGAGCAGTTTGCATGCAATACCATGATAGCGCTGTGTGAAAATCTTAATGTCCTTCCTTGGCCAAAGTATCAGAATTTTTGCTTTCCAGAATTTAGACCATTAATAGAAGGGACTAATTTTAACGAAGAGGTCGCCGTTATCCACTTTATAGGGAGTAACCGCTTTAAATATAATGTATATTTGAATTACGCAAAGAGCTTATTAAACTTGTTGTCGAACAAATAGCCATGGCTGGTGTGGCGTCATATTATTCGTTATATAGTAAACGAACTTCATAACCGCGGCTCATATAAAATAAAGCATATCAAGTTATTATTAATCCTCAGTCTAATTCCCGTAAATTTAGTTACCGGAGAAGTTTTGCACATTGGAGCACCATGAACTTGGAAAATTTATGTCTACCGGTCTCGGTAATCGTTCCACTTTACAACCGAGAGGCTTTTCTTCCTCAACTTTTTAGGACCTTGGAGTCTCAAACATTTAAAGAGTTTGAGGTTATTCTTATTGACGATGGAAGCAGCGATGGCACTCATGCGTGGATAGAAAAACATTTTCGGGAATCTGTTCTGACCTATCAATATGTTTATCAGGATAATGGTGGGCCCTATAAAGCAAGAAACAACGGTTTAAAACACGCAAAAGGTAAATATATCGTCCTATTTGATAGCGACGATGAATGGCCAGATTATCATTTAAAGCAATTTTTTGATGCTATGGAGTCGAACAAAGATATCGACTGGATTTTTGCGAGTATAAAGATAATAGAGCACGAAAGCCGAAATGTATTGCAAGAGTCAAACTTTGTTGACAAACGTGGCAATGAGCACCCTGTCATTTCACTTCAATCTGAAAGTAGGCTCGTTGGGGACAGAGAAATTAAGGTCATTATAGACCCGAGGCTTCCTGAGACGATGATAGAGCATACACTTCCCGGTAGCATGCAATGTTCAATAATCAAAAGATCTGTGTTCGACAGTCATTTGTTTGATGAGAGCTTTAGAACTGCTTACGACCGTTTCTATTGCATGAAGACTGCCATCAAAGGATTTAAGTTTGGGTACCTCAAAAATACTCATCTTATCTATCATGTGCATGACGATAACATTTCTACCGTATCAGCTAATACCCCAGCTGAAAAACTTAAGAAAAGCGCGATAACAATGATTAGGGGATATAGATTAATTGAAAAAGAAGCAGTGAATTCGAAACAAAAAAAAGCAGCAAAAAAGCGTGTTAGCGAAGTTCATGCGTGGGAGCTCTCTATGGCTGAACAATCTTTAGGTGATTACAAGGCAAGTATAAGTGCCATTTGCGTCGCTATAAACAATAGCCCTAAAAATTTTTCGTTTTACAAAACACTGTTTGCAACTTATGTCAAGTTAATCTTATCTAATCTCATCAGTTTTATTAGGGTAGATAAATAATGTATGAAGTTACGATGGATGCAGTAATTCCTCATTATGGCGAATTGACGCAACTATTAAATATATTGGATTGTTTCCAATTGGCTGATAAGCCGATTGGTTTTGGGAAGATAATAGTTGTCGAGAATGGACAAGAAGCAAACGCTTCAAATGTTACCAATTTATATCCTAGCTTAAACATCGTTTATATTTACACAGAAACCGCAGGTCTAACCAATGCGAGAAACATGGGTGTTAAATCTAGCGAGGCTAAGTTCATCTTACTTCTTGATAACGATCTAAGTTTCAGTAAATCTTTTCTCAGCCACTATTACGACGCATTCTCACAGCGCGGGCAAATGTATTTTTATGGTGGGCAGATAGAGCCTGTGTT
The DNA here is from genome assembly GCF_002831605.1 of Alteromonas sp. MB-3u-76. NCBI lineage: Bacteria > Pseudomonadati > Pseudomonadota > Gammaproteobacteria > Alteromonadales > Alteromonadaceae > Alteromonas > Alteromonas sp. MB-3u-76. Next base: position 3,089,746 of record NZ_CP025115.1, on the reverse strand, counting down.
TGAAAGCAATCCTCACGAGTGGTTACTTGATTACTGTCCTACGTCTGTAAAGGGGTTGTTTTTCGATGAAGATTCAGAAACGAGTAAAGCAGAGTTTTTAGGTGGTAATCACGCCATTTCTAGAAAAGCTATCGAGTTACTTACTAAGGAAAATGGTCAAGTTTACGATGGAGAATCAGCTACCGCTGAATCAGGCGGCATTGGAGAGGAGACGCGCCTTCAGAACTATTTGCTGGCTAAAGGCTTTAAGGGATGGAAAGTGTCAGGGGCTACGGTGCTACACCCCGTTCCAACAAAGTCTTTAACTTATGAATGGGTGTGTAATCGTAGATATCGTGCTGGTGTAACTACTGGATGTACAGAGTTATTGACTCATAAGTCTGTTCCTGTGTGGCTTTCTAAAATATTTTACTCAAACTATATTAAAGAGCAGTTTTTTTTGTTGTTTTCACAGCGACTAGCCCTTCAATATGGCGTCTCTCGGGCTTGGGCTAAAGGTGCTATTGACGCTATTAAGAACAGGACTCCTAGTTAGTGGCTTCATTTCGTTCAGCATTAAAATTTTCTTACTTCGGTGGTTATGCAGTAATAGTATCCCAGCTCTTGACGTCAATGGTTGTAGCTCGATTACTAGAACCTTCAGACTTTGGACTTTATTCAGTTGCAATGGTATTTGCAGTAATAGCCGAGTTAATCAGAAACTTTGGGGTGAGTAATTACATAATAAAAGAGAGGGAACTCACAACTCAAAAGCTCGAGTGTGCACTTTTTCTTTTGATAGTAACGAGTTCGTTTGTTGCTGGGCTGCAATTTTTTATGGCAGTCCCTATTGGCAGCTTTTATAACGAAGAACGTTTGACCGCAGTATTACAATTATTATCGCTTAACCTCGTACTTATTCCTTTTGGTGCTATTACGAAATCTCGTTTAAGGCGAGAATTACGTATGAAAGAACTATCCATTATCGATGTAACTAGCAATTTAGTGGGCTCTCTCGTTACGCTAAGTCTTGCCTATTTGGGGTGGGGGGTGTTTTCACTACCACTAGGATTAATAGCCGTATCGCTTACTTCAGTCTTTATCACATTTTTTTTCCGGTATGGCGATAACCCTAAACGTTTGAGAGTGAAGGGAAGCAAAGATATCTTCTCTTTTTCATCAATAGTTGGACTTACCGGAATCGTAAACCATATTGGGAATAGTTCTCAAGACTGGCTGTTAGGTAAACTTGTTGGAATGGAGAGTGTCGGTTTGTATTCCAGAGGTTCTTCCACTGTAGCGTTGTTTGATCGGTTGGTGTCTAACCCTGTAAATTTATTGATAGCTCCAGTTTTTGCAACTAAAGCAAATTCGGGAGAGGCAATAGTACCCACGTATATTAAGTTGACTTGTATTCAAGCATCAATTGCTTGGCCTTGCTTGATAACGCTAGCATATTTTTCAGAACCAATAATAAACTTACTATACGGCGCGCAATGGTCCCTCGTTTCAGATTTACTGATTTGGATTTGCCTGGCAAAAATTTTGATGACTATTACTCAATATGCGAATGAGATCCTCGTCGGAATAGGTAAGGCTAGAGAAGTTTTCTGTGCGAACTTGCTTATGATGATCGTGAAAATATCAATTTTAATAGCGTGTATTGACTTAGATTTAGTCTATATAGTCATGGCTGTATCGCTGTCTGTTCAAACGATTAGATTATTCACGTATTTATATATTCTCAATCTCTCAATCAAGCTAAATGTTGCCGTGTTAGCAAAAAAGCTTGCGAAAGTAGCTTTTGTTTGTATTTTATCCGTTAGCCCATTATTTCTATATGATAGAAGTGAGGTAACGTTGAGACTGGTTCCTCTACCATTCATTTCTCTTCTGATTTGGTTTTTCTTCTCAAAGGTGATGAAGTTAGATGTTTATCTTGAAATAGACAAAGTAATTGAAAGGATATACTTACGTGAAAACTTTAGAAAATATTTTTCTAAATAACAAAGATAAAAAGCATATATTTGTTCAACCTGGGGGAAATTGGGGGGATCATTTAATATACTTTGGGCTTGAATGTTTGGCTGATAAAATTAATCTTAGATATGAAACATTTAAGATTAATGAGTTTTTTGATTACGCACCTGAACCGAATGAAGTGGTTTATATTCATGGTGGCGGTGCGTTCAACTCTTGGTCGACTGATGCAGGGTTTAGAGCGTTAAAGCACGCGATAAACTCAGATGCATTAGATGTAATCTATGGCCCTTGTACATGTTCACAGGATGTTGAGTTTCTAGAAGGGAAATTTGGCGAAATCATCAACACGAAGCGCAAATTTACTTTGTTCGCGAGAGAGCTAATAACCTATTCAATATTCAACAACTTAAATAGTTTGAAGGGAAGCGCTGAAGTATTGTTAGATAATGATACGGCATTCCATTCGACCAAAAAGGCGTTACAGGCGCTTGCTGGAGAAGAAAAAAATGAATACTCTCTTTATGGTTATAGAAGTGATAAAGAAGATAGCGGTATAACGTTTGTACCGACCCCGCAATTTTTACTCGTGGATCCGCCTGAAATAGCTAAGAGTTTCGCACATTGGGTAAGAATTCATCTGCATGCAAGAGAGATAGTAACTAATAGAACACACTCTTCAATTGTTGGTTCTATCCTTGGGAAGCCCACTACGTTATTTGATAATAGTTACCATAAAAATCGAAGTATATGGAAGCATAACCTTGAAGTTCGTGGGGTGAAATGGATCGAAGCTTCAGAGGCAATTAAGATTGTTGAACCAAAAGGGATAGCTAGGTTTATTCCCAAAAAGTTAAACAATAGTTGGAAAATGAATGCGCTCTTTAGAAGGTTGAGAGGTTTTCCTCAGTGCTAAAATATAATATTTCGACTTATTCAAACAAAAATTTACGAACATATGCTCTAGATACTCTAGGAATGATTTGATGAAATACTGCTTATACGAATATTCTAACTCTGATAACTTGGGCGATGAAATACAAAGCATCGCAGCCAAGCGATTTCTTCCGACAATAGACTACTTCGTCGACAGAGATAATTGGGATTCAAGTAACGTTAAGGAGCCTGCGAGGCTTATTGCTAACGGTTGGTATACACATAACAACGATATGTGGCTACCTTCAAATGAGTTTATTTCTCCGTTGTTTATATCATTCCACATTACGCCCCAAGCGCGTCCGGTTTTTGAGAAAAAGGAGACGTTGGAGTTTCTTCAGCGCCATGGACCTATCGGTTGTCGTGATTTTGAAACTAAAGAGTTTTTGCAGAGTCGAGGTGTGGACGCATACTTTTCTGGCTGCTTAACGCTTACCTTACAAACTCGCGATATACCGAACAAACATAATTCTACTGTATTCATGGATATCCCTGAGCGTCTAGTTTCAAAGATGCCGAGCAAACTGGTAGATAATCAATTAACTGTAAAGCAATACTACGATAAGACTCTACTATTGCTTCAAAAGGTCGACAATAAGTTGGGTACCACATTAGCCCGAAATATCGGTTTTAAACGAGCACAAAAGCTTTTGGATACCTACAAAGGTGCCAGTCTTGTCATAACACAAAGGCTGCATTGTGCTTTACCTTGTACTGCCATTGGGACTCCAGTAGTTTTCCTTGTGCCGCATTACAATGATGCTCGTTATAAAGGTCTTATTTCGCTGACTAATCATATGAGCTATGACGAATTTTTAGAAAATCCATCGAGCATATTAGAGATGAATAACAGAGAGGCGGATAAAGCAAAACTACTAGGTGAAAAGCTTTCTACTATTTGTAATAAATTTATCGCTGATGGCATAAAACCAGAATGCTATGACCTATTGTAGTTTGTGATTGAGTTCTTAAGATAAATCTATTTAAATTATTTTGAATAAAGCATGTAATCGAAATGTATTTACTATTTGGTCTGGGTTGAGATTTATGTTTTTTACGCCATATTTATGCAAATTATGGCGTAGTTAAAGTTTTGGCTACGAAGGCCTTAAAATTTCGCATGATTACTCTTGTTGAGCGCCCGCTCTTTTTTGCATACTGTATAAATCCTCTATCTTTAAGTCTCCCAATATCAATTTTGAACCTTCAATCGTCAGGTGCCCGTTGTCTCTATACAGCCACGTTTCATTCTTTGAAGTGATACACCTACCTTTTTCACAAAATAGCGTTGAGACATCAAAAACGGCACTAACGCTCTCCAGTTCTTTTAAGATGGTTGTTACACCGTTCTGGTGCTTTTGGTAAGTTTCAAAACTAATAGTACAGTCGCCTAGTAGTAATAGAGCAGGCCCATACTCTCTCTCTAAACACTCTCCAATGTTTCTGCCGTCTCTAGGGGGGGGGGATACGAACACAATAGATTTCCCAGCTTTATTTAGTTCATTTATCATAAATTTATATGAGTCAACGAGTACTGAGCTACCAGTTATAATTCTACCATCATTCGCTAGTATATCGTTCTGTAAGTAAAACTCGATTGAGGAACTTAGAACTACGTTTCTGATATTGTCGTTTTTTCTAATAAAATCGAAAGCTAATGTATTGAAGTGAATACAATCTTTAGCCCATTGTTCACTGTAATTCGAGTTGACAATAGCAATATTTAAAAATGGACCGCACATACTTTTCGTTATTTGGGCAATGTTGTTTTTTATGCTGAGCCCAGGCACCAAATGCATGGCGTAACTATCTCCCCAAATAACAGTGTCGAACGATTCACTATTAGTACACTTAATATTCATATTTAATCTGTCATCTATTGCATCTTGGCACTCTTGTGAAAACCCATAATTCAATTCCTTTTGGGTCATAACTCTATTATCAAAATTTTCGTTTATTGGTAGTAAGGTAATTATGATAGGAATAGTTAAAACAAGGACGGTAGCGAAAACGAAGTTCCGTAAGCTCGATAGCTGTAACGGAGCACCTTTGTGACGAAAAGGTGTTTCAACATATTTGTATTGAATTTGACCCAAAAAAATCGAAAAAATTATGATTAAGCAACTCACAAGGAGTGGTGTTTGCCCAACGTAAGCTAAATAGGAGAATGCAAATAAAGGCCAATGAATTAGATAAATAGAGTATGACCAGTCACCAACCTTAATTACCATTCTATTAATAAAGTTTTGCGAGAGCCATAGATCATCGCCTAATAGAATAACAGCCGTACAGCATGCAATGATTAGTGCTTCTATGCTTGGGTGGGAATGCGTTATTTGTAGATAACCTAAGGTCAGTATTATAGAAAGGCAAGCAATCTTAGTACGCGGAGTGACTGCAATTCGTTTATTTAAATACAACCATGCAGTGACTGAACCTGCTAGAAGCTCCCAAGCTCTTGTTGGCAACATATAAAATGACCACTCATATTTGCTGACATCGCTAAAACGCCAAAGAAAGGGTACGTTTTGGTCAGTAGCATTAGACCATGAAAAACACATGTAAATACTGGCCATAAAAACAGATATTAATGCTGCGACTCGAAGCCCTTTGGGAGTTAAAAATAATACTAGAGGCAACAAAAAATAGTATTGTTCTTCGAGAGATAAGGACCATATATGGAGGAGTGGTTTTCCTTCTGCTGCTGCATCAAAGTAACCAGTCTGCGTGGGAAGCACCATATTTGCACTAAATGTTACTGCACCTATCAATTGATAGGAAAAGTCTTTTAGCTGTGAAGCGGTAAGAAAAAGTATACTTAGTAGCGATGTTAATATAAGTGTTACATATAAAGCAGGAAGGAGTCGGTTCACACGTCGTTGATAAAAGTTTAAGAAGCTAAATTTATTCTGCTCTATTTGCTCTAGAATTAATTTAGTGATTAAAAAACCTGATAGAACGAAAAAAATATCTACGCCGAGAAAGCCTTGCGGTAAAAAGTCTAATCCGCTGTGATAAAAAACTACGTAGAGAACGGCAATACCTCTCAAAAATTGAATATCGTTGCGCACATTATCCTTTTTTATCTAATTATATGAACTTAAAAATACAATTCATACATTGAAGTTTATTTAGTTTTCCAATGAGAAAGCTCAATCTGCAGTAACTCTTCAAGTTTTTCAATATCTCCCAAGAACTTGCTTTTGTGAACATTGTTAACTTTCAACTCTTTTTTCCTACCTCCAGTATTATACTTTTCCTTAATTACACTTCCTAACCAACCGGACTTGATATATTCAACTAGTTTAGATAAACCCAATTTTTTAAGAAACTCTTGGGTACGGGGAAATATAATTCTATTCACACGGCTATTCAGAATAGAGGGGGTAAAGCTATCATCAACATCTAAAAAACCATAAACCCTCTTTAAGAATGATCGAGGTTCATTTTGAAGTTCGTCATAAAATGCTAGGTGTATATTGTTGCGAGGGAAAGACTTAAGGATGTGTTCGACAAATGTCGCTTGCATGCTTAGCGTACTAATTATTGGTACTTGCTCCATTGCTTCGTCAAAGGTCATTCCATTGCATTGATTTGTTAGGCTTAATTGATAGTGGGAATAACTTCTCGCTACCGGTTCTCGTAAAATTAATATAATTTTGGTATTCGGCAGGGCAGCAGATATTCGGTCAATAGCTGTTTTAATATGGTAATAATTTGGTGAAAGTTCACCTATTGCTTTATGTTCAGCACCAGCGTCTTCAAAAAATGACGCATAATATTCTATTCCTTTTTCAAAATGACTACTGAAGAAATTTAGCTCTTTTACCTCTGGCACATACACCTCAGGGTGTTCTTTTAGGCATTCATATAACCACGTTGTGCCAGCCCTTTGTACGCCTACACAAATAAAATTAGGAAGGGTCATAGGTTATTCCTTTTTCTTAAACTAGCTTCTTGCTTTGAAGGTTGGTGATCGCTCTTGGATAAATACATATTGAGACAGCAAGCGGAAAGTGCAACGAGCCAATATAATACTTCCGCACGCATTCTATTAATGAATGTCATGCAAACGATAAATGTTACAAAGCCACTAGACAAAGAAAGAACAAATGAACTAGCAATAAAGTCTTTTCGCTTCCACAATTCTTTTCTAACACGAGCGAAAGCTTTGAATGTGTACCATATCATAAGCGTGAAAAACAAAAGGCCAAGAAAACCAGCTTCGGAAAGTGTTTCAAACCATGTCGAATGAACAGCGCGTTGTCGAGACTTTCCAGTGTCGATATGAGTTGGAATATAGTATGTCCCGTAATATTGAAAGGCTCCTGCTCCCGCTCCCAAAGGGTAGTCTTTGGCCATTTCTATTGAGGCAAGCCAGAAAAAGACGCGAGTTGACCCCGTTTCTTGCTCTTCGTTCAGTGTTGATTGCTCTTGAACAGTCATCATTCGATTAATAAAGGTATCGTCTGCTAGCCTGAAGAAGGCACCCACAAAAAGTAGCATACCAAGGAAAATTGTACCTTTTTCCTTGGCTGTGAAAGCTTTATTTCTAAAGCTAATGAATAGAAAATAAGAAACGCCTGCGACAACTCCCAAAAATGCGCCTCTACTATTAATCAATATCAGCGAGTTAAGGGAGAAAACTAATCCAATAGAATATATCCCACGTTGGATTAACGATTTGTGAGCAATAAGCTTGGCTATAAATATCACGATTGTTGGGGCTAGTGCCGCTGCCACTAAATTAGCATCGGGAGCATCTACCATTCCAACACCGGCCACTCGACCTGAGTTATCACGGCCCCAGCCAAATATATAAAAGGCTAAAAGGAAAGCACTGAGAAGATATGTATCGACTATCCAAGAGATATGTTTTTTTTGAGTACATAATTTGACTATGAGAAATGTCACTGCGGCCACTGTAAGCAGTGCATCCATCGCTGAAATATGATATTGAAGATATGGCGCATTAAAATAAGCTGCACAAAAACAAATAATGGTAAGCCACATAAATGCAATTTGAGGGTGTTTAAAGTATTTGTTTGGCCAGTATTTTCCAAACCCGATGAAAAATACGATTAACATTGTTAACACAAGATAAAATTGTGCGCCCAAGAACGGTAAGTAGCTTCCCCACCACTTATTTTGTGGGTTCAAGAAATAATCTAGCTGGTACACCATAAAAATGAGCACTGGGCCATGCCGTAAAGACATTGCCAAGCCCGTTAAAAACGGCAGTAAGTATAGTAGTGCCGATATCACTTGTTAGACTCCAAGCGTTCTATGTTCTGAATTACTTCAGGGCCTTTTATCTCCCAGTCGAACTGCTCTGCATGCTTACGGGCACATAACCCCATTTTTTCGCGCTTTTCATTATCATGCGCTAATAAAACTACATGCTCAACAAGTTCATCTGGTGTACTACAAGTTACGCTAAAGCCAGTTTTGCCGTGCACTAATGTTTCGGGTGTGCCGCCAGACATGCCACCTATAACAGGTATGCCGCAGGCTTGTGCTTCTATCATTACTATTCCAAAGCCTTCAATATTACGCCCTACATCTCTATTGGGCAGAACGAATATGTCTGCTTGCTGATAGCACGCCACCATGTCTTCATCGCTCACGTTGGGCATAAACCTGATGTTATCGTGCAAGTTCAGTTCGTGTGTTAGCTGTTTAAGGTATTCAATACGGGGGCCACTGCCAATAATGGCATACAGCGCATTGGGAACGCTTTTCACAATATCTGCCATGGCCTTAACCATCATATCGTGGCCTTTGCGTTCCTCGAGCCTTGATACAGTCACCAATACAAACCTGTCTGTCCATCCAAGCTTTTCGCGAGTAAATTCACAACGGGGGGCTGGTACGAATGCAGATGTATTCGCCCCAGGATTAACAATACAGCATTTATCTTTTTGAACATCCCAATGTTCAAGCAGCAAGCGATGTGAATTTTTACTATTACAAATGAGAAGGTCTGCTCGCTTAAGCACCGGCCGTAGCATCGCAGTCATGCTTCGGCTAGTCGCACTATTCTCAATATCTTCACCATGTATATAACAGTAATAAGGAATACCTTTGAAAAGCTTGAACAGCATGGCAACAAAGCCTTCAGGAATGCATCGCCCGCAATGAATAGCGGTTACATTGTATTGTTTAATAATCTTTCTAAGTTTTAAAAAAAGTTTTGTGTAGAAAATTAGGCCGCCTAGGGAAAATAACGCCCAATCAGACCAAGACGTGTAGTCAAAAGAAATTCTATGGATATTTAGTTCGGCTTTATTATCAAAAAGTGCGTCACCTTCTGCACTGCCGGCCACCACAACATACTTATCGGCATCTTGACGAGAGTATACCTCCCATAACCAGCGACCGCTTCCGCCATGCATTGGTGGGAATACTTCAGAGAAAACCAACTCTACTTTTTGTTTATCTTTCACGTTAAATTCTCATTGAACCGACGGTATGAGGTAGTTGTATTGAACTCGGAATGCTTCGTTCATTTTTTGTGCACTAAATTGCAATTCAAATTTCTCGATCGCATTTTTACCAAAATTTTCGCGCATTTCATGGTGCTGTGTTAATTGTGATATTGCTGCTGCAAATGCATTCTTGTTATCGTTTTCTGTTACTAGGCCGTTAGTATTGTGAGTGACAACTTCAGCGTTGCCGCCTGCATCGGTTACTACACAAGGTTTGCCTAAGCTCATTGCTTCAAGCAACGTCATTGATGTCCCTTCGCTTAACGACGAAAGTAAAAAAACGTCCATTAGCGCTAAATAGTTTGCAGGCTTGGCAATATAGCCAGTAAAAATAACGTTATCATTAATGCCTAACCTATCTACTTCTTGCAGCAGTGCTTCACGCATTTCCCCGTCACCAACCAGCAGTAGATAAAGGTCGTTTCGGCCTTTTGCGGCATCTGCAAATGCATTAATCATCATAAGCTGATTTTTAATCGGGTCGAACCGTGCAATGGTACCCAGTATTATATCGGTTTCATTAAACCCTAGCTGCGTGCGCAACGCATCTACTTCGTTCTGCTTTACCACTAATGGTTTAATGCCGTTGTAAATCACGTCAATCTTACGGCTAGGAATGAATTCATAGGTAGCCAATGCATCGCTTGTCGCCTTTGAGATGGCGGTTACCTTCGACGTAAAAGAGAGCAATATTGGGTTAACGAGCTTTCTTTTCCAGCTTGTAGAGTCAGGGTAAAAGCGCCCATGTTCCGTAAAAATAACCTTGGTTTTTGTAAAGGCGGCTGCTAATACACCATAAACCCAAGGGGTGTACTGGTGGCAATGCAAAATATCTATGTTGTTTTCTTTAATGTGTTGTCTTATTGCTTTAATTAGCGAAGTATCAAAACCTGGCTTGCGTTCTTGTGTGGTAATGGAAATGCCAGATTTCGCTAACTCTTCACCCCATGGGCCTAAAGAGGCTTCTATGCAATAAATTGACATGCCAATATTGGCGTCGGTGTTGCCCTCTATGATGTTCTTGATCACCATTTCAGTGCCGCCAATGCGCATGTCGTAGGTAACGTGCATTACTTTCATTATGATGCACGCTCTTGTATAACGGCATATCTGTCATACCACATTTGGTACATCAGCATGCTCCACAATACAATGCCGTGGTCTTTCGTACGGCTTTGATGTTCCTGCCAAATAGAATTAATGGCGGCTGTATTAAATACATCGCTTAAACCCTCATTGCATTGAAGCAGTTTTGATTCTGACAATGCTTTTAACTCGCCCCTGAACCATTCATCTAAGGGGGTGCTAAACCCCATTTTTTTTCTATACAGTAAAGTATCGGGAATAAACGGTTTAAACACTTCTTTAAGTAAATACTTCTTTTCCCCATCACGGTATTTTTGTGAAGAGGGGAGGGTAGCGGCAAATTCGGCTACTTGATAATCAAGAATAGGGGCCCGTACTTCTAGAGAGTTTGCCATACTCATTCTGTCTACTTTTACTAAAATATCGCCCGTCATATAGGTTTTAATGTCGGTATACAATATTTTACTTAAATGATCTGGGCCATCGGCTTTGTGATAAGTGTCGATAGTGTAATGGCTAGGATGGTAGCCTTTCAGCTTTTCGGCTACGTCGGGTTTTACCAGGCTATTCCACATTTCGTCGGTAATCATGCTATTGGTGATATAAAAGCCCATAGCAGCGTCGTGGCTCAGGGTAGTTAATAGCGATTTTGCTTTTTTGCCTATTGTGCCTGGTACTTTTCCAGCAATCTTCGCCAAAGTAGGAAATAGGGTTTTGCGCACGCTTTCTGGAAATTTATTGCGTAGCTTATTTTCAATATCGTCAGTAGTATATTTTTCGTACCCTGCAAACATTTCATCGCCACCGTCACCGGCTAGTGCTACGGTTACGGCTTTTCTTGCCAATTCTGATACAAAGTACGTGGGTACGAGCGATGGGTCGGCGAAGGGTTCATCAAAAAAGCTGACGATGTGTTCTAGCCGGTCGGCAACATTTTGATTCACTGTATATTCGTGATGTTCGGTATTGTATTTTTCTGCTATTTCACGGGCAAAGTCCGCCTCGTTAAAGTCTTTGTTATCAAAGCCGATGGTACAGGTTTTTACCGGTGTTTCGCTTGCCTCGCTCATCATGGCAACTACGCCTGAACTGTCTACGCCACCGCTTAAAAAAGCCCCAAGCGGTACGTCGCTTATCATACGCAGTTTGGTTACGTGTTCTAACAGAGCTTTTAGCTGTTGTTTGTTGGCATCTTCGCTAGCTGTGCTGATGTTTTTAAAGCTTAAATCCCAATATTCTGTAATGGTAAATCCATCTTTGTTCAGCACCATGTAGTGGGCAGGTGGCAGTTTATGAATATGCTGAAAAATGCTTTTAGGGTCTGGCACGTATTGGTAGGCAAAAAAGTCGTAAACGGCGTCTAAGCGAATGTCTCGAGGAATATCTTGTAAGGCCAGAATGGCTTTAATTTCTGATCCAAAGGCAAAGCGGCCGTTGTCAGAAAAATAGTAAAGGGGCTTTTTGCCTAATCGGTCTCGGGCAATAAATAGCTCTTGTTTTGTTTTGTCCCACAAGGCAAAGGCAAACATACCGTTCAGCTTTTGAAGGCATTGAATACCTTCGCGGGCATATAGCTCAAGAATAACTTCAGTATCGGTGTGGCTTTTGAAGGCAACGCCTTGCTGCTCAAGTTTTGCCCGTATTTCTAAGAAATTATATATTTCGCCGTTAAACACAATAACTAAGTTACCGTCGGCAGAAAACATGGGTTGGTTGCCCGCCTCTGAAAGATCCAGAATGCTTAAGCGGCGATGACACAAGCCAATGTGCTCATCTAGATAGGTACCGCTGGCATCGGGCCCGCGGTGCAAAATAGCGTGATGCACGTTATGCAGCGCCTTTTCACCACCTTCGTTGTAATTAAATAAACTAAAACCTGCAATGCCACACATGTTCTCTTATTCCCTATAAACTGATATGCGGTCTGATTGCCGAACCAACGGTTACGGTAAACGTAAGAGGAAGCTTTTGCCACATATTTTCTGCAATGGGGCGCAGTTTACCTGGCGATGTAGCCGCTAGCTGCTCTTTTACTAGAGCACCGTGTTGATCAAACTTCTGCCAATTTAACAACTGTGGCTGTGCTCCCCACTGCTTTTTAAATTTGTAGGTGCCTTCTTCGTAGGTAGAGCGGCCGAAATCGAAGGTTTCAATACCTGAATCTGCGCAGTGCCCTAGTAGCGACCAATATAGCAACATGTTTGGAGCCAGTTTATTGTAATCGCGCAGGGTAGAAGCCCATGGAATAGATGCATTGGTAGTATTCTTTATTACCAGGCCGCCACCAATGGGGGTGTTGTCTTTATACACCACGCTAAGAATACAGCTCTCTTCGTAAGCATTGACTATTTGCTCAAACCATTTTTTTGCATGCACAGGCGAGCCCAAGTCACGCATGTTCTTGGTGTATACCGTATAAAAGTCGTTAATTAATGATTGCTTAGTACCCAGCGAAACGGTGAGCCCGTTTTTCTCTGCCTTTCTTATTTGGCTACGAAGCTTAGATTTGAAGCCTGCTAGCAGTTCTTCACTGCTATTTGGTAATGGCAGTAGCATTCTTACTTTCTGATTTTCTAAACTACTAGGCGGTTGTGGCTCATTATTTATGTTACGTATTTCCAGTGCTTTACTGCCGGTTATGGAAAGCTGCTGCGTTAAAAATTGCTGCAGTTGAAGTGCTATATCGAGGTTATCTGTCAACGCATAGCCCACATCACAATATGGCAGAGCGCACAGTTTTTTACCTAAAAAAGGCGTTTTCATTAACACTGCTGGCAATACGCCCACAATTTTTTTTGAACGCTGGTTTATTGCCATAAGGCCTAAAGCCTTATGGCCGTAAGCATGCTTTACAGCATTTAGCCATGCAAATTTATGATAAGCAGAGGCTAGTGAGTGTGCACTTACATAAGTATCCCACGCTGCCACATCTGATAGCGATGCAACCTGAATGACTATTTGATCATCACTGTTGTTATCCACAATGCTGTCCTCGCGGGAGCCGTGTTGTTACAGCCCCTTCTTTTGCCTTAAGTCGCGCGGCGGCCTCGGAAATAGTGCAATACGAAACGTTTGCTTTTGCTTCTAGGTGCGCAAGAAACTGTGCGATGCGAGAGCAAATTAACTCATAGGCATTGTCGACGTTTAATAGCCCAGTAACCCCATCAATTAAGCTAGAACTATGCAAGTACATGTGAATTACATCGTGTTGCTTATCTAAACAGGTATCACTCAGCTCAATCATACTTTTTGTATCAGATAGCTCAGGGCTTAAATATATTTTCTTAAGAATTTTAGTGTGCCAAAGAAGGCCTACTGCTCTTAGTGTAGAGAATGGAGGTTTTGATAAAGTAGAGTGAATTTTATCAGCCTTACTAAAATTTTTTACGTTAAACCCTGCTGTTACCGGCAATTCCATAATGTTTTGCTGTTCACCTGGGGCAAGGGCATTATCAAAACTGGGGTAGTAGGGTGTGCTAGGCGCCCCTTTACAATGAAAAAACGGGTTTTCGTAAAACGGATATACACTGCTGTCTACGGTAATGCCTCTCGAGGTAAGGAGCTCAAGGGTTTTACCCTTCATACCCCAACGGCCGCTTCTAAAGGAACGTGGCGTTACCCCAATTTTTTCATTGATAACCCGGTTTAGCTCATCTAGCTTTTGTACAACTTGCTCTTCCGGCAAATTAATAACATGGGATTCCGCTTCTGTCGTTTTACCAAAGTACGGTGGGTTACACCATGGATGCAAATGCGCACCAACTTCTGCTTGCTTCGTGTTTACAAATTCTCGAAGAATACGGCTACCGTCGTCATTGTTAGCGACTGCATAGTCAACAAAGTAGGTCGGTCTTATCCCAAGTGATTGGCAAAATGCCTGAAACGCAGGAAGCTTTTCTACATTATCTACCGAGCAGTCATGCTGGGGAAATTCATCGTCCCACTGCCATTCTTCTTCCGTGTCTATGGTTAGCACAAATAAAACGTTGGGTTTACCCATGGCGTTTCTCGTTTAACATAGTTGAAAACAAGGCATAGTATTCGTCGGCCATGCGCTGTGCCGAAAAGTGTTCTTGCACAAAGTTACGGGCATTTTGTGCTAGTTGCTGGGCGTAGTCGGTATCGTCTAGCAGGGTTTCCCAGTCTTTTTGTAATTGTTCGGTGTTATGCAAAGGGGTAAGTAAACCGCTTTCTTTGTGGGTAATGAGTTGATCGATGCCCGCAATATCGTAGGCCGACACCGGAATTTCCATGGCGCAGGCTTCCATTAAACAGCGGGGAATGCCTTCTAGGGTGGAGGTCATTACAAACATATCAAAATCGCGAAGCTGTTCTAGTCTGTCATTTCTAAAACCCAAAAATGAGATAGCGTGTTCACTATCAAGGGTATCCGCATACGATTCTAATTTAGGGCGGTCTTCGCCATCACCAAGAAACACCAGTTGAATGTCTTGTCGTTTTTTATACAACGCATCGAAACAGTCGAGTATGGCGGTAATGTTTTTACGGCTTATCATTTGCCCCACAAAACCTATTACCTTTTTACTGTTTTCCGGCTTTGGTTTCTTGGTTACTCTTACAGCCTCAACTTCTGATAAGTCTACGCCATTTTGAATATAAGCAAGCTTGTGCTCGGCAACGTTAAACTTTTTCACGTCTGCCAGTAATTGCTTAGAAAGGGGAACCACTTTATCGGCAAAGCGCATGGCTTGGCAGCCAGCCCAAATAAACAGGCGAAGCTTTAAGTCTGCCGCATTTTCAAAACCGTGGGGCGTAACTACACAGGGGATACCGGCTTTTTTAGCGGCCATAACCCCTAAAATATCCGATTTGTAACCATGGGTGTGAATAATGTCGATATTGTTGTCTTTAATCAGGGTTGCCAGTTTTTTTACCGCGCCTAAATCGAAGCGTCCATGCATAGGAACATGGTGGGTTTTACCAATGGGTTTAAATTGCTTAACAAGCTCTAGGTCTTCCGTGCCCGGCTCTAATGTTACTGCCAGCTCGCTAGTCACATTGCTAGGCATGTGTTTAGACAGCGCCAATACCCAGCGCTCTGCGCCGTAAAACCCTGTAGAACATATAAACTGCAATATTTTCATTATTATTTATGCGAGCTGGTGGTTACCGCGCCGCGTACTCCCAATACTGTTCCTATGGCTCTTGCTGGAAAATACACAAGGTAAAAGCGTAGGCAATTTAAAAAAGAAACTGTGTTGCCTACCAACTTTTTAAGCCTAAATGTATATGCCAGAAGAGGTGCTCCTGCGATTATGCTAAACATAATAGCGAAGTTAGTGTGTGAATACAGCAGGCAAATTAATAAAAATAAAACGCCCAAGGTGAAAGCAAAGGGCACAATAAAACTAGGCAGCTCACGAAGGGGAATGGGCCTGCCGCTTGTTGATGCAATATTGGATTGCCCGCGCCATATTTCTTTTTTAAACATGGGGCTAAAGTCTTTATCTTCCCCTAAGTGCACGTAATGTGTTTCGGACGTGTAGTAAAGGCCGCCATATTCACTCACTTGCCCGGTAAAATAGTAGTCTTCACAGGTGAGCAGGTGTTCTGGAAACCCGCCTACGGTTGCAAACGTGTCTCGGTGTAAAAAGAGATTTCGCCCGGGTAAAAAGTTAACGGTGGTATCAAGCTCGGCGTTACTTAGCGCTGTTCTAATTCGCTCTAAAGGTGGTGCCTGTTCTGAGTTTACTTGCATAGCCGCAACAAGGGCGAGTGAAGGTGTGTGTTGTAGCGTTTGCAGCATGATGGTGGTGTAGTTTGCCGCTAGGCTTACATCGGCATCGAGGAAGGCTAAGTAGGTGCCAGTAGCCTTCGCTGCCCCTATGTTTCTAGAGTGCGAGATGCTTTTAGCATCGTCGTTATGCATTACTGTGAGCGAGAAATGCTGTCGGTATTCGGCTAAGGTTTGCGATACGTTTTCGTTTTGGCTAACAATAATTACTTCAAATTTTTCAGCGTCTAGCGTTTGCTGTTTTATGCTATCCAGCGTTTGTAGCAGCATAGTCTCGCGGCCTTTATGAGGAATTACAAAGCTGACTACTTTATGTATTTGAGTGTTACTTGTACTGCTGCTCATAGGGCTGCTTATATCGCTATTCATGATATTAAACGGGTTGTTGTGGCAATCATGGCTTACCCAACCATTGCTGAAGTTTCGGGAATCGTTTAACCGCTTGGCTGCGCTCTCTGCGCAGCGAAAACTTACGAAGCGTGCGCATAACGAAAGTGGTTAGGCTTTCTGTATTAGCAGAAAACGGTCCGTGGTCATTAGCGCCATGAGCTTTTGAGTTGTGCCCGCGTGAGAGTGTATTCAAAAAATCTGTGGCGGGTGATGCTACTTGTTCGTAGTCATTAAAATTCATATTTTGCATCATAAGGCATAAAAGACGGGTGGTTTCGCTTTCTTCTGAGTTTTGCAGTCTTTCAATAATTTGCTGTTGCAGGCTTTGCTTTTTTTGTTCTAATGCCGGTGCAAGTACTGGCATGTAGGCCTTTGCAAACGCGAATAAGCAAAGTTTGCGCAAGTCTTGGCCTGTCCAGGTTTCGTTGGGAAACTCTAAAATATCGGGCTTGTCTAAATACGCATACTCATGCTCAAGCATGTAAGTTACGTAATGGGTTAATGAATATACCGCATAGGTATAGTCGTAGTCGCTTTGGTTAAGCTGTTCTTTTATTTGAATAAAGCGGCACGCAGCTTGGAAAAAGACAGTATAAAACCAGGTGGATTCAACATTGTGTAGCTGGCGCTGAGCAATGTCATCGCCTGGCGATACCGTGTGCTTAATAATATGGGCACACTTTTTTAGGTCGCTTATATCGTTTAATACCGCGTACCTGTCCATTAGGGCCTGTAGATAATTGCCGGTACCCCTATCGAGAGGGTATTGGCCGGTTTTTACGTTTTTTAATCCTTCTGTACCGGCATTTTTGACTAATAGCAGTGCATTTAGTAGCGTGCCATCGCCCTCGTAATAACCCTCTATCCATCCGCAAATTGTCAGTAAGGCCTGTTTAGAGGTAGTACTGCCGGTTAACAGGTAATGATGCAGTAACCCGTTAGTGTAACAATGCTGCCCACCCGGGCCGCCGCCGCCCGCGTGATCTTCATATACCCCAGTGGGCTGATTTTTGGAGTAGGTTCTGTGTGTGGCCGTATGGGCAGGCACATAATGATCGGTATGCCAAAACAGCCCGCCAGAATATTCAGGTTTATCTAGCGTGGTGTGATACACATCTATGTTTGCTACATGCTTGGCTAAGTTGTCGGCAAGCTCCTTCCAGCGCTGCTCGCCGGTTACTGCCCACTGATACAGCATGCCGCAGAGGGGGTCGTACTGATTATTGTAATGCGACACAAAAAATGGCGTATCAGGTGCCAGAGCTTTTTCATGATCTGCATACAATTCGCCAAAATGCCGCCAGCCGTACTCGTCAATAGCGTCCCGTTTGTGAAAAAATGAATTGTCACCACTTATTCCCTTATCCACCAGTTGCTGAAGCTGTTGAGGCGCATTAAAGGGGGCAAAAGGAAGGCAAGAAGAATGCTGAACCCAGTTTTTGCCAAGTGTCACGTCAAAGGTTGTAAGTGGGCCTGCCGATAATGTTATACGGCGTGTTAATTGCTCACCTGGTTGTAACTCTTGCGGTTCACTGCCTTTTGCGCCCAGTAAGCTCACGAATGTACTATCTTTTGTGACGGTCATTACTGAGGGAAAATGCTGCCAAAACTCTTTCGTTTCAAGCGCAAGGCAGACGCTGTCTTCTAATTCGAATGTGGCGAGCGGTTGGCATTGCTCAGTTTCGTATTCCAATTCGCCATTGCAATAAACGTTAACCCCTTTGTGGGCTAAGTTTACTTCGTCTGCTGCGTTAACGTGCACAGGGCTTTGCCAATGGGCTTTTCCACTAGATGCTTGATGAATGACCGTCTTATTAAAGGGAGCATTAAGTTTCAGTTCATCGTTTACAACTAACGTGCTCGCTTGTTTGTTTACCGCGAGTGACAGTTCATTAATGTAAATTGATGAAGGGTCGCCTAAATCCCATTGCCCATTTGGGTGCAAAGATGCCGCTGGATTCGTTATGGTGATGTCCCTTAGCACGTCACCATCTGCTAAAAAAATTGTGCTTTCAATTTCAACATCCAGCGCTTTGTTTTGTATTTCAAGCTGCCCTTTGTGCTTAATTTTTACTGCTACATTGTGGCAATGGTTTCGTAACACCTCATAACTGAACTCATTAATATGCACAAAGGATAGGGTTTTGTATTTACTATCGCTATGGTGGGTAAACGAGGTTGTAAGTTCGTTATTAAAATTGATAAACCCCGCCCGATTTCGACTTACTGTAACCACCTTGCCGTTTGACAACTGTATTTCTAACTGACTATTCGAATTGATGGGTTTAACTGGGTTAATGTAAGTGGGCTGAGAAGTTGTCGCCAATTTAAGCGAGTATTTTTTCGATTCATGTGACGATAAAGACGTTATACCCGTGATGTACAGCCACTTAACTGAACCATCGTGCCACAAATGCCGCGCTTCTACAGAGGCTTGTACGTAGTCGCCATTTTCATCAATCAGTGCAACTGGATCAGATACCGATAGTTTACCTTGAGGGCAGGGTACACCAACACAGAATGAGCCGCGTTGAGTATGCGCATTCGCGTTATGTAAACTAAAAACATTATACTGCATTGGGCTACTTATATTTCATCCGTGATGGGTAATGTAATATCTTTCCGATACTTTATATTAGTTGTTATGGAATGCCAATGTGTTTGCCTGCTTGTGCATGCGCACAATAGGTTGGAATCGAAACTTCTACTGTCCGTATTTTTGACGAGTTACAGCCTTCGACGTACTATAGCAACGGGAAATAAAAATTTTATTAATGGACGCAAAAATGGCGAAGCCGCACAACATTACTGTCGTATCTCAACGGGTGCCCTATCCGCCGAATAAGGGCGAGAAGCTTCGTACTTATCATCAAATTGAGTTTTTAAGTCAACTGGGGTATCGCGTTGATGTGCTGTGTTTAGGCGAAAGCGAACAAGACCACGCCGATGCCAAAGCGCTTGGTGAAAAGCTGAATATTTCAGTCACCGTATTCCCATTGCCTCACAAAGTTATGCGCTACAGTTGGGCACTGCTTCACCGGCAAGCCATTAGTGTTGGCGCGTTTTATAGCAGCTCGCTTCAAAAGGAAATAAATGCGCGTTTAAAAAGTGGCTGCGACGCACTGCTACTTAGTGCTTCAAGCCTTGGTTATTATGTGTTTAACGCTACTAATTATCACGAGAGAACGTGCGCTCTTTTTATGGATATGATGGATGTAGATTCTGATAAGTGGCGTCAATATGCTTCATCTAGCGCGTTTCCCATGCGCGGGGTGTACACCAGAGAAAGCAAAAAGATTAACGCGTTAGAGGCACGGGCGAATGCTGAGTTTGAGGACACCTTTTTGATTGCCGATGAGGAAGTGCGTTTATTTGCACAAACGGTAAGTGCCCATAAACCTGTTAGCGTATTAGGAAACGGATTGGATTTTTCAGCTTTTTTTCCTGCTACAACGCCGACAACTAGGGTTAACTTCTTATTTACCGGTGTAATGAATTATAAACCTAATGTGGATGCAGTTATGTGGTTCGTTGAACACTGTTGGCCCACCATAAAGCAACGTTTGCCTGGCGCTACTTTTACAGTAGGTGGCATGAACCCCACCAAAGACATAAAGCAGATAGCTGAGCGTGATGAGGCTGTTTATGTGACTGGCTTTGTCGACGACATGTTGCCGTACTTTCATAAGGCCACTGCGTTTGTAGCCCCGTTTAGATTGGCCAGAGGCGTGCAGAATAAAGTGTTGCAGGCTGCTGCATGCAAATTACCTGTAATAACCACCAGTATGGGGGCTGAAGGAATTAGCTATGCGAGCGAGAACACTATGTTCATTGCCGACGACGATGGGGCCTTTACTGATGCATGCGTTAGATGTGTAAAAGAAGCCGACACTGCTCAACAAAAAGCAGCGAGTGCCTTCAATGCACTTCATAACACCTATAGCTGGCAACAACAGTTGCAGCCCCTTAAACAGGCGTTGGAAAAAATATGAAGCCATTTATTAAGCGTTGTGTTTTTTTGTTGCTAGCACTGTTAATCAGTCCAGTAACCATTTCCTACCTACTATTGTCGATGGTTTTAAATA
Source organism: Alteromonas sp. MB-3u-76 (assembly GCF_002831605.1). Lineage (NCBI taxonomy): Bacteria > Pseudomonadati > Pseudomonadota > Gammaproteobacteria > Alteromonadales > Alteromonadaceae > Alteromonas > Alteromonas sp. MB-3u-76. The sequence goes on along the minus strand of NZ_CP025115.1, from coordinate 3,069,047 downwards.
AAGATGCCCTGATAGCAAGCTACAGTCAGTGTTTATCACTGTTACCCGGCAAATTGGGCAGTTACTTACGCAGTGGTTTCTACCGCTTTGTGTTTTCGCATTGTTCGCCAGACGCTGTGATTTCTTTTGGTACGTTGTTTTCGCAGCAAGACACAAGTATTGAGGAGGGCGTTTACATTGGCCCTCAATGCAATATTGGTAAATGCAGTATAGGTAAAAACACACTGCTAGGCAGCGGCGTTCATATTATGAGTGGAAAAGGGCAGCATAACTTTTCAGATCCATCAAAGCCGATCAAAGATCAAGGTGGTATATTTACCAAAGTGGAAATAGGTGAAAACTGCTGGTTGGGAAATGGTGCACTGGTAATGGCTAATGTTGGCAAAGGCAGTGTTGTAGCTGCGGGCGCTGTGGTGGTGGATGATGTGCCCGAAGGCGTTATTGTTGGGGGAAATCCGGCGAGGGTTTTGAGAGACAGTGCCTAATTTTCTTATAAGTGGATAGCACTTTCCCAGTAAGATTATTAAAAATAAACGTTTCTGTGAAGAATGAGACCTCTCTATTTGATAGAGAACTCTTATACCTGCTATTTCCGCCTAAAAAATCGTAAGTTTTAAATCCACGATTAGCGTAATAGTTCATTATTTCGTGATGCATTACATACCCTGCTTTCACCTTATTGTCGTTTCGAAAGTAATTAATGCCAGAGCAGTAAAAAAAAACGGTTTCACTTAGAATTAAGTTAATAGAAAAACCTATGGTTTTGTTACCTGCTACACACTTAATAAGCTCAGCAAAGTGTGGCTTAGTCAAAAGGATACTTTTTTGGTGCTCCATAAATATTGAATTATCAAATCCGCTTCCATTTTCGGTACTTCCCCAGCGCAAACGATGGAGTTCTGCCAACTCTTTAAGTCCCTCCAATATTTCAGTAGGAGTCGAACACTTAAGGATATCAATGTCTCCAAACTCGAGTTTCAATAATTTTTGGCTTCGTTTTATTTGGGTGCGTGAATTCTTACTCATAATTTTACTCGGATATTGAGTAAAAACATCAAGACTTGTTGTAAATCCTTTTGTAATCAGAACGTCAGTGTGGGCTATATACTGCGACTTAGAAAATTGAAGGTAACTATTAGTTTTCATTGACGTTTTAAATCTATGAAACCTCCTTTTTCGTAATTCACTGACGAGTAACTCAAAAAATTCAGTTCTAAATTTTTCTGGGCAAAGCAAGTCGTTGTATTCTATCCAAGCTTGATCTTCAGTTTCAGTACCAGCTTGATTTAGGTAAGCATTATTTATCTTTAAGCCTAGTACTCGTTGTGTATTTGTTCCTATCAATGCAATACCTTTTATGTGATTACCACAATAAAATAATGCTGTTAGTAGGGGACTACTGATATTCCGCAGCCAGCCTTCAATCCAATGAGGAGATAGGAAGGGACTTGAGCAACGTGTATTTAGATACACATCTTCCCATATAGCTAGTTGCTCTTCTAAACGAAGAGATTCTCTCACCACAACAGAATTACTCACCCAGTCTATTCCCTTTCTTTTATAAGAATGCGGCAAATAATGACGCATACTCAATTGTAAAACTACTCTTGTGTGATACCTTAAATTAAATAGATAAAAAGTACTACGATGTATAGTTATCATGCCTATTAGGAAGAGCAAATGAAGTTTCTAAAGTTGTTTATCTTAGTCCCCGCAATTCTAGCATTGGGTTGTGAGCAGGAGAGTGTCGAGTCATATAGACAAGAGGCGGTGGGTTTTATCAAAAATGGAAAAAACAACGAAGGGCTTATCACACTTAAAAACGCACTGCGACTTGATGAGGACAACGACTACTTAAGAGCAATGTCGTCGTTAGTCTATTATCGCTTAGGAGATTATTTAGAAGCAGTGAGCATGATTGAGCGACTTAGTGATCCCAACAAGATAGTTCTACCCTTCAATCCGCAAATAGATGATATTTATCTATTATCTAACTTCCAACTAGAAAATTATGAAGTTGTGTTAACTGAGCTAGAACGAGGCCCAGATAAAGACCTAGAACAGAACGAAGCTGCACTCAAATACCTATCTTTGCTACAGATTAGGAGACCAATCGCTGCGGAGAGTTTTGCAAAAAATTTTATAAGGGACAATCCGAGTGCATCTGATTTTCAATTGTTTTTTAAATCTTTGTCAGAAGTAGATGGCATAAAGCCTGAAGTTCAAACGTCAGTTGCCTTGCTAGAGTCGATAAATGACGAGTTCTTTGAAAAGTGGCCCGTGCTTGGCAAATTATATTTTATGAATAGAAGTTATGAACGTTCTATTGAAGCCTTCGAGCAGTATCTCAAAAAGTTTCCAGGTAACAAACGTGTAAAGATTTATCTCGCGAATTCAAAGGTTCAAACTAAGAGTTATGAAGAAAGCACTACTCTTCTTGAAAAGCTTTCATTAGAAATCGGTAATGCACCTATTATTGATCATATGCTTGCTGAAAATGCTTTCAGGGCAAATAAGTATGATGAAGCTAAAACAGCTACCGAAAAAGCAATCGCTGCAGGTTTCGATAGCCCTATGCTAAAGTATATTCAAGCTGTGTCTTCGTACTATCTTGGTTTATATGAACAGTCTTTCGATTCACTGAAGGCAATTCCAAATATCGTATCAAAAAGTCAGGGCCTTCAAGACCTCGAGACGTTGCTTAGAGTTAGGTTGGGGTACGACATCGAAATTAAAAAAGGCAGTAAGTTACTTAATAGTGAGTTTGGCGAAAACATTGCAATTGCGCTTTTACTTGACGGTCATAAAGATAGAGCTGAAAGGGTTTTGGCTAATACAGAAGAGTTGGCGCAAGGAGAAGTTAGCATTTCAAGGCTAATGGAGCGTGCCGCATTAGAAATGGGGCTCGGAAGAGGAGAAAATACGCTACAACTCTCGAATACCGTCCTTGATCTAGACCCTTCCAACATCGAGGCAAGGCTTCTTCTAGCACACAACTACATTACTGAAAAACGTTACGATACAGCTTCAGATGTAATTAAACAGGGCTTGAGTATCGACAGTGACTATATTCCCTTAATAGAGTTGGCCATAAAAGCATCATTGCTCAATAAAGATTACAATGAGGCAAATTATTACAGCGAAAAATTAAGTAGAATTGAGCCTTTAAGTGAAACAGCATTGTTATTCAGAGTTTCACGACTAATAGAAGAGAACAACTTTGATGGTGCTTCTGAAGCGATTTTAAAATATGTGGAACAGGCAGGTTTGACAATTAATATTGCCGAAACATATTTTGTACTTGCAAAACGAAATCAAAAATGGAGTTCTTTCATTAGGCTATTAGCTAATCGGAGCTTAAAGTTAAGTGACAGGATGAGGTTGCTTTTAGTGCGTGCATATATAGATGACGAACAATTCGACGCTGCTGAAAGTGAACTGAAAAGTATAGGCGCTAAAACTGTTGGCTATTTTGAAGTAAGTGTTGAGTTAGCTAATGCACAAAAAGACAAAGAAAAAGTTCGAAGGCTCCTAAATGAATGGATTTCCAAGGAGCACGCCTCTCCTTTGGCTTATATAACGAAGGTACAATTATTGGATTCTAACAATGATTTTACTGAAGCGCTTCGAACTGCCGCTCTTGGTGTAAAAAGATATCCATCAAACAAACTTCTTCATTTTACTTATGCGGAACTCCTGATCCAAAAAGGTCGCATAAATATTGCGAAGCAGGTTTTAGGCTCGTCAAAATGGAAAGATGACCCAGTATTCACTCTTTTAGATTCAAAAGCCGAGGGAGCGGAACTGCTCAGGATGGGTCAAGAAGATGATGCGTTCGCTTTACTCCTCAATTACTATAAAAACTCTATCAGCCCTCAAAAAGTATCTACTTTGATAAGCCTTGTCGAGGAGTTTAGTAGTAGAGCGGGTGCACTTAGATTTATTGAGAGATTATTAGAATATAGTCCTAACGACTCGCGTGCACTCCATTATCTTGCTGATGCACTTATTTTTATCAACCCAGATAGAGCGGCCAATATTTACAAACAGATAGTCAAAACTGAAACCAATAATATCGAAGCGCTTAATAATCTGGCGTGGTTATTGTCTAGTAACGGAAGTTTAGAAGAAGCTCAAATATACTCTACAAAAGCATTTCAATTAGCATCAAAAAACGTAAGCGTAAGATCGACACACGGAAGAGTGCTTCTTGGGCTTGAAAAGTATGCTGAAGCTGAAAAAATCCTACTCGATATGATTGAGAGAGACAATGTTATGTCGATAGAGGTTCTTCTCTTATACGCTCAGGCTTTGGTTGGTCAAACTAGGGAAGAGGAGGCAATAGCATTTTTAGAGAGTATGGCAAAAAAAGAATTCCCGCCCAATATCACTAATTCGCTAATTCAATACAAGGAAAGTATTGAGAACGTCAATTAAATTCGTCAGACTTTTTTACATAATTCTTTTCGCCTTATAAAAATAGTCTTGATATCAGTAACTTAATTTTTGGCACGCTAATGGCATATCTAAGTTACGAAAATATCGTTTAATGTACGGAGTTACAAAATGAAAAAGTTACTAATCGCAGCGGCGATGCTTGCTACAACTTCTGTAGCGGCAGAGCCAATTCTTCTTCCTGGTGGAGTGAGTGTGCAAAACCCAGCAACTCCGAGCGGCGATACAGGAAACGTTAATAACGGTTTAAACCTGGTGCAATATTATTCTGATTCTTCTGGCTCAATTGTAAATATCAGTGACTTGATTAGCGTCAGCCAAGACATGACTTTTGCTAACACAGATGGCCTAGTTGGATTAAACTTAGAAGGCTTCGGTATAATCAACAACAATGTCGATACTGGCGACCTACTTTGCCCTTCTTGCCAGCTTGTGTTTGAGTTTGGTGGTTTGGAGATAGTAGAAGCAAATGATCGAGGTCCTTTTGATAACGCACTAGATCTGTCGCTAACTGATTCATTCTTTAATGTTTGGTTAGTTGATTCGTTGGGTTTATCGACACCAAGCGCTGAGGCTCTTCTTCGCAACAGTGACGGAACTCTTAACCAAAGCGCGTTAACAAGCTTCATTGATAGCACATCGGACACGTTGTTTTTATCTGGCGCTTTTGTTGATGCCAACTACAATGCCGAAACTGGTGGAACAGTGGGCGGAGTGAACGTTGCTTATTACGGTGGTATTGCGGAAGGCGAATTGACGACAGCAATTGATATCGCAGATGAAGCGCCTGGCGAAGGTATAGCTAACGGCAACATAGTCTCTAACTCGTTAACTAGAGCAGACTTTAACGAGTTCGGTTTCGTGCCGGGTCAAGGTATGGTACCAACGGTTGTAAATTATTTCGACGCGTTCGCGTTTAGCGTTAGTGCTTCTTTCTTTGACTCGAACTTGAGAACTACTGACGTTGCAAGTGGAAATAGTGGCGATTTGACTGCAAACGTCGTCTCAACTCCAGCAACATTAGGCTTATTCGGACTTGCGTTAATGGGTATGGGTCTTGTTCGCAGAAACAAGAAAGCCTAAACGCCACTAAGAGCAAAAGCGCTCCGCGTGGAGCGTTTTAAATAGAATCCCTGCCAGCTATGCTGTTGGGGATTTTTTGTTTGGCGGTTCACACAAGCATTGAATATTAGTACTTCTATAAGAATTTAGTTGATAGCCAATGGATGGCCATTTATTTGTAAAACAACTCAAATAGTTTTGTCGCATTGCTTCATAATCGTGCTCTATCTGTCTGTATAAAAAGTGTTCATATTTTTTACAAATATACTGCCGTGTGCCGTCTGCCTTTGTTTTTATGCTTAAAAAACATTAGCTAAACAACTTGGAACGGCTTATGCAGCTGTCTTATGAGAAGTAAAGAAGATCTTGGGCAAACAGACAAAGGACATAATTATGTCAAATTTAAAATTTTTAAAAACAGGTATCGCCGCATTGTTATGCGGTGCTGCGCTCTCATCACAAGCAGCATTGATTACGTTTGATTTTGATGTTGCAGGCGACAATTCTGGTAAAACCAGCCAGTTTATAGACCCCACTCAGGCTGTTAATGGTAACGGAGTATTTGGCGTCAACGGCTATTTTATAGAAACGTTTGACGCAGCAACTGCGATGAATGGATTTCTCGATGGGACGGAGGGTTTTAACAATCCAGCTGATAGTGCTGGTTGCGCCATCAACTCTACTGGTGCGGGAATAACTGTAGGTGGAACTGGCTCGTTTGAAGTTCGCGCCACTGGAAAAAGTGGCGTTGCGGCGGCTCCTGCAGATGATGAAACTTGCTTCGCCTACACACCAGCAGAAAATGGTATTCTTGGTAGTGTAGAACTTGATTATACAAATTTATTGACTAACGCTGGGAATATACTTAATACAACAGTAGGAATAAATTATTTCGGTTTTTATTGGGGGTCAGTTGATGATTACAACGACTTTTCCTTTTTCAACGGGGACGACCTAATTGTTGAAATAACTGGAGAGTCTTTGCTTGACAAATTGAACGGAAACTCTGGTAATCAGTTAGCCGATAGCTCGAATGTTTATGTAAATGTTGCTTTCGAAGCTGGAGAGTCTTTCACCAAAGTAGTGATTAACAGTACTGGCGTTGCAGGTGAAGTTGATAATATTGTGGTTGGTTTTGATACACCCGTACCGGTATCTGGCCCCTCTACTATCGCGCTCTCTAGTTTAGCACTGCTAGGCATGGCCGGATTACGCCGCCGCAAGATAAAAAGCTAAATCTCGATTTATCATAAAAAAACATCCACTAGTGTGGATGTTTTTTTTGGAATTTTTTAGCTCAAAATTTTTAGTGATTTCTGCTGATGCCAGTTCTTATATCACTTAGCATTTTTGCAAAGCTGGGCGATAGGCTAGTGTTTAGCAGTTTTTGATTGATGTAATAAGGCGCTCGTTTGCCGTGATAATCTACCACGGGCCCAATTTGCTGAAACTTTATGCCTACAAAACCCATACTGCGTGCTAGCCGGGGTTCCATCATCACATACGCATGCTTGATCCCCTGTTCTAAAGCCATACCTGCAGCTGCAAAATAAAGCCCAACAGCGATAAAAGGGAAGCACCTAAGCTCTGTTTCAGAGTAGGACTGCTGATTTATAATACCCACAGCTGCTCCGTCATGGTCGTCCATTTGTCGTCTTCTAAATGCTTTTGGTACTGCAAGACGAGATACTTCACAAATGTCCTCTCTTGCGAAATTCGCTGGGTTTAGCTCTTCATGGGTAATAGAGTTTAAACAGTATTTTTCAATGGGTAATTTTTGGTGTTCTTCAGTAGGCCTAACTATTCTCACAGTGCCCGCATAATTTTGGGAGCTGACGTGCTGAATCAAACAATGCATAGAGAATGCATCAAACTCGTCAAGCTCTAGCCCATCTTCGCGAATAGGTTCAAAAGCTAGCTCTTCGCAGTAAACATTGTGTCTTATTCTGTAAACCTCGTTTTTTAGCTCTTCGCTACTTGCAATGGTGGGTGTGAGGTAAGTAGAAAAGTGCGAGGAAATATAATTAGCTTCTTTGAGTTTACTGTAACCAGAGATGAGTTTACCTAGCCTGTTGTTCTTGCCGACAAGCTCAGACACTCTATCTAAAACGCTCTTTTGTTTCGGGCTACTCATATTTTTATGCAAATTTCCATGTTCACTGCATTACCGTAAGCTTAGCAGATCGTAATAAAATTAATATACAATTAAAGAACTATTAATTAGTCTAATTTACAAATTGCCTTGAAAATAAACTATTAATAATTAAGGGTAAATTTCACCCTAGCCATTAATTCATACATAGCTACTCTCGCGTTTTCTAATGCACTTTGCGATGGCAATGTCAGGTATGGTTCTAAACTGCCTTTACTATGGTAATCAACAGCGAAGAATGTGGTACTAGCTGTGATGCCAGCAAGTTCTCTTTTTAAGCGATAGATATGGGTTGCAGATGAAACTACCCAAATGTTTTTATTCTCGAGATATTGTGTTGCTGATAAGATTTCTTCATGGGTATTTGTACCCTCATTTGTTGTAATCAGATTATTTTTATCGATATTCATTGAGGTAAAGAAGTCATGAGCCACTTCGCTGTAATTTATTGAACTGTCGTGTAGAAAGTTGCCGCCAGTAATAATAATGGGCGCTTGCGATTTATTGTGAAGCCTCACTCCCTCTACGTTTCGTTGCAGTGAGCACTCCGCCCATCGGCTAATTTCAGGCACGTAACCTTGCGTGCTGTAGTAACAAGCAAGTATGAGTATATAATCGGGCTTCTGTAAAGCTTGCTCGTTTCTAGGCTCGGGTTTGTATTCAACAAAATGCAGTAATACATCGCTTGCGTATGGTTGAGACCAAAGTAATACCCAAAATAACGCTACTCTTTTTGTGAATGTTGCGATACGTTGTTTTGAAATGGCTTGAAGTATTAAAGATAGCACTAACAGTATTAATGATAGCTTCAGTGGTGTTATTAGCTGCAGAGCTACAAGTTTGAGAAGTTCCATATCCTTACCAAAACACAATTAATCGGGGTGTTCATAATGTGTGAGACTACGTTATTTATGAAACGTATGCGAATAACAATTCTTTTGTTGATTTTTGGCACATGTCAGGTGGCTTCTAAAGAATTTACGAAAGTTGTTGAAACAGTCACACCGTCAGTTGTTGCAATAGGGTTGTACACACCTTTAGAAAACAGTGGTAATCAGGTTTTAGGTACTGGTTTTGTGGTTGCAGATGGAAAGCGTGCTGTAACTAACTATCATGTGGTGTCCAAAATACTCGATCCTCAAATAGTTCAGCATTACGTTGTGATAACAGGAAAAGGAACAAAAATACAAGCATTTAAAGCAGAGGTTTTAGAAATAGATCCGCTGCACGACTTAGCGCTTCTCGAGTTTGATGGTTCATTACCAAGCGCTATGCTAGCGTCTGACACAATGCTTAAACCTGGCACTGATGTAGCCTTTACCGGGTTTCCTATTGGCGCGGCTTTAGGTATTTACCCTGCAACACACAAAGGTATGGTATCAGCAATAACACCCGACGCTATACCTGCTCAGAACGCCAATCAACTGACTTCTGCTATGCTCAATCGCTTAAATAAACCAGAGATGGTGTATCAGCTAGATGCTACTGCGTATCCTGGAAACTCGGGTAGCCCAGTTTATAGTGTTGAAAAGGGCGAAGTTGTTGGGGTAATTAATAAGGTTTTTGTCAGCCAAGGTAAAGAGTCTGCTCTATCTGCACCTAGCGGTATTAGCTATGCTATTCCGATTAAGCACGTGAATGCCCTTTTGAAAAAACGAAATTTGTAGCGTTGTTTCCAAAAAATTATAGCTAACTGTCTTTAATTTTATATGGGTTATATCTGTCTGGGCTGATGATTCCGTTTGGATCTAACGCGTGAGCGATTTTGCCGGCAGTTTTCCAAAACGTACTATCCGCATTGAGTGCTTGTTGCTGTTTTATGTTAAGGCGATACGGAATGAACCCATGTTTTAACCCTTCTGTGACCAGCGCATCTAAGCAGTCATGTGCATCTTTTGTTGCTTGAGGGTTTTCCTTATCAAACACAATTGGGATGGTACTGTCTGTTGAAATGCCACTCAAGTTTGTAAACGTAATCATTGGTTCAATATTGTACCGAGGTGCAATAGTTCTAATCATATCAACAAACTGTTTCATAGCATCTGCTTTTGCTGGAACTAAAGGGGCGTACCACAGTAAGCCGCATCCGTCTTCTGCAGGGTTCATTATTCGGGTTTTGTCTGGCTTTATCCGAGGGTTTCTCCAATATGCTAAGGGTAACGCAACTTGACTTGGTTTGCCTTGCATAACTTCTATACCAGCCGACAGCTTTTCTAACTGTTCTCTCGCGCTAGATAAAAAAGAAAAGTTTGTATTTTCAGTCACAAATTTGCCCATGCTAACCAGTAAGCTATTTGAGAAAAGAAGCTGGTCTGCTTTTTTAGCTGCAATTCGTTTGACATCTTTTTTGGCTGCCTTCGCTACCGCTTTTGTGCCGTATATAGTGCCCACTATTGTCCATTCTGGAACATCGTATTTTTTAGCAATGCTGTTAACTTGTTCGCTTGTCATGACAGCGTGGTTGCCTGGGCCTTGTGGGTTTTCTGCCACCATGGCGGCCACGCGGCGTTTATCCATTAGATTTATGGAGCCTACAACGCCTTCTAAATTTTGGAAGATATCTTGAACTACGCCGTATGCTGTTTCGAAACTGTCTTTATCAAAAAAGCGCATGTAAAAAGAATCGAAAGCGGGCTTTTTTCTTGCTAAAGCAATGGTTACTTCGGTGACTACCATATTGCCAGATTGAGTGAAAATGCCATCGAGGTAGGGGCCATGCTTCCATTTGAATGTCTTGTCTACATAACACTCTTCACCATTTGAATTTGCGGTATTACTCATCGCTTGTAACGAAGATTCGTAAAAACTCCCATCAGCCAAATAACCTTTTATGGCAGTAACAGCAGTGAAATGATCGGCAATTGGCGTAATCCCATACCCTCGTTCTAGAGCGTTGCCGAGAATACTGGTAGTAGGACCTGCTCCCGTAACTGGCACCATAAAGGGGGCGTTTTGCTCTTGTAAAAAGTAATAAAGCTGTTGTTGAGTAACGCCTGGCTCAATCGTCACTAAGCCATTTTGTTTGTCGAAGTAATTAATGCCGTTAAGTGCAGAAAGGTCGAGCAATACCACGTCGCCATTAATTGTACTTGGCAATGCAGAGCCATAACCCCAATTCTTACCTGTTGCTAGTGGATATATAGAAAAGCGACGTTTTGAACAGTTAGAAACCTTGTTCGCTAGTTCTATCAACGAGTAAATTTGCTCTTTGATAGTAATTTTTACCAGAATATGCGGTACTTCAGAGAATGCTTCAGTATTGCTGGTGGCAAAATTAGTAACAACATGTTCAGCGGAGAGCTGTAGTAAATTTTTGATTTCGACCGAAAGTTGTTCCATAAACGCCTATAACAAACTAAAACCATAGCCTAAAATAAGCATTGAATCATTCAAAAGCAATTGTAAATGCCATTTACTCGTTAGTTTATGCGAGGTATTATCCTGTCTACTTTTTTTACAAAAAAAGAAAGGTGTGCACAATTTTTTTTAAGTCCTTGAATAAAAAATAAAAAAATAGTGGCTCGAAATTTGCTTTCATTCTGTTGGTGAATGCTTGTTTAAGAAAAGGATCTGATAATGACCGACCCAGTTGTAAAAAATAGTCGCAGAACGTTTGTAAAACGCGTTGGTGCTGGCGTAATTTTCAGTTCTTTACCCGCCCAATCTGTGTGGGGTGCATGCAATGCAAGTGGCATTTCAGGTGGGTCTAGAGTTGTAGCGGTCACGTGCACTGTGCCACAAGTCGACGGTGGTTGGTCACCCGGTACATGGCAGAAGTTAACTTTTAAAGCAAGTGGTGTTTCAACTGATACTGCTAGTACTTTCAGTACTATTGCCTCTGTCGATGATGTTAAGAAGAATAATGGTCGTGGTTCTGGTTCTTTTAAAAAGAATTCAACAACTAGTATAGATGATTCAACGGAGACTACAGGCCTTCAGCATGCTCTCCATGCAATCAAGAAAATATTTGGTGACGCTGGTGAGGCAACCAATTTAAGGCGTATCAAAGCCGTTGCCCAGTTTATGCGTGATACAACAGTAGTGTTGGGCGATGGTAATACGGTAGAAATGATTGAATTTAATCTGGAAGACGTTTTCGACAAGACCGTTACGGGCGGGAGCCTAATGGATTTAGCGGCTATGTATCTGAATGCACATTACGGCTTATCTAATTGGGATACGGCGATTAATCCGACAGCTGATAATATTATGGAGGATTTTTGGGGGTCTACAGCCGTTACTTATGCATTGAAAAACAACACTGAGAATAGAGATGGAACGCCACGTTTCCCAATGCCTGATGACTTAGAATTGTCTGATAGTATTACCACACAATACTGGAACGATAATGATTTATCAGTATCACACGGCACATTTTGAAAAATGCTGGAAGGATCTTGGTGAGGTCCGCAAATAGCATGTGCAATGTGAATAGGATCGATATCTTAAAGTGCTAAAGTTACACGACGAAATTATTTATGCATTAATGCCAGATTTTTCTGGCATTATTTTTTTTATTATTGTTTCTGGTGAAACTGTTTTTGTCTCTCATTCGTCGGTAAAATATCTTGTGGTTCGGAATAATAAAGTGGATTGGGAGGCAAGTAACAAGTCAGCCAAAAAGGATCCACTCTTAACAGAGTTGCTAGCAGAACTTAAAAACAGTGGCTTTTTAACAACAATATGCATGTAAATTTAGACACCGGCTTGTATAAGTTTCGGTTTACTGGCGTACCTCGTTTTTTACTCAACCAGTTAACATTGCTCTATGATAGTGGACTTGTAGATTCTTGGAACGAGCCTGTCGATTACACCATCGATTTACTCGGTAGCGGACTGCTTAGGCGGCTTTTTAGAACTCAACGAGTTTTGTCTCTAGACGGTCAACGCATTTTTAACCCAGTACCTGTGATGAAGTGTCTTCCTTCGATGGAATGGGCAATGAATTGGTGCATTGGTAGTTTTGACCATCGACATCTCCTGATCCACTCAGCGGTCGCAGAGAGGGACGGAAAAGCGATATTGTTTCCAGCTTCGCAAGGTTCAGGGAAAAGCACGCTATCGGCATTTATGGGCTTAAAAGGTTGGAATTTATTTTCTGATGAATTGGCTATTGTTGACCTTGAAAGCAATACCGTAAATCCAATCTTTCGTCCTGCGTCACTCAAAAACAAATCCATAGATATAATTAAAGAAGCGGTCCCCCATTCAGTATTTTCTAATACCACGACGGGCACACAAAAGGGGAGTGTCGCTCATTTAAAGACGTCGAACTTTACGCAATTTCAAACATTTGCTCCAAGTAAAATATGTGCTGTCGTTTCTCCGAAGTACAAAGCTAACACCCAGTTAGCAATAAATAAGTTAAATTCAATGCAACTTTTTGCTTTACTTGTCAAAAATAGTTTTAATTATAGTGTTTTGGGCGTGAGTGGCTTTAAAACTATTGAAGAGATAGTGAGGCAGTCTGAAGGTTATAGTGTTAACTATTCAGATTTTGAGCAAATTATTCCTTTCTTGAGTGGGTTGATAGATTGACGTTTTGTATAGAGCCTAATTTTGTTGAACGGTGTTTAGAGGAGCCTACATTACTGTGCAGTCTTGACGATATTCAATGGCAAGACCTTTTTAGGATACTGAGGTACAACGATTTAGTCGCTACTCTTGCAAGCACAATTGCTATCTATGGTGTTCCAATAGAATCAGATTACGCACAAAAGCACCTCATTTCCGCTAGGACGTACAGTAATAGGCAGTCTCAACAAGTAATAAATGAGGCGCATAATTTAACTAGCCTATTAGATGAGATTAAAATCTATCCAACGTTTTTAAAAGGCGCAGCATATTCAATTGCGAAGGATAAAAACGCGCAAGGTCGACTGATGTCAGATGTCGATATATTGGTTACCAAAGCATACTTGCCAGATATTGAAATGAAACTGAAAGAGCATGGCTGGCATGAAAAAGAGGTTTCTGATTACGACGACAATTACTATCGCAAATGGAGTCATGAGCTCCCACCTTACTACCATCATGAATCTGGAACTACGCTGGACATTCACCATACGTTAATTCCTCCCATCACTGGTAAGCGAGTTCCAATAGAGCATATCTTGGATTCTGCTGAGGTTCACGAAGGGCTCTACATCCTCCCTTTAGAGTGGAGGTTACTGCATTGTATAATTCATTTTTTTTACAACGAAGACTACGATAAGCCATTCAGAGACTTTTGGGACATCAAATGTTTGATAGACTTAGCTTTTAATGAAAAAAAACTTGAAAATGTTTTGGAAATAGCAAAGCAATATGGATTTAAGTCTGAATTAGTCTATTGTCTGTTGTTGCTCGAGCTTAAATACGAAAGACCCTATTCAAGGCAGTTAAATGGTTTACTGAGTATAAATTTAAAAGAAAAGCTTTTCGTAAGGTATGTGCTGTCCCATTGTGTGGTTTTAAGGCACAGACTAACTGATACAATTCAAACTAAGGTATGTGCTTTTATTATGTTTATTCGTGGTCACCTTAAAAAAATGCCTTTAAAGATTCTGATACCACATGCAGGTATTAAGTCGTACAGAGGCGTTGTAAGTTTGTTGCTTGGCAAACATCATTTTGATTAGAAGGAAGCTTAATGAAAATTCTAGTCACCGGCGCAGCCGGCTTCATTGGCGCAGCCGTATCTCAATACCTGATTAACCGCGGTGACGAGGTAGTCGGTATTGACAATATTAACGATTACTACGATGTAAATTTAAAACATGCACGGCTAGCCGAAATTAAGTCATCGAGCGCCTCACCTCGTTTTTCGTTTATTGAAATGGGTGTGGAAAACCGCGAAGGTATGGCTGCACTCTTCGAGCAGCAAAAGTTCGATGGCGTTATTCACCTAGCAGCTCAGGCTGGTGTTCGCTACTCTCTTGAAAACCCTAACGCGTATATTGATAGTAATGTCGTTGGCTTTATGAACATTTTAGAGGGATGTCGGCATACCAATATTCCGCACTTGGTTTATGCATCTTCAAGTTCTGTTTACGGCTCAAATAAAGAAATGCCTTTTTCTGAAAAGCATAATGTGGATCATCCGGTTAGTATTTACGCCGCCACCAAAAAAGCTAACGAGTTGATGGCACATACCTATAGCCATTTATATGGCTTAGTGACAACCGGCCTGCGTTTTTTTACTGTATACGGGCCTTGGGGCAGACCAGATATGGCCCCCATGAAGTTTGCCAAAGCAATATCATCAAAAGGAAGTATTGATGTTTACAATTATGGTGAGCATAGACGAGACTTTACATACATAGATGACATTGTTGAGGGTATAGTGAGGTCGTTAGATAGAGTCGACTGCAAAGGTTCTAACACAAATATCTCTGGCGATAAATATGAAGTAATTAATATAGGTGCTCAAACGCCAGTGCATCTTCTTAGCTTTATCGAATTGATGGAAAAAGCGTTTGATAGCACGGTAAGTAAAAACTTGTTGCCTATACAGCCGGGTGATGTACCAGATACCTATGCAGACGTATCTCGATTGACTGAACTGACCGGGTATCAACCTAAGACGTCGATAGAAGAAGGGGTAGAAAAGTTTGCACAGTGGTATAAAAGTTACTATTCAAACTAGGTTATGATCGCCTGTTACTTTGAACATACTCCGCATATTTTATGGGCAAAAACTCCCTAGTCGTAGAATATCCAAGGTCGAAAAGGGCGTTTTTAATCTCTGGCGTGAGTGAAAAATCAACCGCAGATATTTCGCCTGTATTCACGACCACTGTGTTGTGCCAGTAGCGCGCATTTACATACTCCCTCGACATGGCTGTCATGAAAGTGCGTATTAGCATGCCCACATATTGGGGAAGTTGTAATACGCTCTTTTTTATTTCTCTACGTTTTTGCTTGGTGCTTTGTAGTCGAAAGCACACGGAGGGCGTGCCGTCGCCTTGCCAGTCTTCAAAAAGAGCGTCTTCAGACAGTATAGCGCCGTCTACCAGTAGGTATTCTTTAAAAGGCTTAAACGAAAAGATGAGCGGAATAGACATAGAATAGCGAACTGCCTCGGATACTCTCATGTCCGGTGTAGTAGTGCGGTTAAACAGAACCGGCCCGCCGCCATTTACATCGGTCGCTAATATATTCAATGCCATGGGCATATCGTTGAAAGTGGCACCCTCTAGTTGCTCATCAATCCATTCCTGAAATACATCGCCAGATGAAAGACCGCCTTCCCGGAGTAAACGGAAAATAGAGAACGCCGTAAATTGTTTGAAATCGGTATTAAGGGCTAACTCTCGCATTTGCTCAACGGAATAGCCTTTGGCAAACAACGCAGCAACGATGGAGCCTCCCGAGACACCTACCAATGTTGAAAAGCTTATATTCATATCTTGCAGCGCTTTTAATATACCAATGTGCGCACTTAACCGGGTTCCTCCACCAGAAAATATAGGAACGATGTGGGTGCGAGGCGCAGGCTCTGTTGGCATAGGTTTTCTTAGCATACTGGTCTCAGGTTTACTGCAAAATGCATTGTAAAAGTAGGTAATTACAATGAATTATCTAATCATAGTGTAGGCAAGGTAAATAGCCACTAATTGGAAGCAATTATTATCGCCAAGGGCTAGGCTACTCTTGTGTTTTACAACTAAAAAACGGGCGTCCTATGGCGCCCGTCTTTGTAGTTCCCTGCTTTCTTACTCTCGAAAAAACTAGCTAGCCAGTTTAGCTTTCATCTCACGGCGTTTAGCATGCAGTAAAGGCTCGGTATAACCAGATGGTTGTTCTTTCCCTTTAAAAATTAAATCGCTAGCAGCTTGAAAGCCAATAGAGTTTTCTAAGTCTGGCGCCATCGGTATATACTCTGGGTCGCCCGCGTTCTGCTCGTCTACTAACACAGCCATACGAGAGAGCGACTCTTTCACCTGATCAACGCTTACAATGCCGTGCTCTAGCCAATTGGCAATGTGCTGCGAAGAAATACGCAGCGTGGCCCTGTCTTCCATTAAGCCCACATCATTAATGTCAGGCACTTTCGAGCAGCCTACACCTTGATGCACCCAGCGAACAACGTAGCCTAAAATTCCCTGAACATTGTTATCGATTTCACGCTTTATTCCGTCACGAGTTAGGCTTGACGTGTCTTCTAAAAGCGGAATAGTAAGAATGTCACTTAAACCATCGAAGTTTTCATCTAACTGCTTTTGTACATTAAATACGTTTACATCGTGATAATGCAGTGCGTGCAGCGTTGCAGCAGTAGGAGAGGGTACCCATGCCGTATTCGCCCCCGCTTTAAGGTGACCAATTTTGGCCTCCATCATATTTTGCATTTCATCAGGGGTTGGCCACATACCTTTACCTATCTGAGCTTTACCAGATAGTCCGCAGCGCAAGCCAACGGCTACATTTGCCGTTTCGTAGGCTTTAATCCACGGCATGGTTTTCAATGTTGCTTTTTCTGCAAACGGCCCAGCTAGCATAGAGGTGTGTATTTCATCGCCG
Source organism: Alteromonas sp. MB-3u-76 (assembly GCF_002831605.1). Taxonomy (NCBI): domain Bacteria; kingdom Pseudomonadati; phylum Pseudomonadota; class Gammaproteobacteria; order Alteromonadales; family Alteromonadaceae; genus Alteromonas; species Alteromonas sp. MB-3u-76. Next base: position 3,051,874 of record NZ_CP025115.1, on the reverse strand, counting down.
GTGCGATCTAAAAAGCCAGTATTGATAAACACAACGCGAGATTTTGCCTCGGCAATACAAGCTTGAAGGTTAACGCTGGTTCTGCGCTCTTCATCCATAATGCCCATTTTAAGCGTGTTGCGTGGAACATCAATAATGTCTTCAATACGTTCGAACAATACGTTGGAGAACGCCACTTCTTCTGGCCCGTGCATTTTAGGCTTAACAATATAAACACTACCTTCACGGCTATTTTTAAACTCGCTGTTGCCGAGTAAGTCGTGCTTAGCAATAAGAGAAGTGATAAGCCCGTCCATAATCCCTTCTGGCACTTCTTCACCATCGAACAGCATGGCGTTGTTTGTCATTAAATGACCTACGTTACGAACGAACATCAAGCTTCTACCTGATAACACTAATTCGCTTTGAGATGTTGTCTCCTGAGCCGCATGCTTTGATGGGTGGTATACACGGTCGCTGTGCATTGCTCGAACTATGCTTTTACCACCTTTTGTCATTTCAATGCTTAGTGTGCCTTTCATTAGGCCTAGCCAATTGCTGTAAACCAATGTTTTATCCTCAGCATCTACGGCTGCCACCGAATCTTCGCAGTCCATAATAGTAGTCAAGGCAGCTTCAACCAGTACATCTTTCACATTGGCTGAGTCACTTTCACCAATGGGATGAGTAGGATCTATTTGAATTTCAAAGTGAAGACCATTGTGAGCAAAAAGCAGTGCTGAAGGCGCGTTAATATCACCTTGATAGCCCAGCCATTGTTCTGTGTTAGCCAGTGTAGTGATATCACCGTCTGTTAGGCGAACTGATAGCTTACCCGTTTCTATTTTGTATTCTGCGGCGTCGGCATGACTACCTTTGGCAAGGGGGATCATGCTGTCTAGGTAGGCTTTCGCTTTCGCAACTACTTTAGCGCCGCGCACAGGATTATACGATTTGCCAGGTTCGGCTCCGTCTTCTGTACCTATAACGTCTGTGCCGTATAGAGCATCATATAAGCTTCCCCAACGGGCGTTAACGGCGTTTAGTGCGTAGCGAGCATTGTTGATGGGCACTACCAGTTGTGGCCCCGCCATAGTGGCAATTTCCGCATCTACATTCGCTGTAGTTGCGGTTACGCTTTTGGGTTGCTCTACCAAATACCCAATTTTCTTTAAGAATGCTGTGTATTCGCTTCCCGACGCAGGGTTGCCCGCTTTATGGTAGTCGTCGATGGCAAGCTGGAGCTGTTCACGCTTTTCAAGCAGCGCACGATTTTGAGGTATGAGCTCTGCAAAGAGTGCTTCAGCGCTTTTCCAGAACGTATCTTGCTGCACGCCCGTGCCTACAATGGCCTGCTGATTAATAAAATTATCGAGTTGTTCTGCAACCTGTAGACGGCCGCGAGTGATATATCCTTGCATAACTACCTCTATACGTTGTTTTTTATAGGTAAGTATTCTTACTGCTGTGTTTTTGCCTAGGCTGTTACAGAATAAAGTAGCCAATCGATATTTAACCTAGTTCGATATTTAACTTATCGGTACTTAACTTAATTCAGTACTTGGCTTAGAGCCGAGTTCATCATTGGCGTGTTTCCAAATTGCCCAATAAACTCAGCGAACATTTAAACAGTACATAGCCTAGAGTGTAGTGCGTCTAGAGATAGTTTTTTAATTTATGGTTTGTATCTTTGTCATAATCTGGGTGAATGTTATCGCTTTCCCTATTTCGATGTGCAATTACACGGCATTCATTTCACTGGCAACGTCGCTAATTAACCTGCGCAGCCAAATGTGACCGGCGTCGTGATGAAGCAGAGCGCTCCATGCCATCTTCAATGCAATAGGCGGAATATCAAAAGGAGGCTCTTTAATTACCACGTCCGGATCGTGTTTGAATAACTTCGCTGCTTTACTAGGTAATGTAGCAATAAGCTTTTGTTTTTTCGCAATTTGAAGCGCAGCGTGATAGTGGCGGGTAAACACGCGAATAGCACGCTGTTTTCCTATCTTAGTTAGCTCTGCATCAACCCAGCCTAACTTTTGTACTTCATTAGGATCGATACCTACTCCTACACCGAAGCCTGTTTTACTTACCCAAATATGCTGGGCGTTCAAGTAACTCTCTAAATCGCAGCGTTGCACTAAGGGGTGATCGGCGCTCATTACACAGCTAAACGTGTCGTACCAAACTACTTTCTGATGGAATGAAAGAGGCAGTTCGTCAAAGCGGTTTATTGCCATGTCTACTTTGCCCTGCTCAACATCGTGAAAGGTTACGTCGCTCGGCGTAATTAAATCCAGCGTAATATTAGGCGCTAACTCGGCAAGTCTGCCTACCAGCTCGAGTAAAAGAGTGCTCTCTGCATAGTCACTAGTCATTATGCGGAATGTTCTTTCACTGGTTAGTGGATCGAATTCGGTTTCTGGCTGAATAGAGCTTTCTAAACGTCCTAATACATCTCGTATGATTGGCTGAAGTTCTAGTGCACGTTTAGTGGGCGTCATTCCATCGCTTGTTCTTACCAAGAGCGGATCTTTAAACAGGTCGCGAAGGCGTTTTAAGCCGTTACTCATAGCGGGCTGAGTAATGCTGAGCTGGTTAGCCGCTTTTGTAACGCTGCCCTCACGTAATAAAACGTCTAAGTAAACCAGTAAATTAAGGTCGACCTTCGCTATATTCATAGTTGGAATGCTCTTTATGAAGATGATATTTAAAACGTATTATAAAGGGTTTTACAGCGCTTGTCAGATAAGCGTTTAGTCTTATGCTGCTTTTTACGCTTAAATCTAACTATATGAAATGCTGTTGTTATTTTTTATTGTAATATGAGTTGGCGACAGTTTTTGATTATTTAGCTGGGCAAAGGAGCTTATTTAACGTGTATGTAAATATATATTTCATAAGAGTTATGAATATAGATTTTCTAAACTCATAAAAAAGGGCACCCGAAGGTGCCCAGTAAAGGAAAGGTTGGGAACTTTCCGTTAAACGTCGAACTGGTTCATGGTGTTATCTTCACCCGATGCTTTAAGTGCCGCATCACCAGAGAAGTACTCTTTGTGCGTATCACCTAAATCAGAACCTGCCATCGCTTGGTGTTTAACACACGCAAGGCCTTGGCGAATTTCTTGGCGCTGCACGCCGCGAACGTAAGCTAACATACCATCTTCGCCGAAGTAGCCTTTCGCTAGGTTGTCTGTAGACAAGGCGGTAGTGTGGTAAGTTGGAAGCGTAATAAGGTGGTGGAAAATACCTGCCTCACGTGCTGCATCAGCTTGGAAGCTCTTAATCTTCTCATCAGCAACTGCTGCAAGCTCGGTATCGTCGTATTCCACAGCCATAAGGCCCGCACGGTTGTAAGCAGAAACATCTTTACCTTCTTCGCTCCAAGCATCGAATACTTGCTGGCGGAAGTTAAGTGTCCAGTTGAATGATGGTGAGTTGTTGTAAACTAGTTTCGCATTAGGTACTTGCTCGCGGATAGCGTTAACCATTTCGGCAATTTGACCTACATGTGGCTTTTCAGTTTCAATCCATAGTAAATCTGCACCGTGCTGTAGCGATGTAACACAGTCTAGTACCACGCGGTCGAAACCAGAACCGTCTTTAAATCTGAACAAGCCATTTGGAAGGCGCTCAGGTTTTACTAACTTACCACCTTGTTTAAGCAGAAGGTCGCCTTCGTTAACATCGTCGGCACCGCTTACTTCAGTTGTTTTCAGGAACGCGTTGTACTGTGTAGCTAAATCGCCTTCAGACTGAGACACTGGGATTTTTTGAGTAAGTCCTGCACCAAGTGAATCTGTACGAGCCACAATAACGCCGTCGTCTACACCTAGCTCAAGAAACGCGTAACGTACTGCGTTAATTTTTGCTAAGAAGTCTTCATGAGGAACCGTCACTTTACCGTCTTGGTGACCACACTGTTTGGCATCAGATACTTGGTTTTCAATTTGAATACAGCATGCACCCGCTTCAATCATTTGCTTTGCAAGTAAATAAGTCGCTTCTTCGTTACCAAAGCCTGCATCGATATCGGCAATAATTGGAACAATGTGTGTTTCGTAGTTTTCAATTTCTGCTTGAATAGCAGCCACGTCACCGCCGTTTGCTTTGGCATCGTCTAGTTTGTGGAAAAGGTCGCCTAGTTCTCTTGCGTCAGCCTGGCGTAGGAAAGTGTAAAGCTCTTCGATAAGCGATGAAACGGTAGTTTTTTCATGCATCGACTGGTCTGGAAGAGGTCCAAACTCTGAGCGAAGTGCCGCTACCATCCAGCCAGAAAGGTAAAGGTAGCTTTTACTTGTTGTACCCTGATGCTTTTTAACCGACAACATTTTTTGTTGGCCTACAAAACCATGCCAGCAACCTAAAGACTGTGTGTATTGCGATGAGTCTGCATCGTACTCTTCCATATCTTTACGCATAATTGCGGCAGTGTAGCGAGCGATGTCTAAACCGGTCTTAAAACGGTTTTGAAGCTTCATACGAGCGGCATACTCTGGGTTAATGCCTTCCCATGTGCCTTTTTGTGCTGCTTTCAATGTTGCGAAGTTATCAATATCTTGTTGGTATTGCGACATGAGCGTCTCTCCCGTCTATGTTTATATTTTTTTACGTATAACGCGCTTTTGTCATTCACTATGTGCAAGCTGTAGGGCGTTTCCGCGAGTTCCATTTCATCCTAGTGGGGTTGTGTGAATAATAGAAATATATATTTTGCATTGCGGTCATTTATTTTGTGAATGGGGGCGACATTAGAGGCTATATTAGAGACTATATTAGAGGCTATGTTAGACGCGATAATTGAACTTAGAAAAGCAGGAGCCGCACTTACAAGATTTCGGTATTTTAATTTATCAGGAAGATTCCTATGTTTAACGCTATAGTTAGGGTATATATGGAAAGTTGCGACACTCTAAAAACAAAGTAACAGCAAAGTAATAGCAAATGTCTATTGCGGCTTCAATTTTAGGCATCTTTAAACAGAGTAAAAGTGAGTAGTATGAGCAAAAGTGTATTGTCGTCTGTTGACCAAAGAACCAAGTTAGTTGGTGAAAATAGACTGGAACTATTGATGTTTCAGCTAGGTACACGTCATATATTCGCGATGAACGTTTTTAAGATAAAAGAAGTTATTAATATGCCGAAGCTAAACTCAATGCCGGGCTCTCACGATAACTTACGGGGAGTAATGAATTATAGGGGCAGCGCCATTCCTGTTATCGACCTGCGCCAATCAATAAAAATGCGCGGTGCAGCGACCGATGAAATCGCCAGAAACGTGATTATTACCGAATACAACCGCAGCGTGCAGGGCTTTATCATTGGTCAGGTGAAAAGCATTGTGAATACATCATGGGATACCATTCAGCCCCCGCCAAGTGGCATGGGTAAGTCTAATTATCTTACCGCCATCACGCAGGTGAATGTTGAAGGTAAAAATGAGATGGTGGAGATCATCGATGTAGAGAAGGTGCTAGCTGAGATCATCGATTACGATATCTCTATATCAGAAGAAATACTCGACACCGAAATTGTTAACCACTTTGTTGGCAAGAAAGTATTGATTGTGGATGACTCCAGCACTGCTAGAAAACAAATAAACGATACGCTTTCTCAGTTAGGTATAAGCATTATTGAACGTAAAAACGGTGCTCAAGCGCTTGCGCTGTTGAAGCAGTGGGCCGATGAGGGCAAGAACCCCGTGGATGAGATTCTACTTATGTTCACCGATGCTGAAATGCCAGAAATGGACGGTTACAGGCTTACCGCTGAAGTGAGAAGTGATCCGCGAATGAGTGCTCTTTTTATTGCATTAAATACATCGTTAAGCGGCAGCTTCAACGATGCGATGGTGGAAAAAGTGGGATGCAATCGCTTTATATCTAAATTCCAACCCGACATGTTGGTCGATGTTGCGCAGCAACGCATGCGAGAGTACCTTGCAGAACACGGTGAGTAAGGTTTAGCGTACCAACCGCTGTTTACTCGCAAGTAATCGCTGACTTATCTTAAAGTTTTGTGGTTAATGCCTGTGTGCTTTACAATCTCCTGCTATAAAACATTCTTTCTATCTAGGGCGTGTTCACCTTTGTTGTACGAGTTTTGGGTTAAATGTACAGCAAAGATCAACACGCCCTAGTATCTATTTAAATTATTGCGTAACGGTTTGCGCTTTCAGGTTTTGCTGTAGTCAGTTTTTGCTATGAGCCTCCTGATATGTGCATGTTACTTACTCAGGGAAGCTATTCATGGTTAAAAAAGTTGTTCGTGCGTCGTTAGTAAGCAGCGCCTCTATCGCATTACTCGCTGGATGCACAGTTACTGAGCCAAATAATAATATCGATAAAACGGTGGCAACTAACACTCCCAAAAATATCATTATGGTTGTTGCAGATGGAATGGGCCCTGCGTATACCACTGCTTATCGCAACTTTGTAGATGATAAAAATACCCCTGAAATAGAAAAAGTGGTTTTCGATGATATCTTAGTGGGTAATGCATCTACTCACCCTGCACATGTATCAGGCTATGTTACCGACTCAGCTGCTGCGGCTACAGCGCTGGCCTCCGGCACCAAGTCGTATAATGGCGCTATTGGTGTTGATGTAGAAATGGAGCCAGTAAATTCAGTAATGCACTATGCGAAGGGCTTAGGCATGAGAACCGGTTTGGCGGTTACATCGCAAATAGTTCATGCTACGCCTGCTTCTTACATTGCCCACAATGAAAGCCGCAAAAACTACAACGACATTGCCAACGATTTTTACGACATTAAAGTGAATGGCGAGCCAGTGGCTGACGTCATGTTAGGTGGTGGAACTACCTACTTTAAGCGCGAAGACAGAGATATTCTTGCCCAATTCATCAACGATGGGTATCAGTACGCAGATTCTTATGAAAACCTTGCTGATGTGCCCAAAGGTAGCAACGTAATTGGTTTATTCGCACCGGTTGCATTGCCCGCAGTTCTCGATGATGTGCGAAAAGATCGCCTAGCTTATTTAACTAAGCAGGCTGTTAGGCATCTTGAAAACGATAACGGGTTCTTTTTGCTCGTAGAAGCAAGCCAGGTAGATTGGGCTGGGCATGCCAATGATATTGGCTCTGCAATGGCCGAAATGCATGACTTGGCGCAAACCATAGAGTATTTGCGTGGTTATGTTGAAGATAACCCAGATACGCTTGTTGTGCTCACCGCCGACCACAGTACTGGCGGCCTAACAATTGGAGCTGGAGGCGACTATCGTTGGAGCCCGGAACATTTGCATAAGATGTCGGCATCGGCACGCACAATTGCAAAAGGCATGGTGGATAACGAAATGTCTGCTGAGTACGCAGCTGAAAAGTTAGGGCTTTCTCTTACAAGCGACGAGCTTGCTATGTTGGACAGCGTATCGGATCAAGATGAAGAAACCCGTTACTCTGCTATTAAGTCATTTCTTGACGTGAAAACCAATACAGGGTGGACAACGTCTGGTCACACTGGCGTTGATGTTGAAGTATTTGCGTTCGGTGCGGGATACACATCGTTTATCGGGCAAATAGACAATACTGATATCGCTAAGAAAATATTCGGCCTTTTAGAAGAAAAGTCCGTATCAAAAGCAGCGCCTTAGATTAATTTGAGCACTAGGGCTGATTAGCGTTAACAATGCTACCTGGCCGGCTTTATTGCTCAAACGTAGCGGTAAAGTTGGCGGCACCATTGGCGGCAAAATTGGCTGAATAGGGTTTCTAAATACGTAAAATAGGGAAGACATAACTTGATGAATGACGATATGCGAGCGCTACTTCAAGATATTTATAACGAAGTAGAACCCATGCTTGGTATGGGAAAGGTTGCCGACTATATACCCGCGCTTGCTACCGTTAACCCTCGTCAGTTCGGCATTGCCATATGTGATATTCAAGGGCATATCACATCAATCGGTGATGCCGGAGTTCCCTTTTCCATTCAAAGTATTTCCAAAGTATTTAACTTGGTACTGGCCATTAACCATTACGGCGAGACCATGTGGGATAGAGTTGGGTGCGAGCCCTCGGGCCTTCCATTTAACTCACTGGTGCAGCTTGAGTACGAAAATGGACTGCCAAGAAACCCATTCATTAATGCTGGTGCGCTGGTGGTAAGCGATATGGTGCAGTCGCGGTTTGCGTCGCCGCATATTGCCATGCGCGATTTCGTGCGTCGCTTGTCTTGCAATGGCGAGATAATGGTGAATAAAGTGGTTGCGGAATCTGAGTTTCAACATCGCTCACGCAATGCAGCAATGGCTTACTTAATGAAAGCTTACGGCAATTTTGAAAATGAAGTTGAAGATGTGCTTCACAATTACTTTCACAACTGCGCTTTGGAAATGAGCTGTGAAGACTTAGCTCGCTCAATCAGCTTTCTCGCCAATAGTGGTAAGTCTGCGTGTGCCGACGAACAGGTATTAACGCCTTATCAAACCAAGCAAGTTAATGCATTACTTGCCACAAGCGGCATGTACGATGAAGCCGGAAGTTTTGCCTTTAAAGTAGGTCTGCCGGGTAAAAGTGGCGTAGGTGGCGGCATTGTTGCTGTGGTTCCCGGGCGTTTTACTATCTGCGTATTTTCGCCAGCGCTAAATAGTGTGGGTAATTCGCAGCTTGGCGTAGCAGCATTAACTTCGCTAAGTGAGCGGATTAACTGGTCTATTTATTAGGCGCTACTGCTTTTTTGCAAATTAATATCCAGTTAGTTCCATGAAACCCTTGCCGTCGTGAGTTCCCGAGATTGATACTCGCCCTTCATAGTAGGGAAATAAACTGTGGTTCCACTGCCCAGTTTTAAATGCAGCCACGTTTACCTTAAGCTTTTTACTGGGGATGGAAATCTCCCAAGACGTTGGCACGCTATGTTCAGCTTCATGCTTAGTGTTGTTTTTGTCTGAGGCTTTTTCAGTAACAATTCTCTCTCTTTTTAACGGGCGAATGTGTATATCGTTTTGCTGCAAGGTTTTTGCTTTACCAGTTTTGGTAATGTAAGTTCCCGTTGTATAAATTTCGTTTTGTGTTCTTCTTGTGTCGCTGGCTGTGTTGTTGGCAATTTGGCTGTCGTCTAGCGAGTGCATGCGAAAAGCCATTAGCTTACTCCCGTCATTCAAATGCAGTGAAAACCAATCCCAGCCCATGGCACTGTCGTTAGCAAGATGACTTGTCCATTCATGATCGTACCAACCCAGGCCTTTTACGTTAAATGATTGATTGTTGATAGTAACCGTGCCGTTTGCATCAATAAAAGGCTGGCTATAGTAATAAGAGCGAAGCTGCTCATTTTGTGTTTTTTTGCTATAGCCACTTTCTCCCTGCTTTATAAAAGGTCCGTAAGTTGATAGCGATAACGCCACATCAACCTCTTGGTTAATTGAAAAAGCAAGAGCGGCGGGGAAGGGCGATGCCCCCTCAGATGTCCAAGACCAGTTGTCTATTACAGCGCTAAATGGAGAGGTTTTGACAAAGGCGTTGCCTACTCCTCCTGCGGCCAATCGCTCTTCAAAGTAATGTTTGGTTTTGCTGTGCAAAGAAGCATGCCCCATCCACTGCTGAGGCTCAGACCATGCAGTTTTCACCATGCTATCAGCCGCATTGCTGAAGCGAAATAAAGTGTATTGAAGGCCATATTCGTTATTCTTCTTATCTTCTAACACAAAGGTGAGATACCACCATTCTAATTGGAATTCTGGGTGACTTTTGTGATCTTCTGGCAGTGTCATGGGGCGTGCCTTACTTACAGGCATGTACACATTTTCAGTTTCTTGTGAAAAAGCACCAAAAAACTGCGAGGGCCCTGTGTCGGCTGATTCGGCAGAGCCTTTAGCGGAGTTAGAGCCTTCAGCGAGATAAGAGCCTTCAGCGGAATGAGAGCCGTCAGCGGAGTCAGAGCGTTCGCCAGTGTTATCTGTGCAGGCAGCGCATAGTAGTGTTATCGCAGAAAAAATGACGACACAGGCCCGCTTCACTTGTTTGACAATGTATTGCTTAAGAGCAGATTGCTTAAGAACAGTTTGTTTAGCACTTTGAAAAATCACAGTGGGGTATCCTGACGTAAATCGACTTTAGGTTTCATTCTGCCTAGCGGAAGCGCAATAACTAGGCAGATAATGCCAAGAGACACGGCTACGCTTGTAATAATAACGCCAGCATCAATCGAAAGGGGGTAAACCCAGTTAAAAGCCAGCCTGACGTGGTCAACCAAAATTGACCAACCCAGTTAAGCTACTTTCTTCTGTTTCAATGCTGCCACTTCATACTGATTCGGACTCATATATCCTAAGTATGAATGTAACCGCATCGGATTATAAAACATCGCGATGTACTGCAAGATATCTTGCTGTGCTTCGAGACGGGTTTGATATGACTTCCAATGCACACGTTCTTGTTTCAGTGTACCGAAGAAACTCTCTACCACGGCATTATCCCAACAGTCGCCTTTTCGACTCATGCTGCCAATAAAACCATGGCCTTTCAATAATCGACGATACTGGTCACTTGCATACTGACTTCCTCTGTCAGAATGAACAATCAATCCTGGCTTCGGGCGACGTTGCCAAATCGCCATTGTCAGTGCATCGCAAACAAGCTTGGCCTTCATTCGTGAACCCATACTCCAGCCCACAACCTTCCGCGAGAACAGATCAATAACCACGGCTAAATACAACCAACCTTCACGTGTCCAGACGTAGGTAATATCGCAAACATACGCTTGGTCCGGTGCGTTAACGTCAAACTCACGGTTGAGTACATTGTCGAATACGGGCTTGTCGTGATCACTATTGGTGGTGATTTTATACTTCTTCTTGTATCGAACCTTTACGTTGGCTTCTTTCATTAACTGCCGCGTTTGCTGTCGGCCTACTGGATAACCTAAACAGTTCAATGCTCGCTGCATTCTGCGGCTACCGTATGTATGCTCACTCGCAACATCTATGGCTTCAATCCATTCGAGCATCTCAGCTTTTTCGTTATCCTTCTGCGTCTGCGGCCATTCCTGCTTCTTCATATACCGGTAGAAGCCATTTCTATTCACGCCCAACAGTCGACACATTAAATCGACTGGATAGGTCTTTTTACGTTGCGCGATGAAACGATATTTTATTTCGTTTCCTTGGCGAAAAAGACCGTCGCTTCCTTTAATATGCGCTTTTCCATTTCAAGCTGTTTGACCTGCGCTTTAAGTCGACGGATCTCTTCTTGCTCTGGTGTTAATTTACCGTTGCCCCTAAATGCTTGCCCATCATCATCTTGCTGGTATTCCTTGACCCAGCGACTGATCATCTGATTGTTAACATCTAACATTTTGGCAACATCGGTTCTGCTATGGCCTTGATCAAGCACAAGACTAACCGCATCGAGTTTAAATTCTTTGGTGTAACGCTTTCTTTCAGGCATCTCTTTCTCCAGTTAAGCTGATATTATACTCTTAACTGGACTGGTCAATTCAATTGGACCACGTCAGCCTATTTACCTGAAAAATAAAGACATAGGCGAGGTAAATGCCAAATGGCACCGCAAGTAAGGCGGTTAGTATGCACAAGAAAATATATTGTCCCAGCAAGCTTAACTTTACCCTAGTTTTACTCACACCAAGTGCCCGCAACACAGACAGTGACGAAGCATTGCTTAGCGACAATATGCTCAAAGAGACGGCAAACGCAATGCCGGCCACTAGCAGCGTAGTAATATTAAGCCCGTCAGTTAAGATAAAGGTCTTATCGAAGGTATCCATGGAAAGCCTGAGTAGTTCGTCTCTGGTGAATAAGTTTCCCTGAGCATCCAGTATGTCGGTATTCGATAGGTAAGCTGACATTTCCTCATTATTGTACGAAATTGCAAGCACTCCAGAGAAAGCTTCATCGCCAATAGTAGCCCTGTTGAACTGGGAGAGTGGAAGTAAGATTTGTGAGCGCATGCTGCCATAGTCAGGATAGATACCCAGTACATTAAACGACGGCGTACTACTGAAATAATGGTCATTCGTCATTTTGGAATACGTGTTTCCAGAAGCAATATTTCCAGAGGCAACGTTTTCAGCGGCAATGCTGTTTATTGTAAGCGTATCGCCAATTTCTATATCGTGAGCAAATGCAAGCTGCTGATTTATATAGACACCTTTACCTTTTTCAAATTTTGTCCATGCGTTCTGCACTTCGCTATCTACCACAAATGCCAGCTTCCCCTCGTTATGAGTAGGGTAGCTGCTTATTGATACAGCAAATGCGTTTGCCTTCGAACTTTCAAGTTTATTGCCTGCTAATTTACCCTGAAGTCTTAAAAGGGGCGTGGCTACTGCGCCTTCAGGCAGCGCAATTTCAGAAAGAGGTACGTCTGTGTATAGATACGCTGGTGCATAAAGACGTTGTGTTAACCAGCTCTCTGTTGCCGAGCGAAAGCTGTCGGTCATAACGTTCATTCCAATATTGGCGGTAAGCGCAATGAAAAAGGCACACACTGCCAGTTTTGTGCGAGAGGAAAGTTGAGCCGTGCTGGCAATAATAAAATGCAATACAGGCTTGTGGGTGGGGGTGATAGATATCACCCAGTTTGCCAGCAAGGGCAGCCATAAAATCACCAGCGTACAGCTAACCAGCAGCAACAATGCAACAAATAAAAGAGCATGCAGTGTTGATGACACAAACCATTGGGCAACAAGTAACAGACTTAATCCAGCTAGCGTAATGCTAAGCACAAACCGTTTAGTAAATGCAGGTGCGGCTTTTACATTGTTAACTGAAAGCGCCCCTGAAAGCTGCTTCGCAGGCAGCAGAGCAAAAATACCTAACGCCAAAAAAGTAATGCACACCGATAAAGACAAGGTTGTAAGCAAGCTAACATCGGGTGTTACAAATACCGCGTCGAACAATGAAGAAAATGTTCCGCTAATAATGGGAGACAGCATAGACGCTGCATAAAAACCTAAAGCACATCCTATGGGAACACTCACTAAGCAATATAAAAAGAGCTCTATGAGTAGCCCTATCGTTAAGTACCGGCTTGCTATACCAAGCTGTCTAAGCCTTATTATGTTGGGAAGTCGTGTGCGATACATTAAATTCAATGCGTTTAACACAATAAAAAGTGCCACCACCGCCATAAGCGCTCCCATTGCCCACAGGTTAAGCTTAAAACTGTCGGGCAACGAGCCGGTGTCTTGCTGTGAATTATTCAGCTGCTGCACATTGATGGGCACGGGAATAATGCTTTTTAGATCTTTAATCTGTTCTTTTGATAAAGGCGTTAACGAAATAAACCCTGAAAGTGGCAAGGTTTCTGTAGTGACATCCTGACGATAAAAATCTGCAATAGAAACTAATATGTTGTCTTTAGGTACTGCAGTGCTTATACCTAATCGAAAGCGCGGTGTTGCATGGTTTAATGTTGTCGCCGCGATGTCTGTTTTTGCAATCGACACGTTGTTGCAGGCCAGTTTCGCCATGGTTAAAGGGTGTACGCCTGCTGTTATCGCAGGAGCGACCTGTTCATATTTTAATGTGGAGGCAGTTTGATTAGCTATACCGTTAAACAGGCCGATACCTGAGTTAGCTATATTTTTGGTGCTGTCTCTGCTCTCTCTACCATTTTCGCCATTAGTATTATCAAACGGGTAGCTGTATAACACTTGTGTGTCTATGCCGAGTAAGATGAGTGAGCGCACGGAAGCTTTAGCTCTATCGGCATCGGCTCTATTGGTGTCCGTTCTATTGATATTGTCATCAGACTGCTCACAATAAAAAGGGTACTCTTTTTGAGCGAAGGCAATCAGCTGGGTGGCTCCGCCTATTCTTGCTTTTGCATAGTGGGCCTTGGTGAGGGTATAGCCTTCGCTTGCGGTAACAACACTGCCGCTAAACAGAGAGCTTTGCCCGTTTACAAGTTCACCTTGCGACGCGCCCTCATTAATAAGCAGTACAGTGATAAGCCCAGCGTTGGCTAAAATAATGGCGAACATGATGAGCAATGGCTCCCACGGCCGCACCCGCGACATCGCCAATAGGGTTTTTAGAGTTAGCGCTAATGTTCTTTTCAAGATCATTCCTATGGGCTATTGACTATAGACTATGGCTCCATGGCGTTGTTAATGCTTTGTCTGTATAAAGTTTGCCTGCGTGCAGCCAAAGTGGATTGTCAGCTTTTAGAGCAACATCAGCGCTATGGGTTACTACCAGCAAAGTGGTATTCATTTTACGGCACACGTCGAAAAGTATATCTGAAACCGCCTGGCTGGTGGCCTCATCTAGGTTACCAGTTGGCTCGTCTGCCAGTACCAGTGAAGGTTTGTGCACTAACGCTCTTGCAATAGCGCAGCGTTGCTGTTCGCCGCCGGAGAGCTGCGAGATAGGCTTTTTAGCAAGCTGCAGTATATTTAATTGCTGCATAAGTTCAGTCTGATAGTGCTTGTTATAGTTTCCTTTTAGTCTTGCGGTAAACGCAATATTGTCCCACGCATTGAAGCAATCAAATAAGTTGTAACTTTGAAATACAATTCCCAGCTCGTTTTTTCGAAATTCGTCTACGTATTTACTTTGTAGCGACGCGCTTTTGTTGTTATCAATTTCATGGGCAGGGTCTTTTACAGGCCGTAAACAGTAATCGTTGATAGTAATGTTGCCCGAGGTTGGACTATCAAAGCCGGCAATAAGCGAAAGCAGCGTAGATTTACCGCAGCCAGACGCCCCCTGAATGGTCACAGATTGCCCACTTTCAACAACCAGATCTAGCGCAGAAAGAATAGGGGTACTAACGGTATCGTAGGTTTTAGATAATTTTTCAATTTTTAGCATATGGAGAATGCGCCGCCCGTGCATTTGAGGTCAAACGATATTTAATAAAAAAGCATAGAGGCAAAGCACTGGTGCAGCGCTTTTCAGCCCGCCTCATTTCGAAAGCTTATACGCTTAGATGGTGCTTATGGTGCAATGCTTATTCGCTTTTAAAGAGGTGACTTGAGATGAGGGATAACTTGAGATGAGGGATAGAAGTAACGTTCAAGCCACGGCAAAAGAAATGCCATGGCTTGTTTTAAAGATAGGGGGCCCGCCCTACTGATTAATTGTTACTGATTAATAAAGTTATCTAATTCTTCACCGGTAACTTTTTTTATCTGTGCAAACAGATACCACAAGGCTGCAATTAACAACACCATGCTGGGAATCACAATAACTGGGTAACTAAGTGCAGTCATTCTACCTAGCTCTTCCGTGTAGGCTGTAGTGCCAGGTTCGCTAACCAAAATCATTTTTGCGAGAATATAGTTAAGTGCCGAAGACAAAAAGAAAGAGCTGGCAACAATGTAGGAACTTACTGCCACTTTTTTACTAAATTCAACCTGCTTGCCTTTGGCATCAAGCACCTCGTTTAAGTGCGGCCAATTTATTATTTGGTCGTTAAGAATAAGCATCTTTACCAGCGGTTTTTCACTGTATTGCGTTACTAATACCGCAATGCCTATTACTGCAGGTATCGCTGCTTCTTTTATGGCAATGTATTCTGCTGGAAGTTTTAAAAGGCTGAAACCACCGGTAAGCAATACGCTGATTATCCCTAAGATCGAAAAGCCGTTTACCTTACCCGACTGCTTTAAATCGTAAAGTCCATATCCAATAGGAAAGCTCAGCGCGGCAACAATACTCCATGCCGGTCCTAAATAATCTTCAGAGCTTGCGTAGCTCATCAGTACGACAGGGATAATAATGTTGAAGGCTAGGTTGCCAAAGAACCCCTGATTTTTTTGTGAAGGTTGTTGTACTGCTGACATATTAATCTATAACGTCTAATTTCATGCTTTGATTATACGGAAACTTATTTGCGTGCCCAGTGCCATGCGGCAAATAACCCGCCTAGAAAGCCAAATAAATGATATTCAAAAGAAATAAATTTTGAAGTAGGCAACACGCCTACCAACATTCCACCGTAAAGCGCCGCTACCACAAGAGAAATTAACAAGTATCTAATTTTATTACTGCGAAACCCTGCCAGTACTAAAAAGCCGAAATACCCATATACCATGCCGCTAGCGCCTATGTGAGTTGCACTTCTGCCAAACACCCACACGCCTAACCCGCCTATAAGCAGCGCGCAAAGGGTAGCAATAATAAAGGTGCGTTTACCCCATTGCATAGTAAGCCACATAAACAGCATAAGGGGTAAAAGGTTGGCCATTAAATGTGTGGGCGTGCCGTGCAGAAACGGCGCTGTAAAAATAAAAGGCAAGTGCCCAAGAGAACGGGGAACAACACCAAATGCATTGAGTGAATTGCCCGTAAGAAGGTTTGCTACTTCAATAAGAATTAACAGCGCACCTAGTGTGAGAATAATACGAATCTGCATAGACAGAGACTTCATAGTGAATCCTTTTTATTTATCGTTGCCACGTACCTTTTTACAATTTTTAGCGTGTCTTGCTTGCTTAATGAATCTAGAGTTAGGTAAGCAATACTCAAGCTATGATGCTAAAACGGTGATAACGCTATAAAATAATGTGCGGCAAATAGCGAGATAGGTCTTGGGTAATCGACGATGTATCTTCTCTTACTGAAATACCCGCGGGCATGTCGTCCACCAACCAGCTGCCAATTAACGTATAGTTTTCCCCAAAAGTTGGCAAGGGCTCAAAGGCTTGAATAATAAACCCCTCTTCGCCGTAGGGGCCACTGCTAAGCTCGCTCTCTTTACCGTCTTGGATAATAGAAACATTTGCGCCTTCTCGTGAGTAAAGAGGCTTTTTAATCCATTTACCCTGAGCGGTGGATTTATGGGCTTCATCGCCAAAGTAGGCAGGCAGTAAGTTAGGATGACCTTCGAACATTTTCCACAGCATGGGCAAAAGAGCTTTGTTAGAGAGAACCGATTTCCACGGTGGCTCTAACCAATTTACGTCGGCGTCGCTTAATGCGTCACCAAATTCCTCTCGCAACATGAATTCCCAAGGATAAAGTTTAAAACAGTCGGTAATAGGAGAGTCGTTTAGGTCGGTAAATACGCCGGTGTCAGCAATGCCAATATCTTCAATAAAAACAAAGTCTGTCAGCAACCCAGCTTCAGCGGCGCAATCTTGCAAATATTGTACAGTGCCGCGATCTTCGTCGGTATCTTGGCAGCAAGCCATATGCATTTGCTGGATGTTATAATGCTTGGTAATTTCACGGAACCGGTGAACTAGTTTCTCTTGTAGGCTGTTAAACTGATCAGCATGCCTTGGCAGCTTCCCGCCATTCACGTTTTGTTCAAGCCACAGCCATTGCCAAAAGCCCGATTCATACAAACTGGTAGGGGTGTCGGCGTTATTTTCCAGTAGTTTGGCCGGGCCAGAACCGTTGTAAACTAAATCTAAGCGAGAATATAAGCTAGGATCGGCATTAAACCAGCTAGAGCGAACCAGCTCCCAGTGTTGTTGAGGAATAGCAAAGCGTTGGAGTAGGGCTTCGCTATTTACCACTTCCTCTACAACAGCTAAGCACATTTGGTGAAGTTCGGCTGTAGGATCTTCTATGCCTTTTTCAATTTGATCAATAGAAAATTGATAGTAGGCGCTTTCATCCCAGTAGGGCTCACCGTACATGGTGTGGAAATTAAAGCCAAACTCAGAAGCAAGCTGCTGCCAGTCCTTCCTTGGCTGGCATGGCATTCTAAACATGCTAGCCGCCCCATCCGCCTTTGCGGCTGCTACTGCCCCACGATGATTTAGCGCGTACGCTACTTCCAAAGCCGCCTCTTTTCATTGTGCGGTTCACTGTTGGCTTAGGCTTAAGGGTTTCTTTTCTTACTCGATAGTTGCGTTTGCGAATATCACCGTCGAACACGTAACCGTCTGCCGTTATCCAGCGAGAGCGAAAAGGGGAGTTATAGGAGGATGAGGTATAAAGTGGCTGTGAGTAATACCGATTAGGTGAAAGTAGCGAACTCACCATATAACCAGCCATAAATGGCATAAAAAAACTGCCGCTATTGGTATTTACACTTCTGCACTGGTTGGGCCCGAATTCATACTCACAATCGTATTCTGAGTTGAATCGTGGGCTGGTGCGCATGGCCTCATCAACGGCTGTTTGATATGCAGCTTCACACTTTTCAAGTGCGTCTGGATAATCCTGCTTACAATCGTCTATGGAAGTATAAATTTTTGCTTCTTCACGCTCGGCACCGCATGCAGAAAGTAAAACACTGGCCACACCTAGGGTAAGTGGCTTCACACTAAACGCCTTACGCATGCGATTTAAGTTTATGTGTTTACTTCGCTTTGTTGTGGCCACGGGCTCAGGGTTTTCAGAAGGCTGAGCCGACGTGATTTGACTGTCGGCCTTAATCACATTACTGCGTTGTGTAAATTTTTTATCGATTGAGTCTGTCATTGCTGCCCCCTTAGTAGGTCATGCATGCCGCATTGAGTAGGCCTACAGCAATAGACATACTGGCTAGCATAATGCCTGCCGACACCTCGTTGTTGTTAATGCGCTCAGCGATTTTGGGCATAAAACTAAAACGCAAAATACCAAACGCCAACGACTGAGCAATAACTGCCACTATGGCCCATATGGCAAAATCTACTACCGCAACGGAGTTAGAAGCAGCGCTACCTAGCGCAATCGCAAAACCGATAATCGCGCCGCCATAACCTATTGCAGCTGCGGTATTTTTCTCTTCTTTTACCAACTTCCATTCGTCGTGAGGAGTAACTAATGCGTAAACAAGTTTAAAAATAAACAAGAACACAATAGAAAGGCCAAAGTACAATGCGAAATTGTCTAAGCCCGCGAGCGATTGCATGATTGTATCCATCATAATTCTGTTCCTATCCGTTAATCGTTAAATCTGCTGGTTCAATGTCAATGCCGGTTGAAATAACCAAGCATCTGTCTAAATTATTACCCACTTGTTTTTCCTCACCCACAACAAGCAGTGTCTCAACGCGATCGTTATCTATTGGGCGCTCGTAAAGCATCATAAACTGGTCTGTTTTACTAATGTCACCATCTTCTTCATAGGTGGTCTCTGTTACGGCAACGGGCGGCGACTCGTCGCCAATTGCTCCCCACACCCTTGTAAAAACAGCGCCGTCAATTTCATAGGTAGGCTGACTAATAATATCCGATAGGCATTTGTTCCACTGCGCATCGCTACCAATAGTTTGAGTGTCGTAAAAGTGCCATAATTTCACATCAGTAATGTGATTTTCACTCATGCCACCGTCGAGGATCACCTGCAAAAAAGCATCGTCGTCGGTGTAAAATCGTAAAATGGTACCGCCAGTATCAAGAGGCGCCTCGCCAACAGCCTGTATGAGGTGAGAGCGCGCGGCGCTTTCAATGGTTAGAGACGGTTCTAACAGAGTCATTTTCAGGTTGTCGAGTTCAAACGAACCGCCTAAATACAAGCCCATGACTTCTGGTGTTTTGGGCGCTTCGGGTTGTGTTTTTTTAAATAGTTTACCGAACATAGCAAGCCTCTTAATCTGCGTCTAATGTTAACCAGTCAATGGCATTAATGCGGCTAACTGCAATATAAAACAAGGTGTCTCCCGGGTTGAGTTTTTCATCAAGGGGAGGGTTGACCACCATATCTTTTACCTGCCCACCTGGGGCATAGCCAATAAATATTGCGTCGTGTTTGCGCTTTAAATTAATGAACAGCTTTGCCACCGAAATGGTTGGGCTTGAGGCCGGTATTTTTACTGAGAACTGAGCTTGACCCTCATCAACACTTAATAAGTCGTGATGCAGCATACTCGAGCCAGGGTCAAAAGCTGCTTTTGCTAACATTTCTACCGCTACGCTTGGCGTGCACTCAACCTTCGGACAATGATCTTGTAATAAGCCCACTAAGCTTTCGTCTTCGAAGTAAGCTACTTGATGGGCGCCTGGGTTGCGTCTAGAGCAGTACAGCGCCGTGGTCATGGTTACATCATCTTGCGGGTTATCAATCAAAATCGTGGCGGCTGATGCAACGCAGGCTCGGTCCATATCTTCGTCTTTATTGAAGGAGTCAACTTTGACGAACTCCACTATGCCTGGCATAGGGTTGCTAATATCAGCTTTAACGCAAAGCACAATGTCTGGCCGCGGCACCATGGCGTCGCGCTCTTGAAGCAGTAAGTTAAGCAATAGCATGGTGCGCTGCTCGTTCCAGCCAATGACCAATATATGATTTTCTACAGCTAAGTTAGTCATACCCAATAATCCTTTTCTCCATTGTTCAGACACCCAAGCAGCCATTCTGCCAATTACCATGGCAAAAATACTCAAGCCTAGTGGAATAACGTAAATGGCGACAATTAGTTTACCCGCTGAGGTTACGGGCGAAAGATCGCCATAACCTACGGTTGAGGCAGTAACGGCTAGCCAGTAAAGAAAATCGACATTGCCGATGAGTTCGTTTTCATTTGCAGCATACAGCAGCCAATAGCTGCTGACGGCATAAAATGCTGTAGCACCTAATATGGTGTACCAGCGAGATTCTGCAAAATATTGCAGCATGATTTTGCGCAGTTTTATCCATGGAGACATAAACGAAACAACCCCTGTTATGCGTGCTGCTACTGTGCCCTGAAGCCTTTGATTTGTCTAGGGGATGTTGAACGTTGCTTTAGATTGTCGCAGCGGTCTTTGTGCCGTCTAGACAAGGCGTGTGTTAAGAGTCACGCCCACTAAGTGCTTTTTACTAGCAAAAAAGGGGAGCTGCTAAGCTCCCCTTTGATTTGTTATTACTACTTACCTAAAATTCTAGCAAGCTCATCGTCGGCAGACGTTTTGCCGCCTTTAATGCCAGCTTCGGCAAGACGCTTTTCAAGGTCGCTGCTAGACTCTTCGCTTGCCAGCTCTTCTGCGGCCTGAAGTTCGGCATTGCGCAGTTTCTGTTTGTCCTGAATGCGAGACAAAGATTCCGTCGCTGTCTTCATTTTGCTGTTCGCGCCCATGTGTCTAGATGACACGGCCACTTGAGCCTTTTGCACGCTTTCTGTCGCTTTCACCATATCAACCTGCTGCTCTAAGCGACGAAGATTCGCTTTTGCTTGTTGAATATTGTGCGCCAGTTGTTTCTCCGACTGTTTGAACTGATCTAAGTAAGATTGCTCTTGCGCTCGCTCTTCACTCAACTCTGATACTTTTTGTGCACAATCTAGCGCTAACTGGCGATCGCTATCCACCGCTTTTCGCGCGTGTGCTTCGTATTCAGCAATAGATGCATTGAAGCTCTCTACCTTTTGTTGCGAAAGCTTACACTTAGCAAGAATTTGCGTGCGAGCGTGATCAGACTTGCGTAATTCCTCTTTTGCTTCTCTAATTTCTTGCTCCAGAATTCGAATAGCCTGGCTATCGGCAACAGACTGAGCGGCTTCGGTAGCGCCACCTTTCACAGCGGTAATTAATTTTTTCCACACTGACATATGCTTCTCCTTAAAAGAAAATTTTAGTTAAGGTGAATTTCGTAAGCATCTAAAAACGATGCGACATTCTGAAACAAGGTTTCAACTTCAATAATGATACTTTCGCTTTTTGACTGCGCACTTAATGCGCCAAAAGCGGTGTAGTATTCATCTCCACCTATTGTAGAAATGCCTACCGTGGTGAGTGGAAACACCATATGAGATGACAGAATTTCATGGTCAAGAGCGGCTTTGTCTTTAACTTCAGAAGCGGAAAATAATAGGCTTTCTACTATTATTTGTTCACCGCTTATTGCTAGCCAAGCGTCTATGCCGTCTTGATTTGCAATGAGTAAGCAGTTCTCTTCTCGTGTTACCACAAAGTCATCTACCTCTTTTAATAAGGTTTCGATGCTTTCCAGTTCCCAACTCATAGTGTTCTCCTTAAATGATTGAAGCGATAATGTCGTATGTGAATCAATGTCAGTTGACAGGTTAATACGCCTTTAGCAATTGCTACTGTAACCAGTATTTTTCACATACGCCAACATCTTGACTTGAAGTGTAGATCCTTTGTGCCATAATCGTCAATAACAAAAACACTTCATAAGTGTAAAAAAGTGTGTTTTTGTAAATAATGATTCACAAATGGGTGCAGTTTAGTGGTGTGGTTTAGTGGTGGAGGTGGTTTTGGAGAGCGAACTGAGTGCAAAAAATGCGTGGAGACAAACCGTGGCACGGGTTGTTAAATCAGAAATGTCAGTACGCGGTGTGAAGTATCAAGATTTGAGCCAGCGTCTTGCTGCCATTGGTATAGAGCAAAGCGCTGATAATTTAAGGAATAAAGTGAATAAGGGAATAATGGGAGCAGATTTACTGCTTCAAATACTTTTAGTGTTAAAAGCTAGGCCAATAGATGCCTCGGTTTTAGAAGAGATCCTGACTGACCTTAATGCTTACTGACCTTAGCGCGTAAGTTAGGTAAACTATGCAGCAAAGCAATGAACTAACAATATAAGCTAAAGAGCACGCTTGTTGAGAACGCGAGTAGTTCTCTCGGTGGTTCTCTCGGTAGATCACGCGGCAGATTTCGCAGTAGATAAAGACAGCAGATAAAAAAATACCCAGCAATGCTGGGTATCAAAAGGGAATAAAAAAGATAAAGAATTGTCAGGGAGAACGTCATCACTATCTGACAAGCATCTTAACCGATTAAGATTGATTGTGCTAATTTTGAGCAATGTTGTTAGGTATGTGATTTTATAATGAATTATCCAATCTTATACATTTTTAAATTCTAATAGAGTACGCCGTAACGTTATGAAACTTTCTGATTTTAGCTTTGAACTTCCCGAAAAACTAATAGCAAAATATCCTACTGAACAACGAGCTGCAAGTAGGCTTCTGCGCCTAGACGGTAAAACGGGAGATGTGGCGCACTCAATGTTTGCCGACATGATTGACCTTGTTGAACCCGGTGATCTGTTAGTTTTCAATAATACTCGTGTCATTCCTGCGCGCTTGCTGGGCAAAAAAGAAACGGGTGGACAGGTAGAGGTACTGATTGAGCGTATTACAGGTAACAATTGTGCCCTTGCTCATGTGAGAGCAAGTAAAGCGCCTAAGCCCGGTACTAAGCTGGTGCTAGAAGATAAAGTAAACGTGACGGTTACAGGTCGAGATGATGCGTTGTTTGTTCTGCAATTCGACCATGATGAAACTGTGCTTGAGTTACTCGAAGCTCACGGTCATATGCCGCTACCACCTTACATAGACAGGCCCGATGAAAGCTCAGATAAAGAGCGTTATCAAACGGTGTACAACGAGAAGCCGGGTGCTGTTGCAGCGCCAACAGCGGGTCTTCACTTCGACGATGAAATACTGAATGCACTGAAAGAAAAGGGCGTTAATTTGGTGTTTGTTACTTTGCATGTAGGTGCAGGTACTTTCCAACCCGTGCGTGTGGACGACATAACAGAACACAAAATGCACGCAGAGTATGCAGAGGTGCCTCAGGAAGTTGTAGATGCAGTGCTACAAACAAAAGCCGCCGGTAAAAGGGTTATTGCGGTAGGCACAACGTCGGTACGTTCACTAGAGTCTGCGGCAAAATTCAGCACCGAGCGCAAAGAAGATGATGTTATCGGGCCTTTCTACGACGACACCGAAATCTTTATATATCCTGGCTTTGAGTTTAAGGTGGTCGACGCCATGTTTACCAACTTTCACTTGCCAGAATCTACGCTCATGATGCTTATCAGCGCCTTTGCTTCCAAAGACCATGTTATGAAAGCCTATCAAGAGGCTATTGAGAAGGAATACAGGTTCTTTAGCTACGGTGATTCCATGTTTATAGAAAAAGGCGAATAGCGAAAAGTTCCTTCTTATTCGTTCACTTCAGTAGAAATATAGATACAAGGCATGATCTCATACAAATTGCTGGTATAATCTCGCGCAATTATTTTTATTGTCCAGCGCTCGGTCTGTAATAAGCGTCGAGCTATAACAAGCTTCAATATTATTAAGCGGTAGTAAGTGTAGATATTAAAGCTTTTATATCGGGCGCAGGTTTTTACCAAGCGCACTTTTTGTTGTTGCTAAAAGCAAAAATAGCAAGAACTAAAAAAATGTGAGCTAAGACGGGAAAGTTCTTACATGCAATTTGAGTTAGTAAAAACTGACGGTCGCGCCAGACGCGGTCGTCTTAAATTTGAGCGTGGTGTTGTTGAAACTCCCGCATTTATGCCAGTAGGTACTTACGGTACTGTAAAAGGCATGACGCCAGAAGAGTTAGAAGAAAGCGGCGCGCACATATGTTTGGGAAATACTTTTCACCTGATGTTACGCCCTGGTACCGGTATTATCCGTCAACACGGCGATCTTCATGATTTTATGAATTGGGACAGACCCATTCTTACCGACTCTGGCGGTTTTCAGGTATTCAGCTTAGGCGATCTGCGCAAAATTACCGAAGAAGGCGTTACGTTCCGTTCGCCAATCAACGGTGAAAAAATATTGCTTACGCCAGAAAAGTCTATGGAAGTTCAGGCAGACCTTGGTTCAGACATCGTCATGATTTTTGATGAATGTACGCCTTATCCTGCAACCGAGCAAGAAGCTCGTGTATCTATGGAAATGTCGTTGCGCTGGGCGAAGCGCAGTAAAGATGCTCACGGCGACAACCCTGCTGCTTTATTTGGCATTATCCAAGGCGGTATGTATGAAGGTCTTCGTGATGTGTCGCTTGCCGGGCTTGAGGCAATCGGCTTCGACGGATATGCCATCGGCGGTTTATCAGTAGGTGAGCCTAAAGAAGACATGATCCGCATTATCGACCATACAGCACCAAAAATACCTGAAGATAAGCCTCGTTACCTTATGGGTGTAGGTAAACCTGAAGATTTGGTGGAAGCAGTACGCCGCGGTATCGATATGTTCGACTGCGTTATGCCAACGCGAAATGCACGTAACGGACATTTGTTCGTAAGCGAAGGCGTTATTAAGATCCGCAACGCTAAACATCGCAACGATACATCACCATTAGACGAAAATTGTGACTGTTACACTTGTAAAAATTATTCTCGCTCTTATTTACATCACTTAGATAAGTGTAACGAGATATTAGGTGCGCGACTAAACACTATTCACAATTTGCGTCATTACCAGCGTGTTATGCAAGGCATGCGCGATGCTATTGAAGCAGGCACAATGGATGAATTCGTTCACACCTTCTATGAACAGAAAGGGTTGCCGGTACCGGCGCTTTAATGTTGAAAAACAAAGAAAATATTTAAATAACAACAATACTCGGGGAATTTTATGAGTCTATTTATCTCAAACGCATACGCGCAATCTGCTGGTGGTGCATCTCAAGGCGG
Source organism: Alteromonas sp. MB-3u-76 (assembly GCF_002831605.1). Lineage (NCBI taxonomy): Bacteria > Pseudomonadati > Pseudomonadota > Gammaproteobacteria > Alteromonadales > Alteromonadaceae > Alteromonas > Alteromonas sp. MB-3u-76. The sequence continues at coordinate 3,026,632 of NZ_CP025115.1, read as the reverse complement.
TGGCATGGAAATGCTAATTATGTTGGCCGTTTTCGGTTTAATTTTTTACTTTCTTCTTTATCGCCCACAAGCTAAGCGCGTAAAAGAGCACAAAAACTTAGTAGCTTCACTAAGTAAAGGCGACGAAGTGCTTACGCAAGGTGGCCTAGTAGGAAAAATTACTAAGGTAGCCGACGATAAAGACTTTATTGAAGTAGCGCTTAACGAAGCAAGCAACATCGTTGTACAGAAATCTTCAGTGACTGCTGTATTGCCAAAAGGCACAATGAAGTCGCTGTAAGTAACAAACGTCGGCGCCAAGTTGTTGCTTGGCGTTGGCACGAAAGGATTATCCAGTGCTAAACAAAAATTCAATATGGAAAGTGTTAAGTGCGCTTATTGTGGTTGCAATGTGTGCACTTTACGCTCTTCCCAATATTTACGGCGAAGACCACGCCGTTCAAATTTCCGCAGGCCGCGACGCTGTTGTTACTCAATCAATGGTTGAGCAAGTTAAAACTGCGTTGGCTGAAAAGTCGATAACGCCAAAACGCATCGAATTCGAAAATGACCAAATTCTAGTTCGGGTTTCCGATTCAGATACACAGCTTATTGCTCGTGAAACGCTAGAGCGCCTCCTTGGTGACGATTATTTTGTTGCAATGAACCTCGCCCCAGACACGCCAGAATGGCTTGAAAGTCTGGGAGGCACGCCGATGAAGTTAGGTCTAGATCTTCGTGGTGGCGTTCACTTCCTCATGGAAGTTGATATGTCAGAGGTAATCACTAAATCCCTTGAAGATGCAGAAAGCGGATTTAGAACATCACTTCGTGGTGAAGAGATTCGCTACCGCGGTGTAAAACAAGTGGGCAACCATATCGACATTACCTTTCGCGATGAAGATGCGTTAGATAAAGCGAAGTTTTTCCTCCGTAATCAAAGCCGTGACCTTACGTTTGATGAAGTTGGTGAATTGACGTTGCGCGCAACGTTTGCTGAAAGCAAGCTGCAAGAAATTCGTGATAATGCAGTGAAGCAAAACATCACAATTATCCGCAACCGTGTAAACCAATTAGGAGTGGCCGAGCCGCTTGTTCAAAAGCAGGGTGCCGATCGTATTGTGGTTCAATTACCAGGTATTCAAGATACAGCGCGTGCAAAAGAGATTTTGAACGCTACGGCAACGCTTGAGTTTCGTATGTTGGATCAGAAAAACGATGTTCGCGATGCATTAAACGGTCGCGTGCCTCCGGGCTCTCAAATTATTGAAGACCAACAGGGCGTACCGCAGCTATTAGAAAAGCGCATCATGCTTACTGGTAGCCACATTATTGATGCAAACAGCGGTGTAGACGAATACGGCCTACCCAATGTAAACATCTCGCTAGATTCTGAAGGCGGAAACAAAATGTCGCGCTCTACTCGCGGCAACATCGGTAAGCCAATGGCAACTGTTTTCATTGAATATAAAGCCACGGGCGAGCGCAATAAAGAAGACAAGCTTATCTTTGAAAAAGAAGAACAAGTTATCTCTGTTGCCACCATCCGCGCTCAGCTTGGCAGTAAGTTCCAAATTACAGGTTTAGACTCGCCAAAAGAAGCCCGCGACCTTGCGTTACTTCTTCGTGCTGGTGCACTTATCGCGCCTATTCAAATTGTTGAAGAACGCACAGTGGGCCCAAGCTTAGGTAAAGAAAACATTGAACTTGGCACACAGGCCATTGTTTATGGTTTGCTAGCAGTACTTGCCTTTATGCTGGTGTATTACAAAGCCTTCGGTATTGTGGCTAACGTTGCGCTGGTGACTAACTTGGTCATGATTGTGGGCATTATGTCTATGATCCCAGGAGCAACATTAACCCTGCCTGGTATGGCTGGTATTGTACTTACCGTTGGTATGGCGGTAGATGCTAACGTGCTTATATTCGAGCGAATCCGAGAGGAACTGCGAGACGGTCGCAGCCCGCAGCAAGCTATACACCACGGGTACGACAGTGCATTTTCGACTATTTTAGATGCCAACATTACTACCTTCATTGCGGGGCTTATTTTGTTCGCAGTGGGTACAGGTCCAATTAAAGGGTTCTCTATTACGCTTATGATTGGTATTGCCACTTCTATGTTTACCGCTATTTTAGTTACGCGCGTTATTGTTAACGCTGTGTATGGTGGAAAACGTCTAGAGAAATTGGCGATTTAAGGAGCGTAACATGCAATTATTAAAACTATCCGAAACCGTTAATTTCATGCGCCTTCGCATTCCTGCGATGGTGCTATCAACTCTACTTATTTTAGGCTCTATCGTTTCATTAGGCGTTAACAGCTTAAATTGGGGCCTAGATTTCACCGGCGGTACGCTTATTGAAGTGGGTTATGAAGGCAGTGCGAATTTAGAATCTATTCGCGTTCAGCTAAATAACGCCGACTTTGAAGATGCGATTGTACAAAACTTTGGTAGCAGCCAAGACGTGCTAATTCGCATTGCGCCTCGCGAAGGTGTGAAAGCGGTCACTATTGGTAACCAAGTTATAGACGCATTGAGAGCAGACGGTACGGCAGTTGAAATGCGTCGTATCGAATTTGTTGGCCCAAATGTTGGTGAAGAGTTAACAGAGCAGGGCGGGTTAGCTATGCTAGTGGCGCTTATCTGTATATTGGTTTACGTAGCAATGCGCTTCGAATGGCGCTTCGCGCTGGGCTCAGTGTCTGCATTAGCCCACGATGTTATTTTAACGTTAGGCTTGTTTTCAGTACTGCAAATTGAGTTTGATTTGACGGTACTTGCTGCGGTACTTGCGGTTATCGGTTACTCACTCAACGATACTATTGTTGTGTCTGACCGTATTCGTGAAAACTTCCGCAAAATTCGTAAGGGCGAGCCCATTGATATCATCAATATCTCGCTGACTCAAACCTTAAACCGAACAATAATTACCTCACTAACCACAGTTTTAGTGTTGGTTGCTTTGTTCTATAAAGGTGGCGCCTTAATTCACGGTTTTGCTACGGCACTATTATTTGGTGTGGTAGTAGGTACTTACTCATCGGTTTACATTGCAAGCTCTGTTGCTTTAGCACTGGGTATTAGCAAAGAAGACTTAATGCCACCGCAGGTGGAGAAAGAGGGTGCTGACCAAGAGCCGCTGTAAAACGGTTTGGCTTAAATGAAAGTTGGTCCAATTACCAGAGAAAGACAGCGTAGCCTGATAGATTGAAGAATTTTTCTGGCTACGGTTATCAAGAATAAAAAAAAAGGTCGCTGTTTTCACAGCGACCTTTTTTTATTTGTTGCGTTTATGTCTTAAGTGATACTTAAGTAAGACACAGATAATAAGTAAGGTTTACTTAAGATGCTTAACCAGACCTTGAACTACCTTTCCGCTTCCAGCAACGATTTCGCCCTTGTGCAGTGGGTCGTTTCCGCCTTTAAAGTCGGTAACCAAACCGCCTGCTTCACGAACGATAAGCTCGCCCGCAGCGATATCCCAAGATTTAACACCGCGCTCGTAATAACCGTCGTGACGGCCAGCAGCAACGTATGCAAGGTCAAGTGCGGCACTGCCTGCACGACGCAAGTCGCCCACTTCATGGAAAATTTTATTGAGGCTAAGGGCATATTCGCCAAACTGTGATTTGTTTTTAAACGGCAGGCCAGTAGCAATGATGGTTTCGCTTAGGTCGCGAGGCTTAGATGCACGAATTCGGTAACCGTTTAGCTGAGCGCCTTGACCGCGGCTTGCAGTAAATAATTCACTTCGGATAGGATCGAATACAACGGCTTGCTCTAGACGGCCCTTATGAAGAAGCGCGATAGAAACAGCAAAGTGGGGAATGCCTTTCACGAAATTGGCGGTACCATCTAGCGGGTCGATTATCCACTGATAATCAGTGTCCGAACCTAATATCTCTCCTGACTCTTCACCTAAAAAGCAATGATTGGGAAATGACTGCTGAATTTTATAGATAACTGCTTGCTCTGCGTCTTTATCAACTTGAGTAACAAAGTCGTTAAGACCTTTCGACTCAGTTGCAATTTCATTATGTTTCTCAAAACCACGAACAATAACTGTTCCAGCAGCACGCGCAGCACGCACTGCAATATTCAGCATAGGATGCATAGATAAACCACCAATTGTAAAAGACCAATGAAATGAAGAGCTGTATAAAAAATAGCTCACCATTTGCGAAAACGCGCGGAGTTTAACAGAATAGGCATATGATGCAAATGAATTTGCCTCAACTGACTTGATCTTAAACCATTCGCTTTGTCCAAATATCGCCATCTATACCGCCGCTATGCTACACTTCACGGCAATAACGACGTTCCTACGCTCCGTGCTTTTGTAATAACAACTGCGCATAACTGTGTGTGCAATTGCTCTTTTATCATGAAAAGCTTCTAAGCCTAACAAAAGCAAAATAAGGTATAGCGTAAAGAGCGTTAATCACATTTAGTCAGTACGTAGGTATCGTAAGCATGCTTGAGAATATTCGCATCATTTTGGTCAACACTTCACACACAGGAAACATAGGCTCCACGGCACGCGCTATGAAAACCATGGGGCTAAGTAGCCTGTATTTGGTTGACCCTGTTAATGAGCCCGATGGCCAAGCAAGCGCGCTAGCTGCAGGTGCCGGTGATGTGCTGGCTAACGCGAAAATAGTAGGCACGTTAGAAGAAGCTGTGAAAGATTGTGGTTTAGTTGTAGGTACCTCTGCACGCTCTCGCACGCATTCATGGCCTATGTTAGGCCCGCGTGACTGTGGTGAAAAGTTGATTCAGGAGGTGAGTAAGTATCCTGTAGCATTAGTTTTTGGCCGTGAAAACAGCGGGTTAACTAACGAAGAGTTGCAGCAGTGTCATTTTCACATGTGTATTCCGGCTAATCCAGAGTACAGCTCGCTGAACTTAGCTGCAGCGGTGCAAACCCTGTGTTATGAAATCCGCATGGCTTATTTGAATAGAGAAACTTTTCCGGAATTTCAGGAAGAGTACCCTTTGAACGAAGACTTAGAGCGTTTTTACGTGCATTTAGAATCTACGTTGGAGAAAACCTCTTTTATACGCAAAAGCCACCCTGGTGTGGTTATGACCAAGTTACGTCGTTTGTTTAATCGCTCACGTCCTGAATCTCAAGAGCTTAACATTTTGCGCGGAATTTTAGCGTCCATTGAAAAGTCGGTTCAAACAAGTGAACAAGATCCTAATCGTGAGCCCTCGCAAATATTAGCAGACGACGCTGCTGCTAAAACGATAAGTCAGGATGATAATTAGCCAGAAAAGCAATTGGTCAGAATAGCAATCAGTCAGAAAAGCAAAGAGTAAAGCATGTTCAGCCGAATAAAAGATGACATTCAAGGCGTATTTCATCGCGACCCCGCAGCTCGCAATACGTTCGAGGTATTAACTAATTACCCCGGTTTACATGCAGTGTGGCTGCATAGAATTAGTCATAAACTATGGAATGCACAGTGGAAATGGCTAGCTCGAACGCTGTCTACATTTAGTCGTTGGCTTACGGGTATTGAAATACATCCGGGCGCCACGCTCGGTCGTCGCGTTTTTATCGACCATGGCATGGGTGTGGTTATTGGTGAAACAGCAGAAATTGGTGACGATGTTACGCTTTATCACGGAGTAACGCTTGGGGGGACAAGCTGGAAAGCCGGAAAGCGCCACCCAACCCTCAAAAACGGTGCAGTAGTGGGGGCCGGTGCAAAGGTTCTTGGACCAATCACTATTGGCGAAAACGGCAAAGTGGGTTCTAACTCTGTGGTAGTAAAAGATATTCCCGATGGCGCAACCGCGGTGGGTATTCCAGGGCGGATAATTGTTTCCAAGCAAAAAGATGCCAGCGCCTCAATGAACCCTCAGCGAGATAAAATTGCGCAAAAATACGGTTTCGATGCCTATGCTGTAGCGCAAGATAATCCTGACCCTGTTGCAAATGCCATGGGTATTATGCTCGAGCATATGCATCAAATGGACACAAAAGTAGAAGAGATGTGTAAGGTTATTCAATCTCTAGGTGGCGATGTGTGCACAGAAAATCTTCATAACATTAGCGCGGAGGATTTTGCTGATACAGGAATAGAGTTTTCAGAATCGAAAACGAAAGATGGTGAGCATGCGTCTTTTGACCCTGCAATCTAGGGCGTGCTCTTAATCTTTTTAACACCGACTCAATAAACTAAGCTAACCGCAGTTGGTTTACAGTGCCAATAAAAATAGCCAGTGATGCATCGATAACATCGTCAATGCTGGCTTCGTATTGGCTGTTTACCCATACCATTGCACTGTTGATTAAACTGCCTGTTAGCGCCGCGCCAATAAACTGCATTTGAGTGTCTGAAAGCTGCTTTTTGTCGGACACAGGTGAGGTTAAGTAAGACATCATTAATGCGGCAAAGTCGGCGGAGCAACGACTATAAAGTCTATCTACGCGCTCACTCACCCCTAATACTTCAGCATGAGTTATTCTGGCAAACTTTGGATCTGCCATAGATGTAAAAAAACAATTCAGGCCCGGGCGTATACGCTGCGATGGCTCGCTGTACTTGCTTGCTCTTTCAAGCTCTTCCTCTAGTCGAAGACGGAAATCATCCATAAGCTTTTCATAACAGGCTACCAATAAATCTTCTAAGTTAGTGAAGGACTCGTAAAAGTAGCGGTTTGTTAACTCGGTCTGTGCGGTCAACATGCGCATAGTGGTTGACTGAAAACCGACAGTACCAAAAAGTGAAATCCCCGCTTCGATAAAACGCTGTCGGCGCAGCGCAATGCGTTCGGACATTGAAATGCCAGAATATGTGCGTTCTGTGGCTGCTTCACAAGAGATAGATGTATTTTTCATAGCTGACATATTATGCATTGACGACCTCGTTACAACAACATACATTAAAGTGATAACGTTTGTTATCACTTCTTGAGGCGAGCATGCAAAACACAGTGCCAATTTTAGATGTATTGATTGTCGGAGCCGGTATTTCAGGTATCGGTTGCGCTTACCACGTGCAAAATAAGTGTCCGGATTTGACTTACTCCATCATAGAAGCTCGTGCAGACCTTGGTGGAACCTGGGACTTGTTTAAGTACCCTGGTATTCGTTCTGACTCAGACTTGTTCACTTTTGGGTACGACTTCAAGCCGTGGAAAGAGAAAAAGGCAATTGCCGATGGAAGCTCAATAAAAGCTTACGTTGAGCAAACCGCCGACGAAAATGGCATCAGAGAAAACATACGTTTTTTAACGCGCGTTGTGGACTTAGATTGGCACAGTAATAAGCAGTATTGGCTGGTAACGCTGCGTTCAGAAGAAACGGGGCATACCGAGCAGGTAGCCGCTCGATGGGTATTTAATGCGTCAGGTTACTATCGATATGACAAGGGGTATGCGCCTGAATTTAGGGGGCAGTCGAATTTTTCGGGCGACATTATACATCCTCAGCATTGGCCTGAAGATCTGGATTATGAAGGTAAGCGTGTGGTTGTAATTGGCAGCGGTGCCACTGCTGTTACTTTAGTGCCGTCGCTAGCGAAAAGCGCTGCTCATGTGACTATGTTACAGAGAACACCTTCGTATATCTTACCCGTTCCAACTCAAGATCCTGTCGCAAAGTATTTGAGGCCTCTATTTGGTGATGATTTAGCTTTTAAGGCTGCTCGACGCTTTAATATAGCAAAGCAGCGTTGGGTATACGCGTTTTGTCAGCGCTTTCCCAATCGAGCTCGAAAAATTATACGCAATTTAAACGTGAAAATGCTTCCAGAAGGATATCCTGTTGATAAGCATTTTAATCCACCCTACAACCCATGGGAGCAAAGGCTTTGTGCAGTGCCTGGCGGCGACCTTTTTTATGCGATATCAGAGGGTGCGGCGTCGGTTGTCACCGACAACATCAACAATTTCACCCACACAGGTATTCAGCTTGAATCTGGCGACCATATCGATGCAGATTTGATTATCACTGCAACGGGTCTAAATTTGCGTCCCCTAGGTGGCCTAATTCCAAAAATAGATGGAAAGGTGGTTTCGCTTCCTCAATGCGTTACCTACAAAGGAATGTTGCTAAGCGGAGTGCCAAACTTTGCTATCGCCGTGGGATATACATCATCATCGTGGACCCTCAAAATAGGGCTATTGTGCGAGCACTTCACACGACTATCAAATCATATGAAACAGCACGATTATCTGCAATGCACACCTATTGCAGACCAGAATATGGAAACACAACCGTTGCTTAATTTTGGCGCCGGATATATCCAACGTTCAATAGATAAGCTGCCGCGCCAGGGTGTCAGTTTCCCTTGGTCTATGTCGTGGAATTATGCTGAAGATGTAAAGATTTTTCGTAAAGGTAGGGTAGACGACCCGGCGTTAAAGTTTGAGAAAAGCGTTGAGTTAGAAGGCACGGTGAGAGAAGAAGAGTGAAAGAAGTACAGTGAGAGAAGCACAATGAGCTTAGCGCAACACAAAGAACAGTTTATTACATTGCAAAATGGAGATACGTTCTGTTATGCCGAACATGGGCAAGATAAAAATGGCACCGTTTTACTTATTGCGGGGCTTGGGCTTCAATTAGTTTATTGGCCCAGCGCATTGATAGAGCGGCTGGTAGCAAGCGATTTTCGTGTAATTTGCTTTGATAACCGCGATGCAGGTCGTTCTGTAAGAAGCACTACTCCACACCCTAGTGTACTGCAACAATTGCGTGGGAAAGCGCCAAAGGGAGCATACGGGTTAGAGCGCATGGCAGAAGATACTGCGCAACTTTTAGCCGGGCTACATGTTAAAAGCGCTCATATAGTAGGTATGTCGATGGGGGGAATGATTGCGCAGACACTCACAAGTATGTACCCAGACGTTGTTGAGTCAATGACATCCATATTTTCGACAACCGGCAGCAGAAGGGTAGGCCAGCCTTCTTACTCAACGTTATGGCGAATGGCGAGAGCAAAGGCCCCCAGAAGCGAACATGAGGCAATTAAAAATTACCACGCCATGATGACACACATTGGCGATAGCACGGCAGAGGGCGCAATAAGTCAATGGCAGCAGTATGCAAAACTGGCTTGGCAACGAAATGGCTCAAAGAGCGACTCAAAAGCTATGTTTCGACAAATAGGTGCGATCATGAAGTCTGGCGATCGTACCCAATTACTGAACAAAGTGGCAGCTCCCACATTGGTTATTCATGGTGATGTGGACCGGATGGTGCACCCCAGTGGCGGTGCTGCAACAGCGAAGGCTATTGCAGGTGCAAAGCACCAAGTCTTGCGTGGCTTACGTCACCAAATAGATACGATACAAGGCCATCGTATAGCCGATAGTATTTTAGCGCACATTCAATTAAACAAGAGAGCTTAAATAAGCGCCAATAGCATGAGACTTCACGATACTGTTGTGATGCTGATAAGCAATGCTGGTGTAGCGTTAAGCGGCGATTTTGAGCAAGTTAGTGAGACCGATTTTAATTGGCTAAAGAAAATAAAATTTGATGCGCCTGTCAACCTTATGCTTATGATTACGGTAGGTTTTATAGTACGAGAGAAATTGTCAGACATTTTTACACAACATATAAGATTAAATTTACTTAAGCTCTTAACGTCTGAATTGTAAAGCTTTTTATTGTTGGAATAATTTTTGCTTGGTTTGGTGTCTAATAGTAATGTAGTAAAAAGGCTAATTATGAAAAGAACACTTATTGGGTTGGTATCTATTGTCAGTGCGTTAAGCTTCAACGCGAACGCGGACCTTATTTTCTCGACTGACTTTCAAGGTTCAACAGTTGTTGATGAAACACTGACGAATATTAATTGGACGACGGAAGGTGTTTTGTCCCCTGGCGATATTTCTGCTGACTGGCCACTGTTTTCAACTGCGGATTCCAGTAATAAAGTTGGCGTAGACAGAAACCTTCACAATGAAGGGGCCTGGAGTGTTTTTATTGCGATTAACACGTTGAACGAAGGAATTCTTCTCGACTTTTTCAGTCTAGATGCCTTTATTTTCAATAACGCAGGAAACTACCAGGGAGCCAACGCGTCAAGAGATCTAGACTACTCCGTATCGATTCAAAACGCACTTGGAGATATATTGGTATCGACTACCGTTGACAATATTTTTAATGGCAGCGGTACATGGGAAAGAGGCAAACTCGTGATATTTGACCTGAATAATACGTATTTAGGTGCAAATAGTACCTACGAACTAGTTCTCACGGCAAGTGGTCAAGGCCCTGGGAACAATGCAGGCTTTGATAACGTATCACTTGTCGGTCGAGTTCCTGCTCCACAAACGTTCGGTTTAATGGTGATATCGCTTGCCCTATTTGGCTTGAGAGAGTGTCTTAAGCGAAAGTAAAACTTAAAAGGGTAAAATCTGGACACGATTCAGTCTAGAACTAGCTTAGCCCTCTCTTAGCTGTAGAGAGGGCTATTATGATTTGTGTTATGCCTATCCTGACCTAACTTAAGACTCTATTCCACTGTGTCATAGTTTTCAGCTGTCATGTCCTGCACTGGTTGATATCGGTTTGACTGCACACATTACTACCTTTCTGAAAGCATAATTTCCTCTAAAAATGGCAACCGTCTAGTACGCTTTACAGCTTAATTTTTCATTTGGCCTTACTTATTGATAATTACAGAAAATATTAGTTACTTTTTTTCCACTCAATTAGAAACAGAGCATTCCCGCTCTAAATTGAAATTACTATAATACCTGACTAATTTACTAGGTCTTATACTTGACCATTTTAGTCAGGTATGTGAAAATTCCGCCATACAGATAAAGGCGGGAGACAATAATGAAACTTACCTCTAAAGGTCGCTATGCGGTAACCGCAATGCTAGACGTTGCATTACATTCCAAGCGTGGCCCCGTTCCCCTTGCCGATATATCAGAAAGACAAGAAATATCACTTTCCTACTTAGAACAGCTGTTTTCTCGACTGCGCAAAGAGCAGTTGGTAGAAAGCGTACGTGGTCCTGGCGGCGGCTATTTACTGGGTCGCAGCGCTAATGAGATTGCCATAGGTGAAGTGATATCTGCGGTTGACGAATCGATTGACGCTACACGATGTCAAGGTCAAGCAGACTGCCAAGGCGGCGATCGCTGCTTAACACACAGTTTATGGCAAGATTTAAGCGATCGTATTTCTAGCTTCCTACATTCCATCACCCTTGGTGAGTTAATGGAAAAGCATGATGTACGAGAGGTTGCCGGTCGCCAAGACAGTAACAGTTCTCTTCGCAATATAGCTAATGACATTGAAGTCAGCATTAGACTTTAAATAGGCATTTATAAATATGGCATTATCACCCCCTATTTATTTAGATTACGCAGCGACAACCCCCGTCGACCCGCGCGTAGCCGACGCAATGGCAAAGTGCCTAACGTTAGATGGCAACTTTGGTAATCCTGCGTCAAGAAGCTATCGTTTTGGGTGGATGGCTGAAGAAGCTGTTGATATCGCTCGCAATCAAGTTAGCGATGCGCTTAACTGCGATCCAAGGGAAATTGTATTTACCTCCGGTGCTACAGAGTCGAATAATTTAGCGATAAAAGGCGTCGCAGATGGTTATGCATCGAAAGGCAAGCACATCATTACCGTTAATACGGAGCACAAAGCAGTGCTTGATACCTGTGAGTATTTGCAAGCACAGGGCGTTGACGTCACTTATCTTCAGGTAGGCGGCGATGGCCTAGTTAACTTATCGGAGCTAGAGGGCGCAATGAGAGACGACACTATCTTAGTCTCTGTCATGCATGTAAACAACGAACTAGGTGTAACCCAAGACATCGAATCTATTGGAAAACTTTGCCGTCAACATAATGTGTTATTTCATGTGGATGGAGCACAAAGTGTGGGTAAGGTTGCCATAGACCTCAATGAGCTACCGGTAGACCTATTGTCTATGTCGGCACACAAGTTCTACGGGCCGAAGGGCATGGGAGCGCTTTATGTGCGCCGCCGTCCTAAGATTAATCTAGAGGCACAGATTCATGGAGGCGGTCATGAGCGCGGCATGCGTTCGGGCACGCTGGCGACGCACCAAATTGTGGGTATGGGCGAAGCACTCGAATTAGCTAGTCGAGACATGGAAGCTGAAAACGAGCGTATTAAAGCGCTTCGTATCGCATTGTGGAATGGGCTAAGCAAGATTGAGGGCGTATACCTAAACGGCCATGAAGAAAAGCGCATAGCGGGTATTTTAAATGTCAGCTTTGCTGATGTAGATGGCGAAAGTTTGATGATGGGGCTAAATGATATTGCTGTGTCATCTGGCTCAGCATGCACATCGGCAAGTTTAGAGCCTTCGTATGTGCTCAAAGCATTGGGGCGAAGTGATGAACTGGCCCATGCAGGAATTCGATTTAGTGTGGGCCGATTTACGACCCAAGACGACATCGATTACGTAGTAAATAAAGTAACAGATGTAACAAACCGATTGCGGCAAGTGGCGTTAGCTTAAGATTTTTTAAAGCAAGTAGCGCAAAATACGTCGCTGAATATTTGAGTGGAATACTCAGGTATTATATAATACCGCACCAATTTTTAAGGCTGCCACCATTGTAAAATGCTTACTGCACGAGGTTTGTGCGGTGAATTAAGGGAAATTACCAAGACCGTGGGGTAATTTTCCAAGCCAAGGTGAATGGAAGGCTTAGGCAGTAAATGCAGGCAAACAAGCGAGACCCAAACATGAGTGAACAGATCGAACAGGCGTTAGAAAGAAAGTACGATGCTGGTTTTTATTCAGAGATCGAATCGGACACGTTTGAAAGCGGCCTAGATGAGTCGATTATTCGTCGCATTTCCGCAATGAAAAACGAGCCTGAGTGGATGCTCGAATGGCGTCTAAAGGCTTATCATGCATGGCTTGAAATGGAAGAGCCTGATTGGGCCCATGTGGAATACCCAAAAATTGATTTTCAGGCAATTTCTTATTACTCGGCACCAAAGAGTATGGAAGACAAGCCTCAGTCGCTAGATGAAGTCGACCCAGAGCTACTGCGTACTTACGAAAAGTTAGGTATTCCGCTGCACGAACAAGAAATGTTAGCAGGCGTTGCGGTAGATGCAGTATTTGACTCTGTATCAGTGGTCACAACGTTCCGCTCTAAGCTAGAAGAAGCTGGCGTCATTTTCTGCCCAATTTCTGAGGCAATTCAAAAGTATCCAGACCTTGTTAAGAAGTACATTGGGTCAGTAGTACCGCGTACGGACAATTATTTCTCTGCACTAAACTGCGCCGTGTTTACTGACGGTTCATTTGTTTACATTCCAAAGGGTACTCGTTGCCCAATGGAGCTTTCCACCTATTTCCGTATTAACGAAATGAACACCGGTCAGTTTGAGCGTACGTTAATCATCGCCGATGAAGGCAGCCACGTGAGCTACTTAGAAGGTTGTACAGCGCCGCAGCGCGATGAGAATCAGCTGCATGCCGCAGTGGTTGAGTTAGTCGCAATGGACGACGCCACAATCAAATACTCCACGGTTCAAAACTGGTATCCAGGTGATGAGAACGGTAAAGGCGGTATTTACAACTTTGTGACCAAGCGCGGTATTGCACACACCAACGCTAAAATCTCATGGACTCAGGTTGAAACTGGGTCAGCAGTAACGTGGAAGTACCCAAGCTGCATCCTTAAAGGCGACAACAGCGTAGGCGAATTCTACTCTGTAGCACTTACTCGTGGACGCCAGCAGGCCGACACCGGTACGAAGATGATTCACATGGGCAAAAATACGCGCTCAACCATCATCTCAAAAGGAATATCTGCAGGTAAAAGTAACAACGCTTATCGTGGTTTAGTGCAAATGGGGCCTCGTGCAGACGGCGCGCGTAATTTTACCGAGTGCGACTCGCTACTTATTGGCGATAAGTGTGGTGCACATACATTCCCGTATATCGAAAGTCGCAACCCGTCGGCAATAGTTGAGCACGAAGCAACAACATCGAAGGTAAGCGACGAACAATTATTTTTGTGTCGCCAACGAGGTTTAGACACAGAGAAGGCCGTTTCTATGATTGTTAACGGTTTTTGTAAAGAAGTATTCAAAGAGCTGCCAATGGAATTTGCCGTAGAAGCCGGCAAGCTGCTCGAAATTAGTCTTGAAGGTTCAGTGGGGTAATCAATGCTTAGTATAAAGAATTTACATGCCAGCGTAGAAGAGAAAAACATCATTAAAGGTCTTAACTTAGACGTTAAGCCTGGTGAAGTACACGCTATCATGGGCCCCAATGGTGCCGGTAAAAGTACGTTAGGTTATGTGTTGTCAGGTCGTGATGGCTACGAAGTAAGCGAGGGCGACGTAACGCTAAACGGTAAAGATTTGCTAGACCTTGAAGTTGAAGAGCGTGCCCGCGAAGGCTTGTTCTTAGCGTTTCAATACCCAGTAGAAATTCCAGGTGTAAGCAACATGGAATTTATGAAAGAGTCTGTTAATGCGATGCGTGAACAGCGCGGCGAAGAAGCACTTTCTGCTGCTGAGTTTTTAAAGAAAGCAAAAGAAGCCTGCAAGCAGGTGCAGCTGCCATTAGATTTTCTTAAGCGCGGTGTTAACGAAGGTTTCTCTGGTGGAGAGAAGAAACGCAACGAAATCATGCAGATGATTTTGCTAGAGCCGTCATTGTGTATCCTTGATGAATCAGATTCTGGCCTTGATGTAGATGCACTTCAGGTTGTTGCTAATGGTGTAAATAGCCAGCGCGACGGAAAACGTAGCTTTATTGTAGTAACGCACTATCAGCGTTTGCTCGATTACATTAAGCCAGATTTCGTGCACATTCTTGCTGATGGCAAAATTGTGAAGAGCGGTGACGCATCACTCGCCCACGAAGTAGAAAAAGAAGGTTACGCATTCCTAGGGAAGGCGTACGAGGAGGCTGAGGCATGAGTCAATGGCTAGATCAGGTCATTGGCGGGGCGCAGTTCGACGATTATTTAGCGCCCGTGCGTCAACAGGCCTTAACCCAATTAAAAGCCGATGGTTGGCCCGCTCGTCGAAATGAGAGCTGGCGTTTTACGCCGCTTACTTCTGTAGAAAAGCGCGAAGCGAAAACGACAACACAGGCCGACGTTCTGCCGGTACCCGATATCGATAACCTAAATGCTATCGACTTGGTTTTCGTTGACGGCGTATTGATCACGCAAGTGAATACGCTAGATGTGCCTAAAGGCATGACCATTACGTCGCTTAAGCACGACGATAAGGCAACGCAGCAAGCAATATCAAGCATTTACGGGCAAATTAAGCCTACTCGACACATGTTTGGGTTAGTTAACGATGCACTGTGCGAGCACGGTATTTTTATCAGTGTTGATGAAAATACTAAAATCGACACGCCTGTTCGTATTGTTAACATGGCCACGCAAAATGTCGATGCACATACTCGTGTTGTTGTGAAAGTAGCAAAGGGTGCAAGTGCCACTGTTATTGAGCAGGGCGTGGGCGACGTAGACAGTTTAACTACCGCCTTTGCTGAATACGATATTGCTGATGATGCGCATTTGGAGCATTATCGCTTTGCCATGTTCACAGCCGCGGCAAAGCAGCTCGGTGGAAGTCATTTTAAATTGCACAACCGCTCAACGCTAAATTCAACCATGGTAGGCTACGGCAGTGAGTTGTCGCGTTTGGATGTAGACATTCACCACGCTGGTGAGTTTGCTGATGCCAAAATGAATGCGATTTATTTGTTGGCGGAAGGTGAATTATTCGACCTTCACTCAACCATTGAGCATGCAATGCCAAACGGCACTACGGAAGAAAACGCTCGTGGTATCGTGGGTGATAAGTCTCGCGCTGTATTCAACGGTCGAATTCATATTCATCGCGATGCACAAAAAACGCTGGCAGAGCTAAATAATCGCAACTTGTTGCTTTCTCGCCGTGGTGTGATTAACACCAAGCCTGAGTTAGAGATTTATGCTGATGATGTTAAGTGTGCTCACGGTGCTACCGTAGCTGAAATTGACGAAGAAGCGCTCTATTACTTGCTAACTCGCGGTGTACCACGTAGTAAAGCACTGGTAATGCTTAACTTTGGGTTCATCCAAGAACTGGTCAACGATGTACCAAATAGCGCAATTCGCGAGTGGCTACAGCCGTTACTAAGCAAGCGCTTCTCCCAAATGGAGGTTAAATGAGCTTAGACGTTAACGCACTTCGTGCACAGTTTCCTATTCTTTCCAAAACTGTAGATGGGAAGCCTCTGGTATATTTAGATAACGCTGCGACCACGCAAAAGCCGCAGGCGGTTATCGACGCCATTGTCGATTTTTATACTGGCACAAATGCTAACGTTCACCGTGGGGCTCACCATTTATCAGACGAAGCAACTCGTCGCTATGAAAATGCGAGAGCAAGTGTGGCAAGTTTTATCAACGCCAGCGCTCGTGAAGAAGTTATTTGGACTGCGGGTACTACCGAAGCTATTAATATAGTGGCAAATGGGTTATCTCAGCTTTTAGCTGAGGGCGACGAAGTCATGGCTACAGAACTCGAGCACCACGCAAACTTGGTAACATGGCAACAAGCCTGTCGAAAAGCCGGCGCTACGCTCAATATCGTTCCTATTTTTGATAATGGTGAGCTAGACATTGAAGCGTTTGAAAAGCTGCTTTCTGACAAAACAAAGCTAGTTGCATTTCCACATGTTTCTAATGCATTGGGCACAGTGAACCCTATTAAAGTGTTGACTGAAAAAGCAAAACGCGTTGGAGCTTGGGTACTTGTTGATGGTGCGCAAGGTATTGCTCATGGCGGTGTTGATGTTCAAGACATCGACTGCGACTTTTACGTGTTCTCTGGTCATAAACTTTTTGGTCCTACTGGCATCGGTTGCTTGTGGGGTAAAAAAGAAATATTAGAGTCTTGGCCCGTTTGGCAAGTAGGTGGTGAGATGATTAAAGATGTCTCTTACCACGAAGCTACTTGGGGAGCACTGCCGAATAGACTTGAAGCAGGCACGCCTAACATTGCCGGTGCTATTGGTATGGGCGCTGCCGTCGAGTGGTTTAAACAACTCGATATCGAAGCTCTTCACGAGCATGAGACTGCACTTCTAAACTATGCTACTGAGCAAGCCGAAGCCCTTGATGGTATGCGAATTGTGGGTACAGCACCCAACAAAATTGGCGTGCTGAGCTTTTTATTAGATGGCGCTCATCCAGCGGATATTGGTTTTATTCTAGACAGGCAGGGCGTTGCCATTCGTACCGGCGATAACTGCGCTCAGCCTCTAATGAAGCGATTTGGTATTCCAGGTACTGCTCGTGCTTCATTTTCAATTTATAACACGCTTGACGAAGTGGACAGCCTTTTTGCTGCACTTAAGAAAGCAAAAATGATGTTGGCCTAAGGAGGCACCATGAGTGTTGAAACGTTTGTTCCAAGTACACAGCTCATCTCGCTTACTGACAGTGCCGTTAAGCATTTTGAGAGCAAGCTTAAAGATAAGCCAGGTCAGATCATTCGTCTTTCTACAAGAGTGAGTGGCTGCACAGGCTATGCTTATGTGCTGGATTTTGCTGACAGTGCAAAAGACGATGATGAGATTGTTGAAATATCGTCTGTGCTTAATGTGGCTATTGCGGCAGATGCAACAGACCTCTTAAAAAACACTGAAATTGACTACGTTCAAGAAGGTGTAAACGGTGTTATTAAATACAATAACCCAAATGTTGTTGACGAATGCGGTTGTGGCGAAAGCTTCAACGTTGGTTAACTTTGCAAAGACAAAAGAGCACTAGCAGTTTATGAAGCAAAAAATGGTGGTAACTGAGCGCGAATGTAAAGCGCGCTTGGTGCCGGCTGGAAACCCGACAGTCATTCCTGAGGGAGAATTTGTCAGCATAACCCAAGAGCTTGGCGGAAATTTTACCATCACCTGGCGAGGCAATATGTACCGCATAGACGGCACTGACGCTGGCGCCATTGGCCGCAAAGAAATGGTGTTAAGTTTCGAAGAGCCTAGCGATGGTCAGATAAGTAAGCAGCAGGTGTGGGATGCGTTGGAGACTATTTTCGATCCAGAGATCCCCATTAACCTAGTGTCACTTGGCTTAATTTATAAAGTCGACATAGACCAAGACAGCGGTAACGTAAACATTGATATGACGCTGACAGCCCCCGGATGCGGTATGGGCCCAGTTCTGGTTGGTGATGTTGAATATCGCGTTGCCATGGTTCCACATGTCAATGATGTAAACGTAGAGCTTGTATTCGATCCTCCTTGGTCTCGTGACATGATGAGTGAAGAAGCGCAGCTAGAAGCCGGTCTCTTTTTTTAAATACAGGACATAACATGCAATTACCAAGCAGTGAAGAAATTGTAGATGACTTGGCGTTCTTCGATGATTGGGAGCAACGCTACCAGTATATTATCGACTTGGGTAAGTCTATTCCAGGCTTGCCAGAAAACGAAAAGACGCCAAACCGCTTGGTTAAAGGTTGTCAAAGTAGCGTATGGCTAGTTGAGTCTTATGAAGATGGTAAGATCACATTCGACGTAGACAGCGATGCTGTTATTGTTCAAGGCCTATTGGCACTTGTGCTAGCAGCTTACAACAATAAATCTCCCCGAGAGATAACTCAGTTTGATGTCGATGGTTATTTTGAAGCGCTAGATTTAGAGCGCCACATTACGCCCACACGCGGAAACGGATTGCGCGCTATTGTCGGCAAAATACAAGACCTAGCGCAAGCTAATTTGTCGTAAAATAAAAATTGCAGACAAAGATAGCGCTTCTTTAGCGAAAAAATAAAGCGTACATAAAAGTTTAACAGAGATAAATAAACTTCAATGAAAAACTGATTTTACTTTAAATTCAGTGCTTTATTTCGCTCCATACATATAAAGCAACAGGCTGGTTTGGCTAAATCCAAGGCTTTGTTTTGAGGTTTCATAATAGTCACTAGTAAACGCGATAATTATTGCCTATAATTCGCCGCCAAAATTGAAAACACACTTTATTTGTTTGGAGAAAAAACATGGCTCTTGAGCGCACTTTTTCGATTATCAAGCCTGATGCGGTAGCTAAAAACGTAATCGGTGCAATTTACAACCGTTTTGAATCTGCTGGTCTTCGCATTGTTGCTTCTAAGATGATCCACATGAGCAAAGAGCAAGCGGAAGGTTTCTACGCAGAACACAAAGAGCGTCCTTTCTTTGGTGCTTTGGTTGATTTCATGACGTCTGGTCCGGTAATGGTTCAGGTTCTTGAAGGTGAAAACGCTGTTCTTGCAAACCGTGAAATCATGGGTGCTACAAACCCTGCTGATGCTGCTGCTGGAACCCTTCGTTCTGACTACGCTGCATCAATCGACGAAAACGCGGTTCACGGTTCTGATGCACCTGAATCTGCGGCTCGCGAAATTGCATACTTCTTCTCTGAAGAAGAGATTTGTCCACGTACTCGCTAAGTACAGACAAACAAAACCGACACAGAGTAGTTAATACTCGAAAACGAGGCTTCGGCCTCGTTTTTTTATATCTGGAAGAGGGTAAAGATACTCATCACTTTTTATGCAGAGCCATATATGATAGTATTTGCGCAAATTTTAAACACGTAAGCGCCGCTTAACACGCGTTAAAAATATGACTTCTTACTGCATGGCTTTTGTTATAAACGCACGGGT
Organism: Alteromonas sp. MB-3u-76; assembly: GCF_002831605.1. Taxonomy (NCBI): domain Bacteria; kingdom Pseudomonadati; phylum Pseudomonadota; class Gammaproteobacteria; order Alteromonadales; family Alteromonadaceae; genus Alteromonas; species Alteromonas sp. MB-3u-76. The sequence continues at coordinate 3,006,997 of NZ_CP025115.1, read as the reverse complement.
ATTATGGTTTATAAAAATTAGCGTTTAAATACAAACGATAGTCTTATAAGCCTCTCTCTTCATTACATTTTTGCAGTAATAGTAATCTAAATTAAGCAGTTCGAGGTCACTTCCTCGCAAGGTAAAAGGGTCATTTTATTCATGGCAAAAACAAACTTATTAAATCTAAATCGCGAAGGCTTGCGCAACTTCTTTAAGGAAAAGGGGGAAAAACCGTTTCGCGCCGATCAGGTGATGAAATGGATATACCAGCACGGCGAAAGCGATTTTGAAAAAATGAGTAATCTCAATAAAAATCTTCGCGCCATGCTGATTGAGAACTGTGAAATAAAAGCTCCTGAAATTGCCTACTTCCAGGAAGCAAGCGATGGCACAATTAAGTTTGCGCTTACTCTTGAGGGCGGCCAAGAAGTCGAGTCTGTTTGGATCCCCGAGGAAGAGCGCGCTACATTATGCGTATCATCTCAAGTAGGCTGCGCCTTAGAATGTACTTTCTGTAGTACCGCGCAACAAGGTTTCAATAGAAACTTGAGCGTCAGTGAGATAATTGGGCAGGTATGGCGAGTCGCAACATTCTTAGGGCTTTCTAAAGATACTAGCCAGCGCCCCATTACCAATGTGGTGATGATGGGCATGGGAGAGCCGCTGCTTAATTTGAAAAACGTAGTGCCGGCAATGGACATTATGTTAGACGATTTCGGTTTCGGACTGTCAAAACGTCGAGTCACTTTGAGTACGTCAGGAGTCGTCCCTGCATTAGACATGCTGGGCGACCAGATTGATGTTGCCTTGGCTATTTCATTGCATGCGCCGAACGACGAGTTGCGTAATGAAATTGTACCTGTGAACAAAAAGTACAATATTGAAGCATTTTTGGCGGGTGTACGTCGCTATTTAGCGAAGTCTAAAGCGAATCAGGGTAGGGTCACCGTAGAATATGTTATGCTCTCCCACATAAACGACAGTACCGAGCAGGCTCACGAACTAGCGAAAGTACTTAAAGATACTCCGAGTAAAATAAACTTAATTCCGTTCAATCCTTACCCGGGTTCTCCCTACACATGCTCGAGTAACTCGCGCATTGATAGGTTTGCCAAGGTGCTGATGGAATACGGCTTTACCACGGTAGTACGAAAGACCCGTGGCGATGATATCGATGCTGCCTGTGGTCAATTAGTAGGCGATGTGGTTGATAGAACGAAAAGAATGTTAAAAAAACAGGTGAAGGGCGAAGCAATTTCGGTAAAAATAGCCCAATAATCATTAGGATATTAGTGTAAGACTATGCCAACTGGATTGCGAATGGGATTTAAACAAAGTGTGCGCGCCACAATTGCTGGCGCATCACTGTTTATCGTAGGCTGCGTAAGTAGCAGCCAGTCGGGTATTAATAGCGCAGATTTCGACGCGGAAGAAGCAGCTAGAACCCGCATGTCGCTGGGTCTTACCTATCTACAAAACAATAATTATACCCAAGCTAAACGCAATCTTGATAAAGCGATAGCGTTCGATCCGCGTTCTGCGGATGTCCAATATGCGATGGCCTACTATTATCAGCTTGTTGGTGAAAATCAGCGAGCTGAAAGCTATTACGAATCAGCGCTCGATCTGGAGCCCAATAACGGCGATATTGCCAACAGCTTTGGCGCATTTAAATGCCAAAATGGGCAGTACGAAAGCGCTAAAGACTTCTTCCTACAGGCTATCGATAATCGCTCTTATTCAAACGCAGCGCAAACTTACGAAAATTTAGCCCTTTGCGCGCAAAGCCAAAATAACATGTCAGATGCTATCGATTACTTTAAAAGCGCTTTGAAGCATCAACCTACCCGAGCAAAGACACTATTTTTACTTTCTGAACTTTATGCAGCTACGGAGCAGTGGAAAGACGCGAAGTCCATACTTAGACGATATGAGAGAGTTGCCAAAGTTTCTCCAGATTCGCTATGGCTCGCTTTTGAGATAGCCAAAGGAGAAGGTGACAAAGCCACTGCAAAAGGCTATGGCGATATGTTGATTTCCCTATTCCCAGACAGCACATTGACAAAACGGTATTTGGCGCAGCGTTCGCAGCTAGATGCTAAAGTGATAAAAACGGTCAAGTCTGTTGGTAAAGATAATACGGTTGAACAAACGGTATTGGTTGTCGAAAGTAGTGATGACGGGCAAAAGGGTGATGAACCTGCGCCTGAAATTACTTCGGGTGAAGTGGTATCAGAGACCGCGTCTGCTTTAAGAGCTGGCGAGGATATACAAAACAAAACCGCCGTTGAAACAACAAAGAGTGAAAGTAGCGGTAAATCAGACGATTTAACTGCGCAATCACCTAAAATCCATGTAGTAAAACCAGCAGAAAACTTATATCGTATTTCGCTATTATACAATATTAGAATGGCGAAGCTGCAAAAGTGGAATAACCTAGGGAATACTGGCGCTATTATTGCTGGTCAAAAACTTTGGTTAGTACCACCGAGTATGCAGGAGGAATAGAGGTTAATGGTGTCAGAAGAAAACGCGAGCAAAGAAGTTCATTCGCAAGAAGAAAAAAGTACGCCAAGCCCAGGAGCCTTTTTAAAAGAGCGTCGCGAAGCGCTGGGTCTTTCACAGCAAGATGTCGCGACAAAATTATTCTTAAAATCGTCACAAATCAATGATTTAGAGAATGATGCTATTGATGAGAAATCGTCGATAACCTTTACCAAGGGTTATGTAAGAAATTATGCAAGGCAGTTGGGGTTACCGTCAGATGAGGTAATTGAAGCCTTCGAGAAGTTTCATAATCAAAGTGAAGTGCCATCTTCTGAAAAGCTGCAGAGTTTTTCAAAGCGTGTTGCAAAACAGACACATGACGATCGCTGGATGATGGTTACCTATATCATTTTATTGCTGATTATTGGCGGTGTAGTGGTGTGGTGGTATCAACAGCCAAGTGACGATTCACCAACTGACGCTTCACTTGTGCAGTCGGTTAAAGATGAAGTTATTGCCTCGGCTCGCTCCCCTGAATCGAGTGATGAGATAGCGGTGACGAATGGTACTGTTGAACTCGATAATGCTTCTGGCACTGCAGGCCAAAGCACCTTTAGTCAAAGTGAGAATGCCCCCCAATCTGAAGAAATAGCCGATCAAAACCCGCAAAACAGCGCCGTTGTGGCCAATGCGCTGGACGATGGTCCAATTAATGCTCCGCCCTCAACAGTTGACGACAGTAATAATTTAACTGCTCTTGTTAGCGATATTACGGAAGACGACAACGTTGAACTGAATTTGGGTGAAGCTGAACAAGACTTAGCCTTTGGTGACGGCCCTTCGGCAGCCCCAATCTCTATGACGTTCACCTTTGGTGAAGATTGCTGGGTAAATATTGAAGACGCCACTGGTGAGGTTATCGCCACTGGCGTAAAGCGACAGGGACGCGTAATGGACATTCAGGGCATCCCGCCTGTTGCAGTTACACTTGGCGCGCCTGATAATGTGCGCATATCAGTTAATGGCGAGCCAGCGAATATCGCGTCATTCCAAAACGGAAAAATTGCTCGCTTCACGCTTCCTTTATAGGTATTTAGATGTTTGCAGAAAGCCCTATTAAACGCAGAAAATCAACGCGCATTAATGTGGGAAACGTTCCCATAGGCGATGGCGCTCCCATTGCTGTTCAGTCAATGACGAATACGCTAACCACGGACGTTGAGGCTACGGTTGCGCAAATAAATCGCATCGTTGCTGTTGGTGGTGACATTGTGCGTGTTTCGGTTCCTACTATGGACGCGGCCGAGGCCTTTAAAGAAATAAAGCGTCGGGTCAATGTGCCCTTAGTTGCAGATATTCACTTCGATTATCGCATAGCGCTGAAGGTTGCCGAGTATGGCGTGGATTGCCTGCGAATTAACCCAGGTAATATTGGCAATATGGAGCGCGTGCGCTCGGTAGTCGATTGTGCGAAAGATAAGAATATCCCCATTCGTATTGGTGTGAATGGGGGGTCTTTAGAAAAAGACTTGCAAGAAAAGTACGGTGAGCCTACGCCAGAGGCGTTAGTTGAATCGGCCATGCGTCATGTTGACATCCTCGATAAGCTAAACTTCGACCAGTTTAAAATTAGCGTTAAGGCTTCTGATGTGTTTTTAGCCGTGGGGGCATATCGCCTTCTCGCTCGACAAATCGATCAACCTCTGCATCTGGGTATTACCGAAGCCGGTGGTCAGCGTGCCGGTGCAGTAAAAAGTGCCGTAGGGCTGGGAATGCTCCTTGCCGAGGGGATAGGCGACACCATCAGAGTGTCGCTTGCTGCCGATCCGGTTGAGGAAATCAAGGTAGGTTTCGATATTCTCAAGTCGTTGCGTATCCGTTCACGGGGTATTAACTTTATTGCATGTCCAAGTTGCTCTCGTCAGGAGTTCGACGTTATCGGAACGGTTAATGCGTTGGAAGAGCGCCTGGAAGATATATTAACACCTATGGATGTGTCTATTATTGGCTGCGTGGTTAACGGTCCCGGCGAGGCGGAAGTCTCTGATTTAGGCCTTACTGGCGCTAGAAACATGAGCGGATTGTATGAGGATGGTAAACGCGTAAAAGAGCGCCTACCTAATGATGACTTAGTAGATAAGTTGGAAGCAAAAATCCGCGCCAAGGCTTCTCGCATCAGCGACCAAAACAAAATTCAGGTATCGGTGAAAGACTAAGCCTGTAACGTTGTTGTTTGTTCCCAAAGCCCCTATAATGCGGGGCTTTTCACTATTTAGCAGTATGAGAATTTCACGTGGCTAAGACTATTCAGGCAATACGAGGCATGAATGACTGCCTTCCGGAAATATCCGGTACATGGCAGAAAGTAGAATCGGTACTTCGCCAAGTCGTTGCGAACTACGGTTATCAGGAAATACGTACCCCTATTGTTGAGAGTACAGATCTCTTCAAGCGTTCTATCGGTGAAGTCACTGATATCGTTGAAAAAGAGATGTATACCTTTGAAGACAGAAATGGCGACAGCTTAACACTTCGTCCAGAGGGCACAGCGAGTTGCGTTCGAGCCGGCAATGAGCACGGACTTTTGTACAATCAGCAGCAGCGCCTTTGGTACATGGGGCCTATGTTTCGCCACGAGCGTCCGCAAAAAGGACGCTATCGCCAATTCCATCAGTTTGGTGTAGAAACCTACGGTATTGATGGTCCGGATATCGATTTAGAAGTTATTTTGCTAAGCGCTCGTTTTTGGAAAGCGTTTGGCATTGAAAAGCACGTTAAGCTTCAAGTTAACACGCTTGGCTCTAATGAAGCACGAGCGGCGTATCGCGATACACTGGTCGAGTTTTTAAAAGCAAGAGAAGACCAACTTGATGAAGACTCAAGACGCCGTTTAGAAACTAATCCTCTTCGCGTACTCGACAGCAAAAATCCGGACGTTCAAGCTGCAATAGCCGATGCGCCGTCTTTAATCGACCATTTAGATGAAGAGTCGAAAGTACACTTTGAAACCTTGTGTGCAAGGCTGAGCGAAGCCGGTATCGCATACGAAGTTAATCCGAGATTAGTTAGAGGTTTAGACTATTACAACCGCACTGTTTTTGAGTGGGTAACCGATAGCTTAGGCGCTCAGGGAACTATTTGTGCAGGTGGACGATACGATGGCTTGGTAGAGCAGCTTGGTGGTAAGGCTACACCGGCGGTTGGCTTTGCTATGGGTATAGAGCGTTTAGTGCTGCTAATCACTACGCTGAGTGAAGAAGCGCAAGACGATAGCTTCGCCGATGTTTATGTAACTGCTATGGGCGATGATACTCAGTCGTATGCCATTGAAGTGGCTGAACACCTAAGAAATATATTGCCCGACGCACGCATCATGATGCATTGTGGCGGCGGGAACTTTAAAAAACAATTAAAGCGCGCGGATAAAACCGGTGCTCGTCTAGCGCTACTTTTAGGCTCGGACGAAATGCAGTCACGCAATGTGGGAGTAAAGCCACTACGCGATGGTCAAGAGCAAGTTACAGTGAGTTTTGATAGCCTTTGCGAAAAAGTATCTGAACTGCTGGGCGAGAAATAAAAAGAGGACATCATGGAACAGTTCGCAACAGAAGAACAACAAGTAGAAGCGATTAAGCGTTTTTGGAAAGAGCATGGCACGGCTATTATTGTCGGTGCAGCACTTGGTTTAGGCGGTCTTTTTGGCTGGCGCCAATATTCAGATATGCAAACTGAAAGCAAAGAAGCCGCTTCAGTCGCCTATCAAAAAGCGGTAGAGAACTTCTCTGAGCAAGGCAACAGCGCTGGCTTAGAGGCGTTCATCGAAGAAAATAAAGATACTGGCTATGCTAGTATTGCAAGTCTTTTGGCAGCGAAAAAAGCAGTTGAGGATGGCGATCTTGATGCGGCAGCATCTCACTTGAATCAAGTGATTACATTTGCTGACAACGCTCAAATGAAAGAGCTAGCATCTGTTCGACTAGCGCGAGTACAAATTGAAATGAACCAGCTTGACGCTGCGTTGTCTACGCTTGGCACGGTTGCAAACGAAGCGTTTTCTGCACAGGTATCGGAATTGAAAGGTGATATCTATAAGCAGCAAGATAAGTTCGACGAAGCTCGTTTAGCATACTCAAGTGCACTAGAAGAAAATGCCAACAATCCGCTTTTGCAGATGAAACTCGATAATCTTGCTGTTGAAGCAGCACAGTAATCGCGCTTTGAAAGGCTGATAAAAATTAAAGAGGTACGCAATTTGTTTCACAATACCAGTGGCCGTAAAGGTCGTTTTGCTCGCGCTGTTACCATGGCGATGGCGGTATCGATTACTCTATCTGGATGTTCAACGGTTTCAGACTGGTTTGCCGATGAAGAAGAACTTGAAATTCGTCGCTTAAAGCCCATTGAAGCGAAGTTTTCGCCAGCCATAGAGTGGGAGCGAGATATTGGCGACGGGGTAAATCATTACTTTTCTCGTCTAACCCCTGTATACGCGTACGACAAACTTTATGCAGCAGACCGTCACGGCAACGTAGTGGCAATGAAGCCAGACTCTGGCGAAGTAGTGTGGGAGAAAAACTTTGCTACATTTCGCTCAGAAGGCATGCTTAGTTCGGTAAGTAATTTGTGGAGCAGTGGCGAAAGCGCTCGTATAGGCGGTATCTTTGTCGCTGATAAGCACCTTTTCGTTGGCACTGAGAACGGATATATCGCAGCCCTTGATGCCGAAACAGGCGATTTGGTGTGGGATGCAAGTGTGCCTGGGGAAATTTTGGCAGCGCCTGCGGCCGATGACGGTATTTTGGTGGTAAACACCGGAGCTGGAAGTTTATTCGGCTTTAATATTCGCACCGGCGAGCAGCTGTGGCGTCATGAAGGTGATACTCCGCCACTAACATTACGCGGTATCTCCGGTCCCATTGCGTCGAATGGCGGTGTCATTGTTGGAGCGCCTACTGGAAAAATCCAGGTGAATCTTATCGACTCTGGTGTACTGGCATGGGAAACCGTTATTTCAACCCCAACAGGCGCAACAGAGCTAGAGCGGATTGTAGATATTGATACTACGCCGGTACTGTATGGCGGAACTATCTATACCGTATCGTACAACGGTACGCTTGCCGCAGTAGAACTGCGCTCTGGTCGTGTCATTTGGAAACGTGAGTATTCATCATTCCGTAACTTGAACATTGACGGCAACCAAATCTTCGTTGTTGATAATACCTCTAACGTTTACGCGTTAGACAGACGAAATGGCGTAGAGCTTTGGTCGCAGGGGCTGCTCAAGCAACGCTCGCTAACAGCAGCTACACCGGTTGGTGAGTATGTAGTTGTTGGTGATAATTGGGGCTATCTACACTGGATAGAAAAAGAGAGTGGAGAAGTTGTAGCTCGCTTGGATGTGGGTGGCGACGATGAAGACGACGCTATCTATGCTGCTCCTATTGTAGTAGAAGACTCTATTGTTGCTGTCACACGTAATGGTGTGGTGGTGTCGGTGAATGTCCCTTAAATTGAACGCTCCCTGAGTAAGTTGTCTTAAAAAACAGTAAACAACCTTACTCGAAAAGCATGACATTTACAGTACTCAAAAAGCGTCGTTTTTAACGGCGCTTTTTGTTTTTAAGTATTTCCCTTTGCTATTTCTTTCTCCTGTTAATCTGAATTGGTATTAACCCCCTTAAAGGGTATAATGCGCCCATTCAAAAACCGCAAGTAGTAAACGAAGCATAAGTGCTGGTATTTTTAGCACGGATAAATTCGTTGTTTAACGCTTGCGGTTTGTGCTTTTTAGCTTTCATGACCTCTAGGATCTGATAAATGTTACCCGTTGTTGCTCTGGTTGGCCGTCCCAATGTGGGAAAGTCGACCTTATTTAATCGTCTTACTAATACTCGCGATGCACTTGTTGCAGACTTTCCCGGCCTTACGCGGGATCGAAAATATGGCCAAGCCAAATTCGAAAGACGTCAATTCATTGTAGTTGATACCGGGGGCATAACAGGAGACGAAGAAGGCATAGATGCTGAAATGGCTCAGCAGTCTCTTCTTGCCATTGAAGAGGCTGACGTTGTGATGTTTTTGGTTGACGCCAGAGCTGGCCTGTTGCCGGCAGACCAAGGTATTGCGGACCATCTTCGTCGCATTAATAAAAAAGTATTCATTGTTGCCAATAAAGTAGACGGCATTGACGGCGACAGTGAAAGCGCTGAGTTTTATAAACTTGGCCTGGGTGAAGTGAAGCAAATTGCTGCCGCTCATGGTAGAGGCGTAAGCCAGTTGTTGCAAGATGGCTTGGCACCTCTTGAATCTGAATTTCCAGATATGGAAATTGTAGAAGAGGTTGAGCATGAAGGAGAAGAGGACGCAGAAGCACAGCGTCAACGGCTTCAAGACTTACCCATTAAGCTCGCTATTGTAGGAAAACCTAACGTTGGTAAGTCAACGCTCACCAATCGCATTTTAGGCGAAGAGCGAGTAGTGGTATACGACGAGCCGGGTACAACTCGCGACAGTATTTATATTCCAATGGAGCGAGATGAGCGCGAATACGTGCTTATCGATACGGCTGGGGTGAGAAAGCGCAAGAAAATTAATGAAGCGGTAGAAAAGTTTTCTATTGTGAAAACCCTTCAGGCTATTGAAGAAGCTAACGTTGTATTGTTGGTAATTGATGCAAGGGAAGGAATTACAGATCAAGACTTAAGCCTACTAGGGTTCGTTTTAAACTCTGGTCGCTCTTTGGTTTTAGCGGTAAACAAGTGGGACGGTTTAAGCACTGATGTTAAAGATGATGTAAAACGGGAAATGGACAGACGCCTAGGCTTTGTTGATTTTGCGCGTATTCACTTTATTTCGGCACTTCACGGTTCTGGCGTGGGAAATTTGTTTGCATCTGTGCAGGAAGCGTATCAAAGCGCGACTAAGCGAATTAATACGTCAATACTAACGCAAATTATGGAAATGGCGCAGGACGACCATCAGCCACCTCTGGTAAGAGGAAGACGCGTGAAGATGAAGTATGCTCACGCGGGTGGGTATAACCCTCCTGTTATTGTTATTCATGGCAACCAAGTTGACGACTTGCCTAACTCCTATAAGCGATTCTTGATGAATTATTTCAGAAAGGCGTTGGAGATCATGGGAACGCCGATAAAAATTGAGTTTAGAGAAGGGAATAACCCCTTTGAAGGTAAGAAGAATAATCTTACCCTTGCTCAGCAAAGAAAACGCCGTCGAATGATGTCGTTTTATAAAGATAAAAAATAGCTGTTTAGATCTAACTACTTTTGCGCTGCATTTGAGCAATTATATTGTGCAGCGCGCTAAAGTAACTCTCTTATGCTCCGCGCTAAAGTAATTCTCTTATGCTTCGCGCTACAGTAACTCTCTTATCTTCGCGCTAAAGTAACTCTCTTATGCTTCGCATAAGTACCGACTCTTTTGGCACATCGACGTTCTGCATAAGTTCGTCGACAAGTGGGTCGGAAAAGTCAGCTGGAAAAGTTGTCGCTATCTTGATTATTTTATCGTGTTTTCTGAATACGTAAGTTGTCGCATAGAGCGTGGGGGATTTTTCTGATTGTGCTGCAATACCCAGCCTCCAGCCGTTTTCCTCTCCTTTAGATTTATAGGGCGCAGCTGGATTAGCAAGAGTTAACGTCAATTCCTGCGCCTTGGCTATCTCACCTGTTTTTTCTAAATCTGCCTTCAACTGCTCATTAAGTAGTAGGTTATTCTCCTTGCTCAACTTATGCGTGAAGGGATATACGATGATATCAAGTAACGCTTCTTCATAAGTGGGGTGAACATATCTTGTGATAGCCCCACTAAAAGGGTCTGCATACAATTGAGTGTCGAGTTTTTTGAATTCGCCCACCGTTTGTGGCACAACAAGTTCACGTTCGTAGTTGCTAGCGTCAAGTGCTTGGTAAAGGTAGCTGGCAGAAAATAAGTTTTGCTTAATTGCGAGGTCTCGCCATTGAGCTACTAATTCAGCGGCATAGTGTGCTTTCCCGTTTTGCGAAATTTTCGGCACATTTACTTGAAGCACGTGTGAAGCTATCTCCATACTGCGCCACTGCAATGTTATTTCCGCTAAGTGTGCATTTTCGTTACTCACATTTGCAATAAGCAGCTGATAGTCACTTTTTTCTTCATAGGGATGTAAAGAAGAGAAGAATGACGATTCCCGGAGCGCGTCAATAAATGTATCTGGCGCAATGATGTCTTCTTGGCATGCACTATTTTCTGCAGCCGATTCTGTTAACGTGTTTTCTTCACACTGCCTTACAACAAGAGACGACGGATAAGTGGAAAATGCAGATACTGGAACGGCTATAACGCTAGAGCTTGAACTCGCGTTAATCAAATCTTGTGTGGCAGCATTTATACCTGAAGCCACAGCTTTAGTACTAGCGGTGTGAGCAAGCAAGGCCAAACAAGTCGTTACCAAACACGCTTGCCTACCCAATGTCATCCCCAATGCCATCCCCAATTTAAGCAGTGTGAGTCGGGATGCTTTTTGCGAAGCACCGGCATTTATCGCTAACTCCTTGCGACACCAATTCATCATTGAATTGGCAACTTAGAAATCATGCCGTATGGACAATACTGTTTAACTATCATGTTGATGAACTATTCTTTCCGAGTTTTAGTTACTGTACTGGTTATTTCACCGTCCGTCACCCGAGTTGTGATTGTATCGCCAGTATTTACCGCTTCAACACTAGTAATGGCAGATTTATTCGCCAACGTAATGCTATAGCCTCTCGCTAACGTAGACAGGGGGCTTACCGATTGAAGTAGAGACGCTCCAGATGCCAGGCGATTTTTCTTATTCCTCAATAGCGCAGTGGTGGCATTAACCAATCTTGTTTGAGCATAGTTGAGGGCACTTTTAGACTGCGTAAGTCGTTGCACTGGGTTATGTGTATTGAGTCTATTTATGAGCGATTGTAGTTTTCTGTCTGCTTTAGCAACATCTTGTTTCATGTGATGAAGCAACTGCATTTGCAAACGGTCTAGCGATTGCCATTGATGCTGTATTTTACTTTGCGGATGTAAGTTTTGTAGGCGCTGGCGCAAAATAGCGAGCTTCTGTTTATTGTGCACTAAAGTGTGCGACAGGACTCTTTTGAGGCGCTCTCGCTGCTGAACTAGCTTTCGGTCTATCTCTAGAGAGTCTTGGCTAAGTAATTCAGCTGCAGCCGATGGAGTAGGGGCACGCAAATCTGCAACAAAGTCAGAAATAGTGAAATCGACCTCATGGCCAACAGCACTCACAATGGGCAATGCACTGTCAGACACTTCGCGAGCTAATGCTTCGTTGTTGAAACACCATAAGTCTTCCAATGAACCACCGCCACGAGTAAGAAGCAAAACATCGACTTCATTTCTTTCGTTTGCTTTTCTTAGTGCATTAATCAATTGGGTAGGAGCTGTTTCTCCCTGTACCATAGAGGGGTACACAATAACTTCGGTTTGTGGGCTTCGCCGTTTTAATACACTAAGTACATCGTGCAGAGCAGCGCCGCTTGATGATGTAATAACGCCTATACGATTTATTTGCGTTGGCAAGCTTCGCTTAGTGGCGGCATCGAACAAGCCTTCGCTGTGAAGTTTCATCTTAAGCGCTTCATAAGCTTGCTTTAACGCACCCTCACCGTCGCTCTCCATATGTTCGACAACTAATTGATAGTCGCCTCTAGCCTCGTAAAGACCCACCGACGCTCTCACTAATATTTTATCGCCTTCTTTCGGGCGCTGACGTACCGAACGGTTAGCACCTTTGAACATGGCTGCTCGCACTTGGGCTTTATTGTCTTTTAACGTGAAGTACCAATGTCCGGATGCCGCACACACAAAATTGGATATTTCAGCGGACAGCCAAATTAGGCCAATTTCGCCCTCAAGTACGGTTCGAGCTAATCGATTTAGCTTGGTGACTGTTAAAATTTGTCGAGATGTTGATGGCGAATTTGTAAACATAAAAAAAATCACTGGGTTTAATACAAATAGAGTTTACCTTAAAACCAAAAAACACTACAATCACGCCGCAATTAACCCTCAACTGAATAGGTGTTGTTGCATGCTACGTATCATCCAAGAAGCCCTTACTTTTGACGATGTGTTGCTAGTTCCTGGCCACTCAACCGTCCTCCCTCATACAGCTAACTTACAAACGCGCCTTACGCGCGGTGTAACTATGAATATCCCTATGGTATCAGCCGCTATGGATACAGTGTCTGAAGCGCCGCTGGCCATTGCTTTGGCTCAAGAAGGTGGTATTGGTTTTATTCACAAAAATATGACGCCTGAAGAGCAAGCAAAGCATGTACTTGAGGTGAAGAAGTATGAAAGTGGCGTTGTATCTGACCCTGTTACCGTAACGAAAGATGCCACCATAGGCGATGTCATTGCGCTATCGAAAAGCAAAGGCTACTCGGGGTTCCCAGTGACAGATGAAGAAAACAACCTGATAGGTATTGTAACAGGTAGGGATCTTCGCTTTGAAAAGCGTCTAGAGCTTCCAATCAGCAATGTAATGACAGGCAAAGATGACCTAGTTACGGTTAAAGAGGGCGCTAGTTCTGACGTAGTGCTCGATTTAATGCATGAACATCGCATCGAAAAAATCCTTGTTGTGGACGACGCGTTCAAGCTTACCGGGCTTATTACAGTAAAAGATTTCCAAAAGGCAGAAAATAAGCCAAATGCGTGTAAAGACTCTTTAGGTCGCTTGCGCGTTGGTGCTGCAGTTAGTGTAGGGCCGGGTACCGATGAGCGTATTGAACTATTGGTCAATGCTGGCGTAGATGTGCTGTTAATTGATACCTCTCATGGTCATTCCCAAGGCGTAATCGACCGCGTGAAGAAGGTACGCAAAGACTACCCCGATGTGCAAATTATTGCTGGAAACGTTGCCACTCGCGAGGGAGCTAAAGCGTTAGCTGATGCGGGCGTAGACGCTGTTAAGGTAGGTATAGGTCCAGGTTCAATCTGTACTACGCGTATTGTTACTGGATGTGGTATGCCACAAATTACAGCAGTAGCAGACGCGGCAGAAGCGCTTGAAGGAACCGGCATTCCTGTTATCGCGGATGGCGGTATTCGCTTCTCTGGTGACATTGCAAAAGCGCTAGCCGCAGGTGCTAGCTGCGTAATGGTAGGCAGCATGTTGGCCGGAACTGAAGAAGCTCCGGGAGAAGTAGAGCTTTTCCAAGGCCGTTATTATAAGTCATATCGCGGTATGGGCTCGTTAGGCGCAATGAATCAAAGCCACGGTTCATCAGATCGCTATTTCCAAGAGTCAAATAATGCTGAAAAGCTGGTTCCCGAGGGAATTGAAGGTCGCGTAGCCTATAAGGGTCCTATCGCGAACATCATTCACCAGCAAATGGGTGGACTTCGTTCAGCAATGGGTTTAACCGGCTGTGCGACTATCGAAGAGCTTAACACCAAAGCTCAATTTGTACGTGTAACATCTGCAGGTATGGGTGAGAGCCACGTTCACGATGTTAGCATTACAAAAGAGGCGCCTAACTACCGTCTAGGTTAAGGCGAGTTACCGTTCAGCGTGGGTAGAGTGTCTGACACAACCACGCTGTAAACCCACCCATGGGAGCTTGGCCTCGGCATCCACGCCTCGGACAGGTTGTTTACAAACACTTTGCCACGCTATATGACGCAATGCGATGCCATACGATGCAATATGGCTTAGTGGTTGAAAAGAGAAAAAAAGGCTTTTTATGAGTTCAGACATACACGCTCAACGCATTCTTATTTTGGATTTTGGCTCGCAATATACACAGCTAATAGCACGTCGTGTTCGCGAAATTGGCGTTTACTGTGAGCTTTGGGCTTGGGATGTAACCGAAGAACAAATTCGCGCATTTAATCCACAGGGTATTATCTTGTCTGGCGGACCAGAGTCGGTAACCGAAGAAGGTTCTCCCCGAGCACCTGATTACGTGTTCGATGCCGGCGTGCCGGTGTTGGGGATTTGCTACGGCATGCAAACCATGGCGCATCAGCTTGGTGGTGGGGTACTTGGTTCAGACAAACGAGAGTTTGGCTATGCACAGGTAGAAGTTATCAAGCCCAGCCCATTACTCGATAAAATTGAAGATGCGATTGGCGACAATGGTGCAGCCCGCCTTGATGTATGGATGAGCCACGGTGATAAAGTTTCAGCTATTCCCGAAGGTTTTGAGACCATCGCGCAAACTGCGTCTTGTCCTCATGCTGCAATGTACAATGAAGAAAAACAGTTCTACGGAGTTCAATTTCATCCGGAGGTGACTCACACTCGTCAAGGTATGCGGTTATTAACGCATTTTGTTATGGATGTGTGTAAGTGCGAAAAACTGTGGACAGCGGGCGCAATCATTGAAGATGCCATTGAGCGCATTAAGCAAAAGGTAGGCGATGACGAAGTTATTTTAGGCCTATCCGGTGGTGTAGATTCATCGGTTACTGCTATGTTGTTGCATCGCGCTATTGGTACAAACCTTACCTGCGTTTTTGTAGACAATGGGCTACTGCGCTTAAACGAAGCTGATCAGGTAATGGAAATGTTTGGCGACCACTTTGGGTTAAACATTATCCGCATAGATGCAGAAGAACGCTTCTTAGCGCGTTTAGAAGGCATTGAAGATCCTGAGCTCAAACGCAAAGCAATTGGCAACGAGTTTGTTCGTGTTTTTGATGAAGAAGCCGGCAAGCTTGCCAATGCTAAGTGGTTAGCTCAGGGCACTATCTATCCTGACGTTATCGAATCTGCTGGCTCAGCCACAGGTAAAGCCCATGTAATTAAATCTCACCATAACGTTGGCGGTTTGCCTGATGATATGGAGTTAGGTCTTGTTGAGCCTCTGCGTGAGTTATTTAAAGATGAAGTACGTAAGATTGGCCTAGAGCTTGGTTTGCCGTACGACATGCTTTACCGTCATCCGTTCCCTGGTCCTGGTTTAGGTGTTCGTGTACTAGGCGAGATAAAGAAAGAGTATTGCGATCTATTACGTCGTGCCGATGCAATCTTTATTGAAGAGCTATACGCCGCAGACTTATACCAAAAAGTGAGTCAAGCATTCACCGTATTCTTACCGGTACGCTCTGTTGGCGTTATGGGCGATGCACGTAAATACGATTGGGTAGTAAGCTTGCGAGCTGTTGAGACCATCGACTTTATGACGGCGCATTGGGCTCACTTACCTTATGACTTCTTAGGTAAAGTGTCTAACCGTATTATCAATGAAATCGATGGTATATCCCGTGTGGTTTATGATATTTCAGGCAAGCCTCCCGCTACGATTGAGTGGGAATAGGGGGGCTAACCAACTAAAAATCGCAGTTGGGTAGCTGCTTCAAAATTTTAATAAAACCGAGAGCCTTGATTATCAAGGCTTTCGGCTTTTAACTGCACTGCAGCGTTACAAACGATTGTTGCTAGTGTGACTTTTCATGCTCAAGAGAAAAAGCCATTACAAAAGAACACCTCGCTTTTGTAAAAACACTAGACGCTAAGTCAAAGTTTATAAATGATTAAGTTGTGTAATGATAGGTAGCGTGATTTGCATAAATGCATGCCTATCCAAGCAAGACGCTTTACTTCACAGCAACATTGTCTGTCAGGTTTGTTTACAAATTAAAGTTTTCCCACTCACCAAATACCAACAAAATGTTGACTTTAAAGTATTTTATATCTTGGCATGAAAATTGCTTTTTTGAGATCAGTGGCCGCCAATCGTTACATTGCTATAAATTAAAGGAACAACTAAAATGATATTAAGAAAGTGTTTATCTACAGTCATTTTCGCTCTAGCGCTGCTCCCCACAGTTGCACACTCAGCGATTATAACGACTTACACTGACAGGAGCACATTTATTGCCGCTTTGAATGGTCTTTCTACCATTGAAGAAGATTTTAACGGCCAAGATTTAAATCTTTTCACGTCAGCGTTCAATCTAGATTTAGGCGACTTTAGCGTCTCTTCTTCTGACGTAGCAAGCGATCAAATCGGTGTAGTTGATAGTGTCGATACAAACGGTAGTTTCTTCACACCGACATTCGCAGATTCTCAAAGCGTAGATGGATCGCGTTTTTTTGGTATTAACGGTAGTGATGGTGGCCCTAGCTTTAACATCAGCTTTAGCACCGAGCGTTTCGTTTTTGGCTTTGATTGGTTAGACGGTGATGTTACTGACTCTTATGCAATGACAGTTTTGGGCCAAGTATTTGAGAGCGCGCCATTTGATAACCGTTTCGTTGACGCTGTTCCTCGAGGCTTTTTCGGAATAATTTCGGATACCGCCTTTGACAATGTTGAATTTTATCAGACTGATGCTGGAGGCTATATTGCTGGATTCGGTGTTGATAACCTAATCACTAGCGGAATTGACATTGTTACATGCTCGCAAGATCCGACTTTACCAGAATGTGCAGCTAACGCTGTGCCTGAACCATCTTCAATGGCTATTATAGGTCTTGGCTTAATAGGCTTGGCGAGTCGCCGTAGAATTAAATTATAAAATAGATAGTTAGTCTGGTGTGTGCGCTAGCAGCACACACCTAGTTTCTCCCCTTTATGCATGTGCGGGTAACGATTCAGAACATTGAATGTAGTAGATAAAGTGACACTGAAATCCATGGCTATCGAAGTCTATATTTCATAACCCGTTCGTATCGTCGTACGAACCCTTGAGCAATTAAAATCGGTACTAGGATTATCGAAGCAACTTAGTGTGGATAATGGCACCGGGTTAATATCGGCTATCTTGACTGATTAGTACCAAGCTAATTATGTTAAGCTAGCCTACATATATCCCGCCACGGTAAGCCTAAACAAAACGGTTTCGTTGAGCGCTCCTATGGTTCATTCTGCAGAGAATTTCTAGATGCATACTTGTTGGAATTATCGGGCAGGTCAGAGAAAAGTCTTGGTATTGGGGACTGGATTATAACGAAGAACGAACCCATGAAAGTCTCGGTAATTGCCACCGTCAACAGACCAAGAAAAACTGGGAAACTTTAATATAGAGTTGTGTGAATTAAGGGAATGTGGACAGGAGTTGTAAAAAACAGGCACAATAAGCAAAGATATCAGCTTAATAAGCCACTTTAGCAAAACGAATCAAAAAGAGCCCAAAGGGCTCTTTTTTCATTTCTACCGCACCTTTCTTTTAAACCATATTTAACTATATTTACGCAAGCGAAGGTTTATAGGCCATGCTGGTTTTAGCTTTAGGTTTTTAGGTACTTATTTTTAAGCCAAAACACTTTCATAAAAAGTAATAGGTATAAAGTGCAAGTAATAAGTATGCTCTGCTATACCTTAAGCGTAACGCAACTGTCATGAAAATATCATCTAATAGTGCTGTTAATCTTTAAGTTAAAGGTCATATCGTGTTCAAGTACACCAGCATAAGCCGTTTGGTCATTACCCCCGTTCTCGCCAGTTTCTTTCTCCTTGTTTTACTCAACGGTGCGTCAATTTTAAAGTCATTCACACTGTTAAATGCTTTTGATGAACTTGAAAATACGCTGGTTCAGTCTGAGCGCGACGTTAACGATGTGCTAAGTACGTTTAAAACACAGGTTCAAGAGTGGAAAAATGTGCTTCTTCGCGGTCATAACCAAGCTGACCGTGAAAAATACTGGGAACGATTTAAAGCTCGAGAGCAGGAAATCACTAAAAAATTTAGTGCGATGCTGCAAAACGACGTAATTAGCGCAAAGGCCAAGACAGAGATACGTCAGTTTCAAAAAGCTCACGGTATTATGGCTACAAAATATCGCGAAGGTTACGAGGCTTTTGTGAATTCTGGATTCGACCCAAAAGTAGGGGATAGTTACGTACGCGGCATCGATAGAGAGCCTGCAAAGCTCTTAGGCAGCATTGCTGATGATATTGCCTCACAGTCAGCTGGCGCTATCAAAACGCTCAAGAGTGATACTCGTAATATGCTGTGGCTTATCCTCATTGCTGCAGTTCTTTTATCAATTGCGTCTCTTAGCTATGTTATTGCGAGATTGCGTTCGCAGGTGATTAAGCCAACAAAGCAAATTGCTACCTGTATCTCAAATTTAGCAAATAGTGATTACGATTATTCACTCAACTATTCAAGTAATCACGAACTAGGCGTGTTAGCTAACTCAGCTCGTGCGTTGCAGAGTAAGCTGAAGTCATCTGTAGAGCAGTTGCAAGATGCGGAAAGGGAAATGAGTGGCGCATTTTCTACTCTAGACAGTGTTAGTCAATCCATTATGGAAGGGGCCAGCGAGCAAAGAGAGACATCTCGCTCTTTAGATACCAGTACTGATAAGTTAAAAGGTATCGTGCAAAACCTTGTGGCGATTACTGACCAAGTTGCCGTTGCAACTAATAATTCTGAGCAAAACGTTGCCAGCTGTTATGAGACGTTCGAAAAAGCTAACGTTGGGTTTAAGCAGCTTGCACAAACGGTTACAGAGTCGAGTGATATTGTAACTGATCTTCAAACACGCAGTACTAATATCCTTAAAGTGGTGAATGTAATTAATGAAATTGCTGATCAAACTAATCTGCTTGCGCTAAATGCTGCGATAGAAGCTGCGAGAGCCGGCGAGCATGGAAGGGGTTTTGCGGTTGTTGCTGACGAGGTAAGAGCGCTTGCAGCTAAAACGCAGCAATCTACCAGAGAAATAAACGATATTTTAAGTAGTTTTGAGTTGGAAGCGAAAACTGCTGTAACCGCCATGACCTCAGGTAAGCAGCTTTCAGACACCAATGCAGCCGAAGCTGAGTCGGCGCTTGAGCGATTAAACACGGTAGTAAGAGACATTCAAGAAACCGCCAGTGTAGTGGTTGCGCTTAATGAAGCCGCGGATGAACAAGAGGCCGTATTGGGCCAGGTAGAGTCTATTATTAGCAATGTTGTGTCTTCGGCTGAGCGTTATCATCAACTAGCACAGCGCGACGATATGTCTCGTTCAATGAAGAATATGTCACACAACGTTGAAAAGGTGGTGAACAGTTTGACCCGCTAAGCGGGCTTTGACAGTATTTAACGTAAGTTATTAAGCTTGTTTAAATACAGTCTGAAGAGAATCAATAGTTTATGATCCCGCTGGTGTTCCATCCTATTTACAGTCAATTATCGCTTCCCGACAGGCATCGGTTTCCAATAGAGAAATACAAGGGGATTAGAGATGAACTAATGAGGCGGGGGATTAGCGCGTCTCAGTTCAGTAAGCCAAACCCAATAGAAAACGATCTTCTAATGCGTTTTTATTCCCCAGAGTATGTTCAGCAGCTCACAACCGGCAACCTTGATAAAAAAGCCATGCGACGCATAGGCTTTCCTTGGTCTGAGCAGCTTATCGAGCGCACAAGAACGGCAGTTGCAGGCACATGCTTAACCGCAAATCTCGCCATCGAAACGGGTAAAGCGCTAAACTTGACCGGTGGGTATCATCACGCTTTTGCAGATTTTGGCTCGGGTTTTTGTTTGTTTAACGATCTTTATCTGGCGGCCAAGGCCATGCAGGCGCACCCGGGTATTGATAATGTTCTGATTATCGATTTAGACGTGCACCAAGGGGATGGCACTGCCAAGCTGGCTGAAAATGACAATGATATTTTTACCTTGTCTCTGCACGGTGAAAAGAATTTTCCACATAGAAAACAGGTTTCTAATATTGATATTGGCTTTGTAAAAGGGGCGGCAGACGATGAGTATTTATCGACATTAGAACAAGCTATTACACTGGCTTTCCGACAGTATCAGCCCGATGCGATAATTTATGATGCCGGCGTTGATGTACACGTTAATGATGATTTAGGCCATCTACACATAACAACGCAAGGGGTGTACGAGCGGGATAAAATGGTATTTGAGTTGGCGCAGCACAAAGGGTTACCTATAGCTGCCGTGATTGGTGGTGGTTACCAGCGCGATATTGACGCGCTGGTAGATGTACATATTCAACTCTATCGAGCTGCAGGGGTTATCGACTAGTCGTTTACCTACAGGAACTTAACCTGAAAACCAAGACCGATACGCTCTTGAGAACGGTTATAATCGATTAATGAATCTCCATAGCCATTAAAGTATTGAATGAGAAGATCGTAACGATCTGACATAGGATAGGTCACGTCTAATTGAATGCTGCCTCGATTATCATTGAAATCTAAGTTGTTTCTCCACAGCGCAAGCATTTTAAATGCGCCAATTTTACGGCCATAACCAAATTCGAATCGCCCGTAAAAATCTTGTATATCTGGATTGTCGTCGCCGCTTGGATCTAAAGGATCTTCTTTTTCATCTTCCGGCACGCGGTACCAGGTCTTTAAATAATAAATATCATCGTCATCGCTAAACACAATTGAGGCAAAAATGCGGTTCCAGCTTCTTGAGCGAAGTCCACTTTGCCCATTAGACATATGGTTGAAGCCTACTTGAAAAGTATTAAACTTATAGCCTAGAACTGAGTAGTCGCCGGTTTTCTGCCAAAAAACTTCAGGCTCGTAGTTGGTTTCTCTAAAGGGTTTCGATACTTCACTGTTATATAACTGCCAAAATGACGTAAGCGTAAATCCAAAATACACGCCATCAAAACCAGTATCTTCCATGTAAAGTGGTAGCTTCATACTTAACTGGAATTTTGCTTCTTTGCTGTCAACGTTTTCTTCCGTAAGATCTTGATTACCCGCCGAATTAGGGTTCTTTATATGAGTAAAAGGGAGAAGGTAATTTTGGCGATGCTGAGTAATAGCAAATACATTATCTAACGCTTCTTTGTCGCCTTCTAAGCGACTATCGAGGGCACTTTGAGTTGTGGTGTCTCGTTTAATAATATCGATAACCTCGATGCCTTCTTCTATAGCGGAAGACAAATCGTTATCTTGCGACGATTCTTCAGACTTGGGTGATTCCGTAGATTGAGAGGTTTGAGGGCTATCTGACTTTTGAGATTCTTGCGCGACAGAAGTAGTGATAACACCGAGTGATAAAACGACTGGTGCTATAAATAACAAAGGCTTTAAAGTCACCTTTTATTCTCCGTGGTGATAGTTACGGTTGATTGAAGTCCAAAACTTGGCCTTCTGCTGATGCAAAGACATGCAGTGGTGATTCTGCAGCTAATACGAAGTCATTACAATGAGAAACCACAAAATCTATATCATCGTCTGTTCTTTCGGGGTCATGACTGTATAGCGCGAGTCGTTTAACGTTACTTGCCATAGCAAGTTTAACAGCTTCTTCTGCCACAGAGTGTCCCCATCCGTTCTTTGCGGGCATATCTGACCCCATGTACTGAGCGTCATGGATTAATAGATCTGCGTTACTGGCAAAGGTAGCAAACGTTTGAAAATCAGTTTCTTTCTTGTAGGGAGGGTAAAGTTCGTTGTCAGTGATGTACGCCACTTTATAGCCATCTGCCTCGATACAATAAGCGCTTCCTTTACCCGGGTGGTTCATAGGAACCCGCTTAATGGTTGCACTTCCAATAGAAAAGACATCTTGCTGAGCATCAAGATGCTGTATTATTATATTTGCATGAAGGGCAGTTCTAGGAACAGGAAACAAAGAGCCTTCCATTTGCCTAAGGATCTGATCAGGCTCATCCAAATTGGTCTGTCCTGGAAAAATATTGATCTCTCTGTCTTTTTGATAAATAGGCGTAAAGAAGGGAAAGCCTTGAATGTGGTCCCAGTGATTATGGCTAAGTAAAATATTAATGGGTGTTGTTTTTTGAATGAGATAGGGGCTGAGCAAGCGGATGCCTGTACCCGAGTCGAGGACGATATCCGTGCCGTCCTCAAGCTCTATATGTACACAGGCTGTATTTCCGCCGTAGCGGACAAAGTCCGCTCCGGGTGTGGGTATCGACCCTCTTACACCGTAAAATGTTAACCGCATATACCCACCCCGTTCTTCAATGTTCGGGCAACGTCAGATGTTAGAGCGCGGCTACGAAATCCTTAGCGGCACTGAGATCTAATAACTGTTTATCGCCAGTTCGTCTATTTTTATATTCAACCTGTTGATTATCCAAGTTTCTTTCGCCAATAACAATACTATGAGGTATGCCAATTAATTCCATGTCATTAAACATAACACCTGGACGTTCCTTTCTATCATCAAAAAGTACGTCTATTCCCAAGCCTGATAGCTCTTCATACAGCTTTTCGGCTGTTTCTTTAATGCGATGTGATTTGTGCATGTTCATGGGAATGATAGCCACTTTGAAAGGAGCGATAGCATCTGGCCACTTTATGCCAAATTTATCGTGATTTTGCTCTATCGCGGCAGCAACAATTCGAGATACACCAATACCGTAACATCCCATTGTTAACGTTTGATGCTTACCTGTTTCGCTTAAAACACCGCAATTCATGGCTTCAGAGTACTTCCTGCCAAGTTGAAAAATATGACCAACTTCAATGCCGCGCTTTATTTCAAGGGTACCTTCACCGTCAGGAGATATATCGCCAGCGACTACGTTACGAATATCAACCGCGTTTATCTCTTCAGGCCAATTTGAATTGATAGCTAATTTGTTTTGCTCACCGGCACCGCAAGTAAAGTCGGCGAGTGCTGCAGCACTTGAATCAACGTAAGTAGGAATGTTCAGGCTGGTTGCATCTGCAAATAAAGGAGAAACACCTAACACTTGTGCCGCTTTTTCAGCAGAAGCTTGAACAAGCGGTGTAGCAACGGTATCAATTTTTTCGGCTTTAATATCGTTTAATGTGTGGTCTCCTCGAAGTACAAGGGCAACCCACTTCTCATCGCTATTTAGAGCAGCGTCAGCGTTGTCTTCACTAGTTTCAGCCCCTTTAACCACGAACACGTTTACCGCATTGCTAGTTGCAATATCAATACTGCCAAGAGCCTCTTCTAAAGTGTGACCAGATACAGGCTTGGTTTCACGTGCAGCGCCAGAGGCAGATGCTTTCTCAGGGGCCGTAGCCGGTGCCATTTCAATATTAGCGGCGTAATTGCTCTTATTAGAAAACGCAATGGCGTCTTCCCCTGACTCTGCTAATACATGGAACTCATGAGAATGATTGCCACCAATTGAACCAGAATCGGCGATAACAGCACGAAAATCTAAACCCAATCGAGAGAATATATTGCTGTAGGCGTCATACATTTTCTGATAAGTGGCTTCTAAACAAGAATCCTCTAAGTGAAAGCTGTACGCATCTTTCATCGTAAATTCGCGGCTACGCATAATGCCGAAGCGAGGACGAACTTCATCGCGAAACTTAGTTTGTATTTGGTACAGGTTAAGCGGTAGCTGCTTATAACTGCTAACTTCGTTGCGAACGAGGGCGGTAATAACTTCTTCGTGAGTGGGGCCTAACACGAAATCGCGCTGGTGGCGGTCTTTTACACGCAACAATTCAGGTCCATATTCTTCCCAACGACCAGATTCTTCCCACAAATCTGCCGGCTGCACGACAGGCATCAGTATTTCGATAGCGCCGGCTTTGTTCATCTCTTCGCGAACAATATTAGCGACCTTATTGAGAACGCGAAGGCCTGAAGGAAGCCAGTTGTATAACCCCGACGCTAGCTTTCTAATCATTCCAGCACGTAACATTAGCTGGTGGCTGATAACCTCTGCATCAGCGGGTGTTTCTTTTTGCGTGGCGAGCAAATATTGACTAGTGCGCATGTAAACCAGTATTCCTGTAAATTAAAATGTGATCTTATCTATTCTAATTAAGTGAGAGCCATTAGGCTATACACTCGTTGCTTTATGTTGAAATAATCTATGTTGAGTGAAGAAAGCTTTTGAAAAAACTGTTGAGAAACGTCTACGGTTTAGACCCATTCTGCGTTTGAGGAATTTTCTTGGAGGAATTTTCTAGATACAGCTGCACAATTAGTTAAAAAGACATATTCACAGGTACTTTCTCGAAAATTTTCATAGCGCAGCAATTTGCGTAACCACAACAGTGCCTTCTTTTAAAATAAAACTAATATCGAAGTTGTATAGCGAGACTTTGTAGGTTTTGTCGTCGTTATCTAAAGGTTGTTTGTAGGCTGGGCGTGGGTCTTGCGCCAATACATCACATACTAATTGTGTAAAGTCACTGTGGCGGCGACTTATCTCTGTAAGTTGAGGCTTTACACTATTCTCAAAAATCACCTCTCGTTGAGGTATAGGTCGAAGTTGGTTAAGGCTATCGGTAGCGGAATCTACACTGTCTGCGTAATGAAGATAAGGTTTTATATCAACCAGGGGAGTACCATTAACAAGGTCTACGCCCTCAACCATGAGTTTCTTTTTCCCATTTATGAGATGCATGCCCTTATTTTTTACAACAGACATGCCTATAGCGTTGGGCCTGTGGGTACTGCGGCTGGCAAAAACGCCCATGGTTGAGTTGCCGCCTAAACGAGGCGCTTTAACCGTGCTTTTCCAGCCTCTGTCTATTGTTTGATGGAAGACAAAAAGTAACCAGAGGTGACTATAGCTATCGATGCCTTTCAGCATATTAGCATCATCAAAGGTGTCCTCAAAGGTAATAATTCCTTTCGCTACACTTAAGTTGGGCTGACGCGGTATTCCAAACTTTTGGTTAAACGGCGTGGAAATAGTGGCAATTTTTTGAATCGTAAACGTGTTTTCTGCCGTCATTTTTCGCAGTCTTTTACTGTGTTATCTGCTTTTATTTTTGACAGCGTTTCAAGAAAGTATGGGCATCCAAGCTCTTTTGCTTTTGCGATATTGTGGGTATAAATTTTTTCTGCGTCATTTTCGTTTTTCATAAAACGAGAAATGTCACGCTCTCTAATGATATGCAAAATAGGGTAGGGTGAGCGGTTAGTGAAATTTTCAGGCGCGTCCGTATCGCTGCCTTCAAACATATAATGAGGGTGAAAACTGGCAAGCTGATATTTACTCGAAAAACCCCAATCGTTTAGCATGGCTTCAGCAATAGCGAGCACATCTAAATACTCATCAAAATCAGCAAAAACACTATTAGACAGAACCATTAATGTGGTCGCAATATAGTCGTCTTTTTCCAGCCGAGATAACTCATCGTAAAGCGCCTCTAATACATCTCCTGTATTGCCTGCTATTGCGCTGCAATGAATCTGGTTAGGAGTTCTCACATAAGAAGCAAACGGGCAAAAGTTGTGGCGAATCACAATGTCATCTACCCATTTCATTGTTGCCTCAATGAAATGGGTATTTTGATCTGCTTGGGCGTTGAGTGAAGGCAAGTTCATAACCGATTAGTTGCCAATTTTTACGAATGGTACTTAACGTAAGCTTCTAACGTGTTTTCGATAAGACTGGCTACTGTCATAGGGCCGACGCCACCCGGAACCGGCGTTATCCAACCCGCACGCTCTTTCGCTTTATCAAATTCGACATCGCCGACTAACGAACCATCACTTACTCGATTAATACCCACATCGATAACAATGGCACCAGGCTTAATCCAGTCACCTGGGATAAAGTTAGGTTTACCTACCGCAACCACAAGAAGGTCTGAACGCTGAACATGGCTCTTTAAATCTTGCGTAAACTTATGACACGTTGTTACCGTACAGCCCGCTAATAATAGTTCTAGGCTCATTGGGCGACCAACAATGTTCGATGCGCCAACAATAACGGCATCTAAACCTTTTACCGGGCGTTTCGTTGATTCAATCATCGTCATAATGCCCTTTGGCGTACAAGGGCGAAGCGCTGGAATACGTTGAGCTAAACGACCGATATTGTATGGGTGAAATCCGTCCACGTCTTTATGAGGGTGAATACGCTCTAGTACTCGTTCGGCGTTAAGCCCCGCAGGAAGCGGAAGCTGAACTAAAATACCGTCTATCTCTTTATCGTCGTTAAGTTCATCCACCAATTTAAGCAGCGTTTCTTCCGACGTATCTGATGGGAGATCGAAAGAGCGAGACACGAAGCCCACTTCCTCACAGGCCTTACGCTTATTCGAAACATATACTTGTGAAGCCGCATCGCTACCTACCAATACCACCGCAAGACCCGGCTGGCGTTTTTTAGCTTGTGTTAAGGAGGTGACGTAAGAAGCTACATGTTGGCGAACTTGTTTGGCAATTAATTTGCCGTCAATAAGGTGAGCGGTCATATTTTCAGTCATAAAGTCATTAATGATTGACCTTTATTGTTTCACAAAACGGGTAACTGAAACCAGAGGAAAGTGTTCTGAGTGAGATGTTTTTCTACATTGAAATACGTTGGAGAACAAAATTTCAGTTAGTATACGTGCATGCTGAGCTTTGTTGTAAGAATTTTGGGCTAAATCTACAGCAAAGATTAATTCCCTTTAGTTTTTATGAATTAATTTAGTTTTCGGTGAACAGTCTTAATTTGGACAATTAAACGAGAAAATATCTTTCGCTCTGGCTAAAAAGCACTCTTTTTGTTCAAAAAAACACAATAATGCGCGCTTTGTGAGCGGTTGTTTTTTTTATTTAAAAAAGTGTTTGACGAGGTGGGGGCAAGTCAGTAATATTCGCACCCCGTAACGGCACAGAGGCAAAACGCTTCGAAAGCAGTTACACAGTCGGTGAGTGGCGCAGCTTGGTAGCGCACTTGTTTTGGGTACAAGGGGTCGCAGGTTCAAATCCTGTCTCACCGACCATTTTCTTGCAATAACCTTTGTGAGAAAACTTGCAATAAGATTCGTCGAGCGCCCGTAGCTCAGCTGGATAGAGCAACGGCCTTCTAAGCCGTGGGTCGCAGGTTCGAATCCTGCCGGGCGCGCCATGCGGGTCAGGTAGGTCCTGACTAAATTGGCAGAATCTTTACGTTTACATGTTTATCAATTCGCATGTAAACTAGCAAACACCTCAGTGGTGGGCGTAGCTCAGTTGGTAGAGCCCCGGATTGTGATTCCGGTTGTCGTGGGTTCAAGTCCCATCGTCCACCCCACTTTTTCGCGGGAGTGGTGGAATTGGTAGACACGCTGGATTTAGGTTCCAGTGCTTCACGGCGTGAGAGTTCAAGTCTCTCCTTCCGCACCATAGTTTCAAGCTTCTTTCAAAAGCTCTTTCAGTATTTACAGTCGGTGAGTGGCGCAGCTTGGTAGCGCACTTGTTTTGGGTACAAGGGGTCGCAGGTTCAAATCCTGTCTCACCGACCACTACTTTTTCCCTATACTTTCAAATTTCAGCGTATTCGCTAATCCGGCAAACGAGCCAAAACTTTCTGTTTTGATGCAATAATTCCACTACCTGTGGGTTATCCAAACAGATCGGCGCTACAAACTTGTGTTTCCCTCTCGACTCTCATCGTGTGCGGCTGTATACTACCGCGTCTTTTTTTAACCAATGCGTTTATTTCAAATTGTGTGTTTTATATATGAATTCTGTTTCTACACTTGAATTCTCACCACTTTGAAACCATAAACGAATTTTAACGACCTCTTCCCCGAGTGATGTGCCTAAAAGCATGGCGGGTGAGTGGATTGAGAACAAAACGCCTTAAAAGGCGTATAGTTGAGGTAATATAATGCAAGTTTCAGTCGAGACGACCCAGGGTTTAGAACGCCGTCTTACTATCACCGTTCCAGCTGACGCGGTTGATTCAGCAGTTAAATCACGCCTACAACAGTTGGCGAAAACACAGCGCATCAACGGCTTCCGCCCAGGAAAAGTGCCAGTAAGCGTAATCAAAAAACGTTTCGGCCAAGCAGTTCGTCAAGAAGTATCTGGCGATGTTATGCAGCAAAACTTCTACCAAGCAGTAATCCAAGAGAAGATTCAACCTGCTGGTATGCCGAAGTTCGATTTGACCACAGACGAAGATGGCAAGGACCTTGAGTTCACGGCGTCTTTCGAAGTTTATCCTGAAGTGGAAGTTAAAGGTTTAGGTGATATTGAGATTGAAAAGCCAGTAGTTGAGATTACTGACGAAGATCTTGATAACATGATGGAAACGCTCCAAAAGCAGCACGCGACTTGGAAAGAAGTTAAGCGCAAAGCGAAGAAAGACGATAAAGTTGTTATCGACTTTGTTGGCACTATTGACGGCGAAGAGTTTGAAGGCGGAAAAGCTGAAGACTTCGCACTAGAATTAGGCCAAGGCCGAATGATTCCTGGCTTTGAAAAGCCACTTGTTGGTGCTAAAGCAGGCGAAGAAGTAACTATTGAAGTGACTTTCCCTGAAGACTACCATGCTGAAAACCTTAAAGGTAAAGACGCGGTATTCCAAGCAACAGTGAAGAAAGTTGAAGGTCAATCTCTTCCTAAAGTAGACGAAGAGTTTGCAACACTGTTTGGTGTAGAGGAAGGCGGTGTTGACGCACTTAAAGCTGAAGTGCGCAAGAATATGCAGCGCGAACTAGACCAAACCTTGAAAGCCAAAGTGAAAGAAGACGTTATTTCTAAGCTTGTTGAAGCCAACGAAATTGAAGTTCCTCAAGCACTTATCGACCAAGAAGTTGATACACTTCGCGAACAGGCAAAACAGCGTTTTAGTCAGCAAGGCGGTGGTCAGAATTTACCAGACCTGCCTGCAGAATTGTTTACTGACAACGCCAAGCGTCGTGTGTCTATTGGTCTTTTACTTGGTGAAGTTATTAAGCAAAACGAGCTTAAAGCAGACGAAGAACGCGTTAAAGAGATGATCGAAACTGCGGCTTCAGCGTACGAAGATCCAAGTGAAGTTGTAGAGTACTACAACAACAACCAAGAGCTAATGCAGCAAATGCAAAACGTTGCGCTTGAAGAGCAAGCTATCGAGTGGGTTCTTGAGCAAGCGAATGTTACTGAAGTAACAAAAGCTTTTGAC
The DNA here is from genome assembly GCF_002831605.1 of Alteromonas sp. MB-3u-76. Lineage (NCBI taxonomy): Bacteria > Pseudomonadati > Pseudomonadota > Gammaproteobacteria > Alteromonadales > Alteromonadaceae > Alteromonas > Alteromonas sp. MB-3u-76. Next base: position 2,977,755 of record NZ_CP025115.1, on the reverse strand, counting down.
GAGGTAATGAACAAACAGGCGTAATTTTTTACTGTCTGATTGACATTACTTGTCAGCAACTGCTTAAATGCTCGGAGCCTTCCGAGCATTTTTGTTTTTAACGCTAGATAATAAAGGTAGTTATGACTAACACTCCGTTTGACCCTATGAATGCACTTGTTCCAATGGTAGTAGAGCAGACCTCTAAAGGTGAACGCTCTTACGACATTTATTCTCGCCTATTAAAAGAAAACGTTATTTTCTTAGTGGGGCAAGTTGAAGATCACATGGCCAACCTCATCGTTGCACAAATGTTGTTCTTAGAAGCGGAAAATCCAGAAAAAGACATTTTCCTTTATATCAACTCGCCAGGCGGATCGGTGTCAGCCGGTATGGCAATCTACGATACAATGAATTTTATCAAACCTGACGTAAGCACTGTATGTATGGGGCAAGCGGCAAGTATGGGCGCGTTCCTGCTATCTGCAGGTGCAAAAGGGAAGCGTTATTGCCTACCAAATTCTCGCGTTATGATTCACCAACCACTTGGCGGCTTCCAGGGCCAAGCGTCAGATTTTGAAATACATGCGAAAGAAATACTCTACATTAAAGAGAAATTGAATCGCCTAATGGCTGAGCACACCGGCCAGGACTACGAGAAAGTAGCTAAAGATACGGATCGCGATAACTTCTTAAATGCGTCCGATGCGAAAGAATATGGACTTGTTGACCAAGTTTTAGCAAACCGTTCTGACGTTGCTGCAACAAAGTAGTATAGTTATAGTAAATCTGAGCCAACATTATGTGTGATTTGGTCTAAGGCTCAGGCAAGGCAGAGGCAAAAGTAATGAGTGATAAGCAAAGCGGTGACGGCGATAACAAGCTACTCTACTGCTCATTTTGTGGCAAAAGCCAGCATGAAGTGAGAAAGCTGATAGCGGGGCCGTCCGTATTCATTTGCGACGAGTGTGTTGAGTTATGTAACGATATCATTCGCGAAGAAATAAAGGAAATTGCGCCTAAGCAAAAGCAGGATGCTTTACCTAAACCAGCAGAAATTCACGAGCATTTAAATGATTATGTCATAGGGCAAGATCACGCTAAAAAAGTGCTCTCTGTTGCGGTTTACAACCACTACAAGCGTTTGCGCAACGGCGACGTTCACGACGGTGTAGAGCTTGGTAAAAGTAACATTCTTCTTATAGGGCCTACAGGGAGTGGTAAAACGCTTCTAGCAGAAACGCTTGCTAGGCTATTGGATGTGCCGTTTACCATGGCCGATGCCACAACGTTAACTGAGGCGGGCTACGTAGGTGAAGATGTTGAAAACATTATTCAGAAGCTCCTTCAGAAATGTGATTACGACGTAGAGAAAGCGCAGCGTGGTATTGTCTATATTGATGAAATCGATAAAATTTCACGCAAGTCAGACAACCCGTCTATAACTCGTGATGTGTCGGGCGAGGGTGTACAACAGGCCTTGCTTAAACTTATTGAAGGCACAGTAGCGTCTGTTCCTCCTCAAGGTGGCCGCAAGCATCCTCAGCAAGAGTTTTTGCAGGTTGATACGTCGAAGATCCTGTTTATTTGTGGCGGTGCATTTGCTGGACTTGATAAAGTTATCGAGCAACGTGCTCAGAAGGACACCGGCATTGGTTTTGGCGCAACGGTTAAATCTAAAGAAAACGGCAAGCAAATTAGTGAATTGTTTAAGCAAGTTGAGCCAGAAGATTTGGTCAAATATGGCCTTATTCCAGAGTTTATTGGTCGTCTACCGGTTGTAACCAGCTTAGAAGAGCTTAACGAAGAAGCGCTTATACAGATTCTTCGCGAGCCAAAAAATGCGATTACTAAGCAGTACGGTGCGCTATTCTCTATGGAAGATGTTGAGCTTGAATTCCGTGAAGATGCGCTTAATGCGATTGCAAAAAAAGCAATGGAGCGCAAAACTGGAGCACGTGGTCTTCGCTCAATTGTTGAGGCAGTGTTGCTAGAGACAATGTACGACCTACCTTCTACGGAAGATGTGAGTAAGGTGGTAATTGACGAAACCGTTATCCGCGGCGAGTCTAAGCCTATTTTGATTTACGACAGTAATGAGAAAAAAGCGGCGTCTGAATAATTGCTTTAACACGCAAATATTGTCGCAAACAGAATCCATCAACCTAGTGAGTGTTTTACGGGTTTGATTATTTAAAAAGGTCCTTCGGGGCCTTTTTTGCTTTTAAAGCGTATGTGTTGCTATAGATGTGCGGCATCGTGAATAAGTCTTTGACGCAAACAAATCCTATTTTTGGTCGTTATTTAAGCGAATGCGCCCTAAAAAACTATCCTTTATTCTAGATTTACTATCAAACGGTTGCCATCAGCGCAAAAATCGATAATGGTTGTCAGGTGAACATCTAAAAATTGCGATTTAAAGTGCTTCGATATCAATAATATTTGTATCGGTTTCGTGTAGTTCACGTAGTAAAAATGTCCCGAAAAGAGACATTTGAGAGTAGGGTGTAGGGAATTAACGCACTTTAATAAGTTTTGATTGAACTTTGCCCTTACATCCCCATATAAAACGACATCGGAAAACTAATTGAGAACAAGTATGACAGTTGAGCGTGAAAATCGCATTGAAATTCCTGTGCTTGCCCTGCGGGACGTCGTCGTATACCCGCATATGGTCATACCCCTTTTTGTAGGGCGTGAAAAATCTATCCGTTGCCTAGAAGCGGCAATGGAGAACGACAAACAAATTTTCTTAGTAGCACAAAAAGACGCTGGCGTAGATGAGCCCGAGTCTGATGATATTTATACCGTTGGTACAATAGCGACCATACTGCAGCTATTGAAATTGCCTGATGGCACAGTAAAAGTGCTGGTTGAGGGGAGCGTACGCGGCCAAATCGAAAGCTATAAGCAATCAGAGCCGTACTTTGTTGCCAATGTAGATCAGCTTGATGATGAGAGCATTGAAGAAAGTGAGCAAGAAGTACTTATTCGCTCTGCTGTGTCTCAGTTTGAAGGTTATGTAAAGCTTAACAAAAAAATTCCACCAGAGGTTCTTACTTCGCTAACTGGGATTGAAGACGCTGCTAGGCTAGCTGACACCATGGCTGCGCATATGCCGCTCAAGCTTGCTGAAAAGCAAAAGGTCTTAGAGATGCAGGGCGTTAACGAGCGCCTTGAATACTTAATGGCGTTGATGGAAGGCGAAATCGATCTGCTGCAGGTAGAGAAGAAAATTCGCACACGCGTTAAAAAGCAAATGGAAAAGAGCCAGCGTGAGTACTATTTGAATGAGCAAATGAAAGCCATTCAAAAAGAACTTGGCGAGCTTGACGATGCTCCAGACGAATTTGAGACGCTAGCTAAAAAGATTGCCGACGCGAAGATGCCAAAAGAGGCGGAAGACAAGGCCAAGGCTGAGCTTCAAAAATTGAAGATGATGTCTCCAATGTCTGCTGAGGCTACCGTGCTGCGTAGCTATATCGAGTGGCTTACCAATGTGCCGTGGAATAAACGCTCACCTGTGAAGAAAGACTTAGCGAGAGCGGAAAGTGTTCTTAATGAAGATCACTACGGGTTGGAAAAAGTTAAAGAGCGCATTCTTGAATATCTCGCCGTTCAGCAGCGCGTGAAAAAACTGAAAGGGCCTATTTTGTGTCTTGTTGGGCCTCCTGGTGTAGGTAAAACTTCCCTTGGGCAATCTGTTGCGAAAGCGACTGGCAGAAAGTATGTTCGCATGGCCTTAGGTGGCGTGAGAGACGAAGCTGAAATTCGCGGTCACCGCCGTACTTACATAGGTTCGTTACCTGGTAAACTAGTGCAAAAAATGGCAAAAGTCGGGGTGAAAAACCCATTATTCTTGCTAGATGAAATTGATAAGATTTCGTCGGATATGCGCGGTGACCCCGCCTCAGCGCTTTTAGAAGTACTCGACCCAGAGCAGAACAACAGCTTTAGCGATCATTATTTAGAAGTAGACTACGACCTTTCAGACGTTATGTTCGTGGCAACATCAAACAGTATGAATATTCCCGGTCCATTATTAGATCGTATGGAAGTTATTCGTCTGTCTGGTTACACCGAAGATGAGAAGCTTAACATTGCGAAAAACCATCTTATAGGTAAGCAAATGGAGCGCAATGGCTTAAAGGCGAAAGAACTAGAAATTACCGATTCGGCAGTGATTGGTATGATTCGTTATTATACTCGGGAAGCCGGGGTTCGTAGCCTTGAAAGGGAAGTTTCTAAAGTCTGTCGTAAGGCGGTTAAAGATATTCTACTCAAGAAGAGCAAAGGCAAGGTATCGGTTACTCAAGATAACTTAAAAGATTATCTTGGCGTACAGCGCTTCGACTATGGCAAAGCGGATAAAGACAACCAAATTGGTCAGGTTACCGGTTTGGCGTGGACGCAAGTAGGTGGTGACTTACTGACAATCGAGACAACATCGGTACCTGGTAAAGGTAAAATGACCTCCACCGGTTCCCTTGGCGATGTTATGCAGGAGTCTATCAAAGCGGCTATGACAGTTGTGAGGAGTCGTGCTGATAAACTGCGCATTAACAGCGACTTTTACGAAAAACGCGATATTCATGTGCATGTTCCAGAAGGAGCAACGCCAAAAGATGGACCAAGTGCCGGTATTGCCATGTGCACCGCGTTAGTGTCTTCTCTTACAGGTAACCCTGTGAAGTGTGATGTAGCCATGACTGGTGAGATTACATTGCGTGGCGAAGTATTGGCCATAGGCGGTCTAAAAGAGAAGCTTTTAGCGGCTCACCGAGGTGGTATAAAAACCGTCGTTATTCCAAAAGATAACGAGCGCGATCTAGAAGAAATTCCAGATAACGTGAAAAAAGATTTGTCTATTCACCCAGTACAGTGGATTGATGATGTGCTAGATATTGCACTTCAGGAGCCGGTAGAAAGCTTTGAAGTGGTGAATAAATAGCAAATCTAGTTGGCTGCAATGCTTGATTTTAAAGGGTTGCAGCCGATTATTTTCAATTTTTGATTAAAAAATGTACGTAAAATTAAAGAATTGCTGATTTTTTCCAAATTAGGGCTTTCAAGACTGAAAAGTTGTGTTACCTTAAAATGGTTATCGCTTGAAGCCTTGCCACAAAAGGGATTGCAGCGGTTAATTTTAAAAGTTAATTAATTGTGACAGATGCTTGATGTTAACAATCAAGCTTGTTATAACGTCCAATCATAATTTTGGACAAACAGTATAATAACAATCGAAGGGGATCATAATAGTGAACAAGTCTCAACTTATCGACCAAATCGCTGCTGGTGCAGATATTTCTAAAGCAGCTGCTGGGCGCGCGCTTGACGCATTCACTGACTCAGTAACAGCCGCGCTTAAAGACGGCGACCAAGTAGCACTAGTAGGCTTTGGTACTTTCTCAGTTCGCGAACGTTCAGCTCGCAGTGGCCGTAACCCACAAACTGGTGAGACTATTCAGATTTCAGCTGCGAAAGTTCCATCTTTCAAAGCCGGTAAAGCTCTGAAAGATGCTTGTAACTAAGTTAAAAAATATAGAAAAAGGCGATGGCTGGTCCATCGCCTTTTTTATTTGTCAGTAACATAATCAATAACCCCGCCGCGAATAGGTTTGCTTTTCGGTAAACGTGATAAAACTGTCTTCGGAACACACAGATTAGTTGTTTTAGGTCGTTTATCTTCATCGGCATTAGGTTATAATCATCGCTTATTTACCATCGGTTAATCTTTCTCATAACTAGCTTAAAGAGTTAATCGGGTATCAGTAGTAAGCAACGGAGTTGAAGAATAATCATGCTAGAAAGAATCAGAGAAGGTTCTCAAGGCCCATGGGCGATGGCAATCATTGCGCTAATCGTTTTGAGTTTCGTATTTGCGGGTGTGGGTAGCTACCTTACATCACCAGGCACCTCAGCGGTGGCCACAGTAAATGGCGAAGAAATATCGGCCCAAGAGCTAGACCGTGCCTATCAAAACCAGCGGGCACAAATGGAGTCGCAGTTTGGCGAGAGTGTCGCTCAGCTTTTCTCAAGTGAAGAGTACTTGGCTAACTTCCGCCGTAACGCTTTAGATCGTCTAATTGCCGAGAAGCTTATACAGCAGCAGGCGACGGAACTGGGCCTACGCGTTAGTGACGAGCAAATTAGAGAAACGATTGTTCAAATGCCTGAATTTCAGTTTGGTGGTCAATTTGATAATGAACGCTTCCAAACTATTCTCCGTCAAAATGGTTTTAGCCCCACGGACTTTCGCAATTATCTTCGTATTCAAATGACGCAAAATCAGTTAGCCGCGGCGTTAACAACGTCTGCGTTCTCTCTGGACAGCGAAGTAGAGCTAGCAAATACATTACAACGTCAAACTCGTGATGCAAAATATGCAGTTGTAAGTGCTGATGCTTTTGCTGATAGCGTAGAAGTGAGCGAAGAAGACATCAATGCCTTCTACAACAACAATATTGCCTCTTTTGATACAGAAGAGAAAGTAAAGTTAGCTTACGTGAAGTTGAGCGTAGAAGACCTTAAGAGCAGAGTATCTGTTGATGAAGATGCAGTGCGCACTTACTATGAGAATAACTTAGCGAGCTACGGAAAAGAAGAAGAGCGTCGTGTATCACATATCCTAATTGAGTCAGGTGATGATGTTGATGCCGCAAGAGCAGAAATTGAAGCGCTGAAAGCACAACTTGATGACGGTGCTGATTTTGCCACTTTGGCGTCAGAAAACTCAGATGATACTTTTTCTGCAGAAAACGGTGGTGATCTTGATTTTATAACGCCTGAAATGATGGATGCAGCGTTTGATGAAGCCGCTTTTTCATTAGAAAGTGTGGGTGATATCTCTGATATTGTTGAGACCGATTTTGGTTTTCACATCATTAAGCTGACCGACATCAATGAAGCTCAAACAAAGTCTTTCGAAGAAGTTGCTGGTGACATCCGAGATTCATTGCTTTACGACCAAGCAATGGAAAAGTATTTCGAGCTTCAAAACACATTAGCTGAGATTGCGTTTGAGGTGCCTGATACGTTAGAAGATGCAGCCAATGCTGTAAACCTTCCTGTTCAGGAAACCGCTATGTTTAGCCGCACTTCTGTGCCAGAGAGTGTTAACTCGCCGGCAGTATTAGAGGTTGCTTTCTCTCCAGAGCTAATAGATGAACGTGTAAATAGTGACATCATTGAACTAGATGATGAAAATATTGTTGCCGTTCGTGTAATCGAACACGAGCCTCAACGCACACAGTCTCTTGATGAGGTTAAAGAAAGTATTGAAGCCTCTGTAAAAGCAACAAAAGCGCAAGAAGCAGCGGAGGCATGGGCAAGAAACGTAGCGAGTAAGGTTCGTGCGGGTGATGATGTATCATCGTTATTTTCTGAAAAGTCGGTGTCTTGGGAAACGGCACAAGCTGTAGCTAGAAATAGTAATAACTTGGCATCTGCTGTTGTAGAGACATTGTTTACGCTAGCGCCAGAGGGTGATGGTAGTATCGATGTTGCAACAACAGTAAATGGCGATGTAGCTGTGGTTCAGCTTGAAGGCGTTAACGATGCACCAGTGTTAGAAGCTGAACTAGGCAATAGCTTAAAAGAGCGTTTAGGCCAGATGAACGGTCAGCGTATGTACGAGCAGTATATAGAAGCGCTTCGCTCACAGGCTGAAGTTACTGTCGCTGAAAGCATATAAGCGTGCTGTTCTATTCTGCGCAAAGCTAGATAGTAAAAAGAGCTACATAGTAAAAACAGCGAAATAGTACAAAGCGCGACTAATAGAAACAAGAGGGCACCGAAAGGTGCCCTTTTTATTGGACGTTTAAAAAGGGAGCAGTTTTACTTTTTTTGTTTGCCGATACTTCTTGAGGTGTTCCTTGTGCCACAACGTCACCACCTTCTACTCCTGCACCCGGGCCAATATCTATAATGTAGTCGCTAGCAAACGCTACCTGCATATTATGCTCTACCATAACTACGCTGCTGCCTTCATCGACCAAGGTATTCAAATGTGCCATTAACAAGCTTATGTCAGCTGGATGCAGTCCTGTGGTAGGCTCATCAAGGACATAAAGCGTGTTCTTCTTTTCAACCCGTTTTAATTCGGTTGCTAATTTTATTCTCTGGGCTTCGCCACCAGATAGCTCGGTTGCAGGTTGACCTAACCGTAAATAACCTAGCCCAACTTGCTGCAATGCCTCTAGTGCCCGACAAATAGGTGCTTCGTCGGCAAATATCTCGTGCGCCTCTGCCACACTCAGTGATAAAACATCGGCAATGGAAAGGCCATTCCATGTTACTGATAACGTATCTTCGTCGTATCGTTTTGTATGACAAACTGGGCAGGGGGAGTAAACGCTTGGCATAAACAGAAGCTCTACTGAGACAAAGCCAACACCTTCACAATTCTCGCATCTACCCTTAGTGGTGTTAAATGAAAAGCGGCCAGCGTTATAGCCCAACTGTTTTGCAGAAGCGGTAGCGGCGAATAGTTTTCTCACGTGGTCGAAAAGACCTGTGTATGTTGCCAAGTTAGAGCGAGGCGTTCTGCCGATAGGAGCTTGGTTTACTACGACCAGACGTTTTACCTGCTCCAAGCCACCTGCTATGTGTCCACTAGCAGGCTCGTCTTTGTCACTGTTTAAAAGTGCTGTTTCATCAACGTCTAAATGCGAGTTTTTATCTAAACTCCGATCGGTGCTCTTACCTTTGCCAGCGCTTTCAAGCGCCTGTTTAATTAATTCAACTAGGGCGTGACTGACTAAACTCGATTTACCCGAGCCAGACAACCCAGTTACTGTTGTTATCGTGCCAAGGGGGAACTTGCAGTCCAAACCTTTTAAGTTATTTTTGTAGATATTCTTTAACGAAAGCCAGCCCGTAGGTTTGCGATTGAAGCGGGGAAGGCTGAGGGCGTTATTAAATAAGAATTGCGATGTTTCTGACTCAGTTGCGTTTTTTAACTTTTCTGCTGGGCCGTTAAATACGACTTGGCCTCCACCGTCTCCAGCTTTAGGGCCCACATCTACCACCCAATCTGCATGCTTTATTACACGTACGTTATGCTCTACCAGAAATACAGTATTACCGGCACTAACAAGTTCATCAAAAGCCGTTAAAAGCGCATCAATGTCGTTTGGATGTAGGCCCGAAGACGGCTCATCCATAATGTACACAACGCCGAAAAGTTTAGATTTAATTTGTGTGGCTAAACGCAAACGCTGAAGTTCACCGGCAGACACTGTAGTTGTGCTTCGTTCTAAAGAGAGATAGCCAAGGCCAAGAGCAATAATTGGAGCAAGTCGCGCGAGAATATCGTTAGCGATATTATTCAACACCTTCGCTTTTTCGTTTTGTTGGTTTGCAACGTTTTCGAGCAAGTCAGATAGTCGTGAAGCAACATCACTTAGGGAAAGACGTGAAAACTCAATAATATCTTTGCCACAAAGCGTTACAGAGAGCGACGACTGTTTAAGCTTCTTACCATTGCATTGAGAACAGGTAGCTACGTTCAAATACTCGGCAACACGCTGCTTTATTTTTTCTTTCTGCGAATATTTGAATGTTTCAAGCACATAGCTTTTTGCGCTGACAAACTTTCCCTTATAGCTAGCGGGTTCGTTGTCTTTTAGCGCACGACGAGTTTGCGCCAAGTTATAATTTCCATAAACAGGAACTTGAGGTGACTCGTCGGTAAATAAGATCCACTGACGCGTGTCTGCAGACAGTTCATTCCATGGAATGTCTACATCAATATCCAGTGATAGTAGTACTCTCACCAAATTTTTACCCTGCCATGCACCTGGCCAAGCCGCTATCGCTCCTTCACGAATAGAGAGGTGTGGGTCTGGTACCAGTTTATCTTCGGTAACATCAAAAACTTTGCCTATGCCTTGGCATTTATCGCAAGCGCCTTCGACGGTATTAGGTGAAAACGCATCTGCATAGATGATGTTCTGTCCCTCTGGATATTCACCGGCGCGGGAATATAGCATGCGAAGGCTGTTCGATATGGTAGTGATACTACCTACTGAAGAACGCACTGAAGGAGACCCCCTATGCTGATGAAGTCCAACTGCTGGTGGTAAACCCTCAATACTGTCTACCTCAGGCTTTTCAATCTGATCTATTAGTCGTCGAGCATAGGGTGATACTGAGTCTAGGTAACGATGCTGCGCTTCGGCAAATAGAGTCCCAAATGCGAGAGAAGATTTACCAGACCCAGATATCCCTGTAAAAGCGACAATACAGTTTCTTGGGATATCAACGTCGAGAGATTTTAAATTGTGAACGCGCGCTCCGCGCACTTGCACATTGTCATTTACCGAGCTAGTCATAGCGTGAAAGTGTTCCATCCTTGATTTGCAGTAAAATAAAAAGCCTAGCTATTTGGGCTAGGCTTTCAGGTAAATCAGTTTTTACTCAAAAAGCTATGAGCGGTAATGCTCATTTTGCAAGTCGAAACGATCTAAGTTCATTACTTTATACCAGGCTTTAACAAATGCATTCACAAACTTTTCATGCCCAGTAGATGCTCCGTAAACATCGCAAACCGCTCTTAATTGCAGGTTTGAACCGAACACTAAGTCACAGCGAGTAGCCGACCATTTCTTTTTACCTGTAGCCACGTCTTTACCATTGAACACTTGGTTCTTGTCGTCTACAGGAGCCCATTTGGTGTTGATATCGAGTAGGTTGACAAAGAAGTCATTGCTCAATACACCTGGCGTTTGCGTAAATACGCCGTGCTGAGAGCCGTCGAAATTGGTATCAAGCACCCTAAGACCGCCAACTAGTGCTGTCAACTCTGGCGCAGTCAGGTCTAATAAATGAGCTCTATCGATTAACATACGCTCGCTATCTACCGTACGATCTTCTAACGAACTGCCTGGTTTTATATAATTTCTGAAACCGTCTGCGTGGGGTTCAAGAAACGATATGTTGTGCTCATCGGTTTGTTCTGGCGTTGCATCCATTCTACCGGCGTCGAAAGGCACAATGATTTCGATACCAGCTTCTTCTGCTGCTTTTTCTATCGCAGTGCCACCAGCTAATACTACCAGGTCGGCCAAGGAGACTCGCTTACTTGTTTGCGCATCGTTGAAGGTTTTTTGAATGTCCTCAAGGGTGTGCAGAACACTCTTTAATTGCTTTGGATTATTGACTTCCCAATTAATCATAGGGTCGAGGCGAACTCTTGCACCATTTGCGCCGCCCCTAAGGTCTGTTTTTCTAAACGTAGAGGCCGATGCCCATGCCGCGCTAACAAGAGCAGATATGCTTTGATCGCTGGCCAGAATGCTCGCCTTTAATGCGGCAATATCGTCTTCGTCGATAAGCTCGTGATCGCACTTGGGAATGGGATCTTGCCAGATAAGAGTCTCATCAGGGACATCAGGGCCTAGTAGTCTGTTTTTAGGCCCCATGTCTCTATGAATCAGTTTATACCAGGCTTTCGCAAACGCGTCGTCTAACAATGCTGGCTCAGCTAAAAACTTTTCACATATTTCTTTGTAGGCTGGATCTTTTATCAGGGCTATATCTGTTGTCATCATCATAGGAGGATGGCGAAGTCCTTCCACATGTGCATCTGGAATGAGATCTGCTGCCTCTCCATTTTTAGGGCGCCAAGCCTTACCACCGGCGGGGCTTTCCGTTTGTTCCCATTCAAACTTAAACAAGTTTTTCAGGTACTCATGATCCCAGCGTGTGGGGTTTGATGTCCACGCACCCTCTATACCATTCGTTGTGGTGTATTGGGCATTACCCGTGCCGTTGCTGTTTAACCAACCAAGTCCTTGGCTTTCAATGGGAGCAGCGCTTGGCTCTGGCCCAAGGTGAGATTTGTCAGAGCCACCGTGACTCTTTCCAAATGCGTGCCCACCCGCGATTAAAGCAACGGTTTCTTCATCGTTCATTCCCATTCTGCCAAAGGTGATACGTATTTCTTGGGCTGAAGATACAGGGTCCATATTCCCAAACGGGCCCTCGGGATGAACGTAAATCAATGATTGACGTGATGCTGCAAGCGGATTTTCAAGATCGTAGTCTTCGGTACCGGGCTCGCCTGTCCAGCGTTTGTCTTGAGTGGCCATTTCAGTCTCTGGCCCCCAATAAGTCGCATCGTCAGCTTCCCAGCAGTCAATTCTGCCGCCACCAAAACCAAAGGTTTTAAAGCCCATTTGCTCAAGAGCGAGATTTCCCGTGAGCATGATCAAATCTGCCCACGATATATTGTCGCCGTATTTCAGTTTGATGGGTTGGAGTAAACGGATAGATTTATCAATATTGCCGTTATCTTCCCATGAATAAAGTGGAGCAAAACGCTGAAGGCCTTGTGCAGAGCCACCTCTGCCGTCAAATACACGGTAAGAGCCTGCAGAGTGCCACGCCATGCGGATCATTTGCGGTCCGTAGTTGCCGTAGTCTGCGGGCCAAAAATCTTGAGAGCTAGTTAACAGTTCTAAGATATCTTTTTTTACAGCGTCTAGGTCAAGAGATGCAAAGGCGGCAGGGTAATCAAAATCTTCTCCCAGCGGGTTTGCAGCGGGAGATTGGCTATGCAGCAGCTCAATGGGCAGTTGACCTGGCCACCAATTAGCATTCATAGGTGGAGTGCCTATTGCACCACCAATACGTTTACTTTCTATCGTTTCGTAACCGCCGGCGATGGGGCACTTCATTTTATCAGACATGCAGATTTTCCTTTTATGTTTAGCTCCTTGGGCAATGCCTTAATTGCTTATTGATACCGAGTATTCGTAACAGAGTACATATTAAAGCAAGGGCGGCAATTCAATCTGAAAGCGTAAAAGTAGTCTGCTTAATAGCATCCCGATATAAAACGTCGAGAACCAAGCTTAGCGCTTTATTATTTCAATATTCTCATATACTTGAATAAACCGTTTGTAGAGCCGTATAGTTATTGAACGGCGTCATAAGACGCCTCTTTACACATTGGTACGCCTACCTGTAGGTAAAGTTCATAACGCAACGCTAGGAGCAAATGCATATGCAGTTAAACAGCGCTTGCAAACAAAGCGCTTGCCATGCTCTGAGGCTGTCTTATGCATTGGAAGGATTGAAGTGAAACTTTAAAGCAAGTATTGAAGCTGACACTGAACCGCTTATTGATGTCGTTGACGACGCCGGAAAATATCAGCGATTAAAAACAGCCACATTGCAGCGAAACTGAAACGCCATGCAGTAAAAACGATTGAGGAGGGAGAGTGGCTGCTTCTAATGTGTTAAGAACATCATAAGGGTATAAAACAGCGCTATAACTCCAGACAAAACCAAAATATAGAGAAAGCCCTGTTTGCCTTGTTCCAGAGTGTATTTATTTGCTTGTAAATAACCAAACCATAGTAGTGATAAGATTAATGGAACGAGTACAATTATTTTTATCATGAAAAACCTTTATCTTTCTTACGGCCGTTTACTGGGATGCACGCATTAGACAAATGACGGGTCTAAACGAAACTTCGTCTCTTATACCATATATGGACCCTCTCCGATTGCAAGACACCGTGTTGACTTATTAACGTGATTCATTGCTGCCATATATTCGGCTTTTTCATGAAGTCATTTGACTTCTAGCCTTGATGGTTGTTCGCACCTTGTTGTCTCATCAATCCGGCGGCCTCGAAGGCCATTGGTATAAACTGATTTGAACAAGATGGTTATGAACCGTTAATCATCAGTACATTGTCTTTTTGCAATATGTTGATAGGCTTCCTGTTTTAGATTATTTACTTAACTTTGGTTTGGGTTTCATCGGCTAAGCCGCTGCTTTATTTATCAGTCCCGGCTGATAATCCTGTTGGTAATGCAGCATAGCCCAGGCCATTCTTACCATTTTGTTAGCCAGTGCGACGCACGCCTTGTTAAAGCTCATGCGGGCTAAACATGCCCGACACCACTGACTCACGTTATCGGTTTTATCTCCAATATGGCGCAAGGCGGCTCTGGCTCCGTTAATCATCTGGGTGCGTAAATACGTGTTCCCTCGCTTGCTAATACCTAACAACCTCGGGTTATCTCCCGTTGTATGTTGTTTGGGCACTACACCTAACCAAGCGGCTAAATGTCGGCCGCTATTAAAAGCCTGGCCTTGTCCAATGCCTGCATATAACGCGGTAGCAATCAATGGCCCGATTCCTGTCATGCTCATTAAACGCTCGCATACAGGCTGGCTTTGTGAGAACGCTTTCAACTCCTTGTCCATTTCTTTTATGCGCTCCCGCAGTTCCCGCAAATCATTGAGTAAGCCTTGAAACTGTCGGCGAGCTAGCATACTCAATCCATTGTCAGCCTCTTCCAGGGTAAAAGGCAGTTCTTTCACCAAAGCCGCTACACCCCGTGCATACACAATACCGTATTCGCTCAACAAGCCTCTTATCTGATTACTCAACGCCGTTTGCTGCGCTATCATACGCTCTCTAATCCGATGCATAAGCTGGACATCTTGTTGTTCCTGAGACTTAAACGGCACAAATCGCATCCCTTCGCGTTGTGAAGCCTCGGCTATCGCCTCTGCATCATTGTAATCATGTTTATTGCCTTTTCGGTATGCTACAACGTATTGCGGTGCTATCGCTTTGACTTCATGCCCGGCTTTCGTCAATTCCCTGCACCAGTAATGGCAACTTCCACAGGCTTCCATCACTACAATGCTTGGCTCCAGATGACTAAAATAGGACAACATCTGGTGACGCCTTAACTTCTTCTTTCTGAGCACTCTGCCTGATTGATTCATAAAAACTAAATGAAAAACAGACTTGGCGATATCAAGACCTATTGTTATCTTATTCATGTGACCCTCTTCTTCTTGATAGTGATTTGAATAACTCTATCTTGGCTCATTTGAAGCCTTTATGGGAGGAGAGGGTCCATACCATTAATCTATTGCATTAAATGCCAACATCACAACGTTACAGCCGCATTCATAAATAAGTTTTCATGTTGCCAAACAAAAAGGGCAGTAGGGCCTGCCTAGGCTGTTTCCTTTAACTCTTCATGTTCTAAGTATCTTTTTCGTTTTTTGTCTTTTATTTTCATGGTGTCCACTACCACTAACCCATCTATACAGTCGTTAAAGTCTGGGTCTACGTTAAAGCCGAGAAACGCAACTCCGCCAGTACGGGCAATTTCTGAATACTGTTTGTACAGTGTTGGCACATTCACCCCCATGTTGGCCAGTAGATGTTTTAGTTGGGTGAATTCCACTTTGTAATTGTCACCCTTAAACACATGTGGAGTGTCCTTTCCTACCTGAAAGGGGCGCTTACAGCTAGCATTTCCGAACTTTGGAGGGAAGTACGTGGAGTAAAATTGCACTAGCAAATTTTTTGCTGGCTCAGGATAGGCGTTACTTAGTGAAACTGCACCAAACAAATACCTATATTTTGGGTAGCGACTTAGAAATACACCAATGCCGTACCAGAGATAATCTAAGCTACGCTTACCCCAATAGCGAGGTTGAACAAAGCTTCTTCCCAGTTCTAAACCTTGTTGAAAAAGTGCGTCATTGTTATCGCCGTAATCAAACAGTGTTGCAGAGTAAAGCCCGGTTTCATGGTTAGTTTTAGAGAGTATTTCAGCGTCGCCGAAGCGATATGCACCAACAATTTCCAAATCGTCCGCATCCCACAGCACAAGGTGATAATAGTGTGAGTCATACTGATCGATATCCCGTCGTTTGTTAGTTCCTTCTCCAACGGCTCTAAATGCTATCTCGCGTAGTCGACCTATTTCTCTCATCACGGGAGAGCAGTGTTTATGCTGGTATAAATAAATCGATTTCCCATCAGAGGTTTGACCTAAATGCTCACAGTTTCGAATGGCCTGAGAAAGGACTTTTCTATCTTCGGGCATAGCAATAGGCGCCTGCGTTTCAAAAACACCACTCTTATTACTGCCAATTCGGTAAAGGTGTCGCTTAAACAGTTTTACTTTTTCTTTGATGTTTATTGATGGTCGCTGATAAGACTCAAACGGAATGAGTTCACCGATACGTATTGGCAGGTGTTTGCGTCGCTGCTTGAACATTTCTTTAACCAGCAAAGCAGTGGCGAGGGGTTTATAAATCATCGAAACGCCATAAAATAGTGGGCTGTTTTTGGCGTCGATAAAAACTGGAAGAATAGGGGATTTTACTTGGCGCGCGATGCGCAAAAACCCTGAGTTCCAATGGGTATCACGCACACCCTGAGGACGAAGACGAGATACCTCGCCTGCAGGAAAAATTAATACGGCGCCCTCTTCAGCAAGATGTGAATGTATTGCCGATAAATGTTGCTTGGGCGTGCCGCCTTCCATGTTATTAACCGGTAAAAGCATGTCGTGTAGCGGCGAAATAGCCATAAGCATTTCGTTCGCAACTACTTTTAAATCGTGGCGAACTTCACTTACCAACTTTATTAGTGCTAGGGCATCGAGAGAGCCAATAGGGTGGTTTGCAATAATAACCACTCGCCCTTCATGGGGAATACGCTCTTTTTCAATATCTCTGGTAGAGTAACTAATATTGAAATAGGCTAAAACTTGTTCAACAAAATCGATGTCATGGTAGTGCGGATAGGTTTTTCCAAACTCTTGAATGTCTTTTTCGTGCAGCAGATGGCTAAGGGCAAAAGACAGTGACTTAAACAATAATGGCTTGTTCGCAACTTGAGGGTAATGTTTGGTTAAAACGTCGTTGACAGTAAACATAGTTTCTCTCGTGTTTTTGCAAACGATAACAGTGCAATGTGACGTTTTTGACATACTTTTTTGTCAGTTATTTTACAAAAGCAAACGCACAGATTGTAATAACGAAGAACATTGATATGTGTATTTCTCGTTTACGTGCTCACCTTGAATCTTCTACCTCTATGGCATCGCCCCATGCATTCTCCTCCATTGCAGCAGTTTGTTAGGTAAGCATACATTTTTGAATTTACTGAAAAAGTAAGTAAACTGCGGGATGTAAATAAAATGTTTCGTCAGCAATGCTCAACACGCGCTAGCAATAAGGTTGTTAAAAATTTCGAACATTTAAAGAGCACATAAAAACATAATAAGAGAAAAACAATATGCGTATCGTGGTGACAGGTGGAGCAACAGGTCTGGGAAAATCCCTTGCGATCAAATGGGCAGAGAAGAACGAAAAAATTAAAATTTGCATTGCCTATGTGAACAGTGAGCGAGGTAACGAGACCGTACATGAGTTAACGTCCCTTGGCGCAGACGCATTTTTTATTTCTTGTGATATCACCTCGGATACCGATGTAGGAAAGCTTGCCAGTACACTGCGTACAAAGTGGGAAGGCGTCGACTACGTTTTCAACAACGCCGGTGTTGCTACGGGGGGAAGTTTACTTGATGAAACACTCGAACAATGGCAGTGGGTATGTGATATCAATATGCTGGGAATGGTGCGCGTGAGTAGAGCATTTTTACCTATGATGAAAACTCAAGGGCATGGTTATTTCGTCAATATCGCCTCACAAGCAGGATTGCCCCCGATTCCATATATGGGAAGCTACAACGCAATGAAAGCCGCGGTAGTGGGGTTCTCTGAAACAATGAAGCTTGAGCTAGCACCAGATAATATAAATGTTAGTGTGGTATGCCCAAGTTTTTTCAAAACCAATCTTGATGAGTCGATGCGCAGTTCAAATCCTGCATCGCACACAATGCTCAAAAAGCTTTTTGCAAAAGCTGACCTTAGTAAAGAAGATGTGGCTAATATCGTTTATGAGCAGGTTATGGCCAAACAATTCTTAATTTTGACCCATAAGTTAGGTAAACAGGCATATTTATTGAAAAAACTTCTCCCGTCGATGCGCTACATAAATATGATGCTATCGAAAACAAAAGCAATGAAAAAGGCGATGGCTAAACAAAGCGCGTAATGGATTTTTTTGCATAACGGGTTTTTCGGGCACAGCGCGCTTTCTTGTAATAGCGTGTAGAGCAGCATAAAGCGAATGCCTGAGTAATTTCGAACCAAGCGGAGAGATAATGAATAAGAATGTTGTAGACAAAGCACAAAATGTAAGACAGGGTGAAGAGCTTGATGTTGATGCTGTGAATGCGTGGCTTAAGCAAAATTTATCAGATCAAGTGAAAGCAAGCTGTGATAATTGCTCGTCTCTTCCTTCCGTTACTCAATATTCGGGAGGCGCATCAAATTGGACATATTGTTTAGATTACAAATACACTTCACTGATCCTTCGTAGAGCGCCTGCGGGAACGAAAGCAAAAGGCGCTCACGATATGGGCCGAGAATTCAGACTTCAGCACGCACTCAAGCCTGTCTATCGATATGTTCCAAACATGTATGCCTACTGTGAAGATGAAAGCGTTATTGGCACAGACTTTTATGTGATGGAGAAGTTTACCGGGGTTATACCTCGCAAAAACTTGCCCCGAAATTTAGCTACTACTAAGGCACAAACTGCCCAGTTATGCACGAATGTACTTGATAGTTTAATTGAACTTCACAAGGTGGATTATAAACAGGCCGACTTGTCTCATTTAGGCAAGGGCAGTGGCTATATAGAACGGCAAATAAGCGGGTGGAGTCAGCGTTACAGTAAAGCTAAAACCTGGAACGTACCGTCGGGAAAAAAGGTTATGCATTGGCTTGAAAAAAATATGCCTGACAATGAACGCATTTGCATTACTCATAACGACTTTCGCTTCGACAACGTTGTGCTAAATCCAGATAACTATACAGAAATCATTGGCGTGCTTGACTGGGAGTTGGCAACACTGGGCGACCCGCTAATGGATTTAGGTAATTCACTTGCATATTGGGTAGACGCAGACGATGACTTTCTAGCGCAGTCAACACGGCGTCAGCCAACTCATTTAGAGGGAATGCTAACGCGACAGCAAGTAGTTGCTTATTACTGCAATAAAATGGAAATAGAGATAGACGACTTTACCTTTTATGAAGTTTACGGACTGTTCCGCTTAGCCGGTATTGCCCAGCAAATTTATTATCGTTATCACCACGGTCAAACTAACAACCCGGCGTTTAAACGGTTTTGGATCTTCATTCACTATTTGTTATGGCGTTGCAATAAAGCCATAAAAGCATCAGGAAAAAAATAATGACAACAAGAGAAAATATTCTGATTACCGGCGCAAGCTCTGGACTGGGTAAAGGCATGGCCATCGAATTTGCAAAGAAAGGCCGCAATTTGGCGCTGTGCGCACGGCGTTTTGAAAATCTGGAAACATTGAAAGAAGAGTTGCTAGCGCTTAACCCCAATATCAAAGTGGCAATTCGTTCTTTAGATGTTAATGATCACGATGCAGTGTTTGAGGTGTTCGATGCATTCAAGCAAGACTTAGGATCTCTGGATAGAGTTATTGTTAATGCTGGTATGGGGAAGGGGGCGTCTATCGGTACGGGTTACTTTCACGCAAATAAGCAAACGGCGGTAACCAACTTTGTGTCTGCGCTGGCGCAGTGTGAAGCTGCCATGACCATATTCAGAGAACAAAATAGCGGACATTTAGTGACAATTTCGTCTATCAGCGCAGTGAGAGGTTTTAGGCGAGCGATGACAGTATACGCTGCAACCAAAGCTGGGCTGACGTCTTTGTCTGAGGGAATACGCATGGATGTTATGAATACTCCTATCAAGGTGACGTGTATCCATCCAGGGTTTATTCGCAGCGAAATAAATGAAAAAGTGGAAAAAGTCCCTTTTATTGTCGATACCGATGTTGGCTGTCGCGCAATGGTGAGTGCTATTGAAAAAGAAAAAGCAAACGCCTTTGTACCCGCGTGGCCGTGGGCTGTATTGCATTGGATAATGCGCATTGCGCCTGCAAGTGTCATTAGAAAAATGAGCTAAGAGCGCGTTATGGAAGAGGGGCTATGCGAAAGCGACTTTGGCCTCAAGTTTATTTGCAAAAGCTATAGACATAAAAAAAGCGCCGAAAGGCGCTTTTTAATTGCTAATCGTAAAGATTAACCTAGTGCTTTGATTTGTGCAGCTAGGCGACTCTTATGACGAGCAGCTTTATTTTTGTGAATCAAGCCTTTAGTAGCCATTCTGTCAAGTACTGGAGTAGCAGCAGATAATGCAGCTTGTGCACCTTCTTTATCGCCACGAGCGATAGCAGCAACTACTTTTTTGATGCTTGTACGAGTCATAGAACGACGGCTAGCGTTGTGCTGACGACGCTTTTCGGCTTGGATTGCACGTTTCTTAGCAGACTTAATGTTAGCCAAGGTGTAACTCCCAAATAAATTCATGTCAAAAACGAGGGTGCGGATTGTGCCTACCAATCGCTAAATTGTCAAACGATTTCACGATGTGATTCGTTGGCCATTTTGAAAGCACAATCTATTAAACACAGCCTATTGTAATACAGTAGATGTGCTCAACACGTTGCGCATTCGTCGCGAAAGCTATGCAAAAACATTGCATCCCATAACGGGCGCGGATTATAGCAATAAAATAGATAGAAATGCACAACTATTTTGAATAAATCATTTCACCTGCTATCGCCTTTGGTTATCATGATTTGCTTATTCCCCTCTTTATTGTCCATCGGAAGCAGAAGTGTCACGGAAGTTAATCAAATCTGGCTTAATAGTTAGCATAATGACCCTAGTTTCAAGGGTGTTAGGTCTCGTGAGAGACGTGGTTGTCGCCAGGCTTATGGGAGACGGCGCAGCTGCTGATGTTTTTTTCTTTGCCAATAAAATCCCCAATTTTTTGCGTCGGCTATTTGCAGAAGGTGCGTTTGCTCAAGCATTTATTCCTGTGCTGACAGAAGTACATAACAACGATGATAAAAAAGAACTGCGCGAGTTTGTTGCAAAGGTAAGCGGAACGTTAGGCGGTATTGTATTTTTGGTTTCTATTGTGGGAGTTATTGCATCGCCAGTACTCGCGGCACTTTTTGGTACCGGGTGGTTTGTTGCCTGGCTACAGGGGGATGAGGCCGGTGACAAATTCGAGCTCGCCTCGGCAATGCTGAAAATCACCTTTCCTTATTTGGCGTTTATATCGTTAACCGGGCTATCTGGGGCCATTTTAAATACCCTGAACAAATTTGCCGTTGCAGCATTCACTCCCGTGTTGCTGAACGTATGCATTATTTTGTGCGCAATCTACCTCTCGCCTAGCTTATCTCAGCCTGCGTTTGCATTAGCATGGGGCGTATTCATTGGCGGCATCGTTCAATTTTTATTCCAGCTACCCTTCTTATTTCGAGCTGGGCTACTGGTGAAACCCAAATGGGGTTGGCACGACGAAAATGTTGTAAAGGTAAGAACCTTAATGATACCGGCATTGTTCGGTGTGTCTGTAGGGCAAATAAACTTGTTATTTGACACCTTCATTGCCAGCTTCTTAGTTACAGGTTCTATTAGCTGGCTTTACTATTCAGATAGGTTATTAGAGTTTCCGCTAGGTCTTTTTGGTATAGCCATTGCCACAGTGATATTGCCAACGCTATCGAGAAACCATGTAACAAACAATCCTAAAGCGTTCGCTGCAAATATCGACTGGGCATTTCGAATGGTGTGTTTACTTGGCATTCCAGCTGCTGTAGGCCTTGGTACTATGGCTCGCCCTATCTTGACAGTTATTTTTCAAAGAGGCGCATTTACCGCCGAGACCGCCATAATGGCTTCTTATTCTTTAACAGCGTACTCCTTTGGCTTAATTAGCTTTATGCTTGTTAAAATACTGGCCCCTGGCTTTTATTCCCGTCAAGACACGAAAACGCCCGTGAAATTTGGTATTTGGTGCATGGTGGCGAACATGGTGTTTAATCTTATCTTTGCCGTTCCGTTCGGCTATATCGGTTTAGCTATTGCTACCAGTATGTCAGCTACGCTTAACGCCGCTTTGCTTTACATCACGCTGCGTAAACAAGGAGTATTTGAATTAAGTCGCACGTCATTATTTTTCATTGCGCGTGTTTTACTAGCAAGTGCTGTTATGGGCGTAATAATTTACTATCGCGACAGCGGCTTGGCTTTTTTCGATCTTGCACTTATAGAGCAAATGAAAGACTTAGGTATCACCATATTACTGTCCGTTGGTGGCTTCCTGACTACCATGGTGCTGTTAGGGATGAGGCCTCGTCATTTTAGAAGTGGTGGCGAGTAAGCAGTAGTGAGTAAACATCTCAAAATGGCAATCGTTGTTTGTTATTTATAATCATATTGCAACGTTTCTAACGTCTTTACTGAGCAAGGAAAGTTTTGCCGGCCCTTGTATGCTTGGTATTAGAGGCGGGGTCGGCTATAATCGCGAGCTTTAAATTTCTAGCAGTTAAAAAGGTAGTGGTAAACAGTGGAATTTATCCGCGGGCTAAACAATGTAAAACCCCACCATAAGGGGTGTATTCTAACGATTGGTAAGTTTGATGGCGTCCACAGAGGACATCAGGCTGTACTTGCCAACGTGATGGAAAAAGCGAGCTCGCTGTCGTTACCCGCCACTGTTATGGTATTCGAACCACAGCCTGAAGAAGTGTTTACGCCCGAAAAAGCACCTGCTCGAATAAGTCCGCTGCGTGAGAAATACGAGCTGTTGAGACAGCAGGGGGTTGATAGACTACTTGCTGTACGTTTTAACGCTGAGTTTGCAAAACAAAGCGCCGACACCTTTGTTCACGATTTGCTGGTGGATAAACTTGGCGTTAAATTTTTAGTCGTTGGCGATGATTTTCGTTTTGGCTTTGGTCGCAAGGGCGACTTCACCATGCTTGAGGCAGCTGGCCGTCGTTATGGTTTCGATGTGGTCAGTACGCAAAGTTTTACTATGCATGCTCATCGAATAAGTTCTACTGCGGTGAGAGATGCGCTTGCGCAAAGCGACTTTAGCTTGGCAACAGAGATGTTAGGGCGCCCTTTTGCCGTTCACGGGCGTGTTGTGCATGGTGAAAAGAAAGGCAGAACCATCGGATTCCCCACCGCCAATGTTATGCTTAAGCGGTTTAAAACACCGATTCATGGCGTGTTTGCCGTGCGTGTGGACATTGACGGTAAGCACTATGACGGTGTAGCGAATATCGGCACGCGACCAACCCTTGATGGCGTTCGTAACCAATTGGAAGTACATATTTTTGACCTATCGGCAGATTTGTATGGCAAACCCATAACCGTGCTGCCCATGGCCAAAATTAGAGATGAAATTAAGTTCGCTTCGTTTGAAGCATTAAAAGAACAAATACAGGCAGATGCCGTCAAGGCGCGTCTGTTATTAGCATAGTTAATCGTGATAAAGTCGCAGCGCGCATTTAAATGTAAAAGCAACCAAATGTAAATGCAACCGCATCATATAACGCCTTCGCAGTGTCACAGAGACATTGGATGAAACTTAAGGTAACCGGATAATACAATTTTATGAGTGATTACAAAGCCACATTGAACCTTCCAGAAACTGCGTTTCCCATGCGCGGTAACCTTGCTCAGCGCGAGCCGAAGATGCTTAAAGACTGGCAGGAAAAAGGGGTGTATACCAAGATCCGCGAAGCAAAAAAAGGTAAGAAGCCTTTTATACTTCATGATGGCCCTCCTTACGCGAACGGTAACATTCATATTGGACACGCGGTTAACAAAATTCTAAAAGACATTATTGTAAAGTCAAAAACACTTTCCGATTTTGACTCGCCCTATGTACCTGGATGGGACTGCCACGGTCTACCTATCGAATTAATGGTAGAAAAGAAAGTGGGTAAGCCAGGCAATAAAGTAACAGCCGCAGAGTTTCGTCAAAAATGTCGCGATTACGCACAAAAGCAAATAGATGGTCAAATGGCCGACTTCAAACGTCTTGGTGTGTTTGGTGAGTGGAACAACCCTTACAAAACTATGGACTTTTCTTCTGAAGCCGACATTATTCGAGCGCTCAGCAAAATTGTAGACTCAGGGCATCTTGAAAAAGGGTTTAAGCCTGTTCACTGGTGTACGGACTGTGGCTCGGCACTAGCCGAAGCAGAAGTTGAATACAAAGATAAGGTTTCACCGGCCATTGATGTGAAATTTCCCGTTGCTGACAGCAAGGAAATTGCGGCCGCCTTTGGCGTTGAAGAAAGTGACTTGTTAGCTCACAACGCTGGCGTTGTTATTTGGACAACAACACCTTGGACGTTACCAGCAAATCGTGCAATTAGTTTGAATCCAGAGCTTACTTACACCATTGTGGAAGTTCAGCCGTCGAATGATTGGTATGTAGTGGCTCAAGATCTGCTTGAGAGCTGTATGACGCGTTACGGTGTAGAAGAATTCCGCGAAGTAGCAACATGTACTGGTGATGCTCTTGATAAGCTACAGGTTAATCACCCGTTTCTTGATATCAAAATCCCATTAATTCTGGGCGATCATGTTACTACTGAGTCGGGTACTGGCTGTGTTCATACTGCCCCTGCGCACGGTGTAGACGATTTTAATGTGGGCAAGCAGTACGACATTGAAGTTTACAATCCTGTTGGTAATAACGGTGTGTATCTTGAAAACACGCCGCTATTTGCCGGTCAGTTTGTTTTCAAAGCAAATGAATCTATTATCGAAACGGTTGAAGAGAAGGGGAACCTTGTCCTCAATGTTAAATACGAGCACAGCTATCCCCACTGCTGGCGCCATAAAACGCCTATTATTTTCCGTGCTACCCCTCAGTGGTTTATCAGCATGGACAATAAAGGTCTTCGCGCTGAGTCTTTGGAACAAATAAAACAAACTAAGTGGATCCCTGAGTGGGGTCAAAACCGCATTGAAAAAATGGTAGAAGGGCGACCCGATTGGTGTATTTCTCGCCAGCGTACTTGGGGAGTACCCATTCCTCTATACGTGCATAAGTTAACGGGCGAAGTACACCCACAGTCTTCTGCGTTAATGGAAAAAGTGGCACTGGAAGTAGAGAAAAAAGGTATCCAAGCATGGTGGGACATCGATGACGCCGACCTATTGGGCAGTGACGTTGACCACTATGACAAAGTAACAGACACGCTGGACGTATGGTTTGATTCTGGTGTGACCCATTACTTTGTGGTTGACCGCCGAGAAGACCTACCGGCAAGTGCAGACTTGTACTTAGAGGGGTCGGATCAGCACCGCGGTTGGTTTATGTCCTCTTTAATTTCATCTACTGCAATGCATGGACACGCGCCATATAAAGAAGTTTTAACCCACGGCTTTACCGTTGATGCACACGGCAAGAAAATGTCTAAGTCTTTAGGCAATGTTGTGGCACCTCAAGAAGTCACAAACAAATTGGGGGCTGATATTCTGCGTTTATGGGTAGCGTCTACCGACTATCGCGGTGAAATAGCGGTCTCTGATGAAATTCTCAAACGCGCTGCCGATTCTTATCGCAGGGTACGAAACACCGCGCGCTTTTTATTGGCGAATATGAACGGCTTTAAAGTGGAAGATGCAGTGCCTGAGAGTGAGATGGTTGCACTGGATCGCTGGATTGTGGCAAGAGCGAAAGCTCTGCAAGACGAGCTGTTCGAGTTGTATGAAAGTTACGACCTTCTGGTTGTTACCCAGAAAATAATTCACTTTTGCTCAATTGAGCTTGGCTCTTTCTATCTTGATGTGATTAAAGATCGCCAGTACACAGCGAAATCTGACGGTATCGCCCGTCGTTCATGTCAAACTGCTATGTATCACATCGTTGAGGCACTTGTTCGTTGGATTGCTCCAATTACAAGCTTTACAGCCCAAGAAATTTGGGAAGAGTTACCAGGCGAACGCAGTGAGTTTGTGTTCACTGAGACTTGGTATAACGGTTTTAACGACTTTACTCAAAGTGATACATTCAGTGATTCACTATGGGACGACGTTATTCGAGTGAAAGACGCGGCCAACCAAGCCATGGAAAAAGCCCGTAAAGAGGGGCAATTAGGCGGCTCACTAGAAGCAAGCATTAGCTTATTTGCAACAGATTCGCTGTTCGAAACACTATCAAGCTTTGGTGATGAACTTCGCTTTGTGCTAATCACTTCTGGCGTTTCACTTGAGCGTGTAGAAGCTAAGCCAGAAGGTGCCCAAGAAACTGAAGTTGATGGTTTGTGGTTAAGCGTGAGCAAAGCGAAAGGTGAAAAATGCGTTCGCTGTTGGCATCATCTTGAAGATGTTGGCTCACACGCAGGCCACGAGGAGTTGTGCGGTCGCTGCGTAACGAACATCGATGGTGAAGGGGAAGTCCGCCAGTATGCCTAATATGACGTCGTCAAAAACTGGGCTTTTTCGCGACACGGGTCTTCGCTTTCTGTGGATCAGTGTCGTCGCCTTTGTACTTGATCAGTGGAGCAAGTACGCGGTTTTAGACTCGATGGACTTGTATCAATCGATAGAAGTTCTTCCTTTCTTCAATTTAACGCATGTTCATAATTATGGCGCAGCGTTCAGCTTTTTAAGCAGTGCCGGTGGGTGGCAAAGGTGGTTTTTTACTGCCATAGCGATAGGGATCAGCGTTGTCATTTTATGGTGGCTTAAGCAATCGCCGCGTTCACAAAAACTGCTGCCGGTGGCATTTTCATTTATTTTAGGTGGCGCCTTAGGCAATGTGTATGACCGACTTGTGCATGGCTATGTCATCGATTTTCTCGACTTCTACGTAAACAATTGGCACTGGCCTGCCTTTAATATTGCAGACAGCGCAATTTTTATTGGTGCGGCTTTACTTATCGTAGATATGCTTAAGAATGGCGATAAAAGCGAAGACAAAACACAGGCTGATAACAGCAAAACCTCTCAGCAGTAATCGGATTGAATATGACAGAATCGTTGGTAATAGGTAATGACAGTGAAGTTATTCTTCACTTCGACTTGAAATTGGAAGATGGCTCTGCGGCAGACAGCACCCGCGTAAACAACAAGCCAGCGAAATTAGTGATGGGAGACGGTAGTCTTACACCTAACTTTGAAGCGTGCTTAGTGGGTTTGAAAAAGGGTGATAAAAAAGCCTTTACTTTAGAGGCCAATGACGCCTTTGGTGAGCCAAATCCTAATAATATGCACTACATGGACAGAAGCCGTTTTGGTGCAGACCTCAAAATTGAGGAAGGTATGATTCTGGCTTTTGCGCAGCCGGATGGATCTGAAATACCCGGAATCATTCGCAGCGTCGCAGGAGACTCGGTCACTGTAGATTTTAATCATCCATTGGCGGGGCAAACTGTCATTTTTGATGTCGAAATATTGGATGTTAAACCAGGCACGCACGCCCAAAGCGAGAATTAGAACATGCAAATTCATCTAGCAAACCCAAGGGGTTTTTGTGCTGGTGTAGACCGTGCAATTACCATAGTAGAGCGGGCTCTTGAAATGTTTGAGCCACCCATTTACGTACGTCACGAAGTGGTTCATAACAAGTTTGTTGTTGATGGACTGCGTGAACGCGGTGCTCTTTTTGTGGACGAACTTCACGAGGTGCCAGATGATAGTATCGTTATTTTCTCTGCTCACGGCGTATCGCAGGCCGTACGCAAAGACGCCACATCACGCGGTTTAAAGGTGTTTGATGCTACTTGCCCTCTAGTAACAAAAGTACATATGGAAGTAACGCGAGCGAGTAAAACCGGCACTGAGTGTATTTTAATTGGTCATGCGGGTCACCCTGAAGTTGAAGGCACCATGGGCCAGTACAGCAATGATGATGGCGGGATTTACCTGGTTGAGTCAGAAAGTGACGTTGAAAAGCTAGAAGTTAAAGACCCGTCTAACCTTTATTACTGCAGCCAGACTACTTTATCGGTAGACGACACCGCCGACGTTATTGATGCCTTGAGAGAAAAGTTTCCTGCTATCAAAGGGCCTCGTAAAGATGATATCTGTTACGCAACGCAAAACCGTCAGGATGCAGTGCGAGACCTTGCAACCGATTGCGATGTGCTATTAGTAGTTGGTGCGCAAAATAGCTCAAACTCAAATCGTCTGCGTGAGTTGGCAGAAAAGATAGGGGCGAAAGCGTATTTGATTGCCGACGCGAATTGTATCCAGAAATCGTGGTTGGAGAATGTAAATCACATTGGCGTTACAGCCGGGGCATCAGCTCCCGAGGTTTTGGTTCAAGGCGTCGTCGATCGCCTTAAAGAATGGGGCGCGGTGTCAGCGTCGGAGCGCTCAGGCAGAGAGGAAAATGTTGAGTTCGCTGTTCCTAAGGAGCTGCGCGTAAAGCAGGTAAGCTGATTATTATCTAGCCCTCAAACCTTCAAACAATGCCACAGCCGCAACTACACGATAAACTTAAAACCGCAGCAAAAAGCTGCGGTTTAATTAGATGGTCCGCCTCACCTCTAAGCTAATCTTAGAGTTAGGCAATCAAAGAGGCGAACCATCATGTCTACTATTAAAGTTCTTGGAATCGATTTAGGCAAATCATCTTTTCACGTGATAGGCCGCGACTATTCAGATAATCAAATCATTCGCAAAAAATTTTCCCGCTCGGCACTCATTCACTATCTTCATCAATTAACGCCATGCACAATTGCCTTCGAAGCTTGTGGCGGTGCGCACTGGCTTGGCAGGCAGTGTGAGTTGATGGGGCATACGGTCAAACTAATCCCGCCACAATACGTAAAACCTTTCGTTAAAAGCAATAAGAATGATTTTATTGATGCAGAGGCCATATGCGAAGCATCAATAAGACCGAAAATGCGGTTTGTCAGCGTCAAATCAGAAGAAGCCCAGGTCATTTCAGCTATTCATAAAGCAAGGCATGGTTATGTCAAAGACAGAACAGCCTGCATGTCCCGTATAGGCTCCTTACTGCTGGAGTTTGGCATTGCACTTCCAACAGGCCATAGCGTAATGAAGCAACTGTTTAACTGGCTTTCACAGCAGCGGCAGGTCTTGCCAGGGTTACTTATGGAAGAGCTCATGGAGCTGCACGAATATTACCTGCTCCTTAACAGGAACATTGAGAGACAAGATAAAAAGCTAAAGCAACTGGTTGATACAAACCCGATAGGGCAGCTTCTTAAAACCATCCCAGGTATTGGCGATATGACCGCCAGCCTTTGTATTGCCAACATCAGTAGCGCTACGGATTTTAAAAACGGAAGAAACATGGCTGCATGGTTAGGGTTAGTTCCAGCGCAGTACTCAACTGGCGGTAAACCCAAATTACTGGGGATAAGCAAGCGGGGTAACAAAGAACTCCGAACCTTGTTTATCCATGCCGCCAGGGCGGTTATGTCCAGGCCGGATAAGACCGGAAAGATTTATGGCGAGTGGTTGATAAATTTACGCGCCACCAAGCCATTCAATGTTGTAACCGTTGCCCTGGCCAACAAACTGGCCCGAATAGCATGGGCAGTGATGAAAACAAAAAAAGCATTCAACAGCAAAGCGTTAGCACCGGGTTTGCAATGATAAATATGATGACGAAAACGGTAGAACCACTGGATTAAAACCTGACATAAAAAACAGCTCTCAGAAGCTTTCGGTTTTTTGAGGATAATCCAGCGCGGATCTCATCGTGGAGCGGGTTGCGAAAGCGCCTAAACAGACTCCGAATACATTAGCGCATAACCAACCCCGTTATCGAAATTAATCATTGCAATAACGAGGCGGACCATACATTTTTATGCTTTTGTCTACTGTTAATAAGCTAAAAAGAATGGATAATCATACCAATAACGGTCAAAATTATATGCCGATACTGGACATTAAACCTTTCGTTTTTTGCATCAGCAGGTTAAGGAAAGTATCTATAATGCGTTCGCGTTGAGATATGGCTGGCAACAAGAGCGAAGATGAATCATTAAAAAGACTGTTTGTATTAAATTATACGTTTAAATAATCAAAGATACTTATTTTAGATTCTTTTGGGTCTAAACTGCTTAACTGGCAAAAGTGTAAACGACGACTAGTTGGTTGAGTAAATATGGCATCGCTAAAGGAAACAATGAAGCACGTTAAGGACAACCACATCACCTCTCAAAAAGGCGTAGGATTGATTGAGATCCTTATCACGTTGTTTATTTTAGTGGTGGGTCTGCTAGGTGTTGCCGCTTTGCAGTTTACGGGCTCTTTTGCGAACAAAGATGCAATCAGCAGAACCCAGGCAGAATTAGTCGCAGCGCAAGTAGCTGAGAGACTTAGAGCTGCTGCACGCCCAGCCACGGTAGGTGACGGCATGGTAGTCAATAATGCCTATTTCTCCACATCGTCCTACAATTTTTCTTCGCTCAGCTGTACTGGTTCAACTCAGCCTTATCAGTGTTTTTGCTTGTCTAAACCCGCAGCTGTCCCAAATTGTGAAAATAACGAATGTTCTGAACAACAGATGGCGCAATATGACGGTTGGGCCTTGTCGTGTTCGGCAGTTCAAACTAATCCCCAAACAACAATTTCGGTAGGGTGTAATGATAACAACAGCGCCGATATATATACCTGCAGCGCAGGTTCTCGTATTGAAATTATACTATCGTGGCCAGTATCGTCATCGGGCAACCAAAAGTACACGCTAAACACCCGTTGCAACCCTTCAACAGGCACAAGCAATGCCTGTGTTTTGAAGGATATAACACTATGAATTTGCATTCTGCAAACGGTTTTCAAGGTAACAATATTGTTGCTAAAAATAAGAAGCATGCAGGTTTTTCATTGGTGGAATTAATGATAACCCTCACCTTAGGGCTAATCATTTCTGGCGCAATTATTCAGGTACTAGTAAGCAGCAGCGTAACTAATAAATTGAACCAAGCCGTTTCTCAAGTTCAGGAGTCAGGTCGATTTATAATGAGCCGGCTTTCGAAAGAGTTTTACGAAGTTGGGCGTTACGATTTAATCACTGCAAATATAGATACATCGGTGGATATTGTCGCTGAAGCTGCCTATGTGCAAAACAATGCGGTAGCTCTGGCCGGAGATTTTATCAATAATGCTACTCTCGGCACCGTTCAAACGGGCAGTGGAGGAAGCGACAAGCTAGTCGTTAGCTTACTTGGCGCGACTGACTGTACGGGTAATCGTCACGGGTATCCTGCCGATACAGAATTCCACGTTGTAAATCATTATTTTGTCGTGGGTAGCGAGCTTAAATGCACGGGGTATGACGGCCGCGTATTGCGAGGGCTTAAGTCCCAAACTGTGTCTCCTATTACAGTGACATTGTTAGATAATGTTGAAAGCTTTCAAATACAATTTGGTGTATCGGACGAAATAATGACGTCGCAGGGGCAGGCTATTTCTTATGTTACTGCTGATCAATTAGCCAACATGCGCGCGAATAACCAACTTGTGGTCTCATTGCGTTGGGCACTTATGCTTAAAAGCTATCAAAACGAGGTCAGGCAAACTACCGCACAAAAATTTGCACTACTTAACGAAGCAGCAAAAACCATGGACACCGCACATTATTATCAGGTCTTTTCTAAAACGTTAGCGCTTCGAAATATGAAAAACTTTGTCAGGAGTTCACGATGAAACAGCATGGTTTGGTAATGGTATTCGCGCTCCTAGTACTTCTCTCAATTACGGTACTGGGTGTGAGCGCTGTAACGAGTAGTTTATCTCAGTCAAAAATGGCTATGTCGATGCAGCAAAGCGGTTTGGCTTTTGATGCAGCTGAATCAGCCATAGCCGGCGTGTTTTTTGAATCTGAAGACGAAGTGCTATTAGCAGACGATACGCTAACAGACCCGCTTTCGGAAGCGCGACAGGGAACAATATTCGACCCTGATGTTGATGATATGAGTTGTTTTGATGATGGTGATTGGACCGATAGACACATGACAGCAGGGGGTCTTACTACTGGCAGCAGGCATGTAACGTCGGGAAGCTATCAATCTTCTATGAAGACGAAAAGCTGGTCGAGAACAGCGTTTATTAGAGAGCAAGCATGCCGCGGGTCGAGCAACGTCATTGGCGGTAGTAACGTGAATTGCCATGTTTTTATTATTAGAGGGTGTGGAAAAGTGACAGGGAAACCTACAGTAGTAGCAAACTCGCTTGCCGCTTCGGTTTTTGGTCCGGCATCTCAATAGGTAGCATTATGAAAAAGTTAATAAGTTATTTAACATCAAGCGTTCTGTTTAGTTGTATCGGTTTTTCTGCCCTAGGCGATGACCTGGATATCTACCTGGGCAATGCTGATAGTGCTGTTACTTATAATCCGAACGTGCTCTTTATTATGGATTCTTCGGGAAGTATGGGAAATTACGACGGGACAACTCAATCTCGTATGTTAAGAGTACAGAATGCGCTTAAAAATGCATTAGGATCTGCTACCAACATCAATGCAGGACTGATGCGTTTCTCCGATTACGGCGGACCCATTCTTTACCCGATAAGAGATATCGACGATGCGGTAAGACCTGAAATTGTGCTCTCTACCGGTAAAAACAACAATGATGCCCATGAAATTGACGGCTCAGTAACAACAGAGTCAAATGAACTGATCTTAAGTAAAGGTACTAACACAGTTACATCAGGCTTGCGCTTTGATGGTCTAAAAATTCCCCAGGGAGCAAGCATAGTAAGCGCTAATATCCGTTTTACTTCAGAAGGTTTTGATATAGCTGATACTTCTTTAGTAATATCTGCAGAGGCATCTGCAAGCGGGTCTGAATTCTCTGCTTCTTCAAATAATCTTTCATCCCGTGTTAAAACCGCGACCAATGTAGAATGGACAACAAACAACAGTTTTCCAACATCAGGTGAAGTGGTTACCACGCCGGATATAAGCAATGTTTTGCAAGAGGTGATTAATCTTTCAGATTGGTGCGGTGGAAAAAGCATCAACATACTGATTGAAGGTTCAAGTATTAACCCTCTCAGTGATAGAAAAGCACGAGCGATTGACGAGGGGTTAAGCGGCTCTCCTCAACTTGTCGTATCTTATGACGATACTACCGCTACCGGGTGTACGCAGGGTGAAAGTGTTTATCAAGTGGCGTCTCAAGGAGAGAATTACGAGGAGGACACGAACGGTTATCCTAATACTGGAAGTATTCTGTCTTTCACTAACCAATATAACAGTTATATTGCGGTCCGCTTTAACAACATAAATTTGCCTCAAGGTGCCGAAATTGAAGAGGCATTCATAGAATTCAGTGCTTACGATACAACCACAACATCAAATGCTAGTATGCGAATTCGCGGCGTCGCTCAAGATGACGCAGCATCTTTCCCTAATACAAATGGCAGAAGAAACAGGAACAGAGCGCGCTATACATTAAGAGACCTCCCAAAAACATCGGGCCTGGTTTGGTCAATGCCCAGCTTTTACAGCTATAGTGATTACCGAACCCCCAATATTAGCAGTATGTTAAAGGAAATAGTCGATCGTTCCGGCTGGCGACCGGGGAACGATATGGCATTTGTTTTTGATGATTTCCAAGGATATCGTGGAGCATTTAGCTATTCGGGCGAGGCGTCACTTGCGCCTCGATTAGTCATCAAATACAACGGTGCAGCAACGCCAGGGGCCTCTTTCACTGTGCGTGAACACTTGATGAGTAAAGTGGACGAATTAAGTGCAAATGGTCTTACCCCGATAGTTGATACACTCTATGAAGCAGCCAACTATTATGGCGGCAATGCGGTGGATTACGGGCTGGAGAGAGGTAAAAGTGACGTCAGTAACACGGTAAGAAGGAGCACTCGAGTCAGCCATCGAGCTTCTTATCTTGGAGCAGATCCCATTCGTCCATCGGGATGTTTAGAGGACAACCTTTCCGACAGTGATTGTATAAACGAGCGTATACCGGCAGGTGCTACTTATATTTCGCCCGTATCAGACCTTCAATGTCAAACTAACAACCACATTGTGCTGCTTTCCGACGGTCAGGCAAATAACAATCACAGTGTAAATAAAATACAGACCCTGCTAGGTGAAAGTTGTACCGGCAGTGGCGGTGAAAAATGTGGACTTAATTTAGTACGTAATATCAGTGAAGCAGAGACCTCTGTCATTGGTCCTCGCGTGATAACCCATACCATCGGTTTTGCCGCCAACAGCACGGCGAATAACTTTTTGAATCAACTTGCCGTTCAAAGTGGCGGTGGATTTTATCAAGCAGATAACAGTGAAGATCTGTTAGAAGCTTTTAATACTATTTTGCGTTCTGTGAAGGATATTAATGCGACCTTTGTGTCACCCGGTGTGGCGGTGAACCAATTAAATCGTCTAACTCATCGCGACGAGCTATATTTTGCATTATTTAAGCCTAGCGAGGGTGCAATATGGCCTGGAAACCTGAAGCGCTATCAGTTGAGCGGAGATAAAGTACTAGACAAAAATGGTAACAGTGCTGTTGATAGCGTCACAGGGTTCTTTTCCGAGAACTCTCATAGCTATTGGTCAGTGTTAGCCGACGGCAAAGATGTGCGTGAGGGGGGAGCGGCAAGCAAGCTATTATCAGGAAGAAACCTTTATGTTTTCGATAGTACAGGCGCCATAGTTCGAAGTGCCAATGAACTGCACGAGCGCAATGAATCTATTACTGAGTCGGACTTGGGAATTGCGGATGAAGATGATGCAGAGGCTCTTAGAGATGTGCTTTTAAAATGGGCAAGAGGAGTTGATGTCAAAGACTCTGATGGTGATGGCAGCACAAGCGACTTTGTGCCTAGAATGGGCGACCCTATTCATTCTCAGCCTATTATTGTCAACTACGGTGAAAATGACTCTGCAATATTTGTGGCGACCAATCACGGTATGATTCACTCCTTTGATACTGAGACCGGCGCTGAGAATTTTGCCATTATGCCCAAAGAGCTGTTATCTAATCTTGATCATTTCTACAAAGATCTCTCGTCGTTTAATCATAAATATGGCATAGACGGAGATATGGTTCTGAGAACGGTGGGAAGCAGCACTTACCTCTATGTCGGCATGAGAAGAGGTGGCAGAAATTACTATGTTTTCGACGTTACTCAGAAAACGTCACCGGTACTAAAATACAAGATTGAAGGTGGCGCTGGCGCATTGGCTAAGTTAGGTGAAACGTGGTCAAGACCTACCATAACAAAAGTAAAAATGGGTGGTTCGGTTAAAAACGTTATGATTGTCGGAGGCGGTTATGATAACGCTCAAGATGACAGAATGGTAAGAGCGAGTGACGGCTTCGGAAACGCTGTATTTATATTTGATGCCGATACTGGAGCACTTCTATGGCATGCCAGTAATGAAGGGGCCGATTTAAATATCCCTTCAATGCAATACAGTATTCCAGGGCGAATCTCAGTTATCGATAGAGATAACGATGGTTTAGCCGACCATATGTATGTGAGTGATACGGGTGGCCAACTTTTCCGATTAGATATCTATAACGGTGAGACTGGAGCAGAGTTTATTAAAGGGGCTAGACTGGCTGACTTTGGTGGCGATACAGCAGAGTCGAATCGACGCTTTTACTACGGACCAGATGTCACAGAAATAGCGTTGCGTGATGAACTTTACTATGGTGTTGCCATAGGCAGTGGTTGGCGCGCTTCTCCACTTGATACAGTGGTTGAAGATAATTTTTATATGCTAAAAGACGGTGGAGTTTTCAATCGGGATACCGATGGAGACTACACCTTTATGCCGACCGTGTATGAGAGTGACATGTACAATGCGACGAGTCATGCGTTAACCAGCAGTGTTGAATCGGAGAGAGAAATTGCTGCTCAAGATTTTGCCAATAAATCAGGATGGTATCTGAATTTGACAACTGGAGGAGAAAAAGTTCTTTCCTCACCGCTCATCATTGATTATAAGGTTTTCTTTACAACCTATGTTCCATCTTCTAGCAGTACAAGTGCATGTGCACCTCCTACTGGGAATAGCAGGGCGTACTTAGTGAGTATGTTTAATGGTAATGCACTGACCGACTTAAACATCAACGGCATTCTTGATAATGACGATCGCTCGGCCGATCTGAAGCAAACAGGTATTGCGCCAGAAACTAAGATTTTGATTGAAAATATCATTAGCCCAGTGGTTTGCTTGGGAACAGAATGTGTTTCTGCGGTAATTGAGGTTGATGAAGACGGTAATGATAAAGCGTGTGCTTCTGAGTTTGAATGCTTGGGTCAAAATATTTATGGCAGGTTTGAGCGCATTCAGCGGGGCAGTTGGCATTCTGAAACAGAGCGAGAACAGTGATTGTGAGTAAACAAAGCCAAAAAGGTTTTTCATTAATAGAATTGATGATTGTGGTCACCATTATTGGCATTATTGCTGGTATTGCGTATCCGTCTTACCAGGGCGTTATTGCAGATGGCTATAGAGGGACTGGACAGGCAGATTTGCTTGCATTTGCTGCTGCTATGGAGCGGCATCAAAGTGGTTCATTCAGCTACGAAGGCGCAGGAAGCGGCGGCAGTAATACTGGGGCGCCCGCTATTTTTGCTACTTACTCACCGTCATCTGAAAATGCGGCGAACAAGCGTTATAATTTAACTATTGTTGCTGCTAACGCAACCAGTTATGAACTCAAAGCAACGCCGGTGAGTGGCTCAGGTCAGGCTAGCGATGGCGCATTGTTCTACTTTAGCGATGGACGCAAAGGGTGGGACAAAAATAATAACGGCTCTCTAGATTCGGGAGAGTATTGCTGGTCTTGCTAAAAGTACTGTCTCTATGTGGCAATACAGTTAAGGAGCAGGTTTAATCGGGGTGAGCCTTTGTATATCATCCCAAGTCTGCTCGTATGGCTCAGAAATAATGTTTTCCCGCTGTTTGTTAATTATCATCTGGTGAGACGTTTCTGCACTTTTTAATGCGCTCCACAAAGACTCAGTATGCCCAAAGGCGCTCATCAGCCCCGCCGTAACTGTGAGAAACAAAGCATTTGCGATCAGCACTTCTATCAAAGCACCACCTCCCTGACTGCTAACACTATCACCTGCTTTCGATTGCTTGTTGATTTCGTTCATATTTTACAATGCCTTTTTCAGATTATTAGACCAGCTTCCGGGAATAGACATTATTTTTGCAAGTTTAGGGGCTTTTTGAAGGTTGAGTAGAACTTGCTTGGCGTAACTGTTTGAACCAAATTGTTGAAGCGATATTGGGGTGTTTGAGCATAGTGCACCTTGTATACTTGCTCCGTGTTCTATGGTAACGCTGTGTTTAGTGGTATTGCCTGACAGCATTATTATCATGCCGTAGAAAGGCGTACCTGCGGTAACAAGAACATCTCCATCTTCAACAATAAGCAGCATTGGGGTCGACGCGCTACTGTGATCGACATCGTTATAGTTTAATTCGCAGTTTCCTGTTACCCAGTGCATAGTCGCCTCTTTAAGGTCTACACACTCGTTTGTGGTATTACTAAGTGGAAAATATTTTGCTGTCAGCGTGCTAACACTCCTATTAAACAACCATTGCGTAATGTTTGTATCGGAGGACGTTGACTGAAAAATGCTTGGAATATTAAGTATGGCAGGGTAGTGAAGGAAGCGCTGGCTCACCTCAGTGTCAAAGTGACTATCATGATGGGTAACAGTAACGTCGAATACTTTAAGTGGCTGAGAATTTGCTCCCTCATAGTTACTCGTTAAGATATTATGAGATAGATTTGTGTTGGTCGATTCTATCGAGCTTATTGGCACAACGCGTAGCTGCGAACCTATACGGCGAAGTTCATTTTTTGTTGCGGTATAGCTATCTTTCGCCGTCGATGTGGTACTTTTCATTATCTTATGGCGATTTACGGCCGCACTAATGCTGGCCAAAGTGAACGCAGAAATACCGAGCAGCATTAAAACAGATGCCATAATAAACACGCCACGTTGTTTTTTATCGGTTTTCTGTTTCAGCTTAATGGTAAGTGCGGTCAGTACTTTTCTATTTTTGTCTAACATTCGCCACCTCTACGATAAAAACTTTTGTTGCCTTCACACTCGACATTATTCGACTGGATGCTTTTATGGTTACTGTATAGCTGGCTCCCCATGACGTGAAGGCGGAAGCAGCAACTGAAAAGTCGTCGATTTGAATGTCTTTACTATCGGTAGCATCCTGCCAGTAGGCTTGCTTACAGGTTCGTTTGGCTACGCGATACTCTATGGCTTTGTCTCGAAGTCGAAATCCAAAAAATTCGTTGGGTGAGGTGCTTACTTTACCGTCACTATTTTGGTCATAGGAAAAAGTGATACAGCTATTCGCAGCCTCCTTGCCAAATTGTGAAATAGCTACTGAAGCGAGCGATGTTGAAGGTAGTGCAAGTTGAACGACTTTTGTCTGCTGCAGGTATCCGGCTTTCTCTAGATGTGTTGATATCACGTGTTCAAGGGCGTCAAGCTCTTCTTCAATGGCAATCGCGAATTGCACTTTTAATAAGTTAGAGTAGAAGTAGGCAGTATGCTGGGTCGCAAATACCATTAAAATACCCGCTATACTGATAGCGATGAGTAATTCCACGAGACTAAATCCGTTATATGGCCCCTTTTTTAAAGTGCGGTATTCTGCTCGCTTTGTTTGCTTCCTTTTCACTTTAATCTGTCCCGGGGGTTGTCGACCCGATGCCTGTCGACCCGAGATCTGTCGATCCGAGATCTGTCCATTTTGTTTAGTCTTGCCTTTATACTTAATTATGCTTGCTAGCATTTCGCTACTCCGGCAAGGTGTCCGTAAGAGCATTGCTTTACTCGCCCTAATGCGCTGATCACTACTTTTCCAGAATAAGAGGCGCTATGCACATTTACAGTGGTGTTGTGCCCAAAATCCACTGCACCAAATTTATCAAAGGTAATAAGACGGTTTTTATTGTCAGAGGTCGTCAGCTTGGTTTTAAGGCTTTCAGCGGTAAAAATATGTTCCACGCCATTTACCCTGCAGGCATTTTTAACGGTGCAGTCGCATAAGGACAAATCACTGACTCCAGCGCATTGTCCCGAGTTAATATCTACTATCACCGATATATCAGACTGTGATGATATGGCAGCCACTTTTGCCGATTCGGCGAGCTGTGTCAGATGTCTAAGCGCCTGTTTGAATTCGTTAGCTTCTTGCCATTTAGCGAAGGATGGCAGTGAAAGAGTCAGTACAATGCTTAAAATTGCTAATGCCACCATCAATTCCATTAGCGACATGCCTCTGTGGAGTGTGTTGTGAGAAGCTCTCACGTCTAAAACCGTGCTCAAGATCGGTTATCCCTTTCTAAATGACTTGATAGGTTTAATGTATCGGTGAATGGCGAAGAAGGTAATCTGTACTATGGAAGGGAATTCAAAATGTGATTCTAGGGGCTTTACTTTAGTGGAGCTGTTAATAACGATATCTATTGTGGCGATACTAAGCTTGCTGACAATGCAGACGTTTAAAGAAAGTCAAAGGCTAACGTCTAGGTTTTTGGCCA
This sequence comes from Alteromonas sp. MB-3u-76, assembly GCF_002831605.1. NCBI lineage: Bacteria > Pseudomonadati > Pseudomonadota > Gammaproteobacteria > Alteromonadales > Alteromonadaceae > Alteromonas > Alteromonas sp. MB-3u-76. Next base: position 2,938,509 of record NZ_CP025115.1, on the reverse strand, counting down.
AAAGTCACATGATAAAGCTTCAGTCTATTCAGTCCCGTCATTGGCTTAGCACTGGTGCATACGTTTCTTTATCTCACTTACCTGATATCGATGCTAGTGGCGTACTTATTAAAGAGGTGGCGAGTACTGCAAGCCATTATGAATTTAAAGCTATACTCACATACTTTGACAAAAAGTCACCTTGCAGTACGCTAATTGTTAATGCCAGCGAGTTACTCCCTAAAGCTTGCTGGAGCAGGTTTTAGATTTTTATCTTTATACTATTTCTTGTCTTATGAACAACTCAGCGCAGTACCAGTTAGGTTTTCCTTTTTTCCGTCTCCGTCGCTGTCAACTGCTACTGATATTCGCCCATAAAGAGATAGCAGAAGCGCAGAGGCATATTCGGTGTTGTTATCTTTCGGGCATAAAGTAATGGTGGCAGCTTGACTAATGCCGCCTTGCTCATCAAAGGTGATAGCACCGGATATACCGTATATAGAGTTTGCACTGTTAAGTGGATCGCTGGTGGTAATGAGTTCTTCAGAGGCGTCTCTTGAGCCATTGAGGTTAGCATCAACGAAGATCATAGTCGCATTTTTCCAGTCGGTTACACAGCTTGTATAGTTCGCTGTAGGGCACATAACAACCCTCGATTGCTCGTCGACTGCGGTAAACCGGGCGCGTTGAGCCACAGCGCTTAAGCTATTTAAATCAGACGTAATTCTGCTTTTGATGAGTATGCTTTGAATGGCAGGAGCCACTGTCGTTAACATAATAGCAACGATAGCGACGGCAATTAAGAGCTCAAGCAGCGTGAGACCCGCTTGCCGAGCGCCTAACGCTAAATCGGGTTGAGTTCGACTATGTTGATTTTGTTGTTTTATCATTACTACTCAAAGCTTATGTTGAAAGTCTGACACTTTTTTAATCCGAAGCATTAAATTTGATGCACAAATGGCGTATTTTTTAGCGTACACTAAAACTCTGCGCAATAGGGTATATGTCGCTCCTATTGCGCATGGTTCGCTATACGTCTTTACGATAACCTAATGACGCTCAATACTATGACACGTGGCCTTTTACGTTGCCACTAACATCTACATTCATATTATCGTAAACTCTCCTACTAAGACGCTTAAAATATACGTGGATATTATGATGCAAAAACAAGCAGTTATTAAAGAGATGCAAGTGCTTCCTGAAATCGATGTTGAATTTGAGGTTGCGAGACGAGTTTCATTTATTAAAAAGCAGTTGCTTACCTCAGGGTTAAATGCCTTAGTATTAGGAATTAGCGGTGGCATAGATTCGTGCACGTTAGGTCGGTTGGCACAACTCGCTGTTAATGAACTAAACCATGAAAATCACGAAAGCTACCAGTTCATAGCGGTAAGACTGCCTTACGACACTCAGGCAGATGAAGACGATGCTCAGCAGTCTATAGACTTTATTGAGCCCACGCATTCAGTTTCGGTAAACGTTCAGCCGGGAGTAGATGCAATACACGCTTCGACAAGCCAAGCATTGGAAGCTGCAGGGTTGTTGCCCGACAGTATTGCCAAACAAGATTTTGTAAAAGGGAACGTGAAAGCGCGTACCCGCATGGTCACTCAGTATGAAATTGCCGGCATGGTAGACGGACTTGTGTTGGGTACAGACCACTCAGCTGAAAATATTACAGGGTTTTACACAAAATATGGTGATGGCGCATGTGACCTTGCACCCTTGTTTGGGCTGAGCAAACGACAAGTTCGCGCTGTAGCTGCTCATTTGGGAGCGCCACATAATATTATTACTAAAGCGCCAACCGCCGATTTAGAGAGTCTTGCGCCGCAGAAAGCCGATGAGTTGGCGCTGGGTATGACCTATGATCAGATTGATGATTTTCTCGAAGGTAAGCCAGTGCCTGCTGAAGTGGAAGAGAAATTGCTTTATATTTATGAACGTACACAACACAAGCGTGTACCCATTCCAACAATTTACGATGAGTTGTAATCATGAAAAAAATCGAAGCTATCATTAAGCCATTTAAAATGGACGATGTCAGGGAAGCCTTAGCTGAAGTCGGTATTGCAGGGATGACAGTAACCGAGGTAAAAGGTTTCGGTAGGCAAAAAGGCCATACGGAGCTCTACCGCGGAGCTGAATACCAAGTTGATTTCCTACCTAAAATCAAGGTTGAGCTAGTGCTCGACGACGAACGCGTTGAGCAAGCCTTAGATGCCATTCAATCAGCAGCTAAAACGGGTAAAATTGGCGACGGCAAAATATTTGTTTATAACGTAGAAAGTGCTGTGCGAATTCGTACCGGTGAGCAAAACGAAGACGCTATATAAGTTTTGAAACTTGTCAAAAATGCACTAAAAAAGGGAGCGAAATAGCTCCCTTTTTTGATATTCAGATTCGCCCACTTTAGTGGTCGTGTCCACAACCTTCTGGTCCGTGTACATGACCGTGTTCGCGCTCTTCTGCGGTAGGTTCACGAATATCAACAACATTAACGTCAAACGTTAGCGGAATACCTGCAAGAGGATGATTTCCGTCAACAACAACTTCGTCATCGGTGGTTTCTATGATAATGACCGATTGCTCGCCCTGAGGTGTTGTTGCACGAAATGACATGCCTACTTCCACTTCTGTGCCTTCGAACATAGAGCGTGGAACTGTTTGTACTAGCTCGTCGATTCTCTCGCCGTATGCTTTTTCCGGTGCAACAGAAACATTGAAGCTTTCGTCTTTTTCTTTGCCAATTAGTGCGTCTTCTAGTCCCTCAATAAGGAAGCGTTGACCGAGTAACACAACTAGCGGTTCCTTTCCTTCAGATGAGTCCAAAGTGGTTCCATCTTCGGTTGAAACAGTGTAGTGAAGTGTAACAACGCTGTCAGAGGTAATAGTCATAAAAAATCCTAAGTTGTCCCGTGAGGGTAAATGAATGTAAATCGGTTGCCGCTGCGCCTATCGACGTTTCTTGACGATATTGCTGGCTTGTTGCTCTATGCTATACGGCAAGGGGTAAGGGTAACAGGTTATAGCGCTATGATCAGCCAAACGGTGTAAATCTTCTTCGGTTGTTTCATTTGATAGCACCGCCATAAACCATGTCTCACCTTCCAGCCTAGCAACACTGATAATTTGGCCAGCCCTTCTCCAGTTATCGCCAAGCTGTTTTTCAACTGTATCGCCCGCTGATAACTCAACGCTTTCTGCAACGTGAAAAGCGTATGCTGCCCGTTTGTTTTTACCCAAGAAGCGAGTTCTTGCAACAACTTCTTGACCCATGTAACAGCCTTTGTCGAAATCTATCGCATTGAGTGCGTGCAAGTTGAGCATTTGCGGGACGTATTCGCCCACAGTATCACCACTAATTTGAGCGTGCGCGTTGGATATTTTTATTGCGTCGTACACGGTGTGTGAATATGAGGCCATGGCGAGCTCAGCTATGTTTTCTCTGAGTTTTTTACTTGCGCTGGCATTCAGTATTACAACATAGCCTGGTTGTTTGGTGTCAGTTTCAAAACACAGGCCTTCTTTGGCTTGATGACTGATAAGAGGCTCAGGAGACTCATCGTTTACGAAAGGAGAGTTAGAAAATAGCGGGCCTAATAAATTCTTTGCCGCTGAACGAGATACAAAATATGCATGCATTTCTTCACTGTTATCGATAATGTCGACTTTAGAAAAAACGCCATACTTATTAAGCTCAGCAAGAGTGCGAGCGCCTGCATCCTTATTTGTCAGTAAAAGGATTTTGGTTCCATAACGGGCAATAAGCCCTGTAGACCATGTTTTACCTTTATTGTCGCAATGCGCATAGTGGCGAACCGTTTTTTCATCTAACGTATTTATATTAACGGTTAATTGGCCCTGTAAGTAGCTATCTGCCTGCTCACCTTCTAGTGAAATGATCATACTGCCGTTTAGCTCTACCGTGTAATCGGTTGGCAGTGAATCTAAGGTAAGTAAGGTATTGGAATGAGACATGGTCAAACTCTTTTATTGCTGTTCGTTATGTCAAGGTATGGCAAAACTCGATTTTATCAAGGGGCGAGCTAAATAAGATTAAAATTCTTAGCGTTAAGTTACTGTTAGTTTTGTTATCAGACCAAAAGAGCAGTGATCCTGGCACGACGCCCGTGGTACTATTTAGGGATAACAAATAAGGTTGAAAAAATTTATGTTTGAACCCAAAAGACTTGCAAGACTAAAGTGGGCATGCCGAAGAGGTATGTTGGAATTAGATGTATTATTGCTTCCCTTTGTAGAGCAAGCGTTCGACGAGCTGACTTATAAAGATCAAGAAACATTTGAACGCTTGCTAACCAGTGACGATCCTGATTTGTACGCATGGTTCATGGGACATCAAAAATGCGAAGACCCTGAATTAGCTGCGATGGTGTCCACTGTCGTAAACCGTGTCAAAGTATAGAATACACGTAACCTTTACGTGTTATAGAACTGCGCTTAATCGGGCCGCCTTAAGCTTAATTTGTCTTGTATGCTTGATGTCGTTGCCCGATGCATTTTCAACATGGATTGATATGGCGACGGTAACTATTTTTGCGTCTGTCGCCTTAGTCTTATGGGTATGTTCGTCGCTTAGACATGATACTAGGTATAGACACCACCAAGAAAGTTTCGATTTTACGTTGACGGATGAGGGGGGCATATACGTTAGCTATGACGATAATGGGGGCCACCGCAGCGTTAACAAAGTCATTAAACAGCATCTCGTGACTTACATCTCCAGCGACACAGAGCTAAACAGTGCCTTTCAAATTCACTGCTCATCTCAATTATATCCATGGGGAATTTGTCTTGAGACGGCTCGTGTCAAAACAAAGTGTTTCAGTCGTAGCCACACGCACTTTGGTTGGATTTTAAAAGGTGAATGTTCCGAGCGGGATTATCGCAGGCTCTGTAGAGCAGTAAATTATGTTAGAAAAAAGGCTTAGGTCAACATGCCCGAGGGACGAAATGTATGCTAAGTGAATATTCAAAAGCGCTATTTAAACGTGTAGACAAGCGTCAACTAATGCAATTTAAGCCGCCTAGACTGCCGCAACGAATTCATACAAAAACTCTGCATATTGATAACAAACACTACAGTAAATATTGTGAGGAAGTTGCGTGGCCCAACAGCGACAAAATGCATCCACTTTATTTACAAATGCTGTCGCTACCGCTTCAAATGCGCTGCTTGCTCGACAAACAAGGCCCTTTTCCTCTATTAGGTTTAATTCACTGTGCCAATGATGTACATGTGATTGAAGACTGTGATTTAAGCGAGCCTTTTGAGTGTCGGGTGAGGTTCAATGACGTACGAGCACATTCTAAAGGCTGGGAAGTAGACATAGTGCTTGATGCATTGCAAAACGGACAATCTGTTTATCGTGCAGTAAGTAGCTATTTGGTAAAAGTGAAAGCCGTACATGTTGCTCCTAAGCCGACTCATACACATCGCAAATTCGGCGAGCAGGGCAGAGATACAACTTCTCAGGTTTTGGAAAACCAGCAGCGAGAACTTATCGCAAAAATTGACGCAACATCAGACACAGGTAGGCGCTACGCTTCTATTTCGGGAGATTACAACCCCATTCATCTATCGACGCTCTCTGCAAAGTTGTTTGGATTTAAGCGCGCAATCGCTCATGGAATGTGGACGTTGGCCTGTGTAGCCTCTCGATTAGGCGATGGCGATGCGTCGCATACGCAAGACATTAAACGAATAGTGTGTACGTTTAAAAAGCCAGTGCTATTGCCAGAAGTGCTGACAATTTATCGACTTCCATCTCATTGTCCATCGGCTGTAAAAGAGAGTGTTCAGTTAGAAGTGAGTAGTATCGACGATACCATCACGCATTTATCTGTCCAAATTGATTATTAATTGATTATTAATTACTGCCTCTGACGCGCCCTAACCAGATTGTTGCTTCGAGCAGGCTATCGGGGTTATCAGAGGCAGTGAGAAATGTCGTTATGACATTCCGCTAAAGCTGCCTTCGGTAATTAACGCACCTACATCTTCACCCGACAACTGTTTCCGCGGCACTAAAACAGTGGGTTTAGGGTTGCTCAGTTGACCAGGGTGGTCTAGGTTAAAATGCAGTCCACGGCTTTCTTTTCTGGCCATAGCGCAACGAACAATAAGTTCAGCAACCGTCACGAGATTTCTCAATTCAAGTAAATTATTACTTACTCTAAAGTGAGAATAATATTCAGTGATTTCTTGTTCGAGCAATTTGATACGGCGCATAGCGCGCTCTAGGCGTTTATCAGTGCGAACGATACCAACGTAGTCCCACATGAACAGTCTGAGTTCGTGCCAGTTATGTTGAATAATGACTTCTTCATCTGAGTTCGACACCTGACTCTCGTCCCATGGCGCAATCACTTCATCACAATCTTGTGTCGGAAGACTACTGATAATATGGTCTGCAGCGGCGCTAGCAAAAACAACGCATTCAAGTAACGAGTTCGACGCCATTCGGTTCGCGCCATGAAGGCCGGTATAGGCTACTTCACCAATGGCGTAAACGTTATTTAAGTCAGTTTTTGCGTTGAAGTCTGTAACAACTCCGCCGCAGCTGTAATGTGCTGCCGGTACCACAGGAATAGGCTCTCGCGTAATGTCGATACCCAGAGAGCGACATTTTCGATAAATATTCGGAAAATGCTTAACGATAAAGTCAGCAGGTTTGTGACTGATATCTAAATACATACAATCTGCGCCAAGTCGCTTCATCTCATAGTCGATGGCGCGCGCTACCACATCTCGTGGGGCAAGGTCACCGCGCTCATCAAATTTATGCATAAACCGAGTACCGTCAGCATGGCAGAGGTTGGCGCCTTCGCCTCGTAATGCCTCAGTAATAAGAAAATTGCGTGCCTGCGGGTGGAATAAACAAGTAGGGTGAAACTGGTTAAATTCCATGTTAGACACTCTACACCCTGCGCGCCACGCCATGGCAATGCCATCGCCGCTCGAAACATCAGGATTAGAGGTGTACTGGTAAACCTTGCTCCCACCCCCAGTTGCTAGAGCGATAAAGGGGGCGCGAATGACTTCTACATGTTCTTGTTGACGGTTCCACACATAGGCGCCAACACAGGTATTCTCTTCTGTTTGTGAAGGAATGAGGTCGATTGCATTATAACGTTCAAAAAAATGAATGTTAGGGTGCGTAGATACAGCGTCGTTTAGGGTTATTTGTAACGCTTCGCCGGTCGCGTCTGCAGCGTGAAGAATACGGCGGTGGCTGTGACCCCCTTCACGAGTAAGGTGAAATTTGTCTTCGCCAGATTCGGTTTTCTCTCTGTCGAAGGGCACGCCATAGCTTATTAACCATTCTAGTGCCTCTTTGGCTCGTTCTGTAGTAAAGCGAACCGCCGGCTCCTCACACAAGCCTCCGCCCGCGTTCAATGTATCGTTAACATGGGCGTCGATAGAATCTTGCTCATCGAATACCGCGGCAATACCGCCTTGTGCGTAGCGAGTAGAGCCTTCGTTTCTGTCGCTTTTACTCAACACAATGACTTGGCAGTGATCTGCGAGCTTTAATGCTAAACTTAAACCAGCCGCGCCGCTCCCGATTATTAACACATCACACCGATGTTCTATGCCATTTGGTGTGGAAGTTAGTGAAGACGATCCAGATTTCATGTATTTTTATATCATTTCAAACGAGCAAAGGTTCGGCAAGTCTAATGGATGAGTGGCAAAACACAATAATTCTTAGGGCGTGAGTAAAGTATTTTTAAAATATTTAATGCTTTATTAGAACTTTTTTTAGAAGAACACGTCTACACACAGGCTTAATAGAGCTATTGTGTATGTGAAGTAGGGAGTAATGGCTCGAATGAGCGAGCAGATAACCGACCAGCAGCTGGTCGAAAGAGTACAACGTGGAGATAAGAACGCATTTAATTTGTTGGTAACACGTTATCAGCACAAAGTTATGCATTTAGTTTCTAGGTACGTGAAAAATACTGGCGACGTAGCAGATGTTACGCAAGAAGCCTTTATTAAAGCGTATCGGGCGTTACCTAATTTTCGTGGAGATAGTGCTTTTTACACGTGGCTTTACCGTATAGCGGTTAATAGCGCGAAAAACTATCTCGTTTCCCAGGGGAGAAAGCCACCTGCTAGTGATGTGGACGCAGAAGAGGCTGACTATTATGAGGGAAGTGATGCGCTTAAAGAGCAATCTACACCAGAGCGCAGTTTACTCTCTGATGAATTAGAGGAAACCCTGTTTAAAGTAGTCGAAAAGCTTCCCGACGATTTGCGAATGGCAATTACGCTGCGTGAAATTGAAGGTCTTAGCTATGAAGAGATAGCAAGTGTTATGTCTTGTCCTGTTGGCACAGTAAGATCTCGCATATTCAGGGCAAGAGAAGCAATAGACAAAGTGATTCAACCGCTGTTAGAAAATTAAATTTAAATAAATTCTAAAAAAGATGAACTTTCTTTTTTCTGAGATGACTAACAGCTGTGTTAGGGTAGTTAACGATCAAATAGATCTGGATATGAATATATGACGCAACAGCAAGAAAAATTGTCCGCATTCATGGATGGTGAAGTAGAAGACGATAAAATCATCGATGCTATAAAGCAAGATGAGGAGCTTCAAGCTAAGTGGCAGAGATACCACGTCATCCGAAGTACAATGCGAAAAGAAGCGAGCGTAGCGCCAGAAATGGACCTTACTGCGAGCATCGCTGCTGCGCTAGATAATGAGCCAGCGATTGTTGCACCAAAAACATCTCGATGGCGCTCTATCCCTGTGCTCGGCAATGTTATTCCATTTGCTGCACAATCTGGACAATTTGCCGTGGCAGCTTCAGTAGCGTTAGCAGTTATTTTAGGGGTTCAGCATTTGAATCAACCGGCGCCGTCTGAACCTTTCACTACTGCCCCAACTGCTGGTCCTCAGGGCGGTCTTGCGCCAGTTAGCCTAGAACAAACTCGAACGTTACCGCGTAACGATATGAACGAAGTGCTGGCTAAAAAACGCAAAATTAATGCGCTTATCGCAGACCACGAGCAGCAAGTAAAATTGAAACAGGTACAGATAGATGAAGAGGAAAAGGTATCTGAGGAACCAGATCGTCCTTAACCACTATCAGTCCAATGAGCATGATTAATTACCCTAAGAGGTCACGCAATTAGTTGTGCGAAAAGTGTTCAATTAATTTCTTCACATACCAGCATTTAGTCGTGCTGGTATGTCTGTTTTAAAGGCAAGGAAAAATGCGCTGTAATCAATCTGTTTTCTTTTTCTTACTCACACTCTCTTTTGTTACGCCATTTTCGTCAAATGCCCAATCAAACTTGCAACCTACGAACCAAGAAAGTGATGAGAGCGCTTCGCCTACAACGTCGGTAGAGTGGCTCAATCGACTCCAGTCACTCATTACTTCAGCAAATTACCAAGTTTCTTTCGTGCAAACGACGGTGGGTAAGGAAACGGTTCCCTATCTGTGGAGACATGCGGTTCTTGATGATGGGACCAAGGTAGAGCAGTTAAATCTGCAAAATGGGCCAGGCAGAGAGCTTATTCGTGTTGACAGTATCGTGAGTGTTTTCGAGCCTGATACCCAGCCATATAGTATCCGTTCGCGTTTCATCAATGGGCCCATTCCAAGCCTTCTATTGCACAACCCAGAGAAGCTGCTGCAAAGCTATGAGTTTGTACTTGTTGGCAGGGCGAGGGTAGCTGGGCGTCCGGCGCAGCAAATACGAGTGGTGAGTCGAGATAACACGCGTTTTGGCTACCAACTTTGGCTAGATGAAGAGTCTGGCATGTTATTAAAACTCAACATGCTCGATTTGCAGGGGGGCGTGCTAGAACAAATTCAAGTGAGTGCGTTCACTATCACGGAAACGCCTTCTGTTTATTTTTCTCGCATCAATCAATCGTCATTACCAGACCCTATAACAATGCCAAGTACACAGTCGCGAGCGCACGGGTGGGAGGTTAACTATTTGCCTGTTGGTATGAGCGAAGTGAAAAGGGATACTCGACGTTTAGCGTTAACTGGACAAGTAGTAGAATACAAAATGTTCAGTGATGGATTAGTAGATGTTTCAGTTTATGTCCAGCCTGCTGAAGATGCGTTAGGTGGCGATATAGCCCTACGTAATGAAGTGAGTACATTTCTTACGTTGAAAGCGGGAAAAGCGCAGGTGACGATACTTGGCGAAATTCCGTTACAAACTGCGAAAGCCATCGCGACATCAATCAGTTCAGTTAATAAAAACAATGATTAAAGAGTCAGCAAGAGTCGTTGCTGTAGAGGGCGACAAAGTGACAGTTGAAGCTGCGATAAAGTCAACATGCAGCAGTTGCCAGGCGCAGAGCGACTGCGGTACCGGCGCAATATCTCGTGCCCTAGCGCCTAAGACGCAGCGGCTAACATTATCTACCCCCATGACGGTGAAAGTGGGGCAAAATGTCACTATTGGTATACCTGAAGCGGGTGTGCTTAGTGCATCGGCATGGCTTTATTTACTGCCCCTAATCTCTTTTATTATTTGCTTCTCACTTGCGTCTTATTTTCTACAGCAAATGAATCTTACGCAGGAATTGTGGGGTGTTTTACCTAGCGTAGTTGCAACGGTTATTGTGTATAAATACATTGCGAAAAAGCTGCGTCGTGTTGAATCATCAAAGTATCAACCCGTGTTACTCAACACTCATTTTGCCGATAATGAGTAACAATGCCCTTAACGTAAGCTTTTATTGCTTTCAACTATTCTAAAGCTCACTTACCGTCCACCTTGTATCAACCTGCTTTCTAACAATCCCTAGCCCGCTCAACCTTATCGCATTTACATCCTTAGTAATCATCACATCAATCTCTTTCCACCTTTCTTCATTAACAGTTCATCTCATCGCATACGCCTTTTAGCAAAATATGCTGTTGCTAATTCGCTTTTCAGCGGATAAATGGGTAAAATCCGCACGCGCCGCGTTTACGTTTTAGCGTGAAGCGAGTGGTATTTTTCGTTTAATGAATTTTTCTGCAGGTAATTTCCAGCATTATGCAACAATCGCACATTCGTAACTTCAGTATTATCGCCCATATTGACCATGGTAAATCGACCTTGTCTGACCGTCTTATTCAGCATTGTGGTGGACTTTCCACCCGTGAAATGGCTGAACAGGTTCTTGACTCCATGGATTTGGAAAAAGAGCGCGGAATTACAATTAAAGCACAAAGCGTAACGCTGGAATACAACGCCAAAGACGGTGAAACTTATCAGTTGAACTTCATTGATACTCCGGGACACGTCGACTTCACTTATGAGGTGTCGCGCTCTTTGGCTGCCTGTGAAGGAGCACTGTTGGTTGTTGATGCAGGTCAGGGCGTAGAAGCTCAAACACTAGCAAATTGTTACACTGCAATTGAAATGGATATGGAAGTGGTTCCGATTTTGAATAAAATCGACTTACCTCAAGCCGATCCTGACCGCGTAGCAGAAGAAATCGAAGATATAGTGGGCATTGACGCACTAGAGGCCGTTCGCTGCTCTGCGAAAACAGGCATTGGTATTGAAGATGTACTTGAAGTTATTGTTAACAAAATCCCGCCGCCAGAGGGAGATAGAGAAAAGCCGCTTAAAGCGCTGATCATAGACTCTTGGTTCGATAACTATCAAGGTGTTGTGTCGCTAGTTCGTATTGTTGAGGGGCAACTCAACAAAAAAGACAAGATACAAATCATGTCGAACGGACAAATTCATCAAGTTGATAAAATTGGTGTATTTACGCCAAAGCCTCTGGATACAGGTATTCTCAGAGCTGGCGAAGTTGGTTTCATCATTGCCGGCATTAAAGATATTCAAGGTGCGCCGGTAGGCGATACCATCACATTAGCCAAAGCGCCTGCTACCGAAATGCTGCCAGGGTTTAAGAAGATCAAACCTCAGGTTTATGCCGGTATCTTCCCAATTAGCTCTGACGACTATGAAGATTTCCGCGATGCGCTTGCGAAGCTAAGCCTGAACGACGCGTCTTTGTTTTATGAGCCAGAAAGTTCAGCAGCGCTTGGATTTGGATTCAGAATTGGTTTCCTTGGCATGCTGCATATGGAAATCATTCAAGAGCGTCTAGAGCGTGAATACGATTTAGGTCTTATCACCACAGCGCCAACAGTAATCTACGAAGTTGAAACCACAAAGGGTGAAACCCTGACGGTGGACAGTCCAGCGAAACTGCCGCCGGTGAATGATATTGCAGAAATTCGAGAGCCTCTAGTCGAAGCGAATATTTTGGTTCCGCAAGAATATCTTGGCAATGTTATTACGCTTTGTGTAGAAAAGCGCGGCATGCAAACAAACATGACCTATCACGGCAAACAAGTTGCAGTGACATACGAGCTTCCTATGGCTGAGGTTGTACTAGATTTCTTCGACCGCTTAAAGTCGACTAGCCGTGGTTTTGCCTCGTTAGATTACAACTTTAAACGCTTCCAAACCTCTGACATGGTGCGTGTGGATATTCTAATAAACGGGGAACGAGTGGATGCGTTAGCGGTTATTACGCACAGAGAAAATTCTCAGGGCCGCGGTCGAGAACTGGTTGAAAAATTACGTGAATTAATACCAAGACAAATGTTTGATATTGCCATTCAGGCAGCTATTGGAAACCATATTGTTGCGCGTAGCACGGTTAAGCAATTACGTAAAAACGTTATTGCTAAGTGTTACGGCGGTGACGTTAGTCGTAAGAAAAAGCTACTTCAAAAGCAAAAGGAAGGTAAGAAGCGCATGAAGCAAGTGGGTAACGTTGAACTGCCACAGGATGCGTTCCTTGCAGTATTGAAGGTAGGTAAATAATGGCGAACTACTTTTCCCTGATTTTAGTGGCGCTAACACTAATTACAGGGCTTATTTGGCTAGTCGATAGCCTAGTGTTTGCGCCAAAGCGCAAAGCTCGATTGCAGGCGGCAGCAACAGCAGAGAACGCGGGGTATGGTGAAGATCCTCAGTTGCCATATATGGTCGATACCGCCCAGCAAATTTTTCCGGTTATTGCGTTTGTATTGGTATTGCGGTCTTTTTTGTATGAACCGTTTCAAATACCTTCAGGCTCAATGATGCCAACGCTGTTAGTAGGGGATTTTATTCTAGTTGAAAAGTTTGCTTATGGCGTGAAAGACCCTGTTTTTCGTAGCAAGCTTATTGAGACTGGTGCTCCAGAGCGCGGTGATGTGGTTGTGTTTAAATATCCTGAAGACACTGGAATTGACTATATAAAACGCGTAGTCGGCATGCCGGGTGATACCGTGGTTTATCAAAATAAGCAGGTATTTATAAAACCTAAATGCACAGATAAAAACAACTGTCCTAAATTAGAGGCTGTTCCACTTTCGTTTCAAGAGCGAGGTGAATTTGTTCAAGATATGGCACAGCTGATGCGCTATACAGAATCCCTTGGTGATATCGAGCATGATATTTTACGCCACCCAATGCGCGATATCTCTCCGGTGAATTTTTACACCCAGCCAGGAACACGCCGCAACGAGTGGATAGTGCCTGAAGGCCATTACTTCGTGTTGGGGGATAATAGAGACAACAGTCGAGATAGCCGCTTTTGGGGCTTCGTACCTGATGAAAATCTAGTGGGTAAAGCCGTCGCTATCTGGGTCTCATTTGAGTTTGAACGTAAACAGGAAGATATGTTGCCTTCGTGGATACCAACAGGCATTCGCTTTGAACGCGTAGGCGGCATTCATTGATGCAAGGAATCGATAAATATCATCGTCTTTATAAGGCGATAGACTATACATTTAACGATGTGGCGTTGCTGAACCAAGCTTTTACTCACAGAAGCGCAGCTAAGCTCCACAACGAGCGTCTGGAGTTTTTGGGAGATGCCATTTTAGGCATGATTATTGGCGAAACCCTTTATAAGCGGTTTCCCGATGTGCCTGAAGGAAAGTTAACCCGAATGCGTTCTACTTTGGTCAAAGGCGATACGCTTGCCGAGTTGGCCAGAGAGGCGAGTATGGGTGAGCTACTGAACTTGGGGCCCGGTGAATTAAAAAGCGGTGGCAATCGCCGAAGCTCTATATTAGCTGATGCCGTTGAAGCACTGCTTGGCGCCATATATCTAGACTCTGGCATGGACGAAGTTCGTGGTGTTATCGACAGACTCTGGGAAACCAGGATCAGCAAACTCGACCCCAATGCCCATCCAAAAGACAATAAAACGCGACTGCAAGAATTTTTACAAGGTCGTAAACTTCCTCTTCCTACCTACGAAGTGCTGTCCATTTCAGGTAAGGACCATGCGCAAGTCTTCCAAGTTAGCTGCAAAGTGGAAAGCTTGGCTGAGCCAGTAAAAGCATCTGGCAATAGCCGCCGTAAGGCCGAACAAGAAGCAGCCCGTCTAACGCTGGAGAAGCTCGATGACTAATATTGATCAAGGTGAACCGCAGACACGCTGTGGTCTAGTTGCCATTGTAGGCCGTCCGAATGTTGGTAAATCCACTTTGCTAAATCGTCTGCTTGGTCAAAAAGTAAGTATTACTTCAAGAAAGCCACAAACCACGAGACACCGCATACTGGGTATCGATACTGACGGTGAGTACCAAGCTATTTATGTTGACACGCCAGGACTTCACCAAGACGAAAAGCGCGCCATTAACCGCTACATGAACCGCGCTGCGTCAAGTTCACTTGCCGAGGTGGGCTTAGTACTGTTTGTGATTGAAGGCGATCGCTGGAATGCCGAAGATGAAATGGTGCTCTCCAAGGTCAAACAGTCTAACCTACCGTGCTATCTCATCGTTAATAAAATGGACAAGGTTGAGAACAGAGAAGGCTTTGTTACCCACTTGCGCATGCTTGGTGAAAAACACAGTTTCGAACATATTGTCCCCATTAGTGCGAAGCAGGGTAAAATGGTTGATGATATTCGCGAGCTCGTGGCTAAATTTTTACCCTCAAGTGAATTCTTTTTCCCTGAGGACTATATTACCGACCGCTCAAGTCGGTTTATGGCCGCAGAAATTATCCGCGAAAAACTAATGCGCTTTACCGGTGACGAATTACCTTATTCAACTACGGTGGAAATAGAGCAGTTCAAAATGGCCGAAAACGGCGTCTATCGAATAAGTGGTCTTATTCTAGTTGAGCGTGAAACACAAAAACGGATGATAATAGGTAAGGGCGGAAAGCATCTAAAAACCATTGGCGAGCATGCACGCAAAGATATGGAAAACCTTTTCGATAATAAAGTGTTTCTAGAACTCTGGGTGAAAGTGAAGCAAGGTTGGGCTGATGACGAGCGTGCTTTGCGCTCACTGGGTTATGGCGATGACAGCAACCTGTAGTATGTGATCCCTTCCTAGCCCTTTTCCGTTTTTAAGGTCTTGTAGATTTTCGTATATGCGCAACCTATTAACGCTTTTTAAAAGTAGTTTTAGCTAGGTTGCGCGGGAGAGACTGATGGCTATATCTGATATGCGTAGGCAATACTCAAAGGGAACCTTGAGCGAGTCTGACTTAACCGACACTCCTTTTCAATTGTTCGATAAGTGGCTTAAAGACGCTATTGACGCAAACATACCTGATCCAACTGCTATGACGGTGGCTACCGTTGATTCAACTGGTCAACCCTCTCAGCGCATAGTATTACTTAAAGATGTAAATAAAAACGGGTTTGTTTTCTTCACAAATTTGGGAAGTCGCAAAGCTCAGGAGCTAGCGTCAAACCCTAAGGTTTCTTGCCATTTTCCATGGTTTTTTATGGAGCGTCAGGTGCGGGTTTGCGGGGTAGTAGAGAAATTGTCAACGACTGAAAATGCGTCCTACTTTTTTTCTCGTCCAAAAGACAGTCAGCTGGCAGCCTATGCGTCCAAACAAAGTAAGCCCATTGGAAGTAAAGAGTTACTACTTACTCAGTTCCAGCAGCTAAAAGATAAATTTGCTAACAAAGAACTGCCAGTGCCCGATTTTTGGGGCGGATTTAGAATAGTGCCGCATCAAATCGAATTCTGGCAAGGTGGTGAAGATAGGCTCCACGACAGAATTGAATACAATGTAGACGAGCAAGGCCAGTGGAATACCCAACGGCTTATGCCTTAATTGGAATACGCGTGATTAGGGGGGAATATGATAGACAGTCATTGCCATCTTAACCTACCCCCCTTATGCGACGACATTCCACACGTATTAGCGACTGCAAAACAAAATGGTTTGAAGAGGCTCATGGTACCGGGGATCACTCCCGAGTCTTGGAGTACATTACGATACTACCAAAATACGTATTCTGATATTTTGCCGATTGATATCGCGATAGGTCTACATCCTTATTTTCTTTTGCAGAATGAGCAGTCATTGTCCGAATCACTGGCTCTGTTAGAAAAGACCATTGATAGTAACGTTCGCGCTATTGGTGAGACAGGGTTAGACGGTCATATCTCTGTATGTATGAAAATGCAGAAGCAAAGCCTTCACGCCCATCTCAATCTTGCAGAAGCGCAAGGCCTGCCAGTTATTCTCCACCATCGTAAGTCTCACCACCTGCTACTTGAAGCACTTAAGTCATCGGTATTTTCAGGCTCTGGCGTGATACATGCATTTTCGGGCAGTATCGATGTGGCAGAACGCTATATCGACAAAGGGTTCTATCTTGGTATTGGCGGAACAATTACCTATGAACGTGCGAAGAAAACGCGAGATACAGTAGCTCATCTTATCCGCTACTATTCTGACAGAATATTACTAGAAACGGATGCACCGGATATGCCGATGTCGGGGAGACAAGGTAAGACCAATATGCCACGCTTTATTACCGATGTGATAGACGCAATGACAGCGCTTAGCGATATCGAGCCATCTGAGCTTATTAATATAACGACAACAAATTACAATCGCCTTTTTAATATTTGAGTGATGACATCCAATAGCCAAGGCCGGAATTTGTAAAAGCCTCTTGTCACGTAAATGCCTACTACCAACGCAATAAATAAAACTATTACCGCAATCACAAACAGCTGAGAGCGAAGCGACAACGGCGCCTCTAACACTTTCTTTGTGTCCATATGTATGTGAAGGTAGCCAACAACTTGCCCTTGCTCGCTAACAATCGATTCAACAAACGTGATAGGCAGCACGTCTTGCGATTGATTAAGACTGACTACACTTTCGGTTTTAGGTAAAGGTGCGAGGTATCGACCTTTTTCATCAAATACTGAGATACCAAGGACATGGGGCTCGTCAGCTAAAACCTTTATTACTGAATTGAGGTTGCCGAGTTGAGGGGCAACAGATGCATTGGCACTCTTGTCGTCATTGGCGTCAGGCTTGCTCATTAACGGTTGTAATAGTTTGCCGTATTGACGGGCGGCACTGTTTCCCGCATAGGCGGTTTGAGCATGCAGCCACTCTTGTTGGTAACGTTGCAGCATAAGCAGTAACGCAACTAATAGAGCAATAACAAGACTAGCCAATAGCGTATGCATCACTCTTTTTATAACGGTGTAAAGAGAGTGGGAATGGTTTACTGATGCAGTTGTTAACGGTGTTTCGGCCTTTGCCAATATAAAATTCCGTAAAAGGATAAATGTATCGATAACAGTAGGATAAATCTTACTAATTTGAAAGACCATATTTTATTACGGCGCCCAATTGGGTAGCATTAGCCCACTTCAATGTTTAAGGAACTCCCAGCCGTGCTCGACACTTTTAAATCTCGTTTAGGCGACAAGGAAAGCGATAGTATCCATTCATCATCAGCGTTAGCCGGTTTAATAAACGGACAGAGTACCGGCGTAGACTTTCACGCGTCTTTAACCATTATAGGTCAAGCATTAACGCCTTATATTGTTGGCAATGTGTTATCTGACATTCAGTCACATTTCGACACGGGTGCGCTTGCGTTCCATCATTTACACCAGCAGCTAGGTGATGATGTGGTAGTGGCAAGAGGTAACCTGTTAAAAGACAACAAGTCCGAATTAAAAGCAATGCTGAGTGCGTTATCTGCAACTTTCAACATAGACATTGGTTTGCAGCTTTCACAGCCATCTTTGTCAAAAGGTGGCTTGTTGGTCATGGACATGGACAGTACAGTTATTGGCATTGAATGTATTGACGAAATTGCAAAGCTAGCTGATGTTGGTAGAGAAGTGGCTGAAGTTACAGAAAAAGCCATGAGGGGAGAGATTGCGTTTAACGAAAGCCTTAACCATCGTGTAGCCTGTTTAGAAGGTGTACCTGTGGAACATCTTCGCAAAATTCGCGACAGCTTGCCGATAATGCCGGGGATCCAAGCCTTACTGAGCGAACTCAAAAAGCATGGATGGAAACTGGCCATCGCGTCGGGTGGTTTTACCTACTTTGCTGATCATTTAAAACAACGACTAGAGCTGGACTTTGCTACCTCAAACACGCTGGAAGTCGACAACGGTCAACTTACTGGGAAGGTAGTTGGAGAAATAGTCAATGCAGATGTGAAAGCAGAGACCGTAAAACAACTTGCTGCAAAATGGAACATCGATAGTGAGCAAACGGTAGCAATGGGAGATGGAGCGAATGATCTCGTTATGATGAAAGAGGCAGCGTTGGGTGTGGCGTGTCATGGCAAGCCTGTGGTCAACGAAAAAGCCGACGTGGCAATTCGAGCCGGTAGTCTTCACTCTTTACTTTACTTTTTAAGCGAATAGTAGCAAGCCGATTTCAGCCATCTAGCTTTGTATGCTGAAATCGGCTTCTCTTAAAGTCAGGCGCTTTGATGCTGAGAGGTGCCTAAGGGCGTTCTATTCTGAGTAATCTCCTCACTGCTAAAGCCGTAGCGAATTAAGACTTCATCAGTAACATCAATTAGATGAGAGCAAGCGGCAATGCTCCACATTTTCTTCTCAAGCTCCCTTGCTCTGTGCATCGCGTACATGGTGACGTAGTTAATTTCTGTTTGTAGCATAGAGAGATCGGGTTTCCCCGTTGTTGTTAACATCACATGGATAGCAATGAACTGCCCTCTATTCATGGCTTCCCTTATGAAGCTCTTTCTTTGCTGATTGTTGTCGAACTTATGAGAATAGCGAGGAATTATAGCCATTCGAGAATCTTTTTGAGAATTGTCGAAAGAAACAAAAAGCTCTTGGCGCAACGGCATATTTTCCAGCTTAACTGTTTTTATACCGCTTTGTACAAACGGCGAGTCTGATTTTCGATCGCGGAATAAGAATTCAAGATTCACTTTTCCTCTTTCTGCATACTGCGTGGTTAGCAAAGTAATTCGTTCATCCTGTTTCCCGATAATACCAGCTTGCGGCGTATACCGTACTCCTTCCCTGCTCATCAGAAATGATAAAGAGGTCGCATTTCTTGCATTTATGCAGCGTAGTGCTTGCCCCATACCTGGAATTTCTTCTTCATCAGACTCAGCTTGAAGGTTGGCTTTGTTTTTCTTTATTAACTCTTCGAAGAAGTTTCGGGCGGTTTTACCTTCCTCTCCTGGTGCTGCTTTCAGGTGTAAGATGTTCTTCTCGATATTGTGATAAACAATGTCGTATTGAAGGTTCATAACATCAAAAGAAGTTGTAATCGATTGAAGGCGCGGAAAAGCCACTTCTACACGATCTTCCAGGCTGCCTCCATATTCTTTGGTTAATTCCACCCGAAGCCCTAAGCCCCTTACAGAAATATCTTCGCTCACGCCTTTGTGAGCAGTGTCCTCGCCGTTAAAGCGCACCTCAATATGCGTACGCAGTCGATAGCGGCTTTCTATGCGTAGTTCCTCATTTTTAAATCGAACAATTTCTATCTTTGAGGGAGCTCGACTACGCGGGTGTCCAAAATTCTTTAAATAGGAAAGGTTTTCACGGTTAAATTTAAAATCGCTGTAAGTTTCTTGTCCCGTCAACGAGGTCACGTCTGTCACATGGGCTAAATAACGCAGATTTTTGAGTCTACCCATTAACCGTGCAGAGGGAGGAGTATTTAGTTTTTTTACTTTACTACCCACAGAATCAGGAATCGAAAGTGGAATATGGGCCTGCTCTGGAGTCATGTCTGTAAGCGTTACCTTAAACACTCGCCAACTCGCTTTTTTCGACCCAAAGCCTAAAAATACCTGTTTTAGTAATTCTTTTTGTTGCAGCTCTTCATAAGATGCCGAGTAAAAATAGACCTTACTATTTTGCAGATGGGTGAAGCTAAAAATAAAACATTCTCTCACCTCGTCTGACTTTCTGAGCAGGTGATGCAAACGTTCTTGAGTCAGTAGAAAGCTCAAGCGACAGGTATTTTCTTCATCTTGCCAGTACTGAATAGTTTCCCGGTTTACTTCATTCATCATGGCAAACCGGGGAACGAGCGTTTCGTTTACCACGTCAATGTAAACCGGCAAAGTAGGGCTTCTGGGTGAAAAGTATTGTTCAGAAATTTTACTGGTGATAGCCTCAATGGTGTTATTCATATTCACTTTATATCGGCGTTTGTTACCGTGTATAAAACTTTCTAAAAAGTTATCGAAGCTTTTATTTGGGTGGTCTACCGCTCTTTGAAAGGCTAGATATTTTACATCGTTTTTTTCGGAAATCTTCACTAATCGATAAGCAATACCGTGCTTTTTATCTAAAGTGAATTCGTTTTCAAGCCCTCTAAAATAAACGAAAAGTAGTTCACCTTTCTCGAAGATAATATCTTTGGGGAGTTTAACTTGTAATCCTTCAAGTGATATATCAACACTGAGGCCCCGCATAGACTCATTGTATTGGTTGAATATCTCCACCGCCACAGCAAAATTCATGCGTTCGGTATTGCGCTGCTGATAATCTAGCAGGTTTACCGTATCTACTTTGAACTGCTCGAGCACCGCAGAACGTTTCCTAGCATCGGGCTGTGCTCTTTCTGCTCTCTCTTGCGCAATTTCTCGCTCTTGCATAAGGCGGAAGTTGTTTTCTGTGCTTTGTACTGCTTCGTATACACCATAGGTGTAACGGCCAAATATTCGAAGTTGTTCTTCGAATTTATCAACAGCGATGTCGTCCATGAAGTGATTTCGACCTTCATGAGTATATTTTTTACACTTGCCATCAACATTGCCACGAAGGTCGATTGTGCGAAGACACGGCTTAGCCAGACGCTTTACTTCCATTTTTATAAGAAAGCGCTTTTCTTTGGGAACATCAGCTGCAACTTGCTGCAATACCTGATTGAACTCAGGCTCATTCACCACAGGCTTCAACTGTTCAATTATGTCTTTATACTGTGCTAAGTCTTGACTCATCTATGCGCAACTTCACTGTTTACTTTTTCATTTTAGTTTTTATCGGCTATGTGTGAAAAGTCCTTAACCTCGCACCCTTGGCCGGCATCCGTCTTTTTCTCGGTTAAGTTCAAGAAAGCCTTGTACTTAAACTAACGCCATTTAATGATAGAATACTCTTTTTAACTTGTGGATAAAACTGGAAAATGGCAAAACGTAAAACTGCCTACGTGTGTTCCGATTGCGGCGCAGAATTTCCTCGGTGGCAGGGACAATGCACAGAGTGCAAAGCGTGGAATACGATAAGCGAATTTGTGGTGGCAAGTGCTAAAACCGCAACTAGACAGGTAAATTCAGGTTACGCTGGGCAAACGGCAGCAAAAGTTGAAAAGCTAAACGCCATCGATCTAGAGGCACTTCCCCGATTCTCATCCGGTTTTAAAGAGTTAGATAGAGTATTAGGTGGCGGTATTGTTCCAGGAGCTGCTATGTTGATCGGCGGGTCTCCTGGAGCCGGAAAAAGTACGCTGCTGCTACAAGTGATGTGTCAGATGGCTAAAACAGAGAAAGCCCTTTACGTCACGGGAGAGGAATCTCTGCAGCAGGTTGCAATGAGGGCAAAGCGCCTTGCTTTGCCTGATGACAACTTAATGATGCTGGCAGAAACCAACGTAGAAACTATCTGCGAGCTGGCCTTGGCTGAAAGCCCAAAAATTATGGTCATCGACTCTATTCAGGTTATGCATGTTGCCGATGTTCAGTCTGCGCCGGGCAGCGTGTCTCAAGTGAGAGAAAGTGCGGCCTATTTAACGCGTTTTGCCAAACAAAACCATATTGCTATGTTTATTGTCGGTCACGTTACTAAAGACGGTAATTTGGCGGGGCCGAAAGTGCTAGAGCACTGTATTGATAGCTCAATGATGCTGGAAGGGGAAAGTGACGGTCGTTACCGCACCCTAAGAAGCCACAAAAACCGTTTTGGTGCTGTTAATGAACTCGGTGTTTTTGCAATGACAGAAAAGGGGCTCAAGGAGGTAAAAAATCCTTCGGCAATCTTTTTAAGTCGTGATGAGAATGAAACGCCGGGCTCTAGTGTGATGGTCATTTGGGAGGGAACTCGGCCTCTTCTCGTAGAGATTCAAGCTTTGGTTGATTACTCGCAAATGTCGAACCCAAGACGAATTGCCGTAGGACTCGATCAAAATCGTTTGTCGATGCTGCTCGCTGTTCTACATCGTCATGGTAATGTTCAAATGAACGACCAAGATGTATTTGTGAACGTAGTTGGTGGGGTAAGAGTAACGGAAACCAGTGCAGATTTAGCTCTTTTACTCGCAATGATTTCCAGTTTTAGAAATCGTCCGCTTCCCAACGATCTCATTGTTTTTGGTGAAGTGGGGTTGGCAGGAGAAATAAGACCTGTTCCCAACGGTACAGAGCGGATCATTGAGGCTACAAAGCATGGCTTCAAACGCGCTATAGTGCCAAAAGCAAATATGCCGAAGCAGACTATGCAGGGGATGAAAGTTATACCTGTTGCTCGGCTTAGCGAAGCACTGAACGCTTTGGAGTGATCGTTATGGAGTGATCGTTATCGAGTGATCTCTGTGGAGTAATCGTTAGATACTGAATAGTGTTACTTCACACTCCAATGTTTTTAACCCGCCTTAGATTCGTGCTGATAAACAGCGTTGACTAGGGCGTTTAAATCCCTCTCTTCAATGCCTTCATCTTCGCTATTTAACGCAATTAGCCGCCTGAGTGCACTTACACAGTTAATGTCCATTCGGGCGACTTTACAGCCCAGAGAAACCAGCGACTGTCGGGTATCTGCATGTCGATAAAGCTGTTCTATGTAAAGTGTAATTTCAGGGCTGTCTTCATTAGCTTGAAATGTTGCCACGTAAGGGTCGTGACTATCAAAAGGGAGTATTGATAAAGCGCTTTCGCTAGCAAGCAGTTTTATCCCTTGCAACGATACATCATGAACAATGACGTGTATTTCTTTTCCTTCGTGGGCGAGTGTTCCTGGAACGTCTAATTCAACCCTCTGGAACTGGCGCTTATCTGTCATACATAAAATCTTAAAAAATACCCTGATACTCTCAGTATTGGTGAATAATGACAGGTTCGCAATGTCACGTGAGAAAAAATGTTTTTGTATTCATGTGCATCGGAGTTTACGTAGTTTCGAAATGGTGTATAGAAAAAGTGGAAGGGGAAAAAAGAGGCCTCCAGTTAAGAAGGCCTCTTTGAAAGCTATTCTTATTTCGCCATACGTTTGTATTTAAGACGGTGAGGCTCTACGACGTCTTTACCAAACTCTTGTTTGAGCCAGGTTTCATAATCGGCATAGTTCCCTTCAAAGAAGTTAATATTCCCCTCATCACGATAGTCCATAATGTGAGTTGCAACCCTATCTAAGAACCATCTATCGTGCGAGATAACCATGGCACAACCCGGAAACTCAAGCAGAGCATTTTCTAATGCTCGGAGTGTTTCCACATCGAGGTCGTTGGTGGGCTCATCGAGTAAAAGCACGTTGCCGCCGGCTTTTAAAAGCTTAGCTAAATGCACACGGTTTCGCTCTCCACCCGATAAGTCTTTGATAAACTTCTGCTGGTCATTGCCTTTGAAGTTAAAGCGGCTGCAATAGGCGCGACTGTTTATCTCGAAGTTGCCAATTCGAATAATATCTTGATCGTCTGAAATTTCCTTCCACACAGTATTTTTTCCATTCATGTGGTCTCGGAACTGTTCGACAGCGGCAATGTTTACGGTGTCACCTAAATCAATCGTTCCCGAGTCAGGTTGTTCTGCCCCCGTTAACATTCTAAATAAGGTAGATTTACCAGCCCCGTTTGGCCCCACAATACCCACAATGGCACCTTTAGGTACGCTAAACGAAAGGTCATCAATGAGAACACGGTCGCCATATGATTTTTTCAAGTTCGACACTTCAATGACTTTATCGCCCAGTCGCTCTCCAGGTGGAATAAAGAGCTCGTTGGTTTCATTTCGCTTTTGGTAATCACTTGTAGACAGTTCCTCAAAGCGAGCCATACGAGCCTTACTTTTTGCATGGCGGCCTTTAGGGTTAGAGCGAACCCACTCTAATTCTTGTTTAATACTCTTTTTGCGGGCCGATTCAACGCGCTCCTCTTGCTCAAGACGACTTTCTTTTTGCTCAAGCCAAGATGAGTAGTTACCTTCCCATGGAATACCTTCACCGCGGTCAAGCTCCAGAATCCATCCAGCAACATTATCCAGGAAATACCTATCATGGGTAATCGCTACAACGGTACCTTCGTAATCGTGTAAGAAGCGCTCAAGCCAGGCTACCGATTCAGCATCCAAGTGGTTCGTCGGTTCATCAAGTAATAGCATTTCAGGTTTTTCCAGCAACAAACGGCATAGTGCAACCCGTCTTCTTTCACCACCCGAAAGTTTGCTTACATCGGCATCCCATGCAGGAAGTCTTAGCGCATCAGCGGCTCGCTCAAGTACATTATCAAGATTATGGCCGTCTTTTGTCTGAATGATTGCTTCTAATTCACCTTGTTCTTTTGCTAAGGCGTCAAAGTCAGCATCTGGGTCTGCATAAGCTGCATAAACTTCGTCTAGACGGGTGAGAGCATGTTTAACATCGGCTACGGCTTCTTCGATGTTGCCACGCACATCTTTAGTCTCGTCTAACTTTGGTTCCTGAGAGAGGTAACCAATTTTCAAACCCGGCTGTGGACGGGCTTCGCCCTCGATCTCGGTATCAATGCCTGCCATTATGCGCAGCAATGTCGATTTACCTGCGCCATTCAAGCCTAGAACTCCGATCTTTGCTCCTGGAAAAAAACTAAGAGAGATATTTTTTAAAATTTGTCGATTCGGTGGCACAATTTTGCCAACGCGGTGCATACTATAAACGTACTGAGCCATGCTCTAACCTCGCTAAAAACGCGGTGAAAATAAAATGATATTGTAATCGCAACACTATAGCTCGCGCCAGTGCGTAAAGCCATTGTATGCGGCAGTTGCGTTTTTTTTGTTCGCTTAATGCATCAAAATCCAATATTGCATCAAAGCATGAAAAGAAATCAGTTAAACTTAGCGAAAAAACGTACCTCCGAACTAGCAAAACGGTTTTTGTTATTTCGAAAGTCGATACGAGTTGAACGAGTTACGGCAACATAAAGTATACAAACGGTCAGAAATTAAATAGGTAATGAAGCGTATGACAACCATTGATAAAGGTCATTATTGTTTAGAAGAACTTGCCAACCACGTAGGTGGGGTTGTTCAGGGAGATAGCGGCATT
Source organism: Alteromonas sp. MB-3u-76 (assembly GCF_002831605.1). Classification (NCBI taxonomy): domain Bacteria; kingdom Pseudomonadati; phylum Pseudomonadota; class Gammaproteobacteria; order Alteromonadales; family Alteromonadaceae; genus Alteromonas; species Alteromonas sp. MB-3u-76. The sequence goes on along the minus strand of NZ_CP025115.1, from coordinate 2,912,988 downwards.
ACTATATCTTCGGTTGCCACACTGTCTGGTGCGCAAAGTCACCAAATCTCTTTCTTGACTAATCCTAAGTACAAGTCGCAGTTGAAAAGCACAAATGCTGGAGCGGTGATTGTTCACGAAAATGTAAAAGAGAGCGTAATCGGGGCGGCGCTTATCGTAGACAATCCACACGTTGCATTTGCTCGCATTGCGCAGTTATTCGACACGACACCCGTGGTAGCAACCGGTATTGCAGATACTGCAAAAGTAGCGTCTTCAGCGCGGATAGGTAGCAATGTAGTGTTAGGCCACAACGTTATTATTGAGGATAACGTTGTGCTTGGTGATGGCGTGAGCATAGGTGCCAATACCGTCGTTGGAAAAGGCGCTCATATTGGAGAGGGAAGTACACTCTATCCAAACGTTACTGTGTATCACGGTGTTGTAATAGGAAAGCGGGTGACTATTCACAGCCAAACCGTTATCGGTTCGTCGGGTTTTGGTTATGCAAACGATAAGGGCGTTTGGTTGCCTATTCCCCAACTCGGTGGTGTGCGCATTGGTGATGACAGTCAGATTGGCGCCAATACTAGTATCGATCGAGGCGCGCTAGACGATACGGTTATAGGTGTTAACGTTATCATAGATAACCAAGTTCAAATTGGTCACAATTGTGTTATTGGTGACCATTCCTGTATTTGCGGTGCTACTGGTATTGCGGGAAGCTGCAACATCGGCCGGCATGTTATTATTGCTGGTGGGGTAGGAATCAATGGCCATATCAGCATTTGCGACAATGTGCAGGTAACAGGTTACACCATGGTGGTACAAGACATTACGCAACCCGGTGTCTATTCATCAGGACAACCAGCACAAACAAACAGAGAATGGCGTAAAAATGCGGTGCGCTTACAAAAGATTGGTAGCCTTTTTGACCGTGTAAAAGCGCTAGAAAAACAGGTCTGATGTGCCTGTAGCCTGCGATTTACGTTAAACCTACGCCATTTAAATTAATTTAGCCATAAAGCGGTATACAAGCATCCGAAAATGACTAGAATATGGCTGCAAAATTATGCAGTCCATATCCGACGCATCATGCCAAAAAATAATCGCAGTTAAGGAGCCCCCATGTTTTCTCGCGAAATGAACATAGCTGACTTTGATCCAGAATTAGCCAAAGCAATGGCAAATGAAGTTGAGCGTCAAGAACATCACATTGAGCTTATTGCCTCTGAGAACTATTGTAGCCCACGTGTGATGGAAGCTCAGGGCTCTCAGCTTACTAACAAGTATGCCGAAGGTTACCCGGGTAAGCGTTACTATGGCGGTTGTGAGCATGTTGACGTAGTTGAGCAACTAGCCATTGATAGAGCTAAACAGCTGTTTGGTGCTGAATACGCGAACGTACAGCCCCATGCAGGTTCTCAGGCAAACACTGCCGTATTTATGGCGTTACTAGATGCTGGTGATACTGTATTAGGTATGAGCCTTTCTGAGGGCGGACACCTTACCCACGGTTCTCACGTTAATTTCTCGGGCAAGACGTACAACGCTGTTCAGTACGGACTAAACAATGAAACGGGCGAAATTGATTACGCGCAAGTAGAAGCTTTGGCGAAAGAGCACAAGCCTAAAATGATCATAGGTGGTTTTTCTGCATACTCAGGCGTTGTTGACTGGGCTAAGTTCAGAGAGATCGCTGATAGCGTAGGCGCATACTTACTTGTCGATATGGCTCACGTTGCAGGCTTGGTTGCCGCGGGTGTATATCCTAACCCATTACCGCATGCACACGTTGTGACCACAACGACACACAAAACCCTTGCGGGTCCTCGTAGCGGTCTTATTCTTTCATCGTGCGGCGACGAAACGCTTTATAAAAAGTTTAATAGCTCGGTATTTCCTGGCAACCAAGGTGGCCCACTTTGCCACGTTATTGCTGCTAAAGCCGTGGCATTTAAAGAAGCACTTGAACCTGAGTTTAAAGTTTACCAGCAGCAGGTTGTTGCAAATGCGAAAGCGATGGTTAAAGTAATGCAAGACCGCGGGTACAAAATTGTTTCTGGCGGTACTGACAACCACCTATTCTTACTAGACCTTATTGATAAAGATATCACTGGTAAAGATGCTGACGCGGCCCTTGGTGCAGCAAATATAACGGTTAATAAAAACTCAGTGCCAAACGACCCTCGCTCTCCGTTTGTAACAAGCGGACTTCGCATTGGTAGCCCAGCTATTACTCGCAGAGGTTTTAAAGAAGAGCAGGCAGAGCAAGTAGCAACGTGGATTTGCGATGTTCTTGATAACATGGGCGATGAGTCTGTTATCAAACGCGTTCAAAGTGAAGTGGTTGCGTTGTGCTCAAAATATCCTGTTTACGCTTAAGTAAATAAGATTGTCTTTTATTGCGTACTTTGGTACTAATGCAGAGATGTTTTAGGCTAAGTACGCAATAATAAAGGATATTCTATGTTTTGCCCTTTTTGCTCAGCGCAAGAGACAAAAGTCATCGATTCTCGGCTAGTTGCAGAAGGGCATCAAGTACGCAGAAGACGCGAATGCGCCCAGTGCCATGAGCGTTTTACTACCTTCGAAAGTGCCGAACTAGTTATGCCCCGCGTGATAAAACGCGATGGTTCGCGGGAGCCTTTTAATGAGGATAAACTGCGGGCTGGTTTACAACGAGCGCTCGAAAAACGCCCCGTCAGTACTGAAAAAGTAGAGCAGTGCATCTTATCCCTTAAATCAGAACTCAGAGCAACTGGTGAACGAGAAGTTGAAAGTGAGCTTCTTGGTACACTCATCATGAAAGCGTTAAAAGAGCTAGATAAAGTAGCTTATGTGCGGTTTGCGTCGGTCTATCGCTCGTTTGAAGACATACGAGAATTCGGTGAAGAAATCGCGAGACTCGGAGACTGACTACAGGACAGCACGTGCAGCATAAAAGCATAAAATCTGATTATTATTGGATGGCGAAAGCCATTCAACTTGCCAAAAAAGGGCTTTACACCACGTCGCCCAATCCCAGAGTAGGCTGTGTTATTGTTAATGGAAACAATCAATGTATTGGCGAAGGCTTTCATATACAGGCCGGAACACCTCACGCTGAAGTACACGCGTTAAAGCAAGCCAGTAAAGCTGGTCGAAACACGCTTAGCAATGCTACAGCTTATGTCACACTTGAACCTTGCAGCCACTATGGTCGTACTCCCCCTTGTGCTGAAGCACTTATAAAGGCCAACATTGGCAAGGTAGTCATTGCAATGACAGATCCTAACCCAAATGTGAGCGGCAATGGGATACGAAAATTGCAGGAAGCAGGAATTGAAGTGGTAAGCGGTGTTATGGCTGCAGAGGCTGCGGCAATTAACCCTGGCTTTATTAAACGCATGCTTACTGGAAAACCTTTCGTCAGAGTTAAGCTCGGTATAAGTTTAGACGGCAAAATAGCGTTAGAAAATGGTGTAAGCCAATGGATAACAGGCCCTGAGGCCCGAAGAGATGTGCAGCGCTATCGCGCCAGTAGTTGTTGTGTGCTTACTGGCTCTGGCACCGTGATAGCTGACGATCCTAGCTTATTGGTACGGGCAAACGAAGCGCAGTTTAGCCACTATCCACTTGAAAGAATTCGTCAACCTACTCGCGTGGTGGTGGATAGTAAAGAGGTAGTTAACTCAGATTATCAGTGTTTGAAGGACGGAAATACAACGCTCATAGCCACCATTAACCCTCACCCTGACACGGCCGCTCGCCACTATTTAACCATCACACCAAAGCAGGGAAGAGTTGATTTAGACGCTCTTATGCAATCACTTGGTGACAAGCAATATAACGAGGTTTGGGTAGAAGCAGGTCCTGGTTTGGCAGGCGCACTATTAGACGCTGGATTAGTTGATGAATTTATTTGTTATCAAGCGCCCATGTTATTGGGAAATAAAGGCATGAGTATGGTGAATCTGCCATCCTATACCTCTATTGAGCAATCTATTTCACTCACGCTTATTGAAAATCGTCAGGTTGGTAACGACATTAAGCTTGTATATCGACCGGACACAGATAGCTCGCGAGATTAAACGCGGCAAAGAGGAAAGCTATGTTTACTGGTATTATTCAAGCTCTGGGTACAATTCAAAAGTTAGATAACCGAGGCAAAGATATTCGGCTAACTGTATCTTCTCAGCATTTAGATATGACTGATGTAGCCCTTGGCGACAGCATTGCAACTAATGGCGTCTGCTTGACGGTAACCGATGCGGGTGATGATTATTATTGCGCTGACGTTTCTACTGAGACTATCAAGTTGACTGGCTTTAAGAATTACAGCGTTGGGTCTACTGTTAACTTAGAAAAAGCGATGCGGCCTACAGACCGTTTCGGCGGTCATATTGTATCTGGCCACGTAGATGGTGTTGGAGAAGTCAGCCAAATTATTAAACACACTGACTATGTTGAAATTTGGGTAAAGGCTCCAGAGGCCATTGCAAAGTATATCGCACATAAAGGAAGCATAACCGTAGACGGCGTGAGTTTAACTGTTAATGAAGTTAATGGTGCCGAATTTATGTTATGGATTATTCCACACACGTTAAAAGAGACAGTACTAGGTACTTATAAGGTAGGTACTGCTGTGAATTTGGAAGTTGACGTCATTGCTCGGTATTTGGAGCGCCTAATGTTAGGTGACAAGGCGGCTGAGCCAGCCGCGAAAGGCATTGATATGGCCTTTCTAGCAGAGAATGGATTTTTAAAAAAATAACCCTACAAGAAGAAAGAATATGGCATTTAATACATCAGAAGAAATAATTGAAGATATCCGTCAAGGCAAGATGGTTATCTTGATGGATGATGAAGATCGTGAAAACGAGGGCGATCTTATAATGGCGGCAGAACACGTTACGCCAGAAGCCATTAACTTTATGGTAACCCATGCTAGAGGTTTAGTGTGCCTTCCAATGACACAAGAACGTTGCCGTAGGCTCAATCTGCCCTTGATGGTTGATAAAAACGAAGCTCAGTTCTCCACCAACTTTACCGTTTCTATTGAAGCGGCTACCGGGGTTACAACGGGTATATCCGCTGCCGACCGCGCCACAACAATAAAGGCCGCTGTAGCCAAAGACGCTAAAGCCACCGATATTGTGCAGCCTGGCCACATTTTTCCTCTTATTGCAAAAGAGGGAGGTGTATTAAATCGAGCGGGTCATACTGAAGCCGGCGTAGACTTACCGCGTTTAGCAGGTCTTGAACCCGCTGGTGTGATTGTTGAAATTTTAAATGAAGACGGCACTATGGCTCGCAGGCCAGAGCTTGAAACGTTTGCCAAAAAGCATGATTTGAAGATTGGAACAATAGCCGACCTTATTGAATATAGAAATCTCAATGAGACAACGATAGAGAAAGTTGCTCAGTGTAGTATGCCTACAGAGTACGGTGACTTCGAACTGCACACATTCAAAGACAGCATCGATAATCAGCTACACTTTGCGTTGAAAAAGGGTGAGGTTTCAGAAAATACGCCTACGCTTGTTCGCGTTCACTTGCACAATACATTTAGTGATCTGCTCGGGTCTACCCGTGGTATTAACCGCTCGATGACATTGTCTCAGGGTATGCAAAAGATAGCCGATGAGGGTGGAGTTCTTGTGTTACTTGGCAAAGACGAACAAATTGAAAATCAAGTGCGTCGCTTTGCTGCAGAAGATAGGGGAGAGCGCCCCGCTGGTGCAGACTGGCAAGGTTCTTCTCGCACAATAGGTGTGGGCAGTCAAATTTTGGCATCGATGGGTGTTCACAAAATGCGGCTGTTAAGTAAACCCATAAAGTATCATGCACTATCAGGTTACGGCTTAGAGGTTGTGGAATACGTTCACGATTAGCCCTGAAGCGCATTGAATAGTCCTTATTTCTAAAAGGCATCGCCGTCATAATTACTTCGGCGGCGAACAAATTTGCTTTTAATTAATATCAACCTTCTTTTCAACGATTGCGCGGTCTGCACAATAAAATTGTTGGGTAAAGAAACAATCGATTTAGTTTAGGCGCAGTTATGGTATACTTCGCGCCGCTTTTTCTCGAGGAATGAAAACATGCAAGTTATTGAAGGTAACATCCGTGCGACGGGTAAAAAATTCGCCATTGTTGTATCACGCTTTAACAGTTTTGTTGTTGAAAGCTTATTAGAAGGTGCACTTGATACCCTAGAGCGTCACGGCGAAGTGAACAGTGATGACATTACGGTTGTAAGAGTACCGGGTGCTTACGAACTACCTATTGTTGCTAAGAAACTTGCCGAGAAAAAATCATTTGACGGCATCATTGCACTAGGCGCGGTTATCCGCGGCGGAACACCACACTTCGACTTTGTAGCTGGTGAATGTAATAAGGGGTTAGCGCAAGTATCATTAGAATACTGCGTGCCTTTGTCATTTGGTGTCATCACAACAGATTCAATAGAACAAGCTATCGAGCGTTCAGGCACTAAAGCGGGCAACAAAGGTGCAGAAGCTGCACTAGGCGCGCTTGAAATGGTTAACGTTATCGATGCCGTTGAAAAGCTTTAAGGTAATTATTTAGTGAAAGTTTCAGCTCGTCGTAAAGCCCGTGAGTTAGCCTTGCAAGGCATTTATTCATGGCAAATGAGTCATAACGATATTCAGCAAGTTGAACTGGCGTTAGCAACCAGTAACGACATGCAGAAGGTCGATATGGCATATTTCCAAGCGCTACTGCGCGGAGTAGCCCATAACGCAAGTAAGTTGGATGCGACGATAAAGCCTTATCTTGGCCGATTACCAGAAGAGTTGGATGCCATTGAAAAAGCGATTCTTCGCATTGCAACACTGGAGCTCACTGAACGCATCGATGTGCCATACCGCGTGATTATTAATGAAGCCATTGAGCTTGCTAAATCATTTGGTGCTGAAGATAGTCATAAATTCATAAATGGTGCACTCGACAAAGCAGTGAAAACACTGCGAAAAGACGAGCGCGATTAACCTATTTCAGTGACACTGGACGTTACTTAAGGTTTTAATAAATACCGTGAAAGAATTCGACCTTATCGGCCGCTACTTTTCTGCTGGCGGCCACAAAAGACGAGACGTAGTTATTGGTATTGGTGATGATTGTGCCGTGACAATGGTACCTGAAAATCAGCAGTTGGCAGTAACTACCGATACGCTTGTAGCAGATGTACATTTTTTAAGAGACGCGCCCGCAAAGTCAGTAGCTTACAAAGCCGTAGCAGCTAATCTTAGCGACCTCGCTGCGATGGGGGCTGAGCCTGCATGGATAAGCCTATCGCTGTCACTTCCTGAAGTAGAAGAAACATGGTTAAGTGATTTCGTTTCAGGTCTGTACGAGCTTACACAATACTACTCGGTTCAGCTCATTGGTGGTGATACTGTAAAAGGCCCCATGGCGATGACTATTACCGCACAAGGTTTTATTCCTCCGGGCTCTGAACTTACCCGCAGCGGTGCTAAACCGGGAGACTGGGTTTACGTCAGCGGAACTTTGGGAGATGCAGGTGCAGGCTTGGATATTCTTCAAGGTAAGCTTGATGTGTCCGGAGAGGCCAGAGATGTTCTCATCAATCGACATTATTTTCCGACTCCGAGAGTTGCTGTAGGTACCGCTATGCGCCGTATTGCATCTTCTTGTATCGATGTATCGGACGGTGTTATTTCGGACCTGAAGCATATTCTTAGCGCTTCTGGCTGTGGTGCTAACATTCATGTCGATCGCCTTCCGTTATCTCGCGCATTAACGAGCGCGGTAACACAAGAAGAAGCGATAGAATACGCGCTCTCTGCAGGCGATGATTATGAGTTGCTTTTCACTGTGTCTGAAGAGCAGCGGGGCAGTCTTGAAACTTCTATCGCCAGCTCTAACGTAAAAGTCACCTGTATTGGGCAACTAACCGGTCATTCAGACAAGTTAATGTTGTATAAAAATGATGAAAAATACGAGCCGAAGCAATCTAGCGGCTACGAACATACGTTTTAGAATGAGCGCTTTTTATGCAGGCTGAGTTTCGTGCAAGAGTGAGTATGAAAAACCCGGTGCACTTTTTGGCTTTAGGGTTTGGCAGCGGTCTTGTTCCGGTTATGCCGGGTACATTTGGTTCGTTAGCCGCGATACCTTTACTTTTACTATGCGCTCAAGTATCCACTCTCTCTTTCATTGCGGTAACGCTAATGGCGTCGGTGATTGGCATTTATCTATGTGGTAAAACTGCTGATGATATGCAAGTGCACGACCATGGCTCTATCGTGTGGGACGAGATAGCAGGCATGTTTGTAACCTTCTTATTTTTGCCAGTCACGGCATCTACCCTTGTCATTGGTTTTTTGTTATTTCGAGTCTTCGACATACTAAAACCGTGGCCTATAGGCATTATTGATAAAAGATTACACGGCGGAACAGGGATTATGTTGGACGATCTGCTTGCCGGCGCTATGGCTTGCGGATGTTTGCACATAGCGATTAATCTTTGGCCTGCGGTGCTTACCCTTTTTTAGAAACGATAATTTAATTTTCAGTATTCTACTTACAGTAAAAAGCCCTCGCTGAAGAGTAACTTCTTCGGCGAGGGCTTTTTTCATGCTTTAAATATTATGCTTTTAATAGCATGCTTTAAAAAATTTGCCAATTTATCAAAACTCAAAAGAGTTAAAATAGTAGTTGCTCAGCGGTTCGTATTATTCCTTCTGCGTCAAGCCCATGCTCTTTATACATTTCTTGCTGTGTACCTTGTAATATGAAGCTATCAGGTAGCCCCAGTATCTTTACGGTTTTCATTATACCTCGTTGTTGAAGGTACTCTAAAACAGCACTACCGGCGCCACCCATAACGCAACCATCTTCAAGCGTTAGCAATACATCGTGATTACTGGCTGCTTGTGCAATGGCGTCGCCATCTATGGGCTTGACAAAACGCATGTCTATCACCGAGGCGTTGAGCTTTTCTGCGGCCTCAAGAGCATGTGGTAGTAGGCAGCCAAAGTTAAGGATCGCAACGCGCTTGGAAGCTTCTGCGGTGCTTTCTTTCAGTACTCGAGCCTTGCCTATTTCCAGCGCTTTCATGGTCTGATCTGGTGTTACGCCCATTCCTGCACCACGGGGGTATCTCACCGCAGCAGGTTGCTGTGCTATATGGCCAGTGTAAAGCATTTGCCTGCACTCATTTTCATCCGAAGGGGCCATAACAATTAAGTTGGGAATACAGCGTAAAAATGCAATGTCGAAAGCACCTTGGTGTGTTGGTCCGTCTGCGCCAACAATGCCAGCCCTATCGATAGCAAAAAGAACCGGTAAGTTTTGAATCGCTACATCGTGTATAAGCTGATCGTAAGCCCGTTGTAAAAATGTAGAGTAAATCGCAACGACAGCGTTGAGACCTTCTTTTGCTAAACCAGCTCCGAAGGTGACCGCATGTTGCTCTGCTATAGCCACATCAAAGTACTGTTCTGGATATTGCTGTGAAAACGCCACCATACCGGAGCCTTCGCGCATGGCCGGAGTTACAGCCATTAACTTTGAGTCTTTAGCGGCCATGTCGCACAACCACTGCCCGAAAATAGCAGAATAGGTAGGAGCTGTGGCTTTAGATTTTGGAAGCGCATTGTCAGCAGGGTTAAACTTGGGAACAGCGTGAAACTTGATAGGATCTTCTTCTGCAACCGCGTAGCCTTTACCTTTTTTGGTCACCACATGCAGTAGTTGAGGGCCTTCAAACTTACGCATGTTGCGAAGAGTGTCAACAACCGCATTCACGTCGTGTCCGTCAATAGGACCTATGTAGTTAAACCCTAGTTCTTCGAAAATGGTGCCTGGCACCACCATGCCTTTCAAGTGTTCCTCGGCACGGCTAGCAAACTCTTTTATTGGCGGCACGTTACTTAGAAGCTTCTTACCACCGTCCCGGATTGAATTAAAAAGATTTCCCGTAAGCAGGCGTGCTAAATGGCTGTTTAGTGCACCAACATTTTCCGAAATAGACATTTCGTTGTCGTTGAGAATAACGACCATGTCTTTCTTGATATCACCCGCGTGATTCATGGCTTCAAAGGCCATGCCCGCAGTCATTGCACCATCGCCGATGACTGATACAATTTTTCTGCCTTTAGCTTCTTTTTCAGCGGCAACAGCCATGCCTAACGCGGCACTTATTGACGTGGATGAATGGCCCACTGCAAAGGTGTCATAATCACTTTCAAGCGGCCATGGAAACGGGTGCAGGCCGTCTTTTTGTCTTATTGTAGACATTTTCTCCGCGCGACCGGTTAGGATTTTATGCGGATATGCCTGATGTCCCACATCCCAAAGAAGACGGTCGAAAGGAGTATTGTATATGTAGTGAAGTGCAACTGTTAATTCCACAGTGCCTAGGCCAGAAGCAAAATGCCCGCTACTTTGGCTCACACAAGTCAGCAGGTATTCGCGAAGTTCATCAGCGAGATCGCGGAGCTTATCTTGTGGTAACTTCCTTAGTTTGTCCGGCGTTTGCGCAAGGGCAAGCGTTGGATAATGTTGGAGATCTAAACTCATTTTTTTATTATCTTTTCAACATGGCGCGTGGCTAATGGTCACGTTTTACCAAAAGCTCGCTAAACGCGATTAAACTATCTGTATTGTAAGGTAAACGGGCTAATGCTTGTAGTGCATTCTCGTGAAGTGTTGCTAACTCATCTTTAGCTCCACTTAACCCCAGTTTTGCAGGAAAAGTGTTTTTGCCGAGTGCTTCATCGGAACCTGCAGGCTTACCTAAACTTTCATTACTACCTTCTACGTCTAAAATATCGTCTTGGACTTGAAATGCGAGCCCGATATTATTGGCAAAGAGCATGAGATCTGTCTCCGCCTCTTTGTCCAATGTGCTGCACACAGTAGCAATCATTTCTACGCAAGCGCGAAGCAGCGCACCTGTTTTGAGCGTATGAAGGGTTTTTAATGCCTCTATGTCTATGGTTTTCCCTGTACTTGCCAAGTCTATTGCCTGGCCTCCACACATACCAAGGTATCCTGCACTTTTCGCCAAAATACTGAGAAGCTTTGCTCTATGGGCGTCGCCGTATTCGCTCATTGGCGAATCGGCTAATATACTAAAACCAAGTGTTTGAAGCGCATCACCTGCTAAAATTGCAGTTGCCTCATCAAAAGCAATGTGGCAAGTGGGCATACCTCGACGTAAATCGTCATCATCCATAGCAGGAAGGTCGTCATGCACAAGCGAGTAGGCATGAACACACTCAATAGCCATACTGATGGCTATTTGATCTTTTTTGGGCACATCTAGCGTGTTGCCTACCACATGAACGAGTAGGGGACGCATTCGCTTTCCACCAGCTAGTAGAGCGTGCCGCATGGCCGCTTTGAGTGACGGAGCGTAATCGGGTAACTCTTCAATTAGTTGTAGCAAGGACGCATCAGTTTGCTGCTTTACTTGCTGATGCAGAGCAGAGAAATTCATTAGGATACCTGTGGCTAACAAGTGAGCAGATTAGGGTTGTTCACTTTCTGGCAGCGATTTTAATACGTCTTCGCCTTGTTCATTTAGAAGAATTTGAACTTTTTGTTCTGCATTTTCGAGAGATTTTTGACCTTGACGAGAGAGCGCTATACCGCGTTCAAACTTTTCCAGCGCTTTGTTAAGCGGAAGGTCGCCATTTTCCATTTCATCGACAATAGATTCCAATTCGGCAAGCGTTTCTTCAAACGATGCAGTGTCCTTTTTTGTTGTCATAAGAGAGCTCAGCTGTAGGCGTCAATAACATAACGCGAACCTTAACGGACGGTTGCACAAGGGTCAAATGGTTTGTCCTCATATTAAGTATATCTCTCTGGTCAGCTAAAACTTTACTGCCTATGGTTAACCTAACGGTGGATTGTTGTTCAAAGTAGAGCTACAACTAATCAAGAACAATTAACCTAAAACAATTTGATAATTGTCACCGAGAAATAAACGGATTAAAAATCTATTTTTGCATAAACGAACTCACATAATTGTGATATTTTTCAACTATGTTGTTTTAGATTTTCTATACTTTGCCGATAGAATCAAAGTATATCAATAGCATTGGCTGCGCATAAATGGGGAAGAGTAAGTGGATTTAGCAACGGTCATAGGTATGTTGGGAGCCATCGGCTTTGTTGTAATGGCAATGTTGATGGGCGGTAGTATGAGTATGTTTATCAACGTACCCTCGCTTCTCATCGTGTTCGGTGGAAGCTTATTTGTCGTGCTATCTCAGTTCACATTAGGCCAATTCTTTGGTGCCGGTAAAATCGCCGGAAAAGCCTTCATGTTTAAAATTGAGCCACCTGAAGAGTTGATTGAGAAGATCGTTGAAATGGCTGACGCTGCCCGCAAAGGAGGCTTTCTAGCCTTGGAAGAGGCCGAAATAAGCAATGAGTTTATGCAAAAGGGTGTGGACATGCTGGTGGATGGTCACGATATTGAGGTAGTTCGAGAAACCCTGTCTAAAGATATCAAGATGACATCGGACCGTCACGAATTCGGTGCAACTATATTTAAAGGTATGGGCGATGTGGCTCCAGCCATGGGCATGATTGGCACGTTAGTTGGTTTGGTAGCTATGTTGTCTAACATGGATGATCCTAAATCTATCGGTCCGGCAATGGCGGTAGCCTTGTTAACAACTTTGTATGGTGCCTTTTTTGCCAATATCGTTTGTTTGCCTATTGCTGTGAAGCTGTCTAACAGAGCGGCAGAAGAGCAGCTCAATCAAAGCCTGATACTAGATGGCATTGTGGGCATTGCTGATGGCCAAAACCCTCGCGTTATCGACGGAATATTAAAGAATTACTTAGCAGCGAGTAAGCGCGGCTCAGGTGAGGAAGAGTAATGGCTGAAGAAGAATGTCCCAAGTGCCCACCCGAAGGCCTTCCTGCGTGGATGGGTACATTTGCCGATTTGATGTCGTTATTAATGTGCTTCTTTGTACTCTTGCTCTCATTTTCAGAAATGGACGTTTTAAAATTTAAGCAAATAGCGGGTTCAATGAAATTTGCTTTCGGGGTTCAAAATAAGATAGAGGTAAAGGACATTCCCAAGGGAACAAGCGTTATTGCTATGGAATTCAGGCCAGGTAAGCCTGATCCCACCCCCATAGAAACTATTCAACAGCAAACCATCGAAATGACTCAGCAAATGCTTGAGTTTCAAGCGGGCGATGAAGACTCTGCTGGGGGGAGGCAGAAACAGCGTGGTGAACAGCGCGGTGGACAGGCTCAACAGACTGCTACGGATTCCTCTTCATCAGCCTCACAAAGCTCTGAACAATCGCAAACGGCTGAGCTAATGAAAAAAGTGGCGCAGCAACTGCAAAAGCAAATATTAGACGGTTCAATAGAAATGGAGTCTTTAGGGCAACAGCTTACTATTCGAATTCGAGAGAACGGTTCATTCTCGGCAGGCTCTGCTTTCCTGCAACCTCAATTCAAGCCGATCATACAAAAAATCGGATTTTTACTTGCAGATGTACCTGGCGAGATAGCAATATCCGGCCATAGTGATGGTCAGCATATTGCTAACGAGCTATACCGTTCAAATTGGGACCTGTCCGCCCAGCGTGCTGTCGCTGTTGCCGAGGCAATGCGAACGGCTCAAGGTTTCGATGAGAGTAGAATGTCGGTGGTTGGGTTGGCAGACACAAAGCCTATTGTAGAAAACGCAACGTCTCCCCAAGACAGAGCGAAGAATCGAAGAGTGGAAATTAATATTAACCAGGGTGAGCCTATGATCTCAAAACCCATTTCCGTAGTTAATGATTAGCTCTAGATACTTGTAAATAGAGGCGACGAATTATTATTTAAACTTGTTATTTAAACTTGGCGTAGCTGAGCGGGCGTTAGCCTAAGTCTTTTAAAAACGCTATCATATAAAAAACGACGCTGCTGCGTCGTTTTTTATTAGTAAGAAACGCTAGTGCTAGCGCGCCAATAAATCTCGGTATTGAGGCTTAGATATAACCAATTGCACCGTACTTATCGTTCTTTCCAAAAAACCACCTTCGCAATATTTCAGATAATAAGTCCACATACGTACAAAGCGCTCATCGTATCCATCCTGCAACAGTTCATCCTTTGCAGCTATGAATGCCTCATACCAGTGATTAAGCGTTTTCGCATAGTCGATGCCAATGTCGTGCAGGTCTCTTATCATCATATCTGAATGCTTTTTAAGGTGAGCGTTCAGCTGATATTGTGATGGTAAAAATCCGCCAGGGAATATGTATTTCTGAATAAAATCTACGCTTTTGGAGTAACTGTCATAGCGTCTGTCGTCAATGGTAATCGACTGTAAAAGCATTAAGCCATTGTCTTTTAACAATGAAGAGCATCTTTCAAAAAAGTTACCCAAGAACGAACGGCCTACCGCTTCAATCATTTCAATAGAAACAAGTTTGTCGTATTTACCTTCAAGTAATCGATAATCCTTTTTTAATAGGGTTACCTTGTCTTCAACTTGCTCTTTTTCTATCCACTCCTGAGCCCAAGCGTATTGCTCTTCAGAGATAGTCGTGGTGGTTACTTTGCATCCGTAGTGTTTTGCGGCATATACCGCTAGGCCGCCCCAGCCAGTGCCAATTTCTAACAGGTGATCATTCTCATCCAGTTTTAGCTTGTCACATATGGTTTTAAGCTTGTGGTTTTGCGCTTCGTTAAGAGATGCATTTGGGTCTGGATAAATAGCAGAAGAGTACATCATAGTGCCATCAAGGAAGCGAGTATAAAGTTTATTACCCAAGTCGTAATGCGCCTCGATGTTCTTCTTTGCTTGGCTTGTGGTGTTTCTGCGGGTGAAATGTTGCAGTTTCATCACCGGCATAGTTAACCATTTAAACTTATTTTCCCACTCGTCAAGTGTGGGTAAGTTACGCGCAAAAATTTGCACTACTGCGGTGACATCATTGCTGTCCCAGTGCCCATCCATGTAGGCCTCACCAGCACCTACGCTGCCGCCAAGCAATAGGCTTCGATATGCTTTTACATCTTTTATATTAACGATAGCTGACAGCTCGTCATGCTCATTGCCAAATGTTGCAATAGTGTCGCCGTTTTCTTGAATGGTTAAACTACCTAGGGGTAGGTGTTTTAAACATTTAAGGAAGAGCGTTCTACAGGTCTTGTCAACAAACGAAACCTCTGACGTAGAGAGTAATACAGATTCACCAAAAGACATTTTTTATTTTTCCTGACTCTTTTCTGGGTGTGTATATAGCGGCGTCTTTTTTAAAAATAATTTAAGCGCTTGCCAATAAATTCCCAATACAGTTTTCATTGTCATACTAGGTATACGCTTCATCACTTTAGTTAGATTCGCATTATCTAAAGTAATTTTGCTCAAATTTATTCCAGCACAGAATTCTTTGTCCTGTCGTACACAATCCATTACCAATGACAGTCTATCTGAAGGCTGCGTAATTCGCCATTTATAGGTCATATCCATTGGGTTAAAAGGAGAGACGTGAAAGGCTTTTTTTGTGTCATCCTGTGTCGCTAAGTCAACTAAATAATAGTGCCTCTCATTCCAGGGGGTATTGCTCACTTCAGCAAGCATGTGAGAGAAGCTTCCGTCATTTTGCCTTAGGTAATAAAAATTAACTGGGCTGAAATACAGCCCCCACATCCTTAGCTGCCCCAGCATAAAAACTTCACCGTTAAGTGCTTTATTACCGTTTAACGACGTCATTTTGTCTAGCACTGCGTCTTTTAGCGGCTTGCTGTCATCATCTAGATAGTCTTGCCGTTTAAACCTTGCTCTGGCCCAACTGCTAATAGAAAAGTGCTTCATGTTTTCAGACAGGGCAGTAAGCTCTTTTTCATCAAGTTTTAGCCAAAACAGATAAATGTCGTATAAAAACTTGTGCTGCGTTGGTTTGAAACGCTCGTGGTAAACGGTACCGCGATAAATTGCACTTTCAGTATCTACAGCTGTCACAATGTCTCACCAAACCGTTTGCAAACGTCAAGCGCACTTACAACACCGTCTTCATGAAACCCGTTGTACCAATACGCCCCGCAAAAATGCAAATTGTCTACACCACAAATTTCGCTTCTGCGGTGCTGTGCTTTAACCATCGTGGCACTGTATTGCGGGTGAGCGTATTGATATTCGCCTAAAATCTGCGTTTTATCTATTTCGCTTGTGTTGTTGAGCGTGACTGAGTAAGTGTTCTTGGCGGAAAGACGCTGCAGAATATTCATGTTGTAAGTAACCGAAGCTGGACGCATTTCTTCGGTCGCATCTTCTTTAAGTCGATAATTCCAGCTGGCCCAAGCAAGTTTGCGTTTTGGAAGCTGGCCCACGTCTTTGTGCATTACAACGTCGTTATCGCCATATGGGATGTTGCCAAGTATATCACGGTGAAGGTCGGTTGGGTTCTCGAGCATAGCTAGTGCTTGGTCGCTGTGACACGCAAAAACCACGTCGTCGAATTTCTCTGTATTCCCGGTTACATCTGTAACAGACCACTTATCGCCAATACGACTGACATTCTTAACACCGCAAGACAATTTTATCTGCGACTTAAACGCTTCAATTAAAGGCGCAATATACTGGCGAGAGCCTCTCTTGATGGTGTACCACTGGGGGCGGTCTGTAATATTGAGCAGTCCATGATTATTGAAAAACTGCAGGAAAAAGGTGAGAGGGAACCCCCGAGTTTGCTCTAAGCTGCTCGACCATATGGCAGCACACATAGGAAGAATGTAATACCGCGCAAAGTCCTCGCTAAGCTCTAATTCATCGATAATATCTTGTAATGTCAGCGCGGAGGTGTCTCTCTTATCTGCAACCATCGCCTTACAGGCTTTATTAAATTTAAGAATATCTCGAACTATTCGCCAAAATTTGGGGCGTAAAATATTTCTGCGTTGGGCAAACAAACTATTGATGGTGTTGCCATTGTATTCTAGATTCGCTTTTTTGCTGGTCACCGAAAAGCTCATCTCAGTTGGTTGATAATCAACGCCTAAAGAATTCATTAGTTTGATGAAATTAGGGTAAGTCCAATCGTTAAAAACGATAAACCCTGTGTCGATGTCGTGGGTTTCACCTTCATCAGTAATGGTTTTTGTTGCCGTGTGTCCACCGATATAGTCGTTTGCTTCATATACGGTAATATCATTTTTCTTATTGAGAAGATGAGCACAGGTGAGACCTGAAATACCTGTACCCACAATTGCTACTTTTTTTGTCATTATTAACGTTCTCTTAAACTACTTATTTTTCGTTGCGCATCGACAGGGACAAACGTGTTTGTAGGCCTGATGGTAATAGATTCATGAATCTTAATATATAGCCAAACATTTTTGGGAAAAAGATAGTACGTTTATTTCCTTCTATTCCTTCGAGCATACTTCTAGCCGCCTCTTCTGCGGTGATCTTCATTGGCATATCGAAGTCATTTTTATCAGTCAGTGGCGTTTCAACGAAGCCCGGCGATACAGCTTGCACCTTTACACCTCTATCGTGTAAGTCTACTTCTAAGCTCTTGGTAAAATAGTGTAATGCCGCTTTGCTGGCGCCGTAGGCTTGTGAGCGAGTGAAGGGAAGGAGTCTAGCCATACTGTCAACAATAACTAATTTATCACCTTTTTTTAATTTATTGACGAAGGCATCTACACAGTTAACCACGCCGAAAAAATTGGGTTCGAAGACACGACGAAACATATCAGCTTCAAACTCCTCAATATCGACGTATTCACATGTACCTGCATTTAAAACTGCAATATCGAACTCCACGTCACTTAGCGCTTTTTTTGTATCTTCGAGGTTAGACACGTCGAATTGACATGGTGAAATGTTTTCGTGTTTTGCAAGACTAGTTAATGCTTCTTCATTTCTGCCACATGCGATTACCTTGTACCCTCTATCGGCTGCATGCTCTGCAAGTGATTTTCCAATACCTGATGTTGCTCCGGTGATTAGCAATGTTTTCATCTGGCGAGCCTCCCTTTGATTTTCTTAATTATAAAACCTAATACGGGTACGTGCTCATACACCATTTCGCCCAAATCGTAATAATCCTTGTGGTAAACAATCATGTTGTTGCTCACCCCAAGCTGAGTAGTGCCATCAAGCGTGATTACCTTTTCGCTACCTTTTAGTACAAGCGTCATTGTCCAATTTGCTATGTGGGTCACACGTGAATTAGACTGGTCATCACGAGCGCATAGAAAAATGTCAGCAATATCAAACTTGCAGCTTTCAGCTTGTTCCAGGAGGTTATTAAAATAGGACTTAACTTCAGTGAGGCCTTGGTGTGTTGTTATCGGGTCTATGAACAAAACATCGGTTGCATAGATACTGGCAAGATCATCGGTAGATATTTTACAAATATCTGTGTAAATCTTACAAAAACGTTGAATAACTTCCATTCTATCTTCCTCACACGCCTCTACGTATATGCGCTTTAGGTAATTAACACGGTGACTTTAAAGCCTATTTTGCGCTTATAAAGTACAACTTATATAGATTTCTTGCGTTGTCTTTTAGAAATTCTGCTCAGCAATTTAATCGAATCTGCAAATGTGAATCATCGTCGTGTAACAATGATGCTTTTTTGTTCTAACCACAACCGCTTGAATTCATTTCATTCTTTTACTGCAGAAAATAAAAGAAAGCTCAACTTTACAAGACAGCGTGCCAATAAGATCACCCACTAAAACCACAGTGTGAAAAATTTTCCGACATGGATCCAATTCATTCCCACTCGCGTAACTCCTTATGTATTCTTGGAAGTGTGGTGTATGAGTAATAAACGTTTTCCCTTGTTCCCTTTATCAGCCCATCTGTTACCGGAAGGTCGCATGGCCTTGCGCATTTTTGAACCGCGGTATGTTCGCATGGTGAAAGAGGCGTGTGCCGAAAACAAAGGCTTTGTTATGTGTATGTTAAATGCAAATGGCGATAAATCGGCTAACGAACACATACATCGAATAGGTACATATGCCACGGTGGTAGACTTTGATATGCTTGACGATGGCTTGCTTGGCATAAAGGTTGCTGGTTCTCACCTAGTTGAGGTGGAAGATATACACGTTGAACACGACGAATTAAGAACGGGTATATGTAATCCAATTGAATCTTGGAATTGTGACCTTTCATCCCAGCAATTAGCGCCTATGGACGAGCGACTTAAAGAAATATTCGGAAATTACGAAGAGCTAGCATCATTGTATGATGAACCAAAATTTGATTGTCCCAATTGGGTATTGAATAGATGGTTGGAGTTGCTTCCCGTAGATGGAGCGCAAAAACAGCATTTTCTACAACAACGAGAATGCACAAATTTGCTCAAGTATCTGTCTACATTGATAGCGTAACCATGCTACCTTTATTACAAAATCGTAACCTAAAATATGCGATTTCACCGAACGTTTTAAGTCAGAAACCCGTAGAATGAAAGCACCAAAACGGAAAGGCGGACGAATACTATGTTAGTTGGAATTCCATTGGAACAAAGCAACAGCACAATCAAACCTAAAGATTGTGCTACCGAAATGTCTGAACACCTTGTAGCGGTTGCTGACGCTCGCTGTAAACGATCATTTTCCCGAGTTTTTAATTATTTTGCTCCACGTCTACGCTCTTATGCCCTAAAGCAAATGGGTAACGAGGCACTAGCTATGGAGTTGGTGCAAGACACAATGTCGAATGTATGGCAAAAAGCACACCTTTTTAATGCAGAGAAAGGGTCGCCATCAACGTGGATTTTTACTATCGCACGAAACATTAGATTTGACATGTTACGAAAGCTACAGAACCGCAAAGAGGATGTTTGCTCTGATGATTTGTGGCCTGTTCTGTGCGAACAGACTGCAGATTTGAATGAAGCCCCTCTTGATGAACAGGTTACACTGGAGCAAATCGGTTATTTATTCGAAGAGTTACCGGTTAAGCAAAAAGCGGTTATTGAAGCAATTTACATAGACGGTAAATCTCAGCAAGAGGTTGCGAATGAACTGTCTATTCCATTGGGAACTGTGAAGTCTAGGACTCGCCTGGCGCTTCAACGTCTAAAAGGTATGCTGAACGACAATGATTAAGTTTCATCCTAGCTCTCAACAACTCAAAGAATTCGTTGAGGGCAGTTTAACGCCCGCGGTCTCTCTGTTAGTGTCGGCTCATTGTGACATGTGTGAGCAATGTCAGCTTCGCGTTGAGAGCGAAACTGAAGAACTAGCAGCAGAGTTGGTGTCTGAAATTGAAGAGAGTTTTGATGAGTCTGCGCAGTTTGGTGATATGCTTTCGCAGATTACCCAATCACCGTCGTCAATTGAGGTTGACGGTAGTTCATCAAGCTACGCCAGTAATCTTGGCGAGCGAACGGTATCGATAGAATTGGACGGTCGCTCATTTAAATTGCCAAGAACTTTGCATCGTTATGTCGATAAAACAGGGAACTGGTCAAGTCTAGTGGGTAAATTGTGGCAAGCTCCTGTGGACTTAGGCAATCAAGGTGTCGCTAATTTTATATTTATGGGTAGTGGAGGAAGCGTTCCCGAGCATACCCACAGAGGCACGGAATATACGTTAGTCATCGATGGTGAATTCAGTGATGGTTTGAGTGACTATGATACTGGAGATTTTATTTTCATGGACGGAAATAAAACACACACACCAAGGTCTGATACTAAAGAGGGATGTTTAGTATTCAGTATTGTTGACCAACCGCTACATTTTACTTCTGGTTTGGCAAGGCTGCTAAATCCATTCAGTCACTTATTTTTTAGGTAACTCTTAGTTTCTGAGTTATTCGGAAGATAAACAAAAAACGCACCTTTTGGTGCGTTTTTTATTGTCTTTTTGGCAGGCTGCCTTTGCGAACGTGGCTTTACTAACGTAGCTTTGCGAACCTAGCTTTCAGAACGTAGGATAAGCAAGCCCCGCGTCTTAGCTGATAAAGTCACTGTCTGGGAAATTGAGTTTAAGCGTTTTCATCGCATTTAATCTTAGGTCGTCCAAGCCAAGCTGTTCGTAACTAGACACCATAATTTCAAGAGCGTCCTTTACTTGTGTAGTATCTGGGAAATGCTCTATGACATAGCGACCGCGATTAGCCGCAGCTACATAAGCTTGTCTTCTCATGTAGAAGCGCGCAATCGCAATCTCATACCTAGCTAGCCGGTCTTTAATATGTAGCATGCGCTTTTTGGCGTCAGCAGCATATTTGCTGTTCGGATACTGCTCTATTAAACGCCTAAAGTCTTCAAACGCTTGGCGAGATTTCGAAGGGTCTCTATCTGAACGGTCTATGGTCAGCAGCTCTTGGAAGAGGTTACTATCTGATTCCATGTTGGTTAGACCGCGCATATAGTATGCATAATCCACGTCAGAGTGATTAGGGTTCAAGCGAATGAAACGGTCGATAGTCGCAAGCGTTTCGTCAATCTTTCCTGACTTGTAATAGCTATAAATAAGGTCGAGTTGAACCTGGTGAGATAACGGTCCAAACGGGTAACGAGAATCTAGTGCACTGAGTGTTTGCGCCGCAGCACTGAAGTTACCCACTTCCATGCTTTCTGATGCTCTCTCATAGAGCTGCTGAGCCCCCATATTAGCAAGCACAATTTTTTCTTCTTCAGATTCTGAAGAGCTACAACCCGCTAGCGTTACCGCAGTACCAAGAAGTACAGGTGCTAAAAGACGAAATGATTTCATAATGATTCTATAATCCTGCTAAACAGTTTCTACAACTTCGCTGTCTGAGCTCATGTGCTAAATAACAACACGATTTTCTTATTCTAACGTACTAACGAAGAGAAAAACTATACAAATTCGCAAACAACGCAGTGTACAGGGTGATTCCTTGTTATAATACCCTTTTTACACGTAATGTTAGGTGTTATGACGCAAGTGCCAAACACAATTCAATTAGAGGCTTCTACAGAAGCCGCACACTTTGGTCTACGGTTAGATCAGACATTAGCCGATTTGTTCCCTGAATATTCACGTTCTAAGTTAAAAACTTGGATCCAAGACGGTAACGTTTCCGTGAATGGCGAAGTAATTACAGTGCCACGCCATAAAATGCAAATAGATGAAGTCATTACTGTTCAAGCAGAAATGGAAGTTCAGGTAAACAGCGTAGCTCAAGATATCGCTCTGGATATTGTTTTTGAAGATGAGCATATTCTAGTAATCAATAAGCCGGCCGACTTAGTAGTTCACCCTGGAGCAGGCAATCCTAGCGGTACAGTGCTCAACGCCTTGCTTAATCACGTTCCTGATATAGACCGCGTGCCAAGAGCCGGAATTGTACATCGGCTAGATAAAGATACCACCGGCTTAATGGTAGTAGCCAAAACTGTACCCGCTCAAACTCATTTAGTGGATCAGCTTCAGCGCAGAGAAATGAGCAGAGAGTACGAGGCCATTGCTATGGGAACAATGGTTGCTGGTGGAGTGGTTGATGAGCCAATAGGACGTCATGCAACGAAACGCACGCATATGGCGGTTAGAGAAGATGGCAAGCCAGCAATAACGCACTTTCGCGTCATTGAGAAATTTCGAGCATACACGCATTTGCGTTTGAAGCTGGAGACTGGGCGTACTCACCAAATACGTGTCCATATGGCGCATCTCAAGCATCCACTGTTAGGCGATCAAACATATGGTGGAAGACCCAGATTACCCAAAGGGGCTTCTAACGCCTTTATAGATACCCTTAGAGGGTTTCAGCGTCAGGCACTTCATGCTGCTCAGTTATCTTTGTTTCACCCAGAAAGTGAAGAGTGGATGACATGGAAAGCGCCACTGCCCAGAGATATGCAAGATTTATTGGAAGCGGTAAGGCAAGATACAAAAGAAAATCCTGAAGATATGATTTAAATGCATGCTTTCAAAAACTGACCTTATTACACCAGCGTGGTCATGCCCTGATAATGTTGTAGCTTATACCTCTACGCGAAATGGGGGCATAAGCCGCGGTATATATGAGGGCCTCAATGTTGGGGCTCATGTTGGTGACGATTTAGCGGTGGTAAAACAAAACCGCTCAAAGCTGCCACACAGCTCAAAAATAACCTGGCTTGAACAAGTGCACGGATGCACCGTTGCTACTCTTCCAACTACAGCGATAACGGCTGATGCCGCATATACAGATAAACCTGAACAATTTTGTGCGGTTATGACCGCAGATTGTGTGCCCATCCTGCTTTGCGATACAGCAGGTAGTGAGGTGGCGGCCGTGCACGCTGGTTGGAAAGGATTAGATATAAAAATCATTGCTGAGACATTGCGCTGCTTTTCGAATTCTCCAAGCAGTATTATGGCGTGGATTGGTCCAGCTATTTGTAACAAGTGCTACGAAGTAGACAGTGGCGTGGCATTTCGATTTTCGCAATATGACGGTGTTGTAACACCCAGTAAAAACTCCGATAAGTACTATTTAAATTTACCGCTAATCGCACAATTACAGCTTAATAGTCTTGGTGTGAACCAAGTAACACAAAGCTGCCTGTGCACTTATTGTGAAAGCCATATGTTTTACTCCCACCGCAAAGCTACGCATGATAATGCCAAAGGCACAGGTCGAATTGTGAGCGCTATTGGTTTTCGATAACATTGCGCTGAATCAAGTTTTTTATCATCTTTAGCAATAGTTACTTGAATCGTCATTCATAAGCTCCCATTAATAGAATATAAACAAATTTTCATTTAAAGGTTGAGGTTATGAGATTAGATAGATTTACCAGCAAGTTTCAGCTCGCTATATCCGATGCTCAATCACTCGCATTGGGTCGAGACCATCAATACATTGAACCAGTACACTTAATGACTGCCATGCTGAATCAGCAAGGTGGCTCTGTACGTCCTTTACTTGATCAGGCAAAAATTAATGTTAACGCATTGCGCTCTGCATTGAGCCAGGCCATAGAGCGCCTACCGCGAATTGAGGGTATTGGTGGTGAAGTGCAGTTGGGTAAGGACAGTATTGTCTTACTCAACTTGTGCGACAAAATTGCGCAACAACGTAAAGATGACTACATCACGTCTGAGATATTTGTCGTTGCAGCGATAGACGATAAGGGGCGACTCGGTGAAATACTTAGAAGCCTAAATGTAACTAAGGATATCGTTGAAGCCGCTATTGATGATATGCGTGGGGGGCAAACGGTAACCGACCCCAATGCAGAAGACGTACGCCAAGCACTAGAGAAGTTTACAACTGACCTAACAGAAAGAGCAGAGCAGGGTAAATTAGATCCAGTGATAGGCAGAGACGACGAAATCCGCC
Source organism: Alteromonas sp. MB-3u-76 (assembly GCF_002831605.1). Lineage (NCBI taxonomy): Bacteria > Pseudomonadati > Pseudomonadota > Gammaproteobacteria > Alteromonadales > Alteromonadaceae > Alteromonas > Alteromonas sp. MB-3u-76. The sequence goes on along the minus strand of NZ_CP025115.1, from coordinate 2,888,737 downwards.
GAACAGTACAAGTGCTACAACGACGGACAAAGAATAACCCGGTACTCATTGGTGAGCCTGGCGTAGGTAAAACCGCTATTGTCGAAGGCTTGGCTCAGCGTATTATAAATGGCGAAGTGCCAGAGGGCTTAAAAAATAAACGAGTATTGTCTCTAGATATGGGAGCTCTCATTGCTGGGGCCAAATATCGTGGTGAATTTGAAGAGCGTTTAAAAGCTGTACTTAATGAATTGTCGAAGGAAGAAGGTCGCGTCATCCTTTTCATAGACGAACTTCATACTATGGTTGGGGCAGGCAAGGGTGATGGTGCTATGGATGCAGGGAATATGCTCAAACCCGCACTTGCTCGAGGCGAGCTTCATTGTGTTGGCGCTACAACATTAAATGAGTATCGTCAGTACATAGAAAAAGATGCAGCTCTTGAACGCCGGTTCCAGAAAGTACTTGTTGAAGAGCCAAGTGTAGAGGATACCATCGCTATTTTGCGGGGGCTTAAAGAGCGCTACGAGCTTCACCATTCAGTAGACATTACCGACCCAGCCATTGTAGCAGCAGCAAGTCTGTCTCACAGATACATCAGTGATCGCCAACTACCTGACAAAGCCATTGATTTAATTGATGAGGCGGCATCGAGTATTCGCCTTCAAATTGACTCAAAACCAGAAGATATGGATAGGTTGGAACGCCGAATTATTCAGTTAAAGCTAGAGGAGCAAGCGTTAGCGAAAGAGACCGACGACGCCAGTCACAAGCGTCTTGAAATGATTGAGCTAGAGCGTGAGCAGGCAGAAACTAAATATGCTGATTTTGAAAAGGTCTGGCTAGACGAAAAAGACGCTATGCAGGGCACTCAGACCATAAAGTCTGAGTTAGAGCAAGCGAAGTTAGACTTAGAAATTGCTCGCCGAGCTTCAGATCTCAATAGAATGTCTGAACTTCAGTATGGACGTATCCCTGAGTTGGAGTCTAAATTAGAGCAGGCTGCAGAGAATGAAACTCGCGAAACTAAGCTGGTGAAAAATAAAGTCACCGATGCTGAAATTGCCGATGTACTCTCTCGTTGGACAGGTATCCCTGTGTCTAAAATGCTGGAGGGAGAGCGTGACAAATTACTTCGTATGGAAGATGTGTTGCACAAACGTGTAGTGGGGCAGCAAGAGGCAGTGAATGCGGTATCAAATGCTATTCGCCGTACACGTGCCGGGCTCGCTGATCCTAACCGGCCTATCGGGTCTTTCCTTTTCTTAGGCCCAACAGGGGTTGGTAAAACCGAACTTTGCAAAACGTTGGCTGGCTTTATGTTCGATACCGAAGACGCGATGATCCGTATCGATATGTCTGAATTTATGGAAAAGCATTCAGTTTCACGACTCGTTGGTGCGCCTCCAGGTTATGTAGGCTACGAGGAAGGCGGATACCTAACTGAGGCTGTTCGTCGCAAGCCGTACTCAGTCATTTTGCTTGATGAGGTGGAAAAAGCACACCCAGATGTATTTAATATTCTGCTGCAAGTTCTTGATGATGGGCGTTTGACTGACGGGCAGGGACGTACTGTAGACTTCAAAAATACCGTAGTGATAATGACGTCAAACCTTGGTTCTGATGTTATTCAAGACAAGCACGATGAAAGTCAGTACGACGAAATGAAATCACTAGTATTGAATGTGGTTGGTCAGCACTTCCGCCCAGAGTTCATAAACCGTGTGGATGACATTGTAGTATTTCACCCGCTGGGTAAAGAGCAAATTAAGGCAATTGCTAAGATACAGCTCGCATCGCTACGTGCTAGGCTTGCAGATAAAGGTTATAAGCTCACGCTATCTGGCAGGGCAATGGATAAACTTGCAGAAGCAGGTTTTGATCCTGTCTTTGGTGCAAGACCGCTCAAGCGAGCTATTCAAATGCAAATTGAAAATCCGCTGGCGCAACAGTTGTTAAGCGGTGCTTTACTGCCAGAGTCGACAGTGAGAATAGATGCAGACAATGAAAAACTGTTTATCGTAAGCGAGTAGGAAACAGAAGGGAGAATGTTCTGCTATTCGTTTAAGTGTTACCCCGTGCGGTTCGCGAGCGATAAGATACATTTATAGCCACGGTGCTAGGTAACAAACTATAGATACGATTAAGCGGGTGTCGCGAGGCACCCGCTTTTTTGTTTGCCCAGCGAAGCTGGCAAACCCGTCAGGTTGAAAGAAACCTGAATCACCCTGACTGAGGGGAAGATAATCCGAATGGCAAGGGCGCTGTTGGCCAACGATAGGGTCTGAAGGAAGCCATAGGAAGTTAGAGGTACACAACGAAAGTGAACCTGATTCGGCAAGGCAGGTGGGTAAGCGTGCAAAATAGCGCGAAGCCCGATACTCAGTCAGACCTGTTTTGTGTTTGAGGGTGGAATTTCTAACAGGGAGCCATAACGTGGTTACCAGAACAGTAACTGGGGAAGCCTGGCATTGGATCCAATCAAATGGTTGGACGTATCGTTCAAGGAGTGATCCAAGAATGTTGCGAGTGTGAGGTGGCAGATGAACCCGTAGTAGTGAGTAAGGCTAGGCCGATGAAAGCCAGTAATGGTGTGGAGGGTAAAACCAAGCCGACTATCAGCATTGTGTTTGATAGGATCTATTTTAGCCAAAAGCTTAAATGGATTGCGAAGGGGGGAAGCAGACTTTAAGACTCTGATGAGTTGTGAGTTTTTTTATCATTGATACACAAGCCGCCAGATCAGCGGGACAAGTCGAATCGGTGCGCTAGGAATAGTGATGTCTGGTGAGACAGGCCGTATATGGGAAGTAATTGTAGTCAAATTTGGTAGATTGCCTCAGTGCTAGAACGCCAAACCCTGCAATGAAAGTTACCACAATGTTAGAAAATGAACGATGTCCATAGGGCGCACGATACTAGATTGCAAATTAGCATTGTGTCACTTAGCAAGTGATATGAAGTATGCAGGAGCCGTATACGAGGCCCGTACGTACGGTTCTGTGAGATGTATGGACTCCCTTCCCTGAAAGGGGTACGGTCTTAATTGTCAAATTAGCCAAAGGGGTCCATACATGATTAAGAATACAATTATTGCAATTGACCTTGCAAAGCATTCCTTTCAGGTTTGCAAGTTCAACAGTGACGGAAAAATTGATTATAACAAAGCAATGAGTCGTAAAGCATTGATAGCACTTCTGGGAAACCATGTGTCAGCGTTAGTGGCAATGGAAGCCTGTGGTGGCTCGAATTACTGGGCGCGTTTAGCGAGGCGGCATGGTCATCAAGTAAAAATCATTCATCCTCGCGCAGTAAAAGGGCTGCAATTAAAGCAAAAAACAGATAAAAATGACGCCTACGCTATCGGTATTGCGGCTCAATTACCTCATATAAACTCTTGTGGCATCATGGAGGAAGATGAACAGGGTCTTCAGGCCCTGGAGCGGGTGCGAATGCTGCAGTTGGAGCAAAGGACGGCGTTGGCAAACCAGATACGAGGACTGTTGACGGAATTCGGGATTGTGATAGCAAAGGGGTTAAATCATTTAGTCACTGCGCTGCCTGACATTTTAGAAGATGCAGAAAACGGCTTGCCGATGAATTATCGTCAGGCTTTGGCTGCGCAGTCACAAATGTTACAACTCTATACGACTCAAATAGAAAGTTATGACAGGCTCATAGCAGAACACACGCGGCATAATCCTGTTTGCCAGAAATTAAGTAAACTCGAAGGCGTAGGCCCTTTGATTGCTTTGGGGTTAACCGTTCGATTGGGAAATGCGACAGAGTTCAATACAGGCCGGGATGCATCAGCATGCATAGGTTTGACACCGAAGCAGCATTCGACCGGCGGTAAAGAGCGATTGGGACATATTTCTAAAAACTGTGCAGATAAAAGATTGCGAAGTTTGCTCTATCAGGGAGCAATGTCGGTAGTGAATAAAGCAGTATCCAGAGAGCCTAAGACTGTGAAAGAGCAGTGGCTGAAGGCGTTAGTTGACCGAAGGGGAAAGAAGGTTGCTGCCATCGCGTTAGCAAATAAAACGGTGAGAACCGCTGTTGCTCTAATAAAGAATAATGACGATTACAATCCGATACTGTTAGCAGCCTAAGAGTTAGTAAATCAACAAATTGCGAAAATAAATGGTAAGACCAACCAGCAGAATTCAGCCAGTCCTCTCAAGTGACTAAACACTGTGTGTGAGAATTGAACTGTTGGTGCGTATACATCGAAGGGCAGGAGTAGCTCTCCATTTAAAGCCCGTATATAAGAGCGCATCTACTACTAATTTTTCAAAAGATGTTGATTACTTCAGGGAGTCCATATAAGAGGGATGAGGCGCAAGCCTCACCCTACTCGATGTTTGCAATTTTAGTTGGGCTAAATCCCCTCAAAGATTATGATGATTAATGGTATAAGAAAACTAGCAATATACATAAGCGTTTAATAGCTAGACACAAGTGGCTGAAGATCTAAGTGACTGAAATAGTAGTAGGGCAGCAAGAGAAAATGCAGGTGGAAACAATCAAAATTATTGAGCAGTTTAAGCGCGTTTTAGGTGACGGTGCTGTCTCGCATTCGCGTAAAAGAACTAAGCATTATCGAACGGGCTGGCGTTCTGGAAAAGGCGAGGCGCTCGCTGTCTTATTCCCTCAAACGTTAATGGAATACTGGGAAGTGCTCAAAGTATGTGTGGCTGAAAACTGTATTATCATCATGCAGGCTGCTAATACGGGGTTGACCGAGGGTTCTACGCCAAGTGGCGACGACTATGACAGGCCAGTGGTAATTATTAACACTTTAGCGATGAATGAGATAGTACTGCTTAATGAGGGAAAGCAGGCTTTAAGCTTCCCAGGTGCCACGCTTCACAAGCTTGAGAAAATGCTAGGACCCATGGGGCGAGCGCCGCATTCTGTTATTGGTTCCTCTTGCTTAGGCGCCTCAATTATCGGCGGGGTTGCGAACAATTCGGGCGGTGCATTGGTTAAACGCGGGCCGGCTTATACCGAACTCTCGCTATTTGCCAAAGTAAATAGTGAGGGTAATTTAACCCTTGTTAATCATTTAGGTATCGATTTAGGAAGCTCACCCGAAGATATAATTCAAAACCTCTCTTCAGGTCGTTTTTCTAAAGACGAGTTGCAATGGGATAAAAAAGCCTCGGCCAGTGACTATGAGAAAAGAGTAAGAGACACAAGTGCGGATACGCCAAGCCGATTTAACGCTGATACAACACGCCTTTATGAAGCAAGCGGATGTGCGGGCAAAATCGCTGTTTTTGCGGTAATCGTAGATACGTTTGAGGTGCCTGACGAAGAGCAAACTTTTTACGTGGGAACCAATGACCCTAATGTCTTGACGCGCATAAGACGAGATTTTTTGGAGCAGTTTTCCCAGCTACCTGAGGTAGGGGAGTATTTGCACAGAGATATGTTTAATATTGCAGAAAAGTATGGCAAAGATACGTGCCTGAGTATCCATCATTTGGGTACCGATGCACTTCCAAAACTTTTCGCAATGAAGGGACGTATTGACGCCGTTCTGAATAAATCGCCCTTGTTTCCAAGCAACCTCACAGACAAAGTAATGCAGTTTGTAGGCGGCTTATTTCCTGCGTTTCTACCTCGTTCGTTAACTAATTTCAGAGATAAATACGAGCATCATCTTATTATTAAAATGAGTAACCAAGGCGTTCAAGAGGCCAAAGATTATTTAAGCCGGTTATTTGATGAAGAGGGGAACGGGGAATTTATTATTTGTAATAAAGAAGAAGCGGCAAGGGCATTTTTACTCAGGTTTGCAGCAGCTGGAGCAGCCGTTCGTTATCAAACGCTTCACGCACATGATGTGGGAGAAGTGTTAGCGCTGGATATTGCACTTAGGCGCAATGACGAAGACTGGCTGGAAACACTACCTGCGCATATCTCAGAGCATATTGATAAATCTCTCTACTACGGACACTTTTTCTGCCACGTATTTCATCAAGACTACGTGCTTAAAAAGGACGCAGATGCCAAACAAGTTAAAGCTGATATGCTCGCATTGCTCGACACCCGTGGAGCCAAATATCCAGCTGAGCATAACGTAGGGCATTTGTATAAAGCGGAAGATGGTCTTCAAAAGTTCTACCGAGAGCTAGACCCCACCAATACCTTTAATCCAGGCATTGGTGGGATGGATAAGTATGCAAGAAATTGTGCGTGCTGTGTGTAGCTGACGAACTACTCATGCCCAATTGTGCAGCGCTTTTTATAGGCTCTCCAATAGTGCCCTTGCTTGAGGGCGCTTGAAGAATGGGCGCTCTACATTTACCGCATACTCAAGTTCTTTCTTCGCTTCATCGATTCTGTTGAGTTTTGCGAGGGTATAGCCAAGGTGATAGCGAATATTTGGATCTTTAGCATCTCTGGCAAAAGCGTCTCTAAGCATTTTTAAGCTTTGCTCATACTCACCTCGCAGCGCCTTTATATGGCCATAGGTATTTAGAATACTTGCTGAGTTTGGTTGGAGCTCAAAGGCTTTTTGCGCATAGTTTCTCGCGGTAACGAGTGAATTCTCTATGCTCATTATTGCCAGTCGATTATAGGCTTCTGCTGGGTTAAGCAAATTAGGCTCTTCAACCAACTCTTCATATAAAGTAGTCGACTCTTCAAAATCTCGGATAAAAAATAAATACTGCGCCAATAAATTTTTGGCCAGTAGGTTGTTGCCGTTTTCTTTTACCATCTCTCGGGCAGTGCTTAGAAAAACATCCACAAACTGTTCGTTGAGAGCATAGCTATAGATAGCAATGAAAGCTTGGGCAAAACTTGGATCAATAGCTAATGCGCGTTTATAAGCGTTAACTGCGGACTCGCTTTTGTCTAGGTTAGCATTAAGCCTACCCGTCAAGAAATGATAGACCGGACTCTGCTGCTGCTCTTTCGATAGGCTGCTCAGTAATGTTTTCGCTTTCTCATTGTTTTGTAGGTCTAGTAGAAGGCTCGCGTAGCGTAAGGTAACAAACGTATTGCCGTTGGAAATTTCATAGGCTCTTGCCATGGCAGCCTCTGCTGCTTCGTTGTTACCAATAGCGCGAACCTGCTCCATATAAGTGATTAACTTACCCACATCATTGTTGATAAAGTTGCGAACAATACTTAATGTTTTCTCTGCATCAGCGCGTTCGTTGGTTTGTATTTGCAATGCAGCCTTACGAAGAAGATAGTCTGCATTATCAAAATCATCTTTTAGCAGTAGATCTAAGTGATACAGCGCATTTTTGGTGTCGCCCTGCTGTTGATATAAAGATGAAAGGCGTTCTCTTGCCGCCATGTTTGATGGTGATAGCGTGAGAATATCTAGATAAATCTGTTTAGCCTTATCTAACTCACCTTCTTTTGAAAGGTTAAATGCTTTGAGCATCAATGTTTCGTTGTGCTGAGGAGATAGCGTTAATAGCTCTTCGATAAGCTGATTAGACTGCTCAACATTGCCTAATCTACTTTGCGTGGCGGCTAAATTAAATTTCGCTGGGAATAACGTAGGGTTTTGTTTCAGCGCTTTTTCGATATTGGTTTTTGCGTCTTCAAGAAGTCCCTGACGTATTAGAATTCCGGCCTTCAAGTTATACACTTCGGCTTCATTAGGAAATAAGGCACTAAGGAGCTCTGCGCCGTTCAATGCTTTATCAAATTTTTCGGCTTGCAAGTTCATTAGCGAATAAGTAAATAGGAATCCTCCGTTATCACGGTACGCTGGTAGATTGTCTTCTAATATAGAAAGTGCCTCTTCTCGCTTGCCTCTTGCGGCCATCAGCTTAATTTTGAAAAGCTGTAACTTGCCTTCGTTAGGATATTTATACTCTAAGTTTTGCAGTAAACGTTCCGCTTTAAACGCTTTGTTTTGGCTTATAAAAAGATTGCCAAGCATAAGTGCTGAATCGGGGTCTTCCATAAGCGATTCCTGATGACGTTCAAGTAGTAGTAGCGCTTGCTTATCCTGCTGTGTGGCCATATAAACCTGACTTAGCATCAACACTGCTTGCAGATCGTCAGGCTCTTTTTGCAAGTAAGAAGTGAAATCCTTCGCTGCAGTTTCCATATTGTTATTGAAAAAGTTAGTTAGCCCGCTGATGTACAAAAGCATAGGTTGTGAGGTAATAAGTTCTGGGTCTAGCTGCGCCATAAACTCATTCAGCTCTTTTAGCTTTTCATTATCTATCGCCTGTTCGTTGTCTCTACTTTGAAGCCAGCTGTTGAGAAGTATGGCAAGCGGATCATTCGGTGTATCTTCAATAATCTCGTCTACAAACACTTTAGCGGTGTCGTAGTCTTTAGCTTCTAAATAGAGGTCTACGAGATTACGCAGAGCAATGGGATCGTCCCGATTAAAGGTTAATGCTTTTTGTAAGTGTGCAGTTGCTGCATCCTTGTCGCCCTGCCGATAAGCAAGTTGGCCTTTCAATCGCCACGTTATGGCGTTTTCTGGCTCTACATCCATAGCTCTGTTGATGAGTGTCGACGCCTTCGTTAAATCTTCGTTTTGAAGAGCAATTGAGGCTAAACCATTTATCGCAGGCACAAAGTTGGGGGCGCGAGATAAGAGTGCGTTGTAATCTTTAAGGGCACAGGCTTCATCTTCTAAACGAATGCATGCAGTGGCGCGGATAAGCAGCCATTCTTGCTCAGAGTCACCCGAGAGTTTGTCTAGCTCTTCAAAGTCGACGATATCTTGGTATTTGTTCAAAAACAGCCAGGTATTCCCTAGAGGCTCAGCGACTAAGTTTATATCGGCCCCCATTTCTAGAGCTTCTACAAACTCTATTTCAGCTGCGGTAAGGTAACCATTGATAAGTAGGATTTCTCCCATCAGAATTTTAGCGGCTAAATTTTCAGGGTCTTTTTGCAGGCTATTTTTAAGGTGTATATACGCTTCGTCATACTCACTTTGATTGAACGCAGTTAACGCCTTCTCGTAATCCTCTGATGTTGTGGCAAAACCGTTCACGGTGAAAAAAGAGGTGGCGATGACAGAGAAGAGAGCGCGTTTAACAAAGCGCTTTTTATTATTAAACAAGTTCATAGTTACCTTTGGGTTTGCCTTACTCAAGCATAAAAATAGCATAAAAAAAGGTGGCCTAAGCCACCTTCTAAAGATACGTGTTTTTTAATTGTTTTAAAACAATTAAGCGCGACGTTTGCGTCTGTAAAGCACTAAACCAAGACCTAAGCTCATTAACGCGAGTGCTCCGGGCTCGCTGACTTGGGCTGGTGGAGTAGTGTTATTAACCTGTTTAGTATTAAACTGAATTGATGATATTTTAAACGCATCATTGTTCTCATCCCCACCAATATCCCCGAAGGCTTTGTTATAAGCGCCAACAAGCCAGTAATTGGAATATTCGTTATCTAAAGAACTTAAGTCTGCTACACCGTTATTTTTGCCACCTGTAATATTGAAAGAGGCTGATATCGCATTGAGAGCTATAGTGCCCCACGATTCTCCTTCTATCTCAGGCGCGCCTTCGATAGATACAACAGAAACTTGCTGATCCTCACCATTATTAGCATTCCATCCAAAATCGATTTGAGAGACATTTACTTCTGAATCAAAAGAAAACAACAGATATTCAAATGAATTTACAGGTGTTTCGTTTACTTCCTCACCATAATTGTCAATGGTTTGGTGATCGCCTGGTGACTCCAAGTTATTTCTTATTCCATAACCATACCCATCAACAAGTTGAGCTGTTGCAGATTCTATAGTGTCAAGGTCTTCAGTTGTTTCAACAGATGTGTTTCTACAAAAAATCCAGACACAAGTTCTTCCAGAATTAGTTTGTACAGATATTGCGGTATCCGCCCATGCAGATATCGCAACATTTACTCCATCAATATCTATTCCAGAGGGGCTCAATACACCAGACGCATCATGCTCCATGAGGTCATATGAATACTCTTTTATTAATGTGTCTTCAGCATTTACTAGACTGATTTGCAAGGCAACCAAAACAAAAAAGGAAATCAATTTTTTCATTAATATATACTACTACAACAACTACAGATATTGCTTGAAAGCACAGAGTGTGCCAGTTTTAACCTTTTGTTTTTGCTCGATAATATTTGAATGAAGTTTTGTGGAGTAAAAAAAACTGACAGGTTGTACCACTTGTCATTGATCTAAAGTCTAGTTTAGTTAAACAGAGTTTTACGACGCAACATTGCAAACAAAGAACAAGCCATTAGCAAGCCCACAGTGCCAGGTTCTGACACTTCAGTTGTGTTTGATGTTTCCGCAATTTCCTTAACAGAAAAATCAACAGCTGCTAATTTAAACGCATCATTTCCAACACGCCCACCAATATTGCCGAAAACAGTATTGTATGCACCAACTAGCCAGTAATTTGCGGCATCTTTAAATGTGAAATTGGCCGCATAATCAGAATTCCCAGAGCTTTTTATGTCAAATGAACCTGTAGTTAGCGCATCGTCCACAATATTGCTCCACGTGCTGGTGCCCGACGTTAGTATCGACGTATTATTAAGTGCTGCAACTGAAACTTGGCTATCGTCTAAATTAGCGAGCCATGAGAATCCAGCACCCGTAAGCGTGACTGCTTTATCAAAAGATAACAAAACAAAATCATAATCACGTTCAACATTTGTTATGCCACTAAAATAGGCATTGTTGCTACCTTGGCTGTAGTGGTTTACGTTATCGATAGCATGATCAGACCATCCGTAATAACCGGCTTCATCATTATTTGTAACGCCATATGCCCACTTGTCAGATATTTTTTCTAAGCTAGCTCCAACAACAACTTCGTTGTGAATATTTTGCGTATCTGCAAAGGCTGCTAGTGAAATTTTCACTCCATTAACTGTTACATTAGAGTTTGCAGCATTAGTTCCATAAGATACGCCATCGGCCACTAGGTCATACGGTTTGTTTGTATCGTTGCTATATGTATTTTCTTTTAAAGAGGAGTTGCAAGCGTGTTTCGCACTCTTTGAATTACAGTTTTTATAAAAGTCTTTATTTTTCTTTGCGTAGGCTGGAGATGCGGTCACTGTAAATGCGAACAATAGAGGTAAAACTAGAAATATTTGACCTAATTTTGAATTGCAAGATTTGTACATAGTAAGACTCCTGAAGCCCAGCTTGTGATTGGCGCTCTGAAATGAGTGCTTGGCACTCAATATGGCGTGTACTAAACGCGCATTGATGAATACATATGATAAATAAATGGATTAGAGAGTTAGGTATGTACCTTGATACTTTGTTATTGCTTATAGGCAATAACCGTGCAGACAAACAGATTTATTTTGTGTGAAAACGAGGGAGGTAAAGCAAGGAGCTTATTTAGTCACCTCATAAAATATGCGGAAAAGGTACTAATAATGTTTCTTACGAAAGCCAACATTCCTTACTTTACTATGCGCAAACCAATATCTATGGAATAATTACATCATTATATATGTAGAGCTATGAGGACATATGTCTGAACAAAAGCGTAAAGGGATATACTTGCTCCCCAACTTATTAACTACTGCGGGTCTGTTTTCAGGCTTTTTTGCGGTTGTGTCATCTATGAATGGTCGTTTCGAAGCTGCGGCTGTTGCTATCTTTGTCGCCATGATCTTTGACGGGCTCGATGGTCGAGTTGCTCGTATGACTAATACGCAAAGCGACTTCGGGGCTGAATACGACTCTATGGCAGATATGGTGTCGTTTGGTATGGCTCCAGCATTGGTGGCATATAACTGGGGTTTAACCGAGCTAGGTAAGCTGGGCTGGCTTGCTGCGTTTGTTTATGTAGCAGGAGCCGCGTTGAGGTTGGCAAGATTTAATACGCAAGTAGGTATAGCAGACAAACGCTTCTTCCAAGGGTTAGCAAGCCCAGCAGCTGCGGCGGTCGTATCTGGCCTTGTGTGGGTTGGCGTAGAGTACGATGTTAACGGTACAGACTACGGTATTGTTGTTGCTATAGTAACAGGCCTTGCTGGCTTGTTTATGGTAAGCAATTTTAAATATAACTCTTTTAAAGAAGTGAACTGGCATGGAAAGGTTCCATTTGTCGCGTTGCTACTTGTACTACTTATATTCATTGTGGTGGCAACTGAACCAGCGCTAGTTTTATTTATTGTTTTTGCGTTATATGCACTTGCTGGTCCTATCAATACATTTAGAACAGTTGATAAAGTTACTTTAGATGATGTCGTTGGCGACCATGAAGAAGATGCAGATTTTAAAAGTGCCAAGCGCAATGATGTAGAGCAACCCAGCGATGAACAGAAAAACGGGTAAAGACTTGTTATCTTAATTTCGTCTTGTTTAATACTGCGAGAAGAACCGAGTATTCAACCGAGTATTCAACTTAGATTTCAGCGATAACTGAACATTATGAACAAAAAGCGACCACTCGGTCGCTTTTTTGCTTTTTATTCAAAGAAAGCTATTGACGAAAGCCTGCAGATAAGTAAAATGCGCATCCGCTTCGGGGGAAAAGCCAAACGGCAGAGACCGCGAAGTTAGTCTCTACTACCTTTGTAAGGCAGTAAGGACGGGAGTTTCGAAGAAACGCTTCAGAAAATAAATTTTCAAAAAGTGTTGACAGTAAAAACTTCCAGCGTTTAATGCGCTCCTCACTCGAACAGGGTGAGTCACCAAGAAGCAGCGGCTTACGGTGAGATAGCGACGAAGTCGCTATGTTCTTTAACAATTTAGACAAGACAATCTGTGTGGGCACTCGTTAAGAGTGTCTATACGACGATTCATAATTCGATATATTTAATTGAAGAGTTTGATCATGGCTCAGATTGAACGCTGGCGGCAGGCCTAACACATGCAAGTCGAACGGTAGCAGGATGTGCTTGCACATCGCTGACGAGTGGCGGACGGGTGAGTAATGCTTGGGAACTTGCCTTTGCGAGGGGGATAACAGTTGGAAACGACTGCTAATACCGCATAACGTCTACGGACCAAACGGGGCTTAGGCTCCGGCGCAGAGAGAGGCCCAAGTGAGATTAGCTAGTTGGTGAGGTAAAGGCTCACCAAGGCGACGATCTCTAGCTGTTCTGAGAGGAAGATCAGCCACACTGGGACTGAGACACGGCCCAGACTCCTACGGGAGGCAGCAGTGGGGAATATTGCACAATGGGGGAAACCCTGATGCAGCCATGCCGCGTGTGTGAAGAAGGCCTTCGGGTTGTAAAGCACTTTCAGTTGTGAGGAAAAGTGAGTAGTTAATACCTGCTCACCGTGACGTTAGCAACAGAAGAAGCACCGGCTAACTCCGTGCCAGCAGCCGCGGTAATACGGAGGGTGCGAGCGTTAATCGGAATTACTGGGCGTAAAGCGCACGCAGGCGGTTTGTTAAGCTAGATGTGAAAGCCCCGGGCTCAACCTGGGACGGTCATTTAGAACTGGCAGACTAGAGTCTTGGAGAGGGGAGTGGAATTCCAGGTGTAGCGGTGAAATGCGTAGATATCTGGAGGAACATCAGTGGCGAAGGCGACTCCCTGGCCAAAGACTGACGCTCATGTGCGAAAGTGTGGGTAGCGAACAGGATTAGATACCCTGGTAGTCCACACCGTAAACGCTGTCTACTAGCTGTTTGTGACTTTAAGTCGTGAGTAGCGAAGCTAACGCGATAAGTAGACCGCCTGGGGAGTACGGCCGCAAGGTTAAAACTCAAATGAATTGACGGGGGCCCGCACAAGCGGTGGAGCATGTGGTTTAATTCGATGCAACGCGAAGAACCTTACCTACACTTGACATGCAGAGAACTTTCCAGAGATGGATTGGTGCCTTCGGGAACTCTGACACAGGTGCTGCATGGCTGTCGTCAGCTCGTGTCGTGAGATGTTGGGTTAAGTCCCGCAACGAGCGCAACCCTTGTCCTTAGTTGCCAGCATTTAGTTGGGCACTCTAAGGAGACTGCCGGTGACAAACCGGAGGAAGGTGGGGACGACGTCAAGTCATCATGGCCCTTACGTGTAGGGCTACACACGTGCTACAATGGCATTTACAGAGGGAAGCGAGACAGTGATGTGGAGCGGACCCCTTAAAGAATGTCGTAGTCCGGATTGGAGTCTGCAACTCGACTCCATGAAGTCGGAATCGCTAGTAATCGCAAGTCAGAATATTGCGGTGAATACGTTCCCGGGCCTTGTACACACCGCCCGTCACACCATGGGAGTGGGATGCAAAAGAAGTAGTTAGTTTAACCTTCGGGAGAACGATTACCACTTTGTGTTTCATGACTGGGGTGAAGTCGTAACAAGGTAACCCTAGGGGAACCTGGGGTTGGATCACCTCCTTACCAAAAACGTCGAAAGACGCCTTGATGCAGTGCCTACACAGATTGTTTTGTCTAGAATATAAAGAACGACACAAGTTTATGGGGCTATAGCTCAGCTGGGAGAGCGCCTGATTTGCATTCAGGAGGTCAGCAGTTCGATCCTGCTTAGCTCCACCACTCTTTACCGCAAACACTTATTTCGTAAGTGGTCGTGATAAATAACTTACCGTCGATGTAAAATCGACTTGTTATTTATCTACTCGCTAAAGTGAAGAGATTAGTCGCTTAGGCGCGGATAAACTGAAGGCTTGTAGCTCAGCTGGTTAGAGCGCACCCCTGATAAGGGTGAGGTCGGCAGTTCAAGTCTGCCCAAGCCTACCAATTCTACTTGCTTGCGTTATTTTGAACGCTGCGATACTCATGTGCTAGCGCACACTGCGTTTCTCGCATTCAAACTAACTTTACCAAGCGAATTGGTTGTGGTTTTACGTTACTTGCGTTGCAAGTGGTCGTGAAAAATCGCTTTACCGGAAGCAGAGCTTCCTGACGATTTTGCTACTCGCTAAAGATGGTGGTAGTCAAACAAATCGTTAGCGTATGTGTCGAGATGGACATCAAATCCTAATGAATATTTACTTTTTAAGTAAGCATTGATTAGGGTTTTTTACCCTAAGGGAGCATTTACGATACTCTAGAGAGTAATGTAATTCCTCCTTGCGCAAAAGTCATGACAAAAAGCGTCATGATTTTGCACGATAGTTCTTTAACAATTTGGAAAGCTGATATTAATAGTAATCAATCAGAAGAGTAATTGAGAAGTCGATAGACGCACTTTTTACTCTACTTGACTTGAATTGCTTGTTATCTAAGAGCGCTGAAAAGCGTGCCAATCGGCAAGCCGATTAGCAAGAAGATAGCAAGGCAATTCTTCCGATTAGCTTGTCATGCATACAACATTACCCTTGTCCGATTTCAAAAGGCGGACATGAGGCCGATACTCAAGGCTTTTTAGGGTTGTATGGTTAAGTGACGAAGCGTATACGGTGGATGCCTTGGCAGTTAGAGGCGATGAAGGACGTGTAAGTCTGCGAAAAGCTGTGGTGAGCCGACAAAATGCATTTGAGCCACAGATGTCCGAATGGGGAAACCCACCTGTTTACAGGTATCGTTACATGAATACATAGTGTAACGAGGCGAACGAGGGGAACTGAAACATCTAAGTACCCTTAGGAAAAGAAATCAATTGAGATTCCCCTAGTAGCGGCGAGCGAACGGGGAGCAGCCCTTAAGCTGTTTAGTGTGTAGTGGAATCCTTTGGGAAGAGGAGCGATACAGGGTGATAGCCCCGTACACGTAGCGTGCTTTACAGTGAAATCGAGTAGGTCGGGACACGTGTTATCTTGACTGAATATGGGGGGACCATCCTCCAAGGCTAAATACTCCTAACTGACCGATAGTGAACCAGTACCGTGAGGGAAAGGCGAAAAGAACCCCTGTGAGGGGAGTGAAATAGAACCTGAAACCGTATACGTACAAGCAGTGGGAGCCCCATCACTAAGTGCCTTTAGTGATGTGACTCACAAAGCATAATAGCCAGTTTGATTTAACGTCAACGTTGACCTGCGAAGCAGCCAACGGTAAACCGCAAAAAATCAAGCAGGGTGCTTAGTGATGGGGTGACTGCGTACCTTTTGTATAATGGGTCAGCGACTTATATTTAGTAGCAAGGTTAAGCGAATAGCGGAGCCGTAGCGAAAGCGAGTGTTAACTGCGCGTTG
Source organism: Alteromonas sp. MB-3u-76 (assembly GCF_002831605.1). Classification (NCBI taxonomy): domain Bacteria; kingdom Pseudomonadati; phylum Pseudomonadota; class Gammaproteobacteria; order Alteromonadales; family Alteromonadaceae; genus Alteromonas; species Alteromonas sp. MB-3u-76. The sequence continues at coordinate 2,872,692 of NZ_CP025115.1, read as the reverse complement.
AGTTGCTAGGTATAGACCCGAAACCCGGTGATCTAGCCATGGGCAGGTTGAAGGTTGAGTAACATCAACTGGAGGACCGAACCGACTGACGTTGAAAAGTCAGCGGATGACTTGTGGCTGGGGGTGAAAGGCCAATCAAACCGGGAGATAGCTGGTTCTCCCCGAAATCTATTTAGGTAGAGCCTCGGACGAATTCCATTGGGGGTAGAGCACTGTTAAGGCTAGGGGGTCATCCCGACTTACCAACCCTTTGCAAACTCCGAATACCAATGAGAACTATCCGGGAGACACACGGCGGGTGCTAACGTCCGTCGTGGAGAGGGAAACAACCCAGACCGCCAGCTAAGGTCCCAAAATATTGCTAAGTGGGAAACGATGTGGGAAGGCATAGACAGCTAGGAGGTTGGCTTAGAAGCAGCCACCCTTTAAAGAAAGCGTAATAGCTCACTAGTCGAGTCGGCCTGCGCGGAAGATGTAACGGGGCTAAGCAATATACCGAAGCTGCGGCAGAGGACATCACTTAACTTCATTTATGATGAAAGCTAACAGCATCGTCGCGAAGCGGCCTGCTGGTAAAGCGTTTATCACAGTGGAGTGGGGTTAAGGATGTCCTCTGGGTAGGGGAGCGTTGTGTAAGTGGATGAAGGTGAGTTGTAAAGCTTGCTGGACATATCACAAGTGCGAATGCTGACATGAGTAACGATAATGGGAGTGAAAAACTCCCACGCCGGAAGACCAAGGTTTCCTGTCCCATGCTAATCAGGGCAGGGTAAGTCGGCCCCTAAGGCGAGGCAGAAATGCGTAGTCGATGGGAAACGGATTAATATTTCCGTACTTGTATAATCAGTGATGGAGGGACGGAGAAGGCTAGGCAAGCTTGGCGTTGGTTGTCCAAGTGAAAGTGAGTAGGCTGCGTATTTAGGTAAATCCGGATACGCTCTTTAAAAGAGAAAGGCCGAGACACGAGACGAGCTCCCAAGGGAGTGAAGTTGTTGATGCCCTGCTTCCAGGAAAAGCTTCTAAACTTATGATTATATGAACCGTACCCCAAACCGACACAGGTGGTCAGGTAGAGAATACTAAGGCGCTTGAGAGAACTCGGGTGAAGGAACTCGGCAAAATTGTACCGTAACTTCGGGAGAAGGTACGCCTCTGTTTGTGAACACTTCGCGTGGTAAGCAAATGGAGGCCGCAGTGACCAGGTGGCTGGGACTGTTTATTAAAAACACAGCACTCTGCAAACTCGTAAGAGGACGTATAGGGTGTGACACCTGCCCGGTGCCGGAAGGTTAATTGATGGGGTTAGCGTAAGCGAAGCTCTTGATCGAAGCCCCGGTAAACGGCGGCCGTAACTATAACGGTCCTAAGGTAGCGAAATTCCTTGTCGGGTAAGTTCCGACCTGCACGAATGGTGTAACCATGGCCACGCTGTCTCCACCCGAGACTCAGTGAAATTGAAATCGCAGTGAAGATGCTGTGTACCCGCACCTAGACGGAAAGACCCCGTGAACCTTTACTACAGCTTGGCACTGAACATTGAACCTACATGTGTAGGATAGGTGGGAGGCTTCGAAGCACAGTCGCTAGATTGTGTGGAGCCGTCCTTGAAATACCACCCTTGTATGTTTGATGTTCTAACATTGGTCCCTTATCGGGATTGTGGACAGTGTCTGGTGGGTAGTTTGACTGGGGCGGTCTCCTCCCAAATAGTAACGGAGGAGCACGAAGGTTAGCTAATCACGGTCGGACATCGTGAGGTTAGTGCAATGGCATAAGCTAGCTTAACTGCGAGACAGACACGTCGAGCAGGTACGAAAGTAGGTCATAGTGATCCGGTGGTTCTGTATGGAAGGGCCATCGCTCAACGGATAAAAGGTACTCCGGGGATAACAGGCTGATACCGCCCAAGAGTTCATATCGACGGCGGTGTTTGGCACCTCGATGTCGGCTCATCACATCCTGGGGCTGAAGTCGGTCCCAAGGGTATGGCTGTTCGCCATTTAAAGTGGTACGCGAGCTGGGTTTAGAACGTCGTGAGACAGTTCGGTCCCTATCTGGTGTGGGCGTTGGATGATTGATGGGAGCTGCTCCTAGTACGAGAGGACCGGAGTGGACGAACCGCTGGTGTTCGGGTTGTCATGCCAATGGCATTGCCCGGTAGCTACGTTCGGAACGGATAACCGCTGAAAGCATCTAAGCGGGAAGCCGGCCCAAAGATGAGTCATCCCTGACCTTTAAGGTCTGGAAGGGTTGTTATAGACGATGACGTTGATAGGCAGGGTGTGGAAGCGTTGTAAGGCGTTAAGCTAACCTGTACTAATTGCCCGAGAGGCTTAACCATACAACGCCTAAAAGGCTTCGGTGAGAAGTTGGCGTTGTAAGCAAATTGATAAGCAAATCGATAGGATGTGACAAACAACACTATGTACTGTTGGTCCTCCTTGCGCAAAAGTCATGATAAAAAGCAATCATGATTTTGCACCACAAGTAGAGTGAAAAGTAAGTTACTCACTGATTGAATTAATATCAAACTTTCCTAAATTGTTATCAGTTTTTTCCTGGCAGCCATAGCGATACGGTACCACCTGACTCCATTCCGAACTCAGAAGTGAAACGTATTAGCGCCGATGGTAGTGTGGGGTCTCCCCATGTGAGAGTAGGACACTGCCAGGTCCCATTAAGAAAAACCCGCCTAACGGCGGGTTTTTTGCTTTATAGCATCCCAAAAATCATAAACGGGGTCAGATCCACATTAAGCACTCCTTCAAAGCCTAGCGATACGTTCCTTAAAGACTTAACGTGATGCTAGCCCACGCTAGAGCTTACCGTAAGCGTCCGGCAATCCCACCTAGCGCTTAGTAAACTGCCATGGTAGTAGTTGCTCGATGTTCGACTCTGGCTTGCTGAGTTCATCAAGGCACGTCATCACATACTCGAACACATTGAGGTCGTTGGCCTTAGCGGTTTCGATGATGCTGTAGAGCATTGCGCTGGCGTTTGCGCCTGTGGCGGTTTGGCTAAACAGCCAGTTTTTTCTGCCTATGACGAACGGTTTAATCGCGCGCTCAGCGCGATTATTATCAATACTTAGTTGGCCGTCGAGTGTATAACGAACAAGCTTTTCCCATTGATTCAAGCTGTATTGTATCGCTTCACCTAATTTGGTTTTCGGTAACACTTGTTGAACTGATTTTTCTAGCCATGTGTAGAGCTGATTGAGTAACGGCAGGCTCTTTTCTTGTCGGGCGAGATAGCGCGTTTCCACCGTTTTATCTTTTAGCTGTGTTTCGATGCGGTAGAGTTTTTGGATGTGATTGAGTGCCCAATCTGCTTTGCCACTGCCTTTTTTCCCTGCGCCTTTCTTCGCTTCCATGAACTTGCGACGTGCGTGTGCCCAACAACCGATGAGTGTGGCTTGCGTTTGTTCGTAGCCTTGATAGCCGTCTACTTGTAGGTAGCCGCTATAGCCTTGCAGGAAGTCTACTGCGCATTGCCCAGCCCGACTATTGTGGTAATCGTACAACACGATATTGGATGTCGCTGTATCGGTGATATTACCGCTAGGTGAATCAGCGCCACTGGCGTACAACCACATATAACTGTTCGCTTTTTCAGACTCAACCACCTTCAACGTAGTTTCATCCGCCGCGATAACGGGTTGTTTTAGCAGATGTTGATGAAGCTGGTCATAAAGCGGTTTAAACAACTCAGCACAGCGGATTATCCAGTCCGCTATCGTCTTACGGCTTAATTCGATACCATGCTGTTTAAACATAGATTCTTGACGATACAGCGGTAGCCCATACTGATATTTGCTGGTGATAATTTGGGCTAACAAGCTTGGTGTGGCATAGCCTTTTGGGATAACGCTGTGAGGTACGGGCGCTTGTTTTACCTTATTGCTGATACCGTCTTTCTCACAAGTACGACATGCATATTTAGGACGAACATGCTCAATCACTTTAACCTGAGCAGGGATAAACTGAAGCTTTTCTGACGTATCTTCACCTATGCGATGTAACTCACTCGCACAACAGGCACAGACTTTCTCTTCGTCGCTGATATCGTGAACAATAACTTCGCGGGGCAGGTCTCGAGGCAATGGTTTACGTGTCGGCTTTTTACGAGTGTAGCTAATCGCTTCTTCGGCTATTTCAGTTTCAACAACCAGCTCTTCCGCTTCATTGAACAACTCACCTTGCCCAGGGTGGCCTTCGGTGCTTTTACCGAACTGCTTATGCTGGGCAATACGAAACTGTTCTTCAAGATATTGATACCGCGACATCACCTGCGACAACATCTTTTTCAATGTTGCTGGGTCGTCGGGTAGGTTTTCGATATCAATATTCATGACGTTATTATCATGCAATAAGCCACTGATTACACGACATTATTAAGACTATTTCGTGATCGTTAATCACTACTTATGATCACAGGTTATAAGCCGGATGCATTGTAATGCAACGGCTGATGACCTATGACATCGTAGCCCGATAACAGCCATTGTAGCTGCTGTTCACTCATATGCATCTGTTTTAAGTTCGCATCGACAGGCCATTTAAAGCGATGTTTTTCGAGGCGTTTATACCAGAGTGCGAAGCCCGTTTTATCCCAATAGAGTATTTTGACCTTATCGCGCTTTTTGTTGCAGAAGACGAACAGCGCATCGCGAAACGGATTCAGGTTCATATCCTGCTCAACCACGACAATTAAGCCATTAATCGATTTGCGGAAGTCGACGATATCCATGTACAAGTAAATGTCGGCAGGCTCTACGAACATCTTCATTCGGCCAATGCCTTCATCACAGTAGCAACCCAGTGAGGGTTAATAGTGGTTGGCACGCTAAGTTGAGCGTTTCCCAATTTCAGGAGGAGGTCGCCACCCATTGCTTCGGTGTAGGATTCAACCTTCGTGACTTCACGTTTCACCTGAACAAACTTGCTGCTTGTTCGTTGAAGCCGAATATCGCGACGTCGGGTATAGTAAGTTTGAACGTTAATCTGCTGCTGACGACAAAACTCTACCGCAGTGAGTCCGCTTTGCTTTTGCTGCTCGAATAAGTTGAGCCAGTCTTGCACTTCTCTTCGTTGATATTGAGGCATGGTCATTCTCCTTAGTAAAGAGAACACCATGCCGTAGCTAATTTATGAATTGAATGCGGGGATTACCGGACGGACACAGCTTACCTCCTAACAGGCAAGTGTGCTAATGCGGATCTGACCCTCTTTATCGATTCTAAAAATGGTATGCATAAGAGAGGTTAAAAAATAAACGGGGTCAGATCCACATTAAGCACTCGTTCACAGCCTAGAGATACTTTCCTTATAGATTTAAAGTTATGCTAGCCGACGCTAGAGCTCACCTCTTAACAGGTAAGTGTGCTTATTCGGATCTGACCCCGCTTGTTTCGGGGCAGTTTTTCGTAAAGTTTTTGGTACCTGTGGATACGTTAGTAAATTAGTTGGGATGTGTCTTTTATTAAATATATGTTATATACACTACTACTAGGGTCTGTTGATCTTTGCTGTACATATTTCACTCAGCAGTACATGGGTAGCCACATCATTGAAAATGCCAGTGATACCATGCTGGCATAATTCCTTGCTAATTTTTCATACCTCGTTGATATTGAACGATAATGCTTTATTCGAGCAAAGGCGTTTTCAACAAGGTGACGATATTTATAGAGACACCAATCAACGCTGTCTTTATCTATATCCTGACCATAGTTTCGTTTGGGTATGACTGAAGCACCACCTTTAGCTTCAATATATTTCCTCAAAGTATCACTATCGTACCCTTTGTCGCCGACGAAAATGTTAACTTCTCTTAAGTGATCAACTAGACTTTGAGCGCGAGCGATATCATTTCTCTGGCCTTCTGACAGTTCAAAATATATGGGGAGCCCGCCACTATCCACGGCTAGATGAATTTTTGTTGAGTTACCACCTCGGCTCTTTCCAATGCATTCATTATCAGTAGTAGCAGCTCCGGTACTATGCTGATGAGCTTTAATAATTGAACCGTCAGCAAAGACCCAATCGTAATCAGCTAGTTTAGCTAACTCATTGAATAACATATTCAATAAACCTTTCTTTGACCATAAATTGAATCGGCGATAAACGGCGCTCCATCTGCCAAATTCTGCCGGTAAATCACGCCAAGGAATACCGGTTCTCAGCCGGAATAATATCCCTTCAAACGTCATTCTATGTTCTGGTTTGTTGTAAATGCGGCCAGTGCTCTTCATTACTTGAAGTAGCTTTTGCCACCGCTTATCAGTTAGCATTAGTCTTGGCATGGTAGTGAGTTGTTCTTTTACTTTTGGCGAAGCAAATTATAACTCTTTACCATGCTGTTCAAAAACTAATCACGAAAGATCAACACGCCTTAATAACTAGTTTTAGTGTGTGGCTTTTTAATGCGAACTATGAGCAGTTCTCTTATCTACTTTGTAATATTTTTTATTGTGTTGTTTTCACCCATAGTTAAGGGTGAGGGTGATGTGAATAAAAACGTAAAGTCAGTGACTCTTGGGATCGTAGTTTTTCCTCCGCTTGTCATAAAGGACAACGAGACCGGGAAATGTTCTGGTGAAGTTGTAGAGATGTCTGATGTGCTTCTAAAGCAGTTAGGCTATGACATGAAGATCGAATGTATACCCCCTGCTAGATTATATGAAAGAGTTCGTAAGGGAGAGATCGATCTTACCGTTAACGTCAAAGGCACAGCGGCACTTGATGACAACGCTATGTTTATTGAAAAGCCGGTTACTTTCTTAACATTAATCAGACTTGCTAACACCACACGATTAGATGAGAAGTCCATAGCTGGTATTAGAGGATACGATTACATTGGTGAACGTAACCGCCTAGAAGAGCAGGGATATGTATTTTTCGATATGCCGTCGAGTATAGACTCTATAAGATTATTTTTATTTGATAGAACTGCTAACTTGATTACTTATGAAAGACCGTTTTATCATTTCTTGGGCGACCGAAAAACCGACAGTGATACTGCGTTAATAACGCTAAAAAGAAATATCCCAACTTTTTTCGCCGTGTCTCTAAATAGCCCTCACAAGAAAGACCTCTATAATAAGCTGACAGAATTTAGTCGGTCTTTTAACGAGAGCACAATACTTGAGTATACAAAAAACTAAAGACGCAATGTTTCATGTGAGGTATCAAGCTCAGTTGAGTTGAACTATCTATCTGCGTCCTGAAGAGCACTTGTTAATATATTTTAGTAGCATGCGAGAGTAAGCTGACAGTAGAATGCTTAAAAGTTAATAGTAAGTGAAATAATATTTTACTTTTTCAGGTCTAATACTTTGAACGTGTGCAGTGTGTCTACAACGCGATGTGGAACTTTGAGGAAATAACAATGAAACAAATTAAAAAGTCATCAGTAGCAACAGCCTTAGGAGCGGTAGTTATCGGCTCTTTAACATCAAGTGTAGCTATGGCGGAGTCTAATCCTTTCGCAATTCAGTCTTTAGAGTCTGGATACAGCCAATTTGCCGCCGAAGGTAAGTGTGGTGAAGGCAAGTGCGGCGGTGATAAGGCTGCAAAGGAAGGTAAATGCGGCGGCGATAAAGCAGCCAAAGAAGGCAAATGTGGCGGCGATAAAGCAGCCAAAGAAGGCAAATGCGGCGGCGATAAAGCAGCCAAAGAAGGCAAATGCGGCGGCGATAAAGCAGCCAAAGAAGGAAAATGCGGCGGCGATAAAGCAGCCAAAGAAGGCAAGTGCGGCGGCCATAAGGCTGCAAAAGAAGGCAAATGCGGCGGTAATAAAGCTGCTAAAGAAGGTAAATGTGGCGGCGATAAGGCTGCCAAAGAAGGTAAGTGTGGTGAGGGTAAGTGCGGAAGCATGTAACTAACTTAATAACTATTTGTCTACGCAAGATGGCCGTCTATTGATGGCCATTTTTGTCTTAACCCCCGGAGATAATAGTGAATAAAATTACAGGTGCTGGACTAGGTTTCAGGCGAGAAATGCTAAGTGAAATATTACCAGAAATGCCCAGTGAGGTGGATTTTTGGGAAGTGGCCCCTGAAAATTGGATACCGCTTGGTGGCCTTTATCAAGAACAGTTCAAGCAAGCTTCAACACAGGCTGCATTTAGTAGCCATGGTCTTTCGCTCTCCATTGGAAGTAGTGACAAACTCGACGTTGAGTTCATTAAAACGATCAGACAGTTTTTAGATTCACATAATATTGCCCTTTATAGCGAACATTTGAGTTACTGTTCAGGTCAAGGTCATATGTACGATCTTATGCCTATTCCTTTTACTGAAGAAGCAGTTTGCCATGTAGTCTCACGTATCAAACAAGTGCAGGATATTCTTGAAAGGCCTCTGGTGTTAGAGAATGTTTCTTATTACATAGCGCCTGGGCAAGAAATGTCAGAGCTTGAATTCACCAATGCCATACTTTTAGAATCTGGCTGCTCAATGCTTCTCGATGTGAATAATGTGTATGTTAATAGTATTAATCACGGCTATTGCGCTAGAGAGTTTATTGCAGGTCTTCCATCTCACAAAATTGTTTATGGCCACATTGCTGGGCACTTTGATGAAGCAGTTGATTTAAAAGTTGATACACACGGTGCTGATGTAATAGAACCAGTCTGGGATCTACTGCGCTTTGCCTATAGTACACATGGCGTTTATCCTACTTTACTGGAACGAGACTTTAATATTCCAGCAATGGCGACACTGTTAAATGAAGTTCGCAAGATAAAAGATATTCAGGCGCAAAGCATCTCTGTGAGAGATGCTACAACTTCTGGTATTGCTTTGTGAAAAAATCTTTTGAGCAAACTCAGTACGAGTTCGTGCACGCTATCAAAAATCCGAAAACCTTCACGCCAAAAAATGATGAAGAGGCGAGAAGAGTGGGGGTTTATCAAGCCCTATTTTTCAGTAACATTGATAGTTTTGTTAGCAGTGCGTTTCCAGTTCTTAAATCAATAATTGTCGACCTTCATGGAATAGAAGGATGGCAGCTCGTCGTTAGGCAGTTTTTTAGTGAGCATGAATGTCGTTCTCCTTATTTCAATGAAATCAGTAAAGAGTTCGTCGAGTATTTGTCCATTAATCCAGCCCTGGCCTTAGACTTGCCCGAATTTTCGGCAGAGTTAGCGCATTATGAATGGCTGGAACTAGATGTACAAACGCGAAAAAATAGCGAAGAGGTGCACTTTTATAAACAGGACGATAGCGTAGAAAAGGTAAGAGTATCTCCACTTGCAACGCTAGTCTCTTATTCGTTTCCAGTTCACTTAATTGGCACTGACTTTTTGCCAACGGCTCCCTCACCAGAGCCAGAATATTATGTTGTCTATAGAGATGCTCAACACCATGTTCACTTCGCCCATCTCAATGCAGTAACTGCGTTGTTAGTCCACACACTAGAATTTGAAGAGCAAGGGCTTAGGCTTGACTCATTAGCTCAAAAAGTAAGTGAGAACGTGCCTCACATACCACAACATGCTCTAATTCAGGGAGCGCAGCAAACTGTTATCGATATGCTTAAAAAAGGAATACTAATAGCTGTATAAGTATTTACAGATACGTTTGTTAAACGCCCCTCCATAAACCCCGTGAGGGTAATTGAATGTCAAAATTTTATATTATTTAAAACTTTACTATTCAACTGTTGTTAAAGTGACCGTTTAACCACATTAGCGCTGTCAATCATGCGAGCTTTCGATTAACATTTACCACCATTTTTTTGTTCACAAATATTGTTTAGGTAGTGCAATGGCTAACAATGAAGATTTCAAAGAAGTCTACAACAAGTGGTATTTTTTAGGTTCTTTAGTAACTTTACTCGCTTTACCGTTGATGCATATCATCGCCGGTTGGTTCACGTTCTGGTTATAAAGCAGACATACAAGGCATAATCGTGACTGCAGAATATATAAAATCAGTAGTGAAAACCGTTCCTGACTATCCAAAGCCAGGTATTTTATTTAGAGATGTAACTAGCGTTTTGGAAGATCACAAAGCGTTCAGCAATTGCATTTCGTTGCTAGTTGAGAAATATCAGGGCATGGGGTTTACTAAAATCGCCGGCACTGAAGCACGGGGCTTTTTGTTCGGTGCGCCATTGGCAATTGAGATGGGAATTGGTTTTATACCTGTTCGAAAACCCAACAAGTTACCTCGAGAAGTGGTGAGTGAAAGCTACGAGCTTGAGTACGGCACAGACACTCTTGAGATCCACCGAGATGCGATTGTCCCTGGTGATAAAGTGCTTCTTGTTGACGATCTCTTAGCCACTGGCGGCACAATTGCTGCGTCTGCAAAACTTATTCGCTCTCTGGGCGGAGAAATAAATCACGCAGGGTTTGTTATCAATCTGCCAGATTTAGGTGGTTGCGAGAAACTGGCTGACTTAAACATTGAAAGTTATTCAATTTGCGAATTTGAAGGCGAGTAACAGTCATTCAGAAGAGCACAATGAGGCGTGATGAGGCGTGATGAGGCAAAGAGTACAGCGATGAGTTATCAGGTATTAGCAAGAAAATGGCGTCCCGGTAAGTTCGGTGAACTTGTGGGTCAGGAACATGTTGTTTCAGCCATTTCAAATGCCCTAGATAATGACCGTTTGCATCACGCTTACCTCTTTACGGGCACTCGAGGTGTGGGTAAAACTACCATAGCGCGTATTTTCTCTAAAAGCCTGAATTGCGAGGAAGGACAGGGGGCTAACCCATGTGGTCAATGTGATACTTGCAAAGAGATAGAACACGGTAACTATGTTGACTTACTCGAGATTGATGCGGCATCAAGAACCAAAGTAGAAGACACCCGTGAGCTTTTAGACAACGTTCAGTACAAGCCCACGCGCGGCAGATACAAAGTGTACCTCATAGATGAAGTACACATGCTTTCTAAGCACAGTTTTAATGCGCTTTTGAAAACGCTCGAAGAGCCTCCGCCACATGTGAAATTCTTGCTGGCAACTACTGATCCGCAAAAATTACCCATTACTATTTTGTCCCGTTGTCTTCAATTTAATCTTAAGGCAATGTCTAGAGAGCAAATTGTCGGTCAGCTTTCCCATATTCTGGAACAAGAGAGTTTAAGCTTTGAACCTCAAGCTTTATCGCTTCTGGCGCGCGCGGCACAGGGCAGTATGCGAGATGCATTAAGCTTAACCGACCAAGCAATTGCGCAAGGTGGTAATCAGGTTATTGCCTCGGTGGTAACAGACATGCTTGGGCTGATGGATAAAAATCAGCTGTTAAAGGTTGTTCATGCAGTAGTGAATAAGTCACCCAGTGACGTCATGAACCTGGTTAACGACATTGCAGAGCAAGCGCCAGACTATGACAATGTACATAGTGAACTTGCCAGCATATTGCACCAGGTAGCTCTTACTCAGTGGGTTCCAGAGGCGTGTAAGCTAGAAACTACCTCGGCAAAAGCAATTTTCCAATTAGCGAAAACGATTCCTGCAGAGCAAGTGCAGTTGCTCTATCAAATTGCACTTCAGGGACGAAAGGATTTACCTTTCGCAGCCGACGGTAGAAGCGCATTTGAAATGACATTAATGAGAATGATGTCATTTGCTCCCGCTCCTCCTCCTACTGGTGGTGAAGAGTTAATAGAAAGCGGCGCTAGTGAAAATGAATTACCTGTAAGTTCTCACCGAGAGGTTGAGGGACACCATCAAAGAGAGACTGGTGATCCGGGAAACGTAGGTAAGCAAGAGCAAGCGCCAGAAAGCGACGCTCTTGCAACTTCAACAAATATTCATCAGTCTGAAACCGTCAATACTTCAGAGCGTGAGCTTGAGCAATCAACTAACACCCATTTACACGCTAATGCTCGGGAAGAACAAACGTCACAAATACAACAAAATGTTGATGATGACGCGTCTTCGTTAGAAGAAGGCCATGCAGAAGATCACGCAGAAGGCCATGCACAAGGTCATGCAGAAGATCACGCAGAAGGTCATGCCGAAAGTCATACAGAAGGCCAAGCCGAAAATCATGCTGAAGTATATTCAGAGCAACTGCCAGAAGCACTGCCCGAGGCTAAGCAACAGCTTCACGAAACGTCAGAACCTGCTTCACCTACCCAGCCTTTGCAACAGTACTCAACCACGCAAGAGTCTGAATTACAAAATGCACAGGAGACGAACGATACAAGCACGCCAGATTCTTCATTGCCTTTAGCATCTTATAGCAATGATGAACCGCCTCTTGATGCTTACATGGATGACGTTCCGCCCTCAGAAAGCGACGATTTTTATCCAGTTTCAGATAATGACTTTCAGAATGGAAGCGAACACTATCCTGGAGCTGTAGAAGGTGAGTTTGCACCTCAGAGCGAGAACAAGGCTCCATCCCCTGAAGAACAGTTAAGTGCAACAGCAGATATGCTTGCGCTTAGGCAGAAACTTAAACAGCGAAAAGCCCAAGATAAAGAGAACGAAAAAGCGCAATCTGCAGCAGGCAGTGAGGCCACAATGGCCGAGCAGCGTATGTCAAATACACTGCGCTCGAGGTTTGAAAAGAGCGACTCTGTTGCAGCAAGTTCCGCAAAGCCTATCTCAGAGCCAATCTCAGCGCTGTCCAATTCTGCCCAAGCCTTGCAAGAGCAGCCTATTTCAGAACATTTCACCCAAAAGCGGTCAAATCTTGAGCAGGGGCTAACACAGGAAGCTGGGCTTCCAAATAGTCATGTCGTAGCTGCTCCTCAGCAGCAAGATGACGACTTCCTTGACGCTGAATTTGACAACGATATGCCATTTGCTAATGAAGAGCCTGCTTCAACTTCTCGCGCACAGAAGCAAATCGCATCGCAAGATTTGCCTCCTTGGGAAACATTAGAGCCGGACAGCGGGGCTTTTCAAGAGCCAAGCAGCGAAGTTGGAGGCTTTGCCGAGCCAGAGCAGAGCGAACGTAACAAAGCACAGCAGAGCGAGATTAACCAGGTACAGCAGAGCGAGATCAATGGCGCACAGCAAAATGAGCCTAATGAAGCACAGGAAGTTACAAAGAATAGCAGTAGGCCAGTACTGACTGCTTCTGAATATAACGGTTTAAGTGCGTATTTGGAGGATGGAAGTAAACTTGTCCATGCTAGCCAGATTGATCAATGGAGCAACTTAGTAGAGCAAATGCCTATTGCGGGGCTATTGAAGCAGTTATTTCTTCACGCCTCTTTTTCTCGAAACGGGAGCCAGGTATCACTTGAAATTGACAACAGTCAGTCGCATTTACTTAATGACAGCGCAAAACAGCAGTTACTGGATGCCTTGCACCATGGATTAGGCGAAAACGTAACAATTGATATTTCGCTAGGCGAGCCAGAAATTACGCCATTTTCATTGCAGCAAAATATTCAGGCCATGCGTCAAGCGCATGCACATTCGGTTGTACAAACCGACGAAAAAATTCAAGCGCTGCTGTCGACGTTCGACGCCTCAGTAGTAACCGATTCGGTTAAAGCTCGATAGCAGATAAACTTAATACCAAGATAAAGTGAGAAAACGATATGTTTAAAGGTGGTATGGGCAACATGATGAAACAGGCGCAGCAAATGCAAGATCGCATGCAAAAAGTGCAAGATGATCTGGCTAAGCTGGAAGTTACCGGTGAAGCCGGTGCCGGTATGGTGAAAGTTACTATGACATGTAACCATAACGTTCGTCGTGTGGATATTGATGAGTCGCTAATGGACGACGACAAAGACATGATTGAAGATCTTGTTGCTGCTGCATTCAACGATGCCGTGCGCAGAGTACAAGAAACAAGCAAGGAAAAAATGGCAGAAGTTACGGGTGGCATGTCACTTCCACCAGGTATGAAGTTACCATTTTAAATTGTAGACACTCCGTTTCTATAATTCGATAGTTCATTCAAAAGCCTTGGAACACTCCGAGGCTTTTGTGTTTATAGCATGTCTCGGATACTCGCTAATATGTATTAATGAGTTGTTTAGTGGGGAACTCATTCATAGATATTGAAAAAGATAAAACGTTGGGAATTATCGAACTAATGACGCCCACACTTTACATGAATGACGATGGCAGCTATTGGCTTCACAGAACGCTTATTGACGTGGTGAATTAAACCTGCAAGTTTATTATTGCCAATTTTGCATTCTCCCTTTAAAAGCCGTTATAAATATGACTTCCTCAGCTTTTACGCTGTCTCTAGATAAAAAGGAACCCGTCTTGATCAGAAAAGGTTTGGTCACCTCCACTCTCATTCTTATTGCTATTGCTTTCGTATTAACGGTTTTTAGTATCTATTCCTTATTCAGCATAAAAACAGTGACTGTAGACCCGAAGTTGAGGGAGATATCGGGTATCGAATTTGATAAAAGGAAACGTCTTTGGGCTATTAACGACAGCGGCGATGGGCCTATTCTTTATATGTTGAATAAAGATGGTTCAATTGCCCGTGAAGTTACGGTATCCAATGCGAAAAATGTCGACTGGGAAGACATGACGCAAAATCAGTTTGGCCATTTTTTCCTTGGGGATTTTGGGAACAACAATAATGACAGACGCTGGTTAACAATTTACAAGATTGAAAATCCCATTGATATAAAAACAGACACCACAGAAGCTGAAATTATCAAGTTTACTTACCCTCAAATGGGGGATGGGGAAATAAAGCCTGAAGATAAAAATTACGATTTAGAAGCATTCGTAGAATATAAACGTAATCTTTATCTTTTCACCAAGAACAGAACGAAGCCATTTGATGGGATCACCAAACTTTATAAAGTGGGTGACCATGCCGCTAATTTTAACGCCGAATTCATTGGTGAGTTTAAAACATGTACAACGCTAGAAAAACTGTGTTGGATAACCTCAGCCGCCATTAGTCCCAATAGGAAAAAATTGGTGTTACTAGACTCTACAAGTCTGTGGCTGTTTGAAAATTTTGAGGGCGATAAGTTTTTTAGCGGTGATGTGTCTCGTATTGACCTAGGTATCGTTACGCAAAAAGAAGCCGTAACATTTTACGACGACAATACCTTGGTATTCACCGACGAGGAATTTAAAGGGCTGGTAGGTGGAAACGTTTACGAAGTTAAACTCGACCAAGTGAAGCGTAACGTGATTAAATACGCTCAACAAAAAGATAGAAAAACAACAGCGAAGTAGTCTCATTATGAAGTTTAGTCCGTTACTTGCAGAGTTAATTCAGGCCCTAACGTGCTTACCTGGCGTTGGTAATAAAAGCGCGCAGCGAATGGCATTTCATTTGTTGGAGCGAAATCGCAAAGGCGCAGTAGAGTTAAGTGATGTTTTGCATAACGCTATGGAGCACATTCATCATTGTAAGCGCTGTAGAACGTTCACAGAAGACGAACTATGTGACATATGCCGTCATCCTGAGCGTGAAGCGAGTGGCCTGCTATGCGTGGTAGAGAGCCCCCAAGATGTGTTAGCTATCGAGCAGACACTGAGCTTCAAAGGCCAGTACTTCGTTTTAATGGGGCATCTCTCACCCATTGACGGCGTAGGTCCGGAAGAAATTGGTCTCAACGAGTTAGAAGAGCGCTTTTCCAAGGGCGGAATTTCGGAAGTGATTTTAGCTACCAACCCTACCGTAGAAGGGGAGGCCACGGCACATTATATTGCCCAACTTTGCAGCGCTAATGATATAGAAGCGTCTCGTATCGCTCATGGAGTACCTGTTGGCGGCGAGCTGGAATATATCGATAATAATACGCTTACCCATGCTTTTTCCGGGCGCCGTAAACTTTAGTGAGATAAATTCACAATAAATTTTTGCTCTTGTAGTTGAAAAACACGCCCCGCGTCCTTACCTGTCTATCAGTAACGTGATCCATTCAACGAGGAGATACTGGATTATGGCTGAAGCAGCCCATAAAGAAACCCACGGTTTTCAGACGGAAGTAAAACAGCTTCTACATCTGATGATTCATTCTTTGTATTCAAACAAAGAGATCTTCTTACGCGAGCTAGTGTCGAATGCCGCTGACGCCGCTGATAAGCTGCGTTTTCGCGCATTGGAAAATGATAGTCTCTATGAAAACGATGGCGACTTAAACGTAAAGCTTAGCGTAGACAGCGAAGCAAATACGATAACCATTACCGATAACGGTATTGGTATGACCCGAGATGAAGTGATTGCTAATCTAGGTACAATCGCTAAGTCGGGCACAAAAGACTTCTTTAGCAAGCTGTCTGGTGATAACGCGAAAGATTCTCAATTAATCGGCCAGTTCGGTGTTGGTTTTTACTCTGCGTTCATCGTAGCTGATAAAGTAACCGTACGCTCGCGTGCTGCTGGTGCAGATGCCTCAACAGGTGTTGAGTGGATTTCTGATGGTGAAGGTGAATTCACTATTGCAGAAATTAATAAGCCATCTCGCGGTACAGAAATTACTCTGCATTTACGTGAAGATGAGAAAGAGTTCGCGGATACTTGGCGTTTGCGTTCAATTGTTAGTAAGTACTCTGACCATATCAGCATTCCTGTTCAAATGTGGAAAGACGAAGTACCTGAAAGCGAAGGTCCTGACGGCGAAAAAATTGAAGCTCAGCCAGGTGAGTGGGAAGTTGTCAACAAGGCGACAGCCCTATGGACTCGCGAAAAGTCAGAGATTACTGAAGACGAATATAAAGAGTTTTATAAGCACATTTCACACGACTTTGCCGACCCACTATCTTGGGTACACAACAAAGTTGAAGGTAAAACTGAGTACACCAGTTTGCTATATATACCTTCAAAAGCACCGTTTGATATGTGGAATCGCGAGCAGAATCACGGCTTGAAGCTTTATGTGCAGCGCGTATTCATTATGGATGACGCCGAGCAGTTCATGCCAACCTATCTTCGCTTCGTAAAAGGTCTGTTAGATAGTAATGACCTACCGCTTAACGTTTCTCGTGAGATCCTGCAAGACAACAAAGTCACTCAGGCGTTGCGTCAGGGTTGTACTAAGCGCGTACTTCAGATGCTTGAAAAGATGGCGAAGAACGATGCTGAGAAATACCAAGCATTCTGGAATGAATTTGGTAACGCACTTAAAGAGGGGCCTGCGGAAGATTTCAGTAATCGCGAGAAAATTGCCGGTTTACTTCGCTTCTCATCGACTCATGGCGACTCAGACGCGCAAACAGTATCGCTTGCCGATTACATTGAGCGTATGAAAGAAGGTCAAGACAAGATTTACTACGTGACTGCAGACAGCCTTCAGGCAGCAAAAACTAGCCCGCATCTTGAGATATTCCGCAAGAAAGGCATTGAGGTATTGCTAATGGGCGAGCGCATTGACGAGTGGTTAATGTCTCACCTAACTGAGTTCAACGAAAAGCAGTTTGTTTCAATTGCGAAAGGCGACCTTGACTTAGGCGACTTGGAAGATGAAGAGTCTAAGAAAGCGCAAGAAGAAGCAGAGAACGAAATTAAAGACGTGTTAGAACGTGCAAAAGCGGCATTAGGTGACAAAGTTGTCGATGTTAAGTTTACACATCGTTTAACTGACTCTCCGGCGTGTATTGTTGCCGACGATAACGGCATGACAACGCAGATGATGAAGCTAATGCAAGCTGCTGGTCAAAATGTTCCAGACGTTAAGTATCACTTTGAGCTTAACCCAGAGCATAGCTTAGTGAAGAAGTTAGCAGATACGCAAGACGAAGAACTGTTCAATGAGTGGGTAGGCGTGTTGTTCGACCAAGCCGCGCTATCTGAACAAGGTAGTCTAAAAGACCCGTCTACGTTTGTTCAGAACTTGAACGCGCTGCTGATGAAGCTGGCGAAATAAGTCGATATAAACTTAGGTTTACAGTTAAAAACGGGCTTTACGCCCGTTTTTTTGTGTTTGTCACTACCTCGGTAAAGCTCGTGCAAAATAATGTGCTATATTTCTCAGCCTTTGTGGCTGCGCACGGCTTATGTTCTGGTCATTAATTGACTATAAGCTGAGCGTATATTCGCCATTAGTCGTAAGATTAGCCTCAGGGTACTGCTTATACTTGTCACTATTGTGCTGAATGTGTAAAGTGCCCGAAGTAAAAATTTTAAAAATCATAAGCGGAGAACGCACTCATGCGAATCATTCTTCTCGGCGCTCCTGGCGCGGGTAAGGGCACACAAGCTCAGTTCCTAATGGGCAAATACGGTATTCCACAAATCTCTACAGGCGATATGCTTCGCGCAGCGATAAAAGCTGGTACCGAACTTGGTTTGAAAGCTAAGCAGGTGATGGATGAAGGTAAGCTGGTTTCTGACGATATTATTATCGGCTTGGTGAAAGAGCGCATTGCAATGGACGATTGCAAAGACGGCTTTCTACTAGATGGCTTTCCTCGCACAATTCCGCAAGCAGATGCAATGAAAGAAGCAGGTGTAAAGGTTGACCACTGCATCGAGTTTGACGTTGCTGACGATGTTATTGTTGAGCGAATGGGTGGACGCAGAGTGCATCCAGCATCGGGTAGGGTTTACCACGTTGTATACAATCCACCTAAAGTGGAAGGTAAAGATGACGCAACTGGCGAAGATTTAATTGTTCGTGAAGACGACAAAGAAGAAACAGTTCGTAAGCGTCTTGCTATTTACCACGAACAAACAAAACCGTTGGTTAACTATTACTCAGCAGAGGCGAAAGCAGGTAATTGTGAGTACCACAAGCTAGACGGCAACCGTCCGGTAGATGTGGTAAGTGCAGAACTTGAAGAGCGCTTAAGCTAGTTAGTGATTAAAAATTGAGGAAGGCCGCACAACGCGGCCTTTTTCATACGCGTCTTTTAACAGCCTGCGTATTCAGAGTACGTGCTTGATAGCATTTCGAGTTGAGTAGGGTTTCTCACCCCTAAGAAATGCTTAATAAACAGCTATACGTTGCTAAAATTCCTATGCTACCTTAGCGTCAGTATTCGTAAAAATAATTATAAAGAGTGGAGTTGAGATGGTTTTACCAATCACAGCCTTTTACGCCAGTTTACTCGGTATATGTTATCTGTATTTATCGTTTCTTGTTATCGGAGCTAGACGTCGACACAACGTAAGTTTAGGCGACGGTGGCCATGAAGATTTAGGGCGTTTATCCCGAGCTCATGGTAACTTTAGCGAATATGTTCCTATTACCCTCATCATGATCGCTTGTTTTGAAGCGAATACCGGTCAAGGGTGGGCTGTACATGCATTAGGAAGCGCTATTTTGTTTGGTAGGGTATTGCATGCTTACGGACTGGGAAGACACTCAGGCGTTAGCTGGCAGCGTTTTACAGGTATGATCCTTACCTTCCTAGCAATGCTGGTGACCGCCGTTGGTAATTTAGCGCTCATCCATTTCGGAATGTAGCGTTTAAAAGCCCCAGAAAAGCCTTAGAAAAGCGCTAAAAAAAGCCCGCAAGCGGGCTTTTTTACGTTATTCATTTGACGTTGCATGCCTTAAAAGCTATTTATGACGCTCTTGTAATACGCTAAGCGCATCGTTAAGCGACATATCGCTCGCTTGTAACAGCACAGTTAGGTGGTATAACAAGTCAGCGGCTTCGTTTTTAAGCTCTTCTTTGTCGTGCACTGTTGCGGCTAACGCGGTCTCAACGCCTTCTTCACCCACTTTTTGCGCAATGCGCTTAATGCCTTTGTTATAAAGGCTGGCAGTGTAGCTGCTTTTAGGGTCAGCAGATTTACGAGATGCTAATACTCGCTCTAGGTCGGCTAAAAACGTAAACGCTGGGGTATTGCCTTCAAACCAGCAACTTTCCTTCCCTGTGTGGCAGGTAGGGCCGTTAGGATTTGCGAGAACCAGCAGCGAATCGCTATCGCAATCACAGGCTACACTCACTAAGTCGAGCGTATTACCCGATGTTTCACCTTTCATCCACAAACGCTTTTTGGAGCGGCTGAAGAAGGTTACTTTGCCGCTTTCGAGGGTTTTGGTTAAGGCGTCTTGGTCCATATAGCCTTGCATTAACACCTTGCCAGATAATGCATCTTGCACGATAGCTGGCAAAAGATTATCCATCTTCTCCCATGCCAAGGTATTGGTATTTTCACTTGTAATGATCATGGATTAATTCCTTCTGCCTGCGCTGTTAAGCCATGACGCTTGCGCATAGGGACGCCGTTGGCAGTTAGCTCTGCTTTCAACTCGTCTATATTGATAATGTTCTTGTGAAAGACCGAAGCCGCGAGCGCACCGTCAACGTCAGCTTGTTGGAATACATCAGTAAAATGTGAAATTTCACCGGCTCCGCCTGACGCTATTAAAGGCACATTGCAGGCTTCTCTTACGGCTTTTAACTGCTTAACATCGTAACCGTTGCGCACACCATCTTGGTTCATGCAGTTAAGCACTATTTCACCGGCACCGCGAGATTGCACTTCCTTTATCCAGTCAATCGTCTGCCACTGACTTTTTTGAGTACGACTTTCATCGCCGGTAAACTTATACACTTCGTATTGATTGGTATCTTGGTTGTAAAAGCTATCAATGCCAATTACCACGCATTGTTGACCGTATACGTCGTGCAGTGCATTAATTAGCTCAGGGTTGTTTAAAGCGGGGGAGTTGATAGATATTTTGTCTGCGCCCATTTCAAGAATGCGGCCTGCATCTTCAATACTTTTAATACCACCAGCCACACAAAATGGGATATCAATTACTTGCGCAATACGGCTTACCCAGCTTTTATCAACAACGCGAGCATCAGAACTTGCTGTAATATCGTAAAAAACGAGTTCGTCGGCACCGGCTTTAGCGTATTGCTCTGCAAGTGGAACGATATCACCAATAATTTCGTGGTTTCTAAACTGAACGCCTTTAACAACTTTGCCGTCGCGAACGTCTAAGCAGGGGATTATGCGTTTTGCCAGCATGCAATTGCCTCCTTCACGGTAAATTTACCTTCAAGTAGAGCGCGCCCTAAAATAACGCCATCTACCTTGGTAGGCTTCAGCACTTCAATGTCATTTAGACTGCCGATACCGCCAGATGCCTGCCATTTAACATTTGGAAACTGCGCTGCCATTTCTTCATACAACTCTCTGTTTGCGCCTTGTAAGGTGCCGTCACGGCTTATGTCTGTGCATAAAACATGTTTAGCGCCAACAGTAGCGAAGTCGTTTAGCAAGCCCTCTAAGGCGACGCCCGAGTTTTCTTGCCAGCCATGAGTGGCAATAAGTTTTTCACCACTTTCGCTGATATTAATATCTAGTGCTAGCACGATATGTTCAGGGCCATATTTTTCTACCCAAGACTTTACTAGTTCTGGCTGTTTTACCGCAAGCGAGCCTATCACCACTCGACTCACACCAGCTTCAAGAAGTTGTGCTACCTCGTCTTCAGAACGAATGCCGCCACCTGCTTGAAAGTTCATGCGCTTTGTATCAACCATGGCTTTAATAAGTGCCAACTGTCGCTTGCTAGTATCTTTGGCACCCGTTAAATCCACAATATGAAGCCAGGTAGCGCCTTGGTCAGCGTAGTCATGTACCACGTCGATGGGGTCTAATTCATATTGGGTTTTTTGCTCGTAATCGCCTTGGTACAAACGAACTACGTGTCCGTCGATGAGATCAATTGCTGGAATTATCATTATAAGTTCACAAAGTTGGTAAGAAGTTGTGCGCCAGCCTCGCCGGAGCGCTCTGGGTGAAACTGCACGCCATAAAAATTGTTTTTATTGATGGCAGCAGAAAAAGCGTTGCCATACGTACAACTCGCCAGCGTATGCTCATACTCAGGTACAGCAAAACTGTGCACGAAATAGAAATAGGTATCTTGCGGAATGCCTTTGAATAAGCTCTCGTTGCTATGCGTTACCGTATTCCACCCCATGTGAGGAAGGCGCAAACCATTGGCCTCCATTCTAGCAACATGTCCAGGCATCAAGGATAAACAGCCGATGTCTTCTGTGCCTTGGAAACCACCTTCAGCACTGGTTTCAACCATAAGCTGCATGCCCAAGCAAACGCCTAATACGGGTTGAGTTAGCGATTGAAGAGTGCTCACCAAGCCTTTCTGTTTTATGCTTGCCATCGCTGCGCTGGCAGTTCCTACACCGGGCAGAAATACTTTATCTGCGGCGTTAATCACATTGATATCGTCAGATACATCTACTTCGACACCAAGACGTTCAAGGGCAAATCGCACAGACGAAATATTAGCGCAGCCCGTGTTTACAATAACAATTTTTTGCCGCTGGTTTGTGTTTACCACTGACATTAAAGCGCTCCCTTGCTACTTGGCAACGCATCGCCTTTAAGCGCAATAGCTTGTCTAAGGGCGCGACCAAATACTTTAAATAAGCTTTCTACCTGGTGGTGCGCATTGCCTTCTGTGGTAGACAAGTGTAGCGATAATCCCATGCTTTGTGCTAAAGAGTAAAAGAAATGCGGCACCATCTCTGTAGCCATTTCACCTACCTGATCTCGGCTAAACTCTGCTTCAAACTTGAGGTGAGGGCGGTTAGAAATATCCATAATGCATTCGGCGCGACACTCATCCATAGGTAATGCAAACCCAAAGCGACCAATACCACGTTTATCACCCAGTGCTTTTTTAAGCGCTTCACCAATAGCTAGCGCGGTATCTTCAACGCTGTGGTGATCGTCAATATGAAGGTCGCCATCAACAGACACGTTTAACTCAAACCCGCCGTGAACAGCGATTTGGTCAAGCATATGGTCAAAAAAACCAAGGCCTGTGTGAATAGCAGACTTTTCCTGAGAATCTAAATCTACTCGCACTCTGATGTCGGTTTCAGACGTAGTACGTACCACTTCCGCAATACGCGATGAAGCTAAAATTGACTTTTGAACGTCATTCCAGTTAAGCGTTTCGCGATTGTACTGTAAGCTTTTGATGCCCATGTTTTCACCAAGCTGTACGTCGGTAATTCTATCGCCAATGACATACGAGCGAGTGAAGTCAACACGGCCTTGCTGCAGGTAGTCTTTCACCAAGCCAAGCTTTGGCTTACGGCAGGTGCAGTTATCTTCCTCAAAGTGGGGGCAAATAAGCACATCATCGAAAGTCACACCTTGGCTTTCGAATATCCCCATCATGGCGTTGTGGGCAATCTCAAAATCTTGTTGAGGGAAGCTCTCTGTGCCTAATCCATCTTGGTTTGACACCATAACGAGCTTAAAACCAGCTGCTTTAAGCTTTAACAACACAGGGATAACGTTGGGCTCGAAAACGAGTTTCTCTAAACTGTCTAACTGCTTATCTACGGGCGGCTCTTCAACTAGCGTACCGTCGCGGTCTATAAATAGTATGGCTTGCTGACTCATGCCGCGTCCTCATTATTTTTAAAGTCGTTAATTAACTGCATTAAGCGCTGGTTTTGTTCTTCCGTTCCTATGCTAACGCGTAAGCAATTTTGTAAATTTAGCTGTTTAGATTGGTCGCGAATAAGCATACCTTGGCTAACTAAGTACTGCATTAAAGCGGGCGCTTTCTCATCGCGAAACAGAATAAAATTAGCGCGTCTGTCGCCCAGTAGTTCAATGCCATCAACGGCTTGAAGGGCCTCTGCTAACGCTTCTTTTTCTCTATTAATGGTAGCCACTTGCAGTTCTAGTAACGTAAGCGACTCAGGAGACAGCGCTTTTGCTGCAATCTGTGCTACCGGTTCAGGAATTGGATAGGGCGCAATCACCTTTAATAGCGCCTGAATAACAGGTGCCTGAGCAAGGGTGAAACCACAGCGAAGCCCCGCCAACGCAAATGCCTTAGATAAGGTTCGTAGTACTACCAAGTTAGGATAATTGTTTATCTCGTTTGCCCAAGTGCTATCCGCATCAAATTCAATATACGCTTCATCAACAACCACTAACGCTTTGTCGGCAAAGTGATTGAGCACGGCTTTTATATCCTTGCGGGCTACTGACGTGCCCGTTGGGTTATTGGGTGCGCAAATGAAAATAACGTTCACGTCGTCTTCAGCACATACCGCGTCGACATTTAGACTGAAGTCGTCGTTAAGCGGTACTTTTTTAATGCCTACATCACAGGTTTCTGCGCTTATAGCATACATGCCGTAGGTTGGCGGACAGATAAGAACGTTGTCTTTACCTGGAGTACAAAAGGTACGAATAAGCAACTCAATACCTTCATCGGCACCGCGAGTCACAATAAGTTGCGACTTATCGATACTAGCGTAGCTCGCATAGCCGTTGACAACTGCGTCAGGCTGGCACGACGGATATCGGTTAAAGTTGCTGCTGTCTACGTTGTATTCATTGGCATAAGGCGACTCATTAGCATTGAGCCAGTCTTGACCACCGGAAAATAAACGACGTGCCGATTCGTAAGGCTTCAGCGGCACCAAGTTTTCATTTATCAAATTATCAATGAGCGCAGACATTAGGCGTCTCCTTGCTTAAGTGCTTGCATACGTAAGGCAACAGCCTGTTCATGGGCGTCTAAACCCTCCGCGGCAGCTAATGCCATAATAGCTGGACCCAAATTACGCATGCCATCAGCACTGAGCTCTTGAATAGTAAAACGACGCATAAAATCTAATAGGCCAAGGCTTGAGTAATTTTTTGCATATCCATAGGTTGGCAATACATGGTTGGTACCCGATGCGTAGTCACCGGCAGACTCAGGAGACCATGGGCCTAAAAAGATTGACCCAGCGTGTTTGATCTTCGGCAAATAATCTCGTGCATTCTCAATTTGAACAATGAGGTGCTCAGCCGCATAAGCATTGCTCGCCTCAATGGCTTGCTCAATGGTATCTGCTAAAATATAGCGCGCGTTTTCCATTGCAGGTCGAGCAATATCTGCACGAGATAGCGTGGCTAACTGACGTTCAACTGCCGCTTTCGCTTCCTCAATGAGGGTTTCGCTGTTTGATACCAAAATTGCCTGTGAGTCTGGGCCGTGCTCAGCTTGCGATAATAAGTCTGAAGCCACAAATTCAGGGTTGGCAAACTCATCGGCAAGCACTAGCACTTCAGAAGGACCTGCTGGCATATCAATAGCCGCGCCGTCTGCACGTTGACTAACCTGTTGCTTGGCTTCAGTAACAAAACTATTACCGGGACCAAATATCTTATCAACCTGAGGAATAGACTCAGTTCCCAGTGCCATTGCTGCAACCGCTTGTGCTCCGCCACACAAAAATACGTTGTCGATGCCACATTTTCTGGCTGCATACGCAATCTCAGGGGCTATTAACTGCTGCTTGTTTGGTGGTGTACACAGCAGTTTGTTTTTACAGCCCGCCACTAACGCTGGCACTCCTAGCATGAGTACCGTTGAGGGTAGCGGAGCACTGCCACCTGGAATATACAGTCCAACCGCGTCTAAAGCGGTAAAGCGCAATTCACAATGCACCCCTGGAGTCGTAGTTAGTGAGATATCACTGGGTTTTTGAGCTTCGTGAAACGTTTTGATGTTATTAAACGCTGTGTCGATAGCGTTTGCGACCTCAGGTGTTACCTGAGCCGCCAAAGCATCAATGTTTTCTTGAGAAAGCACAACTTCCGTTAAGTCTGGGCAATCAAACTTGCGAGTGTAATCAAGAACAGCCTTATCGCCCTCTGCTTCAACTCGGGCAATAATTTCGGCCACGGTTTGTTTCAACTGCTGGCTATTGGCCATAGCCGGGCGCGCTAGCGCCTGTTTTTTCTCATTATTAGAAAGAGATGACCAAGTAATCATAATTGTCTGCCTTTAGCCCATCATTTTTTCTATGGGCATTACAAGAATAGAGCTACAACCAAGGGCTTTTAGTTTTTCCATGGTTTCCCAGAACAAGGTTTCTGTAGATACCACATGAATAGCCACTTGCTCTTCGTTGCCAGCAAGAGGAAGTACAGTTGGGTTTTCAGCACCTGGCAACAAGCTTTTCACTTGCTCTAGATACGCCTTAGGCGCGTGCAGCATAATATATTTGCTTTCTTTGGCTAGCAACACACCGTCTACGCGAGGCATCATACGATTGATCAATGCTTGCTTTTCTTCGCTCATTTCGCCGCCAACGCGTTTAATTAATACTGCTTTTGAACGAAATATTTCTTCTTTTTCCACTAAGCCATTTGCTTCTAGCGTTGCGCCCGTTGATACAAGGTCGCAAATAGCATCGGCAACACCAGCGCGAGGGGCAACTTCAACTGAGCCTGTAAGCATGACAGCTTTTGCGTTGATGCCTTTCTCTGCAAAATAGCGCTCTAATAAATACGGGTATGTTGTGGCAACTTCTTTGCCATTAAGTGATTCAACACCGCTGTATTCCATCTCGTTAGGCACAGCGATTGAAAGGCGGCAGCCACCGTAGTCTAGGCGACGAAGTGTTTCATATTCAAAAGGTTTGCCAGCGGCTTTGCGTTCCAGCGACTTTTCTTCAAGTTCATTTTCACCGATAAAACCTAAGTCAACTACGCCGTCCATCACTAAGCCTGGAATATCGTCATCTCGCACGCGCAGTAAATCGATGGGTTCGTTAGTAGAATGCGCAATCAGCAGACGATCACGAATATTCAGTTTTATGCCGATAGCCTTAAGTAGTGCAATGCTATCATCGCTTAAGCGGCCTGATTTCTGTACGGCAATTCGAAGTCTTTTGCTGTTACTCATTAAAACGTTCCTTACACGTTGTGTGTTTACTTGTGATTGCACCTAAAACGAAAAACCCCCGGAAGTTTCCTTCCGAGGGCCGAGAATTCTTATCTGCGCCACTGGAAGGAGACATAGACCTTCCAGCACGAACCTGAAAGGTTATGCTATGTGGTGATGGTGATGTTTCGCAGCGCAATTGATCATATAAAAATTTTGATGTCCTGATTTCGAGCGGGTGAAACATTAGCGGTTTGAAGTAAGTTTTGCAAGGCTAAAGTGAACTCTTTGGTTACATAGCGTCTAAATTAATGTACATATAATAAAACGTTTAGTTCTGAATGCGTCTACCGTTAAAAACAGTTAATGTTCTGCGAGCCAGTTATCGCCATTGCGTCAGCTTGCAACAGTTAGCGTAATGGCCCAAAACTAGCCGAATATTTGCAATGGGAGCTACAACTATTATGAGTAACGACCTACTTTTTCCTATTTTGCCGCGCAATACGAAGATTGTTATAGAGGAAGACAAGCGCGTCAAAAAAGTTGAGAAATCAAAAAAGTCACAGCATCTTGCTGAAGATGATGGCGATCAGTTTGATGAAGTTAACCGTGCAGAGGCATTAGAGTATGCCACTAAACATCGTCACGAGAGCAAACAAAAAAGTAACAAAGATGGTGAGGGAGGATTGAAGCACATCGACATAGATGTTTGATTTGCTCAGTTGTACTAGCTCAGTCTAACGCAAACAAGCCTTCCATGGCTTTTTAACAAAGCGCTTCCTGCCTTGTTGTTAGTTACTATATTTAGTTAATCTATTTAATTAAGCTCTTTATCTACCCAAAACTTGGTGCCTTTTACAGTTGCTTGTAAAGCCAGGCCGCTTTCAGTCATGGTATAAACAGTTACATTACCTAAATAGCCCTCACCCTCAGCTGATGCGCCTTTGTTACCTGCTTTTGCTGCTGCATCTGCATTACCGCCAACTGTCCAGCCGTTTTCAATAAAGTACGACATCGCCTTTTGTGAATGGAACACCATCACAACTCGATAGTCTTTTGCACCAAGGCCAAATCCTACGCCGCCTTCTGCCATATTCATGTACGTCTTATTCCCTGTAACGTTGTTGTTTACAACGCCATAGCCGGTACCTGCTGCAAAAAAGATAACGTTAACATTTGCATTGGTAAAAACCGCATAACCTGCCGCATCTCTTATTTGAGAGCGGGTGTCTGGCTTTTCACTGTAAAGGCGAGTAAGGGCATTCTGCTGCATATCGAGAATCGCCTGTCTCTTTTCAGCTACAGTGCCATCACCCATCGAGGCGCAGGCGCTCACTAGTAATACCGTACTTGCTAAAACCAGATTTTTTAATAACTTGTTATAGGACATGTCTTTTCTCCAAACCGATAGGCTGCTACCAGCGTCGTGTACGTGGCGCTTTCACGCGTATTTATGAACAAGGTGCTAATATTTACAAATGAGGTAGAAATAAGGCAGCACTTATTCGTACCATCTACCTCTTAACAATACACGGGCAGCAAAAAGCGGGCCGATTTGAAAATTTGGTTCTAAAGCGAGTTGTTAGCTGAGATGATTTCGCTACTCTATAATTCTATCTCTAACTCTAACGCGCCTGGATGATCAGTTTGTCCAACCATTTCCTCGTAAGGTGTATTCTGTCTAAGCCATACGTGTTCGAAGGTTTGGGTGTCGAAATGCTCTTTAATTTCGTTCAAGCAATGAAATGTCTTTGGTTGTTCGCTTCTATCCCGTACCAAAGCACGTGATGCCCCAATGCCGGTGGATACCAGATAGTTACCGCCTTCTAACGATTCGATGTACAAGTTCATAGCAGAATTACTCCTTAACGTTACATAATGTTTAGTCGAAAAATCGGAAAAGTGATCATTAATAATGCTTCATCAATGAGTCGTTACCACCACTTGTTTCTACACATCAGTAATCCTAGGTTTACAAGCTCTTTAGAAAGTTTGTCTCTGTCTGTTTCGTTTAAAAAGCTTCCTACTTCGCATTCTTTATCATCATCTTTTATGATGACCCGTGGTAAGCGCCCAAAATGGGGGTCTTGAATAAAGTAGAGGTAAGACGTTGCTTTTGCCATAACCGTGCGGGTGCCCTGAGAGGTGGTTACCTCAATCGTGTTTCCTCCTATTGTGATATCCTCCCATCGGTAAGTAGCGCGAGACGTTAAATACATGACAAGAGCTAATGCGAATACTTCAGCACCGGCGAATGGAAGAATGACCCAGGCGCCAACCACCGCCCAAGAAGTGGCTATTGAGCTTACAAAAAGTGCAAACACCATCATAAGAAACTTGGTTTGCTTCCAAGTTGCCGAACGGTTGGGCGTTACATGTATAATGGTGTCGTCATTTTGTGTCGATACTACTATCATAGCGAGGCTTCACACGTCACAGGGTTTCATGTAGCAGTGCTACATACTCTGATAAAAAATAAACGTGATGTCTTATACGTCTGAGTTTTAGAGTTTAGATTTAAAACTAGAACAAAATTTGTTCAGTGAGTTTGTGGCGATTAATCTTTGCCGCTGTTTTGTGACCATTTATTGCTCACTGAATTCGAGTTCTTCACCGCAGGAAGTATACATTTGCCAAGGTCTTTTCATCTCTCTCGTTTTACACATCAACACAGCGTTGTAATTTTGGTTTTTTTCGCGTGGATAGCGCTTGTCTTTTCTCAAGATAACGCGTTAACGTTATGGCTAAACTATGGCTTTTTTAGCGCAGTTGGTGTTGTCGGCGCTATTTTTGCGAACGCTACAGGTGCTGGTGGTGGAGTTGTTTTCGTTCCTTTTTTTGCCTATCTGTCTTTTTCGCCAGAAAGTATTGTAGCCACCAGTTTTGCCATCCAATGCTGCGGCATGACTGCTGGTGCTATTACTTGGACGCGTTTTTTCAGAAAAGAACATAGAAACGACAGACAGTGGGCGGCATTACCAAGTGCGCTAGTACTCTCTGTACCTCCCGCTATTTGTGGCGTTGTTTTTTCTCAATATTCTGAACACGGGCCTAAGCTCCTTTCTTATATCCTAGGAGGTCCCGACAACTTGCATTACGTATTTGGTATCTTCTCAATTATTTTGGCGATTGCAATTATCGCATCAATCCCGTTGATGAAGCGCGCTGTTTTTAGTGAAGACATCGAGGGGCGAGATATTGTTTTGCTGCCGGTTATCGGTTTTCTGGGAGGATGCGTAACCGTTTGGCTATCCATTGGCGTTGGTGAACTTGTTGCTGTTTATCTCATTATGCGAGGGTTTAATGTAACCCTGTCAATCGCCGTCGCGGTAATATTGTCGGCGTTAACAGTGTGGTCGGCCGTTCCCTTTCATGTCTTTATTAGTCATGCCATAGTATGGCCTGTGGTTTTATTTGCAGGCATGGGCGCAATCATCGGCGGAGTTGTTGCAAAGTATCTTGTATTGGCCTTTTCTAACCAAGCCTTAAAACTGTTCTTTGGAGTGTGGGTACTTCTGTTAGGCGTTACTAGCTTACCCATTTTTTAAAATCTCTATCTTTTCTACACTTTGCTTTTTTGGGAGTTAGTCTATGGAATTTGACGTAACACCTCGTTCTCTTTACCGCGTTAAGCAACCGAGTTGGTCTTCTCACGCTGTTATCTATCAAGTTAACACCCGCCAATTTAGCGCTACGGGAACCTTTGTAGGAGTAACCGAAAGGCTCGAACATATCAAAGCCCTGGGTGCAGATATTATTTGGCTAATGCCTATTCACCCCATTGGACAGAAAAATAGAAAGGGACAGTTAGGTAGTCCATACGCGGTTAGAGATTTTTTAGCGGTTAATCCTGAATTTGGAAATAAAGAAGACTTAAAGCAACTGGTTGCAAAAGCGCATAGTCTAGACCTAAAAGTCATTTTAGACTGGGTACCTAATCACAGTGCGTGGGATAACCCCCTTGTCGACTCTCATCCTCACTGGTATGCCAAAGACTACAAGGGCGATTTTCGCCCATCGCCATGGTGGGATTGGTCTGACATTATTGAGTTTGATTATGCGCAACCTGACCTCAGGAATTACATGATAAAGGCTATGCGCTATTGGGTAGAGGAATTCGATTTTGATGGGTTTCGTTGCGATGTTGCGGGCTACATACCAAACGACTTTTGGCAGCAAGCCCGCCACGCCCTAGACTCAGTTAAGCCTGTTTTCTTGCTCGCTGAGTGGGAGAACAGAGATTTACACGAGAATGCCTTTAACATGACCTATGCGTGGAGCTGGAACGAAACGCTTCACGAACTTGCTCACGGTAGGTGCAGTCTTGATAGGTTGCGAAAATATTATTCTTGGAATGAAAGAGCATGGCCTCAAAGTGCCTATAGAATGACATTCGTGAGTAACCACGACAAAAATGCCTGGGACGGAACGCAGCGAGAACAATTCGGAGCGGCATTAGAAGCCTGTATTGTACTGTCTGTAATTGGAGAAGGGATGCCGCTCATTCACAATGGACAGGAGGCCGGAGAGTCGAAGCGCTTAGCGTTTTTTGAAAAAGATCCTATTGAATGGAAAGAGCACCCCATTGGCGATTTGTATAAATCTCTTATAAAACTGAAGAAGTCTAAATCATATTTAGGCAACGGTGAGTTTGGTGAACGCATGATCCAAGTTCCTAATTCATGCATGGAACAGGTATTTAGTTTTGTTCGAATGAACCAAGACGACAAAGTATTCGTGGTTATTAATTTCTCTGATAGGCCTCTAACGGTTAACTTTATCGAAAGTCTGCATGTTGGCACTTTGCAGCATTGGGAAAGAAACGAAAGCATGGAATTTTCGAGCGACACATCGTTAACGCTAAAGCCCTGGCAATTTGAGGTATGGCATACCTAATTTAATTGCTTGGGTGTAACTGCTTTTGCGCAATAGGCTTTCTATGCCAACTTTGGCATAATGCGCTCCCTATCACTGCAATGCATCTGAAACGTGAAATAATGCCGACAATCAAAAACGTATTTTCATCCGATGGACTTCTCGCTAAAACCATTAAGGGGTTTGTGCCACGAGAGGCACAAACCGACATGGCTAATGCGGTAAAGCACGCCATCGATACAACCGGCAGTTTGGTGGTTGAGGCCGGCACGGGAACTGGAAAAACGTTTGCTTACTTGGCGCCAGTATTGTTAAGCGGTGGTAAAGCCATAATCTCTACGGGGACTAAGAATCTTCAAGAACAGCTGTTTCACAGAGACTTGCCGCTTGTAAAAAAAGCACTCAGCAGTAAGAGAAAGACCGCATTGTTAAAGGGGCGGTCGAACTATTTATGTTTGCATCGTCTATCCCAGCATGGTGGTAATTCTACGTTAGTCGAGAAAGACGTTTTAGGTCAGCTGTCTGAGGTAAAACGCTGGTCTAGTACCACCAAAAGCGGTGATATGGGAGAGCTTAAATCGCTGCCAGAAGATGCAAGGGTGTTGCCTATGGTGACATCGACTGTTGATAATTGTTTGGGGCGAGAGTGCCCAGACTACGAAGAGTGCTACTTGGTAAAAGCGCGACGAAAAGCGTTGGAAGCAGACGTTATTGTGGTTAATCACCACCTTTTTTTCGCTGATATGGCACTTAAAGATACTGGTTTTGGCGAATTAATTCCCGAAGCGGATGCCATTGTTTTTGATGAGGCCCATCAGATCCCGGACATAGCCAGTGATTACTTTGGTGAGTCGCTATCTACACGTCAAATACAAGACATTGCCAAAGACATTACGCTTCTATTTAGAACCGTGCTAAAAGATGCAGGCCAGCTTGATAAGGCCGCCGACAAATGTCGTATGATCGCATCTGACTTGCGATTACTTTTTCCTCACGATCCTGAAAGAGGTAACTGGGCAGAAGCGCTTAATCGAGATGACGTGCGCCTGCAGGTGGGTAAACTCGCTGAGGCGCTTGGTGTGCTTTACGAAGTGTGTAAAATGCACATTGGGCGAGACAAAGACCTAGATAATATGTACGAGCGGGTCGTATCGACACGCGAGCAGCTCGACGCGCTTATCGACAACAAGCAAGAAAATGTCAGCTTATGGTATGAAACAACGCAGCGCCATATCGTGATGCACCTAACGCCATTATCAATAGCCGCAAAATTCAGACGTTTCGTTGAGTCTGTGCCGCGTGGGTGGGTTTTCACTTCGGCCACGCTTATGGTGAACGGCGGTTTTGAGCATTTTCAGCGCAGAATGGGGTTAGAAAATGCCCAAACGCTAGGGCTAGATAGCCCGTTTAACTACCCCGAGCAAGCCATGCTGTGTGTACCTCGCTACTTGCCCGAGCCCAGCAGTTACTCCATGCGAGAAACCTTACTTAATACGGCTAAGCGATTAATTAAAGCCAGCCGAGGTCGGTGCTTTTTATTATTCACCAGCCACGCTATGTTACGAGAAATCGCCGGTAAGTTGGAAGATGAAATTGATAACCCACTGCTGGTGCAAGGCACCACCACAAAGCAAGCCTTGTTAGATGCCTATTTAGCAGATGAAAAAGCGGTGTTAATGGGCACTGGCGCTTTTTGGGAAGGGGTGGATGTTCGCGGGAATGATTTGGTTTGTGTAATGATAGACAAGTTGCCATTTGCCTCGCCAGACGATCCTTTGCTGCAGGCTCGCATGGAGGATGTTAAAAAACGTGGCGCTAATCCATTTGGTGTAATTCAAATACCGCAGGCTGTTATTACCTTGAAACAGGGGGCAGGGCGCCTTATTCGGGACCCGACCGATAAAGGTGTCCTTGTTATTTGCGATAACCGTTTAGTGACCAAGCCCTACGCAAAAACGTTTTTAGGCAGCTTACCAGATATGAAACGCACTCGAAGCCTTGATGAAGTAGAGGCATTCTTAAGTGGCATTGATAAAGAATAATTACTGAGAATTACCATGAATATACTTGCTATTGATACAGCAACAGAAGCGTGTTCAGTCGCTCTTATCGTCGACAATACCGTATTTTCCCATTTTGAAGTATGCCCGCAGCAGCATAGCCAACGGCTACTCCCTATGATTGACAGTATTTTAAAAGAGGCGGAAGTAGAGCTATCTTCACTTGATATGTTGGCGTTTGGCAGAGGGCCTGGAGGCTTTACAGGCGTGAGGATCGCAACAGGCATGATTCAGGGGCTCGCGCTTGGCACAGGGCTAAAGGTAGCCGGTGTGAGCACGCTAAAAGCAATGGCGGTTGAAGTAGCGAAGCATGCTGACGAAAAAGTCGAAGAGAGACTTATTGCTGTAGCGTCAGATGCTCGAATGGGAGAAGTCTACTTCTCTGTTTACAAGCAAATGGGCACAACGGTAGAAGAAGTGATATCAGAGCGCGTTTGCCCTCCCAAGCAAGCGATAGAGCAACTGGAAATAGCCATACAAAGCACTAATTCTGACATGCTTATCGCGGGTACGGGATGGTCTGCATATGACGATTTACACGCATGGGCTGAATCAAGTCGTTCTGTTAAAGCCAACGCAGACGTGACGCTGCCGAATGCCAAATATATGCTTGATGATGCAAAAGCCGCGGCTGACAAAAATTTGACTGCCCATGCCTCTGATGTTGAACCTGTCTACCTTCGAGACAAGGTAACGTGGAAGAAGCTTCCCGGCAGAGAGTAAGCAGACAGGAGATACAGACAGAATAAGTAGAATAAAGTAATCGGCATTATGGGAACGAATTTTGCAAGCACCCACTCTGTCATGAACATTAATACAAATTTTGGCATTGCATCTTCAGATGCCACTCAAAGCAGGGTTTCAAAGCTTTCAAAAGACCCTCAACAAGACAGTAAAGGTCAAGGCGAACCGTCTCAAATTAAGGCGGTCGTTGTTGCGCCTGACGAACAAGGCACAAGCAACGCCAAGGCCTATCAAGATTTCATCAAAGAAGATAGAAATGCCTATTCTCAACAGGCCATTGCCTCATATCAGAGTTTCGAAAAGCAGCAACAGCGCGAATCGATTCAAGATATGTTTGGCGTTGATATATATGCGTAACTTTTATTTAATGTTCGATTTTTGATTGAACTATTTCTGTCAATCACCTGTCCATAGCTTTACCACCGCAAAGGAAATTACTTCTTTGCAGACCCAAGTAACAGATGAATGAGTTTCGCGCGTTATATGCTTTCTCTCCCTTTAAATGTTTAGCAATTTGTAACAGAACTCTAGTGGTGGAAGCATCGTAATAATGCTAAGTTGATACCATAAAGTTAGGGTAAGCATTTGGCGTAGCGGTAATTTATGTTTGCCTAGAATATACTTCCTGTGGCTTTCAAGCAGGGGTTGTTGTTATGTGTTGTATGAAGGAGCGCGCTGATGTCTCGATATTTACTTTTACTAACAGTGTTCATGTTTGCAGGATGTGCAATGGTGCCGGACTCATTGGAAGTCCCTGAGGGAACTGAGTTGGTTTCATACTCTACCGCTGTTACCTCAGGCGCTAGCGCGCAGGGACAAAAAGCACGTTGGGGCGGTATTGTTGTAGGTGTTGAAAACAAGCCTAATAAAACGTTTATCGAACTTGCCCACTTCCCATTAAACCACTATGGCAAGCCTCGTAGTTCGGGCGAAACATCGGGCCGTTTCAAAGTGCAAATAGATGGTTTTGTCGATCCAATTGTATTTGAGGAAGGCCGGACTGCTACGTTCCTAGGTACGTTAGTAACGCCCACAACGGGAATGGTTGGTGAGCAGCCGTATATTTACCCTACTATCGCCGCAGACGATTATCACATGTGGCGCGACCGTGAAGTATATGATGTAAATACATTCTTTTTTAATTACCACACAGGTTGGTACTCACCTTTCTATGGCCTTCGAGGCCCATGGATTGGTGGCGGACCTTGGATCGGCGGTGGCGTATGGGGCAGTCCTTTTATGTTCCCACACTTCAATCGTACCCGCGTTATCCGTTACAGCAATGCGCCTAGGCGGGCTAAGGTTGTGAACATGAACCGCTCACGTCCGTCTACAACAAGTGGTTCGCGACGCTCTGCAATAACAGAGTCTAAAACACAGCAACACTAAAGACAGATAGAAAACAAAGGCGGCATTTAATACAACATAGGGCCTTTTTGCCTTTCTAACAAAGGGCTTTGTACTCTTGGTTTTGCACAGTGGCCTATACATTAATAGGCTTTGTATTAATGCAATGCCATAACAGCCTATTTCCAAATGCCGTCTTCAGACTTACCTTGAATTTCACAGTCGCCGGCTTTGTATTCCACCGTTTCACCACTGTCTTTCTTTTTAAAGTAATCTTTGCTGATAGATACAATGGTCGGGGTCATCCAAACGATCGCGACAATGTTAATAACGGTCATAAGCCCTAACGCCATATCGGCCATGGCCCAAACCTGAGGAAGCGCCGCTTGTGCACCCCAGTAAATCATGCCTAAATAGCCAATTGTGTAAGCGGCTCTTCCTGCGCGGTTATCTAGTTTGAACATATGTAGATTACTTTCGCCGTAGGCATAGTTAGCTACTACCGAGGTAAAAGCAAACAAGCTTATTGCCGCAGCAACAAAGTCAGTGCCACCTTCGCCTAAGTGGCTGCTCATTGCATCTTGTGTTAGCCGTATGCCTTCCATTTGTTCTGAGCTAGAGCCGCCAGCAAGTAAAATGATAAACGCGGTAGAGGTACATAAAATCATCGTATCTAAAAACACGCCCAGCATTTGTATATAGCCCTGAGACACGGGGTGATTAGGGTTTGGCGCCGCACTTGCCGCTGCGTGAGGTACCGAGCCACTGCCGGCCTCGTTTGAATACAGCCCACGCTGAATACCGTTTTTAATGGCTGCGCCTAAAGCACCGGCACCAGCCTCTTGCAGGCCAAATGCAGACTTAATAATATCTAGCAGTAAAGCCGGTAATTCAGAGATATTGATAAACGTAATGGCGAGGGCCACTAACACATAACCTATACCCATAAACGGCACCACAAATTCGGCAAACCTTGCAATACCGCGTAAACCGCCCACCACAATCAATGCGGCAAGTAAGATAATGGCAATACCCACATATTCACTTGGAAACGAATAAGCATTGTTAAGCGCATCGGTTATTGTGTTGGCTTGAACTGCACTGAATACAAAACCATAACCAAAAAATAAGCACAGAGAAAAAGCAACAGCGAGCCAAGTTTTGTTCAAGCCTTGTTTAATATAGTAAGCTGGACCGCCGCGAAATTCGCCGTTTTCGTCTCGCACTTTGTAAAGCTGGCCTAGCACACTTTCAGCAAAGCCGGTGGCCATGCCTAGCAAAGCTATCATCCACATCCAGAATATGGCACCTGAGCCACCTAGCGAGATTGCTACCGCAACGCCGGCTAGGTTACCGGTTCCCACACGGGCTGATAAACTTGTACACAGTGCCTGAAAGGAACTTATCCCTTCTTCGTTCGACGTTTTACTGTTTTTAAGTAGCGCAAACATGTGGCCAAAGTGACGTAACTGCACGCCGCCTAGCTTCACGGTGAACCAAACACCACACACCAGCAGCATAACGATGAGAACTTGGCCATCGCCCCACAAAATATTATTCACAAATGAAACGAATTCGTTTATCACGCACTTTCCTTCGTTATTATTTTTAAAAACTATTAACTATGGCAACAGACACCACGCTTACAGATAGGGATGTATTTTGCGTTGCCCCGTTGAACAAGCCCTGCTGATAGAGGATGAGCGTGCTTGCATGTACGGTGTGTTATTCAAAGAAGTCGGTAATACTAGCATGACACAAACACAAATGAAGCCATAAAAGTATGAGTTAGCATGAAGTATTATGCATAAGTTAAGAAAAATTATGCAGATTTAAGCAACCCTTTATTTAGGGCAATAAAAAACCGCTCAATGAGCGGTTTCTCGAAATATGGCTGGGATAGCAGGACTCGAACCTACGAATGGCGGGATCAAAACCCGCTGCCTTACCAACTTGGCTATATCCCAATAGGTAGGTAAAAGATGGTGGCTACGGCGAGATTCGAACTTGCGACCCCATCATTATGAGTGATGTGCTCTAACCAACTGAGCTACGTAGCCTTTCTTTTGCAAATCATTAAAAAGCCGCTCGTGTGAGCGGCTTTTCAGAATTTGGCTGGGGTAGCAGGACTCGAACCTACGAATGACGGGATCAAAACCCGTTGCCTTACCAACTTGGCTATACCCCAAATGGTGCGGAAGGAGAGACTTGAACTCTCACGCCGTGAAGCACTGGAACCTAAATCCAGCGTGTCTACCAATTCCACCACTCCCGCATAGACACTAGCTGTTACAAAGTTGGCTGGGGTAGCAGGACTCGAACCTACGAATGACGGGATCAAAACCCGTTGCCTTACCAACTTGGCTATACCCCAACTTTGGTGCGGAAGGAGAGACTTGAACTCTCACGCCGTGAAGCACTGGAACCTAAATCCAGCGTGTCTACCAATTCCACCACTCCCGCGCAGCTAGACATTCCTAAAAGAGATATTGAGAAGTGGTGGCTACGGCGAGATTCGAACTTGCGACCCCATCATTATGAGTGATGTGCTCTAACCAACTGAGCTACGTAGCCTTTCATACTTCTCTTCCCTCTCAGGAAGTGGCGCGTATTATGCGTATATGACTCGCACCCGTCAACCCCTTTTTTGCTAACTTTTTTTAAATGGTTAATATGTGCGCGAAGGCGTTCGAATAACATTCAAAAAGCACTGAATTTATACAATCTCTCTACGAAAATGTACAAACATCTGCAAATTCTAACTAGGGCGTAAGTGTAGTTTTGGTTTGGTAATAACAAACATCTACAGGCCTGGGGGTGTATTTTTTATCATGGAAAAACGGATTGTTTAAGGTTTTTCCAGTTTCTATACGCGATGCATATTCTTCATGTTCTGGCAGTTGAATAAAATAACTCGGGTACTGATCATTGTGAACAATTGAGCGTCTTATTGCGCTGTTTTTAGTAACTTGTTGAATTACCCCACCGTACTTGCTGTCGCCTCGAGGCAGCTTTTGCAGCACATCCATTCCTTGTACTACACGACCTATCACCGACATGTTCCTATCGAGATGACGAGGTGCTTGGCCTATAACGATATAAAACTCTGTGGCGGCGGTATCTTTTTCACTGTTTCTGGCAAAAGCAACGGTGCCAGGGCAGTGAAGTCCCCACATCTCGTTACTTTTCCTATCCATGCCAACGGCAAAACCGTCCAAAAAACCCGTTTCTGGTGCGAACATGTCGCGGCTTTCAACCACGGTAGCGTGTTTGGATATTGGTTGGGTAAACTCAGCGGTTAGCTCACTTAATAGCGCTTGTGAAAAGGCGTCTTTGTCGTGCATGTCGTTGCTGCCTCCTTGCGCAACAAAGCCGTCAACCACTCGATAAAAATGCTGCTGATTATAAAAGCCAGCTTTTACCAGTGCTTGAAAACGCTCAACGTGATTAGGTGCAAGGGCAGGGCTAAGCGCAATAACGACTTCACCGTATTCAGTCACAAAGGTAACAGTATTTTCATGAGGCACCTTGTACCAATGTGGGTGACTGTCACTTAACAACGTGGTTTTTAGTGAAGTTGGAGCGTTGTCTGTAACCGCATTTTTAGAAACGGGGCTATTACTTTGAATATCAGTTTTATATTCATTGGCTGTTGCATAAGCGTTAAAGGTAAACAGGCAAGTTGCATAGGCGAGTAAGGCCCAAATAGACCAAGAGCTTTGTTTTACAGTGCGGTTGAGAATGTGTCGTAGGGCGCCAATGAATTGCATGGTTTTACCTTTTATTTTTATAGTCTTTAGTATGTTCTTTATCGCTTTTCTTTTTATATCAGCAGTAGAAAGTAACAACAAATAAAAAAGCCACTCGCAAGAGTGGCCTTTCTGTAAATAGGGTATTAACTGTCAATACTTAACAGTAAAGGAGAAAGCTTAAACGTCTCTAACCCCCCGTTGCGCTTTACACGTTAAATCTGAAGTGAATAACATCACCGTCTTTAACAATGTACTCTTTACCTTCTAAACGCCATTTACCAGCGTCTTTCGCGCCTTGCTCACCGTTAAATTCGATAAAGTGGTCGTAGCTTACTATTTCAGCTCGAATAAACCCTTTTTCGAAATCAGTATGAATTTTGCCTGCCGCTTGCGGTGCTGTAGACCCTTCTGGGAACGTCCATGCGCGCACTTCTTTTACGCCAGCGGTAAAGTAAGTTTGTAAAGTTAGCAATTCATAACCAGAACGAATTACGCGATTAAGACCCGGCTCTTCAAGCCCCATGTCTTGCATGAATTCTTCGCGCTCGTCATCTTCAAGCTCAGCGATATCAGACTCGATAGCAGCACAAACCGCAACAACCGTCGCGTTTTCGCCTTTTGCAATTTCTCGCACTTGATCAAGATACGGATTATTTTCGAAACCGTCTTCATTTACATTGGCAATGTACATGGTTGGCTTAAGAGTAAGCATATTCATGTAGCTGATAGCAGCGTGCTCTTCTTTTGTCAGCTCTAATGAGCGCAACAACAAGCCTTCATCTAAATGAGGCTTAATTTTTTCAAGCACTTTCATTTCAAACTTAG
The DNA here is from genome assembly GCF_002831605.1 of Alteromonas sp. MB-3u-76. Classification (NCBI taxonomy): domain Bacteria; kingdom Pseudomonadati; phylum Pseudomonadota; class Gammaproteobacteria; order Alteromonadales; family Alteromonadaceae; genus Alteromonas; species Alteromonas sp. MB-3u-76. Next base: position 2,832,552 of record NZ_CP025115.1, on the reverse strand, counting down.
CATCAGCGTCGCCACCTTTCGCGCGTTTTGCAACACGGTGAAGCGCTTTTTCTGTTGTCTCTAAGTCTGAAAGTGCCAGCTCTGTATTAATTACGTCAATGTCGTCTTGCGGGCTTACGCGGCCAGCAACGTGAACAATGTTTTCATCGTCAAAGCAGCGCACTACGTGGCCAATGGCGTCAGTTTCGCGAATGTTCGCCAAAAACTTGTTACCAAGGCCTTCACCTTTTGAGGCGCCTTCAACTAACCCTGCAATGTCAACAAATTCCATAGTTGTCGGAATAACACGCTGAGGATTTACAATTTTTGCCAACTTATCCAAGCGAAGGTCTGGAACAGGTACAACGCCAGTGTTTGGTTCAATGGTACAAAACGGGAAGTTTGCCGCTTCTATGCCTGCTTTTGTTAATGCATTAAAAAGTGTTGATTTACCTACGTTGGGTAGGCCAACAATACCGCATTTAAAACCCATGGTATGGATCCTTGTCTGGAAAAGTTATATCTGGCTTACACTCATGCTTTATGAGCATGGAGTCGATTTTGTGCTTGCTTTAGGTCGTCTTTCAGCAATATTTCGGTGCAGCGTACTGCTTCATCAACGGCGCTTTCTATCGCCGCTTTTTCTTCTGCTGAAGGCTTACCAAGAACATGGCCGGTTACGCGGCTTTTGTGCCCCGGATGACCAATGCCAATTCGCAAGCGAAGAAAATTTTTATTATTACCCATTCTTGCCACAATATCGCGCACACCGTTTTGACTAGAGCTTCCGCCAATTTTGTATTTGGCTACGCCAGGTGGAAGGTCGAGTTCGTCAAATGCCACTAAAATTTGCTCAGGTTCAATTCGATAGAAGTTTGCTAATGCAGCAACAGCTTGACCGCTTTTGTTCATAAACGTAGTGGGGTAGAGAAGTCTTATGTCTTTACCAGCTATCGTAATGCGAGCTGTTTTTCCGAAGAACTTAGATTCAGGTTTTAGCGGGGTATTGTAGGTGTCAGCAAGCTGGTTGAGAAACCATTCGCCGGCATTGTGTCGGGTATTTTCATATTCGGGGCCTGGATTACCCAGACCCACGATAAGGCGAACATCAGCCAAGAGGATTATTCCTCAGTAGCTTCTTCTTCACCGTCTTCATCTGCTTCAGCTGCTTTAGGCGCAGGCTTAACAGTTACAACAGCAAGGTCGTGTGCTTCGTCGTCTTTAGCAAGCTCAACAGAAGAGACACCCGCTGGAAGTGTTAGGTCAGAAAGATGAACAGTTTGACCCATTTCAACGTTAGCAAGATCTACTTCAATGAACTCAGGAAGCGCTTTAGGCTGACACGTTACTTCAATTTCAGTTACGTGGTGCTCAGCAATACCGCCAGCTTTGATAGCAGCAGACTTGTCTTCGTTAATGAAGTGAATTGGTACGTTAGTGTGAACGTCTTGACCAGCAATTACACGTTGGAAGTCGATGTGTGTAATTTTAGGCTTGTACGGGTGACGCTGCATATCTTTTACTAGTACTTCGGTAGCTTTACCGTCTACGTTCAATGTAAGAACGTGAGAGTAGAACGCTTCAAAGTCAGCAGAATTGTTCACTTTGTTGTGATCAAGAGTAATAGATACCGGCGCTTCTTCACCACCGTAAATGATACCAGGAAGCTTGTCTTCGCGACGTAGGCGGCGGCTCGCACCTTTCCCTAGGTCTGTACGAACAGTAGCGTCTAGGTTAAAAATTGAATCAGACATTATATGTCTCCAAAATAAGTTAATGGTGTGGGCTTTTGCGACCAAAACCCACTGTTAACGTGTTATTGGCTGAGTAAACACCCTATTAAAGCTCACCATAATAGAGAGCAATGCGAGGTTTAAACACCATTAATTCACGGCCCCAATTTTTAAGGGCGGCGAATTCTACCACCACGCTGTTAAACTTACAATTACTGCAGTCGTAAAAAAGCGCCGTAGAAGGCGCTTGTTTAGTATTAGGAAACCAGTTACCAGAACTATCTTGTTAACACAATGCGATAATGTGCTTTCCCCTCGCGCAACCGCTCAACGGCTTCATTTATCTGGTCGAACCTAAAGGTTTCTGTGACTGGCTCAATATTATGTTGCTCAGCAAAGTCCAGCATGGTTTTTATTGTGGCAGGGCTGCCAACCGGCGAGCCTGAAACACTTTTCTGTCCACCAATTAAGTTGAACGCACCAATATCAAGAGGCTCAAGTGTAGCGCCAACAAAGTGCAGCCTACCTTTTGGTGCAAGAGTCGATAAATACAGGTTCCAGTCCAGCTTTACATTTACTGTTGAAATGATGAGGTCGAAACGGCCTTCTGCTTGCTTTATTTCATCTTCATCGCGACTATTTATGGTGTCGTGAGCGCCAAGCTCGTGGGCTTCTTTTTTCTTCGACTCGCTAGAGGTAAAAGCAACCACCTTACAGCCCCAAGCGTTCAAAAATTGCAATGCCAAGTGACCTAGACCGCCAATACCCACCACGCCTACTTCAGATGTTGGCTTGATATCGAACTGAACTAATGGATTGAAAACGGTGATGCCGCCGCAAAATAGTGGACCTGCTTTTGTGCTATCCAATTTTTCAGGCAATGGCACTACGGCGCGAGCCTGAGCACGCACTTTTTCAGCAAAGCCACCATGGCGACCGCCAATAGTCATAGAGGCTTGCTGGCATAAATTATGGTCGCCTTCTTCACACGTACGACAGCTATTGCAATAACCTGCATGCCAACCAAGACCGACTCGCTGGCCAATTTGTAGCGACGTAACATGAGCGCCTACTTTGCTGATGGTGCCGACCACTTCGTGGCCAGGTACGAATGGGTACTCTGTAATTCCCCATTCATTATCTAGCATGCTTAGGTCGCTGTGGCAGATACCGCAACTCTCTACGTCAATTTCGACATCGTGTGCGTCCAGTTCGCCGGGGTCATATTCAAACTTTTCTAACTTCCCACCGGCTTCTTTTGCTGCGTATGCATTAATCATTGCGCTCTTCCTTAATCGTTGCTGTTAACTTAAATCAATTTTAATAACACGAATTCGTAAAAGAATAATTACGCGTATTTTTGCAATACGATCAATGCTGTTGGCAATGTGATTGACTTAGAAAACACTGTTAGTGGGTGTTTGTTCCATCAATAACTTTACTGGCGTCGAGTACTTTTACGCTTTGTACTTCTAACACAGTACCGAACTGAGTAATTGTCATCATTTGAGGCTTGGTTATGCCCTCAATCTCAACCACTAAGCCGTTTTTTTGGTAAGTTTTATCTAAGCCATGCAGCGTAAAACGATCGCCTTTCTCTGTAATAAAAGCAAAGAATCCGCCTTCAAGTTCTTTGTAAATAATACTTCCTTTTAAGGTTACGTTATCTTTGATATTGACCTCTTTTGCTTCTGCTTGCGTTACTGGTTCAGCTGCCAATTCTGCTGGCGCATCTTTTCTTGCTTCCATTTTTTCAATGGTCGCTTTGTTTTCATCGTATAACTCTTGGTTAGAAACCGTAGACTCAACGTTTTCGTTGTCCTCTGTACACGCAGAGAGGCCGAACACTGTCGCTATGGCAATAAGCATTACTTGGGCTTTTGATTTAACTATCGGGTTTTTCATTTCTACGTCCTTTGTTTTTGTTTTCTAAAAGAATACATGCACTTCTCATAGCACGTAAACTTCTTTTCAACGTATACACCATGACTATGTGACAATAAGGGTATATGCTAATTTGTCACTTAAGTACATTTAATCAAAGCGCTTTGCGATAAAGCGTAGAGCAATTTCAAATTGAAATGCTTAACATTATTAACGAACAAAGAGGTTTATATGAAAACAATTGGCTATGCAGCGCATTCTTCAGACGCCCACATGGAACCGTATCACTTCGAGCGCAGAGCATTGCGCGATAACGACGTGGCCATTGAAATCCTCTATAGCGGAGTGTGTCATTCTGATTTGCATACCGTAAATGGAGATTGGGGCCCTCAGCCCTATCCACTAGTTCCGGGTCATGAAATTGTAGGAAAAGTGATTGATGTGGGCTCGCAAGTTAGTGATTACAGCGTTGGTGACCATGTTGCAGTAGGTTGTATGGTTGATAGCTGTCAAAGTTGTGACCAGTGCGAAAAAAGCGAAGAGCAATACTGCCGTAACGGCATGACGCCGACTTACGGCGCTCCCGATCGCATTTCTGGCGAAACCACACAAGGCGGCTACTCTAAGCACATCGTTGTTCGTCAAGAATTTGTATTGCGAGTGCCTGAAGCTCTAGATCTATCAAAGGCGGCGCCAATTTTGTGTGCCGGTATTACTACGTATTCGCCGTTGAAAACCTGGGATATTAAAGAAGGAAGTCGAGTGGGTGTAATCGGCATGGGCGGCCTTGGTCATATGGCGGTAAAATTAGCCGTAGCCATGGGGGCAGATGTTACCGTTATTTCTCGCTCTAGCTCTAAAGAGAAAGAAGCGAAAGCGAGTGGTGCAAATGATATTTTGGTTTCCACTGATAAAAAGGCAATGAAAGATTCTGCCTGTGCCTTCGACTTAATAATCGACACAGTTCCTGTAAAGCACTCGGTAGACCAATACACACCGTTGTTAGATATTGATGGTACCTTGGTCATCGTTGGTCAAATTGGGCCAATGGAAGAATCGATGACAGCGCCTCTTGTTCTTGGACGTCGTCGCGTAGCGGGTTCTCTTATTGGCGGAATCAAAGAGACCCAAGAAGTATTAGATTTTTGTGCAGAGCACGGCATCCACCCAGAATGTAAAGTGATTAACGCCGACCAAGTGAATGAAGCCTTTGATCATTTAAGAGCCGGTGACGTGGCCCATCGCTTTGTTATTGATATGGCGAGCTTGTCTGTGTAACACGCCCTAGACGTTCGCAGTTATGTAACGGTGGCTTAGCTTTGTATTAGATAAGATAGCCGCTTCATATCTTCGGGCGATTTTTGAATGAATAGCTTTTGCAGGGTTGTGACGCTAAGTCGCCGCCCTGAAATTGATAGAGCGCGGTAAAAAGTCGCGAGAGTAGTGAAAAGGAGTTGAGTTGTGACGCTTGTTTTTGTGCACGGTTCTGGTTGTACCCATCACGTATGGTCTTATCAAACGTCTTTCTTTAATAACAGCATTGCTCTCGATCTTCCCGGGCATCCTAACGGAAATGCACTCACTGACATTGAAGCTATGTTGCAGTGGCTACTATCTGTGCTTGAAGAGCGCAATTTGCATGATGTGGTGCTCGTTGGTCACTCTCTAGGTAGCGCAGTTGTATTAAAAGCCGCTTTAGATATCGCCACTTCTAAAACCGAAAGTCATCGGGCGGCAACTTCCGAGAACAGCAGAATAAAGGGCCTAGTATTAATTGGCGCTGGCGCGAAATTAAAAGTTATGCCGCAGTTTTTAGATGCACTGACTGGGGTGATAGAAAAGGGTGAGGAGTTCCCCGGCTTTTTATTGGCACCAAACCAAACACTGGCTGAACCACTTAGAACTGAGGTGAATACGGCCATGGTGAAAAATGGCGCAGCCGTTACGCTTACCGACTTTTTAATATGCAATAGTTTCGACGTTATGGGCTCATTGCATAAGGTTTCTTTGCCTGTTCAGCTTATTGTGGGCAGTGAAGACGTAATGACCCCCGTTAAATATTCGCATTATTTAAACGAACAGCTTCCAAACGCGAGCCTAAATATTATTGATGGTGGTACGCATATGGTATTTGCCGAGCAGCCAGATATTGTCAATCAATGTATAGAAAGCTTTATCGCAAACCTTGATTGATATAATGCCCAGTTTTAGGCTGGAAAGAAGCTCATACAAAAAAAGCGAGCTCGCGCTCGCTTTTTCATAATGCTTTTGTGCGATACTTTTTCGAGCATCTCAAACCAGTATCTTTTACGGATATCCGATTTTAATATTCAAACATCGCTGAGATAGACTCTTCGTTACTGATACGGCGAATGGTTTCCGCAAGCATTTCAGACAACGTAAGCTGTTTGACTTTCCCCATTTTGCGCATTTCTGGGCTTAGTGGGATAGAGTCTGTCACTACAATTTCATCGATAACAGAATCGCGTAAGTTTGTTACTGCGTTTCCTGAGAAGATGGCGTGCGTGGCATAGGCGTAAACTTTTCTTGCACCGTGTGCTTTTAACGCCTCTGCTGCTTTTGCAAGCGTACCGCCAGTATCAATCATGTCGTCCACAATAATACAGTCGCGGTCTTTAACATCACCAATAATGTTCATTACTTGCGCTACGTTCGCTTTAGGGCGACGTTTGTCAATAATGGCTAAGTCGGTATCGTTAAGCAGTTTCGCTGTTGCACGGGCTCTTACCACACCGCCAATGTCGGGTGATACGACAACAGGATCGGCAAAGTCTCGTCTTACCATATCTGCAAGCAGAATTGGTGTACCGAACGCATTATCAACCGGTACATCAAAGAAACCTTGAATTTGCTCAGCGTGAAGGTCAATCGTAAGAACACGATCTACTCCCACGTTTGACAAGAAATCTGCCACAACTTTTGCAGTGATAGGTACTCTTGCTGAACGAACTCGACGGTCTTGACGAGCGTAACCGAAGTAAGGAATGACCGCAGTAATACGACCTGCCGATGCGCGGCGCAATGCGTCGATCATCACAATCAGTTCCATTAGGTTATCGTTGGTAGGGGCACACGTAGACTGGATAATAAAAACGTCCGAACCACGGACGTTTTCATGAATTTCTACGCTTATCTCACCGTCACTGAAACGGCCTACTTTGGCATTTCCAAGTTTGGTGTAGAGACGGTCGGCGACTTTCTGGGCAAGTTCTGGTACGGCATTACCTGCAAAGAGCTTCATATCTGGCACAAGTGATTTCCTCAGTGCGTTGATAAAAGAGATTTGGCTGGGGTAGCAGGACTCGAACCTACGCATAGCGGGATCAAAACCCGCTGCCTTACCAACTTGGCTATACCCCAATTTTTAAGTTCTGTCCGATGTGGCGTTCACGCTATTTATATTGTTCTTTTTTGTTTAATAGTGGTGAGCTATTTACACCTTTTGCAACAAAACCCTGCCACGCATTTGGCAATAATGCTAATACATGTTCTGCTGAAGCTTTGTCGGAAAAAATGGCAAATACGCATGCACCTGTGCCCGTCATTCTCGACGGTGCGTAGTGTAACAACCACTGTAATAATTTTGCAACTTCGGGATGGCAATTAGCGACTAATTGCTGACAATCATTGCGTGTTTCTTCAAATATGTAGTCTTTCCACTGAATAGGGGGTGTGTTTCTAGGTAAATCTTTGGCTTGAAATACTTCTGCTGTGCTTACGTGTACACCAGGGTTTGCAACTAAATACCACTTTTCTTGCTGCTCGGCTGGTGTGATATTTTCCCCTACGCCTCCTGCAAAAGCGGTTTTGCCCCGAACAAAAATGGGCACGTCTGCGCCAAGTGCTAAACCAAGGTCAGCCAGTTGATCTTCACTAAGCCCTGTTTTCCACAGTAAATTAAGCGCCACTAATGTTGTGGCTGCGTTCGACGAACCCCCGCCGATACCGCCTCCCATAGGTAAGCGCTTATTGAGGGATATTGTGACACCTAACGGCGAATTTGCTTCCTTTGCCAGTAGTTTGGCCGCTTTTACAATAAGGTTATCTTCATCCCTGACGCCCTCAAGTGGGCTAGCCATGGTTATTTTTCCATCATTAGTAATGTCGAAAGCCAGCTCGTCGCCGTAATCTAACATCTGAAAAAGGCTTTGAAGCTGATGGTATCCATTATCTAAGCGACCAAGTATATGCAGAAATACGTTGAGCTTGGCGGGGGATGGCCACCAGTCTTTTTTTAGTGAGTTAGCGTTTGGCATAGATGCACTCATTACAAAGTTGTCCATTTATATATTTTTATTTTTAATTGAGTTTGCGGCGTCAGTGATGCATCAGGTTGTGTGTTTGAAGAGTTCTGTTCTTGTGCGAACGCCTGCTGCATCGGCAATTGAGTTAGCGTAATGCTGTGGGGTAGCCATACACTGCTGTCTACTTTACCGTATTGGCCGTAGCGTACTGTCCAATTGCTGCAGCCATTACATCCGCTTTGTAAAGTATCAACAAGGCCTTTATCGGTTAACGTAAAAGTATCGTCTTTAAGAGGAAGTCCTTTTACCCATGAGAGCAGCGGTGCCACAGGGATGATAATGCCAGTGGTGTTGTAAATTAGCGATTCTGGTTCTGCATCGTAATAAGTTTCACCATCCACCACTAATGTAGATTGTTCACTGGTTACATTTAAGTCAACCATGCTTACGCCGAGAAAATTACTTAATCTAAAATCAAAATCGCCTGAATCGTTTTTCCAGACTAGATTTAGACTTACCGCTTCGTTTCCTTGCTTAAATGCAATTTTGCCGCGCATTTGCCAGCGCTGAATTTCGGCTACCTTTTCAAGCTGTGCGGTGAGGTTTACTGCGTGCTGTGGGCCTTTTGGTGCGGTGCTACAAGCACTTAAAAATACTCCGGTGAGAAGAATTACGGTAATGACACGCAGCATAATGTAAATAATTTCCTTGATGGGTTGGGCGAAAACATCGCACATATTATGTGAACACAGTTTCACGAATACTTTCAATCATTTTGGCTTTTTCGTACAATGCGCGTCCGACGTTGCCAGCACAGATTTGAATGACTTTACTTGCCCTTGGCATTAACCACAAGACAGCCCCCGTAGCGCTTCGCGAAAAAGTGGCTTTTACACCAGATTCTCTGGTGGCTGCGCTTGCGAGTTTGAAAAGTGTTGAGGGTGTAAACGAGTCAGTGATCGTCTCTACCTGCAATCGAACCGAACTCTATGTTAATACGCAAGATGACACCGGAGAAAAAATTCTGCGGTGGTTAAGCGACTTCCACCATCTTGATGAGCAAGAGATTGCGAAAAATAGTTATCTTCTTGCGCAGGATGACGCGGTTAAGCATATAATGCGCGTAGCCAGTGGTTTAGACTCGTTAATTCTTGGCGAGCCGCAAATATTGGGTCAGGTAAAACAGGCGTTTGGTGATGCCAAACATTCTGGCATGATAAGCAGCGAATTCGACAAACTGTTCCAGCACACTTTTTCAGTAGCAAAACGCGTTCGCAGCGAAACCGATATTGGCGCTAACGCGGTAAGCGTAGCTTACGCTGCCGTGCAGCTGGCAAAACATATTTTTGCTGAGCTACCCAAACGCTCTGTGTTGTTGGTTGGTGCTGGCGAGACTATAGAGTTAGTGGCACAGCATTTAAAAGAGCAGGGCGTTAAACGCCTTGCTGTAGCAAACCGCACGGTAGCAAGGGCAGAAGCACTTGCCGAAAAACTCGATGCAAGTGTGTACACACTGTCTCAAGTTCCAGAACACCTGCACGAATTTGATATCGTTATTAGCTCTACAGCCAGCCAGTTACCATTAATCGGTAAAGGCATGGTAGAAAAAGCACTAAAGCAGCGTAAAAATACGCCTATGTTTTTGGTCGACCTAGCCGTTCCCCGTGATATCGAGTCGGAAGTTAACGAGCTAGGCGATGCGTACTTGTACACTGTTGATGACCTACAGCACATTGTTCAAAAGAACTTAGAGAACAGAGAGCAAGCGGCGTTAGAGGCGCAAAAGTTGATTGACGAGCAGGCTAGCCATTACATGAGTTGGAAGCAATCTCAGCAGTCAATAGATTTGGTCAAGCAATACAGACAGAAGGGCATGCTTCACCGCGATGATATAGTGGAAAAAGCAAAAGCCCAGCTAGAAGAAGGCAAAAGCGCAGACCTTGTTATCGAGGAAATGGCGTACAAGCTAACCAATGCGCTGTTACATCCCACCACGCTTGCGCTTCGCGAAGCGGCAAGACACGACGACCCAGCATTGAGTCGCTGGATGGGACAGGCATTAGATTTATCTGATGATCCATCAGATGAAAATAAATAAGGTAATAAAAAGAATATGAAAGAGTCGGTAGTTAGAAAACTCGAACATCTTGTTGAGCGTTTCGAAGAGGTTCAGGCTTTACTTGGCGATCCTGACGTTATCGGCAATCAGGATAAATTTCGCAATTTATCAAAAGAATTCAGTCAACTTGAAGGCGTTGTCGATGGCTTTAATGCTTATCAGCAAGCGCAAGAAAACCTTTCATCAGCGCAAGAAATGATGAATGAAGACGACGCCGAAATGCGCGAGATGGCCCAAGAAGAGTATAAAGAGGCCAAATCTGAAATAGAACGTCTTGAAACAGACCTTCAGTTATTACTTCTTCCTAAAGATCCGAACGATGATAATAACTGCTTTTTGGAAGTTCGTGCTGGCGCAGGTGGCGATGAGGCGGCTATTTTTGCTGGCGATTTGTTCCGCATGTACAGCCGATATGCCGAAAATAAAGGCTGGCGTGTAGAAGTGATAAACGCCAATGAAGGCGAACACGGCGGCTATAAAGAAGTGGTTGCAAACATTAGCGGTGACGGTGTGTATGGAAACCTTAAATTCGAATCTGGCGGTCATCGCGTACAGCGTGTGCCAGAAACAGAATCTCAGGGCCGTATTCATACCTCCGCGTGTACGGTAGCCATTTTACCTGAAATTCCAGAGTCTGAAGCGATTGAGATTAACCCTGCCGACCTACGCATAGATACGTTTAGAGCCTCGGGTGCTGGTGGTCAGCACGTCAACAAAACCGACTCTGCTATTCGTATTACGCACTTGCCTACCGGCCTGGTGGTAGAGTGTCAGGACGAGCGTTCTCAGCATAAAAATCGTGCTAAAGCTATGTCTGTGCTGCAAGCGCGTTTAAATCAGATAGAAGAAGAGAAACGCGCAGCAGAAGAAGCGTCTACTCGTAAGAGCTTGGTAGGGAGCGGCGATCGCTCTGAGCGCATAAGAACGTACAACTTCCCGCAGGGGCGAGTTACCGATCACCGTATCAACTTGACGATTTACCGCTTAGATGAAGTGGTTGCAGGTGATTTAAATCAGCTAATTAACCCTATTTTGCAGGAGCATCAAGCCGACTTACTCGCGTCTTTGTCTGACGAATAGTATGCGCATCGATGATGCCCTTGTATGGGCAGCAAAAGAGCTAGAGGGTGGTGAGTCACCCTCGGTTGACGCTAAAGTGCTGTTAGCCAATGTTATTGGCAAAGATGCCACCTACCTGTTTACTTGGCCAGATAAAACCCTCGAAACACAAGCTTTAGAGAGATTTAAACAGGCGATAGAGCGAAGACGTCTTGGTGAGCCGGTAGCCTATATAACGGGAAAACGAGATTTCTGGACGTTAACGCTTGCTACTTCGCCTCATACACTCATACCACGTCCTGATACCGAGGTGTTGGTTGAGCAAGTGCTTAATCGGTTGCCTCATAGTAATAAAGGTAATGAAGATAATGACGCTTGCTTCTCCATTTGTGACTTGGGCACGGGAACGGGGGCCATTGCGTTAGCGCTAGCCACGGAACTTCCGCAAGCCTCTGTAACCGGTATTGATTTCAAGCAGGAGGCCGTTGAACTTGCCACACACAACGCGTCAGTCAACCGCATAAGCAACGCCACATTTATTCAGAGCGATTGGTTTGCTGCACTCAATAATATGCAGTTTGATGTAATCGTGTCTAACCCGCCATATATTGAAGACTCCAGCACTTACCTAAAACAAGGTGACGTTCAATTTGAGCCTAAAACAGCGCTTATATCTGGAAAAGATGGCTTGCGTGACATCAGGCATATTATTAACAAATCGCAGTCATACCTCGCCGCCGGTGGTCTTATTGCTTTTGAGCACGGCTTTAATCAGGGAGAGTTGGTGAGAACGCTACTACTTAAAGCTGGCTTTACTGATGTTGAAACAGTCAAAGATTACGGTGGAAACGACCGAGTGACCTTGGGTTTTCTTCCAATCTAGCACCGCGTTATCCGCCATGCTGTCAGGGCACTTGCTAATATTGTGATATGCATTAGTATCTTGGTTAAAAAATAAAAAGGACATTTACCCAATGAGTGACGACTTTCTTTTTGCTGAGGATGACGACGATAGTAGCGGTGAGAATCTTGGTAGCTGGAAGATACTTATTGTCGACGACGAGCCCGAAGTTCACACAGTAACTCGGCTTGCATTGAATGACTTTATTCTTAATGGTAAATCACTCGAATTTATAAGCGCTTACAGCGGCGAAGAAGCAAAGGCTATGTTTAGAAAGCATAGCGATATCGCTGTTGTGTTACTCGATGTAGTGATGGAAACCGACGACGCTGGTCTTCAGGTTGCGAATTACATCAGAAACGAATTAGACAATCATTTTACCCGCATTATTCTGCGCACAGGTCAGCCCGGCCAGGCCCCCGAAAAAGACGTCATTATAAACTACGATATCAACGATTATAAATCTAAGACCGAGCTAACAGCGCAAAAGCTTTTTACCGTTATGATTGCTGCGTTACGTTCATATCGCGACATCATTGTAATTGAAGAAAACAGAGCCGGTTTAGAAAAGATCATTGATGCATCGGTAGATCTCTTTTCATCTCATTCGTTAGAAAAATTTATGCAGGGCATTATTCAGCAGCTCGCGTCTATATTGGGTTGTTCTAAGGATGCGGCCTACATCACTACAGCTGTGGCAACCACATCGCGTACACTTGATGTGGATAATGGCAAAATTGATGAAGACGAGCTTTATGTGTTTGCAGGTAACGGAGAGTATTCCTCGAAAGAGGGGCTACCACTTAAAAGTGCAATCACAGATGAAGAGTACGCCCTTTGCGAACAAGCGATGAAAGAAAAGCAAATTGTGTATGCCGACGACCATGTGGTTGCCTATTGCAATAGTAAGTCGCACAAAGGCGCGCTTTTGTATCTTTCTGGTTTGCCTCGCCGTTTGTGTGAAAACGATAAACACCTAGTGAAGCGATTTTCAAACAGCGTTCAACTCGCCTTCGACAACGTGTTAAAGACACTAGATTTGGAGGGCACGCAACGAGAAATTATTGAGCGCCTCGGTCACGCTCTAGAGCACGAATCTGGTGATTCAAACCACATTAAGCGAATGGCAGAAATGGCAGGTTTAATGGCACAAAAATTAGCGCTGCCTGAGCAAGAAATTGATACTTTCAAATTAGCCATATCCTTACATGACATAGGAACATCTCAGGTACCTAAATCTATATTGCACAAAAGTACGCCGTTATCCGACGATGAGATTTTTGCGATTCGTCAGCACGCGGAGTTTGGCTACCAAATATTAAAAGACTCTTCTCGACCTACTATTCAGCTAGCTGCTACCCTTGCGCGCCAGCACCATGAGCGATGGGACGGCGACGGATACCCAGAAGGCTTAAAAGGCGAGGAGATAGATCAAAAAAGTCGTATTGCGACACTGCTAGATGTTTTCGATGCCTTACTTAACGAGCGTCCTTATAAGCCAGCATGGAGCGTGGAAAAGGTTGTAAACACGCTAGAAGAGGAAAGCGGACGCCATTTTGATCCTAAACTGGTGTCTCGATTACTTAAACATTTACCCGCGTTTTTAGAGATACAAGCGCAGTACCCCAACAAAAATCAATAATAGGAACGCAAATTATGTACATGATGGCAAAACATCTTCATTTAACGGCAGTTGTGCTAAGTATTCTTTTCTTTATCTTTCGTTTTGTGTGGGCACAATTCGATGCCACAGTATTAGCAAAAAAATGGATAAAAATATTACCTCATATTATCGACACCATACTGTTGGGAAGTGCGCTTTGGCTATGCGTTATTTTGTCGCAATACCCCTTTGTTAACGCTTGGCTCACCTTCAAGTTATTCGGTGTTATTTTGTATATCGTATTTGGGTTGTTTGCACTGAAAAAAGCGAAGACGGCTGCGAGTCGCTGGGGTTTCTTCGTTGCTGCATTAGCCGTCCTCATGGCAACTGCCATGGTAGCCGTGACAAAGCAACCGCTTTTCTAGAAATTAATATTGGAAGTAAAAATGTCTGTATCTAAGCAAGTGATAAGTGTTGGCAATGTAGAAGTGGCTAACCATCTACCGTTTGTTCTCTTTGGTGGCATGAACGTGTTGGAGTCGAGAGACTTGGCAATGCAAATAGCCGAGCACTATGCTGAGGTGACGCAAAAACTGAATATCCCTTACGTGTTCAAAGCGTCCTTCGATAAAGCCAATCGCTCTTCTGTGACTTCTTATCGAGGGCCTGGCATGGAAGAAGGTCTGCGTATATTTGAAGAAATAAAATCTACTTTTAACGTTCCCCTCATCACCGATGTTCACGAGCCGCATCAGGCAGCACCCGTTGCTGAGGTAGTCGATGTTATTCAGCTTCCCGCATTTTTAGCCCGTCAAACTGACCTTGTTGTAGCAATGGCGAAAACGGGAAATGTGATTAACGTGAAAAAGCCGCAGTTTTTAGCGCCTCATGAGATGCGTCATATCATTGGTAAACTTAACGAGGCCGGTAACGATAAGGTTATCCTTTGTGAGCGAGGAAGCAGCTTTGGCTACAACAACCTGGTGGTTGATATGTTGGGCATGGACGCGATGAAAGCCTACGCACCGGTAATTTTCGACGCTACTCATGCGCTGCAAATGCCTGGCGGTCGTGCAACGTCTGCAGACGGTCGTCGAGCACAGGCTGCTCAATTGGCAAGAAGTGGGATGGCGTTAGGTTTAGGAGGATTGTTCATTGAAGCACATCCAAACCCTGATGAGGCGAAATGTGATGGACCTTGCGCATTACCGCTGTCAAAACTGGAGCCTTACTTAGCGCAAATGAAAGCCTTAGATGATTTAGTGAAAGGGTTCGCAGAGCTTGATACCAGTAATACCTAGTAAAAATCTACCTTTGTTATAGCTAGCAGCCAACAAGATGTCTTGTAGCAAGATTGCACTTAGCGAGATTAAACTTAGCGAGATGAAACTTAGCGAGACGGCATTTAACCGGGTGATTTGTAAACAATTGATATTCAGCGCCGTGGTTACTCGTTGTCTACAGCGAGAATAGCTAAAAAGTGAGTGCTGATGGCGTATGCCGGTGTTAGACACCGGCATGCGGATCAGGTGTGATGAGGAATTATTCGCCCGCTTTTTCTACCAGGCTCTCTTCACGTTGGGTCTTTGCTAACAAGTTTTTGTGTAGCGAGATTTGAGTCTCTTCAGTCAATATTGCCGTTGACTGTTTCTTAACAACAATGTGTGCATCGTTAGCCGGTAATACTTCAGCCATTTTTACATTCGTCATAGCGGTATTGATCAGCGACGCAAGATTGATCTTTTCTGGTTGTACGTTAGCATTTGCAGCGGCGCTTACGAACGCCATAACTGATACACTAGCAACAAGTAATTTTTTCATTTTCACACCTAATAAAAATAATTAAATAAAATGTGTTTAATTGTTAATGCGGTTAACAATTAAGCATCATAAAATACTGAAATTAATAGTTCTTTTTTAATTTCGGGTGAATTGTAGACAGTTTGAGCGTAAAGTGAAAACGAGTAAAAGTATGGCTTACCATTAGTAAATCTAATGCTATTGTCATGATCAGGTCACATTGGATTAAGAAAACGCTATGCATCGACGTTTACCCCCGCTAAATGCGCTAAAAGCCTTTGAGGCAGCAGCTCGACACCTTAGCTTTACTAAGGCGGCGGAAGAGCTTTTTGTGACCCAAGCAGCGGTTAGTCACCAAATAAAAGCACTTGAAGAATACTTATCAATGAAATTATTTCTCAGGCGCAATCGTACCCTGCTGCTCACCGAAGAAGGGCAGGCTTATTTTCTTGAACTAAAAGAAATTTTTAAGCACCTGCAAGATGCCACCGAGCGTTTGTTAGCAAAAGGTAGCAAAGGCGCTATAACGGTAGCCATGCCGCCAAGCTTCGCCAGTCAGTGGCTGGTACCCCGCATCAATAAGTTCAGCATTGCCCACCCAGATATTGATGTTCGTATTAAAGCAGTAGATTTTGATGAAGGATTTTTAGCTGACGATGTCGATGTAGCCATTTACTACGGCAAGGGGCGTTGGACAGGCTTACAAGCCGATCAGCTACACAGAGAGTTTTTAACACCCTTATGCTCGCCCATGTTATTTCAAGGGCCTAAGCCATTATCTACGTTATCAGATCTGCGCCATCATGTTCTGCTTCACGATATGAGCAGAGCCGCGTGGAAAAATTGGCTGAAACATGTCGATGTATTAGGCGTAAATGTTAATCAAGGTCCCGTATTTAGCCACTCTATGCTAGTGCTGCAAGCGGCAGCCCTTGGCCAAGGGATAGCGTTAGGTAACACTATTTTGGCGCGACCAGAAATTGAAGCCGGGCGGTTAGTCATGCCCTTTGAAGAGCGGGTGGAAAGTAAAGATGCGTTCTATCTGGTGTGTGAGGAATCTCAGGCTGAATTGGGCAAAATTGCCGCTTTTAGAGAGTGGATCCTCGCGTTAGTTGAAGAAGAGCAAGACAATGTTTGATATTGAAATAAAAAGAGCAGCTTCGCCTTTTGCACGCCTGTTTTTAGCCCATGGGGCAGGAGCCGGTAAGGAGCATGAGTTTATGCAGGCGATGTCGCTGCATCTCACAAACCTTGGTATTGATGTTGTACTGTTTAACTTTGCTTATATGCAAACGATAAAAGCTACCGGAAAGCGCCGTCCGCCAGACAAAGCAGATAAATTGCTTCAGCATTTCACAGACGTAATTTGCGACGTTAACGCAAAAGAGCCTCTGCTGCCTTCGTTCATTGGCGGTAAGTCAATGGGCGGGCGTATGGCAACCATGTTGTTGAGCGAAGCAACTGCATCTCAGCAACATCAATCCAATGAACCTTCCGTTGAGCAATGTGAGTATTTAGCTGGTATCTACGGCGCTATCGCTCTTGGCTATCCGTTTCACCCTCCTGGAAAACCAGAAAAAACGCGCACAGCGCATTTAGAAACACTCACCAAGCCGCTGCTTGTTATGCAGGGAGAGCGTGATACCTTCGGCACTCAAGCAGATATCAGTACATATTCACTGTCTTCGTCGATAAAGGTGAAGTATCTGCCCGACGGCGAACATAGCTTTAAACCCAGGAAAGCGAGTGGATACACACAAGAGTCTCATATTCAAACCGCGGCCGAAGCTACAGCTGAATTTATAAAAGCAGTAATGAATGAGCGAAAAAGCGTTATAGAAGAGACCGGTTTGGATGAGAAGTCGCACGCTCAGAATTCATCTGCTGAGAGGTTGTTATGAAAAGCGATACAAAAAGCTATACGAAAAGTCACACGAAAAACGAAACGAAGAGCCAGACTGACACCGTTAATGAGAGCACCTGCGAAGATACAAAAAGTATTGCGAAAGTCTATTTAGTTATTGGAGCACTTGCGGCTGGGTTAGCCGTGATATTAGGCGCATTTGCTGCGCATGGCCTCAAAGCTGTGCTGTCCGCACAGCAATTAGCCACATTCGAAATTGGCGTTCGGTATCAAATGTATCACGGTCTAGCACTCTTGTGTTTACCAGCCCTGTCCACAGTAATAGTGTCGAAATGGGCAAATCGTGTGGGTTTTTGTTTTACAGTAGGCTGCGTACTATTTAGTGGTAGCTTGTATGCCCTTGCCATCACAGGAATTAAATGGCTTGGACCTATCACGCCGTTAGGTGGCACATTTTTCATCGTTGGCTGGACGCTACTTACTGTTGCCTTAGTAAGGTCTAAAGCTAGTAAAAATGCTCAGGAAAACCTAGGGCAAACAGTATCGCCAGAGCAAACCGCTGATTCTGAGCAACAAAATGCAAGTCAATTTAAATGAGTCAAAAATGAGTCAAACTAGTGTAATAGCCTATTGTCGCCCAGGGTATGAAAACGATGCTGCAAACGAGCTAACCACGCGCTATGGCGAGGTAAGTATATATGGGTATCCGGTCTCAAAGAAAAATAGCGGGTTCGTGTTATATCATCTCTATGATGCGCAGCAGCTCAGTAACGCCATTGCCGAGTTCGCCGTTAGGGATACTATTTTTCCTCGTCAATTAATTGCTGCTTTTGCGACCTTAGCGAATATCGAAAAAGAAGATCGCGTGGGCCAAATTCTTGAGTGTCTGAAAGATGTTGAAAAACCCTTGTCTATCTTTGGAGCCATTGATATTGAATATCCTGATACCGAAGAAGGGAAAACATTAGCCAAGTTTTGCAAAAAGTTTACTGTGCCCATGCGCCAAGCTCTTCGCAAAGCAGGTTGGCTTACTGCAAAGGAAAATACCGGCAAAGCAAAAATTCATATTTTCTTTGAGTCCTTCGAGACATGCCACATTGGCTATTCGTTACCCACTCATGCAAGCAAAGACCATCTGGGAATATGCAGACTTAAATTTCCCAGCGACTCACCAAGTCGCTCAACCTTAAAACTAGAAGATGCTCTGGTTAATATGTTGAGCTCTCAAGAGCAAGCAAAAGTGCTTCGCAGCGGCGGGAGAGCGGTAGACCTGGGCGCCTGCCCTGGTGGTTGGACTTATCAGCTGGTAAAACGAGGTATGTATGTAGAGGCCATTGATAACGGATTGGTAGCCGACTCACTCATGCAAACAGGTCTTGTAGAACACCACGCCGCCGACGGCTTTACATATAAACCACAATTTGGTCGCGTCGATTTATTAGTCTGTGATATGATAGAGCAACCCGATAGGGTAGCAAAGTTAATGGGCGATTGGCTGGTAAAACACTGGGCGACGCATGCTATCTTTAACCTAAAGCTCCCTATGAAACGGCGCTTTGAAACAGTGGAAGACGCTGTAGCGCTGCTAAAGACGCGATTACAGGCATTGGAAGATGCGTTTTCGGTCAAGGTGAGGCATCTCTACCACGACAGAGATGAAGTAACAGTAACAATTATTCGCACTTCAAAACATGAGGTGTGATTTTGTTATTTTAAAAAAAGTGTCAAAAATGAATAAGTTTTTGATATTTATAGAAAAGAATTAATCGGGGCTTGGTTTTGTACAGTCGATTTATCGGTTTGTGCTAAAAAAGGTGTAAATTTGGTACAGAAATCCTTATAATCCAGCCGTTTTTTTACTCTGAACCAATTGAAAGTGAACTAATGTCAGACTTATCTCATTACAGAAACATTGGTATTTTCGCCCACGTAGACGCGGGTAAAACTACCACAACAGAACGTATTTTGAAGCTAACCGGTAAAATCCATAAAACTGGTGAGGTTCACGATGGTGAATCTACTACCGACTTCATGGAACAAGAAGCTGAGCGTGGTATTACCATCCAGTCTGCAGCGGTAAGCTGTTTCTGGAAAGACCACCGTTTCAACGTTATCGATACTCCTGGACACGTTGACTTCACCGTTGAAGTTTACCGTTCACTAAAAGTACTTGATGGCGGTATCGGTGTATTCTGTGGTTCTGGTGGTGTTGAACCACAATCAGAAACTAACTGGCGTTATGCTAACGAATCAGAAGTTGCACGTATCATTTTCGTGAACAAATTAGATCGTATGGGTGCTGATTTCTATCGCGTAAAAGAGCAAGTTCGTAAAGTGCTAGGCGCTACACCTCTTGTTATGACATTACCTATCGGTATTGAAGACGAATTCGTTGGTGTTGTAGACGTACTTAACAAGCAAGCATACGTTTGGGATGACACAGGTCTTCCTGAAAACTACGAAATTAAAGACGTTCCAGAAGACATGGTTGACTTGGTAGAAGAATACTACGAGCAACTAATCGAAACTGCTGTAGAGCAAGACGATGACCTTATGGAAGCGTACATGGAAGGTGAAGAACCTTCTGTTGAAGACATCAAGCGTTGTATCCGTAAAGGTACTCGCGACCTTGCATTCTTCCCAACATACTGTGGTTCTGCATTTAAGAACAAAGGTGTTCAGCTAGTACTAGACGCCGTTGTTGATTACTTACCTGCGCCTACAGAAGTTGATCCACAGCCTCTAATGGACGAAGAAGGTAACGAAACTGGCGAACACGCTATCGTATCTCCTGATGAAACGTTTAAAGCGCTTGCGTTTAAAATCATGGATGACCGTTTCGGTGCCCTGACATTCGTACGTATATACTCTGGTAAACTTAAGAAGGGTGACACCATCCTTAACTCGTTTACTGGTAAAACAGAGCGTGTTGGCCGTATGGTTGAGATGCAAGCTGATGAGCGTATTGAATTAGAAAGTGCTCAAGCCGGTGACATCATCGCAATCGTGGGTATGAAGAACGTTCAAACTGGTCACACACTTTGTGATCCGAAAGACAAAGTAACGCTAGAGCCAATGGTATTCCCAACTCCAGTAATCTCAATTGCTGTACAGCCTAAAGATAAAGGCGGTAATGAGAAGATGGGTATTGCTATCGGTAAGATGGTTGCTGAAGATCCGTCGTTCCAAGTAGAAACTGACGAAGATTCTGGTGAGACTATCCTTAAAGGGATGGGTGAACTTCACCTAGACATCAAAGTGGACATTCTTAAGCGTACTTACGGTGTTGACCTTATCGTTGGTCAGCCTCAGGTTGCTTACCGTGAAACTATCACGCAACAAGTTGAAGATAGCTACACGCACAAGAAGCAATCAGGTGGTTCTGGTCAATTTGGTAAAATTGACTACCGCATCAAGCCTGGTGAGCAAGGTTCAGGCTTCACGTTCAAGTCAACAGTTGTTGGTGGTAACGTACCAAAAGAATTCTGGCCTGCAGTAGAGAAAGGCTTCAAGTCAATGATGGACGAGGGTGTTCTAGCTGGATTCCCAGTACTTGACGTTGAAGTTGAACTTTACGACGGTGGTTTCCACGCAGTAGATTCATCTGCAATCGCATTTGAAATTGCAGCGAAAGGCGCATTCCGTCAGTCTATTCCTAAAGCAGGTGCACAACTTCTTGAGCCAATCATGAAAGTTGACGTGTTTACTCCTGAAGATCACGTTGGTGACGTAATCGGTGACCTTAACCGTCGTCGTGGTATGCTAAGTGACCAAGAAGCAGGTTTAACAGGCGTTCGCATTAAAGCCGACGTACCGCTTTCAGAAATGTTTGGTTACATCGGTTCACTACGTACAATGACATCAGGTCGTGGTCAGTTCTCTATGGAGTTCAGCCACTATGCACCATGTCCACAGAACGTATCTGACAAAGTAATTGAAGAAGCGAAAGCACGCAAAGCTGCTAAGTAATTAGCAACTTGCTTCCACCGCTTTAGCGGTGGTTTTAATAGTATTTAAAGCCAGTCTTCACAGACTGGCTTTTTTGTTTGCCCAGCGAAGCTGGCAAACCCGTCAGGTTGAAAGAAACCTGAATCACCCTGACTGAGGGGAAGATAATCCGAATGGCAAGGGCGTTGTTGGCCAACGGCAGGGTCTCCGGGGGCCGGCCCGAAGCAAGCCATAGGAAGTTAGAGGTACACAACGCAAGTGAACCTGATTCGGCAAGACAGGAGGGTAAGCGTGCAAAATAGCGCGAAGCCCGATACTCAGTCAGTCCTGTTTTGTGTTTGAGGGTGGAATTTCTAACAGGGAGCCAGTGCAGTAACTGGGGAAGCCTGGCATTAGATCCAATCAAATGGTTGGACGTATCGTTCAAGGAGTGATCCAAGAATGTTGCGAGTGTGAGGTGGCATAACGTGGTTACCAGATAGAACCCGTAGTAGTGAGTAAGGCTAGGCCGATGAAAGCCAGTAATGGTGTGGAGGGTAAAACCAAGCCGACTATCAGCATTGTGTTTGATAGGATCTATTTTAGCCAAAAGCTTAAATGGATTGCGAAGGGGGGAAGCAGACTTTAAGACTCTGATGAGTTGTGAGTTTTTTTATCATTGATACACAAGCCGCCAGATCAGCGGGACAAGTCGAATCGGTGCGCTAGGAATAGTGATGTCTGGTGAGACAGGCCGTATATGGGAAGTAATTGTAGTCAAATTTGGTAGATTGCCTCAGTGCTAGAACGCCAAACCCTGCAATGAAAGTTACCACAATGTTAGAAAATGAACGATGTCCATAGGGCGCACGATACTAGATTGCAAATTAGCATTGTGTCACTTAGCAAGTGATATGAAGTATGCAGGAGCCGTATACGAGGCCCGTACGTACGGTTCTGTGAGAGGGATGAGGCGCAAGCCTCACCCTACTCGATGTTTGCCCAGCGAAGCTGGCAAACCCGTCAGGTTGAAAGAAACCTGAATCACCCTGACTGAGGGGAAGATAATCCGAATGGCAAGGGCGTTGTTGGCCAACGGCAGGGTCTCCGGGGGCCGGCCCGAAGCAAGCCATAGGAAGTTAGAGGTACACAACGCAAGTGAACCTGATTCGGCAAGACAGGAGGGTAAGCGTGCAAAATAGCGCGAAGCCCGATACTCAGTCAGTCCTGTTTTGTGTTTGAGGGTGGAATTTCTAACAGGGAGCCAGTGCAGTAACTGGGGAAGCCTGGCATTAGATCCAATCAAATGGTTGGACGTATCGTTCAAGGAGTGATCCAAGAATGTTGCGAGTGTGAGGTGGCATAACGTGGTTACCAGATAGAACCCGTAGTAGTGAGTAAGGCTAGGCCGATGAAAGCCAGTAATGGTGTGGAGGGTAAAACCAAGCCGACTATCAGCATTGTGTTTGATAGGATCTATTTTAGCCAAAAGCTTAAATGGATTGCGAAGGGGGGAAGCAGACTTTAAGACTCTGATGAGTTGTGAGTTTTTTTATCATTGATACACAAGCCGCCAGATCAGCGGGACAAGTCGAATCGGTGCGCTAGGAATAGTGATGTCTGGTGAGACAGGCCGTATATGGGAAGTAATTGTAGTCAAATTTGGTAGATTGCCTCAGTGCTAGAACGCCAAACCCTGCAATGAAAGTTACCACAATGTTAGAAAATGAACGATGTCCATAGGGCGCACGATACTAGATTGCAAATTAGCATTGTGTCACTTAGCAAGTGATATGAAGTATGCAGGAGCCGTATACGAGGCCCGTACGTACGGTTCTGTGAGAGGGATGAGGCGCAAGCCTCACCCTACTCGATATTGGCGAAGAGATTTTTTCAAGGCGCGGTTATGGTGTTTCATCTTCAACGTAACCTTGGCTTTATCGTCACCAATACCTTCACGGCTGTAACTACTCTCGATAAAGAGCAACGTCATTTCACTAAGGATCTTTTGAGTATTTTCATTTAAATGCGAAGAGACCTTGTTGAGATATTCCCGAGGGCTTAAATATTGCCTTTCAACGCCGCTATGTTTTTCAATGGCTGACAAAGCGTTAAGATAAATACGGTGATACTTAGGCAGGGTAGACTGGCGCTGGATAGGAAAGAAATACACCAGCAATATAACGCCTACAATGCTCAAGGTAGCCAGAAATACTGCGGTCATTTTCTTTGTCGTGATTTGGCCTAATAAGTCTTCAAGTAAGTCTTTTTGCTTGTTTGCATCGAATCCTAAAATCCACTTACTCCATTGATAATCCATCTGCCGCATCCAGTTTTGCAGCGTAGTAAATAGCGCTCCTTCCCGCAAATCACCTAACAGTCCGTCGGTACGCTTTTCACCAAATTCAGCTAAAGCCTGCTCAATGCCATACTGCAAACGCGAAGGCGCTACCATGCTGGTGGGGTCGTAGCGCACCCAGGTATCGTCTATTAACGCTTCCACCCACGCATGCGCGTCGTATTGTCTTACTTGCAACACGTTATCGTCTAGTTGCTCACCTCCCTGATAACCTGTCACCATTCGGGCTGGCACACCGCCTGCTCGCAGTGCAAACGTCATGGCACTGGCGTAATGAGCACAAAATCCGGCTTTTTCTTCAAATATAAATCTATCGATAGGGTCTACCGGCATCGCGTTAGGCTCTAGCGTGTAGGTAAAGCCCTGTTGTTTGAAGTAGTTCATTATGGCTGATGCTAACCCCTTGGGCGTTGGGTTCGCTTGTTTAAGGTTGCTTACCCACTGGCGAGTTTCTTGGTTAGATGTTGCTGGCAATAAGCTATTCAACTGCCGCTCAAATTCGCCAACCGGGTTGGTTACCGGCGCAGTGGGTAGGTAATCGAAGTAAAACGACTTTTTGCTCATAAGTGGCGTCGATGTCCGTAGGGTGTAGTCGAACTGCGCATTAACCGTAATGTTATTTTTTCCATTATTGGGCGCGGATAACTCCAGAGCAAACAGCCAGTTTTGCTTTGTGGGTTCAACAATCATTTCATAGCTTTTTGTCTCGCTTACACTGCTTTCATCGCTTTCTTCACTTTCGGCAGTATTGGCAAGACGTACAAGAGGAGGCGTACGCCGCATAGTTGCAAGCTGTCTTTCTGCCTGCTTGCGTTTTTGACTTATTGACCATGTTTTGCCATTAAAGTCTTCCATAACCAGGGCACGCCAGTAGCGCTGTTGAGGCTCTGGAACGGCGCTCGCTGATGGAAAAGTGGCAGTGAACGCGAGCTCTGATGATTTTGCCAGTGACGCTATGTCTCCGGGCGTTACTGTGTCTGACAGACCCGTTTGCTGAGACTTGGACGTGGGCATTTGCCACAGCGGCGGCAGTTGAGGCATCACCAAAAACAGTAATGCAGCAATGGGAATAGATTGAACAACCAAAGTGCCTACAAATTTAGCGCTACTTTTAAGCGGGGTTATCGGGCCATGGTAATAGGCAAGGGAGAGCAATAAAAATAGCAAAACTCCAAGATACCCTAGCCATGCAATAACACTGAGCGCTGAAATAAAGCCGCAGCCAATAAGAAAGAGGCTGGTACAAAAAAGAAGGTGGAAGTCTCGTTTGCTATCTAGCAGCATAAGTTTAAGGGCAAATGCGATAGCCAGCAGATTAATCATGCTGTTAAGCAAGCCTATTGAAAAGCCAAACCATGTAAGCGCAAACAAAGATAACACTGCGAGCAAGTTAACGGTGCGAGCATTGGGCAAATGACTGCTCTTTTCAAAAGAGACAGTGCGAACAACAATGGCGCACAATCCCAATATGATTACCCATATCATCAACTCTTCGGTTAGTGTAAGTAGCAATACTCCGTACGCAATAGCCAGCATGAAATATGAAATAGGCTTGTGAGATGATAGCGCCGAAGGCTTTAAAAGCGCTATCACGATGACGCTGCCTCTGCTGAGAAGGTGTCATTTGGATAGGTGCGCTGTGGTAAATTCAGAAGTGACAGTGCTTTTAAGCATTGATGAGTATGGCTGTCTCCATAATGGGGGCTAATATCGATAGAGCGATACTGCAAGCCAAACTGATTACCATTTTTACTCTGCTCAATAACATGATGGGTGAGAATACTGATAGCCCGCTCAACGTCTATTTGGTTATCTACAGAAAGATAATATTTTTCGTTAATAGGATCTGAAAACTGTTTAACTACCCAGTCACCGCTTTTAGCAACTTGCTTCCAGACCACCCGGTTGAGCGGCTCTCCTGCTTTATAGTCACTCAGGCTATGAAAGTCTGTACTGCTATGGCTAGAGGTTGTTGTATCGTTTTTACTTTGCTCTGACTCATCAAAAGGTAAGGCGACTTGTATTGCCTCATCTTGCAGTGGTTTAGGGTAAACCAATATATCTGCATCAAAGTCGAGGTGTGTCCAGCATTTAAACAAACCCAGTGGAAAATCGCAGGCAAGGGTAAGTCTAGGTAATGAATATTTACCCCTTTTGCTTCTTTTAATGGGTACTGAGAGCCGTTGTTGAGATTTTTCTTCGGCGTTAAGAATAAAAGACACGTGCTCTTTTGTGTCTAACCACCTTGCAACTAAATTACCTTTGCACGGTTTGTCTTGCTGTGCGTAATGCTTAATGACAACAAGCTGAAATGTACCTGTTTGATGGCAATGAAAAGGGGCTGTTGGCTGGGATTTTACCGCCAGGCGGGCAAAGTTTTGATGAGTGTAAAATAGCGTAAGAAGCATCACACTCAGTAAAATATAGCTCAGCAATACCATAAGATTGTTTTGATAATTCGTGCCCAATAAAAACAGACAAAGCGCCATAACAATAAACGACCAGCCAAAGCCAGTGGGTAATACAAAAATGGAATTCAAGGTAAGGCTGTGCTGTGAGGCTGGCGGAATTCGCTTATCTAACCATCTTGAAAGCATTGTTGATAAGATTGCTTTCCTACGTTGAGAAAGCCGTGCTCTTACACTCGTATTTTGCTTTTGCTTGAATTCGTGCTTCGCCGCGTTAGACACCGTTATTAACCTTACTCACCTTATCAAGCCGCCAGAGGATCGATGCTTTCAAGCAGTTTTTTACTGAGCGTTTCGCCAGCAGACTCTCTCGCGTAAGTGCTGTTATCAAAGCCAGTGCCTTGATGCTGTGATGATGACGTTAGTCTGTGAGCGGTAATGGCCGTAAATACCGCTTGTACATCATCCGGGGTTGCAAACGCCTTGTTGGAAATAAAGGCCCAGGCTTTTGCTCCTTGCAAAAGCGCTCTACTGGCTCGTGGCGAGAGCGGGTTGGGGTAAGCGCTGTTACTTCTACTTTCATTAACCAGCATCAAAATGTAATTGATAAGCGCATCACTGGCGTGCACGTCATCAACACTTTTTTGAAGCGCCGTAAGACTCCTTTCATCTAATATCTGTGAAAGTGCGGTTGAAGCATTAGATTGTTTCAGCATAGCTTTTTCGGCATCCCACTCTGGGTAACCTAACGATATACGCATGAAAAACCTGTCGAGCTGAGATTCTGGCAGCGGATATGTGCCCGACTGAGAACTTGGGTTTTGAGTCGCTATAACGAAAAAAGGCGAGGGCAGAGAGTGAGTCGTGCCATCTATACTGACCTGGCGCTCTTCCATAGCTTCAAGTAAGGCACTCTGGGTTTTAGGACTTGCTCTGTTTAGCTCGTCGGCCAGCACCACTTGACTAAAAATAGGGCCGTGGCGAAAAGTAAATTGTTTATCGGTATCGGCCTCGCCAGTGTGGAAAATATTAACCCCTAGCATGTCGGAAGGAAGCAAGTCTGAAGTAAACTGAATGCGTGAATATTGTAACCCGAATACTTGGGAAAGCGCATGAGATAGGGTGGTTTTCCCCATGCCTGGTAAATCCTCAATAAGCAGGTGGCCGTTTGAGAGCAAACAGGTAAGCGCCAGCTTGAGTTGGTGCTGTTTGCCAATTATTTTTTCACCTAAAGCCTGTAAAATTTCTTCAATATCTAAACGCATTGCATTATCACTTAAGGTTAATTGTTGTGGATTGCCTACTTCATTAAACATGCTTGAATTAAAGCACATAATTGCAGCTATTATTTACTGTTACGTGCCTGCCTTCATTAAAGCGCAATAGTGCTGTTGTAGCTTCTTATTACTTTTTGGGGCGCTTTGTTGTCGTTGCATTCTCATAAATGAACCAGAATTGTTTTTTAGTTCAGTCTATTAAAAGCCGCATAGTTTAATTCTAGCAATGTCGGCATAGTAGATTCTGCTGTGCTTTAATACCCAAGTATATTTGCTCATTACTTGGCTGCTTACATATTAAGTGGCATTTTGTGCTGCGTAGTTATTCTGGGTTGTCTATAATGGTGCATCTAAAAAAGGAAGTAGTTATGAAAAGCATTGAAATAGATGATGATTTATATGCCTTTATCGCCAGTCAAACAAAGCATATTGGTGAGAGTGCATCGCAAATTTTAAGACGTTTACTGTTACCCGAAGACGGGGCAGCACTGCACAGCGTTAAAACGCCAGCGGCATCTTTGGCAAACAATACAGCAAACAGCTCAGTAAAGAATGCGAGTGCTTCGCAAAGTGCTGAAGCGGATAAAAAGGTAGAAGTATCAACAACTCAAAAACAAGTGCCTTCTGCAACCGCCATCTCAAATACGGCTACCGAAAAAGCCACAGTAACCAGACAACGTAAATCGACTGCAGGCGCAGCTCAAGATGATGCGAGCACTAGCACGTCAGCAACCTCCTCTTCAACGAGCAGAGCGAAGCAATCTCCGGTGAAAAAGGCAGCCTCGGCAAAAGCAGCGGTAACATCTGCAGCACCAGTTAACGAGAATGCCGATAGTGAAGCAAGCAGCGCTGCACAAGCTCATGATAAAGACGATATTTTAACTCTGGTATCTAAAAGCGCATTGTCTACATTCACAAAACGAGTAGATCAATTCTTGTTCGTTTTAAGTGCAGCGCACAAACTTAATGCAGATAGCTTCGAGCGCGTAGAATCAATTAAGGGCAAAAATAGAACCTATTTCGCAACAAGCAAAGAAGCCTTGCTCGAGAATGGCAGTAGCACCAATCCCAAAGCGATACCAGACAGTTCTTATTGGGTAGTAACCAATAACAACACCGCTAAAAAAGTGAGTATGTTGGAACAGGTCTTGCGTCAGTTAGGCTATTCACCAGAAGTTATCGACAGCGTGATCTCTCGTTTCTCTTCTGAAGGCAAATAATCGACCCTATATCATAAAGGACTAAAACATGGCATTACACCCTCAAGCTGGACAGCCTGCGGCAAAAGAACAGCTTATTAACGTTGCGCAACTGGTAAGTCAGTACTATAGCTTTAAACCTGATATTCGCGAGGCTGGTCAAGGCGTATCCTTCGGTACGTCTGGTCATAGAGGTACAGCGTCAAACTGTACTTTTACCGATACCCATATCAGTGCCATATGCCAAGCGTTGGTTGAGTACAGACAGCAAGAGGGAATAACGGGGCCTTTATATATAGGGAAAGACACCCATGCACTTTCTGAACCCGCTATGGTGACTGCAATAGAAGTACTTTGCGCCAATGGTGTCGATGTTGTTGTTCAACGAAGTGATAATGCAAGCTTGGGCTATACACCAACGCCGGTTATTTCTCGCACTATAATACGCTATAACCGAGATAACACGGAACATCAGGCTGACGGCATTGTAATTACGCCATCACACAACCCGCCTTCAGATGGTGGATTTAAATATAATCCTCCCCACGGCGGTCCAGCCGACAGCGATGTGACCAAACTCATCCAAGACAGAGCCAATGCGCTTATTGCCGATGGAAACAAAGACGTTAAAAGAATTGATATTTTAAATGCCCGCGAGCGCAAGCTTGTTCGCGAAGAAGACTTCATGGAACCCTATATTGATGACTTAGCGAAGGTTATCGATATGGAAGCGATTGCTAAAGCAAACCTCACGTTGGGTACAGACCCGCTCGGCGGGGCAGGCATAGGCTATTGGTCGCGTATAAGCGAAAAATACGGTATCAAAATTGAAGTGGTCAACGACAGTGTAGACCCCCAGTTTGGTTTTATGCGAAGAGATAAAGACGGCAAGCTGCGCATGGACTGCTCTTCTGCTTACGCCATGGCTGGACTTATTGAACTGAAAGATAACTTTGATTTAGCGTGGGGCAACGATCCAGACTTCGACAGACACGGCATTGTGTGTAAGAGCGTAGGGCTGATGAACCCCAATCATTATCTTGCTGTGGCCATTAATTATTTATACACCCACCGCACCGAGTGGCCAGCTTCACTTAAAATAGGCAAAACCTTAGTATCTAGCAGCATGATTGACCGCGTAGCGAAAAGTTTAGGCAGACCGTTGGCAGAAATGCCCGTTGGCTTTAAGTGGTTTGTAGACGGACTAGCCAATAGCCACATTGGCTTTGCGGGCGAAGAAAGTGCCGGAGGCATTTTTCTAGAGAGAAATGGTGACACTTGGGCAACTGACAAAGATGGCTTCATTCTTTGCTTACTCGCCGCTGAAATTTTAGCGGTAACGGGTAAAGACCCAGGCGAGCACTATATTGCTTTAACAGAACAATTCTCTGCTCCCGTTTATAACCGTGTCGATGTTGCCGCCACCCTAGAGCAAAAACAAAAACTATCGGCAATGGATGCCTCTGTTGTAACCAACGATATGCTGGCGGGAGAGCCCATTGTATCCATACAAACTCACGCACCTGGTAATAACGCAGCTATTGGTGGTGTGAAAGTATCGACTGAAAATGGCTGGTTCGCTGCGCGTCCTTCAGGTACCGAGCAAATATATAAAATATACGCAGAAAGCTTTAAAGGTGAAACTCACTTACAGAACTTAATTGAAGAGGCCGAAGCGTTAGTAGGTAAAATTATCGGTTAGCGCTTAAAAATTAAACTGCTTTTAGCTTTAAATGTAATTTAAATGTTAAAAAACGCATGAATGCATACGAATTCATGCGTTTTTTTGTTTTGTTTACAAAATAATAACAACATAATCGTTTAAGTATTGATATATTACTGTCATATTATTGACGTAAGCTGTAATTAAATTACGTTTTAGAGGGTGCATGAGCACCGTTTAACCTAAGAGTGAGACGCAATATGAATGCAAAAGCGGCAAAGACGCAAACCTCTCAAAAAATTGACAAGTCTGAATTTAAGGCTGCGGTCATAAACCATCTTCATTGTTCGTTGGGCACCGACGAAAACAAAGCAAACAACCACGCATGGTGGAAAGCAACGTGTGCCGCTATGCAGCAACAAGTATTAGAGGGGCTGCGTAAAACTCAAAAGTCTCACTATTTAAACGACACGCGTGCAGTACATTATTTCTCTGCTGAGTTTTTAATGGGGCGTTTGCTATCGAACAACCTGCAAAACTTTGGTCTGTTTGAAGTTGCAAGCGAAGCATTAAAAGAGCTGGGTGTAGAAATTTCAGACGTGCTGGAAGAAGAGCCGGATATGGCGCTAGGAAACGGTGGTTTAGGCCGCTTAGCAGCGTGCTTTATCGACTCACTGGCAACGATGGAAATGCCTGCAATTGGCTATGGTATTCACTACGAGCACGGTCTGTTTCGTCAGGAAATTAAGAGTGGCGCGCAAATTGAGCGTCCTGATAGCTGGCGAGATTACGGCAATCCATGGGAAATTTGTCGCCCAGAATCTACTCAAGAAATTTCACTATACGGTTACGTAGAAACTAAATACGGTGAAAACGGACGTGTAGTAAAAGAGTGGCACCCTGGTTCGATTGTTAAGGGTGTGCCATGGGATATTCCGGTTGTTGGTTACGAAGGTAAAACCGTTAACGTATTGCGTTTGTGGCAGTCTGAAGCATCAGGTTACTTTAACTGGGATGTATTCAATGCAGGTGGTTATGTAGATGCACAACGTGAAAACGTGCAAGCAGAAACTATCTCTAAAGTATTGTATCCGAATGATGAAACCGAAGCCGGTAAAGAGCTTCGTCTTATTCAACAATACTTCTTCAGCTCATGCTCACTAAAAGACATCATTCGCCGTTATAAGCGCGCGCATGGAGATGACTGGAGCCGCTTTGCTGATCAAGTTGTTATTCAGCTTAACGATACTCACCCAGCCATTTCAATCCCTGAATTAATGCGCATTCTTGTGGATCGCGCCGAACTTAATTGGGACGACGCGTGGGCAATTTGTACTAAAGTATTCGCCTACACAAACCATACTTTGCTTCCTGAAGCACTAGAAAAGTGGCCTGCACGAATGATTGAGAAAATCCTTCCGCGACACTTAGAAATTATTTACGAAATTAACCATCGCTTTATGGCTGAAGTTGATAAGCAGTGGCCTGGCGACAATGCCATGAAAGCGAAGCTGTCGATTATTGAAGAGGGCAGTGAGAAGATGGTACGTATGGGTAACCTATCGGTTATCGGTTCGTTTGCGGTTAACGGCGTGGCAGAAATGCACTCTCGCCTAGTCAAGTCTTCTCTTTTCCCAGAGTTTGATGAGCTTTATCCAGGTAAGTTAACTAACGTGACAAACGGTATTACGCCACGTCGTTGGTTGAAAGCGTGTAACCCAAAACTTTCAAAGCTTATCGACAAGAAAATTGGTGATGACTGGCCGACGGACTTAGATAAACTTCAAGGTTTAGCTAAGTTTGCCAAAAACAAAACGTTCCAAAAGCAGTTCATGAAAGTGAAGCTAGAGAACAAAGAGTTATTGGCAGAGGAAATTCGCAAGTCTTTGGATATCGAAGTTGACGTAAATGCTATTTTTGATGTGCAAATTAAACGTCTGCACGAGTACAAGCGACAGCATCTAGCGCTTCTTTATATTATGGCTCTATACCGTCGAATCTTAGAAAACCCAGATTATGACATGCATCCTCGCGTGTTTATCTTTGGTGCGAAAGCGGCTCCGGGCTACAAGCTGGCAAAAGATATCATTTATGCCATCAACAAAGTGGCTGAAAAGATAAATAACGATCCGCGTGTAAACGACAAGCTTAAAGTGGCGTTTTTACCGAACTACCGCGTTTCGTTGGCAGAGAAGATGATTCCGGCTGCAGATGTGTCTGAGCAAATTAGTACAGCGGGTAAAGAAGCCTCTGGTACAGGTAATATGAAGCTTGCGCTTAACGGTGCGGTGACTATTGGTACATTAGACGGCGCGAACGTTGAAATTGCCGAAGAAGTAGGCGATGAAAACATCTTTATCTTTGGCTTAACTGTTGAAGAAGTGAATGAGCGTAAAGCTGCGGGTTATAACCCTCACGACTATTACTACAAAGATGCAGAGATAAAAGCGGTTCTTGACTGGTTAGAAACAGACTACTTCACTCCCGGTAAGCCAGGTGCACTAGTTTCTATTAAGCAGAGCCTACTGGATCACGGCGATCAGTACATGGTGTTGGCTGACTTTAGAGCTTATTCTGATGCACAAGCTCTAGTAGACGCCGCCTATAGAGATAAAGAGCGTTGGGCTGAAATGGCCATTATCAACACGGCGAAAATGGGTAAATTTACCTCAGATCGCTCAATAAAAGACTATGTAGAGCGTGTATGGAAGCTTTCACCGTGTAAGATCGAAGGCTAATCGCAATACATCATCGAAAAAGCTCGAAAATGTTATTATTTTCGGGCTTTTTTCATTTTGTAGCCGGCAATTAGACTACACTCATAAATATCGGGTTACCGAGAGAGCGCAACTTTGCGCAGATATGGAATAAAGTATTCGTAAGCTATACGTAAGTATAACCTCGTATGCTTATTTATACGTTAGTGGCATTGCTACAAACGTTGCGCAGTGTTTCTATAGAAGCAGTTAGTATTAGTACTTCGTTGCCATTGAGCGCAAGGAAACTTCATGAGTCGAACCCATACTTCACTGGCCACTATCCCAAATAGATTCGCATTTATAGATAGTGTATCCAAAGTCGCTTCACAGTGTTCAGAGCTGTCGTTAATGCTCGTTGATGTTGTGAGGTTTTCTGATGTAACCACCAGTTTGGGGATCACCGTAGGCGACCAGTTTCTTCTTGAGATAGCGAATAGGATCCAATCGCTGTTTGGCAAAGATGTGTCTATTGGCCGAATAAGCGGTGATGTTTTTGGGATTGTGTTCCCAAATGTTAGTAACGAGGCGTCGCTTCGTTATTCATTCGATTACCTTGTAGAGCACTTCAAAGTACCCATGCATTACGAAGATAATGCATTTATGGCAGATTTTAATGTGGGCGTGGTGTGCAGCAACGACACACATTGGGTAAACAGTGAAGTTGATACGCCGCGTTTTGATATCACTGCATTTGTCTCTCGTGCTGAGGCCGCATTAAAACAAGCCAAAGAGAACAAATACGAAAACTACTTTTCACTCGCATTAAAAGATAAAGCTGACACGGGAAGAAGTCTTGCGTTAAAAGCAGACTTAAAGCGTGCGCTATCCCAAAACGAATTAGAACTGTATTACCAGCCAAAAGTAGACTTACAAACCTTGCAAGTTGTGGGCGCTGAGTGTCTTCTCAGATGGAACCATCCTCTTGATGGTGTGCTATTTCCCGGGCCGCTTATCGAAGCTGCTGAATCTTATAACATGATGAATGAGTTGGGTTATTGGACTCTCGAGCAAGCGTTTAGAACACTGGCGGAGTTTGAGGCATTGAAACTTCAGCTTTCTCTATCGGTGAATATATCGCCAACGCAGCTTTACGATAACCAACTTATTCCTACGTTACACATGCTTAGTAAGTCTTACGATATTCCCATGTCTCGATTAGAGCTTGAGTTAACAGAAGATATTGCGCTCTCAAACTCATTAATGGTTAAAAAGCAATTAGATGAATTACGAAGCCTAGATATTTCTATATCTGTTGACGATTTTGGTAAGGGATATTCTAACCTAGCTTATATACGTGACTTGCATCTCGATGCGCTTAAAATTGATAAAGCCTTTGTTATGGAATTAGAGGAAGCAGGCGTAAACCGAGCGATAATAGAAGCTGTTAAAATTATCGGCGAAGCTAAAGGTTGTAAAGTGGTAGCAGAAGGTGTTGAAACCGTTGAGCAGCTGCATATTTTAAGAGACATTGGTATTACCGATGGGCAAGGATATTTGTTCTCAAAAGCAGTTCCGTTGAAAAAATTTGTGACCTTGGCTCAGCAGGAAGTGATTATAGGCAGCTCGCCAACGAGGAAGCAGGCATAAAGAACAAACGGAAGCTCCTCTCTGTTGAGTTTTAGTTACTTGACTCGCTAATGCTCTAACTTACTCGCTAACTTACTCTCTTAAACACCAGCTTGAGCTCGTTCCACAAACGGAAGCGAGTGGAGTATGGTTATCACATTTCGCTTTTTCTGTGGTATAACTTGTTAAAGCAAAAACTACCATAAAGCACAGCTTGAAAAGTGCTTCATTTCTTATTTTAATAATAAAAACAATTAGCTCAGTTAAATAGCTAATGTAAACATTGAGGGAATTTAAATATGGACGTTGTATTCAATTACTTGTTCTCCTACCAGGCATTTTTACTCATCCTTGTGGTGGTTTTACTCAAGTCATCGGTGAAGTTTGTACCGCAAAACAGAGCCTACATTATCTCTCGTTTTGGGAAGTACAATACCACTCTTGAAGCTGGGCTTAACTTTATCGTGCCATTTATCGACACGGTTGCAGCAGACCGCTCTTTAAAAGAGCAGGCCGAAGACGTTCCTGAACAATCTGCCATTACTAAAGACAATATTACGCTGTCGGTAGACGGTGTACTTTATTTTCGCGTGGTCGATCCTTACAAAGCTACCTATGGCGTAGAAAATTATACCTTCGCAGTAAAGCAATTAGCTCAAACCACCATGCGTTCAGAGCTGGGTAAAATGGAGCTAGATAAAACTTTTGAAGAGCGAGATTTACTAAACACTAATATTGTTTCTGCACTTAACGACGCCGCAGCGCCCTGGGGCGTTCAGGTGCTACGTTACGAATTAAAAGATATCAATCCGCCAAACTCTGTTCTTGATGCCATGGAACAGCAAATGAAAGCCGAGCGTCTTAAAAGAGCACAAATCTTAGAGTCGGAAGGTGACAGGCAAGCAGCTATCAACCGCGCAGAAGGTGAGAAGCAATCTATTGTATTAGCAGCTCAAGCCGAGAAAGAAGAGCAAATTCTAAAAGCCCAAGGTGAAGCCGAAGCGATAATTCAGGTTGCTAAAGCCGATGCAGAAGCTATTGAAACAGTGGGTAGGGCCGCTGCTACTGAAGATGGTCAAAAAGCCGTGCAGTTAGACTTGGCAAAAGGTGCTATTAAAGCAAAAGAACAGATTGCTAAAGAGAGCTCAGTAATTTTACTGCCAGACGGCTCAACGGAAATAGGAAGTGTTGTTGCGCAGGCCATGTCAATTGTGAACAAGCTCGGCAAAAAAGTTGATTAATTGCGTGAAGCTTTTTGTTATGAAAAGCTCTGCCATTGATAGCCTTGTTATGCAAAGGCCCGTTACGCAAAGTATTGTTTGGAAATAGGATTATGGAAAATATAGAAAGCTACCTCCTTGCATTAGGCTTGGTATTAATGATTTTAGAATCGCTACTAGGGTTCTCAGTTATTTTGCTTTTCACACTAGGGCTATCTTTAATAGTCACCTCTGCATTAGTGTATATGGGCGTTTTTGAGCCCAGTGTACTAAATCTTTTTATTGCGGTATCTGTGCTAGATTCCATTCTTATGGTGGCACTGTGGAAACCTATGAAATATCTTCAACGAGATAGGGCGCCTCGCAAAGTAAAGAGCGACTTGATAGGCAATGTTGTAGAGCTTTCTCAAGACGTAGGGCCTGCTCAACCATCATCGTTGCATTATTCTGGAGTAACATGGAAAGTAAAAAGTGATGAGCAGTTAGCGGCCGGCACCAGCGTTGTCATTCAAGATGTTGAGGTAGGTATACTCATCGTAAGCGCTAAAAAGTAGTAGAAGCCAAAATGAGTAAAACTAGAATTAGTAAAACCACAATGAGTAAATGTAACTGAGCACGCTCATAAAAATAGATTGTGAGTAAAAAGAGTGCTTTCGCCAGCCTTTTAGGTGAAGTGCTCTTTACGCTTTCTATGTTGTTAATACTCAGATTTTGCGCGCGAAAACGTGCTTTTAATTAAGGGTGTCGTTAGACTATTAGCATTCTTGATTACGTAGGTTAACTATGCAGCAACTTATCGATGGCGGAAACTTTCTCGCCTTATCCCGACAATCGCCTTCTCTATTTTCAGCACCAACGACCTTCGAACTGGCCAATGGCACAAGCGTGATTATTACTGCGCCGGGCATCATTCAACTTCATCCCGTAGGCAACACTACGAGCAAGAAGAAAGTAGTATTATCTTGCGGTGTTCATGGTAATGAGACAGCGCCCATTGAAATATGTGATGAGCTGGTGCAGCGTATTTTATCTGGTCAACTTTCCCTGTCGCACGATGTGCTTTTTCTGTTTGGTAACTTACCTGCAATGGATATTGCAGAGCGCTTTGTTCAAGAGAATATGAACCGCTTATTTAGCGGAGCTCACTCAGAAGGAGAGGGACTGATAAACGATGAACGCAAGCGTGCGAAAGCCCTTGAAGATGCAGTAGCTGACTTTTTCACGAGGCAGAACGAGCAAAACGGTGAACGTTTGCATTACGATTTACATACTGCAATTCGTGAGTCTAAAAATGAGAAGTTTGCGGTGTATCCGTATCTTCACGATAGAAAACACAGCAAAAGTCAGCTTGCATTTCTTGCTGCGTGCGGCGTAAAAACCATTCTTCTCTCAGAAAACCCGACAACTACATTTAGTTACTTCTCTTCTTTCTACCACAATGCTCATGCGTTTACGGTAGAGCTTGGCAAGGTAAAGCCTTTTGGGCAAAACGATATGAGTCGCTTTAAGGAAGCAAAAGACGCTTTGGTTTCTCTTATTACCAGCAATGATTATTCGCCTCAAGTGGACATGGATGAGCTTGATATATTTCGGGTTAACCAAGTGATAAACAGACAACAAGAAGAGTTTACACTGCATTTCGACGACGATACGCCAAACTTTACGGGTTATCCAAAAGGAACCGTTCTCGCCTCGGAGCCGGGCACAGACTATACAGCCCAAGTAGACGGGGAAGCTATTGTATTTCCTAATGCAAAAGTGGCTATTGGCCAACGAGCACTGCTTACGGTAGTGCCTACAAAACTGGACGATCTTGATGTTTGAATTAGACAGTCGGTTACAGAATGATACATTTTTTGTCTGCGATTTAACGCTCAGTCGTGTACTTTTAATGAATGACAGTCAATTCCCATGGCTTATTTTAGTGCCGATGAGAAACGACGTGGCTGAAATAATTGATTTAACCGAGCAAGAGCAACAAATGCTGCTGAGTGAGTCTGCCAAAGTATCTAAAGCAATGCAGAACTTATTTTCACCTTATAAGCTTAATGTGGCAGCGCTTGGCAACGTAGTTAGGCAACTGCACGTGCATCATGTTGCCCGTTTTGAAAATGACGTGGCGTGGCCTAAACCCGTATGGGGAAATCAGAGTTCTGTGGCCTATGAAGAAAGCGATGCTGCAGAGATAATTTCAAAATTAAAATTGAAACTAACATCCTGAATAAAACCTAAATTAAATGGAGTTACCTATGATTATATCTACAACCCCTACACTTGAAGGTCAGAAAATTGATGCATATTGCGGCATCGTGGTTGGCGAAGCGGTAATGGGGGCCAATGTATTTAAAGACTTATTTGCTTCTATCAGAGACATCGTGGGCGGACGCTCTGGTTCATACGAAGAAGAACTTACTACGGCTAGAAAGTTGGCGTTTAGTGAAATTGAGCACGAAGCAAGAGCAATGGGAGCCAATGCAGTGGTGGGTATCGACCTAGATTACCAAGTTATTGGCGATAAAGGCAGTATGCTTATGGTGAGCATTAGCGGCACCGCAGTGAAAACTTCGCCTCTTTAAAGCCTGATATTGGAAAGCTTTCTATTGGAAAGTCTTATACTGGAAAGCCTGTCACCGCAAAGCCTGTCACCGGAAAGCCTGTCACCGGAAAGCAAGCTGTTAAACGCCTGCATTGATAAAAGCAGCCAGCGCTATGCCTGTTTTTAACGAAGTCTTGTTTTATTCTATGGCATAGTTGTGACATTGCTAACACGCGCGACATATCGAATGTTGCGCTTTTTTGTTTTTAAAAACGATAGATTTACCACTCGTCATCATCTTCATCGTCAAACCCATTTGACGTTTTTTTACTCGCCTTGTCGTCATCCTGCTTTTTATTGCTATCAAAGGGCTTTGATGGCGTAGGGAATTTAAATTTTGCGCTGTACTTCAACAGAGTAATGTTGCCAACAATGACACCTAGCACGAGTACAATAATTAAGACTATCCATGTTGTGTCCATTGAGTGTTCTCCGTTTATAAAGTTATGACAGCGAAATATTATGCTCAACTCACAGGTTATTAGAGGCGGCTAGCTTTCGCCCTTATTAAGCACGTATTGTTGGTACAACGAGGGCAGTTGGCCTAAAATAATGTCCTTGCCAAGAATCTCACTTTGCGTAAGGGCATCGGCTAATGCATTTTCACTTCTAGCCAACTCAAAGTTTGACGCCACACTTTTATAACTAATATGCCAGGGTTCTCGCGCCACGCCACCAACATTTTTCTCGAAAGGGCGGTAAAAGCCAAATTCATTCATATTATCCTCAAGCCAGCACGCTAACGCATAGCAAGGGCCTTCGGATAAATATTCTTGCTCTACCAATTCAAAGCTACCGCTCCATTGATGAACAGAGGTTCTGTCGTAGACATCAAGATCGGTACCCCAATGATGACGACTGCCTCCAGGCAATGCAGACCATGTCAGAATAGCCTGTAATTTTTGGGAGTCAGACAACTCGCTAAAAACAAGCTCGTTACCTTGAGCATCTCGTAGCACAGCGTCCCCCTGCCATTTTCTATTAAAAATAGCCAGTTGGCGGTCGAAGCTTCTATAGCTGCTTACTATTTGTAAATCGATACCGTCACAATGCGCTTTTTGCTGCATCGCCTTAACAGCATCATTCACATCAGGGTGAAGAAAGTGACCATGGCCAGCGTCTACTAAGTAGTCGTTTTGCTGGCCTAGCCACTGTTGCTTTAAAATACTTGATGGCATTAGTTAGCCAGCAGGCGTTCTAAAATACCGAAGTACATGTCGGCGAGTTGTTCTAAATCTGACATTTTTACGCATTCATCTATTTTGTGAATGGTAGCGTTAACCGGGCCTAACTCTATAACTTGCGCTCCAGTGGGTGCAATAAAGCGACCGTCGGATGTACCGCCGGCAGTTGAAAGCACCGTTGGCGTGCCTTTTACCGCTTCAATAGCGCCTTGAGTGGCTTCAAGTAAAGCGCCAGAGTCGGTAAGGAATGGTTGCCCGTTGAATGTCCACTTAATATCGTAATCCAGCTCGTGTTTGTCCAAGATGGCTTTGGTGCGCTCTATGAGAATGTCATTGGTAACTTCTGTTGAAAAGCGGAAGTTAAAACACACGTGCATTTCACCGGGAATAACATTACCTGCGCCTGTACCAGCATGGATATTGGATATCTGAAAGCTGGTGGGCGGGAAGAAATCGTTACCATTGTCCCAGTGTGAAGAAGCTAGTTCATCGAGTGCAGCTGCGGCCATATGAACAGGGTTTTTGGCTAGATGAGGATAAGCAACATGCCCCTGTATACCTTTAACAATAAGGTCGCCGGTTAGCGAGCCTCGACGACCGTTTTTCACAATGTCGCCAACGTGGTCAGTGGAAGATGGCTCGCCAACTAAACACCAGTCAATTTTTTCATTGCGCGCTTCAAGGGTATCAATAACGCGGGTAGTGCCATTGATAAATGGCCCTTCCTCATCGCTGGTGATCAAAAATGCGATGCTGCCTTTGTGATCGGGATACTTATTCACAAACTCTCTGGTAGCCACCAGCATAGCTGCTAAGCTGCCTTTCATGTCTGCGGCTCCACGACCATGCAGATAGCCGTCTATTTCTGTGGCGACAAAAGGAGATGTCTTCCAAGCACTTTCAGGTCCACTTGGGACAACATCAGTATGGCCTGCAAAACAGAACAGTGGGCCTTCGGTATTGCGTCGCGACCATAAATTTGTTGTGTCATCGAACACCATGGTCTCATTGTTGAAACCTAAAGCGTCGAGAAATGTTTTCATCGCGTCCTGACAACCGGCGTCTTCTGGTGTAACCGAACGGCGGTTGATCAGATTTTTAGCAATGTCGATGACTGAATCGTTTAACAAAATATTTCCTCGTATTGAGCAGGTTTAAAACCAATATGGAATTGATTGTTGTGAACCATAATTGGGCGCTTAATCATGGCCGGGTGAAGTTCAAGCAGGGCCAGAGCTTTTTCTCTATCGATGGTCGCTTTTTCTGCTTCATCAAGCTGCCTGTAGGTGGTGCCGCGTTTGTTCAGCATTACTTCCCAGCCAAGATGTGCTTCGGCGCGTTGTAAAAACTCTGAATCTGCGCCCTCTTTTCGATAGTCGTGAAACGTGAATTCAATATCCCGTTCGGCTAACCATTTTTTTGCTTTTTTAATTGTATCGCAGTTTGGAATGCCGTAAATAACAGTGCTCATATATATCTATTCCGTACTTATAAAACCGTTTATTTGTGTCGTGTGCGTATTTAAACCATGTCGCTGAGCTACACCGCTAAGTCATGTCGCTAAGCCATGCCAATAACCCATAAAAATTGCTAAACAAGCATGGGGCTACACGAATAGCGTGAGTAATGGATCTTCCACAGCGTCTACGTGTTTTCTATCTGTGGCCATTACGCCAAGTAATGCATGGGCGTTTAATATGGTCATTATACAAATATTTTCGACGCCTTGCTGCTTTAGCCAGCTAGAATTAACGGTAAATAATAGAGAACCCGCTTTAAATGTATCACCTGTCTTTATTGCGCAAGAAAATTGAGCGCCATGCAATTGATGGGTATCGCTACCGTATTTGATCAAACACTTTAGTCCTGCACTCGACTTAATTTCAACAGCGTAATCAAGTGGGATAACGCGAGTGCAGATACCGCTAAAAGGGGCTTTCACACTTGACGATGGTGATGTGATTGCCGCTCCAGGTCCAAAATACCCCTTTGCATATAGGCTATCACTGGCAGCACTTAACGGTTTTACCTGTCCGCTCATTGGCGCTAACACATCAAACGACTTTCTGTATGAGTCAGGTGCACTAAAAAGTAACTGGCCTTTTTTCACTGTTACGGGGTCTCGTTGACGGTATAACCAGCTTTCTTAAGCGCTTTTACAGCATCACTAAGTTTGTTGTCCTTTACCAAAAAGAAGTCGGTGTCGAACGTGGACACAACAAAAATAGAGACTTTTACCGCGGCTAAAACCTGTCCAAGTTCAGCCATAATACCCACCATAGAGAGGTGAAGGGGGCCTAGCAACTCTAATGCTCTCCAATTTTCGTCGCGGTCGACAGAATCGACTTCCACAGACTCTGGCACCACAATAGAGAGCTCGTCTTCGGTTTTTCCAAGAAAAAATAGAGGGCTACTAAGCACTGACGAAGGAATGCTTGAGTCTGGATCTAGACTGTGAATAGTGAATAATTCGTCGTGTACGAAGAGTGTTTGTTTAGGCATGGATTATCTAAAAATATGAATACTTCAACATATCCACATTAAACCATTAACTGTGATTAAGTGTCACGTGTTATCCACTTTATCTGTGGATAAGTTTGTTGAGTAGTTTGGAGTGTTCTCTTAATTTGTTGATATTAAACAAAAAAATAAACTGTACAAAAAAAGCTCAGTGGATAACATTAACGGTTTAACAAGCATTTTCCACAGGCTATGTCTACAACTTAAATAAAAAATGTTTATATTTTTTGCAATTTCTTTGCTTGACATTATGTCTAATCTTTAGCGAAAAGCGCGTTAGCAGATAAGATCTAAGTGCCGTTAATATGCACCCTTGTTTAACTTTTCCAACTCGGCCTTATACCTTTTGTTCAGATCACTAAATAACAGCCACATTTGATGAATGAGGGCAACTTTTTACACAACAAAATAAGTCGCTTTTAGTGACATAAGCTAAACTGAATAAATATCTCTGCATATTCGCTGTGCCGCTACATATGCAAAGATTAGCAAAGATAAACAAAAATGCGTAAATCCAAAATTTTATTAAGGAAGAGTTATGGCTGATTGGTGTGATATTACAACTGACTGTGCAGAGGAGTTAGTGCATTTCTATGAGGCGGTAATGGGATGGCAGAAACAGGCGATAGATATGGGCGGATACAGCGACTACGTAATGATGAAGCCCGACGGCACGCCAATTGGAGGCATTTGCCATAAACGAGGGGTAAATAGCGAACTACCAGGTGGTTGGATTAATTATTTCACCGTTGATAGTGTAGAAAAATCACTGGCCGCATTAAAAGAGGCAGGCGGAACCCAAGTAGGGGACGTGAAACATCACGGAAGTGACCTTTTTTGCGTGGCCTTGGACCCATCCGGCGCCCCCTTTGCGCTATATGAAAAGGGGAGTGAAAATGGCGATGAATGAGACAATAAAAAACGGCGAATGAAACTTCATTCGCCGTAAATTAAGCCCTTGCCGCAAGGGCTAGCGCTTTTATCGAGTAGCTTGTTGCTCGCTACTTTTTATTAATAGCGCCGCGGCTAACTTGATCACGCTCTATAGACTCAAATAGCGCTTTGAAATTTCCTTCGCCGAAGCCATCATCTTCTTTGCGCTGAATAAACTCAAAGAAAACCGGGCCAAATACCGTCTCAGAAAATATTTGAAGCAGCAGTCGAGGCTCGCCATCTTTTGTTGTGCCGTCGAGTAATATTCCGCGCTTTTGAAGTTCTTCAACATTTTCGCCATGACCTGGAAGGCGCTCTTCTAGCATTTCATAGTAAGTATTAGGCGGAGGCGTCATAAACTTCATACCTCTGGCTTTCAACTTATCTAAGCAAGCGACTAAATCATCGCAGGCAAACGCAATATGTTGAATGCCTTCGCCGTTATATTTCATCAAAAATTCTTCAATTTGACCGCCACCGCCAACAGCTTCTTCATTTAGCGGAATACGGATTTTGCCGTCTGGAGCTGTCATCGCCTTAGACAGCAGTCCTGTGTATTCCCCTTTAATATCGAAATAGCGAATTTCTCTGAAGTTAAAGAGCTTCTCGTAAAAGTTTGCCCAAAAGTCCATGCGACCACGGTAAACGTTGTGCGTAAGATGATCTAGAGTATGGAAACCACATCCAACTGGGTGACGATCTACGCCTTCAATCCAGTTAAAGTCGATGTCGTAAATGGTATTTTCGCCTTTATAACGGTCGATGAGGTATAGCATGGCACCGCCGATACCTTTTATTGCAGGCAGTTTTAGCTCCATTGGACCGGTGTAAGTGTCCATGGGCTGTGCCCCACGCTCTAACACTTCTTTATAAGCCACTTGTGAGTCTTTTACTCTAAACGCCATGCCGCAAGCAGAAGGGCCGTGCTCTTCAGCATAGTAGGCAGCATGACAGTCTTTCTCGTAATTACTTAAAAGGTTAATGTCGCCTTGACGCCACAATTCAACGTCTTTTGATTTATGGCGAGCCACAAGCGTAAAACCCATCGCTTCAAACATGGGTTCTAAAATACCTTTCTCTGGTGCGGTGAATTCTAAAAATTCGAAGCCGTCTAAACCAATGGGATTTTCAAATAGATCTGCCATAGGAAATTTTCCTTCGTGAATATGTTTTTGTAATTGTGAGTCGATTGTAAGCGCGACGTTAAAACACAAGCAATAGACGCTACCAACACCTGCTTTTGCTATGGAAAGCAAAGCTGTAACGATAAGTTTTCACCCCAAAATACGCAGCGGCTTAATGTGGTAATAAAAGCTCTAAAATACTAATTTTTAGCGCTTTTATTAAAAATTGATGGTGGTAGAGAGTGTCCATAATTTGATACAGCCTTATGTACTCTCGTTAATTAACCATGACTTAATAACGCAACCTGTTTAAAGGTTACCATCGAAATATTTTTTCAGGCCGCTCCAGCAGTTGATATAGTCTTTTTGCCTTTGCGGGCTTTGCATGGCATACGCCGTTGGAGCAATTGCGTAACGGGATTCAAACATAAATGCCAATGTATCTTTATATTGCTGTGGAGCTAAATCTGCGTTCGATGCTTTTTCAAACACTTCGGCCTCAGGGCCGTGAGGCGTCATGCAATTATGAAGGCTCATTCCGCCTGGCACGAAACCGTGCTCTTTTGCGTCGTACGTACCTTCAATTAACCCCATAAATTCACTCATCACATTTCTGTGATAGTAAGGAGGGCGAAATGTATTTTCTGCCACCATCCAGCGCGGAGGAAATATCACAAAGTCTACGTTTGCAGTGCCTTCTAATTCAGAGGGCGAGGTGAGCACAGTAAAAATAGAGGGGTCGGGATGATCGAAGCTCACAGTGTTCATCACATTAAAGTTAGCAAGATCGTATTTATAAGGGGCAGAGTTGCCTACCCATGCCACTACATCAAAAGGAGAGTGGTCCATTTCCGCTGCGTACAAATTGCCGCAGAATTTATTGATAACAGTATGCGCTGTATCGTTATCTTCAAACCAAGCCACAGGGTAAAGAAAGTCGCGCTGATTC
The DNA here is from genome assembly GCF_002831605.1 of Alteromonas sp. MB-3u-76. Lineage (NCBI taxonomy): Bacteria > Pseudomonadati > Pseudomonadota > Gammaproteobacteria > Alteromonadales > Alteromonadaceae > Alteromonas > Alteromonas sp. MB-3u-76. The sequence continues at coordinate 2,787,661 of NZ_CP025115.1, read as the reverse complement.
GAGTAGCCGTTGGCTCCTACCGGGCCGCGTTCCGGCAAAACAAACGGGTGGCCATAATTTTCACAAATGTAGCCGCGAATTGGCTCGTCTTTGCTCACATCTATAGAAAAGCGCACGCCACGAGGAATAACCATAATTTCACCTGGCGCTACAGAGAGTAAACCAAATTCGGTTTTCACGTTAAGCTTACCTTCTTGAGGTACAAACAGCATTTCTCCATCGGAAGAGTAAAACACTTTATTGCCCATAGATGTATTGGCAGCGTAGCAGTGAATGCCCATACCAATTTGCGTTTTCGCATCGCCATTTGTGCCAATAGTGACTAGGCCATCAACAAAATCGGTGCTTTTCTCTGGCAGTGGAATAGGATTCCACCTCAGAACATTAGGAGGGCAGGGAATGTCGCTATCCGGAGCGGTTTTTATTAGAGCGTGGGCATAAGGTGCAAAGTCGCCCATAGCAATAGACGGCCTAATACGATAAGTCCAGGTGCGTCTGTTGGCGTGACGAGGAGCCGTAAATGCCGTACTGCTAAACTGCTCTGCATACAGCTTATAATTTACTTTCTGGGGACTAAACTGGCCTTTAGGAAGTGCATTTTCAAGCGCCTCGGTTTCGTGCTCATTATTGAAACCCGTCATGTATTTTAAGTTTTTCATTGCTCCCCCAATTTGCTTTTTTGGTCGCGGTATTATCAACCGTTCTTCTGCGCTGCATTTCTACACTGTGATTTTAAATAGTGATTTTACATCGCGGGCTTTCATAGTGAGTTGAAACCTGCTGTTCATCTCGTTACTTCTAAAAATATTAGTGAGACACCCACGCTATTAAACTAGTTACAAATGAAACTAATTCGTTTAGGCTAGTGCTTAATGTTATGTAAATCAATTGTGAACAGTAAAACATGTTGGGAGTTAGTCGAGAAACGTGCTGATTAGTTTACATCCGGAGTAATTATTCAGTGTTTGCCGGCAACTGCACCTTTGAATGGGTTGGTTAAAACAACTTAGGTTGATAAACACTATTTGAGAGCATGTTGATTCAAGTGAAGCGGCAATAGTCAGCAGATAGATTTCTAATTGCTCCGAAGAAGAGCTTTTTATAGCACTAACACAATTGGTTGAAAAAGAGGTTTAAAATGAAGCTTAACGACATGTTGGCCTACAAGGTAGCCATGCTTTCTAATGATCTCAGTCAGTCATTAGCCTCTATTTATCGACCATTTGGACTGAGCATGCCCGAATGGCGTGTGGTGGCCACATTAGGAAACAATAACGCTATGTTATCTAAAAATATAGCGATTGCCACGCGCCTCGATAAAGTACAAATAAGTAGGGCACTTCAGCAATTAGAAAATAAACGACTGGTTACTAGGATGGCTAGCGAGCGAGATAAGCGTGCCGTTAATGTTGCGCTTTCTGAAAAGGGAAAAAACATCTTCAATGAAATTACTCCGTTAGTTTCCCAATGGCAGGCCGAAAAAATTAAAAATATCACTGCTGATGAGTACAACACATTTTTAAAAGTGATGAATAGTTTAAGCGACGAATAATAGAGGCGTGAGCCGAGTTCAGAATAGGTAATAGCCGCATTCGACTACGAGAAAATCATTACTTTTAAGTTGTTAGCTGGTAATTTACGACATAAGTGCAAAAACACACGATTTTATGAATAAAAACTAACAGAACAATCTAGATTTAAAACAGGAAAGCGCGTGGCACCATTAGAAGTATATGCAGGAGATAAAGCAAGAGAAACTATCTTAAAGAACGGTTTTACCCCTGAGTTATTTAGCTACTTTCTGGGGGCATCCGGAGGGCCTAAGTGGTTTTCACTTGCCGGGCTAGATAGAGTTTTATTTCCAGAATGGTTTGCCAGCGTAAAGCACCAAATTCACGTAATTGGTTCATCAGCAGGGGCTTTTCGTGCCATTTGTGCGGTGCAAAACGACCCGCTTGCAGCAATAAACAGACTTGCAGAGTCTTATTCAACAACAACGTACAGCAGTAACAAACCCACAGCTCGAGAAATAACATCAAAAGCAGAAGACTTGTTAAAACACATGGTTGATGAAAAGGGCAAGCAAGAGGTTTTGGCAAACGAGCGGTTTAAAGCGCATTTAATTGTTGCTAAATGCTTAGGTGCAACGCGTTTTGAGGGTAAATTTCAGCAGCTGTCTGGCTTGGCCATGAGTGCGGCTGCTAATACCGTAAGCCGTAAAAACTTAGCTAAGTTGTATGAGCGATATGTGTTTTCATCGCCAAATAGCCAATTAACTATTACCGATCCCTACGGAATGCCCTCTCATTTTTATTCGCTAACGCAAGGCAATATTCATAGTGCATTATTGGCGTCAGGCTCAATTCCGATAGTGATTGAAGGGGTTACTCAAATAGAAGGCGCGCCACCAGGAATGTATAGAGACGGCGGCATAATAGACTATCACTTTGATGTGTCGTTTGGCCCCGATGAAGGCTTGGTTTTGTATCCTCACTTTTACAACAAACCCATTCCTGGATGGTTTGATAAAGGCTTAAAGCGCCGCGTTCCCCATCGTTCAAGCTACGATAATGTAGTTATGTTGGTGCCTTCGCCATCATTTGTCGCCAAATTACCTTACGGCAAGATACCTGATAGAAAAGATTTTGAAGTGCTCGATGCACCCACGCGTATAAAGTATTGGCAAACCGTATTAAGCGAAACCGACAGGCTAGGTGAATACTTCATGGAAGCGGTGAACGACGGAAGGTTGGTAGGTAGCATAAAACCGCTCCCTTTTAACTTGCGTTACTAACAGTGCTTTCAGCACGCTGTGGGCTGTGAGTATTTTAACTGACAGCCTATACTGCTTGTAAAATAAGCACTTAATTCAGTTTTATTAAGTTTTTCTTGCAGCTTTCATTCTGCCTCAGTATTATACGCGCCGTTGAGCAGACAAATGCCCGTTTGTTTTTTTACGCCTCAACTCAAAATGCGTCTATAGCTCAGTTGGTTAGAGCGCTACCTTGACATGGTAGAGGTCGCCTGTTCGAATCAGGCTAGACGCACCACCACACAAGCTCTACAGCGTAAGTACAGACTCACAAAAAACGTTAAAATAAAAGTGGGAACGATTAGGGAACAGTAAAAGTCAGCGCTAAATTAGACTGACCTTGATGCTCTTCTAAACCCCATATAAGCCGCCTTTTCAACTTGTCTACGTGAAGTAGGTCTTTCAAAGTCGGTTGGTGGTCGAACGTTCAAATTAAAGTGATTGACTGTCTGTCCGCTTGTTGAGCGGTTATTGTCTACTATGGTCTCATTAGGATGCACGATAGCATGCATCCCGCCACGCCCATCTATACCGCCTACTCTAGCGCCTAAGCCTGTATAACCACCACCTTCAAATGAACCAGCGCTTTTAAATCCTGCTAAAGCTGAAATCGACTCGGCGGTTGCCATTGCTATGGCTGGTAAATTTACAGGGAATGGAGCTGATGCGACTGCTTCAGAGATAGCTTTAAACTTATTAGCAATCATCTCTCGATTCTTTATTAACCATTTCGCCTTGGCTACCTTCTTCGAATTCCCAATTTCTAGAGCAGCAAGTCTATCTAAATAACTCTTTTTCTTATTTACGTCTTCCTCTTGATCTTCGGGCTCTTGTGTCTGCTCATTTTCTGGTTTTTCAACGGTTGGAGTAATTTGTAATGTTTTTTCTATGCTTTCTTTTACTTCTTCAGCTTTCTTTAATGCGTTCTGGTTAGCATTTTCGAAAACTTCATCAATCCTTTCTTTCATCGCTACTGACGGAATCGTTTTCATCATCGCATCTTGTAAATCGGCTCTTGAACTTTCTAAAGATTCTTTCATCGAATCTGCAAAGTTTGTTATTCCGTCTACATTTTTTATACCCTCGAAACTAGAAATCTCGTTAAGCATTTGTTTCGCGGTATCGCTATACTCTGAAGCGAATGACAAAACATTTTTAATTGGACCTAAAGCATATTCGTTTATTTTATTCGCAAATGGTATTAGCCCTTGATTTACGACTGTGTCAAGAACTGTTGCCCAAACCGTACCAAACCCTTTTACGGCAAGTTCGACAGTTTTTAAGATTATGCTGATGCCATGTATTCCATCGGCAAAAACACCAACGACCTTCGAGCTTCCTGTTATTACATCCTTTACTGTCTCACCAAAATTATTCCCTTGTGTTGCGGACTCCGTGAAAGCAGTTGCAACGGCTTCAATCAGTGGTGAAAGCTGGGAACTCGCTTGTAACGATACGCCTTTAATTGCTTTCTGCGCTCTCAATATCGCATCGTTCGCGGCTTCAATCTTTGCGGCATCAACTCGATTCAATGCGAGGCCTAAAGACTCAACTTCATTTTTAGCGGCTTCGAAACCTTCGCGGCCCTGGTCAAGTGTGTTTATCAATTTGATACCAGACCTACCGAAAATATCAGACGCATAACTTGCTTGAAGTGATTTATCTCCTACGCCCTTTATCGCTTCAGCAATGGTTAAGAAACGTTCTTCAGCATTAAGACCTTGCAGCTGGTCGATAGAAATTCCAAGTTCTTCGAATGCTTTTTTACCGGTACCTATTCCGCGGGATGCTTCACCGATTGAGCGTGACATTTTCTCGATTGATTTATCGAGGCCCTCGATAGATTCACCATTAAGTTCAGCCATGTGTTGGAGTGCTGAAAGGCTTTCCGTACTTATTCCAACTCTGTCTGATAACTTAGCAATTGAATCACCAGCTTTAAGGCTGCTTGATATCATTGCGCCAAAACCTGCAACACCCACAAGGCCAGCTATTCGTGCTTGCATGCCCCCGATAGATTTTACAGCGGTATTGGCTTTATTCCTGAATGTAGTTAAGTTAGCCGTAGCTTTTTTAAGGCTGGTCTCAAATTTCTGTGAAGCCAGTCTTAAGTCGACTGTTAAGCGTCCGATGTTACTCGCCATAATTGCCCCTTAGCATTACATGCCGTATTTTTTGAGAGGATCATCATCTTCAGCAATGCTTAATTTAGCTTTGCGGCGGCTCTCTGGCGTGAGGTATAGATCGTTTGCTAGTCCTCTCAGTTGAGCGTGTAATGATGCTGTAAATTCGCTTGGTTGCTCTCTCAATTGCGCCATAAGAAAGCAGTATTGTTCGAGAATAGCCTTATCGGCGCCCGTTATTAGTTCAAAAACTTCCATTTCCTTTCGAACTTCGCTCCATACTTTTTTTTCAGCACCTTTAATGTGACGGGGGCATGATGGAAAGCTGTAAGCCTTATCTGTCTTACTCTTGAGTGGATCTGTTTGTTGCTTGGCTGCGCCTTCTTTGATCCTGTCAAGGGCTCCAATTGCTTTATTCATATTGCTAATTCCAAATTTTGAACGCCTGGCGTGTAAAAAAAACTATGGCGGCGGTACTGTGTAAATCGAACCTAGTTTTGAAAATACCCCCGTACCCCTTGCCCAAAGTGATACCTAATCCGGCGTCGGTTCTGCTGCTTTCGCTTGTTGCAACCAGCTTTGACTGTATTGATCACCACCTTCTCTTGGCTCCATGTTCTCGGCTCGTCTACATTGATTAGGATTCATCAATCCATTTCTAATCGCTATGTCATATAGTTCAAAGCGTTCCCTAGCAGTTGTTCTCATTATATCTTTTGTCTCGAACTGAATAGAGGTGGCGCTCTGTGCTCTATCTGGTATCAGGTTCATCAGTAAAGAGGCTTCAATATTAGTTAGCCAAGGCTTTAACGTTTGCTGTAAAAAAGCTTTAGAGGCCTCGGCAAAGTTGCTGTATGTACTGTTACTGTAATCCTGTAAGAATATAGGGCTTATCTTAAACATACGTGCTATCTCAGCAATGCCGAACTTCTTAGACTCCAACCACTCTGCATCATGGTTACTCATGGTTAAGTTGGTGAACTCTCCGCCCTCAGTCATGATCAGGGGCTTGCCTGAGTTCTTGTTGCCAGTGTAGTTCTTGGTAATGTAGTCTAAGGTAGTCCTCATCGTCTCGGCGCTCATTTTATTGGGCCAGGTAAATACGCCTGAAGGAGCGCATTTATTTTTAAAAAGGCTTGAGCCGTGTTCTTGAGTGGCCATTTCGGCGCCTAATGATTCTCTACAAACAGTAATAGGGCTTTTGCCTATTATTCCGTCATCTGAGTTGACACGAATATGAAGTACTTCTTCTTGCTGCAGCGATCGATACTTACCCTTTCTGGTAACGTGATAACCCAAACGATAATTAGGTAACTCTTTGACTGTTACCTCGTTAGGGTGAAGCGGTATGATTCTTTGAACTCTACCCGCATTATCATAAATAATTTCAGCGTAAGCGTTACCAGTGAGTAGAGCGCTGCGCATCAATGCAACTTTGAAGTCGAAAGCAGTTTGGTAGCCGTTTGGCGAAATGTTAAGTAAACGCTCTATTACACTATTACGCTGTCTTTCTTTGTCGCCACTTTCATTTTTTTTGTAAACATGAACAGGCATCGAGGCGATAGCTTCACTAATAGTATTTACCGCGCAATAAACAGCGGGTAGGTTCTGGGCCGTGTCGGTACTCACCACTGAGCCGGAAGCGGTTTCATGGGTGGTAGACAGAAGATTTAAAAGTTGGTCTGTCGATGTTATCGAGGCTGACCGCTTGAAGAACTTCAACGGGTTTAGCATCCTAGTACCTCTGTTTTGTACTTAGCCAAGTCGAGCTCATAACCTAGCGAATTAAGTGCGCTTGAGTTCTTGTAATTTTCCAAGTGTCTCATTGCGACTTGAACATTAGTTGCCCTGTAAGCTGGCATGCTAGTAATGGTTATCTCGTGAAGCACGGCGCTTGTTACCGTTCTAAGTGCGGGGTCTTCGTCAAAGTTCCATTCTGCACCCTGGTCATTAACGGTAAAACCGAAACTCATTCCAGTAATATCACGGCGTTCAATGCTCTCCAAAAGATCTGCTCTTGTATTGGGCGGGTCTATCTCCACTAATAAACCCTCCCGATCTTCCTTGATGCGCATCGTATTAGACTCAGTTCGACCAATGAGCATTTTGGAGTCGTGTTCAACTAATGCGCGTATATCACCATTGATTGAATCACCAAACGCACCAGGCGAAATAATTTCCACGAATCCGCCTAAATTTTCTGAGCGTGAGTTGTAAACAACTGGGCGCCCGATGATCTTCTTACCTTGAAGGCTTAAACCAGCCGCCGCTCTTACTTCTAGTTTCATTGAATAACCTCGAAAAAAGGGGCCTCGGCCCCTCTATGAATTAAGCTGCTGCGATTGTTAGTGATTTAATAGCATTTGAATCAACTAGGCCGCCGCCTACATAACGAGTCGTGAACATCTTCACAAAACCTTTTGAGGTAAGATTGTCTCGAATCATTTGGATGCCGCTTGTATGGTCTAAAACCGTGTAAGCCTTAGCTAAGTCACCATATACAATTTGGTCGTCTGGAATAGCTTCTGCTATCTCAACCGCTTTACCTAAAAGCGTACTAGGTGAGCCTTCTGCGATGCCTGGTCTCCAAAGGTAATTATTATCAGAGTCTTTGAGTTTGCGAACTCGCTCTAACATTGCATCATTCATATAGAACTTAGCGCCGGCTCTGTAGCCCTGGCGTAACTTGTGAACAAAGGTAATCAGGTCATCACCGGTAAGTGTGTTAGCGGCTGCGGTTTCAATTGCTTGGATAGTACCGAATGCTCTTGTTGAGTCGTCAGTTGCTGCAGTGGGATAAGTTAACAAGCCGTTTGGCTTTTTAACGCCATCTCCATTCCAAAATGATGCTTCTTCTACCACTCCCGTTTGCTCTGCTACTTCTGAGGTTAACCAGCCGGCAATGTCAAAGTCTGACCAATCGAGCAACTCTTGTGTCGTGCTTGGGTAGGCGAAGAGGCTATTCAGTCTGATTTCTATGCTTTCTAAATTGCTTGTGCTTGTCTCGCCTCGTGTATCACCTTCAGCGGCCCATGAAGCTGTAGTACCGCCGGTACTTACTAGCAATTCATGTGATTTGCTTGAGGTGGTTTTAACAGTGGCGTTAGACCGAAAAACTGAGTTGTCTCGGAGTAGTTTGTAAATAGCTCTATCGAGTGTCGGAACTACCGCGAAACCGCCATCTGCATCAACGGCGCTTGTCAGTGAGCGAACATCACCAGTTTTGATAAACGTTCTAAGTTCTGCGTTGCTAGGGGCTTTATCTTCTGGAGTTGACTCGGGGCCAGTAATTAAACTGCGTTCATTGTCTGCAAGAACTTCCGCTCGCTGAATGCTTGCGTTCGTTTCTTCAATTGATTCTTGAAGCGCTTTGAATTTTGCGTCTTCGTCTTTGGATAAACTGCGCTTTTCACTTTCGGCAGTTTCAACCATGTTCTTCATTTGGGCATGAAGGTCTGCCTTTTTCGATCTTAACTCTAATAATAATTTCATATTGTTACCTGTTTTAGTTTTTAACTTCAGGCAACTATTAGAGTAAGCGGGGCGATAGTGAGCGCGGTATCTAAACTTTAATAAGGCAAAAGACTTGAAACCAAACCGCCCCGCTTGGTAGTTGCCCGCTGCTTAAGCATTGAGCAACTCAATAATACTGTATATAAATACAATATCAACAATAAATTGTGCAAATATTGATCTTTACAGCATAAAATGCTGAATAAAACGCCTTTTATAGATTTTTATTCTAACAATAATATATTGAGAGTTAACTAATCAGTTAACTTTTTTAAACCGATTGGTTGATTGGTCAACGGTTTCGCGTTTTGCTAGTCCCCAGTATTGACGGGGCCTGCAAGGAAGCCCTAAATCAGGGCATCGTCAATAACTGTGTGCCATTGGTTATGCCAATAATCCCGATATCAGGACAGAACAGTCCCGATATCAGGACAGAACAGTCCCGAAATCAGGACAGGGGGGTCGTGTTTCACGACCTCCTTACTAGGTGCGTTTTGCTTCTGTGGGTATTCCGTGTGGAAAAACGCCAATAATGCGGTAAGGCACTGTAAAGAAATGAAAATATGCGGTTGTGTTTTTGGTCGTGGTTGTCTCAGAACATCGTTTTTATGTATTGCGCGTTTTCCTTAGGTAAAAACTCTTAAATTTATAAGCTGCTGAATTATAATTATTTTATGGTTTTTTTAAATTTGCTACGGACGGGATTTAAGGCGCTACGGACGGGTATTAAATAGTAAGGGGTAACAGAACGTTACCCCACTACAAGGTTAGATTTATGCGCTTAGTTTTCAGAAACTATGCGGATTGTACTTCTAAGGCCTCGAGCGGCTAATTCCTTTCGAAATTCTTCATCATCTTCTCTGACTTCATGAAGCAAATCGATAGCGGCCCATAAGGCGCGTAATACCGTGCCTTCATTCAATTCATGTTCATCAATGCCCATCTGCAACAAAGTTAGGATCGCTTCGGACTTGTCTATTGCAGCGTCTCTTTTGTCTTCAAGGCGTATTGCTCTTGTTTCCATTTCTGCTTTCATGGTTCTCTCCAGGTTAAAGTTAATGTATATTGGTACGTACCAATTAAACATAACAAAGTGGTACGTACCAATGCAAGATAAAAATAAAAAAAGTTTTGAGCGTTCCGGCTCTACTCGAAAACAAATTAGGTTTGAAGATTCGCTCCTGGATAAAATAGAGAGCGATAGAGCCAAAACTAATCAAGCTTTCTCTGAGTGGGTAAAGGATGCATGCGAGCAAAAATTAAAACCTAAATCCACCAGCTAGTCGGATTTGACTTTTTTTAAGTCGGATTCGACTTGAGGCCAAATTTTTCTACTCGTCCTTTTCCCTTTATTTCTGTGTTTAGTTATTGTTTGTTTAGTGCGTTAAATAACTCTATGTATGGCTTACTATTAAGGAGTACAGAATCTGTACACTGGGTAAGGTTTTTCAATATTCGTAAGTTATTGTTTTAACTACATACTGAACTTGAGCCAGTGTACGGAATGTGTACCGCTAAATTGAGCCAGTGTACGGAATGTGTACCGCTAATCATGTTTGCTGTACACATTTTGATACCTGGCTTTTTTAAGCACTGCGCCTTTTATCTACATCATCAATGAAAGTTCTTAGGGCCTTATTAGTTGGCTTTATATCCATGTCAAAGCCTCTAATGTCGTCCACGCTTTCATAGGTTAATGCGTAGTAGTTCGGCGTCCGTCCGTTCTTACACAAGCCTGAGCCTTTACTGAGCTCAATAAACCCTTTAGTAAGCAGCTCCTTTAAAGCAGCACTAAGCGTAGACTTCGACCTAAACCCTTTATCATGTAGCTGCGAGTGAACGGCGCATAACTTGCCATTATTGTTACCTTTGTATTGGTAAGCGAACCAGAGTAATAAGCGCACTGAGTTAGCACTTAAAGCATGAAAATCAGGATGCTCGATAACTCTGTTAGGTATACCAGCAAAAGGTCTTGGTTTGCTCTTTGCCATAATATCCCCTCGGTACTTCTTACCCTGTTATGGGTAAGAAGTTACCCGAAAAAGGGTAACCACAAGGGCTACACTGGTTTACTAGTGGGTTGATATATAGCGCTAAGCTTTAGAGATGGGGCGTTCCTCTGCTTTCGATAAAAATTCAGCAACGTTAACGCTCTGTTAGCTTGAACAATATCGGGTAGCCAATAACGAGAAAAAGGCTTCTGGCGCTTGTGTACTATTGATTGTTTATCAGACCGTCTCATTATTTTGATATTGTGCTGATTCTGTAGCGCTGAAATAGTTGAATGCAAGCACGATTCACGGTAGACGGAATAGGCCTCCGGCTGGGTAATACCGTTTGGACCTACCTTTAAAAGCATCTCAAGTGTATATTCGCTCTTGATACGTGGGCCGATTTCTGTAACATAAGAATTGCCGTTCTTGATGTTGTCGCCCTTCGGGGTGGCTTCATTCTTTTTCATTTCTTCACCTTTGCTTCAAGTTCTTCTACTTTTTCATTTAGGCCGTCGATGGTCATACTTAGTCCAGTTTCGACTTCAAGAAAGTGCCTAAGCATTTCTTCTGCTTCGCCTAACTTATCCAGGTTCTCTTTGCGCTCCTTACCGAACGACAACAGCATCGACCTGTAGAACTTCACTTTCTTTTTATCGCTTAGGTGGGAATATCGAGCGTGTAGCTCTTCAAGCTGTTTGTTTACCAACTCCTTTATTGTTTCCATTACATGCCCTCCTTGCCATTCTGATCTAAGCCTTCAAGCCAGTCTTGAATGTCTGCGAGCCGGTAACGTACAGATTTACCGAATTTTATGTGGTGTGGTGCGGGTACTCCTAGGATATAACCTGTCATTCGTGATTTGCGCCATGAACTTGCAGGTATGCCCGTTAACTCATTTAACTGAGTATCTTTGAGCAAGAGCATATTTGGTTTGTAGTTTTCTAAACTTTCGGAAGTTGCGGTCTTCATTTGTGCCTGAACTGTCATTTTGTTTCCTTAGTTGTTACTGACAGTTCCATATTGTTGCTTTTCGCTAATTGTTTTTACCTAACAAAGGATCACGACCTTTTTTTTACTTCATTAACATGTTTCTTAGCTTTCTCTTCATATAATTTTTTGTATTGCTCTGCTCGTTTTTCTCCAACTGCTTCTTTTTCTCCTGCAAGTCTTAATGCCTCTTCATATGAAGTGCCAGATCTGCGCAGTTCATTAAAAGTAATCGCGATACTCATGCCTTTTCTATATTCTTCTGCAGGGTTTGGCTGCTTGTGTGGGGTGCGATTTGCTTTAAGGTACTTCGCAGAAAGGTTTCTAATTTCCTTAGCCTGGGTTTTTTCACCGTTGCACAATTCATCTTCAAGCATGGGTTTGAGTATTTCGTATAAGTTATCGACGGTTAATTCATTAATTTTGCCTGCTTCATATTCAGAGCAAAAGTCAGCAAAAACAGCAAAGCCGCCAGCAGATTTCCGTAACTCTTTTTTCAGTACGTCCGTGCTGTCGTTATTTTTTTTAATTTCCATTAGAAACCACTCCACTATTAAAGTCGGATGATATAGCTTCAAGCGCCTCGGCGGCGTGATGGGGGGAAAGATGCCCGTAATGTTCTTCTATCATCTTTGTTGACTTGTGGCCTGATAACTTCGCCACTGTAAAGAGTGGAACTCCTTTGGCCACAAGTTTACTTATGTAATGATGTCTTAAAGAATAAAAGTCCAGCTTGGCCTCTACACCTCCAAGCATCAAAATATTATTCCATGGCTTTTCGTGCGCGTCTCTGGATAACTCCTTGCCAGTAACAGGGGAGGGAAAGACAAGATTTTCTTCTGAAGGGTTTCCGTTCTGCTCTTTCCATTGTCGCATTACATGCGTTATTGATTCACTCAATGGTATATCGAGTTTAGCCGGTGATTTATGGTGTCGTGTTTTGTTTGGTACTTTCACCAAGCGCTTAAAATTAAGGTTAAGCTGATGCCAATGAAGGTTATAGAGATCACCTGGGCGCATACCTGTATAAGCGGCTAACTTAAAAAAAGGAAAAAACCAATTTGGAAAAGCAACATCGTTAAAAGAGGGTAGGTGTGATTTACCATGTTGCCGACTATTTTCACGGCCTTGTATTATCTGCTCTCTATACTTCTCCAATCCATCATTAAGTTGATCAATTTCTAAATCAGAAAGCAATCTTCTCTTATTGTCTGCTTTGTTGTGAAGTTTTTCTTTTTCGGTATCAGTCATATCCAATAGCGAAACCTCAGCTAATGGAAAAGAGCTTATAACCTCATTTCGATACGCATGCCTTACCATTGTTTTTAAAGCTGCGTATGAGCGGCTCACGGTGTCATGTGAACGAGGTTTAATTTCTTTAGTCTTTTTATCAACTCTTGAATTGGTATATTCAATTTGCCATTGATGTATGAGACTCTTGTTTAATTCATCCATTGGATGATCAAGGCATTCAGCAAAAGCCCTACGAATCATGTCGAGCGTATGCTTACCATTGTTTGACTTGCGCGACTGATGCAACTTATAGGGGCCGTCTAAATATGCGCCTATGGTTCTTTTGCTTCGCGTGAGCTCATTGAGCCTATACTCTTCCTTTTTAGCTTCTACCTCTTTTACCGGGTCTGTTCCTTTGTTTAAGCTACTACGATATTCAATTGCTTGCTCCGCTGCATCAATTCTATCTTTTGAACCATCAACAAATTTAACTAAGCTGGTTTTTCTGCGTTTGCCAGCAAAGTCGGTGTAACGCAATCGCCAGGTTCCACCCCTTTGTGTCTTTCTAAGGTGAAAGCCGATGATCTTTTCACACGGTAATTCAGCTTCATGCTTTGCTGTTTTAATAAAATTAGCTGCAGCGGTTTTGGTGATCGAAGTAGGGCTGAAATTTGCCATAACTTTCCCTTAAATTAAAAAGTGGGAACAAAGTGGGAACATTATGGAAGAAAAAAGGGGAACAATCAAGAACAATCAGGAATGGGTAGAGGTCTCTAGTTAACTTGTATTTTTAATTAAGTGTATGAATATAATTGATTTGTTTGTTTTTGGTTGTTCTTTGTGGTTCTTGGTGGTGAGATGGTAAAAGTGCTTGACATGGTAGAGGTCCCCTGTTCGAATCAGGGTAGACGCACCATCTATTTCTCTTTCAAAAACTTTTTCCAACCCCATTTTAAAAATATTCAAAGTTCCTAAGTCATTGTCAGCATTGAATTAATCGGTTTTAAGCAGTTTTTTCAGAATTTCTGTTTCTTTTCGTTTTTTTCCTTTGAAAATAGATGAATATTGTCAGAATGGTCACGAGTGGTCACAATTCGTGACCAAATCTAGATTTCACTCCTTGTTATTTGCCGTTAAAAACCATAGCGTTTTTCTCTTATGGCATTTTGTATTTAACAAAATCACTCAAGAACATTTCACATTTCTGCTTCGCACAACCACGCATTAAATTATGTAATGCAGTTTTTTAATGAGGTTTTAGGAGAGCGGTATCGCGAAATAATGTACTGCTTGTAGGTATGCCGTATCCATTTGCCGAGCAGTGAACACTGAATAACGTCGCACACTACTCATCCTGCATTTTTTTAGAGTTTTTTCACATCATTGAAAAAGTTAGCACATTAAAGATATTAGTGAAATTGTTTAGATGAAAGGCAATCAATGCAGGTTACGAAATATCATAGTGTAGGTGCGGATTTTGTGAAAACTTAGTTCTAATGGATTCAAGGTGGGGCAATCAGTAACAAGTCTAATCTTATTCAACTACTGGCTTTTTTAGCCAAGAAAATAGTGTGCTTACGTCCTTTTCCTTTGCGAGCTCTGGCAATACGCGTAGACACTTTGAAACCCGCATTTTTTAAGCGAACGGAAAATAAATAATCAGGCCCAGCTGACCATATAGCAAGCATGCCATTAGGTTTAAGCACCTCATAGATGTCTTCTAAACCCTCTGGCGAATAGATCCAGTTGTTATCGGAATGTGTTAAGCCTTCTGGGCCATTGTCTACATCGAGTAATATAGCGTCGTAGGTTGGCTCGCTTGTATTCAAAAGGTGTTTAACGTCACCTACTACAACGTTGGTTCTAGGATCTTGAAGTGGGTTTTTAGCACAGTTACCTAAGGGGCCTTTGTTCCATTCAACAACCTCAGGAATTAGCTCGGCGACAGTAACCTGTGAGGTTGCAGTAACTTCATTTAGCGCTGCTCTTAGCGTGTAGCCCATCCCCAAACCACCAACGAGAACGTGGGCGTTTGGTGTTGATTTAAGATGCGCGCAGCCCATTTGCGACAGCTCTTTTTCTGAATTGAATACACGGCTATTCATTAATTCACCACGAATTCCAGAAAGCCTAATACTAAATTCCTGATCTCGCTGAGAAAAGGTTAGTTCACCACCATTGTTTGGAATTTTTGCTGTACCCAATTTAACCCATGGAACCATGTGAAGACTTTTCCTTTAAAACGCATTTTTTGCGTAAATTAATTGTCGGCGCGCAGAGTAGCACAGAAATAAACAGGGTCAGATCCAAATTAACGCACTGGCATTCAAAATCACCTTCTGCGATTACAAAAAGCTCGCTATCTCACTAAGCGATTTCTTCTTTGTGGCGTGAACTGGAACCGTCGCATTCTTTGCAGGGTACCCAGCAATAATCAGCATGTATGCTCGTTCGTTATCAGGCCTACTACACACATTGGTTAAAAAATTCATTGGCTTCGGTGTATGAGTGAGCGTGGCTAGCCCGGCATTGTGCAAAGCAGTTATTAGCATGCCAACTGCGATGCCGACAGACTCGTGAACGTAGTAATTCTGCTGTTTTTCTCCACCGTCAGTCTCTGAGAACTTTTGACTAAATACAGCAATTAGCCAAGGCGCTATTTCTAAGTAAGGCTTATCGGCGTTTGTGCCTAATGGCTTTAAGTCATCTAACCATTGCTGACCAGCGCGCCCCTCATAAAATCCGCGCTCATGAGCTTCGGCATGTTCACGTATTTTTTGCTTCACTGATGACGAGTTAATTGCAGCGAAATGCCAGGGCTGATGATTAGCACCGCTTGGGGCAGTGCCTGCTGTTAATAAGCAGTTCTCGATAATGGCCTGATCTACAGGGCGATCGCTAAATTGGCGAATACTGTGTCTTCGCTGCATTGTTTTTAAGAAGTCAGCGCTTCGCAACACCATGGTTTGTTCTGAATATTCTATAAAATCGTGTAGAGGTAACTGGTCATGAGGTTGCATAAAATAATCCGATAGTATCCGTTGTTAGCTGTTGTTATTAAAATTTTGGCTAAATTGCTGGTTCTCATTGTTATCCATAGGGTAAATGGATAAGGCGTCTTTAGCAAAAGAGAAGACTCTGCGTCGATATACGTCAATTTCTGACGCATAAATGGTGCATGCTCTATAGGTACTTAAACGCTGAGCTATCCCCACGAATAGTAAAATAAAGTCAAAGAGTTAGGGAACATTCATGGCATTTGGTGATCAGATCTTTCGCCAAAAAAAACCAACACAGAAAACACCATGAATGCACGCTCTATATTGAACAATCTTGTCTCTTTTGTCAGCCATAAAATGCATAAAACCCGCAAACAGGCCGTTGTCGCCTGTGTGCGAAGCTTGATTGAGAGCGGTTCGGCCACTGTGACCAGTATGGGGCGCGGTATCCGTTCCAATGCCTATGAGAAACACCGTATTAAGCGGGCTGACCGGCTGTTATCTAATGGTCACCTCCAGCGTGAAGTACCGTTTATCTATGCAATGATTTGCCGGTTATTTTGTACCTGTAAACATCCTGTCATTGCCGTTGACTGGTCAGATTTGGATAAGTGCAAAAAGCACTTTTTACTTCGCGCCGCAATTGTCGTTAAAGGGCGGCCTATTACCCTTTATCAGGAAGTGCATGATAGAAAAGCCAGTGCAAAAGCGACTACACATAGAGACTTTTTAGAGATATTGCACACGCTCTTACCGGATACCTGCCAGCCCATTATTGTCACTGATGCGGGCTACAAATCGCCGTGGTTTCGTGAAGTGCAGGCATTGAGATGGCATATTGTCGGACGTGTGCGAAAGCCACATTTATATTCGCTGGATGGCGGTAATGAATGGCAATCTATCGCTGAGCTTTATCTAAAGGCTACAACACGGCCCAAGCGATTTGATAACGCGCTTATCGTCAAGTCACGACCTTTTGCCTGTACCTTGGTGTTGGTTAAAGAGAAAGCGAAAGGTCGACGAGCGTTTAATGCCAATGGCTCGCGCCAACGGGATACCAATTCATTGAAATATGCTGATGGCGCAAGAGATCCGTGGCTACTGGCGACGTCATTGCCCTACCATCGTCACTTATCTAAACAAGTCATCGATATTTATCGCCAGCGCATGCAAATAGAAGAAGGCTTTCGGGATATGAAAAGCACGCGCTTTGGTCTGGGGTATGAAAATAATCGCAGCACAACCAAGACACGCATTACTGTTCTGGTCTTGCTTACCACACTGGCTTCGTTAGTGGCTGTACTGTTGGGCATGCTATTAGTTGTCAGTAACAAGCATCGACGCTTTCAGGCAAATACCGAAACAAAATCCGTACTATCCTTTCACTTTCTTGGCTTGAGAGCTTTTAACACCTCAATGCGATTTACCCTGCATCAGTGGAAAAAGACGATCCGCTGGCTTGATGAACTCACCGCTGAAGCTTGCATGAGCAAGATTACATGCTAAATTCGTGGGGATCCCTCAGACTTAAACGCTATTTATACCAATAACATCACCAATAACTAGAGTAAGGGACTGAGCATGCACAACGTAGAGTCTAGAGAATTAAACATTCACGTCATTGGGGTTGGTGGTTGTGGAGGGAACGCCGTTACCAATATGGTGGATTTATGTAGCCATACTAATATTCGATTTAGCTCTATCAATACCGACATATCTGCGCTACACCAATGTAAAAATCATGAAGTGCTTCTTATCGGCGAGTCAACCACAAAAGGGTATGGCGCTGGTGCCGATCCCGAGGTGGCCTACAACGCAGCTCAACAAAGTGAAGAAGCGTTAAGAACCCTTATAGAAAACGATACCATTATCATCATAATTGCAGGGCTGGGCGGTGGTACAGGCAGCGGAGCAACACCTGTACTGTTAGACATCGCCAAGAAAAATCACATCGACGTGATGTGTTTTGTCACCTTGCCGTTCAAATCGGAAGGAAGTAAACGTCAAGAGATTGCGTTCAATGCACTAGAGGAGATAAAAGCAACGGCAAACGCCACGTTAGTGCTTTCAAATGATTCGCTAGTTTCCGCGCTAAATGAAACCGTTGGATTACTCTCGGCATTTCGTCATTGCGATACACAAATGCACCGAATTGTTGAAGCTATAATTACCATGCTTACCAATACTGGCTATATCAACGTTGACATAAACGACTTTAGTCACATTCTCTCGTTAGATGGCGATACCGCATTAGGGGTAGGTATAGCAGAGGAAAATAGCTCTCTATGCAGTGCAGTAACTCATGCTTTAAATAACCCCCTTGTTAATGAGCAAAACATAGTGGGGGCTCAGGGTGTTATTGTTCAGCTTACCTGTAAAGAAGAGCCAAGCTTAGTGGCGTACGAAGAAATGCTGGCTACGCTTCAGGTACTTATAGACGATACTCGCACGTTAATCATTTCTGGGGTAACGGTAGCATCAGATTTACCTTATTTTGGTGAGGTGTTGATCATTGCTACGGGAATTCCCAGAAAAGAGCAGACTAAAAGGCTGGGTACTACGCAAAAAGAAAATGTGGTACCTATGACAAAACTGCTCAAAGCGTCTGGCGGTGGATTAGAAAAGGCGTATCTCGATATACCTACGTTTGTGCGCCTACAGGGGAGAGAGCAGGGCTAATTTTTATCTGTAATCACCATGCGCTATTCATAGGTGTTGTAGAGCTTTTTCGAGAGTTCGCAAAAGTAATCTCTCAGTTTTTGTGGAGCAATAATTTCAATGTTATCGCCTAAACCTCTTAAAAATGCTCTTAGTTTGTTGGTATCTTTTACTGTAGCAATAAGCAAAGATTTATCTTTGTGAGATGACTTGTTGATAGTTTGATCTTCAGAGAGTTTGTAACCATGAAGCAGAAACAGAGAGTTGTTTTTTACCAATAATTTTAGCTGAACTTCTTCTTTGCTCGTAGCCGTTAAGAACTGAACATTTTCAAGCTCTCCAAATGTTTGTTGGCAATCATCGTCAGTTACGGTCACATTTCTTATAAATTGTAGAGGCAATGCATAGCGCCTTTTATGCAAAGTTCCAAAGGTACAAACAAACAGCTGCCTTCCGTCTTGTTTTACCAAGCCCATGGGATTTACTCGGTCGTAGTGTTTCCAAACCGTTTCGTTACCACCACTGAATACACGTTTTATATCTGCCGATATCTGTTTTTTGAAGAAGATGGCGCTTTTTATTTTTTCAAAACAAGATGCATCAATTTCCGGAGCAATGAGGGGTTGGGACACTTGAGAGTCTGCAACCGATTTTAACCAGTTGGTGAGCAGTGAATCACTATCTTGCTGCAAGATTTGCGTCGCTTTATCAAAGTAGGGTTGCATTTCAGTTAGGGTAGAATTGGGCAGTGTAGCTCCAGATTGTTCTAACACTTTAAATGCTAGCGCGGTGTTTCCATCCATCAAGCTAAGGTTCAACTTTTTAAAGTTGGCGTTTATATACCAGCCATAGGGCTTTGAGCGTTTATCAACCTCTAGTCCAAATAACCCCACGTTTTCAAGATTGACGAGATCTCGTTGAATAGTGCGCATATCGATATGATGATGTCCGCAATTTTGAAGATTCTCAAAAATTTGTCGGCTTGACACTTTACGAGGGGCCGTAGGCACAAACTGCAAGATATCGAGTTTTCGTTGAAATGCGCTCATAATGAGAAAACAGGCTTTAAGGGTAACAATGACGATAGCATAGTTACCATATGCGACAAAAACTGTCGCACTGGAATTTTAGCCTAGTGACATTCACTTTATCTGTAAGATAGCGAGTGTTGTGCCTGTCTTGATAGGTGCGTGCCAAGTCAGAAACCCTGTATTAAAGGTTCTTTACTCAAGCTAAGCGGGTAACTCATTGTATAAAAGTGATTGGTTATGGTAACTTTAAAAAAAGTGATTATTTATAGTCACTTTTGAAGTGAGGTAAATTAACGAGTGTACTTTGGCTTCACACTCTAGCTCGACTATATAAAGGTGAGAAAGGTATGAATTGTATCTGTATAAAAATACAGTTAATCTAAACTAAGAATATAGATTGATTCTACTTAACGTCTTTACTCACTTTCTTTCTTACTAAAAGCAAGGTGCGGAAAAGATATTAAAACGCGAAGAAGGACGATATGGAAAAGGCTCTGCAGAGTGCGGCAGTAATAACCGGTGATATTGCGAATTCACAGTCTTTAAGTGAGGCCGACTTTGCGCATGTATTAAAAGTACTCACCGCCGCCCTTAAAGAGCAAACTGCGCTTTATGAAGGGGAATTTGACGTGTTTCGCGGAGATGCTTTTCAAGCTGTTATTCCCTCACCACAACACGCCATGCAGGTGGCGGTTTGTATAAGGCTTGCGTTGAAAGCCTGCACACCCTCTATAAACGTTCGCATCAGCGTGGGGCTTGGTACCGTGAATTTTACTGGTGGTGAAGTTAAAACCGGCAATGGCGACGCATTCGTACGCTCTGGCAGGGCGCTGGATAATCTGAAATCGCAATATTTAGCGTTTACGAGTAACTCTGAAGCCCTTAACAAGCATGCATCATTATTAACTGCATTTTTAGACAGTCACATTACAAGTCTAACTCAAACCCAAGCAGAAACCTTATTAGCCTACATTAGCGCAGAAGATAAAGGGCATGAGCAGATAGCAGTTAAACTGGGTAAAACCCGCAGTAACGTTACCCGTATTTTAAATGCCAGCGAATATCACTTGGTAAGCGATTATCTTTCTTATATGGCTGCAGAAGTTAATGAGAATAGTCGCTGATGAGCGGGTATGCCGTATGGTATGCAACTAGGTATGCCACGAAATATGCTACGACGTATGCCAAGCCTCATGCCACGAGAAATACCCATATTGAACAACATGCAACAGAAGAACGGTTTGCAGAAAAGCTGCTAAAAAAGCCGCTGTGGTTAACCGAATATAAAACGGATTTCTAAGAATGGAACACATTGGTATTTTAATCGGGCTATTGGTGGCTCACGTCATTGGCGATTTCTATCTTCAGCCTGCGAGCTGGGTAAACAGCCGAAATACTAAACACCTTCAATCGCCGGCACTGTATCTTCATGCTCTATTGCATGGCGTAGTGGCATTGCTGCTATTACTCTTAATATCGTTTGTGTCGTATAAGCAGGCAGGGCAGTTGCCAAGCAAAGGCAGTATTCAGCAACTCACATCTTTGTCGATTGGCATAGGCCCGCTATGTATAGTGGCAATTGCTGTGTTATTCAGCCATTTCATAATTGATGCAATAAAGTCTTACGCAGGTTCTTCCACACTCGCATTTGCAATAGATCAAGCAGCCCATGTCGCGGTTCTCGTATTATTGTGGGCGCTGTTAACCAATCAGCTTGACGCTTTAGTAATCAGAATTTTCACCATTAATCATAATCACTTAGCTGTGTTCTTAGCGTATTTAGTAATTTTACAGCCCACCTCTATATTTATTAAGCAGCTGCTGTCGCCGTGGACAAAACAACTTGATGAACTGAATAAGCCAAAAGAAGCAGAACACCTCGTTCAGCTTCCTATTCAAACAACATTAGCAATGGCTGGGCAACGTATTGGCTACCTAGAAAGGCTGCTTATGCTTACCTTTGTGCTTATGAACCAATTTGCCGCTATAGGTTTTTTAATTGCTGCTAAATCTATTTTTAGGTTTGGTAATTTAACTAAAAGTGAAGACAAAAAATTAACCGAATATGTATTGCTAGGAACATTTACAAGCGTTGCAATAACCATAGCAATAGGGCTTTTTACTCAATGGTATATCAGCACGCCCTAGTTAACTGTCAATTAGGTTGGATTTTAGTGCTGATTTAAAAATAACTGGATATATCAACAGTGGTTATCTACCATGTACCCCTATTTTTCACTTCTCTTTGCTAAAGCGTTTTAATGAAGTTATACATTGCAGAAAAGCCTAGCTTAGGGCGTGCAATTGCAGATGCATTGCCCAAACCTCACAAAAAGCATCAAGGCTACATTGAAGTAGGAAATGGTGATGTTGTTACTTGGTGTATAGGGCATATTCTTGAACAAGCAGAGCCCGACAGCTACGATGAAAAATTCAAGAAGTGGCAGTTAGAACATTTACCTATCATTCCACAGCAATGGCAACTCAAGCCAAAATATAAAACAAAAAGCCAGCTAGCGGTTATTCGCAAATTAGTTAAACAATGTCAGCAGATTGTGCATGCAGGCGACCCTGATCGTGAAGGGCAACTGCTTGTTGACGAAGTTATCGATTTTTTAAACGTGGCGCAGCGAAAGCGCGATGCTATGCAGCGTTTGCTAGTAAGCGACTTAAACTCACCGGCAGTAAAGCGAGCATTAACGCAACTGAAGTCAAATAAACAATTTGTGCCACTGTCAGTTTCAGCACTTGCTAGAAGCCGAGCCGACTGGTTATATGGTATTAACCTAACCCGGGCATATACTATTCAGGGCGGCAAAGTAGGCTACAAAGGTGTACTTTCCGTTGGTCGTGTTCAAACCCCAATTCTTGGCTTAGTAGTAACCAGAGACAAGGAAATTAAACACTTCGTATCCAAGCCTTTTTATGAGGTGAACGCTCATGTTCAAGCCCCTAACAATCAACGATTTATTGCAAAGTGGCAACCAAGCGACGCATGTAGCGCCTATATGGATGATGAAGGGCGCGTTCTCTCTAAAGCACTTGCAGAAAATGTCGTAGCGAGAATAACCAATCAAGCTGCAAAAATTGCCGATATAAAAAAACAGCAAAAAAAGCTTAACGCTCCTTTGCCTTACAACCTGTCGTCGCTTCAAATAGATGCAGCTAAGCGGTTTTCATTAAACGCAAAGCTAGTGCTTGATGTATGCCAGTCGCTGTATGAAAAACATAAACTCATCACGTATCCACGCTCTGATTGTCGATATTTACCAAACGAACAATTTGCTTTGGCGAAATCGATTATCAACGCGCTTTCAAACGCGCAAATGCCTTTTTCTGAAGATGCTAAAAAAGCCGACGCATCAATAAAGTCTAAAGCGTGGAATAATGCAAAGGTAGGGGCTCACCATGCCATTATTCCAACTGAAAAGTCGCCAGCAAACTCGTCGTTAAGTAGTTTAGAAAAAAACGTTTATGGGCTTATTGTGCGCCAGTACCTAGCGCAGTTTTATCCGGCTTTTATTTATCAACACACTCACATTGAATTGACTATTGCTGGTGGCAAATTTAATGCAACCGCCAATGTGACAGAGCAATTAGGCTGGAAGAAACTATTTGAGAAAGGGCCCGCTGCTAATACAAACACAGGCGAACAAAACCCTTTCGAGACCGATACTGGGAAACAAAGCAACAACGAGGGCGCATTTGCCCAAGTATTATCCAACCTTAAAAAAACAGACCTGCTGCACTGTGAAAAAGGAGAGCTTCTAGAAAAGCTTACCCAGCCGCCAAAGCATTTTACCGACGCCACGCTGCTTGCTGCAATGACGGGCATTAACCGTTTCGTAAAAGACGCGAAGCTTAAATCAATATTAAAAGACACAGATGGATTAGGTACCGAAGCCACTCGTGCCGGCATTATCGAGTTATTATTTAAACGAGGCTTTTTGCAGCGTCAGGGAAAAGCAATAGTGGCTACCCCCGCTGGCGTAGGGTTAATTGAGGCGCTTCCTGAAATATGTACAACCCCAGACATGACAGCGAAGTGGGAGGCCACGTTAAATAGTATTGCCGAACAGCAAGCCAACTATAAAAGCTTTATGCAGCCGCTAGAAAGCACACTAAACAGCCTCATTAGCGCTGCCTCATCATCTTTGCCTACCTCACTAAAAGGGGTGAAAGCAGCGGGAAAGCCCGCATACAAAAAGCGAAAACGAACTAAGAAGGCTGAAGTTGGAAGCAAAAATAGAGGACAGGCGAAATAGGCAAACTATCACAGGCTGTTGAAACGCTCGAATAGGTCTGACATAACAAGACTTTACCGCACATTCGTGATAATACTATCTTTACTATTTTGCACTCTTCATTTGGGTAGATAAAAAATGAAATCCCGGCTAATAAAAATAATAAGTTTCTTAATTGTGCTGGTTGTTGTTCTTGGTGTAGGCCTTTATGTGAATACGCTAATGAGTTTTAAAGACAGCCAACTAGTTGTAGATAGCCCGCTGCTAGAGGCGCCCATCGATAGAGAATCTGCTGTAGCAAGGTTCGCTAAATCTATTCAGTTTAAGACGGTCTCTTATGACGACCCATCTCGCCTTAATGCAGAGGCCTTTTTGGGGTTACACAAGCACATTCAAAACAGTTTTCCCTTAATTCATGAGAAAGCAGAGCATTACACAATTAGTGAGTACAGCCTTGTTTATCATTTGAAAGGTAGCGATGCTTCGCTGAAGCCTGTGCTTTTTATGGGACATACAGACGTGGTGCCGGTAGATGAAGGCACCGCTGAGCAATGGGAGCAGCAGCCATTTAGTGGCGCCGTAGTCGATGATACGGTTTGGGGACGGGGCACCATTGATGACAAGGTAACAGTAATGGCGTTGCTTGAAGCCATGGAAACGCACTTAAAAAATGGTTTTGCACCTAAGCGCAGTATTTACTTTGCGTTCGGTCACGATGAGGAAATAGGCGGCAAACAGGGTGCTGCAAAAATTGCGGAGCACTTTAAACAGCAAGGGTTAAGCTTTGAGTTTGTTCTTGATGAGGGGGGCGCTATAACTCAAGGAGTAATGACAGGCATAGAGCAACCCGTTGCCATTATCGGTGTTGCCGAAAAAGGGTTCGTTAATTTACGGTTGACCGTATCGTCTGAGGGGGGCCATTCTTCCCAACCGCCAAACCATACAGCGGCAGGTATTCTAAGCCAGGCTATCGTCAATATAGAGAGTAATCAGTTCGACACCGATTTATCTCACAGCTACAACACCTTTTCTCATGTGGCGGCTTATGCGCCTTTTTCACTTCAGCTTCCTATGGCAAACCTTTGGCTGTTCTCGCCAATTGTAGAGCAAACAATGCTGGCATCGCCAAGCAGTGCTGCGGGCATTCGCACCTCTATAGCGGCTACAATGCTAGAGGGCAGCAGTAAGTCTAATATATTACCAACAGTAGCGAGTGCCGTAGTGAATGTGCGTATTTTACCTGGCGACACTATTGCTAGTGTTAAACAGCACATTACTGAGGCAATAAACGATCCTCGCGTAAAAGTTGAAACTTTTATGGAAAACGAGCCTTCTCAAGTGTCACCTACAGACAGTTTGGGGTATCGCTTGATTGAGGCCAACATTCGCCGTATGGATGACAGTATTTTAGTTGCCCCTTACTTGGTAATGGGAGGCACAGACTCAAAGCATTTTTATGATCTATCAGATAACGTGTATAGATTTATGATGGTGAGACTGGACAAGCAAAGCTTAAAACGTTTCCATGGCGTGAATGAGCAGCTTGCGGTTGATGATTATATAAAAGCGGTAAGTTATTTTTACAGTATGATTGAAGACGCCGGCACAAAGTAATCCAAGCCGGCGTGCTAACGATATTGTCTGAAACAGTATTTAAAAATCGTATCTACTACTTCAAGTACACATTCAAGGTACCAAGTATTCTCGCGAGTGACTCATCATCGAGGCAAAATATAACCCGCATGCTAAATGACGATATCGTAATTAAAAACTGCACTTCCATTGCTAAGCTATGCTGCCATGGAAGGCCGTCAAAACTGGCTTTATCAGGCTGAAAAAGTAAAGGCATGTTTAGGTTTGTGGTTAGCTTAAGTTGCTCCGAAAGTCCTGAAAGACAAGCCCCTGCAAGAATATTAGAAAGTTCTAAAATAATTTCTTGAATATCCTCCTCGCTTAATGGCTGGTCATAATCCATCAGCGCGCCAATTTCAGAGAGGCCCGAATAGGAAATGATCGATATTACCTCGCCGTGAATGTCGCGCATAAACGATTGTCGAGTGTAAGAGAGGTCGCCGGTTTCAAACAGCAAGTCGTACAGCTGATTTGGGGTTACGGCAGAAATTTCGGGAATGGAAATATCAATTCTTGTATCTAGCATAACCGCTAGGGAGTTAGCGGCCTGGCCCATTGAGATGTTCAATAACTCTTGGAGTACATCCCTTTGCTCTTCATTCAACTGTGATGACGTGTTCATAAATACCCTAACTCAGTGAGAACGTTCACCAAATCTTCTTTTTTGAGTGGTTTTCGAAGAAAGTATTTAGCCCCAAGCTCCTTTACCACCCTTTGTTTCTCTGGTTGAAAGTCAGCACTTATTACCACCACATTCGGCATTTCTGGTAGTGTTTGAAGTCGCTCGAGAACGTCAATCCCATCGAGTTTCGGCATTGTAAGATCAAGTAAAACAAGGCTGTATGTGTTATCTGCAAGTAAACTTACTGCTTCTTGCCCGTTTGTCACTTCAGTTACCGCAAAATCGACCTCTAAAGGAAGTGAGCGAACAACGTTTCGTCTTGCTAGTTTAGAGTCATCGGCAATTAGTACAGATAACGACATGTAAATCCTCCGTGAGCAGGGAAAATACCTCTTCAATACATTTTATTCTGTTGAAGAAACTTTGTACATCATAATACGACATATATGACATTTAAGTATATTAAACTTTAAATTAATACAAAAGTGGATACAACTTTAGTTTTAGTCACTTTTAACCTAGACGCGATTTAGCGAAATCGCAATTTATGCTCGGGCTAAAAATACGATTTAGTGGGGTTAAATTCTACTTTAAAATTCGACAGCGCCCGCATCATCAATACGCTCTAATCTTAATCTCAAGCTTCTCGTATCACGTAACATAATTATCCGTCGTTCTCCTTGGGAGATTGCTATTTATATTTATGGTCTGGCTGATGGTCTTAACTAATACTTGAGTAGTTTGGTGGGGTATTTACCTGAGTAAAACACTCGGGTATTATTACGGCTAATCGCGGGTGTTAATTACCAACAGCTAAATTGAAGTAACGTTATCGGGGAGAAAATGCGAAATTTAACGTCAGAAACAGTTACCCACGTCCACCATTGGAATGAGTCATTATTTTCAATTAAAACAACACGAAGCCCAAATTACACCTTTGAAAACGGGCAGTTTGTCATGCTGGGGCTGGAAATTGATAATAAGCCGCTGATGCGTGCCTACAGTATCGCGAGTGCAAATTATGAAGATGAGCTTGAGTTTTTCAGCATTAAAGTGCCAGACGGAGCCCTTACCTCTCGGCTGAAAGATATAAAAGTGGGCGAACAGCTGCTTCTATCTACCCGTCCAGCAGGTACCCTAGTGGCTGATTTCTTGATAGAGGGTAAAAACCTTTATTTACTGGCAACGGGAACGGGCCTTGCGCCTTTCATGTCGATCATAAAAGACCCTGACATTTATGAAAGGTACGAACATGTGATCTTAGTGCACAGCGTGCGCGAGAAAAGCGAGCTTGCTTATCAAGATCAGATTTGCAATGAATTGCCTAACAACGAGTACTTTGGTGATTTAGTGTCCGAAAAGCTTCTATATTTTCCTATCGTCACAAGAGAGCCGTTTAGAAGTAGCATTCATCAGCGTCGTTTAACTGAATTACTCAAGAGCGGAGAGCTGTGTAAATACTTCAATTTGCCAGAGTTAAATACCGAGGACGACAGGTTTATGCTGTGTGGAAACCAATCTATGTTAGATGACACTATGTCTATCCTGTCTGACTTCGGCTTCAAGAAAGCCACGTCTCGAGAAAAAGGCCACTTTGTTATCGAGCACGCGTTCCTAGAATAACCGCTGTGATACAAGCGGTGTTCTTTTTGTCACAAGACTTCAGTTAAGGTAAACAAATCGTATTGTGGTAGCGGTACGACATAGGCATACTGCTTATTCAAATAGAATAATGAGGAATGTTTATGAAAGCCGTTACCACCGCTTTTTCTGCGCTTGCCATGCTTGCGCTTAGTCCCACTACCCATGCTAAAGAGCCGGTCACTATTTCAGCTGAATTAGAGCAAAAAGTGATTGAATGGCGTCGCGACCTTCATCAACATCCTGAATTAAGTAATCGAGAATTTCGCACATCAAAAGTGCTTGCAGAACATTTAAATGCGCTTGGAATGGAGGTGGAGACAGGCGTTGCCCATACGGGCGTTATCGGCGTGCTCGAGGGAGCGAACCCAGGCCCTGTTATCGCTATGCGAGCCGACATGGACGCTTTACCCGTTGTCGAAAAGGCAGATGTGCCGTTTAAGTCTACCGCTGTTTCTGAATATCGAGGTGAAGAAGTTGGTGTTATGCATGCCTGTGGACATGACCTTCATATGTCTATGTTGATGGGAGCAGCAGAAAAGCTCGCGAGCATGAAAGATGAGCTTAACGGCACTGTGGTATTTATATTCCAGCCTGCTGAAGAAGGAGCGCCTAAAGGTGAAGAGGGCGGTGCCGAGCTAATGCTAAAAGAGGGCTTATTTGAGCGATATAAGCCAGAGGCTGTTTTTGGTATTCACGTATGGTCTGCAGGAACTGCAGGGCATATAGGTTACAGAGAGGGGCCATTGATGGCTTCTTCAGACCGATTTGAAATAACGGTAAAAGGCCAGCAAACTCATGGCTCAAGACCTTGGGGCGGTGTAGACCCCATAGTGGCGGCGGGCCAAATCATCAGCAACACACAAGCCATTATAAGCCGGCAGGTAGACATTACCAAAGCGCCTGCTGTGGTAAGCTTTGGTATTGTCGATGGTGGTATTCGCAACAATATTATCCCTGACGAAGTTTATTTAGAGGGGACCATCCGCAATTTCGACATGGGTAACCGCGCTCAAATTTTTGAAAATTTGACTACAACAGCTGAAATGACCGCTAAAGCCACAGGTGCAGAAGCTCATGTGCATATTGATGAAGGATACCCAGTAACAATAAATAATGTGGCGCTTACTCGTCAGATGCTGCCTACAATGGAGCGTGTCGCGGGTAAAGAAAACGTGCACGTTAATGATTTGGTGACTGGCGCAGAAGACTTTTCGTTTTTTGCTCTTGATGTCCCTGGGTTGTTCGTTTTCTTAGGTGTAACGCCAGAAGGACAGGATGCGAAAACAGCGCCAAGTAATCACTCTCCTTATTTTTATGCTGACGAGTCATCTTTGAAAGTGGGGACTGAGTTGTACGTAAATTGGGCTTTGGATTACAGCAATCTTTAGGGCATGTTGAACTTTGCTTTACAGCAAAGAGCCACATGTCTTTGGTGCGTGAGCTAATTACATTGGCTGCCTAAAAATCAGTACAAAAGGGAAAGTGCTGCTGGCACAATGCCGCAGCATTTTTTATGAGAATGTTCTTATGGTTTTTCATGGTTTTATTGTTTGACGCAAGTGGTCTGCTCTTTATTAAATTTTGAGACAAAGGAGAATTACCAACTATACTAACGAAGTGGGCGAGGATTATACGTCTACATTGCAGTAATGAATAAGCATAAGGACGTAGAATGGCTAGAGAAAGCGACTTTAGTACTTCGTCGAGAGTTTCGTCAAGCAAAGCTACATCAGATAAAGCTACATCAGATAAAGCTTCATTAAGAAAGGCGTCGTCAGAAACGATGCAGTCATTAACAGCCCGCGAGGCTGCAGAGTCACATTTCCTTCAACTCATCAGTTCACTCCCTAAAGTATCCGTTCAAGGTTATGACAAACATCGCAGAGTTATCTACTGGAATGCCTCTAGTGAAGATATCTATGGTTATTCTGCAAAAGAAGCACTAGGGCAGCGTCTTGAAGACTTAATCATTCCTGAATTTATGAGAAACGACGTAATTTCTTTTCATAACAAATGGATTGTAGAAGGAGTGCCCATTCCTAGCGGCGAGTTAGCCCTCATTCGAAAAGATGGCCAAACGGTTAATGTATTTTCATCTCACGTTATGTTGAAAGAGGGGAGCGACAGCCCTGAAATGTTTTGTGTCGATATTGATTTAAGCGATCAACACGCCGTTCGCGCAGAGCTTGAAAAAATAGCAACGACAGATTTATTAACAGGTCTACCTAACCGGCGTCACCTGGAATTAAAACTCAAAAGTCGTATTGAAGAGGCTAGTTCGGCGTCGGCAGCGATGGCGGTGTTTTTTATCGACCTTGATATGTTTAAAGATATCAACGATACACTCGGTCATACGTGGGGTGATAAGCTACTGACGGCATTTGCAGAAAGGTTGCAAGAATGTGTTGGGGATGCATTTTTCGTTGCTCGTTTCGGTGGCGATGAGTTTGTAGTTGTAAGCAACTTGATTGACGACGAATGCTCTATATCGAGCATGGCTGAGCGCATTGTTGATTGTTGCAAAGAGAGTTTTCCTTTGGGTGCTGAAAATGTTTTTGTTACCTCTAGTGTTGGCGTAAGCCTTTTTCCAGAAGATGGAAAAGAAGTTGAGACACTGCTTAAAAATGCCGACGCGGCCATGTACGAAGCAAAAGACAGCGGAAGAAATCGCTACAGTATTTTTAGCAAAGACTTAAGCTTATTTCTTCATAAACAGAGGAATATAGCCTCTCGGCTTCGGGCTTCTATTCAAAAAAATGAGTTTACGCTGCTTTATCAACCTCAAATAGATTTGCGAAATGGAAGTATCATATCTTGTGAGGCATTGCTTAGGTGGACACCTGAAGTAGCAGAGCACAGTGCACCTCCAGATGTATTTATTCCCATTGCAGAGAGAACCGATCTCATTATTTCTATTGGCAGGTGGGTACTTGAAGAGGCCTGTCGGCAAGCAAGGCAGTGGCGAAACAAAGGAATAGAAATTTGTATTCACATCAATGTGTCTAGTAGTGAATTAGAGCAAGACGATTTTTTTGAGCGTTTAACAAAGTGTCGAGAAACGTATGGCCTTCCACCTAGTGCAATAGGATTAGAGTTAACCGAAAATATATTGATCAAATCAGACGAGCAGGTGCTTGATGGTTTACAAAAGCAACGTGCATTGGGCGTTGAAATATCAATTGATGATTTTGGCACAGGGTATTCTTCGCTTAGCTATTTAAAGCGTTTTCCTGTAAGCCACTTGAAAATTGACCGCAGTTTTCTTGAAAATGCACCGGAAAGCGAATACGACGGCGCGCTGATGGAAGCTATCGTAAACCTTGGCCGCAAGCTCAACCTACAAATTGTTGTAGAAGGTATAGAAACTCAATCGCAGCTTACTTATTGCCAAAACGTGGGAATAGAGTGCGCACAAGGTTACCTTTTTGCCAAACCATTACCTGCCAAAGATATTGAAACAAGGCTGTTGGAGCAGGGCTAGTTGTTTATACAGTCGTTTCAATTTGTGCGCACAGGCTTGCCCCGAGATATGCATGTTATGGTGTATGTTACGGTAAGGGGCACGCGCACAAACTAAAGAATAAATGGCATTAATAAACCGTCCACAAAGCGGGTTTTGAGAAGTAATAGCCCTGCTGATGAATAATGTCTAAATTATTCAACGCCACCGATTCAGCCTCATGTTCTACTTTTTCAGCAATCACTTTAATATTTAAACTACGCGCAATATTAAGCAAACTGCTTACAAAAAGCTGGTTGTCTTTATTGGTATGAATACTTTCAGTTAACCGACCTGACAGCTTCACATAGGCGGGTTGTATAGCGCGAAGTCCTGACAGAGAGGCAAAGTTGTCACCAAAATGCTCTACTGTAATTCTGCAACCCAGTTGGGTAATACGCTTGCATAGCGCCACAGCCTCTTCGTTATAGTGAATCAATGCAGCGTCTTGAACTTCAAAAACGATTCGATGACAGAGACTTTCGTGCTCAGATAATTGCTTTATTAACCACTCACGAAACTCCGAGTTGGCTATAGATGCGTTAGAAAGGTTGATACCTACTTGGTGAGCAGTCACTTTGAGTTTTTTAAATACAATGCTAGTAACTAACTTGTCTACTTCAGGAATAAGGTCTAATCGCTCGGAAGCTGGGATCAGCTGAGACATAGGAATGATGTCGTTGGTTTGCTTGTCTTTAAAACGTGCAAAAGTCTCGTAGTAAGAGGGTGTATTGCGCTCTAAATTCATTACCGGTTGAATTAAAATATCGGCATACTGCTGAGAAACCACGTAATTTAAGCGCTCTCTCCACTTGGCATTGCTGTGCACTTCGGCAATATCGGAGGCAAATTGCCAGCCTTGAGGCCTCTTTGTTGCAGCCATCAGTGCACTGTCTGCACTTTCCATGATCTCTTTTAGTGACATGCTGTTAGTAAAGCGCGCCACACCTATCCATGCTGCTTTGCTTCCGTCGCGAAGAGGATTTATGGTAGTAAAGGCTTTACTCATAATCGCGAGGTTTTCTTCGTGAACGTCTTTGGGCTGCACATCACTCAGGATGGCAAAGTCGCCGCCAGATATTCTAAATACAAAAGCACTAGTAAACTGCTCTTGGCTTGCTTTTTTGATGATGTCGGCAACGCTGCATACGTAATTGTCACCCGCCAACATGCCTAACTTATGATTGATATTAGTAAGTTGGGCAAGGCGCACTAGGGTAATTGCATATTCCTTCGGGCTTGAAATGCCCCCAATTAGCGCCTTCATATGTCTATCGAAAGCATTTCTATTGGCAATTTTTGTGAGAGTATCTCTACTTGCCACCGATTTGAATTGCTCAGCCTGGCGAGTCAATTCTTGAAATTTATTTTCAAGGGAAAGAGATAGATTGTTCACTGCGCTTACGAGATAAAGAAAGTCCTTGGTAGACGTTTCTATCGAAGAAGGACTAAAGTCGTTGTTCTGAAGTTCATTCAATTTTTTGGTTACTTTACCCACTGATCTCACAGCGCGTTTACTTGTGAGTACAACCACAATCGCTGCTAAAATATAGAGAACAACACATAGCGCGCAGATTTTTAAAAGCTGTCGCCATAAATTTACATAGTGGCTATTTGGGCTGCTTTTCACCTTAACTACATTTTGTGTCGTGGGAATTTCAACTTGAGACGAAGAGTCAGAAAGCTCCACAACCGAAGCTAGTAAACTTACACCTTGAGCACTGTTTGAAGTGCGTTTTTCAATGAGCACGCTTCCATTATCGTTTTCAACACTTATGTGAGTAACGTCTTTATTTAAAAATGCTGCATCTACAATACTCTTAAGCAGTGACTTATTATTCCACTGACTTTCATTGAAGCTGGACAATTGAGCATTTAATCGAGTCGCTGTTTCTTTTGATAAGGTTTCGGTAGATTGGATAGCCTGCGCTTTTGTTTGTTCAATTTCCAGAAAGCTTGCACCGGCACCTACCATCAGAATAAGAACCAAAAGGCCTAAATTTATTTGAGTAGATAACTTCATTTTTGTTTGTTAACTCCCTATTTAACGGCTGCTCCATAGCGTTCACAGACTCAATATGCAAGAAGCTACTGACATTTTACCTACAGCTAATTTGTTTTGTAGGTAATCATTTTTAGCGACAGCTTGGTATCACGTTTACTTAAGCTCAGCCAGCAATAACCCTTGTCGCTTCAAAGGTGAGCCGCTTATCTCATTGATTCTGTTACCATGATACCAGCAAGTCTCAATATCAGGTAGTTTAATTAATGTTCAGTAGCCATTGATAAAACCTCGTACGTTTTATACACACCCTCTAATTATCTCTGACTTCTGGGTGCCCGCCCTCCTGCGCGCTAGAAAATGAATCTGCATGTCCTTTAGGCGGTGGTGTCCAGCCCTTAACTTTGGAATGGGTATCATGAAGTTCAGTGTTCAGTGCCTCACCAATTAACGATTCTAGTTCAACAAAGAGTTTTAAATAGTTGTTGTCGATACGCTCTCCGCTAGCATCATCAACCCACGCGTGGTAAAGCACGTCGTTTTGCTGATCTTCAATATCTTTGTAAGCCATTTTTTGCCGTTCAACCTGGAACGGGTGAACGTTAAGTGAGCGCAGCGCCTGAGCACCCATTTCAAGTGCGGAGTGATAAGTTTCAGATACCACGTAGTCGGCACCTAGCTGGCGCAGCCGATAGCCGTGACCGCGATCGAAAGCGCGGGCAAGAACACGCATATTTGGATACGCATGTTTCGCGTATTTCACCATGTCTGCAGCAGTTTCTCTGTTATCAATAGCAATTATGAGCAATGCGGCATCTTCGGCACCGGCTGTATGCAAGATGTCAGGTTTCGAGGCGTCGCCGAAGTAAGCTTTGGTGCCTATTTTTCTGATGAGCTCGACCTGCTCTGCGCGAATATCTAACACTACCGTATGCACATTATTGGCGACAAGTAACCGGTTTATAATTTGTCCAAAACGTCCTATGCCGGCAATGATAACGGTTCCTTTGTCATCGATAGTGTCTTCTGTACCTTGTGACCCTCTTCTTTGATAACGGGGGAGAATGACTTTATCGAAGAAAATAAACAGTCCGGGGGTGAGAAACATGGAAAGGGCTACCACCAGTGACAGTATGGCAATAATATCCTGGGGCAGTACAAAATTTTGTGACGCAAAGCTAAGTAGAACAAAGCCAAACTCACCCGCTTGAGCTAGGCTTAACGTAAGAAGCCATTTGCTACTTCCTTTAAACGAAAATATGAGGGAAATTAGAAAAAGTACCGCAGCTTTTAACCCAATTACCGACAGTGTTAACACGCCAATTAATATCGCGTTTTCGGATAACACCGAAAAGTTAATGCCAGCACCCACAGTAATAAAAAATAGCCCCAGCAGAAGGCCTTTAAACGGCTCTATATTTGCCTCTAATTCATGACGAAACTCACTATTAGCTAATACCACTCCTGCTAAAAAAGCGCCAAGGGCTGGGGATAAACCTACTAAGCCCATCAACGCAGCAATGCCAATAACGAGCATAAGCGCAGTGGCAGTAAAAATTTCCCGTAAACCTGAGGAAGAGACAAATTTAAATAAAGGGCGGCTAAGGTAATGGCCACCAATTGTGACGAAGACCACAGAGCCAATAATAACTAAACCATAGGCCCAAGGGGCCAGTTCATTCACCACGCTCAGGCTGTCTGAGTGGCTTTGTCCCTCTCCCTGAGATGCTGCGTTGCTTGCCACTAATTCCGGTAGGGCAAGAAGGGGAATAAGCGCCAGCATAGGGATAACGGCAATGTCTTGAAATAGTAAAACAGAGAAAGCTCCTTTGCCGCCTTCCGTTTTTTGCAGGCCCTTTTCCTGAAAGGTTTGTAGCACAATAGCTGTAGAGGAAAGAGCGAAAATCAGGCCAATAGTTAACGCGATGGTGAAGGGTTGATTAAATAGCATTGCGATGAGGGTTATCAGTAGGGTGGTGCCCCCTAGTTGCAATCCGCCCAAACCAATAAGGCGAGACTTCATTGCCCAAAGGGATTTAGGCTCAAGTTCTAACCCCACTAAAAATAGCATCATTACCACGCCAAATTCAGCAAAGTGCTGAATAGTGGTGGTTTCGTCACCAACTAGCCCAAGTGTTGGCCCAATAATTAACCCTGCTATTAAATAGCCCAGAACGCTGCCTAAACCGAGCTTTTTAGCCACCGGAACGGCAATCACCGCTGCGGCCAAATAAATGAAAATGTAGAGAAAGTAAGCGGTCATTTCGACTGATTCTCCGCAGGTTCTTCAAGGATGTCTAAATCTGCAAGATTCTCAATACTTCTAGCCCGCTCTATATCAAATTGCCCTGTTGCTAATACATTGAGAAGGGAGCGCCACTTCGAACGATGCTTTTCGATACGTTGCTCTCGAGAAGCAGAGCGACTGCCAAATAGTGCAAACGGAGCCAAATATGTCATGGTGGTAATGCTGGCCATTTGTTCTAGAGGTTGCAGCAACTGACGGATCGTAAAGTGATTGAAGCCGTCAGACTGGTAGGCCTCTTCTTTACCTCCGGCGCTAATGGCACAAAAAAATTGCTTACCTTTAAGTGCGCTGCCACCTTTGCCATAGGCAAAACCATACTCTAAAACGAGATCTTGATACTCTTTCAAAATCGAGGGCGTGGAATACCAGTAAAGTGGGAATTGAAAAATAATGACATCGTGGCTAACTAAACGCTGCTGTTCTCTTATCACATCGATATTAAAATCTGGATAGTGTGCATAAAGGTCAATAGCGGTGACATTCGATACGT
This sequence comes from Alteromonas sp. MB-3u-76, assembly GCF_002831605.1. Classification (NCBI taxonomy): domain Bacteria; kingdom Pseudomonadati; phylum Pseudomonadota; class Gammaproteobacteria; order Alteromonadales; family Alteromonadaceae; genus Alteromonas; species Alteromonas sp. MB-3u-76. The sequence continues at coordinate 2,751,870 of NZ_CP025115.1, read as the reverse complement.
TTTTAGCATCGTTAAATAGAAAAATATTCACCTCAGATTGCTGAGGTACTGGGTGTGCAAATAGAACGAGAATACGTTTATCTTTATTAGCTATAGACGAATTTAAAGTCTGCGAGCTTTCCATTTCAGACTTTTTTATTGCTGGCTTTTTTATTTCTGAAGACGGCAAGGTAGCGTCGGTCATTAATATTTTCCCGAAGTGGTTGTTATAAAGCTGACTAGGGCATGCCCTGAGTAAGTGTAAACGCGAAAAATAAATGTTTTCGGCTAATTGCCCGCAATTCTTTCCCCATCACTAATTTTTAGACTAAAGTATAAATTAGATATAGTCGTAAGTAAAAAACACATAATTACAGATATTAGAGGGCAAGGAATGCATTTATTGAAAAGGGGTGAAGCACATGTTCGATAAAACGTTCGAATTTTGTGCGGTAGGTTTAGCCCACGTTAGTCCAGATGGAAGCTTTATTCATGTAAACAAAAAGCTATGTGAGTTTTTAGGTTACGAGCCACATGTTCTAAAAAGTATGACTTTTCAGGAGCTTACGGTAAGTGATTATTTAAATACTGATCTCTCTAACCTTCAACAGCTTCTTGCGGGTTCTATAGATAGTTACTCTATGGAAAAGCAATACATCCGTAACGGAGGCGCAGCGGTGTGGGGTAAACTCACGGTATCTTTAGTGAGGGACAGCCGTGGCAACCCAGACTTCTTTATCTCGGTGGTTGAAGATATTGACGAAAAGAAACGTTTAGAAAGCGAGTTGTTTCAGGTTGAAGCACTGTTTAGTAAAATCGTAGATGCCTTCTCCTCCCGAACTTTCATATGGGTTGCGAGCCCAGACTTCAAAAAGCTGCATTACCTTAATGACGGCTACCATACAATTTTTGGACGCAGCGACTACGAGCTATATGCCAAACCACTGGCATTTATCAATCATGTGCACGAAGAAGATAAAATAAAGGTAATGAGTGTATTTAATCAACGTCCACTGAAAACGTGGGAACTGCAATACCGAATTTATGATGTAAACGGGAAAGTTCGCTATTTGCACGACAGAGGGAACCTTATTTTTGATGCAAAAGAGAAGCAGGCACTTATTTTAGGCACTGCAGATGATATTACCAAAGAAAAAGAGCAGCAGCAGGCATTAGAGGTCGCAATTAGTGAATTAGCCTACTTGTCTAAAACCGACCCGCTCACAGGGCTTATTAATCGCCGCGAAATATTTGAGCAACTCTCAAAAGAGATAAAGCGCATGAAGCGAGAGCAGCATGTTTCTACCTTGGTTTATATTGATTTAAACGATTTCAAACAAATAAACGACAACTACGGACATGCTGCGGGGGATCAAGCACTAAAGACCTTTGCCGAAAAAATGCAAAATAAATTGAGAGATTCCGACCGAATGGGACGTATTGGCGGTGATGAGTTTGTCGTGTTGCTTTACGGTACTCGCGCTAATGAAGTAGAGCGCTTTTTTGCGCGAATAGATAATCTTTCATTCGTACTGCACATTGATGATCACCTATCTGTTCCCATTCGTTACACAGCAGGGTGGAAAGAATGGAATGAGAGATTATCCACCGTTCAAAAATGGTTAGATGCTGCAGACCATGTAATGTATTCAATTAAAGGAGAGTCGAAACAGCGTAATAACATCAGTGAGTAGGTTATTTCGAAACTAATTCACAATAACTCATCTTCTCTAATGCTCGCGCGCCTAGACGCGCGAGCATTTTTATACACTAGCTTTTTAGTAGCGGAAAGCTTCCTACTGCAATTCCGTGCAGCCTACTGTTTCAATTGCCATTGCTTATACCACAGCGCTAAAGCGGTCCGTTCTTGCTCGGTCATACCGGTTTTATTCATAAAGGGCATATCTTTTGTTACCGAGGTACGTCTTACAATTTGAGGTGCGTAGCGCTCAATGTCTCGCCACGAGTCAAGAACCACACCCATTGGCGCAACTTTGAAGATATCATCCGTTGGGTTTCGGGAGTGGCAGCTCACACAATGTTTTTCTATTAACCCCTCGACTTGAGTATTGCTGATAAGCGTTTTTGTACCTACGGCTACAGCCTCACCCACATTCAGACCTACGCCTTTTTCACCGTTGCTTGCATCGGCAGCATTTGCATCTAAATTATCAGAGTGAGAGCCAGAGTTAGAGTCAGAGTGAGGAAGGACTTGGGAGAGTGTCGGGCTTTCTAGCGCGGCCGAATTTTGCGGCCAAGACACCCATAATGATATGGCCAGCATAGCAATTGCCCCAGAAACTAAAATACCAGGTTGTGTTTGGCCCTTGTGACGCAAATTGAAGAAGTGTCGAATCCACGCCGCAGCAGCCATAATGGCAATCAGTACCAAATAATTTTGAGGGTGTTGATACGTCATTGGGTAATGATTTGAAATCATGATAAAAAGAAGGGGTAGCGTAAAATAATTGTTGTGCAATGAACGAAGCTTGGCACTAGCGCCCCATTGTGGGTCTATGGATTGTTTAGCTGCCACCGCCGCCACCATTTTACGTTGATTGGGCATGATATTTAAAAAGACATTCCCAGCCATAATGGTGCCTATTAATGCACCAACATGGATAAATGCACCGCGCCCACTAAACCATTGCGTTGCAAAAAACGTGACTGCACAAATAAGCGCAATTAAGCAAATGCCAAAAGCGACTGGATAGTTTGCAAGTCGGCTTCTACAAGCAATTTCGTAAAGCGCTAACCCGCCAAAAATGAGGGCTAAACCTAACCCGATAGCTATATTAGGAGAAATAGCGTTTACGGTTGGGTCTATCAGATAGGCAGATGCGCCAAAATAGTAAACGATAATCAGTAGTGCAAAGCCCGAAAGCCACGTTGTATAAGCTTCCCACTTAAACCAATGAAGCGTTGTCGGCATCTGTTCAGGCCCATAGGCATATTTAGCCACCTCGTAGAAGCCGCCGCCATGAATGGCCCAAAGATCCCCTTTTATGCCTTTATCAACCTTCCACTGCGGGGGGGCTTTAAGGTTATTATCTAGCCAGATAAAATAGAACGAAGCACCAATCCAGGCGACTCCCGCAATAACGTGAAACCATCTAACAAACAAACTGAACCAGTCAAGCCATGGCATCTAAATTCTCCTTTTTGGAATAACAGCATTGGCCGCTAATCCATGTTTCTTCAATCATACGATCATCGCCTAAAATACTGAGCGCAAAAAAGACGTCTTTAAACAGAGCATCCTTATCGATACGCAGCGCAGTAAGCTCATCAAACCTGGGTTCAACAACGATGAAATCGGCAGCGGTGCCCGGGTTGAGGTTACCAATTTCGTCATCTAACTTGTGGGCCGCTGCCGCGCCTTGAGTCATTAGATAAAAGCCTTCGAGAGGGCTAATAGGAGCGTTGCGCAGTTGACTGACTTTGTAAGCATCACCATAGGTTTTAAACATATTGAATGTTGTTCCAGCGCCTACATCGGTGGCAAGAGCGACGTGAACATTACTCGCTCTAGCCTGTTCCATATTAAACAAACCACTGCCTAAAAATAAATTTGATGTAGGGCAGAAAGCAATGGTGGCCCTCGCTTCGCCTAATCGCTCCCATTCTTCTTGGTTAAGGTGAATTCCGTGCCCAAATACAGCGCGCTCGCGAACGAGGTTGTACTTATCATAAACATCCAGATAGCCATTAGCGCTCGGAAATAGAGATTTAACCCACGCAATTTCATCATGGTTTTCCGACAAATGAGTCTGAATAAACACATCAGTATATTGACTCGCTAATTCGCCAATAGCGGCAAGCTGTGCATCACTGCTCGTTGGTGCGAAGCGTGGAGTAAGTGCATATTTGTTGCGCCCTTTGTTGTGCCACTCATCAATTAAATCAGCGCTTTCTCGCTGGGCCAATGCTGGCGTATCTTGTAAGTTTGATGGGCAGTGTCTGTCCATACACACTTTGCCTGCAACAATAGCCATATTGATGTCACTTGCGGCGCGGAACAAGGCATGGCTACTCGACGCATGCACAGTGGTAAATACAAAACCGGTAGTGGTTCCATTTTTAAGAAGCTGGTTTAAAAATACTTTGGCTATATGAGCGGCATGCGCTTCATCCTCAAACGCCATCTCTGCAGGAAACGTATAGTTCTCTAGCCAGCTAAGCAGTTGGTCACCGTAATTAGCGATACTTTGAGTTTGAGGGTAGTGTAGATGACTGTCTATTAAACCCGGTAATATCCATTTGCCCGAATAATCTTTTATTACAGCATCGGGATAGCGCGTGTGCATTGACGAATAGTCACCCACGTCTTGAATGGTGTTGCCCTTAACTATTAATGCACCGTCAGTGAAAATCTCAACCTTCTCATCGAAATTCAATGTTGTAGTAGGGAAGTGTGCAATGCTTGCACGCAATAGCTGTGTTGCTTCTGCGTGCTTATTTTTTAATGGCATAAACGTTAGCTGCCTCTGTAGCTGCTGAAGCCAAAGGGCGATATAAGCAGCGGTACGTGGTAGTGGCCGCCGTTTTCCTCAAGCTCAAACGCAATATCAATATGAGGATAAAAGCTTTTGCTATGGTTATTTAAAAGGTATTCTTGGCAGTGAAAACGCAGGGTGTAAGTACCGGCTTCAAACCCCTTTGCTGAGTTTTCTGCCCAGCCGTTAAATCTGCCATCGTCGTTAGTTATTCCTTCAGCAGTGCTTCCGTCTGGATAAGTAAGCGTAAGCGCTATGCCTTTTGCAGGCCTTCCGTTTGTGGTATCGAGTACATGACTTGATAATGTGTTCATATTCGTGTCCTTAATATTGCGGCTAAAACAAAAATTTAACGCCACAACTTTCGATAATCTGTGATTCAAGTTGATAAAAAAGCGTTACGCTTGCATTTATAAAACAGTGATATAAGCACCTAATTACGAAAGCGCTTTGCGCAACCTTAACAGCGTGATTTTTAGCTGCTCACCCGCAGCAATTTTTATCTCTTCATCAGTGTTATTAACGATGCGAGATTGAAGTGCTGACAGCATGGTTTCTGCTGATAACCCTGTTGCACAAATGATAAAAATAAACTTATGCTTTAAAAGATATGCCATATTCATTTCGTGCAATTGCTTGAGAGTTTCCTCAGAAGCTTTTGACGTACCCGATTGCTCACCCGCTGCTATCGCCTTAGTATTGGCAAATTTTTCTCGTAAAGAATCTACATTGCCAATCATAGGGTGGGCTTTGAAGGCCTCTAAAATGTCTTCGTTTGTGCAGGTTTCCCAAACGTTTTCGGCTTCTTGTTCCAACGCTTCTAGGCTGGTGTAAGGGCGTGCGACTACCATTCCCTCTATCCAAGCCTGAGAGGCGCAGCACTGCTCAAACCACTGGGCAGCCATTTGAGCATCTAAATAGTTTAATTCATCAAGTGTCATGTTTTACTCGTCGTCATGCTTTACTCTGTTATCCTGGCGCTCACACCTTTCATCTTGAGATGGAGGTTTTTTATCTACTGGAATCGTCTTATTGTGCAGCATAGTAATGAGTTGCGCGCTAATAGAAACCGCCACCTCAATGGGCTGTTTGCCAGGTATTGTGGGGCTGCCTATTGGCGTGTGTAATCTTGCAAGCGCAGAATCGTCAAACCCACGATGAGTGAGCTTAGTGACAAATCGCTTCGCCTTGGTTTCAGAGCCGATTAAGCCAACAAAGGGCAGTGAGGCAAATTTAAGCGCCTGTTCGGTAATTCGAAAATCTAACTGGTGGTCGTGAGTAAGAATAACTAGCCAGCTACCCGGCGGCAATTGGCTCACCTCAGAATCTGGCTCTTCTTCTACAATCACCTTTACATTGTTCGGTACATCAGTGGGGAAAAGTGCTTCACGAGCGTCTATCCAGCTAATATTCACCGGCAGTTGCGCAATAATCGGGATCAGTGCTTTAGCGACATGACCTGCACCAAATACAGCAACATGCTGCTGGTGCACATTACACACATCGAATAATACCTTCACCGCGCCTCCACAGCATTGCCCTAACTTACTGCTTAACGGGTAGCTACAAAGTTCTGTATGCGGCTTTCCAGCAACAAGTAGCTCTCTTGCAGTGTGTATCGCGTGATGCTCTAAATGGCCGCCGCCGATAGTGTCGATACTTTCACAAGCGGTTACCACCATTTTACTGCCGCTTTCTCTCGGCGCAGAGCCTGCGACACTTACTACAGTAACTAATACATAGGCCTGGTTGCTTTGTTGGCAGTGTGCAATGCCCTCATGCCAAGTTTTTGAGCGCCATGACGGAGTATTCATGACACCTCCGGAGCCGAAAAAGCGTAACCGTATTTCGAGTGTGACGTTCTTGTTTCTGCTTCTGTGTGCATGGCGTCAGTGGTAGCAACAACTGCATTCAGCACTCTTTCCGGCGTGGCTGGCGTGTCCAGTTGCGGATCAATAGTGTAATTCGACAGACTTGAAATAGCGTCTTTTAGCGCGCACCACACAGATATTGCAAGCATAAACGGTGGCTCTCCTACTGCTTTGGAATGGTAAATACTGTCTTCGGCATTTTCCTTTCCAAACAGCTCAACATTAAAGTTAACGGGGGTGTCGCCAATAGCTGGGATCTTATAGGTAGCCATATTCTCACTGATCAGCTTGCCGCTATCATTCCATTTTAGGTCTTCGGTAGTTAGCCAGCCCATTCCCTGAATAAACGCCCCTTCAATTTGGCCAATATCTATAGCGGGGTTAAGGCTGTTACCAACATCGTGAATAATATCAACGCTATCTACCTTGTATTCACCAGTTAGGGTATCAATAGAGACTTCTGACATAGACACGCCATAAGCGAAGTAGAAAAACGGACGGCCTTCCCCCGTTTCGCGGTTATATGCGAGTTTCGGGGTTTTATAATAGCCGCTGGTAGACAGCGAGATACGCTCAAAATAGGCTGCTTGAACAAGTTCAGAGAACGCCATACTCTCGTCGTTTAAGCGCACAAGGCCATCTGTGAAGGTAACGTGATTTGCCAGCTCAGGTTTCCCAATTTTCGTGGCAAAGCAGGAAGCTAAACGAGTTTTCAATGTAATACAGGCATTTTGTACCGCTTTGCCGTTCATATCTGTACCGCTTGACGCCGCGGTAGGCGAGGTGTTCGGCACTTTGTCGGTACGCGTCGAGGTGACCTCAATCATTGATAAGTCTACCCCAAACTCGTTTGCTGCAATTTGGCCTATTTTCGTGTGTAGGCCTTGCCCCATTTCGGTTCCACCGTGGTTAACCTGAATGCTACCGTCGGTATAGATATGCACCAGAGCGCCAGCTTGATTAAGATGCTTTGAGGTAAATGAAATGCCAAACTTTACGGGAGTCAACGCCAGTCCTTTTTTAATAATAGGGCTGGTTTGGTTAAATGCTTTTATCGATTCTCGGCGTTGCCAATACTGGGCTTTTGTCTCAAGGGCTTCAATCATGTCTGGAAGTAAGTTGTGCTCTACCTCCATCCCGTAAGGTGTTTTTGTGCCAGTGGTTTTACCGTAAAGATTACGCTTTCTAACCGTTAAGGGATCTAACCCAGTATAACGCGCAATTTTATCAATCATAGCTTCTGCCATAATCATTCCCTGAGGGCCGCCGAAGCCTCTGTACGCGGTATGAGAAACCATGTTGGTTTGCAAGCGATGACCAACAATATCGCTGTCACCTAAAAAGTATCCGTTGTCCGCATGAAACATGGCTCTGTCTACAATAGCATCAGAAAGATCGGGTGAATGCCCACAAATACCATTAATTTCCATGCGAGTAGCGGTGATCTTGCCTTCAGCGTTAAAGGCCACATCAAAGGCATTACTGAAAGGATGGCGTTTTCCCGTTACGTGCATGTCGACAAAGCGGGGAAGTCGCAACTTCACCGCTTGTTGGTTTCTATGCGCAAGTAATGCAGCGATACAGGCCCATTGGGCTGCTTGCGTTTCTTTACCCCCAAAACCACCGCCCATTCGTCGCATGTCTACCAACACACGGTGTAAGCGCACATTTAATACCTCGGCCACCAACTTTTGTACTTCACTTGGGTGTTGGCTAGAGGTGTAGATATTCATTCGATCTTCTTCATCAGGTACAGCTAAACTTACCTGACCTTCAAGATACATATGTTCTTGCCCACCAATATTAAGTGAACCGCTTACCTTGTGCTCGGCGTTTTCAAGCTGGGTATCTGCGTCACCTTGTCCAAAGCGATGCATTGGTCTTACGAAAGCTTGTTGTTCATGTGCTTGCTTCGGCGTAAGGATAGCGTCTTCGCACTCAACTTCTATTTGGCCTTTAAGTGCGGCCTGTCGTGCTAAATGCGCTGATGATGCAAGAACGGCAAATACGGGTTGCCCAAAAAACTTTATTTCGCCGTCAGCAAGTAGTGGATCGCCTTTGAATACTGGCCCTATATCTTTGTGACCGGGCACATCATCAATAGTCACAACGTCAATGACGCCCTCACTGGCACACACAGCATCAAGATTAATTGCAAAAATGCGACCTCGCGCGCAGTCGCTAAGACCTACTGCTGCATGCAGTGTGCCTTGAGGCTCAGTTATATCGTCAACATAATTCGCAGCGCCTTGCACTTGGCGAATCGCGCTTTCATGTTTTTCAGAAGTGTGAACGCGCCCGGTAGATTTGTCTTGTGAAGATGGGGTTATGAGTTTACGCATGATTCACCACTCGTGTCGCGATGGTATTGTCTGTTTGATGTTCAAGCCAAAAGCGATGCCATAAATTGGCTAGAACCGTATTTCTATAGGCTGCTGTTGCTCGCACATCGTCAATAGGGGAAAAGGCTGTCGACAGTATTTTCTTGCCAGTTTCTAAACAGCCCTTGCTTGCAAAAGGTTCTCCAACAAGCCCGTCATTTAATGCCTGACAGCCTTGTGGTGTAGCCGCCACGCCACCGAAACCAGCACTTATTTTTTCAATAATTCCATCGCTAATGGTGACATTAAATACAGCACACACTGCAGAAATATCGTCCTCCGCGCGCTTAGATATTTTGTAAGCGGCAAGGCGTTGATTATCTGACAGAAACGGAATTTCGATATGGCTTATCCACTCGCCGGTATTAAGTGCGGTCTGTCTGTAGCCAACAAAAAACTCTGTGATAGGGATTCGACGTTTGTCTGCGCCATTATCTGCAATAACTACTGCATTAAGGGCTATTAAAGCAGGCGGCATATCGCCAATGGGCGAGGCGTTGGCAACGTTGCCCCCCATAGTTGCTTGATTTCTTATGGGAAGTGACGCAAAACGGGTAATCAATTCTGCCAGCTGTGGAAAGTGGGCTAACAGCTTAGGTGTGATATCCATAAACGGGTTAGCTGCACCAATAACGAGAGAATGCTGTGTTTCGGTGCAGCCTTTTAGCTCGTTAATATGAGACAAGCTTATAAGCTTATCGATATTTTTTAGCTGTTGAGTAAAACTTAGGCTTAAATCTGTACTGCCCGCCACAAGCTTAGCTTCTGGGTTTTCCCGAATGGCTTGAGCAAGCTCAACTCGGTTTTGCGGCATTAAGAGACTGGTGGTGCCTATCTCACTATCATCATTTAAGTCTTTCAATAACTCTAAGGTGCGTGACGCATTTTGTGTAAAGTGATCGTCAGCAGGCTGTTCACAGGCGGCCAGAGTGGCGTCGATAATGGGGCGATAGCCTGTGCAACGACACAAATTCCCAGATAATGCATAAAGCACATCATCTCTATTTGGCGCGCTGTTGGTGTGATAAAGCGCAAACATCGACATAATGAAGCCCGGAGTGCAAAAACCACATTGAGAGCCGTGGTTGTCTACAAGCGCTTGCTGAACAGGGTGAAGCTTTTTACCTGAACTTAAATGTTCAACCAAAATTAATTGCTTGCCGTGAACGGCGCTCATTACAGTGATGCAGCTATTAACCGTTCTGTAATGCAGCGACGTGTAATCAGCGTTAGGCTCAGCAATTACAACGGTACACGCACCGCAGTCGCCGGCAGCGCAGCCCTCTTTTGTTCCTGTCTGCTTTTTGTATTCACGTATGTATTGAAGAAGAGTGAGATCGGCCCTCGCATTATCTATTTCAACGTGCTCTTGATTAATGAGGAAGCGAATCATATACACACCCTTTCGTTTTTTTCATTTTGATATCCGCTAATATAGCTGGATTTTGAATATAAAAGTAGACCATGTGGTCAATTTTTTGCTTATAAAAAAAGCCAGTAGGTTACATGGCTGTTTTTTTGCGTTCTTAAACTCAGTTACTTATCTAAGATAAGCAACATTCATGCAAATTTGACAGCAATGGCAAAGGCTTTAGGAAAAAGCATATATTTTCCGAGCGCAGAAAAATTCATGCTAACGTAAATGGCCTAAAAAAGAATTTGCGCGTCACACTGGATTGGCACTAGAGTAGTGGCACATTTTGCAGGTTAACCGTGTGATAGCTGCGTTGTAACAGTGTTGTAAGCGAATATAAGAGAGCGTCTTACACGAATGCATTTAAAAGTTTATGCATATTATGATGTAAAGGAACGAACAAAAAATGATAAAGGCAAGAGGCTCCGAAATTGGTGTCGGGGCTGCAAATAGACGAAAAATAATTCAGGCTGCGGAAAAATGCTTTGCCCAATTTGGACTCAAAGGTACGGCAGTACAAAAAATAGCCGACGAGGCGGGCCTTCCGAAAACTAACGTACTCTACTATTTCAAATCGAAGCAAGAGCTTTATGTCGCGGTATTAGAAGAAACTCTATCGCTGTGGAACTCTCATTTTGATAAAGCAACGGTGGCTGATGATCCAGCTGATGTGCTAGCAACATATATCGCTGAAAAAATGGAAGTGTCTCGCATTCACCCTTTAGCATCTAAAATATTTGCGATGGAAATTATCAACGGTGCGCAAAATTTAAGTGGCTATTTTGATGAAGAGCACGGCCGCTGGATGGCTGGACGCGTTGCGCTGATCAACGCATGGATAAGTGAAGGTAAACTGCAGCCACTTAACCCTGAGTATCTACTTTATACTATTTGGGCAAGCACCCAGCACTATGCCGATTTCTCCGCGCAAATCACTCGCCTGCGCGGTAAAAAAATGACCAAGGCAGACTTTGAAGAAGCGACAAAAGAAGTTGTTAAGCTTGTATTGGGCGGCTGTGGTTTAGCGGTGCCATCGCAATTTATGGAGTAGGGAATGATAGATAAAAAGAGCGCTGCAAACTATCCTCGAGACCTACTGGGTTATGGCCAAAATGTGCCTCACGCCAACTGGCCTGGTAATGCCAAAATCGCACTTCAGTTTGTTATCAATTACGAAGAAGGTGGCGAGAACTGCGTACTGCACGGTGACGAGTCATCTGAAGTTTTTCTTTCTGAAATTATCGGTGCGCAGGCATATCAAGATCGTCATCTTAGTATGGAGTCGATATATGAGTACGGTAGCCGAGCCGGCTTCTGGCGTCTGCACCGCTTGTTTACTCAGCACCAAATACCAGTAACCGTTTTTGGTGTTACCATGGCAATGCAGCGACATCCTGAAGCGGTAGAAGCCATGCAAAGTGCTGGGTGGGAGATAGCCTGCCACGGTATGCGCTGGGTTCACTACCAACACATGGATGAGCAGCAAGAGCGCAAAGAAATTGATGACGCTATTGTGCTTCATGAGCAGTTAACGGGCAAAAAGCCCGTTGGATGGTATACCGGGCGCACAAGTCCCAATACGCTAAAACTTATTGCAGAGCGGGACGATATTCTTTACTGCGCAGACTCGTATGCCGATGACTTACCGTATTTTGATAACCATTACAACAAGCCCTTGCTTATGGTGCCGTACACTCTTGATACCAACGACATGCGGTTTGCTTCTCCTCAAGGATTTAACAGTGGCGACCAATTTTTTACCTATCTAAAAGATGCCTTTGATGTGTTGCTTGAAGAGGGAGAGGACTCGCCTAAAATGTTATCTATCGGTTTGCACAACAGAATCATCGGTCGTCCGGCGAGGTTGGCTGCTCTGAAGCGTTTTATCGAATACGTAAAATCTCACGATAAGGTGTGGTTCGCAACAAGAGAAGAGATTGCCCGACATTGGCTAAACGAGCATCCTGACAAAGGGGCCGACAACATTGATTAATGCTCAGTTTATGTAAACGAATAACTGTATAGGCTTTGCGTAAATAGGCTACTATTAAGCTAATTGGCTAAATGCTAAATAGCGTTTTGCTAGTAATAATTTGTAAATACAAAAAAGGATTTCAGCATGAAACTCAAAACAATCGCGATAATTGTGGGCGCATTAGCACTTACAGCATGCTCTAAACTTTCTAAAGAAAATTACGACAAGCTAGAAATGGGCATGTCACAAAATGAAGTAGAAAGCGTTCTTGGCGGTGCGGACAATTGCTCAAAAACAATGGGGACAATGGCCTGTACTTGGGGGAATGAAGAGTCTAAATACGTCAAAATTGTATTCATGGGCGATAAGGCTATTACATTTAACTACAGCGGTCTTTAACTTATCTTTCGATAACCTACTTTCAAGTCGCGGTGAGCTTAAAGCGCTAGGGCACCCTTCGCATTCACCGCGATTTTCCTAAGTCTTACTTCAAATCTAGAATATATCTGAGTATAAACACGCCAGCTAATATATAGGTTAGCCAAGTCACTTCTCGGAACTTCCCAGTACCGACTTTAATGCCCACATAGGTAATGAAACCAAGGGCTATGCCCTCACTAATGCTAAACGTCAGTGGCATGGCGATAAGGGCAACAGACGCGGTGGCTAAGGCGCCGAGGTCGTCAAAGTCAAGCTGACGAATAGACTCCATCATTAAAATACCTACCATTAACAGGGCTGGCGTAGTCGCCATTAGTGGTATTACTTTCATAAGTGGGGTGAGAAACAGCGATAATACGAAGCAGGCCGATACCACCACGGCGGTAAGCCCAGTACGTCCGCCAGCTGACACGCCTGTAGCAGACTCAACATAGCTTGTAACCGGAGACGTTCCCACCATAGCCCCTACAACACTTGCAGATGCATCTGCCGTCATTGCTGGCCCAATTTTAGGTAATCTTCCGTCTTCAGCGAGCAAATTTGCTTTTCTAGATACACCTATTAGCGTGCCAATGGTATCAAACATATTAACGAACATAAGTGCGAAAATAAGGTCCCAGGTTTGCGCGAAGTGTTCTATGGGATACCAAAGGTCCATGGCAAAAAAGGTGTTAGATATTGGCTCAGGCATACCCACAATTGCTTGCGGTGTTTGCGTTAATGTGCCCGAGTCTGTGGGAATAAACGCACCAATAACCGTAAGGGTGATAATAGAAATGAGAATGCCGCCGGTCACTTTTTTTATCATTAGCACAATAGTAAAAATTATACCTAAAAGTGCTAGCAGAACCGCGGGTTCTGAAAGGTCGCCTAATTGAACAAATGTAGCTGGATTATCAACAATAAGCTCAGCGTTTTTTAAGCCAATAAAGGCTATAAATAGGCCTATTCCACACTGCACGCCTATTTTTAGTGAGGGTGGGATAGACTCCGCAATTTTGGTTCTCACACCGGTTAACGACAAAATTAAAAACAGAATGCCGTTATAAAACACGATACCAAGTGCGGCTTCCCAGGGCACCTCTCTTCCTAAACAGATGGTAAACGCAAAAAATGCATTCAAACCCATGCCTGGTGCTAGGGCGATAGGGTAATTAGTCATAAGTGCCATTAGCAAAGTACCTAAACAGGCAGCAATGGCTGTTACGGTAATAAGGCCCTCAATAGGCATTCCGCTCAACCCTAAAATGCCAGGGTTGACTACTAAAATATACGACATAGCAGCAAAGGTAGTGAGGCCGGCAATGATTTCTGTTTTTACGGTGCTGCCGTGCTGCTGAAGTTTGAAAAGCCGCTCTATGAGGTTGTTGAACATCTAGTCATCTCTATGTGTTGAGTCAGTGATTCGTTTTAAAATAGGAGGTATCTTTCTTTTTTCGCTAACGTTGCAAGCGCAGACATTCGTTAATACGTTGTCTATCCATTATCTGTAATCGCAAAGCAAGGCTAATTTCTGAAAGTACCTGCGTTAGCCATAAGCAATTAACTGACCAAGTAGTCAACGTTTTGGCGCGTTTCATGCTACGCTTTCTCTTATTCAGTTGCTTAATGTACTTGCTGCATCGCTAAATTATCAAGCTGTCTGTAACACACCGAACCTGTTTTGGTCGCTACCGTTGATCTATAGGTGCGATCAAACGATACCTTTATAGCACTATTATGGCGCTGTGATTGCGTTGTGATGGCGCTATTGTGGTGCTATCACATGAAGCTGAGTTGCCTAACATTGTCTTACGGAAGGCATCTTTTTTCGGAGAAGCATTGTGTGAAACAGCGGCACGAAAAATAGCACTATGGAAAATATAGCGCCAATATTATTGATAAAACTGCATTTGTGGTTAAATAAGAATACGGAAAGACGCAGAAAATTATCTCCAAATTAAGAGTGTATGCACCAATGTGGTTGGCTTGCCTTTATTTGGTGCAAAAGTGAGGTGCCATGTCGCTAATCGAAACAATTAAAAATATACCGAAGGCCGAACTTCACCTTCATATTGAAGGTAGTTTAACGCCTGAACTTATGTGGCAGCTTTCAGAGAAACACAGCATAGCGCTTCCTTATAACAGTGTGGAAGAAATAGCAGATGCATATAATTTTTCAAATTTGCAAAGCTTTCTTGATCTCTATTACGCTGGCGCGGGCGTACTGATTAATGAAGATGACTTTTATCAGCTGATGTGGGCGTATCTCAGCCGCTGCTCTAATGAAAATATCGTTCATACTGAAATAATGTTCGACCCACAAACGCACACTGAGAGAGGCGTTGGTTTTGACGTTTTCATGCCTGGCTTTTTACGTGCTATTGAAGACGCAGAGCGAGAATATGGCATTTCTAGTTATCTAATTATGTCGTTTTTGCGTCATTTGCCCGAATCTGATGCTTTTGAAACACTGGCTCAAGCTCAGCCCTACGCTGACAAAATTCATGCGATAGGTTTAGACAGTTCTGAATTAGGTCACCCGCCGTCAAAGTTCCAGCGAGTCTTTAAAAAGGTGAAAGAGCAGGGCTTTAAAATAGTGGCCCACGCGGGTGAAGAGGGGCCGGCCTCTTACATTTGGGAAGCAATAAATCTGCTGGGTGTAGATAGAATTGACCATGGCGTGAGATGCCAGGAAGACCCGGCGCTCATGTCTTACTTAAAAGAAAAGCAAATACCGCTAACAGTTTGTCCACTCAGTAATTTGAAGCTTTGCGTTATTGACGATATGAAACAACATAATATCTTGTCACTTTTAGAGGAAGGGCTTTTAGTTACTGTTAACTCTGACGATCCAACTTACTTTGGCGGTTTTTTAAATGATAATTTTATCGCATTGAGCCATTCTCTAGACATGAACAAAGAGCATGTGAAAGCGTTGGCAATGAACAGTTTCAAAGCGAGCTTCTTACCACAGTCAAAAAAACAGGAGTACTGCAATCGAATTAGTGCAATGCTTTAATCCATACTTAAATGGTTTGTGTAAAGCTGCTTCAACGATAGGTGCAGGCAGTTAGTCTGCCTGTAACTACCTGCTTAGGTATTTAAGATGATTTGCTGAATAAGGCGCCCTCATTTTTTTACGCTCTTTTCCATATGACTAACAGTGGCTTCTATGACTGCATTGAGTTCAACAATTTCCTTGTTCACTTTATCCATTTGATTGCTTTTAGCGAGTAGCTCTATTTCAGAGGCTTTTTCTCTCACCGCGTCAGCGCCCACATCTCCCGACAAGCCCTTTAACGAGTGACTTTGAAGTTGAACTTCTTCCACGTTCATGGTTTGAACAGCGTTGGAAAGTTGTTGTTGTTTAAGGTGTATTTGATCAAGATACATACCCACAATTCGATTTAATAGGGTTTCATTTCCTCCTAGTCTTGTTAGGGCGGCTTCAACATTCCAAATGTCGTGCAATTGTGTGTTCTTATCTATAGACATAAACTACTCCTCAACTCGCAAAGATAGCGCCATTTAGCGCCAGTAAGCGCGCCACAGTGTTGTATTAGCTTTTTTTAAGTTCGTGTTCCATCAAATACTTAAGTGTGTCGCATGTCGCGATAGGTATTCGACAAATCACCCAACCATTAAGGTAAATGATGCGCATGACCTATTACAAGCTATACTAAAGTCTTATATAATCTCATCGTGGTGATGAAGTGTAATTAATCGGTTAGTTAATTCATGTATAGCAAGTTCCGGTGGTAATAAAGCCTTTATGGTCAAAGTAACGCGTAAACTTTTATAAGAATGAAGTAACACAGATGCTATTCACCATTCATGCTCCTTTTCAAAAGGCCATTCCTTAATTAAAGTCTTTATAAAAATATGTTAGAAAAAATCAAGTCGCTGTCACAGTGTAAAGTGCTAATTGTCGATGATGAGCATGCAAGTAGAATTCTGCTCGAGTCGGTACTAGAACCTCATGTAATTTGTGACACTGCAAGTAGCGGCAGGGACGCCATTAGAAAATGCCGTCTTGAGGTTCCAGATCTGGTTCTTCTGGATATGAATATGCCCGATAAAAATGGATTAGAAGTTTGTCAGGCGCTTCGCGTTTCTCCGGAAACAGCCAATATTCCTATTATTTTTATTACCGCCACTATGGATATACAGGTGGAAAATGCGTGTTGGGAAGTGGGCGCATCCGATTTTGTAATGAAGCCAATTAACGCTTCCACTCTCACTCATCGTATTAAAACACACTTAGAAAATAAGACGCGCTTTGAGTATTTGCAGGGTATGATTTATCACGACCAGTTAACTGGGCTCTACAATCGTACTTATCTGGCAAAAGAAACGCCTCAAACGTTAAAGCAGGTTGCCAGAGATAAAGGTAGTGTTGGTGCTATTTTAGTCGATATCGACTTTTTCAAACCATTCAACGACAACTACGGGCATTTAGAGGGTGATATTTGCTTGCAGCGCGTGGCCGAAATTATTGAAAATACAGTTAAGCGCCCGAAAGATGCCGTAATTCGTTTTGGTGGCGAAGAGTTTTTAGTGGTGTTGCCTTACTCAGATTGGGATGGCGCTAAAGTGGTGTCTCAAAATATTGTAAAAGCGGTATACGACGCCAATATTCTTCATCAATATGGTGCTGAAGGCCGAGTAACCATTAGCGCTGGCTACACAGCAAATGATGCACTGCATATTATTAGCAGCTCGCTCTCAGGTGTTATTAAAGAGGCTGATATAGCGCTTTTTGACGCAAAAGATAACGGTAAAAATCGCGCCTGCGGTTTTACTAAGCGCTAAGTGGTGATGACGCTTTTTTAAATCATTCCGGATAAAAAACATTCGCTTCTATCCTATTGTTTAATATCAAACATTTACTTTTTTAAGTAACCTATGTCGTATTAATCGTTGAATTAAAGCAGAGCTCGACACGCTTTAATTCAATACGCCTTTAAGATTTTGTTTTAGCAATTATTTTTCACCTAACACGGGAAGGTGTTTTGGGGCAACTTTTGGCATTGTCATCAGCGGAATGGGTGTTTAAAAGAGGTAGAAGGGATACTTAAATGATTTTTTATGACGAGCAGTCTAATTTAAATGCGGTGTTGGGTGAGCGGTTGCAAGGCACCTTTCATAACATTGTTAAAAGTGCTGCTAAAACAATGAGCGTTTTTCAATGTGTGCTCGTATGCCTGCACAAAGAGTCGGTAGAAGTTGTTGCTAAGGCTTCTTCAGCCCATGCTCCGTCATTTTCCGTCATTCCCTCATTCGCTGGGCATTTTTCTCTTGAGAGTAGTGCGGCTGAAAATAGCTTCATTGATAGCAGCGCCCTCATTGAGCAACATTTCCCTGAATCAAGTGCTTCAGCTTCTTCTGTGTTTAAAAAATGGTCGAAAACCTACTTTGGGGCCACTACCTTTTTACGTGGAAAAGCCCATCGACTTGAGGATAAATGCGTCTTCCTTGTTGCAATTAACGTAAACCCTGAACGCAAAGATGACGTTGATAAGTTGGGTTTACTCGATGAGTGGCTTGATACTGAGCTATCGAAATTTCAATTAGAGAAAGCCGAAAATAAGCAAAACACGCTGTATGAAAAGCTACAAAGTGTGGCCGACATTGGCACGTGGGAAGTTGAATTTGCCACCAATACCCTCACTTGGTCTTCGCAAACAAGAAAGATTCATGAGGTGGACAGTACCTTTAAGCCAACATTAGATTCGGCAATAAACTTCTACAAAGAGGGATTCGACAGAGATGAAATTGCCCGTATTGTTGCTAATACCATTGAAACTGGCGAGCCGTGGAGTTCAACTTTGCAACTTGTTTCGGCAAAGGGAAATATCGTTTGGATAGAAACCCACGGTATGGCTGAAATGCAAAACGGGAAGTGTTTGCGTTTATTTGGAACCTGTCAAAACGTAAACAAAGCCGTGAAACTGCGTATTGCTCTTGATGAGAAACGCCAGGAAGCCGAAGGTATTGCTGCCGAAAAAGGGGCCTTATTATCTCGGGTAAGTCATGAGTTGAAAACGCCGTTAAACGGTATAACAGGCATGTTAGAGGCAATTAAAGGAGAGAATGAAGAGGCTAGGCGAATTAAAAAAGCGGAGTTTGCCTTGCGCAGTGCAAAACGCCTCAGTGCATTGATTAATGATGTGGTCGATTACACTAGCATTATCAAGCGTGACTTTACCCTCGATATGGCTCCTTTTAACCTGAAACTTTTATTCGAAGATATCGTGAGCGTGCTCAAAATGCGCTGTGAAGATCAAAACAGTCGCTTAACTGCTTACTATGTTTTTGACTCTACTACTGTAATTCAGGGCGACGCTGCCAGGCTAGCACAGGTTATGAAAAATGTGGTGTCGTACCTTACTAAGTATTCGCAAGACAAAGAGATAGTGTTACATGTGGCTCTGAAGCAAAGAGAAAATGATGCCACACTTATGGCGTCAGTAAGTGGCAAAGAGGTAGTACTTGATGAAGACGCAGTTGCTCAATTATTCGAACCGCTTGCAGGTACAAGAGCTCAAGCCTCTGAAGAGCTCAACGACAATGGTTTAGCACTTACGGCGGCAAAACAACTTGTATCAAAAATGAAAGGGGAGCTTACGGTTAGCTCAAACGACGACCAAGGAACCTGTTTTGATATTGTCATCCCAGTAGAGTCGGTTAAGCAGTGTGATGGTTTAAATGAGGTAGTGTCTTTCACTCCTGAGCTATTAGAAGAAAAAATAAACATTCTTGTGGTCGACGATAACGACATAAATAGAATGGTACTTGAGTCTATGTTCGACGGATTACCGTTTACTGTAGATAGCGCTGAAAACGGCCAAATAGCAGTGGATAAGGCGCGCACAACATCTTACGACCTTATATTTATGGATTGTGCAATGCCTGTTTTAGACGGTATTGGGGCAACGAAAGTTATTCTTGCAGAAAAACTGCTTTCTGAAATTGGACGAATTGTCGCGGTAACGGCCAATACGTCAATAGAGGATAAAAAAGCCTGTTTGGGGGCTGGTATGTCGGGCTTTTTACCAAAACCTGTGGTGAAAAACGATGTACTTTCTCATGTTAAGCAAACGCTAGTGAGTAAGCTAACGTTTACTTGAGGAATGAATAGGAGGCTACCGTCACTACTCAAGTGACGGTGGTGTGTCTTTTACAGTATCCCAATGCTCAATAATGTAATTAGTGAACTGAACGCCAACAAGGTAGGCGCTTTCAATAGCGCTTCTCATAGCAGCATAGCCCTCACCAGAGCTCTCATTTTCTAAATTTTGCGCCGCAGAAAGGCCTGGAGGCTGCATAGTGAAGTTGCTTGCCGTGCGCAATATCACCATTCTGTTTTTATCTACTAAACCCGCATTGTGTAGGTAACTCATGCTCTGCAGTGTTGCAGAGTCTTCCATACCCGACGTCATGAAGTTGCCTTTAGAGCCGGTCCAATACGATACCCAGTTGTTTGCCCACTCGTTAAGTTTTTCGCCGTGCCAAAAGGTAGATGCAGAAAGGTGTGAGCCATAACTAACTGAAGGCTTTTTTAACGCATGTTCATAGCCTTGATACTTTGAGCGAAGGGTGTCCATAGCAGGAGTATTAGGCAGTTGTGTGTCTTTGGTTAAATCATATGCCCATTTTGCTAGTTGTTGATTAAGTACAAACACCTCGCCATTTGGGCTTTTTTGAGTGTTTACCTTGTCTGCATTGGCATAAGGGCTATGAGTAAATAGCGGAAAATACCCCGTATCCCAATCCTCGGGTATTTCTCGCGCGTCAATTTGATGGGCTAAATCGCCATCTACTACATAATCTGTCCACACCGCGCTGCCAATGGTGCTGTCGTAAGGATCTATGCCTGCAATGCCTGCTACAATCCAATAGGCCTGCGACAGATCGAAGCGGTTGTCTAAACCCAGCGCCATAATGGCTGCCGATGCTTTTGCTATTCCCATGCCCGTAACAATACCTATTATGCCTTTTTCTTCATTAGCAAAAATATCGTGGTGTCCGTGGGGCAATGGGTATCGAGTGTCCAGTGACTGTCGTTCACGCCAAAGTTGAAACTCTCCTGGTGTATCTTCGGTATCGTCACCAATTTCGAACATACTCACCACCACTACTTTTACCTTCATTTTGGTGAGTTGATTTGCTTTCTTGGAAAGATGCGTCTTTGTAAGTGAAGAGGTCTCGGTTGGTGAAGAAAGCTGCGTTTGTGCAGAAGATGGTTGTAACGAAGCACTAGTTAGATGGGCATTACTTGAAGAGTAAACAGCAAAAGAAGAAAAACTCAAGCTTAGTAAAAGTATTTTGGTTAGTGACGTTAACGGTTTGCAAAATATACGGAAATACATAAATGACTCCAAACAAAAAAGGTAAATCTAGCGAACCAGATTTACCTTTGATCTTAGCCTAAAGCTAGCGTAACACTAGCCTATCACTAGCCTAGAACTTGTACGCAAAGGTGGCGTTCCAGTGACGAGGTAACTCTGGTAATACAATTTGACTACCAAACAAGTCTGGGAAGTTAGCACGGAAATAACGCTCGTCGGTTAAGTTTTTAACCGTTACGTTGAACGACCAGTCTTCTGCCTGATAAGACAAACCGGCATTAACTAATGTGTACGCTGGCAGTGTTACCGCCGCAGAAAAGCCAGAAGCCACTTCTTCTACATCTACCACGCTCACGTTAGCAGCATACCCGTTTTGGAAGTCGTAGGTAGCAGTAAGGGTATAAATATTTTCAGGAATACCCGCTTTGCGACCGTCGGAGTTGGCAAATCCTTCACCAATCAAGTTAAGGCCAATGACGTTACCACCAAAAACCAATGACGGATCGGTAAGATTAACTAAATCTTCAGCGCCTAAAAATCCAAACTGGTTACCATTTTCCAGTGCGGTAAGGTTAATAACTTCAATGTTTGTGTAGCCTGCAGATACTACTAAGTTATCGTTTACTACCCAGCGAAGTTCAAATTCAATACCTTCGTTATTGGTGGTGTTGTTTGTTACCACGTTTTGAGTATTAAAGTCGGTACGCTCTTGTTCAAACGCCGATAGCGCGAAATATAAGGTGTCGTCTAATAGCGATCCCTTCACCCCGTATTCAATCAGTTCTGATGTATCAAAAGCACCGCTTGAACCTGGTTGGTTTAGCTGACCTACACCTATTTCAGCGCCCTGCCCAGCAACTAGCGTAGCTTGTTCTGCAGCGGTGAAGTAGGGGATAAGACCAAATTCAAATTCGTAAGAAATACTGGCATTCCAAGACCAACCATCAACAGTCTCCTCAGCATATACAGGCGTTTCATCACCTGTAGCGAAAAGTAATAAGTCGCTGCGCGAGGTACTTTCAATGTCAATAGTGTCGTAACGCACGCCAAGCACAAGATTTAAGCCCCAATCCCAAGTGAGATCGGTCATTGCTGCTATGCCTAAATCAAGATAATTACCCACATCGTAGTTATCGTAATTTTTACCCGAGCGGGTAGACAGCAGGCGGCGATCTAACGCAGAGGAAGGCATTGTGAGATCGCGACGGTTAAAGTATTCAAACGTAAAGTCATCGCCATGTTCAAAGTCTGTATAACGAATGGAAGGCGAGAATTGGAATTGTGCCAATAGGCTGTCTTTCTCATACTCTGTAGCGAAGATAAGTTTGTCTTCTACCACCCAACTTTCATGGAATTGAGAAAATCCGTATGCATTCTCGTTGATGTTGTCGTAATAATCGTAAAATAATTGGTTACGAATTTCCCAATCGTCAGCATAAAAAATAGTATCGAAATAAAGGGTTATAGCCTCATTACCTAGTTGGTCGTCAGGGGCAACAAGCACCTGATTGCCATTGAGTTTTGTGGTACCTACATTTTGAAGCTGCATTAACTCAGTGGCTTCATCGTCGGTAAACGCAGCGGCAGGAACGTAAAAGAAGCTATTGCCTGCAATATTCACGGCGCCATATTCTTCATGGCTAATCTGCCCATCACCGTCGGTGTCTAACGGTAATGCAGTCCCCGTAATATAAGTGCCGTCGTCAACTAAGTCCTGCGTCAAACGGTTCCAACCGGCAACTTGGTTACCGTCGAAATCATGGTACATACCGCCAAATTCAAAACGAAGGTTGTCGGTAACGTCAATGTTAAACGAGGCTTGTAGAATAGATTGGTCGGTTTGTGTATTGTCGTAGTAGCTGTCAGAGTTCTCCACCTCACCATAGAGGTAGTATCCCATCTCTTTTCCACCCACGCTGGCAGGGCCACCAACTTCAGCAGTAAGGATGCTTTTACTCCACGACCCTGTGGTGTAGGAAAGTGCACCTGTTGGAGACTCTAAGTATTGACCAGATGATGCACGTGCAGACTTTGGATTAAAGTTGAGGTAGCCACCAATTTTAGACGGGCCGTAAATAGGCGACGCTGGACCGCGAACAATATCTATACGGCTAGACGCGCCAATTGGTGTGGGGTAGTTGCCCGGGTTATCAAGTCTTTTTACACCTCTAAAGTAGTTTTCACCCGGCGTACCTCGCACATCAAGTGAGCCGGCAACACCGAAAAACGACTGTGTAAATGTACCTGGCGCGAAAGCCACTAATTCGTCAATATCCGTGACGTTAAAACGTTCCATTTGCTCTTGTGAAATAGTTGATGCCGAGCGGGGCGTCTCTAAAATTGATTTCCCAAACCCGAAAACTGACTCTACATCCTGTCCTGGCAAGCTGCCAAGAGAGCCCGTTACTTCAATTTTTTCTACATCTGCCTCTTTTGGTGTTTCTTCCTGTGCAAATGCACTGGCAGATATTGATGCCATAGTGCCGATACCTATGCCAATGGCAAGCGCCCGAGCAAGGGGGGATAAAGCGAACGTAGTGTGTTTCATGGCTTCCTCGTATTTTATATTTTTATTGCTCTATTGATGAGCATTTTCACGCAGTTCTTACTAACTTGTTTTATAGAGCAGAAAAAATGCCAATTTGTTGTCCAGTTGGTCTATTTTTTATTTTTCATAAGTGTTTGAAATTATTGATTTTAAATTGATTTTTAATTGACAGCTTTGTTACCTTGATGTTAATAAATTGTACTGCTAAATGACTTGCACCATTCCTGTGATTTATCGGCAAGCGTTGCACCAATAAATACAACTTGTGTGAGCTAGTTCACAGGCTTTGTTACTGCCTTCGCAAATAAGGGTGGTTGCGAGGGCAAGCGTGGTTTCGCGGCTGATATACAGGGCTCAGAAGGGTCTTCGCAATCCGAAGAGTCAGATGTCGTCTGAGACAAAGCTTGATGGGGTGAGGTATCTGTCATTCTCGGTAGTGTAAGGTCGAGTAGAACCGCAGTCATCCCCGCCGAGGTGACAGGAGACAGCAAAATATTTTCAAGCCAATTAGGCAGTTGAGCCAAAGCTTCAGGCACCATCATTACGCCTATGGCAATGCCAAGTGAGCAGGCGGTAACCAAGCTACTTCTTCTATCAAGGGCATGATTAGCCAGTAACTTAAGCCCCCCAACAGCAACCATAGCAAACATAACCAGCGTGGCACCGCCAAGCACTGGTTTGGGTATAGCTTGAAGCACGCCGCCCACAATGGGGAAGAAGCCAACCGTCACAAACATTCCTGCAACGTAAAACCCCACTTTTCTGCTGGCAATTCCGGTAAGCTGAATAACGCCATTATTCTGCCCAAACGTTGTATTTGGAAAAGTATTAAATGCACCGGCTATGATGGAGTTTATACCGTCGCCGAGAATTCCACCCTTAATGCGAGATAAATACAGCGGCCCGCTTATGGGCTGCTTGCAAAAAAGACTGTTTGCAGTGAGATCGCCTGCTGTTTCGATAGCGCTAAAAAGATAGATGAGCGCTATGGGCAAAAATAATGAAATGTCGAAATCTATGCCAAACGCAAAGGGCTGTGGAATCGAGAGGGTAGGTAAGGTAGATAAATGTTGAAAACTTATTCCTTTTGTCATCGCCACAAAAAAGGTACCAGCAGCCATGCCAATAAAAATGGCTGACAAGCGCAACCAGTGATTAGAGGATGCGTTCAAAAAAACAATAATTAACAAAACAACCAGCCCAACGCCAAGATTTGACACATCAGCAAACCCTTCTGCGTTAAAACCGCCGGCTAAATCGGTCATGCCTACGTTGATTAAGGATAAGCCAATAGCTGTGATCACTATTCCGGTAGTGAGCGGGGTAATTATCCGTTTTAGCCTTGAGATAAATAAACTGAAAATAACTTCTACTAAAGCTCCCGCCATGGTGAGGCCAAACAGGAGCGCTAAGATATCCTCCTCAGTGCCTCCTGAATTCTTGACATGATTTCCAGCCAGTAAAAGCGCACTGATAAAGGCGAAACTGGTTCCTTGAATAGCAACCAGTCCACTACCAACAGGGCCTATGCGTTTGGTTTGAATGGCAGTACCAATTCCGCTTACAAACAAAGCCATACTAATTAAATACGGCGTATAGTTAGTTAAACCTAACGTGGAGGCAATGATTAATGTTGGCGTGATCACACCAACAAAGCTAGCTAGCATATGTTGAAATGCGGCAGTGAGTGACCTGAACGCAGAGGGTTTATCGTTTAAATTGTACAGTAGGTCACTGCTTTGAGAATGACTAAGAGAACTGCGAGTAGGCTCACTTTGCACGTGTTTTTCCATTTCTTTTGCATTCCGTGTTGCATGTAATTCTGGGGCTGTCGATAAGTTCTAATGCATGAATAAGCCATACAAAAGAGCAGCCTTATAGAAATAAAGCAATAAGCTGACCAAGTGGTCATTAGTACTTTTTAAAAAGGTCGTAGAAGGCCAAATAAGGTACAAATAGTGTACTAATAGGCCATAAATAAGGTATTAGAAGGTCGGAAATTGACTCTGTGTGACTTTTTAACGGTTTTAATCTTTGTATGTGCTAGGCATGATGTGTTTGTAAAAGGTGTTCGTCGAGGCGCTTATATAGGAGGGAAAGGTAAGCTGTGCTCTATCAACCCTTTTTCTATGCACAATAGCTGTGCGTTTGCGATGTTAATGGTGCACTGTCGTATTTAAGACATAAAAAATGACCCGAAGGCCATTTTAAGAAGATTTGAGCTCTGTTATGTTAAAAGTGATTGTGTTAAAAGTGATTATGTTAAAAGCTTTTATTTAAATAGCTCTGACTTTAAAAGCGTGAGTTGTAAGAGCCTTTTTTAAAAATGCGTATCATCATCTAAGGTGACAAAAATAGAATGCCGCACTTCGTTATAAAGCGCTTTCGAGCAATGTCCTTGACCCTCGGTATCTTCAAGCAATAAAACGTCGCCTGCACCAAGCTCAATACTATCGCCGTTAGAAACAGTAAATTCAGCCCGACCTTTCAAAATGAATAATAGCTGACGAGCAGGTGCCGGATGCCACTTGAAGTCATAGTCGGCGGGCGTTTCCCTGAATATTATTTTATCAGCTGAAAATTTTTCCGAGAGAAGACCAATAGGGCCACCGTCCTTAAGGTTAATGGTAACCTCACCAAAATGGCTTTTACCTTCATTGTCGTTATATATCCGTTTGATTTTCATAAATATTCCGTTTGAGTGTAATCAGTAGATTTATCGTTAATCAATATGTTTTTGCTTAAGTAAGTGCCAGCAATTTGTTTATAGGTAAGCGTCACAAAGCGCAGCTGCCCTAGGTGTAACGTAAGTTTTCTATGGTTTTAAACAGCACAGATAAGCTGGCTTCAACGTCCGACTCTTTTATTGATTCGCCAGGATGGTGACTTATGCCGCCTTTACAGCGTGTGAAAAGCATTGCTACCGGGCAAATATCCGCCATAGCCATGGCGTCGTGACCTGCCCCAGAGGCTAGTACTCTAGGAGCTATGCCGCTAAGCTCTACACCGTGAACTAACGCTTGTTTTAAGTTGTCATCGCACAAAACAGCGGGCGCGCTGTGTGTTTGCTCTACACTTAAGGTCACTTTGCGTTTTGCTGCAATTTCGCCGAAGTTTTGCATAATTTCGGCCAATACCGTGTCTCGCAGTGCGTCGTCTTCACTTCGTATATCAAGAGAAAAATGCGTGCGCCCAGAAATGACATTGACGCCGTTAGGGGCGTTGTCAATTTTGCCTACGGTGGCCACTACACCAGGTCGCTGATGACTAATACGCTCTACTGCTAAAATCATTTCTGCGCTTGCGGCGAGTGCATCAAAACGCATAGACATGGGAACCGTGCCGGCGTGGCCTGCCATGCCCTCTATGGTAATTGTAAATCGCTGGGCGCCAGCAATGGCGCTAACCACACCCACGGGCAAGTTTTCTTGTTCTAAAACGGGCCCCTGTTCAATATGCAGTTCTATGTAACCTAATATATCGGTTCGGGAAATACTGGCACTGGAAACTTCGTCAAAGTTAAGACCAAAGTTTTCCATAGCCTGGGCAAGGCTAATGCCATCTTCATCTTTAAGATTGCGCCAGCTGTCTTGCCACTTGCCTGTGAGAGCACGACTGCCAAGTAAAGTAGTACCAAAGCGGGTGCCTTCTTCATCACAGAACCCGACAATATCGATATGAAATGGAAGTTTACGCTGCAGTCCGTCGAACATGGCTACCATGGAAATAGCGGCAACAACGCCTAACATGCCGTCGTATTTACCGCCGTTTGGCACGGTATCTAAGTGACTACCCAATATAAGGCGAGGAGCGTTAGGCACAGTAGATGTATATCTCCCCCAAATATTACCAACGGCGTCTTGCCATGTGGTCATTCCTGCCTCAATCATCCAGCCAGACGCAAGTTGATTTGCGAGTCGATGCTGGTCGGTTAGGTAACGCCTGTCTAAGCAGTTTGGGTTCTGGCTTAAGGTGCCTAACATCTCGCACCGCGCCATAACTTGTGTAGCCAGCTCAGCGAACTCACTCATTCGTAAACTCCGCGTTGGCCTTATTGTAAACCGCCAGTGCAGCCTCTACACCAGCACCTGCTGGGCATGAGTAACCTTGCATTCTCAAAACGGTCTCAAGAGATTGTAAGGTGTGGAGTACCGCATCTTCTCGGGCGTTGTAGCCCATTGTGCCAATGCGCCAAATCTTTCCTTTTAGCGGGCCAAAGCTGGTGCCAATTTCAATATTAAAGCGAAGTAGTAAGGTTTCTCTCACTTCTTCTCCTGCTACACCATCAGGGATATACACGCCTACTACGTTGTACATTTTGTGCTTTAGGTCGCCAAAAGGGGCTAATCCCATAGCTTTAATGCCGGCCAACATGGCATCACCAGCAACCTTGTGACGGGCGATTACTTGCTGTTGTCCTTCTTCAAGGTGCACCCTAGCGCATTCTCTTGCGCAATAAAGCATGCTCGCCGCTTCGGTATGATGGTTTAAGCGCTCGTCGCCCCAGTAATCCATGATCATGGGTAAATCGAAGTAGTTCGAGCGAATTTTAGGGCCTTTTGCCCCTTCATGATGGGCGTCGCGAATACCAGCTTCAACATGATGACGAGTGCGAACAGTGCGCACAAATTTGTCGCTAAGGGTTATAGGTGAACTTCCCGACGGGCCGCCTAAGCATTTTTGCAAACCTACCGATACAGCGTCGAGTTTCCACGCATCTACGTCTAAGGGGTTGCCGCCAATAGAAGCCGTGGCGTCGCAGTAAAACAGAACATCATGAGCCTCACAAATCTCGCCAATTTCCGCAAGAGGTTGCAGCATGGTGGTAGACGTATCGCCTTGCA
Source organism: Alteromonas sp. MB-3u-76 (assembly GCF_002831605.1). Classification (NCBI taxonomy): domain Bacteria; kingdom Pseudomonadati; phylum Pseudomonadota; class Gammaproteobacteria; order Alteromonadales; family Alteromonadaceae; genus Alteromonas; species Alteromonas sp. MB-3u-76. Next base: position 2,723,588 of record NZ_CP025115.1, on the reverse strand, counting down.
CTGTAGCCAGCATCTTCGGCTTAACTTCTTTAATCGCAGTTTCTATTTGCTCTGGCGTAAATACTTCGCCCCAGGGAACTTCAATGGTATGCACTTCAGCATCTGCACGTTCAGCAATTTCTGCCAGCAAATGACCAAAGCGTCCAAAGATGGGAATAAGCACTTTATCGCCAGGCTCTATTGCCGACACAAGTACTGCTTCGATGCCGGCCCGTGAAGTACCGTCAACCAAGAATGTTTGTTGGTTTTTGGTATTAAAGACGTCGCGGTATAGGGCCATCACTTCGTTCATGTAGCCGGTCATTACAGGGTCGTACTGACCCACTAATTGAGTTGCCATAGCCGACAATACGCGGGGATAGCAATTAATCGGGCCAGGGCCCATTAGTAGACGCGGCGGAGGAGAAAGCGGCGAAAAACTTTGCATAAGAGAAGACTCCTAAATGAGTACCTGCGCAAGCATGCGCAGGCCGGTGATGATAAGAACGACGGCGAATATCTTCTTGAGAAGATTGGCATCTAGCTTATTGGCAATGTTTGCACCAATAGGAGCAAAAAGAACGGTTAACGGCACAATACAGGCAAAGCCTAGCAAGTTTACATAGCCGTATGTTGCAAATGGTGCATCGGGCGGCGTGGTGCCAGCGAACAGCAGGGTAACTGCTGCAGGAAGAGAAATAATAAGCCCTACCGCTGCAGCAGTGCCCACGGCTTTATGTGCTGGGTAATTGCAAAATGTAAGCGTAGGAACGGTTAATGTTCCGCCGCCAATGCCCACCATAGAACTAAATAAACCAATGCAGGTTGCCATAAGTGACTGTCCGGTTTTACCGGGTAAGCGTTTAAACAGCGCTTCTTTTCTGCCTATCAGCATGTTTATTGCCGATAATGTGGCAATAATGCCAAACAGCAGGGTAAGGAGAGTTGGGTTAACAACGGTTACCGCATAGCTACCAACAAGCACTCCAATAAGAATAAATAGCGCCCATGCTTTAAGCAGTACAAAGTCGACATTACCTTTGCTGTGGTGGGCTTTAATCGAGCTAATTGACGTTGGAACGATAGTGGCAAGGGAGGTAGCCGTAGCAATTACCATGGCGCTTTCTGAAGATACACCTAGCGCCTGGAAGAGGAAAAACAGCACTGGCACAATGACAATACCGCCCCCTACACCAAGCAGGCCTGCTAAAAGCCCAGCAAAAATGCCGGTTCCAATTAACGATAAAATTACCGTTAGGTTGTCCATTAAAAACTGCATGAATGTTTTTTCTCTTGTTGTAATTTAACGGTTAAACATGGCCTAAAAATACCTTGCCATCACTTCTCGGGTCGCTTGCACCAGTTACATCTCCGGTTTCTTGGCGAATAATGGCACCTGCATGGCCCATTAATTCATTGCAAGGGTCTACCGTGACCAAATCGTGGCCACGGGCGACTAAGCTCTCACCCACATATTCAACTAAATCGCGCTCTGCTTTCAGATTATGGCTTTCATCGCCCCAGGTGCGTCCTAGTAGCCATCGACCTAACCATATGGCTTTATCAATAGGCTGGTTGTGATACACATGACGTGCAAATAAAGCTGCTTGAGTTTGTGGCTGGCCCTCGCCACCCATGGTGCCGTAACTCATTCGACGTCCGTCGTTAAGTTCTGCAAATGCAGGGTTAAGAGTATGAAATGGTTTCAACCCTGGCGCTAAATACTGATTGCTTGCTGGGTCTAGTGAAAATGACGTGCCTCGGTTATTCCAAACAATGCCGGTTTGCGGACTTACAATACCCGAGCCAAACTCCCAATAAAGAGACTGTATGTAGCTCACCATACGGCCTTCATTGTCACAACAGCCCATCCAAATTGTATCTCCAGGCTTTGCCACGTGAGGCCACAGCTGAGCTTTTTCTATAGAAATGTGCTGTGCCATTTCATCTAACGATTCGTCGGTAAGAAGCTGTTGTAAATCAACAGGCGTGCGAGATGGATCGGTAACATTATTATTGCGGGCAATAAAGGCTTGTTTAGTGCACTCTATCAGCAGGTGTACCATGTCGGCGTCGCTTTTGCCTAAGTGCTGCACTTTATCGTAAAGAGCCAATATTATAAGCGACGCTACGCCCTGCGTAGGAGCCGGCAAATTATAAAGCGTGCCTTTTGAAGTGGTTACGCTTAATGGTGTTACACGCTTCGCGCGGTAGTTTTCAAAATCTTCTAGGCGAATAGGAGAGCCTGCGGCTTCTAAATCTGCAGCTAACTTTTGCGCTAGCTCGCCGTGATAAAAGTCGTCTAGTCCTTTCTCTGCCAAATGAGCAAGGGTTTTAGAAAGCGCGGTAAGCTTCAGAATTTTGCCTTTTTTAAGTGCCTTCCCTTTAATCAGGAACTGCGCGAAATTCTCATCATCAGCTAAATCATCAAAGGTTTTGTTACTGGCGTCGGTTAAACTTTGGGTTACTTCAATTCCCCAGTTTGCCTGGCTAATCGCCGTATCTAGCAGTGTAGAAAGTGCTAACCCATCTTTGCCACCTTGCCATTCTTTACTTATTTTAAGTGCTTCACTCCATCCAGCAACCGCGCCGGCCATGGTTAATGCCGATTTGCCGCCACGGCTAGGTATTGCATCAAAGTCTTTGTAAAAGTTAGGTGTTGCGCCCTGTGCAGCCACGCCAGAGGCATCAATACCTATTGGCGCTTTACCAGGTTCGCTAATAAGCCAAAAGCCATCGCCACCAAGGCCGTTCATGTGAGGGTATTCAACGGCAATAGACGCCGCAGCAGCAACCATAGCTTCAATAGCGGTGCCGCCTTTTTCTAAAATATTTAGCCCCACCTGAGACGCTGCAAAATGGGGAGCTGTAAATGCGATATTGGATTTTTTTGTCATTGTTATTTCCTTTCAATCTTTTATGTAATTCTTTGCACTGAATTCTCTTTGGTAATTTTTGCTCACACACAATTAACGCATAACTTACGTACAATTCGCACAGTGAGTGCATAGTTAGCGTGTCAGTAGTCTCTTGGCTAACTCGATTAGTGCAAGATCGTTGCCTTTTTTGCCCACAAGGGATAATCCACAGGGAGCGTCGTGCAGAGTAAACAGTGGTAAATGAAGCTGCGGTAGCCCGGCTAGTCCCGCTAGCGAGGTTAATGCGAGTAGGGCATTTCTGTCGTTTGCCAAAGCAGTTTCATCGGCATCACATCGCGGAGCAATACCTGGCGTAGTGGGCATGACCAAAACGTCAATGTCTGCAAACAGGTGAGCAAGTTGTTCAATTACCTTTTGCTGCTGAGCTTTAGCGGCATCAACTTGCTGGTGTGTAATTGTTTTACACCATGACAAACGCGCCATAATGTCAGTAGCAATATCTGGCTTTTCTTGTTCAATCCACTGGCCATGTTGCAGCCAAATTTCGTTGCCTTGTAGAACTCTAAAGGTAGCGGCGCTCTCAAGCTCTGTTAAATTAAGTCTGTCAGACGAAATATCGGTGGTTTTAAACTGACGGCGAATAGTTTCATTTATCCATGCATTGCATTCTTTTGAGTGGGCGACACCCTCAAACAAAGAGGAAGCAACACCAAATCGAACAGTGTCACTAAAAGCGTGCTGCGTATGACCAGGAATGCAAATTCGGCTCACTAGCTCAAAGGTGTTTAAGTCTCTCGTCATCCAACCAACTGTGTCGAATGAAGGGGCAAGTGCTACCATATTGTCGCACTCTATAATGCCGTGAGTAGGTCTCAACCCCCACAGTCCTTGATAACTTGCTGGAACGCGAATAGAACCGCCGGTATCTGTACCTAAACCAATATCTGCTAAACCGCTGCTAACGGCAACCGCGGAGCCCGATGATGAGCCGCCGGGAATATGCGCTGGTGCGGCTGGGTTGGTTAACGCCGGAAAGTGCTTGTTTTGGCCATGTAAGCTGTAGGCAAGTTCATCGGTGATGGTTTTTCCTTTGAATATAGCACCGGCTTGTAGCAATGCGCTTACTGTGCTGTTTTGTGAGCTTTCTTCCGCAACTTGCTCGTTTTCTTGTCCGTTTTGGCGTCCTTTGTATTTATTAGAGCGAGGGTGCGTTTTCAAATAGTCAGGGTTGCCCGCACCGGTCGGTAGACCAGACATATGAAAAAGATCTTTAACGGCTAGCCCAAGGCCAGCTAATGGCGCGTGTTTGTTTTCGCAATCTGCAGAAAAAGGTGTTAATACAAAAGGAGAGTTCACAGCACACTTAGTTATTATTAATGATTACCCTATGAAACAATTGTTTCATAACAAAGTCAAGAGAAACGAACGTTGCTTAATTGTTAGGTTGAAGGTGTTCTTTAAGCGTGTTGTTAAAGAAGTGCCGACTAACGCTTTGGATCTTCCAGCTCGTCCATACGCTCGTACACATCAGTAATAGCGTCTACACGATCGGATGCGGCCTCGCCAATATGCGAATAGGTTAAATTACACAATGAAGCCACCAGGCTCATAGGCGCTGCGTAACTGTCGAAGGGAGCATCACTACCAATATGCGATACCAACAAATAGTCAACTTGTGGCTTGTAGCCCTGACCCGTGGGATCTGTGATAAGCACGGTTTTGCAGTGTTTTATATTCTCTAGCACAAATTTAAACTGGCGGGTTCGCCGTCTAAAACCAAACAAAACCACTACGTCTTTATCTGTTAAATCAATAATGTCTTCGCTTAGCGTTTGCCCAGGCTGTGGTAAAACACGTACCGAACCTCGTATTTGTTTTAACTGCTGACGAAAGTGTAATGCTATCGGGTAGGCGTTCCTAAACCCAATAAGAGTAACCTGCTCTGCGCTAGCGAGCAGTTGCGCAATTGCGTTAAGTTCCTCAGCTGAGGAGCTTTGAAGGGTGGCTGCCAGGTTTTGAACTTCGCTTTCAAAATGTTGCTTATCGCTGTGGTTAGACGCCACAGGCACGCCTTGCTCTCGCAGTGCTGCTAATGCTTCTCTTGCCTGCTGATGGGATTCGAAGCCAACTTGTCGAAAAAAACGGCTAACGGTAGCTTTAGAAGTACCCACTTTCTCTGCAATAAGCGAAGTAGACTGTGACAATACAGCAATGGGGTTTTTCTGCAGATAATGGGCAATTGCTTTGCCTGCTGGTGACAGCGCTGCATAGTGCTGCGCTATTTGTTCAGTAACGTCGTTAGGATTTTTATCTTTCATCACTTAAGCATAACACTAAAAATACAAAGTGTGCGTGTCCAGTTTACGCCTCTATTTTGCGCCTCTATTTTACGCATCTGGTTTACGCCGTTAGTTTATGCTACGGGGGACAAGTTACAGCGCCCCAGGAACTGTTGCCACATTGAAACGTGAGACTGCATAGCCTTGCTGTATTTATCAAAACCTTCAACAGACTGCTGATAAAGATAGTCTTTAAATAAGGGGTGAAGCGCAGGATTTTGCTGCCACTTTTCCCACAAAGGCGTAAGCTTATAATGATAGTTATTCACCAAGCTACCCACGGGTTGAATTTCTTCAATAAAAAATAGATAAAACACATTTCGCAATATTTTAGCCGTATCGCTTGGTCTGCCATCAACGCAGGCGATATTGTCTAGTGCTGGTGTAAGCTCTGCGGTAAGTGGTGGTAATACCGCAGCAAGGGTGTTCTGTGTTTGCCACAGGCTGGCAGGTAATCGTGCAGAAAGGATAATTTTTAGCTGGGTTTCCAACTCGCTGCTATCAACACTATCTGCAAGTGCATCGGATGATAATAAGTCGTCTAAAAAATATAAGCTGTTAATGCTAGCCTGTGCATCTTTGTTATTCTCGCGGGCAAGAAGTCTCTCAGGGCTGTTCAACCCCAAACGCATCTCTTTACTAGTTTGGATAAGGTTGGCCCAGCTTTTCATATAATCGGCGGCTTTCGCTTGCTTCCAATCGGCTAACGTGTTGGCAAGGGCCTCATCGGTTTCTCTGAGAGCTTCTTCACAGCTTGAAAACACCGACAAAAGCTTACTCTCGTACACTAAACGCTGTGACGGAAGCTGGCTTTTACCTAAAGAAGTGTTTCGCTCTGCTACTACGCGGCCAAGTTCACAGTCTTGAATAGCGTAAAACTCTCGCAGGTTAATACTTAATCCTTCAATATCGTGCTTTAACTTTGAGCCTTCAGTCAGTCTTGGAAGCGCTGCAACTCTTGGTTCAGTGAGAGGTGTTTCCAACACGCGAGATAAACGGCTTTGATAATCGTTAAGGCTATCTTTCACCGTATTTTGACCAAAGCAACCGGTTAATAAGGTTAAGGCTAATACGGCAACGCCAATAAAAAGAGTGGGGCGCTTTGTTTTACCAGCTTGGAACACGTGTTTTTTGCTGCCCACAGTTTGAGCGAAGCAATGTTGAGTGTTGCTAGTAAACCAAAACGGACATGGCATCATAGGGTGTGTTTACCTCTTCTTCGGAGTATTTTTTATACTTTTATTCTATAATTCGGCGCTGGTATACAAACTTCGCCCGCCATCGACATAAATAATTTGCCCAGTAATATACGAGGCAGAAACCAAAAAGCTCAGCGCGTCTGCTATATCTTCAGGGCTGCCCAGTTGTTGCAGCGGTACGCTGTCAATGAGTCGTTGCTTAGCTAATTCATCCATATCGCGCTCGGGCCATAAAATAGCGCCTGGCGCTATACCGTTTATACGAACCTGAGGTGCCAGCTCTATCGCCATAGAGCGGGTGAGAGAGGCGAGCCCGGCTTTCGCGAGTAAATACACACTGTGCTTTGGAAGAGGCCGGTCTAGGTGCATATCCACCATATTAATAATACAGCCACCAGTTTGCTTAAGCGCAGGCACTAACGCTTGGGATAAAAACAACGGGCCTTTTGTGTTGCTGCCAACAAGTGAAGACCAGTCGTCTTCTGTTATCTCGCCCATGGGAGTTGGGTAAAAGCTCGATGCATTATTTACTAAAACATCTAAACGCCCCCAAGCCTCTACTGATCTCTCTGCGATAGCATCAATGTGACTACTGTCACACAAATTGCCCTGCAGGCTTATCGCAGAGTTTGGACGGGAGTGATTTAGCTCGTTCACCAGTGAATTAGCTTCTTCGTATGATGAGGAATAGTGGACAACTACACGGTAGCCGTTAGCATGCAATCGCCGAGCTAATGTTGCGCCAATGCGTTTGGCTGCGCCAGTTACTAGGGCAACAGGTGCCTTGTCTTCCATAAAAAATCACTCTGATTGAACGCTATGCGTATTTTGTGCGCTTGATATCGTCAATTATCTGTTTCGCTTGAACGATATAATGAGCGCCGAATAATAACCCGTGATTTAAAATATGGTAAAGCTGATAGATTGGTTTTCTTTGTTGGTAATTTTTTTCAAGTGAGGTGTGGCTGCTGTATCCTTCAAAGAAGCTTTCGGGAAAGCCTCCAAAAAGTTCAGCCATGGCTAAGTCAGTTTCTGCATCACCAACGTAAACGGCGGGGTCGAATATCACTGGCCCCTTTTTGCTAAAGCCAATGTTGCCATGCCATAAATCGCCATGCAGCAGGGATGGGTGAGGCTGATGGAGGCTTAGTAAACGTCTTGTGTATTCAATTAAATCTTGTGCTTCGTTGTCACTAATACGCCAGATATTGTTTGCGATTAAGCGTTCTAACATAGAGCCAATGCGTTTCTCGGCGAAAAAGTCTGCCCAAGATGCCGATCTTCCATTGGTTTGAACACTGGCCCCGATAAAATTATCGTGCGGCCACCCGTAACTTGTACGCGCATTTACGGCATGTAATTTGGCAAGCATTTCACCTAGTTGAAAATAATCGGTAGGTTGAGGATCTACGAAGCGCTTATAGCAAAGCACCAAGTATTCCATGTAGGGCTCTTCATTTTTAGTTACGCCTTGGCAGATAACTTGAGGCACTTGAATGGAGTTTGTTTCCGCAAGTGCATCTAATCCTTCGGCTTCGTGTTGTAACTGTTGTGTATCATCATAACGCCGCGTTTTTACAAAATAACGGTGTGTTTCATCCCTGATAATAAAGCTTTTGTGAGTGTCGCCGCCTGAAACGGGTTCTGCTCGCTGGCAATTAAAAAATTGGCCAGTGGCTTGCGAGATATGTTCACTAATAAAATGCCACATAAAATTCCCCCCCAACCAATAGACTTTGAACTTAAATGCTAAGTCAGACCCCGAGCCAAAACGCTAAGCCAAAAATCACGGCTCAGCACTCACCGCTAAATATTAGCCGACAATGCTTTTTAAAAATCGAACGTTACGGTTAAAAAATGAACAAATTTGATAAAGTATGATTCAAATTTCGAATATTGCACATTTAGTCACTATACGTGTTCAAAAAAAGTGCTCAAAAATACGGCGAAGTAGCAATGTTTCCGCCGAAAATCAGCAATTGCCTGGGTTTATTGCTTGGATCTGATTTTCATCATTGAAGTTGCCTATACACTCGTTATAATCGCCCATCGAAAATATATACAACGTGTTTGTTTAATATTGTGTTTGTTTTTGTATTAATGACGAAAACACAGCACATTCCGGTAATTGCGCTCAAAAATGTTGTAGGTAGTTGCCGTAGCTTCGATTGAGTAGTGACATCCATTTTTCTAGCACAGCTGTTAAGTTGCGGCGCTGCTCAATTAGTGAAAGCGATTAATACACTTTATTAAAGAACGCTATTAATAAACACTGACACAAAACGAACAGCGTATTACACGCTCACTTTTTATCAATGCAAGTGGCGCAGAGTAGGCGTCACCACTGTTAAGGAACATACATGCCTGTTATAACTCTTCCTGACGGAAGCCAGCGTGCTTTCGACAACCCAGTTTCTGTATTAGACGTTGCAAACGATATTGGCCCTGGTTTAGCCAAAGCAACCATTGCAGGAAAAGTGAACGGCGAACTTGTTGACGCGGTTGACATGATAGATGCTGACGCACAGCTTCAAATAATTACCGCTAAAGACGAAGATGGTTTAGAAATTCTTCGCCACAGCTGTGCCCACCTTTTAGGTCATGCCATCAAGCAGCTTTGGCCAAATACCAAAATGGCGATTGGCCCAGTAATCGACAACGGTTTTTATTACGATGTTGATATGGAAGAAAGCCTAACTCAGGAAGATTTAGTTAAGCTTGAAAAGCGTATGCTTGAGCTAGCCAAAACAAACTACAACGTTGTAAAAAATAAAGTGAGCTGGCAAGAAGCGCGCGACGCGTTTGAAGCGCGTGGCGAAGAATACAAAATGCAGATTCTTGACGAGAACATCAGCAAAGATGATCGTCCAGCTCTGTACATTCATGAAGAATATACAGACATGTGTCGTGGCCCTCACGTTCCAAACATGAAATTTTGTCACCACTTCAAACTTATGAAAGTGGCGGGTGCATACTGGCGTGGCGACAGCGACAACAAAATGTTGCAGCGTATATACGGCACCGCATGGGCAGACAAGAAGCAATTAAAATCTTACCTACAACGCTTAGAAGAAGCTGAAAAGCGTGACCACCGTAAAATTGGTAAAGCGCTAAATTTATTCCATTGGCAAGAAGAAGCGCCGGGCATGGTATTTTGGCACAACGACGGTTGGTCGATTTACACCGAACTAGAAAGCTTTATTCGAACCAAGCTTCGTCAATATAACTATGACGAAGTAAAAGGCCCACTTATGATGGACCGTACGCTTTGGGAAAAGAGCGGACACTGGGATAAATACGCAGAAAACATGTTTACCACAGAATCGGAAAAGCGCGAGTACGCGGTTAAGCCGATGAACTGCCCGGGTCATGTTCAAATATTCAATCAGGGTCTTAAGTCGTACCGCGATTTACCGCTACGTATGGCTGAATTTGGTTGCTGCCACCGCAACGAGCCATCAGGCGCACTGCACGGCCTAATGCGCGTTCGCGGTTTCACCCAAGACGATGCACACATTTTTTGTACAGAAGAGCAGATCTTAGAAGAGGTTAGCGGCTGTATAAAAATGGTGTACGAGACTTACGCTGCGTTCGGTTTCGATAAAGTGGCAGTTAAGCTTTCTACTCGCCCAGAAAAGCGAGTAGGAGCAGACGAAATTTGGGATAAGTCGGAAGCAGCACTTGCTGAAGCACTAAAAGCCAACGATATCGAATTTGAATATCAGCCTGGCGAAGGTGCCTTCTACGGCCCTAAAATTGAATTTACATTGCACGATTGTCTAGACAGGGCGTGGCAGTGTGGTACTGTGCAGCTCGATTTCTCAATGCCTGGACGTTTGGGTTCAACTTACGTAGCCGAAGATGGTGAGCGTAAAGTACCTGTTATGATCCACCGCGCAATTTTGGGGTCGCTAGAGCGTTTCATCGGTATTCTTACCGAAGAGTTTGCTGGCTTCTACCCATTGTGGTTAGCACCACAACAGGTTGTAGTAATGAATATTACTGATAAACAAGCAGACTACGCGCAAGATTGTGTAAAAAAACTGCAGGAATTAGGGTTTAGAGCAAAGTCTGACTTGAGAAATGAGAAGATTGGCTTTAAAATCCGTGAGCACACGCTAAGGCGTATCCCGTATATGCTAGTTGTGGGCGATAAAGAAATGGAATCTGGCGAAGTGGCAGTGCGCTCACGTCGTGGAGATGACCTCGGTAAAATGACCGTGGAAAACTTTATTGCCATGGCTCAAGAAGAAGTAATGGCAAAGACCATTAAGTAGTTGAGCGAAATTTGTGTATAATGCACACCGGAGTTTGCTTTTGGTATTTAATAACTGCTGATATCCAGCACCACGAAAGCAAACGAAAGAATTAAATGTTTGGAGGAATAGCACATTAAAGGCGCTAACAATAAGGCTCAGGGCGACAAAGCCCGCATTAACGATGAGATTAAAGCCAAAGAAGTACGTTTAATTGGCAAAGACGGAGAACAGGTTGGCGTAGTTTCACTTGCTGAAGCAACGCAGCTAGCGGAAGAAGCTACCTTAGATCTTGTAGAAATCAGTCCGAATGCTGAGCCGCCAGTCTGTAAAGTTATGGACTATGGCAAGTTCCTCTTCGAAAAAAGTAAAGCTCAGAAAGAGCAGAAGAAAAAACAGAAGCAAATTCAGGTCAAGGAGATTAAATTTCGCCCTGGCACTGATGAAGGCGATTACCAGGTAAAACTGCGCAACCTGCGTCGCTTTCTTGAGAGTGGTGATAAAGCCAAAGTCACAATCCGTTTCCGCGGACGTGAAATGGCGCACCAAGACATCGGTATAGACCTGCTAAATCGCGTTAAAAACGATTTAGAAGAGATAGCAAACTGCGAATCTTTTCCACGTCGCGTGGAAGGCCGCCAGATGATTATGGTGCTCGCCCCAACTAAGAAGTAGTAACGGTCTAAAGTTTTCAGGAATCTGCACCCTGAAACACCTTGCTGCAAACATTAACCGACACTTAAGCGACTGCACGCTGAACATGTCGATACAAAACAATGCGGAGTTTTAGCAATGCCTAAAATGAAATCTGTAAGCGGTGCCGCCAAGCGTTTCAAGAAAACGGGCTCTGGTCGCTTTAAAAGCAAGCAGTCTCACTTACGTCACATTTTGACTAAGAAGAGTACTAAGCGTAAACGTCACCTACGTGGCAAAAAATTGGTTCATGATTCTGATACTAAATTAGTTCAGCGCATGTTGCCGTACGTTTAAGACTAGGAGACTAAAGAATGGCTAGAGTAAAACGCGGCACGATTGCACGTGCTCGTCACAAAAAAGTCCTCAAGCAGGCAAAAGGGTATTACGGCGCTCGTTCACGAGTTTATCGCGTAGCGGTACAAGCTGTAACTAAAGCTGGTCAATATGCTTACCGTGACCGTCGTCAGCGTAAACGTCAATTCCGTCAATTGTGGATTGCACGTATCAACGCTGCGTCACGTCAAAATGGTTTGTCTTACAGCCGTTTCATTAACGGTTTGAAGAAAGCGTCTGTTGAAATCGATCGTAAGATCCTTGCCGACATCGCAGTACATGACAAAGCAGCTTTCAGCGCACTAGTCGAAGCGGCTAAAGGCGCATTAGCTTAATTATTAACTAATTAAGTTTAAGTTCTTTCGGGAAAAGGCGAACAGGATGCTCGCCTTTTCTTTTCTGTAGTTCTATCTTTTATGCTTATTTGAAATTTTTTAAGCCACCTCTTATAAAGTCAAACTTTACCTTTCCTCTTTGTTTCTAAACAATTTAAAGTTATGGGTTAAAAATCTGCCAATATCAGCTATATAGGGTAGCGGTAATGTCTATCCCTCGTGTAAACTATCGTTTTTATTTCAAGCAAGCTTTCGCCCGCAGATTTATTCTTTTTGCGCGAAGGCCATGCAGTCATCATGCACATTGAGGAAACCATGGAGCTTGACGCGATTATCAATCAGGCGCAGAGCCAGATTGACGCTGCTGAAGATGCAGCCACATTAGACCAAGTTAGGGTCGAATTTATGGGTAAGAAAGGTAAACTTACCGACTTGCTTAAAGGCTTAGGAAAGTTATCTAACGAGGAACGTCCTGCCGCTGGCCAAAAAATTAACCAAGCGAAACAGGTTATTCAGCAGGCTATTTCTGCAAAAGGCGAGCATTTACGCACTGAAGAGCTTAACAAGAAGCTTTCGGAAGAAGCGGTAGATGTTACGCTACCTGGGCGTACTGAAAAACCTGGTAACTTGCACCCGGTTAGCCGCACCATTGCACGCATAGAGTCGTTTTTTGGTGAGTTAGGCTTTTCGGTAAAAACCGGCCCTGAAATTGAAGATGGTTTCCACAATTTCGATGCGCTAAATATTCCGGCCAATCACCCAGCGCGAGCCGATCACGATACGTTTTACTTCAACCCAGACATGATGCTTCGTACGCAAACTTCTGGCGTTCAAATTCGTACAATGGAAGCAGAAAAGCCGCCGCTACGTATTATCTCACCGGGCCGTGTGTATCGTAACGATTACGATCAAACTCACACGCCAATGTTCCACCAGGTGGAAGGTTTAATGGTAGATAAAAACGTGAGCTTTACCGAACTTAAAGGTATTTTGCACGACTTTTTACATCACTTCTTTGAAGAGTCTTTAGAAGTGCGTTTCCGCCCGTCTTACTTCCCATTTACAGAGCCATCAGCTGAAGTAGACGTTATGGGTAAAAACGGCCAGTGGCTTGAAGTGCTTGGCTGCGGCATGGTGCACCCGAATGTACTTAAGTCGGTTGGAATAGACCCAGAAGAATACACTGGTTTTGCCTTTGGTATGGGCGTAGAGCGTTTAACTATGTTGCGTTATGGCGTTAACGATTTACGCGCGTTCTTTGAAAACGATCTTCGTTTCCTCAAGCAGTTCAACTAAGGCAGAGTACACATGAAATTCAGTGAAAAATGGTTAAGAGAGTGGGTTAACCCGTCGCTGTCGGCACATGAGCTGTCTGAACAGTTGAGCATGGCTGGCCTAGAAGTAGACGGCGTAGAGCCTGTGGCGGGTGAGTTCACCGGCGTATTAGTGGGCGAGGTTGTAGAATGCGGTCAGCACCCTAATGCCGATAAGCTTCGCGTGACTAAAATTAACGTAGGTGGCGATGAGCTACTTGATATCGTTTGTGGTGCACCTAATTGCCGCCAGGGCATAAAAGTAGCGGTAGCCTGTGTGGGCGCGGTACTGCCTGGCAACTTTAAAATCAAAAAAGCCAAGTTGCGCGGCGAGCCGTCTTTCGGCATGCTGTGTAGTTTTTCTGAGCTAGGCATAAGCGATGATCACGACGGAATTATCGAGCTTCCAGTTGATGCGCCAGTAGGTACAGATATTCGTGAATACCTTGACCTAGACGATAACGCTATTGAAGTAGATTTAACGCCTAACCGCGCAGACTGTTTAGGCATTCGCGGTATTGCCCGTGAAGTTGGTGTGCTTAATAACTTAGACGTTTGCGAACCAGTAGTTGAAGACGTTGCCTCTACTATTGATGACAAACTTGCTATTACCCTTAGTGCAGACGATGCTTGCCCAAGATATTTAGGTCGTGTGGTTAAGGGCGTTGATGTAACTGCTGCATCACCACTGTGGCTTGTTGAAAAGCTTCGCCGCTGCGGTGTTCGTAGTATCGATCCCATTGTTGATGTCACTAATTTTGTATTGCTTGAGCTAGGTCAACCTATGCACGCATTCAATCTTGCTAGTATTGAAGGCAATGTAAATGTGCGTATGGCGAAAGAAGGCGAAAAGCTAACCCTGCTTGATGAAACAGAAGCAACGCTTAAAGAAAATACGCTAGTAATTGCAGACGATAACAAAGCGTTAGCAATGGCCGGTATTTTTGGTGGCCTTCACTCAGGGGTTACATCTGAAACAAAAGATATTTTGCTTGAAAGTGCGTTTTTTAGTCGCGATGCCATTATGGGCCGTGCTCGTCAGTATGGTTTACATACCGATGCATCGCACCGCTACGAGCGTGGCGTAGACCCTCTGCTTCAACGCAAAGCCATGGAGCGTGCTACTGCGCTTGTTCTAGAAATTTGCGGTGGTGAAGCGGGTCCGGTTGTTGAAGCGGTTTCAGAAGATAAATTGCCTAAGCAAGCCACGGTTACACTTCGTCGTGATCGCTTAACCCGTGTGTTAGGTATTAGTATCGACGATGCAAAAGTAACGGAGATGCTTAAACGTTTAGGTTTAGACGTTACTGCAACTGATAACGGCTGGAAAGCTGCGGCTCCAAGCTATCGCTTTGATATATCAATTGAAGAAGACTTAATTGAAGAGATAGCGCGAGTTTACGGCTACAACAATATTCCTAACGTTGCGCCAGCTGCGAAGCTGGCCATGCTGCCTTCGCAAGAGGCACAGTTGCCATTAGGTACAATGAAGTCGCTGTTGTTAAGCAAAGGCTATAACGAAGCCATTACGTATTCGTTCGTCGACCCGAAAATACAAAACGCGCTGTTTCCAGAGGTAAATGGCATGGTATTACCACACCCAATATCATCTGATATGTCGGTAATGCGCGTGAGTTTATGGCCAGGACTGCTAGGTGCAACTGCGTATAATCAGAAGCGTCAGCAACAGCGAATTCGACTGTTTGAAACCGGATTACGCTTTATACCTCAACAAGATGCGCCAAATGGTGTATTGCAACAGCAAGTAATTGGTGGTGTAGTAGCAGGGCGTCGTAACGAAGAACATTGGGATATGGGCGACAGCCCGGTCGATTTCTTCGATGCAAAGGCTGATGTAGAGGCTCTATTGGCACTAACTGGCAAAAACGGTGAGTTCCAATTTGAAGCAGCTGAACACAGTGCATTGCATCCGGGTATGACTGCAAAAATTTTGCTTAACGATGAAGAAGTTGGCTATATTGGTGCTATTCACCCGCAATTTACGAAATTGTTGGGCGTGAACGGTCGCGTTTTCGTGTTTGAGTTAGTGGTTGATGCTATTAGCGAGCGCAAGTTACCGTCTGCTGTACCAGTATCGCGCTTTCCATCTAATCGTCGTGATATAGCTATTACAGTAAAAGATGAAGTGCGTGTAGGAAATGTTCTTTCTTACATAGAAAAAATTGGCGTAAATCAACTAGTTGCTCTAAACTTGTTTGATGAATACAAAGGCAAGGGAATTGAACCTGGGTACAAGAGCCTTGCATTGTCACTTCATTTACAAGATCCAGAAAAAACCTTAGAAGAGGCTGAGATTCAGCACGCTGTCGACACTGTGGTAAAAGGTTTGGAATCTGAGTTTGGAGCCGCGTTAAGAGAGTAAACTATGGCATTGACCAAAGCCGAGATGGCTGAACACCTGTTCGAGAAACTAGGCATAAACAAGCGTGATGCAAAAGATCTGGTAGAGCTTTTTTTCGAAGAAATAAAAAGCGCTCTGGAATCTGGTGAGCAAGTAAAACTGTCAGGTTTTGGTAATTTCGACCTGCGTGATAAGAACGAACGTCCGGGAAGAAACCCTAAAACGGGTGAGGACATTCCGATTAAAGCGCGCAGGGTTGTGACTTTCCGCCCTGGTCAAAAACTCAAAAGCCGAGTTGAAAACTCGGCACCTGTCGACGAATAATTAATACGTCGCTACAATACTAAAAGAGCGAGACTCCCTCGCTCTTTTGTGTTGCCTCTTTTCTACAGTGCATCCGCACTGGATTCTTTATGCTGTTTTCTTAGGAGGAAGTGTGAAAAAAGCACTCGTCGTTCTTTCTGTTGTAGTAATAGCCATTGCAGGTTGGTTTGTGTTTTTATCGGTAGATGCTGATAACCGCGACCAAGCGGCGTCTGCTGTTCCTGTTATTACGGTAATGGAAATTCTTCACGCCAGCGATTTACAGGCGGGTATTAAGCAGGCGGTTAAACAGAATAACGATGCGCAAATTGATTATTGGCTAGAGCAAGCAAATGAAGTGGCCGAAGCTGCTAGCTTGTCTGAAGACGATTTAGAATACCTCAACTCTAAAGCTGCGAAAGATTATGTGGTGTTTAATGCCAAACGTCAGCTTTTTAATGAAGAATTTGAGCAGCATTATTATGCACTTGAAAAAATAGATGGGCTTAAAGAAAAATATCCCGAAGCAAAGGATTTGTTTGCCAGAGCCGATGCTTTATTAGAGAAGCGAGATGCCATTATTGAGCAAATTGCTATTGCGATTGCCGGCGATGATTCGCCAAGCGATGCGGTTATGAAAGAGGCGAAACAGCAGTGGTTAACGCAAGCAAAAGCCTCATCGACGAGCTCTTAGTTTAACTTTCACACCGACACATCTGCAAACTTCCCTTGAGTAAGTTCGGCCAAATCACTGGGCGACAGGGCCACTTCTAACCCTCGTTTACCCGCACTAACATACACAGTAGTAAACTGCTTGGCACTTTTGTCGATAAGTGTGGATAGTCGCTTTTTCTGAGCAATAGGGCTTACTCCACCTAATATATATCCCGTTGAGGCTACTACAGCCTCGGCTTTTGCCATGGAAACTTTCTTTGCGCCTAATGCCTTGGCTACTTTTTTCTCACTCAGTTTTGTCGCAACCGGCACAACTACCACAGCGAGTTCTTCGCGCTCTGTACTTACCACTAAGGTTTTAAATACACACTCTGCGGCTAAATCTAACTTTTCAACCGCTTCTAGGCCGAAAGAGGGGGCATTACTGTCGTGCTCGTACTTTAAAACCTCGTGATGGATCCGCTTTTTTTTAAGTAGTGTGATAGCCGGTGTCATTCTTCTTCTTTTTTGTAAAACGTGCGTGAATAAATAGGTTCACCTGGCAGTAACGGCGTGGCAGCCTGCGTTGCATAGTCATTAAAACCCGCTGTAAAAAATTCTGACAGCGGATGGCCAGACTGACCGCCAGGTAAGGTAAGGATAGCTTTCTCTAAGTGTCCAGGGCTTGCAAAAAAGCGCTGTGAAGCGCCAAAACCAGTCGACTGCACGGCTGGCATGTAAGTATCGCCAAAACCTTCAACCTCATCCATGTTTAACATGTCGCCAAAGAATGGGATTTGTGCGGAAAACGGGTGTTTTACCTTAAGCTTATTAACGCTACCCCAGCGTAGAGTATCCATATTGGCCTCAAGAGGAGAATATTTATCGAGAAGCTTATTTTTGGCGCGTCGATATGCATCTACTAATAATTCGTCGAAGGTGTCTGTTCCATGCGGTAGCCAGCTATTGGGCTGGTTGTGTATAAGTTGCCACGTGGCTGGTTCAATACCTCTAAGCAGGGAGCGACTTTGAACGCCTTGCTTATCAAGAGTTGATAATATTTCACCAAACAGCATTTGAACCACTTCTCTTCGAAAGTGCTTAACTAAGGTGTATCCAACAGAGTCTTCGCATGCACAGGCTCCCCATGTGTTGAGATAAGACAAGTCGGGTTTAAACTCTACGTTATGCATAGTAAGCAGCCCAGAGAGTAAGTTGTGCCATGGAATAAGAAATTGCGCATGGTTGTCTAGCTGAATGGCGTAAAAGTCGGTTTCTGTAAATCTGTCTTTTTCAAACAGACGCTCTCGTATTTGTTGGCCTCTTGCGCCAAGTGCGTAGCCACCATCGCCTAATCGCGGCAGGTCTTCTGCCGATATAACGCGCGCATTGGCTGTCCATATTCTTTTTGAGGATGGGTTTTTAACTACGGGCAACGACACAGCAGGTTGCGGTGTATTGTTTCTCATCTGCTCTTCGGAAATGGCGGTGTAGCTTGCTTTTTCTCTGTTAAGCACCGCGCCGCCGGGTGTCCACGCTCCGCTGCCTTTGCTATCTACCACCACTAAATTTTGTGTAGGTATTGCAATTTTTCTAGCAATGAGAAGAGCATCGTCCACTGTTTTCACTCTACCAAAATCGACTATAGCAAGGTTAGCTGCAAAATCGTGATGAGCCACCCAGTTGAGAGCATAGCGCTTACCGTTAATGGTTTTTACTGGGCCGAACTCACTCATTTCCATAGTAAATTCATGCCCAGCACTTGCATGATCAGCACTTTCACTATCAGCACTCTCATTATAAGTACCTGGCAGAGGAATTGTTTGGGTAACCGTGGTGGTAGGGGTATCGCTATTTAAAGCAACCCAGTCTACGTTGTCTAAGTTCGCATTCGTAAAGCCCCAGGCGATGTGGCCATTAGTGCCTACAACAATACCGGGTAGTCCCGGCAGCGATACGCCAGTAACCGAAATGTTTTCACCGGCCTCACTGTAATTGAGCTGCGCGCGATACCAAATAATAGGTACCCGCAGGCTTAAATGCATGTCGTTTGCTAAAAGCCCTGCGCCAGTTGCTGTTAGCTCTCCCGACACTGCATAGTTATTGCTGCCTATATCGGGAAGTTCTGTGCCATCGTACGAATAACGATTTTGGTTAATATGAGTAACTGAAACGGTGTCGTTAGCTTGAGATAAAATATTGGGGTACTCGGGTACAGGTGCATCTGACAGGGGAAGTTCACTGCCATCTAAAGCCGCTTGATAATGGCTTGGCTGGGTAATAAAACGGTAAATCTCTTCGCCAAAGGTGTCTTTAAGTGCAGTTCTTGCTAAATCGAGGTTAACTTGGCCGCCTTGCAAGTCTAAATACATACTGTAAATTACCAAGATACTGTCGGTAGGGCGCCATTGAGTTATTTCTACGCCAGCGGCAATATATTCAAAGGGCAGGGTAGTGAATTCATTTAGGGCTTCGTTAACGCCATGGGAATAACGAATAAGCAGCTCTTGTTGTTTACTTGGTAAGTTATCGAACACGGCTTGAGCGCGCTGCTCAAATTGGTGAAAGCGGGCATTTTTATCAATCTCAAGTGCCGCTTTACCTACCCAGTCTGATAAATTGCCCGATGCGGCTCTACGCTGCAGGTCCATTTGAAAAAAGCGGTCTTGGGCGTGAGCAAAGCCAAGTGCATAGGCGGCATCTAAAATTCCTTCTGCGTTTATGACCGCGTGCCCGAGAGAGTCTCTCGATAGTTGGGTAGGTTGAGCAACGTGATAAGTACTGCTGTTTCCCTCTAGTCGAGGCAGGCTTAAATAGAGTGTGGTATACGCACCTGCGGCAACCACAGCAAGTAACGCTATCGCGCCAACAACAAGCCATTTAATCCAATTTATCACGTGAATTACTCCGTTTTTTTCTCTATCCTACCCATAGAAATCAACAATGAGAAGTAATGTTTTATGACGCGTATGGCGCAATATTTTACGTCGCAGTGTTTTACGTCGCAATGTGTTAAGGGAATGAGCGAGGTAGCACAGTGGGCCCACTAATGCTCGATTGCTTGGCAGAAGAGCTTTTGCCAGAAGAAAAAGAAAAGCTAGCGCACCCCGTTGTTGGCGGCGTAATTTTGTTTACTCGTAACTACTATGATAAGCGCCAGCTTTCGGCACTCGTAAGCGACATCCGCCGCTATGCTAATAAGCCCATTCTTGTTGCAGTTGATCATGAAGGCGGGCGAGTGCAGCGTTTTCGCGAGGGCTTTACTGCAACTCCTGCTATGGGCGATATATTACGCCGCTCTAAAAGTAAGGGTGAATGTGCTAAATACGCCGAAGCCTGCGGCCTGACCCTCGCCGTTGAACTTAAAACACTAGATATTGATATTAGCTTTGCTCCTGTATTAGATATTAACGGTGTGTCGCAAGTGATTGGCGATAGGGCTTTTGCTGATAACGCTACAGATACAGTACGCATTGCTAAGTCGCTTATTCAAGGTTTAAAAGCGGCAAACATGCCAGCCATTGGAAAACACTTTCCAGGTCATGGCAGTGTAGCGCCCGATTCGCACATTGCATTGCCAGTAGATGAACGCAGTTTTGAAGAAATTAAACACACCGATATGGTGGTGTTTGAACAGCTGATAAAAAGCGAGTTGCTGGATGGCATCATGCCTGCTCACGTTATTTACAACCAAGTGTGTCAAGAGCCGGCTGGGTTTTCAGCGCGTTGGCTTCAACAAATTTTAAAGGGCGACTTAGGCTTTACTGGCGCTGTTTTCTCAGATGACTTGTCGATGCATGGTGCGTCTGTTGCTGGTGGCTATGTTGAGCGTGCCAATGCAGCCCTTGATGCAGGCTGCGACATGGTGCTTGCGTGCAACAACATAAAAGGCGCAGAGCAAATTCTTGATGGGCTGGAGCAGCGAGTTTCTCAGCAGCTAAGAGATAACGCTAATAATAAAGACAGTGCCAAAGCACTCTGCGGTGGATCATTTTACCAACGCTCACTGCCAACTGGATTAAAAGACCAATACGACAGTGCCGTGGCGCTTATTGAAAGCATGAGTGAACGCTAGCAATAGCAAGTGAGGCTGATTTTATATGTAAGTCTATTAGCCGCCGGCCTTTATCATTTGTGCTGTTGTGCAGTGATAGAGCATGTCGAACGCCGATATAACGGTTTCTTTGCCTACCACAAATGGATTGTTTGCGGCATTTTCTGAGCTATCAATTGCTATTGCTGATTTATTGATTTCAGCAAGCTTTTTGTCACTACCGTCGCGTTTAGGGTGGTTGGACAGGAAAACGTCGATATTTTCTACTAACGCCAGACGGCGCATTTTGGTGGCAGATTCAGTATACGCTTTTATGCGTTCAACATCAGGGCCGTAATTAAGGCCTGTGCCGCCCCACAATATAGCTTTGTGCGTAGCGCCATCATTGGCATCATCTTTTTCCACTGCCTTGAACATCACAGAGAGAGTTCCTGGCGTGTGGCCCGGAGTGAGGTAAAAAGTAAACGTATTATTGCCTACAGTCAGTGTAGTTTCGTCATCGACTCCAATACTAACACCTACTTTTCGAGCAGGGGCTTCGCCCCAACGCGGGCTGCTAAAGCCATCGGCACCCGCCGCTAACCAGTTCCATTCGTGATTACTCATTATAATTTTAGGCGAATAAAGCTTGCTAATAAGTGACTGTCCGCCGTAGTGACTGTCCGCCGTAGTGATCGCCATGGCCATGGCCATGAGTAATGATTAAATGAGAAATAGGCTTGTTGTCTAAACCAAGAGCAGCAAGACCGTCGATAATGTATTGTTGAGCTTGAGCCTCATTATTTAACGCATCAATTAGCACAATTGATTCGCCGGTATCGACTGCCCAGCTAGATACGTTGCCCGCACCAACAAAGTAGACATTTTCAAAAATTTGCGTAGGCGGCAGCGAGTTTTTTTTGCTTTGGCCTTTGCGTTTAGGATAATGAGAGCGTGATGGTTTGTGGTTTGCGTTTTCTTTGCGCTGTTTCGAGTGCTCACTGCGTTTAACACTCATATCTCGCAGCGGGCTATCAATGTCACATAAGCTAAGGCGTGTTGATCTTTCGTGATTAGTTTTTGAACAGCATGGTAAAGAGTTATAATTTGCTTCGCCAAAAGTAAAAGAACAACTCACTACCATGCCAAGACTAATGCTAACTGATAAGCGGTGGCAAAAGCTACTTCAAGTAATGAAGAGCACTGGCCGCATTTACAACAAACCAGAACATAGAATGACGTTTGAAGGGATATTATTCCGGCTGAGAACCGGTATTCCTTGGCGTGATTTACCGGCAGAATTTGGCAGATGGAGCGCCGTTTATCGCCGATTCAATTTATGGTCAAAGAAAGGTTTATTGAATATGTTATTCAATGAGTTAGCTAAACTAGCTGATTACGATTGGGTCTTTGCTGACGGTTCAATTATTAAAGCTCATCAGCATAGTACCGGAGCTGCTACTACTGATAATGAATGCATTGGAAAGAGCCGAGGTGGTAACTCAACAAAAATTCATCTAGCCGTGGATAGTGGCGGGCTCCCCATATATTTTGAACTGTCAGAAGGCCAGAGAAATGATATCGCTCGCGCTCAAAGTCTAGTTGATCACTTAAGAGAAGTTAACATTTTCGTCGGCGACAAAGGGTACGATAGTGATACTTTGAGGAAATATATTGAAGCTAAAGGTGGTGCTTCAGTCATACCCAAACGAAACTATGGTCAGGATATAGATAAAGACAGCGTTGATTGGTGTCTCTATAAATATCGTCACCTTGTTGAAAACGCCTTTGCTCGAATAAAGCATTATCGTTCAATATCAACGAGGTATGAAAAATTAGCAAGGAATTATGCCAGCATGGTATCACTGGCATTTTCAATGATGTGGCTACCCATGTACTGCTGAGTGAAATATGTACAGCAAAGATCAACAGACCCTAGCAAAACCAGGAAATTTATCGCTATGGCGCAGCCCTTTTTGAGCCGCGTCGTAGGCTAAGTCCATACGCGATTCTTGCTTGGATTTTTTATAAGAACTTTGTCCATAAGCGTCTGAGTCATAAAAAGCCTCAGCATAAGCTAAAGGAGACAAGCTATTAATAAGCAGCACTTTAACAATAAGCTGCACAAAATTTTTGTACGCTATGAAACGTCCTTCTAGTAAACGCATTAGAACACCCAATTAATACCTAACCACAGTCTGCGGCCGTCTTCTACGTAGCCAAATTCCTCGTAGCGCATAGTTTTATCGAGTACGTTATATAAGCCTGTTTGCAATTTTATATGTCGGGTTAGTCGCGTGTTGTAACCAATATCAAAAAGGCCTACACCGGGTGATAAAATTGAGCGTGATGATACTGAAGTAAGCGCCGTCTCTTTTCCACGCACTGTCCAGCGCGACCAAATTTCGCTTTCACCGCTCAAACGATACGTGGTATTTAAGGTGAATAAATGCTTAGGCTGCTGAACTAGCGGAAGCCCTTCATTTACACCTGTTTCTTGCTCTGAGCGGGTAAAGCTGTAAGCTGCTCAAAGCCAGACGCCGTTACCGTAATGTTTTCAATGGCACGTTTTTGTGCGGCGCTGTTTTCAACCGCATCGTCATTATTGGTTTGGGCAACAGCTGTACCGAAAAGAGCACTTATTAGTGATAAAAAAATGAAAGACCTGAACATGCATTTTAAACGATTAAGTTTGATTTAGAATGTAGATGATAATTATTTTCATTTAAAAGTAAATAAAAAAGTTAAGTTCAAGTAACGTTTAACTCATTTTAGATACGCGATTTTTATACTGTAACTTCTTCGATACCGGCTTCAATGTTTAAAAAGCGCGCAAAGGTAAAAAGAAAATCGCTTAATCGATTAAGGTAAGCGTGCACCACGTCGGGAACTTCGTAGTGCTTGGCCAAACTAATTACTGCGCGCTCTGCTCTGCGGCATACCGCACGACATACATGGGCTTGTGCTGCTTGTTTGCTGCCGCCTGGCAGTACAAATGAGGTGTTAGGCGGCATTTTATTAGTTAACTCGTCAATGAGATTTTCTAGTCGTTCAATATCACTATCTTTTAGGGTAGAGCTTGCCGAGATGGCAAATCCTGCTTGAAACAAATTACGCTGTATAGTGTGCAAATACTCATGATGATGAGTGGCAACTAATGACGCTAATAGCCCTATTTGGCTATTTAACTCGTCAATATCACCATAGCTTTGTACTACTAAGTCATCCTTGTCTACTCGCACTGCTTTGTCTGCATATATCTGAGTACTGCCTTTATCGCCTGTACGGGTATAGATTTTCATGAAACCAGCTTCCTAATCTTGTGTATCTTCTGCAATGGGGCGTTTGTATCGGCGAATTTGCACGATAAAGCCAAACAATGGATGGTCGAAATAATGCAGCTGTTCACTAATCACCCTGCGTTGCTCGGCCAGTGGGATTGACACAAGTTGATAAGCTAACTGCTGAGGTTCAGTAGGCGTTAGCTCTGCGTTCTCTTGCGTATTCTCTTGTGTAGTCTCTTGTGTGTTCCCTTCTGCATTGGCAGGTGTATCAATACCTGAGCTTAAAAACGTTTCAGGCACAGGGTGACGATAAAATAATTCGCTGTCGATATGCAGATAGGGCACGCGATTTATGTATTTCAAAAACACCTTCATGCGACCGTCAATTTCCCATATAGGCGTCTGTTCGTTGTTGCCATTTTCAGTACTTGATACTTCACCATTGTCTTCGCGTTTTAATGACTGTAATTCATGAAACGTAATGGGTGAGGGTGCTTGCAGTTTCGCATCTAACTGAGCAAAAAAATCATTGTTGGTGTTGTAAAGGCTAGATGCTGAACTTGATGCTGCGCTTGTTGACGTGCTGGAGGGTGAGCCTGAGTATAAGTTCGGCTCTGAGCTTGATACAAGGTTAGATGCTGCGTTTCGTGCCGCCTCGTTCTGTAAAAAGCCTTGAGAATTCTGCGAAGCGTTATCATCAAGCATGAACGTACTTTGCGCTGAACTCGGCTCTACTTCATTGCCGTCAACATTAAACTGATCGGCATAGTTGATACCGCCAAATAGACGGACGTTAAACGCATTGTTCTTACCGAAATTCACCGGCTGACGCCATGCTACATGAAGCAGTCGCTCTAGGGCTCGGTTAGAACGAATTTGTCGTGAAATAGACGTTAGTTCATGTGTGTCACTTGAAAGTAAATGGGACGACGCACTTAACGGCCAATCGTTACCTTCTATAACAACAGGTAACTGTTTAGGGGCTGGTAAACGATTGTCTACTACGTGCTCTTGCCATTGGTATCCATTTGCTTGTGCTTTTACGCTCAACCAAGGTTTTGACATTTCGCAATAGGTAAATGCTGGCGTAGTAACGGCTGGCAGCGAATCGACACCAAAAAATGATGCCCAATAAGACGCTATTGTTTGCGGCGTTGGTGCTGGTTCAGCGGCAGATAAATCGTAATCTGAATTTGTAGCAGCTACACCATCGATATCATCGATACTCGTTATATCTGCAGATGCTAATGTAGAGTTCGGCTGTAGCGAGTCTAACTCAGGGGAAGATAATGCGTTCTCTACTGGGCTTTGTGCTGGGTTTTCTACTAGGTTTTGTTCTGAGCTTGTTGCTGCATCGCTCTGGTTATTTATACCACTCTGGGCAGTCGTGTCGCTCTGGCTACTTATACCGCTCTGGGCAGTTATGTCGCTCTGGGCAGTGCTATCTATCAGGGCTCTTTCTTCGCTTTGGGCTTTTGTTTCGCTCTGGGCTTTTTTTCCGCTCTGGGCAATAGAAACTGGCTGCGCCAAGAAGTCTTGATCGTGTTTAGGAACAGTCAACGCCGGATATTCAGGCCATGTAATCGGCAATTCGCTCTGCGGCTGGCCGTCGGCATCGCATGTGGCCAAATTTTGTTTTATCAGGCTAATGTCTGGCATAACCACAGCGCTGATAACATCTACCTCGGTGGCTGGCGTGTCGAAGGTATCAGCGAGTTTAAACTGTTCTTCAAGTTGAGTGAGAGCGGTGTTGCGTTTAAACGCCACCACCTCCACATCAAACCACCAGTCTTCATTAGCATGAGATGGCGTGGTAGCAACTGCGGCCAATACCGCAGTAAGTGTGCACCAGCGAAATAACGTCATGTTATCGCGACTCCTTTGCAAAATCGGCAATGATATCGCTAATAAACGCAATGCGCTCTTTAGCTGTTTCGGTTTTCTTCACTAAGCGAAGTTTTTGGCTTCCCTCAAATTTAAAGGTATTCGGTTTAGTTTGAACCTGTTTAATAATGTAAGCAGGGTTAACCGTGGTATTTTCTTTAAATTCCATGGTACCGCCTTGCGCTGACAAGTCTACTTTGAGAATTCCTATGGCCGCCGCCCTTATCTTAATTTCCGCTACATCAATAAGATTTTTAGCGGGCTCTGGCAACAGCCCAAAACGGTCAATACATTCTACCTGAAACTCATCGATATCGTCTTGCGTTGTGCAGCTTGCTAAGCGTTTGTATAGCGATAAACGGGTGTTCACATCGGCAATATAATCTTCAGGCAGAAGGGCCGGTATGCGCAGCTCTACTTCTGTGTGCCCAGACATAGCATCGTCTAGCGATGGCTCTCTGCCATCTTTAAGCGCGTTTACTGCTTTATCCAGCATGTCCATATAAAGACTAAAACCGATGCTGGCGATTTGACCTGATTGGTCGTCACCTAATAGTTCACCAGCACCGCGAATTTCTAAGTCGTGGGTAGCAAGCGCAAATCCAGCGCCTAAATCTTCTAACTGAGCAATGGCGTCTAGACGCTTGCCGGCGTCTTTGGTCATGCGTTTAGGGTGAGGCGTTAGCAAATACGCATAGGCTTGGTGGTGAGAGCGACCCACACGCCCGCGCAACTGATGCAGCTGCGCTAAACCTAAATGATCGGCCCTGTCCATAATAATGGTATTTGCACTTGGCACATCAATACCAGTTTCAATAATAGTGGTACACACTAACACGTTATAACGCTGGTGATAAAAGTCGCTCATCACGCCTTCTAAGTCGCGTTCACGCATTTGACCATGGCCAACGGCAATGCGAGCCTCTGGCACTATTTCCGCTATTTCTTCTGCAGTGCGAGCAATACTTTCCACTTCGTTATGCAGGAAGTAAACCTGACCACCACGCAAAATTTCACGCATAATGGCTTCACGTATAGTGGCCTTATTACGCTGTTGAACAAAGGTTTTTATAGACAGGCGCCTAGCAGGTGGCGTAGCGATAATGGAAAGATCTCGCATGCCAGAAAGCGCCATATTAAGCGTGCGCGGAATAGGGGTTGCGGTAAGGGTAAGAATATCTACATCGGCCCTGAGTGATTTGAGTTTTTCTTTTTGACGTACACCAAAGCGATGCTCTTCGTCGATAATTACCAAGCCCAAATCTTTGTATTTTATATCGCTAGACAGCAGTTTGTGGGTTCCCACCACAATGTCTACTTTGCCTTCGCCAAGGCGCTCAACCACGTCTTTTTGAGCCTTTCCACTTACGAATCGGCTCATTACTTCTATTTCAAAAGGCCAGTCGGCAAAGCGATCTTTGAAGTTCTCGTAGTGCTGCTGAGCGAGCAGAGTAGTGGGTACGAGTATTGCCACCTGCTTGCCGTGATTAGCGGCTAAGAACGCGGCGCGCATTGCGACTTCGGTTTTGCCGAAGCCCACATCGCCACACACCAGGCGATCCATAGCCAGCGGATTGCCCATGTCATGCATAACTGCGGCAATTGCCTGCGCCTGATCGGGAGTTTCTTCAAAAGGAAAACTGTCGGAAAACTTTTGATAGTCATCCCAATTAATTTGATAAGCAAAGCCGGGCTTGGCGGCACGACGAGCGTATACATCTAATAGTTCGGCAGCGACGTCGCGTACTTTTTCAGCGGCTTTTTGCTTAGCTCTCGACCAAGCGTCTGAGCCTAATGAGTTAACCGGTGCGCTATCGGCATCGCCACCGGTATAGCGAGAAATTAAATGCAGCGACGCAACAGGCACATATAGTTTCGACTGCTTAGCATACTCTATACACAGATATTCAGTTGTTACACCGCCAGCATCTAACGTTTGCAGGCCAAGGTAGCGACCTACACCATGATCTAAATGCACTACAGGTTGCCCAATAGAAAGCTCTGCCAAGTTTCTGATAATAGCGCTTTCGTCGGTTGCGGTGCGTTTGTCGCGTAGGCGTCGTTGGCTAACCTTGTGGCCTAGCAGCTCGGTTTCAGTGATAAAGAGCAGTTCGCCTTCTTCACTCTTCCAGCGAAAGCTATGCTCTACCATGCCCACAGTAATGCCAATGGTATCGTGACTAGACAGAAAGTCGTTGAACGTATCAACGGCTTTAGGCTTTATTCCTGCTTTGGCCAGTACCGTTAATAAACCTTCTCGTCTTCCTTGCGTTTCTGCACAAAACAGTATTTTGGCGCCCTGTTTCTGTGCTTCATTAACCGTGGCAATTAAACGCTCTGCTGGAACCTTTTTTTGCGAGTTGATCGCAATGTCATCTATTTGTTCGCAATGTAAATTGAAGCTTCCTACTTTTTCTTCAATCACCCTGCTTGCAAGTGACGCTCTTGGCCACTGTTTGATATTGCCGAACAGTTCGTCGATGGGTAAGAAAAGCTCGTTAGGAGCCAGCAGTGGACGCGCTAGGTTATAACGGTACTGCTCGTAGCGCTCTTTAACATCGGCCCAGAAAAATTCGCTGGCGTCTTTTACATTGCCGTGGAGCAGTAACAAGCTTTTGGGGTGAAGATAATCGAACAAAGTTGCGGTTTGTTCAAAAAATAGCGGTAAGTAATACTCTACGCCACTTGGCATTGTGCCTTTACTTACCTGCGAGAAAATACTCTCTGAGGCATTGTTAGCGTCAAACCTTTCTAGGAAATTTTGTCGAAATAGCGTTATTGCCTCTTTGTCGGTAGGAAACTCACGAGCGGGAAGCAAACGAATTTTGTTTACCGAATCGCCGGAACGCTGGGTTTCGGTATCGAAGTATCGAATAGAGTCTATTTCATCATCAAACAGGTCTATTCTGAACGGCTGATCGCTGCCCATAGGGAAAAGATCGATAATACTACCGCGAACTGAAAATTCGCTGTGACTCATTACCTGACTGACGTGGAGGTATCCTGCTTGCTCTAGGTTGCGTCTAAATTCGTCGCGGTCTAGCGTGTCGCCTTTATTCAGCATCAACAAATATTTAGCAAGGTAATGCGTTGGCGCAAGACGCTGCATTAGCGTGTTAACGGGAACAATAAATATGCCGTCTACTTGCTGAGTAAAACGAAACAGGGTTTCTAGGCGCTGAGAAACAATATCCTGATGAGGGGAGAACGAGTCGTAGGGCAAAGTTTCCCAATCAGGAAATAACGTAATAGGGACGTCTTTGGCCGAAGGCCTGTTTGCCATAAAAAACGCGAGTTCTTTTTCTAGCTTCATTGCCGACGGCGTGTCGGCGGTAATAAGCACTATTGGGCCCTTGTACTGGGCCTGCGCTTGGCTAATACAAAGCGCGGTGCTGCTACCTTGTAATTGCCCCCATTGCTTATGATCCTGAGACGATGCGTCTTTCTTCTGCGCCGGAAGAGGCAGTGATAATAAGGTGGCTGTCATGACGTCCTATAACTGTTTAATACAATTTATACCAATGTAAGATGGCAATGAGTACTGCTAGTGGTGCCGTTTAGGATCCAGATTTTTTCTCTTTTGCTCGCTTTCTAAGCTGCTGCGTTTGAATGTGCAGGCTAGCGCGCACGAGTAATTCCTGGTCTTGCTCGCGAATGGCACTAAAAATAAACGCTATATGGTAGCTATCTTCTACGGGCTCGCAAGTAATAACTTCGCCGTAACAGAATATGGCCGCTGCTTCAGCATCTAAAAACAATTTTAGCTCGGCAAGTGCGCCTACTTCTAATGATGTGTCAGACTCGACAACAACACCGCCGCCGCCAAATTTTACCGAGCGGTAGCGCTGCTGCGGGTCGTCTTGCTGGTGCAGAACAAACGACATCATAAGGTCTATTTTTCTAGACTGATGATTAAGAAAGTCGGCGAGGGATTCAGCATGGTCGCCGAGGTTGCGAAGAGGTCGTATTGCTTGCGCTTCAATTGTGGCCATTTCGCTGGCGATACGAAATGCGTAAGGCATTGCGTCTTCTATTGCATCTTCAGCGGGCACACTTTCACCTTCGGCAAGAGGCCGAATGTTAACATTGATGTTCGAAGCGATTGAAAAATACTCTTCGAATTGGGCTTTTTTTTCTTCTAGACTAAGTGTGCTCACATCATACCTCTGCCACTAATTCTTGTGCAGCCAGTAGCTTACACGTAGTATACGCACTTTACTATTTTGGGTGAATCTCGTCATCTTGCTTTTTGATTTAACATGGTAATACGCACTGTAAAAAGCTCGAACATTTGTTAGCTTAGACAATCTCTGCCGTTTTGTGAGTAAGATTATGCTGTTTCTTGAAAAGCTGCGTGTTAGTTGTGTTGTGTTCAGTGGCGAGAGAGATTTTACTATTTATTCTAAATACAAGGCGCTATGTCCTATCTTCTTTCAGCATCTATAGCTTATCGTTATGCCAAATCGAGAAAAGCGAATCAAACTAGCTTTGTATCTTTTATCAATCGCTTTTCGGTAGCCGGTATCGCCCTTGGTTTAATGGCGCTAATTATTGTTGTTTCAGTTATGAACGGCCTTGAAGGCCAATTAAAGCAGCGCATTCTAGGCATTGTTCCCCATATTGAAATTACCTCTGATGCCAAGTCAGATATCAAGGAAACCATCACCAAAGCCCACACATCCGCGAAAACGAATACAAAGTCGAATACAAAGACACCCACGTTAAGCGAAAACCCCGTTTCAGAGACACCCACGCAAAATAGTTCACAAGTCGTCAAAGAGGCCATAACAGAGACACCCATGCAACCAGTCGCAGACGAGGGCGAAATTTTTGATACTTCAACCCCATCGTTGCTAGATCTAATCAATAGCTATCTTAGCAAGACACCCATGCAAGAGGTTCTTGCCGTAATGGCCTACAGAGAAACCGAAGCCGTTGTTCAGTCGCGCAAAGATTTGAGGGGAGTTCAACTACACGGTATCCAGCCCCTGGGCATGAAACAGCACACTATGGTGGCGAATAACATGGAGCAGGGGCGCTTCTCTGATTTAGAGTCTGGTAGCTTTAGAGTAATAGTAGGGCGCGCATTGGCACTTAAACTCGATGTGAGAGTGGGCGACAGAATGCGAGTAATGGTAGCTGGTGCCAGCGTTTACACTCCGTTTGGTCGCATGCCTAGTCAACGTTTGGTGACTGTTTCGGGAATATTCGATATGGGTTCGCAGATGGACGACAAAGTGCTGTATATGAATATTGATGATGTAAATAGACTCGTGCGCGACCCCAAAGCCAAGGGCGAGTCGGTAAGACTGTTTTTAAATGACGCGTTTAATTACCTTGCCATCGTAAATACCCTAAAAGCAGAGCTTGGTGTAAGAGCATCACACATCAAAACTTGGCGAGAAAGACAAGGGCCCTTGTTTGACGCAGTAAAAATGGAAAAAAATATGATGATGCTAATGCTGTTGCTCATTATTGCCGTTGCCGCGTTTAACATTATATCTGCCCTGGTGATGGTGGTGTCTGAGAAACAAGGGGACATTGCGGTATTGCAAACCCAAGGAATGACGCCAAAAACAATTATGCTCATTTTCATACTAAACGGCTTGTTTAATGGCGTAAAAGGCGCGGGAATAGGATTAATACTTGGGTGTCTCGTTACTAGTCAGTTAAATAACATACTCGAGCTGGTTAATTCTCCTCTTGCTCTTGCTGCAGACGGCAGCGGTTTACCAATTGAAATGGATATTTCGCAAATTGCGAGTATTACCTTGTTTTCAATGTTACTGTGCATTGCAGCGAGTATTTACCCTGCGTATAAAGCGATGCAAATTCAGCCATCGCAGGCACTGCAGAACGAATGATAAACAGCATGATTTAATGAGTTTTCCGTGCAAATTGGTGTGAAGTTCACTATACTCGCGGTCTTTTAAATTTCGCCCAGTGAGACGTTATGAACAAGAATTTTATCACCTCGCAATCGTTACTTCAGGACTCCTTTCGCTTGGCCGCTAAGGTATATGAAGACGGCTTCCGTCCAGACTTCATCATAGGAATTTGGCGAGGTGGCGCACCAATAGGTATTGCAGTGCAGGAATTCTTTGAGTTCAAAGACACTTCTACCGACCACATAGCGGTGCGCACATCGTCTTATTACGGTATTAATCAGCAATCAAAAGAGATCCGTGTGCACGGGTTACATTACCTGGTAGAAAACGCTAATGCTGGCGATAAACTTTTGATAGTTGACGATGTTTTTGACTCTGGTCGCAGCGTAGATGCGCTAATTAAGCAAATTAACAAGCTTATGCGTTTAAATATGCCGAAAGATATTCGTATAGCGTGCCCTTGGTACAAACCGCAAAATAACACCACAGATATCGTACCAGACTATTATGTTAACGAAAGTGATGAATGGTTGGTATTTCCGCATGAAATTGCAGGCTTGTCTGAAGAAGAAATTCGCGCTGGAAAAGGCGAGTTGGCAGAAGTTATGGATATTCTTTTCGATAAGTAATAGTGCTATTTGCGGTGTGGTTTGGTGTTGTTCAACATATGCAACATAATCACGTTTAAGATAATACGTTCAAGATAATTACGCTCAAGATAATTACGCTCAAGATAAGCACGTTCAACATAACTAAGCATTAACCCCGCTAACCACGAAAAGGCCGCTGTGTAAGCTTACTTAAGCTAATTTATACACCGCGGCTTTTTGTTTGCTGTTAGTCATCTAAATTAGCGCGGTTCTCATCACTTGCTACCGGAAGCGTTAGTGTAAAGGTAGTGCCTACGTTCACCTCGCTATCTACCTCTATTTTACCGCCCATAGAGTCAATAATAGAAAAAGAGATATAAAGGCCGAGTCCTGTACCTTTACCCGTTGGTTTTGTGGTATAGAAGGGGTCGAAAAGCTTCTCTAAATTGCTTTTTTCAATGCCGCTGCCTGTGTCCTTAACTTTTACAATAACATGTGAGCCATTGCTCTGGGCATCACAATACGAGCGCACCGTGAGTTTACCTCCTTCATCCATAGCTTGGGCCGCATTAACAAATAAGTTAACTAAAACCTGATTGATTTTACCGGTTTTGCCCTGAATGAGAGGAACGTCTGCCAAGTCTGTCTCAATAGTGACCTTGTGTTTCATTTCACTGTTAACAAGGCGTAACCCATTGGTGATACAGTGGTTTATATTAACAGTGTCGTCATCCGAAACATCAGAGCTATGAGAAAATGCACGCAGGCTGGTTATAATCTCTGTGACACGATTGAGCCCTTCAGCCGACTCTTCGCAAATATCAGCAATTTCATCAACAATGGGGCCAATTTTATTCCCGCTAACCCATTGCTTTGCTTTATCAGCAATGTGGGCCCGTTGTTCGTCATCCTTAGCCATTGCGAGTTCGGCAACTATCTCTTGCATGTTAGTGAGCGAGGGCAATACCTCTTTAATGAACATCATGTTGCTATTAACAAACGCAATGGGATTATTAATTTCATGTGCTACGCCCGCTGCCAGAAGGCCGAGAGAGGCCATTTTCTCTGAAGAAATAAGGCTTTTCTCTACCTGAGCTTTTTCTTCTTTTAGCTTAATTGTTTCCAAAGCCATTAATTTGGCCTGAACACTCATCGACATTTGTTGCGTAAAAGTACGGTAGCGGTTTGCCATGTCAACGTACTCTTGGGTGTAGAACCCCAGCGTTTGATGACCAAACACCATTACAGCCTGTTGATGATGCACTCTGAAAGGGCAGTACAGAGCAGATGTGATTGGCGCTTCTAGTAGGGGCAAGTGCGCTTGCCATGTAGGCTGAAGCTTAATGTTGAAAAGGGCAACCGGTGAACTTTTAATTGCCCTAGACAGTGTATCATCAACGTCCCAAAGGGTGCCTATAAGCTGCGGGTGGGTGCTGTTTGTACAGCGCATTTTCCCTTTGCTATCGTTTTCCAAAACAAAGCAGACGTCGTAGCTGTACAAACTGCGAAAAATACCAAACATTTTGGTGTACAGCTCTTGCTCGTTTCTTGCGGTGAGAAGCGCTCGGGTACCCGCTAATAAGGCATCGCTTTCTTTTTTATGTGCCTCTGCTTGCTCTTTTAGTCGATAGACAAGGGCTAAGTCTTCGAGAACGTTTTCGTAATCCTTACTCATTAAGAAAAACTACCATTTAGAAAAAACTACTGCTGATATCATCAAGTTGCCATGCCTGTTTGTACCGTCTAAAAATCGCCCCTGCTCACCAAAGGTATAGGTGCCGCAAATGGGTAAATGCCCAAAGGTCTTCTGGAGTGACTCGAGCATAGGGTGTATTTCGTCACCTACAGTTAGGCGACAGCCAGCACAATATACTAGCAGAACACCTGCCGGCTCTCTATCATCCGGTAGAAGCATTATCGCATTGTTGATCACGCGTTCAGCACGGGCGGTTAAACTGGCAATGCTGCCTTCCATTAGAACCAGTTCTTCGCCTTCGGTCACCTGTGAAAATACATTCAGGCCACCGTCTTCGCACACTTGATCTGGGTGACACAGCAGGTAATTCAATGCGCCATTTTCTAATTGAACCGGCCGACCTAATGGTGCGGTAGAGGTAAGTCCAAGTATTTGACCTCCAGACAGTTGGTTGTTAATAAGCCCGTTTGTGGCCTCGTTATAGGCTACACTCGCAGCAGTGCCATTGAGTTCTAATATGTGTCTGTTATTCGCTTTTGTGGCAATAAACTCGGTATTGGTGGGCTTGTATCCAGAGCTATAGCTTAGTCCTAGCGGTGACGAAGGATACATTACAGCCACTGCAACGCAATTTGCACCGCTGTGCTGTTGGGTGCAAATAAACCAATTGCCCTCTACTGTATTATCGGCCGCTGACCCGCCAAAAATGGGCACCTGCTCACCGACAACGCTGGTAAAGCCATTTAAGATATCCTCTTCTTCACCGGGCGGTAACGCACACCATATAAGCGATGGACTTTCAAAAGGCCTGCCTGCATTTTTAAGCGCACTTTCAAGGGCACTGGCGCCGGCGTCAAAAGCACTGACTTCTGAGCAATCAGCGCTTCCAACACCAAACGCGCCATCTTCATCAGTGATGGATAACACAGAAAGCCCAGCATCGGCTTTGGCATGGACGTCATTACATATTAAGCTGCCAAGACAAGACGAAGCGATTAAAAATGGGACTTTTGTCTCGGCGAGAGAGGCGGCAATCACTGCTGGATTGTGATGTGCATTCGTATAGGCAACCAGCAACGAGGCATTTTTGTCGTCACGGATTGAACGAGTGAGCTCGTCAGCGGCTAAAGAGGTCTCTCTTTGATCAGATGAATAGGTTTGTATTAGCATAGTGTATATCTACATAACAACCAGAAGTAGTTTTGATAGCTCTAGTGTAGAAGAAA
Organism: Alteromonas sp. MB-3u-76; assembly: GCF_002831605.1. Taxonomy (NCBI): domain Bacteria; kingdom Pseudomonadati; phylum Pseudomonadota; class Gammaproteobacteria; order Alteromonadales; family Alteromonadaceae; genus Alteromonas; species Alteromonas sp. MB-3u-76. Next base: position 2,688,339 of record NZ_CP025115.1, on the reverse strand, counting down.
ATAAGTTAAACACTTATTAACAATTAGTTATAAATATCAATTTGTTTTTAGCACTCTGGCCTATCGATTTATACTGAAAGGCTCAGAGGAAGTGACTAAAGGGTTGATATTGAGGTTCAGCCAAAGCTTGCTGAATAGCGAAGGCAGAAGGCAGAGTGAAATAACAGTCGTTTTGAAATCGTAGCGGCGCAATTACGTTTACACAGGTACTTCAAATAAGGCGGTGCGGGGGTCATTTATTGTCGAGATAGAACTTATCGTGGAACGTGTAGACCCATGTCGGCTGATAAATTACAAGCAGTGTTATGGCCATACCGTTTAAAAGAGCCTCTGGAAACACCAGTAGGGGAATAAGAACGATGTAATTCGAGAAAATAATATCCCATGTATACACACCTTCAATAAAATAATACCCACCTAATGTGAATGTTTTTAACGCAATGCCGATTGCGGCAGGGAAAAATGCGCACACGAAAATATAAACGAAAAGCTGTCGTGGTATGCGATGGAAAGAGAGCATAAAGAAAAAATACGTTACCGCGATAGGAAGCACATTGCCAAGTAGCCCGCTAATGCCAATGCTCTGCCAGCTGCCGTAACCAATAAAATGCGCCCCTATAAGCGCGATAAAGGATGAAATAACGGCGTAGCGAAAGCCTAACATCAATGTGAGTACAGAGAGGCCCAGAAAGTGTACGTCTAATCCCTCGAATATACCGGCTTTTAGCAGCCAAAGTACAAAGAGCGCCGCGGCAGTGCCAAACACCAAATGTTGTTGATGTTTGGTTTTCGCAAAGTGACCAAGATCTACTGTTTTAAGCGATGTTAAAACGAACAGCCCGTAAACCACTAGACCTAAGGTTTGCAATGTACTCACTGTTTCTCCTACGTTTTCACTCGACTACGCCGCTCGCGTTGTACGTCGATACTGCTATGTTATTTATAGGTTGCCCAAATAGGCGCATGGTCAGAGGGCTTTTCTATGCCTCTTAACTCGTAATCAATGCCCGCATCGCTTAATTTACTGTGTAGCGATGGCGTGGCAAGTATTAAGTCAATTCTTAAACCACGGTTGTCGTTGAAGCCTTTAGAGCGATAGTCGAACCACGAAAATTCATCACTTTTTTCTGGATTAAGAGAGCGATAGCTATCTTCAAATCCCCAATCTAAAAGCGTGTTTAGCCACTCTCTTTCTTCAGGCAAAAAGCTACATTTGCCGGTGCGTAACCAGCGCTTTTTGTTTTCTTCGCCTATGCCGATGTCTAAATCGGTGTGGGAAATATTTACATCACCCATAACAATCACGTTTTCATCTGGCGTGTGACTTTGATTTAAATACGACATAAGGTCTTGATAAAACTTTCGCTTGGCAGGGTATTTTGTTTCGTGCTTTTGATTTTCGCCCTGTGGAAAATATCCATTCAGGATGGTTACGGGCTCACCATTATCATTTGTCGTTTTAAGTATGATCATTCGACGCTGTGCATCTTCGTCGTCGGTAGGAAAACCCATCTCAACAGAGGTTGGCGCTTTTTTAGCTAAAAATGCTACGCCGTAGTGGCTTTTTTGACCGTGAAAAAAGACGTGGTAACCCATCTCTTCCACCGCTTTAACCGGGAACTGTTCATTGTGCACTTTGATTTCTTGCAGGCCAATGACGTCAGGCTGGTGAGTGTCTATAAGGGCTTGAAGCTGATGAAGACGGGCACGGATACCATTAATATTAAACGAGACTACTTTCATAAAATGTTTTTATTCAGATTTAACAATAGCGTTATGATATCAGAAACTGCTGCCAGAACTCACAAACGAAGTTGTTTCGCACAATTATGCAGCCAGACGGTTGTTGCTAAATCTCTTTCCTGCGCTTATTCATTACTGACGTGAATAATATCTTATAAAAACACCTGGAATAATTAAGATAATTTATACGTTTGCTATTGAACTTCTGCTTTTTGACTGCAATGCGCTTGACCCAGCTCAATCAATAACGAAAACCATGCGTTGGCATCATCAACGATAGTGTCGATACCTACTTGTGAGTTGAGCCCAAGCTGCGGGAGCTTATCTTCAACTTCTTTTTTGAAAGACACCCATGCTTTCGCGCAATCAGCCATAGTGGCGTAATACGAGGTAGGAATATTTTCATCATGCTTCGCCAATCGTCTGAGAATGATATTCGCGCCCATAGAAGAACCAAGCCAAACGTAGGAAGCTGCTATTGCGGCTGACTTCGTGTTTGTAAATGTAAGTTTAGAAGCGTGCTGCAATGTATCAGATTGATTTGCAGATGGGTTTTTGCCATCGCAGTTGGCTGCTTTACTAATATCGTGGGTGTCTCTCTTTAATGAATTGGCCACCTTTTTCGTGTTTAACATATCAAAAATTGGCGTTAGCGTGGGTGTCTCGCTAACGGTGGCTGAAACATGCTGTGCCGTAATGCGATGAAAAATGGTCATTACGCTGAGTACACTTGCGTAGGTATTGATGTTGAAATTAGACAAGCTGTGAAAAAGAGAGAATGGAGCAGTGTTTTCTAACTGAGTGTGTTTATCGTGGGTGTCTTGCTTAAGCGCCAAAAATAAATCGTGCATATATCTCGTCTTCGTTCTTTTGATGGTAGTGAAGAGATGCTTTCGTATACTTTTTGGCGGTCGACGCGCTAAAAATCACGTAAATCATATCTATGCCAATGGTATCACGAGGAAAGCAAAGCTGCACTTTGGTGTTAATGAGAATAGCCATTGCACACTTAAATGGTGCAGGTATACTTCCCCGAAATTTTTAGACGAGAATTAATGTGTTTCCAGAAACCGTAAGTGAAAAACTATCTGACGCTGTGATTGAGCAAGCAATGAAACTTTCAGCAGAAGAAAGACAAATGCTTGTTATTAGCTATGTAGTCAAAGCGAAAGAAGTGTGTTTAGTACAAGGTACAGAGGGCTTTGTAATGCTAGAAGATGATGGTGTCATTCGGCTACCTATCTTTCCACATGCAGACCTTGCCACAGCATTTGTTACAACAAATGGTTTAGATGGTACAAGCGTTAGCACACCCCTCGATGAATTTATTTCGACCTGGCTCCCTGGCTTAGAAAAAAATGGTGTGGAATTAGTGATGTTTCCCACTCAAAGCGATGTAGAGAATTTAGTAATGACAGCGCCTGAGTTGGCTGAAGAGTTAAACGCACTTTTATAGCGTTTAATCTTAGAAGATACTTTAGTAAATGGCTTATGTTGGAGAGAGTTAATGACGAAAACGCATTCTGAGCTTCTTCCACTCGCCCTTACGCTTTCACGTGCAAAAAGTTGGGAAGACTTTACTCGCACCTTGATGCTTGCTGGTAAAGCGCTGCCAGCAATGCCGCCGCAGTTAAAACAGGATGCAACATCGGTAAAGGGGTGCGAGAGCCCGGTATGGCTAGCTTATGTTGAAACCACAAGTGAAAACGGCGCTCGGTTTTTTGCATTTTCTCCCAGTAAAGTGATTCGTGGTGTGCTTGCGGTGTTGCTCGAAAAGGCAAATAGTATGGAGCAAGCTCAGCGTAGAGATTTTGACTTCGATACTTATCTAGAGGCATGCCAACTTCAGCGCTATATGAGCGAATCTAGAGGAAACGGAATAAAAGCCGTTGTCGAAAAGCTGAAAGCCTATTAAGCAAAACGAGTATGAAATAGCGTTACGACTTTTGCTAACTCCACTAGGCTTGTTTTAACCTGTTCTTTCCAGATGCCCTAGATAAGCCAGCCGCTTTAATTCGAATATGGGTTAGGGCTATTTATTTGTTTGCTTATTTTTTTCTTCAATCCATTGCGACATGTACTTTGTCGCATTGAGACTTTGATGCCACATTAACCCCTGCAAAAATAGTGATTTGCGATGATTTTCTAACTCATTACAGAGGCAAGCTATCTGGCTTGGTAACGTTATCGTGGGTGTCTTTGTAATATAGTGTTTGAGTAGAGCTTGTGCTTTTTGGCTTTCCACTTGCCACGCTTTTTCATCTTGGTAGAGCAGGGTAGCTTTGTGGGCGATATCGTCTATCGTGCTTTGCACATTGCTTTTTATCTTCCCGTTTATTCCCTCGCCGTTGTCAGCATGAGTGCTAGTGGCTGAGACAATGGGCAAGCACAGGGCACCTGGCCATGTTGGTGTATTTTTATCTTTAAGATTTTTTGTACCTATTTTGCTCTCTGTATCTAATATGCCTTCTGCACCGACCCAGGTTGTAACACTTGGGGTACCTGCTTTCATGGCGTCTAATAATTTTCCTTTAATGCCTGCTCCAAATCGAATGGGCGCTAATAAAACTTTAGCGCTAGACATGACTTCATCAGCGCTTTCAGCCCATCCTTTGACTAAAAAACCTTGGCTAAGGTTGTGTAATTGAGATGCTTTTTTGGGTAGATATGCGCCATAAATGTGAAGCTCTGCGCGAGGAAGCTTTTTGCGAATGGCTGGCCAAATATGCTGCTTTAATTGCAGCACTGCATCCCAATTGGGGGCATGGCGAAAATTGCCAATATGCACAAAATGCTGACGACTAGCAAAGCCTGCGGGTTGTTCGTCATAATTTTCAACAATAAGAGGGTGCAGCCGAAGTTGCTTGCTGGGCACACGATAATGGTTTTCAAGTAAGTTTTTTTCGAACTCAGAAATAATTAGCGTAAGATCTGAACGCAATATGGCCGCAACTTCACGCTGTGCCAGTTCTGTGTTTAGGTTTCCGTTAGCAGCATTGCCGGTATTTTTTACAGCGTCGTGTCGCGCTTGTCGCAAACTGTGCAGGTCTTCTGTATTTAATATTCTAAGCGCATTAGGACACATCTCTTTTACTCGCCAAGAGAACTGCTCTTCTGTCATATATCGGTCGAATATAACCACGTCTGGTTTGAGTTCACTAATGCGGGTGTTAAACGAACTGCAGTTTAGTGCAATGGCTTCGCTGTTAACCCCAAGTGCCGCTAAATCTGCTTTGTGCACGCTGTCTGTGGCGGCAGTAAGAAACGTTACTTTATTACCGGCTTGTCGATTTTGCTTAATTATTGAAAGCATATTTTGACCTGCGGCAGACGAGTTAGGCTCAGGCCACACATAGCCGATAATAACGACGTTTAACATAGAATGATTTTATCCAACGATTTAAAAGCCGAGATAATATCAAACTACAATCGATGAATATATTTTTGCTGCCGAATTGTATTTATTCACACTTTTTAACATTTCTGATTATTAAACAGGAATAAATTGCACGGATGTAAAAGCAATTCAAATAAGACAACGTTATACTACGCCATGCCCTAGTTACTAGTTAACAGATAAGTATGTGAAAGGTATCCACATATTTTGCATTTCGCGTTTATTTAAGTTGGTATGGTATTTTTAAGTTGTTGAAAGTAGTAAAAATTATACTTTTTGCTTATACGACATTGGTTGACCATTGAGACAAAAGCGCCTATACCTTTAGAAGTAAGAGAGAAGGACGACTCGAACAACACCGACATAGCTGCATTGGAGTGAGTGCACAGATGAATTTAGATGAATTAGTTTCGAAAGCCGAAGACTTATTCGTATTGCCAGATTCCGTATTACGGCTAAAGCGCTGTATGGATGATGAATCGTCAAGCATTGAAGACATAGGCGAAATTATCGCTTTTGACCCATCGTTAGCGGCACAACTGTTGCGCGTTGCCAATTCTGCGTTATATCGCTTCCCAAATAGAATAGAAACCATTACCAAGGCTATTCAAGTTGTTGGTACGCGTTCAACCTACGATCTAGCGCTAGCGTATGGTGTTAGCCAAGCATTTAGCAAAGTTGATGCTCAAATTATTGATTTAGATAAATTTTGGGAGCATAGCGTGTCTTGCGGGCTTCTTGCTAAATATTTCGCAGATATGAGAAACACCAAAGAGCCGGAGCGCTTTTTTGTCGCTGGCTTGTTGCATAATATCGGCGAGTTGGTGGTAGTGTCTACGTTGCCCGAAGCTGCACAGCGGTGCTTGAATTTTAGTGAGCAAGTTACGCCTGCAGAACTTCAGTTTGGTGTATTAGGCTACACCTACAGTCAGGTGTCAGCGCGGCTCATCCAAAAGTGGGGGATCCCAGAAACAATTGCTACCCCTATTGCAAATATTCATAACATCCAAGATGACACATCGACAGACAACGATCGGATTTTGCAGCTTTCCTATGTGCTGTCGCTAGACAATGTAAACCCCGAAATATACCCAAGTTACCATAACTTGAAGCCAGAGTTACATGAGCAACTATCGCTCAACAAGGATGATTTGGAAGATGCATTGGATATAACCAATCTGCAGTGTATTTCAGTTATATCCCTATTTAATCCCAACGCTTTCATGCTTTATTGAAGCTTCGAAGCGTTGCAATAAACCGCGCAACTAGTCGAAAACTGCCACGGTTTGTCGGCTAATTGCGATAACTTCGTTGTCTTTATCCCAAATTGTTGCCTCGGTATGGCCATAGCCATCAGCCGCATGTCTGGTATGCGCTTTGTAAGCGAACCAATCTTCAGGCGAAACTGGCTTATGCGGATGAATAAACTCTAAGTTCCAGCTCACTGTGCTCGCAGGCGCAGGCAGCTTCATCATTTGAAGTAAGGTGGGCGGCCAGGCATCTATCATGGTGATAATGTGTGCGTCGGTTATTTGCGCTGGTGGTTGCTTAAACCTCATAAATCCGTTGTAAATACTGGTTTTCTTACGGGTAAATGGAATACCGCCGTCTTCAATAGCAAGGTCGAAATAGCGCAAAAATTTGGGCGTAATCTTTGGAATCTGCGGAATAAACTTGGCTTTGTTTGGCGCTGGCATATCGTGGGTGTCTTTGTTCTCAACTTGAATAGCTGACTTTCGGCCCATCCCGAAACACGCTTGAGAGAAAACGCAGCTTTTACCGTCTTGAATAGCGTGAGCGGTGAATTGAGATACATTTTTACCCACTCGCAATAGCGTGACTTCAATAGAAAAAGGAGTATCGAGCATGAGCGGGCCAACAAAGTTGGTAGTGAAAGAGCGTAATACTCTTTCATCGTTAATTTGTTGTTTAACCGCGGTGTAGAGCATACCTGCAGAAATTCCGCCAAAGGCAGTTCTGCCTTGCCCCCAGGTTTTCGGTATAACAAGCCCGTCAATTTTCCACGTGTTGTCGGAGGTTTGTTCAAGTGGTTCGATATTCAACAGTTCATCTACTGTCATAACTGCCTGTCTGGTCTGATGAGTATATGTGTAAATATCCTACCTCAAGCGATAGGGAACAAAAAGCCTGACTTACAAATTTTCGTTATGTTTACAAATAAGTAACAATTACTTGCCAAATAATTTACCTCATGCGTAGACTGCACTATCTTCATTTAAAAGGACTGTTATGGCCCACACAAGCGTTGAAGGTATACCAGCTGACCAAGCGGGTGCATCTAAAGGTTATCGAAACTACGTACTGTTTATTCTCACACTGGTTTATGCATTTAATTTCATCGATCGTCAGATCATAGGCATTCTTTCACCTTTCATCAAAGCCGATTTGGGGCTAGACGATGCTCAGTTAGGCTGGCTGAAAGGCATTTATTTCGCGCTTCTCTATACGGTAATGGGGATCCCAATTGCATGGCTTGCCGATAGGTATAATAGGGTAAATATAATCGCCATCTCACTAACGCTTTGGAGCGGCTTTACAGCGGCATCCGGTTTGGCAAGCAACTATTTTCAGCTGGCAGTGGCACGTATTGGCGTGGGTATTGGCGAGGCAGGCGGAAGCCCGCCATCACACAGTATAATTTCAGACTTGTTTCCCAAAGAAAAAAGAGCCGGCGCGTTGGCGATTTACTCCTTGGGCATACCATTTGGCATCATGCTCGCATTTTTTGCATCAGCGTTCTTTTTACAGGGCGGTTCAGCAGATTGGCGTACGGTTATGTATAGCGTGGGTATTCCAGGAGTTTTACTTGCGCTTGTTTTGAAATTTACCGTGAAGGAGCCCTCTCGCTCAGTTACTGCGCCCTCACAGGTAAATGATGTGAACAAACCAAGCGTTAAGAAATCGCTGAAGCAGCTTCTAAAAATACCTACATGGTGGGGTATGGCACTGGGTATTTCGTTTGGTTCATTTGGCAACTATGCCATTTCTACCTGGATCATTGATTACTATGTGCGTGCCTTTGCCGGGCTAGATATCACCCAACTTTTAATTGTGTTTGGCATCATCAACGGCACAGCCTACGCTCTTGGTGTGTGGCTTGGTGGCTATATTGCCGATAGATGGGGTAAGCAGAATAAAAAAGCGTATGCGCTACTGCCAGCGATTATGCTGATTATTGGTGTTCCCGCATTTTATGTTTCACTACAGGTTCAAGACCTATGGCTTTCGGTAGGGCTAATAGCGCTACTGTTGTTTACTAGTGGCTCTTACTTAGGTCCAAGTTTTGCAATGGCACAGACACTCGCGCCGATAAATGTTCGAGCTATGTCAACAGCGCTATTCTTCTTTGTGCTCAACATTATTGCACTTGGTGGCGGTCCTACTTTAACAGGAATAATCAGTCAGTCTCTCGTGCCTTCTTTAGGGGAAACTGAAGCATTAAGACAGGCTCTTATCTATCTTGTTGTTCCATATGCACTGTCGATAGGCGTATTTTTATGGACCAGTACTAAAATAGTGAAAGACTGGGAAATGGCAGAATCGAGGGGGTTATAGTACTATAAAACTATACTCACTAAGGGGCTGATTTTTAGCCCCTTTTCTTTTTCTTTAGGTTCAGGAGTGACATGGTGTCTTCTGCAGAATTAAGTTTTCATTTCGCCCACGCTAATGGGTTTCCCGCTGGGAGTTATAATACCCTTTTTTCTGCATTGCCTAGCAGTTTTAACCGCTTGCATGTGGAACGCTTTGGCCATGACCCAAAGATGCCGGTGAATGGAAACTGGCGCAATCAAGTTCAAGAGTTGATAAAGCATATTAAAGCTGAAAATAAAGATGACCGGGGGGTATTTGCCGTTGGGCATTCTTTTGGGGCTGTTATTTCCTATATGGCTGCGTGCGAAGAGCCAGAGCTATTTAGAGGTTTAATTCTTTTCGATCCTCCTTTAGTTGTTGGCCCAATGAGTCACTTTTTCAGAGTAGCTAAATTTACCCCTCTTATTAATAAGCTCACACCAGCCAAATTAGCGCAAACCCGAAATACGCGCTGGCCAGCCTCAACAGACATGGTGTCTTATTTTCATGGTAAGGCATTGTTCAGAGATATGGATAAGCGGTGCGTGAGAGACTATGTTAATGCGGTAACAACTAAAAATGCAGACAGCATTTCACTCACATTTAAAGCTGATGTAGAAGCCGCATTATTTAGAAACGTTCCACACAATTTAGGTAAATATAAAGGGAAACTTCGATGCCCTGCTATTTTAGTAACAGGGAAGAAAAGTAAAGTATGCCGACCTGAGATGTATGAACGTTTAATGCGGCATAACGCTATAGAGCACACAGAAATGGAGGGGGGGCACATGTTCCCGCTAGAGCATCCCGAAGCGGTAGCAAAATTTATTGCTACCACTTTACGGGAGTGGAACTGTTAAAAACGTTACAGACTTAGGTTAATATGAACCTGTGTGCTGGCCAAGCATTTCGCGTGTTACCAGCACCACACCCTTCTCCGATACTCGGAAACCTCTGGCTCTGTCTTCATCGTGGTCGTAACCAATCACCGTGCCCTCAGGGATAACGCATCCTCGGTCTATGATAACCTTCTTGAGCTTACAGCCGCGCATAATTTCAACGCCGGGCAAAATAACGGCATCTTCAATAAGCCCATAGGAATGAACGCGCACGTTAGAGAAACAAATAGAGTTTCTTAAGGTAGACCCTGAAATAATACAGCCACCAGACACAACCGAGTTAATGGCTTCACCACGTCTATCATCATCTTCCCAGACAAACTTTGCTGGCGGCAACTGCTCTTGGTACGTCCAAATAGGCCACTTTTTGTCATACAAATTAAGCTGTGGCACGGGTGCAACCATTTCCATGTTGGCATCCCAGAACGAATCAAGCGTGCCCACGTCTCGCCAGTAGGCATTATTCCCATCTGTTGCTTCGTATGGAAAGGCTTGAACTTTGTGTTCTTCAATAATGGCGGGAATAATGTCTTTACCAAAGTCTCGTTGAGAGCCCATGTTTTCAGAGTCTACTCGAAGTTGTTCGAATAAGAACTCTGTATCGAATACATAATTCCCCATCGACGCTAAGCAGTGTGTTTCGTCATGCGGCAGAGGTGTAGGGTGCTCTGGCTTCTCTTCAAAACCAATAATTCGGTAAGACTCATCTACTGACATGACACCGAAGGCACCGGCTGCCTCTTCAACTGGAACTGCCATGCAGGACACCGTCATTTTCGCACCTGATTCAACGTGTTTCGCCAGCATATCACCGTAGTCCATGCGATAAATATGGTCACCGGATAAAATCATTACGTATTTTGGTATTTCGTCTCGAATGATGTCGATATTTTGAAAAACCGCGTCTGCGGTGCCTTCATACCAGTTGTCTGAAAAACGTTGAGAGGCTGGCAAGATCTCAACAGACTCACCTAATTCTCTCTTAAAGTGGCCCCAGCCACGAACAAGGTGTCGAATAAGCGAGTGTGATTTGTATTGGGTAACAACACCGATGCGTTTGATACCTGAATTAACACAGTTTGACAGTGGGAAATCGATGATTCGAAATTTTCCGCCAAAGTAGAGTGCGGGTTTTGCTCGCCAGGCTGTGAGCTCGTGGAGTCTTGAGCCTTTACCACCTGCTAGTATTAACGCATAGGTATCGCGAGTAAGGTTGCTTATGTAACGAGAACTCCGATCAGTCATTCTTTAAAAACTCCTGTTAATAAGTGGTGCCGCTTGTTATGCAATTTGAAGAACTTGAATAATTTTAGCTATATGCGTTTCGTTGATGCTCTTTGTCGTTTCGAGTGAAGAATCTTTGAATACTAGTTTCATCTTACAGAACCCCTATAAAAATAATAGGTGCTGTTTGTTACTTTACGTCACTTTTTATTAACTTTAATGATATTTATGACATTAAGTGATTTGATGGCTGTATGGCGTTTAAGCAAAATGTTTTAAGCAAGACACCCATTCTAGGTGCTTTGTCGAGATGTTTTATAGAGACAACCCAAGCTTAGAACGGCACAAGGTGCTTTATCTAGACGCTTTATCTAGACATCCATGCTTACTAAGCTGCAACTCACTGTCGATACCAAGCGAAATCAGTTTCTTGCAAAAGAGCATGAGTGACGTGGTCAAGCAAATTCACACAACCCAGTTAAGCAGCTTTTCCTAAGTTAGCCATATCAGCCTCATATTGATTTGGACTTTTGTAATCCAGGTATGAGTGCATTCTTTGGCTGTTATAAAACATAGTGATGTATTGCAGGATATCCTGCTGAGCAGCGCGGCGACTCTGGTAGTAACGCCATTGCACTCGCTCTTGTTTTAATGTGCCGAAGAAGCTCTCTACAACGGCATTGTCCCAGCAATCACCTTTTCTACTCATGCTGCCTGTTACCTTGTACCGCGTCAGTAGCTGTCTAAATTGTCGGCTTGCGTATTGTGAACCACGATCCGAATGATGTATCAGGCCCGCCTTGGGCTTGCGTTGCCATAAAGCCATTGTTAAAGCATCACACACCAGTTGGGCATTCATCCGTGAAGCCATACTCCAGCCCACGACCTTGCGCGAGAACAGATCAATGACAACGGCTAGATACAGCCAGCCTTCTTGCGTCCAGATATAGGTAATATCCGAGACATACGCTTGGTCGGTTTTTTCTGTAGCAAAGTCGCGTGACAGCACGTTATCGAATACAGGTTTCTGATGGTCGCTGTCAGTCGTTACTTTGTATTTTTTACGCCTTCTGACGCTCACGTTGGCTTCGTTCATCAAGCTACGCGTCCGTTGTGTTCCAACCGGATAACCCAGCGAATTCAGTGCGCGTTTCATGCGCCTTACGCCATAAGTAAAATCACTGGCATCAGCTATTTTCTGTACCCAATCAATTAGCTCATCATGTTGTGGGTCTGGTTCAAGTTTCTCGTTTCGCCGCACGGCGCTGTAGTAATTACGGCGGCTGACTCCCAGAACCCTGCACATCAGGCTAATCGGCCAGGTCTTCTTATATTGGGTAATGAAACCGTATTTTACATGGTTTCTTTGGCAAAGAAGACCGTTGCCTTTTTTAAGATCTCTTTCTCCATTTTCAGGCGCTTATTTTCTTCTCGCAGCTGACGAATTTCTTCCTGTTCCGGCGTCAACTTGCCATTACCTCGAAATGCGTGGGTACCTTCAGATTCTTGCTCTTTAAGCCAGCGGCCTAACATGTTGGCACTAATACCAAGACTACGAGCTGCCTCAGCAACTTTGTAATTCTGCTCTGTAACCAGACTCACAGCATCTAGTTTGAATTCTTTTGAGTAGCTTTTTCGCGTTTTCATATACACTCCAGTTGAGATAATTATCTCTTAACTGGGTGTGTGAATCTATTGGAACACGTCAGAGTGTCTTTGTATTTTTTAGGTTTATATAAATCCGTTTATTGAGTTCTTTTCATTATAAATAAGAAAAATGGACGATGACTTTTGTTAATTAAATGTTATATTTTATCTGGGTAAACAAGCTGGAGTAAAACATGGGTGTGTTGAAGAAACTATTCTTTACTGTGAGTACATTAATCGTTATTGGCATCGTCGCTAGTTTTTTTATGCCTCAAAACTACACAGTAGAGAGAAGTATAATCATTGACGCAGAAACATCAGATGTTTATCCATATGTTGTCAATTTAAAGCAATGGGAGAAGTGGGGAGTGTGGTTCAAGCGTGACCCAGATATTGAGCTTTCCTATGAAGGTCCAGACCGTGCTATTGGAATGCGGCTAGAGTGGAAGAGCGAAACGCAAGGAAATGGTGAGATGGAAATTACCTTATTAGAACATAACAGTAAAGTTGGCTATTCTCTGTTCTTTCCAGAGCTTGATATGGGCTCTGATGGCGTAGTCGAAATCGAAGCTGTTGACGAAGGAAGCCGGGTAACCTGGCGCGATAAGGGAACAGTAGATAACAATCCAGTCAATAAATTTTTTATTCTCTTTATAGACGGTATTATCGGTCCTGATTTTGCGCTTGGTTTAGAAAACTTGAAAACAGTTGTTGAAAACAACGCTTAACTTACTTGATAACTCTCTATTTATTTTCTGATTATTTATAACTTGTTGATATTGAGATGATCCTTGGGGTACATCACCCGTAAAAACGACAAATAAAAAAATAGACAACCTGCCATGGTTCAAAAAAAACACCGTCTAGTTTCCGGCCTGTCTTTTAATAAGCTGGCTGATTTACTTATTTCAGCTAAAACTACGTTGCCTGCCTTGTTAATTGTTATTGGAGCCCCTGCTTGGATGGTTGGGTGGCTAGTGCCCATACGTGAGTCTGGCGCATTACTGCCTCAAGTCCTAATAAGCCTTTATCTTAGAAACAATGCCGCGAGGTATAAAGTATGGCGGATAGGTATCTGCGTTCAAATCGCATCGGTAGTTGGGATAATTTGTTCTGCGTTAATGCTTGAGGCGTTTTTTGCAGGGTGGGGGATTTTGGCATTTTTAGTTTTACTCAGTTTAGGGCGATCGGCATGTTCATTAACCGTCAAAGATATAGAAGCCGATGTAGTTCCCAAAGGTGAACGAGGCAACCTTGTGGGAATGGCGTCTACTATATCTGGCGTTATGACCTTACTCGTTGCCGTTCCGTTATTGCTTTTAGATGGCACGTTTAAAGACAACGCTTTGTTCGGTGTTCTGTTTTGTGCAGCGTTTTCTTTTATCCTCACGCTTTTTTGTATGTTCAGCTTGAAGACAAAAGTAGAGGATAATTCGAATGGAAGCGGAAATGTATTCTCTATTAAATTTGATAAAACAGTATACAAATTTGTCTTAGTTAGAGGCCTCTTTGTGCATTCAGCTCTGGTTGCCCCGTATTTTATGCTAGAGAACGGGGAAAATGCTCAAAAGCTGTTGCCCGTCTATATTGCGGCACAAGCGCTAGCTTCAATGTGTTCTTCTTTATTATGGGGGAAGGTGGCAGATTACAGCGCGAAGGTAACGCTACAAATTGCCGGTATCCTTACTATTTTATCTTGCATTGGGTTATTGGTAATTCCCAGTGAGTCGCTTCTTGTTTCTGCAACCCTTTTCTTTGTGTTATCAATTGCTCACGCTGGTGTGAGAACCGGCAGGAAAACTTACAGTCTCGATGTGAAAGAGGGGCAGGAGCGTACTGAACTCGTAGGTTTTTCAAACACTGCCATCGGGGGGATATTATTGGGATTTGGTGCGTTGTACGCTAGTCTCAGCCCTTTTTTATCATTTTCTGTTGTGTATATTATGACGGCAATGATGATTGTTGCCACTATTTCAACGCTGATATTGCCAAAGGAGAAGTAACTAAACTGCGGTATCAAAAAGCATCTTTGCCGGTGTCATTCCCACCATTCGTTTTCTCTTCGTGCTCTTTTTAAAACGAAGCATGCTTTCAGATGAGCCGATAACAAAAGAAAAGGACGTTTCGATAGTTTTACATGCCGTATCCCAGGTGTCTGCTCTAAAGCCCATTTGTTCAGGTAGACCAGAGTGGCATAGAGAGGCCTTTTTGTGTGTAGTGTCTGAGCTAGTGATAAATTCCATGTTTCTTTTAAGCAAGCTTAGGTAACTATCGAATGAAAATGGAATTGTTTTTTCACCTTCTATTCCCTCACTTTCTTTGAATTTCACTAAGCCTTTGGTTTTCCATTGCTGTTTTTTGCCTTTGTTTAAAGCCGCTTTTAGTCGTACGAGAACACTGGTGTGACTTAAGTCATATAGACTGGTCGCTATACCTGCGCGAAATGGATTTAAATCTACGTAAGCCATACATGCTAACAATGCGCGCTCGTCGAGTAGTGCTTGTGATTTGAATCTTCCCTCCCAAAATCTACCAGTACACTCGTCTTCTTTATTTGCTTTCCTGGCGATGAACTCGTTTAAGTTTCGCATGAACCAGCTAATGCTTTGCAGCCTTTCTCTGTAGATTTTCGCAGTTGAAGCTACGGTTTTGTGTTCACTATCTGTTAATTCTATCCCCATAAGATATTTTTGTGTGAGCAAAGTACCGCGGTGCATTTTATGCCACTGTATTAACGTTTTCTTAGTATCCCATCGTCTTGCAGAATGCTGATCAACGCGCAATATTACATGAACATGGTTGCTCATCACTGCATAAGAACAAATATCGATAGCGAAAACACTCGCGAGAAATAGCAAACGTTGTTCAACCCAGTCTTTACGGTGCTCGTAACTTTCTCCTGTCGCATGGTCTACTCCACATAGGAATGACTTACGTACGCAACGAGAAATACAGTGATAAAAAGGCGTATCCGCTAGGCTTATTTGTGATTTTCGACTTTGTGGCATATAGCTGCATTTTTATAGAAAAATAGACCATTAAGCTATCACCCTCATATCTCGATTAAACCTGACACAAAGACGGTTTTTGAAACCTCTTAGCTTCGAATAGCTACAAAGACACCCACGATATCGCCGACTCAGCTTCTCCCGCTTACAAAAATAATACGATGGGTGTCTTGCCTAGAATTTCTTGCTAAGAAAGCGTTAAACGGTTCGATAAAACTCTTAAATAGCGTGGGTGTCTCGCTAAAGGTTTTTCTATAAGCCCAAGATGCTTCTAACCAAATCAAATTGACGTTTAAGTGGGTGAACTTTCTGGCAACTCATCAAAGCCTGGGATGCTTATCGCAAGTTGCCAGACATAAGATTACCGAGCTAGAAGGGCATTAGCCACTTTTGATGAGGGAACTTTATTTACAACCTCAGAGATAAATTGAGTAGCAACAAGAAGCTTCTCCATATCAATTCCAGTATTTATACCCATTCCATTAAGCATATAAAGTACATCTTCCGTTGCAACGTTGCCACTGGCGCCTCTAGCGTAAGGACACCCTCCAAGACCTGCCACGGCGGAATCTATTGTTGCGACACCATACTCCAATGCCGAGTAAAGATTTACAAGAGCTTGTCCATAAGTGTCGTGAAAATGAACAGCGAGCTGTTCGATATTCACCACACTTAAAACACTATCAAGAAGTCTTTTAGTGGCAACTGGAGTTCCAGTTCCAATAGTATCGCCGAGAGATATTTCATAGCAGCCCATATCTATAAGGCGCTTGGATACATCAGCAACTGATCTTGGCGATATCCCTCCCTCGTAAGGGCAGCCCATAACACACGATACGTATCCACGTACCTTTATGTTATGGGTATTTGCTTTTGCAATAACGGGTTCAAATTTTTTCAAACTCTCTTCTATCGAACAGTTAATGTTTTTCATTGAGAACGACTCTGACGCTGCACCGAATACAGCCACCTCCTCAACTCCTGACTCAATTGCTGCATCTAACCCCTTAATGTTTGGCGTAAGCGCAGAGTAGGTGATTGAAGGGCTCTTCTCTATACCTGAAAAGATATCGCCAGAGTCTGCCATTTGTGGCACCCATTTGGGAGAAACAAAACTTCCTGCCTCAATGCGCTTGATACCGGTCTTCGAAAGCAAGTTTATAAAGTTTATCTTCTCTTCAACGCTTACTATCGATTTTTCATTCTGTAGTCCGTCTCTTGGGCCGACTTCAACAATACTTACTACTTTAGGCATGGTCATTGTTGTATAACTCCTTATGAATCCGCATTCGTGAATTCGAGAAGTAAAGCCCCGCCATCAACCAATTCACCTGGCTCAAAATAGAAGCTATTTACCACGCCATCACTAGGTGCCGTGATGCTATGTTCCATTTTCATTGCTTCCATTACTAAAATAGGTTCACCTTTTTTAACCTGTTCTCCTGGTTTGACTAAGTGCGCCACAATGGTGCCGTTCATGGGGGCATCGAAGTTTGAATTGCCATTGTTATGATCATCGTCGCCGTGTGAAGGAGCGACAACGCTGAAGTTAATATGGGTGTCTTGGTTAAACAAACCAAACTCATCATCTTTTACCGCAAAGGTATACCGTGACTCAATACCGTTTATGTTGGCACGTAATTGATGATTATTAATCGAGCCGCTCACGATGAAAGTGTTGTCTCCAACCACTACTTCCCAGGCCTCAGATGTCTCACTACCGAGTGTATGGTTTACCTTGACGTGAAACTCTTCCTCTCCAACAAGAACCGTAACCTGTTCTTTGTATGTCGAATTCGCGCGCCATGCGCCCGTAGTAAACCAAGGCGACGACTCATGCGAATGCTTACCAGAGACATCCATGCTTTTACCAAGACGACGATGAAGAATGGCTAACAACGCCATTGCGGGTAATTTTGCTTGGGTGTCTCGCTTCACTTCGGCAAAAAGTGCATCGTTGTGCTTGTCTACAAAAGTGGTAGTTAATTCAGCGGCTTGGAAAGCGGAAAAACTGGCTACGCGCTTAAGGAATTCAATATTGGTTGTAACACCGGCAATATGATAATCGCCAAGTGCATGAAGCAAGCGCTTAAGGGCGATATCACGAGACTCTCCCCATACCACAAGCTTTGCAATCATGGGGTCGTAATAAACACTCACCTCGTCGCCCTGAATAACCCCTGTATCTACTCGCACTAAACTTGACTGCTCAGGTGGCTGTAGCAAATGCAAAGTGCCGGTAGAGGGTAAAAAGTTATTGGCAGGGTCTTCAGCGTAGATACGCGCTTCGAATGAGTGTCCGTTTAGCGTGAGCTCTTGCTGAGTTTTTGGTAACGCATTTCCCTCTGCAACACTCAGTTGCCACTGAACTAAATCTTCGCCTGTTATCATTTCAGTAACGGGATGTTCTACCTGAAGGCGAGTGTTCATTTCCATGAAATAGAAGGACCCGTCTTCATCAAGTAAAAACTCGACTGTACCTGCGCCCTCATAATTAATGGCCTTCGCCGCTAATATTGCCGCCTCGCCCATACGCTCTCGTATTTCTTGCGACATGTTTGGAGCTGGGGCTTCCTCAATAATTTTTTGATGTCGGCGCTGAACCGAACAGTCGCGCTCGAAAAGATAAACGCCGTTGCCGTGGCTATCACAGAAAACCTGAATTTCAACGTGACGAGGGCGAGTGAGGTACTTTTCTACTAGCATATGGTCGTCGCCGAAGCTTGCCATAGACTCTCGTTTAGCCGCATTCAGTGCTTGAGTAAATTCACTCTCGTTCCATACCTGTCGCATACCTTTGCCGCCGCCACCTGCCGCAGCTTTCAGTAATACAGGGTAGCCCATTTCGTCGGCAGATTTTTTCAGCGTGGACTCTTGCTGATCATCACCGTGATAGCCAGGTACCAGTGGCACGCCAGCCTCTTCCATAATGCGTTTAGCCGCAGACTTAGAGCCCATAGCCTCTATTGCTGAGGCGGGAGGGCCCACAAAAATAATGTTGTTAGATTTACAGAGGTTGGCAAATTCTGCGTTTTCTGACAAGAAACCGTAGCCTGGATGAATCGCGTCTACCCCTAAGGTTTTAGCGTGCTCAATAATAAGATCGCCGCGCAAATAACTTTCCTTTGAGGGTGCAGGGCCCAGATTCACCGCCTCGTCTGCCATAGCAACATGACGAGCATTGGCGTCAGCATCAGAGTAAACCGCAACCGTTTGAATGCCTAAAAGTTTGGCTGTTTTCATTACTCTGCAGGCAATTTCGCCTCGGTTCGCTATTAAAAGTTTGTTTATCATTATTTTGTCTCCAACCAAGCCGCGCTGCGTTTTTCAAGAAAAGCGGAAAGACCCTCTTGGCCTTCTTCTGACGTTCTCACTTTTGCTATTAATTTACTGGTCTCATCGAGCATTTGAGCGTCTACTGTTTTGTGAGACACCCATTGTACTAATGCTTTTGATTGAGATACCGCTTGTGGACCGTTTTTGAGAATTTTTTCAATAATGTCATCAACGGTGCTGTCTAACTCGTCCTCGTTGACAACTTCGCTTAATAGGCCTAGGCGTCTAGCGCGGCGTGCAGAAAATACTTCAGCAGTTTGAAAATATCGTCTGCAGATCCGTGTGCCCATAGCTTCTATCACGTACGGGCTTATGGTTGCTGGTATTAGTCCGATTTTGACTTCGCTCAAGCAAAACTTGCTTAGCTTACTTCCGATGGCGATGTCGCAGCAGGCAATAAGGCCTATAGCGCCGCCAAACGCCGCGCCTTGAACTCTTGCTATGGTAGGCTTTGGAAGTGTATATAGCGTGTGAAGCATAGTAGCGAGTGCCATTGCGTCGTTGTGATTTTGCTCTTCGGTATAGCTGGCCATCTTTTTCATCCAGTTAAGATCTGCGCCGGCGCTAAAACTTTTGCCCTCGGCCTGCAAAACCACAGCACGTACTGTGTCGTCGCTACCCGCTTTCTTAAAAAGATGCTCTAGCTCTTTGATCATTTCATCATTGAAGGCGTTATGCTTTTCAGCTCTGTTCAATGTGATAACGGCGATGTTGTCATTGTTAATACGATAGGTTACTGCGTTTTCCATATGTTTAGCTCCTACATTCTGAATATGCCGAATTGAGTTTCCTCAATGGGCTTATTGAGTGCTGCAGATAGCGACAAACCAAGCACTAAACGTGTATCTGCGGGATCGATGACACCATCATCCCAAAGTCGTGCAGACGCATAGTATGGATGTCCCTGTTCCTCATATTTTTCTATAACTGGCTGCTTAAATTGCGCCTCTTCCTCATCGCTCCAACTCTCACCCGCGCGTTCTTTTTGGTCGCGTTTAACTTGCGCTAAGACGCCGGCTGCTTGTTCTCCGCCCATTACCGAAATTCGTGCGTTCGGCCACATGAACATGAAGCGTGGGTCGTAGGCTCTGCCGCACATGCCATAGTTACCGGCACCAAAACTTCCGCCAATTAGAACAGTAAGCTTCGGCACTTTGGCACAGGCTACAGCCGTCACCATTTTTGCACCGTGTTTGGCAATCCCGCCGTGTTCATATTGCTTTCCGACCATGAAACCAGTGATGTTTTGCAAGAAAACGAGTGGGATTTTTCGCTTGGCACATAATTCAACAAAATGGGCACCTTTCATGGCGCTCTCGCCAAACAAAATACCGTTGTTGGCCACTATACCAACGGGGTTTCCAAAGATTCGAGCGAATCCGCAAACCAGAGTGGTTCCATAAAGTGGTTTAAACTCATCAAAATCAGACTCATCTACAATACGAGCAATGATTTCGCGTACGTCGAAGGTTTGCCTGCTGTCTTTTGGCACGATGCCGTAAATCTCTTTAGGGTCAAATTTAGGCGGTTTGGGTTCTTTTACGTCGAGCAACTGAGGCTTTTCTCTGTTTAGTCGAGAAACAGCATTTCTTGCAAGCGAAAGGGCATGGTGATCATTATTTGCGAGTTGGTCTGCAACGCCGGATATGCGTGTGTGAACATCACCACCGCCGAGTTCTTCGGCAGTTACAACTTCGCCAGTAGCCGCTTTTACGAGTGGCGGGCCACCCAAGAAAATAGTGGCTTGCTCCTTTACGATAATACTTTCATCTGCCATAGCTGGAACATATGCGCCGCCTGCCGTACAAGACCCCATAACCACTGCAATTTGAGGGATGTTTTTGGCAGACATATTGGCCTGGTTAAAGAAGATCCGGCCAAAATGATCTCTGTCAGGAAACACTTCATCTTGACGAGGTAAATTTGCGCCACCAGAGTCGACTAAATAAATGCAAGGGAGATTATTTTGCTCGGCAATTTCTTGCGCTCTTAAATGTTTTTTCACTGTAAGAGGGTAGTAGGTGCCACCTTTTACCGTAGCGTCGTTCGCTACAATCATACATTCGGTGCCTGCTACCATTCCGATACCGGCCACTACTCCTGCACAAGGCACGTAATCATCGTACACTTCCCACGCCGCTAGCTGACCAATTTCAAGAAAAGGAGTGTCGTCGTCTAAAAGCGCGTTAATTCTGTCTCTTGGAAGAAGTTTGCCTCTTGAGATATGGCGCTCTGCCGCTTTTTCACCACCTCCAAGGGATATTTTTTGAATTTTTTCATACAAGTCATCCACTTGCGCTTGCATATGGTCGCGATTGGCGATGAAGGTTTCAGATTTGGTATTAACACTTGAACGTAGAACGGGCATACCCCCTCCTGTGTAATAGCGCTTCGATAGTGGCGCTATTGATTTGTTGTTTGAACTTTTTATATTCGTATTAAGAAGACGTGTTACGAAGACACCCATGCAAAAATTTAGCTAGCATAACGGCACCGTTGCGACTGTTATAAAGACACCCATCTAACTACTCCGGTTAGAATGGGTGTCTCTGTATTGTCTTCTCTGTGTTGTCTGTGGTGCCACTGAGGCACAAACTATTTCGATTCGTTAAATAGCTCGCGACCTATCAGCATTCTCCTAATTTCAGATGTACCTGCACCAATTTCATAAAGCTTGGCATCGCGAAGGAGTCGACCAGTAGGGTACTCGTTGATATACCCATTACCACCAAGTAACTGTATAGCGTCTAATGCTATTTTGGTCGCTAACTCTGCGGAATATAGAATTGCGCCAGCAGCGTCTTTACGCGTTGTTTCTCCGCGATCGCATGATTGGGCTACAGCGTAAACGTAGGCCCGTGAAGCGTTCATCTGGGTATACATGTCTGCCACTTTGCCCTGTACGAGTTGAAATTGCCCAATCGACTGACCGAACTGCTCTCTGTCGTGAACATAAGGCACCACAATGTCCATACAAGCCTGCATAATGCCCAGAGGGCCACCCGAAAGCACAAGGCGTTCATAGTCTAAACCACTCATAAGCACGCGCACGCCTTCGCCTTCACTGCCTAGTATATTTTCAGCTGGCACCTCGCAATCTTCAAACACAAGCTCACAAGTGTTTGAAGAGCGCATGCCTAGTTTGTCAAGTTTCTGTGCCCTGCTAAAACCTGGGAAGTCGCGTTCAACAATAAATGCTGTAATGCCACGAGGGCCTGCAGATGGGTCTGTTTTCGCATAAATAACAAAGGTGTGCGCATCTGGTCCATTGGTGATCCACATTTTATTGCCATTTAAAATGTACTTATCCCCGCGCTTTTCTGCGCGCAATTTCATGCTTACCACATCAGAGCCCGCGTTAGGCTCACTCATAGCGAGAGCACCGATGTGCTCACCAGACACTAATTTAGGAAGATACTTTTCCTTTTGAGCCTCATTACCATTTCGGTAAATTTGATTAACGCACAGGTTGGAATGAGCGCCATAGCTTAAGCCAATACCGCCAGAAGCTCTGCTCACTTCTTCCATTGCAATGGTGTGCGCTAGGTAGCCCATGCCAGAGCCACCGTATTGTTCAGAAACAGTGACACCATTTAGCCCCATGTCGCCAAGCTTTGTCCAAAGATGGTTTGGAAATTGATTGTCTTCGTCGGCCTGAGCCGCTAACGGCGCGATTTCTTTTTGCGCAAATTGATACACTTGATCACGAAGCATATCCATTTCTTCGCCAAGGCCAAAATTCATTGTAGGGTAGGAGGTGTTCATGCGATTTTTCCTCGTTTGAGTTCTGCGAGTTCTTCTCTACATCTGGTTTCAACGTCGTCCAGTTCTGTCATCAACATTTGTATATCTTCTAATTGTTGATTAAGAACCGCACGCTTTTGCTCGGACATCTCTAACATAGCTTCTAGCTGAACAGCCGAGTTCGGATTACTGTCGTACATGTCAAACAAGGTTTTCACCTCAGCAAGTGAAAAACCAAGACGCTTACCGCGTAAAATCAGCTTTAGGCGCACTCTATCTTTGTTAAAATAAACGCGGTTTTGACCGGTGCGAGTGGGCGATAAAAGACCTTGTTCCTCGTAAAAACGAATGGAACGCGGCGTAATATCGAACTCTCTCGCAAGCTCACCTATAGCGAAAGTAGTTTCATTTTCCGACTTGCTCATTACATGTACCTTGTCGTGAAGCATTTTCTTGCTGTCCAAAAAATATGTGAGTGGACTAAATATGTCCTCAACGCTGCGCATTAGCGCGTCACTTGTCACCTGTTATGCTCAATCGGTTTAACTGCCTTACCACCTAGTCCTTGCCTAGTTTTATCATTGTTCTGGAATAACATTAGGCGAAAGAACGTTTTTCTTGTGTCGATAGCGTGGGTGTCTCTGTTCTCTGTTTAGCACCTACTAACTTGTTCGGTGAGTAGAAAAGAACGCGCTGTTAGTTTTATTTTCCCCAAGTATCAAACAAGACTGTTGTGTTTGGTTGACAGAACCTTTTGACAGGTTTACGTTAACGTTAATTACATTTTACGTAAAGGTAAAGTAACATTTTGCTAACGTCAATTTTTCATGAAGACGGACTCTGTTTAGCTGGGTTGTGGGTGTTTACTTTTGTATACAAAGCGGTAATCGTTATCGCCTAAGTGATTAAATTAATTGAATATTAAAGGTAATGTTATGAGTGATAAAACAGTTGTTATCGTAGCTGCAAAACGTACTCCAATGGGTGGGTTCAACGGCAGTTTAGCACCGCTGAGTGCAACTGACTTAGGCGAGATTGCTATTAAGGCGACATGTGAAAGCATGGATGTCTCGCAAATTGATGAGGTTGTTATGGGCTGTGTACTGCCTGCCGGGTTGGGGCAATCGCCGGCCCGTCAGGCGTCTTTAGGTGCAGGTTTACCGCTCAGTGCAGGCGTAACGACCATTAACAAAGTATGCGGCTCTGGGCTAAAAGCGGTGATGATTGCACATGACCTGATAAAAGCAGGTAGCGCCGAAACCGTGGTAGCTGGCGGCATGGAAAGCATGAGCAACGCGCCTTACATGCTACCGAAAGCGCGCACGGGGTATCGTATGGGTCATGGTCAAGTACTTGATCATATGATGCTAGACGGGCTTGAAAATGCCTATGATGGCAAAGCTATGGGATGTTTTGCGCAAGACACTGCAGACAGCGAAAATATCACTCGCGAACAAATGGATGAGTTTGCGTTGAGTTCGCTTTCAAAAGCCCATGAAGCCATCAACAGCGGCACGTTTAAAGATGAAATAGTTGAAGTGACTATTTCTGGTAGAAAAGGGGATGTCGTTGTAGACACTGATGAAGGCCCTGGCTCTGCGAAGCCGGAAAAAATTCCTTCATTACGTCCAGCGTTTAAGAAAGACGGAACAGTGACTGCAGCAAACTCTAGCTCCATATCTGACGGTGCTGCAGCACTATTGGTCATGAGCGAAGATAAAGCTAAAGAAATGGGGTTAACGCCACTGGCCAAAGTGGTTGCCCACGCGACACACTCTATTGAACCTGAAAACTTCACCGTGGCACCGGTCGGTGCGATGGAAAAAGTTTTAGACAAAGCGGGCTGGTCGAAGGATGAGGTTGACCTATTTGAAATCAATGAAGCTTTCGCCATGGTCACCATGCTAGCGATGAAAAAGCTCAATCTTGATGCCAGTAAGGTTAACGTAAAAGGTGGTGCATGTGCCCTTGGTCATCCAATTGGTGCTTCTGGAGCGAGGCTGTTGGTTACTTTGCTGCACGCGCTTAAGCAACAAGATAAGAAGCGCGGTATTGCATCATTATGCATAGGCGGCGGTGAGGGTGTGGCCCTTGCAGTTGAAATGATGTAGCCTTCAGGCCAAGGTTTACATTGTTAAATAACTTTAATGCTGGCAATGGCACCCATTTGGGTGCCATTCATGTTTTAATGATAAAAGAAAAATAATAAGAACGTTCTATGGCGCTAAAAAATCTAATTTCATTATCTTGCATGGTTGCGTTTGCCTTTGGTTGCTCGACTCGTCCAGAACACCCACCTATTGGAAATGAAAGCAACCAAAGTACAAAAGTTGAACAGGTTGCCTATAGCACGTTGTCTACTCTCCCTGCGTCCGCGCCAACTAGCGTATACGCTTACGGCAATTCAGAATTACAAACAATTTCCTATTGGCGAGCAAAGGTTGAATCTTCACACAACGGACAAGTAGCCAATAAAGCGATTATTTTTATTCACGGCGGCTGCTGGTTAAATGCTTATGACTTATCTCATGGGAAAGGCTTCTACACGTCTCTGGCCAATGAGGGTATTGATACGTTTGCTGTAGAATATCGACGAAGCGGTGATGAAGGAGGAGGTTGGCCTGGCAGCCTAGAAGATGTTAAAAGCGGAGTTAGTCATTCACTTTTTGAACTCTCCAAGCTTGGCCCCAAAGAAGTGTATATTATTGGTCATTCTGCTGGTGGTCATTTGGCGCTTCTCGCTTCTCAAAATACAGCATCGATACCCGATAACATCACGATAAAATCGGTGATAGGTCTTGCTGCAATTACAGATATTGCACAATATGCTCGAGGTGAAAATAGCTGCCAAACGGCTACAACGGCGTTTATGGGGGGTACGCCGGATAACATCCCCTATGACTATAAAAAGGCTACGCCACAGTTAAGTCGAATCCAGTTTCCTGTCATTCTTATGCAAGGTAACGAGGATAATATTGTACCTACTCGTCACAGTATTGATGATAATGCACAGACGATTTCTATTCCCAACGGGGGCCACTTTGACTGGCTTCACCCTCAAACTGACTCTTACAAAGCACTTATTAAGGTAGTGACAGCAAATGATTAATAAGGTTTTTTCCGCCAAGCAATTAGACGATAAAGATCCCTTGCGCCATGTAGCGGAAAGATTTTCGTTACCACCTAATACGGTTTATCTAGACGGTAATTCGTTGGGCCCTCTCCCGAAAGCAGCACAGACAAGAGCTCAAGAAGTGGTAAATAATCAATGGGGTACAGATTTAATTAAAAGTTGGAATTGTCACGACTGGATTAATCTACCGCAAAAAGTAGGGGATAAAACTGGGGCTCTGATTGGCGCTGGAAAAGGGCAGGTAGTTTGTTGTGATTCCATCTCCATCAATTTATTTAAAGTACTGAGCGCAGCGCTTAAAATGCGTCCCGAACGCAAGGTTATCGCTACCACGCGAGATAATTTTCCTACCGATATTTACATGGTGCAGGGCCTACTCAGTCTTCTTGGTGATGAGTACAGTATTCGATACATTGATGAAGCTGATATTGAGAGCCAACTAACCGACGATATAGCCGTGTTGATGCTCACTCAAGTCAACTTTCGTTCTGGCTTTAAGCAAAATATGGAAGCTGTTACACGACAAGCGCATACAATGGGCATATTGACGCTATGGGATTTGGCACATAGCGCTGGCGCATTTGTTGTGGATTTAGACGAATGCCAAGTAGATTTTGCCGTTGGTTGCACATATAAATACTTGAATGGAGGTCCGGGTGCTCCGGCGTTTGTGTATGTTGCACAAAGGCATCAGGAGGAATACAGGCAGCCTCTATCTGGGTGGATGGGCCACAAATCGCCCTTTGCTTTCACGCCTGACTACGAGGCGCAAAATTCAGTTAATCAAAATTTGTGCGGAACACCGGCAATTTTGAGCATGAGTGTACTTGATGCGGCACTTTCTGTATTTGAGGGTGTCACCTTGAAAGCCATTGATGAGAAATCGAAAAAACTACAGGCGTTTTTTGCTGCGGAAGGTAAACGAGCTGGGTTGTGTGATTATATGGAAATAGTTAGCCCAGCAATTGAAAACCGAGGTAGCCAGCTCGCGCTCTCACATTCAGATGCCTATGCCATATGCCAGGCATGGATTGCTGAAGGTGTTATTGCCGATTTTCGTGCGCCAAATATTTTACGTATAGGTTTTGCTCCGTTGTATCTTTCTTTTGCCGACATTGAGTTGGCCGTTCATAAACTCGCCGAGATTATGCAAAATAAAACGTATGAAAACGAGGTGTTTCAGCGCAAACAGCACGTAACTTAGCCAGTTAGCGACTTAGTTGGACTTATTCGGGCCAAAGTCGTTGCAAATTGGCTTAGGTCAATGAATACTTGCCCCATTGTCGGTAGTTTCCTAATTCCAGTAAGTATGATGTCAAAGTTAGCTCGAAACATTGGGTGGGCAGCATTTACGCTCGTAAATGTTTTCTTTTGCCAAGCTTTCGCTCAGGTCGAAAATAGTATCGAAAGCGACATACTTAACAATAACGTTGAAGAAGTTACCTATTGTATCGATCCTAACTGGGCGCCTTACGAAGCAATTCGCAATAATCGCCAT
This sequence comes from Alteromonas sp. MB-3u-76, assembly GCF_002831605.1. NCBI lineage: Bacteria > Pseudomonadati > Pseudomonadota > Gammaproteobacteria > Alteromonadales > Alteromonadaceae > Alteromonas > Alteromonas sp. MB-3u-76. The sequence continues at coordinate 2,661,116 of NZ_CP025115.1, read as the reverse complement.
GTGGGCATCTCCGCGCAATACCTAGCGCTGATAGAGGATCTAGCCGACCTGTCGTTTACCCTCGTGCCAACTGAAAACTGGCAGCAGAGTTTAGAATATGTTCAGCAGGGGCGATGTCAGGTTATTCCAATGCTGAATACGTCAGACTATCGGCGCCAGTTTCTCGACTTCAGCCTCCCGTATTTCGAGGCGCCCAATGTACTAGTGGCCAAAGAGGGAACACCCATGGTCCAAGGATATTCTGGGCTTGGTAATCGTACAGTGGGTATAGTTGATGGTTACCGTCAGCTTGAATACATCTATCGTCATTACCCCAATGTTCGTATTTCTATGTTGTCCTCAGAGCAAGAGGGGTTGAAACAACTTCTCGATAATAAATTCGATGTGCTTGTAGGCTCTCTGCTGAGTATGAATATGCATATTAATAATCAAGATCTAGAGGGGTTAAGCATAGTGGGGTACGCCGAGCCTCATGATTCTCTCGCTTTTGGGGTCAATAAATCATCCAGCCATTTAATTAAAAAATTAAACTTTGCCATTGAACGCATACCTGAAGAAAAGAAAGTGGCTATTTATAAGCAATGGAACAATGTTAAAGTGCGTGAAAGCCGCAACTACTCAGTTTTGTTGTTGTGTGTAGTTTTTGTATTAATTGTACTAATAGGGCTTATATATCGCAGTCGCTACCTGCGTGAATACAAGCATGTTTTGGCTAGCAAAGACACGCGAATCGGTGAGTTGAAGGCCGCTTTATTAGAAAAGAATCGTGCTTTGGCGTACTTATCTGCTCATGACAAAATAACCGGTTTGTATAATCGAAATCACATGATCCAACGAGCAGAAGAAGAAATTTCTCGTTTCCAACGATTTCACACTACTGCAACGCTTATTATTATCTCGCTTGAACAGCGCAATAATAAAGAGAGAGCAATCGATGATTTTGTTCGCGAAGATATGCTCAAGCGCTGTGCATCAAGCTGCTTGAGCACCATCCGAGAAGTGGATGTAGTATCTAGGTTTAATGAGCAGCAATTCATTATATTGTGCCCCCAAACACAACTAGACGCCGCAGAAACATTGGCTGCTAGGTTGTTAGAGAGCATCAAAAAACAGAAAAGCCTCATGTCGATGATGAAAGTGTCAATTGGCTTAGCTGAGCTTAAAGATGAGGAAGAGTTTTCAGACTGGTATGAACGTACGTTGGCAGCCTTAAATAAAACGGATAGGTTAGGGTGCGACATCGCTGCTTCACATGATTAGCAGACAGAGTCTTGTCAATCAAAACTAAAATAGTAAGTTAGACCAGCTAATACGAGTAGCTGGCCTAGAATAAGCCAAGCACAGATTAAACGATAGGGTCGTAATGCCATTGGTGTGCATCGTAGCGAACGCGTGAGCGATTGTATTCTCTTTCAGAACGCCAGTTTCTATTATTCAACTTAGCAGTAACCCCTGCATAAAGTCGCTTGTTAGCAATAAGTTTTACGTCTGATTGATAACTTTCTTTAGCAACTTTTATCTCATAGGCTTTTGCTTCAATCCACTCGAGCAGCGCAGTTTCATTGTTAAATAGCTCAAGGGCGTCTGTCATTTTTCGCTTTAATTCTTTAGGAACCTTTTTGCTTTTTAGCAGGTCAAATTTTTCTTTATGCTTTAAATTGTTTTCGCGAATTTGCTTAAGTAGCTCATCAATGCCGTCCTTTCGTTCCAGCAATTGGTTAAAGCCGGGGCTAAAGTCAATTTTCAATGTACTACCAGATACTGCGCCTAAAGTTCCGGCTTCCACTCTGCCTTGGCTTACTATGTCACAAGCAAATAAATTGCCCATTGGGTTGTCAATTTGACCCACCACAACGGCACCGCCACAACGAACCCTACTGTAGGCAAGTTGCCTTCCAATTGTGACATCGCCTTTGCATTGCATTTCGACACCTTGGCCATGCTGCACGTGAATACTGCCAGCAGCAATAAGCTTGCATTGATATTCGCCTTCAGTGTCATTTACTTTGCCCATCGCGCCTTCGGTAATAATAATATCGCCGCCAGACTCGATATAGGCCGATTCTACAAAGCCATTGATTGTGACATCACCAGACGCTTTTATCTGCATCTTCTCGGTAACATCGCCATTAACCAAAACAGCACCTTCATAATTAACATGACCAGAGCCCACGTTTACGCCGCTACAAATGAAAGTGTCGTCTATATTCATTATCTGGTCTCGGTATTTAGGCATACCAGATATGGCAGAGATAAGCAGGTTAGAGTCGCTGTCTGATACTACAGTGCCTGTACCCATCTTAAACTCAAGCCATTCGCCAGCAACGCTTGGCAGCTTATTACCTTTAACGTCAAAACCAGAGCGGCCTTGCGTCGGTGCTGTTCGTTTAAGTACAGGTGTGTCAACCTTCACGCAGATCACTTCGCCAAGATTACGCATGTCAACGCGCTCACCGCCCTGTGATTGGGGGCGCAAAATTCTGTCCAGTGCATTGGGTACCAAGGGAACAAATTTAGAGTTCTTGCCATTTCTTGGAGGCAAACCTTTTGCAATTGTCTCTTCAAGAATTTCGCCGCTAGTAGCATTTTGGGCTCTCTTTAAAAGCGCTTTAATGCGTTTGGTACTTATTCCTTTTACAATTTTATTTTTCATTGCAAGAGACATAACTGCGGCAAAAGAGGGTAATCTGCCACCATAAGGTGTTGTAAGAACCAAATTGGCAGTCATAGAATCTTCGGGGATGCGAAACTCGACTTCCGCATTTTTTCGCTCACCAATGCGTTCTTGCACTATGGTGCCATCATCGGTTTTGAAATAATGGTTGGCAGTATCGCATGCCGATTTTAACGCTTTCTCTGAAATATAAAGACCAGATGTCTCGCCGCTTTCCAGCTGTTTGCGGATCTCACTCATATCAACGTCTGCTTCAAACTCGGTAGGGTTAAGCATTAAATTGATATAGGTTCTAGATTTGTCGAAGCTAATTGTTACGCCATTCATGAAAACATAATCCCCTGAGCGCTTATTGGTTTTATTATCGGCTGCTCATATTCTTTCTAAATAGTACTACTCACTAATGCGTTTCTGCCTTGCGAGGTAACAGTACCGCTAATCCGTTAGCTATCAATTTATTCTTATAACGGCTTTACGTCAAAGGTTTTCAGCATATTGAAATAGTGCGCGCAAAATTGCCTGTTTATCGGGGTTGTCGCTATGCTCATGAGCCAGTTGTTCAAGCTTCACCAAATAAGTATCTAATGTAATGGAGCCGTTTGACGAAGCGTCGGTTAATCGTGATTGGCGATGGCGTTGCCAGCGCGTCATCTCATCCGCTGTCAGGGTATTTGGGTAGTTTCTAGCGCGGTATCTAAAGAGTAAAGTTCGCAAGCCTTGATGTTGGGTTAAATCTGCAAGAGCCGGCAAATTTTCAGGGCTAGCCGCGACAACTTGTTCGCACCAGCGTCTGTCTGCATCGCTTAAAAAGCCTCCGCTATAGAGCGCGTGGTCGATGTCGTTCTCGTCGTGCTCGTCTTCAGCGCTGTACACAGCAATCAGCTTTTCTGCAATTTCAGGATGAGAGGCTAGTTTGCGATAGTTATCTAGGCATTTCTCGCGATCAAGTCCTAAACGCATGGCGTTTTCTTCTGACATTGCTTTTGCCGTAGTAATAAAAGGCGAGCGATTGGCGTGGATTAATTTTACACCCGGACGCTCCTTTTTATCGGCAAAGTGTTCGGATGGTGCGTAGAGCTTTTGTTTTATCTCCTCGGGTGAATCATGAATTAGGCTATCAACGTCATGAGATAAATCGACAGTAATGAATCCGTTGCCGTTTTTGGGATGTTTCGCAATAGGCATTATCCATGTACAACAACCTTGGGCAGCAGGTAACTTCGATGATATGTGCAGTAATACAGAGGGCTTCGAGAGGTCAATCTGCTCCATAACAGCGTGTTTGTTTCTTAGCGAAAATGCATAATCAAACAGTCGTGGTTGCTTCTCTTTAATTAGCTTAGCCAAGGCTATAGTGGCGTAGACATCGCTTAAAGCATCATGGGCATTACCGTGCTCTAAATTGTTGGCTTGCGTGAGTAGTTCTAATCTAAAGCTTGGTGTTCCGTCATCCCGTTCCGGCCACTCAATGCCCTCTGGACGCAGTGCATAGCATGCACGGGCAAGATCTATAATATCCCACCTGCTATTTCCGTTGCGCCATTCTCTTGCATATGGGTCGAAGAAGTTTCGATAAAAAAGAAATCTCGCCACCTCATCATCGAATCGAATACTGTTGTAACCCACACTGCACGTATTGGGGAGAGACATTTCTTCAAAGATCTTAGAGGCAAAGTCGGCCTCGTTCATGCCATCTCTTAAGGTTTGTTGAGGTGTAATACCCGTAACAAGGCAGGCCTCTGGGTGGGGAAGGTAGTCGTTTGCTATTGCAGACATTATATTGATGGGCTTTCCCACAATATTTAAGTTTTCATCTGTTCGCACTGCTGCAAACTGGCAAGGCAAATCTTTGTGCGTATTAGTGCCAAACGTTTCAAAGTCGTGCCATAAAAAGGTAGGTGTCTGCATAACCGCCAAAGTTGCTCCGTAAATAGGGTGCCATTAATTTTCGTAGAGTTTACACGGCAAGGCGTTGAGCGCCAACTTTGCATCGTATTATTGTCCTGCTCGGTTATAAGAAAGGTGATAAAAACGGCAGTAAAATGCTCCCTTCAATGGGCAAGAATTAAGCGCATAAAGAGTAAACCATATAGCTATCTAAATTTATTATTTTTGCTGGTTTTCCGCGGGCCAATAAAAGGTGTAAAAAATTTGTTAAAAGGACTGGCTTGAAAGGGGTTAGCGGTCTACGCTAAAACTGTGAGGGAAATGTCGCTTTCACCGAAATTAATAATAAATACTAAGTCGTTACGAAGACTTGTTTCATACGCTGTTTTGCAAAGTTGTTATTGTATGTAGCGGTAGGCGCAACGACAGGAGATAAGAAATGGAATCGTTGCAAGTCAGTGATTATATGAACACCCATCCCGTAAAGCTAACCGTGGAAATGCCGGTTGCACAAGCCGTCGAAGCATTGCTTTCTAGTAATCAAAGTGGCGGCCCTGTGTTGGATAAAAAAGGCAAAGTCATTGGTTTTCTTTCCGAACAAGACTGTATTGCCACAATGATTGCGTCGAGTTATTACCGTGAACAAATATGTCGCGTTGGGGACATAATGAAGTCTCCTGTGCTTTCTGTTAAACCGTATATGTCGGTAATTGAATTAGGCGAGTTGTTCTTGAAACAAAAACCAAAAGTATATCCGGTGGTTGATGACGATGGTGTTTTGTTAGGCTGCATTAATCGAACGTCGGTTTTAAGAGCAATTGATGTGCAGTTAAAAGACGGCTATCAGCACGCTGTTTAACCTGCATCGACCGAATAAATTTCAGACAAGCAGATAATTGTTGAACACGGCTTGTTTTGCAGCAAAAACATTCAAGGGGCTCTATGACCAGAGCCCCCAAGCTCTCTTACTTTCAATTATGCAAACATGAATTTAGCATTCAATCTATAAACTTATGCTTATTGCTTATGCAATATGGTTGTTCAATTTTCTTTGCAATAAAAATAAAACCTTTTATGCTTTCGTCTCATTTTTAAATAGACGCAACATAAAACGAGTTATCAGTGCATTCAACTAATTCCGTCGCGCCAAATCCTTTGGGGCTTACGCCCATACTCCTTTTTGTTATTCTGGTAGTTGTTACCGGAATAACGACTAACGATATTACCTCTATGCCAATATTGGTGGCGTTTTTCATCAGTGCAGGCTACGGACTTTGCTTAAATCCGAAGGGGAACAAAGTAAGCTTCTCTGAAAAGGTGCAAACCTTTTGCCAGGGAGGGGGAGATAAGAACATTATTCTGCTGGTACTTATCTTTCTACTCGCAGGTGCTTTTTATGCTGTGACCATTGATATAGGCGCACGAGACGCGACGGTAAACATGGCGCTGCAATTCGTTCCTTCTTCGTTGATACTCCCCGGCTTGTTTTTAATTTGTTGTTTTATCTCTTTTGCCATGGGAACTTCCATGGGCACCATTACCGCGCTATCTCCTATTGGGGCAGGTCTTGCTACTAACCTTGGTTTGCCTATTGAAATGGCGTTAGGAATTGTAGTTGGAGGTGCGATGTTCGGAGATAACCTTTCATTTGTATCAGACACCACAATAGCAGCAACAAGAACCCAAGGTGTGCAGCTTAAAGACAAGTTTAGAGCAAACCTTATGGTGGCATTGCCCGCGTGCATAGTAACCATGATTTTACTGTTGCTAGTGGATGTTGATACATCGGGCATTGTAGAGTCGAAAGATTATGACTTATGGAGAATATTGCCGTATCTATGCATTATTGGTTTCGCGCTAAGTGGCTTTAACGTGATTAGTGTATTGGCCGTAGGCATTGCAAGTGCATGTGCAGTGGGCTTGGTGCAGAGCAGTTTTACGCCACTTACCATGATGCAGAGTATCCAAAAGGGAATGGGGTGGATGCAAGATCTCGCTATGATTGCCATTACCATTGGCGGTATTGTGGCGCTAATGCATGCCAACGGTGGAATAATATGGCTAATACAGCGCTTAACAAAGCAGGTGCAAACCAAGAAAGGGGCAGAATTTAGTATTGCTGGATTAGTGAGCTTTCTTGATATTACTACCGCGAACAACACTATTGCCATTGTAACTGCGGGTCCAATTGCCAAAGATTTGAATAAGAAGTACGGGGTAGACCCACGAAGAACGGCCTCGTTATTAGATATCTTCTCCTGTAGCTTTCAGGGGCTTGTTCCTTACGGAGCACAGTTGCTTAGTGCAGCTGCAGTAGTGGGGATATCTCCGTTAGCAATTACACCTTACTGTTGGTACCCCATGCTCATTTTTGTGTTTGGTATTGCAGCCATAAGTCTTGGGTTTCCCCGTTTTAGCACTCCATTAGATGATGGGTTAACCCATACATCCTGAATCTACGTACAATTGGCCAATGCTAATTGTATTGGCCATTTGTAAGTGATTGACGTGTGTTGTAATGCGTTGCTCTAAATACACCTCTTTGATCATGATGTGTTTACCGCATTTATTTTGTTGCCGGTATTTTGGCTGATAGGTTCGCGGAGCATGTCGCTGACTTTGTCTCTTACATACGCTGACTTTGTATTTAACATACGCTGGCTTTTTCGGTGGCTATCTTCTAGGATCGACGCCCCATTTTTATTTGAAAGCTCAAACGTTATTATCTGTAGGATGTTACCTTGTCTTCACCCATAGCAATAAAACCGCTTTATCAGGAACTTGATGCGTGCCTTACAGCAGATAAGTTTCGCTTGAAACGACGAATCACCCAGCTTGCGAAATCGGCTAAAGGGGACGGTCGAAATGATGAAAAGCTGCTTCAGCAGTTTGAAAAATTAAAGCGCGACATAACACACTCCGCAGAGAAAAAAGCGCAGCGCAAAGCAAACCTTCCGGATGTTGAATATCCGCCACTTCCTGTTTCCGATAAAAAAGAAGACATAAAGGAAGCCATTGCCAATAATCAGGTTGTCATTGTTGCTGGTGAAACGGGCTCAGGAAAGACCACACAGCTGCCTAAAATTTGTTTAGAGTTAGGCCGTGGTGTAGACGGTATGATTGCTCATACACAGCCACGAAGACTTGCTGCACGCAGCGTAGCCACTCGAATAGCCGAAGAGCTCAACACGCCGCTAGGTGAAAAAGTCGGTTTCAAAATTCGGTTTACCGATCAGGTGAGCGAACGTAGCTACGTTAAATTAATGACCGACGGTATGTTACTGGCGGAAATGCAACAAGATCGGTTTTTAAATCAGTACGACACGATAATTATTGATGAAGCCCATGAACGCAGCTTAAATATCGACTTTTTACTTGGCTATTTACGTCAGCTTCTAGATAAGCGCCCTGATCTTAAACTCATAATAACGTCTGCCACTATCGACCCTGAGCGCTTTTCTAAGCACTTTAATAACGCGCCTATCATAGAAGTCAGTGGGCGAACCTATCCTGTAGAAGTCCGTTACCGAGCGGCCGAAGATAACGACGATGATATCGACCAGTCAGACGCTATCGTTCAAGCGGTAGACGAGCTTATGGGGGAGGCGCCGGGTGATATCTTGATATTTTTGAGCGGAGAGCGGGAAATTCGCGACACCCAAGATGCGCTTAGCAAGCAGCATTATCGCAATACAGAGGTAGTGCCGCTCTACGCACGCCTGTCAGCATCTGAGCAAAATCGTATTTTCCAGTCTCATAGTGGAAGACGTATCGTGCTGGCTACCAACGTGGCTGAAACCTCTCTTACCGTGCCAGGTATTAAATATGTAATCGACCCCGGTTTTGCCCGGATATCTCGCTACAGCGCGCGTAGTAAAGTTCAACGCCTGCCAATAGAGCCTATTTCACAGGCTTCTGCAAACCAGCGGGCCGGTCGATGCGGCCGTGTGTCTGACGGTATTTGTATTCGTTTGTACAGCGAAGATGATTATCTAGGTCGCCCAGAGTTCACCGACCCAGAAATACTCAGGACAAATTTAGCCTCAGTAATTCTGCAAATGCTAGCGCTGGGACTAGGCGATATCGCTGCCTTTCCGTTTGTGCAGCCGCCGGATAATCGCAACATTAATGATGGTTTTAGACTGCTTGAAGAAATTCAGGCTATTGCCAAGCGCAATGGCAAAATGCAGTTAACAAAGATGGGCAGAAATATCGCCAGGCTTCCTATAGATCCACGCTATGCTCGAATGGTGATAGAAGCTGATGCTACCAATGCGCTAAGCGAGGTTATGGTGATTGCAGCTGGGCTCTCTATTCAGGATCCGCGAGAGCGCCCGCAGGAGAAGCGCCAGCAGGCAGACGAAAGTCACAGTGAATATCAAGATAAAGATTCTGATTTTATTAGCTTACTGAATTTATGGCTTGGGTTCAGAGAACAGCAAAACAATCTTAGTCAAAACCAACTTAGAAAATGGTGCAAAACGCGTTTTATTAACTATTTGCGTATGCGGGAATGGCAGGACATTGTCAGCCAGCTTAAAAAGTCGATAGCCGAGCTAGGTTTGGGGATCTCAAATCAAGAAGCAGATTACCAAGCGATTCACCAGGCCATTGCTAGTGGGCTTCTGTCTCACCTTGGTTTTAAAGATAAAGACCGAGAGTACTTAGGCTCTAGAAATACACGCTTTATGATATTTCCCGGTTCGGGGTTATCAAAAGCTCAGCCAAAATGGATTATGGCGGCAGAGTTAGTCGAAACATCAAAGCTGTTTGCACGTATGGTGGCTAAAATTGACCCGGCTTGGGTTGAGCCATTAGCAACACACGTTACCCAGCACAGTTACTCAGAGCCTCACTGGTCGAAAAAGCGAGGGGCGGTAATCGCTTTTGAAAAGGTCACGCTTTTTGGCTTGCCCATTGTTATGAAGCGAGCCAAAGTTTACAGCCAGATAGACCCTGCTATTTGTCACGAGTTATTTATACGAGAGGCGTTGGTTGCCGGAAACACAAAAATCAACTTTGGCTTTTTACAAGAAAACCAAGCGCTATTAGAGCAGGCAGATGAGTTTGAACAAAAAACGCGACGCCGAGACTTAGTTGTAGACGATGAAGAGCTTGCCCATTTTTACGCTCAGAAAGTACCGGTAGAAGCCAACAACGAAGCCGCCTTTAAAAAATGGTTCAGGCAGCATGGTAGCAATGAAGGTCTCACCTTTACTGAAGAAGATGTGTATAGGCAGCAACCCGGTCAATCGGTAGCGAATGCATTTCCTGATGTATGGCGACAGGGAAACATTACTCTTCCTCTTCGCTATAACTTTGAGCCAAATGCGAAAGATGATGGCGTAACGGTGGTGATACCTCTACCTGTACTGAATCAGGTTGATGATGTTGGTTTCGACTGGCTTGTGCCCGGGTTAAGACACGAGCTAATTGTGGGCATGATTAAAACATTACCTAAACGTTTGCGCCGAAACTTTGTGCCAGCGCCGAATTTTGCTGATGCTTGTCTCTCGGATATAAGCGAAACCGATAAGAATAATCGCCCTGTTGCCATGATGGATGCGGTTGCGGATAAGCTGCGTAAAATGACAGGCGTAGTGATTGAGCCTGAAGAGTGGAATTTTGAGCAGTTAGACAAACACCTTAAAATGCACTTTGCAGTAGTTAATGATAACGGTGATAACATTGCCACAGGTGACGACTTACATCAGTTAAAGCAGCAGTGTGCAGGCCAGGTTCAAAAGACATTTGAAAAAGCCGCCACTCCCGAATTAGAGCGCAGTGACATTGAGCAATGGGATTTCGAGGATATCCCGGCCACCTTTGTACAAAAAGTGGGTGGATTTGAGGTGCAAGCGTTTCCCGCATTGGTGAAGCGCGGTGACAAGGTCGATATTGCGCTAGTTGATGAGGCAGATAAGGCAGTTGCTGAGCACCGTCAGGGAGTAAATGTGCTGATTAAAAATGCAATGCCGTCTCCGCTTAATTACTTGCAAAATAAGCTTCCCAATAAAGCTAAGCTCGGTTTGTATTTTAATCCTTTTGGTCAGGTAAAAGCGCTAATCGACGACTGTATATTTGCGGGGATTGACGCCCTGGTATCAGATTATTGCAAAGAGCACGATACCGATATTCGAACTAAAGCCGATTTTGAGGCCTGTTTAGACAAAGTCCGCGCAGATATCAACGATAAGGTGCTGAATATTGCTAAGCAAGTTGAGCAAGGGCTTACGTTAGCGCACCAGTGTCAAAAGCTGATGAAAGGAAATGTTCCCCTTAACATGGTAAATGCCCTGGGCGATTGTAAAGGCCATTTATCATCGCTGGTGTTTCCAGGGTTTGCTTCTTATATTGGTGAGGCAAGACTTGATGACTGGAATCGTTACATAAAGGGTCTTTCTCGCAGGTTAGAGAAGCTCCCTATAGATCCACATAAAGATAGACAGCATCAGCTTACTATAGAGAAATGTGTTAACGAGTGGGAAAAAGCGCGAAGTAAATTTCCGAAAGGTAAGGTGCCAGCGGCGCTCGACGAAGCGAGATGGATGATTGAAGAGTTAAGGGTATCGCTGTTCGCACAGCAACTTGGCACGGCTTATCCCATATCTGCAAAACGTATAAGCCTGTTTTTAAGTGATTTTTAAACCTTGCTATTAGTGAAAATTTGAACACATAATTGTATGGAATCTAGTCACGCGGTTTGACAAGTCAAAATCCTCAATCTATAACAAGATTAGGGTAGTAAGCGTGAGCTAAAAATCAGAGGAAGTAGACATGCTAGGGTACGACGATAAGCGTAATTTTTTCAGGATGATGGTTAACTCGCCGTGTCAGTTACAGGTTACCGATGATGAATCGAGCCGTACGATGCAGGCAATGTGTAGGGATATCAGCGCTACCGGTATGTCGTTAGAGGTCGATGAACCCGCTATAGAAGTTGGAACGCAGATTAGCGTGGCGATAGAGTCGTCTAGCTCACAAATACCTTCACTCGCCGCGCTTGCTAATGTAGTGCGTTGTGAACCAGAGTCGGAATCGAGTTGCATTATTGGGGTGGAAATCACCCAAATGAAGTAAGTCGGTTTAGGAAATAATTGTTTTTAGTGCTCTGCTGTCTTGACGAAGCGTCGGGTAGATAGCCATTCTCTAAAAACAATTATTTCCTTTTCGAGAGAGGGGCCTTTTGTACTTAGGCCTCTTTTAAATCGCTCCCTTTTTAATTTAAATGTTTCCCAGCGCTCTGTCGCTTGGTTGTTCTGCTTCTGCTCTTAAGCTCATCACTTTTGTACCACCTCTTTGCGCTACTGATATTTCGTTACGCCTCTTAGTTCAGAAAAATCGATTGCCTTGGTAAATTAATTCGGTTTTCATTTTGTGTTGCTTTTGATAATAATTCTCATTACGATATTTAAAGCGTACGACTTTTTGTTTTCAAATGCTGGCTTACAAGTTAAAGCTGCTATTTGCATTCGAGTTCAAAACCAACATGACAGAGGCTATTTTATGAAAAAAACGATGACATTCGCTATTATGCATTTTGCGGTTGCGTTTACCGTAGCCTACCTGCTTACCGGAAGTATGGTTGTTGGTGGGTTGGTAGCATTGGTAGAGCCTGCCATTAATACGGTAGCCTTTTATTTTCATGAGTTAGTGTGGAAAAAGTTGGAAGACAAAAAGGCGCGAGAAAGTATCGCGCCAACGCTATCTGCTTTTTAACGTAGCGCTACTGGCGTATTAACAGTGCGCTACTGGGGCAACGGTTTAAGTTTTTATCTACGGCGAAGGTACACAAATCCTAGTCGTCGGTTACTTCACACACCAAACCTTTTAGATAATAGCCCTCTGGATAACTTCCAATAATGGGATGATCTGAGGCTTGATTAAGCCGTGCGATTATTTTAATGGTTCTACCTGCGTCTAGCGCTGCATCTGCGACAATTTTTTGAAAAAGGTCGGCAGGCATAAGCCCAGAGCAACTAAAAGTAAGCAAAAGGCCGCCAGATTTCACTGCATGAATGCCATACATGTTTATATCTTTATAGCCTCTTGCTGCTCGGTTTAACGTTGCTTTGTTATCCACGAATTTTGGTGGGTCTAAAATCACCATATCAAACTGGGTACCTTCAGCGTGATATTCACGCAAAGCTTTGAACACATCTTTATTGATATAGTGAGATTTACTGCCATCGAGTTCATTAATCTCAACATGATGCTTTGCCAGGTTCAAAGCTGGTTGCGACACATCAACATTCGTTACCGACTTTGCGCCACCGGCTAATGCATAGCATGAAAAGGTGCCCGTGTAGCTAAAGCAGTTAAGTACATCTGCATCTTTGGCATATTGTCCGGCTGCCGCACGGCTATCTCTCTGGTCGAGATAAAACCCTGTTTTATGTCCGCTTTCAATATCGACAACAATATTAAGTCCGTTTTCTTTTACCGTAACTTGGTTTGGCGGTGTGCCGTGTAAAACGCCTACTACAGGCTCTAAACCTTCTTTTTTACGAACGTCTACATCACTTCGCTCGTAGATGTGAACATCGGGCAGTAATTTGGTAATAGCCCAAACAATTTTGCTTCTATGTTTTTCCCCGCCCGCACTTAGTAGTTGTAAAACTGCGACATTATCGTAAAGGTCGATAGTGATACCCGGTAAACCGTCACTTTCAGACGCCACCCATCTAAATGCATTGGTCTGCTGTGGGTCAAATAAACGTCTGCGCAGTGCTAGCGCTTTTTCTAACTTACGCATGAAAAAACCATTATCGATGCTTTCATCTTGCTTAAACGTCCACATACGAATACGTATTTTTGAATCAGGGGAGTAGGCACCGCGTCCCAGCCAGTCGCCCTGCGAATCGAAAACATCAACGGTATCACCTAGTTTTGCTCGACCTTTTACCTCACCTACAGCACTTTCAAAAACCCAAGGGTGACGGCGGCGCAGTGATTTATCTCTGTTGGGTTGTAAAATTACTTGTGCGGACATATAAGTTCTCGTATCTGATAAGGTAGGTAAAATGGAACAGCGCGGATTATAGCGAATATTCTTGTTTTGTGTGTCGGTATCTTTGTCATGCATAGCTCAAACTCGTCAGGTTCAGCGAAAATGAGCGGGCTTTCTGTCACAATATGGTGCTGAAGCGAACTATACGTTGCCCTATCGCGTAATCAAAACGCGCAATCAAAATCGATCCAAAAATAGTAAAGCAAGATGGCGTTCGGTAGGAATATACAGCTCGCTCAATTCAACTGCGCTCAACATAGGAGATGACATGTATTACGTAGATTTCGAAAAAGGGTGCTCACCCACTGAACTGAATGTTAAAGAGAGAGCGTCATACGTGCTGCCAAATGGCATGGTAAAAGTTGAAGTGAGTGCGTTTGGTATTAACCGAGCCGATACGTTACAGCGTCAGGGACACTATCCGCCACCGCCCGGGGAAAGTGCTATTTTAGGGCTTGAAGTAGCAGGGACAGTTGTAGAGGTTGCACCTGATGTGTCTAACTTTAAGCAGGGCGACCGTGTTTTTGGTTTAGTTGCTGGTGGAGGCTATGCAACAGAGGCCATTGTTAATCCGGCCCATTTAATGCCTATTCCTGAAAATATGCCTTTTTTTGAGGCCGCGGGTTTAGCAGAAGTATTTTTAACTGCGTTTCAGTGCCTGCGAACCATCGCTCATGTGAAACCCGCTCAGCGGGCACTTATCCACGGTGGGGCAAGCGGGGTGGGGCTTGCGGCTACTCAATTGTGTCGATATTGGGGAGTGCATGCAGCCGTCACAGCTTCATCATCACAGAAGCTGTCGCTGTGTGAACAAAATGGGGCAGAACAATTAGTTAACTACAAAACTCAAAGCTTTGTCGATGAACTTAAAGCAGTATGGCCCGATGGCGTTGACATGGTACTGGATATGGTTGGAGGGGATTACCTCAATAAAAACTTAAGCGTGCTCAAACAGGACGGCATAATTGTAAACTTAGCCATGCTGGCTGGGCGCTATGCTGATAAGCTCGACATGGCATTACTATTGGGCAAGCGCGCTACGTTGACCGGAACCACGCTTCGCAATCGCAGCGATGATTACAAAGCTAAGCTAATTAGTGACTTTTCTACAGTATGCTTACCGGCTTTTGCCACTGGCGAGTTAAAAGTGAACATAGACACTCACTATAAAATCGACGATATTGATAAGCCCCATGCACGATTGGAGAACAACGATACAAAGGGCAAACTCACGGTTTCGTGGTAAAAATTACACCGCAAACGTATTAACCGACAAAGCCGCTATCAGGCGTTGTCGGTTTCGATTCTGCTGCAGTTCTAGCAAGCACATCACAACGCTCGTTCTCGGGGTGGCCGGAATGACCTTTTACCCAGTGCCAATTAACCGAATGTTTTTTTACCGCCTCGTCTAAACGTTTCCAAAGGTCGGCATTTTTAACCGGCTTTTTATCTGATGTTTTCCATCCATTTTTACGCCAATTATGGATCCACTGATTGATACCATTTTTTACGTACTGGCTGTCTGTAGTGAGATCAACCTGGCAGGCTTCGGTTAGAGAGTTCAGCGCTTCAATAGGTGCAAGCAATTCCATTCGGTTGTTTGTTGTGTGCGCAAAGCCTCCGCTGAGTTCCTTGCGATGGCCCTTGTAAATAAGCACAGCGCCATAGCCGCCCGGTCCGGGATTACCTAAGCAAGAGCCATCGGTATAAATATCTATGGATTTTTGTACGTTTTCTTGAGCCACGTGGTGTCCTATCGTGTTAAGCAGTAACCTAAGTGTTATGCATTTATTTTTGGTTTTCCCTTAGCCTGCAGCAAAGGGGTTGATATACTATCAAAAAATAGAAACACAATAATAGTAGAGGATGTATGCGCCAGATTGTATTAGATACTGAAACAACCGGTATTGACCCAAAAGAAGGCCATCGAATTATTGAGATTGGTTGCGTTGAAGTGGTCAATCGCCGACTGACTGGTAATCATTTTCACGCATATATAAACCCAGGTCGTCATATTGAGCAAGAGGCTATTGAAGTTCACGGCATTACAAATGAATTTCTAAGCGACAAGCCAGTTTTTTCAACCGTTGCTAACGACTTTATTGAGTTTATAAAAGGGGCTCAGCTCGTCATTCACAACGCGCCTTTTGACGTTGGATTTATGGATCATGAGTTTGGTATGGAGCCAAGCACCAAAGGCGTGGTAACAGATCAAATTTGCGATGTACTAGATACGCTAGTGCTTGCAAGAAAAATGCATCCTGGCCAGAAAAATAATCTAGACGCTCTATGTAAGCGCTACGGCATTGATAATAGCCACCGTACTCTTCACGGAGCCTTACTTGATGCAGAGATTTTAGCCGATGTCTACCTGCTAATGACTGGCGGTCAGACAAAGTTGAGACTGGCATCAACGGGAAGCAGTGATGCCGACTCCACGGTCGTAAGACGCATCGAGCGAACGGGAAATAAATTAAAGGTTATTAAAGCTACCGCCGATGAATTAGCACAGCATGAAGCCCGTTTAGATATAGTTCAGGACGCAGGTGGTAACTGTTTGTGGCGCCCTAAATCAATAAGCGAGTCGTGAGGCGAAATAAAAAAGCTGGGTTAAGCTTTAGATAAAACATTGCCCACGAGCTTTTACAATTGGCTAAATGACGGCTTTTCATCAACCTTTGAAAGTATAATAGAAGACTTAGTGCAGGAGCATGGCTACGTGAAATTGTGGATTTATTGTGCGATCGTTATTCTGAGCGCCTGGTGTACAAACACAGCTTCGCAATCGTTGCGAGAACAGCAGGATATGCTTCAGCAGGCTGCAGACGGTGCAGTAACTGACTCACAAGAAACCACAAAATCCGTCGATACATCGGTCATTACCGAACTAGGTGATGAATACACAAATTCCATAGAACTATTAAAAAACCGCTTTCGCATCGATTACAATGTCGAAGAAATAACTATGGTATTTTTTCGAGAGTATGGCTCCGCACCGGTTGTACTTGTTCGCCCAGATGGCTCAAAATTATTTCAGGGTAGAGTGGATGAAGAGCGAGTAGAGTGGTACGACTCAGACTCTTTCGACATGATCACCATTAAAAATCCCGTACCAGGCCCTTGGCAAGCAGTCGGGCAGGCACTTCCAGAAAGTCGAATAATGGTTGTTTCTGATGTGGAGTTAACCGCCGAACCACTTCCAGACTTACTTTTTTCTGGTGAAATTCTAAAATCCACCGCGTATTTAACCAATGGAGGTAAAGCCATTGATGTTAATGAGTTCCGAAACGTGGTAGATGTTGATATCGAATTTATCAGCACAAATAACGCTAATTACGATAATTTCGGCGCCACTGACGAACTCATAGCCACGTTCAAAGATAATGGTTTGGGCATGGATGAGAAACCCGGAGACGGAATTTTTACCGGGCAATTTAACTTAAAAATTGCGCCAGGAGAGTGGAAGCCGGTCTTTAGGGTTACCACTCCTATGGTCACCCGAGAGCAAGAGGGAACGCCCATTATTTTAGAGGAGAACCCGGTTGCTATTTCAGTGCAATTAGATGACGGAAATATTGGGTATCACAACTTTATTATCGATGTAGACAGAGAGCTTGTTGAAATTCAGTCACTGTTAGTCGACGGCAAAGTGCGTTTTCCTAATGGCGATACACAAAATTTTTCGCTTACCGAAGGTGGCGATCAAGCAAGGGAATACCAAATCATAGCGTATGAAAAAGGTGTTTTTCGTGTGAAGCTAACCGCATACGGCACCACAGTTAATGGTAGAGACTTTATCTTAGACGTACCTGAATATACCTTTTTAGGTAAAGGGCCCGTAGAACCAGAAGTTGAAGATCCGCTGGTTTATGGAGAAGATCCTATCGTTGATGGCAGTGCGCCACTGCTTGGTGAGCAGCAAGAAATCGCTAAAAGTATGCCAGAGCAGACTAAAGAAGACGAAATCGACTCAGACACGTTTATACTTTTAATTGTTGCGGTTAATGGCTCTATCATCGTTCTAGGTCTTCTGGCTGCAGGTATCATCATTATTATGCGCAAGAAGAAAGCGTCGCCAGTTGCGCCCAAGGCAAAAACCAAAAAGGCTGACGTAGATGATTCTTCGTTAGTATTAGACGAGAAACCGAAAGGGCTTAAACGGTTGTTTGGGATGTTTAAAAAGAAAAAACAAAACGAAGGCGAAAAGTAATTTTTGCGAGCTTTTTAAACTCTGTCAAAATCCGTTTTTAATTTGTTCGTCTTGAGCTTTATTTCAACATAATGTTTATTTAACAGACAAACAAACTGCAGATGACAATTTTATTAAGAAAAAGCATTGACTCCACATTGGGGAATACGTATTATCTGCGCCGCAGTGAGGGCACGGGGTTACAGCAACCCAATTAACTCACTGATAACATTGAAGATGTGGAGCGGTAGTTCAGTTGGTTAGAATACCGGCCTGTCACGCCGGGGGTCGCGGGTTCGAGTCCCGTCCGCTCCGCCACTTTCAATGATATAGCTAAAAGGTCTTCGGAGCGGTAGTTCAGTTGGTTAGAATACCGGCCTGTCACGCCGGGGGTCGCGGGTTCGAGTCCCGTCCGCTCCGCCATTTAGCTATACAACAAAGCAACACAAAGCAATCTCGATTATGTGGAGCGGTAGTTCAGTTGGTTAGAATACCGGCCTGTCACGCCGGGGGTCGCGGGTTCGAGTCCCGTCCGCTCCGCCATTAATCGATAAACTGTGTCGCGTTATTATTTTACCCATTGTGTGGAGCGGTAGTTCAGTTGGTTAGAATACCGGCCTGTCACGCCGGGGGTCGCGGGTTCGAGTCCCGTCCGCTCCGCCATCAATGGTAAGCAAGTCCTCAAATTCTCCCACTCAGCTTCCTAATTTATCTTGTCTCTCACGTTTCAGCATCGTTGAGAAAGTCAATTACCAATTTCACCTGTCTAATTCACCCGCCTAGGCTTGATAAATCTTCGGATGTAACCAAGTGCCCTATATAGCATCGTGAATACGGTGAGTTTCCAAACGAATTATGTTGTCGCACTAGATAAAAGCCTCAATTCATAAAGCCCACGAAAAGTGGTTTATTTAAACAATAAAGACATTACTTTTCTTGTTTAAAGCTTAATGAAAACCATAAATCTGAAACGTTTCTAACAAATGTTTAATCTCTAAAAGCGTTTATTAGACACAAAGTTCAAGTGTTTTTTTCTGCGATTAGTCTACGATGCTCAGTTGATAATCATATTAATTTTTGCGCAAGTTATGACACGTCCGAACACAAATAATTATTTTTTGGCCGACAATGCTAAAGCAGTCTTCGCATCCTTATTGTGCGTAATTGCAGTCACTCTATTACTTGCCTTAATCACCTTCTCTTTTGTTAAAACGCAGGAGGAGGCGCGCGCTCGACAAATCTTAAATAATGTTGGCATGGTATTTCGAGATGCGGAGTTAACGCTCGACCACCTAAATAGCCTTGCGTTTAAAGTATGTAGCGATGAACACTTGTTTGAAATGAGAAAAACCTTGTTTCGCTCTCGCTTTGTGAAAGAAATTGGATTCTACGAGAACGATAAATTATCCTGCAGCACCTACCTTGGTATTCTAGATACCCCCTTTGAGGACGCAAAGCCAGACTTCGTTACAGCACTAGATGATATTTTTTGGATAAATACACCTCTTCAGCTATTCGAGCAAAGGTCTACGGGCACTGTAGTGAGAAGAGGGCGTTACAATGCGGTATTAGATATGAACAGCGTTATTGGCTTTAGTAACGCACAAGACTGGCAGCTTTTTTATAACGGAGACAAATTCTACCCGATGGCGGGCAATCCCACACTCATTAATAGAACTTTGAGTAATGAGATGCTGGCGAAGTCTCAATTCTTCTCTCTTAATTTTATTTTGTGCAATAAAACGTATTCTCATACGTGCCTAAAAGTTGTCCCAGACTACAAACGTCTTATGAACCTTCATGCTGGTAAATTGTTTTTATTTTTCCTAATCATGCTAATGACGGCAGCATTTTCCCATATGGTGACGTTTAATTTCCTTCGCCGCAGACGTTCAATAGAGTATCGAGTAAAAAAAGGGCTGCAACAGGGGAGTTTCTTCTGCGTTTATCAGCCCTTCGTCAACCTTCGTACTGGACAAGTTATTGGATGCGAGGTACTTAGCCGTTTTGAAGATGACTTTGGCGTTATATTTCCAGATGAGTTTATTCCGTACATTAAATCTCTTGATAAAACCTGGGAGTTCACCCTTGATATGATGAAAAAGTCGATGACAGAGCTTACAAGCAATCCTGATATTCCAGAGGGATTTAAAGTTTCTTTCAATCTTTTCCCAGTAGACTTCACTCGTAACGGTTGCTTAGATCTCGACTTTGTTCAAGCGCTCAACACTAAGCAGTTTAAACTTGTCTTAGAAATTACAGAAGATGAGCAAATAGCAACACAAAGCGCTGTAAAGCATATTAAGTCGCTTAAAAGTAAAGGGTTCTTATTCGCTATCGATGACTTTGGCGTAGGCTATTCTAATTTAGGACAGTTGCAAACATTGAGCTGTGATTACCTCAAAATAGATCGAAGCTTTGTGATGGAAATGGAAGAGCATAGCATTCGTTCGTCTCTCATTCCTCATATCATCAGTATAGCTGAGGGGCTCAACGTGGATCTTATTGCAGAAGGTGTGGAAAACTGTGAGCAAGCGAAAGAGTTACGTAGCTTGTCAGTAGGCTTTGGGCAGGGCTGGCTTTACGGTAAACCTCAATCGGTTGAAAATTTGGCGGAGTGCGTAAAAAGCAACGTCTAAATTATTGAATGGCTTTTATTTTCTATTTGGTGTTGCTGGTGTTTAACGGTAACATTTGCACAAAGAGAAAAAGAGCAGAAAAAACGTATGCAAGATGTGCTTCGTTGCCACAATATTCATAAAAGCTACCATGACGGTAGCAATGTTACCCCCGTTCTCCACGATGTGTCGCTGTCTATCAATGCCGGAGAGCACGTGGCTATCCTAGGAAGCTCTGGCTCGGGTAAAAGTACTTTGCTGCATTTGTTGGGCGGTCTGGATACGCCTAGCAGTGGAGAGGTTCACTTCAAGGGAAAATCTCTTAATTCTCTAAGCGCGAATGCATTGGCGACGCTTCGCAATGAAGAAATGGGTTTTATCTACCAATTTCATCATCTGTTGGGTGAGTTTTCAGCATTAGAAAATGTCGCTATGCCGCTTCGTATACGCGGTCTTTCTGCGTCAGCAGCGCAAGAAAAAGCGCGGGCTATGCTTGATGAGGTCGGTTTGTCACATCGTTTAGACCACCTTCCAGCAGAGATGTCTGGGGGCGAGCGCCAACGTACAGCGATAGCACGAGCCTTAGTGACAGAGCCTTCTGTTGTGCTTGCCGACGAGCCAACTGGTAATTTGGACGACACAACGGGCGATCAAATTTACAAACTCCTTACTGCTCTAAGCGAGCAAAAGCGAACCGCTTTTGTTGTTGTAACTCACGACATAAGCCTCGCTAAAAAGATGGATAGAGTACTGCGTATAAAAGACGGTAGGTTAGTTCAGTCTAGTGCCGAAGAGGTCTAGGGCGCATGTTTGCATTTGAACTAGCCAAACAGTTTCGTAAATCCCGCTCTCAGCAGCGATTTATTTCATTCATTTCTATGTCTTCTACCGTTGGTATCGCGCTAGGATGCTTTGTTCTCATTTTATTACTCAGTGTTATGAATGGCTTTGAAAAGGAGCTTACCAGCAGGGTCTTAAGTGTTATTCCTCATGGTGAACTATACAGTGTTGATAATAGGGGCATTGATAATTTGGAGGCCCAGCGTTACCGTTTAGAGCAGGACAATCGGATAGCACGCATTACGCCTTACACTAAACTTACCGGTATGCTGCAGTTCAAAGGTGAGCTAAAGGCCGTAGAGTTAACGGGTATTATTCCTTCAGAAAACACTTCTCAATACAAAGAGCGAGTAACAGATAAACAGTGGGCAGCGTTTACGGCTGAACCAAAGGGGGTCTTAGTTGGTCAGGGAATAGCAGAGAAGCTTCAGCTTTCCGTTGGCGACCCTATAAAGGTTTTGGTGCCAGTGACAACAAACGACTTATCGTTTAAAGCACCTAAAACTGTTTCTTTAATTGTCAGTGGTTTTTTATCAATAGGTGGCGAGCTAGACAACTTAGTAGGACTAATGCATCTTGATACAGCGTCAAATGCTGCAGAATTGCAATCTCGTGCACAAGGACTTCAATTTACATTTTATGACGCATACTCGGCCAACACCATAATGCGCGAGATAGGCTACAGCTACCCTCAAGCTGTTTATATGTCTGATTGGACACGAACCCAGGGCCACTTATATAACGACATCCAGTTGGTAAGAGCAGTCGTGTACATAGCGTTGATTTTAGTTATTGGGGTGGCGTGCTTTAATATTGTGTCTTCCCTTGTTATGGCAGTAAGAGAAAAACAAGCAGCTATCGCAATTCTCAAAACGATGGGGGCTACAGACGCATTAATACGCTCAATATTTATTTTTCAGGGCGCTATCAACGGTGTTGTAGGTATAACGGTTGGTGTGGCTTTAGCGCTACTTGTCACCCCCAATTTATCATCTATTGTGTTATTTGTTGAAAATGCGTTAGGCATTGAAGTGCTCTCAGGCGATATCTATTTTATCGACTTTTTACCCTCAGAACTTCAATGGCAAGACGTGTTAATCACAACTTTTGTGGCCTTAAGCTTGTGCATAATGGCAACCTTATATCCCGCACAAAAGGCGGCGAAGATCTCGCCCTCATCCTCGCTTCACTAATAAGCATATTACCTTTGAGCCCGATTTCTATTTAAAAATAAGGCTTCGAGGAAACAAGAAAATCGAGAAAGGGCTTTGAGATAAATGACCATAAAAAAGGTAGCAAAATAGCTACCTTTTTTCGTTTCAGTCTTCCCTGCTTATATTCTTTGCAGGGCAGAGGGACGTTTTACTTATTGCGTTCGAAATGCTCGAAGTCAACGTCTTCTTGCTTTTCGCCTGCGTTAGGGTCGTTAAATATATCCTCATCTAACGCGCCTTCGCTTTTAGCCACTACGCACGACACCATACAGTCTCCTGTGATGTTTACCGCGGTACGAGTCATATCTAGAAGTCTGTCTACACCAATAATAAGTGCAATACCTTCCACCGGTAAATTTACCTGCTGCAGTACCATAGCAAGCATTATAAGACCAACACCTGGCACACCTGCCGTGCCGATTGAGGCTAATGTGGCGGTAAGCACTACCATCATGTAATCGCCTAAACTCAAATCGACAGCGTAAACCTGAGCGATAAATACGGTTGCAACACCCTGCATAATAGCTGTGCCATCCATATTTATGGTAGCGCCTAATGGTAACGTGAAGGACGACACGGAGTTCCCTACACCTAGCTTGTTTCTGGCAGTCTCCATTGTAACAGGCAGTGTTGCACTGCTGCTTGATGTACTAAATGCAAACAAAGCAGCGTCGCGCATTTTTCTCAGTAGCGTAATAGGGTTTAGACCAGCTAGCACTTTCAGCAATACTGAATAAGTCACTAATCCGTGCAAAATAAGTACGCCAAATACCAAGAAGAAATACTTAGCTAAGCTAAGAATAGTATCGCCACCGATAGTCGAAAACAGTTTGGCCATTAGCACGTAAACGCCATAGGGTGCAAGATTCATGATAATGGTAACAAGGCGCATGATAACGGTGTTGATGTCTTCAAACACTGCGGTTAAGCGCTTGCCTGCGTTTCCCGTCATTGCCATTGCTATGCCAAATAGCACTGCAAAAACAATTATTTGCAGCATATTCCCTTGTGCCATAGAATTGATTGGGTTACTTGGGAACATATTGACAATAACATCAGACAGGCTTGGCGCTTCTTTTGCCTGAAAGGTTGTCTCTGTTGTTAAATTTAGTCCTTCGCCTGGCGCAATAATTAGGGCTATACTCATTGCCAGTGTTATCGCAATCGCGGTTGTGACAACATAAAGTCCAACTGACTTTGCACCCAAGCGACCAAGCTTACTGGGGTCAGATAAGGTACTTGTTCCGCAGATGAGCGAGACGAATACCAATGGCACTACCAGCATTTTCAGGCTGGCAATAAATATTTGGCCTAAAGTTGAAAATATACCTTCTACAAGAATGTTATACGTAGAGAGTTCTAAACCGAATATCGAAAATGTGAAATCTCCGCTATCATCAAACAATAATTGGAGAAACACGCCGGTTAAGATACCGGTTGCCATGCCGATAAAGATACGGGCGGTTAAACTATACTTGTGTGCAGATTGAGACATGAAGGTTCCCTGTGCATTATTATATTTTTTAGTCTTCCGTAGTTTGCCAGATTCATTTGATTTTTAAACATAAAAAACGACGCAATTGCCATTAATAGAGGTTCAGGAACGAATTATGCGGACATTAGCGAAGACGCTAAGCTTATTTAGCGCAATATTTATGCTAACAGCATGTGGGGGAGGCGGTTCTGTCTCAAGAAATGATACGGACAACGGTACTGGTAATGGTGGCGGTGGAACCACTACGCCAACTTATACAGTTTCTCTCGCTCTTGAGAATGCCAATGGTGAAAGCGATAGCAATTTAACAGAAGACAACAGCCTTACTGTTGTAGCCACAGTCACCGACCAAGACGGTAATGCGTTGTCTGATACCTTAGTTAGTTTTGTGCTAGATAACGCAGCGCTAGCAACCTTTGCCAATGATACAGGCACCGCCCGCACAAATGACAGCGGGGTAGCGCGTATAGGCCTTAATGCAAGCACCGCGTCGGGCGACGGTCAAATCACCGCCAGCTTAAATACTGGGGAGACGGGAACGACGACATTTTCAGCAACCGCTGCAACAACGGGCACTACAGAATCTTCCGTATCACTGATATTGCAAAATAGTGACGGTGAACAAGACAATGAGCTCTCTACAAACAATGCACTTACCGCTGTAGCGACGGTTACTGACGCAGACGGGAACCCTCAAGATGACATATTGCTAACTTTCTCACTTAGTGACAGCGACTTGGCAGAGTTTTCAAATGACACTGCAACTGCACTGACGGACGAGAATGGTATTGCGTCAATTGGTATGGCGGTAAGTGATTTGTCTGGCGATGGTGAAGTTATCGTTACTTTACCAACAGGAGAATCAGATTCTACTACGTTTAGTTCTTCAGGTCGTACTAGCGTGAGTGAGGAACCTGCTTCGCTAGAGCTATTTGCAGATAGCATTCAATTAGCATCAAGCGGAAGCGATGAAGTTGAATTAATTGCACTGGTAAAAAACGAGCAAAGTGTACTTATGGAAGGTGTGGAAGTGAGTTTTTCTGCACCTAGTCAAGATGGCGTTGAACTGCAGCTTATTCAAACTACTACAGCGGCAGATGGCACTGCACGCGCTCTTTTGTCTACGCGAAACAACGCAGCTAATCGTACAGTAACCGTTTCGGCACAAGCTGGTTCGCTCAGCCCAGAAAACGTTTCTATTGAAATCGACGGAACCGAAGTTACGGTAAATGGCGCTTCATCAGTTATTTTAAATGACACTGTTGATTACACCATTCGTGTTCAGGATTCTGACGGCATCTCAATACTCAACCAACCTGTTCAGCTTGAGGCCAGCGGAGGTACACTTGGCGCATCTGAGGTAAATACTGGCTCTACAGGCCAAGCGACAATATCATATACTGCGACTAACTCGGGTGAAAATACCATTACTGCAACCGCGTTAAACGCAAGCGCTACGTTTACTGTTCAAGTACAACAGGACGAATTCAATTTCGTAAACCTACCTACTGAAGAAGTACCTGTAGGTCAACAGCAGTCCATCACGGTGCAATGGCGCCAGAATAATTCACCGGTAGTTGGTGAAGACGTAACTTTTAGTGCTTCTCGTGGCGTGATAAGTGGTGCATCAACGGTGGCAACAGATGCAAACGGTGAGGCTACAATTAGCATAAGCTCTACCAATGCTGGCATTTCATCTATCACGGCTACCGCAACAGATGGGAATGGCGATGTGCTTGTGTCTGCGCTAACGCAAATTGAGTTTGTTGCTACCACGCCACATACACTCATTGCTGATGCGTCACCAGATTTATTGGGTCCAGATGGTCAAACTAGCACTATCAGTGCGGTAGTGAGAGACGTAGACGGAAACTTGGTGAAAGACAGTGTCATCAACTTTACTGTGTCAGATGTTTCAACTGGTTTTGTCTCACCTTCACAGGCTACCACTGACAGTAAAGGTATCGCTACTACGGTATTTACATCAGGATCTGTATCAACACCTGATGCAGTAGTTATTACGGCCTTTGTGGCTGATGATCCTGCAATAGAAGATGATGTTGTGCTGACTGTTGGTAACCGAGCGTTTGATATATCTATTGGTACCGGCAATGAGCTTGAAGAGCCAACATCTACGACCTATTTGAAACGTTTCAGCGTGTTTGTATCAGACTCTGTAGGTCAACCCGTTAGCGGTGTAGAACTTACTGCATCTGTTACTCCAGTGAAGTTCGTTGATGGCGGTGAGTATCGCACCGGCTTTTGGGTTTACAATGATGAAGAGTCGATTTGGCAGGCTATCGTGAACCAAAGGTGTGAAACAGAGGATGTTAATGACAACGGCATTTTAGACACCACGCCTCGTCTTGAAGATACCAATGGTGATGGCACGCTTACGCCAGGTTCAGTAGGAACAATCACATTTGCAGTAGACTCAGTGACAGATGAGAATGGCTACGCAGAACTTGAGTACCGATACCCAGCAAGCTATGCGGTTTGGTACGATGCCGTTATTTCTGTATTCGGTCAGTCTACGGGTAGTGAAGCTAAAGCATCAATGCATTACACATTAAGCATTTCTGCTGATGATGTAACTGATGAGGGGGCATCTCCGCCTGCCAATCCGTTTGGCGTAACAGACCAATGTACTGAGGTGACTCCATAATATCGAGGTAGTGGAATTACGATATGGATTCAACCTTTTACGCATCAACAAAGCCGGCATGAATGCCTGTCTCTTATACACAAATCCCTACTAAGTAATTAGTGGGGATTTTTTTGAACTCTTCCTTCCAACTCTGATCAGATCTTTCACTTAACTCATTGGGAAAGATTATGATTGATAATGTAGAGTGGGCTGAAAAAACGTTTGGAGAAGCAAATCTAGGAGATCCTCGTCGTACATCTCGTCTGGTAAAATTAGCTGCAACACTTGCCAATACACCAGGAAAGCCTCTTGTGAATATCACTGAATCCCCCGCCGATATGGAAGGAGCATACCGCTTCATTAGAAATGAAAGTGTAGATGCGACTTCAATCGCTGAAACTGGATTTAACGTTACAGCTGTACAAGCTGCGCAACACAAAACATTACTTGCCCTAGAAGATACTACGACCATTTCATACAGCCATAAAAGTATTCGAAACGAACTTGGACACGTGAATCAGGGTAACCGTTGCCGCGGTATGCTTGCCCATAGTGTCTTACTTTTTGCGCCGGAATCACAAGAAATAGTTGGACTGATTGAACAGTCGCGTTGGACACGAGACATAACAACGCGTGGTAAAAGAGCGAAACATGCATCGACACCATACACTGAGAAAGAAGGCTACAAGTGGGAGTCAGCATCAATCAATATGTCAGCAAGACTGGGCGCAAAGATAGATGATGTGATATCCGTCTGTGACCGAGAAGCCGATATCTACGAGTACCTACTTTATAAGCTAACAACTCAGCAGCGGTTTATTGTTCGTTCAATGCAAAGTCGGCACATTGAGGAAGGCGAAAACAAGCTATATCACTATGCCAGTCAGTTAAAAAGTGCAGGGCACAAGCAAATACATATTCCGCAAAAAGGAGGGCGCAAAGCACGAAACGTGACGTTGGATATTGTATTTGCTCCCGTTACGCTCAAGGTTCCTAGCAATAAACGTGGTGAATCACTTCCTTTATACTACGTCGG
Source organism: Alteromonas sp. MB-3u-76 (assembly GCF_002831605.1). Lineage (NCBI taxonomy): Bacteria > Pseudomonadati > Pseudomonadota > Gammaproteobacteria > Alteromonadales > Alteromonadaceae > Alteromonas > Alteromonas sp. MB-3u-76. The sequence continues at coordinate 2,633,506 of NZ_CP025115.1, read as the reverse complement.
ATGTGTAGAGCGCGGTAATTCAAAAGAGGCGTTATGCTGGCATTTACTGACAAATGAACCCATCACAAATCAAGCGCAAGCACAAAAAATAATTGGCTATTACGAGCATCGTTGGTTAGTAGAAGAATATCATAAGGCGTGGAAAAGTGACGGTACTAATATCGAAGCTTCGCGCTTACAAAGTAAGGAAAACGTTGAGCGTCTAGTCACAATAAACGCGTTTATTGCCGTAAGGATCCTTCAACTCAAATTCGCAAAAGACCGACCGGACGATAGTAGCTGTGAAGAAGTCCTATCACCTAAAGCATGGAAGTTATTATGGTTAAAACGAGTGAGTAAGACACCACCTGACTCAGCCCCCTCAATGAAATGGGCCTATACGGAGCTTGCAAAGCTAGGAGGGTGGAAAGATACAAAAAGAACAGGAAGAGCGTCTGTGAAAGTCATATGGCAAGGATGGTTCAAACTGCAAACCATCCTTGAAGGCTATGAGCTAGCCCTGTCTCTTGATATCGACTTGTGATCAAGAGACAGGCATGAATGCCGGCTTTGTTATATCAGATGAACGCTTTAATGATAGCTGTGTAAGCCTTTCAGATTAGGTTGTTAACCCTGCTGGAACGGATAAACCGAACCTATCTGAAGTATTTGCGTCAGCTCGTCAAGGGCAGTGCGAGATTCAATCAGTAGCTGCGGATCTCTTAAGTCATCTTCGCTTAATTCATCGCGATAATGCTTATCTATCCACGCATTTAGTCGCGCGAATTGTGCATCGTTTATCAGAGTAGACTGATTTACGCCGTTCAGCTCTTCTTCACTCATTGCCACACGCAAACGCAAACACGCCGGGCCGCCACCATTTCGCATGCTTTGTTTAACGTCAAAATAATTTACCGACTTTATTGGCGTATCCAGAGTTACAAGATTGTCTAAATAGGCTTTAACTGACTCGTTCTCAGCACAGTCGGTAGGCGCAATAATCGTCATTTCACCATTTGGCAGAGTAATAATTTGCGTATTAAACAAATAGGTTTTCACTGCGTCTTGCACAGACACTTTCGCAGTAGGCACTTCAATGAAGTGTAGTGGCTTGTCACCAAACTTACGTTGTAGCTCAGCAAACCCTTTTTCCTTTTCGTGAAACGCTTGTTCGTGGAAGAAGAGCACGTTTTGATTGCCGACAGCGATTACATCGTTGTGAAATACACCTTGGTCAATCACGTCAGGATTTTGCTGCATGTACACAACGCCTTCGTCCCTTAGACCATGTAATCTAGCCACGGCTTGGCAGGCCTCTAATGTTTGTCTTGCTGGGTATTTAGTCGGTGCAGGCTTTGACGGGTCAAAAGCATGCCGGCCATAAACAAATAACTCAACTCCTGCTTCGTTATAATCGTTGCACAAACGAGTATGGTTCGCAGCACCTTCGTCGCCAAAATGGTCATTATCTGGCAAGTGTTGGTGATGAGCAAAGTAGGTTTCATTGGCAAACGTACCGCGCAAAATGTTGCCGGTAACTTGCGGTTCCAAAGACCTGTGAAACTTGTTTGTTAAGTTTGCAGGGGTAAAATGCACTCGTCCATCTGCCGTATCGGCACTAGGAGACACAGTGGCGGCATTTGCAGTCCACATGCTACTAGCAGAGCAACATGCTAAAAATATCTCGCGAGATTGCTTTGCAGCGCTTTCTAGTACGCGTGCATCAGTGCCTGAAAAACCTAATCGACGCAGCGCGTTAATGTCAGGGCGTTCTTGCGGTGCCAATACGCCTTGCTTCATTCCCATGTCTGATAGTGCTTTCGCTTTTGCTAACCCTTGTTTGGCTGCTTGCTTTGGGCTACTTACCGCATTGGCGTTGTTGAGAGAAGCAACATTACCGAATGATAAACCGGCATAGTTGTGGGTTGGGCCAACAAGGCCATCAAAATTAACTTCAAATTGCTTCATACTTTCCCTCTATTTGGTGTTTGGGCATTTGAACGCTACGCTGTATAGTTCTAGGCATTCAGCGAGGCGTAAAACAATCGCGCTTTTTTTATCACTAGTGCTCATTTAACGATTGATAGGAGGCACCGGTGTTAGTGGAATGGCTGGCATTATACGGCTTTTAAAGGCTTTGCCAATCGCACTGGTTGTTTCTTGTACAGTTTTTGTGTGAGATTGAAGCAAGCGAAAGAATAAGTATGAAGAAGATCTTGTTTTCCATTCACTTTGTAGATATATGTTAAAAAAGAGCGCGCACCCTATATATAGTGCAAGGTTGCATCAATTTTCGGTATTTGACGTAATAAGTCATTTAAAATCAATAGGTTTAGTTCAATTATATGGCAAAATCACTGGTCATAGTCGAGTCACCAGCCAAAGCAAAAACGATAAATAAATATCTCGGTAAAGATTTTATCGTAAAAAGTTCGGTTGGCCATGTTCGGGATCTTCCAACGAAGGCGTTAGGCAATGTAGAGCCTAAAAAACCGGCAAAAGAACTCAAAACATACAGCGAAGAAGCGCGGCAAGAATATCTTCGTCGACATGAATATTTAAAGCTTGTAGACCGAATGGGTGTCGACCCTGAAAAAAACTGGCATGCGCACTACCAAGTGTTGCAGGGAAAAGAAAAAGTTGTCAGTGAGCTAAAAAAGTTAGCCAAAGATGCAGACACCATCTATCTCGCAACCGATTTGGATCGCGAGGGAGAAGCTATTGCTTGGCACTTACAAGAGTTACTAGGCAGCAAAGGTAAAACTTATCAACGTGTGGTTTTCAACGAAATCACTAAAAATGCCATTCAAGATGCATTCTCAGACCCTGGCGAACTGAATATCTCTCGTGTAAATGCGCAGCAAGCAAGACGGTTCCTCGATAGAGTCGTTGGTTTCATGGTATCGCCTCTACTTTGGAAAAAAGTAGCCCGAGGGTTATCTGCAGGTCGTGTTCAGTCTGTTGCAGTGCGTTTGGTGGTAGAGCGTGAGCGGGAAATAAAAGCTTTTGTACCGGAAGAGTTTTGGGATATTCACGCCAACCTTACCAGTCAAGAACAAGCGGCTTTAAAAATGCTGGTTGCCAAATATCAAGGCAACGCATTTAAACCCAAAAATAAAGACGAAGCCGATAAGGCATTAGCCGATTTAGAAAAGGCCGATTTTACGGTAGAAAGTCGTGAGTCTAAGCCTACTCAGAGCCGGCCGTCAGCCCCGTTTATTACGTCAACGCTTCAGCAAGCAGCAAGCACGCGCTTAGGGTTTGGCGTGAAGAAAACAATGATGATGGCGCAGCGGTTATACGAGGCGGGATATATCACCTACATGCGCACAGATTCAACAAATTTGAGCCAAGAGGCCGTTGAGAGTGCACGCAGCTATATTACGGATAACTTTGGCGACAAGTATCTGCCGGAATCGCCTATTCGCTACGGCAGTAAGGAAGGCGCACAAGAAGCTCACGAAGCTATACGTCCTTCAAATGTTACCATTAGTGCTGCAAGCCTAGGTGATATGGAACGAGATGCTCAGCGTCTTTACGAGCTAATTTGGCGTCAATTCTTAGCCTGTCAGATGACACCGGCCAAATACGATGCAACAACGATAAAGGTAGTTGCGGCTGATTATGAACTCACCGCGAAAGGGCGAGTGCTAAAATTTGACGGTTGGACACGTGTTCAGCCCCAGTTACGCAAAAAAGGTGACGATGAGCTATTGCTACCCGATGTGCAAAAAGGCGATTCACTAACGCTCAATGAATTAGATCCAAAGCAGCACTTCACCAAGCCAGTTGCGCGCTTTAACGAAGCATCTTTGGTAAAAGAGCTCGAAAAACGTGGTATTGGCCGTCCGTCTACCTACGCGAGTATTATCTCCACTATCCAAGACAGAGGCTATGTTCGCTTGGAAAACAAGCGTTTCTATGCTGAGAAAATGGGTGAGATTGTAAACGACCGTCTAATGGAAAACTTTGACGATTTAATGAGTTACGATTTCACGGCCAACATGGAGCAGCATCTCGACGATATAGCCGAAGGTAATAAAAACTGGAAAGATGTACTCAACGATTTCTACAGCGATTTTTATGGCAAATTACTCAATGCTGAAAAAGATCCTGAAGAGGGCGGTATGCGCCTCAATCAAGCAATTCCAGCTGGCATTGAGTGCGATAAGTGCGGACGAGAAATGAATGTAAGAACAGCATCCACAGGTGTGTTTTTAGGATGTTCGGGCTATAACCTTCCCCCAAAAGAGCGCTGTACAAACACCATGAACTTAACGCCTGGCGATGAGGTAGTGAAAGTTGATGATGAGGAAGAGTTAGAGACCGAAGCGCTGCGTTCAAAGAAACGCTGTCCTAAATGCGGTACAGCCATGGACAGTTACCTTGTTGATGAAACAAGAAAACTACACGTTTGTGGTAACACGCCTACCTGCGAAGGTACCGAGATTGAAACGGGCACGTTTAAAATTAAAGGCTACGACGGACCTATCATTGAATGTGACAAGTGTAGCAGTGATATGGAGCTTAAAAACGGTCGATTCGGTAAGTATTTCGGCTGTACTAACGAAGAATGTAAAAATACTCGTAAGTTACTTCGAAATGGTGAGGCTGCTCCACCGAAAGAAGATCCCGTGGATCTTCCGGAACTGCCCTGTGAAAAATCGGACGCCCACTTTATGCTACGCGACGGGGCGTCGGGTATTTTCTTAGCGGCTCACAATTTTCCAAAGTCGAGGGAAACACGTGCTCCCAAAGTTCACGAACTTGCTCGCTTTAGAGACCGAATTTCGCCTAAGTTCTATTATCTTGCTGATGCACCACAAAAAGATTCAGACGGTAACGAAACAATAGTGCGCTATAGCCGTAAAACAAAACAACAGTACGTTATGTCTGAGAATGACGCGGGCAAGGCGACTGGTTGGTCGGCATGGTACGAAAACGGCAAATGGCAAGAGCAGGCACCTAAGAAAACTGCGGCTAAGAAGCCCGCAGCTAAATCTAAAGCCAAAAAGAAGTAACTTAATAGGTAATTGAACGATATATGGCATCTCTACAAGACCAACTTTTGAAAGCGGGTTTAGCAGATAAAGGAACTGCAAAGAAAGCCCGTGCTGAGAAGCGTAAAAAGCAGAAGCAGAAAAAGCCTGTTGTTGATGAAGCTACTATAGCAGCGCAGCAGGCGGCTGAAGAGAAAAAAGCGCGCTCTCGCGAGCTAAACCAACTGCAGCAAAACGAGCGAGAAAAGCGCTCTATAGCAGCTCAGGTTAAACAGCTAATAGTCACCAATAAACAAGAACGCAAAGGCGATACCGTACTTAACTTCACTCATGATAACGTGGTGAAGCGGATGTACGTAAGTGCGGATATGCACCGTCAGGTGACAAAAGGTCGATTGACCGTAGTGTTGTTAGATGATGCCTACGAGCTGGTGCCAACGCCGGTTGCCGATAAAATTGCGCAGCGAGATGAAAGCTTTATTGTTTACCGAGCTGATTTAGATAAAAGCGGTAATGATGGTAAAGATGAAGCAGAGGATGATTGGTATGCAGACTATGAAATCCCCGATGATTTGACGTGGTAAGTTACTTTCCTCTTCATAATATGTCGCGTTGGAATTTACCTTTTTGCGTTAGCTTACACAGTCAAACAACAAAATTGAGGCTTCATGATCACCTGGATCTGCAGTAAGTTCGACGAGCTTAGTACTTACCAGCTTTTTGATTTGCTAAAACTTAGGGTAGATGTGTTTGTGGTTGAGCAAACATGTCCTTACCCAGAGCTTGATGAAAAAGACAGGCATCAAGAAACTCGTCACTTAATGGGTTTTGTCGATGGCAAGCTGATTGCGTGCGCTAGGTTATTAGCGCCTGGCGTTAGCTATCCGTCAGCAAGTATTGGGCGTATAGCTACCCATAGTGCTCACCGCAACAAGGGCGCAGGCAAGTTGTTGGTAGATAAAGCAATAAATGAATGCGATGTATTGTGGCCTGACGCGTCTATCGAGATAGGTGCACAGGAATATTTACTCGAATTCTACAAGAGCTTTGGCTTTGTCCCCACTTCGGTAATGTATCTTGAAGATGACATTCCGCACGTAGATATGAAACGAGACTGAGTAAATTTAACCAACTTTAAGCCGACTTAAGCCTTATAAACATCCTAAAAGCCCTATTGTCAAATTGGGCTTTTTTCTGTTTGGTGCATTAGTGCCGGCACTCTTTTGGCGCAATGCCAAAAGCTTGTTTAAATACTCGACTAAAATGACTTGCACTATTAAACCCTAAATCGAAACACACGGCGCTGATAGATTGACCGCTGAGCAGTTGGGCCCGTGCGCGCTTTAAACGCAATTGCTGTTGAAATAAAGCCGGTGTAGTACCAAAGGCAAGCTTAAACTGCTGATAGAATTTGCTTCTACTCATGCATGCTATCTTACACAGCTTGTTAATGTCTAAGTCTTGCGAAACATTCTCTTCTATATACCTAATTGCTTCGCTTATTTTGTTATCTAGTTTCAGCTCTTCTGAATTTGCCAAAAGAAGCTCACGACTTTGCTGCTGCAATAACCGAGTAATTAGCTCGTTCAACGATAAATCAATTAAATAGTGACGTTCGGCACCTTGTTCGCTGAATAAATGAACCATACGCTCTAGTAATTGCTGTGTTTGTACATTGTGCTGGGTATGCACGACATTTGGAACGTACTCAAACAAGGCATCGTGGGCTATCCGCTGCTTCATATTTAGCGCCTTGGAGACATCATTGATCTTGTCTCGGCTTATCTCTATAGCAAGACACGTTGTGGGCCGATTGAGAGAAGCCTGAGGAAAGTCAATAAGCACCTTATTTTGCGGAGCAACCACAAACGATTCATGTGGTAAAAATGCTTTGTGATATTGGCTGCTTTCTACGTGCATTATTTTCTTACCAGTTAGCATAGCGCAGAAAAGTAGCTCGTTTGAGTGAAGTGCAACCTTTTGAGCACTTTCGTAGGTGTCGTAAATACTCAACTCACTGCTGTCAGCAGAAAATGTAACCTTGTTTTCAATTAAGACATCAAGCTGTTGACGTTTTTTGTCTAAATTCGGAGTATGCATAGTTAGCCTTTACTGATTGTTTGGACTCTCAGGCAAATTTCTTGGACAGCAAATCAAGTTACCTTCCTATTGTTATATTAATGTAAATCAATAGTGAATATAAAGCATGGTGTTTTATCTATATTTACGACCAATAGCTATATGAATTTTTACCGCTAGACAACAAGAAGAGAGCACAAATATGATTTATGCAAATCCCGGAAGTGAAGGCGCACTTGTAAATTTTAAAGCTCAATATGGTAACTATATTGGCGGGCAGTGGGTTGAGCCTGTTAATGGTAACTATTTTGACAATATTAGCCCGGTTAACGGAAAAGTGTTTTGTAAGATACCGCGTTCAGACGCTGATGATATTAATCTTGCCCTTGATAAAGCACACGAGGCGAGGGAAGGATGGGGAACAACATCTGTCACTGAGCGTAGTAATATTCTGCTTAAAATTGCCGATCTTATAGAAGAGAATTTAGAGCTGCTGGCTGTAGCAGATACGTGGGACAATGGCAAAGCAGTACGCGAAACCTTAGCGGCTGATATTCCTCTCGCCGCCGATCATTTCAGGTATTTCGCAGGTTGCCTGCGTTCTCAAGATGGTTCTATTGGTGAAATAGACGAAACAACCGTTGCTTACCATTTTCACGAGCCACTGGGAGTTGTTGGTCAAATTATTCCGTGGAACTTCCCCATTCTTATGGCTGCATGGAAGCTTGCACCTGCATTAGCCGCAGGCAATTGTGTGGTGCTCAAACCAGCAGAACAAACGCCGGCTTCTATTCTAGTGCTTACTGAAATTATTGGCGACTTGCTACCACCTGGTGTACTAAACATTGTTAACGGTTTTGGTAAAGAGGCGGGGGAAGCGCTAGCTACGAGCAAGCGAATTGCCAAAATTGCTTTTACTGGCTCAACGCCAGTGGGCTCTCATATCCTAAAGTGTGCGGCTGATAATATCATTCCCTCGACGGTCGAATTAGGAGGTAAATCACCAAATATCTTCTTTAATGACGTTATGGATAAAGACGACGCGTTTTTATCGAAAGCGATTGAAGGTGCCGTACTTGCATACTTTAACCAAGGCGAGGTGTGTACCTGTCCGTCGAGATTGTTTATTCAAGAAGACATTTACGATCAGTTTATGGAAAAAATTCTTGAGCGCACCGCGAAAATTTTAAGAGGTAACCCCCTTGATACTGAGACCATGGTGGGGGCACAAGCATCAAAAGAACAGTTCGACAAAATACTCAACTATATTGAAATTGGTAAAAGTGAAGGTGCTGAAGTACTCACAGGGGGAAATGTTGAGCAGTTGACAGATGAACTGAATAGCGGCTTTTATATTCAGCCAACGTTGCTGAAAGGAACCAACGACATGCGTGTCTTTCAGGAGGAAATTTTCGGCCCAGTTATCTCAATGTCGACCTTTAAGGATGAAGCCGAAGCGCTCAAACTTGCCAACAGTTCCGAGTTTGGACTTGGCGCAGGCGTATGGAGCCGAAATATGAATTTGGCTTATCGCATGGGACGGAAAATTGAAGCGGGCAGGGTGTGGACCAACTGTTATCACATGTACCCAGCGCATGCTGCGTTTGGCGGTTATAAAAAGTCAGGGATTGGTAGAGAAACCCATAAGCTAGCGTTGAGCCACTATCAACAAACTAAAAATTTATTAGTCAGTTACAGCGAAGATCCACTCGGGTTCTTTTAATCTAAGTCCGTAATAGTAAAAGGTCGCAGTGCTTTCTTGCAAAAGCGCCTGCGACTTTTTACGTTGTTACGTTACCAATTAACCGCAGTTAACATCTAATACTTGAAGTCTTTCTTATGGTAGTTACTGTGTAGTTTATCTCCGCGTGTTAACTCTATCCGCTTTTCAAAATCCACAATACCCACAATTTACACAGTACTTTTAAAGTGCATTTTGCCTTTTTATGCACCTTTCAAATGCAAATCTGCGTTGCTCTAATTGCTAGTCGCCCATCGGATTAATTTTTTATCTAAAGGAAAAAGATAATAAATTTCAGTTGCTTATTTGTTTTCTCGGAGAAAGTTGTCCAATTGGTCAGTAAATTGGCATTCTTTCTGCTGCTGCCCGCAAATGAAACACCAACAATCTTCATGTCTAATAAAAATCTTAGCACTAGAGCATTTTGAATAATTCGATGTTCATTTATTTTAGGGAAAAGTAATGAATAATAAAAACGGTAATGCAAAAACAATAGCAACTGCTTTCATCATATCGGGATTAGCAAGCCAAAGTGTTTTTGCTCAGCAATCGCAAGAAAGCGACAAAAAATCTATTGAACGTGCTATTGAAAATATTACGGTAACAGCTGAGAAACGTAGCGAAAGTTTACAAGAAGTTTCTCAGGCGGTGACTGCTATATCTTCGGGCGAGCTTGATAAAAAATACATATCCTCTTTTGTCGACTTAAGTGCCGTTGCCCCAGGTGTGACAGTAGCAAAAAACGAAGGCTTTAAGTCTATTATCTCGATACGTGGTGTGGGTAACGAAGCAAACCAAAATGCCACTGCAAATCCATCTGTTTCATATCATATGGACGGGATCTATATTGCATCGCCATATGCTCTACAAACTGATTTTATCGATATTGAGCGAATAGAGGTGTTACGGGGACCGCAAGGGACGTTATTTGGACAAAACTCAACTGGCGGTGCAATTAACGTCATAAATACACTTCCCGTTTACAATGAGTTTGCTGGTAAAGCGGACGTTACAATAGGTAACTTCAACCTGAGAAAGGTTCGCGGTACGGTAAACGTTCCGGTGAGCGACTCCATAGCAATGCGAACATCAATTAGTGCAGTCAAGCAAGATGGCTACACACAGAACGTTTACAACGGCCCTAGTGTTACAGAGCGAGGTGAGACGTTCATTGGTGAAGATTTAGATAATATTGATAACCTATCGTTTAGAACCGACTGGCTTTTTTCCATCAATGACGATTTAAGTGTGCGCCTGTTAGCTCAAGTTTTTTCTGGAGAATCTAATGGTGCAGGTATAAAAGGTATAGACGACCCTACGCCAGGTGCACGAAATTTATCTCAGGACACAGAGTCATTCTACAAACTCGATTCCGAAGTGTTTGGTCTGATTGCTGAGTGGGACGCAGACTTCGCCGTAATTAAGTCGCTTAGCAGCTATCAAAAAGATGATATCACTGTAATTCGAGATAATGACCGTCATTCATTTTTGACCAATCCTGAAATTCAAATCAGTCAGTTTAACCCAGAGGTTAATGTCCAAACGACATTTACCCAAGAGCTAAACATAATTTCCAACGAACCATTATTTGGCAAGTTGGATTGGCTTGTGGGGATGTTTTATCTCGATACGGACATTGAAATTACCATACGAGAAGAACTTGACGTTGGTCGGGATGGTTTTTTAGATGGGTATGCAACAACATTTCCTGAGGTTTTTGGCGGGGACAGAGGATTTATTTCAGATTCGAATCCACAGCGAGAGTCGCTGTCATTTTATGGCCAAACAACCTACCCGTTTAATGAATCCTTCCGCCTTATCACGGGCTTGCGATATACCGATGACGAAGTTAAAAGTACCGTTTCTAATTTCTTCAGCCTAACCCCTTCATTTATCAACCCGAAAACGTCAGATTTGACAGGTCGTATTGCCCTTGAGTGGGACTTTGCCACCAGCGCAATGGCGTATGCGTCTTACACACGAGGGCTTAAGCCTGGTGGAAGTAACTTAACTTTTTCAGAAGGAGACGATGCATTGGTCCGTGAGGCTTTCGAAGATGAGACTATCAATGCCTACGAAATCGGATATAAGGCTGATTTATTCAGTAGCCTAGTACGTACTAACGTTGCAGCCTTTTACTATGACTATACCAACTTACAGTTTCAGGCATCAGATTTTAATGAGTTTGGCAGTGGCGTTTCAAATATTCCAAAATCAGAGATATACGGTTTAGAGTTTGAAATGACGGCATTGCTTGGTGACCATTTTAGCCTTGACGTAAAGTTGGGATTAACTGAATCAGAAGTGTCGGCTGATTATTTAGCACTAGACAATCGATTATTGATTGAAAGCGTTTTTTTAGCTGACGGAGTAACACCAGCAAAAGAAGAGATACACGGCGCTACACGAGACGTTGCTGGGTTCCTACAAAATTTAAATGGTAATGAATTAGCGAAAACACCGGGCTTGACCGCAGATATAACGCTTGCCTATGAAGATCAACTCTCAAGCGGAGCATATATAGTGGCGAGCTTACAATATACGCATAGAGGCGACTTTGAGCAGCGCGTGTTTAACAATCCTGAGGTAGATGACGTCGATGCGTACAATTTATTAAACGCCAATGTGTCTTACGATTCACCGGATGAAAGTTGGGGAGCCGATCTAATGGTGTACAACATCACCGACCAAGACGGCGTTAACTCATCAATGACAGACGTTTTTGGTGTAAATGAAACGGGATTTCAGTTTATTCCACCGCGTATGGTAATGGGGCGCGTAAGATTTGCATTTTAATCTTCCGTTCATCTCTTTTTAATGGAGCGTAAAAGGTTTAGTTACGTTCTTTCTCTACCATATAAAGGGTAGCAAATACTGTTGCCCTGCTGCTGAGAAAGTGGCAGGAACGTTCGCGGTGCATCTGGGTTGAGGATTTGATGTGTGTGCCATAGATAGCCCGTGTTAAACGATACAGTAGTAATCGTTACAATTATGCCCAACGCGTCCCTTCGTTGGGCTTTTTTTATGTTTTTACCGTTAGCCGGTAACCATTTCCCCGCAAAGTTTCTATCGAAATTGAGCTGTTCACACTGAGCTTTTGTCGCAAGCGACTGATGTATACATCGACAACGTTGGTCAAAGGGTCGCTATGACTTCTCCAAACTCGACTGAGTATTCGTTCTCTAGACAGCACTTTGCCTGCATTTTCTGCAAAATAGAATAAGGTGTCATACTCTAGCTTTGTAAGTGAGAGCTCTTCGCCGCAGAGAGTGACAATTCGAGAGTCTTTATCAATTTGCAAAGGGCCTACTGTAAAACTGTCGTTCACAGCCGTTTTGCCAGCTCTGCGTTTAAGTGCTGTGATACGTGCCAATAACTCGTCAAAGTCGAAAGGCTTACACAAATAGTCATCAGCACCCAGCGTTAAACCATTCACTCTTTCTTTCACATCGTCAACGGCTGTTAAAAGCAGAACCATAGGTGCATTTGGCATTGATTTTATGGTTGGAAGCAGTTCCACACTGTCCTCATCCCCAAACATTCTGTCGAGTACGGCAATAGCGGGAGACTCTTGCTTAATACGAGTGATCAAATTATGAAGCGTGCTTTCTTCAACACAATGGTAACCCTCAGCGCTCAATCCGCGAGATAGAAATCGTAGAAGTGGCGCTTCATCATCTGCAACTAAAATTTTCATTATGGCTGTCTCTCATTGTTTGGAACTTCGCTGAAAGTGGTTTCTTCAAAAGCTGCGAGCGGCTTATTGTTGTTTGCTTTTTTAATCGATAGCGTAAATGTTGAGCCTTTGCCCAGTGTTGATGTAGCCACCAGCTTTCCGCCGTGAGCCTCGGCAATTGCCTTCGCAATAGATAGCCCTAAACCCATGCCATCGCCTTTTCTTTTTAAACGCACAAAGCGCTCAAAAATGTGCTCTAAATCCGATGAGGAAATTCCCTCACTAATATCGATAACATGAATGTTTACCCAATGGTCGTTTTCATCTACGGCGAGAGTAATAGGGGCATGTTCAGTTGAATACTTACTGGCGTTCTCGATAAGTATAGTAAGCGCCTGAGTAATTCTGTCTTTATCGATAATTACGGTTTGACTTTTGTCCACGCTATCAATGTTCCACTTCAACGAAATTACACGTGGTTTCACAATTTTTTGCCATAATGCTATCTGTTCGTTAAGCAAAGACTTCAGTGAATATTCTGCAACATCTAGGGTGAACTCATGCATTTCTGCTCTAGCCAAAAGCAAAAGGTCGTCCACTAGTTTACTTAACTTCACAGACTGCTCTAAGATTGTATGAAGCGTTTCTTGGTATATCTCATTTGTCGCAGATTTTTGACGTAGTGTTACTTGGGCCTCACCCCGAATAATAGTGAGAGGCGTGCGCAATTCGTGGCTCACATCAGCCATAAACTGCCGACGCTTGGCGTCTAACTGAGTGAGTTTATTATTCACTTCTTGCAGGGCGCGAGTGCGGGTCTCAACATCATATTCTAGCTGCTTGCGGTAGGCTGATGCTTTGTCTTCGTGCTCAGCGAGTCTTGCAATCATTGAGTTCAACGCTTTAACCAAGTCAGTAAACTCATCATCCAGTGTTTCAGGTAGGCGATAATGATAGTTGCCAGATGCAATAGCATCGGTGCCTGTGCGAATAACGGTTAATGGGTGATACAAAGCATTAAACAGCCAGTAACAGCCTAATAAAATAAAAGGACAGGTAATAGCGCCTAAAATAATGGTAAACCAAACAATACTGGTGTTCAGCGTGTCTATACTTGCATTTATTCTAGATACTACTTTGCCTTGACGGACTACTGCTGCGTTTATAGCTTCTCTAAATTGATTATCAATGGTGCTTTCAAGAAGGGTGTGTAATCGCTCTTGTTCATGTAAAGGCGTGCTGTCGTTTAACTGGGCGATGTCGCGAAACTCTGAGACAATATAGGCAATCAACGCCTCAAGTTCGTCAGTATCTTCAACGCTGCCTTGAGTGGCATCAAGTCCTAATGCCTCTCGCTGGGCTAGTTCGAACTTCTTAATTCGCGTAATAGATTGATCAATTTTTTCTTGTTTGTTTCTAACATTCGCCTGATTAGCGCCCTTGCCAAAAATGAGTTCGTCAGTGAGTTGTTTAAACAATCGATAGGAAGTGCTCGAAAGCTCTTGATGCTCAGACAGAAGAGATTGAGCTAGTTGGCTTTGCTCTAAGTTTGCACGGGTGAGGTGAGCCGTAACAGCCGCACTTGCTAACGCGATAATAAGAATAAAGGTAGAGAGAAGGCCAAATAGATAGAGTTTGCGTTTATACATAATAATTTGAAATCGCGTTTATATATTTAAGTTTGTCGTCAACTTCGTCATTAATGATTCGGCATCAGTGGTGCAGGTCAACGATGCCAATAACTATCATCGCAATTATATTTGAACTCGTAACCACGAAACCTTATACGTTAGGTAATTGATATTCGGTCACTAAACTCAATACATTGCAAAGTAACTTATAAAAAACAAATCGAATATGGATAAAAATGCTATTTCATCAACTCGGGCAACGGCTAATAACCAGTTATATGAGGGGACGTGTGGGAATACTAGCCTAGTCTGTTCAGCGCTAATGACGTTTGATACTGAAGTTCGATATTAATCTTTTTATGGTTTGGGCTCCACCCTGCTAGAAAACGATGGAAATCGGCGCAGGCGAGAGAGTAAAGGCTTCTCCACTCGTTCACAATGAACGGAATGTCTTGTTCTGTGATGCTTGTTTTAGAGTTCGCACATTGGCGCTTTAAGGCACGTTCAAGCGCGGTAAAGTAAACATCTAAGCAACGGTCGCGGAACAGACGTTGATCGTTGTCGCTCAAAGCACTTCCCAAAAAATAGGCAACATCTTTAACCCCGGCGCCAAAGCCCACATATTGAAAATCTACTGCAGCGCACTGCGTATAGTGCGGTGTAAAACAGAAATTCGCCACTTTTGCGTCACCGTGAAGCAGGGTTTGGTATTTTGAGTTGGCGAGTAGGGTGCTTATCTCTTGCGCTCGCGTTTTCAACTCTGAAGAGGGCATGGCATTGTATTCATCACGTCGGGTGTTCAGATGCCAGTAGGTGCCTTCTTGCCAAACTTCAACGTTTTCGCCGTTAGGCTTTTTAAGGTTTAAAGATGGTTTCGTATCTATAAATGCGGCATGAAATTCCGCCAGCCAATGCAGTACAACCTGAGCTTGAGTAACACTAAGAGAGAGCGTGGTTTCAGAATAGCCCGCTGCTCCAAGGTCTTCCATAACTAACAGTGTTTTGTCTTCCTTGGTTTCAACAGCGATACCCCGAGGCGTTTTGCAAAACTCATTCGTGAATGGTTGAATGTGATTGTAAAAGTTATTTTCAATAGCAAATGACTTAAGCTTTCTTTGGTGGCCCGTTACTGAACTCCACCCCCTCGGGTGTTGAGCAACGTCAGTAGGCGAAGCGCACTTTACCACAACAGATAGCGGGCCTTCGGTTGTATTGGCATCGTGCTGCTCTAGAATAGCGCGGAAACAAGCACCGTAGCCACTCCACAGTGTTTGAATAAGAGATGCGCGGCTTATCGAGGCCGAGCAGACTTGCTCTACCCATGATAAAAATTGGGGATCTATTGCGCTATCAATGTTTGTATCTGCCGTCATTGTTGTTACCAATGGTCAATGTTTGAATACTTTCTAGTAGGTAATTATCTATACGGACTAATGGTATAAAATGCCATGCAATTAATACAAGTAGCGTCCACTTAACATAAAAATGTATGGTCCGCCTCGTTATTGCAATGATTAATTTCGATAACGGGGTTGGTTATGCGCTAATGTATTCGGAGTCTGTTTAGGCGCTTTCGCAACCCGCTCCACGATGAGATCCGCGCTGGATTATCCTCAAAAAACCGAAAGCTTCTGAGAGCTGTTTTTTATGTCAGGTTTTAATCCAGTGGTTCTACCGTTTTCGTCATCATATTTATCATTGCAAACCCGGTGCTAACGCTTTGCTGTTGAATGCTTTTTTTGTTTTCATCACTGCCCATGCTATTCGGGCCAGTTTGTTGGCCAGGGCAACGGTTACAACATTGAATGGCTTGGTGGCGCGTAAATTTATCAACCACTCGCCATAAATCTTTCCGGTCTTATCCGGCCTGGACATAACCGCCCTGGCGGCATGGATAAACAAGGTTCGGAGTTCTTTGTTACCCCGCTTGCTTATCCCCAGTAATTTGGGTTTACCGCCAGTTGAGTACTGCGCTGGAACTAACCCTAACCATGCAGCCATGTTTCTTCCGTTTTTAAAATCCGTAGCGCTACTGATGTTGGCAATACAAAGGCTGGCGGTCATATCGCCAATACCTGGGATGGTTTTAAGAAGCTGCCCTATCGGGTTTGTATCAACCAGTTGCTTTAGCTTTTTATCTTGTCTCTCAATGTTCCTGTTAAGGAGCAGGTAATATTCGTGCAGCTCCATGAGCTCTTCCATAAGTAACCCTGGCAAGACCTGCCGCTGCTGTGAAAGCCAGTTAAACAGTTGCTTCATTACGCTATGGCCTGTTGGAAGTGCAATGCCAAACTCCAGCAGTAAGGAGCCTATACGGGACATGCAGGCTGTTCTGTCTTTGACATACCCATGCCTTGCTTTATGAATAGCTGAAATGACCTGGGCTTCTTCTGATTTGACGCTGACAAACCGCATTTTCGGTCTTATTGATGCTTCGCATATGGCCTCTGCATCAATAAAATCATTCTTATTGCTTTTAACGAAAGGTTTTACGTATTGTGGCGGGATTAGTTTGACCGTATGCCCCATCAACTCACACTGCCTGCCAAGCCAGTGCGCACCGCCACAAGCTTCGAAGGCAATTGTGCATGGCGTTAATTGATGAAGATAGTGAATGAGTGCCGAGCGGGAAAATTTTTTGCGAATGATTTGATTATCTGAATAGTCGCGGCCTATCACGTGAAAAGATGATTTGCCTAAATCGATTCCAAGAACTTTAATAGTAGACATGATGGTTCGCCTCTTTGATTGCCTAACTCTAAGATTAGCTTAGAGGTGAGGCGGACCATCTAATTAAGCCGCTTCATAATGAAACGGCTTTTATACGGCTGCTACTGTGCTCATTCCTTAATACGACAGGAAGAGCCAGTAGGACAAGAGTGGCTTAACTCATTAATCTACACTCTCAGGCAAGGTTGCAGGAGCAGAAGCTCGTGCTGATGCTTGCGATACCAGCGCAGTTTTGCCGCAAACTGCCAAGGAAGGCCGCGCATCATCCGATTTTGAGACTAACTCAACATCGACAAACGCATCGTCAACAGAGGCAGGCGACGTCATTGGATGAGACGCTCTGCGCTTACCTAATCCGCTTGCGCCTAGAGATGATACCACCGCCGACGCTTTCTTAGCTGCTGGTTTATCCTCTACCTTTTTATCTTCCTTAGCGTTTATATCAGCGTCTATATCTTGCGCTTCCGTAGTCGCCTCTTCTGAGTGCTTATCAGTATGAGTATCTTCTTCCAAGTTAATCTCAACTTGCTTAGGCTCAACTGCTGCTGGCTGAGGTGTTTCAGCAGCTTGTGAAGAAGAAGTGTTTTGCTTAACTTCGTCTTCAGGTTGCGCTTCTTCAAACTGTAATTCATCTTGTGATGGACTTGCTTCTGCTACTTTTTCAGAGGTCTCATCGGCTACCTTTTCAACAGCCTCTTCAGCTTGCTGAGCAGGGGCTTCGGTCTCTTGTGTTTTAACAGGAGCTGGCGAAGGTGCCGCCTCTGATTGAGCTTCTGCGCTTTCTACCTTTGCTGCAGTTTCCGCGCCTGCGGCGCTGTCGACTTTAGCGTCGGTATTAGCTTCAACGTCTGGTGATAAGTTACCTGGCTGCTTCGCTTGAGTTTCATCAACGCTTACTTGTGAAGCATTATTTTGACTCTCGTTATCGACAGCATTGTTTCCTTCATCATTTTGCTGGGCTTCTTTCTTACGACGTTGACCGGCAGCACGAACATGACGCGGAGAACGACGTGAGCGTCCTCGGCTTTCACGCTTCTGGCCATTTTCGTCATTTGTTGATTCTGAAATTACCGCTGCTTCTTGAGTTTCCTCAGTAGACTCAGACGTTTCTGATGGCGAGCCGATCACTGTTTTTTCTTTAGCGTGATGCTTCTCTAAGGGCTTTCCTGCCGCATCTTCTGTTACGGGAGCAGAAGTTACTACTTGCTCTTTAGGTTGCTTATCAGCTTGGCTATCTGCTTGTTTCTCTACTTGACTTTCTACTTGATTTTGAGCGCTCTCAGGCTTTTTCGGTGCAGCTGGTTTGCTTTCCGCATTTGGTGCGCTCTGTGCGTTAACGTTTACTGAATCACCTTTGTTCACTCGAACACTGCGACGCTTATCACGACGTTTTCTGCGCTCGGCAACTTCGCGTTTCTTCTCAACTTGATTATTCTGCTGTTCAACATTGTCTTTAACAGTTTCATCTTGTTTAGGCGTGTCGTGCTTTGGCTTTTGCTGCTCGTCACGAGGCTGCTGCGCTCTGCGCGGTTTGCGGCCTTTGTTATTGTTGCGTTTATCGTCTTGCTCTGAACGAGGAGCGCGCTGCTGATCTTGCTCACCTTCTTTTGCCCCCGATGGGCCATTACGGCGCGTATTTTTACGAGGTTTACGACGGCGGTCATCATTATTGCGAGTATTACGCGGGTTTTTACCTTTGTAATTAGATGATGTCTTCTCTTCTTGTTTTTTCGTGTCTTTCGACGATGAGTCTGACTTATCATCAGAACCAAACATGTCGTTAATCCACTTACCTATGCGAGCAAATAAAGAGGGGACATCGCTAGATTGTGCTGGTTTCGCTTGTGTCTGCGGCTTTGGCTGAGACACAGGTGCTGCCGTAGTTGGCGCAACAAGCCCCTTGAGCGCAGGCTCTTCTCGTTTTACAGGAGCTGTTGTAGTAGATACTTTTTCAGTTTCCACTGCTGGCATTAACTCTACTTCGTAGCTTGCATCTTGCAGCGCATCATCTGGACGGCGGCGCTCTACCTGATAATGAGGAGTCTCAAGGTTTGCATTTGGAATAAGTAACAAATCAACACCATGACGCTTTTCAAGTAGCTGGATAGATTTTCGTTTCTCATTCAACAGATAAGTGGCTACAGAAACAGGGAGCTGTGCTTCTATTTGCCCTGTATTTTCCTTTATGCTTTCTTCTTCGAGTATACGAAGGATAGACAACGCGAGCGATTCTGTTCCACGAATGGTGCCGTGGCCTGAGCAGCGCGGGCAAACATGGTGTGCAGATTCGCCAAGAGAAGGACGTAAGCGCTGACGAGACATTTCTAATAAACCAAAACGAGAAATGCGTCCAAGCTGAACGCGTGCGCGATCGCTTCTAACCGCGTCTTTCATGCGGTTTTCGACTTCGCGTTGATGCCTAACCGGCGTCATGTCGATAAAGTCGATAACTACCAAGCCACCTAGGTCGCGTAAACGCAATTGACGGGCAATTTCATCTGCGGCTTCAAGGTTGGTGTTAAGCGCAGTTTCTTCAATGTCTCCGCCTTTTGTTGCTCGCGCAGAGTTAATATCAATTGACGTTAACGCTTCAGTAGGGTCGATGACAATCGAGCCACCTGAAGGCAGGCGAACTTCTCGTTGAAAAGCAGATTCGATCTGGCTCTCAATTTGATAATGGCTGAATAAAGGCACTTCACCGTGATATAGTTTCACGCGGCTTGCAAAGTCTGGGCGAACAAGCTCAATATGCTGCAAAGCCTGCTCATAAATACTGGTTTTATCGATCAGTATCTCGCCAATGTCGCGGCGTAAGTAGTCGCGTATAGCACGCACAATTACGTTGCTTTCTTGGTGAATTAGGAAAGGTGCTTCCCTCTCTTTTGCGACTTCGGAAATAGCTTCCCAGTGCTTAAGCAGAACTTTCAAATCCCACTCTAATTCTTCGTAAGACTTACCAACGCCCGCAGTACGAACAATTAAGCCCATACCGTCAGGAAGTTCTAATTTGCTTAACGACGCTTTTAACTCTGTGCGCTCATCGCCTTCTATACGACGAGAAATACCACCCGCACGAGGGTTGTTGGGCATCAATACTAAATAGCTTCCTGCCAAAGACAAAAACGTAGTAAGCGCAGCGCCTTTTTGGCCGCGTTCTTCTTTGTCAATTTGGATGATAACTTCTTGGCCTTCCTTGATAACATCTTTGATGTTAGGGCGGCCTTCAAATTTATAGCCTTTAGGAAAGTACGTGCGGGCAATTTCTTTTAGAGGAAGGAATCCGTGGCGGTCGGCACCATAATCGACAAATGCGGCTTCAAGGCTAGGCTCTACGCGGGTTATCTTACCTTTATATATATTTGCCTTTTTTTGTTCATGCCCTGGACTTTCTATGTCTAGGTCGTACAAGCGTTGCCCATCTACCAGTGCAACACGCAACTCTTCTTGTTGAGTTGCATTTATTAACATTCTTTTCATTGTATCTAACTCTGTTTTTGTACAGCCGTTAAGACACAAAATTAAAGTGACATGTGCAAACCCTCACCGCGCAACCTCTCGGCTGGACGGGGACTTTGTTGTTACATCGCATTATCTCCAGTGGGTAGCTTTTGCGTAAAATACGTGTCATACGCGGCTTCTATCAGAACTTCGGCTGCAAACGTTTTTGTTGTTTGCCTATGTTACCGCACTGATTCACCTTTCATAGGCTACACTGCTTTTGAGATGTCGGGAGCGACTCACCCTTATTTCTTTCTTCATTTTAACAAGCGATATCATGTGCATCGCTCATTTGTCATTTAATTCTGTTAGCAAAACGGCAAACTTATTTTATGTTCGCAAGCATGGTTTCGCTTATGTACGGCAGTGTTGTCGTTGCCTCTTAGCGAGTTCGGTATGAAATGTCTTGTTATGTTAATAACATTACCGAAACCTAACCTATGCTTTTTCGTTTGCGACTTGAACCTACGACCGAATACATCGTCGTTTTTAATTCAATATCGTCTTTATGAATTTTAGGCAGGTTGTTACGCGAAGAGTACGGATTGGCGTACGATTAAGATTCGCGATTTTAATGCCTAAAAAGCATAGTGAATTATCGCACCAAAAACTGAAATTAAGCAAGGTAAGTCGGTGAATAAATGTAACTATTAAATAGATACCTTAAAAAAACAGGCCACTCAGAATAAAAAAGACACAAATGCAATAAATTAGAGCAAATAGAAAGTTTCATAATGTTGATGGCAAAACATTGCGTTATAATGCCTGAATGAAAGAACAAGCCCCCCAAAAAGTCCGTTTTTTAACGGTCGATGCCGATCTAGCCGGTCAACGTATCGATAATTTTTTGCGTACCCAGTTAAAAGGTGTACCGAAAAGTATGATTTATCGCATTTTGCGCAAAGGCGAAGTGCGTGTAAACAAAGGCAGGGTAAAGCCTGAATATAAGTTGCAAACAGACGACATAGTTCGCGTACCTCCTGTACGTGTGTCTGAGGGCGCACCGGCACCGTCGCCCAAGTTAGATAAAATCGCCGCTCTTGAATCACATATTTTGTTTGAAGACGATCGCCTTATCGTTATGAATAAGCCATCTGGAATGGCAGTTCACGGCGGAAGTGGATTAAGCTTTGGTCTCATTGAAGGGCTTCGAGCTTTGCGCCCCGATGCAAAGTTTATGGAGTTAGTGCATCGTTTAGACAGAGATACATCTGGCTGTATGCTGATTGCAAAAAAACGCTCGGCACTGCGCCATATGCACGAGCAACTGCGCAATGGCAAAATGGACAAGCGTTATCACGCGCTTGTAGCAGGAGAGTGGCCGGTTAATCGATTTAAAGTAAAAGCGCCACTTAAAAAGAATACCCTCCAATCTGGCGAGAGAATGGTAAATGTAAGTGAAGATGGAAAACCGTCCGAAACTCGCTATCGAATTTTAACCCAATTTGAGGGGGCGACCTTAGTTGAGGCGTCGCCGATAACCGGGCGAACTCATCAAATACGCGTTCACTGCTTACATGCAGGGCATCCTATTGCCTGTGACCCTAAGTACGGCGACAACGATTTCGATGCCAGTATGAGGTCAAAAGGATTAGATCGCTTGTTCCTTCATGCGTACAGCATTGCTTTTATCCACCCTGGCACTGAAGAGAGAATGACTTTTAACGCGCCGTTAGATAGCCATTTGAATGCGGCACTAGGTGCTCTTTAACGCAATTTTTAAATCAATACCGAAGAGTAATGCAGTAGAAAGTATCAACACACGGATAAAAATATAAATGCAGAGCACGTCAAAGGCATCAAATAAACCGCGCTACAAGCTTGTCATTTTTGATTGGGACGGCACCGTCATGGATTCCGCCGACAAAATTATAAACTGCATGCAATTTGCCGCTAAGCAATGCGGTATGCCAATTCCAACAAGCGACGAAGTTGGGCATATTATCGGTATTAGCCTTAAGCCTGCCATTAAGCAACTATTCGATATTGATGATGATGCACTGGCAGAGAAATTAGTACTGGCATATAAAGAGGCGTTTTTGGCAAAAGATACCACCCCTTGTCCTCTTTTTGAGGGGGCTCAGGAAATGTTTGAAGCACTTAAATCTTCTGGTTGCACGCTGGCTGTTGCAACGGGCAAAGCAAGAAGAGGCTTGGATAGAGCGTGGAAGCAAACTAACACCGGTCATTTTTTCTCTGCCTCTCGCACAGCGGATGAAGCAGAGTCAAAGCCTTCGCCAGATATGCTACTTCAACTTGTTGATGAACTGTCGATGTCGATAGACGAGGCGGTAATGATTGGTGATACCACATACGACATGAAAATGGCGCAAGCGATAGGAATGGATAGAGTGGGGGTTTCTTATGGCGTGCACGCTCAAGTCCATTTAGAAACACTAAAGCCTAAAATAATTGTTCACTCTATCGAAGAGCTTAAGCGTTTTTTACTAAACGAGCCCGTTTAGATTAGAGTTGCTTCAAACGGGGAATATCTCTTCAACGTCAAGCGGTAGCTAATTCCAATAGGTTGACGTTGAAGTGGTTAGACAAGATGTCGTTTAACAACATGATGGGAAGCCCAATGAGGCTGTTGGCATCTCTGCATTCTATTCGTTCAAATAAAAGCACGCCCATTCCCTCACTTTTAAAACTGCCCGCACAATCGAGGGGGCGCTCTTTTTCTACGTAGCTTTTAAGAAGAGAGACAGGATTGTGGCGAAAGTACACGCGAGTTTCTTCTACTTCAACAACGGTTGTATTCCTGCTCGCTTGGTGGACGCATACCGATGTAAAAAACGACACCACTTTTCCTTGGCAGCGAGAAAGCTGCTCTACTGCGGTATCTGCATCTAAGGGCTTTCCTAGTAATAATGACGTAGCATCGGTTTCGAGGTAAGCAACCTGATCACTACCAATAATGATAGGGCTTTGATTTTTGCCTACAGTATAAGTATTAGAGTTGTTAGCGTTAAGTTGAGCACTTACCGCGCGTGCTTTTTCTTCAGCTAAGCGTTTGCTTAGCTCAAGCGCGCTCTCGCTTGGCATAGGTGTTTCATCAATGTCAGGGCTGACGGCGTCTACCTTAATACCGATATCGGCTAAGAGTTTTTTTCTATACTGAGAAGATGACGCTAGTATTAATGTAGTCACTTAATTTGGCTCCTTTTTCAATAAAAAAGCAATATTTGGTTAATCGGCCCTGAGGCTTTATTCGCCCGCGCAGCATTAAGTTTAAATGCCGTGTAGTCTGACTCTCGTTCTCCCTGGAGCATTGAAAGAAGCTTAGCGACGAAAGCTAGGCCGAAAGAAGCTAAGCGGTGAAGTAGCAACAGAAGCCCCATTTTACAGTGTTTTATACCAAGTTAAATCGCATTTTTGCTTTGACACAGGCGGGGTGAGGCTATATCATGCGCGCCCTATGCAGAAAGTGAAATTACCCCATTCGGTTGAACCGACCAAAAGTGCCACGAAACGTTCCGATTATCGGGGCGTAATTCTGGCTAAAGACATGGAACGATTGAGCGGGGCAGTTGTCCGATGCAGTGAATATGTGGACGCAGAAGTACAGTTCGAAAAAGACGCGCAGGGTCTTACTGTTTTTCACGGCCATTTATCTACTGACGTCACACTTATCTGTCAGAGGTGTAATGGTGAACTCGATTTATCCGTGAATGCGGATTTCTGCTTTACTCCAGTGCAGGGAGAAGAGCAAGAAAGTGATGACATCATTCCCGAGGCTTACGAACCGGTAGAGGTCGACGACCACGGAGAAGTTAGTCTGCTTCAGATATTTGAAGACGAATTACTATTATCATTGCCCATAGTGCCCCTTCATGCAGAGTCGGAGTGTGCTGTGAAGCGTGATGAAATGTCATTCGGAAAGATTGAACCGGAACAAGAGCGACAAAACCCTTTCGCGGTTTTGAAAGAACTTAAGCGAGACCAGGAGTAAGTTATGGCAGTACAACAAAATCGTAAAACGCGTTCAAAGCGCGGCATGCGTCGCTCACACGATGCATTGACAGGCGCGACTTTGTCTGTCGATCAAACGTCAGGCGAAACGCACCGTCGTCACCACGTGACTGCTGACGGTTACTATAAAGGCAAGAAAGTAATCGGCGCCTAAGTCGGATACTACACTTTGTCTAAGCTAACCATCGCGTTAGATATCATGGGGGGCGATCATGGTCCCCCTGTTATCCTTGCTGCAGCCGTCAAGGCCATTCAGCTACATCCCAATGTTCGCTTCACGCTTTGCGGCGACGACTCCAAAATTAAAAACGGCATAAGTTCGCTTACATCCAGCGAGAGAGAGCGTGTAGATATTGTACACTGCTCACAAACTGTCGAAATGGGCGAGGCACCCACATCAGCCTTACGAAATAAAAAAGATTCCTCCATGCGGCGCGCTGTAGAACTCGTTGAAAGCGGTGATGCTAATGCATGCGTTAGTGCCGGAAATACGGGCGCTTTGCTTACCCTGTCGTTCTACTTGCTTAAAACCTTATCGGGGATCGACAGGCCTGCTTTAATTAACATGTTACCCACCACGAGCAATCACAAGGTGTTTTTGCTAGATCTTGGTGCGAACGTAAACTGTACCCCCGAAATTCTTTTTCAATACGGTGTGATGGGCTCTGTCCTTGCACAAGAAGTTTCTGGTATTGCATCGCCTAGAGTTGCTTTGCTGAATGTGGGCGAAGAAGACATAAAAGGTAACGCACAAGTAAAGTCTGCCGACCAATTATTTAAAGACGCACCAGGGATAAACTACATCGGATTTGTGGAGGGGGATGATATATTTACCGACTATGCTGACGTTGTCGTTACCGATGGATTCACTGGTAACATTGCTTTAAAGTCCAGCGAAGGTTTAGCCAAGCTGGTGATTAATGAAGTAAAACGCCAGTCGCAGAAAAACCTCTACACTCGATTACTAGCCAAAATTGCCTTTCCATTACTGAAATCTATCTACAATAGCGTGAACCCCGACCAGTATAACGGTGCGAGTCTGATAGGATTGCGCGGCATTGTTATCAAGAGTCACGGAAATGCGCAAAAAGACGCTTTTTACTACGCCATTGTGCAAGCAATGAAAGAAGCAGAAATGCATTTGCCGGATAAGATAAAAACAAAGATAGAAACGGTATTGTTGGAGCAGCTTTGAGCAAATATTCTCGCTTTATAGGAACAGGCAGTTATTACCCCAGTGACGTGCGTACAAACGCCGATTTAGAAGTCATGGTAGACACCAGTGACGAGTGGATCACTGACAGAACGGGTATTAAAGAACGTCGAATTATTGGTGCGGATGAAACTGCCGCAACTATGGGGGCAGAGGCCAGTAAGAAAGCCATAGAAATGGCTGGCATCGACCCAAAATCCATCGACATGATTGTATGTGCCACAACAAGTGGTCGTTACGCACTTCCAAGTACCGCGTGTGAAATACAGCGTATGCTTGATTTAGACGGTATTCCCGCATTCGATGTTGCAGCGGCATGTGCTGGCTATTGCTATGCGCTTAGCGTTGCCGATCAATATATTAAGTCTGGTATGGCCAAGCGTATTTTGGTGATTGGTACCGACTGTTTAAGCCGTCTTATCGACCCAGCAGACAGAACTATGGTGATTTTATTTGGTGATGCTGCAGGTGCAACCATAATTGAAGCCAGCGAAGAGCCAGGAATATTATCAACGCATATTCACGCTGCAGGCTCATATGGTGATTTGCTTTATGTAGGTAACCCTACGCGAGGTGACGAACAGTCAGTTCATGAAAACTGGGGCGTGATGCGTGGCAACGAGGTGTTTAAAGTAGCGGTTAACAAGCTGTCGCAAGTTGTTGAACAAACCCTAGCCGCTAACGATATGCAAAAAACCGATTTAGATTGGTTAGTGCCACACCAGGCGAATTTCAGAATTATTAAAGCGACGGCGAAAAAGCTAAACATGTCGTTAGATCAGGTAGTATTGACGCTAGAACAATACGGCAATACATCGGCAGCGACAGTACCTACCGCGTTAGATACCGCTATACGCGATGGTCGAATTCAGCGTGGACAACACTTGTTGTTGGAAGCGTTTGGCGGCGGCTTTGCCTGGGCGTCTGCGTTAGTACGCTACTAATTGTTGAAAAGTGCCACAGGGCATCTTTTTGATATTAGTAGGGTAGAACACAAGATGCGCCATTTTTACTTCTAGAGGTTTATAAAATAATAAGGAAGCAGAATGACAAAAACAGCCTGTGTATTTCCAGGGCAAGGCTCACAAAGCGTGGGCATGCTAAAAGAATTGGCTGCTGATTACCCCGTTGTAGAGGCAACATTTAAAGAAGCGTCTGAGGTGTTAGGTTACGACCTCTGGAAGCTTGTTCAAAACGATGCCGATGGCCAATTAAACGAAACCCACATCACGCAGCCAGCATTGCTTACAGCAAGTGTTGCAACGTGGCGCGTTATTCGTGAACAAGGCTTAAATGTAGATTATTTAGCAGGTCATAGCTTGGGTGAATATTCAGCCCTTGTGTGTGGTGGGGCAATGAAATTCGCTGATGCGGTAAAGCTGGTTGAAGCACGAGGCAAATATATGCAAGAAGCCGTACCAGCAGGTGCGGGCGCTATGTTTGCTATTATTGGGTTAGACGATGCTTCTATTGCCAATTTATGTCAGCAAACCGCCATTGCTACTGGAGATGTTGTTGCACCGGTTAACTTTAATTCGCCAGGGCAGGTTGTTATAGCGGGCGAAAAAAGCGCCGCAGAACAAGCCGCTCAGGCGTGTAAAGAGGCGGGTGCTAAACGTGTGCTGCCACTAGCCGTAAGTGTACCGTCGCATTGCGAATTAATGCGCCCAGCCGCTGATAAGCTTGAAGATGCTCTTGCATCTCTTTCGGTCTCAGAGCCTACTATAAATATTGTTAATAATGTTGATGTGACTATTGAGACTCAAGGAGAAGCAATTAAAAACGCGCTAGTGCGCCAATTATATTGTCCTGTGCAATGGACTCGAACCGTTGAGTATTTGGCTGCTGCAGGCGTAGAGCGTGTTATCGAAGTTGGTCCAGGAAAAGTACTGACCGGCTTGAACAAACGAATTAACAAGAGTCTTGAGTCTCTTGCTGTGAATACACCTGAGGGTGTGGAAGCATTAAAACAATAAGGAAATGCGATGAGTCAATTAGACGGTAAAGTTGCCCTTGTTACTGGTGCAAGCAGAGGTATTGGGAAAGCCATTGCTACTGCTCTTGCAAATCAGGGGGCTACGGTCATTGGTACCGCAACAAGTGACAGTGGTGCTGAAGCTATATCGGCCTACCTCGGCGCTTTTGGTGGCAGAGGCCTGGCGCTAAATGTTACTGACAAAGACAGCGTTGATAGTGTGTTAAAAGATATCACCGCTGCCGAGGGCGGCATTGATATTTTAATTAATAACGCAGGCATTACTCGCGATAATCTTTTATTGCGCATGAAAGATGATGAGTGGCAAGATATCATCGACACCAACCTGACATCGATATTTACGCTATCTAAAGCCGTGCTTCGCGGTATGATGAAGAAACGATGCGGGCGAATTGTTAATGTAGGTTCGGTGGTAGGTAGTGCTGGAAATGCGGGGCAAGCGAATTATGCCGCTGCAAAAGCAGGGGTCATTGGGTTTTCGAAATCAATGGCAAGAGAAGTTGCTTCTCGCGGGATCACTGTTAATGTTGTAGCCCCTGGTTTCATCGACACAGATATGACAAAGTCATTGTCTGATGACCAAAAAGAAGCCATTTTTAAAGATATTCCAGCAAACCGTTTGGGCTCTCCTGATGAAATTGCCGCCACTGTTGCCTTTTTAGTGAGCGACGGTGCAGCGTATATTACGGGCGAGACTATCCATGTAAACGGTGGGATGTACATGGGTTAAATTCGCAAAAATTGCGAATTTTGTTGAGTTTAGGGTGGTATTTACCCAAACTTGGATGTAAAAATAGTATTTAAATAATTTCGAATGTCGCTGGTTTGACCAGAAAATTAGTTTACACTGGTGCTTGCAAGGAACGACCTAGCAAAATAAACTAGCGACACTTTTGTTATCTAGTGACGTTTAAGGGAAACCTAGAATTATGAGTAACATTGAAGAACGCGTTAAGAAAATCATCATTGAACAGCTTGGCGTTAAAGAAGAAGAAGTAAAAGCAGAAGCTTCATTCGTTGACGATTTAGGCGCTGATTCACTTGACACTGTTGAGTTGGTAATGGCTTTGGAAGAAGAATTCGATACTGAAATTCCTGACGAAGAAGCTGAAAAAATCACTACTGTACAATCAGCAGTTGATTATATTAATGCTAATAAAGACGCATAAGTCTTAATTTAGTTACGAAACGGCTCTTTTTTAGAGCCGTTTTTGTTTCTCCTACTTTTAGTTCCAAAGCGAGGACTTTTTGTGACAAAACGTCGCGTAGTGGTTACCGGAATTGGGATGCTTTCACCATTGGGTCTTAACAGTGAAGACACATGGCGCAAACTGCTCGCAGGCGAGAGCGGCATAGGTGAAATCACTCACTTCGACTGTAGTAACTATTCAACCCGTTTCGCAGGTCAAATTAACGATTTTGATCCTTTGGATTATATCGATAAAAAAGAAACCAAGAAAATGGACCGTTTTATCCAGCTGGGTGTTGCAGCGGGTAAACAAGCACTAGCCGATTCCGGATTGCCTATTAACGATGATAACGCTCACCGCGTAGGTGTCGCGATTGGTTCAGGTATTGGCGGTCTTGAGCAAATAGAGCAAAATCATAGTAAGTTGCTTAACAGCGGGCCAAAGCGAGTATCTCCTTTCTTTGTGCCTTCAACCATAACGAATATGATCTCTGGCTTCCTTTCCATTATGGAAGGATTAAAAGGGCCAAATATCAATGTTGTTACCGCGTGCACAACCGGCGTTCATAATATCGGTATTGCAGCAAGAACCATTGCTTATAACGATGCAGACGCCATGTTAGCAGGAGGGGCGGAGGCAACTATTACGCCGCTAGGTATTGCAGGTTTCGCTGCTGCTCGCGCGTTGTCGTCTCGTAACGACGATCCTAAAGCAGCTAGCCGCCCGTGGGACAAAGATCGCGATGGGTTTGTCATGGGCGAAGGCGCTGGTGTAGTGATGCTTGAAGAGTACGAATCAGCAAAAGCACGTGGTGCTACTATTTATGCTGAACTTGTCGGCTTCGGCATGAGCGGTGATGCTTATCATATGACGTCACCACCTGAGGACGGTGAGGGTGCTGCAACGTCAATGCAAAACGCATTGTTGGATGCGAAGATTGATCCAACCGAAATTGGCTACATAAACGCTCACGGTACGTCCACACCGGCAGGTGATGTCGCTGAAGTTGCAGCAGTAAAACGCGTATTCA
Source organism: Alteromonas sp. MB-3u-76 (assembly GCF_002831605.1). Lineage (NCBI taxonomy): Bacteria > Pseudomonadati > Pseudomonadota > Gammaproteobacteria > Alteromonadales > Alteromonadaceae > Alteromonas > Alteromonas sp. MB-3u-76. The sequence goes on along the minus strand of NZ_CP025115.1, from coordinate 2,603,771 downwards.
ACGAGCATGCTTACGATCTTTTAGTTAGCTCAACAAAATCTATGACGGGTCACTTACTTGGGGCTGCAGGCTCTGTAGAAGCCATATTCACGATATTGGCATTACGAGACAAGATGGCACCACCGACTATTAATTTAGACGAGCCTGGTGAGGGATGCGACCTCGATTTTGTCGCCAATAAGGCGAAAATGTTTACTGCCGACCACGCGTTGTGCAATTCATTTGGTTTTGGTGGAACCAACGGTTCACTTGTATTCAAGCGCCTTTAATACCGCGTAAAACCATATACTTGCTAAAAATACAAAGGGTGATACATGCTATGTGTCACCCTTTCTTGTTTGCCTTTGGCAACTTGGTATACTGCACCCATCCCCAATGTATTTAAGATGTTTAACAGGCAGTGAAAATAATACCTCCAAATATGCCTATACCCGCTAGTGATAGGGCGTTTAATTACGGTGACGGTGTCTTCACAACAATGTGTATCTGTAACGGACGAGCCGAATTGTTATCGTTTCACCTGTCTCGTCTGCTGCACGATGCTACAGCGATTGGTCTTGTTATCGACACTAGCGCCATTAAAAACGCAATATTGAAAGAGATAGCGAATAATTCACCTGAATCAGGCAGTGTGGATGAAAAATATGTTCTTAAAATTCACGTCTCCGGCGGTGAGGGCGGGCGTGGGTACAGTCGTAACGAGCAGAACCCACCTGTAGTAAGACTTACAAAGCATGAATATCCCTCCCATTATAACGTTCTCTACAGTACGGGGTTGAAGCTAATTTGTGCACAAACCGCACTGGCAATTCAACCAATTCTCGCGGGGGTTAAGCATGTTAACCGTCTCGAACAGGTACTGATAAAGCGTGAAGTCAGCCTTGCGAATGTAGATGATGCAATAGTGTGCGATACGCAAGGTAACGTGATTGAAAGCAGCGCCGGAAATATATTCTTTTTTACAAACAATATGTGGTGCACTCCATCGCTTCACGGTAGTGGAGTCAATGGGGTCGTACGGCAATGCTTACTTGATGCTTTTGAAAAAAATAACATTCCCCATGAAATTGGCCAATTTACTACCGATGAAATTAAGTGCGCCGAGTGCGTGGTGGTAACCAATGCGCTGATGAAAGTGATGCCGGTAAAATCTGTTAGATTCGATAACGACCAATCTACGTCTTTTCCCGTAATGGGCGAGCAAATCCAATCCATTTCAGACTTATTATCATCGCACCTTCAACAGCTATCTTATGACTTAGGTGAGGTGGAGTCAGCAAGGCAGGGCTTTGCAACGTCGCTAGAAAAGGAAATAAGGTAGTGAAACGTTTTTTAATTCTTACTATTACGTTCGTCATACTACTTTGCCTATCTGGCGTGGCAGGCGTGTTTTATGTGATTGATAAAGTGCAAGCACCGCTTCGTATTGAGCAAAATACGCTGTTTTCCATTGAAAGGGGAGGCAATGCATATCGCACGGTCAAGCGTTTGAGAAACGAAGAAGTGACGACTATTTCTCCGCTTATCGCCAAAGTATGGCTTAGATTTTTTGCCCAAAGCACTGACATAAAGTCTGGAACTTATATGCTGCAACCTGGGCAATCGTTGGCGGATGCTTTTGCTACATTTACCAATGGCGACGAATATCTTTTTTCCGTCAGTCTTGTTGAAGGGCTAACCCTTGCTCAGTGGCAAGATACCTTAAAAGGTAATGGCGAAATACAATTTGATTTGACAGAGAGAACGCTGGCGCAAACCGTTTCGCATTCAATGCTTCTCGCTGGCAATACCAGTGTTACTGCCACAACTACGAGTGGTTCAGAAAATAGCGAAGGCTGTTGTGATAGTATCAAAAACCCGGAAGGACTTTATCTGGCAGACACCTATTTTTTCACCAAAGGAACCAAAGCCAGTGAGATTTTGACGCGCGCTAATAAGGCCTTGTTTGAATTTCTAATGATAGAATGGAAAAATCGAGATATTGACTTGCCGCTTTCTACACCTTATGAGGCTTTGATTTTAGCGAGCATTATCGAAAAAGAGACCGCCGTACCCGAAGAGCGTGATTTAATTGCGGGAGTATTTGTAAACAGGCTGAATAAAAAAATGCGTCTGCAAACAGACCCTACAGTGATATACGGTATCGGTCCTACGTTTGATGGGAACATTACCCGCAAGCATTTGCGCACAGCAACGCCATACAATACCTATGTTATTAAAGGGTTGCCACCAACGCCCATAGCGATGGCCGGTAAAGCAGCAATAAAAGCTGCACTATCACCAAAAACAACCGATGCGCTATATTTCGTTGCTAAAGGTGACGGAAGTCATCAATTCTCAAATACCCTCGAGGAGCACAATGCCGCCGTACGACAATTTCAATTAAAACGTTAGAAACATAGCGTGGCGTATTGCAGCTTCAAGCAATCATCAAAACAGAGATCTTAATAAAATAATGAATGGAAAATTTATAGTCGTTGAAGGACTTGAGGGCGCGGGAAAAAGCTCGGTGATAAGTCGTATAGTTGATGAACTTAAAAGTGCCGGTAAAACTGTTGAGCAAACCCGCGAGCCTGGCGGTACCCCTATGGCAGAAGCTATTCGAGATTGCGTTAAACACGATTGGGATGAGCAGGTTGCCGAAGAAACAGAGTTATTATTAATGTACGCGGCAAGAGTGCAGCTTTTGACCAACCGTATTCATCCCGCATTAGAAAAGGGGGATTGGGTTGTAGGCGATAGACACGATCTTTCATCGCAAGCCTATCAGGGCGGTGGAAGAGGGGTTTTAGAAACGACCATGCGCTCTGTGAGCGAGATCGCACTAAAAGGCTTTAAGCCACACCTTACTGTATATTTAGACGTAGATCCCGCTGTTGGATTAGAGCGTGCTCGCGGTCGTGGTGAGCTTGATAGAATAGAGCAATCTGGACTGGCTTTTTTTGAGCGTACTCGTGAGAAGTACTTAGCGCTGGCAAAGTCTGACGACAGTATTGTGACCATAGATGCAATGCAGCCAATGGAGAAAGTTCACAGTGCTGTTTCTGCATTAATCAAGCAATATGTTATGGGTAAATAATTCATGTTTCCGTGGTTTTCTGACATTTTTCGTTCATTTAGCTCCCGTTATCTAGCGAATAAGCTTCACCACGCAGTATTGCTTAGTGGTGCCAGTGGTATTGGAAAATATCAATTGGCCCAAGAGCTTGGTAATACCTTGCTTTGTAAAGCGCCCTCGTTAGAAGGAGCCTGTAATCAATGTCAGAGCTGTTATTTGCGAATTGCGGGTAATCATCCAGATTTGTATGTATTGGAAAGCGAAAAGCAGCTAGGTGTTGATAAAATTCGTGAAGGGATTGCAAAGTTAAGTGGCACCGCTCAAATGAGTGGTAATAAGGTGTTACTTATCCCTAATGCAGATACCATGACAGAAGCGGCTGCCAATGCATTGCTCAAGACACTTGAAGAACCAACTGCAAACACCTACTTACTTCTCATAACTAATAGTGTGACTAAATTAATGCCCACTATTTTAAGCCGCTGCGAAAAACATGCTTTAGGTTTACCCAGCGTAGAATTAAGTTTGAACTACCTCAAAGATAACGGCGTAGAAGATGCTAGCGAGGCGCTGCTTGCCGCTTATGGTCATGCTCCTCTGCGAGTAGAAGCTGCTTTAAAAGGCGAAGAGGAGTTTAGCTATAGAACGTTTAATGATGACTTTCAGGCTTTGTTGGCAGGGGATGCAAACAGCCAAGCCCATAGACTGGCAAAGAAATGGCAGGATAACGCGGTTTTAGCCGCTCAGTGGTGTATGCAAAAAGCCCGTGGAGATTATATGAATAGTCAAAACTCTTCAGATTACACTCGCTATGTTAAATGTGTTGAGGTAACGAAAACATTGCAACATCCGGGAGTGAACAAATCCATGGTATTATTTGGGTTACTTAAGCAGTTTCAGCGATAGACATATGTTGTAACTAAGTGTGCCAAGAGTGCGAGGCGCGCTTTCAATTCATTATTTTTATTCACGAGCTAGGGAATACATGCTGGCTCTAAATCATGATTAACAGTATTAAAGGTTTATTTTGTTTGTAGATTCTCACTGTCATTTGGACAGATTAAAACAAGGTCCTGAAGAATTAAAAGAAACACTCAACTTTGCCCGCACTCGAGGGGTAGAGCATTTCTTATGTGTGTGTGTCTCGGTGAGTGACTATGACAGCATGCGTGATGCAGTAAGTGAATTTGATGACGTGTCTGTGTCTTGTGGTGTGCACCCTTTACATCAAGATGAGGCGTGTAGCTACGATGAGTTATTAGAAAAGGCACAACACGGCGATGTCGTTGCTATTGGAGAGACGGGGCTCGACTATTTTTATAGCCCAGAGAGTAAAGATGTTCAATTAACGTCATTTGTAGACCACATCAAGGTTGCCAATGAAACCAAAAAGCCGCTTATTATTCACACTCGTGATGCCCGAGAAGACACCATTAATTTGCTAAAAGAGCATAAAGCACCAGATACTATTGGTGTGCTGCATTGCTTTACAGAATCGTTAGAGATGGCCGAGGCGGCAATAGATATGGGCTTCTACATATCCATTTCGGGCATTGTAACGTTTAATTCGGCAGATGAATTACGAGAAGTGGTGAAGTCTATTCCTATTGAGCGGTTGCTAATTGAAACTGACTCTCCTTGGTTGGCACCCGTTCCTCATCGAGGGAAACAAAACCAACCCGGTTACGTTGTTGAGGTAGCAGAGTTTATTGCCGAGCTAAAAGGTATTTCAGTAAAAGAACTCGCACGGATTACAACGGAAAACTTTTACACGCTTTTTGCCTTAGCGAAAGATAAGGCTGCTTAGGGAGTTGTTATGCCATTATGGCGTCAGAATTTAGTTAAAAGCTTACATAAAACGCGAAGTGTCCCTGAAAGCCGGTATTTTCAGCTGGCAACGGCAAACCAAGAAGGTATTCCGTTTTGTAGAACTGTTGTGCATCGTGGGTTAACTGACGATAACAGCTTAATCGTGATATCTGATACCCGTACCGAAAAGTATCAACAGTTGGTTCAAAACAATCGATGCCATGTTGCCTGGTATTTTGCCAAAACTCGTGAGCAGTATCGCTTTCATTGTTTGGCGGATATATTCACCAAGGAAGAGTCTCCTGACCTGGTTGAAGCGCAATGGGATAAGCTGTCAGACGCAGGGAAAAAGCAATTTCTGTGGGGAACACCTGGCACGCCGAGAAACGGCGAGTCTGCGCTGCATGTTGAGGGCGATTACAACACTATTCCAGCGCACTTTTGTGTTTTAACCTTAAATATCGAAACCGTAGATTATCTGAATTTGCGTGGTAACCCTCAAAATCGCGAATGGCATGAAAAGAACGAACGTGGCGATTGGGTCAGTCAGTCATTAATTCCTTAAATCACTGTGAAAATACAATTATAAAATAACCCACGTTGCCGCTTAACGAGCTGACGTGGAGGTCGAAACGCGGGTTATTTTTAATCTGAAGAAAATACGTTTTATTTTATATAGCGTATTTACTCAAATATTTGAGATATCGGCTCTTCACCCTTAAACAGATAAGTGATCATGTTGTCTTCATTTGTGCGGCCAACACTTTCAACAATTGCAGTTGCCACATCTTCACGTGGGATCACTGCATCACTTTTGTTATTGGGCATATCGGTGCGCACCAGATGTGTACCTGGCTCATTTAACAAGGTACCGGGGCGTAAAATGATATGTTGAATACCACTGTTAATTAAGTAGTCATCAGCAACGTGTTTTGCTACCAAGTAAGGTTTTATTGTGCCGTCTACTGAATCTGGATCGCCAGCGCCTATAGAGCTGACCATTACAAACTTGGGCGTTTGGGCTTCTTTGGCATAGTTTACCGCTTTTATCGCAGCCCACAGGTCAATCATAATAGTTTTATCAGCACCGGTGTTTCCACCAGAACCTGCTGTGAAAACGACAACATCAACATTTTTAAAATGCGATGAAAAGTCTTTTTCAAGATCTTGCTCAATCACCTGTAAGTTGTCATTTTCAATGTCCGATAGTTTGTCAGGGCTTCGGACAGGGGCGAGAACATGATGGCCCCGTTTGAGAAGTTTGCCGGTTGCTTGTTTTCCAATTTGGCCCGACGCGCCAAGTACGAGTACTTTCGCCATTATTTTACCTCCATGAATTAAATGTCATTATTAATAGCCTTCACACAGATAACAGATCAGTTATTGAGACAAACAACATTTATGTAGGTTAAATAAAATGCCCTAGTTTACGACAGTGTTTCTTCCAAGGGCTTTGCCCTCGTAAAGCTTTTTATCAACGGCTTGTATGCAAGCTTCAACACTTTCATAATGTTTTATTTCTGCTACACCGCAGGTAATACTGACTGGAACTTGCTTTCCTTGAACTTTGATGGGGTGTTCGGCCACTTTTTTTCTGAGCTTATCGGCTACCCAATAGGCTTCCTGCACATTAAGTGCCGGCAAGAGGATCAAAAACTCTTCGCCGCCCCATCGCGCAACAATGTCATTAACTCTCACGTTTTCTGTCAATATTTTCGCAACATCAATAAGCACCGTGTCTCCAACGCCGTGACCATGCGTATCATTGATGGTTTTGAAAAGGTCTATATCTATAAGAATCAATGAAAAAGTATGCTTATAACGAAAAAACTGATTCCACGCTTCAGTGGCACGCTGTGAAAAATAGCGCCTATTCTTAAGGCCTGTTAACGCATCTTCGGTTGATAGCAGCGTGAGTTTTTCAACGGCGCGATTAAGATCTTCGGTCCGCTTATCTACTAACACAGACAACTCTTGCGAGCGCAATTGTAGCGTTCTGAAGCGCAACCAAAGCATTGTAGAAATAAGAGCTACTATAGTGAGTAGTATGAGCGCACGCCAAATAGGCATATCCCACCAAGGCGGAATAATGACAATTTCAATTTGAGCCTCATTGCTGCTCCATTTATTCTCTTTGTTGATTGCTTTTACGGTAAATCGATACCTGCCTGGATCTAAATTAGTATAGGTGGCAAGCTTTGATTTACTGTCTGTATAGCGCCAACCCGATTCAAAATCTGACAGTCGGTATGCATATCGGAGAGTGTCTGCATTGATAAAATCTAAAGCAGAGAAGGCGAGAGTAAAGGATATATCCTCAGGGTATAGTTCTATGCGATCGCCAACTTGATTAATTGACCGCATTTCACTGCCATTCGTCTGGTTGTTGCTAATGACTTCCATGCGAGTAATGTGTATGAGTGGCGACCAGGGTTTATCTTGAACGTCACTGGGGTTAAATCGTGTTATACCTTTTGCTCCGCCAAGAATAATGGTGTTGTCACGAGTTTGTGTGGCTGCTCCAATATAATATCCGGTATCAATGGCACCGCTTTCTGAGCCATAAAAGGAGAGCGTTTGTAAATCAGAAGCAAGGTGGGCAATCCCTTTGTCCGTGGTGATCCAAAGACCATTTTGCTCATCTTCAACAATTGCACCAATAGATAAACCTGTTATTACGCTGTCTGGCTTAATACGAGTAAGCTGTAATGTGGAAAAGTCCTGCTCAGAGATTGTCATAAAGTAAAAGCCATTGGCTTGAGTTGCCAACCAATAGCCGCCGCGACTAGATTTAGAAATCCATGTAACAACAGACACGTCTTTCAATAGAGGTGAAAAATCTCTTACGTTGATGAGTTCTCCGCTGAATTTGTTCGCGAAATACAAACCACCTACTGTGGTCAACCAAGCATTTCCATCCTGTTCATGCAAAACTCTGGTGGTTAAGGGGAGGGGCCATTGTCTTACTACCTTATCGTCTGAAGGACGATAAACAAAAACACCATCGCTGTATCCTCCATACCAAACGTCTCCGTCAGAATCTACATTCAGGCTATATCCCGACTTACCTTCAAGCGCAACGGCATTAAGGTTTTTAGTGTCGGGATTAAACTTAGACAGTCCAGAGCGTGTAGCTACCCACACATCATTTCTCACCGAGTCATAATGGACAGCCAACATTTTCTCATTAGCATTACTCGTCGTTGCATCCGTCGAATTGACTAAATAGGGGCCTTTGGAAAGGTCGTTGTTGTAATCGTAATTCCACAACCCTTTTTCGTTAACTAGCCAAACGCTATCATTGTTGGAGGAGACAGAGGTGACAATTCTTCCGCCGCCCACTTCTGTTGAGTAAAAATTAGCTAGTATTGGGTCGCTCACGGCAAAACCATCGTCCTTCATGGCAGCGATAACTAAACCTTCTGAGGTTTCAAAAAGTGCTGAAAAGCGCTCGTCTTTGGTCGACCTAGCCGTTACCGGAGTAGTAATAACAGAAATGGGGCTATGGCTTGGAAGTAGGTTTAAGCCACGCTCTGTCGCTACCCATACATCTCCATTATTTTGTACTAATATGTCGGTAACGTAATCGTCTGACAGACCTTGTTCTGTGGTGATGCAGTGCTCACTGAGGTCATACTCGCGATTAAGAGGATTAAAGATGCAAGCACCGTGATTAGTTGTTGCTATCCAAATTCTTTCGTCTTCTGTAGCGACAATTCGTGTCAGATTTTGCTTTTCTAACGCCACCAGCTGCAGTTTTTTATTCAGTGAATCTAATTTATATAAGCCCGAGGTGGAGGTAACGTAGAGCACACCGTCTACCAGCTCCACATCTGTAAGTGTGCTTGTAGGGTTAGGCAGATAAGCCATAAGCAGAACTTCGCCTAAATCGTCAGAATACTTATACAAATTTCTATCTGATATTATCCAAGTGGTATTATCTGCAGTGTTTTTTATGCGGTTAATAATAGCGTTATTGATTGCTTCTGATGCGGGTAACGTAAAGTGGGTAAACTTCTCATTATCCACATTGAGCCGACTTAAGCCGCCAAATGTCCCAACCCAGATAAATTTTCCATCAGGACTTGCCTCAACCTGAAGAGCGGTGATCGATTGAAGGCCAGAATTACTTTCGCCCTCTATCAGGCCAAAATTTCTAAAAGAATACCCATCAAATCTATCAATGCCGGCTTGTGTCGCCAACCATAAAAAGCCATCCTTATCTTGAGTTGCATCGGCTAGAGAGATATGGGCGAGACCGTCGTTGACGGTGTACTGCGAAAAGATTGGCGCTATGGGTTTAGACCAAGATAGCTGTGCGCAAGAGGCCGCAAACCAAATAAGTGAAGTTAACGCGAAAAAACGCCTCATTGAAATAACCACAAAATTCCATCTACATAATCATACATTTAACTTACGCTAAATTCATAAACAAGCAACAATACGTTAGTAGCAAAATACTGATTGATAGGAAAAAGCCGGAAAAAGTTTTGTTATTTTTGAGGTCTGCGTATTTTTATCGCCTATGTTTCACGTTTTTTCGCGCTCACTAAAAATTTGCTAAAACTCGCTAAATTTACAACAAATGTTGAATAACAAAACGGTGATGACTGCTTTATTATTAAAATCTCTTAACAATAAAGGGATGGATATGTTCAGAAATTTGTTTTCATCAATAATGCTGTGTTCAATTTCTCTTCTATTTGCTGGCTATCTTTATGCCGCTGAATCTATAAAACTCTTAACAGCTAATACACCACTATTCAGTGAGTTTGACGATGAAGGCAATGTTCGAGGGTACTCAATTGACTTCGCATCCTCTTTGCTGGATTTGGCAGGCATTAAAGCAGACATAACACCTCTGCCTTTCGCACGATTAGTGAGAGAGTTGCAACGTGGGCAATTAATGATGGCGACAGGCATTGGGCGAATAAAACAAAGAGAAGATCATTACTTTTGGATAGCGCCACTAACCGCAACCGATATAAACCTCTACGGGAAAACCTTAAAAATACCCAACTCACAACAACGCTCAGGTACTTCAAAGACTTCAGTAGCTGTAATGAGAGGAGACTACAGAGCAGAATTGGTAAAAGAAAATCCGCAGTTTGCTTTGCATGAATACAATTCTTGGGCGCAGGCTATTAATGCAGTAATAAAAGAACGAGTTGATGCGGTTTTCTTTTCAGACACAGGTATACGAATATACTGTCAAAGAAATAAGCTGGACTGCTCTCAAATTCGTAAATTGGTTCACGCTGACACAGTCTATAGTTATCTAGTAATGCCGAAAACAGAAGACAATCAAGAGCTTGCTATGACTTTAAAGGAATCGTTGAGTACCTTTTTGCAAAGCTCTAGGTATTTGGCTATTAAACAGAGATGGCAGCCAATGTTAGAAAATCATTTATCGGGAGTATGGCTAAGCAATGGTGTAATTAAATTTGGCGAAATATCAAATGAGCATTATCATTTAGCAGGCTCTTCTCAGTAGAGCCTACTCAATTATAATTACAAGAGGGAATACATATGACAACGGAAGAAAACATGTATTGGGGACTTACAGTAAGAACCTACTGTACGCTAATTCACGTGAGTCAGCTCACCAGCATAATTGTTCCAGGCTTGGGGCTTATATTACCTATTATTATGTGGATAGCTCATAAAGATCAGAATGAAGATATTGATAAACATGGAAGAGTCACTGCGAATTGGTTAATTAGCCTAGTAATATACACGGTTATATGCGGTATTTTGCTTTTGATTATAATAGGCGGCTTCGGGTTATTAATATTGGGGATTCTAAATTTGATCTTCGCGATCGTTGCGGCACTCAAGGCTAACAATGGCGAACTCTGGCATTACCCACTAAGTATCAAATTTTTTAAAGTTTAAAAACGTTTAGGCTTTCCGCTTGAGCTGACTTCTCAAGTTATGCATCTACGGCAGGGAGTTACTTAAACGCCTGGTAAGCGCCTGCCGCCCTCTATACTCTTATCGATAACCACCTTACCGATAACCGCCTTATCGATAACCACGTATTTTTCGCTAACCTGTCCGCCTATCTCACTTTTGTTGCACAACACTGCTTGAATTTTTTATTGTTTCCGCAAAGACACGGCAAGTTTCTACCATATTTTATTTTACCGCAGTCATCATGAAGGGTACCGTCGTGATAACGCCACAGTCCGCCCTCGATGATAAAGCGCGATGTCTCGTGTAACTGAAAGAGGTGCTTATTTTCAAAGTAGTAGGCAGTAAACTCGACGGTATCTGAACTAGGTTTACTGTGTGTTGAAGTATGGACTTTAAGAGCGAACCAATGAGCACCGCTAGCGCTACTTTCAAGGTTTTCTGATGTTATCCCTTGACGCTTCTCCTCTGAATACGTGTCGCGAACATAGTCGTATTGCTTGATTGCATATGCAGTAAAACGGGAGCGCATCAATTGTTCTGCCGTTTGAGGGCTATCTGTACCGCTGATGAAGGGAGCACAGCAATGCTCATATGAGCTTGTGGAGCAGCAAAAGCAACGCATAAAACTAGTTGGTATCCAAGATTAATTCAATCGTGCATATTACACCGCCCATAGTACAATACACGAGTGTAATAGCCAAAAACTTTGCTGTTATTGACTCAACTTTCTCGCTTTATATTTCTGTTTTTACCAAGGCCCTACAGCAACATTTCTGTTTTGGGTATTACTGTCCACTCTTACGTTCACTAAACTCACCGAGTAAAGCTCACAAAGCTTACGGATCATATCACTGTCAGTAGGCTGTAAATCTAAATCTATATTTTCTACATACAGTGTTTTGCACTGGCCGCCTGTAATTAGCTTACTTATCCATTCAGGCACTTTCTCCTTTTCAGGCTTTTGAATACGAATAGCGTTCATCACGTCTTTAGAAAACGAAACTGAGCTAGAGAGTAAATAATTCCACCCTTTGTCGTTATTTACTCTGTTACCTTCTCTGTTACTTTCTCTTCCTTCGCCAGGAAAACCTTCAATAGGCAACGGGAGTTGCACAACATTTTGGGCTCCAGAACCGAGAAGGGAATTACGAAGTGCATTAAGTCGACAAACTGGTGAATTACTCATAGGACATACCTTATTTTTATAAAACCACGTTAACTGTTTAAGTATACAGTGTGTATGTGTATACAGTAGTTTTATCCAGTGTGATTTGCAAGTTATACATTGTGCTTTTTTCGAACAAAATCGAACAAATATGGTAAGTGCTTTTAAAATAAAGCATTTTTTATTAGTCAAATAATGGCTATCTGATATCGTTAGTAGAATTAAAAGCACTATGTATGCTTTGGTCTATCACGAGAAAAATGGGATTATGAGCGTATTAGTCGATTGGGGTTATATAGGCATGTTTGTCTGTGCTTTTTTGGCAGCAACTATTTTGCCTTTTAGCTCTGAGGTTGTACTCACTGCTTTATATAGTAGTGGCTTTTCTGCGGGGCTTCTCTTGGTAGCTGCATCAAGTGGCAACGTGCTAGGGGCTCTTGTTAACTATTTTCTTGGCCTTAAATACGGAAAAGTGATAGCGACCAAGGTATTGAGAGTGAGCGACAGCTCATTTACTCGCGCTAGTATTCTTTTTACTCGATGGGGCAAGTGGAGTTTATTACTTTGCTGGGTGCCCATAATCGGAGATCCTATTACGTTAGTTGCAGGAGTGCTGCGTAGTAACCTTTTATTTTTCATATGTATTGTAACTGTGGCAAAAACGGCGCGTTACGCCGCATTACTCAGTTTTTTCTCTTGCAGTTTTTTCTGACGTAATTGCTTTCGCCGAAAAGTGGATAGCCCATGCTTGACTCGGGGAATTAAAATGATAATTCCGACTAGCCAATACCAAATAGGCTCTTGCCAAAAGGTTTTTTGCGACCAACTAAAATGCAATAAAGCCAGAGGCAAAATAGCGTAAATAGTATTGTGAAGCTGCTGCCAGCGCTTGCCCATTTTCCTTCTTATAAGGTTAAAAGAGGTTGCAGTTAGTGCCATTAGCAGCAAAATCGCTAGCATTCCCACAATAATATACGGCCGACTTATAATCTCACTCAGTACCAGCGTCATATCGAGCTGCAGCTCAAAAAGAACGTAGGTACTGAAATGGGCCAATGCATATACAAATACATAAATGCCTAACATGCGCCTGAACTGAATAGGCGCTGGACTTTTCAACCACTTTGCAAGGGGGCTAAGCAATAACGTAATAAACAGCAGGTGAATAGCCCAAATACCGGTTTCATTCAAAAGTGTATTTACCGGGTCTGCACCTAATGAATCTGTAATGCCTGCATAAAATAGCCACACAATATACCCTAAGGCCACACTGTGAATAATCGATTTTATACAACGTCTGGCAAACGGCGAGAGTCGTAGAAGTTTTTTATTGGCAATCATGGATACCATTAATAATATCTAGTTAAATCCATACCGGAGTAAAGTGGCGCAACTTCGTCATAGCCATTGAACATCTTTGTTTCTATTCTATTGCGAGAAAGCAGGCCGCCTGTAGTGATTCTGCGTTCACTAGCTTGGCTCCAGCGTGGATGAGATACCTTTGGATTAACATTCGCATAGAAGCCATATTCGTTTGATGCGAGGCGATTCCACGTTGTGGGTGGCTGCTTATCGGTCAGGCGAATGCGTACGATGGATTTAATGCTTTTGAATCCATATTTCCAAGGTACAACTAAGCGAATAGGCGCCCCGTTTTGCGGGGGCAGAGTTTTTCCATATAAGCCAACCGACAATAACGTTAATGGGTGCATCGCTTCATCAAGGCGCAAACCTTCCACATAAGGATATTCAATACCGCCACCTAAAAATCGATTGCTTTGCCCTGGCATCTGCTCTGGATCATAGAGCGTCTCAAGCGCCACGTATTTTGCTGACATTAGCGGGTCAGCTTGCTTGATAAGAGCCGCTAGTTCAAAGCCTATCCACGGTACTACCATAGACCAGGCTTCTACACAGCGAAGGCGATAAATGCGTTCTTCAAGGGGAAACCGCTTTGTTAGCGAGTCGTGATCGAGCACCAGTGGATTTTTCACTAAACCATCAATTTTCAACGTCCATGGGTCGGTATTGAACTCAGTGGCGTTTTCCGCTGGCGCGTCTTTTGATGTACCAAACTCATAGAAGTTGTTATACGACGTTATTTTCTTTTCTGGAGTTCGAGTTTCATTGATTTGAAATTTACTCGGTTGTGAAAAGTCCAGTGGTTTGCCTTGAAAAGGTGTATCTTCCTTCTCATCTTCCCAGAACCAATCAGCAGCGCTAGCAGACTTTGCGAGCAAGGTAGAGGCCCCTACAAATCCAAGTGACTTTAAAAGCGATCTCCGGTTCATGTAAACATGTTCATCAGTCACATCACTATCATTTAATTTAACTGACGGCTTGTAAGGTTTAGACATTATTCTACCTTCTTAACACAATATTTTTCACTCAGGTTGAAAGAGCCAAGTTTGCTCTTTCATATTCTGTCATTCGTTATTCACATCGACTCTTGCTAGCTCATTAACGCTTAACGTAAGCCCTAACTAAAACCTAATTTAAGCGGTTTCAGGATTCTGCATGTATTTGTTTACACAGAATTTGTCATAAGCTTACGTTGTGAATACGTTGAAGCAGCAAGATAGTTTCATAAATCGTCTTTACTCATTAAAGCTTATACTGCACACCTAACTACCGCACACTTAACTATTTCGCAATAGAGGTATGCTGTTACCGCAATTGACGTAAAGCGCTTGCCACAAATATTCATGACTCGACAGATATACATGACCAGACAGGCCGTGAGATAATTTCAAAAAGTCACCTAAAGAACTTTGCTAAGTAGATGGCTGACAAATAGTAACGAAGGAAATCACTAAGATACTTGCACAGGTTGTTGAATAGATAGCTAGCTAGAACGCTATGTAAATAGCTAAATAAATAGCTAAATAAATAGCTAAATAAATAGCTAAATAAATAGCTGAGTAAACAGCCAGATAATCAAGTAGCCAAATGGATAAGGCGAACCCGCAAACGGCTGACATCTGAGAGATATCTAACACACAAGCAGCGCTATCCTGTGCCGCATATTAATCAACTACATATGAAAGCTGTCTTGAATACCACCTTGTTTGGGAGAAAAAATACTGCTGTAGAGACGAGAGGCAAATTCGTCAGTCATTCCCGATATGTAGTCAGCGAGAACCCGCATACCGTTTCCGTTGTCTTGTGCTTTACGCCAGCGCTCTTGGGTATTTTCGGGCAATAGTCTGGTAGGGTCTGATGCAAAAGCTTCAAAAAGCTCCATTACAACGAGCTGTCCTTTGTATTCCAAAAGCTGAACATCGGGGCGACGTATTACCTTTCTAAAGACAAAACGCTTAAACAGCCCTAGCGCTTCGCCGAAATTATTGGGCATAGTAGCGTTATAAGCGAGAAGAGGATGAGAAAAACCTTGGATTTTGTGTATTTCAATTGCAGTAATAAAGCTGTTTACCAATGCGCCAATAGCGTTTTTGCGTTCATGGTGGGCCTGGCTAAAGAGCTTTGTAGTTAATGTCTCGATGTTTTCAGAAAGCCACGGAATAGAGAGGCCTTTCAATGGACTGGTGACTTCTTCTACAAAATGCTGCTTATTTACCATATCCATTACAATGGCATCTTCTAAATCGTGAATGCCATACGCAATGTCATCGGCTAACTCCATTATTGAACAATCAAATGATTTGTAGTCTGTTTTACCGTGTCCATTAGCATTTTCAGAAAACTGCATAAAACGCTGTTTATCTTCACTGCAAAGGGGCGCAAGCAACCAGTCAAATAATGCTTTATCACATGCAAAAAGCCCTTTAGGAGGGTGCCATTCGTCTGCTTTTACCTGTCTTAATGAAAGCGGACGCGTCGCGGTATGTGCTTTAGAGTGAAGCGTATTAATGAAATTAGGATATTTGACTAACCCTAAAATACTGCGTCTGCATAAATTCATACCATGCTCGGCAGTGTAAGGTTCGAGCTGAGTGACAATGCGAAACGTTTGACCATTGCCTTCAAACCCACCGTGCTCATGCATCATATAATTGAGGGCTATCTCTCCGCCGTGACCAAAAGGAGGGTGTCCAATATCATGTGCTAAACAGATTGTTTCAATGAGCGTAGGATCAAGCACTAGTTCCTGCGCTATTTCGGGAAACTTATTCCACAGTTGCGCTGTAATTCCTGTTCCTATTTGTGCCGCCTCTAAAGAATGGGTAAGGCGAGTGCGATAAAAATCACTTAATCCAACACCTAATACCTGCGTTTTCGCCTGTAGCCTGCGAAACGCCGCACTGTGAAGCACTCGCGCTTTATCTCTTTGATATGGGTTTCTGTGGTCTCCGTCCCTCGACTCGGTGCGTGGAAGACGACGTGCATGTAGGTCAAGTTCCCATTGAGATATTGTCACAGTAGAGTCCTTATCGGTTTTACATTTCGTCTTGGGTTATTTCATCAAGGCTCAAGGAAAAGCTAGGAACGTATTGTGTAAGAAAGTAGTCCACTTCTTCTGAGTGGTATTCTTTTAAAATTTTATCAAGCCGCTTTTTCGCTAACGTAAACTCTCTATTACCGGCTGCCAACTCTTCCAATGTCTTTAGGTACGCGCACAGCACATCAGCGGCTTTCACTATAAAGGCATCTTCGGGGTCGTGGTATTGTGAATCAATAAGCGCAGCGTAGTCTTCTCGAAATGACTCTGGCGCCATTTCAATAAGCTTGTTTTCAGCAATCTTTTCAATCTTTTTATATTCTTCTTTAATAGCGGGATTAAAGTATTTAACTGGGGTAGGTAAGTCGCCAGTGAGCACTTCAGACACATCGTGGAACAATGCCATCGTTGCAATGCGCTCAGGGTTCACATTACCTCCAAAGAACTTATTTTTAATTAACGCAAGTGCATGGGCAACCATGGCTACTTGTAAACTGTGCTCTTGCACGTTTTCTGTACGCACATTGTGCATAAGAGGCCAGCGATTGATGAGTTTCAATCGAGATAAATGTGCAAAAAAATGACTTCTGTCTGACACACTAAGCCCCTTGCTTATAAGTTCTGAAAAAGTTTCCTATTCTGTGAAGTGCCGGTACAAGAACATCACTGTGAGGTAAAAATACTAACCTGAAATAAATACCGTCATTTAAGTTAAATGCTCTGCCATGCACCAGCAGAATTTTTTCAGAGCTTAAAAGATCAAGGATCATTTGTTCATCATTGTGGATATTGAATTTTTTCTCATCGACTCGCGCGAAGCAATACATAGCACCTTTAGGTTTTACACAATGCAAGCCGTCAATACCGTTGAGCATATCTGTGGTGACATCTCTTTGAATGCGGAGCCTGCCGTTTTCTTTTACCAAATCATCTATGCTTTGATAGCCCCCAAGCGCGGTTTGAATAGCGCTTTGACATGGGACGTTCGCGCACATTCGCATAGATGAGAGGATGTTGAGCCCTTCTATATAATCAGATGCTAATCGTTTATTACCGCTAACAAGTAGCCATCCAGAGCGAAAGCCCGCTACGCGATAGTTTTTACTGAGCCCGCTAAACGTAACAAAGAAAACATCGTCAGCTAGTGAGGCAATACTGGTGTGTTTTGCATCGTCATAGAGAATTTTGTCATAAATTTCATCGCTAAATACCACCAACCCATGCTGTCTGGCTATTTCGACAACTTCTTGTAGTAATGCTTCATCGTACACCGCACCTGTGGGGTTGTTGGGGTTGATAAGCACAATAGCGCGAGTTTTACTGGTAATTTTACTCTTAATATCATCCAGGTCTGGAAACCAGCCTGCTTGTTCGTCACATCGATAGTGGACAGGGGAACCAGAAGAAAGACTGACCGCTGCGGTCCACAATGGATAATCGGGGCTGGGAATGAGTACTTCGTCTCCCTGATTCAGCAAAGCTTGCATTGCCATCATTATCAATTCGCTAACCCCATTACCGATGTATACATCGTCAACGCGAATATCTTTAATGTTTCGCTGCTGATAGTACTGCATCACTGCTACTCTCGCCGCATAAATTCCCGTGGAGTCTGAATACCCTTGAGCGGTGGGAAGGTTATGAATAACGTCTTTTACAATATCGTCCGGGGCTTCAAAACCAAATGGCGCGGGGTTACCGATATTAAGTTTTAATATGCGGTGACCTTCATCTTCCATTTTTCTTGCTTGTGCTGCTATTGGGCCTCGAATGTCATAACAAACGTTATCTAATTTATGTGAGCGAGATACAGTTTTCATGGTCTATCTGGTTGATTTACATACCCTGAGATTATCGCAAACCACAGTGATATGCGACGGCAAAATAGGAGATTAAGGCACAATATGACTATTTTTATGCGCACTTGTTCAAATTACGAACAAAAAAGATGACAGCTATCCTTAAAAGCATAAGTTTATAAAAAATATGTTAATAACTTGTGAACTTTTCAATATAAGCCTATCGTAGTAATGAGGTGTTCGTAAAAACGCCAATAAAAGACAAGTTTACCATCAGAGGTGATTTCAATATGTCGCACCATTTTAAAGAAACCCCAGAAAATGCGATTACACAAAGTGGCATTGCGCGTGTCATTCCCTGTAAAGAATTAGATGTTGGCGATCCGATAAAATGGCTTTCGCTAGGAATAAGAGACGCTATGCGGGCCCCAGGTCTTACCGCGTTTTATGGCGTACTATTTGCCGTTATACCTTGGGTAATTATGTATTTGGTGGCGATGACAGGTTGGCACCTAGTAATTCTACCCGCAATTGTCTGCTTTATGCTGGTCGGCCCGTTTTTGGCAGCAGGACTTTACGATGTGAGCTGGGAAATGGAGAAGGGGCATAAACCTACACTTCGACATTCCCTCAGAGCCATGCGTAGAAATGCAACTAATGAATGGGGTTTTGCAGTTTTACTCATGTTCATGATGATATTTTGGTTGCGGGTAGCCTCTATTATTCACGCGCTTTACCCTCCTTATATAGAAAATACATTAGAGAGTTTATTGCCATTCCTAGTGTTAGGTAGCTTAGTGGGTGCGGTATTTACGGTGGCGATGTTGTTTTTAACGGCATTCACACAACCAATTCTAATGGAGCGTAAAGTCGACTTGGCAACCGCAGTACTAACAAGCGTTAATGCTGTATGGGTGAACAAATTACCTATGCTGATATGGGGAGCGATAATTTTCTCTGCCGTCGCAATTGGCTTTGTAACCGGTTTTGTTGGGTTTATTGTTCTAATGCCTCTTGTTGCCTATGGCTCTTGGCATGCTTACATTGATGCTATCGAGACAAAGCGAGCAAGAAAATACGAGTAAAATGTAGTTTTATTACAACAAAAAATGGCATTTCAGTATGATTATTAATCTGTGATGTCATTTTTTTTGTTAAAATTTCACTTTAAATGAAAAAATGGCGATAATTAAGACTTTAGTATTAGAGTTTTTGGCGATGTTTTACTGCTTACCTATATCATTTCGGAATAAAGAAATTTATAAATCTCAACGTTTTCAGTGGCTTAACTATTTAAACAAACGTTAACATACTGATTTACCGCAAATTTACCTGCCTTACACAATAAAACAACAGAAAAAAATATTTTCTTGGTGCATAACTAATGGGCACTCAGCGATAACTGGGTTGCAACTTACATCATTAAATATGTTCAAAGGAAACTATTATGAAACTGTTTAAAACGCTTATCGCAACAGCAGCTCTGTCTTTTGCAGTTAATGCAAACGCAGCAGAGACACAAAAAGAAGTACGTTTTATTGGAGAAACTGAGTTCGCAGGCTTTTGTAAAGCCATCGTCAACGATGATATCAGAACACTCCGCTCAAGCCTTTCACGCAGTGTAGGTCGCATTGGCGATAGTCAGCGTCAAGTGCTACGTGTTATTACTTCTGACACAGGTTTAACCTGCAATGGAAGCAATTTAATCGACTTTTCCGTTGAGCGCGGCGCTGATTCGGTTCACGAATTCCTTATCTCGCGTAGTTAATTATGACTAGTGTAAAGAGGCGGGTGGTGATGTTCCTGCAAAGAACACCACACACCCAACCAGGAAGTCATAACTGGTTAATGATGCTCGGCTCAAACCCTTACCCAACGAGACACTCTGTGTCGACCGTTGATAAAGAGTCGCTGAGTGTGGAATCTCAACTTGAGGAGTAGAACATATGCTAATGGCACAAGGAACAAGCTTGTTAGCGTAGAAAATATCAAACCTCCAATAATGGCGATGGCCATTGGGGAATAGGGTGGACCATCGCCGCCTATCCGTGTAGTGCCAATTGCAAGCGGAATTAGCCCCAAGACAGTGGTAGCAACTGTCATCAAGATAGGTCGAATACGGGTTACACACCCTTCAACAACGGCTTCGTATAAAGAAAGTCCTTCATTGACCAGTTGATTTATTCTGTCTACTAAAACAATGCCATTATTCACAACAATGCCCATTAAAATAAGCATACCGATCATACCCATTACAGACATTGAGGTGCCAGTTATCATAAAGGCCCAAAATACGCCGGTAAATGAAAACAACAGCGAGGTGATAACCGAGGTAGGCAGAATTAATGATTCAAACAGAGCAGCCATAACCACATAAATCATGCATAGCGCCAAAAGCATATTCATTTGCATCACAGCATTTGCCTCGCTTTGACGAGAAAAGCTTCCATCTAACGTCCATTTGTATCCCGTGGGCAAAGCAATATTCTCAAGAGCTTTTTCTATCTTCATTCGAGCTTCTTCAACGGTAGTCTCACCCTCAAGGTTAGCGCCAATGGCCAGTGAGGTTTGACGATAGCTGCGGTTAATTTGAGACAGCTGTGGCTTAATTTCAAAATCGGCAATCATATTAAGGGTGACAGATTGGTTTTGTGAAAAGCCGATGTGGATATTTTTAAGCTCGCTCAACGAGGACTGAATATCATTTCCGTACTTGAGCTGCACATTAACTTCACCCGTATCCCCGTATCTAAAAGTTCTTAGATTGTTGCCGCGCAATGCGGTAGCCACTGCGTTTGCAACGTCATTAATGCCAATGCCAAAACGGTTTGCTTTTTCCCTATTAATACGAATTTGTACTTCGTCTCGGGTAGACCCCGTATCTGCTTTTACGTCTTTTAATCCCTCAATTTTTGCGATTATCGGCACAAGCTCTTTCGAAATAGTCATAAGCTGCTCTGACGATTCACCTAAAAGCGTAACCTGAATACCCCCCCCGCTGCCGCTGTCCCACTGAAATGTAGGTCTGGCTCTTACAAATGACGGCATAGATTCTCTTATGTCCTGTTTTATTGCGCTTACAGGCACAGGAAGTTCGTCATTCAATGTTAAGCCGCTTATTGCGTAGCCCGGTGTGAAATAGGTATACACCTGCTTAATATGAAAGCGCTCTTGGTTGTCATATAAATAGGCTTCCATTTTTTCTACTGTGCTCTCAACTTCAGATAGCGTGTAGTTTTGGGTCATGTGGTAGTTGAGCCAAATGCGCTCTTGGTTGTTACTACCGTCGTCGTCTGAGGTAACGGCCTGCATGGGAATAACTGTTGAGGCGAGGATCGCGATGGCAATAAGCGATGTTTTTCCCTGATTGTTTAACACCCACGATAATACTTTACCGTAGCGTCTAATATACCCTGCGGGTGCCGAATGCCTTACAACTGGAATTTTTACCTTGGTCGTTAAGAGAGGAATAAGCGTTTTTGCAATAAACAAAGAGGCGAATAGTGATATACAGATCGCAACAGCCACGTGCTCTAAAAATATAGTGACATCAATTTTAACGCCAATTATATTCGGCAAAAAGACAATGGCCGTTGTAGCGGTACCCGCAATTACGGCTAAACTCACTTTGTTTACGCCAGTTTGGGTGGCATAGGAAACATCACTGCTTTGCTGACGTTCTTGAAAGATACTCTCGGTAATCACTACTGCATTGTCAACTAACATGCCTACGGCTAACATCAGGCCCATCAAAGAAAGAATGTTAAGTGTGTAACCTAATAGATACATCACA
The DNA here is from genome assembly GCF_002831605.1 of Alteromonas sp. MB-3u-76. Lineage (NCBI taxonomy): Bacteria > Pseudomonadati > Pseudomonadota > Gammaproteobacteria > Alteromonadales > Alteromonadaceae > Alteromonas > Alteromonas sp. MB-3u-76. The sequence continues at coordinate 2,581,832 of NZ_CP025115.1, read as the reverse complement.
CCTAGCGCTATGCAGATAGAAAAAGGCACAGACATCACCACTATGATAGTGGTGACAAACTGCCGTAAAAACATAAACAGAACAATTACCGAGAGCAGGGCACCTAATAATCCCGCACTTAGCAAGTCACTCAAAGATGACGTCACGCTTTTAGCCGTATCATCCATAACAAAAAGGTTGATTCCCGCAAACTCTGGGTCACTTTTTGCCAGTTCTATCACCTTCATTACAGCATTAGATACTTCAACGAGGTTACTACCTGATTCTCTAAAAACGTTGAAACCTACGGCAAAGCTTCTATCTAAATGACGACCTTCGTTTCGCAGGGGCAATTCGTAGCGCACCTCTGCAACATCCGATAAGCGAATATTTGGTTGGATCCACATTTGTTCAAAGTCGCTGATGTCATCAAATTCACCCTTCGGGTTAACCAATATCTTTTCGCCCTCATTATTCATATAGCCAGCCGTGAGGGAAAAGTTTGCGCTTTGCAGCTTTTGCACTAATTCAGTATTGTTAATGCGATATGCGGCCAACTTTTTTGGGTCAAGCCTTATACTAATTTGGCGCTTCATAGTGCCATAAAGCTCAACCCTAGAAACCCCAGCCACTCGCTCCAAAGGTCGCTTTAGATTGCGTTCTAATAGGTCGTAGGCGTTTGACAGATCTCGATCGCTGGAGACGCGAAGCTGAAAAATGGGCATATCATTAGTATTGAATTTGTAAACCATGATGCGTTCGATATCAGCGGGAAGCTCATCTCTAATTGCATCCACTTTTTCTCTCGCTTCAATACTTTTCGCTTTGAGATTTTCATCCCAATCAAACTCAACCACGATTTCTGCTTTATTATCATAAGAGCGTGCCCGCAAACGTTTAATGCCAGACATGGTAGCTATGGCAGCTTCAACGGGGCGGGTGATCATGGTTTCTACCTCGATGGGCGTTGCATCGGGGTAGGGGATCTCAATTACCATCTCAGGAATATCAATGCCTGGGAACTTCTCAAGGGGTAAGAGTCTTGATGATACCAACCCAAAAAGAAGCATTGAGAAAAACAGCATACCTATAGTAACTGGCTTGTTAAGCGCAAATCGCGCCAGTGCGGCACCTAAACCCTGTACTTTACCTTGTTGAGCAGGATGTTGTTTGGAGTGCTTCATAGCGAGCCTCCATCCAAGACTTCCTGGGTGTTTTGCGGTGTAGTTTTTACGCTAGAAAGTGTCTCTTTGTTATCGAACAAGCTGTAAAGCACCGGTAATAGAATTAAGGTCAGTAAACTGGCGAATAGTAAGCCAAAAATAACGGTAATTGCCATGGGTGTTCTTATTTCAGCACCCTCACCATAGCCTAAGGCCATAGGGAGCAAACCCAAGACGGTGGTGAGTGTGGTCATAACAATTGGACGTAATCGGGTTTTCGCTGCCTCAATAATTGCTGCGTGTTTGTCTATACCGTTGCGTCGAAGCTGATTAATACGGTCGACCAATACAATGGCGTTATTAACCACAATGCCACAAAGCATAATTAGCCCGATAAAAACCACCACACTCAAGGGCGTGTCGGTTAACCACAATCCGTAAACTGAACCTGCTCCTGCAAGGGGAACTGCAAACAAAATAAGCAGCGGGTGTAGCAAAGATTCAAACTGTGACGCCATAACCAAATACACCATGAAAACAGCGAGTGCGAGGGCAAATTGCAACGAGCGGAAGCTGTTCTGCATATCTTCACTTTGACCAGCGATAGTAGCACTTAGCGATAAGGGCAATTGAGTATCGTTAAGCACAGATTCGGCTACGAACACTGCCTCATCCAATTTACCTTCGGCGACATTCGCTGTTACTAATGCCACGCGCTGTTGACCTACGCGAGTAATTTCGCTTGGCCCTACACTCATAAATACATCGGCAACCGCGCTGAGAGGTATTGGCTGAGTAGAGCGGGGATTAATCACTATGGCTCGTATTCCGGCGATATTATTGCGCTGGCTCTCTTTTGTTCTAACCAGAACATCTACTTTTCTGTCTTCAATACTGTATTGAGTCGCCACGCTGCCACCCACTTTCGCTGCAATTAACTGAGATACAGAAGCGGCATCTAAGTTGAGGCGGGCAAGTTTAGCGTGATCAAACTCTATTTTAAGCTCAGGATTACCATCGCGAATGCTAGTGGTGATATCTGCAAAATTGCTGAAGCTCGCCAGCTTAATAGCAATCGCATCGCCATACTCTTTAAGTTGATTTAAATCATAACCGGTTATTTCAATTTGAACGGGAGATGAAAAACTAAACAGTTCAGGCTCTGAAAATACAGACTCTATGTTAGGACGGGTAGTCAAGTAGCTACGCAGAGACTCTTGAACGTTTTGCATATCTGCACTTGTCGCATCGGCTCGCATGACGACATTTAATCGGCCCCAGTGGTCTCCACCCTGATTAGGCGCTGCACTTACCAAGCTGCCGGTGCCAGACATAGCGTAGGTGCGAAGCACCTTGGTATTATTTTCGTTATCGTCAGCAGTTCCGCCAGTGCTTTTTAACGCAGCGGCGGCTAGCATATTCAGTTCTTCGTCGGTTTTATACAAAGGCGTACCTGCAGGAAGGGCAATCTCAACAGAAAATTCGCCCTGTGACATAGTAGGAATGAGTTCCATGCCTAATTGAGGTACGAGTAATGCGCCACCAGCGGCTACTGCCAGAGTAACGCCTAATATGGCTGAGCGAGCGCGCAAGCTTGCATGAAGCACCACCTCATACGCTCTAGCAATGCCATCGAACCCTTTTGAGAACACCCATATTAAGGGCTTAAATAACACTGACAAAAGCTTACTAGCAATGTGCCACGCACCAATTAATAACGTAACCAAAGCAGCAGGTAAAAACACAAAAATGAATTTTACTAGCGCATTGATAGGCCATGTTACATAGAAAAATAGTTTTCCTAAAAAGCTAACAGGTGGGGTTTTTGGCTTTTTAGTTGGTGCATCAAAGGTGTCCTGGTGACTGAGCTGTTGCTGCTTTTTACGACGGGCCATTGCTGGAATTATCGTAAGCGCTACTACAAGAGATGCCGCTAGCGCAAATGACACCGTAAGAGCCTGGTCTCGAAAAAGCTGACCAGCGATACCCTCAACAAAAATGAGAGGAACAAATACCGCCATTGTGGTTAATGTAGAAGCGATGATAGCGCCAGAAACTTCTTTTGTACCCGTTGAAGCCGGCTCTAGTAGTGACTCATTTTGCTGTGAAATTGCGTTGCCCGGCGCATCATCGAGTTCGCTATCTAAAGCGCGTTTATGGCGACGGTGACGGTCTATATTTTCGAGCACTACAATACTGTTATCAACTAACAAACCAACAGCCAGCGCAATGCCGCCCAAGCTCATCATATTAAGGCTTATATCGTTTGCATACATCAAGTTAAAGGTAGCGATAACAGACACAGGAATGGATACCGAAATAATTACAGTGGCCCAAAAATCTTTAAGAAATAAATAAAGTACGAGCATTGCTAATATTCCGCCAGCAACGGCAGCTGATTTTACGTTGTCTATGGCTTGCTTTATGAAAATGCTTTGGTCGTAAGTTTGTGTGAGTGCGTAGTTCGGCGGAAGGGCGTCTTGAATTTCTGCGATGCGGCTGGCCACCTTTGCAGCAACGTCTACAGAATTGGCGTCACCTTCTTTATAAATGGCTACTTCTACGCCTTCTGTACCGTTAAAACGCGTAATTACGTCTCTGTCTTTATAAGCGCTTCGAACAAGGGCAATGTCTTTAAGCTGAATATTACGTCCTTCAGACCGGCCCACAAAAAGGTTATTTATTTCGTCTAAACTTTCAAACTGATTGAGAGTTCTCACCAAAAACGCCTGCGAGGCATTGTCAATTCTTCCTCCCGCAGCATTTACGTTTTCAGCTTTTATTCGCGCAATTACATCCGTAATAGGTATAGACAGTTGGCTGGCTTTACGCTGATCGATAAGAATATGAATTTCATTTTCCAAGCCACCGCCTAAACGCACAGCCGCAATGCCTTCTACAGACTCTAACTCTCTTTTTACCTGCTGCTCTGCATATAAACGTAAGCGTTTCATTTCGTTTTCAGATAAATTCTCTGAATCTGTGGTTAGCCCCAATTTTATAACGGGATCTAAGCTAGGGTTAAAACGCAAAAGCCTTGGCTTTTCAATGTCTAGTGGAAGCCTTAATACATCTAACTTTTCTCGAACCTCTAAACTGGCAAAGTCCATTTCGGTGCCCCACGCGAAGGACAAAACAACATCAGATTGTCCCGCACGAGATGTGGACGTGATTTTACGTACGCCTTTCACAACACCAACGGCCTCTTCAATGGGTTTAGATACCAGTTGCTCAATTTCAGCGGGCGCGGCCCCATCGTAATCGGTACGAATGGTTAAAGTGGGATAGGATAAATCTGGCAGCAAGTTTACCGACAACCGGCCTAGCGACACCATGCCAAATAGCAATACAGCAAAGGTGAACATAGACACGGCAACAGGGCGTTTAACAGCAATATCGACGATGCGCATAATAATATTTCCTTATTTTCGCAAATTTAGCTGTTAACAACTTCAACAGGCGCACTATCTTTCAGGTTTTGATGACCAGCGGTAACAACCTGCTCGTTCCCCAATAACCCGTCGGTAACCTCGACAACGTCGTTGTTTTCAAACCCGGTAGTTACATTTACTTTTTTTACAACGCCGTTGTCGACGACAAAAACACTGTGGCTATTATCGATAGTAACCAGAGCACGACGAGGAACAAGTGTGGTATTGGCATGAGTGGCATATTCTAATGATACGTCGGTGAACATGCCTGCTTTCAACGCATTGTCGCCATTTGGGACTCTTAGCGTCACTTTGAATGTGCCGGTGGCAGAGTCGATAACCGGACTAATTCTTTCTACGTGTGCCGTTATCTGTTGGTCTTTCAGAGCAGAGACAGTAAGTTTTGCCACCTGTCCTTGAGACACATTAGTAAGCTCGTTTTCTGGTAGATAAACTACGCCCTGCAAGTCTTTTTGCCGCACTATATGAAACATTCTTTCACGTTGAAAAGACTCGGTTAAATTGCCTACTTTTGCATTTCTAGAGGCAATAAAACCACTGATGGGCGCAACAATCGTGGTTTCTTTTAAATCGAGTTCCGCTATAGATACCGAAGCTTTGACCGATTCATACTGGGCATTAAGCTTGTCGTAGGTATCGTCGCTTATAAGTTTCTGAGAGTAGACTTTATTCACCCGTTCAAGCTCGCTCTCAATGCCGGCTAAATCTGCTTTCGCTTTGGATAGATTTAGCTCGTAGCGGCGTTTGTCGAGCTGAGCTAACGCTTGTCCTTTTTCTACGTAATCACCTTCTTCAACAAAAATTGATTCAATAATTCCAGACGCTCGTGCAGACACAAAGGCTTCTTCTCTAGCCTCTAAAATAGCAGTGGTATCATAAGTAGAAGTGATGTTGCCTGTTTTTAAATGAGTCGCTTCAACAGGTACCGCAAAGACGGTCTCTTCTACCTTTTCGGCGTTTGCCTTTGTATCAACGGCATCCGCTTCTGAGCAACCCGTTGCCAGTAATGCCAGTGCAATTAATGTGCTGCCGATGAGCGTATAGCGTAAAGAAAACGAGGGGGTAGCTGAATAGTTAGATGTGGGGGTAGATGAAAAGTCGTGTGTGTGTTCCATGGTCAATGCCCTAACGTTGTTGTCGTTATGTCGTAATGACCGGTTAGAGCAGTTAACGTGCCAGTAAGTATTTGTCTTTATTTATCAATATTTTACTGTTATTTGAGCGGTGAAATTAAAAAGGCCAACTCTTTAAGTTAGCCCTTTTTTAAATTTGTTAGTCAATATTGCTAAACTAAGGCGTATTACACCAAAGTATATGTTGATGATATGCCTAGAGAGGAGCGTACAACTGATTTCTATTCTACCAGTGAATAGCTGGTGGTGATATTGACACTGTCTTTAAGCATTAGCATGACTGAACAATATTTTTCTGCAGAAAGTTGAACTGCTCTCGCTAGAGCTTTATCGGTAATGCCTTTACCCGATACAACATAATGTGCGTGAACTTTTTCGAATACACGAGGAGCCTCATCTGCGCGTTTTGCTTCTAGCTTGCACTCGCAAGCGGTAATATCAAAACGGCCTTTTTTTAATATTTCGACAACATCTACGCTAGAGCAAGCTCCCATAGCTACCAAAACTGACTCCATTGGAGAGACAGCGTTACCACTGCCGTCCATAACCGTACTGTAGCCACTGTCCGTTGTGCCGGTAAATGTTAGGTCTTTATCCCATGAAACATGTGCTTTCATTATCGATCCTAAATGTTGTAATTAACGCGGTGCGTGCAAAATTATTTGCTATTAGCACTGATGCTTAGTCGTTTTTGTTTAACCGTATTGCATCAGCACTGATCGTTATTTTCTTTTGTTTATACAAAGCGCCTAAGGCCTTTTTGTATGCAGCTTTGCTTACGTTGAAATGACTGTAAATATCATTAGGCGCGCTTTTATCGGTAAGGGTTGAAATACCACCATGAGCGTCTAGATCATCAAGAATGGCCTGCTGCAGTTCATCACGTGCGCTTTTATCTATGCGCTGAAGAACAACATCAATTTTTCCATCTTCGCGAATAGTTTTTATAACGCCTGATGTTGCTTGTCCCACCTTCAATGGTTTGAACGCATCGCTGTGGAAGATAAGCCCCAAGTTTTTCTCGTTTATAACAACTTTGAACCCTAAATCGGTTTTCGCATAAACAAGACACTCTACGCTGTCGCCTTCATTTAAGTAGGCACTGCTTTCTTTGAGAAAATAATGCAGCTTTGTTGCACCCAAGATGCGCTGTGTTTTGTTGTCAAAAAACGTGTGAACAACGTAGTTCATTCCCGCGCTAACCGGCTCTGCCTGGTAATCATCTGGCACAAGTAGGTCGTTATCTAAGCCCCAATCAAAGAATGCACCAAAATTAGTTGCCGACACAGCCTTTAACACTTTTACTTCGCCAACCTGAATCAATGGTTTTTTTACCGTAGCGTAAGCTTCGCCCCGTTGATCTGTAGCAACAAATACCTCTATTTCAGCATTGGTCTCTAAAGGTGTTGTTACCTCATCAAGAGGAAGGGTTACCGTATCGTTAGCACCTAGTGTGTAAGCTTGCGAGTCAAAATTAGCCGCCGACGATATACTGTCATGACGGTCGCTCTCATAACCATTATCTTGAGCGCCATTATCTTGAAATACTTTGCTTTCTGCTTCATCGGCAACGGTATTTTCACTGCGCTCTAGCGCTGCTAACGCATACCCAAAAGGGTACTGTGCAACGACGCGCAATGTATTTATTTTTCCAATATTTATCATTAACACTGACTTTTTTAATAGAACAGGTAACATGATATCGGATTGAGGTTAAGAGCTAAACCATTATGAAGTTAAATTGCGATTTAGGTGAAAGTTTTGGCGCGTGGTCGATGCCGGTTGAGCGCGATATTATGTCTGAAATAGACCAGGCAAATATAGCTTGCGGCTTTCACGCGGGTGACCCCTTGGTAATGAAAGCTGCGTTAGACATTGCTAAAGCACATAATGTAAGTGTAGGAGCTCATCCATCCTACCCAGATTTACAAGGCTTCGGTCGTCGAAGTATGGCTATGCAAGCTAATGAACTCACGGCCTGTATTCAATATCAGGTGAGCGCTCTCATTGGTATGGCAGATATTGTTGGCACTACTGTAGATTATGTAAAGCCCCACGGTGCTTTATACAACGACATGATGAAAGATGCCGACGTACGCAAAACGGTCATGAAGAGCGTTGTTGTTATAGGGCAGGGTAAAATTCCTCTCATGGTTCAGGCAACCTCACAAAACGATTTGATTTATGATGAAGCGCAGGCGCTTGGCTTGAGTCTTTTGTTTGAAGCATTTTCAGATAGACGCTACACAGACGACGGGCTTCTGCAGTCTCGTCACATACCCGGTGCAGTGTTGCATGAACAAGAAGCATTAGAACAAGCTAAACAACTCATCGAACATCGCTCAGTCACTACCGCATCGGGAGCGACACTGCATTTACAGGCCGATAGCTTGTGCGTGCATGGCGATACCGCCGGTGCTGTAGATATAGCTCGGCAAATAAGAGCCTTTCTTTGAGCAAAATAAGGATATCTTCATGCAACCCTTTGGCAGTATAAGGCAGCTTGTTCCGGTAGGTGCAGATGCCATTATGTTGTATTTTTCCGGTGACTCTCTAGAGCAGGCAAACTCTGCCTGTCAGCAGTGGTTGCACATGTTGGACAGCTTTGCATCAAAAGCGAGTAACTCTTGGGTTGTTGAATGCGTGCCTTCCTACGACAGTTTGCTTATTGTTTTCGATATAGAACAGGTTGATAGCCATTTTGTTTATAGTTCACTTCAACAGTGGCAAACGCGATTACATAACGAAAAAAATGACGGTTATCAAAAAGCGATTAAGCGACATACACTGCCAGTTTGGTATGGCGCCAAGGCAGCGAACGACTTAGACGAAGTGAGTCGTAAAACATCACTTCAGAAAGAGGATATCATAGCGCTCCACACCAGCATGGAGTTCAAAGTCTATACTGTTGGGTTCGCACCTGGTTTTGCGTATATGGGAGAACTTCCAAAAGCGTTACAATGTGCAAGACTAGCTTCACCAAGAAAGAAAGTTCCCAAAGGGGCTGTAGCAATTGCCGACCGTCAAACGGCCGTATATCCCAGTGATTCTCCTGGCGGGTGGAATTTATTGGGCTTATGCCCTGTACCCATGGTTGGCGAGAATAATATTCCCTTACTCAGTGCGGGCGATATCGTTACTTTTAGCTCTATAACAGAAAGTGAGTTTGTTAATTATCATGCAGGTTGAAGTTATCTCTAAGGGCCTTTTCAGCCTCATTGTTGATGAAGGAAGAAAAGGCAAGCAGCGCCAGGGCTTTTCTCAGTCGGGTCCAATGGATACGATTGCTTTTTATTGGGCAAATTTTCTCGCTCACAATGAAGATAATACGCCCTGTTTAGAGATTATGGGAAACATGTCTTTGCGTTTCAGCGAGGCCTGCGTGATCGCTGCCACAGGTAGGCAAGTAAAGCTGAAGGTAAACGGTAGCGAACAGCCCGTCTACAGAACCACATTTGTGGAAAAAAATGACATTGTTGATGTATCTAGTGAGTGTTTGGGCTGCAAAGTTTATTTGAGTATTTTAGGCCAATGGCAAGTATCTAAAAGTGCTGGCAGTGCCTGCACAGTGGTACGTGAGTCGCTTGGTGGTATTCATAGAAATGGACAAGTGCTGCAAGATTCAGATGTTATTGAAATTGTTTCAATCGCAGAACTAAATTTTAAAAACCTCAATTTAAGACAGCTACCGGTAGAAAAGCGTTTCAATTACCAATCAAACACTCCTTTTAAAGTAATAAAGGGTTATCAAGAAGCCTTTTTTAGCGACGTATGTAAACGGATTTTCACTAATAGTATCTATACGGTTAGCCCGTCGATAGATAGAATGGGGTATCGATTAACGGGAGAGGGTGTAGCGTCATCTTTAAGCACCATGCGCTCTGAAGCTATTCATATCGGTGCTATACAAGTGCCTCCCGATGGGCAACCAATAATTATGATGCGAGATAGACAGACGTTGGGAGGATATCCAAAACTAGGCTGTTTAAACCCGCTTGACGTAAGTCGCTTGGCACAGCAAGTGCCCGGCGAGCAAATCTCTTTTGTTTTTCAAGATAACGAAGAGGCTAGGGCATCGGTGTTGTTGTTCCAACGGCAACTGCATCAATTAAAAAGAGAATTAGCATGACAATTGCATTTTTAAATGGTGAATACCTTCCCCTCAGCGAAGCCAGAATTTCCCCAATGGACAGAGGCTTCTTATTCGGTGACGGTATTTACGAAGTCATTCCTACCTATGCCGGGCAGCCGGTTGGCTTGAGCGGACATCTTACCCGACTGGCCAATGGTTTATCTGCTATCGAGATTGAAAACCCGTTCGATAATGTGCAATGGAAAGCTATTGTTCTTGAGTTAGCAGGAAAGAACGCTGATTTTATAGAGAGTAAGAATATTGGCGTGTACTTTCACGTGAGCCGTGGCACAGACGCTAAACGCCATCATGCTTATGCTAGCAATATCTTGCCTACCGTATTTGCATTTGCCTTTGAGATACCGCCACCACAACCCGAAGCTAAAGGTGATGTAAAAGGCTTTAAGGTAGCGCTAGAGGAAGACAAGCGGTGGCAGCGTTGCCATATAAAGTCTACGTCTTTACTAGGCAACGTTATGCATTACCAGACAGGCGTTAAGGCTGGGGTGGATGAAACTATCTTATTTAACCAGCAAGGGCTGATAACCGAGGCCAGTTCATGCAACGTTTTTATGGTAAAAAATGGCATTATCACTACACCACCTTTAAATAACGAGTTACTACCGGGTATCACTCGACAAATCGCAATTGAGGCTTTTAAGCGCGCTCAACTGCCCGTGGAAGAAGAGTGGTTTTCCAAGGAAGCGTTGTTAGAAGCCGACGAAGTTTGGCTTACGTCGTCTAGTAAAGAAGTTGCCCCAGTTATAGAAGTAGGTGGACAGATTATTGGCGAAGGTAATGCAGGCGACATGTGGGAAAAAGCGATTAAGGCTTATCATGCCTATAAGTTTATTGTCTGACATGCTTCTATATCAAGTATACCTTCATGTAAGCAGCTGCGACCTTTTGAACAGCCTGTATGAGGTTTGAATAAAAGAGCTGAGCACTAAAACACAAAAAAAACCTGCCAATCAGCAGGTTTTTTTGTAATTATTCTCTAGTGCTTTAGCGCTCTGGCCAATTAGTACTGTAGCCGCGACTGAAGGGGGACGCTTAATCTACAGCGTCACAATTTCCGTCTGTACATTCGCCATACAGATAAAGACTATGGTGCGTAAGTTTGATGTTGTGCTGCTTTGCAACCATCTCTTGTCGCTGCTCTATAACGTCGTCTTCAAACTCAATGACTTTTCCACACTTCAAGCACACTAGATGATCGTGATGGTCTTTGTGGCTTATTTCAAAAACCGATTTTCCGCCTTCGAAGTGATGTCTATTGAGAATACCTGCATCGTCGAACTGATTGAGAACTCGGTACACAGTGGCAAGACCAATCTCTTCGTCTTGATCTATCAAAATCTTGTACACATCTTCCGCACTTATGTGTTGATTATTTGGGTCTTGCAGAATTTGTAAAATTTTAAGGCGAGGTAGGGTGACTTTTAGCCCAGCTCTTTTCAATTCTTTGTTTTGATCCATTACAACCTACTGAGAAAGTGTGAAAAACATTTGCACGTATTATAGGTAACTTGATGGGATTTTAAAGTAAAACTACGGTTTCTTTAAGTCAGCGAACGATTTTTGCACAGTAGGGAAATAAAAGTAATTCTCAGGATGAACCACGAGGGGATAAACCTTGTTGAGATCATGAAATAAGTGTCGGATAAAAAACGCAAATATGTAAAAAAGATATAAACTTTTGGTGCATTGAATTTACATGCTGTTAAACTAGAATTGTAAGACTATTGTGACACTCCTTGCTTTTGTAGGGGGTATTCGTTGGATTCTATTATGCAGTTGACAATAATAAATAAAATAACATTAGGCTTTGGTCTTTTTGGGTGCTTACTCTTATTCACCAGTGTCTTATCCTACTTCGGACTCAACGATATACGCAAATCTGCAGAAGATGTTGTTGAGCGCAAAATGCCAGAGCAAACTAGTATGGTGAGGGTAAAGACGGAAATTCTATCTTTATCTGTTATTACCGCTAACGGTTTTTACGTTGAAAACGCAACCGCATTTGAAAAAAATAAAGCGTTGTTCGATGAGTTATCTGTAGAGTTCACAGAAGATCTCAATAACCTCAAAGCACTGATGCCGTCTAATAAAGACGCCCAGAAAGCCATAGCAGACAGTCTTTATTATGTAGAAAGCAGCAACAACATGTATGCCGCTATAAAATCACGCATTCAAATCGAGTCTCAGCTTCAAAATCAACTTGAGCAAGTTCTTATGACGGCCGATGAGGCAAGTGCACTCATGTTAGATTTGTCGTATATAGATTCTGACGACCCTGGAATTGACACTCTTATTGGCGCTGGTACTGCAATCGATAACAAGCTCCTGACAATGAACGACTCATTTATCGAGTTAGCGGGGTCAAATCGCTCTGAGGAAAGCTTGGGAATCATTGATGACTTGAACTATCAGCTTAGTAACCTGCAGGTAGATAAAGATTATATTAATCGCTTAGCCTCTAGCATTGACGATGGCGGTACGGTAAGCGCATTTAACGAGCAATATGAAGCCTTGCTTGTAGCGGTAGACAAGCTTACCGATTTGCAAAAACAGAAGCTCGGCAGCATTGAAAAAACCATCTCCGAAAGGGCCAACGCCAATGCATCGCTCAATACAGCACTAGAAGACATAAATAACTTATTTAAGCGGGTTCAGTCTCAAGCGCTAAGCGGACAAAATGACATTTTAGAATCGGTTCAAACCAATCTTGTTAAAAATACCGTTGTGGCTATTTTTGGATTGATAACAGCAATAGTGCTTGCGGTGGTAGTGACGCGCAGCATATCAAAGCCTTTGGGGCGCATTAATCGCGGTTTGAGTTTGTTGAGCAAAGGCGATCTAAGTCAAAAGTTATCAGAAGAGGGTAACGATGAGTTTTCCGCACTATCTGCCAAAGTAAATAGCCTTACAGATAGCTTGAGAGAGCTGGTTGGCAATATTTTAGAGCAGGAAAAGGGCTTAATTGAAATAGCCAAAGAGAGCGTAGAGCTTGGAGACAAGAGCCTTGCCGACGTTGATGAACAAAGAGAGCAGGTAACGGTAACGTCTACCAATACGCTTAACGTTCAAGATAAAAGCCGTAGTAACCTGAAGCAAATCAATCAGGCCATGGAAGCGTTACGCAATATTACAAAGCAAAGCCAGGATATTGGACACTTGGTAGAGCGCAACCGTCTGCAAGTGGATAATCAAGCGAAACAGGCAGAGTCGTCAGCACAAATCATTGGGCGTCTAGATGAGAACTCCCGTTCTATCGGTAGCATTCTTGATGTTATTAAAACCATTGCAGAACAAACAAATTTGTTGGCGCTCAATGCTGCTATTGAAGCGGCAAGGGCGGGGGAGCAAGGTCGCGGATTCGCCGTTGTTGCTGATGAGGTCAGAACGTTGGCAAATAGAACCCATGATTCAACAGAAGAAATTGAGCAGATGATTGGGAATTTACAAAAAGATGCTGCTGAAGCCGTTAAAGCCATCAAGTTTGGAAGAGAGCAAGCCAGAGATGGCGTTGAAATAACCCATCAGGTTGCTGAGCAGGTAAGAAATATTCGCGAAATAATAGAGCAGTTGAGCAATATTAACGAGCATATTGTCACCGACACAGAGCAACAAGACGTGCTGCTTGCCGATGTTGCAGAAAGCCTGAATACCATAGTGAACTTAGCCGACTCCAGTGCTCAAAGTACAAGGCAGTCTAACGAGTCTACAATGAAGCTCGATGCACAAACAGAAAGTTTACGAAAAGCGGTAGAGAGCTTTCAGCTGTAACAAAAAACCGCTCAAATGAGCGGTTTTAGTATCTTGAAGGGCGTTATTGTAAACGTTATGCAAGCTCTGCTAGACAAAGCTCATCGTGTATTTGTTTACACCAAGCCTTAACGCGTGAGTCTGTTAACTCAGGCTGTCTATCTTCATCAATGCCTAGACCGACAAAATGATTGTCGTCTGCTAAGCCCTTTGATGCTTCAAAGTCATAGCCATCGGTAGACCATTGACCAACAAGGATAGCCCCTTTCGCTTCTACTATATCGCGAACCATGCCCATGGCATCAAGGAAATACTCAGCGTAATCTTCTTGATCGCCGCAGCCAAAAATAGCTACAAGCTTGTCGTTAAAGTCGATATTTTCAAGCTCTGGGAAGAAGTCATCCCAGTCGCATTGCGCTTCACCGTAATACCAAGTTGGTATGCCAAAAATCAGTAGATCAAATTCGGCAATGTCCTCTTTGCTACTTTTAGCAATATCTTTAACGTCAATGAGTTGCTTACCTAATTCTTTTTGAATCATCTTCGCGACATGCTCGGTGTTACCCGTGTCGCTACCAAAAAATAGGCCAACGCTCGCCATATCAAACCTCTATTAATCGTTACTGTCTATTTAAACGCCTGAATTAAGCCAGAACCATTCGATGATACCCTTGGCTAGAAACCCAATAGCACCTAAACCAAGCACACCGTAGGTTACTACTCTGCCAATGAGAGGAACATCGTTCTTACGCAGCACATCGTGAACGGCAAACCCCATTAACCCAAAAAGAATTGCAAGGCCGCCATACAACATAATGGACTCAATTAGTTCGTAGTTTTCTGCAAGCATAGTGTCGTTTATCAAAAATTTCTGGCGCAACTATACCACAGTATCTAAGTGTGTGAGAGACCCAAATATTCAAAAAAATGTAATAGTGCGCAATGCTTTAACCGCTGTAAGTTGTCTTAGCGATGTTTTGGAAACTGTGTTTCAAAAATCCAACGATTCTGTGACATTGATTTTACAAGGCCACTCTATAAAACCCTTTCTACCACGGCGTTAAAAACAGAGGGCTTCTCTGCGTGTAGCCAGTGCCCAACACCATCAATGATGTGCGCTTTTGCGTTCGGAAAATAGCGAGCTATATCGTCTTTATATTCGCTGATAATATAGTCGGATTTCGCTCCTTTGATAAATAATGTTGTGCCTTTAAACTGACTGTCTACCGGTTGCCAGTTGATTATCTTAGGGTAACTCTGAATTAGGCCTTTTAGGTTAAACTTCCACGCCCAATCGCCATTCTCTTTTCGATATAAACTTTTAAGCAGAAACTGTCTCACCCCAGCTTCTTTGATAACCGTAGCCATGGCGCTATCAGCATCTTTTCTAGTGGTTAAGGAAGTGAGATCTACCGCATTTAACCCGTCGAATATAGTTTGATGTCTGTGGGAGTAGGCTACCGGTGCAATATCAGCAACAATTAAATGACTCACACAAGTAGGGTATTTGAGCGCTAATTTCATAGCCACTTTGCCCCCAAGGGAGTGGCCTAGAATTGCAAATGTTTTCACCGATATTTGATCGGCTATTTGTTTTACCGCCTCGGCTGCCGTTTCAATATCAAAGCCGTCTGTCCATTCAGATTCACCGTGATCTGGCAAATCAATGCTCACAATATTATGTTTGGCTTCGAAATGACGCTTAACAATGGCTAAATTGTCAGCGCTTCCAAACAGGCCGTGAATTAAAAAAAGCCATGAGTCTGAATGTTCGCAAGGAGTTAGTTTAAAGTTAAGTTCCACACAGTTTCCAATGTTACGAATATAGTCTAAATTATCAACGGGCCATAATTGCAAGTAGGCCGAGATATTAAAAAGATAAAAGCCTGCAGAGCAGGCTAAAATTGATAACGTTTTAATTTATCGAAAAGTTGTCGAGGCTTTGACCACCATCGAGTGCCTCTTTATACACTCTGGGCATTCTACCAATGCCTGTCCAAGGGTGCTCTACACCATTGCTGTCCACAAGCTTGTATTTGATGGGACGCTTTTTACCTGTCTTTTTACCTGAGTCTTCTGTTAAAGCCTTTAGGTCATCAAAATCAAGACCGGCTTCTTCCATCTGCCGTTGTATTGCAGCCAGTTTTTCTCTTTTTTCTTGGGCTTCTTTTTCTTCTTCAAGGGCTTTTTCTTTACGCTTATCTATAATATTGGATAACTTTTCTTGAACTGATTCAAGCTCACCAATACTTAATTCCTTAATCGCGCCTTGTAAACGTCTTCCGTGGGTTAAAATATCTAAAAATTCACTCATTTATTAACCTTAATACGTTGAAGATAATATGTAGAATATACGTTATGAATTTAGTTCACTAAACATTGTATTTTGACAGCGGTATTTTGCATATTCTTTGTAAAGTATACTACGAAAATTAAAATGAGCAGATTAGAATTCTCAAAATTAAGCGGTTTTCTGTAAATGAAATGCCTATAAAAATAGGTGTGTAGCAGGAAAAGTAGAGTAAAAAGTAGAGTGAAAATTAATTGGGAACGGCTGTCTTATAAAGTAATGAAAATAGAAATCGCAAATTCAGCGTGCAAATTTGGTCTTAAAATGTCCGTACATTTTGTCGTGTCACCTTGATGTAAAACCACTATACCTGCGGTAACACGCTGCGATTACGAACATTTTAAGTTTCGCTGAGTGGGTAAGTATCTATGCGCAATGGTATTGATTAAAAAAAGCGGGCGCTTATAAAAAAGCTGCCCACTTTTATTGCTATTTCGTTTGTTAAGCAATAGTGGCTTTCATTCAAACAAAGACTAAAGCCACCCATGCATATTTCAGCCTTTACATATTGGGGTAATTTGGTCCACCTGCACCTTCTGGTACTACCCATCTAATGTTTTGACTAGGATCCTTGATGTCACACGTTTTACAGTGTACGCAGTTTTGTGCGTTAATTTGAAAACGCTTTTCACCCTCATCCTCAATTACTTCATAAACGCCGGCAGGGCAGTAACGCTGAGCAGGCTCCGCATATTTCGGTAAGTTTATTTGGATAGGAATTGAAGGATCTTTTAACTGTAAATGACAGGGCTGATCTTCTTCATGATTCGTGTTAGATAAGAATACAGAAGAGAGTTTATCAAAGCTTAGTACGCCATCGGGTTTGGGGTAATTAATTTCCTGCGTGTTACTCGCTTCTTTTAACTGAGCATAATCTTTATGCTCATCTTTCATGGTAAAGAATAAATTACCGTTGAAGAAGTTTTGCTCTAGGGTATTGAATGCACCACCCCAGAAATTACCCAGCTTATGAATAGCAGGACCAAAGTTTCGAGAACGGAACAGTTCGTCGTAAACCCAAGAAGATTTAAATTTCTCGGTGAAGCTATTTAGCTCTTTTACCGGAGATTCGCTGTTTTTCTGAATCGCCTCAAAAATGCTTTCTGCTGCAAGCATGCCCGACTTCATCGCAGTATGATTACCCTTAATTTTTGCAAAATTGAGAGTACCTGCGTTACATCCAACCAGCAAACCACCTGGGAAGGTCATTTTAGGTAATGAGTTAAAACCGCCTTTTGCAATTGCGCGAGCACCATAAGATACCCTTTTACCGCCTTCCAAATATTGCTTAAAGACAGGGTGATGTTTAAGTCTTTGGAATTCGTCAAATGGACTTAGATACGGATTGTCGTAATTTAAATCTACAATGAGCCCCACGAACACCTGATTATCTTCGGCGTGATACATATAGCTTCCGCCAGTAGCCTCATCGAGTGGCCACCCTGCGCTGTGAACAACGAGTCCAGGCTGGTGTTTCGCTGGGTCTATATCCCAAATTTCTTTAAAGCCTATTGCATAGTGCTGCGGGGAGCTGTCTTTATCCAAGTTGAATTTAGAAATGAGCTCTTTGCCGAGGTGTCCTCTGCAGCCCTCTGCGAAAACAGTGTACTTTGCTCTTAGCTCCATACCTGGCATGTAGCCATCTTTTTGCTCACCATTTTCACCAACTCCCATATCGCCGGTAATAACACCGCCAACACTGCCGTCTTCGTTATAGATAACATCTGCAGCCGCAAAGCCAGGGAATACTTCAACACCTAGCTGTTCGGCTTGTTCTGCAAGCCATCGACAAACATTACCCATAGACACAATGTAATTACCGTCGTTGTGCATAGTTTTAGGTGTAATACCGTTGGGTAGCTTTTTAGCCGAGTTCTCATCATTTAAAAGATAAATGTGGTCTTCGGTAACTGGGGTGTTGAGCGGTGCACCCTTTTCCTTCCAATCAGGAAACAGTTCATTAATAGCGCGAGGTTCAAAAACGGCGCCGGAGAGAATATGTGCACCCACCTCGGAGCCTTTTTCGACTACGCAAACCATCAGTTCTTGGTCGTTCTCGTTGGCAAGCTGCATTAGCTTGCAAGCAGTTGATAATCCAGCTGGGCCGGCACCGACGATGACTACGTCAAACTCCATCGATTCTCGTTCCACGGGAGGCTCCTTATGTTTGTATTTTTATAGTGCACTATTGATGAAACAAATAATGCTTTGTGTCAAAAACATGTAAATTAAATGTCGTTCTGCAAGGTAATCTAGGTTGACGTTTACGTCAACAGTAAGTACATTGCACAGCAGTTTACGTTAACGTTAAGTGAAAACGCATTTTATGTGATCGTAAACGTAGTGTTAACGTCTTTTTCAAGCTAGCCTTGTAAAAACGGACGTTCCACGGTTTCTTTTTTAACGTAAAACACGTATTAAAGTTTCAAAAAGCGTGGTGAAGTAATACGTTTTTAATTTTTAATAGATAATTATTAGTGAAACGTAATAGACACCGACGAACTCTATAATTGAGGTAATTATGAAAATACTCGTACCGGTCAAACGCGCGATCGATTACAACGTTAAGGTAAGAGTGAAGGCCGACGAATCTGGCGTAGACCTTACAAATGCAAAAATGGCCATAAACCCATTTTGCGAAATAGCGGTTGAAGAAGCGGTTAGACTTAAAGAAAAAGGCGTAGCCACTGAAATTGTTGTTGTCTCAATAGGTGACAAGAGCTGCCAAGAACAAATTCGTACTGCGCTAGCACTCGGTGCTGATCGCGGTATTCAAATAGACACCGACCAAAACCTTGATTCATTGCAAGTTGCTAAGCTTCTAGCGAAAGTGGTCGAAGAAGAAGCACCTCAACTTGTTATCTTAGGTAAGCAGAGTATCGACTCTGACAACAATCAGACTGGACAAATGCTCGCGGCATTAACCGGCATGCCTCAAGGAACATTCGCATCTGAGGTTGCTGTTGATGGCGAGAAGGTGAATGTTACCCGTGAAATCGACGGCGGCCTTCAAACAATTGCACTTTCTCTCCCAGCAGTTGTTACTACCGATTTGCGCCTGAATGAACCTCGCTATGCATCGCTTCCAAATATTATGAAAGCGAAACGCAAGCCACTAGACGTGAAAGCTGCAGCAGATTTTGGCGTCGAATTGGCGTCTAATGTGAAAGTACTTAAAGTAACGCCTCCACCTCAGCGCGAGGGCGGTATTAAAGTAGCAGACGTTGCCGAGTTAGTAGACAAACTTAAAAATGAAGCGAAGGTGATCTCATGACAGTACTTGTATACGCAGAACACGACAATGCGAGCCTAAAAACCGAAACTAACAAGCTTGTACACGCTGCAAAGCAAATGGGTGGCGACATTCATGTATTGGTTGCTGGTGAAGGCTGTCAGGCTGTTGCTGATGCAGCGGCGCAAGTAGATGGCGTTACCAAAGTATTGCTTGCCGATAACGCTGTTTATAAATACCAGTTAGCAGAAAATGTTGCTGACTTAGTTTTAGAACTATCTGGCGATTATTCACACGTGATTGCAGCAGCAACGACGACGGGTAAAAACTTTATGCCTCGTGTTGCAGCTTTATTAGATGTTGCGCAAATTTCGGATATTATTGGCGTGGAAAGTGAAGACACTTTCATCCGTCCAATTTATGCGGGTAATGCTATAGCTACAGTACAATCAAGCGACGCAACAAAGGTTATCACAGTGCGTGCGGCCTCTTTTGATGCTGCGCCAACTGGCAACAGTGCCGACGTTGCTGGTATCGACGTAGTTAAAGCGAACGATAAGTCAGATTTTGTTTCAGAAGAGCTGACAGAGTCAGAGCGCCCAGAGTTAACTGCTGCTGAAGTGGTAATTTCTGGCGGGCGCGGAATGCAAAATGGCGAGAACTTTAAACTTCTTGAAGGTATTGCAGATAAGCTGGGCGCAGCAATGGGCGCGTCTCGCGCCGCGGTTGACGCTGGCTTTGTACCTAACGACATGCAAGTTGGACAGACGGGTAAAATTGTTGCTCCTCAATTGTACATTGCGGTAGGTATATCTGGTGCAATCCAACATCTTGCTGGTATGAAAGACTCAAAAGTTATTGTTGCTATCAACAAAGATGAAGAAGCGCCTATTTTCCAAGTTGCCGATTACGGCTTAGTAGGTGATTTGTTTGACGTGCTCCCAGAATTGGAAGGTGCGATTTAAAAATTAAATCGACGTTTGAAACAACGCGATAAATAAAAAGGGCTGCCAATAGGCAGCCCTTTTTGTAGGGAATCTGTAATTATTTTTTTAGGTGTTTTAGCCGTGGCCTAAACGCGAACAACTGAATTTTCTTCAAAACTTACGGGCGAGCGCTTGTATGCGTCAGCTTCCCAGTCGTTTTCCCAAGTTTCGCCATCTAGAAGGTAGCGGAATTGGTATTCAGCATCTTTTTCTAGATTAACGGTAAGGGTGAAGTCTCCACTTTTTAGCTTTTTCATTGAAAGGGGTTTGTCGTCCCAACCAGTAAAATCACCGTAAAGCTCAGCGTTTTTCGCTTCTCCTGCTGCTTCCGCATTCAGTCGAAATGTCACTTTGCACACAGGCTTCGATTTAAGGTATTGTTTCTTAAGACTCATGATGTGTTTCTCTTCAACGTAGCGAAAATATTATTTTTTAGAAGAAATTGATTTCTTCTAAGCTCATTCTCTCTTGAGCGAATAAATAATCACCGATATTTGAAACTTTTTCAATCATACTTTTTGTCACCTGGGCTGGATTTTTACTGCTTTTGATTAGTGGGGAAGAGAAAGTTTTTATAAGAAATACATAAAATCTAACAATCTAAATGGAGCAAAATCGTCGAAAAATCAGTACACTTGGATTTACAAAATAATAAATAAAATGGCTTGATTCAAAAGCCTGAAAATAGTTTTCCTAGGGATAGTAAATGAAAGACTCTGTGTTGAAAAAAAGTGGTATACCACTTGCCATAGTGTGTGTTGCCGTCGTTGCTGCTGTAATAATGATAAGTGCTAAGAAACCGCCTGAACAAGTTCCTGTTGAAATACCGGCCTTCCTTGTTGACGCGAAAGAAGTGTCTTCCGAATCAATCAGCTTTGTTGTTGAGTCTCAGGGTAACGTGGTTCCCAAACATCAAACTTCATTGAGTGCACAGGTCAGTGGGCAGGTAGTTAGCTTGTCAGATAACTTTGTTGTAGGCGGAACCTTCAATAAGGGCGACGTACTAGCGGTTTTAGAACAGGAAGATTACAAAACTGATGTGAAACTTGCCGAGGCCGAACTTGCGCAAGCGCAAGCTGCTTTGCAAGAAGAGATTGCGCGGGGTAAGGTTGCGGAACAGGAGTACCGCTCAGTTCGAAACTCAACACCGCCGGAGCTGGGTTTACGCAAGCCTCAACTCGCAAAAGAGCAAGCGAATGTTAAAGCCGCTGAAGCAAAGTTAGAGCGCGCAAAGCGTAACCTTGAGCGCACGAATATTAAAGCGCCTTACAATGGTATCGTTGTTGAACGAAGTATCGATTTGGGGCAGTTCGTTGCAATGGGAACGCCTATCGGCATGATATATTCAACCGATACTGCAGAGGTTAGGTTGCCTATCACCGATGGCGATCTCAGATTTATCGATATCGCAAACCAATTTTCTGATGGCGGTGAAGTAACCCTACAAGCCATAGCAGGAGGTATTAAGCGCACTTGGACAGGGCGCTTGGTGAGAACCGAAGGTATTTTAGACACCGGAAGCCGTGTGGTATTTGCTGTAGTAGAAGTAGAAAAGCCTTATCAATTAATTGAAAACCGCGATGCGCCTTTGCGCTTCGGTCAATTTGTTGAGGCTCAAATTACGTCAGGTAAAAAAGAAGCATTAATTGCTTTACCGCGAAATATTCTTCGCCTCGATAATACGGTACTCACGGTAAACGAAAACCGAGAGATAGAAATTGTGCCCGTTGATGTTACCAGAACAACCGCAGAAGAAGTTTATATAGATGGCGGATTGCGCGAGGGGGCATTGGTAGTTACTAGTGCGGTTCCAAATCCCTATAACGGTATGAAGGTAAGGCTGCCGGGTGATGAGGTTGAGCTGGCTGAAGAAGCTACGTCAGATCGAGGCAAAGATACAAAAGAAATCGGTTCCGATTCTGCTAATTCTTCTAAAGGTGACAACTAATGAGTCGCATAGATACAAATAGCGGTTTAATCGCGTGGTTTGCACGCAACAATGTGGCATCAAATTTATTGATGTGGCTACTAATTGTTGGAGGATTATTCAGCGCATTTAGCATACAAAAACAAGTATTCCCCAGTTTTGAAATAGATGTCGTCAATGTTCGAGTGCCTTATTTGGGGGCAGCGCCTCAAGAAGTTGAAGAGGGCGTGCTGCTAAAAATAGAAGAGGCTGTGAAAGAGCTTGAGGGAATAAAACAACTCAATGCCACTGCTGTAGAGGGAATGGGTACAGTTAGCATTCAAGTTGAAGAAGGCTATGACGTTAAGTCGCTCCTCGATGAAGTAAAAGTGCAGGTTGATGCTATTCCTAGTTTTCCTGCCGATACTGAAAAACCAGTCATCTACAGACAAAAAATTCAACAAGACGTCATTTGGGTTTCAGTATACGGCGATGCCACAGAGCGTGAGTTAAAAGAATTTGCAAAAGACTTGCGCGACGATATCGCTAACCTACCAGGTATCTCAAGCGTACAAGTTGTGGGCGCCAGAGATTACGAAATATCAATAGAGTTGTCTGAATCAGATTTACAAAAGTACAACCTTACTTTTTCTGATGTTGTTGCCCGACTTAGTCAGTCGAGTGTGGATTTGCCGGGCGGTTCAATTCGCACAGAAAACGGCGATATTCTTCTAAGAACCAAAGGACAAGCCTACACCGGTTGGGACTTTTCACAAATTATACTGGTATCAAACAGCAACGGCACGCGTGTAACACTTGGCGACGTTGCCTATATCAACGATGGTTTTATTGAAAACAATCAATATGCACTGTTTGATGGAAAAGACGCAGTAAGTTTGCGCGTAAGAGCAGTGGGCGATCAAAATGCCTTAGAAATTTCTGAACAAGTTAATCGGTATATCGACAAAGAAAAAGAGACATTTCCAGCGCACATTACAGCAGACACTTGGGGAGACAGTTCTTTTTACCTCGCTGATAGATTGAACATGATGCTGGAGAATATGTTTTTCGGTGCGTTGTTAGTGTTTTTGGTCTTATCACTGTTTCTGAAAATTAAACTGGCGTTTTGGGTGATTGTAGGTTTGCCAGTGTGCTTTTTAGGCACCTTACTAGTAATGCCCCTTGATATGGTTGGCGTGTCAATCAACATGTTAAGTTTGTTTGCCTTTATTCTTGTTCTGGGAATTGTAGTAGATGACGCTATTATTATGGGCGAATCGGCCTATTCGGAGATAGACGCTAAGGGCCATAGCGCCGACAACGTAATAGCAGGTGTTAAGAAAGTAGCTATGCCTGCGACCTTTGGTGTTTTAACCACTATTGCCGCATTTTCACCAATGCTGATGGTGTCTGGACCCTTTGGTATTATATGGAAATCCATTGGCATGGTGGTTGTTGTATGCCTGATTTTCTCCCTCATTGAGTCTAAGCTTATTTTGCCTGCGCACTTGGTGCATATGAAGTTAAAGCCGTACGACCCAGCAAAAGCTAATAAATTCCAACGCTTTAGAGATTTTTTTAGCGAAGGCATTAAGAAGTTTATCCATAACACTTACGCGCCATTTTTAGCGAAAGCAGTAAAAAATCGCTACACAACCGTGGCTATATTCTTAGCTATGCTCATCTTAACCATCGGGTTATTCGGCGGTGGTATTGTCAGGTTTGTATTTTTCCCAAGTATTCCAAGCGACTTTATGTCAGCAAGTTTTGAATTAGAGCCTGGCTCTTCGCTTGCGCAGCGAGACCGTGTTCTTGACACGCTTCGCGATGCAATGCAGCGAATGGATGAAAAAGTGGCAGAGGAAACCGGCGGTAATGTAATTAAACATGCCATGACCTTTAATAATGGTAACCTTGGCGGTGAGATATTCGCTGAGCTAACAAAAGGCGAAACCCGCAGTCTCTCAGACTTTGATATTCAAGAGCGCTGGCGGGAAGAGATTCCTGAAATTCCAGGCGTGAAAACCTTTAGCATAAGCTCTCCAGGAGGCCCTGGTGGGGGAGCCGACCTAAGCTTCGAATTTAGCTCTAGCGATATTAATGCGCTTCGCGCCATTACCGATGAAATAAAAGAAGTTCTTGATACCTACGAAGGTGTTACCGACATCAACGATACCTTCTCTGGTGGTAGCGATGAAATACAGCTGGCACTTAAGCCACAAGCAGATGCGTTGGGAATTTCGCTTCAACAGTTAGGACAACAAGTTCGTTTTGGATTTTACGGCGCTCAGGTACAGCGTATCCAGCGCGATGATGAAGAAATCAAAGTCATGGTGCGTTATCCAAAATCTGAACGCAGCTCTATTGAGCACCTTGAAAATATGCGCGTAAGAGCGCCTAACGGACAAGAGATCCCCTTCGAACAGGTTGCAACTTTTAGTTTGGGGCAAGGCTTTGATTCAATCATAAGGGTAGACGGAAAACGCTCAGTAACCATTACCGGAGTGGTAGATAAGGCGCTAATGGACCCGTCAGAGGTTACCTATGACGTGATAGACAATGTTATGCCAGACTTACTTGCTCGCTATCCCAACGTTGAATTTAAACTACAGGGCAACTCCAAAGAGCAGGCTGATGCTATGTTTAGCTTTATGCAAGGCTTACTGTTTGCATTATTTGCCATATACACCCTGCTGGCTATTCCACTTCGCTCTTATAGCCAGCCTCTTATCATTATGTCGGTGATACCTTTTGGTGTAGTAGGTGCCATTGTAGGTCACTTAGTACTTGGCATGGCCGTCAGCGTATTGTCTATTTGCGGAATCATTGCGCTGTCGGGTGTTGTGGTTAACGACAGCCTCATTATGGTTGATTTTGTAAACCGAGCGAGAAGGGAGGGCCTATCACTGATGGATGCTGCAATAAGTGCCGGTACACAGCGTTTTAGGGCCATCATTCTTACATCACTCACTACCTTTATGGGGCTAATGCCAATTGTATTTGAACGTAGCCTACAGGCGCAGCTCGTCATACCCATGGCGATTTCACTGGCGTTTGGTATTTTGTTTGCTACTGTTATTACACTGCTTCTTGTGCCAGCGCTTTACTTAATTCTTAACGATATAAAGACGGTCTTTACAAACAAAAGT
This sequence comes from Alteromonas sp. MB-3u-76, assembly GCF_002831605.1. Classification (NCBI taxonomy): domain Bacteria; kingdom Pseudomonadati; phylum Pseudomonadota; class Gammaproteobacteria; order Alteromonadales; family Alteromonadaceae; genus Alteromonas; species Alteromonas sp. MB-3u-76. The sequence continues at coordinate 2,556,582 of NZ_CP025115.1, read as the reverse complement.
AAAGATATGAATAACGCGACAAGCAGTAATTCTGAAATTGAAAATGCAGGCTGATGTGAGGTTTTGAGTTTCTAAGGAGAGTAATTTGAAAACTAAAATAATGCGTTCGTTCGTTCTGATACTAGCTACTAGTGCTGTTGTTGCATGTAATTCAGCTTATAAAACCGATACGGCAAGCGATTCAAAAGCGTCAGGTTCAAGCATACAAGAAGCACGCCCTAGTTCAAGTGCAGTGCTCCCTGCTATATCGGCTTACCCTGCTACGAGAACGGTTGATCAGGTTGATAACTATCACGGGGTGAGTGTTAGCGACCCTTACCGTTGGTTAGAAGCTCAAAATGAGCCTGAAGTGAAAGAGTGGGTTGATGCACAAAATGCGTTAGCGAAACCGCTATTGAGTGAGTTACCCTCTCACGAACGCTATACAGAGCGCTTAACTGCACTGGGAGATTACGAAAGTACTCTACGCCTTTCATGGTCAACTCTAGGATATTTTATACCTACAATAATGGGCTACAAAATCAGTATGTAATGTATGTGTCGAGCGAAGAGAAAAGAGAAGGAAACTTTGAAGTACTTATCGACCCTAACACCTTAAGTGATGATGGCACAGTTTCTATGGCGTATACCGAGGTGAGTCCTAAAGCAGGCTATCTTGCCTATATGCTTTCTGATGGTGGTAGTGACTGGAGCACAGTTCACGTACGTGACGTAAACACAAAGCAAGATACTAACGATATTTTAAGCGGTGTGAAGTTTACTAATATCGCTTGGCTGCCCGACGAAACGGGTTTTTACTATTCTCGCTATCCAAAAGATGAAAACGGCGAGTATGACGATAGCAAAACGGTATCGATTTACTTTCATCAATTAGGTACTGAACAGCGCGAAGATAAACTTGTTTTTAAATTTGACGATAAACCAACGTGGGAGCCATATCCAGCGGTTATACAAGATGGTGAAACACTGCTTATTTCTGTGTTTGAAGGATATGAGTCGAATGGCGTCTATGCAAAATCGTTGACTGAACAGGGGCCTCTATTACCTATTTTTGATAAATGGGATGGCTTGTATGAACTTATTGGTGAAGAGGATAATAAACTCTTCTTCTCATCTACTCAAAACGCGCCTACTGGTAAGGTAATTCAGGTAACGCTAAACGATAGCCCTGATAGCAAAAATGGTGTTATCGATATTAGTACAATTATCGAAAGTAGCGATGCAACGCTTCGCGAAGCCTCCCTGCTTGACGGTAAACTTTTCGTGCAGTACTTAAAAGATGTAAAAGCTAACGTGGTTGTGTTTGATACCAAAGGAAACAAGCTTAAAGAGCTGGCGTTTTCAGACGTTGGTAACGTGTCAGGATTCAATGGCAGTAAAAATGCCAGCTCAACATTCTACAAGGTTACTGGATTTACTAATCCGGGGCAGGTTTTTAAATATGATTTAGATAGCGGAACAAGCACGGTTTTTAAAACCATCGATACGGGAATAAATTACGATAACTACGTAACAAAGCAAGTATTTTATACCAGTAAAGATGGCACTAACGTACCCATGTTTATTGTGCACAAAAAAGGCATAAAATTAGACGGAAGTAACAAAACGCTATTGTACGGTTATGGCGGTTTCAATGTTTCTCTTCTGCCTAGCTATTCTATATCTCATATGGTGTGGGTAGAGCAGGGCAACGTGCTTGCAATAGCAAATATTCGTGGTGGTGGTGAGTACGGTGAGAAATGGCATCAAGCGGGTACTAAATTAAACAAGCAGAACGTATTTGATGACTTTATTTCTGGTGCAAATTTCCTGATTGAAAAGGGATACACATCGAGCGGTAAACTAGCGGTACAGGGCGCCTCAAACGGAGGACTATTGGTTGGTGCGGTCATCACCCAACGACCAGATTTGTTCGCTGCGGCCTTACCAGCGGTAGGTGTGCTAGACATGCTGCGCTATCACACTCCAAGTGCCAATGCTCGTGGATGGTCTTCAGACTATGGTTTGAGCGAAGATAAAGAGCAGTTTGAAGCCCTTTATGCATATTCACCATTGCATAACACTCGCCCTGGTACATGCTATCCAGCCACATTAATAACAACAGGTGATCACGACGATAGGGTTGTGCCCTGGCATAGTTATAAATTTGCAGCTCAGCTGCAAGCATCACAAGGCTGCGACAACCCAATTTTACTCAAGGTAGAGACAAGAGCGGGCCACGGAGCAGGTACACCAACCTGGATGCGTATTCAAGGCTATGCCGAGCAGTGGGCATTTTTAGAGGCAGCATTACAGTAAGTTTAACGTATTAAAAAATGCAGGGTGAGATACCGCTTGTAAAAATTTAACTTAATAAAAGCCGCTTTTTAAAAGCGGCTTTTTTGTTTGCATTTTGAACAAACAGTATTATACTGTGCAAATAAACAGTATGGTTTAAAATGGTTCGAGTTAATTTGGTGGTAATGCTCGATTATAAAAAAATTTGTCAGTAAGCGGTGGTTCAAGTTTAAGAAGCGCAAACTGCTAGGAGAGAATATATGCAAACAGGTAATAAGTCGGTTGATCAACTCATTGCAAAGTACGGTATTTTATCTACTCCAGGAGTGAACGAGTTCCAACGGCGGGTAAGGTTAACCGGTGGCGATGAGCGCGCAAACAACCTTCCTTTTTGTATGTACCAAAAGGTGGCCTATGCTCCTCTATCTCAATTCTTCAGTGTGCACCACTTCTATTTGCCTTCGCATAAGGGAAAGCTGGCAAGTTTTTTGTTTGATGAAAAGGGTAATTTGATAGAGCAGGTTTACTACCAACGCGTTGCGCGTTGGGTAAAGGTATGCAGAAAGTTAGAGCAGTTAGTAAAACGAAGTAAACAAGATATTCAGCTAGCGGCATAATCTTTGAGCTATTGGTATTACAACCGCCCAATATTTTAACCCCATATATAAAAATGGTAGCCAACTGGCTACCATTTCTATTTAATAAAAAAGCTATTTGTTAATAAATGGCTTAGTAATACGTGTATTTAAACTCTACACCCCAGATGCGAGGCTGGTTAACAATACCGGTCAGGTTATTGAAGTCGATAGCGCCTTTAACGTTATCTTCGTCAGTAATGTTGCGACCAAATAGGGCTACTGTGTAGTTATGAGCGAAGTTTTCGTAACCTACGCGTAAGCCACCTTCAAAGTTATTGTCGGTAGTAAACTCAACGGCTTCGTATAAGAAGATGTTGGTTTCACCTTGGAATGCCCAGTCGGTAAATACGAAGAACTCACCGTCGTCGCCCATAGGAATGGCGTAGCGAGCAGTGAAGTTAAAGATTGACTCTGGCGCCTGTGGGAACGGATTGCCATCAATAGACGCAACAAAACCATCAGGACGTGGGTCGGTCACTGTACAGTTGCCAGTAAAGCCCGAACCTGCGTTTGTACCACAAGGCGAAATAGTTAGAGAGTCGTCTTTAATTTCTGTGTGATTGTAGCTGTAACCTGCTGTGAAGCTAAGCTCATCAGTAGCAAGCCATTGGGCATCAACTTCAAAACCATACGCTTCACCTTGGTCTGCGTTTACTAGTGCAGTGAAGTTATTTCCACCACCAATAGCAGAGAACTGCATATCGTCAACAGTGTAGTAGAAAGCAGCCGCGTTTAAGCGCAAAGAGTCATCAAGTAGGTCAGACTTAAAACCAATTTCGAATGAATTAATGGTTTCAGCGTCTGCCACAGAAGGTGAGGCTTCAAATGCTACGTCACGACCTTGAATAGTTTGAGCTCTAAAGCCGTTGGCATAACGTGCGAAAACAGACATGTCGTCAGTAATACGGTAGTTTGCGCTTAGCTCGTAGCTTGCTTGGCCGTCACTTACATTAACGTCGTCATAGTCTTGAACGCTAGCAGCGCCAATGACCAACGCAAAGCCGTTTACGTTTTGCTCGCCCACAGCAAGGCTCTTAGAATCGTGTGTGTAGCGAATACCAGCGGTTACATTTAGCTTTTCGTTTACTTGGTAAGAACTTTGACCAAATAGTGCCCAGGTTTGGTTTTCGTGGAAAACCGTTGTAGCGCCGAAGAAACCGTCGATACTGGTAACGTTAAATGATGCATCGTAATAGAATGCACCTAGTTGCCAGTTCATAGGGTCGTTAGTGTTACTAGAGATACGGAACTCTTGCGTGTATTGCTCAAGGTCATTCAGCTCGTCTTTAGTTACCGCAGAGAAAGGAATAAAGCCAGGGCCTGATGTGCCGTCTGCATTATTAAAGCCACCATCAATGTCACCAAGGCTTGAACCTTCTGCTGTTTCTAATGCAGAAATAGAGGTGAACGTCACTGTGTCCATGTCATATTCAAGTTTAAGTGATGTACCAAAACCTTCGTATGCTTGTGGGTTGTTATCGATGCCGTCACCTTCAAGGTCACCGTCGTAGAATACTGTTTCACGATCGTAGTTAGCGTTTAAGTCGTTGCTACCTTTGTCGAAAACGTTAGCGCGGAAAATAGACGCTGTACCTTCAAGGTCGCGACCATGCACGTTAAGAAGTGCTGAAAAGTCTGCAGACGGTTCCCAAAGAAGCTGTAAACGGTATGCTTTTTCGTCATAGCCACCAATTGCATCATCTTCGCCCGTGAATGCGTTATCAATGTAGTCATCGCGATCTTGCGATAAAACAGATAACCGAGCAGAAAGGTCGTCGGTTAAACCTCCGCTGATAGCACCCTCAAAGTTCATTGTACCAAAAGTGCCGAAGCCTGCTTTGGCATAACCTTCAAGGTCTTGAGTTGGCTTAACAGTGTCAAATTTAATAATACCTGCAGTGGTGTTACGACCGAACAGTGTGCCTTGTGGACCGCGGAGTACTTCTACTTGTTGAACGTCAAAAAGTGGGAAGCTTTTAAGAACCACGTTTTCCATTACCACTTCATCCATGATAATAGAAACAGGTTGTGAAGCGGCAAGGTCGAAGTCGGTGTTACCTAAACCACGAATATAAAAACGTGGTGCTACGCGACCATTTGATGATTCAGCGTAAAGACCCGGAACGCGAACAGCTAGTGCAAGAATATCTTCGCCGCCTGAGAAAATGCTTTCGAACTTCTCGCCGCTTAATGTAGCAACAGAAATAGGAACTTCCTGAATAGACTGCGTACGCTTTTGTGCTGTTACAGTAATTTTTTCAAGTGCTGATTCTTTCTTTTCAGTCGTTGTAGTTTCTTGACTAAGTGCAGATGTACTAAAAGCAGCGCTTACCGCTAACGCCAATGAAGCGATTTTATATGAACTCATGTTTTCACCAAGATGATTGTGTCAGTTACTTTGTAGTGTTGTGCGCTTATTGTTTTTTTTGAAATGCGCAGCGGGCGGCAGTTTACCTAAATTTATGGGACAATGCTGTAGTTTTTGACGTTTTTTTGAAGAATTTACGAAAATCGAAGGGGTAAGAAAAACATCAATTTCGCTTGAATTTTGTTCTGTATTGAGAAGGAGAAAGTCCTGTTATTTTTTTGAATAATCGGGTGAACGAACTCAAATCCTCGTATCCCACGGCGTTAATGATTTTTTCTATTGAAAAAGCTGTTGTCTCCAATAATTTGCGGGCTTGTTCTATACGCAAGGCTTGTAAATACTGTATTGGAGTTGTGCCACAGGCTTGTTTAAAACGTCTGTTCAGCGTGCGCTCAGTCATATTATGGGTTGTCGCAAGGGTGTTTACCGTAATGCTGTAAGAAAGATTTTCTTCTATGAACGACTGCACTGCCATAATATCTTTATCTGAATGAAAATGTCGCTGCCGGCTGCTTGCATACGCTGTCTGATTGGTTCTTGAAAAATCGAGCACGTGTGATTTTGCGGTATCACTGGCAATTTGATGACCACAGTAACGTTCTATTAGCAAAACAGCGAGATCTATCCAAGCCATACCGCCACCTGCACAATAGATATTATCTTGTTCGGTTACCATTTTATCCGGTTGCAGATCTATTTGATGATAGCGTTGTGAGAATTTATCTGCATAGCCCCAATGTGTAGTAGCGACTTTATTATCGAGTAAACCTGACTCTGCAAGCAAAAACGTTCCGGTACAATTGGCGGCAATATCTGCCCCCACTTTCTGCAACCTTTTTATATGAACTAACTGCGATTGATTTTCGCTTAGGACAGTGTCGATATCACCTCCAATGGTTGGAATTAGGAGGATATCTGTGTGACTGACATCTTCAATGGCAATGTTTGGCGTAAGGGTAAGTTGATTAGAACAGTGAAAGGGAAGGCCATGAGCACTGGCCAGTTGCACTTTAAATTTCTGAGACGTAGGCAGGTTATGAATTCGCTGCCAACTAATACCTGCAAATGCAAATACATCTAAAGCTCCTGTGATGGCAGATGCGAGCGCCTGATTAAATCCAAAAACGGTGACAGTAAAGGGAGCTTCATTCATGTAAATAATACAGCTTATGTTATCTAATTAGTTTTGATGATTGATGGCAGTTATGACCATTATTGTGTCATTAATGACAATAATGGCATGATAACGAATATGACACAATGCGTTAACAATTATTCGTGGAGACGAACATGGCCGATCAAATTATTCCCCGCAGAGAAATGCAATTTCAGTTATACGAAGTGCTAGACACAGAAGCACTTTGCTCAAAGCCGCGCTTTGAAGATCATAACGTTGAGACATTCAATGCTGTTGTCGATATGGCAGAAAAAATGGCAGAAGAACTTTTCTTACCGCATAACGCGCTTGCCGATAAAAATGAGCCTACCTTCGACGGTAAAAAAGTGACCATGATTGACGATGTTAAAGTTGCTTTTGATACCTATCGCGAGTCGGGCTTTATTGCTGGACACTTTGACTATGAAGATGGCGGCATGCAATTACCCGTTACCGTAATGAACGCCTGTGCGGGCTATTTTCTTGCTGCAAACCCATCTACAACATCCTATCCATTTTTAACTGCCGCAGCGGCAAACGTGATAAAGCACTTCGCTTCTGACGATATCAAAAATGCGTTTTTGCCCAAAATGCTTACCGGTGACTTTACCGGCACAATGGCATTAACCGAGCCCCATGCAGGCTCTGCACTAGCAGATATTCGCACCACAGCTAAGCCACAGGAAGATGGTTCCTATCGTGTAAAGGGCAGTAAAATTTATATTTCGGGTGGCGAACACGAGCTTTCAGACAACATTGTACATTTGGTACTAGCAAAAATTCCTGGTGGCCCAGCCGGCGTTAAAGGGATATCACTTATTGCAGTGCCTAAGTTCCGATTAGACGCAGAAGGCAACCCGAGTGAGCGAAACGATGTGTCACTCGCTGGCCTAATTCACAAAATGGGCTATCGCGGTACTACATCAACGGCGCTTACCTTTGGCGACAACGACGATTGTCACGGTTACCTTATTGGTGAGCCGCACCAAGGTTTACGTTACATGTTTATGATGATGAACGAAGCGCGAATTGGTGTGGGTTATGGTGCTGCTATGATTGGCTATAGAGGATATCGCTACTCGCTAGACTACGCAAAAGATAGAACTCAAGGCAGAGCAGCACCAAACCTTGCTCCAGAGGACGACCCTACACCTATTATCAATCATGGCGATGTGCGTCGTATGCTGCTTGCGCAAAAATCTTATTGTGAAGGTGGCATGTCGCTATGTTTATACGGCAGCATGCTGATTGATGAGATGGAAACCGAGCAAGATAAAGATAAGCGCACAGAGTTGTCTCAATTACTCGATTTATTAACACCTGTATTTAAAGCGTGGCCATCTGAATTTGGGCCCAAAGCCAATGATCTTGCTATTCAAGTGCTTGGTGGAGCGGGCTACACCCGAGAGTATCCTGTTGAGCAATGCTGGCGCGATAACCGCCTTAACCCAATCCACGAGGGGACAAACGGCATTCAGGCGCTCGATCTACTTGGTAGAAAGTTGTGGCAACACGACGGCAAAGGGCTTCAAGCACTACTTGCACGAGTTACTGCAGACATGAAGCGGGCTGAGACTCCTCGTGCACAGGCTCTCGCGGGCAAACTTAAGCCCTATTTAGACAAATTGGGTGCACTTATTCAGCAGGCTGGGGCAGATTTACGTTCAGACAAACAGAGTGTGCTTTTAACTAACGCAAGCTGCTTCCTTAATGTGTTTTCTAGCTGTGTGGTGAGCTGGATATGGTTACGTCAGGCTAATGTTGCCGAGCAAGCTCTGGTTCAAGGAGCAACAGGGCAGGATGTCGACTTTTATGAAGGTAAACTTGCGGCAGCCGAGTATTTTCTTAACTGGGAATTACCGTTAGTCCAAAGAGACATCGAAGTATTGTCGTCTCAAGATACAACGTGCAACAGCGTAAAAGCGTCCTATTTTTAGGGCTGTGGCCTTAGCTCCACCGCTTAGTAGGACGAGAAAACGTAATTCACAAAAGAGAACAGATTTATGGAATATAAACAATGGCAGTTGGCCAAACGTCCGGTTGGCGAGCCAACCAGTGAGAATTGGCATTTTGCAACGGTCACTTTGCCCGTTGTAGAGCAAGGTCAAATAGCGGTAAAAATCAAATATATTTCGTTAGACCCTGCCATGCGTGGCTGGATGAATGACGGTAAAAGCTATATTGAGCCAGTTCAAATTGGTGAAGTAATGCGCGCCGGCACTGTAGGGGAAGTTATCGAATCAAAATCTTCTCAATTTGCAGTGGGCGACCACGTTTACGGCCATTTCGGCGTGCAAGAATACGCAGTGGTAAGCGAAGAGGGTGTGCACAAGGTTGATCCTAACTTAGCACCACTTGAACGCTATTTGGGCGTATTAGGCATGCCGGGAATGACGGCTTACTTCGGGTTGTTAAAAACAGGACTTCCTCAACCTGGTGAAACTGTTGTTGTTTCTGGCGCAGCAGGTGCAGTAGGTACTGTGGTTGGACAAATCGCCAAAATAAAAGGCTGTCGCGTTGTAGGGATAGCAGGTGGAAAAGACAAATGCGATTACCTAACTAACGAATTAGGCTTTGATGCTGCGGTAGATTACAAAGCCGATGATTTACCCAAAGCCTTAAAAGCGGCATGCCCCAAGGGCATTGATGTGTACTTTGATAATGTGGGGGGCGACATTCTCGATGTGGTGCTAACTCGTATTAACATTCGTGCACGCATAGTTATTTGCGGTGCAATCAGTCAATACAACAATACCACACCAGTAAAAGGCCCTTCGAACTACTTGTCACTGCTTGTTAACAGAGCTCGCATGGAGGGAATTGTGGTATTCGATAATGTAAAAGAGTACCCAATGGCAGCGAAAGACATGGCAACGTGGATAGGCGAAGGAAAGCTTAAGGCAAAGGAGCACGTTGAAGTAGGTTTAGAAAACTTCCCTGACACATTAATGATGCTGTTTAAGGGAGAGAACTTCGGAAAACTCGTATTAAAAGTGGAGCACAACGCATGAACGTAGCGGCTAATGTACAAGGTAAGCATATTCTCATCACTGGCGGTGGCTCAGGCATAGGCGCAGCGTCTGCAAAAGTGCTGTGTGAGCGCGGTGCACTGGTTGGTGTTGCAGACTTAAATGAAGAAAACGCTAAAGCACTTATTGAGACGTTAACCAATGCAGGTGGTAAAGCATATTCGGTTGCGGTTGATGTGACAGACCCAGAACAAGTGAAAGCAATGTTCGATACTGCATATTCCCATCAAGAAAAAGTAGATGTAGTTATTAACAATGCCGGTATTGACCACTTTCCAGCACCGCTTACCGAAGTGGACGACGCTATGTTTATGAAAAACATTCAGGTAAACCTTGCCGGTGTATGGTACTGCATGAAGAATGCACTTAAACACATGAGTGCAAATGGTGGTGGTCATATAATTAATATTGCTTCGGTGGCAGGTCTGCGCTCTGCACCTATGGTCAGTGCCTACAGTGCGTCAAAACATGGTGTCATCGGTCTTACTAAATCTGCGGCGGTGGAATATGCAAGAGCGAATATTCGCATTAACGCGGTGTGCCCAAGTTTTGTTGATACACCTATGGTGCAAGGGGTGTTGTCAAAGTTAGATGAACGTGGCCAGAAAGGCTTGGTTGGCGCTAACCCAATGAAACGTTTAGGCAAGCCTGAAGAAATAGCCAATGCTATTGCATGGTTGTGTAGCGAAGAGTCTTCGTTTATGACCGGTCAATCTGTTGTGCTTGATGGCGGTATGTTGGCTTAAAAATTAATACAGAAAAAATACAGCACAGAATGTAAAAATAAGGATTATAACAATGAAAGATTTGTTCGATTTAACTGGAAAAGTGGCACTTGTTACAGGTGCAAGTCGTGGTATTGGTGAGTCTATTGCCCGCTTGCTGGCGCAGTACGGCGCACATGTTATCGTTTCAAGCCGAAAAATAGATGGCTGTGAAGCGGTTGCTTCATCTATCCGAGATGCAGGTGGCAAGGCGACTGCACTAGCTTGCCATGTAGGGGAGATGGACCAAATTACTAACGCGTTTGCCACTATTAAGCAAGATTTTGGAAAACTAGACATACTGGTAAACAACGCTGCTGCAAACCCCTATTTTGGTCACATACTCGATACTGACTTAGGCGCATACAATAAAACGGTAGATGTTAATATTCGTGGCTACTTTTTCATGTCTATTGAAGCGGGCAAAATAATGAAAGAGCAGGGCGGCGGTGTAATTTTAAATACCGCATCGGTGAATGGTGTAACGCCAGGCGACATGCAGGGTATTTACTCAATTACCAAAGCAGCAGTGATTAGTATGACTAAGTCGTTTGCTAAAGAATGCGGTAGCTTAAACATACGCGTTAATGCTCTACTACCAGGCTTAACAGATACCAAGTTTGCATCTGCACTAACAACAAATGAGCAAATTTTAAAACATGCGCTTAAGGTAATTCCGCTTGGAAGAGTGGCAGATCCTGACGAGATGGCAGGCACGGTGCTATATCTTGTTTCTGATGCGTCTAGTTATACTACAGGCACGACAGTAGTGGTTGATGGTGGTATGCTTGCGTAAAATTGTTGTACGCGTGCGTAGCTCAACGTCATGCACGAATAAGTACAATAGCGCAAGTTAGAACCACGTTAGAGAGAAAATTATGCATATATGGGTAGACGCAGATGCGTGTCCCGGTGCAATAAAAGAAATACTTTTTAAGGCAGCCCGACGCACAGGTCTGCCTTTATCTTTAGTTGCCAACCATTCTATGTCTGTTCCGCCAGACAAGCACATAACTCTTACCGTTGTTCCCTCAGGATTTGACGCGGCAGATGATTACATTGTCGAAAAAATTGAAGCGGGAGACTTGGCCATCACCAACGATATACCGTTAGCGGCAGATATACTCGCAAAAGGTGCAAGTGCGCTTAATACTCGCGGTGATGAATTTGATAAGTCGTCAATTCGCGCGGCACTCACCATGCGAGACTTTATGGAGACTATGCGCTCAAGTGGAGAACACACAGGCGGGCCCAAAGCATTTTCCCAACGAGATAAACAGAATTTTGCTAACGCCCTCGACAGACTGCTTATGCAGGGTATAAGAGCGGCAAAAAACTAGCTTTAATCGACTTATCTACAATGTGCTTGCAACCTTTGTTTAGCGTCAGCATGAACGTGCTACACAGCAGCCGCTATGCATAAGCATCTCGATAAAGTTGCACGAGCTCTTCATGTGCAGGTACTTTAGGGTTGTTACCCGGTGAGCCAGAAGCTATGGCTTGCGTAGCCATCAATTCGATAATATCATCATAAGGCGCCTTTTGTATACCAAACGAAGACATAGTAGGTACGTCTAGCTCTTGATTTAGATGGTGCAAAAATTCAATAAGTCTCTCATGGGAGTCAGCAATGTTGGTTATGTTGCTCTCGTCAACTAAACCAAGATAGTGGGCCACCTCGGCATATTTTTCTGAGTTACCTGTTAATGAGTACTGAGTAACCAGTGGTAGAAGCATAGCGTTACTCATGCCATGAGGTACGTGAAAATGTACGCCTAAAGGCCTGCTCATGCCATGCACTAATGCTACCGACGCATTTGAAAATGCGAGACCTGCCAAACTTGCACCTAGCATCATAGCCTCTTTGGCTGCTTTATCTTGTGGTGTTTTACAGGCTTTTATAATATTGGGAGCTATTAACCGCATAGCGGCAATAGCCTGCTGGTCGCTAAAGGGGTTTGATTTTTTACTAACGTAAGCCTCAATAGCATGGGTTAAAGCGTCTAACCCCGTATCTGCTGCTACACGATAGGGAACAGATAGCGTGAGTTCATAATCTAAAATGGCCGCCTTCGGCATTAAGCCTGGCCCCATACAAAGCATCTTTTCTGCCGACTGAGAATCGCTTATTACGGTAACGCGCGTGCATTCTGAACCTGTACCGGCAGTGGTGGGAATGGCAATAATAGGAATGCTTTGCTGTGTTACTACTTGGGGGACTTTATAGTCGCGCATTTGCCCCCCGTGGCTCGCTAATAATGCAATAGCTTTTGCACTATCAATAGCGCTACCACCTCCAAGAGCAATAAGGCCGTCACACTGACTTTGTTTAACCAGAGACACTGCGCCGTTTATCGATTTATCATCTGGCTCTGGCATTACATCGCTGAAGACCTCGATGTTACTGGCATAGGATGCTAGCATTGAAGTGATACTTTCAACTTTTCCCAACGATACCATTACAGGATCTGCAATAATGCAGGGGTTTTTTATTCCCAAAGTAAGAAGCATATCTTGAAGCTCTGATATCGCTCCTCCACCAACTTTCATAATGCTGGGTAAATGAATATCTACTGCCATAATTGTCTACTTAAAATTGTTTTTTAATATATCATTAACAGTAGCATAACAATTGTCTGTAATGCACTTAAGACTTATTCTGTTTAAGACTTAGCACGGCTAGCTATTTTAACGATGTAAAAAGTCAATAAAGGAGAGAAAGAGTGGAGCATTCTGAGCGCGTATTTCTATCCCTAAAACATATTCTTGTTCCTTACGCTTGTAGTTTAGTCGTTGTGACAGATGAGCCTGATCATTTTTATATAAACACTCATCACGTTATGCCAAACAACCAACCCATGTATTTTGGGTCATGCAAGATAGGCAAGCGCTACGTGAGCTACCATCTCATGCCCGTGTATGTGTTTCCTGAGTTGCTAGAAGATATTTCGCCCGCCCTTAAAAAGCGCATGCAGGGTAAATCTTGTTTTAATTTTACTAAAGTAGATACCGAGCTTTTTGATGAACTGAAAACGCTTACTCAAGCGGGTTACAAAGCGTACGAAAAAGCTGGCTATTTATAGCGCGTTAATAGAGCAAAATGTGTGACGATTAAATGAAACCCTCCATAAAAGTAGACTCAAAAGTAGTCGTTGATATAAATTGTCGTTGATAAGGTGACTTAGCTGTTACTGTAGAACTGGATACTGTCAGCCTGCTCAGTTTATCGAGCTAAGAAAATAATAAAATAATGAAACCGCATAACATTAATATTCTAAGAGCAATGGCCGTGCTGGTTACTTTGACCAGTATTTATCTTTTTGCGCCTTGGCAATATGGTTTGTACTACTTAAAACCTTTACCTAGCACTCTCCAGCAGGAGTTAGATCAATTTATTGACGAGGGTATCGACGGTGTAGTGGTCTACGTTGATAGAAAAGATCATGAACCAGTTTTTTATACCAGTGGCCATATAAACCGCGATACGCCAACACCAATTCACTCCGATGCATTATTTAAAAGGCTATGTTCGGATTAACTGTTGTTGAATCGAAAAGAGCCTGTTTTCGTTAAGGTTTTCTGGATTATCCATAAACCTGAACCAACCCAGGTAGTGTTCCAAGTATTTTGTGGCTACTCCGTTAAACCGTTTTATCCACGCTTTCAGACGGCTGTGATAGGCGTTAACATTTTGAATGTGAAAGACTTTATCTATCACCTTAATTCCTCCTGCCACATCTAAGCGCTTGTGTATTAAATCATTTTTCTCAGAAAGAGCTATGTAGGGCTTATAGCCATCACTACACAACACACTGTCTTTCTCTAATTTTCCTGCTAGCTCCTGATGCAAAGCTTCCGATGTAACACTTGGCACAACGGCTTCATACGTACTCTTAGCTCGGTCTCTGACCGTTAAAACTGGCACCCAATCATCCTTTGAACGCCCTCGTTTTTTCGCTTTCACCCCTCTTTTACGGGGCTGACGAGTCATCCGTTTTGAGCCTTTCTCTGAGTAGGGAAAAAGTGTTTCGTCTGCCTCGATAATGCCTTCTAATTTGCTCGCTTTCAGTGCTGATGGTAGCGCCAAGAATCGGTGCCGCCACCTGAACGATGTTTCAAGGTGGAGGCCACATTCTTCGGCACATTTACGCAATGGCTTACTGTCCAGCATACAGCGAATATATTCTAACCAAAGCTCTTTGTACCTCAGTCGAGCTAGCGGTGTCGCCGTTGTCGCTACAAAGGTTTTGCCGCAGTTCTTGCAGCGATAACGCTGCATCTTGTTTACCTTGCCGTGCCGATTGATCAGTGAGCTATGGCAGTGCGGACATTCAGGGTTTTCAACCATCCGCTCCTCAAGCTCTGTTATCAACTGTGAGACGCTATCAGTGCCTTTCAGCAGCTTCTCAACATAACGGGTTTGACTATCTGTTAAGTGTTCTAACTCGGCTATAAGCTTTGTAAATTGTGCTGGGATCATGATCAACCCTCAATAACTGTATTCATATACAGTATAGCAACAATTTAGCAGAACATAGCCATTTAAAATTGCCAGTATCGCAAAACTGTACGACGCAGCTGCAATTATAAAATTGGTTGGCGAGGGCAGGGTGAAACTCGGCGGATATTTATCAGACTATTTACCTGAAACAAGAGGTCGTATAGCCAACGCTGATCAAATTACAGTTCAAATGTTGCTTCAACATCGAAGTGGTATTCCAAATTTTACAGATCACGAACTTTTTCACTGGGGCGAGTTAGAAATCGACGTTATCGACCTAATTTACGACCAGCCAGCTAACTTTAAACCCGGCATCGATTACCAATACTCAAATAGCAATTACTTTCTTCTGCAAAAAATAATAGCCCAGATAACGGGAGCGCCTCATGGTGAGTATATAAAGCGCACACTACTAAAGCCTTTAGGGCTATCGAACACTTACTTTTCGACAAATGAGGTTGATAAAAAACACTTAGTTAGCGGTTATCACCTTGGCTATGATGACGACTTACGTCATTTAGAGCACGGTTATGTTTCTACGGCGAAAGAGCTGGCAATATTTATAAGAGCGTTGAACGAGGGTACATTTTTCAGTGATTATGAAGCTCAACTCTATAGTGCGAATTATCAATATGGCCACACGGGATGGGTGCTTGGCTATCAAAGCGTGGCGCGATATTTCGAACAAGAGGATATGGTTGTTGTTCAATTTGTTAGTACCACGGGTAACGATTTAGCTATTCTAAACAATATTCTCTACGAACGAGTAATTGAAATTATTCGCTCCATTTAGCTAAATAGAGCGAGGGCAGAATGTATATTTAATGGCCTATCTAATAAAGTAGCCGATAGGCAACCAGGTCTCTTCCGTTTTGCTCAGAGTAAGTGTTTCAGTGACGTTCTTTTTATTTTTAAAGTCAGTTTGAAACTGAATGATCAAATACTCGCCATCGTCTACGCCGGGTAGGGAAGAATACGCTTTTGATGACAGTTTAATGCGGGAGACTACAGCACCTAATGGCGAGCGCGCTTTGGTTAGGGCAGAATCCCAATTAGCTTGAGAAAGTTGAGACTGAAAAAAAGGGGCGGCTTTTTCCCAGCTTTCGGAGTAATTGCCCGCATCTATAACTTGCAGCCAAGTTTTTGCATGAGAAATTGCAAGAGATTCAGGCTGTGAATTTGTCTGCGATGCGAAAGCAAATAATTGAAAGCTAAAAAGAGTAAGTGCGATTGATAAAAGTGTTATTTTCATTGCGTTAAATTCCATTTTTACTATACAAAACAGATACGAATTCAAGTTGGTGGTATGCCATAAATGCATTCTTGATGTGAGTTATTTGCGCAACTTCATCCCTGAATTACGTTACTAATATCCATCCGCCGTTTATGGGGGTAGACGGTTATGATAGTAAACAAAAAGCGTTTAAAACTTCAACTCTTTAGTAGAAAGTTTTGACCTTTTTTTCTCCTTTTTCACGGGGCCTTGTGAGAGAGGAGAGCGGACTTACCGATGTGTTATTCGCTGATACCAAAATGAAATTGTGTTGTCGTATACACAGGGTTTCTACTGGTGTTGGAATCTGAGGGTTGATAATTCATATGTTTGACAGCTTTAAGCCCTTGGTCATCCCAAACGCCTTCAGGTACCGATTCCACTATTTTTGGGTTAAATACCTCGCCGTTAGAATCAATCAAATACCTAACCTTTACATGGCCTTTGGGTCGTTTTGCTACATTCATTGGCGATGAGAAACTAAAAGATTGTGATTTCATCTCCCAATATTGATTTAGATTTTCGGATTGAACTTCCACTGCCTCTGCCGAAAGGTTTGGCGTTGAAGCGCAGCCAAAAAGAAGTGTAGCAACAATAATTACAATAACATTTTTCATTAATATCCTTATTTTCAAATCTTAAGTTTTAAATAACCTCGATAACGAGCCACATGAACACTAATGACGAAGTCGTTCTGCGTGTGCGAGTTCCATTGAGCAGCGCGAGTGTTAATAAGATTGTTAGGTGCGTAGCTTGAAACTAATAAAATGTTTCTGCCTATCTAGCGTTATAAAGCTCATAAATACAAATGTGGGCAATAGGACAAGCCATACGCCTTCTAAGAAAAAGACTAGCGGCAAATATAATACAGTTGAGAATATTAGTTTTTTAGGGCGTGACCAAGTGACGTAGCTAATTTGAATCCATTTAGGCTCAAGTATCATTATCGCCGCTATACCTAAGCATACAGAGATAACGACAAGTGTGCCTGTAGTGATGATATCCATTTCTATCTCCGCATAGTCTATAAGTTGTATGGTAATCAATCGATTTGATTTGTCAATTAACGGGAAGTTAGGTGCCTTTAATGGTTTGTGATACGCAATTTGCCACACTTGTGGCGCATTACTACAGTGTGATAGCGAACCGATAGGAGACATATTATGGCAACCGCGAGCGTAAGACTAGACCGAGATCTAGTTGAGAAAGCTACGATTATGGGCAAAGCACTAAACCGAACTATGCCAAAACAGATTAAGCATTGGGCAAAGATAGGTGAAATGATGGAAGCTAACCCTGATTTGCCCTACGAATTCGTGAAAAACGCGATCTAGTCTTTCTTCGCGTGTACAAATTCAAGATGGTCAAGCAGTTAACTTTACTTGGTTACAGCTACGAGGATGGCACTGTAATACTTGAGTTGATTGCACTTTGCTCTCATAAAAACTTTTATGGCGATGTTAAAAAGTTATTCTGACCAATTGCGTATAACGTCTCAATCAGCCGACGCGTTAGCGGTCGGCTAGATTGATTTATCATCATTTTTTTTGGTTAGTAAATATACCCCCAACCAAATAAACCAAACAATTTGGGATACACCAAATATTTCCGTGAGGAGATCGTCAGGATAAATAGTTGCAATGCCCGCAACACCTACAAAACAACCAAGAGAATTCAGTGCGCGAGGCAGCCAGCCCTCTTTCATAGCTGCAATGCTAATCAATAGAACCCAAAGCCCACCAACTATTTCATTCCCTCCACCTAAACTTCTAGTAATTACTGAAACGGTTGTCCACATATCCAGAGCTTTCTCTGGACTTTTATCCATTAGCTCGATTGCATGAGAAAGTCCAATATTCGAGATCATGCCACTCGCAATTACAAGACCAACCCAAATGACACCAAATAAAGAGCCAATTGTAACTGCTGGGTTATTTGTGTGTTTGAGTTTTTCGTGTAAGCCAACAACGAGTACGGCGAGAATAACTCCGAAGACAACGTAGATTAGGAAATAGATCATTGAAAATGGAAGCTGGATTTCTGCTAGGTAAGTCATCTGCTCTACCGGAGTACCATCCGCGGGGTAGGACAAAAATGCACCAAAGTATACGAAAGCTACTATATAGATTAGCCCTTCAGAAATAGCTGCGATTCCTGCTAATTTTTGTAGACGATTCATTCGATAAAACTCCGTTTATTGTAATGCTAGACACAATGACTCCCTGTGAAATGCTAGCCTCCGCATTTTCGTGGGTTAGCTGAAAGCCAGAGCCATAATTAGTTTGTTCAATACTAAATCAATTTGTAGGCTAGCATGAACAAACATAGCATGATTTTTATCGGGTTGGATACGCATAAAGAGTTTCATGAGGTTGCTTATTGTGAAGAACAGCGTGGAGCGAAACCGGTTCATTATGGGCGTATCCCCTCATCAAAGATTAGTGTCAAAAAGCTGCTCCGCCAGTTTGAATCTAAATATCCTGATGCAACACTTCACGTTGTTTACGAAGCAGGGCCATGTGGCTACTGGATATATCGTCTCATTACCAGTCTTGGGCATTGTTGCTATGTAGTGGCTCCGTCTCTTATTCCCAAAAAGCCAGGAGAGCGAATTAAAACCGACCGCCGAGATGCGCTTAAACTCGTTAGGTCACTTAAGTCTGAAGAGCTCACGCCCATATATGTGCCCGAGCCGGAGGATGAAGCCGTTCGGGATTTATCCCGAGCCCGTGAAGCGGCAATGAAAGATTTAAAAGAAGCCAAGTATCAGCTTAAAGCCCTACTTTTGCGCAACAACATACGTTATGAAGGCACTACCAACTGGTTGAAGAAGCACCTGCGCTGGCTCACCGAACTGATTTTACCTCATCCAGCCCAGCAAATTGTCTTGCAGGAACAACTGCAAACCATTGAGGAACGTATCCGGCGACTGGAAAGGCTCGACAATGAGTTAACCCATCATGTACACCAATGGTGTTATTACCCAGTAGTGAAAGCCGTTCAGGCGATGCGAGGCGTTCGACTGCTCGTTGCTGTTGGCGTGGTAGCAGAACTCGGCGATTTACACCGCTTCGACCATCCAAGGAAACTCATGGCGTATTTAGGTTTAGTGCCCAGTGAACAATCATCAGGCGGTAAACGTCACTTAGGTGCTATTACTAAAGCGGGAAATGGCAGAGCAAGGTGTTTACTGATTGAAGGAGCGCACAGCTATCGGTATCCAGCAAATGTCTCTACCGAATTGCAGTTAAGACAGGAAGGCTTACCCAAAGACATCATCGATATTGCCTGGAAGGCCCAGCTACGTCTGTGCAAACGCTATCAGCGCATGAGTAAAAAAGGTACACACTACAATTTAATCATTACTGCGATAGCTAGGGAAATGGCCGCATACATCTGGGCTATCGCCAAAGAAGTGGTACTTACGCCAGTTAATCCAAAGCTGAGACTAAGCCGAGTACCTGCATGATAAACGAGTTTGAGCTAACGCATTCGGATCGGGCCGCGGAATGTGGCACAACCTACGAAAAAGTTATGATGGCAATTACTTAACGGTTATTAACCCACGAGTATAGACTGATGAGAAAGGCTGAGCGGTCACCGGGCTACGGCGGAACATGTAAGGTCAGCTCTCCTTATTTATTGGATAAGTAACCTACGAATACCAGCATAACAACCGACGACATTACTGCCTCATCCGGTGCGTTAGCTCAATTTATTATGAGTGAGAAACAAAGCTAATTATGGGCTGAAAGAATGTCAGGGATGCACTCGCTCAGGGTTGACAAAGGGAGTCATACCAACGTCCCAATAAGGGGCTTTTAAATAGTTGGCTAAAATGTGAAGCGGAGCGAAACCTAGCCAACAGTTAAAAGTCCAGCTTGATTGGCTTGTTAGATGTGCGATTCACACGATCATGAAAAGTAGATTTAGAATAGCTTACGGACTAATTTTCCAGATTCTATCTGATGATTCAAGATACTCTGATAATGCCGCAGACCCATACCATTTGTATAGTTCAGCGCTTAAATACTCTTCTTTAATTGCGGGATCTGTTTGCAGCAGTGCATTAGCCTCCCTTATAGTGGCAACATCTAGAATAAAAAGCCCTCTGAAGTCATTATCATTTTTTCCAAATGGACCAGCTACAATTAATGTTTTTTCGTCAACCAGGCGATTAATATTTTTAAGGTGCCCAGCAAAAGCTTTCTTTTTCTTCTCTTCATCTTTTGCGTTATTTGTTCCTGTTTTCAGAATAACAAATATAAAGCTTTTCATACCGTAATCATCAGCGCCTAGCTTTGCAGCTAATTTCGGATCGTAATTAGGGTTTGATGTCTGAGCTAAAACTTTTAAATTAGTAGAACCGAGACAAAAAATTAGTGCAATGGTTAAAATCACTCGCATGATGAATGTCACCTCTATTTATAATTCAATTTCTGGAGAAAAACTCCAGAGCTTCAGAACATATAACGCCTCAAATACCGGCTTGGTGAAGTTGGCGACTTTTTTGGAACAAAAAAGGTGACAGCTTTACCGAGTCAGCGTGCTTTGACTTGTTAACCCCTTGCAGAAAAGGATTCATGATAAGTTACGATTCCTTGAGGTAAATCTCCTTGAATTAACAAGGCTTGAAAATACTCCGGCGGCACATCTGGAAGAACCAAGCCCTCTTTAGGCTTGAAGCCAAAACGATGATAGTAGTTTGGGTCTCCGAGCAATACACAACCTTTAGCTTCTATATTCTTTAGCTCTTGGATAGCAGCATTCATAAGCTTCGAACCAATACCTTTACTCTGATTATTGTGAAGAACTGAGATTGGACCCAGACCATACCAACTATCTGTAGCATCAGAAATAGTTACAGGAGAAAGCGCCACATGGCCAACGATATTGCCTTCATCTTCAGCAACAAGAGAAATTGATAATGCTCCAGATTCACGAAGTTCTTTAACTATAAACTCCTCCGTATGATCGGTGTGTGGTGCTTCAAGAAATGCGGCTACAGTAATTTCATGGATACTTTGAACATCGCTCGATTGTTCTTTCCGGATACTAATACTCAATCGGATATCTCCTTGAGGGTTAACGCTAAGCTTTGGGGCGCTAGCACGTGGGCTAAAATCCGAACGAAGTGAGTCAGCCCACGTGTTAGCGTCCCAGCGACCGAAGGGAGTGCCAACAGCGTTTTGTGTACGCCCAGCATGGGCATGAACTAATGAGGTGAAAGTCCTCTGTAGGAAGATCACCGTTGTTTAACACACTGTTATTCAACGCGAACTACTAGCGAATGGCAAGGGCTAAATCGTGAGAGATAGTCTGGAGGAAGCCGCTAGCAAATCTGCGAGCTGATGGACAAGAACATCATATGAGGCGTAGGCTGAAGGTGAGTTGGCACAAGACAACGAAACCATGTGATCTAACGGCCACCGTAAATGATGCAGCAGTGCAGAGACAGTCCATGCTCTTATCTGGGGAGATCTGCTCTAAGAGCGATCGGTGAATACCAGTAAGGCTCTGGTATACAAGTGCCTTGGCGCAGAGGAAACGCATCACCCACTGCGAGCGAATTCGATGCAAACCGATAGCGCTGTTACAGGTAACTGTGGCGGTGATAAAGCAGAAGTCAGCAGACGGCATAGTAGCCAAATGCCCAGCGTAATGGCTGGGACACGGCCAAGTTGCTGCACAACGCGCCAAGAAACATTTAGAATAAAGGAGGAGCCTTGTCAGACTTGAACACACGAATGCCGTCCGGTAGTGACGTGACTCAGCGTACTGATGAGCAGCCAGCCTTTAGCGCAGATCTACTCGAACTTTTTCTCCAGCCTTCCAATCTTGTGTCGGCATGGAAGCAGGTTCGAGCCAACAAAGGGGCCGCTGGCATTGATGGCATGACCATTGATGACTTCCCCGCTTGGGCAAACGCCGGAAACTGGAAACGTGTTATGACTGAGCTTCGCTCAGGCCAATACCAACCTTCACCGGTGAAACGCGTTGAGATTGACAAACCTGATGGCGGAAAACGTCAATTAGGGATCCCAACTATCGTTGACCGTGTTATCCAACAAGCGATTGCCCAAGTCCTTACGCCTATTTTCGACCCAACCTTCTCAGATAATAGTTTTGGGTTCAGGCCACATCGAAATGGGCAGCAAGCAGTGAAGCAGGTAAACAGCATTATCAAAACGGGACGCCGTTTTGCCGTAGATGTTGATCTGTCTAAGTTCTTTGACCGCGTTAATCACGATTTACTCATGACCTACCTTGGCTATAAAGTGAAAGATAAGCGACTGCTTAAACTGATTAAACGATACTTACGAGCTGGGATTCTCTGCAAAACCAAAGGGGATAACCAGTTTTATAGTGAGAGTCGAGAAGGTGTTCCTCAGGGCGGGCCATTATCGCCGCTGTTGGCAAACATCATGCTAGACCCATTGGACAAAGAGCTTGAGAAACGGGGTCACGAATTTGCACGATATGCGGACGATTTTACCATACTGGTAAAGACGCCCCGTTCGGGTGAACGCGTGCTCAACAGTATCAGCAGATTCCTGTGCCACCGCTTGAAGTTAGTTGTTAATACAACCAAAAGCCACGTCGTTAAAACCAATGAAAGCAAATTCCTTGGATTCACCTTCAAGGCAGGCCGCATTCAATGGCATCCGAAGACCCTGATGAAGTTTAAGCAACAGGTTCGACGATTAACGAACCGCAACTGGGGCGTATCGATGCAATACCAACTCTTTAAACTCAGTCAGTATTTACGAGGCTGGATAAATTACTTTGGTATCGCCAGTGGATATCAGCGCTGCGTAGAACTGGATCACTGGATCCGGCGCAGAGTGAGAATGGCTTACTGGCGTCAGTGGCGAAAACCACGCACTAAGGTACGAAACTTAATGAGACTGGGCGTGCATGTTCAAGCTGCGGTAGCGTGTGGTATCACCAGCAAAGGGCCATGGCGTAGTGCAAAATCTCCGGGGATCAATCAAGCATTATCACTTGATTACCTAAAATCCGAAGGGCTTTATTCACTACGTGATGGATGGGTTGCGCTTCACTATCCTAAATGAAACGCCCTGTGCGGAGCCGCATGCAGGGTGTTGTGGGGGCTGGAGGCTAGATACCTCCGGCTACCCGATTATTTTTTTATACGGCAGTGTGCAAGCCATGTTGAACACCACCAAAATAATCGAATTTTCGTTCAATTATGTCTGAAAATTGAGTATCACCTTTTTCAAACTTTCTGAATAATGCATAAGCAACCAAATCTGCAAGCTGTATTAATCGAGTTGCTTCAGAATCTACAAAAACAGGCACTTCAGCCATATTTCTAAGATTGCCCCATTCATGCCCATCTACTTTAAAGGATGTAGCAAGAGCTTGAATTGGAGCCTCCTTACTACTTTTGTCAAAAATGACAACGCCCCTTTGTGTATTGTTGAAATGAAAATGTTCTCGAGATAAAAAGTGATCAAAACGTGTGATAAGTTGTTGAAATGTATAGTGTACGGGATCTTCAGGAGATATTGTGGATTTCTTGACGACTGAAGCTATTATTCTGTAGTGCCTACCATCAATAAGTTTTAGCGCATCTTTGATTGCTGTTAGTCTGTCTTCTTTTGGTACCTTTCTCCAGAATTTTCTCCCAGCCAGCATTGGAGCACCGTGTAATTCTACAGAGTTAGGTTCTTGAGGATTAAATCTAGAAGCAATTTTATCGAGTTCTAATGATAACCAGTGAGCTTTGCGTTCAAAAACAGTTATTCCGGCAAGAATAAAATGCTCTTGGTCAGAGCCACCAGGGGTACCAGATTCGTCAGCATAAAGAAGAAACATCAATCACCTAGAAAATATTTTATATATTTTGATGATAACTGATTGAAGAGAAAAGCAAAATAGAAAGGCGGCGGAAAGATTTAATTAATCAGTGCACCACAATAAGGCAGCCCACCAGTTAGTTGTTTCCAACCGCATATGCAATATTAATTAAAAAGACCTCAAGACTCAAGTAAAATATAACTTCCAAATATGGGGCGCTGACACGTGTGCAATAATGGCGAAGCCGCGCACGTGTATGCGTCCCAGCGAGCGGCAGCGAGTGCCATAATTTGTTTGTTATGTGCGTCTCTAAACATCCTGCAAAGTACATTCAAGTACTTCATTATTTTCATATTTTACCCTTTGCGTTGCACCATCCTGATAAATAATTTCACCAGAAATAGAGGTTCCGACCTCTGGAAGCAAAGCTTGTGCACGACCTTCAGACAACAGATTTAACTCGTCAGTAACTACCTCTAAATCTGCTGATAGGAGAGTCATTTTGATTTTCTTACCTGAGTCTTCTCGACTGAAAGTTAACTCGCTTTTCAGTTCAGACTTTTTGTTTAGCGCGGTATTTTGAATTGTCACGATACCTGATGACTTTGCTGTTTGTGGAGTTGAGTAAACAACAGTACTCTTTTGTGAAGCAATTAACTCTGGGCTAATTTGGTTTTCCTGTAAGCAATGCCAAGTTTCTTCGTTTGGTGCTCCCTCGCATCCGATGAGAAAAAACAATGTCGAAACGCTTAGTAGAATTTTTTCTCTCATTTCGATATTTCCATAATTGAGAAGTGCGTAGATCTTAAATTTCCTTCACGCACATAACTTTTAAATATGGGGCACAAACATGCAGGCTATAATGGCGAAGCCGCCTGCGTGTTTGTGTCCCAGCCCGCCTGCGGGCGACATAATTTTTTTGTGTACGCCCAGCATGGGCATGAACTAATGAGGTGAAAGTCCTCTGTAGGAAGATCACCGTTGTTTAACACACTGTTATTCAACGCGAACTACTAGCGAATGGCAAGGGCTAAATCGTGAGAGATAGTCTGGAGGAAGCCGCTAGCAAATCTGCGAGCTGATGGACAAGAACATCATATGAGGCGTAGGCTGAAGGTGAGTTGGCACAAGACAACGAAACCATGTGATCTAACGGCCACCGTAAATGATGCAGCAGTGCAGAGACAGTCCATGCTCTTATCTGGGGAGATCTGCTCTAAGAGCGATCGGTGAATACCAGTAAGGCTCTGGTATACAAGTGCCTTGGCGCAGAGGAAACGCATCACCCACTGCGAGCGAATTCGATGCAAACCGATAGCGCTGTTACAGGTAACTGTGGCGGTGATAAAGCAGAAGTCAGCAGACGGCATAGTAGCCAAATGCCCAGCGTAATGGCTGGGACACGGCCAAGTTGCTGCACAACGCGCCAAGAAACATTTAGAATAAAGGAGGAGCCTTGTCAGACTTGAACACACGAATGCCGTCCGGTAGTGACGTGACTCAGCGTACTGATGAGCAGCCAGCCTTTAGCGCAGATCTACTCGAACTTTTTCTCCAGCCTTCCAATCTTGTGTCGGCATGGAAGCAGGTTCGAGCCAACAAAGGGGCCGCTGGCATTGATGGCATGACCATTGATGACTTCCCCGCTTGGGCAAACGCCGGAAACTGGAAACGTGTTATGACTGAGCTTCGCTCAGGCCAATACCAACCTTCACCGGTGAAACGCGTTGAGATTGACAAACCTGATGGCGGAAAACGTCAATTAGGGATCCCAACTATCGTTGACCGTGTTATCCAACAAGCGATTGCCCAAGTCCTTACGCCTATTTTCGACCCAACCTTCTCAGATAATAGTTTTGGGTTCAGGCCACATCGAAATGGGCAGCAAGCAGTGAAGCAGGTAAACAGCATTATCAAAACGGGACGCCGTTTTGCCGTAGATGTTGATCTGTCTAAGTTCTTTGACCGCGTTAATCACGATTTACTCATGACCTACCTTGGCTATAAAGTGAAAGATAAGCGACTGCTTAAACTGATTAAACGATACTTACGAGCTGGGATTCTCTGCAAAACCAAAGGGGATAACCAGTTTTATAGTGAGAGTCGAGAAGGTGTTCCTCAGGGCGGGCCATTATCGCCGCTGTTGGCAAACATCATGCTAGACCCATTGGACAAAGAGCTTGAGAAACGGGGTCACGAATTTGCACGATATGCGGACGATTTTACCATACTGGTAAAGACGCCCCGTTCGGGTGAACGCGTGCTCAACAGTATCAGCAGATTCCTGTGCCACCGCTTGAAGTTAGTTGTTAATACAACCAAAAGCCACGTCGTTAAAACCAATGAAAGCAAATTCCTTGGATTCACCTTCAAGGCAGGCCGCATTCAATGGCATCCGAAGACCCTGATGAAGTTTAAGCAACAGGTTCGACGATTAACGAACCGCAACTGGGGCGTATCGATGCAATACCAACTCTTTAAACTCAGTCAGTATTTACGAGGCTGGATAAATTACTTTGGTATCGCCAGTGGATATCAGCGCTGCGTAGAACTGGATCACTGGATCCGGCGCAGAGTGAGAATGGCTTACTGGCGTCAGTGGCGAAAACCACGCACTAAGGTACGAAACTTAATGAGACTGGGCGTGCATGTTCAAGCTGCGGTAGCGTGTGGTATCACCAGCAAAGGGCCATGGCGTAGTGCAAAATCTCCGGGGATCAATCAAGCATTATCACTTGATTACCTAAAATCCGAAGGGCTTTATTCACTACGTGATGGATGGGTTGCGCTTCACTATCCTAAATGAAACGCCCTGTGCGGAGCCGCATGCAGGGTGTTGTGGGGGCTGGAGGCTAGATACCTCCGGCTACCCGATTGGTCTGAGTTGCTAGCACGTCTTTTGCAAAAACGTGACTGCATCAACTGCAAGATAGCTGGTTATTCTACGTCAACCACCTTCAGCGTGTTTGTAGCGCCCACTTTTTCCATCTCATCACCGTAAGTCAGAATAATACTGTCGCCACTTTCAACAAGTCCTTTTTCTTTTAAACACGCCACTACATCGTGTTTAAGCTGACCTGGTTCGCTGTTAGATGAATCGAAAAATATTGGCTTAACGCCACGGTAAAGTGCCATGGCATTCAGTGTAGATTCGTGACGTGACATTGCGATAATAGGAAGTGATGTTGTAATACGCGACATAAGTTTGGGGGTATTACCACTTTCTGTTAACCCAACAATGGCCTTTATGCTTGGCAAGTGGTTAGCAGCATATACCGCAGACAGGGCGATGGATTCACTGGTAGATGAAAACTGCTGATCCATGCGGTGCTTTGAAATTTTAACGCTTGGATGTGTCTCTGCACCCTCACATACTCTAGCCATGGCTTCAACAGTTTCAATAGGGAAGCTACCCGCAGCAGTTTCTGCTGACAGCATAACCGCATCGGTACCATCAAGTACGGCATTGGCTACGTCCATTACCTCAGCACGAGTTGGCATTGGGCTATCTATCATCGATTCCATCATTTGCGTTGCTGTAATAACAACTTTGTTCAACTGGCGAGAGCGCGCAATAAGCTTTTTCTGTACGCCGACGAGTTCAGCGTCACCAATTTCAACACCCAGATCGCCGCGTGCTACCATAACTGCGTCAGACGCACTGATAATGTCGGTAATCGCTTCATCTGTTGCTACTGTTTCGGCACGCTCAACTTTTGCACAAATTTTCGCGTGACAGCCTGCTGCTTCTGCAAGTTCACGGGCATAATTTAGGTCTGCGCCACTTCTTGGGAATGATACCGCTAGATAATCTACGCCAATGAGCGCCGCTGTTTTTATGTCTTGTTTATCTTTCTCTGTAAGAGCTTCAGCCGATAGACCGCCGCCCTGACGGTTGATTCCTTTATTGTTAGACAGCTTGCCACCAACGGTGACTTCAGTAATGACTTTTCGACCTTCTACACCTGTGACCTTTAATTGAATTCGGCCGTCGTCCAGCAGCAAAATGTCGCCTGCAGAGACATCGTCGGGAAGGGCTTTATAATCTATACCTACTTTATCTACAGTGCCGGCATCTCTTTCTAGTTCTGCGTCGAGCACGAAGGTTGCGCCGATATTTAAGTGAACAGCACCATCAACAAATCTTGCTACACGAATTTTTGGTCCTTGCAAATCACCTAAAATAGCAACGTACTTACCCAAGCTTTTAGCAGCTTCGCGAACGCGTTTAGCACGCTCAATGTGGTCCTCTGCTTGGCCGTGAGAAAAGTTCATGCGAACCGTATTTGCTCCGGCTGCAATAAGTGCTTTAATTTTTTCAAGTGAATCTGTTGAGGGGCCTAATGTGGCAAGAATTTTGGTTCTTCTAGTCATGGGGTTCCGTCGCTGCTTCTTTTATAGAAAAGATAAGTAAGTCGAATACGCCAACACACTGATGCTGTAATCGCTTTACGTAATTTTATTACAGAATAGTAGTTTATTTTGACAAAAATGTGAATGAAAGAAAGAAAAACGCTGCACTGGCTCGACCAGTTGTAGTGAAATTACTGACAATTTTTGACCAAAATGGATAAATAAGGCGAGAAAATGCTAAATAATCGCAACGTTTTCAATGTAGAGACTTTTTTAAATTATAGGGCACAGACGCCGTTAAGCAAGCTCACTGAAATGCAATATCACTGAGTAGGGCTTGCATTTCTAACGCTACCCATCTCGCTTTTCGTATCGAGAGCCGCGCAGAGTATCTTTTACCCGTTTTAAATTCTCTCTAAATTTGTTGCCTCTGCGAAGTGTGAAACCGGTTGCGAGCACATCGATTAGCGTTAATTGCGCAATACGTGATGCCATGGGCATATACATGTCGGTGTCTTCTGGTACTTCAAGAGAAAGCACATAACTACATTCTTGTGCTAACGGACTATCTGCAGAGGTTATACCCACCACAGTTGCGTCGTTCATGCGAGAGATTTGGGCAATCTCGACCAAACTTTTGGTTCTGCCGGTGTGACTAATGAGAACAACGACATCGCCAGCCGAGCAATTCATACAGCTCATTCGCTGCATTAAGATATCTTCAAAATAAACCACTGGAACATTGAAGCGAAAGAATTTGTTTAATGCATCGTGGGCGACAGATGCAGAGGCGCCAAGGCCAAAGAATGAAATCTTCTGCGCTTGTGTCAACAGATCAACAACTCGGTTTACCACGTTTACGTCTATCGACTGTCTCGCCACTTCAAGAGACGCCATGGTCGATTCGAAAATCTTATTGGTATACTCATCTGGGCTGTCGTTCTCATCGACATGACGGTTTACGTATGGAGTACCGTTGGCTAAACTTTGTGCTAAATGCAATTTAAAATCTGGAAAGCCCTTAGTGTCTAGCCTGCGGCAAAAACGATTTACGGTAGGCTCACTCACATCCGACATTTTCGCCAGCGTTGCTATACTTGAATGAATGGCGGTCTGGGGGTTGGCAAGTATGATCTCGGCAACCTTCTTTTCTGATTTGCTAAATGCGGCTTTATTTTGTGTGATTTTTTCTAAAATGTTCATACAGATACGACAAGTAAATGGCCCAGATTGTTCTAATGTACATCGTAATACTACTCAATGTGAAACCTATGACAAGGAAAATGTAATTTTTTGACATTTTTTATGTTTTGTTTGCCATTGAGATACCCTAAAATCCATCGATAACGAAAGAATTTCATCTTGTAGTTTGTTGAAGTTGTAATTTTACTACATTTGGTGTTAACTATACGGTAATAATAGTCGTTAGTGTTGTAAATAAAGAACCAGCACGACACGTACATACACATAAAAAAGGTCGACGAATATGGTATTGGAGAATTCCTACGAGCCCTGCGATTTTGTACTTTTCGGTACATTGGGCGATCTTTCACGACGCAAGCTGTTGCCATCACTTTATCAGCTTGAAAAAGCGAATTTAATGCATCCTGAAACGACAATTGTAGGTGTAGCTCGCCACGATATGTCGCTAGAGGACTACGTTGATGAAGTTCATTCAAACCTGGTGAAATTCGGCGAGCAAGACTTGTGCGAAGCAACATGGGAAAGAATGAAGGCTCGACTTCACTATGCCTGTGTTGATATGAAAAACGTTGATAGCTATTGCGTTTTAGACGATCACGTAGATCCTACGCGCACCATGGTTTGCTACTTAGCAACGCCTCCTGCCATTTACGGGGATATTTGCCGCGGTTTACACAGCTGTAAAATCATCGATTCAAGCGTTCGCGTAGTGCTTGAAAAGCCGATTGGTCACGACCTTGCGTCCTCAAAAGTGATTAACGAGCAAGTTGCTGAATATTTTGATGAGAAGCAGATTTATCGTATCGACCATTACCTGGGCAAAGAAACTGTTCTTAACCTAGTGTCTCTTCGTTTTGCTAACTCAATTTTTGCGACTAACTGGGATCACAACTGCATTGACCACGTTCAAATATCAGTTGCTGAGTCTGTAGGTATTGAAGGCCGTTGGGGTTATTTCGATGACGCCGGACAAATGCGCGACATGGTTCAAAACCACTTGCTTCAAATTTTGAGCTTGGTTGCCATGGAGCCGCCTACCACACTAGACGCAGACAGCATTCGTGATGAAAAGTTGAAGGTACTTAAAGCACTGCGTCCTATTAATGCTTCTAACATTAATGAAAGCATTGTTCGCGGCCAATATACCGCTGGGTTTGTAAAAGGTGAAGAAGTACCTGGTTACCTAGAGGAAGAAGGCGCGAACACGCAAAGTAAAACAGAAACATTCGTTGCTATTAAAGCGGAAATTGACAACTGGCGTTGGGCGGGTGTGCCTTTTTACCTTCGCACGGGTAAACGCATGCCAAACAAGGTAAGTGAAGTTGTTATTTACTTTAAGCGTCAGCCTCATAACTTATTTGGCGATAGCTTTAAGAATCTACCGCCTAATAAACTGGTTATACGTCTGCAGCCAGATGAGGGTGTTGAGATAACCGTAATGAATAAGGTTCCTGGTCTTACCAACTCTGGTTCTATGGACCTTCAAAAGTCGAAGCTAAACCTAAGTTTTTCTGAGGCATTTGCCGATGAGCGCATTCCTGACGCCTATGAAAAATTATTGCTTGAGGTGATGTTAGGCAACCAGGCGCTGTTTGTTCGTCGCGACGAAATAGAGCAAGCGTGGACATGGGTAGACTCAATACTCGACGCATGGAAAACATCAAGTGAGCCACCAGAACCTTATCAAGCAGGCACCTGGGGACCAGTCGACTCTATTGGTTTGTTAGCAAGAGCAAACCGTAGTTGGTATGAAAGCAAGACGGTGAAGAAGAAGTAATATGGCATTAACTACATTATCATTCGAAAGTCCTGATGCACTTACCAATGCATTTGCAGAAGACCTAGTTAGTATTTTAGAAACCGGAATTAAAACACGCGGTAGAGCCTCTTTGGTTGTCAGCGGTGGACGTACGCCCTTAGCGTTGTTCAAGCAGTTGAGCAATACTGACTTACCGTGGGATAAAGTGGACATTACCCTTGCCGACGAGCGTTGGGTGAGTGAAGACCACGAAGCAAGTAACACTAGCTTGGTTAAAAACAACCTGATCCAAAATAAGGCTGCAGCAGCCCGTTTTGTGGAGTTAAGAAGCGATGTTGAAGATGCTAATGACGGCATTAACCTTGCCGAGCGTCACTTAGCCAGTATGTCTCAACCATTCGATGCACTTATTCTTGGAATGGGTGAAGATGGTCACACTGCCTCGCTTTTTCCGTGTTCTGAACAGGTTAAAGACGGCCTGGACATGAGTAGCGGTCGCACATGTATCGCTGTTCAACCAACAACAGCACCTCATCAACGCATATCGTTGACACTCCCCGCACTACTTAATAGCAGACATATTTTCTTGCACCTTACAGGTGAGAAGAAAAAACAGGTACTACTCGATGCTATCGACAATGCCACCGAAGCGCAAAAGCCTATCACTGCGGTTGTAAACAGAGCACCGGTTACACTGATGTGGGCGCCATAGGAGACGAAAAATGAATCCACAAATTGCAGAAGTTACGCAACGTATTATCGAGCGTAGTAAAGAAACGCGAAAAGCATATTTAGAAAAAATTGAAAAGGCGCGCCGTCAGGGGCCTCATCGTGGCGTATTATCGTGCGGTAACCTTGCTCACGGTTTCGCAGCATGCGGGACAGAAGAAAAAAGTGACTTGCGTTCGATGACCAAAGCCAATGTCGCTATCATTTCGTCATATAACGATATGCTTTCGGCTCATCAGCCATACGAGACATACCCTGCGATAATAAAACAGGCCATTAAAGAAGTAGGCAGTGTTGCTCAGTTCGCAGGTGGTGTTCCGGCTATGTGTGACGGTGTCACGCAAGGTCAGGCGGGCATGGATCTGAGCCTAATGAGTCGCGATAATATCGCTCAAGCAGCAGCGGTAGCGCTATCTCACAACATGTTCGACAGTGCCATGATGCTAGGTATTTGTGACAAAATCGTACCTGGGCTGCTTATGGGGGCGTTAACCTTTGGTCACTTACCAACGGTATTTGTTCCGGCTGGCCCTATGCCCTCTGGCTTACCTAACAAAGAGAAAGCCCGTGTTCGTCAGGAATTTGCCGAGGGTAAAGTTGGTCGTGACGCATTGTTAGAAGCGGAATCTCAGTCTTATCATTCAGCGGGGACCTGTACTTTCTACGGTACTGCTAACTCTAATCAGTTAGTCGTTGAAATGATGGGGCTTCACTTGCCGGGTTCATCGTTTGTCAATCCTGGTACACCGCTTCGCGAGGCGCTTACAAAAGCTGCAGCAGTACAGGCGACGCGTCTTACTGACTTAGGTGAAAATTACACGCCTATTGGTCATATTGTTGATGCCAAGGCGATTGTGAATGGTCTTGTCGGCTTGCTGGCAACAGGTGGTTCTACTAACCACACTATGCATTTAATTGCAGTTGCACGCTCAGCAGGTTACATCGTCAATTGGGATGACTTCTCAGATATCTCAAATGCAGTGCCGCTTCTTACTCGAATTTACCCTAATGGCTCTGCAGATATTAACCATTTTGTTGCTGCTGGTGGTATGTCGTTACTTATGAAGCAGTTGCTTGATGCTGGCTTGCTTCACAACGACGTTAAAACTATTTGTGGTGAAGGCTTAGACTTTTACACCAAAGAGCCAAGACTGATTGACGGTGAACTAGAATGGCGAGATGGCGCAAGCGAATCTCACGATAAAGAAGTACTCGCTAGCGTGGATGCACCGTTTAAGCCAGATGGTGGTTTAAGTGTACTAGACGGCAACTTGGGCCGCGGGGTGATTAAAACCTCAGCGCTACGCACGCCACACTGCACCTTAAAAGCGCCTGCGGTAGTTTTTGAAGATCAGTTTGAACTAGATGCTGCGTTTAAAGAAGGCAAATTGGACAAAGACTGTATCGTTGTAGTGCGTTTCCAAGGGCCTTCAGCCATTGGTATGCCTGAGTTACACCGTTTAACTCCGCCGCTAGGTGTTTTGCAAGATAAAGGATTTAAGGTTGCCTTGGTAACCGACGGTCGTATGTCTGGAGCGTCGGGTAAAGTGCCCGCTGCTATTCATGTTACCCCTGAAGCATATAAAGGTGGCTTGCTAGCTAAGGTTCAAAACGACGATATCATTGAGCTAAACACACAAACAGGTGCGCTTACGCTGCACGTTGACGAAGAGACATTAGCAGCTCGTGAAGCAGCGCCTGCTAACTTAGCAAATCACCATGTTGGTATGGGACGTGAAATGTTCGCAGGCATGCGCGCTATTCTCACGGGGGCAGAAGAAGGAGCATGCTCTTTATTCTATACCCAGGAGCAAGCGTAATGAGCCAGAGATTTGTGGCTGACGTTGGTGGAACGAACATTCGTCTGGCTCGGGTTACCGAGTCGGGCGTCACCGACATAAAAAAGTACATGTGCGAAGAGTTTGCAAGTATTGATCTCGCCATAGCGCAGTATTTTTCAGACATGCCAGAGGTTAGTTTTAGCGAAGGTTGCATAGCCATTGCCTGCCCAGTATTAGGCGATAAGGTTGAGATGACCAATCACAGTTGGGCATTCTCGCAAAATGCGCTAAAAGCACAGCTGAAGTTAGATGCGCTTTTTGTTATCAATGATTTTACGGCTGTGGCGCACTCACTTCCGGTACTGAGCAGTGAGCAAGTAGTTCAAGTGGGTGAAGGTACAGCTATAGAAAACGGCAATATTGCAGTTTTTGGTCCGGGAACCGGTCTTGGTGTTGAACATATCACTATGACCGATTCGGGCTGGCAAACGCTAGACGGCGAAGGCGGACATGTAGACTTCGCACCGGTCGATGAGACCGATATAGTGGTGTGGAGACATTTGCAGGCCACTTTCTCACGAGCTTCAGCTGAAGAGGTGATGTCAGGGCGAGGTATTCTTAATATCTATACTGCGCTTGCCAATGATGCAAAAAAGCCGGTTGAGTTTAATGAGCCAGCACAAATCACTGAGGCTGCATTAGCAGGAACTTGCGCAATTGCAGAAGCCGCTCTGCATCAATTCTGCCGAATTATGGGCAGTTTTGCGGGCAATCTAGCGCTTAATATGGCAACTACCGGTG
Source organism: Alteromonas sp. MB-3u-76 (assembly GCF_002831605.1). NCBI lineage: Bacteria > Pseudomonadati > Pseudomonadota > Gammaproteobacteria > Alteromonadales > Alteromonadaceae > Alteromonas > Alteromonas sp. MB-3u-76. The sequence continues at coordinate 2,522,126 of NZ_CP025115.1, read as the reverse complement.
GTATCTTCATTGGTGGTGGCATAGCAAATCGATTCCCAGAATTTATAAAGAATAGTGACTTCAGAGCTCGTTTCGAAGCTAAAGGTCAAATGAAGCACTATGTAAAAGATATCCCTACCTATTTGATAGCAGAACCCGATCATGGCCTTTTGGGAGCAGCTGCTTATTTGAATCAAAACACAGCGAGTTAAATTATGACGACAAAATGGAAATACTCTCCAGAGGAAATTTTTGCGGCAGGGCCAGTGGTACCCGTACTGGTTATCAATGACGTAGAAAAAGCCGTTCCTTTGGCAAAAGCGCTGATGGCTGGTGGGATCAAAGTTCTTGAAGTAACGCTTCGTACACCAGCAGCAATAGATGTTATTAGGCGTATTGCGGAAGAAGTGCCAGATTCACTTATTGGTGCAGGAACAGTAACCAACGCTCAACAGCTTAAAGCCGTTGTGGATGCAGGTGCAAAGTTCGCAATAAGCCCAGGTATGACTGCCGACTTATTAAAAGCGGGTATGGAAGCTGAAATTCCTCTTATTCCTGGTATTTCTTCAACTTCAGACCTGATGAAAGGAAAAGACGCTGGATACACCCACATGAAATTCTTCCCTGCGGAAGCGTCTGGTGGGGTGAAAGCGATAAAATCAATCAGTGGTCCTTTCCCTGATGTAACCTTTTGCCCAACAGGTGGTATTGGCCCTAACAACTACAATGATTACCTGTCATTGAACAATGTGAAATGTGTAGGTGGTTCGTGGTTAGCGCCTGATGATGCCATTGAATCAGGAGATTGGGACCGTATTACACAATTAGCGAAAGAGGCTGTTGCAGGCGCAAACGTCTAACATCCTTGTTGTAAGTCACTTATATAAAAACCTGCCTCTCGGCAGGTTTTTTGTTTGCAGATATGCAAGTGGTGTACGAGGCATCGATTTTTTTTAATTTAAGTGATTGGGCACACGGTTTGCACCAGTTCAGCTTTTTCACCTGGTGCAAGCTCAAGACCTTTGGTCACCGATGATTCAACGCACACCATATGGTTGTATCCAAACGGGTCCATATCTGAAATAGACGCGGCACTTTGCCACGGATTCCAGACAACCAACGAATCGTTGCCCTGTGAAAGCACCTCAGTAAAGTCTTTATCGTCAACTGCAATGGTTGTCTGTTTTACAGCAGATAAATGAATACGGTCTGTTTCAGCGTCGATGGTGTAGGGAGCCGGTGTCGGTTTTACGGCCCAGTCGTCTAACTTATCTTTATAATCGCCAGAAATGCCTTTTAACTCTGTGTGTTTTATATTCTCGACATGGAAATAGGTGTGAAGCGCCGTATTAAAAGAAAACGGAATGACGCCTGTGTTTTCAGTCTCAAGACTCACTTGCAAGTTTTCGCCTACATGCACACGAAGGGTCACGCTACAATCGTACTCGAAGCCCTCTGCTCGTGTAAATGAGGGCGCAAGTTCTACCGTTGTTCCCTTACTATCTTCTGTTGAATTAACCAGTTTCCATACCTGAGTGCGCAAAAATCCGTGTGAGGGAAGCTCACCGTCACCTCTACCGTGGTCGTTGGCAAACCAAGGCCAGCAGATTGGAATTCCTCCACGAATAGGTCGCTCTCCGTTTAGATAGGCATGAGGGCTAACCCATAAACGTTCTTTGTTATCTGCAGCTGGAATGAAAGACAATACGTGGCCGCCAAATAAACTAATTTTTGCTGACGCGAATGCATTTTCAATATTAACGAAAGAGAGTCCATTTGACTCGCTTAGGGAGACCGAAGCTACCGGCGACATGTGTCCTCCGAGAATGATAAAAAGTATGAAAAGTCTGTGTGACCAAAAATGAAAAATCACGCAAACAAAAAAGGCGTAGATCTGAATTCTACGCCTTTAGATTACCTTAACTATCAGACAAATAAAGCGTTAATGTTGCATTATTTGTCGCTAGTTAATTATTTTGAAATGTGTGCAACCAAATCAAGTACTTTAGATGAATAGCCCCACTCATTGTCGTACCATGATACAACTTTTACAAAAGTATCAGTAAGCGCAATGCCGGCAGTCGCGTCGAAGATAGACGTATTAGGGTTGCCTACAAAGTCATTAGACACTACTGCGTCTTCAGTGTAACTCATGATGCCTTTAAGCTCGCCTTCAGACGCTTCTTTCATTGCTGCACAAATGTTGTTGTAGCTGGTAGGCGTTGCTAGGTTTACAGTTAAGTCTACTACTGATACGTTTGGAGTTGGCACGCGGAACGCCATACCAGTAAGTTTGCCATTAAGCTCAGGGATAACTTTACCTACCGCTTTTGCAGCACCTGTTGATGATGGAATGATGTTCTGGCCTGCACCGCGACCGCCGCGCCAATCTTTCATTGAAGGGCCATCTACAGTTTTTTGCGTAGCCGTTGTTGCGTGAACTGTTGTCATCAGGCCATCAACAATACCAAACTTGTCGTTTAGTACTTTTGCCAGCGGCGCTAAGCAGTTTGTTGTGCAAGATGCATTAGAAACGATGTTTTCGCCAGCATAGCTTTCGTGGTTAACGCCCATCACGAACATTGGCGTATCGTCTTTTGAAGGTGCAGACATTACAACTTTCTTCGCACCAGCTTCGATGTGTTTCGCCGCAGTTTCTTTTGTTAGGAATAGACCCGTAGATTCAACAACAACGTCTACGTTAACTTCGTCCCATTTAAGTGATGCCGGATCTTTTTCAGAGGTGATTCGAATAGATTTGCCGTTTACGACAAGGCTATCATTGTCTACTGTTACTTCACCATCGAACATACCGTGAGTAGAGTCATATTTTAATAAGTAAGCAATGTAGTCTGTGTCTAGCAAGTCGTTTATTGCCACAACTTCGATGTCTTGACGCTCTGCTGCTGCGCGCATTACTAGGCGACCAATACGGCCAAAACCATTGATACCGATGCGAATTGTCATAACGTACCTCGAAAATTTAAAATAAATTGAAAATAAATTACGTAAAGTATGGATCAAAATGCCATAATTAGCAAAATAAAAACGCAAAGTGTTGCAAAATTACGAAGAAATACTTATGCAATCGTATTCAGTTTCGTCAACGCGTAGTTTCTAGAATAATGTTAAAAAATTGTTTGTAGGCGCTTTTTAGAATTAACTCATGCCAGCGTCTTCTGCCGAATAACAGGAATGACACACAATGACACAACAACTTCTGCAACAACTGGTTGAAATGCGTGGAATTGAAACCCACTATGTCGACGCATGGGGGAAACCAACAACCATCGCAGAGCCAAGTAAAGCTAAATTATTAAACGCTCTTGGTTATGACACGTCGAGTGATGAAAAAATTCAATCTCAAATCACTCAAGATATTAACGCTGTGTGGTTATCACCATTAAATCCTGTTCAGGTAATTAGATCGTCTCACGATGTGTATCTGCCATTGCGCTTGCCAATAGAATTGGTTAACGATGAACACCTTGTTGATATTACGTTTGAAGACGGTACACAGCACGAGTATTCATTTGTCCCGGTAGACCAAGAAATGTCATCCATGGCCCACATCGATGATGTAGAGTTTCATGAATATCTTGTGAAACTGCCCATCGATTTTCCGCTGGGATATCACAACATTGTCTTGAAAGCAGATGACGATCAGCTTGCAACATCGCGCATGATTGTTGCGCCAGAAGCTTGCTATACGCCTGATGAAATAAAAGCGGGCAAGAAGATTTGGGGATTAAGCGTTCAGTTATACTGCGTGCGCAGTGAGAAAAACTGGGGGATTGGCGATTTTTCAGACTTGGCGCAGTTAATCGATAAAGCGGCAGGCGTTGGAGCAGACTTTATTGGTTTGAATCCTATACATGCTCTTTATCCTGCTAACCCGAATGCGTGCTCACCTTATGGACCTAGCTCTCGCCGCTGGCTAAATTATTTGTACATCGATGTGACGGCTGTCGAGGGCTACGACGATAAAGCGGTTCAAGATGTGGTAAGTACCAAAGAGTTTAAAGCGTTACTTCAACAAGCTCGTGATGCCGAACACGTAGATTATGAAGCGGTAGCACACCTTAAACTATCTGCGTTATACGCACTCTTTAACGTTTATAACGATACCTTCTTAAAAGGTAAAACGCCGCAAAATAAAGCGTTTAATGCTTTTGTTGAAGCCGGTGGTGAGAGCCTGGATATGCTTGCCGTGTACGATGCGCTGCAGTCAAAATTAAAAGCCGACGGTAAGGAAAGCTGGGGGTGGCCGGTATTCCCTAAAGCCTATAAGGACTACCACAATAGTGCAGTGGCGAAATTTAAGAAAGACAATGCTCACGACGTAAAATTCTATTTGTTTTTGCAATGGATAGCAGCGCAGCAGTTAGAGTTGGCTAGCAGCCGAGCTGATGCCGCTAATATGACAATTGGATTGTATCGAGACCTTGCAGTAGGTGTGAGTGAAGGAAGCGCCGAAATATGGGGTAACAAAGATCTATACTGCATTGACGCAAGCGTAGGCGCCCCACCTGACATTCTCGGGCCGCTAGGACAGAACTGGGGACTTCCTCCAATGGTCCCTCAAAAACTGTACGAGCAGCGCTATCAACCTATTATCGATTTGTTTGCCTCTAATATGGCATCCTCGGGTTCGCTGCGTATTGATCACGTTATGGCACTTCTGCGTTTGTGGTGGGTGTCGAAAGGCGATAGCGCCAAAGAGGGCGGGTATGTGTATTACCCTGTTGATGACTTACTAGGCATATTGGCGCTTGAAAGCCATCGCAATAAAAGCCTTGTTATAGGCGAAGACCTCGGAACAGTGCCAGAAGAAATTCGTAGTAAGCTTGCACAAAATGGCGTTTATTCCTATCGTGTATTTTTCTTCGAACAGGCAGAAGACGGTGGTTTTTATTCACCAAGCCATTACCCAGAGCAGTCTATGAGCACCCTTACTACTCATGACATGCCAACACTAATAGGGTACTGGCACTGTTTGGATTTAGAGTTGGGTAAAGAAATTGGCTTATACCCTACAGAGGAAATTTTACAGACCCTCTACGCCGACAGGCATGAGAATAAGCAGGAAATTCTCAATACGCTTCACGGCCATAATTCCATTGCGGACCATGTTGGCCATGATGTGAATGTGACGGGTATGAATCGAGAATTGAACAATGGTATGCAGGTTCATATGGCAGGCGGCTCAAGTGCATTGCTGAGTCTGCAACTAGAAGACTGGTTAGAAATGGACAAGCCAGTCAATATACCGGGAACATTTAACGAGTATCCGAATTGGCGACGAAAGTTGACACAGAATATTGAGTCAATCTTCGAAAGTCATGATATAAATACGTTAGCGTCTAAACTTACTGCTGCAAGGAAACAGGCAAGCCAACGCTAGTTTGCAGAGTAAATAAATGAGGTGGCATGTATGCCGCCTCACACCAAGAATTGGTAGTTAGACCCGCGTGAAGCGGGTTTTTAATAGGAGTAGCAAATGCAACAAGAGCCTCAAATAGTGCAGCAATTTGAACAGGCAAAATGTTCACAACCGTTTTCCCAGTTGGGTGTTATCGAGAGTGAAGGAGAGTTACTGCTTCGCGTTTGGCGGCCAAAGGCAGCATCGATAACCATTACGTGGGAAAATCCTGCATTTGATGAGATTTCGCTGCTCCCAGTGTCTGCTTCAGGGTTATTTCAAGCGGCTATCCCAAGAGAGTGCGTTAACCATGTTTATCGCGTTAATGTGACGGAAGGCGAGCATAAGTACAAGTATATCGACCCGTATCAATTTAGAGAGCAGGCTTATCATGCCGTGCATTTTATTGATAGTACGCCATTCAATTTGTTTCAGCAGGCAGGTGCCCAACTTGTTACTGTTGAGGCGCAAAATGGCGAATCGATAGACGGCGTTCGATATTGTGTTTTTGCACCTAACGCTTCTGCAGTATCTGTCATTGGCGATTTCAACCAATGGGATGGAAGAGTTCATCCCATGGAGAAAACGTCTATGGGCTACTGGGTCTTATTTATTCCTGGAATGGCTGAAGGCGAGCGCTATAAATATCAGGTAAAGGATAGCCGGGGTTACGACCTTCCTCACAAAGCTGATCCCTTAGGTTTTAGTGCCGAACAATATCCTTCTCACGCATCAAAAGTGTATAACCACGAAAATTATACGTGGGGAGACAGCGACTGGTTAGAGAAGCGCAAAGCCAATAAATACACTACACCAATGAGTATTTATGAAGTGCACCTAGGCTCTTGGAAGCGTCCTAATGATGAAAATGCTGCACGGTACCTAAGTTATAAAGAGTTAGCTGACAACTTAATCGATTATGTTAGTGATATGGGGTATACCCATGTGGAATTGCTACCCATTTCAGAATTTCCATTTGACGGATCTTGGGGCTACCAACCTGTAGGTATGTTCGCGCCAACCAGTCGGTTTGGTGATCCTGATGACTTCAAATACTTTGTAGACCGTTGTCACCAGGCCGGTATCGGCGTGATTATCGACTGGGTGCCTGCTCATTTCCCTGAAGATGGTCATGGATTGGCGCGTTTTGATGGTACCTGTGTTTACGAATATGAAGATCCTAAAAAAGGGTGGCATCCTGATTGGAACTCGTGCATTTACGACTTTGGTAAAGACACAGTTCGTCAGTTCCTAGTGTCTAATGCATTATATTGGCTGGACAAATTCCATATCGATGGGCTTCGGGTAGACGCCGTTGCGTCTATGCTTTACTTAGACTATTCGCGCAACGATGGCGAATGGATACCCAATGTAGATGGTGGTAATGAGAATTACGAAGCTATCAGTTTACTGCGCTGGATGAACGAAGAAGTTTATAAGCATTTCCCTGATGCAATGACGATTGCTGAAGAGTCGACCTCTTTCCCTAAAGTGTCACGACCGCTCTTTGATGGCGGCCTTGGGTTTGGCTTTAAGTGGAATATGGGTTGGATGCACGATTCTTTGCATTATATTGCCAAAGATCCGGCCTACAGAAACTATCATCACGGTGATATTACTTTCAGCATGGTGTATGCATTTGACGAAAATTTTGTACTGCCTATTTCCCATGACGAAGTGGTTCACGGCAAAGGTAGCATGCTGCAAAAAATGCCGGGTGATGAGTGGCAACAAACAGCAAACTTACGCTGCTACGCTGGTTTTATGTATGGTCACCCTGGTAAAAAGCTTAACTTTATGGGGATTGAACTCGGTCAATCAGCAGAGTGGAATCACGACAGTGAGTTAGATTGGGGACTATTAAAATTCGATCGTCACGCAGGTGTGCAGTCGGTATACAAGGCGCTAAACCATCTTTATCGAGATACGCCAGCGCTTTATGAGCAAGACCACAGCGCCGACGGATTTGCATGGATAGACCACGGTAATGCCGAGCAAAGCATTGTTTCATTTGTCCGTAACGCAAAATCGATAAAGCAAAAGGTGTATGTAATCTCTAATTTCACTCCGGTACCACGAGAGAACTTTAGAGTAGGTGTAGACTCAGCACAAACCTTAACGCTGGCCCTCAATACCGATGATGAAGCGTTTTGGGGAAGCGGCATGCCGGTTATCGCTGAAGCCAATCCGCAAAAAACGCCTTGGAATGACAGAGAGTATTCGGTTGAGCTGACTATACCGCCTCTTGCGACAATCTTTTATGTTGTAAATGGATAGCATTAGGCCAAGTGGCTTTTAAGTAAGGGAGCTGTTGAGTTTCTTATTTGGGGCGAGAGCGTAGGGCTTTCGCCAAAGTCGATTCTTTTTTCATATCTTGGCAACGAGTGATATCTGCGGTGAATAAAAACGTAAACGTAAATCAAGTCAATAAGATAAATCATATCGAGGCAGGCAGCTCATCTCCATTAGGGGCAACCCTAGTCGAAGGCGGAAGTAATTTTGCAGTTTATGCCCCTGGGGCAAAAGCTGTGTACTTGTGCCTTTTCGATAGCGATACCGAACAAACTACACACGAGCAAATGCTGCCGGAGAAAACCGGAAATGTATGGCATGGATTTGTGCCTGGTATTAAAGCTGGGCAGCTATATGGCTACCGAGTAGAACGGTGTAAAGGTGAACTTGAAACGGTGACTCGCGATAGGCTTCTTATCGACCCCTATGCAAAAAAACTAAACCGTCCGATAAAATGGAACCGTCGCCAATATGAAAGCGACTCACAGTTTATGGTGCCTAAGGGATTGGTTATAGATGAAGACGCCTATGCTTCTACCTCTGTCTCTCGCCCTAAAGTTAATAAGCAAGAACGCATTATTTACGAAGCGCATATTAAAGGTTTAACTAAATTACACCCAGACGTCCCCCTAGAGCATAGAGGGAAGTTTCTCGGTGCGGCTCACCCCAGTGTCATTGGTCATATTAAGGCTTTGGGTGTAACTACTGTTCAATTTATGCCGCTGTGTTCGTTTATGCCAGAACCCTTTATTACTGACAAAGGCCTAACGAATTACTGGGGATACAATCCGGTTAACTTCTTTGCTCCAGAACCCCGGTATGGCGTTCGTGATGCTTTAGCTGAACTTAAAGAGATGGTTGTCAGCTATCACGAGGCGGGAATCGAAGTAATTGTTGATGTTGTCTTTAACCATACTGCTGAAGCAGGCTTTGGCGGCCCTATTTTATCCTATAAGGGCTTATGTCCTTATGAAGCCTATTTGCTAGAACAAAGCGATACGGGAGAGGTGTTCTATTCCAATCATTCAGGGTGTGGAAATACCATCAACACCGCCCAGCCGTTTATGATGGGACTCATACTTGATGCTATGCGTCATTGGGTAACCACCATTGGCGTTGATGGTTTTAGGTTTGACCTTGCTGTATCTCTTGGTCGTGAACCCCAGCAATATAACAGTCAGTCTGGACTATTACGTGCTATTAGCGCCGATCCAGTTTTGCGTGATAAAGTGTTGTTGGCTGAGCCATGGGATATAGGTCCAGATGGTTATCAGGTAGGTAATTTCGAATCACCATGGTTAGAAGTTAACGATAAATATCGCGATACCATTCGCGCATTCTGGCGCGGAGATGATGGGTGTACGCCAGATTTCGCGACTCGACTAATGGGGTCGAGAGATATCTTTCACAAAGGCCAACGACATATTTCTACGTCGGTCAATAACATAAGTTACCACGACGGCTTCACCTTACACGATATGGTGACTTATGCTGAGCGTCATAACCTCGATAACTTAGAAGATAACCGTGATGGTCATGGCCACAACTTGTCAGCTAATTATGGCGTTGAAGGCGAAACGAAGGATAAGGCAATACTTGCCATTCGTGAGCGCCAGAAGCGAAACTTGTTTGCTACGCTTATTTTCTCACAAGGTACGCCACATATTCTTGGTGGCGACGAACTAAGCCGCACACAAAACGGAAATAACAACGCTTATTGTCAAGACAACCCAATAAGCTGGTTCAATTGGGAAATGGACAAGAGCAAGCAAGACTTTTTACAATTCTGCCAATACGTAATTAGCTTGCGTCAGTCATCGGCGTTATTAAGCGAGCTAAAGCTTCAAGATGATGGCTTCACACTTTCACGAAACGTGAAAGCCATCAACTGGTTTAAACCCGATGGCTCTGATAAAGCGTCAGAAGATTGGAATGCGTATCACAACAAAGCTTTCGGTGTAGAAATAATGGGCTATCGCAGCGGTAATAAGAAGCCCGAACACTGGTTCTTGTGTGTAAACGCCAGTGAAAATGACATGAGGTTTCATTTGCCCACTGCAAAACGGAAGGGGGGGTGGACACTGCAACTTGACACAAGGTATGCATCTCTCAACGAGCAGCCCTGTATTTGTATACAAAAAGTTTTTCTTCAGGCGAGCCGATCACTCACGCTATTTAGTTTCTCGGAATTAGAAGGTTAATATCTTATTAACCTTTACTGCCGGTGGTAAATACGGCAGTCCGTACTAAATTTTAGATGTTTGACTGTTCTTTATATCATCAGGTGGTAACATGCTCTCCCATCTGAATGTGAGGGTTTTCCTATGCAAAATAATGGTGGTAGTGCGCACGTTGAGACAACGTGTGATATCGGTTTTATCGGTTTAGGGGTAATGGGCAATAACCTTACCATGAACCTTGTAGATCATGGTTATCGAGTAGCGTGTTTCGATTTAGACCAAAACAAAGTTGATGCTATCTTAGCTAAAGACGCAAGCGAGCGAGCAAAAGATGCTGCTCCACGTGTCGAAGGCTGTAGCTCCTACACGGAATTACTCAGTAAGCTCAAAGCACCACACCTCATCATTCTTTCTGTGCCAGCCGGCGACCCTGTAGACCACGTATGTAATCATCTGATAGATGCGGGAATACAGGCAGACGATATCGTGGTTGATACTGGCAACAGCTTATGGACAGACTCTGTCGCTCGTGAAGAGCAATACAAAGGCAAGTTTATTTTCTTCTCTACAGCGGTGTCTGGTGGTGAAGTAGGGGCTCGTTTTGGTCCGTCGCTTATGCCATCGGGCAATCCCTATGCATGGACACGCATCGAGCCGGTATTAAAGTCAATTGCCGCCAAAGTCGATGCGAAAACCGGTAAGCCAATCGAAAGTTTTGTGCCAGGCAAGCCTGTACTTGAAGGTGAGCCTTGTGCCACTTACATAGGGCCTGTGGGAGCTGGGCATTATGTGAAAATGGTGCACAACGGTATTGAGTATGCCGATATGCAGCTTATCTGCGAAGCTTATCAGATAATGCGCGATGCACTTCATATGGCCCCAGCTGAAATAGCAGAAGTGTTCCGCCGTTGGAACAATGGCAAACTAAACAGCTATTTGATAGAAATCAGCGCCGAAGTTCTTGAGCAGCTAGACCCAGAAACTAACCAGCCCCTGGTCGATGTGATATTAGATAAAGCAGGCCAAAAGGGAACTGGACTTTGGACTGCAGTCAGCGCTCTACAAGTTGGAAGCCCGGCTCAAACTATTACGGCGGCAGTGTTCGCTCGCAGTATTTCAAGTTTGAAAGAAGAACGCGTAGCCGCAAGCTCAGTACTAGCAGGTCCTGAAGCATCGGTTTTCGATGATGAGCAAAAAGTATCGATCATCAACAAGCTAGAGCAGGCGCTGTATTGCTCAAAAATTTGTGCTTACGCGCAAGGCTTTCAGCTCATGGCCATGGCGGGTAAAGAGCACGGTTGGACACTTGATTTTGGTGAAATTGCGAAAATTTGGCGAGCTGGGTGTATTATTCGCGCTGTTTTCTTGCAGTCTATTTCAAAAGCTTATGAAAACAACGAAGAGCTTGCAAACCTGCTGATGGACCCCTATTTTGCTGAGCAAATTACCGAATATCAGGGTGACTGGCGAGAGTCGATTGCGCAAGCGGCATTAGCGGGTATACCTTGTCCGGCAATGATGTCTGCACTGAGTTACTACGATTCTTATCGCTCTGCTGTATTGCCAGCTAATTTACTTCAAGGTCAGCGAGATTATTTTGGGGCGCATACCTATCAGCGACTCGATAAGCCTGCGGGTAAAAAATACCACATTGAGTGGAGTGATCCAGCAAGACCACAGACCGCTATAAAACGCTAGCCAAGAGTTAATAATATCTATGCGAATACGCTAGTAAAAAAACATTAAACGAGGGTGTATTTGGCAACGAATACACCCTCTTTTGTTAGGTGTGATTGCACTAGTATAGAAGGCCAAAGTGCCTTCAATACGGTTGAACCGAACAAGTGCTGTATGCAGTGAAAAAGAACACGCATGATCCAAAGGCTCGTGCCAAAGACTCTTAAAAGTTAGAGAGGTAGCAATGTCAGACGATAAATGGAAACAAGAACTGAGCGAAGAAGAGTATCTGGTTTGTCGGCAGGCCCATACTGAACGTCCCTTTACAGGTGCTCTTCTTGATGAAACACGAGATGGTATTTACGTGTGTAAATGCTGTAACGCGCCTTTATTTCCCTCTGATACTAAATTTGATGCAGGTTGTGGATGGCCATCTTTTTACAAACAGCTTGATGATGGAAACGTAGATTATAGAGAAGATGTGTCTCATGGTATGCGACGAGTTGAAATTATCTGCAAACAATGTGACTCGCATTTAGGACACGTTTTCCCAGATGGTCCCGAGCCCACCGGTCAGCGATACTGTGTGAATTCAGTGTCAATGACATTCAAGAGCGACAATGACGAGGTGGTAAAAGGCTAAGGCTTGAAAGGCTGAGGTTTAGAAGGCTAAGGTTCGAGAGGCTGAGCTTCAAAAAATAGTGCGAGAGGTTGATACTATGAGAAAGGTAAACAGCTGGTCAAAAAATAACCTCGTTTCGTTATGGCTTTCAAAACCAACAAAAAAACCGCCTTCAAATGGCGGTTTTTTTATGCTTTTTAGCATTTTTTTAAACATCTAACTGTAATTATATTTCATATTTATAACTTGTTCAGCTTTAGCTTTTCCGCATTAAACGTACTGCTATCTAGTGCGCTGACAATATCGCCGGTGACTGCATCTAAAATATCGGTAGGTAGACTAAACTTTTCTCCCAACTGAATACGCTGAATGTCAGGTAAGCGGTCGTCATATTTTTCTGCTACGCCATACCATACATAGGCCATTCGGTAGTTTTCTACGTCAAGACCAATTGAAGCAAGAGAATGGTAGATGCTCACGTCTATATCTGCGCTATCGGTGTATAAGCTCAATGCACGGTAAAGCGTATCAACGGTGCGGTTTTGGTCTGACTTAATTTGCACAGAAGCTAGAGACACAAGTAACTCAGGATCACTCACTCGGTCGCTTGCAACATAGCGCTCAAAGCGATGGAAAGCTTCTTTGTCATTGAAACGAGTCCAATGATAGTAGCTAAGGTAAGGGTCTAAGGAAGCTTTAGTTTCACGGGCTAAGCGTTCTAGTTCTCGTCTTGCGGTAATAACGCCTTTTAGGCGAGTCGCTTCTTTGCCTTTTCGTTTGACGTGCTCGATGTGCTGAACTTCTTGAACACACTCAAGATACGATTCAAAAGCAAGTAGAAGGGGGTACTTGAAGGCGTCGTTATCCGGTTCTTGGTTGTAATAACGCAGTCGTATGATTTCTGCTCGCTGAGGTGTGCATCGTGCATCAAGGCTTAAGTCTGTACACATCTCACTCTTTTCACTGCATATTTCTTTTATGGTGGGCTCGAACCAATCACTACAGCTTGGTACAAACAATATCAGTAAAGTAAAAAAGCAAGCTTTAGGTAAGAGTGTTGGAAATTTACTAAATAATGGGTGTCTATTCATATAAAGTACTGCAATTTTGAAATTTATCGACAATTTGGTCTTCCCTGCGTGATTAATTAAGATATGCGCCATCATCGTCAGACAGAACCTCACCTACGTGTACCCTAAGAATAATAAAAAGCTGACGTGAAACCAACGTTAATTTATATCGATGAAGGCTTAAGAATGAATCAACAGTACGAGCAGGAATTACAAAGTAGCTGGCAAGAGCGTCAAGAATACGCGGAAATCATGTTGCCATTAGTAGGGAAGCTTTACCGCAACAAAGCGGTGGAAATTTCTGTATATGGTCGCTCTCTTCTTAATGCGAGCGCTATCGACATTATAAAGGCACACCGTAAAGTGCGCTTACACGAGGGTATTAAACTTCGTTTGCGTGAAAGTTATCCCATATTAGAAGCCTTAAGCGAGATGGAGATTGCGCCAGCGCAAATCGACATCGGCAAACTGGCTTTCGATTTTCATTATGGCTCTGCGGTAGATAATGACGACCTTAAAAGCTACTTGACCGAAAAGCTCAGCGAAGTTGTTAATAAAGAAGACAACCAGCAGCCTCAAGACGTCGTGCTTTATGGTTTTGGTCGCATTGGTCGTTTACTTGCTCGCCTTCTTATCGAGCGCCAGGGTAAAAATAATAAGCTTCGCCTGAGAGCGATCGTTGTGCGCGGTGGACGCGACGGCGACCTAGAGAAGCGCGCCAGCCTGCTTCGTAGAGACTCGGTACACGGACCTTTTAACGGCAGCATTACGATTGATCATGAACGCAATGCACTTAAAGCCAATGGTTCTTTTATTCAAGTTATCTATGCCAACAGCCCGGATGAAGTGGATTACACACAGTATGGCATTGATAACGCTATTATTATCGACAACACGGGGATTTGGCGTGACCGCGAAGGTCTAGGTCTTCACCTCAAGGCAAAAGGAGCGGCTAAAGCGATTCTTACTGCACCTGGCAAGGGCGACATCAAGAATATCGTTCACGGTGTTAACGATAGTGAAGTGACGTTAGACGATACTATCGTTTCAGCTGCGAGCTGCACTACAAACGCTATTACCCCGGTGTTAAAGGCGTTAGACGAAGAGTACGGTATTAAAAACGGCCATGTCGAAACCGTTCACTCTTATACTAACGATCAAAACCTTATTGATAACTACCACAAAGGTGACCGTCGCGGTCGCAGCGCGCCACTCAACATGGTTATTACGGAGACGGGAGCAGCAAAAGCGGTTGCCAAAGCATATCCTAAGCTAGGTGGAAAACTTACGGGTAATGCTATTCGTGTTCCTACACCTAACGTTTCCATGGCAATATTGAACCTGAACTTAGAAAAGGCTACAGACAAGCTTTCAGTGAACGAGTTTTTGCGCGACACCGCGCTGTTCTCTAAGCTTCAGCACCAAATTGACTACACAGCCAGCAAAGAAATCGTGTCTACCGATTTGGTAGGCTCTAGAGCCGCGTCGGTTGTTGATTCGCAGGCCACAATCGTGTCTGAAGACCGCTTAACGCTTTATGTTTGGTACGACAACGAGTTCGGCTATAGCTGTCAGGTACTTCGCGTTGTTCGTGATATGGCAAACTTGAGCTTTCCAACGCTGCCGCTTTAACACTTGATGTCGTAAGCGTTCAAATACGGCACTAAAAATGTATAAAAACCGACCTATGGGTCGGTTTATAAGCGTAAAGAAAATCTATACTGTAGCGCTGGTAAAACCAGCCTATTCACATGGTATTTGTGTTAATGACTATGCTAAATTAGCGCACAAATAATAAGGGAAACGACAGTCTATGCATATTTCCAGTCAGTTCGACAGTGGCAACATTAACGTTGTTCACGCCAAATCTCCTGAAGACATTCTTCTTAGCATCCCTAAAGACAACCAATCAGAGTTTGCTCAATGGTTTCATTTTCGTTTGATGGGTGAAACCTTTGTAACGCATAAAGTGACAATTCAGGGGCTAGCAACATCTGCATACCCAGAAGGTTGGAAGGATTATAAGGTATTGGCTTCTTACGATAGGCAAACCTGGTTTCGAGTGCCAACCTCTTTCGACGGTGACAACTTAACTTTCTCACTAACGCTCGAGCAATCGAGCGTTTACTTTGCCTACTTCATTCCGTACAGCTATGAACGTCATCTAGACCTTATCTGCGATGCGCAGATGTCATTATTATGTGAGCATCGTTTTCTTGGACTCACGCTAGACGGTCGCGATATGTCCTTGTTGGTTATAGGTGAAGAAGCACCTAATAAAAAGAAAGTGTGGATCACGGCAAGACAACACCCTGGTGAAACCATGGCAGAGTGGTGCGCTGAAGGTATCATTTACCGGTTACTTGATGAGCAAGACGGTTTGGCGCGACAGTTGCTTGATAATGCCGTGTTTTACATTGTTCCGAATATGAATCCAGATGGTGGTGCGAGAGGACATTTGCGTACTAACGCTGTGGGTACCAACTTGAATCGAGAGTGGGCGACACCTTCAGCAGAAAAAAGCCCTGAAGTACTTTACGTGCTAAATGCGATGGAAGAGACAGGTGTCGACATGTACTTAGATTTGCACGGTGATGAGGCGCTTCCGTACAATTTTGTGGCAGGCGGTGAAGGAAACCCCAGTTACAATGATGAAATTAAAGATTTAGAAAACACCTTTAAGACAGCGCTATTGAATGCTACCCCTGAATTTCAGGATGAATTTGGTTACGACAAAGATGCACCCGGTGAAGCAAATCTAACCGTAGCGTCAAACGCTGTAGGTGAAAAGTTTACCTGCATGGCGTACACCGTTGAAATGCCATTTAAAGACAACGCGAATGTGCCAGATGACGTTTATGGTTGGTCTGTTCAGCGCAGTCGCCAATTTGGTGAAGATATACTTATTGCTGTAAATGCAGTGGTAAATAAGCAAAATAATAAGTAAAACGACAAGTTCGATTTTACACATTAGACCTCGCCTGGATGAGGTCTTGGCCATACATTGTTAGCAACACATTACAAAACAACAAAATAATAAAGGGGAATTACCTTGGAAGGGTTATACGGTTTACTTATCACGCTTGATAGCTTTTTAGGAGGAGCGCGCTGGTTTCCTTTCGTGCTTCTTGGCGTGGGCTTATTTTTCACGATTTATTTAAAATTTCCGCAAATTCGCTTCTTTAAGCACGCGTGGCAGGTAATAACAGGAAAGTTCGACAAAGAAAGCGATCCTGGTGACACCACTCACTTTAGGGCGCTTACCACTGCACTTTCTGGAACTGTAGGAACGGGTAACATATCTGGGGTGGCATTCGCTATCTTTTTGGGTGGTCCGGCGGCCTTATTTTGGATGTGGGTGACCGCATTTTTAGGTATGACGACTAAATTCGTCGAGGTTACGCTTTCACATAAATATCGCGTAAAAACCGAAGACGGTACTATGGCGGGTGGCCCCATGTATTACATGGATCGTCGCCTTAACATGAAATGGTTAGCCGTAGCGTTTGCTATTGCAACAGTTGTTAGCTCTTTTGGCACAGGTAACTTGCCGCAAAGTAACGGTATTGCACAGAGTATTGAAGCGACATTTGGATTTGAACCATGGCTAGTGGGTAGTGTACTTGGCATATTGCTGGCACTGGTTATATTAGGCGGAATTCAACGTATCGCTGCTTTCACGGCCCGCGTTGTGCCAATTATGGCGGTAATTTACCTCATTGGGGCAATGGCCGTAATATTCGCTAACTTAGAGAATATTATACCGTCTTTTATGTCTGTTATTGGTGATGCCTTTACTGGTTCGGCAGCGGCTGGCGGGTTTTTAGGAGCGTCGCTTGCGTACGCCTTCAACCGTGGCGTAAACAGGGGCTTATTTTCAAACGAGGCGGGGCAAGGTTCTGCGCCTATCGCTCACGCGGCAGCGAAAACAAAGGAGCCGGCTTCGGAGGGAATGGTGTCGTTGCTAGAACCCTTCATCGACACAATTTTGATTTGTACTATTACCGGGCTTGTTATCCTCTCTTCTGGTGTTTGGAAAGAGAAGCATGAAAATGTTTTCGACCGCTCAGATATGTTCTTCGTAGACGGCCAGTACGACGATAGCGAGAAGAAAGATGTGGAATCGCTGTATGGCTTTTTGAACGATGTCGAAGGTAATGAGATTAAGCCTTACACGGGTACAATCACAGTGGTAAACGGAACGGCAGTAAGCGGTGATTTTACGCTTATTAACTCGCGCTCTGTGGCGGAAGACGTTAAATATTCTGTGGGCAGCGAAGATCTCTTTACTGGCACACTGAAAATAGAAGACGGAAAACCACTTAAAGATAACTTAGAAGTAAGTGGTAAGTCGTTAGTACATTCAGCCGCACTTACCACTATTGCATTCACGCGAGGCTTCTTCGGTGACTTTGGGCAGTACATTGTTTCTATTGGTCTGTTGTTGTTTGCGTTCTCAACCGCTATTGCGTGGTCTTATTACGGTGACCGTGCTATGACCTACCTTTTAGGCCCCCGTTCTGTTATGCCTTATCGTGTAATCTACGTTGCCGGTTTCGTATGGGCTGCTTTCTCAGATACAACCCTTGTATGGGCGCTGTCGGCGGTAGCAATTGTGGTTATGACACTGCCTAACTTGTTTGGCATATTGCTATTGAGCAAAGAAATGAAAGAAACGGTCAATGACTACTGGTCGAGGGCCAAGAAATAATTCGATGCAACTACTTCAGGATTAATTATTATTTAGGTAATGGATTAGTCTTAATACTGTTGCAATAAGTAAAAAGTGCGAGCGCAGGCATTGCTTGGTTGGTGGCAATGCAACGCTCGCATTTTTTGTTTGTGAAGTAGGTAATCCGACTTCATTGTTGCAACCAACTTCAGTATGATACCCGTCCGCGAGACAGAGAGGCTAAGACGTATTCTCTGTTGTTTTTTACTCGCAGCGTATTAACAGGAGCAACGCATGGCATTAGTTGACTGCCCGTCGTGTAAGAAAAAAACCTCTGACAAGGCGAAAGAGTGTCCTCATTGTGGATTTAAGGTGGGTGACGCAACGTCTGAAGACGTTGAAAGAAAGCAAAGCCTACACAGATTTCAAAAACTCCAAAGCATTCAAAATCAGTCTTTACTTGCTATGCTAATTTTCGTGGCGAGTTTTGGTTTTATGTATTGGGGAGGGACTAGGCCAGGAGACCTTCAGCACAACCTTGCTATTTTAGGAGCGGTTGTCGGGCTTGTTTGGTACCTAGTAAATAGAGCACGTATTGTAATGATAAAGCGTTTTTCTTAGATGAATATAGATGCATTAGTAAGCAGTATGACGCCAGAGGTTTATGAACGCTTGCGTCAAGCAGTAGAGACAGGTAAGTGGATAGATGGAACGCCACTTAACGAAGAGCAAAAAGCCAGCAGTATGCAGGCGGTTATGTTGTATCAGGCGAAAATAGAAAAATCCTCTGAACACATGACAGTAGGCGAGAGCGGTGAAATTGTGCATAAAAGCAAAGCCGATTTTAAACGCTCTCTTTCGGACCAAAATAATGATAACAACACGATAGCGCGGTTCAAACAGGATGATATTTAGTCGTATATTTGCTCCTTCTCACACCAGTCCAAAGTCAGAAAAAAGACTGGAAGCCATTAAAAATCTCTCACCGGAAAAACAACAAGAAAAAACAATACTGCACGAGTTGGCCTTCAATGATGAAAGCGCTGATGTGAGCCTTGCTGCGCTAGAGAAACTTAATAGCTTTGTTCTTTGGCTTAAAATGGCGCAGATTGCAAAAGCATCAAACGTGAAAAAAGCCGCGCAGCAGCGTGTAAATGACGCTATTGCTGGAAAAGGCTCACTAGCGTTATCTTGCGAAGAAAAAGCGACTTTTCTATCAGAAACCGCAAGCCCAGACTTAATCATTGAAGTAGTGCAACAAGATGTGGCCAATCAGGATTTCGCGCTACTCAGTGAACCTTCACTTGCGCACACTTTACTGGAGAAGGTCGATAAACCGTCTTTTACCCAGTTTGTATTTTTAAACTGTAATAACCCTCTATTACAGCAGCAACTGATTAATGCACAGTCGCAGGTCTCATTGTTGCAGAAGTGGGCTAAAAAGGCAGGTGATGACAAACTATTAGCCGACTTAAATGCACGTATAGATGCAATCAGAGAGGCTGAGCAAAAACCTGTCGAGCTGAAAAAGCAGCTTACGTTGTGTTTGTCAAAATACCGCGCTTTGTTAGACAAAACAGATGTGGAGCAAATTGTAGATTTGCAATCTGTGTATGAAAGTGAGTTAACCGGCTTATTTGCCAACGTTGAAATTCTCAACGCTGATGATCGCGAGGAATACCAGGAAAAACACAGTAAGATAGCGGAGCAAGTTTCTCGCTATCTAGATAGAATTCGTCCGGCGTGGGAAGAAAAACAACAGCAGTCGCTACTTGCCAATACGCAAGCCCTATGCGAGCAGCAACTAACCCATGCCAAGCAGCAAGTTAACTGGCTTTATAATACCCGTCTTTGTGAGGCGACATTAGCAGATGTCGCTACAGTCAACGAGAGCGTGCGTGGTGTTGAAGCCACTATTGAGCATTTAAATCAGCTCGATAATAGCAACAAAAGAATGAAAGAAGTTCAGCTAGCTGTTGACGAACTCAACGCAAAGCTAGAGGCCTTTTCTCTTCAGCAGCAGTATGGGCAGAAGCTGTTATCTCGCTTGCACACTGTTGAAGATATCGCGCAAAAGCTCACTGATGATGCGTTAGAGGAAGTAGAGCGGCGAGACATTAGAAGTGCTTTTGATACGGCGGTGGAGGAATACACCGAGCTTAGCAAAGAGCTCATTATGCAACCGCAGGTTATTTTACAACGTTTTAAAGCCGCGACTAAACAAGTTAGAGCAGAGCAAAAGGCATTAAAATCGAAGCATCTCGATGAGTTACGTCAAGTAAGAAAGCAAATCAGCATTGTCGATAACCTGGTGTCTCAAGGTAAATTTCGCGCTGCAATGTCAAAGTTTAAAAAGCTTTCAGAAGAGGTACAAGGCCTACCTGCTGATATAAAAAGAGACATTGAAAAGCGCTATCAAAAAACCGCTGATGATATTGCTCGCCTTGAAGGTTGGCAGAGCTACATTGCAGAACCGCGTAAGCCCGCGCTTGTTGAAGAAGCACAAACTCTTGCAGCGACGCCAGCCGAAAACATCAAGCAGCGCAGCGAAACCATTAAATATCTCCGCAGCCAATGGCTGTCATTGAGTGCACCTGCACTGTCTGACTCACAAAATAGTACTGGCGAGCAGACAGAGGAGCTACAGAAAGCTTTTGATACTGCGCTTGAAAAGGCCTTTGGGCCATGCAGAGAGCATTATGCCAAACTTGATGCAGAGCGAGCTGCAGCACTAGAGCTGCGTCGCTCAATTATTGTCAAAGCAAAAGATATCGACCCAGACACGCCGCCATCGGAGCTAAGCAAAATACTCGACAGGCTTGCCAAGCAGTGGCGAGCCTGTGGTCAAGTTGAAAAGCAAGACTACGAGCAGCTAAAGCAAGAGTGGAAGGCCGTAAACTCACCACTTCAAAAAACTGTTCGCGAATGGCAGAGTCAAAATCAAGCGCTTAAGCAAGCCTTGGTAGATAAGGTAGATGCATTGCAAAATGCTGAAGATATGGAAGCTGCTGCCCAATCCGCTCAGACATTACAGCAAGAGTGGAAGCAAATTGGACATGCAGGAAAACGCGAAGAAAGCAGATTATGGGCAGAATTTAAAAAGCGCAATGACGAAGTATTTGAACGTATTAAAGGTCAGCGCAAAGCCCAAAATAATGCTTTTGCTCAGCGTGCGGAAGCACTGGTTGCTATTTTAGCCTCCATTTCCGTAGAGGCTGATGAAGATACGTATAGCAGCGCTCTCAAACCAGTGGAAGATGGGTTAGCAGAACTTACAGGTGCCAATCGCACAAAAGTTGAACGCAAAATCAGTGAGCTAAATCGAAAGAGAGAAAATTATCTGCGCGAAAACCTCAATGAGCGGAAAACTGCACGTGCGCAGGCGTTAATATCACTATTACAAAATAATGAACCCGGTGAGCGAGAAGCGCATCTAGAAATTTTAGGTAAGCGCTGGTCGAGTATATACACCAATGCAAGCAACTCTGACACTTCGCGCCATGATAGGCAATGGCTAACCGTGGCACTTGAAGTAGCGTGTGAGATGCCAAGTCCAGAAGCAGATTCGTCAACTCGTTCAAGCGTACAGCTTCAAATGATGACCGCGAAGCTGGAAAGTGGCGAGGCTCCGTCTCCTGCCGACATTCTGGGAGATTGGTTATCTCATGGTGAGGTGAAAAGTAGTGAGCACGGGTTACTGCAGCGAGTTATCAGTGTTATCGATAACAAACCAGGTGTGCTTGCGTAGATGGAAAATAGTGTTGAGTTTGAATTTGGTTCCGAGATGTCAGCCTATCGGTTTCTCAATACTGTGAAGCATATTGATGCTGAAGGTCTTCGGGTTAAGTTTGGGCAGACAGATCACCATGTGAGCGTCAAATACACGTATATCGTGGGAGAGTTTGATCAAACTCTCTCAACGCTAGACGATTTAGCGCGAGAAATGGGCGGTATTGAAGTGTCTTAACCGATCGTAATTGGCGTTGTATCGCTAGGTGACAAAAGTAAAAAAATAGCCGGTAACTTCTACCGGCTATTTTTTATTTTTTCATATAGCGATTCTCATGTGGCGAGAGAGAGTTGTTAATAACAATCCATCCCGCTAGTGAGTCACCTATTGGTTAGCAATCGTCGTCTTCTGCATCTACGCCTTCTTTGACATCTTCACAAGCGTCTTCAACGGCGTTTCCTGCGTCATCGGCCATATCACCGATTTCTTCGCCACCGTCTTCGAGAGCGTTACCTGCGTCGGTAACCATTTCATCAAGTTCTTCACCTGCGCTTTCAGCGTCGTTTTCACTACATGCTGCTACAGACAATACAAATATTGATGCCGCTGCTACCTTTGCTAAATCTTTAAATGAAATCATATCCTTACTCATTTTCTTTAACTATCTAATTTAACTGCTTAATTTAACTGCTTAATTTGAGAGCGTGTTACGCTTTTGGCGCTTTGCCACGAAGAGCGTTTGCGATTAGCGAGATGACAAGAAACGCTACAAATACGAAAAATAATATTTGTGCAATTCCTGTTGCCGCACCTGCTATGCCCGAGAAGCCAAAAACTGCTGCAATAATGGCGATAATAAAAAATGTGATTGCCCAGCCTAACATAGTAAGTTCCTCTTGTTGCTTCCGTTTCGTTCAGTAAAGGTGATGCTATGTTAGTGCCATATTTTTAAGTGCATGTTATTAATGATAAAAATTAAATTTTTATCATTCTGGACAGTAATTATTGGGCGTCTCAACAATAATAATTACAGGTGATTTGCAGTTTTTACAATCGACAAACTGCGAGAGAGATAATTTACATTGTGTTAATGGGCAGCCAAAAGGTAAGATCGGAAACTTAAAATATGTGAAGGAACAGACTAATGGCAAATACACACTCGGCGTTTATCGGACTAATGCAGCGGGCTCGTAACGTAAAGCGATGGCCATTAATGGCTCAGTTTCAAGACGAAATGCTTTCTACTCACATTTACGAGGCTTCTGTTGTTGGACATATGCTAGGCGCTATAGCGTGCGATATCTTTAAAGAAGATATTGATCCAGATAGGGTGGCCGCCATGGCGATTTTCCACGAGGGTAGTGAAATTGCAGGGATGAGCGATATACCTAGCCCGGTAAAGTATCACGATCCCGAGACAACATCGGCAATCAAGAAGCTTGAACGCCGTTTTGAGGCCATGTTAATCAAAACGTTACCTGAAGCGTTGCAGCAGCGCTATCAATCATTAATAGAGCAAGACAAGGAAGACGCACATGTGACCCTTGCGAAAGCGGCCGACGTTCTTTGCGCTTATCTAAAATGTGATTATGAGCTATCCAAATCAAATTCTGAGTTTGCTAATGCGATGCAGGAAATGGAAGTGCAATTAAAACGCTACAAAGAAAAGCTGCCCGCTGTGAGCTATTTTTGCCAGATTTTTCTTGAAGATGCTAAAGGTACTCTTGATGAACAAACAAAAGATTTAGAGTGGATAGAGCGAGCTAATACGCTTCATTTAGATAGTGATGATTAGATAATTTGCGCTAAAAAAGCCGGGGTAAAACACGAGTTGTTGTTTTACCCTAGCTGGCTATCTAGTTTGCTTCTTGAGCTATATAGGTCACTGGCTCTTAATTAGCTGCCCGAGGGGTTGTAGGGCAGCGAAGATTGGTGAGCGACAATGCGTAAGTTATTATCACTGTCTTTTACGTAAGCAAAGGTATATTCCACTTTGGTTTCATCGCCTTTTGTGTCAGTAAAATAATAGTTTCCCATTGCCACAGCCATCCTGCAGCTATTGTTGATAATGCCCACGTTATCAAACTTCACATTTGTGTAAGGCTTAATGGCAAAGCCTTTATCTTCTGCATAAGCATCATTTCCGCCAACAAAGTAAGACAGAGCAGCATCAAAACTAGATCTAAACTGATCGTTGGCTGCAAGTGTGGGTTTGAAAAGCACACTGCTCAAATCGTACCCATACATGTCTTGGATGAAGTCGGCAGCTTCATTAGAATAATCGCCGTTATTGGAATATACCGAGCCTATTTCAACAATACCGTCGCCCCACATTTTTTGTGCAGCAATAACTTCGCGCTCAGTAATACATGAGTTTGAATAGAGTAGCGAATTATCCAGTGCTTGTGCTGTAAGGGAAGGCGATGCGCTTGTTGTGCTACCTGCTTTCTGAGGGTTTGCAACCGCACTGCATCCCGAAGCAAGTAGTATCACTGCTGTTGTAGCGATAGTTTTTGAGCTAATGACGTTTAATTTATTCATCTCATAAATCCTTCTTCTTGTGTCAGTGAGTCACAATTGCAATTTCAGGTTTATTGCATTGCTTACTGTTAAGCATATAGCGAAGTGATTACGGCTACTTTTGTAGCAGATTAAAAACAGATGAACATGGAATTAAGAGCAGATTCACGAGGAATAAAGTAAGTTTACGCCTCGTAAAGACGGTGTTTTAGTTAAGCCAATATCGGCTTAACCGTTTGTATTAATAGTTCTGATTTTTTTCTTCTAGGGGTTGTGCAAGCAACTCGCTAACCGAAAATGCGTTATTGCCAAGACTAACTTTGTCATTCGACATCTCGGCGACAATTGAAAAATAAATATCTTTCATCGCTTTCTTTTCAATATCGCTGGGATTTGGCAATGTTGAAGGTTGTGCAACGTTTGAACATCCAGACATGGTGCACTGTTTATCAGAGGGAAAAGTGACCTGGTCGTTTTTGGTCATTGATATTTCGCGGGCTATAACCCGTTTCTTTTCAATGTTTGTAGATGCGACAGCAACAAAATCAAATCCATTAGTCTGCGCGATTTCTGCTGCTCTTCTCAGTGCATACTGCTGCACCTTATCAGCAGGCGTCTTGTCAGAAGCTTTAAACAGAATTCGGTATTCTGCGTCGCTTATTTTTTCACTTGAATAACCGTAGCTTTGCTCTGATTTGGCCGATTTATAAGGTGTAGGCGATGCTACTGGAACCGACGCACAACCGGCTAAAATGTTGCTTGTGATAATTGCGGCACCTACGACAGCGTGAATATTTCTTATTTTAAATTTATGACGCATCAATAACTTCCTTTTGCCATATTAATTACATTTTAAATAGCGATAGCAACGCGGTTCTGCCTATCGTTGTTAGTGCTGTTTTACGATTCTTTTTCACTTTTGGTTTCGCGTCAGATGCACCTTTATAGGCGCCTAAACCCACAATAGAAAGAATAACTTCAGGTTTGCCAAATAAAAACCTGCACTTCAATTTGGCGTTTTCTTCCGCTAACGATGCGTGATGCTTTTGGGCATAAAGATCTCTTTCTTTTTTCTCAATATCAAGCAACTGTTCTTTCAGTAAAACGATTTTCATCAGTGCGTTAATCATAACGTTTATCCTTTACTATAGCGTAGTTTCAGACTAATGACGTCTTATGGGAGTCTTATGAAAATATTATGCAAATTTTATGCAAATTTTATGTAAGAAGGCTGCGTTTTATTAACCCTATCACCCTTTCAAAGCTAACTAGTTGAGATGCATTTTTTGCCAGTCTAAACAACAATATTGCTGCAGCTACATTAATGCACAGAAGGATGCAAATAATGACAAACACGCTGAGGTTTACAGAATACAGCGCTATGCTCAAGCCAACATTGAGAATTACCCAGCACACCATAGATATGACGAAAACAGCCATCGAGGCCACTACAGTAATAAGAAGAGAGCGCTTGATGAGCATTAATTCACTGTTGAAAAGGCTTAAAAAGGCTGTCCCTTGCTTTGTACGCTGCTTAACGGCATTTTTTAGCGCGTCGAAAATGTCTTCATATTCAGGGTTGGGGTAGGGAGGGGACGCGCTACGGCCCGATGATGCCCTCTTACTGGCGTCTGCAACATTATCGAAGTTCGCCTGATCCCTTGGGGGAGTCAGGCGAAACGGATTTTCATCGCTCACGGTAAAATGAGCATGCCGAAAATCAGGTAATTCACTCATAGTGGCGAGTTACTACTTTTTACGAAATAGCGAAGTCACTAACACTCCCGCTGCAAAAGCGAGTCCCGCTGTTGCCACTGGATTTTCAATCGCGTAATTACGCACTTTTGATGATTGCCACTTTTGTTCGGCAAGACGCTTGCGTTCTGACATGTTTTCTGCAGACGCTGTTGCTGTGCGACGTATATTTTCCTCAGCCACGCTAGCATTATCTGCAAGCTTATCTACAGACTCATGGAGTGATTCTTTTAGTTGGTCCGTAACGGGGTGGCTAGGTTCTGATGTTGCTTTACCATTTGCCGATGTATTTTTCGCCGCTGTGGTTTTCGCAGTTTGTGTAGCCATAGTAGTCTCCTTGATTTTACTAGGTTCAAATAGATAGGAGCAACTGTTATGCCATAGGTTAGGTATTTGATTTTGCTGGCTTTTAGATATTTTGATTTAGAATGTTAAGTAGAATGCACACAGATTTGTGAGCACTCTGTAAGAATTGCGCAGTTGGTCAGTTATACTAGTATGCTCTCTAGATCGTTTTTAGTAACCGGTTTAAGCAAAGCACTGTCTATACCAATAGACCGCATAGTGCTTTCATCAGCTTGGTGGCCACTGACTATGGTTAATTTACATGATGTCTGCTGCAGTTTAATTTTTTTGGCCAATTCATAACCATCGTAGTCCGGTAGGGTTAAATCCATCAGAATATGATCGAAACTTTGTTCATCAACAGCGTCTAGTGCATCACTACCACATAAACTCTTCACTACCTCGCATCCCAAGTGAGTAAGAAATAATTGCAGTAACTCCGCAGCATCTTCATCATCCTCAACAACAAGCACTCTTTTGGCACTCGGCTGAGTTTGCTTTTCCTCATGTTCAGCGCTCTTAACCTCTGAGGTAGGTAGTTTTTCTTGCTGAGGCTTCAGCGGGCTAGGCACATCTAGCTTAACCCTAGTCTCTGGCCGCTCAGGTGCAAAAGGTTTGTTGATTGGCATACCTGAAACTTGCGTCTCGACATTTGAAAAAGTCACTGGGCTATCTTCAGGTAAATAAAGTGTCAATAAGCTTGCCAGGGCAAACCTATCAATGGGTTTCCCAATAACGTCGTTAAAACCTTCGCGAATGAGAGATTCTTTTAATCCTTTACGGCTCGCCGCAGTAACTGCAATAACGGGTAGGTCTTTGCCGTGTCGCCTTATGGCATGTAGTGCCTCTATGCCATTCATAACTGGCATATGGATATCCATGAGAACTAGGTTAAAAGGAGCATTTTGTTCATCTGCTTGTAATACTGCCTCGAGGGCTTTTACGCCATTCTCGGCGTAACTGATATCGGCTTTAGACTGGCTCACTAAGTGTCCGGTAAGCCTTCTGATTTCGCGCAAGTCATCCACAATGAGTACTTTGCCGGTGAGCTGCATGTTCAGGTTACTGGGCTCAACAGGAGCAACTTGCCCAAGTGAGAGCTCATCAAATGTTTGATCGCTGAGATTTCCAGGGTTGATGAAAAAACTAAAGCTGCTGCCTTCACCCATTTTAGAAGAGACAGATATATCGCCTTCCAGCTTACAAACCAGTTCTTTACATATGGCAAGCCCAAGACCCGCGCCACCATGATTAGCACGCATAACATCTTCAATTTGTTCAAACGGGTGGAAGATGTTGTCCAACTTATCCGGCGCCATCCCAATACCAGTATCATCAACAGTAAATCTTAACACGCTCTCTAGCGCTTTAGACTCTGCGTAGCTTTCGCTCTGCTGACTTACCTTCGATGGCTCCATTTCTATGGTAAGCGTAATGCTGCCTTTGTCTGTGAATTTCACAGCGTTGGTTATCAAATTGATTAAAATTTGACGCAGACGAGTGGGATCGGTTCGAATAAACTCTGGCAACTTCGTCTTAGGCACGACATTTAAACTCAGTCCCTTATCCTTAGCATTCAATTGCATCAACGAGTGTATATCAGTAAGAAACGCAGCTAAGTTAACTTCTTTCATATTCAACTCAAGCTTATCGGCCATTATGCGCGACATGTCGAGCAAGTCATTTAGCAGACTCAACAGGTGTTTACCGTTTGAATGAATGATAGAAAGTTCTTGTTGAAACGGGCTATTTCTGGCGTCGTCTATCAATAGTTCCGTATATCCTAGAATGGAGGTGAGCGGCGTTCTTAATTCGTGTCCCAAATGAGCAAGAAATTTATCCTTCGCCTTGTTTTTTTGTTCTACCTTATTGCGTTCCATTCGTTCGTTTTCGATATCTCGACGAACGAGTGCGTAACGAATAGTTCGCATGAAACGCGGCGATTCAATTTCAGATTTTTGAAGATAATCGGCAGCGCCTGCGCGCATCACCATCTCATCGACAGTTGAGTCAGATTGACCTGTAAGGATCACAACGGGTAAGTTGTACTGATTTGCTTTTAATTTGTCTATGACGTCAAGGGCGTTTTCGGCGCCCAGCAAAAAGTCTAGAAGGCACAAGTCAAATGTATCTTGTTTTAAAGCCTCGATGGCCGAGTCACTGTCGGTAGCCCACGTGAGCAGGAACTTAGGAGAGTCGCAACGCTCTAGATAATCAGAGGTAAGGAAGTAGTCATCTTCATCATCCTCTATTAATAGAATTTTTATTACCTCTGTCATCTAGTACTCCGCTACTCGTGTGGTAGTTCTACAAATTCAATCCAATACCGACCGAGTGCCCGCATTAGGTCTACTAAACCTTCAAAGTTAACAGGTTTAGTAATATAAGAAGCGCAACCCAAGTCGTAGCCTCGAAGCATGTCTTCTTCTTCCTTTGAAGTGGTTAAAATAACCACAGGAATGCTGCGCAATTTCGGATCATTTTTTAATTCTTGAAGCGCTTCACGACCGTCTTTACGAGGCATGTTGAGGTCTAGCAAAATAAGACTGGGGCGAGGGTATTTTTCAGCATCGCTATATTTTCCCTCGTGACGAAGAAATTCGAGCAACTCAACACCGTCTTCGACGCAAAAAAGCGTATTTAAAACCCGCGACTCTTTCAGCGCGTCAACAGTGAGTAAACGATCATCCTCATCGTCATCGGCCATTAAAATATTAATTGATTGTGCTTGCTTACGCGTCATGCGAAGGATCTCCATTATCGTTATTAGAGCCGAAAGGCTCGCTATCTAGGGGCAAAATAATTTCAAACTTAGCGCCATTGCCGGGCTCACTGCTTGCGGCTATTGTACCGTTATGTCGCTCTACAATGCGCCGGCATACGGCAAGACCAATCCCTGTGCCTTTGTATTCGCTTCTGCCGTGCAATCGTTGAAACGGCGCAAATATTTTCTCAGAGAAGGTTTGATCAAAACCGATACCGTTATCTTCAACGGTAATTTTTATCCATTGGTATTCATCAGACTTGAGTATGTTTTCAAGCTCCACGCTATCTGAATCTGGGTCCATCCTAGAGCAATTTACCTGCACTTTTGGCACGAGATCCGCTGGCTGAAACTTCAGTGCATTAGACAGTAGATTCAAAAACAACTGTTCTAACTGTGATTTATCACCGCGTATCTTTGGCATATCTGAAACGGTTATTTCAGCTGATTTCTCTTCAATGGCAATTTCTAAATCGCTCAATACTGAGTTGAGTACTGAGTTTAGCTCTACCTCGGAAAAATCTTTTCCACGGGTCGATACACGAGAGAAAGAGAGCAAATCAGAAATTAGCATCGACATTCGCTCTGCTGCATTTAGCATGCGGGCAAGAAAGTCTTTACCTCTTTCATCTATCACATCACCATAGCCAGATTCTATTCTGTTGCCGAAGGCGCGAATTTTTCTAAGTGGTTCTTGAAGGTCGTGGGAGGCGACAAATGCAAAGTCTTCTAACTCTCTATTACTCCTAGCAAGTTCATCAGAATACACACTTAACTCTTGAGTACGCTCTTCAATTTTCGCTTCTAATTCTTCATTGATTGCCTCAAGCTCGGCCTGGTGTTTTTCGTTTTCTCTGGTATTGATTTTAAGTAACAGAAAAATAGTAACGATGAGCAGAAGGGTGGTCGCCGATGAAATGATCAGGGTATTCACCGAGTCGCGGCGTAGCTTCATCAAGTTTGCTAAATGGGTACCCTGTATATTCCGTTCTGAACTATCTACCTCTTCGAAAATCTTCTCGAATTGGTTGTATAACTCAAGACCTCGGTCAGATTTAAGTAAGCTTAATGCTTCTCTTTTATTGTTTTCGCGAGCGAGTTCTACAACTTCGACCATGCGGTTTATTTTTTCTTTTGTCAGTGCCAGCAAGTCGTTGACGCGTTTGCTTTGCTCTGGCGAATCTGATGCAAATACACTTACCTCCACTTCATCTGCAAGGGCGGCAAACGTATTCAGGGTTTGCGTATATTCGTTTAAGTAGGCTTCGTCTTCTGTCAACAAATAACCCCGTTGCCCAGATTCAGCGCGCAATAGCGCAACATGGAGTTTGTTTACCGCACCAATAATACGATTTGTGCTAAACAGTTTAGCTTCTAACGCAGACAGCTCATCTAGTGTATCTACAACGTAAAAAGAGTTGGCTGTGATAACTACGATCACAAGCACGACCATCAGGATCCAGCTGTAAAGCGAAGATAAAATTTTATTTATCATTTAGCTGAATCCGATACTGTCTCGCTCAACTCTGAAGTCATTTCAGAAAGGGTGTTACTGCAATCTTTAGAGCTCGCAATAATTTTTTCCAATGCATCCACAGCTTTTTGTGTAGGAATATCGCCGTTCAAAGCCATTTTTACCAACTCAGCTTGCATGGATATTCTATTTAACGGTTTACGTGCATCGTGAACATACACACTCATTTTTGAAAATTCTTCATTGGTCATAACTTCGCCTTTAATTACTGCTCGTCTTTACTTAAATCGCCATAGGCATGAAGACGGTTGTAAAGCGTTTTTGTGCTAATCCCTAGCATCTCAGCAGCCATGGTTTTATTACCGTTCACTTTTTCAAGAGTTGCATAAATAAGCTCTTTCTCTACATCTTCTATTGTGCGGCCTGCTTGAAGAGAAGGTGTTGTACTCTGCTTTTGAGCGAATGGCGATTCGATAGTTTTAGGAAGCTCTAACGCGTTGCTTTCCGGATCGCTCATAATTGCCGCGCGGTGAACGAAATGACGGAGTTCCCGCACATTCCCTGGCCAGTCATATGCTTTTAAGGTTTCAAGTTGTGCTTCATCCCACTCAAAACTGGCGTTATTGTCTTTATTAAACTCTTCAATAAACGTCTTTGCTAATAAAGTAATATCTTCTTTTCTATCGCGAAGGGGAGGAATAGTGATAGGAAAAACGGCTAGTCGAAAGTATATGTCTTCCCGTAATACTTTGCTTTGAGCGATTTCTTCCATTGTTCTGTTTGTAGCAGATACCACACGGCAGTTAACAGGAATTGTTTTGGTACCGCCTACTCGAATTACCACTTTGTTTTCGAGCACCCGCAGCAGGTTAGGCTGCATATCGATGGGCATCTCTGTAATTTCGTCTAAAAAGAGCGTACCGCTTTCGGCTTGCTCAAATACGCCTTCTTTACGTCCAACAGCGCCGGTAAATGCCCCTTTTTCGTGGCCAAATAGTTCGCTGGCAATTAATTCTTTCGAGAAAGCACCGCAGTTTGTCGCAATATAATTACCTTCGCTGTCTGAGGCTTTATGAATAGCCGCAGCTACGACTTCTTTACCAACTCCGCTTTCGCCCAATAACATGACGTTGGCACTGGTTTTACTCACTCGAGAAATTAATTTATACAGCTCCTGCATGGCAGGCGACTCACCAATAAGTGAGTCAAAGTGCTTTTCAATTTTGTCTCGCTTAGGGGCTGCTTTTTCGGTTTTTCTGCTAAGAACGGCTTCAATATCTTCTCGTTGAATAGGTTTAACAAGATAGTCTATATTCGGTCCGCACAATCCTTTGATGACACTTTTCACTGATGGGTGGCCGGTAATAAGCGTCACCCGAGGACGCTTTGGCAACATGTCTAGCTCATCGAACAAGTGAGCTCCACTACCGTCTGGCAGCATAAAATCAAGCAGAATATGATCAAAAGTTTCTTTTTGTAACCAGTCTCTCGCCTCTTGAAGTGTGGCGGCTGTTAAAACGTCGTGCCCTAAAAATTCAATAATGGTACAAGCTACTTCAGTAAATTCAGCATCGTCGTCGACAAGTAATACGGTAAGCACGTGGGATTCCTTCTCTATCTAATCCGTTGATATAAAAATTATAACAATATCAATAATATAAATTCTTACTTATACAAAAGTCTATCATTAAGTTGTGCAAATGTAGCTTTTATATTTCTACTTTTTTAAGCGTGTTCAAATCTTGAAAACTATACAGGGGCTGTGGTGATGAATTTTAACCTGCGTTAATTCAGCATTCTTTCAGTGCTTATCCAATATTTATATAAGCGCATAGAATTAATCATTACTCAGGCCACAAGTGTTAAACGTTAACATGTTGCGCCTTTTTTCTTATGGTCTGTATAGCCTGTTTATGTTTTCGCGCCGTAGAGTATTGGAAAAGCCGTTGCAAAATTCATTCCTTCAATTTGCCGGCTTTTTTCTGCGCAATTGGCTTCCATTCACTCCTTGCAATACGAGCCAGAGAGAGAGGATCGCAATCTTTAGCGGATGCAATACGCGCTGTCTTAGCAACATCATATTTTGCGTTGTCATGACAAATTTACTTGATTGTCTGCAAATATTACTCGGTGGGTACTTTTTATGACTTGTACTTTACTCTCATATTACCCGCTCGCATCGGGAAATATTTTACTTAATAGGGTTTGTGAAGCACTAAGGAGAACTTTAGGGATCACATGCACCATTTTCCATGGCGATGAAGTCAGAAGACGGTAAGCTCATCGCCTGATAGCGAAGCTCCCCAATAAATGAACGTGCTGCTGGGCCGAGTGCGTCACCATCTTCAAAAGACAAATAAAGTAAGGTTTTTCGTAGCGCTGCATTATTATTTAGCGGGAGTGGTTTTAATGTGCCGCTTTCCAATTCTTTTTTGATAATGGCAATGGGGAGCCACGCGAAGCCAAGCCCTTGAGCGATAATATCGAGGGACGTTCTTACATGGCTGACAGTCCAGCGCTGGTCAGCACCTAACCAACCTGCATCGGCTTTACGTTCAGCAGACGAATCCCTTACTACAATTTGTCTGTGAGATTTTAAATCTTCCAACGTAAGCACTCTGTCAAGTTGATGCAGAGGGTGATCTTTATGGGCGACAGCTGCAAATTCTATTTCACATAGGTCTTCGCTAAATCCACTGGGATAAGGGAAGGGAGAAATGCCGATATCAACATTGCCGCTTGAAAGCATAGAGTTTGTTCCGCTCAGCACGGTCTCTTCAAGCTCTACCCGTAATAAAGGAAACTCTTGAGATACTTTGTTGAGAACATTATAAAGAAGCTGAGAGGGGAATATAATATCTGCCGCTACTCTAAGCGTTGTTTCTGTGCCATACCGAAGACTATTGGCCACCGATTCTAATTTTTGGGCCTCGTCGAGCAAAAATGACGCTCGACGGTACATGAGCTCTCCTTGCGGCGATAGCTTTACCTTGCGGCCACTATTTTCAAACAGCACCACGCCAATCGCATTCTCGAGCTTCTGTACGGCATGATGAACGCTAGACTGGCTTTTATGGACGACTGCCGACGCCTGATTAAAACCTCCAGCGTCTACTACCGCTTTAAACATTCTCCATTGTTCTAATGTAGATTTCAGCATATATCGTCCACTGTAATTTCAAGACTAACCTAACCGAATAAACGATTTAGTAATATGGAATGAGAGCTAACGCTACAGTGCGTAGGTCGCATTTTGCTAAGCTCGATGAACTTGCTTTATGGTTGCCAATGAACACGTTACTACAGAAACATTCTCATAACCCATCTTTATAAGTTGTTCGGCGGACAGTTTCGCTCTTGCACCAGAAGCACAGTGCAGATAAATCGGTGTGGATGGATCTTTTGCCTTTTCAAGCATCTGCATCTCCAATACGCCTCTTGGAATATGCAGCGAGGCTTCGACATGATTTTCTGCTACCTCTGCTGGCTCTCTCACGTCAATCAACATACCCTGATTGCTTTCAATTTCTTGTGCAGCTTGCTTTGCTGACACTGTTCTAATATCCACGTCGATATTTTCTAGGCGTCTTTTTAAATCAATAAGCATATGATTATTCCAAATTTTATAATATAAGTTTAAACTAATGTATATTTGTGATTATTCAAACGCAAGATAATATAACTCATCGAATCCTGATTTTAGGTAATTTATGAAAAAACTCTTATACTTTAGTATAATATTGAAGTACTTTGTCACTTTCAGCAAAAGCAGGGATTCATAATGTCTGAGGAAATGTTACTAAGCCCCACCGAAATGATGGAGCATTCTGCAGAAGCAGAGTTCTTTTTAAAGCAGTTTGCTAACAAAACGCGACTTATGATTCTTTGCTCTTTGTTAAAGCAAGAAAAGTCGGTTTCTGAGCTGTTGCAAGTAGTTACCGTCTCACAGCCTGTGATTTCGCAACATTTAGCCCTTTTGCGAGAGTCGAATATGGTTGCAACACGAAGGGAAGGGCAAACCATTTATTATCGGCTATCCGATGAGAGGGTAAAGCGGCTAATTGGATTAATGTATGAGTTTTTCTGTGAGTAAATAAAAACGTCCGCAGAGGTGCGGACGTTCTCATTAAACCTTTGTCTCAATTAG
Organism: Alteromonas sp. MB-3u-76; assembly: GCF_002831605.1. Taxonomy (NCBI): domain Bacteria; kingdom Pseudomonadati; phylum Pseudomonadota; class Gammaproteobacteria; order Alteromonadales; family Alteromonadaceae; genus Alteromonas; species Alteromonas sp. MB-3u-76. The sequence continues at coordinate 2,487,477 of NZ_CP025115.1, read as the reverse complement.
CATTGAGCTACATATCATTGATTTGGGCGGCTAGGGCCGCAATGTAATGGCCATCGCCCAATCGCTCTTCATCCACTTCTGGTCGCTTCATAAGGGCATCGTGACTTAAATTCACGGCTATATGATGAGCAGCCCAATCAATTTCTTTTATGTCAGTAGGTAGAAGTGCTAAATGCTTTCCTCCAGGTAGCCAATTATTTGTATCTACCACGAGCATTACCAATTTCCATGTTTCTGTATCAATCAGAAAATCACTAATATGACCTACATTGTCATCGGTAGTTGCAACTTCGTAACCATCAATTTCACCGCAGGCCCGTAAATGGTTAGTTGACTCTGGCGGTAAATCACCTTCTTTGGCTTCATCGGTAGGTACGCTTACTAATTCGTTCGGATAGGCATATTCACCCCAGGCCCCTGGACCTATCCAATAATATCCGTAACCAAAATACTTAAAAAGATGCTCTTCATATTCACGGGATACGGGTTTGTGTTCGTCGATAGAGGGGCTGTTTTTAAGCGTTTCTACTGTCATGTCCACATGAACAGAACTATCGTCTACATCAACGTGCGTTACCGAGACAGGTGAAATAACCACTTTTCGGCTAAGCGGAAGCCACGTATTCGTATCGGCCACTAAATAACGCGTAGTGTAGGTTTCATCGTCAAAGAGTATGTCTTTAACACCACCAATTTTGTCGTCTGTGGCGTGGATTGAATACTGTGTGAGTTTCTTTGAACTTAAAATCATCTTTGCGCCTCCTTTGCTTGGCAGATAGTGATAAAAAGTCTAAGCCAACGTAATGTTAGTTTAGGCTTATTACCTTGCATTAAGTGTAGTTCCTAAATGCTAAAAAACATCATGTTTTCAATTTGTTCTGCCTATAGATTGATTGAGATCAGTTCAGAATAAACAAAAAAGTCCGCATTCAGCGGGCCTGTTTCTAAATAGACTGTAACCTGTTAAGCCACGTCAAATTCGTCGTCTGAATAGGAATCGTCGTAATCTGCCTGGTTACTCGCGCTGCTATGCAGGGTGTAAAAATGTTTTTTTCCCCTAGCAAGGTGAACGTACTTCGACCACGCTTTTTCGATACTTGAAGATGCTTCTGCCTTGCCTTTAGTGAAGTCGACAAAATGCATCTCTTCAGCATTTTCAGGGTCTAAATCTCCACGCTCTAGTGATAATAATGTGAGGCCGTATGTGGTAAGTAGATTTGCTTCGGAAATACTAAAGTCTCCCGACTTTTTAAAGCCATAAGGAAATTTTTGGCGATCAATAAATGGTTTTGTTGACGGACGAATCGTTGTGCTCATAAGGAAATTTCCAACGTTGTTTATTCCACGTCGCACTTTTAAATGAAGTTTGCGTTTAGATAAAGCAAAAGATTTTTTTCTTATCAATAAAAAAAATTTATCTAATTATTCATAGACCTGTTACATACCTATGTTTTTAAACCGTCTTTCACTGAGTGTTTAGTTTTATCCGCGCAACGCGGTGTAGCGGCGGCTTTCAGTACTGAAATGCTTCCATTTAGCCCGAAATTCGCAAAGCAAAGATCACCACGCCCTAAAGTAAAAATTATTATCGATACGATAATTAAATTTCATTTCCAATTCCCCCCACTCAAGCAATAATCAAAGGGTGGTTATACTTTCTAGAAAATTTTTGAGATTGTAATGAGTAAAGATTATCGTTTTCAAAGTGAGGAGTGGGATGCGTCGGATGACGGAGAGTTTCACTCTAAGAAACCGAATTCACTGAGAGAAAAAAGTGTAAAAGCGATGCGAAAACGCGCTATGTTGCGCCGAGACAAGCAGCGTCGCTCGCACGAAGAAGCTCACTAAAACAAGCTTTCGGTTAAAAAATCATCGTGCGCTATCTATTGATAGCGCATTGCTGTGCTTTTTGCTGCAATTGACGTATTATTTAAGCCTCTCAGATCTTAAATTACGCTGGTTGTACTGCAAGTATGGATATACGCTTTCTCACCACATTCATTGAGGTGACTAAAACTCGTCATTTCGGCAAAGCCGCTGAAAATCTTTATCTTACGCAATCGGCGGTGAGCGCCAGAATTAAACTTCTTGAAGAATATTTTCATACTACGCTATTCATCCGTCAGCGAAATAGTATTCAGCTTACTCAGTCCGGTGAGAAGCTGCTGCCTTACGCGCGTCAGTTATGTAACACACTGAGCGATGCAAAGCAGGAACTCCAAGTGCAAAGCTCTGAATACGCGGTTTGTGGTGCCACGCAACTAGCCAGCGATCTTTTTTTACCCCATGCACTGGCATACTTGCACACGCATTTTCCAGATTGGTCTGTAAAAGCCGATGTTTTAACACTCGACACCCTTTCGCGGCAGCTTCACGAGCGTGTTACTGACCTTGCATTTTCTACTGAACCATTGAAGTCTGAAGACGTAAACAGTGTCGTTCTATTCGAGCAACCACTGGGGTTGTACAGAGTCGGCAAATCATCTGACTCTATTAATGCTGAAGAGTTTGTTGCTATTGATTGGGGGGCAAAGGCAAGAGATTGGTTACTCACGGCCTACCCACAGCTTAGAGATGCAAAATTGAGAACAAACTCTTTGTCGCTTGCACTCAATAACTTGTGCGAGGAAGGCGGAATCGCGGTTTTACCGGCAAATATAGAGACACAATTACGCGGGCGTGCAGAAGTCACTCTCATCGCTTCTATCGATAATACGTCGTTGAAAGTATATCTTCACACCATGAAACAAATTAGACGGGTAGGGTTAGCTGACATCATAGCGAGTGTCTCTTCCATCGCCTCAATTACATAGCGAGAAAAAAATGTCATCAATACACCCAATGTTAGAGAAAAATACATTTCAACGGTTGGAGACAAGCCTTGCTTCCATAAAAGAACAAAAGAAACTTTTCATTCTCACCGACGAGCATGGCTGCGTCATGCTAACTACCGATGAGGACGACGGCGTGCCAGTATGGCCAGAGGCTGAACTAGCACTTCTTTGGGCCACAGACGATTGGTCGCATTGTGAGGCTATGGCGCTGACTACTGATGAATTTTTGACAAAATGGGTACCAGGCATGTCTCAAGACAACTTAATGGTAATTGTATGTCCAGTGCCAGAGGAAGAAGGAGAGGTGATAACACCGCAAGAGTTCGCTCAGTCTCTGTAGAGTGATCTAAGCATTGAGAACTGCGTTTACAAGATATCATCTGCATGCGGGTACAAATGTGGTTATTCAGGGCTTATTCCAGTACAAACGAGCTCGCCTCAGCACCTAAGACGTGCCAGCAGCACATACTCGTAGCGAGTTGTTAAATAAGCCATCCTTTGTCAGGCTGAGCTTAAATGGGTCGTATATTATAATAGCGTTACATTATTGAGGTAAATAACGTGTTAGAGCCGGGCATTGATGATCTGTGGTTTGCTCCGCTAGGAGGAACCGGTGAGATAGGAATGAACCTAAACTTATATGGTCATAATGGACAGTGGCTGATGGTTGATTGTGGCGTTTCTTTTGACGAACCTCTCGTTGCTCCCTATAAAAAAAATTCGACTCAGTCTAGCAAGACAACCCACAGAGTTGTGGCACCAGATCCCTCTTTTATTGCCGGCCAAAAAGACGCACTGGCGGGAATTGTTATTACTCATGCACATGAAGATCATGTGGGTGCAATTCCCTATTTGTGGCAACGCTTTAGAAAGCCAATTTATACCACGTCTTTTACTGCGGAAGTGCTAAGACGCAAATTATCAAGAAGTAAGCTCGCAAATAAAATACCTATTGTTGAAGTTTCTGCGGGCGATTCAGTGAACATTGGTGTGTTTACAGTGAAGTGGTTAGAAATAACCCATTCATTACCCGAGCCTTTCGCATTAAAAATAGAAACCCCGGCAGGCGCTGTTCTGCACACCGCTGACTGGAAAATAGATGCCGCGCCGATAACAGGGAAGCCTTTCGAACCTAAACTTTATAAACAACTTGGAAAGGAGAATATTCTCGCGTTAGTTGGTGACTCAACGAATGCGAACAAGCCAGGGTTTTCTGTTTCTGAGCGCAATTGTTACGACGGTCTTCTCAGCACAATTCTACCGCTAAAAGGACGTGTGGTAGTTGGGTGTTTTGCCAGCAATATAGCGCGACTTATCACTCTTGCTAAAATTGCACGAAAAACCGGTCGTTACATGGGACTTTACGGAAGGTCATTAATGAACATGTATGGCATTGCTCGTCAGCAAGGCATCTGGCCCGATGATTTGCCTGTAGCAGATGCTCATCACCTCGGTTATCTTCCTCCCAAGGAAGTTTTGGTGGTAGCCACAGGAAGCCAAGGAGAGAAAAACGCCGCTCTTGCTCGCTTTGCCCATGATTCGCATCCACATTTACAACTAGAAAAAGGCGATACGGTTATTTTTTCTAGTATCGTTATACCGGGTAATGAAGAGACGGTAGCGCGCCTAGACAAAGCATTTAAAGGAAAAGGAATATCAACTGTTCACAGTGAGTCCAGTCCACTGCCAATTCACGCGAGTGGCCACCCTTGCGCGGAAGAGCTGAAATTAATGTATAGTTGGGTAAAGCCTCAAATAGCCATTCCAGTTCACGGAGAGCAGACTCATTTACTGGCACACGCTGAAATTGCAAAGTCTGTCGGTGTTATGAAAACTTATGTTGGCGAAAACGGTGATCTTTATCGATTGGCACCACAGCCGAGTATACGTAGAAATGTTATTCCTGTTGGACGAGTACCGGTTCAACAAGATTGACGATTAGTAACCGGCCAAAGTTATCGCGCATTTGGCTAAAAAAATAATGCCGCTAATAAAACTCTGCGGTGAATCAAAGGCTTAACTTTTATATACTTTATTACTAATGTATATTTTATGGTCTGCCCAAAAGACTTTTCTTCTGTTACACTCCTCCAGAATCATTTCTGCCTACAACGACCTCGGGTATGCATCGGTATATATACATCAGTTTATGTTTCGTTTTGTTCAGCACGCTAGCTGCGGCTGAGCCGAAAATACAAAACCCGGTTTTCCAACCGCTGTCCACAAAAAATGGCCTTCCTCAGGATGTGGTTAACGACATTGTAGTCGATAACGAGGGCTTTGTTTGGATTGCGACAGACGGAGGATTAGTTCGATGGGATGGTGTAGAGACAAAAGAAATTGATAATAGCGACAATCTTTTTTCAAACAGCTACATCTCACGCCTAACCATTCAAGAGGGGGAGGCGCTCTTTGTTAGTGTGTACGGCAAAGGAATTTATCGCGTCGACCTTGATACCCAAGCGATTGAGCAGTTAACGCCTACGCCCTATAAATATTACCAAGACTACATACAATTTGCCGATGCCTTTCACTGGCAAGACAGCACACACCTTATTATTACCCTATCGGAAAACGTTCAGCGTCTGAATACGCAAACCGGTGAGATTGAAAACCTAGCCACGCTTCCGGATGACCTCATCCAGCTTTCTCAAGGTATTCGTTATGCCATCACTGTTGACGAGATACTTTTAGTGGCAACTTCGGCGGGCGTTTTCACTCTGGACACATCCAAAACCTCTGCGACGCTTGAAAAGCTTGACTACCTAAACGGTATCGCTGCCACCGAAGATAACCAAAACGCAAAGTTTCTTATGCAAGACGATAGCGATAGAGTTTGGATTGCCACAGTTAACGGCGTTTTTACAACTGATAAAGAGAGTTTTCTGGCGCAGGTTCGCGAAGGAAAAAATAGCCGGTTTGAACAAGCCATATCAGGCCCTAACGTATGGACGATGGAGCAGTCGAAGGAGAATGCGTTCTGGCTAGGTACAAACAGGGGCTTGTACGAGCTGAGTAAAAAAGAAGGCAGGTGGACTTACGAGCATATTCTTGAGCCCAACAACGGTCGCTCGGCATTGTCAGATAAGAAAATTGCTGCAATAGCAACAACCAGTGATGGGAACCTTTGGCTTAGCAGCATATTTGGTGGAGCTTTGCATTTTGTAGTGCAAAGCTCTGAGATTTACACTATTCAAAATGAAAGACAAGCCAAGACCGATAAGCTTAGCGACAATGTGGTATGGGCGCTTGCAGAAACCACACCAGGTAAACTGTGGATTGGAACTGCTAACGGCCTAACTCACCATGATTTGTCTACGGGAACGTCTACGCATTATTTTAAAAAGGCCGTTGAAGATTCTTTGCTTGGATTGAATAACATCGACCGAATAGCTCCTGCGCCTAACGATAAACTTGTTATCCAAAGATATGAAGGCATGAGTTTATTTGATCCAAAAACCGGCCTGGCGAGCTCATTACCGACAAAGGATAGCAGTGATAAAAGTTTACTGGATGCGTGGGACGCGGGCTTCTCGATAACCTCTGATGGGCAACTGTATTTCATCGGAGAAAACGAGTTTTACAAGTATGATTTTGCTAGTCAGACGCTGACAGCACTGCCCTTTGATCCCGCCATCTTAGATGTAAAATTTGCGAGTAGGTTTCTGGGAGAATCTGAATATCACAACAATGATATGTTTTTGGCTATGGAAGGTGGGCTCTGGTTAATCAACAGGAAAACCAACGAGCCAAAACTTGTATATCGGTTTTCTGAAGGTGACCGATTGAATGAACAGTCTGTAAATTCTTGGGTAATTGATAATACCGGTGTTTTATGGCTAGCCCACAGCGGGATTGGTTTAATTGGGCTTGATGCTGATACGTTTGAACCTTTGTATAAGTTGAACGATACCAATCTGTTAAAGACCAATATTGCCTATGGGTTGCAAAAAGATCGCGACGGTAATATTTGGTTTAGCTCTCACAAGGGTCTTCATCGCTACTACCCTTATGCCGGTAAAATACAGAATTTTATCTATGGAAGAGAACTGTCGGTATCAGAATTTAACGAGGGGGCATCCATTCTCTTAGAAGATGGGCGTTTGGCGTTTGGTTCTACCAGTGGGGTTATTATATTTGCTCCAGAGCAATTAGACACTGCCGAGGCTGGGCGAAGTTTATCGGCGCGGCAAACCGCTATTACAGAAGTTTCTCTTGGTCAGCGCCAACTGCCCCAAGCGCTTAAAAATTTAGATGGCCAGCATTTTGAGTTGGCCCATGATGATTATGGCTTAACCATTCACTTCTCATCGCTGGTTACATCAGGTGTCGGCGAGATAGAGTACTATTACAAACTCCTCAGTGGTAACAAACTTATCTCAGAGGGTATCACCGAGGACGCTAAGATAACCTTAGCCAATTTAGATCCAGGAAAGTACAGTTTCTCAGTCGCACCCACGCCCAGCAGTTTTGAAACTAGCTACCGACCAGCGCAAATAACACTGACTGTTCCTTATGCACCGTATCGCTCCCCAGCAGCCTACACTGTGTATGCTGTCTTGATTTTAGCGTTGGTGGCGTCGTATTTATTCTCTCGTCACAAGGCATTGGTTACGCTACGCAAAGCGCAGCAGCAAGTATCACTCTTTAGTGACGCATTTAAGCAAACGCGTGATTGGGTTCTTATCTTTGATGAAAACAAAGAACTTGTAGCTGCCAACCCGGCCTTTGAGCAGGTGTTTGGATTTAATCAAAAAGAACCGTTGAAGAAGCAGTTAAATCGACTTTATCTTCGTTACCCAAATTTAGCTCGGCAGCTCTCTGACAAACTGGTCAACATGCAGGGTGGAGATTTTTGGAAGGATAAAGGCGTCATCGACGGAGCCGACGGCAAACGTTACGACGTCCTCATAGACATCAGTGCCATAAGCAGAAGCGGTCATGTGCCAGGACACTATTTAATTGTTATTTCAGATATTTCAGAACAAAAGCAAGCTGAGCGGAAGCTTCTGAAAATTGCAACCTACGACAGTTTGACCGGCTTGGTGAATAGAACACTATTGCTCGACCGTCTAGAGCACGCCATTGCCCTTGCTCGTCATCACGGCCATCGAGTGTCTGTCATGTTTGTTGATCTAGATAGGTTTAAAGGAATAAACGACTCTTTAGGGCACGACTATGGTGATAAGCTACTTCGCATTGTGGCCAATAGAATGCGCAATTTGGTTGCAGATTCCGGCACAGTTGCCCGCTTAGGGGGGGACGAATTTGTTATTGTTATTGAAGAAGTAGACAACGATGATGATTTAAGCCCATTTGTTGGGCAGATTATCGAAGCCGTGGAAACCCCTATATCCCTATCAAGTGAGGTACTGCGAGTGTCTTGCAGTATCGGAGTTGCGTTTTACCCTGACGATGCTCATGAGCCTGCGGAACTCATCAAGCAGGCTGACGTAGCAATGTATACGGCGAAAAAAGACACCCTCAATGGTTTTGCTTATTTCACCAATGATATGAATGAAAAGGCGAAATCACGGCTGCTGTTAGAGAATAGGGTAAAACGCGCCTATTCTGATGATTGTTTCTTCAACTACTATCAACCCATTACAAATGCGCAAACCAACCAAACCGTTGGCGTGGAGCTGCTGCTGCGAGGAAAGTTAGACGACAAGCCTTTGTTCCCAGACCAGTTCATTCCTGTGCTAGAAGAGCTAAGATACATTATAGAAGTCACGCGAAAGGCAATGCGTAGAGCGGCGTCGGATTTGTCTGAATGGTATCAAGACGGATTTACTGGATATGTTTCTATAAACCTTTCTGCTCTGCATTTTAAAACTGAATTTGACCTAAACAGTGTCTTTGATCTGCTAAAGGAGTTCGATTTACCTGAACACGCATTCCGTTTTGAAATTACGGAAGGGGTATTGATAGATGATACAGACAATGCACTTCGCCAAATTCAACGTTTTGTCGATGCCGGATTTGTACTGGCCCTTGATGATTTTGGTACAGGTTTTTCGTCTTTGAGTTACCTTAAGCGTTATCCTCTCTCGGTACTAAAAATTGATAAGAGTTTTGTGAATGAAATGGCGCCTGGAAATGCCAACGAGGCTTTGGTGTCTACCACTATTTCACTTGCCAGCAATCTGAAGATGAAATGCATAGCAGAGGGGGTAGAAACAGGCGCTCAAGCTACGGCATTACTCAATAGAGGATGTATATTCCACCAGGGCTATTATTATGCGAAACCGGCATCTGCTAAAGAGATAAAACCGTTATTATTTAAACAGTGGTAACAAACTTTGAGGTTAATGATTTCGCTCAATGTTTCAGCAATCCCTTCATAATAAAACTATAGCGGCGACTATAAAAAAACTAAATTGTGCTCGCCATCCCACGGTCTGTGCAGGTTGTAAAGTAAACGCCTGTTTAAAAAGCTTGTCATTCTATAAAAAATAAGGCTTATTATACTTCTGTGAAATCATTGTAAAAATGAGCTACATTATAACAACAAATGAGTGAACTATGCCGCTAGATATGACAGCAAATGCAAAAAGCACGGAAGTAATCGAATCGCCATTAAGTATGTTGTACCACTGGGAAAAGAGCCGTGGGGATGACGTATTCCTTACTCAGCCTATCAAGGGCGAATACCATGATTTTACATGGAAGCAAGTAGCCAATCTTGCAAGACGAGTGGCCACCAGACTCTGCGAAATGTCGCTACCACCAGGTAGTCGAATTGGCATATTTTCTAAAAACTGTGCCGAATGGTTTATCACAGATTTAGGTATCATGATGGCAGGGCATATTTCGGTGCCTATATTTTCTACCGCGGGTCCAGATACCGTTCAGTACGTACTTCAGCATGCTGACGTACAGCTTCTGTTTGTCGGTAAATTGGATAATACAGAGCAACAGGTGGCTTCTATTCCGTCAACCTATAAAACGGTGGCGTTCCCATATCCTAATATCCCAGCGACTCAGCAGTGGAACGAATTTATTGATTGTGAGCCGTTGCAAGCTTCACCGGTGCACGACATGAACGATGTAATGACTATCATTTACACGTCTGGCAGTACGGGGCAGCCGAAAGGGGTTGTTCACAGTTACAATACAGCCTGTTGGGCAGCGAGACGCTCGCTAGATCAGCTAGGTATTAATGAAAACGATAGAACACTCAGCTACCTTCCTCTTGCCCATATTACAGAGCGGGTGTTGGTTGAATTGTCGAGCTATTACAGCGGTGGAAAAATCCACTTTGTAGAAGACCTGGCGACGTTTCAGCGCGATGTGGCACATTGTCAGCCTACGCTGTTTATCTCGGTGCCTCGTTTGTGGACTAAGTTCCAAATGGGCGTGCTCGCTAAAATGCCACAGAAGAAACTCGATACACTTCTCAAAATTCCTATCTTAAATAAAATCGTGGCGAAGAAAATTCGCAATGGACTAGGTATTAATAATGCTAGGCTGTGGGCAAGTGGTTCCGCACCGTTAGCCCCTGCTGTTATCGAATGGTTTGCAAAAATCGGCATCAATATCTCCGAAGGGTGGGGCATGACCGAAAATAGCGCTTACGGTACGGGCAGTGTGCCTTTCAGGCACGACAAAATTGGCTGTATTGGCAAGCCCTATGAAGGCGTAGACATTCGAACGTCAGACGAAGGTGAAATTCAGGTTCTGTCGCCGTGCAATATGATTGAGTACTACCGAGAGCCAGAGAAAACTGCAGAGGTATTTACCGAAGACGGGTACCTGCGTACCGGGGATAAGGGCGTGATAGATAGCGATGGTTACGTGAAAATCACCGGTCGTCTCAAAGATATCTTCAAAACAGCGAAAGGGAAGTATGTAACGCCAGCGCCTATTGAAGCTAAGTTTATGGAAAACCCTGTGGTAGAACAGGTGTGTGTGACCGGTACAAACCTCCCTCAACCTGTTGCGCTTCTTGTGCTTAGTGAAGAGGCGCAGAAAAAAGACAAAGCGGCTATTGAAGCAAGCCTGACAAAAACCTTCGAGAATATTAACGCCAAGCTAGAAAGCCACCAAGTTATGGACAGGGTGGTGATTATGAGTAATGAGTGGAGCATTGAAAACGACCTTCTTACACCGACACTCAAGGTGAAACGTCATGTTCTAGAAGAACGTTTTGTTGATGTAATTCAAGGCAATTACACTAAAAAGTTAGTTTGGGTAGATGCTTAGCGCAAAGTGCAAAGTAAAGAGCGGCTAAATTAGGGTTTAGCCCTCGACTAAAAGTTGTAAGAGAAAAGCAAAGTATAAAACGAAAAAGAAACGGGGCTTCTTATCAAAAGAGCCCCGTTTTTATATGCAGTGTTTGTCTAATAAGCTTGCAGGTGGCAGTGCTAATGCCTTGCAGGTGGCAGTGCTAATGCCTTGCAGGTGGCAGTGCTAATGCCTTGCAGGTGGCAGTGCTAATGCATAGCTAATTGTGTACTTATAATGTCAAAATATTGGATATGATTACTGCGTTTCTTCGTAGCGCTGCTGAAGACCTTGATACACTAAATCGCTGAAATTGGGTTTTGATAAATCAAGCGAGTTCATTACTTCTACCAAGTGTTCGTTATCTTCTCTACCGCCCCATAATTTAATATAGGTACCCTCTTTGTATCCGTTATCTTGTCGGAAAAAGTTAAGTACATTTTTTCCAACGTATTGCCGATAAAGTTCATCAGGCGACATCTCGCATTGCGCAACAATATGCATAAATAGCGGTACGCTAAATCGCTTGGCGGCACACAAACCCGTCATTAGTTCTAAATTGTCTAATAACGACTGGTTGGCGACGTCGTAGTTGGTATTGTCGAAGGTTACATTAAGATTGCTGGCTGCTAACTCTGCCGCAATGCTCTCTGCCGACGCAGAAATATCGCCTTTAAAATCGATAATGCAGGCGCTTAGCGCAAAATGCCAAATATCGACTAATTCCATTTGCAGCTGTGGCAGGTCTTTTTGCTGTGCTTTCCACCATTTCCAGCCGTGATGTTCTATGGCTTCTACCGATTCGACCATAGCAGCTCTTAAATAACCGTAGCCAGCATTCAGCCAGTCGGGATTTACTTTTGCATTCATTTTATCTTGAAGTGAAAGCATGGTGGCTAGCTGTTGTGCGCTTAACATTGAGGCTCCTGTTAATCAGTTTTTGCGATAGGAATCGCCATTCGTCTATTGCGGTAATTACGTGGTTGTGAAGTTTACTGGAAGGGCGCCTTGGTATAAATACTTTTTGCATATCAATGGTGCACTTGCACCAAAGAAAAACTAGGGTTTCATTCATTATCGATTGCAAAATTTTTATGTTGTTGATAATTATAGGTTTTAAAGTTGGCATCTTACCTGCTAAAGCTATTGTGTTAACTGAGCTGCGTAATTGCAGAAAATCTGACTGGGTGCCAGGCAACACGCATTCAGATGGTAATTATGTGGTCCGTAAACCTTACCCATACAGAATTTTCGTGTCCTGAGGTCTGTATGGGTTTTTTTTTAATTTCTGCACATTTTCCCTCCTTTCGTCTTCATATCTAGCCGTTGCCATAAAAAATAAATCACTTAACACCGAGTTGAATTGCGATACACTAAAATATCACTACAAAAAGGGCTCAGTCATTTTATGCTCTGCATGAAATGGACTAAATGCTGATAACAAAAGGATTTTTAGAGTGCTTGCGCTATATCCATCAAACAAATTAGAGCATCTTAGCTTTCTGCTAACGTCCCTGCTAAAACAACAGCCTTCAGGTGTTTTTTCTCCTGAAACCATTCTTGTTGAAAGTCCCGGAATGCAACACTGGATTAGTATGCAGCTTGCCCGTGAGCAGGGCATAGCCATGAACCTCGATTTTCCTCTGCCTGTAAGATTTATGTGGAACACTGCAAGAGTGGTGCTAGGCAGCGAAAAGGTTCCTCGTCAGTCTCCTTATCGACGTGAAGTTCTCACGTGGCGAATCGATAACATTTTGCAAGATGATGAGCTGATGCAGTCCGATGCGTTCGAGCAGGTTCGTCGTTATTGGATCGGTGCAGGTAGTGAACAAGAACAGGGTGTCCAGCGATTACAACTCGCAACTGCGCTTGCAGACGTTTATGAACAATATTTGCTTTATCGACCAGACTGGCTATTTGCTTGGGAGCAAAGTGAGCGAATTGTGTTTGACGATATGGAGTTGTGGCAAAGCGAAATATGGCGAATGCTTACAAAAAATCAGCCGCTGCATCCCGCTAGACTTCACAAAATGACGCTTGAGGCGCTTGAAGCCGGTCAGATACCTGCTGACTTACCGTTGCGTATTGTCGTGTTCGCCATTAATACCATGGCGCCGCAGCTAATTGCGTTTTTTGATGCGTTGGCTCAGCATATCGATATCCACATCTTCCATTTGAATCCTAGCGTCAATTACTGGGGAGACGCAAAAAGTGACAATGAACTTGCTAGACAGCTTCGTATGGAAGGGCTTGAAAAGTGGATGTCACAAGAACAAAGCAACCCCTTGCTTGGTAATTTGGGTAAGCAAGGTAGAGAGCTGTTTAATTTACTTACCGATTTAGACACTTTCGAGATAAGTGCTTTTGATGCTCCTGAACTAGACGACTTAGGCGCTAACATACTAGGCGATACCTTACTAGGCGATAACACAGACGCAAACGGTGAAAAAGCACGTAATGCGTCTAATTTGCTCACCCGCATTCACAACGACATATTGCACGCTGCGCCTGCAGAGCCTATAAACGAGTTCGAAGTCGCAGAGCAAGACGATAGCGTGACTATTATGTGCACTCACTCAGCCCTACGTGAGGTGCAGGTGCTGCACGACCACCTTTTACACTGGCTTTCTCAAGACAGTGCGCGTACTCCGTCAGATATTTTAGTTATGTGCCCTGCTATAGAAAACTACGCACCCTTTGTAGATGCTGTTTTTCATAGAGTGGGAACTAAGCCGCAACGCAGGGAGGGAACCACACGCTTACCCTGTTCGATAGCAGATAGAAGCCCTATGGACACCGAGCCGTTAATTGCAGCCTACATGGCGCTATTGCAGCTGCCAGATAGTCGGTTTGGCGTGTCGGATATTATGGACTATTTACAGCTAGACTCTGTGCAAAAGCGCTTTAACGTTTCCCAAAGTGATATTGATCAAATGATCGTGTGGTTAGAGCAGGCGCATATTCACTGGGGGCTTAACGCTAAGCATAAATCTGCCGTTTCCGAAGGTGTCACAACAGAAAATACGTACAGCTGGTGGTGGGGCATTCGCCGTTTATTGATGGGAATGTTAGCTCCAGACAGTGAAGTAGTGATTGATGAAACACTCACAATTCCTGATGTAGAGGGCCAAAGTGCGTTGATCCTAGGCAAATTAGTGCAAGTTATCGAGTTACTTGGACGGTTCGCCAATGAGCTCACCACTCCACGCACACCTAAAAAATGGGCCGAGGATTTATTAACACTGCGAGACGCGTGTTTCGTATCTACTAAAGAGCAGGAGCAAAGTTGGGATTTAATCGCCAAAGTATCAGCCGATTTATACGCACGCTGCCAAGAAGCGGGTTACGAGCATGCACTGAGTCTGCGCCAAATTAAAGATCTGTTGCTTAGCCGCTTCTCCTCACCTGATGCGGGAAATCACTTTATGACGGGGCAGGTAACGGTTTGCTCCATGCTTCCCATGCGCAGCATACCGTTTAAGAAAGTATGTATTTTAGGTTTGAACGACAGTGAGTTTCCGCGAAAAGCAACCCCGCTAGGACTCGATTTAATGGCGGGGCCAGCGAGACGATTGGGCGATCGCTCTCGACGTTTAGAAGACAGGTACCTTTTCCTAGAAGCCATTATCTCTACTAGAGACAGCCTATACTTGAGCTATCAAGGTAATGACGTAAAAAATAACAGCGAGCGTCAGCCCAGCTTAGTGCTGGCTGAATTTATAGATATGTTAGAGAACGGCTATGAACTCGATGTATCTCTGTACACAAAATTTGCACCGCTGCACCCCTTTAGTGAGTCTGCATTTACGGGGGCTTTACCCAGTTATGAAACCGGTTGGTTACGCTTGGCAGATGCATTACAGCAAGCAAAGATAGCAGCAGACGAAAAGAGTAAAGCATCAGAAGAGAACGCAAATTCATCAGCTAACGAAAACAGCGCAATTGCGCAGAATAGTGCTTCTGAACTTAGTGCTACGTTAGATGACGCTCATAGTGCTACAGACACCCGGCTGTCCACAATGCAGGTTGCAAGGGCATTTAAAGATCCTTTGGAGTACTTTTCACAGCAACGTTTGGGTGTCAATCTTTCGCATTCTTTTACATTACTTGAAAATAGTGAACCCTTCGAAACTAACGCTCTTGTGCGATACCAAGTGCTAGACGCTATTTTCTCGGTGCCCACAAGTCAGGAGCAGCCAACAAGCTATGATAATGTCGGCGAGCAAATAGCGAAATTTGCAATGTTGCGTGGCGATATTCCAAATAACCCGGTAGCCCACGAAGAACTTCAAATGTGGAAGGACGGTGCGCTGGCCCTGAACCAAGCCATTGGGCCCCATGACGCTGAAGCCAAAACGGCCTCTTTTACAGGTCAATATATCACCTTCACAACAACTGCTTTTGAGGCTGCTGATAGCCTAGTTCAGCGTTGTGCAGGTAAAATTAATGATACAAGAGCGCTGTCGTATTTCATGTCTCAGCTGGTTTTTAGTGCCAATACCGACACTCATACCTATAGCGGCTACCCACTGGATATTTATTATTGCAGTTGGGAAAAGGGTGAAACCACATTAATTAAGCGACGGTATGCTCCGTTTGATACCAGCACAGCGCAGAATATTCTGCTGTTTATTGAGCAACTGTACATTTCAATTTTCACGGCTCCCACACCGCTTTATGCCAGTCAGTTTAATGATTTGGTGCCAGGAAAGCGAAACTCTGAAAGTAAAGCATTGGTAAGTGATATTACGCCGGCAATATTTAATGAAGTTGTTCAAGCGCTACAGCGCTACTCACAAATACCTGGAGCACGTTTACGCGTTAAGAATGGTTGTGCATGTGAAGAAGACATAGGCTCAGAGAAACCTGAGCAGATAATACAACGCACAATCGATTTGTTTGAAAGTTCAACGGCGCAGCGGTTGTTGCGAGGCTGGGAACAGTCTACGTCTCAGTACGGACCAAAAATGGCTGACGATCCCTACTTAAAATGGCTATTCCCCGATGGTATATCGTGGCAAAGTTTGCCCTGTGTTGAGGGGTTTATTTTGTTTGCCATGGTGGCCAATTCTGCTGAGGAGGAAAAGCTATGAGCAATGCAAATCACAACGGTACAGTATCTCAACTTCTCGATGTACCAAACATGCCGCTCTACGGGCGTCACCTCATTGAAGCCAGTGCAGGAACCGGTAAAACATTCAATATCACTCGCTTGTATTTACGGCTGCTGCTAGAGAAAAAGCTTACGGTAAAAGAAATTTTGGTCATGACTTTTACCAAAGCGGCAACCGAAGAAATTAAGGGTAGAGTTGCAGCCACGCTTCGCGATGCAACGGCTGTGTTTCAGCAGGTGAGTAGCAACGAAGGTGATATTCCCGAAGGACTCGATCCCGTCTATGAGCATCTTCTAAAACTCGGTGATATAGAAGAGAGTTTAGGTCGCTTAAAAGCAGCACAGCTCGAACTCGACGAAGCCTCGGTGTTTACAATACACGGATTCTGTCAGCATGTTATTGGCCAACTAGCCTTTAACAGCGGCTTTGCGATGTCGCTAAACTTGAGTAAAGACACGAGTGAGCTTTACCTGCAGGCATGTGAGGACTGGATACGAAAAGTAAGTAGTGGTATTGATAATTATACAGAGAATGATTTTTTGCTATTAGCCTCGTCGGGCTGGCATGTGCCTGAACGTTTACTCAGTGAGTTCTACACCAGTTTACACAGTAATTTAACCCCGCTGTTGCTTGATGAGGAGTCCGTCGAGACTTCGTTTCAACATAATTTAAATAGTCACCCTGATACGCATCAGGCTCAATTCAGCGTATTTTTAAACAGTATTGAAGAAAACGAGTCACTCATTTATCAAGAACTGATAAAAACGCCTGCGCATAAAAAGACACGACCGACTGAACTTGAGGCTCTCAAAGTATGGTTGAGAGGAGGGGAGTTTACAGACGCTCCAGATGAGGCGAAGGCGTTTCTAGATAAGAGACGCTATTCACGCAATTCATCGGGCGTAAAAGACATTCTCAGTCCGATAAAAGATTTCACTAAAGCAATTGAGCTAGAGATTGCTGAAAGAGATAAAACGTTGGCTCAGCTACCGGTTTTCACGCTCATTAATGAAGCTATTTCATTTGTTAAGTCAACGGTAGAAAAACAGAAAAAACAGCGCGGTATTATTGATTTCGATGACCTTATCAATATGTTAGCGGCAGAAGTTGCTAGGCCAGGCAACTCGTTGGTAGGTGAACTTCGCAAAAAATTTCCAGTGGCGCTGATTGATGAGTTCCAGGATACGGATGCCAATCAATATGCCATCTTAGATGCGGTTTACCCAAATATCCGTAAGCAGAAAGACGCCATAGAGCCAAATGCAGAGCCAACTATTGAAGGCGATTATGTCAATGAGAGAAATACTTATGCGCTGTTGATGATTGGTGATCCAAAACAGGCAATCTATCGCTTTCGAGGAGGCGATATCTTTACCTATTTAAAAGCAGGCAAACAAGCAGACTTTCGCTGGGTAATGAATACAAATTGGCGTTCTGTCGAAGGTATGGTGAGTGCTTATAATCGCCTATTTTACGGTGCTCCCCTTGCCTCTGAAGAGCCAACCGATGTTTTTGGCTTCGGCATTAACTATACGCAGGTTGAATTTACGCAAAAAGCCGCCGCGGCTAAACATCCGCTGTATGATCCCTGTGAGCATCGCCGTGCGATGAATTACGTAAGCATGTTTTTAGATGACAAACAGGATGCCGACACCATGCGTTGTCAAATGGCACTGTGGATTGCACAAGAAATTTATCGTTTATTGAATGAGGCGAAGTTTGACGAGGCGTCGTCCCGTCGTCCCGTGAAACCAGCAGATATAGCGATTTTGGTGAAAGACCGAAACGAAGCAAGTGTTATAAAATACGTGCTACAACAGCACGGGTTAGCCTGCGTTTATTTAAGCGACAGAAGTAACTTATTTCTTACTCCAGAGGCAAAAGACGTACTGCGTTTACTCAACGGTATTTGGCACGCCAGTGATAGTGACAAAGTTGCGGCGTGTCTAGCGTCGCCATTATGGGGCTACACCCCCAAGCTTTTAGTTGATTTACTGTTTCACGAAGATGACGGCCTGTGGGATATGGCGTATGACCGCGTGCTTACATTGCGTGAGCTATGGCTGCAAAAGGGGTGTATGAGTGTATTACTGCAGCTAATGCAAGAGAGTTATACGCCCTTTGGAAACGACGTAGAGAGAGCGCTCACAAATTACCAGCATCTTGCTGAAGTACTTGAAAAAGCAAGTACCACGCATCAAAGGCCAGAACAGTTGCTCGATTGGCTAAATAAACAAATCCATCAGCCTGAATCTGACGAGGAAATGACCCTTCGCTTAGAAAGCGACAGTGAACTTATTCGCCTTATCACCCAGCACGGCTCTAAAGGATTAGAATATCCCATTGTATTTGTTCCTTTTGCAACCGGATATAAAGATCCTGGTAAAAATGGCAAATCCATATCTCAAATTTTCACCTATTACGATGAAGACAAGCAAGGGCTGCAGCTGCAACTAGGTCAAACCAAACAAGCCATTGCGAGAGTGCGAGATGAAGGGGCTGCCGAAGATATGCGACTGGCCTATGTGGCTGTTACTCGAGCAGCCCATCGCTGTTACATGGGCGTGATCCCGCTAGATGGAAATGAGAAAAGCGCATTAGCGCGTGCTCTTGGTATTACTAAAGAAACTGACGCAAAAGATAATACTGCTGCGTCAGAGGGCGACAACGCATGGATAAACGCGCTTAACAGTGTGAGCGCGGAGACGGATGCTCACAGCTGCCATATTAGCGCGGATGAAATTGATATTACGTATTCCAGTTTCAATCACGAAGACACTGTACCTCAGCTTTACACGCTTCAATTCACTGGTACTGAAAGCGAAAACTGGCGACTGTATTCCTTTTCAGCGTTGAGCCGACTTACTACTCAGGGCAATATTCCTATAGCCAATAATAACGTGCAAACGATTCCCGTTATTCAAACCGCCCGTGACGAAGAGTTTTCTACTTTTGCTGACGGTCGCAGTGAAAGTTCAGATTTGAATCAATACGATGCTGCTAATGCCGCGTTGACCAATCACGTTGAGGCGGCTAACCAGTTGCGATTTACGCTTACTAAAGGGGCAAGTGCGGGCAACTTGTTACATGATCTGCTAGAGCTCAATGACTTTAGCGCACCAGAATGGGAAGAGCATGGCCCTGAATTACTAAATCGATTTGGTCTTGAGGAAGACAAAGCCGACTTTTTATATGAGTGGTTAAATGAAGCGCTTGAAACGCCGCTTTATCCTCAAGAGAATTTGACCTTGAGCACTCTTCAACTGGGGCAAACGCTTAGAGAAGCTGAGTTCTATTTTCCTATGAATGAGAGTAAGTGGTCGAAGCTAAGCCGAGTTTTACAAGAGCACAGAGCAGAGCTTGCCAGCCACTTTAATGGGCAAGCTCTCACGGTCCCCCGGCTTATGACAGCAAGTCTGGCGGGCATGATGCACGGCTTTATCGATTTATTGTTCGAGCATGAAGGTAAATATTATGTGGCAGATTATAAATCTACTTGGTTAGGTGACGAGATTGCCAATTATAATCCTGGTGC
Organism: Alteromonas sp. MB-3u-76; assembly: GCF_002831605.1. Classification (NCBI taxonomy): domain Bacteria; kingdom Pseudomonadati; phylum Pseudomonadota; class Gammaproteobacteria; order Alteromonadales; family Alteromonadaceae; genus Alteromonas; species Alteromonas sp. MB-3u-76. Next base: position 2,467,768 of record NZ_CP025115.1, on the reverse strand, counting down.
ACTTTTTGAGAACAATCAGCATCATTTGTACGACTTGCAGTACCTTATTTATAGTCTTGCACTGCATCGCTATTTGAAAAATACGCTAGTGGGCTACCAACCAGAGCAACATTTTGGCGGCGTGTATTACTTATATTTGCGAGGAATGCACCCAGAGAATCGAGAGGGAGAAGGGGTATTTTTCACGCCAATTTCAAAGCATGCTTTGCACGCGTTAGATAGTCTTTTTGATGGCGAAGATTTTCAGTCTACCCCATCACCCCAGACATCAGACGCAGGGCATCAGCATTCCTTTGGCTTTTCTGACGAAGAAGGGGAAGAGTGATATGGACTCAACCTTAACCAGCACCGACTCTGTGGTAATTGACAAGAACGCTTTGTTCGAACAACTGCACGGTATTGAAGCCATTGATAAATTTATTGCTTCAGAGTTTTCTCCACTACCTGCACTAAGTGAAAAAGAAAACATTGTTTGGCTGCACGTGCTTGTGGCGCTTTCGTTTATGCAAAGGCATGGCCACAGCTGTATTTTGCTCAGTGATATAGCCAGCAAGCTTCTTTTCAACCGCTCAGAACCGACGTTAGACAGTTCAGATACTGCAAAAAAAGGTTATATGTTCGATGAGCTAACTCCGCTTATTGGTGTGGTGAAGAAGGCGTTGAAAGACGAACGAATTGCTCAGCTTTTTGTGTATAGCAATGGGCTCTTTTACAGCCGCAGATACTATGAATTTGAACAAGAAATTGCCCATGGCATTGTGGCTAGAACAGCGTTTTCTCCCCTTAATGACGAGGCGTCTTTGAAGGTTAAAGCCTTGTGGCCCGCGATGTTCCAATTAGCACCTGCAAACACCGTTCACAACCAGACCAGCGGAGTGCAAGACTGGCAGCAGATAGCGGTGGCAAAAAGTCTTGTACAACGATTTAGCGTAATTAACGGCGGGCCTGGCACCGGGAAGACTTACACGGTTTTGCGCTTGCTACTGGCCCTTCAGGCCTGTGAAGAGAATGTCAATATTGTACTTGCCGCTCCGACGGGTAAAGCGCAGCAGAGAATGACAGAATCTATTTCAGACAGTATTTCTGCCCTTAGAGGTAAAATCGATGATGCGTTGCTAAACCGGGTTCCTACCCATGCGGTGACAATTCATCGACTGTTAGGTTTACGGGAACACACAGTTTCAACTAAGTACAACACGCAGAATCAACTCGCCCTTGATGTGTTAATAGTAGATGAAGCCAGCATGGTAGATCTAGCGCTTATGGCACGAATAATACGAGCGCTTCCACCTCATGCTAGGCTGTATTTCATTGGCGATGCTGAGCAGCTACCCGCGGTAGAGCTTGGCAATGTACTAGAGCAACTGGTAGACACCAGTGATGAACTCGATGGTTTTGATGAGGAAAGAATAGGGGCTGTACCCAGTGCTTTGCGACAGCATATTGCGACCTTATGTCCGCACCTTCCGCTGTTACCTGTGGATGAAGAGGCAAAAACATGGGTACATACGTTACAAGCACCACAGCGATTTAAAGGTCAAGTGGCAGATGTGGCAAGTGCCATTCAAAAGGGTGAGGCAACGACTGCGTTAAGTGTTATCAATAAAGAAGATCATAAAGAAATTGCAGAGCAAGAGCCTGATATTAAGACATTGCGAGAGGGCGTTTATTTGTGGTCTGAAAATAGCGTGTCCGAAAAGTTATTACGTAAAATGGCAACTCAGTGCTTTGCACTCATTTTTGATGCATCAGATGCAAAATCAGCATTAAAGCAATTAAACGCAGTGCGATGGTTAACGCCAGTACGTAAAGGTAATATGGGTGTTGAACGATTAAACGCGCTTGTCTTCGACGCTATCAAAAGCAAAATAACACGTCGAGAAGGAGCATTTTATCAGGGCCAGCCAATTATGATTGTGAAGAACAATCATCCTCAACGATTATCAAATGGTGAGGTAGGCATTATCTGGCCAGATAGTAACGGAAAACTATTTGCTTGGTTTGAAGCTTCTAACGGAGAGTTACGTCATATCTCGTTATCTAGGGTCCCGCAGTTTGACACTGTTTATGCCATGACAATTCACAAGTCTCAGGGTTCTGAATTCTCTCATGTTGTATTGATACTTCCAAAACCAGAAACAGAAAAGTCGGCAGCACTATTTCATAGAGGGTTAGTGTATACGGGCTTAACAAGAGCCAAAAAAGGCTGCTTGATTGTGTCAAATACCACCACCTTTAGTGACATGGTTTCTAAAGTAGACAGGCGCTACTCAGGCTTATCCGGTGCCATTCGCGATGCCGCTATCGATAGTATGTGAACATTATTTATATTTGTTGTGACATGCAACCCACAAATTCGAGTCATTAAAATTTAAGGAAGAATATGAGAAAAATACTTTTATTTGCAAGCACTATGCTTGTGATAGGTTGTTCATCGACAGACAAGAATGCTATCGCTCCACTAGATTTAAGAACCAGTGAAGAGTTGGTCAAAGATTATTGGGTCCTATCGGAGAGAGCTTATCCAAGTTACCCCGTATCAGCCGCAAAGCGAAAGTTAAATGGTTGTGTTGTTTTTCAATATGTAATAAACAGCGAAGGTGAACCACAAAATATAAAAACGATTAAATTTTTACCCGATAATACTTTTGTACCTGAAGGCAAGAAAGCGCTTAAAAAACTCCGTTGGAAACCATCAGAATCAAATACATCAGCTCAGCCTGTGTTAACCACCGTAGAATGGAGCTTTACCCTAGATGATGTAGCGGGGACACCTGACTGTAAGCTTGAAAGCTTATAAAAAGCGGCTTGTAAGTTGAGGTGCCACGTTAGTATGTCCAGTTGTTTTTAGTGTTGGCAAGACACTATCAAAAATTATCAGTCACACACTCACATTGGTGTGAAATAAAAGGCGCCGTGTTTGAGAGCCTCAGATGAGGTCTTTGCTATTGGATAAAAGCGTGTTGGTGTATTAACCCGTAAAATCCCGCCGTCACAGTGTAAAAACTGAGACGGTAGAAAAGGCGGCGCTGTCTCATCCTGGGTGAACTGAATACCCTCTTCAACGCACAAATAGGCAAGCCCCCCTAGATCTAGCCAACCAATTACGCTAACTGGGTTGGCAATAAAGCTTGCATGCTCGATAATGTCACTGTGTAGGGTAACATTGGCACCGAAAACAGGTTTTGTTTGAATAGCCAAGTTTACCGACGGTTTTAACGTAAGCTTGTAAAGGCCATGCACCATGGGTGTAATAGCGTTGCTTGGCTTATTCATCGTTTTTAACGTATGCATTCTCATTAACGCGACAAAGTGTGATTAATTGTAGTGTGGCGTATCGTTGAAGAAGATGCGTTGATGTGGATCAACGGGATGTTTTGTTAGTAAATCATTGGCTAATAGTCATTTCAGTAATACAACTTTGAGAGTTCTGTGAGTGAATTAAATACCAACCCGTTTAGTGCAAATGATGCAAGTTAATGCACGACGGCCAGCTTTAGATTTTTACACTAGATAAAATGCAAGCATATACGCTTAAAAGAGAAATCGCGGAAGCATCGTTTTACGAAAACACCGACACCGGTGATTTTGTAGGGCTGGTGCCGCTAAAAGAGCCTGTTTTCGATGCGTTAAACGACTACTTAATTCGTCAGCAAATCAGTTATGACGCGTGTGATCTTTTTGTACAGACTAAACTAGCAAGCGTGGGCGCTGAGGTTAGTTCAGGGGCCAGAACACTCTGTAAATCAGAGCACAAACCAGAAGTTAGTATTCCTCGTGAAGTGAATAAAATTCTGAAATATATTGATTGTAGAATTACCGTTGCTGTTCAATAGCATTACAGATAAACAACTACTACATATCGACAAACGAGATTCTGCCGCATTTATTATCTGAATTTGTGCCAAACAGCTATTTTTTCAAGCCGTTATTTAACTAAGCTTTTATTAAACAAGCTGTTATTAAACAAGTGCAATGCTGTGGCATTCACGACTTACAACCCCATCAAGTAAGAGTTCTCTTATGTCATCACATCAAATCAATCCAAAAAAGTTACATCATAGTAAGTGGACATCAACATCGCCCGTGAACAAAGAAAAGCATTTTATGGTCACAGAAGTTAACTTTGACGAAGACGGTTTAATTACTGCATGCCTATTAGAATCGATGATGTCAAAAATTGAGTATTCAATTGACTGGCGAGAGCTAAAAGACACAACAAAGTGGCGACAGGGCTGGAAGTAGCTCGAGTAAAACTGTTGGCACACCGTCTAAATTTTAAAACGCAAAAGGCGCTTCACAGATAGCATGAATTTTGAAAATGATGTAAACCCTAAACCTAAAATAAACATTCCGCTTTTCGCTATTACTGCAGGCTTTATTACCCTGTTTTGTCTAATGGCATTGATAGATGTTAAAACACTCGCTCAATGGGTAGACAGCAGTTTTGATTGGTCGGTAAGGCATTTTGGGCTGTACTGGCAGTTGCTTTTACTTGCCACGTTTTTAATTGGCATTGTAATGGCCTGCATGCCTGGGGCTCACTCAGTCATGGGGAATATAGACAAGCCCGAGTTCTCAAACTTTCAGTGGGGCTCCATGATCATGTGTACGCTGCTAGCCGGCGGCGGTGTATTTTGGGCTGCGGGCGAGCCCATGGCCCATTTCTTGAGCGTTCCTCCGGTATTTGGCGATGTCAAAGCGGGTACTGAAGAGGCCACCGTCTATGCGTTGGCGCAATCTTATCTTCATTGGGGTTTTCTCGCGTGGGCTATTTTAGGCAGTCTTACTACCATCATGTTAATGCACTATCACTATGAAAAAGGTTTACCATTAGCCCCTAGAACTCTGCTTTATCCGGTGTTTAAGCACCGAGCAATCGAAGGACCTATTGGCACAGTCACAGATGCGGTATGCATTATCGCTGTGGTTGCAGGAACCGTTGGGCCAATTGGCTTTCTGGGGTTACAAGTAAGCTATGGTTTAAACTCCTTGTTTGATATAGCCGATAATGCCACTACACAAACTATTGTGATTGGTGTACTTACGGTAATTTACGTTGCCTCGGCCATAACAGGTGTTACCAAAGGAATACAATTATTGAGTCGGCTAAATATGATTTTAGCGGTGGTTTTGCTGGCCTTTTTAATGATCTCCACCAGTGCGTTGGTAATTCTATCTAGCTTTTTCGATGCCTTAGCGATTCACGTTACCAACTTTTTTCAAATGGCGCTATACCGAGGAGACGCTGGCGTTTTTGGTGATGCAGGCTGGCTTGGCTCGTGGACAGTGTTTTTTTGGGGGTGGTTTATTGGCTACGGCCCTATGATGGCTATTTTCATTGCGCGTATAAGTAAGGGCCGTTCTATCCGCGCTATTATTTTCATGCTGTCTATCATTGCACCGCTTATTACTATGTTCTGGTTTACCATTGTTGGGGGAACTGGGCTGTCTTTAGAGTTATCTTCACCCGGCACTATCTCAACGGCATTTGAGGGCTTTAATCTGCCTGCGGCGTTGCTTGCTATTACACAGGCGCTGCCTCTAGGTGCTATTGTGTCGTTCATGTTTTTATTACTTACCATGACCTTTGTAGCCACCACAGGTGACTCTATGACTTATGTGTTGTCTGTATCTATGTCGAATTCCGACCAGCCAGCCACCTTTGTAAGGGTATTTTGGGGCATTGCAATGGGACTAATGGCAGCCATTCTTATCATGATTGGCTCTGGCGGTATCGATGAACTGCAGGCATTTATTGTGGTGAGCGCTGTACCTGTATCGCTTATTTTACTTCCTTCGCTGTGGGATGCTCCGAGAATTGTAAAATCTAAAAAGCCGTGAAAACGGCTTGCGCCTTTCTCACGGCTTTAATGTATTTATGTTTCAGCGCCAGCGATATTGCTAATGCAAGTCGCTAGCACATCAGTGGTCGCAAATGCGAGAAAACGTTACTTTTCAATGGTAAACGTAAGGCCTGCATTTGCTTCCAACCTGCTTGTAAGGTGATCACCTAGCGCAGAGGCTGGCGTGAAAAAACCGCCTGAAAGGCTAACGTCTTTACACAAGCACAGTGCAGATTCAGAAATCATTTTACTGGTAGAACCATAGCCTGGGTCTTTGTCCCCCTTAACTGATACAGCAAGCATATCGCCACTGGTTGCAGTGCCTACAAACATAACGTCATAAAAGCCGTTTTCACGCTCTTCTTTACTTGGGCCTTCTCCGGGTTTTGGGCCATCATCACTGGCTAACGATTTATCATTGGCTACGTGTTTGGCCATCGCTTCACCTTTTTCACCCGGTCCGGTCATTAGCATTTCATCGTATTTGAAAGCTTTGCCATATGCATAGTTGCTAAGATAGTTAGCGCGGTGAACATTTTTCGTATTGATGGCAGCCATGATAAAAGGTGCTACCCAGGTCCCTAACTCTTCATCGAAATAGGGCTTATTGCCATCTGGCTGCTCTGTAGCCACATTGGTGTCGGCGAGTGAAAAAGGATTGATAAGTGCAGCCATTATTGATTTGTCTTTTTTCGCTGCAACCATGGTGGCCTTTAGGCTAGCAGCAGTGCCGCCAGAAAAGGTTCCCTGCATCTTGCGTACTCGGCCTTTCACATATTCAATCGGGTTACCAGTTTGTTTTTTAGCGTGTTGCTGAAGGTAATGCACACCAAGGTCGAAAGGTACAGAGTCGAAGCCACATGAAAAGACGATGTTTGCGCCTGTCTCTTTTGCTTTATCATTGTACTTATTGATCATTTGGTGCATCCACGCTGGTTCACCGCATAAGTCTGTATATCCGGTGCCGTTATCAACACAGGCAGAGAGCAGCTTTTCACCGTAAATTTGATATGGGCCAACAGTGGTAAGTACAACTTGTGTTCTTTGTGCAAGGGCGTTTAATGCCGTTTCGTCATCGCCGTCTGCAACAATGGTTTCAATTTCATCACTAATACCTAACTCTTGCTTTACATCGTTGAGTTTTTGCTCGTTTCGACCCGCAATGGCCCACTTAACGCTACTGTCGCTTCCGTATTGTGACTGGAAATATTCTGCAACTAACTTTCCTGTAAACCCTGTGGCACCAAAAATAACCACATCAAAATCTCGTTCAATACTCATAATTGCGTCCTGTTGTCTGATAGTTCTAATTTCTGTAACTCAAATATACCTATCTCGTACTCGTACCATTATTTTTTTGCATAATATTTGTATATTCATGAAACCGCTGAACCGTTTTCGTACCAATTTAGCGACAGCTTATTAAGCGAAAGATTCTTTAGCAAAAGATCATTCAGCAGCAGAGCATTCAGCGACAAATTGCGCGAGTCTCTCAAGCCCCTTTATTAAGTCACTTTCATTAGTGGCAAACGATAAACGAACATAGTTGTCTGCGTTATGCTCTCCAAAATCGTTACCCGGAGTTAGAGCGACATGGTATTTCTCTAATAATTTGTCGCAAAACTCGATAGCTGTAAGACCGGTTTTTTGAATGTTGATATACGCATAAAAGGCACCGTCTGGATTAGCATCAACAGGTAGTCCCATAGTGGTTAATGCTGAAAATACCAAGCTGGCCCGTTTGCTCAGTGTTTGTCTATTTTCCTCACATTGCGCCAGTGCCTGTGGCGTAAAGCACGCAAGTGCTGCCTTTTGAGAGAGTGTAGATGGGCATATAAAAAGATTTTGAGCTAGTCGCTCTACAATGGCGGTCATTTCTGCTGGCACTACACACCAGCCTAGGCGCCAACCCGTCATACCAAAATATTTAGAAAAGCTATTTATCACAATGACGGTATCTTGTAACTGCGCATTTTTCAGCACAGTGGTGGCTGCGTTGATGTCACTGTTATCATCATTGTTTAAAAGTAAATCTAAATAGATTTCATCGACAATTAAAAAGCCATTGCGCTGCTTACACAGCTGACCAATTGCAAGCAGTTCAGCAGCATCAATTGCCGTTCCAGTGGGGTTTGCCGGCGTAGCAATGAGTACGCCCTTAGTATTTTGTGACCAGTGCTTTTCAACATTTTTGGCGGTAAGTTGAAAATTATGTTCGCTCACCGTTGGCACTAAACTTACGTCGGCACCAAAGGCATTAAGGAAGCGTCGGTTACAAGGGTAAGAAGGGTCTCCCAAAATTACGTTATCGCCAGGCTCAACTAATGCCGCGCTAGCTAACAGCAACGCGGCGCTTGCGCCTGCGGTTACAACAATACGGCTAGGCTCAATATCGACATTGTGTTTTTGGTGATAAAAATTTGCGATGGCGGCGCGCAACTCTGGTGTGCCTAATGCCGAAGTGTACGGATAGTGTGGGGCGTCTAATGAAGATTTCATCGCTTCTATAACTGGTTTAGGGGCACCAAAATCGGGTTCTCCTAAGTTAAGGCGTATAACATCGTGGCCATTCTCTAGCAGAGCCGTTGCTTTTTCACCGTAAGCCATGGCGAGGAAGGGGGAAATGGCAGTCGCTCGATTAGTAAATTTCAAAATACAAACCTTAGTGTGGGAAGCAATAAGCTATTGCTTGAAAAAAATTCCATACTATACCAGCACGTTACCAAAAGCTGACAATCTCTTACAGTCTTTTGCTTATTCCCGCAGTGTGATGGGGTGTGATTTCAGTCTATTCAACAAATCGTCGTATTTTTGCGACCGCGATGATAGGCAAAGATAGGCAAACAGGATTGCTTGGGGTAGGCTAACCTAAAGCACCCACTCAGAAGGAATTTACAAATGCAGCGTTCCACTTGGTTTAAAAAGTACAAGCAACGCGTACTTTCTATCAGACAGCCCCTCACAATTTTGTTTGCGCTTTTAATGACAAGCTCTTCACTGGCTTGGGCTGCTGTGCCTAGTATTAGTGAATTTTCTCAGGGGATGACGAAAAAAAGTGGTTTAATACCCATGTATTATGATGATACTGCGGGAAAGGTATTCTTGGCTATTCCGGCATCTGATGAACAATATCTGTTCCAGAGTAGTCTGCCTTACGGTGTTGGTTCCAACGATATTGGGTTAGATAGAGGGCAGCTAGGCCGCACGCGACTCGTTTCTTTTGAGCGCTTTGGTAATAAGTTAATGCTTACCCAGCACAATACTAAATACCGTGCTGCACATGGCTCTGCTGCTGAAAAGCAAAGTATCAACGAAGCCTTTGCAAGTTCTGTTATCGCGGGTTTTACTATAGTGGCAAAAAACGATGCCACGAACCTGATTGATTACACCGATTATTTGCTAAGTGATGTTCACGGCATAGGCAATCGTTTGTCTGGGCGTGATCAAGGCAGCTATAGCGTTGATAAAATGCGAAGTGGCGTTTACCTGCCTCGCACAAAAGGTTTTGAAAAAAACACAGAGCTTGAAGCACTGGTAACCTTTAAAGGGAAGAACCCGGGGGGCTATGTTCAGCAGGTCACTCCAGATGCAGAAAGCTTAAGTGTTCATTTACATCATTCATTTGTAGCTCTGCCTGAACCAGGGTATACCCCTCGCGTTTATCACCCGTACTCGGGCTATTGGAAATTCAATTATTACGATTATTCCACTGCTATTACGGAGGCAACAGAGCAGCGATTTATTACTCGCCACCGCTTAGAAAAGAAAACTCCCCACGCAGCAATGAGCGAGGCGATAGAGCCTATTGTTTACTATTTAGATCCGGGTATTCCCGAGCCGGTAATGTCTTCGCTTAAAGAAGGAGCAAGTTGGTGGAATCAGGCTTTCGAAGCTGCCGGTTTTAAAAACGCATTTCAGGTTAAAGTGTTGCCTGAAGGTGCAGACCCCATGGACGTGCGCTATAACGTTATAAACTGGGTCCACAGAGCAACACGAGGATGGTCTTATGGTTCATCTGTCGTTGACCCAAGAACTGGCGAAATTATAAAAGGCCACGTTACGCTAGGCTCGCTTAGGGTGCGACAAGACTATTTAATAGCGCTTGGACTCACCAGCCCGTTTACTGACGGCAATGCCGACACAAGCGCCCAGCAAGAAATGGCGCTAGACAGAATAAAACAGCTTTCAGCTCATGAAGTAGGGCATACATTGGGAATTGCTCATAACTTTGCAGCCAGTGAAAACAACCGCGCCTCGGTTATGGACTATCCACACCCGCGCATAACGCTAGTCGATGGTAATATAAGTTTGGAAAACGCCTATGACAAAGGAATAGGTGATTGGGATAAACATGCAGTAACCTATGGCTACGCCACCTTTGCAAACGATAAGGAAGAGGTCGAGGCGTTATCAAAAATTATTGTTAAGGCTAGAAACGCTGGCTTAGCCTTTAAATCTGATTCAGATACACGCAGCTCTCGTCATGGTTCAGCAAATGGGCACATGTGGGAAAATGGTGACGACCCGCTAGATGCTTTCGATGATATTTCTAATATTCGCAATGTGGCGCTGAAAAACCTCGGCATCAACACGCTAGCGGAGAATGCCAGTTTATCCTCACTTGAAAATAGCTTAGTGCCTATTTATTTGCTTCACAGGTACCAGCTAGAAGCTGTTGCTAAGCAGGTAGGTGGTTTGCATTATGAATATGAGCGAAAGGGGGATTATGTCACACCACAAGGCCAGACATTTGTGGCGCCTCAGGTACAACAGCGTGCAATGCAGCAGTTAATTAAAGCCTCTACTACAAGCTACTTGGCGATGCCAGATAGCGTGTTATCGCTTATTCCTCCTACGGCTTATGGTGATGATGTTACCCGAGAGCAGTTTAAGGGCAAGATGGGACTAATGTTAGATCCGGTTTCAGCTGCTGCTTCGGCTGCTGACTTTTCGCTGTCACTTTTGCTTCACCCAGAGCGTTTAAACCGTTTAGAGTGGCAAGCAACAAGTAGCAAAGACAGACGCAAAAAAGTAGGTGTTAAGTTACTGCTTAAACAAATACTCAATGTTCATTGGTACAAAAACGACAGCGACGGCCCATTAGCTAAACGCCTGCAATTAGTTGCGCTTAATGCCATCATGAAGGCAGTAACTAACGACAGTCTTGCCCCTGAAGTTAAATTGGCGGCTGACGAAACTCTTTTGGAGTTTGCTGAGTGGCTAGACGACAACGCAGACGATGATAAGTATGAAATTCTGCATGGCTATTTTGATACTTACTTCGCTAGTGGCACTTGGCCTGCAGCGTTTGAAGTAATGCCATTGCCGCCGGGGTCTCCTATTTAAGCAAGGTGCTAAACTGAGACGGCGAAAAATCGGCCGCACACACTATTATGTAATTGCACAGGTTAAAACCGCTTTTGTTATCAAGGGCGGTTTAATTAGATGGTCCGCCTCACCTCTAAGCTAATCTTAGAGTTAGGCAATCAAAGAGGCGAACCATCATGTCTACTATTAAAGTTCTTGGAATCGATTTAGGCAAATCATCTTTTCACGTGATAGGCCGCGACTATTCAGATGGCTATGTTCGGATTAACTGTTGTTGAATCGAAAAGAGCCTGTTTTCGTTAAGGTTTTCTGGATTATCCATAAACCTGAACCAACCCAGGTAGTGTTCCAAGTATTTTGTGGCTACTCCGTTAAACCGTTTTATCCACGCTTTCAGACGGCTGTGATAGGCGTTAACATTTTGAATGTGAAAGACTTTATCTATCACCTTAATTCCTCCTGCCACATCTAAGCGCTTGTGTATTAAATCATTTTTCTCAGAAAGAGCTATGTAGGGCTTATAGCCATCACTACACAACACACTGTCTTTCTCTAATTTTCCTGCTAGCTCCTGATGCAAAGCTTCCGATGTAACACTTGGCACAACGGCTTCATACGTACTCTTAGCTCGGTCTCTGACCGTTAAAACTGGCACCCAATCATCCTTTGAACGCCCTCGTTTTTTCGCTTTCACCCCTCTTTTACGGGGCTGACGAGTCATCCGTTTTGAGCCTTTCTCTGAGTAGGGAAAAAGTGTTTCGTCTGCCTCGATAATGCCTTCTAATTTGCTCGCTTTCAGTGCTGATGGTAGCGCCAAGAATCGGTGCCGCCACCTGAACGATGTTTCAAGGTGGAGGCCACATTCTTCGGCACATTTACGCAATGGCTTACTGTCCAGCATACAGCGAATATATTCTAACCAAAGCTCTTTGTACCTCAGTCGAGCTAGCGGTGTCGCCGTTGTCGCTACAAAGGTTTTGCCGCAGTTCTTGCAGCGATAACGCTGCATCTTGTTTACCTTGCCGTGCCGATTGATCAGTGAGCTATGGCAGTGCGGACATTCAGGGTTTTCAACCATCCGCTCCTCAAGCTCTGTTATCAACTGTGAGACGCTATCAGTGCCTTTCAGCAGCTTCTCAACATAACGGGTTTGACTATCTGTTAAGTGTTCTAACTCGGCTATAAGCTTTGTAAATTGTGCTGGGATCATGATCAACCCTCAATAACTGTATTCATATACAGTATAGCAACAATTTAGCAGAACATAGCCATTCAGATAATCAAATCATTCGCAAAAAATTTTCCCGCTCGGCACTCATTCACTATCTTCATCAATTAACGCCATGCACAATTGCCTTCGAAGCTTGTGGCGGTGCGCACTGGCTTGGCAGGCAGTGTGAGTTGATGGGGCATACGGTCAAACTAATCCCGCCACAATACGTAAAACCTTTCGTTAAAAGCAATAAGAATGATTTTATTGATGCAGAGGCCATATGCGAAGCATCAATAAGACCGAAAATGCGGTTTGTCAGCGTCAAATCAGAAGAAGCCCAGGTCATTTCAGCTATTCATAAAGCAAGGCATGGGTATGTCAAAGACAGAACAGCCTGCATGTCCCGTATAGGCTCCTTACTGCTGGAGTTTGGCATTGCACTTCCAACAGGCCATAGCGTAATGAAGCAACTGTTTAACTGGCTTTCACAGCAGCGGCAGGTCTTGCCAGGGTTACTTATGGAAGAGCTCATGGAGCTGCACGAATATTACCTGCTCCTTAACAGGAACATTGAGAGACAAGATAAAAAGCTAAAGCAACTGGTTGATACAAACCCGATAGGGCAGCTTCTTAAAACCATCCCAGGTATTGGCGATATGACCGCCAGCCTTTGTATTGCCAACATCAGTAGCGCTACGGATTTTAAAAACGGAAGAAACATGGCTGCATGGTTAGGGTTAGTTCCAGCGCAGTACTCAACTGGCGGTAAACCCAAATTACTGGGGATAAGCAAGCGGGGTAACAAAGAACTCCGAACCTTGTTTATCCATGCCGCCAGGGCGGTTATGTCCAGGCCGGATAAGACCGGAAAGATTTATGGCGAGTGGTTGATAAATTTACGCGCCACCAAGCCATTCAATGTTGTAACCGTTGCCCTGGCCAACAAACTGGCCCGAATAGCATGGGCAGTGATGAAAACAAAAAAAGCATTCAACAGCAAAGCGTTAGCACCGGGTTTGCAATGATAAATATGATGACGAAAACGGTAGAACCACTGGATTAAAACCTGACATAAAAAACAGCTCTCAGAAGCTTTCGGTTTTTTGAGGATAATCCAGCGCGGATCTCATCGTGGAGCGGGTTGCGAAAGCGCCTAAACAGACTCCGAATACATTAGCGCATAACCAACCCCGTTATCGAAATTAATCATTGCAATAACGAGGCGGACCATACATTTTTATACCTGTGCGGACGGGCATAAAGCCAGTTTAGGTACAGTCGCAATAGCAACAATGTATATAGTTGAAAAATACTGCTTTGTTGATACTCTTCGTCCCATATTATTAAGTTATAGAAGTGAATATGTCGCTTAACCAATTTCATTCAACAAAGCATCAGTCTGAAAAAGTACAGCTAAAAAAAGATTATTTAGTTGTGGCTCAAAATGCGTCAGGCCGTAATTTAAACGTACCTATTTATACGTTTACCGGCAGCAAACCGGGACCTACGGTTTACATACAGTCTTCTATCCACGGGGCCGAGGTTCAAGGCAATGTAGTGATTTATCACTTAATAAAAACGCTTAAAGACACTGAAATAAAGGGTAAAGTAATACTTGTACCCAACTGTAATCCCGTAGGAACGAATATAAAGTCTGGCGAGTACACTCTTGGTCGCTTTGACCCAGTAAACGGCACTAATTGGAACCGCGGTTACTTTTATGACCAGCAGGCCGTAGAACAATTCGCTAAAACCGTGACCCCGGAAGAGCCTGTTGAGGTTATTAAACAGCGGTTTCGCGCTCATTTATTGGCGTCTATTGCTAACAAACTGGCTGAGCCTTGGGGGCTTGGACTTGCACAACAGCTGAATTTGAAACTTCAGCAGCTAGCGGTAAATGCAGACTACGTGTTGGACTTACACAATGGCCCCGTGTCTACTAGACACATCTATGTTCCTGAATATGCCAAAGATAGCGCCCGTTTGTTTAATATTCCGCACAATATTTTTATTCCAAATGTGTTCGCGGGTGCCTTAGACGAAGCAACGTTTTGCCCGTGGTGGAGATTACACGACTCAGTAAAGCAGCATCTTGGCCGCGACATACAGTTTAATGTAGAAGCATTTACTCTTGAAATGGGCAGCCAAGAGGTTATTAACTTTGATGAGGGGCGTGTAGACGCTATCAGCATTTTAAGTTATCTCAATCAAAAAGGTGTGTTGTTAAATAGCGATTTTTCACCAGCTGAAATGGTGCGTTTAGGCGTATATTTGAAAGATTATAAGACGTTATATACTGATTTTGGCGGAATGGTGGAATACATCGCCAAACCGGGACAAAAAGTAAAGAAAGGCGAGGCACTGGCACAGGTCCTTGATATTGACGAGTTAGACAACAGTAATGGAAGTAGGGTGCTTTATGCTCCGTGCGACCTTATTCCTATGCTTAACTTCCCATCTGCATCGGTTCTAAGCGGTACTCAACTATTTAAATGTTTTACTAACTACTTTGAGCTTTAGCGAAAGACCTGACGGGTTTGCTCGGTAAAAAAACCCGTTGGGAGGCGCACAAACATTTAAAAGTTAGACTGCAAAAAAAGCTACTATTGCAGCACTATAAAAGGCTGGCGAAATAAAGCCCGCGAATTGCGGGCTTTATACAATAGGTTGATGACCTTTACTTATGTACTGGAACCCGCACCGGTGCTTTGGGTTGCGGCTTAATGGGAGATTTATACCCTTTTAGCTCAGCCAAGCCCACTTCAATGGCTTTGTCGAGTTGAGGGTCTTCGCCTTTTGCTGTTTTGTTGGTCCATTGCTCCACATTAATGTCTGGCGCCACACCGTAATTTTCAACTTGCCAATGTCCCTCTGTGTCATAAAAGCCTGAGCGTGGTGCTGTCATCATACCGCCGTCAATGAAGTCCGGAACTCCCCATATACCCACAAGACCTCCCCAAGTTCGCTTGCCCACTAGCTTTCCTAGGTCGTAGTAGTTGAACATGTATGGCAACATATCACCGCCAGAGCCTGATACCTCGTTTATCAACATAACTTTGCTCCCCCAGGTGCCTGCTGCGGGGCTAGTGACGGGTTGTTCAGGGGCAAACGGATTATTGAAGAATCCATTCAGTTCACGGCGCAGAACGTTGATGATGTAGTCAGCAATAAAGCCACCATGATTAAACCGTTCGTCAATAATTAATCCGGGTTTATTGGCCTGCGGATAATAATAGCGATTAAAGCTGTTAAATCCATCTTCAGCCGTGTCGGGCACCCAAATATAGGCCAACCTGCCGTTAGATTTTTCTTCAACATACTTACGATTCTGTTCTACCCAATGTTGTTTGCGCAACTCATTCTCGTTACCAATAGTTTTGACGACAAAATCTTGAGCACTGCTTAAATCGCCCGGCTCGCCTATTGTTACCGTGATCACTTGTCCCAGAGTGCCTTCAAACTGCGAATAAACATTTTTTGCCTTATCAAGTGGCTTACCGTTCACTGCCAGCAGATAACTGCCATCCTCGATTAGATGCGCGACAGCGCCTAAAGGCGCCATTAAATTTGCTCCAGCCACAAAGCTTTCACCCGTATAGATGTGTTTGAGCGCGACACCTTTGTCATTAATTTCGAAGTCAACTCCCAACAAGCCCACGCGTGGCTTTGCTGTTTTTGGTTTGTCACCAGTTGCTGTATATGAATGGCCAATAGCAATCTCACCGCCCAGAGTATCGAGTAAGTAAGTTAAATCCACAGGGTGGCGCACTGAAGCAACTAGCGGTTTATAGACATCGTATATTTCATCCCAGTCAGCACCATGAAAATTATCTACATATAAGAAATCTCTTTGAAATCGCCAAGCCTCTCGAAAAATTTGCTGCCATTCTTTGGCGTAATCTACCCGTTTGGATAATGCTAATTTTATGGCCTTGTCGTCTTCGCCTGACCCCATTTCTGCATTTATCAAGCGATACGCTGTGCCGCTTTTTACCATTATGAAGTCACCACTGGCAGCAATCTTGAAATCACTTATTTTATCGGCCAGCTTTTTGATTTCTCTTTCCTTTGCGTTGAACATCATAAGGCTGGTTTGTTCATCGCCTTTGTTATCCATGTGTTTACTCAGAAAATACAAATTTCCCTCTGAATCACCGGATAAATGGCTAAACTGTCCAGATTTCCCGCTAACAGGCATAATGCGTTCGGCAAATGCTTCCACCTCGACTACGGACTTTTTGGTGGTTACCGATTCGTCATCTTCATCGTTCTTGTTAGTATTCTTATCGTCAGTGTCCTTGTCATCAGCATTTGGTGCAGGCTCCTCGTCGGAGCGCTGGGGAAATAACGGAGCTGCTTCTGAGTTTAAAAGCCCATAATAAATTTGATATTTCGGGGTAAAACTAAGGGAAGACATATCCAGCCATGGAGCTTTAGGGCCAAAGTCTACGCTACCAAGAAAGTACAGTACCTCATTGCTATCACCCCAAGTTGGCCATGTAACTTCTACCATACCATCGGTTAATTGAGAGGTTTTACGTTGGCTAATGGAGTACAAGTGAAGTTCGCGGAAAGAATTAACGCCCTGTTTGGTGTAGGCAACGTATTGGCTATCAGGCGACCAGCTTGCCATCATATGCCACTCAGGGTTGACTCGCTTATTGGCATCAATGATTTTTGTGGTCTGGTTTTTTCGGTTAGCAACCCAAAGCTGCTGTTCGGAGTCGGTAAAAATCAGGCGGTTACTATCTGGTGACCAGCTGAGCTCATCGTAGAAGCCTTTTCCTGCCAACGTTATCGTCGCTTGCTCTTTTCCTAATTGGTTAGCAATAATCAGCTCGTACTCTCCGGAACGATCACTAAACCAAGCAATAAACTGCCCGTCTGGCGACCATGTGGCGGCGTGTTCTCTTGCACCAGAAGAATCGGTGAGCGCTCTGGGTGAGCCATGCTCCACTGGTATAGACCACACATCACCTCGGGCAGTAAAAAGCGCTCTCTGAGCACTGGATGATACATCGAAACCGGTAATTCGTTTGTGTGCGTCTACATAATTAGAGCGAGCCCAATAGAGGTCAGCAACCACCTCGATATTAAGCTTGCGGGCCTTTGCACTCTCATTTTGCAGATACAAATCGCCAAGATGCTCATAGACAACCCGGTCTCCGTCTACCGCGAAGCCCATTACATCAAATTTGTCGTGTTGGGTTATTTGGCTAATCGATTTTGATTGAGGCGAATATTTAAAGACATTGGTCACTTTGGAGCGATTAGATAAATAATAGATGTCACCGTTAGACGACCATTCTGGATCTACTTCAAAGTCATTGTTAAAAGGAAGGTCGTACTCCTTTAGGCTGTTTATATTGATAACGCGAAGCGCCTGATTTTGGCCGCCCCTATAGTTTCGCCAGCCACGATCCCAGAATCCAGAGCGGCGAAAAACCAAATTGTTGCCACTGCTATCGTAGGCACCATCGAAAGCTCGTTGCATGGGAAGTTGTTTCGGATTACCGCCTGCAATATTCACCGTGAATAATTGCTGCCAATTTCGTGGTGCAGAAAAACGCGGTGAACTGAACAGCACTTGCTGACTATCCGGCGTCCAGCCTATCGCAGCATCGGGGCCTGGGTGAAAGGTTAATCGCTGTGGTTCTCCACCATCAATGCTTACTACAAAAACGTCTCGATTACCTTCCATATTCACCGGTAAACGCTATGTATTTCCCGTCGGGGGAAATAATTGGTTGGGACTCACTGCCTTGAAAGCTAGTTAATCGGGTGGCTTTGCCTCCCTCTGTGGTGCTTTTGTAAATATCATTTGCGTAAGTAAATACGAGTGTGTTGCCGTGTAAATCTGGTTGCCTAAGCAATTGAGTGGCGGCGGAAACGACTGGCAGAATCGCCAGCATAATGGTGAGGGAAATTCCTTTTAATCGCATAAGGTGAGCCTATATTTGTTGATTTGATTGAGGGACATCGATATTTAGCTTAGTTCAATTAATGCACAATGACAGCAAACGCCTCAATTCATTCGAAGTGAGTGAAATTGGACATCTATTTGTGTCGTCGGAACCCACAGCGATCATTCTCTTTTACTCTGGCGTATATATTTCAAATTTAAAAACCGTTCATTCCCCATACTTTCTTGCAATCATTTGAGCAAACGACAAAGAAAGTAGGGGTAAAAGGAGAATACGCCTTGAGTTCACATTTATCGAATTTTGAAACTGGATGCAGTTCGCACGGCGAGGCAGCTAAAAGCCATGCGCCAAAGCATACGGAAAGCCATGTAGAAAAACGTGCTGAAGCGGCATTAAAAAATGCATTTATTGCCGACGCTTTAGCCATGCCCGTGCATTGGTACTACAACCCGGCAGATATCTACAAAGCGTTTAAAGGCGGGATTACACAGTTTGAGGATGCGCCGTCTTTCCATCCCTCCTCCATTATGTCCCTGCACTCGACAAGCGAAGGGGGACGAGCACGGTCGTCGAACAGCAATAAAAAGGAAATTGTTGGCGATGTTATCCTTAAGGGCAAACGCCAGTATTGGACAGGGGCCAACCAGCATTATCATCAGGGCATGAAAGCAGGAGAAAACACGCTTAATGCACATTGCGCAAGAGTGATGTTGAGATGTTTGTCTGAGGGTTATCAGCGAGATGATTTCTTAGATAGCTATATCAGATTGCTTTGTGCATCAACACCTGCCCATCCTGACACCTATGCTGAATCGTATCATCGTGGATTTTTTGCCAACCTTGAGGCGGGAAGGCCTGCCCACAAATGCGGAGCAGTTACCCATGATACTGCCTCTATAGGTGGTTTTGTCACCATTGGTCCGCTGGCGCTTTGTTGTGCTAAACGAGGCGATGCACTAGAAGAGATACAAAAACTTTGCAGAGACCATCTAATGTTGACTCATCCAGATGATTCTCTGGCCATGGTGTGCGATTTCTATGTGGAACTTTTGTTTCGACTGCTGCATCGAGATGGTAAGCACCCCATAGACAGTGCAAAAGAAATATTAGAAGACATCGCCAGTCGCTCGATGGGGTTATCTTTACCCAAGCTTGTAGCCAAGAAAAAAAGCGATATAGAAGTAGTGGGACATCAGTATTCCCCCGCTTGCTACATATCTGGCGCGTGGCCAAGTATTTTGTACTTCGCATATCGCTATGCAGAAGACGGTAGAAAAGCATTGATAGCCAATACTAATGTAGGTGGAGATAACGTCCATCGTGGGTTTGTGCTAAGCACAATAATAGGGCTGATTACCGAAACGCCAATTTCTGCCCTCTATAGCAAATTATGCGATGAAAAGGAGTTAACTGCAGAAATTTCTAATGCGCTAAAACCATGAGCGTTAAAACCATTTGACTAAGTCACAACGGTTCGCTTTTTTTTTTAATCTAAAGCATTGGACATGCCGGTTTTGTCTTTGCTTAGTTCTCACTTCAAACATTATCGAAGACACAATTTGCAACATTTTGCGCGTTAAACATACGGTTAAACAAGATAACTAGCAGAAATAACACCGCTTAATGTTACACACTATGAATGTTAAAAATTTGAAAACCCAAAATAAAAATAATAACTCAGGCAGTCGCTCTTGCAATAGAGCACTAACAACAGGAAAAGTTATGAGATTCAACAAAATCAAAAAGGCCTTAATGATGGGCCTGCTCGGCGTGTCTGTAATAAGTGTGCAGGTTCACGCTCAAGACGAGAAGCAAGATGCGAGTGAAGCATCAAAAGCTGAAGCATCTAAAGAAGAAAAAACACTTTCTCAGTTATTAGAAGATAAAACCCCATTTGAGGGTTATCTGCCGGTCTACCAAAATAGTGAAGATGGCTCGGCCCTTATGGTGATTGATGAAAGCCAGCTTAATAAACCTTTTTTATATTTTGCTAAAACCGTTGACGGGGTTGTAGACGCGGGTCATTACCGCGGTAGTTTTCGTCAGCATAGACTCATTGAAATGCGTCGGGTTTTTGATCGCATCGAAATTGTTGCTATGACTCCGCGATATTACTTCGACCCAGATACAGCAATTAGTAAGGCGGCAGACGCCAATATCAGCGAAGCGGTGTTGGTTTCGGCGAAAATTGTTAACGAGGAAGGCTCGCGCGTCGCTATAAAGCTTGATGAAGTAGTTGAGAATGAAAAACTTCATCGCATAGCGCCTATGCCTGCAACAAAGCCAGAAGTAGAGAAAAAGCGTTACAAATTAGGTAAGCTCAGCGCCGATAAAACTAAAATTGCGGCCATTGACAACTTTCCGGCTAATACCCACATTGTTGTAGATTACGTGTTTGAGAATGATACGCCGAAAGTACGCGGCGGTAACTACATCACCGACCCGCGATACACAACAATAAGTTTACAGCACGCTTTCATTGAATTGCCAGAAAATGACTTTAAGCCCCGTCGCGACGACCCGCGCATTGGCTACTTTGGTAAGCAATTTGACGATTTAACCACCGACCAAACCTTTATTGGCCGCGACGTAATCAACCGCTGGCACTTGGAAAAGAAAGATCCTACGGCAGAAGTATCTGATCCCGTTGAGCCTATTGTTTGGTGGATTGAAAATACAACTCCGTTAGAGTGGCGAGATACTATTCGTGACGCTACGTTGAGCTGGAATTCCGCATTTGAGAAAGCCGGTATTAGCAATGCTATTGAAGTGAAAATTCAGCCTGACGATGCAGATTGGAAAGCAGAAGATGTGCGTTACAACGTATTGCGTTGGACCTCTTCACCTCGACCACCGTTTGGTGGCTATGGGCCAAGCGTAGCTAACCCGTTAACGGGTCAAATCATCGCGTCAGACATTATGCTTGAGTACAGCTTTATGAAAGGGCGCTGGATAGCGGGAGAAATGTTCACTGATGGCGCAACGTCACTTGCGTCAGCAATGCCTGAATCCTTAAGTGATGAAGAAGCGCAGTATTGTTCGTTGGGGCATCAATTAAATGCAGGTCTGCTGTTTGGTCAATATGCTTCTTTAGCAAAGGGGATGGGGGATGTTGAAAAAGACAAGCTACTCCGTCAAGCAATGCATTACCTGATTTTACACGAAGTGGGCCACACACTAGGGCTTAATCACAATATGAAAGCTTCGCAATTGCATGGTCATGACGAAGCGCACGATGTTGAGGTTACTCAAGGGATCTTGGCTGGCTCTGTTATGGATTATCCGGCAGTTAACTTTGCGCCAGATGGTGTTGAGCAAGGGGACTTTTACACTGAAAAGCCAGGCCCCTACGACGATTGGGCTATTGAGTACGGTTACTCCATTGCATTAGACAATCCGGAAGCTGAAGAAGAGCGCTTGCAGGCTATTTTATCGCGTAGTGCCGAACCAGAGTTAGCATTTGGCAACGACGCAGATGACATGCGTGCACCAGGGCGTCACCTCGACCCTCGTATCAATATATTTGATATGTCTGGCGATGCGGTTGAGTATGCACGAGATCGTTTCGATCTGGTTAAATCCACAGCAACTGAAATAAAGGATAAAACGCTGGCGGATAATCGCTCGCATAACGACCTGGCAGTTGGTGTTAACGCTGTGTTTGGTGAATTTGCACGTCAGGCTAGCGTGGTATCACGGTATGTAGGCGGCGTTTATGTCGACCGTACTTTTGTTGGGCAAGAGGGGTATGAGCAACCTTTTACACCGGTCCCTAAAGCGCTTCAGCGTAGAGCCATGGAAACCCTTAATGAGTATGTATTTGCACCAGATGCCATTGATACAATGGAACCTTTGTTCGCGTACATTCAGCGCCAGCGTCGTGGCTTCGACAACTTTGGTAAGAACGAAGATCCTAAACCCCATAAAATGCTTCTTGGGGCGCAGAAAAATGTGCTGAGTCACTTACTCCATCCTGCAGTTCAAATGCGTATGAGCGATACGGCATTGTATGGCAATGAATATAGCCTTGAGCAAATGATGGGAGAGTTAACCAAAGGTATTTTTGAAGCCGATATCAAGCGCGATGTAAATAGCTATCGTCGCAACTTGCAAACAGAATATGTTGAGCAGTTGATAAAAATTAGCGGCCTAGAAAAAGCCAGTGCTTATGATCACCTTGCCAAGGCTGCAGCGCTGTATGAGTTGAACAGGATTAAAGACATGGTAGATAACTCAAGAGGCGACAGAGCCAGTAAGGTACACAAATTTTATCTTACCGATAGAATTGAGCGAGCATTTTACAAAAGTAAAAGTTAAGCCTTCGCTATTTTAACGAAAAACAAACCGGTATTGTTGATTAACATTACCGGTTTAATTAGATGGTCCGCCTCACCTCTAAGCTAATCTTAGAGTTAGGCAATCAAAGAGGCGAACCATCATGTCTACTATTAAAGTTCTTGGAATCGATTTAGGCAAATCATCTTTTCACGTGATAGGCCGCGACTATTCAGATAATCAAATCATTCGCAAAAAATTTTCCCGCTCGGCACTCATTCACTATCTTCATCAATTAACGCCATGCACAATTGCTTTCGAAGCTTGTGGCGGTGCGCACTGGCTTGGCAGGCAGTGTGAGTTGATGGGGCATACGGTCAAACTAATCCCGCCACAATACGTAAAACCTTTCGTTAAAAGCAATAAGAATGATTTTATTGATGCAGAGGCCATATGCGAAGCATCAATAAGACCGAAAATGCGGTTTGTCAGCGTCAAATCAGAAGAAGCCCAGGTCATTTCAGCTATTCATAAAGCAAGGCATGGGTATGTCAAAGACAGAACAGCCTGCATGTCCCGTATAGGCTCCTTACTGCTGGAGTTTGGCATTGCACTTCCAACAGGCCATAGCGTAATGAAGCAACTGTTTAACTGGCTTTCACAGCAGCGGCAGGTCTTGCCAGGGTTACTTATGGAAGAGCTCATGGAGCTGCACGAATATTACCTGCTCCTTAACAGGAACATTGAGAGACAAGATAAAAAGCTAAAGCAACTGGTTGATACAAACCCGATAGGGCAGCTTCTTAAAACCATCCCAGGTATTGGCGATATGACCGCCAGCCTTTGTATTGCCAACATCAGTAGCGCTACGGATTTTAAAAACGGAAGAAACATGGCTGCATGGTTAGGGTTAGTTCCAGCGCAGTACTCAACTGGCGGTAAACCCAAATTACTGGGGATAAGCAAGCGGGGTAACAAAGAACTCCGAACCTTGTTTATCCATGCCGCCAGGGCGGTTATGTCCAGGCCGGATAAGACCGGAAAGATTTATGGCGAGTGGTTGATAAATTTACGCGCCACCAAGCCATTCAATGTTGTAACCGTTGCCCTGGCCAACAAACTGGCCCGAATAGCATGGGCAGTGATGAAAACAAAAAAAGCATTCAACAGCAAAGCGTTAGCACCGGGTTTGCAATGATAAATATGATGACGAAAACGGTAGAACCACTGGATTAAAACCTGACATAAAAAACAGCTCTCAGAAGCTTTCGGTTTTTTGAGGATAATCCAGCGCGGATCTCATCGTGGAGCGGGTTGCGAAAGCGCCTAAACAGACTCCGAATACATTAGCGCATAACCAACCCCGTTATCGAAATTAATCATTGCAATAACGAGGCGGACCATACATTTTTATGCCCTAGTTACAAATTTCGCAGGTCTTATTATTGGGAAGTTGCCAGCGTTGCCATTCGTGGGTAAGTGCATCAAACGTGAGAAGTGTATTTAAGGGAATATCTTTGAATTCCATCATTATTTGCATTGCCAGCATCGCTTGGTAAGTGCCAATGATATTAGCAACGGGCGAAAATATCCCAGATTCAAGGCAGCTTAAGTCAGGGGCAGTAAATAACTTTCTCAAGCATCCATAGCATTTGCTTTTACCCGGAATGGCCACAAACAATTGCCCTTCAAAGCGAATGGCAGCACCGGATACCAAGGGGGTGTTATTGGCATAGCACAAGGTGTTAATAAGGTCACGAGAGTCGGCATTATCAGTACAATCTAGCACAATGTCACAGCGTTTGATTAACGCCTCATGTTCTAAAGAAAATGCTTCTTCTATGGCATTAATAGCGCAATGAGAGTTCATTTTTACCAATTGCTCACGGGCTGCTTTCACCTTGCTTGAACCTGCCGAGGTTTCGTTAAACAGGGTTTGGCGATGCAGATTAGTCACGTCTACTTTATCAAAATCAACCAGCGTAATTTCGCCCACACCGCTCGCACATAGGCTCGTTGCCGCCGCGTTACCTAAACCGCCCATTCCAACAATAAGTACACGTGCGTTTAACAGTGACTCTTGTCCACCCAAGTCGATATTTGGGAGCACAATATGGCGGTTGTATCGCATAGCATCTTCGTTGGAAATTGTGTTACGGCTAATTTTAGGCATTGGTTAAGTTAACTTAAGTGTTGAATTCATGGCGCACACCCTTATAAAGTGTCTACTCATAAAATGATTGTACTAGTTGCACGTAATTCTACACTTTATCAAAACCAGACGAGATGTCGCACGCAAAATAGGATTTTATATGTCTGTTGTTAGCCAGCCGCTAAACATTGCCGTACTCACTATTTCAGATACCAGGTCGCTGGATAATGACAAATCTGGAGATTTTTTAACTCAGGCTCTCACTCAAGCGGGCCATTCGCTTGCCGACCGCGCTATAGTAAAAGACGATATCTATCAGCAGCGTGCAGTTGTGTCTGGTTGGATTGCCGATGCAAATATTCATGCAGTGTTGATAACCGGTGGTACGGGCTTTACTCATAGAGACTCAACGCCTGAAGCAATAAGCGTATTGTTTGATAAAGAAGTCGATGGCTTTGGTGAGCTATTTCGTCAGCTTAGCTATGAGGAGATAGGAACCTCTACTATCCAGTCGAGAGCGCTTGCAGGCTTTGCAAATAATACCGTAATATTTTGTTTACCGGGCTCTACTGGGGCTTGTCGTACCGGGTGGGAGAAAATTATTGCCAGCCAACTTAACGCAGACTTTAAACCCTGTAATTTTGTTAAACACCTGGTACAAGCATGACTAAATCTGAAAATAAATTTAGCCATATCGATGCTGGCGGCCAGGCAAATATGGTTGATGTAAGTGACAAAAGTGAAACTAAGCGAGAAGCCGTTGCCGAAGGCTTTTTGTATGTAAACGATAGCGTTATTAAGCAAATCAGCGAAGCGAAGATAGCCAAAGGCGACGTGTTTGCTGTAGCACGGGTAGCCGGTATCCAGGGTGCAAAACGCTGTAGCGACCTCATTCCACTATGTCACCCGTTAGCTCTGTCGAAAGTTGACGTAGACTTCGAAATTCAAGCTTCGCAACAACGTATAAGGGCAAGCTGTTACTGTAAGCTCAGTGGAAAAACAGGCGTTGAAATGGAGGCGCTTACTGGCGTGAACGTTGCTCTACTCACCTTATTTGACATGTGTAAGGCCATCGATCCTGCCATGTATATGAATGGCGTGCGAGTTGTTGAGAAAAAAGGCGGAAAAACCGGTCATTGGACCTATCCATGATAAAAGCACTTCATGGTCTCGTGTTGAGCTTTTCGCTCAGTACTACTTTGCAATTTTTAGAGATAGCTCACTCATGCAGATAACAGTGAAAACATTCGCACAGACTCGCGAACTTTCAAAAACTCCTAGCTTACATCTTGAAATTGAAGAGGGCGAAACGGTAGCTAACGTTACATCGCGTTTAAAAAATATGGACAGCAACTGGGCGCTTGCCTTAGAGGGAAGTGTTTTGACCGCCCGAAATCAGCAGCTATGCGACAGTAAAACAGTACTGGGTGCCAACGATGAATTGGCCTACTTTCCGCCCGTCACGGGAGGCTAGGGGTGTTTTCTTTTATTCAAGAGCACGATTTCAACCAAGCTGAACTTTACACAAAACTTCAGCAAGATGCTCAGCACCGAGCACCAGGTAACACAGGCGCAATCGTAACGTTTACTGGTTTGGTTCGAGACTTTAATATGGCTGGGGACATTGATGGTATTACGCTGGAGCATTACCCAGAAATGACAGAGAAAGCGCTTGGTCTGTTAGTAGAAAAAGCAGTTACTCGATTTTCTTTAACAAGTGCCGCGGCTGTTCACAGAGTGGGGCGAATTTATAATAACGAGCAAATAGTTTGGGTGGGTTGTGCTGGAGCTCACCGACAAGAGGCGTTCGATGGGGCGTGTTTTTTGATGGATATGCTAAAACAATCGGTTCCTCTTTGGAAAAAAGAGTTCAAGGGCAATACATCAAAATGGGTAGAGGCAAAGAGCTCTGACGATGCTGCCGCTTTAAAATGGATGACTAAACCTTGATACAAGTACGATGAAGTATTTCAACATTCACCTCATCGGTATCTTACTCTTACAGGTAATGCTGATAGCGCCCTCAACGAATGCCGCTGCCTTGGCTCAAAATAAAGCAGCTGCAAATGCACGCCGAAACATGGAAAAGAGCACGGAAAACGGTACTGAAAAAGGCACCGAAAACAGCCTCAGCAACGATAAACATTCACTCAGCACAACTGATTTGTTAAATACATTGCGAATGAGGTTTTCCGAATCACCGCCGTTAAAAATTGCTGTAGCCGCTAACTTTTCAGAGCCATTGCATGCTCTTACATCTTCGTTTACCGAGCTCACAGGTATTCAAGTATCGATTACCACCTCCTCTAGCGGTACTCTTTATGCGCAAATGCTTCACGGCGCAGGTTTTGATATTTTTATGTCTGCAGATTCAGCAAGACCAGCAGCTCTAGCTGAGAATGAAAAAGTGCATATAAATAATGTAGTGAACTATGCACAAGGACGGTTAGCATTGGTCTCCTCAGTTTTATCTGCTGAAAACAAGGCGTTTAATGCAGCTGCCATTCAACTAATTCTAGATAAGCCAAATGAAAAGCTTGCTATCGCTAACCCTAAACTTGCACCCTACGGGGTGGCGGCAAAACAAGTGTTGCAGAGTTTATCGCTGTATAGCGCAATAGAGGGTCGATTAGTGAAAGGGAAAAACGTATTGCAGACTTATCAATATTTAAGCTCTGGTAATGTCAGCCACGCCCTAGTTGCCTATTCTACAGTGCTTTCCCAACACGGAGGGCTTGAGCAAGAACTTTTAAATCAGAAGCCACAAAAACAGGAGCTTCTCAAACAAGGGCGACAGTTACAACACGGTGATTTTTCAAAGCAACCAACTGGAGAAGCTGGCAAAGGTAGCAATAACGCTGGAAATTGGGTGCTAATAGATAAATCGCTACATGAACCTATCATTCAGTCTCTTGTTATCAACAGCAAAAAAGCGGCATCACTGAGTCCCAATCTGTTCGATAACGAAGCCGTTTATAACACGCCCTTTAATTATAAAAACGCTAAAAGCGAAAGCCGAGAAAATAACGTAAGTCGAAAAGATAGCATAGCTCACGTAGATCACGTAGATCTTGAGCAGGTAATGTTAGCGAAGCTAACCACGGCGAGTGTGTTTGTTCAGTACCTAATGTCGAGTAATGTGCAGATGTCTCTTAAACACTGGGGTTATGAACCGGCGATAAATGCTAAAAATAAAAGTTTTTCGGAAACAGCCGTGTATATAAATAAGGCAAATGAGGCGAATTGTGCAAATGGAGCAAATGGAGCAAACGCATGGAGTATGTGAATACTGATATGCTAAATGCGGTGTCTATAACGTTTAAACTTGCGCTAGTAACGAGCGTATTGCTTTTGCTCATCGTAATGCCATTAGCCTGGTTCTTAGCAAATTGGCGTCATAGCGCTAAATCATTCGTTCTTTCTATTTTTGCACTACCTTTGGTGCTGCCACCCACGGTGCTTGGCTTTTATTTGCTCATCGCTTTTTCGCCTGAAAGTGCGCTAGGTGCGTGGTGGTTGGACTTGTTTGGAAGCACGTTGGCGTTCAGTTTTGAAGGCCTTGTGCTGGGGTCGCTTATCTATTCTCTGCCATTCGCATTGCAACCACTTTACAGTGGCTTTACTCAGCTCAATAAGGGCTATTTAGAAGTAGCAACTTCTCTTGGTTTTTCACCTTTAGAAACCTTTTTTCGCATTGTATTACCTCAGTGCAAGGCCGCTGTTATTGTCGCGTTTGGTTTAAGCTTCGCTCATACTGTTGGTGAGTTCGGTGTTGTGCTTATGATTGGCGGTAATATTCCCAGCGAAACTCAGGTGCTTTCTATTGCATTATATGAGCAGGTGGAGGCGCTAGAATATGAACGCGCGCACGTTATGTCATTAGGGTTGCTCGTGTTTTCATTCGTCGCGCTGGCGCTGTTATATCGATTTGATGGAAATAAGCGCCACTCTGCGGTATCCCAGCATCGGGTGAGGTCTTGATGAGTTTGTCGTTGAATGTGGCTTTACATGGCAGAATAGAAGGCGAAGCGACGTTTTGTGCAACTTCACGCTTTATTGGCATAACAGGGCCTTCAGGGGCAGGCAAAAGCAGCTTCTTGCGCTGTATTGCTGGCTTTGAAAAAGAGGCAAAGGTTCGGGCTTCGTGGCCAAGCCAGATAGCCTCAAAAGAAGCACAGCTAAAAATTGGGATCGTTTTCCAACAGCCCTTATTGTTTCCCCATGTTAATGTGCAAGGTAATTTAGGGCTTGCTCGACGCCATGCAAGTAAAAATGCTATTTCTATTGAAGAAGCGCTGACTGGATGCTGTTGCTCGCACTTAGTCCATAAATCGATAGATTCCCTATCAGGCGGGGAGGCACAGCGAGTAGCTATTGCTAGAGCCTTGGTGAACGGGCCAGATATTCTTTTACTCGATGAGTCGTTAAGCGCTATTGATAGCCAAAGCCGTCGAAAAATCTATAGGTTTTTGCATAAACTTTGCGCATCGAGTTTACTCACCTGTTTAGTTGTTTCTCACGATATTGATGATCTTTTACTGTTTAGCGATGAACTTGTTTACATTCACAACGGCAACATTGCAGCGGTAGGCGAGGTCAATAATGTGATACAAGCCATGTTCCGATATGGTGGCATGGAAAGTATGGAAACACCCTCTGCGGTTATAGACGCTGTTGTGGAGCATTTGATTGAGCCAGAGGTTGGCAAAGTCGCTGAGCCAGATTCTTCGCTAAACATAGCCAACAGGATTTATAGCGTAATGGCACTCGGGCAGCGCCTGTATGTTTCAGAAAAAACGCTTACTCCTGTCTCTGCATATTCACACACAAGCCCAGAAAGTAAAGACGCCGAAAATAAGCCCCTCACAAATGGCCAGCCAGTGCGAATATCGATAAAAGCTAGTGATGTGAGTATAGACACAAACGTTTCTGAGACCAGCGAACAAACCACGTCGAGTATTTTAAATGCACTGACATGCCATATTGAAGATATAACATTCTTTGATAGGCATCAGCAGGGAAGAGTGTTGCTAACGCTAGGTATTCAAGACACTAGCGCACAGGGATCAGATAATGACAAAAACGGTTCCCAAATACACCAGGAACCGCTTTATGCTGTTATTAGCGCATTATCTTTTCATCGATTAGCGCTAGAGCGCAACATGCCAGTAGTTGCGCGCTTTAAATTGCTTTAGAGAAACGCGGTATTGTTTTGTTGTCTTTTGCCTGAGCGTTTGAATGAGCTTCCATATGGCCGTCTAAATAAGCGTCGAAGGTTGCACATATCGCTCTAATAAATATTCTTGCATGTTCTGGAACCACAATGCCATGTTCCATATGCAAAACTAATCCGTCTTTTTGTAATAAGCGAAGCGCGTTAAGTTCATTGGTAAAATAATCATTAAAGATAATATTGTGCTTTCTCTCGATGTTATTTATGTCCAGCGATAAATTACACATTAAGCTTGATATTACGTCTCTTCTAATGAGGTCGTCACTGGTTAACGACAGCCCAATTGTGGCAACAGGTTCGTTGTTATCTATCTTAGTGTAATAGTCTTTTAATTGTTTAGGGTTTTGCGCGAAGGCATTTCCTATTGTGCTTATTGCAGACACGCCAAAACCGATTAAATCGGTGTTGCCATGCAGCGTGTAGCCCTGAAAATTTCTATGTAGTTTGCCAGCTTTTTTTGCCAACGCCAGGTTATCTGATTTTTTAGCAAAATGATCTAGCCCTATCATTTCATATCCAATCTTTTTGAATTCTTTTACCGCCAAGTCATAAAGTTCTGCTTTAAGCTCCGCATTAGGTAAAATGTCGTCGGCGAACTTACGTTGCGCGGCAAAACGCTCCGGTAAATGTGCATAACTAAATAGCGATATTCTGTCTGGTGAAATCGCTTTTGTTGCAGCTATGGTTGTCCTGAACGTGTGGATAGACTGGTGCGGGAGGCCGTAAATAAGGTCCAAGTTAATAGAGTTGAACCCTAGATTTCGGGCTTCGAACACTAAATCTGAAATATGCAGCGTACTTTGCACACGGTTTATGGTTTGCTGAACTTTAAAGTCTGTATCTTGTAGCCCAAAGCTTAGCCTGTTGTAACCTAAGTCTTTTAGCGTATTGAGGTAATGCAAATCTACATTGCGCGGATCGAGTTCAATAGACATTTCAGCGTCTTCATCAAACGATATGTATTTTTTTAGCAATGCCATTAAGGTAGTTTGTTGCTCAGCACTGAGAAAGCTTGGCGACCCGCCGCCAAGGTGCAGCGATACAGCCATTTTACCCTTATACAAGTTTGATTTAGCGACTATCTCTTTTTCAATATACGCGAGATACTCATCTGCTTTGCTGTTGTGTCGAGTCACAATTTTGTTACAACCGCAGTAATAGCAAAGAGTTTTACAAAAAGGGATGTGAATATACAGGCTTATGCTATCAGCTTTAGTCGCTTTATTTGCAATGCTAAGAATGTCATTGTTTACTGGCGAAAAGTTTAGAGCAGTAGGGTAGGAAGTATACCGTGGCGCATGCTTGGCGTATTTCTCAATGGTAGTGGTGCGAGCTTGGCTCACCTGTTTCACTGTCATGACATTTCTTCTTGTTGAGGGTTTTGAGTAGACATGGGTATGTTATCGAGTAACAAAGGATGATGAGTTGATCTGGTTCAATATTTTGTATTTTTACTGCTGTTTTTTTACGCTTTTTCCAGTGATTTCTTTTCAGGCACTTTGGGTGAGAAAAAAGGCACTTAGGCTGCCCGAACCCGTGGGTGCACGAGAAATACTTACCGAAGTAGAGGTAGAGAGTGAGAAGCAAGAAGCTGAACAAGAAGCCGTACAAGAGGCTATACAAAAACCCATAAAAATACTACTTACAGGTGATTCAGCAGCGGCAGGCGTAGGAGTTGAGACACAAAACGATGCTTTGCTAGGCAAACTTCAACAGCAGCTATTAAGTGAAGATAATACCGCGGCATCTATCTGTTTATTAGCAAAAGCGGGGCTTGCTAGCCAGGGGTTACTGGAGTTGCTTCAAAAAGAAAACCCGCGGCGTTTCGACATTGCCGTAGTTTCTATTGGTGTTAATGATGTAACTCGGTTTACGTCACTGAAAGCGTGGAATACTAACGTGAGTCTTATCTACCAATTGCTCGTACAAAAGTTTGGGTGCAAATTAGTGATTTTCTCGGGTTTACCCCCGATGGCTGAATTTCCTGCGATACCTCAACCTTTGCGATATGTATTGGGGCTGCGTGCGGCTATGCTCAATAACGCACTAGAAAAAAGCCTGATTACACTGCCGTTTGGCCGTTTATTGACAGTGAATTTATTGAACAATAATTTTCACACTTATAGTCATTCAGTTAAAAGAAAACCTCTGCTAAATGCAAACATGATGGCCATTGATGGTTTTCATCCGTCATCTGCAGGCTATGCAATTTGGGCAAAGCAAATTGTTACTCTTATCAAAGAAAATAACACGCCCTGGTAAAGAAATATGAACTGTTCGTTGTCTCGCTAATTTGCATACCTGGTATAAACCATTTACGGTTATTGTGGTCAATAAACAGTGTTAAATAATATTCGGGGCGATAAATTTTGGTTTGTAGCCCCAAAAATTCTTTTTTTATTGCGTTTATTTTACGAACGTTAAACGAGGCCAAATGCGAACAATAACAATTGATATGGTGTCTGACGTAGTGTGCCCTTGGTGCATTGTAGGTTATAAACATTTACAGCAGGCCATCGATTCACTGGCGCAGGAAAATATAACGGTTGACGTAAAGTTTCACCCTTTTGAACTAAACCCTGCTATGACAGAAGAAGGCCAAAATTTACGTGAGCACGTGATGGAAAAATATGGCATCACCGAGCAGCAAAGTAGTGCGAACAGACAGAGGTTAGTAGAGGCAGGTAAAGCCATTGGGTTTGAGTTTAAACTTGCCGATGATGCAACAATGCAAAACACCTTTAAAGCTCACCAACTTATCCACTATGCAGAGGAAGCAGGGTTGGCGCTAGCAATGAAGATGCGTTTATTCGAAGCTTATTTTTCAGAGGGAAAAAACATTAATAATTTAGATGTTTTAGTTCAGGAAGGCGGTATTGTCGGTTTAGATAAGCTGGGCATTACAGAGGCGCTTGAGAGTGAACGCTATGCCGATATTGTTCGGCAAAAGGAGTCGGCTTGGATGCAGCGTGGTATTCAGAGCGTGCCAACATTCGTTATTGGAAATCAGGGAGTTGCTGGTGCGCAAGAACCCGTAACGTTAGCAGCATTTATAAAGGACGCTGCAAATAGCGCTAACGCCTAGCTTTCCTCTGCTAGTTTTACCAACCCCGGCTTACACCAGCTCTAACGCTGCTGCAGCTTCTCTGCTTACAGCCTTGCTTATTTTGGGAGAGTCAGCATCACTGACATTCTCCCAATAGCTTCACATGATGAACCCCCATTCAAAATATCAATTAAACTTATGCAAGTAGTTTTCTTAGTATGTTTAACATATTAGTAACATACGAGCATGAAATGACAGATATCTATTTAGTTCGTCACGGACAAGCGTCTTTTGGCAAGGCTAATTACGACAAACTAAGCGAGCTTGGGGCACAGCAAGCCATATGGCTGGGCGACTATTTTCATCATCGCGATATACATTTCGATTCTGTATTTATGGGAGACATGGTAAGGCATCGAGAAACTAACGAGGGGATTGCAAAAGGATTGTCTGCAGGGGGGAAATCACTTCCTAAGGCGACACGAGATAGCTCACTCAATGAATTCAACTTCCAAGCGGTTGCCGCTGCCTATCTCAATCTCTTTCCCGAGGACAGAGTTCCTGAGGGATCGTCACCCGCCGAATTTTATCGTTTATTAAAAAAAGCCATGCTTGCTTGGTCGCAAGACAAACTTCCTCATGAACTTCTAGACGAAACATGGGCACAGTTCGAGGGACGGGTAAGTAATATGCTCACGCACCTGCAAAATATGGATGCCAAACGTGTATTGGTTGTAAGCTCGGGCGGAGCCATTGCCATGATGCTAAAACACATTTTGGGCTACGACTCCGCCACAGTTATCAATATGAATTTGCAGATACGCAATGCCAGCTTTTCACAATGCTTCGCCAACAAGCGGGGTGTTCATCTAAATAACTTCAACAGCGTACCTCACCTGGATGTGATCGACAGGTTGCACGCCATTACCTACAGCTAAACGGGACAGCTATGAACTTTGAATATAATGAAAAAACGCAGGCGCTTTTGGAAAAATTAAGAGCCTTCATGAAAGAAGAAGTGTACCCCATAGAACAGGAGTACATTCACGCGGTAGAAAATGGTGAGAACCGATGGAAGACACCAGAGTTGATGCAAACGCTCAAGCAAAAGGCTCGAGATGCAGGCTTGTGGAATCTGTTTTTGCCAGAAGAATACAAGCCTTACGGCGCAGGGCTTACTAATGCCGAGTATGCGCCATTGTGTGAAGAGATGGGGCGAGTACTATTTAGTTCTGAAATATTCAACTGCAGCGCGCCAGATACAGGCAATATGGAAGTGTTGGCAAAATACGGAAACGAAGAACAAAAAGAAAAGTGGTTGGTTCCGCTGTTAAACGGCGAAATTCGTTCTGCTTTTGCAATGACCGAGCCAGCGGTAGCATCTAGCGATGCAACAAATATTGAGACGTCTATCACACGCGACGGTGATGAATACGTTATTAACGGTAAAAAGTGGTATACCAGTGGTGCCATGAATGAAAACTGCAAAATCATGATAGTGATGGGGAAAACCGATTTTGATGCTCCTCGTCATCAGCAACAATCGCAGATATTAGTTCCTGTCGATACTAAAGGCGTGACGATTGTAAGACCTATGGCAGCGATGGGCTTTTATGATGAGCCTATTGGTCACGCTGAAGTTCTGTTTGAGAATGTTAGAGTGCCTGCCGAAAACTTGCTTGTGGGCGAGGGTAAAGGCTTTGAAATTGCCCAAGGTCGCCTTGGCCCAGGCAGAATACATCACTGCATGCGTTTAATTGGTTGTGCTCAACGCGCCCTCGATATGGCGTGCGAGCGTGTGGAAGCACGTGTAGCCTTTGGCAAGCCTCTAGCAAAACAGCAGTCGGTTCGCGAAAGCATTGCTAAAATGCATTGTGACATTGAGCAAGCTCGATTACTCACATTGAAAGCTGCGGACAAAATGGACAGGTATGGAAATAAAGTATCTAGAGATCTTATCGCAGCCATAAAAATTGTTGCACCTACTATGGCATGTAACGTTATTGACGAGTCTATTCAAATGCACGGTGCGGCCGGGACTAGCCAAGATTTCGTGCTATCGGCAATGTATGCCTACGCGCGTACAATTAAGCTAGCAGACGGTCCAGATCAAGTGCATATGATGCAGCTGGGCCGCAATTTAATTGCTGATAAAAACGCATAGGGAATTAGTGTGAGTGAAGAAAAAGCAACAGCGCCTCATGCGTTAGATTTAGAAGTTCTTAATCACTATTTAGCCGCTGCATGCCCCGAAATTGGGCATGTAAGCAGCGCTGATAAGTTTTCCGGTGGTCAGTCAAATCCAACCTTTAAGCTGAGTTCTGAAAAGGGAACGTTTGTACTGCGAAGACAGCCGCCTGGCAAATTATTAAAATCTGCCCATGCAGTAGATAGAGAATTTAGAGTTATAAACGCCTTGCAGGAAAGCAACGTGCCGGTTCCTAAAGCATACCACCTGTGCGAAGACACCAGCGTAATAGGCAGTATGTTTTACATTATGGCTTACGTAGAGGGTGAGATATTTTGGAACAGTGCGTTACCTGAAATAGCGTCGGCAAAAACTCGCGGTGCAATGTACGACGAAATGAACAGAGTGTTAGCGTCTTTGCACAGCGTGGACATTCAAGCGGCGGGTCTAAGCGATTACGGTAAACCTGGCAGTTATTTCGAGCGACAATTGAGCCGGTGGACCAAGCAGTATCGCGCGTCAGAGCTAGAGCATATCGAAGAAATTGAACAGCTTATTAGTTATCTTGAAGCAAATTTACCGGAGGATGATGGTCAGACATCACTAGTTCATGGAGATTTCAGGCTCGACAATATGATGTTTGATATGAGTGATAGCGACAACCCAAGAGTGATTGCGGTGCTCGACTGGGAGTTATCGACTTTAGGGCACCCCTATGCAGACTTAGCTTATCAATGTATGCAGCTTAGACTACCCTCTGATATTGCACACGCGGCAGGATTAGGCGGGCTAGATCGGGAAGCCTTGGGTATTCCGTCAGAGCAGGCCTATGTGAATGCCTACTGTCAGCGTCGAAATATTGAGAAAATAAACAATTGGACCTTCTATCTAGCTTTTAGCTTTTTCCGCTTAGCAGCTATTTTGCAGGGCGTGGTAAAACGTGCTCACGACGGCAATGCGTCGAGCGAAAAAGCAATGCAGTTAGGCGCCATGGTGCGTCCATTAGCACAAATAGCTAACCAAACCATACATCAAGATAGCGAATAAAATGCAAAACGAGCGTTTGGTGTAAAACAGAATACGGAGTAAACATGAAAGCCATAGTATGCGAAGCCTTTGGGCCTGTAGAGGATTTACGAGTACAAGACGTTGCTGACCCGGTAGCGAAACCCGGCTATGTAGTGGTTGACGTTCAAGCCGCAGGAGTGAATTTCCCCGATGGACTTTTGGTTCAGGGATTATATCAAATGCAGCCAGATTTTCCGTTTATTCCAGGGAACGAGGTAGCTGGTGTGATTTGTGAAGTGGGTGAGGGTGTTAGTCACGTTAAGAAAGGGCAGCGAGTCATTGCACTGTCTAACTTAGGTGGTTACGCAGAAAAAGTTGCGGTACAAGCTAGCCATGTTATGCCACTGCCAGACTCGATTGATGTGAATGAAGGAGCGGCGCTAGTGACCGCCCACGCCACTGCACATCACGCCTTAAAACAGCGTGCTAAGTTGCAGCCCGGTGAGACACTAGTTGTTACGGGGGCTGCGGGGGGTACTGGTCTGGCGGCGGTACAAATTGGCAAAACCATGGGGGCTAAGGTTATTGCTGTGTGCTCAACAGACGAAAAGCTTGCCTTAGCTAAAGAGCACGGCGCTGATATTCTTATTAACTATAAAGAGAAAGACTTAAAAGAAACGTTGAAAGAAGTGACTGAAGGTAAAGGTGCTGACGTCATTTATGAGTGCGTCGGTGGTGATACTTTTCACGCATGTAGCAGAAGTATGGCGTGGGAAGGTCGGTTGTTAGTTGTCGGGTTTGCTGGTGGCGAGATACCAAAGTTCCCTGTTAATTTAGCGTTGGTAAAAGGCTACTCGGTAATGGGCGTATTTTGGGGGTCCTTCACCCAGCACGATCCAAAAGGGTTTGCAGCAAATATGCAAGAGCTTCTCACTTGGTATGTTCAGGGTAAAGTGAAGGTGGTGGTCGATGAAGCTCTTCCGTTAGAACAAGCGACAAAGGCAATGACCAAAGTGATGAATAGAGAAGTTAAAGGCAAAATGGTGATTGTTCCTTAATTCAGGCTTCTTTCAAGAGAAGTAAACTTTTGTGCTGAAAAGTGCCTAAGGTTCTAGAGTGCAAAAACCAAGAGCCGCATAATGAAACGTTATGCGGTTTAATTAGATGGTCCGCCTCACCTCTAAGCTAGACTTAGAGTTAGGCAATCAAAGAGGCGAACCATCATGTCTACTATTAAAGTTCTTGGAATCGATTTAGGCAAATCATCTTTTCACGTGATAGGCCGCGACTATTCAGATAATCAAATCATTCGCAAAAAATTTTCCCGCTCGGCACTCATTCACTATCTTCATCAATTAACGCCATGCACAATTGCTTTCGAAGCTTGTGGCGGTGCGCACTGGCTTGGCAGGCAGTGTGAGTTGATGGGGCATACGGTCAAACTAATCCCGCCACAATACGTAAAACCTTTCGTTAAAAGCAATAAGAATGATTTTATTGATGCAGAGGCCATATGCGAAGCATCAATAAGACCGAAAATGCGGTTTGTCAGCGTCAAATCTGAAGAAGCCCAGGTCATTTCAGCTATTCATAAAGCAAGGCATGGGTATGTCAAAGACAGAACAGCCTGCATGTCCCGTATAGGCTCCTTACTGCTGGAGTTTGGCATTGCACTTCCAACAGGCCATAGCGTAATGAAGCAACTGTTTAACTGGCTTTCACAGCAGCGGCAGGTCTTGCCAGGGTTACTTATGGAAGAGCTCATGGAGCTGCACGAATATTACCTGCTCCTTAACAGGAACATTGAGAGACAAGATAAAAAGCTAAAGCAACTGGTTGATACAAACCCGATAGGGCAGCTTCTTAAAACCATCCCAGGTATTGGCGATATGACCGCCAGCCTTTGTATTGCCAACATCAGTAGCGCTACGGATTTTAAAAACGGAAGAAACATGGCTGCATGGTTAGGGTTAGTTCCAGCGCAGTACTCAACTGGCGGTAAACCCAAATTACTGGGGATAAGCAAGCGGGGTAACAAAGAACTCCGAACCTTGTTTATCCATGCCGCCAGGGCGGTTATGTCCAGGCCGGATAAGACCGGAAAGATTTATGGCGAGTGGTTGATAAATTTACGCGCCACCAAGCCATTCAATGTTGTAACCGTTGCCCTGGCCAACAAACTGGCCCGAATAGCATGGGCAGTGATGAAAACAAAAAAAGCATTCAACAGCAAAGCGTTAGCACCGGGTTTGCAATGATAAATATGATGACGAAAACGGTAGAACCACTGGATTAAAACCTGACATAAAAAACAGCTCTCAGAAGCTTTCGGTTTTTTGAGGATAATCCAGCGCGGATCTCATCGTGGAGCGGGTTGCGAAAGCGCCTAAACAGACTCCGAATACATTAGCGCATAACCAACCCCGTTATCGAAATTAATCATTGCAATAACGAGGCGGACCATACATTTTTTATGGATGGTATTCGCTTCTATTCAGAATGGGCGCTATGTCGACTAATGGTATAAAGAGCGAGTAAAGAGTCAAAAACGAACTTACAGGTGAGATTATCAAGAGAGCGCTTTCACGTCTCATTTGTCCATAGCTTTTAGCCCAAAAACAGTTAATCAGACTTTTGATTGTCGTTTTGAAGTAAAGGATGGATAAACGGTGTGCTATGGTTTTTTTGACCGCTTCTTGCCGTGACCGATAACAGTTTCAATATGGTACTTGGCGATGTTTGGGTAATACGGCGCACTTTCTTAGTGGTCGAATGCGCTTGCAACGTCGACACCCCAGCCGAAACGCTAGCCTTATTTTCAGCAGCGTGGGCGTTCAAAGGGGAAACTAAAGTAACGAAGCAAAATACAGAGCAAATAGTAGATATGTTGTACACGAACCGTGTTGTCATAAGTTGCTGTCTCTGCGATACGAAAGGAGAGGAACGTCGGAGGCGGTTGCACGCGCCTCGTCAGTCACACTTTGTTTGTTCATCTCTATTAAAACTAAAGCCCTAACAAAACAAAACAGATAAGCTTATACCTAGGTATAAAAAGCTATACTCATTACCAGGCAGTTACACCACCGTCTACGGCAACTGTTTGTCCGTTCATATAGCTGTTGCCTGGAGACAGCATCAACAGAATGGTATTTACTATTTCCTGAGGTTCGCCCAAACGCTTCATTGGGCTGCCTTGCCCCAGCTGAGCTTGGGCCTCTGGCGTATTGTAGCCATCAACATTTAG
Source organism: Alteromonas sp. MB-3u-76 (assembly GCF_002831605.1). Lineage (NCBI taxonomy): Bacteria > Pseudomonadati > Pseudomonadota > Gammaproteobacteria > Alteromonadales > Alteromonadaceae > Alteromonas > Alteromonas sp. MB-3u-76. Next base: position 2,428,311 of record NZ_CP025115.1, on the reverse strand, counting down.
AATGTTTGTGGGGCTGTAAAACGGGCAAATGGCATTTACACGTACATTTTTCCTTCCATATTCAACAGCAGCGGTGCGCGTAACGCCTGCAACGGCGTGTTTGGCGGCGGCATAGGCAGCGCCTTTAGGGGCTCCACCAAGCCCTGCGAGAGAACTCACATTCAGCACATGTCCCTTCTTTTGCGACAGCATGGCTGGAATTTGGTATTTCATACCAAACATCACTCCTTTAACGTTTACTGCAAACTGACTGTCCATAATTGCTTCTGTCATTTCATGAACTGGCGCAGGGGTATGGGCAATACCGGCATTATTTACGGCAATATCTAGGCGTCCAAATTTCTCTATGGCTAATTCTACCAGCGCCTTATTTAGTGTCTCCTCCGCAATGTTACCCGCTATCACTTCTACAGCAGTCAGCGGCTGCAATTCAGTTTGCACTTCCTCAAGGGCCGTTTCATTTATGTCACTTAGTACTAATTTTGCTCCTCGCTCAGCTAGCCCTTTTGCTAAAAGACGTCCAAAACCGCTTGCTGCGCCAGTTATAAGTGCCACTTGTCCGGTGAAATTAAGAAGTGGATCCATAGTCATGTTATTTTCCTTTTATAATTTGTTTGATTTAGTTATTGGTAGCTGCGTATGAAAGAGATAAGCAACTGAGCCAACTCTTCCCCTTTGTCCTCTTGCACAAAGTGCCCTCCGGATTTTATCGAAGCGTGTTTGATTCCTTTGCAGCCAGGTATTTGCTTTTGTAAATACTTTTCGCCGCCAGCAGTGACAGGGTCTCCGTCACTAAATGCCGTCATAAAGGGTTTATTAAACTGTTTTAAAGACTGCCATGCGTTTCGGTTAGCCTGTGAATCTGGGCTATCTGGTTCGGTAGGTACAAGTAGCGGAAACATTCGCGCGCCCATTTTATAACTCTCATCGGGAAAGGGCGCGTCGTAAGCCGCCAAGGCATGTTCATCTATGTCGGAAAGGGTACCGTTGTTAATAATGGTTGAGGTTGGGAACTCTTCAACATCTTGTGAAAAGCGACGCCAACGTGTGAATGCTTCCGTTGGCTTCACATCGCCAGTGGGTAGCCCAGTATTTGATGCCATCACACCCGCGAAACGTGTCGGCATATCTGCCACCATTCTAAGGCCTAAGAGGCCGCCCCAATCTTGACAAAACAAGGTTGCAGGCCCTTTGACTACCTGATTGAACCAGTCTTTTAGCCAAATTAAATGCCTGCCATAGGTGTAGTCGCTTTTCAATGTCGGTTTATCTGAGCGACCAAAACCAATTAAGTCAGGGACAAAAACACAAAAACCCGCATCGGCAAGTAGCGGCATCATTTTTCTATACAAATATGCCCACGTGGGTTCTCCATGCAGAAGTACAACGGGATGACCTTCTGTTGGCCCCAGTTGATAATAAGCCATACACAGTTCACTACTCACCGTATCGGTAACTTCAACAAAATGTGCCGGATAGGGAAAATCAGAAATATCGGCAAAGGCATTTTCGGGTGTTTTAAGTACTTTCATGACATAACGCTCCTTGTAAAAATGATGATCAAAGCATTAACGTTAGTGTAACAAAAGCACTCGCAGATAATTCTGTCAATCGATCTGTATCTAGCGCGATACGTGCTCTTTAGCCAAATGTGAAGAAGAAAAAGGCTTTCAACCCCGTATTCAATATTGTGATAAATGTCTATAACACCAATAAACTTGGATGATTGACAACACTGCAATAACATCCGATTAACGTGATAAACAGGAAATGGTTATGACTCAGACGGAAAATAACGCAGTAGCGTATGAAGTAACGCAGGGTGTTGCCACTCTCACGATGCAAAGCGCGCCGGTAAATGCACTATCAAGAGCGCTTCGCATAGGCCTGATTGAGGGTGTCGACAATGCGATTAAAGACGACAGCGTAAGTGCAATCGTTATCACTTCATCGCTTCCCATATTCTCAGGCGGTGCTGACATCAGCGAATTCTCTGGTGGCGACTTATCACCAATGCTACCTGAAGTTCTCGACAAAATTGAGAACGCATCGAAACCCGTTATTGCAGTTCTTCCTGGGCCGGCTTTTGGCGGCGGTTTGGAAGTTGCACTTGCATGTCACCATCGGGTGACATTTGCCGATAACAAAGTTGGTCTCCCAGAAGTCAATCTTGGTATCTTACCTGGGGCAGGTGGCACACAGCGCCTACCTAGACTTGCCGACGCTCAAACAGCTCTTACCATGATAGTTACGGGTAAACCCACATCGGTACTCAAGTTACCGGGTGTATTCGATAAAATATCAGACAAACCTGAACACCTTTTAGAAGACACTAAAGCCTATTTAGCATCGCTTAGCGGACCAAACGCCGTTAAGCGTACTTGTGACATTACACTTTCCATGTCTGAGGAAACTCAGGGAGTGTTTGAAGCAGTCACTGCTCAGACCAAAAAAGCATCAAAAGGCTTTTTCGCACCGCTTAAATGTATAGAAGCGGTTCGTGGCGCTTATACCTTATCGTTTGAGGATGGCCTTAAAAACGAAGGCAAGCTATTTATGGAGTGTATGAATACACCCCAGGCGAGAGCTCAGCAGCACTTCTTCTTTGCAGAGCGCGCAGCCGGCCACGTAAAAGACTTCGATAAAACAACGCCAGAACGCAATATCGAGAAAGTTGCAATCATTGGTGCAGGCACTATGGGCGGTGGTATAGCGATGAACTTCGCCAACGCCGGTATTCCAGTAACTATGCTTGAGCTAAAAGAGGAAGCACTGGAAAAGGGCTTGGCACTTATTCGTAAGAATTACGAAAACAGCGCTAGAAAGGGTAAGCTGACTCAAGAGCAAGTAGAAACGCGAATGGCATTGCTTTCAGGCACTACCACTTACGACGATTTAAGCGACGTAGATTTAGTGATTGAAGCCGTTTTTGAAAAAATGGAAGTCAAGAAGACCGTTTTTTCAACCCTCGACAAAGTATGTAAGCCAGGTGCCATATTAGCGTCTAATACATCGACACTTGATATTGATGAAATTGCGACAGCAACGTCTCGTCCTGAAGACGTCATTGGCCTTCATTTCTTCTCTCCAGCAAACGTTATGCGTCTGCTAGAAGTTGTTAAGGCCGATAAGACATCACCTGAAGTAATCAAAACCTGCATGAAAATGGCCAAGCGTATTAAAAAGGTCGCCGTGTTAGTGGGTGTATGTTTTGGATTCGTTGGTAATCGAATGATTGAGCCATATGGTCGCGAGGCTAATCGTTTGCTATTAGAAGGGGCGTCACCTGAGCAAGTAGACAAAGTGCTTACTGACTTTGGTATGCCAATGGGGCCATTTACGATGGGTGATATGGCTGGGTTAGATATTGGCTACTATGTTCGCCAGTCTCGTCAAGAGCACATTGCTCATGATCCAGCCTATGGCGCTGTTGCCGACCGTCTTGTTGAAATGGGACGGAATGGTCTTAAAACAGGCCGCGGTACTTACAACTACGAACCCGGTAGTCGAGTTCCCATTCCAGATCCCGAAGTGTTAGAGATTGCCAAAAAAGAAGCCGAACGTTTAGGGGTTCAGCAACGTTCAGACATAAGCGATGAAGAGATTTTAGTTCGCGTGATGTTTTCTCTGATAAACGAAGGCGCGATTATTCTTGAAGAAGGCATTGCGGCTAAATCAAGCGATATTGACGTGATTTACGTCTATGGTTACGGCTTCCCAGTGTTCCGTGGTGGCCCTATGCAATATGCAGATGAAGTGGGATTGAAAACCATATTAGACAAGCTGACAACGTATCGTGACCAGCTTGGCGATTACGGCAAAATGTGGTTAGAGCCAAGCGATCTACTAGTCAAACTGGCGCAAGAAGGCGGCAGTTTCAAAAGTTACAAAAAATAAGGAACAATACAATGCGTGATGCAGTAATTGTTAGCACAGCAAGAACGCCTATAGGGCGTGCCTACAAAGGCGTCTTAAATAACTTGCCTGCGCCTTCGCTTGGTGGCCACGCCATCAAAAATGCGGTTGAGCGTGCAGGTATAAATCCAGCGTCTGTTGATGATGTCATTATGGGCTCTGCGCTCACCCAAGGGAGTGGCGGAATGAACATCGGTCGTTTAGCAGCACTTGCTGGCGATTTACCTGTTTCGGTTGCGGGAATGACCCTCGACAGGCAGTGCAGCTCGGGGATGTATGCCATTGCTACCGCGGCTAATACTATCCGCTCCGGCGAAACAAACATTATGGTTGCGGGTGGGCTAGATTCAATCTCGTTAGTGCAGAATAAAAATATGAACACCTACCGTGCGGTAGACCCAGCACTAGTGGCTAAACACAACGATATTTACATGCCAATGCTGCAAACAGCAGAAGTGGTGGCTAAGCGCTATAACATTAGCCGCGATGCACAAGACGAATACGGATATCAAAGTCAGATGCGTACTGCGGCAGCGCAATCTGCAGGCAAATTTGATGATGAAATTGTACCTATCACTGCCACACAGCAACTGTTCAACAAAGAAACAGGCGAGATCAGTGAAAGGGAAGCTACGTTGTCGAAAGATGAAGGTAACCGTCCTGAAACTTCATTAGAAGGGCTGCAAGGCCTTAAACCGGTCATTGAAGGCGGTTGCATAACAGCGGGTAACGCCAGTCAGTTGTCTGACGGTGCCAGCGCTACCGTAATTATGGATGAAAACACAGCCGTAAAAGGAAGCACACAGCCTCTTGGCGTTTATCGCGGCATTGAGGTTGCGGGTTGTGAACCTGATGAAATGGGAATAGGTCCTGTTTTTGCCATTCCTAAGCTATTAAAGCAGCATGGATTGACCATGGACGATATAGGTCTATGGGAACTCAACGAGGCGTTTGCGGTACAAGTTTTATACTGTCGCGATAAATTGGGCATTCCAGACGAATTATTAAATGTAAACGGCGGTGCCATTTCTATTGGTCACCCCTATGGCATGAGCGGTGCTCGTATGGTGGGTCACGCACTCATCGAAGGTAAAAGACGTGGTGCGAAATTTGTTGTTTGCACTATGTGTATCGGTGGCGGCATGGGCGCTGCTGGTTTATTTGAAGTTCTATAGGTATTTAGTATGGAAGGTTATAAAGCTCCACAACGCGACGCCATGTTTGTAACACATGAGCTACTCGATTTTCAAAGTCACTATCAAAAGTTAGGTTTCGACGAAGCCTCCGAAGACTTGGTTTCAGCAATCTTTGCAGAGGCGGCTAAGTTTTCAGAAAACACGCTTGCACCTATTAACCAATCTGGTGATGAAGAAGGTTGTAAGTGGGACAACGGTGTGGTTACTACACCTAAAGGTTTCAAAGAAGCTTATCAGACCTATGTTGAAGGCGGATGGCCAAGTATGGCGCACCCAGAAGAGTTTGGCGGACAAAACCTTCCTTACTCACTTGCTTCAATAATTGCTGAATGGTTTTCTGGTGCAAACCACTCGTGGGCTATGTATCCAGGTCTAAGCCAAGGCTGTATGGAAACACTTAAAGCGCACGGCACGAAAGAACAGCAAGATATGTTTCTTCATAAGCTAATCAGCGGAGAATGGACAGGCACAATGTGTTTAACAGAGGCACACTGTGGATCTGACCTTGGTATGCTGAAATGCCGCGCAGAACCGCAAGAAGATGGTAGTTACAGCCTAACCGGCACGAAGATCTTTATCTCTGCCGGTGAGCATGACATGTCTGAAAACATCGTGCATATCGTATTGGCTCGCCTGCCTGACGCGCCTGAGGGCACCAAAGGTATTTCTCTGTTTGTTGTACCAAAATACAACGTGTCGCAAAACGGTGAGAAGCAAGATCGCAATGCGGTAAATTGCGGCAGTATAGAACACAAGATGGGTATCAAAGCTAGCGCAACTTGCGTAATTAACTTTGATGGCGCTAAAGGGTTCCTTATTGGTCCTCCTAACCGCGGCCTTAACTGTATGTTTACCTTTATGAACACTGCACGGATAGGCACTGGCCTTGAAGGTCTGGCAGCGTCAGAAACGGCATTCCAAGGTGCGCTTAAGTACGCGAAAGACCGAGTGCAGTTTCGCTCAATGACAGGGCGTAAGAACCCAGACGGTCCTGCTGATCCCATTATTGTGCACCCAGACGTGCGTCGTATGTTGTTAACGCAAAAAGCATTTGCCGAGGGCAATCGTGCATTAGCCGCGTACTGTATGCAAATGGTAGATGTAACCTTATATGGCGACGATGAAGTTGCTAAGCAAACAGCAGAAGCAAAACTTGCATTCTTGACGCCGATTGTTAAAGCGTTTTTGACTGAAACTGCTCAAGAAACCACAAGCTACGGTATGCAGGTATACGGCGGCCACGGTTTCATTAAAGAGTGGGGCATGGAGCAGCTTGCACGTGATACACGTATTTGTACCATGTACGAAGGCACTACGGGTATTCAGGCAGTGGATTTACTTGGCCGTAAGGTGATGGGATCTAACGGTGAATTGCTCAATGTATTTGTGCAGGAAGTTCGCGATTACTGTAACTCTCTTCGCGACAATGCACAGTTTAGCGCATGGACAAATGCACTAAACTCGCATTTAGATGAGTGGCAGCAAGTAACCATGGATATTGGCAAAGCGGCTGCGTCTAACCCAGACGAAATCGGTGCGGCTTCCGTTGATTACCTTATGTACTCAGGTTATGTGACTGTTGCATATTTCTGGTTACGTATGGCAGTTAAGGCACAAGAACAGCTTGATGCCGGAAGCACAGAAACGGAATTCTACAAGAGTAAAATACTGACTACAGGGTTCTACTTTGATCGTTTGCTTACGCGCACGCGTTCACTGGTTTCTGCAATGCAGTCTGGTTCGGACAACCTGATGTCTATGCCTGAAAGTATGTTTGCTGTTGAATAATTAGCTTTTAGCAAACCTAGTGTGCCGGGTAACGAGAGTGTGTGAATCAATCGCCACTTTTGTTACTCGGCTTAATTAGATGGTCCGCCTCACCTCTAAGCTAATCTTAGAGTTAGGCAATCAAAGAGGCGAACCATCATGTCTACTATTAAAGTTCTTGGAATCGATTTAGGCAAATCATCTTTTCACGTGATAGGCCGCGACTATTCAGATAATCAAATCATTCGCAAAAAATTTTCCCGCTCGGCACTCATTCACTATCTTCATCAATTAACGCCATGCACAATTGCTTTCGAAGCTTGTGGCGGTGCGCACTGGCTTGGCAGGCAGTGTGAGTTGATGGGGCATACGGTCAAACTAATCCCGCCACAATACGTAAAACCTTTCGTTAAAAGCAATAAGAATGATTTTATTGATGCAGAGGCCATATGCGAAGCATCAATAAGACCGAAAATGCGGTTTGTCAGCGTCAAATCTGAAGAAGCCCAGGTCATTTCAGCTATTCATAAAGCAAGGCATGGGTATGTCAAAGACAGAACAGCCTGCATGTCCCGTATAGGCTCCTTACTGCTGGAGTTTGGCATTGCACTTCCAACAGGCCATAGCGTAATGAAGCAACTGTTTAACTGGCTTTCACAGCAGCGGCAGGTCTTGCCAGGGTTACTTATGGAAGAGCTCATGGAGCTGCACGAATATTACCTGCTCCTTAACAGGAACATTGAGAGACAAGATAAAAAGCTAAAGCAACTGGTTGATACAAACCCGATAGGGCAGCTTCTTAAAACCATCCCAGGTATTGGCGATATGACCGCCAGCCTTTGTATTGCCAACATCAGTAGCGCTACGGATTTTAAAAACGGAAGAAACATGGCTGCATGGTTAGGGTTAGTTCCAGCGCAGTACTCAACTGGCGGTAAACCCAAATTACTGGGGATAAGCAAGCGGGGTAACAAAGAACTCCGAACCTTGTTTATCCATGCCGCCAGGGCGGTTATGTCCAGGCCGGATAAGACCGGAAAGATTTATGGCGAGTGGTTGATAAATTTACGCGCCACCAAGCCATTCAATGTTGTAACCGTTGCCCTGGCCAACAAACTGGCCCGAATAGCATGGGCAGTGATGAAAACAAAAAAAGCATTCAACAGCAAAGCGTTAGCACCGGGTTTGCAATGATAAATATGATGACGAAAACGGTAGAACCACTGGATTAAAACCTGACATAAAAAACAGCTCTCAGAAGCTTTCGGTTTTTTGAGGATAATCCAGCGCGGATCTCATCGTGGAGCGGGTTGCGAAAGCGCCTAAACAGACTCCGAATACATTAGCGCATAACCAACCCCGTTATCGAAATTAATCATTGCAATAACGAGGCGGACCATACATTTTTATTGGTGCTTACATAATGTTAGATTCACGATATGTCTCCATTGATGGCAAGAAAATTCATTATCTCAGCCGAGAATCACAGCGCGGAACTAACGCGCCTGAGTCTGAAGGTGACGAACAAAAAACACTGTTAATTTTGTTTCACGGCTTCCCTGAAAATTCTCACGCATGGGAGCCGTTTATACGCTGCACTCCCGAACATGTTGATGTTATTGCCCCTGACTTACCCGGTTATCATTTGTCTGAGGTATTGCCCTCCCAGCGAGACTATGAAGTGCCTGCGTTGATAAAGCGCATGGTTTTATTTATTGAATCAGTTAAACAGGGCAGAAAAATTGTGTTAATAGGGCACGACTGGGGCGGTGCTATTGCATGGCCACTTGCGGCTTTTCACAGTGAGTTAATTGATAAACTTGTTATTCTCAATGCTGCGCACCCTTCAACATTTACACAGTCGTTAATAATGAGCAAAACCCAGCGTGAAAAGAGTCAATATATTGATGCGCTTCGAGATAACGGCGCTGAGAACATGTTGGCAGACACAAATTTTAGCCTATTAAGGGAAATGCTGGGCGCCAGCTTTTTCAAACGAGAACATGAATATGCGAACTCACTTTTAAATGACTGGCAAGATAAAACTAAACTCAATGCTATGTTGAGTTACTACAGAAATATGCCACAAAAAATACCTGGTATTAACGCATCGCCAGATGAGTTAGCGAACATACACGTTCCCAATATCAACATTTCTCTGGAAACTTTGGTTCTGTGGGGTAGAGAAGATAAAGCTTTTGATACTGCTGTACTTCAAGGTATTGAACACTATGTTCCGCACTGCAAGGTGATTTACCTCGATACGGCAAGCCACTGGATCCACAGAGAATATTCAGACTGGGCAGCTATAAACGTCATCGAATTTATAGAGGCGTAAAAAGCGTTAGAGGCATTCAGAAATAGCAGAGGCTCCATAAAAGAGCCTCAGATATTAAGATAGTAATGGTGTGCTATTGAAATTAAATACGGCTGGCTAGCTCTTCAGATATCGGTGAGTTCTGTAGCCCTTTTTCAGCAATCCAAGCTTGCAGTGTTTTACCATCTGCCTCTGGCTGCTTTAGATCCCTACTTGGCATTTTTTTTACCAAAAGCGTGCCCACTTCCACAGCATTACTTTCAAGCGCGGTACGAATTAAGCTCTGCCCACCACAAGACACACCAGCGTAATAATCTCTAAGCTTTAATCTGAAGTCAGACTGTACGCGACGCATTTTCTTGCGCAATTCACCTTTGTCATCTGCCTGAACTATAGTGCAGATATTCGCAAGTGCATCGTTGATGTCGTCTGCTTGCGCTGCATGTGAGAACGCTAGTGTAGATGCAGCAATAACTAACGAAGATTTAACTATTTTCAACATGGTTAAAGTTCCCGATAAGTTTGATTGGTGTTTTTGTGTTCGGTTTTATTAAACGCATTACATTGGGCATCAAAAACATGCTGAAAAATAACTTAGTATGAATATGCATACGTTAGACTAAAGTTTAGTCTGTTGTTTAATCAAAATTAGTCTTTTGTATTAGGTGCTTGCATGGAGATTTAGAAAATTTTTGTGCATTTGTCACGGCTACAAAAAAAGTCTCAATGTACCGTGCTCGGGCATATTGAGACTTCAAAAGTTGGTTAACGTTTACTGAAGATGTGCGCAGGCGCGCTAATGAGGTTTGAAATTGCTCGCCACTTCCATAATTTGTTCGCGCATCCACATATGTGCATAGTCATGATCGGCACTCACATGCCAATACAGGTAATACTCTACTGGAGGTAAGTCAAAAGGCACTTCGTATATAGCTAAATCGTAATGTTTAGCTAGGTGAAATGGTAAACAAGCAATAAGGTCGGTTTTTACGATAGTGCTTGGAACTGTGAGAAAGTGTTGGCCGCGCATGACCTCTTTTCTGCGTTTTCCCATTTTGTCTAAAGCAATATCAATGGGCCCAGCCCCTGACTTTCTTTGCGATACATTGATATGACCTAGGCGTAAAAATGTTTCTAAATCGAGTCCGTTCTTTAGTGCAGGGTGATTCTTTCTCGCCAGCACAACAAAACGGTCTTGCGCTATTTTCTCTTTGCACAAATGAGGGTCGGTAAAGGTAGACGCGTCTGCAAAGAAATCAAGAGTGCCGCTCGCCATCGCGGACACAACCTGACTGCGCGGAATTTCGTAGTTTGTTATGCCAATGTTTGGTGCCAAATTCTGAAGGCGAGCAACAAGGCGAGGCATAATACTGGCCTCTAGCAAATCTCTACTTGCAAAGTTAAATGACTTCTCTGCGGTAAGTGGATCGAAGGTGTGACTTTCTTGAACACTCTTGCGCAGTAAAGCCAGTGCTTGCCTTGCAGGAACAATAATATTTTGCGCCACGGGAGTGGGCGTCATGCTATGACCGGTGCGAACAAATAGAGGGTCGTTCAGCATTTCTCTTAGCCTGGCAAGTGAATTACTTACCGCAGGCTGCGTAATACATAGAACATCGGCGGCTTTCGTTAAGCTGCCTGCGGTATAAATAGCATCAAACACCGCGAAAAGGTTCAAGTCGACTCTATTGAGATTCATAATTAATCCTTCAGTGGGGCGAGTACCCAGAAAAAGCCAATAGATAATAACAGGCTACGATGTCACAATTGTGTACATAGTAACCACGCATTGTTAACGATAGTGTAACAAGAATACTTATAAATACCTATTATTAAAAGTTAATTGAAACATTCAGATTGCTAATAGTAGTGTAGTAAAATTAATAATAAGTCAGGGAATTTAGAAAAATGAAATCACTCATTGATTTAGCTGTAGGTGACACGCTTGAGCAGGCCGACTGGACGACCGTTTCTCAAGATATGATAAACCGGTTTGCCGATGCCACGGGTGACCATCAGTGGATTCACTTAGATGAAGAACGGTGTGCTAAAGAGAGCCCTTTTAAAACCACTATTGCCCATGGCTTTTTATCGGCGTCACTTATGCCTCAAGCGTTCTCACAAGTTATTGCTGCCAGCGAAAAAGTGGCTTCCACAATTAATTATGGAATAGATAAACTTCGCTTTTTAGAGCCTGTGAAAAGTGGCGATGCTATTCGATATCAATTCAAGGTTATTGATGTGACAGACAAGCCTCAAGGGAAACTTTACAAAGTAGAAGCCAGCTGCATGTTGCAGTCGAGTGGGAACCCCGCACTGGTAGGAAGCTTTCTAATGCTTGCTGTAATTGTCTAAGGCCGAGCTTTCCCTATTGTGAAAAGAAGGTAATTCATTGCAAAACAAATAAACCCTTTCGACGCGAGTTTGCACTTGCGTGGAAAGGGTGTTTTGTTTTTAACAGCTATGTGGTTTAACGATTAATTTGACGCATCTTCAGCGGTATCTTCAATAGCATCGCCCGCACTTTCAATGTCTTCGCCTGCGCCTTCAATTGTAGCGCAGCCACCGAGCGAAGCGCCCATTACCAATGCAACAAATAGGGCTCTTACTGTTTTTGACTCTATTAAAGTGTTCATAGATTTCTCCATTTTCTGTGATGAATATTGCAACGTTTACTTATTTAAACGGCAACGGTTTACTGCGTTTCTTTGGTATCTTTTAACATCGTGTTTAAGTTATCGCTTCCTTTCGAGTTGAAATCGAGAGTGCGAATAGGGAACGGTATGAGAATATCATTATCTTCAAGTACCGTTTTAACTGTACTTACTGCGTCGTGACGCACTTGCATAAATGAATGTTCGCCAGGATATTTAATCCAAAACCATAAAAGTAAGTTAATACTCGAGTCGCCGAAGGACTCTGCATACACAGCGGTATCTTCCTTCATGATTACCTAATCTTTTTCTTTCATCGCATCGACAATGACTGACACTGCTTTTTCGATATCGTCTGCATATGAAATTCCGACTGGCACTTCAATTCGTCGATGTCCGAGTGTGGAATAATTTGTAAGAATATTTCTAAACAAAATCTTATTTGGAATAACTTCCAGTTGGCCGTAAAAAGTTTCTACAAGCGTATTGCGCAGGTTGATGCCTTTTACGTTGCCAAACACACCTTCTGCTTCAATAACATCACCAATCTCAAAGGGCTTGCGAATACCCATCGCGATACCGGCAATTAAGTTTTCGGTCATATCCTGAAATGCAAAGCCTATGGCCAAGCCCACGATCCCCGCTCCGGCTAATAAAGAGGTGACCGTACCCTTCAAGCCAACAAAATCGAGGGCTATAAATATGCCGGCTATTAATACCAGTGACTTAACAATTGAAGTGAGTAACCCTGCTATTTGGCGAGATTCAAACGTGCGGCGCATTACCCTGCCAACCACATTGCCCACAACACGAGCTAAAACGCCAAATGCAATGGCAATTAAAATTGCGACGACGATATTAGGGAGGATGGTTATTGCACCTTCCATCCATGACTCAAGTTTATCGCTTAATAGTTTATAGATATCGTCAATTTGCGGTATTTCCATGGCGAATAGTGCAACTCTCGTTTGTTTTGTAATTGACTTGGGAGTTACAAGAAATGTTCCGTTTTGTGAATTTTTTAAAATATTGAAAGATAAAAGCTTTTTATTTTCTGAGGTTTCGGAGCAACAAGGTTTGTGAATCAATTTCACAGGTGATCAGCAATTTATACTCACAAGCGTCTGAGCTAAACAAATAATACTTTAGTATAACTGGTAAGACCATGTGTAAAATTAATGTAAACATATTATTCACAATAAATTTACAAACTTAGGATTCAGGCATAGTATCAAATTGTGGCCATAGGTTGTTTATGGTTGCACACAAAAATAACAGAAAATCGAATAGCAGGTCGCTAGCGGAAAGCGAGAATACACATACCGGTAGTGAAACGCCCAGATTTGGAATCACACTATGAAATTGAACACGCGTAAAACGGCAGTTGCCGCCTTTGTAGGCGCTGCATTGCTTTGCTCACCAATTATTGCATCAGCTCAAGAAACTCAAGAAACTGAGGCCGAAAGCGAGAAAGAAGCAAAAAGGGATGTTGAGCTAATTCTTGTTACAGGTAGTTTTGTACGCCGAAGCGAAAACTTCGAATCTCCTTCTCCGCTAGCAGTAGTCGATAGTGTGGCAATCGATTCGATTGGCGCAAAAAATATTGCTGATATCACGCAGACTCTTACTATCAACTCGGGCGCAGAAAATAACCCAGACGCGTTCACCCAAAATGCTACGGCAGGTACCTCAAACATAAATTTAAGAGGTCTGGGTGTTGCTTCTACTTTGGTAATGCTTAACAGTCGACGTCAAGTCGTGAACTCGCAGCAAACTAATGAAGGTCTAAATTTTGTAGACACCAGCTCATTAGTGCCGATGATAGCTATCGACCGCGTTGAAATAATAAAAGATGGTGCCTCTGCACTTTATGGCTCTGATGCCGTTGCTGGTGTTGTTAACTTTATTACAAAGCGCAATTATGAGGGAGCTAAAATAACAGCAGATTATCAAGATGGTGCTCATGGTGATAATTCTGAGTACGTTTTGCAGGGGCTTTGGGGAACTAGTTCCGATAGAGGAAATGTGATGGCTGCTGTTAGCTACACAAGTCGCGATCCTCTGTTTTTATCAGATAGACGTCTATCTCGCCCACAAGACGATAGCAGTAACTTAGGTAATCCAGGTTCGTACTTTGGAGTACCCGGAATTCCCCCGGGTGTTCCTGTTATCGATCCAACCGGTTGTGCAGAATTTGGCGGTAACGCAAATATTGCCGCTACTGTTCCTTATCCTGGCTTCGGCTCATTAGATTTAGGAACGTGCCAATTCGATTTTGGGCCCGGTTATTCGTATGTTCCAGAAGAAAGTAGGCTGAACATTTTCGTGAAGTCTGATTTTGAATTAACAGATACAATTACGTGGGCAACCGAGTTCGGCATGGCTCGCAATCGGGCTGAACGTGGCGGTGCACCAAGCTTTCCAAACCTACGTGGGCCGATCGTTCCGGCAACACACCCCGACAATCCTTTTGGTACAGCGGTCCAATTTCTCGGAAGAGCGGAAGGTAATGGTTTTGAGGCAGACCCTGCAAACACTGAGTCAGAAACATTTAGATTCAATACAAGTCTAACAGGCGAGCTTGAAAGTGGTTTCTGGGAGATTAGTTATACCAATGCAAAAAATGAGTTTTTGTTTAGTGTTGAAGACGTACTTAATACAGAGTTTAATCTCGCTTTAGCAGGGTTTGGTGGAGCAAATTGTGATCCAAGTAGTCCAGCTTCGGTGCCGGGCCAAGGTTCTTGCGAATACTTTAATCCGTTTGCTACGTCATTTACGACGTCACCGAACTCACAATACGTTATCGATTCGTTCTCCGCCGACCAAGTCATTGACTCCGAGTCAAAACTGCAAGTGTTCGAGGGATTCGCTTCATTTGATGTCTTTGAGATGGGCGGTGGGTTTGCAGGTCTCGCCGTCGGCATGCAATACCGTGAAGAAGAACTAAGTCAGGATTATGATCAGTTATCTAACCAAGACAGCTTCTCCTTTGTTATCGGTAATCCAGACTTTAGCGGCACGCTAGATGTTTGGGCCGCCTTTGCTGAAATGGCATTACCAGTAAATGATCAATTAGATGTTCAATTGGCTTTGCGGTATGAAAATTATGGCGGGAGCATTGGTGACACCATAGATCCAAAAGTTGCATTTAATTATCGATTCTCCGATGATCTGTCTCTGAGAGGGTCTATTTCTACGTCATTTAGAGCACCGTCAATATTTATGCGAAACGGCGGGGCCACGAGCCTACAGCAGCTGACAGATTCAGTAGTGCAAGGCAACGCGTTTGCAGCAGTGCGCACAGTGGGTAATGAAGATTTGACACCTGAAGAGTCTACGGCGTATAACTTTGGTTTGACCTTTGAGCCTTTTAAAGATCTATCGATTGAAGTGGACTACTGGAATTTCGAGTTTGAAGACTTGATAATTCAAGAGAGTGCACAGGCACTGTTAAACCAAAATCCAACGGACACTTCTCGTATCATACGAGCGGGCGATCCGCTGACAGGTCCAGTTCTGCAGGTAAATAATACATTTGTAAACGCCAGTTCTTTGGAGACTGATGGATTAGATTTCGTCGCTAGCTATAAAGTTGAAACTGAAATAGGTACGTTCGTTCCCAATATATCGGCAACATATGTTCTGGGTTATGACTTGAATGATCCACAAGCGGGTCAGGTTGACGGAGTCGGTCGAAGAAACTTCACTAATATCGGAGTATCTTCGCCAGAGTTACGAGCTAACCTTGGTTTAACTTGGAGAAAAGATGCCTATAGCGCAAACCTTTTCGTTCGGTATATTAGTAGTTACGACGATGATCAAAACTGTGCCGACGGCAGCATCATATCACAGGGCTGTGGCAGTGCTGGTTTGAAAGAAATTGATAGCCATGTAACTTTCGATGCTCAATTTAATGTAGATCTTAGTGCGCTGATTGATACACAGACATCTTATCTATTAACTGTCGGAGGTATCAATTTAACAGACGAAAATCCTCCTCAGGTTTTCACAAACAGTGGTTTCGACTCGAAGGTTCATGACCCAAGAGGACGTCAGATATACGCAAGACTGGCGGTTGAGTTCTAATTGCGTTTGACGTAAAAGAATTATACTAGCACCTGACAGCCGGCCCTTATTTTTAAGGGCCGGCTTTTTTGTAAACATATATCACCACTAAAGAGTGGGCCTTCTTTGCCTAATTGCAGCAACAGCTTTTCATTATTGCTCAAACTTCTTTAAAGTCTTCTATGTTGTCGATAGTGAATGATAGATAAATCAGGAGTTCGATTATGACCACTAAGTTAGATGATAATGCCATTGAGACCAAACTAACCGCACTAAACGAGTTAGTTGTTGATGGTGACTCTTGGGTTAGAGAAGGCGATGCCATTACCAAAACGTTTTCTTTTAAGAGTTTTATTCGTGCATTTGGCTGGATGTCGCAAATCGCCATCTGGGCTGAGAAACTTAAACATCACCCTGAATGGTTCAATGTTTATAACAAAGTGGAAGTGAAGTTAACTACCCACGATGTTGACGGATTGAGTGAATTGGACTTTTCGCTTGCCGAAAAAATGGAAAAATTTAAATAAAATAAAGAGATATTGACGTTAAAAGCATGCGCTTTGTATTAAGTTTGCACAATTTGTTTAATTAACCTGCGAACGATAAGAAAAATGCAATATTTCGATGATAGGGACTTGTGTTAGTAAAGTCCCTATGTATAATACGCACCACGTTGAGGCGAGGAAGAAAAGCCAAGTAATCTCAACGGATATTTTCTGGCGCGGGATGGAGCAGTCTGGTAGCTCGTCGGGCTCATAACCCGAAGGTCGTAGGTTCAAATCCTGCTCCCGCAACCACAGAAAATAGTCCAGAATTTAAAATTGTGACGCAGTCATGATTTACCGTACAGACGCGGGATGGAGCAGTCTGGTAGCTCGTCGGGCTCATAACCCGAAGGTCGTAGGTTCAAATCCTGCTCCCGCAACCACTTTAAAAAGCCTAGCATTTGCTAGGCTTTTTTGTTTGTTCCGCCTTTTCATCGTTATTGTAAAAAACTCGCTCTTAATTAAGCGCTTAATCAGTACAACACGCCTACATTTTGCTTCGTAAAGTATCCCTATATTCTCAACTGGCTTTGTTAAACAGTATTTCATTTGAGCTGTTAAGCATTTTTCATGTCTTACATTAAATTGATACTAAAGATATGGATTTTGTTGTGGTTAGACCTATTTGGGACATCAATTAGTCTAGTTTTTTGCAATGTGCGTCACGGGCATTTCAAGATGTGCTATTTTGCAGAAGTAGTAACATGACTTTGCGGTTTAATTTTTTATATGTCGTTTTTTAATATTTTCGCTTTTGACAATGATGCCTCATTGCTTGAAAGCTCATATCACTTTCCTCTTATTCTTTTATCTCTGCTGATTGCAGTGTTTGCGTCTTTTATGGCTTTCAACGTAGCAAGTGTTAATTTGCACCCTAAAGGCGCCACCCATTTGCGGCGTAATGGAGCCACCTGAACATGCTCTTTTTGCCCTCAAACAAGTTGATTATTGACCGCTTTTTGGAGCGAGTCCAGTTTTGTTGTTTTTGATGTTGTTTTCAGGTCTTAATTTTCGATAGCTTTCCCCTTCTAATATTAGTCGATAGGCATTGTGGCGAAGTCGGTCAAGTGTGGCCGCGCCAAGTAGTTTATTCGGGAAGGCATCTCCCCATTCTGTAAAGTCTAAGTTGCTGGTAATAATGGTGGCGTGTTGTTCATAACGCTCATCAATTAAGTCGTGCAGGTCTTCGTCTTGTGGCGATTTCAATGGCTTTAAACCGAAGTCGTCAATGATGAGAAGCGGTACTTTAGCTAAGGTTTGGAAGCGCTTTTCATAGCTGTTGGTGGCGCGTGCGGCATACAGATTTGCCAGTAGTTTGGCTTGGGTAAAGAACAGTACATCCACGCCTTTTTGCACCGCGCAGTGCCCGATGGCTTGCGCTAAATGACTTTTACCGGTGCCACATGGCCCTGCTATTAATACAGGCACTTTTTCATCAATAAAGCCGCAGGTTGCCAGCTCTTGCACATAGGCGCGATTCAGTGTGGGGTTGGTGCTTAAGTCGAAGCTCTCTAGTGTTTTATTGGATTTGAAGCCTGCACGGCGCAGCCGTGTAGCGTATTTCTTTTGGTCTCGCCTTGCCACTTCATCTTGCACGAGTAAGGCTAAGAACTCAGGATACGTCATTTGGTGTTCAATGGCTTCGCGGTTACGCTGGGCCAGTGAATCCGTCATGCCTGATAGGCGTAGTTGTTTGAGTAAGGGTGATAATTCTGGAATAGGGTTAATCATGGTTGTTCCTTTTTTTAATGTGGGATGAGTTTGTTAGGGTCGCGATTGAAGCGACCTTTACCGGTATAACTGTCGCTTAAACTATCAAACGCATTGGTTTCATGGGGCAGCTCATCTAAGCCTTTTTCGAGTATCTGTTTAATGGCGCTGTAGCGCACATTGTCGAAGGTTAACGCACGGCAACAGGCCCTTTCTAAGCGAGTAGGCCCATAGCGTTTGGCGAAGCCGACCACACCTTGTGCTGCGCGCAGGTTATCTAGCACGCGACTCGCAAACAATCTTTCAACAAACAGATGGCAGTATTCCCCGACCTTCTTTGCTTGGGTTAAACAGTATTGAGGATCTTGCATGTTGTAGGCTTGCGCCGCAGGTGGTTGATGCTCTGGCACCGTTGAACGACCGCCTTGGTGGCGTAATCTACCGTGAGTAGCTTTGAGTTCGTGTTGCTGATAAATACGCACGGTGGAATCGCCCGCGCGTATCCATACCGTTTGGCGAATGAGTGTATAAGGCACCGAGTAACGGCAGAGTTCGAACTGTACATGCCCATCACCGTGGACTTTTGCTTGCGCCCATACTGCTTCCTCCGGGGGCACTTCAGGCAAGGGCTTAAGTAATTCCTGTTCAACTTCTTTGAACTGCGTTAAAGGGTAAAGACGCGTCGTACCGTGCTTGCGGTTACCCGCCACACTCACCAGCCACTCTTTTAATTGTGCATTGGCATCGCTTAAACTGCGGAACTCCTTCAGTGGCACGAAGGCATTCTTGATGTACTTCACATTGGATTCAACACGCCCTTTCTTTTGCGGGTCGCGCACCGGACATGGCGCAATTAAGAAACCATAACCTTCCGCGCATTCAGCATAAGCACGCTGTACATCGGGGTCGTGATAACACGCTTTCGTGATGGCACATTTTGGATTGTCGATTACCACGCGCTTGGGTACACCGTTGAACCACTCAAACGCACGGCGATGGCAAGATAGCCATGTGGCAACACTTTGGTCCCAGATAAATTCACCGTACATATGGCGACTCCACGCTAGCGTCATCACAAACACCCATGTTTTACGCAGCTCGCCTGTGCGGGTATCCACCATCAACGGACCAGACCCGAAGTCCACTTGCACCGCATCACCAGGGTCGAACTCCATCACTGTCGAGACCTTGCCTGGCTCACTGGCAATCACACTTTTGATATAACGATTTACCGCCCAATAGCTTCCTGTGAAACCATAACTGTCTACCAGCTTTTGATGGATAGTGCTGCCTTGCACGCCGCTTTCAATCCACTTGTTGACCTTCCCAGCATGGGGTAACACGGAAGACACGCTAGATGATGGTGTATGCACGGTAACATTTAGCACGGTCGCCAATTGGGCGTTGTCAGGCAAGGGATTGAGTTTATCTAACCAGCCATGCTCAAGTGCGGTATCCCTCAACTTCTGTGCCTTTTTGCGTCCCATTAACCCGCTTTGGGCAATAGCACGATTAGATTCACCCATTCGCATCCGAACGAGTATTTGTCGATATTGGTACATTTCAAACCTCTTGTTTGCCATGCGCATCTCCTTGTCTAAAAAGTAGACATAAAGATACGCTATTTACAATGAAGTTTGAGGGTAAAAAGGGTGACTAAAGTGGCGCCATTAACCGCAAATCAGGTGGCGCCATTAGGTGCAAATTAGGTGGCGCCATTACGCCGCAAGTGTAATGGCTCCATAGCGGTGCAAATTAACAGCAAGCCAAGCTGCGGTAACCAAACACAAATTAAGAAAAAATATTTTGCTCGCCACCGGAAGCTTTGCCCTAGGAGGCGGTGTGTGGTCTATGCACTTCCTAGGCATGTTGGCTTTAGAGCTTTGTACGCAAGTAAATTACGACGTCTCAATAACTATGGTATCTGCTATACCCGGGGTGGCGGCGTCTTGGGTTGCATTACATCTGTTAACAAAGAGGAAGGTTTCTGCTGTTGAAATTATGCAGGGCGGAGTGTTAATGGGCTCGGGTATTGGTAGTATGCACTACATTGGCATGGGGGCGATGGATATGGCGCCCTTGTTACGTTATGACCTACCTATGTTTCTATTTTCCATTGTTGTAGCCGTTGTCTTGGCAATGCTCTCTTTGTGGATAAAGTTTGGCATTCGAGCCAGCGTCAACACCAAACGGGTATCATTGAGGCATGTCAGTTTGGCCAGTGTTGTTATGGGGTTTGCTATTGCGGGTATGCATTACACTGGCATGGCTGCAGCACGGTTTGTACTACCACCTGGGTTTGAACTGACTTCTCAGCCATCGGGTATCACAACATATTTAGCTGTGGCAACCGCGGTAGTGACTATTGTGCTGATTGCATCGGCGCTAGGCGTGAGTCTATTGTTTAAATATCGAGATACAATGACGCGAGCTATTGAAAGTGAGCGAGTACAGAGAGCTATTACAGACACTGCCGTAGATGCCATTATTACCTTTGGCGACGACGGGATTATTCGCACTGCTAATCCTGCGACAGAGAACGTTTACGGATATAAAGTCTCAGAGCTAATTGGCATGCACGCTAATGAGTTAGTTACGCCGGAGCGCAGACATCTCTACGGGCCAGACTTTTTCAAAAAAACTTCCTTTGAAGAAGAGCGGGCAATTGGCAGAGGGATTGAGGCTGAGGTGCTGAGAAAAAGTGGAGAAAGGATCCCTATAAGAGCAGGGATTGGACACACTCGAATTAATGGGCGCGCCATCTTTGTCTCCCTTGCCTCAGACTTGAGAAAGCGAAAAGCGATTGAGAACAAGTTAAGAGAGAGTGAGGCTAAATTTAGAAGTTTAATTGCTAACATACCCGGTATGGCCTATCGCAAACTCGCGGGTCCAAAACGGCAGATGATTTTCTTAAGCGACGCTGTAAAAGATCTCACAGGATATGGTGCAGAAGAGTTTATGCTACCTGACCCTAAGCGCACCTTCGCTTCTCTTTATCATCCAGAGGATAGAAAATATATTGAAGAAAAAAGAGCAGGCGAAGGCACTTTTACTCTTGAGTATCGAATAATTACCAAATGTGAAGAGGTTAAATGGGTTATTGAGCAGGGGGTCTTTGTTGATAACGAGCATGATGAAGTGAAATATATAGATGGGTTTATTTCAGATATCACGCCTAGAAAAAATATGGAGAACGCGCTTAAGGCTGCTCGGGATAAGGCGCAAGGAGCTGCAGCTGCTAGAGCTGCGTTCCTCGCCAACATGAGTCACGAAATTCGAACCCCCATGAACGCCATAATTGGTTTTAGTGACTTGATGTTGAGCGAAGCTACAAATCAAGATCAAAAAGGACATCTTACTACTATCAATCGCTCTGCTCGGTCTTTGTTGCATTTACTCAACGACATTCTTGATAGCGCCAAACTCGATAAAGGCAAGCTCGATATTGAGCTCAGAGAGTTTTCTTTACGAGAGGAGTTAGACCTGGTTGTTTCCACCTTTTGGTTAGAGGCAAAGCGAAAGCAAGTTGATCTGCGCTTATCGGTAGATGCTCAAATAGGTGACGCTTTTATTGGCGCCCCAGAGCGAATAAGACAAGTACTCAATAATCTCATTGGCAATGCAGTTAAGTTCACGCATGAAGGAGAGGTTGTCATCTCTGTTTATGAGCATGGTAAAGATATTATTTTTGAAGTGAGTGATACCGGTATCGGTATGACCAAAGAGCAAGTAGAGCGTGTGTTCGATCCTTTTTCTCAGGCAGATGCCTCAATGAGCAGAAAATATGGAGGCACTGGGCTTGGTACAACAATATCAAAACAGTTGGTTGAGTTAATGGGAGGTTCAATATCTGTTTCTAGTGAAAAGAACGAAGGATCTTCTTTCATTTTTTCTTTGCCACTTAAGCCTGCTGATGTTTCGGTAAAGACAAATTCTTCGCGCACCTCTCATTCGAACATAATACGGGCTTTGAAAGTTTTGGTTGCCGATGATGTCCAACAAAATATAGAGCTTCTTACTCTATTCCTTACTCGCGCTGGTCATGACGTAACGTCAGCTGAGGACGGAGAGGAAGCGCTGAAAAAGATGAAGGAGCATGATTTCGATATTGTGCTTATGGACTTACAAGTGCCTAAGTTAGATGGGCTTAGTGCAGCAAAACAGCGTCGTCAATTTGAAAAAGATAACAAATTAGACCATGTACCCATGATAGCACTCACCGCTAGCGTTCTCGTACAGGATAAATTGGCAGCTGAACATGCTGGCATGGAAGGTTTTGCGAACAAGCCTGTCGACTTTACTTCACTAATGCACGAGGTAGCGAGAGTTCTAAAAGCAGACACTAAAGACGTTCTTTCAAAAGCGTTTGATAACGCATTGTTGTCAGATGCAAAAGAACCACTGGTTAGTGAGGTTTTGTCCAGTCGAACAATTGGCGTTCTTCAAAATCGAGACATTATTGATTTGGAGCGAGCTACCTTAATGTGGGGTGACGAAAAGATTGTACTCTCTGAATTAACCAAATTTTTAAATCTTGCGCGTAGTAAATTAATTGCGCTTGGTAATGCTGTATCAAACAATCACACAAACGATGCGATTGCCGCTTTACATGCGCTAAAGGGAACCTCTGGAAACCTATGTTTAACTACGTTCTATCGGCATGTTAAAACCATCGAATCGCAAGCGCTTAAGCAGCAAATAGACGACCACCAATTAGCGTTGTTGAAGCACGATCTAGACGATGTCGCTTCTTTCATAGCTGCCCTAAATAATGCAGAAAAACACGTTCACACCTTTTCTGAAGGTTCAAATAATGGCACCAAGGCAGATAGCCTTAAAGATAAAAGCGCAGACAGCATCATGGCAAACAATGCAGTGCTGACTGAGCATCTTGTTAAGTTAAAGCAAAGCCTGCTTCAAAACATGATAGATGAGAGTGAGTTGGTTTTTCTGCGTAACGAGGCCGTCTCTCTACACGAGGACGCCATATCTCAAGTGCTGCTCCATATTGATAACTTCGATTTCAAATCGGCGTTAAAATATGTGGATGAACTGCTAAAAACGTTAGAAACATAGTAGAGGCTGACTATGCTTGATACTAAAATTGCGGATCCGGTTTTGTTACTTGTTGATGATGAACCTGCTAATTTGCGGGTTCTAAAGCAACTTCTATCTAGTCAATATCAATTAGTGTTTGCTCGTGATGGTCATGAGGCACTTGAGATTGCCTCATCTCGTAGGCCCGACCTCATTTTACTGGATGTCATGATGCCTGGAATGACGGGATTCGAGGTTTGTGAGTCACTTAAAAACAATGAAGTTACTGAACATATTCCTGTTATCTTTGTTACCGCTCTCAACGACGATATGGATGAAGCGAGGGGCTTTGAAGTTGGTGCAGTAGATTACATTACTAAACCTATATCACCTGCTGTGGTTAAAGCACGAGTAAAAACCCATTTAAGTTTGGTTCGTGCTGAGGCGCTTATGGAGAGTCGACTGCATGTGGTTCAGCGGCTTGGCCGCGCAGCTGAGTATAAAGACAACGAGACTGGCATGCACGTAATGCGTATGAGTCATTTCTCAAAAGAGTTAGCGTTGGCTTATGGGTTATCTGAAGAGCAAGCCACAACTTTACTCCATGCTGCTCCTATGCACGATATAGGGAAAATAGGTATTGCTGATAGCATTATGCTCAAACCTGGAAAGCTGACGGGGGAAGAATTTAAAGATATGCAGCGACATCCGGAGATTGGGGCAGAAATTATTGGTGATTGCGGCGATTCATTACTTTTGAAGGTTGCCAAATCCGTTTCAATGACGCACCACGAAAAATGGGATGGCACGGGTTATCCAAAAGGTTTGAAGGGGGAAGAGATTCCTATAGAGGGTCGCATCTGTGCGCTTGCTGATGTTTTCGATGCTTTAACAAGTAAAAGGCCTTATAAAGAGGCGTGGAGCATAGAAAAGGCGGTAGAGTTTATTCAAAGTCAGAAAGGCAAACACTTTGAACCAAAGCTTGTCGATCTTCTTATTGCAATGCTGCCAAAGATTATTGAAATTAAAGAGACGTTTAAAGAAGAAGGGGAGTAATACCACTTTGCATAGATACTTAGCCACACAGCGAGACTTAAAATGTTGTCCCGCTGTTGCTAAATGAGGCAGCTGCCAGTATAATGCTTGTATAAAGTAATAAGAGCGGGCTCCCTCACATTTTCAGGAAAGTAACGCACTTATTCATAGTAAGCTATCACCTAACGGTGTTTTTACCTACATAGATGTCGCTTTCTAAGACGTTATGTATGGGTTCAGAATTACAACAAAAAGCCCCGCTAGTCCGGGGCTTTTTGTTGTATTAAAACCTAGAGAAATTCGTTTTTCCTAGGTGATGACAGGTGGGCTTTATGCCCTTTTTTTGTTTTTGGAGGTTTGGATTGGCAAAACTTGAAGATAAGCTGACCGAAATGCTTAACCCTGGTGTTGAGGCCTTGGGTTTTGAATTGGTTGGTGTCGAGTTTGTACGTGCGGGGAAACATTCGATTCTTCGCGTTTTTATTGATCACGAAAACGGTATAACCGTAGATGATTGTGCAGATGTTAGTCATCAAGTGAGCGCAATATTAGACGTAGAAGATCCGATCAGCACCGAATATAACTTAGAAGTGTCATCACCAGGAATGGATAGACCGCTTTTCAAGGAAAAGCACTATCAAGATTCTGTAGGTGAAGTAATTCAAGTTCGTTTGTCTATGCCAATGGATGACAGACGTAATTTCAAAGGCAAATTACTTGCGTGCGAAGACGGCATGGTAAGTATTGAAGTGGATGGCCAGCAGTTCCAGTTAGCTGTGGCGAATATCGAAAAAGGTAACGTTGTTCCCACGTTCGATTAACGGAACAGCTCTGCTTTCATCGAAGAAAGCAAAAGTGAGGCGAAAATGAATAAAGAAATTTTGTTAGTGGCGGAAGCCGTTTCAAATGAAAAACAAGTGCCTAGAGAAAAGATTTTTGAAGCGCTGGAATTCGCAATTGCAAGCGCAACAAAAAAGAAAAACGAAGGCGAAATTGAAGTTCGTGTAAGCATTGACAGAACGTCAGGCGACTTCGATACATTTAGACGCTGGCTAGTAATTCCTGATGATCAAGAACAGGAAAATCCTTATGCCGAAATTACGATTTCTGCGGCGCAAGTCGACGAGCCAGAAATCGAACTTGGTGAATTTGTTGAAGAACAAATTGAATCTATTAAGTTCGACCGCATAACAACGCAGACGGCGAAGCAAGTTATCGTACAAAAAGTTCGCGAGGCAGAACGTCAGCAAATGATTGCTGAGTACGAAGATAGAGTCGGCGAGTTGGTAACGGGTACAGTTAAGAAAGTTAACCGCGACAATATTATTATTGACCTAGGTAATAACGCAGAAGGTGTTATCTACCGTGACGATATGCTCCCAAGAGAGACATTCCGTCCAGGAGATAGAGTGCGTGGTCTACTTTATGTTATTCGTCCTGAGGCTCGTGGTGCACAGTTATTTATCAGCCGTACGCACCCAGATATGCTTGTTGAGTTGTTTAGACTAGAAGTTCCAGAAATTGCGGAAGAGACTTTAGAAATAAAGTCTGCGGCACGAGATCCAGGTTCACGCGCAAAGATTGCCGTTAAGACTAACGACAAGCGTTTAGACCCAGTAGGTGCCTGTGTTGGTATGCGTGGTTCACGCGTACAAGCAGTATCTGGTGAATTAGGCGGTGAGCGTGTTGATATTGTGCTTTGGGATGAAAACCCAGCTCAATTTGTTATCAATGCCATGGCACCAGCAGAGGTTGCATCGATTGTTGTTGATGAAGATAACAATACGATGGATGTGGCGGTTGAGGCTGATAACCTTGCGCAAGCAATTGGAAGAAGCGGCCAAAACGTACGCCTAGCCAGCCAATTAAGTGGCTGGGAACTTAACGTGATGACGGTTGACGATCTCAACAAGAAGCACGAAGAAGAAAATGCGAAGGTACTTAACCTATTCACAACTGGATTGGATATTGACGAAGATTTTGCGTTAGTACTTGTCGATGAAGGCTTTACCACACTAGAAGAGGTAGCCTACGTTCCAGTGAGTGAACTTTTAGCGGTTGAAGGATTAGACGAAGACACCGTTGAAGAATTGCGCACAAGAGCGCGTGCCTTCCTAACAACGCGAGCACTTGCAGACGAAGAGTCTCTTGAAGGTGCAGAACCAACAGAAGCCTTATTAAATCTTGAAGGTATGAGTAAACACGTGGCTTATGTGTTGGCCAGCCGCGGTATTACCGACCTAGAAGAGTTAGCAGAACAAGGTACCGATGATATCAATGATATCGATGAACTTAACGATGAATCGGCGGGTGCATTAATCATGGCTGCTCGAAATATCGTTTGGTTCAGTGAAGAAGAGTAAGGTCAACAGGGGGATAATTACGTAATGGCAGATGTATCTATAGAAAAGCTCGCCAGCGACATTGGTACGACCGTTGACCGATTGGTTGGCCAATTTAAAGACGCGGGTATTGTTAAAAGTGCCGGCGCTCAAATTAACGAAGAAGAGAAACAAAAACTGTTGGATCATTTAAGTAAGCAACACGGTAGCTCCGCAGAGCCCACGCGCATGACATTAAAGCGCAAGACGACCAGTACACTAAGCGTTGGAAAGTCGAAAGAAGTAAAAGTTGAAGTACGCAAAAAACGTACTTACATAAAACGTACTGACGTTGAAGAAGAAGCGAAGCGTCAGGAAGAAGAACGTCTGAAGCGCGAAGCTGAAGAAAAAGCGGCTGCAGAAGCGAAGAAAGCAGCAGAAGAGAAAGCGCGAAAAGCCGCAGAAGCAAAGAAAGCGGCTGATGAAGAGCGTGCTCGTCGAGCGGAACAAGCGAAGAAAGAAGCTGAAGCGCGCAAGAAGAACGAGCCTGAGTTATCTGAAGCTGAAAAAGCTAAGCAAGAAGAAGCGCGCCAAGAAGAAGAGCGTTTGCGTAAGGCTCAAGAAGAAGAGTCTCAGAAAAAGCTTGAAGAAGATGCTAAGAAAGCAGCTGAAGAAGCGCGTAAGCTAGCTGAAGAAAATGAGCGTCGCTGGAAGGAAGAAGAAGAGCGTCGCAAGAAAGCTGAGGCTGAAGAAGTTCACTTGCACTCAAATCGTTATGCTCAAGAAGCAGAAGACGAAGAAGACATGCAAGTAGAGCGCTCGTCACGCCGTCGTCGCAAGTCTAAAAAGCATGCTGGCGAACATCTTAAGCAAGGCTTTAACAAGCCGGCACAACCTGTGGAGCGCGTAGTTAAACTTGGCGCAACCATTACGGTTGGTGAGTTAGCGAGCAAACTTGCAATAAAATCTAACGAAGTTATCAAAGCCATGATGAAAATGGGTGAGATGGCTACAATTAACCAAGTACTTGACCAAGATACAGCAGTTCTCGTTGTTGAAGAAATGGGTCACAAGTACGAGCTAGTTAACGACAATGCGTTAGAAGATGAATTACTAGCAGAAGGCATGGACGGGGTTAAAACCACTCGTGCTCCAGTAGTGACTATCATGGGTCACGTTGACCATGGTAAAACATCATTACTAGATTTCATTCGTCGTGCGAAAGTTGCTGACGGAGAAGCAGGTGGTATTACTCAGCATATCGGTGCATACAAAGTAGAAACTGATAACGGCGAGATTACGTTCCTTGATACACCAGGACACGCGGCATTTACAGCAATGCGTGCACGTGGTGCAACTGCTACTGATATTGTTATCTTGGTTGTTGCTGCAGATGACGGCGTTATGCCGCAAACAAAAGAAGCGGTTCAGCATGCTAAAGCGGCTGGCGTACCTTTGATTGTTGCAGTGAACAAAATGGATAAAGAGTCTGCAGACCCTGATCGCGTTAAGAGCGAACTTCTACAACTTGAAGTTATTCCTGAAGAATACGGCGGTGATCACCAGTTCTGTAACGTATCAGCGAAAACTGGTATGGGTGTTGAAGAGTTACTAGAAGCCATCGTGCTTCAAGCAGAACTACTTGACCTGAAAGCAGTGCCAGAAGGTCCATGTCGCGGTATCGTTATTGAATCACGTCTAGATAAGGGCCGTGGTCCTGTTGCGTCTGTATTGGTTCAAGAAGGCCAACTTCGCCCAGGTGATATTTTGCTATGTGGTGAAGAGTACGGTCGTGTTCGTGCAATGCGCGACGAAAACGCCAAAGAAATGAAATTTGCTGGTCCATCAACACCTGTTGAAGTACTCGGTTTATCTGGTGTACCGGTTGCTGGTGAAGATGCGGCGGTCGTTCAAGACGAGCGTAAAGCTCGTGAAGTAGCGGCTAAGCGTCATCAGAAGAAACGTGAGCTTAAACTAGCACGTCAGCAAAAAGCGAAACTTGAAAACATGTTTGCGAACATGGCATCAGGGGACGTGAGCGAATTGAACATCGTACTAAAAGCTGATGTACAGGGCTCTGTCGAAGCGATTGCTGAATCACTGATTAAACTTTCTACATCAGAAGTAAAAGTGAATATCGTTGGTAGCGGTGTTGGTGGTATTACTGAAACTGACGCTACACTTGCAGCGGCATCTGGTGCAATTGTTGTTGGCTTTAACGTTCGTGCCGATGCATCTGCCCGTAAAGTGCTAGAAGCGGAAGAAATTGATTTGCGCTACTACAGCGTAATCTACAGTCTTATCGACGAAGTGAAAGCGGCTATGAGCGGTATGCTTGCACCTGAGTTCAAACAAGAAATTATTGGTTTGGCTGAAGTGCGCGACGTATTCAAATCGCCTAAGTTGGGTGCGATTGCAGGTTGTATGGTTACCGAAGGTAACATCAAGCGCAGCAATCCAATCCGCGTTCTACGTGATAACGTCGTGATATACGAAGGCGAACTAGAATCGCTACGTCGCTTTAAAGATGACGTCCAAGAAGTTCGTAACGGCATGGAATGTGGTATCGGCGTGAAAAACTACAACGATGTGAAAGTAGGTGACCAAATTGAGGTCTTCGAAGTCGTTGAGGTTAAACGCGAAATTTAATTGCCTGTTCTAATTGGCATTTAAAAAGCGGGGGCCGAGTGCTCCCGCTTTTGTCTATACGCTATTTATAATTAGGTTAAGGAGTTTACAATGGCTCGTGAATTTTCACGTACCGATAGGGTTGCTCAGCAAGTTCATAAAGAAGTAGCGAGTATCCTTCAAAACGAATACAAACACAGAGTAGGCGACATGCCGCTTATTACGGTGTCTGAAGTTGAGGTGTCACGAGATTTAGCTCATGCAAAAATCTACGTCACTATTTACAACAGCACTGAAGAAGAAGGTAAAGCACAGGTTAAGCAACTTAAAGAATTAAAAGGCTTCATTCGCAGCATTTTAGCTAAGCGCTTACGCATGCGTTCTGTGCCTGATCTTCACTTCTTTGAAGATAAGTCGATTATCGAAGGTATGCGCATTTCAAATTTGGTCTCACAGACCATTGCTACCGATGAGTCAAAGCGCGACCTTGATGACGAACAAGAGTCGGAGTAAATGGCAAGACGACGTAAAGGCCGTGATATTAACGGCATAGTATTACTTGATAAGCCGCTGGGCGGGTCATCTAACCAGCTGCTTCAAAAGGTTAGATGGCTGTATAAAGCGGTGAAAGCAGGGCACACCGGGGCACTAGACCCTCTAGCTAGCGGTATGTTGCCATTGTGTCTAGGCGAAGCAACTAAGTTTTCTCAGTTCCTACTCGACGCCGAAAAAACCTATGAAGTCACTGCTAAGCTTGGTGTTCGCACCACCACTTCAGATGCCGATGGTGAGGTAGTAGAAGAAAAGCCCGTTGACGTTACTGATGCGCAGGTAAACGAAGCTTGCCTCGCCTTTTTAGGGAAAAGTAAGCAAATTCCTTCCATGTTTTCAGCGCTTAAGCATCAAGGAAAACCGCTTTATCACTACGCCCGTCAGGGTATAGAAATAGAGCGAGAACCCCGCGACATAGAAGTTTATGAGCTAGAGGTTTTACGCATCGAATTGCCTTACGTGGATATGCGGATAAAGTGCAGCAAAGGAACCTACATACGTTCTATTGTTGACGACTTAGGTCAAAACTTGGGTTGCGGCGCGTATGTAACACGTCTGCATCGCACCGAGGTTGCAGATTATCCGACGGATAAAATGGTGTCACTAGATACCCTTATCAGCACGCAAGAATCACTTGCTGAGGGCGATTTTGCAGCGCTAGACGCTTTTCTCATACCTATGGATACGGCTGTAAGCCGCTTGCCTCGCGTCGTGATTAATGATGAAGAGCGCAGTCGCTTCGACCATGGACAAAGCGTTAAAGGGGTATGTGAAGCAGAGCTTATCGCTGGAGTTTCCTATCGCGTTTATCATCAGCAGGCAGACGACTGTTTGTTTTTAGGCGTAGGTGAGGGGGTAAAAGACCCAAGAGATCAGGGGCAGCCAAAGAACGAAATCTTTGTTAATCCCAAGCGACGCGTGGTTTATTCGTAAATTGGCCAAATTACTGCGTTCGACCCTTGCTAACTGAGCAAACGTCATTATAATACGCGCTTCATTCCGTTCTGCTGAATTAGTGATCGGCGGGACATAATTTAGGAGAATGTTATGTCACTAACTAAAGAACAAACTGCAAAAATCATTGCTGAGTACGGCGTTAAAGAAGGCGACACTGGTTCACCAGAAGTTCAAGTAGCTTTGCTTACTCACAACATCAACAAGCTTCAAGGTCACTTTGCTGATCATAAGAAAGATCACCACTCACGTCGTGGTCTTCTTCGTATGGTTAGCCAGCGTCGTAAGCTTCTAGACTACCTTAAAGGCAAGAACGCTCAGCGTTACCTTGACCTAATCAAGCGTCTAGGCCTTCGTCGATAAGACTTGGGTTAAACGAAAAAAGCGTCCTCTGGACGCTTTTTTTGTGCCTTGAATTTGCCGACGTTTAATACAGGGGTAGAGTGCACTTAGTCGCAAAATGCACTCGGCCGGAAAATGAACGAAAGAAGAGCGAGGTCACGCCTCGAACTCACTCGAAATCATCTGGTACCAAGGCTTTATTTCTCTTACGATGTTTTTGTTGAGTGTTTTACCGCATTATTTAGCGTTGTTAGTTCGCGAGCTGTAAGTTCTCGCCATTGCCCAGGGCGAAGGTTACTCAACGCTAAGTGCATAATTCTTGTGCGCTTTAACTTTGTTACTTCATAACCCAAAAATTCACACATTCTGCGAATTTGTCTATTTAAGCCCTGAGTTAAGATAATTGTGAATTTATTTCTACCGGTTTGCTTTACGGTACATGGTTTTGTGACAGTACCTAGAATAGGCACACCACGGGCCATTTTGTTTAAGAATTTATCGCTAACAGGCTGGTCTACAGTAACTTCGTACTCTTTATCATGGGCATTTTCAGCGCGCAATATTTTATTCACAATATCACCGTCGCTGGTTAAGATAATAAGCCCTTCTGATGGTTTATCTAGGCGACCAACAGGGAAAATACGCTCTTTGTGACCAATGGCATCAATGATGTTTCCTCTAACATGACGTTCGGTGGTACACGTAATACCTATGGGTTTGTTGTAAACAATGTAGACCCGATCAGACTTGTCTTTTGCCACAGCGCCAATACGTGTTCCATCAACTTCAACGGTGTCGTTAGGGGCAACTTTGGTGCCCAGTTCAGGCACTTTACCGTTAATAGTGACCCGATTTTGCTCAATCAGTTTGTCTGCTTCTCGACGAGAGCAGAGCCCGGTATCGCTAATAAATTTATTTAAGCGTTTAAGCGTCTGCTCGCTCATTTAACTAACTTTCCTTTGCTTTTATATTAGCCTGCGTTAGGAGCTGCTGCTGAGCTTGAACCCACATTTGGTGTAGAGCTTGTGGTATTAGCGCTACCACCAGAGACCACTTTAGTTGCAATCTCTCTAATTTCGTCTTCAAGATTATTAATTCTGCCAGACAGGGAAGCGTTGCGCTTTTCAAGCACAGACAGTGTATCCGCTAAGTTTTTTACCTGCTGTTGGGCGCTAGCCTTTTCTTCTGATGTCTGTTCTAACCGAACATTAACTGCAAGTAGCTCGTCGGCCACCGAGGCTAACTGGTTTTTTAACGAGCCTAATGTGGCAGACTGTGCGTCAACGTCTTCAGATACCGCGTTGATATCTTTGTTAACACTGGATTGCACTTTTCCAACACGTTCGCCTAAATCTGCAATTTCTTTTTGATTACGACGCCACGCAGAAGCCCAAAGCTTATCCATCTGCTCCCAAAGTTCACTGGTTTTATCATTTAACTCATTCACTTTAACTTGAAGCGCAACGGTAGATTCGCCCATTTCTTCGCCCGTAGCAGATAGCTTATTCTCAAGAGACATAATTCGTTGTTCTGCTCTTTCGGCTATATTTTTTTGTTGTTCTAATAAGGTGAACAAGTAATAGCAACCGCCACATGCTGCTAGCGCAATAAGTGCAATCAGGGTTATCCACAGTCCGTTGCCGCCAGAATTCGATGAAGGAGCGGAAGAAGAGGTTGGTGCTGATGTTGGACCAGAAGAAGGTTGTCGCTTAGTTTGATAATCGCGACGGTCCTCATCATCTAACCGGATAGTTGGAAATTCATCATTCTTAGAGTTGTTAGACATAATTTAATTACATTCTCATACTGATTGTTTTTTGGCACCTATGCCAAACCTAACCCAATAAACTACCTAACCCAATAAACTGGGGTGCCGTATAGGTCAACACGTTGTTGGCATGTTATCGCTAATTTAAAAAAATTGCCATGGCTTATGGGGTTAACAGCTTTATAAGAAAAGGAAATCTAAGACTGGCGAGCAATCCCTTGCTCGCCCTACGAGAACTGTAGTGTGAGACTAGGTATCGCCCATCCATTCAACGCGGTAAAGATCTCTGCGTCTATCTAGATAATTTCTCACTGAGCCTTCGTTTTGCAGCTTGGTGAGCTTGTCTAAATCTAGGTCGACAATGAGGGTCATTTCCGTGTTAGGTGTTGTCTCAGACACAATGGCATCGTGAGGAAACGCGAAGTCACTAGGAGAGAAGACGGCAGTTTGGCCGTACTGAATGTCAACATTATCTACTTTCGGTAAATTACCTACGCTGCCTGCAATAGCCACGTAACACTCGTTTTCGATTGCCCTTGCCTGGGCACAGCGTCTCACTCGAAGGTAGCCGTTCTTTGTGTCTGTCCAAAATGGCACGAATAAGATTTGCATTTCTTGGTCCGCAAGAATGCGCGCCAACTCTGGAAACTCAACGTCGTAACAAATTAATACGCCAATCTTACCAAAGTCGGTATCAAATGTTTTTAGGCTGTTTCCACCCTTCATGATCCAGTCTTCTTTCTCATGAGGGGTGGGGTGCAGTTTGTACTGGCTTTCAATGGTGCCATCACGCTTACAGATGTAGCTTACGTTGTACAGTAAGTCATCTTCCACCACGGGCATGGAACCTGCAATAATCGTGATGTTGTAAGATACGGCTAAATGTGACACAGAAGTCAGGATCTCATCGGTATAGGTAGCAAGATGCCATATTGCATCAATAGATGACTCTGTAGGGCATAAACCCATTAGCGGTGCATTGAAAAATTCTGGGAAAAGCGCCACATCACAGGAGTAATCAGAAAGCGCATCGACAAAGTATTCTACTTGTTGAAGTAATTCTTCCACGTTATTGAAGTAGCGCATCTGCCACTGTATGCAGCCAATTCGAGCACTCGACTTTCTGCTTGCGATTAATGATGGCGTATTTGGCTCATAGTATATGTTGTGCCACTGAAGCAAGGTGGCATAACCCTGAGAGGCTTCGTCTTCAGGTAGATAAGCGGTCATTACTTGCTTAACTTCAAAGCCGTTAGATAGCTGGAAAGTTAAAATAGGATCGTAAATATCTTTCAGTTTTACCTGCTCGATATACTCATAGGGCGTTAATTCATGTGCATAGTTACGATAGTTGGGAATACGACCACCGGCCATAATCGACTTTAAGTTTAGATTGCGGCACAGTTCTTTTCGTGCTTCGTATAAACGTCTACCGAGACGTAAACCCCTGTACTCAGGACATACAATAACTTCTACGCCGTAAAGTACATCGCCGTTTGGATCGTGGGTAGTAAGATAGGCGTCGCCTGTTATTTCATCGTAGCTATGCTTATCGCCAAACTGGTCGTAATCAACGATGACAGATATCGCGAAAGCGACTACCTTACCCTTATCTTCAATACAAATCTGGCCGTCAGGAAAGGTAGTTACCTGTGCTTTGTAATTAGAATAAGGCCAAGCACCACCTACGTTAGCGTAAACTTTATCCATAAGGTCTTTAACGTCACTATAATCGTCCAACCTTAAATTTCGTAGGTCGAGATGGTGTTCGGTCTCTTCTATTTGCGTTTGATCTTGACTCATTAACTACTCTCTTTTGCGTAACATCTCATTAAGGGTCTTCCTTAGCGTATTCAATCATACATTTAAATAGAAATAAGCAAAAATTGTGCTTTTAGTTTGTCCATGAAAAATTTTATTTTCACAACAAAAATATAGCGTACCCACATGACGCATTATTAGTTGCCTACCCAGTAAAAAGCCCTTATAAACCCATTTTATTTTTAGCCGCTAACATTATGAACATTACACCTGTTAATGAAGCGTCACCTCTTATCACCCTAGATGACGCCATTTTTGAATCTGTTGTTAACGACCTCGTCAAACAGGGCTTTAGTATTAAGCCCAATAGACTACCAGTTGCAGTAGTAGACGCATTATTAACTTGTCAGCGCTCGATGAAAGATAGCGAATACCAAAAAGCAGGAATAGGGCGGGCTACTCAATTTCAGCAGAAAGACGATATACGCAGTGATGAAATTAGCTGGATTACAGGTAGCACAGTAGAAGGGCAAATTTGGCTGTCATGGTGTGATGCATTAAAAACGTATATCAATAGAAGTTTATTTATGGGGCTTTTCTCGTTTGAAAGTCATTTTGCTTGTTATGACGTGGGGGCATTTTATAAGCGCCATCTAGACGCTTTTAAAGAACAGCGAGTTTTAAAAAACCAAACCAACAGAGTATTGTCGCTAGTAGCCTACCTGAACGAGGACTGGAAAGAAGGCGACGGCGGTGAACTGGTGTTGTATCAAAATAATGAGGATACAAAAGGGTTAAAAATTGAGCCCACACGAGGCACATTTGTTGTGTTTTTAAGTGAGGAGTTTCCCCACGAAGTGCTAACGTCAAACCGCGAGCGTCATTCAGTGGCGGGTTGGTTTAGAGTTAACGGTAGCATAAATGCACAAATAGACCCGCCGATATAAGCCTTGCTAGCGTTTTGTGTGGTGTAAGTGCTAATATTCGTTGAGGTGATGTCTGCTGCTACGAGTATTGCGCTATCAGCAACCTATTTTCTAGCTGCTGCATTCAATTTTGATGCATTCTTCTGCCGTAATCTGGTATCGACATCACTTATACATATGCAATATTATGCATGCTAGCCCACAGAGTCGATATTTAAGGTGTTTTACGTTGTGCTTTAAACCGTGCTCTAAACCGTAAGTTCATGCTCAATACTGTGTTGCTTAAGGAAAAGACGTGAGAAGTGATTGCTAAATGTTGGAAAAAATTCCTGCCCCCGTACCAAGAGAAGAACTTCATGTATTGGTTATCGACAACCAAGGATTGGTACACGACGTAGTAGCGTCTGCGCTGCATGACGTGGGAATTAAGCACGTCAGTAGCGCATTTAATGCGTTTCATGCTAAACGCCTTTGTGAAAAAAGACAGTTTGACTTTGTTTTACTTGCTTTTAACGTTAGTCACGACAAAGACGGCTTTCATCTTTTTGAAGAATTAAAACACCTCAACTATATCAACGACAC
This sequence comes from Alteromonas sp. MB-3u-76, assembly GCF_002831605.1. NCBI lineage: Bacteria > Pseudomonadati > Pseudomonadota > Gammaproteobacteria > Alteromonadales > Alteromonadaceae > Alteromonas > Alteromonas sp. MB-3u-76. The sequence continues at coordinate 2,392,236 of NZ_CP025115.1, read as the reverse complement.
GACAACAGTTATCTTTTTAAGCGCTGAGACGTCCTCCGAACTGGTAAACTGTATAGTTGAACTGCAACCCGATGATTTCTGGGTAAAGCCCCTTCAGCGTACAGCCGTTATTGGGCGTCTTCAGTATCTCCTTCAAATTCGTTACAAGTTGCATAAAATGCTGCATTGTATGCAGCTAGGTGACTATTCCACCGCGATGTACTACGCAGAGCGCCAATTAAAAGACGCATCCTTGGCTGAATATCACACTAGAATTAAACGCTTAATTGGTGATTGCCTGTTACAGCTGCGGGACTTTGAAACGGCAGAAAATTATTTTCGCGAGCTGCTGCAAAGTATGGATCACGCCTGGGTACACATTGGTTTAACACGCGCTCTGCTACGACAGGATGAGTTAGAAGAGGCACAACTTATTGTTGATGATTTACTTCAGCGTGCAGATACACGATTTTTAACCTTCGATTTGCTAGCACAATATTTTATTGAAAAAGAACAGTTCGACATTGCTTACGAACAGATGAAAGAAGCGAGTCGATTGGCACCCAGGAATATTGAGCGCAATAAACGCCTGTGGGACTTGGCGAGATTAAATCATGACAAAGTTGGCCAACTCTCTGCTGTGCAGAATATGGCAAAGTTTGCCAAGAACTCTATTCACGACTCTCCACAGCTCTCACTTAACGTCATTCGTAGCACTATTGACCTCGCTACCAGCCTTACTGGTCCCGAGGCTACTAAGTATATTCAGCGGGCCGAGCACGATATTGATGCTGTGTCGCAACAAAAGGGCGTTCAATCTGCACTTAACGATCAGGTTGATGTTATTAAAGTTCGGGTGCTTTGTCTTAAAGACGATAAAAAAGGCGCAGAGCAGGTAATGAAGCGAAGCTCTGTAGACATTGAAGGTCTATCGATGGAAGACAGCCTTGACAAGATGAAGGCATTTCATGAGCTTGGTATGCGTGAACATTGTGTCAAAATTCTAGACAAGTTAAGAAAGCAAATTGAGGGTGATACCTTCTCTTCTCAGGTCGTTGACGAATACTTGAAGCAAGAGTCAATTGAGCGCAACGAAATTCAGTTTACGCCGAAAGAGCTGAAACATATGGCTGCGGTGAACTACAAAGAAAATAGGTTATTGCCCGCTTACAACAACCTAAGACAAGCCCTCACAATATCTCCTAGCGATAAGCAGGTTGCGCTTAGCCTGTTAAAAATAGTGTCGCAAATACACGTGGGTGAAGATTTAAGCGATGAGCAGATGGAAGTCGCTCACAAAGCGGCAAAGCTTCTTCTTGAAGGGAAATTATCGCCTACTCAAATGGAGAAGCGCGATATGTATATTCAACGACTCGGGTTGGAAGTTGACGATGTAAGCGCCTCAGATTTTGTGGGCGTAGTGGCCAAGGAGAGCGCAAAGGAAGGCGCAAAAAATGATGCCAAAGGCAGCACCACAAACGCTGAAGAAATAACAGAGAAAGGCTAAAATGGATTAGTTATCAACTTGTCTGGCATTTTCAAGAACAGAATGCGACCAAGGCGGGCTGTTTCTTATTTACTTAAGGCAGAGGTTGGTTTATTGCGATTTTTTGGTAATGACGAGTGATTAGGGGATGTGTGAGTTAACAGTGTTAAGTTGGCGCAGTATGAATTAACTCTTATTACTAAAATGATAATGGAGCACTAAGCATTAACGCTAAGTGCCCATCAACATTTTCGTATTTAAAAGTCGTTCGTAGCATTTACATCCAATAACTGACCGTTGTTGGCTATCTTGAAAAAGATTTGCTTGGCAGCTTCAGAATTAGAAGCACTTACCACATAGAACTCTTCTTCGACGCTAACGATACTGAACTTTTCAGACGGCAAGCCTTTCCACGACTCATCTAGCTTGCCCACCTCAAAACCAAAATCTTTGAAGGTCATTTGCTTCACATATTTAGCTGTAATGCTGATGGCGTTCTGGCCGCTGATGACGCCATGTTCGCCATGTGCAAGAGTACTACCACTGATTAATGTGCAGCAGAGTACCGCTGCGGTAAGTGCTTTTTTCATACATTCTCCAATTTTAATAAGTTGAATTATTGCTTCAGGCCAATGACTTGGTATTCGCCCTTTACCAAAAGCTGCACAGCAATAGGCTTGTCCGATTTGTTTTTCCAATACCAGCCGTGTGAACCTGCAAAAGGAGCTGTAAAGCTGCCTTTAATCTCATTGGCGGTCGCTATGGTATAACTTTCGAAATACCCAGTGGTATCGCCTTCCGGTTCACCATGTAAGTCGAAATACAGCGCTTCACCGTCGGTCAGCCATTCATACGTCATCTTGGAATATTGCTGCATGGCAAATTTGTATTCGACACCGCGTCCCGCAGGCACTAGCACTTCAATAGTCTTAAAATCGCTGCTGCCTGACACTTCAGTAACAGTTTCATCGGCAGAATCAACAGTTTTAGATTCAGCCACTTGTGCAAGGGTCGTCAGCCCCAGTTTATGCCCAATTCCGGTTGGGTCGATGTTGTATTCCGCTGGAAGAATAAAAGTCACCAAAGCAATTGCCGCCACAACCGTTGCGGTGATACTGGCTTTGACTAAGGTTTTTGTACTGACAGTGTGTTGCATAATATTCTCTTGTTATGAGTTTAATTAACGAAGTAGCCGGTAAGCTGATATCCCACCAACATAACGCCAGCACTTATGAGCGCCGTGTTGGTCATGGTAGAGAAACGCTGGAATGAAGGCAGCTTTCGCCAAGCGTTGATGGCTATCAGAATAAACACGAGTGCTGCAAACTGGCCCAGTTCAACACCGATGTTAAAGGCAATCAGATTGGTTATGAGTCCATCTGCCGGTAAATGGAATTCCTGTAATTTGGTTGCCAATCCAAAACCGTGAAATAAGCCAAAGATCAGTACCGCCCATTGCGTATTGGGTTGCCAGTTAAAACATCGCTTGAAACCACCTAAGTTATCAAAGCCTTTATAGACGACAGACAAACCAATAATGGCATCAATTAAATAGGCGTTAACCTGAATATCGCTCAGCACACCGAACAGTAAGGTTGCGCTGTGACCAATAGTAAACATACTCACGTACAGAAGTACTTCCTTGCTTCGGTACAGGAAGAAGATGACACCCACTAAGAACAACAAATGGTCATAGCCAGTGATCATATGCTTAGCCCCGATGTACAAAAACGGAATAAACTGTACACCTTGGTTTTGTTCCAGAAATGCGCGGGTATCGTCATCCACGCCATGTGCGAATACATCAATGCTAATTAGAGCTAATGCGCCCATCAGCAGAGTTAGGCTAATTTTAATAAGACTACTTGGCATTAGACGATTCCAATACTTCTACGTCAGTCAAAAATGACTCCTTCTCTTTGTGTAAAATTCGATATAAGGCCGGAATAACGAACAGAGTGAGCAAGGTGGATGAAATGATCCCGCCAATAACCACTGTAGCCAATGGACGCTGAACTTCAGAGCCAATGCCGGTATTGAGTGCCATAGGGATAAATCCCAGCGATGCCACTAATGCGGTAGTTAATACTGGGCGCAACCGAGTTAGCGCACCGTCAAAGATGGCCTGATTCAGATTCACGCCATCTTTGCGTAATTCACGGATAAAGGACACCATTACCAAACCATTTAAAATGGCGATACCAGACAAGGCGATAAAACCTACCGCAGCCGAGATGGAAAATGGGATATCACGCAATAGTAGCGCAGCAATTCCCCCGGTTAATGCCAGTGGCACACCCGTGAAGATGATCATCGCGTCTTTAAACGAGTTCAGTGCCAGAATCAGCAAACCGATGATCATTAGCAAGGTAACTGGCACAACAATACTGAGGCGCTTGGAGGCCGACTGAAGCTTCTGGTAAGTGCCACCGTATTCAACCCAGTAACCTGCCGGCGTTTCGACTTTTTCCGCTACAGCTTGCTGAATGTCAGCCACAAAGCTACCTAAATCACGTCCTCGCACATTGGCGGTGACCACCACCCGGCGTTTGCCATTTTCCCGGTTTATCTGGTTGGCCCCGGACACCAGCTCCAGCGACACCAATTCTTGTAGCGGAATGCTGTGACCATCTGGCAGCGTTATGGGCAGGTAATTGAGCGCATCAATATCCTGTCTGCGTGATTCGCCTAAACGCACGACAATGTCTGAGCGCACATCACCCTGATAAAACTTCCCAGCAACTGCGCCGCCCATAGCGGTAGCCACGTGCGATTGCACATCTCCAATACTGATCCCGTGCTGCATGAGTTTTTGATGGTCAGGCACAATATTCAGCATGGGTAAGCCGGTAGTCTGTTCAACCTGAATATCGGCAATGCCTTCTACCTGAGAAATGGCAGATTCAATTTCAGCGCCTAAACCTGTGAGAGTATCGAAGTCGTCTCCAAATACCTTAATGGCCAGCTCTGCCCGAACGCCAGCCAGTAACTCGTTAAAGCGCATCTGAATGGGTTGCAGAAATTCGTAGCGGTTGCCGGGTATGGACGCAACCAGAGCAGCGAGTTCTTCGACGATTTGCTCTTTCGTCTTGTCAGGATCAGGCCACTGCTCACGGGGTTTTAAAATAATGAAGTTATCCGCCACACTAGGTGGAACAGCATCGGTAGCCACATCAGCGGTGCCGATTTTGGCAAACACCCGCTCTACTTCCGGCATCTGCTTAATTTTGTCTTCCAGCGTTTCCTGTAGTGCAATAGCCTGACTCAGTGACGTACCCGGAATGCGCAGAGCATGCATAGCAATGTCCCCTTCATCAAGATTGGGGGCAAATTCGCTTCCTAGTTTGGTTACCTGATAGCCAAATACCACCACCAGTAGTGACGCAGCGAATACAACTATCCAGCGACCTTCCAACACCAAGCTTAACGCCGGGCGGTATAAGGCCTCGGCTCCACGAATAAGTGGACTGTGTTTTTCTTTGACTGGCTTTTTAAACAACAACGCAATGGTGGCGGGAACAAAGGTGACAGAGAGCAACATCGCACTTAATAAAGCTATAACGACAGTAATAGCCATCGGATGGAACATTTTGCCTTCTACACCTTCCAGCGCAAAAATGGGCAGGTAAACGGCTGTGATGATAAACACACCAAACAATGCCGGGCGGATCACCTCACGGGTAGCTTCAAACACCAACTCCATGCGCTCTTTAAGTAGCAATGGTCTATTTCCACTTTGGCTGAGTCTGCGCAAACAGTTCTCAACAATAATAATCGCTCCATCAACCAACAAGCCGAAATCCAGTGCGCCAAGGCTCATGAGATTAGCACTCACGCGGGCCTGAACCATTCCGGTAACGGTCATTAACATGGCAAAAGGGATCACCAGAGCGGTTAAAAAGGCCGCTCGAAAGTTTCCTAACAGCACAAAAATCACCACAATGACCAGAAGCGCACCTTCCAATAGGTTGGTTTGTACGGTCTGTAATGTCTTATCCACTAGCTTAGTGCGGTCATATACAGCGGTAGCGACAATGCCTTCAGGCAGGCTGGCGTTGATTGCTTTCAGCTTCTCACCCACGGCATGAGCCACGGTACGACTGTTCTCTCCAATCAACATGAACACAGTACTCATAACCACTTCGCGGCCATTTTGCGTTGCAGCGCCGGTACGTAAACCCTGACCATTTTTGATATCCGCTACGTCCTTAATGGTTAGCGCAGAACCTTTGGTCGATTTCAGTGGAATACGGCCTATTGCTGCAATATCTTCGGCCTGTCCGGGAACTCTCAACAGCCACTGCGCACCGTTTTGTTCAATAAATCCTGCGCCTTTATTCTGGTTGTTGCTGGCAATGGCATCGACTACATCCGCTTGGGTTAAACCAAAAGCCAGCAGCTTTTCAGGCTTGAAAGCAATCAAAATTTCACGTTCAAATCCACCTATGGGGTTTACTTCCACCACACCCGGCACTCGCATTAACTGTGGTCTGATAGTCCAGTCGTGAACGGTACGTAAATCCATCGGTGTGATAGGCGAACCATCTGCATGGGTAGCATCAGGTTCGGCATCAACGGTGAACATGAATATTTCACCTAAGCCCGTAGCAATGGGGCCAAGCTGAGGCTCCAATCCTGTCGGCAACTCGGAACGGGCGGCGGATAATCGTTCATTCACCAACTGGCGAGCAAAGTACACATCCGTGTCGTCACTGAATATCGCGACTACCTGAGATAACCCATAGCGCGAGACCGAGCGAGTATAGGTCAGCCCAGGCAAGCCTGCCAGAGCGGTTTCCAATGGAAATGTGACCCGTTGCTCTATCTCAAGAGGGGTATAACCCGCTGCTTCGGTGTTGATCATCACTTGTACATTAGTGATATCTGGTACCGCATCAATCGGCAGCTTAGTGAAATTCCATACCCCTAGTCCGGCAACAGCTAATACCATCACCAGCACGAGAAACTTTCGCTTTATCGAAAAGCGTAAAATCGACTCCAACATGATTTACGCTCCTAGTGGTCGTGAGATGCGCCGGACTTTTCAATGTCGGCTTTTAAGATGTAACTGTTCTCGGTGACATACTCGGTGCCCGGATTTAATCCGCCGAGCACTTCAACCCATTCTCCGCCTTCACGCCCTAACTCCAGCATACGTACTTCATACTGTTCACCGACTTTGGCATAAACCACCGTAAAATCGCGAAATCCCTGTAAACCAATACGTTTAACTGCCAGTGGTACGTCTATGGTAGCAACTTCAATTTGCGCCTGAACGAAGCTGCCTGTGGTCAATTCACCTTTTTCGTTAGATAAGTTTACCCACACGATGCGAGCCTGATCATCCCGCACCTTGGGTTCGATAAACGAAATGGTGCCTTGGTAGTTTTTATCCACACCTTCAACCTGCAAGGTCACCACCGAACCTTTGCGGACTTTTTGATAGTCCCTTGGATACACAGCCAGCTTCGCAATGTATTGGCTGCTATCCGTTATGCTCAGTAAGTTTCGGCTGGCAGTTTGTTCTCCGGCGTTAGCAAACTGCTCTGTGATAACGCCATCCGACGGCGCTTTAACTTGATAAGGCTTCAGGCTCTCATTACTTTCTACCGTTAACAGCGTTTGCCCTTTCTTCACCTCTTCACCGAAACCCACATGCAATTTGGTAATTTCCCCATCAAAACGAGCCGAAACAAAACGTTGCGCCCCTACAGGTAGTGCCAATGTGCCGTAGGCAGGGATAGTCTGATGCAGGGTCGCAGGTCCTGCGATAGCCGTTTGAATATCCATTGCCTCTGCCACAGCTTGCTCAATAGTGGTACGCCCTTCGAAGTTGTCGTATTGCCAGCGGTAGGATTTACCCTGATGTTTGGCTTCGATGGTTACCACAAAAGAATGGGGTTCATAGATTTCCATATCACCACGCAGGAAATCACCTTGAACATAGAAATTAATGTCATCAACAACATTACCCAAGCGGGTCAATTTAACGTTTAATTCTACCGACTTTGGATCGATAGGTTGGCCTTCTTTGGTGAGCCAAACGCGAAATTCAGGTGGAACGCCCGTTTCGAAAATTGACAATTCCAAAGCGAAATCACCGTCACGCAACATACGTCCTCGATGCGGGCCTTTTTCTGGTTCAGCCTGTTCAGCAGCAGGCACAGATGATGCCGTTACGGGTAGGCTGATTAAGCCTAAGCTGAGATTCATTAACATCGCCAAACTCAATGACGAAAAGATTTTATTGTTTTTCATAATTTGTCTCACTGAGATAGGGATGTACCGGTCAGGCGTTGAATTTCAATATGCTGCAAATGCAGGCTTTCAAACGCTTCAAGCAACTGTGTTTGCGCACTGAGTAATTCACGGCGCACGCCACTGTATTGGTTGTAACTGAGTTGACCTCTATCAAAGGCATTACCTGCTTCAAATAAGGCAGTTTCTAATGTGGGTATAATGTTCGTTTGTACGATTTGTATCACGTGCTGTGAATGCGCTATTTCCTGTAGCAGTACATAAAGTTGTGCATCCAGTGACTGCATCAACGCACTTTGTTCGCTGGCTACTACATCCTGCTCTGCTTGCAATGCGGAGATCGTCCCGGCATTGCGGTTGCTATCGCCCCACGGAATGGAAATCCCAGCAACCAAACCAAAATCGTCTGTCGCTTCATAGCGGCGTAACCCTGCGGTAAACTGCCATTGGGGTTTAGCTTCGATGCGTGCCAGTTCCATTTGCGATTGAGCGATACGCTGGGCACTAACGAACTGTTGTAAGCGAGGGTTTCGCTTGAGCAGTGCTAGTTGGCTTTCAAACGGTGGAACAGGCGGTAAAGTGTGCAAATTTCCGTTCAGTTGATAGTTCTCAGCAGGTTTACCCCACAGAGAGGCCAGTTGATACTGACTGGCTTTGAGTTCATGTTCTATGTCTTCTACGGCCAATTCCCTGCGTATCAGCTCCGCTTTTGCCAGTTGCACTTCAAAACTTGAACTCTTACCGGCTTTCACTCGCTTGGCTATAGCTTCTACCACTTCTTCTGCCTGAGTTTCAGCCATCCGATTGATTTTGAGACGCTCTTGTTTAACTAAAATATCAATATAATGTTTGGCCACCAATGCAGATAAATCCAGTGCTTTAATTTGCTTTTCAAGCGTCAGTTTCGCAGCTTCGCTTTTTGCGGCACTTACCCGACTATCGATTTGCTCCTGTTGTAACAACCAAGAATAGGTCAAAGTTGATTCCATACTCTTAATACCACTGACCTCACCCGTACCCATCACATCTTCAACCATCAGTCCAATTTGGGGACGTTCACCTACACCAGCTTGCTGAATACGTCCCTGCCAAACCTGCTCCTGTGACACTAAAGCCTTTAATTCTGGGTGGTAATTTAAGGTCATCATTACAGCCTTAGGTAGGCTTATAATCTGAGGAGTATCCTCTGATGTAGCTTTCGCCGATAAAAGTAAACCAACTCCGGCAAGTACGACGGAAAACCGATAGCCAATCGGTTTTTTAATCTTGCGTTTACAAAGAATATCTTTCATTCCCAGTCCTTATCTTGTGGGTAAAAGCTAATGGGTGAAAAAGGTTTCGATAATGTGGTGGATACTATCAACCGTAGAAGCGGTTAATAGAGGCGCAGAAGCAAACAATATGATTGCAAAACCCATTGCTAGTCGGGACGAAGACATCACCGGGCTAATAAGGCATTGCACACGCACCGTGGTTTGATCATTGCCGAAGTAGCTCGTTTGCAAGCCATCGCAGCCCATGTTGTTGTGCATGGAGTCTACACTTCGTTGCATGCGTGCGACATTAATCAGGGTTTGAGCGACATCTAAGTTGTCATATTCCTTGGTCACCGCACTATCCGCTATCTGCTCGGTCAATAAAGTAAATTGCTTGATTAGTTCTCGCGTCGCAGAAGCAGGGAAAAAAGCCGCAAATGTTGCAAAGACAACTTTGTACATGGGATCACGCGCTTCAACATGCGCCATTTCATGGCGGATGATGATATCCAACTCCTGCTCATTAACCCGTTCTTTAAGCGCAGTTGTAACATAGATTTTCGGAGACAGCAGCCCTGTGGTAAAGGCTGCCGGTATTGGCATCGGTAACGAATAATACCCCTGCTTACCGTTGATATGCTGTAATTTGATATCAGATAAGCCAATCAAATCTGCCATCGCAGATGATTGCTTTCTACGAATATAAACGGTTCTTGTCACTGACCAGAGCAAATATGCAGAGGCTGATAACAAGGTAACAGCATGCCAACTGGTGAAACTAAAAATATCGACGTGGTGCCAGTGCGCAAAGTCGTTTAGCCAAGCTGCGGGGAATACGTCTTGCTGCCTCGGCCAGAAAAAGCCTACACAACTAATTGCGATCCACCACGGCGCAGTCACTAATGACCACAAGGTGACTTTGCGAATCCCAAAGGTGAATTGTGATATCTGGTGAAGAGTGAATGGTGAAATAACCGCAATGAAAGCCACACTGATCGCAAATGCCAGCACAGCAATGCTCAGTAAATTCAGTGTTATTGCCAGATTTCCCACCAACATGTTCGTTAGTTCCTTTTGCGCAACTTGCGTTGTTGTTCTATCAACTGTTCCAGCTTATCAAGTTGGGCATCATCCAGATTGGCAGAAGCTGAGCTGAATGCTGCAATCAAGCTATGCTCACCGTCTTCAATAAAATCGCTGGTCACGTTGGTGATAAGCGTTGCAATCAATGCTTCCCTGTCTACTTTTGCTCGGTAACAGTAGGCGTGCCCCTGTTTGGTTCGGCTCAACAAACCTTTTTTAAACAAGCGATCTAAGGTGCTCTGAATGGTATTGAGTGAATTCCCACGAGACTGCCCAAGCACGGCATGTACTTGTTTCGCGTCAGCTTCAGAAGCATTCCACAGATACTGCAACACCTGTTTTTCCAATTCACCTAACTGCATATCATTATTCTCTCGCATTAATGATGCTATAGTGACAAAATAAAAACCGATAGGCAATCGGTTTTTTGGGGCGAGCGATATAGGTTGGTTAATAATAAAGTATTTGGTGACTGCGGTAATCGTTGTCGCTGCTTCTTAAGTTGCCAAGCGCAGTAAGTAGTTTGGCATTAATCCAGCATTTTTATTTGCTTTTAGCAATACCAGAAATACGGTGATGCAAAATTGACCGTGCGTAACTTGTCTAAAGCTGCCTATCAGATGGTATCTAAATCTATGGATAAAAATGTCAGTTCAAGGATAAGCTTCTACAGCTAAAAAAAACTAATAAACAATAAAAATAAGGCCCTTTAAGTGATTAAAGGACCTTTATTTATCGGTAAATCCAACTTACTAGTGACGTTTTTTACGCCTTATTAGTATCCACGCGAGAGAAGCGGCGAAAACCAACCATTGCAGCAAGCAATGTTAATAAACCTCCCATAGAGCCGCCCGAGCTATCTTCCTCTTCAACAGGCACTGGTAGTGGAGCAGGATCGTCTGCAACCAAGTTAAACGTAGCAATGAACGGGTCGTGGTCTGAGCTTCTAAACGGACCTACATCGGTAAACGCATAACCTTCTTCGTCTGGATAGAAGCGAAGAGCTTGGTTGTATTGCAGTTGATAAGCTTCAACAGAGTTGATATTCCAATGCGTCCCATCTACAGCATCTGCAAGCATGGCATCACTAGCTAAAACATGGTCTAGGCTTCCCACTTGTTCTGTACCAAAGAACCAGTAAGAGAAACCGTCTTCGTCGAATGTTTCTGCAAGATTATGGTATCCATAGCTTGTATCTACTTCTACCGATTCACCCTCATCCATTCCAGTGCTGACCGCAGTTTTAATGGTGTATCCGCGCTCTTCTGGCGTATAGTGAGTCAGTACCGCAACAGGGTCTTCTGCGCTGTATGCGTTCAAATCACCTAGTATAATTTTACGTTCAGGCAGAGTTTCATCGTTAAGAGCGTTGCCCAGCGTAATAGCAGCTGACACTCTAAGCGCGTTACAGCTACCCTGAATGGTATCTATTTCTGATGGCGCCTCAGCGATGTCTTCCGCACACTGCGATCCCTTCGATTTGAAGTGGTTCACAGCAACCGCAAAGGTCTCACCGCTTTCGATGTGTTCAAATGTTTGCACCAATGACGGACGCATTCTCGCAAGTCTATCTTCAGATATCTGTTGTTCAGGCATTGCCACTGTCACTGCATCGCCTTGTGGTGTAACAACAGTGCCGCGGTACAATAATCCAACGGTGATAGCATCAGTGCCGATTTGAGTGTTATCAGCCGTGCTGATAAACGCGTACTGCTCTGCCTCGCCAAGCTGTGCATTAATTGCGTTGAGTAATGACTGAATGGCACTGTCATTACCAAATCCATCGTTTTCGATCTCCATTAGGCCAACAACATCGGCATTTAAATCAACGATAGCTTCAACTATTCGACCTTCCTGGAGTGCGAATGCCTCTTCACTGTCAGCACCACGATTATTGTCGTAGTCGAAAGTCAGCTCACCATTCTCATCTTCATCACCGTTGAAGTAGTTCAAAACGTTGAACGTAGCAACCGACAAATTGCCCTCACTTACCACAGGTGTATCTTCACGGGTTGAAGTAACGGTAATCACCTCGGTAGGATTGATACGGTAAGTTCCAAAGCTGAAATTCAGTGGGCCCGAAGCAGACACAGTGTCGCCAATTCGGATGGCGTTTGCGTAGTTAAAATTAGGGAAAAAGCTTATAGCGTCTGGGTATTGTGAACCGCTGTTATCTTCAATCGTTAAAAGACTGGCTTCGCTTTCTGCTTGTGCAGCTGCGTAGGCTTCAGATAATGGGGCGGCTACATCGCTTGGTTGGCGTTTTACACTATCACTCACCACAACTTCACCGAAACGCCAAAGAGAGTTAGTACTGGTTACTGTGGCATCGGTAACGCTTACTAACATACCTTCATAGGCTTCTAAGTCCTCTTCGTAAGGCATAGATATATTAATAGTAGTGATATCATCGCTTGTACCGCAATCAGCAGGTACGACGTCACTATCCATCTCTAAGGTTGTCATACCGAAGTTCTCGGCTACATTTCCATACAAACGAACAATGTTGCCAACGGCGATGTCGGTTTCGCCTTCCACAATAATTGCCTCAGACGTCATTGCGTCATTGTCGCTATCAGCGTTTTCTTCTTGAATAAAGAAACCACCTTGGCGTTTACCGGTAATGATGGCTTCGACAATATGATTGTTACCCACTTCTTCAGATGCGGTGCCAGCGCCTTGAATTGTGCTTAAAAGTGTTGCATCGTCGCCACAAACGCCTAAAGCAACTGGAGGTTCTACAGGTGGCTGCTCTACATCACCACCGCCTTCTGTGGTAAATGTGCCTAAAGGGAACGGGGTAGACGCTTCGTCGTTTGTATTTGCGCCGTCAAGTGCATTAGCTCCGCTATAAGCCCAATTTTCGTCATTGAAAGCGCCAGCGTTTGCGGTTTGTCCATTAGTGCGATATGCCCAACCATCAAGGTATTCCCAAGCAGTGCCATTGCCATCAACATTAATGTCGCCAAACGTATCTACCACATTGCCGTCTTTAAAAAGCTCTACGGCATCGTCGCCATTTATTGCCATTGCCGAGCTGTCAAAATCGGGTGCATTACCAAAAAATGCGGTAAAGCCATCGATGTCTGATGCAACATACAGATAGGTACCTGCTGAAACACTTTGAGATGGAAAAGTGAACTCTTCACCGTCGCTTCCGCCTCCGTTATTGGCACTTCCAATACCATAGGTAGATAGATCTGCTACATCATTAATCACATAGAGCTCAACAGCCTTTGGCACACCGCCTGAAAGAGGGCCATCAATAACGCCGCTAATAACAATGTCGTTGGCATATACAGCATGACTTGCCGCAGCAAGCGATAGTGCGGAAAGAATGCCGGCACTGAGTTTAGAGAGTTATGTTCTCACGTGTTTTTTCCCTTTTGTAGTAATCTTTTTTTATCATTAAGTGCCTGTAAAGGCCGCAACTTTTGTGTTGCTATGATTACCGTATAGGGCTTTTGTTAGCGTAAATATGACTAGTTCTTATTCAACCTGATTTTAAAAATATACAGTAAAATCAGTTGTTAAGGTGGTTTGAGTAAGTTTACTTAAAAGATTAATTGCGTAATATGAGGCGCGTTACCCGTATAAGTAACGCTATCGTGAATATCTTTTGGTGGTTTTATCCTCCAAGTGAGCTTAAACCCAGTCTAGGCTTTAGCGATTGTTTCGCAAAACCATGTGTAGTCGCTTTGAACTAGTTCTGCATATTGATTAGCAATTGCGACAAGGTTGTCACGTTCTTCTGTTAGCACGCTAGCTGCAGCATTGGCAAACCGAGTACTGCGTCTGTCTCCCCGACAGTGGGCTAGGGCAAGCGTGTATCCACAGAGCTCGGCAACATAGTTAAAGCCTCCATTTACCGCTTTATTGCCCATAGCGACATCTTCAGGGGTAATGCCTACTTTTGCATGATGGCGAGAGCGAATGAGAAAATGTTTATCATTGTAAATGGCTTCATCGAGAATAAGGTCGGCGTGACGCTGCATTCTTCGTTGGCTTCGTGCCGTTAGATGCGCAGGGTTAAGCAGGTTGACCGGGCAAAGAGATTTAAAGTGATGTAGCGGGGCAGCTTCGCGCTGCTGTTTTACTTCAACAATGTGACATTGAGAAAAGCTTTCTGCGGTATGCGGCTTTCTGGGGCCGACTAAAAAATAAAATCGGTCCATATTCACAGAACCCGTGCCCGCGTTCTCTCTTTTAACTATATCTACAACAGTATCATCCATAAAAGGCGCAAATGCATTATAGAGTTCTTGATACTCCTTAGCGTTTAAAGGTGTGAATTTACCTCTATTGGCTTTAAATGTTAGGGGGTCGTCGTTGAAGGTTACCGCCCTAGCCAAAGCGCTTTTAGTGGTAAACGCATCGCCACCAGCGCTTCGCATAGCAGCCTTGTCGTATAATTTAGCAATTTTAGATGGGCTTTTATCTGGGCGGTAATCAACAGCATCGTAGATAACGCTAGCATCTGCTGTTACATTCTCGCAGGTGTTAATATAAGTAGATAGCAACGTTTGCTGCGCCTCAGTAACAGCATTTTTGCTTATAACTGGTTTACTAGTATCAATGTCGTCAAAACGATAGGTACCGTTTGCAACTCCCTCGCAGTGAACTTGTGTTAGAGACAGCGAGGTAAGTAAACGCAAAATATCCCATTCAGCTCGCCCAACACAGGCGTCGTCAAAATCGTTGGGAGAAAAAATGACTGTATCGCCATGAGAGCCTTCCTCGGTAAGAAAACCAAAATTGGATAGGTGGCAGTCGCCAACAACACTGGTCAAAGGAATATTTTGTAGGTTGTCTGGCGTCGATATGACCCCATTATAGACGTCGGAGTAAAATAGCTGGGCAGTGCCACGGAAAAAAACAAATGGACTAGACGCCATTTTGAGGTGTTTTCCAATTGACCTTGATGGAGATGAACCATCAACTCTGGCTATTTCTTTTGCTAATTGCGAATGTCGCATCAGGCTACTCCACTGTTATCGCGTTGTTTTTAAACAAATTTGATAAATTTTAGTCGTTCGATTCAATATCTTGATTAGGCGATTCACATTTACCAATTAGTAATTTATAAAATGGCGCGTTATTCTTTACACCAAGTTGAAGGGCACCTGCAAAAAGCCATTAAGCGGTAAAACCAAGTGCTCGATATATACGTAAAGATTACTCTCGTATGCCATAGGCCTACGAATCTAATTTAAAACCACTCTTATTTAAAAAGACAATGGAGAATGTAACATGGCAATGATTAATACTGCTATAAAGCCTTTTAAAGCAACTGCGTTTAAAGACGGTGAATTTATTGACGTAAGTAGTGAAGACATCAAAGGTAAATGGGCAGTTTTCGTATTTTATCCAGCGGACTTCACATTTGTATGCCCAACTGAACTTGGTGACATCGCTGATAAATATGAAGAGCTTCAAGCTCGCGGTGTAGAAGTATTCTCAGTATCTACTGATACTCACTTCACACATAAAGCATGGCACGATTCTTCAGACACTATCAACAAGATCAAGTTTGCTATGATTGGCGACCCAACAGGTGAAATCACTCGCAACTTCGATTGTATGCGTGAAACAATGGGCCTAGCTGACCGTGCAACATTCGTTGTTGACCCAGAAGGTATCGTACAAGCAATGGAAATCACGTCTGAAGGTATTGGCCGTGACGCTGACGACCTAGTGCGCAAAATCAAAGCCGCACAATACGTTGCTGCTAACCCAGGTGAAGTTTGCCCAGCTAAATGGAAAGAAGGCGAAGCAACACTAGCTCCTTCTCTAGACTTAGTAGGCAAAATCTAAGCATCAGCGCTACTTTTTAAGTAGTCGTAAGGGAGCGAACTCTCGCTCCCTCTATTTAACTTACCCATTTCCGCTCACGTGTTAGTCATAAATTTGATTAGCGGGGATCGGCGTGTCGAAAATAAGGCAGGATAACCGTGTTAACTAAAGAAATTTTACAAGCATTGAAGGGGTACACCGAATCAATGCAGAAAAACGTAACCTTCGTCGTACAGACCGGTGAACATAGCAAGCGCGAAGAGCTTGTTAGCTTTCTGTCCGACATTGCAGGTGTAAGCGAAAAATTAAGCGTTGAAGAACGCGAAACCAATGGCGAGCTTCGTAGTTCAATCAGCTTTTTACTAGAGGCTGACGGCGAAGACACCGGGATCAGGTTTTCAGGAATTCCTGGCGGCCATGAGTTTAACTCACTGATCCTAGCAATGCTTCATGCATCAGGCACTGCATTAAAGCTAGATGACAGTGTGGTTTCAATTGTAAAAGCAGTAGATGAGCCACTGAACTTTGAAGTGTTTATAAGCTTAAGCTGTCACAACTGTCCAGACGTTGTACAGGCACTTAACCAGTTTGCTTTGATTAATCCCAATATCACATCAGAAATGATTGATGGCGGACTGTATCAGAACATTATTGAAGAGCGTGACATTCAAGGCGTACCTAGCGTTTATTTAAACGGTGAATTGTTTGCCAACGGCAAGGTAGATGCGTCGGTTCTTATCGATAAGCTGCTTGAGCGTAACCCCGGTCTAAAAGAGGCGAATAAAGGGGAAACCTTACCGTTACAAGACGTAACCGTGATCGGTGGCGGCCCGGCAGGCGTTGCTTCGGCAATATACAGCGCTCGCAAAGGCTTGAAAGTAGCTGTTGTTGCAGAGACGTTCGGCGGACAGGTTAAAGATACTATGGGTATTGAGAACCTTATCTCAGTGCCAAAAACCACAGGACCAGAGCTGGTTGGTAACCTGATGGAACACGTACGCGATTATGATATTACGTTAAAAGAGCACGTGCGTGTAGATAACATCGAAAAGGGCAATGTTAAAACCATTACCTTGTCCTCTGGAGAGCAAATTCGCACTCGCAGTATTATTGTTGCCACAGGCGCACGCTGGAGAGAGCTTGGAGTGCCAGGCGAAAGAGAAAATGTAGGTAATGGCGTGGCATATTGCCCGCATTGCGACGGCCCGTTCTTTAAGGGCAAAGACGTAGCAGTGATTGGCGGTGGTAACTCTGGTATAGAGGCTGCGTTAGACTTGGCGGGCATCGTTAAATCGGTAACGGTATTTGAATTTATGCCAGAGTTAAAGGCCGACCAAGTACTTGTAGATCAAGCAAACAAGCGCGATAACATCAACATTATTAAAAACGCTGCAACGCGACAAATTACTGCGGAAAATGGCAAAGTAAACGCCATCGAGTATCAGGATCGTAGCACGAACGAAATCCATACTCAGGAGTTGTCGGGCGTCTTTGTTCAAATTGGTCTAGTGCCAAACAGCCAGTTTATGAAAGATACGGTAGAAATGTCACAATATGGCGAAATTGTTATTGACGACAAATGCCATACGTCTGAGCCAGGCATTTTTGCTGCGGGCGATGTAACAACTGTGCCTTACAAGCAAATTGTTATCTCGATGGGCGAGGGCGCAAAAGCATCACTAGCGGCTTTTGAATATCTGCTTAGCCACGAGGTGGTAGAAACTGAAGAAGAGAGTGCAGCAGCTTAAAAACTGAGTTTTCTCAATCGATAGAACGTCAAAACCGGATAAGCAATCGCTTATCCGGTTTAATTAGATGGTCCGCCTCACCTCTAAGCTAATCTTAGAGTTAGGCAATCAAAGAGGCGAACCATCATGTCTACTATTAAAGTTCTTGGAATCGATTTAGGCAAATCATCTTTTCACGTGATAGGCCGCGACTATTCAGATAATCAAATCATTCGCAAAAAATTTTCCCGCTCGGCACTCATTCACTATCTTCATCAATTAACGCCATGCACAATTGCTTTCGAAGCTTGTGGCGGTGCGCACTGGCTTGGCAGGCAGTGTGAGTTGATGGGGCATACGGTCAAACTAATCCCGCCACAATACGTAAAACCTTTCGTTAAAAGCAATAAGAATGATTTTATTGATGCAGAGGCCATATGCGAAGCATCAATAAGACCGAAAATGCGGTTTGTCAGCGTCAAATCTGAAGAAGCCCAGGTCATTTCAGCTATTCATAAAGCAAGGCATGGTTATGTCAAAGACAGAACAGCCTGCATGTCCCGTATAGGCTCCTTACTGCTGGAGTTTGGCATTGCACTTCCAACAGGCCATAGCGTAATGAAGCAACTGTTTAACTGGCTTTCACAGCAGCGGCAGGTCTTGCCAGGGTTACTTATGGAAGAGCTCATGGAGCTGCACGAATATTACCTGCTCCTTAACAGGAACATTGAGAGACAAGATAAAAAGCTAAAGCAACTGGTTGATACAAACCCGATAGGGCAGCTTCTTAAAACCATCCCAGGTATTGGCGATATGACCGCCAGCCTTTGTATTGCCAACATCAGTAGCGCTACGGATTTTAAAAACGGAAGAAACATGGCTGCATGGTTAGGGTTAGTTCCAGCGCAGTACTCAACTGGCGGTAAACCCAAATTACTGGGGATAAGCAAGCGGGGTAACAAAGAACTCCGAACCTTGTTTATCCATGCCGCCAGGGCGGTTATGTCCAGGCCGGATAAGACCGGAAAGATTTATGGCGAGTGGTTGATAAATTTACGCGCCACCAAGCCATTCAATGTTGTAACCGTTGCCCTGGCCAACAAACTGGCCCGAATAGCATGGGCAGTGATGAAAACAAAAAAAGCATTCAACAGCAAAGCGTTAGCACCGGGTTTGCAATGATAAATATGATGACGAAAACGGTAGAACCACTGGATTAAAACCTGACATAAAAAACAGCTCTCAGAAGCTTTCGGTTTTTTGAGGATAATCCAGCGCGGATCTCATCGTGGAGCGGGTTGCGAAAGCGCCTAAACAGACTCCGAATACATTAGCGCATAACCAACCCCGTTATCGAAATTAATCATTGCAATAACGAGGCGGACCATACATTTTTATGCCTTTCATCTATAATTTTCAGCCATGATGGATTTAGGCTGACCAGAGAATAGTTTTACTCAAACGTTAGGCGCGACTTTGAAATTTACGCTCTTCCGTGTTTACCTTTATGCACTCACCTGTGCTGATGTACTCGGGAACTTGCACAACAAGACCTGTTGATAAGGTGGCAGGTTTAGTTCGCGATGTTGCAGACGCCCCTTTGATTGACGGGTCTGTTTCCACCACTTCAAGCTCTACACTCATAGGTAGGTCGAGGGCCACGGGAACGTCGCTTACAATTAAGACTTGGATAGATTCAGTCTTTTCATTAATAAACAACGCTTCATCGGCAATGCTTTCTTTATTTAAGTGGTAAGGAGTGTAATCTTCATTATCAAGAAAAACATACTCATCGCCATCCATGTAAGAGAACATCACCGGACGGCGCACTAAGTCAGCCATTTCTAGCATATCTGAATCTTTAAAAGTTTCGTCGAATTTAGCGCCGCTTACCACGTCATACATGCGCATGCGGTAAATACTGCCGCCGGCTCTGCCTTGGGGAACAGAGCGTTCAATATCTCTCACAATACATGTTTTGCCACCATAAACGATGGTGTGATTTTTTTTAATTTCACTTGCCTTTGGCATTGTCTTACCTTGTTTTCGATGGCCTTCAAGCAAAAACTGATATAAGCGTGTTTGGGCCATGTTGCGTTATGCGTATATCTTCCGCTATTTTCATTCTTTGCGGAAGTACAATTAGTCGAAAAGTGGCAAGAGTGTGTAAATTAAACATCTTACTTGGTTGATAAAGCTGGTCGGTAAAGATGGTCGGTAACGCTAGAAGGCATATTTAGCAGGCATAGCTAATTTGCTATCAATGTCGCTTTTTACGTTTCCATGTACCGCCATACATGTAATCAGATGCATCAGAAGCTTCCAGCTGACACTGTTTACATACAATGTGCCATTTGTCTTCAAACCAAACACGAAATTGAATGTCGGCTTCAACACCGCACTTATCACATTGTCTTGGTTCTCGTACCCTATTTCGCTTTCCCATGCCTACCGTGTATTAATACTGTTCAAATTAGATGAGTTTTGCGACAGCGACTGCCGCTGCCGAGCCTTTACCCACAATCTTACCCCACAGCTTCATCGTAAAGGAAGGTGTTGATGTCATTGCTTGATAGGCCTCGTCTCGATGACTTTGTTCGTCTTGTTGGCAATGCCTGAATTTTCGTAGTACTTCCCTTGGCAAAGGGTCAACATTCTCAAGTAAACAGCACTGCGCCTCGTAATGCTGGTCGACAAAATATTCAACACAGTAAATTGTGTAGAAGAACCAGTTACGCCCCAATATGCGAGGAATAATTCCGGTTAGGAAACCCGCAACCATCCATAGCAACAGCATATAACTGCCGCGAAACGCGGGCATTTCGTTCTCGAATATGCTTAGGTGCGTTTTCTCTGTTTGCAGATGTTCGTTGGCAAATGCCTTAACGCTAAGCGCTTTGTTATTTTTATGGGGGGAGCGAGAGAAACTCACCAAACTAACCAGAAATTCTGCGGTTAGGGCGCCGCGATAAATCCACACCGCACCTGTTTCTCCGGCGTGGCTGGCTCGCAATTCTTTATCTACCTTTGCGCTAGTGCGAGATAACACGCTTTTACTGATTGACGACATAATCATTACCCTCCATACGCGAGCTGCGACGGAATGAGCCAGTACATACACAGCGCTAGCGCAACAAGTTGCACCGTGTTAATCAACACAGTTAAACGATGATAAAGCTGAAATTTACTGTTTTGTTGACTATCAGTGGCTTCGTTTGCCAACGGCATGAGTATTTGCCGGCTTATAACAAAACCCAGTGTAACTGGAACAAGAATGAATACCTGTTCCCATCGTGTATCAACCGCAGCGGCAACGGTCGCTATAGCGGAAAGTGCGCCGAAGTATAAATAGTAAAACGGAAAAAATTTTCGTATGAAGGGACGTGCTACATCACTCGGTAATTTGATAAACACAAGAGGGGCGAAAAGTGCCTGAAAGGTCACCATTCCCCCCAATGTAACTACAAGGGTGCTAAACAGTAAGAAATACATATAGAACTACACAAACCTTTCGACACAGATTATGGTTAGTGTTAATACATAGCTTGGTACTGCAAAAGTTTGATACTTAATGAATTGTAATTTTACTTGCGATTTCTATGCGTAGCCATCTAAACGCGGGTTAAACTTAAGGCAAAGAGTGGGCTTAGTGAATAACAGCTTATAATCAAAAAAAAGCGGTTACTGTTGATTAAGTTGATAAGCTCTAAAAAAACAGTCGGAGAAACCTTTTGCGCGCATTATTTTTATTGTTTCTTTTTTTATTACTTTTCACTGTGGTTTACCTTTTGTTTTGGCCGGTTTCAATTGACCCGGTTTCTTGGCAGGCGCCCTCAAGTCAAGGGTCGGTTAAAACACTCAAGGCTAACAATAAACTCGATAAAGTTCAGCGTATTGACATGGGAAGCGATTATGGACCTGAGGACTTTGCCATCAATAGCAAAGGAGTTATTGCTGTTTCCAGTCACTCAGGGAATATTTTGCTCAAGGGACCAAGCGATACAGTGTTTAAACCATGGGTAAATACTGGCGGCAGACCACTTGGGCTGGCCTATGATAGTGCCGACAATTTGTATGTGGCAGATGCTCATATGGGGTTGCTAAAAATAGATAAAACAGGAAAAGTTACCGTTGAACTAGGCGAGCAAGAAAGCGCAGATATTGTTTATGCAGACGACGTCGATGTAGCCGAAAATGGCGTAATTTATTTAACGGATGCCACCACAAAGTTTTCTGCCCAGCGCTTCGAGGGCACCTTAAATGCAAGCTTGCTGGAAATTATGGAGCATAGAGGTCACGGAAAGCTTATTGAATTTAACCCGGCAACCAAAGTGAGCCGGGTACTTATAAGCGGGCTTGTTTTTGCCAATGGCGTAGCGGTGTCGAATAATGGAGATTGCGTATTTGTTAATGAGACCGGAAGTTACCGTATTCTGCGTTATTGGTTGCAAGGTCCCAAAGCCGGTTCGGTTGAAACTTTAGTCGATAACTTGCCAGGTTTTCCCGACAATCTGAGTATTACCAGCGAGGGAAATCTCTGGGTTGGGCTGGCAACACCCCGAAATAAGTTAATCGATTACCTGTCAAACAAACCCTTCTTGCGAACTATCATCCAGAGGTTTCCTGCCGCACTTAGGCCAAACGCAGTCAAATACGGTCACGTTATAAAAGTAGGCCCAACAGGACAAATAATAGAAAGCCTTCAATCACCTTCTGGAGAATACTCTTTTACCACAGGAGTACTTCAAACAGCCGAGGGACTTTATCTTTCAAGCTTAACCGAGACAGATGTGGGCTTTTTACCCATTAGAAAATGATTTTCTCGCTTATGCTTGCTTTGCATTTGTTTACAAAAATTTAAACTCAATAAATGTTAAACACGAAAGCCTTGTGGCAATATCTTGGTAATAGGTAATGTTAGAACGAGTGCGAACAAGGCGTGTTGAGCAAACCTCTCGGTTAAATCAGTGGTTTGATACTGAGCTATACAATCAATGCCGAGTTAACATGGTCTCGTAAAACTCATGAGCAGATATAGCTGCTTTATAGAAGGAAGCGAATTAATGAAAGTCGTAGATGTAAAGAGCTGGTTTTCTCTCGCCTGTATTGCCACCGCACTCTCTGCCTGTGGTGGAAGTGGCTCATCCTCAACTACACCAGATCCCATATCCGTTGCTCCTCCTGCAGCAGAAACTCCCAGCGAGCCTGTTTGGCAAGCTGGAGTTTATGAACCTGAGTCTGAGTTTATCAATCAATGCGTAGCACCTAGAAGTGGTATCGATCCTTTTTCTGGAAACGCGTATCCAGATGAACAGGGCACAGCTATGGATGAAAAGCTGTGGATGCGTTCATGGACCAATGACACTTACCTCTGGTATGACGAAGTTGAAGATAACGACCCGGCAAATTTCACAATTGCGGGTTACTTCGATCAACTTAAAACAACGGAGTTAACCCCAACCGGAACACTCAAAGATAATTTTCACTTCTCTCGGGCAACAGATGAATATAATACGCTTACCCAAACCGGCGTTTCATCGGGTTATGGTTTTGAATGGGAATTTGTCAGTTTAGTGACCCCGCGCGAGCTTATTGTGCAGTACACAGAACCCAATTCACCTGCTGCTCAGGCAGGTATTCCACGTGGCGCATCATTAAAAACTGTGGATGGTGTTGATTTTGTTAACGCGAATACGCAAGAAGCGGTTGATGTGATAAACGCAGGCTTGTTTCCTTCTGAAAGTGGAAAAACAACTAACTTTACCTTCGACTTAGTTGATGGCAGTGAACTGACAGTGAGCGTTACCTCGGCAAATATTGAAGTCTCTCCGGTGCAAAATGTTCGGATCCTCGATACTGACATAGGCAAGGTAGGGTACTTCCAATTTAATACTTTCATTCGCACAGCCCAAGATTCATTAATTTCCACCTTCGAGCAATTTATTGATAATAACGTGACTGAGCTGGTCATTGACTTGCGTTACAACGGAGGAGGGCTGTTAGCGTTAGCGTCACAGCTGTCTTATATGGTGGCGGGGCCAAACCAGACGAACAATGCAATATTTGAAACATTGCAATTTAATGATAAATACCCAACAACCAACCCCGTTACTGGCGGCACCATTAGACCAACGCCATTTTATTCAAACGAAATAGATTATAACGAGGGAGTCCTCACTAATACGTTACTACCTAGCTTGTCGGTGAGTACGGTTTACGTCATTACTACCGGCTCGACTTGCTCAGCGAGCGAAGCTGTTATCAACTCATTACGAGGCATTGATGTTGAGGTGGTACAAATAGGCTCTCCTACTTGCGGTAAACCGTATGGTTTCTATCCTACCGACAACTGCGGCACTACGTATTTTACTATTCAATTTCAAGGCGTAAATAATAAAGGGTTCGGTGATTTTGCAGATGGATTCATTCCTACTTCTACACCCAACTTTGCCTTTGAGTTACCAGGCTGCTCAGTGGCAGATGACTTCACGAATCCGTTAGGTGACGCCAATGAAGGTATGTTAGCCGCGGCCCTTGCGTATGCTCAAACTGGTTCATGTCCAGCAAGTGCAGCTGGTACAGAAGGCACAGCATTTGCAGAACAAAGTCAGCAAGTGCAGTCGAGTTTCGGTACAGCGAAAACATCGTTGGCAATTAAAGCTCCTCATAAAGAACGCGATGCGTTAATTTTGCACAATAAAATTAACGAACCTATTTTAAGAGAAAAACAATAATGGTTATGAGGCAAAGGGGGCTGGGACTGTGCTATCGGGGACGATGGTGTCTTGGGCGATTAAATCTTGGGCAAGGCAGGACAATTACTGCAACGTTTATAGTGGGCACGGTTTTGCTTATCGCTGGTTGCGCGGAGCTTTCAGCGAAATCAGAGCAAACACAAATGCCAAGCACCGATTTGCCATTTCAGCCTGCGCTGTTGTCAAAAACTTCTGCCAAGCAAGTGTCAAAACAACTGGCTGAAATAAAAGCAGCGATGAGTGCGCAATTTAGCGGGCAATCAATAACCCTGGCTAGTAACGCTTTTACTACATCGTCCACGGTAACTATTGAGCGCAAAGCTATGCAAGACAATCGAGGGCTACCCATTCAGGGACGGCATAATAATCCCGCTTTTGTATTTACCCTGTTAAAACAGGGCGATAGTTGCTTTCTTCGCTATGAAAACAATGTAAGTAAAGTGAGTGCTAGTGATGAGGCGAGTGACACAAGCACAAACTTAACTGCCCTTGCTGGTGTTACGTGTGTCGTCTCTGCAGAATAGGGTTGCAGCATAAAGGCCTCTTACTGCTCTAATTAGCATTTAAGAGTAAGAGGCCTCCTCATTTTTATTACGCTTTCTTCGTATTCAGCGTTATTCGCTTGTTAAGAGCAATTCACTACGCTTTGACAAAGGTGCAGTTAACGTTTGCTGGTTGGTTGCTGACGCTGACCGCGAGACTTTGGTGGTCTGTTACCTGATGCCTTTCCTGCGTTACTTTTTGTAGTATCGCCGCCGCTTTTGCCTTGGCTATTCACACGGTTAGACTTTTTGCCATTAGATTCGCGCTGGAATGATGGTGGCAAACCTGTGTGTTTAGTTAACGCGCGCTCTCCGCGACGGCCTTTTTGGGCTTTCTGGCGTTTTTCGTTGGCGCTCTCAGGTGGCACAAGGTGCTGTGGTCCTCTACCAATCAAATCCTCTCTACCCATTTTGACTAGCGCTTGGCGAATTTGAGCAAAGTTCTTAGGGTCGTGATAACGCAGCATAGCCTTGTGCAGGCGGCGGTGAATTTCACCTTTTGCTGATGGCACCTCTTCGCTGTCTTTCGTCACTTTACGCAGAGAATTTACCTCTGTGTGATACATGGTTGTTGCAGTAGCCATGGGTGACGGGTAAAAGTTTTGCACTTGATCTAGCTTAAATTTATTTTCTTTAAGCCATATTGCAAGACTAAGCATGTCTTCGTCGGTAGTACCCGGGTGCGAGGCAATAAAATACGGAATTAAGTACTGTTTTTTGCCCGCTTCTTCAGAGTACTTGTCAAAAAGCGCTTTAAACCTGTCGTATGTGCCCATGCCCGGCTTCATCATTTTGGACAAAGGGCCTTCTTCGGTATGCTCAGGAGCAATTTTTAGATAGCCACCTACATGGTGTAAGGCCAGCTCTTTAATGTACTCAGGATCTTCAATGGCTAAGTCGTAACGAACACCTGAAGCAATAAGTATTTTTTTTATGCCCGGTAAATTACGCGCCCGGCGATATAAATCGATAGTGGGTTTGTGATCGGTATCCATATGGGCACAAATACTCGGGTACACGCAAGAGGGGCGACGACAGGTTGCCTCAGCTTTAGGGCTTTTACAGCGCAGACGATACATGTTGGCGGTGGGGCCACCTAAATCGGATATCACACCGGTAAAGCCTGGAACGGTATCGCGAATCTGCTCTATTTCTCGAATGATGGAGTCTTCTGAGCGGCTTTGTATAATTCGGCCTTCGTGCTCGGTGATAGAGCAAAAAGTGCAGCCGCCGTAACAACCACGCATAATGTTAATACTAAAACGTATCATGTCGTAGGCAGGAATTTTCGCATCGCCGTACGCCGGGTGAGGAACTCGTTGATAGGGCAAATCGAAAACCGCATCCATCTCCTCAGTTTCAAGAGGCATTGCGGGTGGGTTTATCCAAATGTGTCTGTCGCCGTGTCGCTGCATGAGCGCACGAGCACAACCAGGGTTAGTTTCTTGGTGAAGAATACGGGATGTATGCGCATACAACGTTTTGTTATCTTTTACTGTTTCATATGCCGGTAGTTTTACGTACACATTTTCCCAAGGTTTGCGCTTTTCCTTTTCCTTTTGCGGCGGCTGAATAACAATCGGTGATGCATCGGGCGCTTCACTGCTTTTACTGTCCTTCTCCTGTGAATCGCATTCTGGCTCCATTATGTAGGGGCTTGGAATTGGGTCTATTTTTCCCGGGCGATCAAGTGAGGTGGAGTCGACGCCTTGCCATTCTGGTAACGCCTCTTTAACGATAATAGCGGTACCGCGAATATCGCGCATGTCTGCAATGCTCTCTCCAGCCGCTAAACGGTGAGTAACCTCAACAAGCGGGCGCTCAGCATTTCCAAAGAAAAGCATGTCGGCTTTTGAGTCAAAAAGCACAGAGCGACGTACTTTTTCACTCCAGTAATCATAATGAGCAATTCGACGTAAGCTTGCTTCAATACCACCAGCGATAACTGGTACGCCTTTAAACGCTTCTCTACAGCGCTGTGCATATACGGTTACCGCTCTGTCGGGGCGCTTACCGCCAACATTGCCGGGTGTGTAAGCATCGTCGTGGCGTAGCTTTTTATCTGAGGTGTAGCGGTTGATCATGGAATCCATGTTGCCCGCAGTGACACCGAAATACAGATTGGGCTTGCCCAACTTCATAAAGTCGTCTTTGCTCTTCCAATCTGGCTGGGCAATGATCCCTACGCGAAATCCGTGGGCTTCTAAAACACGCCCAATAACAGCCATACCAAAGCTTGGGTGATCAACATAAGCATCGCCGGTTACTAATATAACGTCACAGCTGTCCCATCCTAGTGCGTCCATCTCTTCTCTCGACATAGGAAGAAACGGCGCTGTACCAAGACAGTGGGGCCAGTATTTAGGGTAGGAAAACAGACTGCGGTCGGCTTTAATGGTGGCTTGCATAATGATCACATTTTGAATAAACAGAATTTGCCTGAAAAGCGCTTAGGCAAATTTTCAGAATTGAGCGGCGATTATAGCAGTGTTGGGGCATGGGCGGTATAGCGCTGTCATTAAATAAGCGAGCTTTGTATACTCAACTTCATAGTTCCATAGCAATGAGATGTTCACCATGGCCTTCTGGTTATTTAAAACCGAACCCGACGCATTTTCCATTAGTGATTTAGCCCGCCGACCTCAGCAAACTGAGCCTTGGGACGGCGTGAGAAACTTTCAAGCAAGAAACTTTTTACGTGACGGCGTAAAGCGAGGAGATAAGGTATTCATAT
This sequence comes from Alteromonas sp. MB-3u-76, assembly GCF_002831605.1. Classification (NCBI taxonomy): domain Bacteria; kingdom Pseudomonadati; phylum Pseudomonadota; class Gammaproteobacteria; order Alteromonadales; family Alteromonadaceae; genus Alteromonas; species Alteromonas sp. MB-3u-76. The sequence continues at coordinate 2,364,623 of NZ_CP025115.1, read as the reverse complement.
ACCATTCAAGCTGCAAATCTGTAGGCATTGCTGGCGTTGCTGAAGTGGTAAAAGAGGGCTATCCAGACGTTAGTCAGTTTAACCCTGAATCTCCGTATTACGATGCTAAGTCAACATTGGAAAACCCTAAATGGTTTTGTGTTGACGTAAAATATGTTGAGGCTTTCGACAAGGTTTTGTCGCTAGCGAAGATAAAAGCTATGCCTGATATCACTGAAATTGCGTTGGTTAAAAAAGGTGGGCGGCTTTCAATTATGCCAGTTACAGAACAAGAGTGGCAGCACCTTTACCGAGCTGCCACAGCTCAATCTTAAAATTAAACCCTCGATCAAGACGCCTGAGTTTTTCCGAGGGTAAATTTAGTGTCTGCATCACGCAATAAATAAAGTGCAAAGCATGCTCCCCACATTGGCCAAGCAGCGAAGAAAAGCAGGTGATTGAACGCGTCAATGTACTGTGGAAACGACGATAACGTAGAGCCGCCGTGGAGTAGAAAAATAAGTCCGTACGTGTAGCGTTTTGCTAAACCAAAAACAAAGGCAAAAACAAGGACTAACTGAAAAGCTCCCATGATATATACTGCAAGCTCCGGCACGCCACCTATGCCGTAAAATTTTTCGAATATCGCCATGCCATGGGCAGGATTCAAAAATTTATCCAAGGTCCACACAAACATTACGATAAACACGGTAATACGCAGGGATAGCAGTACCCAAGGCAGTCGAGTAGCAATAACATCGCCAGCGGTTGAGGCAGACGCGGTTGAGGTAGAGGGAGTAACGCTAGATAGACCCATTGATGGTCTCCAAGGATAAAATTAAAAGTATGGCTAATGAAGAACGGCATTTGCGGGGAAATATTTCAAAACTAATAAAAAAGAAAATGTGCTCTGAAATTTTTTTAATATCGTATCGGTCTTGTCACATAATATAAAAACATCGGAAAACAGACATGAAAATTGTAGTAAACCTCGCCATCAGTGCCCTCGCTTTAGCAGTTAGTCAGGGCGTATATGGGCAACAATCTCAAGAACAAGATATGCAAGAAAAAGACATAGAGGTTGTAGAGGTTAAAGGAAACGCATCGTTAATAGGCAATTTAAATCCCGGCGATAATCAGCTAAAAGGTATTTTTGGTGCTGGCATGTCTGTGGCTGACACTCCTCGCTCTGTAACATCTTTGTCTAGTGAGGCACTAGAAACATTTAATATTGATGATTTACACGATATTGTAAAAGCTGCGCCTAATGCCTACGCATCTAGTGGCTTTGGTACGCCAAGTCTGCCAAGTATTAGAGGCCAATTAGGTGAACTTTTTCAAGATGGTATTCGTCGTCAGGCAGGGAACAATGGTTTTGGCCTGCCGCTGTCATTTAATGGCGTAGAGCAAGTAGACGTGGTGAAAGGTCCATCGCCGGTATTGTTTGGCAGTACGCAGCGCAATGGCGGATTTGTTAATTTACAAACCAAGGTGGCATCTACCGACGAAACAAGAGGTAAGGCTACCGTGCGTGCTGGTCGCTGGGATCAATATTCTGCGCAGCTAGACGTAAGCACTGCCATTGACGAGGGCGTTAGCGGTATTCGCGTGAGTGCAGAGTATTTAGACCACGGTAGTTTTTACGATTTTGCCGAACGCGACAGCGTTAATTTGTTTATTGCCTACCGATACACACCAAGTGATGCCTTAACGTGGGATATAAGCGCGGAATATTACGACACAGACTATCCAGACAACGCGGGTATAAATAGGCCCACGCAGGCGCTTATCGACGAAGGGCTTTATATTACAGGGCAGGGCACACAGCCTAACGGCAGCACAGTGCCTGGAGCCGGAGCCGTTATTTCACCAACCGGCGAAGTAGTGATCCCTCGCAATAGAGTATTTACCAACCCAAACGACATTAACGGTGCAAAAACTACGGTTATTCGAAGTGGTCTTGAATATCAATACGCCGAAAATATCGCTATTAGAAACCTGTCGTATTATCAATATCTTGAGCGTGAAGAAACTGCTCAAAATAGTTTTGTAGAAATCATTGATGGTGCAGATACTTTTGAAAACAGAACTGAAGTTGACGTAGCTTGGTCCGATACGCAAACCACTACGTTTGGCCTGGCAATTCGATACAACGATGTGCTCGGTTACAGCCAGTTTACCACCGAAGCCGACAACCCAATTGATTTAACTGGGCCTATTTCTAACCGTGTTATTCCCCTTACCGATGAACAAAAAGCAAGACTGGTTCAATTGCGCCCCGGGCTATTTGTTTCTCCCGGTGCACAATACGATGTAGACGGTGACGGGGCTGGTGATTTTAATTTATCTGATACCACCGACTCGACGTCATGGCAAACCGGTTTGGCGGTTCAGCAGCAGTCTACATGGACCGACAAGCTCACCACCATTGCAGGTTTGCGCGTAGACTACTACGACGTTGAAGCCCGAGACCCATTGGCTCCACAGGGTGTTGATGCTGCCTCAGATACTTACAGCGATACCTTAACCAGCTATCAATTTAGCGCTGTGTATAAATTAACAAACGCAATAAATGCCTATGGCGCGTTTTCGCAAAACGACGCTACGTCTAACAGCATGGCTGGCGGTACGGTACTTGGTGGCAACAATCAAATAGATCCACAAAATTTTGCAACAGAAAATACTTTGTACGAAATAGGTTTGAAGTATGCGCCAAGCGAGGCATGGTATGCCGAGGCGTCTGTGTTTGACCAAACCCGCAGCTTGCGCAACCGGGACGGCAGCAACAGCGGCGTTAAAACCAAGGGTGCGGAATTACAAGTGTTCTATCAGTTAGATGATGTTTGGGTAAATGCAGCTTACAGCTATCTAGATGCAAGGTTTGATAACTCGGCCGCGTTTCAGGGCACAGCACAGGTCATTGATGCCTTTGATAACAGCCGTCCAGATATTATCAACGGCACAGGCGTTGGCTCTCCCTCATTTGCAGCTTTCGCACCATCAGATAGTCGGGTGCAGGGAATCCCCCCACAAATGGTGTCGCTGAATGCAGGCTGGCAGGTTAATGACAAATTTGCCGTTGGCGCTAGCGCACTTTATACAAAATCGTTTCCACTCGATTTTTTGCAAACCGTTAAAATTCGAGATCAATACACCCTCGATCTGAATGCAGATTATCAAATTAACGAGCAGCTGAGATTACGTGCCGACGTAATTAACGTTACCGACCAAGAGAATTGGCAGCCACTGTTCGAAGGCGGCTTCTTTGGCGCAACACTCGTGATGCCAAATGTACCCCGTCACGTTCAGTTCACCATGCAATATGCGTTTTAAGCGCAAATAAGGAATTACGATGTTTAAGAAAATTGCGCTGCTTGCGCTTATGGCTGCGGCTGCTTATGGTTTTTTCTATTTCGATTTGAACACGTACTTGACGCTTGAGGGAATGAAAGGGGCGTTAGACACGTTTAAAACACAAATAGCAGAAAACCCAGTGCTCAGCATTGCTATTTTCTTTGCTGTGTATGTAGCGGTAACGGCACTTTCGTTACCGGGAGCCGCTATTCTTACGCTGGCTGCCGGAGCACTTTTTGGGTTGTTTCAGGGGCTTGTTATTGTCTCGTTTGCGTCAAGCATTGGTGCAACGCTAGCCTTTCTCGTAGCCCGTTTTGTGCTTCGTGACACGGTGCGAAATAAGTTTAAAGAAAAGCTCAAGAAAATTGATGAAGGCGTTGAAAAGCAAGGGGCTTTTTATCTATTTACCCTAAGGTTAGTTCCGGTATTTCCTTTTTTTCTGATTAACTTATTGATGGGGCTAACCGCATTAAAAACGTGGACATTCTACTGGGTCAGTCAGATAGGGATGCTTGCTGGCACTATTGTATATGTTAACGCTGGTACCCAGCTTGCACAAATTGATAGCCTTTCCGGAATTTTATCGCCTGGGCTGCTTTTATCTTTTGTTTTGCTTGGCGTCTTCCCTTGGATTGCCAAAGGTATTGTTGCTGTTGTAAATAGACGCCGCGTCTATAAAGGCTACACCAAACCTTCTAGCTTCGATCGAAATCTTGTGGTGATTGGAGCTGGCGCTGGTGGTCTGGTAACCAGCTATATTGCCGCGGCAGTGAAAGCCAAAGTAACCCTTGTCGAAGCCGGTGAAATGGGTGGTGACTGCCTTAATTACGGTTGTGTTCCAAGTAAAGCCATAATAAAAACTGCGAAAGTGGCCCACCAAATGCGCAATGCAGATAATTACGGACTAGATAGCGTTACACCCACCATGTCGTTTAAACGCGTGATTAAGCGGGTACATGAAATCATAGCCACAATCGCCCCGAACGACAGTGTTGAACGTTACACTAATTTAGGTGTAGACGTAGTAAAGGGCTATGCCACTATCATCGACCCGTGGACAGTAGAAATAAAAACCAATGACGGTGAAACACAGCGTCTTACGACAAAGACGATTGTTGTTGCCACTGGGGCCCGACCTTTTGTTCCGCCACTGCCGGGTATTGAAGAAAGTGGTTACGTTACCTCAGACACCCTTTGGACAAAATTTGCTGACCTAGATGAAGCCCCCAAAAGGCTAATCGTCCTTGGCGGAGGGCCCATTGGCTGTGAGTTATCACAGGCGTATGCCCGTTTGGGAAGCCGCGTGACTCAGGTTGAAAAGGCACCTAGTTTAATGGGGCGCGAAGATAGCGATGTGGCCGAATATGTCGAGTCTGTGTTGAAAGACAGCGATGTCAATGTATTAACTGAGCATGATGCGTTGCGTTTTGAAAAGCGCGGTGTAGAAAAAGTGTTAGTTGTTGCCAAAAATGGTACCGAAATAGACATCGCTTATGACGAAGTAATTATTGCAGTGGGACGCAAAGCGAGACTTAACGGCTTCGGTTTAGAAAATCTAGGCATACAGTTTGATAAAACCATAGACACCGATGAGTACCTACAAACGCTAATGCCCAACATTTTTGCAGCGGGGGACGTCGTTGGTCCATACCAGTTCACCCACGTGGCGGCTCATCAGGCGTGGTATGCCGCGGTAAATGCTTTATTCGGCACATTTAAAAAGTTTAAAGTGGACTATAGCGTGATCCCTTGGACCACCTTTGTCGACCCCGAAGTAGCCCGAGTAGGGCTAAGTGAAAGGGACGCCAGTGAGCAAGATATTGATGTAGAGGTAACCCGCTACGAGTTTGCTGAGTTAGACAGAGCGGTAACAGAGAGCTCGCGCAAAGGGTTTATTAAAGTACTAACACCGCCGGGTAAAGATAAAATACTGGGCGTCACCATAGTATCTGAACACGCGGGTGATTTATTGGCAGAGTTCGTTATTGCTATGAAGCACGATTTAGGGCTTAACAAAATCTTGGGCACTATTCATACGTATCCAACATGGGCTGAAGGAGCAAAGTATGCAGCGGGTAACTGGAAAAGAGCGAATGCGCCAGAAAAGCTGCTTAGCTATGTTGAAAAATTCCATACTTGGCGCAGAGGTTAATACCCGTTTCTACATTTTTTGCGGCTAATAAAACCATGGTGAATAAAATGAAGAGTTTATTAATGAGTGCGTTTATTACACGGGTTTGCGGCAATTATGTTGCGGCCTTAATTAACGCGAGAAACAGCGTTTTGCGTTTAGGGTGTAAGCTACTATGTAAGTTACTAATTGGTATTCTCGCCGTTACTTCAGTACAGGCATTGGCCGACAGTAAATTACACGATAAATATAATTCGTTGCTCAACACGCATGTTGTCACTATAAACGACGGCGCCAGTACTCAAGTTAACTATGAAGGTTTTAAGCGCGATCAGAAAGCACTGAGCGACTATCTTAATCAGCTCGCTGCCGTGCCGCCTAAAACCTTTGGCAGTTGGGATGAGAACACTCAGCTTGCCTTTCTAATCAACGCGTACAACGCCTACACCATAAACCTGATCCTTACTGAGTACCCGTCTCTTGACTCTATTCGCGACCTAGGTGGTTTCTTTTCTTCCCCTTGGAAAAAAGACATAGCCCCGCTTTTAGGCAAGTCGCGCTCTTTAGATGATATAGAGCACAACCTTATCCGGGGTGACAATAAATACAGCGAGCCACGAATTCACTTTGCAGTAAATTGCGCAAGTGTCGGTTGCCCAGCACTTCGGGAAGAGGCATATATTGGCGAGCAACTTGATAAACAACTTGAAGATCAAACCAAACGTTTTCTGGGTGACAGCACGAGAAACACTATGAAAGACAAAACCCTTTACCTGTCGAAAATTTTCACTTGGTACGAAGGCGATTTCGAAAAAAATTGGAAAGGAACATCAACGGTAAAAGAGTTTATTGTTTTATATCGTGAAGCAATGTCTTTAAATCAGTCGCAAGTTGACGCTATAACTAGCGGTGAAGTAGAAGTGGACTATCTTGATTACGACTGGTCACTGAACGATGTTAAACCTTAAATAAATAGGTAAGAGAGTGTATTAGTGACTTTTGCAGTGAATATACAATCAATATGCGCATAAAAACGTGCCTTTACGCTTTCGCGGTATTTATAGGTATTTTTACCAGTAGATATGCCATGTCAGAGGCAGTAGTGCGACTGCACGCATGGGGAGGTAGTGCACAGGTAAACAGCTATTTGCAATGGGTAGCTCAACAAGTTGAAAGCAAATACGGTATTCGGTTGCAGCACGTGAAGTTGGCAGATACCAGTGATGCCGTCTCTCGGGTACTTGCTGAAAAAGCGGCGGGAAATAACACTAATGGCAGTGTTGATTTAATTTGGATTAATGGCGAGAACTTTGCGGCCATGAAAAAGCACGGCCTGCTTGTTCAAAATTGGGTAAACGATATCGATAATTTCGCCCTCACCAATCCAGAAGATAACCCCGCGATGATAACTGACTTTGGCGAGCCAACCGAGGGTATGGAGGCTCCGTGGGGCAAGGCGTCGATGGTGTTTTATTATCGTAAGACGCACCTTGAAAAGCTCAATCTCACTGTTCCGAAGAATATTCATGAGCTGATGCAGTTCGCTCAACAAGCCCCAGGACGGTTCACCTATCCGGTACCCACAGATTACCTGGGTATAAGTTTTGTTAAGTATGTTGCTATTGCACTAAACCAAGCGCAAAGCGAACTCTTTTATGCGCCGGTAACGCCATCGGCTCTGAGCCAAATTACCCCCGCATTATGGCAGTACCTCGATCAGTTACACCCTAACTTATGGCAAAAGGGGGAATATTTTGTGCGCCAAGCGTCGAAGCTGCAAAGAATGGTTGGCAGCGGCGAGTTATCGTTAGCGTTTTCATTTACTGCGGCTGAAATTCCAAGTGCCGTTGAACGATTCGACTTGCCATTAGATATCCGCACCTATTCAATGTCGGATGGAAGTTTGGCCAATGTTCATTTTATTGGGTTAACGTTTAATTCTGCCAACAAAGCAGAGGCAAAAGCTGTGGTCAATTTTCTTTTGTCGCCAGAAGCTCAGGCAAAAAAGCAGCGTGTGCAGGTGTGGGGCGATGACACAGTATTAGCGATGTCTAAGCTCTCGCAAGCAGAACAGGCACTGTTTAGTACTACGCAATCGCACCCCTCCGCATTGGATAAAACCCAGTCCACTTTGCTCTTTGCTGAGCCGCATACCAGCTGGACAGATGCCCTTAGACAGGCCTGGGAAGAACGATATGGTGCGCGTTACTAATGATAGGTTATAGCAATTACTTTTATCGTGTAACAATACTAGCAAGGTGGTTGCTACTGATATTGCTAACCGTGCCGGTACTGGCCGGGGTAGTAGGTGTGGTATTGCCCGCATTTGGGTATTTTCCCGCCATTGGTGCCAATGCAGTAAGTATGGATGTGTTTGCACAATTGTTTGCGCTCAATGATGCAGCAGAAATGATCGCGCTGTCTTTAATTACTGGGGTGGCATCTACGCTTATTGCATGCTTGTGCGCGTTTAGCCTGTTAGCGGTATTTTATCGCACAAGAGTATTGTCTTGGTTGCAGGGGGTATTTAGTCCGTTTTTGGTGCTACCACATGCTGCGGCGGCCATTTCACTTCTGTTTTTACTCAGTCCGTCGGGCTTTTTCGCTCGACTCTTTACCTTTGATTCTGATGCAATTCCCTCTTCAAGTCAGTCATATTTTCTCTTTGATGAACTGGGCTTGGGCATTGTACTGGCTTTGATAGTAAAGGAAGTGCCATTTATATTGCTTATGGCGCTTAGTGTTATGTCTCAGCCGCTAATTAAAGAAAAAATAAACGGGTATTTCAATGTGGGTGTTTCACTTGGCTACTCGTCAATATCTGTCTTTTTCAAACTGATTTTACCCGTGCTGTACCCGCAAATTCGACTTCCACTGCTTGCTGTTTTAGTTTTTGCCGTATCAAACGTAGAAATTCCTTTAATACTTGGCCCCAATAACCCAAGTACGTTGGCGGTAGCTGTACTGCATTGGTTTAATCATATCGATTTATCTATGCGCTTAATGGCTTCTGCTGCGGCAGTTGTGCAGGTGGGCGTTGCAGCCGTTGCTATTGGGTTAGTAATACTTATCGAGAACATCTTAGCCTGGTTAGGTGAGCGCAGTTGGCTTTCGGGAAAGCGAACTTTTGGCGATGATGGGCTAAAACTACTTTCGTTATTCGTTGTTGCTGGCTATGCCGTGCTTGTTGCGGGCACGCTTTTTAATTTGGTGTTGTTTTCTGTTGCACAACACTGGCCTTTCCCCCAAGTGCTTCCCTCTGGGTTTACGGTACTTCACTGGCAAAGTGTTCTTGAAGCGGCGTTAGAACCTATCATTAATACTTTAATACTAGGAGGCATGGTAAGCTTGACTGCATTGGTGTTAGTGCTACTAGCATTAGAAAATGAGGTGCTTGGTTCTTTTAATCGAGCTCCTGATAAAGCACATTCCTACCAATCAAACGCTGGAGCGCTGTTGAATATTGCCTTATTTCTGCCTTTACTTGTACCCGGTGTGGCGTTTTTGTATGGGTTAGTGTGGTTTCAACAAATTGCGCTTAAAAATGCCGTGTGGTTTCACGTCTACATTGCACATATCGTTTACGTCATGCCTTATGTGTTCTTATCGCTGGCTATAGCCTATCGTAAGCTAGATAGCCGCTACGCAATGGTGGCGCAGAGCCTTGGTAAGTCGCCTATACGCGTTTTTTTATCTATTAAATTGCCGCTGTTGGCTGGACCAATAATGGTGGCATTTGCCTTGGGGTTAGCCATTAGCTTTAGTCAATATTTACCGACATTACTTGCTACCGGCGGCGCTATATCCACAGTGACTACTGAGGCTGTTGCAGCAGCATCGGGTAGCAGTATGCGGCTTAGTGCTGCCTATGTCATTATTCAAGCTGTATTGCCACTTGTCGGATTTTTACTCGCATGGTGGTTGCCCGGTGTGCTTTTCACGCCTCGGAAAGTACAAATCAATAATAAAACCACTTCACCGCAACCATTTAGGGGGTCTTAATTGGCACTTCATCTAAAGCAGCTCAATATTTTTAAAGACGGCTCGCTTATGCTTTCTCTTGACGCAACTGTTAATAAAGGGGAAGTGTTATCGGTGATGGGCCCAAGTGGTTCGGGCAAGTCGACGCTGCTTCAAGCCATTGCCGGTCACCTTGCTACACCATTTTCCATGACAGGAAAGATACTGATAGATAATCAATCTATAGACGATAAGCCGCCTCATTTAAGAGGTATCGGCATTATGTTTCAAGATGCGCTTTTGTTTGAACATATGACGGTAGAACAAAACATTATTTTTGCTATGCCTAAGACCAAAAGATATTCGGTAAGTAAGAAGCGGGAGTCGGTATCGAACATGCTCGAGGCCGTAGGTTTAGAAGGGATGCAAAATAGAGCGGTAACGACACTCTCTGGCGGACAACAAGCCCGCATTTCTTTGTTGCGTTCGTTGGCTGCAGAGTCACGAGCGGTGTTGCTCGACGAGCCATTTAGCAAGCTTGATACCGCGCTGCGGGATCAAATTCGTACGTGGACGCTTGAGCAGCTGCGCTGTCGAGGAATTCCAGCACTATTAGTCACTCACGATAGTGACGACGCTGTAGCGGCTGGCGGACAAACCTTTGAGTTATTGCCATGCTAGACGCCAAAGTTACCCCATTCATAAAACCACTCCTTAAGCCTATTGTTCGAGCATTAGATAAACGCTGTATTACGCCAAATCACGTTACCGTAGCGGGTTTCTTGATAGGTTTATTAGCGGTGCCTTTAATAATTCTTAACTGGTGGATGGCTGCGCTGGCATGCATTATTGCAAATAGAATTTGTGATGGAATTGATGGCGAATTTGCTCGTTATCAGAAAAGCAGCAGTAGCGCGGGCGGGTATTTGGATATCTGTCTGGATTTTCTTTTTTATGCGGCGGTTCCCCTTGCTTTTGGTATTGCTAACACCGCAGAGTGGGGCATCCCTGCCATGGTGCTTATGGCTACATTCATTGGTACTGGCAGCAGCTTTTTAGCCTTCGCGGTAGCCGCAGAAAAGTTTCAAATTGAGCGCCCGCAATTTTCCAATAAAAGTTTCTACTACATGCAGGGGCTTACTGAGGGGACAGAAACTATTCTGGTTTTCCTTGCGTTTTGTATATGGCCACAGCATTTTGCTGTTATTGCGTATTGTTTTGCCGCTGCGTGTGCTGTCACCGTGGTGACAAGAGTAGCGGGTGGTTTTACGACTTTGCAAAACGAAGAACTTCGACAAAAAAATACATAGCGTATGAGACTAAATAATCTAACAAAATGTGAAGGCATACTTTGATGGAAAACGAATCAATCATCAGAGTTTCAGTGTTCTTGACTATTTTTGTTGTCATGGCCACGCTGGAAGCACTTCTCCCAGCGAGAAAAGCCGTGTTAGCGCGCAAAGAAAGGTGGGTTGGCAACCTAAGCATGGTTGTTCTCGGTGCAGTGGTTTCTCGTCTTCTAGTACCTGCCTCATTGGCCGGAATTTCGCTGTGGGCGAGTGCAAATAATGTTGGCCTTTTCAACATGGTCTCGGCAAACGAGAGTGCTGTTGCAGTGTTTGTCGCTGTAGCGACCAGCGTTGTGTTATTCGACATCATCATTTACTGGCAGCACAGGCTTTTTCATACCGTTCCTATACTGTGGAAAGTTCACAAGATGCATCATGCAGACAGTCATGTAGACACGACTACAGGGTTGCGATTTCACCCAATCGAAATTGTCATTAGCTTAGCAGTTAAAGCGGCAGCTGTAGCAATACTTGGGGCCCCGGTAATGGCAATCGTGATATTTGAAGTAGCACTAAACGGTTTTTCATTATTCAACCACGCTAACATTCGAATTCCTCAAAAATGGGATGACAAGTTGTCTTGGTTCATTATTACCCAGCGCCTGCATAGAATTCATCACAGTCAGGCAAAAGATGAATCTAACTCAAATTTTGGTTTTAGCGTTTCATGGTGGGACAAAATATTCAGAAGCTTTAAAGCGCGAGCCAGCGACAGTGATGAAAATCTGCTTATTGGGCAAAGTGATGTGCCGCCTACCAAAAAAAATGCCAGCGTGCTATCGCTGCTTTTACAGCCTTTTTCAAAAGCGCAGTCTGTAAACGAATAACTTCGCCTTTTTCGTGCACTGATCTTATTTGCCCAAGTTTCCGTTTTATAAAAAATTATCCACTTACTGGTTTGCTCTGCTAAAGTAATAGAGAAGACCATGGTTCCAAGTTAGCGTATTACTTACTAAAGGGCTTTCTATTTGCAGAGTATCAAAGGATTGGCATTGCTACAGCAACTGCCCACTGCACTTATGTACAGGCGTCGAGGTGAAGAGCACTTTCATTTAAATGACGCGTTTATAAAGTTGTTTGGTATAAGTAGCGAACAACTCAATGGTGTGCGCAACTTTTCTTTTTTTGACCCTATCAACAAATCACAGCTTACCGATACTCAGTGTCCCTTCGAAAAAATAGAGAAAGAGGCTTTTCCTACCGCCTGGGTAAGACTTCAAACTCCAGTTCGTTCATTGCATTGCTTTATTACTGGCAGTGTCATTGCCGATGGCGATGATGAGTGGCTCATTATCAATGTAGAGAACAATGCGCATTATGCAATGGCTGAGAGCGAGGAAGGAGCGCATGCTCAGCGTCATATTACTTTTAATCAGCTGCTGACTAAGTTTTCATCAAAGTTGATTAAGGCAAGTGCAGACGAACTAGACGTAATTATTGACCAGAGCTTAGCCGCGTTTGGCGAATTTTGTGATGTAGACAGATGTTATTTATTTGAATTTAGTCAGGAACTTTCATTAATGTCGAACACCCATGAATGGGTTGCTGCCGGCGTTACACCTTACATCGATGACTTGCAGAATATGCCTACCAGTGACATGCCTTTTTTGATGGAACACATTACCGAGGGGATGTTTAAAGTCGACGATGTAAAAGACATCCCTGATTCCGCTACGGCAGAAAGAGAAGAGTTTCAAAAAGAGGGGATATGTTCAATTCTGTGCGTCCGAATAATGGTTGACGGTACAACATACGGTTTTATCGGTTGCGATATAATTGGAAGTCCTTATACCTGGTGTGCGTCAGACATAGAGTATCTCAAACGAATAGGCGATATGCTGGGTAATACTCTGCAAAATATTTATAACCGCAGGGCAATTCATGCCATGCAACAAGAGTTGGTAGAGGCGAATAAGCAGTTACAGAAGCTTGCCAATATCGATGGATTAACGGGAATCGCTAACAGACGACTATTTAATACAACGCTAGAAAAGGACCTGTCGCAAAGCTGCCGAAGAAATGAATCATTATCGCTTCTTCTTATCGATGTGGATTTTTTCAAATTATACAACGATAACTATGGTCACGTTGCCGGAGACCATGTTTTACAACAGGTAGCTCTGACAATATCTGAAAGCTGTATTGGTACCGACGATTTAGTAGCGCGTTATGGAGGTGAGGAGTTCGCCATAATTCTGCCGGCCACCACCACTGACGAAGCAGAAGCTTTGGCAAAACGTATTCTCGACAATGTTGAGCGGCTTGGCATCGAACATGAGCGATCTCCCCACAATAAATTGCTCACCGTAAGTGTTGGTGTAGCCACTCAAGACTTACCGTGCGATGAAACCTGTTCCGATTTGGTCAATAAAGCAGACCAAGCGCTCTATCGCGCTAAATCAGCAGGTAGAAACTGCGTTAGTCAGTAACGCAGCTTCTAGCCCCTAGAAGGTTACCGACACTTTCTGTTAAAACTCATAGGATACCGTTGCACCAAACGTTCTAGGTTGGTTAGGGTAAGCGTTAAAACTGCCGCTTTGAATAGGGGGTGGGAATGCAGATAAGAAATATTCATCGTTATTCAAGTTACGCACCCATATCTTCACGCTTACACCATTATCCATAGATAAGCCCGCGCTTGCGTTCAGTGTACCTACTTCTCGTGTTAACTCCGGCGGAACGTTTTCAACAATTTGCGCTTCACTTTCGTAAATATAGTCGGTACGGATGAAGCCATACATTCCTTCGCCAAGATCAACATTATAGGTTAACCCACCCACAAAGCTCCGCTCGTGAATACCGGCAGGCATTGTGCCAGATAAATCTACTGGGCCATCCACGCCATTAGCACCTACGAAAGAGTCATAAACGGGGTCTAATATGGTTCCGCCAAACGATAGCACTAAGTTATCGGTTAAGTTGAAACTTGAGTCGAATTCAATACCCTGCGTGGACTGTTCACCAGCGTTAGCTAGCACAAATCCGGTACCCACAAATATACTCGATTGAAAACCTTCGATAGTTTGGTCGAACAAAGTGATATTAAATGCACCGCGTTTAAACCTGGCTTTTACACCTAGCTCGTAAACTGTCGACTCTTCTGGGCCTGCGTATCGTGTTCCATAACTTTGATTTGCCCGTGTAAGGTTGGCAGTTTCAAGCGCGCTTTGATCGCTAGCAAAAGGGCGTGTATCTCGTGATAAATTCCATGAAGACGCTTTAAAGCCTGTTGCGGCAGTAGCGAAAATATTAAAGTTTTGGTTTACCTCGTAAGCTAATCTTACGCTCCACGTTGTTTTGCTATCGCTAGTATTGCCACTTTCAACTTCATTCGGAAAGACTAGTTGGGGGGGAAGAAACTGCACGCCTTTCAGTGTTGGTACAAACGGCTGTAAGTCTGGAATAAAAGACAAGGGCACACCAAATACAGTAGGGTCGGTGTCGAAATCAATAGCCGATAGTGTTTCATTATGAATTTGAGCCACAGATACGTCTTTTTCGTCGTCGGTATAAGAAAGGCCAACGGTGGCGGTTAACCTATCGCTAAGGTCGTAATCTACAGTGGCAAAAAGGCTAAACGCATCGTTTTCTTGCAAGAAATCGGTGGCCAGAAAGTTATTAGCTGCAAAGAACGCATTGCGAGGGAACGCATATGAATCTTCGGCGGTTTCAAGCAAGGGCTGCAAACCTAACAGGTTGAAGAAAGGTCGTGTTCCGTCTCCATAATAGAGCACATCGCCAGTGTCTACTTCTTCAGAAAAGTAAAAGCCCCCAATCATCCAGTCAAATTCATTATCACCGGAAGAGGTTAATCGAAACTCTTGCGTAAAGGTTTCAATGTCAGTCGCGCCGGTTTCTGTCAGAATATCTAGCGACGTGTAATCAACATCAGAGTCGTAACTGCTGGTGTTTTTTCTAAACGCGGTAATAGAGGTTAAGGCAAATGAGTCGTAGTCGACATCAACTTGAACCGAAATGCCGCCATCCTCAACCGTGTTATTAGGATCTTGATTTAGAGCAGATTTAAATTCAAATTGGTCTTCAACGTCTAATACCGTTCCGCCCAGTGCTCTAACAGCGGCTGTAGTAGGGCCGTTTATAACATCGGCAACGGTACAGCAGCGTTCATCAATTTCGCTGTAATCGGCAATGAGTCTAATGCTGGTATCTTCGGTAGGTTGGTATAAAGCTTGACCGCGAATGTTCCAGCGATCCCGGTTGTTCATGTCGTCAAGCCCAACCACACTCTCGGTATAACCATCTCGTTTGTTTAAACCGCCAGAGACGCTAAAAGCAAGTTCTTCGGTAATGCTGTTGGTGTAGTAACCTTTAAGTAAACGCTGATTAAAATTACCAATACCTAGTTCTACTTTGGCCTGCTCAACAAACGATGGGCCCGCGGTTCTTACGCTTATTACACCCGCAGACGCGTTTTTACCAAACAAGGTGCTTTGCGGACCGCTTAATACTTCAACCTGTTGAAGGCGAGGTAAATCACCTATTTGAGCAGCTGCGCGGGAGCGATAGACGCCATCAATAAACACGCCTACTGAGGGTTCGATGCCGGTGTTGTTGCTACCGTTGCCAAAGCCTCTAATAGAAAAGTTGGTATTTGTAGAGCGCTGCAGTGGGGTAACGCGCAATGTAAACGTCATGTTATCATTTAGTTAAATAATATTGCTTCTTAGGTTTGGGTGATATTTGTACAATGAGCAAAAGAGTACGATAAAAACGCGCCACACATAGCCCTGGCGCGTTTTTGTGTAGTTGGGAACGAGTATGCTGGAAAAAGTTACGAGGTGGCGGGTACCAGCGCCTTGTGCCGCATTTGTATGTAACTTAACGCCCACATGATAAATCCGCCGAAAAACAGCATGGCAGACGCATAGCCGGTTTGATTAAAACTTGCACCGCTGGCCAACATTGCTCCTCCAACCATAGGACCTATCGCGTTAGCCGTATTAAACGCACATTGAACAAGTGCCCCTATCATGGCATGACCTGTGGGTGAAACATCAAGCAGCATCGATTGAATAACTGCCGCTAGACCCACGCTTGCACCGAGTAAGAAAACTGTTATGTAAAGCCACCAAATGTTGCTCGCTGCAAACACATACATAATAGATACACCAACGCTGCACATAAGTGCGATACCTGTAGTGCTGAGAGGTGACTTATCGGCCAGTTTGCTTATCAACCAATTGCCAATAGTGGTACCGATACCAAACATCATCATGGCTATAGATATAGTGACTTCAGGCGTTTGCGTGACGTTAATTATGGTGTCGGCGAGGTAAGTGTAAATACAAAATACACCGCCAAAACCCACAAATATGATGCCTGATATTGACCACACTAATTTGTTTTTTAGCACCCCAAATTCTTCACGCAATTTCGACGGCTGGGTAACTGGGCAGCTTGGTACTAAAAAGTAAATAAGTAGGATAGTAAGAAGGGCAAGGGCAGCGACTATGCCCATACACACTCGCCAACTCATGTTCTGACCAATCAGTGTAGCCATTGGCACGCCGACAATAGTGGCTATAGTTAGGCCGGCAAATACCATTGACATATAACTTGCTCGTTTGCCCTCTGGCGCCATACTGGCTGCAACTAACAGCGCGGTGCCGAAATATGCACCATGGGGTAAACCCGATAAAACGCGATAAAAAACAAGCTCTGGCAGACTAGATGCGATAGCGCTCAAGCCGTTGGCTACAAAAATCATAGCCACAAAAATAATGAGCGAAGTTCGCCTATTTGTTTTATTGGTTAGCAGCATAAACAGGGGCGCGCCTATTACTACACCAATGGCATAGCCGCTTATAACATTGCCGGCCATAGAAGGTGATACGCTATAGGTTTCAGCAATAAGGGGCAGCATCGACATAGATGAAAATTCTGTTAGCCCTAACACAAATGTGCCAAGTGCCATAACCAAAATGGGCCAAACTACCGCGCCTCGGTGAGATTGTGAAGCAGACATAAAAAACCTTATCAATTTGATGAAGCCATACTCCTTGGCGTCATCACCAAAAAATACGTTACGTAAAACCGTTTACTCAATAACAGCAAACACGATTAAAGCAACGTAGACGAAAATAACTGTTTGTAGGAGATGCAGACATTTGAAACAAAGGAGGCCTAGATAATGAATAACCGGACGCTACGCTAGGCGCAAATATTGAACAATGTTCTATTATTTGAGCCATAACTATACGCTACATGTAGCCTATAGTTCTATTGTTAACGCCACGGGAGGCTGAATTTTATCGATTAAGGGTTAACGTTTACCCAATGTTTGCGTTTCGTTTACTTCATGCAACATTTCAACTGCTGTAATAGGCATTAGATGTGCTTAATTGACTGAAGTCAGTGCATATGAATTGAAAGCTTAAAATGCAAAAAGCCCCTAAAAAGGGGCTTTTTGCGAATTGGTGGAGCTGGCGGGATTTGGTTTTAATATTTGTCTGTCTGAATTATAGAGATTTTTGCAATTTATTACTGTGTGTCTTACTCCAATAATTTCTTGCTAAAAAAGCATCCGAATCGGCGTCTTAAGTTGGTACAACTTAACTCATTTGTTGACTTAAAACCTGTAAAAGCTCATCTACTCGCGTAAGTCCGTATCCTGTTGATGCAGAATAGCAAGTAGGCATTGGAACTGAAATTCCGGTGTTCTCTTTGATGCGATTTTGTGTGCTTTTGGCTTTTTGGTCTAGATGTTGTAGTAATTCCGGCGCTGGTTCGTTTCGCTCGCTATTCCAAAACCTTCCATTTAATGCTCTATCAGCTTGATTTATTAAAACAGTGACATTGTTAGAAAAACTGGGGGAAACAATTTCGTCGAATACCTTATAAACCGTTCCAAAGTCTCGTTTGTTGGCTTCAATAATTAGAAAAACGTGTTTGAAATTATAATTTGTTTGGCGCTTGATTAAACCATTAATCATCTTTATGTGATTGGCGTCTTCTGAAATACCTTCACCCAGCCCAGGAGTGTCCCAAAGAACATAACTCTTAGCACGATAGCCCATGAGGGTTCTAGTTTTAGGTTCAGAACCATAGCCAACTTTAGCCATGTTTTTTTGAGTTAGTGCATTTATCGTTGAGGATTTCCCGACACCAGTCCCACCTAATATAAGAAAATGTTGCATCAGAAAAGACCCAAGAAGAAGCCGATAACGCTGCCGACGATTTTTCCCAAGCCAAAAGACTCTTTAGTTTCTTTGGCATAGTCCTTACGTCCATCGGAGTTTTTCCAACTTTCTTTTTTTTTCGACAGGTTAGTTCTTAGTGCTAGACGTTTATTGGTTGGCGACTTTTTAACGAGCAAATAAAGCAGTTTCGAAAGGTTAAAGGGGGCCTGATTCCCCAATTTATCTTGGTAACCTGCTGAATAATATATGGGTTCAACTTCTACAGAAGTTGAATCAAATATGCGCTTCTTAACATTCTGCCGCTTTTCCTCCAAAAATTGATAGCCAACTGGAGTTGGAGAGTTCTTTTCGAAGTCCCAACCACCATACCCTTTATAAGCGATATCAGCCTGATTAATCGCTACAAGAATTTTTTTTGAGGGTTTTTCCCCTAGGTTGGGTAAAATTACATTGTTTATTAAGTCAAAAGAAGTGCCCATGTCGCGAGAGCTTCCATCTAACACCACTAAGACCAAATCAATGATATGAGCATCATTGTTATCTTTAAGCAGAAGCTGGTGAATGATTTTTTTTGTGTGTTCCTGATCCTTTGCTACTCCGTCTCCAAGCCCCGGCGTATCCCATAAAATAAGGTTTCCCATATCATATCGAGTTATATCCATAGTCATGGGGTCAGCACCTAAGCCTACTTTTGCTTGTTCAACGTTAAATAAGGCATTGATTGTTGAACTCTTCCCTGCACCGGTTGCGCCCACAATTAATATATTTAGTGACTGCTTTTCAAGGTGATTAATCACTTTTTGTTTCTGCTTTTCCGAAAGGTAATTGTGTTCACTTTCAAGTAAAGCCTGCAGTCTTTCTCGAGTATCTTTCTTAAGTATGTCCATTTTCAACTTCTAAAATCAAAGGTCGATGTTGATGTTTGTTTTTTTATTTTTTGCTTTGTTATCTGGGCTGTTCAGCCTCTTTGATTGGCTTTGAATACATGATGAAGAGCGGCTTGACGTTGGATTTTAGGACGTGTGTTGAAATGTAAGCTGACTAATTATCCGTGTCATTGAAGCGTTTCCGTAGTAAATACAAGAATAACATAATGCGTTGTTTTGTTTAATATATTTTTTCAATGCAAAAGTTTTCAAAGGAAACAAAGCATATCTAAACAAGTGTTAGGTCAAATAGTCATCCGTTCGAGCAAATTTGGTTGCTCAGCGGCCCCCGCGATTCATTTGGATTATTGCGCCTAGCCTAACTTAGCTCTGCAGTAAAACTTGCACCGAGTTGAAAGGACGCCCGTGACTCTTCCATCTGACTGCATGTTGCCACGCCGCGCTGAAGCCTCAAAGGGCCGATTTATTAAGCCGTTCCGCTTATGGCAGCCACAGGAAAGAGCGTAACCCAGTGTCGGAATATTTAACCTCTCATGTCAACCTTGTATACTTTAGCCACTAGCTCTCCAAAATTACGTCAATGAAGAGCGCAAATGGTATTTATATTGCACTGCATATCTAATTGTGAAGCTTTACGGCGTGAATAAAAGTATGCAAACGGTGCATTGAGTAAAATCATTGCGACAATGAAAGGGGCAGGAGTTGCAAAGGCTTTACTTGATTTATTAAAAGCTGATTGCCTGTCCCAACAGTAAGCATTAGCTGGCGCGTCACGAAATAGCCAAACGGTGAGGTTATGCCGGAAACTCATCGTTGAAATAATTCAGTAGACAAAGTGTTTTTGGGTATGACAAAAGCCCTTGTAAATGATCATTAACGCTGAGGGGATACCTTACAACTTACATTGTTGCTTAACTCTTCAGTTGAATAATAATCAACAAGGAACTCATGCAGCCTTTCTTCAGCTGCATATCCACGCTCATTACTACTGTGTATTACAGCTTCCACGACATTCCGAACAAAAATTGCATTACCTTTGAGGACACAAAGCTCATCGTAAAGCCAATCGTTCCAAAATTTGATGTATTCATTTGATTCCTCTTTAACGTTTTCGAACAGGTCGAGCTGCTTAATATTTTGATTTTTATAACGGAAAGCAGCAGCGATGGTATCGTGTGCGCTTTGAAGCACTCTATGGTCAAAAAATTCCATTTTGATTAGCAACGGAATGTAGGGATGCTTTGCTTCAAGGATAGAGTCAGCGGTTATGTACTGCTCCCTTGCAACTTGAAAAATTACGCTAACACTCTGTCCATATAATTTTTCTTGTATATTTTTCAATGCTCCATTGTTGTCATTTTGAAATTCATCTCCGACTATCACTTCAGTTCCCTATGGTTTACACGTGTCTTAAAATAAACCATACTATGCAAAAGTATTAAAATAAACAGGGACTATGCTCGACTCTATCAGCTTTGCTCAAAAACAACGCCTTGCCTACATAGATTTCTGCCTGTTGTTCAAGGGGGCGATTTACCGTCAGGATTTAATTAATCGTTTCCAGGTTGGTTTGTCGGCAGGTTCACGCGATTTTAGTATTTACAAAGAGCTTGCGCCGGCTAACTTGTCATACGATTCGCGAGAGAAACGTTACTTCCAGACTCCTCAGTTCAAACCTGTGTTCGAACATGATGCAAGGCGGACCTTAACTAAACTGGCTAACGACATATCTGACGGGTTTGATGCAATAGGTGATATTCACTTCCCGGTAGAAGCACCGTCCAGTCTAAATGTACCAGACATCTTTGTCGTTGCTCGCCTTGTTCAGGCCATTATCAATAACAAAGCGGTTAGCGTTATCTATACGTCACTTTCTAGCGGTTCCAATGCCAGAGAACTTGTTCCTCACTCTATAGTCGACAATGGCTTACGCTGGCACGTTCGCGCCTTTGACCGTAAAAGCGGTAGCTTCCGAGACTTCGTGTTAACGCGCATTAGCAAAGTAACAATTAAAGACACGCCGAATGAAGAAGAGAGCGCCCAGTCTGATTCTGAATGGCAGCACCTGATTCCGCTTCAGCTCGTGCCTCATCCTAAGAATATTGAGCACCCTAAGGCTATTGAGATGGACTACGGCATGGAAAATAGTCAATTGCTAATTAACGTGAGGGCTGCGATGGCAGGCTACCTGTTAAGGCGTTGGAATGTGGATTGTAGTGAGCGCGGCACACTCGAAGGGGCAGAATACCAACTTTGGCTTCAAAATCGTTTTACGCTAAACGATGTTCGAAACTTAGCAATAGCACCAGGATATTTAAAGTAAATCATGTTCACACAAGAACAACTTACCAAACTAGGATTTAAGTTTGGAAAAAATGGCGCTCACTCTGCGCGCAGCATGATGATAGAGGAGCTAAAGCATCTTCTTTTTTCTCGTGATAAATCTGCTCAGCTTAATGAATACGAAGACGACGTCATTAATTTCAATTTATTGCATAAACCAACTGAGAAATCGCGTAGATTAACCTTCAGGCATTTGAATGACCTTTATGGCTTGGATCCAGCAATTCCCTTATTTAAAGTTTTTCGTGACTGGTGGGAGTTGCATGAAGACTCACAAGAAATCCTAGCTTTACAACTTTCGCTCGCTAGGGATCCCTTACTGAGAGCGTCTGCTGAAATTATCATTAAGCTAGAGCCAGGAGAGCACCTTGCGCGAGAAACAATGGAAGAGTTTTTAGCTAAAGATGATCCTGATCGATTTAGCGCGGCCTCTTTAAAGTCCTTCTCTCAAAATATAAATGGAACCTGGACTCAAGCTGGTTTTTTAAGTGGTAAAGCGAAAAAGTATAGAGAAATACCCAAGTGCAGCTACGTCAATGTGGCGTATGCATTGTTTCTTGCTCATTGCCACGGGCTAAGTGGAATGAGACTTTTTGACAGCTTCTGGTGCCGCACACTCGTACAGGACAAAGAAACTTTGTTTGACTTGGCTCACAGAGCATCAATGCGTGGACTTATTAACTTCAAACAAGCGAGCGAAGTGGTAGAAGTGACATTTCCTCACATCGAATTACCAGAGATATAACTATGTCAGACCGATTATCAAAATTACTCTTTAGTTTCGAAAGCCATATAAGCATTCCATGGCCAGCGGCAGTTTCAGCAGATGAGCGAACAATCTTTTTGGTCTATCACAAAGAAGATGAGCTTAAGCTAAGAGCGCGAGTAGAAGAATTTGAATACGCCTGTACTAACAATAATCACCCATGGATGCTTTTAGATTTAACTCAAAGCTTCGAAACATGGATGGCAGAACAAGATTATAAAGAAACCTACTTTGAAGACCCAGAATACCTCAAGGGGCTATTTGGTGACTTCGCCGATGAGTTGGTCGGCAACCTGATCGCTAAAGTAGAAAACAATCAAGACAGCAACGGGGTAGTAGCCCTTTTAGGCTGTGGAACATTATTTGGGTTCGCTTCAGTGTCGGGGTTGGTAGAATCCTTGGCAGAAAAAATAACAGGAAGGCTAGTTGTCTTTTTCCCAGGTGAAGTACACGAAAACAATTATCAATTATTAGACGCTAAGGACGGCTGGGGCTATCACGCCACCGCCATTTCAGCAAATACGTAAGGAATAACAATGTTAAATAAAGATATCTTTGTTAATAATCCAGTAGAAAGCAGATTGGCCAACAATGGTGTTGCTCAAGTTAAGGATGACACATCTCAAGGAGCACTTGAAACACTCGAATATGAGTTAAGAACTTTCGTTTGTGATGGTGCTTACGCTAAAGGTATGGATAGAATCTTATCCAACTACTTATCAGCGCTTAAAACAAAAAGTGAACAACCAGGTGTTTGGATTAGTGGCTTTTTTGGCTCAGGTAAATCTCATCTCGCGAAAATGCTTCGCACACTATGGACAAACCAAACGCTCAATGATGGCTCTCATGCTCGTTCCGTTGCGGATTTACCTCAAGATATTGTAGCTCTATTTGATGAACTTTCTACTCAGTCGTTATCTAATGGTGGTCTCCATGCCGCGTCAGGAACACTTGGTGCTGGCGCTGGAGATAAAGTTCGCCTTGCGTTCCTAGGAATCATATTTAAATCTGCTGGCTTACCAGAGCAATACCACCTAGCGCGTTTTGTCATGTGGTTAAAATCTGAAGGTGTATTCGATAAGGTAAAATCATTTGTCGAATCTAAAGCCAAAGCAAAGGAAGGCATTGATACTTGGACTAAAGAGCTCAAGAACTTACATGTATCACCTATTATGGCAGACGCTATTCTTCAATCTATCCCTGGTATTGGGGCTGATATTAAAGAAGTGCGAGAAATGCTTCGTGCTCAATACAAGATTGTTGATGATGTAACCAACGATGAAATGGTTACCGCTATCGTGGATGCCATTTCAAACGATGGTGAGCTTCCATTAACGTTAGTCGTACTCGACGAAGTACAGCAGTACATTGGCGATAATGTTCAAAAAGCTTTTGATGTTCAAGAAGTTGTTGAGACATGTAGTGGTGCTGGTGCACTTAAATCAAAGCTACTATTTGTTGCTACTGGCCAAAGTGCTTTATCAGGCATGGCCAATTTGCAGCGTCTTATGGGGCGTTTCCAGGTTCCAGTACAACTTGAAGATACCGATGTAGATTCTGTAATTCGTAAAGTCATATTACAGAAAAAAGAAACGGCTAAACCATTAGTTAAAACAGTCGTAGACGACAACCTTGGTGAAATCTCTCGACATTTACGTGGCAGTACCATCGAACACAATCAAGATGACGAGAAGTGGATGGTGCCAGATTACCCATTATTGCCAGTTCGTCGTAGGTTCTGGGAGCGTATTTTACCCGCATTAGACAGAACGGGAACGGGCTCTCAGCTACGAAATCAGCTTCGCGTCGTGCATGAAGCACTAAAGACAACAGCGGATAAAGAGCTTGGTTATGTAGTACCTGCTGACTACCTGTACGATCAAATTTCAACAAACCTACTTCAAACGGGTGTTATTTCAAAAGACATTTATGAAACTATTAGCCGTAAACGTGGTGGTAATGAAGACGAACAATTGCAAGGTCGCTTATTGGCGCTAATTCTTTTAATCAGCAAATTACCAGCTGAAATGGAGTATGGTATTCACGCTACTGTCGACTCACTCTCGGATTTGCTCCTCGAAGACTTACAGAACGACAAACATAAGCTTCGTGCACTAGTGCCGAAAATGCTAGCGGTGTTAGAAGATGAGCATCTCATCATGGCTCGTGATTCAGAAAATGGTCGAGAATTCAGCTTACAAACAGTTGAAAGCCAAGCATGGTATGACGAATTTAGACGTCAAGAAAGCGACTTAATGGGGAACCCTCAAACCCTTGAGTCTTTTCGAGCAAAAGAAATTCAAAGCTATATCCGTAAACAAGTCGCTCAAGCCAGAATCACTCAAGGTGAAGTAGCAGAGCCTAGACCTATTACGGTCTATTTCGAACCTGAGCTACCGGAGGAAGCAAAAAACAGAATTAGTGCATGGGCACCAGAGCTTACGGAGAAGCAGTTTAACGATCAGTCTCGCGGTGATGACCCTGACAATGCAACTATCTATATTTATGTTCCTTCTAGCCACAGAAGTGAGTTACAAAAAGCAATTGTAGAGTATAAAGCGGCAGAAAATACCTTAGAAGTTCGAGGAAGAGCAACCACCGAGGCTGGTAAAGACGCTATGCAAGCCATGGAAACGCGTTTAAACGAAGCCGAGAGAGCCAGGAAGAATCTACTTAATGATATTTTTTCTGGCATTCAAGTTCGCTTAGCGGGTGGCCAAGAAGTTGAAGGTGACACGCTTTCTGAACAAATTCAAAACGGTGGTGAGCTAGCCTGCCAACGCTTGTTCCACAAGTTTAAAATGGCAGACAACAGAGGTTGGGCAAAAGTTTATGATGCAGCAAGCCGTATTGCTGACCCCAATGCACTTGAAAAAGTAGAATATAATGGTGAAGCAGACAAGCACCCAGTGTGTGCTGAAATTCACCGCTACATTGGTGCAATGAAGCTAGGGAAGGATATACGTGATAACTTCAAAGGTGCGCCATACGGTTGGAGTAATGATGTTATAGACGGAGCGCTATACGCAATGCTCGCAGCAGGTGTATTGAAAGCGTCTGACACTCAGGAACGCGCAATAGATGCCAAAAGCTTAGATCGAAGCTCAGTAACACAAACTAAGTTCAGACCAGAAAAGGTCACTTTATCAAAAGTACAGCTCATTAAAGTACGTGGTGTTGTTTCTACTTTATTGGAAGATGCGTGTAACTCAGGTGAGGAGGTAACAAAGCTTCCATTAGCCATTATTAACGCTAAACAAATAGCTAACCTAGCGGGTGGTAGCGCGCCACTGCCGATAGCGCCTAGTACAAAATTGTTATCTGACTTAGAAATGTATGCGGGCAACGACCAGCTACAAAAAGCTTTTGAGCATAGGGATGAGCTACTAGCTGATTTTGAAAATTGGAAGCGACTCGCCGATAAAGCCCAACAAAGAAATAAGCTATGGCAAAAACTGCTAAGCGCAATGGATTACTGTAAAGGCTTAGCGGTATTTAATGACCTAGAAAAAGAGCAAGAAGCTATTCTTGCCAATCGCAGTTTGTTGGACGATCCATGTCCAGTTGAACCATTAATCAAGAAAGCGACCAATGCGTTGAGAGATGGTATTACCGCTCACAGAGCAAATTACGAAGAAGAATACCAAACATGTATGTCTGAGCTGTTAGATGACGAAAACTGGCAGCTGCTTGATGAAGCCAAACGTGATGCGTTTCTCGCTAATCGCAACCTTGCAGATATCCCGAGTATCAATGTAAGTGAATTAGACGAGGTACTGAACTCATTAGACGAGATAAGCTTTAACCAATGGAATGATAAAACGGCCGCATTACCTGGCATTTTTAGCCAAGTACTAAAAGATGCAATTTCAGAACTTCAGCCCAAAACCCAATACTGTCGTTTAAATAAGCCAATTATAAAAACAGAACAGGACTTACAAAACTGGTTGAAATATGTGGAGTCTGAATTACGTACTCAGATGGAAAAAGGACCTGTAATGCCGTCTTAATATGCAGCATTTACAGCAACTGCCACATAAAATTTTGATAGTTAGCGACAGAGATAATAAAAAGTTAGAGACGAAATATGAGACAGCCACTGGATAAAGCGCTAAGAAAGAAGCTTGAAGATACAGTAATTAAGGCCCGAGACATTGTAGAAGCCGCTGTGAAGGAAAGCTTGCAGCGTTTGGGGGTTGCTGATAGCCAAGCGCCAAGCTATTTAAAAGACAACGAAAAAGCACTGCGGAATAAACTACGTGCACACGCTCGCCAGCTTGGAGATCGTCTATTAGATGGTAAACAAGAAGTAACGCGTTTGACTAATGAAATGGCATACGAGCATTGGCATCGCATGTTATTTGCTCGATTTTTAGAGCAAAGTAACTTGTTAATGTACGACCCTCAAACGCCCGTTACGTTAGATGAATGTTTTGAGCTTGCTGAAGAGGAAGATGATTGTAAAGACGGCTGGGAACTCGCAGGACGTTTAGCTCAAAAAATGCTGCCGCAAATCTTCCGCGCTGACTCGCCCGTGTTTGAAGTAAAACTTTCTATGAACCGCGTTGAGGAACTAGAGAGTTTAATATCAAAGCTCGATCCACAAACCTACCAAGCACAAGACAGCCTTGGCTGGTGTTACCAATTCTGGCAAACCAAAAAGAAAGAAGAAGTAAATAAATCAGGTGTAAAAATTGGCGCACAAGAACTAAGCCCTGTTACCCAGTTATTTACCGAACCATACATGGTGAGTTTTTTACTCGATAACGCATTGGGAGCTTGGTGGGCTAATAAACGCCTTTCTCAAGATGATTTGATTCGTGCTAATAATGAACAAGAACTGCGAGAGCTTGCCTCTGTTCCAGGTGTACCTCTTGAATATTTGCGCTTTACTCAAGATGAAGATGAGTCAGGCAATAAAAGTGAATGGAAGCTAGC
Source organism: Alteromonas sp. MB-3u-76 (assembly GCF_002831605.1). Lineage (NCBI taxonomy): Bacteria > Pseudomonadati > Pseudomonadota > Gammaproteobacteria > Alteromonadales > Alteromonadaceae > Alteromonas > Alteromonas sp. MB-3u-76. Next base: position 2,337,756 of record NZ_CP025115.1, on the reverse strand, counting down.
AGCTGGTGGGTTTGAAAAATGGCCTGAGCACTTATCAGAATTGAAAACACTTGATCCATGTTGTGGTTCTGGTCACTTCCTCGTCGCTATATTCTTAATGTTGGTTCCTATGCGTATGCGATTGGAAGGACTAACAGAGAAGCAAGCAGTTGATGCTGTGTTGCGTGATAACATTCATGGCTTAGAGCTAGACCAACGCTGCGTTGAATTAGCTGCTTTTGCTCTAGCTTTAGAGGCCTGGCGCTATCCAAATGCTGGCGGTTATCGTCAATTGCCTGAGCTTCAATTAGCCTGTTCAGGTATGTCGATTGCTGAAGCACAAAAAGAGTGGAAAGATTTAGCGAAAGGTGATGAAGCTTTAACGGATGCTATTACTTGGATGCAACATACCTTCAAAGATGCTCCAACTTTGGGGAGCTTGATCAATCCAACTAAAGCATTGAAGGTAGGGCAAACTCCGCCGTGGACAATACTAGAAAGTGCATCACGTGATAAAAAAGATTTCAGCGAAGAAGCTAAGGCTACAGCACAAGGTCTAGTGAGTGCAGCTTCATTGTTAGCATCCCAGTATAGTTGGGTGGCTACTAACCCCCCGTATCTGGGTGAAAAAAAACAATCACCAAAACTAATAGGCTTCATACGAGAACACTTTATTGATGGTCGTGCGGACTTGGCTACCGCTTTCATCTTAAGAATCGAGAAGCTCTTACAACCAAATGGAGAGCAGTCCTTAGTAATTCCTCAGAACTGGTTATATCAACGATCTTACTTAGACTTTAGACTTCGGTTACTTTCAGATAAAAAAATCTCATTTATTAATCAACTAGGTTCAAATGCTTTCGAACAACAAGTTGGGGCTGATGTTCTATTGATTAATCTATCGAAAAGCAAGAAAGAGCTAGGTTATTTCGTTGGTGTGGATCTGACAAATCTAAAAGATTTTAATCAAAAACGATTAGCTAGCTCTTCTACTGAAATGGTTAATGTTAGCTACTCGAACACTCTTGAACATGGTGACTCAAGGATTGTGTTGTCACAAAGAGACTTAACTGTAGGGCCACTGGATTCTGTATCTAGTTGTTATGCGGGTATCCTCAATGGGGATACCCCGCGTTTTGTCGGAGTCTTTTGGGAAGTATTCGAGAAGTTTGGAGTTACATGGGAGCTTTTACAAAGAAGTGTTTCAGAACAGGTTCATTTTGGTGGACGTTCAGCAGCAATCTTGTGGGAAAATGGTAATGGACAACTGAGACAATTAGCCATAGAACTGAAAGAAAGGTTGCATGATGCTGACAGAAGAGGGAATCAAGCTTGGGGAAAGAAAGGGGTAGTTATTAGTCAAATGGGTGATTTGCCTTCAACCAACTATTCAGGAAACCTATTTGATCAATCTGTCGGTGTAATACATCCAAAGTCAGAATTAGATCTTATGTCTATTTTTGCATATTGTGAATCTGATGAATACGTAAACGAAGTGCGAAAGATAGACAAAAAGAAAAATGTAACTAACGCGACCTTGGTTAAAGTTCCTTTTGATATTGATAAATGGAAAGCTGTGGCGCAAAAAAAATATCCTAATGGCCTTCCTTCCCCATATTCAGATGACCCAACCCAATGGATTTTCCATGGCCATCCTTGTGCATCTGTTGTTTGGGATGAGGAAATTAAAACTACTACTATAGGAAGTTCGCGCCAAGATGATACCGTACTTCAAGTTGTTATAGCTCGCTTACTTGGTTATCGATGGCCAGCGGAACTAGATACTGAAATGGAACTTGCGCCAGAAATGCGTGACGTGATGAAGAAGAATGCTGACTTTGCCGATTTAGTGGATGATGACGGCATTGTTTGTATCCCTGCCGTTCGTGGTGAAAAATCGGCTGCTAAACGACTAGAAGCCATGTTGTTAAAAGCTTATGGCGACAAGTGGGGTAGCTCGGTAGAAACCAACTTATTGAAAGCAGTAAAAGCAAAAGATCTAGAGAGTTGGCTGCGTGATAAATTCTTTGAACAACATTGTAAGCTTTTTCAACACCGCCCGTTTATTTGGCACATTTGGGATGGTTTAAAAGATGGTTTCTCGGCATTAGTTAACTATCATCAGCTTGATTACAAAGGATTAGAGCGACTTATTTATACATATTTAGATGATTGGATAAGTAATCAAAAGCGTCAGCTCGCAGAGGGTACTGACGGTGCTGATATTCGTTTAACCGCAGCGGAAAATTTAAAAGTTCAACTGGAAGCGATACTAGAAGGTGAGAAAGGGCTAGACATTTTTGTTCGCTGGAAATCACTTGAAGAGCAACCTATCGGCTGGAACCCAGATTTAAATGATGGTGTTCGCTTAAACATCCGTCCATTTATGCTTGCCAAAGATGTTGGCAAGAAGGGGGCAGGTGTATTACGTGCGAAGCCTAATATTCATTGGAAAAAAGACCGAGGCACAGACGTCGAATCAGCTCCTTGGTATAACCTGGGACTAGAATATGGCGGCAAGCATGGCGACCGTATTAACGAGCATCATTTATCTTTGTCTGTAAAGCGAGAGGCTCGAATGAAACTAAAAGAGGCTGATTAGCATGGGTACCGTAAACCCTATCAATGAGTTAAGTATTGATGGCTTTAAATCAATACGCTCAATGAAGAACCTTGAGTTAAATAGTCTTAATGTTTTAATTGGTGCAAATGGTGTTGGTAAAAGTAACTTTGTTTCATATTTCAAGTTACTTGGAGAGATGCTGGATACTCGTTTACAAGTTTGGAGTCAAAAACAAGGTAAAGCCGAAAGAGTGTTAAGTTTTGGAGTTAAAGAGACTTCAAAATTCTCTTCATTCGTTAAGTTTGGTATTAATGGCTATAAATTTGTCTTAGAGCCAACTATAGATGGTGGCTTTACGTTCGCTCAAGAGTCTTTGTACTTTAATGGCCCTTACTACGGTGAAAAGTGGATCTCATTAGGTTCTGGGCATAGCGAAGCTAAATTAAAAGTAGAGTTCGAAAGTAGCAAAAAGGGAACTGAGGCCGATTATTGTTATAGCTCTATTTCTAGTTGGAGGGTTTACCACTTTCACGACACAAGTGATACAGCAGGCGTTAAGCGCACTTGTTCTGTTCATGACAACGAATACTTAAGAACAGATGCAGCTAACTTAGCTGCTTATTTGTATCACCTAAAGGGCACCGCTCCTGATGTCTACAGCCAGATAAGAAAAACTGTTCGACTTGCTGTTCCATTTTTTAATGATTTCGTATTGAAGCCTACTAAATTAGATAGTGAAGAAGAACAAATTAGGTTGTTGTGGACACAGTTGGATAGTGATTACGCGCTATGGCCTAGCCAATTATCAGATGGCTCTATTCGCTTTATTTGCTTAGTAACAGCTTTAATGCAGCCCTCAGCACCATCTACCATTATCATTGATGAACCAGAGTTGGGATTACATCCTTATGCAATCACCTTGTTAGGTGCATTGTTGCGCTCGGCCTCACAACGTATGCAGGTCATTATTTCTACACAGTCTGTTCCTCTGCTCAACGAATTTGATATTGATGATTTGATTGTTGTAGAGCGGGTTCAAGGAGCTTCCGTTTTTAAGCGGTTAGATGAGTCTGAATTTGAAAACTGGCTTGAAGATTATTCTGTAGGTGAGCTTTGGCAGAAAAACATTTTAGGTGGGAGACCATCAAAATGATAAGAGTTCATGTTATATGTGAAGGGCAAAGTGAGGAAGCTTTTGTAAATGAAATCTTATGTCCTAATTTTTACCCATTAGGCATTCAGTTGTTACCTGCACTAATTGGAAGACCTGGTCATAAAGGTGGCAACTTTAAAATTGAAAGACTCTTGCCGGAAGTAAAAAATAGGCTGTTGAGTGATAGAGCTTGCTATTGCACAACATTTTTTGATTTCTATGGGCTACCAGAATCATTCCCTGGAAAAGCAGACACCAATGAAAACGACTCAATTCAAAGAAAATCTGAAATAGTGAATAATGCTTTAATTCAAAAGTTAACTGATAAAATTGGTCAGGATGCAATGCGTCGCTTCATTCCATTTATTCAAATGTATGAATTTGAAGGGTTATTGTTTAGTGCTCCTGAAAAAATGGCAGCTGGAATGGATAGAGAAGATTTAGTTCCAAGATTTCAACGAATAGCAGATAGCTTTGAGTCTCCTGAACATATCAACAACAGTCCTCAAACGTCACCAAGTAAACGAATATTAAGTTTGATTAGAGGATATCAAAAGCCTTTAATGGGGGCTTTAGCCGCTATAGAAGTTGGTTTGGAAAACATGCGAAGTGAGTGTGAATTATTTAACGATTGGCTCAGCCGTATTGAAAATATAGAAAGAGCTAATGCCTAGTATGTTGTTGATAAATTACTTAATTGAGCAACTCAGAAATTCTGCAAACTATAATAGGTCAGTACAAGTTGCTCCAGCGGCTATATTGTGGACTGATATTGATAAACAATGGCAGACAGCCATGCCGTTTATCAAACAGCATCTGCCTGAGTTAATCGAACTCGGGGACTATAAACCTGAAGAAAGGATTGGCCCGGCAATATGGGTAAAATGTGCTATTGCAGGAAAACTAGATGACTGTAATTTGCCTGAAGATAGAACTCCTATTATCTATCTACCTGGAGTAGGTAGGAAAGAGCTCAGGGCCATAGAATCTTGTCCTGAGTTTCTGAAGCCTTTAGCAGAACTTCAATATAGAGGATGTTGGTGGGCTTATAATACTGCTGGTAGGGACTGGACTGTTTCTTCGTTTCTGACAAACCCAAAAGTCGGTATTGAACTTGACCTTGGTAAAGACAAGAATACTCAACAAGCAATATTGAATGTATTACCCGACCTACTTGAAACACCAGACTCTAACCTGAGAGGAAAGAAATTAGAATCTGAAGATTTTATTTCTTTGGTGCTGGATGACCCAACCAAAGATATTCTAGGCTGGTTAAATGATCCAAGTGAGAAACGCGCTCAATGGAAGGATTCTAAATGGGATATTTTTCTACAGTCATGCCAATCACAATTTTCTTTTACTCCAGACGAAAAGGGTATTCCAGCAGTTCTAAAACTGTTATGTGCCGCACAAGGACAGTGGGAAGCAGTTTGGCAACGGTTTGAAGATACTGCTACAAACTTACCATTGTTAGTCGAAAAGCTTAAAACTATTGAAGCGGATGATTTAGCGATTGTAAATCCTGAAAATTACCTTTCTGAAAACATGAAAGACGAGGCGGCTATCGAGTCGTACTTTTTCAATGTAGGGGAGAAGCCAAGAGACACAATCAGCCTAGAGTTAATGGCGCTATGGGAAAAGCAGAAGGATAGGAAAAGTTGGATTTGGTATAACCTTGGGCATAGCGGTTGGTTACAAATTCTTGAATACGTTATTGGGGCAATTGAGCACACTGAAATTGTATATTCGGGCGCTACACCTGAAATGATGGCAAATCATTATCAAGAACGTTTTTGGCAGGCTGATAGATGTGTTATCAAGGCAATGTCTTTAGCTAAGGATATTCATCAGCAAGAAGTTGTAGCTAGGCTTTTAGGTTCAGTTTATACACCTTGGCTTGAGCAAACGACGCTGCGCTTTCAGCAATTAGTAGAGCAACATGGCTACCCTGGTAATAAGATCAAAGTTAAAGAGAGTACTGCAAACTACAGTGTTGGTGGCCAGGTCGTATTTTTTGTTGATGGATTAAGATTTGATACAGCAAAAATATTAGAAGATAAATTAAGGGATAGGGGCCTTACAACAGAGTTAATCTCTAAATGGGCAGCCATTCCTTCGCTAACTGCAACAGCAAAAGCTGCTGTAACGCCGATAGCTAATTTGCTCACAGGTATTGAAGAGAACGATGATTTTATTCCTTCAGTTAGTTTGACTAAGTCTTCATTTAGTAGCCATCATTTAAAACAATTACTCAATGAAAAAGGGTGGCAGTACCTTGATGGTTTGGAAACAGGTGACCCCAAAGGGTTTGCATGGGTTCAGACCGGTGATTTAGATCATATGGGTCATGAACAGCAGAGAAAGATGCCCTTGTTTATCGATCAAATACTAGATGATGTGGTTGCAAGAGTTGTAAGCCTATTTGATGCAGGGTGGATGAACTTAAAAATAGTGACGGACCACGGTTGGCTCTGGGTCCCTGATGGGCTTCCTAAAGGTAATTTACACAAATCTCTAGGCAAAAATCGCCAGCGTCGATGCGCTATTTTAAAGGATAATGTTCAACACGATGGCATAGTTATGCCGTGGTATTGGAACCCTACAGTATCTGTAGCGCTAGCCCCAGGTATATCAGCCTTTGTAAGAGGTGACCACTACAATCATGGTGGCCTTTCAATTCAAGAATGCTTGACACCTGAATTGCTATTAAGGAAAACCTAACGGAAAAGTTGTGAACAGCCGTGTGGTATAACACGGCCTTTATCAAGTTCAGTAAACAAGTTGGGCTTTAAATGTACGCGCTTTAAAATACCGAGTTATTTTTAATTCTCGTTCTTTCTATACTAAGGTTCTGCTTTTCTTGGCTTAGGGCTTCTGAATAGTCACCGCGTACATACAACAGTATTACGGTATTATCTAATTCTACATTCAGCAACTGGCTAATCTCTTCCATGTCATCCATATCCATTGCCCGTTTGAAAGCATTCATTTGACCAGATAGGTTAAACGTGCTGAATATACTAGCCATAACGCGTTTATCCTCTGTTTTTTCACCGCCCCCCGGATTTACAATTTCGTTAAATTCAACAGGCTCACCCTGACTCAATTTTGATGTGAAATATAGGGCCCTTGATTTAGCGCAACTAGCAGTACCATCATCATAGGTAGCACCATTCACCCATTGAGCTTTGATCCAGTTTTGGTGTGTTCCTCTTAATGCCCTTCCTCTTTTCCGATAAGGGCCACCATCATGTAGTAATTCTTCCCTTATAAGCGCAATAGCTTCCAAAACGTCTTTTTCAACAGTAAATGCCGAGTAATCAAAATCAGGTAAATCTAATTTTCCAGGTACAACGATAAAATTAGAGGTAAGATAAGTCTGGCTATCATCTAGCTTTCTAGAAACATAATGGTTAGGTTCATTGGCGACGGTTGTTCCTCTATCAAAGCCTTTAACATCGTATCTCGTACAGATATGTTCAAAGATCTCCTGTAAGCCCTTAAAATCATTACCTTCGTCTCTAGATTCAAGGTGATCGAGTAATTCACTATACGCCCTGACAGCAGCTAAATTGGTATAGTGTTTAGCCGTTTTGTTATGGTGATAACCACAAGCTCTACCAATATTAGCCTGAACAACAGCGGCAATATTTGCAATGGTACTGTCCCAGGTACTTATAAGCGTGTTAATTTGCACCCTAAAGGCGCCACCCATTTGCGGCGTAATGGAGCCACCTGAACATGCTCTTTTTGCCCTCAAACAAGTTGATTATTGACCGCTTTTTGGAGCGAGTCCAGTTTTGTTGTTTTTGATGTTGTTTTCAGGTCTTAATTTTCGATAGCTTTCCCCTTCTAATATTAGTCGATAGGCATTGTGGCGAAGTCGGTCAAGTGTGGCCGCGCCAAGTAGTTTATTCGGGAAGGCATCTCCCCATTCTGTAAAGTCTAAGTTGCTGGTAATAATGGTGGCGTGTTGTTCATAACGCTCATCAATTAAGTCGTGCAGGTCTTCGTCTTGTGGCGATTTCAATGGCTTTAAACCGAAGTCGTCAATGATGAGAAGCGGTACTTTAGCTAAGGTTTGGAAGCGCTTTTCATAGCTGTTGGTGGCGCGTGCGGCATACAGATTTGCCAGTAGTTTGGCTTGGGTAAAGAACAGTACATCCACGCCTTTTTGCACCGCGCAGTGCCCGATGGCTTGCGCTAAATGACTTTTACCGGTGCCACATGGCCCTGCTATTAATACAGGCACTTTTTCATCAATAAAGCCGCAGGTTGCCAGCTCTTGCACATAGGCGCGATTCAGTGTGGGGTTGGTGCTTAAGTCGAAGCTCTCTAGTGTTTTATTGGATTTGAAGCCTGCACGGCGCAGCCGTGTAGCGTATTTCTTTTGGTCTCGCCTTGCCACTTCATCTTGCACGAGTAAGGCTAAGAACTCAGGATACGTCATTTGGTGTTCAATGGCTTCGCGGTTACGCTGGGCCAGTGAATCCGTCATGCCTGATAGGCGTAGTTGTTTGAGTAAGGGTGATAATTCTGGAATAGGGTTAATCATGGTTGTTCCTTTTTTTAATGTGGGATGAGTTTGTTAGGGTCGCGATTGAAGCGACCTTTACCGGTATAACTGTCGCTTAAACTATCAAACGCATTGGTTTCATGGGGCAGCTCATCTAAGCCTTTTTCGAGTATCTGTTTAATGGCGCTGTAGCGCACATTGTCGAAGGTTAACGCACGGCAACAGGCCCTTTCTAAGCGAGTAGGCCCATAGCGTTTGGCGAAGCCGACCACACCTTGTGCTGCGCGCAGGTTATCTAGCACGCGACTCGCAAACAATCTTTCAACAAACAGATGGCAGTATTCCCCGACCTTCTTTGCTTGGGTTAAACAGTATTGAGGATCTTGCATGTTGTAGGCTTGCGCCGCAGGTGGTTGATGCTCTGGCACCGTTGAACGACCGCCTTGGTGGCGTAATCTACCGTGAGTAGCTTTGAGTTCGTGTTGCTGATAAATACGCACGGTGGAATCGCCCGCGCGTATCCATACCGTTTGGCGAATGAGTGTATAAGGCACCGAGTAACGGCAGAGTTCGAACTGTACATGCCCATCACCGTGGACTTTTGCTTGCGCCCATACTGCTTCCTCCGGGGGCACTTCAGGCAAGGGCTTAAGTAATTCCTGTTCAACTTCTTTGAACTGCGTTAAAGGGTAAAGACGCGTCGTACCGTGCTTGCGGTTACCCGCCACACTCACCAGCCACTCTTTTAATTGTGCATTGGCATCGCTTAAACTGCGGAACTCCTTCAGTGGCACGAAGGCATTCTTGATGTACTTCACATTGGATTCAACACGCCCTTTCTTTTGCGGGTCGCGCACCGGACATGGCGCAATTAAGAAACCATAACCTTCCGCGCATTCAGCATAAGCACGCTGTACATCGGGGTCGTGATAACACGCTTTCGTGATGGCACATTTTGGATTGTCGATTACCACGCGCTTGGGTACACCGTTGAACCACTCAAACGCACGGCGATGGCAAGATAGCCATGTGGCAACACTTTGGTCCCAGATAAATTCACCGTACATATGGCGACTCCACGCTAGCGTCATCACAAACACCCATGTTTTACGCAGCTCGCCTGTGCGGGTATCCACCATCAACGGACCAGACCCGAAGTCCACTTGCACCGCATCACCAGGGTCGAACTCCATCACTGTCGAGACCTTGCCTGGCTCACTGGCAATCACACTTTTGATATAACGATTTACCGCCCAATAGCTTCCTGTGAAACCATAACTGTCTACCAGCTTTTGATGGATAGTGCTGCCTTGCACGCCGCTTTCAATCCACTTGTTGACCTTCCCAGCATGGGGTAACACGGAAGACACGCTAGATGATGGTGTATGCACGGTAACATTTAGCACGGTCGCCAATTGGGCGTTGTCAGGCAAGGGATTGAGTTTATCTAACCAGCCATGCTCAAGTGCGGTATCCCTCAACTTCTGTGCCTTTTTGCGTCCCATTAACCCGCTTTGGGCAATAGCACGATTAGATTCACCCATTCGCATCCGAACGAGTATTTGTCGATATTGGTACATTTCAAACCTCTTGTTTGCCATGCGCATCTCCTTGTCTAAAAAGTAGACATAAAGATACGCTATTTACAATGAAGTTTGAGGGTAAAAAGGGTGACTAAAGTGGCGCCATTAACCGCAAATCAGGTGGCGCCATTAGGTGCAAATTAGGTGGCGCCATTACGCCGCAAGTGTAATGGCTCCATAGCGGTGCAAATTAACATAAGCGTGTCTTTCATCTCTTGTCCAAAATTAACGCCTGCTCGAAACCCTGCTACAGTTATGGCTATCAGCTTGTCATCGAAAAGCTTGGCAGTCTCAAATTCATGTTTGAAGTCGTCAAGTGAACAAACTTCGTGCTCCTCTAAGCCGTTTAGTTTTTGACCTATAACATGTATTTGTGTTTCGTCTATTCCCTTATCTACGAGTAAATCCCTTGCGACTTTTGCTTGACTGCTGGGGACTCTCACTAATGACCAGCCGAATCCTTCGTGTTCTTGGAATTGTCTAATGAATCGATTGCGTAAAAGTGATTCTTCACAAAAATCCCTGTGATTTTCATCCAATTTCACAATCTGGTTGTTGTGGTGCATTTGCCGGATTCCATGGTATTCAGCACTCGTTTTATGAAAAACTAATGATGTATGGAAATTATGGCGAAGAATAGAACTTTCACCCGCAGCATATAACGCGCTGAAGGGAGTTGCAGATACAAATGCAACTTTACAGTCTTGATTTTCCTTTTCCAGGTAATTAAAAATTCGATCGTACCGGACACTTTCGTTTCCAGAACCAAAGTGACACTCATCGATAATGATGAGTTTAGGCGGTCGATGCTTAAAATAAGCTTTTAATGCTGTTTCATAGTTAGTGAAATTGCTGATGACAACATTTTTAGCTGCCTCTAGATCTGTTTTTGCTTGGTTTTGGAGCGCCACATCCCCCATCGTCACTAAGTAGAGTGTATCTTTTAAGAGCTTTCTATTAACAATATCAATATCAGCAAGTGATTTACGTTGATAACACGCTAAAGCCAACGCAATACCTGATTTTCCAGACTGCATTTCTGCAGCAATTACGACAGCTCGACTACCACCTGCAAATTTAGCATGTGCTTTAGATGCGGCACTTCTTTGATGCTCAAATGTGTTAGCATCTAATATTTCATCAATAATCAAACGGTGTTGTTCAGCGTTTAAACTCATCGTCTTTTAAACCGCTGAAAACTGAGATTCATCACTCAGCGTTCCAGTATTTTCTGGTAATTCATTATGTGCTTTTTTCGCTAAACTTCGTTCAGCGTTATATTCACCACGTTTGTATAAAACGAACATGGTATCGTCCCTTGGTATCCCAAAATGGTCGCACATGTCCCAAACATCGTGCTCTGTCATTATAGTTTTAATAACTTTTCGGCGAGAGATGTTGTAGACGCTAAACACCGTTGCAGTGACTAGCTTGTCTTCTGTCAATTCACCTGAACCAGGTGCTACCACGCGATTAAATTCTACATCCTCTCCATTATCTATTTTGCTAGTCAGCATGATAGTTCTTTCTTTCTGTGGCCCGTCAACACCTGCTTTTTCTGGGTTATCGTAGCTATCACCATTAACCCATTGGGCTTTTATCCAGTTTTTCTTCTTACCTCTCATTGCTCGGTTTCCCTTAACAGAGGGGGCGCCATTCTTAGTGAACTCTTCTCGTAAAATAGAAATGGCGGAAAGCAATGTTTTGTCTTTGGTATAGAAAGTGAAATCGAAATCTGGCTCTAATAACTTCGCTGGAACAGCGATGTATCCATCGGTTGAGTAAGTCTCTACATCGCCAATAGGGCGGCGTCTTTTATATTTGATGGTTAGGCCAACATCTAATCCATTTACATGATATTCCTGACAAATATCTTCAAAAAACTCTTTTAAGCCCTCAAAATCTGAGGCTGCATGATCTGAACATGTTCGCTCTAAATAATCTAATGTAGCTCCATAAGCTTCAGCAGCATTGCCATTGGTGAAGTGAAGTGATGTATTGTTGCCGTGATAACCACATGCTCGACCGACGTTAGCCTGAACTACTGCAGCTACACTGGCAACTGTGCTATCCCATGTTGAAATAAGATTATTTTTCATCATCGCACCGAAATTAATACCCGCGCGACAGCCCGCAACCGTTATTGCAACCAATTTATCCCCGAATAGTTGAGCATCTTCAAAGTCTTTTTTAAATCTATCGATTGTAGATAATTGATCTTCCGGAACACCGGAAAGGGAGTTACCCAAAATAAAGATGTTGTGCTCATCAATTCCTTGTGAGATTAAGAACTGCTTTGCGTCCATCGCGTTGCCCGCAGGTACGCGAATAAGAGACCACCCCATGCCTTCATGCCGCTTAAATTGTTCCATAAACCTTGAGCGTTGATTTGATTCAACCAAGAAGTTCCTACATTCATCATCTAAATCGATAAGGCGCCCATTTTTAAGCATTTCTCTTACGCCATAATATTCATCACTGGTTTTGTGGAATACCAGGCGCGTTCCAAAGTCACGACGCAGTATAGAATCCTTTAGGGCTTTATTAGCTGCTTCGCGAGACTCTTCGAGTAATTCCTCATCGTCTTCCTTCTCTGCTGCCGAGCCTATCTCTATAGCTTCTTCATATTCAGTTTCTGCCCCGTAGAGCGCCCCGAATGGTGTAGCAGATATGAAAACAACTTTGCAGCTATCGTTTTCTTTTTCAAGATAATCAAAAATTCTGCTATAGCGAATACCAGTTATGTTGGAGCCATAATGGCACTCGTCGATTATTATTAATTTTGGAGGGTTACCCTTAAAGTCGTTTTCAAGCGCTTTCTCAAAATTAACAAAATTACTCACTACAACATTCTTTGCTAATTTCAAATCGTCTTCAGCCTGGTCTCGTAGAGCCGTATCAGGCATTGTGACAAGATAGAGAGTATCTTTCAGTTGTTTACGATCACAGATATCTGTGTCGGAAAGGCTTAATCTCTGAAAGCAACAAAGCGCAAGAGCAATACCCGATTTACCTGCTTGCATTTCAGCAGCTGTGACTACGGCTCTAATATTTTCATTGTCGAATGCAGAGAAGGTCTTTTCAGCAGCATTAATTTGATGCTGGTGAAGGGGGCCATTATTAAGAATTTGTTCAATTTTCTTGCGGTGAGTGGAAGGCGAATTCATCTTGATAGTTCCTTTATCTTACTCAATAACACGGTTCATTCGTTGTTAATTGTATTAACCTGGGATACTAAAGTATACCTGCAAGTGCTAAAAACATAAGTCACTAGTTTAGATATAATTTTTATCACCTGCAGCTTTGACTTTTTAATACTGCCGCAATGCTTGCCTCAGCGATATAATCACTCCACCATTGCATCATTTCCCGTCTTTGTTCAAGGTACGTTGCTCGGTTGTAGGCAGCTCGCACTTCATTTGAGTCGGAATGGGCGAGTGCAGCTTCTACTACATCATAATTAAAATTATTTTCATTCAATGTGGTGCTAGCTAATGCCCTCAAACCATGGGAAACCAGTCGTTTTTCAAATCCCATTCTCTTGAGCGCAGAGTTAGCGGTTTGAGCATTGGTATGTTTTCTTCTATCTCTGTCTGCAGGGAAAATATATTCAAGTGAACCGCTAATCGGCTTGATTTCCTCCAAGAGTGTAAGCATTTGGGAAGAGAGTGACTTTCGAATACAAGTTCACGACACTTTTGAGCCCTTTTTAGACCCTCAGAGACCGATTGCGTAGAAAGTGATGGTTCGCTGGAAGCAGCGTTGTTAGAAGGATAGAGCGGTCTAGAAGGTTCTAGACCGCATCTGCAATTGGTGGAGCTGGCGGGATTTGAACCCGCGTCCAGAAAATGTCTACCTTTGGTACTACATGCTTAGTTTGTCTTTTCTTTAACTACTTTAGACCCCGACAAACAGGGTTCCTGGTAGCTGTCCTAATACTATTTCGCGGTTCAACCTTAGGAAAGTTTCCCTCGCTAGTTTGCTTATATGACCTTCCAAACCCACGCTAGCAAACTAAGCTGTGGTGGAAGGGCCTATACCGGTTATTAAGCGGCTAGTGCGTAGTTTTCGTCGTTTGCGACTATTTAAAGCGGCTTTTTTAAGAGGCCAGCCGCACCTCTGCATGCACCTCCGGCTTCCTAGATCCTGTCGAATCCTAATCAGCCCCGAGTGTGATTGCAGAGTATAACATAACTAGAATGAGGTTAAACGCTTCTTTTATAAAATCGCTTTCAAAAGATGCATTTATAATCGATAAGCTTTAATATGCCAGTCTAATAATCTTCATTTGTGTTGTGCATGCCTTCAAACTCAATTCTATATTCACCTTATACATTGCCCTGCGGTAAAACAGTTAGAAATAGACTGGTTAAAGCAGCAATGGAAGAAAATATGTCGAGCTATGGTTGTCTTCCGGGGGAATCGCTGTTTTCTCTTTACCGCTATTGGGCTCACGGCGACTTGGGAATGGTCATAACCGGCAATGTTATGGTAGACAAAGAAGCCATGACCGGCCCTGGTGGCGTAGTATTAGAAAAAGATACGCCCTTAGCACCGTTTGAGAGATGGGCAAAGATTATAAAGTCCAATGGTGCCCTGGCTGTTATGCAAATTAATCATCCTGGGCGACAAGTATTTAAAGCAATGCAGGGCAAAGCAATTGCTCCATCTGCTATTCCTTTAGATATGGGTAAGCATTCCAAGCTTTTTGCCGAGCCTAGAGAAATGACGTGCCAAGATATCCACGACGTATGCAAGCGCTTCGTTGAAACCGCAAAACAAGCTGAAAAAGCTGGCTTCGATGGGGTTGAGGTGCATGCGGCGCACGGCTATTTACTTACTCAGTTTCTTTCACCGCTCACAAATCAACGACAAGACGAGTGGGGTGGGTCTATTATTAACCGTGCTCGTCTGCTTATTAATATAGTGAGCCAAATTAGAGCGGTGTGCGCCAAAGACTTTATTGTGATGGTGAAGCTTAATTCAGCAGATTTCCAAAAAAATGGATTTTCTTTCGATGATGCCAGCGAAGTGGTAAACCGATTAGAAGCGCTGGGTGTGGATGTTGTTGAGCTATCAGGGGGCAGTTACGAAGCTCCCGCTATGCAGGGACAAACAAAAGACAATACAACACTCGCGCGAGAGGCCTATTTTTTAGAGTTTGCCAAAACCCTTGAAAGCCAAACTCAGATTCCTTTGATGACAACAGGTGGTATTAAGCGAGCGGAAATTGCCGAACGAGTTATTCAAGAAGGATGTGAGCTTGTTGGGTTGGCCAGTGCGTTAGCTATCACGCCCAATTTGGCGAAAAAGTGGCAGCAAGAGTGGACTTACTCTGGCGTTATTCCACACTGTACGTGGAAAGATAAATCATTAGCAAGCTTGGCTAATATGGCTATTGTTAGGCGTCAATTGCGCCGGCTGGGTAACGATTTAACCACGTTAAGAAGTCCGTCACCGTTGTGGAGCTTAGTGTTAGATTTAGTACATCGCAAGAAAATGACTAAGCGAGATGTGGCTTATAGAAGTGAAAAGTAACTGATGAAATGAAAAACACAGCGTTAAACGCTGTGTTTCATCATTCTTTCTTTCTGGCGCTGCCAATCTTTGTCTTTCAATGAGTCGCGCTTATCGTGAGCATGTTTACCTTTCGCAAGGTGAATCTCTAATTTTACCCAGCACTTTTTCCAGTACATAGATGTAGCGACAATAGAGTACCCCTGCCTATCTCTCGCGCCCATTAAGCGATCTATTTCTCGTTTGTTCAGCAACAGCTTACGCGCTCTTTCAGGCGCAGCAATAACGTGGGTAGACGCTTGGCTTAGTGGACTTATTCTACACCCAACAAGATATGCCTCTGCATTTTGAATAATGATGTAGGCATCGGTAATATTCACCTTACCAGCGCGTATACTCTTTATCTCCCATCCCTGAAGCTCTAAGCCGGCTTCAAATTTGTCCTCTAAAAAGTAGTCGTGACGCGCTTTTTTGTTCTGCGCGATATTTCCGGTGGTATTTTTGTTTGCTTTATTCTTTTTCATGAGCGCTATTATACTGATAGTGTGAATAAATGTCTTTAAATGTGTCGCACAAATTTGCGCTTGGTGCGTTTTAGATTTCAACGCTACAAACAATGAATACGAACAAAATTATAAGTAAGACTTAATGGGAAATGTGATTTGGGATCTAAAAAGATAGAAAATAACTGTGATATAATTTTTAAATTAATCATAGTGTCAGATAAATAAATGCCAAGTATTCACCGAAGCGCGCTGGTAGCACATAGCGCAGAAGCCATGTTTGAACTTGTGAATGACGTTGAATCTTATCCAGCGTTTTTACCAGGTTGTGCAGACAGCAAAATTCTAAACAGTGACGAACAAGCCATGAGCGCGTCGTTGCTGGTATCAAAAGCGGGTATTAAACAGTGGTTCACCACTGAAAACACCTTGTTTCCTAATGAGCGTATTGAAATGCGGCTGGTAGATGGACCATTTCGCTCACTCTCCGGCGGTTGGACGTTTTCTGCGCTTTCGGATGAGGCGTGTAAGATCGAATTGAATCTACAGTTTGAGTTTGCCAACAAGCTAGCAGAGATGGCGTTTGGAAAAGTGTTTAATAGTTTAGCCTCTAGCATGGTTTCAGCGTTTACCGAGCGAGCAAGGACTGTTTACGCATGAGCAACTCGCTAATCACTATAGAAGTTGCTTACGCACTACCTACTAAGCAATCGTTAGTCAGTATTGCGATAGACAAAGATGCAACAGTGGAGGAGGCAATTCACGCCTCTAACATCCTAAATGAATACCCTGATATTGATTTAACAAAAACCAAAGTAGGAGTGTGGAGCCGCGTTGTTAGGCTAAAAGACACCTTAATAGATGGCGATAGAATTGAAATTTACAGACCGTTAATTGCCGACCCGAAAGAAATTAGAAAACGACGTGCAGAAAAAGCTAAGGAAGAGGGAAGAGCGGACAAAATTACCGGCGGTAAACCCAACCCTCTCAAAGCAAAGTAACGCTGTTACAAGGTTTTATCTGAAATGCTTCCCAATTCAAGAAATGGTGAAGCATCAATGTTTTCAGCATCCATCATGGTTGCTATGCGTTGCATAGTGGCTACCATCTGGCTTTGTTCCCACTCTTTTAGCTGAGAGAAGCGCTCAACGAAATGCTCTTGCAGAGGACGTGGTGCGTCTTTTACCGCCTCTTTGCCACGCTCGGTAAGAAACACGCCCACTTTGCGCTTATCTTTGGTGCTTCTAATTCTCGTAGCAAGATCACGAGATTCTAGTCTGTCTAAGATATTCGTGATGGTGGCTGGGCTTAAATTAATGTTTTCTGCAATCTCGCGAACCATAATACCAGGCCGCTCTTCTATATTTTGCATAACAAGCAACTGTGGACCTGTTAGGCCCACGTGCTTGCTAAGTTGTTTACTACGCAAGTCAACGGCGCGTATAACGCGCCGCAGTGCAACAAGCAATTCTTCTTCTTTTCGCATATTTTTTCCAACAAATGCGTAACCTCAGTGATTAACTGATGTTACTTAAGCAAATGAATAAAGTGCTGGTGTTTGTGATAGTGATCGATAACGTCATTAATGACGGACAGCTTCGACCAACCCATAATATCGTAGTTCTGACCGCCTTCACTAAGGTGAACTTCCGCGCGATAATACGTTTGTTGTGCCCTACCGTCTACTTCTTCTTCTGACGGTGCAAACTCAGGCTGCTCTGTAGATGTGGGATAAACCGCATAAATAAAGTCTGGATCATTACCCATAGTCACTCTAAGAATAAGTGCTTCATCGGTATCTTCCAAAACTACATCAAAGTGCTGTTCTTTAAACTCTTTACCAACTTCTTCCATTGCAGGCTTGGCAACTTTTCGAAGGAAGCGGCGAACAACTTCTTCATCAGGAAACGACACGATATTTTCTAGACGCTCTTTCCAGTTTTTATCACCGTCGCTGTGTTGCGGTGTTCCCGCGAGAACTTGCAAGCTTTCTCGCTTGTACCCTTCAACTCGAAGCGCTTTGAGCAATCCAAACATTGCAATAAGAAGCACAATAGCAAAAGGCAATGCGGCAGCAATCGTCATGGTTTGCAGTGCACCAAGACCGCCAGCGTAAAGTAATACCGCACTTACTACTCCCACGCCTATGGCCCAATAGATACGTTGCCAAATGGGCGTGTCGTTACGGCCGTGAGAGCAAAGCATATCAACAACCATTGCGCCGGAGTCGCAAGAGGTTACGAAGAACACAATTACCATGAGTACGGCAATAAAGTTAAGCACAGCAGAGTATGGGAATTGCTCTAAGAACACAAACAGTGCAACGGCACTATCTTCGTTCACCATAGTCGCCAGTACTTCTTGACCCTGCGACATAACTTGGTCTATCGCGCTGTTGCCAAACACCGTCATCCAAAACAGAGTGAATGCCGAAGGGATAAGAAGCACACCTAAGATGAATTCTCGAATTGTTCTACCGTAAGAAATTCGGGCAATAAATAGTCCCACAAACGGAGCCCATGCTAGCCACCAGCCCCAATAGAAAATAGTCCAACCACCAATCCAGTCGGTTTTGTCATAGGCAAACAAATTAAATGTATTTCTTACAATGTCTGCAAGATAAGCGCCGGTGTTTTGCATGAAGGCTTGTAGCAAGAACACGGTCGGCCCTAGGATAAGCACTATCAATAACAGCGCTATCGCTAAAACCATGTTGGTTTCTGACAGTCTGCGAATTCCTTTATCGAGACCGGTTGTAACGGATATAACAGCTAAGCCAACTACACCCGCCATAATGGCAATTTGAACACCTGTATTCGAGGGAAGACCAAACAGATAGTTAAAACCAGCATTTACCTGCGAAGCACCTAAGCCTAGAGAGGTCGATACACCGAACACTGTCGATGTAACAGCAAAGATATCTACAATGTGACCGGGCCAGCCGTAAATCTTGTCGCCAATTATTGGGTATAATGCAGAACGAAGAGTAAGTGGTAAATTTTGTCTGTACGCAAAGTAGCCTAGGATCAAAGCAACAATGGCATAAATAGCCCAAGCGTGAATACCCCAATGGAAGAAAGTCATTTTCATCGACTCTCTCACCGCATCTATTGTACCCGGATCTGCCGTTGGTGGGGCGAGGTAGTGCATGAGAGGTTCGGCAACGCCAAAGAACATCAACCCTATCCCCATACCCGCTGCAAAAAGCATACTGAGCCACGTTGGGAATCCAAACTCAGGCACAGCATGGTCTGGGCCTAGTTTTATTTCTCCATAGCGTGACATACCTAGATAAACCACAAAGATAACAATAACAGCTACCGCAAAAACGTAAAACCAACTGCCGTTGGACACGATCAGCGCTTGAGTCGCTTGGAATACTGTATCTGCAAGAGAAGGCGCCAATGCCGCGAATGCTAAGAGGCAAAGTATTATCGCAGACGATGAGTAGAACACCGCTTTGTTTAAGGGAGATTTGTTTTCATCTTCAATCACGCAGATTTCATCCTTCCACATCTAGTTAAATAATGACTATTAGCTGCAAATATACCGTAAACCACGCTTATGATAAACATGTGTTTAAATTATTAGCTTTGAATGCACTATGCTTCCTCGTCTTCACTTTACACTGTCTGTTTATCCGCAATAGTCTGCTGAAAGCCGTATTTTATTAGCCATTAGTTTATATTTGCCGTGTTTTTGCGTGAAACTTAATCGTTAGAGTAGAAATTATTTGCCGTTTGTGGGTTAATAGATGTGATCTTTTTGATATGTGTTTCAAGTAAACACTATCCGAAGAAAAAAAACCAATATACTCAAAGGGAAAACACAAATATGCGAAAAACTCAGCTTAGCTGTGCGATCGTCGCTGCATTGGCATCAACATCTATAGCCGCGCAGGAGTCGGAAGCACCCGCAAAACTCGAAACTATTGAAGTAACGGCAACGAAACGAGCGGAGTCTATTCAAGACGTGCCAGTAGCGGTGTCTGCACTTAATGGTAAAGCGCTTGAAAATTTAGGCATCGACAACTTCCAAGAGTACGTTGAGTTCTTACCTAACGTCGTGTTCCAAGGCACAGGTCCTGGACAAAACGAAATATATATTCGCGGTGCAGCGACAACACAATCAAACATCATGTTGTCTTCAGTACAAGCACTGCAACCATCTGTAGCGTTTTATTTAGACGAAATGCCGGTTTCAATGGCTGGTCGTAACCTTGATGTGTACGCTACTGACGTAGAGCGTGTAGAGGTTCTTCCTGGGCCACAAGGCACACTATTTGGTGCTAGCTCACAGGCTGGTACTATTCGACTTATCACTAATAAACCAGATCACGCAGGCTTTGCTGCGGGTTTTGACACCAACATCGGTTTCACCAAAGACGGTGAAATGAGTAACTCTGTTGAAGCCTACTTCAACATGTCACTTACCGACGATTTAGCGGTTCGCGTAGCTGCATACAACGACCAGCAAGGTGGTTGGATCGATAACGTGAGAAACGTTCCAGGCGAGGGTGGCTATATTGGAAGTGCGGTAGTTGTTGACCGTATTTCAGGTGGCGTACTTGCCGATCCAGTTGGCATGGATGCGAATCGCATCACCAATCCAAATATCAATTCAAGCTCTGAAGCGGCGGTTGTCTCTCCGCAAAACGAAGCGCTTGTTGAAGAAGACTTCAACGACGCAGTTTATTCCGGTGCGCGTTTTGGTCTGTCATACCACATTAATGACGACTGGGATTTATTGGTACAACACACTCAACAAACACTAGATACTGAAGGTGTTTTTGCTTACGACCCAACGCTTGAAGGCGAAACGTCTGCTATTCGCTTCCAGCCAGACGAAAACAGAGACGAGTTTGGCCTTACAACGTGGACAGTTGAGGGGCGTTTAGACAAGCTAGACGTGGTTTATACCGGCGGCTATTTAGACCGTGAAATCGACACGCTAGCTGACTACACTGGCTATACAAACGGCGGTTTGTTCTCGGCATATTACCTGTGTAACCACTACGATACACCTGACAACGCTGCTGACGAGCGTTGTTTAGACCCTACTAAGTATTACAAAGAAGATACGTCTTCAACTCGTAATACGCATGAGCTGCGCTTCAACACTACCATGGACACTCCATGGCGCGTAACTGCTGGTTTATTTTACGACGAACAAGAAGTAGCGACTGTTGGCCAGTTTAAAATTGCTAACACGGAAATGAGCACATTTGGTTTTGATAATCTTCAGCGTACGTTAGTAGGTAACGAAGGTATCAACAGTGACGGTGGTCCATTCCCATCTGAAGTAAGCTTTGTAAACGACATCACTCACACGATTGAACAAATCGCTGTGTTTGGACAAGTTGAGTACGACCTTACTGAAAAGCTAACGGCCAGCCTAGGTGCTCGCTGGTATCAAATTGATGACATCTACGTGGGCTCAACGTCTACTGTTGACGTGACACGCCGAATTCGCGCTTTTGGTACACAAAACCCTGATGAACTTGCTGCTGTTGGCTTAGATCCTGAAGCGGTTAACGCAGCAATTCAGAGCGGTCAGTTAGAAACAGATCTTCTTGATGACAACGGTGTGCTTACTGTTGACGATACTATCTTCAAGTTTTCACTAGATTACAAAGTGAATAAAGATGTGCTTGTTTTTGCAAACTACTCTGAAGGTTTCCGTCCGCCAGTTACCAACCGTGTTGGTGGTGGTTTGTCAACAAACCAAGAAGGCAAGTTTAACAACTTCCGTATTCCAGTTTACTCAACTACGGATACGCTAGATAACTACGAACTTGGTCTGAAAGGCGACTTCTTCGATGGTCTATTCCGTGTTAATGCTACTGCGTATTACTCAGAAATTACTGACCTTCAAACATCTCGTTACGACCCCACTAACATCTCATTCTTGGTATTCACCGACAACGTTGGTGATGCAGAGATTAAAGGTCTAGATGCAGATTTAACATGGCTTGCCACTGACGACTTAGTGATTAATGCTGCATTTAGCTTACTAGATACAGAATTAACAAGCGTTAACTCTGAGCTTGAGGGCATTGCTGCAGGTGTAGGTTCACAATTACCTTACTCTTCGGAGTTCTCTGGTAACATTAACGCGCGATATTTCTTCGAGTTAGAAGGCGGTAAACGTGGTTATGTTAACGGCTCTGTAAGCTACACAGGTGATCGTTATGCGGGTATGGTAATGGACGCTTTTGTAATGGAAGACGCTACTCAAAACATTTATGGCACGGGTTCTGGTCTTAAAATAGAACAAGAAGCAGCCGTATATGAAGGTGTAACATACGCAGATTCAAACGGCGAAACCTTCCGTGGCGGCCGCTATGTTCAAGAGTCTTACTTCCTTGCTAACTTGGCAGTTGGTGTAACTAACGATGTTTGGAAAGCTGAACTGTACATTGATAATCTATTCGATGAGCGAGCAGTGTTAAACATTGATACACAACAATTTACGCCGAAAGTAGTAACGAATAGACCTCGTACTATCGGAATGCGTTTCTCATACGACTATTATTAAGATAGTTAGCGTTTGATACATTGGTTGCAAAACCATAGGTAAAATTTAAAACGGCAAACTTTTTGAGTTTGCCGTTTTTTGCGTTTTTAGGCATGCTGTATAAATGAAAATAGAAGAACAACAATTATTCTCCAACATTAAAAAAAGCCTGATGCAGTCACAGCATCAGTCTGTAATCACTCAGTGCAGCAGTTTACTCAGCCCCAGCGCAGACGAAAACGGTGCAAATTCAGACACTGGCTTGAGTGCTGAGGCAAAGCGTGAGGCGTTGTATCTACTTGCCGTGGCTTATCGATTGTCTGGAAGTACTCAAAATGCTATTTCGACACTTGATAACTTAGTGGCTTTATTCCCAGATTACGGAAGGGCATTCCAAGAGTTGGGTTACTGTTATTTAAAGGTTGATGATAAAAAAGCTGCTCATAGCTTTTATCAAGCAACGCGTTTTAACCCCGCGCTACTTGCGTCGTGGCAGCAGCTAGAAAAGGTGTACAAAAAAGACAAGCAAGAACAAGCGCTTTTACTCTGTCAGCAGCAAATTCAATTTTTGTCCTCATTACCCAAGCCGCTGCTTGGTGCTACCGATTTAATGCATGAAGGCCAGCTTCACAAAGCTGAGCAAGTATGCCGTCAATTTCTTTCAGCCAACAAACATCATCCAGAAGCAATGATGCTGCTAGCAGAGTTAGGTATTCAGTTAAAAGTGTATAGCGATGCAGAATTCTTATTAGAAAGCTGTGTAGAGATGTACCCAGAAAATGATAGAGCAGCCGCTTCGTTTCAAAGTCTTTTGTCTAAACTTGGTAAGTTTCCAGAAGCCGTTGAACTTGCTAAGAAACGCCTAGCCCAAAGCCCTGATAACTTTACTGTACAGGTATCGCTAGCCCATGCGTTAGTAGGTGTAGGTAAGTTAGATGATGCGATAGCAATATATCGGGAATTATTGGCTAAAAATGACGACCGCCCCGCATTATGGGTGGCACTAGGCCATGCATTTAAGGCAAAAGGCGATATGCAAGAGGCTGTTTCAGCTTACGAAAAATCTACTCGCTATGCGGCAGATTTTGGCGATGCCTATTGGAGTTTAGCAAATACCAAAACCTATCGTTTCGATGATGAAACTATAGAGAAAATGGTGGGCCAAGAGTCTTTAGAGTCAACTAAACTGGATGATAAAATTCATTTATGTTTTGCCCTTGGCAAAGGCTATGAAGACAGAAAGGACGCGAAAACTGCTTTTCATTATTACCAAAAAGGTAACTCACTCAAAAAGCGCACCATTCAGTTTGATATAGGCAGAACCGAGGCCGCATTAGACGCTCAGAAGCGCGCGTTTTCTCAAAGTAGCTTCAACAATACTCAGGGGTGCCAAGCCCAAGATCCTATTTTTATCGTCGGCCTTCCTCGTGCAGGTTCAACCTTACTTGAACAAATATTTGCGTCGCATTCCATGGTAGATGGCACTATGGAGCTTCACGATATCTTAGGAATAGCGTCGTCGTTGAGTCACAAGAAAACGCCTTATCCGTTTAATGTCACAGAATTAGACGATGATGCCTGCAGAGACTTAGGGCAGAAGTACATAGAACAGACACGTGCTTACCGACAGGGAGCGCCGTTCTTTATTGATAAAATGCCGAATAACTTTATTCATATCGGGCTAATCAAAAAGATTCTGCCTAATGCGAAGATTATTGATGCGCGCAGAGCGCCAATGGACTGCTGTTTTAGCGGCTTTAAACAGCTATTTGGCGAAGGTCAGGAGTTTAGTTACGGTCAAGAAGATATCGGTCGTTATTACGTGGCTTACGAATCGTTAATGGACCATTGGAAAGCAGTATTGCCTAATCAGGTTTTAACGGTTCAACATGAGGATGTACTTGAAGATTTGGAAGGGCAAGTAAAAAGGCTGCTATCGTTTTGTGGGCTGCCCTTTGAAGAAGCGTGTCTATCGTTTTACGAGACAAAACGTGTGATAAAAACTCCAAGTTCTGAGCAAGTTCGTCAGCCAATCTACAAAACTGGAATGCAGCAGTGGAAGCCTTTCGAACCTTATCTTGATGAGCTTAAGCAGGCGCTTTCGAGTTAACCTTTTAGGCTTGCGTTTGTCGGTTAACGCATTAGATAACAGAATAAGTAACCGCGTTAACCGACGATAAAAACCTTATATTAATATTTACGACGTTTTAATCCTGTCTCGGCCAAGATTTTGGCCGAGATTTCTTCTATTGAATACTTTGTACTATTGAGAAACGGGATCTTTTCTTTCCGGTACAAGTTTTCAACTTCTCTTAGTTCCATACGGCATTGCTGCATTGATGCGTATTTACTATTCGCTCTTCGCTCAGAACGTATTTGGTGTAATCGCTCGGGCTGTATAGTTAAACCAAATAGCTTGTTTTTATATCGTCTTAAAGCGGACGGTAACTTAAGCATATCCCCCATATCCTCTTCGGTAAAAGGGTAATTGGCAGCTTTTATCCCAAACTGAAGGGCTAAATACAAACTTGTGGGCGTTTTACCCGAGCGAGATACGCCGGTAAGAATAATATCGGCTTCATCATAATCTTTTAAATTAGAGCCATCGTCGTTAGCAAGTGCATAATTTACCGCTTCGATACGAATATCGTAGGTGGTTTCATGAATACTGTGGGTGCGATGTTTTTCCGGTTTAGACGGTACTCCGAGAACTTTTTCGAGCGGCGCGACAAATTGGTCTAGAAAATTGTAATTGATACCCACTGATTTCGAGATGATTTTGCGAATATCTACATTCACAATTGTATAAAAAACGAGCGGCCTTTCTCCGGTATCTTGAAAACTTTCAGAAATTTTATCTAAAACTTTGTAAGCGTGTTCCTCAGTTTCAACGAATGGAATGGTGTTGTGGTTAAACTCGACCGGAAATAATGAGAGCAGGGCGTGTCCAAACACCTCTGACGTTATGGCTGTACCATCTGAAATATAAAAAGCTGTTCGCACAACATATCCTTAACATTGTCGTAATTTAATTACAGAATTAATAAAGAGTTTACATTCTTAATAACCCCATTCTATGATGATTTCATCGAAAAGCCAGATGCTTATCGCGAATGACGTTTATAAGTTGAATATATCTGTCGGCGCGTTTATTACTCTGCCAATTAACTTTCGATTAACGAATTAATTCATTCCAGATAATAAAAGCAATAAAGTCTGGAATTAACCTCATACCCTACACAAAAAAAAGCGGGAGGCTTGGGCTGTGCAAGATTACGTACTTTGGTATCAAGAACTGGGCATGCACGATGTGGGTCGCGTAGGCGGCAAAAATGCATCATTGGGCGAGATGATTTCAAACCTTTCAAACGCCGGTGTGCAGGTGCCAGGTGGCTTTGCAACAACCGCTGAAGCATTTAATGCATTTTTAGAACAAAGTGGATTGGAAGCGAGAATACACGAAACGCTTGATGCGTTAGATGTAGATGACATTGGTGCACTTACTGAAGCTGGCAAGAATATTCGCCAGTGGATTATCGATACGCCGTTCCAACCTGAACTGGAAGAAGCAATTCGCGAAGCCTTCGTTACGCTCCAAGGCGATGCGGGTGACGAAGCCTCTTTTGCAGTGCGTTCATCTGCAACAGCAGAAGATATGCCAGACGCTTCGTTTGCGGGTCAGCAAGAAACCTTCCTAAACGTGAAAGGTTACGACTCGGTAATGATAGCGATAAAGCATGTATTTGCCTCGCTATTCAACGACCGTGCTATTTCTTATCGCGTTCACCAAGGCTACGATCACAAGGGCGTTGCGCTCTCTGCGGGTATCCAACGCATGGTGCGCAGTGACATAGCTTCTTCAGGCGTTATGTTCACCATCGATACCGAGTCTGGTTTTGAAGACGTTGTATTTATCACAAGCTCTTATGGCTTAGGTGAAATGGTAGTGCAGGGTGCGGTTAACCCAGACGAGTTCTATGTTCACAAGCCAACCCTTGATAAAGGATTGCCTGCCATTGTGCGTCGTAACATTGGTAGCAAACTGACTAAAATGATCTATTCCGATGACGAAGCTCACGGTAAACAAGTCTCAATCGTCGATATCGAGCCAAGCCAAAGCAAAACATTTTCTTTGTCAGACGGCGAAGTGATGGAGCTTGCAAAACAAGCGCAAATTATTGAAAAGCATTACAAACGTCCTATGGATATTGAGTGGGCCAAAGACGGTGTTGACGGAAAGCTGTATATCGTTCAAGCACGTCCGGAGACTGTTCGTAGCCGCGAAGACTCTCAAAGCATTGAGCGTTTCCAACTCAAGGGGCAAAGCAATATCGTTTGTGAGGGCCGAGCCATTGGTCATAAAATAGGCGCAGGCGTTGCCAAGGTACTTGGCTCTATAGAAGAAATGGATAAGATCCAGGCCGGAGACGTTTTAGTTACCGACATGACTGACCCAGACTGGGAGCCAATCATGAAAAAAGCCTCGGCCATTGTAACCAATCGCGGTGGACGTACATGTCACGCAGCTATTATTGCCCGAGAGCTTGGTATTCCTGCTGTTGTAGGCTGTACTAATGCAACAGATAGCATTGCTAACGGAGACAAAATTACAGTGTCTTGCGCCGAAGGCGATACAGGATACATCTACGGTGATGAGCTTGAGTTCGATGTAGTGACTTCACGTATCGATTCAATGCCAGATTTACCGCTTAAGGTGATGATGAATGTGGGTAATCCAGATCGTGCCTTTGATTTTGCACGTCTTCCTCACGCAGGTGTTGGTCTTGCTCGTTTAGAGTTTATTATTAACCGCATGATTGGTGTACACCCTAAGGCACTGCTGAATTTTGACAGCCAGCCTGAAGAGTTGAAAGAAGAAATAACCGACATGATTGCGGGTTATGAATCACCTACTGAATATTATATCGAAAAACTAGTTGAAGGGATTTCTTCGATTGGTGCCGCTTTTGCACCTGAAAAAGTAATTGTACGCATGTCAGACTTTAAGTCGAATGAGTATTTCAACCTTGTGGGCGGTTATCAATATGAGCCAGATGAAGAAAACCCAATGCTTGGTTTCCGTGGCGCTAGCCGTTATATATCTGAAGACTTCAGAGATTGCTTCGCACTGGAGTGTGAAGCGATAAAACGCGTTCGAGACAAAATGGACCTAACAAATGTGGAAATTATGATCCCATTTGTGAGAACGGTGGAAGAGGGGCGTAAAGTTATTGAGTTGCTTGAAGAGCAGGGGCTTAAGAAAGGCGATAAAGGCCTACGCATTATCATGATGTGCGAATTACCCTCTAATGCACTTCTTGCCGACCAGTTCTTGGATATTTTTGATGGCTTCTCTATCGGTTCCAACGACCTTACACAGTTAACGTTAGGTCTCGACCGTGACAGTGGACTTATTGCTCATTTATTTGATGAACGCGATGAAGCAGTAAAAGCCTTGCTATCAATGGCCATAAGAGCTGCCAAGAAACGTGGCAAATACGTCGGAATTTGTGGCCAAGGGCCATCAGATCACGAAGATTTTGCCGCATGGCTAGTGGCCGAAGGCATTGACTCTGTATCACTAAACCCAGATTCAGTTGTTGAAACCTGGCTATACCTTGCTGAGAAGCATGGTTAAAAGCACATCTACAAAAGTATTTGCTTAATACGTTATGAAAGCCGCTCTGAAAGAGCGGCTTTTTTGATTGTTCTATTTTTGACCCCATTAAGCAAAGCTCAGTATCCACTAGCTGACTTTAGTGTTTTAAAACTTTTTGAGTTTTCTCATAAGCATAAAGCGGTCTAGTTTTTTGGCACCATAGGTCATCGACTTCTGACTTATTTTCAGCCAACCTCGTGCTCGACGCCAATCGTAACTTAGAAGAACCAGCCCTGAAATCACTAGGAGTATAGAGCCTGGCAATAGTGTAAGGATAATGCCACTGATGAGTAGCAAGGCACCAAATGTGAGACGTAAAGCTTTCATTTTTGCGATGTCCTCAAGAAAACGCGCATGTGAATGCGCCAAGCTTATATATTGTGTCTATTCGAATCAGTTGCCAAGGCTTAAAATGTAACCATTTGTACGTGATGCATACGATGCGCAAGAAATGCATGAGTGTAAACGTGTGGCTAATGCAATCAGTGAATTGTATTCAGTGTATTTGTTCTACGTCGGGAAATGGGAATTGCTTTGCTTCGCATTGCAGACGCTGGCGGGGAACGCCGGCGTCCATAAAAACTCTACCGTATGGCTTGAACCCTAGGGAGCGGTGGTAGGAAACACTGTCGAGGTTACACACTACGTTTATCTTCGGAAAAGACTGCTTTTTAGCACAGTCAATTAATGTTGCAAACAAGGTTTTATATACCAGCAGTGTACGATGGCTGCGATTTACCGCTATTCTTCCAAGCTCTCCAGTTTGAGTAAGCCTGCCGGTAGCTATTGCCTTGTCGGTATCATCAAAAATAACGACATGCGTAGCAGTTTCGTCCTGCGAATCAAATTCATTGGTTTGCGGAATTCGCCACTCTACAACAAAAACGCTTTCTCGCAGTGATTGAACAAGTATCTTTCCTTGTTCCCAATCGACGGTTCGTACCGTAAATGTCATAGCTTAGAGTGCCTCGTGTGGCTATTCCCAATATCCATTATTAATAAGTGTAGCCAATGTCTGTAAAAACGCAAAAGAGGGGGCATCTTGGCACGAACTGGCGTTGAAATTGCCACCCGACGCTAATAGCCGATACCACTCTGCATCATTCTCACCAATATCAAAACGACTGCCGTTCACGTAAAGGGCATAGGGCAAACCGTCTTTTCCGTCACATAGAAGTGCTCTTACGCCGGGTGCTGGTTGAAAGCCAATTCCCGATGCGAGGTCGTTTGATACTTGTTCTATGGTTACTTCTTGTTCCAAAGGAAACTCAGGTATACCTTGCTCACTCATAGCTTCCAATAACGCTTGGGTAAAATGATCAGATTGAATTGCATCGATAAGCTGTTGCTTCAATGCTTTTACGTCTGAAGATGCTACGACTGCTGGAGATGAAGCCGCTAACCTACTTGGATCGCTGAAGCGATGGTTTGCAAAGCCTTTATCTAACATCATGGCGAGACTTTCCGCCAACTGCAGGTTGTCAGGGGCACGATACCCAACGGAGTAGGTGAGGCTATCTTCTATTGTCATACCGTCGTGAGGCCAGCCTGGTGGAACATAAAGCACATCGCCCGGCATAAGGACTTCATCGATGATGGGCGAAAAGCCCTCTATTTGCCTAAGTTTCGGGTGGGGCAGTACTTCTGCGTAGTCGCCCGGCTCGCCCACTCGCCACCGTCTAGAGCCTTTACCTTGTATTAAGAATACATCGTATTGGTCTATGTGGGCACCAACCCCTGCACCTTGAGTGGCAAAGCTCACCATAAGATCATCTAAACGCCAGTGGGGAATAAATGAGAAAGGAGAGAGCAGTGGTTGAACATCGGCGATGTATTTATCAACGCTCTGTACCAGAAGAGTCCACTGGCCTTGGCACGCTTTTTCAAAATCGGCAATTGGGCCGGTCTCTACCTGCCATTTGTTGTTCTTGCGACTTATTACTCTACTGTCTATCTCACTTTCTTGAGCAAGCCCAGCCAGGTCGTTCTCATCGATAGGATCGACAAACTCAGTAAAAAAGCCTTTTAAAACGACAGGCTTTTTCTGCCAGTATTCGCTAAGAAACGTGTCGATATTGAATGATTGCATTGCGGCCTAACCTTAAAAAAAGAAAGAATATGAAAAATAAAGCACAAGAAAAGCAAAGAAAAAAGCGCGGTAAATGACCGCGCTTGTTTTCAAACTATTAAAGAGAAACTACAGCTGTTCAACAAGTCTTATGGCATCACCAATGTAGTTGGCAGGCGTTAAGGCTTTCAACTCATCTTTTGCAGACTCTGGCATATCAAGGTTGTCAATGAAGGCAGCTATACCTTGTGCATCTACCTTTTTGCCGCGAGTAAGCTCTTTTAGCTTTTCATAAGGCTTTTCGATGCCGTAACGACGCATAACAGTTTGAATTGGCTCTGCAAGCAATTCCCAGTTATTGTCTAGCTCATTAGCAAGGCTCTTTTCATTCACTTCTAGCTTGCTAATACCTTTTAGTGTGGCCTGATATGCGATAACTGCATAACCTACGCCTACGCCAAGGTTGCGAAGTACTGTAGAGTCTGTCAGGTCACGCTGCCAACGTGAAATAGGAAGCTTTGCTGCTAAGTGATCGAAAATAGCATTAGCCAGGCCTAAATTGCCCTCTGAATTTTCGAAGTCAATAGGGTTAACTTTGTGAGGCATTGTGGACGAGCCAATTTCGCCGGCTACTGTTTTCTGTTTAAAGTGACCAAGAGCAATATAACCCCATACGTCGCGATCGAAATCGATAAGAATAGTGTTGAAGCGAGCAACGGCGTCAAACATTTCGGCAATGTAGTCGTGAGGTTCAATTTGTGTGGTAAACGAGTTCCACGACAAGCCTAGCGAGGTTACAAACTGCTCTGACACATTGTGCCAGTCAACGTCTTTGTAAGCCGACAAGTGTGCGTTGTAGTTACCTACGGCACCATTTATTTTACCAAGTAACTCAACATTGGCTATTTGCGTACGCTGGCGTTTAAGTCGAATAGCCACGTTCGCCATTTCTTTACCCATAGTCGTGGGTGAAGCAGGTTGCCCATGTGTTCTTGCCATCATAGGCACCGATTGGTACTTTTTCGCCAGAGAAATTAAGGCGTCAATGAGCTTATCGCAGTACGGAAGAATAACGCTATCGCGAGCTTCCTTTAGCATTAAGCCGTGAGAAAGGTTGTTAATATCTTCTGACGTACAGGCAAAGTGTATGAATTCACTTACCGCATTTAGCTCTTCGTTAGCTGCTACTTTTTCTTTAAGGAAATACTCAACTGCTTTAACATCGTGATTTGTAGTGCGTTCGATGTCTTTTATTTGTGTAGCATCTTCTACACTGAAGTTTGCAACAATGCTGTCTAACAATGCATTGGCAGATTCTGAAAAAGCGGGAACTTCTTCAATATGCGCATTGCTCGCTAGCATTTGCAGCCAGCGAACTTCAACTTCTACGCGGTATTTTAATAATCCATACTCGCTAAAAATACTGCGCAATTCAGCGCTTTTGCCAGCATATCGACCATCGACAGGGGAAATTGCAGTTAACTGACTCAGTTCCACCTTGAGCTCCTCACTAGTTATTAGTTTGAGCGCCTTTACGGCACTAGTTAATTAATCTAAGTGCCTTTACGGCACTGTTTAAGATTTGCTTTCGCTTAAACAAAATATTACGTCGCTTCCCACCCATTTGTCGCCACATCACGGCGGCTCTAACACCGGCAAGTAGTAATGCGCGCACCTTATGCTGTGTGGCAGGTTGACCTAAGTAATCTGGGTTTCCCGCCACTTGAATGCGTGGTGCTAGCGGACTAACAACATCACTATAAATACTGGCCAGAGAAGATACTATTTGAGGGTTTTGAAAATCGACGTGGGCTAATTGCCGTTGAACATGAGAAATGCGTTCGCCAAGCTCTTGCATGGCTTTCGGCTTCTTCGCTAGCTTGCGTTCAAGGCCTAGAATACTGGCAATATATCGCGTTAACTCAGTATCTTTTGTTGCCTGTTTGTCTGATATCTGTGACACCAAAGTGGCATAGCCAACGTGTAAGTTACCTAATTTGCCGAATACATGCTGCGGTGTCTCTGGGTCGGTCACAAGAATACTGGAGAGGCTTGCCTCTACTGCTTCGTTGTCAGCTGTACCTTTTCGAGCAAGTTGCTGCACTAATGCTGCGGCTTGGCAAACACCAGCCAGTGCTAAGTTATTCTCTATATCTGCATCTAACATTATCGAATGTAACTCTCAATAATACCGCCGCCCAGACAAACTTCGTCAAGGTAAAATACGGCTGATTGCCCAGGAGTAACGGCCTTTTGAGGCTCTTTAAATATGACTTCAATGGTGTCGTCATCTTTTGGGGTAATAGTGCAAGGGATATCGGTTTGGCGATATCGGGTTTTCACGACAGCTTCAAACGGCGCCGTGATGGTTTTGCGATCTACCCAGTGAAGCTGTTTGGCGATTAATCCTTTCGAGTAGAGGCGAGGATGATCAGCACCTTGACCCACAATTAACACATTGCGAGCGACGTCTTTGTCAACAACGTACCACGGCTCTTCACCAAACTTTGCAAGTCCGCCTATATGCAGACCCTTGCGCTGACCAAGAGTGTGATACATTAAACCTTCGTGCTTGCCTATTTCTTCGCCCTCTGCAGTTTCAATCATACCGGGCTGCGCAGGCAAATACTGGGCAAGAAAATCTTTAAACTTGCGTTCGCCAATAAAGCAAATGCCGGTTGAATCTTTTTTATCGTGGGTAACTAAACCTTGTTCTTCTGCAATTTTTCTTACCAGCGGCTTTTCGATATCGCCTACAGGAAATAGTGTCTTCGCAACGTGTTCTTCACCCAGTGTGTAAAGGAAATAGCTCTGGTCTTTGTTGTTATCTAAACCACGAAGCATTTCCCATTTACCATTAACTTCACGACGACGCACATAATGACCCGTCGCGATATAGTCGGCACCGAGATCTTCTGCTGCAAACTCTAAAAATGCCTTAAATTTGATTTCCTTATTACACATAATGTCTGGATTTGGCGTTCTTCCAGCTTTATATTCTTCAAGAAAATATTCAAAAACATTGTCCCAATATTCGGCGGCGAAATTAATAGTGTGAAGTTCCATTCCCAGCTTATCGGCTACAGCTTGTGCATCTTTCAGATCTTCTGCCGCTGCGCAATATTCGTCATTATCATCTTCTTCCCAGTTTTTCATGAAAAGACCTTCAACCTGATATCCCTGCTGTTGAAGCAGGTAAGCTGAAACGGATGAATCTACTCCGCCGGACATGCCGACGATAACTTTTTTGCTGGCGTTCGAATTTTTGTCAATCACTACGTCTTGCACACTCTTTTTCAGAAATTTGCATTCGCTGCCCAATATTTGATTACGGGGCGCATAATGGGTTTGTTGCGGTCGTCGCTAAAGGTCGCGGATTTTACCAGAATACTCAGCTTAATTCACACTAATATCTTGTGATATTCGAACTCAAAGTAATTGCTCCTCGTGAAGGTCACTTGCTCAGCATTTTCGGCTTACTGCCTGTGACGTCTAACTTCCCGAGCCGTCTAATTACCTGCGCCACCCTCAAAGGGCGGATGAGCAGTAGCCCTATGCATTTATGCTGACAAACTTACCGTTTGGTATGCCGTCTATTGTCCAATTTCCTACTCGGTAACGAATAAGTCGCAGGGTAGGGAAACCTACGTGTGCGGTCATACGCCTTACCTGTCTATTTCGTCCTTCGCTTATAGTGATTTCAAGCCATGACGTGGGGATTGATTGTCGAAATCGTACAGGAGGATGCCTTTCCCAAACGTTTGGTTCTGACATCAATCGCACTTTTGCAGGTTTAGTCATTCCATCTTTGAGCTCTACACCCCGTTGAAGTGATTGGATTGCTACTTGGTCTGGAACACCCTCAACTTGCACCCAATAGGTTTTACTGGTTTTCGCTTTAGGGTGAGCCAGTTTATGTTGCAACTTGCCATTGTTCGTGAGTACTAAAAGCCCCTCAGAATCTCTATCAAGTCTGCCTGCGGCATAGACGCCTGGAACGTCAATGTAGTCTTTTAATGTCTCGCGACCTTCGGCATCAGTAAACTGAGAAAGTACCTGAAACGGTTTGTTAAAAAGAATGACTTTAGTCTCTGTCTGCATGAAAAACCTGTTTAATAAACGGTAAGTAAAAAAGTCGACAACAAGCGTCAGTTTATAGATTAAAGTGGCATTGCTTATTCTTGAACTAATAATCAGCTATTGATCGTAGCACGGTTTAAACCTTCAGTTCCAAAAATGCTGGCTATCCACATTTTTCAAAGCTTTGCGCCACGCAGGAGGCTGTTTGTATGCTTTTGAACGATTTCGGGTTAGCACGATACCTTCAGAGAATGTTAATACCTAAATGGCACGTTTTTGCTGAAAAACTGCTCAATTAGGTCAACATATAGCCGCTATTTTCAACGATTTATTTATTGATCTTTGTCACTAAGACAATGGTATGACTTGTAACTCAAACTTTCGACCCTATACTAATGTACGCGGTTAGTTGTATAGGCCGTGCATTCGTTTGTTTGTTGCAAAATAATTCCACTCCAATGAATAAGAAGCTGTCGCAATATGCGACGCTCGTCGGTGGATGAATAGAGGGACGTGCGGCAAAAAGCGAAGACGAAAGTTAACTTGCTCACATGTGATGGGCGAGGAGAAACGTATTTACGTATCGCAATGGCCGTGGGCGCTGCATTTTGCAGCGGGTCGTTACGACAAAATGGACTAAAAAAGGCAGTGCTCTGCCGACTAAATAGAGGTATATAATGACCAAGTCTAAGATCATCTATACGAAGACGGACGAAGCGCCAATGTTGGCAACGTATTCGTTACTTCCAATTATCAAGAAGTTTGCCGCAGCTGCAGACATCGATGTCGAACTCAGTGACATCTCATTAGCTGCTCGGGTTCTTGCTAATTTTCCAGATTACCTAGAAGAAGAGCAGAAAGTACCAGATGCATTATCTGAACTTGGTAACCTGACACAAGATCCTAATGTAAACATCATCAAACTTCCTAATATCAGTGCCTCTATCCCTCAGCTTCGAGCTACAATCAAAGAACTTAATGACAAAGGCTTTAATGTTCCTGCATTCCCTGACTCTCCTAAAACTGATGAAGAAAAAGAAATTCGCGAGCGCTATAGTAAAGTGCTTGGAAGCGCGGTAAACCCTGTATTGCGCGAGGGTAACTCTGACCGTCGTGCTCCTACAGCTGTGAAGAATTTTGCACGTAAATACCCTCATTCAATGGGGGAGTGGTCTCAGGCTTCTCGTTCACATGTTGCACACATGCGCGGTGGCGATTTCTACTCTGCTGAAAAGTCGGTAACGGTAGAAAAAGATGGCTACGTGAGTATTGAATTTACAGGTAAAGACGGCAGTAAGAAAACACTTAAGCCACGTGTAGATTTGCTAGCTGGCGAAGTTATCGACGGTATGTTTATGAGCAAGAAGGCGCTTTGCGAATTCTTCGAAGAGCAAATTGAAGATGCGAAGAACACTGG
Organism: Alteromonas sp. MB-3u-76; assembly: GCF_002831605.1. Lineage (NCBI taxonomy): Bacteria > Pseudomonadati > Pseudomonadota > Gammaproteobacteria > Alteromonadales > Alteromonadaceae > Alteromonas > Alteromonas sp. MB-3u-76. Next base: position 2,302,202 of record NZ_CP025115.1, on the reverse strand, counting down.
CGTATTGTTCTCATTACACGTTAAAGCAACAATGATGAAAGTGTCGCATCCTATTGTGTTCGGACACTGCGTTAAGGTTTTCTACAAAGACCTATTTAACAAATACGGCGATCTCTTCGAAGAGTTAGGTGTTAATCCTAATAACGGTTTAGGTAGTGTTTATGACAAGATAGCGACCCTACCAGAAAGCCAACGCTCTGAAATTCAGAAAGATATCAATGCGTGTTATGCAGACAGACCGCCCATGGCAATGGTTAACTCTGATAAAGGTATTTCAAACCTTCACGTACCAAGCGACGTTATCGTTGATGCTTCAATGCCTGCAATGATCCGTAACTCTGGTCAAATGTGGGGACCGGATGGAAAGGCACATGATACAAAAGCGGTTATTCCTGAAAGTACTTACGCGACTATTTATCAAGAAGTCATTAACTTCTGTAAAACGCACGGTGCCTTCGACCCAACTACAATGGGTACAGTGCCGAATGTTGGCCTAATGGCACAGAAAGCAGAAGAGTACGGCTCTCATGATAAAACATTCGAGCTGGAAGCTGATGGTACAGTGTCTATCGTAGATCAAGACGGCAACGTGCTTATCTCTCACGACGTAGAGGAAGGCGATATCTGGCGTATGTGTCAGGTGAAAGATGCGCCTATTCAAGATTGGGTTAAGCTAGCTGTTACTCGTTCACGTCAATCAGGTATGCCTGCGGTATTTTGGCTAGACGATGAGCGTGCGCACGATGCTCAGCTTATTGAAAAAGTAAACACCTACTTAAAAGACCACGACACGTCTGGTTTAGACATTCAAATTATGTCTCCAGTACGTGCAATCCGTTACAGCATGGAGCGCGCAATTCGCGGGTTAGATACAATTTCTGTAACTGGCAACGTACTTCGTGACTACCTAACAGATTTGTTCCCAATCCTTGAGCTTGGTACTAGTGCCAAAATGCTATCTATTGTTCCACTGATGTCTGGTGGTGGTCTTTATGAGACTGGTGCAGGTGGTTCAGCGCCGAAGCATGTTCAGCAGTTCGTTGAAGAAGGTCATTTACGTTGGGATTCACTAGGTGAATTCCTAGCATTGGCGGTTTCGCTAGAAGATGTTGCTATTAAGCATAAGAATCCAAAAGCAAAAATCCTTGCGGATGCGTTGGATAAAGCGACAGAAGCGCTGCTTAATAACGGCAAGTCTCCACAGCGTAAAGCAGGTCAGCTTGATAACCGTGGCAGCCATATTTATCTTGGCCTTTACTGGGCGCAAGAAGTTGCAAATCAAACTGAAGACGCAGAGTTGGCTGCACAGTTTAAAGCTGTGTACGATGAGCTGTCGGCAAAAATGGATGACATTATTGCAGAGATTGATGCGACGCAAGGCAAAGCGCAGGAGATTGGTGGTTACTACTACCCGGATGAAGACAAGGTCTTCGCTGCAATGTCACCAAGCGAAACGCTTAAAGCTATTATGGGCGCTTAAACAAGCGGCATAGGCATCGGTTTATAAACGCGTTTGTTTTTATTCTCGATGTATTGAGCCCCTAAAACGGCACAACCATTATTATTTAAAAAGCAAAAAAACCAGAAGCTCGGCTTCTGGTTTTTTTTTGCCTCTTTCATAATGATGGTTAATGACGCCTTAGCCAGGTTTTATAATTTCTCTCGCTTACGCTAGGCTATAGGATAAGTGAAGATAAATAGGGAATGTTGTTTATGATTGACGAGAGCAAAACATTGGCAAACGAAACATCGCAAGGAAGTTCTCGAGTGCAAAATTCGGTGAATTTGCAGCTAAACACCACATTTAAACCCTCCCGTTACACTGATAAAGATACCTATAAAGCAGAAGAAAAAGCATGGCAAGAAAATTTATTCCATGTTCAACAAGCCTACTTTCACCAAAATCGTCGCGCAATAATTATATTTGAAGGCTGGGATGCCTCTGGTAAAGGTGGAGCAATTCGCCGGGTAACGGAAAAGTTAGATCCTCGAGGTATTCATGTTATTCCCATCTCAAAACCTGAAAAAGTAGAGCAGGCCAAACATTTTTTATATCGATTTTGGCGTCATGTGCCTGCTCCTGGTCATATTACATTGTTCGACCGCTCTCACTACGGGCGAGTTTTGGTTGAAAGAGTCGATAGTTTCGCCACTCGGGAAGAATGGCAGCGGGGATATGAAGAAATAAACGAATTTGAGCGCACGCTTCACAACAGTGGCGTTCGCATAATTAAATTATTTATGCATATTTCATCGCAAGAGCAACGGAAACGGTTTGAGGAGCGCCTTCACAACCCTTATAAGCGCTGGAAGCTTACCGCCGAAGACTTGCATAACCGGAATCAACGCCATCATTATATCGACGCTATCAATGATATGTTTGCTAAAACAAATACTGACTATGCACCGTGGAAAATTATTCAGGGTGAACACAAATGGCAGGCAAGGGTAGATGTACTTCGCTGTATTGTTGAAGGCTTAAGCGACGGAGTCGATATTGAGCCTCCAAAACTTGATGAAGACCTCATTAAAATGGCATCAAAGCAATTAGATGTGTCACCGGATATAGAATAACCGGATATAGAATAATCAGTGCAAAGAGTTTTCATACTCATTAATGAGTGAAAGCTGCATTTTGTAAGCCCAAGCAATCGAAAGGTAGAACTAACACAATATGCTTAAAATGCTAGCAAAAGACTGGCTTGAACAGCAAAAAGAGAAGCGCCCGACCTTGATGCCGGGCAGCTTAGAAATTTTTAACGCTCTGGTTCTTCGACGAACCCAATGTTCTCGGCATGCAAACCCTTAGGCCCTTGCTGCACTTCGAACTGCACTTCTTGACCCGCCTTCAATGAGCGATAGCCTTCCATTTGGATAGTTGAGTAGTGTGCAAAAATGTCGTCACCACCTTCCTCTGGAACTATAAACCCAAAACCTTTCGCGTTGTTAAACCATTTAACTTTGCCAACCGCCATACTTCGACTTCCTCTTAATCCTTGAACTCACACGTTTATGCCCCCATTATAGATCCGGAAGCATAGTGAATTGAGTATCGATATAGACAGATACTCAATGTCACAATTAAAATGTAGATTTTTTAACCATATTATGTCAAGAGCAAATGTGAATTAATTTTATCCAAAAGTTTAAAGACATCTGCCGGTAACACACTATTATTAAGTTATGAGTAAAGACAACGCTATTAGTATCGACAAGGAAAAACAAAAAGACGCGCAGCGACAAAAGCTGCAGCCGCCTCCCATGTATAAAGTGTTGTTGAATAATGACGATTATACACCGATGGATTTTGTTATAGAGGTTCTCACGCAGTTCTTCAATATGGATGCTGAGAAAGCCAACCAACTTATGCTTACCGTTCATTATCAGGGGAAAGCGGTTTGTGGTGTTTTTACCGCTGAAATTGCAGAGACCAAAGTCATGCAGGTAAATCAATATGCACGCAAACATCAACATCCATTGATGTGCACCATGGAGCAGGCATAAGGCAATTTGTAGAGGGCGAGCAATATGTTAAATAAAGAATTAGAACAAACGTTGAACAGCGCGTTTGTATTTGCCAGAGAGCACCGCCATGAGTTTATGACGGTGGAGCACTTGCTGTTGGCATTGCTTGACAACACAGCAGCTCGCGATGCTCTAAAGGCGTGTGGTGCTGATATTGAAGCCGTCAAAAGTGAATTGCTCTCTTTTGTTAAAGACACAACGCCACTTATATTAGATGAGCAACTCAACGAAAGAGAAACTCAGCCAACGCTAGGTTTTCAGCGAGTTTTACAACGTGCAGTATTTCACGTTCAATCTTCAGGCAAAGATGAAGTAACTGGTGCCAATGTGCTGGTTGCTATATTTAGCGAGCAAGAATCGCAAGCTGTCTTTATTCTCAAAAAGGCAGACGTAACGCGTCTAGACGTTGTGAATTACATTAGCCACGGCGTTAGCAAAGCGGATGACGATGAATCTATTAATTCCGAAACGCCAGAAGACTCTGAAGGTGGCGAAGAAAATGGTACTGCGCTTAGTAAATACGCAAGCGATTTAAATCGCCAGGCGAAAGACGGCAAGATAGACCCGCTTATCGGGCGCGATGCCGAAGTGGAACGGACCATACAAATACTGTGTCGTAGACGCAAAAATAACCCGTTATTGGTCGGGGAGGCTGGCGTTGGTAAAACAGCGATTGCGGAAGGTTTAGCCTACCGCATTGTGAATGACGATGTGCCAGAGGTTATTGCTGAAAGTACAGTTTACTCTCTCGATCTTGGTGGTTTGTTGGCGGGCACTAAGTATCGCGGCGACTTTGAAAAACGTCTGAAAGCGATATTGAAAGAGCTGAGTAAAGACGAGCACGCAATCTTGTTCATCGATGAGATCCACACCATTATCGGTGCAGGCGCGGCCTCAGGCGGCGTTATGGATGCATCGAATTTACTTAAGCCTAAGCTTTCGAGTGGTGAGCTACGCTGTATAGGTTCGACAACATATCAAGAATACCAAGGTATTTTCGAGAAAGATCGTGCCCTAGCCCGTCGTTTCCAAAAAGTTGATGTGACCGAGCCAAGCGTCAGCGACACCACAAAGATTCTACTAGGACTGAAAAGCCGTTATGAGGATCACCACAACGTACGCTTTACGCAAAAAGCAATTCAGGCTGCGGCTGAATTGTCTGCGAAGTACATCAATGAAAGACATCTTCCAGACAAAGCCATTGATGTGATAGACGAGGCGGGCGCAAGTCAACGACTTCTAGCGCCATCTAAGCGTAAGAAAACTATCAACGTGGGTGATATCGAGCAAATTATTGCCAAAATGGCTCGCATTCCAGAGAAGTCTGTATCCGCTTCTGACAAAGAAGTACTCAAGAACCTTGGCCGCAACCTTAAAATGGTGGTATTTGGACAAGACAAGGCGATTGAGACCCTTAACGACGCCATCCTACTGTCGCGTTCTGGTCTTGGTGCTGAAACCAAACCCATTGGAAGTTTCTTGTTCGCAGGCCCAACGGGCGTAGGTAAAACAGAAGTTACACAGCAGCTTTCTAATATTATGGGCGTAGAGCTAGTGCGTTTCGATATGTCTGAATATATGGAACGTCATGCGGTAAGTCGCTTGATAGGTGCTCCTCCGGGCTATGTTGGCTTCGATCAAGGTGGTTTGTTAACTGATGCGGTTATTAAAAATCCTTATTCGGTAGTATTACTTGACGAAATTGAGAAAGCACACAGCGATATATACAACATTCTGCTGCAAGTGATGGATCACGGTACGCTAACTGACAACAATGGGCGTAAAGTTGATTTCAGAAATGTAGTATTGGTAATGACCACAAATGCTGGCGTACAGGAGACTGTTCGTAAGTCTATTGGTTTTAAACAGCAAGATCATAGCCACGACGCTCTAAGTGAAATCAACAAGGTGTTTACACCAGAATTCAGAAACCGTTTGGACGGTATCATCTGGTTCAATCATTTAGATTCTGAAGTGATTTTACAGGTAGTCGATAAGTTTATTATTGAACTGCAAGCGCAACTAGACGTTAAGGGAGTGTCGTTAGAAGTCACTGCCGAAGCACGTGCTTATATGGCTGAAAAGGGTTACGACAGGTCAATGGGTGCAAGACCTATGTCACGCTTGATCAAAGACGAACTGAAGAAAGAACTCGCCAACGAGTTATTGTTCGGTGAATTGTCTAAAGGCGGCAACGTGAAAGTCGATTATGTAGCCGACAAGCTTACATTCGAATATAGCGGTGTGGACACAAAGTCTGAGCAGGCTGAAACTAGCTAGTGTAATAGCACAAATGAAAAAGCCCGATAAAGTTATCGGGCTTTTTTTATGCGTTACCGCTTCAATGGCTCATTATCTCGCGCGATAAATGATACGACCTTTAGTCAAATCATAAGGAGTCATCTCAACAGTGACCTTATCGCCAGTAAGAATTCGGATGTAGTTCTTGCGCATTTTACCAGAAATATGAGCAGTCACTACGTGACCATTCTCTAGTTCTACGCGGAACATAGTATTAGGTAGTGTGTCTAACACAGTACCTTCCATTTCAATACAATCTTCTTTTGCCATGTAAAGCAGTTACCTCAGTAATTCAAAATTTTTGCCGCGCAGACATTAACCAATCTTGCGCGCAGTGTAAAGCGATTAAGCGGGTTTTTTAGTAAATAGGCACCATTGGTTGTCTATAAACTGTTCAAAGGGATAAAATTTGTGTTTGTAGGACATTTTTTGACACCCTTCAACGTAATACCCCAAATAGACATATTGATGCTCGGCTAACTTAGCTTGCTCAATTTGCATTAGTATCATCCATGTTCCCGAGGACGAAGCGGAGTAGTCTGGATCAAAAAAGGTGTACAGGGCAGATAATGCAGAATGCCGCACAGTACCTAATGTGTCCGGGGACGTATTGTCCTCTAGTACGTCAGTGACTGCAACCGCTACGAGCTTATCTCCGTCATATGCTTCCAAATAAAAGGGAGACATCCACGTACATTTAATAAAGTTGTCAAATTGCACCTGAGAAGGTGGGTACATCGAACCGTCAGAATGCCTTTCTGTTATATATCTTTCATAGAGCGGGTAATATTCTGCGCTAATTGTGTTAGTAAAGCGGACAGAAAGCGAAGAGTTCTGTTTAAGCACGCGTTTTTGACTGCGGGATGGTACGAACACATCTACCGGTATGCGAACAGATTGACACTTGCTGCAGTTCACGCAGTGCGGGCGGTAAATTTGTTCTCCGCTACGTCTAAAACCGGCCTGTATAAGTTGAGAATATCGAGAGCTTAAAAATGGATCCTCCTCGGCATAAACGAGAAGTCTTTCCTGTTCATCTGGAAGATAGCTGCATGAAAATGATTGAGTAATTCCAAACTTCACGGTGTTACCTCTTTCATGACGTCAGTATTCTCATTGGATTCACACTCTTTATCAGTTCTTTACTCTTATAAATTTAGCACTTGGGGCTGCCATTGCGTTACATAATTGGTACAAAGTTCGCCTTCACTATTCAACGTGTGGTTGTTGGCCTGAAGCTTTTCGATAAATTGCTTTCTACTTAATGTAATAGCCCCTAAAGAAGATAAATGGTCAGTAGGTAGTTGGCAATCAATAAAAGCCATATTCTGTTTTTGCATATGCTTTACCAATGCATACATGGCTAACTTTGACGTATTACTTTTGGTGTGGAACATAGACTCTCCACAGTAAACCTTGCCTATGCCAACGCCATACAAGCCGCCTACTAATTCATCTTCCTCCCATACCTCAACAGAATGAGCGAGGCCAAGTCCATGGAGCTGTGAATAAGCGTTCTTCATGTCTTCTGTGATCCAAGTTTCGTTAGAAACATCGTCACCTGAAGGTGTGGCCCTCGGTATGGAAGAGCAGGCATTAATTACTCTCTCGAAAGCATGGTTTAACGTAACTACATACCTTTGCTGCCTTGCGAGTTTTCTCAGGCTTTTAGACGCACAAAAACTGTCTAATTCAATAATGGCCCGGGGGTCTGGTGACCACCACAAGAGTGGTTCATCATCACTAAACCAAGGAAAAATTCCCTGAGAATAAGCAGAAAATAATCTTCGGGGACTGAGGTCTGCGCCAAATGCAAGCAAACCATTTGGTTCGCTTAAGGCTTCATCTACCGGAGGGAAGGGTGCATCGTTCTCGATGTAGTGCAGTGCTAACATGAGACGCGCCCCTTCGAATAAAAGGGGCGATGGACCCACTTAGCCTTGTTCAGAAGCCATTCCATCAAGGAATTTTTCCGCATCAAGAGCAGCCATACATCCGGTTCCAGCTGAGGTAATTGCTTGACGATATACATGGTCACTCACATCACCTGCAGCAAATATGCCTTCCACACTTGTTTGTGTAGCGTTACCGTGTAGTCCGCTATTTACAACAATATAGCCATCTTTCATTTCAAGTTGGCCGCTAAAAATATCGGTATTTGGCTTGTGCCCAATAGCAATGAAAAGGCCCATTACATCCAACTCTTCGGTTCCATCGCCATCGGTATCTTTGATGCGAATTTTGGTCACACCCATTTCGTCGCCGAGTACTTCATCAAGCGTTTTATTGAGGTGCAGCACAACGTTACCGTTTTCGGCTTTATCGCGCAGACGCTGCTCTAGAATTTTTTCGCTCCTAAAGGTGTCTCTTCGGTGGATTACGTGCACTTCAGAAGCGATATTTGATAAGTACAGAGCTTCCTCTACCGCTGTATTACCACCGCCCACTACGGCTACTTTCTGGTTGCGATAGAAGAAACCATCGCAGGTAGCACAGGCCGATACACCTTTACCCATAAACGCTTGCTCTGATTCAAGACCTAAGTACTTTGCAGATGCACCCGTTGATATGATCAATGCGTCACAGGTGTAAGTCCCGCTATCACCATATAACGTGAAAGGACGCTTGGTAAGGTCTGTCTTGTTAATGTGGTCGAAAATGATCTCGGTATCGAATTTTTCTGCGTGCTTTTGCATACGAACCATTAAATCAGGCCCGGTTAAACCTTCAGGATCGCCCGGCCAGTTTTCTACTTCTGTGGTGGTAGTAAGCTGTCCGCCTTGTTGGATCCCTGTAAGTAATACAGGATTTAGGTTTGCGCGTGCTGCGTAAACTGCAGCTGAGTAACCCGCAGGACCCGAACCTAGAATAAGAAGACGGACGTGTCTGCTTTCTGCCATTTTAATCTCCAATAAAACCGTTTGCGGTTTGTGTTATTTAATTCGTCTAATATCGATAAAGTGAGGCCATTTGCGGGTAAATCAACCGCTAGCCTCACTCTCTTTCACTAAATTTGCACCGAACGCTAAATGTTGACACAACGTTTAGCATCCAAACCATAATTTTGCTCGTAAGGATATCAATATTATACAAGTGGCGTTGATAAAATTTGTCGATATCTTGCCATAAAAAATTAAGATTCGGCAATCTGATGGAAAATCATCCATTACGGGTGATAAGACCTCACGCGAGTCTTGTATTAACGTAAAAGAGGATTACAATCTAGAGAGTTGAGGATTTAGTCCGTTGTGCTGTAGGTACTTCGAGAGGTGTAGCATGTCACAAACTGTTTTGACCATGTTAAAAGATGGCCAGCATTACATGAAAACTTGGCCTATGAGAAAAGAGTTGTACAGCTTTTTTCCAGAGTGTCGGGTTGTGGCTGCTACAAAATTCGCAGTCAAGACTATGCCTCCAGCAGCTATGGTAACGTGTCTTTTGCTTATCCAGAATTTAGGAACGGATTACATTCCTCAAACCATCGCAATGGCGTTGTTTTTCCTCAGCCTTCCCATTCAGGGCTTACTGTGGCTCGGTCATCGTTCAGAGCAGTATTTACCGCCTCAGCTAAACAGTTGGTATCAGGATGTACATTCTAAGATGCGCTCTCATGGGTGTCATTTAGCGGCTGTAAAAACGAAGCCTAAATACAAAGAGCTTGCACAGCTTTTGAAAACTGCTTTCAACGACCTCGATAACGCACTTACAAAACACTGGTTTAGCTAATTCGTTCGCAATAGCACATATAGTTAAACAGCCACCAGTTCACCGCTGCATTTACGGCATCGATACTGAGCCTTTCCTGATAATACGTTTTTGTGTCTGCGCAGTGAAATGGCGTGTTCACTGCAGTTACAGCGGTACGCGATGGTATTAACTACGCCTTTCGTGTCAAAGCTGTGTGTTGTGCTTGGTGAACGGTTAAACACTTCTATCATAATAGACTGCCATTCTCTTCCATGGGGCTTAGTGCGGCCGAACAAATTCCATACCAGCAAATGGCTTACTTCATGAGGGATAACGTCGTGAATAAATTCCTCCTGATTTTCTGAAAATAATAATGGATGAATGTTTATCCTATTTTGCTGAAGAAAAGCGGTGCCGGCATTCTTTCCGGAGCGCCGATAAGAAAGGAGAGGGCGCTCGAATACTTTTTTAAAGTAGCGCTCTGCTTTTAAGTAGCAGTTTTCAACTTCAGCTTGTATCTGCTGACGCTGTTGCTCAGTTAAGTCACGTGAAGCGATGTTGCAATTTCCTAAGTTGTATGACGCTCAATAAAAAACGCCGTATAAAACGGCGTTTTTTGCTAGCCCGCGTGTGCTATCTCACGTCACAAGGCAAGCATAAGATGTAAGTGCCTTTTGGATCGTTAAGCTCGTTAATGGCATTGAACTCACCAAGGACACGTTTGAATTCACCTATTAGTGCAGAGTTGCTGTTCGCAAACTGCCATTTGCCTACAAAGGTCATGGCTTGGCCAAAGAACTCTTTCCAAAACAACTCTTGTGCAGAAAGGCTTCGTTCAACATAAACTTTATCGTAACTTTCTAACTCAGCAAATTCAGCCGCCGCAATTACCGCATCGTCAAGTTCACCGAGTTCATCGACAAGGCCCAGTTCAAGGGCATCTTCACCAATCCAAACTCTGCCTTGTGCAATTTTATCGACCGCTTCCACAGACATGTCTCTAGCGTTAGCAACTAACGATAAGAAATTGCCATAGGTGTTTTCAACATTGCGCTGCAGAATTTGACCAAATTCTGGCGCGAGAGGGCGCGCTGGAGACAGGCCTGCAATATCAGTAGAGCCTACACCATCGCTGTGCACACCAATATAGTCGAGTGAGTTTTCATAGGTCATGAACATACCGAACACGCCGATAGAGCCTGTGATTGTACTTGGGCTTGCGATAATTTTATCGGTACTTGCTGCTATCCAGTAACCGCCAGATGCTGCGTAGGTGCTCATAGATGCCACAACCGGTTTGCCTGCTTGGCGCAACTGTAGGATTTCTTGGCGAATAACTTCTGAAGCAAATGCACTACCACCAGGGGAGTCTATTTGCAACACAACCGCTTTGATATTGTCATCTAGTCGAGCCTTGCGTAGTAATCTTGCTGTACTATCACCGCCAATGACACCGGCTTTTTGGTTTCCGTCCAAAATAGTACCTTTCGCGACAACAATGGCTACCTTGTCCATATCATTGTCTATTTTAGGCATCGGTGGATTAATCACTTTCAAATACGTGTTGAATGCAGTGATATTCACGCCCAGCTTATTGTCGTCTTCACCCACCAACTCTATAAGCTCTTGTCTTACCTCCTCGCGAGTTTTTAAGGCGTCAACCCAATTGTTATCTAACGCATACTTAGCAAAGTCGCCGCCTGCCGCTTCAAACTTGGAAAGCAATTCACTAGCAGTCTCGTCGAAATTTGTAACATCTATACCGCGTGCTGCAGCCACGTCTTCTTTGTACTGCTTCCAGTAGCCGTCTAACCACTGTTTTTCCGCTTCCTTAGCTTCGTCAGACATATCGTTACGCATAACGGGCTCTACAGCAGATTTATAGGTGCCTACTCTAAAGATATGAGTAGTTACTTTTAGCTTATCTAACAGGTCTTTGAAATAAATGCCGTACCGGCTATAGCCTTCAAGCAGTAGTCCACCCATTGGGTTTAAGTAAACGTGGTCGGCGTGGGCAGCCAAGTAGTATTGGTCTTGCGAATAGTAATCGCCTATAGCATAAACCGGTTTCTCTGATGCTTTAAACGATTGGATAGCGTTAGCAACAACGCGCAGTTTATCCAGCCCGCCACCGGTCAAACCTTTTAAGTCCAATACAAGTGCTTTAATTCGTCTGTCTTTTGCGGCGTTTTCAAGAACATCCACAACATCGCGCACAAGCACTTCAGGATTTTCTGGCTCGCTGCCTAAAGATTCTTGTAAGAACTGCTCAAAGGGATCGACGCTTTCCTTCTCAATCACCAGCTGCCCATTCAGCGAAAGATACAGCGCACTGTTTGATTTCACTGTCAGCTTATCACCATCCTGGTTGAATATGGCAATTGCCAGGCCAACAAAAATGACAATAAATATTACGTTGAAGAAAAGTTTGCGGGTGAAGTTAAGTACCGTCCACAAGCCAATAAATAAGGATTTAGTCCAATTTCCTTTGGCCGCCATATTTCACTACCTTTTTAGAATTTTAGTTAACGCGAGTAATGGAACGCCCATTAACGCTTTATGTATTATGTTACCTTGTTAGTATAAGATCGCTAACTTAATTGTAATTTTTTGTTACCACTGCTTAATGATGATGCTCGTCTGGGTTTCTTACATTCATAAGGGCTTTGTTGCAACCTACACACTCATTTTATTCAAACGAAGATAACTTCTCTTCGACGCTCTCTCTAAGTTCGCTGTCTATATAGTCATTAAGTCTTTTGTTGCCGACTACCAAAGGGTTTGGTTTGCGACTTGGTTGTTTGCGTAATAAATCCATATTTTTTATCAAGTCCTTTGAAAAAGGATGGTTCGAAAGTGTTACGTCGGCTTGTCTTTCATTAACGACTTTCTGAAAGTAGTTTAGCGAACTTAAGTAACTTTGATTCGCTTTTTTTGTATCAGGCAGGCCAGTACCACCCCATAAAGCCACCGTATGAGGCTCACCATTGTTTGTGACCTCCATAATTAACGACATTCCTCCCGGTGTATGATCCGGTGTAGCGAGTATTGTTAAAGTAGTGTCTCCGAATACCATTGTCTGTCCATCGGAAACGGAAGTGTATGATGTTGGAGAAGGGATTTCTGTCGATAAATTACCGAAGGGGTCTGTCAACACTGGGGCTTCTGGGTCGTGAATGTAGCTCCATTCTTCATCGCGCATCAAAATTTCAGCGCCATACTTGTTTTCAAAGTAATGGGCTCCCCCATAGTGATCGCTATGACCATGAGTAATAATCACGTATTTAATTTCTTCAGGGGTCAGGCCGAGCTTTTTTATACCTGGCACGATTACGTTTTCTGCATCATGGGGAGTCCACATGGTGTCAATGAGAACAATACCCTGTGAGGTGTCTATGACGAAAGTGCCAACGCTGACATATCCGACGAAATATAGATTATTGAATAACTGAGTAGGCTCAATAACCGACGTATTGAATAAGTCGCTATTGATAAGTGATGACGGTAATTTGTTTAAGCGGGCCTTGACGGTTTCTCTACTTAAATTTGCCACAGTCTCATTGGTTGCAGATGAACAACCCACTATAAGACTTACAGACAATGCCAGTACCAACAATGGTAGGGAGCATGACCCTGTCACTATTTTTTTCATGTTTTCATCCTTGCTGTTTTGGATATGTGTGTAGCGTTTTGATTGAATTTTATGATGATATTACAAGCCTAAGCGGTGAGTGTTATTTTCTATCATCACTTTTCAGCCATTTTGAGATAAGCAGCGCTATTCGTTTGTGATCGTTTTCACTAAGTTGCATAAGCAGCTTACCTGATGAAGGCTTGTATCGCGTTTTGGCCTGACCCTTTGCCATCATGCGAGAAAGAGTAGAAGACTGTGGTTTTGTGTTTTTTGGCTTGTTCACCGGCATATCCTCTCTTTTCACACTATTTTATATTTCAACATTCTATTACGATACAGCGAGATTTACAGGTCAATACGCCCTAGGTAAAACGAATAACAATCTGGTCTTTTATAAACGTCATCCGTAGTATGACCATAAGATTTTAAGAAATGAAAATGCCGATGAGCCAATAGGCTACTAAGCTAATTCTCATTAATGGTATTTGAAGAAGGAGGCCCAAAAGTGGATGCATTAACGTTACTACTCAATCGAAGTTCTCAACCGCGCCTAAAGGAGCCTGCACCTAGCGGTGAAGCTCTGGAAAATATCATGCAAGCAGCACTGCGTGCACCAGACCATGCTTGTCTCACTCCATGGCGGTTTGTTGTGTGTCAGGGTAAAGGATTAGATAAGCTTGGTTCGCTTTTTGAACAATCTGCAATAGAAAACGATAAAAGCCAAAAAGAGATAGATAGGGCACCGCAACTTCCACTGCGTGCGCCTATGGTGATTGTTGCTATTGCACAATACAAAGAGCATGAAAAAGTGCCACGGGTTGAGCAAATTGCTTCAGCGAGTTGTGGCGTTATGGCTATGCAAATGGCTGCGGTAGCGCAAGGTTTTAACGGAATGTGGCGCACAGGTAGCTATGCACAATGTCCAATAGTGAAAGACGGGTTAGGCATGGCTGAAGAAGATGAACTGGTTGGTTTTTTATATCTTGGTACGCCTGCTTTTGAACCCGCTTCTAAGCCAGAAAGGGACACGAGTGCGTATTTCGAGCACTGGAACTCATAAGCCGACCGCTACTAAGAACGCGTTTATCTTTGCCTCAAAAAGGTACCGCTAGTGGCAACACGCTTTAGTCCTCAAGCGTTTTTGTGAAGTAGGGTTCAGCAGATTGTAATCTGAAATAGGGCGCACAAGAGTGCGCCTATTGTTTTGAAAATAACTGCTTTCTAAGGCTCAGCTGTAGGTTAAAGCACCTGAAGAGTGACATTGTAGCCAGCAAACTTGCGAATATTAATCACTCGGTCGCCGTCTAACATCCAATACTGCCCTTTAATTCCCTGCAAAACGCCAGAAAAGTCTGGTGTTTTATCAAGGTTAATAGACTTTATTTTGTCAGGGTATGTCTCTACGGGAAAATTGATGTGATGAACTTTTGATTCCACTTCTGATACTGCTTGAAGGCCTTTTTCCTGCTGAATCTCAGCAAGCTCCGCAGATATTTTCTCCATAAGTTCGTGTTTTACATCAATCAGATTAACGTCTTCAGGTTTGCCTTTCAGCATAGTTCGCCAATTCGTTTTGTCACCGATATGCTTCTTGCACAGGGTCTCTACTAATCCGCTGGTAAGCCTGTCTGGCACACGAAGCATGACAGTAGCTTGGGTTGCGCCCTGATCCATCCACCGAGGAGAAATGGTATCGCTAACCTGTCGCGTTATACCTACCTTAACGTTGCCTGTATTGGCCAGATAAACAAAGTGTTCATTAAAGCAGTGAGCTTCTCCCCATTCTGGCTCTCTGCATGTCCCCTCGTGATAATGACATTTTTCAGGCTTGATTATACAACTGTCGCACTGTGCAAGTGAAATAAGGCATGGGTAACAATAACCCTGATTAAAGCTTTTCTTGGTTTTTCGATTGCAGTGAACGCAGTGAATGTCATTACTGAACGACAGAGTAATCTCACGACCAATGAGAGCATTAACGTCCACAGCGCTCTCTCCGATGGGAAGCTCGTAGCAAACTTCATTATTTTCGTTAGCGTGTGTACGCATTTTTCGCAATGCACCTGAATAACTTTGTGTCAAAACTTCAACCCTTATTCGCTGAGTTCACCGCGTAAATTAGCGGTGAGCAATAAATTTATTTGTTCAAATGAAAGATCTTTACTAAGCAGGTAATGCAATTTTGCTAGCGCGGCCTCTGGTGTCATATCGCTGCCCGATAACACGCCGACCTCTTGTAAGCCATGGCCCGTTGCATATCCGCCCATATTTACACGTCCTCGTAAGCACTGAGTACAGTTAACCACGGGGATCTCTCTCGACTTAGCATATTGTAACTGTTCTATAAGCTTTGGATTTTGCGGGGCGTTACCCACGCCATAACTGAGAAGTATTAGCGCGTTGACCGGTTGTTGCAACGTATTTTTGATCACTTCAGACGCAATACCGGGATATAGGCTTACCATACCAATGGGTTGGGCAGTCACGTTAGACACTGTGAGCTTGCCTTCAGAATGTTTGGTTAACTCGCCCGCCTTTAATCTAATATTGATCCCTGCCTCTAGCAAAGGTGGAAAGTTAGGTGAGTCAAACGCGTTAAATCCGTCAGCATCAACTTTGCGGCTGCGATTTCCCCGCAATAGGCGATTGTTGAAAAACAAACCGACTTCTGCAATGGGATAGTTTGCTGCAATGAACAGTGAGTTCAACAAATTTACCTGTCCATCAGAACGCAACTCCGCCAGAGGTATTTGAGACCCAGTTACAATAACTGGTTTTGAAAGGTCCTCCAGCATAAAACTTAGGGCTGAGGCGGTATACGCCATGGTGTCTGTGCCATGAAGGATGATAAAGCCATCGTAATCATCGTAGTTATTAGCGATATCGTCGGCAATCCGCTGCCAATCGGAGGGATCCATATCCGACGAGTCGATTAGATTATCGTACTCATGAATGGTAAAAAGTGGCATTTCGCTGCGATTAAACTCGGGCATTTTAGCCAGCGTTTCGGTTAAAAAACCTGCTGCTGGCACATAGCCTTGATTAGACGGCTTCATACCGATAGTGCCGCCCGTGTAGGCGATATAAATATGTTTACGCATTGCTGACCTTATATCTGATAAGGTTAAGATTTGAGAGGCATTCTAGCAGTCGCATCAATTTTGTCACTGCTTAAACATCGAGTAGGGTGAGGCTTGCGCCTCATCCCTCTTATATGGACTCCCTGAAGTAATCAACATCTTTTGAAAAATTAGTAGTAGATGCGCTCTTATATACGGGCTTTAAATGGAGAGCTACTCCTGCCCTTCGATGTATACGCACCAACAGTTCAATTCTCACACACAGTGTTTAGTCACTTGAGAGGACTGGCTGAATTCTGCTGGTTGGTCTTACCATTTATTTTCGCAATTTGTTGATTTACTAACTCTTAGGCTGCTAACAGTATCGGATTGTAATCGTCATTATTCTTTATTAGAGCAACAGCGGTTCTCACCGTTTTATTTGCTAACGCGATGGCAGCAACCTTCTTTCCCCTTCGGTCAACTAACGCCTTCAGCCACTGCTCTTTCACAGTCTTAGGCTCTCTGGATACTGCTTTATTCACTACCGACATTGCTCCCTGATAGAGCAAACTTCGCAATCTTTTATCTGCACAGTTTTTAGAAATATGTCCCAATCGCTCTTTACCGCCGGTCGAATGCTGCTTCGGTGTCAAACCTATGCATGCTGATGCATCCCGGCCTGTATTGAACTCTGTCGCATTTCCCAATCGAACGGTTAACCCCAAAGCAATCAAAGGGCCTACGCCTTCGAGTTTACTTAATTTCTGGCAAACAGGATTATGCCGCGTGTGTTCTGCTATGAGCCTGTCATAACTTTCTATTTGAGTCGTATAGAGTTGTAACATTTGTGACTGCGCAGCCAAAGCCTGACGATAATTCATCGGCAAGCCGTTTTCTGCATCTTCTAAAATGTCAGGCAGCGCAGTGACTAAATGATTTAACCCCTTTGCTATCACAATCCCGAATTCCGTCAACAGTCCTCGTATCTGGTTTGCCAACGCCGTCCTTTGCTCCAACTGCAGCATTCGCACCCGCTCCAGGGCCTGAAGACCCTGTTCATCTTCCTCCATGATGCCACAAGAGTTTATATGAGGTAATTGAGCCGCAATACCGATAGCGTAGGCGTCATTTTTATCTGTTTTTTGCTTTAATTGCAGCCCTTTTACTGCGCGAGGATGAATGATTTTTACTTGATGACCATGCCGCCTCGCTAAACGCGCCCAGTAATTCGAGCCACCACAGGCTTCCATTGCCACTAACGCTGACACATGGTTTCCCAGAAGTGCTATCAATGCTTTACGACTCATTGCTTTGTTATAATCAATTTTTCCGTCACTGTTGAACTTGCAAACCTGAAAGGAATGCTTTGCAAGGTCAATTGCAATAATTGTATTCTTAATCATGTATGGACCCCTTTGGCTAATTTGACAATTAAGACCGTACCCCTTTCAGGGAAGGGAGTCCATACATCTCACAGAACCGTACGTACGGGCCTCGTATACGGCTCCTGCATACTTCATATCACTTGCTAAGTGACACAATGCTAATTTGCAATCTAGTATCGTGCGCCCTATGGACATCGTTCATTTTCTAACATTGTGGTAACTTTCATTGCAGGGTTTGGCGTTCTAGCACTGAGGCAATCTACCAAATTTGACTACAATTACTTCCCATATACGGCCTGTCTCACCAGACATCACTATTCCTAGCGCACCGATTCGACTTGTCCCGCTGATCTGGCGGCTTGTGTATCAATGATAAAAAAACTCACAACTCATCAGAGTCTTAAAGTCTGCTTCCCCCCTTCGCAATCCATTTAAGCTTTTGGCTAAAATAGATCCTATCAAACACAATGCTGATAGTCGGCTTGGTTTTACCCTCCACACCATTACTGGCTTTCATCGGCCTAGCCTTACTCACTACTACGGGTTCATCTGCCACCTCACACTCGCAACATTCTTGGATCACTCCTTGAACGATACGTCCAACCATTTGATTGGATCCAATGCCAGGCTTCCCCAGTTACTGCACTGGCTCCCTGTTAGAAATTCCACCCTCAAACACAAAACAGGACTGACTGAGTATCGGGCTTCGCGCTATTTTGCACGCTTACCCTCCTGTCTTGCCGAATCAGGTTCACTTGCGTTGTGTACCTCTAACTTCCTATGGCTTCCTTCAGACCCTGCCGTTGGCCAACAACGCCCTTGCCATTCGGATTATCTTCCCCTCAGTCAGGGTGATTCAGGTTTCTTTCAACCTGACGGGTTTGCCAGCTTCGCTGGGCAAACAAAAAAGGCGGCTCGCGTTACGCGGCCGCCTTGTAAAGAATAGCGTGTACTATTTTACTTCTACGCCTGCCGCTTGCTGATCGGCATGATAGCTTGAACGAACCATGGGACCACATGCAGCATGGGTGAAACCAATTTGTTTTGCGTATTCACCTAGGGCATCAAACTCCGTAGGATGAACATAACGCTTAACAGGGAAATGGTGACGACTAGGTTGTAAGTATTGACCCAGTGTAAGCATATCTACGTCATGTGCTCGCAAATCTCTAAGTACGCCTTCAATTTCCTCGTTTTCTTCGCCCATGCCCATCATCAAACCAGACTTGGTTTTTATGTCAGGATGTTGAGCTTTAAACTTTTTAAGTAAATCTAAAGACCACTGATAGTTCGCACCCGGACGGCATTCGCGATAAAGGCGAGGAATGGTTTCAAGGTTGTGATTAAACACGTCAGGAACACCATTTTTAAATATTTCTAGTGCACGGTCCATTCGACCTCGGAAGTCTGGTACTAGCACTTCTATCGTTGTGGTAGGGCTGTGCTCTCGAATAGCATTAATACAGTCTACAAAGTGCTGTGCGCCGCCGTCACGTAAATCGTCGCGGTCAACAGACGTTATCACGACGTAACGAAGATTCATCTCAGCGATAGTTTTCGCTAACTTTTCGGGCTCTTCCGCACTAGGGGGCAATGGCTTTCCGTGAGCAACGTCACAGAATGGACAGCGACGGGTACAGATATCACCCAAAATCATAAAAGTAGCTGTGCCGTGGTTAAAGCACTCTGCTAGGTTAGGGCAGCTCGCTTCTTCACATACCGAGTGCAGGTTGTTTTTTCTCAGCGTTTTCTTTATGTGATCAATCTTATCTGTTGTGCGAGGCAGCTTAATTTTAATCCACTCAGGCTTCCTCAGCATTTCTTCCTTTTCAGTAGGAACAATAGTGACGGGAATATGTTTTACTTTTTCATCATCGCGGAGTTTAACCCCCGCCTTAGGTCGTGCGTTACTCATCAAAACCTTCTTTATATGTTGTTTCCGTAAAGGAAAGCGCATCTAACAATAAGCGTGTTAGCTCATTGCCTGCCAGTTCAAGTGAATCCGGACCGTTAAGTCGCGCGGTATCCGTCATTTCCATGCCCGCGTACCCGCATGGGTTTATGCGCTGAAATGGTGATAAATCCATATTAACATTTAACGCCAGCCCATGAAATGAGCAACCATTACGTATTCTTAAGCCAAGAGAACAAACTTTTTGCTCGTTTACATACACACCCGGTGCATCTGGCTTTGGGTAAGCCACAACATCATATTGGGCTAGTAGGCCAACTACCGCTTCTTCCATAGCGGTTACAAGATGTCTTACCCCTAATTTTCTGCGCTTGATATTAAGCAACAAGTATATCACTTGTTGCCCGGGGCCGTGGTAGGTAACCTGTCCACCTCTGTCAACTTGTACAACAGGGATGTCACCCGGTACGAGTATGTGTTCCGCTTTACCCGCTTGGCCTTGGGTGAAAACTGGGTCGTGCTCAACCAGCCATATTTCATCAATGGTGTCGCTATCGCGATCATCGGTAAAGCGCTGCATTGCCTGCCATATAGGCTGATAGGGCTGACGGCCTAGCTGTCGAATAATGACCTCGCCAGCGGCAGACTTTTCTTGGTTATTCACTTACAGTACAACTCTGACCAACTCAAGCTTTGCAAGCTCAGTGTAAATGGTTTCCATATGCTCTTTGCTGGTGACTCTCACACTTATCGACACCGAGTGATAATTACCCTTACTACTCGGTTTAATAGCGGGAACATAATCACCAGGAGCATGCTCTTGCAAGCATGTAATAACTTGCTGAGGAAGTTCCTCATGAGCGACGCCCATCACCTTGAAGGTTTGGTGAGTTGGAAAATCTAATAGTTCGTCGAAACGGGTATCCATGCGATATTCTCGGTATGTTGAATCTTTAAAAAAAACGGCCAGATTGTAACAAATCTGGCCGCTTCATAACTAGGGATTAACGCAAATATTTATTCGTCGTTAAATCCAATTTGAAGCATTATGTAATCTTTTAGGCGGTTAAACATACTGCCTTCATTCACTTCTTGAAGGGTTACCAACGGGTAGCTTGCCACGTCTTCACCGTCGAGCTGTAAGTACAGCTTGCCAACAACTTGTCCTTTCGCCAGCGGAGCCTCAAGCTTCTTATCCAGCTCAAAGTTGGCTTCAAGGTTTTCAGTTTGCCCTCGTGGGATGGTAATGGGGGTGGATTGATTAATTCCAAGGTCTACGGTTTCTCTGTCACCCATGTAAATTCTGTGAGCAACAAAGCTTTGTCCCGCTTGGTAGGGCGTCACCGTTTCAAAGAAGCGGAAGCCGTACTTAAGTAGCTTTTTATTTTCTACTTTACGCGCGCGTTCGCTGTCTGTACCCATTACTACTGAAATAAGACGCATATCACCTTGTTCAGCTGAGGTAATTAAGCTGTAGCCAGCGTCTGAAGTATGGCCAGTTTTAATACCATCTACGTTTAGGCTCTTGTCCCACAGTAAGCTATTACGGTTGTATTGCTTAATACCGTTAAATGTAAATTCCTTTTCACTATATATCGCATACATTTCAGGAGTTTCTGCAATAAGCGCTCTTGAAAGCACAGCCATGTCGCGAGGTGTTGTGTAATGGTTTGGGTCGTGCAGCCCGTGAGCGTTTACCCAGTTAGAACCAGACATACCTAACGCTTGAGAGTGTGCGTTCATCATGCTGGCGAAGGCAGATTCAGAGCCCGCAACGTGTTCAGCCATTGCAACACAAGCGTCGTTACCCGATTGGACAACAATACCGCGAAGCAGATCGCTTACAGAAACTTGTGTTCCTACTTCAATAAACATCTTCGAAGAGTCGGGGAATTTTTTCGCCCAGGCGTTTTCAGAAATAGTGACTTCATCATCAAGGCTGATATTGCCCGCTTGTAATTCCTTACCAATAACATAGATAGTCATGATTTTGGTTAAGCTTGCCGGTGCAAGCTGCATGTCTGCATTTTTTTCTGCAATAACATGACCTGTTTCAAAGTCTGTGAGTAGAAAACCTTCGGCAGCTACCGTGGGAGCGGGAGGTATGACAACCGCGGCATGCGCAACATGAAAAAATACGCCAAGCAGTAAAAAGGCAAATGAAAGTGGAAGCGCTTTTGCGCGTGTAATTATTTTGAGCATGGTTTTATTTTCTTTTACCAAGTTATATCCGAGTGAGTTTACAGCTACTCTTAGACCGACGTTACCGACGCTAAGACTACCCATTCTATAGCGAATAGTCATTGTACTTTAAGATTACAATAGTGACGAAGTCTATCGTAAGGCTGCATTTAGGACTAGGGTTTACCAAAAAAGTTTCGATTAAAGTAGAACTTACAGGACGAATCACAGGCTCATAAGTGTAAACACTTCATTAATGTGGTTGTTTTACTGCATAAGCATTAGGGTAACCATTTTGCTTAAGCTGCCGAAGCACGTCTTCGAGAGTTTTTTCATCTTCTACAGGGCCTAGCTGCAGTTTATATACATTGTTACTGCTAGGAAGGTGAGCAGGTAATTGATAAAGCGCCGAAAGAACATGGGATATTGATTTTGCTTTTTCAGCATTGGAAAGTGCCGCTACTTGAATAAAAGTGCCGTGATTTCTTTCATTGGTGTTTTGAGAAGTGGTGGTGTTGACAGCAGGCGAGTTGTTCGTAGTTGTGCTAGCTATTGTTTCGTTAAAATCTTCGCTACTGTCCATGTCTTCAATAGCGTTAGATGCTACCGCAATGCCTAAATACTCGTCATAGCTTACCGTAGGGCTACTGCCAACGGTAACGTTATTGTCTTCATCGAAATGAATGACTTCCAACTTCACTTTCGCCGTACCCTTGCTGTGATAGCCCAGTTTTACTGCAGCAGCGTAAGACAAATCTATTATTCTATTATCGTGAAATGGGCCGCGATCGTTTACGCGAACAACCGCCTGTTTGTTATTTTCTAAGTTTGTCACCCTCACAAACGAAGGCAAGGGCAGAGTTTTATGTGCCGCGCTCATGGCGAACATGTTGTAGGTTTCACCATTGGACGTAAGGTGGCCGTGAAACTTTTGCCCATACCAACTGGCATACCCTGTGGCTTCATAGCCTTTTCCTGTGCGCATGGGCGTATAACGCTTGCCTAATACTTCGTATGGTCTGTGATTGAAAGATCTGTATGCCTCATATTTAGGCACAGCATCTAGCGTCTCGGGAACTTTTGCCACATGTTTGGGGGCTGAGTCTTGAGATTGTGAATAGCGACCAGAGGGCGTTTGCTGGCAGCCCGACACTACAAGCATTGCGAGACACATGCAGAAAAAAGTGTTGCCAGAAAAGCCAGTCATCGAGAAATCAACCGTTTTTGAGTTGCAATTGACATTAGAATGCCGAAACCCGCCATCAATGTCACCATAGAAGTCCCCCCATAGCTTACAAGCGGTAGAGGCACTCCTACCACGGGTAACAAGCCTGACACCATTCCCATATTCACAAAAACATAAACAAAGAAGGTTAGGGTAATACTACCGCCAAGCAATTTAGAAAAAGCGTCTTGGGCTCGGCTAGAGATAATTAGACCACGCATAATTATATACAGATAAATCGCTAATAAAACGATGACTCCCGTGAGTCCAAACTCCTCACTGAACACTGAAAATATAAAATCGGTGTGACGTTCGGGTAGAAACTCGAGCTGCGACTGGGTGCCTTGTAGCCAGCCTTTTCCATCAACTCCGCCAGAACCTATCGCTATTTGAGATTGAATAATGTGATAGCCAGAACCAAGGGGATCGCTCTCTGGGTTTAAAAACGTAAGTACGCGCTGTTTTTGATAATCCTTCATTAGGAAGAACCACATAATAGGGGCGAATGCGCCAACGAGCGCACCTACCAGTGAGATAAGTTTCCAACTCATACCGGCAAGAAAAATGGCAAAAACCCCTGAGCTTGCAATTAACAGCGACGTTCCCAAATCGGGCTGTTTCGCAATCAAAACCGTTGGCACAACCACCATAATAAATCCCAAAGCGATGTGGTGTGTACGGGGTGGCAACGTAAATTTGCTGATGTACCAGGCTACCATCATAGGCACAGCCAGCTTCATCAGTTCCGAGGGTTGAAATCGGATGAAACCTAAATCAAGCCAGCGCTGAGCTCCCTTGCCCATATCGCCAAAAAGCAATACTGCAACCAGCATAAGTAGCCCGCCGACAAAAGCGATAGGGGAAAGGCGCCGATAAAACCCGGGAGGCAGCTGTGCAAGTACCGCCATAACAACAAAGCTAACGGCTAAGCGGGTAAATTGGCGCTGCATCTGGCCTATATCTTGTCCAGAGGCCGAGTAAAGGGTTACCAAGCCCACGCCGCTTAGTACCAGTAGACCCAGCAGAAGCCAGCCATCAATATGAACTCGCTGAAGAAAGCTTATTTTATCCGGTGTGATGGCGGTTCTTTTCATTATTCTTCGCTCTCACTGTCTACATTAGCGGTTTCAAAAGTGCGACCCCGAAAATAAAAGTCCATAAGCTTACGAGCAACAGGAGCAGCATTTGAACTACCACCACCTGCGTTTTCCAGTACTACTGTTATTGAAATTTCTGGATTATCAAACGGGGCAAAACCGACATAGAGTGCATTGTCGCGCAGCCTTTCATCAACTTCATCTTCGTCGTATTTTTCGTCTTGAGCTACCGTAAAGAGTTGGGCAGTACCTGTTTTACCCGCAGACTCATAGGGCGTATCGGCAAAAGCAAAGCGAGCTGTTCCTTCTTCGCCGTGCACAACGTCGTGCATGGCATTTAAGACGATGTCGAGATTTTTAGGATCGTTTATTTGAATAGGCCGAGACGTTTTCAGTGGAATAAGATCATCAACTCCGTTGGACTCTTTGTAGCCGCGAATAATTTGAGGAATATAGCGCTCTCCTCTATTCACCAGGGTATTAATTGAGTGCGTTAATTGAATAGGTGTTGCTGTCCAAAAGCTTTGCCCAATACCTACTGGAATGGTATCACCAATGTACCAAGGTTGATTAAATCGAGCCCGTTTCCAGCCTCTACTTGGCATATTCGCGTTTGATTCTTCGTACAAGTCTATACCTGTGTAGTCGCCAAAACCAAACTCCTGCATTGCCTCACTGATTTTGTCGATACCCAAGTTGTAGGCAAGGTCGTAATAGTAAATATCGCAAGACACTTCGATAGCTTTTGCAATATCTACTTCACCGTGTCCCCAACGCTTCCAGTCTCTCCAAACATGGGAAACATTAGGCAAGCGGTAACGCCCATTGTCTTTAATAGAGTAATCTTCTGTTACCACACCGTCTTCAAGACCTAGTAGGGCAAGGTGAGGCTTTACGGTGGATGCGGGAGAGTATTGACCTTGAGTGGCACGGTTTATCAATGGTCGGTCGGGCGAATTTAATAGCGCTGAATAATTTTTACTGCTAATGCCGTGAACAAATAGGTTGGGGTCGTAGCTAGGATTTGAATAAAGGGCTAGCACGCCGCCGGTTTTAACTTCTGTAATAACCACTGCGCCTCGAGTGTCTTCAAGAATGCGCTGGGCCTCCTGCTGTAACGAAAGGTCTATATTAAGAACAATATCTTTTCCAGGTGTGGGAGGGTCTACGTTAAGCACACGAATAATACGGCCCTGATTATTCACTTCTACTTGTTGATAACCCACAGTGCCGTGCAGCGTTTCTTCGTGATATTTCTCAATGCCTAACTTACCGATATCGTATGTGGCGGCGTAATTATCTTCTTGCCCAGCTTCTACCAGTTTCTGTAAGTCCCGCTTATTAATTCGCGCTACGTATCCAAGCACATGAGTTAAGGTTTCTTTATAAGGGTAGTGGCGGGCTAGGCGAGCTTCAATCTGCACCCCTTTGAACTTGTGCTTACTGGCTGAAAAGGTGGCTACTTCTTTTTCAGACAGTTCCGTTCTCAAAACAACGGGTTTAAAGCGCCGGGTTCCCTTCAAATTAGACTCAAAGCGAGTGAGTTCTTCTTCGGTAATCGCCATCAGGGAGGTAAGTCTGGCAAGTGTGTCCTCTATGTCATCGACCTTTTCAGGGATGACTTCTAGGCTGAATACGGGACGATTCTCCGCCAACAACACGCCGTTTCTGTCGTAAATAAGACCGCGGTTCGGTGCAACCGGCAATACTTTAATACGGTTGCCGTTAGAGCGGGTTTGGTAGTCGTCGTGTTGGGTAACCTGAAGAGAATACAAATTGTTTAATACAATGCCTAGCATGGCAGTAACAATAATGAAGGAAATGGTGGCGCGACGAGCAAATAAATTCGCTTCCGCGGTGTGGTCGCGAATAGCCTGGCGCTTGCGGTGCATTGACTTCCTTTGCATTAGATGTGACTTCTACTCTCTGTGATAAGGATGATTTTGCGTAACCGACCACGCTCGATAAACGCTTTCAACCAGTATAATTCGCACTAATGGGTGAGGGAGTGTGAGCGCAGAGAGTGACCATTTTTGTTCAGAGGCTTCAATGCAAGAAGGCGCAAGTCCCTCAGGGCCGCCAATGAGTAAGCTGACGTCTCTGCCATCCATTTTCCAGTTGTCTAATTTTTTGGCTAGCGTGGGGGTATCCCAAGGCTTGCCGGTTACCTCAAGAGTGACAATGCGGTTTCCTTTGGGAATAGCTGCCAACATTTGTTCACCCTCTTTATCTAGAATGCGTTTAATGTCAGCATTTTTCCCGCGCTTTCCCGCAGGTATTTCGGTTATGTTTACCGGCATGTCGCTTGGGAATCGACGAATAAATTCATCGACCCCAGCAGATACCCACGAGGGCATCTTTGTTCCCACAGCAACAATTTGAATTCTCAACGTACTGTCCTTGATTGATGCTGTGCATTACTCAAAAGCATACTCACGGAGTTAACCATTTATAAAGTGGCTCTTCGTTTGGTGAAGTGGTGATTTAAGCCCAAAGCTTTTCAAGTTGGTAAAAGTCGCGAGTTTCATCCTGCATTACATGCAAAATAACATCGCCGAAATCTACCAAAACCCACTCTCCAGAGTCTTTACCATCAACATTGCCTGGCGCATGGCCTGCGTTTTTTGCTTCAACCATCACGTTTTCTGCAATCGAAGAAACGTGTCGCTTTGAATTACCAGAGCAAATGATCATGGTATCTGTAATGGTCGACTTACCTCGAACATCGAGTTCAATGATATCACGGCCTTTCATATCGTCTATTTTGTCTTTAACAAACTGCTTAAGTTGTAGACTCTCCAAGTGTTTTCCTCTTGTGTTTATTCGCTGTATAACTGGTTGTCATTGATGTATTCAATAACGTTACGGGGTACCCAGCTTTCAATAGTATCAGGAGCGGCATGGTCTAGCGTATCTGCATTTTCACTTGCTATTTCATTACGCAATTGCGTGGAAGAAATTGTTTTAAGTGGCGTATTTAACAGTAAAACGTGACCACTTTTACGCTGATGTAACCGTTCGATGTCTTGTATGGCGTTTCGCTTGAGCCACTTGGCTATTGCCGGTGGCGGGGAAAATGTTTCACTGTCTCGCCTCATTACAATAAGGTGGCAATAGGTAAGCAAGCTTTCCCACTCATACCATTTATCGAGATTATACAGTGAATCTGCTCCAATGAGAAAACAGATTGTATCATCGTGCTTTGAATTTAATGCACGCAGCGTTTTCACTGTATAAGAGGGAGAAGGCAGTGAGAGTTCTATGAGTTCGGCACGCAAGCGAGAGTGGGTATCGCAACACCGATGTATCATATTTACCCTGTGGGTTTCAGAAACACTTACCGACTTATGAGGAGCTAGTTTACAGGGCATCAAATCTACATGTTCTACACCCAATAAATCTGCGGCATACAGCGCTGGAGTAATGTGCCCGTAGTGAGGAGGATTAAATGTGCCCCCTAGAATAACTCTCAATGCCACGGCTAACTGTCCAGTAGCGGAATGTTTGTTAAGTTAACGCCCATAAACATCATGCATAAATGACAAAGCTTAACGTAAGGGCGAGATATAACCTGCTGCTTAAAAGCAAGGTCTGCCTGAGATAAAGCGTGTTGAATGTCTTCAAGTTGCTTTAACGAAAGACGCTGCAGTGCGGCTTGATACATACCTTGCCTATTGCGCCAGATGCCAAATTTTTGCCACTGAATTGGCTGGCCCTGCTGTTCTGCGTTCTTTAAATTCCAAAGCTGTTCCCATTCTCGAATGAGTGCCCAAATGATAATGTTAGGCTCTAGGCCTTCGCTTTCTAGACGGTAAAGCATTTTTATACAGCGAGTGCTTTCTCCGTTAAGCATGACATCAACGAGTTGAAACGCATTGTAACGAGACTGATCAACCATTGCCCGCTCTAGCTGCTCGTCGCTAATGGTTTGTTGAGGATGAAGTAACGCCAGCTTATCAATTTCTTGTTTTGCTGCCAAAAGGTTTCCCTCGCAAAAGTCAGCAATGATTTTTGCCCCAGTAGCCGATACCGATAGCTGATGAGAAGAAAGCTGTTGGTTAATCCATGCGTTTAGCTGGCGGCCCTCAAGGGGGTAACACAAGGTTGATGCCCCCAGCTCATCGAGCACTTTAAACCACTTTCCACGCTGAACATCTTTTCCAATTTTGGGACCATGAATTAATAGCAGCATGTCTGGGTTGAGTTTGGCAGCTACCTCTTGAAGCATTTTACTTCCTTCGGTACCGGGCTTACCAGTGGGGAGCTCGAGCTCTATAAATTGCTGGCTAGAAAATAAAGACATACTTTGGGTGGCTTCTAGCAGCTGGTTCCAAGAGAACCCAGTTTCAGCCACTAATGTGGTTCTTTCATCAAATCCCTTCGCTTTTGCGTGACGTCTGATTTGTTCTATGACATCAAACTTTTGCTGAGGTTCGTCGCCAAAAACGAGGTAACAAGGACGCAATCCTTTCTGGATATCTTGGTGAAATTGATTGGGATAAATTTGCATGAAGGTTATGCGACGCCTATTCGCTTTCGTCTAGCGCGGCAACAGCCTGGCTAGATAAACGTCTAATAATAATATCTGCCGCTTCCGCTCGCATCTCATCAAGCATTAGATCGAGTTCTCGTGACTTCGCAAGAACCTGGTCGGGGTCATCTTGATAATCTCGCACCACCTCAAACTGAGCCATCAACGGCTGTTTATTGGGAAACGAGACTCTGTAACGCACCACATAAATTAAGTCGTATTCTGCAACCTGACCTGAAGGGTAGACCGACAACAATTGACGGTCTAGTTTTTCGGGCAGTAAGTAAATATTAATATTTTCGCTTGTTTGTTTAGCATCTTCGCCAGACGCCGATGCCAAGCCATAAATATTCAATCTACTGTCAAGCGCTCGCGCCAAAGGCGCGTGCGCTCTGGCACTTTCTATCACTACAGTATTTACATTTTCAGGTAGGCTTGGTGCCCCTCGCAAATGAAAACCGCAGTTGCTAAGGACGCCTACAAGCGTTGCTATACCAATAACTTTTAAAAGTGCATTCATTATTTCATTGTCGCCTAGTTCGCTACAATATTGACAAGTTTACCTGGCACCACAATGACTTTGCGAATGGTTTTGCCTTCGATAAACTGTTGCACATTCGCTTGCGCCAATGCCTGTGCCTCAACCTCGTCTTTACTCGCATCGGCAGCAACCGTCATTTTAGCGCGTACTTTTCCGTTTACCTGAACAATAATGAGCTTTTCGTCTTCGACTAGCGCATCTTTATCTACTGCAGGCCAAGGCGCCACATCAATATCTTCGCTGTGGCCCAGAACTTTCCACAACTCGTGAGCGATATGCGGCGTAATAGGGTTAAGCAATAGCAATACAGATTCCACGGCTTCGCGCATATTAGCGATGTCTTGCGCACTTTCTTGCGGGGCCTTTTGTAAGTGATTTAGCAGCTCCATAATTGCCGCTACTGCTGTATTGAACGTTTGGCGGCGGCCTAAATCATCGGTAACCTTTTGGATCGTTTTGTGCACTTCACGGCGAAGCGCTTGCTGTTCTTTCGAAAGAGATTTTACATCAAGCTTTACTGCATCGCCTTTTTCTACGTGCTCAGTAACCAGTTTCCAAATTCGACGAAGGAAGCGGTTTGCACCTTCAACACCAGAATCAACCCACTCTAGTGTTTGCTCGGGTGGCGCAGCAAACATAGTAAATAGTCGTACTGTATCGGCGCCATACTGGTCGATAACTTCTTGCGGGTCGATACCGTTGTTTTTCGACTTCGACATTTTCGTCATGCCGCCGTGGGTTACCGGGGTATTGTCGCTAGTAAGCCAAGCGTTAACAATACGGCCTTTTTCATCTTTTTCGGTGGTGACTTCTGTTGGCGAATACCAGGTTTTCTTACCTTTCTCGTCTTCACGATAATAAGAATCTGCCAAAACCATTCCTTGACATAATAAACGCTTGAACGGTTCATCAGAGTCTACCAAACCTTCATCACGTAACAATTTGTGGAAGAAACGAGAGTAAAGTAGGTGCAAGATAGCGTGTTCAATACCACCAATATATTGGTCGACAGGCAGCCAGTAGTTAGCGGCTTTCGGATCTAGCATAGCGTCGGGATTTGTTGCGCTTGTGTATCGAGCGTAGTACCACGACGACTCCATAAAGGTATCGAAGGTGTCTGTTTCTCTTAATGCAGGTTCTCCTTTGTAAGTGGTTTTCGCCCACTCAGGGTCTGCTTTAATCGGAGAAATCACGCCATCCATTTCTACGTCTTCAGGTAACTCAACCGGAAGTTGGTCTGAGGGTACAGGCGCAGATTCACCGTTTTCCAATTTGAGCATAGGAATAGGTGTGCCCCAGTAACGCTGGCGACTAACGCCCCAGTCACGAAGTCGATAGTTGACCTTTCGCTGGCCACAACCTTTAACCTCAAGTGCTTCGGCAATACCATTGAATGCTGCGTCAAAATCAAGGCCGTTAAATTTATCGGAATTAATTAAGCTACCTTTTTCTGTGTATGCAGCTTTTGATAGGTCGCATTTATCTTCGTCACCGGCTTTTGCGGCAATAACTTGTTGAATAGGCAGATTGTATTTTGTAGCAAATTCCCAGTCGCGCTGATCGTGCCCAGGTACCGCCATAACCGCGCCAGAGCCGTATTCCATAAGAACAAAGTTGGCAATCCAAATAGGCAGTTTCTCGCCCGTAAGTGGATGAATAACTTCTAAGCCGGTGGCACAGCCTTTTTTGTCCATGGTGGCCATTTCAGCTTCGGCAACCTTAGTATTTTTGCACTCGTCAATAAACTGAGCGATATCAGGGTTAGATTGCGCAGCAAATTCTGCAAGCGGGTGCTGTGCTGCTACTGCCACGTACGTCACGCCGTAGAAAGTGTCGGGGCGTGTTGTATAAACCGTCAGGTCGGCAATATCGTTTACCGGTGATGCTAAATCAAAGGTAATGTCGACACCTTCAGAACGCCCGATCCAATTAGCTTGCATGGCGCGAACTTGGTCTGGCCACTCTTCCAGTTGTTCAAGGTCGTTAAGCAATTCTTCGGCATAATCGGTAATTTTGATAAACCATTGTGGAATTTCTTTTTGCTCTACCAATGCACCAGAACGCCAGCCTCGACCATCTATCACCTGTTCGTTAGCGAGTACCGTTTGGTCTACTGGATCCCAATTTACCGTTGAGTCTTTCTTATACACTAAGCCTTTTTCATACAAGCGTGTAAAGAACCATTGCTCCCAGCGATAGTAATCGGATTTACAGGTAGTAACTTCACGATCCCAGTCATAACCAAAGCCTAAAGAGCGGAGCTGGGTTTTCATGTAATCGATGTTTTCGTAAGTCCACTTCGCTGGTGCAGTGTTATTGTTTATCGCTGCATTTTCAGCAGGCAGACCAAAGGCGTCCCAACCCATAGGCTGCATAACATTTTTGCCCTGCATGCGCTGATAGCGGCTGATTACATCACCGATAGTGTAGTTACGCACGTGTCCCATGTGGAGTCGACCACTAGGATAAGGAAACATAGACAGGCAATAAAACTTTTCTTTATCTTCGTTATCGCTTGCCTTGAAAGATTGATTGTCTTCCCAGTATTGCTGAACACGTT
Organism: Alteromonas sp. MB-3u-76; assembly: GCF_002831605.1. Classification (NCBI taxonomy): domain Bacteria; kingdom Pseudomonadati; phylum Pseudomonadota; class Gammaproteobacteria; order Alteromonadales; family Alteromonadaceae; genus Alteromonas; species Alteromonas sp. MB-3u-76. Next base: position 2,270,561 of record NZ_CP025115.1, on the reverse strand, counting down.
GTTCTATATCTTTTGGGTTGTACTGATTATCGGCCATGAAACTTAGGCTTCCGCATTTAGAGTTAAAACGTTTATATTTGGGTCATCTGCTCGTGTCGATAGAATCAAAACCATCACGCACGAATAAAAAAATAACCGATTGAACATATATATAGCCTTATAGAATACCCCAGCGTTAAGCCATGCCTCAATAGCTTAACACTTAACTTGGCGATATTTATTGCTGCTTGCACGAAAAGTGAGCATTTATGCATAGGTTAATGCTTTACAAAGAGGGGAGACCTTCCTTGTCGCTTGAATGATTTCACATCACGGCTGAGCGCTTTGTTGGGATGATAGTTATTACGCTATTCGATATGCATGATAAGTGGTGCAATATTAAAAACAAAATATACCGTACCCTTACAAACGTGGTTGTTTGTTGTGCAATTGTTAGTATAAAACCGCTTTATTGAAGATAAGGGTTTGACACTAATGTTAATAAGGGTTTCACTTAGGAAAAGTAACGAATATAGAACAACATGTCTGTAGACAGTAAATCATTTGCGTTAGATGTAGACGCCTTATCACCTACCATAAACCGCCGCGCAATCAACAGTGCCTTAAAAGATGAGGAAGCGCTCAATGCAACTTTTATAGGGCAAGAGCGTGCGCGTGAAGCGCTTACCTTTGGGTTAGGTATAACTACCAAAGGGTACAACCTTTATGTGATGGGCGAGCCTGCTACCGGTCGCTTCTCTTTGGTAAAAGATTATATCGAAAGGCAAGTCGCCCAATCTGTTGCGCCAGACGACTGGTGTTACATCAACAACTTTGATGTGGAACGAGAGCCCGTTGCCCTTAGATTTCCTCCCGGGGGAGGCAAAGCCTTTCAAAAGGATATGGCGAACCTAATCGACGACGTGCTCGACTCATTACCTGTAGCATTTGACAATCCTGGCTATCAGCGCCGTCGCGCCTCTATTCTACGTGACTTCGAGCAGAAGTATGATGCTGCTATTGATGCCGTTGAGCGTTATGCTCTGGCTAATGATGTTGCTCTGTTTGAAGAAGGTGGCTCAATCACGTTTTCACCCATAATCAATGGTAAACCTATTAGTGATAGTGAGTTTTCCACCTTTGATGAAAGTCAGCGAGAACGTTTTTATGTACTTATCGATGAGTTGGAAAACCGTCTTAGTGAGAGTTTACTCGGTCTACCCGCGTGGAAGCGAGAGAACTCGGAGCGTTTACGTGCATTAGATAAAAACACGGCTGAACAGGGCATAAAGCCACTGATTAAAGTGCTCGAGCACAAATATTCATCTCAACTCGGTGTAGTAAAATATTTAAAGCAACTGAGAACCGCACTGGTGGACGCTATTTTAGTGATTCACAGTGAAGAGCAAAAAGAAGAAAAGACAGAGGACTTTGATAAAAAAGTATTCCTCGAAGAACAGTTTTTACCTAACGTGCTTGTTTCCAACAGGCTTGACGATTCTGCTCCCGTAATTTATGAGCCAAATCCTACCTATCAAAATTTGTTCGGTAAAATTGAATATACCAACATTCACGGCAGTGTATTCACTAACTACAGAATGATTCAGCCGGGCGCGCTGCACCGTGCAAACGGTGGGTATTTACTACTAGATGTGGACCAGCTTATAGAACAGCCCTATGTGTGGGATACCTTAAAATTAGCCATCAAGTCTATGCGTTTACGAATGGACCTACCGCAACAAGACGTGGGTATGGTTAACAATATTACGTTAAATCCGCAGCCTATTGATTTAAGCGTAAAGATTGTATTACTGGGCTCGAGAGACCTTTATTACACCCTGCAAGACTACGATGATGAGTTTGATGAATTATTCCGAGTGCTGGTCGATTTTGATTTAGAAATTCCCGTGACTCGTCAGGCGCTGTTCGATTTTGTTGGTAAAGTACGTGCGCACACACGCGGGCTTGGTCTAGAGGATATTACGGCTAACGCCATGTGCCGGCTAGTCGAATATTCGCTTCGCATGGCTGAGCACAAAGAAAAGCTATCAGCGCATTTTGCCGAAGTGATTGAACTGGTTAACGAGGCTTTTTACTTCTGTCAAAAGAGTAATAGCACTAGCCTAGAGCTTAATCATTTAAAAATTGCATTAAGCGCCAAAAAACGAAGAACGGGCAGGGTAAGCCAGGCGCTTCTTAACGATATAAAGGAAGGCCACGTACTTATCGCAACCGAAGGTAAGGCCGTTGGCAAGGTGAATGGCCTTACCGTACTAGATATTGGTGATACAGCGTTTGGCACACCAGCACGCATTACGGCAACAGTATTCGCCGGCGCTAGCGGTGTAATTGATATTGAGCGGGAAGTAGAATTGGGCCAACCCATTCATTCAAAAGGTGTCATGCTGTTAAATGGTTACTTAGGCAACAAGTATGCCCAGCATTTTCCGTTAACGCTGTCTGCCAATATTGCGCTTGAGCAGTCATATGGCCATATTGATGGCGACAGTGCATCGTTAGGCGAATTGGTCGCGCTTATATCTGCACTTACAGAAATTCCATGCGTTCAAACGCTAGCGATTACCGGCTCAATCAACCAATATGGCGAGGTTCAGGCTGTGGGCGGCGTGAATGAAAAAATTGAGGGTTTTTTCGACCTCTGCCAATACCGCGGCTTTACGGGAACTCAAGGTGTCATCATTCCAAAGTCCAATGCTATTAATTTAGTGTTAGATAGCACTGTAATAGAGGCAGTCAAAAAAGGTCTATTTCACATCTATACCGTTGAAACTGTTGATGACGCACTCACTATATTGATGGAACAAGAAGCGGGTAAGATAAGTTCTAAGGGGCGTTACCCTAAAAACTCTATTAACTATCACGCAGTAAATCGATTGTATAACCTTGCGTTAATTGTAAGCGGTGGTGATGGAGAATAAAAAAAGGGAGTCAATGCTCCCTTTTCATTACGGTGTTTAATTTACCTACCAATTTATTACTTTGGCGGCATACGCAGGCCGCCATCTAAGCGGATGGTTTCGCCGTTAAGGTAAGTGTTGTTTGCCATATGAACAACAAGCTTGCCGAATTCCTCAGGTAGGCCTAGGCGTTTAGGAAATTGAACGTTAGCAGACAGAGCTTCTTGTACTTTTTCAGGCATGGCTAGCAGCATAGGCGTTCCCATCACTCCTGGTGCTATCGTATTCACCCGAATTCCAAGTGGGGCTAAGTCACGTGCCATTGGAAGGGTAAGCCCGATAATGCCGCCTTTACTGGCCGCGTAAGCAGTTTGGCCAATTTGACCCTCATAGCCCGCTACCGAAGCGGTATTGATAATAAGGCCGCGTTCGCCCTCATCGTTTATAGGCGATTGTTTTGCCATGGTGGCAGCAACCAATCCGGCTACGTTAAAGCTGCCTACCAGGTTTATGTCAATGGTGGTTTGAAAGTCGCCTAATGGCGCTGGGTTTGCTTCTCTATCAAGCAAACGTTTCGCAGGTGCGATGCCGGCACAGTTAACCACAAGAGAGATAGCGCCGAAAGTATCTGTTGTGGCGTCGATCGCCGCTTGAACTTGTGCTTCATCGCGCACATCCACTTTCGTAAAAAGGGTTTTGTCTTTACCTAGCTCTTCTACGCGCTTGGCACCTTGTTCTTCGTTTAAGTCGAAAAGGCTGACCTTTGCACCTGCTTCGCGAAGCGCAATAGCGGTAGCGTGACCAAGACCCGAGCATCCGCCCGTAACAATTGCAGTAAGGTTAGTTAGCAACATGGAGTTCCCGTTAATCTGGTTATTTTCATAATATTAACGAGATGTTAACGGTATTTGATGGTAAAAACTATGGTGTCAGAGTGGACTGACACCAAAAGCGTCTTTATTTTGGCAACTGAATTTTACAGTCTTCACTAGGACGGTAAATAATAAGTGTATGACCAATTACCTGAAGTTTTTCCGCATTTGTTTCGCGTACAATGGCATCCATAATCAGCGATTTTTCTTCGCGATCTTCAGAAGGAACCTTAACTTTGATCAATTCGTGGTGATTTAGTGCATTGTCAATCTCTGCGACAACGCCCTCGGTGAGACCATTCGCGCCTAGCTGCACTATTGGCTTAAGTGGGTGGGCTAGACCTTTAAGGAATTGTTTCTGTTTATTTGAAAGTTTCATTTAATAAATATTCTTACAATTAATCTGTTAGTTTATGCTTGAAATAACGTATTCTAACGCCATCTACTCTACAATCCTAATAACATTGTAATTGAATGACAAAAAAGAAACACTCCGCCAGCAGTAAACGTTGGCTAAAAGAACATTTCGACGACCATTATGTGCAGAAAGCACAAAAAGATGGTTGGCGCTCTCGTGCCATTTATAAACTCGAAGAGATTCAAAAGAAAGACAAACTGATTAAGCCTGGTATGACCCTTGTTGATCTTGGCGCTGCGCCCGGTGGTTGGTCTCAGCTTTCAGCAAAGCTATTAGGGGATAGCGGTCAGGTTATCGCCTGCGATATTTTGCCCATGGATTCTATCGTGGGCGTAGACTTTCTGCAGGGTGATTTCCGTGAAGAAGAAGTTTTACACGCACTTTTGAACAGAATCGGTGGGAACACCGTAGATATAGTATTGTCGGATATGGCACCTAATCTTGCTGGTAATTCGGCAGTTGACCAGTCTCGTTCCATGTATCTTTGCGAACTTGCGCTGGACATGTGTCATCAAGTGCTGAAACCCGGTGGCTCGTTTGTCATTAAGGTGTTTCAGGGTGAAGGTTTTGTTGAGTTTATGAATGCACTTAAGCAATCTTTTACCACGATAAAAACGCGTAAGCCTGACTCGTCGAGATCACGTTCTCGTGAGGTGTATTTGGTGGCTTGTGGGTATAAAGTGTAGTACGCTTTATTGTAAGCGATTTTAGTTGCGAATTGTGTTGTGTGCAGAACAATCAAGTTGTTCACTTTCACACCGGTTCGGATTTATAGAGGTTAGTAGCATTGAGCGACATGGCAAAAAATTTAATCTTATGGTTGGTTATCGCCGTTGTATTGATGTCGGTTTTCCAGAGCTTTTCACCGAGTGAAACTGCTCGTTCACAAACTGACTACACAACATTCCTAAGAGAAGCGGAGCAGGGCAATATCCGTGAAGTTCGTATCAATAATGATGGCGAAATTCGCGGGACTAAACGCTCTGGCGAATCTTTTCAAACCTTCGTACCTTACTTCGATGACAAACTAGTTTCGGACCTAGTTAAAAACGATGTAAGGGTTTATGGTGAACCGCCTGAGGAGCAATCACTTCTCGCATCGATTTTCATATCGTGGTTCCCAATGTTACTGCTTATTGGGGTGTGGATTTTCTTCATGCGTCAAATGCAAGGCGGCGGCGGTAAAGGCGCCATGTCGTTTGGCAAGAGCAAGGCGCGCTTATTGGGCGAAGACCAAATAAAGACTACGTTTGCTGACGTTGCTGGCTGCGACGAAGCAAAAGAAGACGTGTCTGAATTGGTTGATTTCCTCCGCGACCCATCTAAGTTCCAAAAGCTTGGCGGTAAAATTCCTAAAGGCGTGTTAATGGTAGGTCCACCGGGAACGGGTAAAACGCTGTTAGCAAAAGCCATCGCTGGTGAAGCAAAAGTGCCATTCTTCAGTATCTCGGGCTCTGATTTCGTGGAAATGTTTGTGGGTGTAGGTGCGTCTCGAGTTCGAGATATGTTCGAGCAAGCAAAGAAAACCGCACCGTGCATCATCTTCATTGACGAGATTGACGCGGTTGGCCGCAAGCGTGGCGCAGGCCTAGGCGGTGGTCATGATGAGCGTGAGCAAACTCTTAACCAGATGCTAGTTGAAATGGATGGCTTTGAAGGTCATGAAGGGATCATCGTTATTGCGGCAACTAACCGCCCAGACGTACTTGACCCTGCATTACTTCGCCCAGGTCGTTTTGACCGTCAGGTTATCGTTGGTCTTCCAGACATCCGTGGTAGAGAGCAAATTCTTAAAGTGCATATGCGCAAGGTACCAATTGCAGACAACGTTGAAGCATCACTAATTGCTCGAGGCACTCCTGGTTTCTCAGGTGCCGACCTAGCAAACTTAGTTAACGAAGCGGCACTATTTGCAGCTCGTGGTAACAAGCGTCTTGTTGCAATGGAAGAGTTTGAGAAAGCGAAAGACAAAATCATGATGGGCTCTGAGCGCAAGTCAATGGTGATGTCTGAGTCTGAAAAAGAAATGACGGCATATCATGAAGCAGGTCACGCTATCGTTGGTCGCCTGGTGCCAGAACACGATCCGGTATATAAGGTATCTATCATACCTCGTGGACGTGCCCTCGGTGTGACCATGTATTTGCCTGAAAAGGATAGAGTGAGTCACTCTAAACAGCACCTAGAAAGTATGATTTCGAGCCTGTTTGGTGGTCGAATTGCAGAGCAGATAATTTATGGCGATGACAAAGTGACTACTGGTGCATCAAACGATATTGAGCGTGCTACTGATATTGCTCGTAAAATGGTAACGCAATGGGGACTATCTACGAAGATGGGACCAATGTTGTACGCAGAAGAAGAAGGCGAAGTATTCCTTGGTAATTCAATGTCGAGAGCGTCAAGTATGTCTGATGATACGGCTCGTGCTATCGATGCAGAAATCAAGTCACTTATCGACCGCAATTACGAAAGAGCGCAGCAAATTCTAGAAGACAACAAAGATATTCTTCACACGATGAAAGACGCGCTGATGAAGTATGAAACTATCGATGCTAAGCAGATTGATGATTTGATGAACCGTACGGAAGTGCGTCCTCCCGCAGACTGGGACGACAGCAAGCCATCGGGTGGTGATAAGCCAAGTGGCGGTTCGCCTGTGAAGGAAGGCGAAATTAAAAACGATGGCGTTGACAAGCCATCGGTTGGAAAACCCGGTGACATTCCAAGTTAAGGCTTGAGGCTAAATTAATTCCTCCTTTAATTTAGCCGCAATGTTAGGATTAAAAAACGCCAGTTAATCTGGCGTTTTTTATTTACATAATAAAAAAGAGTTGATGTATGCAGTTTGCCAATCATTTTATTGATCTTAATCAGCCTCGCGTTATGGGGATCTTAAATGTTACCCCTGATTCCTTTTCCGATGGCGGTCGACACGCATCTACCCAGCAGGCAGTAGAACACGCACTTTGTATGGTAGAGCAGGGCGCTACTTTTATCGACATTGGTGGCGAATCGACCCGTCCCGGTGCTAAAGATGTTGCGCTTCAAGAAGAGCTTGATAGAACTATTCCAGTAATTGAGGCGCTGTCGGCAAGAAGCGATTGTGTTATATCAATTGATACCAGCAAGCCACAGGTAATGACTGAGGCAGTGAACGCAGGTGCTAAGCTAATTAATGATGTTCGCGCGTTGAGAGAACCTGGCGCGCTGAAAGCCGCTGCTGAAGCCAAGGTACCGGTTTGCCTTATGCATATGAAGGGCGAGCCAAGAACAATGCAAGCGAACCCGCAATATGATGATCTTATCAGTGATGTAAAGGGTTTCTTAGTTGAGCGGACAGCAGCATGTGAACAAGCTGGTATCGATAAGTCATCCATTTTACTGGACCCAGGCTACGGCTTTGGAAAGTCTCTCGAGCATAACTATGCGTTAGTTAAATATTTACCTGATATTATGGCATTAGGGTTGCCCGTGCTTGTTGGTATGTCGAGAAAGTCAATGATAGGTAAGCTTTTAAACAGAAATGTTGAAGAACGCTTGGCTGGAAGTATTGCGCTCGCTACAATTACGGCCCAAATGGGAGCACATATAATACGTGTTCACGATGTACAAGAAACCGCTGATGCGGTTAACATCGTTAAAATGCTGAAAAAAGTGTAATAAGGAATAATAATGAGTCAGCGTAAATATTTTGGTACCGACGGTATTCGGGGTAAAGTGGGCGAAAGTCATATTAACCCTGAGTTTTGTATTAAGTTAGGGTGGGCAGCAGGAAAAGTCCTCGCAGGTAGAGGAACAAATAAAGTACTTATTGGAAAAGACACGCGTATCTCGGGTTACATGCTCGAGTCTTCTCTTGAAGCGGGTCTTTCTGCCGCAGGTATAAATATAGGCTTGTTAGGACCTATGCCTACCCCAGCAATAGCCTACCTCACCAAAACATTTCGTTCTGAAGCCGGTATTGTTATTAGCGCTTCTCACAACCCTTATTACGATAACGGAATAAAGTTTTTTTCTTCTCAGGGATTTAAGTTAGACGATGACATTGAACTAGCCATTGAAGAAATGCTTGAGCGCCCTATGACTTGCGTAGCCTCAGACAAGCTTGGTAAAGCAACGCGTATAGATGACGCTGCCGGTCGTTACATTGAATTCTGTAAAGGTACTTTCCCCTCTGAGCTATCCCTCACAGGCTTAACCATTGTTGTAGATTGTGCTCATGGTGCCACGTATCACATTGCTCCTAACGTATTACGAGAGCTTGGCGCGAACGTTATAGAATTAGGCACTGCACCAAACGGACTTAACATCAACGATAAGGTTGGTGCGACGTCTATGGATGCAGTTGTTGAGAAAGTAAAAGAAACAGGCGCCGATCTAGGTTTTGCCCTAGATGGTGATGGCGACAGACTGATGATGGTAGACCATCTAGGCAATGTGCTCGATGGTGACCAAATTGTCTATATCATTGCGCGCGATGCACTGAAGAACGGACAAATGCAGGGCGGCGTAGTGGGTACTTTGATGAGCAACCTTGGGTTGGAAAATGCGCTTAGTAAACTAGGGGTACCCTTTGCGAGAAGTAAAGTAGGCGATCGTTACGTGATGGAGTTACTACAGCAGAAAGGCTGGTCTATTGGTGGTGAGAATTCTGGTCATGTTTTAAATCTGTCTATGTGTTCAACGGGTGACGGAATTGTGGCGGGCCTTCAGGTGTTGGCTGCCATGTTGCGTTCTCAACTAGACTTACACGATTTATCTAGTGGTTTTGAGATGTATCCTCAAACGCTGGTGAACGTGCGCTATACAGCGCAGAATGTTGATTACCTATCGCATAAAGATGTTCAACGTGCAAAGCAAGAAGCCGAAGCAGCACTCGGTAAAACAGGACGTGTTTTACTGCGTAAAAGTGGAACTGAACCACTGATACGGGTTATGGTGGAATCGAATGAAGAACAGAAGTCGATGAAATGGGCAGAGCATATTGCTGAAACTGTTCGTAATCTCGCCAATTAGTTGGCGTAGCAGGAAATTTCGCTTTTTATACTTGTATCTTACGTTGTAAATAGTTAATATCACGCCCGCTAAAAGACAGGGCTAAGGTCGAGCTAGTGAGTAACAAAATACGCCAGCCATTAGTTGCTGGAAATTGGAAAATGAATGGTAATTCGGCATTAGTTGCTGAATTTAATGAGAAGCTAGAAGCATTAAATTGCGACTCCGAAACGGTTGTTTGTCCGCCGGCTACGCTGATGCACCTTTTCAGAGCGAATTCATTTTCCCTAGGTGCTCAAAATGTGAGTCACCTCAACAACGGTGCTCATACAGGTGAGTTATCTGTTGAAATGCTTAAAGACGCAGGATGTACCTACTCAATAGTAGGTCACTCTGAGAGAAGAGAAGATCAGCAAGAGTCTAGTGATCTTGTCGCTTTAAAAGCAAAGCAATGTATTGAAGCCGGCTTAACACCCATTATTTGTGTTGGTGAGTCTTTAACAGTAAGAGAAGCGGGTAACGTTGAGAAATTTGTTGGCGAGCAGTTAGACGCATTAACAGCGACGTTGTCGGTTGACGATTTATCAAAAACAGTTATTGCATATGAGCCAATATGGGCCATAGGTACAGGGAAGACGGCAACGCCTGAGCAAGCTCAGGAAGTGCACGAATTCATTCGCGGTTACTTTACTAAAGTAGACGCAGACTTAGCTGGTAAGCTTCGCATTTTATACGGCGGCAGCGTTAAACCAGATAATGCTAAAACGTTATTTTCACAAAAAGACGTTGATGGCGGCTTAATTGGCGGCGCCAGTTTAAAAGCTGAAGATTTTATTTCAATTTGCCAAGCGGCAAACTGACGAGGTAATTATGATATACGAAGTGCTTTTAATAGCATATCTAGTTGTAGCACTCTTATTAATTGGGTTTGTTTTGATCCAGCAAGGTAAAGGGGCTGATATGGGCGCTTCTTTTGGCTCAGGTGGTTCAAATACCGTGTTTGGTTCGTCAGGTTCTGGTAACTTTATGACTCGCACAACGTCAATTTTAGCGGGTTTGTTCTTCTTCATTAGCTTGTCGCTAGGCGCGATGACAGCGAATAGAGAAAGTGCCGAAGACGAGTGGAATAACTTGGAAGTACCTGCTGCGGTTGAGACACCAGCAGAAGTGCCTGCAGATGCAGACGTGCCAGTTATTGAAGATGCACCTGCACAGAGCGATGTTCCCGTTAGTGGTTCAGACGTTCCGGCAATGCAGGACGTTCAGGACACTCAGGGTAACGTGCCAGCTGGCGATGATGTTCCAGCTGATGACGGCAATACCCCAGATTAAGCTTTATTTGCGGAAGTGGTGGAATTGGTAGACACGCCATCTTGAGGGGGTGGTGAGCATAGCTCGTGCGGGTTCAAGTCCCGCTTTCCGCACCATATTGAAAGGCCAGCAGTCGCTGGCCTTTTTTGTTTGCCCAGCGAAGCTGGCAAACCCGTCAGGTTGAAAGAAACCTGAATCACCCTGACTGAGGGGAAGATAATCCGAATGGCAAGGGCGTTGTTGGCCAACGGCAGGGTCTGAAGGAAGCCATAGGAAGTTAGAGGTACACAACGCAAGTGAACCTGATTCGGCAAGACAGGAGGGTAAGCGTGCAAAATAGCGCGAAGCCCGATACTCAGTCAGTCCTGTTTTGTGTTTGAGGGTGGAATTTCTAACAGGGAGCCAGTGCAGTAACTGGGGAAGCCTGGCATTAGATCCAATCAAATGGTTGGACGTATCGTTCAAGGAGTGATCCAAGAATGTTGCGAGTGTGAGGTGGCAGATGAACCCGTAGTAGTGAGTAAGGCTAGGCCGATGAAAGCCAGTAATGGTGTGGAGGGTAAAACCAAGCCGACTATCAGCATTGTGTTTGATAGGATCTATTTTAGCCAAAAGCTTAAATGGATTGCGAAGGGGGGAAGCAGACTTTAAGACTCTGATGAGTTGTGAGTTTTTTTATCATTGATACACAAGCCGCCAGATCAGCGGGACAAGTCGAATCGGTGCGCTAGGAATAGTGATGTCTGGTGAGACAGGCCGTATATGGGAAGTAATTGTAGTCAAATTTGGTAGATTGCCTCAGTGCTAGAACGCCAAACCCTGCAATGAAAGTTACCACAATGTTAGAAAATGAACGATGTCCATAGGGCGCACGATACTAGATTGCAAATTAGCATTGTGTCACTTAGCAAGTGATATGAAGTATGCAGGAGCCGTATACGAGGCCCGTACGTACGGTTCTGTGAGAGGGATGAGGCGCAAGCCTCACCCTACTCGATATTGTTTTGATTTTCATGCCAAGCCTTTATATTCAAATTTTGTTACAACTATGTTTTCGTGGCAGCAAAAACGTTCAAGCTTTGCTGTAACCCTTCAAATCCCTGATCATAAAACGATGACCTGAGGATTGTTAAAACCTAAAAAATACGATAAATCTCATTTAAATGAGATTACTCGGTCTTTCCCCTGTTTTGCTTGGCATAAGTCAGCTATTATTTTGCCATAACTTATTAAATTTCATGCAGTAGCATTCATCAGAGGCGTTCTCGTGCAAACAAGTCTTCGCCAATCATTGATTTTACTTAGTTTTCTAGGTGTGACAGTTGCGACCATAATTGTTGTGGTATCGCTGTGGTTGTCGTTTAGTTCAATGATAAAAAGCCATGTAGACAAAGAGGTAGTTCTTGTTGAAAAGCTGCTTAATAATGTGCTGGCTGAGAAAGAGTCGCGCACCGAGCGCAACATTGCATCTTCGCTTAACGCCATTAATTCAGATGCTGTGCTCGATAATAAAGATATCGAGAAGCTCTCTCATGCTTTTTTAGGCTCTTTAAGCCAGTCTATTGAGGGTTCGGCGAATGCTAGCGAATCTTATGTTTCAAGTTCTTATGTTTCAAGTTCTTATGTTTCAAGTTCTGATGCGCGCTCTCTGGATCTAGCGCTTATTAATTTAGATCATACTGTTATTTCGTCAACCTCAAACTCTTACGAAAAAGGTGCTCAGTCTTTGCGAAGTGTTGCTATGGCGGCAATGGGGTTAAACCACGTCCTGTCTGTAGAAAATGGCGTATTGACACACCTTAGCCTTAAGTCAGTGGTGCTGAATAACGAGCGTTATTACGTGTTAATGGCAAGGGATATACAAAGAGAAGTACTTGAAACTGTTAGTGCGCTGTCAGAAGCCGACATAAGTATTATCGACAGAACAACACAAGTGTTACTCGCTTCGACGCTATCAACCCGTTTAGCTGAGGAGTATCACCCGAGCATAGCAGGTTTCAATTGGCAAGACGTCACGTTTTCAGAAGCCGTCAGTTACATTGAATATAATATTCCTGTTTCTACATTAAACACCAGTCCGGCAAAAATAACTGTTCTCATTGATGTAGCAAATTATGTGCAAAGTTTTAGAGAAATGCAGAATATGCTTTTCTCGCTTTATCTTTTGGCGTTATTGATCATCTCACTTTTTTTCATGGTGTGGACCAAGAGAATTACATCACCGCTAAATTCCGTCATTACCGTTATTGATAGCGTTTCTTCTGGACGCTATAAAAATAAGCTCAACAGTACTTCGCGCTTTAGAGAAATTAACGAACTAGAGTCTGCTATAGGCCAAATGCAAAGCAAAATCTTTCGTCGCGAAGAGAGAATTAAGTATCAGGCACAGCATGATGATCTAACAGGGCTATACAACAGAAACTTTTTAGAAGAGTTTTTTGTAACGCAAATGCGTGACGGTAAATCTATTCAGGTTATTGCGATAACGGTTATTGGATTTCGAACCATTAATGATTTGTACGGATACTCAAATGGTGACAATACATTGAAATCATTGGCTTGGCGACTGTTACAATGGCCTGGAACTTCAGCAAGGTTAGCGGGCGGTGAAGTAATTTACATCACTGACGAGCCACTGAATGAGCTGCAGTTAGAGACCCTGAAGTACATTCTTGAGCAACCCGTTGAGAGCAACCTTATAACAATACCTGTAAAAGTGGCTATGGCTGTATTGGAATGCCCTGAAGACGCGTCTGACACAGAAGAGTTGTTTAGAAAACTCAATATTGTTTCTGATAACGCAATTCGCTCAGGCGCTGCCTTAACCTATTACAGTGAGGCGTTAGAGCAGGGCTACAATAGACGTCTTCTAATCACTACCGAACTAAAGCGTGTACTTGCCACACAGCAACACGAACTTTCTGTCGTGTATCAACCCAAAATAGACCTGAAAACGATGAAAGTGTGTAGCATGGAGGTGCTGCTTAGGTGGAATAACAGTCGTTTAGGACAAGTATCGCCGGATGAGTTTATTTCTGTGGCGGAACAAGCTGGGTTGATAGAACAAGTGACTAAGTGGGTAATGAAAACCACTATTACCGATCTTGCTTATTTTAGAAGCAAGCGTTACGACTTTTCTGTTGCTATGAACTTGTCCTCACATGATATCCAAAATAAAACGCTATTAAATGAACTGGTGGCATTACTTACAGAAAAAGGCCTGTCACCTGCCTCACTGCAGTTAGAAATTACAGAAAGTGATTTGGTTGCTGATGCGTCTCTGGCAGTAGAAAACCTTTCATCACTTAAGTCGTTAGGGTTTCGTTTTGCCATCGATGACTTTGGTACCGGCTATTCTTCCTTAGCGTATTTGAAAAACTTACCCGTAGAGACAATCAAAATAGATAAAAGCTTTATATTAAATTTGTCTACCGATGAAAATGACCAACAGATTGTCCATACAATACTCAGTCTGGCCGGTATTTTTGAACTTAATGTAGTTGCCGAAGGGGTAGAGGATGCAGAGTCTCTTAACATTTTAAAAGAGTGGGGCTGTGATGTTGCACAAGGCTATTACATTAGCAGGCCGTTAAAAAGAGAAGACCTAGAAGACTGGCTACTTACTACACCTTATCACGAGTAAAAATACCCAAACTGCTAGCCAGAAGCATGAAATCTGATGTTTGTAATTTTTGGAATACATTATGCTTGGTTAAACAGTGTGGTTTTGAAAAAGCCTATTTTTGATTGTTAGTAAAGTCAAAACACCCACAATTTAACACATGCTCTCAATGTTGAGTGATATTGAATAAAAACAAGGATTTTATTATGGATATTATACGCGTACTTCTGTCAATTTTACTTCCACCACTAGGCGTATTTCTGCAAGTTGGAATTGGTGCTCACTTTTGGATAAACATTCTGCTGACTATTCTCGGATACTTTCCAGGAGTGATCCATGCAGTCTATATTATTGCGAAGAAGTAACGTTTTCTTATGATTGGCTAAAAGAAAGCCAGTAACAGATTATGCTGTTACTGGCTTTTTTCGTTATCGAGGTTGTTTAATTTATGCAGACTTTAGTTCTTGCTGCATTTCTTTTTTGTAACCCGACGCCAATTCTGTTTTTTGATGTTCGTTAAGTACCCTTCCAGCAACGTTGAAAAATTCTTGCTCCTCATCTGCTAGGTGATGCTCTACCTTCTCTTTAAGTACTTTAAGGTGATGTAGCCATGCCGGCGAACTCATGTCGGTATTGTCTAATTTTTCTATCAACTCATCAATTTCATGATGTTCCGCAATACCATGGCGGGTTAAATCCACTGTTGCGTCTTTTTCTAAGAGGTGAGTGTAAAAGTGGCGTTCCTCTGCTATGGCGTGACTTTCAAGCTGTTGCTTCAATTCTTCAAAGTACTCTTGACGAGCAGCAGTGTTCCCACTGGTTTCAGCTAATATTTTCAATAGAAGACGTTGTTTTTCGTGGTCTTGGCGTAATGCTTCAAAGATTTTCACTATAGTTCCCTCAGTAGATTAAAGATGACACAGTCATTAATGCGATAAACGTTCCATAATGA
This sequence comes from Alteromonas sp. MB-3u-76, assembly GCF_002831605.1. NCBI lineage: Bacteria > Pseudomonadati > Pseudomonadota > Gammaproteobacteria > Alteromonadales > Alteromonadaceae > Alteromonas > Alteromonas sp. MB-3u-76. The sequence goes on along the minus strand of NZ_CP025115.1, from coordinate 2,255,491 downwards.
TGGATGGTTAAGTTTCTGAAATTTAATCGCTTTTTTTGAGGGGGTTGTTTGGAATAAGAGAAAGGCGTACAAGGTAAGCAGTTTTTACACTTTGTACGCCTAATCTTTCATAGCAAAGTTAGTTGGAAAAAGGTTAAACGCCCTGTGCTACCATCGCATCTGCTATTCGTCTAAACGCAGCAATGTTAGCGCCCTTCATGTAGTTAATATAATTATCTTTGCCTGCCGAGCGCTTAGCCTCTTCAAGGCAGCGCGCATGTATGCTCTTCATAATAGATTGAAGTTCATTGTCGAGTACGTCTGCTTCGTGTTGACTAAACTGTGCATTCTGAGACATTTCTAGTCCTGACAGGGCAACGCCTCCGGCATTCGATGCTTTACCTGGTACATAAGTAATCCCTGAGTCGATAAAGACTTCCTGTGCGTTATTGCTGCAAGGCATGTTTGCACCTTCAAGTACCATGCTACATCCGTTTTCAAGTAATGCCTTTGCATCTTTTTCATGCAGTTCATTTTGTGTGGCGCAGGGCAGGGCAATATCGCACTTAACATGCCAAGGCGTTTTGTCACTAAACCAAGCGCCAGACCCTTTGCTTTCTAAATCTGTAAGCACGTTAGATGAAGTGGTATGGGCATCTATAGCCCAAGCTATATCAGACTGACTAAATCCTTTATCACAAAACAAGAATCCGCGACTGTTTGATAAGGTGACTACCGTAGCCCCTTTTTGAATCGCTTTTTTGGCAGCGTGCAACGCTACGTTTCCTGCTCCTGATACAACAACTCGCTTTCCTTCTAAGGTTGTATCATTTGCATCGCAGACAGCTTCGGTAAAGTAAATCAGTCCAAAGCCCGTAGCCTCGGTTCTTATATAACTACCTCCAAATTCAAGACCCTTACCCGTTAGTACACCTTCGAATTTATTGTTGAGCCTGCGGTATTCACCATAGAGATACCCAATTTCCCTAGCGCCAACATTAATATCACCGGCCGGAATATCTGTATTCGCGCCGATATGACGCTGAAGTTCTCGCATGAAGGCTTGGCAAAATAGCATGATGTCTCTATCACTTCGACCTTTAGGGTTAAAGTCTGAGCCACCTTTACCGCCACCCATTGGCAAGCCTGTTAGGGCATTTTTGAAACACTGCTCAAATGCCAAAAATTTGAGAACCGATAGGTTAACCGTTGGGTGGAACCGCAATCCACCTTTATACGGACCCATTACACCATTGTGCTGAACACGCCATGCTTGGTTAACTTCTACTGTACCCTCTGAGTTTACCCAAGATACTGTAAAGTAAATAACTCGCTCTGGGAGGCAAAGCCTGCGAACGATGTCTGCCTGTTTATAGGCCTCGTTAGCATTGTAAATAGGAACGATATCTTCGAGCACTTCCCGTACAGCTTGTAGATATTCTTTTTCACTTTCAAATTTAGTGTTTAAAAAGTCGTAAATTTCATCAAAATTACTTTCGTTTGGCATGGGGGACTTCATTCCTCGTTTTCTTTATTTGTTAGCACGGTGAGACTGCGTGGACACGTATTAATGGTCACAGTGTCTGCATGAAAAATTTCACCGTCTACCGCATAGGCAATTTCATCATCGAACGTAAGCGTAATTGTGCTTGCTTGCGCGTGACGTATGTTGTCAGAATGGCGCTTATGCTCGCTGGGGCTGAAAATTAATTCTGCTAGCGAGAGTAATTGTTTGTCGGGAGACGTCTGGGGAACTAGCCACGTTAGGTCTAGTTTGCCATCAGTGACATCGGGCGGTTCGTCGCCTTGCGCTAACGCTGTGGTCATAGGGGCAGCATTAGCAACAACAAAACTAGGCGTGGTGAGTGTTTCTTCATCGCTATCGTCTGTGCGAATTTTAAAGCTAATATTCTCGTTGTTAGAAATTGCACTCCACAAGCCTTTTAAATAAGCAAATTGGCCGCCTTCATTCTTTTCATCTCTATCGGCAGACGAAATCATTTGCTCTTCAAACCCAACGGCAGTTACCAGCAACATGATGTTGTCGTTACATGTGGCTGTATCGATAGCCAGCGTGTTCCCCTCAATAATGATGTCGCACGCAATATCAATGGGCATCACTTTACTTAAATAACCATGAAGTACCTGGCTCAGCGCATTTGCTGTGCCCAACGGAATAAAGCCCATGGTTGCTTGAGTATCTATTAGAGCAGATGCCACTTCAGTAAGCGTACCATCTCCCCCACAGGCAACGATGATGTCTGCGTTATTATCTAGCGCCTCTTCGGCTATGGCCTTGCCATTTTTTTCGGGTGTTGTTTCAAAGACAGAAACAGAGAACTTTTCGTTAAGTCTTGCCAAAATCTGGCTTTTGTTAAGTTCCCACTTGCCACCGCCCGCCACGGGGTTTGCAATAAGCACCAAGTTTTTTTGTAGTGAAAGCAGTCCCCCATCTTTTACCTTTTCAAGCGCAGATAGCTGCTTTTTATTTAAGCGAGCGGTTTGTCTTACGCTATTTATCCGTCGCATTGCTTCTTCTACAGTTAGTGAATCATCTTTGGCAAGCAAATATGCTGCTACTACCAAAACTGAGCGTCCCCTGCCCAACGCGCAGTGCACAACAACATTTCTTTTCGCTTTGATTTGTTGATCAAGCCAATTGATCGCATGTAACAGTTGTTCTGAAGTAGGGCTAGTATGGTCAAGCACTGGAATATTTAAGTAGCGATAGTCTTCTCTCAGTGCAGTGTAATCTAACCCATCAAATTCAGCGGTAACATCAAGAATAGCAGTAATGTTGTTTTCGTTAAGAAGGTCTACATGCTTACCTGACATTCGGCAGGCTAGAAATAAGTTTTCTTGAATTTTTTGTAAGGGCGGTACTTTGTCGGTACGTCGAGCATATTCATTGTATGCCCACGAGCCGAAAAGAAAGGGGACAAATATCCATCGAATATAGAAGGGAATAGATCCATCTTCTCTTTTTCTGAATAATGACGGGTAGTTAAAAATGTACGCACTACTTACCGCAGCAAGCGAAAATGTCACCCAACCAAATAATATTTGCAAAATGAGTGACGGAGAAACCATAGCTAGTACAAGTGCAACAAGCGCTCCAGCAATATAATATTTAACCATTTTCACGGCGAAACATATCCTTTGTTAATGCAGTTAGTAATCTATACGGCTTAAGATTAATTTTCGTTTACTTTGCTCTACGCTCGGTGACGTAAAATGTTTGAGGTCATCCAATTTAGTGCAATTAAAAGGCTGAAATTAACAGATTTATGAACTTTGTAAGTTATCGTGCCGTATGCCTCGATATACGAACAACGAGCACAAACAATGAAAAAAGAAGTTGTAATAAAGGTTGCTAATTTTATTTGGTTCCAAGCCATATGGTGGCTTGTGATCTTGTTTCAAAGTGATGCCGAGCTGCTTGTGCTTGGCTTGCTTGCATTATGGGTGTTATTTTCTTCAGAGCGAACAAACGACATAAAGCTTATGATGTCGATGTTTGTTATTGGTACACTCATCGATACTATCCTCACCATTTCTGGAGTATTTAACTTCAATAACTCGCAAACGTTACTTAGTTGGTGGCCAATTCCTTTGTGGCTTAGTTTTTTATGGGCAGGCTTTGCCGGTACGGTTTATCACAGCCTCACCGTGTTTGAGGGGAGACCGTGGCTGGCGGCTGCTGGCGGCGCAATTTTTGCACCATTAAGTTATATTGCCGGCGCAAATTTTGGCGCCGTCGAGCTGGGTTACTCACTGCCTGTAACGTTTGCCGTAATTGGGGCCGTATGGAGTATTACCTTTCCAGCGTGTTTCTATCTGTCTACTTTGTTTACTAGTGAAAATGCAGAGTAGAATTCAAGAGCGTTAAAATTCAAGTAAGCTAAATTCAAGGAGTGTATTAAGTATGACTAAGAGTGTTTTAGTTACTGGCGGCAACCGAGGCGTTGGCCTTGAGATCGTAAAGGGCATGCTGAGTGAAGGCTATAAGGTTTTAATGGCATGTCGCGACGAAGACGCCGGTGAAGAGGCAAAAAAGGATATTGTGGGCGGAGATTTGCACGTTATCGAAATGCCACTTGATAATGAGTCTGCCATTGTCGATGCGTTTACGCGGGCTGAAGCGGTTTTTGGGCCTATCGACATACTTATCAACAATGCAGGTGTTCTTGATGATACTAGCTGGGACGAAGTAACTTCAGAATCATTTAATGCCTCAATGCAGGTAAACGTATATGCGCCTCTTACCCTAATTCAGCAAACATTGCCTAAAATGATAGAGAGAGGGTTTGGGCGAATAATAAACGTGAGCTCCAGTTATGGTAGCTTTAACGAATCTCTTGCAGGCCCTTTCTCTTACGCTATATCAAAAGCCGCTGTGAACGCATTAACCGTGAAAATGGCGTCGGTTGTAGAAAAAGCGAAAGAAGAAAAAGAATTAGATGTTTCTGTAAACAGCATGACGCCGGGCTGGGTTCATACGCGAATGGGTGGGAAAAATGCGCCTAAAACTCCCGAAGAGGGAGCTGATACCGCTATATGGCTGGCCACAATGGAAAGCGATGTGCCTAACGGAAAGTTTTTCAAAGAACGCAAAGAAATAGCTTGGTAGCAAAGCGTTAAATATTTTCTAGGCCGAGAGAAGAGGGTAATGGCCAATATAGAGCTTGGCACTTACCCTCAAGCTAGTCGTTAGCCACGCCATGTCCACACTATGCCCACGCTATGTTACAGGGAGAAGCGTTCTCTTAAGAAGCGCGCTACACCATCTTCATTGTGATGGCCTATTATAGATGTCGCTAACTCTTTGATAGGCTGTTTAGCATTGCTAGGCGCGTAAGCCTCATTAGCAATATTAAACATGCTCACATCGTTATCACTGTCTCCGAAACAAATAATATTTTTTGCGCCTAATTGTTCCTTGAGTATTTCAACCGCGCTTCCTTTACTTGCTAACTTGTGGTGAACATCCATCCAGCGATATTCATCGCCTTCAATAGCTGGGCCCGAATAGGCGATGAGGCCTTCATTTTCGTTGAGTTCATTCCACATATCGCGAATTACAAGAGCATCACCAATCATGCTAATGTTGGTAATATGAGCGTTGGAAGGCATTAATTCGATAGGCAGCAGAGTTGCTTTCGTTCGGGAAAAATACTTATCAATAAGGTTTTTTTCAATATCGTGCTGGGGTGCATGATGAAAAATAATATGGTCGTGATGCTGACTGTTCATATCAACGGTGTTGATGAAAGGCGTTATGCCATTGCGGGTAGCGCATTCGATAATAGCAGTCGCTTCACTGTCGTTGAGCAAGTTTTCTAAGGTTAGAGCATTACCTGCTGGGTCCCAGATGGCTACGCCGTTATTATAGATATGGGGGAGTACAAAGGGTTGTTCACCTATAACGTGCTGAGCAGAGTGCATGGTTCTGCCGGTGGCAACTGTGTATGCAATGTCCTTCTCGCCGAGTAACTTAAGTGTTTCACGCGTGAAGTCAGTAATCTCCGATGATTTATTCAGTAAGGTGCCGTCTAAATCGAAAAAAATAAGGTCCATGAATAGTATCCGGTAGATGTTTAAACGCAAAAGAGCAAGACACCATGATACGGCATCTATGCTCAATAGTTTAATAGAACGGACAAAATATTTAAGTTAATTAACGAAATTAACATCGTTCACTTAATAGATTCGACTACCGAATGACTTTTTGCTTGAAGTATTTGCGACACGGCTTTTGCATTCTGCGAGCCTCGCAAATTGACTATTAGAGCGGATTTTCCTGACCTTACTGCATCGCTCACTTTACGGATGATTTCGCTTCTATCTGGGCGTAAACCTATTAATCCAGCAATGAATAGCCCAATAAAGGTTCCTGGGCTGATAAGCGCGATATAAGTGAATATCGGGTTTTGTTGCGTAAGTGCCGGACCATATTGAGTTAACAGAAACGCCGTGATCATCCCAGCAGTAAACCCTATGGCCGCTAATGCAAGATGTGATGTCCAAAGCGACGACGCAATCTGAGACGATTTTTCTTCTAGCTTCGCGCTAAGGCGAGGGTCGGAAGGGGTAATTACCTCGCTCTGATGAGAATCAATTGATGCTTCTGACTCTAATTGCTGTAACGCTTGCTTTGCTTGCTCTGTAGAATCAAAAACCGCGGCTACCTGCAGCTTATCACTTGATAAAATCGTTGCTCTTACATTAACTTTACTATTCTCTTCAACACTATTCATTAAACACTCCTATCGATGCTGCTACTTGTTTGTTGTTCTAAATCAGCATTTGGCCTAAATACGTTCTCTACAAGCTCATACAAGGAGCATTCCGTTTAAAAACTTTTACTGATGTAACTAATCTTCCTCTCGGTACAATACTTTTGATTTGTTTTTAAAGTCATGAATTTTATGGGTTTATAGGGTTTGTTAAATTAATGAAAGGGTGTGTTTGGCAAATAAAGAGAATGTGTTTTGCCTTTGCAATAAACCTCAGGCCTCGCTTTATCTTAAAAGACTCTACGTCGGATTTTCACTGTCTGTGCAAAATTTTCATCCCAATCAATGTGAAAATCAGTCAAAAGGGGCGAGGTGATTGTTGTGTTAGTTGTATTTATATAAATTCTGTTTTTATAGCGGTGGAGAAGATAAAACCATTTTGGTTTGCAGTAATAACCCTCTTCGGTCTTGATTTTGCGGAGTCTAAGTATAATTTCACCCGAAGGTGTTCATAGAGCAAAACTGGCGAATAAAGCGGTTATTTTAGTTTATTCGAACCTTTACTTTAAAAAGCGGCTAAAAAGATTTTGAAAGTAACAGTGTGCTCTAGATGCAGAGATTAAAGCTTCTTTTGAATGTTATTTGTTCTGGTGCTTGCTTGTATTTAATTTATGTCATAATTGTTTCTATAACTATTTAAGTACCCAGGTTTAGTTAAATACGCCGTAATTTGATATTGTTTCATGAAAATTTATAAAAAGTTAACCTGCTGATATTTAAGGTTTAAGTGCTTAATTTTCTGGTGTTGTTGCTTGTGAAACATCATTGGTGTGAAAGTCATGACAAATTGCTCTGAAATTAAGTTGTGCATAATTTGCGCTTGATATTTTCTCGCAAATCTATATATTGTTTGAACTCTAATGATTATTGCTCGATGCAATTGATGGGGTTTGGTCATAATTCCAAAAGCCTACAAGTCGATTGGCACAGTGCTCGCTCCATTGACGAAGCGTTAACGAAGCCAAGGTTAACGAAGCCAAGGTTAACGAAGAATGTGCAGTTTAAGCTATCAAGTTGTTAAATCGTCAAATTATTAGATTTTCGAGGCAGCAGAGGATTTTTCGCAATACATGGCATTTGAAAGTTACATATCGCTGGCAGTGTATTTTATTGCAATGCTAGGTATAGGCGTGTTTGCCTATCGCCAATCTACAAGCGATATTTCAGGTTATATCCTTGGTGGACGTCAAGTAAGTCCCCACGTAACAGCGCTTTCAGCCGGCGCTTCAGACATGTCCGGTTGGATGCTTATGGGTTTGCCTGGAGCTATGTACATATCAGGCTTCGATGCAGTTTATATAGCGATCGGTCTTTTGACCGGGGCGCTTTTAAACTATATTTTCGTTGCACCTAAGTTACGCGTATACACCGAGGTAGCAGATGACTCGCTTACGGTTCCAGAGTTTTTTGCTAAGCGCTTTAATTCGCCAAAGTCGAGTTTGCGCATTGTTTCGGCAACAATCATCGTACTGTTTTTCACCCTGTATACATCCGCTGGTTTAGTAGCAGGCGGCAAGCTTTTTGAGAGTGCATTTTCTCTCGATTACCAAGTTGGTTTGTTCATAACTCTTGGCGTAGTGGTGTCATACACTTTGTTAGGCGGTTTTTTGGCAGTTAGCCTAACCGACTTTGTTCAAGGTAGTATTATGTTTCTAGCGTTAGTGCTAGTTCCTGTTGTGGCCTTCAGTCAATTTGATAGCGCGTCGCAAATGACGAGCGCAGCGTATGCATCTGTACCGAATTTTTCAGACTCTTTGGAAGCGTTAACATTGGTCGGCTTGCTATCGAGTCTTGGATGGGGGCTTGGTTATTTTGGTCAACCTCACATCATTGTTAGATTTATGGCAATTAGATCGGTGAAAGCCATCTCCACGGCTCGAACAATTGGCATGTCGTGGATGACGGTAACTATCATAGGCTCTTTGGGTACAGGACTTGTAGGTGTTGCCTATGCAAACCAGTTTGGTCTTCGTGTAGATGATCCGGAAACTATTTTTATTATTTTCTCGCAAATTTTGTTTCACCCATACATTAGCGGGTTTTTGATGGCGGCTATACTCGCTGCGATCATGAGTACAATTTCGTCACAACTGCTGGTTTCTGCGAGTTCGCTGACCGAAGATATCTATCGAGTCATTACAAAGAAAGAAGTGTCTGATAAACAAACAGTCACAATTGGACGTTATGGTGTAGCAGGGGTTGCTGTAGTGGCTCTGATTTTGGCCCTAGATTCATCAAACACAATTTTGTCATTAGTGAGTAACGCATGGGCAGGATTTGGTGCTGCTTTTGGTCCTTTAGTGCTGTTTTGTCTGTATAAAAAGGACCTAACTGCGAAGGCTGCGCTTGCCGGTATGGTTTCGGGAGCAGTGACAGTACTGTTCTGGATATACGCGCCTATACTTGAAGGTGGGCAGGCATTGAGCAGCGTCATTTACGAAATTATTCCAGGGTTTGCAATAAGTGCAATTACTCTGTGGGCGGTAACTAGATGGGGCGAAAATCCATCACCAAATGTAGAAGCTACATTTGAACAAGCCGGCCAAGAATTAGCGAATCAACAATCTTAAGGTTAGATATATATTATGAGTCATCCAAATTGGAATCGCGTCGTCATTAAAGTAGGTAGTGCACTTATTGCGCCGAATCAACAGGGGTGTAGTAGCCACTATTTGCTGAGTATCGCACAATTTATAGTTCGCTGTAGAGCGAACGGTACGCAAGTTGTTCTTGTGTCATCGGGGTCAGTTGCCGCAGGGTCACACATGTTCGCAGATCAGGAAAAGACCAATATTGCGGTGAAAAAAGCGATGGCGGCCGCGGGTCAAACCGAAATGATCGCAACGTGGGATCGACTGTTTGATTTCCCATCGGCACAAATGTTGTTAACACATGCAGACCTTCGCGACAGAGAGCGTTACGTGAGTATTCGTGAAACAATTTTCAGCTTGCTGGACAACAATATTCTGCCGATTGTTAACGAGAACGACACCGTAACTACTGATAAACTCAAAGTAGGCGACAATGATAATTTGTCAGCGATGGTAGCGGCAGCGGCCGATGCCGATGCGCTTATCATTTGTTCTGACATCGATGGGTTGTATAACAAGAACCCGCACGAGCACGACGATGCAAAAATGCTGAAATCGGTGGATACTATCGACGAAAGTATTTATGCCATGGCCGGCGGCGCAGTGAAAGGCGGTGTTGGAACCGGCGGAATGCGCACCAAAATTGAAGCGGCCGAAAAAGCGGTATCTCACGGTATAGATACCTACATTATTAATGGCTTTACCGAGCTGTCTTTTAATATGCTGTTAGCAGGTGAAAATCCTGGCACGCATTTCAGACCGTTCAAGAAGCCAATGAAAGAAAACGAGCACTGGATGCGTCATACATCAAATGCGCAGGGCGAAGTGATTATCGAAGGTAATTTCGATGGCACGTTAGGTACCGACAGTGACCAGTTAACGAGTAGCGAAATAATCGGCGTAAAAGGCGAGTTTTCCGTAGGCGATACTATTTTGGTACGCAAGGAAGACGGCACTAAACTGGTAAAGGCCAAGTCGAATTATAGTAGCTGTTTATTGAATTTTATTGCGAATCAGGACAGTGATGAATTTGCCCACGAGTTCGAAGAGAAAACGGGGCCAATTATTTCTGATCAGCACGTAGCAAACCTGGAGAAAGAATGAGTATTATTACTGAGTTAGCACAACAAGCAAAACAAGCTGCACGTAAATTGGCTGTTTTAGACGAAAGCCAAAAGAACGCGGTGTTAACTGACATGGCTGCAGCTATTAGAGCCAACAAAGACAAGATAATTGCGGTTAACGAAAAAGAAGTAGCTCGCGCCAAAGAAAATAACCTTGATGAAGCTATGATCGATCGTCTCATCCTAGATGATGAGCGTATAGAAGCGATGGCAGAGGGAATCGAAGTTATTGTTGAGCTTGACGATCCCGTGGGTAAAGAACGTGTTTTCGGTACTCGACCTAACGGCATCGAAATTAAGAAAATGCGCATCCCTCTAGGGGTAGTGTGCATGATTTATGAAGCGCGTCCAAATGTAACTGCTGATGCAGGTGCTCTATGCTTCAAATCAGGTAATGCAGTTATTTTGCGTGGTGGTAAAGAGGCGCTAGATACGAGTCTTGCCATTGCAGAGCTAATGCAAGATACACTTGAAAAGCACAACTTGCCGAAGGCGTTAGTGACGGTTGTACCTAACCCTGACCGCGCGCTAATGCAAGAGTTGATGGAACAAAGAGACTATATTGACGTGATCATACCTCGCGGCGGTGAAGGTCTAATCAATTACGTTACCGATAACTCTAAAGTTCCGGTAATTCAGCATTTTAAAGGCGTTTGTCACTTATACGTAGACAGTGACGCTGACTTAGACAATGCACTAGAGATTTTGCTTAACGGTAAAACTCAGAGAACAGGCGTGTGTAATGCACTTGAAGGTTTAGTTGTTCACCAAGCAATTGCTGGCGACTTTTTACCTCGTGTTGCGCAAGCATTTAAAGAGCATGGTGTTAAGGTTCACGTTGACAGTACAGGCAGTGAATACTTTGAGGGTGCTGACGTTATTGATGAATCTGGGTTCGGTGAAGAGTACTTAGGTCTTGAAATAGCAATTCGTGTTGTTGATGACTTCGACGGTGCAATCGATCACATAGCGCAGTTTGGTAGTAACCACACCGAAGTTATTTGTACAAAAGACAAAGAAAAAGCGAAATTATTCCAACGCGCAGTTGATGCCAGTGTTGTTATGGTAAACGCTTCTTCACGTTTTTCTGACGGAAGTCAGCTAGGTTTAGGCGCAGAAATAGGTATAGCGACAACAAAGTTGCATGCCTATGGCCCAATGGGACTAGAGTCTTTAACCTCAGAAAAATATTTAGTGAATGGCGAAGGTCAAATTCGCCAATAAGCCAAATATAAGAGTTTTTTTGTTAAGGGTGTTTTTAATAAACAGTTTTCGGGAATAAAAGCTCGCAAAAAGCACATAGTGACTGGTCGGCATTGTGCCTGCTCGTTGAGTGCTTCATAATACAAAGCGCTGACATTCGTCAGCGTTTTTTTTTGCTTTCAATAAATTAGAGTGGAGTGACTTGATGGAGAATGTGATGGAACCAGCACAAATATGGCAAACATTCATCGCGTATGCGCATGAATACAAGCTATTGGCTTCTGTCTTACTGCTTATTTCTCTGCATTATACCAAAAAGGGCATGTTGCGCCTTATTAAACTCAGAAGTTCTCGCAAAGGTGAGGATAGACGAAATCAGATCAACATTTTAGAGCAGCTGGGTAATGCGTTAATCATCATATTGCTGATGGTGCTTTGGTCTGCTGAAATTCAAACCCTCGCTATATCAATTGCTGCATTCATGGTGGCCATTGTGCTGGCCACCCGCGAATTTATTCAATGCTTCATGGGCTTTATTTACTATCTGGGTGCTCGGCCTTTTCGGGTGGGCGACTGGATACAGATGAATAACAATATAGGTGAAGTGGTAGAAATGGACTGGGCCAAAACCACCATGTTGGAAGTGGATAGGGAGAGCTTCAACTATACGGGTAAGCACGTATACGTACCTAATAGCCAACTGGTTACTCAAACGGTACGCAACCTCAACTTTATGCGTCGATATCGCTTGCATTCTTTCAGTATTGTTAACGAGCCTACCGTAAACGCCTATAGTCTTTTACCGGCATTTCACGCAAGAGCGCAGGCTCACTGTGAGTATTTTCGCGATGTCGCAGAACGATACAAGGGTTTAATCGAAAGACATCTCGAGCAAGAATTTATTCGAATCGATCCGGAAATTGAAATCAAAACCAACGAGCTTGCAAAAGTGGTGGTGCAGGTTAACCTTTTTTGTCCTACGGACGAGGCACAAGAACTTGAGCACAAGATGTGTTCAGATTGGTTGAGCCTTTGGTTTAGAGCGTTGAAAGAAGAAAGTCAGATGCTGGCAACGCTTCAAGAGCAAAGTCAAACATCCATGCAGGCCCACAATGCAATAAGTACACAATCGTCTTCAGGTGGCGCACTCTAGCTGCACTTCCATTGCCTATATCGAGTAAAATGACTTTCCAAAAAAGCCATTTGGTCTGCTAAAATTTTTCTGTTCATCAAATAAAAACGCTCATATACGTTTGGCCTGAACGGAACTGCAAGTAATGGCATATTTGCCTCTTCGGGGGTCTTTGCTCCTTTTGCGTGATTACATCTCTGACAGGCAGAGGCCACGTTGGTCCAGTTGTCTTTTCCGCCCCTTGAACGAGGTATAATATGATCCCGCGTAAGCTGTTTTGGCGAAAACTGCGCACCGCAATAAAGGCACATATAACTATCGCGACGGAAAAGGTATTTATTGGTTAATGCAATTTTTCCACTCATATCAGTGACCTTGCCATCGCAAGCGATAATACTCGACAACGACAGCTCACTTTGAATACCTGCGTGATTCCATCCACCTTTAAGCGTTATGGCATCTGTGCCAAGCTCGAACAATACCTTGTCTTGGCAATAAAGTTTGGCGGCGTGCTCTATGTCTATCCACTCTTGTGGCATTCCAGCCTTATTCAGTCTTAGCACAAGCATAAATTCCCCTTAACGCACATTTGTTTTATACAGTTGTTTTATGTGGTTGTTAGTTTTGACCTTTGCTTTTTTCTATCGTACTCGATTTTGTGACATCAGTTTATTGCATTGTGATGAAAATATAGCCATGTAATCTTTTTTAATCGAGTGATGAAGCTGCGGTAGGAAATGCAGGAGATAAATACATAATAATTTCAATCTTCTCCTTCATTTGGCGATGGCAAAATTCTGTGTTCATCGCTATACTGAGCACCGCAATTAAAAGCGATAAATAAAGATTGGAATTAAAGGACAAATAGTGACTCCTATTACTAAATCATTTCAGTATGGTCAGCATACTGTAACTCTAGAGACGGGCGTAATTGCTCGTCAGGCAACAGCTGCGGTTTTGGCAAGTATGGACGACACGTCTGTATTGGTATCGGTAGTTGGTAAGAAAGAAGCGAATGCAGGTCAAGATTTCTTCCCACTAACGGTAAACTACCAAGAAAAAGCGTATGCTGCGGGTAAAATCCCTGGTGGATTCTTCAAGCGTGAAGGCCGTCCATCTGAAGGTGAAACGTTAATTGCACGTCTTATTGACCGTCCAATTCGTCCACTTTTCCCTGAAGGCTTCAAAAATGAAGTTCAGATTATCATCACTGTAATGTCTGCTAACCCAGATATTCCTACTGATATCATCTCACTTATTGGTACCTCTGCAGCACTAGCCATTTCTGGTATGCCGTTTAATGGTCCAGTTGGTGCAGCTCGTGTTGGATACAGCAATGGTGAATATATTCTTAATACACGTGCTGAAGAGCAAGAGTCAAGCGAACTTGACTTGGTTGTTGCTGGTACAGAAGGTGCGGTATTAATGGTTGAATCTGAAGCCAATGTGCTTTCAGAAGACACTATGCTTGGTGCCGTTATGTACGGTCACGAGCAAATGCAAACTGTTGTTAAGGCGGTAAATGAATTCGCGGCTGAAGTTGGTACTGAAAAGTGGGACTGGAAACCAGAAGCGGAAAATACATCGCTAAAAGACAAAGTAAAAGCGTTAGCTGAAGCAGAAATGACGGCTGCTTACCAGATTTCTGACAAGCTAGAGCGTAAAGACGCAGTTGTTGCTGCGACAGAAAAAGCGCTTGCAGCCATTGTTGCAGAAGACGAAGAGCAAGACCAAAAAGAAGTACTTGACCTTCTTCACGAGCTTGAGTCTGACGTAGTACGTTCACGTATTCTTTCTGGCGAGCCACGCATCGACGGTCGCGACCCTAAAATGATTCGCGCCATTGATGTGGCTACAGGCATTTTACCGCGCACTCATGGTTCGTCATTGTTTACTCGTGGTGAAACGCAAGCTATCGTTGCAGCAACGCTTGGTACAGAGCGTGATGCACAGATGATTGACGAGCTTCAGGGCAAGCGCGATAGTCGCTTCATGCTTCACTACAACTTCCCTCCATACTGTGTGGGTGAAACCGGTTTTGTTGGTTCACCAAAGCGTCGCGAAATTGGCCACGGCCGTTTAGCAAAGCGCGGTATTCAAGCAGTTATGCCAAGTGAAGAAGAATTCCCGTACGTAGTACGTGTAGTATCTGAAATCACTGAGTCTAACGGTTCATCATCTATGGCGTCAGTATGTGGTACTTCACTTGCGCTTATGGATGCAGGTGTTCCTATCAAGGCATCTGTTGCTGGTATCGCAATGGGTCTTGTGAAAAGTGATGACAACTTTGTTGTACTTTCAGACATCCTTGGTGACGAAGATCACCTTGGCGATATGGACTTTAAAGTAGCGGGTACTACCGATGGTATTACTGCACTTCAAATGGACATAAAGATTGAAGGTATTACTAAAGAGATCATGCAGATCGCACTTAAGCAGGCTAAAGAAGCACGTTTGCATATCTTAAAAGTGATGGATGAAGCCATTGGCGGACATCGCGAAGAACTTAGTGAATTTGCACCTCGCATCTACACCATGAAGGTAGACCAGGATAAGATCCGTGATGTGATTGGTAAAGGCGGCGCAATGATCCGTCAAATTACTGAAGAATCTGATACCAACATCGAAATTGAAGATGACGGCACTATCAAAATCTTCGCAACAGAGCGTGCGAAAGCAGAAATCGCTATTGCTAAGATTGAGCAAGTGACTGCTGAAATTGAAGTGGGTAAAACCTATAACGGTAAAATTACCCGCATCGTTGACTTCGGTGCATTCGTAGAAGTACTACCTGGTAAGGAAGGTCTTGTACACATTTCACAAATCGCTCACGAGCGTGTGAATAAAGTAACTGACTACCTTAAAGAAGGTGAGATGGTTGATGTTAAGGTTATGGAAATTGATCGCCAAAACCGCGTACGTCTAAGCATTAAAGAACTTCTAGAAAAGCCTGCGCCTAAGTCTGACGACGCAGAGTAATAGTGTGGAAAAAGCGCAAAAATGCTTTTGTACATTCATTAAAGAATGTGCCCATTAAGAAGTAAGAAAGACTGAAAAAGGGAGCCTAGCTCCCTTTTTTGTTTTGGTTGACCCGTCCTAAATAGCGTTAAGGTAAAAAAGGATAAAAATGGATAAGCAAACTCAAACTGAAATAGAAGCTGCCGTATTTCGTCGTTTAGTAGAGCACCTAGACGAAAATAAAGACGTTCAGAATATCGATTTGATGATTTTGGCTGATTTTTGTCGTAACTGTTTAGCGAAATGGTATTCGTCAGCGGCTAGCGAGAAAGGCGTTGATGTAGATTACGAGGCTGCTAGAAAGGTTGTTTATAAAATGCCTTATTCAGAATGGAAAGAAAAACACCAGCTTCCTGCTACAGATGAACAACTAGAGAAGTTAGCCGCTAGACAGCAGAAGTAATGCAGTACGTCACTGCTATTTGCCTCCAATTATACAGGCAGCACCGTCAAGTTTAGGCGTGCTGCCTTTAAACTCTTTTATCGCCTGCTCAAAATTCAGCCTCAATTTCTGCTATGACGTCATCATATTGATATCTTATCTTTACTATATAACTAAACTTAAAACTCCCGCCTGCGTAAAAACGTCCATGAAAGAAATCGCGCTTTGGTAAGTGCTTTTTATTATCGCATTTGCTCCTATAAACGAGCAGATGCGTCTTTATTATTGTTCGATTTTTGTTGTTTTTATGGAGTGTATTTTTCTTTGGGGCTTAAAAATCGGTATGTCACTAGCGTTATCCGACATAGCTGGAGTAGCTAAATGGAAGCAAAGAAGTCAGACCCATCTTTAACCGAAGGCTCAATTGTGGGCCACATGATTCGGTTATCTATACCTGCATCCACAGGCATGATTTTCAATACTCTCTACAACCTTACCGACATTTGGTTTGCGGGCTATCTTTCAGACAATGCGTTGGCCGGGCTGTCTATTGCCTCTAGCGTTTTCTTTTTGCTGCTGTCTATTGGTATAGGCATTCAAACTGGTGCTTCAGCTATGATAGCGCCTGGTGCTGGCCGTGGCGAAACACATGAGGTTAAAGGTTGGCTTGATAATGTCAGTGGTTTAGCGATTGCGTTTAGTGCATTGTCTTGTGTAATTGGCTTCTTTGCTGCTCGCCCTCTAGTGGTTTTACTTGGCGCCGAACCTAATATAGAACCTCTGGCTATGGACTATCTATGGGTAACTTTAGCTGGCTCTCTTGGTTTTACTTTGTCTTTTGGTGCCGCAGGTGCACTCATGGCATTAGGTGATACAAAATCTAACCGCAACGCCTTAATGGTGGGCTTTGTCGCTAATTTCGGGCTCAATCCTCTATTCACGTTTGTATTAGATTTAGGCGTAAGTGGCATTGCCCTCGCAACTGTTGTTATCAAGTTTGCAACCGCATTTTATTTGTTTCGAGTGCTGATGAAACGGTTGAATATCTCTGTGAAACCCACCTTTGATAAAGCACGATGGCGTGATTTATTACGGCAGATACTGCCAGCCAGTTTTAATATGCTCACCATCATTTTGGGCGGGTTTATTACGGTGGCTCTTATAGGGCAGTTCGGTAGTGAGCATGTTGCTGGCTACACTGTAGGACTTCGCCTCGAGCAAGTGTTGCTGTTACCGGCTTTGGGTTTAAACAGTGCAGTTATGGCTATTGCTGGGCAAAACATGGGGTTGAACTATTTCGACAGAGTATCGGAGACTTATCGCAAAGGGCTACTAATAGGTTTGTTTATGGCCTTTGTATCAATACCTGTAATGTATTTTCTTTCGCCCTTGGCCATGAGCTTATTTACTGATGATACAACCATACAAAGCACAGGTATTACTTATTTAAGGATAGACACATTAGCTTTCTATGCTTATGTAATCTTGTTCCAAAGCGTGGCGGTATTGCAGGCGATGCAAAAGCCCATGTTCCCCATGTATTTGGGTATAGCACGCCAACTTGTAGTGCCAGCAGCAATTAACTATACGCTCATTATTGTATTGGACTACCCTATGGTATCGATGTTCTACACTATAGTTGACGTGGTCAACCAAAATTGACCAACCCAGTTAAGCTACTTTCTTCTGTTTCAATGCTGCCACTTCATACTGATTCGGACTCATATATCCTAAGTATGAATGTAACCGCATCGGATTATAAAACATCGCGATGTACTGCAAGATATCTTGCTGTGCTTCGAGACGGGTTTGATATGACTTCCAATGCACACGTTCTTGTTTCAGTGTACCGAAGAAACTCTCTACCACGGCATTATCCCAACAGTCGCCTTTTCGACTCATGCTGCCAATAAAACCATGGCCTTTCAATAATCGACGATACTGGTCACTTGCATACTGACTTCCTCTGTCAGAATGAACAATCAATCCTGGCTTCGGGCGACGTTGCCAAATCGCCATTGTCAGTGCATCGCAAACAAGCTTGGCCTTCATTCGTGAACCCATACTCCAGCCCACAACCTTCCGCGAGAACAGATCAATAACCACGGCTAAATACAACCAACCTTCACGTGTCCAGACGTAGGTAATATCGCAAACATACGCTTGGTCCGGTGCGTTAACGTCAAACTCACGGTTGAGTACATTGTCGAATACGGGCTTGTCGTGATCACTATTGGTGGTGATTTTATACTTCTTCTTGTATCGAACCTTTACGTTGGCTTCTTTCATTAACTGCCGCGTTTGCTGTCGGCCTACTGGATAACCTAAACAGTTCAATGCTCGCTGCATTCTGCGGCTACCGTATGTATGCTCACTCGCAACATCTATGGCTTCAATCCATTCGAGCATCTCAGCTTTTTCGTTATCCTTCTGCGTCTGCGGCCATTCCTGCTTCTTCATATACCGGTAGAAGCCATTTCTATTCACGCCCAACAGTCGACACATTAAATCGACTGGATAGGTCTTTTTACGTTGCGCGATGAAACGATATTTTATTTCGTTTCCTTGGCGAAAAAGACCGTCGCTTCCTTTAATATGCGCTTTTCCATTTCAAGCTGTTTGACCTGCGCTTTAAGTCGACGGATCTCTTCTTGCTCTGGTGTTAATTTACCGTTGCCCCTAAATGCTTGCCCATCATCATCTTGCTGGTATTCCTTGACCCAGCGACTGATCATCTGATTGTTAACATCTAACATTTTGGCAACATCGGTTCTGCTATGGCCTTGATCAAGCACAAGACTAACCGCATCGAGTTTAAATTCTTTGGTGTAACGCTTTCTTTCAGGCATCTCTTTCTCCAGTTAAGCTGATATTATACTCTTAACTGGACTGGTCAATTCAATTGGACCACGTCAAGTGGGTGTTGTTATTCTCAGTGCCGTGATTGCCTTTTTCTATACCACAAGAGAAATAAGCCGACTAAGCAGCGCTTAAAAACTAGTTGAAATGTACAGTGGCTTCTTCCGTTTTTTAACGTTTTGTAACGATTCTTATTGCGTCTGATCATTGCGTTAGTGTCATCACAACGCTAACTTAATTGTGGGGAGCTTCTGCTTTCTTAGCATTGAAGAGGAAACGCCTCTAATTAATGGGAGTTAGGTTTCGGTGCTAACGAAAATAGATGACAAAATAGTACAAATATAAATAGAACGTTCATAAAAATAAGGACAATATTTTATGCGGGTGTTTAAAAATTTAACGAGGCGATGTCTTAGCGTTGTAGCCATCACCTTGGTGGGAATGTCACCGGTCGTTGCTGATGACGATATTGATATTAGCTACGAAAAGTTCACCATGGACAACGGCCTTACCGTTATTGTTCATGAAGATCGAAAGGCGCCGGTTGTGGCCGTGGCGGTATGGTATAAGGTTGGTTCGAAAGATGAGCCTGAAGGTAAATCAGGGTTTGCTCATCTTTTCGAGCACCTTATGTTCAATGGCACTGAAAACTATGATGACGAGTGGTTTGGTGCGCTACAAGAAGCCGGTGCTACGGGTCTAAATGGCACCACCAGTTTCGACCGCACTAACTACTTTCAAACCGTTCCGACACCTGCTCTTGACCGTATATTATGGATGGAATCAGACCGCATGGGTCACCTCCTAGGCGCAGTGACGCAAGAGAAACTGGATGAGCAGCGCGGCGTTGTTCAAAATGAGAAACGTCAACGTGGAGACCAGCCCTATGGTGCGTTTTTAGATCATGCCGTTAAAGCACTGTTTCCCAACGAACATCCGTATTCACATAACGTTATCGGCTCTATGGAAGATTTGAACTCCGCTTCACTAGACGATGTGAAGTCGTGGTTCAATAAATACTATGGCCCGAACAACGCGATTTTGGTGCTTAGTGGTGATATTAATGCTGACGAAGCCAAGCCTCTGGTCAATAAGTATTTTGGTGATATTGAACCTGGCCCATCTTTGTCTAAATGGCAATCTTGGATCCCAACGCGTACCGCGAACACCAGAGAAATTATTCAGGACAAAGTACCGCAAACTCGAATCTCACGCCTTTGGGTTTCGCCTGAAAACATGAGCCCAGAAGCCACAGATCTGCTTATTGCAGCAAGTGTGCTAGGTGATGGCAAAAACTCTCGCATGTACAAAGAGCTTGTTTACGACCAACAAATCGCAACAAATGCATCGGTGTTTAATTACGAGCTACAAATTGCGTCCATTTTCGGTCTTAGCGTAGATGTAGCACCAGGCGCAGATGTTAAGAAAGTAGAGCGTGAAATGGATAAAATTATCCAAGAGTTTTTGCGTAAAGGCCCTACCAAAGATGAAGTAAAGCTGGTATCAACAAAGCGCCGTGCTTCAATTATTCGTGGGCTTGAAGAAGTAGGAGGCTTCGGTGGTAAAGCTGATAGACTGGCATCAGGTGAATTCATTGCTGGCGACCCTACGTATTTTAAAACCGAGTTGAAAGAACTTGCTAGCGCCACACCCAAGAAGGTTAAAGCTGCGGCTAATGAATGGTTGGGCGATGGATGGCATCAAATTACCTTTGTGCCTTTTGCCGAGCATGCTGCGACTACTGAAGGGGTAGACAGAAGTTCAGGGCTTCCTACCATATCTGCGGAGACTCAATTGTCGTTTCCTGATGTGGAGAAAACCACCTTATCAAATGGTATTGAAGTGGTGTTTGCAAAGCGCTCAACTGTACCCATTGTGAATGTTGCCGTTCAGTTTGACGCTGGTTATTCTGCCGATGCGGGTGGAAAACTCGGATTGGCAAATTTTGCCACTGTCATGTTAGATGAAGGCGCTGGCCGTTATGATGCACTAGAGCTAGCGGCGGAGCTTGAAAAGCTAGGTACTAGGTTAAACAGTGGTTCTAACCTTGATACCACCACTGTCAGTATGTCTATGTTAAAAGAAAATATGGACGATTCTTTGTCGTTGTTTGGTGATATTTTGAAAAAGCCGACCTTTGATAAAGAAGAGATTGAACGTCAGCGCGCGCTTATTCTAAGCGAAATTGCGCAGCAGAAAACACGTCCAGTGAGCATTGCCCTTACCTTGCTACCACCGCTTATTTACGGCGATGATCACGCTTATGGGATCCCTTTTACCGGTTCTGGAACTGCTGAAGGTGTTCAGTCGGTCACTCGCAGCGACCTGGTCGACTTTAAAAACACCTGGTTACGTCCAGATAATGCCACGGTATTCGTAGTGGGCGACACCACGCTCGACGAAATTAAACCCGTGCTTGAAAAAGAGTTTGGTAAATGGAAGGCATCGGGTGAAAAGGGCACTAAGCAAATTGCCCAGGCAAGCATGCCAGAAAAGGGAAGAGCGATTATTATTGACCGTCCTGGGTCTCAACAATCGCTTATTCTTGCTGCACATTTAGCACCGCCTACCGGTGTAGATAATAACATTGCCATTATGGCGATGAATGAGACCTTGGGTGGAGCCTTTACTGCGCGTGTGAACATGAATTTGCGTGAAGACAAGGGTTGGGCCTATGGCGCCTACACTTTCTTACAAGAAGCAAGAGGTCAAAGGCCGTATATGGTTTATGCACCTGTACAAACCGATAAAACCGGTGCATCTCTACTGGAATTAAAGAAAGAGCTTAATGGCTACTTAGGCGACAAACCGCCCACAGAGTTAGAGTTAGAGCGCGCACGATTAGACCAAGTACGTTCGTTGCCAGGACAGTTTGAAACGGCTGGCTCTGTGCTTAGCAGTTTGCTATCGAGCAGTCGCTTTAATCGCGACTACGACTACCCTGAAAGTTTAGTGGAGAAGTATAATAGCTTGTCGCTAGACGACTTAAACGATGCTGCAAAGCAGGTGGTTCAGCCTGATAAATTAACATGGTTGATTATTGGCGATGCAGAGAAAATTAAAGCAGAAGTGGAAGCTGCTAATATTGGGCCTGTTTCTGTTCAGAGTATGAGTAGCCTTTAATAGCGTTATAACCCAAGACAAAGCCGAAGCCAAATAGCTTCGGCTTTTTTTGTTTTATAGGTATAAATAAAAAGAAAATGGACAAGAATAGAGTGAAGAAAATAAAAGTATTTTTGGTCAATGCATTTACTAAGAATAACGGCGGCGGAAACCCCGCTGGAGTGGTGCTAAATGCAGACGGGTTAACTTATGATGAAAAGTTAGCAATAGCCAAAGCGGTAGGCTATTCCGAAACGGCATTTGTTTCTAAAATTGTAAATAGTAAAAGTTCTAGTGGGGCTACTCGTAGAAGTGCAGTCGAGAATGCCAATACCGATGTCGATATGGATGCCGAAGTGTCGTTTTTTACTGTTACCGACGAGGTCGATTTTTGTGGTCACGCTACACTAGCAGCATTTTCAACGCTATTTCATCAAGGGGTGTTTCAACCTGGAAGCTATGTGCAAAAAACAAAAGCGGGTCTGCTAGGTGTTTCCATAATGTCGAACGGGCATGTTGAAATGAAGCAAAAAGCACCAGAGTTTATTGGAGAGCTAACCTGCGAAGCAATTTCTGACGTTATCTGTATTGCTCCACAAGTGCTTGCTCAAACAGAACTTCCAATTGAGATAGTCTGTACGGGACTGCCTGATATTATCGTGCCTGTGCCAATGGGGTATTTAGACAAGATACAGCTTGATAGCACGAAAACTATTGAATTTTGTAAGGCGCATAATGCTGTTGGCATTCACGCCTTTGAACTGTGTGAAAGTGATAATACGATAACGGCAAGCTGCAGAAACTTTGCCCCGTTACTTGGCATTACTGAAGAGTCGGCTACCGGAAGTGCCAGTGGTGCATTAGCGTGCTATCTCGCTAAGCATTATATTGGGCACAGCGCTGTAAGTCGCACCGGGAATAGCACTGGACAGCGTAATACACACTCTCAGCACAGTGCATTGGGTAAAAAAGGGACTGACTCTGCTATAACGTTTAATTTTGAGTTTGAACAAGGCCGCGCAATGAACTGCCCCTCAGCAATTACTGCGACTGTGGTCACAGCGACAAACAATGGCTTATCGAGTAGCAGTCACGGCTGGACAGTTTCTGTTGGCGGTTATGCTAGCCAGTTCGGTGAAAAAACAGTAGCGCTTTAGTGTAGTTACTTAAAAGGCGTGTGCCAGTAAGGAACTGTTACAAGCGCTCTAGTCTTGCGCAAGCTTAACTCTAATTTTGTTATTGGCTACAGTGGCGTGGTGTAAGCTTTTAAGGGCCTTTTGCGCATCGTCAGTATTGTTCATTTCTACAAAGGCAAAGCCTTTAGATTGACCCGTTTCTTTATCTAGCACTAGGCTGCATTCGTCCACTTTACCGTGGGCAGAAAAAAGAGAAAGTATTTCGTCTTGTGTCGTTGTTCTCGCAAGATTGCGAACTAAAAGTTTCATAGAGATTTCGCTTATATAATTAAGGCGACATTGTCTCAGGTATATTGTCGCAAACCAAGAAAAGAATATGTTTATTCATTGCACGGAAAATACTCTCATTTTTCTTGGTATTTTTCTTATTATTTCTCGGTAGCAACTAATGTGGTGCCACAATACGAATGGATGATAGAGTTTTAAAATTGAACATCTAAAAAGAAAAAAGAGAATAGAAGAATGACAACACGCTCACGTTTTATGTTCCTTGCACAGATTGTTGTGGTTGGCGTTAGTGCCTTCAATGCGCAAGTTGCTCTGGCAAATGTCGACAGTGACTTATCACAGAGCAGCAGGCAACTGTTGAATGAACCACTTGAAATAACAGCAAACACTGAAAACCGAATTCCCGATTTAAAGACGATAAACGAGTATATCGCGTATTTTAATTCGCCATCACCATGGGGTGAAATTAGAAAAAAGCGAATTAAAACACTGCTACCTTTAGCACTGAAAAATGCTGACTTACGTTATTGGCTAATTGTGTGCCGTGAGAATAATAATGACCCCTTAGCGAACCACGTAGGTTGCGAGAATGCTGGGGGCACTGCGGTCATTTTATTCAGTCTAGAAGAAGACGTTGCCGAGGAAGCCCGGACCAAGAGAGCAAACGCTATTAGTTCGCGAATATTTTCACCTACAAGTGAGTCTACGGCACTAAAAGAGCTTGGCACGTTCGACTACGTGGTTGATGTTTCAAAAGGTGAAAGTGCGGTTAACGCTGCAGCCACTTGGATGGCTAAGCAACAAATAAAAGGGCGGGTTGGCATAAACAGTTTCAGCGTTAATCCTTTTGCAGATGGCTTGAGCCACTCTCAATATCTCATGCTTGAGAAGGCATTTAAAAACCGTGATGTCTCACTGGTTTCTGCTGAAGACGTAATTTATTACTGGCTAGCTCGCAAACTTCCCGAAGAGGTAGATATTATGGAAAAAGCGGCTGCTATTACTTCACGGTGGGAATATGAAGCTTACCAAATGGTGAAACCCGGAATAACGACAGATAAAGACATTGCCGGTTTCTTAAAACAAAAGATGGCAGAGGCTGGTGTTACCGATGGATGGGCGGAAAGTCAGAATCCAGCAGTGAATTCTGGGCCCGATCGTGGTCATTCTCATCCTACAGAGCGAGTTATACAGGGCGGAGATGTTATCCAAATAGATTTTGGTATTCGCGTTTTTGAACAATGGGTGACAGATGTACAACGCTTCGCGTACGTACTCAACACTGACGAACAAGCGGCGCCTCAATTTATACAGCATGCGTGGGAAAGCGCGATAGCAGGACGCAACGCAGCATTTAATACAATGAAACCGGGAGTGTCGGGTAACGAAGTTCACAAAGCGCAGCTTGCAGTCATGCAGAAAAATGGCTCATTACCCGTGATGTGGAGTACGGGACATCCGGTTGGCTACGTCGCTCATGATGTAGGCCCCAACTTAGGCGTTCGGCCCGCATCAGACAAACTTCTGGATACACATATGACTTTTGCCTTTGATGGCTTTTTCAGTTGGCCTTATAACCCAGATGAAGGAGATAAGGCTACAGACGTTGAAACAGACAGCCATAGCGCGGGCAACGAAAAAAACAACGTTCAAAAGACTAAGACAATTTCAGTAGAAGATATGGTAGTCATCACTGAACAGGGCGCTAGGTTTCTCACCGCACCACAAACGTCTCTTGTTGTAGTAGGCCATTAAAGTTGTTATTCAAAGAAACATGACAACAAAGTTCGAAACTTATATGTGGGTAACAAGGTTACGAAACCGACAGGCAACGCAGCGCCTATTGATGCCTGCCGCTAAATCTTGTGGGGCCGCTGTGAGCGAATTGCGGTCATTCGGCATAGACCCTTGGCCTTCAGGCGATAGTTGTTTTAAGCAACGGCGTTGCGCGGGTTTCGCCTAAAGGCGAGTCTCTTTCTTTTGCTTCGCCAAAAGAAAGAAACCAAAGAAAAGGCGACCCCGGGATCGTTCGAAAGCCCGGTATTTTGGCCAATTTTTGAGGCAAATGCGCAAACTCGTGGTTCGCTACCGTCGAACCGCTCAGACACGCGCATTTTTAAAACCTCACAACCGGCCAAAATACCGGCTCACTTTACGGGGACCCCAAAAAGAAAACAGCTTTTTTGGACATCCATACAATCAGAGTGGTTTTCAACGAATATTTCGAAATGTATTAAATGCCTGCTTGCAACCATTCCATCGCCGCAGGGAATCGGCGCGACCAGTCCACTTCGCAGTGCCGCCCAACATCATCTTTCACCAACTTAAGATTTTCCGGTTTAAATCCCTGTTTAAGCAGCAGGCTATTTAATTGTTCGATCTGCTCGTAATTGCCATATTCCATCTGCCCTATATCAAAATATATTTTGCTATTGCCAATAGTTTGCTGCTGTTTAATGGCTTCGAATAACACATTTATTCCGTCCATATTTTCAATCGCTAAAGCCGGTGAAAATGCGGCTGTAAAACCAAAAGTGTCGCTATGCTTCAGCGCGGCATAAATGGCCATTAAGCCGCCCAGCGAGCTGCCCGCTAAACCGGTGCCGGCTGGCTGCGGATCGGTTCGGTAGCGGCTGTCGATAAAGGGTTTTAGAGTATCTTTAATCGAGCGAATCGTTAATTCTCCTTGGCCTTGTGTGGCTTTGCCATCGCGGTTTTTAAATGCCCAGGGGTTGTATTCAACCCATCGCTCAGCGCTATTGGGCACCGCCACCACAATCATTTCATCCAGATTGCCAGCACTGGTCAGCTCCTCCAATAGCTCATCAATGCGCCATTCATCGCTGTGTGCCGTTTGAGCGTTAAAAATATTTTGGCCATCCAACATATATAAAACCGGGTAGGTTTTGTCAGTGTTGTGTTGGTAGGACTTAGGCAGATAAACGGAGATATCACTGCTGCGGCCAAATTGGGGCAGTGTAATATTTTTATGCTGTACGATGCTGCCGCTTAAACTCGGCTCGGCTGCTTTTAAAGGCTTATCGCCAGTCCAGAGCGGAATATGAACTGCCATTTCCGCATCGCCACCCGTTGCTTTATGTAGATAGGTACATTGGCTTTTTGCCATTTCGTTGGCGGGCATCCATTGCCAATTTTTGTCTTTGACCATGGTAAAAAATACATTTTTCTCGGTGATCGGAATGGTAACGCTCAGCTCCTCGTTATTTTTTATAAGTGAGTAAGCCTTGTCACCGTCCAGTGCCCAATCATTAAAATTACCGACCAGATGAATAGTGTCATTAGCAGAGTAATCAGCCGGTGGTGTCACTTTGATAGTTAAGGTCGGTGCTGGCGGATTTTTGTCGGCACATGCGCTTAGGGCTAACACAGCGGCGATGGTCAGGGTGATTTTGTTATGAGTCATGGCTCTTGTATTCCTCTACTCTTGTGGCTGTTCTGATTGTTCCACATGCTAAGCGACTTTAGGGGGGGGACCCTAAGTAATTGTCATTTCAATAAATGATTGTTTGTATAACTTCTACAACCAGTTTCGCCATCAAAAGTATGTGATGTCGGCTATTGGCACAAAGCGGCACTATGAGCTTTGAAACCTGACCGTCCGTTGTTTGTCTTTAGCTGACCATGGTAAATTACTCGATGGGCTACCGTAAATCGCTTATTTACAATAGTCGCCAAAACTAGTTTTGAGGCAAAACATTGTTAGAGCGAAATGCAAGCTAAGTAATACTCCTCTAACTTTAATGTCACGGTTTCAGACTATTATTCTGGATGTGATATAAAGCGAGGCTATAAGTAGGTATCAGGGTGAATCTTGTTCACCTTCCAATCACCATCTTCTTTGATAAGGTCGAGACTGCGTAAGTCTTCTATTTTGTCTTCACCATACATACCGCTTAAAAATACAGTGATGGTCGATTTTTCGGCAAATTCAGTTCTGCCTATTTTGCCTGCTGTTTGAGGTGTCACCGTAACGGTGTCGTACTTCAAGTTGAGTAAATGGCGCTGTACATTTTTGTTGGTATGGTAGCGTTTTAGTATTCGGGTCATCTTTTCGCTAGATAAAGAAATTGCTCTATCTAAATTATCGTCTTCGTAAACACTGTTTAGAAAAACAACAGTTGTGTATTCTGGTGTACTCTCGTCAAGCATGCCGTAACGACCAATACCTTTTTCTTTTTCTCCACATGCACTGAGCAATAGTAGGGAGATAAGGCCAAACAAGGTATACAACTTATGGGCGTTCATTTTACAAGCCTCCTGAGGCGAAAAAGGTTAAAGGGCAAATATGTGTTTAATGACGTACTATGCCAGTTCTTTATTGACCTATACTGTTATTGTTTTGTCGTATTGTAACGATAATTAAGGACTAATAACTAAGTACTACTAATTAAGTGCTAAGGGTAACAGGGTAGCAAATAATGTGCAGCTATCCGTAATGTAAACGTCAATTTTTAATACAAAAAAAAGCGAGGGACTAAATATAGTCTTCCTCGCTTTTCAGTACGCTATTACAGCATTTTACTGTACGCGTAACGCTTTTAGTCTACCGTTCAACTATTGAACTTCTTCCTGTTCGTCGAACGCACCAGCAAACATTGGGCTACTTAAGTAACGCTCTGTACCGCTAGCAAGAAGAACAACAACAATCTTATCTTTGTTTTCCGGACGTTCAGCGAAACGCTTCGCTGCCACAACCGCTGCACCAGAGGAAATACCTGCTAAAATACCTTCTTCTGTCATTAGCTTGCGTGCCATGTCCATGCAGTCTTCGTTAGAGACTTGCTCAACTTCGTCGATAAGGTCTAAGTCAAGGTTTCCAGGAATAAACCCAGCACCAATACCCTGAATTTTATGTGGACCAGGAGTTAACTCTTCACCCGCTAATGCTTGTGTGATAACCGGCGAATCAGTTGGCTCAACCGCTACAGATGTAATAGCTTTGCCCTTGGTGTTTTTAAGGTAACGGCTTACACCTGTAATGGTACCGCCTGTACCCACACCCGCTACGAATGCATCAACTTTACCGTCGGTGTCTTCCCAAATTTCAGGGCCTGTGGTCTTTTCGTGAATAGCTGGGTTAGCAGGGTTGTCAAACTGCTGAAGCAGTACATACTTTTCAGGATCAGAGTTGACGATTTCTTGTGCTGCGGCCACTGCGCCTTTCATTCCTTTAGGAGCCTCTGTAAGCACTAGGTTTGCACCTAATGCTTTAAGCAGTTTGCGGCGTTCCAAGCTCATACTACTTGGCATAGTTAGCGTTATTTTGTAACCACGTGAAGCAGCAACGAACGCTAAGGCAATACCCGTATTACCACTTGTAGGCTCTACAATCTCTTTACCCTTTGTCAGAACACCGCGCTCTTCTGCATCCCAGACCATGTTTGCACCAATACGGCACTTAACGCTGAAACTTGGGTTGCGAGACTCTATTTTTGCGTACACATTACCAGAGGTAACGCGATTTAGTTTCACTAGTGGCGTACGGCCAATGGCTAGGGAATTGTCGTCAAATACGTTCATCTTTTATCCTTAACTCGTTCCTGATTCACAAGCAAACCCCAAAAGTCGTGATCTGTACGGCCAATATAATAGTTAATAATTCATAGCCTGAATTTGGGGATTTCTTTATACCCCTATATGATTGGTCCTAAAAGTAAAAATGCAAAGTGTTTTTTAGCTATATGTTATTGTTAAATTACATGAAGACGAAGAATTAAACGGAGTATAAGAAGAATGGCTTTTAGCGGCACGTCTAATTACATCGCAACCAAAGACCTACAGCTCGCTGTTAATGCGGCAATCACACTAGAGCGGCCTCTACTTATAAAGGGTGAGCCGGGCACGGGTAAAACCATGCTTGCCGAGGAGCTTGCCGACAGTTTAGGTACCGAACTAATTCAATGGCACATTAAATCAACCACGAAAGCGCAGCAAGGCTTATACGAATACGATGCG
Source organism: Alteromonas sp. MB-3u-76 (assembly GCF_002831605.1). NCBI lineage: Bacteria > Pseudomonadati > Pseudomonadota > Gammaproteobacteria > Alteromonadales > Alteromonadaceae > Alteromonas > Alteromonas sp. MB-3u-76. The sequence goes on along the minus strand of NZ_CP025115.1, from coordinate 2,226,405 downwards.
GTGTCTCGTCTTAGAGATTCGCAGCTAGGCGATGATAGAGTGCACGATATCGGTAACTACATTGTAAAGGGGAAACTGTGGGAAGCGTTTAGCGCAGAAAAACGCCCGGTGTTACTTATTGACGAGATAGACAAAGCCGATATCGAGTTTCCAAACGATTTATTGCTTGAACTCGATAAAATGGAATTTTTCGTTTATGAAACCCAAGAGCGAGTCGTTGCCGCTCAGCGTCCCATTGTGATTATTACGTCGAATAATGAAAAAGAGCTGCCAGATGCATTCTTGCGCCGTTGTTTCTTCCATTACATTCAGTTTCCTACGCCAGACGACATGCGAGAAATTGTTAATGTGCATTTTCCCGACCTTAAGAAAAACTTGTTAGACGAAGCACTGTCTGCATTTTTTAATCTACGTGACGTGCCAGGGCTTAAGAAAAAACCGTCGACGTCTGAGTTAATCGATTGGTTGAAACTGCTAGTCGCAGAAGACATTCCACCAGAGGCGCTTCACAACAAAGACGGTAAGGCTTCAATCCCACCACTATACGGGGCATTACTTAAAAACGAGCAAGATATTCACCTTTTTGAAAAACTGGTCTTTATGGCGAGACGCTAATGCTTATTGAGTTTTTTTTCACGCTGAGAAAGTATCAAGTAAAAACCACTCTTCGTGAGTTGCTTGATTTGTTGCGCGCATTAGAAAAGCATGTGGTTTATGCAGACATAGAGGGCTTTTATAGCCTGTCTCGCACCATAATGGTTAAAGATGAAACTCAATACGATAAGTTTGATCGCGCCTTTGCGCACTATTTTGAAGGTGTTGAATCTATCGATCTGTTCGGAAAGGAAATCCCTGAAGAGTGGTTGCGCAAAGAACTTGAAAAGAACTTAAGCCCAGAGGAGCGCGAGGCGCTGCGCAAAGCCGGTGGGCTTGATGAGCTTATGGAAACTCTTAAAAAGCGGCTGGAAGAGCAAGAAAAACGTCACCAAGGCGGTAATAAATGGATAGGCACAGGGGGGACTTCGCCCTTTGGTGCTTATGGAGATAACCCTGAAGGGGTTCGCATTGGTCAAAAAGGAAATAGAAAGTTTTCTGCTGCCAAAGTGTGGGATAAGCGAGAGTTTAGAAACCTCTCTTCCGATGTGGAGTTAGGCACCCGCAACATAAAAGTTGCATTGCGCAAATTGAGAAAGTTTGCTCGAACTGGCGCCAGTGAAGAGCTGGACGTGAGAACTACCATAGGCGAGACCGCTAAAAAAGGTGGCATGCTAGATATTCACATGGCACCAGAGCGTCACAACGCGGTAAAGGTGCTGATGTTTTTTGATGTGGGGGGATCAATGGACCCACACGTTAAAACTACGCAGGAGCTTTTTTCCGCCGTACAGTCAGAGTTTAAGTATTTAGAGTATTTCTACTTTCACAATTGTGTGTACGAGGAAGTATGGAAAGACAATCTTAGACGCAATAAAGAGCGCATTCCTATTTGGGATATCATTCATCGCTACGGCAAAGATTACAAAGTTATCTTTGTTGGCGACGCCACCATGGGACCCTATGAAATTACCTATCCGGGTGGAAGCGTAGAGCACTGGAATGAAGAGGCGGGCAGTGTATGGATGCAGCGGCTGCTTAATCATTTTAGTAACGCGGTGTGGCTAAACCCACAGGCCGAAAACTATTGGCCATACTATTCTTCCATTAAAATAATGAGAGAGATTATGGAAGATAAAATGTATGCGCTAACGCTCGAAGGACTAACAGACGCTATAAAAGGATTAAGCCGTTCTCGCTAGCTAAGAAATAAACAAAACGCCCTCGATAAAAAGAGGGCTAGCTTGTAAGTACAATTACGCTTTTAACACGGCGGTTTTTCGTTGAATATAAAGTAGTCTTGCACCAAGTAGCACAGCTGCTGCACTTAGCCCCACAATAAATCCAATCCAAAAGCCGGCAGCTGCCATCGGCTCAGCGGTAAGCCACGATGTTCTTCCCAAAACAACGCCTGTGGGCAAGCCAATAAGCCAATATGATACAAACGTGATTAGAAACATGGCGGTAGTGTCTTTATAACCCCTAAGCGCATTGGCAGATATAACCTGCACTGCATCAGATAGCTGAAAAAGTGCTGCATAGATAAGTAGCGCATTGGCAAGGGCGTAAACCTCGCTGTCGTTTGTATACAGCCCGATAATAAACCCCTTAGCCACTAGGGTAAAAGTAGCAGTGCATGCAGAGGTAACAAAGCCAATTAAAATAGCACTTCGCGCAGCTATTTTTGCTTGGCGTATATTGTTTTGCCCGATGCGATAGCCAATACGAATAGCCACTGCCATGCCAATGCTCATAGGAAACATAAACATAAGGGCTGAAAAGTTCAGTGCCACTTGATGAGCGGCAACCACATTTGCACCAAAGGGAGCGATAAGCAGCGCTACTGCAGAAAACAGTGTCACTTCAAACAATATGGTCATCGCGATTGGAAGTCCCATAGCGAAGGTTCTACCAATGACTTTTAAGTCTGGGCGATACCAATAAGTAAACAGGGCGTATTTTGCTAGCGCCGGTGCAAACTTTACGTAAATGATAGTGGCTACGAGCATGGTATAAATCACAAGGGCAGTAGCAACACCGCACCCTGCGCCCCCCATGGCGGGAAGGGGGCCCACCCCATAAATAAACAGGTAGTTACCGACCACATTTGCCATCAAACCAATGACTGTAATGATCATCGTAGGTTTAGTTTTCCCCAACCCCTCGCAATAGTTTCTCAACCACTGATATATGGCAAAGCCTGGCATTGCGATAAATACATAGATAACGTAGTCGACGGTGATCGTGTGTAATTCAGGTGCCATCGGAAACAACGAGACTATGGCCTCGGTAAAGGGCACAAGTGCGGCAATAAGCAAACCAACGAACAGTACTAAGTAGCCTGCTTGCTGACTTGCATTGGCTATGCCTGAGATATTTTTGTTGCCATGAAGCCGAGAAATTATAGGGGGTAGAGCAAGGGCGATACCCTGTATAAAACACAGAAGAGGAATGGTAATACTAAAACCTAGCGCTACCGCGGCCATGTCGGTTGCACTGTATCGCCCTGCCATAATTGTGTCGCTTACACCCATTAACATTTGGGTTATTTGCGCAATAAGCAGCGGCCACGCGAGTTTTAATACATCTCTGGCTTCAATAAAAAAGCGTTGTTTTATCACAGGTATAAATTCTCTTATTTGTTTTATGAAAGCCCAACATGGCAAACGTATGGTCAACGAAATTATTATAACGCAGCGCTTTGGCGCTTGGTCTCTGGCCATCAGTGCCTGACTCAGCCATTTCAAAAATAGCGTCACATGTTCTATGTAAAAGGAATAACGGGAATAGCGTCACCTTTGTTCAGCTCAGCGAGTTCTTCATGCACTACCATAAAACAATTCGCTGAGGTGATAGAGGTCATCACTCCCGAGCTTTGGTTTTTTAACGGTGTAACAACAAGGTTGCCTTGTGTATCAGTGCTCATTAGCGCACGCTGGAAATCACGGCGGCCTGGACGACGCTTGATGTCTTTCGTCAATGTGGCTGTAACAGTGAATAGACCTAGGTCATCTTGTCGGCCCTGCATTTTGCGAATTATAGGCAATACCAGTAGTTTGGCGGTGACGAATGAAGAAACCGGATTGCCTGGAAGCCCGCAAAATACAGTGTCATCAAGTTTACCTAGCGCAAAAGGTTTACCGGGTTTAACTGCGATCTTCCAAAACTCGATGCTGCCCATTGAATCAATGACGTCTTTAACATAGTCGGCATCACCAACAGACACGCCACCACTACTTATCATGATATCAACGGTGTTAGACGCTTGATGAAATAAGTCTGACAGCGAGGCTTTATCGTCTTTCACTATGCCAAAATCGATAATCTCGACATTTTCGTCCTCGACAATGGCGCTTATACCCGCACGGTTCGATTCAAAAATTTGCGTGTCGCTGCATGCTTCACCGGGCGCTGCTAATTCATTGCCCGTGGCCACAATGCCAACGCGAAGCTTTCTGTAGACAGGTAGCGTGTTTAATCCTTGAGACGACAATAGCATTAAGTGCTCAGCCCTAAGTAACGTTCCTTTTTTGATAAGTACCTCTCCGCTGGCAATATCATTGGCTTTCACACGAATATTTTCACCAGCATTAGGGAGGGTATGGACAGTCACTGTGTTTGCATCGCTAGAGCTAGTATTTTCTACCATCACCACGGCGTTTGCACCCTGAGGAATAGGTGCACCTGTCATGATTTTATAAGCATGTTCTGAATGAAGAGGTGTCGCGGCTCTGTCACCCGCGGTAATAACACCCTGCACAGTGAAAGTTTTACCGGAAGAATCCGTTGCTTCGGTATTGTCGTTAGCTAAAGAGCTGGATTCGGCAGTGACATGAATAGCATAGCCGTCCATAGACGAGTTATCCCATGGTGGCACGTTTGTCGAGGCAATAATATCTTCTGCAACTACTCTACGGTGAGCTTTTGCTAAACTGACATATTCAACGTCGCTCACTGCGTGAGCTGTTGCTCGCGCTTTTATCAGTGCGTCTTCCAAAGAAAGCCAGCTTGTCGACATACCCGTAACTCCCTGAATTATTTAACAGGCGGATAGTACAGAAAAAAGTATATTTTACCAAAGGGTAATGTCTCTATTTCCGCGTGTTGATCTTTGTTGTACGAATTATGTTCTAAGCGATGAAGTTTTAAATTCTAAGGCATTTTAATTGTGAAACGGTGTTGCAGGCTCAACTAATCTAATGCATTTAAGCCACTATGGATGCTATTTCTTTAAACTTGCTAAACACCCAGTCGGGTTGGTAAGTACTGATATCCTCTCCATAATTGTAGCCATAGGTTAAGCCTACACTGCGCATATTTGCAGCCTTTGAAGCTAAAATGTCGTTTTTCGAATCCCCCACCATAACGCATTCGCTCGCGTCAGTGTTTAGTGTTTTACACACATGGTTGAGAGGCAAAGGGGAGGGCTTTTTTTCTTTAAGTGAATCGCCACCAATAAACAGCGTAAAAAAGCTGTCTATGCTGAGTGCCTCAACAATAGGTGCAATAAACTTTTTGGGTTTGTTGGTAACCAAAGCAAGAGTAAACCCCCGAGCGGCCAGGCTTTTTAACGTGTCGTAAACTCCTGGGTATAAACTAGACTCTTTACAAACGTTGCGGTCGTAGTGATATAAAAAGCGCTGAAAAGTGTGTTCTATTAGCTCTTCGCTATTTAGTTGGTCTGGGGTGTCAGCATTGTTTACCCCGTTTGCTAATCCTCGCTCTACAAGTACTTTTGCACCATTTCCTACCCAGTTTCTAATAACGCAATTGCTGTGCGTAGGCATACCTACATCGTCAAGCGCAGCATTAAGTGCAATGGCTAAATCGGGCACAGAGTCGACTAAGGTACCGTCTAAATCAAAGATAAAAGTGGATATAGGTTCTGAGCTATCCCCACGAATAGTAAAATAAAGTCAAAGAGTTAGGGAACATTCATGGCATTTGGTGATCAGATCTTTCGCCAAAAAAAACCAACACAGAAAACACCATGAATGCACGCTCTATATTGAACAATCTTGTCTCTTTTGTCAGCCATAAAATGCATAAAACCCGCAAACAGGCCGTTGTCGCCTGTGTGCGAAGCTTGATTGAGAGCGGTTCGGCCACTGTGACCAGTATGGGGCGCGGTATCCGTTCCAATGCCTATGAGAAACACCGTATTAAGCGGGCTGACCGGCTGTTATCTAATGGTCACCTCCAGCGTGAAGTACCGTTTATCTATGCAATGATTTGCCGGTTATTTTGTACCTGTAAACATCCTGTCATTGCCGTTGACTGGTCAGATTTGGATAAGTGCAAAAAGCACTTTTTACTTCGCGCCGCAATTGTCGTTAAAGGGCGGCCTATTACCCTTTATCAGGAAGTGCATGATAGAAAAGCCAGTGCAAAAGCGACTACACATAGAGACTTTTTAGAGATATTGCACACGCTCTTACCGGATACCTGCCAGCCCATTATTGTCACTGATGCGGGCTACAAATCGCCGTGGTTTCGTGAAGTGCAGGCATTGAGATGGCATATTGTCGGACGTGTGCGAAAGCCACATTTATATTCGCTGGATGGCGGTAATGAATGGCAATCTATCGCTGAGCTTTATCTAAAGGCTACAACACGGCCCAAGCGATTTGATAACGCGCTTATCGTCAAGTCACGACCTTTTGCCTGTACCTTGGTGTTGGTTAAAGAGAAAGCGAAAGGTCGACGAGCGTTTAATGCCAATGGCTCGCGCCAACGGGATACCAATTCATTGAAATATGCTGATGGCGCAAGAGATCCGTGGCTACTGGCGACGTCATTGCCCTACCATCGTCACTTATCTAAACAAGTCATCGATATTTATCGCCAGCGCATGCAAATAGAAGAAGGCTTTCGGGATATGAAAAGCACGCGCTTTGGTCTGGGGTATGAAAATAATCGCAGCACAACCAAGACACGCATTACTGTTCTGGTCTTGCTTACCACACTGGCTTCGTTAGTGGCTGTACTGTTGGGCATGCTATTAGTTGTCAGTAACAAGCATCGACGCTTTCAGGCAAATACCGAAACAAAATCCGTACTATCCTTTCACTTTCTTGGCTTGAGAGCTTTTAACACCTCAATGCGATTTACCCTGCATCAGTGGAAAAAGACGATCCGCTGGCTTGATGAACTCACCGCTGAAGCTTGCATGAGCAAGATTACATGCTAAATTCGTGGGGATCCCTCAGATATAGGTTGCATAGATTATAAAACCGAGAATGTTGAAAGGAGATGAAAAGGCGCGTGAATATATTCTTCTCAAGCGCCTTCAAACATTATAAGCAGAACCTATTCAAAGTCTTGGTTACTTATCCATAAGGTCTGATAGGGTTTTAACTGAATAAAGCCGCTAGAAAGACAAATTTCATCCCGAGTGACTAAATCTATCCAATTGTCGGTGCCTATTAAATTAATGTCTGACAATAGAATCGTTCTTTCTTCATCGCAAATGTTGCTTACACAAAAGACGCTTTGCTTTCTATCGAGGCTTTGACGCCAGTAGCCAAATATCTCGTTACCGAGTTGTAGCGTAAATTGAGTGGCATTAGGATGAAAAGCAGGCTGCGCTTTTCTGATCCGTATCAGCTGCGACAAACGCGTGAGCACTTTATGATGCTGTGAGTGGGGCGAGTCTAGTAACACCTCTAACTCATCGATATCCCAGCGGCGTCGGTTTATACTTCGGTTTTGGCCGGTATTCGCGACTTTTTCATAGTCGTTAGATGTGCCAAGCAGACTGTGAATATAAAGCCCCGGAATACCTTCCATTCCCAACATAATTGCATGGGCGCAAATAAAGCGGTCTACCTGATATTTATCAGGCCCCTTGGTTGTGCCCTGTAAGGCATCGAACAAGGTGATATTTATCTCATAGGGCTTTTGCTTTCCGTGTTCGGATGCACGCCAAGAAATTTTACCACCAAAATTTTGCATGGTGTGCACTAGCTCAGATATTTCCTCATCGTCGAGCAGTCCTTCGGCTGGGCGTAAGCCAATACCATCATGAGAAGCAATGAAATTAAAATATGCCGTGCCGTTTTGCGCTGGTGGCATACTCATCATCCAGCTTTTCAAGTAGGTACAGTCTCCGGTAACTAACGTATTTACAAGCAAAGGAGGCAGTGAGAAGTTGTAAATCGCATGGGCCTCGTTTGCATTACCGAAATAGGTTAAATTCTCCCTATTTGGAATGTTGGTTTCAGTAATTATGATAATTGAGGGATCGACATGTTCAATCAATGTACGTAATAAGCGCACAACCTCATGGGTTTGCGACAAATTAATACAATTAGAGCCAACAATCTTCCAGAGAAATGCCACGGCATCCAAGCGGAAAAGCTTAGTTCCTTTATCGATATAAAGTTTAATAATATCGACAAAAGCAAGCAGCACTTTGGGGTTCCTAAAGTCAAAGTCGACTTGGTCGTGACTAAAGGTACACCATACATGTTTTACACCGTCGGCGGTTTCTGTTTCTCTTAGTAGCGGCGACACACGAGGTCGCGTAACCATAGAGAGATCGTCGCTTGGATCAGCGGTAAAGAAAAAGTCGGACCCAGGACCTTCGCTCTTGATGAAGTTATCAAACCATATGCTTCTTGCGGAACAATGGTTAATCACCAAGTCTGTCATTAGCCCATAGTCTTTTGCTATTGCCTCGATATCATCCCACGATCCCAAAGACTCATTCACGGTGGAATAGTCGATTACCGAAAAACCGTCATCGGAACTGTAGGGAAAAAACGGCAGAATATGCACATTATTAACGGTATTTTTGCAGTATTGATGCAAAAAGTTGTTTAGCGTTACCAAGGGACGTTCATTCTCTCGAATAACGCTGTCCCCGTAGGTAATCATAATAATGTCCTGCTCATCCCAATAGTTGTAATGTGATTTTGGGGAAGCAATATCTTCACTCGACGCAATGCCAATTGCAGCTAATAGCTGTGTTGCTAGGGTGTCATAAGACACATCTAGCGACACATCGGCGTAAATCGTTTCTAAATGGTGCTTTACTTTGTCATGGAGAGGGTCCCATGCCATATTATTTCTCCATATATTCAGCGGTATCGGCTTCAACGGCTTCAAGCAAGCGCTCTAGAATATCAGGCACTGCACTGGTAACGCGGTTCCAGCTTGGTATAAAAGGGGTTTCCATTGGGTTTTCCAAGAAATTCTGACCCGCTTTCATAATGTTACTTGCAAACATCTCTACGGCTTTTTCTTCGTTATGAATATCGAGGTTTAATCCGTTCATAACTGCGTCGTTGTGATACGTTTCGATAAAGTCTAACGCGATCCTGAAGTAGGTGGCTTTTATCGAACGGAACATTTCATTACTAAACGTGTAGCCTTGAGTTGCTAGTTTTCTGAATATGGCTTTTGTAATGTCGATAGACATCTTAGAAAGACCACCTTCGTCATTGTTGAGGGATAGGTCTTGGTGTTTGTGATCGTAAATATCGCAAATATCGGCCTGACACAGTCTGTTGTGTGAATAATTACGGTGCATTTCAGACAATACACCTATCTCTAGTCCCCAGTCACTTGGGATACGTATATCGTTTAGCACATCACGTCTAAATGAAAACTCTCCGGCCAGTGGATAACGGAAACTGTCCATAAATTCTAAGTATTCATTATCTCCCATTATGCGTTTAAGTGCTCTTAGCAACGGAGTAACTAATAGGCGAGAAACGCGGCCATTTATTTTGCCGTTGGCCACACGAGCGTAATATCCTTTACAGAACTCGTAGTTGAAGTTTGGGTTAGCAACCGGATAGATGAGTTTAGCAAGTAGGTCTTTTTCATAGGTTACGATGTCACAATCGTGAAGCGCAACCGATTCTGCGCGGTTCGATGCAAGGATATACCCCATGCAATACCACACATTTCTGCCTTTACCCATTTCTTTAGGGGCAAGGCCCTGAGCTTGAAGTTCTTCGTCGATTGCGCGTAAACGAGGTCCATCATTCCACAGCACGCGGTGGTGTTGCGGTAACTTGCTAAAAAACGAAAGAGCATGCTTGTACTGATCTTCGTTAGAGCGGTCGAGTCCGATAACAATTTCAGAAAGATAGGGCACGTTTGTGAGTTCTTCAACAATATGGGGTAGGGCTTCACCTTCCAACTCAGAAAATAGTGACGGCAAGATTAGCGCCATTGGACGTTTTTTTGAAAACTGCAGCAGTTCTGCTTCAATTTCCTCGGTGGGTCTACGAGCTAAGTTGTGTAATGTGGTTATAACACCGTTTTGATAAAAATCAGCCATGTGTCCTCCTGATCATAAAGATAATAATTGGGTAAGCATTTCAGTCCAGCCTTCTGGACCATTTAGGGTGCTGGTATATACCTCTTCTTTTTTTACATCTGGCGGAGGATTTACCGGTGAAAGTATTCTTATTGATATATCTGCAGCTTCTAACATAGCGATGTCGTTTTTGCCGTCACCTAAGGCTACGGTCTGAACGGCAACGCCATTTTGTCTTTGGTATTCTTTTGCCAGCCAAGAAAGGGCTTGGCCTTTGTCACAATTACCCGATACGTGTATAAAACGTCCGCCCTCTAGAGGAAACGCGCCTCGTTGGGTAATAGCGTCTAAAAATATCTGTTTGTCGTCATCAGAACCTTCCCATAACACGGGCTCGCCAAACTGACGTTTCGCGGCGAGAGAAGCCGACTGCTCATCAAGACCCGTGCAAGCTTGAATGTCTTCTATAGACATTTTTGAAAATTGCTTATAGCTACCTTCAAAGTCTCCGCTTATTTTTTCTAGTAGTTTTATCCAATGGTTTTTACTAGATATAAAGGCCTTGCACCAATAACCGTCGACCCAAACAGTACCACTTGGTTTTTGTTTAAAAAATCCATGAGGGATAAATATAGCCGCGCCGTTCTCAATAATAAAAGGGCCGGTTAAATTTATGTCCTCTCGCAAGGGCTGTAATTCAGCGAAGGTTTTGCTGGTGGTTGGGATAACAGGTATGTTTTTTTTATCGAGTGCTGCCAAGGCTGGTTTCGCCGCCTCAAAAGAGTACGTATGATGGTCTAACAACGTGCCATCCATATCGGTGAAAACAAGCGTTTTTGTCATTACTTCAAGTCCTGTTGTGAAATCGTTCTTTGTTCATCGAGATGGAAAACGGTATTACACTTATCTGGCAATGTAGCGAGCGCATGCTCTGTTAAACGCTGATAGTGCTGAATAAAACGCGCGACTTCTTCGTCACTCATAATGCCGTCAGCCTGGTTTTTTGTGGCTCTAGCAAGCTTGTGCTCTTGTTCTAGACGCCACTGATAAACACAGTCAAAAGATGGTGCTGCTAACATCACACTATAATCTATCTTTTCGAAAAGTGTTTGATATTGATCCTGCAATTCACCATTGACAAATGTGCGCCAAGTGCACAACGAGTCTTCGTTTTCTTCTAACGCATTGACGGGAGTTCTAAGTGCTGATTTGGCTTGCGGTGGTACACCAACACACCAGCCCTCGAGAATTATCACATCGGGCGTTTCGCTAATAAGCGGCCAGTTGCCAACAGGAAACGGGTTGTCAGATGCTTTATCAAAGCGCGGCAGTCTTGTCGGTTCACCATTTGTTAACTTTGCAAAAGTTTCCAGAGCTAGAGGGATATCGTGAGTACCCGGCACGCCTCGAGTTCTTAATAGTGGGTGTACTTTGATAGCAAGCGCATTGCGGCTCGCTTTATCTAGATAAAAGTCATCTATAGAGAGAGATACCACGCGTAAATCATGCTCAGTTTCTAAAAACGTCTCTATAAAATTAGTGAGCGTAGATTTTCCAGAGCCTTGGCAGCCATTAATGCCAAGGATAAATGGTTTTTTTGCACCTTTTTGGTGCTTAATGAGCCTTTCACAGAGTGGGGTGAACCACTTTTGTGCAGTATCTGCATAGCTACTTGGCAAATGATGGGCTGTTAAAAAGCCATGTATGTCCATGTTATTACCCTAATCAATACAGAATTCGCACTCCATAGCTGATTAGGGTTACAACATCTGTGCCAACAAAGCGGGTAGCAAGAATAGGCAGTAAATTACTTTTTGTTGGCCACAATAACGGCTCTTTGTGGTGCAGGGTAGCCTTCAATGGTGCGAGTAATATCTGCCGGATCAAGAAAATCTTTCAAAGACTGTGTTTCCATCCATTCTGTTGACCGCTGCTCATCAAGAGTGGTGTGATTAACATCAACAACGCGAATATTTTCAAATCCTAGCCGACCCAGCCAAACCATGAGCGCCTCAGAACTTGGAAGAAACCAGACATTGCGCATTTGAGCGTAGCGCTCGCCGGCCATTAGCACTGTATTTTCGTCGCCATCAACCACTAGCGTTTCAAGTATGAGTTCCCCGCCTTTTCTAAGCTGGTTTTTTAGCTGAGTGAGAAACTGCATAGGATCTTTTCGGTGATAGAGTACTCCCATGGAAAAGACAGTATCGAAGGCTTTAAGCGGCTGCATGTCCTCTATGCCCAGCGGCAAGAAATGTATGTTCCGCTGCCCGACAAAGTGTTTAATTGCCTGAAACTGGATTAAAAACAACTGCGTAGGATCAATGCCATAAACGCCAGCAGCGTCATCTCCTAGCATTCGCCACATGTGATAGCCACTGCCACACCCTACATCTAATACATACCTGTTTTTTAACGGCGCTATATGGGGTGCTACCCGATCCCATTTCCAGTCAGAGCGCCATTCAGTATCGATATGAATATCGTGTAGAAAAAAGGGACCTTTTCGCCAAGGCATAAATTGCTTCAACAACCCTGAAATTTGTTTCTTAGTGTAGTCGTTGATGTCAGATTCTTTGCCAATAGTAACGCTGTCACCTAATTCAACAACGCTTGGCGACGTGGTAGGAAGCTTATTAAGCAAGCGACACCACTTGTCGAATTCACCGTGTTTGTTATGTTGTTGCCAGGTATTAATTTGTGAAGGTAGGGTTTGAAGCCACGATGAAAGCGGGCTATCCAGCAAGGATTTATAACAGTCGTTAAACCATTCCTGCGCAATTTTGCTCATTATAAACTCATTTATTTAAGGTAAAATTCCCTATGCGAGTTGATAGGGAATCGATAGCATTGTTGATGCTATTTTTTGATAGCAACCATGGACGTGAAATTATAACACTTGAACCACATCACTACATCGTCGAATCCCGCGTCTAATAGTCGACGTTCATGCTCTTCAAACGTGTCGGTAAGCATGACTTTTTCAAGTGAGGCGCGTTTTTGGCTTACTTCCAACTCGCTGTAGCCGTTATTGCGTTTAAACTGGTGATGGAGGTCGATTAACAATTCATTACCGGCTACTGAGGGGTGACGTATCTTCTCTGACAGCACGAGTATTCCACCTGGATTAAGTCCGTCAAATATGCGCTCTAACAGTGCCTTTCTGTCTGCAGGAGGTATGAACTGAAGAGTAAAGTTCATAATCACCATTGAGGCATTTTCAATGCTTACGTCCTGTGCCATTCCTTTTTTAACTGAGACAGGGTTGGGCAAAGAAAAAGTCTGCACAATTCGCTGACATCTTTCTACCATGGCTTCAGAACTGTCAACGCCGATAATCTCGCAGTTGATATTCTGAGTGGCTCGGGCCACTGAAAGACTCGCAGCACCTAAAGAACAACCCAAATCGTATACACGACTTCTTTCGGTAACTTTCATGCTCGCAAGTTCGCCAATAGCATGAATTATTGATTCATAGCCTGGTACAGAGCGCTGAATCATGTCAGGAAACACATCAACCACCGACTCATCAAAGGTAAAGTCAGCGACTTTTGTTAGTGGAGTTGCAAAAAGGTTGTCGTGTTTCTTCACGTAATACTCATAGGTTTTGGTTTGGTGTCGTAATTTTACCGTTTGAATACCAAATGCCAAATCAAAACGTGATTTAAATGCTGAATTTATAGCTTTTTTGTTGTTTAGGGCTTTTCGTCACTAGCCTAAAGTATTAATCTATACACATATTATAAAAAGGACGTAGTACGTTAATGACTAGAATCTTAATAGCCGACGATCACCCGTTGTTTCGCGAAGCCTTGAGCGGTGCGCTTACTCCCTATTTTGAAAATGCTCAAATCATTGAAGCAGAAAGTCTAGACACTGCTTTGGCTAAGCTTGGTGAGTACGACGACATTAAATTAGTACTTCTTGATTTAAATATGCCAGGTGGTGAATATTTCAATGGACTTATAACTCTTAAAGAACAATATCCAAATGTTCCAATTGGTGTAATTTCAGGAAGCGATGGTGTTGAGGTTGTTGCTCAGGTAATGAGCTTAGGCGCACAAGGTTTTATCCCTAAAGTATCGGCAACACGAGAAATAGCTCAGGCTATTGTCGATATCATAGCGGGCAAGAAATGGCTTCCAGAGGGTGTTGCTGAACAGCTTGATAAAGTGGATGACGAACTTAAAGTGCTATTACAGCGATTCCGCGAACTAACGCCTAAGCAAATTCAGGTTCTTTCATATTTAAGAGCAGGCTTGATGAATAAGCAAATCGCTCATGAGATGAACGTGACAGAAGCCACAATTAAAGCGCACATCAGCGCCATATTGCGTAAATTAGAGATTAACACGCGTACTCAGGCCGTGTTGCTGATGGATAAACTCCAACTAAGTTAAAACATTCGTATTTTGAACGCCAATATACGTATACAAATCCGGAAAGCTTGACCAAGCTATCCGGATTTTTTGTTTTTATTGCCCTGCACTTTAATAATACCAGCCCGCCTAGATACTTAGCCACTCACTTAGTCACTTACTTAGCTACTCAGCGTGACTTAAAATATTCGTAATCGCGGCGTGTTATCGCAGGTATAACTTATCTTCAGATATATTCTAGACATAAAAAAGGCCACTGAATGTGGCCTTTATACATTTGAATTATCTCGCAGTTAATGGCTATGCCGCCTTACCGCTTTTCTTCTTCGCTACAGTAGATGAATTGATTTTTGCTACCAACTCTTCGTGGTCGAAGTCGTCAACGTTAATTGTACGAAGTCTTCCTGCTTCTGTTTTGTGCATCAAGTCTGCTTCTGACTGGTCAATGATACCTTCAGCAAGTGCTTCATCAGCAAGAACATCTAAGCGTGTAAACGGAAGCTTAGCTTTCTTGTGTTTACAGATGCGGTCGAAGATAGGCTCGCACAGTAAAACATCATCGAGAGTTTGTTCAAGATCACCAAACAAGCTGCCGTCTTCACGACTAAGGTACTGACCATGACCAAGGCGGCTTCTTGATGTTGACGGTGTTTGAAGCATTTTTGCAATAGCATGCTCGGTTTTGTCTGAAGGTTTTCCAACGCGACGACCAACAGGAAGTACCATTACACGAAGTGCAACAGCAATGGCCTTGTTAGGGAAGTTTGCAAGGAAGTCTTCAATAGCAGTCTCTATATCGTGAAGGGTAGTTTGCATTGCCCAATGTAGAAGCGGCAAATCTTCCTTCAAGCGACCTTCTTCGTCAAAGCGCTTCAACGTGGTGCTACCCATATAAATACCACTTAAGATATCGCCTAATCGGGCAGATAATCTCTCGCGACGTTTAAGGTCTCCACCAAGCACACCCATAGACACATCGGTAAGAAGCGCCAGGTTTGCACTGTAACCTTGCATTAGCTTGTAATAACGAGCCGTTTCGTCTGTAAATGGAGCACTACTAAAGGCACCATTTGTGAGCGAGAACCAAATGCTACGTACTGTGTTAGCAACAGCGAAACCAATGTGACCAAATACGGCCTTATCGAATGCGACTAATGCTTCTTTTTTGTCTTCAATGGCTGCAGCTTGCAATTCTTTGAGAACAAAGGGATGACAGCGCATTGCGCCCTGACCAAAGATCATCATGTTACGAGTAAGAATGTTGGCGCCCTCTACGGTAATAGAGATAGGCACACCTTGGTAGCCGCGGCCTAAATAGTTATTAGGGCCAAGCATAACGCCCTTACCGCCATGAACGTCCATGGAATCATCCATTACTTGTCGCATTTTCTCCGTCAGATGGTATTTACAAATTGCAGAGATAACAGATGGTTTCTCGCCCAAGTCAACACCGACTGTTGAGAAGCGTGTTACGCCATCCATTAAATAAGCATTACCACCAATGCGGGCCAACATTTCTTCTACACCTTCCATATGACCTACTGGCATACGGAACTGACGACGAATTCGGGCATAAGCACCTGTGGCAAGAGAAACAGACTTCGCGCCACCAGCAGCTGAAGACGGTAGAGTGATACAGCGACCTACTGACAGACACTCCATCAGCATACGCCAGCCGCGTCCGGCCATTGCAGGCCCGCCGATGATATAGTCGATTGGTACAAAGATGTCGTCCCCTTTAATAGGACCGTTTTGAAACGGTGTATTAAGCGGGAAGTGGCGACGTCCAATTTCTAAGCCCTTGGTGTCGCGAGGGATTAGCGCACAGGTAATACCTGGATCGGCATTGTCGCCTAGTAATCCATCAGGATCTTTCAGTTTAAATGCCAAACCGATAACAGTGGCAACCGGCGCAAGCGTGATATAACGCTTGCTAAAAGTTAGGCGCATGCCTAGTACTTCTTCACCGTTAAACTCGCCCTTGCATACAATACCTACATCTGGAATTGCCCCTGCGTCTGACCCTGCTTCTGGACCAGTAAGAGCAAAGCAAGGAATTTCTTCACCCGCCGCTAGGCGTGGTAGATAATGGTCTTGCTGTTCCTTCGTACCATAATGCTGAAGAAGCTCGCCCGGGCCTAAAGAGTTAGGAACGCCAACCGTACTTGATAATACGGCACTAACACCGGCTAGCTTCTGCAAAACGCGAGATTGAGCGAATGCAGAAAACTCGAGACCGCCATATTCTTTTTTGATGATCATCGCAAAGAACTTGTGCTCTTTGAGGAATTGCCAAATCTCTGGAGGCAGGTCTGCGTCTTTGTGATTTATTTGCCACTCGTCAACCATTGAGCAGACTTCTTCACAAGGTCCGTCGAGAAACGCTTGCTCTTCTGCGGTTAAGCGACCTTTTGGAATGCGATGCAATTTATCCCAATCTGGCTTCCCACTAAATATATCGCCATCCCACCAGACAGTACCGGCGTCGATAGCTTCTTGTTCAGTGCTCGACATTTCAGGCATAACCTTGCGGTAAAATGCCAGTAGCTTTTTAGAGATGTGTTGTTGTCTGATATTCGACAGCGTAAACGGCAGTGTTAATGCAAGATACACTAACCAACCAAACAGGCCAATATCGCCAAAAAAGGTGCCTAAAACCATGACGCCTGCACCCATAGCGACTGCTGTCACCAGGCTGGTACGCTGATAACTAGCAATGGCTAGCGTCAGAACGACCAGTGAGAACCATATAAAATCTGCCATACATCACTCCTGAAAGGCGTTGAACATTACACTTGTCTGCTTTATTACGCGTTGGCTCGTTACAATCTTGAGAACGGCTTTTGAGGTCAGACCAGCATGCCCTAAACCTATTATTTATAAGCCCAAAGATCAAGATTTTTACATGAATAATCTATTAATCACGATGTTAATAATGGGCTTTCATACACTGTTTTTAACAGTATAGTGGTTGGTGGGAAAAGTAGTTAATAAGAATGGACAGCCAAAAAAGGAGAGGGCTGTAAAATAAAAATAGGCTCTTACGACCTATTAAACACCGCCTGACAATAGGCGGCGCTAAAATAACAAGCAGCGTTTTTTGTAGAAGTACGCAGAGTATTTATAACAATGTGAAAGCGTTGAGCTTAATGTCACCTTGTTCGTCGCCTTCTTTAAATTGTTGTAATCTTACTAATGCGTAATTCAATTCTGGTGCAAACCATGCAAAGGTCTCGCGCTTTTTAGATTCGCGGATGAGCTTCACTTTTACCGCAGCGATTTTTCCATAGGGTAGTGAAAGAGTTTCGTTTGCAACCACTTCAACGCCATACTGTCTGCGTTGCCCTCGATAGTTCACAAAATCATAAGTAACAGAGGTTTCACCATTAGCCAGCTTTTTCGCTAAATCTAGGCGATAAATCTGATTATCAAACTCGCCATCCCAAGGGTATTTTTCACCGTTATCTACGGATATTTGCCCATCATTTTTTTGGGTAAAAGTGACTTCTAAAGACTTATCCGGGCCTGTACCAGAACGACTATAAGAATACTCTGAGGCTATCACCTCACCATCTTGAATGGAAAAAATAGAGTGCTCAGTGCGTTTGTCGGATAAAAAGAATTTGGATACTTTCGAAGTGTAAAGCAGGGAATACTTATCATCAGTAAGTTGTAACAGCTCAATTGAAGCCTCACCCACATCGTCTCCCCATTTGTAGGCTGTGTAGGTGGCTTTGTAGGGGTCTAGATTCAGCGCTGCCTTTGCATCAGTATCAGCATCAGATTTTACAACGCTGTCAGCGAACGCATTCGCTGACAGAGCCGAAAAAACAACGAAAATAAACGCCCTTGCTGCTACTTTAAACGGTTTAATCGTTTGCATAGCCTGTTTCTGGTAGCTCTTGCTCATCTAAGATAGCCTTATTGTCTCTCATCGATAACCTGCCAGCGCTGAACCAGCGAAGAACAAGAGGATAAATGCGCCTTTCTTGTTCTTGTACTCGCTCAGCTAAATCGTCAGCACTATCATCTTCAAACACAGGAACTCTACTTTGAATGATAACAGGGCCTCCATCAAGCTCGGGCGTAACAAAGTGAACACTAACGCCGTGCTCTGTATCACCGTTATCGATTGCCCGTTGGTGAGTATGTAAACCTTTGTACTTGGGCAACAAAGATGGATGAATGTTCACTAATTTACCAGCAAACTCATCGACAAACTCGGGTGTTAGGATGCGCATAAAACCAGCAAGAACAACACAATCGGCGCCAAAGGCATTTATTTGCTCCTTCAGCGCGCTGTCGTAAGACTCTCTGTCTTCAAATTGTGTATGGTCTAGACAGACCGCGTTTATGCCCGCATTTTTTGCGCGCTCCAGACCGTAAGCGTTGGGACGGTTACTAATAACGCCGCTAACTACGGCGTTAAGACGACCGGAACTAATTTCATCTATTATTGCTTGTAGGTTACTTCCGTTGCCTGAGATCAGGACACAAAGTTTTGTCACAGCGTTGCTCACTCGTTGATCTCTACTTGTTCATCGTTGCCTTCTTTTGCTTCGATGCTACCAATCAACCATGCGTTTTCGCCTTGCGCCGACAAAATGTCTAGGGAGCGCTGAACGTCATCTTCGTCAACCACGATCACAAGGCCAACGCCACAGTTAAACGTACGATACATTTCATGACGAGTTACGTTGCCGTTAGACTGTAACCAAGAGAAAATCTCGGGCCAATGCCATGTGGTTTCATCAATAATAACCTTCGCGTCATCTGGCAGCACACGAGGAATATTTTCCCAAAAGCCACCGCCAGTGATATGTGAAATGGCGCTTACTTTAACTTCGTCAAGTAAAGCGAGAACCGACTTAACATAAATGCGCGTTGGCTCCAGCAGGTGCTCTATGATGGGCTTGCCGTTTAAATCTGCGTTAACGTCGGCGTTGCTCACTTCAATAATTTTACGCACAAGAGAGTAACCGTTTGAGTGAGGTCCTGATGAGCCAAGAGCAATAAGCTTTTGTCCAGGTTTAACATTGGTACCGTCGATTACGTCTTCTGCCTCTACAACACCGACGCAGAAACCAGCGATGTCATAGTCACCTCCATGATACATGCCTGGCATTTCGGCGGTTTCACCACCTATTAATGCGCAGCCAGCAAGTTCACAGCCTGCACCAATACCAGTCACTACCGATGTTGCAACGTCAACATCTAGCTTACCCGTGGCATAATAATCGAGGAAGAATAAAGGCTCAGCACCTTGCACGATGAGGTCGTTCACACACATAGCCACAAGGTCAATACCTACGCCGTCATGTCGATTAGCATCCATGGCAACGCGGAGCTTGGTACCTACACCGTCAGTTCCAGAAACTAAAAGTGGTTTTTTGTATTTCGACGGTAATTCACACAGCGCGCCGAAACCACCTAAGTTACCTTTAACTTCAGGTCGGTGTGTTTTCTTTGTTACTGACTTAATGCGCTCTACAAGTTGATTTCCTGCGTCAATATCTACGCCTGCGTCTTTGTAGCTTAAAGAGGTTTTATTTTCGCTCACGGTTGGGCCCTGGAACTAAGAGGTAGAAAACCGCGGATTCTACCAGCAACTCGGCGCAAGTCCAATTTGTAGCGGCGATTTTGTGGGCTTTTTTCCAATAAGGCGTGATACTGTTTGATAATTCTCTACGGCTTGATGAAAGATTTTCTATTTTCGTAAAGTTTTGATTTGTTTTCGAGATGGCTTTTTAACAGTACAAAATGAATACGGGGCGTGCTAATCATTGATGCACGTTGGCTGTACATTATTACAGCAAACTTCAACAAGTGCTGAGGCCAGAAAGCTTAATGAAATACAGAAAAATT
Source organism: Alteromonas sp. MB-3u-76 (assembly GCF_002831605.1). Classification (NCBI taxonomy): domain Bacteria; kingdom Pseudomonadati; phylum Pseudomonadota; class Gammaproteobacteria; order Alteromonadales; family Alteromonadaceae; genus Alteromonas; species Alteromonas sp. MB-3u-76. The sequence goes on along the minus strand of NZ_CP025115.1, from coordinate 2,206,296 downwards.
GAGATTAAATCGGCACTTAATTTAATTTTTCTCGGTTTAAGGATGAAATAAGCGCAAATATAAAAGAGAATGGAGTTTTGATTTTGCTTTTCCATTGTCCAGCTTGAATAAGGCTAGTGCAGTGGCGCGTACAATTTTTCAGTTTAGGGAATTACAGTGAACACGGATCAGGTAGAGTGGGAGTTAGTGTAGTGAGAGTGGATGATTTGCGTTCTTTATTGTTGTCAAAAGAAGCGTCTTCAAAAGATGCGGCTTCAACATATGTGGCTTCAAGACATGTGGTTTCAATACGAGAATATTCGCATCAAGGTGCTTTGATGCTAAAAGCGCTTATGTTATTTGTGATGTGCGCCACTGCCTTTGCTACAAATGCAATTGAAAGAATTGTGGTAAACGAAGCAAAAGTTCTTGTTGATGACCAGAGTTCTCGCACGCAGAAAAGCGCAGCAAAAAAAGCGCTACGTGAAGTATTTCTTAAAATGTCGGGCTCGTCTGAAACGTTAAGTAATGCAGGTGTAAGAGCTGCACTCGCTTCACCAGAGGCCTTGCTTCGTTCGTATCGCTATTCCTACAACGGTGACGAAACTTATTATGTTGCGGAATTCGATTCGTCAAAAATTGCTGAAATATTGCAGCGAGAAATGTTGCCGCTCTGGGGAGATAGAAGGCCCGAAACTTTGATTTGGCTGGCGATACAAGACGAAAAAGAAAACAAAGTTATTATTGATGAAGCGCTGAACCATCCTATTTCTGAGGCTATAAACACCACAGCTAAGAAACGAGGTTTGCCATTAAGTTTGCCGCTCATGGATTTAACCGACAGCGTCAACATTTCTACCTACGACATTTGGGGGCGCTTTGTGGAGCCTGTCCGAAACGCGTCCGAGCGATACCAAGTTGACAATATTATTGCCGCTCGCGTTTATAAAAACGACGCCACCTCGGTGCCAGATTTCCCCCGCGAGCCTGAAGTGCCTGCAAGCACAGAGAACGAAGAAACTTATGAATTATCCGATGAAGACGATTTTTCGAGTATAGACGAGTTAGTACAGAGCCAATTTGATAACGGCAACGTCGATAGTGTTGAAGCGGTGCCTAACGGAGCGATGACGGGGCAACAAACAGAGCAAACTGCGCCATCCAGTGTAAAACCTTTCACCATGGATGAATTTGAGGAATATGCAAAGCGTGCTGAAGCAGGTGACTTTGGCCTTGACTGGGTGTTTATTAGTAATGACAGTGTCAGCTATGGCAGTATTTACGATGACACTCCAGCGGCGCTAGGAAATGCTTTGGTCGATGCATATGCCAATTATCTCTCATCACAATACGCCGTGATTGGTGTTAACGAAGCAGACCGTGAAATACTTGAAATTTCTGTTGCTAACGTTGGCTCACTTTCAAGTTATGCCAGTTTGAAACGCTACTTAATGTCACTAAGCGTTATTGAAAATGCGGCGCTAATAAAGCAATCAGGCACAGTGGCGACGTTTTCGGTTACATTAATTGGCACGAGTGATGACTTAATGAATTCCGTTGGATTAGAAGCTAAACTGAACCCCGTTACCGATGCCTATGGGCAACCTGTTCAAGGGTTTAACTTTTACTGGAACAATTAGTCATTTATGCAATTACCACTGCCTGTAACGTTACCCGTAGACGAAAACTTTGATAGTTTCGTTAGGCATGGGAATGAAGAGATAGTGACCTTACTAGAAGATATCGTTTGCGCGTTGCCAACATGGCGCACGTCCGATTCGTTAGGTCAACTCGTCTCTCTTAAAATGCCTTTAGTCACGTTATTAGGAAGCGGGAGTGCAGGGAAAAGTCACTTATTGTTCGCAGCATGCCACCATTTAGCATCTAAGCAGGTTAGCCACCTGTATTTGAATCTCAATGATTATAAAGCTTGGTCTCACGACATTTTTGAGGGGCTTGAGAACCTCTCGCTTATTGCGCTTGATAATATTCACGCTATTGCTGGAAATGCTGAGTGGGAAGAAGCGCTGTTTGACCTATTGAACCGAGTGGTAGAAACCCAAAATGCACTGGTGCTTTGTGCTAGCCAACTCGGCCCATCTAACCCTGCATTTTCATTACCCGATTTGCGTTCTCGTTTAGCATGGGGGGTTATTTACCACATCAATGCACTTGACGACACCGGCAGAGAAGTAGCGTTGCGTTTGCGTGCAAAAGAACGAGGCCTTCAATTATCCAACCAAGCCCTAAACTTCTTACTGCACCACAGCGAAAGAGACTTAAAAAGCCTAATGACACTGCTTGGTAGGTTAGATACACGTTCGCTACAGGAGCAAAAACGGCTCTCGGTAGCTATGGTAAAACGAGAGTTGGGTATTGTATAACCCCTTTTTCCTGCGCTGACACGCCGCACTTACTAGCATTTTAAGTCTCGCTGAGTGGGTAAGTATCTTTGCTCAACGATATTACTATTTGTTTTGCTCGAAGTAGGCTTTTTCTTCTTCCATTTCTTCTTTAAGTTTCTTTATTCCCAAACCAAGCTCGCGCCCACGTTTTCTCGCAAATGCACTACAGCCAATAAACATGGTAGTGCAAAGTATCAGTTCAACTACGCCGTACCATCTTTCAGCCGGAACTGCATAAACTACGGTGCATGCATGGATTAAATAAAATAAAACCACAAAGTTAGCCCAAGCATGGGTGTAAGGCTTTCCTTTTAATACTCCTCTGTAGGGCAGTAAAAGCGGTAATAAATAAATTAACACTATAAATACGGGGGAATAGGTGTGTACCTTAGTGAATGTGAACTGCCATAATGTTAGCCAAACAATTAATAACGTATGACTTATAAGCGCTAAGTAGCGGAAAAAGCGCGTGTCTGAGGCCATTCTAACTCTCCGAACCTGGTTGTATTTGAAGTTTCTTTGCAAAAGAGGCAAGACGCTTACCCTGTGCTATGCAAAGTGTTTTTTCATCGTCACTCAATTGAGTTTTGTTACTGTTGGTTTCATGAGCCACATGAGTGACGCCATAGGGACTACCGCCAGTGGTGGTAGTGTGTAGCTCTGGCTCGCTGTAAGGAAGACCGCAAAACATCATACCGTGGTGAAGAAGCGGGATCATCATAGAAAGCAAAGTCGATTCTTGACCGCCGTGCATTGAGGATGATGAGGTAAATACACAGGCAGGCTTATCTATCAAAGATCCTTTCAGCCATAAGCTGCTCGTAGAGTCTAAAAAGTATTTCATAGGCGCCGCCATGTTGCCAAAGCGAGTAGGGCTCCCTAATGCCAATGCGCTGCATGATTCCAATTCGTTAATTGTAACGAGTGGAACGTCAAGTTCGCTGTCTCGGGTAGTCAACGACTTTACTTCGCTGTCCTCTTGCTTCTCAACTTTCAAACCAGGAACGGTGCGAACAATAACGGGTACATTTTCTGATGTAACACCCTGGGCAATAGCATCTGCTAGTCGCCGAGTGCTGCCATGATTGCTGTAGTAGAGTACAAGAACTGGGTTCACGATAATATATCCAACACATTTTCTGGAGGACGACCAATACGCGCTTTGTCACCACAAATGACAATAGGTCGCTCAATGAGTTTTGGTGTTTCTGCCATTGCGTTGAACAAACGTTTTTCCTCTATTGAAGGGTCTGCAAGATGCGCTTCTTTATATTCCTGCTCCTTTATACGCATCATTTGGCGAACCGATTCAATGTTAAGTTTTTTAAACACTGCTTTTAGTTCTTCCTCAGACAAAGGCGTCTTTAAATATTCAATAATTGTTGGTGACACCCCTTTTTCTTCTAGTAAAGCCAAGGTTTGCCTGCTTTTAGAGCAGCGAGGGTTATGTAATATAGTCACATCAGTCATATTTTGAGTGCTCTCAGTCTACTATTTTGCGCAGACTATTGCGTTTTTAATCAATGATTTCAAGCTATATTAGGGCGTGTTGAACTTTGTTGTACATTTTTGCAGCGGCCTGTGAGCATTTTACCCTTTGTCGCCGCTTTTTTATTTAGGCCCTTTGACTTAGCCCTTTTGACTTAGCCCCTTTGACTTAGCCCACTGGGCCTACAGGACTGTTTCGCGATTAAAATGCTTCCATTTAGCTCAACACTCGTACAACAAAGATCAGCACGCCCTTCAATGTTTATCTCAAAAATGTTGTAACTAGCTTTAACTATGTAATAGGTTAGTTAGAAAGCGCTTTGCCATGGTAATAAGTACAAGTTTTTAAGGTAATAGGTTTCAGAGCGCATGAATCTAGAGTACATGATTTAAAAAAGCACACGGATTTGGAGTTCAGACCGGTGTTAACTTATTAAAGTTGGTGAGGACAGTGTGAATTCAGTAGTCAAAGCAATTATCTTTTTTCTTATAGCAATAGCCGCGCTAAGTGGAGGCATATTCACATATCAGTCTCAACGAGGCGATTTGAAACCTTCAAAAGAACCAAGCTACGATTTTGTTACAACAAGCGGCCAAGAGTACCGCTGGCAAGACTTAGCGGGGAAGTGGACAGTCATTAATTATTTTGCCCCTTGGTGTGCGCCATGCTTACGAGAAATGCCTGAGCTAAACAGGTTCAATACGCAACTTCCCGACGACACGTTAATTTTCGCTATCAATTACGACCGAAAAACTCGTGTTGAGCTAAAAGAAATGGCGAATAAATTTGATATTAACGTGCCTATTATTTTTGCATCGGATGCCACTTATCTGCCAATGAAAAAACCGCCGTATTTACCGGCAACGTTCATTATTGGTCCAGACGGTAAGCTTAGCGATACCTTGATGGGCGAGGTAACCGAGACCCAGCTGCGTGAACGCATCATTTCGCTGAAAAATGCTCGCAACGCATCCTAGCTATTTAATTTAGGCCAATGGTATGGCTTTCCATTAGACGCTAATTAGTGTTTTACTGAGCCTAAAGTCGCTCTAGCCTGTCTTCTTGATCGCGAAATTGCTTGATTCGCGCTCGAATACGTTGTTTTTGCAAATGATTATCGGCGGCAAAATTGTAAGCATACTGAAGTTCATCAACCGCTCTGTTATAGGCTCCGTAAAGCGCATAAACTTCAGCTTTGCTCTGATGCATTTGAGAAAACTGCTTCGCTTTTTGATAAGCCTCACTCATCAGTTGATAGGCAACTTGATAATCCTTTTTCACTAGTAAGAAGTCTTTCAATAGCTCAATAGCGTCGTCATATTTCTGCGCGCTGATGAGAGCGTTAGCTTGGTTTAACGCTAACACCTGATTTCGTGGGTTATGCGTAACGTGTGGTTTAAGCATTTCTACCGCTTTTAACGGCTGACCTAGGGCAATATGAATATCTGTTGCAGCATCTAAATAAAATAGATTAGTTGGGTCTTTCTCCATTAATGTACGTAAAATTTCTTGCGCTTTGCGGTTCTCTTCATTTCGCATGTACGCTAAAGCAAGCCCATAAAGCGACGCTTCTCGACTGCGTTGAGCCTGCTGTTCTACCGCTGCCTGATAATATTCCAGGGCATAGTCTTTTTCAAAAGAATAACGAGATTTTATGCGTGCCTTCGCTAGCTCAAATTGTTTATTGATTGGCAGGTAGCGTCTTGGATAGTCGTTAGCTCTGCTACGCGCATCAGCAATACGGGTTTCGGTTAATGGGTGAGTTAACAATCTTGCAGGAGGACGTGAAACCATGCGGTACTCTTCCGCCATAGTTGAGAAAAAGCTGGCTGCGCCCTTGGGGTCGAACCCGGCTCTGGCCAACATAGCAATGCCAATTCGGTCGGCCTCTTGCTCATTAGAGCGCGTGTAGTCGATCTGTAACTGTGCCGATGCTGCTGAGCCTGCTTGCATGGCGGCCATACCCGCTTGGGGGTTTGCCATTGCAATAAGTATCCCGCCAATCAATGACGCCAGTGCAAGCGGAGAAGAGCGCTTTTGCGCCTGCATTCTTCTTGCTATGTGGCGCAGCGTGACGTGTGAGACTTCGTGCGCCAACACTGAAGCTAGCTCACTTTCATTTTCCGCTCGGCGCATCAACCCTGTATGCACGCCAATGTGACCGCCGAAAAAGGCAAACGCGTTAATAGCATCATTATTAACCCAGAAAAATTTGAAGGGGAATTTCGCATTATCTGCATGAACGACTAAACGGTTGCCCAAATCTTGTAAATATTCATCCAAAACTGGATCGGAAATAATCGGGCTTTGCCCCCGCATTTGACGCATGACAGCGTCGCCAATGAGCATTTCTTTATCAAGTGAAATAGCGTCTGACGCAACAACGCCAATTTCTGGAAGGGTATTCTTATTACTATAGCTCATATCTTGAGCAATGGCAGAAAGGCTGCCAATAAGCGCGCAAGATAAAAGAACAAAGAATGCAGATAATTGTTTTCTCATGAACCTACAACAAACGTTAATAACTGTTTCTTAGAGCGGTAAGTCGTTAAACAGTTTCAATTAAATTTTTATTTTGTGGCTACTTACTTAGGGCCTCACTATGAAACCATTGTGCATCAACCAACAATGTAATACCACTTCGACGAAATTATTGTTAACAAGGAGGTTAAACTTTAACCCACCGCCTTGCTTAACGTTAGTTATACGCAATCAAAGTCATACCAGTTTGATTTTCAAAGAATCTTGTCTAGTTAATATTGCTAATACGCCACCCGATAAACTATGATGCGTGTCCTATTCTTTGTATTTTCTGGATGTTGTTATGATCAGCGTTTTTGGGCGATGGTACCGACGCAAGTTTTCCGATCCTGATGCAGCTATGCTGCTGATACTCATTTTGCTCAGTACCGCAGTTTTGTTGCTATGGGGCGAATTAATTATGCCCGTTTTAGTGGCAGCTGTTATTGCCTACCTTCTTGACTGGCCCGTAACCCGATTAATTCGTTTGGGGGTGGGAAGAGGCATAGCGTGCGGTGTTGTCCTCCTTGGGTTTATTACGGTTACCATATTTACTCTCATTGGCCTTGTTCCTATTATTTCGAAACAAAGTGTTAATCTTATTCAAGAAACGCCACTGATTTGGCAAAAAGCACAAGAGTGGATCTTAACGCTCCCTGACAAATATCCAGATTATGTTCAGGTGTACCAAATTCATCAAATGATGGAGGGGCTTAACGATAGGCTCGTGGAAGTAGGGGAAACGTTAATCTCCATTTCCTTTAGCAATATAGCCAATATTGCGGCACTGCTGGTTTATATGGTGCTGGTTCCGCTTATGATATTTTTTATGCTGAAAGATAAGATGTTTTTTCTCGATAGCATTTCTAGAATTCTTCCCAAGGAGAGACGGTTAATCACTCAGGTTGGCCACGAGATGAATTCGCAAATAGCTAATTACATACGTGGCAAAGTTATAGAGATTTTGATTGTCGGTGTGGTGAGCTGCGTTACCTTCGTGCTGATGGATTTACGCTATGCTATTTTACTTGGCGTGTTAGTGGGGTTGTCAGTGCTTATTCCCTACATTGGCGCAGCCGTAGTCACAATCCCCATCGCTATTGTAGCCATGTTTCAATGGGGGATTAGCCCAGAGTTTTGGTACTTGATGATAGCGTACGGTATTATTCAGGGGTTAGACGGTAACCTATTAGTGCCGTTATTGTTCTCAGAGGCGGTGAGCCTTCATCCGCTCTACATTATTATCGCGGTATTGGTATTTGGCGGGTTGTGGGGCTTCTGGGGCGTGTTTTTTGCTATCCCCCTTGCTACGCTAGTCAAAGCGGTGGTAACGGCCTGGTCTAGTAACCCGGTTGGAAGCACGGCGAGCGAACCAGTTATTGAAAAGTAAACCTTATTGTGAAGAATAAGATCATAGGAATAGGGTTGTATCGAGTAGGGTGAGGCTTGCGCCTCATCCCTCTCACAGAACCGTACGTACGGGCCTCGTATACGGCTCCTGCATACTTCATATCACTTGCTAAGTGACACAATGCTAATTTGCAATCTAGTATCGTGCGCCCTATGGACATCGTTCATTTTCTAACATTGTGGTAACTTTCATTGCAGGGTTTGGCGTTCTAGCACTGAGGCAATCTACCAAATTTGACTACAATTACTTCCCATATACGGCCTGTCTCACCAGACATCACTATTCCTAGCGCACCGATTCGACTTGTCCCGCTGATCAGGCGGCTTGTGTATCAATGATAAAAAAACTCACAACTCATCAGAGTCTTAAAGTCTGCTTCCCCCCTTCGCAATCCATTTAAGCTTTTGGCTAAAATAGATCCTATCAAACACAATGCTGATAGTCGGCTTGGTTTTACCCTCCACACCATTACTGGCTTTCATCGGCCTAGCCTTACTCACTACTACGGGTTCATCTGCCACCTCACACTCGCAACATTCTTGGATCACTCCTTGAACGATACGTCCAACCATTTGATTGGATCTAATGCCAGGCTTCCCCAGTTACTGCACTGGCTCCCTGTTAGAAATTCCACCCTCAAACACAAAACAGGACTGACTGAGTATCGGGCTTCGCGCTATTTTGCACGCTTACCCTCCTGTCTTGCCGAATCAGGTTCACTTGCGTTGTGTACCTCTAACTTCCTATGGCTTCCTTCAGACCCTGCCGTTGGCCAACAACGCCCTTGCCATTCGGATTATCTTCCCCTCAGTCAGGGTGATTCAGGTTTCTTTCAACCTGACGGGTTTGCCAGCTTCGCTGGGCAAACAAAAAAAGGCACCTTCATCGAAAGGTGCCTTTTGCATAGGTATGTCCAAGAAAAGCAGCTTTACTGCATTCAATACAATCGTTAGGCGCGTGCGGCAAAATTGAACGCGATGACATTCGAACGTGCAGGCTCAAAAAAAGACTTTAAGCCTTCATTAGCTGAATGGTCGATAGATGCACTGTCACCAAACGCTGTCTTAATATCATTAAATACTCGCGCTGATTGGTAGTCTTTGAATGTCTCAGGCCAGTAGTACACTTTGCCATCGCTTGACGTGATGTGAAAAAAGTAGGTCCACGTTTTGGTCTTATAGTCTGGGCTGTGATTCTCGATTCGGCAGACAAGATGATTTCCTGCTCCAACGGCTTTATGAAGATCTCGAAGCTCTTTCTCGTCAGCAGATAATAATAATTCGTTCATGGTCTCTAAACCCTTTGTTATGTCTCTTTAAATATAATACGAAAAAAAATTCACCCTGATATTTATTAAGAGTGCAAAAAAATAGAGTTAACGTATCAAGCTGAAAATTATCAATAAAAGAGCTATACAGAAGTCTAAGAAGGTTGGGTAAAGATGAACTATTGTGGGAGAGTAATAAAGTGTCTACTGAATAATATGAATCATACTCTCTGCAAGTTTCCTATTACCCTTTATTCTTAGCGACCTGTAGACGGGCGATATTTTTTTATACTACTATGTTGGAAACATGGTTTCCTATATGAATATGTCTGACGAAAATATTGATTTTAAATGGCGCTGGAATCCTCCTTCTTTGCGAACAGTTAAACAGCCAGAAACCCTTACGCCAGATGAGTTTCTGGATATGGTTGAGCGTGTCGATAACGAGGGTGTTGATCCGCTGATTGGATTGCGCAACCAGTGCATGTTGCTAACTACCTATTTTAGTTGCTTCAGAGCTGTTGAAGTGAGCCAGTGGAAAGTAAAAGAAGCCCTATACCCTGACGGCTCCTTAATGTACGTCACACGCTTGAGAAAAGAGGGAACGAAGGGTAATTATCCAGCCATAGCCCATATCCCCAATGTGCGTGAATACAGAGAGTATTTAGAAAAATGGTTCGATGCGAGAGTTAAGCATCGAATTGGGCTGGCTAAAATTGGCTCAGTTGAATATAGGGGCTTAGATCCTGAGTCGCATGTATTTCTAAGTAACTGGCGAGGTATGTGGCAACCGTTTTCGCTCACTAGAAAAGTCTCGAAAGGCAAGGAATACAAGGTTGCTACTGCTGTTCAAAATTTACTGACCAAGCTTTACAAGGATTATGGTTATCTTAAATCAAGTAGTCACGCTGGCCGTCATAGCTTTGCTCGGTTCGCACAAAGATTATTAGAGAAGAAAAACAACCCTGACACATCACGTATAATTCAAACACTGCTCCACCATAAGACTGAAGAGGCGCAGCGTGACTATACGGATGTAGATTTCAACCATATTAGAAAGGTGGCTCAAAAGATGATGCCCAAACCCAAGAAACGGGGAAGACCGCCGAAAAATGACTAGCTATAGCAAAACAAAAACAAGCTACTACAGAAGGCTTTATGTAGCGTATCTGATTGACTCTGGCACCAATACTGTACCAGCGTTACTTGATGCTACTGAAATGCACCGCAGAACGCTTCAGGACACATTAAAGGCGCTTGCTGACCTAGATATCGTTATTGAGAGTCGGGGCGGGACTAAGAACGCCAGCTACGCATTTAAGTCATGGGGTGCAATTGATAAAGATTGGATACGAAATAACTTGCAGCACATTAAAGGCGTGCTAGAATGCAGTTAAGTTAAATAATTTAAATGGGAAACAGGAACGTGGCAAATACGGCATCAATCGAATCGAAAGACATTGATAGAGCGACTGAATTCAGCTTGTCAGGTTACAACAATGCCGGTGTTCGTGCGGTCTTCAATGAAAAAGAAGGTGGTTTTTGCACAACAAGCTATAGCTACTCAATGAGCCAAGAAGCTAAGAGCTATTCTGCGGCCAGAATCGCACTGCTACTTCAGATGGCTTCAGGTCTTACTAACGAACAGATCAGCCAAATGATGCTGAAAAATAGATAATGGGAAATATGATGGAAGACAAAGATATTCTAAAGCTAAACAAGCTTGTTAACCTATCAAGTGAAGAGTTTGGTCTTGATATGACTGTCGAGGTCGATTCCATTTCAGAGCCTTTAATGTTACAGGTGGGGGTTAGAGGAATTGGAGTCTTCAACTTCAAAGAAAAAGAAGCTCTACTGTTCATTCATGATCCAGCGTTGGCATTAGCAAAAAAGCACAATGTATCAAAGTCTCACCTGCTTGCTTTTTATTCTGCGAATAATAATGATTTAAATCGGTGTCAATCACTAACAAAGAAAGGGACGCGCTGCACTAGAGTTAGCAATGTTACTGTAAGCGGAATTAGTGATTATGTCCCGCAAAAAGTGTACTTATGCCATCAGCATGAGGAACGCGCAATTTTATCTAAATAAATCAATTTATAAGTAGAGGAAATACGAGGCAGCAATGAACACATTCATGTATATCGATAAGCGCTTAATCGACTTAGGCCAAGAACAAAAAGCAAAGCTTGTTCACGCTTTAAATGATGAAGAAAAAGCGTTGGTAAACGCGTTTTACACTGGTGCAAAAAATGAACTTGAGTCGCTGCGTGATGAATTAATTAGTGATGTGTCACCTGTTGATGACGAATTACCTGAAAATCACATCGTTAATCACGCAGAAATGCGTTAATCGAGCTAATGGGAAATAAGTATGGGCCAGTCTTTAACAAGGGATGAGTTAATTGGATGTTTAGGTGATTCCTGTGATCCAGAGGATAAGGCTTTTCTAGATATTGCTTTTCAAAGCATAGTCCGCCATCAACGCTACCTGTCATTCCATTATGAACAATTCAAATCGGCAGCCTCCTTACACCAGATGGCTATGCGAGGAGAAGTGCCGGAAGGAGGTAACGAGGAGCCACAGTTTCATCGAGACATTTTTGAGGCTAATGCATTCGCTTTTTTTAGATGCCTTCATGCTGTCATAGATTCAGTTCCCTATATTTTGAACTTAATTCTTGGTGACCTTGATAGAGAAGGGCGTGTCACTTGGGGCTCAGTCAAAAAGAAGCTTACAGTGTGCGGTGCCACCGACGTGATTGGTGCAATCAATAAGCTAGATGCAATGAATGAATACAAACAGCTTACTAAATTAGTAAATATCAGCAAACATCGCCGACTACCGAGGATTGATTCAGGTGAATTTTCGGAAGATAGAGCTCCTAAATTTAATAGTGAGGAGTTGGGCGAGGCGCAAGGAAAACTCAATATCGATTCTTTTATGCATCATTGCCACGACAGGCTATTGCCTCAATCACTTGAAGTGCTGAAATCGTTTTGTAAATTTTGGAGAAAAAAGACAGCGCCAAATGAACAGAAAGAACCTGAATCTAACAGCTCAAAGTCTCCTATTAGTTCATAAAGGAAACACGATGCCCCAGACACAGCAAGCTTTTGAAGAAAAATACAACTGTAAAATGGCCATCACTAAAATTGAAACTGGCAAGTATGCGTCATGCCCTTTTTGTGGAAAGTCTGTCCTGAGCGTCGAAAATCTGAAATCTGCTTGGGGTACTGGCGAAAGCGAAGAACATGTTGTTTGTAATAATTGCGCGGCCAGTGCTCCAGTAGAGTGTTGGCAAGAACGTAAATCGGCCTAATTGGCCTGATAGGAGATCGAACAATGGCGTTCAAGTGGTCAAAGCTATTCAAAAAAACTGTGCTTGAACGGCCAGCTGGGAATGGCAAAGAGAAATTGACGTTCCCATCCGCGATAGAAACTATTCCCTTGACTGTATGGATACTCACATTACTGAGTGCGCTTATACTCACTGAAGGCTACTTTGGCATATTATTTCAAATTAAAGCAGATACCGTTAAATATTGGTTTCAGCGCTCCGGTTCTTTAGTCACAATCTTGGGTATATTGGTCGAAATCTCTGTTAGTTCTAGGATGGAAAACATCAAAGCGAACTGGTTATCGCCCCAAAGCTTTATACATAATATGTGGAGGAATGATACTGATTACAGAAAAGCGCAAGCTGACATTATCGACACTGCGGTTCTGGCGACAAAATACATACCTGTTATCGTTATTGCCATTGGGACCATAATTTGGGGGTATGGCGATATGATTCACGATTTATTTTCAAGAATAAACACATAGGAAATACAGTTGACGCACTTCCTCTTTTTCAAAAAGTTGCGATTTCTGAGCATACAAATTTTCCGAAAGGTTCTTACACAGTTGAATATGAGTTGAAGTCTAAGGATACAGAAGAAAGGAAATACAAAAAAAGAGAGGGAGAAAAGAAAGACATACGCAAAGTATGATAATTTCACACAGTGAAAAAACAGACCTCATCAGTTGATGAGGTCTAAGAGTGCTACTATTGACTGATCAACTCAAACATTTGGTTTTGAGCGCCAGCAGTACAAGTCCACTGCACAATATCTGTACCATCTGCCGTTGCGTTGCCACTCACATCTAAACACAACTCACTCCACTTCGGAATGATACGCCACTTGCCAGTACCCGCAGATTGGAACCGGAACAATTGATTATCACCGCCCCAATAATCATAGAGGATCACTGTGGCTCCATTACCAGATATTGACGTATTGATATCTAACGATTTAGTAGGGGCATTCAATGGTGAGATACGGTGCCAGATCCCATCTACTTGCGAGATTGCGAACTTCTGACAATCGTTATCTAGCCATGCGTACTGCTGAATGTTGGTGAGGTTTGCGGTGCCACAGCCATTCACATCTACCGCTTTATCACTGTGTACCGGACTTATCCAATACCTACCATTCACTGTGCCATTATTGCCGCTACCGCCGCTTCTACCGCCACCTGAGCTATAACCATTGTAAACTTCAAACTCGGCTACACGGGGCTGAGTAGAAGACGACTGTATAACAAAACTGATTTTGTTCACTGTTGTATCGCTAAACGAAATAACGTTGGGCACAGCCCCTCCTGTCGCTAAGGTGACGCCGGTATCATAATTGACCAGTGCCCAATTGGTGATCGCATTTTCGTAACCCGATGCAGATACAATACGCACTGCATTTACCGTGGCATTCAGGTTTTTCACATTGATGGTGCCAGTTGACCCATTTGGAGACCAATAGGAACTGGTGTCACCATCTATAACGTTTCCATAGCTTGTTCCACTGGCTTTACTGCTGCCATCAGCAGCTGCAGATAGCGCCAAATTCGTTCCAGTTCCCGAGCCGTCGCCGTTGCCGCCACCGCCGTTACCGCCACCATTGTCTGGCGGAGTAGTTGTTGAACAATCACCATCAGACACAGCAAGCCCTTTATTAGCCCCTGCCGTTGCAGCTATGATTGAAGGCACACAGCTAGCGTTATCTAAGCTATAGCTATAAGGAATGCTAATGGATGTGGTAGATGATGGATTGGGGCCCGCAGGATAGTTTTTATTGCCAGATGACGTCCAAGTTATGTTGTCAAAGATGTTGCCACTTACCTGCCAATAACCCATGTCGTTGGTATAAAATGTTCCGAGTACATCCTTTGAATCTTCAAAGTAGTTATTTTCAGCTCTGATTTTACCACCAATTCGTGGGTTCATTCCCGATTCATTAAGGCTTACATAGTGATTGTTGTACGCATGGGCTGTGGCGTGACGCAGCAAGGGCGTACGCGAATCTATGTTCTGATAGAGGTTGTGATGGTAGGTGACCGGACCATTTTCATCATCAGAATCGCTTGATCCCACCAGTCCTCCGCGCCCAGAGTTTTTCAAGATGCTGTACGACAAGGTAACCTATTTGGTATCTGCTTTAATATCAAACAGGGCGTCATAGCCGGCACTTTCACCACCGCTTGCTTCAAGGGTAACGTGGTCTACCCACACATTTCTCACCGTGGATTCCATGCCGATCGCATCACCACCATTTGACGTGGGGGAGCCAGATTTTTTCACGTTTCTTACGTGTATATTTTGAATAATAATATTGGATGCATTGCGAATATGAATACCGAGTTCATCGAATAGCGCGCCACTTCCAACACCCACCAAGGTAATATTGCTCACATCTTTTATTTCAATCTTATCTTCCGCGGTATTACAGCTATCACCAGAGACTTTACTGGTATTGCCGTGATTTACGGTACCTTGCACCTGAATGATAATGGGTTCATCGCTACTGCTTCGATTGCACAGTGCTTCATGCATACCTGTACCAGTAGAAACGGTTACAACACTTCCTCCCTGGCCACCTGTTGTGCCACCGTTTTGCGTCGCAAACCAGTTTCTGCCGATACAGGCAAAGCGAGGGGTAACGCTGTCATGCCCAGGCATAACGCTAATTTTGATGCCTTGTGTTTCATAAAACCTCCGAGGTTTCTGTGTAACCCGGACTTCGTCTGGCGTGTCCTATATTATTGCGCCAGACCTCGTATTACGGTTTCTATAATAGGAGCCTGTTTCTTACCAGTTACTTCATATATGAACAAATTAGGCAATTTCTCAACAACGCTCCTCATCGCGTACTACATTGAGTCTTGTACTCGATGGCCGATATGATTACAAACAAAAATGATTGGCTTTTTTATTTATATTAAAGTTTGAATAATTTTTAGCGGCATACTGCTAATTGAAGCTGCCGACTACCTTTGATGTTAGGTGATTTGTTGATTTGGCTTGGGCCTAGTTCATGCTTTTTTTATTTGGGGTGGTTATATTTTCTATCACTAAGCCGAGGCTAAAAATGATTGTCGTAACCATCGTACTACTTGGTGCTCGGGTCATAAAAGGGAAGTGGACAGTATTAACGCTTCGTAGGGGCGTATATCACCTTTATAATTTTGTTCGTAGCCACAAAACTGTCATCATGACGTTTTATAGTTTTAGCTAACCCAACGCAATAGAAAAAACATTTTGTGGAAGCTGTTCTTTTCTCTTCGCTTTATCGCAGTTATTGGAAAACTTTGTGCCAGAAGTTAAGGGCTAACTTTGGCGAAGGGCCGCCCGATCCAGAAGACATTACTCAACAAGCTTTCATAAAATATCGCCAGCAAGCGGCAAGTAAAAACATCGAGAACCCTCAAGGCTATTTGTATACGCTGGCAAAAAATCTCTATATTGATCAGTATCGCTCACAAAATCGATACGATGGTTTAATTGATGATGTGTTCGCTGACCTCGCACTGGAGCCCATTAATACAAATTCTTCCGAAGATATTGCGTTACAAAATGAAAAATTAGCTGTGATTGATGACGTAATAGCCGCGTTGCCAGAGAAGCAGCGTTTACTTATAAAAGCCAACCGAATTCACGGAGAAACCTACCACCAAATATCAAAGCGCACCGGATACTCAGTATCGAACATTTGTCGTACGCTAGAATTGGTGAATAAGGCATTACAAGAAGCGGTAGATAATTGGGAAAATGGCCATCCACCACACACTTTTGAAAAGAAGCGTCGCAATGACAGAAATTGAAAAGCAAGCCAATAAGTGGCTAATTCTTCTTCATAGTGGCGAGGCTTCACAACAAGACATCCAGGCATTCAAGCAGTGGCTTCAAGTCTCTTCATGTCATGTTGAAACATACAGACACGCTGAATCACTGTGGCGGATGACTCGTTATTCGGAATCGTTATATACAACTCACACAACCCGCTCTAGCCGCAAAAGTACATATATATTGAGCACTATGGCAACTGCTGCGTTATTGCTAATAGCATGTCTGCTTTTTTTTCAGTTACAGCCGGTTTCTCCCATGCAAGGCGAGCGGCTACTCACCACTGATGTAGGGCAAATACAAACCTTTACACTTGCTGATAACTCTTCGGTTACTTTGGGGGGCGACAGCAAGGTCAGCGTGTGGTTTGACGAAGCTCAGCGCAGCACTCGTCTTATCAAGGGGGACGCGCTGTTCGATGTTCAACACGACCCCCAGCGTCCCTTTGTTACTTACATTGATGATGCGCAGATTACGGTGTTGGGTACGCGCTATGACGTACAGAAAAGGCCTTATCAAAACAGCGTTACGGTGGGGCACGGAAAGGTTAATGTAGCCAATAATCGTGAGGAGGTAAGTCTTACTCCAGGCCAAAAAGTAAACCTTGTTACCAATAAAATTGGCAAGGTTTCGTATGTTGAGCCTGATTTTTTTGCGCAATGGAAGCAGCAACGTTTTGCCTTTTCTCATCATACATTAGAAGACGTAGTATCGGTTATTAATCGCCACAACTTAACGCCGGTACGAATTGCCACACCCACTTTACGGACACTTCGTGTTACCGTCGCTTTCTCGGCCGTGCAGAGTTTTCAGGTACTGGAAAGTTTGGCACAGCAATATGAATTCGATATCAAAAAAACGCCTTCTGAAATCCTACTTTTTTAGTGAAGTTTTTATGAAGCTTTAATGAATGGTGAAAAATATAGGTTTCGCAAACGTTAGGTAAGTAGCACATGCTTTAACTACTTAAAAATGGAAGAACCTATGTTTACACATTCTCGCTTTACACCTATTTGCTTAGCGTTGGGCGTTGCCCTAAGTTCTGGCTCATCTTGCGTTTATGCTCAGTCGACCAATACAGTAACGCTGACAGATGCCATTAGTCATTTATCTGCTCAGTACAAGGTTGTTATTCTAACTACCATTGCAGATAGTGATTCTGTAAAAGTTCCACCGGTTTCTGCTTCTGTGACTATAGAACAAGCGCTTGCAACTATGTTAGCGGGAACTGAATTGGAGGTGATAAAAGATGGTAAAGGTTCTTATGTTATTCAAACCAAGCCATTAAAAAAGACAAGTGAAACGTCACAGGAAGCGTTAAAGAAAGCGAGCTCCACTGAGCCCACTATGACATTGGGGCAAATTGAAGAAATTGTCATAACAGCGCAAAAAACTTCTCAGAATCTGCAACAGGTGGCTGCTTCTATCTCCGCAGTGAATGGGGAAAATCTAGAAAAAATGAATGTGAACAGCGTGTTTGATCTGTCTGGTAAGTTGCCGGGGCTAGTAATGACCAGTGTTCAAGGGTATCGGCCTACTGTCTCCATTCGCGGGATCGGCAATGAAATTCCTGACAACGCAGGAACCAAGCAGGCTGTTGCATTTCATGTCGATGGCGTTTTCATGGCTAATGATTATGCACTTCTCGCGGACATGTCTGATGTTAGCAGAATCGAGATGACGCGAGGGCCAGACGGTACACTTTACGGTAACAGCTCTACCGGCGGTGCTATTAATTTAGTGTCTCACAAGCCTCAACACGACGAATTATTTGGGGCTATGAGCTTCGCAGCCGGCGCATATTCTCAGCAGGAAGCAAGGGCAATGGTCAATGTTCCGGTAAACAATGAACTTGCGTTTCGTGTTAGCGCCTCACATCGTCAGCGAGACGGATATACTGAAAATAAAGCGATTGAAAATTATGAGCTAGATGATGTGGATAACCAAACTATCAAGGCACAGATTAGTTGGCAGCCGTCAGATGATATCAATGTGCTTTTTCAACATCAGGTGTTTTCCAGTGACACAAATGGTCCAGCCCTTAAAGGTGGGTTCGATACCATTTCTGACGATCCTCGCGTTGTTTATCACGATACACCCGAGTTCTATCGCCTTAATACGCAGTTGAGTAGTTTTCATTTCGACTGGACATTGCCGGGAAGTGCGTTGAGTGTGATTTTAAGTAAGCAGCGGTATCACATGCGCCGAAAGTTTGATTTTGACCGGTCGTCACTTACCGCTAACGACCCTGCGCCACTACCATTAGTAGGAGAGCTAGATTTATTGGGAGAAGCGCCCATTCCGCAGTTTGTAGGAAATTTGTCTCAATTAGACCATTCATATACAGCTGAAATTAACCTTACTTCTGCACCTGACGCCGACGGGCTTAAATGGGTAGTGGGAGCATTCTTTTTAGATACAGAAATTTTCAGCAATACCCGTAACTTTTATGATGCAGACAGAGATGGCGAGCCGGTAAATGAAACCATTACTGGACCGAATATTTTTGCAGACAACGCCGATATCGATTTTATCAATTCAGACTATCGCAATTTCAATTCATACGCCATATTTGGCCAATTTACCTATCCGTTTTCAACTCAGCTGGCGGTTACCGCTGGTTTGCGCTTTACCAATAATAAATTTGAAGATGAACGTTGTAGCTTAAATTGTGTTCCCACTCGTTCGCCAATCACCAGTACGCCAGCCAACGAAACCGACAATGTTACCGGAAAGGTTGCACTGGAATATACGTGGAACCAAGACATGATGAGTTACGTTTCTATTGCCACAGGAGTAAAGCCAGCTGGTTCAAACAGTAGTGCAGATACTCGCTTTTTTCCTGAAGTCTTCGATCAGGAAGAAGTTATAGCGTATGAAGTGGGTAACAAAGCGGAATTATTCAATAAACGCAGCCGTTTGAATATTGCCGCTTTCTATTACGATTACAAAGATTATTTATTTGAATCTAGCGGTATCGGCCGATTTGCGTCAGGGGCATCTAACTTACCTGAAGCGGAGATTTACGGTATTGAGGTGGAATCTGATACTTGGGTTACTGAATCGTTGTCCCTTACTTTATCATTAAGTGCAATGGAGTCTGAAATCATCAAGGGCCGTGATGCAATCGACCGTGCAGAGGCCGAAAACCAAAGTGTGGGTCTTATTCTTGCTGGTGCTAGCAGTGAAGAGATTAACGCTGCGCGAGAAGCAACCGCAATTAATCTAACGGGTAACGAACTACCCAAAATACCAGACCTTATGGCTAATGTAGGGCTCGTCTACTACCTTACGGACAGCATGGGGGGCGAATGGGAATTTTCTGGGCAATACACTTATCGAGGTGAATTTTATGCCAGAGCATTTAACTCATCGCAAAGAGATAATGTCCCCTCGTATGGTATGACAAACCTCAATGTTACTTACTTTACACCACAAAAAAGCTGGAAGATTGACCTTAATGTACATAATCTATTCGATGAAGACGCGGTTATTACCCGCTTTACCGATACTTTTGGTCTGGGCTTTACCAGCGATCAATATCTTGCTCCACGAACCGTCACTCTACGAGCCAAATACTTTTTCTAGGAAAGCAGTGTGATAAGAAGAGACTTCATTAAATTAAGTCTGGCAACAGCGGGTTTACCCGTTGTAGCCTGTGCGCAAACAAGCAATCCGTTTGTCTACCGGTGCGCCATTACCAGTGGACCTGCGGTCGGTAGTGCTACTCAGTACAGCGCCATTATCTGGTGTAGGGCCAATCGAAATAGTGTTCTTGCCGTAGAAATAAGCGAAACCGAAAATTTTAATAACATCGTTACTGTAATAGGTAGTGAGGCGCAAGCTGACCGTGATTTTAATTGCAAAGCAACATTAACATCGTTAAAACCGGGCACAGAGTATTATTATCGCTGTCACATGCGCGATACTGAAACTGGCGTGCAAATAAGCGATGATGTATCTGGACGCTTTTGTACAGCACACACGACGGCGGCAGCGCTTAGTTTTTGTTGGTCTGGAGACACCGCTGGACAAGGCTATGGCATAGACCCTACCCATGGGGGAATGAAAACTTATCAAGTCATGTTGCAACATCAGCCCGATTTTCTTGTTCATTGTGGCGATCAAATTTACGCAGACAACCCCATATTACCGGAATTAAAAGCTGAAGATGGCAGTGTGTGGCAAAATCGGCATGCGGACTATGTCGATCATGTTGCGCAAACCACCCAGGATTTTAGGGATCGGTTTTATTACAACTACTTTGACCCTCACTTCGCAGCGTTTCATCGCCACGTTGCAACCTACTATTTATGGGATGACCATGAAGTGCGTAATAACTGGTATCCAAATCAAATAGTAGAGGATCAGCGATACGAAACTAAACAAGCGTCCACCTTAGCTCAGCGTGCACGCACCGCTATGGTTGAGTGTAATCCGTTACCTGATACAGCAAGACAGCAGCTTTATCAGCATGTTTCGCGAGGGCCGCTGCTTGATTTATTTTTGGTGGATATGCGCAGCTATCGCACTGCAAACCGAACACCTTCTCAAACAAGAGAGGACGTGAAGGAGCATATATTTGGTGCCCAGCAATTGGCTTGGTTGAAAGCGTCGCTGCTTGATGCTAAAGGTGTGTGGAAAATTATAGCCTTGGACATGCCCATAGGGCTAGTGGTCGAAGATTATCACGACGGTACTATTGAAGCTGTTGCTAACCGCGACGGACCAGTTACTGGCCGTGAAGCAGATGTTGCTGAACTGCTTAGTTTCATAAAACTGCACGATATAGAGAATGTCCATTTTATCACCGCTGACGTGCATTATTGTGCGTCTCATTATTATTCGCCCACTAACGCACAATTCAAACAGTTTAAGCCATTTTGGGAATTTGTAAGCGGCCCACTTCACGCTGGCACCTTTGGGCCTAATCGTCTTGATAACACGTTCGGGCCTGAGCTGGTATTTAAAGGCATACCAGACGACCTGCCACCAAATTTATCACCGGTGTCGGGGTATCAGTTCTTTGGTGTAATGAGTATAGATGCGCAGAGTCAGAAATTAACTGTGTCTCACATTAATCGTGAAGGTGACGTCTTGTGGTCTAAGGTACTTAAACCTGAAAAACAACGTGCTGCCCAACAGTATCAGCAATCGCTTTAGTGACGTTGTACTGTAGGAAAAAATTGTCTTTTTTCTCTGGAGGCTTGTAACTACGGCAGGGGATAAGGGGTATGATTCCTTGCCTGCCGTGTTTTCTTTTGAGTAATTTGTACACCAATGCAAGGCAACAATGTTAAACGCATAGACAACGTACTGTGAGAACTAGTCTTTATTCTCTGAAACGTGAGCCGGTTCTTCATTGCTATAATACATTACGCCAAGTTCGATTTTTTCTCTCCCTTGAGCTAGTCGGTGCTTGTTGGTATCACGTAGGGAGTAAACACACCCGCAGTATTCCTGTTGATAGAAGTTTTCTCGTTTACTAATTTCAATCATACGCGCAGAGCCGCCACCCTTTCGCCAATTGTAGTCCCAGTAAGTTAACCCTTCATAAGGCTTGGCGGCGCGATGCCCGCAGTCGTTAATTTGTTTCATGTCTTTCCAGCGCGAAATACCTAAACAGCTGGTCATTACTTTAAAGCCGTGCTCGTGGGCGTAGAGGGCAGTGCGCTCAAAGCGCATATCAAAACACATGGTGCAACGAATACCTCGTTCTGGCTCGTGTTCCATACCTTTGGCACGTGTAAACCAGTTGTCGCGATCGTAGTCAGCATCAATAAAGGGAACACCGACTCTTCGGCAAAACGAATATTTTCTTCTTTGCGCAGTTCATACTCTTTGCGTGGATGAATGTTCGGGTTATAAAAGAAAATAGTAAAAAACCAGTTATGAATAAATCGCCTTTAGCAAACATTTATGCATGGCTAATAATTACCGGAATAGTGCTAGGTCCATTGGGTTTAATTATTGGCAATCCTAGCGTTGCTGCATTTGGAAACGGAGCTTTTATTGCAGTTTTTTTTACTCCAGTATTTTTTACAAAAAAACTTAGTTTAAAGGATTCAGTTTTTGGCGGTATTTGGACTGCAACAGTATTTTATTTTGCATCAAAAGGTGACGTGTCAACTGATTGGCTATTATCTACGATCCCAATGCTGGTTATAAGTATTTTGGTAAGTAAGTGGGCTAATACTTCGTTTACCAAGTCAAATTAGAGTGTGATAGGAAATTTAACATGAGCCGACAGGTGAAAGTGACACAGCTAAGCGCAGAGGGCGTGACACACGCTTTTATAGCAAAAGGTGATGTAACTCCCGATGCTATGAAAAAAGCCTGTCAGGAACAGTTTATACCTTCTCAGTAAGAAGATGCTGCCATTGATCTTAGTGGTGCAAAAATAAATAAAGGTCAATATCGGTGGGTTCCTGCTAGAGATGAGTATGGTGAGTTTTGTGGATCTCGCTTGATACCTACTGAAAAGGTCGGCAAGGGTTCGTTTTTTGGTACTGAGTTGATAGTAAGTTAGATATAGGAATTATCACCATGGCATCTGATAGTGAACTAGGTTGGAGTGATTACTTAGAAATAATCCCTAACAAATACAAATACAAATACAAAGACGAACCAGATAATTTCAAAATTAGCGTTGGTGACTGGAAATCAGATAGTGATGGTTGGCCGGAGTTTCGCGCCTTTATGGGGTTTTGCGCCCATCCCCTCGAAATCGGCATTAGGAATTAAAACATTGAGTCTGTTATGATTATGAAAAAATAATCAGGACTATATGCCATCGCTGCTGAACAAACAAAACGCATTCAAATACTCACGTCGTTTGAAGTCAAAGAACTTTATGCTCTCCCCAACTTTAGTCACTCCGACAGAGAAGACTACTTTTCACTCGACAAGGAAACTCAGAAACTGGTCAATACGTTGAGGCAAACAGAGACCAGAATCTATTTTATCCTCTTATTGGGTTATTTCAGATCCAGACCAATAATTTTCAATTTTACATTCTCAGATGTTGAACCTGACTTTAACTACGTTAAAGCAAAATATTTCAGCGATAAAAGCGTTCAAGATGAAGATATTCCACCGCGAACCAAAACAGCGTTAGTTAGAAAACTTCTGACTTATACAGGCTTCTCCGTTTACCAGAGCAAGAATGACAAGGCACCTTTACTCAAAAGGCTCAATGTCGTTGTTAAAATCAATCAAGAGCCAAGATATGTGTTTGATGAATGCATTGCTTACTTTGGACAAAACAGGATTGCGTTAGCTGGTTATACGACACTTCAAGATATCATATCGAGTGTACTTTCTAGTGAGCGTAGTCGCATTGAGTCTGTCCTGAACCAAAACCTAGGCAGTGATACAAAAGCTACGCTTCTTAGATTGCTTGATTCCAAAAGCACGTTCACAGATCTCGCTATGTTAAAGCGCATGGCGAAGGATTTTTCAGCCAGCCAAATATCACAAGAACTAAAGACGCATAAAATCATACGTGCGCTTTATCCAGAAATTAAGACACTGATTGCTGAATTAGAGCTGTCACCGAAAAACCTTGAATACTACGCGTCTTTAGTAAAACACAAGTCGGTTTATAAGTTAAAAAGACATGCTGATAGTCAAACCTTGTTATATCTTGTTTGTTATCTATTCTTCAGGTACCGCGAAACTAACGACAACCTCGTTTCTGCATTTATCTATCTCGTCCGAAAGCTTGCTGAAGGAGCAAAGAGTCACGCCAAACAGGGAGTTATCGAAGATATAAACATTGTCAGAACAAAATTGAAATCGGCTGGCAGTCTGCTGAATTACTTCATTGACAGCGATATTGACGATGCATTGACCTTTGGCGATGTACGCAAAAAAGCCTTTAAGTTGCTACCTGCTGAGAACATTAAATTGCTTAGCGAACATCTTGATAGCAATGATTTTGATGGGCGTAAATATGAGTGGCAATTTATTGATAAACAGTCAAGCAAGGTGAGTAAACTTCTACGCTCCTTGTTCATGGCCATAGACATTGAGTTTATCCATTTAAAAGATGATTTACATAATCAGTATGTAACGTTGCGCTCTGAACTCAGTGAATGCAAGGCTGTTAGAACCATCAACCTAGACTTGGTACCCAAAGGTGACCGAGGGTATTTGCAAGGAGAAGTTTCTAAGCAAATAGCTATTCGTTTTGAGTACTTCCTGTATCGTAAAGCAGAGCAACTATTTCAAAACAATAGCCTTACCGTAAAAGAGAGTGTCAATAATCGTAGTCTGAGTTCAGATTTAATCCAGCCAAAAGAATGGCAAAACAAAGACGATATTATTGAAAATACAGGGCTTGATAAACTATCAGCACCAATTAACCAAACCTTGGATGAGAAGCAGTATCAGCTTGAAGTGAAATTGAAAGAGGCTGGCACACATATATTCAGTGGTGACAACAAATACGTCGAAGTTATACCTGGTAAGTCAGAACTAAAATGGTCTATCCCAAATAGCCGCTGGCAACAAACGGTTGATAACCCTCTCTATAATCAAATTCAGCATATGGGTATTGTCGAGCTTATGCTGTTTGTTGACGAAAAAACTAATTACCTCAATGCTTTTACACATATCGCTACCACAAAACAAAAATCATCAGTAGACAAAGAAGATCTGGTTGCCTGCATACTCGCCAACGGTACGAATTACGGCCTATATAAAATGGCCAATATCTCCGACCGTTCGATGGGAAAGTTGCGCAGTGTTAATGATAGTTACATCAGATACGAGACGCTGAAAGAGTCTAATGATCAGATCTCTAATGCCATTGCTATCCTGCCAATATTTGCTTACTACCATATTGATGACAATCAGTTATTTTCAAGCATCGATGGTCAAAAATTCGAGTGTAGGATCAACACCTTTAAAGCCCGTTATTCATCCAAGTATTTTGCCAAAGGCAAAGGTGTCTCAGCGCTGACGTTAGTGTCAAATCATGTGCCAGTGAATACTCAAGTTATTGGCGCGAATGAATATGAAGGTCATTTTGCATTTGATTTGCTTTACAACAATACCTCTGAGATACAGCCAAATACGTTATCCACCGATAACCACGGCACGAATAACGTCAATTTCGCTATTTTAGATTTCTTTGGCTACACCTTTGCGCCTCGATACGCAAAAATGAAACGAGTGTTTTTTGACTTATTTGAAGTTACTGAAGAAGAAGGTGGCCGAATTCAGTTAAAGAAAGACGTTAACTATAAATTAGTGGCTGAAGAATGGGAAAACATTCAACATATCCTTTGTTCTCTTAGCCAAAAGACAACTACTCAAAGCACCATCATTAGAAAGCTCAGTAACGGCAAGAGTCGCACGTTGTCAGCTTTGCATGAGTATGATCGTCTAATTAAAGCGATTTACGTTTTGGAGTACGTTGATAGCTCAACACTACGCCATTATGTTCAGCAAGCGTTAAATAGAGGGGAAGCCTATCACCAGTTAAAACGAGCCATTACCTCAGTCAATGGTAATAGATTTCGTGGTGGTAACGATTATCAGGTGTCTCAATGGAATGATTGTGCGCGGCTCATTTCAAACTGTATTATCTATTATAATTCTGCCTTGTTATCAGCCTTTTTGAAGATCCAAGAAAGAAACGGTAGACAAGATGTGGTAGATATTATTTCTAAACTATCACCGGTTGCTTGGCAGCACATCAACTTGAACGGAGAGTATGCCTTTAACAAAAATCGTAAAGCGATTGATTTGGCAGGTTTGCTTAGTGGTGTGGAGCCTCTGCAAAGTGAATAATAGTTCAATGAGTTGCTTTCTTATAATCACATTGCTAAATAACGATAGAAAGTTGCTTTAGATATAGAAAGTGAATTACAAATAGACTCTATAGAAAGTGAATTATTTTGGTGCATCTGCTTTGCCATCTGGACTTTAGGGTTGTTGATACCGATTTTAGGTCTACCGCCATTCCGTCCTCGTGCTCTTGCAGCAGATAAACCAGCATTGGTCCGCTCTTGGATTAATCGTCTCTCAAATTGCGACAATGCACTAAATATATTGAACATCAACTCACCTGAAGCTGTTGTTGTATCAATAGCACCGTCCTGGATCGATTTGAATCCAATGTCTTTTTCAACTAATGACTCAATCAAATTGATCAAGTGAGACATTGAGCGGCCAAGACGATCTAATCGCCATACTATTAAAATGTCTCCAGATGACAATGTATCAAGACATTTATCTAATCCTGGTCGAGTTGATTTTGCTCCCGACGTTTTATCGGTAAAAATATGTTCAGGAGCACACCCGTTGTTCATTAACGCATCGATCTGTAGATTTAAGTCTTGATCAGATGTACTTACTCGAGCATACCCTATTTTGAGCCCCATAATCTTATTTACATGTTGAAAAATGACTTTATGAGACTATATTAAATGAGATGGGTTTATAAAACAAATAGAACCAATAAAATCAGACCGAGCGGAGAAAATACTTTTCACTCTCATAAAACGGTCGTTTTTTAATACTTTCTTGTTTGATGAATTTATTGATTTAGTATTAATTTAATTAGTTTCTTCATTGAGATACTGACGCTATCATTAACACAGCAGTAGGTGTAAATAGAGGAAGTTCAAACGTCGGCGTTGAACTAAAAGGTATTACCATTGCATAGACTTGAGAAAGAGTTGCTCGACTTAGTTCAATCCGATACGCGCATATTCAGGTTTATTGAACACTCGTCATTGGACGGTATGTGGCATTGGGACTTGGAGAACGCTGAACACTTTTTGGTCCATATTTTTCTTGGTCGAAAGATCGGATCTTGGAACAGGCAATTAGTTCAATTTCTTAAACCGAGTTCAGGTTAGTTAGACCGTCAAGTTCCTTTAGTAATCACGCGACTATACTTTAGGTATGGTCGTAGCTCGTGATATCAATTCCCAGCGTTAAGAACTTAGTTAATAACTTTATTACTTTCTGGCAAATTTTTTAAACAACGTCTTTACAAATTTGCAGATCATTTCTATGGTTATTTTGTGGTATGGACTTTCCAATTGGAAAGCCGTATGACGTTGTGTGGAACTCGCCTTGATTTTTTTGAGTTATTTTGTAGGTTCAAGTAAAACATGTGTTTGCTTTAAAGGTCCAGTTATCTGTTAGGCATTGATGTAACTCATTTTCTGCTGTCATGAACATTAGTAGCAATTTGAATTTCTGAAAAAGGTGGGCATCCTATAGACAGGACCTTACCAAGATTAACTTCGCATTTGTTCTTGGTAACTACTTTTCCAAAAAGGACTGTGAAATGCTACAAGAATCTATTGCTGTAAAAGATGTAAGCCCATTCCATATATCAACTCCATCAGAACTACTTGAAACACCTAAAGAATATCAAGATCTCGTTAAGAGGCAATTGACTGCCCATGCTGAAGGGGAACTTTCTGGAGCTGATGACTATGTAAAATTGTTTTACTTTTTGACAAATGACCCCTACGAGAAAGCAGTGTGCTGCGAATTAGCCAAGGATGAACTTGACCACTATCAAAGAGCTGCGGACATTTTATTAGATATTGGTATAGATACGTCATTTATGCTATCGCAAAACTTGAACGATAGAGCGTTCTACGCGACCGAAGCCGTAAAAAGTTGTCGAAATTGGGCTGAAAGAGCATTGATTTCGACTCTTGTAGAAGACGCTGTAATTGATGTCCTAGAGGAAATGGCTCAAAGTTCCTACAGGCCTATTGCTGACATGTGCCCTCATGTTTTAAAGGATGAAAAACTGCACGTTGGGCATGGATTCAGGATTACGAGGAGCATGTGTAAGACGAAAAATGGATTCAAGCAAATTCAAGAAGCTCTTATAAGAATGTGGCCAGTAACACTTGATACCTTTGGCAGAAGTGATTCCCCAAGGTCAGAATTGTACGTGAAATACGGGTTGAGGCAAAAGTCATATTCCGTTGCACGCAACGAATTTGCGGAAAAGGCCAGAAGAAAATTAGAAGCTCTTGGACTTCATGTACCAGACGATACTGCAAACAGAAAGTTTCTCTAATCTTATGCTAGAAGGATTTGCTTATGAAAGATGTTACCAAAAATGCAATATTTAAAAGGCTTAACGGTGACTTTGAATATTATGCTCGTTATCAACGGATTAAACAAATTAGTTCAAGAGTTAGAGTGTCAGAGTATTTAATCACTACAGCGTGCAATATAAGGTGTAAAGGTTGTTGGTTTTTTGAATATGACTTTGACAAAAGAACAAAAGATTTGTCCAAAAAGGATGAAATTAAAAAGTTTCTTATCTCTGAGAGGAATAGAGGTATCAATACTAGTCTGATTATAGGAGGCGAGCCTACGCTCCATCCCAAAAGACTCGAATTATTTGCTGAGATTATGGAGTTTAATAGCATATCAACCAATGGTCTTAAAGCTTTGCCCAAAGAAGGCTTTAAGGATTTTTCGGTTTTAATCTCTTTGTTTGGTGGTGGCTCTCTAGACGATGACCTGCGAGCGATCAAACCTAACGGAAACTCCTTTTCGGGTCTATTTGAGACTGCTCTTAAGAACTATAAATATGATCCGAGAGCCCATTTCATTTTTGCAGTGACTGAAGATGGAATTGCTCATATCGAAGAGACAGTGAGAAAAATATCGGAAAATGGAAATACAGTCTCAGTTAATTTTTATAGTAAGTATGGTACGAGCGATCCACTCCGGACCAAGTACGAAAAAAGATTACTTGATGAAATTTTGCGAGTCAGGGAGTTGTTTCCAGAGACACTCGCTAGCCACCCTTACTACATTGAAGCTATGGTAACAGGGAAAAGTCACTGGGGAGATTTTGGATATGATGTTTGCCCCAGTGTGAGTGTAGACCATCCACAAAATGCTGAAAGAATTAAGAACGGTAATGCTGTACTTCCAGGATTTAATGCCTACGCCTCAGACTGCAAAACGGTAAACTTTTGCTGCACTTCAGGACATTGCGAGGATTGTAGAGACAGCCAAGCTGTAATGAGTTGGATAATGATAAATCAAAAGAGATTCGTCAAAGATGAAAATCTACTCAAAATATGGATTGAGATTGCAGAGAGCTATTGGCATCAATTTGTATGGGCTCATGATTTCCGCTATTCCGCGCCATCATTGCAAACTAGCGAAAATCTTAATCTGAGAAATCAGCACCATCTTCTAAAGGAGGTTGGCTAATGCAATCTATGCAAAGCGTTCAGGAGCAGAAAGAATATTTGCCAGACGTAGGCTACATCATTGAGTCCCAATTACTCTTAAGTGAGAAGGAAGTAGTAGATGGAGCCAAGTTCATTGGCGATTTAAATCCTGTACATAATGACCCAGATAACGAACAAACAATTCGTCTTGGAGGGATTATTGCAAGTGGCAGCCATATCACTGCAGTATTTTCCGCTCTTCTTCCTACTCACTTCATGAAATTTGGTCCTATGCTTGGAGCTCACATGGATGTAAAGTTCACAGCACCGATAAAACCCAATACAATCTACACTATGAATTGGGTTGTACAGTCAAAGGAGTATAAAAAGAGTCTCGGCGGTACAATTTACGCCAATGCGGGTACTATTATCGATCCAGCTGGCAATGTGACAGTTAGAGCAAACGCAAGCATCATCCTCTACTAGAACTATTTAGAGGGGTGTTGATTGCTAACCCGAAAACGCCCCTCAAGTTTACTTGTTATTATTCGTTCTGAAAATTCAGATGCCGTTGAAGCAGCGATGACAAAGCATATCTGCGGCTCAACTACTGTCCATGCTGATGAAAATGCCGCTTATGATGTATTGAGTGCATACTAAAATAGTACCGACTAAACACACCAGTCAATTGATCTACATGTATCAACTCTCGATATGTTTCTAATTGTTTTGAAGTATTCAAGTGTTTAACAAGTCATTGTTGAAGAGTTGAGAGAGATAGTGGCTTCTTTAGGAAGTCGGTAGCGCTCAATACCATTGATGTCTGGTAAGTAAACATCTAGCACAATGATATCTGGTTTATACAATTGGCAAAACTTAACTGCACTTTTACCGTTTGCAACAATACGGATTTTCTTTAATGCTGTGAGGTTGTTTGATATAAGTTCAGAAGTAATGGCGTCATCTTCAACAATCAGAAGTTGACCTGCGAGTAGCTTATTTACATCTTTAGACATGTGGACACCTCACAACTTTGTCTACTAGTAGTAATAGTCTTGGCGATGTCTACCATTAGTCAAAAGACTATTTCACTGTACGCGCAGTTATTGCTTGAACAAGCATGAGGGTCATTCTCACAGCAGAAGCTTTTATCATTTTAGTTATCTATGCCTATTTTTAATTATTTGGCAGTTTTTCGAAGAATTCACAAAAAGCGCGTTCATTTGTAACCGATCATTTTAGACCGTTCTTGACCGCCTGACTAAGATCGAGTTTAGCAACGCTAACCGCAGTTACTATGCCAGCCGGCACCTTGTGATGCGTCTTGCCATTGTTGTTAGCAATGAGCACCGTTTTTCTATTTTTCTTAAGTAACGTGCCGGTGATAGTTTTGCCATCATGAGCATACTGCACTTTCATGCCTGGGCGCAGTTTAGCAAGCGCTTCTCTATCTTGTTTTGCTCGTAATTCATCAATGCGGTTAACGACCGCTTCATTGAGTATATACAATTGGTCGAGAGTGAGTTGGCTAATATCGATGGTCGTTTTCGTTTCTTTTTCGGTCATAGCGTCTTCACTTTTCTATGTCTGAGCGCAGGCGTTTATCAGCGAACAGTGCTTTCCAGCGTCTAGGGGTTAAGTCGATGATGTCTTTGGCTGGATGTTGCGATACGCGTTGCAGTACATCGACTAGGTAGTGGTATGGATTGATGTTGTGTAATTTGCAGGTCACGGTGAGTGTATGCAAGGCACCAAGCTGTTTTGCGCCCAACTCACTCCAGCAGAACAAATGGTTCTTCTTACCCATAGGGATAACGCGTAAGGCCCTTTCTAAATGATTAGTGTCGATATTCACTTGTGCGTGCGTCAGGTAAGTCTTTAACTCATGATGACGGTCATAGGCATAAGCTAAGGCTTTGCTTAACGGATCTTTAGGTAATAATTCTGGGCGTTGGCGTTGCTCGTATAGCCAATGAAACAGAGCATTGATGACAGGCTCGCTGTGTTTGAGGCGATATTGCACGGTATCCTCGGCATTAAGCGCGTGTTTTCGTATGTGTGCTTCCACTTTATACAGCTTTTGTATTTCAGCCAAGGCGTATTGTGCCTCTTTAGGATGATAATCCAATGCTTTTTCGAAGTAGCGGCGCGTATGCGCCCAACAGGCTGCATGGGTGATGTGTTGGCCTTGGCTGTTTAGCGTATCAATGATTTGGCTATACACCGCATAACCATCGCTTAGCAAGGTGCCATTAAAGCCAGTGAGTTGCGCAATCGCATGTTGTTTGCCGCGAGAAGATGACCAGGTAAAGGCCACTTCATCTTGCTCACCATAAATGGGCCAGAAGTAGGTTTGTTTCATGGTGTTATGTTTGCGGCGAGTCGAGGCTTGTCGACCCGCCTTCATCGGCGTTTCATCCATGCTGATGTTGCCCCCACTCAGTATATTACTCAGCACTGCTTGTGCGATAGGGATAACTAAATCAATGCTTTGACTGACGTAGTTGATTAAGCTCGCCCGCGATAAAGTCACACCCGATTGCAGCATACGTAAATGCTGTCGGTGAAGGGGTAAATGGAATACGGCTTTATCAACCATGAGGCCCGCTAATAGTGATACATCCGCATACGCCCCTTCTAACACATTATCGGGAGTTGAGGGGGACAACATGTTGCCCGTTTCTTTGCTTTTAAAGACTTTTTTGCGATAAATTAAGACTTGGTAGCTACCTGGCAGTTGCGCTAAGCGATGGGTCTCTTTCGTGCCAATAATTTCATACTTATCAGCATCCTCACCTTCAAGCTCGGGGCAAGGCACATCAATCACTTTTGTGGGCACGTCATCAGTAAAGCGAAGGCCGGTATCATTGACGTTATTGTCATCTTTTTGTTTAGTGGAGCGGGCATAGCCTTTGACGGCTTTTTTAGGTGCTGGCGGTAAATCTTCATTCGTCGCTTGGCCAAACAACTGCGTTTGGTCAGAATTCTCTACTATGTGCTTTTCTGACTTACGCCCAAACAACTGACGCTTAAACCAGTCGACTTGTTGTTGCAACTGCGCGGCGTGTGCTTGTGACTCAGCCAGTTTTGCACACACATTAGCATATTCTTCTTGTGGAATATGAGGTGTGTTTTGTGGCAAATCGGCAGCGCTTTTCATGCGGCTAAGTATAGCAAATTCAGCTACTTAAGTCGCATGTTTTGTTTGCCTTTTTGCCAATAAACACCATCAATCAAACACTGTAACTGCGCGGTGTTCAGGGCGATTTTATGCCCATTACCTGACACTTTACCGAAGGTGCCCCGCTCCAATCTTTTCGACCATAAACAGTAACCGCCTTGATGGTAATACAGCACTTTTATCATGGTGCGTTTGCGGTTCACAAACACAAACCAATCGCCGAGCTGTGCTTGCATCTGCAACTGATTGTTCACCAACGCCGCTAAGCCGTCGAACTGCTTGCGCATATCGGCAATACCAAGATATAACCATATTTTAGCGCTACTTGCTGTTAGCATTAACCATCTCTACTCATGTTCAGCACCACACCGTTTGGTAGCGTTAACTCGATTTGCCATTGGCGCATGGCTGGCCGATGTGAGGTCATGCTGTCAATGGGCAGCCATTGCGGTGATGTCTGCGGCAACGACAAAGCTTGACGTTTTTTGCGTTGCAAATAAAAAGTGGACTGGTTAATGTGGTGCGTGTGGCAAAACTGCGCGATGGTCATATCGCTGGCTTCTTGCGCATCGATAAGTTGCTGCCATTCTTGAGAGCTTCGTCTAGTCATTGATATTTTCTCCTATATTAATCAATGATTAGATTTTAGGGGCTTAGCTTAAGAATAAAAGAGCGGTCTATTTTGACCGCTTACGTTCATTTGGCCGTCATCATTCTGATGCCGATTTCGAGGGGATGGGCGCAAAACCCCTGGAAGTGATTGAACCCTTTTATCCTAAAGCTGGCAATGGTAGACGTCCGTACGCGCTTGAGACCATGTTTCGCATTCATTGTATGCAGCAATGGTATAGCCTCGGTGATGAAGCCATGGAAGATGCGTTATATGAAATTGCCTTGATGCGTCAGTTTGCGCAACTGACATTGGATAAAGCCATTCCAGACCGCACTACCATTATGAACTTTCGACACTTGCTGGAAAAGCACAAGCTGACTCGCAAATTATTCAAAACGGTCAACCAATGGCTGTCTGACTGCGGTGTGATGATGACGCAGGGTACACTGGTGGATGCGACGATTATTGAAGCACCCAGCTCCACTAAAAACAAAAAGAATGAACGAGACCCTGATATGCATCAGACCAAGAAAGGCAATGAATGGCACTTCGGTATGAAAGCCCATATTGGTGTGGATGCCAAGAGTGGCCTCACCCATACGCTGGTGACCACCGCCACAAACGAGCATGACCTGAACCAGTTGAAGAACCTGTTGCATGGCGAAGAAGAATTCGTTTCCGGCGATGCCGGTTATCAGGGCGCTTCGATGCGGGAAGAGTTGCAAGATACGAATGTGGAATGGCTGATTGCTGAACGCCCCGGAAATGTCCGGGCACTGAAAAAGCATCCTCGCAAAAACAAAACGGCCATTAACATCGAATACTTAAAAGCCAGCATCAGAGCAAAAGTGGAGCATCCGTTTCGGATCATCAAATGTCAGTTTGGCTTTATCAAAGCACGTTATAAAGGGCTGATGAAAAATGACTCACAGTTAGCCATGTTATTCACCTTGGCGAACCTGTTTAAAGTAGACCAGATGTTAAGGCGACAGCCAAGATCTATCTGAAATCCGGGAATAACCCGGAATAAGGCCGAAATCAGGCCTAAAACGGCAGTATATTTGCCGAAATTGAAATTTTAGCGTTCAAAAATTAGACGGTAAGTGCAAAGGCTGGTTCAAGAACTAAATTGCAGGACTTATTCGCAGTTTCCCTAGTCCATTTTTATTAAAGATCAACAAATATCTGAATGTAATAGCGTTCCATGTTGAAGTCGGAGTAGCGCGTCAAAAACAAATAATACCTGTTGCTTATTGACAGGGTTCGTTCATTTGCAATGCACTCTGTGTGGGAACGCTCTATGCAAATAATTCTCATTCGCTATGCGTGATTTTAGGGCTTTGTTTAGTAAAAGCCCAAAGCCGCTTACCGTCAATCGCAATTAGCTGCCCTTCAGATAACTCTGCGACTGATTGCATCCAACCTATAAAACAGCGCTGAAACTGTTCGCTATCGACTCTTGATATAACACGAGCAATAGTGTCATGAACGGGCAATCCATTCTTAAATAAGCCTTTCTCGCTGAACCAGTCAAAGTGTAAATCACCAAAATCTTCAATGTCTTCCCAGCCTTTGGCACCAGCGATAGAAGCACACACTACAAGGAATAAAATATCAGTGAATAAATGCGCCACTTTAGCTGATTGACGAGGATCTTCTAACTCACTAAAAAGCTGTTCAAATGCACCTGTGCCCGTGACTCTCTCCGCAAAAGAGAGTATAAGATCACAGCTACTATATTTCGTCCAGTTGTAATGTTTCTTGTTAACTCAGTTGTTCAATAAATGTTCGTGATCTTGCCCTGATGTTGTGATAGGCAGTTACACAAAATTAGTTACAGTCTCTAAATATGAGTTTTCACACGGACTGCGTACAAACCAGTCGTCCAGAAATTATTAGCAGATGACCGCTTTTGACCAAACTGAGACTATCAGTACTTATCTAAGATACGCTATCGCCAAGTTCAAAATAATGGATTTTTTGCTCAGAGCTTTCGTTGAGAACCTTTGCGTATTCTATCTCTGTGTGCGGGAGCTACATAAATTTCAACTGTAGTTTTTACGCTGGCATGGCCAAGTTCTTCGGCTAGCATAGTTTCGTTCAATTCATCTAATGCTTGAGTAGCACCGGTATGCCTCAACCAATGCGATGATGCGCCGGCTATATCAAGCGCCTGTTGTTTCTTTCCACTCTTCATAAGAGTAGAAATAACTAAATCGAACGCCTCTTCAACAATATTATTGACACTGTCTTGCTTAAGCGGTTTATCAGTTTTGGTAGACGGGAGGATAGGAGTGTCTTCATCGATTCTGGGAAGGGGGGCTAAGTCCATCGATTCACGGTATCTACCCAGCACACTTTCGATATATGAATCAGGTACCGTTACTACACGTTCTTTTTTTCCTTTGCCTACGACATGTAATACCCAGCCTTCATTACTAGGGTCTGTTGATCTTTGCTGTACATATTTCACTCAGCAGTACATGGGTAGCCACATCATTGAAAATGCCAGTGATACCATGCTGGCATAATTCCTTGCTAATTTTTCATACCTCGTTGATATTGAACGATAATGCTTTATTCGAGCAAAGGCGTTTTCAACAAGGTGACGATATTTATAGAGACACCAATCAACGCTGTCTTTATCTATATCCTGACCATAGTTTCGTTTGGGTATGACTGAAGCACCACCTTTAGCTTCAATATATTTCCTCAAAGTATCACTATCGTACCCTTTGTCGCCGACGAAAATGTTAACTTCTCTTAAGTGATCAACTAGACTTTGAGCGCGAGCGATATCATTTCTCTGGCCTTCTGACAGTTCAAAATATATGGGGAGCCCGCCACTATCCACGGCTAGATGAATTTTTGTTGAGTTACCACCTCGGCTCTTTCCAATGCATTCATTATCAGTAGTAGCAGCTCCGGTACTATGCTGATGAGCTTTAATAATTGAACCGTCAGCAAAGACCCAATCGTAATCAGCTAGTTTAGCTAACTCATTGAATAACATATTCAATAAACCTTTCTTTGACCATAAATTGAATCGGCGATAAACGGCGCTCCATCTGCCAAATTCTGCCGGTAAATCACGCCAAGGAATACCGGTTCTCAGCCGGAATAATATCCCTTCAAACGTCATTCTATGTTCTGGTTTGTTGTAAATGCGGCCAGTGCTCTTCATTACTTGAAGTAGCTTTTGCCACCGCTTATCAGTTAGCATTAGTCTTGGCATGGTAGTGAGTTGTTCTTTTACTTTTGGCGAAGCAAATTATAACTCTTTACCATGCTGTTCAAAAACTAATCACGAAAGATCAACACGCCTTAGGGTCCGGTCTAAAATGATTGAACAAAGGGGTGTAATAATCACGAGAAGATAATTCCGAGATTCTTAAGAACAACACTTTTAGGGACAACACTACAAACCTGTGAATTTCAAACTTTGGGTTTCCGTCAGCTGCATCTGTCAGACACTTTATAAATGTATCCCAGACCTCATCGTCAAATGTATGTGGCGGCTGATATACCTTACCTTTAATCAGATATTTACAGTTTTTCTTAGCGTCAGCCAAATAGTTACGCATAACTAGTTCAGCATCTATTAGCCATTTAAAAAAAACATTTAATGATGCATACGAATTGCGAAGTGACGTTTGGCAGATTTTATAGGCATGTTTAGTGCTGGAAGCTTTACCAGGTGCTATCAATAATTCGATTTTCCGATTTGCTTTAGGCGTGCGATGCACGAAAGGGCGCCATTCTGGATTGACTACGCGAATATCTGAATTAGATCTGTATTTAAAGCGGCTCGATATTGTTGTGTCAGCAATTAGTTTTTTTGGTGGTGACCAAATCCAATCGATATACAACTTTATGTCTTCAAGTTTAGTATCTAGAACAGATTTACCGCGTTCGTGCCAGCAAAACAAGGTAAATCTCTCTGCCTCATTTCTGAACCTTGATTGCGTGCCTTTTGCATTGCTTAAGCCTGTTACCAAAAAATTAAGTAATTGCCTCAAATCGTTTTTTGCAGGAATGCCTTGTTGCTCAAATGAATCAAGATACTCAGACAAAGTAGGGTACACCGATTTAAATTCTTGAGTGTCAAGAATATCTCGCAGTGACGCTTGTAGGTCGATGGTGTCAGTAATGGCAAGTTGAGATGTCATGTCACGGTATTCCAGGTTTATAAGAAACACTTTCTATCTTTGATATAAAACTTAAATGCCAGAATCCAGCAGGCAATCAGAGCGCCGAGAGCTAGTTTATCGTACCGTCTAAGAAATTTATCTCTGATAACATCTTCAATTCCTTTAAAAACTCCTTGTAGTTGAAAATTTTTCATATCATGGTGACCATAAGCGCTTATCAAGAAGAACAGGATAATCCCTAACAAGAATGCAAAAACACATCACTTAGACATTAGAACAGCATACAAAAATTCCACCATCCAGTTTGGCATTTAACACAATCCTATAAACAAATATTGCTTCTTACTTCAGGTAATTCACATTAAACGTAGTGTTCCGAATGTTCAAATAAAATTCTTTGCATTGAAACCTTCTTTGGCAATTGAGGGTGATTGATGTCAATTCTCAGATGATTAAATCATTATTTTACAAACTCTTTTGCAATTTTGACTAGATATAGACCCCAAGGACGTCGACTTGCCAGTCATCTTTAATTTATAAATGTGTTCGTACGTGAATGAAATCTTATTTGCAGGGGTGTAGCTCGTCAGATTTCACACAGCATCACATATTAAATACCCATCTATATTCGGCGTTATTGTCTTAGCTATAAATACAAAAGTGACCAAGTTTCCTCATCATTGAAAAGCTTAAAGCCGGCAAATCTTACATAACGCCGAAAAAGTATGTAAGCCATCACGCACAGCAAACCGACCAACAAGCCATGCATTAACCCTTCAACCGTCATAATACTTAATTTCGCATAATGTATATTATGTTAAATAAACTATTTATAGAGTAACAAAGATCGGTTTAATTGAGGGCTGGAATTTCAAACCTTACCTATTTAAATTTTAAGTATCTATAATATTAAATTTAGAATTTAAAACCGTTTTATCTTTGAATGAATAATTACAAGTAAGAACATTGTTTAAGCTACTTTTACGTAAGCGTCCGGCAATTCCACCTAGCGCTTAGCAAACTGCCATGGTAGCAGTTGCTCGATATCGACGTCGGGCTTGCTGAGTTCATCAAGGCAAGTCATCACATACTCGAACACATTGAGGTCGTTGGCTTTTGCAGTTTCGATAACACTGTAGAGCACGGCACTGGCGTTTGCGCCTGTGGCGGTTTGGCTAAACAGCCAGTTTTTTCTGCCTATGACGAATGGCTTAATCGCGCGCTCAGCGCGATTATTATCGATACTTAGTTGGCCGTCGAGTGTATAACGTACAAGCTTTTCCCATTGGTTCAAGCAGTATTGTATCGCTTCGCCTAATTTGGTTTTCGGTAACACTTGTTGAACTGATTTCATTAGCCATGCGTGAAGCTGATTGAGCAACGGTAGGCTCTTTTCTTGTCTGGTAAGGTAGCGCGTTTCCACCGTTTTATCTTTTAGCTGTGTTTCGATGCGGTAGAGTTTTTGGATGTGATTGAGCGCCCAATCTGCTTTGCCACTGCCTTTCTTTCCTGCACCTTTTTTGGCTTCGATAAACTTACGACGTGCATGTGCCCAACAACCAATGAGTGTGGCTTGCGTTTGCTCGTAGCCTTGATAGCCATCCACTTGCAGGTAGCCGCTATAGCCTTGCAGGAAGTCTACTGCGCATTGCCCAGCCCGACTATTGTGGTAGTCGTACAACACGATATTGGATGTCGCTGTATCGGTGATATTACCGCTAGGCGAGTCAGCGCCACTGGCGTACAGCCACATATAGCTGTTCGCTTTTTCAGACTCAACGACTTTCAGCGTGGTTTCATCCGCCGCGATAACGGGTTGTTTTAGCAGATGTTGATGAAGCTGTTCATAAAGCGGTTTAAACAGCTCAGCGCAGCGGATTATCCAGTCAGCCATGGTTTTACGACTTAATTCGATACCATGCTGCTTAAACATAGCTTCTTGGCGATAAAGTGGTAAGCCATATTGGTATTTGCTGGTGATAATTTGGGCTAACAAGCTTGGTGTGGCATAACCTTTTGGGATAACGCTGTGAGGCACAGGCGCTTGTTTTACCTTATTGCTGATACCGTCTTTATCGCAAGTACGGCACGCATATTTAGGGCGAACATGCTCAATCACTTTAACCTGAGCAGGAATAAACTGAAGTTTCTCTGACTTATCTTCACCTATACGATGTAACTCACTCGCACAACAGGCACAGACTTTCTCTTCGTCGCTGATATCGTGAACAATAACTTCGCGAGGCAGGTCTTTCGGTAGCGGTTTACGTACAGGCTTTTTACGAGTGTAGCTAATCGCTTCTTCAGCTGTTTCAGCTGTTTCAGTTTCAACAACCAGTTCTTCCGCTTCATTGAACAACTCACCTTGCCCAGGGTGGCCTTCGGTGCTTTTACCGAACTGCTTGTGCTGGGCAACACGGAACTGTTCTTCTAAATAGGCAATCCGCGCGCTCTTCTCTTCAAGAAGCGCTTCAAGTTCAGCAATGCGGGATTGATATTCTTTCTCGTTCATACCGTTATTATCCCGTATTAAGCTGCTGATTACCTTACATTATTAAGACTATTTCGTGATCGTTAATCGCTACTTATGATCACAGGTTATAAGCCGGATGCATTGTAATGCAAGGGCTGATGGCCTATGACATCGTAGCCCGATAACAGCCATTGTAACTGTTGTTCACTCATATGCATCTGTTTTAAGTTCGCATCGACAGGCCATTTAAAGCGATGCTTCTCGAGGCGTTTATACCAGAGTGCGAAGCCCGTTTTATCCCAATAGAGTATTTTGACCTTATCGCGCTTTTTGTTGCAGAAGACGAACAGAGCATCGCGAAACGGATTCAGGTTCATATCCTGCTCAACAACGACAATTAAGCCGTTAATCGATTTGCGGAAGTCGACGATATCCATGTATAGGTAAATATCAGCAGGCTCAACGAACATCTTCATTCGCTTAATGCCTTCATCACAGCGGCAACCCAGTGAGGGTTAATATTGGTTGGCACGCTAAGTTGAGCGTTTCCCAATTTCAGGAGGAGGTCGCCACCCGTTGCTTCGGTGTAGGATTCAACCTTCGTGACTTCACGCTTCACTTGAACAAACTTGCTGCTTGTTCGTTGAAGCCGAATATCGCGACGTCGGGTATAGTAAGTTTGAACATTAATCTGCTGCTGGCGACAAAACTCTACCGCAGTGAGTCCGCTTTGTTTTTGTTGCTCAAATAGATTGAGCCAGTCTTGCACTTCTCTTCGTTGATGTTGCTGCACGGTCATTCCCCTTTGCAAAGAGAACACCATGCCGTAGCTAATTTATGAATTGAATGCGGGGATTACCGG
Organism: Alteromonas sp. MB-3u-76; assembly: GCF_002831605.1. Classification (NCBI taxonomy): domain Bacteria; kingdom Pseudomonadati; phylum Pseudomonadota; class Gammaproteobacteria; order Alteromonadales; family Alteromonadaceae; genus Alteromonas; species Alteromonas sp. MB-3u-76. The sequence goes on along the minus strand of NZ_CP025115.1, from coordinate 2,165,604 downwards.
ACGGACACACTTTTACGATTATATTTTCTATTTCTAATAATTGAGGTCTGTAATGATTTATTGAAATATGGCGGAAAAAGAATTCGCTTCTTTGTAATATGTTATTTTCATGTGATATCTTGCACATCACGTTAACGTGCAGATTTGGATTCGGCGTTAAGTGTTATGGATTTAAATATCTGTTTAAAATTCAAAGTTTTATGAGTTGCCGCGAATTCAAGTCCGAAGTGCACCACTCGCTAAATTAGGCCGCTCCGCGTAATTTATTAAAGACAACTTCTGGCTGTTTGTAACCAAGGCACTTCCTTGGTCTCAAATTCAGAGCACGTTGCGCTTGCGCAATCTGCTCGTGTGTTACTGTGCCCAGGTCTGTACCTTTGCTGATGTACTGCCGCAGTAACCCGTTAAAGTTCTCATTCAAACCTCGCTCCCAAGACGAATAGGGATTGGCGAAGTAGACGTCTGTTTTCAGCTTTTCAGCGACCAACTCGTGCCCGCAGAATTCGGTTCCATTCTCCGCGGTAATAGTGTGCACATGCCTGCGAAAGCGCCATAACATACCAATCATTGCACGACTAACTTCCGCTGCGCTCTTCGCCGGCACCTTACGAATTAGATAAAACTTACTTTTGCGCTCAACTAAACTCACAATCGCACCCGTTCCATTTTTCCCTAATACGGTATCGGCTTCCCAATCGCCAAAGCGTTTCTTTTTATCAACGATAGCAGGCCTATGCTCAATACCAACGCGGTTCGGGATAATCACGCGTGTCGCGCGACTGCCTTTTCGGTACTTACGTCGGCCATAACGCAGCTGTTTGTGTAACTTGCCTCCCGATAATTTATCGCGTTGCACATAGCCGTAAATCCACTCGTGGCTCACTGGGTGACCGATAAGTTTACCCACACCTGATATTTGCTCGGGACTCCACTTTTCATTCAGCCCAAACTCGACAAAGACAATAGTGAGTGCTGATACACGATATTTTGCTGCACTTCGCCGTCGTTTAACCGTTTTTGATTGCGCAACCTCAGGAAGATAATGCGTACCGCGAATTCTATTACGCCGAACCTCTCGACTTATCGTGCTGTGGCTCACTTTCAAACGATTTCCAATTTCTCGGTAACTGAAACCCTCGCGTAAGTAGGCTTCTATCTGGTATCGTTGTCCCTCGATCAACTGCTTGTAACTCATGGTAACTACTCTTGTTTTTTGGCGATTACAGAGTAACACCAACAGGCAGTTGATCTCTTCTCACCATTTAACCAAGAGTGGTGCACTTATCATATGAATTCGGGACTAAAGTGAGGTGAAATCGTGAGTTACTCGCTTTTTGGCATATTGTATCTTCACGCATGATAATTACAGTTATCATGCGTGAAAGCGAAAATAACTTTTATAAAACAAATAGATATAATCGCATTAAGCTAGAGATCAAGTCTGTTTTAACACGAGGTTGCAGCATGCTAACACGCACACAGCAGCAATCCGCGATTTAACGTCCTACTGGAGATGTTATGGCAACCAATAAACAAAACAATCGCGTACATAACTCGCTGCCAATACCAAACTCAGAATCTCAATTTACTCCATTTACTCCATTGAGCAGTGAATTAGACAACAGAAGTGATGATGACAGTAGCCACGTTTCTAATAGCAAAGATGAGGAAAAGGACCGCGCCCATACTAGTTTCCTGCCTGTAACACACGCATCAAGCTACAATTCGATGCACAGTTACTATAACGATATCTTTTCTAAATTACCTTACAACACTCAGCGCGCTTATATCAGCGACTACAATGAATTTTCAATTTTTTGTCAACAGCAAAACTTAGGTGGCTTAACCGAAAGCTTTGAACATAACGAACATTGTATAAAACAATATGTCGCAGAGTTATGTAAGTCTCCCCTCGCCTACAGAACTATTAAACGACGGCTTTCCGCTTTAAGTAAGTTTTTAGGCGTTGCCAAGTTACCAAATCCTATTGTGCGGTCCGTTTACTTAAGAGATTTTATCCGGCTATCACTTATAGAAAACCGAAAGTTTCGGCTGTCACACAAGCAAGCTGTGCCACTCACTATAGAAATGGTAGAGCAAATTAATAATAAAATAATTCCTGACTCTCTGTTAGAGCTTCGCGATCTTGCGATTATTAATCTGATGTTTGATGCCCTTCTCCGCGCAGACGAATTGGTTCGTGTATGTGTTGAACACATATCCCATAGGAACAATACTGTGTTGGTCGTTTCATCTAAAAGTGATCAAAGTGGTCAGGGACAGTATCGTTATGTTTCTTCAAGCACGCTTTCAATGATTAATGAATTTATCAATGAGGCGAATGTAAACCCTCACACTTCTGAAACAAGAGACACTTCAGACCCCCGTTCTATTTCTAAAGGTGTGCTATTTCGAAGACTGACAAATCATAAAACAGCGCTATTACCCTATGACGAAAATGCTCCGAGTAATCATGCGGCCGTGCTCAATTATTCTAGTGTTTATCGGGTTTGGCAGAGGATCGCGAAACGAGCGGGAATTAAAGAAAATATTACACCTCATAGTGGTCGTGTGGGTGGTGCAGTTTCACTAGCCGAATATGGTGCAACACTGCCAGAACTGCAGTTAGCTGGCGGTTGGCAATCACCAGAAATGCCTGGTCATTACACTAAGCAAGCTAATGTAAAACGCGGTGGCATGGCCAAATTATCCTCAAAGCACAAGCGCTAACGTTCAATTTAAATTTCGGCTTAAACTTTATATAAAACAGAGATATAACTTCAAACGTTAGTTACGCGTACCCGCGAAGGAACAGCCTTTTTGATTTGCCTTTAATGAATCGAACTAAGAAGACGTTTTCTACGTATGAAACCTATATAGAGAATTTATGTAGAGAACCTAAAGTTAAGAACCTACGTTAAGAGCCTCGGCTCACTACGGTTAATTGATTAACGATGTATTTTAAGGAGACAGAATGAGTAATAGTATTAATTCAAAGCATGGAAAGTTACTAGCCGAAATTGTCGTTCCATCGTCACAATGGAAGTTACAACCCGAAAAGCAATCCCCTTTCAAAAGCGATTCCGAAGCGGTTGAATATTTAGACTCTCATAACGAGCCACTTTATCTTCACGTACCTATTGTTGAGAGCGACGACACTGTTCGTCTATCTGTGACGTCACGAGATGAAGATGTCGTGTTTACAATTAAGAGTACTCAAAACGGTGGTGAAACTGCACTTCATTATTCGCATTTAAAAAACTTAGAAAGTACCCTTAGAACACTGGTAAATGATAGCTGCGACCTGTCGATTAAAGCTATGTAGGGTCGGCGCGAGCAGGGCCTGACACTAATAGTCAGGCTAGTTATCTCTCCTGCCCTCGCTTTGCAAAAAGTTTTCCTTAAACTTTAACTGCAAGTACGTCAGTTTTTACGCCATGCAAAACCGCGTTAGCGGTAGAGCCTAGCAGTAATTTAAGCCCGCTTTGACCATGCGTACCTACCACGATAAGGTCTGCGTTTAGTTTTTCTGCTAAGTGATGAATCTCATCTGAAGGAGAACCAATTTCCACATTCACATTAGTTTGCGGGATTTTATATTTTGTCGCAACTTCGTTAAGTACTTCCAACGCTTGCGCTCTTACATCTTCAGAAAAGTCCTTCTCTAAAAAGAAACCATAGGGTTCAACATGAGTTTGTGGGTATGCCACATAAAGAAGATGGAGTTGCTTACTGTCATTGGCAATTGCCAGAGCCTTTTCAACTACAAGTTCATAATCTGAATAAACATCGATAGGTACTAAGATTGTGTCGTAAGTTTGCATTTTAATGTCCTTCCTTATTAGTAAGCTTCTTCAACCATAGTCTATGCTTTCATCAATAGTATTGAGGCAAATCAAGTTTATTAAGTTCATCCTGGTCAATACTAATAGTGAAGCAATAGTGAAACTTAAGGAGAGCGCAATGCGTTTTACACTCATTCTAGCTGCATGCCTTTTAATAGTAGGGTGTGATCAAGGGGCCAAATCACCAAGAGGGTTTAGCTTACCAGAAGGTGATGCCGATAATGGTGCATTGGTATTTAAAAAGTATGGTTGCAACGATTGTCATACTGTAGCGGGTGAAACAGCAGAAGAGGATAAAAATTATCTTATTAGCCACCCCATTCCTCTTGGCGGTAGCAGTGGTCGAATTAAAACCTATGGAGAGTTAGTTACAAGTATTATAAATCCGTCACATAAATTAACGCCTCGACGACCGGCTAGCTTTACTAGTGAGGACGGGGTTTCGTTTATGCGAGTCATCAATGATGAACTTACAGTAAGCGAACTGATAGACTTAGTCGCCTATCTGCAGCCCAAGTATAAAGTTATGCCCTATCGCACTACAGACTACAGATTGTATCAATTGCGCATACCAGAAAAAGAAGTTAATACAAGTAACGACGAGTGAACTGCTTTCTTGCTAACACGTTTATACTTCTGAAAGTGTCGCTAAATTGTAATTCAATAAGGCAGTGTAAATCACACTGCCTTCGTCTCTTTATCAATTTCTGCTAACAAGCTCGATGGCATAAAGCTATCTGCATTTGCCTCTTCAAAATGAAGTTTGAAGCGTTCGGGAATGTCATCATTTAAGAAACACCCTTTCTTCACAAGCGGAAACATTTCGTCGTAGCGAGCTATATTGCACTGGTCTATACGCTTAAATATGTGGGTTCTGTTTAGCTCATTGGTATTTACATGACCCGTAGACGATAGAAGGTCGATTAAGGCATGCACAGTTTTTTGATGAAAGCGGAAAACTCGTTGGTATTTGTCTTCCACATCTAACCCTCGCGCAAGTTTAGGGTCTTGAGTCGCAACGCCAGTTGGGCACTTATTGGTGTTACACGATAGTGATTGAACACAGCCCAGCGCCAACATCATCCCCCGAGCACTGTTTACTAAGTCAGCGCCTAAGCTAAGGTTTTTCGCTAATTGAAATGCGGTAATAATTTTACCAGACGCAATTATTTTTATATCTTGTCGAAGTCCGAAGCCATTTAAACAGTCGTCGACGAAAGCAAGCGCGTCGCGCAACGGAAACCCAATAGAATTAGTATATTCCAAGGGAGCTGCACCTGTTCCACCCTCGCCCCCATCGACGGTGATAAAGTCGGGGGCTATTTTCTTTTCAACCATTGCCTTACACATGGCAATGAACTCGCTTTTTCGGCCCAACGCTAACTTGATACCAATAGGTTTGCCACCGCTTAACTCTCGTAACTTTTCGATAAAATCTATCATTTCTAAAGGAGTGGAAAAGGCCTTGTGTCGAGGTGGAGAATCTACTTGTGTACCTGCTTTTACGCCTCGTATCTCTGCAATTTCAGGCGTGTTTTTGTACGCTGGAAGAATTCCGCCATGACCTGGCTTAGCGCCTTGGCTTAGCTTAATTTCTATCATTTTCACACTGTCTAATTTAGCTTTCTCTTCAAATAGAGCAGCGTCAAAGCCACCTTCTTCAGTTCTGCAACCAAAGTATCCTGTTCCGATTTGCCACACCACATCACCATTATTCTCTAAGTGATATGGTGTTAAACCGCCCTCTCCCGTATTGTGGTAAAAACCGCCTTTTGCGGCCCCTTTGTTGAGTGCTAAAATGGCGTTTTTTGATAGGCTTCCAAAACTCATGGCGCTAATGTTTAGCACGCTGGCATTGTACGGTTTTTTGCAGTGTGGGCCGCCAACCAGAATGCGAGGGTTCTGCTCTACATCATCCACTTCGCGAGCCGCCAAAGAGTGTCCCATCCACTCGTATCCGTTTTCATAAGTGTCCAGCTGTGTTCCGAAAGGCACCGTCTCTCTACTGTCTTTTGCGCGCTGATAAACGATATTTCTAAACATTCGAGAGATAGGAGAACCGCCCGTGTCTGTTTCGATAATGTACTGTTGAATGTAGGGGCGCAGCCCCTCCACGCCCCATCTCACCCGGCCGATTAATGGGAAGTTGCGCAGTATCGCGTGCTTTGCTTGGTTGGCATCGTATAAAGCGACCAGTAGGAGTAGGCACGTTAAAACAAGTCCCCACCAAACCCACGGCAGAACAAAACCTATTGCAACGTTTATAACAACCACCATGGATAACGTAGCTAATATCGTACTTCGCATTTCTCTTCCTTTGCTAAATTCTAACGCTGCTTAGGTACTATAACTCACATATCAAGAGTTGTAGTGTTTGTCCCTCAAGTTTATATCTATGGATGCGTACATCCACGGGATCAGTCTTACACAGTGGTAAGTTATCTGTTTTCCATACATTTTTGACTCAAGTCAAACCCTTTTAAGTTACGCATAACCTAAATTTAACAAATGCTGTGCGAAAATCGAATGTAACGTGGTAATGTTTATAGTATTGAGGGCTGCCACAGCTAGAGTCATTATTTCGACCAGTGGCCAAGACATTTCTTGTCAACAAATAGGGTTATTTTATCCATGGAGTATGCGTTTCTTCTCTTTGCTTTCGTATGTGGATTGACAGTAAAGCTCGTAGGTATACCGCCTCTGGTGGGGTATCTAATCGCAGGCTTTTTACTTAACTTTGCTGGATATTCTCTCACAGAAGACCTGTCACACATTGCTGATTTGGGCATTACCATCATGCTTTTCACCATTGGGCTTAAACTCAATCTTAAAGATTTAAGTCGTCGAGAGGTGTGGATGGGAAGTATTACACACACTCTCGTTTGGATTGGTGTTATAACCTGCACTATATACGGGGTGGCCGCCCTGGTAGCAACTACACAAAATGCCATCACTTTGCAAAGTGCTATGCTTATAGCCTTTGCGTTAAGCTTCAGTAGTACTGTGTGTGTGGTTAAAGTACTGGAAGAAAGTGGCGAGAGCAAAACACGCCACGGTCGCTTGGCGATCGGGATACTCGTTATGCAAGATGTTTTTGCAGTTGTCTTTCTCGTGGCGTCTACGGGCAAGTTGCCATCGCTTTATGCGTTTGGCTTGCTTGCGTTGTTCCCTGCTATGCCGCTTATTAAAAGAGTGATCAATAAGTCTGGTCACGGTGAGTTGCTTCCGCTTACCGGGTTTATTTTGGCACTGGGTGGATATCAACTATTTGAAATGGTAAACATTAAAGGCGATTTAGGCGCCTTAATATTCGGCATCATGCTAGCGCGCCATGAGAAAGCCACCGAGCTCGCAAAATCCTTACTGAGTTTTAAAGATTTATTTTTAATTGGTTTCTTCCTTTCTATAGGGCTTACCGCTCTGCCTACTCTTTCTATGGTTGGTTTGGCGTTACTGCTTTGCTTATTCCTTCCATTAAAAGCGCTACTTTTCTTTGGTTTATTCACCTCATTGCGCTTACGCGGACGCACTGCATATTTAAGCAGTTTAGTGTTAGGCAACTACAGTGAGTTTGGTCTGATTGTAGGCGCTGTTGCCGTATCTATGGGATTATTCGCAGAGACCTGGCTTGTGGTTATTGCGCTAGCAGTATCAATATCTTTTGTTATTACCAGTATTTTATATCGCGGCTCTCATTCTCAATACAATCGCTTTAAAGAGCAAATAAAACGATTTGAGAAAAATGAACGTCTCAAAGAAGACATCTACCCGACCCTTAATGGTGCTGAGTTTTTAGTTATCGGGATGGGAAGAGTTGGAAAAGGAGCATTTAGTGCTTTATCTAAGCTCTCAGACGTGAATGTGTGGGGTATGGACGCTGATAGAGTGAAGATAAAAAGTATGACAGATGACGGTCTGAACGTGATTTGCGGCGACGGTGAAGATGTCGATCTTTGGGAAAACCTTGATTTAACCAATACGGAACTAGTATTGCTCGCACTACCTTCAATTCAAGACGCTATAAACATTACCAAACAGCTTAAAAATGCTGGCTATCGGGGTCGAGTCGCCGCTATTGCCAGATACGAAGATGAAGTATCTTATCTGTTAGAAAACGGCATTGATAAAGTCTTCAACTTCTTCACCGAGGCAGGTTTAGGGTTTGCTGATGAAAGTCTTACTTATGTACGAGAAGACAGAGAAGCTCATTACTAATGCGAACAAAGGATTGATTGAGAACTGTTTTCATTAGTAAAACATTGTTTTTTATAGAAATTTTGACAAACTTCAGTCAATCAACTACACTCTCGCCATAATTACTTAAGAAGGTATTCGCAATGCAAGGTGATAGACAAGTTATAGCGAAATTGAATGAGGTGCTTACAAGTGAACTTACCTCTATAAATCAATACTTTCTGCATGCTCGGATGTTTAAAAATTGGGGCTTTAACGTTCTTAATGAAAAGAACTACAAAAAGTCGATCAAGGACATGAAGCAGGCAGATGACATCATTGAGCGTATTTTATTTCTCGAGGGGTTACCTAACCTTCAGGCGCTTGGCAAGCTTTATATCGGTGAAGATACCGAAGAAATGTTGAAATGCGATGCTCGTTTTGAAAAAGAGCAACTACCACTTTTACGAGAAGCCATAGCCCTCTGCGAAGAAAAGCAAGATTATGTCTCACGAGATCTTTTAGAAGATATTTTAGAGTATGAAGAAGAGCATCTTGATTGGATCGAAACTCAAGAATATCAAATTGATACCATGGGTATTGAAAACTATCTTCAAGCGCAAGTAATGGGAGACGACTAATGAAAGGCAATCAAAACATCATCAACGGTCTTAATGAGCTTTTGTCGTACGAGCTTGCTGCAATGGACCAATACTTCATTCATTCGCAAATGTATCTCGATTGGGGTTTCAACAAGTTGTATGAGCGCATCGATCACGAATTTGACGATGAGCGCGGCCATGCCACCAAGCTTATTGAACGTATGCTGTTTTTGGAAGGCACTCCGGATATGACGAAGCGTACCGGCTTTAAAGTGGGTACCGATGTTCCAGAGATGTTAGAAAGCGACCTTCGTGTTGAATACGAAGTTGATGCGAAACTGCGTGAAGTCATTGCACTTTGCGAGCAAGAAAACGACTACGTTACCCGCGATATGCTCATTGTGTTGCTTGATGATACTGAAATGGACCACGCCCACTGGCTAGAGCAGCAGTTAGGCCTGATTAAACGTATTGGATTACAGAACTATCTTCAAGCCATGATGTAACAGACAAAGAGCTGAGTTAGCTCTCGGTGGTAAAATACAGGTAGCTTGGTGCTGCCTGTTTTTTTATGTTTATTCTTAGTTGCCAAGTCATTACCGGCTCGCTACAGCTGCCAAGCATAAACCAACCTTGCCACTCCCCGCCGTCAGTTTCGTCAAACAATACCGGGATTTTTCCCATATACATGTTTACCCCTTCAATCCACGCACTTTCTATTGCTTTACCTTCTGGTAGACGCACAGACAAGGTTATCGATTCTTCGGGGATTGGCGTTTCAGAAAAGCGAGCGACAGCGAGCTCATCGTCTATACTCAACTCGCAAATATTATTACTAAAAGTACACGTGCTTTTTAAGCCACTGGCGATAGAGTGGTGAGAAGAAGATTGATAACTGTGTGCTATGTACACACACACAGCAACAACCAAAATCACAAGCAATGGAGCTTGCTTTTGTAAAAATTTTGATCTTTTTTTGTTACTGTTTTTTATCATTTCTTAAATTTTGTGTATTTCTTTATTGATAGAGATCAAGGGAAGCTAGTTTATGGTATCTTTTTGTTATCAAAAACCTTATTATCCGCGGACCAACTGGCTTGGAGACAATAATTATTACTCTTTCCGAGCTCGGTGTGAAGCGTTATTATTTGATGATACGCGTTTCAACCGCACTATTTTGGCAGTTGGAGACCATAGTTCATTTGAAGTGGAAGATTCATTAAAATGAGTGAGACAAGCCAAGCACAACCTGATTACAATTATAAAGTAGTTAGGCAATTTACCATCATGACTATAGTCTGGGGTATCATTGGTATGGGACTGGGGGTATTCATTGCCGCGCAATTATTTGCACCTATGCTCAACTTTGACACACCATGGCTAACTTTTTCGCGTTTGCGTCCTTTGCACACTAACGCTGTTATCTTTGCCTTTGGCGGCTGCGCATTATTTGCGACGTCGTACTACATCGTTCAACGTACCTGCCAAGTTAGGTTGTTCAGTGACAAGCTCGCTGCATTTACCTTCTGGGGCTGGCAAGCCGTTATCGTTTTGGCTGTTATTACCCTACCTATGGGTTTAAGCAGCTCTAAAGAATACGCGGAACTTGAATGGCCAATCGATATCCTGATTGCCCTTGTCTGGATTGCCTATATCATTAATTTCTTTGGTACGCTGGTTATTCGAAAAGTATCCCATATTTACGTAGCCAACTGGTTCCTAGGTGCGTTCATGCTTACTGTTGCAGTTCTGCACATTGGTAACAGCATGGTGATTCCAGTATCGTTCACCAAGTCTTACTCCCTATATGCAGGTGCTGTAGACGCTATGATGCAGTGGTGGTATGGCCACAACGCGGTTGGATTCTTCTTAACCGCAGGTTTCTTAGGCATGATGTACTACTTCGTTCCTAAGCAAGCTGGCCGTCCGGTTTACTCATACAGATTGTCAATCGTTCACTTTTGGGCACTGATTTCTCTTTATATTTGGGCTGGCCCTCACCACTTGCACTACACTGCTCTTCCAGATTGGACGCAGTCACTTGGTATGGTGATGTCTATCATTCTATTCGTGCCTTCTTGGGGCGGAATGATTAACGGTATAATGACGCTATCTGGCGCATGGCATAAACTACGTACCGACCCTGTACTGCGTTTCCTTATTGTTTCACTGTCTTTCTATGGTATGTCTACCTTCGAAGGCCCTATGATGGCAATAAAAACAGTAAATGCACTATCACACTACACAGACTGGACTATCGGACACGTTCACTCTGGTGCGTTAGGTTGGGTTGCTATGGTGTCAATCGGCTCTGTTTACCACTTAATTCCAGTGCTATTTAACCAGCCAGCAATGTACAGCACGCGTCTTGTTAATGTTCACTTCTGGTTCGCAACGATCGGTGTTGTACTTTACATCGTAGCAATGTGGATGTCGGGTGTACTTCAAGGTTTAATGTGGCGCGCAGTAAACGCTGACGGTACGCTGACATACAGCTTTGTTGAATCGCTAGAGGCGTCTAAGCCATTCTACGTGGTTCGTTTCATTGGTGGTTGTTTCGTTGTTGCGGGCATGCTCGTTATGGCTTACAACACATGGAATACTGTTCGTGCCCCTAAAGGCAGTATCGCTATAGACCCAGCGACACAGCCGGCGTAACTGAGGAGACGAATAATGAAAAATCCACATGAGTTAATTGAAAAAAACGTTGGCCTTTTAACCGTATTGATCTTGGTTGCAATCAGCTTTGGTGCCATGGTTCAAATCACGCCGTTGATGTTTCAGCAGCAAACAATGGAACCGGTAAAGGGCTTACGTCCATATACAGCGCTTGAGCTAGAAGGCCGCGACATTTACATCCGTGAAGGCTGTGTAGGTTGTCACAGTCAAATGGTTCGCCCTTTCCGCGCAGAAACAGAGCGTTACGGTCACTACAGTGTTGCTGGTGAATCAGTATGGGAACACCCTTTCCTTTGGGGTTCAAAACGTACTGGCCCTGACCTTGCTCGCGTTGGTGGTCGTTACAGCGACGAGTGGCATCGTGTTCACCTGCTTAATCCTCGCAATGTTGTTCCAGAATCGAATATGCCAGGTTTTCCTTGGCTAGCGGAAAACACGCTTAACGGCGAGTTGACTGCAGAGAAAATGGAAGTGTTCCGCGGCTTTGGTGTTCCTTACACCGATGAAGATATCGCAGGAGCAAAAGCGGCAGTACAGGGTAAATCAGAAATGCAGGCCCTTATTGCTTATCTACAATCTCTTGGCACACATTTGAAATAATATGGACCAAGGAATTATAGGCAGCATTTTTACTATCATCGTCTTTGTTTGCTTCATTGGCATAGTTTGGTGGGCATTTAGTAGCAGCAACAAGCAAAAGTTTGATGAAGCCGCAAACCTACCGTTTGCAGACGAAGAAAAAGAAAAATCAAAAGAAGATTAGCAGGAGTCTTGAACTCATGAGTATGTTTTGGACAATTTGGATTTCAGTGATAACCATAGGGTCAATCATTGGTTGCTACTTCCTTCTGCGCTGGTGTCTTTCTAACCAGACAGGTGTACCAGAAGGAGAGTCAATGGGTCACGAATTTGATGGTATCGAGGAGTTGAATAATCAACTTCCTCGCTGGTGGACAATTATGTTCTACATCACCATCGTTTGGGGCTTTTTATATCTGGCACTTTATCCCGGTTTAGGTGCTTACGAAGGTTTATTAGGTTGGAAGAGCTCTCACCAAAATATTCAGTCTTTAGAAGAGTCTATGCAAGCGCGAATTGACGCAAAAGAGCAAGGCAGATTGGTTCAATACGACCGCGAGTTAGACTATGCGGCCGATAAATTTGACCCAATTTTCGAAGCTTATGCGCAAATTCCGGTTGAAGAGCTGGCGAATGATCCAGAGGCAAACAAAGTAGGTCAGCGTTTGTTCCTACAGAATTGCTCTCAGTGCCACGGTTCTGATGCTCGCGGTCAAAACGGCGGCTTCCCTAACCTTACCGACGACGATTGGTTGTATGGCGGTTCAGGTGACAAAATTGTTGAGACGCTGATAAACGGTCGACGCGCTGCAATGCCAGCATGGCTGGATGCTATGGGCGAAGACGGCATAGACGAAGTGGTTAACTACATACTAAGTCTGAGCGGACGTGATGTAGATCCACAGCTTGCGAAAGCAGGTAAAGCCCGCTTTGCTGCATGTGCTGCATGCCACGGTATGGATGGTAAGGGTAATCAAATGCTTGGCGCTCCTAACCTTACAGACAACATCTGGCTATACGGCGGCAGTCACAGAGCAGTGACAGAAACGCTTACTTATGGTCGTAATGGCGTAATGCCAGCGTTTAAGAAAACTCTAGGTGAAGACAAAATTCATGTCGTTGCAGCCTATGTTTACAGCCTTTCAAATGATTAATATATGAATCGCTAAATATCGCAAAAAGCCCCGTTACTGCGGGGCTTTTTTTATGAGAAAATACGACAGCGTGAATGTTAAAGGAATTGATGCTTAAGGATTTGATGGAAAAGGAATTTACGTTCACATCTAGATTAACGTCATACCCATAGATATTTTTGTGTTTTTATAGCGCGGCAGTAGTTGAGTACAACTGACGCCCTAAAAATAGCAAAGCAGAAAAAAGTAAAACAAAAGAGTGTCTATGCGTATGCAGTTAGCAAATAACATCGAGATTATCTATTAATGAATACACCTTGGTATAAACAATTTTGGCCCTGGTTTCTTATTGCTGTACCTGTGATAACAGCGGTTATGGGCGGCGTACTTTTAAATCTTGCGATTTCAACCGAAGACAGTTTAGTGGTTGATGACTATTACAAAGAAGGTAAAGCTATTAATGCTCGTCTGGATAAGGAAGATGTTGCTCGCAGACTTAATATGACGTCAGATCTCACTATCAACGATGGCAGTATTGCGCTGGAATTCCATTCTGGTATTCCAGCAGAGGGCAATGCCTTAAAACTTAATTTCTACCACGTCACGCTAGAAGAAAAAGACGTAAGTACCCTACTCAGCCGCGACGCCAACGGTATTTATCGCGGTTACATAGAAGAGAACTTAGATGGAAAATGGAAGGTATCTCTAACACCTGTAGATGAAAGCTGGAAAATAGAGAACACACTGATACTTCCTAATACCGACGTTATAAAGTTTAATCCTTAATGAAAGAGACCAACTGTTATCACTGCGGTTTACCCAATGATGACGACAAATGTTATGAAACTGTTGTACTGGGTGCAACCAGGCAAATGTGTTGCCCTGGTTGTCAAGCCGTTGCTGAAGCCATTGTTAACAACGGCCTAGAAGATTATTACCAGTTTAGAACAGAGCCCGCGCAAAAATCGGATGATAGCATTCTCGACACTCTCGATAGACTAAAAGTGTACGACGACCCAACCCTTCAAGACGAGTTTGTTTACGATGAGGGGCAGCACAAGCAAATTCAATTAACTCTCGAGGGTATTACTTGTGCTGCGTGTGGTTGGTTGATTGAAAAGCAACTCGCTAAAGTGAACGGCATACAGCAGGTTGCTGTTAATGTTCAAGAGCGCAGAGCATTAGTCACTTGGTCAGAATCAAAAATTAAGTTAAGCCAAATTCTCTCCACTCTGAAGCGAATTGGATACTCCGGTTCTCCCTTCCACCCCGACGAGCATGAAGCCAGTTACAAACGTGAAGAAAAGGTATTTATTAAAAAGCTTGGTTTAGCCGGCATCATGACCATGCAGGTAATGATGCTAATGACGGGCCTTTACTTCGACTGGTTTGGCGCTATTGAATTAGAAACTCGTCAATATTTTTACTGGGTAGCCTTAACGCTAACCACACCCGTGGTGCTGTATTCGGGGAGTACTTTTTATGTGGGTGCAGCAAAAGCCTTAAGCGCCAGAACCGTGAATATGGACGTGCCAGTCACAATAGCCATCTTCGGCACCTACATTGCGGGCATTCGCTCTACACTGCTCGAACAAGGAGAAGTGTATTTTGAGTCTATCTGTATGTTTATATTTCTGTTGCTTCTAAGTCGATTTTTAGAGCACAGAAGTCGGCATCGTGCCGCACAGATATCTGCAAATATGATGCAATATATTCCAGTATCAGCAACTAAATTGCTGCCCGACGGAAGCATGAGTGAATGCTTGGCAAAGCAGCTTAAACCCAATGATGTGGTGGTAATAAAACCGGGCGCTACCATTCCTGTTGACGGGCTAGTTGAAGAAGGTAGTGCGTCTGTCGACGAATCTATGCTAACAGGAGAATTTGATCCTGTCGTAAAACATGCCAAAAGTACCGTTTACGGCGGCACAATTTGCCGTGACGGGACGCTAACGGTAACGGTTACACATACACTCAAAAATGCCTTGGTAAATCAAATAATGCGCCTTCAGGCCAGCGCCATGGCAAGTAAACCAAAAGCTGCGCAACTGGCCGATGAGTTTTCGAGATACTTTGTCAGTGCAGTCTTGTTAATCGCATTATTAACCTATAGCTACTGGACCTATAACGGCAATGCTGATGCTTTTTGGATCACCATTTCTGTATTAGTAGCCACTTGTCCTTGTGCTCTAGGCCTTGCTACGCCTTCTGCATTAACCTGCGCAATGGCAAAACTCAACAAACAAGGCATTCTGTTAAAAAGGGCTGACGCCCTAGAGCAAATTACCACGATAAATACCGTTGCTCTTGATAAAACCGGTACTCTCACGCAAGGAAAGTTTAGCATCAAGCAAGACTGGTACGCAGACACGGTCGACAGCACCAAAGCGTGGGAAATTTCGGTTGCTCTAGAATCACGTTCTGAGCACCCTATTGCCAATGCCTTCTCTGGCGATGTATTACACAGGGTAAGCCAATTTTCAGTCACTCCGGGCGGCGGAATTAGTGGCGAAATAAACGGCGCTAATTTTACAATGGGTTCGGCGGCATTTTGTGAGATAAGTCCCGAGTCGTTGCCGATATCAGCCAATGTATATTTAGCCACAGACGGCAAATTAGTAGCGGCGTTTCAAGTAAGCGATAGTCTACGAAAAGACGCCAAAACCACATTAGATGCACTTGCCGTTCATAATGACTTGGTCGTGTTAAGTGGCGATACACAACAAAACGTAAACGAACTAACCGCTTCCCTACCCGTTTCGATGGCAATGGGTGGACTTACTCCTGAGCAGAAATTTGAAGAGGTACGGCTGCTTCAGTCACGCAATAAGAAAGTGATGATGATGGGAGATGGTATTAATGACGCTCCGGTTCTTGCCAGCGCCGATGTAGCTATTGCGGTAGGCAATGCAACGGATGTAGCTAAAACTGCCGCAGATGTTATTCTTCTTGGCGACCAGCTTCTTTCCGTCCCACTGTTAATTGAAACTGCCCACAAGGCAAAAACGAAAATTCGTCAAAATATCGGATGGTCTGTGCTGTATAACCTGATCATTCTACCGTTTGCGGTTTCAGGGCTTTTGTCGCCGTGGATGGCCGTTGTTGGCATGTCATTAAGCAGTATTATTGTCGTTACCAATTCAACCCGATTATTGAGCAAATAGCATGAGCATTATTTATGTACTTATTCCTATCGCTATTATTATTGTCGCCCTTGCCGTGGTAATCTTTTTTTGGGCGGTAAAATCGAATCAGTTTGAAGATCTAGATCGACAGGGCTACAGTATTTTGTTCGACGATGACCTCTCACCTGAGGAAAAGAAACTCGCAGAACAGCGCAAGCGAATTCAGCAAGAAAACGAAAAAAATGGATCAGATTAGCTATCTTTCTGCATTCCTTATTGGACTAGCTGGCGGGGTTCACTGCGTTGGTATGTGCGGGGGCATAGTATCTGCCTTGCGCATGGTAACTCCGAAAGATAAGCCTGCACTTCCTTTCACCCTTGCTTACAACAGTGGCCGTATTGCAAGCTATACACTTGCTGGTGCGATTACCGGCGCTCTTGGTAAAATAGCCACCGATTTTGTACCACTAGCGAATTACGTCCTTTCTTTGCTAAGCGGTGTGATGCTTTTCCTACTTGCTTGCTATTTAGGGAAGTGGTGGACTGGATTAACAGCGCTTGAAAGTGCAGGAAAGCATCTATTTAAATATGTTCAGCCCATTTCAAAACGCTTTCTCCCGTTTAAAACGCCCTTAAGCGCAATACCTTATGGCTTTCTTTGGGGGTGGTTACCCTGTGGGCTTGTATATTCCACTTTAACTTGGTCTCTTGCTGCAGGCTCTGCGATACAAGGCGCTGGAATTATGTTCTTTTTTGGTTTGGGCACATTGCCAACATTACTTGCTGTGGGCGCTGGCAGCCAGTATATTGTGAGAGGCTTTAGACACATTATTGTGCGTCAAGGTATTGCATCGGCCATGGCCTTGTATGCAGCTTATCTTATTTATAGCGCATTATCTTAAATGGTGTTGTAACATATACCCATGTTCATCCTAAGAGAATAGAAATTATGAGCAAAGGAAGCGGATTCTCTATCCACTGTCAAAACTGCAGCTTTAGTCATTTATGTTTGCCAGTGGCTTTGAATAAGACAGAAATCGAATCGTTAGACGATATCATTGAGCGTAAAAAACCTCTGCATAAAGGCGACACGCTAATAAACAATGGCGATACCTTTACTTCATTGTTTGCAGTAAGAACGGGCTCGTTTAAATCATTTGTTACCAATTCAGACGGCGAAGAGCAAATTACTGGCTTCCATTTTCCTGGTGACATCGTCGGTTTCGACGCACTGCGCGAAAGTAGGCATCAAAGTTATACTCAGGCGTTAGAAACCGCCATGGTTTGCGAATTACCCTACGAAACACTAGATGAGATGGCAGTTCAGTTTCCTAAATTACGCCATCAGATTATGAGCTTTATGAGTGCTGAGATAAAACAAGATCACGACATGATCATGATGCTCAATAAACGAACAGCCGAGGAGCGCTTGCTCTATTTCATCTCTCATCTTTCTCAGCGTTTTGAAGAGCGTGGTTTTTCACTCCGAGAGTTTCATCTTACAATGACCCGTAATGAAATTGGTAATTACCTGGGTCTTACCATTGAAACCATTAGTCGTTTGTTAAGCCGTTTTCAAAAAGAAAAGCTGATAAAAGTAGATGGGAAACTGATTACTATCCTCGACTTCGATGCTATTGATGGCAAGGTAACTGCGCTAAAAGGCCCCAGTATTGTTTGCAACGGTTAACAGCTTAACCGTTGCAACTGTTAAAATATTGATCTAAAACAACCCACACTTTCGCTATTGTCTATTACACTTAATGTATTGCTTCATAAGAAGGAGACATTATGATTGAGTGTAATCACATTTTGGCAATTGTTGATTCAGAGCGAGATAATCAGCCCGCATTAAGTCGAGCTCTTGAACTTGCCTCAAAAACCGGCGCCACCGTGACTGCCATGATGGTAGTTTATGACCTCTCTTATGATATGACGACCATGCTTAGTCCCGACGAGCGGGATACTATGCGAGACGCAGTGACAAAGGATCAATCGAAGTGGCTTGGGGAACAATTAAAGGAACAAGGCTTTTCCAACATTGATATTGTTGTTGAGTGGAATAACAGAGCCCACGAAGCCATCATTTACTACGCACTCAATAACCAAATAGACTTAGTGGTTAAAGCAACAAAAGACCACGACGACATCGCCTCAGTGTTGTTTACGCCAACCGACTGGCATCTAATGAGAAAGTGTCCTCGCCCTGTTCTCCTTGTAAAAGAGCACGACTGGCCGGAAGATGGCGAAATAATAGCTGCAGTGAATGTAGGCAGTGAAGATGAGGAACATGCTGCACTCAACGACAAAATAACCGTGATCGCAAACGAGTATGCAAGGCTGTTAAAAGGCCACGTTAACTTAGTGAATAGTTACCCTTCCACACCGTTGAATATTGCCATTGAGGTGCCAGAGTTCGATTCTGACAAATATCACAGCGCAGTTAAAAATCATCATCATGATGAAATGGACAAACACGCGGCGAAACATGGGATTGCTCCTGACAAATGTATCGTAAAAGAAGGTTTACCTGAACGCGTTATCCCTCAAGTTGCCAAGGACATAGATGCCGAACTGGTGATCATAGGCACGGTAGGACGGGTTGGTATCTCTGCCGCGTTAATAGGCAACACCGCAGAGCACGTTATTGATGCTCTTAACTGTGATGTATTAGCGATTAAACCTAACGGGTTTGTATCGCCTTATACGGTCTAGCAACGCTGAGACATTTGTTTCGCCCTCAATCGGTTGAAGAAATTCCGGACACAACCGTAGTTAACAAAAGCCGCTTTATTGTATAATGGCGGCTTTTACACGAACCAAGTTAGTTAATTATGAGTTTAGGCACTAACGGCGCTAATACGTCGTCTTCTGCTGCGCAGGAAAGTAAGCAAAAGCACAGTTTCAATAAGCTACAAAAGCGTCTTCGCCGTAATGTGGGTAAAGCGATAGCCGACTTTGGCATGATTGAAGAAAACGACAAGGTAATGGTGTGTTTGTCCGGTGGCAAGGACAGCTATACCATGCTCGATATACTTATGTTCTTAAAGCGTGTTGCGCCTATCCACTTTGACATTATCGCGGTAAATTTAGACCAAAAGCAGCCTGGCTTTCCTGAACATATCTTGCCTAATTACTTGGACAGCGTAAATGTAGATTACAAAATAGTGGAAGAAGACACCTATTCCATTGTTAAAGATAAAATCCCAGAGGGAAAAACCACGTGTTCGCTTTGCTCAAGATTGCGCAGAGGTATTCTATATCGCACGGCAAAAGAACTTGGTGCAACAAAAATAGCCCTTGGCCATCACCGCGATGACATGCTGGAAACTTTCTTTCTCAACATGTTCCATGGTGGGAAGTTAAAATCAATGCCGCCAAAACTAGTGAGTGACAATGGCGAACACATTGTTATACGTCCACTAGCCTACTGCACTGAAAACGATATTAAGGTGTATTCCGAAGCCTCCGACTTTCCCATTATTCCCTGTAACTTATGTGGTTCGCAAGAAAATCTGCAGCGACAGCATATAAAGGGGATGTTGCAAGATTGGAACGCACGCTTTCCGGGCCGCATTGAGTCTATGTTCAGTGCACTTCAAAATGTTGCTCCCTCGCACTTAGTTGACAGTAACTTATATGACTTTAAGTCTATTACTACTCAGGAAGGGCCCGTAAAAGACGGTGATATTGGTTTCGACCAGCCTACATTTAATGCGCCTGATAACGCTCAAATGCCAGACTCTTCTGAAGTTATCGACATAGTAAACATTATGGAACCACGTTAATGAAAATTGGAATTGCATTAGGAGCTGGTGCAGCAAGAGGCTGGACCCATATTGGAATTATACAAGCTCTTGAAAAGCTGGGTGTTAAGATTGACATTGTGGCGGGCTGTTCTATTGGTGCATATGTTGGAGCAGCCTACTCTAGCGGCAAACTAGAAGGCTTGAAAGAATGGGCCTGCTCGCTCAGCGATTGGCAGGTGCTTGCATTAATGGGCGTGGGTTTGCGTCGAGGCGGCCTTGCAAGCGGCCAAAAAGTCTTCGACAAATTGGCCAGTGAATTTTGTGCAGACAGCTATGAGGCAATGAACAAGCCTTTCGCTTCTGTCGCCACCGATTTATATACTGGGCGTGAGGTGGTATTTGACTCTGGCCCGGTTGGTAATTCTATTCAGGCCTCTTGTGCTATCCCTGCACTTTTCTCACCGGTTGCTTACGAAGATCGCTGGCTTGTTGATGGGGCTGTCGTTAATCCGGTGCCAGTGAATTTATGTCGACAGTTGGGAGCAGATTTTGTAATCGCAGTAAACCTCAACGCCGACTTTAGACCTCTTCGCTTAGAAAAACTTCGCAAGGATCACGAAGATAACCAGCAAAAAACCGAAGACTTTTTCACCAAAAGCCAGAACGTTCTCAAGCAGTGGTTTACCCCTGATAGTAAATCGGAAGATGAGTCACAGAACGATAGTCATTCACAAGAAAATAGCGATTCACTGGGCTCTGAGGTTATTGAGAAAGTAGAAGAAGAATTTACCGAAGTACCAGCAAAGGTGAATAAGAAAAATCCGCCGGGTATAATGAGCGTAATGAGCAGCTCATTGGAGATACTGCAGGCTCGAGTAACGCGCTCCCGTCTCGCCGGAGACCCACCTGATATTCTTATAGAGCCTCAACTCACCGATGTGGGTATTATGGAGTTTCACCGCGCGGAAGAGCTTTGCCAGAAGGGTGAAGAAACCATCACCCGACTCGCAGAACAAATTCGCTACCAGCTATTAACTTGAGGCCATAGCAGTAATACGAAGAGGGGCTTGAGGTAATGACAACCCCCTCGCCTCACTGATCCACTCTTGTTCAAGGTGCAAAACGCCATTATTAATGGTGACACCTTGAGGTGTAGTGTGGTCTAGATTCTCATCCTTAAATTGAATCATCAGCCCTTTTACCGTTGGCATCATAAAAGATAGAAAACTTCCCATTTCGTTGAAAAACGCTTCATATTGCGAATAAATAAACTCAAGTTCCTCTTGGGTGTAGCGGGTTTTGAGATATTCAGGTTTGGTTTCCAATTGAACGGACATGTCGCACACGTTAGCGGCTTCATCAAGGGAAATTCGCACAAGCGCGTCGGCAAGTTTAAGTGCTCTTTCAGTAGGTACGGTAAATCGCCCCTCGTCGCTGACATCTAATGACATCGTTTTTTTATCTGTGACAATTTCAGCACTACTTACGCCACATAAGCGCCCTTCGCCGACGCGAAGAAAACCAAACGCAAACTGCAAAGCTTGGGTGTCTTCGTTATCTAATTTTTTAACATGGCTATAAAACCGGCTATATTCAACGTCAATGGTTTCCGCCTTTGAATCAACCGTCATAAGCCCTAAAAGCAACACCAAAGCTACCCGTATCATTCGCTTAAAAACTCCTCGTTGTACTTGATCATATTTTGTAATTCTTCCACGTATGCCGCTCCTCTCTCAGAGTATTTCATCAGGCCCTCGGCAAGCGCTACGCCACTAATGGCAATTTGATTTGCGCGCAAGCGACTGCGGATTTCGCGCAAATCTTTATAAGCATCATGCCTGTTCAAATTACGCATATAGGTATAAGTCGCCTGAGATAAATTTTCGAACTTAGCCACTTCGTGAGATGCGTCATCATTTCGTCTGTTAGGCACAAAACCACAGCCTTTTGTGAAGCACCATAACCCAAAAAAGTTATACCCCTTGCGGGCGAACCTGCTAGTTCCCCAAGCTGATTCATTTGCAGCTTGAACAAGTACCAGTTCCACAGGCAAGACATCAATTTTCTGTAGTAAATTAAGCAGCCTTGTTTTAAGGGGCAGCTCTGCATCAACTCTATATTCTTTTTCTAGCCATGCCAGTCGGGAAATATCTTCTTCGCTAAACAGCTCATCCGCCAGCGCCTTGCGATATAAAGTTTGAACATAATGACGCAGCGTAAGCAGATACGCATTTTGTTTTTCTACCTCTGGCCTTAGATAGTCGAAAAACGCAGCCTTCTTTTCTGCTATTTGGGTGTATTTAGAAAAGTCTGGTACTGGCTTATTAGCCTTAACGGTTTGCGGCACGTCCAGAATATCTGGCGTACCCTCTTTGAAAATTATCGCGTTGATCACTATGACCGCCAAAACACCCAGTGTTATGAGGACAATCTTAAAGGTTTCGCGTTTATGCATTAAAATTCGACTCTTTAACGTCGCTTCCTGATGTTATTACGTTTGCCCCCTGCTCGCCTACCAGCTCCTCATAAATAAGGCCCATAGTACTGAAATAAAATGGCAAGACCCAAATTAGCGACAGGCCGAAAGTAAGTGGCACTGTGGCAAACAAAAGAAAAAAGACACCAAATATCCCCAGCATCTGTTTCCAGTATGCGTTGAATACGCGACAAGAGAGAATAATGGCACTAATTGGCGTTAGTTTTCTGTCTGCAACCAGCATGAGAGAAAATGACGAAGCTAAGTAAAAGTAAACGCCAGGAAGAATAAGCAACACTACACCTAGCTGTACCAAAATACTGTTTATCAACTGTGTTAGCGCTACAAGGAATAAAAGAGGAAAATAAGCGAACACCGAAAATACGGTAGTACTTTCGCCCCTCGCGTGCTTAACACCGGCCATATATAAGCCAGTTATCAGCGGTGAAACCAAACAAATTGCTACAATTTCAATAATTGATTGGTGTTCTATCACATAGCTGCCGTCGCCATTAACGGTTATAAAACTCTGAGCAATGACACCCATCACAACAAACGTGAGAAACATAACAATACTGCTTTGAAGCAAAGGAGAAAAGTTGGCTTTCGTTAACTCAGAAGCTTTTTTCAGCAGTGCTTTCACATCAAAATTATACTGCTTTGCTAATGTCGTGTTTAAGCGATCAGAATTTACGTCTTTCACATCATTCCTATAGTACATACGTGAGAACCGCGCAGAGTATAACAATTCGCGCACATGAATGCTTGTTCGCATACTATTATTCGTTTTTAACCCGCTACCAGCTTAACCGCTAGTCCAACGAGCAAAACCCCCATGGCACGATCTAACCAATAGCCTTTCTTACCAATAAATTCTGCCACTTTTCCCGTACTCAACATGAACGACAAAAAGGAAAACCACAAACCGGTAGCAACAGCCAAGTAAACGCCATAGGCTAACCGCACTTCAAAAGGGGTTTCAATGCTGATGATAGCGGTAAACAATGACAAAAAGAACAAGGTTGCTTTAGGGTTTAGACCATTGGTTAAAAAGCCCATCCAAAGGGCTTTTTTAGCCGAAATCATAGCTTTTGGCTGGTCTTGATCTGAGGTGACTGCGTCATTATTTGGTTTGCTACGCAGTGCACCAAAGGCAAGATACAGTAAATAGGCCGCGGCCAAATAGCTGAAGGTTTTAAATAGCCATGGCGTGGTTGCTATCACTACGCTTAAGCCCACCAGAGAATACGCCACGTGCAACAAAATAGCAGCACCAATGCCTACACTGGTGTAAAGCGCAATACGTCTGCCGTAAGCGACACTGTTTCTCACTACAATAGCGAAGTCTGGCCCCGGGCTTGCAACTGCGACAAGATGAACAAGCGCAATAGTTAAAAATTCGTTGAGGTAAGGCATTTGGCTAGTCTTTAAAATCCATATTGTTCAAGTAGTTCATCTACCCACATAGGTACAATTTCTGAAGCTTTACCCGTTAGTGATTCGTCAAAAAGCGCATTAGAACTCCCAGGCTCGAGATTTGCCTCTATGGTATGAGCACCACTACTCTTTGCTAATTGAACAAACCCGGCGGCCGGGTAAACATTCCCTGAGGTGCCAATAGCAATAAAGATATCAGCATTGGAAAGATGTGCATAAATATCGTCCATGTACATAGGCATTTCACCAAACCAAACGATATCGGGCCTGAGGTTATTGGTGTTGCAACAAGGACATGGCGTTGTATGATCAAATGGCGCTTCCCAATCAAACGTTTTTAGAGAAAACCCACATCTTGCCGAAAGCAATTCACCATGCATATGTAAAACACGCTCGCTGCCCCCTCGCTCGTGCAAATTATCTACATTCTGTGTTACCAACACCATTTTGTCTTGCCACCGCTGCTCTAGCTTCGCAAGTGCATGATGTGCTGAATTAGGCTTTACCTTATCCTCTTGCAGCTGAGCTCTACGCGCATTATAAAATCGGTAAACTAAATCGGGATTACGTTTGAAAGCCTCAGGCGTGGCGACTTCCTCAACGCTGTGGTTTTCCCAAAGACCATCGTTATCTCGAAATGTTTTTAATCCAGATTCCGCCGATATACCTGCTCCGGTAAGCACAACAATATTGGGAAGTGTTTTGTTCAAGGGCATGATTTGCTCGTTTTGTATTAGAATTTTTGCGAGTGCTAGCCAACGGCTACGGGATAACTCTCGTTGGCGCCCCACTCTGACCACGAACCGTCGTAAACAGATACGTCTTTCGCTCCGCACAGTAAAGCTGCAAAAGCGACCACACAGGCAGTAATGCCTGAACCGCAAGTACATATAATGGGTAGTGACAAATCTATTTTCGACTGGTCAAAAATGCGTTTAAGGGAATCAATCGGAAGGTAGTGTCCGTCGCTGAGCAAGTCGCCATAGGGAATATTAAAAGCGCCAGGCATATGGCCAGATCTTACACCAACACGAGGTTCAGACACCTCACCTCGAAATCGAGGTTTATTTCGTGCGTCTAAAAGCTGCACATTGGAATCAAGCGCCCTAACAACACTATCGGCATTAACAAACCAACCCTCACTAGGTGATGCTTGATACGTTAACTTGCCATAGAACTGTTGCTCAGAAACCGGCAAACCTGCACTTTGCCATGCTGGCTGCCCACCATCGAGTAAAAATACAGATTTGTGACCAATAGCTTTGAGCATCCACCATACTCGGGGGGCGCTAAAAATCCCTCTGGTGTCGTAAACAACTACTGTTGTGTTTGCAGTTATTCCTGTTTTCCCTAAATACAATGCCAAATGCTGTGCAGATGGCATGGTATGAGGAAGACCTTTAGAGTGGTCGCTGCCCTCACCGTCGAGATCAATATCTACAGATGCGGGCAACACCATCGCATTACGCTTATCGGGTGTTTGCGTGAGTGGGTCGTCCATTAAAGCGCGTAAGAGAGTGACCGGAAGCTCCTGCATTTTACTTGCAAGCTCTCCAACCTGAAGCAACGCTGAAGACATAAATTTCTCCTAAAATTCACTCAATATTGCAACTGCCTTGCCTCTAATTACTTAATAAGACAGTTGCAAATTACGTTAATAACGGGCAATGCCCACGCTGACGTTTTTAGTTCAATGCAGCAATCGCGGCATCATAGTTTGGCTCTTCTGTAGTTTCAGCAACTTGCTCGGTATAAGTTACTTTACCTTCTGTATCGATAACTACAACACAGCGAGACATAAGCCCTGTTAATGGCGCAGACTCGAAGGCCACTCCATAGTCTTCACCGAACGATGAGCGAAATGTCGATCCAGTGGTGACATTTTCAATGCCTTCAGCACCGCAGAAACGACCCGCTGCAAATGGAAGATCCGCAGAAACACAAATAACAACCGTATTATCAAGCGTAGCGGCATGCTCATTAAACTTGCGAACAGACGCGGCACAGGTTCCTGTGTCGACTGATGGAAAAATATTTAGTACTACTTGCTTACCTGATAATTCCGCTAGCGTTACTTCACCTAAATCGGCTTTTACAAGGGTGAATGCGGGCGCATTTTCACCAACGCTTGGTAACTCGCCTACTGTTTTTACTTCGTTACCCTGAAAAGTGACTGTCGACATAATTAATCTCTCCGTTTAGCTCGTTGAAAAAGGGTGTAAGACACACCGTTTTGATACTAATCGTTTACGCAATTTGCGCTGTAAACGCTCAATACTGTATTGCAGATAATTTTACTGTTGGTTACAGGTTACATAAATAGCTACCTTACCTGCAAATTTCGCTTTCTTACCTGTGCTTTTTTATTTTGTTGCGCTATTTTACTTGAGATGTAGCAAACGCCAGCTTATCTCTTAAATGAGGCTTGCCTTTTACATACTCACGCCGAAAAATACTAAAATACTGGGCTAGCGTTTCTGCCCCCTCTTTTTCTCCAGCCAGTTCAAGCACGCTTATGCCCACTTCTGCCGTACAATGCTGGAAGGTATGACTTGCCTCTCGTAATAAGTAGTCAGAGGTTTCATTCACATTTACCCCTAAAACCGGCAAATTGGCGAGATAAGCACTTTTGCTGAACATTTTTTTTGCTTCACGCCATGTTCCGTCTAGAAAAATGAATAATAGTTTCTTGTTATCAATCTGGGGGGGGTGATTAATACAGTTATCAGCATGCGCGTATTCATGAGGAAACACCACAATAGGCAAATAGCTGGAGTTATTCAGCAGTTCGAGTAATTGAGCTTGAGGCTCTGTGCGATGCCACAAAAAGGCATAATTCTCTTTAACCACATCGGCAATGA
This sequence comes from Alteromonas sp. MB-3u-76, assembly GCF_002831605.1. NCBI lineage: Bacteria > Pseudomonadati > Pseudomonadota > Gammaproteobacteria > Alteromonadales > Alteromonadaceae > Alteromonas > Alteromonas sp. MB-3u-76. The sequence continues at coordinate 2,138,945 of NZ_CP025115.1, read as the reverse complement.
GCCTACCCGTATTGGTTGGCTTATAATACTCTCCTTTGTACATGAGAAATACGGTGGCAACGTTAGTACTTTGCGCAGGCTTGTGGCAGCAAATGCAGTTTTGCTTTGGTAACAGACATTCGTCACAGCGTTTTACTTTACTTCCCCTAGCGTGAAAAGGACGCTCAGACTTAAGCAGTTCTTCAGCTCGCAAAGACATGACTGAATTCAACGGTTTACCCTACTGAAAAAGATGAAAATAGTGTGCATAAGCGCGAAAGATAGCATATTTGTATCGCAGCATCTTTAGAAGTTGATTTAAAACCTTAAAAGAAATTAATTACATAGAAAACTAAATAGTACTGAAAACTGTAACAACAAGTGTATACCATGTTTTAGGAAGTATTAATGTATTGTGCCGATTGTGAATCCATAGACGACTATTTTTTTGATACCACTCATTTTTGGATTTTTGTTCCCACCCTAGAAACCTTTTCTAAAGTTGCTGGGCTTTGCGGATCTATGGACATCAACGCGACTCAACAGTCCGATCACTGTATATCTTGTGTCGTTGAACGCCCGGCTATTCAGAAGTTTATTATGTCAATAAATGGTGCGCTTGAGTCAAAAGAAAAAGAAAATACGAAGGTAACAACGGCATGCCACGATGGCGCCCCGTCAATTGACGACATGGGGCGTATAGTGACATTAGAAATTTTGGTTAATCGTTATCAAGCAAAATGGTTAATCGACAGTATTGAAAAAGAACGTTATGAGACTTGGTTTCAGCCTATTATTGACGCGCGAGATGAAAGCGTTTTTGCTCACGAAGGATTGTTTAGGGTGCGCGACAGCGATGATTCTATCGTACCGCCAGCGTTAGCCTTTAAATTAGCAGAAAAATCTGACCTGCTGTTCTCTCTCGACCTAGTAGCAAGACGTTCGGCCGTTGAATGCGCAGCGCGGGGTAAGCTTAATTCCAAGCTGTTTATTAACTTTAACCCGTCAAGCATATACGACCCGTCTTACTGCCTAAGAGCTACTGCTGCAGCAATCAATGAAATAGGTCTTTCACCCTCTGATATTGTGTTTGAAGTAACCGAAACTCACAGAGCCGACGACCTTAACCATTTAAAGGGGATACTGGCGTTCTATCGCAATGCGGGCTTCCAAATTGCACTAGATGATATTGGCTCCGGTTGGTCAGGATTAAACTTACTTCAAAGTTTACGCCCCGACTTTGTAAAAATAGATATGGAGTTAGTTAGGGGTGTACATAATGATGCTTATAAACAAAATATCGTGAATAGTCTCATTCAAATAGCAAATCGCAGCGGTATAGAGGTAATTGCGGAAGGTGTGGAAACAGAGGATGAAGCAAGCTGGTTAAAAAATGCGAAAGCCGATTATCTCCAAGGCTATCTCTATGGACGGCCTGCCCCGCTGTCAACACAGACCTTATCGGCTGAAGAAGCGCAGCAAATTGATCAAAAAATGAATCCACTGAAAGCTGCCGCGAAATAAACGTTTAAAATTGAGGCGTTAAAATAGGTCCGGCGAAAAGACCAATACTATTTTCATTACGGTTACGCTTGCGCTTTACTAGCAATGACATAAACGTGATCTTCTGGGTATTGGTCTTTCTCTAAATGCTGAATGTGTAGCCCGTTTTCGATAAGAAGCTGAATATTTTTGTTCGTACCAATGGAGCTGTAATAAAAGGTGTTACCCTGCATTGTGCCGGTTTGTTCGCCCTCTACACCGCCAAAGGTGTAAAGCAAAACTCCACCTTCCTTCAAACAGTTACAAAGCTTTGTGAGCACTGGCTTTTGCATGCTCAGCGGAAGATGAAATAAGCTATCCCAAGCATAAATATAATCATACTCGTTGTCTGGTTGCCAAGCGCCAATATCATCATGCAAAAATGGTGGCTAGGATGGTTGTCTTTTGCCAACTTAATCATCTTTTCAGACACATCAATGCCTGTAAGCAAAAAGCCGCTACGCTCTAATATTGAAATAAATCTGTCGCTGCTGCCGCAACCAACATCAAGCGCTAATGGTGCAGTTTGCCTTTCTTCTCTCTTTGCTGACACAAAGCTAAGCGCATGCTCAAATGGCTTCACACCATATGAAGATGTTTTATGATAATCATGCCACCACGAGGCAATTTTATCGTACTGCTTGCCTGTAAGATGAGGTTCCATAATAAGTTCTACCTCTTATGCGAACGCGCAGTTACCCTAATTCAATGAAAGAGTACGCAATATCTACGCAGACGCAAACTTAAAAAGAAGAAGCCCAAATCCACCGAAAAAAATAACCCAAAATATCGTCATCAACACCAGCGTTTTGGATTGGAACAGGGATTGTAGAAAAGCATACTCAGTTAAAAAGCCTGTAGCTAAAAGCACATCGTTTTTATCCGCTTCCTTGTTGCGTACTTCCTTTTTCTGAGCTTCCTTGTTACTCATTTGCATAGATTCATCCATTCGTTTAATTGCTACCTACTTTCACTTTATCAGTAAAAATGATGTGCGCAAGAACCGAGGCTATGTCGCTGCAAAAATATTGAATGGTTTATAACAGGAGTAAAACAAGAAGATGATATTGAAAGAAAAGCTGTATTCTTAATATGATTGGTTTTATGAGAATTTATAATGCTAGAAAAAATAAATGGTGCCCGGGGCCGGACTTGAACCGGCACGCTGTTACCAGCGAGGGATTTTAAATCCCTTGTGTCTACCAATTTCACCACCCGGGCATTGGGTTGCTTTTCAGCGAGGTGTCAGGCGTAGAACCTGATGTGGCGTTGCTGATTATGGAGGCGGAACCCGGAGTCGAACCGAGATCCACGGATTTGCAATCCGCTGCATAGCCATTCTGCCATTCCGCCTTAGTAATCTGACTGTAATAAACTGTGACTAGTATTAATCTGTCTATTACTTATGCCAGCGATTTTGGAGCGGGAAACGAGATTCGAACTCGCGACCCCGACCTTGGCAAGGTCGTGCTCTACCAACTGAGCTATTCCCGCACTTTTAAATCGTACACTTCGTTTGGGTTATGTCCTCTCGAAATGTGGGATGCATTCTACCTACCCAATCAAAACTGTCAATACGAAAAAACGTTTAAATTGAGATAAATGCGTGTTTTTATGATCGTTTGCTATTTTTTTATTCACTTTGGTTAAAGCGCGATCAATTTTGTTTTTACGCACCGCCTTTCAAGTGTGGCCAGGCCGCTTTTGTATAGACAAGCATTGACCAAATTGACAGCACCGCGGCGATATAAAGTAAAATATAGCCTAGGGTTACCCAGTAAATTGGAAAGCCCATAAAGGTTTCTAAGCCTGAAAGTAAGCCAATAAGGGCTAACATTTGAGCTGTAGTTTTCGCTTTACCAATAAATGATACTTTCACAGCATCGCGTACACCGTTTGAGCCCATCCATTCACGCAGTGCAGATACGTAAATTTCTCGAACTAATAATGCCACGGCTGGAAGTGTTACCCACAAAGTTGCATAACTATGAGTAATCATGAGAAGTGCCGTAGCTACAATAAGCTTATCTGCTACAGGGTCGAGAAAGGCACCAAACGGCGTCGATTGCTGTAACTTTCTTGCTAAATACCCATCAAACCAATCGGTAATGGCCGCAAGCCAAAATACAAATGCGCCCGCCTCGTGAGCCCAACGCCAATCTAGAAAATAAACAACCACGAAAACAGGAATTAAAATTACTCTGAACAAAGTAATGCAGTTTGGAACATTCCACATAAAAGATATATCTCAGTTTTGCCCTAGGGCATTTTTAGCGCTAGCCTTTTACGGCTTTAATTTGTCTACACCTTACCTTAATTTAATCATTATTGCTTGCCAGTCACTATGTTATTGGTGCAAGTGGTCGTAAATTGTATCGGCTAGATCTTGGCTAATGCCGGGTACGCTGGCAATTTCACCCTTACTGGCTTTTTTCAGGCCATGTAAGCCACCCATAAACTTTAACAGCGTTTGGCGACGCTTAGCGCCAACACCTGGAATAGATTCAAGGCTTGAGGTATTTTTTACTTTTTGCCGTCTGTTCCTGTGGCCGGTTATAGCAAAGCGGTGAGATTCATCTCGAATATGTTGTACTAAATGCAAGGCTGGAGAATGACTTTCCATTGGCAGCACGTCGTGACTACCAGCAAGTATCAATGTTTCTAAGCCAGGCTTACGTGTGGTTCCTTTAGCAACCCCTAAAAGCATAGGCTTTTTATCATGAGGCCAGTCTTCGAAAAATGCCTCCGCTTGCGCTAGTTGCCCCTTGCCACCGTCAATTAACAGCAAATCAGGTATTTTCTGTACTTCTTTCACCGATTTATACCGGCGCTTTAACGCCTGTGCCATTGCAGCGTAATCGTCGCCTGGCGTAATTCCCTCAATGTTGTATCGACGGTAATCACTCTTTAACGGCCCTTCTCTATTGAATACCACGCATGAGGCTACTGTTTGTTGTCCCGAGGTATGGCTGATATCAAAACATTCCATACGCTGAATTGGGCTGTCTACTTCCATGGCCTCTTCTAAATCGAGGTAGCGAGCAAAAACCGACTTCTGTTGGCTGTATTGAGCATCAAGCGCAGACTCAGCATTTGTTTGTGCTAATTCGAGGTACTGCCGCTTTTCTTCCCGAGCACCTTTAAAGAACGTTACTTTGTGATTGGCTTCGCTACTTAGCAGCTCTACTATAGCGGCTTCGTCACTTAAAGTGTGCGCCATAACAATTTGACGTGGAATAGTTTTATTTCCAGCCAAATAAAACTGTAAAAAGAACGACTCGAAAACTTCGCTCTCATTAGCAATGTTGGGCACTTTTGGGAAAAAAGCCTTGCTGCCTAAAAGTTGCCCTTCGCGAATAAACATAACCTGTATACACGCCATATTACCTTTAAACGCGAAGCCAAATACATCCATGTTGTCTTGTGTACCTGCAACCCATTGACGCTCTTGTACCTTGCGAAGGGCATTAATTTGATCTCGGTAGCGCGCAGCAGCTTCGAAATTCAGCGCTTCACTGGCCTTTTCCATGTTCTTCACCAAGCTACCAATAACCTGTTGATTTTTTCCTTTTAAAAACAAACGGGCAAAATTTACTTGTTCTTTATATTCTTCATCAGACACATACCCCTCGACACAAGGTGCACTGCATCGTTGCATTTGATATTGCAAGCAAGGGCGACTGCGAGCCCGGTAGTAACTGTCTTCGCATTGACGTACTGGAAAAATACGCTGCATAGAGCGCAAGCTTTCTCTTACCGACCAAGCACTGGGATAAGGTCCAAAATACTCGCCCTTCTTTTTCTTCGGTCCGCGATGAAAAGATAGACGAGGATGTTCATGGTCAGATAAAAATATAAACGGATACGATTTGTCGTCGCGCATAACCACGTTGTATCGCGGCTTATATTTTTTTATGAAGTTGTTTTCTAAAAGAAAAGCTTCTGTTTCACTGTTAACAACCGTGACATCCATATGCGCAATTTGACTGACAAGCGATCGTGTTTTCGCGTTATCCACGTTAGTGCGAAAATAACTAGAAACACGTTTTTTTAAGTTTTTCGCTTTTCCAACATAAATGACCTCCTCCTGTGCACTGTACATTCGGTACACGCCAGGTTGGGAGGTAAGATTTTTTAGAAACGCTGCTGAGTCGAATGCAGACATAATGTAAGAGGTTGTTACCTATAGCAGATTTGAATCGATAAGTTTGTGGCGCAGCGCTAAATGAGTCAGCTCTACGTCGGTTGCCACCCCAAGTTTATCAAACATTCTATAACGGTATGTGTTTACCGTTTTAGGGTTGATGCTAAGCTCGCTGGCTATTTCGGGCACGCGCTTACCCTTAGTCAACCGCATAGCAATGCTCAGTTCTCGCGAAGACAAATCGTTAAAAGGATTGTCTGAACGTGGTGATAGCCTTCCAATAGCAATGCTGTTTGCCACGTCACTATCAACATATTTTTGACCTGCAGCCACTTTGTGAATAGCCCGAATGACTTCATCGGGTTCGGCGTCTTTAGTCAAAAATCCGTATGCCCCAGCTTCCATTACCTGCATAGGTATTGGGCTTTCGGTATGCATAGACAGACAGATCACTCGCGTATTCTCAGACATACGCACAATTTTTTTCGTTGCCTCTAAGCCGCCAATGCCGGGCATATTTACATCCATCAATATAACATCGGGGGCATTCTTTCTGCATAGTTGAACCGCATCTTCACCGCTCTTCGCTTCAGCGAGAATAGTAAAACCATCGACGTCTTCCAATATGCGTCGAATCCCTGTCCTTACCAATTCATGGTCGTCTACTAGGATTATTTTGATCACAAGATTGTCTCACTAACATCGCGTCTTACAAACGATTGTATAAATCGCCATACGCATAGATTTATTATTTTTTAATGGCTCTGTAGGCATAATACCACGAGATTCGCCAAGGTGAAGCATACTTCATTTTTTTAGTTTAGGGCGTGTTAAACGAAAAATAGTCTATTTAAAGCTTCTATTATTTGCAAAGGGTGGCAAGCAAGGTTCAGTCGAATAAAGCCTGGCGCATTGAAAAGACTTCCATCGCTACCAACAACGCCGCGCTTTATACAGGTTTCAAAACCTGACGCCGGCTTAAACACAGTTGATTTGTCATTACGCCCAAACAAAAAACTTATATCTTGCGTCTGATCCTGTCTTAGCGTCTGCACGGTAGAATTTTTTTGTGCCGGCAAAGCATGATGTGCATCAGATAGGCATAACCATAAAAAGTAGCCCGCCTGCCCCATTGTGTAACTACACTTAATATGATGTTCTTTAAAATAAAAATGAACTAGCTTGCGGTTTAATGCAATCGCACTTCGCACTTCATCTAGCCATTGCTTTGAGTTGTTATAGGCAGCTTGCAATGCAATTTGCGACAGATTACTGGCATCTAAATGCCGTGATGTTATGGCGGCACGAAAAGCTTCTCGTCGCTCACTATCGTCAATGATGGCGTAAGAACCACCAGGGATAGCAGCGAGATTGAATGCTTTTGACGCGCTGTTAATATGAACAATGTTTTTTTGCAGGCGCCGGTCTACACCGGATCCAAACAGCGGGATCGCTTCTGGACTGTCTTCATCAACAAAACCGAATTCACTGTGCACCTCATCGGTAATAATGGTGATATTATTTTCGTGACAAAACTGTATGATTTCTGCTTGAAGATCTGCTGAGAGTACGGTGCCAGTAGGATTGTTTGGATGACACAGTACAAACGCAGTGGCATTTTGAGATAGCACGCTAACGTCTACGATTGGGCTTTTATCTTTACCAGGTCTATTGGCGCCGTTATTTGTATCCGTTTTAAAAGGAACGCGATGAACGTTCAAATTATTGTTGATAATGCAATCAACCAACGGCCCGTAAGTGGTATCAAAAATCATGACATCATCGCCACTACGGCAAAATGTTTTTAACGCCACATCGACAGCGCTTATTACACTGGCCACACCAATAACGTTTTCAGATGGCACACCATGCCATGAACTAACACTTTTCTGCAGAGTATCTGTCTGATATCCGTAACGTTCATTTGCACATTGTGCTATGGCAGTAGCAATAGCACAATGCGGCTGGGTATCCATATCCGCAATCCACATCGATAGTGAATCTGCTGGCGCCTGGGGAAAACGTTCGGCCAAGACCGCATGCTTTAATCGGCTCTGCGCTGTGGTTTCTAACTCGGCGCGAGTATTTTTTTGTATGCCTTCTCTAGTACTGTCTAATGAAGTTGCAGTCAATGTCTTGCAAAAACGCGGAGCCTCCCAAACGTGTTGATAAGCCAACAAGTTACTCACTATGCTTTCGCCAGTTTGTGATTCAGCGCTATTCATATGTGCATTTCTTTAAAAAAGGCAGGCGCTGCTGCGCACAGAGCAACGATGGCCAGCACTTAGAAGTTTCGGTGCCGGCATCATCGCGCTTTTTATACTGCCTTTTCCTCTAACTTGTCGACGCACTAGTCGTCGCACTTGTCGTCGAGGCACCCAGTTATTTCCGTTTTTCAAAAACGTTAAACTCGGAAAGCGTATGCTGATATTTGCGCTTGGTTTCTCGGATCACAAACGCTATTTCTTGAGGTGCGCAAACTCTGGTTAAGTTCGTGCTTAGTGCTTGTTCCAGTGCCTCTGTAGAACTCAAGGTTTCGCCGTTTTCATCTTTGTAACCGCCTAACCATTCACTGCGTTCTGTATATTCCTCTAACCACGTAAACGGGCTGGCAACTATAAGTAATCCACCTGGATTAAGGCGTTCGCTCATATCCGCAAGCACTTTACGAGGGCTGTATACTCTGTCTATCAGGTTACCCATGAAAATCAGGTCATACCCAGTGAGATGAGGCTTAAGGTTACACGCATCGCCTTGAGAGAATGACACCTTTTCTACTGTATCCTCTAAGCCCATAGCGGCGAGTTTTCGAGATTTAAATGAAGTGAGTTCGCCCTCTTCTATCAGGTTGTAGCGTACTTCACCGCGTTCCTGCATCGAAAATGCTGTTTTGATAAAGCGAGCGGAAAAATCCACACCGTCAACATGGTCAAAGTGTTTTGCTAGCTCGAACGTAGAGCGCCCCACAGCACACCCTAAATCAAGGGCTTTAACTGATTTTCTGTTCTCCATTGCGCGAATACAAAACTCAGCACTTGCCTTTGCAAAGTTCTCAACACCGTAGTATTCATCACCGTAGTGAAACTCGCTGTATTGCGAAACTTGTGTATCACTTTCGTAATCTAAATCATTCACTTGAATAACACTCTCACCTTGTACATACCTAAAACCTGCGTGCTGGAAAAAATGACGTCTAAATGCATAGCGGCTATCTTTCATTGCCTCGTTGCCCGTTGAAACCCAGCTACCGCCTTTTATTAGGTTATGTTTGTTGTCGTATGTCGGCGTTGTAAAGTCGTCGTAAAGTGGATGCACTTTAAAGCCGTCGTACGGATAAATGGGCGTTTCAGTCCACTGCCACACATTGCCCACTACATCAAAGAATTCACCTGTTTTATTTACGTTAACAGGTTCGCTAGATGCGAATTTGTGCAAAGCAATGTTAAAACCATCAGAATAAACCTTCTGGGTAAGTCCAGCCTCATCTCTTAGGCGTAGCCATTCGTTTTCAGTGGGTAATCGAATTAACTCACCACTTTTTTCGCTCTTGTAGTTACAAAAAGCTTTAGCTTCATGATAGTTAACATCAACAGGCCAGTCTAAAGGCAGTGGAAATTCATCGGTCATGCTGCGATACAGGTAACCCGAGTCTGTACGACGCCAAAATATTGGATGTTCAGCTTTGGTGTAAAGACGCCACTTATTTCCCTCTTCTTCCCAAAACTGTGCGTTTTGATATCCGCCGTCGTTTATAAAGTCTAAGAACTCGCCATTGCTTACCAAAAAGCGAGAAGCTTTGAATTCGTTGACACGCTCGTCGAGATTACCGTACTCGTTATCCCAACCGTAATATTCGTTGTCCCACGTTTTATTAGCAGACACGTTCCCTGCTGAGACAGTAATCATTTCATTTTTTGGTATTGCGCTTACATCGGTAATCGATGAGTGACAGCGAGGCCAACTTTGGCTTGCATCAACGTGAGAGAGAGGAAGTTGCCTAATAAGCACAGACGAAGTTTCAAGATGGATACGCTCGTGTTCAATACCCATCACTATTGGCCACATTGGGCTTTCCCAGTTGATTGGCATAGCAAACGGTATGGTGTCGATTAAATCGCACATTAATGTTCTTACTTGCTGGCGGTATGAACGAACCTCATTTACCGTAGGCCAATCATAATTTTTGTCGTTCAAATCATCCCAACTCATCTCATCGACACCAATGGCGAATAAAGATTCAAACCGAGGGTTTATGCGCTCGTTGATAGCTTTTGATAAAATGAGTTTATTAATAAAAAAAGTTGCTGTATGGCCAAAGTAAAAAATAAGTGGGTGGCGTAACTTCTCAGGGCGCAGATAAAAAGCATCGTCGCTTTTAAGACAAGAAAACAGTGATTAATAAGTATCGAAGGAATCGAGAAAATATTTTTTCACTTCCATACGTTTTTGCTCAACAGAACCTTCAATAAGATTGAGCGTGGACATTGCCTGCATATATTCCTCGTTTTTTATTCTTTATTAACGTGTGCCAAATTAGTGCCTACCGATGAACTGTCGCGCATAAACACTCGACAAGATTGAGCGCATTAATTTTTCGTTATATAACTTCGCTACATTGTAGTTGTAGCAAATCTACGCTGTTTTATCAGACTTTTCTTATATAGGCGTTGTGATAATACAGCGTATTTATGATGATGAGATGAACCTTAAATACCCTGAGCAGAATAGATGAGATCACAAGTTCAGTGTGTTTATTAATAAAATGGCATACAACACATAGTCTGATTTTAAGTTCGACAGAACGGCTGGTTTCCGTCAGCTAATGCCTAATGAGCGTGTAATGTGCAAGTAGCTGTTTAAACACTGTTCAAATAGCTTTTCAGATAGATACTAGGTTATTTGTTGAAGAAGTCGTTGCAGCCCGGGTAACAGCAGACTTTTATGCAATAAAAGTAACAAATGGAACCTACATAGAGTGAAACAGAAGGACATAAAAAAACCCGCAGCAAGTGCGGGTTTTCGTAATATGGCGGAGAGTGAGGGATTCGAACCCCCGGTGGGTTTGACCCCACGTCTGATTTCAAGTCAGGTGCATTAAACCGAGCTCTGCCAACTCTCCTTAAGTGCTGCGTATGATAATGATTTTACCGCCTCTGTAAACCCTTTATTTCAACAAAATCAACCAACTGCCGAAATGCTAACCAAAATGGCTAATTTTTGATTTATGCCGATTAAATTTACATCGTTTATCGATATTCACGAACTTAATCATGCCACAAAAACATCGCGGCGGGTTTATCCATTACATGCAACGATGCTGTGTAGTCTGCTTTGCGCTTATTAGCACCATAACATACGTGAAGTGGTATCAGGTGTTCCTCTCTCGGATGAGCATATCTCGCCTCAGGTGCATTTTCCCATTGAATAAGTTGTTCTTCTCTTTCATTTTCAGCGACTATATGGCCTTCCGCATCGCCTCCAACGACATTCTTCATCCAATCGTTAAACGCTTTTGCCTTACGGTAGGCTTCATCACTACTGTCAAAAAAACCATGCATATTGTGAAAAGAGGAACCAGAACCAAGAAGCAAAATTCTCTCTCCATTGTTTTCAAGACGAGTTCCGCTGCTGTGTAAAGAGCTGTTAAAGCGCAAAAGCGCACTTTTTAACGCTGCGCCGAGTTGAATATGTTCAGCAGAATTTAAATCAGCCTTCAAAGAAACTTGAATACAGGGGATGTTTGCGTGTGGAAACATTAATGTAAGCGGTATAAACATTCCATGGTCAAACCCTCTATAGTCATCTGTTGCTAGCGGTATATTTTCACCCTGTAAAGTCTCTGCTAGATAATGAGCCAGTGCTGGAAAGCCTGGTGCATCATACTTCAAAGAATAGGCTTGTTCGGGAAAACCATAGTAATCATAGATAATGTCTGGGGTTGAGTTAGCAGTAACTGTAAACACAGGCTCTTCCCAGTGCGCGCTGACAATTACAATGAAATCTGGCCGACCAATTTTGCTTGTTAATTCATTCAATGTTTTGATCATTTCACTGTGTTTTGAATGATTTAGTAAGGGCAACGGTCCGCCCCCGTGAGTAATATAGGCAGTTGAGACTCTTGCCATGGTTAATACCTTTTACAATTATTTTCCCTATTCTTAAACAAGCAGCTTTTTTAAGCGCTGTTCTTGAAGAGTTGTTTTTTAAAGCAGACTAGGCACGCAACAAACTCGATGAGTTCGCATTTGCGTGTGATAACTCTTGAGATGAGAAAGAATGAAAAATGTTTGAGTAACAAGTCGAAACGGTGGTAGACATCAAAGCGTAATGTTTAATACACCACCGTTTTGCAAGTGCGTGCTGTTAATTCAGTTTACTGACAATGAGTTTGTCTACTGAGTATTTCCCTCCTCCCTGTACCGCAAGTGCAACGGTGATAGCGAAAAGCGATAAAGCAAACTCATAGCCATTATTACTCATAAATAAACCGTTACTTGCATGTACACTAAAAATAGCCACTAACATGGTAAAAGCACTTACCGCGGCAGCCGGTCGAGTTAAAAACCCAAGTATTAACGCTAAACCGCCAAAAAATTCAGCGCTACCCGCTAAAAGTGCCATAACAAATCCAGGTGCTAGCCCAATACTTTCCATCCACTGGGCAGTGCCCTCTAAGCCGTATCCACCAAACATGCCAAATAGTTTTTGTGCGCCATGGGCAGCCAGAATAATGCCAACTGGTAAACGTAATATTGCACCCGCGATGCTGTCGTTGGTAATAAAAATTTTATTTAGTATTGCATTTTTCATAGTTGTTGCTCCTAAATTTGTAGTTTGTCGTAACGTTAAGTTGTGACGTTAATTGCATTTGGCTGCTTGTTGTAAAAAGCGGCTCACTTAAGGTGTTTGTAAATCTTAACTAGCAACATAACTTGAATAAATACGCCATCCGTTGAATTATTAACAATGTTTTGTTGTAAATTGGCAACCTTTTAGCGTTTGTCTTTATAACTTCTCTATTTATACAAATGCAGCTTAGAGGCAATAAATGGATCGGATAGATTTACTGAAAACCTTTGTCACGGTGGTTAACGAAGGTAGTTTTACTAATGCGGCACTGCGATTAAATACATCGAATCAACTGGTTAGCAAATACATAAGCCAGCTTGAAAAGAAGCTTGACGTGAGACTTTTTAATCGCACAACGCGTAAAATACATTTAACCGAAGCTGGATATCAGTGTTTGCAACATGCTAATCACATACTTGAAAGTATGAATGATATGGAAGGGCAACTGGGGCTACTTAGTACGCAAGTAAAAGGCACCTTACGAGTGAGCGCTCCCGTTTCATTTTCTACGCTTCATTTATCCTCTTGCTTAAGTGCTTTTCAAAAACAATTTCCCGATGTTTCTATTAATTTGCAGCTTAACGACAGAAAAGTGGATGTGGTGGATGAAGGTTTAGATGTGGCACTGCGTGCAGGTGTCCTTAGTGATTCTTCGCTTGTGGCAAAGAAAATTACAACCATCAAGCTTGCTCTTTGTGCGTCGCCGAGTTACCTCAAGAAATACGGTATCCCCGAGCATCCTTCGCAATTAAAACCCGAGCATTATTTAGAGTACTCCCATGTTAATTACGAAAACGAAGAGTCTGAACTTATACAGGCGTTAAAAGCTAATGCACAAAAGCATACACCTCGGCTAACGGCAAACAATGGTGAAGTTTTATCTGATGTGGCAGCACAAGGTGAAGGTTATGTTTTACAGCCAACATTTATAGTAGCCGAAGCACTTAAAAACCAAGAACTGGTGTCTATTTTAGAAGACTTTGTTCCCCAATCAATTTCTCTTTATGCGGTTTATCCTCACAGAAAATTAGTGTCGTCAAAACTTAGAGTATTTATCGATTTTTTGTGCGAATTTTTCGAAGAAGAGCCATATTGGGACCGGTGAGACAGAAATCATAAAAAGCTTCTATACGCTGCCTTCGCCACCTATAAATTGTCATTTATAGGATAGCAAAGGCATAAATGTGCGTAAAAAAAGCTTTTTAAAATTCAATGAAAGCGTCTAGCTTTTAATAAAATAGAATATTAGACGCGAAACGTATCCATTATTGCAGGCACTCCAGGGAACATGCCGATGAGCGCCATAACAGTACAAAGCACAATAAAAGTGATGCCAGGTATTAGCCACCTCCCTGCTTTGCCGAGATCCAGAGCACGATCTTTACACCCCACAATACCTAAATTATCTAGCAGCATAGTAAACGACCAACCAAAAACTGGGTTTACCAGCACAGAACTTATTACGACAAGGGCAGCAGATTGAGTTGTCTTTCCCTCGCGAGTCATTTGCATACCCGCTTCCATCAAAGGTAAAAATACACCCACGATTAAAGCAACACACAATACTGGTGGCCAAATTGCTAAGTCCATTGGGTAACCCCAAATGGCAGCAATAACGCACAAAACACCTGTTATTATCGCGCCGCCAGGAATAGGCCTACGGGCAATTGAGGCTGGGATGATGTAAGTTCCCCATGAGGATGCGATGTTGCCTCCTCCCAACGCAGAACCCACTGCTTGGCGAGTAGACGCCGCTATCATAGTGTCATCGATATTCATGTAGGCTTTTTCGCTGTTCTTCGGGTAACTTAGCTTTTGGAACACCTGCTGACCTAGAAAGTCGGGAGACCACATAGCAACCGCTAATACCGCAAAGGGTAATACAGCAACAAAATTTGACCAATCTGGTAGACCTAGTTGCCAACCTGTATGTTCTCCCCACCAATATGCTGGGTTTAAATTAGGTATTCCCGGCGTGGTTGAGAACTCAAATGGTGCCCCTAATGCGAGGGCGAGTACTGCCGCCATTACGGCACCGAGAGGAATAGCCAGCCAGCGTTTTTTAATGTGCTCCAGCCAAGCATACATAATAATAGTAGCAACAAGCACAACGAACGCCACATAGCCCATATCAAAGCCTTCAGCCCAAGCAAAAAGCTTTTTCACTTGGCCTGTAATACCAATGAACCCAAGATACAGTAGTAATCCACCACACACACCGTTACTGGTAAGCCTGGCCAGAAGACTGCCCCCCTTCGTTATTCCAAGCAAAAAACCAAACACGCCGATAAGTAAACCCAATGCCATAGGATGGCCGCCAGATGCCACCATAAGCGGTACAAGTGGCAGTAAGGGCCCATGCGTTCCTGCCAAATTTGCAGTAGGATTTAAAAAGCCAGAAATCAGCACAACAAACAAAACAGCGGCTATCAATAGCTCAAAGCGAACATTTTCAATTACAAATTCCGGTGATAGGTCAAGCGGTGCAGCAAATGCCCCTACTACAGCGGCTACCATAACAATTTTACCTATGGTAGCTGCCATACCTGGAATAAAATCTTCCCACTCTATGCGATAGTCTTTCAATGGGATATTAGGGCGCCAGCGTTTGGGGGAAAGTATTTGTAATTCGTGGTTGAGATAATCATCTCGGGTTTCAAATGAGCCACTTGGCTTGTGTAGTTCTTGATAAGAAGAGCTATCTTGAGACACAAAACACCTGTAGGTTGCAAAAAGGAAGCGCAAGGGTAAACAGGTGTATGAACGGTAACAATGCGACTGTAGTCTTAGACAAAAGGTTAACCGACAGCTAAAAAGGCATTTTTATTTGGCGCATAAAAAAACCCGCAACGATGTGCGGGTTTCTCTAATCTGGCGGAGAGTGAGGGATTCGAACCCCCGGTGGGTTTGACCCCACGTCTGATTTCAAGTCAGGTGCATTAAACCGAGCTCTGCCAACTCTCCAGAAGTGCTGCGTATCTTAATGATATTTTTTTCGCTGTAAAGGGAAAAATTAAAAAACTTATTTAAGTGCCCATAAATCAATCAAATAACGTATCAACTGAGTGCCTTGGGTGTTTTTATAGGCACATAACGTCTTTTTCATCTGAAACTACTTGAAAATGGGAACTAAAACCCATACAACATACACTAATTAACAGTGTACCATTTGTGGTCATATCATAGTCCTTTTGGAGGAAACAATGGATCAACGTTCGATGTATTCTAGTGCATCTCAACCATCGGTATTGCAGACGAACAAGGTTCTACGCAACACCTACATGCTGCTTGCGATGACACTAGCGTTTAGTGCAGTTTGTGCAGGTGTCGCCATGGCAGTAGGTATTTCTCCTATGATGTCTTTAGGCATGACCATAGGCGCATTTATCACTCTATTTGTTGTACAGAAAAAAGCAGACTCTTCATCAGGTATCTTTTGGGTGTTTGTATTTACCGGCCTGTTAGGTGCATCGCTAGCATTTACGCTTCAACGATTTATGGCGCTGCCTGGCGGTCCAGCACTAATTATGCAAGCGCTTGGCGCGACCGCGTTAGTATTTTTTGCACTATCCGGTTACGTTTTAACCACGAAGAAAGACTTTTCGTTTATGGGTGGCTTCTTGATGGTTGGTTTAGTTGTGGTGATTGTCGCTGCAATAGCTAATATCTTTTTTGCAGTACCAGCGGTAAGTTTGGCGATTAGTGCGGCTATTGTATTTATTATGTCTGGTCTCATTCTGTTCGACACTAGTCGTATTGTTAACGGTGGCGAAACCAACTATATTCGCGCTACAGTATCGCTTTACCTGAACATTTATAATTTGTTCACTGCTATCCTTCACCTATTAGGTGCATTTGGCGGCGACGACTAATTTAGCGTTTTAAGCTATAAACAAACACCCCTTAACCGGGGTGTTTTTGTTTGGAACACTTTTTATGGCGCAATATTCAGTTTTAATTACCTCATCGCCTTTTCAAGGCGACAGCGCTCTTCGCGCGTATCAATTTATACAGGGCGTGATCAGTAATGGTGATACGGTAGACAACTTATTCTTTTACGGCGACGGTGTTTACCACACCAATAACCTAATGCTTAATACTGGCGATGAATTTTACGGCCAAGATGCTTGGAAGCGCTTAAGCGAGCAACACGAAGTTAAGCTGCTGGTGTGCATTACAGCGGCGGTTAAACGAGGTATTGTTAGCGATCAAGAGGCACAAGAACACGGCATAGCCCAAGCTAACCTTTCTGCCCCTTTTATACAGGCAGGATTGGGTGAATTTTTTACCGAGCTACATAATTGCGACAGACTGGTAAAGTTTTAATGGCCACAATACTTATTCGATTCACACAAAGCCCTTATGGCACCGCAATCAGCCAAGACGGTTTAGATTTTACCTTAGCTGCGACTAATTACGGCCATAACGTCATCGTTTTGTTTGAAGGTGAAGGTGTGCTCCAGCTTACTAAAACTCCATCTCGCAAAGGTATTAAAAACCACAGTAAACGGCTGGCATCCATGCCTTTTTTCGATATTGAAGACTGCTACATTTGCAAAGACAGTGCAGAAAATTTTCAAATTCATACGCTGTTTGAGAACACCCAAGTTATTGAAGAGATCGAAGCCCAATTCGTGACAGCGCACGAACGTGTTGCTTTAGTTGAAAAAGCCGATCATGTGGTGACATTTTAATGCTGATAAATATAACTAAAAGAGCAATTACTGCCGGCGATATCGCGTTTATTGATGCTGCACTAAGCCATGAAGGTGCAAATGACTCAGGAGATAAGCAAAACATCTCAGTTATCGTGTTTTCGGGCGATGGAGTATATGCACAGCATCATTTAGCTACTACTGAACACGTTTTTAAAGAGCAGTCTATTGAAACAAGTGCTGCTAAACTTTACGCAGTAGCAGACGATGTAGCATCTCGTGGTGTAAAACCTTTAAAGCACCTAGCTTTAATTAGCGCGGGGGAATTTGCTGCGCTATCAGGGCAGCATCAACATTGGGTTGCTATCTAGGACGTGCCTTAGTATCTAAAAGCAGCTGTGAAGAATGACTCACGAATGAAAAATACTCTGAATAACAATGGCGAAAGACATGTCACAAGAAACATTTAGTTTTTCCTACAATGGAAAAGAGATCCCAACAGATAAAGCAGGCTATTTGCTAGATTACACTTTGTGGGATGAAGGCATGGTGCCCTTTTTAGCCGAGGAGGAAAGCATCGAACTTACCGACGCCCACTGGGAAGTGGTTCGATTTGTTCGCGAGTTTTATGAGGAATACGAGACAAGCCCAGCCATTAGAGCATTAGTAAAAGCTATGGCGAATAAATTTGGGCCTGAAAAAGGCAATAGCCGTTATCTACAGCGCCTGTTTAAAAAAGGCCCTGCTAAGCAGGCTACAAAGCTTGCAGGACTACCCAAACCTGCTCGCTGCTTGTAAACGCATATGTCTCGCTAAACCTCTGATTATATCGCTAACAATGCGGCTGGCTAGCGGGTAATAAAGCCGTCGGAGATATCGCTTCGCCACTTTTAAATGTTTTAACCTTAGTCACTTCTAAATCTGTATAAATTTGTGGGTTAGCCAGTAAATCATTTACAAAAGAACTGTCTTCATTGCTAAGCCAAGCATTAATCGCGCTTTTGTCATGAGGTAAGAAAAAGGGAATCGATTTTTCGTGATACTTGCTAAAGTCTTCTCTCGGCGGTCTGGTTACCACGGCGCAACTAAAACACCCGTTGCTAAAGACTCGATAAACCGCGCCCAATAATAACGCGCCAGACTTAGGCCGCATTAAATAATGTGATTTACCCTTTCCCTCCAGGTTAGACTCGCCCACTGCTGTAGCAACAACAATACCGCGGCGTCTAGTAATCGCTTTCTGCCAATAAGGACTGTCCAAGTTTCTTGCGTTAAACGTGGTGCGTTTACCAAGTTCTATATTGTCGCCATTGATCTTGGCATCAAACCACCAAGTTGGATGTATTGTATTTGAATGATCAACAATAAGATTGGTAATGCGCTTTTCTACATTGCCGCCAAAGGCAGGATAAAAGTTGAGAATGTCACCCTGTAGGGCTTCCTCTTTAAACAGTGACATTGTGCCTTCTAACCCTACTTGGGGTTTTGCGCCCATCCCCTCGAAATTAACCTTAGCTTGAATTTTCACGCTTAGAGTAACTTTTCGTACCATTGGACTTCACCCCTTGAATAACACAGTTTGTATTATTTAGCCCATCCCCTCGAAATCGGCATTAGTATTCTTAAGTAATAATACACAGTGGTAAACTATCTTATGAAAAGTTTACCACTTTAGTCGCTTAAATCGGCTTTATGGTAATGTTAAGCAGTTGACTGGTAAACATTAACCTCATTGATTAAGGTATGCTGATTAAAAATAACAAGAAAGGCTTACCACTATTTCTTCATCAAACACCAAGCGTATACAAATTCTCAGCGAATCAGAAATCAACGAACTCTATGCCTTGACGTGGTCCAATTGAATTGACCAGTCCAGTTAAGAGTATAATATCAGCTTAACTGGAGAAAGAGATGCCTGAAAGAAAGCGTTACACCAAAGAATTTAAACTCGATGCGGTTAGTCTTGTGCTTGATCAAGGCCATAGCAGAACCGATGTTGCCAAAATGTTAGATGTTAACAATCAGATGATCAGTCGCTGGGTCAAGGAATACCAGCAAGATGATGATGGGCAAGCATTTAGGGGCAACGGTAAATTAACACCAGAGCAAGAAGAGATCCGTCGACTTAAAGCGCAGGTCAAACAGCTTGAAATGGAAAAGCGCATATTAAAGGAAGCGACGGTCTTTTTCGCCAAGGAAACGAAATAAAATATCGTTTCATCGCGCAACGTAAAAAGACCTATCCAGTCGATTTAATGTGTCGACTGTTGGGCGTGAATAGAAATGGCTTCTACCGGTATATGAAGAAGCAGGAATGGCCGCAGACGCAGAAGGATAACGAAAAAGCTGAGATGCTCGAATGGATTGAAGCCATAGATGTTGCGAGTGAGCATACATACGGTAGCCGCAGAATGCAGCGAGCATTGAACTGTTTAGGTTATCCAGTAGGCCGACAGCAAACGCGGCAGTTAATGAAAGAAGCCAACGTAAAGGTTCGATACAAGAAGAAGTATAAAATCACCACCAATAGTGATCACGACAAGCCCGTATTCGACAATGTACTCAACCGTGAGTTTGACGTTAACGCACCGGACCAAGCGTATGTTTGCGATATTACCTACGTCTGGACACGTGAAGGTTGGTTGTATTTAGCCGTGGTTATTGATCTGTTCTCGCGGAAGGTTGTGGGCTGGAGTATGGGTTCACGAATGAAGGCCAAGCTTGTTTGCGATGCACTGACAATGGCGATTTGGCAACGTCGCCCGAAGCCAGGATTGATTGTTCATTCTGACAGAGGAAGTCAGTATGCAAGTGACCAGTATCGTCGATTATTGAAAGGCCATGGTTTTATTGGCAGCATGAGTCGAAAAGGCGACTGTTGGGATAATGCCGTGGTAGAGAGTTTCTTCGGTACACTGAAACAAGAACGTGTGCATTGGAAGTCATATCAAACCCGTCTCGAAGCACAGCAAGATATCTTGCAGTACATCGCGATGTTTTATAATCCGATGCGGTTACATTCATACTTAGGATATATGAGTCCGAATCAGTATGAAGTGGCAGCATTGAAACAGAAGAAAGTAGCTTAACTGGGTTGGTCAATTTTGGTTGACCACGTCACATCGATGTGGTACCTAAACATGACCGAGAGTATTTAGAGGGAGAAAATACCAAATTAATTGCTAATCGATTTGAGTATTTCCTTTATCGTAAAGCCGAACAATTATTTCACAGTAATAGCTTAACGGTGAAAGAAAGCGTTAATAACCGTAGTTTAACGTCAGATCTTATACAACCTAAAGAATGGCAGCAAAAAGAGACAATCATTGAAAACACTGGCCTTGATAAGCTGGCAACACCGATTAACCAAACACTCGCAGATAAGAGCCAACAATTAGAAGTTAAGCTGAAGGAAGCAAGCGAGCATATCTTTAGTGGTGATAATAAGTATGTTGAGTTTATTCCTGGCAAAGCCGAACTCAAGTGGTCAATTCCTAACAGCCGTTGGCAACAAACAATTGAAAACCCGCTCTACAATCAAATTCAACACATGGGTATCGTTGAACTCATGTTGTTTGTTGATCAAAAGACAGGTTACTTAAATTCATTTACACACATATCAGCAACTAAAGAAAAATCACCAGTAAATAAAGAAGATCTGATCGCCTGTATATTGGCAAACGGCACCAATTACGGCCTATATAAAATGGCGAATATCTCTGACCGTTCAATGGGTAAATTACGCAGTGTAGATGATAGTTATGTCAGATATGAAACACTCAAAACGTCTAATGATCAGGTTTCTAATGCTATAGCCACGTTGCCAATATTTGCCTATTACCATGTGGACGATAATCAGTTGTTTTCAAGCATTGATGGTCAAAAATTTGAGTGTCGCATAAATACGTTTAAGGCTCGGTATTCGTCTAAGTACTTCTCCAAAGGTAAAGGTGTTTCAGCATTAACATTGGTTTCTAATCATGTTCCGGTGAGTACGCAAGTCATTGGCGCTAACGAATATGAAGGTCACTTTGCTTTTGACTTACTCTATAACAACTCTTCAGATATACAGCCTAATACCTTATCGACCGATACGCATGGTACCAATAATGTTAACTTCGCTATATTAGATTTCTTTGGTTACACATTCGCCCCTCGATACGCGAAAATGAAAAAGGTGTTTTTTGAGCTATTTGAAGTGACTGAAGAGAACGGAGGCCGTATTCAATTAAAGAAAGATATTAATCATAAGCTAATTGCTGAAGAATGGGACAATATTCAGCATATTGTTTGTTCATTGAGTCGTAAAACCACCACTCAAAGCACAATCATTAGAAAGTTGAGTAACGGCAAGAGCCGAAGATTGTCAGCATTGCATGAGTACGACCGTTTAATTAAATCTATTTATGTTTTGGAGTATGTTGATAATTCAACGTTGCGTCATTACGTCCAGCAAGCCTTGAACAGAGGTGAAGCATACCATCAGTTAAAACGTGCTATTACTTCAGTTAATGGCAATAAATTTCGTGGGGGGAATGATTACCAAGTATCACAATGGAACGATTGTGCTCGACTCATTTCAAATTGCATTATTTATTATAATTCCGCGTTACTATCGGCATTTTTACAAATCCAAGAGAGGAACGGTAGGCAAGATGTGGTTGATGTTATTTCTCGGCTTTCACCTGTTGCTTGGCAACACATTAATCTAAATGGGGAATATGCCTTTAATAAAGACCGCAAAGAAATCGACTTAGCTGGTTTACTTAGTGATGTAGAATCAATAAGTTAAAGAATGCCATCTGTTTGTATTTCTAATTCAAAAGGTACTGCGCATCAAAGTGCCATTAAAAATTGGAGGTGTTGATATTCTATATGCTTGATATATACAAGCTAACATTGATAGAAAACAGATAAGCTAACAAGTTTTTAGTCGAGCCATGAACTGTTCTATAATTGTTCTAATTGCAAAACTCTTCAATTTGGTTTGTTACTAGATTTAAAAATACTTTTCTATGCTCGATTTTAGTAAGTAGCAGCTTTTGGATGTCTTCAGGAACTTTTCTTTCTCCTGCATCTATTGCCATTAGTAATGGCTTGATATCAACTACAAGAAGACCTGCCGCCCTTGCTGCTCGAATGAACTTTAATCTCTTTAATGGTGTCCGTCCGGTAATCCCCGCATTCAATTCATAAATTAGCTACGGCATGGTGTTCTCTTTACTAAGGAGAATGACCATGCCTCAATATCAACGAAGAGAAGTGCAAGACTGGCTCAACTTATTCGAGCAGCAAAAGCAAAGCGGACTCACTGCGGTAGAGTTTTGTCGTCAGCAGCAGATTAACGTTCAAACTTACTATACCCGACGTCGCGATATTCGGCTTCAACGAACAAGCAGCAAGTTTGTTCAGGTGAAACGTGAAGTCACGAAGGTTGAATCCTACACCGAAGCAATGGGTGGCGACCTCCTCCTGAAATTGGGAAACGCTCAACTTAGCGTGCCAACCACTATTAACCCTCACTGGGTTGCTACTGTGATGAAGGCATTGGCCGAATGAAGATGTTCGTAGAGCCTGCCGACATTTACTTGTACATGGATATCGTCGACTTCCGCAAATCGATTAATGGCTTAATTGTCGTGGTTGAGCAGGATATGAACCTGAATCCGTTTCGCGATGCGCTGTTCGTCTTCTGCAACAAAAAGCGCGATAAGGTCAAAATACTCTATTGGGATAAAACGGGCTTCGCACTCTGGTATAAACGCCTCGAAAAACATCGCTTTAAATGGCCTGTCGATGCGAACTTAAAACAGATGCATATGAGTGAACAGCAGCTACAATGGCTGTTATCGGGCTACGATGTCATAGGGCATCAGCCGTTGCACTACAACGCATCCGGCTTATAACCTGTGATCATAAGTAGCGATTAACGATCACGAAATAGTCTTAATAATGTAAGGTAATCAGCACCTTAATACGGGATAATAGCGGTATGAACGAGAAAGAATACCAATCCCGCATCGCTGAACTTGAAGCGCTTCTTGAAGAGAAGAGCGCGCGGATTGCCTATTTAGAAGAACAGTTCCGTGTTGCCCAGCACAAGCAGTTCGGTAAAAGTACCGAAGGCCACCCTGGGCAAGGTGAGTTGTTTAACGAAGCGGAAGAACTGGTTGTTGAATCTGAAACAGCCGAAGAAACGATTAGCTATACCCGCAAAAAGCCCACACGTAAACCGCTACCTAAAGACCTGCATCGTGAAGTTATCGTTCACGATATTAGCGACGAAGAAAAAATCTGTGGCTGTTGTGCGGGCGAATTACATCGCATTGGTGAAGATAAGTCAGAGAAGCTTCAGTTTATTCCTGCACAGGTTAAAGTGATAGAGCATGTTCGCCCTAAATATGCGTGCCGTACCTGTGAAAAGGACGGTATCAACAACACGATTAAACAAGCGCCCGTACCTCACAGCGTGATTCCAAAAGGCTACGCAACGCCAAGCTTGTTAAGTCAAATCATCACCAGCAAATATCAGTATGGGTTACCGCTTTATCGACAAGAAGCGATGTTCAAACAGCACGGTATTGAATTAAGCCGTAAGACGATGGCGGACTGGATAATCCGCTGTGCTGAGTTGTTTAAACCGCTTTATGAGCAGCTTCATCAACACCTGTTAAAGCAACCTGTTATCGCGGCGGATGAAACCACGCTAAAAGTGGTTGAGTCTGAAAAAGCGAACAGCTATATGTGGTTGTACGCCAGTGGCGCTGATTCACCTAGCGGTAATATCACCGATACAGCGACATCCAATATCGTGTTGTACGACTACCACAATAGTCGGGCTGGGCAATGCGCAGTAGACTTCCTGCAAGGCTATAGCGGCTACCTGCAAGTGGATGGCTATCAAGGCTACGAGCAAACGCAAGCCACACTCATTGGTTGTTGGGCACATGCACGTCGTAAGTTTATCGAAGCCAAAAAAGGTGCAGGAAAGAAAGGCAGTGGCAAAGCAGATTGGGCGCTCAATCACATCCAAAAACTCTACCGCATCGAAACACAGCTAAAAGATAAAACGGTGGAAACGCGCTACCTTACCAGACAAGAAAAGAGCCTACCGTTGCTCAATCAGCTTCACGCATGGCTAATGAAATCAGTTCAACAAGTGTTACCGAAAACCAAATTAGGCGAAGCGATACAATACTGCTTGAACCAATGGGAAAAGCTTGTACGTTATACACTCGACGGCCAACTAAGTATCGATAATAATCGCGCTGAGCGCGCGATTAAGCCATTCGTCATAGGCAGAAAAAACTGGCTGTTTAGCCAAACCGCCACAGGCGCAAACGCCAGTGCCGTGCTC
This sequence comes from Alteromonas sp. MB-3u-76, assembly GCF_002831605.1. Lineage (NCBI taxonomy): Bacteria > Pseudomonadati > Pseudomonadota > Gammaproteobacteria > Alteromonadales > Alteromonadaceae > Alteromonas > Alteromonas sp. MB-3u-76. The sequence continues at coordinate 2,114,419 of NZ_CP025115.1, read as the reverse complement.
TACAGTGTTATCGAAACTGCAAAAGCCAACGACCTCAATGTGTTCGAGTATGTGATGACTTGCCTTGATGAACTCAGCAAGCCCGACGTCGATATCGAGCAACTGCTACCATGGCAGTTTGCTAAGCGCTAGGTGGAATTGCCGGACGCTTACCTTTAATGCACATAAGCCGTAAAGTGAATGGCCTGACTTAGTTTTTTCTTCGCAGTGTACTAAGTTCTCAAGAACATAATTTCTTACCGTATGGACAGATGTTTGTGCAGCTAGTGCCAGTTGAGAAATACTCAAAGGAAAATCCAACGCATCATCATCACTACTAATGAACTTATTGATGTCAGGTATCTCTGTCAAAAAACTGACTTCACCAACAGGAATGTTTTCAACCTTAGATTTAATCATGATTTAGCATGCTTCCAATTTGTGTTGTTAATGGAATGCCTTAAGATATCTTGATTACATTCAATCAATTGGCACTCCATTAACATTTCTGTAAGTACATTACCGTTAAATGATTACCCTGCGCAGCAAGATAGCTCTTTAACGTCTTTGCTAAAGGTTTGAGCGCATAACTTCAATCCTTCAACCATCGTCAAATACGGAAATAGTTGACCTGCCAATTCTTCGACTGTCATTTTATTATGAATAGCAAGAGCCGCACTTTGAATCAGTTCTCCGCCTTCATGGGCTAAAATTTGTGCGCCTATCAGTTTTCCCGTGGATTCTTCAGCTACCAACTTGATAAAACCATCCGTTTCAAAATTTGCTAAAGCTCTTGGTACGTTTTCCATATCAAGTACACGACTTATCGTATTTATTCCTACCGCTGAAGCTTGTACTTCGGTTAGACCTACCGTAGCAACTTGTGGGTCGGTGAATATAACAGCAGGCATGGTAGATAAGTCGAGTTGCGCATTTCCACCTGTCATATTAATTCCAGCCCTACTTCCGGCAGCAGCAGCAACATAAACAAATTGTGGCATATTGGAGCAGTCTCCAGCGGCATAAATGTTAGCTGTTGATGTTTCCATCATACTATTAACAACAATGGCACCACTTTTATCTGTTTCAACACCAACATTTTCTAAACCAAGCTTTCCAGTATTTGCATGGCGACCCGTAGAGATAAGCAATTTTTCAGCGATTAATGTTCCTTCGTTAGTTTCCAATGAAAAACCATTGCTATCATAAGAAACATGACTTGCTTGCGTATTATTAAGTACCCTAATACCTTCTTTTTCAAAGCACTCTGCCAGTTTTTCACCTAATAACGGATCTTCAGCATATAAAAGGGTATGTCTGGCTAGAATTGTCACACGGCTACCTAAACGGGCATAAGCTTGCGCAATTTCCAGAGCAACAACGGAGGAGCCGATGACAACTAGACTACTCGGTAACTCTTCTGCAAATAAGGCTTCTGTTGATGTCCAATAAGGTGTATCAACTAAACCCTTAATTGGCGGAATGCTTGGTGTAGAGCCTGTTGCAATTAAAATGCGATCTGCAACCAGCTCTTCTTCACTACCATCAGACTTGTGAACTAGCAAGGTATTTTGATTTTTAAAACGTGCATAACCTTTAAGTAAAGATAGCGCGGGATTACTCTCTAAAATACGTTGATATTTAGCATCGCGTAGTTCTTCGACGCGAGCGTTTTGCTGATGTGCTAATAAGGAGCGGCTAAGTTGTGGCTGAATATTTTCTAAACCATCAAACGGGTTAGTACGTTGCTGATGCGCTAATTGCGCAGCACGGATCAATATTTTTGAAGGAACACAGCCGACATTTACACAGCAACCTCCGATTACATCGGCTCCTTCAATGATAGTAACTCTTGCTCCGCCTTCTGCTGCTTTAATCGCACTGGCAAAGGCCCCTGAACCACTACCAATAATGGCTACATGTAATTGTTCTGGCTGGATGTCATTTGACGAGCAACAACTATTCGTTGACATATTTTATTCCTCTTAAAAAGTTAAGCGGTACAAGTTTCATCATCACAGCGTTTATTCGCTGGAGAAACCATGTCCCAAATTGATACAGCAACCATTAGTCCTAGCCCCGTATAAGTAACGTATGAACTCCACCCGTACTGGAACCAAGGGTATAAAGAGAGTAAAACCAAAATGGGGCCAATTGAACCGATAAAACTACGGTGCCATTGACGATGGCTAAACCAGCCTAAGATATTCATTGCCAGCGCTAATACTGCAAACAGTGGTAACAACGTATTAATAAATACCCCTTCCCACTGACTAAGAAATCCCATCCCAATTGCCGCACCAAGACTAGCTATCGCGGGAAAACACATGGCGCATCCCATTGCCGAAACAAGTGCACCTATAGAGCCTGCTTTATCTCCGATACGCGTAACTAGTTCTAAGGGGCTAAACATTACTTATTTTCACTTTTTAAATTTGAAGGGTAGCCAGCGTTGGTAGTCGCTGCAATTAATGCATTGATGTTGGTTTTAGTGTCATCAAAAGAAACAACAGCTAGCTTAGGCTTGTAGGTAACTTTCGCATTTTCAACGCCATCAACATTTTCTAATGACTTTTTAACTGTGATTGGACATGTCGCACAGTTCATCGTTGGCACTTCCAGTGTAACTGTTTTTACTTCAGCAAAAGCACCAAAACTAGAAAGTGAAAGCAGTGCGGTTAATAATAATTTTTTCATAATTAGCTCCAAATTTTAAAATGTTATAAATTTCTTGATCTGTATATTAAGCAAACAAAAGTATCCAATAATTACTGGTCACTAAAATTGTCGCAACTATAGCGCTCAGCCAGAAAATGACTTTTCGTTGTTGCTGTTTCTTAGGAATTGCACAGGCCGTTCCCGGCTCACACTCTTCTACAGGACGGTAAATTTTCCAACCTGAGTAACCAAACAACAACACTACAAATGCGATAAATAATGGCCTATAGGGTTCAAATGCAGTTAAATTACCAATCCATGAGCCACTTACCCCAAGTAATAACAGGAGCAAAGGACCTACACAGCATACGCCTGCGCCTAATGCTGCTATGATGCCTCCTATCATTGGAAGGTTTGATTCTTTTTGATTCATATAGATACCTCATTAAGTGATAATGCAAGTGTATTGCATGTACCTAAGTACGGAGTCAAGGGTGATTTATAAAAAATTTATCTTTGATAATCTGCTACGACAGATACGGGGAATAAGCTAACTTGAATTAAGGCGCAGAAGTAAAATTGGATATGCTGTTTTAGTGGGAAATGGTAGTTAAGTGAATCATTTACTTCGGTTGCAACGAATCAATTATTGGGCAGTGGCTATCGTCATCATTATTTTGGCATTGTCCTAAATGTTCTTCCAAAGCGTGTTCTAACAACAACAAGTCAGCCATCTTTTTTTGTACTGCGATCAGTTTTTTATTAGCTAATTCTTGTACTTTACTACATGGACTATCGTTTAACGCAAGTAACCCTTCAATCTCATTTAGCGTAAAACCTAATTCTTGAGAACGCTTGATAAAATGTATTCTATTTACCGTTTCTTTCGGGTAATGTCTATAGCCCTGCATAGGCTTTGGTGGTTGTTTAATTAAGCCTTTGCGTTCATAAAAGCGAATTGTTTCGACATTTACACTCAGTTCTTTAGCCAACATACTTATGGTTCGTTTAGACACGTTATCAATTACCTTACTGACTTTTTGTTTACTTACTTTATATCTAATTAAAGTGACCATCAATGAATACCAGTTTAAACATCGCTAATTGATTTTGTTTTTTCTTCTATTAAATAGGCTATGTTCTGCTAAATTGTTGCTATACTGTATATGAATACAGTTATTGAGGGTTGATCATGATCCCAGCACAATTTACAAAGCTTATAGCCGAGTTAGAACACTTAACAGATAGTCAAACCCGTTATGTTGAGAAGCTGCTGAAAGGCACTGATAGCGTCTCACAGTTGATAACAGAGCTTGAGGAGCGGATGGTTGAAAACCCTGAATGTCCGCACTGCCATAGCTCACTGATCAATCGGCACGGCAAGGTAAACAAGATGCAGCGTTATCGCTGCAAGAACTGCGGCAAAACCTTTGTAGCGACAACGGCGACACCGCTAGCTCGACTGAGGTACAAAGAGCTTTGGTTAGAATATATTCGCTGTATGCTGGACAGTAAGCCATTGCGTAAATGTGCCGAAGAATGTGGCCTCCACCTTGAAACATCGTTCAGGTGGCGGCACCGATTCTTGGCGCTACCATCAGCACTGAAAGCGAGCAAATTAGAAGGCATTATCGAGGCAGACGAAACACTTTTTCCCTACTCAGAGAAAGGCTCAAAACGGATGACTCGTCAGCCCCGTAAAAGAGGGGTGAAAGCGAAAAAACGAGGGCGTTCAAAGGATGATTGGGTGCCAGTTTTAACGGTCAGAGACCGAGCTAAGAGTACGTATGAAGCCGTTGTGCCAAGTGTTACATCGGAAGCTTTGCATCAGGAGCTAGCAGGAAAATTAGAGAAAGACAGTGTGTTGTGTAGTGATGGCTATAAGCCCTACATAGCTCTTTCTGAGAAAAATGATTTAATACACAAGCGCTTAGATGTGGCAGGAGGAATTAAGGTGATAGATAAAGTCTTTCACATTCAAAATGTTAACGCCTATCACAGCCGTCTGAAAGCGTGGATAAAACGGTTTAACGGAGTAGCCACAAAATACTTGGAACACTACCTGGGTTGGTTCAGGTTTATGGATAATCCAGAAAACCTTAACGAAAACAGGCTCTTTTCGATTCAACAACAGTTAATCCGAACATAGCCATTAAATAAGTAAAGTTACCGTTGTTACAACAATATTAAACCACAACAATGTATGGTTTATCCTTTTTCATTATCAAAGTCCAAATTAGTGTTATTACATGCAGTTCTACATGAGTATACCCATAAAGATTCCGGGAAGGGGTAAAGGTAACCTTACCAGTGCTTACCTCGTTAATTTAACAAAGTTAAATTGTAGAAGATACAATACCGCCGACAACACCAGTCGCTAGCGGTCATTGTACCTCTGCACTAATTCCAGTGTTTAGTTTCATTGATATAAAAGCTAAACTTTCAATCAGTGCCGTCACTTAAATAGCTATTTACGGAGTTTTTTTAGGCTAGTTCATATCGACAATGATAAATCTGCCATCGTTGGATTTAATAAAGCTAAAGTTAACAGTGTCTCCGACCTTTACTTCGTCAACTAAGTCTTTATTCTCTACTGCAAAAAACATTTTCATAGCGCCCCAGTTTAAACTCTTGATTGGGCCATGAGCGAGTTTTATCTTTTGTGCTTTTTTGTCAATAGCTAGTATTTTACCTTTGCCTTTATGTTGATTAACAGACACCGTATTGATTGTACTTTTTGATTCTGCATTCATTGGTGCAGCGTATCCAGACATCGAAATTAACCCTAGGCTAGATGCTACAAGTAGTGGAGTAATATAGTTTTTGATTTTCATAGTTTTTTCTCATTTATTGATTAAAATTTTTATAATACTTACTGTCTATTAAACAGGGTATTACGGTTTTATTTGCTATACACAAATCTGTAGATAGTCCTTTATTTACTTACAATCTCTTCATATTCCTTTGAACTCCTGTGTTGTTGGTTTAAAGCGGGAATCTTCCATATAACGAATAAAGCAGGAAAAACCAACAATACAATGATTAATGCCGTAGCGGTCCCACCAACCATAGGTGCTGCAATGCGCTTCATGACATCTGCTCCGGTGCCATCACTGATCATGACGGGGATCAAGGAAACTAATAAGGTTAAGCTCGTCATTAGCATTGGTCTTATTCGCTGCGAAGCGCCTGTAGCCACTTTTTCAAGAAACGTCGTTGTATCCTTGTCACGGTCATTCACGTGTTCGCTGTAGGATTGATCAAGATAATGCAGCATAAGCAAGCCCATTTCAGCAGCGAGTCCTGCCATTGCAATCATACCAACCCAAACAGCAACACTCAGTTTGAAATTTAGAAAATAAAGCAACCAAATTGATCCCATTAATGAAAATGGCATCGCACTCAAAACAAACAGTGTGTCACTCATTCTTCCTCGGTGCAGATAAAGCAACATGAAAATTGCTAATAGTGTTGCAGGAATTACCCATTGAAGTTTGGCTTTTGCACGTTCAAAATATTGAAACTGTCCCGCCCATCCAAGCCTGTAACCCGCTGGTAGTGCAACGTTTTTATCAATAGCATTCTTGGCAAAATTGACATAATCAGCAACACCGATATCACCTTTGATATCAACAAAAACAAAGCCAACTAATTGTCCATCTTCGTTACGGATCATGGGAGCACCCGTTCTAAAATTGATATCAGCTAATTCTGTGATAGGCACCTGTTGACCTGTTTTTGTGTGCACCAAAACTTGCTCAAGCTTGTCGATAGAGTCTCTGTAATCACGAGCATATCTAACAATGACATCATAGCGATCACGCCCTTCGATTGTTTGGGTCGCTTGCATTCCACCAACTGATGCCATAAGTACGTCTTCCACATCTTGTACATTCAATCCATAGCGTGATGCGGCCTCACGGTTGATGTCAAAATCTAAGAAATACCCGCCAGTGAGTCGTTCCGCAAATGCACTACGGGTATATTCACTAGTCGCAGAATTATTTTGGAGTTCTTTTTCAATAGATACCGCGATATCTTCAATTTGTTTGATATCGTCACCAAATACCTTAATCCCCAGCGTACTTCGAATTCCTGTTGCTAACATTTCTGTTCGCGTTTGAATAGGCATCCACCAAATGTTTGGCATGCCGGGATATCGAAGCTCTTCGTCCATCTCTGCAATTAGATCATCCCAAGTTAACCCTTCTCGCCATTGGTCTTTAGGTTTAAGTGTTATAACAGTTTCCACCATAGACAAAGGAGCTGGATCAGTAGCACTGTCTGAACGTCCAATTTTTCCAAAAACTCGTTCGACTTCCGGAAATTTTTTTAACTCTGCATCCATGCTTTGTAATACTTTACCCGCCTCTGTTATCGACATGCCGGGTAGAGCTGTTGGCATATAGAGAATACTGCCTTCATTGAGTGGAGGCATGAATTCGTTACCTAGCTGACGAGCCACAGGTATTGTTAAAATCAATGTTAACAACGAAACCCCAATCACTGGCCATCGATACTTGATGCAAGTTCGAATAGCTGGAAGAAATACCGCGATTAATATTCGATTAACAGGATTGCGATCGGATCTTATTTTTCCTTTAACCAGCAATATTGTGAGTGCAGGAATCAAAGTGACAGATAGAATTGCTGCAAACGCCATACTGTAAGTTTTTGTGTATGCAAGTGGCTTGAAAAGACGACCTTCTGTAGCCTCTAGAGAAAACACTGGTACAAACGAAATAGTGATGATGATCAATGAGAAAAAGATGCTTGGCCCCACATCTTTCATCGCCCGAATGATAATTTCTTTACGATCATGAGTACCTCCTTCCTGACTCAACTTTTTATGGACATTGTCCATCATGACCACCGCAGCATCGACCATAGCTCCAATAGCAACAGCTATCCCCCCAAGTGACATGATATTGGCAGTTAATCCTTGAAAAGCCATAGGAATAAAGGAAAGTAAGATAGCTATAGGCAAAGTAATACATGCGACTAGCGCTGAACGAACATGTAACAAGAACGCGAAAATAATCAGTGATACGACGATCATTTCTTCTATCAGCGTGTTGCGTAAGGTGCTGATGGCACGTAATATCAGATCTGAACGGTCGTAGGTGATAACGACCTCAACGCCATCAGGGAGACCAGCCTGAACTTCCTCAAGACGCTGTTTTACTCGTTCAATAACACTAAGCGCATTTTCACCATAGCGCATAACCACTATACCACCGACGGTTTGACCCTCACCATCTAGCTCGGCTAAACCTCGCTGCATTGCAGGACCTAATGTAATGTCCGCTACTTGGGCAAGTGTAATAGGCACGTGGTTTTCATCGACACCAATAACGACTTTGTTCAAATCATCTTTTGATTTGATATATCCTCTACCACGAACAAAGTGCTCGTGACCTGCAATTTCAAGCACTCGACCACCAACATCATTGTTAGAACGCCGTATTGCATTCACCACTTTTGGGAGTTCAATACCAAACCTTGATAATCGATGCGGATCAATTTGCACTTGGTATTCTTTAACAAAACCTCCAATCGAAGCGACTTCGGCAACACCATCTATAGCGCTGAGCCAATACCTTAATTTAAAGTCTTGTAAAGCTCGCAGCTCCGACAAATCGAGTGTTCCTGATTTATCGACGAGCGCATATTGAAATACCCAGCCTACACCAGTGGCATCAGGCCCAAGAGTTGGTTGAACATCCGGTGGTAGATCACTTGCAACAGTATTCAAATATTCAAGTACTCGCGATCTTGCCCAGTAAATATCTGTGCCATCTTCAAAGATGACGTAAACAAAACTAGCACCCAAGAAGCTTTGGCCTCGTACGAATCGAACGTTGGGTACTGACAATAACGCTGTTGTTAATGGGTAAGTGATTTGATCTTCAACCAAGTCAGGACTGCGGCCTTTCCAGTCTGTATACACAATGACTTGAGCATCTGATAAGTCAGGAACTGCATCTAATGGTGCCTGGAAAACACTTCGATAACCCCAAATAGCCATGATTAAAACAAGTATGATAGTTATCCCTGGCTTGTTAGCACAGTATGCAATGAGCTTAGCAACTAGACCATCACTGGTGTTTGGTGCAATGCTATTTTTAGCAGTTACCATTGGTCTACTCCCGCCTTGAGTTTACTTTCTGCTGCAACCAAGAAATTACCGGAAGTTACGATGGTATCGTTCTCTTCTAAGCCGCTTCGTATGACAATATAATCTCCGTTGCTGTATCCTGTTTTGACAGATTTCGGTTTTAAACGGCCTTCACCTAAATCAACAAATACAATTCGTTTATTTCCTGAAACTAAAACAGAGTCTTCAGGGATAAGGAGCTGTGAACCAAGATGCGCTTTCAGTGTGACATTTGCGAAAAGTCCAGGTTGGAGTTTCCCATCTGAATTTTCAACCTTAAGACGAACCCTAGCGGTTCGAGTCTGACTGTTCAAAAAAGGATCAACCTGCATGACATCTGCCGAAAACTCCTGACCAGGTATGTTTGTTATACGGATCGAAGCAGTCATATCAGGACTAATCAGTGGTAAGTGTTGTTCGTAAGCGAATGCTTCAATCCATAAAACATTTAAGTCAGCTAGTTTTAATAGTGTATCGCCGCGCTTAAAAGATGAGCCGCTCACAATATTTTTTTCGATTATGACAGCTTCATAAGGTGCAAATATCGGAACATAATCCTGAGCTTGGCGTTGTTTCTCTAGCCACACTATTTGTTGGTTACTTAATCCCCATAAATTCAAACGTTTACGTCCAGCCTCTATTAACGCGGCTCTTTGATTTTTTGATTCTCGCTGGTGACTTCGTTTAAGCGTTTCTAAATACTCTTCTTGAAGTGAAAGTAGTTCTGGACTATAGACAGTGAACAGAATTTCCCCTTTTTTCATCTTTCGTCCTTCATAATCAGCATTAAGGTCGCCTATCCAGCCATCAAACCGTAAACTGATTGCTGACAATTGTGTTTCGTCATAGGTCACTTCTCCTTGCAAATTTATAGGGAGAGAAAAAGGTGCCCTTATAACTTGATCTGTTTTGACTCCGATTTTTTGTCGTCTCCCTTCATTAATCATCACGCTGCCACTCTTTAACTCCTCTTTGGTTACAGGAACAAGATCCATTCCACAAATAGGACATGTGCCAGGTGTGGCTGACTTCACTGAAGGATGCATTGAACAGGTATGGTAAGCTACATCGCCTGATGGTGTTGAAGTGGATAGTTCCAGCCCTTTGCGACCAGTAGCCATATCAAAGGTCAGATCAACGTGATGTTGCTCACTGGTGGCAATATCGACGGCCAGCGGCCAGCTACCTGCCATAGACAATTCGAAGTCACCTTTATATATACCAGGAGATATTTCTTTGATATCTGCTTGTGCATACATGGCTGGCATGCTTCCCATTGCAGGCATTTCACCTACAGCCCTGACTTTGGCATTTGTAACTGCATTACCTTCTTTATCTTTAACCACAATAGTAATTTGATTTGTGCCCACTTGAGGTGTTTCTGGGTTAATACTCACCGCGACTTTAAATGGACCTGCATCAATAAACTCCTGATTTGAAATCTCAGAAGTTGGTGAATTAAACATCTCCTTAAAAGAAGACCAATCCATAAAAGTTCCGCCTATAGCAAGCGTGACAATCGACAATAGTCCGAGAAACCCTAAAAAATATTCTCTTCGTATTGATTTTCTAGGTTTCTCACTCATAATTTTTCTCCTGCTTTATATTCTGAAATTCATTGTTTTCGCCAAATTGCGAATTTGCTACTGGGTAGACCAAGCCTGCTGCTGCTAAAAGTTGAGAGTAGTATGCAAACTGATCTCTTAATGCTTGATCTGCTTTTCTTTCCGTAGACAATAATTGCCTTTGGGCTGTTAGAAAAGATAGGAAGTCACCGCTACCAGAGCGATATTCATCTCTTGCAGTATTCATATTTTCTTCAGCTAAGGGTAAGAGTTCACTATGGTAAAGTTGAAGCACCTCTTTGGCTTCTCGCCAATGGCTATAACTTTGTGTCAAAGTTTCACGTAATTCTGAGGTTATATCCTGTTGCTGCCAACCTAGCGCAAGGCGCTCTGCTTTGATTTTTCCTTCTCTGCTTGTACGTTTACCGAAATCAAATGGTAAATTAAAGCCAACACCGACAACCCACTGTTGTTCATTATTCATCCATAAATTATTATATCGCGCAAACGCATTAAAAGAGGGATAACGATCTTTTTCGGCCAGAGAAAGCTCTTTATTTTTTTTGCGTAGTTGTGCCTGAATAGATTTTATCGATGGTTGATCCGTGATGTTGAATATAGCTTTATCAAATTGCTTTTGATCAAAATGTGTTAGCGGTAGCTCATCACTCACTATCTTACTCTGTGGCGAGAAATTTCCTATTCTTCGTGTAACCGATCATTTTAGACCGTTCTTGACCGCCTGACTAAGATCGAGTTTAGCAACGCTAACCGCAGTTACTATGCCAGCCGGCACCTTGTGATGCGTCTTGCCATTGTTGTTAGCAATGAGCACCGTTTTTCTATTTTTCTTAAGTAACGTGCCGGTGATAGTTTTGCCATCATGAGCATACTGCACTTTCATGCCTGGGCGCAGTTTAGCAAGCGCTTCTCTATCTTGTTTTGCTCGTAATTCATCAATGCGGTTAACGACCGCTTCATTGAGTATATACAATTGGTCGAGAGTGAGTTGGCTAATATCGATGGTCGTTTTCGTTTCTTTTTCGGTCATAGCGTCTTCACTTTTCTATGTCTGAGCGCAGGCGTTTATCAGCGAACAGTGCTTTCCAGCGTCTAGGGGTTAAGTCGATGATGTCTTTGGCTGGATGTTGCGATACGCGTTGCAGTACATCGACTAGGTAGTGGTATGGATTGATGTTGTGTAATTTGCAGGTCACGGTGAGTGTATGCAAGGCACCAAGCTGTTTTGCGCCCAACTCACTCCAGCAGAACAAATGGTTCTTCTTACCCATAGGGATAACGCGTAAGGCCCTTTCTAAATGATTAGTGTCGATATTCACTTGTGCGTGCGTCAGGTAAGTCTTTAACTCATGATGACGGTCATAGGCATAAGCTAAGGCTTTGCTTAACGGATCTTTAGGTAATAATTCTGGGCGTTGGCGTTGCTCGTATAGCCAATGAAACAGAGCATTGATGACAGGCTCGCTGTGTTTGAGGCGATATTGCACGGTATCCTCGGCATTAAGCGCGTGTTTTCGTATGTGTGCTTCCACTTTATACAGCTTTTGTATTTCAGCCAAGGCGTATTGTGCCTCTTTAGGATGATAATCCAATGCTTTTTCGAAGTAGCGGCGCGTATGCGCCCAACAGGCTGCATGGGTGATGTGTTGGCCTTGGCTGTTTAGCGTATCAATGATTTGGCTATACACCGCATAACCATCGCTTAGCAAGGTGCCATTAAAGCCAGTGAGTTGCGCAATCGCATGTTGTTTGCCGCGAGAAGATGACCAGGTAAAGGCCACTTCATCTTGCTCACCATAAATGGGCCAGAAGTAGGTTTGTTTCATGGTGTTATGTTTGCGGCGAGTCGAGGCTTGTCGACCCGCCTTCATCGGCGTTTCATCCATGCTGATGTTGCCCCCACTCAGTATATTACTCAGCACTGCTTGTGCGATAGGGATAACTAAATCAATGCTTTGACTGACGTAGTTGATTAAGCTCGCCCGCGATAAAGTCACACCCGATTGCAGCATACGTAAATGCTGTCGGTGAAGGGGTAAATGGAATACGGCTTTATCAACCATGAGGCCCGCTAATAGTGATACATCCGCATACGCCCCTTCTAACACATTATCGGGAGTTGAGGGGGACAACATGTTGCCCGTTTCTTTGCTTTTAAAGACTTTTTTGCGATAAATTAAGACTTGGTAGCTACCTGGCAGTTGCGCTAAGCGATGGGTCTCTTTCGTGCCAATAATTTCATACTTATCAGCATCCTCACCTTCAAGCTCGGGGCAAGGCACATCAATCACTTTTGTGGGCACGTCATCAGTAAAGCGAAGGCCGGTATCATTGACGTTATTGTCATCTTTTTGTTTAGTGGAGCGGGCATAGCCTTTGACGGCTTTTTTAGGTGCTGGCGGTAAATCTTCATTCGTCGCTTGGCCAAACAACTGCGTTTGGTCAGAATTCTCTACTATGTGCTTTTCTGACTTACGCCCAAACAACTGACGCTTAAACCAGTCGACTTGTTGTTGCAACTGCGCGGCGTGTGCTTGTGACTCAGCCAGTTTTGCACACACATTAGCATATTCTTCTTGTGGAATATGAGGTGTGTTTTGTGGCAAATCGGCAGCGCTTTTCATGCGGCTAAGTATAGCAAATTCAGCTACTTAAGTCGCATGTTTTGTTTGCCTTTTTGCCAATAAACACCATCAATCAAACACTGTAACTGCGCGGTGTTCAGGGCGATTTTATGCCCATTACCTGACACTTTACCGAAGGTGCCCCGCTCCAATCTTTTCGACCATAAACAGTAACCGCCTTGATGGTAATACAGCACTTTTATCATGGTGCGTTTGCGGTTCACAAACACAAACCAATCGCCGAGCTGTGCTTGCATCTGCAACTGATTGTTCACCAACGCCGCTAAGCCGTCGAACTGCTTGCGCATATCGGCAATACCAAGATATAACCATATTTTAGCGCTACTTGCTGTTAGCATTAACCATCTCTACTCATGTTCAGCACCACACCGTTTGGTAGCGTTAACTCGATTTGCCATTGGCGCATGGCTGGCCGATGTGAGGTCATGCTGTCAATGGGCAGCCATTGCGGTGATGTCTGCGGCAACGACAAAGCTTGACGTTTTTTGCGTTGCAAATAAAAAGTGGACTGGTTAATGTGGTGCGTGTGGCAAAACTGCGCGATGGTCATATCGCTGGCTTCTTGCGCATCGATAAGTTGCTGCCATTCTTGAGAGCTTCGTCTAGTCATTGATATTTTCTCCTATATTAATCAATGATTAGATTTTAGGGGCTTAGCTTAAGAATAAAAGAGCGGTCTATTTTGACCGCTTACCTGCAGACATTCCGTCCTAGATTTTCAATTATCTCCGCAGCCCTTTATTACCAGTGCTTGTAGAGGCTCGTCAATTTTCAATCAACACCTCTTCTTCCGTAATTGGACGGATTAATTCATCCATATCAAGTATATCCTGACCGAAGTTAAAACTGTAGGTACCATTGAGATTGATGTTTGTCCAAGCGACCGGCGACACCTGTTGTGTCAGTGTTAGCATATCGATTTGCCCCGTATGCTCGAAGTGAACAAGTAATTTACTGAGCACGAGTGAGTTAAAGTAGATGATGGCATTGGTCAGCAATCGTGCACAATCGTTCCATAACTCAATTTCATAATCAGTCGAGCCTCGGAATCGATTCCCATTAACCGAAGCAATTGCTCTTCTCAGCTGATGATAAGCTTCACCTCTATTCAAAGCACGTTGCACATGTTTTCTAAGTTTCTCATCGCCCATGTAGTTCAAGATATAAAGGGCTTTAACCAACCGATTGTATTCGGTGATGGCCTTCAATAAAGGGTGATCTTTGGGGTAACCTGATAGTTTGCGCACCAATACAGCTTGTGTGGTTGTCTTGCGCTGCAGAGAGATCATGATCCGTTGTGCGACATCCCATTGGCTCTCGACTGTGGCGATATCAATGGGCGTTTTCATCACTAACTGTTCATTGTGAATGCTAAACTGGTCATCAATGACGCTACCAACATTTGCATAGCGAGGAGCAAACGCATAGCCAGATAAGTCTAGCAGAGCGAAATTCATATGGTTAGCCCCGTGAGTATCCGTTGATAATACATCCGGCTTGATGTCTGAGGTATTGCTGAACAACAGGTCGTAGATAAAGTGAGATTCATGCTCATTAGCGCCAATCATTTTTGCGTTGATGGCGGCATGATTTGCTACCAACGTGACCGCAGACACGCCCTTGTTAGTGCCGAAGTATTTGGAGGCATAACGGGTTTTAAATGTCTCTAGCCGACTTTCGAACTTTTGGCCATCAGCACTTGCGTGCAATAAATTCTCTTGGATCTGGTAGTGTTTAAAGATAGGTAATCGTGCAATCGCATTACAGATAGCATCATTGGCGTCAACTAACGTCTCGCGCCTGAGGTAATTGGCTTGAATGGAACGCAGCTGATTATACTGCCTATCGGAGATATCTCTTACCAGCCCAATGTATTGTTTCTCTCCCTTCTCCACCGACTCAGTTAGCGATAACTCCATTTGAAAAACGTCGCCATTTTTTCTTCTAGCCGGGAGTTGCCGACCTACACCTATAATCTTAGCCTCACCCGTTGCTTTGTAGTGTTGCATGTAACTATCGTGTTTCATGGCATAGGGCTGTGGCATTAACATGGCAACATTCGCGCCTATTGGCTCACTCTTATCATAACCGAACAGCCTAACTGCTACCTCGTTGCACTGCCGTATTTGGCCTTCGCTGTTAATAGTGATGACTGCATCGTTCAAGTTATTCAAAATATTTTCGAGTGTTTCGGTATGTTCCTTAAGGCGAGTAGATATCAGCCTTGCTTCTGTTACATCTTCAAATGTGCCATAAACTCGCACCACTTTGCCCTGTTGGTCTACCTCAGAGTTTCCGGTAGTTCGCACCCACTTCGCATTGCCACTGGCGTCGGTAAAAGCAAGCTCTAAATCATAAGCCTCAAGATTGGTTGTAAGGTCGTGAAATGCGCGCTTAATTTTTTCCTGCGATTGAGGCGCATAAAAGCTCATGGCTTCATTTGGCGTGAGTGATTGATTCTTTGACACTCCGTAAATACGGTAAATTTCATCAGACCAAAATACGCCTTTGGCGTGATAGTGAAACTCCCATGCCCCAATTTTTGCGATAGATTGAATGTCGTTTAACAGTCCTAGCTGTGCCGTCGTTTGTTTATTTAGGAAGCACTTTTGAAGGTAAGCACTCAATTGCTCTGCAACGGTTTCAAATAGCTTTTTTTTCAGTGGCTCAACATCGGCTGAAGCTGCAAAGCACCCTGTAAGCATACCTACAGTACCAGCGTTTTCATTGGAAATGGGCGCATTCATACTCACCTCTATCTCGTTAGGCAAGTTAGTGCAGATTATTGATGAAGAATGAATATGGTTCGGGTCTTTTGCTTCCCTTTCAGCTGCGTCGTTATGTGAATTATTTATGGTAAATGTAATTGTTTGCTCAATGGCACGAGAACTAGCCATTTATAATGTCGAGATCTTATGGTTGCCAACTACACCAATAAATAGGGCTTCAGCACCTAGTATTTTTAGCAGAGTATCAAGTTTTTTCCTGAAGATAAACTGCCTCATCGGAAACCAATACCGTGAATGCATCACTGTCAAATTTTATTTTATATTTAAACATTAATATCCCTAGCTAAAACACTTTTCACCAATAGGACTGAAGATACACCGCTATTCTCGGAACGAGAGTGGTAAAGAAGCCAGTGACTCTGAGCGTTTTGTAATTTGGTCCGATTGTTCCGACACATTGCAAGCTAACACAAGGTTATTATCCGCTTCGTGATTAACGTTAACAACATTTCTACTAATTTCTTCTGCTACCACACTTTGCTCTTCGGCTGCAGTTGAAATTTGTGTTGCGTAGTCTGCTATTGTAGCGACGTCATCATAAACCTTATTGATAATATTGACGGTTCCCTGAGTGTCTAACAAACACTGCTCTGCCGCTTGCTTACCCTGTTGCATTTTTCCAGCCCACGCAAGTAACGTTTCCCTAATACCTGCCATGGAATGATGGATTTGTTCTGTGGCATCGTGGGTGCGCGTTGATAGCGCTCGCACTTCCTCTGCAACAACAGAAAATCCTCTACCATGCTCTCCCGCTCTGGCAGCCTCAATAGCTGCATTTAAGGCTAATAAATTCGTTTGATCTGCAATACCTTGAATTTCTTTCGTCACGCTGCCAATTTTTTCTGCTTCATCAGCTAATACCTTTGACGCCTGAGCAGATGCAGAGACCTCATCTGATAAAACCGTAACGGCATCCATAGTATTTTTCATTGAGTCTGTTGCTTTGCTGCACTCCGCATGTACAGCATCAACACGCTCTGATGTACTGGCAGTATTTGATGCCACATCGCGAATAGTCGTAGACATTTCTTCAATTGCCGCAGCCAACTGATGAAGCTCTCGAGTTTGCCGCTCTACGCCCTTTTGCGTTTCTGAAGAGGCACGCTTTAAAGTCACCGCACTCTCTAATAGCATTTTTGCGCCATCACTGGCTCTGACCAGAATCGTTTGCGCTCGACCTTGATGTAACAACTCCCTAAAATGTATGACATCAATAAGCGATGAGCCACTGTAAACATGCCTGGAAACGCTATCGTATTCATGGCACATCTTTTTGAGTATGCTTGGTGTTCTGATGAGCTCGGCATAAAAACAAAAGAATGTCGCAATAGGGAAAATAAGGGCAAAATACGGTGATTTAAAAGACAAAAGCAAAGCAATCAATGACAACAGTATAAAACCACATAGCCGAAACTGATGAGAAGACCACATGGGTTTTTTAATACGTTCGCCATTGTTTAGGCGAGCGTAAAGTGATTCCGCGCGCGTTTTAACTGAAAGGGAAAGTGTCGTCCTTACCGACTGAAACCCAGCCAGTTCACCTGATTCAAAAACAGGTGTAACAAACGCATCAACCCAATAATATCTTCCATCTTTGCACCTGTTCTTTACTGCACCACGCCACGACTTTCCTGCTTGTAACTTTGACCACATGTCAGCAAATGCTGCTTTTGGCATATCTGGATGACGGACTATGTTATGGTTTTTGCCAATAAGTTCATCGCTGGTAAAACCAGCAACTCGACAAAATTCACTGTTAACATATTTGATGACCCCTCGCATATCAGTGACTGAAACTAACTCTTCCTCATCAGAAAAAGTCACTTCTTCATCGATGATAGCTTGATTACGGCGAGACATAGTTGACCCCGAGAAAATTAAAAACACTTAATATTTCAAAGTATATTCAAAACGTTAAATTAAAGCTATCTCTTGACTTGAGGTAGCACGAGTGCTCAATTTTCACTTAGTGCAGCCAAACTAACTGTTAATACCTGTTTCAGATAGTCTGTGATGCGATGTGCACGTTTTTGTTTACACGGAATGCTATTTTTTCCGCTTGTATCGGCTGGCATCATATTGATTGCAATTTTCCAGCAGTTGAAAGTATGTATGCTGCATTATCATTTGTCAGCGTGGACACCTTCTTGACGATCTCATTAAATATGCGGATACGGCGTTATGCCAAGCAAAAAAAGCAGGAAAGGGAACAGTAAAACAGGCAACAATGATATTGATTGGGCGATGTATCGCTATCGTCATTTAGTCGAGAATGAAATGTTGAAAATCAAGAAGTATCGAGCCGTAGCGACCCGATATGATAAGTTAACCAGAAACTACCACAGTGTTTTGGCATTGGCTTTGCGCTTATGTGGTTACCGATGTGGGTTGATGAGAACATGAACAACAAAAATCAACACGACCTAGGAATCGGTGAATCATCTTCCCTAAGATTTTCCCGTATCAACAAACAGGGAAATAAAGTTTTGCTTGAGGCGATATGCGTTCCTGTCAGCAATGGTGGAAACATACTGAAAATATTTAAAATTGCAAATGATGTGACAGCAGCGAGGCAAGCGGAAACAAAACTGTCTAACGTTCAACGCTCTTTAGATAAATCCATGGTGATGATTCGATTTTTTGTCACCGGCGTTATCGGAGAAGTGAACGAAAATTTCTCAATGTGGGGCTATGATGGGCTATACACTTTAAGCTTCTTCATTGTCCACTAATACCACTCGATTTCTCCCTTCTCTTTTCCCTTTATACAAGCCATCATCAAGTCGTACATAGAAATCCTCGACGGATGAATCGTTCATTGAATAAGAAGCAACCGCCAGCGTTACTGTAATATGGGTGACGCCCGAGCGGGTCGAAATGGCGGTATATTCCACCAACTCCCGAACACGTTCGGCTAAACAGTAGCCTTCACTGAGGGTTGTACCCGGTAGAATTATCATGAACTCCTCGCCGCCCATTCTGGCGAAAACGTCATCTGAACGAAGCACTTCTTTCACTGTTTGTGCAAGAAGCGTTAACGCTCTGTCGCCTACGGCATGACCGTATGTGTCATTAACTTTCTTAAAATAATCAATATCAAAGCTAATAACTGCGCATTCTTCATTGTCATTCAAACGGCCATGATTGGCGTTGAACAGCTTTTTCAAGAAGGCCCGATTAAAAATTTGTGTGAGGGCATCGGTGTTAGACTGTTCTCTCAATCTTATTTCTAGCGCTTTTCGCTCTGTAATATCTTGCACCGTGCCAATTAACACCGAGCTATCAGCATTGTCACGCTGCGGAACAACATGAGCATACTCATGTACCCAGCGTATTGTGCCATCAGGTCGAACAATTCTATGCTCTACATCTTGTATGCCTGTTAACTTTGCTTGCTCTTCACTCGCCTGCACTCTCTTTCTATCATCTGGATGAACGGCATCATAAAACGCCTTGGTCGAAGGCTGAAAACTATCGGGCTCAAACCCAAAAATCTCAAAAATCTGTGGAGACCAAAATAAATCGCCTGTTTCAGTATTCGCCTCCCAGTGACCAAGCTGCGCGAGCGTTTGTGCTTGTTTAAGCCTACGCTGACTTTCTTCTAATTTGAGCGACACCTTTTTTGTGTCTGTCGAATCTACGATTAGCCCATACCATCGCGTTTTATTGTTGAGGCGTTCCGGCCTAGCATAGCCAGAGACCCAGCGAGTTTGGCCATGTAACTCAACACGATACTCTGCGACCCAAGGCTCTAGATTTTGTGCTGACTGCAATATACTCTTTTCAACATATTCCACATCGGCTGGGTGTATTGCTGCAAACACTTCATCAACCTGCTCCATTGCCTCTTCCGGCGTAACCCCATAAATATCAGCAATTCCAGGACTGGCATAAGGGAAGGCCATTTGCCCATCATCGTCCATTTCAAACTCATAGATTACACCGGGTACAGAACTCGCTATTTTATTTAAGCGTTGTGCAGCAATGTCCTCTCGTTTTTCTTGCGTAATGTCGATATGTGAGCCCACTATCCACTCGGGCAAGCCTTCAGGGTTGCGAGTCACTACCCTGCCATGGTCCCTTACCCAAATCCAGGTACCATCTCTGTGTTTCATTCTAACTTCACAGTGATAAAAGGGAGTGTGGCCGTCAAAATGCGCATTCAACAGGCGCTCCGACTCAGCTAAATCATCGGGATGGGCAAAGTTAAGCCATGTGTCTATGTTGGTTGGGGAAATCTCGTCTAATGTATAGCCGATAATCTGCGCCCAGCGCTCATTAAAGCGCGTCTCTCCAGTTTGCACATTCCATTCCCATGTACCAATGTTTGTTCCATCAATTATCTGTCGTAAACGCGCAACCTCCATGTGCAATTCGTTTAGCTTGTTTTTTTCTTCCACTTTCTTTCACCGCTGTCTTTTTTTGTATTTAGAATAAAAAGATGCCCTTTGGAAGCACCAAATCCATTAAGGCCGCAAAGCTCAAGCGGCAAAATATCTATCATCAACCTCACCCAACGCCATATATGCAATCTATATACATTCGCCGCAGGTACGCAGACCTACCAGCTGCCATTTTTTGACTGGTTCCTCGTAGTACCTTACGTGGGCTTGATTAGTATTAAATTTCTAATTCGTCGATGCTGCACGGCTTTCCAAACAAGTATCCTTGATAAGCATTACAGCCCATGCTCTGTAACAGTGCGCGCTGCGCCTGTGTTTCAACACCTTCAGCGATAACCTCTAACTTCAATGATTGCGAGAGTGTTATCACTGATTGTGCAATAGCTCTGTCATTGTCATCAACCAAGATATCTCGCACAAAGGCCTGGTCTATTTTTAATTGATTTAGCGGTAGTTGCTTTAAATAAAATAACGATGAATAACCAGTCCCAAAATCATCTATAGAAAACATCACTCCGTGTTGCTGCAGTGCAGACATTTTAGTTTTGATATCAGCTATATCGCTGACCAGCATGCTCTCCGTCAACTCTAATTTTAGGCGACGAGGGTTGGCGCCGGTATGGTGAAGCGCGTCAAGCACTGTCTGCACGAAATTGTTTTTATTAAACTGGATAGCACTGATATTAACGGCTATGGTAAGTGCTTCTTTAGCGGACTCCTTTGCCCAGCTAGCTAGCGTTTGGCACGCTTGCTGTAGAACCCATTGACCTATTGGAACGATAAGGCCGGTATCTTCTGCGATGGGAATAAATTGCGCTGGTGAAATCATTCCCTTCATAGGATGACACCAGCGCAGCAACACTTCTACGCCAATGGCATGGCCATAGTCGTCAGTCTGCTTTTGATAATACAGTTCAAATTGCTCGTTTGAAATTGCGGCGTATAACTCCTGAATTATCTCCGCTTTTGTATTTACATCAGCCTGCATTTTCGGGTTGAAAAAACATACGCGATTTCGTCCTGCTGCTTTGGCCTTATACATCGCCATATCGGCTTGTTTTAATAAGTCGCCAAGAACGTCGGCGCTTCGATTGAAAATAGTAATGCCGATACTGGCTGAACACTGATACGTGATGGCCTCGATATCATATTGCTGCCCAATTTTTGTTAACAGTTTTACAGCGAGCGCTTCACTTTGTGACGCAGCCACCTCTTCGGTGTCACTTAATTCTGTGACGAGGATGACGAATTCATCACCACTCAGTCTCGATACCGTACCCCCATGCCCGACGGTTTGCGCCAGCCTTTGGGCTACCTCACACAGTAACAAATCACCTTTGTCATGCCCTGCGCTGTCATTAAAATCCTTAAAGTTATCTAAATCGAGAAACAGTAATGCTGCATGGGCGCCTGTGCGGCTGCAATTGGATTGCGCTTGATACAAACGGTCCAACAACAAGCGACGGTTTGGAAGGGATGTTAGGGGGTCGTAAAAAGCGAGCTGGTGTATTTTGTCTTCGCGCTTTTTACGCTCTGATATGTCACGCACTATGCCGATGAAGTTAATTTCATCATCTAGAGATACTTCAACCACGCCCAGTTCAATAGGAAATGCCGACCCATCTTTTCGCTGTGCGTCTAGCTCGCGAATTTGTCCCGTAATATTACTGATACCGCGACTAAGATAGTTTGATAAATACGTATCATGGTGTTCGCGATGCGGCGAGCCCATCAGCATATTGACATTTTGACCAATAAGCTCGCGATGTGAGTACCCAAAAATGCTTTGCGCAGCCTGATTAGCAGTCAGCATTATGCCGCTTGAATCAATGGTGATGATGCCATCAAGTAAGTTGTCTACTACAGCGCTCATTTTAGACGATGTCTCTTTGAGCTGACTTTCTGCTTGCAACTGCTCATCAATACTAAAATGCGTACCTAATAACCATTCAACCTCGCCATTTGGTGCATTTGACGCCACCTTTCCTCTCGTGTTTATCCATTTCCACTGGCCGTTTTTGTGTTTCATTCGAATATTGACATCGTAATGCGATGTTAAACCCAGTGCGTATTCATCAATTTGCTGCGCGGCATAAACCAAGTCGTCTGGATGAGTCAGGCACTCCCATGTGTGCCTGTTGATGGGCATGAGCTCATATAACTCATAGCCGAGTAAGGTTGCCCATTTCTCATTAACAATGAGTTGGCCATCCAGTAAATTTAAACGCCATACTCCTATATTATTGGTATCAATAACCGCATCAAGTAAGTGCTGGTTATCGTTGATGATGTCATCTTTGTGCTTCTCATTCGTGATATTGCGCACAATCACTAGCACTTCACTGTTATTTAACTTTTGATACCTTGCTTCGAAAGATTGCTTCAGTTTATTGAGGGTATACTGGTGTTGAAGTAACGTATTACTATTAAACGCCTTTTCAACGTAACGATTCATTTGGTTAGCCAATTCGACAGGTAACACATCGAAGAGCTTTTGCCCCAAAACCTCATCTTTTGGCTTGAGCAAATCAGGATGTTCATTACACAGGGTAAACCGAAGGTGTGTGTCAATAACAAAGACCATATCCGGTAACGATTCAATAATTGAGGCCGTACGCAGATTGCTCGCCACAAGGCGCTGCTCAAGATGCTCAATATCGATTTTAGCTATTTCATGTTCAACCAAATCAGCAAACCCGCGTAATTGCTGCTTTTCTCGTTGTGAAAATTCTCGCTCTTTTGAGTCGATAATGCATAAGGTACCTATGGGCTGCCCGCCAGGTTCACGCAGTGGCGCACCCGCATAAAAACGAATATTTGGCTTTTGTAGTACTAAGGGGTTGTCAGAGAAACGCGCATCCTTGGTAGCATTCTGTACTACCAATACGTCATGTTGTAATATCGCGTGCCCGCAGAACGATATTGAACGACTTGTCTGGCAATCATCAATACCCACTTTTGATTTGAACCATTGCCTGTCGCTATCGACAAAGGAAACCAAGCAGATGTCAACATTAAATACAGACGCAGCTAATCGAGTAATTCGATCAAACCGTTCTTCCGGTGGTGAGTCGAGTAACGCAGTGCGCTTTAACGCAAGTAATCTTGAAGCTTCGTCTGCAGGGAAATCTGGTGAATTCATGCGCATCTCCGTATATACAGTTTATGAATGTAAACCGTAAATAGCCATTTGTCATCATAACCATCAATTGACGAACTTTGATGAAGAATACGACGGCCTGATTCAATAGTGCGGCGAAGATTTTTACCCCAGACAAATTAATTGATGCGAGCGGGGGCCTTCATGACAGCATAGAACGCAGACTGGTTTGCTTCGCACGTATTTGTAATTCGTCCGGTTTTTTTTCAAAAACAAAATCATAGTCTCAGGGGTTGTTCGTAATTGCTCCCATCTAAATCTCGATTATTGATAGCATATGAGCATTAACCGTCCTGAGGCAATAAAATATTACCGATAAAAACTCAATACAAGCATCAAATAAATATCTCGGCTCTATACACGTAGCCGCAATTTCATTGGCATGCGCTGATAAATCGCCCTTGCCATGATTTATTCCATTCATGATGCTTACGCAGTTTAAATATACGCTTGTAAAACCGCGAGATTTGCGCAGGACTTACCGTGAAGCGTTTTAAGGTTGGCTTATCATAGTATTCACTTGCGATAAACCAAAGATCAGATTCAGTATCACCAAATGACGCATTCAAACAGATGGGTTTGATCTTGAAGTATCCTAATAAAGCAATAAAGAAACATCGATGTGAAATATTGCGGATACGAGCAGCCGCGTCTGCTTCAATACTATTTAACGAAAAGTTTTGCCGTCTTTGTTCGTCATCAAGGGTGGGAATTCCATATAAATCGTCTAATTCTGAAGCTAATAATATCTGTCTGCGTTCATCAAATGCCATGAACATGTCCTAATTTTCATTAAAACATGATGATATGAAATTTGATGATGCTCTGTAAGCCTTGTATTTAAAGCTCTACAGAGATAATTGAAAATTTAAGACGGAATGTCCAAACTACCCCAACTCAGCACAAATCGGCACAAGTAAGCGTTATGCGTAACCACTTTCATATATGAATACAAAAAAGCCTGAGATATTTTTACTCAGGCTTTTCTCTATATATCAATAGTTAACTGTTGAGTTAGAACAATCTATTGGGCCTTCAATACTTCAATACCGCCCATATAAGGTACTAACGCCTTTGGTACTGTAACGCTACCATCAGCCTGCTGATTGTTCTCTAAAATAGCGACTAAAGTACGCCCTACAGCCAAACCAGAGCCATTTAACGTGTGCAATAACTCAGGTTTGTTCGTTTCTGGATTACGGAAACGCGCCTGCATTCTACGCGCTTGGAAATCTAACATGTTAGAGCATGAAGAAATTTCTCTGTACGTGTTTTGCGCTGGTAACCAAACTTCCAAGTCATAAGTTTTACATGCACCAAAGCCCATGTCGCCAGTGCAAAGCAACATCTTACGGTACGGCAATTCTAGCTTTTGTAAAATCGCTTCTGCGTGGCTGGTAAGCTGTTCGAGTGCCTCGAAACTGTCTTCAGGTTTTACTAATTGTACTAGTTCAACTTTGTCAAATTGATGTTGACGAATAAGACCACGAGTATCACGGCCGTACGACCCTGCTTCAGAACGGAAGCACGGCGTATGCGCCGTCATTTTCACGGGCAGAGACTTAGCGTCCACTATTTCATCACGCACCATATTAGTCAGCGGAACCTCTGCTGTTGGGATAAGAGATAACCCTTGTCCCTCTTCTGTTGCCGGCTGAGTGTGAAAAAGATCTTCACCGAACTTAGGAAGCTGACCCGTGCCATAAAGGCTGTCTGAATTTACCAAGTAAGGAACATACATTTCTTGATAGCCGTGCTCGGTTGTATGAACGTCGAGCATAAACTGCGCTAATGCACGATTAAGGCGAGCTATATCACCGCGCATAACCACAAAGCGGCTGCCCGTAATTTTACTGGCCGTTGCAAAGTCAAGGCCCGCATTTAATCCTTCACCTATATCCACATGATCGCTTACTTCAAAATCAAAGCTTTTTGGCTCGCCCCAACGCGAAATCTCAACGTTATGATTTTCGTTTTCACCAACAGGCACAGACTCATCGGGTAAATTTGGAATGCCCTGCGTCATTGTTGTTATTTCTTCCAACAATTCACTAAGTTCAGCCTTTGCTGAGTCTAATTCATCGCCTAGTTTGCCAACTTCAGCTAACAATGGCGCAATGTCTTGTCCCTGTGCTTTTGCTTTGCCAATAGACTTACTTCGCACATTGCGCTCGTTCTGCAGATCCTGCGTTCTGGATTGAAGTGTTTTTCTTTTTTCTTCAAGCGAACTAAATGCTGCCACATCAAGCTTAAAACCACGGGCAGCCAAACGTTCGGCAGTTTGTTCTATATCGCTTCGCAAACACTTTGGATCTAACATGTGTTCCTACTTATCCTTTCATAAATTCAATCGCCAGCCAGCCTGCTAATAAACAAGCGCCGACATTAAGAAATACATTTGCCACGGCTTTCAGCCATAGCCCATTTTCTAACAAGGTTAACGTTTCAATAGAAAACGTTGAGAATGTTGTAAACGCACCAAGTAGCCCCACGCCAATGAGCGCGCGGTATGGCGAATCGCTCAAATCGTGACGTTCTATAAAGCCATAGAGTACCGCCAGGGCGAATGAGCCGATAACATTTACCGTTAGTGTACCAAACGGCATGTTTTTTCCAAACCAAGAATCTATGGTTGTGGTAACAAAATACCGTAAACATGCACCCGTTGCGCCGCCTGCCGCAATAAAGCAGTACAATGCTAAGCCATTTGACACCCTAAAACCCCTTTAAATCTTTAAAATTCGTTTTTCTATTGCTCGCTTTTTGTAAAGCGCATATCGCTATTGTCGTTTATTACTACTTTGCGTATTTAATCCATCGAGAAAGTCTCTTTTTGCTTTGAGGGCTTTTTCAAGGCCACGCTCGCTTGGTTCATAAAAACGTGAGCCTGTTATCTCATCGGGCAGATAGGTTTCGCCAGCGGCAAATGCATTGGGTTCATTGTGTGCATATCGATACCCATCACCATGGCCTAACTCTTTCATTAACGAAGTAGGTGCATTGCGCAGATGCATTGGCACTGGCGCGTCAGAGGTTTTTCTCGCTAGCGCTTTTGCAGCACTGAAGGCCATATAAACTGCGTTGCTCTTTGCGGCTAATGCGCAGTAAACCGCAGCTTGCGCTATGGCTCTCTCACCTTCTGCGGGACCTACGCGATGAAACGTGTCCCACGCGTTAATGCACAACTGCATAGCTCTGGGGTCCGCATTGCCAATATCTTCAGAAGCAATGGCGAGTAAACGTCGACCTACATAAAGCGCATCTCCGCCGCCCTCTAAAATACGAGCATACCAGTAAAGCGCCGCATCGGGATCTGAGCCTCTTACCGACTTGTGAAAGGCAGAAATTAGGTCGTAAAACGTATCGCCTTTATTATCGTAACTTGCTACTTTCTGTCCTACTGCTTGTTCAATGTCGCCAATTGCAATGGCATCAGAGTCGGTAAAATCAGCAGATAGCTCTAAATATGTTAACAAGCGTCTTGCGTCACCGCTGCTTAAATCAATTAATGCTTGTTTAGCGTTGTCAGCAATGTGTAGTTTTCTCTCGCCAAGTCCTTTATCGGTATCTACAAGAGCCCTCTCTACTAAGTCACCCAGCGCGCCGTTTTCTAACGGTTTAAGTACGTAAACTCTTACTCGTGATAGTAATGCGTTGTTTAGCTCAAAGGATGGGTTTTCAGTAGTAGCACCAATAAATGTAACCACGCCAGATTCAACAAAAGGCAAAAAAGCATCTTGCTGACTTTTATTAAAGCGGTGTACCTCATCTACAAACAGTAAGGTTCGCTGGTTATAGCGCGCGTTCTCTTGCGCGGTATCCATGGCAGCGCGAATGTCTTTTACCCCAGAGGTGACAGCAGAGATCCGTAACACCGTTGCTTGGGTGTAATGCGCTATCAGCTCAGCAAGGGTGGTTTTTCCGGTGCCCGGCGGGCCCCACAAAATCATTGAATGGCAATGTCCAGCCTCGAGCATTTTACGCAGCGGTTTATCAGGCCCTAGAAGATGGGATTGACCACTGTATTCTTCAATGGTTGTTGGCCGCATGCGGGCGGCCAGAGGTGCAAAAGCTTGATTAACGTTGGTCATCAATAATAAAGCTTTCTGGCACATCAACCTCAAAGGTGTCAGCGGCTAGCGGAAATTTAGTTTCTATATCACTAAAAATTAGCGTACTTAACTGCTGTTGCGCATCAAGCATGGTCAGGGCTGCCAGTGCATCGCTACTGTTAAATGTCATAGTGAGCGTAAGAATTTGACCGTCTTGCGACTTAGGCGTAATTTGAAAGCTCTTTAAATTCGCAGCGGTGGTGTTATTAGACATTGAGGCTAACGCGTCGTCTAGCTGACTAATTGAGAACATAGACCAAGTGTCCTCATCATTCGACGTTAACAGCATGATCGGATTGTCTTTAATGGCATTATCTTGCGATAAAATAGTGACCTGCTCTACAAAAGTGTCCACATTCCAAACGGCTTCGCCGTCGGCTATAAGAAGAGTTTCGTCTGGAAATGTAGTTTCCCAACGCAGTTTGTTCGGCCGTGTCATGGTGAGCACGCCCTCTGCCTCGTGAACAACATTTTGTTGTGCATCTACTACCGTTTGGCTAAATGCAGCGCGAAACTGCTGCATGTTGTTCAGCAATGCTTTGAGCTTTGTTTGTGCATTCTCCTGATACATGCCTTGATGCATGTTTTGATGAGCAACACTTTCAGAGCCATTAGCTGCTTTTTGAGCACTCTGTATTTCCGCAGAGCCTACAGAACCTGAACTCTCAATGTCAGAGTTCACCACTGCCTCAGCGTTTAATACAAAGCTTGTTGAGCCCAATGTGACAAAAAGTACACTACGCAACACGTTTACTGCATTCTTTTTCGCACAACCTTTCGCATTACTTTTCGCATTACCTTTCGTGTTGTGTTTCGTGTTGTATTTCATGCTGTAGTTCATGTTGTTAATCCTTGATTGGCGGCGGCGCAATGACTTCTCGATTTCCGTTGTGCCCTTGTGCACTTACGACCCCACTAGCTTCCATTTGTTCCACCAAGCGCGCTGCGCGATTGTAACCAATTCTAAACTTGCGCTGCACGCTAGACACACTCGCACGGCGGGTTTCGGTTACGAAAGCAACAGCATCATCGTAAAAAGCATCAAACTCTTGCTCTTCGCCTTCCGGCTGCTCGCCCGGTAACAACACCTCTGCAGATGCTTCACCGTTGAGAATTTCATCAATGTATTCAGGCTCGCCACGTTTCTGCCAGTCTGCAACAACAGCATGAACTTCATGGTCGTCTACAAATGCACCATGAACCCTTGTTGGCACGGGGCTTCCCGGCGGTAAATACAACATATCGCCCATGCCAAGAAGCGTTTCGGCGCCCTGTTGGTCTAATATGGTGCGTGAGTCGATCTTGCTCGATACCTGAAAGGCTATACGCGTTGGAATATTGGCTTTTATTAATCCGGTAATAACGTCAACAGAAGGACGCTGTGTTGCTAAAATAAGGTGTATTCCAGCAGCGCGGGCTTTCTGTGCAATTCGAGCGATAAGCTCTTCTACTTTCTTGCCCACGATCATCATCATATCGGCGAATTCGTCGACCACAACAACAATGGCTGGCAACTTGTCTAAATCAGGAGCTTCCGCTTCCATGCTTTCTTCACTTTTCCACAGCGGATCCTTTATCGGAGTTCCGTTAGCTTTGGCTTCTTCTACTTTTACGTTATAGCCCTTGAGGTTTCTCACTCCAAGCGCGCTCATAAGACGATAGCGTCGCTCCATTTCGCCCACGCACCAGCGAAGCGCATTGGCGGCTTCTTTCATGTCGGTAACGACTTCAGAAAGTAGATGAGGAATACCCTCATACACAGACAGTTCAAGCATTTTTGGGTCAATCATGATCATGCGAACGTCTTCAGGAGTACTTTTATACAGCAAGCTCAAAATCATGACGTTAACGCCTACCGATTTACCCGATCCCGTTGTACCCGCCACTAACACATGAGGCATTTTTGCTAAATCTACAATAACGGGCTTGCCAGAAATATCAGCGCCAAGCACCATGGTGAGTGGCGACTTGTTAGATTGGAACGTATCGCAGCTTATCACTTCACTTAAACGCACCATTTCACGCTGTTTATTTGGCAACTCTAAACCAATTACCGACTTTCCGGGGATAACTTCTACAACACGCACCGAAATAGCAGACATCGCTCGCGCTAGGTCTTTCGATAAGCCAGTTATCTTACTTACTTTCACCCCAGGTGCTAAATCAAGCTCGAATCGGGTAATTACGGGGCCTGGATACACACCCACTACTGTGGCTTCAATATTAAAATCGGCTAGCTTTTCTTCAACAAGCCTAGATATGCCGTCAATCTCTTCCTGTGTCAGCGGGTTCTCGTGCTTGTCTGCTCGTTCTAAAAGGTCAAACGACGGCATTGGAGCTAAAGACTCATCCACCACAGGTTTAGGTTTTATGGGTTTAGCGCCCACCGCTGCAGGTGAAAACGGCTGCTGCACTGCAGTTTCGTTCACGTTTGTATTTACGTTAGCATCTGAACTGGTATCAACCTCGTGGCTATCTAAGGCCTGTTTCTGACCTTGCTGATGTGCAGGTTCATCCTCGTCACTGGCATAAGGCATATCAGCATCGAACTCTTCATATTCGTCAAACGCACTGAATGTAGGCTCAGTTTTCTCTATTGTCGTTTGTGCTGTACTGGTCTCTTCATACGACGATGACGAGCCAAGCCCTACTTTGTCTTTTACAGCCTCGCGCATTCCAGAAAGTGAAAATGCTGATTTCTTGGGTTCCGCAGTGTGCTGTGCACCTTGTTCTGAGTTCGCGCCCTCATGTTCACCAAGACTTTCCTCTTCGTCGTTATCTGGCTCATCGGTATGGGAATAAAATGGAGGTGTTTGCGCTGTAGGTGCGCTTTCCTTGCTGCCAAACTGTCTCTCTGGTCCCCTTCCCTCTTTGCGCGGTGATGGCTTTTCCTCTTCGTCTGCTTCAAACGCAGGCTCGGCACGCATAGTTGTAATATCGAGCTCACCTGAGTGACCATTGCCAGTCTTAGCATTGCTTGAAAGTGCTAAGCGAGGTATTTCTAGAGCAAGTACACGCTGCGGAGCGGTTACCGCTTTACGGGTTAACCACAGCGTACTCTCACCAATTTTATCAATTATAAATAGCCAGCTAATGCCAGTTAGTAAGGTAAACCCAGTGCAGAAAAAGCACAGCAACAGCAATATGGTTCCTGCTGTATTAAAATAGGGTACTAAGGCCGAGCTAATAACGTCGCCAACAAATCCGCCAGCAGAGAAGTTGAAAATATCATCAAAGTTAATACTAGCGATACCCGTTGCGCCTAGGGCCATTAAAAGGCCGCCAATTATGCGAAGTCCAATAGTAAGGTAATCGAACTCATCGAGTTCTTTTATATGCTGGAAAAGAAACCAACCTAAGAATGCTGCACCGAATGGCAACAGGTAGGCAAGGTATCCAAAGGAGAACAATAACAAATCGGCAACCCAGGCTCCGGTAGCGCCCACCCAATTATGAACATCAAGTTGTAAACCTGCTTGACTCCACCCCGGATCACCCGGGTGAAAAGATGCTAGTGCCAGCAATAAGAAGAAGGCGAAAACACAGGCGACTATCATGCCTGCTTCCCACACTCGCTGAACCCCTGTTAATCGCGCCATAACTCTGAAAAACCTTTAATGTATGTGGCATTAATGAGGATGTAATGCCCTTAAGCACAAGTATCATTGGTACTGATCCTTGCATTCCCTACTCTATTACCGCTTGAGTCGCTTCTGTAAGGTATTGAAAGCGTGCGAATATTCAAGCACTGTATTTTTGCACAGCCTACCACAAAAGCAACATTTTCAGCCATGCTTTCATTACTTCAAATTAATCCTCAACGACGACGTACTTTTTACTTCTTCCATCACCACATAGGTGCGAGACTCACTAACTCCGGGTAAACGCAACAAAGTGTCGCCCAACAATTTACGATAACTCGACATATCTGCAACCCTAGCTTTTAAGAGAAAATCAAAATCGCCTGACACAAGGTGACACTCTTGAATATCATCGTGAAGCTTCACCGCAGCAGAAAATTCTGCAAAGATATCGACAGATGTCTTCGTAAGAGTTATTTCGACAAACACCAACATAGCGGCACCTAATTTCTCAGGATCAACGAGAGCGTGATAACCTTTTATATATCCCTGACTTTCTAGACGCTTTACGCGCTCTAGGCATGGGCTAGGACTTAGCCCCACTTCTTTCGCCAATTCCACGTTAGAAATTCGACCGTTTTTCTGAAGCTGAACAAGAATATTCCTGTCTATTCGGTCAAGGTGTTTAGGTGTTTTTACTAGCATATAAAATATTACTAAAGCCTGATTTAGCCATACTATATTTTATAAACTCGTATTTTTCAGCACATAGTTCGCTTTTTATTCACGTATACTCGCCAAATAGTTTTTCAGTAAATATTTGTTCGAGCCACACTGAGCTCACCAGTAAAAGAGGACCTTGTATGTTAGTTGGTGTACCAAAAGAAATAAAAAATCACGAGTACCGTGTTGGCCTAACGCCAGCTGCAGTAAAAGAATTTACGAGTAACGGGCATTCAGTGCTGGTACAAACGTTAGCGGGCGATGCAATTGGCTTCACAGATGATATGTACGTTGCTGCTGGAGCAACTATTGCGCCTACTGCAGAGCAAGTCTTCGCAGAAGCAGAAATGATAATTAAAGTGAAAGAGCCACAGCCTAATGAATGTAAAATGCTGAGAAAAGGGCAAACGCTTTATACCTATTTGCACTTAGCACCCGATCCTACACAGACTAAACTTCTCGTGGAATCAGGCGCAACCTGTATTGCGTATGAAACTGTAACAGATGATCGCGGTGGCCTTCCGCTCCTTGCTCCTATGAGTGAAGTCGCTGGCCGTATGTCTGTTCAAGCTGGCGCTCATTACCTAGAAAAAGCCCACGGCGGAAGCGGGACATTACTTGGTGGCGTACCCGGTGTTGCTCCAGGTAAAGTACTTGTCATTGGCGGAGGTGTTGTTGGCACTAATGCTGCAAAAATGGCTCTTGGTTTAGGCGCAGAAGTGGTTATTCTTGATCGCTCTCTGCCTCGTCTTCGCCAGATTGATGATATTTTCAATGGCCAAGTGAAAACCGTATACTCGACGGTTGATGCAATTGAGCATTATTCTTCAAAGGCTGACCTTGTGGTAGGTGCAGTACTTATTCCAGGAGCGGCAGCGCCAAAACTACTTAATCGTGAGCAAATTGCAGCCATGAAGCCTGGCTCGGTATTGGTTGATGTAGCCATTGACCAAGGCGGATGTTTTGAAACATCAAAAGCTACAACGCATCAAGATCCGGTTTACGTAATTGATGACGTAGTTCACTATTGTGTTGCGAACATGCCAGGCGGTGTGGCACGTACCTCAACCATGGCATTAAACAATGCTACGCTACCTTTTGGTTTAGCCTTGGCAAATAAAGGGCCGGTACAGGCAATGCTTGATGACAAGCATTTACTTAACGGACTAAACACCCACGAAGGTAAAGTAACTTATAGAGCCGTTGTCGACGCACTAGGTGAAGAACTAGGCCTGACCTACACACCTGCTGAAGTGGCGTTAAAAGGTTTATAAACCATTTTATGAGATCGCTCGCTAAATTTAAAAGCTAATAGCTTAAAGACTCCAGGTAAACAAAAGCCCGACATTTAAGAAATATCGGGCTTTTTATTGCTTTTCTCACCGACTAAACGTTCAGATAATGCAAAACGCTGGGCTAGCCTCAAATAGAGTCATTTACCTGAGTTAACACAGCCATAGGATCTGCTGCTTGAGTGATAGGCCTTCCCATTACTAAATAGCTTACGCCATCTTTCATTGCCTCTGCAGGTGTCATCACCCGCTTTTGGTCCCCAGCGTCTGCACCGACAGGTCGAATTCCTGGCGTCACTAATAGAAAGTCGTTGCTGTGTGAATTACGCAGTGCTTTAGCTTCTTTAGCAGAGCACACAATTCCGTCTAGCCCTGCTGTGGCAGTCAGTGCCGCTAACCTTAAAACTTGCTCTTCTGGTGTAACATTATCAATCACGCCAGAAAGTTGCTCTTGGTCCATACTCGTCAGCACTGTGACTGCGATTAATTTAGTGCTTGGGTTAGCGCTATTTTCAATCGCCTGCTTGGCGGCCTGCATCATCGGAAGCCCGCCTGATGCATGAACATTTACCATCCACACACCGAGTTCGGCGGCTGCTTTGCAGGCTTTGGCTACCGTATTAGGTATGTCATGAAACTTCAAATCTAAAAAGACATCAAACCCTTTTCCTATCAAAGTTTTGACAAACTCTGGCCCAAACAAAGTAAACATCTCTTTGCCAACTTTTAGCTTACACTGACTGGGATCTAATTTATCAACAAACGCCAGTGCACTGTCTTTGTCATCGTAATCAAGCGCGACAATGACGCGAGGCTCTTTAGTCGGCTTTTGCATATCTTGCATCTTACGCTACTCTCCATCCAACCCTTTAATGGGCTTAACAACACCCCATTTCTTACATGATGGGCATAACCAATATAATTTTCTACCCGAAAAACCACAGCTGTTGCAGCGATACTTCGGTCTCTGTAGCATTTGCTTTTCTACTAACTCTTTTAAATCACGTAAGCTATTAGCGGAATTTTTATCTTCTAGCTGGTCTATATACAGCCCCATAAGAGTCTTAAAGCCGCGCATTGTGGGGCGTTTTCGCAGTTGCTCGATAAGATATTCACTGGCCTGAGATGTTTCACCCTTCTTCATTAATACATCTACCATTGCCAGGTATGACGTGGCGCATTCTTGCCAATGTGCTTCTAAGTTCTTCTCGAAGGCGTCCCACTCCCCAGTTTCTTCAGCTATTTTCTCTAAACTAGGAACGGCCTCACTAAACCAGTTGATATCTCGTTCTGCCACCTGAACGAAATAAGCCGTTGCGTCGGTATAACGCTTTTGATCAAGCGCTAGCTCACCCAGCATTAGCCAAGGGCGAACCGCATGTTCGTCTGCGTTCACAGCTTTTTGCAACAACGTAAGCGCTGCTCCCTGAGCGTCGTTTTTAAGCTCAACAGTTGCCTGTTCGCAATAAAAATGGGCCAAACGCTCGCATACATCATCGTTGTCGCCATGGCACTCTACCATGCGCTCAGCTAGCTCTATAGCACGTTGCCATTCTTTGGTGGTTTGATAAATACTGAATAACTGTTGCTGCGCAACCAAGTAGTGTTTGTCACTGTTTAGTAACTGTAAAAAAGCGTTTTCTGCGCGCTCTAAAAAGCCCGCTTGGGTGTAATCTTGACCAAGCTCTCGAAGCGCATTTTCACGCTGTGCCGGCTGAAGTTCGTCGCGACTAACTAAATTTTGATGTACTTTGATGGCGCGGTCTATTTCGCCCCGATGGCGAAAGAAGCTTCCCATCGCGATGTGCGTTTCCACAGTATCGCTATTGACATTAATCATTTTAATTAATGTATCAACCGCCTTATCTGGTTGGTCTGAAAGGAGAAAATTTAGGCCTTTGTAATAATACTTAGAGAGTATACTCGACTGCTTCCTCTGCGCCTGGCGAACGCTATTGCGCCCCATTATCCAGCCATATCCTGCGGCAACAGGCAAAAGTAAAAACAGCAACTCAAGCATTAGTGTTCTTTTTCCAAATGCTGCATCTTAGATTTTGCCGACATTAGCTGCACTTTCAATCGCAACCAGCTAGCTAGCATAATTAAGATACCTACAATAACTCCTATAGATAACGAAATAGCAATCAGTGTGGACAGTCGTATGTTCGCCTGAGCAATAAGGTAGTTTACTGTTACCATTCCCTCGTTTTGCGAACCTATGACAAAGGCCACCGCAAGTAGCACTAGAATGATCAGAAATGACACGATCCCTTTCAACACAAAGCCCTTTATTTTTAATTTGTTGCTAAGAATAGCAAAACAGGAAATAAGATAACACAAAAAAGCGCTACCTAATGATGCGCGAGGATGTTTATGCAGGCACAGGCTCCGCTTCTTTTGCTTTTCGTTTTGCTATGAGGTTTTCAACCACTAAATCGTGATGCAACGCAGACATATTTGTGATGAAAATACAGTGGGTGTAACCAGCCTGCATGGTTTCTAATTTGTCATACATAGCTTTGTCGAGCTTAGACAACTGAGCTAAGCGCTTTTTAGTGAGCGGAGTAATAGCACCATGACATCGAATAGCAGTAACATCTGTAGCGCTTAGCTGAATTTTCCCTTCTTCTAATTGGCTCTTAATTTGCGCACGTAGTTTAGAGTAGAGAAAGTCTTTTTCTTTGATAAATACAAGGCGGTTATCGCTTTTTCGAACACAATGCACGACTAAGCTTTGCTCTAGCGTCTCTTTAAACATGCCTTCGAGTATTTGCGATTTGGGTTTGGCCTGTCCTTTATCAGCGAAAAAACCGTGTAGTGGAATAATGTTTTGCGTGCGAGAAAACGGATAAAGATCATCCGAATTATCACTCTGATAAACGGTTTTTAGTCTATCTAGTGTAAAGCGGTTCATTACACATAACACTGCAAGTGACGGCATATGCCTTACCGCAAGCTCCCATATGAATCGATGAGTAGAACGCTGAATACGAGCGATATCTCTCACCTTAAAGTACGCGGTGTTTTCCTCAACGATATTGTCCACATTGGCGCTTACTTTTGACTTTCGCCCGTCTTCAGATAAATTGAGTCTCACAACCCCTGAGGGCGGATGATAGTGCACCACTTTGTATTTTTCGTTTTTAATCTTCAAATCGGGAACGGAAACACGAATATCTTTTTGCAGCTCGCTATTTGGCGCTACAAGCAATCGCATTCCGCTGGCAGATAAATCAGCAACTTTAGCGTCTATTGACGAAAGCAGCCCCATTTTTATCGACGCTGACTTATCAATGACATAACGGGTTTCACTTCGTCTGTCTAAGTCTTCTTCCATTACGTAGTCGATATGCCAATTATCGCCACTGGCTTTAAGCTCACTGGAGAGTGGTTTGAAATTACATTTAGCGCTAAGGGTTAAATTTGCTATGTAGCTAGACACATCTTTGCAATAGAGCACGTGACTTAAATTAGACAGCTGTTCAAACGCTTTACTTGCGATGTCATGAATAGCAAACGCTTTTTGCTTATCCTCTCGAGTGACTGTATCCATTCTGCAATGAGTACAAATAAAATCACCATTCTTTGCCAGTAGGTATATAAGCGCGTTTAACTGACCTAGCTTGATAAGTTGCCTGTGCGTTGCCGTAATTTTCACAGCGCCACTTTTAACTTTTATTGTTCCATGAAAGACAAAAGCTTCGTTGTATTTCAATATTTCGTTTGAAAGAGACTCAAAAAATGGCTTGTCCTGAAGACTGGCAAGAAGGTTCTCAGCATTGTTATGCTCTACGTTAGCTTTGGTGAACAAGGCAATATTTGGCTTCAAGCTTTTCTTATGGGGAGACAAGTACACTGGCAGCCATGGACTATTTTCTAAAATTCTGTCTCTCTCTAACTCCTGCATCGCTCGTTCTATTTCTAAATCTCGCTGCAGGGGTTGGCGGTGTGCAGTAATCTCAATATAGCGTTTTAATATATTGATAAAGTCGCTATCAATATCGTTGGGGAACAAAAAGAATGACTCATACTTTCCAAGATGCTTATTGTATTTCACCGACTGCAGATGAAAAGTTATATCGGTAGGCTCTTTAGTTAGACCTAACACCTCCGGTAGAGTGAAAGTAATATCATCACCTGTGGTGACATTAGGCGGACGTTTAGTTTCTACCGCCATCCCTACATGAGAAAATGAACTAACAGAGCAATGCCTACCCTTTTCGAAGTCTGGCGATGATACTGTAAAATTTGGACGAATGGCTATGTCATCCCCAAAATCAATATCAGTAAACGACTGACTTTCAATATTGAACGCATCGACTATTTTTCTAAACTGATCTTTCTTAATTTGATTCTGATAGAAGTCGGAATTCATCACCGACTCGAAAACACCAACGGTATATCTATCTTGATAAAGCGAGGTCTCGCTTTTGAGGATTTTAGCCCCTACTTTGTCTAAGCGCATTTGAATACCAAAGTGCTTAAACTTCATAACGGGAAACTGTGCAAAGGCGGAATTATCTGCAGGCGCGTCTGTGAGTGAAGTAAGCCTAACGACCTCCTCTTTGACTACCTTTCGCACACTGCTAGGCAAACGTTTTGAAAACTTGTTAATACCTTCTAACAAGCGATTTTGTTGCTCGTAGGGAATGAGTGCACGAATTAGCGGCTGATACTGTTTTATTATTGCTTGTTCTTCGCCGGCTGACATGACTTCTATAAAAACCGATTATTATTATTCGGGTAATATATAACTGTCTTAATAAAGGGGTCAATAGTTATTCAGCAAGAAACATACGTATTACAAAGTATACGCATAAAAAAGAAAGAACCAAGGTAAATAGCGGGCACATCGAGTAGGGTGAGGCTTGCGCCTCATCCCTCTCACAGAACCGTACGTACGGGCCTCGTATACGGCTCCTGCATACTTCATATCACTTGCTAAGTGACACAATGCTAATTTGCAATCTAGTATCGTGCGCCCTATGGACATCGTTCATTTTCTAACATTGTGGTAACTTTCATTGCAGGGTTTGGCGTTCTAGCACTGAGGCAATCTACCAAATTTGACTACAATTACTTCCCATATACGGCCTGTCTCACCAGACATCACTATTCCTAGCGCACCGATTCGACTTGTCCCGCTGATCTGGCGGCTTGTGTATCAATGATAAAAAAACTCACAACTCATCAGAGTCTTAAAGTCTGCTTCCCCCCTTCGCAATCCATTTAAGCTTTTGGCTAAAATAGATCCTATCAAACACAATGCTGATAGTCGGCTTGGTTTTACCCTCCACACCATTACTGGCTTTCATCGGCCTAGCCTTACTCACTACTACGGGTTCATCTGCCACCTCACACTCGCAACATTCTTGGATCACTCCTTGAACGATACGTCCAACCATTTGATTGGATCTAATGCCAGGCTTCCCCAGTTACTGCACTGGCTCCCTGTTAGAAATTCCACCCTCAAACACAAAACAGGACTGACTGAGTATCGGGCTTCGCGCTATTTTGCACGCTTACCCTCCTGTCTTGCCGAATCAGGTTCACTTGCGTTGTGTACCTCTAACTTCCTATGGCTTCCTTCAGACCCTGCCGTTGGCCAACAACGCCCTTGCCATTCGGATTATCTTCCCCTCAGTCAGGGTGATTCAGGTTTCTTTCAACCTGACGGGTTTGCCAGCTTCGCTGGGCAAACAAAAAAAAGCCGCTTTTAAAGCGGCTTTTATATCTAAGCTATTGAGGCATCAACTCTTTCACGAAGTTCTTTGCCTGGCTTAAAGTGTGGAACGTACTTACCGTCCAGCTTTACAGTTTCGCCCGTTTTAGGGTTTCTACCTACGCGTGGCGCGCGGTAGTGCAGTGAAAAACTACCGAAACCTCGAATTTCAATACGCTCGCCCTTCTGAAGGGTTTGCGCCATTTGTTCGAGAAGCTCTTTAATTGCCAGTTCTAGCTCCTTCGCGGGAACCTGACGCGCTTGATCCGCGAGCCGTTCAATTAATTCAGACTTGGTCATGCTTAACCTCATTGTCAATATTATTGTTTAAACAGCTATCGCGAACAGGGTGTGCCTTTTGCACACCCACAAAAGCATTACTCGCCTTTAGCAGCTTTGAATGCTTCTGCCATCGCGTTAGCAAAACCAGCATCGTCTTGCTGGTTAACCTTGTCGATAGCTTCTTTCTCGTCAGCCTGATCTTTCGCTCTTACAGATAGGTTAACAGTGCGGTTTTTACGGTCAACGCCCATAAATTTCGCTTCAATGCTATCACCAACTTTTGCTACTTCAGTTGCGTCTTCAACACGTTCTACAGCAATATCTGCAACACGGATGTAACCATCAACTTCTTCAGCTAGGTTTACAGTAACGCCTTTTGGCTCAACTTCAGTTACTGTACCAACAACGATAGCACCTTTCTTGTTATCTGTCAGATACTTGTTGAACGGATCTTCTTCAATTTGCTTAACGCCTAGAGAGATACGCTCACGCTCTGGATCGACTTGAAGCACAACTGCAGA
Organism: Alteromonas sp. MB-3u-76; assembly: GCF_002831605.1. Classification (NCBI taxonomy): domain Bacteria; kingdom Pseudomonadati; phylum Pseudomonadota; class Gammaproteobacteria; order Alteromonadales; family Alteromonadaceae; genus Alteromonas; species Alteromonas sp. MB-3u-76. The sequence continues at coordinate 2,074,809 of NZ_CP025115.1, read as the reverse complement.
GATTTCGTCGCCTTTCTTATAGTCGCGAACTGCGTCTTCACCAGATTTGTTCCAGCTGATGTCAGAAAGGTGAACTAGACCGTCGATGCCGCCGTCAAGACCGATGAAGATACCGAAGTCAGTGATTGACTTGATCTTACCAGATACTTTGTCACCTTTTTCGTGTGACTCAGCGAAAGTTTCCCAAGGGTTAGCAATACATTGCTTAAGACCTAGAGAAATACGACGACGCTCTTCGTCAATTTCAAGAACCATTACATCAACAGTGTCACCTAGGTTAACAACTTTAGATGGGTGGATGTTCTTGTTAGTCCAGTCCATTTCAGAAACGTGTACTAGACCTTCTACACCGTCTTCGATTTCTACGAAGCAGCCGTAATCAGTTAGGTTAGTTACCTGACCGTTGATCTTAGTACCTTCTGGGTAACGAGACGCAATTTCTTGCCATGGATCGTTGCCCATTTGCTTCATACCAAGAGAAACACGCTGCTTCTCTTTGTCGAACTTAAGTACTTTAACGTTAATTTCGTCACCAACATTAACGATTTCACTTGGGTGCTTAACGCGCTTCCAAGCCATATCTGTAATGTGTAGTAGACCGTCTACGCCACCAAGGTCAACGAACGCACCGTAATCGGTAAGGTTCTTAACGATACCTTTGATTTCGTGGCCTTCTTCAAGGTTTGCAAGAAGTGTTTCGCGCTCTTGGCTGCTTTCTGCTTCGATAACTGCACGACGAGAAACAACAACGTTGTTGCGTTTTGCATCAAGCTTGATAACTTTGAATTCAAGCTCTTTGCCTTCAAGGTGAGTTGTGTCACGTACTGGACGTACATCAACCAATGAACCTGGAAGGAATGCGCGTACACTGTTTACTTCAACAGTGAAACCGCCTTTAACTTTACCGTTGATAACGCCCTTAATGGTAACCTTATCATCGTAAGCTTTTTCCAGCTCAACCCATGCTTCGTGACGCTTCGCTTTTTCGCGAGATAGGATAGTTTCACCGAAACCATCTTCTACAGCATCTAGTGCTACATCTACTTCGTCACCGATGGCAATTTCTAATTCGCCTTCAGCATTTTTAAATTGGTCTGCTGGGATAGCACTTTCTGATTTCAAGCCAGCGTCAACAAGAACGATGTCCTTGTCGATAGAAACAACAGTACCTTTTACAATTGAACCAGGACGTGTTTCTAGTTCTTGTAAGCTTTCTTCAAAAAGTTGTGCAAAATTTTCAGTCATAAGTCTCAGATAACTTTTAAGTTGATATCCACGCTTCTAATCCGGATAACGCGGGGTTATTAAAAAATCGCCGCCACTTCCTGTAGCAGCTCTGCTTTGAACGTATTTTGTCCCACAGGATTAACCTCGTGAGGAAATAATATCCATCGCTTTTTCAAAGACTTGGTTAATATCCAAGTCTGTCGAATCTATAATTACAGCATCTTCTGCCGGTACCAAAGGAGCTACCGAACGTTGAGTATCGCGCTCGTCTCTTGCCTTGATATCGGTTAAAAGGCGCGCAATATTAACATCCATGCCCTTAGCTTTCAACTGGCTATAACGACGCTCTGCGCGAGCTTCAGCGCTTGCTGTAAGAAAAATCTTTACCTGTGCATCTGGGAATACCACAGTTCCCATATCGCGACCATCTGCAACAAGACCAGGAGCCTGTTGAAATGCGCGCTGGCGACGAAGCAAAGCTTCGCGAACACGGGGTAATGCAGCCACTTTGGAAGCAACGGCACCGACGTCTTCAGTACGAATGTCGTCGGTAACATCCTCGCCTTCCAAAATAACGCGTGTGGCATCTCCATTGGTCTCAAAACTAACATCTAGACCAGTTGCGAGAGGAACAATACATTCTTCATCATCACACGGGAGGTCGTGGTGGAGCGCAGCAACAGCAAGAACGCGATAAATCGCACCGCTATCTAAAAAGTGCCACTCTAACTTTTTGGCTAATAAGCTACTTAAAGTACCTTTACCAGCACCACTTGGGCCGTCGACCGTGACTACGGGTGTGGAATGCATACCTGCTCCATTTTTCATTTTGCTAAAAATCGCGCGTAATTATACGCTTTAGTGCAGGATAAGCAATGCCGCCCTCTCAAGAAGAGGGCGACACAATACTGGTCCGCATAGATAATTACCGCACGGGTAACTTAGACTAAGGTATTAAATCGAGTGAAATAGTCAGGGAACGTTTTACGGGTACATCCTGGGTCGTTTATCGTGACTGCCGTATCGCTTAGTGCAACTAGTGAAAAACACATGGCAATTCTATGGTCATTGTAGGTATCAATTTCAGCGTGTTTCAGTTCGTCTGTGGGCCATACTTTTATGTAGTCGTGCCCTTCTTCCACCTTCGCCCCTACTTTTCTCAATTCAGTGGCCATCGCATGCAACCTATCGGTTTCCTTCACACGCCAATTATAGATGTTGGTCATTAACGTTGGTCCCTCGGCGAAAAGCGCCGTTGTAGCAATCGTCATAGCAGCATCTGGAATGTGGTTCATATCCATCGAAATACCTTTCAATGGCGCACCAGTCACTTCGATATATTCATCGTGCCAGTTTACAGAAGCGCCCATCGCCTCTAATACTTCTGCAAAGCGAATGTCACCTTGGATACTGTTTTTACCAATACCGGTTACGCGTACCGTACCACCTTTAATAGCGCCAGCTGCGAGGAAGTAAGAAGCAGAAGACGCATCCCCCTCAACCATAAATTTGCCCGGCGCCACATATTTTGCGTCGCCAGAAATGGTGAAGGTTTGATAATTGTTATTTACAACTTCAACACCAAACTTAGCCATGGTATCAAGGGTGATGTCGATATAGGGTTTAGACACCAACTCACCTTTTATCTTAATGGTCACATCATTTTTAAACAGTGGTGCGGCCATCAAAAGCGCCGTAAGAAATTGACTAGATACGCTGCCGTCAACAGACATTTCATTAGCAGTTAACGCCTTGCCTTTAATTTGAAGGGGCGGAAAACCATCATTTTTTAAATACTTAATGTCAGCGCCAGCTTCTCGTAATCCGTCCACCAAATCTGAAATTGGACGTTCTTCCATGCGCGGTTCACCGGTTAACACCACATCCACATTGCTCACGGCCAAAGCAGCACACAAAGGGCGCATTGCAGTACCTGCATTTCCTAAAAAAAGTTCCTGTGGCTCACTGACATTAAAAGCGCCACCATTACCTTTCACTACGCATCGAGTCTTATCATCGCTAAGTGTATAGTTCACTCCAAGCTGAGTGAGCGCGTTAAGCATATGTGAAATGTCGTCACTGTCTAAAAGATTGGTGAGTTCGGTATCTCCTTCACAAAGCGCAGCAAGCAGCAAGGCTCTATTAGACAGACTCTTCGAACCAGGTACATTGACCACTCCCGATACTTTGCTAATCGGTGCTAATGTTAACTGTTCCATATTTGTATTCACTTGTTCTTTATCCATTCACTCGTTCAAACTCACGCATAAATTCTACCAATGCTAGAACACCGTCTACCGGCATCGCATTGTAGATACTAGCTCGCATACCGCCAACAGAGCGGTGGCCTTTAAGAGCAAGTAATCCAGCTTCTTGCGATTGTTTTAAAAACAGACCTTCTAGCTCTGTGTTTGCGAGATGAAACGGTACGTTCATTTTTGAACGATTGTCTGGGTGAACGTTACTTGAATAAAAGTCAGAGCTATCAATAGCCGAGTACAACAACGCCGCTTTTTCAGCATTACGCTTCGCCATGGCAGCAACGCCGCCCATTTCCTTGAGCCATTCAAAAACTAGGCCCGCTAAATACCAAGAAAATGTAGGAGGCGTGTTATACATAGAGTCAGATTTTGCCGCTAGCTCGTAGTCAAAGATCGATGGCGTTTCTTTGCGTGCACGGCCAACTAGATCATCTCTAACAATCACTACAGATAAACCACTAGGGCCAATATTTTTTTGAGCCCCAGCATAGATAACGCCGTGTTTTGCAACATCAATAGGTTGAGACAAAATGGTAGACGACATATCTGAAACCAGAGGCACATCGCCCGATTCAGGTAACCAGTCGAAAGCAATTCCGTCTACGGTTTCGTTCGGACAAAAATGATAGTAGGAAGCCCCTTGGTCAATGTTGGCCAAAGATGGCTTTGGGACATAGTGCATTCCATCTTTTTCTGACACTTCACCAACCACAACGGCATTGTTGTATTTGTCCGCTTCTGCCACAGCACCTTTAGACCAAGAGCCACTTACTAAATGCAAACTAGTGTCGCCCGATTGGGAAAGGTTAAGGGGTACCGCCGCAAATTGTCCTCGCCCGCCACCATGGGTGAAAAGTACATGGTAATTAGAAGGCACTGACAGAAGGTCACGCAGATCTTGCTCTGCCTTTGCAGCAATTTCTATGAAATCTTTGCCGCGATGACTTACTTCCATTACTGAGCAGTTCATATCCCGCCAGTTCGTGAACTCGCTTTGGGCTTTTTGCATCACTTCTTTAGGAAGCATTGCTGGGCCAGCGCTAAAGTTGAATACCTCTTTCATTGCGTTTTTCAACACCTGTATATTGTTGATGCCAATTAAACTGCCAATTGGCAAACAAGCGGCATAAGCCGCTTGTTTATAAGAACACTGATATTGCACAACTACCCGTTACTGACCTATTCTGAGATTAATACCTCAGTAACCGCAGTGCTTGGATAATCTACAATACCCCTAGTCTTCTGTCGTTGAGCTATCGTTGTCTTGTGCAACGTTTTCTTCTTGCTCAGGTAATACTTCAGAAACAATTGGATTGCCATCTTCGTCTAAATCAGGCAAATCTACTACTTCTTCGATACGCTGTAACCCGACCACATGTTCACCTTCAACAGTACGCATCAAGCGAACGCCTTGAGTGTTTCGGCCGACAACGGATACTTCACTCACCCGTGTACGTACCAATGTGCCCTGGTCACTAATTAGCATCATTTCATTTGAGTCATCAACCTGAACAGCGCCGACAACTTTACCGTTTCGCTCCGATACCTTAATAGAAACCACGCCTTGTGTTGCACGGCTCTTCGCAGGGTATTCTTCAAGCGGAGTACGTTTACCAAAACCGTTTACCGTTGCGGTCAAAATAGGTCCGTCACCTTTGGGAACAATAAGAGAGACTACTTTTTGATCGTCTTGTAAGCGAATGCCTCGAACACCGGTAGCAGTTCTACCCATGGGTCTAAGGGCATACAGTTCTTCACCCGTTTCTGGATCGCGCTTAACTTCACCGGTTTCACTATCGCGAAGCTTCTCATTGAAACGCACAACTTTACCAGCATCAGAGAACAACATAATGTCGTCATCGCCGTCGGTAATATCTACGCCAATTAGCTCGTCACCATCGTTAAGGTTCACCGCAATTATACCGTTTGAACGCGGGCGAGAGTACAGGCTCAAGTCTGTCTTTTTAACCGTGCCGTTGGCCGTTGCCATCAGCACATATTTACCTTCAACAAATTCTTTGATAGGCAATATAGCGGTAATTCTCTCATTTTCTTCAAGTGGAAGAATATTGACAATTGGTCTACCGCGCGCATTTCTGCTTGCGAAAGGTAACTGATACACTTTTAGCCAGTACAACCTGCCGCGGGTTGAGAAGCAAAGAATATGGTCGTGGGTATTTGCCACTAACAGCTTCTCAATAATATCTTCGTCTTTCATCTTAGTTGCAGATTTACCGCGGCCGCCGCGACGCTGGGCCTCGTAATCTGTCAACTTCTGGTACTTCACGTAACCTTCACGAGACAAGGTTACTACTACCTCTTCTCTTTCGATTAGATCTTCAATGTCGATATCGTGGCTGGCAGCCGTAATTTCTGTACGACGCTCGTCGCCGTATTCTTCGCGTACTTTCTCAAGCTCTTCTTGAATAACTTCCATCAAACGCTCTGGGCTGTTTAATATGTGAAGTAACTCAGCAATAAGCTCAAGTAACTGCTTGTATTCTTCAAGAATTTTTTCGTGTTCAAGACCTGTTAACTTATGCAAGCGAAGGTCAAGAATAGCTTGTGCCTGTTGCTCGGTTAGGAAATATTTTCCGTCGCGAATACCAAATTCTGGCATTAACCAATCTGGTCGTGCTGCATCGTCACCGGCGCGCTCTAGCATTTGCGATACATCACCAAGGGCCCAGCCTTGAGCAACCAATGCTTTTTTAGCATCAGCGGGGCTTGGAGATGCCTTGATAAGCTCGATAATAGGGTCGATATTAGCAAGCGCTATCGCCAAGCCTTCTAAGATGTGCGCACGATCACGTGCTTTGCGAAGCTCAAATACCGTACGGCGAGTAACAACCTCACGACGGTGCAGTATAAAGGCTTCCAGCGTATCTTTAAGGTTAAATAGTTTTGGCTGGGTATTGTCCAGCGCTACCATGTTAATACCAAATACCGTTTGTAACTGAGTATTGGCATACAGGTGGTTCAGCAACACTTCTGCTGATTCGTTACGTTTAACCTCGATAACAATCCGCATACCGTCTTTGTCAGACTCGTCGCGTAATGCTGATATACCTTCAATGCGTTTTTCTTTAACAAGCTCTGCCATTTTTTCAATAAGACGAGCTTTGTTAACTTGATAAGGTATTTCGTTAACGATAATTGTTTCTTTACCGTTAGCGTCGGTTTCTATATCCGCTTTTGCTCGCAGGTATATTTTGCCGCGACCGGTGCGGTACGCGTCCTCAATACCTTTACGACCGCTGATAGTTGCGGCAGTTGGGAAGTCTGGGCCGGGGATATGAGTCATTAACTCATCAATTGTTATATCAGGGTTCTCAATAAGAGCAACGCAGCCATTGATAACTTCAGTGAGGTTGTGAGGCGGTATGTTTGTTGCCATACCTACCGCAATACCCGACGAACCATTTACTAGTAAGTTAGGCACTTTTGTGGGCAGAACTTCAGGAATAAATTCTGTACCGTCGTAGTTTGGCACAAAATCAACAGTTTCTTTGTCAAGGTCGGCCAAAAGCTCATGAGCAATTTTAGCCATTCGGACTTCGGTATAACGCATTGCTGCCGCAGAATCACCATCTACAGAACCAAAGTTACCTTGACCGTCAACTAGCATGTAACGCAGTGAAAACGGCTGTGCCATTCGCACTATTGTGTCGTATACAGCAGAATCACCGTGGGGGTGATATTTACCAATAACGTCACCTACCACACGGGCAGATTTTTTATACGGCTTATTGAAGTCATTTTTAAGTTCGTTCATCGCAAATAGCACTCGGCGGTGAACTGGCTTCAAGCCATCTCGTACATCAGGCAATGCTCGCCCGACAATAACGCTCATCGCGTAATCGAGGTATGAGTTTTTTAACTCTTCCTCAATGTTAACGGGGAGAATTTCTTTAGCGTTATCAGACATAAACTGCTTAATCCCTTTTTCTTGATTTGTTCTGCGTTATCCGTTTTGTCCTCGTTTTGATTCATTAAATCAGAAGGACATGGTGCGCACTATTGTTATTATGTGGGTTCATAATCGTTTCGTCAGTGTACCACTTGATGACAGATTTATGTAGCGCTTAATTGCGGTTATTCCCCCTCAACAAGGCAAGCGATTATTTTTCGCGCAGACGAGCAATTTACACCTCTGTTTTCACCAAAAAATGTAACTCCAATGACGGGTTTTACGTTATGTTATTAACTCGTAATCGGAGGAATTACTTACCCATGACAAATGTTGACCAACAAGAAATAGAAAAATTCTCTCAACTAGCCTCTCGGTGGTGGGATCCAGAAGGAGAATTTAAGCCTTTACATCTAATAAACCCATTGCGCCTTGATTTTGTTAATCAACATACACAAGGATTGTTCGGTAAGTCGGTGATTGATATTGGCTGCGGTGGCGGCATTCTAGCCGAATCTATGGCTAAAGCGGGCGCAGAAGTTACTGGTCTCGATATGGCGCAAGCTTCTTTAGAGGTGGCCAAGCTACACGGATTAGAATCGGGTGTTAAAGTAAATTATGTATGCTCTACAGCTGAAGACTTTGCGTCTGAACACGCGGGAAAATTTGACGTAGTGACTTGTATGGAGATGCTAGAGCACGTACCTAATCCTGAGTCAGTAGTAAAAGCCTGCGCAAAGTTAGCAAAACCAGGCGGCCATGTATTTTTCTCTACGCTTAATCGAAATGTGAAGTCGTATTTGATGGGGATCGTTGGCGCCGAGTATATTCTCAAACTCGTGCCGAAAGGCACTCACGATCATAAGAAGTTTTTAAAACCATCTGAGCTGATGGCAATGACAGACAAAGCAGGTTTATTGCCTAAAGATATGACAGGGTTACACATGGATCCGATCACCCAAGGCTTTTACTTATCTGCAAATAATGTAGATGTTAATTACCTTCTATATACAGTGGTACAAAGCTAACTTAACACTACATATTGGGCCATGGTGATATTTCATACACCATATATCGTGTTTTCATAAAAAAGCGTTTTTAATATTAAATTAATTTAGCGACAGATCAAAGTACGAAAAGTGCTTGCATTTGATTTAATTGAAGCTTGTAGAACGCTAAAAAGTTAGTTGTTACTAACGTAAAATCTATGCCAGATTGAGTGTTGGAAATACCACCAGATATTGGGTTGCATTACAGCTCAAACCTCACTATCTTGTGTTCTGTCCAACTGGAGATCCAGCAATAATTTCAGGATCTGACAGCGGCTTTTGGTATCAACCATACAAGCCCTTTTCAGGACAAACTAAAAGTAAAAATTTATCGGCAGTCTCTACTGTATTCTAACGGTTAAGACGGCTTGCGTGCGTGTATTTAACAAGGCGGTCTGAAATCTCTGACCTACAGCGCAACATTCGCACTTCGATACACGCACAAAAGAAATACAACACAAACTAAAACGACATAAAGTGGGTTAGAAAAAACTTTCGCTTTACGCGCTAACAGACAAACGGCTAGGTAACATGAATAATAATTTATTTGTCACCAAACGAAACGGTGAAAAAGAGTCTATTGATTTAGAGAAAATCCATAAAGTTGTCACATGGGCAGCGAAAGGGCTTAGCAATGTGTCTGTTTCGCAAGTGGAGATTAAAGCTCAAATCCAATTCTATGACGGTATAAACACCAGTGAAATTCACGAGACTCTGATCAAATCAGCAGCCGATCTTATTTCAACAGACGCACCAGATTATCAGTATCTAGCTGCTCGACTTGCCATTTTCCATTTACGCAAAAAAGCATACGGTCAGTTTGAGCCGCCAGCACTCCTCGATCACGTTAAACAAATGGTTGAAATGGGTAAATATGACAGCCATCTGCTAGAAGATTATTCGGCAGAAGAATTTGCCGAAATGGACACTTATATAGACCATTGGAGAGATATGAACTTCAGCTACGCTGCAGTTAAACAGCTTGAAGGTAAATATCTTGTTCAAAATCGTGTTACCGGTGAAATATACGAGAGTGCACAATTCCTTTATATTCTTGTAGCAGCATGCTTGTTTGCCAACTACGACAAAGAGACGAGAATGGACTACATTCGCCGTTTCTATGATGCGGCCTCTACGTTCAAGCTTTCTTTGCCCACGCCAATTATGGCGGGTGTGCGTACCCCTACTCGTCAGTTCAGCTCTTGCGTTCTTATTGAAGCTGGCGACAGTCTAGATTCCATTAACGCTACTGCAAGTGCCATTGTAAAATATGTCAGCCAACGGGCTGGTATTGGCGTGAATGCGGGTAGAATTAGAGCGTTAGGCAGCCCTATTCGCGGTGGCGAAGCTTTCCATACTGGTTGTATTCCTTTTTATAAGTATTTCCAAACAGCCGTAAAAAGCTGTTCTCAAGGTGGCGTGCGCGGTGGTGCAGCAACGCTATTTTATCCTCTTTGGCACATGGAAGTTGAATCGCTTCTCGTACTTAAAAATAACCGTGGTGTTGAAGAGAACCGTGTTCGCCATCTCGACTATGGCGTTCAGTTTAATAAATTGATGTACCAGCGAATGATGAAAGACGGCTACATCTCGCTATTTAGCCCTTCAGACGTTCCGGGTCTTTACGACGCGTTCTTTGCCGACCAAGATAAATTTGAAGAGCTTTACGTTAAATACGAGAACGATGACAGCATTCGCAAGAAGCAGATTAAAGCAATGGAGCTGTTTAGCTTGTTCATGCAGGAGCGTGCGAGCACAGGTCGTATTTACCTTCAAAATGTGGACCATTGTAATACCCACAGTCCGTTCAACCCAGAAGTAGCACCTGTTCGTCAAAGTAACCTGTGTTTAGAAATTGCGCTTCCTACTAAGCCACTTCAGCACGTGAACGACGAAGAAGGCGAAATAGCATTATGTACACTTTCAGCATTTAACTTAGGTGCCATCAAGTCGCTGGATGAATTCGAAGAATTGGCAGACCTAGCCGTTCGCGCACTTGATAACCTCCTTGATTACCAAGACTACCCTGTCCCGGCCGCTTACAATGCCACTATGGGGCGCAGAACCTTAGGTGTTGGTGTTATTAACTTTGCGTATTACCTTGCGAAGAATAACGTTAGATATTCTGACGGTAGTGCAAACGGTTTGGTTCATCGTACATTCGAGGCCATGCAGTACTATCTTCTTAAAGCCTCAAATAACTTGGCTAAAGAGAAAGGTGCGTGTCCTAAATTCAATGAAACAACCTACTCTCAAGGCGTAATGCCTATCGACAGTTACAAGCGTGATCTTGATAAGGTGTGTAACGAACCTCTTCATTACGACTGGGACGCGCTTCGCGAAGAAGTGAAAACTTACGGTTTACGTAATTCTACTCTATCTGCTCTAATGCCATCTGAAACATCGTCGCAAATTTCAAATGCGACAAATGGAATTGAGCCACCTCGTGGATTTATCAGTATCAAATCCAGTAAAGACGGAGTACTAAAACAAGTAGTGCCAGAGTACGAAACATTGAGAAATCAATATGAGTTGCTGTGGGATATTCCATCAAATGATGGGTATTTGCAGCTCGTTGGTATCATGCAGAAGTTTATCGACCAGACAATTTCAGCCAATACCAACTACGACCCAAGTCGTTACGACGGTAACAAGGTTCCGATGAAGCTATTGCTTAAAGACCTGTTAACTACGTACAAGCTTGGTGTCAAAACATTGTATTATCATAACACCCGAGACGGCGCGTCAGACACCTCCGCACTAGATGTAAAAGCTAGTGAGCCACTTCCTCGTCAAGAAGAAGTAGTGATAGAAGAAGATGATGATTGTGCCGGCGGTGCATGCAAAATCTAATTATTTAGAGGGCATGCGCTCTTTCGGCAACACAGTTGACCGAAAGGCAGTAGATAGCAGCAAGAACACTAATAAAAATACGCGTTTATCATTAAGTTTTTAGTTAGGTCATCATGAAATACACTACGTTTAACCAACAAAGTACAAACCCACTGGTAGAGCCAATGTTTTTCGGCAACCCCGTAAATGTTGCGCGCTACGACCAGCAAAAGCATGCCATTTTCGAAAAGCTTATTGAGAAACAAATAAGTTTTTTCTGGCGTCCTGAAGAAGTAGATGTCACACGCGATCGCGTTGATTTTCAAAAATTAACCGAGCCAGAAAAGCACATCTTTATTTCTAACCTTAAGTACCAGACTCTACTCGACTCTGTACAAGGCAGAAGCCCTAACATAGCGTTCTTGCCAATAATCTCGCTGCCCGAGCTCGAAACTTGGGTAGAAACCTGGTCTTTTTACGAGACGATTCACTCTCGTTCTTACACGCACATTTTGCGTAACCTGTTTTCAGACCCAAGCGAAATTTTTGACGATATTGTTGTAAACGAAGAAATCAAACGTCGCGCTGCCGATATCTCGAAGTATTACGACGACCTCATCTTTGCCACCCAACTATGGCAAACTCAAGGTGAAGGCGTACATACCGTTGATGGCGTTGCTCACACTATCAACATGTATGAACTGAAGAAAAAGCTATACCTATGCATGAACTCAGTAAATGCATTGGAAGCTATACGCTTTTATGTGTCCTTCGCTTGTACCTTCGCGTTCGCTGAGCGAAAGCTTATGGAGGGCAACTCAAAAATTATTCGTCTAATTGCTCGTGATGAGAACCTACACTTATCGTCAACCCAACACGTTCTTAACTTGTGGGCTAAGGGTAAAGACGACCCTGAGATGGCGCAAATTGCTGAAGAATGTAAAGACGAAGCACGCGCTATCTTTATGAATGCGGTTGAGCAAGAAAAAGAGTGGGCAGATTACTTATTCCAGAACGGTTCAATGATTGGACTGAACAAAGAAATTTTGTGTTCATACGTGGAATACATTGCTAACCAGCGTATGACGGCCATTGGTTTTGATGCGCCGTTTGATGTTAGTAGTAATCCTCTACCTTGGATGAATAATTACCTAAACTCAGACAATGTACAGGTTGCTCCACAAGAATCTGAGATAAGCTCTTACCTAGTTGGTCAAATTGACTCTGCGGTAAGCGAAGAAGACTTTGCTGACTTTGAACTGTAATTAAGCAGTTTAATGAGCAGTAGCGATAATATGCTCCGCATCGACATTGTCGATGTGGGGCATATCAACTCCCCTTCCGATAAAACCTTACTAAGCGCTATGGAAGCCGCGGGGATCAATATTCACTACCATTGCCGAGAAGGTTTTTGCGGTGCCTGCAGAACCAAGCTACTCGAAGGTGAAGTTGAGTACACTACAGACCCTTTAGCGTTTATAGACGACGATGAAATTTTGCCCTGTTGTTGTGTGGCTAAGAAACCTCTAAAAATTAAAGTTCCTCTTTAACCCTGCATGTATTGGTATAAATACCAGCTTATTTCATTACTTGAATCACTACATTGTCTATCACGTTGAAACTGGACGCTGTTGATAGTGGCCGCTATGCAGAGAAAAGGCTGTTTCAACCCTGTTTTACCCAAATGAATCTAGTGCCGCTCTCGCCAGTATTTTTTAAAATACCCTACTAGTGTTGAAAGGAAGCCTGGCTGCAAAGGAGCTTTTACGAGTAATCTATAACCTTGGCAGGGTAAGGTTTCTACTTCCCACTCGTTGTTTTCACAAATGGAATGTAGTTTCCGTCTAAGGCGGCACACAAGGTGATTTATAGCATCGTCGCTGACGTACTCATGCCCCCATACAATACGCCGAAGGGCGTCTCTGGGTACACCCTTTTCTTTCGCTTCAATAAGACTGGTTATTAGTCTATCGCATGCTGGTGATAGAGAAACATATTGCCCATCCGAACGGACCAATCGTCTTGTGTCCGACTCGTACATCAGGGTGTTGGCAACAGTTTTCATGACGTGCCCCGATATTTATAAGACTTAAGTATACCACATAGATGATAACAACGTGTTTTGTCTATGATGAAACCATGACATTCATTCTCAAGGTTATGAATTTGAGTCGTTTATTTTTGTCACTCTATTAACACAAGTTCGTCATGGCAGGCGAGAATTGGGCAACTACTCTGAGTGTAGCTACAAGAAGTAAGTAGCTAAATTGCTCATTACCCCATTCTATGTGAAAAGGAATAACCAACATGAAAAACTCTACAATTTATATGGTCGGAGCCTTGCTATCTACTGGCATTTTGTTCTCTGGCGCTGCTTCTGCGTATACGGAAGAGAGACTTATATCAATATGTAAAAACGCCGCTACCGATGACAGTCATGGACTGCGAAGAGATGTAAAGAAAATGATGGTCGGTACCAAAATTGTAAGTAAAGCTTATAGTCTGGTAGCAAATGGCTTGGTGTGTAATGGAATAAGCGTCGTCGACTTTGCACAAAAGTACGGAGCAGTGAAAACACTATCGGTTCTACGAAAACATCACCGTCCATCTCGCCGTGGTGTAGTGGAAATTAGAGACGCCATTGCCAACAATAGTGCGACCTTGCCAAAGGATATTCACGTTAGCTTTGACACAGCAAGATAAGAGCTTGCACACTACTTTACTGTAATTAAAACAAAGTCCGCCCATTGCTTATAATCCTATGCAGCAGTTTCTTTTAATGCTGTGTCTGATTTGACGTTCAACAGCGGACTTTTTTATGACAATTTTAAAGTGGAAACTGTACCAAGTTCATTTTACAACGGCAGCGTAAATTGATGCGCTAACGCTTCATTTAACACCATGGGTTTACCCGTTAAGTACCCTTGAATGCGATCTACACCAAGCTGTTGTAAAACCTTAAGTTCATCGACCACTTCAACACCCTCCGCGATAATTACACAAGAGGTAGACTTAGCGAACGCACAAAGGGCCTTTGCCAGCGCAAGTTTTTTCGGTTGTATATGTATATCGCGAATTAAGCTCAAATCCAGTTTAATAAGATCGGCTTCTAACTCCAATATGTGTTGAAAGCTCGAATAGCCTGCACCCGCATCATCTATAGCCAACTGCATTCCCCGCTCTCGCAGCGGTGCAAGCTTTTTGCGAAATGCAATGTAATCGTTGATTGGTGAATGTTCGGTTACTTCAAGTATTAGCCGACTAATATCAACGCCCTCTAATAACTTATGTATAGAACCATTGAGTATATACTCAGGGGCAATGTTTAACGATAGACTGGTGTCAATAGGTAACCTGTGCATGTTATTCAGTGCTTGCTCAATGGCCTTTAATTGTAGGGCCTCTCCCATTCCTACCTTTTCTGCTTCATCAAACCAAACATCTGGGGTTCTGTAGGGACTTGTATTAAAACGAGCAAGACATTCATAGCCGCAAATCGCGCCAGTTTCTACACTGTAAATAGGCTGATAATGGATATCGAGCACATCACACTCAAGTGCCGATAACGTTGTCTGGGCCATTTGATCATACAGTGTGGTGTTTTTCATTCTTTCTTCGAAGAGTTCGCGATAGATCTCGGCAAAAGCGTTAAGAAATGACAAATCTCGCTGATTGAGTGTATTGTCAGCCTCACTTTTATAACAACACAACGTACCGAACACTTCACCGTCAGATAAAACAATGGGTACGCCAAGATAAGAGCCAATATCCAGCTTTTCCGTGACCTCTAAATCCTTCGCTAATTCATGGTTTTTAGCGTCATGAATGACTTTTTCAAACTCACCCTGACAAATTTTTCCACAATACGATTCGTTGATGGGGTCAGAGTCTCCGACATTGATATCGGGCGAGACATTCGAGTCGTGATCTATTGCTCGGAAAATCCGCTCGCCAGACACAAACTCAGAGAAAAAAGCCACTTCCATATCGAGATGTTTTCGAATCACGCATAACATTTTATGTAAACTGTCGTCAGAATCTGATGGGTCGACATGCTGAAAATTAGTGATATTTGAGGGAGATAAAGCCATAAATCGTACTGCGCGCCTCGTAAAAGCCTTTTAGAAAAATCAACGTTCCTGGTTGCAAAGCATTTTGATATTTTTCTGATTATAGCGGCAATTTTAAATTGTTCACACATTCATTTCTTGTTTATCGTGCACTATCACCAATTGTAAATTGACTTAAGCCCCACGCGCTTTACTATTTTGACTATCCAAATCGAGTTTTAAATAACCCAAACAACAAGAACAAGAGGATGTTCAATGTCCAATACCACGTTATTTTCTTCATTTAATCTAAAAAGCCTATCGCTTAATAATCGAATAGTTATGGCGCCTATGACCAGACAGTTTTCGCCAAACGGCGTACCTACTGATGAGGTTGCAGGCTATTATCAAAGACGTGCAGAAGGAGGTACTGGACTAATAATTACCGAAGGCACGACAGTTAACGATAAAGTCGCGACCATGGGTGCCACTATCCCTCGATTTCATGGAGAGGACGCCCTATCGGGATGGAAGAAGGTAGTTAACGACGTACACAATGCAGGTGGTAAAATAATGCCTCAGCTTTGGCATGTGGGAATGGCCAGAGTCGCTGATAATGCACCACACTCAGAGCTTCCAAGTGCTGGGCCTTCCGGTTTATTTAAACCAGGAAAGCAAGGGGCTGAACCTATGACCGTTGAACACATAGAGTCTGTTATTGAGGCATTTGCTCAGGCAGCTGCAGATGCACAAAAAATAGGCATGGACGGCGTTGAAATTCACGGTGCTCATGGGTATTTAGTCGATCAGTTTTTCTGGGAAGGCACAAACCAACGCACCGACAGTTGGGGTGGAAGCATGGAAAACCGAGGCCGCTTTGCAGTTGAAATTATTAAGGCTATTCGCGCTGCCACTTCTGACAACTTCCCTATTGTATTGCGCTATTCGCAGTGGAAACAGCAAGATTACACTGCGCGTCTCGCTAATACGCCGCAAGAACTTGAGCAATTTTTGACGCAATTAAGTGATGCGGGTGTTGATATATTCCACTGTTCTCAGCGTCGATATTGGGAAAACGAGTTTGAAGGAAGTGATTTAAATTTGGCAGGCTGGACCAAAAAAATAACCGGCAAACCAACAATTACAGTAGGCTCTGTGGGCTTAAACGATGATTTTTTCGGAGCGTTCAAAGGCCAAGACTCAAATACACGCTCTGTTGACGATTTACTAGAGCGCCTAGACGCGGGCGAATTTGACTTGGTTGCAGTGGGACGTGCCCTGCTTCAAGATCCAAATTGGGCAAACAAAATTAAAGAAGGCCGAACAGACGAGCTAAAACAATACTCGGGAAAAGCGTTAAGCACCCTGTCCTAACGCTGAGGTATTTACGGAGAAAAGAAAGCAAATACCTACATCAATAAACGTCACCTATGCCGTTTAAATGATTAAGGCTACTACCCGACATTCTCTAATTGATTGCGCAGCATGGTTTCGAACTGCGCTTTTTTCACCGGTTTAGAGAAGTAGTAGCCTTGGCCATATTCACAGCCCATATTTTTAAGAATATTAAGCTGTTCATTGGTTTCTATACCTTCTGCAACTACTTCAATACCGAGCTTTTTGGCCATTACGATAATGGCTTCACACAAAATTTTGTCGTTACTTACTTCGGTCATTGAATTTACGAAGCTTCTATCAATCTTGATGTAATCCGTGGGAAATTTTTTCAAATAAGAGATGGAAGAAAAGCCTGTGCCAAAATCATCTAACGCAATACTTACCCCTGCTTGCCTAAACTGAAATAACTTCTGCGTAACGCTTTTATCTGCGTCCATTAGCAAGCTTTCCGTAATTTCTAACACTAATGCATTTGATGGCGTATGCGTATTTAAAAGAACATCAAGCCACTCCATAATACTCGGGGCAGTGCTAAAGTAATGACTGGCAGAGGTATTGATACTTAACTGCAGCTCGTTGCAATAGTTTTTGCGGAGGTAGTTTATGTCATCGCACACTTGACGAAAAACCCAGTTGCTAATTTCAATAATCAGCCCAGATTCCTCCGCGATAGAGATAAAATCGTCGGGTCGAATAAGCCCCCGCTTAGGATGTTGCCAACGAATAAGGGCCTCTGCCTTCTGAACGCGCCCAGTTTCCAGCGTAATAATGGGTTGATATTCTATAAAGAATTCGCCATTTTCCGTTGCATAACGAAGATCGTTCAGCAAGTTTAGCCTATTGACGGCGGCCTCACGCATACTTTCCGTGTAGTATTCGTAGTTGTTTCTTCCGCCAGCTTTTACACGATACATTGCTTGATCGGCATTTTTGAGCAAACTAGTCACGTCTTGTGCATCGTCTGGATACAATGTGATGCCTATACTGGCACTAGTGTGTATTAGCTCTTGCTCAATGGTGAATGGCTTCGACAATACAGTAAGCAAGTCTTGAGTAACACGCTCTATGTCCCTCGCATCATGGAGGTTATTTAGGATGATAACAAACTCATCGCCGCCCAAGCGCGCCACGCTATCGTTTTCTCGCACGCAACTCTCTATACGCCTAGCGCTTTCAATTAGCAAACTATCACCAACGCCATGGCCCATGGTGTCATTTATGTCCTTGAAATGGTCGAGATCAAGAAACATGAGGGCGACCTTTGTCGATAACCGGTCTGCTGAACGTAGCGCGTGAGACAAGTTATCTTCCATTAAATGCCTATTTGGCAGGCCTGTTAGGCCGTCAAAATTGGCTTGTCGCCAAATAATTTCGTCTGCTTTTTCGCGCTCAATTGCGATGCTAACTATGTGAGCAAAGTACTTAATTCGTTTTATATCATCGTCAGTAGGAACACCCGATTCTCTCTGGTAGATAGCAAAAGTGCCAAGTACTTTACCATTTGCGCCACAGATAGGCTGCGACCAACAAGATCCTAGCTTTGCTTCCTCAGCGGCACTTCGCCACGACTCCCAATACGTGTGTGTGCGTAAATCGTCTGTTATCACTAACTCATTTAAGTACGCAGCGGTTCCACAAGAGCCTTGCCCTACACCAATTTCAACGCCATCGATAAGATTGTTATAAAAATCAGGTAACGAAGGAGCAGCCCCTACCTTCAACCTTCCGCCCTCTAATAACAGAATGCTACAAATTTGACCTGAATATTCTTTTTCAACCGCCTCGACAATGTCTTCTAGCACGAAGGAAAGCGATTCAGAGTTAACCACCTTTTCAAGGATTGCACTGCGCACCCGGGTGAGTTTTTGAGACTCTTTCAACTCCTGCTGCTTTACGTCCAGCTCAGATGACAAAATAGAAAGATCTGAACGCTTAAGCTCAAGCTCGACTAAACGCCCAAGATCTTTAAGTGCATCCACTTGCTTATTGGAAAGTGTTTTCGGTGTGGTGTCGAAGACGCAAATGGTTCCCACTGCATACCCGTCTACCATCAACTTTATGCCCGCGTAAAAGCGAATAAAAGGTTCTTCGGTTACCAAAGGATTAGTAGCAAAACGCGCATCATTGAGGGTATCGGATACTATTAATGCATCGTTTTCTAGAATCGCATGGGCACAAAAGGCGATATCTCTCGAGGTCTCTTGTAGATCTACATTTACCCGAGATTTGAACCACTGTCTATCCGAATCGATAAGTGAGACAGTAGCGAATTCACAGGAAAAAAGTTGCGACGCAATTCGTGTAATTCTATCAAAACGTTCTTCAGGAGATGTATCCAATATCTCTAAGCTGCGCAACGTATCCATTCGTTTCAGTTCGTTTGGCGGCAATACTGGGATAGTCAAAGTCTCTCCTAAAATCACTTATGTATATTTCTGTGTTTAAACTCGTTTGAATTTGTTCGGAAATTTAGAAAATAGAGGTAAAACTACGCCAGAAAATAGACATTAGCTTCACATAAAAGGTCATTATATAAGTGTAGTTAAAATTGGGAATTAAAGTAACATAAGACTTGCTTAATTGTGCACTTAATTGCATTTTCGCTACTTTTTAGCCACATTTAATAACTAAAGACAGCTTTTTCTCAATACATTAGCGCAATTGAATATTAGGTTAACATTGGGCTTGATTTACATCAAACACACACCTATCAACGCTGCCTGACAACTAAAAATATTCCTCCTAAGGTGATGGCTGAGGCGACCAGTATGGTCCAGCTTAATGATTCATCGAGTAATGCCCATCCCATAAACGCAGCAATTACAGGAACACTTAGTTGTACTGTCGCCGCTGTAGTTGACTTTATAAGTGGCAACGCCGTATACCAAATTGCATACCCAGCACCAGAAGCGAGTGCACCAGACGCGACCGCGAAGACACCACCAACCATATCAATCTTAAGAGGAAATTCGGCAAACAATATAACCGCCACCAAAGGAATGCATAGTATAGACGCATACACAAAGTTACCTGCGCTAGACAGTAAAGGCGATGTTGAAGACTTACCTAACAACGAATATGCTCCCCAGCCTATGCCAGCTAACACCATAAGAACGCTAGAGGTCATTGAGGGTGCGCTGCTGCTAGGTAACAATAAAAGTATTAAGCCTGTTATTGCTAAGGTAAAGCCGAGCCACTGTACAGGTGCAAACCGCTCCCCTTTGTAAAGACCCGTTGCAATCATTGTAATTTGCACAGTGCCAAACAAGAGTAGAGCGCCAGTACCGGTAGACATGGCAATGTAGGCATAAGAAAACCCTAGGGCATAAACGAACAGCGCTAGGCCTGCGGCTACACTTCCCTGTTGCTTTACATTTTTAGCTAACGAGCTGTCTCTGCTAGTTTGTAATTGAGATAATTGGGTAACTTTGGTTAAAACTAAAAGACTAAACGCACCACTAAGCAGCCGAATGATGGTGAAAGAGCTGGGATCAATGTCGGTATTTACCAATGCCATTCGGCAAAGTAATGAATTGGCAGCAAACGCAATCATGGCGGTCACAACAAGCAACGTTGCTTTAAGCACAGTCTTTCTCCTAACAATAGTCATGCGACGTGGCGACTCAGTGTAATTATCTAGGCAACTGGTATCACCTGCACATACAAAAAGAGGACCTAACGGGTCCTCTTCTCTTACACTTTATGAGCTTCGCTTGTCAGTGAACGCTACTTCGTAGCAATAACTAAAGTGACAAACCCAAGCGCTCTGCCACTTCGATGTAGGTTTCTACTACCGAACCAAGCCCTTGCCTAAATCTATCCTTGTCCATTTTCTTATGGGTTTCTTTATCCCACAGACGGCAACCATCAGGGGTAAATTCATCACCCAAAACAATATTGCCTTCACCGTCTACGCCAAACTCTAATTTGTAGTCTACCAACAACATTCCGGCTTCATCGAACAACGCCTTAAGAACACTGTTTACTTTGAACGTTAGCGCCTTCATCTCGCTTATTTGAGATTCAGTTGCCCATCCAAATGACACTATGTGGTAATCGTTCACCATAGGATCGTGAAGCGCATCATTTTTGAGGAAAAACTCAAAAATTGGCGGAGCAAGCAGTTTGCCTTCTTCAACCCCAAGCCTGCGTACAAGAGAACCCGCAGACACGTTTCTTACCACGCATTCAACCGGGATCATGTCGAGCTTTTTGACCAAAGAGTCGTTATCAGATAAAAGCGCCTCAACTTGCGTGGCAATGCCAGCGTCTTCGAGCTTATTCATAATAAAGTGATTAAACTTATTATTTACCTCGCCCTTGCGGTCGAGTTGCTCAATTTTTTCACCATCAAAAGCCGAAGTATCATTTCGAAAGTGCAAAATAAGTTTGTCGCTATCGTCGGTGTAATACACCGTTTTTGCTTTGCCTCGGTAAAGCTCGTCGCGTTTTTCCATTCTCAGTCTCAGTTAAATATCAAGGTTATCTTCTGACATGACCTCAGCGAATGCGCTATAAAGGTCTGCAACCTGATTTGCTTCAAACGGTGTACTTTGATTGTCCATAAACGTAATAGACGTTCTGGTATCGCCCGCTTTCGCAACTTTCAAACGATAATCACCTTTTTCAAGAAGATCTTCATCGCTTGAGAATAAACCGTCCCACCAATCGCCCTGCTGACCGCTATAAGTCACGAAAAGTAAGCCATTTGATTTATCTAAATCTTTCACATTAAAGCCAAGCTTGCGAAGCACTAGCAGCATGCGCGGCCAGACAATATCGTACTGCGACTCAACAACATAAGCCGGTTCACCGTCAGAGTTAAAGCCCATCTCGGTTTGAATACCTTTACGAATACGCGCAAGACGGCGTGTCTGTTCCAATCGAATTTGATATTCGTAATGGCCAACAACCTGGTTAAGAACACTAACCTCCTCGCGGCGCTCTTCGATCTCTGAAATCTCGGCAACAACATCATTGCCAACAGACTTCATATAATCTTTAAGGTCCACGCTTAACGCAGCGCTTCTGCCATGAGGTTTTACATTGAGATTGAACTCGAAACGACGGCCAATTTCACTCTCTTCGTCAATTACACTATACCACGGGCCATCGACGTCTTGTTTTACCACCATCCAATCGGTAATTAGCACGCGCTCTTCTGGATTGAAGGTGTCTACGCCAATTCCATTTTCATCGAGATAGCTTAGTAACGAGTTCCAAATAGCTTCGCTTAGCGGTTGACTGTCATCTACTTGGTCAAACCATATGGTTGCGGTATTCGTTCCCTCTTCTACGTGAGAACCCGTTACCAGTGGAAGGACCAGCGCAGGAGACTGGACTGGCAATGCCTTTCCCAACATATCTGTGCTTGCTTCATCACCTAACTCAGGAAGGGCAAATTCACGAGAAAAAGTAGGCTTGTCTAAATCGGAAGGAATTTTAAGCTCTTTTTGCTCTTCGGTTTCTAGATATTTATAACTGCCAGAAGCAGTCTTTCTATCCATTTGGCTTGTACAACCTGCAAGTGCAACGAATGCGATTGAACTTGCTATAGCCAGCGTTTTATTCATCTGTGTTCCTTAATTAACCAGAAATCAAAGCGTATTTTTGTAATAGTTCTTCGATACGTTTTTGGCTTGATAGTTCCGGTAATACCATTGGTAAACGCATAACAGCGCTTTCCATCATGCCCATTTTGTATAACGCCCATTTCGGCATAACAGGGTTTGGCTCAATAAATAGTTCGCTATGAAGAAGTTCGATGGTTTTATCAATGGCGCGACATTTATCGAAATCTTTTTCTAGCGCAGCTTTACACATTTGTGAAATAGCTTGGGGGACAATATTTGCTGTTACAGAGATAACGCCGTGGCCGCCTTCACACAGGAATTCACTGCTTGTGCCATCGTCACCGCTTAACATAACAAAGTCGGCTGGCACCAAAGGCTGCGTCTCTTTTAAACGAGAAATATCGCCAGTGGCGTCTTTAAGACCAACGATATTGTCGTGGGTAGCAAGCTCAGCAACGGTTTCAGGAAGCATGTCCGCAACTGTTCTACCAGGAACATTATAAAGAATAACCGGCTTTTGACTTGCGTCTGCGATAGCATTGAAGTGAGCAACCATGCCTTTTTGCTGCGGCTTATTGTAATAAGGAACAACGCTTAAAAAGCCATCTACCCCAGCAGCGCCAAGTTGTTCGGTAAGAAAAATAGCTTCAGCAGTTGAATTTGCACCACTGCCGGCAATAATTGGAATTGCGCCCGAGGCCATGGCCACCGTTTCTTTGACCACGTTTACGTGCTCATCAAAGGGAAGCGTCGCTGATTCACCGGTTGTACCAACTGACACAATACCGTGTGTTCCTTGGTCTACATGAAACTTAACAAGCTTCTCTAAAGACTTATAATCTATATCGCCATTTTCAAACATGGGCGTGACGAGTGCGACGTAACTACCAGTAAACATAATCTCTCCGCAAAATGTGAGCGCACATGTTAATTATGTCAGTGCTTAAACACAAGCGGTTGAACCGGTAAATAGACAAGATTTTGACAATAACTTCAGCTACAGAGCTAAAAAGGCACTAACTTAACAAAAAACTCTATGCTAACATCCTGCCATTGTTACGTTTAAAGTGAATTTGATGTCTAAACACCAACTTATTGTTACACTTTTAGGTACAGATAAAAGCGGTATTTTAAGTGAGATAGCCACTGCAGTTTCGCAAGCACAATGCAATATTCTCGATAGTAGGCAAGCGGTTTACGGTCGAGAGTTTTCGTTAACTATGATTATCGAAGGCACACAAAGCGCTATTACAAAGGCGGAGTGCACATTGCCCGCCATCATACAGCGTCTAGACTTACTTTCGATGATGAAGCGAACAAGTCATCACGAAAAGCAAAATCTTGCCCATCTATTTAACGTAGAGTTCAGCGGTGAGGATGCAGCAGGCCTAATTCAATCGGTTACCGGCTTCTTTGCTGAACGCGAAGCTATGATAAGTGCTTTTAGACAACGTACCTATCGCGAGTCGGGGCATGATGTCATGCGTTGTAAATTCGTCGTTTCACTTCCCACATCAGAAAACTTTGAGCAATTAGAATCTGATCTAATGGCGTTGTTTGCTTCGTTAAATGTAACGGGCAAAGTGGTAGATAAACAGAAAAAGGATCCTAATGAACACACTACAAGCTGGTGATAAAGCACCTCAATTCTCTTTACAAAACCAAGATGGCGAAACCGTTTCACTAACCGATTACGCAGGTAAAAAAGTATTAGTGTACTTTTACCCAAAAGCAATGACACCCGGGTGCACTGTTCAGGCGCAAGGTCTTAGAGACATCCAAAGTGAATTGAAGTCAAAAAACGTCGTGGTATTAGGCATTAGCCCAGATGCGGTAAAAAGATTGCCAAAATTCATAGAAAAAGAAAGCTTAAACTTTACTCTGCTTTCAGATGAAGACCATGCCGTAGCAGATGACTTTGGTGTATGGGGCTTAAAGAAGTTTATGGGTAAAGAGTACGATGGCATTCACAGGCTCACCTTTTTAATCAATGAAGATGGTGTAATTGAACACGTTTTCAATAAATTTAAAACAAAAGAGCATCACATAGTAGTACTCGATTATTTAAATAATGCCTAACAGTAGCATTAACGGACCAATAACCAAAAAGCCCCTGTCTCTCTGAGACAGGGGCTTTTTTGTTTGCCCAGCGAAGCTGGCAAACCCGTCAGGTTGAAAGAAACCTGAATCACCCTGACTGAGGGGAAGATAATCCGAATGGCAAGGGCGTTGTTGGCCAACGGCAGGGTCTGAAGGAAGCCATAGGAAGTTAGAGGTACACAACGCAAGTGAACCTGATTCGGCAAGACAGGAGGGTAAGCGTGCAAAATAGCGCGAAGCCCGATACTCAGTCAGTCCTGTTTTGTGTTTGAGGGTGGAATTTCTAACAGGGAGCCAGTGCAGTAACTGGGGAAGCCTGGCATTAGATCCAATCAAATGGTTGGACGTATCGTTCAAGGAGTGATCCAAGAATGTTGCGAGTGTGAGGTGGCAGATGAACCCGTAGTAGTGAGTAAGGCTAGGCCGATGAAAGCCAGTAATGGTGTGGAGGGTAAAACCAAGCCGACTATCAGCATTGTGTTTGATAGGATCTATTTTAGCCAAAAGCTTAAATGGATTGCGAAGGGGGGAAGCAGACTTTAAGACTCTGATGAGTTGTGAGTTTTTTTATCATTGATACACAAGCCGCCAGATCAGCGGGACAAGTCGAATCGGTGCGCTAGGAATAGTGATGTCTGGTGAGACAGGCCGTATATGGGAAGTAATTGTAGTCAAATTTGGTAGATTGCCTCAGTGCTAGAACGCCAAACCCTGCAATGAAAGTTACCACAATGTTAGAAAATGAACGATGTCCATAGGGCGCACGATACTAGATTGCAAATTAGCATTGTGTCACTTAGCAAGTGATATGAAGTATGCAGGAGCCGTATACGAGGCCCGTACGTACGGTTCTGTGAGAGGGATGAGGCGCAAGCCTCACCCTACTCGATGCTTGGGGGAAAAGTGCTTAGGGCTATAAGACGTTATGCCTTTTCAGGTATTTTTCTATCTCTTCGTGCGTGCCAAATGCGCCTAACAGCATTCTTTGCGCATGCATACGTGTTTCATTGTCTGGTCCATTCTTAATCAGTTCGTACCACGTTCTAACGAGTACAAGCGGTATTTCTTTGCTATGCTTGTTGTTCACTAGTTCCCCTACTTCTCTTTCTGTTGCAATAGGTCTTCTTTTCTATCTTCCCAGCCATCAAGCCATGATTCGGCTTCAAGCGAACCATTTTCATAAGGCGGTGTTGGAAATTCTACATCTTCTTCATAGTCGTCATAACCCTCCTGCCATGCAGCGTGCACTTCATTTACGGGAAATTCTTTCTCAGTTTCACTCATAAAACATCCATACCCATTATTTGTTTGGAATTAAACAATACCGTTACTGTATCGCACTTGAAATTGACGCAACCCCACTTTTAAACGGATTCTAAAAGTATTCACTCATGGCCTGCTGCGATGGCTTGTGACCTAACTCTGCCATGGTTCTCACAACGTCTGTATCGTCAACGAACCTTCTGACATCTAAAAGAGCCGCCAATATCTCATCAAACAGAAAATGACTATGGGAGTTTTTGTTAACTAATGTAAAAAAGTAGTTGGTGTAATACCCGATGAA
Organism: Alteromonas sp. MB-3u-76; assembly: GCF_002831605.1. Taxonomy (NCBI): domain Bacteria; kingdom Pseudomonadati; phylum Pseudomonadota; class Gammaproteobacteria; order Alteromonadales; family Alteromonadaceae; genus Alteromonas; species Alteromonas sp. MB-3u-76. The sequence goes on along the minus strand of NZ_CP025115.1, from coordinate 2,048,846 downwards.
CATATTTTCCCAATGCTCTTCGAGGTCTCCTTTCTTCAATTGCGCAGCAACAAAGTTAGACAGTTCTGTTAATGAAGGCCCATGGTAATTAGACCTCAAAAACAAGGGGCCTAGCATGATGTTGATATTGTATTGACTTGCATATGCCATAAAGTTCCAAGCATCGAAATAAAAATACATGTCTTCAGGTGGTCCTTGCGTACCAAAGTCTTCTTTGACCAAATCGGATAATAATTCAAACTGGCGGTGAGTGAAGCTCGTCACACCATCAAACGCAACTTCATGCGTCAATAGCTTTAACTCCTGTCTATCATTCAATAATAACGAGTACTCACTGAGCAAATCCACGATATCCTTGTAGGCAAGGTCAGCTACCTCTCTGCATTTGGCAAGATATTCAACTGCATCAAGCATGGCCTCGATGTACATAAATCCTATACGGCAAAAGCTCGTTGCCTCCTCAGAACCAACACCTACATAACCTAACTGACGTTCGAAATATTCATCTAGGTAGTTCAGCGATGATTTGATTAAATCGACAACCGCATCATCGTCTTTAAATCCAAAATGCCTGTTATTGCATAGTTTGCCATCCCTATGAAGCCACCCATCCATACACCCAAAGCTATTGCTAGAGATGAAACTGGCAAGCCACATCGTATTTGTTTTAAAGCCTACCCGGTGATTCAAGTAATAATCGCAAGCCCAGTACAGCATCTTTTGGCGGTCTGTATAGGCATCTATCATGTCTAAGTTAATCGCTCGACTTGCATCCATCTGGGAGTTACCAAACAATGTGATCGCAACATCCGGCAGGTGTTCAAATGCATCTTCTATCTCTTTGAGTGTAGTTAGGTGCTTCTCTGAACCTGCATGTACTGATAAATAGAGGCTCGCGGATTCTTTAAACTCTTTCAATCTCGCTTCTGTGGTGTAGTCAATCAAATCGTCTAAATGTTTTGGTATGGTATTAAGGACGTTTCTTACCACCTGCTTTGCTTCTACTAACGAATAGCCGGTATAGCCAATGATTCTCTCAGCTAACTCGTTCAGCTCAGCTCTATCAACGGCAGGTTCAATATTTTGAAAGACATACTCATCCGATATGCAATTGTCTATACATCGCACGTTAAATAATTCAGATAGAAATTGTTTTTTACCTGTGTCGTCTAAGTTGGGAAAGAAGTGAGCAATACGTTGGTATATATTCTCGATACTTTCCTCGTTTAGACGTGGTGGGTGCTGGGTTATGGAAGGAATTGTGTCTATCATGGAAAGACCTTATCTGAGAGCGAAAAGTGAATGGATGTGGTGTTAGTTGAGTTCAGGTTCTGCATGGTCATAAATTCGTTGTTTAAGCATTGAAAGTAGTGTTTCAGGCGACTCTTCAACCACACCATCTCCAAGGAGTTCTTCTGGCGTGTTTACAAATGTCACTTGGTCTTGTGTATGCTGTGGTTGGAGTATTGCAATTGCGTAGCGAGCTTGTATTGGCTTAACGTCCAGTCGGTCAAATACGCCATTTAATAAATCAGCTGTGCTTTCTTTGGGGGGGTGTGGCTGGTGGCTTAGATGCAAAACGGTGGTCTCGGTAAGGCGAAGTAAGTGTGAATTGAACGACTCCCCTTCCCCATGGTTATAAGCAATCGGTTGCTCCGCACTCAACGGTTGAACACCCACCACAAAATCATAATACGGTAAGTCGATAGCATCACCGATAAACGTGAGGTCACTTAGATGCTTTGCATCGTCAGCGATAAATCTAATCATTGTTTGTCCTTAGGCTGTTCATAGCAGGCTTTAGGTAAAAGCCTATCATATGAAAAGTCAATAAACCTGCATCACGATAAGCATACATCAATCTCTTGTCACGCAAGGATAGAAGCCAACTCAAGACTGAATATACGATACCATTGCCTTGCCACTTGTCAGCTGACTGTTTGGTATATAATGTAGAAATGAAAAAGCATGGAGAAACAATTTTGAGTGATAATACACATTTTTCCCACAGTTATCCTAACCCACTGAACGTTGTATCCTCTTTATCAGTAAATATTCATGAAGACTGTGGACGTGTACTATGTTCGCCATCTGAAACTTATCTTTTGCCATTTTTAAAAGCCATTAATCAATTACCTATTGATATCAGTCCAGTCAACATAACAAGTGAGGATAAGGTATACACTGAGGTGGTGCTGACGCAAACACTCAAAGAAGGCTTAGTCGCACTTCAACATGGGAACAATGAGAAATACCAAGCCACTAATGCGTCATTAAAAACGCTGTCATATAAAGCTTTTTGTGATGAAAAGACGACGATCCCAGATTTTTATAAGGCCATACTAATTAGCTCAGATTTAATTACATGGCGCAGCGACGAAAACAGTATAACGTTGACTCTGAAGGTACATACAAATGGGGAACGAGAATTCTTTGAATGTGGGTTAAAACTTAATACAGCGGGTTGGAAACTCACACAATTAGACCCCTTAACCTATGAGCTCAACTTCAACGACAACGATGTAAAATATCCAGTTGAAGTCACTCAGCGTGTTTTGCTCAGTCTACCCGATTTAGACAAAATATTAGAGCCTGATATCACTTTCGAGGATGTGCTAGAACACCAACATAACTTAATTAATACCTCCGACGGATTAATCGAGAAACAAACACTTAACGATGAGTTTAATATAAAGCTGGTTACAGCCGACGGGCTCAGTTCTGTGATTGATGATTTGGAGTTATTTAATCCTGAGCTCACTGGCATACTGGAAAGCCTTTTGAGAAAAGAGGAGTTCTTAGGGTATTTGATAGAGTTCGGAAAGGATGATATTCCAGATTTTGGAGAAATTTATTCTTACGATGAAGGAGCAGAACGCAATTATTTTGTTATCCGATTTACACATCCTTTTTATCCTGACGATGAGTGTCACGTCGTATTTGGGGAGACTGTTTATTATCCTGATATGCCGATCATCGTATTAAAGAGACCTGCTGTAGAAATCTATGAAAATATGGAATTATTAGTCACAGAGGAAGACTATTATGAAAAAACAGAGCTAAGCCTACTGGATGCCTTACATTTCATGTTGAGCGCAACGGGACTGCCCAAAGTGCATTTTGACACGCCATAATCAATGGTGAATCGTGAACTTAATCTATCTAAAATAAGCATGGGGACGGTTATTTACACGACGAAATGCTTAACACATAAAGGACATTTCGATGAAAAAAACGCTTTTATTTACCTCTGCCCTGCTATGCCTAGCCTCTTTTACTTTGCACGCTCAAGATAAAATTGAAATTAAAGCATCACCTTCGGCATTGGTATCATCTGAAGAATCAAAAGGAACTGTTTTTCATGTTACGGTACCGGAAAACTCAACCATCATAGCGACGGTGTATGGTGGCGATACAATGCTTTCTGTCCACGATGGTTCAAGCGAAGTAGCTGGTGAAAGAAGCAATAACAGTGCAATTTTTAAAGTAAGAAAGCCCGGTCAGTACGCTATGTCGGCTGTGACGAAATGTGGAGAGGCCTTTTCTATCGTAGCGAATGTATTGCCCTCCAAGTCCGAAGGGGCGCAGATTGAACAGTATATGCCCAAGGTTGCGATTCAAGGCAAAGGATGTGCAGAAGTAAGTGGCGACAAAGATTGATGAATAACCTGTAGGAGGTCTTAGATGGATCTATACGAACTTTATGCGTGGTGCGAGCAAGAATGGGGAAAACCACTTGTCATTCACCCACAGGGCTATGGCGTCGAATCGTACACTGTTGAAGCGGGTGGTGAGCCAATGGATTGCTACTGGGCGATTTTGGAGTATAACGGAAGGCGACGCATTAATTTTTTAATCAGTGCGCACAAGTCCATACCTGAGGGCGCAGGCCCAGCGTTCTATGACTGCCCAGAATACTTTTTTGAACTGGTACCGGAAGAAGACCCGACGTGGCGAGAGCGAGTACGAGAGTATTGGCGACAACTAGCGACGGGAAAAATGCGATAAATTAGTTTGCAATCATTCAGCAAGTCAATCTTGTAGAAAAATCCCTCAATATGATGCCTATATTTTGGTACTATTGGCATTAGAGCGTTGCGAAACGCACTTATAAAAAAATACGAACATAATAATAATCAAAATGGGTAAGACCCTGCTATATGGGGTTCTAGGGATTTTCCCCTCTAAAAAGACTTAATCCTCTGTAGACCACACCAATAAATGGCTGCGGAGGTGGGTTACTACTTATAAGTGTGGCAAATTAGGTAAATATCGTACATTTAATACGGAACAGCCCTGATATGGCCATCAAAAACGAAATTACTATTCTCACGAGAGCAGAACAGGCAGATCTTTATTCCCCACCCATTTTTTCAATCGAAGAACAACGTCTGTACTTTTCTCTGAACGATGCGGAATTGGCAGTTTTTCGGTCAATTCGTCTCAGAGCTCATAGATGTTACTTTGTCGCGATTTTGGGATACTTCAAATCAAAGCCCGTCATCCTAGATATCGCTTACTCGCAGGTTTCTAAGGATTTAATGTTCATCAGTAAAGAGCTGCTTGGCGGCAAGGGGCTCAGACCATTCACTCCCTCACAAAAACAAAAAGATCGACTCTACGCAAAAGTATTAGACCTTGCTGGCCTCATCAACACTGGACAGACTAAAACAGCCCGCAGAGTTATTGTTACAGGAGAAACAACACCGGCTGGAAAGTGCACTCAAAGACGTTGCTCTCCATATTGATGAGGGAGACAATCGAAATGTGATCATGAAAAATCGTACCGGTACCCGCTGGCGTCTGCCGACCAAAAGCGCTACATCTCTGGTCAACAATCCCTTTTTTAAGCGAATGCAACCGGTCGATATCGCGGATGTACTGCGGTATGTAGAGCGCGAAACCGGGTTCATGAAATGTCTGACTCATGTACTTCCGATACAAAAACAAGGGTTCACTCATCAGGATGATTTACTGGCCATTCTGATTGCCAACGCCACTCACCGTGGTGTGTATGGCATGGCGCAGATCTCCGATCGAAGCTATGAACACCTGAGTACGGTGCAGGCCAACTATATCCGGCCTGAAACGCTGCATGATGCCAGCGATGTGATCAATAATGCGGTTGCAGCGCTACCCATCTTCCGCCACTACCATATTCAGGAGGACCAGTTGCATGCCAGTGCGGATGGTCAGAAATTCGAAACCCATCTGGAAACCTTTAAAACCCGGTACTCCTCTAAGTATTTCGGCACCAACAAAGGGATCACGGCCATGACACTGGTGGCCAACCACAGCGCCCTCAATGCTCGGATCATCGGTTCCAACGAGCACGAATCACACTATATTTATGACCTGTTACAATCCAACAGCAGTGAAATCAAACCTGACGTACTCTCGACAGATACACACGGTGTCAATCATGTTAACTTCGCCTTACTGGATCTATGCGGTTACAGTTTTGCACCGCGATACGCGCAGTTCAGTAGTGTCATCAATGATCTGTTTGACGTAACTGAAAATGAACACGGCGGCACCAACCTTGCCCTGAAAAAGCCCATCAGGACGAATGTCATCGAAACGGGATGGCAGGATATTAGGCGCATTCTTCTGTCACTTCAGACAAAGCGAACGACACAGGCAATGCTGGTAAGAAAGTTGTCTGGTTATCCTTCGGGGCACCCGACATTACAGGCGCTGACGGAGTATAATCGACTGGTCAAAGCGCAATATTTACTGGATTACATAGACAATGCCAGTTTGCGGCAGTACGTTCAGCGTGCCCTTAACCGGGGAGAAGCGTGGCACTTCCTGAGACGGGCTATTGCGTCGGTGAATGGCGATCAGTTCCGAGGCAAAAACGAGAGTGAAATCGCTATCTGGAATGAATGTGCAAGATTGCTTGCCAACGCGATCATCTACTTCAACTCCGCGATACTGAGTCATCTGCTGGGACACTTTGAAGCGAGAGGAGATGAAGAGAAAGCGGGTATCACTCGTGCTGTTTCGCCCGTTGCGTGGCAAAATATCAACTTAAGCGGAACGTATAACTTCACTAATACTGGGAAATTGCCCAATATTGGCGAAATAACAAGGCCGATAGTGGATGATTAGGCTCCAAGCTGAAAGTAAACCACCTCCGCAGCCATTTATTGGTGTGGTCTACAGAGGATTATGTCTTTTTAGAGGGGAAAATCCCTAGAACCCCAACAATGCGGGCTTAGTTTGTCGTCTGCGTGGAATTTCTAGGCCCACTCTTCGAAAATGGTACAAGCGATACAAAGAGAAAGGACTAGACGGCCTACAAGACGTTTCTAGACGCCCGCACAGTTCCCCTAACACTAAAATTGACAATCGAATTGAAGGCTGGATTCTCAAACTCAGAAAAGATAGAAAACTTGGTGCCAGAAGAATTCAAAATGAGCTGCTTCGCGAGCTTAACTTTCAGTTATCGCTTGCTTCAATTCACAAAGTGCTGACCAAACATGAAGTAAAACCAATAGTTTTTCAGCGGAAGAAAAAAGACTTCATTCGATACCAAAGACCTATTCCTGGCAACCGAGTTCAGATGGATACATGCAAAATTGCCCCAGGGATTTATCAATATACTGCTGTTGATGATTGCTCTAGATATCGCGTGTTGGACGTTTTTAAACGTAGAACAGCAGCCAATACTCTTACCTTCATCGATAAGGTAATAGAAGAAATGCCATTCCCGATACAGCGAGTTCAAACAGATCGCGGAACGGAGTTTTTTGCTGAAAAAGTACAGCTCAAATTGATGGAGCATGGCATTAAATTTCGCCCTAATAAGCCAGGCTCACCTCACTTAAATGGCAGAGTTGAAAGGTCACAAAGAACTGACAAAGAAGAGTTTTATTCGACCGTTAATTTGGATTTGGAAGAACTCAAAAATGAAACGTTACCTGAGTGGCAGCATTACTACAATTGGCAACGCGCTCACGGCTCATTTAAAGGTAAAACTCCAATGGATATCGTAGGCTCACGCCTTGAAAAAACACCGCTTTGGGAGTAACCGATCATTTTAGACCGTTCTTGACCGCCTGACTAAGATCGAGTTTAGCAACGCTAACCGCAGTTACTATGCCAGCCGGCACCTTGTGATGCGTCTTGCCATTGTTGTTAGCAATGAGCACCGTTTTTCTATTTTTCTTAAGTAACGTGCCGGTGATAGTTTTGCCATCATGAGCATACTGCACTTTCATGCCTGGGCGCAGTTTAGCAAGCGCTTCTCTATCTTGTTTTGCTCGTAATTCATCAATGCGGTTAACGACCGCTTCATTGAGTATATACAATTGGTCGAGAGTGAGTTGGCTAATATCGATGGTCGTTTTCGTTTCTTTTTCGGTCATAGCGTCTTCACTTTTCTATGTCTGAGCGCAGGCGTTTATCAGCGAACAGTGCTTTCCAGCGTCTAGGGGTTAAGTCGATGATGTCTTTGGCTGGATGTTGCGATACGCGTTGCAGTACATCGACTAGGTAGTGGTATGGATTGATGTTGTGTAATTTGCAGGTCACGGTGAGTGTATGCAAGGCACCAAGCTGTTTTGCGCCCAACTCACTCCAGCAGAACAAATGGTTCTTCTTACCCATAGGGATAACGCGTAAGGCCCTTTCTAAATGATTAGTGTCGATATTCACTTGTGCGTGCGTCAGGTAAGTCTTTAACTCATGATGACGGTCATAGGCATAAGCTAAGGCTTTGCTTAACGGATCTTTAGGTAATAATTCTGGGCGTTGGCGTTGCTCGTATAGCCAATGAAACAGAGCATTGATGACAGGCTCGCTGTGTTTGAGGCGATATTGCACGGTATCCTCGGCATTAAGCGCGTGTTTTCGTATGTGTGCTTCCACTTTATACAGCTTTTGTATTTCAGCCAAGGCGTATTGTGCCTCTTTAGGATGATAATCCAATGCTTTTTCGAAGTAGCGGCGCGTATGCGCCCAACAGGCTGCATGGGTGATGTGTTGGCCTTGGCTGTTTAGCGTATCAATGATTTGGCTATACACCGCATAACCATCGCTTAGCAAGGTGCCATTAAAGCCAGTGAGTTGCGCAATCGCATGTTGTTTGCCGCGAGAAGATGACCAGGTAAAGGCCACTTCATCTTGCTCACCATAAATGGGCCAGAAGTAGGTTTGTTTCATGGTGTTATGTTTGCGGCGAGTCGAGGCTTGTCGACCCGCCTTCATCGGCGTTTCATCCATGCTGATGTTGCCCCCACTCAGTATATTACTCAGCACTGCTTGTGCGATAGGGATAACTAAATCAATGCTTTGACTGACGTAGTTGATTAAGCTCGCCCGCGATAAAGTCACACCCGATTGCAGCATACGTAAATGCTGTCGGTGAAGGGGTAAATGGAATACGGCTTTATCAACCATGAGGCCCGCTAATAGTGATACATCCGCATACGCCCCTTCTAACACATTATCGGGAGTTGAGGGGGACAACATGTTGCCCGTTTCTTTGCTTTTAAAGACTTTTTTGCGATAAATTAAGACTTGGTAGCTACCTGGCAGTTGCGCTAAGCGATGGGTCTCTTTCGTGCCAATAATTTCATACTTATCAGCATCCTCACCTTCAAGCTCGGGGCAAGGCACATCAATCACTTTTGTGGGCACGTCATCAGTAAAGCGAAGGCCGGTATCATTGACGTTATTGTCATCTTTTTGTTTAGTGGAGCGGGCATAGCCTTTGACGGCTTTTTTAGGTGCTGGCGGTAAATCTTCATTCGTCGCTTGGCCAAACAACTGCGTTTGGTCAGAATTCTCTACTATGTGCTTTTCTGACTTACGCCCAAACAACTGACGCTTAAACCAGTCGACTTGTTGTTGCAACTGCGCGGCGTGTGCTTGTGACTCAGCCAGTTTTGCACACACATTAGCATATTCTTCTTGTGGAATATGAGGTGTGTTTTGTGGCAAATCGGCAGCGCTTTTCATGCGGCTAAGTATAGCAAATTCAGCTACTTAAGTCGCATGTTTTGTTTGCCTTTTTGCCAATAAACACCATCAATCAAACACTGTAACTGCGCGGTGTTCAGGGCGATTTTATGCCCATTACCTGACACTTTACCGAAGGTGCCCCGCTCCAATCTTTTCGACCATAAACAGTAACCGCCTTGATGGTAATACAGCACTTTTATCATGGTGCGTTTGCGGTTCACAAACACAAACCAATCGCCGAGCTGTGCTTGCATCTGCAACTGATTGTTCACCAACGCCGCTAAGCCGTCGAACTGCTTGCGCATATCGGCAATACCAAGATATAACCATATTTTAGCGCTACTTGCTGTTAGCATTAACCATCTCTACTCATGTTCAGCACCACACCGTTTGGTAGCGTTAACTCGATTTGCCATTGGCGCATGGCTGGCCGATGTGAGGTCATGCTGTCAATGGGCAGCCATTGCGGTGATGTCTGCGGCAACGACAAAGCTTGACGTTTTTTGCGTTGCAAATAAAAAGTGGACTGGTTAATGTGGTGCGTGTGGCAAAACTGCGCGATGGTCATATCGCTGGCTTCTTGCGCATCGATAAGTTGCTGCCATTCTTGAGAGCTTCGTCTAGTCATTGATATTTTCTCCTATATTAATCAATGATTAGATTTTAGGGGCTTAGCTTAAGAATAAAAGAGCGGTCTATTTTGACCGCTTACCTTTGGGAAGACGTTCACGCTAACTACGAAACTGAAAAAGAGCGCATTCAGCTATCGAATTATCAGCGTGATCTTCAACTACGAAAAGTGAAATGATGTCTATGAATCACACATCTAATAATAGATTTTTCAATATTTTTTTATTAGAAGGCATGTAAGTATTTCCTTTAACCTATAATAAACAAAAAGTTCAAACGAAAATTTTTCTAATATAATCTAGTCGATTGATATCAAGCATTACGTTACTCTAACAGCTTGCGTATCAGTCTGATTTAACTTTTTAAAGTAATGCTTACCAACTATTCAAATAGTTTAATATTACTGTAAATCTACACCTTTATTAATACCTATCCTTATATACTAAAAAAGCGAACAAGAGATTGCTTTTTACTTCTTTGTCCAAGAAGATTGAGGGTATGGCTAAGCAAACGTTTCAGAACCAAAAGCACGGTTGGGGGCTGACTTTATGATTCTGAAACTCTCTTGTTCGAAACTTAAATTCTCATTAACTTCGATTAATGAGAATGGCCATGGCCTTTGTCAAATGAGGTTGCCTTTTCAACATTGAGCACTTTCCCTTTTTTGCTAATGCTAAAGAAAAGAGTTTCACCGTTCTCAGAGTTTGTCGCTTTAACTATATATTCTCTCTCTGTCGCTTCAACTAATTCGAAATCTCCCTGTGCAACCTTATTCCATGATGTGTCCAGCTTCCCTACAGACATTCCATTGTTTTTAAAAGTAAGTGTTTTAGCCGTTGTCTGGGCAGCTTGGATCACCTCCATAACACTTACCTCGCCATGCGCTCCTCCATGTGCGAAAGCATTAGAAGAAGCTAAAAGCGCAGATGCAATTGTTAATACTCTTACGTATTTCATTCTGTGATTCCTCATTTTTACTTTAAACCTTCAACGATGTATTCACCGCTGAAAATTAGTTGAACATCAATATCTTTGTCTGTGTTGTTTTTCCAATACCAGCCATGTGACCCGTTAAAAGGAACAACAAAGCTCCCTTTCATACTTTCAACAGTAGCGACAGTATATGACTTAAAATAGCCAGTATTATCACCATCTGGTTCACCATGAAGATCGACATATAGCTCGCCATTACTTGTTTGCCATTCATAAGTGACCTGCTGGCTCTCCATCATGCTGAGCTTATACTCGATACCTTTACCTGCTGGAACAGTAACGACCACTGTATCTTGGTCACCGTCTGTACTTGTCATAGCAGATGGTGATTCTCCTTCCTGATTAAATACTGTTAGACCGAGCTTCTTTCCGACACCAGTAGGGTCAATGTCATACTCAGCAGGTAAAATAAATAACACTAGAGTCACTACTGCTACTGACAATGCAATTACAGTAGCTTTTATAAGTGCTCGATTCGTTTGATTAGATTCCATAAATATATTTCTCATAAGATTTAGCTAACAAAATACCCTGTTAGTTGCATACCAACTAACATAAAACCACCACTCATCAAGGCTGTGTTCGTTGCCGCAGAAAAACGGTCGAAACTCTCGAATTGACGCCAAAAATTAATTAACAGAAGAATAAAAACAAGAGCCATAAACTGACCAATTTCTACTCCAATATTAAAGGAGAGCAGATTTAGCGCTAGCCCATCTTCAGGTAAGTGAAACTCTTGGATCTTTGTTGCCAATCCGAAGCCATGAAACAAGCCAAAAATAAGTACAGCTTTCTTAGGGTCGGGTTGTTTACCAAAGAAATGGGTGAATCCCCCGAGGTTATCAAACCCTTTATAAACTACTGATAAACCGATAATTGCATCAATCAGGTATGCATTAACCTGGATATTAGCTAGGACTCCAGTCATTAGAGTTAAACTGTGACCTATCGTGAACATACTTACGTAGAGCAAGACGTCTTTACTATTTCTCAGAAAAAACAGTACTCCAACTAGAAACAGCAAATGGTCATAACCCGTAACCATATGTTTAGCTCCGATATACAGAAAGGGAATTATCTGGATACCAGTGTTGTTTTCTAAGAAGTTACGTGTACTGTCGTCTACACCGTGTGCAAAGGCTTCAAACGAAGCCATTGCAAACAGAGATAGAAGAAGGTACACAAAATGCGTTAGTTTTAATTTACCTAACATTTATTTACCCTTCGCTTTTCATTAATGAATTCCCAGAATTGTGCTCTTCAGACTTGTCGTTCGAATGTAAAATTCGAAATAGTGCGGGTAAGACGAAAAGCGTTAAGATTGTTGAAGAAATTACACCTCCTATTACAACGGTTGCCAATGGTCTTTGCACTTCAGAGCCGATCCCTGTGTTTAATGCCATTGGAATAAAACCTAGCGAAGCTACGAGAGCTGTAGTGATAACAGGTCTTAATCTCGTTACTGCTCCTTCAATAATTGCACTTTCGAGCAATTGGTTCCTCGAGATTAAATCTCGAATAAACGAAACAAGCACTAATCCGTTCAGAATTGCTATACCAGATAACGCTATAAAGCCGACTGCCGCAGATATCGAAAAAGGGATGCCTCGAAGGTACAAAGCAAAGATCCCCCCTGTAAGTGCCAACGGAACCCCTGAAAAAATAATGAGCGAGTCTTTTATCGAACCTAGTGCCAAGAATAAAAGTAAAACAATAAGAACAAGTGTGACTGGCACCACAATGCTTAAACGCTCAGACGCAGACTGTAGCTTTTGATAAGTACCACCATATTCAATCCAGTAACTGGCAGGTAATTTAACTTTAGATTTAATCGCTGCCTGTATATCTTGAACAAAGCTACCTAAATCTCGACCACGCACGTTGGCAGTAACAACGACTCTGCGCTTTCCGTTTTCGCGGTTGACTTGATTAGCTCCTAAAATAACTTCCATATCAGCAAGCTCTTTTAGAGGTATATGCTCACCATTTGGTAAGGAGATAGGCAAATTAGACAGCGAATTTACATCTTGGCGCTTTTCCTCAGGAAGACGCGCTACAATATCGAAACGTTTATCGCCTTCGTAAAATTTTCCTGCGACTTGCCCCCCCATAGACACAGCTACTTGTGTTTGAAAGTCTTCAAGGCTAAGCCCGTATAATGCGAGCTTTTCTCTGTGCGGTAGAAAAGTGAGTACTGGAAGACCTTTAGTTTGCTCTACCTGCACATCACGTATACCTTCAACATCCTGAATTGCCGTTTCGATTTCTTTCCCGAGTTCAGCCAAAGTATCAAAATCATCACCAAATACTTTTATTGCAAGCTCTGCTCTAACTCCAGCAAGCAACTCATTAAATCGCATCTGTATTGGTTGGAGAAATTCATACCTATTGCCTGGCACAGGTGTAACTAGTTCTTCTAATTCAGCAACTAGCTGTTCTTTAGTCTTATTAGGGTTAGGCCATTCGCTTCTAGGCTTAATAATTATAAAATTATCAGCAACGCTAGGAGGAACTGCATCTGTAGCTACATTCGCGGTACCTATTTTTGCAAATACGCGCTCTACTTCGGGTAACGCTTTTATTCTCTCTTCAAGTACTTTCTGCATCGCAATAGATTGCGATAGTGAAGTACCAGGAATTCTCAGCGCATGCATCGCGATGTCGCCCTCATCAAGGTTTGGCACAAACTCACTGCCGAGCCGCATCCCCATAAATGAAGCCAGCACAACTAATGAAAATGCAACTGTAATGACCAGCCATCTCGCCTTTAAAATAACCTTCAGAGCAGGCCTATAAAGTGATACTGAGGTATTGATAATGATGTTTTCTTTCTCAGTTACCTTGCCTTTGAAAGTTAGCGCGATAGCAGCAGGGATAAATGTAATTGAAAGTACCATCGCGCTAACAAGAGCTATTACTACCGTTATTGCCATTGGGTGAAACATCTTTCCCTCAACACCTGATAGCGCAAATATAGGTAAGTAGACTGCGGTGATTATGAAAACCCCGAATAAAGCAGGTCGAATGACCTCTCGTGTCGCATCGTAAACTAAGGATAAACGTTGTTTGGCGTTAAGCTCGCCTTTTTGAGTGGCATGAGAAAGTCTCCTCAAACAATTCTCAACGATAATGATAGCCCCGTCGACTAACAATCCAAAATCGAGTGCACCTAAGCTCATCAGATTCGCTGTTGTTCGTGTTTGAATCATTCCCGTTACAGTCATAAGCATGGCGAAAGGAATAACTAAAGCTGTCAAAAATGCGGCTCTTATGTTGCCTAATAGTAAGAAGAGAACAACAATGACCAAAATAGCCCCTTCAGTAAGGTTCATTTTGACCGTATCTAATGTTGTATTGACTAGTTTTGTTCGATCGTAGACAGCGTTTACGACTATTCCTTCGGGAAGTGACGCGCTAATTTCTTTTATTCGTTCACCAACACCTCTCGCGACCTTTTGGCTGTTCTCGCCTATCAACATAAAGACTGTACTCAGCACGACCTCTCGACCATTCTGTGTTGCAGCCCCAGATCTTAGCTCCTTACCTTCTTTTACTTCCGCGACGTCTTTTACTCGAACAATCTTGCCAAGGTCTGTAGGCAAAGGAATCTCAGAAATTTGTTTAAGCGTTTCCACTTGTCCAGGCAGTCGAATTAACCATTGAGCACCATTTTTCTCAATAAAACCTGCACCTTTATTTGAATTATGCTTTCCTACTGCATTTATGACATCTTGCTGAGTTAAACCGAATAACAATAATTTATCGGGGTTCAGTGCAATAAGGATCTCGCGCTCAAATCCTCCAATTGGGTTGACTTCAACAACGCCTTCTACTTGCATCAATTGTGGGCGAATTACCCAATCATGAACTGTTCTTAAGTCTGTCGGGGAAATTGGACGACCATCTTCATTGGTTGCCCCTTCCTTAGCGTCAACCGTGAACATGAATATTTCACCAAGTCCCGTAGAAATTGGCCCCAACTCAGGCTCCAGTCCTGAGGGAAGTTCAGATTTTGCAGCGTTAATACGTTCATTGACTAATTGCCTAGCAAAATAGATATCAGTGTCATCATTAAAGATTGCAACTACTTGTGATAATCCATAGCGAGATACAGAACGCGTATAAGACAGGTTTGGAACCCCTGACAATGCGGTTTCAAGAGGAAACGTGATACGTTGCTCTACCTCCAGTGGGGTATACCCAAGTGCCTCTGTATTTATTACAACCTGCACATTGGTAATGTCTGGTACAGCATCAATTGGCAGCTTTTGGAAGTTCCAAAGGCCAAGCATCGCTACCGCGAAAACAAAAACGAGAATTAGCTTACTTCTCTCGATTGAAAATTTTAAAATAGCATCTAACATTCAAGGAGTTCCTTAGTGGTCGTGAGACGCGCCCGACTTCTCAATATCAGCCTTTATTATGTAGCTGTTGAGAGTGACATATTCTGTTCCAGAGGGAATGCCGTTTAGTACTTCAACCCATCCCTCTGCTTTTCGGCCGAGCTCAAGCATCCGAACTTCGTATTGATCACCAAACTTTCCATAGACCACCGTGAAATCTCTGAAAGCCTGAAGGGATTCCTCTTTCACAGCTCTTTCAACGGTGAATGAGTCAAAGAGAATTTGGGCAGTTATAAACTGTCCTGGTGAGTAAAAGCCGTCATTATTATTGACAATGGCGCGATAGACTTTTGCTTGCGAGCCGTTAACGGCATAAAGGCTGTCAAAAATTTTAGTGCTTATCGTCTTATCGTGACCCGGAACTTGTATATCGACGGGAGCATCTAACAATTTCTTGTTTTGGTCTTCTGGATATACGTTCAGCTCTGCTATTAACTGCGAGGTATCAGTAATAGCGACTAGTTTCTTGTCTCCCGATTGTTCGCCTACCCCAATATCCTGAAATGTAATTAGGCCATCAATCGGCGATTTAACTTGATAACTTTGCAAGCTTTCGCTTGATTGGATAGTGAAAAGAGTCTGCCCTTTCTTTACTGCTTGACCTAAAATGACATCAACAGAAGTTATTTCGCCTGGATAACGCGCAGATATATTTCTCACTGCATTGGGGGGTAAAACTAACTGGCCATATACTTTCAACCGCGCGTTAAGTTTTTTACTCGATACGAAATCGGTTTTAATGTCCATAGCCTTTGCTAGTGAATCATCTATTTTTGTCCTTCCTTCATAGTTATCGTAAGACCATTCGTATGTTTTGCCTTGGTAATTGGCGGTAAGTGAAACTAAAAAAGAGTGAGGTTCATAGATAACCATGTCACCGCGCAGATAATTGCCCTCAACATAAAAATCTATGTCATCGATGCCATCTCCCAAACGCGTGAGTTTTACGTTCACTTCAATGTCTTCAGCTGATATTCGCTGTCCTGCATAACTAGCGTATACACGAAATTCGGGAGGGGTGTCGGTTTCATAAATCGCCAGCTCGATAGCAAGGTCACCCTGTCTCAATACTCGACCATTATTAGGGCCTTTCTCTACTTCTTCTTTAGTAATTTCTTTAGCTGACTCAGCAACAGCTAGGTTACTGATTGCGGATAAGCTAATGCCAATATGGGCAAATGCTATTAAGGTAAATAATTTGCGAAGTTTCATAGTGCTCTCTCATTCTTGGATACCGAAGTACCCGTTAATCTCTCTAATTCAATGTTAAATAGTTGAATGTTGGTATAGGCATCGATTAGGCTCTTCTGCGCATTTAACAGTTCTTTCTGGACCGCAAAGAGGTCCGTATATGAGTAAACTCCGATGTTGTATGCTCGACTAGCTTGCTCACTTGCTTGCTCTAACATCGGAATGGAACTGTTTGATAATTTTTGGATTACATGGAGGCTGTGCTTTAATTTGTGAGTCAACAATAGAGCATCAGTGGAAATACTTTGAAGTAAGGCATCAGATTCAGCAGCACTTTGGCTTTGCTTCGCACGCAAAGACGTGATTAATCCTTTATTACGACCTTCGCCTCCAATAGGTATTGATATCCCAGCTACAAATGCAAAGTCGTCAATTACTTCGTTTCGTCTAATGCCTGTCGACACTTCCCAAGCGGGTGACTCCTCTACTACTGCCAAATCAATTTCAGATTCAATTTCTTGTTGCTGTAATATGTAGCGTTGGATTTTCGGGTTTTCCTTCAATCTTTTCAAAACTTCATCTAACTCAGAAATTGAAGGAATATTTGTAAGCGTTCCAGTTACTGAAAAGTTTGTAGTGCCCTTCCACTGCGCCGCTAATGCAGATTTTGTTGCTGCAATCTCATGAATAAGATCTTCTACTTCTAGCTCATACAAAGATAGCGAAGCGCGAGCGCGGAGTTCATCGATAGCGTTAGCTTTTGCAGCTTTTACACGACCTTCTACAATGTCCAAGAGATTTTTCGCTTGGTCTTCTGCAATCTTTGCTAATTTTAAGTTCTCTTTTTGAGCCAATAAGGTTATGTACAATTGTGCTGTATTTGCTGCGATATCAACGGCTCTAACCTCTTGATCAATTGTAGTTGTGTCAGCTTTCGATGAAGCCAGATTGACCCTAGACTCGATAATGTCATTTTCAAGTAACCATGAAATGCTCAATGTTGCTTGCAATCCAGATACCCCTGAGTTGTTACCGGAGCCCAAGAAATCCTCGAGTTGCGCATTAATTACTTTAGGCGTTCCAACCTCAGCTTGAGTAATAAGAGCTTTTGCAGCCTCTGATTTATGTGTGAATACATGTAATTCAGGATGTTGTTGCAGGGATAGACTAATTGCATCATTCAATGTGAGTATTTCTTGTGCATTAACACCAACAGACATCCCACTGATGGACATGCTTATAAGCATACCACGCACAAAATACCGATTAATGATCGGTTTTTTGCTTAATTTTTTTCCAAAAAACATAAATAAAATCCTTATGAAAGCTTTTTAAAAGCCTTCGACTAAGTTTGAAAATAAAAACCGTTCGCAGGTCGGTTTTTTGAATAAATTTTAATGGTTAAACACCATTTCAATAAGATGATGAACACCGTCTAAAGAAATCATACATAGAAAAAATAATGCAATGGCAAAAGAGAACGCTACAGTCTTATTGATAGGTGACAACTGCAACCTACCCAAGAGGAAATAGATGCGTTGCTCGAGGACATCTGCTCCGAAATTTACAACTAAAGCGCTTGATTTAAGTATGTCCTCTTGCGCATTCAGCTTTGCAACTTTAATTAAAGTGCTTGCTACGAATATCCGGTCAATTCCTTCTTCTAATACAGCATTGTCTGCATCTTGTTCCATAGCCAACACCATCTGTAGAGTTAGTAATCTTGCTACTGGTGCAAAATAAAATGAGACCAAAATACTAAAAAGCCACTTTTTCAAGGGATCATTATTTACAACATGCGCTCTTTCGTGCTTTAAAATGACATCAAGTTCTTCGAGAGTAACCTCATTCAAAAGCCCTGTAGTTATGAAGCATTTCTTGCTCCGTATTCCAGAAGTAAACGCTGCAAACTTAGGTATCTCAACTTCATATACCTCTCTGCTTAAGTTTTTTGAGAGGCAAGTTAGCAATCTCACTTCCTGTCTATGAAGCCACAGCTGTCTTGTCTTTGAAGTCAACACAAATAGTATATAAGAGAGCAGAAATATTATTGTAACTGAATGCCAACTAAACCAGTTGAAGTCTGATATGTGATGCCAATGAGCATATTGTTTAGTTTCAAATACGCTTGAGTAAACATATATATCAAGTAAGTAAAGACAGACTAAAACGCTCATTATCCATGGTATTGAAACACAAAACCAAAGCAGAGCTTTCCTTGGTTTTAACTGAACAGACGTTAACTTTTGCCCTAGTAAAGAAACGGCAATAGACACAACCAAATTAGCTAGTGCGAATGCAATAGTAAAAATTGCTAGTAGGTTGAAGAATATTGTCATTATTTTTACTTAATCCTTGTTCACTGACTTTAGCTTTTTTTGCTCTTCAATAAGTTGCTCAAGTTTAGTTAATTGATCGACACTAAATTCACTTGAGATGGAAGAAAAAGCTGCGATAAGGCTGCTATCGTCGCCAGCAATAAAGTCACTCGCAACCGACTTTATAAGCTGTCCAATCAACTCGTATCTCTCGACTTTTGTGTTGTATATATAGGCGTGCCCTTCTTTTTTTCTAGCTAAGAGTCCCTTTTTGAAAAGGCGATCAAGTGTACTCTGGTAGGTATTTAAACTTCCCCCCCTCACATTTGTGAAATGTGAATAAATTTGTTTCACATCAACATCTTTGTGCTTCCATAAATAATGTAGAACTAGCTTTTCAAGTTCACCAAGATTCAAATTCGCCGCACCCTTTTAAAAAACCGATTAACGATAGGTATTATACATAGAGAGCACCGACCATCAATCGGTTTTTATCTCAATTTTTTTTCACTTCATCGTTAGGCGGAACTTATTAATAATATTATCTCACTATATTTTGCACTAAATACACCCACGCTTTCTCAACTCCTCAGCCCATTCTTTAAAGCGATTTTCGTCGCGCTCTGCGGTCTTTGCTCGTCTGTTCAATGTTTTCTTAGACAATGCTTTGGACTCTTCTTTATCAAAAGTAACTCCAGATAAAGCGTCAGCAAACATTTGACTATAATGCTGCTCAATTATTGTTGCACTAGTTCCACGCTGACGCGCAATCACGACCATACTTTTTCCGTTGAGTAGCTGCAAAGTAATAAAAGTATGCCGCAGAGAATAAAGCACTCGTAGCCCTCTAAGAGACTCTTTCAAGCAAGAACTTTGAAGTACCTTCTCAAATGCCTTGCCTAATTGTGCTGTAGACTCGCCATCTGATAGTAAGAAAAGCTTTTGTTTATGTGTGCGCAATTCTCGTAGATGAGAATTACGTCCTGTACATTTAAAGTGAACTACCAGCCGTCCAATAAGGCTTTCGCCTATGGTAGTAAGCTTAGTGTCATTGTAATGACAATTTCCGTCACTGCTCGACGACGAAATGCCTTTTGATAGATAAACACCGACAAATAGTTACTGCCCCCCGGTAAGCGAAACGATATATTTAAAACCAAAATTGCGCTTAGTTTGAGCTTGCTGCCATTGCTCAATTCGCCCGTCGAAAAATGTTTCTAATGGGTTTTCAATTCCGTTCCATACGGCTAAGTGGCCTTTCACATCTACTGGGTCTAGCTCTAAAAGCTTGAGTACATCCATGTTCCTAATTTACCTATTACTTAATACTACAATTCAGCAAACTCTATAACACACTGCCACTACCCCATAAACCGGAATAGATTTGAGCTGGTGGGTAAATAGGCTTAAAATTGCTGTATAAGTAAACAGCACTATGGTTAATAAATGTTTCTACAATTCCACATGAGTAATATTGAAGCGTTTCTGAAAGAGCTAGAAGAACTGCTCCTCGATAGCGCCTGCCCGGCTTCAACATATTACTACGCCATTGAGCCTGTACTTAAAGAACAAGAAGAGGAACTTATTGAGCACGGCTACTCAAGCATTAATGTTGATATGTTTACTGGCCAAGAAGCGATTTTGAAAATTATTGATGCTTACAAGGACATGTACGTATTCGATGAAACGCCACAAAAATCACGCAGGTTCGTACAAAAACACCCTGGCTTCGTAGTAGCAACCAAAAACAAACAAGAGATTATTGCTTGCATTGAAAAGATCAATAATGAGAAGAAGGCATTTAGAGCGGCAGTAGGACCAGCGGGGGCATTTGAACGAAAACCTACGGTTT
The DNA here is from genome assembly GCF_002831605.1 of Alteromonas sp. MB-3u-76. Taxonomy (NCBI): domain Bacteria; kingdom Pseudomonadati; phylum Pseudomonadota; class Gammaproteobacteria; order Alteromonadales; family Alteromonadaceae; genus Alteromonas; species Alteromonas sp. MB-3u-76. Next base: position 2,028,489 of record NZ_CP025115.1, on the reverse strand, counting down.
TGAATCCTGTGGCACCCTCGAAACCGTAGGTTTCCGTCAGATAGCCGCTAACCCGGCATTTGCCCTTAAAACTTGGTCATCTTTGGAACATTACTGAATATTCAATGCTGTGACAGCCTTTTTCATAGCGAACCCTGGAGTTGTTTGAATTGTCCTAGGATCATCGCCTTTTCCTGAAGAATTACCTTGTTCTCATCGGTCAGATACGTCACTTTATCCTGGATGGTTTTCACCTCGGTTTTGGTGGCCTTCAAAGCTTGGGATAACACGGCCAATTCCTTATCGACATCTGCTTTCTGAGCAGTGAGAGCTGCTATTTTTTCTGCCAATTGCTCATTTTTATGCTGGTATTCCTGGTTCTTCGTCATGGCGTCTTCAAGGTCGCGCTTCAGGTTCTGGGTCTCATCTACCTTTCCGTTCAAATCCCTGTTTAGCGTCGCATTGGTCTGTTCAAGTTTATCTGCATTGCTTTGTAACTGCGCATTGGCATCAAATAACTCGGACACTCTTGACTCAGCCTGGTCGAACCGGTGTTGCAGTTCCTGCATCTGGTCTTTCAACCCCTGGGTATCGATCCGGAACTGTTCGCGTTCTTGCTGACGGTCTTCGGCAGTGCGCTGCTGATAATGTTCAAAATGATCGCGGATGTCCTTATTTTCCTGCTTAAGTTCCGCAATACTTTCCTTTAATTCAGCGGTTCGCACAATGGCTTCGTCTCGTTGGGCCTCGGCTTTGACCACGCTGATACGCACATCTTCCAGAGACTTGTCTAACGCGCTTTTTTCTTTGTTCTGCCGTTCAATCTGGCTCTCAAGATCCTGTTGTCGGGCAGTAAGTTGCGCGATGGTGTTTTTGGAATCGGCCAATTCTTTGCGGAGTTCTTTATTTGACGCCTCAAATTCCTAACGGGTCTCCTCAATACGGTGGTCGGCCATCTGCTGTACCCGCTCGTGGAGTGATTTCACTACCTCCACCAGGTCATTCGGGAGTCCACCGATATCGGCTACCTCTCCGTTGTCTGATCGCCAACGCTTGAGCAGCGGCGCGATGGTGCTTTTGCTGCCGGTGCCCATATGTTCCCGCACTCGATCCACCGTAGGCTCCTGGCCTTGGGTTTTGATGGCTTCGGCGGCTTTGGCGACATCGTGGTAAGTGACTCCGGCGCGTGCCATAGGGAGATTTCCTCTCAAACTATTTAGTAACGTATTATGTAACACGTAATATAACATTATATTTATGCTTATCAAAGTTTCTTGAGTTTCAATTGTTAACCTTCGATAATAAATGTTATCGTTGGTTATGGTATTAAGCTGAAAATCTTCTGCTTGTAACGCCGGTACATAGCCGCCTTTCTGGTCACACCGATAGGAATACAATTCATGAACACCAAACCACCCAAAATGGCCACCGACTTAGCATTACGTAATGAGGAATCGAACCAGATTGCTCATCGGGAATCCGAGTCACTGCGGCACTACCTCCAGGCGGCCACCTCCGATAACACCCGCAAGGCCTACCGATCCGCCATTCGCCAATTTGAGAAATGGGGTGGCCGGTTGCCGACTGACCGAGATACGGTGGTGCGCTATCTGCTCGCCAGGGCCGAATCGCTCAACGCCCGGACGTTAGATCTCCACCTCACCGCCATTAGCCAGTGGCACCATTACCAAGGCGTCACTGATCCGGTGCGCGATCCCCTGGTGCGGAAAACCATGGAAGGCATTCGTCGCACTCATGGCCAACCCAAACGCAAGGCCAAGGCCCTACGCCTGGAACACATCGCACAAATGGTGGATTACCTGCGGTGTTTGCCGGATAGCAAAAAGAAGCATAGGGATATCGCCCTGGTGTTGACCGGCTTTTTCGGCGCTTTTCGTCGCAGCGAACTGGTGGCCATTCAAATCAGTGATCTGAATTGGGAGCCGGAAGGCCTGATCATCCGGTTGCCGCGCTCCAAAACGGATCAACAGGCGGCAGGGCTGGCCCGCGCCTTACCTTTCGGTACGCCAGGTTGTTGTCCGGCTACAGCAATCAAGGCCTGGATGGATAGCGCTGAGATTGATAGCGGCCCGCTCTTTAGGCCGGCTAACCGCTGGGATCAGGTGACGCCCAGGCCTCTGAACCCAGGGGCAATTAATGACTTGCTCAAAACCCTGGGCAAGGCCTGTCAGTTCGACTTCGTGCCCGAGTTGAGCAGTCACAGTTTTCGCCGCGGCCTTTCCACTTCGGCGGCTCGAGAACGGGTAGACTTCGAGCTGATCAAGAAACAAGGCGGCTGGAAAAGCGATGCAACGGTCTGGGAGTACATCGAAGAAGGCCAGCAACTTTCGAATAATGCCTCGCTGATATTGATGGAAAAGTTGGTCACGCTGATCGACCCCGTATAACCCGACAAATCACGAATCCCACTCTCAATTCATCTTTGCGTCTCCAGCGCTGCCCGTATCGCTTTCGCCAGATCCTCGGGCTGGCCCTTGCCCCAATAATGCAGGAAATAGTAGGAAGGCGTTTCACCGGTCATATGGTTGTGCAGCGCCACGATGTGGATGCCCGCCTGACGCAGCGCCCGCATCACCGGCTGGATCTCGTCCGCGGTCATGGCAAAATCCCCATCGACGACCGCCTGCTTCTCATTCCCGGAGAAGGCGGCCCAGGTGGACAGGCCCATGGATGCGCCAAATTCCACACCGTGCATTCTGGCGCTGCGCCCGAACGTGAATTTCAGCACCTGCCCGTTAAGGCTGCCCTCGGCATCCAGAATCTTTTCCAACGTCTTGGTGTTGTATTTGCCGGTGATATCGGGCACATCACCCGGAAATCGTTCTTGCGGTACGGGATGCTTTTTACGCACTTGTTTAATGGCATCCCACATGGCCTTAACGCCTTCGGCGAGTGACTCGGCGTTTCGTCCATGGCCGCCGATGTGCATAAAGTAAACCGGCGGACGGTCGAACACGAAATGGTTGTGCAGCGCGGTGATGTCCAGGCCGTGGGCAAAGGCGGCGTCCATGGCCGGGGTGATTTCATCCTCAAACACCACCGTATCCCCCATCACCATAACACCACCCTCCGGCAAGGCCTTGAACGCGGCCCAACTCCCGAGGCCCGCCGGCGGCGGGAACTTCATACCGTCAACGGTGACGGGCACGTCGTCGCGCTTCCAGCCGATACGCACCACGCCATCAGGTTTGGCCGTTGCCTGGGTGCCAGCCGCCTGGCCAATGGCCTTATCATCGAGGCGGCCGGAATCGTCGGCCATTGTTATGGATGCTTGAATGAATAAAGCGCACATTAGAATGAATGCTCGAAGCGGAGACATTGTCATGGCTATTCCTCTTTTTTTGTTGCTGTGAAACATTTTTGGCTGTATTGGGGGGTTACGCCGCCGGGGCGCCTGCAAATAACAGATGGTACACAATACCCAGCAGTGCGCTGACTAAAATCATCGGCAACATGCCCACCTTAAAGCGCAACATAGCGATAAAGGCGCCCGCGGCCAGCGCGACGCTGACAATGTGGATGCTGCCCCAGGCGGGTATCAGCAGTAGCATACCATAGGCCCGTACAGTTTCAACCTCGTTAAAGGCGACGTGCACCGCGAACCAGATGGCGAGATTCAGCATCACGCCCACCACGGCCGCCGTGACCGCCGACAGCGCCGCGCTCACCGCCTGGTTGCCGCGCAGTGTTTCCACATACGGCGCGCCCAGGAAGATCCACAAAAAGCAGGGAACGAAGGTGACCCAGGTGGCTAAAACCGATGCCAAGATGCCTGCTGTGAAGGGGTCGAGCGTTCCCGGAGCCCGGAAGGCCCCCATAAAGCCCACGAATTGCACCACTTGGATCAGCGGGCCGGGTGTAGTTTCCGCCATACCCAGACCATCCAGCATTTCCCCCGGTGCCAGCCATCCATAGTTTTGTACCGCCTCCTGGGCCATGTAGGCCAGCACCGAATAGGCGCCACCGAAGGTGACAACCGCCAGTTTGCTGAAGAAAAGCCCAATCTGGGTGAACACATCCTCATAGCCCAAGGTCACAAGCAGGGCGACAAGTGGCGCAAACCACAGCGGCAGCCAGACGGCGAGCACCTTGAGTGCCCGCCCCCGTGACGCCCGGGTATGGCTTGCCGCGCCGCCCTCCATCATGGCATCAATCGCACGCCCGGCGTCCTCGGGGGTATCGTGCCCCTTGATGACCACAAAGCGTTCCGGATCGACATGCCGACCCAGCAGACCGATCAATCCGGCGGTAACGATTACGATCGGGAAAGGCACGGCAAAGAAGAAGATCGCCACGAAAGCGGCGACCGCCAATGCGTACATGTAGGCGTTCTTGAGGACGCGCTTGCCGATGCGGATCACCGCCTGGATCACGATCGCCAGCACGGCCGCCTTGATACCGAAAAACAGGGCCTGCACCAGTGACGCTTCCTGATATCCAGCGTAGAGCAGACTGAGCACCAGAATGCTGAGAAAGCCCGGCAGCACGAACAGGGCGCCCGCAACCAGTCCACCCTTGATGCCATGCAGCAGCCAGCCGATATAGGTGGCCAGTTGCTGGGCTTCAGGTCCGGGCAGCACCATGCAGTAATTCAGCGCGTGCAGGAAGCGGCTCTCACTGACCCATTGCTTTTCATCCACCAGAATACGGTGCATCACCGCGATCTGGCCGGCGGGACCGCCAAAGCTCAGGATGGCGACCCGCAACCAGACACGCACGGCCTCCCCGAAGGTGATGTAATGGCCGAAAGCATTGAGGTTACCAGCGGTCGCATCCCTGGTGATTTGATTGGACCCGCTGCTTGGCGGTGCAGATGAAGTTGACGGTTCGTGCATGGTTATTGTTCCTTAACGTAAGTGACCAACAGGCTGTCGAAAACCTGATTGGCAGCTTGTAATAATTGATCATCATCGCTATGGGTTTCGCGCAGCCCTATCAATACACACTCGACCCCGGCGGCCTCCGGCGGCTGATGTCCCCCCACATCGAGGTAGTGCACGAGTTTTCCAAGCCGGAGTAGCGCGGGTGAATCCAGGTCGAAGCTCGCCAGCAGCGTTTCGAAAGTGACTTTTTCTTCCACGTGAGTAAAGGTCGCCCCATCGAAATCGAACCCCAGCGCCTCATCCGGGCAGTCGTCCGGCGAGGCCAGCCATAAAAAGCGTGCGGATGGATCGATGAAGCGGCCAATCAGCCAGGCACTGGCCAAACGGTCCACCCACGGCCGACGCCGCGTCGCCCAGAGCCTGCCTTGATAATCGGCTCGATCAAGACGGCGGATTGTGCGAGGTTCGGGCTGCGGCTCATCGGGAGACAAGACCCGGTTGGCATCGCTTTCCAGCTGTTTCAGAGCCGTATCGATTCGATCCCGCGCGGCACCGGGGAAAAAATCGATGGCTGACAGTCGCGTGAAGCTTTTGCGCAGTTTGCGTGTTTCCTTCATTACCTCCATGGCGGTTTCCGGCAAGAGCTTTGCCCGCAGGTCCGCCATCGCCGAGTCCAGCGACTCATAGTCTTCCGAGCGATCGAATAGCGCGGGGAACGCTTCGGTTTCAGGATCATTAGCGTGCAGTACATGGGCGGTCCCGCCATTATCACGGACATCCTGGGCAATTGCCTCTAGCTTTTCGGCATGATCAGAGATGGCTGGCAGTAGATAGACGCCATCACGCAGCGAAACGGCCCCCAGGGCTTTGATGGCGCGCCATGCCCGCATGCGCACGGTGGCGTTTTCAGTGGGGAGTGAAAGTATCAGCAGTATCCAGGACATGCGTAGATCTTAGCACATATATGTTATAATCTCTACACATTTTTAAACCGAATAACCCTTGGGCAAGAGCGATTGCCTTTAAAGGCGGTGATGCACCTTTAAATACCGCATCCATCAATAAAAACAGCGCTATAGCGTAGTTGGCGTGACCGGAGCCAAGTGAGGTCCTATGACAGCCAAAGAGCAGTTCTTAACCAATCAGCAGCGGTACCAACCGTTAATATTGCCGCAACGATTCTCCGATGAGGAAATGGTTCGCGATTGGACGCTAAGCCGTCGTGATTGCGAGGTCGTCAACAAGTATCGCAAGCAATATCGCCTGGGATTTGCCATCCAACTGTGTGCCATGCGCCTCTATGGCCGGTTTCTAAACCAGCTTCATGATCTTTCGCCACGAGTGATCAGCTATCTGAGTAGTCAACTCGATCTTCCTCCTACGCTAACGGTGGAAGTGCCCGAAAGAGAAGCCACGGTGTTGGAACACCGGAACAATATCCTCAAGTACCTGGGCTTTCATCGGTTTGACGACAAAGTGGAAGCAGATCTGGACCGCTGGATTGAAGAACATGCCCAACAGGGACTGCTTCCGGATGAACTTTTTCACCGGGCAGAACGCCACCTTCTGTTGAAACGTATTGTTTTACCTGGCCCCACGACGATCGAAAGACAGATCATCCGCATATGTAACCAGGTACACGCTCAGCTTTTTGAGCAAGTGTTTGATCAGATGTCGCCGGAATTACGCGATGCCATTGACGATTTGTTGCAAGCCACCGACGGCAATCAACGAACCTACTTCAACCAACTCAAAGAGTACCCGCCGGGTGCGAAAATATCATCACTGAAACGCTATTTGGAACGCTATGACAATCTGGTGTCCACCGGCATTAATGAGTTCGAAGAAAAGGTCATTGATACCGCTTTTCTTAACTACCTGTACCGACTGACCAAGCGTTACAGCGCTAAGGACATGAAGCGCTTCAAGGACCATAAGCGCTATGCATTGATGGTTTGCTTCCTGTTGGAATCCCGCAAGATCCTGTTGGATCATCTGGTCAAAATGCATGATCAGTACATGACAGAGCTATGCCGGCAAACCAAAAACAGCCACGACAAAAAACACAAGGAGTTTCGCAAGCGCCAAAAGAAAGCCATCGATGCTGTGCTTGAAACCACGCATGTTTTGCTGGAATGGCCGGATGAACAGCCATTGTACAAGAAGGACTTGTGGCAACGCATTGACGAGAAACATCTGCTGGCATCCATTGACGACCTGCACATTTTTAAACGCCTGGAGGAACGCGGCTACTGCGATTTGTTGCTGGCCCGTTATCCCAGTTTGCGAAAATATTTTGCCGACTTTATCCGGTTACCATTTGAAGTGGCTAAAGGTTCCGGGCCGCTGATAAAAGCTATTGAGTTCGTCCGGAAATTGGATGATGGCGACCTGAAAAAGCTACCCGAGAACACACCGACAGCATTCATTCCCCGCGAACTACGCCGCAGCCTTAAAGATCAAGCCGATAACATCAATCGCAACGTTTGGGAAATGGGATTGGCTCTCGCTATGAAAGACGCCTTGCGTTCCGGCGATTTGTACTTGCCGCAGAGTAAGCAGCATGTTTCGTTCTGGGATCTCACCTTAAATGAACCCAGTTGGGATGAAACCAGACAGGCTGTCTATACCGAACTTCAACAGCCTCCACCGCACGAAGTTCGAGCCGCCATTTCAACGCAGTTCCACGAATCAGTCTCTGAAGCGAAAAAGCTGTTCGGCCTGGACAACTTCGCGGAAATTCAAAACGGCCGATTGAAACTCAAACGTGATGACAAGCTCGAGGTCCCGGATAAAGTCAACCAACTGCAAAAAGTGATCGATGCACATATGCCCAGCATACGTATCGAACAGCTTCTGATGGAAGTAGATCAAATGACACATTACAGCCGTCATTTTGTCCCTATCCAGCACCATCAATCGCGCCCCAAAGCCTTTTACAAAAGCCTGATGGCCGCCATTATTTCGCAGGCCACCAACCTGGGTGTCGTATCCATGAGCAATAGCGTTAAAGGTGTGACCGTCGATATGCTCCGGCATATCCTGCAATACTATATTCGAGAGGAAACCCTGATCAACGCCAGTGCTGAAATTGTGTATCAACACCATGAGCTGCCGTTGAGTGCGGTGCACGGAACCGGTACATTGTCCTCATCGGATGCGCAACGCTTTAAAATCCGCGCCGACAGCCTGTTGGCTTCTTACTATCCCCGCTACTACGGTTATTATGAAAAAGCCATCGGGATCTACACCCACGTTTCCGATCAATATTCAGTGTTCAGCACCAAGATTATTTCCTGTAGCCCGCGTGAAGCGCTGTATGTTTTGGACGGCCTGCTGGAGAACAACACGATTCTGAAAATCCGGGAGCACACCACCGATACACATGGCTATACCGAAATCGTCTTCGCACTCTGTCATTTGCTCGGATTCTACTTTATGCCACGCATTCGGGATCTCAAAGATCAGCAGCTTTACCGTATTGACAAAACCGTCGATTACGGCGACCTCAACCATTTACTCACCAAAACAGCCGATCTGGCCATCATTGAGGAACAGTGGGAATATATGATGCGAGTGGCGATTTCACTGAAGCAGAAAACTGCGCCAGCACACGTCATCGTCCAACGATTAACCAATAGTTCACCTTCGGATCGCCTCACCAAAGCCTTTACGAACTTGGGGCGGATTATCAAGACCGAATACATTCTGCGGTACCTGACTGACAAAGAACTCCGTCAAACCGTCCAACGGCAACTGAATAAAGGGGAATACCGACATAAACTGCCGCGCTGGATATTCTTTGCGGATCAGGGTGAATTCACCACAGGCGACTATGAAGAAATCATGAACAAGGCCAGTAGTCTCAGCTTTGTGTCCAATGCCATTCTGTACTGGAACACCATCAAGATAAGCGACATTGTGGAGCAGCTTCGGCAGCAAGGGGAGGAAATCGACGACGAGACCTTATCTCATATCTCGTTGTTGCCCTATAAGCATGTGTTACCCAACGGTACATACTTTATTGAAGATGAGGAGAAGGGATGATTCGCCGGAAACCTACGGTTTCGACGTGGTCACTGGGTTCAAAACCGTAGGTTCTCGTTCAAATGCCCCCGCGGGTCCTATGAGGCCAGTCAGGATCACGCTGAAAACTTGAAAGAAAAGTTGCACGCGAGCCAGGCCGTCATAACACAATGGGCAACGCGAACAGAAACGCTGGAAGCGACAGTCGACCGCCTCCAGCTGGAGCGAGATAGCGACGCCGAACACCGGGAGAAGCTTGGTGCGGCCCTAACGGATTCTGAAAAACATCTCGCGGCCTGCCAGCAGCGGATCTCCGACCTCGGAGAGCGGATGGCGGCGGTTGACGATCGAAATCAGCTCCTCGACGATGAAAATCGCCACCTGCTTCAAGAGCAAGCTGTCCTCCAGGGGCAGTTGAAACAACTGCAAACACACGGGGCTAAATAGCCCGCTATGTCGGCGTCGGCCCGACCATCCTTTAGTTTTGTGGGCAATGCCAATCGCGCAAGGAGAAGATAAATGTCTACGGTGCTCACCGGCCGACTGCGGGCTGCGGCAAAACGCATCAAACATGATGCACTGACTGTCTATTTTGTGGCGCGAGACCCGAATACCCCGATCCTCGTTCGCCTGCTTGCGCTCGCAATTGCAGCATACGCCTTAAGCCCAATCGATCTCATTCCGGATTTCATACCGATCCTGGGATATCTTGACGATATCATCCTGCTGCCGTTGGGCATCATCCTTGTCATCAAACTGACGCCATCAAGTGTGATAGAGGTGAGTCGCTCGAAAGCAGCCAAAGCAGCATCCAAACCAACTAGTCAAGTTGCGGCCGCAGTCGTTATTGTCATATGGCTTTTATGTGCCGCAGCTTTTGGTTACTGGGTGTGGGATTACGGCAGGTAACGTATCGTCTGCACAAACTGGAATAGGTATTTTAGTACAGTAAAACAGATGGTTGAGCCACTTTTTGGAGGATTTCGTCAGAATCGTTGCCGACCCTCAGTATACATTGGCGCTTGTTTGTATAAATCAAGCTTAATTTACCTTTTTGTTTAGAAACAATACAAACAGTAAAAATACATAAACCTATCAATGTTATTGCAGCGAATGTACTACACTGCTTGTAACTGCTCAGACAGATTAGTACTGTAACTATTATTGGCTGGTCACATGTTCAGCAATCACCCTCGCATTTTCGGGTATTGATTCAAATGTAACGTTGAAAATAGCTTTGTTCGTTGGTCTTATTCTACGATGTCTATCGGTGCTTATTCTCCTTCTGTATTCTGCATACTTTTGCTGAATTACCTTTCCATCATCTGAAATGACTGATATCCGTATGCGAACATTTCGCATTGTACTGTGGGTGATTGACTGTAGCTCACCCCATACGTTCCAGCTATCTCCACTTTGGTTAACATTCACACTAAGAATAGTAACTGGGTCATTAGGTAAGTTTACTATTTCTGTTTCTCTAAGTGAGCTGCTGCAAGCCACGACAGACATCGTCAGGACTATTAGGAGTGCCCATCTTTTCAATGTATATGATTTTTTCATAATTTACTGTCCTTTGAAGAGATTAAGTCATTGATTGCAAAAGAGCCTCGCGTCTTGACGCCCCGAGGTTTCCTGACTATTTCATTTTTTTAGCATGAGCCATTCATTCGATACAGCACTGGCATCACAAAAGGGGTTAGTAAGGTTGATCTACCGATGGCCACTGTCGCCAGAGGCGTTTGAACTTCAGTACCCGTACCCACATTTAACTCCATGTGAATAAAACCCAAGTTCGCAACGAGCGCTGTCATCAACACAGGGCGAAATCTAGTGATTGCACCTTCTACAATCGATTCGATCTAATCATCTGTTTCCTCCAACTGCTGTTTAATAAACGAAATCATCACCAGCCCGTATAACGCCGCAATAGCAGATAGCGCTGTGAAACCTACTCCAGCGGATATAGACAATGTAAAAAAGAGATGTAATATTTTTTGGTAGCCTTTGATAGTTTTTCATATCTACTCCTATAAGGTTTGATGCTAGCCTATCGATGCTTATCGCATGCAACAGGCCAGCTCAAATTAAGATTATGCTCTTGCCATATCTTTTAACTTCCCTTTTGAAAACCAGGCGAATAGCACAGGTAATACAAATAGAGTTAAAAATGTAGCGGTTACCAAGCCACCAACGATTACACTCGCTAAAGGCTTTTGGATTTCAGCACCAACGCCATTAGACAGTAACATTGGAATAAGGCCTAGCGCAGATGTAATCGCTGTCATCAATACAGGGCGCAGTCTTGATGTAGCACCATCAAATACGGCGTCAGATACCGATAACCCGTCTGCAACACGCTGATTGATGCTTTCTACCATCACGACTCCGTTTAACACCGCTACGCCGAATAGGGTAATAAAACCTACGGAGCTCGGCACAGAAAGATATTGACCTGATAACCAAAGTGAAAATACCCCCCCGATAACAGCCAATGGTACATTTACAAGTATCAACATTGCCTGACCAAATGAAGCAAAAGCAAAGTACAATAATAAAGCTATTAACCCCAAAGAAAGTGGCACAACCAATGATAGTCGCTTCTGCGCTCGTTGCTGATTCTCAAATTGCCCGCCAATATCCACTGAATAGCCAGTAGGCAGTGCTAGCTGCTCATCAATAGATTGACGAATATCTGCCACCACGCTACCCATGTCTCGACCTTGAACATTTGCCTGGATAACAACTCGCCTCTGTACGTCATCACGTCTGACTTGCGGTGGACCAGAAGCAATCGTCACTTCTGCAACATCTCCTAAACGAACCCATGCACCTGACGGAGTTTGTAAGCGCAAGTCGGCTATCGTTTGACTGTTATTTCGAAATTGTTCAGCAAGCCTGACATAAATATCATAGCGCTCATTACCATTGATGATTTGGCCAGCGCTGGCTCCACCTAAACCTTCGCTTACGAGCTCCATTACATCACCCACGGCCAACCCATAGCGCGACAGAGCGCGGCGATTCGGTGTCACAATCAGTTGAGATTCACCGGCAATTTGCTCCATAGCAACATCTCTTGCACCTTCAACTTCTTTTACTAAAGCTTCAATGGCTTGGCCTTTTTCAGCCAAGATGTCAAGATCAGGTCCAAATAATTTAATGGCAAGTTGAGCTCTTACACCCGATAACAACTCGTCCACTCTTGTCGCGATAGGTTGAGAAAAATTGAAGAGCAAACCCGGATGTTGCTCCATTTTTTCTTCCATTAACGCTTGCAGTTCATAGCGGTTACTTGCACTTGTCCATTCAGGCACTGGCTTTAACCCGATATAAATTTCGATATTGTTTACAGGCTCAGGATCGCCTCCTATTTCGGCGCGACCGATACGCGACAATGTATAGGTGACTTCTGGAAACCCCATTAATATATTCTCAAGCTTAGGGGAGACCTCTAGGGCAGTATCTAAACTAGATGAAGGCGCTAAAGTAACACGCAAGTTAATGGTGCCCTCTTCCAGTTCTGGTACAAACTCTGTGCCAAGCCGAGGAAGCACTACACCAGCAGCGACTACCATAATTGCAGCAATTCCAATCACTACTTTTTTATGCAAAATTGCCCACGATAGCCCTTTGCGATACCCCGCGTCTAAAGGTTTCAACACAACGCTTTCTCGTGGTTTCACGCCTTTTTTAAATAGATACGTCGCCAATGCCGGTACAATAATCAGTGCAACTAATACCGCCGAAAGCATGGCCAACATAATACTAATAGCCATTGGTTGAAATAATTTTGCTTCAACGCCTTCAAAGCTAAACAAAGGCATGAATACCACAAGGATTATGGCTGTTGCGAAGAAGATAGGCCGGGCTACCTCCTTGCCCGCTTCTTGTAATCGCAAAGCGATACCGTGCGTATCATGGGACGAGTCTAATGGATCATCATCTTCAACATGTTCACCCAATTGTCTCTTGTGATCATGCTCAGCATCAGTGTGAGTCAAGTGTTTAAACATGTTTTCAACCATTACCACTGAGCCATCTACTAGCATGCCGATTGCCACTGCAATGCCCCCAAGCGACATAAGGTTGGCAGAAAGTCCAAACCACGACATGACCATTAAGGCAATACCAATAGAAATAGGGATCGAAATCAGGACTAAAAACGTGGCTCGTAGATTCATCAAAAATAAAGCTAGAATAACAATAATAAATACGAACGCTAACATTAGCGCATTTACAACCGTATCCACGGCTTGAGTAATTAAGTCAGCTTGATCGTAGAATACTTCAAAACTCACGCCATCAGGCAATGCTTGGTTAATTCGCTGAATACGAGCATTGACGCCATCAATTGTGGCTTTCGTGTTAGCTCCCATGCGCTTAAGTACAATGCCTGAGACGACTTCACCTAAGTTTTGAATGTTACCGTCGGCGTCTTTTCTGGTCATGGTGGCAGCACCCTGACGAATTTCGCTACCTAACTCAACGTTCGCCACATCGGATACAGTAATCGTTGTTCCGTCTACGGTTTTTAAAGGTACCTGACGTAATTGCTCTAACCCTTCCTCGCCATGATCTAACCAGCCAGTGCCTCTTATCACAAGTTGCTCCTGCCCTCGGTTCATATACCACCCCCCCACATTGGTATTATTCCGCTCAAGTGCTTCCATCACTATATCTTGAGTCAAGCCATATCCAAGTAATTGAGATGGATTGAGGTTAACTTGGTATTGGCGTACTTCCCCACCAAAAGAGAGCACATCCGTTACGCCATCGGCAGGAAGCAGCAGCAATTTCACCACCCAATCATTTAAACTACGCAACGCCATAGCGTCTAGGCCTGAATCGGGCTCAGCCAACAATAGATACTGATACACTTGCCCCAATCCTGATGTGTTGGGTCCCATTTCTGGCGTACCGACGCCCTCGGGAATTAACTCTTTAGCCGCTTGCAGACGCTCGAATACCAATTGACGTGCAAAATAGATATCTGTGTCCTCGCTAAACACAACGGTCACACCTGAAAGACCTGTTTTGGAAATAGAGCGCACTTCCATCACATCCGGTAAGGCATACATCACCGCTTCTATTGGATAAGTAATTAACTGCTCTACTTCTTCGGCAGCTAACCCCGGTGCTTCTGTATTGACAGATACTTGCACGTTGGTGACATCTGGAAATGCATCCAAATTCAGTTTTGGAATAACAAAAACCGCGCTGACTATTAACGTTGTCAGAGCAATCACCACTAACAAACGATTAGTAACAGCCCAATCAATTAATTTATTAAACATAAAGACTCCTCCTAATTAGTGGTTGTGTGGGTCAAAACCGCCTTTAGCGATTTGTGAAGCGACAAAAAAAGCACCTTCGCTTACTACGCGAGAACCCGGCTCTACACCGGTTATTTCCCGCAAGCCACCAAGCGCTCTTCCAAGTTCAACTTCGACGGGTAAAAACTCGCCGGGATGATCTTCTACAAATACCATCCAGTCTCCATCGGGCCCTCGCATTAGCGCACTTTCTGAAACAGCCATTACCGGCATTTTTGTCAGAAAACGGAAATACACCTCGGCAAATTGACCAGGATGCAAACGATGTTCAGGGTTGCTCACTAATAGCCGAACCGTTCTCGTTCGAGTAATTGGGTCAATGGTATGTGCCTCTTGTGTAACCGTTGCATCAACTGTGAAGTCTCCCACTTTGATTTGTGCCGGAGAACCTGCACCTAACCGCAGGTTAATATTCGATGGTAGATGCGCTTCTACCCAAAGTTCACTTTCATCTGCCAACGAGATCAACGGCTCTCCCGCATCAATACGCTGACCTTGTTCAAACGAGTCACTGAGTACCGCGCCATCAATTTCAGCACGTAAGCTATATTCTCCTAATGCTATTGATTGCTGTGAGGTGAGCGTTTTCAAATCTGCATCGGATAAACCATATGAGATTAATACTGCACTAGCCGCTTCAAAATTAGCTTTTGCATCAATGTAGCGCTGCTCTCCAACAGTTTTTCGACCAAGTCCTTTTACTCTTTCCCATTCTGGATATGTTGTTCGGTAATTGGCTTGTGCTTGCGCAACGGTTTCGCTAAAAAGCGTGACAAGCACTTGGCCTTTATTTACCCTGTCTCCCAATGCCACATGACGACGCGTGACAACGGATGCCACTCTGGGTGATACTCTATAGCTGCTATAGCCGTTTGATAATATTTCACCCGGTGCATACAAAGTATAATTGACAATTTTGGGGCTTAGTGTGCTTACTTTAATGTTGGCTAATGCCATTTGATTGGAGTCTAGCGATGCAGAAGCAGATTCATCATGCTCTTCATCGTCTTTATTCTCGCTTTCACCTTTATCATGAGCATGTTCGCTTTCGTGATCATCATGTTCATCGGCCCCCTCGCCTCCGTGCTCATCATGCTTTTGACCATCTTGTAGTTCATGTTCTTCATGACCATCATCAGTATGTTCGTCATGCTTATCTTGTATGCTTTTATCAATTCTTGTTACCGTTTCATTGTGAGCATGCTTTTGATCAGACTCTTGTGCGAAACTTGGTGCAGCGCCGACATATGAGGCGATGAAAACTGCTAATACTGTTTTATTCATTTTGTTAATCCTGATGATCAATAGAGAAATCGTGTTGAACTGGGGGCAAGTCGATAAGGCGACCTGATTGCAGCATGAGATTTTTCAATGCTATGCGCGTTTGCTTTTCCAGCTCTATGCCAGACAGTAAGCTTTCTGCGCGTTGATTCAGTGCTAGCAGGTAATTAGTTGTTGATAAATCGCCACTTCGCCACTGCTTTTCTAACAAATTAGCACTACTCTCGATGCGACTCTTTACGAGCGATTGCCATTGTGAAAACTGCTGGTTGTAGCTTTGCCATGCGCCAAACGCACCTTGTAAATCGAAACGTAGTTTCTGATACTGCGCTCTAAAACGTGCTTCGGTTTCTAACGCCATTCGTTCAGCGGAACGAGTTTCTGCACTGTAATTATTACGAATGTTTAACGGTATAGAAAAGGTCAGTCCAACGACGTTTTCTCGCTCTTCCCGCCCCGCATTAATACCAAAAGTAGGATTTGCTTTTGCATTACGTCTAGTGACTTCTGCTTCTTCTTTTTGCGTGAGCCATTGCGCATAAGCTTTAGCTATTTTGGGGTGCTTTAGTAATTCTTCATCAGACGGATATGCAACTTTAGAAGGCCAAAACTCGTCCGGTATCCGCCCTCGCTCTGGCTCCCAATCAGGAAGTAACTCACGCACTATTGCTTCGGCCATTTGAAGTTGAGCCTCTGATCCCGCCACCTGAGCAAATTGTTTCGACAACGACAAAAAGGTAAGCTCTGCATCGATACTGCCTAGATCACCGGCTTCTTGGCGTATTTCGACTAATTCAAGTAACGAATTAAGTTGCTGTTGTTGTGATTTGGCAATAGACGCTGCGCGTTTTGCTGCATGCCAATTAATTAATGCGTCGATAGCATCGGCTGATTTGTTTAAAACGACTTCTTGGTATTGAGCTTGTGCAGCAGTGCGCATAAAACCGGCTTTTTGTCGCCTTGCGCCTTGCCTGTCCCAAAGGTCGATTGTCTGTTCAACACCCACGCTGTAGTCATTGTTATCGCCATTACGCGTATAGTCAGTTGACAATTCAGGGTTATAAAGGGCTCGTTCAGAAGCATCAGCGAGCGCACCTGTGCTTAACAATTGTTCTTTGGCCGCGACAATATCGGGATGTTTGTTTATCTGTGAAGAGAACCAACTTTCCCAGTTCTGATTTTGCGCATGAGCAAAAATCGGTACAAACAATAAGCAAGTGCACAGCAGTTTGGTGCCATTAAATGTAAGTAAGCTAAGCCGTCTCAATGATGTGGCTTTTGTTGTTTGAATACGCTTAAAAGGCGCAGATAGCAGTGGCGACCTGACATGCAGGTCACGCCCAATAAAATGAGTAAGATTCATAATAATCCTAAAATTAAATAATAACGGACGTCGCGTTTAAGGTTATCGCGACTAGCTTTAAACAGAATTTAGGATTTTTGCTTAGGTGGGCGCAGTAAGCGGTTGATAGGTGCGTCTATAAGAGCATCTAGATAGTTAAAGTTGTGGTTTGACACCACGTGATGGTGTTTATTGATACTGTCATGACCGACCCACTGAACATGTGTACCATGGCAATGACCACAGTGATGACAGTCGGCTGGATTATGCTGCCCCTGTACTTGGTCGGTACTTGCATCTTGCGTACTTGTTGATGACAAACTCTTATCATGCTCAGCATGATTGTGTTCATGTTGCAAATGTTGAGTGTCTATTGCATCAAAATCTAACGAATTGGCCACAGCAGAAAACGACTGAAAGAGTATCAGCGAGATCATGATGTAACATATACGTTTTAAATTTTTCATAACAAGTAGCATACCAAACCTATTTCATTTCGTCACGACATTGTTCATCGGCAAATTCTAGCTCAACTGTAGTATGTTCAAAATGATACTTGGCTAATGAGCTTTGTATGCTCTCTTTTAATGACTGAATGTGTTCAACACTAACTTCTCCTTTTAAGACAAGGTGGACAGTCATAACATTGCGCTCTCCGTCTAACGACCAAATATGAAAATGATGGAGGTCGCTTACCTTATCGTTTGCAAGCAAGTCGTTTCGGATTGTTGACATTTGCTCTTCATCTGGCGTTGCCTGTAAAAATAGCATCAGGGTTTCTTTTAGGTTACGAAACACATTGAAGAGGATGAACAAAGTGAAGCCAATGGATAAGATGGGATCTAAAATCGCCCAAGGCTTGAACATTAAGACGATGGATACGATAAATACTGCCACCCAACCGAGAACATCTTCTAACAAGTGCCAATTAAGCACTCGTTCGTTTAATGACGTTCCTTCGCTTAGTTTATAAGCGGCAAAACCGTTTACTGCCATACCAAAAATAGATAAGGCTAACATTCCCTCTACTTGGGGCATTTCAGGCTCTGCTAAACGAGGGATTGCTTCAAACAAGATCCAAATAGAGCCTATGGTCAATACAACTCCGTTGATTAACGCCCCCAATAGTGAAAACCGCTTATAGCCATAGGAAAAAGTGCGATTGGCATCTTTATCGCTAAGTTTATTTAAGCCCCAAGAAGTACCAATCGACAAACTGTCGCCCAAATCATGCACCGCGTCAGCCATGATAGCGGTGCTGTTGGTTAGCCAACCACCAATAAATTCGATGATGGTGAACACCACATTTAGAAGGAACGCCCAGCCAATGCGCTTTGATGCATCGTCTGAATTGCCATCTGAGTGCGTATGGCTATGTGAATGATTATGACTGTGCATGTTTAATTTCCAATAATGCATTTACCTTATTATGTTTGTATGGATTCACTTAGCATATAAAACCCCGTTCTTTATCTTGTCTTATATCTATTGAATAGTGACTTTTTTGCATTACTCTCGATGTGTAGATACAGCTTCAAGCGCAATCTCCCTCTCACTTTTAAGACCGAATAATTTTTTGAGTATAATGGTTGCTGGACAAAAGCCCGTAAAGCTTTGTTGGAACAAATTTACGCCGACAAAAACAGTGAACCATACGAAATATGGGTGTAGCCAAATAGTTAGAATAACAGACAACAAAACCATAAAACCTGCAAATGCAGTGAGTGCTCTCTCTGAAGACATGACAACTCCTTAATAAAAATACCGAAAACGAACAAAAAAATTTGAGGCATCCTCGAACTGTCCCCAAAAAGTAAAAGGTTGTTTACCATAAAAAATGTTTAAACCACCTGATAATCGCCATAAATCAACAGGGCTATATTCTGCACTAACTTTTAAATAACCATCCTTATCTGTGGTTGAATAAAAGTTAAAGGCATTTAATACCAATGCTTGCTGCATACCTTTATAACGCAATCTTTGCGTAAACCATACTCGATGTTGTTTAGGCTCAAATTTAGGCGTCAGTGAATTTTGAATCAACGCTTGATGATCGAGGATGCTTTCGGTGTATAGTTGGAGGCTTCCTTCGAGGTTTCCAACAATTTCCTGTTCATATCCGAGTAACCATCGAGCTTGCCCATTAGGTACTAACGGGTTATCGCCATTTTTATCATCAACCGAATCGTAATAAGCAAATTCGGCATTAAATATACCATTTCCCAACGTAGTGCGAAAGCTTGCTCCGTAGACGTTCAATGATGAAAATGTAGGTCTATAGTCTTGTGTAAGACTATTAGGGCTTTTATGAAATCCACTGTAAAAATACCCCGCGTACTCTGATGTGCCTACCGATTTATATAGCCTCAACGCATACTCAGGCGATTGGGGTCTCAGGGGAGGAGTGACATCAAAACCTAATGCTACCTGAGTGGCTGCAGTGGGGAGAAAAAATGAAAAATAGTCGCCATTGATGTATACGTCAGGTTCAAATTCAGGTGTCAAAACTACATCTAGATTAAACACATCAAAATACGCCGATACCTTTGCAGACAATGATGGAGACTTTAAATATTCAACCTCTCGTCCCGCAAAAAATGATTGAAAGTCTTTCGGAAAAAGATCGTTTAAAAAAACATTATCTCCAGTTCCCCACGTCAAAACTTGTTGACCAACCTTCGCATCAAATCTGTTTCCCCATGCACCCAAAAAACCAAGGCGAGCCTCCCATGTAGCTTCTCTGATGTTTATTCTTGTCTGTTCCAAGACACCATCAAAATATGCGTCTGATACAAAAGAAAACTGGGAGGCCTGAAGGTCATAATCAAACTGCACTTGTAGACGTAGATCACTGAGGGTTTTGTCTGTTCCAATAATAGGATCATTCGACAAGCGGACGCCTGAAGCCATTTCTAGAAATCCGCTCAGCTGATAAATGTCTTCACTTTCCTCTTCCCAATCAATCATTCCCCAATCATCTTCATATGGTTCAGGAAAAGGTTTGGAATATACCTCGCCATGAACACAAACAATGAATATGATTATACTCAGAACTCGCTGAAGCAAGCGCCTTTGCATGTCCTCTTTGTTAAACCGGCTCATTATCATAGCGTTAGTCTAGCCAACGTCTAGGGGGATTGCGTAAACTGCGCTCGCTGAATACGTCGTCATCAAGGCCAACGTTGTATTTTATGTTCCTAAACTCCATCAACGTATACCCACCGGTCTTGAGGTCTGAAACTTTGGAACGCACTACGGTAGGAAATCCTTGTACATCCTGAATTTCAACAGCCTCTACTCGTCGATAGTTGTCATCACTTTCCTTATAAAAGTTAATGAGAATGGGTAAAAAGCTTTTCTTATCAATCGTAACAGAATAGTAATCAAACTCTACAGTTGATTTGTCAAGAGGCACTCCTTTTAATACATAGTACTTTTTGTTTTCTTCGATTAATTCAAAGTTATCCTCAGAGACTGTGCGGCCAGATACATCTTCATAGAAAAAATGAGAGCCCACAAATGAAGTTCGTTTGTCCCCAGCCGATATACGCTTAACCAGATCCAACGCTGGCATATATAACCAACGATCATCATCCTTTTTTAAATCTGCATGCTTTTCAACACGAAATACCGTGTCCCTAACATCAGATGGCCTAGAGAAAAACACCATCATTTGCTGATCACCGTTATCAGTGATGTCACGACGTAAAATAGTAAATTGCCTCATTTGCTTACGACCTTGTGCGTCTATTATCAGCATCCGCGCATCGGCAATGCCGTCTTCTCCGGAATAGTAGGCAGCCTTCTCTGCTTCTCGCACTATTTCATCTACATTAACGGACTGCGTGATAGCCGCATCAGCATTATAAACAACGCTATTCAATACTAAAGCTAACAACGTTGTTGCTATTGCTATTTTGTATACCTTCATTCTTCTATTCTCCTCTAAATGACTGACCAAAAACCCAACGAGCACCTAAAATCATGACCGATGGCAATATAAGCAACGTCACCAATGCCGAAATTGCCATGATGCTTGCAAGAAAAACACCAACAGTGATATACGGTACGAGTGGCGCAAATAACAAAGGTGTAAATCCAAGGGCGATTACAATTGCGTTGCGAGATATCGCGATTGCGGGCTCCTCGAACATTAAATCAAAAGTTTTTTTAACGCTTTGCGTAGATTTAAACGTTTCTCTTGCACGCTCTAGAAAATGAATCGCAAAATCTACCGATAGTCCTAGTGTCAATGCTGATAAAACGGCAATTGGCATATCGTAATCCTTGCCGATAATTCCAATAAGTCCATAAATAAAAGTGATGGTAATGGTGAGTGGAAGCATTGCCAACAAGCCAAATATCAGGGAACGAAATAAAGCCACCATAATAATAAACACAATTACGAAAGCACTAATAAGGCTGTCAAGCATTCCAGCAACCATATTTTCTTGCCATACAACATTAAGATAAGCTTTACCTGCCCAATCCAACTTTATAAATTTCGGAAGCGGATTTTTTTCTATATACTCATCTACAAGATTAACCACTCGACTCATATCTTGGTTATCTCCAGATCTCAATTGCAACCATACAAGTGTTTGTTGAAAATCAGGAGTCACAAAGTGCCACAGATCATCTGGTCTGTGTGAGGATTGATATTGTAAAAATGTTTGGGCAACTGCTTGAGGAGAATTCGGAATTTGATAATCTTTACTCTCACCTGACCGAAGCTCACGCGCAACCAGTTTGGTGACATCTGCCAGTGAATTAGATTTACCAACTAAACCAGATCCATTTAGATGGATTTGCAAGTCAGCAATATAACGAAGCAGTTCTGGTGACTGAAATGCTTTAGATCTACTTAACGTCGTTTCCAGTTGCTGCAACGTATTCTCTAAATAATTGACTTCTTCACCTGATAGATCAGTGAAAAGTTTATCCTCAATAATGATGATCATGTTTTGATATTGAGTATGAAGACTCGCTTCTATGATCGCATCGGACTGCTCTTTCACCCACTCAAATAAAGTGTGTGGAAGTTCTTTATTTAATATTTCCACAACAGATAATAGTGGTTGAGTAGACGTCAAAACCATATAGGCATCATATGTGCCTGCAAAATTCTCATTCAGTACTTTGTCCGCTACTCTAATTTCGTGATCAGTTTTAAACCAACGAACAGGGTTGTCATTTATTTGAATTTTACTTACCCCCCAAACAGAAACGACAAAAACTGCGACAAAAACAAAGAGAAGCGACACTCGGTTCTTTATCGCGAATCTTCCAGTAGATTTCACAAAGCGGAGCAGTTTATTGCTGCTTTCCTTCGAGTGCATGGTGGTTTGCAACGATCTCAAAGATTTATCTGACAATCTTGTTAGAAATGCCGGAATGAACGTGATGGTGATTAAAAATGCGAGTAAGATCCCCGTCCCTACAAAAGCACCAAATATTTGAACCGGTGGAATTGGGGTTAACATCAAGGAATAAAAACCTATGGACGAAGTGATTGAGGTGTATAACATTGGTGTAAATAAATGCCCGACAACCCCCTCAACGGTTTCTTTCAAATCATTGCCGGGTTTGTAACGACCGCTAAACTCGGATAATATGTGCACAGAGTCTACGACTGCAATTGGCATTAAAAAAATTGCAATCATTGAAGACATGATATGCACAGTAAATCCGGCTCCAATCAAAGCCCCCATAGTTATCAAGACTGTCGCCATTGCAACTATCATCGGTGCAATGATCAGAGGAAGATTACGAAAAAACACTAACAACAATATAAATATTGTGAGACCCGCTAAAGGTGCAGCAACTATCATTTGATTAAACATTTCCACACCAAACTGATCTTCAGCTACTGGTAATCCTGTCACGTACCATTTAGCATTGCCACTCAGAGAACTAGTCGCTAAGCGGATTTTCTCAGCAATTCTAAAACTTTCATTTTTATTTTTAATAGGGATATAAATCGCGGCAGCTTTGCCATTTTTGGACACAAGCGTCTCTTGTAACAGTGGTAACCGAGAAAGACTTTGCTTAATCTTCATAACCTCAAATTCACTGATTGGCGGCTTAGACATAAGCCATTCGAATCGTATCGTTCCGGAGTCATTTTGAGTTATGTTGTCAACCGTTGATATCGACATCACATCCGCTGAAATCACACCATCAAAAGCCATGATTTGTTTTGTAATTTCAAAAATGTCTTTCAATGTTCGAGAGGTGAATATACCGCTGTCACTCTGAGTATCTACAACACCCACCACAATGGAATCGTGCATTGCAAATTTAGTCTTCACTTCGTTATGAAATAGGCGAGCAGGATGGGTTTCATCAAGCATATTTTCCGGGTCAGTATCGATTATGATACTCGGGATTTGTGCGATGAATACAGTGGTTATAAGTAGCAATAAAACATAGACCAATCTTGGTGAGGACGTACAGTGATGTATTATCTTTTTTGCAATCAAGTTCATTTTAACCATTCCCTTTTTCTGACATTAACTCGAAAATTAAACCAATAAGTAAGGCATGTTTTCGGTGTACACCATATATACGTTGCCTACCTTGTTGATGACAACGGACTAATTCGCTACGAGCTAAAATTTTTAGATGCTGTGAAACAACGTAAGCGTCCGGTAATCCCCACATTCAATTCATAAGTTAGCTGCGGCATGGTGTTCTTTTTTGCTAAGGAGAATATCCATGCAGCGACATCAACGAAGAGACATACAAGACTGGCTCAATTTATTTGAGCAACAAAAACAAAGTGGACTCACTGCGGTGGAGTTTTGTCGCCAGCAGCAGATTAACGTTCAAACCTACTATACGCGGCGTCGTGACATTAGGCTTCAACGAACGAGTAGCAAGTTCGTTCAGGTGAAGCGTGAAGTCAAGAAAGTTGAGTCATACACTGAGGAAATGGGGGGCGACCTTCTCCTGCAACTTGGAAACGCTCAATTGAGCGTGCCAACGAACATGAGTCCTCATTGGGTTGCTATTGTGATGAAGGCATTGGCGAATGAAGATGTTTGTTGAGCCTGCCGATATTTATCTATACATGGATGTCGTCGACTTCCGCAAATCGATTAACGGCTTAATTGTCGTCGTTGAGCAGGATATGAACCTGAATCCGTTTCGCGATGCACTGTTTGTGTTTTGCAATAAAAAGCGCGATAAGCTCAAAATACTCTATTGGGATAAAACGGGCTTCGCACTCTGGTACAAGCGGCTTGAGAAGCATCGGTTTAAGTGGCCTGTCGATGCGGACTCACAGCAAATGCATGTGAATGAACAGCAGCTACAGTGGCTGTTATCGGGCTACGATGTCATAGGTCATCAGCCGTTGCATTACAATGCATCCGGCTTATAACCTGTGATCATAAGTAGTGATTAACGATCACGAAATAGTCTTAATAATGTCGTGTAATCAGTGGCTTATTGCATGATAATAACGTCATGAATATTGATATCGAAAACCTACCCGACGACCCAGCAACATTGAAAAAGATGTTGTCGCAGGTGATGTCGCGGTATCAATATCTTGAAGAACAGTTTCGTATTGCCCAGCATAAGCAGTTCGGTAAAAGCACCGAAGGCCACCCTGGGCAAGGTGAGTTGTTCAATGAAGCGGAAGAGCTGGTTGTTGAAACTGAAATAGCCGAAGAAGCGATTAGCTACACTCGTAAAAAGCCGACACGTAAACCATTGCCTCGAGACCTGCCCCGCGAAGTTATTGTTCACGATATCAGCGACGAAGAGAAAGTCTGTGCCTGTTGTGCGAGTGAGTTACATCGCATAGGTGAAGATACGTCAGAAAAGCTTCAGTTTATCCCTGCTCAGGTTAAAGTGATTGAGCATGTTCGTCCTAAATATGCATGTCGTACTTGTGAGAAAGACGGTATCAGCAATAAGGTAAAACAAGCGCCCGTACCTCACAGCGTTATCCCAAAAGGCTATGCCACACCAAGCTTGTTAGCCCAAATTATCACCAGCAAATATCAGTATGGGCTACCGCTGTATCGTCAAGAATCTATGTTTAAACAGCATGGTATCGAATTAAGCCGTAAGACGATAGCGGACTGGATAATCCGCTGTGCTGAGTTGTTTAAACCGCTTTATGACCAGCTTCATCAACATCTGCTAAAACAACCCGTTATCGCGGCGGATGAAACTACGTTGAAGGTGGTTGAGTCTGAAAAAGCGAACAGTTATATGTGGTTGTACGCCAGTGGCGCTGATTCACCTAGCGGTAATATCACCGATACAGCGACATCCAATATCGTGTTGTACGATTACCACAATAGTCGGGCTGGGCAATGCGCAGTAGACTTCCTGCAAGGCTATAGCGGCTACCTACAAGTAGACGGCTATCAAGGCTACGAACAAACGCAAGCCACACTCATCGGTTGTTGGGCACACGCACGTCGCAAGTTCATGGAAGCGAAGAAAGGCGCAGGGAAAAAAGGCAGTGGCAAAGCAGATTGGGCACTCAATCACATCCAAAAACTCTACCGCATCGAAACACAGCTAAAAGATAAAACGGTGGAAACGCGCTATCTCGCCCGACAAGAAAAGAGCCTGCCGTTACTCAATCAGCTCTACACATGGCTAGAAAAATCAGTTCAACAAGTGTTACCGAAAACCAAATTAGGTGAAGCGATACAATACAGCTTGAATCAATGGGAAAAGCTTGTTCGTTATACACTCGACGGCCAACTAAGTATTGATAATAATCGCGCTGAGCGCGCGATTAAACCGTTCGTCATAGGCAGAAAAAACTGGCTGTTTAGCCAAACCGCCACAGGCGCAAACGCCAGCGCAATGCTCTACAGCATCATCGAAACCGCTAAGGCCAACGACCTCAATGTGTTCGAGTATGTGATGACGTGCCTTGATGAACTCAGCAAGCCAGAGTCGAACATCGAGCAACTACTACCATGGCAGTTTACTAAGCGCTAGGTGGGATTGCCGGACGCTTACGAAACAACAGCTTGCGGTAATGCCAATTGAAACGAAATTGAATCTACACTTCGCTCGGTTGTCAGTAATAAATCAATAATTAACAGCCGAGTTTTATTTGCTAATGCTTTGATAACTGGTAAGGCTTTCTCAATAGGAGCAGGTGCCCGATCACAACTTAAATCCAATAGATCTCTCTTGATATCTTTCAACTTTAACACCCTGACATCACCTGTTTTTCTTACAAAAATGAATAAACTGCTCTTTGATTGCAATAAGCTCGTATCCTTTAGGAGTGGTTAAAGAATTTAACGCTTCAAAAGTCTTCGAGGCACGATTCATCAATGCCCATAAATGCACGGCCCGAGTGCCCGTGCGGCAGACACAATGTACTTTCGCTTGCTCAAGATCACCGTGTATCGCTAGTTTAAACTCTGCAATTATATGATCACTGTATTCACCGCTCGTCACTGGGATATGAATGTAGGTCAGTCCGAAATCTTGACATATTGCGGCGTACTCTCGACTTGACATTTGGCCTTGCTCTTCACCATCAGGGCGCACATTTATTAAGCTACCAACGCCTAAATTCGCCAATTTTTCGATAGTATTTCTATTCAATTCACCCGATACGGAATAGTTATCAGTAATCGAAATAATCTCCATAACAATTCCTTAAATATTGTTGAACAGCACAAAACCAGAGAGCGGAAGCAGCAATAAACCAAACAACCTTTTTAAGTGATATTGTGACATCCGCTTACTTACTTTAAAGCCAACTAAAGTGCCAAGAATCGAAAACACAGTGATTAACATGATAAGCATCCAATTTAATTGCTCTGCATTTTGCTTGAGTAAAAATGCGTGTTTAGCAAAGCCTGAAAAACCTTGCATGGCAATGATTAATAAACTTGTACCGATTGCTTGTTTCATTGCTAACTTTGAGAAGATCAATAAGGCTGGAATGATAAGAAATCCACCACCAATCCCCACAAAACCCGTTATCAATCCTATTAATAGACCAGCAATAGACAATTTAGCCTTAGAATAGGATGTCGTATATGACGAATCCCTGTTCAGATTAACTGGGAAAAGAATCACTAAGCTAGCTAAGAGCATTATTAGAGAAAGTGTGATCATCTGCACTTCCCCTTCTACGAACTGAGAGAGATAGGCCCCACCGGATGCAGATATCATACTTGGAATACCAACAAACAGCGCAGATTGTATGTGCAGATGGTTTTTACGACTGTGGGCTATGCATGCGACTAATGCAGTCATGCCGACGATGAATAATGACCCAGCGATTGCTAGCTTTTCGGGTTGATCAGCAAGATACACTAGTATTGGAACCGTGAGAATACTGCCCCCCGCTCCCAATAGTCCAAGCAACACACCCATGAGTAATGCCGCGAGCCAAACACTTAAATTAAGCATGATTAGCCTTTAGTCATGCTTAACGGTACCTTCACATAAGCGATACCGTTATCTTCAGCGATGGGGAGTGTTCCAGCACGAATATTTAACTGAATGGATGGAAATAACAATTTAGGGACAGCTAACTCGGCATCTCTATCCGAGCGCATTTGAACGAACTCACGTTCAGACTTTCCGTCTCTAACATGAACGTTACCACGTTTTTGTTCTGCTACCGTGGATTCCCATGCATATTTTGCTCGATCTGGTGATTTATAGTCATGGCCGACGTAAATTTTAGTATCATCAGGTAACGATAGTATTCGCTGTATTGAGCGATACAGCGTTTTGGCGTCACCACCCGGGAAGTCTGCTCTTGCTGTCCCGAAGTCCGGCATAAATAGCGTATCTCCAACAAAAACATTATCTTCTATTTTGTAGCTAACGCAGGCAGGTGTATGGCCAGGCGTATGGATAACGGCTATATTGAATTGCCCCAGTTCAATAACATCGCCATCTTTGAATAGACAATCAAACAGCTCAATATTGCAGGTGAGCTGTTCTTTACAGTTGAACGTTTCTCCAAACGCATCGTGTACATCCTTGATATGTTCACCAATCCCTATTTTCCCACCGCACTTTTGTTGCAAATAGGTTGCCGATGTAATGTGGTCTGCATGCGCATGCGTCTCTAAAATCCAATTTAAATTAAGTGTACTTTCGTTAATAAACTGGATCAGAGTATCTGCACTGTCCGTGCTCAATTCACCTGATGCCATGTTAAAATCAAATACAGGATCGATAATGGCTGCATCCTTTGTTAATCGGTCGAAAACCACATAGGTCACAGTTTTGGTCTCATCATCAAAAAATGCTTTTATCTGTAACTTACTCATTTCAATTCACCGTTGTTGTCGTTGCACATGTGGTATAACAACCACTTACAGTATTTTAAAATTTATTGCTCCAACAATATCTTCGTTCGCTCAAACTCGTCTTTATCAATTTCACCCATTGCGAACCGTTTCTTCAGAATACTTATCGCATCGGTGTTTTCGTCGTATTGTGTAGACACGGATTGTTTTTTATGACCTCCAAGCGCTTTCACAACTAGCATCACCACAGCGGTACCCAACGCGATAAACAAAAGCATCATAAAGACGCCAAAAAGCCAACCATAAACGCTACCACCCCACATCATATTATGGTCATAATACCGACCTGTTTGCTGAGCCCAAGCTACACTACTGGTGCTTATAGACGTTATCAATAAGCCGCTCTTTACTATTAAATTTTTCATATAACCTCTCTACCTTTCTACTTAAAAACGTTCGTTATTGACGTACCTATCGGGATACATCGTTCTTATTTACGTATCTATGTTTGGCTATTCACAATAGAGCTCATAAAGCACTGTGATCACTTTTTGCGCCGCTTCACCTTTGAGTGAGTAATACACTGTCTGCGCATTTTTTCTATAACTGACAAGCCCTTGGTTTTTCATTCTAGATAACTGTTGTGATACGGTGGGTTGGTTTAAGTCCAATAATTCAACTAATTCACCCACGGATTTTTCACCATCGACTAATTGACACAGGATCATAAGTCGATTTTCGTTCGATAAAATTTTCATTAGTTCCGATGCTACTTCGGCAGACCGTCGCATTTCTTTTATATTCATATATTCCAATATACCTATACACACATATTAATGCAAGTTAGAATATACGTTTATAATGTTTTATCAAGCAAAAAGGTGAAGTAATCAATGACAAGTTCTGATTACTTCATCTACTCTAATTAAGAACACCTTCTCGTTTTGCATATACTATGCGATAAAGAACCGGAAGAATGACAAGCGTCAGTAGTGTCGATGATACAATGCCGCCTATCACAACAGTGGCCAACGGTCTTTGTACTTCTGCACCAATACCTGTATTCAGCGCCATGGGTACAAATCCGAGGCTTGCCACTAGTGCCGTCATCAATACTGGCCGCAAACGAATAAGTGCGCCTTCAACGATGCTGTTCATCAATTCGCCCGTTTCCAACAAACGTTGCTTGATAAACGACAACATCACCAAACCATTGAGCACTGCAATTCCTGACAAGGCAATAAATCCTACTGAAGCAGATATCGACAATGGCATACCCCGTAACCAAAGCGCCATAACACCACCCGTCAGTGCCAACGGGACGCCAGTGAAAATAATTAAAGCGTCACGTATTGAGCCAAACGCAATTACCAACATAGTCACAATCACAAATAAGGTGACAGGTACTACAATAGTCAAGCGTTGGCTTGCACTTTCAAGCTGCTCAAAGGTGCCACCATAATCAAGCCAGTATCCAGCTGGCAAATTGACTTCATTTTTTATCCTCGCTTTCGCTTCTTCGACAAAAGAACCAATATCTCTGTCACGCACATTTGCTGTGACAACAATACTACGTTTGCCATTTTCCCGGCTTATTTGGCTAGGTACTTCTTTAAATGCCAGTGTGGCTAATTCGCTTATCGGTACATGCTCACCAGAGGGCGTGACGATGGGAACGCTCTCAAGCTGAGTGAGTTCATTTCGAATGTCGTCGCCATATCGCACGACAATCTCAAAGCGTCTGTCGCCTTCAAAAATCATTCCAGCGGTTTCTCCACCTGTCGCAGCATTGAGCCATAACTGCAAGTCGGCTATATCCAAACCAAAGCGTGCCAATTGATCAGGCTTTGGTGTGACGGTGAAGATTGGAATGCCTTCTACCTGCTCAAGCCTCGCGTCATCAGCTCCTTCAATCGTTGAAATAACGGTCAAAATGTCAGAAGCAGATGCAAAGAGCGTATCTAAGTCATCCCCAAATAGCTTTATCCCCAAATCTGCCCTTACGCCACTAATCAATTCGTTAAAACGCATTTGTATAGGTTGCGTAAATTCATAATTATTGCCGGGCAAAGTAAACAAGTCCTCTTCAAACGTTTTCACTAACTCAGCTTTTGTCATTGATGGATCGGGCCATTGCTCCCTAGGCTTTAAAATAACAAACGTATCAGTAATGTTTGGTGGCATAGGGTCGGTGGCGACCTCACCCGTACCCGTGCGACCGAATACCGTCTGTACTTGCTCATACTGCATAAGTTTCGCTTCAAGAGTTTTTTGCATTTCAACTGCTTGTTCTACCCCTGTCCCAGGGATCCTAATGGCTTGTACTAAGATATCACCTTCATTGAGCTGGGGAATAAACTCGGAGCCTAATTTACTGCCCATCCATAAACTGCCGACAACCAAAGCACTCGCTGCTACTACCACTAGCCATCTAAAACGCAGCGCTCCGGTTAAAACAGGACGATAGACTGCCTTTGCACCTTTAATAATTGGGCTTTCTTTTTCGCTAATTTTACCTCTCATGAAAATTGCTATCGCCGCAGGCACTACGGTAAAACAAAATACCATTGCGGCAAGCAAAGCCATTATCACGGTCGCTGCCATGGGGTGGAACATTTTACCTTCGACGCCAGTGAGCGTGAACAAGGGGATATAAACAATGGTAATGATCAATACACCAAACAAACTGGGGCGTATGACTTCATTAGTGGCTTCATAAACAACATTCAGCCTTTCTTTGAGCGGTAGAGTAGCGCCGTTTTGTTTCTGGGATTCGGATAATCGTCTGATACAGTTTTCAACAATGATAACTGCGCCATCGACAATCAAGCCAAAATCCAGTGCGCCTAAACTCATTAAGTTAGCAGACACATCGGTTTTGACCATACCCGATATCGTGGCAAGCATTGCCAGGGGTATTACAGCGGCTGTAATAAGTGCAGCTCGCACATTCCCAAGCAAAACGAATAGCACAACGATGACAAGTAAAGCGCCCTCGACGAGGTTTTTTTGTACTGTGTCGATGGTTTTGTCAACGAGGCTTGTTCTATCGTAAACCGCTTCAAGGATAACGCCCTCGGGTAAGCTTGTTTTAATGGTTTCGAGCTTACTGTCCACAGCTTTGGCGACCGTACGAGAGTTTTCTCCCACTAACATCATTGTCGTGCCAATCACTGTTTCTTGGCCATTTAACGTGCCGGCTCCAGAGCGCAGCTCTTTACCGAGGTTGATTTGGGCGATGTCTTGAATTTTTACCGGTACGCCATCAATGATCTTAACAACCACTTGGCCGATATCGTCGATGCCCTTCAGTTGGGCTTCCGATCTGATCAGTACTTGTTGCCCATTTTGTTCTACAAAACCAGCGCCTTGATTCGCATTGTTGCGTTCTAGCGCACTGAGAAGGTCACCTGTACTTATCCCAAAGTTTATCATTGCGACTGGATTAGGATTCACATGATATTGCTTTTCAAATCCGCCTACCGCATAAACCTCGGTCACCCCCTCAACAAGCGACAATTGGGGCTTAACTACCCAATCATGGATCTCCCTTAATGCCATAGCATCATAGGGTTGACCGTTGTCCTGTCGCGCCTGAGGCTCAGCACTTAACGAGTACATGTAAATTTCACCCAAGCCTGTGGCGATAGGGCCCATTTCAGGGGTTAACCCTGTTGGCAATTGCGCCGCGATGGCGGTGAGACGCTCGTTGACGAGATTTCGTGCGAAATATAAATCGGTGCCCTCTTTAAACACGACTGTGACTTGCGACAAGCCATAGCGTGATATCGAGCGGGTATACGATAAATTAGGCAAACCGGCCAGCGAGGTTTCAACTATAAACGTTATGCGTTGCTCAGTCTCCAAAGGCGAGTAACCTGGGGTTGCGGTATTTATCTGCACTTGCACGTTGGTGATATCAGGCACAGCATCAATCGGCAGTTGTTTGTAACTGTACATACCAAAAAAGGCGACAAACAAGGCGAACAACATCATGACACCACGGCGCTCAATGGATAGACGGAGTATTCGTGCAATCATGCTCTCACCTCACCGTTTTTATGGACTTGGCTTTGCTTTTGACAATAAATGCGCAAGTAATTAGTCATCATCGCCCGCCTCCATTTTTAATAAATCAGCTTTTAGTAGATAGCTATTTTCTACAACGACTTGCTGGCCTATTTGCACGCCCTTCACAATCTCTACTAAACGGTTGTCCGTGTTCCCAAGTTTTACTTGGCGGGGGTAAAATCGTTCCCCTTCTTTGACAAAAACAATGGTTTGCCCATCTAACTCTTGTATTGAACTTTTGGGGAGTGCCAGATTGACTTCTTGGAAACCAATCTGAATATTACCCTCTACCATAGCGCCTAAAGGCCAATAACCACTGCCATTATTAACGTTCACAAACGCGATAGAATAGGGTTTGTCATCTGGTGAGGACGTAATGTGGCTTATACTTGATTGTTGCTGCAATTCCTCAAGCCTTAAAGTGACTTCCATATCAGCGGCAATATGAGTACGTTGTTTGGGGAAAATAGCCAATTGAGCAATTGCGCGAGAGTAATTAGCAACAGAAAGCAGCACTTGACCGTTGGTGAGCTCACCATCATTGGCGTGTCTAGCTATGATTTTTCCAGACATCGGTGAGGTGATTGAGTATTGATTTAAACTCTCGTTTGACTCAATGATTGCCAGCGTGTCACCTTTTTCTACTTTATCTCCAATATTCACCATGATACGTTTTACAACACCGTCGAAGCGGGCACGAATATGACTCAGTGACGCAGGATCATGAACTATCCGCCCAAAGGTTCTGGTTGTGAGCGATAATGTTCCTGATGCGGCCGATGCAGTCACGATATCGTGTTCAAGCATCCGTTCTTGAGATAACACTACGTACTCGGGTCTTTCTTCGGCTTCCTCATCGTCATCATCAGCCAGGGCGACAGAAGCAAACAGTAAAGTAACTAGCATGACTAACATGCCAAGCAAGTCACGTGCGCTAGTAACTAATGTAAATTGTGATTTATTCATTATTTTTTCTCTATTCATTGTGATGATTGAGCAGAAGTCGAAGGGGACGTCGTAAAAATTGGAAGACCTGTAAGTGCTTCCAGATCTGCGCTTCGAAGGTGAACTAAGCCTGCGGCTTTTATCATAGTTCGTTGCATATCTATGAGTTGCTGTTGCGTTGTCACCCACTCTATATAGTTGTAGCGACCACTTTCATAGCCATCCCGCGCCAATTTCAATGCAGATTCTAATGTTGGGACGACATTGTCTTGAAGGGTCGTAACAGTGAGCAAGGCTTGGTCTTTTGCGCTAATGACTTGATTTAATTGGCGAGTGAGTTCACGAATTTTCGCTTGTTTTTGATAGTCTATACTGTCAAGCAATGCGCGCTGTTGTTCGTATTCACCTAGATTCCGCTGCTTGGTATTTAACGGCACCGAAATACTGGCGACTAACGCTGTGTCATCAATTCCCTGCATTCTTCGGATACCGGCTTCCCACGCAATGTCGAACTGCTGACTGGCCTGAACCACTCTCAATCTGGCCTCTTGTACCCGATAGTTATCAGCATAAAGCAGAACGTGTGGATTGCTTTGAAGCTGTGAAAGCATATGTTCAAGTGATAGTGAATTTGGAAACGATAACAGTGTCCCTTCAACTTCCGCAAACGCAGCGTTAGTGTCACCCCACATGATGGCCAGGTCGCGTTTATACTCATTGAGTTTTTGTTCACTTATCAATAACGACAAACGCGCCTGCGACAACGCTGACTCTGCACGTTTTTTCTCAAGTGGTGAAGAAGCCCCCGCTTCAACCCGTGTAGAGACTGTCTGAAGCATTGTGCGAGCCAGCATTTCAGCTCGTTGCTCAGTCTTGTGCAACGCTTGTTGGACAATGACATTGATATATCGTCGAGTTGTTTCACCCAAGATGTCCAGCGTACGAATGCGCCGTTGTGTAAGCAGTTGTGCTTTTTTTGAACTCACCACATTCATTCGGCCGCTGACTTTATCTCCAAGCTCGATGACCGACGATAAGGTCAGTGTCAATTCGGCATTTTTGATACCAGACACTTCGCCTGTTCCCAACACATTTTCAACTTCAACCCCAACAGACATTTCAGGTCGTAAGCTGGCCATTTTTGATTCACCATCCAAAGCCGAAGATTTAAATTCGAACACAACTAAATCTGGGTTGTTTGATAATGTGCGTTTGAGCGCATTTTCAAGCGTGATTGAAGACTTTTGCGCATTGGCAGATTGAACAGATATGCTCATGGTTACCAGTGCAGCAGATATCAATTTCAGATACGCTGAGCTAGCTTTTTTTATGCCCAATGGGCGTGAAGAACTCATAAAAGAACCTTTTGTTCATAAGATAACGACATACATGGAAAGCACCCATGCAAACATATAGGAGGGAATGGATTAATGTTGAGGTGGGCGCAAAAGGCCTTCGACTAGGCCGTCAGTGACGTTGCGGGAATAACTGTATTGATTGGTATATAACGGTTTAGATACGTCATTTATTGGGTGTTGTGCCAGAAGCTTCATCTGTCCACATTGACACAGCACACAATGGACACACTTAGACTCTTCACTCGACGTATTATCACCAGCATTTACATTTTTTTCGGGAACATCATAAGTGCCTATCGACTTTGATTGTTCAGGGACTGACGATACCTCCGCAGGGTAGTCATCGCATTGAGCGGCGAACGAAAAGCCCGATTGACACATGAGCAAAGTAATAAGTAGCCATGCCAACCTACGCAGTTTTGATGTGCAATTAAAAATTGGCATTTTCTTATCAACTTTGCGCATTAAGCGCTCGCTGTCTTTCATTTCCAGCATCTTCGAGGATCATTTTTGCCCCGCGCAACACAACGCACGAAACTATCACACCGATAACCAGATCAGGCCATCGAGAATCGAGCCAAAACACCAAAACGCCAGCAAAGATAACACCTAAGTTGGCAATAACATCGTTGGCTGAAAATATCCAGCTTGCCCGCATATGCACTTCTTCATTTCTTTGTTTGCGTATGATCACAAGACAAATGACATTAGCAACCAGTGCAACTGCCCCCATAGCCATCATTAGTCCCGATACAGGTTCGCTACCGTAAATTGACCGTCTTACAATATCAATGATAATCAACACACCCAGTGCCATCTGAAAAAAGCCGCTAATTCTAGCCGCATTGGCTTTGTGTAATAGCGATTTACCAATTGCATAAAGGGCAACACCATAGACAACTGCGTCGGCGAGCATATCAAGTGAATCGGCTATTAATGCGGTTGAATCAGCAAGCAACCCGATCCCCATTTCTATAACAAACATTGTCGCGTTTATTCCCAAAAGCCAATACAAAACCTGTCGTTGAGACTGGTCTTTTATTTCAACTTCGCACCCACATCCGCTCATTAGAAACACACTCTTTACTGATGAATAGTATGAGTATAAAGTCTATACTTGGTATAGAGTCAACGGTTAGGAGTAAAAAATGAAAATTGGTGATGTCGCAAAGACGACAGGTTGTAGTATTCAGACCATTCGTTTTTATGAAAAGAAAGGGCTATTGCCTGAGCTCAAGCGCTCAAGTGGAAATTATCGTGTCTACGACAAGGGGACTATTGAACAACTCCTATTTATTAAACAGTGTCGTTCATTAGATATGTCTATCATGGAAGTAAAAACGCTCATGGACAGTCGTTCGAAGCCAGATCAGAGCTGTTCAAATATCAATACGTTAATAGCTAAGCATTTATCAGACGTCATTATTCGCATTGAAGAGCTAAACGCATTAAAGTCATCACTCGAAAATATGGCGTCAAAGTGTGATCAAAACAAAACCATTAGGGACTGTGGCATTTTAAATTATTTACACACTTAAAAGTGTAAGAAGCACACAGTTTCACTGTGCGCGCTCACCTTAACTTGTATCTATCGGCTAACATTCGTCATTTGTGTAGATTTATAAGGCAAAAATCAATAGCCTGAACTTTTGATACTGAGTCAGCCATGCATATTCATTTGTGGCCCTACAAAGCGATTTACATCGGAATCAGTCCTGATAATGATGTTCATGCACATCATGCTGTCCAAATTTGCATTGGTTTAGACAAAGACATCTCGGTTCAAGATTACAAGGCACAAAGTATTCACACCGGACAATGTATTGTGATTTTCGAAGATGTCCCTCACAAGCTTTTTGCGCAGGATGATCAAATTGTAGTCATCTATTTAGAGCCTGAGGATAGGCATAACCAACAATTTCTCACTGCCTTGCGTCAAACCAGGAGTGATGGAATTAATACTCTGCCGCTTACTGGTAAAGAATTGGGATACATTTCTAAGCATCTATTTACTGACGTCGATATCGACAAAGTGTGGAAAACAGTAAATAAAGCGGTAGGGCTAGTCTATAGTCCTGCGCTTTCATCGCGCCCTGAGAATAAACGGGTACGAGCGGTCATCGACATTATTGCTTCGCAGAGAGGTTGTGCAATCGATATGGCGTTTTTATCATCGAAGGTTTTCTTGTCCCCAAGTCGTCTAACACATCTTTTTAAGCAAGAAGTGGGTATACCTATTAGTCGTTTTATTGTCTGGTGGCGTGTGCGCGCCGCAATAGAACAACTGAGTAAGTCAGCAACATTGACTGAGGCTGCCCATGCTTCGGGTTTTTCTGATTTACCTCATATGAGTAAAACGTTTAAACAGCTGTTTGGATTTGCACCTTCCTCGTTATTCAAACCGCACACCATTAAAATTCACAGTAATTAGCCGTTTGATACAAGCCGAATTAAGTTTGACTAGGGAATAATATACGCATCAATAAAAACGCGAATGTGTAAATACTATGAGAACGTTGGTCCAATGGATGTTCAGCCCATTATTTTTTTAAGCTTTATCTTTGCTGCATCCAGTATCTCCCAAAACACAGGATCTGCAGCTTGGCTTATACCCCTGCTTTTATTCGCCATCGTCGTATCTTTTGCAGCTGAGAAATGGTTACCATATGAAAAAGCATGGAATACACCGCAGGGCGATTTCGGGCGAGATATAGTGCATGCCATTGTCAATGAAGGCTCTTTGGCTCTCACGGTCGCGTTTATCCCAATAATGACCGCGATAGTGCCCCACTTCAGTATTTGGCCACACCATTGGCCACTACTAGTACAACTTGGCTTTGCCATCATCGTCGCTGACTTTGGGATAACGATGGCACATTATTTTAGTCATAAATACAAAGTGCTTTGGCGCTTACACGCGGTTCATCATAGCATCAAACGAATGTATGGGTTTAATGGGCTATTGAAGCATCCCCTTCACCAAGCGATTGAACTAAGTGCAGGTACACTCCCATTACTTTTGATAGGTATGCCCTTAGAAATAGGCGCATTGTTAGGGTTTATTGCTGCCATACAGTTGCTGTTGCAACACTCTAACGTTGATATGCGGCTTGGCCCGCTAAAATATGTTTGGGCTGTTGCTCCAGGTCACCGACATCATCACGTAAAAGACGGTACCAAAGGTGACGTTAATTTTGGGTTGTTTACACATTTATGGGATCACCTCCTTGGCACTTTCGTCACCAATTCTAATGAACGACCCTCACCACGTGATGGGGAGCTAGGAATTGGTAGTCAACCTAATTACCCACAAAATTATATCTCGCAGCTTTTTCAGCCTTTTAAGTGAAAGATTTAGCTTTTGGTTTTCTAATCAACTGCTCGACAATTGCTGCTCCAGAATATTATTCATGAGGAATATTACAAACATGTAATCAACCAGTAATAGCAGCGTCATGAGTTAATTACTTATGTTCGGTATCCTAACTTAGCAGTTATCGTTATTTCGAGGAAAAACAAATGCAAATTGAGCAATTCAGTGACATTTTAGAGTGGACAGCTAATTACCATAAGGCTCTCGCTGAACAACTGTATTGCTGTTGTAAGAAGACAGATTTGAACAAACTTGTACTCGATTATCTCGCAATGCATGAAAACCACCTAAGTAAGCTGATCTTAGCCTTCAAAAACTTAGGTAAAACCGGAGAATTGGATACTTATTTTGTTGAGTACATAAACGATAAGCCTGACATACCTTTACTGTGTCCGCCTAACCTAGATGATTGCACTACTTATGAACAGGTCATAGAGCACGTTATGAAGCGCCATCAACAAATTATCGAATTATTTTCGTATCTAAGGAAGCAAATGGTCGTTGGGCATCAAATAGAACTACTTGATTCTATTTTAGAAACCGAACAACAAGAGATTAAAATAATGGCACATGGTATTAACCGAGCGCACGAATTATAAGCCTTTAATTGGATTCATAAACTATGGAGTGAGGTTGTGAGGAAGCACCAACACAAGTCAAATTACAAAGAAGGAAGTCTCAGTCTTATTGGCGCGGTTGCAATGGGTACAGGTGTCATGATCGGTGCAGGTATCTTTGCTTTGACCGGACAAGTGGCTGAATTGGCCCGCGAGTGGTTCCCATTAGCCTTTATCATAGCGGCAATGATCACATCAGCAAGCGCGTATTCCTACGTGAAGTTATCCAATGCTTATCCTTCTGCAGGAGGGATTGCCATGTTTTTACAAAAAGCTTATGGCAAGGGGACTGCCACTGCGGTTTTTGCATTACTCATGTACTTTTCAATGGTAATTAATGAAAGCCTAGTTGCGCGGACATTTGGTCAATATACCGTACAAATAATTGATACAAAACCCAACGAGTGGTTAGTCCCAGCATTAGGTGTAGCAGTATTGATCTTTGCCTTTTTCATAAACATTATGAGTAACAAGGCTATCCAATCTATTTCATTTGTAATGGGAATCGCCAAAGCTTTAGGATTGGCGGTGTTAGCGGCTGGAGGAATATATGCGGCCCAAAGAGGGGTTGTTGAGACTTTTGTTCAAACGACCGACGCTTCGTTTGTTGACTTTCTGGGGGCCGTCGCGCTAGCCGTATTGGCATTTAAAGGTTTTACTACGATAACAAATAGTGGCGGTGAAATCGAAAATCCACGTAAAAACGTGGGTCGCGCAATAGTCATTTCAATTGCGATTTGTATTTTCATATACCTATTAGTTGCCGCAGCAGTTGGAACAAACCTATCAATCCAGGAGATCGTCGCAGCGCGCGATTATGCATTGGCAGAAGCAGCAAAACCAGCCTTCGGACAATATGGACTTTGGATAACAGTCGGTTTTGCGATAATTGCTACCGTGTCAGGCGTCATCGCAAGTGTATTCGCTGTATCGCGTATGTTAGCGATGCTAACTGACATGGAGCTTGTACCACACAGCCATTTTGGTATGCCAGGAAATATCCAAAAACACACGCTGGTATATACAATAGTCCTTGCTATGACGTTAACGATATTTTTTGATTTAAGCAGAATCGCTTCTTTGGGTGTGATTTTCTATCTGCTGATGGATATTGCGATTCACTGGGGCGTACTAAACTACCTGCGTAAAGAAATTTCTGCCAACCGGTTTATACTGTTAACCGCCATTACATTAGATTTAATTGTACTGATAGCTTTCATCGTCGTTAAGGTGAAAACGGATAGCATCGTAATTTGGACGTCATTAGCGGGCTTGTTTCTGATAATTACCGCAGAGAAGCTTTATCTTAGCCGCAAAAGAAAATGATCTTACTGTTATATAGATAGGTAACTGAGGTCTGCATAACTCTTTTCCACATTCTGATTTTAGTAGAAGTAATCTCACACTAAATTGTAATCCGTATTTTCCGACGAATGAAAATCGTTACTTTATTCAGCTTATTGATTGATAATTGTAACAGCAATATCACGTATTAAAGAACTTATGGCACAAATATTGGATTGTCTTAGGTAAACCGTAAATACATACTAAGCAAACGGCATAAGCCATCTGACGCTGTAAATGTTATGCGCGGATAGGTAATTTTTACACTGTGTCGAATTGCAGCTATTAAAGGATTGTAAATTTAGATGACTCACGACGACCACACGACAATAGCTTTAAGTACACTTATCAAGTGCTTGATGCTTATTGCAAGTGTGACTTATGGTTCATCTGTATTGGGTTGCGAAAGTGAAGGTACTGGCAACATCTCATCCATGAAGGGAACACCGGAAATTGAACAAGCAAAGCTGCATGTTCAAATGCACATTGAAGATAATGTTGATGAGAGCTGTCATGAGGAGTGCTGCACAGGATCTTGCGATTGTTCTCATGGAAATTGTTTTACAATTTGGCTACTGACCGGCAATTATCACTACAAAATTAAGTCATTTGATTATGTTTTCTCATTATTCGAAGGTGATTTACTACGGTCTCCTCCTTCTAGATTGCTTAGACCCCCATAGCATAAGCCCGTTCTAGTTTTAACTACGAAAACTCGGTACATGCTCGGTCCGTTTTAACGTAAGCATGTGTCTGAATCTATCCATCAAATTAGAGAACAATTTATGTTAAACAAATTAAATAAAGATAGGCGCAGATTCGTTAAGTCTGCCGCTTTGACATTAGGTGGGACAGCGCTTTTACGTCAAATTTCACCAGCCTGGGCTAATCCAGAGGGCTTATCTCATGCTGGGCAAGAGTTAAAACCAAGTTTTGGAAACAACGTTGTCAGCGGGGAAAACATCAATATGATGATTAGCAGGCAGCACAAGCGTATTGCAAGCGCACCTGGCCTACCAATTACAATTAATGGTTCGTCACCGGGCCCGTTAGTGCGTCTAAAAGAAGGTCAGCATGTCACTATAAATGTAACTAACAACTTGCTTGAAAGTACGTCAATCCACTGGCACGGATTGATACTCCCTTACACGATGGACGGTGTACCTGGCGTATCGTTTCCCGGTATCGCCGCTGGCAGTACCTTTACCTATGAATTCGATATTGAACAAAACGGTACATATTGGTACCACAGTCATTCAGGTCTTCAGGAGCAGCTTGGGCACCTTGGTCCCATGGTTATTGAACCAAAAGACGGCGACATCGGTGCAGATCGGGAGCACACCATTATTCTCAGCGACTGGACCTTCGAAGATCCGCATGATGTTTTCCGTCACCTTAAAGTTGCTGAGGGCTATTATAATTATCAGCAACGTACAGTCGAAAACACGATTAAAGATATTAAGAGCCAAGGACTGATCAATACGGTCAAAGAACGAGCAATGTGGTCCCGTATGCGCATGAACCCAAGAGATATACTCGATGTAACTGGCGCGACCTATACATACCTGATGAACGGCCGTGACCCACAAACAAACTGGACTGCATTGTACAAACCCGGAGAAAGCATACGCCTTAGGCTTATTAACGGGTCAGCAATGACCTATTTTGACTTCCAAGTTCCCGGGTTGGATCTGACAGTTGTTGCAGTAGATGGTCAGCCTGTTAAGCCAGTAACAGTAGGTGAAATACGGATCGCTGTTGCAGAGACCTATGATGTCATCGTAAAACCCAAAGATACTAAAACCTATACTATTTTTGCACAAAGCATGGACAGAAGCGGCTATGCCAGAGGCACATTGGCAACATCTGTCGGCAAAGAAGCAAGTATCCCAGCACTTCGCCCAATGCCTGAATTAGGTATGGATGCTATGGGGATGTCGGGAATGGATGAAATGGCTAACATGGATTCGATGGCCGCTACGAACAACAAGGAGACTTATGGTGACCAAGAAAATCACGGCCCTAATCATTCGATGGCAGCGATGCAGAACAAGGTAGTTCCTGTGGATGGAATTCCTATTAAGCACTCACCGGACGGCCACGGACCAGGTGCGTCTATGATTGCCAAAAACCCGGTCAGCCGACTAGACGACCCTGGAATAGGGTTTGATGGGGTTTCTCACAAGGTACTTGTTTATTCAGACCTTACAGGTGCCAAGCAGTGGCCAGATAACCGTGAACCAACACAAACCATCGAACTGCATTTGACCGGTAACATGGAAAGATACATGTGGTCTTTTGATGGCAAAAAATTCACTGAAGTGGATAAGCCCGTTCATTTCAAGTACGGGGAACGCGTGCGCCTTATTCTTGTCAATGATTCGATGATGTATCACCCCATCCATCTTCACGGTATGTGGATGGAGCTAGAAAATGGTAACTCCCCTTCCCCCCGTAAACACACGATCAGTCTCAAACCGAGCGAAAAAGTCTCTTTACTGATCAGCGCTGACGCACCCGGAAATTGGGCATTTCATTGTCACCTTCTATATCACATGGACGCTGGTATGTTCCGCGTTGTAAACGTTTCTTAAGGGGTACCTTCATGAATTTACGAATTATATTTGGACTAATAATACTTACCGTAACACTTCGTAGTGTCGCACAAGAAACACCTGAAAGCTGGCCATCGCCTGTCAAAGATACACTTAATGGTATTGTTCTATTTGACAGGCTAGAAGTAGCGCGCAACAACCGTGAGGAGAACATCGCGGTTTGGGATATGATCGCATGGTATGGAGGCGACACGTACCGTCTTTATTTTAAAAGTGAAGGTGAAAATAAACAAAACGATGGGGAGCCAACGGATATTGAAAGAGCTGAACTGCTTGCTAGTCGCTTAATTGCACCTTTTTGGGAAATTCAGGTTGGAATTGGTGCCCGTGGCGAATTGACGAGTGACAGTAATATGGAAAATTATGCTGTAGTTAGCCTTTTTGGAATGGCTCCCTATCAATTTGAAGTAGATAGTTCACTTATTATTAACGAAGACGGTGATGTCAGTGTTTCAATGGAAGCCGAGTATGACTATCGCATGTCACAAACCTCATATTTGCAACCGCGAATATCACTGTCTGCTTCACTTTCTGAGTCAGAACGGTTTGATAGACCTTCTGGGTTTAATTCAATTCGTGTTGGCTTACGCTATCGAATGGAGGTCTCACGGGAATTTGCCCCGTATATTGGTGCTTATTGGTCTAGAGCCTTGGGAGCGTCAGCGGATAATCTACGTGGCATAGGCGATCCTGTTCATGAAACGGGTGTGGTTCTCGGTGCCCGTGTGTGGTTCTAATGCCTGAATTATCCCAACAGTTTATGGCGATACTAATTCAGTTATCAATAGCATTATTAGCAATTACCGCAAGTGCAATTAGCCATTACCGCATATTGCAGTACTTGACGAAATTCATAGCCCGCCTTCGTAATGGAGCACGCGGTTTAATTGTACTTTTTTGTGGGATTACAGCGTCTCAATTGCTAGCAGCTCTGTGGTTCACGTTTGCTTTTAAAGTGTCCATAGCAATGGGTCTAGGGAACGTAAATGGTGGCAGCCTAAACCAATTTATTGAGCTTTTCTATTTTTCCCTAATCAACCTGACCACGCTTGGACTTGGCCAGATTGAAGCGACTTCTCATTTGAGATTTCTTGCTGGAATAGAAGCAATGACTGGCTTTTTACTGGTGAGCTGTTCAGCCTCTGTTTTAATTAAATACATGAAACATTAATCTAGAATTCAAGGAATTAAACATGACTAAATATACTAAATTTTTCGCAATGATACTTACCTCTACCGCCTTTATGTTGGTTATGATGTACTTCAATTCATATTCAATTGAGCATGTTTTCTTTAGCGAGACTCGCTTATACATGGCTATCTACATGGGGGCGATGATGGCGGTCATCATGCTGCTATTTATGCTGCCCATGTATGAAAGCAAAATAAAAAACGTTTCAATTTTAATAGGCAGTGTCGTTATTTTTTGTTTGGCGCTATTTTTGGTGCGATCGCAAGCTACCATTGAAGGTCGCGCGTGGATGAAAGCAATGATACCTCACCACTCTATTGCGATCTTAACCAGTGAGCGTGCAAATATTGATGATGTCCGAGTTCAAAAATTGGCCGAAGAAATTATAAACGCTCAAGAGCGCGAGATTAAGGAAATGAAATGGTTAATCTCAGATATCAATAAAAATGGCATTGTGTCCTCAGCGAATGAGGCAATTCAGCGCCCTGTCCCCGATTTTAGTAAAAAGTAACAACTATCTTTTATTATTATTTTATACCGGAGAACAAACATGAGTAAATCTGCAACGCTTTACAGAATGCATACGAAGGGGCACATTTGCCCCTATGGTTTACGTTCAAAAGACCTGTTGGAAAGAAAAGGATATAAAATCGACGATCATAAACTTAGCTCTCGTGAAGAAACAGATAAATTTAAGGAAAAACATGGCGTTGAAACAACACCTCAAACATTTATTGAGGAAAACCGTATTGGGGGATATGACGAGCTAAGGGAGTTTTTTGATATGGGAGAAGCGGGGCAGACTGGCACAACCTACACGCCGGTTATTGCCATTTTTGCGACCGCATTTCTAATGGCGTTAGGTATTGTATTCGCGCACGCCGGCACAATTGGGTCACTTTCGACAGTTACAGTCATCGAAGTCTTTGTTGCACTTAGTATGTCGATTCTTGCGATTCAAAAATTACGCGATTTATATGGCTTTACTAATTCTTTTATTACTTATGATTTACTAGCGATGCGCAGTGTGCGATACGGTTACGTTTATCCATTTGCGGAAGCGTTCGCTGGGATTGGTATGCTTGCCGGAATATCAGGCTATGTCGTTGGCCCCGTATCTCTCTTTATTGGAACCATTGGTGCAGTATCGGTATTTAAAGCTGTTTACGTAGATAAACGCGAGTTGAAATGCGCTTGCGTCGGCGGAGACAGTAATGTTCCCCTCGGTTTTGTTTCGCTTACTGAAAATTTGTTTATGATTGGCGCTGGAATTTGGATGCTTTATCAAGCAATTGGAGCTT
Source organism: Alteromonas sp. MB-3u-76 (assembly GCF_002831605.1). Taxonomy (NCBI): domain Bacteria; kingdom Pseudomonadati; phylum Pseudomonadota; class Gammaproteobacteria; order Alteromonadales; family Alteromonadaceae; genus Alteromonas; species Alteromonas sp. MB-3u-76. The sequence continues at coordinate 1,983,601 of NZ_CP025115.1, read as the reverse complement.
AAACATTGGGTGTTGCTCTAACACCTATTGATGAAGCCACAATCACTTTCCAAATTGCTCTAAAATACTTTATGCGCCCATTTGCCCGCAATGGGAAAATAGGCGCTTCCAGCGGCCAAAACTTGCCACGTTTTTAATCGTCACTCTTTGTCGAGAATGCTTTGAAAGCTTTTTCTAGCGAATCTTCAAACTTCTCTTTGTTACAACCCCCGTCTTCACTTTGTTTGGTTTCGTTGTCTGTTGGTTTAATGGCTTGATTTGGCGTGTTCGTGACTTGGAGTAAATCGGTATTTAGCATCGTGGAAACCCTTCTGTTCGCGTTGATCTCATTAAAAACTGGTGTGCCGGATAACACACACATTATCTAAAGCAAATAACAGGCCAAATGTCCATGTTAACAAATGTTTGGGGTTGACCCGAATGACAGTAAACTGCACTGAGAACGAATGCTTTCTATGTAGCTTTTCAAGGCGTCGTCTACCGACGCTATGTCACGAAAACATATATCAATCGCTTTATCTACATGTGGACGAGATTGGATACTTGCAATAACCTGATCTTTATCACCACACATCATAAGCAAACGGATAGCCTCTTCCAAGACGAGCATATGGCAACCTTCCATTGCTAATACACCGTTATGTTGCATTCGGTTAACCGCCTTTAAAGCTCTTTATCACCCGTAAAAAGGTTTGATGGTTTGTTTTCTTGAGCGCCAAACGTGAGAATAAGATCTCCTGCGTCAAGGTGAGGGGTACGAAGTTGTGCAATAACATCAAGGGCTTGCTCGTCGGAGATTGTGACAGGTTCGCTGTGAGATACAAAATAAAGAATACTTTGTATGTGCGCCGGTTCGAATCCCATTTTATTCGCTCTTGAAGGGGTGTGTATGCCCGCAACATATGGCAATGCATTAAGGTAACGGAACACATAGCTGTGATGAGTAAACAGGTCGACACAGTCAGTCAATAATGCATAACGTGCCAATTTAAAAATGACATCGTTATCCGTAAAAATATTAATTTTCACTATGCTACCCAGACTGCATACTCATTAGATACTCACTATCCTCTGAACGCACGTCTAGCTGCTGCATTGCCTCAGCACATGAAAATTGTAATGTCGCTATGGCGTTTCCCTTTTCTAAAAACCGCATCGCTTGCTGAGTCAAAATCCAATCTCTTGTTTCGCGCCCATACGTCAATGCAAAGTGCCCAGCACTGACGCCGCTCGCTTGGCTTGAACGCTTAGCCTGAATAGCCAATTCAGCAGGTCGACTCAATCGCCCAAGTCGCTTTACCATTGAAACAATATCTGTCTCTTTGCGCAGCAGTCGAAGCGCATACGCATCGGCTTCGTCTTCCTGTGGGTCGGTCTCAACTTCTAATGATTCCCCTAATTCAGGTAACACTGAATCCGTTAAGCTTCCATCCTGCGTGAGGTGATCACACATGATATGCCCAAGCACATGTAACAATACAAAAAGCTGCGTAGAGGGACTCTTGTGTTTATGACCCAGTACGGTGGCATAATGCTCATTAGAGCGCATCACCATTCCCGCAGGTCGTGCAATATTGGTTGGAAAGCGAGACACATGAATGACTGGTATATGGCAAGCCCAAAAAATTGGCAACACGTTGGCTAATGTGAGTTCCCCTAATGAGTCCAACGACTGTTGTAAACGGATAAGATCGGGTGTGCAGTGATTGTACTCGAGCACTGTGATAAGTGTATTTGCCACCGCTTGACATAAAAAAGTTGCGTCAGACAATTGTTGAATATCGATATGAGCGCGCTTTTTAAATTGTACCGTGTAAGCAGCGGGTAAAAATGATACGTTGCCATCGTTGACTGAGACACTTAATCCTAATCGTTGATCAAGTACTTTGGCAAACTGTAAAAAACCTGAGTTGCTTTGTAATAATGCATCATCCCACCACGCAGGCAGCACTCTATTGAGGGTAGCCCTACTAATGCCGACATCTCGGATCTGTTTGTAAACCGCCGACTTCGACGGAAGCTTGAATGCGGTCATCTCGCCCCCAATGTCATTATTATTGCTCAAGTTTACATGAGTGTGCCGCCAATAACAGCCTCCCCAATTGGGGTTCTAGGGATTTTCCCCTCTAAAAAGACATAATCCTCTGTAGACCACACCAATAAATGGCTGCGGAGGTGGGTTACTACTTATAAGTGTGGCAAATTAGGTAAATATCGTACATTTAATACGGAACAGCCCTGATATGGCCATCAAAAACGAAATTACTATTCTCACGAGAGCAGAACAGGCAGATCTTTATTCCCCACCCATTTTTTCAATCGAAGAACAACGTCTGTACTTTTCTCTGAACGATGCGGAATTGGCAGTTTTTCGGTCAATTCGTCTCAGAGCTCATAGATGTTACTTTGTCGCGATTTTGGGATACTTCAAATCAAAGCCCGTCATCCTAGATATCGCTTACTCGCAGGTTTCTAAGGATTTAATGTTCATCAGTAAAGAGCTGCTTGGCGGCAAGGGGCTCAGACCATTCACTCCCTCACAAAAACAAAAAGATCGACTCTACGCAAAAGTATTAGACCTTGCTGGTTATCACAAATGGGACGAAAGTCAGCACTTCAATTCTCTTTTCGACCACCTTGTTCAGGTGGGCAATGCCTGGCTGGAGCCGCGTTACCTCTTTGATACTGCTATTGAATTCCTAACCAGTCACAGCATTGCTATCCCTAGGTACACCGTACTCCAGAGACTGATAAGCAGAGCGATGCAGCAGGTCAGAAAAGACCTGGCGCACCAACTTAATCAACTCACCAGTCCTGAACTTCACGTCTTTCTGGACAGCATAACAGCCATTGATGACGGACTAAGCCTGAACCAGCTCAGAGGCGGTGCAAAAAGTCTGACCGTACCTGAACTTAAAAAAGAGCTTGCCCTTTATCATCAGTTAGCGCCATGGCGCACGCAAATCAATGGCGTTATCGATGGGCTTAATCTGTCTCTTAAAAATCGACAACACTTCGGTGAGCTCATCAACTATTACGGCAGTAAACTCAAACGATTCAAACGCGCACAGCAGCATCTATGGTTGCTATGTCACCTGACAGAGCGGATACAACTGGCACTGGAACGGTTAACTGATGGGTTCATTTACCATATCCGCAAGCAACAAGAAGCTGCCAACACCTTTGCACAACAAGCAGTGTTCCTGTCCTGGCAGTCAGCCGCGGACAATGTCACAAAAGCGGCAGAGTTACTGCATCTGTTTGTGGATGAGAACATTGATGATAATCAACCCTTCTCAGTAGTCAGACAACAGGCATTGAAGGTCATGAATGACAGGGATATCCAGACCCTCTGCCTTTACCTGAAAAAACAGAAACGGACCGTGGAAGAGTACCAGTGGCAACATTACGATGAACAATGCAATCTCCTGAAGCAACTGTTAAGGCAGGTGTTCTTGTGCCTTGATTGTGAGGCCGGTAAAGGCTCAGAAGCCGTCGTCGCCCAACTTCAACAGATTCAGACGGAAATCGCATCCGGTGGACCACTGAAGACGATGGATACGTCGCTCATCCCGAAAAAGCACCTCCCATGGTTGGTTAAACAGGATAACGTTAACCCGCAACGTTACGAATGGCTGCTCTACCGCCAGTTGACTTCGCGACTGAACGGACGCATTTATTTGCCAAATGTTACCAAATACCGCGCACTGGAAGACGACCTGATCCCCCAGACATCGCAGGATACCTTGCTGGCCTCATCAACACTGGACAGACTAAAACAGCCCGCAGAGTTATTGTTACAGGAGCAACAACACCGGCTGGAAAGTGCGCTCAAAGACGTTGCTCTCCATATTGATGAGGGAGACAATCGAAATGTGATCATGAAAAATCGTACCGGTACCCGCTGGCGTCTGCCGACCAAAAGCGCTACATCTCTGGTCAACAATCCCTTTTTTAAGCGAATGCAACCGGTCGATATCGCGGATGTACTGCGGTATGTAGAGCGCGAAACCGGGTTCATGAAATGTCTGACTCATGTACTTCCGATACAAAAACAAGGGTTCACTCATCAGGATGATTTACTGGCCATTCTGATTGCCAACGCCACTCACCGTGGTGTGTATGGCATGGCGCAGATCTCCGATCGAAGCTATGAACACCTGAGTACGGTGCAGGCCAACTATATCCGGCCTGAAACGCTGCATGATGCCAGCGATGTGATCAATAATGCGGTTGCAGCGCTACCCATCTTCCGCCACTACCATATTCAGGAGGACCAGTTGCATGCCAGTGCGGATGGTCAGAAATTCGAAACCCATCTGGAAACCTTTAAAACCCGGTACTCCTCTAAGTATTTCGGCACCAACAAAGGGATCACGGCCATGACACTGGTGGCCAACCACAGCGCCCTCAATGCTCGGATCATCGGTTCCAACGAGCACGAATCACACTATATTTATGACCTGTTACAATCCAACAGCAGTGAAATCAAACCTGACGTACTCTCGACAGATACACACGGTGTCAATCATGTTAACTTCGCCTTACTGGATCTATGCGGTTACAGTTTTGCACCGCGATACGCGCAGTTCAGTAGTGTCATCAATGATCTGTTTGACGTAACTGAAAATGAACACGGCGGCACCAACCTTGCCCTGAAAAAGCCCATCAGGACGAATGTCATCGAAACGGGATGGCAGGATATTAGGCGCATTCTTCTGTCACTTCAGACAAAGCGAACGACACAGGCAATGCTGGTAAGAAAGTTGTCTGGTTATCCTTCGGGGCACCCGACATTACAGGCGCTGACGGAGTATAATCGACTGGTCAAAGCGCAATATTTACTGGATTACATAGACAATGCCAGTTTGCGGCAGTACGTTCAGCGTGCCCTTAACCGGGGAGAAGCGTGGCACTTCCTGAGACGGGCTATTGCGTCGGTGAATGGCGATCAGTTCCGAGGCAAAAACGAGAGTGAAATCGCTATCTGGAATGAATGTGCAAGATTGCTTGCCAACGCGATCATCTACTTCAACTCCGCGATACTGAGTCATCTGCTGGGACACTTTGAAGCGAGAGGAGATGAAGAGAAAGCGGGTATCACTCGTGCTGTTTCGCCCGTTGCGTGGCAAAATATCAACTTAAGCGGAACGTATAACTTCACTAATACTGGGAAATTGCCCAATATTGGCGAAATAACAAGGCCGATAGTGGATGATTAGGCTCCAAGCTGAAAGTAAACCACCTCCGCAGCCATTTATTGGTGTGGTCTACAGAGGATTATGTCTTTTTAGAGGGGAAAATCCCTAGAACCCCAATAAGTGGTAGGTTAGTTTCTTTTTTTGACACTGCTTACTCCTCGTATAAGTTGTCGATTGAATAAGTCTATGAGCCGTACCAATGTACGGAGTCAAGCGTTATTTGTGACAAAATAAGAAAAAGTCACTAGGGTTGTAGGGAGTCGATAATAGGACAATAACTATCATCGTCATTGCTATTACATTGTGTTAATAACTCCATTAGCGCACTTTCTAACCGTTTCAGGTCTGCCATCTTTTCTTTGACGGTGCTCAACTTATATTCTGCAAGCTCTTGAACCTGTCCACATGGGTGATCATTCAAACTCAAGAGGTTGGCAATTTCATCTAGCGTAAATCCAAGCACTTGTGCGCGTTTGATAAAGCGAATTCGACTCACTGTGTCATCGGGATAGTGGCGGTATCCCACTTCGGGTTTAGTCGGTTGCAGAATTAAGCCTCTACGCTCATAAAATCGAACTGTTTCAACGTTTATATCGAGCTCTTTGGCAACTTTGCTGATACTTCGTGTCATTTTTCACCTCCTCTTTTCACAAACGGTACCTATGAGCTATTTTTACACCCACAAAAATCTTGGATGGTATTATTGTCGACAATTGACCTCCCACTATATAGCTTAGTCCTTGTTAACCGGTATTTGAAAGAGAAAACTAGGCAGGTGTTAGTTAGACCGATATCTGTTTTCCCTCAATGAAAAGTACTAAATTCTGGGGCTTCTGATTAGTTAGGAAAATTATTGGTTGTTCCAATGATGCTCAATGTGAGCTATCACCACATTAAAAGTGACTAAATTAAACCCTGTAGGGCTTACTACTCGATCAGTGTCACCTTATCTTCCCAAAACCTTAGATAGAAACAGCTATGGCGCCTTGTATGGCATGCAAACCCAACTTGGCTTACTTCGGCGAGAAGAACATCGCCATCGCAATCGGCTGCAATGGATTTCACGGTTTGCGAGTGGCCAGAGCTGCTACCTTTTCGCCACAAGCCTTGTCTTGAACGTGACCAGTAGCACATTTTCCCTGTTCTCAGTGTTTCATCTAAAGACTCTTTGCTCATCCAGGCAAACATAAGTACCTTCATTGACTTCTCATCTTGAGCAATCACAGGAATGAGCCCATCGGCATCAAAGTTTAGCTCTGCTATCACCTTGTCTAAGGAATAGCTCGTACCAGCCACATCGTTTTCAATGGATTTAAACCAGTGTTTCATACTACTTACTCGTGTGCGTTCTTAAAAGTGGCCAGCAAGAGAAGTTGCGCGAGTATCTCTCTCGGCTCTCAAAGTACATTGCTTGCTGTGCAATTTTTATTAGGCAAGCAAGACAACCCAATAGTTACTAGTCACTAACACTATGGCAAATAATACGGTTAACCAAAAAATATACTGTCGACGCTTGCGAACTTGAGGCACGGCACATGCATCACCTGGGTTGCAATCCTCAACAGGGCGATAGACTTTCCATCCTGCAAAACCAAGTAATAATATAACGAACAGGATAAAGATGGGCCGGTATGGTTCAAAGAACGTTAGACTGCCAATCCAGGAACCACTGACACCCAGCATGAGTAAAATGAGTGGTCCTGCACAGCAAATGCCTGCGCCTACGGCAGCAATAAATCCGCCAATAAGTGGTAGACTTGTTTCTTTTTGGGACATAACTTACTCCTCGAGTGTTAGTTGATGGAGAAAGTCTAAATGCCGTACTAATGTACGCTGTCAAGTGTTTTGGTGATTGGGGTTCAAGTTAGTACTGTGAAGGGAACGAGGAACAAATTGCTTCTAGCTGAGATTATATTATTACAAATAAAGACTTCAAGTGCCTTTGTAATGCGTTTGAAGTCTTCTGCTTTGGACGGTGCTACTGCCGGCAGAATTTTATTACCCATACTCACGTGGCAAGAAATTCAAATTCATAAGTCATGCAAATGTACACATCGACCTAAAATGCCGAGGTTGCTTTAATAGAGATCATGAAAAAAGCAATGCCTCTCTTAACCTTCCTATTTTCACGGAACTCCTATTATTTTGATACGACCGAGGGGTAGCCTACATTTGTTGTCGCTTTGGTTAGCTGTTCAATACTGACACTATTCTCATGATAGACAACCTTCGCCGTTTTATGGTCAAAATTCACGTCGGCATCTATTACGCCCTCTAAATTGGTTAATGACTTTTTCACTGTAATTGGGCACATGGCACAGGTCATATTTTCAACCGCTAATGTTGCAGTTCTAACGTCCGTACTAACACTTTCCTCTGCCTGAGCGGCATTGAAAGACGTCCCAAGAAGAACGGCAAATATAAAAATATTAAGGTACCGTACGAAATCAGTCGTTATCTTCATCATAAAAATCTCCAAGTTAAGTGATAATAAATTCTGCATAGTAGGGGAAAGTCAGCAACAGCATAATTAGTACTGACACGACCCAAAAAATAATACGTTGATTCCGCTGTACTCTCGGAATTGCACATAGCTCACCTTCATTACATTGACGTGGTGCGATATATAGTTTTCTGAACGTCCACACTAACAAACCAAGCGTTATCAAAATAAATATAGGTCGTACGGGCTCAAACGCAGTCAAGGTACTCGCCCAGCTTCCACCAACACCTAACGTCAGCAAAACCAATGGGCCAACACAACAAACTGAAGCGCCTATTGCAGTTAGACTGGCTACCAAAAGTGACTTTTTGGATTCACTGCGTTGTATCATAAATAGAATTCCATCGTTATTTCCTTCAGTAAGATTGGTACAGCTTTGTAGGTTCTTAGTCAATTATTTGGGTTGAAAATTCACTGCCAGAGTGACCTTTTTCTATTTTAATGCTCTGGGATACTTGACTCAGTACCGTGGTACCGAGTTTATATTCACGCACGTTTGTAACAATCAAACTTAACCATTCTTAAAGGAAATTAGTATGAAACATACCCGCTACCTCACCGAGATTGCAGAAAGTCTGACGCCAGCCAATCAGCCCCAAGGCTTCGGGGAACTGTTCGTCGTCGTGCTGCTGCGTGAGCTTGCCAAGGGGCGTCCAGTTTCACGAACGACGCTTGCCAAGTCTCTCGACTGGCCTGCTCAGCAAGTGAATGCGGTACTCGAACGGACGACTAGTACCGAGTACGATAGTGATGGGAATATTGTTGGTTATGGCCTCACCTTGCGCGAGACTTCGCATATCTTTGAGATTGACGGCCGCCGTCTATACGCTTGGTGCGCACTGGACACTCTGATGTTTCCGGCCCTCATCGGCCAGACGGCGCGCGTGACGTCGCATTGCGCTGCAACCGGGGCGCCAGTTTCCCTCACGGTTTCGCCGAACGAAATCCGGGATATCGCACCGACCGACGCCGCAGTGTCGTTGGTACTGCCGCAGGAAACAGCGGACATTCGTCGGTCATTCTGTTGCCACGTCCATTTCTTTGCATCGGCCGTGACGGCGAAAGATTGGGCCTCCAAGCATGAAGGAGTGGAGATCGTAAGCGTCCAAGATGGCTTCCGCTTGGGCCAAGAGCTTAATCGACATCTGCTGCAGACGATTCCATCGAGAAAATCGTGATTGGATAACGATTCTACAGCTAGGTATTCGCTTCCTAGGTGCGGATTGCACTCTGCGAAATCTACCCGGGTGGCCCAGCAATGCAAACAAAGCCGGTGTCAAATGGTCCCCACACGGAATCTCGTCTGGCCCACTATGCCGGCGTGAGCATCGACCGGCGGGGGCGGGGTCTTGCCCGTCTCGGGCTTGCGCCATCCCGCGCGCGTTTCCCGAGTCGATCGGGTCTTTGGTGGTCGTCCGGTGCAGCGGTTCGTCCTGATCCCTTGGGAACTGCGGTTGCAGGACTGCCCCGCGATCCTGCCTCGCGGCGAGCAGCGCAGGCAAAGGCGACTTTCGCTTCCCGAGATCAAAGCCATGCTGCGGGTTCTGCTTCCGCTTAGAAAGCGCCTTCAGCTCCCGCTGAAAATCAACATTCGATGTAACCGATCGAGCCGCGCTTGCGAACTTATGGTGGTAGGGCGCCTGTCGGCGGCGTCTGGAGCGCGAGGCCGCAGACCTCGCTCTGAAATAACACTTGAACCTGTAGGTGCTACAGGCCACATCTTGAAAAGATCGAGGAGACAAGGAATGAGTGAGTATGTTCGAACGGCCCCGGCGCGGCTGACCGGCAAACCCGAAGCAGGGACGTCGCAGGGCGGGCAAAAACTGTTGATGGCGGGCGGCGTCCTGGCCGCCGTTGGCGCATCGTCCTGCTGCATACTGCCGCTTGTTCTGTTCAGCATTGGCGTGAGCGGGGCGTGGATCGGAAACTTGACTGCGCTTGCGCCTTACCAGCCCGTCTTTGTGGTCGCAGCGCTTGTCTTTCTCGCTGTGGGCTTCTGGCGCGTCTACCGCCAACCGAAGGTGGACTGCGCGGAAGGTAGTGCTTGTGCTCGCCCGGGCGCGAGCCGGATTGCCAAAATCGGGCTGTGGGCTGCGACCGTGCTCGTCTTCGCAGCGATGGCGTTCCCTTACGCTGCGCCGTTCCTTCTCGACCTCTGATGCAACCTTTCAAACCAGGAGACTTGTGACCATGAAGACCTTGATTCGCACTGCAGTGACCGTCGCCGCCTTGACTCTCGCCGGAGGCGCTTATGCCGCCCCTCGGACCGCCACGCTTGCGGTTGAGAATGTGAGCTGCGTCACCTGTGCACCAATCGTAAAGAGAACTCTCTCGCGCATCTCCGGTGTCAGCCAGGTCGCGGTGGTCGTGGAGCGGGACGGTCGGGCCACGGCGACCGTGACCTTCGACGATGAGAAGGTCACGGCGGAGGCACTGGCCCAGGCGATCACGAATGCAGGCTATCCTTCGACCCCGACGGGCGTGAAGAGCGCGGCTCTCGCGCGCTGACGTGACCGCAATGAATAATCGCGCCCTTATGCGAACGGGCGTCATCGGTGCGGTCGCGCAGCGCTCTGCTGCGCGACCCCAATACTTGGAATTGCGCTGGGAACGATTGGGCTTTCGGCGCTGGCGGCCAAGGCCGATTACGTCCTCATCCCTATCTCGCCGATGAGGGTATCAAGGTCGTGGGTGGTCTGACCTACGAGTCCGTCCGTCGGACAGAGAACGGCGTCGCACTCACGTTGGTTCGGGACGGACGCCCTGAGACGCTTGCGGCCGAGCAGATTCTTGTCGCAACCGGTCGCGCGCCGAACACGGAAAGCCTTGGCCTAGCGGAAGCTGAGATCGCCCGGACGCCCGCGGACACCATTGTCGTCGACGACCGGATGCGCACCTCCAAAGTTGGCGTTTACGTGGCCGGCGATGTGACGGGCAAGGACCAGTTTGTCTACATGGCGGCCTATGGCGCGAAGCTCGCGGCAAAGAACGCACTCAACGGCGACAGCCTCCGCTACGACAACTCGGCGATGCCCGCGGTAGTCTTCACCGATCCGCAGGTGGGGTAATCCCCCCACAAAAAGAGCGCGTTTAGAAGTAGATTTTCTACTTAAACAGAAAGCTCTACATGAAGACGTCCCGCTTTACCGACAGCCAGATCATCGCCATCCTGAAACAAGCCAAAGCCGGCAGCCCTGTACCGGAGCTGTGCAGCGAGCACGGCATCAGCAACGCCACGTTCTACGAATGGCGCGCCAAGTTCGGCGGGATGGACGCATCGCTCATGGCACGCATGAAGGAACTCGAGGATGAGAACCGTCCTAATTGCGCCGCCGTGTGGGTGCCGGACAGCCTCATGTACCAGATCGTACTGTTTCCGTTCTCGCTTATCGGTGGCATCTTTGCATCGTGGATGTGCGACGTACTAATGTCGATCTGCTGAGAGTCGGCTTCACTGTACTGTCGGACGCGGGATGGCTCTTTACTGGGTCGACGGATGACAAACATCGCGGCTTAAGCAGGTCGGCGACGGCAGGGAATTATGAGCGGCTAGAAGCGGACTTGTTTCCACATTTACAAGCATAATGTGCGACACTCAGCTCTGCACGGTCATACATGCCAGTCAGCTTTCTCTCGAACGACCAGCGCGAAAACTACGGCCGCTACGTCGGTCCGCCTTCGCCCCACGACCTCGCCCGGTATTTTCACCTAGACGATACCGATCATGCATTGATCGCACCGAAGCGCGGTGCGCATAATCGGCTGGGCTTCGCCGTCCAACTCGCGACGGTGCGCTACTTGGGCACGTTTTTGGAAGACCCGCTGGCAGTGCCTCAGCCCGTGCTGCGGACACTGGCCAAGCAGCTGCGCATCGAAGCGCTGGACAAGGCAAACCCTTACAGCGCCGGCGAGCAGCGCTGGGAGCACGCAACGGAAATTCGCGCTTCCTATGGCTACGTCGAATTCACGGAACCTCTGATCGCCTTTCGTCTGACGCGGTGGCTCTACGCCTTGTGCTGGACCGGCACCGACCGGCCGAGTGTACTTTTCGAGCGCGCCACAACATGGCTCGTGACGCACAAGGTGCTTCTGCCTGGATGTACAACGCTTGAAAGGTACGTCGCGCGCCTGCGTACCCGCGTCGAGGAGCGATTATGGCGCTCGCTTGGAAGTGGGATCAGCCTCGACCAGCAAACGCGCCTCGAAGGCCTCCTCGTATCTTCAGGCGGCAGTCGCAATTCCCCGCTTGACCGCCTGCGCACCGGGCCGGTGGTGGCTAGCAGCCGATCAATGAGCCTGGCGCTGATGCGACTGCAAGCAGTCCGCGAGCTCGGCATCCGTTTGCCCGCCGCTACACGCATCCCAGCAACGCGGGTCGCAGCGCTGGCACGATTCGCGGACGCCGCCAAATCCAGCGCGATCCTTCGCCTACCGGTGCTGCGCCGTCTGGCCACCCTGGTAGCGTTTGTGCACTGTCTCGAAGCATCGGCACAAGATGACGCTTTGGAAGTGCTCGAAGTCATTCTGCGGGAGCTTTTTGGTGACGCCGTGAAGGCCGACAAGAAATCGCGCCTCCGCTCGCTCAAGGACTTGGACGAGGCTGCGGCCACACTCGCCAGCGCCTGTCAGATGCTGCTGGACGACACGGTGCCGGATGCCGAGCTGCGCAAGCAGTTGTTCGCTCGGATTTCGCCGGACGCGCTCGCGCTGGCCCTTGCCGGCGTCAACAAGTTAGTTCGACCGACTGACAATGTGTACTACCAGGAACTGGACGCGAAGTACAAGACCGTGCGGCGCTTTCTGCCGGCGCTGGCCGAGCACATCCACTTTGGCGCGAATGCCGCTGGCGGGCCGTTCATCGCCGCCTTTGCTTGGCTTCGCGCTAACATGATGGTAAAGAGACCCGACAACGACGCGCCACGCGAAATCATCACCAAGCCTTGGCAACGCCATGTGCTGCGCGAGGATGACGCCATCGACTTCCACGCTTACACTTTCTGCGTTCTTTCCGAATTGCGTATCGCGCTGCGTCGGCGCGACGTGTTCGTAGCCCCGAGCTGGCGGTACGCCGATCCACGCGCCGGCCTGCTCGATAGCACTGAATGGGAATCTACGCGTCCGATCATTTGCCGCACGCTGGGCCTCTCGGCGGTACCGGGGCCGACATTGACGGCCCTTGCCGATGAACTGGACCGGACCTACCACGCCGTCGCCGCCCGGTTGCCCGACAATCCGGCCGTGCGGTTTGAGAAGGTGGGCGACAAAAAAGAACTGGTGCTCAGTCCTTTGGACAAAATGGATGAGCCAGCTTCGTTGATCGCGCTGCGCGCCAAGGTCACAGGCATGCTGCCGCGCGTCGATCTGCCGGAACTGATCCTGGAGATTGCAGCCCGTACCCGCTTTACTGATGCCTTCACCCACATATCGGAGCGCACGGCGCGCGCTTCCGATCTGCATGTGAGCATCTGCGCTGTGTTGATGGCCGAGGCGTGCAACACGGGACCGGAACCGCTAACTCGCGGCGACGTATCGGCGCTCAAGCGCGACAGGTTGTCCTGGGTGGACCAGAACTACCTGCGCGACGACACCATCACTGCGGCGAACATCATGCTGGTCGCCGCGCAGGGCCGTTCGGCGCTGGCCAATGTGTGGGGCGGCGGCGAGGTCGCGTCGGCCGACGGCATGCGGTTCGTGGTGCCAGTTCGATCAGTGCATTCCGGGCCGAACCCAAAATACTTCGGCGTCGGTCGCGGTGTCACTTGGTACAACCTCATATCGAACCAGTTTTCAGGGCTGAACGACATCACGGTGCCGGGCACGCTGCGCGATAGCCTGGTCCTCCTGGCCGTCGTCCTGGAACAGCAGACCGACCTTCAGCCGACCCAGATCATGACCGACACAGGCGCCTACAGCGATGTGGTTTTCGGGCTCTTCCGTCTGCTTGGATACCGATTTAGTCCGCGCCTGGCTGACGTTGGCGGGACGCGTTTCTGGCGGATCGACTCGAAGGCCGACTACGGGCTGCTCAACTCTGTATCCGGACACAATATCAGCCTGCAAAAAATCGAGCCACATTGGGGTTCTGGGGATTTCCCCCTCTAAAAAGACATAATCCTCTGTAGACCACACTAATAAATGGCTGTGGAGGTAGGTTACTACTTATAAGTGTGGCAAATTAGGTAGATATCGTACATTTTAATACGGAACAGCCCTGATATGGCCATCAAAAACGAAATTTCTATTCTCACGAGAGCAGAACAGGCAGATCTTTATTCCCCACCCATTTTTTCAATCGAAGAACAACGTCTGTATTTTTCTCTGAACGATGGGGAATTGGCAGTTTTTCGGTCAATTCGTCTCAGAGCTCATAGATGTTACTTTGTCGCGATTTTGGGATACTTTAAATCAAAGCCCGTCATCCTAGATATCGCTTACTCGCAGGTTTCTAAGGATTTAATGTTCATCAGTAAAGAGCTGCTTGGCGGCAAGGGGCTCAGACCATTCACTCCCTCACAAAAACAAAAAGATCGACTCTACGCAAAAGTATTAGACCTTGCTGGTTATCACAAATGGGACGAAAGTCAGCACTTCAATTCTCTTTTCGACCACCTTGTTCAGGTGGGCAATGCCTGGCTGGAGCCGCGTTACCTCTTTGATACTGCTATTGAATTCCTAACCAGTCACAGCATTGCTATCCCTAGGTACACCGTACTCCAGAGACTGATAAGCAGAGCGATGCAGCAGGTCAGAAAAGACCTGGCGCACCAACTTAATCAACTCACCAGTCCTGAACTTCACGTCTTTCTGGACAGCATAACAGCCATTGATGACGGACTAAGCCTGAACCAGCTCAGAGGCGGTGCAAAAAGTCTGACCGTACCTGAACTTAAAAAAGAGCTTGCCCTTTATCATCAGTTAGCGCCATGGCGCACGCAAATCAATGGCGTTATCGATGGGCTTAATCTGTCTCTTAAAAATCGACAACACTTCGGTGAGCTCATCAACTATTACGGCAGTAAACTCAAACGATTCAAACGCGCACAGCAGCATCTATGGTTGCTATGTCACCTGACAGAGCGGATACAACTGGCACTGGAACGGTTAACTGATGGGTTCATTTACCATATCCGCAAGCAACAAGAAGCTGCCAACACCTTTGCACAACAAGCAGTGTTCCTGTCCTGGCAGTCAGCCGCGGACAATGTCACAAAAGCGGCAGAGTTACTGCATCTGTTTGTGGATGAGAACATTGATGATAATCAACCCTTCTCAGTAGTCAGACAACAGGCATTGAAGGTCATGAATGACAGGGATATCCAGACCCTCTGCCTTTACCTGAAAAAACAGAAACGGACCGTGGAAGAGTACCAGTGGCAACATTACGATGAACAATGCAATCTCCTGAAGCAACTGTTAAGGCAGGTGTTCTTGTGCCTTGATTGTGAGGCCGGTAAAGGCTCAGAAGCCGTCGTCGCCCAACTTCAACAGATTCAGACGGAAATCGCATCCGGTGGACCACTGAAGACGATGGATACGTCGCTCATCCCGAAAAAGCACCTCCCATGGTTGGTTAAACAGGATAACGTTAACCCGCAACGTTACGAATGGCTGCTCTACCGCCAGTTGACTTCGCGACTGAACGGACGCATTTATTTGCCAAATGTTACCAAATACCGCGCACTGGAAGACGACCTGATCCCCCAGACATCGCAGGATACCTTGCTGGCCTCATCAACACTGGACAGACTAAAACAGCCCGCAGAGTTATTGTTACAGGAGCAACAACACCGGCTGGAAAGTGCGCTCAAAGACGTTGCTCTCCATATTGATGAGGGAGACAATCGAAATGTGATCATGAAAAATCGTACCGGTACCCGCTGGCGTCTGCCGACCAAAAGCGCTACATCTCTGGTCAACAATCCCTTTTTTAAGCGAATGCAACCGGTCGATATCGCGGATGTACTGCGGTATGTAGAGCGCGAAACCGGGTTCATGAAATGTCTGACTCATGTACTTCCGATACAAAAACAAGGGTTCACTCATCAGGATGATTTACTGGCCATTCTGATTGCCAACGCCACTCACCGTGGTGTGTATGGCATGGCGCAGATCTCCGATCGAAGCTATGAACACCTGAGTACGGTGCAGGCCAACTATATCCGGCCTGAAACGCTGCATGATGCCAGCGATGTGATCAATAATGCGGTTGCAGCGCTACCCATCTTCCGCCACTACCATATTCAGGAGGACCAGTTGCATGCCAGTGCGGATGGTCAGAAATTCGAAACCCATCTGGAAACCTTTAAAACCCGGTACTCCTCTAAGTATTTCGGCACCAACAAAGGGATCACGGCCATGACACTGGTGGCCAACCACAGCGCCCTCAATGCTCGGATCATCGGTTCCAACGAGCACGAATCACACTATATTTATGACCTGTTACAATCCAACAGCAGTGAAATCAAACCTGACGTACTCTCGACAGATACACACGGTGTCAATCATGTTAACTTCGCCTTACTGGATCTATGCGGTTACAGTTTTGCACCGCGATACGCGCAGTTCAGTAGTGTCATCAATGATCTGTTTGACGTAACTGAAAATGAACACGGCGGCACCAACCTTGCCCTGAAAAAGCCCATCAGGACGAATGTCATCGAAACGGGATGGCAGGATATTAGGCGCATTCTTCTGTCACTTCAGACAAAGCGAACGACACAGGCAATGCTGGTAAGAAAGTTGTCTGGTTATCCTTCGGGGCACCCGACATTACAGGCGCTGACGGAGTATAATCGACTGGTCAAAGCGCAATATTTACTGGATTACATAGACAATGCCAGTTTGCGGCAGTACGTTCAGCGTGCCCTTAACCGGGGAGAAGCGTGGCACTTCCTGAGACGGGCTATTGCGTCGGTGAATGGCGATCAGTTCCGAGGCAAAAACGAGAGTGAAATCGCTATCTGGAATGAATGTGCAAGATTGCTTGCCAACGCGATCATCTACTTCAACTCCGCGATACTGAGTCATCTGCTGGGACACTTTGAAGCGAGAGGAGATGAAGAGAAAGCGGGTATCACTCGTGCTGTTTCGCCCGTTGCGTGGCAAAATATCAACTTAAGCGGAACGTATAACTTCACTAATACTGGGAAATTGCCCAATATTGGCGAAATAACAAGGCCGATAGTGGATGATTAGGCTCCAAGCTGAAAGTAAACCACCTCCGCAGCCATTTATTGGTGTGGTCTACAGAGGATTATGTCTTTTTAGAGGGGAAAATCCCTAGAACCCCTTGAACGTATAATTCGTTGAACGTCGCATTTGCCATCACCTCGCCTAAGAGGTAAACATCGAGTTGAGGGTATTCACGACGCATTTCCTCACTCAATGCATAGGCATATTGCACCGCATTATGCTCTGCACTAGCCGGTTTACCGCGAACATTGACCAAAACATTTACGGCTGTTACCGAGGCTTCATTATTGAGTAACCGCCCCATTAGTCCAGGCTCACGCAACGCAGCCTCCTTTGCCTACGCAAGTCTTTCAAACGATAAATTATCAATGTCGGGGAGTAGATCTTCAACCATAAGATCGTCGCCAACAGATCATGAATATTGATAGTTAGTCAGTGAATCAACACGATAGGAATGCGGGATCTGCCAGGCTCGCTCGGTTAGTTGATGAATGGCCGTAAAAACTTCTTCCGTAAAGACATCCCGCGATGCGAGAACCAGTAAAAACATGATATTGTCGCTACTGCCGAAAACGTCTTGGATTTCGTCAAACTTCATGCGCTGCGGATCGTTGATTTCAAAAAACTCATGATAGTCCGCATTAAAAACCACATGGTTGATACCCATGCTTAGTCCGCCTATCAAAATGAGTAAGGCAAACAGGGCAATGAGCCGATACCGCGAGAGTATCGACACCCACAAATCACAAAATTTTTCTGAACGAATCAAAAGGCGCTCACCTTATACGGGTATAAGCCCAACACAATTATGCAGAAAAACGACCGCATACGGAAACGAGTCACTCAGTGCCCTATCCTATTCCATACGCAAGCATCGCATCGGCGACTTTTACAAATCCAGCGATGTTGGCCCCCTTCACATAGTTGATGCCACCGTATTCTTTTCCATATTCAACACATTGGCGATGAATATGCGCCATGATCTGTTGAAGTCGTGAATCAACTTCCTCTCTTGTCCAAGGAAGCCGAAGTGAGTTTTGTGTTTGCTCTAGCCCAGAAACGGCAACGCCTCCAGCATTTGCCGCTTTTGCAGGTGCAAACAGTACACTTTTAGCCTGAAAGTATTTGACCGCCTCAAGGGTACAAGGCATGTTTGCGCCTTCTGCGATCAACTGTATACCGTTATCAACAAGGAGTTTAGCATCCTCAAGTTCGAGTTCATTTTGTGTTGCACAAGGAAAGGCCAAATCAGCCTTTATAAGCCAAGGCCTTTTGCCCTGATGATAAATGGCGTGTGGGTAGTTTTCCGTGTATTCGCTCAAGCGTTGCCGTTTGACAAATTTAAGCGTTTTTAGAAATGCTAATTTTTGATGGTCAAATCCATCAGGATCGTAAATGAAACCACTTGAGTCAGACAGTGTCATGACCTGGGCACCTTCATTAATCAATTTTTCTGCGCAAAAAATCGCAACATTGCCGGCGCCCGAAATTAAGGCTGTTTTTCCTGCTAATGTCTCGTTACGCATATTCAGCATGTGCTGAGTAAAATAAACAACACCATAGCCTGTCGCCTCCGTTCGAATAAGACTTCCACCATAAGAAAGTCCTTTGCCTGTTAGCGTACCCACGAATCTGTTTTTTAGTCTTTTGTATTGACCAAACAGATAACTAATTTCTCTTCCACCCACCCCAATATCGCCGGCTGGAATGTCAGTATCTTCCCCAATATGCTTAGAAAGTTCGATCATCAATGACTGACAAAATCGCATGATTTCGCGATCACTCTTTCCTTTCGGATCGAAATCACTTCCCCCTTTACCACCTCCCATCGGAAGTCCAGTCAATGCATTTTTATAGACTTGCTCAAACGCTAAAAATTTAAGAACACTTTGCGTAACATTGGGATGAAAGCGCAAGCCTCCTTTATAGGGTCCAATAGCATTGTTAAATTGGACTCGCCATGCTCTATTGCAGTGAATATGGCCGTTATCGTCCTCCCAACATACTCTAAAAATGACAATACGGTCTGGCTCTGTCATTCTTTCTAATACATGCCCATCATCATATTTGGCATTGGCCATAACATAGGGCATTACTGCCCCTGTGAACTCTTGCACAGCTTGATGGAATTCATGTTCAGCTGGGTTTCTTGCAATTATTGCCGAATTAAATGAATTAATTCTGTCCATTTCATTCTTACTATGATCCACAGTGCTAATATCCTGTTTTAATTAGTGCTGATTGGTGAAGTCCAACATAAAGTTGCTCGATTCGCGCTACGCTATTTCTTTCTATTGCTTTGCCCGGGTGGGACACGATGGCAGCTCCAGGGTTTATGTTTCGCATTTTCACGAATGTTTTCGTCAACGAATTGGTAGTAGCCTTCTTTTATCTTTGTCCAAAAATCATCAGAAATGTCTGCACCGTGTGCACGAATGATTGTCTCAATGCCATCTAAATTGCAGTGGGTCGCGTCATAGCCGATATGCAAAGTGTTTTTGGCTTCTTCAAATGAAACGGCATCAATACCAAAGGTCCCATCAATTTCAGCAACAATTGCTAATAAATTACCGTCGGTAATGCCGGTTAACTTCAAATGCCGTACCACTAAATTAGCCTCAGAAACGCCCACTCTGTGATCTAAATCGCTCATACTTTTCTCCTATAAATTAATTTCCTACACAGTTATGTCAGTCACGTCTCTAATTACTTAAAACGCTATTGGCATTAACCACTTGCTGCATTAACGATCGTAAAACTGTCATTCTTTGTTCTATTAACAACAAATGTTCATCTATCGAGTTCCCCATCACAACAATGTCGCTTGCTGATATGCCGCTTTCGATAAGAACAAGACTTCTTTGCAGGCCTTTTCTATATGTCTCTTTTAATCGTATCTTTTGTTCAGTATTAGATTCACTTTGGATCCTCTTCTCAATACTCGTTAAGTAGGTATCCATCATCTTCATATGCTCAACAATCAACGTTTGCCTCTCAGAAACGTCATTGATCCGTTGGATGCGTTGCATTAATGCATCCATGACGCGCTCGTTACTGCGTAACATCTCATCGGCACTCATGGATGTCTGAGCACTCGTAAAGGTAGCGGATAAAACGCCTGCGACAAACAATATTGAAACTAATGCTTTCTTCATTTTGAAATCCTTACACGGGGCTTGAAACGTTTGAATTGAGAAATCGTGGGAACCAACCTGGCGTGGCTTGCTTATATTGCCTATAGGTATCACCAAACTCAGTTTCGGCGTGCTGCTCTTCGCGTTTGGCCAGTCGAACATAGACAACAATGAGAATGGGAAACATGAGCAAAGTGGGTAGTGTTGGCCATTGCAGTAAAAAGCCAAACATGATCACAATGAAGGCAACATATTGGGGATGCCGACAACGTGCGTACCAACCGCTGGTCGCTAAGCTGCTCGTTTTTTGCGCGTGATGCAGGACATTCCACGAAGCAGATAAAACAAAGAATCCTAAAACGATGAGAACATTACTCAAGATGTGCAGTACATCCCAATGCGCATCGCCAGATAACCCCAACAGTGTATGCCACAAGTGACCATTTTCGTGACTTAAAAAATCTACGCCTGGGTAACTTTCGGCTAACCAACCGGACAAAAAATAGATGGTGAGCGGGAAACCATACATTTCAGTAAATAACGCCACGATAAAAGCGGAAAATACGCCTAAGCTTCGCCAGTCTGTTTTTGACTTCGGCTTGACGAAACTAAACGCAAAAAAGATAAATATTGCGGAGTTAATGATGACTAACGTCCAAAGCCCATAATCTGATTCACCGTGCATTGTCGCTCTCCGTTTTACGTCTTTCCTTGCGTGCCTGCTCTAACCCTTCGATATAACCTTGTCTGTATTGATCATTGTCTTCGGTTTGCTCTTTAAATGTTTGCTCGTCGTTAGTATGTGTCTCATGCCCTTTACCATGACTTCCGTGCATAAAGATATGCATCACTGGGCATAGCAGCAGGATCAAGTATGGTAAATAAGGGAAAACATGTTCACCATGCTCGACAAACAAGAAATAGCTTGCCGCCGCTATAAGTCCGATGGCGGACCAACCACTGGGGGTGCGCCAAAAAGGTAATTTTTGTTTATTCACAATACACCTCGCTTTTGTGTCGTTTAAGTTTTCAGAAAACGATAAATCACTTGATCACCAAAGTGCCACGGTACATTTGCATCTGACAATGAAACGGATAGCGACCTGCCTTTTTGGGTGGAATAGTGACCATCACACGCTTGTTAAGCACTAATGTTTCACTGATCTCCAACTCGGGTATTAGTAGTGTTTCCGCACAGGGGGTCGCATCTTCTCTGTAGAACATCAGTTGTACAGACTCATTCGCGGGCACTGTGATATTGGCAGGTTGATATACGCCATCTTTCACGCGGACTTCGATACTGCCGTCTCGTACTTCAGTTGACTTTGTTTGGTAAAGCCAAAACCACCATACAATAAGCCCAATCACGACTAACCCTATCAAATTAATCCACATCATCTTTAGGTTCTCCTAGTGCTCTTTAGCTTTGAATAAACGTAATCGATTCGCGTTGGTCACTACCGTTAACGACGAGAATGCCATCGCTGCACCGGCAATTACTGGGCTTAGTAGTAAGCCTAAAAATGGATAAAAAACACCTGCAGCAAATGGGATCCCCGCGACGTTATAGATAAATGCTCCGAAGAGATTCTGCTTTATGTTTCTCAGCGTTGCCTTACTCACTGCAATCGCATCCGCTAACCCATGTAAGGAGCCTCGCATCAACGTGATATCTGCACTTTCTATTGCAACATCAGTGCCTGTTCCGATAGCAAATCCGACGTTGGCATGGGCTAAGGCGGGCGCATCATTGATCCCATCGCCGGTCATTCCGACGATTTCACCCTCACGTTGAAGTTCGAGCACTTTGTTTGCTTTATCTTCTGGCATCACTTCAGCAACGTAATCAACAATCCCCGCCTTTCGAGCAACGGCTTTTGCAGTCATACGATTGTCCCCCGTCAACATCACCACACGTATTCCGTTGTGCTGTAGGCGGTTAATCGCATCTATTGAGTCTGATTTTATGGGATCGGCAACAGCAATGACGGCAACTAATTTTGAATCAATCGCGAAATACATTGGGGTTTTAGCCTCTGCGGCCAGCCTCTGCGCTTTATCAACGTAATGATGAAGTTCTATTGATTTTTCTTTCATCAATTTTTCATTGCCAAAAAGCAAACGCTGAGAATTCAGTGTTGCCGCTACGCCCTTCCCTGCAATGGACTCAAAATCAGTCACCGAGTGGATCGGCACACCTTGCTCTTTCGCTGATTCAACGATCGCCATTGCGAGTGGGTGTTCGGAACCCGACTCCAGGCTTGCAGCTAACGAAAGCACGTCATCTTGATTGTGAGCTGACGCAATAACAACGTCGGTAACTTTAGGCGCCCCCTCTGTTATGGTGCCGGTCTTATCTAATACCATTGTGGTAATTTTCGAAGCAGATTGCAGCGCTTCACCGTTGCGGATAAGTACGCCTGCTTCAGCCGCCTTGCCAACCCCCACCATGACCGACATCGGCGTGGCTAAACCTAATGCGCAAGGACATGCAATAATCAGTACCGTGGTTGCTGACACGATTGCGAAGGCAACCTCGGGAGCCGGACCAAAATTGAGCCACGCTAGTGCGCTCATTACGGCAATGATCATAACAACCGGCACGAAATAGGCAGAAATAACATCTGCCAATCGACCAATAGGTGGTTTTGAATTTTGTGCACGTTTTACCATGTTGATGATCTGAGCTAGCGCGGTGTCTTTTCCCACGCGTTCTGCCCGAAAGACGATAGAGCCTGATTTGTTGATGGTACCGGCCACAACCTCATCGTCTTTTCGCTTCTCAATTGGCATGGGCTCACCCGTTAGCATTGATTCATCAATACTGGTTTGGCCCTCGACGACTACACCATCCACAGAAATGCGTTCTCCGGGTCGAACCCGGATAAGATCATTGAGCAAAACATCTTCAATAGGAATATCAATATCATCGCCATCTCGGATGACACGTGCAGTCTTGGCTTGCAAGCCTATCAGCCTTTTAATGGCCTCTGAGGTTTTACCGCGTGCTTTGATCTCAAGGGCCAGGCCTAAATTAATTAGGCCGATGATCATAGCGGTTGCCTCAAAATAAACATGTCGTGCCATTTCAGGGACATAGCCCGGGAAGAACACAACTGTCATCGAGTACAACCAGGCGGTTCCTGTACCCAAGGCTATCAAAGTATCCATATTGGCCGAATGATTTTTAAACGAATTCCATGCACCCACATAAAAATGCCGACCAGAGAACACCATGACACCTAATGTCATGAGCCCAATAATCAACCATACAATTCGCTCCGTGGTCGTGTTGACGCTCATTTCCCCGGTTACCAAACCATAGATCATGAGCGGTACTCCAAGCGACAATGCGATGACCATATGTCGCATTAGCTTTTTATAATAAGCCCAATCCGCTTGCTCTTTTTCTTCAATGGCAGCCTCATCAGAATCGGCATTTGCCAGCGTTGCGTTATACCCAGCTTCTTCTAC
Organism: Alteromonas sp. MB-3u-76; assembly: GCF_002831605.1. NCBI lineage: Bacteria > Pseudomonadati > Pseudomonadota > Gammaproteobacteria > Alteromonadales > Alteromonadaceae > Alteromonas > Alteromonas sp. MB-3u-76. The sequence continues at coordinate 1,960,097 of NZ_CP025115.1, read as the reverse complement.
CGCACCAACCAGTTCGCTTGGTGAGGCATTACCATTGATAAGCACTGTACGCTGTGCAAAATTCATTTCTGCGCCGGTGACGCCTGCGACTTGTTTTAAGGCTGTTTCAATTTTAGTGACGCAACTGGCACAACTCGCCCCTTGAATATTAAGTTGTATCTCGCCTGCATCGGAAGACACCTGTCTGGTCTGCGTTTTAGTGTCAACCGCTTCGTTCGCAGTTGATGTTTTATCGCCGCCACTACAACACCCATGTGCTTTCGCACTGTCTGTTTTAGAATTCATAAACCACTCCCTATTTGAACCTTGTTATGACTTAAGCGCTGTGAAACCTTCAATTAAATGGCATATCGTATCGGCCGTTGGAGGTTGATCGGGTTTGTTTTGCCACTCTGAAGTGGCTAAGCGCATGCGCTCTCTAAGTTCATGCATGTCCTGATACCGCTGTTCAGTCTCTTTCAACCTCTTTTCAATAAGACCCCTTACCGTTGGACACGGCGCATTGGTTTGTGAAGATGTAACTAGGATCTCTTTAATATCATTGACCGAAAAACCTAGTGAGCGAGCACTTAAAATGAATCGTAGTCGCGTCACATCCGCCGGCCGATAATACTTGTATCCATTGTGGGATTTATTTGGGACCACAAGGCCAATGCGCGTATAATAGCGTACGGTATCAACGCTAATATCTAGTGCATCTGCTATTTGTTTTACCCGCATTTTAAACCCCCTTCTTTATCAACATAGTTGTGCTGCTACAACACGCCTTTAATCCTATGTTTTACTCTCACCTTCATACGATAAACCTGTGAGCCGCTCACAGGTCAACACCTAAACCTTCAACAGATCCGTGGAAGTGGCTCATCTTCAAGTTCACTCATGAAGCGTCTTCCTCCCATTGGCGTAATTTACGCTCTATGCCTTTCATGATGATCTCCTTGAGCAATATTCGTGAATTTGCCCGACACTTATTGCTGCATCGTTTAAAGGTAAACAGCTTGGGATAACAACAGGAATGTCTGATTGTGCAAAACGTTCAGCTAGGCCATCGCATAAAATGCGGTTTTGGAAGACGCCTCCGGCCAAACCAATATGTTTGAAATCATACTTTTTGCGACAACGCTGGGTTAACTCCCACGCAGTTTCAATGAGTGATGCGTGAAAATTTGTGACGCGAACTGCTGGCGAACATGTTTTTGCGGATTGCATTAGCCTCTGTCCTCTATTAACTGTGCTGTGCTGGTATCGACCAGCCAATCACAAAGGATAAGGAAACAACAATCGCGCAAAGACCAAGCAATTGAAGCGATTTGAAGCGTTGTTCTTTGGGGCGCAGTAGTACTAGCTTGAATGCGATGAGTGTTTGTATAAGGTAATACAGTGCAAATCCCTTTGACGCGAGATTAATGATTTCAAATACGTTGGATGACCAAACTAATATGCCTGCAATCGCGATGACAAGAACATAATAAAACTGAGGAGATATAGGTAAATGGAAGAGTTCTTTTAGCAAACCACCGCCACCGATAGTATCGGCTAATGCGGCACTTAACTGGCTTGCCGTCGCGGCCACAAGTAATAATATCGGCAATACCCAAATGGCTTGACCCAGGGTATAACTAATAGTTGTTTCATTCAGTTCGGTTATCGGAAAATCGAGAAAAATGGGACAGGTTAAACCAATAAAAACAACGTAAAGGAAAATGGCAATCCACTGGGCATATCGTCCCGCTTTAATACGCTGCTCTGCATTATAGCTATTGCCCATAAAACGCGTGGTTTCAAACCCTTGTGTCACCATAAGCATACCGGCAAGCATGCTAAGGGTTTCAAAATGGCTGAGGGATTGTATCGCCTCATGTTTAAACCACGCACTTTTTACTTGTATATCGTAAGTTGCTAGTGCTGTTAGTACACCAATAATAATCGCCAACTTAATTGTGACTGCGAATAACTCGATGGTTTCTAATCCTCTTGCACCGCGAAGCCAAGCGACCAACATAATGATGACAAGCAGCCCACTGGTAAACAATTTGATGAGCGTTGTATCGTCAATAGCAAAGCGGTCAAAGACAAACGCGGCAAACAAGCTAATGTAAAACGCCACAGAAATTGCGTATGCAGCACCGAGGGCCCATTGACTGGCTTTCTCAAGCGTTGCGATACTGCCGTGTGAATTGCGAGCAAGCTCAGGCTCTGCATGACGTATATTGAAGCGAATGACTGAACCCAACAAATATGCCAGAGTCGACAATAAAATAATGCCCAGTAGCGCCCATTTACCCATTACCGAATGCAGCAGTGGTGCAATGATCAAAAAGCCACTGCCAATAATTGAAGCCAGCGGTGTTACTGTCGCTCGCCATTGGACAGATTGTCGTAGGCGAGGCAGAAACAATACTATTGCTACCAACAGTAAGGTTGCCAGGGCAATGGAATTTGTGATCACAGTTTCTCCCCCTTAATGATGCTTGTACCAGCCGGCACGCTTAATATCGTTCCAGGAAGTCGATTGATGACAGGCATAACACGCCTCCACTTTGGCTTTTGGCTCGCCAGCGACTTTGGCGGAAATCATTTTAAAATGTTGCATGTAGTGACTGGGCGGCGCTTCATGACATTGATTGCAATCACGAGATTGACTCGAGGGGTGAATAAACGTCGGCAGTGACCACTTGTCTGTACTGTGGCATTGCACGCAATCCTCTCCGAACAACGTGAAGTGGCGATCATCGTTGCTGTGGCACTGTGAACAATTCAATAATGCTTCTTTATCACTGACGTCGGGATGCACAAATAGGGGATCAGCCGTTTGCTTATTCGCTAGAACATTTTCTAAAAAAGCCATCGTGGCTGCGCCTTCGTCAAATGGCACGTTTGGGTTGGGGAGCATATTGAACCCAATATCGACCAATGCAATATGGTTCATCAGTGAAATCTTAGCATCCTCACCTTGATGCTCAGTATGACAACTAGCACATTCTGTTATGTCGGCGTGAAACGCAGTAGGTTGACGCGCGACGATATGGGTATCATTTGCATGACAGGCGACACACTTGTCGCGCTCAACGCCTTCTACTGGCGTGTGACAACTCAAGCAGTCATCCGCCAAAAACGCATGCGCTTTGCTCAGTGAACCAGGCTCTACCATTTGTTCCCACGGAATTTTTGCAAGATCCTCTGGTGTGTGAAAAAAATGGCTAACACCAAAGCCCGCTGCAACTAAGCCCAGAATAACTATTATCCACTTGCTCATAACCAGCGTAGTCCAAAATAAACTTCACTAAAAATGTGAAAGAACAATACGCCATAGAGCGTTATCGAAATCACGATATGAAACTTCAACCAACGAGCAAACCAAGTTTTCGCAGTGTCGTGAATCAGAATGCTGTATTCAACATCAGAAATGGCATCGATAATGGATAGAACCTTACTCTCTTGTCGAAACAGCTTACTTTGCGCTGAAGTAGGTACACTTAAAGCAATGTATGGAATGTGTCTCGCTGATGTTTGGGCGAAAGTCGAATATCTTACGTCGCAGACCGCGTCTTTAAGCGATTGTTTGGCGCTTGAAAGTGCACCTTGGAGTTCTGTCACTTGACGCTTTTTCTCTTTTACATTTGAGGAAATAAGCCCTAGCACATACCGACCAACAAACCCACTGATCACAACGACCATCATAAAGATGATGATGGAGACTCCAGTAGCACTATCAAAACGATGAGCGCTATGGATGAGTGCAAGAATAGGTCCCAATACTCCAGCATAAATATGAATGCGCAGCAGCGTAGGCATGGCTATTTGCTTGGTCACGACTTTCTTTAGTGCTTTGTTGCGTTTAATGATCATGTAAAGCAACGGAATAAACATTAATACCAGCGCAGTCAAACCAACGACAAATCCAGCAAAGCTGCCAGGGAATGCTGGGTCACGGTGCCACACAAACCCTAGCCAAAGTAAGATCATTAAGACCACCAAGCTGCCTACAATGGTTCGCTCTTGACTATTCACTATGCTTCCACCTCCACATCAGTTTTAGGGATGGCTTGACAGGCTAAAATATAACCACTGACCCTATCTTCTGGCTCCAACCCATCATCAACCTCCATATCAACATCGCCGCGCAGTAATTTCACTTTGCAACTGCCGCAAGAGCCTGCCCGGCACGAATTCTCAATATCAACATCAAGTCCATCAGCAACGTCCAATACGGTTTCATCTGTGCCGGCTTGTGCCTGTGCATTTGATAAACTAAATCGCACTTGGCGCGTATTGTTTACAGGCGTGTTTGGGGCGACCTCCGTTTTAGTGGCCGTTTTCTTCGGACTCGCACCACCGAAAGCTTCTGTTTTAATATTCGCTTCAGGCATACCCAATTCAGATAAAATATCCTTGGTTGCATCCATCATTGCCGGCGGCCCACAAATGTGTGCTGTTTTTAATGCTATGTCCGGCACGAATTCATTTATCAATGCCGATGAAAAACGCCCCTGAGGTCCCATCCAAGATGTGCCATCCGCCTGTGTCATACTGACGAGTACTTTCAACCTTGGGTGACGTGCTTGTAGATATTTTAATTCCTGTTCAAAAATAAAATCGTTAGACGTTCGCGTACAAAACAGAAAATAAATGTCACCGTCCCAGCACGTCGTGGTTAAGTAACGTACCGCGCTCATCATGGGCGTGATCCCAACCCCCCCTGAAATCAATACAACGCTACTTGCATCTTGACCATTGAAGTAAAACTTGCCGCCAGGCGCTTTAATTGAAAGCGTATCTCCCACATTTACGACGTCATGCATATGACGAGAAACAACACCGAATTCCTCGCGTTTGATGGTGACTTCAAAGTAATACTGCTCAGTGGGTGATGATGCGATGGTGTAAGACCGCTTCACCGGTTTTTCAACACCATCAATCGTGAGCGTAAAAGTCACAAATTGTCCAGGTTCAAAACTAAATGGGATGACTTGACCATCGGCGCTGGCAAGTCGAAACGTTTTAACATCATGGGTCTCATGAAAAATACCGGTGACTTGCATACTGCCGCTATAGACACCTTTACGCGGTGACATAGTCGTAGAAGATAATGCCTGCGCTGTAGCGGGTATTAAAACAGCGTCAGTCCCTACAGGTGCGTTAGTAGGTATCTCGTTAGGTGATGTGTGCTTCGTGGGCGCAGAAGCGCTTGCGGTCTCAGTGGACCTAAGCTCTTCAAGCAATGCGGCAGCTCTGCGCATTTTAAATCCATAAACATACACCATGACGACAGTGAAGATCAGCAGAACAAGCATCACTGCAGTATGAAACGGCGTCATGCCAAACAGTGTTGAGGAATCATTCACTGGTGAACTGGGTAGCAAATTCATTTGCGATTTAAACCAGGTTAATGCCACTCTTCTGGGCTCTTGCCCATCTTGTATTGCCCGTTTTGCCGCCAGACCACTATCAAAATGCGCGATCCCTTCTTTAACGGTCTCAACAGCTACTTGCATTTGGGTATAGTCATCAACGGCTGCGGCACGGGCGAGCGATTCAAACCCGGTAGTCAGTTGTTCACTTCCTTGTTGCATACGCGCCGACGCTTTGCCTAAGATACTATCTCTTTGTTCCGTCGTGGTTGATTGCATCCGCATTAAAGTTGGATAGAGATCTTTAGGTTTAGGCGCTCCCATTTTCTCCATCATTTTATCCATTCCTTTTGCCATACCTGGCCCCATCATTGCGTTGGCATTGCCCGGCTGACCTTTAACTTGATTGGCCAAAGGTGGAGAATCTGTACTTACCGCAACACTCGGCCCATTCGCTGCCTCAGTATGATGGCTGGCATGCTCACTATCCTCAGTCTGTTGCTGTGCGTGCGCATTTATAATCACGAAAAAAAGAACGACGTTTAGAATGACACAATAGCGGTGAATCATTGATGCGCGTTTACTCCCCCTAGTCATGACGCATCCTTTTGTTCAGCCGCCCACAGCGCATTTATTTTCGCAATCTGCGGGGGTGTTAATACAGAGACGGCTTTCCCCACCGAAGCAATAAACTGTAGGCGTAGGGTGCTGTTTATGGCCTCTATTTTACTAATGGTGTCTTTAATATTGTCGTATTGAGGCAATCCTTGGGCTGTCAATTCCCACAATAATGCCTCTAATGCACTACGCTGCTGCGCAAGGCTTTTTTGGGAAGACTCCCACTCAGATTGAATCGATAACAACGTTTGATACTGCGTATCTGTTAGTTCTAATGTTGTTGTGTGGTTTAAGAAAAAGGCTTGTTCACCAAGGTGGTAAATATGAGGTGCACTACTCGCACCTGGCAAGCTTATCGTTGATGAAGGTTTGGATATCTCCGGTGTATTTTGTTCAGGAGGCATACCCATCATCGAACTATTTTTCATCATCATCTTACACATCATCCCCATGCAAGACTTTCCGTTCATTGTCATCTTCTTTTTCCCTTTTCCCATGCCCATCTTCATCTTGCTCGTCGCTTGGGGGGGCGTAGATGATTCATTGAGTTGAGGGCTGGTATCGCTCTGTTTAACGCCGGTATTGCTTTTTGATTGCGCTGCCAGTGAGTTGTCTAATGAGCGCAAAGCTGATTGGATCTTTGCAAAGTCAGCCGGCGCTAACTCGGGCGTAGTGTCTGAAGATTGTGTTTCTTTAGGTTTTTCTTTCGGACTAGTTTGTTGTGTTATCGCTGAACACGCGGTTGTGAATAAGACACTAGATAATACCAGACTCACAATAGCCGCTAAACGGTAGGTTTGGTGACACTCTCTAATCTTCACAACGGCATGCTCCTATTCAAAAATATCGACTAAAACCCACGATCAAACTCGACCATGTCATAACGTGCTAGTTCGCCATCAAGTACAATAGCCTCTGCAAAATGCTCATCCTTCGTTTTACCTAATCGTATTTTGCCAACAAATTTTCGTGAGTAGCCGTCATCAGCCTCTGAGGTCGAATAAGGATCGTACACGGTGCGATAGACATTGAAGACTTGATGTTCTTTGAGAGCATCGGTGTCAGAGACACACACCACTACTTGTTTATCATCGACGGTAACAACCTGCCCACTCATGATGTAGTCATGGTATATCTGGCTTGCACAGCCCCCTAGTAGCCCAACAGACAAGATTGCAATTGATAAAAGCTTGATTAATTTGTTCATGTAAAACTCCCGCGATTATTAAAAGAAAAGAGGCAGTCGCTTTTCCTGCCTCATAACGCATTGATTAGTTCTTTTTATGCTTGTGTATTGGCTTCGCTTTTTCAGCCGTATGTCCCATCATTTGCCCCATCATGTCTTCCATCATGGCCATACGCTGTTCCATCATTTTCATTTTGTCATCAGTCGACATATCACTGTGTTTATGCTTCATGCCCATGCCGCCTTTCATTCCTTTTCCATCTTTCATTCCCATCGAATCTTTGCCTTCCATCATGCCCATCATGTCTTGCATCTTTTGGGCATGCTCATGCAACATGGCTTCGCGCTTTTCAGGATCAGATTCACTTTTTACTGCATCTAAAACTGCTTGCATTTCTTCCATATGTGTTTGCATTTTCTTCATCATCTGACTGTCCATCATCGGCATGTCAGATTTATCAGTGTGTTGATGCGCGTAAGAAGTCGCAATTGGCGCAGCAACAAGGGCGCTGGCTAGTAATAATGACGTTAATGTTTTCATAATTTTTCCTTTAGTTGTGCTCACATGAGCGATTTAGGTTTGAAATAGACGACTTGTCACCTTAATCCTATGTCTTAGTCTCAGGTCAAGGTGCTATTTGGGCGATAAAAATTCGGCCAAAACCTCAAGCTCTTCATCTGTTATAGGCATTTGTGGCATTGCAGAAGAAGCGTTATTAAATTGAGGCTCTTTGACCTTTCGTAAAAAGAAGGCTTTGCCTCTATCGCTGATAACATTGTCTAACGATGGGCCAAGTGTTCCGCCCGCACCTTGCACCTGATGGCAGCCTTGGCAGCCATAGCGTGTGAGGACTTCTCGTGGATCCACCGCAATAACGTGCGTATGAATTCCGACATCTTCAAATGCATGCACACTGACTGATACAGAATTGATCAGTAATATGGCAATGCAGAATAGTGCTATCGTAATTTTTCGCACCCGATTTATCCTTTGCTTTTGATGAAATCCATCCTATAAATCACACGATAAATGTAATTGATTTAGATCAATCCTTCACGACAATCGGATTACAGAATCATTACATTTCCGTAATCAAATTATCGATTTATTTATCCTTGGTTCAAAATTATCTATGCTCAAGCTGCGTCAACAGGTCTCCTCATAGCTACTTTGCAGCGGCATATGCTGAATACCAGATGCAATTTTTAATTGGGTGAGCGGATAATAAGAAATGACGAAACACAAAATTGCGGTAATTACCGGTGCAGGATCAGGGATTGGATTAGCATTGACTAATGAATTCTTATCAAGGGATCCAAATATGCTTGTTGTTGCACTGTGTCGTGATAGCTCAGAACTAGGAGCGTTCAATGAAAAATTTGAACCCCGCCTCATCATAGAACACGTTGATTTTAATCACGAAGCGGCAACGATTGAAATTCAAGAAACGCTTAGCCAATACGAACAGATTGATTACTTAGTGCATTGTGCAGGTATTGTCACACCGCTTAAACCTATTCAATCAATAGGCTACAAAGAATGGCGCACGGCACAAAGAATCAACTGCGATATCCCCTTTTTGATAACACAACTGTGCCTGGATAAGTTTAAACATAGCCGCGTACTGTATTTGACAAGCGAGCAACCCGTTAGTGCAGTGAAAGGCGCATCAGCATACTGTGTGAGTAAAACGGCTTTAAATATGGTGTGTAGTTGTTTTAGACAAGAAGTTAATGAAGATGTAGCTGTTTTTGCCACCGCAGCTCCCGGAAATGTTGATACAGCGATGCAAAAAAAAATCCGGCAAGTGCCAAGCGATGTACTGCCGATGTCGGCCTTTTTAAGAGGCTTACATGAAGAGAACAAGCTACTACCGCCGCGCCTTGTTGCACAATACCTTTGGCAATTGTTAAATCGTATAGACCCAAAGACATTTAGCAGAACAAATTGGGATTTATTGCAAAGCATTGACGAAGCGCCGCTCAACCCAATTGATACCAATAAAACTATTTCAACGAAGCCAACTGAATCTGACTTACTGTCGTTGCGAAACAAGTTAAGCGGCAGTGTCTGGGACGTTGGAAGTACAGGCTATTCAGCGCGGCGTCATGTTTTTAATCGAGCCATTTCACATTTTCCATATGCGATAGTCGTGCCTGAGTCAGACGTCGATATCATTAATACAATTGACTATGCCAATCGCCTTAATTTACAAATATCAGTTAAAGGCGGCGGCCATGGGGTAACGGGTGCGGCCGTTATTGACGGTGGCATTGTCCTTGATATGTCTGCCTTTCAAAGTATAGAACTTTGCGCAGTTGGTCAGTCAGTAAGAGTGGGCGCGGGTGTGAAAAATCATAATTTGGATCTGTTCTTATCGAAATATAAGAAAGTGATCCCATTAGGCACCTGCCCGGATGTCGGTGTTGTAGGAGCAACGTTAGGCGGCGGGATCGGTTTTTTGTCACGCAAACATGGGTTAAGTTGCGACAATGTCTTGGCGTTTAATCTGATCACAGCAGATGGTCAGCAAAGAGTTATAAACACTTTGGAACACTCTGATCTTTTTTGGGCACTACGCGGCAGTGGCGGCTCTCAATTTGGCGTTATCACCCACATAACATTTAGGCTGCACCCGGCTCCAGCTTATGTTCAAGGAGGTATCATTGAATGGCCAATTCAAAAGGCAAAGCCTATTTTAAAGCAATACAGCGATGCTGTACTGCAGGGGCCGAGAACGCAATTCTTATATGCATACATCGCTCGTTCAGCGTTACAAAATGCAAAAATATCAATTATGGGGTTTAGTGAAGACCCTGACTCCAACCTAAATAACATAGCAAAATGGGAAACGGATGCCGATATCTCTGTTACGCATAAACAATACATAGAGTGCCAGTCAAATGAATATGAACAAGGGCACGCACTTTATTGGCGCAATGGGATCATTGAAGGTGAACTTACGGAACAGTTTATTGATGCGCTTTTGCAATGCTATCAGTCTTGCCCAGACAACGCAGCGGGCATTATGCTCGATCCGTTATGTGGCGCGATCCAGGATATCGAGACCCATGAAACCGCATTTATTCATCGCGATGCCTCATTTGTATGTAGCATCACGGGTGTGACTCTGCCCGATCAAGACAATACCAAGGTTATAGACTGGGTTAATCAAACCTATGAACGATTATCCCCATTTTTTAATGGCCATGCCTACCAAAATTATGACATGGGCAACGACTGTCCATTGACCAGTTATTTCGGTCACCATGTAGAGCGTTTGATTGCTTTAAAAAAGAAATACGACCCTCAACTTAGGTTTGCAGGCTCTTTGCAGCGGGATTTACAATAAACCGTTAAGCTGGTGTAATACTTACTCAAGCGCTATGGCGATCAACCGTCAGTTGCAGTAATTAGGATATATACAGTGTTTAAATGGATGTTAGTTTTTACTCTACTTCTTCCCACCATTTGCTTTGCCGATACCGATGACTATGTTCACGCAGACTTCTATCGCGGATTAGTTGGCCTTAAGAAACAGGTTGATGAGATTAATCGAGATTTACTGTTGTTGGAGAATGCTACGCTTTCCAATGCAGAAGTTAATCGTCGACTTGCGCGTATTGAACAAGATATTGATGCGGTGAAAACGTTATATAATGAAATGAAGCGATCAAAATGCAACCCTCAACGCTTAGCGCATCTGAGTTAGAGCAAATAAAATCATCTTTGGATATTCTTGATATGCAAGAGATTCGCTTACGATTGCAATCCGAGTTAACGCAACAGCATCAATCTGTTAAATCAGAGACATTGTTAGCTTCGCGCGACTTTACTAATGAAGCTACACGCAGTTTGGCCACCACAGTATTAACATTAACAGCCATCCTAGTTGCCGTTATTTCTGCAGTTATTGCTTGGATGAACCACATTCAAAGTACTCGAACTCAAGCAGTAAAAAACAAAGCAGAACAAGACTTGGAGGCGCTAAAAGAGGCAACAGATCAAGATCTACTAGCGTTAAGGGGGGTTAAAACAACGTCAAATTTCAGCGCTCACTGAGCGGCATGAGAAAGATATTAAGAGGCTCACAGACGGACACCAACAAAAAATTGAACTTTTGGAGCAGATAAATTTAGAAAAAGTTCAGTACGCGGCAAACGCTTTCGATAAGTTAATGAGTGAGACGGAGACGCAAAACGGTCTTGTTTTTAAAAATTTAGCGATATCGATTTATCTTCGCCGGTTTCTAATTGAAGACGGTTATGACCGTTTCTTTGATGATCTAAGCATGACGTCAGTTGAAGACAGCACTACCGCTCGTTGCGATCCGAGTGTTCTTAGAGAGGTCATCGCAATACAAGAACATGCTATTTCACGCTTCGAAATGGTCAAAGACAAATTAGATGACGCAAGAATGCTTTACTATGAAGCGCTACTCGATTTAGCATTTTACGAAGCAGAGATGACCCGCTTTGGTGTATTAAATGACAATGCCTTGCAGAGTATTAACAAACGGTTAAAAAGTTTTGAAGAGAATTTAAATTTTTGGTTGACCGAAGAGCGCAGTGAATACCAAGATCCTGAGCGGCTTCCGCGGTTCATTTTTCGGGTGATATGCATGGTCGATAGTCTAATTTTTATTAGAGTCTGTTTACGTGATAAAAGCCTTTTTACGAAACAAGCGGCGATGCATGAAATTTCTTGTCAGGTGAGACTATTATTGGCAGAAAAAGAAATGGCCACAGACGACGCTATCACTAAAGTACTCGCGGGAGCACAATGTAACAGTCTATGGCAAAAATATACTGGATTCCAGAAAGAGCGCCCAAGATTGTTTGAAAACTAGCGGTAATCTGGGTTTGTTGGCACTAAAAGCACAGCGGTCCCTACCTAAAAATGTTGTTGTACGCTAAGAATATCCACACTATTACTGATATACAAGTGCTAGAAACGCCGAGACTACTTGTAAAACAAACAACGCTCTACTTTTGTCAAAGGTCCCTTATTATCATTGTCTCATCTTCAACTTAGACTCACATAACCGAATGCGAAAGCCAATACACGCTGCCTAATGTTACAAAAAACAGAGGTTGATGTAACACATACACAGCAAGACTGTGACGTCCTAAAAACGTGATTTTAGTTGATAATTTCAGTGAAGCACAGGGATCTATACCCTTAATAAACATATGGCCAACGCCAATGCCCAGCAATACAACGCCAACCCAAGGAAATAGTGCAACATAATCGTTGGGTGATGACGGCAGCCCCAATTCCCATAAGTTAAACGGCCATTTACTTGTAACCACATTCGTTAAGAACAGTGTAATAATCCCTATCCCAATAAAACAAGCCATGACTGGATAACGTGCGAAGGGAAAGCATAGTACACTGGCCACGGCGATAAAGTGTAAAACACCAAAAAATATCCAATTACTATTGAAAAACCAATAAGTAAATAGTGATATAACGCATGCCCATACCACTATCCACATTATTCGCTTCGCAAAGGATTTCAAATCCACGCGTTGGTGATGAGCGAACACCAATGATGCACCCACACTTAAGAAAAAGAGTGATAAAATGACATACCGAAATTGTTTCCAGCCAGGACCATTTGGCACACTCCAATCTACCCAGCCAAAGAACCGCAAGTCATACGCGAAGTGAAAGATCACCATTAATACAATGGCGACCGTGCGCATGATGTCTAGGGTAACGTTGCGAGTGATGGGCATACTGACGTCGCTTAATGATGCTTGTGGGGCTTTTTATCGCGGGTAGACGAATGTGAATGTATTACTTTCCATCCATTACTCGTTCGTTTAAACAAGTACGTTTGGTAGCCCTTTTTGTCAAATGTTGAGCCAGTTTTTCTTACTTCACCAGACACATTTACGGTCGTAATCGCCCATGCCATATCGTCATCAATTGTAATATCCATATCCAATATATCGATGGTGAGGCGTTTGAGTACTTCTTTCTCTGGCTCCACATGATTTTCGACGAGATCACTTAATCCTGTGTTTTGGCCGCCTGATTCAATGTATCGAGCACCTTTATGGTCGAGATAGTGTTCATAAAAAGGCCGTCCTTGGCCCGACTCCCAACCGTTTTCAATAGCAATGATAATTTCTTCAATCGTCGCTTTGTCTTCATCTGCCTGTGATGCAAAGACGCCCAGTGTAGTTGTGCTTAACATCAGGACGAGTGAGATTCGCATAAGTAACGTCATTTAAAGTTTTCCTATAAATTAAAGTGTTAATGGGACCAATGGATATGACTTATTTTCCAATGACCATTGATAAGGTTAAGTACCAGTGTTTCATTTCCTTGCTTATCAATTTGTTTACCTTTGTATGTGCCAAGGGTATGGCTTCTGGCAATTGAGACCGCCGTATCCCCATAAACGCGAACATGATGTTCAATTGTTGTGGTTTTGACAGCCGCAGAAAACCGCATATCAGCGTGTAAATGATGTTGTCGATATTCTTCAGCACTGCGTTCTATTCGCGATCCCTCTAAAATAATGACTTCGGATGTCAATGCACTCATGACGTCATCCGCTTGTCCATTAGATAATGCTTCGTGATAAGCGAGCACACTGCGACCCGCTGCAGTATCCAAGCCACTGAAGTGAGTTGCAGAGCGCTCTATTGATTTGAGTGGCTCATGAGCAAACGTACTAAATGAAAGCAGCGCAATAGACAAAACAGTCGTTAAAACGTAATTAATTTTCATATAAATCCAAAGTTAAGATTGAGGACCAAGAACAGTAGTCAAAACAGCGGTGATCAGAAAAATGCATAGTCCAATGAGCATTTCAATTTGGATCGAACGGCGCATGTCTATCGCTGCGTTACTGTGCGTTAAAAGCTTGGGCGTTAATTTTAATTTATGCCATGCGGCAAGCAGCAGGATCGCATTGACAAAGCCCAGCTTTAACAGCAGGCTTTGTCCATAGATTTGATTGAATAAATTACCTACAGAACCAACTAGCTCCCATGCTAGCAGAGTGCCGGCAAGGAGCAGCAGGCTCACCAGTCCTATAGCAAGATGACCAAATTGCCGCATCAGACTGTATAGCGGTGTAGGCGATAGGTGTAGGCATGCTGCTGACAACGGCCAAAGAGCGCCCATCCAGCTTAGCGCGATGATAACATGCACAGCTAATGCATAACCATATGAACGTTCCAGTTGCACGGTATGCCCGGAAAGCATGAATACATATCCAATACTCCCCCACAGAATTATTGCACCAAGAAGAGTCACGATAAATTGAGGCGTTTTTTTGCGAGCGAGTTGCCAATAAAACGATCCACAAAAAGCAATGCCGACGATGAATATGCACAGCCGACTTATTGCAATAGTCCCTAAAGTAGATTGTGCAACCATACGTCGCATGACCGCATCAAACATGCCTGTGAAACCCGTTTGAGATAGCGACCCCACTTGGAAAAAGAAATCCAACGTAGTCGCGAAAACACCAACTAAACCAAACATAGCCATATACTTAATAATATGACCTTGCAGAAGCAGACGAACTTGAGATTGTTTTTCCAGACTAAATGGCACTAAAAGAAGGATAAGAAATCCGCCTAAAAGCGCCGACAGTCCTAGATAGACAGTAAGCTTGGTGGATAGGATCAATACTTCCCAAATTGCCATTTTAATCTTCCTCTTTAATGGTCTTTGTGTTGACTATGGGCTTTTTTGTCATCTTGCATGGACTTGCTTCCGTGAACCATGAAGTCAAATGAACCGTCCATTTTGTGCCCATCCTCACCAAGTAACATCCACTGTGCGGTATAGTTACCCGGCGATAACGTCGGTAAGTCGTAATTAAAGAAAGTGCTAGACTCCATCGATGGAGAAAAATTAAAGTCGACAGGCTCGCCGTTTTGAGAATTTAACGTCAATTTGGCCAAACGAACTGGCTCAGTAAAAACAACGGACAATTGTGGAGGCGATGACATTAACATCGCATTGTTTTTTGGCATGGATGTTTTCAACGATGTGTGAGCATAACTGCTTGTGCTCAAGAAAAGAGCGGTCAGTAAGAACGTTGACAATAGTGTTTTCATAAATAAACCTCGGTAGTTTTAAGTAGTAGTAAATGGTGAAAATGAATCGATTTGTATAGCATTTTCATTGACGGAGTAGCGTAATAGTAATTGGGTTACATCGTTCATCATTGCCGGAGGACCGCAGAGGAAAAACAAACACCGATGGAGGTCGCGGTGTGTATCTAAAAATACGGCCAAAGGTATTTGCACGCGCCCCACCGGTCCACACCAAATTGAAGAGGCGTTTGAAACAATCGGTTGATAGGTAAAATTAGAATGCTGTGTTTCAACCGCTTTTAACCAGCAATGATTTGCCAATTCAACAGGGTGTTTGGCGCCATAAAAGAGGGTTATAGGCAGTGTCGAATGCAAGCCAAATATTAGTTCATCGATTAGAGCTTTTAGAGGTGCTATACCCGAGCCCCCACCGACCAACACAATTTCTCGTACACCAAGGTCATCAAGTAAGTTAAATCCCCCTCGAGGCGCAACTATATCAACCACCGTGCCGATGCTTAAATTACCAAGGTGAAAAGAACCGATGCCAGGTCTTTGGTTGTTAGATTGTGCCGGTTGCATTTTTATATTGAATGTAAGCACGCCACTACCATCATTTCGGTTTGCAACTGAATAATGCCTGACAGTGTTTGGATGGGAAAATGTAGCTGATTCAAAACGCGGCCAATAAGGCTGATAGCGTCTCGGTAAGTCTTTCGGAAACGCTAAAGATTGACCTTCTTTAATCGTGAATTGAACAAAACTGCCAGGCTTAAAATCCAGTGGAACACTGCCTTGATATTTAAATCTTAATTCTTTGATAAAGGGTGTAATGAATGTGTTTGAGAGCAACTCGCATGATACTGTTTTGGGGTTTGGAGACTCTACAAGCTGAACGTTGCCTTTCAAATCAGTGTTTTGCTGACAAGCTAAACGATACCCGGACAACAACCTGTCTTGAGATAAGCGGTATCGTTCTGCAACTGAAATGGCAGCCGATGGATCAAGGCGCACAATACATTGGCCGCATGTTCCCCCTCCCCCACATACTGACCCAATAGAAAGGGCGTTGTGCTGTAGACAATCCAGAAGTGATTCATTGTCCTTAGCAACGACGTTTTGGAGGTAACCTTGCTGATCTCGTACCACTAAGTCTTGCTTTCTATACGACCACCCAATGAATACTTGCTTATTTTTAACGAGGCTAACCAGCCACGTAATTCCTGAAATACTCAACAGCACAGTCAGTAACGCGAGAGCCTTGATCCACCAGTGATTAAATGAGCCGGTGTTCTGATAATCCATAAAGTGCAATAGCATCAACAAGTTTGTCCATTCCCTGTTGCTATCGACGACGCCGGCTAATTCCCCTGTCGATGCTCGGACATAAATGTGTGTCGTTTCTCTGTCTGATAAACGTACATGCCAAACCGATTGTTGCTCTTTGGGTAGATGCTCTATCGGCGGATCAACACGGCGCAAATCTTGAATAGGCGAAGTTAGCCGGAACTGATTGTTGACCAGATCACGGATATCGTTCGCTGTTAGTTCTATTTTATTTCCCTTTATCGCGTCTATTAACTCATACTCTCTTTCATTGGCATGTCTAGCATAGTGCGTCATAACCTTATAGGTCGGGTTTCCCAACAAGCTAAGCAGCTCAATAGAGAGTGCATTGGGTGAGCGTATAAGGACGTTCTCGACGGATATTAGGTTTGGCGTTAATACACTTCCTGCAATAGCGTCACTTGCGATTCTGGAGAGCGGTTTACTGTGCTCAGCCTGTCCAAGTAAAAAACCCGTAGCGAGCCAAACCATTAATTGTGAAAACACAATTAATGCAAGGTATTTGTGAATGATCCGCCAGAACATTTCAGTCAGCTGCCTTTCGCGATGACGAAAAGGAATAAGGCAGCAATAGCAAGCCTGCTAATGCGGCCAACAGCCCTATGATAGTCATGCTCACTAATAGTGTATTACTAACGTCTTCACCTTCTTGGTAATCCATAATATGGAGGCGCCATAACCAATCAAATACTTGCCAAGGGGCATGTCGAATATATTCAACCGTACCTGTGTCTTGACTGACGTAAAATGTTGGCGCAAGTGCGCCTTTAAATTCAACTCGCCATAATGGACGTCCTCGTTGCCCAACCGCACTATCCTCTTCGTTTTCACGCAGCAAGGTCACATTGTCGACCTCATACGACCGACTTGACCTGGACATTGCGATGGCGGCGGCTTGTTTGTCTGACAACGGTTGGATGACGTCTCCTGATAAGCCGCTGATCAGGTGCGTCTTACTGGCGAGGGTTAATCGGTAAACCGGCATCTCCCCCACACTGCCCAAAACGATTGACTTAGCATCAGGGTAGCGAGCGACTATCTCATCAAAGCCAACGTTTACCGTTGACAATGATGAAAGCGCGGGCGAACTTTTCATGAAATGATCGCCATGAATATAGTGGATATCAAACCAGACCATGTAGAGTCCACTCACTGACCAGAGGAGCATCTGCACACCGACAATCAACAGTAGGTATCGGTGTAACCGACGAGCAAGGCGACGCATAACTACCAATTACTCATCGTTTTGAGCTGCTGTTTTCGCCATATTAAATAAATGGCTGGTAAAATAAGTAGCGTCAATAAAATCGCACTGACCATCCCGCCCACCATGGGCGCAGCGATACGACTCATCACTTCAGACCCCGTACCTGAGCCATAAAGTACCGGTAATAGTCCGAATATAATGGTTGCGGTCGTCATCATGACTGGCCGGACACGCAAACCCGCGCCATGCAATACGGCTTCGGTTAGCATTCCTACGGTGGGTTTGATACCGTCCATTTTGCATTTGTCGATTAACGCCTGGTACTCATGATTCAAGTACACCAGCATAATGACGCCAATCTCGACAGCGACCCCGGCCAATGCAATGAAGCCAACGCCCACTGCCACTGAAAAGTTAAACCCCTCTAAGTACATAAGCCAAATACTACCGACCATCGATAAAGGCAACGTTCCCATGATGATCGCTACTTCAATAAAATTGCGGAAGTTGAGGTATAACAAGATCACGATAATAGCTAAAGTCAATGGCACTACATAGGTTAATTTTTCTTTTGCCCGCATCATATATTCATATTGTCCCGACCACGTTATGGAGTATCCTGCAGGCAATACCAGCTCCTCACTGACGACCTGCTGCGCCGCGACGACATAAGAGCCAATGTCTACGCCATCAATATCCACATACACCCAGCCATTAAGGCGTGCATTTTCACTTTTAATGCCTGGGGGACCATCTTCAATATACACATCCGCGACATCAGCCAACGCAATGCGTTTGCCTTGTGGTGTGACAATAGGCAACAATGACAATGATTCAGGTGATGAGCGATATGATTGTGGATATCGAATATTCACTGGGTAGCGCTCTAATCGTTCGACGCTCTGTGTAACATTCATTCCTCCAATGGCACTAGAAACAACTTGTTGAACGTCTGCTATGTTTAGACCATAGCGAGCGGCCCGTTCACGTTGGATATCGACTTTGACATAACGCCCGCCGGCAACGCGCTCTGAATAAACGGATGCCGTGCCCTCAACATCTGAAAGTATCGTTTCAATTTGTTGACCAATCTTTTGAATTTCCATAAGATCTGGACCTCCAATCTTGATGCCAACGGGGGTCTTAATACCGGTAGCCAACATATCAATCCGCGTTTTAATTGGCATAACCCATGCGTTCGTTAACCCCGGCAAATTAACCACAGCATCAAATTCTTTGATCAGATCCTGTGTCGTCATGCCTTCGCGCCATTGATCTTGAGGTTTTAATTGTATAAACGTTTCTATCATTGTTAATGGCGCAGGATCGGTTGCCGTATCGGCTCGGCCGACCTTGCCAAACACCGTTTCGACCTCAGGAACGGTCTTGATCAGTTTATTGGTTTGTTGCAATAACTCGCGTGCTTTACCTATCGAAATACCGGCATAAGTCGTCGGCATATACATTAAGTCACCTTCATCAAGCGGCGGGATAAATTCGCTACCGATCTTATCAATTGGCCAAAGCCCAATTCCCAGTACTATAACGGCGACCAGCATGGTCAACTTGGGAAAACGTAATACCGTTTTCAGTGTTGGCATGTATAAAAACGTCAAGAACCGATTTACAGGATTCTTATGCTCCGCAAGTACTTTACCGCGCACAAAGTACCCCATCAAAACTGGCACCAAGGTGATAGCAAGAGCTGCGGAAGCGGCCATCGCATATGTTTTGGTGAATGCAAGCGGCGAGAACATCCTGCCCTCTTGCGCTTCTAGTGTAAACACTGGTACGAAACTAACGGTGATGATCAACAAACTGAAAAACAGCGCAGGTCCGACTTCAGACGCTGAATCCATGACGACCTGCCATCGATTTTCTTTCGTCAGGGGGGTTCGCTCCATATGCTTATGCATATTTTCGATCATGACAATGGCCCCATCGCTCATTGCACCAATAGCAATAGCGATCCCCCCCAAGGACATGATGTTCGCATTGATACCTTGCATATACATCACGATGATTGCCGTGATGATTCCGACAGGAATACTTATAATTGCGACCAACGAAGAGCGTACATGAAATAAGAACGCGATACACACTAGGGCAACGACGATAAACTCTTCTACCAGTTTAGAGGCCAAGTTATCTACCGCCCGTTCAATCAAAGCTGAGCGATCGTAAACCGTGACGATTTCGACGCCATCCGGCAATCCTTTTTTAAGATCGTCGAGTTTAGCTTTGACTCCGTTAATGGTTGTTTGAGCATTTTCTCCAAATCGCATAACAACGATGCCGCCTACGGTTTCTCCTTCGCCATTCAGCTCAGCGATACCCCTGCGCATTTGGGGACCTAATTGCACATCCGCGATATCCCTAACCAACAGCGGCGTACCATTTTCATTCACGCCGAGAGGGATCGTTTCGATATCTTGTTTGCTTGAAATATAGCCTGTCGCCCTGACCATATATTCAGCCTCAGCCATTTCAATAACAGATGCGCCAACTTCTTTGTTGCCTCTTTTGATGGCCGTTTGAATATGCGATAGCGGGATCCCATAAGCCCGCAGTTTTTCAGGATCAACTTTAACTTGATATTGCTTTACCATACCGCCTAACGCAGAAACCTCAGAGACACCGGGAACGGTTTGCAGTTCGTACTTGAGAAACCAATCCTGCAGACTACGTAGTTGTGATATGTCGTTTTTGCCTGTGCGGTCAACCAATGCATACAAGTAAACCCAACCCACACCCGTTGCATCTGGGCCTAATTGTGGCCGAGCATTTTCAGGCAAATTGGGAGCAACTTGAGACAGGTATTCTAATACGCGGCTTCGGGCCCAATATAGATCCGTGCTGTCATCAAAAATGATGTAGACATATGAGTCGCCAAAGAAAGAATAACCCCTGACTGTTTTAGCGCCTGGTACCGACAACATCGCTGTTGTAAGCGGATAAGTCACCTGATCTTCAACCACCTGAGGTGCTTGTCCAGGGTAACTCGTCTTAATGATGACCTGGACATCAGATAGGTCGGGCAATGCATCAATTGGTGTATTCTTTATCGTGAATAAACCACCGCCGATAATAATTAAGGTCGTCAGTAATACGAAGAAGCGGTTGGAAACTGACCATCGAATAATAGCAGCGATCATTCGTGTGCTCCTCCATGGTTGCTATGATCCATCGAAGCATCTTGGCTTTCAGACTGAATGCTCAGGATCCTAAAGTTGCCGTCAGTGATCTCAAACGTAAATGTAATGTCAGCACCGACCGTAAATTGGCTGATATCGATATCGTCGCTCACGGTAAAGTCAAGAGTTGCCGCAGGCCTATCCCACTTTGGGATCGCTTCACGTGAAATATTGACTACACGAGACTGCGTATTGATGGCATTAATGGTGCCTGTCACCATTGCGCTTTGCGCTGAACTTGGTTCTGCTGATTTTACATGGATGGTTGTTACCAGATAGTCGCTATCACCGGTTTTGGTGATTTCAATATGCAAATCCATACCAGCTTTCAACTGTGATAAATCGATAGTGTCAGCAACAAAGAAATCCATTGTCATCGCGGGCCAATCCCACGCTTCAATTGCTCCGTGGTCAAGATTTAGCATTTTGTGTGAGGGCATAACCGAATTAATCGTTGCTTCAGTCCATATAGTGCGTCCATTTATCGTCTGTGTATCAGCATTGTCGTCAATGATATGCACCGTCGTTACCACATACTGACCATCGTTTTCTTTACTAATTTCAATATGCGCCCCCATACCTTGCCGCAAACTCGTTAGGTCTACGTGGTTAGCGACAGTAAAATCCATTGTCATTTCTGGCCAATCCCATTCACTGATGGCGCCATGGTTCACTGTTATCATGTTATGTGAGGGCATAACATCGGTGATGGTGGCTTCGGTAAAAACCGACGACGGGAGTGCACCAGGTGCTTCCATCCGTTTAAAATCTGAACTGATACTGCTTTCTGAATCGAGTAAAAAGTGTGCCGAGGTGACAATCTGATCCCCGTCGATGAGACCTGTAGTAATCTCAGTGTAGTCCTCTACCACTCGACCTACATCTACGGCAATGGACTTGAATTGCCCGTCACCCAACGCCAAGACAACACGATCTTGCGTGCCGGTTCTGATAACCGCTTCTGATGGCACAAGAACGTTGTCTGAGTCAAAGTCTGAATGTATTGTGATCTGGGCAAACATGTTCGGCTTAAGCGCGTAATCGGCATTTTTAAAGCGTAACCGAACCCGTAGCGTTCGAGTGCTCTGTTCAAGTGTGGGGTAGACGTAATCAACCTCACCCTCCCATGTTTTGCCGGGTAAAAAATCTAACGTCATTGTGACGGGAAGTCCAACAGTGACTTGCGCGGATTGCCGTTCAAAGATTTCAGCATCAACCCACACCTCATCCAACGCACCAATGGATAGGAGGGTATTGCCTGGCTTGATAAAGAATCCTTCGCGGATATTTAAATTGTCAACAAACCCGGTTTGCGGTGCCGAAAAAGTGATCGTTTGACGAACTTTTTTGCTCGATATTAAGGACTGAATCGCTTCATTTGGCATTTGCAACGCATCTAACCGCGACCGAGCAGCATTGATCAAATCGTCGCTCCCGCGGCGCATCGCGATCAGCAGCTCTTCTTGCGCATTGACCAATTCTGGGGAATAGAGCGAATACAATGGTTCGCCTTTTTTGACATACTCTCCCGAGGCTTTCACATGCAGTGTATCTACCCAACCTTCAACGCGTGGGTGGATATGTATCAAGGTGTCTTCATTGTATTGCAAATAGCCAACCGTACGAATAGGGACATGCAGCGAGCGGCGTTGAACCGATGCTGTTCTTACCCCTAAATTATTAACTACATTGGGTGATATGCTAATGGTTCCCGGACCTTCATTACCTCCGGTGCTCTCCTCATAAACGGGGACGAGATCCATTCCCATCGGAGATTTACCCGGTTCATCACGACGGTAATTGGGATCCATCGGTGCCACCCAATAGAGTGGCTGGGGTTCTGTGCTTTGCCCTGCTGCGTTAGATGGTGCATCAGAAGGAAGTAGGGATGTATATGCTAACGCAGTCATTGCACCGCCGATAACACATCCTAAAATAATGGCTTTCGTGTTATTCATTATTGTTCTCCGAATTGAGTCTTGGAAATACCTGCGGTGGTATTGAAATAATAATTAAGTCGAATGTTTGTTCTGACGAGATCCACATCGATATCCAATGCATCAATACGCGCATTCAAATCCGCGATACGCGCGCGAGCAACTTCGGCGAAATCGCCGTCATCATTGGTGTAGGCATTCAAGGACGCATCTGCTTGTTCTTGCATTTGTGCTAATAACTCGTCGTTGTATAACGATTGCCTGTCAGTTAAACGTTCTCGCTCAGCGTATAACGACTGGATGGCAGACATCATTTCGCGCAGTGCGAGTAACTTGTCAGTCTTTATGGCTTCTGATTGATTTACGGCTGCAGAGACTTCTTTGTCTTGACGGTTTTCAGTAAAAATAGGTAAATCAAAACTAACACCGACTGACAAAAAATCAGCTCGACTTGCACCTGCCGGGGTATCATCGCGAAAAGCGTAACTGGCATTTACGCCCCATTGGGGTTTGTATTTTTCTTTAGCTAACTCAACCCCGGTTTGACTCGCTCTGATACGTTGATTAATGGATAAAATATAAGGATGATCTGCGAGTAATTCCGCGAGCTGTTGTTGGTTTTTTCTTTCTACCATTAACAACGTGTTGTCAGTGATTTTTGCAATGGCAGGTAATGTATTAGGCAACTGCAACGCGCTAAATGCATCAAAGCCAAGTTGGCGTGCAGACTGCTGGTTTTTTAGGATCCATTCCAATAACTTACCTGTTGCGCGTTCTTCCAGTGCTTGTAGTTTTGTTAATCTGTCATCTAACCGCGTCAATTCTAACTTTGCCCTAATGATGTCTTGCTGTTGCACGCGTCCAAGGGCGGTCGCATAATTCGCTTTGGCAATGTCACTGAGTTGCTCAAACAATGCCCAATCTTGATGGATTAGCTTAATACTCTGCTGCGCGCGATAAATTTCAAGCCAAATATCAGAGACCTGCACACGTGTGCGGGCGATGCGATCAGCACGCATTAATGGGTGCTCGGCGGCTTGTTCTCTTAATTGACGAGAACGAATATCTAACGAATCCCCTCTGGGGAACATCTGTGAAACCCCTGCCTTAAGTTGCGTCATGGGTTCTTGATCGAATGCTAATCCATCTGTTGGTAAGTTCGCTAAACCAATATTAACTACCGGGTCCGGCAAACTAGCGGCTGCCACGCTACTTGAAACAATGGCTTGCTCGCGATACTCACTGCCTACAAGCCAAGGATCGTTGTTAATCGCGATTTCAACAGCCTGCTCCAATGTCAATACCGACTTGGTTTGACTTTGGGCGAGCCCAGTATTCAAAAGCGTCATTAGTACAATGACATGAAATGAAAAGCGTCTCATTAGAATTGCTCCTCATAGGTATTAACTTCGGCATAAGTGGTTGCGCTGCCATCGTCATTGAGTTGCAGAACAAGATAAGGGTGAAATTGATCACCGACTTCCATACCAGGTGAGCCAATTGGCATAGCCGGCACACTGAGTCCGATGGCGCCTTCAGGTATATTGTCTAAAAATTGCTGAATGAATTTTGCTGGAATGTGACCTTCAAAAACAAAACCGTCTGGGGACAATGCCGTATGGCACGAACGGTAATTAGGCGCAACACCATATTTGTCTTTAATTCGAGACATTAACGTAACATTGGATACGTCTGCGTCGAACCCGTGCTCTTCAATATGGTTCACCCACTTTTGGCAACACTTACAAGAACGGCTTTTGTAAACTGTTAAGGACGTTATCGGGGATTCAGTCACTGCCTCTGAATCGTTATTTGTCTGTGTTGCGTCGGTACATGCTGATAAAAACAGTGCAAACACCAAGGCTATCCACATCGAGCGATGCGTAATAATTGACATAATTACTTTCTCATTTCTATTGTTTAAATAAATGGCTTGCTACGAACATTCGACTAACAAGCGATATCATTGCCCGAATTCTAGACGGACTTATCCTGCTTAAATGAGAGAGTGTTTCGGAGGGCGCTGCAATCCACCTAAAAAGATTTGGTTTAGGTTTGGGTTAAGAGACTGAATACTCAGCGACACGCCTTCGGGTGACGAATGAGCATGACTAGAGAGAAGACCAATATGAAACATCGCCATTGGACAACAGCAATCTTGCTGACAACAATCATTCATATCATCGCTTTGCGAGTGTTTCATCATGTCATGAGCGCTGTGCATATCGTGAGATCCGACCTCCATCTCCGCTGCCATTTCGTCACTGCATGGCATTTGCGCGAATGCAAATGACTCGCTCATTTGCACACTGAGCAATGCAATCACAATAATTAAGTGAATGAAGGCGCTTTTCACGGTCTCGTCGTTCCTTGGTGTTTGGCAGACAGTAGTCAATGACTGTTTATTAATGGCTGGTGATGTTAGCACCCTCGCCTGACAACCAGATTACCCCTACATTACAATTCGGTAATAAATGCAATTAGACGGATTATCATAGATCAAAGGCAAGGATTTCATTGCATAATCAGCGACCTAAGGGCTAACATCTTGATAGCGCTCAGCATTAAGATTACGGGACATTAGCGAAATTACAAAGCGACCTACATAGTAGGTGTTTCGTTTCACGGTTTCGTTACGTACATTAATATTGTAAGCGGGCTTATCATAAGTAAAACGGGCGGAACATCGCATGAAAATATTAGTCGTTGAAGACGAAACAAAAACTGGAGACTACATCAAACAAGGCCTTGCCGAATCGGGCTTTGTTGTTGAGTTAGTTCGGACCGGCCTCGATGGCCATCACAAAGCCATGCTCGGTGAATATGAGTTGATCATCTTAGACGTCATGCTGCCTGATATCGATGGTTGGAAAATATTGTCATCGTTACGAGAGTCTAACAATCATACACCGGTTCTTTTTCTTACTGCTCGTGATCATGTGAATGACCGTGTTAAAGGTTTAGAGCTCGGCGCAGATGATTACTTAGTGAAGCCGTTTGCATTTGCTGAGCTGCTAGCGCGTGTGCGCACGTTGATCCGCCGCGGCACGTCCGTGCCCAATAATATTTTACACATAGCCGATTTGGAGCTCGACATTCCTTCGCGTATTGCCACGCGAAGTGGGCGCACAATAAACCTGACAACTAAAGAGTTCACCTTATTAGAATTAATGGTGAGACGCCAAGGCGAGGTATTGCCGCGTTCTCTTATTGCTTCGCAAGTATGGGATATGAATTTTGATAGCGATACCAATGTGATTGATGTCGCCATTCGCCGTCTTCGAGCAAAAATCGATGATGACTTTTCACCAAAGCTCATTCAGACTGTGCGAGGGATGGGATATAAAATGTGCAGTAATGAATCTTAAGGATCTATCAAAGCGACCAAGCTCTCTCGCCTTTCGGGTCACTATACTTGTTGGGCTCACTATCTTTGTGTGCCTAACGTTTATAAGTCTTATTGTGCAGCAATCGATTGCTCAGCATTTTGAAGAGCAGGATGCAGATGAGCTGAATGAGGTGTTTCTAGCCGTGAAACGCAAGCTTAATACAGCGTATAGTGAAGGGGTTGCACCGTCTAGCATATTATTCCAAGCTGTCTCTGGGCATCACGGTGTCTATTATTTAGTTAAAAATAAAGACAACGAAGTTATTTTTAGCAGTGAGAGTGCGGTGCTAGAAAAATACCCTGGGGATACGTATGAAATAGAACAAATAACGCCATCCATGTTAAGCCTCTTTTTCGACGGCGAACATATGTTACGGGCAACGGAAATAACCGTGCGTATTGAAGACGGCAACATCCAAACACATTATCAAGTCATCGTTGCCTCGAACATGGAATTTCATATGAACTATATGGAAGACTTCGAGACAACATTGTGGGGGATCATTGTATTGTCTGGGGCTATTACGATCTTAGCCGCGCGGTTTGCTGTTTATCGTGGTCACTCCCCCTTACGACGTCTCAGTCGCAAAATCGGTTCCATCACCGCGGATAAATTGGATATCAGGTTGGAACCCACCGAAGTCCCAGTGGAGCTTGCTAATCTGGTGGAGTCCTTTAATGCGATGATTGAGAGACTTGAAAGCGGGTTTGAGCAGCTGTCCCATTTTTCCGCTGACATAGCTCATGAACTAAGAACGCCTATCACCAACCTGACTACACAGACCCAAGTCATACTCAATCAACCACGCTCGACGAATGAATACACTGACATCTTATATTCTAACTTAGAAGAGTACGAGCGAATGTCGAAAATGGTCAGTGACATGTTGTTACTAGCACAAACGGAGCATGGCTTGATCAAACCCAACGCTGAGCGGATAGACTGTCAGAAAGAAATCGGTGGATTAATCGAATACTTTGAGCTCTTGGCCGAAGAGAAGCACATCAGCATTCAACTTATTGGTCACAAAATAACGTTAATGTGCGACAAATCGATGTTTCTACAAGCACTGAGCAACTTGTTATCTAATGCCATTCGGTACACTCCCGATAATGCAGAAGTAACCGTATCTACTCAAATACAGGATAACGAAGCATTGATATCGATTTCAAACCCAGGTAATAAGATCCCTGACATTCAACTTTCTCGCCTTTTCGATCGTTTCTACCGCGCGGATCCATCTCGAAAACGTGACGGGCAAGGCGCTGGATTAGGATTAACCATTGCGAGATCTGTTCTTGAAGTTAACGGTGCACATATACAAGTGGGATCAGATGAGCAGGCAACCACGTTCACGGTCATCTTTCCATTGCGTAGCTGACGCCTCGAACACACGCAAGTGTTAGTTCGAGACGCCCGTTGGACTAAAAGGTATACACGCCTTTTAAATAATAGAAACCGCCGTTAATGCCAATGGGTGACGTCGTTGGGTACTTTGAACCCGCCACTTCGGTATCATAAAGCACATTTTCATCAGGGAGGTTATCAAACGCATTTCGAGCGCCTAGTGTCATAATAAATGATTCATTAATATGATAACCAACTTCAAAATCGACCGTGTATTCCGCACCCACTTCCTCTATGGGTAAACCGGCATCGATGTGATCTTCAAAAATGTCACTAAAATAATTAAGGCGCGTTAATACCCGCCAATCGCCATTCGTATGATTGCCAGTCAGGCTGAAGCGGTATTCAGGCAAATTATCCTCAATCATTCGAATGCGAGTGGGTGAAATGTTTTGGACTTGCTCACCATTCACATCGAACGTTTTAACATCATCAACTTCTGTACCGGTCCAGTTCCCCGCAAACGAGAAAACCGTATCTCCTCCCAACATTTCCATTGAATAATTAGCGACGACATCAATACCTTGTGTTGACGTTGCAAAGTCATTTGTGAAGAAACTCACTTCACTAAAGTCCTCGTACCGAATAGCTGCCCCACCATAAAATCGTCGCTAAAGAAATACTCCGAATCAATATACAGCGCTGCGCTATTACGACTATTCTTGCCTTGGAACCGAGCGGCTAGCCCAGGAAAGCCGTTTGAACCGATACCAAATCTCTGTGCGGCTAAAGGGCCTACTTCGTAGGACTTTGGATCCCCAGCGATGGCTTCAAACGCTTCATATCGATAATCAATGCCCCCGGCTAAGAACAACGGCTCATTCCCGCCAATATCAATATACTTATTGATGTCGATATTGAAGCTCGCTTCTGTTTGAATGTAGCGCCCGGGATTAAACGATGTTGGTGTCTCCGGTCCTAATGACGGATTTATGGTGTTGCTAATGGCATAATCGATTTCATTAGTACCATAAGCACCACTGACATCGTAATTTAGCTCGTTATCCAATTCTCCACGAGTACCAACAACCAATAAAGCATCAGTAACGATCCCCCCAAATTTGGGGGTAAATCCACCAGGAAAGAGTTCGTTGAATGCAAAACAATCAGGATTGTTTGCAACTTGGTTGATATAAACATGGTTGTCTAGCACGTTTGAGCCGACGGCTATATCGGTCGGACAGTTGCCCGATAGATCTGGCGTCAAGTCGGCTACCAGTAATAATTGCTCACCACTGTCATTGGTTCCGCCATCATTGACACCACCGCGGTTGTGTGGGTTTCGAAAGTAAAACCCGCCCTCCACTTCTCGTCTCGCATAGTTACCAAATAAATACGCTTCACTGTTTTAATCAAGCTCCAAACCTGCATTGGCAAAAAACTTGAGATCCCCTTTTATTTCAGGACTCCCCCAGACTTGCGCCGGATCTTCAACGAACGTGTTGCCATTGTTAATCAGCGCCGCCGCATCATCGCGTTGTACGCTTCGTGACGTGGGATCGGCCGTTCGATATTCTAGAGAGAGATTGACAAACCCTTGATCAGTCAATGGCAACCCAACATTGCCCGCGACCATCGTCGTTGCGCCATCCCCTTCATAATATTGACCTTTATTAAATTCCACTAGGCCTCCTTCAGCGTCATCTTTAAGCGCAAAGTTGATCACGCCGGCAATTGCGTCAGAGCCATATTGCGCTGCCGCACCGTCCCGTAATACTTCAACTTGTTTAAGTGCAACAGACGGTATGACGGATATATCAGGCCCTTGCGCACCGTCGGATATTTGACCACCTAAAAACGTAATAACCGCTGAGCGATGACGCCGTTTTCCATTCACCAGTATCAAGGTGTGGTCCGGCGCGAGCCCTCTTAAATTCGCGGGACGTACTAGGGTTGAAGCATCATTAATTGGTTGGTCGTTAACATTAAAGGATGGCACGGCGGCTTGCATCATTGTCGTGATGTCGGTGGACCCGGTACTTTTAAATTCTTCTGCGCTGATAATGTCAACAGGTACCGCTGAATCCCCTATCGAGCGTGGCGCTGAACGCGTACCGACGACTGCGATTTTTTCTACATCCGCTTCAGTGGTGCCGGCCTGCTCTTGTGCAACCAGCGTGGGTGAAATAGCCACTTCGATGGAAGCAGAAAAAAGAGTCTTTGCAAACCCCAACCTTGTCGCCTTTGATTTAGTGTTAGTCATGTGTTTCCCTGATTTTATGTCTATGTCGTGTTGTTTGAAAAATCTCTTGAGAACCCAAACCGGTTGTTACAGATGTAGGAGGGCTAAGAGACTACCGTGCTGCGCAAAATACGCGCAGAGACTGGCCAGTACTGACAAAATCCGCCATGACCTACATGGCGGTGGGATTACATGATAATTACAATTTTGAAAGGTACTAAGAGTGTAAGAAATGCCTGATCTTCAGCCGGCAAATCATGACGATGCCATGGGACGCATAAGCTATGCTGCGCAGCGCCCCAGCACCGATAGCGTCATGAACAACGGTAGGGATTGGATCTTGAGCACAGCAATGTCATAAGAAAAGCAGACGGTCGATGTGCTCACCTGGTGAGACATTGTTCATTTGATAAGGTGGTATGTTTATCGTTCGCTACATAACATCTTGTGTTGTTTACGCATCAACAGCATTATCATTGCGGCGTATCATCGTTTACGCTTAACTTCTTCGTTTTTTTCACCGTTTTGTTTGTTTGGTGCATGTATTCTGCGATCAGATGCGCTTGTGTGTTTACCGTCGCGTCAGCTGCCACTAATTGTTTGCGAGTTTCATTAAGTGCAATCGTTTGTGTATTCAGAGCGTCAGTCGAAGAGGACAGATCACAGCGAAGCAGATCGGATGCGTGCTCTAACCTCTCGACGGTTTGTTCAAGACGCTGATTGTTACTGCGGGATTGCGCGAGTGCCTCTTCCAAAAAGCGATTCTGCTCTGCCAATGCTTTGTGATCGTTAAGCGCCTGAGACAATGTAACCTCCAATCGCGCCAGTGTAAGTTTTTGCTCTTGGTTGGTGCCGGTTAAGCCGGCCAGCTCTTGCGTCAACGCGTGTTGTTGATGATTGAGTTGTGTGATCGTACTTTCAAAATGATGGGTTTCGCGCTCACGCTGAGACGCGACAGACGCACGATAATGCTCAAGCGCCGCACGCGCATCCACGTGCTTGTCCTCTAATGATTGATTATGCGTTGTCAGTAACTGGATTTCCTGTGTCATTGATGCGAGCCGTTGTTCGTAACGATCACACTCGCGAAGTGCTGTATCGCGCGCCGCTGTGATGTCAGTCACATATTGAGTCAATTCAGCGATGTCATTGTTAGCTCGCGCAATCTGAGCCTGCAACGTATCGTTTTGCTCCGATAGTGCGACTGCGCAAGCCGCCTGCTCGTCAAGTGACTTTTTAAACCTACTTTCACGTTCAACCAACGTGGCATGCGTCTCCTTTTTTAATCGCGCCGCAACGTGGCTTACAAGCTGCTGTAATTCTTCAGACAGTAAGACTTCTACCGGCGCATTTGCGCCCCCTTCGGTTAAGCGTTTCAAATGCTTATGAATAGTGCTCTTTGAGCCCGTATTCCCGAGCTCTGCGCGCACAGCGTCGATCTACACACTGTTACCGCGCGCAATGATGGCCTCTGTGGCTTGTTTAACGTTTGTCAGCGTCACGCCGGTTCGCGCCATTATAATGTACTTTATTACGTAATATGTATATACAGTATAATGTTTGAAGCATTCGAAATCAAAATAGGGAAATATAAACAAGCGATAATCATGGTTTATGCTATCTTGACTGACTAATATGCCCTATTCTTGCTAACCAGTACTGTACTGACCGGATGGTGTCATCTCTTCGTGGCGAAATCACTCTCTCAACACAATGAAGCGCATGAGCAGGAACTCGCCGAGCGAATTTCACGGTATATCAATGCGGCTACCCGGGATAACACGCGAGAAACGTATCGTTCAGCAGTCGAGCATTTTGAGGTGCATTGGGGTGGCAAGTTACCGACGACGCCTGAGAATATCGGACGTTATCTGGTGTCGTATGCTGATAGCTTGGCCCCCAGTACGCTGAGGACACGACTAGCTGCACTCAGTCAATGGCATAAAACGCAAGGGTTTGCTGACCCCTGCTCTTCTGTACACGTCCGTAAAATCATGCGAGGGATCCAGGCAGTTCACAGTAAAAAGCCAAAGCAGGCGCATCCATTACAAATAGAACATTTGCAACAGATCACTGCATCGTTGGACGCGCAAATTAGCGCTTCTGTAAACAATGCCAGCGTAATACGCGGCTACCGTGATAAAGTTCTGGTGTTATTGGGATTTTGGCGAAGGTTTCGAATTGACGAGTTATCCCGGTTAATGCTTGAGGATTTGGAGATCATCGATAATGTCTGTCTTCGTGGTTATGTAAGGCAATCCAAAACCGACCGGCATAACCAAGGGATGTACTTTGAAGTACCTGCACTTAAAACATTATGCCCAGTCAACGCTATTTCAGAGTTTGCAGCGCAGATGGAGCTGGATGATGGACCGGTATTTCGTAAGATTGATAGATGGGAGAAAATCAATACAAACGCTATCAGTGCCGGCAGTATCCCGGCAGTATCCCGGCAATACTCCGGCGAGTTTAATTCCAATCAAACATACCAAATTCCAAGGCATTTAGTAGCCACTCATTGCGGCGCGGATTTGCTCATTGGGCAAACCATCAAGGATGGTCATTACATGAATTGATGCAGTATGTGGGCTGGAAAGACATCCAATCTGCAATGCGATATCTCAATCATAGCGAGGCTTTTCCAAATCGAATAACTGCGAACGAGCCTTAAAATCGCTATTTTCAACATCGAAATTAGCTGGATTAGATTAGTTAGTGCTTAATTGTACTAGCACTTTACTATGCTGACTTATACCTTTAGTATGACCGCTAATTAATAAAGAAAAACGGTTTAGTATTTAGCTTAGTTTTTCCTTTTACTTTTTCTTTCAATTGTACTTATCGTTTGTCCTTGGCTCTGGCTTTGTATTGGTTGTTATTGCCTAAGGTTTAAAAATTTACGTATATCTTTCAAGCGACCCAAGCCAAGCGCCCTACTTTTTACTTGCCGCTTTTCGACTCGCTTTTAAAACCAATTAGCTCAATGGTTATGTAAGTGTTGTGGCAGTTTAAAGAGTTACTTTTTCAATAGACCTATGCCAACGGCGGCCATTATCACTGCGACTATCGCATTTAAATAATTAAAGAACGCGTAAGGTAAATAAGATAGAACATCCACTCCCAAAGTGGCTGCGTAAAAAGCGCCTGCCGTAGTCCAAGGAATTAATGCTGTTGTCATTGTTGAACCTTCTTCCACAGAACGTGAGAGTATGGCGCCTTCTAATTTTTGGTCGTCATACTTTTCCTTAAACAATTGGCAGTTGAGTATTATTGATATGTAAGCTTCACCCATCGCAATATTTCCGACAAACCCCGATACTATAGTTGTGGCGATAAGGCTTGCCGTCCGTTTTACTCTTGCAATACTGCCTTTTAGTAAAGCGCTTAAAAAGCCTGCACCATGCAGAATGCCGCCAAGCGCGATGGCCATGAGCGCTAACAGTAAAGTCCAACTCATGCTGGTGATACCACCGCGACCTAAAAGTGCGTCCAGGTTAGCTATACCTGTCGATGCTGGCGTATTTTCCCACAGTGCGTTTAATACAATTACCGTGCTTTCTATATTACTTTCACCCTGATAAAAAATGGCAATCAGTACGGCAAGTACAATGCTGCACGACATACTGACTTCTGCCGCTACTTTTTTAATGCTGAGCGTGGCAAGTAGTAAAAGAGGAAGAAGCGTTATTAAAGGCATCAGCTTATATTCTTTATTTAGCGCTGTTTGAATTTGGGTAATAGAACTAAAGGTAAGATTTTGATCGGCATTCCCAAAACTGTGGCTAAACCCGATTATTAAAAAGATTATCAAAGTGAGAATAAACGTAGGCACAGTGGTAAACAGCATGGCATAGATGTGCCTGAATAAAGTGGTTCCAGCGCTCATGGCAGCAAGATTAGTGGTATCTGAAATGGGAGACATTTTGTCGCCAAATGTTGCACCACACACAATCATGCCTGCTACTAACGGAAGTGGAATGCTCATAGCACTTCCGATACCGATGAGTACCACGCCCAAGGTTCCCACAGTTCCCCATGAAGTACCGGTAGCGACAGACATAATGGCACAAAGTACTAATCCAACGGCTAAAAACAAACTTGGGCTAAGCCAGCTAAGACCGTAGTACATCAAGGTAGCTATTGTACCGCTATGCATAAAACTGGAGATCACCATGCCGATAAGTATAAATATGTAGATAGCAGGCATGGCTTTCGATAGCGACGAGGTCATTAATTTACGGATTTGTAGATAGTTAAACCCGATAAAAGCCGCGTTTACACCAGTCCATAAAAGGCAAACAAACATCAGCGCATGTAAACTTATCCCAAGACCAAAAAGACCGCCCGCTATGGTAATAACGACAGCGGCGAAGCACACAAGCGAGTGTTGAAATGATGGCTGTTGTGAAGCAGCAATTGAAGACGTAGACGTTTGATTGGACATTTTAACTCTCAAGAGGGCCAGAATTAATTTACTGCTCTATAAAAGAATCAGAAAAAACATTCTCTAAACGCTCGATATCCGGTTCGAAATTTAACTGCTGCTTACTGCGCTCGAAGCTAAGCTTTGCAAAGTGTTTAGCATTTGTTTTGAAATCTTCAGCCACATGACTATCGTTGTTTTCGAAGCACTTTGCTAGTGTTTGAAGAGATTTTTGGATGCGAATTGCTACTTCAATATTGTCGGCGCCATCTCTTGATATACTGGTATATGCATCGTCAAATATGTCTTTAACAGATATTTCTGGTACCGAAATGCAGCTGTATTTTACTTCGTAATCGGGCTGCTGCTCTTTATTCTCATTGCTTGCCACGTTAACTTTAGACCATAAAAGCAGCAAACGGGTAATGCTGCTTATAGTGCCTATGGCAGTACCATGATCGTTTACCGATGGCGATAGTGCCCTAGATGCTATCTCCGCCAATACGATAAAACCAAACCTGGGGTCGGCTTCAAATGAGCGTGATGTACTTATGCTAAATGCACTTTTTATTACTTCGGCATCAACGTCTTTATTTACAAACGCAATATTTTTATCCGGTGTGACAAACTCACCGGGAAGCATGGCAATATTCACAAAAACATTATTATCTGACGCCCATTCCTGTATTTTAGCGATATCAATCAATTGAATATACCCAACCTCATTTGATTGAACGGCATAACTCCCCTGCTCGCTTATTTCGCTTGCGGGAACAGCGCCCAAACACGGTGTTTCAATGCGTTGCTTAATTGCCCGCTCAGTTGCGCTTTCCACCTTTAACATGGTTGACTCTACTCGCCCCAAGCGGGCAACGCTGTCTACCCAACGAATAAAAGTAAGAATAACGATAGCAAACGCTAGGCAGGTGATACAGAAGAGGAAAAATACACCAGCTTCTTCATAAAACTTCTGGCTCATTGCCGTCAATGCCACAGCACTGTATATAAATGCGCCCACAAACGTTGAAAGTGCGTTTTGCGACACATCATCTGAAATAGTAAGCCCGAGAGAACGAGGCGTAGAAGACTGACTTGCAGACGCATAGGCGTTTACCATGGTGCCTGCAGAAAAGGTAGCGATGACCATCATGCTTGATGCCATGATAGAGAGCAAGGTAGTCACTGAATCGGGCTCAATCTTTGGGATATGCTCGGCTAATGATGTTCCATCAACTATCTTTGCCGCAAATACAGCAAGCAAGGAAAGCACACAAAAACCTAGAGGCTTTATCCAAAGTTTCTCTTTAAAACTAAATAATAAAAACCGTACTTTGTCTACCGACAGCGGTGTGTCCATACCCTAACTCCAAAACCTTTATGATACCTAGTGTGGCGAGTACGCCAGTTTGGCTGAACTCTCTGTAATATTCCTTTTTTGTATCAGCTACATTACCTCTGCGCCTTAGCTAGCACCACTGTTTAATTTGTATTTATAACGGGTTTGCGCGGACGAGTGTTGCTATGTCTTATTCTTATTACCTGCGCAGCGTTTTGAGCAATATCGCACGTTTTCCCAATCCCGTTCCCACTTTTTACGCCAAGTAAAAGGACGGTTACACACGGGGCACATTTTTGTGGGTAAATCAGACTTCTTCATTTTTCGTGATCTTCGTCAAAAATACAGCGGCGTCTTCTTTCATTGCATTAATATTATCTTCTTTCATTCTTCCGTAGGTTTTTAAAATCATCGCCATACGGTGGTTGTTGCTTAATTTATCTTTGTTCTTGTCTATAAAGTGCCAATACAAATAATTAAATGGGCACGCTTTTGGCCCTGTCTTTTTGGATACTTGATAGCCACAGTTTTTGCAGTAATTCGACATCTTGTTGATGTAACTGCCGCTAGCCACATAGGGCTTACTAGCAAGGTTTCCACCATCGCTGTACAAAATCATGCCTGCCACATTTGGCAGTTCTACCCATTCATATGCATCGGCGTAAACAGAAAGGTACCATGCTTGCACTTGCTCTGGGCTAAGTTCAGTCAGCAGACTAAAATTACCTATAACCATTAGCCTCTGAATATGGTGGGCATACGCATTCTGTTTTGTTTCTTTAATACACTGACGCATA
Source organism: Alteromonas sp. MB-3u-76 (assembly GCF_002831605.1). Lineage (NCBI taxonomy): Bacteria > Pseudomonadati > Pseudomonadota > Gammaproteobacteria > Alteromonadales > Alteromonadaceae > Alteromonas > Alteromonas sp. MB-3u-76. Next base: position 1,923,656 of record NZ_CP025115.1, on the reverse strand, counting down.
CAGTTCATATTAGTCTGTGCATCCCAATAGAAATTGGGTAAGTCACGCTGGTTGTTAAAGTAATTGTCAGTTTTGAGGCCGGGCATAAAATACCAATAAAAACCGCGAATATATTCTCGCCAGCCTAATATTTGCCTAATGAAACCTTCCGCAGAATTTAGTGGTACTTGACCGCTATGGTACGCCTGTTCGGCAGATTCAATCGCTTCTTTTGGCGTTAACAGTCCACAATTCAGATAAAACCCGATATGTGAGTGGTACATCCATGGTTTGCCTTCCACCATTGCGTCTTGATACTGACCAAAGTTGGGCAATCGTTCTTCTATAAATGTATTCAACACTTCCAGTGCGTCTTTTCGCGTAACGGCGAAAAAGAAGTTGTCTAGGTCGCCAAAGTGATCAGGGAATTGTGATTCTACAAGCGCCAAAACGTCTTTTGTGATCTCATCTATGGCAAAGGTGCTGTGCTTTGGCACTTTATGATCCTCAGGCATGGACTCACGATTTTGTGCATCGTAATTCCATTTTCCGCCTACAGGATTATTACCGTCCATTAGCACATCGTGCTTTCTGCGCATTTCGCGATAAAAAAACTCCATGCGTAATTGTTTTTTGCCTTCAGCCCAGTCGCTAAACTCTTGTGGCGTCGCTAGAAACCTGTTGTCCTCGCATATATGAACTGGAACACCTAGCGTACTTTCCCATTGTTGAAAACTATTCAACAAACGATGTTCACCGGGCGATGTAACAACCACGCTTTCAAACTCACCGTTATCTAAACTGTATTTGACTTGTTCCAGTAAGCTACCTTGATTGTGCTTGTCATCATATTTTACATAGTCAACATTGTAGTTCTGAGTTTCAAGCTCACGAGCAAAGTGGCGCATGGCACTAAACAAAAACGCAATCTTCTTTTTGTGATGCTTTACATAGGTGGCCTCTTCTCTCACCTCTGCCATTAATATGGTATCTACGGTTTTTTTAGCTTCGGCAATAGCAGGAAGTGTTTCAGTTAGCTGGTCGCCCAATACAAGAATAAGTGAAGCCATGAGCTATCCTTTAATTTCTTGAAAAGCATCAAGTGCGCGCTGTCTCGAGGCTTTTAAATCAACAATGGGTTTTGGGTAGTTTTTACCTAGCTCAAAATTAGCATCTTTCGCAATCACACCCGGAATTTCCCATGGTTTATGTATGTATTTATCTGGAATATCTTTCAATTCTGGGCAGTACTTACGTACGTACTTACCTTTCTTGTCAAATTTTTCGCCCTGAAGTACCGGGTTAAAAATTCTAAAATAAGGGGCTGCGTCTGCGCCAGAGCCCGCTACCCATTGCCATCCAGCGCTGTTACTCGCTAAATCTGCGTCTAGTAATGTATCCCAAAACCAGCGCTCGCCTTCGTGCCAGCTCAGCAGCAGGTTTTTTACTAAGAACGAACCTACAATCATTCTTACACGGTTATGCATATACCCGGTTTGCCATAATTCGCGCATACCCGCATCTACAATAGGAATACCGGTGTTACCGGTTTGCCATGCTCTTAAGCTTTCAGCGTCTTTTCGCCAAGGAAAGTTATCGAACTTGTCGTTGAAGTTTTTGTTTGGCAGCGTTGGAAAATGATAAAGCAAGTAATAGCTAAACTCGCGCCAGCCAAGTTCACTTAAATAGGTGTCTATACTTTTATCTTCTGTGGAGCCGAACTTATCTTTTATGGCGTACCACACTTGATTTGGCGACATCTCACCAAAATGTAAGTGTGGTGACAATCGTGAAGTCCCCTTCATCGACGGTATATCTCTCCCGTCACGATAGTGTCTGGCGGCATGCTCTATAAAATCAGACAAGTTATCGGCAGCGCCATCTTCACCGGGCTTCCACATTTTTTCGATTGTGCCGTACCACTCAATTTCTGGCATCAGGTTCAAGGCATCTAGCCCATCATCTTCGCATTGGGTGTCTGCGTAGGTAATTCTCGCTGGTGGGGCCTTTGGATAACGCGGCTGCTCAACGTTTAAGCAGCCGTTTCGATAATATGGAGTGAAAACGCGGTATGGTGTGTCATCTTTTTTGAGAACCTTCATGGGTTCCCACAATAAACTACCGTTACTGCTATGTGCCTCAAGACCGTTGTCGATAACTTGTTTTTTTATCTCTTTATCGCGGTTGATTTGCCACGGCTCATAGCAGCGGTTCCAAAATATTGCTTTTGCATCAACCTCTTTCATAATTTGAGGAATGAGCTTTTTAGGATCGCCTTTGTAAAACTTCAAATGACCGTTTAGCCGTTTATTCAAAGAGGTAAGAGAGTGATGCAACCACCACTTACTCGCGCCGCCTGGAACTCTACCATCGGGGGTAGTATCGTCGAATATGTAAATAGGAAGAATTTTCCCCATGTCGCAGGCAGCGTTTAATGCTGGGTTATCATTCACTCTAAGGTCTTGTCTAAACCACATAATACTTACAGGAACGGTCACATTTTTTCCTTTTGATGTTGCTCTAATTTTTAATTACTTACGTAATTGAACTTGTACGCATTTCTACGGATTCAGGATCCGTTCGTGTTATAAAAATAAAATAGAGAATTATCATGCCAAATCATACTCTTAGCGATAATAATACGACAAAAAAGCAGCGAGGGCTGTTTTGGTTTAGACACGATTTACGCCTTCACGATCAACCTGCGCTCATTGAGTTGTGTGAAAAGGTTGATGAAGTCTCATTTATTTATATTCTGGATGAAACGCATTTTTCCCCGACTAAATACGGATTGCAACGTATGGGTGACAATCGTTATCAATTTTTGATGGCGACATTAGCAGACTTAAAACGCTCTCTTGAAAATCAAGGACACAGCTTGACTGTGCTTAAAGGGAATACTTCAGAATGTTTAGCTAATGTATTGAAGCAGGGACACTTTTCCTACCTTGGGCTGAACAAGCATGGTGGCTTTTATGAACGAAAGCACGTGGATGAATTAGCTTATAATTATCCGAATCTTTCAATTATTGAAGGCGAAGCCCTTACCTTATTCAATGAAAACGATCTGCCTTTTTCAGTTGCAGAAATGCCAGACGTATTTAGCCCCTTCAGGCGCAAAGTTGAGAAGAAACTAACACCTAGAGAAGCTATCGGCACTTTAGAAATCCTTCCTTCTGCGTTTGTGCCTGAGTTTTCTGAACAAGATAAGCTAGATGTAAATGCAGAGCTTGATAATGGGTTTAGCAACGAATTCAACGGCGGTGAGACCGCAGCGCTTGAGCATTTAAACACGTACCTTTTCGAGTGGCATGCAGCAGCGACCTATAAAGAAACAAGAAATGCGCTGGACAGTTGGAAAGACAGTACTAAGCTGTCACCTTGGCTTGCAGTAGGCGCGCTTTCACCGAGAGAAGTGGTTCGTCAGGTAGCCAAGTTTGAACAACAAGTAGAAAAAAATGAGTCAACGTACTGGATTTATTTTGAATTACTGTGGCGAGAGTTTTTTCACTGGTTACAAACAAAATACGAAGAGAGATGGTTTAAATTTGGCGGTATTCAGCAGGCATCTCCCAATACAAAGCATAACCCAAAAGTGTTTGTTGATTGGTGTAACGGCGACACTGGCTACCCAATTATTGATGCCTGTATGAAACAGCTAAAAGCAACGGGCTATATGTCCAATCGAGGAAGGCAGCTTGTCGCTAGCTGCTTTGTTCACGAGTTGCAGCAAGACTGGCGATATGGTGCAGCGTGGTTTGAAAACCAGCTGCTCGATTTTGATGTGGGTAGCAACTGGGGCAATTGGCTTTACCTTGCCGGTGTGGGAAGTGACCCGAGAGGACACAGACAATTTAACTTAGATAAGCAAACAGCAACTTACGATCCAGACGGTGCGTTTAGGCAGAAATGGCTGGGCTAATTGTTATTACTCAGTTTCAAAGCGCCATGTCTCAAAGCGCTGGCGTACTAAGAGCCAGCGCTGAAGAAACCAGTAGTGTTAAGGCTCATTACGTTAGCGCCCCCTTGATGCGAGCTCCCCTGCTGATAGCCCCCTTGCTGAAATACCATGGCTAAGTAATATAATGAGTGCCTCGAACGTAAAGACTGCCACAGTAATTTGGTTAAAGCGCGACCTCAGGCTTCGCGATCACCAGCCTCTATTCGACGCTGTTCATCAGGGCGAAAATATTATATTACTTTACTGCTGGGAGCCATCGCTTTTAGCAGACCCACACATGGACGAACGCCATTGGCGATTTGTCGAACAAAGCATTAACGATATTAACGAGCAACTTCCTGGTGAAGCGAAGGTACTTGAGCTTAATTTGGAAGTAGAAAGTGCGCTTACCTTAATCAATGAACAAGTCAGAATTGCAAGCCTGAGAAGCTATCAAGAAGTTGGTTTACTGGTTACGTATAACCGGGACAGAAGAGTAGCAAGATATTGTAATGAAAATAAAATTTCTTTTTGTGAGTGTAATTCAGGGGCTGTAATTAGAGGCTTGCCCAATCGGAAACATTGGCAAGAAAACTGGGAGGCTCACTTTAATTCTCCCACGTATGATTTCGATATTAAGGCCGCAAAGTGGCTTCCATGGTGGAATAATAACAAGCTATCAGAAATGGCCACTACCTACTCTGCCTTTACCAAAACCTCTTTGATTAATGAACATATGCAGCAAGGCGGTGAGCGACGTGCTTGGCACGTAATGAAACACTTTTTCAAAGAACGCGGGAAAAAGTATCACAAGAATATTTCTCGTCCCCACGATGCCAGGCGTTCATGTTCTCGTCTTAGCCCCTACTTAGCGTGGGGAAACGTATCGATAAGGCAGGTCTATCATTTCGTTGAAACTGAAAAGAAGCACAAGAAAACACTTTCGGCGCCAGACAAAGCTTTGTGGGCAAGAGCTCTTTCGGCGCTAACCTCTCGTCTTCATTGGCATTGTCACTTTATTCAGAAATTTGAGAGCGAACATGCTATCGAATGGCGGCCCATGAATTCAGCCTACGAAAACTTTCCGTTTATTGACGGACCAGAGGCGGAGCGGCGTTTTCTTCATTGGAAAAGAGGCACCACAGGTTATCCTCTTGTCGATGCCTGTATGCGCGCACTGTCAAAAACCGGATATATCAACTTCAGGATGCGCGCGATGGTTACCAGCTTTTTGTGCCATCATTTAAACGTTCACTGGATAAAAGCCGCTCATTATCTCGCTACACAATTTTTAGATTTTGAACCTGGTATTCATTATCCACAAATCCAGATGCAGGCCAGTGTGACAGGCATTCACACCGTGCGCTTGTATAATCCTCATACTCAGTCTATGAAATTAGATCCAGAGGGTGAATTTATAAAGAAGTGGGTTCCTGAACTGGCTGCCCTACCCGGTGATGCAGTGCATGCTCCCTATGCCATTCCGCCTTTAGAAGCGATGATGATAGACTTCGATATTGAAAGGGACTATGTATTACCTGTGGTTGATATTGTGAGTACCACTAGGCAGACTAGCGAGCGGTTGTGGAGCTACAGAGAACGAAAAGATGTGTTGCAGGAGGCAAAACGGATAGTGCAGCGCCATACCATGCAAAATAGTCCAAGTAGACAATGGTTAAAGAAAAAAGTGAAATAAACCACCTTAACAACTTAGATGCTGCTCACTTTTATACACTAACCGCTACCGTTCGTTTTTTCTTAACCATTCGGTAAGAAGCTTAATTTGGCCGCATTTATAGGCCGCATACATAAGCCGCATGGCGTTTGACATGGCTTCACTGTCAGTCCAGCCAGTTTTTTCTCTTATTTCGTCATAGCAGACTTTTGCCTCGGGTGTTACGTAGCCCCGGACGAGTTTTTTACCTGCTTCCTTCTGACGTTCTCTAAAGCGTCGCTGTTTCTCTGCATTCGCTTTTGCTCTATCGCTAATATTTCTGTTTCGCGCTGTTTTTAGTGGTTTTTCTGTCATAATCGTTACACTTATTATTGAGAATTTAGTGTACCACGCGTTTTTCTTTATAAAAATGACTGTTCGGAGTTGTTTAGCGAACAACTGTTCGCTAAATTAGCACTGAAATTTAAAACAATACGAGTTGGGAATGTCAGAGAAAAAAAATAGCTTTACTAGAGACGACTTATTAGCGTGCAGTCGAGGCGAGATGTTTGGTCCAGGTAATAGCCAACTTCCTGCACCGAACATGTTAATGATGGACCGCGTGGTTTCCATCACCGAAGATGGCGGTGAGCACGGAAAAGGCGAAATTATTGCAGAATTAGATATCAAGCCAGATTTATGGTTTTTTGACTGCCACTTTCCAGGCGACCCAGTAATGCCGGGGTGTTTAGGCTTAGACGCTATGTGGCAGTTAGTTGGTTTTTTCCTAGGATGGAGCGACGGACCTGGTAAAGGCAGAGCACTGGGCGTGGGCGAAGTAAAATTCACCGGTCAAATTTTACCAACGGCAAAAAAAGTGACGTATAAACTTACTATGAAACGTGTTATCAAGCGTAAGCTCTTTATGGGCATGGCTGATGGTAGTGTAGAAGTTGACGGCAGAGAGATATATGTCGCAAAAGATCTCAAAGTTGGCTTATTCCAAGATACATCTAATTTCTAAAGAATTTTAGAGATAAAAATGTATGGTCCGCCTCGTTATTGCAATGATTAATTTCGATAACGGGGTTGGTTATGCGCTAATGTATTCGGAGTCTGTTTAGGCGCTTTCGCAACCCGCTCCACGATGAGATCCGCGCTGGATTATCCTCAAAAAACCGAAAGCTTCTGAGAGCTGTTTTTTATGTCAGGTTTTAATCCAGTGGTTCTACCGTTTTCGTCATCATATTTATCATTGCAAACCCGGTGCTAACGCTTTGCTGTTGAATGCTTTTTTTGTTTTCATCACTGCCCATGCTATTCGGGCCAGTTTGTTGGCCAGGGCAACGGTTACAACATTGAATGGCTTGGTGGCGCGTAAATTTATCAACCACTCGCCATAAATCTTTCCGGTCTTATCCGGCCTGGACATAACCGCCCTGGCGGCATGGATAAACAAGGTTCGGAGTTCTTTGTTACCCCGCTTGCTTATCCCCAGTAATTTGGGTTTACCGCCAGTTGAGTACTGCGCTGGAACTAACCCTAACCATGCAGCCATGTTTCTTCCGTTTTTAAAATCCGTAGCGCTACTGATGTTGGCAATACAAAGGCTGGCGGTCATATCGCCAATACCTGGGATGGTTTTAAGAAGCTGCCCTATCGGGTTTGTATCAACCAGTTGCTTTAGCTTTTTATCTTGTCTCTCAATGTTCCTGTTAAGGAGCAGGTAATATTCGTGCAGCTCCATGAGCTCTTCCATAAGTAACCCTGGCAAGACCTGCCGCTGCTGTGAAAGCCAGTTAAACAGTTGCTTCATTACGCTATGGCCTGTTGGAAGTGCAATGCCAAACTCCAGCAGTAAGGAGCCTATACGGGACATGCAGGCTGTTCTGTCTTTGACATAACCATGCCTTGCTTTATGAATAGCTGAAATGACCTGGGCTTCTTCTGATTTGACGCTGACAAACCGCATTTTCGGTCTTATTGATGCTTCGCATATGGCCTCTGCATCAATAAAATCATTCTTATTGCTTTTAACGAAAGGTTTTACGTATTGTGGCGGGATTAGTTTGACCGTATGCCCCATCAACTCACACTGCCTGCCAAGCCAGTGCGCACCGCCACAAGCTTCGAAGGCAATTGTGCATGGCGTTAATTGATGAAGATAGTGAATGAGTGCCGAGCGGGAAAATTTTTTGCGAATGATTTGATTATCTGAATAGTCGCGGCCTATCACGTGAAAAGATGATTTGCCTAAATCGATTCCAAGAACTTTAATAGTAGACATGATGGTTCGCCTCTTTGATTGCCTAACTCTAAGATTAGCTTAGAGGTGAGGCGGACCATCTAATTAAAGCCCCTTTATTAAAGGGGCTTTTCCTTTTGCATAATCAGTATAAAAGAGAAAATGTTATTTTACACTTAGTCCTAAGTGCCTATCTTCTACCGCCTCGCGCCATCCACCTAACCACTGTGAACGAGCATCGTTTTGCTGAAATGGACAATTTTCTTTTGCACGGCCACTGATGCCAGCTTGATAGCCTTTAGAATGTGCACGTGTCATTTTATCTCTTTTTTGTCTTTTCATTGACTAGCCTCTTTTGTCTGTTGGAAGTACAACAACGTCAGTTCGCGGGCGCTCTACATCTTTAGTTATCGAAAGTGCCGGAAAATATTTTGTGTACACTACTTAGATAGTGCACTTAGCCAATTGGTTCAAGGGCATTTTGAAATTAAAGTTCTTGACATTTAATAAATTGATGAACTTTATATGAAATTTTTTTGACAATTTTTAAAATTTTCTATTACACATTAGTCATGGTTTTAAAATGAAAAAAGGCTACTCAACAGAGCAGCCTTTCGATTTTTATCACAAATTATGTGAGATCAAATATTCAAGTATAGCGGCTTTATTATTTACTAAGCGCTTTACTTTTTACCCTGCGACGGAATACTCCCGCACATAAAATACCGAACATAGCTAACCACCCCATAGATGCAGCTTGCCTTTCGTAAGGCTGTTCATCTTCTGGTACCTCACAATCGTCTATCTCACCGTTTGCTATGGGTGAGAGCTTGACCGCCACTATTGCATCAATATCAGTAGTTTCACCGGCGCTGTCTAAAATCTCGACACCAGTAACTTCCTTGGCAGTGGTTCTTATCCGCGCATTAACCAAAATTTCATTGTTGTCGTTAATATCTACCGCTTCAATTAGCTCATAAGTATTATCACACGCTACTAAATCGTTAAGATTAACCAGCTCTTCAGTATCAATGTTATACATGAATGCTGCCTGCTCGCGCTGAGTTTCATTGGTTGCCGCTACGTCTGCACTGCCCACAACGATATTATTGTTGTTTATAGCATTAGGCGTTACCCCCGCACTGGTGAAGAAACCGTCAGGATAGAATTTTTCTTGCGAGTCTAGGTTGTAAACAAATAGCTTAGAGCGAGATGCCGTGTCTGATGGCGGCAATACTGCGCCAGTTACCCAATTGTTATCATTAATTGCAATTGCTTGGCTGATAATGTTTTCGTCACGTGGCAACAGTTCAACAGTTTCACCGTCTCTGAATACCGTTGCGACACGCTCACTTTCCGCTCTTCGCGACTGATTCGGACGAGTAATGGCAACGAATTCACCCGTTAGGCTCTCACCTACTGCAATACCTTGGTTGTTGATATCAAAAGCGTAAGTGTAAAGATAAAAGGTATTGTCTTCAGCCGGTTCTTCAAGCAGTGGGTATGTCTGTGTGCTTATTACGTCACCGTTAACATCAAGCTGCCAAATAGTGGCATTAACTTCTGACAAATTGACAAAGGCTGGCGCGGTTGCAACTTGCGTATTAATAAAGGGCGACGTAATACGGGGCGCGGTGAAATCGCCGGTATATAAATTAAATAAACAGCGACCGATGGAAATATCGCCGCGCTCTTCATCGTCATCACAGCGTTCTCTCGCCTCGTCTACTGATGTTTGGAAACTTACAGTACTGAAACCCGCAACTTGTAGATTGTTGTTAATCGCCCGTGCTGAAGCGAAGCCACCTAAGGTATCGTCTACTGGTGGTAATACTTTGGTTTCCCCTGAGACTTGAACAAAAGCTTGCTGCGAAGACTCTGGATACGTGTATTTAATGATATCGCCGTCTTCATTTTCGTATTCATCAAGAATAACTAAGCCACCCGAATCACCCACAATGTAATCACCACTCAGACTGTCTCGTCCAAATGCTTCAACAGACTGTGTGTAATCATCGAATTTATCGGTAATCTTATCTAACCCTGGTACTAATTCAGCATCTACTGTATCGGTAACATAGGTTCTAAATTGGGCTAACTTTTGAATTTGAGGAAGCGTTGGGTTAGAAATTAAATAACTGACTATTGACGAGTAATCTGAGTCAGTAAATACACCTTGGCGAGCTGACTCTTCGTCTTCAAGCGCGGGACCAAATTGTTCAAAAAACGTGGTCCCCTCGATGAGTTGGTCTACGTCAATAGGCGGGCTGTATTCAAGCTGCGCTATAGTAAGCATTTGTCCGGCCTCATCTATAGAGCGACCAAAGTTACTGCGTGCAGTATCCTGTAATGGAAGAGGTGTCACTGAATAAGTGGCGGCAAACGCCGAAACACTTCCTGTTGCCAACAGAACGGCGGCGGCAAGCTGAGTTCGTTTCATCTAAAATCCTATTTACTGCTGATTATCTTCCAGCATACTTTCTAATTCGTCCCAGCGCGCATATTTCTGGGACAGCAATAATTCTTTATCCGCTAAAAGTGCAAGCGTTTTTGCGGTAGCGTCACTGTCTTGTTTGAAAAAGTCAGGATCATTAACCTGCTCCTGCATTTCTTCTAACTCTGCTTCAAGGTTTTCTAACTCGGCAGGAAGCGATTCCAGTTCACGCTGATCTTTATATGATAACTTTTTCGTCTTACGGGGAGAAGACTTAGCACTAGGACTGTCTGAAGCGGAATTAGTTTCATTCCTCGTCTTGGCTTTCTCTTCTCTTTCAATTTGAAGACGCTTTTCCTGCTGCCCTTTATACCAGCTTTCAACGTCTGAGAAACCCCCAATAAATTCCCTTAACTGCCCTTGGCCCTCAAATACCAGACTGCTGTTGGCCACATTATCAACAAACTCTCTATCATGGCTTACTAATAACACTGTACCCGTGTACTCGTTTAGCAGTGTTTCTAGCATTTCCAATGTTTCTACATCAAGATCGTTTGTCGGTTCATCGAGAACAAGTAAATTGCTTGGCTTTAGCATCAACTTTGCCAGCATAAGACGATTCTTTTCACCACCCGATAAGGATTTTACCGGTGCATTTACCCGCTCTGGTGTAAAAAGGTAGTCTTGTAAGTAGCTGATCACATGTCTAGGGTGGCCGTTAACCATGAGGTCACGCTTCCCATCGCCAACCGCATCGATAACGGTTTGCTCAAGGTCCAGGCCGTGCCTATGTTGGTCAAAATAGGCCACTTCTAAATTTGTGCCGCGCTTGCAGCTCCCTGCGTCTGGCTGCAACTCCCCTAGCAGCAATTTGATAAGCGTACTTTTGCCGCTTCCGTTAGGGCCAATAAGCGCAAGTTTGTCGCCACGCAAAACGTTGAGACTGAGTGATTTGACAATGCAAAGGTCGCCAATGTTGTACGACAAGTTTTCCACTTCAAAAACCATTTTGCCAGAGCGAGCAGCCTGGTGCTGACTTACCACCGCGCTGCCTTGTACTGCACGCCTAGCTTTGCGTTCATCTCGAAGTTTTTTGAGGGCTCTCACACGACCTTCGTTTCTCGTACGACGAGCTTTAATTCCCTGCCGAATCCACACTTCTTCTTGCGCTAGTTTTTTGTCAAACTCCGCATTTTGTGAAGACTCTACCTCTAAATCGTGCTGTTTTTTCTCTAGGTAGGTTTCGTAATTACCCGGATAACTGGTTACGGAACCTCTGTCTAAGTCAATGATCCGCGTTGCCATAGACCGAATAAAGGCCCGGTCATGACTGACAAAGACAATCGCGCCATTATAATTACTTAAGCTCGACTCCAGCCAACGAATCATTTCAATGTCTAAGTGGTTGGTAGGTTCATCAAGTAACAATAGGTCTGGTGAGCGCACCAAGGCTCTTGCAAGTGCCGCTTTGCGACGCCAGCCACCGGATAGTGTAGACAACGAGGTGTCTGGCTCTAGTTTCAGCATGGTTAAGGTTTGTTCTATTTGTTGCTCGAACTGCCATGCATCTCGCGCCTCTAATGCTTCTTGAAGGCGCTGTAACTTATTGAGGTTAGCCTCGCTTGGGTCATCACCTACAAGTCGGGTTTGGTGAAAATAGGCTTTTAGCGTCTCGCCGATATCAGACAGTCCCTCAGCAACATAGTCGAAAAGAGTAACATCGGTGGTTTGTGGAGGGTCTTGTTCTAGGCGCGCAATAACAATATTGTTCTCTATGATCCGCTGGCCTTCATCGGCAATAACATCCCCAGAAATAACTTTCATTAGGGTTGACTTACCACTGCCGTTTCGACCAACCAAGCACACTCTCTCTTTCGGTTGAACGATAAGCTCTACACCATCTAATAACGGCGGATTACCGTAAATAACAGTAATATTTTTTAACTGCAAAATACTCACTGCAGAAATGCCTCCACGTCAGCTGTAGTAAATGGCCAACCTAATTCTTTGCCATTATCCTCCCGTTTTAAAACGGGAATGCGGGCACCATATAAATGGTACAAATCGGTGCTGTCTCTAATGTTAAGTTTTTCTACGTTTAATTCTGAAAAGCTGCTGGCGTTTTGCAATTCCACATCTGCCAAATCGCATAGGCTGCATTGAGGACCGGTGTAAAAAAATATCTTCATAGTTTTAGCGTCCAACACTGGTGTATTTTGCCCTTTCTTGCGAAGTCTTCTGGAATAGTTTGTTGGGTTATATTTTCGATTGTAAAACCGAGAGCCTCGAGAGCCGAATTATCGAGCTTAAATCCGCGCTTGTTATTAGAGAAAATCACTGTACCGTTTTCATTCAAGCATGCATGAGCGCGGGTAAGCATATCTACATGGTCTCGTTGCACATCCCATGTATTACTCATTCTTTTAGAGTTTGAAAATGATGGCGGGTCAATAAAAATTAGGTCGTATTTGCCTTTGTGGTCGGCTAACCATGTAGTGCAATCGGCCTGCACGAACGCATGAGGACCCTCGAGCTTATTTAACGCTACGTTTTTCTTTGCCCAATCTAGATAGGTGTTCGACATATCTACCGTGGTAACTGATTTAGCGCCACCTTTTGCAGCAAATACCGACACGCTGCCTGTGTAAGAGAAAAGGTTAAGTACGTCTTTCCCTTTCGCCATTTTCATCACAATTTGGCGCGTATCGCGGTGATCTAGAAACAGCCCGGTGTCTAAGTAATCGGTAAGGTTCACCAAAAAGCGAGCACCGTTTTCATACACTTCCATCATGTCGCCAGACTGATTAATCTTTTCGTACTGCTTGGTTCCTTTTTGCTGACTGCGTACTTTCAGCACAATATTTTTAGGCGCTATCCCTGTTACCGCAGGTAAATGTAGCAAAACCTCTTGCAGGCGTTTACGTGCTTTATCTTCAGACACCGTTTTCGGTGGAGCGTACTCCTGCACTACCAACCAGTCGTCATACTTATCGATAGCCACATTGTAATCTGGTAGGTCAGCATCATAAATGCGATAGCAGTTGGTGTCGGCATTTTTTAACCAAGGTTTCAGCTTTTTTAGGTTTTTCTTGAGTCGGTTTGCGAACTCATGATTACCCGCATCTTCACTAAATTGGACGGTATTCTCTTCGTTTAACACATAATTAGCTAAGCGACATTCTAGTTTTCCGTTGTTCATTGCGTAATCTTTCGAGGCGCGTAATTTAAGCACGCGCAACAGATCGCGATTACTGCTTAACAGCGATACATGCCAACCTTTCCACGCTTCTTTAAAGCGCTTTCCCCATTCACTGAATAGAGGAATGAGGGATGTAAGTTCGCCAAGTCGCTCGCCGTAAGGTGGATTAGAAACTATATATCCCGGCGTTGATACCGGAGGCGATGATTTTGTGGCGTCTTGCTGACTAAACGCAATATCGTTATACACACCAGCATAATCGGCATTAGCTTTAGCAATGGATACCATCTTTCTGCTGAAATCTGCAGCATAAATTCCGCTCGCCGAAGGTTTCTGATTAGCCAACGCGTCATCTACTAGGGTATCCCATAGTTTTTCTTCGTGGCCCAACCATTTGGTAAAGCCCCAGTAAGAGCGCTTAATTCCTGGTGCTATATTTCTCGCAATATAGGCCGCTTCAATAGCAATAGTTCCTGAACCACACATTAAATCAACCAGAGGTACTTCGGTATTTTCGGTCCAGCCGCTACGCATGAGCATGGCACATGCAATATGTTCTTTAAGAGGAGCATCACCGGTTTCTTGTCGATAAGCGCGCTGGTGCAAACTGGCGCCGGACAAGTCGATACCCATAATCACGTTGTCACGTTGTAGCTTCGCGTAAACTGAAATGTCAGGATGCCTGCGCTCCACAGACGGTCTTGCCAACCCTTGTTCTACGAAGGTATCAACGATAGCGTCTTTGATACGAACCGCGCCAAACTGAGTGTTTTTAATCGCGAAATTTGTTCCTACAAATTGTACTGACAGTGTGTGACGAGAGTCCATTTGCATCTGCCAATCTACGCTCATCGCCGTATTGTAAAGACTCTCTGCGTTGTTAGCTTTACCAGAGGCTAAGACCCATATAACCCGGTTAGCCAGCCGAGACCATAAACAAAGTTTATAGGCATCTTCTTTAGTGCCCTCGAACTGCAGCATGCCCGGCGCCTGCTTTATTTGTGCCTGTGGACATAAATTAAGTATTTCTTGTTTGAGCAGTTCGTCGAGACCGCGGCTGGTAGTCACCAGAATTGTATTCATTCATTTACCTGTAGTGGCAAGGGGCAGCAATACCCCGTGCTTTATGTGAAATCGAGCGTATTATAACGCGTTTACGATACGTTTAACGAGTGATGGCCCCTGATAAATAAAGGCAGAATAAAGTTGAACAAGCGATGCGCCTGCATCTAAGCGTGCTTGAGCCGCCTCAGGAGAATCAATACCACCTACCCCAATAATTGGCATTGATTTATCGAGGGCTTTATCGAGCTTACGAGTAACCTCTAGGCTCATGTCCGTCATCACTGAGCCACTTAGCCCACCCATTTCATCGGCATGAGGAAGACCTTGAACGGCATCCCGAGACAACGTGGTATTGGTGGCAATGACGCCGTCCATCTTGCTGTTCATTAACGACACTGCAATGCTGCTAATTTCTTCATCAGTTAAATCAGGTGCAATTTTGATAAACAGCGGAACATATTTACTGTGGGTTTGCGTCAAGGTTTCTTGCGCAGCTTTAAGACCCGCTAAAAGTGAATCTAATGCCTCACCGTACTGAAGGTTTCTAAGCCCTGGGGTATTCGGAGATGAAATATTTATGGTGATGTAGCTCGCGTAAGGGTAAACCTTGTTCAAGCATATAAGATAGTCGTCCAAGGCTTTCGCATCTTCAGTATCTTTATTCTTACCGATATTTATTCCAATGGGCCCTTTAAAGCGCGCATTTTTTACTTGCTCAATAAGGTGATCTACGCCCTTATTATTAAAGCCCATTCTGTTGATAATGGCTTGCTTTTCAGGCAGTCGGAACAAACGAGGTTTTGGATTACCAGGCTGCGGACGAGGTGTTACTGTACCAATCTCAACAAAGCCAAAGCCCATGCTAGAGAAGGCATCTATACAATCGCCATTTTTATCCAACCCTGCGGCAAGACCAACAGGATTATCAAACGTTATCCCTGCAACTGTTACAGGACGAGCAATTGGCGTGGTGCTGTACATCCATTTCAGCGGTGTATGTTGCGTTTTATTCAGCCAATTTATGGTGAGATCGTGACTTTTTTCAGGTTCGCACTGAAGCAGCAGCTTTTGCACAAGAGATTGCATGGGTAGTAAAACACTCGCTAATATAAAAAAGCCCTGATGAACAGGGCTTAAATCATTAAGGTGCGTGTATTCTAATGGTTAGACTTCACGCTTAAAAGCATCAATTCACGTAAAGCGACAGAAAACTTCGCAAATTCGTGTGTAGAGCTGGTTTTAAACTCTGACATCATATGATACCAGCGCTTTAACAGCACCTGATTGCTGTCTATCCACTCATCGAGAATTTGATCTGCATCTGCGGTATCACTGCGAGATTGCAGTAGATTTGCAGCGATAGAACGCTGTTGCCAATCTAACTCTTCACGATAAGACGCACGAGCAAGAGCTTGCCAGTGGTTGCTTACAGCCTGATTATTAATTTGATCGAGGAACCAATGTAACTCCAATCGCGACCCTAATTGATAGTAAAGCTTCGCTACCACATCGGTTTCGTGTTTATCAGCATCAACAATTTGTGCCAAATCAAAACTTGAGAACATGTTAGAGAAGCTGGCTACTTGATACGCAATATCTGCAGGTACATCCTGTTCAATATATCTTTGCGTTGCGGCTTCAAGCTGAGCGTATTCACTTTCTACTAAGTAGTGCTGCAAGTTCTCAGACAGCTTTTTGAATGTTCCACGATAGCTTTCGATGGCATCCTCAATAGACTGCGTTTTGCTACCGTGCCTTATATACCAGCGTGCACCACGACGCATAATGCGTCTCGCTTCATCTAGCATAGTAAGCTGAAGTTTTGCGCAAATAACATTGTCTAGTTCTTCAATGCGGGCCCATAGGTTTTCCATATTGAAAATCCCGTGAACAATGGCATAGGCATCGGCAATTTCACTCACGCTTGCCCCGGTCTCTTCCTGCAGACGGAACACAAAATTGAGCCCCATATCATTCACCATTTTATTGGTTAATTTGGTGGCAATAATTTCGCTGCGTAGCGGATGCTGTTGCATATGCTCGTTAAATCTACTGCGCAGTACTTCTGGGAAAGCGTGCAGCAGCAATCTAGCGTGATAAGGATTTTCGGTTATTTCAGGAATGTTCAATGCATCCTTCATAACCATTTTTCCATAGGCAATAAGAACACTTAGCTCTGGACGTGTAAGCCCTTGATCTGTTGCCACCCTATCTGATATTTCATCATCGCTGGGGATAAACTCCAGCTCTCTGTTTAACTGCCCTTCTCTTTCTAAGCCGTGAATAAAGCGAAGCTGCTCTTTTAGCTGTTTTACGTCGGCTAGTTCGGTAATAGAAATAGACTGAGTTTGGCGATAGCAGTCTTTCAATACAATGGCAGAAACATCATCTGTCATATCGTAAAGTAGCTTATTACGCTGTTTTACCGTGAGTTCGCCATCGTTCACCAAGCTATTGAGCAAAATTTTGATGTTAACTTCGTTATCTGAGCAATCTACCCCGCCCACGTTGTCAATGAAATCGGTGTTAATGCGACCACCATTAGCGGCGTATTCAATACGCCCAAGCTGTGTTACTCCTAAATTGCCGCCTTCTCCGACAATTTTAGCCTGTACTTCTTTACCGTTTACTCGCAAATCATCGTTAGCGCGATCGCCTACAGAAGGATGAGACTCTTTCGAGCTCTTAATGTAAGTACCAATGCCGCCATTCCACATAAGGTCTACTGGCATTTTCAATACATTGTGGATGAGCTCATTCGGCGTCATTGTCTGCTGTCGTGTACCCAACCATTTCTTCATTTCCGGAGAAAGTTTTATGGATTTTGCCGAGCGGCTAAATACACCCCCACCTTTTGAGATGAGCTTGCTATCGTAGTCTTCCCACGACAGACTGGGGTTTTCGAACAGACGCTGACGTTCTTTATAACTGGCTGCAGCATCAGGGTTAGGATCGAAAAATATGTGCAGGTGGTTAAACGCACAAATCAGCTTTGTATGCTCTGAAAGTAACATGCCGTTACCAAATACATCACCGGCCATGTCACCCACACCGATACAAGTGAAGTCGGTGGTTTGACAATTAACCCCCATTTCACGGAAGTGACGTTTAACAGACTCCCAACCACCGCGAGCAGTAATGCCCATTTTCTTATGGTCGTAGCCAATGCTGCCACCGGATGCAAATGCATCGCCTAGCCAGAAGTTAAACTCATCGGCTATACCGTTAGCAATATCAGAGAAAGTTGCTGTTCCCTTATCGGCGGCAACAACCAAATAAGGGTCATCATCATCCAAGCGAACCACATCTTTTGGTGGCACGATTTCGCCATTTACAATATTGTCTGTTATGTCTAGTAAGCTGGTAATGAACGTACGGTAACAGGCTTGTCCTTCTGCTTGAATAGCCTCACGCCCTTGGCCAATAGGCGCTTTTTTACAGACAAAACCACCTTTCGCACCTACAGGTACAATAACCGTATTTTTAACTTGCTGTGCTTTTACCAGGCCTAACACTTCAGTACGGAAGTCTTCTTGACGGTCAGACCAACGCAGACCGCCGCGCGCTACTTTACCGCCTCGCAGGTGAACACCTTCAACACGAGGACTGTAGACAAAAATTTCATACTTAGGTAATGGCAGAGGCATATCGGGAATAAGCTCTGGAAGCATCTTAAACGACACGTAAGACTTTTCGTTACCTGCTTCGTCTAGTTGATAGAAGTTGGTACGTAATGTGGCTGACATCATGTCTAGATAACGACGGATAATTCTGTCGTCATCGAGATTGCTCACGCCATCGAGCTGCGATTTTATGTCAGCTAAAATTCCGTCTTCTTTTTTCTTGTTACGCTTTTTCTTAGGGTTAAAGCGCTGGTCGAAAAATTCAACTAATAAGCGGGCTATATCAGTGTAGTTGGCTAATGTATTGGCAATGTAATCGTGGCTAAACGAGCTTCCTGTTTGACGCATATATTTTGCATAAGCGCGCAAGATAGTCACCTTACGACCGGTGAGATTAGCGCCAAGTATGAGACGGTTGAACGCATCGTCTTCAAGCGTGTTGTACCAGACCTTCGCAAATGCGTCTTGAAACAGAACTTGAGCGTTTTCCATATCAAAATGCTGACCGCTTTTGTGCAGCATTTTGAAGTCCATTATCCAGTTGTGCTCTCCGCCTGAACACGTGATTTTATAAGGGCTTTCATCAATTACGCGTAACCCGAAATTCTCCAGCATAGGCAGTACATCTGATAGATGAATAGGCTCTGCTCTATGGAAAAGCTTCAGCTTAACGATTTGGCTTTCAGAGTCTTCTTCTTGAGGACGATAAAACAGCATATCTAACGTATGCTCGTCATCTAACATCTCAAGTTTACCGATGTCGACAAGTGCTGCTGAAGGAAGGTTATGCTCCATATAGCTACGAGAAAACGCATTGCTGTATTTCCGCTCTAGCGACTTGCCAGACGCTTCGCCGTGGGAAGCCGATATTGCAGAAGCAAGTCTGTCGTTCCAAGTCTTGGTTAACTCGATGATATTTTGTTCTATTTCCTTCACGTCAAATTCCGCATTGTTATCGTTCACTCGCGCGATATAGTGTGTTCTCGCATACACTGATTCAGAAAAGAAGGTGGTAAATTCAACTTCTTCAGAAGCATTAAGTGATGCCTTTAAAAGCTCCTGCGTTTCTTTTCGCAGTTGTGTGTTATAGCGCTCACGAGGAACGAATACCATGCATGAGAAAAAGCGACCAAAGGTGTCTTTACGAATAAATAAGCGAGAAATGCCCCGCTCTTGCATTTGAAATATTCCCATCACAATTTGCGCTAGCTCTTGAGCAGGCGTTTGCAGTAATTCATCTCTGGGATATGTTTCAACGATATTGACAAACGCTTTGTATGCGTGAGTTCCAGGCTCAAAGCCCGACAACGCGCAAATTTTCTCAATCTTTTCTTTCAGAATGGGCAGTTCAACAACACTCTGGTTGTAGAACGAAGCAGAGTAAAGACCTAAAAAGCGGTGCTCACCAACTACTTGACCGTTTTCGTTAAACACTTTTACACCCACATAGTCCATGTAGGCAGGACGGTGAACTCGCGCTCTTGAATTGGTTTTGGTTAAAATTAGCGGGTTCTCACTTAAGGCTTCGGTGCGTGCCGATGCCGGCAGCTTTGATAACAACCGTTCTCGGTTGTTAATAGAATTCTTTAATAAACCTAAGCTACTGTCGTTATTTGGGATCCAGCGGTGATCGCCCTCAATGGCTTTCACGTCGTAATAACGGTAGCCCATCATGGTAAAGTTGTGGTCGCTTAACCAGTTAAGGAAACGATTAACTTGTTCTTTTTCATCACTCGAGATTGGCCAGTTGAAACTTTCACTGGTTTTAATCACGTTCTGTAAAGTATTAGTCATATCTTGCCAATCAGCAACGGCAAGGGAAACCTCATCTACCACTGAGCGCAATTCTTTGGTAAGCAGTTCTATGTCTTTCTTAGACGTTTGGCGGTCTACCTCAATGAAAATCACCGTTTCTTTTTTAGCACCGTTTAATGTCTTACCCTGCTCTGAAAAACTTTCTACCTTGTTGCTCTCGTCACGCTTAATGCCAATAGGACTATGAAGAAACAAGTGCGCAGTGATATTTAATCGGTTCAAAGACATGCGAACCGAATCGACTAAGAACGGCATATCAGACACAATCACTTCAACAATAGTGTGACTTGAGTGCCAGCCATGTTTGGCAATTTCCGGGTTAAAAACTCTTATGTGGGGTGCAGAGTGGTCGAATCGTGAAAGTGCGTTCCATAAACTGAGGGTGGCACCGTAAAGGTCGCTGTCGTTGCGATTTTCTAAATCATCGCTTGATATATTTTTATACAACAGACGTCCGAATTGCTGCACAAGAGACTTCTGCTTCGCATCTACTTTTTTGTCGATAAGTTCGAATACGTTATCTAGCAGTACTGAGTGTCGCTGTGAGGTGACTGTCATTTGTTAACCTTTTAGTAATATCGTAAGTGCTGAAAACCTTTGTATTTTCTCTAATAAAGCGGCCTATTAAAAGCCCCTTTTTAACCTTATATTAACAGCATAGATAACTATGCAAAAAACACCTAAAAAAAGGGCCAAAAGGCCCTTTTTTTTGCTTAGCTATGCAAAAATAATTTATGCATCTGGGTCATTTTTGTTCCACCAGAGGAAGCGTGCCAAGGCTGGCAGTACAATAATTGCACCAAGCATGTTTACGACAAACATAAATGTAAGCAATATTCCCATATCCATTTGGAATTTAAGCGATGAGAACACCCATGTGCTTACACCAATTGCCAGTGTTACGCCTGTAAACAACACCGCACTACCACGTTCTTTCAGTGCCGCAAAATACGCTTCTTGGACTGTTGCACCCTGCTTGAGCATTAAACTCTTTGTAGAAAGTATATAGATACCATAGTCAACACCAATACCCACACCCAGTGCGATAACTGGCAAGGTAGAAACGGTGAGACCAATCTGTAGGTATGTCATTAGTGCCTGAGCAAGGACCGATACAACATACAGAGGTATAACCACGACTAACGTTGCTCTAATCGAACGGAAGCTGATTAAACACAATGCGATAACAGCGCCGAAGACATAAAGCATCATAGGATCTTGTGCTTCACTCACCGCTTCGTTTGTTGCTGCCATTACGCCAACAGGACCTGAAGCAAGGCTAAATTTCATATCGTCTGTTTCATAGTCGCTGCGGTAGTCTTTCACTGCATCAACAACCCGTGAAATAGTTTCTGCTTTATGATCTTCCATGAACAGGATGATTGGCATAACTGAACAGTCACCGTTTAATAAACCCGATGAGGTAGGTACGCGTGAAATTGCCTGCACTAAAGTCTGCTGATTACGAGGGATAACTTGCCACTTCACATTCCCTTCGTTGTAACCTGCGTTTACAATTTTTGCGACCGATGCCAAAGACACAGCAGACTGCACACCATCAACGTTTTCCATTTTCCATTGGAAGTCGTCCATGGCTTTCATCACGTTATGCGAGGTACAGGCCTCTGGTGTGGTTTCTACAAGAATAGAAATATAATCGACAGTAACTTCGTATTTATCGGTAATTAAGAACGTATCTTGGTTATATCGCGAGTCTTCATGAAGAGCTGGCGCACCGGCATGTAGGTCGCCTATTTTCATCTTTTGAGCTTGGAAATGACCAAAAACAAACAAAATAGCAGTAATGGTTAATATGATAGCCGCCGGCTTCTTACGAGAGCACGCCGCAATCATATCCCAGAATTTACTGTTTGATTTTTCTTTACCCGCGAACTTTTCTACGTAGCGTTCATCAAGCTTCAAAAAGCTCATAAGCACAGGTAATAAAAGAAGGTTGGTTAAAATAATAACCGCAACACCCATACTGGCTGTGATAGCTAGCTCTCTAATAATACCTATGTCGATAACCAATAAGGTCATGAAACCTACAGTGTCAGAAAGCAATGCAATACCGCCTGGTATAAGCAAGCTTCTGAAGGCTGCCATAGATGCTTGTTTTGCACCAATCCCTTTAACAGCTTGCTTCTCTACCGCATTTATCATCTGCACACCATGGCTTACGCCAATGGCAAACACAAGGAACGGCACTAGAATAGACATGGGGTCCATGCCGAAGCCAATAGAGGTTAGTAGGCCAAGTTGCCAAATCACCGCGATGACTGAACACAGCAATGGAAGCACGGTAAGCATTATACTGCGAGAGAAGAAATACACCATGATGGCCGTAATTGCGATTGCGATGGCGAAGAAAACCAACACATCTTTTGCACCATTTGCTACGTCGCCAATCATTTTAGCGAAGCCAATAATATGAATAGACGTTTGCTCGTTCTCATACTGGCCGCGAAGCTGCTCCTCTAGCTCTGCGGCAAGCGCAAGAGTATCGAGAGGTTCGCCGGTTTGTGGGTCGATGTCAAGCAATTGCGCAGTTACCATTGCGCAGCTGTAATCGCTGGATACTTGGCGACCAACAATATTCGCTTTTTCAATGTTCGCTGCTACAAGTTCAAGCGCCTCAGGATTTGAGGAATTGAAGTCGGCTGGAATTACCGGCCCCCCGGCAAAACCACCTTCTACAATTTCGGTAAAGCGTGTAGAAGGAGAAAATAAAGAAATAACTAAAGAACGATTTACACCATTGATAAAAAACAACTGGTCATGCACGTTCTTCAACGTGTCGAAAAAGTTTTTATTGAAGATGTTATCGTTTTTATCGCACACAGAAACAAGAATATTGTTTGCGCCACCAAAATCTTGGCGATGCTCAATATAGGTTTGCATGTATTCGTGATTGAGAGGAATATTTTTTTCAAAGCCTGCGTCTAAACGCATTTGAGAAGCTTGATAGCCTAAGAAAACCGTAGCAATAGCAAAAAGTGCGACTACCACTTTGCGGTTACTGAAGACTAATTTTTCTAGAAAATGGGTCATTTTTTTTATACTGCCCTATTTTAAGTTCAACGTTTTCACGCCGTTCGCTGACACCGCGATGTTGAGGCCTTTAAACTGCTTTGCATTGAGAATTGCAGCTTTATCGTCAATTTGCGAAACGGAAATACCTTCTCCAGGCTTACAGTCGGTAGGATTAGCATAAGGGTCGCGCATGCTTGTAGGTATTGGGCGCGTCGCCTTTACCATTTTACCGTTGTTACCTAATGCATAAACTTCAGAGTCTGAGCTTATAAGAATGGAGTTTAATGTGCTTGTTGAACACGTTTGTATGTATTCCCAAGACGACGACTCGCGACTAACAAACATGTTTCCACGTAGGCCAACGGCTAACACGGTTTCATCATCTAATGGCTTGATGTCAAAAAACGAACCTGTGTAATCTACGCTGTAACGCTGCCATGATTTTCCAAAGTCATCGCTTTTTGCTAATAAACCAGCCTCTCCAGCAAGGTACAGCGTATCGTTATCTAGCGTTATTCGATTTATGTGAGGAAGAATAGATTCTAACTCTTGCTGATAAAAAGCTTCGTCTTCTTTTCTAATCTCTTCTAGATATTCCCTATCATAAGGGTCTAAAAGACTGGCATGCCGTTCCGCACTCCACGTTTTACCGCCGTCTAATGTACGATAAAAAAGGCCATAGGCGCCCGCTGCAATACCGTGTTCTTCATCAAAGAAAAGAACATCAAGAAATGGACGCTGTAAGTCGGGCTGATACTGTTGTACTTCCCAAGACTCACCTTTATCTGATGAATGGATAATGGTTGCGTCGTGACCCACCGCCCAAATGTTGCTTCCAACCACGGTATTGGCCGTTAAGGTTGACTGCGTTGGTACTTGTTTTTGGTTAAAGTCGCTGCCGTTTTCAGAAATAAGCACATGCCCACGTTCACCGACAATAACAACATATTCATCAGCGTCTATATCCAGTAAAACAGATTGTTCTACTAATGGTGCCATAAATGCTTCTTCAGCAATTGCAGTACTTACGTTATTCACTGCAAAGGTGGCGGCAATGCACGCTGCAATGGTTTTTTTCATATTGAACCATTCCCCCTAATAATAATTGTCTGTAAACAAAAACGGTTGGCAAGTGCCAACCGTTAGTTGTGTAAGGCTGTTAGCGCATACCTTCTCGTCGTAACGCTTGCGGTGTAAATTCAACATCTCGAGGACGTACGGTAAAGTCGTACATCTGCTCTTCGTTGTCTAAACCGATAGCTAAGTATCTACGCGAGTTTAAGTCGTGATATGAATCTAGCGTAGACCACTGCGTTGGCACTTCGTAATAGTTTACACCATACGCTACCGCAACACGATAGAGTTCGCCACGATTGTCATACATATCAGCAACTTGAATTTGCCAGCTGTCTTCATCTATAAAGAACACACGCTTTTGATAGATATGGCGGAAGCCCTCTTTCAATGTAGCTTCAACTACCCAAACACGGTGCTTTTCCCAACGTGTTAGATCAGGGTTAACGTGGTTTGGCGTAAGAATGTTCTCATAGCTAGCATTGTCTGAGTGTAATGCATAGTTGTTATACGCCACGTACATTTCTTGTTTACCTACCAGCTTCCAATCGTAACGGTTAGGTGAACCGTTAAACATATCAAAGTCATCGGTAGTGCGCAGGCCATCAGCTGCTGTTCCTGGTGTGTCATAGGCAATGTTTGGTGCTAGACGAACACGACGCTGACCCGTGTTGTAAGTCCACGCTTTACGAGGCTCTTTCACTTGGTCTACAGTTTCGTGAACAAGCAATGCCGTACCTGCAAGACGAGCAGGCTGAGTGACTTTCTGTTTAAACATAAACAAAATATTGTCTTCAGTAAGTTGCTCTGGAGTTGCATTTTCTTCGGCGTACTTAATGAGAAGCTGCTCGTCGAAACCAATGACGTTGTAGTCACCACCGGTAGTAACCGCTGCTTGGCCACCATTACGCTGAACGGCTTCACCGCGATAACGTAAGATGTGGTTCCATATAGCTTCCAACCCGTTTTGCGGAATAGGGAACGGAATGCCAATAGCAGCACCTTTAATACCGTTACCACCATCTAAAAGCTCAGCGCGCGTAGCGTTTACTTTAGTTGCGTCGTATATAGCCTGCGGGTTTGAGGCCGAGCGACGAGTTGGATAAACCGGCATACGGAACGTGTCAGGGTATGTTTCGAACAGCTTCTTCTGCCCTTCCGACAAGTACTCAGCATATTCTTTGTAGTTATCAGCTGTTATTTCAAATAAAACTTTATCTTCTGGAAATGGGTCTGGGTGGTGATCGCCCACCGAGTAGCCTGCAGGTGCTGAGGTAATACCGCCAGTCCATGCTGGAATACTGCCATCGGCATTGGCTGCAACTTCGCCTCCAAGCGGCGTTAACTCATTACCCAATTTGTTCGCCTCAGCGTCTGAGACTTTCGCCATTACACTTGCACCAGATAGTGCCAGTGACAAGGCGGCTGCAATAATTCCTACTTTTCTAATCATAAGTACCACTCTTTAGATTGCATATTTGATGTTAAATGAAACAAAGTCTCTATCTGCAAGCGCATTAGTTGTACCAATACCGCCCCAGAATGCACTGTATGACGCTGTTGCCGACCACTTGCTTAAGTAGTCTAAGGTCATAGAAAAAGCAGCAGACTTAACATCTTCTGTGAAAAGGAATAGAGGATCGGGTGTGGTGCCCTCTACATCATGTGAAAACGTTGCTCTTACACGTAAGTTCATACCGGCATAAATTGAATTGTAATCGGCAACCGCCAATAGACGATATCCCCATGCATCGTCAGTAGCGAACGGATTGGTTTCCGGTCCGTCTGACAAGCCTAGGTGAAGCCCCTGACGAGCATTACCCGTGGCCGTTGGCTCTAGTGATGGCGTTCTTGCCGTACCAGGTGCATTCAGTCTCACTACGTTTGGATCTGGCATATCAACAATATTTACGTAACCGGCTTCACCAAGGAGTACAAAATTGTCTGCACCAAACTTAGGTCCAAATACGTGAGACGCTGTAAACTGCATCTGCCATGTATCAGAGAAAATAAAGCCCTGCGCTGTTTCACCCGGACCCACTGCGCGACCAATGTTATTCAACTGAGAAATACCGGCTAAGTCAGGACGCAGACCTGCATTTGCAAGCTGTTCTGGCATACCCATGTACAGTAATTCAACGTCGTCAATCTGCAGTGGCTCGTCTACACGATATGCAAATTCACCCGCAAGCGCTGTTGTACCAATATTAGTGTTAAAGCTCATACCATAGAGCTTAATATCTTCAGGGTAGAAGAATTCAGACTTTGTAAACGCACGTAAGTCTGTGATGTTGTCACGAGTAATTTCATTGCCAGCAATAAACGCTAGATCGGCACCAATACCCGCTTGAGTAAAGTCTGATGTCACACCAGAGATAAGCGGACGTTGGCTGTGATAATTAATGTGATAAAAGCTAAATTCAGTTTCATTAATTTCAGGTGCAAACCACGTTAAACGTAAACCGTACTGACCTTGGTCATCTGCTTCATTGTGAGGGTCATCACCGAAACCGCGAACCGCAACCTTGGTTGGGTAGGCTAAATATGCCTGAGATAAATCGGCTGGGTTGGCCCCTGAACGTAACAAATCGCCATACCCGTTAAGCGCGCTCAGCAAGTGCTCTAGGTCGATATCTGGGTTACCACTGAAACCTAGCTGAATGTTTTGGCGTTGGCCGCCGTCACCCGCGAAGTCATTTACGGCAAAATAGCTGCCTGACACAGGCAACCAACTGCGTTGGAATTCGTATTGATAGTAACCAGAGATACTTACGTCTGGTGTTAGACCTAACGAGGCGTAAACCATGCCTACCGGTAGATATACTTCTCTTAGTTCGGCACCAGGTGCACGGGCCCGAGTTACATCAACAGGGTTTGTTGTGTTGATGCCATGCTGAATAAATGTACTCTCACCCCAGTTGATAACCTGACGACCTACGCGAAGTGTTAGCGGCTTATCGCCTACCCACCAATCACCGTAGAAGAAAGCATCGTATAGACGCACATCGGTACACAGCAAGTCTTCTGCTTCAGGGTCTTGACAAAGATCATACTGGTTGCCTGTTATTGGGTTTGAATATGGGCGGTCGCCGTCCATTTGCTCAAAATCATAAAACCAGAATCCGCGAGCAAAGAAACCGTAATCACCAAAGTTGATGTCTAACTCGTGAGTACCTGAAATCTGAGTGGCAAACGCATCGCCTGGATCGTGAGCCAAGTTACCAAGGTCGCCATTCGTAGAGTAGCCACCGTCAGCTAAGGCCCAGACATCACCGCTCGTGTAAATAGGATTAAATGCTGCTTGATAACCCGACCAATTGAATTGAGGCTGGTTACTGTTACCGATAAGATCATAATCTCTCGCCTCGGTACGAATACTTGTAGCCAGTGAAAATGTTGAATCTAACGTGATGTTTGCATCACCTACTTGCCAACTGGCGGCGTGAGCAGGAACTGCAGCAGCACCTAGCAGAGTGAGAACCCCTGCTGCAATTGGTGAAATCTTAAAAGCGCTAGGCCTGTTTTTCATATTTTTATACTCCCAAGTCGACGCGATAGCATGCTCGACATCATGACCAACCATAACGATTAACAAAATCATTACATCATTTGACCAGAACCGCAAGAACTAATCCTACCAGTTAACAATTTTTACAACATTAATCGTATCAAATAGTTATTGCTTTATCCTGAGTATAAAAGGCATTTATGCACTTGCACAAAAAATTATGAAAAAGTGAGTAAATTTCACCCACTAGTTACTGTTTTAAAAACTTTAAAAAAAGAAACTGAGAGTAGTGCTAGCGGATGCGCTCGAAGGATTTGATTTTGTTCTGTTGATTCACAATCATTCTAAACCGCCCTTTTACTCCATCAGAGGTAATAAATTGGCGTAAACGACCGGTAGGCACCTGCACGCGCACGCCAGATTCCGCAACCATCACTACGTTGGGTACTGATGGCGAATAGAGCGCCTCACACTGGGTGTAAGGCACACTTATCGAAAAATAAAACACACTATCTGTTTGTTCAATCCGCGCCATAAGCAAGGCTCTTGCTCACTTTTTCGAACACGTCTTTACTTAACCCTTTATGGTTGAGTAGTCGACCTA
This sequence comes from Alteromonas sp. MB-3u-76, assembly GCF_002831605.1. Lineage (NCBI taxonomy): Bacteria > Pseudomonadati > Pseudomonadota > Gammaproteobacteria > Alteromonadales > Alteromonadaceae > Alteromonas > Alteromonas sp. MB-3u-76. The sequence continues at coordinate 1,895,483 of NZ_CP025115.1, read as the reverse complement.
ACTGCTCTTTCATTAAACGTTGATGTTGAGACGCAAACCCTTGCCATTGAGTTAACGGCGTAACTATCCTTGCCGCTACCTGCGGATTGAGTTTATCTAACTTAAGTAAGTAGTCAGCAACAAACTTATATCCGCTGCCATCTAATGCATGAAACATTTCACTATTATAAAAAGCAAAACTGCCGATGACTGAGCGCACTCGGTTAGGGTTACTTATAGTAAACTGGGGGTGTTCACACAGCATGGTAATAGTAGCGAATATATCTTTTGTTGGCTGTGTGGCATGTAACGCAAACCATTTATCTAAAACCAACGGGTCCTTGTTGTACCTTTGTTCAAATTTTGCCATTAATGAATCGAACACTTCTTTACGGCAGAACTGCGCACTGCGAAGGGCGCCTAGTGTGTCTGTCATATTATCAGAAGCCTCAAACTGCTCAATAACAAGATGTTCGTGTTGCGGCAAACGAGCTAAATGCGCTAGCACGACATTTTTACAGCGGCGCTGATTTACCGCGCTTTGTTCATAACTATACGGCTTGCTCTCAATACTATTAAAAACGTCAAGAAGCGCTGCTTCTAATTGTTGAGCAAATTGATGGCAAAACTTAGTTCGCGCTTTGCTTAATTCGGCCACATCAACAGAAGTTCTCAATTGGCAGAGTGTTTCAAATGATGGAATAACGAGACATTCACCAAGAAGTTCTACATTATCTATTTCTCTGAAGATTGCACTGCGAATACCAACCCAAATATTTTCGTCGATAGAGGCTTCGGGCGATTGCTCAAGCTCTCTAATACAACGATCATAGATAGACTGCATTGCATCCCAGCGATTAAAGGCATCCTTCCCATGCTTAAATATGGTCAGGAGTGACTCAGTGGACAAGGGGTTATCGACCTTGGCCGGTGCAGAAAAGTTCCCTAATACCGCCGGAGTAAGGACGTTACCTGATGCATCCACGGTGAATGACATAGATTCTTTGTCTAATATCACCATGCCGTCGTTTATTACACCCTCATTATCTGAATACAGTTCACCGCCCTGGCCGATGATTTCAATATTAATCGGCATATACAATGGCTGTTTGTCGTGCTGATCAGACGTTTTAGGCGTGCGTTGCGATAGCGTAAACTGTACTTTCCCGTTTTCGAGCTCTTGTTGTTGAACACTTATAACGGGAGTGCCCGATTGACTGTACCATAGTGAAAACTGGCTTAAGTCTAATGATGTTGCAGACTGCATAGCAGAAACAAAGTCATCGCAGGTGACAGCTTGTCCATCATGTCTCCTGAAGTACTCATCCATCCCCTGCCTAAAGCCATCAACGCCCAACAGGGTGTGGAACATGCGAATAACTTCTGCACCTTTGTCGTAAACCGTTACTGTATAGAAGTTATTCATTTCAATAACTTCATCAGGTCTAATTGGGTGACTCATTGCACTTGCATCTTCCGCAAACTGGTGCTCGCGCATCACTCTTACATGCTTAATTCGGTTACTGAGTTCTGACGTCATATCTGCGCTGAACTGCTGGTCGCGAAATACCGTTAGCCCTTCCTTTAAGCTCAATTGAAACCAGTCGCGGCAGGTTACTCGGTTCCCAGTCCAGTTATGGAAATATTCGTGGGCAATAACGGCTTCTACATTGAAAAAGTCATCATCTGTCGCGGTATCTTGATCTGCTAAGACAAACTTACTGTTGAAAACATTTAGCCCTTTATTTTCCATTGCGCCCATGTTGAAGAAATCGACAGCGACAATCATGTAAATATCAAGGTCGTATTCCAGGCCGAATACATCTTCATCCCACTTCATTGCCCGCTTTAAAGACTCGAGCGCGAACGTGCCCTGATGCTTTTTACCTTTATCAACGTAAAGCTCTAACGCAACCTCTTTACCGCTTATGGTGGTATAGCTATCTGTTAATAAGTCAAAGTCTCCTGCCACAAGTGCAAATAAATAGCAGGGCTTAGGATGTGGGTCGTGCCATTTAACAAAATGTTTGCCATCACTCAGCTGCCCCTTATCGACAGGGTTGCCGTTTGAAAGCAGCATTGGGTATTTTTCATCGCCAACTACCGTTACTGTATATACCGATAGAACATCTGGACGGTCTAAGAAAAATGTTATTCGCCTAAAACCTTCTGCCTCACACTGAGTACAGTAAGCCCCACCTGACAAATACAAACCTTCCAAGGCTTTGTTGTTATCAGGGGCAATGCTGGTTTCTATGTAAAGCGTAAACTCGTTTTTATCGACAGGAATAGAGAGCGATGAGTCGGTAAGGATATAGCCGTCGTTATCGTCAGATTTCGCCGCAAGCGGTGCGTTGTCGATAAGCAGTTTATGTACAGGAAGATTATCGCCGTCTAGCACTAACGGCTGATTGTGACTGCCCTGCCTTGTTACTTTCAGAGTACTGATTACGCGAGTGTCTGTTGGATGAAGTGTGACGTGCAAGTCAACGGTACTGATTAGAAAAGCGGGCGGCTTATAATCCGCCCGGCGTTTAATTTGAACTGACATAGAACCCCTTTTTGAAGTGCCTATATGAATGTTATACAGACCCTTCGCTTTTAGTTTCAAATGTTGGCGGCGTGATACGTAATATCTTAATGCCTAAATACGCGTAAACAATCGCAAGAATTGGGTTAATAACGTTGAAAAACGCATAAAAAATATAATCGAATGGATTTATCAGTAGTACGCTGTGCATATAAGCACCGCAGGTATTCCACGGGATCAGCGGAGACGTTAGCGTTCCGCCATCTTCTAAGCTACGGGACAAGTTTAATTGGTCGAGACCACGTTTGCTGAATTCTTCTTTGTACATGCGCCCAGGCATTACAATCGATATGTATTGGTCTGCAGTCACTAAGTTGGTGGCAAAACAGGTTAATATGGTACGACTGACCATATCGCCAGCAGACTTAGCGCCCAATAAGATAGTGGCGACAGCGCGTTTAAGTAAGCCCACGCGTTCGAGCACGGCACCAAACGACATGGCACAGATAATAAGCCAAATAGTATTAAGCATTGAAGACATGCCGCCGCGAGAAAGTAAGCTATTTAGGTTTTCATCTGGCGTAGAAAAGCTGACACCATCAAACAGTGCTGTCCACACTACCTTTAGCGCACCAATGCTGGCGCTATCGTCTGTACTGGCCATTTCTGCTACTACATCCCATTGAAATACAACGGCCCAAACACCGCCCAACAGTGCGCCAATAAAAACCGCAGGAAACGCAGGCATCTTTTTAATCGCGAGCGTAAGCAGAACAACAAGCGGGACTAGCAAATGCCAGCCAAGGTTGAAAGACTCATTAAGTAAAAGCTGCATCTGCTCGATTCTGTCTGCTTTCGCTTCACCCACCTCGCTAAAGCCGATAACGGTAAACAGGATGAGTGCAATAACAAAGCTAGGAATTGTCGTCCACAGCATATAGCGAATGTGATCGAATAAGTCAGTACCCGCAACAGCAGGTGCAAGGTTTGTGGTTTCAGATAAAGGTGATATTTTATCTCCAAAATACGCGCCCGACACCACCGCCCCCGCGGTAATTGCGGCCGACATTTCCATGCCTGCCGACACACCCATAAGCGCGACACCTACGGTAGCTGCTGTTGTCCACGAGCTTCCAATACTCATAGCGACCACTGCACATATTAGGCAGGTTGCGGCATAGAAAAACGATGGGTTTAATAGTTCGAGACCATAATAAATAAGCGTAGGCACGGTACCCGCTAGCATCCATGTTCCAATAAGAGAACCAACAGCAAGCAATATCAGGCAAGCCCCCAGGGACATTGAAATGCCGTCAACGATGCCTTTTTCTATGGTTTTCCAACTGTAACCGTTCTTCATCCCAATGATGGCGGCCATTCCCATTGCTAGTAATAAAGCTATTTGGTTTGGACCATAAGACGAGTTGTCTTCAAAAAGATAAACGGCAGTGCCCATCATCAGAACAAGCGCCACAATTGGAATAAAAGCGTCTAGAAGTGAAGGAGTTTTTAATTCTTTATTTGTCATTGTTATTGTTTTAATAAACCTTAATTGAAAACGTCGAGTGTCTTAAAAAACAGAACGATAAAACATCAGCGCGATAATAACCGGACACACAAAGCGCACATACCAAGGCCAAATTTTCCAAAATAGGCCGTGTTCTACGTTTTCATTTCCTTGTTTAAGCTCTGCCAGTATTGCATCTCTTCGCCACACCCAACCCGCGAATATACACAGGGCAAGGCCAAGAAGAGGTTGGCTGTATTCTGTGGTAAGCGCAATAACAAAACCGAATAGCAATTCGAAATTGAAAATAACAATACAGCTTAGAATAAAGATAACCGCTGCGATAAATATCACGGCCTTGTGACGTTTCATACCTTTACTCTCAACCATGAACGCCACGGGCACCTCTAACATAGATATTGATGATGTCACGGCAGCAATGGCCATTAAAGCAAAAAAGGTAAACGAAACAAAAATGCCGACAGAGCCTATAGTATCGAAAAGCGCAGGCAACACCTTAAAAATCAGCGTGTCACCTTGTATTAACGCACCATGATCGGTGAATATTTCTACGCCGTTATTCAGCGCTACATACATAGCGGGTATGATTAGCATGCCTGCAATAACGGCAACGCCAATATCAACTAAAGCTACCGAAGCTCCTATTGTTGGCAAATTTTCATTTTTACTGAGATAAGAACCATAAACCAACATAGTACCTACACCCAGTGACATCGAAAAGAATGCCTGCCCCATGGCATTGATAAGCAGCTCTGGGTCGAGCACTCGAGAAAAGTCTGGAACTAAATATGCACTCCAGCCTTCTACAGCACCCGGTTGCATGCTCACGTAAACGATCAGCGCTAAAATGAGAATCACCAAAGTCGGCATTAACCTTACCGACCATTTCTCTATTCCTGACTTTACCCCACCAACCACGATAAACGCGGTCAACATCATGAACAAAGCACAGAATATTACGTTACGCGTAACCGATGAGGTAAGTAGCCAGTCGCTCGCAGACTGCATTCCTACAAGGCGCACTGCAGAATCGGCAAAGTAGACCAACATCCAGCCACCAACGATGGCATAAAAAGCTAAAATAAGAGAAACGGTGACACAACCCCATATCCCTGTGGCTCTACCGACAAAGTTTCCAGATATTTTTCCCAGTGCATCAACCATATTTGAACGCGAGCTTCTTCCAATAATTAACTCTGCCATCAACACTGGATAAGCAAGTACAAACGCAAGCAGTAAGTAAACCAATACAAAAGCTGCGCCGCCGTTACTCGCTACTTTTGTTGGGAACCCCCAAATATTTCCCAGACCCACTGCTGAGCCTGCTGCTGCTAGCACGAAACCTATTCGAGAAGAAAACTCGCCTCGTATCGCCATATTATTTGCCTTTATTATTGTTGTAATATTTATATAGACACAAAAAAAGGGCTGGCCCTAGACCAGCCCTTTTTCGATAGCGCTTAATTTGTTGTTATAGCGTATCGACCTGTCTCAATCATATCAAAGGTGATGTTAGCTGCCTCATCTAAGAACGGGTCTAACTCTTCCATATCTTCTGGAAGGTCATCAAGCGTAGCGACTGGCTCTAACCCCATTCTTTGGAGACGTTCGTTAGCGCGGGCTAAGGATTTTGCCTCGCCCTCTTTTTTCTTCGCTTCTCGCTCTGCCTTCACCAATGATATAAAGTTTTTATCTTTATTCTCTTTGTACTCCTGAATATCCTCGTCGATATACGAAAACTCAGGATTTTGCATAATTCGTTTATTATGTTTTGCCGTTAACACATCTAGTGCCGATCTATCATCCGCAAAAGTTGTGTAATTGGCTCGATTAATACTGTCCCAAGGTAGTGCGTTATCAGCTTGACTTTCACCCCACTCAGCCGGTTCAATTGCCGATGGATATAAGATGTCTGGAATAACTCCCTTGTGTTGGGTACTTCCACCGTCTATGCGATAAAACTTCGCGATGGTAAACTGAACACTACCTAGCGGATTGTCGTATAGGTCGTAAATTTTTCCTAAGCCGCGATGCTGCTGAACCGTTCCCTTACCAAAGGTTTGCTCTCCAACAATAAGCGCACGATTGTAATCTTGCATTGCCGCTGCAAATATTTCGGATGCTGAAGCACTGTAACGGTCTACCAACACAGTAAGCGGCCCGTTATACGCAACCTCACCATCAGTATCGCGATTAACACTCACTTTCGACTGCCCGTAGCGAATTTGTACTACCGGGCCTTTCTCAATGAACAGCCCAGAAAGTAATGTGGCCTCAGTTAATGAACCGCCACCATTACCTCGTAAATCAACAATAATGCCCTTCACATCTTGAGATTTAAGAGAGTCAATTTCTTTGGCTACGTCTGCACTTAAATTGTTGTAAAAGCTTGGGATAGTTATCACACCTAACGACTGACCAGCATGTGGCCCTTCATCAGGAACATAAACTTCTGATTTCGCAGCTCTGTCTTCAAGTTTGATTTTATCGCGAGTTAACTTAACCACCGACGTTGATTTAGATTCTGTTGCGCCTTTTTCAACTTGCAGGCGAACTGTGCTACCCTTTGGCCCCTTAATGAGTTCAACAACTTCATCAAGTCTCCAGCCGATAACATCAACAAATTCCTCGTCGTCTTGCGCTACACCAACAATTTTATCTTCAGGCTTAATAGCACCTGATTGATCAGCTGGACCACCAGGCACAACGCTTTTGATAATGGTATAGTCGTCTTCGCTTTGCAGTACTGCACCAATTCCCTCAAAGGAAAGGTTCATCTCCATTTGAAAACGATCAGCATTTCTGGGGGACAAGTAACTGGTATGCGCTTCAATAGTTCTTGCAAACGCGTTCATAGCAGTTTGAAAAACATCTTCGCTTTTTGCCTGTTTCGTGCGTTTAATTGCACGAGTATAGCGCTTGGTAAGAAGCTCTTTCGCTTCTTCCCAGGTTTTGTCAGCTAGAATAAGGTTGAGCGCGTCGTATTTAACTCGCTGACGCCATATTTCGTCAAGCTCTGCAGTATCTTTTGCCCAGTCAGCATCTTCTCTGTCGTAATAGAACTTATCGTTCTCTTTCGCAAAGTCGAAAGGTCCCTTTTCTAATAGGGCTAGAGCATATTCGTAGCGTTCAACCCTTCGCTGCGCAGATACGTTGTACATATCGTATGCAATAGACAGATTGCCCTTGCTCAACGCATCGTCGAACAAATCGCGATACTTTTCGAAACTCACCACATCTTCAAGTAAAAGCACTTGTTTGTTATGGTCAAGGGATTCTATGAACCTTTGATATACTCTTGCCGAAAGAAGATTATCCAACGATATTTCTTTATAGTGTGCACGTGTGAATAACGCGCTCACTCGTTTTGCTGCAACACTGTGCTGAGATTCTTGTTGGAGTATTGGTAGCTCATCAACGTCAGGCGTTGATGTTACAGCACCAGCACCTACACCAACGGTAAGGAATGCGCTAGCAATAGAAATTCGAAGGATATCTTTCATATTTACGACCTCTTGGAACGTGCCAAACGTAAAGCGTCTGCTTTTACTTTTACCACCATACCGGTATCGAGCTGAACATGGATGCCATCTTTAGCAATTTCGGTAATCACTGCCGGCATGGGTTCTTTACCCAGCTTTACCGTTACGCGAGTACCTTGCTTCATGTCACCGTCTGTCAATTTGGCAGGGGGTGTTGTAGTTGGTCTATTATTCTTCGGTTTAGTTCCGCGCTTACTCTCAGGTTGAGCAGAATTGGCCGGCTTTTCGCCCTTTGGACGATTAAACTGACGCTTTTCTGAACGCTTAGGTTGCTGAGCCATTTTGGCCTTGCGTTTTTCAGCTGCCTTCGCCTTACTCTCTTCAAGTTGTTTTTGCGCGTGATCCGAATGCTCTTTTTCAATCGCGTCACCTTCAACACCATCTAAGTCGACGCGATGGGCACCTTCTTTAATGCTGTACAGGTACCGCCAGCTGTTTGTGTAGTGACGAAGCGTAGAGCGTAATAGCGTTTTGCTAACCCGTTCATCATCGTCTAACCGCTGAGCAAGATCTTGGAAAATACCGATCTTAAGTGGAAGGGCCTCTCCTTCAGTGCTAAAACACTTTGGGAAGGTCTCTGCAAGGAAAGCAATAACTTCCTTACTTGTAGTAAACTTCTCTGTTGATTCCATTAACTTTCTAAATTATTCAGGAGATTTCTTCGTTATTTGCATCATCCCAAGTTGCCAGCGTGTGGTCAACCCAATCGAGCAATTCGTCGTCATCAATTTCTAATAAATGTGCATCTTGTTGCCAAGACTCCCAAGCGTAGTGCAAAATTTGCTCTAAACGCTGTGTTTCTATATCTTCTTCTGCGGCATCATATATTGCATGAAGAATAAAGTTTAAACGTTCCGACGCCTCATCTGGGTCATCGTGAACGTCTTCCATATCTTCATAGGTAGACAATACTACATGAATATCGACGCTTATTTTCATGATGGCTGTTGAGATTGGACAAGTATTTGCGCTATTTCTACCAAACCGTTTTCATCTTCTTGCGAGAAACGACCGTGGCTTGGGCTGTCAATATCGAGAACGCCTATAAGGTTTTCATTGACGATGAGCGGCACAACTATTTCGGAGTTTGACGCAGCATCACATGCAATGTGACCATCAAATGCGTGAACATCATCTATGCGTTGAACAGTTTGTGTTGAGGCACTGGTGCCACACACTCCCCGCCCCATTGGAATGCGTATGCACGCCGGCTGCCCTTGAAATGGCCCAAGGACAAGCTCTCCCTCTTTGTATAGATAAAAGCCCGCCCAGTTCACATTCTCTAAGCCATTGAACAATAATGCGCTCAGGTTTGCCATATTGGCAATTAAATCGTGCTCGCCCGATACTAAGCTTTTTGCTTGGCTTATAAGCTGGCTGTAATCTTGTTTCAAACGGTAACCCTGTTATTGTTTAATTTTAAATGTGACATTCACTCGTGCTTCAACATTACTCTGACCTGGCAAAGATACTGACATTTCCTTTGCAAATGTATCGGCACGCATGACTGGAATCGGCATATTGCCACCAGATTCAGATATTGCAACCACTTCACCTACTTCAACGCCTAATTCTTTCGCTAAAAGCTGTGCTCTATTCTTTGCATCACCTACTGCAGCGATTAGCGCTTTTTGATAGAACGACGTTTCACCGAGAGTTATAAAGTTAAACTGCTGAATACGATCAACTCCCCGTTTAAGCACGCCATCTAACACTCGGTCATAATTATCTAGGTTGGTTGAAGTAATAGAAATTTCTCTTGAAAGAGTAAACCCATCTTGATTTCTTCCTTGTGGCGTATTCACATAACGGGGCGTTAAACGCACTTCCATGCTTTGAATATAACGTTCTTCTATACCCTCTTTCAGTAAAAATTTAACGATGGCCTTTAAATCACTCGCCAGCGACTGACTTAATGGGCTAACCGTCTTACCTTGTGCCTCTATAACAAAGGTAACCGAAAATGCATTAGGAACAACATCAATAGAGCCAACACCTTGCACACTCACTGTTGCCGCCGGCAACACTTCTTTTGAGTTCACACCTTCAGAATGCGCCCACAGAGAAGTTGAAACGAAACTAGTAAGAAAAGAAAACAGAATTAACGATGTTACTGCATATTTATTTTTCATGGGGCGTCCTTAACTATTTTTTGTTATCCACAATGCCGCAACGCGGCCTATTAACGTTTTTGTACACCGAAGACTATATTCTAATATAAATGAACATGGAGTGAATGATGAAGCAGTTTACCCGTTTGAAAATGAAAAAAGGTGAGCAGCAACGCTCACCTTACACTTCATTAGAATGAATGATTACTTGTAACAAGCACTATTTTAAACAGGATTCGGGTTAATTTAGCACGCTTTTCAACGATGCTATGCAATGGTCTATATTACGCTGTTTGCAGGCATAACCCATTAATCCGATTCGCCATACTTTTCCAGCGTGCTCCCCCAAACCTGCGCCAATCTCTAAATTGAATTCATTGAGAAGGTGACTTCGTACTTTGGCATCATCAACTCCCTCTGGGATACGAACCACGTTGAGCTGAGGTAACCTGAAACGGCTGTCTACAGTAAGCTCTAAACCTATTTCATTGAGTCCTTGGGCTGACCTGTCATGACCCGAAGCATGTCTTTTCCACGCATTCTCTAAGCCCTCTTCTTTTAGCATTAGCAAAGATTCATACATGGCATACATACTGTTTACTGGTGCGGTGTGATGATAAGCACGCTTTGCACCTTTGCCCCAATAACCCACAATAAGATTCATATCTAAGAACCAGCTTTGTACCTTGGTTTTCCTGTTTTGAATTACCGATACGGCTTTTTCACTAAATGACACCGGAGCGATTCCAGGAACACAACTTAGACATTTTTGTGACCCTGAATAAATAGCATCAATCCCCCACCCGTCAACGTCGAGCTCTATGCCGCCTAATGAGGTGACCGAGTCAACAATCGTAAGGCAATTGTGTTTTTGAGCAAGCTCGCACAGTAACTTTGCTTCGTTACGTACACCCGTTGAAGTTTCTGCGTGAACAAACGCTAGTATTTTGGCGTCTGGGTTGGCGTTAAGCGCGTCTTCAACCGCGTTTAGATCGGTTTGCTCTCCCCAGGCGTTGTTAATAGTGACGGCCTCGCCGCCGCATCTTTCGACGTTTTCGACCATGCGCATACCGAAAACACCATTTATACACACAATCACTTTATCGCCCGGTTCGATAAGATTCACAAAACAGGCTTCCATCCCAGCAGAACCCGGTGCAGATATTGGCATAGTGAGCGGGTTTTCAGTTTGAAATGCGTACTGAAGAAGATTTTTTGTTTCGTCCATCAGTTGAATAAACAGAGGGTCTAGGTGCCCAATTGTTGGACGTGCCATCGCATTGAGGATACGAGGGCTTACATCTGATGGACCCGGCCCCATAAGTGTGCGTTCAGGTGGTAAAAATGTGGCGTTTGACGGTAGTGGCATGCTCAATTCTCTAACTTTTAGAATGCTTAATCATGCAGACATACTACTAGGATAGCTCTCTGGTACAACCATCTGTAGTCAACATAATTTATATGAATGGTAAGTCTGCTGCACATTAGTCTTCGTCTTAGGCGTTGAACTCATATTTTGCGGTGCGACTTTTAGTGACAATCCTTAATGGTTGATGAAGTTTATAATCTGCCCGTTGAGGGATTGAGTAAGCCAGATTCTCTAGTATGTGTATATTCTAGCTATCGATAGAAACGGAATAGAGTGAGGTTATGTGGTTAGACCAGAGTTTTTATAAACATTAACCAATTGATTTTAATCCAGTTATTTATAATTTTGAGCCTGTAATAAAAAATTAACACCTATTTTGTTTATAAAATGAGCAAACATCATCTATAATTGAGATTCGTGCAAGATTTACGTTAAATCTCTCCCTTTAAAAGTTAGCGCACGGCTCAGCAATGGGCCATTTCCCTAGGCCCAGAACGGTTGTTCTGGGCGTTTTTTATGCACAACACATAATATCTACCTATACATCAGTCGCCTTTAGCGAATGTGCGTAATGTTGAGCGTTATCCTTATAGTGTGCAGCAGAGGCTTCTAACTTAGGTTTAACACTTTCATCCAAGGTTTTAATGACTTTTCCCGGGGAGCCGACGACTAAACTAAAGTCAGGAATATCCATATTTTCTGTAATTAAGGCGTTTGCGCCAACGATACAATACTTTCCTATATTTGCGCCATTGAGCACCACTGCATTTATGCCAATAAGCGAATAATCGCCAATAGTGCAACCGTGTAGCATTACTTTATGCCCCACTGTCACCCCCGTACCAAGGGTTAAAGGTACACCAGCGTCAGTATGTAATACGCTGCCGTCTTGAACATTACTTTTTTCACCTACAGTAATAAGGTCCATATCGCCGCGTATAACAGCATTGAACCAAACGCTGCTGCCTTCACGCAAATCGACGTTTCCAATAACATGAGCACCTGGTGCAATATAGGCGCTTTTATCGATTTTAGGGGTTAAATTGCCCAGTGAATATTGCATATCATCTTCCTTTTTTGCCCATAACTATTTTGAAATTATCGGTCAATTTTATGAATCAACCTGACGCATAAGACCTTCTTGTGTGGTCGATGCCACGAGTTCGCCTTGCTGCGTAAAGATCTGCCCTTGTACCAAACCTCGAGCACCGCCACTGAACGGACTTTCCATCGCGTATAGCAACCATTCATTTAAGTTAACAGGGCGGTGAAACCACATAGCGTGATCAATAGTGGCCATTCGTAAAGACTTATCAGTAACCGCGACGCCATGAGGTTGCAAAGAGGTGCTTAAAAAGTGGTAGTCTGACGCGTAAGCCAGCGCCGCTTGATGAACAGATAAAGACCCACTGAGCGTATCTCTCGCCTTCATCCATATATAGCGCGTTGGCTCGTGTTTAACAGGTTGATAAGAGTTGGCCGCATTAACCGTGCGAATATCAACTGGCTTGTGGTAGCTCAAAGCCTCTCTCATTGGGCGAGCGATTTTATTGAAATTCTCTTGATAGAAATCGATGTCAGACTGAACCTCCTCTGGCGGAGGAACATCTGGCATTGTTGGTTGCTGATGGTGCATACCCTCTTGAGGTACCTGAAAAGATGCTGTCATATAGAAAATGTTTCTACCGTCTTGAATTGCTTTAACTCGGCGAGCAGAGAAACTACGGCCATCTCGAACAATTTCGACGTCATAAACCACAGGTTTTTGTGCGTCTCCTGGCAATAAAAAGTAGGTGTGAAATGAGTGGGCCACTCTTTCTTCGTCAACGGTCTCGTAAGCAGCGGCTAGCGCCTGTCCAAGAACTTGTCCGCCAAATAATGCCCGAAAACCCAAATCCCAGCTCTCACCTCGATAAAGGCCTGCTTCTATGGTTTCTAACTCAAATAGCGAAGATAGTTTAATATCCGACATGTTGTGCGTTCTCTTGTTTCATTGCTTTGGGATTTCTTGGGTAGTACTTTTCTGGCAGTGTTGCCTTATGCTCAAAAAAGCGAGTGTCTTTATAGGGTAACTTCATAAACCCTGAAATACCTAACCCTTTTATAAGCGGTATCTGCTTAACCAAATCATTAAGAAGCGCTCTGAATGACGCCTCTTGGCTGTGATCGAGCAAGGTATAATAATTGTGAATTTTTAGATGGGTAGCTAATGACTCGAAAATAATACACCCCGTATGATGGATGGCGTTAAGCGCTTTTATCGTATCTATTATTGTATCCGGTAATTTTAGTAGCTCGTCTGGATCATCACCATCTTCAAAATAAGAGTGTGTGCGACTATCGTCTTTTGATAAGGACGTTTTAGACAACTCATAGGGAATTTCAAGACCTTCTGATGGTATGAAATCTTCATCCTCACTTTCTCGCTCAATGTGCACCGTGTTTTTCGCATTGAACATACAACATTTAAATACAGCGGGCTTATGTATGGCGCGAGCAAGGGTAATTACATTATTAACCGCCTGTTCGAAGGCAGACTTTAAACCAGGATCGTGAAGGTTAAGACTTGAATCTACATAAATACCTTCAGGCTCCCACCTCACGGCCATTCCACCAACCACTGGATAGCGACCCAAGCGACTTATTGCAGAAACGAAGGCTTTTTCGGTATCGCCCATACCTTGAAGATAATTTTTGTAGTACCGGTCAAACTGCGCATCATCGATATAGCGCAACTCTTCGCTCTCAAGCGCGGCTTGTTGTCGCAGATAAGACTTTCTTGAGCTATACACTACCGTTTCTATATCCTGCCCGGTTTGATGTACCCATGTTGGAATAAGCGGTGTATACACCGCCTCTTTATCTTCAGAAAACACCATGTTTTTTAAAACATGTAGGTGATTAAGAAAATAATCGCCTCCCTGTCGGCGTTTGGTAGCGTCGTCATCGAGCATGTAGGTTAAAATGTCTGCGAGCATTTTCGGCAAGCCTAAAGACGAGGGAGTAATAACTTTGCTGCCGTATCGACATGACTGCCCAGAGGCCAGTGCATAAAGGGTACTTGCTAAGCCCTGTTCATCAAAACGGGGGCTAGAAAGCGCACCATTTAACTGTTCTTCACCAATAAAATACACATCGCCAAGCCTAGCATTTGTTTGCTGCAGCTCGCCCGACATTAAATCCATTACATTGTTGGTAACGAATTGCCCAGAGGCATCTGTTTGTGCAAATACGGAAGACCCCCAATCTATCAAACCAATACTTTCATTTTCGCCGTCCCATACCAGATTAGATGGCTTTATGTCCCCATGTACTATGGGCTTGTCCATTCCTTTTGCCATATATTGCCGCAGGTAGACCAGTATTTCCCCTACTTGAACGGCTATTTTGACGATGACTCGCGGTGATAATGGCCCCACGTGAAGACTTACTTTTTCTAAGTCTTCCCCCGGCGCTTGTGCCATGACAAGTATGGACTGCTTTCTTATTTGCTGGTACTCAATAAAACGAGGAACGTACTTGTGATCGACATGAGACAGCATAAAGCCTTCTTCCTCAAGCCGTTCTCGTATGTGCTGTGGTAACGTAATTCGGGAAAATTTAAATACGCGTTTTTCTCCATTAGAAAGCGCGCCATTAGCAAGCACGCCAGAAGGAGACTCGCCAGAAAAAGCAAACCCAAAAGCCCCCTTGCCTAACAACTCAATATTTATATATCCAAGGCTTTTCAGCTCAGCAATACAAAGGCTAACCCAATCTTTTAGCTTTTTCGCGTCTGCGTGAGAAAGCAAATAAATAGATTGTTCATCAGGTATGTAAAAGTGTTTGAGTCCCTTGAGTTGCGACATAGTTAATTATCTTTATTGACCCAAATAACACTGCTACTGCTCTGCTCTCCCATGTGTTGCGTCACTTCAAGCATTGCTTCACTAAGCTGTGTGTCAAGCTGCCAAGCAGGGTTTAACACCATTACTCCTGAGCCGTACATGCCCGCATCATGAGTATTTTCAGCAATTTGCATTTCAGCTTTAAAACAGGGCACCTGCAACTCGCTTAGCTTTTCACACATTGTTTCACTAGCGCCATGCTTGTTGCCAGAACGGGCCGAAAGCAAAGGATACCAGATAACAATCTGAGCCTGCTGCCATCGCTTCAGCACTCGTTCTACGTTTGTAACAACATCTTCATATTCATTCACCCTTTCATAAGGAGGGTCAATTAATATTGCACCTCTATTAGGCTTAGGTGGAGTGAGAGCAATGAGCCCTTCAAAGCCATCGCGCTTATGGGAATGGGCGTTACTGCTGGCATAAGCAGCAATATTTGATTCTAATTTTGCGAACTCCCCAGGATGAAGCTCCATAGCGTGCAGCACATCACTCTCTCTTTTTAACTCTGCACTAATAACAGGTGAGCCTGGGTAAGCATCTTTGCTAACAAAAGACTGACAAAGAGAAACATAGTCGTTTAAGAGGGAGCTTTTCGCAACAACATCCTGCAAACTGGCAATACCATTTAAATACTCTTTATTTTTTGACGATAAATCATCTGTGAAGTCATACAGTCCTGCACCAGCATGAGAGTCGTATAACGTAAAAGGCTTTTCTTTCTTTTTAAGCGATTTTATAACGCCTAACCAGCACAGGTGTTTGATAACGTCGGCATGATTGCCAGCGTGAAATGCATGTTGGTAACTTAACACAATTTTCCTAGGTAACGTTGCGTTCAATGTATTTCGCTATAATAGCGTTTTGCGTTAACCGAGTACATGACTTACCAAGAGGGCAAACAAAAAGGGCCAACTTCCATTGAAGTTAGCCCTATCGTGTTATCTCTCTTACCCTGAAAAGGTTATTTACGAGATGTTATTTTAAATGCATAAGCATCTTTTCAGGCGAGGTAAGATAGCTCATCCACAAGTTGTTAAACCTTACCATGGTAGCGCCATCAATAATGCGATGGTCTCCTGACCAGTTCACCGCCATGATGTTTTGTGCCGTCACGTTGTCATTGTCATCGAAGCGAGGAAGCTTCTGAGTTTTTCCAAGTGCAACGATCGCAGCTTCTGGCTTATTAATGACCGGCGTTGCCGTAATGCCGCCAATTGCACCTATATTAGAAATGCTTATCGTGCCGCCTTTTAAGTGCTCGCCTGATACACGACCGGCTCTTGCCTGCTCAATGATATCCTGCATCTGTACCGCGATGTCAAACAAAGACAATCTTTGCACGCCCTTGATGTTTGGTACTAATAGCCCAATTTTCGAGTCTACAGCAAACCCAATATTGTGGTCTTCAAAATAGGTTTGCTCTGAGCCTTCATCATTAAGCTGGCTGTTAATAACAGGGAATTCAGTCAACGCCAAAGACATAGCTTTTACGAAAAACGGCATAAAGCTGAGTTTCACATTTTTCTTTTCAAACTCAGGCTTCAAGTTTTTGCGAAGTGCAATCAAGTTGTCCATCACGACTTCGTCGCTTACCGTAAAGTGCGGAATGGTGTAAACGGACGCTGCCATTTGCTTAGCCATTGCTGATTGAATGCCGCGTACTTTTTCTACGCGTGTACCACCTGTGGCTTGGTTGTTATTAGAATTAGCACTAGTTACTTGTTGAGATGATGTCCCACTCTTCAATTCGTAGGTATTACTTGCATGTGATCTCGTATTCTCTGATACCGCATCCTGCGATGCCTTTGCCAGTTCAAGAACATCGGTTTTTAATATTCGACCTTTTTTACCAGAGCCCGATACTTCGGATAAGTCCAAGTCTTGCTCGCGAGCAATACGTCTAACGGCCGGACTTGCCAAAACTCTTCCCGGGATAGCAATAGGCGGCTCGAATTCCCCATCCTTCCATTTAGCTTCGTTTTCTAGACGAGCTGCGGCTTTGCTTTTTGTCGATGCCTTATTTGAAGAAACGCTATTGGCCTGCTGTTCTTTTGCTACTTCAGGCGCACTAAGTTTTGACTCACTGGGTACTGAACCACTGTTCTCTGATCCACTGATCTCTGACCCACTGAGATTTGTTCCGCTGCGCTCTACCATCAGTGCAAACAAGGGGGTGTGTACTTTGGCAATGTCGCCCTGAGCGTGATAAAGCTTATGAACAGTGCCGGCATTTTTGGCTGGAATTTCTACCACGGCTTTGTCTGTCATTACTTCAACAACGGCCTGGTCTTCTTCAATACTGTAGCCTTCTTGAACGTTCCACTTCACTATTTCACATTCAACGATACCTTCTCCGATATCTGGCAAAATAAAATCTTCAATGGCGCTAGTTGAAGATGAAGCCCGCGTTTCGCCTACATTCGAGTTTTCGGAGCCCGAATTTTCCGAAGCGGTATTCTGTGGATTATCATCAGTCGATGTTAGGTTTGCTGTTGCGTCTTCAGACTCAACACTATCTGCACTAATAGACGAGTCATCTGTGACCATGGCAAAAAGAGGCTCGTGTACCTTTGCAATATCACCAACAGCGTAATGCAGCTTTTTTACCGTACCGGCGTGCATGGCCGGAATTTGCACTGTCGCCTTGTCCGTCATCACTTCAGCAACCGGCTGATCCTCTTCAATGTGTTCGCCTTCGCTAACAAGCCACTCAAGCAACTCGCATTCAACGATACCTTCACCAATGTCGGGTAAAATAAATTCAATTGTCACTGCTACTTCTCCCGTTATTAATAGTGAAGCGTACGCTTGATAGCTTCATACGTTTTTGTTTCATCAGGCATGTATTCTTTTTCATGCGCAAGAGGATATGGCGTGTCCAAACCGCACACCCTAGCGATAGGTGCTTCTAGGTAAAGAAAGCAACGCTCTTGAGTACTGGCAGCTATTTCACTAGCGAAGCCGCCTGTCAGAGGCGCTTCATGGTTTATTAATAAGCGCCCTGTTTTCATTACAGATTGCATCACTGTGTCCACATCCCAGGGTAGAATGCTTCTTAAATCTACGATTTCGCAAGAAACGCCATCTTCTAAGGCCATGTCCGCAGCTTTTTGTAGAATTTCGATTTGAGCACCCCAGCCTAGTAAGGTAATGTCATTACCTTCTTGAACAATATCCGCTTTCCCTAACGGTAATTCGTAATCATCTTCAGGCACATCGGCCACAGACGCACGGTAAAGCCGCTTTGGCTCCATAAATAGCACGGGGTTTTTATCTCTGATAGACGCAAGAAGAAGACCTTTCGCATGATACGGATCTCTTGGAACGACGATTTTCAGACCCGGACAGTGAGCAAAAAATGCTTCCGGCGACTGACTGTGGTAAAGCCCTCCTGCAATTCCACCACCATAAGGCGTGCGAATAGTGAGAGAGCCAACATCAAATTGGCTTCCTGAGCGATAGCGCCATTTCGCGGTTTCATTTACAATTTGGTCAAACGCTGGAAAGATGTAATCTCCAAATTGAATTTCAGCCACAGGCACTGAGCCTTGCGCAGCTAAACCATTGGCAAAACCGATAATACCCTGCTCAGTAAGTGGGGTGTTGAAACACCGCCCTTTTCCAAACTTTTCTTGTAAATGGCTAGTTGCGCGAAATACGCCACCGAAATGGCCAACGTCTTCACCAAACACCATTACTTTTTCATCGTCGGTCATGGCAGTAATGAGTGCGTTGTTTATTGCTTGTAATAGATTCATCTTTGCCATTATTTCACTCTCCCTGATGTTTTAGGGTATCTCTTGGGGTACTTCTTAATGTGCGCTTTTAGTGCGGTGAGTTGCTCTTTCAAATGCCAAGGTGGTGTATCGTAAACATCTTCAATAATGTCATCGATAGCACATACATCTGTTTTTTCGCAGGCTTTCATTGCAGCTAACACATCTTGTCTGGCCTGCTCTACGCGCTTGTCGTTTTCTGTTTTATCAAACCAGCCTTTACCCTCCAACCAGTTTGCCATTCGAGTGATGGGATCCTTCGCTCTCCACTTGTCCTCTTCATCTCTTGAACGATATCCCGTAGGATCATCTGAGGTAGAGTGCGCTGCTAAGCGATAAGTCATCGCTTCAATAAGGACTGGGCACTTTTCTTCGACAGCTAACGCGCGCGCTTCCTTGGTTGCCGCATACACAGCAAGCGGATCATTACCGTCCACTCTTATTGTTTTAATACCGTAGCCCAACCCACGAGATGCAATACCATCGCCAGCAAACTGCTCTTCTGCGGGCGTTGAAATAGCATAGCCATTGTTACGGCAGAAAAAGATGACCGGGCAATTCAACACCGCAGCCATATTGAGGCCAGCATGAAAATCACCTTCAGACGCGGCACCCTCTCCGAAATAGCATATTGTCACAACGTCTTTACCCGACATCTTTTGCCCATATGCATAGCCCGACGCCTGTGGAATTTGAGTACCAAGGGGAGATGATATGGTCATAAAGTTTAATTCTTTATCACCGTAGTGAATGGGCATCTGGCGGCCCTTATTCGGATCATCCTTATTACTGAACATTTGGTTCATAAACTGATTGGTCGTATAACCGCGATAAGCCAATGCACCCTGCTCACGATACTGCGACATAATCATGTCATCTGGAGAAAGAGCTGCTGCGCTTGCGACCGAGGCCGCTTCTTCACCGGTACTGGCAAGGTAAAAGCTAATTCGCCCTTGGCGCTGTGCGCCTACCATACGTTCGTCAAGAACCCGGATGTATTCCATTGTGTTATAAATTTTTAATGATTCGTCTTTAGAAAGCGAAGGCTCAACGGCACCTTCAATAACATTTCCTTCAGCAGATAAAATCTGCAGCATAGGTATATCAACCACACCATTTTTAATTATTTCTACGTTGGTAACGGTTTTTACATCAGCGAGATGATTTCTATCTTTCACGATTTTTCCTCTTTATTTGAGGGCTAATAGCATCAAATTTAGTGGATACCATGCTAGTTGAAACAAAGAGGGAGTGTCTTTCTCATTAGAATTGAATTTGTTTAAAGGAAGAATGTAGCGACCTAGAAACAAGGCTAAAAATAGGATGCGCATCCTAAAAACGTAAAATGATTGTAAATTTTGTGACAGAGATGAGAATTTTTATATTCTCTAAAATTAAATATCGAAATGCCCGGTAATCTCGTTCCTAGACAGTTCGCAAGCGTTTAACATATTTAGTTACAAACTTGTTTTGTCGTCTTGCCGATGAAGAATGCTTCAGTTTTTTTAAGGAAATAATTTGGAATAACGATAGAAGTATCAATCTTCATAACCAACGACACCAATCTTTACAAGGCCTCCAGCAATACTAACGACCGGCAATCATTCTCAACACATAAAACAAATACTGACTACAATATTGTTCAGAGCCGTTGATTCCGGCAGATAGAATTTACGATTACTTGCATGCGATTCATTTTCAAACTTTCAAAAGGTTTCACGCTATGATAAATCTGTAAACGAAGCGTCTCACAACCGAAATGTTATTGTTAATAAAAGACGTAAGCATTGGGTGTACCTTGTTGAAATCAAAAGTTGTGATTTTCAGGGGCACAGCATAAAAAGGGAAAATCAATGAATAAAAACGTATTTAAACTATCTGGGATTAGCGCAATCGTTGCTTTGACGCTTGCGGGCTGTGGGGGGAGTGGCAATAGTGACTCGTCAAGCACAGAAATTGTTGACTCTGCACCATCGGCACAGAGCATAGTCATCGCGGAAGCTCTTCAATGGATACCAAGCCAAGTTGAACTATTGGGGGCAGATCCTGACGGTGACCCGATTAGTTACAGTATAATGGAAAACGGCGAACAAATTGAACCGGTAGAAGGTGTTTATACGCTAAGCCACGGCCAGGTTACCATTGAACGAGAAATGCTCACATATACATCGTTTTCTGGCGAACCAGCATCTTTCGAATACGTTGTATTCGCAAAAGGAAAGTCAGCTTCTGCAACAGTGAGCGTTCAATCTGTTATTAACGATCCCTTGGCAGTTCAACAGTGGCACTTGAGAAACACTGGTCAAAAAGCGTATGCTTTAAGCGATGAAATGAAGCAGGGATGGTTTGATTACCTCATATCACTTGGGTTTAGTGAAGAAGGTGCTAAGGCAAACGTTGAAGCACAAAGCGAACCTGGCGAGGCGGCTCTTGTAGCGGGTGAAGATATTAATGTTGTTGGAGCATTCGCGAAAGGTGTTACTGGTAAAGGGGTAACCGCTGTAGTTGTTGATTCGGGACTCGAGCTTCGTCATGAGGACTTATCACCAAATGTCGTTCCAAATAGATCACTCAACCTCGAGACAGAAGGCGTACTTGATAGAACGGACCCTACTAGTCAAAGCACCACTGGTGACCACGGGACCAGCGTTGCGGGCTTAATAGCAGCGAAAGGTTGGAACGGAAAGGGTGGTAGAGGCGTTTCGCCCGATACAGGTCTGATCGGAATGGATTACATTGGTCAACCATCTCCGTTAGTACCTCAGGCAGAGTTGTTAGTCCATGGATTTCCTGGTAGTGGCATTAGTGTTGACGAAGAGGTTTCAACTTTCAATCGCAGTTATGGGCGCTCTATCCCCTCATTTATCGGCTATTCGTTTTTGAATGAAGCCATAGAATCATATCCAAATCGGATTTTGCGTAGTGGAAAAGGTGCTGTTAACGTCAAATCTAATGGAAACAGTTTTGGTGATGGAGGGGGGTTCGATGGTAGTTTGTGTCAGGACAATGGTGCAATCGCCTTGGGCTTAACTTGCCTAAATGGGAATTTCGATTCAACACAAGGGCACCCATATTATTTCAGCGTTGCTGCGGTCAACTCCGACGGAAAACATACTAGTTACTCTACTGCTGGAGCCAACACACTTGTGGCGGCCCCTGCGGGTGAATTTGGACGTTGGTTTCCCGCAATGGTTACTACAGACCAGGCTACATGTATCAATGGCTATTCTGGATTCAATGGGTCAAGCATTTCCATATTTTCAAATGCAGGTGGTGAAGAGTTCGCTCAAAGCCAATTCCCATTCAACTATCCAGGCCACCCCGATAATGCAGGCTGTAACTATACGTCAACTTTTAATGGCACCTCTTCTGCAGCGCCTAATGCATCAGGTGTAATATCTCTCATTCTTTCGGCCAACCCGTCACTTACTTGGCGCGATGTTCGTCACATTTTGGCCTCAACGAGTACTGTAAACGACCCTGAGAACTCACCTGTAGTTATTGAAATGGGTGAAGAGGACGTATTTGTGGCACATGATGGCTGGGTCGAAAATGGAGCAGGCTTTAATTTTAACAATCTGTATGGTTTTGGTCGAGTTGATGCAGGTTTAGCTGTTTCAATGGCGCTAGCATATGAAGAAAATCTTGGCGAAGAAGTTATCACTGACTGGACCGGCTTAGGTACAGCAATCGGTGTAGAAGAAACGCCTGTTAACAGTGCGATACCAGACAACAATGCACAGGGTCTTACCGTTGAAGTTGAAATGACTGATGATGTAGTAATTGAAGCAATGCAATTTTCGTTTGATGTATTCAACCAAGATATGGGCTTTGGTTTTGTGACTACTGATGAATTAGGAACTCGCTCTGTTCAGACATCGGCGGGTATGGATTTAGCTATTGAGGTAATATCTCCCTCTGGCACTCGTAGCGTTTTGTTATCTTCAAAACAATCATTATTCCTGCCTGCTCTCTCCTCAGATTTTGCGTTCTTACCCGAGTATATATTAAATGACTCTGTCTTTCTGTCTAACGCGTTTTATGGGGAAAGTGCAAAAGGTACTTGGACGATCCGTTTGATAGATACCGGAAACACATCATTTAATTTCAGTGACGGCGGAAACAACTTCTTTGGCGTATCAGGAATAGCTAACAATACAGCTGACAGCGTTTTAGAGGGATTATCTATGAGAGCGTTCGGTCATGTTGAACAATAAAAAGGAAACGAGAATGAAATTAAATAAAATGATCATTTTAGTGGCGTCGATAGGTTTTTCATATAACGCACTTGCTACCGAGCAGACAGCTGTAATCAAAGACCCAAATCAGCAGCCGGTATATCAAGCTTTTAAGAATGAAGTTCCCGACTTTGGCCCTTACAAAGTAGAGCGCTCAATGAGTAGTGTACCCACATCCATCGTTAATCCTGCGGACGTTGTGGCCAAAAAGGGAGCTTTGTCTTTCGTTAGTGGGCAAAAACTTCAAAAAATTGGAAAAGGCGCCGTAGTCAGGAACCTTCTTACAGGTGACTTAAGCACTGTGACTGGAAATTTTATCTTGTTGCTTGAAGATGGAACTAGCGCAAATGAAATTGCCAATGCTGCAGGACTAAATCTAGTATCTGTGTTTCCGGGAACACCGATAGCCGTTTTCTCTATTCCTGAGAGCGGTGACCTTTTGACGGCATTTGAACAATTGAAAGCTATAGATGGAGTTTTAGAGACGAAAATCGAGGTAGCAGAGAACATGTTCAAATCAAATTAACTGTTGAATGTGATATTCGCACATAAATATGTTGAGACCACTTCATTTTGAAGTGGTCTTTTTTTATTAGCTTTTTAACATTTACAGGAACCTTAGACATATCACCTTTGTCAACGTCATCACTACTAGTCTATGTCTAATTCGCTGTCTTGATGCACATTATCCAAACGCTTAGTTGGTTGCACTCCTAATTCTCTGAAATGCTCTATTTGACGAACAATATTTCCTCGTCCACGGCTAAGCTTATTCATTGCTTGTTCGAAACTTCCTTGGGCACTGTCTAACGACTTTCCTACTTTCTCCATATTGTTAATAAAGCCCACGAATTTATCGTAAAGCTTTCCAGCTTGTTCGGCGATTTTCTGTGCATTCTGGTTTTGATATTCATATTGCCAAATATTGTTAATTGTTCTTAACGCTACTAACAGATTAGTTGGACTTACCAGCATAATATTGTGGTTAAGGGCTAGGGTAACTAGTTCTGGTTCCTCCTCAACTGCTAATAAAAATGCAGGTTCGATAGGGATAAAAAGAAGTACATAATCTAGTGTCCTCAACCCTTTGAGATTTTGATAGTCTTTCGCGCCTAGTCCTTTGATATGCCCCTTAATAGAAGCTACATGCTGGGTGAGAAAATGTGCTTTTTGTGAGTCATCATCACAGTTATAAAAACGCTCGTAAGCGGCTAGGCTCACTTTCGAATCGATAATTACGTCTTTATCGTTGGGTAAATGAACGACGATGTCTGGCTGTAAACGCTTACCTTCTTCCGACTTTGCAGAGACTTGAGTTTCGAACTCGTGCCCCTCTCTTAACCCCGACTCTTTTAGTAT
The DNA here is from genome assembly GCF_002831605.1 of Alteromonas sp. MB-3u-76. Classification (NCBI taxonomy): domain Bacteria; kingdom Pseudomonadati; phylum Pseudomonadota; class Gammaproteobacteria; order Alteromonadales; family Alteromonadaceae; genus Alteromonas; species Alteromonas sp. MB-3u-76. Next base: position 1,871,161 of record NZ_CP025115.1, on the reverse strand, counting down.
ACGTTCTAACACCACTTCGCCCCAGTTTCCCTGTTTTTTATTGTCACCTTTCAATGCGCTGGTTAATGCAGACGCTTCTTCGGTTATTTTACGATTGAGCTCTTTTAAGCTAAGAATTTCAGTTTTTAATGAGGCACGCTCTTGCCCTTCTCTTATGTGTTGCTCTGAAATTTGCCGCTTAAAACCTTCTAAGTCATTTTTAAATGGTGCCAGCACGGCTTCTATGTTTTGTTTTGTTTGAGTACTGTATCGCTGCTGTTTTTCTTCAAAAATTTTGTTGGCCAAGTTTTCAAACTGTGTATGCAACCGCTGCTCAGAGGCGGCCATGTTGGCAAGCTTTTCTTCATGACTTTCGTGCAGTGCTTCAATTCTTGATTGCTGCGCTTCATTCTGTGCTTTGACTTTAGCAAGGGTAATACGTTCTTCCTGAAGGGATTGATGAAGCGCTTGATTAGACTGCTCTAAGTACTCAACTTTTTCTGATTTCGCGCTCATTACAGCATATTCCTGCTTTAATTCTGTAAGGGCATCTTGCAGTGTTTTTGTCTCTGCAGTCTGTGCATTTAGCTGAGACTTTAATGATAAAGAACGAAGAAAGAAAAGAATACAAAGTGTGAAAATGAGTAACGTAAGTGCAAGTAACGTTGAAGCATGAGAAGTTAAAGATTCGATGGTCATAAAGCCTTTACACCGTATTGATTTGAAATATGTGTTAGTACGAGTATTTAAAACTCGAAAACACTGGCATTTTATACAGCACTATAAACAAAAACAGGTGCCAATGGCACCTGTTTTTATTATTCCGCGTTGACCTGTAAAACGCTGATATAAAGTGAAGCGTGTTTGCGCATCGCTCCATCAACGTCAGTCGTGTACTGCGGTAAGTGGCTTTATTTACTTAATGAAGCATCTAAATCTTCAATCTTTGCTTTCCAGATAGCGGGGCCATTCTTATGCGCGTTTGCACCTGTACTGTCTACCGCCACCGTTACCGGCATGTCTTCAACATCGAACTCGTAAATTGCTTCCATACCCAGTTCTTCAAAAGCAACAACACGAGACTTTTTAATTGCCTTAGACACTAAGTATGCAGCACCACCTACAGCCATGAGATACACCGCTTTGTGCTTCGCAATTGAATCTACCGTTGCTGGGCCGCGTTCTGCTTTACCAATCATGCCAATAAGGCCTGTTTTCTCAAGCATCATATCGGTAAATTTATCCATGCGGGTTGCAGTGGTTGGACCCGCCGGCCCAACTACTTCATCGCCAACAGCATCCACAGGACCTACGTAATAAATAAAGCGGTTTGTAAGATCAACGCCCTCAGGCAAACCTTCGCCGTTGTCCATCATCGTTTGAATGCGTTTATGCGCTGCATCGCGGCCGGTTAGCATCTTTCCTGAAAGCAGTACGGTTTCCCCTACTTTCCACTCCTGAATGTCTTCTTTAGTAACCTCATCGAGGTTTACGCGGCGTGTGTTCTCGCCAACTTCCCATGTTACTTCAGGCCAATCTTCTAGTTTTGGTGGCGTTAGTTCGGCAGGACCAGAGCCGTCAAGGTAGAAATGCGCATGACGCGTTGCCGCACAATTAGGGATCATCGCAACAGGTTTTGACGCCGCATGCGTAGGCAATGATTTTATTTTCACATCCACTACCGTGGTTAAACCACCTAGCCCTTGCGCACCTATCCCTAATTTATTTACGCGCTCGAAAATCTCCAGACGTAATTTTTCATCCGTTGTTTGGGGGCCACGCTCGATAAGCTCTTGAATATCCACCGGGTCCATAAGACTTTCTTTGGCAAGTACAGCTGCTTTTTCTGCAGTACCACCAATGCCTATTCCCAACATGCCAGGTGGACACCAGCCAGCGCCCATTGTTGGGAGCGTTTTGACCACCCAATCAGCAATGTCATCACTAGGGTTTAACATTACCATTTTAGATTTGTTTTCTGAGCCACCGCCCTTCGCTGCAATCATTACCTCGATTTTAGCACCGGGTACCATATCAATATGCACAACTGCTGGAGTATTGTCTTTGGTATTTTGTCTGGCTCCTGCGGGGTCGGATACAATAGACGCACGTAGAGGGTTATCGGGATTGGTGTAGGCACGTCTCGTACCCTCATCAACCATTTCCTGAACGGTCATGTCAGTTTTATCCCAAGAAACTTCCATTCCTACTTTAACAAAGCAAGTCACTATTCCCGTGTCTTGGCATAGAGGGCGTTTTCCTTCGGCCGACATGCGGGAGTTGATAAGAATTTGTGCCATAGCGTCTTTTGCCGCTTGGCTCTGCTCTTTGTTATAGGCCTCTTCAACTGCTTTTACATAATCTAATGGATGGTAGTAAGATATGAACTGCAGGGAATCTTCAATACTATCAATGAAGTCTTGTTGACGGATAACGGTCATGACATCCTCTTTTTATTTGGCTTTCGTGGTCTTAGCTAGCTAAAAAAGCGTATACTAGCGCATCTATTATCGTCGTACCATGCAAAAGCGCGTGCTGAGCGACAATTATCAATATTGGCTGCGCTTAATGCGCTAATGCAAGGCTGTCGGATATGCATTAGTAAGCTCAGTATAGAAACAACCTAATACTAATAACATTTATGTCTCTTATTGCCGGTATATCTAAAATTACAGTAACACCTTTAACAGAGAAACAGTTACGCCACGTTATTTCAAACGACACAGGTGAAAACGCTGCTTTTTTCCTTCAGTTGTTTAAGCGCATTGCCGAACTAGAGTGGTCTCTTCTATTTGACACCGCCGGCTCTGAAAAAAGCAATGGCCGTTTTAATATCATGGTATGGAACCCTGCGTTGGTCGTAACGGCTAAAGAGGGTCAAACAGAACTCATCGACATCCAGCAACAAAAGCGGTACGACTTAGATGAGAAGCCCTTTGAGGCATCTGAAAAATACTTACACGCTCACGTCGTAAAATTGAGAGCAACCATAGACGTAAAATTTGAGCATCTGCCATTCATTGTTGGTGTTGCGGGTATGGCGGGTTATGATGCTGGAAGGTTTTACGAAAGCTTGCCTAGCAAGGCGTTAAACGATTATACGACTCCCGATTTCGCCGCCGGTCTTTATTTAAATTCGTTTATTGAAGATACCAAAACTGGTACGTTTTATTATTGCTCTACAGACGACAGTACGTTTCCAGACATTTTAGATACGGAGCTTGATAATAAGCCAACCTCACCTGCATGTTCTAGTAATGGTGCTTCTGAAGCCACCTCTGACAAAAAGACATTTAGTATTACAGAACCCTTCGCATCGAATTTATCTCAAGAGGAGTACGAGCGATGCATAGACGCTATTCATCGATACCTCAAGGCGGGAGATTGCTACCAGGTTAATATGGCGCAACGCTTTACAGCGCGTTTTCAGGGTGACTTTTACAGCGCATATTGTCGATTGCGCAATGAGAATCAAGCTCCCTTCTCCGCATATTTCAAGCTGCCAGAAAATGCGATAGCAAGTATATCGCCAGAGCGCTTTCTTAGCGTAAAAGAGGGTTTAGTAGAAACAAAACCTATCAAAGGAACTAGGCCTAGGTACGCTGAAAAGCAGCGAGACGCTGAGAGTGCATATGCTCTGCAGCATGCCGAGAAAGACCGCTCTGAGAATTTGATGATAGTAGATTTACTACGCAATGATATTTCAAAGCACTGTAAGCCGGGTTCGGTTAATGTACCCGCGTTATTTGCCTTGGAAAGCTATGAGGCTGTTCACCATTTAGTGAGTACGATAACCGGCGAGTTAGCAGAGGGTAGCACGCCCCTTGACCTATTGGCTTCGTCATTCCCTGGCGGCTCTATCACCGGCGCACCCAAAATTAGAGCTATGGAAGTCATTGATGAGTTAGAGCCCCACCGCAGAAATATCTATTGTGGAAGCATTTTCTACATGGGGTGTCGTGAAGACATGGACTCTAGCATTTGTATTCGCACCGTTTTGGCAGAGGATGACAAGTTACATTGCTGGGCAGGCGGTGGTATTGTTTTAGACTCGCAAGCTGATGAAGAGTATCAAGAGACCCTCGATAAGGTATCAAAAATTGTGCCCGTATTGGCTAAATTTAACGAGAGGTATGAATGAAAAAAGCCGAGTTTCTCAATCAGTTTCACCATTTAAGGCTACCGCACAGTGAACCAGATTTTCCGTTAAAAAAAGCTGGGCGACCTGCAGCTGTGCTTATCCCACTGATTGATTACGGCACATCATTGCATGTACTTCTTACAGAGCGAGCGCATCACTTACGGCACCACCCTGGTCAAATTAGTTTTCCCGGGGGGGCTGTCGAAGACGCCGATAATTCGTTTTTTGACGCGGCTATGCGGGAAGCAGACGAAGAAATAGGCTTGCCGCCACACCACGTTGAAATTGTGGGGATGCTGCCTCGATACCGTACGGTAAGTGGGTATGAAATAGCGCCTGTTGTGGGTTTTGTAGAGCCAGGCTTTGAATTGAAATTAGACGCAAACGAGGTGGAAAGTGCTTTTGAAGTGCCCCTCGCCCATGTGTTAAATCGAAAAAATCATTTAATCCATAGAACTCATTTAGGTTCGCGTTCTTTCCCTATTTATTTCATACCTTGGCAAAAGCGAATGATTTGGGGCGCTACCGCAGCAATTATTCGCAACCTTTCCCATCATATACATCCATAAGTACTGTTATAGACTAGCCACTATCAATTTATCTTTACAGGCCATTAGCAAAACTAATCATATTATTAGCATTTCTGTATTGTAGTTAATGTTTGGTAGATGCATGATCTACACATTATTGATTAACGGCTTGAAGTTTATGATTAGTGTATTTGACATGTTTAGCGTTGGTATCGGTCCTTCTAGTTCACACACAGTAGGCCCCATGAAAGCAGGAGCAGAATTTGCCGGCGCACTTGCAAAGGATACTTCGCTCTTTGACAGTGTCGATAGCATTAAAGTTGAGCTGTTTGGGTCGTTAGGACAGACCGGAATTGGGCACGGTACAGGCAAAGCCGTTATTCTAGGGCTATTAGGACACACGCCAGAGCACGTAGATGTTGATAAAATTGACGCTATGCTTGAGCAAGTTCGCCTGTCAGAAACACTCTGCTTAAATGGCACAAAAGACATTAATTTTCCTAATAAAAACGCCATTGTTTTCCACAGAAGAAAAACGTTACCTAAACACGCTAACGCACTCACTTTCTTTGCTATGCGAAACGACACCGTAGTTGCACAACAAACGTATTACAGTATTGGCGGTGGTTTCATCATCAAAGATGAAGACTTTGACGAAACTAAAGCCCATGCTGCAACCCTACAAGCCTCAGTTCCCTACCCGTTTAAAACAGCCGAGGCACTGTTACACCTTTGTAAAACAAACGGGCTAAGTATTAGTTCGTTAATGCTCAACAATGAAGCCACTTTTCGGCCCAAACATGAAGTAAAACAGGCGTTATATAATATTTGGCTTGTGATGAAAGCATGCATTCAAAGAGGTATAGAGAGCGAAGGCATTCTTCCGGGAGGTCTCAAAGTTGTTCGGCGAGCTCCAGGCCTCTATCGCCGCTTACAGACTGAGCACACAACCGATCCTATGCAAACAATGGATTGGGTTAACCTATTTGCACTCGCGGTTAATGAAGAAAATGCTGCTGGTGGGCGTGTTGTCACTGCACCAACAAATGGTGCGGCGGGAATTATTCCTGCTGTACTTCAGTATGTAGATAAATTTATCAGGCCAGTAGATGAAGAAGTCGCCAGTAGATTTCTGTTAACCGCCGGAGCTATAGGCATTCTGTATAAAGAAAATGCGTCTATCTCAGGTGCCGAGGTAGGTTGTCAAGGTGAGGTTGGCGTGGCTTGTTCAATGGCCGCGGGGGCTCTAGCAGAAATTATGGGCGGTACTGCATCCGCAGTTGAAAATGCCGCTGAAATTGGCATGGAGCATAATTTGGGTCTTACCTGCGATCCGGTGGGCGGCCTAGTACAAGTACCGTGTATCGAGCGCAACGCTATGGGGGCAATCAAGGCGATTAATGCCTCTAGACTTGCACTTCGCGGAACAGGAGAGCATAAAGTGTCGCTAGATAAAGTCATAAAAACCATGCGTGATACCGGCAACGATATGAAAACAAAATATAAAGAAACTGCACGGGGTGGACTCGCCGTCAACATCATTGAGTGCTGATAAAAAAAGAGGAGCTTGGGTGCTCCTCTTTTTCTCATTCATTTGTTTGCTGTTTCGCTTTGTTGATTCAAGTTACTATTTCAATGCCAGCAGCGGTAACAAGCTTTGGACCTATTTCACAGGCAAAGTAACGCCTTTAAACATTTTTTCGACTTCTTCGTTATTCTTAAGCATCATGGCTTTTTCGACCTTGTCTTTCGTCAAATGCGGGGCAAAACGCTCTATAAAGTCATACATGTAGCTTCGTAGAAATGACCCCTTTCTAAAGCCAATTTTGGTTGTGCTGTAATCAAACAAATGACTGGCGTCAATTTTAACTAAATCAGAGTCAAGTTCTTCATTGACTGCCATTGAAGCAATAACCCCAATTCCCACGCCCAGTCGAACATAGGTTTTAATCACATCTGCGTCTGTTGCTGTGAAAACAATTTTGGGCGTAAGTCCTGCTCTTTCGAACGCCTGGTCTAGTTCAGAGCGACCGGTAAACCCAAAGACATAGGTAACGAGCGGATATTTGGCAATGTCACTAATATCAATTGAGCCTTTCTTCGATAAGGGATGATCTTTATTAACGATAACGCTTCTATTCCAGTGATAGCACGGAAGCATAACCAAGTCGTTGTAGAGGTGAAGAGCCTCGGTGGCAATGGCAAAATCTGCTTCGCCTTTAGCAGCTAAATCGCTAATTTGCGAAGGCGTGCCCTGATGCATGTGCAACGATACCTTCGGGTATTTGGTCATAAACCCCTGAATAACGTCTGGGAGTGCATATCTCGCCTGCGTGTGTGTAGTGGCTATATTCAGCTTACCTTGATCAGGTAATGTGTGCTCCCTTGCGACGGCCTTAATACTCTCTACTTTCGCCAATATCTCACGAGCGATAGTAATCACATCGCCTCCAGCATCGGTAACATGCGTCAGGTGTTTGCCGCTTCGCCCAAAAATTTGCACACCAAGTTCATCTTCAAGCATACGAACTTGTTTACTTATGCCAGGCTGAGAAGTGTATAGACTCTCAGCTGTGGCAGACACATTCAGATTGTTATTGACGACTTCTACAATATAACGAAGTTGTTGTAATTTCATTCTTCACACCGCTGATTTGCTCTTTATATACACTATACTCCTATCCTTATAACCAAAACTACATTTTTTTAAAGGTTGATATTACTAATCGCCCATATTAGGCTTCAATTAAGCATCAAAATTAATAAAATTCAAAAACATGTGCTCAAAAGTACTCTTTTTATTCTACATTAAGAGTAGCGCTAAACTTTTGCATGAACTGAGAAACAATGACCTCAAATAGGCAAATATCTGCAAAAATTGATTTTTCTTCGGTACTAGCCGCAGCTGTACACGATATGAAGAATTCATTGTTTTTGCTTATTCAATCAATAGAATCACTAAGAGATACCCTGCCAAAAGAAAATACAGGTGCGAGAGAACAAGTAGCTAATGTTCACTACGAAGCGTCAAGACTTAACACCAACCTTGTACAGATTCTTTCACTCTACCGCTCAGAGTTAGAAAGTATTCCAATTAGTGCAGACGAATGTTTTATTGCCGATATAATTGAAGATGTGGTCGGCTCAAATAGATTTTACATAGAGCAAAAGAACATAACACTACACGTAAATGTACACAGCGATATAAGCTGGTACCTAGATAGTGAGCTTTTTTATTTGCTACTCAATGACGTTATTGTTAACGCGCTGAAATACGGCGCTTCACGTATTCAGGTTTGCGCCGATATTGTTAATGACTATCTTGTCATTAAAGTTGAAGATGATGGAAATGGCTATCCCGAAGAAATGCTAAATAAAAGTCACGCTACACTGGATAACTTTGAACTCAGTCAAGGTAGAACCGGATTAGGACTCTTCTTTGCAAAATTGATTGCTGATGCTCATTCTCACAATGATAAAGTGGGTGTAATATCATTATCTAATGGCGGTAGCTTTGGCGGAAGTGTATTTGAAGTGAAAATACCGTAGTATTATGTCGTGTGCGAGATTATCAACGAGTACGGTCTCTTCGCCGGTGTTTCCCATCCGGGAATTATAAAAAAGTAAACTGATGGAACTACACGCATGTACGTGATTATAATAATAATTTTAGTTGTTGTGTTGCTTATAGCCGCAATTTTTATCAATGCGGTTCAGCAAAATCGCCAGCGACTAGAAGCTGAGCGCAGAACGGAATTAGCTAAGCAGCGCACCGTCGTTGATGAAACCGAAAATGTACTTTCCGCTTGTATGCAAATGCCCATTTCCTCCCGGTTAATCGGGATACTTCACAAAAGAATGGCAAATGCACTACGAGTAATTGATAGTTTAGCTAGCACACGAGACATCAAGCAGCGCATTGAAAGTAGCGAGCAAGCGGCGGCTACTGCATTGGAAAATAATGTTGGTGACAACGCTGAATTTGCTTTACCCGATAATGATAAAACGATTATTCAGTACATTCAGGCAGTAAAGAAACTGAGAATTCTGCTTCGCTCAGAGCATAGCAAAGGGCAAATAGATACTAAGATGTTCTCTGAAGAGGACAAACAGCTAGAGCGTTTACAGTTAAAAGTGAATGTAGAAACACTTATTAAACGGGGTCGTACAGCGCAATCTACTAATATGCTCGGCTCGGCTCGTCAGTATTATGAAAAAGCTAAACTGGCACTAGAAAATCAAACCGTTCAAGATGAATATACGTCAAGTAAGCTTGCTACATTAAACTCATGGTTACATGAAATTCAGTCAGATCTTAAAAGTGTAAACGAAAAAGACAGGGCAAGAAAACAAGAAGAAGAAAGAGACGAGCTGGACGAACTGTTCGCCCCTAAAAAGAAATGGTAGCTGTTAGGTAGTAACATATTCATTGGGTCGGCGTTCGTTCATCATAATGTTCATATTGACTACTTTCATAATGGCTACTTTCATAATGGCTACTTTCATAATGGCTAACGGTAAGCTTCCATAACGTTTGCGCCGATACCGATAACCCTCTTCGTTCATTGCGTAACAACCCTACCCGCTTAAGTAACGGAGAATCGACAAATTCCAGTGCTTTAACTCCTAAAGCCTCCATCTGTGGCTTACATATTGAGGGCATGATTGAAATGCCTAACCCGCTTTTGATAAGCTTTCCCAATGTAGCCAACTGCCCTGTTTCAGCAACAATATTCGGCTCACCATACCGACATAACTCTGCTTCAGTCCACTTTCTCACTGCAGATCCCCTATTCATCATAACAAGCGGAAAAGCTAAACATTCCCTCCAGCTAGGCTTTTGATTGAAGCGAGCAGCCTGCGCCTTATTTGCAACGACAACGAATCGATCGGTAAATAAACTATCAAATATCAAACCGTCTTTATGTTCGGGTTCAAAGGTAAAGCCTATTTCCGCCCGTCCATTTCGAATTTCTTGAACAACTTGCTCCATCACCACATCGACAACGCGAAGATTGATATTAGGTGCTATGTGATGAAACTCACTAAGAAGACCAGGCAAGTGCGATTCTGCAAATGATGGCATTGCAGATATTGTTAATTGTCCTTTTGCCATAGCAAATAAATTTTGAATATCGGAAAAGGTATTATCCCAGTCTCTACTTAACCTAAGCGCATTAGGCAGCAGAATTTCGCCTTCCGGAGTTAGACTTACGTTACGCGTATTCCTCTCAAACAACTTACCTCCTAGTTCTTGCTCCATCTTTTTGATAGACGATGACAAAGCAGGCTGAGTAAGATGCAGCTTCGCTGCAGCTTCAGCAAATGTTGTGGAGTGCGCCACCTCGATAAATGCACGCAAGTGCCGGTAAGAAATATTCATTTTGATTAATAGATTTTAGTTATCAATTAAAAGATAAATTCAATTTTACATAACTAGCAACAGAACAGATACTATTTATTAACAAACCATTGGTGGAGATAAAAATGGCTGGATTTAATAAAGTAGTTGATACATACGAAGAGGCTCTAGCGGGCTTAACCGACTCAATGACGGTTATCGCTGGAGGATTCGGACTTTGCGGTATTCCAGAGGGCTTGATTGCACATATAAAGACGATGGGTGTGAAAGATTTAACCGTGGTGTCTAATAACTGTGGTGTAGATGGCTTTGGCCTAGGATTATTGCTTGAAGACAAACAAATCTCAAAAATGGTGTCTTCGTATGTTGGCGAAAATGCATTATTTGAGAAACAATTACTTAATGGAGAGCTTGAGGTAGAACTTACCCCTCAGGGAACACTTGCAGAGAAAATGCGCGCGGGTGGTGCTGGTATCCCGGCCTTTTACACTGCAACTGGTTACGGCACGCCGGTAGGTGAAGGTAAGGAAGTAAAGGAGTTTAACGGCAGACCTTATATTCTAGAACACGCTATTACCGGCGACTTTGCTATTGTCAAAGCGTGGAAGGCGGATAAATTTGGTAACTGCGTATTTAGACATACCGCGCAGAACTTCAATCCTATGGCGGCCACAGCGGGAAAAATTACTGTTGTAGAAGTTGAAGAAATTGTTGAGCCCGGCACGCTTTCGCCTAGTGAAATCCACACCCCAGGCATTTATGTAAACCGTATTATAAAAGGCGAGTTTGAGAAACGTATTGAGCGTCGCGTAGTAACAAAGGAGGCAGTGTAATGGCTTTAACAAGAGACCAAATAGCAATGCGTGTAGCCCAAGAGTTTAAAGACGGTGACTATGTTAACTTGGGTATAGGAATACCCACATTGGCTGCTAACTACGTTCCGGAAGATATTAGCGTTATGCTTCAATCGGAAAATGGTTTACTGGGAATGGGACGTTACCCCACGGAAGAAGAAGTTGATGCGGACATGATCAATGCCGGAAAAGAAACCGTTACGGCTATTACAGGCGCTTCAATTTTCAATAGCGCGGAAAGCTTTGCGATGATCCGCGGTGGTCACGTAGATTTTACCGTTCTTGGTGCTTTCGAGGTGGATGTATCTGGCAATATAGCGTCGTGGATGATTCCTGGGAAATTGGTTAAGGGCATGGGCGGTGCCATGGACCTAGTGGCTGGAGCTAAGAACATTATTGTTACCATGACTCATACTGATAAGCATGGGAACTCAAAGTTATTACCAGCGTGTACACTTCCACTCACAGGCGTGAATTGTATAACGCGTATCATCACTGATTTAGCTGTTCTTTCAGTAGAAGACGGCGCTTTTGTATTACAAGAGAAAGCACCTGGTGTTTCTGTTGATGAAATAAAAGAAAAAACAGCCGGTAAGCTTATTGTTCCTGACAATGTAGCTGAAATGTCTTTTTAAAAAACCTATAGGGGCCGTTGGGAAAAGACGGCCCTTATAAAAAGCGAGCTTCTCTATTGGCTTGCTTTCAAATCCTCCTGCTTTAAGGGATAATGCACCTGAAAATTAATATAGAGGCGTTATCTTGCTAGTTACTGACTTACCTGTTCACCATAAAATCATAGCGAAACTTGAAAGTAAGAGTATTACAACTCTTACCGAGATTCAGGAGCGCACAATGCTACCCAGTATTCAGGGTAAAGACATTATCGCCTCCTCAAAAACCGGCTCAGGTAAGACATTTGCATTTTTAGTTCCCGCTATTAATCGATTATTGTCTCAAAAAGCGTTGAGCCGACAAGATCCAAGAGCACTAATACTTGCACCAACAAGAGAACTGGCCAAACAGGTATTCATAGAAGCTAAATCTATGTGCAGTGGTTTGAGTTTATCTTGTGAACTTATAGTGGGTGGTGAAAATTTTAATGACCAAGTAAAAGGTTTGCGCCGCAACCCTCACATTATTGTGGGTACCGCTGGTCGTATTGCTGACCATCTTATCGGCAAAAGTATGTATCTGAACGGGCTAGAGCTGCTTATCTTTGATGAAGCCGACCGCATGTTAGATTTAGGGTTTGCTGCACAACTCAAGCTTATTAATAAATATGCCGACCACAGAAAACGCCAAACCATGCTGTTTTCCGCTACTCTCGATAATATTGAGTTGCAACATATGACAACTCAACTTACCCATGGGGCAGTTCGAGTTGCCGTTGGTAATGCTACTGGCGAGCATGGCGATATTGAGCAAACCTGTTTTTTTGCCGATAACGTGAGTAACAAAGACGAAATCTTGCGCTTCGAACTCAACAAACGCGAGTACAACCAGGCCATTGTATTTACCGCAACGCGAGAAGACACCGATAGAATTGCAGCAATTCTTAATGAAGACAATTTAGAAGCAGTCGCACTGCGTGGCGACTTAGCGCAAAACCAGCGCGCGTCAATAATGAGCAGTTTTTCTAGAGGCCAGCAAAGTGTATTAGTAACCACCGATTTAGCATCTAGAGGCTTAGATCTTTCAAAGGTTGGACTGGTTGTAAATTTCGACCTTCCTAAAAATTCAGATGAATACATACACCGTATTGGCAGAACGGGTCGCGCAGGACAGAAGGGTGAAGCCTTTTCACTAGTGGGTCCACGGGATTGGAATAGTTTTGAGTTGCTCAAAACTCACTTGCAGTACGCGTTAGAGTGTACGCCACACGATGAGTTTGATGCCAAATTTAAAGGTTTCTCAAAGAAAAAGAAGGCTTCTGCTAAAACGAAAGCTTCTGTGGAGACAAACCGAGATAATAATAAACCCGCTAGGCCAAAACCAGTGAGACGTGTCGACCCGATGCAGGGCGAAGATATTGGTATGGTACCGATAAAACGTAAGCCTCGTAATACGAGTGTAGAGCCTGATGACAGTGACGAATAGTTATCAACCCTCGTAGCTAAAAAGAGAAACAAATAAAAAAGCGAGCCATGGCTCGCTTTTTTCGATTCATTGTGCAAGTTGTTAGTATTCCCACCAACACTCTTGCCACCACTCTAAAAACTCTTCGAAGTCGATATAGCCATCGTCATTTTCATCGATTAGTTTAAACCCTTCTTCAACGTGACTTGCTTTCGTCTTGGGTGAAATAATCGTTAATAGCTCAATAAACTCAGTAAGGTCGATTTGCCCGTTTCCATCACGGTCAAAGAAACTGAAGTCTTTTCTTATCTCTTCAATTTTAGAATCTGAAAGTTGAGTGCTCACTCACATTCCTTAACTAATTTACAACGATATAAGGAGTGTAACGTCTCTACTATTATGTGTCTACGCCTGTTTTTCTTTTGCTTTTAAGGCGCGCTCTCGCTGTGCATTCGCTTTTTCTTGACGCTTCTGCTCCATGATGAGCCTTGCCTCAGTACCAACATGCTCTTGCTCTCTGGCTTTTGCTAGCTGAACTTGCTTTTCTCTTTCACGAAAACGCGCTATCTGCTCATCCGTATGAGTACCGAAACAACGTGGGCAACTTACGCCGGGTTCGTATTGTTCCGTGTTTTTATCATCTTCGGTAATCGGCAGGCGACATGCGTAGCACTGCTCGTACTCACTTTTTTCAAGATCGTGATTGACCGCTACGCGATTATCGAAAACAAAGCAGTCCCCTTCCCATAGCGACTCATCTTTTGGCACATCTTCTAAATATTGGAGAATCCCACCTTCAAGGTGATACACCTCTTCAAAACCCTGCTCTTTCAAATATGCGGTTGATTTTTCGCAGCGGATACCACCAGTGCAAAACATAGCCACTTTTTTGTTTTTCTCTGGGTCAAGTGCTTTAGATACGTACTCTGGAAACTCTCTAAATGTATCGGTTTTTGGATCGATAGCGTTCTTGAAAGTCCCTATTTCAATTTCATAGCCATTTCGAGTATCAATAACCGTTACGTCAGGATCGCTAATAAGGGCGTTCCACTCAGTGGGTTTAACGTAGGTGCCCACCGTTTTACGAGGGTCTATACCCTCTACACCCATGGTAACAATTTCTTTCTTTAATTTTACTTTGGTGCGGTAGAACGGCTTCTCGTCATGTAACGATTCTTTGAAGGAGATAGGATTAATGCGTTCGTCGCTATTTAGGTAGTTAAGTAGCGCGTCAATTCCCTCTCGCGGGCCAGAGACAGTGCCGTTAATGCCCTCGCTTGCGAGAAGCAAAGTGCCCCTTATACCGTTAGACTCCATGACTTCGAGTAACGGTTGGCGCATCGCTTTGTAATTTTCGAGCGCAACGAATTTGTACATTGCGCAAACAATATATTTGTTTTCTATATTAGTAGACATATTTTAACCTTTGCTGATTGGAGCGTAAGACCAGTGCAAAATGCGGCGCGAAATATAGCAGAAGCGAGAGCAAAAACCAAACCTGCAATGGCATTAATAGTTCAAGGAACAGAATTAGCAATTATAAATTAGGTATTTAATGCGAGTACGTAACAATATGAAATACTATTATCGTGTTTCCGCGCTTTTGGGTTTTGGGTTTTGACAGCCCCTTTAAGGCTGTTAGTTAAAAGCCTGCTTGAATTGAAACTAACTACGCGGCATCAGTTATGCCTATATCGATGCATTCATCGACGGGGAATTTACCTTTTGATTTTGGATCACTTCAAAAAGTAATGTGTTATCTTCTTCGATATCGCTTACATATTTCTCAGCTAGGCGCTTTTGGGTGCCCAAACTACAATTGTTTATTACGTCCTCAGGAATTCGTCGTGGGTTGTCCGTTTGAGCTAGCGGAGAAGGGTTCATTGATTGAAAGAGCCTAGCAGCCGTTATATCACTGCACATTAATTGCGAAAGCGTGTCCAAACATTTCCAATCTCCATCTGACGCTGCAAGCGCAGGTTTACGATAATGATTTAAAAATGCTAAGTCATCTCTCTTGCTATTGGTTGCATCATTTTTTGGTGGCGTAAGCTGAATAGTATTCGCCAAGGCGCTCTGATGCATTGCTAAATACAGTGAGAACAGGCTTCCCTGAGAAGAAGCTTTTGCCAGCGTACCATCGAACTCCCAGCGGTAGCTGGGATCTAGCGACGGTGCGTTGTTCGCTGGAGTTTGCTCAATATCCATTTTTACTGAAAGCCTGAGAATACAATTATGTAGTGATATCCATACATGGGTTGTCGGCAAAATATCCATAAACTTAACACTGAAATTGCTCATTCATCCGTTTTACACCATCATGAATAGGAAGCGTTTTATCAGTTATCGAGGGTGCAGTGAAATACACTGACAAAAAAGTATTGATCGTTGAGGATCAACGACCGTTTCTGCTTATGCTCAAGGGGCTATTGCAGTCGATGGGCGCTAGCGACATTGTCACTAAATCTAGCGCAGAACACGCTATATCGGCGGCAAAAAAAACAAAATTTGATATTGTTGTTTGTGATCTGCATTTAGGAGCGGAGAACAAAAATGGTTATGAATTGGTCGAGGAACTTCGCGTTAAACGATTGATTAAAGCCACATCCGTTTTTGTCTTAATTAGCGCAGACAGCAGCCGCTCTATGGTGTTGGGCTCAATTGAGCGACGCCCAGACGACTTTCTTGTTAAACCCTTTTCACAGGTTCAGCTAAAAAGTCGTATAGGCAGAGCGTGGCAAAGAAGACAGTTTTTGCAGTCTGCTTACGAGTTAATCGATCAGAACAAACTTGTAGATGCGCTCGAGGTTTTGCACAACCTGTATGAGAAACCTTCTCACTACAAAGGGCATTGTCAGCAGCTTCTGGTAGACGTATTCCTGCGTACGGGTGACTACAAAAAAGCATTAGCGATTTTGTCGCCATTTATAAACGGCAAGCCTGTAGTCTGGGCTCAAGTTGCCCTAGGTAATACTTATATTCAGTGTCAGGAATATGAAAAAGCAATTTCAGTGGCTCGAAAAATACTAAAGAAAAATAGATTCAGTGCAGACGCAAACGATATCTTGGCGCTGGCAAACCAAGGCTTAAAAAACCAAGAAACCGCACTGGATGCTATTAAAGAGGCTATCAAACTATCCCCCTTTTCTCTGTCTCGTCACCTTACCGCTTGTGAAATAGCGCAACAAAATGCTGACTACATAACGGCTTCTCAATCGTGTCAGGCAATTTGGAATTTATCAAAACGCACCGTCCATAAAAAAAGTTTGTATTGGTGTGCATTTATCCGCAGCTTGCTGGATGTTGCTGAAAATACCGATGAGAAGAAACAGCGAAATAAATATCAGCAAGAAGCCCTGCTCACATTACAGCGTGGGAAGTTTGATGAGCATTTGTTCAAAATGGACCGAAATTTTGACGTCGATATATTTAGTAATATCGTTAATGCGCGAGTAAGCGCCATCGATGGAAAGTTGATTGACGCTAAAATGCACCTCGTGAATTCTCAGGTAGCGATTGAAGAAAAGTATGATGAACCTCCAACGGCGTATCTCCCAGACAGTATCAACGTCATGTATTCACTTGGAGAGTTTGATGACGCCATAGCACTGTGTAAAGTCGTTGAACTGAGAAAAGATGAACTCGATAAAAACAGTGCTTCAATGTTGGCTAAAGAGGCGGAAAAAGCAAAAAGTAATTTGGCAAACTATCAGCAATTTAACCGAGAAGGCATTGACCATTATCAACAACATGCTTACGAGCGCGCAAAAGCTTCATTTGCATTAGCTCAAAACTATGCACCTGTTAATATTGGTGTTGCCCTTAATTTACTGCAATGCTTACTTCAGTTATATAAAAGTAAAGACCAAGCAGACGTTCAAATGGAGACAGAATGTAAGCGGCTTTACAAACTCCTTGATAATATTCCGTTGAAAAATGCCTACAGCGAAAAATACGCCAACCTTCGTGACGAACTTTCTGTTTATATTGGGCTTTAGGGCGTTTACCTCCCTGCTGCTAGCGACTCGCTATTTCTGAAAATTGCTAACGATGGTAATGAACTCATCGATATTTTCTATTAGCGTCTCTTTTTGCTCAGCAGAGAGTGTTGTTGCAATTTCTGCTATAAGCGTGGCGGCCACTTGCATATTATGTGCGCTGGCTCGCTGATATGATTCACTTCTATAATCATCTGGGTTTTGCATCAAATAGGTTAAATCTTTTACGAAATTGGGATTAGTCGACTTTGTGACGAAAAGCCGTCTTGCAGCATTTTGAATATTGCGTCGATATTCAAGCCACTCGTTTGATGTTGAAACAAATTGCGTGTTGTAAGTGGCGATAATTTGAGTCTGTTCGTTGGTGAGATCGCCAATACGCTCTTCCACATTTTCAATCATACTTTCCATTCGTTTCTCCAACCGCTCTTCCTGTGACTGTTGCAGAAATTCATCTCGTTCCTCTTCTTCTTCTTTGTTGTCTTTTTCTAGCGTGGCAAACAGAGAAACAATTTGCTGCTCTGTCAAATCAGTGGATAGTTCTACCAACTCAGGGCTTATTTCACTTCTCACCCTTTCCCAATGCCCTCGAATGTCATTCATGTGAGCGTAAACAGTTTCGTAGTTGAGCTGATCATTCTTAACTTGCTGTTTTAGCGTCGTTAGTTGTTTTCTATAGCGTTCCAATTCACTTTGTTTATGCCAACGAAGCCAGTTTGACAAATAGTCATCGAACCTTTCTTCCTGTTCATCGTTCAGCTCAATATAGTCATCTAAATACCAATACACCCACCAATCAAGGTTGTTATAAGCAAGCTTTGAACTGCATGCAGTGAGAGATAAAAAAAGAAACAGGACAGTGACCAAGCGCATCGTTAGAACCCTTTACAATGAAAATACAGCAGAACTTATTCTTTATAGACAGCAATTATGAAAAAAGTGCAGTTTAATAATACTTTACCTTCCATTATGCATGATCTACTTTGCATAATATAAGAACACCATAAACACAGAAGGATTATATTGTGTCAAAACGTGTCGCAGTTTTAACCTCCGGTGGCGACGCCCCCGGTATGAATGCATGTATACGCGCTATTGTTATTGCGTGTCAAAAATCAGGCTACGAACCCATTGGCTATCTCCACGGATATAACGGGCTGTTAAATCAAGAGTTTGTCTCACTTTCCTTAGACTCGACGCATAATTTAATACAGCAAGGAGGCACGATACTTCATAGCGCTCGTTGCAAAGAATTTACTGAGGAAGCTGGCGTTAAGAAAGCAGCGGCGAATTTAGTTGAGGCAGGAATAGACGCATTATTGGTTATCGGCGGTGATGGTTCATTTAAAGGCGCAACCTATTTAAGTGACTACTTTCACGGACAAATCATTGGTATCCCGGGCACGATAGACAATGATATAGCGGGAACCGATGCCACTATCGGGTATTACACCGCCATCGACACCGCAATGAGTTCTATTGATAAGGTTCGTGACACAGCAGATGCTTTTGAACGAATTTTTTTAGTTGAAGTGATGGGCAGACATGCGGGATTTCTTGCGTTAAATGCTGCGCTTTCCTCTGCAGCAGATTATGTAATTTTACCTGAACATTTTGAATCTACCGACGCCGAATTAAAAAATATTATCACGCAAATTCATGCGCAAAGGCGTTTAAAAGGCTCTGTCAGTTTTATTGTCGTAGTAGCAGAAAATGTATGGCCAAAAGGACTTCCCGCGCTAACAGAAGCATTAAATGAGGCAGGTATCACCGATGTCAGGCCACTTACTCTTGGTCACGTTCAGCGAGGCGGTGCACCGGTCAGTAGCGATAGGTTGCTGGCTACCACATTAGGGGAATTTGCCGTCAGCCTTGTAGGAACCTCTAGCAATAATATAATGGTTGGTGAGGTAAACAGCCATCCGGTCACGGTTCCGTTAGATAAAACAAGTGATAGTAAGCCGCTAAATAGTGCACAGGTCGCGTTGATGAAGACAATAATGAACGAACGATATGATTGCTAGTAAACGGCCCAAAAAGAAAAATAGCAGGGAAAAATAGCGGAAAATAGATGTGGCAAACCCCTAATAACGAGGGGCGTCTATTGTGCTGCATATGATGAGGCACTTTGATCATTTCTATTAAAAACTCGACGTGATCAAAGTGCTGGATTGCAACACTGAATAACTACACTGAATTAAAACAGCTGCCTTATTACATTTTCATCGCTGCTTTTACTTTGTCTCTATGGCTGCGACTTACTTTAAGCTCTGTATCGTTCTGTAAGATTAAGTGGTATTCACCGCTTATATGGCTTACGAGCTTCTTCACATATCGAATGTTTGCTATGGCTGAACGATGCACTCGCACAAAAAACTGTGGGTTAAGCTCTTGCTCTAGTTCCTTCATCGTCTTTCGCATTATATGCATGCCATCTAGAGCATGAACGCACATGTAGTCGCCTGCCGCATCAATCCATTGAATATCTTGAACGTTAACACGGGTAACTTCAGACCCATCTTTTATGGCTAGAACATCCGGATAGGGATTTGTCTCAACAGGCTCACCATTTGCAAGCTTTCGCAATATTTCCTCACAATCGTCACCGGTGAGTTCTGCAACCAGGCTTACCAGTTTTTGCGATTGCTCATCTTGGTGAGCGGTTGAGGTATAGTCACGCACCTTATCAAGCGCCGCTGCTAATCTTTCATCGTCGGCGGGCTTTAATAGATAATCTAACGCGTGAACGTCAAACGCTTTAATAGCATAACTGTCGTAGGCAGTAACGAAAACAATCATTGGAATAGGTTGCTTCAACTCTCGAAGTTTATGAATAACCTGAAATCCGTTTAGACCTGGCATTTGGATATCTAGAAACACCAAATCTGGACGGTGTTGCGAAATACTACTCACCGCTTCAAGGCCATTCTGGCATTCTGCCACTACCTGTACATCTTTGTGTCGCTCTAGCCTAGCTCGAAGTCCCCTGCGAGCTAGAGGCTCATCATCCACTACTATGGTTTTAATCATTTGGTTGGTCATTTCATACGTCCTTTACTTCGTAGGGAATACGAATTCTAACTCTAACCCCTGAGGGCTGGTTATGCTCAATAGAAAATGCAAAGTTGCGTTGGTAAAGCGATTGAAGGCGCTCTTTTATATTAACAAGCCCCACCCCATTTTTTCTGCTGAGTTGGCCATCTTTAATGTCGGCTCCTGGGCCATTATCCGCCACGTCCAATAACAAATCGTTGCCAAATGTGCGCGCTGTGATGGCTATTTGACCGCCGTTTTCCATTTTTGAAATGGCGTGCTTAATAGCGTTTTCAATAATGGGCTGTAAAATCATGCTTGGTACCAGCGCCGACTCGCATTTACTATCAATGTCCCACACAACTTCTAACCGATCATCAAATCTCACCTTCTCTATCTCAAGATAAAGACGGAGGGCCTTAATTTCTTGTCCAAGGGGGACGCGTTTAATAGGATCATTATCAAGAGAATAGCGTAAGAAGTTGCTCAATTTAGAGACCATTGCTTCTGCGGTATCATTTTCTTTCAATAGTATCAGCGTAGATATCGCGTTTAACGTATTGAAAAGAAAGTGAGGATTTAATTGGTAGCGCAGCATTTTTATATGCGCTTGGTGCGCCATAGTGCTTGCTTTAAGGGCATTCTGCTTTTCTTTCTGCAGCATCTGAAAGTTTTTAATGCCAAAATAAACGCCGCTCCAGCATCCCACCATAATTAGGGAATTAATCGTGTTGGTAAAATACATGTACCATTCGTCTGGTCGGTAACCGTGCTTATATATTTCCCAGTAGTTAATATTTTTTACTACCGCCCATACTAGCGCGACAACGTAGCATGACGCGATCACTATGAGGATCATATTCAACACAGAACGTTTACGAGCCCAGCGATAAACGTAGCGCAGCGGTATCGTCAGTAACCAACCTGCATAGGCATTTAACATGATGATGAAAACCCATATCGGCCTTACATCATGCAGAAATGACCCTATGTAGTAAATGAGAGCAAAACCAGCCCAGCCTGCGCTGTGCAAAGTCCAGAATAAACGCTCATTACTTTCTATTACACGCTGAAAGCGACTCAAACTAACACCAACTTATATTCACCAATGTTTTAGCTTAAACCCAAATTATACGCTTGGAATTAAACGACCCAAGCGTCTTGGTCGTGTTGGTAGTGCGTCTGGTCGCAGGTAATCTTTAAATATCACAACCTGTATTAATAACTAATATTCATGCGCTTAAGCCAATGTACCCACCACCATGCTGGGCCCACCAGAAGAAAGCGAAGATCTTCGAGAAACGAAGGCTTTTTTCCTTCAATTTTATGGCCAACAAACTGCAAAATCCACATGGCCACAAATAATACAAGACTAAATTTCCATACAGATATATTGAAATAAACCAACAAGTTGACGACGCCAAAACAAACAATAGTCAACAGGGTCATAGCTGCGCCTATCGGACCAGAGAGTAGAAAATAATAATACAATATCGGGATGGCGATTATGTGGGCCCATGTGATATTGAAGTGAGAAATGAACTCGGGAGTGGGGATACTCCACAATAGTCCAAGGGTAACCAAGTAGATACTGGGTACCGCAATGGCGTGAATAAGCACATTAACTTTATTTTGGTGACTTTCACCGTACTGTAAAAGTAGCCTTTCAATACTTCTCATTTGCCGTTACCTTTTATTATTCATTAGCAAAAACTATATATCTACACAACACACTAGAAGCTAAGATATCAGAGTATGCCGCGCGAGTAACTCTCCTATCATTGCATCGTCTGTCGAGAACTTCATTCCGTAATAAACCACTTTGTTGTCTAATTTATGGTTTTTTATGACCGCCTTTATTTCAACAGGTTTGCCATCGAGCATATAAATTAACGTCACCTCGGTACCATCAATTAAAACCGGATAGTTAGGCTTTATTTGAAGCCCTACTTTACAACCTTGTTTTGATAAATCTACGATGATGCCGTGTGCGTTCTCTTTACATTCATAAACATCAGATTTGATTTCAATCGCCACACCGGGTTGAGAACGTTTTGACGCTCGAAGACCAATGCGTTCAACGCGCCTTGGGAAACTAGTAATTAATATACCCGAAGGATTGGCCAAAAGTTTTAAAACTTTGACACGATAGGCAATAACCTGTCCCGTATTGCCTTCAACGATGGAGCGCACAACAATGGTATTATCTACGGTTAACGCGTCCCGTACGGTAATCCATTTTGACGATGTAGGAATGTGAAACATCATACAATCGTTAGCATGCATTCCTAAATACTCGGTTTTTACCCTTTTTGAAGCCGCGGGCATAGTTATTTCTAAATCAACAATACCGCCTGGCCTCAACGCTTCTAGCGCCTCAAAATCCTCTAGGCTAATTTTATTCTCTTCAATCATACGTACGCTTTTCTAAGTAGCCCTATTATATTTACAATTAACCCAATTTTTTCATTTACAGCCAATTAATGTTGCCCTAAAAAGGTGTTACGTTGAGATATAGTAAGTCTTGCCAACGCCCTATTTGCAAGATAAACGACACCATTGTTGTCTTAGTTATAGTACACTTGAGCGCAACTATGTGAATAAATTGAGAATTTTATGCCGAACGATATACTAAAATACACGCTTTGCCTTTCTCAATGGCAGGCTCACCAATTCAAAGTGAGTTTGAACGTGCCCGCGCATCATTCAGAAACGCTTACGCTGTCTTTGCCAAGTTGGATACCAGGAAGCTATATGGTGCGTGACTTTGCAAAAAATATTGTTTCGCTATCGGCACGAGAAGCAACCAGCGCATCACCACTCACTATAGAAAAAGTGGACAAGCAAACATGGACATTACACACTAACGGAAAGGCTTGCTTAATAGACTATACGATTTATGCAAATGATCTTTCAATACGCTCTGCTTTTATCAATCATGAGTACGCTTTTATCAATGGTACCAGTGCGTTTCTAGAAGTTGAGGGCTTTGTAAATACCGAACATCAACTCGACGTATCCTTACCCTTCGCTGACGAATCCATTTCTCAATGGCGTGCTTACACATCAATGGAAGCGAGAGTATCGTCTGCGTTAGAAAGTGGCGGTAGCGAGCGTAAATGGAGCTATCAAGCACCTTGTTACGCAGATTTTATCGACCACCCTATTTTTATAGGCATAGCAGATACTCATGAGTTTGAGGTAAATGGAGTAAACTTTACGCTGCTGTTTTCTGGTAAAAACAATATTGATTACCCAAGGATTGCAAAGGATCTTGCCCCAATATGCCAACACCACTTAGATCTATTCGGCCAGCCCTACCCGGTCAAAAATTATCTGTTTATGACACTGCTTGCAGACAATGGGTTTGGTGGTTTAGAGCATAAGCACTCAACAGCCCTTCTTTACCCTAGGTTCGATCTACCTTTAGTAGGTGATAGCGCTGAAATGACTGATAGTTATATTACCTTTTTGAGTCTATGCAGCCATGAATTTTTTCATACTTGGCACGTAAAGCGAATCAAGCCTGATGTAATGGTAAATCCGAATTTAGCTCAAGAAAATTATACGAATCAATTATGGATATATGAGGGCTTTACCAGTTTTTACGACGACGTAACGCTTGCCCGGGTAGGCACTGTGCCGGCGCAGAAATATCTCGATATCGTAGCGCAGAACGTGAGTCGACTTCTACAAAATGCTGGCAGGCACAAGCAGAGCGCAGCAGAAAGTAGCTTTGACGCTTGGACTAAGTTTTACAAACAGGATGCTAGTGCAACAAATAATATTGTTAGTTATTACACGAAAGGCGGCATTATTGCGTTTGGTCTAGATTTGATATTGCGGGAACGCTCTAACAACACCGTGTGTTTGGACGACCTAATGCGGCTTTTATGGGAGCATTACGGTAAGGATGAAACCGGTACGCCCGATAACGTAGTCCATCGCCTTTGCCTCAGTTACCTCAATATTGACGTAAGTGATTATTTAAATAACGTTGTTTATCATACAAATGATGTTGAACTTGATAAATTGATCGCGGCTATAGGTATTTCGCTGCACACTCGGGCAAAAGTATCCCAAGACGATAAAGGTGGTTTAACCGCACAGACACTAATAAAACGTCAATTTGGTGCAACGCTAAAACCTGCTTCATTAGGCTTAACCGTTGTACAAGTATTCGAAGGGTTAGCCGCAATGAAGGCCGGTATTCTGCTCAATGACACCGTTATTGCAATAGACGGACATGTGGTCAATCAGAGTAAGCTTCAACGGCTCTTAGATACCAGTGAAAATGCCAGTGTAACTGTAGCTGTAATAAGAGACGGAAAACTTATTCATCTTGACTTACCGCTAATGGACGCACGAGAAGACATGGCGTTTTTCAATATTAATGACGCTGATAAATTTGAGAAGTGGTTAGGCAGGGCTTAGCAGCGTTTTCAATGTTTAACTGTGTTTAGCTGTGTTTAAATGTATTTAGCCTTGTTTTGCGCCTTTTATGCGAAAGGCGCAATTGCACTGAACGGTTAATCGTCTGGGTTTCCAGAAACTACCGTTTGCGGGTCTAAGCGCATTTTCCCCAGATTAATCCTCCAATCTAGATGCGGGCCTGTCGCTCGTCCCGTTGCACCTATGGTGCCTATTTGCTCCCCTTTCTTAACATAATCACCCACGTTAACCGTCATGGTGTCGAGGTGGAGGAAGGTCGAGAACACTTGCATGCCATGGTCTAGGATCAGCGTATTCCCTGAATAATATAAATCATCGGCTAGCGTTACCACACCATCAACAGGTGCAAAAACCGGTGTTCCTGTGGGCGCACCTACATCAACACCATAGTGAGGCCATTTCGGCACACCATTTAATATACGCTGACTACCGTAAACGCCTGTTATCGGGCCCTTTGCGGGCCATTCAAAGCGCGTGAATAGAGCATCTAAGTCGCTACTGTTACCTCGCGCTTTTGCTACATTGCGATTGTCTTTATTAATACGCGCAGTGACTGATGCCGGAGGGGTGACCATTTTTGGCTCTAAACCGTCGATACGCTGAATGTCATATTCCCGCTCTTCCAATGTTATTTCGCGTGTTATTACACTGCCTTTGGGGGCCTTTACCGTTAGCACGTGGTTTAGTTTTGCATCCCTTGCAAATCCAACAACAAACTTTCCGTCTTTATTTACGGCGACGGGTTGCTCATTAAGCAGTACGGTAGAACCTTTGGGAACCTCACCTCTCAGAAGCGCACCTTGGGTGAACTTGCCATTTAATTTGAGTGGCGAGGTGGCCTGTGTTGAATTAGGGGCGTTCTCATCGACTAATTGGCTAGCGGATGCATCGCTTATCGCAACTACGCTAAGTAGCATAGCGGCGGCTAACGACCCTAGAACACCGCTAAACCGTGCATTTTTGAAAATAATGCACGGTATAAAAGAATTATTAACCATCATATTCAACATCTCGCATCCCTACTATAACTTTTACCTTGAAACGAAAATACGTAAATTTTTCAAAGCGTTAAAAAGTTACGCATAACCAAAATAAGTAATAAATAATGCATTAATTTTAACTCTCAACAGCTTTAACCACTTACGATAGCGCCTTTACCTACACCCTCATAAGCAATGACTCGGCACTCGCTATTAGGTGATTTTTTCTTTTGTTCTTGCAATAAGTATTGTGCTAAACACTCTACTGTCGAGTCGGTTTCGATGACTTCGCATATCGATTTAGGGATAACTAGCTCGAAATAGCCTTGAGAAGCTTCATAAGCAAAGCAATAGTAGTCTTCTGGCACATCAACGCTACCAGAAAGTTTTCTCTCGCTATAACGGATTTCATCCTCAAGGGTCGCCACATAAATGTCTTCCCAGCGGTCAGCCCAATAGCGCTGACTTTCTTCGCAAATTTCGCCATTAATATAAATATCAATTCGAGAACGATGACCGTGGGCAATACGCTGACAATTGCCGTCGTGTTTTTTAAGACCGTGGGTATAGTGATAAAAAGGAGATTCAATGACCTCTGTTCTCAAATGAAGCGTTAGGTTGTCTACATTTTCAGGCAGGTGAGTAGCGAGCACCTCTTTTAAATACACCCCCACAGATTCCATGGTGATTACGTCGGAATAGAGAATGGCGTAAGCTTCTGCTGGGCAGTAAAGCATTATTTTCTCGCCGTTTTCACGAGTAAAACGCACTTCAACTTGTTCACTGTCTTCGTCGTGAATAACCTCAGAACCCCGGTACTCTGCGGGTACAAGAAGCTTATGATCGACATATTCATCTATCAATCTTTTAAGATTTTTTTTCACATGCCCAAAATCTTGAACCATACTTTCTTCGTTCAGTTCGCCGTCTAGGACTACATCGACAATCCAACTTTCTCCCACCATACCGCGTTTTGGGCAAAGGTAAGAGAAGTCCATCACCGTCAAATCATTTACAAATAATTGCATAACACCCTTTGATCGAGTTTATATTCTGTCGTTAGTATACTTTTTTTATTAATGAAACGCAGTCTTTAGTCCATTGAGGATTGGCGATTCAACTGGTCTTTTAAGTTCGGTGGAATACCGCGAATGGTAAGTGTATCCGTAGCGGGGTCGTAAAAAACTCTATCGCCCATGAGCTTTCTTTCAAAGCTTACCGATACGCCACCACCTTGGCCGGTAAATTTTGCTAGCTGTTTTAATGCCGCGGGATCCGGTTGAATCTCTCTCTCTAACGGATTTTCCAAAGAGTCTGTGAATGCCGCAAAATTGTTCTTTGTCTCATCATTGGTCGGTAAACGGTTAGCTAACTCGTCCACGGAAAGTGTTTCTCCGGCATCAATTTTTTCTTTAAAATAATTTTTCACTTCTTCACGGTGTTGATGCTGCTCTTGTGGATCGAGGGACTCACTAGCCAAATAGGCATCTACAGAGGAAATGAGCTGTTTATTTTGCTGTTTTACATCTACAAGTTCTTCGCAACCCACAAATTGCATGAAGAAATCTGAGACTTTCCGGCCCATTCTTCCTTTAATAAAGCTTACGTAACGCTGTTGTTCTGGCTGTACGTCCAACTGCGTTAGGTCAAAGCGAACAGCAAGCTGCATTTTTGCTAAGTCGAGATGCTCTCGTGACGACAAGTCGAGAGAGTTAGTTACTTCAACGTGAGAACGAGTATTCAGTAACGCAATCATAAGGTATTGAGTTGCTAGGAACTCATATTGACAGAATATAAGAAAACCCGTCTCTACCGTTCCTGTATCAACTAAGGTTTTAACTAAGCGATTGGTGGCGTCTAGCGAGAAATCATGGAATGCATTTTCCACATTGTCGCCCCCAGCCTTATGTGCTGACAGGTATTTCTTAAGGCCCTCAGCAAAACCGGAAACATCGTGTGTAGAAGGAGTGTCACTTTGACCATCACTCGATTCAGTCTTCTCGCCGTCATCTGAAGGTTGGACACTTGAGATGCTTGGCGCTTCAGATACAAAATGCCCTACGCCTTTACCCGGCTTAGCATTAAAACTGTGATTTATTTGGTGAGCCAAAGACTCAATTTCAGGGGTAACCGCGAGACATTTATCTCTGGGGACCGCCTCTATTTTCTCTTCTTTATTGACGATTAAACGGTGAACGACAAAGTGGTGAATCAGTGCACTCATAATTTATCGGGTGTCCTGTTGCTTAAAAAGTGTATGAAATGCCCAAAGAATTAAGGGTTTTTAGAATGAATGATTGTACTCACCCAAACAACGATTATAATCATTTTACGAGTAAAACCATTCTTTTTATCAAAGAAAACTTTAAAAAGAGGCGTAGCAATGCCCCAAACAAGCCGTTACAGCAACGACGAATTCGAAGCGCTCATGAACAAGGTAATGTTAACACTTGAGGAAAGCGGTGCAAATCGCGATCTTTCCCTCATGGTGTTAGGAAATGTTATTACCCATATTCTCAATACCCAAGTAAAACCAGAAAGTCGTGAAGCAATGGCATCTCAATTTGCCGACGTTTTGAAAAAAAGTGTCAAAGCATAAAAAGGTAGTTTCATGATCCTTGCCGAATCTCCCCGCCGCCAGCGTGTTACCAAACTTGTAAACTGGGGGCACTGGTTTGCGCTTGCGAATATTATTATCGCTATCGTTATTGCCTCTATATTTGTATTTTCATCGCCAATGCCAGGGACAGGTGTCGGTACAATTTATTTGCTGGCAAATTGGTTTGGTCACATCGGATTTATGACGTTCTTCGGATTTGTCATATTTATACTTCCGCTCTGCTATCTGGTTTCAAATTCAAGAATAATAAAGGCTAGTGCATCTGTTATTGCAGCTGTGGGCTTGGCCCTACTGGCTTTCGACGCGCTACTATTCAACCGTACTGGTTTCCATATTAGTTTTCACGCTGCAGACCTGTTACGAAGCGAAGCGCAATCTCAAATTACCATAGAAAATTGGCAACAGTGGGGATTCCTATTTCTGCTTTTCGTTGTTTGGCTTGGTTTCCAACTGGTGTTAGCCAATGCTATCTACAAACGGGTGGAGCGCTTTACGCGCTATAAGATTGGTGTGCCGGTAACTACATTTTTTGTAGCATGCTTTGTGACCAGTCACGCTGTTCATGTATGGGCAGATGCAAAACTCTATCAACCCATTATAAAGCAGGACAATATGTTCCCGCTCTCCTATCCTGCCACTGCTAAAACCACTATGTCGCGGTATGGCTTACTAGATCTTGCGGCATACGAAGAGCGCAAACAACTTCAGTTCAACCCTGAATTCCATAGCACGACTTATCCTGCGCAGCCAGTTTACTGTTCGGTAGATACGAGTGAAAACTTAACTGTTATCGTGCAAACTGATGACGCCGAAATTGACAATTTGAACACCAAACTAGACCTTAATCGATTTGATAACTATTACTCTACGGCGAGTAACATTAAAGGGTTAATGACGACAGCGTTGTTCGGCGTTCCTGAAATATATCAGGATGCACTGTCTGAAAAGCGGCCTGTTTTGTTAGCTCTGCCTTTAGGCTCTGGTATGCCTGTGTCGGTTCACAGTGATGCGCCATTACCTATGTCTCAACTGTCTGGCTATGTAAAGAAAGACGCTGGTGAAAGTGACGGGCTGAATATTGCCTTTATAAAAGGTGAAGACATAGCGCAGTACACCGCAAGAGCCCTTGAGCGCGAGCATAAGGTTATTGTTGCAACAGGCTATGGAAGCGCGACGGGTAAAGGCACCCTGTTTAGCAACTTTTCGCTAGATGCTGACATTGCAAGTACTGAAGATCTGGCGCCAACGATCCTCAATGCACTAGGTTGTAATGCTCCTATTACTTTTTATTCTACTGGTCAAAATTTACTGTCACCTGCTCGCCCTTGGTTGGTGAGTACTTCAGGAGAGCGAATTGTAGTTATTCACGATAATAAGCGTACAGACGTACTGAGTAACGGTAGCTATGAAATTACAGAAATTAGCACTGGCAAACGAAGTAATGATGCTTTAAACGTTGACTTACTAAGCCAAGCAATTAAGCACTTGTCGCGGTTTTCTACCCAAAATTGATTGCAAAAGAAGCCTTTATTGGCGTTTGAGCGTGTCAACGCTTAGGCGCCTAGGCTGTGCTTTCGATGATTTTTTGCATCAACAGATGAAATTATCACACTATCTTTTCCCATCTCTTTCACAACTTTTATGGTGTTGAACTGTGTGGATGCGGCACCTGATTTAGTTGGGTAACCTGTATTACCGAAGTAATTTCACTAGATTTAGGCATGGCTTGTTCAGACAAATAGTAACTCTTTGAAATACCCGCTGCATGAGCGGCTTCAATATCTCTCCAACTGTCTCCAATAAGTATACTGGCGCTTAAGTTAATCACTAAGTCATCGGCTGCTTGTAACAGCATTCCTGGCTTGGGCTTTCTACAATTACAGGGTACGGCATACTGCGCTATCGCACCGTCAACATGATGTGGGCAATAATAAATAGCTATTTCGCCTACCCCGCGCTGTGCAAAGTCTGCTTTTACCGCGTTCATCAAAACACTAAAGTCTTGCTCTGTATAAAGCCCCCTAGCTATACCACTTTGATTGGTTACGATTACTATCTTATAGCCGTAATCTGAGTATGATTTTACTAGCTCGAAGATTCCATCAAGGTATTCAAAATCTTTATAATGTCCTACATACCCATGGTCGACATTAATCACCCCATCTCTGTCTAAGAAAAGCGCTTTGCTTTCTGTTTTTGAGCTTTGTGTTTTTAGGCTTTTAGACTGTGCCTCGCGACTAATTGTAGGGTCAGCGACATTTTTCATTATTGTTTAACCCACAGTTGAATATGAAAATGGGCTGTCACTTTAGATAATGAATTGACAACCTTCTCAATGCTATCAGGAGGTAACTTCCAATAGAACGGCGTCATTTTAACAAGCGACAAGGCTTGCTCCTTATCAGCCAGTTGAATAGAAAAGCCTAGCTTTTCGTTTTTCACTCGCGAAAATCCCTCGCGTTCAGTGTTATCTGTCTGGTGCTTTTGAGGTTCACTATACACTTGCTCCTTTATTTCAAAGAGATGATCCTCGGCTGGGTCTACAGTAACAAGCAAACCACCTTCTGACGCAAGCACACGGTGGTATTCTTCGTTACTACCCGGTGCAAACACCTGAATCACCGCATTCTGAGTTGCAGATGCTATGGGTAAATCGAAACTACTTGCAACCACGAATTCTTGTTCTTTAAACGCTTTGGCCGCAAGTTCTACCGCGATTTTAGAAATATCGCTTCCTGCGCCAACACTAAACACACCTAAGCTATTAAGACCATTTACCACCGCATTTAGATAGCTTCCCTCACCGCAACCGGCATCGTATATACGTAATGTTGAGGAGTGTGAATGTGTGCTTGATCTTACTGGGCTTGCTGTTACTGGGCTTGACATGCCTGCGCTTGACCCTGCTGCATTCGCTTGAAAATATTCACTAATCAGTTCGACCATATGGTCTTTAAGCGGTTTGTAAGCATTTTGCTGATGAAAGGCCCTTCTTGCTTTTACCATTGCTTTGTCATCACCGGGCATCTTTGATTTTTTAAACTGCACCGGTAGCAAATTTACATAACCTGATTTAGCTTTATCAAACGAGTGGTTATTTTCACAGCGTACTGGTATGTCGCTTAAGGAAATTGGAGATTTACAAAGTGGGCATAGCCACATAAAAAGAATCTTTCTATGAATGAATAGGCTATTGAGTGTAACAAATCGAGTACACAGACAGCAATCTCATGTTTGCCGATTGCTGCCCGTGATTAGTTTAAGTTAAAGAGCTTCCTTGCGTTAATGAGGCTAATGGATGTTGGCTATCTTCCCAGGGAGAAGAAAAGAAATGTTCAACTATGCCAGCGGGAACATCATCTACTGTCGCGTATTTCCATTTCGGAGACATATCTTTGTCAATCAATAATGCGCGAACGCCTTCTTGGAATTCGCCGCTTTCTCCGCAACGACAAGACATATTCACTTCCATCTGAAAGCACTCTGCCAATGTCATTTTAGCGCCTCGTTGACACTGTTGATATACTAAGTGCATGGTAATGGGCGACCCTTTTTGCAGTGTGCCCTGCGCTCGACTTAACCATTTGTCGCCGTTAACATCAGCTTGCAATATCGACGTCACAACCTCTTTAGCACTGTTACCCTCACATAGCGAATTTATTAGGTCTAGGTGTTGCTCAATATTACTATGTGGGATTTCGTCAGGCTGCTTCAAACTGCTCAATAAATGCGTGGCTTGGTTAGCGAGATCTTCCTGTTCCCACTGATGTTGCATAAAGCGCTCTATCAATGCTTCTTTTTCAGATGCTGCAACAAGGTTATCGCCCAAGCCAACAAAGCAGGCGTCTGCTCCATTCATCTGACCGCCGGTTAGACCTAAAAACAAGCCTGTCTTTCCAGGAAGCCGCGGTAAGAAATAGCTTCCGCCAACATCTGGGTACAAACCAATACTAATTTCCGGCATAGCAAGTCGAGACGTTTCAGTAACCACTCGGTGGCTGGCTCCGCATAGAAGCCCCATGCCGCCACCCATTACAATACCCGCTCCCCAAACAACAATAGGTTTTGCGTAGTTGTGAATGGTGTAGTCGAGGGTGTACTCTGTTTTAAAAAACGTTTCCAGGAAATCGGGGACACCGCCTTCAGCTTCTACCATTGAACGATACATAGATACAATATCGCCTCCGGCGCAAAACGCTTTGTCACCCGCGGAGTCTATTATGACCGAAACCACATCGCTTCGGCTTTGCCAAGCCAATAGCGCGTCCAACATAATTGTGGCCATGTCTAAATCTAGCGCATTCAGTGCCTTTGGTTTATTTAATGTTAAACGGCCAATTACATGATCGGAGCTTTTTGTTGAAAGCTCCTCAACAATAACAACTTCATCCATTTTGCGACTCCCTAAAAAAGTTAAAGAATACTGCGTTCATCTGACAACAAGCGTCTGCCTATAATTACACGCATTATTTCGTTTGTCCCTTCAAGAATCTGATGCACTCGCACATCACGGAAATGCCGCTCAAGAGGATATTCCTTAATATAACCATACCCGCCGTGTAACTGCAGCGCGTCATTACACACATTAAACCCGACATCTGTTGCAAAGCGTTTGGCCATAGCACAGTAAGTGGTTTTGTCAGCATCGTTATTGTCGAGTTTACACGCCGCCATACGCACCATTTGACGAGCAGCGACTAACTCTGTAGCCATGTCTGCCAACTTAAACTGAAGCGCTTGAAATCCGGCAATGGGTTTACCGAATTGCTCACGTTCGTTCATGTAGTCTCGGGCTACATTTAGCGCTTGTTGCGCTGTCCCGACGGAGCAAGTAGCAATGTTTATGCGGCCACCGTCTAGGCCCTGCATCGCCATCTTGAAGCCCTCGCCTTCTTCACCAAGACGCCAAGCATCGTTCAACTTTACATTGTCAAAGGTAATCATTCGAGTGGGCTGAGCATTCCACCCCATTTTTTCTTCTGCTTTACCATAAATAATGCCGTCGCTATCGGCCGGTACTGCAAAAGCAGACACGCCTTTAGGTCCGTCACCGCCAGTTCTCGCCATAACCACAAGTACGTCGGTGCTGCCTGCTCCAGAAATAAATACCTTAGCGCCGTTAAGTACATACCCATCTTCTGTTTTCGTTGCTTTCGTTTTTAACGAGGCTGCATCTGAGCCAGCACCTGGCTCGGTAAGACAGTAAGACGCTAACTTGTTACCACTGACTAGGTCTTCACACCACTGGGCTTTTACATCTTCGCTACCCCACAATGCAATCATCCATGTGGCCATGTTATGAATGGTCAACATGGCAGTGGTTGTAGTACACCCCATCGATAGTTGTTCAAAAATAATTGATGAGTCTAATCGTGAAAGCCCTAGCCCGCCGGCTTCTTCTGGTGTATACAAACCACAAAAGCCAAGCTCGCCAGCTTTCTTTATAGCCTCAACTGGAAAGTGATGCTCTTTGTCCCACATCGCAGCATGAGGTGCGAGTTCTTGTTGTGCAAACTGACGCGCCGTATCTTCAAACGCCAGTTGGTCATCATTCAATTCAAAGTTCATGTTATTTGCCTTTTATCATTGCGACTTTACACTGTATTAACACAATAACTAAAAGTTACCCCTTACGTAAACGTAAAGGTAAAACATTAATTAAATTATAATTACAGGCACGTAAATAATTTGTGACGACAGAGAAAGCATCTCTTTGCTAGGACGTGTGAATGAATGTTACGTGCAGTTTTACAGGTTCACTGGTAAGCTATTAAAAGAGTTAAGTACAACCTTGGTTTCTGTGGAATTACGAGCCGCTATTATTGAAGACAACGCGACTGCACGCACTGCGCTGCGCGGCCACGTTATGTC
Organism: Alteromonas sp. MB-3u-76; assembly: GCF_002831605.1. Lineage (NCBI taxonomy): Bacteria > Pseudomonadati > Pseudomonadota > Gammaproteobacteria > Alteromonadales > Alteromonadaceae > Alteromonas > Alteromonas sp. MB-3u-76. The sequence goes on along the minus strand of NZ_CP025115.1, from coordinate 1,837,265 downwards.
GATTGCCAATTTATCAGTAAGTAGCTACACATCAGGTGTTGAGTTAAAGGCTGCGCTGCGAAAACAAAATTTCGAACTCATCATAATGGATTATCACCTTGGTGAGGGGAAAACCGGCGTTGAATGGCTCCAAAGCTTAAAAGAAGCAGGCTATATAAAACCTAGCACCGGCGTAATATTTCTGACTTCTGATAGAAGCGGTCAAGTTATTGGTCGTATCATGGATTTACAGCCCGATATCTTGCTTATCAAACCCTACACCATTGCCTCTCTTTCTCGCCAAATAAAGCATTATTTATATTACCGCGACTTTGTAAAAAATGTTTTGCAGGCATTAGATAATAAACAATTAGAGCGTGCGATAGGGGTTATAAGAAGCAAGATAAAGGAAGGCATCCCTCCTCGATTGGTATCAGATATCCGCAAATTATACGCTCGCTTATTGTATGAAAACGGTGAAATACAGCGAGCACTCAGTATTTATGACGACATTCTTAGTCGCTCGGATAAAGTATTATGGGCGCAGTGGGGTAAAATAAAGTGTCAGTATTCCGCTGGGCAGTGGCCTGATTGTAAAGAACAGCTAAGCTCAATGGTCAACTCAAGCCTTGCCAGAGACGAAGCCTTTGAATGGCTGGCCTCCTTATCCTTTGAACAGCATTCTTATGAAGAGGTTGAAAAATACTTGGAGCAAATAAGATTTAGTGAACTTAGCCTGCCCGCTGCAAAGCTAAAAAGCCTAGCGTTTCAAAAGCAAGATAAGGTAGTAGAAGCTATCGAACTGCTACAAAAGAAACGTGCACTGCATCGTTCAGCAAAAGACAGATTCAATGATTTTACTTTTGAATTAGCAGAGTTTTACCTATTGCTCGCTGAAGACTCACCACAAAGTAACCGAGAAGAAAGTCTGTCTCAGGCACGAAAGTTAGTGGGCATAGCAGGCCGTAATCAATCTGATAGCCAAGTTTTACAAAAAAGAGATTACCTACTCGCCTTCTCTTCAGTTCTCGATGATGATTTGGAAAAAGCAGCACACTTTTTAGATGCTGACTATATGGAAAACCATTTAAGGACTGAACCCGCGACCCTTGTTATAGCAGCAAAAGTCCACCACAGCCTTGGCGATGAGCGCAAAGCTGGTGAACTTTTGCTTATGGCAAAGCAAAAGAACAGCGACGTTCAAGGTATTTCTGAGCAAGTAATGAACGACGAGTCCATCTTTGCAGGTGGTGAACGTTTAGGGCTTAATCATGAACAGGCGATAGCCATAAATGATACGGGTACACAGCTTTTCATTGAAGGTATGTTTAGCCAGGCCATGAAACACTTCTATGACGCATTCCAACTATCACCAGAAACCGCTGCCTTTGGACTTAATTTACTTCAATGCATGATTGAAGCTGACACCGCTGTCTATCGGCGTTATGGCATTCACAAGCTGCTCGACACCCTATCTGAACTGCAACTAAGTGAAACAAATCGAGGGCGTCTAGAGCAGCTTACGCTATTAGTGCAAGAAAATAGTTAAAAGATTTTTCGTTACTTTAAGCGGGTTAATAAACTCGATGTATCCCATCGCCCGCCACCAAGCTTTTGCACATCGGCATAATATTGGTCGACCAAGGCGGTCAATGCTAGCGTGGAACCATTGCGTTTAGCTTCATCAAGGGCAATGCCTAAATCTTTACGCATCCAATCTACCGCAAAACCAAAATCGTAAGTGTTGGTTAGCATAGTACTTGCGCGATTTTCCATTTGCCACGATTGTGCAGCACCTTTGCTTATTACATCGACCACTGCATTGCAGTCTAAGCCCGCTTTTTGACCAAAGTGCAGTGCCTCTGATAAACCTTGTACGATGCCGGCAATGCAAATTTGATTCATCATTTTGGCCAATTGGCCACTACCGCACTGTCCCAGTAATTGACTATGGCGTGCATAAACATCAATAACAGGTTGGACGCGTGAGAAAATCTGATCTTCACCGCCTACCATAATGGTAAGTTGCCCATTTTCTGCACCTGCTTGCCCACCTGACACCGGCGCATCTAAAAAGTGCACACCTTTGTCGGCACAATGTTTATTCAATTCTCTTGCTGCATCGGCAGAGGCTGTTGTGTGATCGACTAGCACAGAGTTAGGTTTCATTGCGCTAAGCGCACGGGTGCCAATCTCCATTACATCATTATCGTTTCCCACGCACATAAAAACGATGTCTGCCTCTTCCGCAGCTTGCTCGGGAGATGTGGCCAAAGCACCGGCGTACTTTTCCAACCAGTTCTCTGCTTTTTCTTTGGTTCGATTATAAACGGTGACTTTATACCCAGCCCTTGCAAGGTGCCCTGCCATAGGAAAACCCATGACACCGAGTCCTAAAAAGCTTACCTTTAAATCTGACATGCAAAGTACTCTCTTGTTATTTGCGATAAATGAAGCGCTGACCGAGGACATATCAAATACACAGCATGCGTAATCAACAAAGACTGGCTTAATAGTTAAGTAGAATTAAGCTATCTTAGAAAAACACTTACTCGAATATAGATACTGTTCAGCCGCGAATATGATGAGAATATCAGAATTCACAACAACAAAAACATAAAGGATGCAAATTGACTATTTATCAGCATACGGTAACAACAAATAGCGGTAACAACATTCACCTTGAGCAATATAAAGGAAAGGTATTGCTTATTGTTAATACCGCCAGCAAATGTGGATTTACGCCCCAGTACAAAGGGCTAGAAACACTTTACAATAAATATAAAGAGCGTGGATTTGAGGTTCTAGGTTTTCCATGCGACCAGTTTGGTCACCAAGAGCCTGGGTCAGATGAAGATATTGCCGAATTTTGTGAAGTGAATTTCGGTGTTTCTTTCCCCCTTTTCAAAAAAGTTGAGGTTAATGGACCGAACGCGAGCGCAGTGTTCGAACAACTAAAAGAGAAAGCGCCTGGATTACTGGGAACCAAACGCATTAAGTGGAATTTCACAAAGTTTTTAGTCAACCGCCAAGGCGATGTAGTAAAGCGTTATGCGCCAACAATGAAGCCAGGCGATATAGCAAAAGATATTGAGTCTCTGCTTTCTCAACAATAACGGTTAACACACCTCCATAAAGGATGATGATGAAAAAGAAAATAGCGTTTTTCAGTACCCAAGACTATGACCGCCATGTTTTTGATGCAGCGTTAAAGAGCAACGTCTCAAACCAAAAGAAAGACATGGACATCACTTATTTTGAGCATACGCTATGCGCTTCTACCGCGCCTTTATGCCAAGGCTTCGACGTTGTTGTTGCGTTTGTTAATGATGACTTAAACGCTAAAACCATTGAAATACTTGCCAGCTGCAAAGTAAAACACATTGCTTTACGGTGTGCTGGATTCAACAACGTGGACATCAGCGCTGCCGAGGCAGCCAATATTCGGGTTAGCCGAGTTCCAGCTTATAGTCCTGAAACCGTTGCTGAACATACTATCGCACTAATTTTGACTCTTAATCGCAATACGCATAAAGCGTATAACAGAGTGCGAGAAGGTAACTTTCAGTTAAACGGTTTAATGGGATTCACGCTTCACAATAAAACGGTAGGTATTGTAGGTACAGGAAAAATTGGTAAAGCGGTTATTCGAATTCTGCGCGGATTTGGCTGCAAAGTACTTTGCTGTGACCCCTTCGAAGACGAAACGGTAAAAGACCTAGGCGCGTCTTATGTCGATATAGAAACGCTATTTTCTGAAAGTACAATTATTTCGCTTCATTGTCCTCTCACTGAGGACAGCAACCACATGATTAACGAAGCGTCACTTCAAAAAATGCAAGACGGAGTGATGTTAATTAATACGTCGCGAGGCGGATTGGTGGATGACACCGCTCTCATTAATGGACTCAAGCGCAGAAAAATCGGCTATCTCGGCTTAGACGTATACGAGAGAGAGTCTGAGTTGTTCTTTACCGACCGCTCTCATGAAATTATACAGGATGATAATTTTCAGCGCCTTATCACTTTTCCCAATGTTTTGGTAACGGGCCATCAGGGCTTTTTCACTGTAGAAGCGTTGAACGAAATTGCCCATGTAACGTTAGATAATATCATTAACGAGAACAACACTGTTGTACTCGATTAACAGCTTTAATCCAATGCGACGTTTATACAGCTACTTTTTAACAATAATGTGAAAGTATTTACCTAACCACATGTAGGGAGCCTGCTTATGGTACTGCCTCTCAAGCGCTAGCAATTCATCATATTTTGATGCCTGATGCGATATATCACGCATATAATCATGGAAGCAACGCACCCCTGCTTTTTCGACGATTGAAAAACCAAGTGATTCGCAGTATTCCAGTACTTTTAAAGCCGAAAGCGGCTTTTTAGGGTTTAAACGAACCTGCTTTTTCGCCCTCATCCCCTTGGCAATATAGTCAAAGTTGCCATAAATAGCATTCGCAAACAAATTCGCATCGTAATTGAAAAAGCTTAGGCTTAATGTAGTGCCTGCCGCCATGCGATCATAAAGCATCGACAAGGCCTCGTAGGGTTCATCAAGCCATTCAAGCACCGCATGGCACACTACAACGTTGAATGGTGTAAAATCGTTGATGTCCTGCAAAAACTGCTGACGAATTTCTATATTATCGCGAAAACTCGCATTGGCACTTTGGGAAAACAGTTCTTCTGCTTGAACCAATACATCTTTTGATGCGTCTGTGAGCACAATTTTGTGACCCATGGACGCCAAGTACGCTGTCATAACACCCGTTCCGCCACCTATTTCAAGAACGTGAGCGTGGTTAGGTAAGTGAGGGGTAAGCACGTCACACAATAAGGTATGCCTTAACTTACCTTTTGTCGTTCCATAGATATTCTTGGCAAACTTATCCGCGATGCCGTCAAATACATGATCGTCTCTCATTAATTTTTAAACACTTATTATGAGTTAAGCCGGATTGTTGATGTCGACAAAATCAACAGTAACATCAAACTGAGAAGCAATGTGCTCACCTAATGCTTTTGCGCCATACCGCTCTGTCGCGTGGTGCCCAGCGGCATAAAAAGCAATATTTTGCTCTCTGGCTATATGAATAGTTTGCTCAGACACCTCGCCGGTAATAAATGCATCTGCTCCTAAATCGGCCGCTTGCTCTATGAAACCTTGGCCACCACCAGTGCACCAGGCCAGGGTTTTAATTTCACGCTCTTCAGCACCCTCAAGCAAAATAGAGCGACCTAGAACCGCTTTAAGCCGATCTTTTAATTCAGCGGCGGTAATTGCAACGGGGAATTCGCCCTGCATAACAACGCCAATGGGCTTTACCGAAGATAGTGCAGCAACATTTTCGATATCAAGTAAATCTGCTAATTGGCGATTGTTTCCTAATTCAGGATGAACATCGAGTGGAAGGTGGTAAGCATACATGTTTATGTCGTTCTCAATTAACGACTTTAAACGCTGCCTTTTCATACCGGTAATACACTGAGACTCGCCCTTCCAAAAGTAACCATGGTGAACCACAATTGCATCCGCTTTGCGCAGAATGGCTTCGTCGATAAGTGCCTGGCTCGCCGTGACACCAGTGACAATATTGGCGATGTCTTTTACGCCCTCAACTTGCATTCCATTGGGACAATAATCGCTAATTTCATTAACGCGCAGCAGGCCGTCTAAATAAACCTTTAAGTCTTGATTATTTACAGACACATAAACTCCTTTGAAAGGTAGGATTGAGCGACAAAACCATTTAGCTTTATCACCTTGTTGCAGTTCTTTTCGATAGAGTGACATTAAGCCGTATACAGGCTTGTAACTTTGAGCAGTAATTCATGTACGCTTTACTTTTTGCGCATTGTAACAGATTTAGTTACCTGCAACTCCCTGCGCTACAAACGGAATAAGATGAGAGATAACTTCTGCAATATCAACATGTTTTTGAAAGTCAGACTCAACAATTTCTGTTAACGCTTGGCTTGACGCCATAGAGAAAACAAAACTACCAATGGCAAAATGCAGCCTCCAAAACAATTCCTCTTCGGGTACGTGTGGAAGGCAAAGTTGAATTGCGTTAACCAGTGATCTAATGGTGGTTCCATAATGACTCATGATGAAACGCCGAAGATGACCTTGCGTCTCGTTGTAGCCTCTCCCTAGCAACTTCACAAAAGTGGCAGTGCCCTGTTCGCTAACTACATTTAATTCCAGCATAGGAGGAGTTAACGTATACAGCAAATGCTCAACACCTGCTGCGCCTTTTTTAGGTTCGAGGTCTTTTAGACATGCATCGATGTAAGGCATGAGATGATCGAAATATCGTTTAAATACTGCTTGGATCAGGTTCTTCTTACTGCCGAAATGATAATTTACAGACGCTAAGTTAACCCCTGCCCGTGCAGTAATTTCTCTCATAGAGGTTTGAGTAAAACCCTGTTGAGAAAACAAGTATTCCGCTGTATCTAAAATGTCATTTTTAGTGTTTTTTGCCATTTTTATTATCTTTGCGCAGAGCAATAGAGGCCTTATTGGCCTCTCACTTAAACGAGTAATTTAAAACCAGTGTCTGGCTTTGCTCCACGATTTCATCAGAACACGCTCAGCCACAGATGCAGCAGACATTCCAAGCTTTTCGGCAACATTCTTTTTAACCGAATATTTTACGCTAAAGATCTCTCTTTTTGGGTAGTGAGAAAGAATGTAGTCATCGGACGTCGTTATATCGTCGATAAGCCCAAGTTCTTTTGCCTTTATTCCAGGCCAGTACTCACCAGTAGCGACTTTATCTATATTCATTTCTGGGCGTTGGCTATGAACGAAGTCTTTAAATAAAACGTGGATTTCTTCTATTTCTTCTTTAAATTTTGCTCGCCCCTCATCATTGTTCTCGCCAAAGATCGTTAAGGTTCGTTTGAATTCGCCCGCTGTGTGTTGTTCAAATTCGATATCGTTTTTCTTTAACAGCTTATGAAAGTTTGGCAGCTGTGCTAGCACGCCAATGCTACCAATGTAAGCGAATTGTGACGCCAATAGCGTGTCTGCGACACAGGCCATCATATAGCCGCCACTGGCAGCAACCTTATCTACCGCAACTGTTAGCTTAAGCCCTTTTTGCTTTATGCGCTGAAGCTGAGATGCTGCAAGACCGTAACCATGAACAACACCGCCGCCGCTTTCTAAGCGAACTAATACTTCATCGTCTTTATCCGCTACACACAAGATTGCCGTAATCTCTTCTCTCAAATTATCGACTTCTCCAGCATCCATAGAGCCCTTAAAGTCAATAACATATAACCTTGGAGACTTTTCTTCGTCGTCTTTTTGTTTACACTTTGCTTTTTCTTCTTTCTTTTGCTGTTTCGCTAGCTTTTTCGCAGAGTTCTTGTCTAGCAGTACTTGCTTTGCATAGTTAGTAATGTCTTTGAGTTGGTCTGAGATTGATGTGATCTCTAACTGACCTTTACCGTGCTTCTGTTTGTTTGCCACACCAACAATTGTTGCAACAACAACGACAACCGCAACGACCAGCGTTATCGCTTTGGCCACAAATAAGCCATATTCGTACAAAAACTCCAAACCTTACTCCTAGATAATATCTTCTCAAAGCCAACAAGCGTTGAATTATCAACACGTTGATAAAACACAAGACTTACATTTATGCGTATCATACATTTAAGCATTCATATCTTCATCTAACTTTGTACTATTGTTTAAAGTATATTGTAATTAAATCGGTCTATATTGTTGAAGTGATGCGCTCTACATTTACTTTGCTAAGAGCCAATAAGTACTCTTCTGCTTTTCACTGTAATATGATTTTTCAAAGTATTGATAGATATCCCTAACAAATACTTAACAAACCTTTGCAAATAGATAACAAAGTCAATACTATAAGACGAATAATAACTGGTCATACTTGTTAATAGTCTGTTCGAACAGTGATTGTCCACCAATTATTGTGCGAAGAAACAATCGAGTTGACAACTCACCTTAGTATCTTGGGAGAAAGAATGAAAAAACTGTTAATCAGCACAAGTATCTCTGCAGCATTTGTGCTCGCTGGTTGCGGTGGCGGAGATGACTTAGAAACAATTCAAGCGGAAACCGCTATAGAGCGTCCTGCCTCACGAATTTTGTTTGACCCTGCCGGTAGCGTACTTAATGTACCAAGCGATTTGTTTTTTGCTCTGGTAGAGCAGACAGATGATGGAACATTAGAAATGCCTGATGAGGTAGCAGGTCAAGCAGCAAATGGAATACCTGACTTTAGCAACCCCTCAGCAGCTTTAGGCGCGCTTGATGGTTGGTCTACACAGCATCCATTTACTTTCTCTACCTCCCACCCTGCCGGTATCACACTAGACGAAGCCTCAGCGGCAGCGCCTGGTTCGGTACGTCTATTTGAAGGGGCTATTGGCGGCGATTTGAATGACTCTGACTGTACAACTGCACCGCCAATCTCGGGCTGTAAAATATATGAAGAACTAACATTCGGCGTAGATTTCATTACTCAGGCTAGCGGCAACGATGTTGCGGTAATTCCGCTTAAGCCACTTAAAGGGTCAACCACTTACTACGTGGCGGTTACCGATGGACTCAAAGCAAGTGATGGCCAATCAATTAAGCCTTCCACGGCTTACGAGAGCTTACGCCAGGACATTAATAACTTCCCTCTTTCAACTGAGTCACAACTTAGCTTGCAAGGCCTTATTAATTCCTATGAAGGTGTGCTTACCTCACAAGCTGGTGTAAGTAGCGATTCGCTTGTATTCAGTTACACGTTCACAACGCAATCGACTACTGAGATTATTGAGACTGTTAAATCACTCGCGATCGCGCCATTTGCGACTGCGCTTTCACAAGGTGCAACGCCAGCACAAGCTGTTGCAGCAGGCACATTGCCGGTACTTCCAATTGGTGAAGCGGCAGTCGACACTGCGTTTGACGTATTGGCACCAACGCTATTAGGTAGTGCGACGTTGGCACAACTCCAAGCAGTTGGCCTAAATACGTGTTCAGGCCTTGTATCTGCAGTATTGAATCCTGCGTCACCGTTAAACCCTACGGCAACTGAGGTTTTCTCTCAGGTAGCGCCATTTTGTGCCGCCTCAATGAAACAAGGTAGCATCGACTTACCCTATTACCTTGATGCAGAAGATCCACTTAATGGTCGTTGGTCTGCAGCATGTACTAACGGTTTAGCACTGCAAACCATTGGTGCAGAAAACATTGGTGCACTGCTTGCTGACGGTACAATTACAACAGGTCCAAATAATGAATTATGCCAACAAGCAAGTGGTGGGACGTTATTGGACTTAGACCTTACAAACCTAGGTATTAACGATTTGCGTCACGTAACGCGCTACAGCCCAATCCCTGCACGTAAAGGCAGTAACCCTGACGGTACTGAAACACTTGATGTTCAAATTACCGTGCCTGATATCAACATTATCAATATTGTTGCTGCAAACCCAGCATCAGGTGTTAGCCCTATCGCAGCTGTTCCTGAGGCCGGCTGGCCAGTTGTTATCTTGCAACATGGTATCACCTCGCGCAAAGAAGACTTCTTAGCGATTACAGGGGCATTATCACTAGCAGGATACGCAACGGTTGCTATCGATCACCCACTTCACGGTAGTCGTGGCTTCATGATCGACGGCGAAATGGTCAATGCATCAGCGGCGGTTAATGGCGATCCTACGGATTACCTTAACTTAGCGTCATTGCTGACCACACGTGATAACAATCGTCAGAGTATTGTCGATGTAATGGGGCTTCGTCTTGGTTTGAACGCTGTTGTTGATACAACGGGTGGTTCGGTAAAACTTAACGCTAACGACGTATCGTTTGTAGGTCAAAGCTTAGGGTCAATTACTGGAATAAGCAGCGTTGCAATGTCAAATGAATCATTTGGTGAGGGTAACCCGCTTGCAAACTTCGATAATATGTTTGCATTTAATAGTGCGGTATTCAGTGTGCCGGGTGGCGGCACTGCGGCATTCTTACTAGAATCAGTTGCATTTGGTAACTTAATCAAGGCAAACCTACTCGCTTCGTCTTCTGAGGACTTCGTAGCCTTTGTCGGTCAGTATGCCCAAGCAAATGAACTTACCGCTGAACAAGCACTGGTCCCTGCTTTCGTGGAGTTCTACGCAAGTCTGGATGCTACAACCAAAGCCAGTGTCGATGCTACATTTGCACAATTTGCTTTTGCCGCTCAAACGATTACCGACTCGTCTGATCCAAATAACTTTGCTGGTTTGCTTGCTGAAAACTCAGACTTCGTGATACACGAAGTTATCGGCGGTGGTACAAATGATGACGGCAGCACGGCATTGCCTGATCAGGTTATTCCTAACTCTACAGTGAATGCACCAACGTTTGCAGGTACAGAGCCGCTGGCTAAGTTTGCAGGTGTTGCGGGAGTATCAACAACGACGCAGGGAAATAGTTTAGTACGCTTTATTGAAGGTTCACACTCTTCATTGTTAAACCCTAGCCCGAGTGCGGGTGCGACAACAGAGATGCAGCGCGGCGCGGCAGCGTTTATCTCTACTGGTGGCGAAACTGTAGTTATTTTTGACGAGTCAGTAGTGGCCAACTAATAACAACTAATGTCATAGTGAGTGACCAACTTCATTGGTTATTCATATAAAGAATTAAAAACCGATATCAGCATTTGATATCGGTTTTTTTATATATATTTACGCACTTTTTTATCACTATGCATGCATATCGCCTTCTTTACTTGTTCGTCAGTATCAGTATGATCAAGCACCTTACCGCGACATATTATTATGCCGACAAGATTCGGTGCACTTAAGGAATTTAATGAACGACTATCACGCCCCTCGTAATCTACTTGAGAATAAAGTAATACTTATTACCGGTGCCGGAGACGGTATAGGTGCGCAAGCGGCTAAGACTTACGCTGCACACGGTGCAACGTGTATATTGCTTGGTAGAACAGTCTCGAAACTCGAAGCAGTATACGATGACATTGTGAACGCTGGGCATGCCGAACCCGCCATAGTTCCGCTGGATATCAAAGGTGCTACTCCTAATCACTATCAGCAAATGGCGCAAACTATTATTGATCAGTTCGGTCGCTTGGACGGCCTGCTGCACAATGCATCTATTCTCGGTCATTTAAGCGCCTTTAAGGATATTGACCCTCAGGAATGGCAAGATGTGATGCAAATAAACCTCAACGGCATGGTATTCATGACCCAGGCACTTATTCCGGCGTTACTCAAAGCCGAAAACGCTTCTGTGGTTTTCACAACGTCAAGTGTGGGCCGTAAAGGGCGTGCTTTTTGGGGTACTTATGCCGTATCAAAATTTGCCACTGAGGGCGTAATGCAAACGCTAGCTGACGAGTACAAGACCAAGAACGTACGCTTTAATTGCATAAATCCAGGTGGAACCAGGACAAACATGCGCGCACAGGCGTTTCCAGCAGAAGATCCAAATGCACTGAAAACACCTGAAGATATAATGCCCACTTATCTATATCTCATGGGCGATGAAAGTGCAGAGGTTAATGGCGAATCGCTAGACTGTCAGCCGAAATAGGCGCCTAAAGCGCCACACACAAATAAGCCGCGTATTAACGCGGCTTATTTTTTTTAGGGCAGTCATTTTTCAGTTGGCCCGAGTACCAATGAGCGCGAATTTAGCGCCAACTTTCCTTAGAAGGGCTAACCTTCTATTTTTGCCCAGGTATCTCGCAATCCAACAGTGCGGTTGAACACCGGTTTTTCTGGTGTGCTGTCGCTGTCTAAACAAAAATAACCGGTACGCTCAAATTGCCATGCACCCACTGCAGGTACATTATCTATCAAGCCAGCTTCAGCCCAGCCTTGTTTTACTTCAAGAGATTCTGGGTTAATCGCGTCGGTGAAGTTTTCTTCCGCAGCCGGGTTAGGTACATTGAATAAACGGTCATAGAGCCTAAATTCAGCGGCCTTTGCGGTTGCAGCGTCAACCCAGTGAATGACACCTTTTACTTTACGGCCATCAGCAGGGTCTTTGCCAAGCGTATCCGGGTCGTAAGTACAGTACACTGTGGTTACGTTATCGTTTTCGTCTTTTTCTATACGATTAGCTTTAATCACATAGGCATTACGAAGTCGAACTTCTTTATCGAGAACGAGTCGTTTAAATTTCTTGTTCGCCGATTCACGGAAATCTTCAGCTTCAATCCACACTTCACGGCTAAACGTGATGTTACGCGTATCCATTGATTCATCGTTAGGATGATTAGGAGCCGCCAGAGTCTCTGTCGCCCCCTCTTCGTAATTTTCAATAACGACCTTAATGGGATCGAGAACGGCCATAGCACGAGGGGCATTCACATTTAAGTCATCGCGGATACAGGCTTCTAACATGGACATTTCTACCATGTTGTCCATTTTTGTTACGCCAATGCGCTTACAAAATTCGACAATTGAGCCAGGCGTATAGCCCCGGCGTCGCAAGCCAGCTATGGTTGGCATGCGTGGGTCGTCCCACCCATGAACGTGCTTCTCATCAACCAATTGAATAAGGCGGCGTTTACTTAGTACCGTGTATTCCAAGTTAAGACGAGAGAACTCATACTGCTTAGGACTGCAATCGATAGAGATATTTTCAATTACCCAGTCGTATAAACGGCGGTTATCTTGAAATTCCAGTGTACACAACGAATGCGTAATGCCCTCGATAGCATCTGATATACAGTGAGTAAAGTCGTACATTGGGTACACACACCACTTATCACCAGTTTGATGATGGTGGGCGTGCTTTACTCTGTAGATAACAGGGTCGCGCATGCACATGAACGGTGACGTCATATCAATCTTTGCGCGCAGGCTGCACTCGCCTTCGGCATATTCGCCGGCTGTCATTTTTGCGAATTCACGTTTATTAGTCTCAACATCCGTATCGCGATATTCGCTATTTTTGCCCGGCTCTTTCAATGTACCGCGCATTTCTCGCATAATGTCTTGACTAGAAAAATCGACGTAGGCTAAACCTTTGTCGATCAATTCGTTTGCAAAGCCGTGTAGTTGGTCGAAGTAGTTGGAGGAATAACGCTCCTCACCGCTCCATGTAAAACCAAGCCACTTAACGTCTTCTTTTATAGAATTAACAAACGAAATATCTTCTTTTGCTGGGTTCGTGTCGTCAAAACGGAGATTACAGGTACCCGTGTAATCCTTCGCAATTCCGAAGTTCAAGCAAATGGATTTCGCATGACCAATATGAAGAAAGCCATTAGGCTCTGGCGGAAACCGCGTTTTTATTGAGTCATGCAAACCACTGGCAAGATCTTTATCAATGATTTGTCGGATAAAATTGGTCGGACGATGCTCAGTCTCGGCCATTCGCATGTTCCCCTTATGCACAAGTAATTGTAATAATGACGTGAGTATACCACTGACACAATTGCTTCAACCACGTTTTATTGAATTAACACTGACAACTGGTCGAATATGCACCGAAACTTTGTCTGTGCAAATACTCTGACAACAAATTCTTTCACACCCGCCACTTTCACAAAATGAGTGTACTTTTTATTGTGACCACTTATTTTCATTAAGTCTTTGATGTTTAGTTAATAGTTAAAAGACGTATAAACGCTTGCAATCTCACTCTTTCAACATTACAAAACGTACAAAAAAAAAATTCAGAAACCAAACAATCCGAAAAAGTGTGGTAGTCTGAAATTAGCGACAACAATGTCGTTCCAGCGAGAAAAGATGTTTATGAAAGAAAAAGCCACCTCTTTTGATATTGCTCACCTAGCAGGCGTGTCACAATCGACGGTATCAAGAGCGCTCAATAACAGCCCTCTTGTGAACCTAGAGACACGGGAGCGCGTGCAGCGGATAGCACAAGAGCTCAACTATAAAGTTGACAAAAATGCGAGCAATTTAAGAAAACAAAAGAGCAGTACTATTGCATTGTTATTGTTTGAAGATCCAACGTCAGATGATTCAATGATCAATCCCTTTTTTCTTTCGATGCTAGGAAGCATTACACGTGCCTGCGCTAAAGCTAATTACGATCTTTTAGTGTCATTCCAAAACTTAGAAGACGATTGGCACGCAGAATACGAAGATTCCAACAAGGCCGACGGCATTATTTTGCTGGGCTACGGCAATTACACCGATTATCAGACAAAGGTGGCACAACTAGAGTCACAAGGCACCCATTTTGTTCGTTGGGGCGCTCCCGACAAGGCCCACCCTGGCGTGAGTATTGGCTGCGACAATTACCAAGGCGGTCACAGCATTACCGAGCACCTCATATCGTTGGGTAAAAAAACCTTCGCGTTTATTGGCGACAATGGCGAGCACGCACCTGAATTTATGGCTCGTTATAAAGGTTATGAAGACGCGCTAAAACAACATAATTTAAATGAGTGTAGCGTTCAAAGAAATGCGATTTCTACCGAAGACGACGGTTCAGATGCAGTTAAATCGCTTATTGAGTGCGATGAACTTCCCGAAGCAATTGTGTGTGCCTCAGACTTAATTGCCATGGGGGCTCTTCGAGCGCTGCGGCGAGCTAACATCTCTGTGCCTAATGATGTTGCCGTAGTGGGCTATGACAATATTGCCGTTTCTGCATACACCACCCCCGCACTCTCAACCGTGCAACAAAATACAAAGTTAGCAGGCGAATTACTTGTCGATACGTTGTTAAAAGCCATTAACAACGAGCGGGTTGAAGATTACCTGATGCCTGCAGAAGTGATAATTCGACAATCGTGTGGAAACGAAAATGGCGCTTAATCAAGCGCCATTTTATTTTGTTTATAAATTCTTAAAGACAAGATTACTGAGAGTAAAACTTACTGCCTAGACATTTGGAATGAGGCTGCTTTTAACAGTTCAGGCTGCGTAATCATCTCGTCTAACACCCATACTTGAACGCCATTAGGCTCAACAGTTGTCGATAAAGACTCACCTTTTTCTACGCGTTTACGCTCACCGCTTATTTGCTCATGCCAATCGCCTTTTTGTATAAACTTTTTAACATTGAACACGCTGGGTCTATTGCCTTTGTTAAGCAAAACGAGTGCAGTTTGTTGAACCTCATCGGTGTTAAGAACTCGATAGAATGATGCTTGGTGACCAGAAAGCGAAACGTTCACTTGCAAACCTCGCTGCAATGCAGGGGTTTGCTTACGCACATTAGCAATAGTGGTTAATGCTTGTTTGATTGGGTGCGCCTTTGCTGCTTCTATTCGCTTCTGGCCGAAATAGTTTCGATTACCGGCATGTTCTGCAGTGCCTCTCATAAACCCTATCTCAGATCCCATGTAAACCACAGGAATACCTCGCACGGTAAATAGCCAATTGTGGGCATTGATGAACCCTTCATCAGTGGCATTCATACGAGCCATATCGTGATTATCATAAAACGTAGTTAAGTCATAAACATTTTTGTAAGGGCCATGGGTGAGATGTAATACCTCTTCCATTTCTGAAAAATCACTGTCGAGTGGGTTTTCAAACACCGATAGCATGGCTTTTTGCATCGGGAAATCGAGAACGCTGATAGCACCATTTTTGTCCAGAGTATGCTGGGCAATATTATTCGCGGAGTAATCAAAACTCTCCCCAAACATAAAAAAGTCTGGGCGCTCGCTGCGGATCCTATCTGATGCTTCACGCCAAAATGCATGCGGTACGTGTCTTATTGTATCTATGCGAAAAGCATCTGCGCCTTGGGAAATCCAGTAAAGGTAACTATTTATTAAATAGTCTCTTACCGCTGGGTTTTCATCATCTAAATTAGATAATTTAACCAAGTCTGGGTAGTCATGGAAAAAACTGTGCAAAGGGTTGTTTTCTGGGTCAAGCTGCTCTGGATTAAGGTTTTGATGATCGGCCACAAGCCTTCCGTCTTTGTCATAAAGTTCACCATAACCCGGCAAATCCTCGTCCATGGTAAAACTTGGCGAGCCATGATTTGCAACGATATCAAACACTGACTTCAAACCCAGCTTACGCATTTGAGATGTATACTCTTTTACGCTCAGGTCATCGCTTACCAAGTGTTCGTCTGGTTTATAGAAGTTGGACGCCCAATAACCGTGATAACCGGTTTTTCCTCCGTCTTTAAACGCCCCGCCGTAAGTTATTTGCTCATCACCATTAAATGCATAATCTGGATTATCGTGAACAGGTGTCATCCAAACCGCGGTGAAGCCCATATTGGCAATATACTCCGCGTTTTTGACTATGCCCTTTAAATCGCCGCCCATATAACCAACATAGGCTTTTTTACCATCAGGGCCTTCGAGGGGAAGTTGCCACGTGGGGTGCTCACCGCCCTGATTTTCATAATTATTTGTTTTGTCACCATCGACAAAACGATCAGTAACAACGAAATATACGGCCTCGCTCGCAAATGGTGTTGTTGTGCCCGCAATGAAAGAGCTTTCGTCGCTGCTTGAAGTGTTAATGCTCTTTGAATGCGCACCGGCATGAGTCGTAACAACATCACTGTTCACCATACTATTGTTAGAACACCCAGTAACAAATAGTGCAGTTAATGTAAGAGCAACAATATTTGGTTTAAACGCCATCGGTAATAACTCCCTCTTCTTGCGCAATATCACTGGTATCAGCTTCTTTGACAAAAAATACCGATAACGCGCCTATCATCATTGAAATACCTGCTACCACGATAATGTATTTGGCATCGTTGTCGAATACGCTACTTAATATCCAACCTGCTGTTAACCCTGAAACAATTTGAGGAGCCGCTACGGTAAAGTTGAAAATGCCCATATAAACCCCTGTTTTATCTGCAGGTAACGCACCTGCTAACATGGCATATGGCATGGCAAGAATAGCCGCCCAGGCAATACCGACACCTACCATAGGAATCAATAGCTTAACTGCACCGAGAGGCACGGTAACTTCTGTGATCAATAAGTTTACGTTTACCATGGTTAAGTCTTGGAAAAATAAAAAGCTGATGTAACTTAATCCACCTAATGCAAGAGCGCCTGCATAGATGGTTTTACGTCCGAATTTATCAGCAAGTTTGGCAAGGAAAATT
This sequence comes from Alteromonas sp. MB-3u-76, assembly GCF_002831605.1. Lineage (NCBI taxonomy): Bacteria > Pseudomonadati > Pseudomonadota > Gammaproteobacteria > Alteromonadales > Alteromonadaceae > Alteromonas > Alteromonas sp. MB-3u-76. Next base: position 1,820,215 of record NZ_CP025115.1, on the reverse strand, counting down.
GAAAAAATAGCGGCAAATACAGAGTAGGCAGCAAATAAAATACCCACCCAATCGCCTGCGGCACCTTTGGCCATTACGATAGCTTCGGGCACCATAGGTGCGGCCGCAATATATGCTGGGTCAAACCACTGTTTGTCTACATTCCAGATATGTTGAGTAATAGCTGGTGTGGTGTATACCCACATAATAAATAAAGCAAACCATGAAAAGAATTGCACCACTGCAAGTTGTTTCATAGTTTTAGGCATAGTGGCCACTAGCTTGAAGAATTCCGCCAGGCGCTGGCTTAAAGGCGCTTTTTTCTCTTGAATAGGAGTTTGTTCTACCGCTAAGCCTTTATACTGATTATATTGCTCTGGCGAGTATTCTTTGGTTCTTATTACCGTCCAAATTACCGTGCCTAATAATACAGTCGCACCAATGTAGAACGCCCACATTACTGAGGGAGCAACCTGCCCCATTTGCGCTGTATTTTCTAGCCCAACCACGTTGGTGAGAACAAAAGGAAGAATAGACCCAATTACTGCACCAATATTAATTAGCAAAGACTGAATAGAATACCCTACGTTGCGTTGCGAGGGCGGTACCATGTCGGAGACTAGCGATCTAAACGGCTGAAAGCATACATTAAACGACGCATCCATGAGTGCCACCATCAACGCCCCCATCAACATGGGTGCGAGAAACGCCACGAATAACGGGGCGTTAGGTAACAAAATCATCCCCAATACTGCTGCAATAGCACCAGCAAGAATAAATGGGCGGCGTCTCCCTAGACGATTCCACGTTCTATCTGATGCAGAACCAACAATAGGTTGCACTATAAGGCCCATAATAGGCGCCACTAGCCAGAACAGAGAAAGGGAGTGGAGATCGGCGCCTAGGTCTGAAAGGATTCTACTAACATTTGCGTTTTGCAGGGCAAAACCAAATTGAACACCAAGGAAGCCGAAGCTGACATTCCAAATTTGCCAAAAAGAAAGGCGAGGTTGAGTTACTTGCATACTTTGCTCTATTTATTGTTTTTAAATTAATTGAATACGATCATTTCACAATGAATACGCTTGCAGACATAGCCGGTAAGCTAATCGTGTCTGTTGCTTCAAATGTCTTACCGTCACTCACTCGAGTTAAGGTTTGTCCTTCTTTCAGCATCTCTGTGTAAGATGTTGAAGATAAGTCTACAGATTCTTTACTGAGAGCCACCATGATTTTTTCGGAATTCTTATCCGTGCTATCAGCGGTGCGGAAATAGGTGTAAACACCGTCAACGGGCGCATAGTGTTTTAACTTGCCTTGAAATAGTTGCGGGTATGTTTGACGCAGCTTTAATAAGGCTTTAATGCGCTGCTGAGCCCAACGTTCATCGCTATTGAGCCCTTTACCCGTAAAGGCGTTTTTATCACTATCTGAAGGCCACCCGCCTGGGAAGTCAGAGCGTATAATACCGTGGTCATTACTGCCTTCGTTACCCATTAGAATTTCCGTTCCGTAAAATACCTGTGGGATCCCTCGGGTTGTAAGCAATAAAGTCATCGCCATATTCCACTTGGCTTTATCGTGTCCAAGTTGCGTATAGATTCTGCTCATATCGTGGTTATCGGGAAAAATAACCAAATTGTTCGGGTCGCCATATAAAAAGTCGGTAGCCAGGGTTTCATAAACCGTAATAAAACCAGAGTTCCAACTTTCATCGCCGTTTAATGCTTTAACAACGGCAGCCTGCAATGGAAAATCCATCACTGATGGAAGGGCGCTATCATAGTCATCGTGGCGCTGACTACCCGCTTGCCAGTAGGCCGTGATTGCAGGGTTTACAGACCATTCTTCACCCACGATATTAAAGTTAGGGTATTCGTCCATTAAGCGATTTGTCCATTCACTTAGAAATACTTTATCTGGATAAGAGTATGTATCTACACGAATACCGCTTAAACCTGCAGTCTCTACCCACCAAATAGCATTTTGAACTAAATAATTGGCCAAGTGTGGATTACGTTGATTTAAATCTGGCATGGTAGGCACAAACCACCCATCGCTAAACCTTTTGATATCGCTTTCTATGGCATGAGGGTCGTGCAAAGACTCTCGTTTGTGGGTGGTGGCGACGAATTTTCCTTCATTATTGATCCAATCTTTTGATGGCGTATCTTCCATCCACTTATGATTACTACCGATGTGATTAAGCACCATATCCATGATAACGCCAACCCCTTCGGATTTTGCTTGCTCACTGAACTCTATAAAGGCGTCATTAGAGCCAAAGCGCGGGTCAATGTTGTAGTAATCTGTGGTTGAATAGCCGTGGTAGCTGTACTTATCCATCGCATTTTCAAGCAAAGGCATTGTCCAAATCTGCGTGAAGCCCATGCTTTTAATGTAATCGAGGTTGTCCACAATACCTTGGATATCGCCGCCATGACGGCCACCTTTTAATTGGCGGTCTACTTTATCTTGATAACCGTCAACGTTATCATTTGCGGTATTGCCATTTGCAAAGCGGTCAGGTGCAATCAGGTAGATAGCGTCTTTTGGCCCAAAGCCTTTTCTCGACGCAGAGCCTTCTTTGCGTTTATCAAGCGAGTAATGAAGCCTTCGATAGCTCCCATCATTGTCGGTCAACGTAAGCGTAAGATCTTGCGCTCGAGCCGCCGAAATATCGAGCGTTACAAAAAGATAGTTTTCACTATCTAATGCGTTAACTCGACTAATTGTTGCTTTACCTTTATCAATAGAAACAGTGTCATCAGCTACACCTTCACCGTAAATCATCAACTCCACTTCAGGATGTTGCATGCCCGCCCACCAGTTAGGGGGATACACTTCAAGTTCACTTTGTTGTAATGCGTTAACCGGCGCTGCCACCAATGATACAACCGAAGTGAGAAGCAACGGCAATGCGCGATAGCGATTTAGAAGGAAAGCATGGCTTACGCTGTTAAAATTAAACACATGAACACCAATGTTAATAATACGTTAAGTACAGAATCATATCGAGATACTACCTTGTACACTTATTCATACCAACGCTCTGCATACGTATTCACGAAGGGCTAGATAAAATAAGTGGCAAAACAAGTGATACACGCAACAAGTAGGATAAGTGAAAAAATAGGTACGACAGTCATAGCCTTCAACGGCAAATGCCTGAAGTGGACCGGTGCAAAGAAAGGTGCTGCTTAAAAAGCAAACACCTTAGTTTCAAGGGCATCTAAGGTTATAATGGCACGGTAGTTAGCACCTTCCTGCTCAAGGGTTATCCCCTTGTGGGAAAGTAAAGGTTTAAGCGCAAGGTTGTTGCTTGACGCTTTTATTGCCGAGGCAGGCACTATAAGTGAAATAGGGCCTGTAGCGTTATCGCTAAAGTTAGCAATCACAATGAACCCCTGATCGTTCTCCTCTCGCACGAATGCAAACTGCTGTTCAGAGTAGGCAGAGTCTTTTTCGCTCAGGTTCAGGGCATGTAGACTTTTATAACGACCATTGATAGCACTGTGTGTTGCGGCAATGTTCATGACATCTTTGTAAAAGCTGTGCAGCGCTTTTTCTTCTTCTGTTGATTGCCCCGCATCAAATTTGCCGTTATTCATAAAACGCTGATGTGCTGGTACACCAGCATAGTCAAAAATTGTTGTGCGCGTTGGATCACCAAAACCGGTCTCTTCGCTGCCGTCTTCGCCAACATCTTGCCCAAAATAAAGTAAGGTTGGAGCACTACTAATTAGTGCACTTACGGCTAGTGCAGGTTTTCCTTTTTCAGCGTCTCCCGCAAAGTCTGGGCTTGCTATGCGCTGTTCATCGTGGTTTTCTAAAAAATGCAGCATATGCGATGCAATATCAGCAACATTGTCATGGACAGAAACGAGATCGCTCACCTTTCCCCTTCCCTGCATGATGGCTTTTAACGTATCGTAAAAACCTACCTTATCGTATAGATAGTCCATCTTTCCTGAATGTAAATAGTCGCGATATTTGCTGGGCTGATATACCTCTGCCAATAAAAATGCGTCTGGTCGCTTCTGCTTTATACTACTATTTAAAAACGACCAAAATTCTACGGGAACCATTTCGGCCATATCATAACGAAATCCGTCAACACCTTTATCTAACCAATAGTGCGCAATGTCTCGAAATTTATACCAAGAATTAGGAAGCGATTTATCTGCCCAAAACGCGACGTGCTGTTGGTATGACAAATTTGCATATTCAGCTGGAAGTGTTGGAAAGTCGTAGCTACCGTCGGGTTTTACACCATAGTTAATTTTAACCGTTTCATACCAATCGTTTATATCAGGCTTAGGTGCCCGCGCTCCATTACCGGTCCATTTAGCAGGAAATTCCTCGAACTTCCCGTCTAATAGAGCGTGTTGCTCTCCGCCTAGCGGTTTATAATCTGATGAAGTTGGGACTTGAAACGGTTCATCTACAACATAATAAAAATTATTATCACGTGCATAAGTGACTGTTGTATCGTCGTTCTCTCCAAAGTTACTATGGCCTTCTGGCATCGACAATGACTCATAGCGCCTAGCCACATGGTTAGGAACGATATCAATAATAACTTTCATTCCCGCTTCATGCGTTCGGGAAATAAGGGCTTCGAATTCCTCTAAACGCTGGTTTGGATCTTCGGCAAGGTCGGGATTAACGTTGTAATAATCTTTAACAGCGTAAGGTGAACCTGCACGGCCTTTTACAACATCTGGATCATCATTGGAAATCCCAAACTCGGTATAGTCGTTAATCACTGCATGATGAGGAACGCCGGTATACCACACATGACTTGTACCCAGCGATTTTATACTGGCAAGGGCCGTATCTGTTATATCATTGAACTTTCCAACACCATTTTCATCAATGGTCCCCCAAGGCACATTCGCGGTAATCTTGTTACCGTATAGGCGAGTAAAAAGCTGATAAACCACCGGCTTGCCTTGGTTTAATGAGTCACTCGTTTCATGTTCATTAGTGTGGATTGAGATTTGATTATCGCCCTGTTTATTGGCATTTTTGTTGCTAATTTTGTTGCTAATATTGTTGTTGCTAATAACATTCGCATCTGAACACGCGAAAATACTCGTTAGCATAACAGCAATTGCGAAAGATTTAGTAGATGAAGGTGTGATAGTCGGCATTCGTGCATCTTTAGTTGTCAGTGAATGCCGATAGGATACGCGTTAACGTATTGTTAAAAAACATGCATACGTATTCAAAGCGTAAAAATCCGAAGAGTAGGTTTTTTTAAGCCGCTCTCGATACCTTACTATCGCCAACACGTTGAAACACTGCGGAATTGTAGTCAATGTTTGCATAATCCACTTTATTATCTAGCATGCTCATACCCAATGACATCTTTTGCAGACTCGGCTGCATAGTATCATGCACTTCGCGCTTAAATCGCTGTAACGTCTTGGATAGATCTTTTTGAAAATCTGTTGACGATAAACGATAAGGCACTCGCTTACCTTTAAAACTTATTGCTTCACCAACTTCATTAAAATGAATGCCAAATGCTTTCATTCGCCTCGCCAGTTTTGGCTCCATGAGTACGTAGGCATGAGACATATTTAAATGAAGACAAACACTTGTGGCCATCAGATAAAGCGCAATGGACAAATAGGGAAAGTGTTCTAAGTTAAAGTCCAAGTTTTTGGATTGCTTTATTTTATTAAGTTTTTTTCTTGGGAAGACTTTGGATTTGAACTGTCGCACGCGAAACTCTCGTGGTACCGCTAGACGTGAGATTTCACATACTCCTTCGCTAGTTAAACTTGATGGCAACAATGAGGAGCTGCTAAATGCATCAGAGAACTTTTCTTCTAATGGTAGCGAACCGTCTTCTTCCTTTGGCAAAACAAGCCTGATAGTGCCAGCACATTCTCCTGTGGGAAGGTGCTTGATGTAACAGTTAATCGCTCTGTCATCATACTGGTCTATTTCTAGTGAAGAAGCTGTGGTTTGCTCAAACTTCATTTCTTCACAATAAACTTTATGGCGAGTTTTAAAAGAAACCTCTTTTTCGTCATCATCATTAGCCACAACAAGTTGATAACGGCTGAAGAAGAACCGCACTATCTCCTCATCAAGAGAAGTTTCTTTTAACAATACGCGAGGTAAAAACGAAGGAATTCTTTTCATTTTTTCCGTTACTGAGCTTTTTAGTGCTCGCATTGCTTTTTTTGTTTTAATCTTCAACGCAAAACTCTCCCACACTTTTTGTATTCAGTTAGCTTCCCGGCCTTTCTAAACAGTTAGATTTTTGTTGTATTGTTCGTATCTCTGCTGCTGCGAATTAGCGCATCCCCGCTAATAAAGTCTGATTTTGATAACCTGTCATATAAAAGTACATTTGCTGTTGCGGCCAAATTCATGCAGGAAAAAGTTGGTATATAGACAACATGGTCACACCACGCCAACACATCCTGCGGCACACTGCCATCTTCTGGACCAAGAATATAAAACGCATTTTCAGGGTGTTCGAAATGCGGTAAAGGAACCGCGCCTTCTACTAACTCCACACAAACGACTTCTGCACCTTTTGGCACTGCGTCTTTAAGACTCTCAACGCCAATTGTGGGTATTATTTTGTGAAATGCTTTAGTGTCTGCATTGAACTCTTTGGCTAACCTATATCTTTGTCCGGTATAAAAAACCGAGGCAACGCCGTAGCATCCCGCCGCTCTTAAGATAGACGCGACATTCACTGGATTTTTCGGGTTAATTAGACCAAGTGACGTTTTTTGTTTTTTTAGTTGCATACGTTAATTTTTATTTACACTTTTTAGTGAGCGCTGATACTGCCACGGTTTAAGATGCCCTGCCAGATGACGGCGTTAAGATTTAGCCTAAGGTATAAATTTTTATTCTTTTTGTATCAGCTTTTTTTACACGTTTGAGTTAGAGCTGACATCGATTACCACTAACAAAATTTTTTTCAAAAATGCGCGTATCTTTCTCATTCAGCAAGAACTGAACCACGTGTGAAAAATATGCACGGCTTATTATGTAAAACTTACACGAATACACTATAGCAATATTAATCAACACGTTAAGTGAAAAGTCCAAGATGGCGAAGATGCTTTTGATTACAGTTCGATTAGCTCGATAGATAGAAAGTAAGGATACGATAGACCTTTGTAGGTTGGCATGTCTGCGAAAAGATACAGCGCAATGCACTGTTTACTCTTACTTTAATTAAGTATGCAGTGGAATGAGGGTTGGAATAGAGCAAGAAACGCGCTGCTGTATCAAATCAGATACGGATTGGCATGCAAGATAAAAATGAGGTTTCACAGGTGAGTTATAGCAAAGTAATTAACCCGCTAAACGCTGAGTAATGGTCTGCACAAACCGACGCCCCATGCGCCTACCCTGTGCGTAACCGCGTAGAAGCTTTTTCTTGTCCATGGTAAGGCGTTTTACACAAAAGCCAACATCTGGCGCTATTACATGCACCACACAGTCTTTAGGCGGATTAGTGATAAATTGCAATGTATCGTTATAAATTTTAGGTCGGTTGAGTAAGCTGTTAAGCAATTCAGGTTGATCACGATACATTTTTTCGAGTAACCATGTCGACTTTACTGCAGGTTTAGTGAAGCCTGGTGGTTGAGAAAGGATAACGGTTATCTCACGTGCACCCATGTCATAGGCTTGTTTTACCGGAATGGCGTCTGCAACACCGCCGTCGACGTAGCGATGATTGCCGATGCGAGGTTGTTCCCTGAATGCTGTTGGCAATGCACATGATGCAACCATTAAATCATCAACATTGGTTTTGGTTGCCTTGAAGTATTCACATTCTCCAGAGTCTACGTTCGTCACGCCTACATAGAGAGGCATGTAATTTCCCGCCTCTGGTGAAGGTATACCAAGGGATTGTTTGGAATGATGCCACAGCCAATGGACATCGGTCATGTGCCCACCTTTTACAAACCGCAAGGGGCTAAAAAATTCTCGCTTAGTCGCGTAATTCAAAATGATCTGCTTACTTAACCCTTGCATATTGGTGACATAAGTAGAGAGGTTGGTAGCTCCAGCTGAGACACCAATAGCAAAGTCAAAGTCGAAATAGCCCTTTTCCATAAACTTGTCTAACACGCCCGCAGCGAATACGCCGCGCATAGCGCCACCTTCTACCACTAGTGCTTTTTTCAACGACTTTTGTTGCATGGTTAACTCCCTCTCAACCCAAAACCTTTTGTAATGGCTATTACTTCTAGAGAGATACAAGTATTGCGCCATTTGCTCACAATATTCTTACAGGCCCAGTAAAAAGCTAGATATGCACGATATCTCCAAACCGCTTTTTGCAAAAAAAAACCGCAATATAAAAATTGCGGTTTTATTGTTTGCGATGTTTTTCTTTGATATTACTTTAAGGTGACCGTTAACGTTGGCGCTGCGCCATTTGGCCCGGACACTCTAAATTGGTATAGACCTGACTGAGGAACATCCATCATTAGATTGTTGTTACTACTACCAAGAACTTTTGGCCTATCGATATCCACCACATTAGTAGCTGATTCATTCGGGTTACCCAAGTTCACTGTTGACCAATCCTCTGATGCAACTTTAAATTCAACCGAGCCAGCACTTAATTCTACATCGGCCACGTATTCACCGTTTCCGAGATAAGAAAATACATCTTCAGCCCCCCATCCATTCATACCGCCTCTGACATAAACGTTAGTTTCACCCCAAAACGCCTCTTTATACACGCCAATAGTAGGAGCGTCTTTATCAGATACATCAAGCACGAATACATAGCGATCTGGGTTATCAATAGTAAGTATGAGATTGTCATTAGTTGGTGCCAGCGCTAGAGCCTCTCCAACAAACAGATTTCTGTCACTATCAGCGCTGCTAAGTGCACCTAAATTAACTGTACTCCAATCTTCAGAAGCCACTTTAAATTCGTAGGTTCCAGGTTCCATATTGCGCGCAAATGTGTAAACCCTTCCACCTTGGTAGTTAAATTCTTCTTCCGTGCCCCAGTCGTTCATTGCACCACGCAAGTACACTGATGTGCCAACATAGGGCTCTTCGTTTTCAATTAACAAGGCCGGTGCTTCGCTATCAGACGCATCGATAATAAATAAATAAGTTGCGTCAATTGATGGCGTAAACATGAGATTGGTGTTTGTTCGTCCTAAAACCTTTTCCTCGTTTTCAACAACATTGCTATCATCATTGTCAAGCGCACCAAAATTAACGGTAGCCCAATCTTCAGAAGCAAACTTGAACCCGTAAGTTGTTCCACCCTCAAGCGGTACCGCAACTGTGTATACGCCGTCTCCTTGGTAAGTAAATGCATTGTCTAATGACCATCCATTCATATCACCGCGTAAATAGGCGACCGTGTCACCATAAGGTAAAACGTCTGGGGCACCTGATGTTGCAAATGCTGATAACCCATATCCTTGTGACCCCGACTGTGGTTTCACGAAAACAGCGATTGTGAGCGCAGGAACGGTGAACGTACCATTTCCGTCTTCGCTCTCTGCAAAAGTGGCGGCTCGCACCTGACTATCAACAGAGTTCGCGTGAGTGGCATGAAGAACAAAACCTGTGGCTGTGTTTACCGTTATCGCTTTTTCTTCATAGCCAGTGTTAACAAGCACCATAATGGCATCGTTAAGCATGTCTATATCATTGCGGTTTTGCTCGGGGTCTTGCGGCACGCCGTCATCTATACTCATGACGATAAGACCCTTTTGCTGGCGGCTTCCAATATTGTGAAAACCCACGCGATCTATTATGTCTTCAGCAGTCGTTAACCTAAAGAGAGGACTAGACATTCGAATTGACAATAACTCAGCAAACACGTCGGAAGCGAACATAATGTCAGCACTTGAGGCTGCGCGCTCAGGGTCGTAGATAAATTCGCCCATTTCTTCCCATCGCGCTTCATTGTCTTGTGCAAGCGGAAGGCCTACATTCCAATTGTTAGTTGAATAGGTAAAGTCTACATAATTAAACCAATCACCCGAGTCGTAAGTGTTTCTATCCATTGATTTAGAGCGCAGCATATCCCCGCCCATTTGTAAAAATGGAATACCTTGAGAAACCAGTGTAATACCCATAGCCACATTTTGCGCTCTTACTCGCTCTTGTAAACTAATGTCTTGCGGAAGCGTGTAATTAAGCTGATCCCAAAGCGTTTCATTATCGTGTTTTGATACATAGTTAATAATATCAGCCGGATCATCAGCATAGCCGCCTAAGTTACTGGTGGTCCCTGCGCTACCTGCAGAGGTTTCGAGTATGTAATCTTTAAGCGTGCCCGCCATACTCATCTTCACGCGGTCTTGATCGCTTAGCAGAGAGTCTGACTGTGGTGAAAAGATGTTACCTTGTCGAATTGCTTCGCGTATACGGTCGTTATAAGTACCAATTTCAGTACCCGCCATATTTAACTGATTGGCTTGCTCATAACCGCGGTCTATTTTTGTCCAACCTTCACCGTAAAAATAATTATCGTCATCGATTGCTTGCACAGCCTCGCGTAAGCGCACCATGGTGTCCTTCGTTGCCTGACTCATAATGTCAAAACGGAAAGCATCGTATTTGTAATGCTCAGTCCAAATAAGTAAAGAATCTTCCATGAACTTTTCCATCATTACGTTGCGTGGCTCAGTATCATCACAACAAGTCTCACGAACGATAGCGCCCGTATCCACTTCATAACGGTGGTAATAACCAGGAACAGTCTTATCCAACACAGACTTTGAAAATACACCCGATGCATTAGTATGATTGTAAACAACATCTAGCGCCACGCGCAGCCCCATTTCATGAAGTGCCTGAACCATTGCCCGCATTTCAACAATGCGTTCTACCCCTTCTGCACTCGATGCATAGCTTCCTTCTGGCGCGTTAAAGTGATGCGGATCATATCCCCAGTTGAATGTATCTACACCGCGAAGATCATTAGTAAGCTGCTGCGCTTTTGCAGCTTCAGCAAGTGGGTCGTAACTGTTATAAACATCGATGAGTAGCGTATTTTCACTTTCTTCATCGCAAACTGCAGCATCATCGTTTAAGCGACATAGTTCACCTACGGTGTCATATAAATCTATCGTATTTGTCGGATCTTCATCGATAGTTGCAATGTCGTTGGCAGGTAAAATATGAAAGTAGTTTAGCCCTGCATCAACCAGTTTTTGAAGATGCGCTACTGGCGCTGTTCCCTCTTCAGTAAAGGCAAGGTATTTACCGCGATTTTCCTCAGAAGTAGACATATCTAACACACTAAAATCACGTATATGACCTTGGTAAATCACAGCATCTTCCACATTCTCAATAGTTGGAATGTTGTGTGAATCCCACCCTTCTGGTTTAAGGTCTTCGTCGGATAGATTTACAAAGCGGGAAAATCGGCCATTAGTAGTGAGTGAAACAGAGTATGGGTCTGTTACTAAAAGCGTTTCAATATTACCTGTGACCGGATGAAACACGGTAATTTCATAACGATATAATCGTCTGTCTAAAGACATATCGCCATTGTAGCGCCAAACTCCAGAGGTTGGATCTAGGCTCATCTCTAGACGTTCAGACAAACTTTTATTGTCGTTATAAATTAACAGATCAACGTTGGATGCTGTGGGTGCCCAGACAGCGGCGGTAATACCATTTTCTTGATAGATACCGCCCAGTTCGGCCTCATCAGCGTCGTTTTCACCGCGAGTGTAAATAGCATCGATGGCGTTTGCGAGTTGAATTCCCGTTGCTGCCACTAAGTTACCATCGACATCGTACCCACCCAGCGCGGTTTGCGTTGTTAATACAGTCTTTGCATCATCGAGGGTCCAAGTACCTTCCCACGCAGTCATATCGCCAAGGTGAGGAGCCTGCGCTACTTGTTCTTCAGTTAACGACGTAGCCATTAGTTCTACCGCTGTGCCGTTAATGCCATTTTCCAAAGTGCTTTCTAAACTAGCCGTGTCGGAATAATGTAACTTAACAGTGGCTACCGCTTCAGGCACATCCCATAAAATAGTATTACTATCGAGCCAGTGAGCACCAAAACCTTCGATATCGACTGGCTGGGGTCCTAGCGACATAATTGGGAATTCAAAAAGGGTGGGCTCGCCAGACAAGGTAAAGTTCATACGCGTGAAAGTCTCATCGTCTTGAACAAGTGAAGCTTGAAAATCACCACCGCCCATTTCTTTCCCTGCGTCATCAGTGCCTTTGTGAATAATAAAGTTATGACAATCACCATAGTTGTCTTTTAAATCTAAGATCCAATAGGCCCCGTAATTAGGGTCGACTCCATTATGCACACGCCCATTAGCCCAGTCTGTATCTGCATCGGCATACGCATCACAGGTATCATTATTCCATGTATGCAAGCGCCAGCCTTCGTAAGCTGGATCGCTGCTGGAGTTATCGGCATCAACCGCCGCACGGTTGTAATACAATACAGCTTGGTTATCACCAGGGGTAAACACTGGCATTGGCAGAGATGGATCAGCGCCTACAACACAAGCGTCATTGGTTTCGTTAGGTACGGTTGGCGCTTCACATGCGATAGGTGGAGGCGCTACGCACTCAGTTCCTGTTTCATCGGGTACGTTAGGCACCTCACAGGTTAATAATTCGTTGGTGCCAGACTCTACATCTGCCCCCCCACATCCTGCTATTACAAGGGCGCCTACTATCAGCACAGCTAACCGCCATACTCTTAAGCTAGTAAACATAGTGTTCTCCTGATTTGTTCTTATATTTTTGGCATTTATCACAGTGATAACGCGGCTTAGGACTAGAGCTATCATAATCGGTATGTCATCCCTAAGAAGTACTGTGTGCCAAAGAATTGGATAGTGCCGGTTTGCTCTTGTGACGAGAAGTAGCTGCGAGTGGGCTCATCGGTAAGGTTGTTCACCTGAAATAATACGCTCCAATTCTCATTCAATTCGTAAGATGCTTGATAATCAACAACGAGCTCAGAATCGAAGTTTACGACCTGATCGTTGACCGCAACTTGTTGAGAAACAAACGAATCCCTAAAGCGTGTAGAAAGACGGGTTTCAAATCCCTCGTATTCCCAAAATGCGGTTAGTGTGGCCACATTTTCAGACAGACCAGGCAAACTCGTTGCGTAAATGCCATCGCCAAGTGTTCTCTGAATCTCGCTTTCTGTATATGAATAGCTCGCGCTAATGCCTAGGCCAGACCAAAAGCCAGGTAACATGCTGTAAATTTGCGTATAGGCAATTTCAATACCTCTAATGTAACCACCTTCAGCGTTGTTAACTGCTGTACTGTAGCTTCCGTTTTCTGTTGGCACAGTTACAAACAAAGGATCGCCATTAGCGTCTACTGCTAATTCTGATTCCTGGCCTGTAAACTCTGGCGTTAAATACACCGGCACTTGTACAGAGTCTGGCGTAACAATGCCATTAGCTTCAAAGTCGTATGGGTCTATTTCTATGTCTTCGACAAACGATTCAATATCCTTGTAGAAGCCAGCTATAACTAATGCACCTTCGGTTTCGCTAAAATAGTACTCCCATGACACATCGTATTGAGTGGCATAAAATGGCTCTAAATACGGACTATTACGTGCGTTGCCATTTACCCGAGCTGTCGGGGTAGATAGGGTTATTTCCCCAGAATCTCGGTCTTGAAACGCAGTAACTACCTCTACGTTTGTTGAGGCATTGGCGGCAAAACGATTAATTGGTGCCCTCCCCATTACCTTTGCAGCAGCAACACGTAACTGCATATCGTCGTTAAGCTGAAAGTTTAAGTTGATTGACGGCAACACATCACTGTATTCATGGCTCAATAGCGCAGGGCGATAAAAGTTATTAATAAGACCTACATCATCAGTAATGTTTTGCGCGCCCGCAGTTGGGTCGCTAACTTCTTCAGTTGCACCGGTTTCTAAGTCGGTAATAAGTTGAGTGGCACGCTGAAGCGTGGTTGAGCGTTGTTTACTTTTTACGTAACGCACACCCACATTACCGGTTACTGGAAGACGCCCAATTTCCGTATTTATCGTCGCCATTAAGTAGGCTGAATTCACGGTTTCAAAAACATCACCGCTCTCTTGTAACGTCCATGCGGTTGCAGGACCTGTGCCGGGGCCATTTATTACGCCTGCAGCACCTGGCCCCCAAGTTTGAACAGGTACAGGCCTGCCATCTGGAAACCAAGCGTTAAGTGCGCTGTCCAAGTCTACCGACAGATAACTTGGGAAATAGCCAAAGTCTCCGCTCCAGTTTACCTGTTCCACCATATCTGAGGTTAGTTTTAGCGGCGGTTGGCTTACCGAGAAGGCGCTGTCGTTTCCATACTCAAACACAGAGCGATCGTTGTTATATTCTCGGTCTGAATAGCGGTAACCAAATTCCAAGCCGGATATAACGGGTGAATCTATAAAATATTGAAAATCAATTCTGTAGGCATCTAATTCGTCTTTATTTTCAAAAGGGTAAATACCATACTTGCTTACCATCACGCGGTCGGTGTCTGTGAACGCATTCATTTGATTAAAACCTAAGTCAGGTAAGTCTAATCCATTCAGCAAATATGATATTTGCACGTTCTCATCGAAAACCGGATTGGCTGCATTGGCGTCTTCTCCCACTAAAGACCACAATAAGCCGTTTCTAAAGTCGCTTTCAGCGGTAGAACGAGAGATGTCGAACTGAACCGCTAGGTCGGCACTAATTTCCCAATTGGCATTCACACCAAAGTTTGCAACGCTATCGAAATCTTGATTGTCGTCGTTGACGAGTTCTATGCGAGTAAAGCTATTGTCTGTGCGTGAAAACGTGCCGCCAATCACGCTGTTATTGACAATGGTAGGGTTAGTGATCCCTGCGTTGATACCGCCAAGTTTCACTCGGAAGCCTCGTGCAAACGCTTCAGAGTCAAACTTTGAAATAAAGGCATCGGCTTTTAGCGTAAAGGTGTCGATTGGTGCCCATTCAAAGGCAGCCACATAACCATCGCGAGTTTCCTCCCCCCCTTTGTGCTGCATTTCAAACCCTTCGGATATGTATTCACATTCCACACACGAGTCAGGCCCATCAGTGTCACCTTCAATGCCGTCTACATCCACCAATCCGTTGTATGCAAGCCCTATAAACTGGGTTGAAACACTCGGTTGAAATAAGCGCGCATACCCCAGCGATACACCTACGGTGTCATCTAAAAATTTGCCTTGATAGGAAAAGCTAAGACGATGACCGAACTCTTCTGCGTCGGAAATCTCTGATGCTCTATCGTTATACATTCCTCGCATATTGGCGCTGAATTTATGTTGCTCCTGCATTTTAAGGGGGGACGCAGTTTTCAATTCAACGGTACCCGCAATACCACCTTCGATAAGAGAGGCTTTAGGTGATTTATACACCGCAGCTTCACTGATTAACTCCGAAGGGTACTGATCAAATTCAATGGCCCGGCTGCCGCTTGTAGAAACCTGCTCACGGCCATTTAATGTTGAAAATACAAAATCGCCCGAAAGGCCGCGAATGTTTATCTGCGCTGCTTGACCACCTGTACGAACCGCCGAAATACCAGGAAGACGAGTAAGTGCATCGGCCATTGAAACATCAGGTAGGCCGCCAAGATCATCAGCTGATATCTGTTCAGATACAGTGTCTGAGAAGCGTTTTTGATTTAGCGATTGAATTAGACTGGTACTAAAACCCCGCACTTCAATGCGCTCAACTTCTTCTGGGGGAATGTCGACTTTGTCCGTTTTTCTATCTTGTGTGTTTTCAGCTACGTCCTGTGCATAAGATGGAAGCGACATAAATGCCACTCCACTACTTATTAGAGCAGCCATTATTGTACTGGGTTTGAATGTTTTCATTGGTGTCCCATTTATGATTATTGTCGACAAGTTAGGACTGCCACACCTAATCTTGTCTCTTTTATTCCAGTAATAGATATTACTGTTTTGTTCAAAAAGAGAGCAATGCTATGCATACGTATTCATTTACATAAAAAACACAAACTGAAAACAAATTTAAAACACAAATGGTTAGAGATAGAAATAAAAAGAAAATCGCGAAGTGACATATAAAAACCACAAAAAGATGCGATCTTCTGCTGAAAGAGGGAAAGTCAAAGAGGTATTTATTAGAATACGTGAAATTTGCACTCGACAAAACGAATGCATAAATATCCAGGTGCAAATTGCAAAAGCAGTTCGAGAAGTCCTTTTCTTTATGTTTGTTGTCTACAACTTGAAGAGGTATCCGCTAGCAGTACCTCTACTGCTGCGCACAAAATTGTTTTAAAAACTCATCATGGCTAGCAATTTTACTGACAGGCTCACGTTTTATGCGTTTTATGTTTTCCATCAAGTCCATTAATTTCTGCTCTGAAATACCATTGGCAAGGGGATGATAATCGTTAGGCGAGACACCCTGCCCCATAAGCACTTGTAACCATGAACTTTCTAAAAACAAATCATTTTGCTCTCGGAACAAATTGCCAGAATCCCTAAATAACTCAATTTTGTGAGTAAGACTATCTGGCACATCCATTTCTCGAACATCTCGCCAAAACTGACTATCAGTACGCTCGTTTACGTGATAGTGCAAAATAATAAAATCTCGAATTTGTTCATATTCAATTCTTGATTGCTCGTTATATTCATCAACTTGCTTTTGTTTAACGCCATGGTGCGGAAACAAGTGTATTAACCGTACTATCGCAGATTGAATAAGGTGGATACTTGTGGATTCAAGTGGTTCGAGAAAGCCACTTGCCAATCCTACGGCAATAACATTCTTGTTCCATTGTTTACGTCTGCGACCAGTTTTGAACCTGATGAAATTAGGATCGGCGAGAGGTTTAGTTTCAAGATTGGCAGAAAGAATACCCAAAGCTTCGTCGTCACTGTAATAGTTACTGCTATAAACCAAGCCATTGCCATTGCGATGTTGAAGAGGAATGCGCCATTGCCAACCCGCACTGTGTGCTATAGAGCGAGTAAATGGAACCGTTTTCTCAAAACGTTCAGAAGGCATAGCTACAGCCCTGTCGCAGGGCAACCAGTGCGACCAGTCCTCGTACCCCGTATTGAGTGTTTGCTGGGTTAATAATCCTTTAAAACCGGAACAGTCAATAAAGAGATCGCCGTTAATCATTTGCCCATTCTTTAGACATACCCCTTTAATAAAGCCGTTTTCAGGGTGTTGCTCTACCCGCTCGATAACGCCTTCGGTGCGCGCAACTCCCATTGCCTCGCATTTTTTTCGCAAAAAGCGGGCATACAAAGAGGCATCGAAGTGATAAGCATACGGCATTTCAATAACAGGGTCTGGGGTTTTTATATGCGCAAATTTGCCGGCCTCGCAGGCCAGATAATTAAGGTCATATTCCCAAATTGAATCTTTCAATCCAAGTTGTTGTGCCCGCTTGAAGTAATGGTGGAAATGACAAAATGCATAGCTTTTTCCCGGCGCACCGAAAGTGTGATAATAGCTATCGCCCTGAGTCTTCCAATTCTCAAAACGAATGGCTAATTTCATGGTGGCGTTGGTTTCTCGTAAAAATTCTTTTTCATCCAACCCTAACATATTGTTTAATAATGCGATGGGCGGAATAGTGGCCTCTCCAACACCAACAGTCCCGATGTCTTCCGACTCAACCAAGTTTACGTTCACCTGGCTTCCAAGAAGGCGCTTAATTACCGCAGCTGAAATCCAACCAGCGGTGCCGCCACCCACTACTACAACATTCGTCACCGTATTATTTGTCATTGCTTTGATATCACCAAAATTTAGCTTTGCTTTTATATAGACACTGTTACACAGAGTTGGCCATAGAAAAATAAAGTTTAAACTAAAAGACCCCAACCAGTGCGACTAATTGGGGCCCCATTCTTATTTAACCGTTTTCTGCAGTTTTTTTGCTCTAGCCGCGTTGGTGTATTTTAAAATAATCCAACGTGACTAATGTGCAAAGTCAGCATTAAAACGTGTAGTTAACACCTAACAAGAAGTTGCGACCAAACTGCTGAAACTCGGTAATTTGACGAGAGTCACCAGGGTTTGTGCGAACGGTAGGCTCGTCTGTTAAGTTCTGACCTTGAAGCGTTACACGTAATCCATGTAATGATTCTATGCCAGATTCACTAAAGTCGTAGCCAATCTGTGCGTCCCATTGTTCAACGCCTGCATCCTGAATTTGAGCAAGCGATAGGCTAACCGCTCGAGTTTCGGTGCTAAACGCGTCGCGCTTGGTACCAGAAACGCGGAACTCAAAGCCATTACTCTCATAAAACGCTGTAAGTGAATAAGTTTCATCTGATAGACCTGGTACCGCATCGCCGTTATCTAACTCACCGTCTAAGAAAGTTGCGCTTGCAAACATACCAAAACCTTCAAGAGATTCGTGGAACAAGTCAAACGGAATACTCCCTTGAACTTCCCAACCACGTACAAACCCTTCCAGTCCGTCTTCACGGAAGCTTACAACGCCGTTAAAGATTGCTGGTGGAACAATGTCGTTTTCATCTAACACACCATCGTTGTTGATGTCGGTTTGTCCAGACGTTTGGTGGAAACCTTCAATGTATGAGTCACTAAAGTCACCAATTGTCTGCCCGCCAACGTGCCAGTTTGTAAGGTCTTTATAGAAGAAGCTCACTGCAACATAACCAGAATCAGCAAAGTAATTCTCATAAGCAATATCAAATTGATTCGCTTCTAATGGTCTTAAGCGCGCGTTACCAGAACTTGCAGACCAAGGGCCGTTACCCACGTCTTGAGAAATTATTTGCTGGTCGTTAAATACGAAATTTACCGTATTATTTGGACGCATATCATCCATACGAGGACGGCTCAAAACTTTGCCCATTGCAGTACGAATGAACTGGTTATCTGCAAATTCAAAACTCAAGTTCAACGTAGGCAATATATCGTGATAAGAAGATCCATCAGACACAGGCGTTACACTGGTAAAGCCAGTAGGACCAGTTGTGGTATTAAAACCAGTACCGCGCTGTTCCACGTCTACCACCTGAACCCCTAGATTACCTGTGATATAAACACCACGAAGTTCTGTATCGATAGTAAGCTTGGCAAACATAGTTAGAAGGTCTTCAGAGATTGTGTATGTATCGCCTATACGACCATTTTCAAACAACTCTGCTTCTGTCTCGATATAGTAGCCACTGCGATAAAGTGCAAGACTGTCATACGCAACTACACCTTCAATACCAATGTGACTAAGATCTGCTACACCAAGTGGGTTTGGAATTGACTCAGAGCTAGGCCACAGTGGAGACGTTAAGAATGCACCATTGTTGTCTTTTGATTTTTCGCGCTCTTGATAGTTAACACCTGCGCTAAACTTCGAGAACATGCCCCAATCAACAAAACCTTCAATATCAAGTCTTACTGCGTCTAGCGTTTCGTCAAACACTGGCTCATTAACGAAGCCATCTTGAGCTGTATCAGGACCAAAACCCTCTACACCCTGGAACTGTTCTACTGGCGCTAATGAACCACCCCAAGCCTGTGGACCTGCAAGTTGGATCATAGATGGGTCGGTTAGATCAACACTGTCCAGAGTTGGATGATCACTATATACCGCACCTGTTGATGTCATAGTCCATGAACGAGGTGTCATAGCCCGACCTGCAACACCCGCACGGCCTACACCAGAATAACTCTCAATATCGGTTATAGTCTTATCCACTTCACCAGTTGACACATCAAGTGTTGCCGTCCAGTTGTCGTTAAGAATGTATTCAACATTTAAACCAAAAGTGGTTAGCTCGGCCTGTTGCTGTCTTGAATCGTTGCGGATAACTGAAAAGAAACCATCAAAATATCCTGATGTAACCAAGCCATCTTCTACGCCGGTAATGGTATATTCGCTCGTGCCCCACTCTGCGCCACCTTCTTCAACACCACGTCTTACATCGTTTTCTTCAAAGTCGATATATAGAGCGTCGAATTGGATTTTTAAGTCGTCCGTGGGCGCGTACTCAATAACACTGGCAACCGAGGTACGCTCAAGCATGGCGGAACGAGTGTAAGAGTCGTGGCCACCAAGAACAACAGTGCCATCTGGAACATCTACACCTTCTGCCGCTTTATCAGGGTTTGCATTCGCATAGCCCCAACCGCGGAAATATTTTTCCTGACGCGGAGACTCCATATCTGCAACAACTAATGCAACACCTAGCTTGTCGTCTGCAAATTTGTCTACGTAGTTGAATGAAATTCTGTGGCCATTGTTATCGAAATCTGGATTTCCAGAATCTTCGCCATTCATTTCGTAGCTGCCGTTAATGGCAAATGTTTCTTTTGCAGTAAGAGGACTTACCGTTCTTATATCAATAGTACCACCTATGCCTTGGGTCATTAAACCGGCTTCAGGTGTTTTATAAACGAGGATATTAGAAACAATTTCAGTTGGGTATAAGTCGAACTCAACCCCACGGTTATCACCCATACCTAATAGTTCGCGACCGTTAAGCGTTGTGCCTACGTAGTTTTCGTTAAAACCACGAACAGAAAGACCGCTGGTTCTGCCGTTTCTTCGCTCACCGGCTAAACCTGGAAGACGAGCAAGTGATTCAGCAATAGAGGTATCTGGCAACTTACCAATATCTTCCGCTGAAAGTGCTTCAACAATAGATGTGTTATCCATTTTTATTGCTTGAGCACGTTGTAAACTTCCGCGAATGCCACTTACTTCAATGACTTCAACGGCGGCCTCATCAACCGTGTCAGTATCTGACTGCTGTGCTAGTGCAGGGTTACTTCCAAAAGCAACGCCGCCAGCAATAAGCGCTGTCTTTATTAGGTTAGGTTTAAAGTGTTTCATAAAACGTGTGTCCCGTAAGGTTACAAATTTTGCCTATTTGTTTGTTATTGTGACAAAGAAATGACAATAGATTACTTGAGCGTAATGCTATAGAGGTGTGACTTATTGCACAATTGTCTGCATACGTATTCAATTAACTTTTTAAACAAAGCGTTAACATAGCTCACAGACAACAAACTTGTAATTTAACACCAAAATCAATGATTTTAGCGGCCTAAAGAGGGATTTGTTGTAATTTTGTTTCATGAGGAATAGTCGATTTGTTAATAAAATCATAAACAAAACGACTTTCTTTTTGACAGGAGCCTTTAAACAAGCAAAAAAAAGCCCGCGTAACGCGGGCTTTCAAACGTATGAATAAGCGTTAGCTTACCAACCTGTAGTTTCACGAAGTGCTTTACCGATTTCGGCAAGTGAACGTACAGTTTTTACGCCTGCGTCTTCTAGTGCTTTGAATTTCTCATCAGCAGTACCTTTACCGCCTGCGATGATTGCACCAGCGTGACCCATACGCTTGCCTGGAGGGGCTGTAACACCCGCAATGTAAGAAACAACTGGCTTAGTTACGTTCTCTTTGATGAACGCAGCCGCTTCTTCTTCCGCAGTACCGCCGATCTCACCGATCATAACGATAGCTTCTGTTTGTGGGTCATCTTGGAACATTGCAAGAATGTCGATGAAGTTAGAACCAGGAATAGGATCACCACCAATACCAACACAGGTAGACTGGCCGAAACCTTCATCAGTAGTTTGCTTAACCGCTTCGTACGTTAATGTACCAGAGCGAGAAACAATACCTACTTTACCAGGCTTGTGAATATGACCAGGCATGATACCAATTTTACACTCTCCAGGAGTGATAACACCTGGGCAGTTAGGACCAATCATGCGAACGCCTTTTGCTTCAACGTATTCTTTAACGTAAAGCATGTCTAGCGTTGGGATACCTTCAGTGATACATACAATTAGCTCGATACCTGCATCTGCAGCTTCAACAATTGAATCTTTACAGAAAGGCGCTGGTACGTAGATAACTGTTGCAGTTGCACCAGTTGCTTCTACTGCTTCACGTACAGTATTGAATACTGGAAGACCTAAATGCTCAGTACCGCCTTTGCCTGGTGTTACACCACCAACCATTTGCGTACCGTAAGCAATTGCTTGCTCAGAGTGGAATGTACCCTGACCGCCAGTGAAACCCTGACAAATTACTTTAGTATCTTTGTTAATTAATACAGACATTATTTGCCCTCCGCTGCAGCAACAACTTTCTGTGCTGCATCAGTTAGCGATTCAGCAGCAATGATATCAAGACCAGAGTTCGCTAGAACTTCACGGCCAAGCTCTGCATTGGTACCTTCAAGACGTACAACTACTGGTACTTCTACGCCAACTTCTTTAACCGCACCGATAATACCTTCAGCAATCATGTCACAGCGTACGATACCACCGAAGATGTTTACCAATACCGCTTTAACATTGTCATCAGAAAGGATGATTTTGAATGCTTCAGCTACACGCTCTTTCGTCGCGCCGCCACCAACATCTAGGAAGTTAGCTGGCTTGCCGCCATGTAGGTTTACGATGTCCATAGTACCCATTGCAAGGCCAGCACCGTTAACCATACAACCTACATTACCGTCTAGTGCAACATAGTTAAGTTCCCACTGAGCAGCATGTGCTTCGCGTGAATCTTCCTGTGAAGGATCCTGCATGCCTTTTACTTTAGGCTGGCGATAAAGCGCGTTACCGTCGATCGCAAGTTTTGCGTCTAGGCAGTGAAGGTCACCGTCGTCTTTGATAACAAGCGGGTTGATTTCAATGAGCGCGATATCTAAGTCTTCAAACATTTTAGCAAGACCTAGGAAGATCTTAGTAAACTGTTTGATTTGCACACCGCTAAGACCAAGTTTAAACGCCATTTCGCGCGCTTGGTAAGGCTGAGGACCTACAATAGGGTCAATTTCAGCTTTAAGGATCTTTTCAGGTGTTTCTTCTGCAACAGTTTCAATCTCAACGCCACCTTCAGTAGAAGCCATGAATACAACGCGACGGGTTGTACGGTCAACTACTGCACCAAGGTAAAGTTCGTTTGCGATATCTGTGCAAGATTCAACTAGGATTTTGCTGACAGGCTGACCGTTTTCGTCAGTCTGGAAAGTCACCAAATTTTTGCCAAGCCAGTTTTCAGCAAAGGCGCGAATCTCGTCTTTTGTTTTGACTAGCTTCACACCGCCAGCTTTACCGCGGCCGCCCGCGTGTACCTGACATTTTACTACCCACTCTTCTCCGCCAATGCGGTCGGCGGCTTCTACAGCACTTTGAGGAGTGTCTGCTGCGTATCCTTCAGAAACAGGCAAGCCGTATTCTTTGAATAGCTGCTTACCTTGGTATTCATGCAAATTCATGGTGTTTCTATCCGATTTTTAGTAAGACAAAAGTCGCCAAAGCGACTTGATTAGTTTGGCTAATATTAAAAAATATCAGCGTTGCGTTAGAAGCAAATATAGCATAAACCACACTTGCCCCTAACCACAATTACGTGAGACTGAAGTCTTATACGTCTAATAATAGACGTGTAGGATCTTCGAGCATCTCTTTCACGGTTACCAAGAAGCCAACCGACTCTTTACCATCAACAATTCTGTGATCGTAAGAAAGCGCTAGGTACATCATTGGTAAAATTTCTACTTTTCCATTAACCGCCATTGGACGATCTTGGATTTTATGCATACCCAAGATAGCGCTTTGCGGAGGATTAATGATTGGTGTAGACATAAGTGAACCAAAAACACCGCCATTCGTGATGGTGAAATTACCACCTTGAAGGTCAGACATGGCTAGCTTGCCGTCACGGCCTTTAATTGCTAGATCTTTGATTCCTTTCTCAATTCCAGCCATTCCAAGTGTGTCTGTGTCCTTCAAGATAGGTGTCACCAAACCACGAGGTGTTGATACTGCAATCGAAATATCGAAGTAGTTGTGATAAACGATATCATCGCCATCAATCGATGCATTTACTTCTGGGAAACGCTTAAGGGCTTCGGTTACGGCTTTCACGTAGAAAGACATGAAACCTAAACGAATGCCATGGCGTTTTTCAAAACTTTCTTGGTATTGCTTACGCAAATCCATGATTGGCTTCATGTTAACTTCGTTAAACGTAGTCAACATTGCCGTTGAGTTCTTAGCGTCAAGTAGGCGGTTGGCAATAGTCTTGCGAAGACGAGTCATTGGTACGCGTTTTTCAGTGCGATTACCAGTTGGAAGTTCCGCTGTGTCAGGCTGTGCAGATGCAGAAGACGCAGAAGGCGCTGATGCTTTAGCCCCACCCTTCAGGTGCTTCTCAACATCTTCTTTCGAAATGCGACCATTTTTACCCGTGCCTTTAACGCTGGACGCTTCAACACCCTTCTCTGCGAGTAAACGACGAACCGATGGGCTTAACGCATCGCTGCCGCTATCATCCGCTTCTTCACTTTCGCTTGCTGAAGTTGATGCAGATGTACCGCCAGAGGCGCCTTCCACGAATTTAGCGATGACTTCTTCTGCTGTTACCGTAGCGCCTTCTTCAGCGATAATCTCAGACAGTGAACCGTCTGCTGGCGCAACAACTTCAAGAACCACTTTGTCCGTTTCGATATCGACTAGGTTCTGATCCCTTGATACTGCTTCGCCAACAGCCACGTGCCAAGTTGCAATAGTAGCGTCAGCAACAGACTCTGGTAATACAGGTACCTTAACATCAGACGACTTGCCCGCTGGCGCGTCGTCAGACTTAGCAGCTTCGGCTGGCTTTGATTCTTTTTTCGAATCAGAATCGTCAGATTTAGCCGGCGCAGCTGCACCGCCCTCTTCTAACTTAGCAATAACTTGCTCACCTAAAACCGTCGCACCCTCTTCGTTCAAGATCTCACCGATTGTACCGTCCGCTGGAGCTACAACTTCTAGAACTACTTTATCAGTTTCAATATCAACCAGGTTTTGGTCTCGTTTAACTGCGTCACCGGCTTTAACGTGCCAGGTTGCAATGGAGGCATCGGCAACTGACTCAGGTAGAACCGGAACTTTTATCTCAATTGTCATTTCTGTTCCTTATTTAATAGTGAGTGCGTCTTCAATCAGTGCTTTCTGCTGCTGATTGTGAACGGATACATAACCTACTGCAGGCGACGAGGATGCTTCACGACCCGCATATGTTAATTTTGCACCTTCTGGAATTGCTTGCCAGAAGTGATGCTGGCTACAATACCAAGCGCCCTGATTTTGCGGCTCTTCTTGGCACCAAACCCAATCTTTTACATGGCTGTACTGTGCAACAACTTTAGCACATTCTTCTTGCGGGAACGGGTAAAGCTGCTCTAAACGCACAATTGCTACATCATTTTGTTCATTCTTACGACGTTGATCTAACAGGTCGTAGTAAACCTTACCAGAGCACATAACCACGCGCTTCACGTCTTTTGGATCAATGTCATCTATTTCACCAATAACATTATGAAACTTCCCTTCGCTTAATTCTTCTAGTGAAGATACAGCGAGTGGGTGACGCAATAGTGACTTAGGCGACATAACAATTAGTGGCTTGCGCATTGGGCGAACTACCTGGCGGCGAAGCATGTTGAATACTTGCGCTGGTGTAGATGGCACACATACTTGCCAGTTATGGTCTGCACACATCTGCAAGAAACGTTCTAGACGCGCAGAGCTGTGCTCTGGGCCTTGACCTTCATAGCCATGTGGAAGTAGAACGGTTAAACCGCAAAGGCGACCCCATTTTGCCTCACCAGAACTTAAGAACTGGTCGAAGACAACCTGTGCGCCATTGGCAAAATCACCAAACTGCGCTTCCCAAATCGTTAAACATGTTGGTTCGGCAGTGGCATAACCATATTCAAACGCCATAACAGCTTCTTCAGAAAGAACTGAGTCGTAAATTTCGATTTGACCTTGACCCTCTCTGATGTGCTGCAGAGGAAGGTAGGTAGAGCCGTCTGTCTGATTATGAAGTACAGCGTGGCGATGGAAGAAGGTACCGCGACCACTGTCTTGACCGGTAATACGGATATCTTCACCAGCATCGACGAGTGTTGCGTAGGCTAAGTTTTCTGCCATACCCCAGTCGAGTGGTTTTTCGCCAGCAACCATTGCTTTTCTATCTTGGTAAAGTTTATTTACACGAGACTGAAGCTTGTGCTCTTCAGGGAAAGACGTAATAGACTCACCCAGTTCTTTAAGCTTCTCTACACTTACGCTACCGTCGTACGGTGTATCCCAATCGTGACCAAGATACGGAGACCAGTCTACGCTGTGCTCTGTCATAGGACGCCATTCTTCTACCACACAAGCGCCGTGATCGAGTGCTTCGCGATACTCTTGTAAATAGCGGTCTGCATCACGCTGCTCAATCACGCCTTCAGCAATGAGCTGGTCTGCATAAATAGCACGTGGAACAGGATGCTTTTTAATTTTTTGATACATTAACGGCTGCGTTGCGTTTGGCTCGTCAGCTTCGTTGTGGCCATGGCGACGGTAACAAACTAGGTCAATAACCACATCACGCTTAAACTTCTGGCGATATTCCAAGGCAAGCTGGGTGACAAATGCAACAGCTTCCGGGTCGTCAGAGTTAACGTGGAAGATAGGAGCCTGAACCATTTTTGCAATATCAGTACAATATTGCGTTGAACGAGTGTCTTCCGTCTTCGATGTCGTAAAACCAACTTGGTTATTAACCACAATGCGCACTGTCCCGCCAACGGCAAAACCGCGGGTTTGTGACATGTTGAACGTTTCTTGAACAACGCCCTGACCCGCAATAGCAGAATCGCCGTGTATTGTAATTGGTAACACTGAGTTCGTGTCGTTATCTCGGCGAGATAAACGGGCGCGAACCGAGCCGATAACAACTGGGTTCACAATTTCCAAATGCGAAGGGTTAAACGCTAGTGCAAGGTGAATATTTCCGCCTGGTGTAGCGAAATCTGAAGAGAAACCTGCGTGATATTTTACATCACCAGCACCTAGTGAGTCGTCATGTTTACCGGAAAACTCGTCAAATAATACTGACGGGTTTTTACCTAATACGTTTACAAGCACGTTGAGACGACCGCGGTGGGCCATTCCGATAACCACTTCTTTTGTGCCCGCTGTACCAGCTTTTGTGATCAGTCCTTTAAGCATTGGAACTAGAGCATCACCACCCTCAAGGGAGAAACGCTTGGCACCTGGGAACTTTGACCCAAGGTACTTTTCCATGCCATCTGCAGCAGTAAGCCCTTTAAGGATACTAAGCTTTTCATCGCGAGAGATTTCTGGCTTCGCTTGCACAGATTCGAATTTTTGCTGTAGCCAACGCTTTTGGTCAGTATCGGTGATGTGCATATATTCGGCACCGATAGAACCACAATACGTCCTGTTCAACGATTTAAACAACTCACCTAACTGAAGCGACTCTTTGCCGATAGCATAAGAACCGACGTTGTAAACCGAGTCAAAATCGTCTTCGGAGAGATTGTGGTGAGATAATTCTAGGTCGCGAACTCTTGGCTGCTTCCAAAGACCGAGTGGGTCTAAATTAGCGTGTTGGTGACCACGGAAACGGAATGCGTTGATAAGCTGAAGAACTTTAACTTGCTTATCGTCCGAGCCACTAGACGCAGGAGCCGATGAACTGGACATTCTCGCAGTCGGTCCTAACGCAGCAAGTTGCCTAAATTGATTTTTAATTGCTGTATGATTAGTTTCTAACGCTACGCCATCAAGATTGGGGAGGTTATCGAAGATTTGTCGCCATGTATCGGAGACACTTTGCGGGTCATCCAAATAGGCTTCATACAACTCTTCAACATAGGCAGCGTTGGCACCTGCCATGTGCGAGGAATCCCACCACGCTTTCATCACGCTTTCTTGCATTTAATTTGCCTTGCTACGTTTTATAAAATCTAGTTAACAATCAAGTACTATTATAAGGCTATTCTCAACAGAACCAAGTGTTATCACTATGATTACATAAAAAAATAGCCATCCTTAGGGGATGGCTATTTAGAGCATCAAAATCTGTGACTAACTTGGTTAGTAAGATTCGAACTAAACAGCCCGAGACAGAAGCATGGACTTGATTTGACCAATTGCTTTCGTTGGGTTTAGCCCTTTAGGGCACACGCTTACACAGTTCATTATACCGTGACAACGGAACACGCTGAACGCGTCGTCAAGTTCATTCAAACGCTCATCTGTCGCAGTATCTCGGCTATCAATTAAGAAGCGATAAGCGTGAAGCAAACCAGCTGGTCCGATGAACTTATCTGGATTCCACCAGAAAGACGGACACGATGTTGAACAACATGCACACAGGATACACTCATAAAGACCATCTAACTTCGCACGTTCTTCAGGCGACTGCAAATGCTCGCGCGCTGGCGGCTGTTTGCCATCGTTGATTAAGAACGGCTTGATCTTTTCGTACTGTGTATAGAATTGTGTCATATCAACAACTAGGTCTCGAACTACCGGTAGACCTGGAAGTGGACGAACTACAATTTTACCTTTGCCTAAAGCTGAAAGCGGTGTAATACAAGCAAGACCATTCTTACCATTCATATTAACACCATCAGACCCACATACACCTTCACGACATGAACGGCGGAAAGACAACGATGGATCTTTTTCTTTCAGTGCTATTAATGCATCTAGAACCATCATGTCCTGACCTTCCTCTACTTCTAGAGAATAGTCTTGCATGCGTGGCTTTGCATCAACATCAGGGTTATAACGGTATATCGAAAATTCTAATTTCATAATCGTTACCTCTCTTAATACGTACGCGCTTTAGGAGGGAATGCCTCTCTAATTTTCGGCGCCATATTGACATCACGTTTGAGCATTTTTTCAGTGTTCGGATCGTAAATGCTGTGGCATAGCCAGTTGTCATCATCACGATCTGGGAAATCGAAGCGGCTGTGCGCGCCACGGCTTTCCGTTCTGAAATTCGCTGCTACTGCTGTGCTGTACGCTGTTTCCATTAGGTTATCAAGTTCTAAACATTCGATACGTTGAGTATTGAAGTCTGAGCTCTTGTCATCAAGGCGTGCGTTCTGTAGGCGTTCGCGAATTTCGCTAAGCTCTTTCAGGCCGTCAGCCATTGCTTCCCCCTCACGGAATACTGAGAAGTTAAGCTGCATGCATTCTTGCATGTCTTTTTTGATTTGAACCGGGTCTTCGCCCTTACCAGCTTCTGACCTCTCCCAACGATTGAATCGTGCCATCGCTGCTTCAAGGTCAGACTCCGACGCATCACGACTTGGCGCCATATCAGATAGAGTCTTGCCAAGGTGCATACCCGTTGCGCGACCAAACACAACCAAATCAAGTAGTGAGTTACCACCTAGGCGGTTTGCACCGTGTACAGATACACAAGCAATCTCACCACAAGCAAATAAACCGTTCACAACTTTATCGTTGCCGTTCTCGTCTACTGCTAAGCACTGACCGTCTACGTTAGTAGGAATACCGCCCATCATGTAGTGACACGTTGGTATTACTGGAATTGGCTCTTTTACAGGGTCAACGTGAGCAAAGGTACGAGAAAGCTCTAGAATACCAGGCAGACGTGATTCAAGTACGTCTTTACCGAGGTGATCTAGCTTAAGTTTGATGTGCGTGCCCCAAGGGCCTTCACAACCACGACCTTCACGAATTTCGGTCATCATTGAACGAGCAACAACGTCACGGCCCGCTAAGTCCTTCGCATTTGGTGCGTAGCGTTCCATGAATCGCTCGCCGTCTTTGTTGAGTAGATAACCACCCTCACCACGACAACCTTCGGTAACCAATGTTCCTGCACCAGCGATACCTGTTGGGTGGAACTGCCACATTTCCATGTCTTGAACTGCAACACCAGCGCGAAGTGCCATACCTACACCGTCACCGGTATTGATGTGCGCGTTGGTAGTTGACGCATAAATACGACCTGCACCACCAGTTGCAAGAACTACGGCACGTGACTTGAAGTAAACTACCTCACCAGATTCGATGTCGATTGCTGTACAACCTACTACGTCGCCGTCTTGGTTTTTCACTAAATCTAGTGCGTACCACTCAGAGAATACTTTTGTTTTGTTTTTTACGTTCTGTTGGTAAAGAAGGTGAAGAAGCGCATGACCAGTACGGTCAGCCGCAGCAGCTGTACGTGCTGCCTGTTCGCCACCAAAGTTTTTTGATTGTCCACCAAAAGGACGCTGGTATACTTTTCCGTTTTCAAAACGTGAGAACGGCAGACCCATGTTTTCCATTTCAATAATGGCTTCAGGACCTTCCTTACACATATACTCGATTGCATCTTGGTCGCCGATGTAATCTGACCCTTTGACAGTGTCATACATGTGCCATTCCCAGTTGTCTTCGTGTGAATTACCTAGCGCAACGGTAATACCACCCTGTGCAGACACAGTATGAGAACGGGTTGGAAAAACTTTTGATAACAGTGCACATGACTTACCAGACTGTGAAATCTGTAGCGCGGCACGCATACCTGCGCCACCAGCACCAATTACTACTGCATCAAACTCGTGTACGGGTAAACTCATCTTACACTCCCCACAATACAAATAGGCCGACAGCTACGTAGCCAAAAGCGATGATATTTAGTATATATTGTAATCCCGCGCGCAGACTTGATGACTTAACATAGTCTGATAGTACCTGCCAAAGGCCGATACGTACGTGGATCATCACTGCGATTAGTGCTGCCAATGTGAAAACTTTCATAGCTAAACCAGAAAATAACCCACGCCATTCGACGTAACTTAAGCTACCGCTGGTTATAAAGTACCACGCCATGAAAATCGAGTACGCGAAAATAATTGCTGCTGTCGCACGAAGTGATACATAATCTTGTACACCATCGCGCTTCATACTTGCTTGGTTGGTTACCATAATGCAACTCCCAATACTACGGTCAGTACAATCCACAATGCGATTGTTGCTTTCGCACTTGTGTTGCCCGACTCTAATTCTTCCCAGTGACCCAAGTCCATTACGACATGTCTTAGGCCGCCTAGAATGTGATACGTCAGCGCTGAAGCTGTGCCAATTGCGACAAATTTCCCAAAGAATCCGTCCATGATTGCCTGAACATTCGCAAAGCCTTCAGGCGATTGAACAGAAACTGCCCATGCCCAAATAACGAAAAGTAGCGCGAAGAACATGGCAACACCGGTTACACGATGGAGAATTGACGAAATAGCAGAGGGCGGAAATTTAATAGTATTGAGTTCTAAATTTACTGGTCTTTGCTTTTTCACAATGTATGCCTGTTTAATCCGTAGGGATAAGAATTACTTGTATTTATTATGTCCTGTACAAGTGAATTCGCTTTTAACCTGTTAATTGCCTCATCCATTGAGTTGTTAACAATTTGTGAACTATTCTTTAATGCTTGTAACAGAATAATTATTCTGTATTTCAAGCACCGCTGAGTATATCCAGCGTAGTATATAATTACAATTTTTTGTGACGTAGTAAGACTTTAGTCTGAAATTACACACAATTGGTAATTATTTTAAATAAAAAGAGATCACAATTGCTCCTAACCCGCTAGTATCTGCGTAGTAGTAGCGTGTTAAGGGTATCAGTACCCCACTTATATGACTATGTGAACTAACAGCAAATTAAGCTCTTTTAATGTGGTAGATTAATTATTCAACATCAAGCGCTTATTTGTTAAACCAGTAGCGACACAAAAAATCTGTTTTAACAATTTACCTTTCAATAAAAGTCATTAAAAATGTTGATGCTATTAGAAAGGGTTGTATTCATTTGGTAAAATTCGAGTGAGAAAATTGCTAACAGAAATATGAGTGATAAAGAATATTTATTGTACATATATGCAATAAAATTGACTTGTTGGTGCATTATAAAGTACAAATACGCCCACTTTTCCCAATAAAGCGGACATTTTCGTCCGTTTTGCTGCAAACAGAACCATTCTGAGGAGAGCATTATATGGCAGATCAAAAAGCCATTCTTAAAGCCGGCGACAAGGAAATAGAGCTTCCTATTTTGTCTGGCACAGAAGGACAAGACGTAATCGATGTCCGTTCAGTTGGACAACACGGTTATTTTACTTACGACCCTGGTTTTATGGCGACAGGATCTTGCGAGTCAAGCATTACGTACATCGACGGTGCCGCAGGTGTTTTATTACACCGTGGTTTTCCCATTGAAGAACTTGCACGTGATGCTGACTATCTAGAAGTGTGCTATATGCTTCTACATGGCGATGCACCGTCTAAAGAGCAATACCAAGAATTTAAAGAAACAATTACTCGTCATACAATGGTTCACGAGCAAATTAACATGTTCTTCCACGGTTTCCGTAACGATGCCCACCCTATGGCAATGTTATGCGGTACCGTTGGTGCAATGTCATCGTTCTACCATAGCGACCTTGACGTTTCTAACGAAGAACAACGTGTACGCAGTGCACATCGTTTAATTGCGAAAATGCCAACACTTGTTGCAATGTGTTACAAGTACAACGTTGGTCAACCATTCGTTTACCCTCGTAACGATTTAAGCTATGCAGCTAACTTCTTAAACATGATGTTCTCTGTACCAGCTGAAGAGTACCAAATCAGTCCTGCTGTTGAACGTGCAATGGACCGTATCTTTACGCTTCATGCTGACCACGAGCAAAATGCTTCTACGTCTACAGTTCGCTTAGCCGGTTCTTCTGGTGCTAACCCTTATGCATGCATCGCAGCTGGTGTTGCATCACTCTGGGGACCTGCGCACGGTGGTGCTAATGAAGCATGCCTTAACATGCTAGAAGAAATTGGTACTGTTGATCGCATTCCTGAGTTTATCGCACGAGCGAAAGACAAGTCTGACCCGTTCCGTTTAATGGGCTTTGGTCATCGTGTTTATAAAAATCACGATCCTCGAGCTACCGTTATGCGTGAGAGCTGTCATGAAGTTCTTAGTGAGTTGAACGTTAAAGATCCTTTGTTAGAAGTAGCAATGGAATTAGAAAAAATAGCGTTGAGCGACCCGTACTTCGCAGAAAAGAAATTGTTCCCTAACGTAGATTTCTACTCTGGTATCGTGCTTAAAGCTATTGGTATTCCAACTAACATGTTTACGTGTATCTTTGCACTTTCTCGCACAGTAGGTTGGATTTCACATTGGCATGAAATGATGAGCGACCCCAAGCAAAAGATTGGTCGTCCTCGTCAGCTTTACACTGGTCACAGCCAAAGAAAATACACACCTATTAAGTAGTTTGAACTAACTGTCTTTTTAGATTGTAAAAATAGCGCCATGTTTGGCGCTATTTTTGTTTACGGCGTATCTTTTGAGAGGAGTATCCATGCCCTATTCTGCCCTTGGCTTAGGTATAGCAGGTTTAATACCGTTTATTGCTATGCCGCTAGCCTATCAACTTAACCTTCTTTCAATATCAGAAAGCGCAACATATTTTGTTCAGTATTCCGCTGTGTTGCTCTCTTTTTTTGGTGGTGTTCACTGGTGGGATGCGATTAGCAATCAGCGATATGATAAACAAATGTACATAGCCATGCTGCCCACTATTGTTGGATGGCTATGCCTAGTGTTTGCAAGTGATGTAAAAGTGCTTGGCGTACTGTCAATAAGCTATGTAGCCGTGTTGCTATACGACAAATTCACCCTAAGTTTGCCAAAAGACCAAATTGTAAGTTATATAGGACTACGAATGGGTTTAACGACCGTAGCGGTAATAAGCCATGCTTGGATGATACTTATACTTTCCTAGTCAGTGGCAACTAATAACAAAAATAGCAACCTAATGACGAGTACCGCTCCTGCACAATGCAGAAGCGGTATTTTTCTTATAGGCGACCATGCTTTAACTTGAAAGCTAGCCGCCCTGTTCTTTAATTTTGTTACCCCAAAAGCTTATTTAAACAGGATTCAGCTTATTTAGTCAGCGAGCCGTTTTTATACGCTTCGAAGGCGTCCATTATCTCCTGCTGTGTGTTCATAACAAACGGTCCATACTGAACTACAGGCTCCTTAATAGGCTCTCCCAAAACAACAATACATTTGCATCCTCTCTTGGCCTCTAATGTTAACGTGGAGTCACCAAGAGGGGCTGGCGATAATACTCCGAGCTCGCCTTTACCAAGTTCATTATTAGTATTTGGTGCCTCGCAATTCACGGTTAAGATACCCTCATAAACATAAATAAAGCCTTCGTGGTTACTTTCTATGTCTATAGATACCGTTGCCGATTTAGAAGTTTCAGGCGCAAGCGCTACATCATAAAACGAAGGAGCAACAGCAGTGGTTTTTACGGGGCCTTTAACACCTTCGAACTCACCTGCAAGTACTTTTACTTTTACTCCTGGCTTTTCTACCTCAGGTACATCTGATGGCGGTATATCCTGATAATTTGGCGGTGACATTTTCTCATGCGACGGCAGGTTTACCCAAAGCTGAAAACCTTTCAGAAGCCCCTCTTCCTGCTCGGGCATTTCTTCATGAATTATTCCTTTGCCGGCATTCATCCATTGAATACCGCCAGCCTCTATAACCCCCTCGTTACCTACCGAATCTTTGTGACGCATTTTGCCAGCCAGCATGTAGGTTACAGTCTGAAATCCTCTATGGGGGTGTGCGGGAAACCCTGATAAGTATTCAGCGGGTTTATCAGAGCCAAAAAAATCTAACATCAGAAAAGGGTCGAGCCTGGGTAGTATAGGCTGACCGATGATACGGGTTAGTGAAACTCCGGCACCATCGCTGGTTGCCACACCCTTTACCCTCTTCGCAATTGACCGTTGGACATTATCAGTTTGTTGCATATCAGAAGCACTTTGAGATTCAATATCTGATTTCATATCGTATACACCCTTATTTATTTGCCAACGTTCTCTCTGCCGTGGGCAGACATCAAATCCTGCGAAGGTCCTACAGGAATAACCTGAGTTGGGTTGATCATTGTATGGCTGTAATAATAGTGACGTTTGATATGGTCAAAGTTTACGGTTTCAGCTATGCCGGGTATTTGGTAAAGCTCTTTCATATAACCGTACAAATTGGGATAGTCGGCTATCTGCTTTTTATTACATTTAAAGTGACCGTGATAGACAGGATCGAAACGAATCAGGGTAGTAAACAGCCGCCAGTCCGCTTCCGTAATCGCCTCTCCTACGAGGTAACGTGAATCAGCTAAGCGAGTTTCAACCACATCAAGTGCATTGAAAACCGCGTTAAATGCTTCTTCGTATGCCTCTTGCGTGGTCGCAAAGCCAGTTTTATACACTCCGTTGTTGATATTGTGGTAAACCAACTCGTTAACGGTATCAATTTCAGTACGGAGAGATTCTGGATAATAGTCATCTGTGTTCCCCGTCAGAGAATTAAAATCACTGTTTAAAATTCGGATGATATCTGCCGACTCATTGTTAACAATGGTGTTGTGCTTAGTATCCCAAAGAATTGGAACCGTAACTCGCGTAGTGATAGTAGAATCAACATGGGTATAGAGTTGGTGAGCAAAGTCGAAATCAAACAGCTTGTCTTTTGTCGAGCCTGGGTAGTTGCCAAACTCCCAGCCCTTATCCAACATTTCAGGATGTACGACAGACACGTCTATATGGGATTCCAGCCCTTTTAGCTTGCGAAATATAAGCGTTCTATGTGCCCACGGACACGCCAAAGATACATAAAGATGATAACGACCACTCTCAGGTTGGAATTTGTCATGGTCTTCGCTAATACGGTCGCGAAATTTACTCGCCTGACGCTCAAATTTACCGCCGCTTTTATCCGTGTCGTACCATTTGTCTTGCCATTTACCGTCTACTAAAAGTCCCATTGCAATACCTTTCTGTGATTTCAGTTTTTAACAGCGTATATTTTTACATGTATTAAGTAGAACGTATGTTGACTTAATACGGATTTATTATTCGAAAAAAGCTCAAATAGAAAGGTAAAAACCAAGCGTATTGCAATATTATATGGCGCAACTTTTTAGTTTTTAGCGTTGGTTAATATTCTACGCAACTTGCAAATTTACGTCGTTTTGCTTATTTTGCTCGGCTTTAAAAGTGGGTGGGGCCAATCATATTGTCTTTAATTGTAATTAACACGTTTGGTTTGCGCTAAAAACACTTTCACGACTAATCTTTATTATTGGAAATAACATGTCTGAAGATCCTCGCCTTGGCGGCATTGTTCGTCTATATGGTGCAGAAAACACAAATGTTCTCGCTAACAGTCACGTTGCCGTTGTCGGCATTGGCGGTGTGGGCAGCTGGACTGCAGAAGCACTGGCCCGCTCGGGCATTGGCACAATTACACTTGTGGATTTAGATGACGTATGTGTCACCAATACTAATCGCCAGATTCACGCATTAGACAATACAGTTGGCGAGCCCAAAGTGGAGGTTATGGCAGCGCGAATTAAGCAAATAAACCCATCGTGCTGTGTAAATATCATCGAAGATTTTGTTACCCCAGACAATACGCCAGAGCTGATCACGAAGAACATGCACATGGTGGTAGACGCTACAGATAGTATTCGCGCCAAAGCGGCGATGATAGCGCATTGTAAACGCAATAAAATTCCTATCGTTACTGTTGGTGGAGCTGGCGGGCAGATAGATCCAACGCAGGTTACTCGCGGCGATTTAGCAAAAGCTACGCAGGATCCTCTGGCCGCAAAGTTACGCAGTGAGCTACGGCGAAATTATAATTTCAGTAAAAACCCAAAACGTCGTTTTGGTGTTGAATGTATATATTCTACAGAGCAGCTTCGTTACCCCCAGCCAGACGGCTCGGTATGTTTCAGTAAATCTGCAATGGAAGGCGGCACCCGTCTTGATTGTGCAGGCGGCTTCGGTGCGGTGGTAACGGTAACCGCTACGTTTGGTATGTTTGCGGCTGCTAGCGTGGTTAATCGATTAACAGGTCAAAAATAAATACGAATTATCAAGTTACGTTACTACGCACAACCTGATATATTTTTCTATTATATGCTTCAAATGATAAGAACATGATACATCCACTAGCTGTATCGTTAATAAGGAGAAAGCTTTGTCACCTGAAGAACTCGAGAAACTCATGGCTGATTGTGCAGCCGACGCTAAAGTAGTCGCATCAACAGAGTTTGACGTTACGCTTGATGACACACCAGAAAGTATTTCGGCAGTCGATGATATCTTACTTAGTTTTATAGACAAATTTCACGATCAGGCGCTGGAAGATGAGGCGGTGTTTACTATCTGTAATATCTTTGGGGCCTATGTAGGTGAGATCCTAAAAGCGCAGCTCGATGGCGAATGGATATATGACCAATCAAATCCACAAGCGCCGGCGGTATTTTTACGCGTTGGAACAAATACCTACGCCCTTGCAGGTATTTGTTACGAGCGCTTAGTGAATGATAGTCAAGTGAGTGTCCATTCATACTATGAGCAAGCGCTGGAAAACCACAAGCACTAACGCAGCGTTAATGAAAACTTATTAGTGAGTTCCTTACAAGGGCGTGCTGGTAAGTTTTCAGATTGTGAGTTAGCGATTTTTATTTAGCTGGTGTGATCTAGCTAGTATTAATTCAAGAATTACAGCTAGTCTATTTTAGCGCATCGTCGAAACTGTTATCCTCACCTTTACTTTGTGTATCCTTTTCATCTTTTCCCACTTCAGGTGTGGCCCAATCTTCGATCATCCACTTAAGATGTCTACTACGGGTAACGACATAAAGTGTTATTGTATAAAGCAATATCTTTAATGCGGTCACCAATTCAAACCCCCAGTGATGATGCATTAGGTAATACATCTGACCTGTCAGCAACACAAGAACCCCAACTTGTATAAAAGGCAGCACAAAATGTCGCCAGCCTAGCCAATTCCGCTTCCAGAGACGCTCTCGTTGGCTTATTAGCACTAAGCTTGTTAGTACAGGTAAACTGGCTACTAGGTTAAGACCAAGCGCTTCTTTTTGTGGATAGAAAAATGCCAGCAACTCTGTGGTTTGTGACCGTGATACCACGGAGAAGATAAACACCAGCCAATCTACGCACAGCAGTAACAATAGGAAATATAACCATGATGGAGCGAGAATGCGTCCCGATTCATCGTAGTGTTTAAGCGGTAGTTTTAGCATTTTTCGTCCGGGTCTTTTGATTTATGTCTTATGGCTTATGGCTTATGGCTTATGGCTTATGGCTTATGGCTTATGGCTTATGGCTTATGGCTTATGGCTTATAAAGTGTTGTGTTTATTTAAGAAGTAATAGCATCACCGAAAGGTTGTGGTTACATACTCGAATATTTCAAATTTGTTGCCCGTGATGAGCTTTCCCGCTTGCGCGTGTTTCATCGCGTTTGATAAAAGAAAGTGGGGTTATTTTCTCAAAAACAAAGCACAAACCTGTGAGAATCTGTTTTCAGTAGTAAAACTGTCGTTAATGCTTAACCTCAGTTTACTAAATTAATTAAATAATGAGGCATTCTGTACTGTGTTATGAAAAGACTTGCTGTATAATTCTCGCCCATTTTAAGCACAGTCATTGGCTAGGTGAAATTTTAGATGACAGTAGAAACGTTTAATCCGAATAAAGTGACCAACAGCACTACAACGCTTGAAACGCCTGTTAAGGTGTTGCAAGAATCAACGCCAAAAAATACCAGTAATGGAAGTCGCATCGGTTTCGTCTCGTTAGGTTGTCCGAAGAACCTAGTTGACTCAGAGCGTATTCTTACACAACTTCGTACTGAAGGTTATGATGTTGTGCCCACATACAACGATGCAGACTTAGTGATTGTAAATACCTGCGGCTTTATCGATGCTGCGGTTGAAGAGTCACTCGATACCATTGGTGAGGCGCTTAAGGAAAATGGTAAAGTTATTGTAACCGGTTGCTTAGGCATTAAAGAAGATGAAATACGTGAGGTTCATCCTAATGTTTTGGCTATCACTGGTCCACACGCTTATGAAACTGTGGTAGAACAAGTACATGAACACCTACCAAAGCCATCCCATAATCCTTTTGCAGACCTTGTACCCGATCACGGTGTGAAATTGACCCCTCGTCATTATGCGTACCTGAAAATATCTGAAGGCTGCAATCACAGATGCACGTTTTGTATTATTCCTTCAATGCGCGGCGACCTTGTAAGCCGTCCTGTAGGTAATGTACTTGACGAAGCAAAGCGCTTGAAAGATGCCGGTGTAAAAGAGCTGCTGGTTATCTCGCAAGATACCAGTGCATACGGTGTGGATGTGAAGCACAGAACTGGCTTTTGGAACGGAATGCCGGTAAAAACACACATGCAGCAACTCTGCGAAAAGCTAGGCGAAATTGGTATTTGGGTACGGTTACATTACGTATATCCCTACCCTCATGTTGATGAGCTTATCCCGCTAATGAATGAGGGAAAAATTCTTCCCTATCTCGACATTCCGTTTCAGCATGCAAACAAGCGTATTCTTCGCCTCATGAAGCGTCCTGGCAGTGCCGAACGTGTACTTGAAAGAGTTAAAAAGTGGCGTGAACAGTGCCCTTCATTGGTAATACGCTCCACGTTTATTGTCGGGTTCCCGGGTGAAACGGAAGAAGAGTTTGAGGAACTACTCGAATTCCTGAGGGAAGCGCAGCTAGATCGCGTAGGCGCTTTTGCATACTCCCCAGTCGAGGGTGCAAGGGCCAATGATCTTCCCGACCCAGTTCCAGAAGACATCAAACAACAGCGTTTGGCTCGTTTTATGGAAGTTCAGGGCGAAATAAGTGCTGCCCGTTTACAAGCACGCATTGGCAATGAATATCAGGTTGTTATCGATTCTGTAGACAGCGAAGGAGCCGTGGGGCGAACCTATGCCGATGCGCCTGAAGTTGACGGCTTAGTGCACCTTAACGGCGTTTACGATGTTAAACCGGGCGAGAGAGTCTGGGCAGAAGTCATTCATGCAAACGAACACGACGTTTGGGCTGTGCTCTCTGAAGACCAAGATGAAGAGCACACTGAATAGAGCTTGCTTAACACAGAAACAAAAATAAGGCGCTTTTAAGCGCCTTATTAATATCAGTTTACCTCTCTCAAACGGTGTAGCTAGATAGCAAAGTTAACTACCAGGGTAAAGTTTCACCGTTGGAATGCACAAACCGCCCAGTTGTCTCAATCGACAGTTCTGCTATTCTTTCAACAAGTCGCTCGGCGCAAGTGGTGGTGTCTATATCGCCCGCACCACCCACCATGTCAGTTTGCACAAACCCTGGGTGTAAAAGCGCTACCGCTATCCCTTTCGGCTTAAGGTCGTTAGCCAGGGAGACGCCAGCTGCATTTAACGCTGCTTTCGACATTCTATACCCATAATAATTGCCTGAGCTATTGTCAGCCATCGATCCCATTCTGCTGGTGATAAGCGCAACCTTGCTACCTGATGCTAGGTTTGGCAGTAGAGTTTGAGTAACGAGAAGCGGGCCAAGAGCATTAACTCTGAATTGATAATCGATGGTATTTGGGTCCCAGTCTTCTATGGACTCTCTACCTAAAACGCCTGCGTTATTGATTAATAGATCAATGTTCACATCAGCAAGAGGCGCTAGTTGTTCCGCAAGCGTGTCTGGTTGCGATACGTCAACGCCACTTATAACGTTCACGCCTGCGCTGTTCAGATCATCACAACTGTTACGACATGTCGCATACACTTTTGCACCCTGAGCTTTGTACTGCTTCGCAAGCGCTAGCCCTATCCCTCTGTTACCGCCAGTAATGACAACATTCATAATAGCTCCTTAAATGTGTATGTGTTTTATATCAGTGATTTGTTTGTGTGTATTTCATCAATGCTGGGGGCATGCCTATCTCTTTGTTTTTTAAGTAAATTTACGTAAATTTAAGTAAAACATTGTTACTAAAAAGCCGCCCCCCTATTTTTCATCAGTTTAATGTTGTGAGTAAACGTTCGAGATCTTCTGGGGTATCGATGCCAATGGGTGGCGATGCGACAGCCTGCTGACAGTGGATGCTGTCGCCATACCACAAGGCTCGCAGTTGCTCTAACGACTCTATTTGCTCTAGCGCGCTTGGTTTATAATTTATGTATTGCTGAATATATCGTGCCCGGTAAGCATAAATACCGATATGACGATGATAAAGCGCCGTATTAGCATCGTTTTTATTTGCCATCATTCTGTCTCGCTCAAAAGGTATAGGCGAGCGAGAGAAGTAGATTGCTTCATCGTTTGTGTTAACTACAACTTTCACAATATTGGGGTTAAACACATCATCTGTTGCGGTTACAGGCGTTGTCAGTGT
This sequence comes from Alteromonas sp. MB-3u-76, assembly GCF_002831605.1. Lineage (NCBI taxonomy): Bacteria > Pseudomonadati > Pseudomonadota > Gammaproteobacteria > Alteromonadales > Alteromonadaceae > Alteromonas > Alteromonas sp. MB-3u-76. The sequence goes on along the minus strand of NZ_CP025115.1, from coordinate 1,779,095 downwards.
AGCCATGTCACACTGAGTTGCGTTTGTAAGATTAAGGGCAACCTGACGAATATTTTCAGCGGGTATAAAGGGCTCATCGCCTTGAACGTTCACCACAATGGCATCATCATTCAGCGCCATTTTCTCTACCACTTCGGCAATTCTTTCTGTGCCTGATTGGTGATCGCTTGATGTCATGCATACTGCACTAAAGGCTTTAGCCACTTCTTCAATACGAGCATCGTCAGTTGCCACGATAACGTTTTCTGCACCTGCTTCTGTGGCTCTCTCAACGACATGCTGAATCATGGGCTTACCGTTAATTAATGCTAATGGCTTACCGGGAAAGCGACTAGATCCATATCTTGCCGGAATAATTACTGTAAAAGCCATAATTGTTTTACCTTAGCGAGTCTCGTCTACTTGTTCTAATGACAGGGTTGTAGCCTTGCTCTCAATAAGCACGGGGATGCCTTCTTTAATGTCGTACGCTAAGCGATCGAAACGGCAGACTAACCTTGCATTAGACTCATCTAATACCAGCTTTCCCTTACACACGGGGCATGCTAAAACGTCTAATAGCTTTTTATCAAATGCCATTCTCATTTTCCTTTTCATTGCTTTGAACCGTCAATCCGCAGTTCAACAGCTTATTTGTAATCAGATTGAAAAATTGATTGTCGATGTTTGCTGTTACAGGCAAAAACCAGCAGTCTTTATGTGCAAAAGCCGACACCTTTACCGCATCTTTCTCTGTCATTATGACTGTTTCAGTGGGTATATCGTCAACAGTAAAGTCATGATGGTCGGGAAACGCACGGGCAGAATTGAGCTTTAAACCCAAATTCTCTAGCTGAGAAAAAAAGCGCTGTGGCGAGCCTATTCCCGCAAGTGCACTCACTGCGCTATCACGAAAACTGTCTAAAGTTATCTGTCGTTGCCTATCTGTAACATTGACCAAATTGCCTGGTTCTAAGGACATTAGAAACTGCGCTGCACTCGGTTGAGATAGCTGTGGCATAACTGCGCTGTTGTGTATAAGTGCATCTACAGTACCTAGACGCCATTTCCCCTCACGCAAAGGCCCCATAGGTAATAAAAAACCGCTTCCTACTAACCTATCATCCATTACTATTAATTCAACGTCTCGTGATAAGGCATAGTGCTGTAGACCATCATCGCAAATGATGAGGTCGCTTTGACATTGTTCGACAAGATAGGTTGCACCGCGCACGCGGTTAGGGTCGATGACCACATCGCACCCACTGCGACCGGCCAATAATCGGGGTTCATCACCAACGTGTTTCGCTTCGTCGTTTTCACTTACTTTTCGCGGATAAAAATCTGATTTACCGCCATAACCCCGGCTTAAAATACCAACCTTTACACCTTTATTTTTGTAATATTCGGCGAGTGCCAACACTACGGGAGTTTTGCCATTCCCCCCTACTGATATATTTCCAACGACAATAACGGGAGCGTCTACTTTTACCGATTGTTTAACGCCAAGAGCATACAGCCAACGGCGAAGCGCAGAAATCAGATAGAAAAGCAGGGCAAGTGGAGATAGCAACCACACTAAGGGATGGCCGCTATACCACTTTTTTTCAATATCACTCACTTACTATCACCAAATTGCAAAGCATGTAGTTGGGCGTAGTGCCCCTTTTTAGCCAGCAACTCACTATGGCTGCCCTTTTCAATAATTTTGCCCTGTTCGACCACCATAATGGCATCAGCATTTTCAATGGTTGATAATCTATGGGCCACCACAATACTGGTACAACGTTTTTGCAGTGTTTCCAATGCATCTTGAATGAGTTTCTCAGACTCCGTATCAAGTGCAGATGTTGCCTCGTCCAGAATAAGAATAGGTGCCTCGGCCAAAATAGCTCTGGCAATGGCAATGCGCTGTCGTTGCCCACCCGAGAGCATAAGGCCATTCTCACCTATCACCGTGTCCATGCCATCGGGTAAATTCGCTAAGAACTCGTCTACATGTGCCATTTGGGCGGCATGCTCTATATCTTTGCGAGAAACACTTTCCTTTGCGCCGTAAGCAATATTATTGGCAATACTGTCGTTAAATAGTGTGACATTTTGAGAAACCACTGCAAACTGGGCGCGTAGAGATTTAAGGTCAATACTATTGAGCGCTTTATCATCAAGACGAATTTCTCCTTCTTGAGGCACGTAAAAACGTGTAAGCAGAGAAGAAATTGTAGATTTCCCACTGCCTGAACGGCCTACCAAGGCAATAGACTGACCAGGGTTGGCAGTGAATGACACGTTCGATAAAGCTGGCGTTTGTTTGCCTGGGTAATAAAAAGTGACATCATCAAACTCTAATTTACCTGCTGCACGGTCAAGCTTTTCCGAGCCTGAATCGTCTTCATCTTGCTGGTCGAGTATCTCAAAAATACTCGCACATGCAGCCATCCCTTTCTGAAATTGATTGTTGATGGTGGTGAGCTGTTTCAAAGGCTTTAGTAACATAACCATACAGAACACAACGTTAATAAATACGCCGGCAGTAAGTTGCTCTAACATTCCCGGGGTACTGGCAATAAACAAAACTACCGCCAGTGCAATTGAAGCAATTACCTGAATAGAGGACACACTGAGAATTTGCGTTACCGACAGCTTCATGGTTTGCTGGCGATTATGATTGTTTTTTTGCTTAAACCTGTCCTGCTCTATTTTTTGACCACCAAACATGAGAACCACCTTGTGTCCTCTTACCGCTTGCTCGACTGACGATGTCAAATTGCCCATAGATTGCTGAATGTTTTTACTCACCACTCTAAAACGCTTGCTAACAAACGCGACAATAACGGCAACTAACGGTCCAATGAGAAGAAAAATAAGCGAGAGCTGCCACGAGTAGTAAAACATAACACCTAATAGGCCAATAACGAGAGCCCCCTCTCGTATAAGCGTAAGTAAGGCTTTACCCGACGCGTTAGCCACTTGCTCCGTATCGTAAGTGACCTTACTAATCAAACCACCTACGGCATGATTGTCGTGAAACTCAACGGGTAAATGAATATATTTGTCGAACAATTGCTGTCGCATACGCATAACAACTTGAGCACCAATCCAACTTAGCATGTAGGTACCTAAAAAGTTGAATATACCTCTAAGTAGAAACAGCGGAACTATGGCATACGCTGCTAGTCTTAAATATTCGTGGTCGTTTTTGCCTAGCGATTCATCAATCATAGGCTGAAGTTGTGCAAACACAAACGTATCAACTGCCGAGTAACCTATCATTCCTATGATGGCGAAAACGAAAGGCACTTTGTATGCTTTTAGATAGTTTAAAAAGCGTTTAATTTGAAAATCCGAGGCTTCGGTTTGCTGCATGAATTATGTTCACCCGTCTTAAAATTCGTTGATAAACTCACAAGACTTTGTTGTGTTTTTACTGCGATATATTGTACTCGGTATTATAATAATTCCCTAATTTCACAGGTAATTCGATTAAAATCTCACCTTCCAGCGCTTTAATATTCACAAGGTTTCATTTTTGCTGACACAGTTGAATGTCTGGCATGGCCTACAAATGGGACGGATAGATTGCTTTCAAATACCAACGCTCGTTTAAGTCGAAACGCTGAGACTGAATAACTACATTGTGGTTACAGTAATCGTTTTCAAACCTACTATTCAACCATTTAGACAACATACAGACTGTGGAACTCCCTAACGTCACTTTTATATACCCATGGTAACTCGACAGATAGTAAGGGACACCAAGTGCTTCATAACGCTGTATTACAGGAAGTGCCGGAAACTTCCAGCGGTTCTCAAACCCCTGTGTAATGATTATGGCTTTAGGGTTAACCTGTCTGACAAATACTGACGTAGATGAGGTGTTGCTTCCGTGATGTGGAGCAATAAGGATATCTGCATCTACAGTTAACGTTGGTGCAACTGACTTAAATGATGCATTCGCATCTTCTGCTGACTGATTTGTGGTTGCTGCGTTCACTGTATTTAACAGAGCATATTCAGTGCTTCGCTCAATATCGCCTGGCAATAAAATACTATTAAATGCGTCGCTTATTTTAATCACGCAGGAATGATTATTATCGTTTGTGGAATTACCCGGTAATGGCCATAAAATATCGATGCGTAAGCCTTGCCACTTTTCTGTTTTGCCTTGTTCACAGCCTTCAGTAGGAGAAAACCAAAGAGCACGACTAGCCAGATCTGAATTTGCTACAGTGGCCTTTCCCCCGGCGTGATCGTTATCTTTGTGGGTGTGAAAAACATAATCGATAGATTCAATACCTAACTTGTTCAGCAAGGGTAATAGCACTTCGCTGGCCGTATAAGCTACCCCCCTGTAACTAGCGCCAGAATCAATAACTAAAGCCCTACCTGCTTTTACCACTGCAATTGCGCTGGCCTGCCCCGCGTCTAAAACATGTACATTCCATTGTTTTGGATTACTGGGTACGCGTAGTGTTAAAAGTGGAACAAGAAGTACAATCACCGCTACCTTTTTATAGCGCCAACGTGGGCCAATGAGTAAAAACATAAATGCCAGTGCACAGACCGCTGCTTTAGCATCTAAGTTAATATCTATTGAAGCATTTTCGTAGCGTGCTAAAAATTTCAAAAATTCAATAAGCCACGTCATGACGGTATCTAAGTAACTGAACAGCTTTTCTACCGCTGAAATACAGAATTCAGACACCTCTGAAATTATCGAAGCGTTTCCTGAAGTATCAACCCTATTCTCACCAACTAAATTCATTTTTAACAACGTTAAAATGAGCAGAACAAGCAAAGCAGGCGGCAACAGCAAGGTAATAATGGGTACTGCAATAATATTGGCCAAAAGCCCTACGACAGAAAATGTGCTGAAGAATATAACAGTGACGGGGATCATAAATATGCTTAACAATATTTGTAAGCTAAATAATGTTTTTACAAATGACTGTGTAGATAATCGGAATCTGGCAACTAAGAACCAAATGTAAAGTACAGCACTCACGCTTAAATAAAAGCTTGCACTTAATATGGATAATGGGAATAGCGCTATACTTACCGCTACCATCGCAACTGCAAGGTGAAGAGGCCTGTATGTAAAGCATAACAGTGTCAACACACTGGCTACAGTTAGCAGTACATAAGCTCTTACAACGGGCAACGCTAAGCCGCTTAGCAAAGTGTAAAGACCACAACCTATCCATACGATAGATATAACAAGGTGTCTGTAGTTGATATACGAAGCTAATAGATGCTCTCGCTTGAACAGGCTTTGAGACTTCTTCGTTGAAGCAAACAATGCCGAAAAAGCACTGCTTAGCTGAGCTTTCAAGTAAACGATACAACAGCAGAACAATAAAACATAACCTGCAACTACGCCTAAATGCATGCCTGAAATACTGAATAAATGGCCCGTGCCCGTAACTTGCAAAAGCTCCCAATGTAACGGTGTAAAACCACCTCGAAGCCCTAAAAGAAGCGCTTGCCACCATTGAAGGTTATTGCCCCTTAACTCATTAAGTACTGATGCCATACGCAAGCGAAAGCTGTGACGGTGAGATACATGGGCAAAATAAAGCTTTTTAATGTAACCGGTAACGTGAACATGATCCGCCATAAGATGCTTTTGCTGATTAGCCCCCACCGGATTTTGAGTGCTATAGCTTGGCTTTAGTTTTACCAACGCCAGAAAGATATCGCCATTATGAAGGCAGCTGCTTTCATCAAGCTGATTCAAATCATTTATTGTGGGAGCTGTAAGCCTTCCTTTTTTGCCAGCAAGCCCCTCTATAAAGGTAGACTGAGGTGATTGTTCGGTGTCATTTGGCGCTATAAACTCAACCATATAGCGATGACTTTTTACCTCAGTGAATGTATTGATAGATGTACTGATAGTTGTATTGGGGGAAGTATCGAGGCTTTTTTTATGTACTGGACCTTTAGGGTTGGGTATACAGCCACCGCTTAAAACGCGAGCTTGTAATATGATGTCTTTTTGAATTTTGTCTTTTGGGAGTTGCCAAGCATAGTGGTAATACCCTACACTCGCCTCCATTAAAACGCCCGTCAATGCGCCGCAGGCAACAAGCATGCTCAGGAAAGCGACAGAGCGTCTGCTAAGAGGGAAGAGTCTTAAGGATGAGACCTTGTATAGGTTTCGGTTGAAAGTGTAAAAAGAGGCTTCACTCGCGCACTGACATGGAAATTGTCTTGGTATATGTTCAGGCTTGAGTTTTGTTGTTGGGCTTAACGCAAACCGGTGATAAGTGGCTAGAATGGTAAGCAACAATATCACCAGTGCGATTAGTAAAAAAAGTTCGCTTTTTGAAGGTAAGCGAGGCCAAAAAACCGCACTGATTGCGCCAACGCAAAAACTAAATAGCCAAATTGTGATACGATTTACCATTGATTCACGTAACTATTTTTATCTAGACCTTATTTAGGTAGCTTATTTAGGTAGCTTAGTAGCGTAGACTGCCAAACTTTATTAGGGTTAATAAACTTGCCAGTTTCCGAGTTTGGGTTTAACGAGCTTGGGTTTAATCCTCGAAGGTGTACGTGGCGAAAATTGGCAAAATATTTTTTTCTTTTTTATGATTAACATTGCGAGCTATCATGTTCTTTTTGACTCTTAATTTGAGAAGCATCGAACTCTATGCCTAAGAAATTTATTCGACGCTTTCTGCCAGATCATCAAAGCATCAAGAAAAACAAAGCCCTTAAAGTGTTTGGCCATGTTCTTCATGAGCCGAATTTATGGCATCTAAATCGCCGCTCAGCGTCTGGTGCGTTTGGCATTGGGCTTTTCTTTGCATTCTGGCCGGTGCCATTTCAAATGTGGCTATCTGCGGGTGTTGCTATTCCGTTTAGAGCCAATATCCCCCTGTCAGTTGCTACCGTATGGATAACCAATCCCTTCACTATTCCTCCCATATTCTATGGTGCCTATAAGGTAGGAACTACTGTACTTGGGACCAAACCTGAACACTTTGAATTTCAATTTAGCTGGCAGTGGGTAGTTGAAAGTATCAATACCATAGGGCCTGCGTTTTTGGTGGGATGCGGAATATGTTCAGTGGTTTTTGGATTAGCGGGCTATCTATCGCTTAACTGGATATGGCGCTTTCAGGTAAGAAAGGCGTGGGAACGCAGAAAACACAACCGCATAGATGAGAATTAGAAGAGCGTTAGAAGAGCGTTAACTTCCGCATGCTATATTGCGCTAAGATATGAAAAAGCTAGCGCGCACTGCTCACTAGCTTTTTTTAGAGGCTTAAGACGTTAACGTGCACTCCCTGCAGTTAACGCGCTGCGTGAAATGAGTCAGAATACCCTACACGGGTATTGTTCTATGCTACACCTCATGCTCGTTTTATGCCTCATGCTCGTTCAGAAAAGCTATCAGAGTAGCTTCGTCCCATACATCAACATCAAGTTCTTGAGCTTTCGTCAGTTTAGAGCCTGCTTTTTCACCAGCCACTAAGAAATCGGTGTTTTTCGATACCGAACCTGCAACCTTAGCGCCTAACACCTGAAGACGAGCTTTGGCATCTGAACGCCCCATTTCACTTAATGTGCCCGTAATCACGCAAGTTTGTCCTTTAAGCGGTAAGTTTGCTTCTTCTCTTTTTTCAACCGCAGGCCAATGTATTCCTACCTCTAATAGAGCATTGATTACGTCGGTATTGTGGCTTTCGTTGAAAAAGTTAAAGATATGTTCTGCCACAACATTACCAACATCCTGAACCTCTACTAATGCTTCAAGGGTTGCGGTTTGAATAGCATCTAACGTGGTGAAGTGCATGGCCAAGTTAGCCGCAGTTGCTTCGCCTACTTCACGAATACCTAACGCATAAAGAAATTTTGCCAGTGTCGTTTTTTTAGAGGCTTCCAGTGAATCTAACAGTTTGGTGGCCGACTTTTCTGCCATTCTCTCCAAACCTATTAAGCTACTTAAAGGTAAGGTAAAAAAGTCGGCCGGAGTGTGCACTAAATCAGCATCAACAAGTTGATCGACTAACTTGTCGCCAAGTCCATCGATATCAAAAGCTTTACGAGAGGCAAAGTGCTTAAGCGCTTGTTTCCTTTGTGCTGCACAAATTAAACCACCGGTACACCTTGCCACAGCTTCGTCTTCTAGTTTCTCAACATTTGAATCGCACACTGGGCACTGTTGGGGAAAATTGATTTCAGTTTCACTACCAGTACGGTTCGCTTCAACCACAGAAACCACCTGAGGAATAACATCTCCAGCTCGCCTAATTACAACGGTATCGCCTACCTTTACGCCTAATCGCTCAATCTCGTCTTGGTTGTGTAGCGTAGCGTTTGATACTGTAACACCACCAACAAACACAGGTTCAAGTCTGGCAACCGGCGTAATTGCGCCAGTGCGCCCTACCTGAAACTCTACATCAATCAGTGTTGTGACTTCTTCCTGAGCCGGGAACTTTTGTGCAATTGCCCAGCGCGGTGCTCTGGCGACAAATCCAAGCCTGTTTTGTATAGCAATATCATCTACCTTAAACACCACTCCATCAATGTCGTACGGCAGGGCATCCCGTTTATTAAGAATAAGATTGTAGTATTCCAAACACCCGTTCCCGCCATCGGCAGTGCTGATATCTGGGCATAAGGGAAGCCCCCACGATGCCAGTTTATTAAGGCGCTCACTGTGACTATTTGGCAATTCAAAAGTGTCTGGTTGCACCACGCCTAGAGAATAGGCGTAAAACATGAGTGGCCTTTTTGCGGTAATTTTCGAGTCTAGCTGTCGCAAGCTGCCCGCGGCCGCGTTGCGCGGGTTGGCGAAAACTTTTGCCCCCTTCCCACGCTGACTCTCATTCAGCTTTTCAAACCCATCTCTAGGCATAAACACTTCACCGCGCACTTCAACTCTTTCAGGCCATTGTTCTCCTCGTAAAGACAATGGAATATTAGAAATAGTTCGTACATTGGCAGTTATGTTTTCCCCTACCTGTCCATCGCCTCTTGTTGCAGCACGCACAAGCTCGCCATTTTCGTACAAAATACTCACAGCAAGGCCATCAAGCTTGGGTTCACAACTAAATGAGAGTGATGCAGTGTCTTTAAGGCGATCTTTGAGGCGCTTTTCAAACGCCAATAAAGATGCATCGTCAAACGCGTTGTCTAAAGACAGCATAGGAACTTCGTGTGTCACTTGCTCAAAAGCAGATAGTGCAGCACCGCCTACCTTTTGACTGGGAGAGTTAGCACTTTTCAGTTCTGGGAATTCTTGCTCTAGCGCAATTAATGCCTGCATATCCCTGTCGTACTGGGCATCGGGCACTGACGGGTCGTCAAGAACATAATACTGATAGTTATATTCATTGAGTTGTTTACGTAGCGCTGCCACGTCGTTTTTTGCTTTCTCTAAGGTATTGGACATAGAGTCGAAATCACACCATAAAAATTTGAAATTATTAAAGTAGAGGTAAAATTAGCGTTTACACTTCTGCTTAAATGAAAAAGGACCTGCTGTTCAAGTCCTTGTAAAAATAAATGCTAAATGTCGTTTAGGGCCTTTACCCCTCGACTCAACTACAGCTTAGAAACACTCAATCAGCTTCGAGAGATCATTCTTTTACGCTCAAATTCACGAATTTTCTCAACATACTGCTGCAAGCCTTGTTTGGTAAGCATGCTTCTGCGACCATCGAGAACCTGAGCATTGAACTCATCAGCCAATTTGCGCGCAGCGTTGTGCATCATATTAAAAACCTGATGCGGATCGCCCTCAATAGGTAGGATCATAAATAAAGACACACCCTGAGTATCGAAGTTCTCTAAATTATCTATATCAAAAACGCCTGGTTTGAACATATTGGCAAGACTAAATAAAACGGGTCCTTTGCCATTAGAGTTGACGTGGCGGTGAAAGATATCCTGATCGCCAAACTTGAAACCTAGGGTTAGCAACATGGGTAGCAAGGCAGCGCCCGAGATAGGTGCATCATTAGGTGTTCGAACGTTAAGTACTAATACTTCTTGCGCCGGAGGTTCTGATGAATTGCTGCTCGATGACTCTTTCGAGGCAGATGATGCTTGCGATTCGCTGTCATCAAAATCAATGCGCATCTGATCATCACCAAAGTTTGGCTCTTCACGTTTTCTCGCAGGACTTTTACTACGTCGTGTTTTTGATAAACGCTGTCTACCCTGCGGCTTTTCATCATAGCTTTCATTATTCAACGGGTCGGAAAAGATAGGCTCAACACGTGCTCCAGTATTCTCACCTTCATCTCTTGTCGCGTCTACGTAAAGCGTTGAGGTGGCCTTAGGCACTTCTGAACGAGGTGCACTTTTCATCTGTGCCGTTGTGCTGTTTGCATGAGTATTTGATGATGAAGTTGCATCATGAGAAGACTCATGAGTCGAGGCACTTGTTTCAGATGTGGAGCTTACTGGCAAAGAGCTATCATCTACAGAGCTATCTGCTTGTCCCGAAGTCTCAGCCTGCATGGAACTTTCTGTGTCTTCAGAGGTTTCAGAATCTCTGAGTAAAAAATCGGGTGGCTCGGGAAAGTCAGCAATATTGTCATTTCTTAGCGTTGCTGGTTCAGCTGCGTGACGACTACTGTTTTTTATGTGAGGTTTTGGATTCGTTATTACCGAACCATAGAGCGTAGAACGCTGCTCTTGAGAGTCTGGGTTTTCTTCAGCAGGCGTGGCAATAACGGCGCTGTTTTTCTCGCCATCAGTCGTATCAGTATCTGCGCTGTCTTCCTTTTCGCTCGCGTAAGATGAACCACCATTGGCCAAATAATCACTGGCCAAATGATCACTGGAAAGTGACTGCCTGTTTTCTTCATTGCTGAAGTCGGTAGATGCCTTGTTCTGTTCACTGTCAGAAGCGGGTTCAGAATTTGGACTATCGCCCACTACCCTTACACTGCCAATACCGAGTTCGTCAAAACCACTGTCATCGCGCGACTCTGTATACTCATCGTCATCATTCTCGTCCCACTGACGTGGCTCAAGACGCTGCTTTTCTTCCGGTTTACTGTTGTTTCTTATTTTCCAAATACCATGGGCCAACACGCCTATGATAAAAACAGAACCACCTAACAGTAGAAATAGACGTAATTCATCTTCCATTTAATTCTTTCGCCCTTTGTTATGCTTCTGCGAATGCAACGGCTTCGTCGACATCAACGGCAACCATGCGCGATACACCAGGTTCGGCCATTGTGACACCCGTTAGGTGACTCGCCATTTCCATCGCTATTTTATTATGGGTAATGTAAATAAACTGCACTGTCTCAGACATTTGTGACACCAGATTGCAAAAACGGCCCACGTTAGCATCGTCTAGCGGCGCGTCAACTTCATCGAGTAGACAGAAGGGCGCCGGATTTAATCTGAAAATTGCAAATACCAATGATAAAGCGGTTAATGCTTTTTCTCCACCGCTTAAAAGATGAATTGTACTATTTTTCTTACCCGGTGGACGAGCCATAATGGTCACCCCTGTTTCAAGTAAGTCATCATCTGTAAGCGCAAGATAGGCTGAACCACCGCCAAACACCTTTGGAAAGAGCGTTTTTAAATCTTCGTTTACTTGCTCAAAGGTATTCGAGAAGCGGCTTCGTGTCTCTTTGTCTATTTTTCGGATTGCAGCCTGCAAGGTCTCCAGTGCATTGGTTAAATCTTCATGCTGCTCATCTAAGTGCGATTTGCGTTGAGATTGTGTTTCAAACTCTTCTACCGCAGCAAGGTTTACAGCGCCTAAACGCTGTAAACTCGCTTGTGTTTTCTCTAGCTCTTGCTGCCATTTATTTTCATCGGCGTCTTCAGGAAGTTCGGCAAGAAGTGTTTTTAGCGACTGCTTAGACTCTTGAAGTTGCTCTAATACCGTATTCCCACGTACTCGATGACCCTCTATCTCTATTTTGAGTGTGTCGATGTGCGCCTGTCTAGCCTGAATATCCTTTCCTAAAGCCTGCTGCCCTTTTTCAGCCTCGCGAAGCCATTGTTCTATATCTTCTAGCTGTGCGAGCGCTTCGCTACGCTGGTGCTCTAACTCGTGCTTATTCTCGAGTAGCACCTGAAGCTCTTCATGCTGGGTCTCTTGCGGTGATGTTAACTGTGAAAGCTCGTCGGTAAGTCGAGATGTGGTTTCAACGTACTCTTTCATCTGACTTTCATTTCGACTCACCTGCTCGCTGTACATTTTTTGATGATTATCAAGCTGTTGTTTTTTTAGCGCAAGCTCGTGCTTTTTAGAGGTTAACATTTCTACTTGCGCTCTAAGCTCCACTATACTGAGCTCTTCTCGTTCTCGCCTTTCATTCACATCTGCAAGTGTTTCTTCACACTCTGAAAGCTGCTGTTCATAAAGAGTGAGCGACTCAGAAAGCATCTCTAGCTGGCTCTCTTCCTCCTGCTGAAGAGCTTGCTGCGCTGCCAATTCATCTTGCAGTTTAGTCATTCTCGACTGCTGCTGTTGCTGCTGCATCGCTAACAACGAACGAGCATTTTTACTTTGCTGATACGCACCCTCACACTCTAACAATTCTGATTGATGCTTCTGTATCTCTTGACGTATGTTATTAATCGATAGCTGAGCCATCTCAACCCGCTCTTGGCCTGACAGTTTTGCTTCCTCAAGAGTCTGCATTTCGTTTTCTAATAAAGTTAGCTTATTCGCACGTTGAAGTACTCCGTCTTCAGTTTTACCAGGCTTTAATAACCAATTTTCACCGCACCATAAGCCACTGTGCGACATCGCACTCTTGCCGCTGTCTTTTAATTTGTCTTTGGTTTGGTCACTAAAGAGATCTTCGTCATTTTGAAAGATAAAAATGTCGTTCAAAAAGCTGGGCACTCGCTGATTTTCTGAAAACTCAAGAAGTGCGAAAGCCAACGTTCCAGGCTCTGCCTTATCTGTAAATACAGACTCAGTAAATATCCTCACGCCGCTAGGTAACGCCTCCTGTTGTGAAAACACAGAAGCCACTTCATCCTTTTTAGATAAAAGTGGTTGATTGAGATATTGAAGCACTACCTCAATACAGGGCGCTAACAAGTCTGGAGCGTAAATAGATTGCCACAGCGTTTTCGCCACTTGCTCATTGCTGTCTTGATGAGAAACATAGCGCGATGCATCACTTTGCAGTGCGCTTAATGCGGAATGCGTAGACCTTGCAGCATGAAGTTTTCCGGTTACCTCTTCTAGCTCATTGCGGACTAACTCTAACTCTTCACTGGCTTCAGATTCTGAGGTTGTAAGGTCACTCACTTTTTCTCGAAGCGCAAACACATTCTCTTCTGCCTCTTCAGCTTGCGCATCCAAAATCGCCAATTGCTCTTCAAAGTTCTCATCTTGGGTTTGAGAAAGCTCTTGTTGTATTTCGCTTATTCTTTGAGAGGTGCGCAATTGAACATTCATAAGAGATTGAATTTGGCTGTGGCTCTCTTGCACCTTGCTTTTAATTTGGTTGAATGCAGCTTCTTGCTGCCTTGCAGACGCATTTACATCGCGCAACAGTTGTTCAGCGTCTTCAAAACGCTCTTTCACGCTGTACAGTTCTGCCTCGTTAATTTCAAGCTCGGGCTCTATTTCCAGCAGTGAATCGTGGGATTGCGACAGCAATGTTTGCGCTTCTTGCAACGAGTGCCGTAACAGCTGCTGTTGTTCGTTGATACGGGATATCTCCTGTTCAACTTGTGTTGCTCGCTGTTTGGCATGCAGCGCATTTTGCTCTAAACGAGTGATAGATGTACTGGTGGTGAAAAGGGATTGTTGAATATCATCTACTGTTTGTTTTAGGTCTGATTGCTTTTCTTTATACATGTTGACGCCAGCTTCATCACCCTGCTGACGCGCTATTAACGCCTCCATCTCAGATATTTGAGACGCTTTTTCAGTTTCTAGTTTTTCAATATGCTCACTGTTTTTTAAAAACCGAATTGCAGCAAGCTGCCCTTTTAGTTCTCTTACCTGAGACCGTAGCGCTTTATATCGCGTCGCTGCTGCTGCCTGTCTTTGCAGCTTTTCTAACTGCCGGCCAAGCTCATCGCGCACATCTGTGAGGCGGTCTAAATTATCGAGGGTATGTTTGATGCGGTTTTCAGTTTCACGTCTGCGCTCTTTGTATTTGGAAATTCCCGCGGCTTCTTCAATAAACACCCGCAACTCTTGAGGTTTTGACTCAATAAGACGGGAAATCATACCTTGCTCAATAATGGCGTATGACCGGGGCCCTAACCCTGTTCCTAAGAATAGATCTGTTACGTCACGTCTTCGGCATTTTGTACCATTAAGAAAATAAGTAGATTGCGCTTCCCGTGTTACCAGACGTTTTACAGAGAGTTCGTTATAGTTAGCATACTCTCCAACAATACGCCCGCTCGTGTTGTCGAATATCAATTCAACACTGCACTGACCTACAGGCTTTCTTGTCGTAGAACCGTTAAAAATAACATCGGTCATTGCGTCACCACGCAAATTTTTTGCAGAGCTTTCGCCAAGCACCCATCGAACCGCATCTATGACGTTGGACTTTCCACAACCGTTTGGCCCTACTACTGCGGTCATTTCACCAGGAAAAGGAATAACGGTGGGTTCAACAAAAGATTTAAAGCCAGCAAGCTTTATTTTTTTAAGGCGCACACTCTGCCCTCATATAAACAAGCACAGCAAAACGACAAACAATGGTTTGCGTATTGTTTACACGTTTAGCGAAAATGGGTGGTGAATGAGCGGTTTTCACGTTATTTTTTAATGCAATAGCACACAGTATTGTCTTTTTATTATCTTATCGACTCTACCAAATCATACAGCTTGTAACAATTAACATTTCTGTCTGACCGTGTTGGATAATATGATGATAGTGTTTGGTGTTATATTTGATGTGATTTTTAATATCACGTTTGACAGTGAGAGGTACTGTTTTAACGTAATTTTTTTAAGGAGAGCGAATGAGTGCTGGCGGTGTAAATTATTTTTTCATGGGATTTTCGCTAATAAAGACGAAGGGGCTGAAGCGATTTGTTTTTGTTCCTTTTGCCATAAATCTTATTCTATTTTCAGTGGCTTTTTACTTTTTATTTGGTCAAATTGAGTCAGGTATCGCCTATGTCATCAACTTAGTTCCCGAATGGCTTGGCTGGATTAAAACCGCTATCTCGTTCCTACTTTGGCCTTTGGCTGTAATAAGCGTTTTGCTGATTTTTGCACTTATCTTTGGCACCCTAGCCAACTGGATTGCAGCGCCATTCAACGGCGTATTATCAGAAAAAGTAGAGCGCCACTTAAGCGGACAAGCATTAGGTGATGAAGGGGTAATGGCCCTAATTAAAGACATTCCCCGCACATTGGGCCGTGAAGTAACTAAGCTCGCGTGGTATTTACCTCGTGCAATTGGGTTTCTATTACTTTTCTTTATCTTGCCCGTAATAGGCCAAGTTTTGTGGTTTCTTTTTAACGCTTGGATGATGGCTATTCAATATTGTGACTACCCGTATGATAATCATAAGGTTCCTTTTACCCGGATGCGTCTTCATTTGTCCGAGCATAAAGGCAAAGCCATGAGTTTTGGCATGATGGTAAATATTTTCTCTTTAATCCCCGTAGTGAATTTCATCATTATGCCGGTAGCAATTTGCGGGGCAACGGCAATGTGGGTAAATGAATTAAAAGATGACGCGTAACAGGCGTCATCGTAGATGCGCGAGAACGCAATTATGCGGCTATGCAATTATGAATTATTATTTGGACTGTGACTTAGCAACAAACGCTTCGTAGGTAGCTAGCCAGTAAGCGGCCTCGTTTTGATTACCTTTGTGATGAAACGCCTGAAAAAAGTTCATTGATATAGGGCGCTGAGCCTCTTGCTTTTCCAATTGCTGTTGCCATAACACTAAATAGAGTGGCGGTATTACGCCGGAATCGTGGTGTTCCATAAATGTAATACGCCTACTTGGCTTATAACTTTTCAGCGCCAGCCCTTCACAGGTTTTTGCCTTTGCAACAATTGTATTCGGGTCGATTGCCGACCAGCGAGCAACGGTTTCTATGGGTGAGTAGTAATTGGGGCTATCGATAACCAAATTTGGCGGCGCAAAGTCGCCTATACGCTGTGTATTACACAACTTCGTCGCCATACTTTTTGCTATCGGATACTCATCAGCAAAACCCGCAAAGTGAGCAAGTTCATGCACAAAAACCGAATACGTATCGCCGATATCCAAATACATGACACCGTTTTGCACGTTTGCTTTGCCTTGCTTGGCAACAACAACCGCATGACTGAACTGTCGCTTTTTGGCAATGCTTGCTAAAGGTGTCACGTCGCATCCCAACAAATTCCTATTATTGAAACTGTCGGTACATTTCAGTACGTCTTTTTGAAGCCATACTGGAGGTGCAACACAGAGCGAGAGCGATGCAAGCCTGTCATCGTTATTAAATTTACGATAAAAGCTATCTGCCCTAGTCATAGTGGCTAACGTTGATGCAAAAGGTTGAATTCGCTGTAAACAGCGCCCCTCTTCGCCCCAGTTATACGGTTTAATATTGTTAAGCGCTGTAGGTGAATAGCGCTCTATAATGGCCAATGCATCTTTTGCTTGCGTTTGTCCTAGTTGAGCCGCTTCACTTAGGTATTTTTTAGCCTCGTTAAATTCACCGTCATCCCATAACAAACGGCCATATTTGAACGCGCTCTGCATATCTAAAGAGGCTGTTGCAGCAAGTAAAGGCTTTGCTTTCGCATTTTCATCATGCAGAAGATACCAGTCGGCCAAAGCCGCCTGAGCAGGCACATAGCCCTGCTCTGCCGCACGAATCAACCATTTCTCTCGTTTTTTAGGGTTTTGCGACGACATGGCATAGGCCAATTGCGCCTCAGGCACGTTTCCCTTGGCAGCTAACGCCATGAACTCTTCTGATGTACCGTCACTGCCTTTTTGTTGATAGAGCAACCAGGCCGCATCAGCGTTGTCTAGCGTCACCAATTTTTGCAGCCAATACTCGGTATCTAATGGATAAGCATCGCTTGCGTAATTACGCTCAGCGTTTTGACTAACTTGTTGCTTAGCGACTTCCGTGGTTTCAATATTGTTTGGTAATTCTGGAAACGCTACTGAATCAGCAGAAGCGCTTTCTTTCTCGCTGTGGGCGTTTATCTTCTCTAACGCGGCTACGAGTAATTGTTCTGCGCTGGCATCTGCTTTCACAGCAGAAGGAGCGCTTTGTTGAGAAGCTTCTTGGGAGCTTTCTTCGCGGGCTTGCAGTAATGCGGCACGCCACAATAATGAAAACGCCGCTCGCATGTGATCTGCCTCTACATCCCTCGTGCTTTTTTGGTCCGCACTAGCAAGGATGGCGTTGGCATTAAACACCAGTTGAGGGATGTAGCGGCTTGTATCACCCGCCACAACAAGCAGTGCAAGCACTGCCAAGAATAAACCGCGCATTGTTTAAACGAACTATTCGCTGTCTACCGACACATCGTCGGTTCGCTGACGCAATCGATTTAGCTCTATACGTGCGTATCTATGTTCAACATAGTCATAAACATTGGTGCTCAGCGCTAATTTAAAATAGTTCGAGGCAATGCCTTTATTTCCCCTTTGGCTATGGTACTTACCTAAGTAAAAGTAAGCCTCACACAAACGGTCGGTAAGTGCTTTTTGACTTGCGATACCTTTTAGTAATGAATTAAGTACCGTATTTTCATCAACAACACCTAAAAACAAATCAACAAGTGAAGTAGCCCAGTGTCCGTTGTCTAATAAAGGTCTTATCGACGCTAAATATTCTGCGCCTTGTTGAGGTGATACTTCATAGTTTGCAAAATAAGACCACAGCGCTCTGAACGGGTCTTTTTCGTCTTTTTTAAGAAATACCGCTAAGTCACTGGTAGCCAACTCTGCTCTGCCACCGTAATAAAGCGCTATACCGCGATTCAAAAACGCAAAGTCTAAGTCTGGGTTTATCTCAAGCGTTGAATCAAACGCTTCATACGCCTGAATAAAGTCGTTTTGTTGAATATAGTGAATGCCAATGGAGTTGTACGCCTCTGCGTAGTCTGGCTTTAAGTTTATTGCTTGGCTATAGTCGAACTGCGCTAAGCCATTAAGGCCCACGCTGTCGTACAACATACCGCGCTGAAAATGCAATTCTGCTTTATCTCCGTCAGATAAAGCAGCGCTTGTTAATATCTGATTATATCGAGCAATAGCCATTTGCGAGCGAGGGTTCGCGGGCGCCGGCTCGGCCAGTAGGAGGTTCCCCATTTGACTGCGCTGAGCTTCTGGCTGTGTTTGCGCACAACCGGTTAAAATACAAGCAATTAGGAAAAAAAAGATGAGACTAACGTTTCTGCGCATGGTAAAAAAGCATTCTGTAAAAAAAGAAAAATCCGCTGGTATAAAAAGTACACACCTGGCGCGGCGTTGATGCCGCAACCTTCTCGCATTTAGTGAGAAAAGTAAAGTGTAATAGGCGGGTAACAAAGGTAGCTATGAAGAAAAATAACCTAGAAAAACTGTCACAACTTGCTTTTAACGCACAGCGCTTTTCCCATTCCCCTTACTCTGGTTTTAAAGTTGGTGCCGCTATAGAAACTGACTCTGGTGATATGTTTGCAGGCTGCAACGTAGAAAATGCCGCCTTCCCTTTGGGTCAGTGTGCAGAAGCTTCAGCAATTGGCAGTATGGTTTCTAATGGACACAAGCGTATCGCTCACATCGTTATTGCAAGCCCTAATGAAGGTATGTGCTTTCCCTGCGGCGGCTGTAGACAAAAGATTGCAGAGTTTGCCAGCGATGACACCCCAGTAACCATGATAACCAATACCGGTGAAAGACTTGAAACAACCATTGGCGAACTATTACCCAACGCATTTAGGGCTTACGACTTAGAGAAGTAACCACAAAATGGAAGGGCTTACGGGTTAGGCTTGTTATTGTTGTTGTCGTCTTGGCGCTTATTGAGTTTCATTGCTGCAAAAAAACCAATAAAGAAAACAGCGAAAATGACAACGCCTACCCATATTAAAACGTTCAATAAAAAATCCATGTTACAAGCTTTCCTTTTGCCAAGTTAAATTTTAGTGACACCGTATTTAAAGTATAGAGCAATAAGCCATCTGCGAACCGCTCTATACTTATTTGGATATCGATTAGCTTTTATGTTGAGCTAGCTTCGCTACTTCCCAACTGCAATCCCTTCTCTTCTCGGGTCGGCGCCACCTATCAACTTACCTGATTTGACCTGAATGCCGTGTAACCCACTGTTCAGATCTATCACTTTGACATTATGACCCAACGCCTTGAGCGGCTCTTCTAAACCAATAATGGGGGTGCCTTTCT
This sequence comes from Alteromonas sp. MB-3u-76, assembly GCF_002831605.1. NCBI lineage: Bacteria > Pseudomonadati > Pseudomonadota > Gammaproteobacteria > Alteromonadales > Alteromonadaceae > Alteromonas > Alteromonas sp. MB-3u-76. Next base: position 1,759,775 of record NZ_CP025115.1, on the reverse strand, counting down.
CGAGCGCTGTGTAATCGTTTCTATTGGTTATTTTAGGAAGATTTATGGCCTCTTGAATATTTAACCCGTAATCCAACATACCAATAAGAGTTTGTGCGACATAACTCACTATTCTTGAACCACCTGGCGAGCCCACCACAATTTCTAATTCGCCTTCTTCATCGAATACCATTGTTGGGCTCATTGCACTGCGAGGACGCTTACCCGGCTCTACCCGGTTAGGAACAGGGAAGCGGTTTTTCGTAGGCGAAAATGAAAAGTCTGTTAGCTGATTATTGAGTAGAAAACCACCTACCATAATGCCCGAACCAAACATGAATTCGATACTTGTTGTCATCGAAACCGCATTACCCTCTTTATCTACAATAGATAAATGAGACGTATTCGGTAATTCCATGGAGGTTCCCATAGCAATCTCTGTTCCCGCATAAGGATTACCGGCTCTTGCACGATGCCAGCGCTCTTCTAAACTTATTCCCTCTGCTCTTCGCTCTAAATAGGCTGTGTTAATCATTGCGGCGAAAGGAAGGTTGGTAAAATCGCTATCGGCAATATACTTTTCTCTGTCAGCGTAGGAGAGCGCGCTTGCTTGAGTATATAAATGCGCAAACTCTGCAGAGTCTAGAGGATATTGACCAATATTTTTGTCTTCTAACATTTTTAAAATTTGAAAAACGTTGACGCCACCAGAACTTGGCGGTGGCATGCCGCAAATACGCTTTTCATGGTATGTACCGCAAACTGGGCTGCGCTTTTTCGCTTCGTAATTAGCTAAGTCGTCTACCGACATTTGCCCTGGATTGATTTCAGCAGAATTAACTGCGGCCACAATCTCTTCGGCAAGTTCGCCTTTAAGAAGATAATCGCTGCCATTTTCAGCAATGCCCTTCAATGTTTTGGCTAGTTTTCTGTTTTTTCGTATTGCCCCCTCTTTCAACGGCATTCCTGCCGGGAAAAAGTAAGTTGCGCTTGCGGGAAACGTTTTTAAACCGGGGTGATAATCGAGAGCGACTAACTTTGCCAGCCGAGGCGATACTTTGAAACCTTCTTGAGCTGTGTTGATGGTGTCGTCAAATAACGTGTTCCATGGCAGCTTCCCAAATTCGCCGTGGGCTAATTCCAAGGCTTTTACCGCTCCAGGTACTCCCACTGACTTGCCACCAACCACTGCATCAATCCACTTCATTGGCTTATTACCCTCAATAAACCAATGTGAATTCACCGCTTTTGGCGCTGCTTCTCTGCCGTCAAAGGTATGCAGCACTTTGTTTTTATTATCCCAATAGAGAATAAATGCTCCACCGCCAATACCCGAAGATTGAGGCTCGACCAATGTCAGCATAGATTGAATTGCTATAGCCGCATCAATTGCGCTTCCGCCCTTTTCAATAATGTTCTTTCCGGCCCAAGAAGCATAAGGGTTTGCTGCAACAACCATGTAGTCATTAGCCTCAAAAGCCTTCTTTTCAACATATCCCGTGGCGGCTTCTGGCTCTCCAACCTCTCGTGCTTGTTTTGCTTGTAACGTCGTAGATAAAACACCGGTAACCGCAAATGCTAATAACGATGTGCGAAAGAAAGAACTGAACCTCAAAATAGTGTTTCCTCTTATTTAAATTTCTCTGGATTGATGGGGCGCTTCTTAAGGAATGCGTCAAATGCCTCTTGCGCTGCAGGCATGGTAAGCGCCTCAAGGAAAATATCAAACTCGGCATTCATCTGCTGAGTCACATCCTCAGCTTCGCCTTTTAAGAGCGCTTTAGTTTGAAGAAGCGCAAAGCTCGGTTTACTAACCAATTTCTCAACAGTAGAGGCCACTGCATGCGCAATGTTTTGCTCATCTACTATCTCAGTAAGAAGGCCAAATTGATAGGCATCGTTAGCGGAAAAAGGCTCACCGAGCATTAACCACTGCGCCGCTTTGATGTGGCCCACCATTTTAGGTAAAAGATAACTTGATGCATATTCAGGAACAAGGCCTAAATTAATGAATGGCAAAACAAATTTACTATCCCGTGTGGCATAAACAAAGTCGCAGTGTAAAAGTAAAGTGGTACCAATACCTACCGCTAGACCATGCACCTGTGCAATAACAGGTACAACACAGGTCATAAGAGATCGCATAAACGCTGCTGTCTCAGGTACCTGAGCACCTTCTTTTTGCGCCGCAAAGTCACTAATATCGTTACCCGCAGTAAAGCAGTCGCCATTACCTTTTATTACAACCGCTTTTGTCACACCATCGTTCTTGATACTTAAAATCGCATCGGCCATGAGTTGATACATCTCACGGGTGAGCGCATTTTTTTTATCCGCTCTGTTAATGGTAATAGTTAGCGTTTGCTGAGCTCTCTCTACTAATATCAAAGACATTTTTTATCCTTTCCTGTCGAGTTTTTATTATTCGGGTAAATATCTGTTTTCACCCGTAGGGTAATTTTCTGTATCATAGCGACCAAACTCAAAATAAAAAAATAACTATCGCTAATGATTTCACTGCCGTTTTCGTTTAAGTACAGTGCAGGCCCTTTAATATTAGCCTTGTGCTCGTTTATTGCCTTCTTCTTTGAACCTCAATCAAGTGATTGGCTAGCTTACGACCGCTACGCTATTCAGGGTTTGGATACGTGGCGCCTTATTACTGGAAATATCGTCCATACAAATGGTTATCACCTTTTGCTAAATATTGTTGGATTAACTCTACTCTGGGCACTACACGGCGAACACTACCTTCCTACTCGATTTTTAAAAGTCTTTGTTTGGTGTTGCCTAGCCACCAGCGCTGGCCTTTATTTCTTTTCAGAAAACCTCATTTGGTATGCGGGTTTATCCGGTGCGTTACACGGTTTATTCGTGTGGGGCGCTTGTATGGACATCAAAGAAAAAATGACATCAGGCTGGCTATTACTTGTAGGCATTGCGATTAAGGTGGGCTACGAACAATACAATGGCAGTAGCGCACAAGTTGCTGAGCTGATTGATGCAAAAGTTGCTGTTGATGCCCATATGTTTGGTGCAGTGGGCGGATTAATTATTTTTCTTCTAATGATAAGTACGGCTAAGCGGGCATAGCCTTTTACAGACTAGTCTTTTACAGCCTAGGCTCTTATAACTTATCTTTTTGTAAGCTTCGCTTTATTACCTACGTTACTCGCCCGCTGTTTACTTAAATACGCGGGCATTCCCTGTTTTACTCACTTTTCAACCTGCCCTTTTCTTACTCCACGCTTTTCCCAATCGTCGTTTTACGCCGGTTACACGATTCGTACTGGCTGTTTTTTTGGCTTAAGACTGACTAAATAGCGGCTAGATCTTGGCCAGAGGTTGATTAAAGAATGGCTCGCTCTTGGAGAGCTAAAGCCGAAATACCGCCTCAATAATTTCTTAAAATTAAAGCTAATTGACCTAATCAGTGAAAAAAAGATTGCCTTTGTGTAACCTTTGGGCATCATTGATACCTAGAGGTTACATTTGGTGCGTTTAGGTATCACACGTAACGTTAAACGCAGTGAGCAAGTAACGGCACTTTCACATCAAATAAAGAGTTCGTCGCAAATACAAAGTTCGTCGTTCAAAAAAAGGATTATAAAAATGGCAAGATCAACAGCAGTACTACCAGAAACGGAACATCAATATTTAACCATTACGGGAAAAATCAGTGTTGTTTTAGCGGTTTTTCTCCTAGCTCAATTGTGTTCAGAAATAGTTACTGGCACTAATTCAGTTGTTAATTGGATTTTGGATTTAACTCTATTCGTAAGCATTATTTTTTGCATAGTGCTGTCAGTAAAGTCGATGAAATTTGCAAAACACATAACGCGCATGGGTTATTGGACACTAAAGTTTACCGATGAGTATGTGGATCATGTTAGTTCATCGAGCCTTCGCGCTACGTGTCACATCATGGTAGTTGGCGCAATTTTTCTCGCTTATAGCGGAGACAGTAGATGGTTTGTTGAACTCATTGCTCCCTTTGGAATTACAGATGCAATTCAGATGTTGCTTGGCTTCGCTGTGGCCACCCATGGCACGTTGATTTTATGGAACCTTCGTGAGGAAGAGCATCGTGTAGAAGATAATTTTGATGAATAGCGTGGCGAGGAAGTGATTGATGAATGAAGATGTAGATAACCACATACACAAACTCAGATTACAGCATAAGATTTCTCAGCAAGAGCTCGCCGACGCCATTGGCGTATCTCGAAAAACCATTAGCACCGTTGAGACCGGACGCTTCACTCCATCGGTGGTCATCGCATTACGAATTGCGGCTTATTTTGCAGTACCTGTAGAGCAAGTATTTGTTCTGAAGTAAGGTCTATTGAAATAAATGTTCTGCCCGAAATAAAGCGCGCTCATAAAAAGGATTTTTGAAAAAGGTGCTCATTGATTATGAGCCCCTTTTGTACGACTAGAACTTTATTTTTAATAGTTCAACGAAAGCCCAACGAATGTTGGGCTTTTTTGTGGATGGTAAATACGACTACAAATTTTCTTCAAATAACTTATAGATCCTACGGTATTCATCTAACCATGAACTTGGCTGAACGAAGCCATGCGGCTCTACAGGATATATTGCAGTCTCAAAGTCTTCTTTTTCTAGTTCAATTAGCCGTTGTACCAAACGAACGGTATCGTGGAAAAAGACGTTGTCATCAACCATAGGCGCATTTATCAGCAGCGGCTTTTCTAACCCTTCTGCAAAATAAATAGGCGAACTGCGCTCATAGGCAATGGGATCCACATCTGGTGTGTTTAGAATATTTGAGGTATACGGCGTATTGTAATGAGCCCAATCGGTAACCGGTCTTAATGCAGCACCAGCGGCAAATAAATCTGGCGCTGTGAACATAGACATAAAGGTTAGGAACCCACCGTATGAACCGCCATATGTGCCGATGCGCTCTCTGTCTACATTAGCATTTTCCACTAAATAGTTGATGCCATCACGTAAATCCTGCACCTCTGGCGTGCCCATTTGACGATAAATCGCCGTTCTCCAATCTCTGCCATACCCGGCAGAAGCACGGTAATCCATATCTAGCACTACATAACCTTGTTGTACCAGCATGCTGTGGAACATGTACTCACGGAAATAGCCCGACCACCCCATATGGGCATTTTGTAAATAGCCTGCGCCATGATTAAACACTACGGCCTTATTTTTCTTAGTGCTGTCGTATCCTTCAGGTAAGTACACGCGAGCATAAATTGGTGCATCGGTATGCGACGACTCTATGGCTACAACGTTAGGCACAGCCCAAGGTAACGAAGCAAACTCTTCGCTCAAACTCGATGTAATTTGCTTTGCTACGGTTGTAGCTTCTGCGGGCTTAACATAAAGCTCGGGCGGACGATTAACTTTACTGTGACTGAGAAGTAGCGTGTCGCCATCTGGGCTTAATGAGTAATCTGTTATGCCATTTAAATTAGTAAGCGTTTCAATTGCTTTTGTTTGCGTATCAACTCGATAAATCTCGTAGATACCTGGATGCTCACTGTTTGCTTTATAATAGATATAATTATCGTCATTGCTGAGAGTGATATCATCAACGATATAATTGCCTTTGGTTAGCGCTACCGGGTTTTTTCCCGGTTTTTGCAAATACACATGAGCGTAACCTGTATGTTCAGATTGATAATACAGCGTTTCACTATTATTTAACCAACCGAAGTCGTTGAAACGATAGTTAACCCAAGCGTCGTCATGAAGGCGGTGTTGACTGTCGAGGGTTATGTCCTCTAAATCTACGGTAGTAATCCAGCGGTCTTTGTTGTCCCATGCCTCCAGCATAACTGCTACAGCATTTCCATTTTTGTGCCAGCGAATAGAAGGCTTTGTCCAATACCAGCTTTGAAACAACTTAATGGGACGGGGCAAGCGGTTCACTTCATAAGTTTCACCGTTTGCCTTTGCATTTTCTGCTTTTACGTCTGCCAACACATCGTCGTTATAGCCTGGTAGATTAAAGTAATTAAGCTCAGATTTTTCGCCGGTTTTTAAATTCAATAGCCATAAATCGTGGCTCTCAGGCTCTGCATCAGCCACTCGCTGTCTTACTGGCTTCGCAGCTATTCGACTGTCTTCTTGAATATAATGCGGCATGATATCGCTATCATCTCTGGTAGGTTTACTTTCAGTGGTGGCTACCACAGCGTAATTACCCGCTGGAGACACACTTATACCCGCAAGGCGATGAGACTTGTCAAAGTAAAAAGGCGAAGGCGCAACAGCTGTATTTACCGAGGCCAGCTGTTTGTTTGCCGCGTCACGGTCTTTTTGGTTTTGCCTTTGCAGCTTGATATATTCGATAAGTGATTGTTGCTCTTCAGCAATATAATCCTTAGCAGGGTTAACCGCTGTTGGAGCGTCGTCGAAAACCCAACTGACCAACTCTTCCCGAGTGCCGTTTTCTAAGTTGATAGCGATAAACTTATTACCACTTGTTGCCATGAGGCGACCATCGGTCATAAACGATAGCGTAGAAAGCGGGTTACCGCCGCGAGTAAGCTGTACCGTTTTACCATTGGTAAATTGCACATAGACACTGTCTTTAAATCTGAAGGCAACAACACCATCGCCTCTCTCAACCCTTTCGTCATAGCGGTATGTGTGCATATCGGCTAGCGGCGCTTTGCTTTCTTTTCCTACGTTATTGCTATCGATAACATACACATCACTGAGAGCGCTGTTCTCGCGCTCTCTTTCAAAGACAATGGCTGAACCATCTACCGACCACCCCATATTGGTGGGCAAGGCTCCTATCCACTGCGGATCGGACATAATTTGTTTTAACGTTATCTCACCGTTTTTCGAAGCGGCAGATGCTGATGCAAGGTTTGTTTGTGGCGTTACCGATTCAACAATGGTGTTAGACGCAGACACCGCAGTCGTTTCATTTTTAGTATTGGTGCTTACGCAACCACCAAGTGCAATTGTTACGCTTGCGGCAATAAGCAAAGAATTATATTTTTTCATTTTTTTCATCATTGTTGTGTGAAACCCACCGGCATTATACGCAAAGGGCTTATAGTGTCGTCAACGTTCGTCTTTAACATATGTGCAACAAACGCAACAATAGCTTACTAGCATATGATGTGTTGACATTTGCTGCGCAAATATCGGCCTGAACGTAAGCACTCAAGTAATAAATAAAATACCAAACCGCATAGATACTTAACCACTCAGCGAGACTTAAAATGTTCGTAATCGCGGCGTGTTACCGCAGGTATAGTGGTTCTACATCAAGGTGACACAACAAAGAGTACGGACATTTTAAACTCGCCCTTCGGGAAGGTCTGGCAAGCTTCCTAGCTTCATTCTGAGTGGGTAATTATCTATGCGGCTTAATGGTATGGACCCTCTCCTCCCATAAAGGCTTCAAATGAGCCAAGATAGAGTTATTCAAATCACTATCAAGAAGAAGAGGGTCACATGAATAAGATAACAATAGGTCTTGATATCGCCAAGTCTGTTTTTCATTTAGTTTTTATGAATCAATCAGGCAGAGTGCTCAGAAAGAAGAAGTTAAGGCGTCACCAGATGTTGTCCTATTTTAGTCATCTGGAGCCAAGCATTGTAGTGATGGAAGCCTGTGGAAGTTGCCATTACTGGTGCAGGGAATTGACGAAAGCCGGGCATGAAGTCAAAGCGATAGCACCGCAATACGTTGTAGCATACCGAAAAGGCAATAAACATGATTACAATGATGCAGAGGCGATAGCCGAGGCTTCACAACGCGAAGGGATGCGATTTGTGCCGTTTAAGTCTCAGGAACAACAAGATGTCCAGCTTATGCATCGGATTAGAGAGCGTATGATAGCGCAGCAAACGGCGTTGAGTAATCAGATAAGAGGCTTGTTGAGCGAATACGGTATTGTGTATGCACGGGGTGTAGCGGCTTTGGTGAAAGAACTGCCTTTTACCCTGGAAGAGGCTGACAATGGATTGAGTATGCTAGCTCGCCGACAGTTTCAAGGCTTACTCAATGATTTGCGGGAACTGCGGGAGCGCATAAAAGAAATGGACAAGGAGTTGAAAGCGTTCTCACAAAGCCAGCCTGTATGCGAGCGTTTAATGAGCATGACAGGAATCGGGCCATTGATTGCTACCGCGTTATATGCAGGCATTGGACAAGGCCAGGCTTTTAATAGCGGCCGACATTTAGCCGCTTGGTTAGGTGTAGTGCCCAAACAACATACAACGGGAGATAACCCGAGGTTGTTAGGTATTAGCAAGCGAGGGAACACGTATTTACGCACCCAGATGATTAACGGAGCCAGAGCCGCCTTGCGCCATATTGGAGATAAAACCGATAACGTGAGTCAGTGGTGTCGGGCATGTTTAGCCCGCATGAGCTTTAACAAGGCGTGCGTCGCACTGGCTAACAAAATGGTAAGAATGGCCTGGGCTATGCTGCATTACCAACAGGATTATCAGCCGGGACTGATAAATAAAGCAGCGGCTTAGCCGATGAAACCCAAACCAAAGTTAAGTAAATAATCTAAAACAGGAAGCCTATCAACATATTGCAAAAAGACAATGTACTGATGATTAACGGTTCATAACCATCTTGTTCAAATCAGTTTATACCAATGGCCTTCGAGGCCGCCGGATTGATGAGACAACAAGGTGCGAACAACCATCAAGGCTAGAAGTCAAATGACTTCATGAAAAAGCCGAATATATGGCAGCAATGAATCACGTTAATAAGTCAACACGGTGTCTTGCAATCGGAGAGGGTCCATATATGGTATTAATGCTCCATTTTGCGTGTAATGCGCGTATAAGGAGTGTGTTACACGCAAGCGAATAATAATTAATTTATGTCAAAGGGTAGAGAAAAATGAATCTAACAAAAATATCAGCGGGCGTTTTTACGGTTGCCGCACTACTTTTTCAGCCAGCAATGGCAAACGAATGTCCTAGCGTTTTGAAATTTATGAAGCGTAAACTTAACTCACAGGAAACGGTCAATTTGTGCGACGAATACGCAGGCAAAGCCGTTCTTGTAGTAAATACTGCAAGCTATTGCGGTTTTACGCCACAGTTTGAAGGACTAGAAGCACTATACAGTGAATATAAAGATGAAGACTTTGTTGTGCTAGGTTTTCCCTCTCACGACTTTAATCAAGAAGCGAAAGATGAAGGTAAAACCGCAGAGTTATGCGAGCTTACTTACGGCGTAAAATTTCCTATGTTTGAACCTACTGCCGTGCGCGGAGAAGATGCCGACCCCATGTATCGTATGCTGAAAGCGGCTACTGGCAAAGAGCCTTCTTGGAACTTTAACAAATACCTAATCGACAAAACGGGAACGAAGATTACCCATTATCCAAGTTCAACAAAACCAACTGATGACAGTTTCGTTGCAGACGTTGAAGCTTTAATTAACGAGTAAGTAGTATTTGCTTCACAGCTTTCGAGCGCGAAGCCCATAAAAAAGCCCCGCTACAAAGGCGGGGCAACAAACACACTCAACTTGGAACACACATTTCAGAAAACAAACTCAATTTCGTTTTCTCTAACTACTGTAATTTAGTCCACTGTTTTTCGACATAGTTCAATCACCGCACCATTTTTTTTACATAAAAAGTGTGACGATACATTGCTAACTGCACATATTAAAAACTCACCCACAAAGCGCAAGGCCAAAAAAACCCCTAAACCACTGATAAAATTGAAAATAAATGAAAAACAACGTACTAAAAACTCAGCAAAACTCGCGGGAATATTAAACTTAAGTATTACAATTCATTAATGTTAATTTCGTTAATGATCTGTGAATAATATGAAGGCGTAAAGTTGAGGGTCTTACATCAATTAGAGGATACACCGATGAGAAGGACCAAAGCTCTCTTAGCTTTTTCAGTTATTCCCCTGTTTTTATTAGGTTGCTCAGATGACGATGACGACGCCGTAGAGCAACCATTACCACCACCTGAATTTGCCAACGTTCGAGTAATACATGCTGCGTCTGATGCGCCCATGGTAAATATCACAGCAAATGATGCGATATTAAACAACTTAGAAAACGTTGATTACCAAGTAGCCTCCTCCAGATTTGAAGTTGAGACTGGAACTTACGATATTGGTGTAACAGGTATTTTACCGGGTGATAATGCAGAAGTTTTACAGGCAGATCTTACGTTAGAAGCAGACACTAATTATGACGTGTTTGCAGTAGGCAACGTAGGCGATAGTTCACTGGCATTATTACCTGTTACCAGCGCAGAAACAGCTGTTGAAGCGGGTAACGCACAAGTACAGATAGTCCACGCCGCATCATTAGCGCCGACAGTTGACGTTTACGTTACTGCACCGGGTACGGATATTACCGCAGAGCAACCTCTTGTAACCGCAGAATTCACCGATTTTACAGGCCTTACGCAGGTTTCGGCTGGTGAATATCAAATCCGCATCACGCCAGCTGGCGAAACTACCGTGGTTTACGATTCTGGCACAGTAGAGCTTACTGATGGCGCAGACTTACTTATCGCGGCTACAAACAACGTTGGTACAGGCGACTCTCCTGTTACATTATTAGTTGCAGATGGCGAAGGTAGCGTTAAGATTTGGGATGCTGCAACACCATCAAACGTTCGCGTTGTGCACGGTATTAGTGACGCGCCAGCAGTGGACGTAATAGCCAACAATGAGATTGTGCTAGTTGATGGAATTCAATTCCCTCGTACTACAGACTATCTATCGGTTGCACCAGGTGATTACCTAATCGACGTGGTAGCTGACGCTGATAACAGTATTGTTGCTGTTGATGATGCCGAACTCGCACTTGAGATCGGTATGTCTTACACCGCAATTGCCAATAACACGCTAGCAGCCCCAGAGTTAGATGTACTTGTAGATATGCCACGCTCTGTTGCAACAGAGGCGAAGGTACGCATTGTTCACTCATCACCAAGTGCGGGTAACGTTGATATTTACGTAACGGCTGACGGTGAAATTGATGCAGTCGAGCCTGCTTTCAGTGATATTGCTTATTCTACTGGAGATTTAGCTGAAACCGGTTATGTAAGCCTGGGAGAAGGCGACTACGTGGTAACCGTAACTCCTACTGGTACAAAAACAGCCGCAATTGAAACCGGTGTGCTTAGTTTAGAAAATGGTAGCATTTATACCGCCATCGCGTTAGACGGCGACATGGAAGGCGACCTTCCTCAATTAGCACTATTAGACGGTTTAGCACCACCGCCACCCGCATTCAATGCAGACATGACCTATAATGTAAGCCTAAGCGGGTCACAAGAAGTACCAGCAGTTGACACAATGTCTACAGCATCTGCAGTGGTTGAGATTGATGAAGACTTACCAGCATTTAGCGTAAGCGTTGATGTATCGGGTTTAACCAACGTAACTGGCGTTCATGTTCACGATGGCGGGCTTGGTATGAATGGGCCCGTAGCCTTTCCTCTTACTGATGCAGGCAATGGAACATACGAACTTGCACAAACTAACATCTCACCAAGTAACTTAGACGCATTAACGAGTGGTGAATGGTATTTAAACGTGCATACAGACGCGAACCCTAGTGGTGAAGTACGTGGACAAATTGTGCCAGATACAACAGCTGTAGTGACTTTTCCACTAAGTGGTAATCAATCTGTTCCTACGGTAGATACCATGGCATCTGGCTCCGGCTATGCTCTGTTTGATACCACTTCAGATTCTGTATACCTTGTTGCCGCGACAACGATAGACAATGCGACCATGGCGCACATCCACAGCGGATTTGCAGGCGAAAACGGAGGCGTTGTTGTAGCGTTAGTAGAAAGCGAAATGACCGCAGGTACGTGGATGACAGAGGGTTATGTTCCACTAGATGAAGCAACCGCGGCGCAATTGCTCTCTGGCGGACATTATGTGAATGTGCACACAGAAGCCAATCCGAGTGGTGAGATCCGCGGCCAAATTACACCAGACAACATTCAGGTATTTGGCATTGTAGCCACCGGTGCTCAGGAAGTTCCAGCTGTTGATACTGCAGCGACTGGCGCAGGTGCATTTACGTTGAATACCACCACAGGTGCGTTGTCAGGTAGCGTTACCATAACCGGTATGACTGCCAACATGGCTCACATTCATGAAGGTGTTGCTGGTGCCAATGGTGCTGTCATTTTAGGTCTTGAAGGTATGGATGGCGTTTGGTCTGTGCCAAGCGGCACAGCGCTTACAGCTGACCAAATGATGACAATGCAGGCGGCTGGCTATTACACAAATTTCCACTCAGATGCATTCCCTTCTGGAGAAATTCGTGGACAAGTAACGCTTGGCTTCGAATAAATTCTAAATAACGGTGAGCAGTCGCCATTGATAGACGACTGGTTTGCAGACACCAAGTAATTAGATAAACAAAAAGGGGCTTATGCCCCTTTTTAGTGTGTATCGATATACCTAAAGTGTTACCAAGTTAGCTCGAAACTGCGTGTAGCGCATTTCTGAAATCAGCAATGAGATCATCGGTGTCTTCAATACCTACTGAGATACGAAGCATATTATCCGATACACCCATCTTCTCACGTTCTTCAGCGGTATTCTCAAAATAAATAGTAGGGGCCACCGGCAACGCCAGTGTTCTATTATCCCCCAAATGCGTGGCACAAATTACTAGCTCCATTTCATTTAAAAAGGAAACGGGGTCGACCCCATCGACCAAATTAAAACTTAAAATAGCGCCATATCCACCCGTTAGCTGTTCGCGCGCCATAAAGTGCTGTGGATGGTCGGCCAGCCCAGGGTAAAACACCTGAGACACACCCGGGTGATTATCTAAAAACGTTGCGAGCTTCAAGGCATTATGTTGGCTACGTTGAATTCTAAGCCCTAACGTTTCCATACCCACAGCAATTGCAGTGGCAGACTCTGGCGCAAGGGTAGCACCTAAGTCGCGCAACCCTTTTTTCTTTATTTGAGTTATTCCCCATTGCGCTTTATCAGCAACCTGGTACGCAGGTTTGATATTACTGTATTTCTCCCAATTAAAATTGCCGGTATCGGTAACCGCACCGCCAAGTACATTTCCGTGACCTGCAATGTATTTGGTTAAAGAACAGAATATAAGAGACGCCTTGAATTCTTTAGCATAACACAGCGGCGGAGGCGTCATGGTATTATCAACCATGAAGAGAATGTGTTTCTCTTCACAAAACTGTCCGATTGCATGGAGGTCTGCAACCTGGGTAACAGGGTTAGCCACCGTTTCAGTATAGACACCTTTGGTATTTGGCTGATACGCCTCTACCACTTGTTCAATATCGGTAACATCTGTATACGTAACGTGAATACCAAAATCTTTTAACGTCTCAAAAAAGCTACGCGTATTGCCAAACAAATATTGACTAACAATAAGGTGGTCACCCGCCTTTAACAGCGCAAACAATGTACTGCTTATTGCCGACATGCCAGTGCTAAAACACAGGGTACCCACTCCACCCTCTAATTCGTTAAGCATATTTTGCAGCGCCGCTACGGAAGGTGAAGAAGAGCGAGAATAGACATGGGCAGCGCGCTTACCCTGAAAGGCGTCGATAATGCCTTGGGCGTCTTTAAACTCAAACAGTACAGAATTTGATGTGCTGGTATGAACGCCGCCATGTTCTGGGGTATTGAGCCTGCGGTCGGCATGGACCTGTCGGGTAGTGAATCCCTGTTTTGTCACGGGTGAAACTCCGGTGTTAAAATTTACTTTGCAGGTCACTCTACCTTGCCTCAGCAAGGCCACAGCAGGTAGTCGCTTTAAAAAACTACTCGTATACTGCTAAAGAGACCGTGTTATGCATTTGTCTGGGTATTTTGGGCAAACATTATCATAAAATGCATAAATTGTTTGCATTTGTTCATCGACGTCCTCGACCTTTTCAATTACTGGCCCAAAACAAATTCTTTTTGTTTTAAAATCTAGCGAAATCAGCTGAATGGGAACGTTAGCCGCTTTGGCGATATGTAAAAAACCCGTTTTCCAGGGAAATATCGCGCTGCGTGTACCTTCTGGCGCTAACGCTAATAAAAGCTCGTCTGCACTTTTAATCTTTTCAACAATACTGGTTACCACGCCATGTGCTTTACTGCGTTTAATAGGAATACCACCTAGTTTTCTCACGATATAACCAAGTGGCTGAACAAAAATGGTGTGTTTGCCAAAAAAATTTAATTTCAATCTTAAGGAAAAAAGCACAAATACGCCGATGAAAAAATCCCAGTTTGATGTATGGGGAGCCACAGCAAGTATCGCTTTTTTTTGATTTATAAAAGCGCCTTCAACACGCCAGCCCCGCTTTGTTAATACAAATGCTGCGAAGGACGACAACCAATGCGGCCACTTTCTCGGAACATGCTTATCTATTTGCATATCACCTATTTCTAAGCCAGCTTTATCATAAGGGTAATTACTATTCATTTTTATTATTCTCATACTGCCCAATATGTTAAGAATAGAGAAAAGTAAATCGCAATTCCATGGTCGTAGCATTCGCACGCGTAAAACGTGAGTATTGTAGTGCAAAGCACTGTTGTGGTTGTGATTAAAGATAAGGGTTTTCTAATGTGTATTTTATTTATTGCACGACACAAACACCCGCAATACCCACTGATTATTGCGGCCAATAGGGACGAGTTTTACGCACGCCCCACCTTACCAGCAGACTATTGGCCAGATGCTCCGTTTTTACTGGGCGGGAAAGATCTTGAGGCAAACGGCACCTGGATGGGAGTAACTCGGGAAGGCAGAATAGCGGCTATTACCAACGTGCGCTCGCCTAATGCAGTTCGTTCTAATGCCGTCTCTCGTGGTGAGTTGGTAACACACTGGCTAAAAAGTAATACATTGGAGAATATCCCCCTTACCTCAGACCAGTATTTAGATGCATTAAAACACTCGCGAAACAACTACAGCGGATACAATTTAGTATTTGGTGATGCCCAATCGCTGTGTGTTTATAACAATGTGAATAATAGCGAGCATAGTATTGATAAAGGCGTATTTGGCCTATCGAATGCCGACATCATTACCCCTTGGCCTAAAGTTACTCAAGGGGTGTCTGCACTAAATCATTACGTTGCGCAGCACAACACTATCAACACAGAAGATTTATTTTCACTGCTAAGACAAGAGAATAAAGCAGAGGATGAAAAATTACCGGATACTGGTATTGGTTATGAGTGGGAAAAAGCGCTTTCTTCCATATTTATCAATATAAAGGAATACGGCACGCGAACCTCTACCATAGTGCTTGTTGACACAAACGGCGAGCTGACCTTTAAAGAACGTTCCTTTTCTGAAGACGGAGAAATTACACAAACTCGAGAGTTTTTATTCACAATTTAACTAGTTTGTAGAATAACTCTTTCGCTGTTTACAAAATTTCATAAAGAAATTGAGATATTTTCTGCGAATAGGTGTCGTTTTTTCTATCATCAATGGCATAATGCGTGCCTGCTATTATTTGCGTATTATTATCTGCAAACCACCATTTGCACACCATAGTGAGGATATATCGTGTTTGAAGTATTACCCTATCTTGCCCCAGATCCAATTCTTGGCCTTTCTGCTGCTTATAAAGAAGACACTAACCCAAATAAAATAGATTTAGGTGTTGGCGTTTATAAAGACGAGCAAGGTAATACCCCTATTCTTTCAAGTGTTGCAAAAGCACAGAAACTGCTGCTAGAGCGTGAAACCAGCAAGACATACATTACGCCTCAGGGTAATCAGGGCTTTATTGATGGCATGTTATCGCTATTACTTGGGAAAAATAGCCCAGTACTTCTTGCAGATCGCGTAGCTGCTGTGCAAGCACCAGGCGGTTGCGGCGCACTTCGTATTCTTTCAGAGCTTTTAGTACGTTGTAACGATAATGCGAAAGTATGGGTAAGTGATCCAACTTGGGCAAACCACATTCCACTTATTGGTTCTGCTGGCCTTGAAATTGAAACCTACCCCTATTTTGATAAAGCCTCTGCTGGCATCCGCTTTGACGCCATGATGGACACGCTTCGCCAAGTTAAAAAAGGCGACATTGTGTTATTGCATGGTTGCTGCCATAACCCAACGGGTGCAGACCTAACTAATGCACAGTGGGACGAAGTATTAGCTGTTGCTAAAGAACGCGAATTTTTACCTTTCATCGACGTAGCGTATTTAGGCTTTGGCGAAGGGTTAGAAGAAGATGCGTACGGTATGCGCCTTTTGGTTGAAAATCTTCCAGAAGTGATTGTTGCTGCTTCATGTTCTAAAAACTTCGGTTTATATCGCGAACGTGTTGGTTTAGCCGCTATTATTACGCAAGACACGGCAACCCGTAAGATAGCTCAAGGGCAAATTCAATCTATTGCACGCGCAATATACTCTATGCCACCAAGCTACGGCGGTGCATTGGTAGACTTAATTTTATCTGACGAAGCCCTTAACAATGAATGGGTGTCTGAGGTTAACGAAATGCGCGACCGCATGAAGACACTACGTGAATTGCTAGTGAAGAATCTTCATGACAATGGCTCGCCTAAAGATTTTAGCTTTGTAAACAACCAAAAAGGCATGTTCTCTTTCTTATGTATTACCCCTGAGCAAGTACGTGAAGTGAGAGAGAAACATAGCGTGTACTTTGTTGATTCAAGCCGCGTAAACATTGCTGGAATCAACAAAAACAATGTTGAAACCTTAGCAAAAGCATTGGTTTCTGTTCTATAGCCCAAGGCTATTTAAGCATAACCGTATAAACTACAGTTTAAGCTAAATGAAAAGCCGCCGCGTTTAACAACGCCGCGGCTTTTTTTTATCCCATCCCCACTCGTCCATAGCTTGACCATACCAAACTAAATGATGCCTATGTGAATTTCACTTGCCACATAGCGCTTTTATAGTTTTGAAAAAAAAGAAACCAGCGTTAAAAACACCAAAAGCACCTGCAACCCGTTTTGGTGTATTTATAACTTGTACAAAAAGCGACAAATCATAATTTACTTTGCGTACTAGTGAGTTATAGTAAAAACAACAATATGGATAAATAAACAAGAATCTCATAATGGTATGTTTAGACAGACCGGATTGGGGTCTAGTAAACTGTTAGGCGTCATTTACTTACCGCATTAAGAAGTAGGTTCAGCTGTGACATTACAGCATCAAGGTTGTTTCACTAGGTTGTCTTTACAGCTTGCTTTTTCGGTAGTTCCAACGACTTTAGCAACGAGCTTTTCATTAACATAGCAACGCCAACATTCAACACTACAAGTTGTCAAAACTCGCTTTTTTATCCAGCATTACCGGTAACATCTGGCATTTCGCACAGGGTTGTTTTATCTTAAATTCAATAATTTAAACACGCGGTCTATTTGGCTAGTGGTGGCAGCAAAGCTGCGTACGTTTCGTTGTACGCCTAATCGGGTAGCCGGAGGTATCTAGCCTCCAGCCCCCACAACACCCTGCATGCGGCTCCGCACAGGGCGTTTCATTTAGGATAGTGAAGCGCAACCCATCCATCACGTAGTGAATAAAGCCCTTCGGATTTTAGGTAATCAAGTGATAATGCTTGATTGATCCCCGGAGATTTTGCACTACGCCATGGCCCTTTGCTGGTGATACCACACGCTACCGCAGCTTGAACATGCACGCCCAGTCTCATTAAGTTTCGTACCTTAGTGCGTGGTTTTCGCCACTGACGCCAGTAAGCCATTCTCACTCTGCGCCGGATCCAGTGATCCAGTTCTACGCAGCGCTGATATCCACTGGCGATACCAAAGTAATTTATCCAGCCTCGTAAATACTGACTGAGTTTAAAGAGTTGGTATTGCATCGATACGCCCCAGTTGCGGTTCGTTAATCGTCGAACCTGTTGCTTAAACTTCATCAGGGTCTTCGGATGCCATTGAATGCGGCCTGCCTTGAAGGTGAATCCAAGGAATTTGCTTTCATTGGTTTTAACGACGTGGCTTTTGGTTGTATTAACAACTAACTTCAAGCGGTGGCACAGGAATCTGCTGATACTGTTGAGCACGCGTTCACCCGAACGGGGCGTCTTTACCAGTATGGTAAAATCGTCCGCATATCGTGCAAATTCGTGACCCCGTTTCTCAAGCTCTTTGTCCAATGGGTCTAGCATGATGTTTGCCAACAGCGGCGATAATGGCCCGCCCTGAGGAACACCTTCTCGACTCTCACTATAAAACTGGTTATCCCCTTTGGTTTTGCAGAGAATCCCAGCTCGTAAGTATCGTTTAATCAGTTTAAGCAGTCGCTTATCTTTCACTTTATAGCCAAGGTAGGTCATGAGTAAATCGTGATTAACGCGGTCAAAGAACTTAGACAGATCAACATCTACGGCAAAACGGCGTCCCGTTTTGATAATGCTGTTTACCTGCTTCACTGCTTGCTGCCCATTTCGATGTGGCCTGAACCCAAAACTATTATCTGAGAAGGTTGGGTCGAAAATAGGCGTAAGGACTTGGGCAATCGCTTGTTGGATAACACGGTCAACGATAGTTGGGATCCCTAATTGACGTTTTCCGCCATCAGGTTTGTCAATCTCAACGCGTTTCACCGGTGAAGGTTGGTATTGGCCTGAGCGAAGCTCAGTCATAACACGTTTCCAGTTTCCGGCGTTTGCCCAAGCGGGGAAGTCATCAATGGTCATGCCATCAATGCCAGCGGCCCCTTTGTTGGCTCGAACCTGCTTCCATGCCGACACAAGATTGGAAGGCTGGAGAAAAAGTTCGAGTAGATCTGCGCTAAAGGCTGGCTGCTCATCAGTACGCTGAGTCACGTCACTACCGGACGGCATTCGTGTGTTCAAGTCTGACAAGGCTCCTCCTTTATTCTAAATGTTTCTTGGCGCGTTGTGCAGCAACTTGGCCGTGTCCCAGCCATTACGCTGGGCATTTGGCTACTATGCCGTCTGCTGACTTCTGCTTTATCACCGCCACAGTTACCTGTAACAGCGCTATCGGTTTGCATCGAATTCGCTCGCAGTGGGTGATGCGTTTCCTCTGCGCCAAGGCACTTGTATACCAGAGCCTTACTGGTATTCACCGATCGCTCTTAGAGCAGATCTCCCCAGATAAGAGCATGGACTGTCTCTGCACTGCTGCATCATTTACGGTGGCCGTTAGATCACATGGTTTCGTTGTCTTGTGCCAACTCACCTTCAGCCTACGCCTCATATGATGTTCTTGTCCATCAGCTCGCAGATTTGCTAGCGGCTTCCTCCAGACTATCTCTCACGATTTAGCCCTTGCCATTCGCTAGTAGTTCGCGTTGAATAACAGTGTGTTAAACAACGGTGATCTTCCTACAGAGGACTTTCACCTCATTAGTTCATGCCCATGCTGGGCGTACACAAATCAGACCAACAAAAAAAGGGGCTAACGCCCCTTTTTGCTGTTTAGATGTATAAGCTCAGATGTACTGGCTCAGACTATCAACCAATTAGTTCATCGCTGTTTCTGTGACTACTGTCAGGTTGTTCTCTACGTCTTTCACGTCAGAAGCATTTTTAGCAATCTCAATCGCTAAGTCTTCTTCAGCGTCAGAGTCAACTGTACCTGTTAAGGTAACGACACCGTTTTCTACATCTACATCGATGTCAAAACCAGAAATGTCGGTATCCATAAGTAACCTTGTTTTTACCACGGTTGCAATTTTAGCATCCGTCAGCTCACTGGCACCTTGCTCGTAGCCCTCTTCCATGTCGTCAGACATTTTAGAGGTCATCGAATCGATATCTCTGTCTTCGATAACGGTAAGTTTGTTATCTACTGACATCACGCCGTCAATGTTGGCGACTAGTTCTTCAGCAAGCTTTTTGTCCACTGAGTTCTCTACTTTACCCGTTAAAATAACGTCGCCGTTTTTAACGTCTGTATTAATGTCAAAGGAATCAAGGTTGCCATTGAACAGCAGCGTAGCTTCAGCCTTGCCATCAATCCATGCGTCTTTGGCGCCTTCTTCCCATGCGTTATCTGTTTGGCTATTTGAGTTCATGTCACCTGCAAAAGCAGCCGTTGACACTGATGTAGCAATAATCATAGATAGTATTGTACGTTTCATAACATTTCTCCTTTGTTGAAACTCAAGTATGAGTAAGCTAGGTTCATGCCAATGCCTTAAGCCATTGATATATTTACTATTCGTCAATAAATTTTGGAAATTTAGATTCGTCTGCCTGAAAACATTGCGTAGCATTCGGCAAAAATTACTGATTCTCATTTAGATTCAATCAACACTGCTTTAATAAAGTCTCTTTTCCGCTAAGTACGACTTGAACAACACATGTCTTTGGAAAAGCAAATTAGATGGCACACCTGTAAGAATTTATTAAGCAGTGCATCTTTTTAGTTAAATAAAGCGTTACGTAAATGAAAGCTTGAATTCGTGACATCAATTACATGTAATATGGTTGTCATCTTTATACCTCTTGCTGATTCATATCAGTAGACTAGAACTCATCAATATATTACGGACAATAAATGGACATTTTTCTTCTATTAATATCGACGTTTTTAATCGCGGTTAGCTTTGTACCCTTATTACCGTCCTCGCACTGGTTAGTGAGAGTGTGGGAATTCCCTCGCTTGCAAATCGCTGTACTCATTATTGCAGCTCTTATCTCTCATGCGTTCTTTACAATTGAAGACTACACATATCTTTCAATAACGCCGTTTCTAATCTATGCACTAGTCACTGGGTTAGTGATAAGTTTGGTATACCAACTTGTTTGGATCCTTCCCTACACTCCCCTTTATCGAACAGATGTTCAACGCAGTAAAACCCCTTCCAAAAAACGCACAATTAGCATACTTTCGAGCAATGTCTTTATGCACAACAGCAACTATCAAAAGCTGCTGGACCATGTAACCGACAAGAGGCCTGATTTTTTGGTTACACTTGAATCAAATGAAAAATGGCAGCGAGCACTTCAGCCATTGGAGAAAGACTATCCTTACACTAAGTTTTGTGCTCTTGAAAATCTCTATGGCATGCATGTGTACAGTAAGTATGAGTTTGAAGAACACCAGTTGCGTTTCTTGGTTGAAGACGATGTACCGTCGGTAAAGGCTATCGTAAGAGTGGATGGTGTTCCTATTACACTGCAGTTTATTCATCCCAAACCCCCAAGCCCGACAGAAAATGAATATGCACGGCCCAGAGACATAGAGTTAAATATTGTGGGCAAGGAAGTGGCTCAGACAACGGGTCCTGTAGTTGTCGCAGGAGACTTAAACGATGTCGCGTGGTCGCCCACCACAAGAAAGTTTAAAAAGGTAAGCGGGCTACTAGACCCCAGAGAAGGTAGAGGATTCTTTAATACGTTCCATGCCCATTACCCTCTTGTTAAATGGCCTCTAGATCACGTTTTTCATTCATCACATTTTAAACTGGTACGTTTAGAGCGACTAAGCGATATTGGCTCAGACCATTATCCTTTGTACACAGAATTGGAATTGGCGTTGGAGTAACGCCTTTTCTCTATAAAAAACTTGCAGAAGTAGAGCCTTAGAAAAGGTAGTTACTTGTATGTGAGTATCATTTTTTTTCTACACACCACATTAAGCTTTTACAGGCATCTTCACGGCGCTTGAAATGCGCTAAACCAATAAGCTTTCCATCTCTTGGCCAAACAGCCTGCTTCAACACGTCGTTATCAGCTTCGGTAAGTTTTTCAGCGCTTAATTGAATTTCGATAGCCTTTTTGTTGGGTTTAATTAGCGTTGGTACCGCATCGACAACGATTGACTTATCCACGCAAATATATTCCCTTTTTACAGGATCACGCACTACACCGATAATATTGTTGTCGCTGATAATGGCCGGCCACCCTTCTGAAATACGGCTTTGTCCAAACATAATTAGCGTAAAAGCGACCAACACAAACAGTGTTAACCCGACAAATTGGTTGCTCAAATCTGGCGCAACAATCACGATGACAGCAACAACAGCCGCAAAGAATATCCAGCCACCAAAAACTCTTCGCATCGCATTGGGAGATATCCCGGAAATAACATCGACTAGTCGCAATGATTGCTTGTCGTAATTTCTAATTTCTACAGAAGACTGAGATGGCACGAGGATAATCACCCTTATAAAAATGGCGCAATGATCAGCATTATTACGCGCTAACCGCTATTTAAGATTGTCTGTCTATCGATAGTATCTGTAAGTGCTAGCTCTAAGTACTAGCTATAAACGCTGGCTATAGATACTGGTTATAACTACTGCCTTTTCTTTTACACGGATAAAAGCAGGGGAACAAGAATAAATAAGTTGTTGAAAAGTAGTTACTTACCTTCGATTTCAAGGTTAGCAAATAAGCCAGCTCTCGCATAGCGTTAATCACTAAATTTGCTCAGTAAAAACGGGGTTACCCTATACCTGCAATATAGACCTGTAATATTTTCCTTTTCTTCTGAAAATATTGTCTACCGGCTTCTTAAAAACTAAACCAAAATACAAATTATCAATAATTTTCAGCTACTTAAGTTATGGAACACCTATTGCTTATCTACTGTTGCAATGGGTTATATAGACGAAAGTATAAGAACTTATTTCGAATCTACTTTTGCTGCAATTCAGTAAATAAAGGGATATTTGTAAATGTGTGCACCAGTTAGCGTGATAACAATAGTGAAAAACAGAACTGATAAGCTCTGTAACCTTGTTAATCAGCTTGAAGCATGCGAAGCAGCGCCAAGCGAGTTACTTATAGTTTGGATGACGCCGCCTTCTGATTTGTCACTAATAAAAAGCGACAAATTCACAATTGAACACAAGTTTGCAAACCAACACGAGTTACCTATCGCAAAGGCGCGAAACAAAGGAATGTTTGAAGCGAAAAACAAAACGCTTTTATACATCAGCGTGGATACTATTTTCTCACCAAAATGTATTGAAGAGGGTCTTAATTCGCTAACTGAGTCATCCATTGTGCGCGCTCCTGTAGAGTTTATTCCCTTATCGGCTTGCGAGTCGCCTTATGAGCATTTATTTTCCGAGCGAAAAGAAAATACTGAAGCCAACCGTAATTCTGTAACAAAGCCAAATAATAATGTGACTACATCGAGTCAAAAGGACGAGAATCATGGAAAATTTAGTAACGATAGCAGTACTTCTGCAATGTTTTTTATTCGTAAGACAGACTTTGAAAAAGCCGGCGGTTTCGATGAAACCTACGACGGCTACGGGCTAAACGACGAAGATTTTTTCACCCAATGCCGCGCGCTTAACTTTTCAATTCACGACCTCTCTTTACCTTCCTATTCTCCAGCACGTGAGACTGCGCAGTGCCCAGTAAACCACCTTCTTGATTTCGTGCATAATGCTCAACTATTTCGTGAAAAATGGGGTTACTACCCGCGTAAAGATATTCTTCAAGCCTATGCGGAAAAGGGACTGATAAATTTAGACTTTGAAGAGAGCGCAATTCGCGTCACCCGATTGCCTTCTGATGACGAGTTAAATGCTGAGTTAAATGTTGACTCAGATGTGGAACGCGATGATGAAAGCGTTCCAAAAAGTAATGTCCCTGCTAAACGCTCGGAGCGTGCCACAAAAAAGCCAAGTAATGCTGAAGTTTCGCTATCGGCCGCTGACACAAGACGAGAGAATAACGCTCTCCCCTCTTACGCGCCAAGCACTATTGGTACTCCGGCTCTTCACGGGTATACCCTGGCGCAATGGCGAGATTATCCGTATTTGCCAAGCTCGCGTGATTTTTAAGCCACAATTGATATTCTCCGGTTCTTAAGCTTGCAAATTTTGTACAATCCACATTCCATCGGCGCAACAAGTACCCAGCCATTGCCGCCCGTACGTTAAGTGTTAGCACCCCTTCTTCCATTGCATAATCAAGCTCAATTGCAGTGGGGTGATTAATATTTTTGGGGTGCGGTACAATTTCTAATGGAATAATTCTCTGCCAAGCTTCATCACTTTCTTTACATTCGTTAGCCTCAGGAGTTTCTTTTAACGTCACCTTGCTAATGCGGGTTAAAACAAAATCACGAAAACTTTGCGACTTGCGGTCGAAAGCGCGAACATGCCAACGCTGGCCGTTATCAACAATACTGTGAGGTACAAGCTCTCTTGCGCCAGAGCCACTGCTTAACGATGTATAAATAACGCTTATTGCTTTGTTATTCACAATGGCTTGCACTACCTTAGCCACAACAAATATGTCAGGAACATTTAAAGACGAAGCACTTTCAACGGGAAAATGAATATCGCCAATGGCATCGAACCCGTCTGATATATCGTTAGCTAGCTTTACAAGCGTGCGCTTTGCATCGTGCTCAAATAGCGGGTTGAAATTTTCCGTTTGAAAGTAGCGTTTTTCCTGTGTTGAATATACTAAATTTTCTGGAGCCAGCTCTTTGTATAACGTGAAATCACGAGAGCCTGCAGACAAGCCTACCTCAAACCGCGTAATAAGATCTTGTCGGTGGATCGCGCCTTTAAATAGCAAACAAAAATCGATGTACGCCAGCCGTTGGCGTTGTGAAAATGAAATAGACTCAAGCATAATGAATATCCAGTGTTTTTTTAGGCTATGTTCTGCTAAATTGTTGCTATACTGTATATGAATACAGTTATTGAGGGTTGATCATGATCCCAGCACAATTTACAAAGCTTATAGCCGAGTTAGAACACTTAACAGATAGTCAAACCCGTTATGTTGAGAAGCTGCTGAAAGGCACTGATAGCGTCTCACAGTTGATAACAGAGCTTGAGGAGCGGATGGTTGAAAACCCTGAATGTCCGCACTGCCATAGCTCACTGATCAATCGGCACGGCAAGGTAAACAAGATGCAGCGTTATCGCTGCAAGAACTGCGGCAAAACCTTTGTAGCGACAACGGCGACACCGCTAGCTCGACTGAGGTACAAAGAGCTTTGGTTAGAATATATTCGCTGTATGCTGGACAGTAAGCCATTGCGTAAATGTGCCGAAGAATGTGGCCTCCACCTTGAAACATCGTTCAGGTGGCGGCACCGATTCTTGGCGCTACCATCAGCACTGAAAGCGAGCAAATTAGAAGGCATTATCGAGGCAGACGAAACACTTTTTCCCTACTCAGAGAAAGGCTCAAAACGGATGACTCGTCAGCCCCGTAAAAGAGGGGTGAAAGCGAAAAAACGAGGGCGTTCAAAGGATGATTGGGTGCCAGTTTTAACGGTCAGAGACCGAGCTAAGAGTACGTATGAAGCCGTTGTGCCAAGTGTTACATCGGAAGCTTTGCATCAGGAGCTAGCAGGAAAATTAGAGAAAGACAGTGTGTTGTGTAGTGATGGCTATAAGCCCTACATAGCTCTTTCTGAGAAAAATGATTTAATACACAAGCGCTTAGATGTGGCAGGAGGAATTAAGGTGATAGATAAAGTCTTTCACATTCAAAATGTTAACGCCTATCACAGCCGTCTGAAAGCGTGGATAAAACGGTTTAACGGAGTAGCCACAAAATACTTGGAACACTACCTGGGTTGGTTCAGGTTTATGGATAATCCAGAAAACCTTAACGAAAACAGGCTCTTTTCGATTCAACAACAGTTAATCCGAACATAGCCTTTTTTTAAACAGTGTGGTTTATTTCAAGCCGCGTGTAAATATAAACTTTACTGTTATATGCCCAAATTTCGGCTTTACTCTCATACTGTAGAAAATATCGAGTAGGGTGAGGCTTGCGCCTCATCCCTCTCACAGAACCGTACGTACGGGCCTCGTATACGGCTCCTGCATACTTCATATCACTTGCTAAGTGACACAATGCTAATTTGCAATCTAGTATCGTGCGCCCTATGGACATCGTTCATTTTCTAACATTGTGGTAACTTTCATTGCAGGGTTTGGCGTTCTAGCACTGAGGCAATCTACCAAATTTGACTACAATTACTTCCCATATACGGCCTGTCTCACCAGACATCACTATTCCTAGCGCACCGATTCGACTTGTCCCGCTGATCTGGCGGCTTGTGTATCAATGATAAAAAAACTCACAACTCATCAGAGTCTTAAAGTCTGCTTCCCCCCTTCGCAATCCATTTAAGCTTTTGGCTAAAATAGATCCTATCAAACACAATGCTGATAGTCGGCTTGGTTTTACCCTCCACACCATTACTGGCTTTCATCGGCCTAGCCTTACTCACTACTACGGGTTCATCTGCCACCTCACACTCGCAACATTCTTGGATCACTCCTTGAACGATACGTCCAACCATTTGATTGGATCTAATGCCAGGCTTCCCCAGTTACTGCACTGGCTCCCTGTTAGAAATTCCACCCTCAAACACAAAACAGGACTGACTGAGTATCGGGCTTCGCGCTATTTTGCACGCTTACCCTCCTGTCTTGCCGAATCAGGTTCACTTGCGTTGTGTACCTCTAACTTCCTATGGCTTCCTTCAGACCCTGCCGTTGGCCAACAACGCCCTTGCCATTCGGATTATCTTCCCCTCAGTCAGGGTGATTCAGGTTTCTTTCAACCTGACGGGTTTGCCAGCTTCGCTGGGCAAACAAAAAAGCACCTAAAAAGGTGCTTAATACTTGGTTTGAGTTTTCTTAGCATTTTAACGCTAGTTAATGTCTTAGCCTGCGCTCAAGTACCCTCAGAATCTCAGCTTTGGTAGCTTGCCAAGAAATTATCGAAATCTTGTTGGAAAGCGTCTTTTAAGCGAAGGCACTGCTGAGATTCATCTTGCATAATCTCTACGCCACGTGACATACCTTCATGCTTGCTCATAATATCAGCGTAAAACGCATTCGCCATGTTCAAGTTTTCAACTGAGCATGTCGATGACACGTACTCGGGCATACTAGAAACATGATAGTCAGGCATTTTTTTCAACAAAGCCTCTTTATTTTCATTAAGCCATTGATAAAGCAAGGTGTGATCGTCTAGGTTTCTGGCCACTCGTGTAACCATGTATAGAGCATTAGCTGGCGTTACATTATCGGTTAGCGCTAAATCTAACATTTTAAAAACCAGCTCTTTATCATCAAAACGCATGGAATAAAGTAGCGTTCGTTTTACGTTAGGCAACTGCGCCTTTTTAAATGCGCCTAACAGGTCAGCAAACCATTTTTCACTATTTTCTTTTGCGCTATTTTTTGTGGCAATAGCGATAGCCGTCGCCGCTATCCCAGATGGAACGCTTGTAGTATCCGCAATGTATTGCTTAGCCAGTTTCTCGCTTTTCTTAACAAGCATCTCGCTATCAGCATACATACCTAGTAATCCATAAAGCTGATTGCGAAGACGCATTACATCTGAAGAGTCGGTATCTTGTTGATTTAGGGTTAAAGCATCTAATAACGGCATGTACGTTTTATTTAACAGGGCCGCATAAGCCTCATCGTTGTTATCATTGACCAAATAATCGAACTCTTGCAGTACCCCAACAGCAGCTATCGTCACCGCCGGGTCGTCATCACCGCTCAACGTATTCAGCACTTTCATTACGCTATCAACCCCTACCTCATCGGCATTTAACAGAGCTTGGTAGTTATACAGCACGTTTTTCTTCTCGCGCTTATTGAGCGCATCAATGTTGGCAAGCAAGTTATCTAGCTGCTTTTGAGGTACTGACCAACGAAAATAACCTGTAGCGTTGTCGTTCGGATACACCCAGTCTGCCTCGGCTAATTGCGGCAGCACAGTCGTTGTTTTATCAATGAAAACAATTTCACTTTTAATCTCATTGTTCACTTGATAAGTCAGTTTAAGGGGAATAGCCCAAGTTTGTTCTTCAACCGATGCCCCTGCATAGTGAAAACGGGACTGAGTCACTTTTCCGCCATCAGTAATGTGAATGACAGGATAGCCTGGTTGCTCTAGATAGGCTTTCATCATTGCACTTAAGTTGAAATCTGAAACGCCATCTAGTGCACGCCAAAGGTCGTCGGCGACGGTATTGCCCCATGAATGGGTTTTCATGTAATTGCGAACGCCTTTACGGAAGTTTTCTGTTCCAATAAGCGACTCAATCATTTGCAGAATAGATTCACCTTTTGAATAGTTAAGACCAAGACCATCCATTACGTCAGGTTGACGCTTCACCACTTTCTTCACCGGCTTAACAGTAGGGCTAGCGTCTGCACCAAAGGCGCCTTCTTGTACTAGCCTATCCGCGTAGTTAAGCTCTGGGTAAAGCTCTTTCATGGTATGACTTGCAGCCCAAGAAGCAAAAGCTTCGTTAAGCCAAAGATCGTCCCACCACGCCATTGTAACTAAATTGCCAAACCACTGATGAGCAAGCTCATGAGCAATAACATTTAACGGTGCAGAGCGCTCAGTAACGCTTGGGTTATCAGCGAGAAGCAGTAAGCTATCGCGGTAGGTTATCAAACCTACGTTTTCCATTGCACCATGAGTAAAGTTGGGTACGGCAACGAAATCCAATTTTTTATACGGATACTTTATGCCAAAGAAATCTTCTAAGGACGCTAAGATTTCAGGCGTGTGCTTTATCACAAATTTGGTTTTATCATCGTAACCTTTAGGGACATAAATACGCCCTGGTACAGATAACCCTTCCATTTCAGTGCTGTCGAACGGCCCTACGGTGTAGGCAATAAGGTAAGTTGGCATAGGTTTGGTTTTTTCAAAGGTAACCGTTTTTACACCATCGCTAACGGTTTCTGTTTCAACTGGCGTGTTCGATACCACCACTTGATGTGCCGGAGCACTGATTGTCATTTGATAAGGAATTTTAAATATTGGCTCATCGAAACTGGGAAATGCCTTTCTTGCGTGCATATCCTCAAATTGGGTAAATATGTAATTGCTATCCTCAAAACGCGATAGGTACATGCCGTCTGATGAGGTATTTACCTTACCTTCAAAGGTAATTTGCAGCGTATACTTACCAGGTTCAATAAGCGTCTCTGCTGCTCCCCAATTAATATCAAAATCGCTTTGCGTAACATCAAGGGAAAGAACTTCATCTCCTTTTATTAAAGCCGCAGATATTATGGACAAGTCGTGTTGGTAAAACCCTACTCTTTTTGTAGGCGTATTCACCGTTACCTCTATGTCTGTGGTGCCTGAATAATTAGGCTTATCGGGGTCTATATCTAGGTGAATACTTTGAAAAGTAGGCGTTACCGAAGAGGGCAAACGATATTCCACGTCTGCTGCTAGGGCTGTATTGCTTAATAAAGCGTTCAGCGCAAACAGATTGAAAATAAGTACCAGTGCAGCGCCGTTTAAGAGCGCAGTCATTCGTTTCATTTTTATTATTCCATGCGTAGAGCAACACGATGATGTGGTGCAACAATTTATTTATTGAGTAGGATAAAGGCGCATTGCGTCTATCGCAATGCGCAGTATGCAAAAGTAACGATGCAAATTGTTACGGCAGGTTTCAAATATGCCGGTATTTTTTTTTGGGGGGGGGGAGATTTTTAAAAACGATAGCGACGAAGCTGAGCCTGCATTTGCCTAATTTGCTCTACCAGTTCATTACAGCTTATTGCAACTTCCTCTGCATAATTACTGTTTGCTTCGCCCACCGCTTTAATACTGTCTACACCTTGTATTACATTCATAGCTACTTGCTTCTGACCTTGTGCAGTCTCAGACGCTTCGTTATTCAACTGCGTTATTCTTGCAACTGCACCTAAGGCCTGCTCAAGAGATGTACCTGCATGTTTTGTCACCTCCAGGGTCTTAAATGCCGTGTCTTTGTTATGGTTCATCTTCGACGCAGCTTCTCTACTTCCTTGCTGTAAGCGTTCAATCATTATTCTTATTTCTTCGGTAGATGACTGGGTTCTACTTGCTAGGGACCGAACCTCATCGGCAACTACAGCAAAGCCACGCCCCTGCTCCCCAGCTCTGGCGGCTTCAATAGCAGCGTTTAGAGCCAACAGATTAGTTTGCTCAGCAATATTTCTTATCACTTCCATCACGCCGCTAATTTCTTCGCTTGCCTGCGCGAGTTCATTGATAACCTTCACCGAGGCGTCTACATCGTTGGCCTGAGCCTGTATATCTTCGATAGTTTGCGCCAGCACACTGACACTGGTTCTGGTGTCCTTATCTGCGGCATTGGCAGCGTCGCTTGAGCTCAGGATCCGTGAGGAAACGCTGTCGGTGTTCTCTTGAAGAAGCGTAATAGCATAGTCTATTTTATCGGTTTCTTCTGAAAGCAAGGATACAGACTCACTTGAACGTTCCGCAGTTGAGTTTAGCCGCTCAGACTTTGTTAGCATTCCCCCTGTGGCGGCATCTACGTTTTGTAATGTCTCCTGCAGCTGACCAAGCAATTGGTTAAACGCCCGTGCCATAGCGCCAAATTCATCGCTGCGCTTTCCTTCAAACCTAAACGTGAGGTCACCTTCTCCAGAGGTTAAATTTGTTACCACGGCAATAAATTCTTCTAGCGGACGGCCGACGATGTATTTTACTAGCAGCCAAATAGTGACAAGCACGCCTGCGCTGGCAACAATTACTTTGAGGATGACTGCAAAAACAGCAGCACTAATTAGCGATGATTTTTCACTTTCTGATGCAACAAGTATAATGTCGTAACCCCATGCATCAAAAGGCACTATAGTCGTAGACCAGTCGTCACTATTATTTAAAGCGGCCTGCACCGTCTTCTCATTCACATGAGAAGAATGCATGCGAATATTGCCTTTACCGTCTCTAAGCGCAACGAACCCCTCTTCCAGTAAGTGGCTCTTTTTTATTGCATCTTCTAACACGTTTAAATCTGCAGAATACCCTACATACCATATTCCAATAACGCGACCTTGTGCATTAAACATAGGCTCATAGCCGGTAAGATAAGGGCTTCCGAGAATGTCGACAGCACCATAATAGGCTTTCTGTTGCTCTATTTGTTTTATGGCTTTTCCGGTAGGGGCGAGTTTGGTACCTATAGCTCTTGCACCGTTTTTAATCACATTGGTGCTAACGCGAATGTAGTCGTCTCCGGTTTTACTAAATAATGTGGCCGTCCCTCCCATTACTTCTGTAAGGCCATCAACCAATGAGAAATTGTTCGCTTGTGCTTGAGAGCCCAAGAACAATTGCTGCGCAGCAGTATTGTTTACCGTTACTGTTCCGCCGTGACTGGGGGCTCCAATTTCAGCTCCCCGCTGCTTGAGTAAAGACATACTGCTTTTCACTTTTTCTAAAACAATTGCGTCGGTAACGGTGAGTATATTCACGAGCCTGTCTGCAGTACTTTGTTTTTGCGACTCTATTTGTTTCAACACGCTGGAGGACGTGGTGACTACAGTAATGATGGCGATCAATAATGCCAATAACGCAATAACAGAACAAATGGCTAGCAAAAATTTCCGCTGTATCGACATGTTTTTCTCACTTATTGGGGCTTTCTAAGAGGGCAACATCCTTTGTTGGTTTTATCCATATACTTAAATTTAGGTAAGTTTTTCAATAGAGCAAATTTTTTTAACATTTACTTCATATTTACTTTGCCCCCAATCATCTTAAGTGCTGGCGCGCCGCGAATAAGTGCATCTCGAGCAAACTGTTGATTGCAGTTAGGACAAATTCCCTCGCTCATTGTGTAGTCCTCTACAATCCTTTCTTTAAAACATTTTACTAACGCTCCCTTTCCGCCTTTTTTATATTTATAAAGTTGTTCTTTGCATTTTGCGCAGTAAATTTGAACCGTTTTTTGTGGCCCCTTTTTACGTGGCTTAGCCATTAACACCTCGCTGTTGGCAAGAGCAGGAATAAAAAAGGAAAATTGCTACCATTGTACAATCGTGCTCAGCCTTTGTTCTCAGTTACAATAATGAGAGTTTAATCTTTTAGCACCGTCTAACCAATGCTGGGCCTTTTATATTTTGGGTCTATACTTAGTTGGGCCTGACCACAATTATTTTAAGGTAATTTCAATGAAGTTTATTATTGCGCTGTG
Organism: Alteromonas sp. MB-3u-76; assembly: GCF_002831605.1. NCBI lineage: Bacteria > Pseudomonadati > Pseudomonadota > Gammaproteobacteria > Alteromonadales > Alteromonadaceae > Alteromonas > Alteromonas sp. MB-3u-76. The sequence continues at coordinate 1,727,881 of NZ_CP025115.1, read as the reverse complement.
TTTATTTTTATCAGCACCTGTATTTGCGGGCACAGCAATTATCATCAATAGCAGCAATACATCCGGTATTGATCTGGAAATGGTAAAGCGAATCTATCTAGGTAAGGCAAAGGCATTTCCAGACGGCAGCAGAGCGATACCACTGACATTTGAACAAGGCAACGGACTGAGAGATACATTCAACAAAGATGTCCTTGGTAAATCTGAATCTCAATACTCTGCATTTTGGTCAAAACTCGTTTTCACGGGCCGCGGAACGCCCCCTGAGATGATAGCAAGCGAAGAAGAAATGTTGACACTTGTCGCTAATAACCCTAATACCATTGGATTTGTTGATGAAAGCAAAGTCAATGAGACAGTTAAAGTTGTAGGCACCTTCTAGTTGATGTATGTGGCCTCATAGGTAGAGCTTTCTCGATACTTTTTCAGTCATTCCTCAACAAAAAATGCGCAGTGTATTAAATAGCAAACAAATAGCGTTTACTGCTAATACACTGCACACGATATTTTTTACCTTTTCGGTTAGTTAGGATAATCCGCATAATAGTTGATATTAGCAAAGGCCATAATAACGTCCTTTGCGAAATCGACCCTTGGGTTTGATAATGCCCCTTTTTTCCACACCAAATATAGGTCATTTTCAGGTCCATCTGCGCCCAATTGAATAAGCTCCCCCTGCTGAATACCTTCCTTGCATAGGTAGTCTGGCAACACCGAATAACCAATACCTGACTTAACAATTGACGCGATTGCGCGGATATCCGGGCAAATCGCCGCCACTGCCGATTCGCATTTGGCATTAAAAACATCGGCAAAATATCGTCGAATAAGAGGAAGCTGCTCATCGTAGGCTACCACCTTATGGGAATTTAATAGCGAAACGGTAACCTCCCGCTCACCAATCAATTTTCCCTGTACTCTATTCATGACCAAAATAAGCTTTTCTTTATCGAGTTTTTGATATTCATACATTTGAGATGTAGGTTCTGAGGCTGTAATAGCAAGTTCTGCCACATCGGTTTCAAGCAGACCGTAGATATCGGTTTTGTTTCCAGTGTGAATAACCAGGTTTACCCTATCTGCTTGAAGCAGGTTGGCAAGAGTGGGCCCTGCTACCGAACTAAGATATTCAGCAGGTCCAGCTAGATGTAGCGTACCATGGTCTGTAGAAGCTCGACTGCGGATAGAAGCTACTTTTTGCTCTAAAATATCTATATGACTTGCCACTTGAAGCGCTAAATCATCGGCAATAGGTGTTGGCTCAACACCTCGAGCTTTACGAACAAATAGCTCTTTGCCAACAATAGATTCCATAGCTTGAATGTGCGACGTGACTGCAGGTTGTGACATATGCAGCCTTGATGCTGCTCTGGTGATGTTACCACTGCGATAAACTTCAACAAATGTTTTCAACTGGGTGAGGTATGACATAACCGACCTATCAGATTTTTGATGGCTGACACTAAGTTATCTGACTTCTTACACTTATCAAATAGCTTTACTATGTTTGCAAGTTAACACATTGAAGGATTTTCTGTGAAAAAGACATTACCAATACTATTACTCGTGCCCGCTGCATTAACATCGTTAAATGCTTTTGCCCATGGTGAAAATGCGCACACAGACGAAAAAGGTAACGTACTCGTACTGCTGTCTAGCGAAGATACGATGCAGCTCACCAATGGAAAAACAGAGCCTACGGGATATTATTTAAATGAATTCGGTGTACCGGCAAAAGCCTTAGTAGAGGCGGGATATCACCTAGTACTTGCTACGCCAAAAGGCAATGCGCCGTCGGTAGATAAAAAATCTGTGGTACCTCAATACTTTGGTCAAGACGAAGCCTACATGCAGACAATAGAAAACTTTGTCGCTTCCCTTGACGGTATCAACGACACCCTTTCCCTTTCAGAAGTTATAGACGCTGGCCTTGAAGACTATAAAGGGGTTTTCATACCGGGGGGGCATGCTCCACTCATTGATTTAGCTAACAACCCTGAAGTTGGGCAAATATTGAAGCATTTTCATGCCTCTGAAAAACCTACAGCGGCAATATGTCATGGACCAATCGCACTTTTATCTGCGCAAGATGAGCCACAGGCATACAACACAGCAATGAAAACTCAAGGCTCGGCCGACGCCAACAACTGGATTTATGCAGATTATAAAATGACGATATTTTCAGAGGCTGAAGAGGAAGTTTTTGAAAGTTCATTAGAAAACGCCAAGCTTTTATATTATCCGTCAGACGCAATGGCTACGGCCGGCGGCGATATGAAATACAGTAAAATGTGGACGCCGAACGTAGTGGTAGATAGGGAACTGATTACAGGCCAAAACCCTTTCTCTGACAAATTGCTTGCAGAGAAACTTATTGAACAACTAGATGAACAAGACTAATAGGACGATTGATACATATGCTTAATTTTACGTTTAAAAACCAAACTGAAATTCTTTTCGGAAAAGGACAACTTAGCGAAGTTTCGTCTCGTTTACCTAAAAACGCTAAGGTGCTTTTCTTATATGGTGGAGGCTCAATTAAGAAAAACGGTATTTACGATAAAACCATTGACGCTCTTGGAGATGCAGAGGTTGTTGAGTTTAAAGGCGTAGAGCCCAACCCAGAGTTTTCTACTTTAATGAAAGCTGTCGATGTTGCCAGAGACAACCAGGTGAATTTTATATTAGCAGTGGGTGGCGGTAGCGTTATTGATGGCGCAAAGTTCATTGCAGCAGCAGTTAACTTTGCCGGTGATCCTTGGGATATTCTTATTAAAGAGGCGCCGTTTGAAAACCCGTTACCCATAGGAGCAGTGCTTACATTACCCGCAACAGGTTCGGAAAGTAACGGTAATTCTGTTGTGAATCGCAAAGAAACATCGCAAAAGCGCGCATTTTCTTCAGAGACAGTACAGCCAGTATTTGCTGTACTGGATCCAGAATTCACTTACTCATTACCACCCCGTCAGGTGTCTAATGGTGTAGTAGATGCGTTTGTACACGTAATAGAGCAATACCTTACATACCCTGTTAACGCTCCCCTACAAGACCGTTTTGCTGAAGGTATACTGCAAACGTTAGTAGAGGAAGGTCCTAAGTCTTTGGCAACTCCAACAGATTATGACGTAAGAGCTAATGTGATGTGGTCGGCAACCATGGCGCTCAATGGTTTAATAGGTAAGGGCGTACCTCAAGATTGGGGAACTCACATGATTGGCCACGAGCTTACGGCACTTCATGGTTTAGATCACGCCGTGACATTGGCAATCGTATTGCCTTCGCTTATGTACGTTCAGCGCGATAGCAAAAAAGAAAAGCTGCTGCAGTTAGGTGAGCGTGTATTTAACATCACCGAGCAAGATGAAACCAAGGCTATCGATTTAACCATAAAGGCAGTTCAAGACTTCTTTGAAACCATGCAGGTTAAAACTCGACTATCTGACTACGACATCGATAAATCTGCTATTGACGGTTTGGTAGAAAACCTTGAGCGCAATGGACTAACGGCTCTTGGTGAACACGGCGATATCGATTTAACAAAGGCAAGACAAATACTCACACTAGCAGCTTAATGTTGCTCTGCCAGCTTGAGTCTACGGCTTAAGCCTGCGAACTATAAGCCTGCAAGCAGAAAGCCTGCTCGCTGATATTCTGTAAATTGGATTATCAGCGAGCTTTTTTATAATTCGCACTTTAAACTTTTGAGTCTCCCCTTACACGTGGTGAAATCTCTGAGCGTCGCTAAAACCTCACGCCCCTCTTGCTTTTTCTTCATTTACGATTAAATTTATTACTATGAATTAAGAAAAGACACCTTAATGCACCAAGGAAAGGCTTCTCGAAATAAATTGGCATCGAATGTTGCTGAAACTGAGATAAGACGTCGTCGTCTTATCCAGATCTGCTTTGCAGCAAGCTCAGGGCTATTTGCTGCGTTGTTTTTTGCGCGCAACTCAGCATTCTATATTATGTTAATTGGATTTATCGCTTTACTAACCATCTCGTTAATGGCGCTTTATCGGTATAGCAGCACCTGCAATTATCTTTTTCTTGGTACTGTTTCTTCAATACTATTCGCCCTTTGTGCAACGGGTGCAGGTGTATTCGATTTAGCAATGCTCGGGTTACCCGTAGTTATCATTTTTTCTGCGATGCTCGGTAACAAACGTCTATTTTTATCGGTGCTTTCATTGGTATCAATACAATGCTTTGTTTTAGCATGGCTTGAGTTAGGGGGAATAGTCGAGCCCAATACGCCGGTTCTCACATGGTCTCACGTCAGTTTTATATTTATTATTTTCTCTGTTACCGGCTTTAGCGTATATGTTTTAGTGCAAGATATTCGCAAACTTATTGAGTCACTAGAAATTGAAAACGCGAAGACCGAGGAAAGTAAACAGCAAATTCAACATTTAGCCCTACACGACCCTCTTACTAATTTGCCGAACCGCGTGTTAGGAGAGCGACTATTAGTGTCAATGCTCAACGAGCATCAAGCATCGCCAAATAAGCTCGCCATGTTGTTTATCGACCTAGATAATTTCAAACCAATTAACGATGCATTAGGTCATGCCGCCGGTGATGATTTTTTGAAAAAAATATCGCAAACCATTGATCAAAACCTTCAAAAAGGCCAGTGTCTCATACGTTTTGGCGGCGACGAGTTTATTATTCTTGCCCCCAACATGAGCGATAAGAAAGAGGTAGATACGCTTAGCAAGCAAATCATTCGATTATGTTCGACAGAATATAGTATTAATGACGCTAGAGTTGTGGTGTCGGCTTCGATAGGTATAGCTTGCGCTCCAGACGACGGCCTAACCTTTAAACAGTTATGTCGCAAAGCGGACGTCGCTATGTACGAGGCAAAACGCAAAGGCCGCAACCGATTTGAATACTACAATAGTAAACTTGATGAACACAGTGACAGAGTATTTTCCTTACTGCAAAAGTTAAGGCCCGCCATACTTAACAATAAACTTGAGGTGTATTATCAACCCCTTATTGACCTTCACAGTGACACTATTTGCAGTATGGAGGCCCTAGTCAGATGGCCCCAGGAAGATGGAGGCATGATTTTTCCCGATCAGTTTATTCCTGTAGCGGAAAGTAGTGGTTTAATTAATAAACTTGGCGCTTTTGTGCTAGAGGAAGCCTGTCGCTTCTGTGCTCATCAGCACAGCATCGGGAATGACAAATTAACGGTGGCGGTAAACCTGTCTTTTTCTCAGTTCCGCGATAATTCACTGCCCGGTATTGTCGAATCCGTTCTAAAGAAAACCGGATTGGCTGCAAACTTCCTCGAACTAGAACTCACTGAAACTATATTAGCCGATGAGCAGGGCAATATATCTACGCAACTCGAACAATTGAAAAGTTTAGGTGTGCAGTTTGCTATTGATGATTTTGGCACGGGATATTCCAACTTAAATTATTTGCGTTCTTTTAACGCTGGAAAGTTGAAGATAGACAAAATTTTTATTACTACCCTTGGCATCGACGAAAAACACGAAATGTTGGTATCGGCTATTATTAACATGGCAAAGAGCCTTGATATGAAAGTTGTTGCAGAGGGCGTGGAAGGCGATGCTGCAAAGACAAAATTAATCGAGCTTGGATGTGATATTGGGCAAGGTTATCTGTGGTCTAAGCCCATACCGGAGTCTCAATTCAATGAGCTGTTAAAAGTAGAAAAGCAAGCAAACGACCTGCATTTGACATTTGATGAGAGCCCTGCAACATAATGAATTCGCTGGTAGAAGAAAGTTCTTAAACCCTGCCTTTACGCATAAAAAACCTCAAGAGTGATTACGCGCCTTAATAAACATGACAAAGTGAAACCATTACGACTGTATTACGTAACAATAATAAAAGCGTGAGCAGTTAAAATGAGTGAATCAGTAATATTAGTAAATTCGACGGGAAATAAGGTGGGTACCTGCGAAAAGCTCCAGGCTCATCGTCATGGCTTATTACACCTTGCGTTTTCGCTTATGGTTGTCAGGAAAACCGAAAACGGCTTTGAACATTTACTTCAACAAAGGGCCACGGATAAATATCACAGTGGCGGCAAGTGGAGCAATGCCTGTTGCTCTCACCCTCGTGAGGGAGAAAACCTTGATAGTGCGGTTAAACGCAGAGCCTTTGAAGAATTAGGCGTTACGCATTTGTCTAACCCTGAGTACATTGGGGCGATGACGTATAAAGCTGAACTCGATAACGGCCTGACAGAGCACGAGTACGACCATATTTTTGTTCAATACTGCGATAATGATACCTTGCCTCTAGCACCTAACCCTGATGAGGTTTGCGCCACTAGATGGGTAAACGAAAGCGATATACAGGCTGAATTAACACATTCTCCACAACGCTACACTGCTTGGTTTGCCGAACTGCTAGAGAAATTTATTGCAGCTAGAAATGTCAAAGCCCCGAGCAATGCGTAGCGCTCAATGCTCAGCGCCTATTAATTAGCGCCTAGGACGATATTGAGTGAGTCGCATTGCCCGACACATTGCTCAAAAAACGCTCACAAAAATAAGTCAGCATCACATGGGGTACGGTAACGGCGAATAAACCAATAAAAATAAGTGGGTAGTAGTTGGCTAAACCATTTAAGTCAGATAGGTAAATGTGCGCAAAAGCATATAGAACCAGCGTTCCCACCATTGGAAGCAACGTGACAGCTAACAACTCTCGCCACCGCATATCCATCTTATTTTTGATTAAAACAGTGTGATACACCGAGTGAATAACGCAAAAATAAATAGTGAAGTAAATGAGCGGCGGCACTAAGCTAGCACAGGCTAGTAGCATCATCATATTTCCCACTTTCCGCGTTTCTACCTTTCCCTTTAGCCAATAGTAGGAAACTGCCACTGCACAAATGAACGTGACAACTTGCATCATCAATACAATAACGACAGAGTGCCTAGCAGGCACAAATAGCCAACCAAAAACACCTTCTAGTTGCGATGAGTAGAGTAAGGATGGCGCAGTGACAACAATGAGACCAAAACACCATGAAGGTATAGTAAATGTTTGCTGCCAATCATGCCTAAAGTGCGCGGCACCAATAATAAGAAAGGTGACAAGGCACAACGTTGGCATTATTACCCAAGCAGAAAAAGCAGCTACAACAACAAGAGAGTAAACGGTAACTAAACCCGTTAAGCGTCTGCCCGGTTTTCCTTCCCCCCAAGAAACAACACTTTTAAACGCACTTGCCCTGCTTAAGGTTTTAAGCATGATTATGTCTAGCGCACCGTGGGGCATACCCAAAGCAAAGATAACCACAAGCGCTACAAGGCCTATTGTGTTCTCGGATACTTGGGGCGCGGCATACCACAATGCAGTAAACAAAATACTGACTATCGCAAAGTTGTTAAAAAGCTTTTGAGTTTGCATTTAATGCTCAGGGGTGATTAATGCTCTTAAAAATGGGCGCTTGGGCATAGCGTTAATCATTGCCAACATATCCTTGAAAGATGCGCTTTCCGACATAAAGCGTGCAAACGCTCCCGCCTCTATATGTTGAGCCATAGCTGAAAACAATTGCGGAGCACGTGCCATATCATTACGCATTACTTTCAGAAAAACACTGTCTAGTTTTGTATAAAGCGAGGGAACAGCGCTTTTTGTAAAGACTATTTGCTGGCGATGCGTATCTTTTGCGCCTGAATTTTCACAATGTATAGCGTTATTACCTATGACAGCTGCCGCGTATTTTGCCCACCGCTGAATGATCATAAATGCATATCCGGAAGAAGCTCTAATCATATTACCTTTTACGCCTATACTTTCCCAATTGCCCACTTTGACTGGCTTAATACGCGTATCCATGGGCAGTACGCCTTTCTCCCAGCGCTCGATTGTAGTTTCGGTGCTAATATTCGTACCATACTTTCCATCTGCAATAATTTGCTCACATGCTGACTGCATATCAGAGAGACTTTCTTGTCGAGTTGAAAATCGAGTTAACTCTATAAGCGCGCTGTGAGCGTTAAAAGGCAAGATGTAGGTGAACTCAAAACAATGATTATCTGCAACCATGTTTTTCATAAGTGCTGCATTATTGGAGTCGAAGATTGGTGACGCTGAAGTTACCCACGCCCCTGAGAAGTACTGATTGATTATGCTTGTATTAGGTGCCTTGTTGGGTACTTTATTAAGTGCTGCGTCAGGTGCAGTGCACTGCCCTGCACTATCAAAGCCAAGATCCGCCGACACTCGCTTTCCGTTAAGCATTATGGCTACACCTTCTTCATAAGCAGTGTCATCACTATCTAGCTGCTCACAGTCTGTGTTCCAGTGCCACTCAATATTAGAAGTCTTGGTTAATTTGCTTAGTGCATATTGATAAAAATCTTCTGCTTTTATGCAGCAGTATGACTCATCCAAAGATGATGTCTTGTGCTCAAATTCTTCGTCGTCACTGGAGAAGCTCCACGTCAACCAGCGTTTTGCTATGAGCGCACGCAAAGAGTCTGGTAAATTCTGATCTCCCCAGAAGCACCATGTCTTTTGAGTGTCGGGCTTTGGAAGCTTGTCGACAACCAAGATTTTCCCCGTGTACCCCTGCTCTACCAACGCGAGCATGAGCGATGTGCCGGCTAGCCCAGCCCCACGAATAATGATATCTACACGGTCGGCATTCATAGATAGGTAGTCATCAGCGGTTAATCACCGGTAATACTATTTGTAATGCTGTAGGGCTGTAAATCCGAGATTGCTGACTGAAGGGTAGCTAATGGAGGAACAGTTTCTCTTTCGAAATCTGGATAACCACCTCGGAGTAAAATTGACGATGCAATAAACACTTTTTTTGAAAGCTTTACGTGAGTTCTGCCGTGCCAATATGCATATTTATGATGCTTCGCTAATTTCACGCCAATTTCTCGGTAGACAGATGCAGCAATCGCAATAGCGGTTCGGCTTTTCTTAGGTAGATAAGTTAACCCCTGCCAACCGCTGCAATAATACGACTCGCTGAGTGTAAGCAGTCGTTTTACTGCTTCTACCACTTTGTTTTGAGTCGCCTCACTGTTTTTTACTATTTCTTGCGCACTGACATCGCACCACTGGCGGGGAATATAGCGACGTCCCATGACTGCGTCTTCAAAAACGTCTCTAGCGATATTGGTGAGTTGCATAGCTATGCCAAGGTTAGTGGCATGAGGTAAGCCTTCCTCGTAAGCCCCTAAAATTGGACACATCATTAAGCCAACAACCCCTGCTACGCGGTACGCATACCTGATGAGATCATACTCTGTTTCAAATTCTACGGTGTAGAGATCTTGCTTTACCCCTTCGATAAGCTGAATGGGCAAGGTGGAGGAAAACCCCAACTCTTGCTGTAGCAGCAAAAAGTCTGAAGTATTAGAGCAAATATGGGTGCCCGACTCTAATGCGTTTTGAATGTTATTAAGTTCCACTTTTGCTTGGGCTTTATCGCTACTTTCATCAGCAATGTCGTCAATCCATCGGCAAAACGCATAAAGCCTAGCGGCCTGAGCTAATTTGTCCTCAGGTAAAAAATAGCCCGCGAAACGAAAAGACTTCCCGTGCTTGGCTAAGGTTGCTAGTGCTACTTCACTATTTGACATTTACACTCTCGCTTTGCAGTTCAGGCGAGGTGGATAACGAAGGACGGTGTGTGGAATGACTCTTGCGCTTTACAGGGTGTGTTGCCACCTCTGGTACTAGTCGTTCAACTACCTTTGCCGAGGAAAGCACACCGGGGAGACCTGCTCCGGGATGAGTCCCCGCGCCACATAAGTAAAGGTTGTCGATACCCTCACTTTTGTTGTGAAATCTAAACCATGCAGACTGAGTTAAAGTTGGAGCAATTGAGAAACCTGCTCCTTGTACGCTAAGGTAATCCTCTGAGAATTCTTGCGGCGTCATATCAAACTGTTCAACCACACATTCGCTTAGCCCAGGCATAATTGACGACTCGAGGGCTTGAATAATTTTGTTGGCGTATTCTTCGCGAATGTCATCCCACTGAGTCCCAGCAGAAAGGTTAGGAACAGGTGATAGAACATAAAAGCTGTCACATCCCTCCGGAGCCATGCTGGGATCTGTGGCTGTTGGTCTATGCAAATATAACGAGAAGTCATCTGCCAACTCTTTTTTGTTAAAAATATCATCAAGCAACGATTCGTAGCGCTTTCCTAGCCAGATGGTGTGATGGGCAATATCTTCAAACTTTTTGGTGGTGCCAAAATACAAAACATACAGACCCATAGAGAGTTTCGCGTGTTTTGTCTTAATTCTGGCCGACAATTTTTGGTCTTCTTTTTTTATCAATTTAGAATAAAGGTATTTCGGATCGATGTTTGATACCAGTGTATCGCAACTTATTTCACCTGAATCGCAATGCACTTTGGTCGCTTTTTTATTTTCCGTCTCAATGCTCGTGATGGTGGTATTTAGTTGAATGTTGATACCCTCTTCTTCCATCAACTTTCCTAAAGCTTGTACTAGCGCTCCCGTACCCCCCATTGCGAAATGAATGGCCCATTTTCGCTCAAGAAAGTGGATAAGGTTATAAATGCAGGTGGTATCAAAGGGGTTCCCGCCAACAAGAAGCGGTTGTATGGAAAACGCTTGGCGCAGCTTTTCACTTTTTAAGTGCTCGCAAACTAACTGCCATACATTTCGATAGCAACGAAGTTTGGCAAGATTGGGGATCTGCTCAACCATGCTGGAGAGCGAATGGAAAGGTTTATCTGCTAACTGACTAAAACCAATGTCGAAGATAGCTTCAGATTCTTTGAGTAGTTCGAGGTAGCCATTTTCGTCTTCAGGGCAGATGCGCCTTATTTCTTGCAGCGTATATTCCAATGTGCCGCCGTAGTTGAATGTATCACCGTCAGGGTAAGCAAACTTATACCAAGGCTCTACAGGCACGATATCGATGTAGTCTTCTATGCGCTTGTCGAAAAGCTCAAACAGTTCTTCGAATAAGAAAGGGGCGGTAATCACAGTGGGACCGGCATCAAAAACAAAACCATTTCTACGGAAAACGCGAGCACGTCCACCTAGTTCGCTTTGCCTGTCCACTAACGTAACATCGTACCCCTTAGCTTTCATACGCAATGCTGACGCAATGCCACCGAATCCGGCACCAATCACTACGGCTTTATTCATTTTGGCTCCTACAAACTGCCTTAAAAAGCTGCTGGCAAGCTTCAATAGCTGATGCGCCGCAATTTGCGGGAAGCTCTTTAAGCTCTAACTCGCAGCGCTTCAACAAGTATTGCGCTCGTGTTTTTGACAATTCGATAGCTTGGCTGTGATCAGATTCTCGCGCTAGCAAATTAACAATATTCAGCTGACCGTTCGCTAAATCTGCGCGCCAATCATTCATGTCGTCGGCTATTTGATAGGCTATGGCAAACTGTCGAATAGCTTCGCTCGCTCGCTCCACTTCACTTTCATAATTTGCTGCAATTAATGGCAGCGCTAAGGAGAGCTGCAGCAAAGGTCCAGATTTTTCAGCTGCAATCAGCTCAAAATCGGACAGCGACTTACACTGCTGGTGTATGTCTTTGCACTGACCTTCAATGGTTTTCGACACACTGTTGCTCACGCATCGAAGTAATGCAGGAAGTTTATTTATTTCATCAATACCGCTAAGTGCACCGTATGCTTTAGAGAGCATAAGATCGCCTGCACACAGCGCTATATCTTTTCCAAACCGGCTCCAAACAGAAGCCCTGCCACGACGCTCCGCATCGTTGTCTTGTAAATCATCATGCACTAACGATGCGTTGTGAAGAAGTTCAACACAACAGGATAAAGAAAGTGCCATTTTTTCATTTAGCATCAACGCATTGCTTGCATCTAAACAAAGTTTCGCCCTAGTTCGAGAGCCTCCGCTTTGTAGGTGATAACACGCTGCTGTGTTTTCTGAAACGGATAAAAACAGCGCTTTTTCTAACGCTTCCATCATCCGCGTATTAATTTTGCTGGTGCTTTTTACTTTGCTTTTGTTCATTTTCACACCCTCGGCCGTTATTTATTATGCTAAGTCGCTCCTTAACTGCATATAACGATAAGCACCAGCTTCTCATGAAGCTGGTGCTTTATCCTCTTAGCTTTTCAGTTTTGCATCACTTTCGTTAGTAGCTGCATACCAAATTAAGAGACCAAATGCGATCTTATTCACTACGTCAGCAAGGTTGTAAACAATGTTAAGTGTATCTGCATCTGCAGCACCCACCATATAACCAAGTACGTAACCAATTGGGTAAATAGCCCAACCTACTGTTACTACCCAACGCATTGCACCGTAAGCATATTTCACTGCATCGCTAGCGTTTGCTTCTGCGGCTTTACCTGCTTCGCCTAGGAATACTTCATACAGGATGAAGAACCAACCTAGCATGCCAATAACAAAACCAACTGTTAGGTTCATATAGCCAGCTTCACCGAGATAACCCGGTACTAGCATTACCAATGTACCGATAAGTAGACGCCAGAAGATACCTGCAGACGCTACGCCAATGGCACGCAATATTAGGTAAAACTCAATCATAAGTAATGGCACAGTTAATAGCCAATCTATATACCTATAAACGGTTGGTGTTTCACCCGTGGCTACCCATACATCTCTCATGTAGAAGTAATGCACGGCAGCGATGAAAGTAACCAGCGCCGATACCGTTAATGATGTTTTCCATTTTGCAGTTACGCCCTGAGTTTCCCACAAGAAAAACACAGTAGACGCCATCAACGCCATAGAAATTAACCAGAAGGAAATCCCAACAAAATCATCGGGTTGCAAGTTTGCCGCTGCATGAGCCATGCCTGGAGTCAAAAGCATTAAACCGCCGGTTGCGAGCAGTTTTGTTTTGGTTCCTAGTCGACCCACGTTTTTACACATATCTGATATGGAGCTAAAGTTTTTCATATTTTTTCTCTCACATTCATCACTTGTTTAAAGTTAACGTCGAGCATTTTAACAATTACTTAACGTACCTTTGATTAATCAGTAACGAGGGTTTAGGATCAGAATATAAATAAGAATTGTGCGAATGTTAAAAAACATTAATAAAAGTTATACTGTAGGTTAACTTTTTAAACTTTAGACACTTAAGAAAGCGAAATAGATATGAAACTACTGAAATTGGGCGTTGCTGCGGCGATTATCGTTTCGCTCATATCATTGGCATGGTATTTCGTGCGACAGGGGCAGTTTTTGTTGGTGGGAGCACCGACTGCCCTATTACTTATCATTGTGTTCGTCATGATTTTAAGACAAGAACAAGCAGATTGAGCCTTGTCGAACTCATGCCTGTTAACCAACGTGGCCGTCTTGGCTAACAAACTGGACGTTATTCAAAGCCGTGATAGGTAACGAAATCTTTGTTATCTGCTCGGGTTGAACGTACTGCGTTGGCAGGAAAATCAGGGTCTGGGTAGCCGAGCGCAATACAAATCATTATTGCCTCGTCATCTGGGATGTTCGCGTGTTTGTGAACCACATCAGATTGCATGATGCCTTGCCCGTTAATAACGCAACCCAACCCAAGGTCCCAGGCAGCTAAAACAATACCATAGGCTAGTGAGCCTAGACCAAACTGCGTGATCCCAGCAGGCTCTAGCTCTTTATCGTAAGTCAATACTAATGACACTGGCGCATCGAACTGACGGAAACCTCGCATCATCCATTCCATGCGCTTTTCTTTGTCTTCACGAGTGATCCCCATAACATCAAAAAGCTGAACTGCCACATCAATTTGGCGCTGACGATGTATGCCCTGGTAATCTTCTTTGTATGGAAAATCTCGCTTGTGAGGTTTCCCCGCCAGCGTGTTTTCAGTGTTGCCCTCTCGAATTTTATCTAACACATCCCCAGTGACTACATGAATTTTCCATGTTTGTGTGTTGTAGGAGGATGGTGCCCACTTAGCCGCGTCAATAATAGCCTCTACAGTAGATTTAGATACTGGCTGGTTTGTAAAGCCGCGAACACTTTTTCTCGACGCAGCAAATTCTGCAAAATTCATAGCACTCCAGATTAACTAATTGGTTACATATAATTAACCTAGAGTAAACGGTTAGTATGGTTTGGTGCAATACTGCAAACAGGCATAAACAATTGATTGTTTTTATACATATCTATGCCTGATTTATTGAACTCGCTATGTTATTAACCCGCCATTTAAAAAACACTTCTACAGCTTAAATTGCCCTACTAAGTCGTTGAGATCGTCTGATAATGACAGCAAGTTATCGGCATTAGTAGATAGCCCCTGCGACGCTTTACTCACGTCTGATGTCGATGCTTGCATGCCGACAATGTTTTTACTAATTTCTTCAGATACCTGATATTGCTGCTCTGCGGCAGTAGCAATTTGGGTAATCTGATTCATTATCTGCTGAACCAGCGCACCTATTTTTTCAAAGGTTTCACTTGCCTCGTTTGACTGCGTAGTTGCTTGCTCTGATTGTTCTAGACTGGTGGTCATTTTAGAAGACACAAACTGCGTTCTTTCTACAAGCTTGTTAAGCATGGTGTCAATTTCTTCTGTGGCTCCGTGAGAGCGCTGCGCAAGCGTTCTTACTTCATCGGCGACCACAGCAAACCCTCTACCTTGCTCTCCCGCACGGGCCGACTCAATGGCTGCATTTAACGCCAGTAAGTTGGTTTGTTCTGCTATACCTCGAATAACATTCAAGATTTTATTAATATTTTCGCTCTCGTTTTCAAGTTCCTCCGTTGCCGAAGAGGCTTCGCGCATCAGCGTCATCAACTGCTCTACTTGAACCACGGTGTCCTTAATAATTGAGCGACCACTTTGACTGGCACTGTCAGTTTGTTCAGTTGCATCTTGCGTGGATACACAACTACGCGCCACTTCTTGCGCCGCTGCAGCCATTTGATTTGTGGCCGTTGCAGTATGCTCAATAGACTGCTCTTGCTTTTCGCTTGCTTGATTAAGCGATTGGGCAACCGCTTTAAAGTCTTGGGATGAACTGTGTAAGATTTGGGCCTGCGCTTTAATTTGGCCTATAAGTTCACCAATCGAGTTCATAAACTGATTGAAATAGTTAGCAAGTTCACCAATCTCATCTCGCGTTTTTACGTCTAAGCGCTGGGTTAAATCACCTTTGCCGTCTGCAATGCCTTTCAGGCTTCGGCTGATATGAAGAATGGGAGCAACAATTTTATTGGCAAGCAGAACGCCAAGCACGCTACATAATACAAGCATTACAATAAGTACAATCATCATGGTGGTAACTATGTTTCTAGCCGGCGCTTCAATGTCAGAGCTTTCAATGACACCAACAAACTGCCACTTCAGGTTAGGTGAGCGATATTTAGTTACCGTCACCTCGCCATTTTTGGTATCTACAGAAAACGTTTTATCACTTTCAGTCTTCAGCGCCTTGTAAAGGGCCAGATTTTGCAATTCACTTATATTTTTAAAGTTATTGGTTTTATTTCGTGGATCAGCAAGCACAACGCCATTTTCATCCACTAAAATGACATAGCCCGACTCACCTATTTTCACATCATTCACCAACCGAGTCAGCGTATCGAGGGTGACATCGATAGACTGAACGCCAATTACACTGCCATTATTAGCGGTAATTGTGGTGGCAATAGAAATCATGGGGCCGCCCGATATTCCCTGATAAGGCGAAGTAATAATGGCCTCACCGCCTGCTTGCTTAGCCTGCTCATACCAAGGCCGTTTGCGCGGGTCATAATTTGTCATTGGCTCTGCGGGATATTGAATGAATCCGCCAGACTCTGTGCCCATATATACATTCAGTAAATTGGGATGCTTTTCTCGAAACTGCCCGTGAAAATCGTAAATTGCCTTTTCAACTGCGCCGTTAGATCTCGGCGTCATATCAGCAGAGCGGTTGATGTAATTCGTGATTGGGGTATTGGCAGCGGCTTTAACACGCTCATCATCGGCCAAATAACGAACGTGCTCTTTCATTCCTTCAAAAAATAGCTCAAATGCATTATCGATTTGCTTTATTTCTTGAGAAGCACTATTGACGAAGTAGTTACGAGATTGTGTAAAGGTTTGTACCGTGGTGGTGACCACCAAAACAATGATGGGAACCGTAACGGCGACTAAAAATGCGGTTATAAGCTTACTTCGAATATTCATCAAAAACTTCTCTTTACTTTAACGTTCTTACAGAATGACCTCAGAGGGCGTCATTTTTATCTTATCGACTTTTTTACCTTATCAGTAAAGACATGTTTTCGTAAGCGCGGATCACTTTTTATCAGTAAAGGTGCGTCATTAAAAATGGAAATCGAGCTAAAAATGGAAAGAGAACTGAAAAAGATAACCGGTGGAAGATAAAAAATAAAAAAAGCGGTAAGGCAATGATTACCTTACCGCTCCCATACATTGTTTATCCCGCTTTATCGCAATGTATTTTGTCGCAATTTATTCGGCTTAATTGAAGACTGCGTTTTATTAATGCGGCGCACTCACCTTCTAGAATTGCCGAGTATAAAAATCAAAGTGAAACTAAGCTCTAATTTTACTAATAGCGCTATGCACTTTTTCTTTTCAACAACCCTTTCATATCTCTACCATACCGCCTGAAATAACTCTTAATGTCTTCTAGAATTAAATAGTTCAGCGGAACAATGAATAGCGTTATTAATGTGGCGAACAAAATACCAAAACCAAGACTTACCGCCATCGGTATTAGGAACTGTGCTTGAGTCGACTTTTCAAACAACAAAGGCATTAGCCCGGCAAAGGTGGTTAACGATGTTAACAACACAGGCCTAAATCGACGGCCGCCGGCATCATAGACAGCTTTTTTGATTGCCTCTCCCTCTTTGCGCTTTTGATTAATATAATCAACTAACACCAAAGAATCGTTCACTACCACACCAGAAAGAGCCAACATTCCCATAAAGCTAAGCAGAGTTAAGTCCATTCCCATAATCCAATGGCCTATTACCGCACCCACCAAGCCAAATGGAATAACAGACATAACGATAAAAGGCTGGGAGTAAGATTTAAACGGAATAGCTAACAAGATATAAATGAGTATTGCCAGCCCAATACCGCCGACAATGAGCCCTTGAGATGACTCTTGCTGATCCCGCGCTTCCCCTGCCATTTCAAACGTAACACCGGGGTATTGCCCTAGCTGCTGTGAAAGCCAGTCGTTAAGTTCTGACTGAACGAGCGTAAGATCACCATTTTTCTTATCGAAATCGGCGGTAACCGACAGCGTGCGCTGCCTGTCTACCCGTAAAATGCTGTCGGGGCTAAAGCCAGGAATTACGTCGGCAACCTGCCAAAGCGGAACTTCTTGATTTGGGCCTATGCGGATCATCATTTGCTCTAATGTCTCAATAGACTGGCGCGCCTGCAGCGGATAACGCACCATTACGCGCACTTCTTCCCTACCGCGCTGAATGCGCTGAATTTCAAAGCCAAACACAGCTTGCCTTACTTGTCTGGCAACGGTGTTCAAATCCAGTCCAAGTAATCTTGCTTCAGGCTTAAGCTCAAGCTGCAGTTCTTCCTTACCATCAGACAAAGAATCTTCAATATCAAAGACGGCTGCATACTCTGCCATTTTTGTCTTTAACTTCTCTCCTAACGCATTAAGCGCATTTGTGTCTCTACCTTTAAGCTCTATATCTACCGCGGCGCCACCCCAGCCGCCTATTTCGGCACGATAGTTTAGCTGCTCTGCTCCAGCAATCTGTCCAACACGTTTACGCCATTCGTTAACGACTTCTCTGGTTGAAACATCCACGGTACGCTTCTCAGGTGGCACTAAATCTATTTGTACTCGTCCTGTAGTAGAGTTTCGTCCACCGCTTACTGAATAAATATTGCGAATAACCGACTCACCGGTGTCTTCATCTAAATACTCTTCACGAAGCGCTTGGGCGTGCCCGGTGATAGATTTCACAATGCGGTCTGTGCTTTCAAACGCCGTCCCTGCCGGCATCACTAAGGTAGCTGTTGCCACCTCGCTTTGCACCCGAGGGAAGAATACAAACTTAGTTTGTCCGCTAGCAATAGAACCAATAATGATGATGAGAGTGGAAAACATTAACATCCACGATGCGTAGCGCCACTTCATAGCGCGGGCCAATAAAGGTTGATACACACGCTCAATAAGTGTTTCAAGAGATTTAGCTATTTTCTTTTGGATTTGAGAAAGTTTTGACGCTGGCTTGTCTCCGCGAGGTTTCACATGCTTTAGGTGAGCGGGCAAAATAAACTTCGATTCAATTAGAGAAAACAGCAATACGGGAATGATGACAAGAGGAATAGCCGCGTACCAACTTCCTCTACCGGTTTGAAACGCTAGAGGTAAAAAGGCTGCTGCGGTGGTTAAAATACCAAAAGTCACAGGCACTGCCACTTCCTGCGTACCTTTAATAGCTGCGTCCAGAGGGTTCTCGCCCCGCTCTAAGTGAGCATACACATTTTCTCCGGTTACAATAGCGTCGTCGACCACTATGCCCAGTACCAAAATAAAGGCAAACAAACTCATTAGGTTTAGGGTTACATCGAACACAGGCATAAGGAGAAATGCGCCCATAAAACTCATGGGAATACCCAAGCAAACCCAAAACGCCACTGAAGGACGCAAAAATAGCGCTAACAGCGTAATCACGAGTAGCGCACCTTGCCATGCACTAGTGGAAAGTGTGGCTAAGCGGGCTTTAATTGGCTCACTTCTATCACGCCAAAAATCTAAGCTTAACCCTTCTGGCATTTGAGTCTGCTTAGCCAGCACGTAGTCTTTTACTGCCTGTGTAACTTCAATAATGCTTTCATCACCGGTGCGAAATACTTCCACTTCCACAGCGGGCATACCGTTGAACCTTGTTTTTAGTGGTGTCTCTTCAAAAGCATCCACAATATTGGCAATGTCACCAAGTTTTAGCATGGTCCCATCTTGCGTGGTAACAATGGGAATGTTGGCATATTCACTTGCATTGTAGGCCTGCCCCCTACTACGTATAAATATGTCACCGCCCTCAGTCTTCAAATTACCTGCAGACACATCAGTAGCATTTTGGCGAATAACCGTAGCTACCTGCTCAAGGGTGAGGTCGTATTTTCTAAGCGCAAGCTCCTGAATTTCTATTGAAATCTCAAACGGCAGCGTACCTCCAACTTCAACTTGAGACACTTGACTAAGGGCTGCCAACTCATCGCGCACGGTGTCGGCTTGACGTCGTAACGTTACAGGGTCATATTCACCGTAGAGCACAACACCAATTGCGTCTCTTCGCCACTGTGGCACTTGAATAAGTAGGTTTTCGGCATCGACAGGAAAATTATTGATTGCGTCGACTTTAATTTTTACATCATCAAGCAACTCTCGTACGTTGTACCCTTCCTCTACCTCAATGGTGACAGAAGCGCTGCCTTCACTGCTTGAAGAATTGAGTTCGCGGATCCCTTCTAAATCCTGAACCGCCTCTTCAATACGAATAGTAATGCCCTCTTCAACTTCTTGTGGTGATGCGCCCGGTAACGACATAGACACTCGTACGCTGCGCTGCTCAAACTCAGGAAATAAATCCACCGGAATATGATTCGAGACTACATAAAGACCCGATATAAGGATTACGGCAAGTAAGATATTTGCCGCTACATCATTTTTAGCAAACCATGCAATCATGTCAGCAACTCCTACTGTGCTTTGCTGTTTTTCGCATTTTCAGCATTATTAGCCTGAAGCGATTTCTGAGCAGCTGATGACTCTGGCAAACTATCGGCTAGCGATTTTACCTTTGTACCATCGGGAATATTAGCGGTAGGGGTAAGTATTAGCTTATCGTTAGGCGTTAAAACGTTCGCACTATTATTCGGCATTTGTTGCGGTGATGCCGACACAATTACGTTTTTATCATCTGTCCAAAGTGGCGTTACAGGTCGCTTGCGTAGCGTTCCGTCGTCCACCACACTCACCATGTTACTTTGTGATACCGCTTGTCTGGGTATAACGAACACGTCGTTAAGTTTTTGACCTTCTACACGGGCACTTAAAAACTGACCAACTCTAAGAGCCGGTCGCTGCTGCGTTGCCTCAAAAGGCGCTTCTACTTGAGCAACAAGAAACAGCATTCGAGTTGTTGGGTCAAACGCCCCTTCACTTCTCACAATTTCACCATCCCACTGATAAGTTTTGGTGCCAAGATCACCATACAATTTAACTCGGGGATTCGAAGCATTAGGTGCAGTATTTTCACCTAAATAAAAATATTCTAACTCGGCTGTTTTAATTGGCAGCCTGACTTCGACAACATCAGTACTATAAATAGACGCTATTGTTTGTGAGGGTGAAACCACCTGCCCTACATCTACAGACTGACTTAACACCATGCCATCAAAGGGCGCTTTAATTACTGTGCGCTCGAGATTTAACTTTGCCCCCATCAGCCTTGCTTCAGCAGCCCGAAGCGCTGCTTCTGCAGCTGCCACTTGCGGCTTACGTAAAGCAAGAAGTTTGGCAGCTTCACCTGATGGTTGTTTATTCCATTGCTGAGCAGAAAAATCGGCTTCGGCCAATTCTTGAAGATAAACGACGTTGGCATCGGCAACCGCAGATTTGGCGATATCAACTTCAATTTGAAAGTCGCGATCTTCCAATCTAACAAGCACGTCACCTTTTTTAAATGAGCCGCCAGCTCTAATATTTGGAGCAACCGACACTACACGCCCTGACACGTCTGCTACTAATTCGGTTTGAGTAAGGGGTTGAGCGGTGCCATAAGATTCAATCCACACTTCATAATCTTCAACAGTAAGGTCCATAACATCAACCGCTACTGTAGGCGCAGACTGGCTCCCTCCCCACTTTCTTGCCTCGGGCTTGCTTGCAAACATAGCTTTTACTACCAATGCAGCGATAATCAGAATGACTATGGATACACCGGCATGAATTATCCATGGCGCCTTTTTATTAAAGATTTTTTGTTCATTGTTATAGTTATTGTCAGGGTTGACCATTCTTCTCTCCGCGCGGCAGACGCTTTACTGCAATTGTAAACACGCGAAGAATACGTTGTTTTGTGGAGGAAGGACTATACAAAGCGACAAAAAGTCGAAAATTGAGGTTTAACATTAAGAGCACATCGTATTAACAGGTTATAGAACGCCTGAAAGCCAGTGCTTTATTTTTTCTTCATCTTTATCAATCATAAACGGCATGGTGAGATTTGAAGGCCTATGCGGGGAACCTGCGTGAACAAATATACTGTTTTCGACAATACCCACCGCTTTGCAGCCGGCCTGCTGAAAAGCCAAGTATCCCGCCATCATTTCGCCAATCGCATCATGAGTAATGCCCGCAGTTTCGGTGGGACGTTGAAAAAGCACCCACTCACTTAGATGAGCCGTTAAAGACAGTACATCTCGAGTTAACTCGCGCACGCCATGTAAATTAAACCCTTCGGAATAATCACAAAAGACCGTGTTTTGACTTAAAGACAAGGAATATAAGCCGTGTGCGCTGGATGTAACCATGTTTTCGCTGGTGTACGTTAGTTAGACTTAAGTATATTCTCAGTTTATTTATAACACCAAATTAAATAAAGAGTAATAATTCGAACACTTTGACGAAAAGTAAGTGAAAGCGCGGCAAAAGGATTATTTCTTATCGGTTTGCAAATGGAATCTGTAGGTGAATAAAATTTATTCGGTACATCGTTATGTCGTAAACCCATTCTCAGAGCTAATTCATTTACGACTCCTCGGTTAACATAATGTAACGCACAAAAAGTGAACATAATACTTTCTTTGAGAGAAACAACCATGGTCTACCCAATAAACGGAGAAAGTTATGTTGATGACATATGTGAGCTATGCCGTAATCGCTGGTGGTATTTTCATTTTAAGCTCGTTTTTTTCCCAAAAGCTTTTAGCGAAGTCGAAAGCTAGGAAAGGTGAAATGCAAGGTGGAAGGAAGCTTGTAGCCTTTTTAGCGGGTGCAGGTGTGGTTACATTATTGGGTGCTGCAACAGCTGCTGCAGCAGTCCATACTTCTACAGGCTTTATATTGTAGGGGCAATGGATCGTAAAAACTGCGGTTTCTAAGAGCTTTGGTTTTTAGGAATTGTGGGCAGCCTAGTAGCGTTTATCTTTAGTAAGGCCAACGCTGGCCTCACTAAAGATGCTAGTGCAGGCTTAATTTCAAAAAGCCCAACTGCTAACGAACACCTATTTGAAGGTTGAAGGCAAAACTAAAACTTAAATTCACTAATTGCTTGTTTAGCCGCATTCATTCGTTCTTCACCGTCTGGCATAGCTAAGCCCTCAGCATAGATAAACGAAATGTCCGTAAGACCAATCAGACCGAAGAAATCCTTTAGATGCTGAGATTGGGTGTCTTTTTGTGTGCCTTCATATATACCGCCTCGCGCGGCAACTACTATTATCTTCTTGTTTTCTAACAATCCAACAGGTCCGTTTTCTGTGTATTGAAAAGTAACGCCAGCACGTGCGATACGATCTACCCATGCTTTGAACGTAGAGGGAACACCAAAATTGTACATAGGCATAGCAATTACAACAGTGTCGCTTGCTTTAAGTTCATCGATTAACGTGTCAGAAAAACTAGCCAGCTCTTGATTATTACTATCAGGTGCCCACGATGCCATCTCAGCTTGTGTTAAATGCGGTAGTGCGTCGGCAGCCAAGTCCCTTTCCACTATATTGGCAGACTTTTCTTCCTTCAATTTTGCTACAAGCAAATTACCAAGAATGTTGGAATTACCCTTGTTGCCGTTCAGCGATGACTTAATAAATAAAACGTTACTCATTATTGTTCCCTCTTACAGTTGATTAGTATTAGTGAATGCTTGGGATGATTATTCAATGACTCGGCGATAAATAAAATTGAAAAAAATAACACCAACCATTCCACTAAAACGAATATTCAATAAAAATAGCACCGCTTATTCACCAAAATCATTCTAATAAAAAGAATATTTAAACCTTTTTAAAATAATTTTGCTGTGTTCCATAAAGCAATAACATAGCGGCACAAGGTAAAACCAAAAGGTTAAACATGAAATACATTAGAAAATCAGCAGAACGGGGCAGTGCTAGCTTTGGTTGGCTCAACAGCAAGCACAGTTTTTCTTTTGGGCGTTATTACGACCCTAAACACATGGGTATATCGGTGTTACGGGTGATAAACGAAGACGTTGTAATGCCTGGACACGGTTTTGGTAAGCACGGACACCGTGACATGGAGATTGTGTCGTATGTGATAGAGGGCGCACTTAAACACGAAGATAGCGAGGGAAATAGTTATATAGTTCCCGCTGGTGATGTACAGCGTATGAGTGCAGGAAAAGGGGTTATGCATAGTGAGTTTAATGCTTCAGACAATGAACACGTAAAGTTTCTACAGATATGGATTACCCCCTCAAGCAAGGGTATTGCGCCAAGCTATGAGCAAACCACGATTAAGCAGGCAGGCCCGCTTACTCCCCTAGTAACACCCCAGGGAAACGGCGGCTCACTGTCAATACATCAAGATGCCAGTATACATCGTCTTGTGTTGGAGGCTGGGCAGTCTTTAACATTAGAAGCATCAAGAACTGGCTATCTGCATCTTATTAGTGGTTCAGCTACTGTGAATTACCAGCATTTTAATCATCGTTTTGAATCAGGCGATGCATTTGCGTCTACCGCAAATGAAACTTATCAGGTGGTTGCTGAAAGTGCCCTAGAGGCTCTGTGGTTTGATTTACCGGTTTGATTTAGCAAAATTGCACAGCGTAACTCAACCCGGTGACGTTGTTAGCTGCGGTGGATATAAAAAGAAAGCGTTCACGATTGCTGATGGTAGAAGAGCTCGACATTTGCGCTTTAAATCTTTTATTTTCTACCGCCTACACGTTGGCTCAGGTATAGTTGTAAATTAGTTAGAGC
Source organism: Alteromonas sp. MB-3u-76 (assembly GCF_002831605.1). Classification (NCBI taxonomy): domain Bacteria; kingdom Pseudomonadati; phylum Pseudomonadota; class Gammaproteobacteria; order Alteromonadales; family Alteromonadaceae; genus Alteromonas; species Alteromonas sp. MB-3u-76. The sequence continues at coordinate 1,703,960 of NZ_CP025115.1, read as the reverse complement.
TAATTAACAGACTTACTTGCTCCCAGCTTGCTGCTATTCGATGTCACATTTTGTCGGTGTTATATTTTTGGTGTTTAATTTTGAAAGTATTCTTTGAAAGTACTTTTTGATAGTACCTTCTGATAGTACCCTAGATGCAACTTAGTAAGAAGTTGGCCTCTTTTTCAGCTGAAACAAGCTTGTAAAACAGGTTTATGGTATTAAGTATCATTCAGGCTTTAGGTGAAACAGCCAATATCAACATTGATAGCAACACCACTAATAAGAGAATTTCTGCATGAATAAATGGGTTACCTCCATTTCGTTTATCCTCGCCCTTTCAGTAGGCTCAGGTTTGTACCATTACTTTCAAACACCGTTAAAAGCAAAGTCGCTACCCATTTCAGCCCCCAAAGCAAGTGAAATAGTTGACTACCACAGCCAAGTAAAACCTGTTTTAGCGCAACGCTGTGTGGTATGCCACGCCTGCTACGATGCTCCGTGCCAGCTTAAAATGGGCTCTTTTTCAGGCATTGAACGTGGCGCAAACAAAGCGCGTGTTTACGATGGTGAACGATTGGTAGAGGCGAACCTAACCCGCTTGTTTGAAGACGGCCACACTCTGACACAGTGGCGAGACAAAGACTTTTTCCCGGTAGTTTCAGACTCACCTAAGGAAACGTCAGAGAACTTTTCTTCCAAAGAGTATCAATCCTCTGCTAAAGATAATTTGTCCTCGAGCGTAATAGCTCACTTGCTTCAATTAAAACAAGACAACCGTGCCGAGACAGAAGGCACGACGCCCTCACAGCTTAACAAAGAAAAATACCCTCTAAATATCAATAGATCATATCAGTGCCCTACCATTGACGACATTGGTACCTATAAACAAGATTACCCGCTTTGGGGAATGCCCTATGCACTTCCGGCGATAAATGAAAAAGAAAATACGCTTATATTAAATTGGATTGCACAAGGTGCGAGAGGAAATGACGACATTGTATTAACAAACGCTCACCTGAAAAAAATTGAGGAATGGGAACGCTTCTTAAATGCCGATGATTTAAAATCGCAGTTAATGAGCCGGTATTTGTTCGAGCACCTTTTTCTAGTGCACTTGCATTTTAGTGCTGAACAACCAACGCAATTCTTTAAGTTAGTGCGTTCATCTACAGCTCCGGGCACCCCAGTAGAGGGTATTTTTACCCGCCGCCCCTTTGACGAACCAGATGTTGAGCGAGTCTATTATCGTTTAGTGCCTGAAAAGCAAACTATGGTGCACAAATCACACATGCCCGTGTTGCTTAACGAACAGCGCATGAAAAAATGGCAACGATGGTTTTTAAACAACAACTACGCAGTTACTGAGTTACCTTCATATAAACCTAAAGAGGCATCTAACCCCTTTATTACTTTTGCGCAAATTCCTATAAATGCGCGCTACAAGTACATGCTAGATGAAGCTCAAAATACCATCATGCAATTTATTAAAGGCCCCGTTTGTCGTGGTCAAATGGCACTCAATGTAATTAATGACCATTTTTGGGTGGTGTTTTCCGAGCCTGAGCTGGATCTTGTTCAAAATAACGGAGAGTTTATTCAGCAAGCGTTACAAAATATAGAGCTTCCGGCTGAAGAACAGAGCAATGCGTTGCCCACAGCATGGATGAACTATGCGGCCATGGAACGAGAGTATTTAACGGCTAAATCTAACTTCATTGACACTCAAATAAAAAACAAGTTGAGCATAGACTTAGATTTATTGTGGGATGGTGAAAATAACAATGAAAACTTGGCGCTCACCATTTTCAGGCATAACGACGCTGCAAGTGTAGTAAAGGGGCTTGTTGGAGAAACACCCCAAACGGCTTGGGTGTTAACCTACCCCTTGTTCGAACGAATTCATTATTTGCTGGTAGCAGGATACGATGTTTACGGCAACGTTGGCCACCAGCTAAATAGCAGAATGTACATGGACTTTTTACGCATGGAAGGCGAGTTTAACTTCTTATCATTTCTTCCTAACAAAACTAGAGAAGAGGTAAGAAGCAAGTGGTACAGAGGTTCTGTAAGCGAAGTTGAAGAGTTTGTTTACAAGGGCAACACGTCGGATATAAAAACCGATATCGAATATCAAACAAAAGCCCCTTACCAAGAACTGCTCAATAAAATTAAAGCTAAATTTGACGATACGTTGAGCAGCCGCCATAGCTTAGAAAATGGATTTAATTCAAAAGAAGCAATAAACAGTTTTAAGCGTATTAATGCTATGCAGGGAACAAATGTATCACTACTGCCGGAATCGACCATAGTGCGTGTTTTTGATAAAGACAGCAATTCAGAACACTTCTACACCATGCTTAGACATAGCGCTCACACCAACATCTCCCATTTATTTAATGAAGAAGATAGAAGGCTGCCGGAAGAAGATACAGTAACTATTGCAAGCGGGTTTATGACATCTCACCCCAATGCGTTTTTACAAATTGAACTGTCCGAGCTACCAAACTTCGCCAACCGCATCAATAAAATGGGGTCAGAACCGGATTATGCTGCACTTCTAGACGCCTACGGCGTGAGGCGCACAAACCCAAAATTTTGGGAATACGCCGACAACATGCATGAGTACTTTAAACGCAACTACCCTGTTGAGTTTGGCTATCTAGACTTTAATAGGCTAGAAAACAGATAGTTAAAGAATATTCTCTCCCGCCTCTGGGTCTCTTGAGTTGCGTGCCTGTTCTCTAATCTCATGGGCTTCAGAGGTCACATCATCACCTTCAGAGGGGGTTATAGCAGCTGATGATTCTTCATATTCATCGCTGCTTGGCTGTTGAGCACTAATAGACTCTTTCGAGCCATTTAAATTATGTTGAGGTTGTACGTTTTTCACCTCTAAACCTTGAGGAAATATCCGCTCTCTTGCGTCATCTGGCATGCTAATATTGGCATCCATAAAGGCTTGGGTAATATTGCGCATCAGTACTGAGGCCATTTTAAGCACGCTCGTTTCTTCTACATTTACCCAGAAATAAACCTTCACGTTGTAGGCTGACGCCCCAAGTGTATCAATTAGGATTTGGGGCTCAGGATCTTTTAGTACGTTTTGATGTGCTGCAATAACGTGCTGAGCAATACTCTGGGCTTGCTGAATATCGGCATCGTAACCTACCCCTATAACGAATTTGCCACGCATAAGTGGGTTGGCCGTAAGATTTTTAATAACGCCTTTGTAAATTGTGGCATTAGGAATTTGAATATGATTGCCATCGAAATCGACCAAGGTGGTTGCTCGTGCTGTGACCTTTTGAATAATGCCAGTAAACTCGTTTATCTGAACAATGTCGCCAATGCGAAACGGGCGCTGTATTGTTAACAGCAAACTTGAAATAAAGTTTTCTGCAATATCCCTAAAGGCAAAGCCTAGAATAAGCCCTACAACCCCGGTACCACTGACTACAGCAATAGCGAAACCGGTAAGCCCGGCAAGAAATAAGAAAAGATAAATACCAAGCAATATAAGAACAATACTAATACTTCGCTGAATAACCGAACGCAGAAGTGGTGATGTTGTTGTGCGTGTTACTGGCTTTATGAGCAGTTTTGCAGCATGAGGCGCGAGAACAATAAACACCGCCATAACAATAATTCCCAAGCCTAACCCTGGCAGGCGAAACAAAAAACTCTCCCACAGTTGGGCAAGCAATGATTGAGCATTAGACAGACTGGTAATTGCTCCACTCCCGGGATGAGATTGAACCTGAGTAAACACCGTGAAAAACCATTTCATTTGTGACAGCGTTGCAAACATAACCTTAATCCTTGGTGCATTGCCTGCTAAAAAGCAGCGGCATTGTGAAGAGTTAAGCACTGCATCAGCTTTTTATGCAGCACCAGTGAAAAGTGACACGGCGAAATTGACGCAGCGAAATTGGCGTAGCGAAATTGGCGTAGCCACATTAACAGAGCAACATTACCCCTACTTGTCGCTGCCCCCGACTTTATAGGCAAACTTTCGCACCCAAAAGAATAAAAAGGGCGCAAAAAACACAACACAAACAGTGGTCATAGAAATACCGCCTAGCACGCCTATGCTTATAGCATTTTGTGCGCCAGAACCTGGCCCTGAAGCAAATGCCAACGGCATCACCCCTAAGATAAAAGTCAACGATGTCATAATAATAGGGCGAAAGCGTTGTTTTGCGGCGTCAAGTGCGGCATCAAATGCGTTAGCGCCTTCTTTGTAATTGCGCTGTGCAAACTCCACAATCAATATTGCATTTTTAGCAGCTAGCCCCATGGTCATTAGCAAGCCTACCTGAAAGTAAACATCGTTTGACTGCCCCGTTAACCACGTCGCCAACACCGCTCCACAAATACCAAGAGGCACCACCAGTATGATAGCCAGCGGAATAGCCAAACTTTCATATAGCGCAGCCAATATCATAAACACAACAGCAACGGTAATACTGTAAAGCAGTAGTGTTTGGTTACCACTTTCCTTTTCTTCATATGACAGACCGGTCCAAGCAATATCGAAACCATCGGGCAATGACTGTGCAATACGCTCTAGCTCTGCCAGCGCTTGCCCCGAACTTACCCCTGGAGGTGTTGAGCCCTGAATTTCTCTAGACGCAATGCCATTAAAGCGAGTGAGCTTTGAAGGCCCGAAAGACCAATTACCAGCCGCTATTTGACTAAGCTTTACCATAGTTCCGGCACTGTTGCGTACATACCAATCATCTATGTCTTTTGGCAGCATGCGATATTGCTGCTCGGCCTGAACGTAAACCCGTTTTATACGACCACTATCAATAAAGTCATTAACATAACGACCTCCCAAAGCAACGCTTAAGGTTTGATTTACCGTTGAAATTGGCACACCAAGTGCGAGGGCCTTCGGGGTATCTATATCTAAATTATATTGCGGATTATCAGCCAGCCCATTAAAGCGCACTTGAGTTAGCATTGGGCTGCTATTCGCTTCTGATAATAGCTGCTGAGTAGCCTTCTTCATCGCTTCATGCCCTGCCCCTTCGCGATCTATTAGCTGAAGTTGAAACCCACTTGCATTCCCTAATGCACTAACAGGAGGCGGAACGAGAGGAATAATCATGGCATCTTTCACTGGCGCCAGCGCTTTCGCCGCTTTCTGCTTAATATTGAAAACACTGTTTGCTTCGCCACGCTGCTCCCAGTCTTTCATCTTAACAAACGCTATTCCCACGTTTTGTGCTTGGCCTGCAAAGCTAAAGCCCGCTGCCGTGAATAGTCCATCTACAGCACCGTTGCTGCCGTCCAAATAAAAGTCTTCAACTTTAGCCATTTTTTCTCGTGTTTGTTGAAGTGTTGAACCAGGCGGACCGGTAACCAAAGTAAACATTCTACCTTGGTCTTCTTGCGGTAAAAATGATGTTGGTATGCGTAAAAAGACCCATGCACCTGCAGCAACAAGTAAAACGAACACCCCAGGCAATATCAGCTTATTGTTGATTAACTTTTCTAGCAGCTGGCCTTGCGCATTTTTAACACCATCGAACCCTTTGTTGAACTTATGTAGCAAGCCGCCCTGTTTCTTTTTATCACTAGACTGCAAGAAAAGCCCGCATAGCGAGGGGGAAAGCGTAAGCGCAATAAACAAGGAAATCTCCATAGCGACAGATATAGTAATAGCGAACTGTCGATAAATAACGCCCACCGAGCCACTGAATAACGCCATGGGTAAAAATACTGCCCAAATAACAACGGTTGTGCCAACCAAAGCCGATGATATTTCAGCCATGGCTTTTTTCACGGCTTCTTTAGGGGTTAGTTCGCTGTCTTCTTCCAGCTTTCTTTCCGCATTTTCAGTAACCACAATGGCATCATCTACCAACATGCCTATAGCAAGCACCAACGCAAACATAGTAAGCACATTGATTGAGTAACCAAATAACAGCAGAAAACTTAGGGTGCCGAGCAAAACGATGGGAATGGCTACCGCAGGAATAAGAGTAGCCCGAAAGGTTTGCAAAAAGATATAAATCACCAGCACCACCAGCACTACGGCAATACCCAGGGTTTCTAATACGTTAAAAATTGAGGCTCGGATAAAAGGCGAAGTATCTACTGGGTAGGCTATTTCAAGGTCTTCAGGAATAATTGTTTTAAATTCATCAATTCGTGCTTTTAGCGCTTCTATAGTGGCAAGCGCATTGGCTGAAGGCGACAATTCTATGGCAATACCCGACGCAGGTTTTCGATTCCAACGCCCAAGTACGCGGTAGCTTTCTGCTCCCACCTCAACGCGAGCAACGTCACCTAAAGTTAAATTTGCCCCACTTGTGTTTGAGCGAAGCAAAATTTGTTTAAACTCCTCAGGGGTAGTAAGTAACGATTGCGCCGTAATAGTAGCATTAAGTTGTTGACCTTCAACGGAAGGTGCGCCACCTATTTCACCGGTCGCTAACTGCACGTTTTGCTGTTCTATGGCATCAATGACATCAAGCGCGGTGATGTTGTAATTATTCATGGCATTGGGATTAATCCATATCCGCATGGCATGTTCTGGGCCAAAGGTTTGTATTTGCCCAACGCCATTAATTCGGCTTAGCGGTTCTTCAAGATTAGAAACCAAAAAATCTGAAATTTCATTCCGATTCATTTTTCCGCTTTTGGAAAAGAAACTCACTAGCAGTGCATAGCTGTTGCCCGCCTTCTCAACCGACACGCCCAATTGCTGCACAATAGGAGGTAAGGCAGACTGAGCCTGAGACACTTTATTTTGAGTTTGAACCTGTGCAATGTCTGGGTCTGTGCCGGGTTCGAAGGTAAGTGTAATTGACGCAGTTCCGGCCGACGAACTTTGCGACTGAATGTAGCGCAAGTTATCTATGCCAGTAAGACTTTTTTCAATAACCTGGGTAACGGTTACTTCTAGCGTTTCAGCCGAGGCCCCCGGATAGTTTGCTGAAATAGATACTTTGGGCGGTGCAATGTTCGGATATTGTTCAAGGGGTAAGCTGAGCATTGAAAATACTCCGCTACCCATAATCAATAGCGCGATAACACAGGTAAATATGGGGCGATTAATAAAGAAGCGTGAAAACATAATTAGTCCTGCTCCCCATTCGTTTCTTTTTTACCCTGCATTTCGGCTTTTTGGCCTTGCGTTTCTTCTTGCCTATTTGCATTGAGACGTTCCGGTTTTACCGGCTGACCCTCTTGAAGCATCATAGTGCCTTCAACAATAAGCTGTTCTCCCTTATTCAACCCCTTTTTTACTATCCATTTGTTTTCAAATGCGCTACCAGTAGTAACTTCTCGCTTACGCGCTTTATTATCGCTATCTATCAACCAAACGTGCTTAGCGCCTTTTGCGCTCATTTTTACGCTTTTTTGAGGAACAATAACAACCTTGTTAGCCCCGTCGTCTTGAATTGCACCACGGACAAAAAGCCCAGGGAGCAATACGTTATCGGGGTTTGGAAATACGGCACGCAGCCTAATAGTACCGGTTTGATTATCTACCGCTAAATCTGCTGTCTGAAGCTTTCCCTCATGTGTATAGGGCTCATCCGAGTCTAAAAATAACGTTACGGTTTCGCTGCTTTCATTTTCTCTGATTCCAGAGTTAATAAGCTGTGTGTACATCTGTTGCTGATCGTTTGCCGACAAGGACAAATCGACATAAACAGGATCTAGTTGGCGAATAGTGGCAAGTGGCTGGTAACCGTTCACCAGGGCCCTATTGACAGGCAACTTTAAAGTCTTTGAGCAGAGGATAGGTGGTTTTATTCAGCGTCGCAGCAAGTATTGCCCGGATCCATTTCAGAGGATTCAACTTTTGTTTTCGGCAGGTTTCAACAATGGTCAGGATGCGCTGTCTGAACAGTTCGCCCCGATGTGACCACACGCCATAGCTGCCTTTTCGCCACAGTACATAGCTACGCAATGAGCGTTCTGCTTCATTATTGGTCAGGGGCACGCCTTCATTCTTGAGGAATACCCAGCACATATCATCGTGTTTCAGCAGCAGTTTACACCGGTTCTGATACCGGGGAGTCACACAACGTCTTGATGCCAGTTCGAGTTGTTGTCGCCATGCGATGCGTAGCTTTTCCATTCGGTCCCGGTATCGCTTTTCACTTAGCTTGTTACTTTCATACCGGTGTTGCAGCCGGAACAACAGGCGGATGAGCCTGACCAATACTGTACCGTAGATTTTATTCGTGCCCCAGCTTTCCGCCAGCGCATTCATATTTCTTAAGATATGCGCCCAACATAGTTGACGATGGTCAGCATCAATATAGTGATAACCGGCATACTGGTCAGTCACAACAATGTTTTCTGGATTATCGCCCAGTAATTTCTTCGCTGCCCAGGCTCCGCGTGAGAAGTGGGTCATGAAGCATGATAACTCTGCTGTGCAGACCTGCCACATCCAACGGTTTTCGTTGCCACGCTGATGACGGGTTTCATCGCAGTGTACCACCGCCTCAGTGCGCATCATCTCTTTGATATCCTGATACGCTGGCGTCAGCACTGAACTAACCCGGCCCTGCGCTTCAGAGATAGCACCGCGACTGAACGATAAGCCGAAGTTCTGTTCGAGCTGTTGCTGGATTTTACTGATACTCTGGTGAAACTGACCGGACTGCATTGCCACATAGGCCAGCAGGTTATTGCCCATCTGTCCCTGATTCACGTTGTCAGGTAGCGTTGCTTTTACCGTTTTACTGCACTGACAACAATGGCCCTGATGCAACTGATGTTCGACTACAGAGAATGCCTGGCTGGGAATATCAAATACCTGATGCCGACGATAAGGGGAATCATTGATAGCAATGTCACCACCGCAAGCACAAGTATCGTCGGGATAATAGGTGCGCGTCTCATCAACGGTATCGGCCAGCATCCGCTTACTACCTTTATGGCCGGATTGCGCACCGCGCTTACGGCCCGTCGGCTTTTTAGCTGGCGCAGATGAAGCTACACTCGGACCATTAGAAGATGGCGGGCGCGATGAATTACGACTGTTCTGATTCAGTCGGTCTTCGAGGTCATTTAGCCTGTCCCAGAGTGCTTGAATAACCAATTTTGCATCATCTAAGTTATCGACTGCGGGCGGCTTTGATAGCTGTTTTTTACGTGGCATGAAGTCACTTTGACAGACTGGGGGGATCAATCAATAGGATCCAAGAGATCACTGAAAATAAATATATTTAGCTGTCAATAGGGCCCTGCTGAACGGTTACAGTGGCTGTTCCTGTTGCTGCGAGACCAGCGCGCCCTTTGTTACATTAGAGGGGCTGATAAAACCAGTTATGGGTGCGTACACTTTGGTGTAAGCTAAATTTATTCTGGCTGTTTTCAGTTGCGCCTGCGCTTGTGCAAGCGAGGCTTCGGCCTGAGTTAACTCTGTTTCTGCATCGTCAAACGCTTGCTGGCTGAGAACGTCTGAGGCCGCTAAACTATCGTAGCGATTCACCACCGATTGGGCGTTTTCCACCCTTGCCTGCGCATTATTGTAACTTGCTTGCGCCGACTCAAAATCAGCTTGATACCGATTAGGCTCTATTTGATAGAGTTGCTCGCCCTCTTCTACTATGGAGCCTTCTGTGAACATGCGCTTTTGTACAATACCACTAACCTGCGGTCTTACTTCAGCCACTTGAAATGGAACAACCCGGCCTGGAATCTTATTAACAATGGGCGTTGATTGAAAAGAAATCTCAATATAGCCCACTGGAGCAGCAGGTGTTCTTTTAGAACTTTCAATCGATGAGGAATTGGATGAAGATGGCTTTGACGATTTTTTATCGTCACTACAACCCTGTACCAAAAACAGAAGAGAAAGCGATATTACTACCGCTAGAACACCGACACGTTTATTCATTTTTCCATGCTCTTTATTTGATGATATCAAAAGGACGAAGACGTTTAATCCATTAGGTTGTTTATCGCGTCAGCGAAAATAATCTATCGCGATGTTTTGGGAATAATAGGCAGATAACAACCAAAACTCGCAAATTGCTACGAATTCCAAAGGCAATAAAGATCAAACTAAATATACGGCACTCTGATCTTTTACCCTTTCAGTAGTCTAACTATGGTTGTAAAAATAAATTCAAAAGCCTGCAATTTAGCAATCAGATTGTGAGGAAAATAAACCTGAATAGTGCAAATAAAAAAATTAATAACTCTGTATTTTCAAAGTCACCTACTGTGTTACTTGTGTATGGTTATTTATTTTTTCTGGTAATCGCATTTTTGCTCCTCAACCTGCCTTTCGCAAAAACGGCGCAGATAGATTGGCTAGACACACTGTTTATGGCCACCTCAGCGGTTTCCACTACAGGACTTATCACAGCTCAACCTGGCTCAGATTATTCCTTTTTTGGGCAGCTAGTAACATTGTTAATTATTCAGATAGGCGGTATTGGATATATGACATTTGGCTCGTTCATCCTCATTGCGTTAAAAGCGAAAATGTCGAAAGATTCCCTTAAAAAAGGCTTACAGGTAAACAAAAGAGAATTTGCGTTCCCAAAAGAATTTAAGCCAAGTGAATTTGTAAAAAAGGTAATTCTTTTTACTCTTATCGTAGAATTTACTGGCGCTTTATTTCTGTCTTATATATTCATTCAAAGCGGTGAAAATATGCCGATTTGGTCGGCTATTTTTCACAGCGTAAGCGCATTTTGCACTGCCGGATTTAGCCTTATGACAAATAGTTTTCAATACTATCGGGGTGATTTGGCAGTGAATGCCATTATCTCTACTCTGTCTTTACTCGGTGTCATAGGCTTTATCGTGATGGTAGATTATTAAATACCTTGTTGGGAACCAGCTTAATATCGATATCTTCCGACATGCGATACGTTTTTATATCAGACTTGGCAAGTGCAGTGCCGCCCGTGAATACCAACTGGTGGTGTTCGAATTCGATTATCGATAGGTGCCTTAATAATTGGACAACATAGTAGTCCTTTTCGACAATTGCCGGGTTGCCTAGCCCTATGGCGTCGGCAACATCGACAAATAGCGAGCTATCGAGCTTCGTTGACACGCTGCTTACCTACGGTAATTTTACGGGTAAAGCGTGGATCGGTTGGAACAATTTTAACACTAGCTGGAATTTGCGTACTCTGGCCTGAAAAGTTCATGTTCGACAAATCATCGAACTTGTAGTCTACATCTAATCTTTCCATAGCTTCTATTAGTACACCATCAGCACCCGCAGCATTATCCGGCATTAATTTACCTGTAATGCGATTGACTCTGGCACGGGCATAAAGCCCGTAACCTATCTTCATCAACAAGCCTTCACGAGCAAGATTTCTAAGGCCTCGACCTACTTGGTCGTAGTCAGCTATATCTTTAAAATCAGAGCGCAAAAAAACAGAACGCTTAGAACGCTTGACTCTTGTCTTTATTCTGTCTTGTATCGTCATCTGCCCCCCCTATGCACATTGAATATATAATAGGCAAAAATACGACATTTTTCAACCGCAAAAATACGACACTAAGATGACGCAAAAACACGACACAAAAATAAAATAATTAACAATTAAAATAAATAGTTATGTGATTCCAAATACAGAAAATATATCACCGCGCAGACGGATGAAATCGCATGTACGTCTCATTCAACTTGCTCTGCACAATATGCGTGTATAAGTGCGCAGTAGAAAGGGCTGCATGGCACAGATATGCCTGAACCTGGCGAGGATTAGCACCATTGCTAAGCATGTGTGTTGCAGCTCAATGACGAAACACTCTATAGTGAGGGACTAAAAGCCGTATGCATACAAAGTTACTTAGTCATCGGCATCCTCAAAATTAAAGGTCTGATCTTTCAATCCTTTGTACTGCCCTTCCAAAGTTAGCGACAGCAAACGCATCAGGATTTTTTCCTTACACTACTTTTTTTAGCCGGCTTTAGCGCCTCACGTTCTGCCTTAATCTTTGCTAGCAAAGCTTCAGCACTGTTTTCTCCGCTGATTAGTTCAGGGTTGGCGGCTCGCCAGTCTGTAGTAAGTTCTCCGCGAAATGCCTTGGCTAAAATGGATTGGGTGAGGTTATTCACTCTATCGAGTGCGACATTGGCTCTTTGTTCGATGCGGTCAGCAAAAGCAAAGAGTTCCTCAACTCGGCGGATGATTTCGGTTTGTTCGTTTTGGGTTGGTACTGGTATTGGGTAACTACGAATGTCCTTCATATTTACCCTGGGTACAGTGCTACCTATCGTCATTTGCCTTACAATCGATAAGATTTTGTCTGAGTTCAAGACAATTGTTAGAAACTTAGAATTAATTTCCGAACCAGCACGAATCAAAACCATTCTTTGACCAAGGCAAAGTTCAGTATCAGAAGGAATTTGGCAAGCAATACCAACCGTACCCTCTCGGCTGTAAAGAATATCGCCAGGTTCAGGTTTTAGGCGTTTAATTCTTTCAGCGAACACTTCCTCACTCACAAAGCCCTGTTCAGATAAATCAAGATAAAATGGATTAAATGCTGTGGTCTTTACGCAATACTTACCTAAAGCACTCCATTTTGGAGTTGAATGCGGGCAGTCAACAACATTATCAGCGACATCATTCAACTTCATTTCTATCCACTCTGCTGGCTTCTCCCGCCACTCCTGTGTCAACTTGCCGCTGACGGCGGCGGCGAGGACGGATTGTCGGAAGGTTTTTAGGATTTCGGGGATGCGTTCGAGGCGAGCTTTGGTGATTTCCACCTGAGCCAGCAGTGCGTCGAGTTTGTCGGCGATGACTTTTTGTTCCTCTGGAGGTGGTAGTGGAAATTCTAATGATTTAAGAACGTCTAAACGAATACCTTTAACCGTAGTGCCCGTTCCAAGTTCTTCAATCTTACGTGAAATCGACCTGTACCAATCAATAAGGTATTCGCGATTGACACCACTAGCAGGAAACAAGGCTTTCAGATCCTGATTGATAGCAGAATCGAAATTTGCAACAATAATTTTCCCTAGACTCATTCTAGTCGCAACAATAGGTGTTCCAGAAGGAATCACATTAGTGCTGCTGTTCTTAACAGCTTCTTCCGAAATGTGATCAACAGTATCGTGCAGGATATTTCTGTTCATATCCTTTACACTCATCCACGGAATGTTACCTTCATAATAGCTTTGGATTGATTTACTTGGTGTTCCACCCCCTACTATCGAAAGCAGAATTTCACCAAGTTCAGTTTGTTTCCAAGATGCAGGGATAGTCATCAGCTTGCACCTTCCAGAGCTACCAATAACGCATCAATTTCGATAAGCGCAGCTTCCAGCTCACCTTTAGCTTCTCGAGCTAATACATCCGGCTCAGGTAAATCCGCCGCATCAACACTGTCTTTATCTTTAAGCCAAGAAATATCCAATGAATCGCCTTTTGTTTCGCGAATCCATTCACGGCTAAAGCAGCGCCATCGAGAATGCGCAAGGCGGTCATCAATCCCCTGGTTTTCTTCCACCACCTCTTTGTCTACTTCAATCTCTTGTGCACCAAAGCTGTACTCACCTTCTTTGCGTTGGCTTGTGCCATCAGATAAGTCGCCATATACTTTTTCGAAAGCGCCCAAATGTGGATCTGTACCAAATTCTTCTTTCGCAAATCCTAGATCCGACTCACCAAACGGGGTGCGTTTACCAAAGCCAGGCATATTGGTTCGCAGGTCATACACCCACACATTTTCTGTACAGTTTTCTTCCTGGTGTTTGTCTTTTTCTGAACCTTTAGTAAAAAACAGTACGTTGGTTTTTACGCCTTGGGCATAAAAAATACCCGTTGGCAGGCGTAAAATAGTATGTAGATTGCACTTATCCATTAGGTCACGGCGAACATCGGTACCTACGCCCGCTTCGAACAGTACGTTATCCGGCAGCACTACGGCCGCCCGGCCACCAGGTTTTAAGTTGCGATAAATATGCTGTAAAAACGCAAGTTGTTTGTTGGTGGTTTTGTAGGTTAGATCGTCTCTGGTATTGGATGCTTCACCACCTTTACTGGTACCGAAAGGCGGATTTGCTAAAATAATGTCAGCTTGTTTTAACTCCTTTCCTGCATCACCTAATGCATTTCCTAAATGCACAACGCCCTCTTCGTCGCCTTCCATTCCGTGCAGTAAGCAATTCATTAACGCTAAGCGCCTTGTATTGGGTACTAATTCCACGCCAACAAACGCTTTGTTTTTCTGGAACGCTGCGTCTTTAGCGGAAAGCTCAAGATAGTCATCGGTTTGTTCACGCATATACTGGTCGGCAGCAACTAAGAATCCTGCTGTGCCTACCGCTGGGTCTTGTATCACCTCGCCAACTTGCGGCTTAATGCAGCGCACCATACAGTTGATTAGCGCGCGAGGTGTGAAGTATTGCCCTGCCCCGGATTTCGTTTCCGATGCGTTCTTTTCCAACAATCCCTCATACAAATCGCCTAGCCCGTCTTTTTGGGCGCTAAACCAATCAATATGGTCGAGGGTTTTTATCATTTGTTCTAGATGGCGTGGTTCACGCAGTCGAGTTTGTGCATCGGCGTAGATTGCACTGATAAGCGGGTCTTCGTGCACAATATTGCCGTCTGAATCTTTACCTGTTGATAGGCTTAATAGAATGCGTTTGTAGTCGTTTAGCAGGTTAATACCCGACTTTTCGTTGATGTCTGTCCAACGACAACCTTGTGGTAGAGGATGGCGTTTTAATACGCCTGCTTCAGTGTTCTCATGCACCATTTTAATAAATAACAGCAGTACCAGTTCGGTTACATAATCTGAATAATTGATGCCGTCGTCGCGTAGTACGTCGCAGAGGTTCCAGAGTTTTTGAACGATTTCGTTATTTGTCATGTGTGTCTCTTAATTAATAATTTGGTTCTTAACTGTGTGCTATCAGTACTTTGCACAACGGCTCATTAATGTAGTAGTTGGCGCGGCCAATTTTTTGTTTGGTTAAAAAGCCGTGTTCTACTAGTTGCTCTAAATATTTAGTGGCGGTTATTCGCGTTACCCCTAGCTCATCAATAATAAAATCGATTTTGGTATAGGGGTGATGAAACAGGTTATTGAGTAAATCCTGGCTATAAATTTTGGGTAGTTGTTCACGAATACCGTGTTTCACATCGGTCATCAGGCTTTTCATCTCGGTAATGAGTGAGATAGTGTTTTGTGCTGTGTCGATAACCCCATCAAGCATAAAGGCTATCCAAGGTTCCCAGTTACCAGTAACACGCACAGCCTGCAAATTATTATAGTAATCTGCTTTGTGCTGAATAATAAAACGGCTTAAATACAGTACCGGCAGGTTAAGCAAGTCTTTAATCACCAGGTACAAAATATTCAGGATCCGCCCTGTGCGGCCATTGCCGTCGTAAAATGGATGAATGCTTTCAAACTGATGATGGATGATGGCCATTTTTACCAGCGGATCTGCATCGCATAACTCATCGTTATTAATAAACTGCACCAGGTTATCCATTAGCGCGGTTATTTCGTCTGCATGTTGTGGCGGGGTATACACTACCTCCCCCGTACGGGCATTTTTTAAATCAGTACCGGGTAGCTTGCGTAAGCCAGCGTTGTTGTGCTCCAGGTTTTGCTGGATGGCAAGAATATCACTTAAGCGAATGAGTTTACTTTGCCGTGCTGTTTGAAAGCCCAACTTTAATGCTACCGCGTAATCCTGCACTTCTTTGGTTGCAGGGCTAGTAATGGCTTCTTCAAATAAGTTGGCTTTATAAAGCTCGTCATGCGTGGTTACAATGTTTTCCACTTCCGAGCTGTCTTTTGCTTCCTGTAAGGCAAGCGTATTGATTAGTATTGCTTCATTGGGAATGCTGGCGGCAACACCCTTTAATTCGGCCAGATATCGGTGAGCTTCAGCCACCTTTTTGAGTACTGCGCGGGTTTCCCACTGCTCTATATTATCAAGTGGTAACAATGGGATAGATGCAGTCATGATTAATATAATGTCCTTTTTATACATGTAAAACTGTATATGTATAGATTTTGCAAAAAATTATACATGTACTTTATAACATGTATAGTTTTTCTGTTTACTTATACATATAAAGTTTATGCACTTTGGGAAGGCCAAATTGCATCACTCAGTTCATCCAGTATTGTATCCAGCTGGTTACCCAGTACTTTATCCAGCTGCTTTGCTCCGCCCTGCTCTGCAAATCGGCTGTTTACGAATTCTCTATCTATGATTACTTCGTGAACCAGTTGTTTTGCCAGGCGCTCAAGCCATTTGCGCTGTGCGGGTAACCAGTTATGACTTTCATATATTCGCAACATAGCCTGTGCAACACGTTGCTCAAAGGGTAACAATGGCTCGCCGAATGCTGCTCGGCGAATATGGCCAATGATGCTTGCTGCAATATCTTGGTTAGTTTGGTTACGCACCGCACTTTGGAGTTTTGCTTCTGAGTATCCCGCACCATCAAGCAATAGCTTAATTTCTTTTAGTTGATCGCGAGTCAGATCTCGGGGTTTATTCACCACTACAGCAAGGGCTGCACTTTGGTTAAGCTGCTCTTTTATAAACTGGTTAAAGCTGTCCAAGTAATCTTCTGGCTTTTGATGTACACCGTAGCTTTGGGTGCGTTCTCTTATTTCATCATGATGCTCAGAAATTATAGGCTGGCGTTCACTGCCCAGTAGCTCATTCACTTCTGCTAACTGGTTTATCAGACCGCTATGTTTTGTTATGAAGGCCGCGGCCTGCTTAGGGCCAAGCTCATGTAAATGTTTATGCAAGCTTTTGGGCTCAACGCCCCATAAACCTTGTAATTCATCCAGTTTTTGCTTAAGTGCGGGTTTGCTTTCAGCTTTTTTACCGGCTTTTCGCATTACGCGCATCACTTTTTGGCTAAGTTGACTTAGCACTACATCGGCATGGCTCTGCTCTGGCGCATCACCAGGCGCATTCAACGCGCGTTCCAATTGTTGCGGATTAGTGATTTCGTGTACCAATTGTTCCAACGTAATATTGGGATCTTTAACCAATGGCTTCATGGTATTAACATCGGCCAACGCGGCATAAATATCCACCGGGTCATAAATTCGAAATACCGTTTTACCAATGTCATCACAGCGGCGGGTAGCACGGCCAATCATTTGCTCATACAAAATCCGTGATTTAACCCGCCGCATAAAAACGAGGTTACAAATTTTGGGAACATCGATACCGGTGGTTAGCAGGTCTACAGTAATAGCAATATTTGGATAGCGCTCGTTTTTATACTGTCGAATGAGCTGTTCTACTTTGTCGCTTTGCCCGGTGATTTTAACGACTGCCGCTTGGTTATATTCACCGTTATAAAGGTCTTTAAACGCTTCGTCTAAAAGTCGCTTTACCATATCGGCATGCAAATCGGTTGCGCAGAAAATCAGAGTTTTTTCATCCCCGAACGGATCGAGTTCTTGAACTAGTTGCTGACAAATCACTTTGTTGAAGTTTTCATTAATTACTTTGCGATTAAAAGCTTCCACTTCAAAATTAAGTTCATCGTCTAGCTCTGCGCTTTGTACTTCACCAGTTTGGGTATTAATGGCACTAACTTCATCTCCTTTGGCAAATTTAATCCCGTTTTGCGTGAGTAAGGTTTCGTATCGAATTGGCGGTTCGTGATCTATTAGCCAGTCATCCGCTACCGCTTCCCGGTATGAATAGGTATAAACAGGTTTGCCAAAAATTTCACTGGTGTGTTTCGCTGGCGTCGCAGTTAAGCCAATTTTGACGGCATCAAAATAGTCGAGCACCCGGCGGTAACTGGAAAGATACTGACTCGCATCCCGCGTAGCGATTTCGCCTTCGGTCATTTCCTGGTCGAGCGTATACCCTCTGTGGGCTTCATCAATAATAATACAATCAAACTGGTCTAACGGTGGCGGGTTGTCGCTCATAAATATGCGCTTTACCATGGCTTGTACGGTTGCAACCTGCACACGCGTTTCAGCCTCAGCAGCCATATCTCCCAGCTCTGAAACATTATAGATTTTAGATAAGGTATGATTTTGTTCTAGTGGTGCTTCGTTAAAAGCATCAATGGCTTGCTGACCAAGTGCGGTGCGATCTACCAAAAATAGAATACGCTTAAATCGCTCAGCCTTTAGAAACCGGTACATCAAACCAATGATGGTGCGCGTTTTACCGGTTCCTGTTGCCATAGCTAACAGCGCCGTGCGTACTTCTTTCGCTAGCGTATTTTCAACCGCAATAATGGCTTTTTGCTGATAATCGCGAACTTTTAAATAGCCGAATGGCTCAGTTTTTAGTTTTTTCTCAGCCTCTTCTTTACTGCGTTTGAGTTTGTCAATTAAGCCTTCTGGCGTATGAAACTTAGGGAGTGCACGTTTAGTATTGGCAGGTTCGCGCACATCCCGAAACCAGGTTCCAGACTGTTCGGCCAGTTGGGGAACGTAAGGGCGACCATTGCAAGAATAAACAAACGGGATTTTATAATGGCTTTCTTGTTCATCAGGCCAGGCAATTGTTAAACCTGCTAATTCCCATGCGCCCAGCATAGGAGGTGAAACACTAAAACCTTTGCTATATCGTTCTGCTTGCGAAATTTTTCCTGCAACGTTGGTGTTTTCTTTCTTCGCCTCAACCACGGCCATGGGCGTTAAACCGTAAAACAGTACATAGTCTGCTCTACCTTTTTCGCCATTATGCTCGGTAGGCCATTCGGCAATCGCGATATTACTGCCTTTTTCTGGTCGAGCCCCACTTTTATAAGTAAGCGCTTCGCTATCGGCTGTCCAACCCGCTTCTAACAGTTGCTGATCGATTAAAATGCGGGTTAGCGCTTCATCCAACACTATGTGTTGCGTTGCCGCCTGTGTGTTTTTGTTTATCTGATTGCGTTGGGCAGTTTGCGTTTTCTCATCAGCCGCCGCTAACTGAGCTTGAAGTGCCTTTATCTTTGTTTCGTAATCCTTACGTTGAGCTTGTAAGGCATCTTCATGTTCAGACGCTTGCTTCGCCAAAGACCGAGATTCCTCGTCCATTGCCATTGCCAATGCTTCATATTCTGCTTTTTCTTTGGCTACGAGCTCATGAAGTTGATTGCTGGAATCCAAGTTAACATTGGCTTGTTCTAAATCACTTTTTAACTTTGCAATTTCAGACTGTAACTGACGTAACTGTTCGCTGGGGTCTGCAGGTGGAATAAAGGGGCCAGGTTTAAATTGAACCCCTGATTTTCCGAAAGACTGGTGAAACCATATGGCTAGTTTACGTGCAACCACTAAACCATTCATGGCTTCTTTGTGCTGAGTTCTGAATGTATGGATTGCTTTATTACCTTCCATTCTAAGAGTATGGAATAACTCTCTGACTACCGGCTCTAGCTGTAACTCACGGTTAATTTTGTAGATCAGATCAGCCTGGGAAGTCTTATCGTCAAACTCAATTCCAACCAATGCTGCAATGTGCTGTGCCAGCGCTTCACCCAGTTGCCTAAGCTTCATTAATGTTGTGTTGGGATCGCTCGAGAAGGCTTTTTCAGCAGAGGAGGCAATTTCCACTAAAAGTGAATCATGCTCTTGTAGAAACCCAAAGTTACTTTGCTGGATAGAGGATGCCATGTTTAAGAAACTCCATTTCACCTTGCCGCTGGTTCAATCAGAACTCAGTAGTACTTTTTTATTCTGTGTGTATTGCAAAGAATAGACTACCACAAATACTTAATTTCACTATACTTTAGTAGTGAGTATAAAACCATAAAACTACAGAACCGGTGCGTTGAATTACTTTTTTTGAATCCTTGGTTTAACCACTTAGAAATAAATATGAATTCGTACGGTCGAAGCCATTTAATTAGAACGTTACGCACATCAACCGACTTTTTAAATATAATTATTGGCTATGTTCGGATTAACTGTTGTTGAATCGAAAAGAGCCTGTTTTCGTTAAGGTTTTCTGGATTATCCATAAACCTGAACCAACCCAGGTAGTGTTCCAAGTATTTTGTGGCTACTCCGTTAAACCGTTTTATCCACGCTTTCAGACGGCTGTGATAGGCGTTAACATTTTGAATGTGAAAGACTTTATCTATCACCTTAATTCCTCCTGCCACATCTAAGCGCTTGTGTATTAAATCATTTTTCTCAGAAAGAGCTATGTAGGGCTTATAGCCATCACTACACAACACACTGTCTTTCTCTAATTTTCCTGCTAGCTCCTGATGCAAAGCTTCCGATGTAACACTTGGCACAACGGCTTCATACGTACTCTTAGCTCGGTCTCTGACCGTTAAAACTGGCACCCAATCATCCTTTGAACGCCCTCGTTTTTTCGCTTTCACCCCTCTTTTACGGGGCTGACGAGTCATCCGTTTTGAGCCTTTCTCTGAGTAGGGAAAAAGTGTTTCGTCTGCCTCGATAATGCCTTCTAATTTGCTCGCTTTCAGTGCTGATGGTAGCGCCAAGAATCGGTGCCGCCACCTGAACGATGTTTCAAGGTGGAGGCCACATTCTTCGGCACATTTACGCAATGGCTTACTGTCCAGCATACAGCGAATATATTCTAACCAAAGCTCTTTGTACCTCAGTCGAGCTAGCGGTGTCGCCGTTGTCGCTACAAAGGTTTTGCCGCAGTTCTTGCAGCGATAACGCTGCATCTTGTTTACCTTGCCGTGCCGATTGATCAGTGAGCTATGGCAGTGCGGACATTCAGGGTTTTCAACCATCCGCTCCTCAAGCTCTGTTATCAACTGTGAGACGCTATCAGTGCCTTTCAGCAGCTTCTCAACATAACGGGTTTGACTATCTGTTAAGTGTTCTAACTCGGCTATAAGCTTTGTAAATTGTGCTGGGATCATGATCAACCCTCAATAACTGTATTCATATACAGTATAGCAACAATTTAGCAGAACATAGCCTAATTATTAAACATGAATACATAGAGAATCATCGCTTTTCTCTGAACAATTCATGCAATGATGGAGGGTAAATTACACGTGGGGCCTATGACCTCACACCCTCTTTTGTCTGCACTTCAACGGACATTCCGTTTCAACAAAATTCATCCGATGCCGCCGCCGGTCGTGCCACCCGACGGCGGGCTGCAGACCTTTCGTCTGTCACTGGGGTGACAATCTCTCTATCAGCGCTTGGGAGCGCTTCTCCTGCACAAAAGAATGTAGCTCTGAGCTAGAGCGCTGAATGCGCGGCTAATGAACGTTACATTACAATAAAAATAAACTTAATTTTCAATAGCTTAAAATAAAAACAAGAAAAATTACTTCTGTTCCAAGTCAGTGAAATTAACTCTTTAACCCGAGATGCATTGTGGCAATGCTTATCTATTGTGACATCTGATCCCCCGTTTATGGGGTAGAGCCGACATCTGACAAGTTAACTGTGACGCTTTTCGTGTCCGGCTATTTGTTTGCGATTTCATTAATTGTTGCAGGGAAATCCTTTTTAAGAGCAGACCAGACCCTCATAACCAGAACACTCCGTTTTGTCTTTTCAGCACTATCGTTTACTACACTTTTAGCTAGTGTTGGAAATGTCCTCTTGTTTAGTAAATATTTACTTTCAAGCTATATCAATACTGGTAAACCATTGAACATTTACAAAGAGTTTTGCATAGCAACACTGAATAACGCTTCGCCGAGATTGATGTGGAATAAAGGATTAAAAGCCTGTGGTATTCGCCATCGTAATAGCTATCAAACAAGACACACGTTTTGCACTACGGCTTTGCAATCGGAAGCGAAGATACACTGGGTGAGTCAGTAATTAGGCCATGCGTCTGCAATGATGACTTTTCCACTTCGTGCACTGGCCAAAACCTTAACTTCGTGGTTGTAACCTATCATCGCCATGTGGCGCTTTACACGAAACAACGGGATCACTGAAGGCTTCCACAACAAAATGGAAATGATATCAAGAAGAGCGTATGGTTTTAGAAACTTTGAAAACTATAGAATGAGAGTGATGACCCATTGTGGGTGGGATGGTGTTATCAATCGTGTAAGGTGAATGCTGATCCCCCGTTTATGGGGTAGAGCCAAAATAGCAAATTGGAATTGAATGGGAAGGCTGGGGAGCAGAGAAGTTGGTCGGTGTGAGAGGATTTGAACCTCCGACCCCTGACACCCCATGACAGTGCGCTACCAAGCTGCGCCACACACCGACCGAAAGAGCGTGTAAGTCTACTCAAATTAATCAACAATGCAACGACATTTAGCAATTAAGGCACTCAAGCGCTTAATTGCTAACCAGTTCTTTGAAATTACCTATGCAAGGGTGACATAACAAACGCCTGTCACCACTATAGCAACAATGACGTTGAGTACTATTCCTTCTCTGGCCATGGTTTTTATATCAAACTTTTCTGTTGAATAAGCAATCGCGTTTGGCGCAGTTGCCACAGGTAACATAAAAGCACAGCTTGCGCTAATAGCAGCGGGGATCATAAGTAGTTTTGGATCTACACCAACGGCTATTCCAGCTGCGGCTAATATGGGCATGAGCAGAGTTGATGTGGCGGTGTTAGACGTTATTTCAGTCAAAAACGTAACGAATAAACATATGCCCAATATCAGCAGGATTACCGGCAAAGTTGAAAGACCGGTTAACCACGTCCCCATTAACACGCTCAACCCAGATGCAGTGAAGGCTTTAGCAATACAGATACCTCCAGCAAATAGCAGTAACATTCCCCAAGGAATATCGTTTGCGGTTTTCCAGTTTAACAACTTATCTCGGTTGCCTTTTGCATCAGGCTTTCCATCATCATTACCGCTATTGGTTAAGAACATAGCGGCAACGCCTGCAACCGCAATTGTGCTGTCACTTATAGTGGTTACACCTAGCCATGCTGTCCAAAATGGGCGAAATATCCACGCCATGGCTACGGTACCAAATATGGCTAGCACGCGTTTCTCCGCTCTCGACCATGTGCCTGGAACGGGTAAATCTATATTGCCCACTACGCTTATTCCTCGGGCTAGCCATAATGCCATGATAGGTACGGCCAAAATAACGATAGGGATACCGGTTTTCATCCAATCTAAAAAGCTGTATTCAATACCCTGAGTTTCTTCATAAACACTCATAAAGATGATGTTCGGTGGAGTTCCTATAGGCGTGCCTACCCCGCCTACGCTAGCAGCGTAGGCAATACCCAAAATTAGGGCAACACCAAAACGAGGATTATCTACCGCGTTGATAATGGCGATAGCCATGGGTAACATCATCAGTATGGTAGCAGTATTACTTATCCACATACTAAGAACCGCCGTGGTTAGCATAAAACCCAATATCAACTTTATCGGGCTGCCGCTACCCGTAAGACGAAGCATATAGATGGCAAAACGTTTGTGCAGATTTGCTCGCTCTAATGCTTTAGACAGCATAAATGCCGCCATCAGCAAAATAATAACGTGACTGCCTAGAGCAGAAGCGGCCTCACTATGAGAAAGCACACCAAACAGAGGAAACAGCGCAAAAGGCAATAAGGAGGTAGCTGGAATAGGAAGCGCTTCGGTAACCCATAAAATGGCAACAAACAAAGTGATAGCGGCAGTGAAAATTATTTCACTGGGCTGCCCTACAAACCACAATGCGAGTCCACTCGCACAAGCGACTAAGAACGCGATGCCTATTATCAAGTTTTTTGATGTGGACGTTGTTTGAGGTGAGTTATTTTTATTTGTTTGAGGCGTAGTGTCCATTGCGCTTCCCAGTTACTCGTCGTATTTATTATTGATTTTATTTACTTATATAAGTACTACCAGTAATTGAAGGGAAACGCACTACCTAATCACCGCTTTGAAGGTTGAAAGTATTTCTCTCGTGTTTTGTTGGTAATGCCTTTGCTGCTACTTGCGTTGCTCATCGGATGAAATACGGCTTGCAATAGCACCATCTTGGCCTTTGTATTTTGCGTCCACTCTGGCGTTATAAGGTTTCTCTGCCGGACTTGATAGCACTTCAAAGCTGATAGCCCCAATCTTCATGCCCGGACGAAGTGCCAATGGCAACTTTCCACTGTTATAAAATTCCAACACAATGTTCCCCGACCAACCTGGGTCGATTCTATGGGCAGTTACGTGCACCATTAAACCTAGGCGAGCTAGCGAAGAGCGACCATCTAACCAACCCACGATGTTGTCTGGCAGGGTTACCGACTCTAAAGTAACAGCAAGGGCTAACTCTTTAGGATGAAGGAAAAAGGCTTTACCCTCTTCAAGCTCAATTTCATCACTCATAACATGGTCGAGCGCTTCTTGAACTTCAACTTTCGGGCCGCTTAAATCAATGAAAGGCGCTTGATGCTCTTCAAACACCCTAAACTTGTTACCTAAACGAATATCTACCGTTACACCGCTTATCTGGTCGTAGCTTGGTGTGGGTTCTATTTTAATTTTGCCGTCTTGCAGGTATTGATTAATATCGCGGTCACACAAACGCATGATGGTTTCCTCATTTCATTTGGCGGCTATTATGCGTATGTCAGGCAGTCCAATCAACTGCTAGAAGGCTTGTTTTATGCGGTTTTAACAATCTTATTTTTTTAACTCTGAAATCAATTAGTCAGTTGCCATCTTTATTGCATTAGCTATCATTGCTTTTTATCTCTCCGTCATTTTTTATGTCAGCCATTAATCGACAATATCTTATCGCTGTAATCTGTGTGCTTGTTGCAATGATCACCATTCAATCAGGCGCATCACTGGCGAAGCAGCTTTTTCAGCAAGTAGGTGTATTAGGCACAATTACTTACAGAGTGGGCTTTGCTGCCATTATGCTCTGCTTGGTGTTTAAGCCTTGGCGCAATAAACCTGAACAGCTACCATCCGTTGTTGTTTATGGCTTGTGTTTAGGGGGAATGAACACTGCATTTTATTTCGCCATCGAGCGTATTCCTATTGGCATAGCTGTTGCGCTTGAATTTGTCGGGCCTCTGATGGTTGCAATATTTTCATCTAAAAATAGAGTAGATTTGTTGTGGGCATTTATGGCGATAATTGGTCTTGTA
The DNA here is from genome assembly GCF_002831605.1 of Alteromonas sp. MB-3u-76. Taxonomy (NCBI): domain Bacteria; kingdom Pseudomonadati; phylum Pseudomonadota; class Gammaproteobacteria; order Alteromonadales; family Alteromonadaceae; genus Alteromonas; species Alteromonas sp. MB-3u-76. Next base: position 1,678,990 of record NZ_CP025115.1, on the reverse strand, counting down.
TTGTTACTACCCGACTTAAGAGCCACCGACGGGCTTGATCCACTGGGCTTTATTCTGGCACTAGGGGCGGGAGCCTGCTGGGCAGGTTATATTTTATTCGGTAAAAGAACAGGTGAAAGTGGTTCTTCGGGAGCAATCGTTGCTTTGGGCATGCTAGTGGCCGCCGTTGCAATAGTGCCATTTGGTATTGCTATTCACTTTGATGAATTAATGAATGTAGCACTTATTCCCACTGGAATAGGTATTGCTCTTTTATCAAGTGCTTTACCCTACAGTTTAGAAATGATTGCGCTTAGAAAAATGCCATCTCAAAGTTTTAGTATATTAATGAGTGTAGAGCCTGCCATTGCTGCACTAGCCGGCTTTATTATACTTGGCGAGCTATTAACCCTGTGGCACTGGCTCGCCATTGCATTGGTAATAAGTGCGTCTATTGGCACTGCAGCAACACCAAAAAGCTAAGTTAGCTACCCACAACCCCTATTGGGTCGCCTTTTATATGCTTATTACTGTTTTCTCTTGGTGATAGCGTAAATGCCAACTGCATAGAAATAGCCCTCGCAGCCTCTTGATAACTGGCCGCTATAGGGCTCTCAGGCGCGCCAATCAGCAATGGGGTTCCGGCATCGCCGTGCTCTCTAATGTGAATATCTAAGGGGAGCTGCCCTAACAGCGGTAAACCATGCCGCTCGGCAAGTTGTTCACCACCGTCTCTAGAAAACACATAGTCTTTGGTACCACATGCACGGCACTGGTAATAACTCATATTTTCCACTAACCCAAGCACAGGCACGTCGACTTTTTCAAACATGCTAATGCCCTTTTGAGCATCGGCTAAGGCTAAATCTTGTGGCGTGGTAACGATCACCGCTGCCGTAAGCGGAACTTGCTGGGCCATAGTTAATTGAATGTCACCTGTGCCTGGTGGCATATCAACTATTAAATAATCCAGTACAGGCCATAGGGTTTCGTTTAATAGTTGCGTAAGCGCTCTACTTGCCATAGGGCCCCGCCATACTGCGGCGTCGTCTTGAGGCACTAAATACCCGATAGAGTTGGCCACTAACCCGTGTGCCTCCAACGGCTGCATGTGCTTATTGTCTTCACTTTCTGGATGATCGTTGGTGTTACCTAACATAATAGGAATAGAAGGCCCGTAAATATCGGCATCTAGAATACCCACTCTGGCACCTTCTTTCATAAGTGCAAAGGAAAGATTGATACTGGTTGTCGACTTCCCTACCCCACCTTTGCCGCTAGCCACAGCGATAATATTCTTGATATTCGTAATGGGTGGCAGCTTGGTGTGTTGGCTAGTAATTTGTGTTGTAAATACAAGCTGAGAACTGTGAAACTCGCTCTTTAATTGGCTCTTTAATTCACTAAGCACTACGTCTTTGAGATGAGCTAGCTGGCTATTCATACAAAAAGGCAGTGTTACTTGCACTATTTGACTTTTATCGCTGCTACCAGCATCGCGTGCACTGGCATTACTGCGGCTATCTTCTATACTGCTACACCACAGAAGTGCCTCATCAGTGCTTATACTAAAATAGTTGGCTAAAATAGCAGCAACCTTTTGGGCAACTGGCTCGGCTTTACGAGAAAAGAACATAAATTGCCTTACAACCTGTAGAATTGTTTTAATTACGTAATGCAAAAAACGCGGTTTTCCGCTAGTATTTGCTGCCATTTTGAAACGCAAAGAATCAATAACGTCATTATGTCAGAAAAACGCCGAATTCTGGTAACCAGTGCGTTGCCATACGCAAATGGCTCTATTCATTTAGGGCACTTGCTTGAACACATTCAAACAGACATCTGGACTCGTTTTCAGCGCCTTCGCGGAAACGAATGTTACAGTGTTTGTGCCGATGATGCACATGGCACACCGGTTATGCTTAAAGCGCAAGAGCTAGGTATAACGCCAGAAGAAATGGTTGCCCGGACTCGTGCAGAACACCACCAAGACCTCATTGATTTTCACGTAGATTACGACAACTACTATGTAACCCATTCGCCAGAAAACAAGGCATTTTGTGAAGAAATCTATTCTCGCCTTGATAATGCCGGTTACATTAGCAAACGTGTTATCAACCAGCTTTTCGACCCTGAAAAAGAGATGTTTCTGCCAGATCGTTTTGTAAAGGGTACCTGCCCAAGCTGCGGTGCAGAAGACCAAAACGGTGATAGCTGTGATGTATGTGGTGCTACTTATAGCCCAACAGAAGTGAAAAACCCACGAAGCGTAGTATCTGGTGCTACACCAGTACTTAAAGAGTCTGAGCATTTCTTTTTCGACTTACCCAAGTTTGAAGACATGTTGAAAACGTGGATCCGGTCTGGCGCGCTGCAAGAAGAAATGGCGAACAAACTACAAGAGTGGTTCACAGAAGGTCTTCAGCAATGGGATATCAGCCGCGATGCTCCGTACTTTGGCTTTGAAATTCCCGGCGCTCCCAACAAGTTTTTCTACGTTTGGGTAGACGCTCCCGTTGGCTATATGGCCAGCTTTAAAAACTTCTGCGACCAAAACAGCCTAGAGTTTGATGATTTCTGGAAGGCTGACTCTACCGCTGAGCTTTACCACTTTATTGGTAAAGACATTACGTATTTCCACTGCCTGTTTTGGCCTGCCATGTTGGAAGGCGCCGGATACCGTAAGCCTACTGGGGTGAATATCCACGGGTTCGTTACGGTAAATGGTGCAAAAATGTCGAAGTCTCGCGGTACCTTTATAAAAGGTCGTACTTACTTAGACCACTTAAATCCAGAGTACCTGCGTTATTACTTCGCGTCTAAATTAGGCGATGGTGTTACGGATATCGATCTTAACTTCACTGACTTCGCTCAGAAAGTAAATTCAGACCTAGTGGGTAAGGTTGTTAACATTGCGAGCCGTTGTGCTAGCTTTATTACCAAGCGTTTCGACGGCAAACTATCAGACAACGTCATTGATCCAGAGTTAATAGCCGAATTCCAAAATGCTGCAGATGGCATCGCTGACTTATTTGAAAAGCGTCGCTATCACCAAGCTATACGCGAGATTATGGCACTAGCAGACAAAGCGAATCAGTTTATTGATAACAACGCTCCTTGGGTAACAATAAAAGACGAAACCAAACAGCAATTTACCCACGACGTATGCTCATTGGGTATCAATATGTTCCGCTTGTTGGTGATTTACCTTAAGCCAGTTTTACCTGTTTTGGCTGAGAAAGCGGAAACCTTCTTAAACGATGAGTTTAGCTGGGAGTCGCTACAAACATTGCTTAAAGGGCACGCTATCAATAAATTTAAACCTATGATGCAACGGGTAGAAATGGAGAAAATAGACGCTATGGTTGACGATTCAAAAGAAAGTTTAGCTCCTCAGCAGCCTGCTGTTGCACCTGATAGCCCGCTAGCAAAAGATCCTATTAGCGAGACTATCTCGTTTGAAGATTTTGCAAAAGTCGACCTTCGTATTGCGCGCATCGCCAATGCTGAACATGTTGAAAAAGCAGATAAACTACTGCGCTTAGAGCTAGATTTGGGCGGCGAAACCAAGCAGGTATTTGCTGGCATTAAATCAGCCTATGCGCCAGAAGCTTTAATTGGCAAACATACCGTAATGGTTGCCAACCTAGCGCCGCGCAAAATGCGCTTTGGTTTAAGTGAAGGCATGGTACTTGCCGCCGGACCTGGTGGTGACGAGCTCTATATTCTAGAGCCTCATGAAGGCGCGAAACCAGGCATGCGTGTGAAGTAGACAAAAAAAGCGATTAGAAGCGAGTTTGCGTATCTAAAAACGCAAATCCAAGGCCATGTTTAGCTAGTTGTTACACAGCTGCTAAACGTGGCCTTTTTGTTTTTGAGAGGTAGTGCGAGCACTGGCCCCCATTGTGGAAAACTGCGGTTTAATAGCCCGTTTGGGCCTTATCGCAGTCATAGGAAACACCCGTTTTTTAGCCAGAATGACATAAACGGCGCTACACCAAGGCAAATATGAAGATAAATAATGTTGAACCTTAGCGGCTCCCTCCCAGCGCTGCTGAAAGAAAAGCGTTGAAAACATAATTTGCCGTTGTTCTATTACTTCAAACCCTAAAAGGTGAAGCCAATCTTTTATGCGGTATGAAGAGAAAAAGCGGGCATCGTGTAAAATATTGTCACGTTTTACCGGTAAGTATTTAGCCACGCCGGCTAAGCTAAGTGGGTTGAATCCACTAATAATAACATGACCGTCTTGCGTAATTACCCTATCCACCTCTCTTAATATTTCGTGTGGATCTTGTGCAAAATCTAATTCGTTAGCAAGCAGCAACCCATCAACACTGTTTTCTGAAAACGGTAACTTATGGGCTTGCCCTATAACAAAGTTCTCATTACGCGGCTCATTGCGTGTTGTATTAGGTTCATTGCCAGCACCATCATTGGGCTCACTGCCTCGCTTTTCATGTTTGACACGTTCGCTGCTGGTAAAATCTGGCGTATGGTTAATTTGGTGATGAATGGGGCTTTCCGATAATTGGATCTGGGCACTTAAATTACCCACTTTTACAAAGTGATAGCCAAATATTCGCTGGGCATAATCGTTACACACGGTTTCTACTGCACGTTTTATATTGTCGCCCGCGGGAAACTCGTCCCAGCTACCAGGATAGCGTGGTGGCTTTGCTCTAAACGCCGTCTTCATTATCACTGCACACGCTCTTTGGTTGCTCTGTTAACCACATGCCCCTATAGTAACGCATAATTATAGCTAAACAAGCAGGTGTATTATGCGTTCCGACACATTGCCTAAGGGTATAAGCATTCACCCTATTCCCGCTTTTAACGATAACTATATTTGGTGTATTAACGATGATAAGCATGCGGTAGTTGTCGATCCTGGCGACGCTACGCCAGTTTTGTCTTACTTGAGAGAAAACGCTTTAAAATTAGCTGCTGTATTAATAACCCACCATCACTACGATCATACCGGTGGTATTGCTAAGCTTGCGTCGGCAGTAAAAGAATTACCCATTATTGGGCCTCGAGGCGGTCACATAAAGGGCTTAACAAAAACAGTGGCGCAAGGTGATACCGTCGCCTTACCTGTTATTGATATGTCGCTTCAAGTATTGGAAGTGCCCGGACACACACTGGATCATATCGCCTTTTTCGGCCATGGTGCCCTGTTTTGTGGCGACACTTTGTTTTCAGCCGGATGCGGCCGACTTTTCGAAGGCTCGCCAGAGCAAATGCTGCATTCAATGAATAAACTTAAACGCCTACCCGACAGCACGAAAATTTACTGCGCACATGAATACACCCAAGCCAATGTGAACTTTGCGCTAGCGGCAGAGCCAGACAATAACGACCTTAAAAATTACGCCTTGTGGGTAAAAGAAAAGCGCGAACACAATGAGTGTACTCTGCCAGGTGTACTTGGTGAGCAAAAAAAGATAAACCCTTTTTTACGTTCCCATGAGCCTAGTGTAAAAGATGCGGCAGAAGCTTTCACAAGCACATCGCTTAGCGATGATGTAGCCGTTTTCGCCGCGGTTAGGCGTTGGAAAGATGAGTTTTAGTGAAAATAGTTACTGTTTCGCGTACTATGGCGCGTTTGCAGTGCTTAAAGAGGTTTCTTCATAATATGCAGTCGAAGTTGTTCCCGTTTGCGCCAATCATACTGGCGTTAGGGCTTTCAGGTTGTCAATTAACCGAAAACGAAAGCGAAAAATTGGCCGTCGAGGAAAATGAGAAAGCCGCGCTTGAGGCCTGTTCCGAAACCTATTTAGGCGAAGAAGAGATTGCCGATTGTGAAATTGCTCGAGACGGCGTGATTGATGTTATCCACCCAAAGGACGACATTCTTGAAGAAACCGCTGAAATCACAGAGCCAGAAAATGTAGCAGTAGCCCCAGTGATCACCGACGTTTGGCAACGCGCTAGCAACAGCTTTTCACTTCACATTCCCGACGACAATCGTGTAACGGCTCAACGAGATTGGTACTTAAAACACCCAGAATACATGGCCCGCGTAGTGAAGCGCGCAAAGCCGTTCTTGTATTATATTGTTGAAGAAATTGAAAAGCGCAACATGCCTATGGAGTTGGTGCTGCTACCTATTGTGGAAAGCGCCTTCGACCCTTTCGCGTATTCTCATGGCCGCGCCGCAGGCATGTGGCAGTTTATTCCTAGTACAGGTAAACGCTTTGGCATGCCGCAAAATTGGTGGTACGACGGCAGGCGCGACGTAATAGCCTCTACTCAAGGTGCTCTTGATTACCTCACCTATTTAAACGAAATGTTTGATGGTGACTGGTTACACGCACTTGCCGCTTACAACAGTGGTGAAGGTCGAGTTATGCGATCAATTCGCGCCAATAAACGCGCAGGCAAGCCAACGGATTTTTGGCATTTAGGCCTGCCAAGAGAAACCCGAGCCTATGTACCGAAACTGCTGGCTCTTGCCGACATTTTGAAAAACAAAAAGACCTTCGATTTCTCCTGGCCTGAAGTTGAAAATATTGCGGTTATTGAAGTGGTAGATATTGGCTCACAGGTAGACCTTGCATTTGCCGCTGAACTTGCGGATATGTCACTAAAAGAGCTTCATGGACTCAATCCAGGTTTCAATCGCTGGGCTACATCGCCAGATGGCCCCCATCGCTTAGTGTTACCCGTTGAAAAAGCAGCCTCTTTTTCACAGGCACTAGCAAAAATAGATAGAAAGGAGCGCCTTAACTGGGTTCGACATACAGTTAAAAGCGGAGATAGCCTTGGCAAAATTGCCAATCAGTACCACACTACCATCAAGGTAATTCAGCAGGTTAATGAACTCGATTCATCGATGATCCGCATTGGTCAGGCTATCATGGTACCCGTTGCATTAAAGGCATTAGACGATTACGCCCTTTCGAAAGAACAGCGCCTTGCCAGCATACAAAGTAGCAACAAGTCGAAGCAAAAAGTACGTCATACGGTTCAATCTGGCGATACGCTTTGGGACATTGCACGTAAATTTAAAGTGTCAACCAGACAATTGGCAAAATGGAATGGCATGGCACCGGGCGATATGCTTAAACCGGGCAAGACCCTTGTTATTTGGCTTGAAGGCAAAAGTGATGCTGGTGTGACGAAAAAACTTACCTATACCGTAAGAAGTGGAGACTCGCTTTCTCGCATAGCAAGCAAATTCAATGTTAAAGTGAGTGACATTAGCAAATGGAATAGCCTTAACGCTAAACAGTATTTACAGCCTGGGCAAAAGCTTAAGCTATACGTTGACGTAACTAGGCTGACATCGACAGGATAGAGGTATGTTAAAAATTAACCGGGAAAACCTGCGTAACAGCCACGAAACGCCTTGGTTAATTTTAGATTTAGTCATGCTGGGCTTGTTGTTTATAAACCTAGCATGGCTAATTTTTGATGCTCTTTATGCTACTAACTTTGTCTATCAGCAACTAGGTGTACATTTTCCTGCCGTCATAGACGCCTACGACCCCATACACAACAACTTTCTACTCGTCGACTTAGTCTTTATTGGAATATTCTTTACTGAGTTTTGTTTCCGCTGGGCAGTGGCCATAGTACGAAAAGAGCACCTTCGCTGGTACTTCTTTCCATTCTTACACTGGTACGATTTAGTGGGTCTTATCCCAACTGGCGGCACCAGACTATTTCGCTTTCTTCGTATTCTTTCTATTTTGCATCGCCTGCATAAATACGAAATTATCGACCTTAATCAAACGGCCATCTTCCGCTTCTTTGCCTTCTACTACGACGTTTTTGTAGAAGAGTTGAGCGACAGAATAGTAGTAAAGGTTTTAAGCGATGCACAAAAAGATATTTCAGCTGGCTCACCTCTTCTAGATGATATTACCAACCAAGTGCTTGCACCTCGACGCCCCGTTCTCACTCAATGGATGGCGGGAATTATCAATCATCTAGGCCAGTCGATTAGCAATGACGAACATGGCGACGTTATTCGTGAACACGTTCGAAAAAGCGTTGGCAAAGCCGTTCGGGGCAACGCCCAAGTGTCTACGCTCAATTACCTACCTGTTATCGGTAAAACCATTGAAAACACGTTAGAACAGTCTGTTACCGACATTGTCACATCGTCGCTGGTGAATTTGTTGAGTGATTTAGATTCAGAGCGCATAGACCACTTTATATCTGTTGGTTTGCATGACTACACGCCTACTGCTGATGCCCTCGATGAAGAAGTGCTTAATGTGGTTAACGAGTGCCTAGAACTTGTTAAAGCACACGTGTCGCAGCAGCGCTGGAAATCGCAGTTAATGGAAAAAGAGTCGAGTGTTCCGCCACCGGTTGACCCTAAATAGACTTTTATCTTATCGACACGAGAAAGAACGCGCCTTGCAGACATCAAGTGTTAGACTATTAATAAAGCCACCTTAAAACATTTATTCACAGAAAGAAGATTACTAATGAAGTTTATTATTTTAGCCATCGTTATTGGTTTAGCCATTTTCTTATTTACCCGCCACACAGCTAACAAGAAAGTAGCGACTGAAAACATTGAGGCAGGCAAAGTATTTCTAGCAGAAAATAAAGCGAATATTGCAGTAAAAGAGACACCGTCAGGACTTCAGTACGAAGTGCTTCAAGAAGGGCAAGGTACAAAGCACCCTACCCCATCATCAACCGTAAAAGTGCATTATCACGGTACATTACTTGATGGCACTGTTTTCGACAGCTCGGTAGCCCGCGGTGAACCCATTAGCTTTCCACTAAACCGTGTAATCGCAGGCTGGACAGAAGGCCTTCAGCTTATGGTTGAAGGCGATAAATATAAATTCTTTATACCATCACACCTTGCCTATGGCGACAGCGCTGCCGGAAAAATATCACCGGGTTCGACGCTGATATTCGAAGTGGAATTGCTTGAAGTAAAATAAATTAGCACCCATTAAAAAGCCTGCTTAAGCAGGCTTTTTAAGTGTGTTTCGGTTTTATTTTTAAAACTAACTTCTACGCCAAGTGGTGCCACCAGCGCCATCTTCTAGCACTACGCCCATCGCTGTTAATGCATCGCGCGCTGCGTCGGCAGCTGCCCAGTCTTTGGCGGCTCTTGCGTCATTACGTTGCTTTATCAGCGCCTCAATCTCAGCGGCTTCATCGTCGTTATCGTTAGCGCCTTTTAAATACGCATCTGGGTCGCTTTGCAGCATACCTAAAATAGCGCCCAAGCCTTTTAGCACGAAGGCTAGCTTGCCGGCTTCAGCAGCATTATCTTTATTACGATTTATTTCGCGGGCAACATCAAACAGTACTGAGAATGCCTCTGGTACGTTAAGATCATCGTTCATAGCAGCTTCAAAACGCGCTAAATAACCACCGTGCCCTAGGTCTGCTGAATGATCAACTTCTACACCGCGAAGCGCGGTATACAAACGCTCTAGTGCTGCTTTAGCTTGAGTAATATTATCTTGAGAGTAGCTGAGCTGACTGCGGTAATGGGCAGACATCAAGAAAAAGCGTAAGGTTTCTGAGTCATGCTCTTTTAGCACATCGCGAAGAGTAAAAAAATTACCTAGCGACTTAGACATTTTCTCATCATCAACCTGCACCATCCCCGTATGCATCCATACGTTTACGTACGGGCTATCGTGGGCGCAGCACGACTGTGCAATTTCGTTTTCATGGTGAGGAAAGGTTAAATCTGAGCCACCACCATGAATGTCAAAATGTGCGCCTAGGTGCTTGTAGTTCATTGCAGAACATTCTATATGCCAACCAGGACGTCCCTCTCCCCATGGAGATGGCCACGCTGGTTCGTCGGGCTTGGTGGTTTTCCACAATACAAAGTCGAGGGGATCGTCTTTACCCTGCGCCACTTCAACACGGGCACCGGCTTTAAGTTGATCTAGGTCTTGCTTGCTTAGCTTGCCATAGTCTTCATATTTACTCACATCAAATAACACGTCGCCGCTTTGTGCTTGGTAGGCGTAGCCTTTTTCCACTAGGCGCTCAATGATATCGATTATTTCTGGCATATGCCCACTTACGGTGGGTTCTACATCGGGCTCTAGCAAATTAATTGCCGCAAAGTCTTCGTGCATCATGCCGATAGTGCGCTTGGTTAGCACTTCAAAGCTTTCATTATTTTCGTTTGCACGATTAATGATTTTGTCGTCAATATCTGTGATATTTCGTACATATTTCACACCATAGCCAAGGTGGCGCAAATAGCGAACTAGCACGTCGAAGCTTAGGTAAGTGCGCGCATGCCCCATGTGGCTGAGGTCGTATACAGTAATACCACACACATACAGACCCACTTTCCCTTCTTCAAGCGGCACAAACTTCGCTTTTTCACGGGTTCGGGTATTGTAAAGATGTAGCATAGCAAGTCTTCCTGTATATCAATTTGGGCGCAAAGTTTAGCACTGTATAAAAATAATGGTAGGGCTTTTACCCCCTATTTCGCCTGTCTAAAAAGCCAAAATAGAAGTACAAGAGTAATAACATGTTAAGACCGTCTATTTATGCGTCGGTATTTCCCCAAACTTCGCTTTTGCGCTACCATTAGCGCACTTTTTTAAAGAAAATACATAGGACCCCATAATGGTTACGTTAAAAACAAATTTTGGTGATATCACAATTGAACTGTTTGAAGATAAAGCGCCTAACACTGTCGCTAATTTTCTCTCTTATGTGCAAGACGGTTTCTTCGATAACACAATCTTTCACCGTGTAATTAATAACTTCATGGTGCAAGGCGGTGGCTTCACTGAAGATATGGAGCAAAAAGAAACCAAAGCGCCAATTGAAAACGAAGCCAACAATGGTGTAGCAAACGAGGTAGGTACTATTGCTATGGCTCGTACTCAAGACCCCCACTCTGCAACGTCACAATTTTTCATTAACGTTAACAATAACGACTTCCTAAACCACACTAGCGAAAGCGCTAATGGCTGGGGGTATTGTGCGTTTGGTAAAGTTACAGAAGGCATGGACGTAGTAGAGAAAATAAAAGCAGTTAAAACGGGCAACCATGGTTATCACCAAGATGTACCTGTAGAGCCTGTTATCATTGAGAAAGCGGTAGTTGTATAATTGCTATTGTGCCTTGGCGTTGTGACAGTCAAACTTATCTTCCAATAGGTACTCTATTACTTCGCCATACGCTTATTCGCTGGTTACGAAAAGATCAGCAATAAATGTTTTAGCCGTACCTAACCAGTACGGCTTTTCACTTTTAGATAAGATGTTTTATGCCTTTTACTTACTTCATTGCAGACCTTCACCTAAGTGCCGAGAGAGAGGACATTACTCAATGCCTGATGCGCTTTTTAAAGGAAGAAGCACCAAAAGCAGATGCCCTATATGTATTAGGCGATTTGTTTGAAGTTTGGATAGGCGACGACAACGTAACGCCTTTTAATACCTTTATTGCCGACGCTTTTAAGCGCGTTAGCCAACACTGCCCCATCTACTTTATCCATGGTAACCGTGACTTTGCAATAAGACAAACATGGCTAGATAAAGCGGGCATGACGCTGCTGAACGAGCAAGAGGTTGTAGACTTATACGGAACGTCTACACTACTTACCCATGGTGACGAGCTATGTACAAAAGATGTTGCCTATCAGAAGTTTCGTAAAAAATCACGAGGATGGTGGTGGCCGAGACTAATGCTTGCCCTTCCCTTGTGGTACAGACGCCGAGTCGCGGAAAACGGGCGCGCCGAAAGTAAAGCTAATCAACAAAACCTTAAACCCGAGATTATGGACGTTACCCCCGAAGAAGTGGTGAAAACCATGGAGAAATGGGGCGTTCAACGCATGATCCACGGGCATACCCACCGCCCTAATATTCATTCCCTTACAGCGAATAACAAGCCCGCAACCCGAATTGTGCTGGGCGATTGGTACGATCAAGGAAGTATACTGAAGGTCACGCCCTCAGAAGTAATGTTACAACATCACAATTTTTTGTAATCAATTCCGGCACTTATAATCTGGTCAGTCCACTTATTTGATAATTAATCTTTTTCTTTTTTTACCGCTCATCTTTAGGTAACCGACTCATTACTTTATAAAAAATCCTTCGCCAAGGTTAAATCTATCCTACGAAAACTCTTGAATATGACAAATGTGACAATCTTGCAATATATATGTCAAATAATTGTCACCAAGCATGCCTAACCTCCAGTCTGCGTTTCAGCACTAGCACAAAGGAAAAACCGCTTTTGCTTTGGGAACGCCCACACATACCCAAAAACCGATTTTAATAATACGTTTAGGAAACAATCATGAATCGTAACTGGAAAGCAGCATGCACTGCAGTGGCACTGGCGGTATCCGCTGGGCTACAAGCAGCAGTCTTGCCCGAGCATCAAACAAATAGCGCTTGGTTTACCGATGCGCAATCGAAATTGACTGAGAAACTAGCAACTAATAATAAATTCAAAGCCAAGAACGTCATTCTTTTTGTTGGTGACGGTATGGGTATTTCTACACTTACCTCTGCACGTATCCACAAGGGACAGTTAGCGGGTAACCCAGGCGAGGAAGGTTATTTAAGCTTTGAATCTTTCCCTCACACGGCGCTGGTTAAAACTTACAATGTAAATGCACAAACACCGGATTCAGCAGGAACAATGACTGCCATGATGTCTGGTCTTAAAACCGACGTAGGCGTTATTGGTGTCGATGAAGACATCGAACGTGGCGACTGCTCTACTGTAGCGGGCAACGAAGTGATTACTGCACTTGAGCTTGCAGAAATTAAAGGTCTTTCTACTGGTGTCGTGTCCACTGCGCGTATTACTCACGCAACACCAGCAGCAACGTATTCAAAATCAGCCGATCGCAACTGGGAAGACAACTCAGATATGCCTGAAGACGCCATCGCTGCTGGATGTGTTGATGTAGCCGATCAGCTTGTAAATTTCGAAACTTATCTTGAAAGCCGTTACAGCGGAATTGATGTTGACGGTATTGAAGTAGCAATGGGCGGTGGACGACGTCATTTCCTACCAAAAGACGCTGCGTTTAACAGCCCAGATGCGCAAAGCGACGTAGAAGGCGATCGCACTGACGAGCGCGACTTAACCGCAGAATGGCAGCAGAAATACGAAAACGGTGTTTATGTTTTCGACCAAACTGGTTTTGACGCGATTGATACAGAAACTACAGAGCGGGTTTTCGCTTTGTTTAACGAATCTCACATGCAGTACGAAGCAGACCGCAGCAACGATATTGCCGGCGAGCCTTCAGTTTCTGAAATGACAGAAGCGGCTATTAACATTCTTGATAATAACGAAAAAGGCTTTTTCCTAATGGTTGAGTCTGGTCGTATCGACCATGCTCACCACGCAGGCAACGCTGCTGGCGCACTTACCGATACACTTGCGTTTGAAGAAGCAGTAATGACAGCGGTTGAAAATACTAACCCTGAAGAAACGCTTATTCTTGTGACTGCCGACCATGGTCATGTATTCACAATTGCGGGCTATCCTAAACGCGGCAACCCTATTTTAGGAAAAGTTGTGAACGTGGGCTCTGAAGAGCCAGCAACAGCATCTGACGGTACCCCTTACACTACGCTTGGGTATACAAACGGGAGAGGCTTTTATGACCTAGGCGATGAAACAAATTCAGATGTCTCTTACGGATTAGATATTGCGGCAGGACGCGTAGACCTCACCAATATCGATACCACTACTCCAGGCTATCACCAAGAAGCACTTATCCCACTGAGCTCTGAAACCCACTCTGGGGAAGATATTTCTTTGCATGCAACTGGTCCTGGAAGTCAACTCGCGCAAGGTGTGGTAGAGCAAAATGTTGTTTTCCACTTAATAAACCAAGCCCTTGGCCTTGTTAACGAATAAGTGGAGATAAGAAAATGAATTTATTTAAATTAAGTTTAATTGCAGTAGCAATAGCTGGGCTTTCAGCCTGCTCGTTAGAGGGTGATGATGGCCAAGACGGATTAGATGGGGCAGACGGCGTTGCTGGCGTAGACGGTTCAAATGGTGCCGATGGCGCTAACGGTTCTAATAGCCTTACCGTGCAAACGCAGCTACCAGAAGGCGATGTAAACTGCCCTAACAGCGGCGTTCGTATCGACTCTGGCCTAGATACAGACAACGATGGCACATTGTCTGAAAGCGAAATCACGTCAACAAGCTACGTATGTGTGCCCGGCGCAAGCTCAGTGGACAACAGCGAAATTCTAACTAGCTTAAACAACGAATGGTTCGTTGATGGGCAAACAGAAGTAGAAAATAATAAGCAAGTTTGGATGAATGCTACTTCAGGTAATGCTGCAGCATCTTCTAATGTGAGCGTTGCTACCGTAAGTTCACAAGAAGAACTTGATGCAATGGTTCAGAACCTGCGCGGCACGGCGAAAAACGTTATTTTATTCGTTGGTGACGGTATGGGTGTTTCAACCGTTACCGCGGCTCGTATTCTAGACGGTCAGATGAAAGGTTTGGAAGGTGAGGAAAATCAACTAAGCTTCGACCGTTTCCCATTCTCTGGTTTGTCAAAAACCTACAACGTTGACGCTCAAACGCCTGATTCTGCAGGCACCATGACTGCGATGATGAGCGGTATCAAAACTGATGTGGGCGTTATAGGCGTTGATGAAGATATCGAGCGCGGCGATTGCTCTACAGTAGCAGGTAACGAGCTGGTTACTGCACTAGAGCTTGCTGAAATTGCAGGTAAATCTACCGGTATCATTTCAACAGCACGTATAACCCACGCTACACCAGCTGCCACTTATGCAAAATCTGCCGACCGAAACTGGGAAGATATCTCAGATATGCCAGAAGCAGCCGTTACTGCTGGCTGTACTGATATTGCAGACCAACTAATCAACTTTGAGAGCAATCTTGAAGCGAAATTTGATGGTGTAGACGTTGACGGTATTGAAGTGGTAATGGGTGGAGGCCGTCGTCACTTCCTACCAAGAGATCCGGCGTTTAACAGCCCTGATGCAGCCAGCAGCACAGAAGGCGATCGCACAGATGGTCGTGACTTAACAGCAGAATGGCAAGATCTCTACACCAACGGTATTTACGTGTTTGACCAGTCTGGTTTTGATGGTTTAGACACAGAAACCACCGAGCGTGTTTTTGCATTGTTTAACGAGTCACACATGCAATACGAAGCAGACCGTGCGAACGATATTGCCGGTGAGCCATCGGTTGCCGAAATGACCAGCGCTGCTATCAAAGTACTCGATAACAACGATGAAGGCTTTTTCTTAATGGTAGAGTCTGGCCGTATAGACCATGCTCACCACGCAGGAAACGCCTACGGCGCATTGCACGACACCATTGCATTTGCTGAAGCCGTAACCGCGGCAGATGAGCTAACTAACGATGAAGATACACTTATCATTGTTACCGCTGACCACGGCCATGTATTTACTATTGCGGGCTATCCTAAGCGCGGTAACCCAATTCTGGGTAAAGTGGTTAATGTAGGCGCTGAAGACGCAGCAACGGCTGCCGATGGCACGCCTTACACAACCCTTGGTTACACTAACGGTCTTGGTTTTAGAAACTTAGGTGATGTGACTAACTCAGATGCGTCTTATCTTGCTGGCCCAGACACTGGCCGTAAAGATATTACCGATGTTGATACCACTACACCAGGCTATCACCAAGAAGCTTTGGTACCGCTTGGTTCTGAAACTCACTCGGGTGAAGACGTTGGCATTTACGCTAAAGGCCCAGGTGCCTTCTTAGTGAATGGTACTAACGAACAAAGCGTCATTTTCCATGTAATGGACTTTGCTGGTGATTTCGTATCACAAGCAGAGAGCGCAATGGAATAATTGTTAGGATATAAGTACAGTAACTCAGGTCTGCTGGTAAACACGGCAGGCCAGTTTAATATGCAAAGGGAGCTGGCTCACCAGCTCCCTTTGGTATTGGAGCAAAAATGAAAAAATCACTATTACTTTTTTGTGTACTAGGGCTAGCACCGGTATTAAATAGCGTACATGCAAATGAAGTATGCGACGAAAACAGCAAGCGCTTAAAAGCTGATTACTCAATAAGTATTACCAAACACACCACCATGGGTGACAGTACACGCACCACTAACATGTCGCTTTGGCGTATGGATAATAAGGTAGCGCATCAGTACCCTGAAACAAAAATCACCGAAGAGTACACTTTGGTGCGTAACAAATTTATTAAGCCAGTACGGTATTTTGATGGCCATCAGCGAGCCATTGAGTATCAGCCTGGTGAAACCATTCACGGTAAAAAAGAAACTGACTTTTCTTATCGCTACCAACTTGTTAGTGACACCTTTCTCGATTCGATGACGCTAGTAAGTTCAACGGGAAGCGGATGTGAAAAAACAGAGACATACGAACTTAAAAACTCAGCCGGCTCATTTACGTTAACATGGCTAGTGCACCAGCAATTAATTGCCAGCTTTGAAGTAGAAAGTGGAAAAGTTCATCGAAATTGGACGTTAACTTCGACCGATTACAACGCAGACGTGAATTCGTTCTTTGCGAAGCGAGCAGACTATCAAGCCACCGATTACGCCGATATTGGCGACGACCACACCGATCCTTTTCTTACAAAGATGGTGACTCAAGGCTTCATAGAAGCTGGAGCAAGCGGCTTTTACAATGACAAAGGCCATGCTTTAGAGGGCGAACACAGCCATTAATAGTCGCTAATAAGTACTCACAATAAAGCATTTATAATGAGGCAATTATAATAAGTATTTAGTATAGAGTGCCCTGCCATTACTAGAACGGTTAGCAAGTGTTTCACAACAACTTGCTAACCCAATCTTCTCAATTTATTTAGAACTAAGGGCTTCAAAGAAAAATCGGGCCTCTCTCCCGTTGAACTTTTGTTTGAATTTACAGCACTATCACCTCATACTAATTAGTAGTATATAAGGTAAATTCAATGGATAAGGCAAACCAAAATACTGCTCAATTCGAGTTACCTCCTGAGCCCGAGAAACCACTGCGTGACGATTGCTGCGGCGGAGGCTCGTGTTGCCCTTGCATTTGGGACGTCTATTTCGAGAAGCTAGATAAGTGGCGGGAGCAAGTTCGCGCAATAGAGCAAAAGCAAAATGAGTGAGATATTAGTCTACGCTCTCACTGTTATGCTCTCGACACAATATAATAGAAATACGATAGATAAGAAAAATACATTCTCGCCGTAGCGAATTACAGGCCCTAAATACAGAGACAATAATGAAAAAATGGGGAAATATCGCCTTAGTTAAATTTGTATTGCATTGGACAAGGTACTTTACAAGGAGTCTTGTATCATGCCTCGCGTTTTGCACTCTCTTTGCAAACGCCAGTGTTGCTGCCGAACAAGAGTTAATGCAACAGCAAATCTATCGAGTGGGTGTGGAAGACATAGATTACTACCCCATGTATTCGAATAAAAGCGCTATTGATAACCCCGGCTTTTTAATTGACGTTCTCGAGATATTTGCTAAGCAGCACAACATCAAATTCGAATATATACATTTACCGACAACCCGATTTCACGAATGGTATCAAAAGGAAGATATCGACTTTCGCCTTCCCGACCACTCCCTTTGGAATAGCGGCAATGAGGGCTTAGTGTTTAGTGAGGATATAATTAACCTTCGCGCAGACACTGTTGTGTTAAAAGAAAACCGAAAGCTTCCAGAAAGTGAAATAAGAACGATTGGCACTTTATACGGTTTCATCCCAGGCCCACAGTGGGCCTCTCGCATCGAAGAAAACAATATTGAATTTGTTTATGAAGGCTCTACTCGCATTTTAATTCGCATGCTTAAAAAGGGCTTGATAGACGGGCTAGACCTTAACATTCATGTTGTAAAACACTATGCAACAGAGTTAGGTTATGATGCCAACGACTTTGCTTTAGCAAAACACGCTCCAAGCACTCAATTCAGCTATCAACTCTCTACCACTTCTCACCCAGATATTATCCGTCAGTTCGATGCGTTTCTTGAAAATGCTAAGAACGAAATCGCGGCACTGAAAAGAGCGAATAATATATACAATTAAGCTTATGCATGGCGTAGGAATAATGACTTAACACGTTAATGCCTTTTTGCATTCCTTAGTGAGTTACTGCACCTGCTGGATCATAGTATCGTGCCTGCATATAAAATAATCGGAAATACGAACCAGACTACGTTCTTGTGGAAAAACAAGTGGTTCGCTTATGGAGAGAGCAATTCGTCCTTGGCTGCTTTTAAAAGATCATCCCATCCCTCGGGAGGATAACCTGACTTTAACATTTTTTCGAATACTTTGTAAGCATCGGTCTTGCTACCGTATGCGCGTTTATTGTTTTCATCATTTACCCAAGCATAAACGATGACTTTTGACTCTAGGTGATAACGAAAAAACAAATGGTATTGCTGGAAAAACTTTGCCCGAAACCAATGCTTGTTATCATTACCTAATGTGCTTCCTTGGCGAAATTCAGCACTGGTAGGGTCATGTGGTATTAATTCAAAGATTAGCCTTTGAATAGCGGCTAATCGTTTCGTGGCGTTCTTTTTAAGGTAACCTTTTGGATCTTTTTCACGTAAAGCCTCAACTTGTGATTTCAGATTAAGGTACTGCTCTTTAAACAATGGATGAGTGTAAAGTGTCCAACCATTTACGACCATTGGTATCGTTTTTTGCAAACTTACTCGTCCTCATCCGATAACGGAGCATCTAAATCAATTTCAACGCCTTCAACCAACGCATCAACGCTTTCTCGCATACTTGCTGATAACGGCTCTAGTCTTTCAGGATGAGCCTTCATATCACGCGCTATGAATGATAAAAACTCGCTAAGTACAGGGTCACTTTCTTGCGCTGCTGCACGCGAGATAACAACGCTGCCATCAGACTGTATCGCGTATTTAATTTTGTCTTTCTTGCCTAACTGCAACGCCTGACGAACAGGACTAGGCACTGTGGTTTGAAAGCGGTCTGTAAGTGTTGATTCAGTTTCTAAAGCAACCCGTGCCATAATAGCCTCTATCTTCTTCTAGTTTCATTAGCTTTGATTTTAGTATTAACCAAGAGGTAATGCAAATGCATTACCTCTTGACTAGCTAGGAATTGCTTAAGTTGCTTAACGCCGAGAGAAGGGACTTGCAGTAGATCTCAGCAAACTAAGTGAGTGAAATACGAATATAATATCGTGCCTGTATATAAAATAAGCCCGTCGGATCGTCCGAAACATACCCTGTGAATCCTTAGTCGTTTTTATTTTCACTAGGATTGTCCAGCTTCTTACCGTAAGGAGTATAACGTTCATTCCGTCCAATGATGAACAACTGAGACTAAAGTCATCATCCCTACGAGATCAGCAAAATAAAATTGTATAAATAAACATCTCATTTACATTTGCGATAACTATTGCTACCATTTCTTAATCGATTAAGAAGCGATACTGTACTGGAGATGGAAAGCTTCCACATATCGCAGCGTATCTATACTTAAGCTAAGCCTCTACTATATTGAAAGTGACTTTAATAAAGCGGTCCATGCTTAATGGTATTTATCGTATACCAAGGCGCTTTTTTGCTCCTATCGTAAAAACCGTATTTTTGGAGAGTTTCAATGTCTATAAGCAACGGCGTTCAATTAATTACCTACGCAGACAGATTGGGTGATGGCAGTATCGAAAGCCTAAATACCCTTCTCAATGGTCCGCTCGCTGGTTTGTTTAAGGGTGTGCACCTTCTGCCATTTTATTATCCTTACGATGGCGAAGATGCTGGATTCGACCCTATCGATCACACGAGTGTCGATACGCGTTTGGGTGATTGGAGCCATGTTAAAAAAATGGGCGAATCTGTCGACATTATGGCTGATCTTATTGTTAATCACATGTCGGCGCAGAGTAGGCAGTTTCGCGACGTGCTTGAAAAAGGCCGAGAGTCAGCGTATTGGCCGCTATTTTTAACTAAGCAAGATGTGTTTACCGACACTGATGAGACAAAAACTAACGAGCAAATTGCCAACGTTTTTCGTCCAAGACCCACGCCATTTTTCAGCGATTATGAAGTTGCAGGCAGTGAAACTGTACCTTTTTGGACTACATTTACCTCGAACCAAATTGATATTGACGTTGAGTCTGAGCTTGGAAAGGAATATTTATCGTCTATTCTCACATCGTTCACTGAAAGTAACGTCGACCTCATTCGCCTTGATGCGGCAGGCTATGCCATTAAACGGGCGGGTTCCAACTGCTTTATGCTTGAAGAGACTTTTGCCTTTATTGAAGAGCTTAGTAAACGAGCTCGCTCTATGGACATGCAGTGTCTGGTTGAAATTCACAGCCATTATCAAACTCAAATTGATATTGCAGAACGCTGTGACAGTGTGTACGACTTTGCTCTACCGCCATTAGTTCTGCATACTCTTTTCACGCAAGATGCCAGCGCGTTAGCACATTGGCTATCAATTTCACCACGTAACTGTTTTACGGTATTAGACACCCACGACGGCATTGGGATTGTTGATGTTGGCCCAAGCGGCGACAAGCCAGGCTTACTTGATAACGCATCAATTGATGCTCTTGTCGAGCAGATTCACGTTAACTCCAAAGAAGAGTCGAGAAAAGCGACGGGGGCAGCAGCCAACAATGTCGACCTTTATCAGGTAAACTGCACTTACTACGACGCACTAGGAAAAGATGATTTAAACTATCTCCTTGCTCGCGCCATTCAATTCTTTAGCCCAGGCATCCCTCAAGTTTACTACGGGGGCCTACTCGCAGCCGATAACGATATGGAGTTGTTAGCTAAAACAAATGTAGGGAGAGATATAAACCGGCCTTACCTTTCAACTGCCGACGTAGAAGCAGCCATTGAGAAACCTGTGGTAAAAGGGCTTATTGAGTTAATCAAGATAAGAAACGACAGCAATGCTTTTAATGGCGATTTTTCAGTGTCGTATAACGATAAACTGCTTGCTCTTAATTGGGCCCATCATTCAGACACAGCTTGCCTTGAAATCGACTTTAACACGATGAGTGCTGTTATCGATATCACTGATGCAGGCAAGTCGACGACGATAACAATAAGTGAATTGCTAGGATAAAAACTATAGCAGCCACCTGTTGTTTAGAAGTTCAGAAGATATTAAATAGCTTAGGCCCGGAATGGTAATTTCGGGCCATTTTTACATCTGGCGCTGGTATTACTAATACGCTGATAACAGCTCTTATAGAATAACCCCATCGATGATAAAACACGCATTGATAAACAATCGCTCACGGAGCCTTAACTTTACCTTTTCATAAAATACTAACTATGTTGGTCACTAACGATGCTGGTCGTGGAAGTTTTTTCCCCAGTCGCATAGCTGTCGCAATGTAGGCTCTAACGTTCTGCCAAGGTCTGTTAATGAATACTCTACCCGAGGCGGCACTTCTGCGTAAACTTTACGATTGACAAGCTGATCACGCTCCAGCTCTCTTAATTGTTGCGTTAGCATCTTTTGCGTAACTCCCTGCAAACGGCGTCTCAGTTGACTAAATCGTAACGTCTTGTGGCACAAATGCCATAAAATGACTCCCTTCCACTTACCACCAATAATCTCAAGGGAAACCGCTACGCCGCATATATAATTCGGTGTCTGCTGCTCTAGCACGTCATTGCTGTCTTTTTTTACTGCCTCAGTCATGGCTGTTTTCTCATTTATCTGGTGTGTATTTATCTAGCGTGTATTCATCTAGCGTGGGCTGAGCTCGCATTTAGCTTTTTCTCAACTCGAACTAAGCGAACAGTTGATTTAATTCCATATTAGCTAAACTTTCCCATTAGTATCATTTTGGATACTACCCTACTAAAAAGTGCATACTTGCACAAAATAAATATACGGTCAGAATGGAAGAAACTCAGATATCAATACGGAGAGTAGAATGACTACATTTAAAGCATTATTGGTAGAAAAAGCCGAAGACAAAACGTTTACACGTTCTGTCGTTGAAAGAAATATAGATGAATTACCTGAAGGTAATCTACTGATAAGAGTGAGCTACTCTTCGTTAAACTATAAAGATGCTCTGTCTGCTTCAGGAAATCCAGGAGTGAGTAGAAACTTTCCACATACCCCCGGCATTGATGCGGCGGGTACGGTTGTATCTTGCGACGACAATACATTTAGTCAAGGCGATGAAGTTATTGTTACAGGCTACGACCTCGGCATGAACACTGCTGGCGGATTTGCTCAATACATACGTATCCCTTCAAAGTGGGCGGTGGCAAAACCAGAAGGGCTCACTCTTAAAGAAGCCATGATATTGGGCACGGCGGGATTTACTGCCGGGCTCTCTGTTCAAGCGATTGTTGAGAACAACGTGTCGCCAGAAGACGGAGAGATTTTGGTAACAGGAGCCACCGGCGGTGTAGGAAGCGTGGCGGTTGCCCTGCTTACACAAGCAGGTTTTAATGTGGTTGCCTGCACCGGAAAAGATTCAGAGGCTGATTTTCTTAAATCGTTGGGCGCTTCTCGTGTCATTACTCGAGACACTATGCTTGAAAATAAAGAACTTCCCATGCTTAAAGAGCAGTACGCCGGAGTAGTAGACACAGTGGGTGGAGAATTTTTGGCCCAAGCAATTAAGTCTACTCAGTATGGCGGCGTAGTTACCTGCTGTGGGCTTACTGCTTCTGCTCAGCTAGATGTGAGTGTATTTCCTTTCATCTTGCGTGGAGTTTCATTACTGGGGATCGATTCTGTTGAATGCCCCATGGCGCCACGTTTAAGGCTATGGGATAAACTAGCAGGTGACTGGAAGCTGAATATGCTTGATTCACTGACAACCGAAGTTGGTTTAGACGCATTAGATGAAAAAATAAATGACATATTAAAAGGTCAATTATTTGGTCGCACCATTGTAAATGTAAACCTTTAGCATTTCAGATACGGGCACAATGATTGTGTTGTGCCCTCATCAATTCAACACCAGTAGAGAGGTCTTTAGTGGCCGTATTGCTTTAACATGCCAAACAAATGATTCATGTCTACGGGCTTGCCTAGGTGACTGACAAAACCTTGTTGTAAATAGAACGCCACATCGTCGGCCATTACATTAGCCGTAAGCGCTATTATGGGTATATGCTTTTTCATCTGGCTAATTTGGCGCTGAGCTTCTACGCCATCCATTTCAGGCATATGAATGTCCATAAGAATAACGTCAAAGTCTTCTTTCTCTACCGCCTCAACTGCTTGTTTTCCGTTATCTACAATGGTTATCTCTGCCTTTGTATCTTCCAGCATGGTTTGAATAACAACTTGATTAATAGCGTTATCTTCTGCGATGAGGATTTTTTTATTCGACATCATTGGTGCTGCAAGCGACTTTTTCACACTTTTCTGTTTTTCGAGCTTTGCAGGCGCAAGGGGCAATAAAACGGTGATTGTTGTTCCCTCACCTTCAACACTATCGACTTTAATATCACCCCGCATCATCTCAACTAAGCTGAGAGTTATGGCCATTCCTAAACCGGTGCCACCGTATTTTCGCGTAGTCGTTGCATCGGCTTGTGAAAAGCGTTCGAATAACCTGTTTTGGGCCTCTTCGCTCATGCCGATACCAGAGTCGATAACGCTTATAGCGATTGCGTTTTCTCCTTTGTACTCGTGGCAAGAAACATCAACTTTTACCATTCCTTTGCTGGTAAACTTTACGGCGTTTGAAACGAGGTTTAGCAATATTTGTTTTACCCTAACTACATCACCAATCCAGCCATCTTCAAATTTGTCATCTATATCTACAGAGTAAACAATGCCCTTACTACTGAGCATTTCATCCATATCGTATTTAACAGCATTAAGTACTTCTATAAGTGAAAACGGTGCAAACTCCATACTGAGCTTATTCGACTCTATTTTTGAATAATCGAGAATATCGTTGATGATGGTTAACAAGCTCTGGGCTGAAAACGCTGAATTGTTGAGTATTGTACGTAAATTTCCCTTTATATCTGAATTTCTTAAAAGCTGAAGGCCGCCAAGGATAGCATTCATGGGAGTGCGTATTTCATGGCTCATATTGGCAAGAAAATCACTTTTTGCTTTCGCTGCTGCCTCTGCTCTTTCTTTTTCCTGCTCAAGCACCGCCATTGTTTCTACTTTATCGGTAATATCGTAGTTTACACCGATAGCTTTCACGGCTTCACCAACGTCGTTACGGAGAATAACAGCGTTGGCTTTAAGGTGTTTTATCTTCCCACTGGGCATAACCACGCGAAATTCAGTGTCGTAATTTATGTTTTTTTCGATAGCTTCATCAAGCAACTGTTTAGCTCGTTCTAAGTCATCTGGATGAAGGCTTCGTTCCCAAGCTTCGAATGCACCGGTGAATTGTTCTTTCGATACGCCGTAGAGGGAATACATCCACTTGTCCCACAGCACCTCACCTGTGACCAAATCATATTCCCACACCCCCATGCCAAGCGCATCATTAGCTACCTGCAAGCGTATCGATTCGGCAACGGCTCGCTCGCGAATCTTTTGTTTTTGGGCTTCTACTTGCTTTTGAGGCGTTATATCTTGGAAAACGCCAAACAGGCCTACGCATTCACCGTTAACAAACTGAGCCTTACCCTGTGCGCGAACCCAAATATCCCGCCCTGTTGCAGTGACAAGTTCTAACTCCAGATTCCAAGGAGTGCCATCGGCTATACTCTCTGATACCGCTCTAGTAATAAGTTCTCGACTTTCACCTTCTTTGTAAAAATTAATTCCCTGCTCAAGCGTTGGCTCGTAATTAAGTGGCACTTCGTGAATTCGTTTTGTTTGATCGCTCCAAACTACCTTGCTACTAATTAAGTCTACTTCCCAGGTCCCAATATTGGCGGTTTTTTCCAGTTCGTCCAAAAGAAAGGCTTGTTTTTTAAACGCCAGTTTTTGTTGCTTTTCTTGCTCTAGACGCGATAACTCTTGTAGTTTTAGCTCTGTTACATCTGTCTGTGCGCCCAGCATTCTTATTGGTTTTCCATTACTATCTCGAATTGCTACACCACGGCAACGTACCCAAACAGTATGTCCATTTTTGTGAGTATATCGGATGATTTGATCGAACATTGATGATGGGTTTGCATAATGCTGTTCAAGATTATCTAAAGCATCTTTCAAGTCTTCGCGGTTAACTAAATGTTGCCACTCAGAACGTAAATGACGCTTTGAGACGGGGTCGAAACCGAGTATTTTCCAGAACGTTGGGCTCATCCATCCATTTTCTGGCTCTTCTAAATCCCAAAACCAAACGCCATCGAGCGCAGAACTCTCAAGAAAATTAAATAAGCTTTCATCAGTATTCAGTAAGTTTTTTAACTCTGAAAACAGATAATGTTCGCCGTTGGTATTGGATATAGTCAAACTGTACTCACTTTTTGAAAGACACTATTGACAGCACAAGAAAACTGCTATGGATAGAGCATAGCAGTATAAAGGTACTTGTGAAAACAACCGTTTAAAACCCCTCTAGCACCAGCTTACCAACGGCTGTGCCTGCTTCAAGCTCTTTATGAGCCGCAATAAGGTTTGCGGCATTTATTTTACCGAGGTGCCTGCCCACAGTGGTCTTAATCTTGTTCTCATCCACTAAGTCAGCAACGTGAGACAGTAATTTCTGCTGCTCAATCATATCGTCAGTTTTAAACATAGAGCGAGTAAACATAAACTCCCAGTGTAAAGACAAACTTTTTTGCTTTAATTTTGAAATATCCACATGCTCAGGATCGTCAATCAGCGCTAATTTACCTTTTGGCTTCATCACTTCAACAAACGTTTCAATGTTTTCACCTGTATTAGTCAAGCTAGCGACATGAGTTACGGGGCCGATATTAAGCGCCCTAATTTGCTCCGCCATGGGCTGACTGTGATCTATAACAAAATCTGCGCCTAGAGATGATACCCAGGCTTTTGTCTTGTCGCGGGATGCCGTAGCAATAACCGTTGCGCCGGTTAATACATTAAGCAGCTGCAGCATAATAGAACCCACTCCACCAGCTGCACCAACAACAAGTATCACTTCGTCGCTTTTTTCGCTCTGCTGTTTAATTTCTAAATGATCAAACAACAGCTCGTAGGCAGTTATAGAGGTAAGCGGCAATGCAGCCGCTTCACTATCCGTTAATGAAGTAGGTGCCTTTGCTACAATACGTTCATCTACTGCTTGATATTGTGCATTAGTTCCTTGACGAGTTAGGTCTCCCGCGTAATAAACGCGGTCGCCTACGTTGAAAGCCGTAACGTCACTTCCTGTTTCAACCACTTCTCCAACGGCATCCCAGCCTAAAATTTTTGGTTGACCTTCTGGCTCTACTCGTTGACGAATTTTGCAATCTACAGGGTTAACAGCGATAGCGCTTATTTTAATAAGTAAATCTCGCCCTGTAGCAGTTGGTTTATCTACTTCAATATCTTCTAGCGCATTCTCTTCGCTAATTGCTAACGAGCGTTTGTAACCTACGGCTTTCATGTTTTGCTTCCTTAATTAACGCTTGTACATGGCAGGTTGACCTTCAAGAGGCGTGCTGCCTTTGATAAATTCGCGTAAATCTTGATTAGACTGCTTTAGGTCATCACGACGTAGATACATCATGTGCCCGCTGCGATAACCTTTAAAACTCAAGCGATCTTTCATCGCTCCGCTTTGGTCTAGCTGCCACATCGTGTATTTGGCATCAAAGTAATTTGTTGCTCCATCGTAATAACCAGCCTGAACCATTACATTTAAATAAGGGTTTTGGGCCATAGCCAGGCGCAAATTACGGCCTGTATTGTTATTGCTTCTGTCCCATGGACGCACAGGCCCGAACATGTTGTATTTAATGTCAGTTTTATAATTTAGTTCTTCACGCAGGTAATAGTTTATCGCAGGCGTAAATGAATGTAGCCAAGATGTGAGTTCAGCCCAATAGTCTGGTCTATCACCGCTTTGTTTAGCATCGATACCCAGATAGCGACTGTCTAACCGCCCCAGGGTTTTGCCTTCATCTCGCAATAACTCTTTCCAGAAAAATGCCGTGGAAACATCTAAGTTGTTTTGAGCAACAGCCTCTTCACTTAAGCCAGAGTAGCGAGCCATTTTAGCAAGCACTTGGCGTTTCTCAGCCGGATCAATAAAACCGCCCTTTGCCAAAGCAGGAATGAGTTCGTTAATAGTGAAGTCTTCTACTTCAGGTAATAGTTCGGTTAAGTCTTTGCTTTGCAGGTCTGAATCAAGTTTATTGTGATACCAGGCAGCCGCTGCAAAGTAAGGCAGGCGATTCGCAGCTTTCACCGGACCATTGCGTTCAATACCTATGTCGGTAGGTGACACTAAGATTACACCGTTTAAGTACATCCACTGACTGTTCTGGAGTTCAAGTGCAAGACCTGACACTCGAGTAGTACCGTAGCTCTCACCAATAAGGTATTTAGGAGAGCGCCAGCGATTATTTCTGGTCACAAACGTGTTCACCCATTCAGCTAGGTAGCTGATATCTGCATTTACACCGAAGAACATTTTTTTCTGCTCTTCCTGAGACGGCATTTTACCCTCGGCGTTTGGTAGAACTCGGCTGTAGCCGGTGTTTACTGGGTTCACAAATACAATATCTGCGGTATCGAGTATTGAATACGGGTTAGTTTGAACACCGTACGGTTGAACGGGGTAACCTTCATCATCAATATTGAGTATACGAGGGCCGGTATACGCCACATGCATCCATACCGAGGCAGATCCTGGACCGCCATTAAATGAGATAATAAGTGGTCTTTTCGTATCGTCTTTAACATCTGTACGCTTATAGTATGTGTAAAAAAGCGTAGCAACGGCCTCGTCTTTGGTATTCCACACAGGCTGAGTGCCCGTAGTGGCACTGTATTTAACGCGTTTACCTAAAATTTTGGTCTCGTGTTCAGTAACGACTTTACTGTCTATTTCTATGGCACGGTCATGCTCTTGGGCCACTGCATTGATGGTAAAAAGAGAAAGTAATAACAAACAATGGGCAGCAGCCCATTTGCGGGGAGTTCTGTAGGAGTTCATCATTTTCATACCGAGTTCTTTTTGTTTAGATTGTTGGCACATCCACTATAACCCCCTCGAAGCATTCTCTCTATACAGAACGACAAGTTAACGAAATTAGTCGATATATCTCTGTAAAGCTTCGCACTTTAATGAGACAGGATAAGTTTCCCATACATAGCCTACTTGCTTGTGATATAAGGTTTTTATAGACTTACTGCACTCTTTTAACGTCTGGTTTAATGGATCTTTCAAGCTTTTTTTACTGTCCTTCTATATGCTCTGCTGAATACTATTCTGTGCGCTCTTCTATACCCCTTTCATGCACATGCTCTATTAGTTGAGGGAAAAACGATAAGAACAGGCTTTCCAACTCTTCTTTGTTGCAAACAATGTCATTAACGCTTTTGTGAAACTCATTTTTAAAGCGAATTCGTTTCGCCACTACAGCAATCGCCTTTGCAATTCCCTCTTCTTTTGCATAATCATTAAACCAATTGTGAGTAATTAAGTGACCTACACTGTGCTGCATATTTCGAGGCATAACAGGCAACCGCCTTTCTAAAAGCGCAAATCGCTCGTCACAAAACAGCGAGAACGGGGTATCCGTAAAAGCGGACCAGTGTTTAATTAACAAATGATCGAAATAGATATCGATAGCAACGGGGGCAAACCTGCGGCGACTTGGGTGAAAAAGTAGCTTCGCCTGTCTCACTAACTCATGCTGATCGGTAAACTTATCGACAGTATGATGATTTTCAAGACCACGCTGTACGTTGAGAGAATATGAGGCCACATTTACACCGCGGCGAAAATCTCCCAGTAAGTTACCAAACTGAGAGTCTGCGGTAGGTTTTGCTAAAAAAAGATGCGCCAAATAATTCATGTTTTAGTTTTATAACTTATTTAAGTTGTTTCTACGGCGGCCCTTCGGGTAGTATTGCCGCCGTCAAAAACGTTGTCTTACACAGATAGCGAATCGTATCAGTTTTTAAGCTATTTCATTAGGTAAGTATCACAATGTCTGCTATTTCATCTTCAGAAATTTCATCACTTCTCACGCCCGTTACTGCTTTTTTGCAATGCAGTACACCAGATGCATGGGTAGATGAAGCAACAAAAGAAGAGAATTTGAAGATACTGCTTACAGACCATCTTATCTGCGAGTTAAAAGCAGCACAAAGCGCCATGTATTTATTGCGACGCTATGTGGCAGATGAAAAGACAAGTAAAATATTACTTGGCTGGCTTAAACCTTACGAAGACTTTACATATAGACATGAAGGTGACTGGCAATCACTCAATACCAAACATTTATCGAAAAGCGTATTTAACGTAAGCGGATTAGATACTGTTAAAAAAGACATGTTAGATAAAATGGTAATGCTTATAAAAGAAGAGTTGCACCACTTTTATCAAGTGCTGGAGATAATGCATCGCTTGGGTTTTGAGTATAAATCGGTAACCTCTAGTCGCTATGCAAACGGATTACTTCGTCAAGTTCGCACTTACGAGCCAGAAAAGTTGGTGGACAAGCTTATTTGCGGTGCCTACATTGAAGCGCGCTCGTGTGAACGATTTGCAAAGCTAGCTCCCCATGTGTCTGACGAACTAGGCAAGTTTTATATGTCGCTACTGCGCTCTGAAGCCCGTCATTTCGAAGATTATCTTACGCTTGCGGCTAATATTTCCTCCACTGATATTACAGAGCGTGTAGCACTGTTTGGTGAAGTGGAAAAACAACTTATCGTCAGCGAGGATATCGAGTTTCGGTTCCATTCTGGAATACCAAGCGCAGCGTAAGGTAATCCATCTTTTCCTAACAACCGCTTTTAATTCAAAGGCTCAATTTAGCCGTTTTAAATAGACGATTAATTAGACAATATTCATTGACGCAGGAGTGATCTTACTGCACACTGAAATTGTAAAAATATTGTTAACGGCAGTTAAACGCGCGTCCTAGTAGCGTGTAACAAACACTTTTACTTTGCTACAGCAAACAACCAGCAGTGGTAAACGCGCTACTTAATCTCCACTGCGCCTAATTAGTATTTAGGGCCAATTTTTTAGAATCACACTGCCAATAAAACAATACTCTTTTATTTTTAATAACTTAACTCTAAAAACTAGAACGTTAGTTAAAAGGCAGGGACTATGATTTTAAATCACCTCGTTGGTATTTACACTCATCCGAAAGAAGAGTGGCAAACAATTGATACAAAGCATGAAAACTATTTTTATGCACTCACACATATAGCCTTTATCGCGCTTATTCCCTCTGTAGTAGCCTATTATTCAAGTGCACATACTGGGTGGAGCATTGGGGCCGGCGATATTATCCGCCTCAGCGAAAATAGTGCAATTATGATGGGCATGGGCATGTATTTCGGTTTAATAGCGGGTGTTATTGGACTAGCTATATTGATACACGAGCTAGCCAAAGCATTCGATGCCACACCTACCTACACACAATCGCTTGAGTTAGCTGCATATACGGCCACACCTTTATTTATGGTTGGATTTGCGGGTCTTTACCCAGAGCTGTGGGTTGTTATGACCGCCCTGTTGGTTGGTATCAGCTATTCGGTTTATCTTCTTTATTCTGGTGTCCCTATTCTTATGCATATGCATGAGGACAAAGGGTTTATCTACTCGAGTTCAGTTGTAACCTGCGGATTGGTACTTCTGGTTATTCTGATGACAGGCTCAGTGCTAGTTTGGGGCATGTTTGGCGGGCCGGTATTTATTCACTAACGTCTGGGTTTGAATAAAGCTTTCTAGCAGAGCTAAGCTTACAAACAGACAAAAGCCTCTATTATACAGATACAGATACAGATATGGGTACAGATACATAAAAGGCCGCTTTGAGCGGCCTTTTATTTGGGTTAATATTTCATGTAGCTGCGATGCTATTTAGTTAGAACCCATGTTATGCACATCTAAATTACTCAATTCAGCCTGCATAGTAGGTGCCTGATTCGACTTTTCACCTCTAGACATATCTATGCGCTCTAAATACTCTTGGTCGATATCTGCCGTTATGTAGTTTCCATCAAACACAGAAGTTTCAAAGCGCTGAATACTGTCGTTTTCCTCACGAACAGCTTCAACAAGATCAGATATGTCTTGGAAAATAAGGCCGTCAGCTTGGATAAGATCGGCAATTTGATCAATTTCGCGGCCGTAGGCAATCAGTTCATTTGCCGATGGCATATCTATGCCATATACATTTGGAAAACGAATTTCAGGCGCAGCAGACGCAAAGTAAACTTTCTTAGCGCCAGACTCTCTTGCCATTTCAATAATTTGTCCTGACGTTGTACCTCGAACGATAGAATCGTCGACTAGTAGAACACTCTTACCTTTAAATTCAGAAGATATAGCGTTGAGCTTACGGCGTACTGATTTTTTACGCAGTGTTTGTCCCGGCATTATAAAGGTGCGACCAATATAGCGGT
The DNA here is from genome assembly GCF_002831605.1 of Alteromonas sp. MB-3u-76. NCBI lineage: Bacteria > Pseudomonadati > Pseudomonadota > Gammaproteobacteria > Alteromonadales > Alteromonadaceae > Alteromonas > Alteromonas sp. MB-3u-76. The sequence goes on along the minus strand of NZ_CP025115.1, from coordinate 1,647,547 downwards.
TTTTCACAAAGCCCTGACGGTAAGGCAGGTCTAGCGTTGTCGCAATTTGTAGTGCCACATCCATAGAGGTTTCAGGAATGGGGATAACGACATCAATATCTAAATCTGACCACTCGCGCTTAATTTTTTCACCGAGCTTTCTTCCCATGTTTACCCGTGAGGCGTAAACAGAAATACCATCGATAAAGCTATCTGGGCGCGCGAAATAAACAAACTCAAAAATACACGGAGACGTAATTGGATTATCGGCACACTGGCGAGTATGCAGCTGACCTTCTTCAGTAATAAATACAGCTTCACCTGGCGCTACATCGCGCACAAACTGGAAGCCCACAGCATCGATAGCAACACTTTCTGATGCTACCATCCACTCTTCCCCCAGCTCTGTCATGCGCTTACCTAAGGCAAGAGGACGAATACCATGAGGGTCGCGAAATGCAACAATACCTTGACCAATTATAGCGGCAACAACAGCGTAAGCACCGCGAATTTTTTTGTGTACTTTTGTTACTACTTCAAAAATATGCTCTGCGCTAACGCTAAGCCCAGCCACTTGCTGAAGCTCATGGGCCAGAATATTAAGCAGTAACTCAGAGTCTGAAGTGGTATTGATATGGCGACGAGCAATGCGGAACACTTCCTCTTGAAGGTCGTGAGCATTGGTTAAGTTACCATTGTGGGCAAAAGCAATACCGAAGGGAGAGTTAACATAGAAAGGCTGTGCTTCTGCAGAACTCGACGTACCAGCAGTTGGGTATCTCACGTGTCCTATACCCATATTACCGGTTAAACGCTTCATGTGGCGAGTGTGAAAAACATCTCTCACTAAGCCATTTGCCTTGCGCAGGTTAAACATATTTTGATCGATAGTCATTATACCCGCAGCGTCCTGCCCACGGTGTTGAATAACCGTTAGACCGTCGTAAAGAGACTGAGCTACGGGGGTTTTACCAACTATTCCGACAATACCACACATGTGCGTTACCTATTTTATACGGGATTTAAAAAACTGGAGGAGTCTTTAACATACGTAAAAAACCACTCAATAATGACACCAAACTCTGGTATGAGAATAGATGACTGCCACCATAATGCGGCGGCGGCACCTGTAAAGGTATCCATAAAAAAGAGTAAAGCGCTCACGATGAGTACACCGCGCAAAGCGCCGAATACGATACCAAGCGCACGATCAGTGCCCGACAATCCTGTTGCTTGGACTAGTTGACCAAATACAAAGTTCACCATGCCGCCGAGTATAAGTGTAGATACAAATAATGCCGCAATTGCAGCGCCATTTTTAATGTAGGTATCGTCGATGGCGGTGAAGTAAATAGCAAGGTCTGCATAGAAATTGCTGGAAATAAAGAGTGCAGAAAACCAAACCACAAGCGAAATGGCTTCTTTAACAAACCCTCTTATAAGGCTTATTAAGGTTGATACCGCAATGATACCCAGTATGGAGAAGTCAACCCAGTTCATCGTCTCTTTATTGCGTTGATGTTGCCTAAACTCATGCTAGACAAGATGCCGTTGGCGAGATGGCGCGCATTCTAACAGAAGCCAAAAATATTACCAGTATGTAATAAAATAGCCTTTTGTATAACATCTAGAACGCAGCCAAAATATTTACAGGTTAATTAACACTAAAGGTAGTAACTTTGCCTTTAAGCCCCGTAAGCTCTTTTAAGTGCGGGAGCGCCGAATCGAGTTTCTTTTTGTCTAGATCTGGGCCAACAAACACTTTATTGAGCAAACCTGAACTAGTTTGGATTTTTCGACTGAAGGCTCGATACCCTGCTTTTTCTAACTTACCGAGTAATGTTTTGACATTCTTTTCATGTCTGAAACTACCTAACTGAATTACCCAGCCCGCATCTTCCTCAACAAGTCGGTTGGTACTTTCAACAACTGTTTGGTTGGCAAGTTCATCGTCCTCTTGTACGGCAGGCTGCGATACTTTTGATGCGGTATCAGATGCTCCCTCGCCCTCTGCGTTAATGCTTGCGGCTTCCTGATTTTCAAAAACATCGTCAAGCGCTTCGGCTTCTTCTATGTCAACCGCAGGCACAGCGGCTCTAGCCACACGCTCTGAAGGAAATGGCTCTGGCTCTACAATGGGTTTAAGAGGTGGGTTTGCAGGCACCGAAACGAAAGGCTCACGGTTTTGCTGCTTTTTTCCATCGAGAAAGTCGGGTAGGAAAATAACGGCAAGCGCCACAACGATAATGGTTCCTACCAACCTATTCTTTAATGCCGATGTCACTGATATCTCCTGGCTGAATGCCTTCACGCTTATACCTTGTTAGAAACAAGCGGATTGTTAGTTGGTTTTTACGAGTACGTCTGCCACGGTAACAAAAGACCCAAACACTAAAATGAGTTCATCGGGTTGATAATTTAACAGCGCACTCTCATACGCCAAGGTAACATTGTCGTATGTGCTGATATTCTCTATGGTTGTGCCTGCATTAACAAGTGCATTTTTAAGCACATCGGCATCACAACCTCTCGCGCCTTGCGTACTTGCCACATACCATGTCGCTGGTAACGACGCTAGCGGTGAAAGCGTTTCAGCAATTGACTTATCCTTTAGCATTCCTACCACAATACGGTATTTATCAACCTTGTAACGCCTTAACCATTCACGCATAGAGGTCGTCGCTTGGGGATTATGAGCAACATCGACCACAACGAGAGGCGAATCGCTTATTTTTTGCTGCCGTCCTGGCATGGTAGTTTTACAAAGTACTTCTTTAAGCGCATTGTGCTGAGGCAATAAATTTAGCGCCTCTAGCGCAGCGAGTGCCGTGCTTGCATTTTGCAGCGGTATATTGGGGTAAGGAAGGTCACTGAAAGATATCGTCTTCCCTTTCCACTCCCATTCACTTTGGTCTGAACTGACAACACTCGTGAAATCTTTTGTCGCCCAGCATGCGTTTACATTTAGTTCGTTAACCACGTCGTATAGCGAAGAAGGCGGAAACAAGTCACCAATTACCGCGTTACCGCCCAAGCGCATAATACCCGCTTTTTCCCGCGCTATTTTCTCACGCGTATTGCCTAACCAATCTTGATGATCTAAATCGATTGTGGTGATAACTGCCAAATCAGGGTCAATGATATTGGTTGCATCTAGTCTGCCACCCAGCCCAACTTCTAAAATAGCAATTTCGACCTGCCAATCTTGCATCATTTTCATTGCGGCAAGTGTACTAAACTCGAAATACGTAAGAGAGATATCTCCTCTTGCTCTCTCGATACATTCAAATGCGTCAACAAAAGTATCGGGCGCTGCAAGGTCGCCGTTGAAGCGAACCCGTTCACAATAGTCGATGAGATGAGGAGAGCTATAAACCGCGACGGTTTTGCCTTGCGCAAGCAGCGACTGCTCTAGCAGGCGACAGGTCGTTCCCTTGCCGTTGGTGCCAGCCACGGTAATGACAATAGAGTCTGCCAAGCTCAGAGACATTGCATCGGCAACGCGCTTAACTCTTTCAAGGCCCATGTCTATGGCACTAGGATGGATAGATTCTAGGTAGGAAAGCCACTGGCTCAGGCTTTTTTTAAAGGGTGAAGTCACCCGCTCTGAGCCACTGTTGTTATTATTTTCGTTATTCACTAATTTTTATTATGCAACTTAACCAATAAGCCGTGTAATTTATCACGCATATCTCTGCGGTCAACAATCATATCAATAGCTCCCTTCTCTACCAGGAATTCGCTGCGCTGAAATCCTTCTGGAAGCTTCTCTCTAACCGTTTGTTCAATCACTCTTGGGCCTGCAAAACCAATCAGGGCTTTGGGCTCTGCCACATTAATGTCGCCAAGCATGGCCAAACTTGCAGATACCCCACCCATTGTTGGATCGGTGAGTACCGAAATATAAGGCAGTCCTTTTTTGCTCATTTTCGCTAGCGCCGCAGAGGTCTTTGCCATTTGCATTAACGACATTAACGCCTCTTGCATACGCGCACCGCCACTTGCAGAGAAGCAAATAAGCGGCGTGTTATTCTCAAGGCACGCATTAACTGCAGCAACAAATCGCGCACCAACAACCGACGCCATTGAACCGCCCATAAAAGCAAACTCAAAACACGCTACCACTACAGGCATGCCTTTTACTTTACCCTGCATAACGACTAATGCATCTTTTTCATTCGTCGATTTTTGCGCAGCGGCAATGCGATCTTTGTAACGCTTAGAATCCTTAAACTTCAACAAGTCTTGTGGTTCGTGTTCGGCACCTAATTCAACGCGATCGCCCTCATCTAAAAATGCATCAATACGACGGCGCGCCGTAATACGCATATGGTGGTCGCATTTAGGACAAACTTCTTGTAGCTTTTCTAGCTCTGTTTTGTATAAAACGGCCTGACAAGAACCACACTTTGTCCAAATACCCTCTGGAACATTACCCTTAGAGGTCGTTTGAGTGCGTGGAAGTATTTTTTGAATCCAGCTCATGGAAATTGAATCCTTTGTTTTTTAGAGTGTCGGCATTTGTTTTTAATACGGTTCATATTGGTTACCAACAACACATGAATTATATGTCTTTGACAGCGTTACAAAGAAAACGTGCGTAACCTATCAAAGCGGCTATCTAATATAGCGCGCTATTAGACCACAATACAACGAAATGGAAAAAACAAAACTGGTCTAAGAAGTTACACTCCGACCAGTTTAAATTGAGCTTGCATTAGTTTTTAATCAACGAGAGACGCTTTACCGGAGAAAATTAGGTTTCGGGTAAAAATAAGGGCCCAAGTGGTTTTTTAGGCAAATCGTGTTCTTCTGGGTAGGTAACATCTACCAGGTAAAGTCCATTAGGCTTTGCAGTCGACGCCGCTTTACTTCTATCTTTCAGTGCAAGCAGCTGAGAAATCCACTCTATTGGTTGCTCCCCCGCCCCAATTTCAACAAGCGACCCTGTTATATTGCGCACCATGTGATGCAAGAATGCGTTGGCTTTAATATCAATAATGACATACTGCCCCTGTCTATAAACAGTCACATTAGTCACATTTCTAAACGGGGTTTTACTTTGGCACAGAGACGCTCTGAACGAAGTAAAGTCTTGTTCGCCCAGTAAGGCTTGAGCAGCCTCGTGCATTTTTTCTTCATCTAAAGGCCGGTGCACATGGGTAACACCATGGTGAAGTATAGCGGGTCGCATTTTGCTGTTGTGAATAATGTAGCGGTAGCGGCGATGCGTCGCAGAGAAACGCGCGTGAAAATCATCGCTTACATTCTTAACCCATGTTACTGCTACTGAATCTGGAAGGTTGGCGTTAACACCTAATGTCCAAGCACGGTCTGGCCTGGGCTCGTCACAATCAAAATGAACCACTTGGCCTGTAGCATGAACGCCCGCGTCTGTGCGCCCGGCACATTGCACGTGAATAGGCTGATTAGCGACTTTCGATAACGCTTTTTCAAGATACTCTTGAACACTTGGCACTTCTTGTTGGCGCTGCCAACCGTAAACAGCAGCACCGTCGTACTCAATCCCTAAGGCAATTCGCCCCATGATTCTGCTACCTCTAAACTAAAAGCCGCTAAGTGTAGTCATATGCCAACTAACATGCAATTAGCCGATGGATTTCAATATCGTTTCAGCTTCTTGCCTTTGCTCTTCGCTTCCCTCGTTAAGCACTTCTTCAAGGAGCTCTTTGGCAGCGTCAACATCTTCCATTTCAAGGTAAGCGCGGGCCAAGTCTAGGTTTGCATTTTGGCCTGCATCTTTATCTATATCGATAACCGAATCGCTGTCATTTACACCAGTGAAGTCCGAGAGGCTTACATCTAAATCTAGTGGCTGACTATCGGGATCGTCCATGGTGTCATCGTCGCCGTCATCCATAAGCGCTTCTACATCTAAGAAGTCTTCACGCTCATTGGTTTCACCTCCCATCTCAACAGAGGGCATATCGCTGAGCAGAGCTTCTAGGTCAAGGTCAGGGTTATCAAGTTTAAGATCGTCGTCTTTGAGGTCGTTGCTCTTGGGCTCCTGATCTTTTTCTAAATCACCTTCCTCTAAATCAGCTTTTTCTGATTCCTCTTCTACCGCTGACGCCTGTGAATGGTTGTCAGCGTTACTTTCGCTGTCGTCGTCCATGTCGACATCTGGTAATGATAAGTCGTCTAGGTCGCTATCATTGTCGTTGTCGCTATCGCTATCGTTGTCGTTGTCGTTGTCGTTGTCGAAAGTATCATCGAGCAAGTCATCCGCAAGGTCTTCATCGCCAAGCTCGTCAATGTCTTCTAGTTCAAAGGTATCATCCTCTAGCGGAAACTCATCATCCTCATTATTCGACTCTGCTCCTACTTCCTCTTGAGCATGGTCCGCTGCGCTAGCTTCATCTTCGATAGGTTGTTCTACTTCGTGCGAAGCTTCTTCGGTTGGCTGAGGCTCCTCGTTTGCCTGGGCATCATCGGCGTCTTGATTCTCGCTATTGGCCTCTTCCAGTTCGCCATTTTCTCCGCTCGGGTCGCTATCTAGCTGTGAATCTGCGTCAGATGGAGTCTCAGATTCTAGGCTTTCAAGAAGTTCTTCGAATTCCGCGCTGTCGAGTTCATCCAAGATTTCCTCGTCTTGAATGTCATCGTCGCCATCGCTACTTAACCAATCATCGAGGCCGGGGACATCGCCAAGTTCATTTATATCTTCATCGTTAATAGCATTGTTTTCGCTAGTATCATCAACTTTTGACTGTTCTGGCTCTTGTTGAGGCTCTATTCCATCCACTTCTTGTTCTAGTGCGAAAGAATCAACGTCATCAAAAGCATCATTAAGAATGCTGTCATCGTAATCGTTTTCGTCTTGTTCAACATTCTCTTCAGAGTCGGGCTCTGCAGCATCATCTTGTGTTACTTCATCAGTTGATTCAAAATCGCCAAAAGACGGGATATCATCCATCATGTCTTTTTCAAAGGCTTCGAGTGCATCATCTAACGGATCGTCTGATTCAGCTGCGGGTTCTTCTTCGGCTGCAAAGTCTTCCTCAGCTGTAAGTTCCTCGTCTGCTGCAGGCTCTTCCTCGACTACAGATTCATCCTCGGCAATAGGCTCATCTTCGTCAGCAGGTTCTCCCTCAGCTACAGGCTCTTCGTCTGCGCTAATGTCTTCTTCGGCTGCAGGCTTCTCGTCCGCCGCAGGCTCTTCCTCGACTAAAGATTCATCCTCGGCAGTAGGTTCTTCCTCAGCTACAGGCTCTTCGTCTGCGCTAAAGTCTTCCTCGGCTACAGACTCCTCGTCTGCTGCCGGCTCGTCCCCGACTAAAGATTCATCCTCGGCAGTAGGCTCATCTTCAGCAGTAGATTCCTCTTCAGCGGCAAGCTCTTCTTCAGATGCAGGCTCTTCTTCGGCTACAGGCTCTTCCTCGGCTGTAGGCTCTTCCTCGGCTGTAGGCTCTTCCTCGGCTGTAGGCTCTTCCTCGGCTGTTGGCTCATCTTCGGCAGCAGGTTCTTCCTCTGCTGCAGGCTCATCTTCGGCTACAGGTTCTTCCTCAGCTGTAGGTTCCTCTTCGGCTGCAGTCTCTTCTTCGCTTGAATCAGATTCTAGCTCTGCCAATAATTCATCTGTTAGCGGGTCGCTTATTTCTTCTTCAAACGCTGATTCGTCGACGTCCGTTTCAGGCTTTTCAATTGCTGAAGGCTCTTGCCCCGCTAAAGGCTCCTCACCAGCGTCACTGCTATCAACATCATAAGTGCCGTCTTCAAGCTCTGCTTCTAATTCGGCTAGCAGGTCGTCAGAAAGAGAATCGTTAAAATCGTCAGAATCATCAGATACGCTCTCTTCTTCTGCGGCTTCGGGTTTACTTACCGCCTCATCGTCAGATGTATCGTCTTCATCATCTGGCATTTCGCTTTGCAGTTCGGCAATTAGTTCATCCGAGAGCGGGTCTGAAAAGTCGTCTTCAATTTCGTCGTTTAAAATTTCATCTAAGTCGTCGGTAATTGAGTCGAAGTCTTGAATAGACTGAGGCGAACCTGAGCCCGATATAATTTCGTCTTCTAGTTCTTCGTCTGCGTCTTCTTCGTCATCAAGGCCGCCCATCATTTCAATTTGCTCAATTTCGCTTAGCAAATCGTCTGTAATTTTGTTGATCTCGTGATTTTGCTGATTGATTTCATCGTCTAGCTTTTCAAGCATCTCTTCATTTATGAGATCATCTTTGCTGTCTAGCTCGTCAGTAAGCGCAGTATCAGGTGCATTTTCCTCTAACAGGTCGTCTATGCTTATCTCTGGCTTTTCATCTTCGTCATCAACACTCGGTAAAGACGCTGTCTCAGTTGCACTATCGAGTAAATCATCTATGTCGTCCTGAGAGGGCTCTGCGGCATTGCTATCAAGCAACGCATCTATATCATCAACATTAACGTTCTCTTCAGCAGAAGACTCTTCTTGCCCACCGTTGTCCTCTTGATCTAAACCAAACTCGTTTAAAATGTCGTCGGGATCTACGTCTTCTGAAGCTTCGCTGTCTTTTGAGGCTTCTTGGCTTTGTACATCGTCTAACAGGTCGTCGATATCAAAATCGTCATCTGACGCGTCCGACTGTTCCTCAACTTTCGATGAGTCCTCACTGGCATCATCACCGGTTTCATCGAAAACATCATCATCTTCAGATAGGTCAATGCCGTCTAAATCTTCAGGTTCATTCTCGTTAAGTACCTTGTCAGACAAATCATCATCGTCAAATAAACTGTCTAGTTCGCTTTGGTCTAACTCATCTGCACCGGCTTCAAATAAATCGTCTGAATCATCATCGGGTACCAACAAGTCGTCTTCTAAATCTGCAAAGCTTTCTAATTCGTCATCTAAGCTTTCTTCTAAATCTGACGTTAGTACATCATCGAGTAAGTCGTCGTCGTTAAATAGGTCATCGTCGGTCAGTTCGTCTTTTTCATCTAAATCTGGCGCAAGTGCACTAGAGAGGTCGCCTAAGTCGCTTTCAGGAACAGGCACTTCTTCATCATTAGATGTGTTTGTAGCCGAGGGACTTTCTTGAGGTTTGCTATTACGCTTGAGTAACCACGTAATTAAGCCGCCAACTAGCAGTAACGTTAATAGGCCCGAACCTATAAGCAGGCTCATAGGACTCATTAGCTTATTCAACAGAGAGTCTCGTTTTTCAGCCGCCCTTTCAGCCTGTTCGGCTCTTATCATATCCAGCAGCTCTTGCTGTAAGGCCACCTGCATATCAAGCTGTTCTTTTACATCACCTTCCACTTGGCCTCTTAGCGACTCAAGCTCACCATTTACAGCTTCAACTCGCTCATAGAGCTTTCTATTTTCATCGAGGATTTCTTGAACATTATTTAACGAGGCTGCGAACTGCCTGCGCAACTCGTCGAATTGACGGGTTTGCTCTGCATCTAAACGCGTTATTTTTTGCTCAATGTCGTTTTGGGTTTGTGACAGATCTTGTTGATTTACTAGAGGAGACGCTGGCTTGATGTTTTTTACACTGCTACCAGGCTTATTGAGCGCTTCAGCAAAAGCCCGCTCATCTCTTTCGGCACGCTGTTGTGCTTGTTCTTTGCTGATTCGAGCAATGTAGCGCTCGGAGGGTAATTTGAGAACTGCACCGTTAACGAGAAGATTGAGGTTTCCGTCTTCGAATGCGTTTGGATTGAGTTCGTAGATTGCGGTCATAACCTGATAAACGCTCAGGTTATTATTTTGTCTATATCGCTCTGCTATGCGCCATAAAGTATCATTTGAGTCGATGGGACCATACTCTAATCCAGAGTATTGATCGCTCGCATCTTTAGGTCCCTTGAGTAAGGTTTCCCTTTCCTGCGCATTCACTGAAGTGATGGGGGCATACACACATAAACTAATTAATAGTAAGCCCGTCAAATGCAATTTCATAGCAGTCCTATATGCCCTCAAGCGTAAATACCACCTTTAAAGGTTGATGTATTTTAATGCCAACTGATATTTGGCCGACTAAACAAGTCGCCTGCGTTGGCTTTGTTTTTATTTTCTTACTCTTTGCCGTCATTTTGATAGCAAATTAAGCGCGCTTACCTGTGACTTAGCCTATACACCTCAAAAGTCTTTCCGCATATCTCGTGGGGATGCATGAAACTAAGCTAAGTGTCTGACCAAGTGTTACTTTTCGTATGTTTAAAAACAACATCCTCAAACTATAAACCACTTGTGGTAGGCAATCTAGTTAGCGAGTACGTTTTACGGCGCTTTTTAAACAAAAGCATTAACAAAGACCGTCACATCGTTCAAATGCACTTTGCCTTGCCAACTCACCTGATTTGCCCATTTAACCATTTAGCTAATCTGTTGGCTCATCTGCTCTTTTGATTCCCCTGCCAATAGATTCATATCGGCAAGAAACTAAAAATGTTTATCTTTTACTTATCGTTACAACAACCTAGCAGCCCTGCTACTCCTTTAACAGGACAATATGAATAAATTGTGCGACCAATTTTTACATATAGTCGCGAATAAGTGTCTCTGCAATTTGAATGCTATTTGTGGCTGCGCCTTTTCGAATATTGTCTGATACAACCCACATATTGATCCCGCAAGGATGAGTAATATCATTTCTAACTCTTCCAACATGAACCATATCGTTCCCACTAGCACTGCTTACTTGTGTAGGAAACTGTTCTGCGCCCTCGTATAACGTAACGCCAGGAGCATCTGAAAGTAACTGTTTAACCTGCTCTGCATCAATCGGAGAATGCGTTTCTAGGTGAATAGCTTCAGCATGACCATAAAATACCGGAACGCGCACCGCAGTTGCATTAACCAAAATCGAGTTGTCACCCATTATTTTCTGCGTTTCCCACACCATTTTCATTTCTTCTTTGGTGTAATCATTTTCTTGAAACGCATCAATTTGCGGAATTGCGTTAAAAGCAATTTGGCGACTAAACGCATCGGGTTTTACTTCTCTAGCATTAAGCAAGCCAGCAGTTTGTTTTGCAAGCTCTTCCATGGCCTCTTTACCTGCGCCCGAGACAGACTGATAAGTACTTACATTAATCCGCGATATACCCACCGCATCTTGAATAGGTTTAAGCGCCACCATCATTTGAATAGTTGAGCAATTAGGGTTGGCAATAATATTGCGATTACGGAAATCGGCTAGGGCGTGGGCGTTTACTTCAGGAACCACTAATGGAATGTCAGCTTCGTAACGAAATTCCGATGTATTGTCGATAACTATGCAGCCCTCATCTGCTGCTAGCGGAGCATATTTGGCTGATATACTGCCACCCGCTGAGAAAAAACCGAACTGAACAAGAGACCAATCGAAGGCTTCTGCATCTTCTACTTCGATCTCTTCACCTTTAAAGGTAACGGTGCTGCCTGCAGAACGTTTACTTGCTAAAGGATATAGACGATTAATTGGAAAACCACGCTCTTCTAAAAGCTCAATCATAGTTTGCCCAACTAAACCTGTTGCGCCTAGAACTGCAACATCAAACGCTTGCGACATAATACTGTTTTCTCCTAAAAATGAATGTGTAAGCCTAAAATAGGCTTATCGAAATTTATGAATTTTATACTCTACAAAAGGCTCGCTTAGTGCTTGTGCCTTTTAAATGTAAACTAAACCCTGTTGCTAAGTTTCTTAATGGGCTGTTCCACTGTCTCTTAATTAGCCTTCCTGAATTAGCCTGCCTGAATTAGCCTGCCTGAATTAACTGGGCAGAGAAGCCTAAATCTTTAAAGGTTTTCTGAATTTCTTTGCTGGTGTTTGCTGGCAGTAATAAGGTGTGCGCACTGCACTCTCGCCTTTCTTGACCTTTTACTCGATAGTTTTTACGTAATGAGGCAAAGTGAGCCCCCACATTTAAACCAGCATCGCCGGAATGAACACCATCGTTATCGGCAATGGCCGTTCTCATCTCATTATCGTCTACAGCAACGTTATACACACGGTGAAAAACGTTAATAAGATCTTCAACTGATAGCCTAGTTGCTGTTGGATTTTGTAGCGCTACGGCTAGAGGGGGAACACTATCTAGAAAATCTGACAGTTTTTTAGTGGCTGGCTGACCTGCTCGCTCGCAAATCTGCTCATAAATCATTTGAGTTCCGCGCACCTTCCCCTCTACGGAGTGCCCAGCAATATGAGGCGTGACAAACCAACAATGTTCAAACAGTGCTGTATTGATGTTAGGCTCGTTATCGAAAACATCTAATACTAAAACTGGCGGGCTAGGTTTATTAAACCGCGCAAGTAAGGCGGCCTCATTGATTACTTCGCCGCGGCAAGCATTAATAAGCAGCTGATGTGCGCCAAGCTTATCGAGAAACCCTTCACCTATCAGGTTTTCTGTTGGGTAAGGCCCTTTGCTAACAAAAGGTACATGGAGAGTAATAATATCGCACTGCGCTATATCGTTCATTTCAACAAAAGAGCGCTTATCCCCCGCCTCTTTTTTCAAAGGGTCGCACAGCATGTAATTAACGCTCAATGCGTCAAGTAACCTCGTCAACGCCGTTCCCACGTTTCCGGCACCTACAATGCCTACTGTAGAGTGATACAAATCGAGTTTTTTAGTTTTATGCGCGTGTAGCAATACGCTTAACACGTACTCAGCCACAGCAACTGCGTTGCAACCTGCTGCTGAACTATGCGCAATGGCACTGCTGTCTAAGTAGCCCTTATCTAAATGATTTGTACCTGCTGTGGCGGTAGTCACAAACTGCAGTTTATTGGCATTTGTGAGTAATTCAGACGTTACCTTTGTGGTGCTGCGAAGGGCAAGTATATCAATGTCGATGAGATCGTTTGGCGTTATGTTTTGCCACGCATACGTGCGAACCTCACCTATGTCATCGAGATAACGCTGGCCAAAAGGTATAGTGTCTTCAAGAAGTATTTTCATGGCACTAAGTTTAACCCAAATTAGGCGGTTAGTAACCCAATTAAGCGGGCTAAACTTGTGCTCGTGTTGTGAGAATGAAGATTTTTTAGTGGCTACTCGTCAAAACCAGGAAAACGTCTCTGCACACGACGCTTGATCCCGGGCCAAGCGAGTGCCCCACCGGCCTGCTTAGTTACCTGGGCAGCTTGTTCACGAATGCCTTGTAAAATTGCCGAGTGGATTGGAATAAGTTTTTGTCCGGTTGCCTGGGCTTTTAATTGTATTTCACAGGCGCGCTGTAAAATAAACATAAACAAAAAAGCGTCTGCAATATTGTCTGCGCAAGTTAACAGGCCGTGATTTCGCAAAATCATAAATTGGGTATCGCCTAAATCTCGCACCAAACGTACCTTTTCATCTGGATTAAGCGCTACGCCTTCATAAGAGTGGTAAGACAACGACGCTAAAGGAAATAGAGACTGCTGAGAATAAGGCTGAAGGCCATCTTCAAGCACAGACACAGCAACGCCTTCTGCGGTATGCAAATGAAGTACGCACTTCGCATCGTCGCGAGCTTCATGCACCGCGCTGTGAATGGTAAAGCCAGCTGGGTTTATATCGTACTCACTCTCCATTACCTTATTGCCATGCAAGTCGACTTTCACCAAACTAGAGGCAGTTACCTCGTCAAACATCATGCCGTATGGGTTAATCAGAAAATGATGCTCTGGCCCTGGAACCCGAGCGGATATATGAGTAAAGATAAGGTCGTCCCAGCCATACATTGCAACAGCACGATAGCAAGCCGCTAAATCGCCCCGTGTCTGCCACTCTTCTTCGCTCACTTGAGACTTTACAGAATCACTCATTATTTACCCCTTACAAAAATATGAATTGGCTCTACCTTACCGTTGAAAACAAAGATAAACTGTCGCCTTAACGACATTGTAAGCATTTTGTTAAATGAATAATTTCAGGTCTGTTTTAGCAAGTTCATCGTGGTTTAGCTCCCTACCCGGCCATTTAAAAGAAGCACTGTTGAGCAAAGTACGAATTAAGCATTTAAAATCTGGTCAGCAGCTACATGCCAAAGGTGAAGAGGGTGTTGGTTTTTATGGTATCTGTGCAGGACGACTTAGAATTGTTACTGTAAACGTAGACGGCAGTGAGATGTTGCTGGCGCTGTTAGGCCCCGGCACCTGGTTTGGTGAGATATCTATGTTCGACAACCTCCCCCGAACTCATGATAGCGTTTGTGAAATAGACAGCACAGTTGCCATTATTCCTAAAAGCGCTTTCAATGAGTTACTGCGAAAGTTTCCAGAGCTTTATCCTCATTTCACAGCGTTACTGTGTGCGCGAGTAAGAAGTGCATTTCAATTCATCGATTCAAGCGCTGGGCTGAGTTTGAAGCATCAATTAGTGAAAAGACTATTAATGCTTACCACCAGCTACGGGCAACACATTCCCAAAGACAGTGCTATCACGCTTACGCTGTCTCAAGAATCGCTGGCTCAAATGATAAATAGCTGTAGGCAAACAGTGAATAAACTTCTAGGCGAACTTCAGAATGAGGGATTAGTAAAACGACATTATGGAAAAATAACTATTCCACAGCCCAGTGAACTGTTTAAAAACTATTAACCTTCAATGCGACTAAACAAAAAGCCCCAGCGTTAATTGCAACGGCTGGGGCTTATAATCGTTTTTGTTTCGTTTTTAACTTGTAATGAAACTAACGTCTCATTTTAGTCTTGATAACGCTGCATCACTAAGGTTGCGTTTGTACCGCCAAACCCAAAGCTGTTAGACATCACCGTATTTAGCTGAGCGTCTCGCGCTTCGGTAACAATGTCTAAGCCTTGTGCTGCGTCGTCTAATGTATCTATATTGATTGACGGTGCGATGAAGTTATTTTGCATCATCAGTAAGCTGTAAATTGCTTCATTTACACCCGCCGCGCCCAGTGCATGCCCAGTAAGAGACTTTGTTGCACTTATGGGAACACCAGAGCTTCCAAACACTTCTTGAATTGCTGCTAGCTCTTTAACATCACCCACCGGCGTTGATGTTCCATGCGTGTTCAGGTAATCGATAGGACCGTTCACATTTTGCATGGCCATTTTCATGCATCGAATAGCACCTTCACCTGATGGAGCTACCATATCGAAACCATCTGAAGTTGCACCATAGCCTACAACTTCTCCATAAATGGTGGCACCGCGAGCAAGCGCATGCTCAAGTTCTTCAACGACAACCATACCGCCACCGCCAGAACTGACGAAACCATCACGAGCAGCATCGTAGGTACGCGACGCTACCGAAGGGTTATCATTATACTTTGAACTTAGTGCACCCATAGCATCAAACTGGCTTGAAAGAGACCAGTGCAATTCTTCACCGCCACCTGCAAATACAACATCTTGCTTACCAAGCTGTATAAGCTCTAATGCGTTTCCAATGCAGTGTGCGCTTGTTGCACACGCAGATGCGATTGAGTAGTTTACACCGCGTATTTTAAACGGCGTTGCTAAACAGGCTGAAACTGTAGAGGCCATGCACCGCGGTACCATGTAAGGCCCTACGCGCTTAACGCCTTTTTCGCGAAGAATATCGGCAGACAGAACTTGGTTTTCAGACGACGCACCGCCCGAGCCCGCAATAATGCCCGTGCGCTCATTTGAAATATCGCTCTCTTCAAGTCCAGAGTCGGCAATAGCTTGCTGCATTGCGACGTATGCATACGCCGCAGCATCGCCCATAAAACGCATGGCTTTGCGATCGATATGCTCTTTCAAATCAATGTCTAAATCGCCCCAAACCTGACTGCGAAGGCCCATTTCGGCGAACTGCTCTGAAAATGTAATTCCAGACTTACCTGCTTTTAACGATGCAAGTACGTCTTCTTTATTTACGCCGATGCTCGATACAATACCAAGACCGGTGATAACTGCTCTTCTCATAGTTTACCCTTTGCGTTGATGCGGCATATGTTAACGATTTTACGTCGTAAAGTGGTCTGCTTTGCACTTCAACACAAAACTGACTCTTTTTACACCCGTAAAGCGGTTCTCTTTATGTAACGTTTTTATAATTAGGCATTAACTTTTTGTCATTGATTCTTTGAGAACGCGCTTTTATTCGCCGCAACTCGTTATTAAGGTATCACGGATAGCAGAAGCATTAGTTCTATATGCGCAAGAGCGTTACAAATTAAAAAGTTTTACAGAAAAGTGATTAGAGGCCTTGTAGAATATGCTGACAGTGAATAGCGTCAGTACTATTGCAATGCCCTAGTACGAAAAAAGTGAGTGGTCATAAGGGGCTTTAATAGACCGACGTTGAAACAATCACTGCAAAAAAACTCTCGATAATATAAATCCCCCCAAACGTCTGTTTAAAAAAGAGGTAAATGCGGTAGTGAAACCTAAACATGCACAAGTACATTTTAATGAAAACGGAACGCCCGTTGCCGATCATTTTGATGACGTTTATTTTTCTAATGACAGTGGCATTGATGAAACACAGCATGTATTTATCGAAGGAAACGATCTGCATCAACGTTGGACATCGTGGAACAAACCTAATTTCATAATTGCCGAGACAGGTTTTGGAACAGGTCTCAATTTCTTGGTAGTAATGAGCGAATTTAATGCCTTTCGACAAGCAAACCCGCAACATCCGTTAAAACACCTCTATTTTTTAACCACTGAAAAATTTCCATTGCCCAAAAAGGATATTGAACAAGCGCTATCAAGTTTTCCTTCCCTTGGGGCGCAAGCAAGTGCGCTTACAAAAGTCTATCCAATGGGTCTTGATGGCTGTCATAGATTACATTTTGAGGATTATGCCACAACGTTAGATTTGTGGATTGGTGACGTACATCAATTGCTTCCTCAATGGCATAGTCCTGAAGACGGGCTTGTGGATGCATGGTTCTTAGATGGCTTTGCCCCTAGTAAAAACCCGGACATGTGGACAGACACCCTATTTTCGCAGATGGCAAGATTATCCAAAGACGGCACAAGCTTCGGTACGTTTACCGCAGCCGGCATAGTGAAACGCGGTTTAGCGAGCGTTGGGTTTACTATCAAAAAGCGCCCAGGCTTTGGCCGCAAACGAGATATGCTGACGGGAAGTTTTAATGCTAATGTAAACAATGACACCCCAACGACCGAAATGTCAGAGCACAGCTCGATTGCTTCTGAGTCGCTGAAAACAATAAAGTCGAAGCTGCGAAAACCGGAAGGCCCTTACTATCGCTATAACACTGCGCCGCTTTGCTCCTCTAGCAATGTGGTAGTGGTAGGCTCTGGTCTAGCCGCGGCAGCTGTGTGCCTAGCGCTAACAAAGCGCGGTGTATCTGTTACCCTATGCTTTGATGGTGACACTCTTGCTCAGGGTGCATCAGGTAACCCTCAAGGCGGCTTTTACCCACAACTTCACAGTGAAGCCAGTATTGCTAGCCGACTTCAAGCCCATAGCTTTTTATACGCTAGACGCTACTACGACGGCATTTTTGCCGCCGTTGAAGATGCTGATACGGCAGCAAGCCGTAAAGATACATCGAGTTCAAATACACATGATTTTTGCGGCGTTGTTCAATTAAGCTTTAACGACAAAGTGGAGACGCGCCAAACTAAATTGATCAACAACGATGTTTGGCCCCCAGAGCTAATAAGGCATATAAACAACAAAGAACTCAGTGATATTGCAGGTTTAACACTGCCCTATGAAGGTTTATATATTCCAAGTGGTGGGTGGCTCTCTCCACCAACGTTGGTAAACGACATTGTCGATTCGGCCTTTGCAACTGGCCTGTTAACGCTGAAACCTAACCATATTTTCGAGCGTTGCAATAAAACGTCAGAGGCTAGCAAGACGGAAGTTGTATTCAAAAGTGGTGAACGTATTTATGCAGATCATGTGGTGTTAGCACTAGGAGCTGGTGCAGTACATTCGGAAGCCTTCGAGGGGTTGCCACTAAGGCCCGTGCGCGGACAAGTTGAAGCCATCCCCACTCAATCGCCTATTGCATCACTCAAAACAGTACTTTGCCATAAAGGATATATGACTCCCGCTATGGACGGACGACATGCTCTTGGTTCTACCTACGTAAAAGATGACTTAAATGTAGAGCCTAGAAAAGAAGAAACTCAACAGAACCTTAGCACTCACGAACAAGCGCTTGCTCATACCGATATTGTCAGTCAGCTTAATCACGATGATGCAGCTAGAGCGGCAATAAGGCTTGGCTCTCCAGATCATCAGCCTGTTGTTGGTGCGCTGCATAACTTCACGGCGCTGAAGCCAGACTATGCCGATTTGGCTATAGGTAAGCCATTAAATCAGGTGAAAACACTGCCAAACGGCAACGTATCGACCTTAAGTTGCTTGGGTTCTAGAGGATTAACTACAGCCCCACTGATGGCCGAAGTGTTGGTAAGTTCGTTGTTTCAAGAGCCATTGCCATTGAACAACGATTTGCTAAATGCTGTAAATACATCGCGGTTTATGGTGCGAGAGGCTATTCGCGGCAATATTTAATGTTTGATGGGCTAAGCGCAACAAATGTAGGTTGCGCTTGTCAAAAAATTAGCAAGGTCGGAGAATGCGCTAGTCAGCGACACTTGCTGTCTCTTGCATAATTCTTATTTAGGTCTAGTTTTGAACCGTTGCAGGGGTGACGCGCGCCATTTTGTTGAGATCCATAACGATAAATGCCGGAATGTATACGTCTGCGCTAGCCACAATCTGTTTATTCTCAAGCGACACAATTCTAGCGTTAACACGAACGCCCCTGTCATCCTCTATTATCGTTCCAGTTACAACGTGGTCCATTTCAACACTTTTTGCCAAATATTGACTGCTGCGCGACATAACAAAATCGCCCTGAGGCGTGACCGTGATACCGCTTGAAAGCTTGAAGTCGACAACGGCAAGACCAAAGTCTTGTAACTCGGTAATCAGGTATTCAGATAGTTGGTTACCTAAAACTGTACTGTCGTTAAGACCCGCATTTAGGCGAACAAAACTAGCAATTCCAACAGCGTGTTGATGGGTTAAACGCGTGTTGTTGTCCATTAGTTCCATGGCCAATTGCGCCGCATATTCATTTAACGCTTTGTGGGTTTTCGTTGGGAAAAAACCGCTTCTAATAGGATCTTTGTAGCCGGGATCGACTGCTATATGCTGTTGATACTCTCTATCTCTAGAATCTGGTGTGTAAACAAGCCCTGAACGATTGGGCACAGCGACTGGTTTAGAGTCGTGCCTTATTTCGCCGTCTTCCCCTAACCAAAACGATCCTATCGAATCTGTGCTAGAGCAGCCCGATAACAAGGTAATGCT
Organism: Alteromonas sp. MB-3u-76; assembly: GCF_002831605.1. Lineage (NCBI taxonomy): Bacteria > Pseudomonadati > Pseudomonadota > Gammaproteobacteria > Alteromonadales > Alteromonadaceae > Alteromonas > Alteromonas sp. MB-3u-76. The sequence continues at coordinate 1,628,347 of NZ_CP025115.1, read as the reverse complement.
AACAAGTGCTGCTAATGAGTAAAGAATATTTCGGTTCATAATTAGCCCCGACTTAACTTCACGCCGTCACGCATTCCGCTTCGCTCACTTCCGTCACTGGGAATGAGTGCATCAACCACATAAAATGGCACTAACATCTGTGCGCTGGCAACCACTGCCCGCGACTCCATACCTAAAATGCGAGCATTAACCAGTACCCCACCCTGGTGCTTGGTCATGGTACCCGTGAGTACATATTCAATAGGCAAGCTACTGCTTAGCTCAAGATAATCTCGACTTAATACAAAGTCGCCTGCATCAGTAATGCGGATATACTCGGTAGCTTTAAAATCGATAACAGGTACACGAAACTTATGTAGTTCATGAACAAATGATTCTGCCATTTGACGGCCTAACAAATCTGTTTGCTGAAGGTCGGTATCTAACAACGCAAAATGCGTGACGCCGATAGCGGTTTTTGTGTTCACGTATTCCATATTCGCAATGAGGTCTTGGGTCATGTTCTTTACATAATCACCAATGTGTTTGGTAAGCGGCCTACCTTTGTAAGCACCTTGAACACTTGAGTAAAGCGGCGGCTGGCCAATAGCACCATAAGCGTCCATCCCTTGATCTTCGCTTTCCTCATCATTTGATGCACGCTTGGCGGGAGCACGATCTTGCGCGGTAATATCAATTACATTCATTGAGGGGCGAACTGGCGTTTGCTCTGCAACCTCTTCGTCGTCCATCATCATAGAGCAACCGCTGAGGGTGAGGAACGATGCTGATAGCATAAGCGCTATTGTAGTCTTCATTTTTTTCATGGGCTTACCTTACACCTTCAGTTCTATACAACATGCCATTACGGGTAGTGACTTGCTCTTGCTGCCAAAAAATTTCCGCGGGAAAGAAACGGGTTGCAGCAGCAACTACATCTTTATTTCGGGCATCGATGATACGCGCGTTTACCATAGCTCCAGATTCCTGATAGACCATGGTACCTGTGATATAAAAATCGACACGCTCGATACTAGAGAGCTTTTCAATGTCTCGTGTCAGTATTCTGTCGCTTTCTTCACTTACAATTATATCGTTCGATAACTTAAATTCTTGAGTAGAAAAACCTCTTTTCGTGGCCTCAGTCATCATGCCCTGCTCAAGTTGATGCCCTAACAACATAAGAGGATGCTGATGCTCTGGGCTATATTCCATTTTGTCCACGGGCACGAAGCCTACCACGGCATAACGAGATTGCCTTGCCGCACGCACATCTGCAAACAGCTCGTTTGCAAGCATATAGGTATAATATTCTACGTTGCCTAATGCAGAGATTGATGGGTCGGATTGAATTCTCTGCGCATTGTCTGTTGATGACGATGAGCACCCTGATAAGACCATAGATGTTGCAGCAACTAATGTGACAACGTTGCACGCCATAGATTTTAGCGGATTAAACATAATATATTTCCAAATGAAGCGCCGTATTGAAAAAGAAATATTCCTGTTTTCTGGAATCTGTCAAAAAAGCAGCATTAACAAACCAAAACAATGCGCTAGGCCATACTATTTTTGCATTATTTACTCCATTCTAAGCAAGTTTTACACCAAGGCATTAAAAGGAGTATTGGTTCCAGGTTATTTATTAAAGTTAGAAACGCTTGTGCTTACGCACTCTCAAAGGGTAGAGAAAGCTATCACTATGCAGTTAAAAGTAACCTATTTGATAATTAAACGACGTAGAGCGACTAAAGCAGGTCTAAAAGCGGAAGATAGTTGCCGCCTTTTTATCTTGGCGTTCTACCCAACAGTGCCGCCGAGGCACCTAAGAAATACCGTAAACGAACTAAGGCTCAGCTCTTATTTTTAACTAATCTTTTTAAAGTAGACAGCGTTTAGACAATGTATTGGCATTGTGTGATCAACGTGTTTCTATAGTTTGATAAACGAGGTTATCGAATTTCAATTATTTGATAAGTAAAAAAGGACTAAACACATGCCGAAAACATCTGTTAATTGGGGAATACTGTCAACCGCGAGAATTGCTCACACATTTGCGAAAGACATTGTTCATTGTGCACAAGCCAACTTATATGCAGTTGGCTCGCGGCAGCTTGACAGTGCGCAAAAATTCGCTGCAACCTTCGACATTCCAAACGCTTACGGTAGCTACGAAGACCTGTTAAACGACTCAAATATTGATGCTATTTATATTGCCACGCCACATACCCTTCACGCCGACAATGCTATAGCAGCGCTAAAGGCAGGCAAACATGTATTATGTGAAAAACCTGTCACGACTTCACCTGAAGATTTAGAACGCATTATAAACGTAGCTCAAGTAGAAGAACGCTTTTTTATGGAAGCCATGTGGACTTATTTTTTACCCGCAATTAATAAGGCAGTTGAATGGGTTACTGCCGGTAGAATAGGTGACTTAATTCATACTAAAGCAAGCTTCGGGTTTACTATGCCCTACTCTGCAACCAGCCGAGAATATGCCCGAGAACTCGGTGGCGGTTGTCTATTAGACATGGGCATTTACCCAGCAGCATTTGATGCTTTATTCAATCACACCGACACGCCTCCTATTTTGTTACACAGCGATGTAGCACCAAATGGCGTCGATAATGACGTATTGTGGATGTATAAAAATAGTAAATCTGTGTCGTTGTTGCACAGCAGCTTTAAGAGCAATTTAGGTAATGATGCGTTACTTATTGGCACAAAGGGGACAATAAAAATACCTGACTTTTGGCGCGCAACAGAATGCACACTATTCAAGGGACTCGATAAAGAAGATCATTTTGCAGATAATCGCAAAGGCAGTGGGTTTGAATTTGAAATAAGCCATGCATGCCAGAACATACTCAATAAAAGCCACGAGTCTGATGTTGTGTCATTTACAGTATCTCGAAGGTTTCAAGAACGCTTACACAGCATTAGCAAAAACATTAATCGAAGGATTTAATTCGAAACCTGCCACTTTTTCATTAAGGGTTTACGCTCTAAAACTTGATGAATTTAAGAGCCAATCTGCAACTGGCGAATTAGCCTTAAGATACTCACTTTGGAGTTTTTCTTTTACTGTAAATAAGTACAACTTTTCAAATTTTTTAATCGACGAAAAATAAAAAGGAAACAATCCATATTTCAGCACTTTGTTTTCAGGCGCTCAGTGTAAATTATTGATGAGCGTGTGTTTTCGTGCGACAGTAACGAAAACGTCGAGGGATATGCGGAACTTTTCCACCTTGCATAAAGGATTTTTTCCGTACACTAAGTTGTTAGGCGTCATTTACTTACAGCTTTAAAAAGTAGTCTCAGCTGTGACATTCCAGCAGCAAGGCTGTTTCGCTAGGTTGTATTTACGGCTGGCTTTTTTCAGTACTTTAAACAAACTTTAGTAACGCGCTTTTAATCAACACCGCAACGCCAACATTCTGCATCACCAACTTTCTAAACTCGCTCTTTTATCCAGCAATGTCGTTAACATCTGGCATTTCGCACAGGGTTGTTTTATCTTAAATTCAATAATTTAAACATGCGGTCTATTTGGCTAGTGGTGGCAGAAAAGCTGCGTACGTTCCTTTGTACGCCTAACAAAACGCTGTTGCCACTCCCTCCGGTCGCTGGGACGCTAACACGGGGCCGCTTCGCGATTATAGCCCCATGTTAGCGCCCCAAAGCTTAGTGTTAGGCGTCATTTACTTACAGCATTAAAATGTTGGTTCAGAAGTGACATTCCAGCATCAAGGTTGTTTCGCTAGGTCGTGTTCGCGGCTAGCTTTCTCGGTTGTTTCAACGGCCTTAGCAACGCGCTTTTCATCAACATCGCAACGCCAACATTCAACATCACCAGCTTTCTAAACTCGCTCTTTTATCCTGCAATGTCGTTAACATCTGGCATTTCGCTCAGGGTTGTTTTATCTTAAATTCAATAATTTAAACACGCGGTCTATTTGGCTAGTGGTGGCAGCAAAGCTGCGTACTTTCAGTTGTACGCCTAATCGGGTAGCCGGAGGTATCTAGCCTCCAGCCCCCACAACACCCTGCATGCGGCTCCGCACAGGGCGTTTCATTTAGGATAGTGAAGCGCAACCCATCCATCACGTAGTGAATAAAGCCCTTCGGATTTTAGGTAATCAAGTGATAATGCTTGATTGATCCCCGGAGATTTTGCACTACGCCATGGCCCTTTGCTGGTGATACCACACGCTACCGCAGCTTGAACATGCACGCCCAGTCTCATTAAGTTTCGTACCTTAGTGCGTGGTTTTCGCCACTGACGCCAGTAAGCCATTCTCACTCTGCGCCGGATCCAGTGATCCAGTTCTACGCAGCGCTGATATCCACTGGCGATACCAAAGTAATTTATCCAGCCTCGTAAATACTGACTGAGTTTAAAGAGTTGGTATTGCATCGATACGCCCCAGTTGCGGTTCGTTAATCGTCGAACCTGTTGCTTAAACTTCATCAGGGTCTTCGGATGCCATTGAATGCGGCCTGCCTTGAAGGTGAATCCAAGGAATTTGCTTTCATTGGTTTTAACGACGTGGCTTTTGGTTGTATTAACAACTAACTTCAAGCGGTGGCACAGGAATCTGCTGATACTGTTGAGCACGCGTTCACCCGAACGGGGCGTCTTTACCAGTATGGTAAAATCGTCCGCATATCGTGCAAATTCGTGACCCCGTTTCTCAAGCTCTTTGTCCAATGGGTCTAGCATGATGTTTGCCAACAGCGGCGATAATGGCCCGCCCTGAGGAACACCTTCTCGACTCTCACTATAAAACTGGTTATCCCCTTTGGTTTTGCAGAGAATCCCAGCTCGTAAGTATCGTTTAATCAGTTTAAGCAGTCGCTTATCTTTCACTTTATAGCCAAGGTAGGTCATGAGTAAATCGTGATTAACGCGGTCAAAGAACTTAGACAGATCAACATCTACGGCAAAACGGCGTCCCGTTTTGATAATGCTGTTTACCTGCTTCACTGCTTGCTGCCCATTTCGATGTGGCCTGAACCCAAAACTATTATCTGAGAAGGTTGGGTCGAAAATAGGCGTAAGGACTTGGGCAATCGCTTGTTGGATAACACGGTCAACGATAGTTGGGATCCCTAATTGACGTTTTCCGCCATCAGGTTTGTCAATCTCAACGCGTTTCACCGGTGAAGGTTGGTATTGGCCTGAGCGAAGCTCAGTCATAACACGTTTCCAGTTTCCGGCGTTTGCCCAAGCGGGGAAGTCATCAATGGTCATGCCATCAATGCCAGCGGCCCCTTTGTTGGCTCGAACCTGCTTCCATGCCGACACAAGATTGGAAGGCTGGAGAAAAAGTTCGAGTAGATCTGCGCTAAAGGCTGGCTGCTCATCAGTACGCTGAGTCACGTCACTACCGGACGGCATTCGTGTGTTCAAGTCTGACAAGGCTCCTCCTTTATTCTAAATGTTTCTTGGCGCGTTGTGCAGCAACTTGGCCGTGTCCCAGCCATTACGCTGGGCATTTGGCTACTATGCCGTCTGCTGACTTCTGCTTTATCACCGCCACAGTTACCTGTAACAGCGCTATCGGTTTGCATCGAATTCGCTCGCAGTGGGTGATGCGTTTCCTCTGCGCCAAGGCACTTGTATACCAGAGCCTTACTGGTATTCACCGATCGCTCTTAGAGCAGATCTCCCCAGATAAGAGCATGGACTGTCTCTGCACTGCTGCATCATTTACGGTGGCCGTTAGATCACATGGTTTCGTTGTCTTGTGCCAACTCACCTTCAGCCTACGCCTCATATGATGTTCTTGTCCATCAGCTCGCAGATTTGCTAGCGGCTTCCTCCAGACTATCTCTCACGATTTAGCCCTTGCCATTCGCTAGTAGTTCGCGTTGAATAACAGTGTGTTAAACAACGGTGATCTTCCTACAGAGGACTTTCACCTCATTAGTTCATGCCCATGCTGGGCGTACACAAGTCAATTCAGAAGGACGCCAAAAAAACTGGCGCCTCTGATTGAAGCGTTATACACAATGCGCAAAATCAGGAAGATTAAAGTGAATAAAACCAAAACGTCTGTTCTATTTTCTGCTTTCATAGGCACTTGTTTAGTAACGATGAGTGCATTTGCTTCATCAACAATAGAAGGCGTTTGGAAACATGCAACGAAACCAGCTCTAATCGAATTCAATTTAACAACTGGTGTAGCAAGTGTTAAAGAACACTAAACTCATAAACAAAACTCTGGCCTCACAATCATCAAAAATATTGTTCAATCAACAGAAGCTGAGTGGATTGGGGAAATGTACAATGGCTACGAAGACAAATATGTTTTCGTTACAATCAAGTTAAATGGCACATCGCTATCTGTCTTCGACTCCGAAAACAGTGAAGTGCTCGAACTTATTAAGGAGTAGCCTTGTGTATAACAAAAAAATCAAGTTCGCCCGCTGCGCGGGCTGGGACGCATACACGCAGGGCGGCTTCGCCATTATGCCCCACATGTCTGCGCCCGTTATTGGAAAGTTAGCTACCACGAGGAAAATTGCATGGACGGATTATTTTTCGGGTTAATTGTAATGGTTTTTGCAGGTGCGTTGCCCTGTATCATTCTCGGCTACCTTATCGCAGTAAAACAAAAGAGAGGTCTCATTGCTGGTTGGGACGAGTCAAAAATATCTAATCCTGAAGCGTATGCAAAATTGATCGGCTTTTCTGTATTAGGTCTAGGAACGCTAATTGGGTTAATCGCATTTATTTGGTACTTGGGCTTAGTTAACGAAATTGGTATGACAATACTGCTTTGTGTTGCGTCACTAATTCCAATTCCATGTGTGCTAGTAGCAAACGCAAGGTATGGCAAACATGGTAGCTAACAAGTCAATAAACACACTCACTGCGTTCGCTGGGACGCAGACACGCGGGGCGGCTTCGCCATTATGCCCCACATGTCTGCGCCCCTTATTTAAAAGTTAGGCATTAAGGAGTATATTCAGATGGACCCGGACTACTCAAACTATGATCTCACGGAGCTCCTAGAAGCACGAGAATCAATTGATCGTAATGCTCACATCCACCGGTACTTTAAAATCTGCCAAGAAATCGACGCTAGAGTTATTCACCCCAGAGAAATACAAAGGCTTAACAGTCGAAATAACTTCTCTAAATTAGTACTTGTAAAAGTAATTTTTTCGCTTTTGAGCATATTTTTTACACATAAGCTTTTTATTGCATTTATAGACGGTTATATATCTTGGAAAGGCAAAACAAACTACTATGCTCAACAAAGCCCTGGAACTTTCTACTTATTGATCGCAGTAAATGTATTCTTTCTGATTTTCTGCGTGTACTTGGTAGTTACAAACCGTTGGGCTAATAAGCTCAATGCCTAACAAAACGTTGTTGTAATTCACTTCGTTCGCTGGGACGCGTTGTGTTGCAAGGTAATAACAAGAGGGATTTTTTATGATGCAAAATGAATTAACAGCGAGAGGAATTCTTTTACTTCTTTCTTTAGCTCCTGCCGCCTATGGCTATTACACACTCGTAAATCTAGATAGTTTTCTCTCTAGTTTTTCTTTTTTTATGCTGTCCGCCTACTTTGCCGCTGACCAATTTAACATCGAGCAATATCTCATCAAGAAACCTGTAAGAAAGCGAAAAGTTAAGATGATACAGAATGTATTTTCTGCTGCGTATTTAATTAGTATCGCGGGGCATTTAACGCTTAGTGCATAACAAAAAATTGTGTCACACGCAGGCGAGCTGGGACACAAACAGGCAGTCGGCTTCGCCATTACAGCCTGCCTGTTTGTGCCCCATATTTAGGTGTTAACTGCTTGGCATACTAATGGCGTTGCACTGGCGGGTGTTTGTCGTAACAAAAATAAGGACTATTCCTCTACGATATAGCTTTATTGTTCAAAGGAATAGAAATATGGAAATGAAAATTAACTCAGAACTTGTCGTTAAGCTCAGAAGAGAGAAAGGATGGAGTCAGCAACATCTGTCTCTTGTCTCAGGTGTAAGTCTACGAACTATTCAAAGAGTCGAAAACGAAGGAAATACATCTATAGAAACACTAAAATCTTTAGCATCAGCATTTGAACTTGACTTTAAAAACCTAATTATTAAATCCCCGAAGCCGTATAGGCTGCTAAAAAACTCAGTAACTTCTTTTGCTCTGCTTTTTAGTTTGGTAGTGAGCATTTTTCTTACATCATCAACCACTGCTTCAACAGGTATTGAGATCCAAGCTGAAAAGTTAACTATTTCTAGAGACAAAAAAGAGACGACCTATATGGGCAATGTGATTATGGTTATTCCCTCTGCTGTTCCATTTGAGATTTCAACGATTGAAAATCACTCGAGCGAGGGCTACCAACTCAAAATCACTACTGATGGCTCATCATTTTTAGCTTTGGACGCTCGAATCACGAGAGTAGATAACGGTCTAGAGGTTAGAGCAGTAGAAGTGTACGCAAGCAACGCGACAGAATAGTGATTGCAGCTAACAACCCAATCAACACACTCACTGCGTTCGCCGAGACGCATACACGCGAGACGGCTGCGGTATTATGCCCATGTGCCTGCGCCGATATTGAAAGTTAGCTCTACACAAGGATAGTTTGCATGCAAACGCTGGAAATTGCTTTACTGTCTACACTGCTACTATTTCCACTAGTTGATTTAGTCCTGGAAAAATATAAATTTAAAAGTAAGTGTGCTGAATATATAAAAACCTCAGCCATGTTGTGGGTTGTCACGGGATTCTTGTTTTTTTGCTATTTAATTGATGTGTTAAAAATAGATCCTCCTCAATATCTACCTTCTGATAGTTGGAAGGTTTATTTGGCGATCTTTATCTTTGCAGTATTTATTGCGTATATGAAATATGTGCTTTCTTCTATCAATAAAGATGCAAATGTCAGACTTCAGGTTTTAAACGCATTTGAAGATGGCGGAAAATCATTTCTAGAGATACTGCCCTCGTCACGTAGAGAGTTTTTACTTTTTACACTGCTGGTCTCAGTTAGTGCTGGAGTGTGCGAAGAGCTTATTTTCCGCTGGTATTTATATAGCTCCATTGAGCAACATACAGGCGAGTTCGTTGCCGTTATTGGTAGTAGCATCATTTTTGGTCTTTGGCACATATACCTTGGTTGGAAGCATGTTATTAAAACAGCTGTTGTAGGCGTTTTGCTGTGTGGAATATATTTGTATTTCGAAAGTATTGTTGTTGCTATAGTGGCTCACATATTTATGGATGTGTACTCGGGGTCAGTCGCATTTATTGCGAGGAGGGCGCAAGGTGCAGAGCTAACAAACGCATAAACCCGCTCTCGCGGACATGCTGGGACAATAACACGTAGCTCCCCTAGCTTTGCACGGTATTTTAGCCCACGCGCTAGCGCCCCTTAGCTTAAAGTTTTATGTGCGCCATTATTGAGTAGAATCTCATGAAAAAAATCATCTATACCACTTTAATAATTTTACTGGTTAGCATTGCCAACCCTTCGTTTTCAGCTAACACAATTAGACAGGAGAAAATAATGCTCGCTAAAGGACAATTTGAAGTTAATCTCGAACCTCAAAAGGATGAAAATTCACCAGCAGGAAGAATGATTATTAACAAAACTTACAGCGGAGATCTTGTTGGTTCGGGTGTGGGGCAAATGATTAGTAAAAGGACTGACACTGGTTCCGCAGTTTATTACGCTATTGAAGAGTTCACTGGTACAGTTCACGGAACAGTTGGAGCGTTTACGATAGTCCACAAAGGATCTATGAGTAAAGAGTCACAATCGTTGGATGTTGTAATACTTGATGGCTCCGGAGATGGTGAGTTAGTAAATATTACTGGTTCAATGAAAATCATCCAAGATGGTGGAAACCATTCTTATGAGCTTAATTACGAGCTCTAATACACATAAAAAACAGTCAAGGTGACCTCAAGAAGCGTCGCGCTTGCCGTTGGCATCATATTCTTAGGAGTAGATTTGAACAAATCGTATCTTAAATTAATCGTATTAATGGTAGGGTTAAGTAATAGTGCCTGTGTGAGTTTGCCCGATAAACCAACAGATGCCATGGTTCTTTCAAAAATTAATGCTTTGGCTATTCAAGCCCAATCATGCTTAGATTCAGAATATCAAAGAAGTGAAGACTGCTTATCATTTGCCCGTCAATATAAGAAAAGTGGATTTGAAAGCATGGAATTATTCAAGGACAGATTGGCAGCTATTTTTAAAGAAGATCCTGATGAAGGATTAAAAGCTACTGAACAAATTATAATTATAGGGAATGCAGTTGTCTTTTTGGCACCAACATAACAAACCGGACAAGATTACTCCCTTTGGTCGTTAGGACACATACTCACCTACTCGTTTCACATTTTCGCAAATAAGCCTTGTGGACCTTACCGGGACGTTAGGCGTCATTTACTTGCAGCATTAAAGTGTGGGTTCAAACGTGACATTCCAGCTCAAAACGTCCATACATCAATAAAAGGAATTATTATGAATTTAAAACCTTTCCCAAATATAAAGCCTAGAAATCTAGGACTATTGTTATTTATTGCTCGTATGCTTACGTATTTCGGAGTTGTATTAATTTGTCTAGCAACAGCATTATTTGCTGCTACGCTCTTCAATTATTTATTTCCAACACCACCAGTAAGCGACAGTACAGAAGTTTATAGTGTTGGTCTTGGTGCAATTAAAGCCGGTTTTATTATTATTGTTTTAGGCCTTTTTGCAGTTGCGCTATCAAACATCTTCGCTGCAATTGTGTCTTGGGAGAGCTCACTATCAGGTGCGGGGCATGATGGCACAAAACAGAAAATTTAAGTTCGCCCGCTGCGCGGGCTGGAACGCATAAACGCGGGCTGCTTCGCCATTTTCTGCAGCAAGCAATTGCCCGTTATTGGAAGGTTGGCCACTAAGAAGGATTTTTTATGGAAACAGGTTCTCTAATTCTTTTTATATCCTGCTTAAGCGGCTTTATATATTTAATCATTGGTTATCTGCTTAGCTTCAAGCAAAAAGCAGATGTACTTAACGGCATCGACTTTTCTAAAATTGCCGAACTACCTGCTTTCTGCAAATACGTAGGCAATTGCTTTTTATTATCTGGTGTAGTAAAAATTTTAGTTGGGGTGTTCGCTTATTTAGCTTTTTTAAACCTATTGCTGTTCCTAGCTATTTTTGTTCTCTTCTCGACATTGCCCATTATTAATGTGGTCAGAACTATCCGTAAGTTTCAAAAAAGCACTTCGTAAGCAATGCGTGGCTAACAGGCCAATCAACGCGCTTACTGCGTTCGTAAGTAACCGATCATTTTAGACCGTTCTTGACCGCCTGACTAAGATCGAGTTTAGCAACGCTAACCGCAGTTACTATGCCAGCCGGCACCTTGTGATGCGTCTTGCCATTGTTGTTAGCAATGAGCACCGTTTTTCTATTTTTCTTAAGTAACGTGCCGGTGATAGTTTTGCCATCATGAGCATACTGCACTTTCATGCCTGGGCGCAGTTTAGCAAGCGCTTCTCTATCTTGTTTTGCTCGTAATTCATCAATGCGGTTAACGACCGCTTCATTGAGTATATACAATTGGTCGAGAGTGAGTTGGCTAATATCGATGGTCGTTTTCGTTTCTTTTTCGGTCATAGCGTCTTCACTTTTCTATGTCTGAGCGCAGGCGTTTATCAGCGAACAGTGCTTTCCAGCGTCTAGGGGTTAAGTCGATGATGTCTTTGGCTGGATGTTGCGATACGCGTTGCAGTACATCGACTAGGTAGTGGTATGGATTGATGTTGTGTAATTTGCAGGTCACGGTGAGTGTATGCAAGGCACCAAGCTGTTTTGCGCCCAACTCACTCCAGCAGAACAAATGGTTCTTCTTACCCATAGGGATAACGCGTAAGGCCCTTTCTAAATGATTAGTGTCGATATTCACTTGTGCGTGCGTCAGGTAAGTCTTTAACTCATGATGACGGTCATAGGCATAAGCTAAGGCTTTGCTTAACGGATCTTTAGGTAATAATTCTGGGCGTTGGCGTTGCTCGTATAGCCAATGAAACAGAGCATTGATGACAGGCTCGCTGTGTTTGAGGCGATATTGCACGGTATCCTCGGCATTAAGCGCGTGTTTTCGTATGTGTGCTTCCACTTTATACAGCTTTTGTATTTCAGCCAAGGCGTATTGTGCCTCTTTAGGATGATAATCCAATGCTTTTTCGAAGTAGCGGCGCGTATGCGCCCAACAGGCTGCATGGGTGATGTGTTGGCCTTGGCTGTTTAGCGTATCAATGATTTGGCTATACACCGCATAACCATCGCTTAGCAAGGTGCCATTAAAGCCAGTGAGTTGCGCAATCGCATGTTGTTTGCCGCGAGAAGATGACCAGGTAAAGGCCACTTCATCTTGCTCACCATAAATGGGCCAGAAGTAGGTTTGTTTCATGGTGTTATGTTTGCGGCGAGTCGAGGCTTGTCGACCCGCCTTCATCGGCGTTTCATCCATGCTGATGTTGCCCCCACTCAGTATATTACTCAGCACTGCTTGTGCGATAGGGATAACTAAATCAATGCTTTGACTGACGTAGTTGATTAAGCTCGCCCGCGATAAAGTCACACCCGATTGCAGCATACGTAAATGCTGTCGGTGAAGGGGTAAATGGAATACGGCTTTATCAACCATGAGGCCCGCTAATAGTGATACATCCGCATACGCCCCTTCTAACACATTATCGGGAGTTGAGGGGGACAACATGTTGCCCGTTTCTTTGCTTTTAAAGACTTTTTTGCGATAAATTAAGACTTGGTAGCTACCTGGCAGTTGCGCTAAGCGATGGGTCTCTTTCGTGCCAATAATTTCATACTTATCAGCATCCTCACCTTCAAGCTCGGGGCAAGGCACATCAATCACTTTTGTGGGCACGTCATCAGTAAAGCGAAGGCCGGTATCATTGACGTTATTGTCATCTTTTTGTTTAGTGGAGCGGGCATAGCCTTTGACGGCTTTTTTAGGTGCTGGCGGTAAATCTTCATTCGTCGCTTGGCCAAACAACTGCGTTTGGTCAGAATTCTCTACTATGTGCTTTTCTGACTTACGCCCAAACAACTGACGCTTAAACCAGTCGACTTGTTGTTGCAACTGCGCGGCGTGTGCTTGTGACTCAGCCAGTTTTGCACACACATTAGCATATTCTTCTTGTGGAATATGAGGTGTGTTTTGTGGCAAATCGGCAGCGCTTTTCATGCGGCTAAGTATAGCAAATTCAGCTACTTAAGTCGCATGTTTTGTTTGCCTTTTTGCCAATAAACACCATCAATCAAACACTGTAACTGCGCGGTGTTCAGGGCGATTTTATGCCCATTACCTGACACTTTACCGAAGGTGCCCCGCTCCAATCTTTTCGACCATAAACAGTAACCGCCTTGATGGTAATACAGCACTTTTATCATGGTGCGTTTGCGGTTCACAAACACAAACCAATCGCCGAGCTGTGCTTGCATCTGCAACTGATTGTTCACCAACGCCGCTAAGCCGTCGAACTGCTTGCGCATATCGGCAATACCAAGATATAACCATATTTTAGCGCTACTTGCTGTTAGCATTAACCATCTCTACTCATGTTCAGCACCACACCGTTTGGTAGCGTTAACTCGATTTGCCATTGGCGCATGGCTGGCCGATGTGAGGTCATGCTGTCAATGGGCAGCCATTGCGGTGATGTCTGCGGCAACGACAAAGCTTGACGTTTTTTGCGTTGCAAATAAAAAGTGGACTGGTTAATGTGGTGCGTGTGGCAAAACTGCGCGATGGTCATATCGCTGGCTTCTTGCGCATCGATAAGTTGCTGCCATTCTTGAGAGCTTCGTCTAGTCATTGATATTTTCTCCTATATTAATCAATGATTAGATTTTAGGGGCTTAGCTTAAGAATAAAAGAGCGGTCTATTTTGACCGCTTACGTTCGTAAGGACGCATACACACGGGGTAACTTCGCCATTACTCCGCAGTATTTGTGTACATTAACTTAGTATCATGCACTTTAAAGGATGTTTTAAATGGAAATTACTCAGCAATACAAACCAACCCTAAACAGTCTTCTTTCGGTAATCGGGGGGTTAGTTTTTATTTACCTATCAATTGTCGTCACCGGGTTAGGTGCAGCAATTGCTATACCGGAATCAATTCTTAACCCAATGGCCACATTTTCTCTAACCGTTGCGTTATCAGTCGTAGACTTAATAACTATCGGAATACCACTTGCCATCTGCTTTGTCATGTATGCTTGGCTTTTGAAATCGTTTCTTAAAACGACTAATTACTACCTCGTTGCAGCTCCCTATGTAATGTTTTTGTTGTTTAGTTTTTTAGAGCCTGGATTCTCCAGTAACTATTCTGTTTATTATGTAGCACAAGTTATCGCCAAAAATTTGCCACTTTTGGTGTGTGTTTATTTGTTAGGTAAAGCCAGCAACAATAAAAGCGCTGCATAACAAGGGTTTTAGGATATCTGCAGGCGCACAATAAAACATAAGAGAAGGCCAATTCTGTGGTGTGTTTGTTTATTCTGCACACGTTCAATTATCATTAAATAATGGACCACAGTTAAAAGATGAGCGCAAAATGCTGAGAGGAACCGGCACTAGGACTCAGCGAGCGCTATTGATTAGTATTTGATATCAGGCCTGCAAATTATAAAGAAGAGGTCGAAGGTGGTGTTAACACGCTTTCTTAAATAAGCCCAAGTTCCGCCAGTTTTATAGTATCAAGAGAATCAAATTGTATCTTACAGCCTTGCTCTATCATTGTTAGCCACGCAAATCGCAAAGCATCTGCGCGTTTACCTACCCAAAATTCCTTCGTTTTATTGATATAGGAAACTACAGGCTTTGTGTACCCATCTCGGTATATACGGCGAATAAAAGTAACGTCAGGACCAAACGATCCCATAACTGCTGAATTGCTAACATCAATTGACGTTAAAAGCGCATCGAAAGCTGCTTCCAAATCGCCCTGTCGGTACGCCAACCAAGCTCTGGCAACACCTACAAAATGGGCTTCTGTACTAAAGTTGTCAAAAACATTACCGGCTATTTGCTGATCTCTACTGAGGTTTTCGCCGTGTTTAAAAATAAGGTCAATCTTGGCATTTACAGTTTCGATAGGGTCGAATTGTGCGCTATAAATAAGGTGCCGGCTTAAATCCGCTATTACTCTATATGGATTTCTATTGGCTTGGCTACTTCGCTGATAATCTCGTAACGTGCTTTCAAATAAACGCTTATTTTGTTGTTCAAAATAGGCTAACCGCTCATTAACGAATTGATGGTACCTAGGGTCGTCACAGCCCTTTTTATAATCTGCAAAAACGCTAGCACTGTACATTAATGCAAAGGCGCATAAAAAAGTGCTGATACTAAAACCACTCCTCACTAGAGCTATTATCATAAGCCTCGCCGTGTATATATGATTATTTAGTTACTCAAAAGTTGGGAATATTGATCTCACTGTACTATTGTTCCCGTTACGCTATTGACCTCGTTACGCTATTGACCTCGTTACGCTATTGACCTCGTTACACTATTAATTTCGTTACACTATTGCCCCACAAAACTAGGGAGATGCGATTTATTTCATAGGTGCACGTTCAACTAATAACAAAAAGCCCCGCTTTTGCAAGGCTTGTAAAAATTAGATGCGATATTGGCTAGGGTTAACGGATTAAAATCTAAATGTTCCCAATAGAGTTAACGAGCCCAGCGTGCCTTCATCAGTATCGACACCGGCACCAAAACGAATTGATGAATATGCATTGAACCAATAGTTAGTGCCCAGCTCTATGACATTTTCAGAGCCAAATCGGTCGTTGTTTTCGTGTATTGCCATAACGCCAACGCTCCAGTTGGGCTTAAAGTAATAGTCTGCGTCGATTTCTAAGGTCAGCTCATCATCAAAGTGCGTACCTTTGAACTTTATATCCCAACCTGGGGTAAAGCGAGATGGGTTCAAACCGAAGCTGGTGTAGCGAGCAAACACGTTAGCGCTGAATTCTGAGTCACTAAAACGCTGCTGGTCGCTTGAACCGTCGAAAACTCTTACCGTTTCATCCAAATCGTAAAAGTCTACTCCAGCACCTACTTCCCAGTGCGCGCTAACAAAACTAGACACATCAACGCCAAAGCGCTGCAATGTTGCATCGTAAAACCGTTTATCTTCGGTTGTTCTGCCATATCGCCCTCTCACAACCAAATCATCGTCAGAAAACCACTCGCCGTTAACGTTTATTTGGTCAACGTCATCTATTCCGAAGTAATCTACTGAAACATTGTTACTACGCTGCAGGTAGGGGCTTATCGCGTAAGGCTGTTCACCAATATTCACCGTGTCGAAATAGTAGCGGTAAGCTGCACCAATAAAGTTATCGTCAGCATCTCTCACGTCAGAAAAGCCGATACTTATTTCATGATTGATTGGTGTGGTTTGAGCGAACGCTGTAGAAGTAAAAACAGAAGAAGAAACAAAAGCCAAGGCGTATAGGCCAACTCGATGTGTGAACATAGTAAATCCTTTTTTTGTTTAAGCGCCTTTATCAATCCGGCGCATTATGAAAACGCGGTGAGAATATAAAGAACTATGTCTGAACACAAGCTGAACGCTCAAAAAAATATTTTCAGATCATTGCCTTAGGTAATTCATGTGCACATTTCACTCGTCATGTGAGGAATCTGAGTTAATGTTATTGGTGTTGAAAAAGGCGAGCCCACAAAGCACTGACTAACTTCGCATCGGCTTGTTCGAGTTCATTGTTGGAAAAGGCTCTATTTAAGCTTTCTGTCATGTTGTCGTTCAGCTGTTCCATTGTCGCATTCTCTTGCATTTCAAGCTGTCTCGACTCTACTGCAAAGTGGCCTTGCAAATAGCTGGCTATAAACAATTCATCATCGTCACCGTGATTAACGACGTCGTCTAAAGCCGCTTCAATTTTTGCGATTTTTTCTACCACGTCTTGTGGTGCAGCAGCAGGTGGTAACACTCTTTTCTCCTCGTTATTTTGTTCTTTTTAAAGGTGGCCTTTTAAACCACTTGGTATTCACTTTTTTCACATACTGTTGAGTCAGTACTCATGATTTTTAATATGTTAAGTTTACTGAAAGCCGCAAGTTATATGGCGTTATACAGCACTTTGTCTTTGTAGCCGGTGATAATAGTGAAAGCCCCCGCCAGCTCTTCATCCAGCTTTGGATCGCCCGAATCAAGTCTTAGTGGTTTGCCGTCTAGCGCATGGATTTTTTGTTTGGTGGCCACCACCATCATATTTTCTTTACCTATTTTGCGAATAAACGCAGGGCTCAACTGTTGATTACCTCTTCCAAGTATATGCCCTTGACCGCCGATAACCGTAAGCACCACTTTACTGGGCTTATTTTTTGTGATGTTAAGCAATTCAGGTGCACTAACATCGCTGGCGACTAATTCGCCGTTTTTTATTACATCTACACCAAGTAATGTG
This sequence comes from Alteromonas sp. MB-3u-76, assembly GCF_002831605.1. Classification (NCBI taxonomy): domain Bacteria; kingdom Pseudomonadati; phylum Pseudomonadota; class Gammaproteobacteria; order Alteromonadales; family Alteromonadaceae; genus Alteromonas; species Alteromonas sp. MB-3u-76. Next base: position 1,610,856 of record NZ_CP025115.1, on the reverse strand, counting down.
TTGTCGAGGCCAAGATATTCCATAATGGCACCAACGGTAGAGCCGGAGCCCATGACGAAAAGCGTATCTGACTCATCTTCCATTAATTCAGCTACATAAGCTGAAATATCATCGAGCACCAAAGCTTCGTCTTCTTTGCCGCCCATTTTTACTGCCTGAATATACGTCAACTCTGCCGGAACTCGCATTTCACCGTAATGTTTAGCAATCACCTTGCCCTTACGAAAAGCGTCTTCGTCGATATCACGAACTTCGGCATCCATTACACTAACAAGCTCTCCGGCTATCATTTGGCTAACAACCTGACCTGCAGCGGCAGGCGAAACACAGTAAACTCCCGAGTGAATTTTACAGCCTGCCGGTACACCGAGAACAGGTATTGAATCGCCCACAACACTACAAATATTGCGCGCAGTACCATCTCCACCGGCAAAGAGTAAGAGATCTACATTAGCCTCGCACATCGCTCGTGCTGCATTTTCTGAATCTTCTCCCTCAGTTTGTTGGCTGCTAGGACGGTAAATTACCTCGCATGGAATACCTAAAGATGCGCACACGCTCTCGCCCATTTCTCCGGCCGCTGTGAATACCGAAAACTGCCCGTTAAGCGCTTCTAGAATACTGAGCGCTTTAGCCATTTTCTCATTGGCTTTTTTCTCAGCGCCCATCGCTAGGGCCTTTTCACGTATTTGTGCGCCATCGCTTCCTTTCAAAGCCAGTGCGCCGCCAATACCCGCAAACGGATTTACAATTATTCCTAGTCGAAAAACTGGCTTACTCATGCAGCATTATCTCCAACGCGTTTGGTTGATAAAGTTTCGTGTTCGGTAACCGTATTAAATGTCGTTGCCAATGCCGAAATAAAACGTTGTGCCCTGTCAGGGAAACCATTTTTGCGGAAATAGGCCAACTGTGCGGCAACATTTTTTGTAAAGCCTTCTCGATCTGGCTCTGCACCATTCAGGTTATCTGTACTAACTTGAAATTGCCGCCCTGCTGCTTCGGTAAATGCCCACTCAATGGCTTGAGGCTTTATTTCTACCTTTTCAAACTTGGCTTGCTGCTGCTCGTCTCTACCGTCTGGGCAATACCAATAACCATAATCTTCCATCAACCTGCGCTTTTCTCCTGCAATACACCAATGAGCAACTTCGTGCAGCGCACTAGAAAAGAAACCGTGGGCAAAAACTATTTGATGATGATCACAGTGCTTACTCGCCGGTAAGTAAATGGGTTCATCGTCACCCAAAACAAGCCGCGTGTTGTAGTCGACAAACGTGCGATTAAATAGCGCGATCAGTGTTAAAACGCTGGCTTTTTCATTGCTATCTTTAACGCTGCCATCGCCATGATCTGTGTGCTGATGATTAATGTCCATTTGAGTTCGTAATACTTAACCGACGTTGGTGCGAGCCACGCACTGAGTATGCTGGATAAAACAAGCCTACCTGGTGTTGCGCAAGCATCGTCACAGAATTAATTTGGCGCAGATTATATCAGCAAAGAGGTGACTTCTCACTTGAAAGCTAGGCTCGCATGAGTCAATCTAGCTTTACGAATTGATTCACTTATCAAAAACATGGGGTGAAAAAGCTTGGCACAAGACATCATTAAACATATTCATCGCGTTAATGCTCAACGTGACTTGGCAAACAAACTGAATATTATGCCTCTTGTGCATCAACTCCAAGACTGGCAGTGTCAGCGATTATTAGTGAGCCACGATGATTTGGCCCAGCAAAAGCGCTACCAGAAGGCGATGGCGTTTTTCGTTGAGGAGCTTTACGGGCCTAAAGACTTTAGCCAGCGCGATGCAGATTTAGTGCGCGTAATACCCAAATTGGCAAAAGTACTGCCCGAAAAAGCCATGAATGCGATGAATGATGCACTTTCTCTAAACGCGCTCTCTTTCGACTTAGATATGGAGCTAGCCCAGTATCTACATGCTCATTTTCTAAACGAGCCAATTAATAAAGACACCTATGCAATGGCATATCGGCATGTTGGAAGAAAGGCAGATCGCGAGAAGCAGATAAATATTATATCGCACCTAGGCGATCAGCTTGCCGACGTAATCAAAGTGCGGGGTATTGGTATGCTTATTTCACTTTCTCGTCGCCCAGCAAAAATGGCGGGGTTACTTGCACTGCATGAGTTTTTGGAACGAGGATTCAACTCTTTCAAAGCCATTGGTGACGTGCAAAGCTTTATTCAACCGGTATTGAAGCGTGAAACGCAACTTATGGAAATCTTACTGAGCGAAACTACTCGGCTGCCAGTTGATAATCCGCTTCCCAATGTGCCATTACAGCCGTAAACGGCAGGCCATTAGCAATAACAGGTTTAACAAGGAATTTTGTTTGAAAGAACACGCTATTGATTGGATGTACGATAAGCCATTCATTCAAGACTGGCATATTGATGCGACACATATTGACCATTACAACCACGTTAATAATGTGGCCTACTTGGCACAATTAGAGAAATTGGCATGGGCTCACTCTAATGCGTTAGGACTTCAATTTACAGATTACCAAACACTTAATCGAGGCATGGTAATTAGACGTCATGAGTTGAATTATCATCTTCCTGCGCACTTGAATGACACCTTACAATGCGCCACATGGATAGTGAAATGCGATAATAAACTTACGCTTTCTAGACAGTTCCAATTTATTTGCTCTAAGCGCAAAAAAACGGTGTTTGATGCGCTTACCCAGTTTGTATGCGTCAGTTTAGACACAGGCGCGCCAAAACGGATGCCGGCTCAATTTATAAGAGCCTATGGCGAGGCGTGTATTGAATTACCTGCAGAAAAACGCGAGCGATAATATGCACACATTCGTAGTTAGTTTTTGAGTAGTTTGAATGAATCGCATTCTGATAGTAGTTGTTATAGCGTTACTCAGCGCCTCGCTGGTAACAAACATATACTTGTGGCAGCGTCTTTCAAGCTATGATGAGGGCGGCTCTGTTAAAAGCGGCTATACTAGCTCATCAACGGGCAATGAATCGAATACAAACTCCGTGGGTGATAGCGTGTGCGGTGCTGGTAAAGGTGGCAGCGCAAACTGCAATAAAAACCCAACCCAGTATAACCCTAAAAGCACGGAGCTAATGGCTGATGCGCAAACGCCCTCACTCAAAGCGTTAACAGCAATGCTTGAGGCAGGCGAGTATAGCCAGCTGGCGGTAGAAATTAATAACCAGCTAAAGTTATCGCCCTTAAGCGAACCTCTGTTGCTTCTTGAAGCAGAGCTCGTAGAGCGCACGAAGCCTTTACCTACAGCGCTAATTAATTATTACGATTTAGCTGAGCTGCCGTTATCCCTAAGTGCCTTGAAAAAAATTCAGCACAAAGTAGAAAGCCTGTACAACCAAGCGCAAGCTCAGCTTCAAAAAAATCAGCAGTGGGAGCTTGTCGCCAAGCTCAACGAGCCGCTATTTCAACGCCAGCCAGACAATAAGGAATTCACGCTTAATTTGGCTACCGCCTATGCGCATCAGGAAAAAATGACACTAATGGAGGACGTACTCGCTGCCCTACCCTTTAATGATAACGATGCACAGGCTATTCGCGATATGGCGTACGCACAACAAACAGCAAACACAGACGCTAATGATGATGAAACAAACACTACCAACACCTTTTCTGATAGCCCAGACGATATTCAAGTCGCGCTCGAGCGAATAGGCAATCAGTATCGCGTTGAAGCCATTGCACTTAATCAACGCGCATCGATGATCCTTGATACTGGGGCTAGCACGACTGCCATTTCGTCACGCTTATTTGCCCGTTTAGGCAAAATGAGAAACCTGACATTTATTGGTATATTTAACGTTCAGACAGCATCGGGAAGTGTGGAAGCTCAGCTTGTAAAAATTCCAAAATTTACCTTTGCAGGTTACACATTTAACGATGTTTCAGCCATTGTACTTCCAGAGGAGGCGCTGCCTGATGCCGACGGACTTTTAGGTATGAATGTTCTTGGTGAATTCGATTTTTCTATTCTTCCCCAAGAGGACATATTGCTTTTAAACCTAAGAGAAAACAAATAGCTGCGTCTAATTACTCTAGCCTATCGCATAACCTGAGACAATATTCCCGCAATTAACGCGAATACAAGCATTGGCTTTATCGTTTGCTTAATCATTTTTCCTTCCTGGTTTTTTATCCCCAAAATTGCAGAGACCGCAATAATATTATTAATACACACCATATTTCCCATTGCAGCCCCAACAGATTGTAATGACAAAACCAGCGGGACCGACAGTTGCGCCTGTTCAGCGATACCATATTGAATACCACCAAAGGTAAGATTTGAAACTGTTGCAGACCCAGAGAAAAATGAGCCTAACGCACCAAGTAACGACGCTACATAAAGCCAATTTTCTCCGGTCGCGTCAGCTAAGTTATTAGCAATGATAAACATGGGCGATGATTCACCCCCTTGCATCATAAAATTAACCATAATAAGCGCTCCAACAAGGGCAATAGCGGGATGCTTGATGCGCTCTCCCGTTTCGGAAACTGCTTGGCGAAGCTCAAAAAAACTCACTTTTAAAAAAGGAATTAACAGGACAATGGTAACAATAAAAGGAATAAGCGCTGGAACATACAGGGTTTTATAAGACCAGCTGATAGTAGTACCAAGAATGTCATTCCAGCTAACAATGAGGGCTTTACTTACTTCAATGTCAAAGAGCTGAAACCAAACTTCGGTGTTATTTAAAAGCGGTTTTACCCCTAGCTGCTGCACACGCGTTATTACGAGAATAACGATCATGATAATAAATGGAGATAGACCCACTACAATATTTTCCAATGAGCTCTCTTTTTTCAGATTCGTACTGGTATGATTTACACGTTTAAGCCCCACTCCAAATTTTGCAAAGGCAATCGACAGGGAAAGTCCAATTGCACCGCCAATTAAGGCAGGGAATTCATAGTTTACTTGAGCCAACAAAAGGTAAGGCACAGTACAACTTAAAACACTGATAAAAATAAATACTGCATTAGCCCGAATATCGCGCCACCCCACTACGAATTTAAGCGCCAGTAAGGGAATAAAAAAACCTGCGACAAAATGAATGAAAGCAGTGAGAGAGGATACTTCTAATAATGTTTCCTCACTTAAGTTGAGCGCCTCAAAGCCGAACCAAGTGGGCGTGCCAACAGCACCAAACGAGACTGGAATGGTATTCATAACGAGCGTGAGAAGTGCAACACGCAGAGCGGGAAAACCCAATCCTACCAAAATAGGCGCAGCAATGGCCGCCGGCGTGCCAAAACCAGACGCTCCCTCAAGCATAAAAGTAAATGCCCAACCAATAATCATAAGTTGCGCCACTTTATTGCTACTGACACTTTCTAAGTAGTGTCTTAGCTTTTCCTGCGAGCCTGAACGAACAAGTATACTGTTTAGCAGGATGGCGCCCGCTACTATCGACAGTGGTGTTAACACTGAAAGTAAACCTGCAATTGTGTTTGCTGCTAATTCTGGTGCTCTACCCTGAAAGTAGAATAGCTGCAGAAAGCCAATGAATAATGCCGTTAATGGCAATGCTATATGAGCTGGCCATGGTCGCTCTTTTGTCATGCTCCAAACTAGCACTATGATGGGTAATGTTGCGATAAAAGTATCCATACCACGCCTTTTTTTGACATTCGCGCTGAAAAATTGACGAGATTCAGTGTAATGCAGCAACTCTGTAAAAACATAAAAAATGTCTTTTTTAGCCATGCCAGCAGTTAAAAAAAGACAAAGGTTGTAATTCGGTACACGATGAATATATAGTATTCGGCAAGTTACTTGTCGGAGTGCTTCACTGGTTATCCAGTAAGCTGAGACTGCGAAAGCGGGATCCGTAGAACCTGATCAGGCTAATACCTGCGAAGGGAACAAGAATAAATGTTGTATCGTGCTTTAACACTTTTTTTGCGTTTGAACAGACTTTAATGAAAGAATGTTCACAATAAAATTGATACGGGTTTGATGTCTTACCCTGTCAATCGCATTTAGTTTTAAACTTAATCGGCACGCGTGTTTTGCATCATGCTCTGCACTTCATTTTTCTTTTCACTCCTGACAAGCATTTTACCTAACGCCAACTCAAAAGGGCCTAAATGCTATGTCGACACGACGCGAACAGCGCCAACAAGCGCAACACTTTATCAATCAATTAGCCGGTGAGGCTTACCCAAACTCTACTCGTCATTACGAACTAGGAACCAGCAACGATATCAAAGTTGCTATGCGCCTTATTCATCAGCACGACAGTTTAATTGGCGGTACAGAGCAAAACCCGCTGCATGAACCAAACCCTCCTATTCCAGTTTATGACACTTCAGGACCTTACGGTGATCCGTTGGAAACAATTGATGTGCAAAGAGGGCTATCTCCAATGCGTTCGCCATGGATACAGCAGCGCAACGATACTGAAGAGTTAGATGGTGTTACCTCTTCTTTTGCGAAGGAGCGAGAGGCAGATGTGTTTGCTGAAGACTTTAGGTTTTTGCGCAGCAGAAAACCGCGGCGGGCTAAGTCACAAAAAAACGTGACCCAACTTCACTACGCTCGGCAAGGGATCATTACCCCAGAAATGGAATACATAGCCATTCGAGAAAATATGGGCCGCTCGTCCATTCAGCATGTCGATTTAACCCAACAACACCAAGGCGAAAGCTTTGGAGCAAGCCTACCCGAAGTAATAACACCGGAATTTGTGCGCCAGGAAGTGGCGGCTGGACGGGCAATTATACCGTGCAATATTAATCACCCAGAGCTGGAGCCCATGATTATTGGCCGCAATTTTTTAGTTAAAATAAACGCCAACATCGGCAATTCTGCGGTGACTTCGTCTATTGAAGAAGAGGTCGAAAAGTTGGTTTGGTCTACCCGATGGGGCGCAGATACCATTATGGATTTATCAACAGGTAGAAACATTCACGAAACGAGAGAATGGTTGCTTCGCAACAGTCCGGTTCCTCTCGGCACGGTACCAATTTATCAGGCTTTGGAGAAGGTAAATGGTGTAGCAGAAGCACTTACTTGGGAGGTATTTAAAGACACGCTTATTGAGCAGGCTGAGCAAGGCGTAGACTACTTCACTATTCACGCCGGCGTACTGCTTGAATATGTGCCGATGACGGCAAAACGAGTTACCGGCATTGTGTCTCGCGGCGGCTCTATTATGGCTAAATGGTGTTTAAGTCACCATCAAGAAAGCTTTTTATATGAACACTTTCAGGAGATCTGCGAGATTTGCGCCCAATACGATGTGTCGCTTTCTCTTGGCGATGGCCTTAGGCCTGGGAGTGTTGCCGATGCCAATGATGAGGCGCAATTTGCCGAGCTGCACACCCTAGGCGAGTTGACAAAAATTGCGTGGGAATACGACGTACAGGTAATGATAGAAGGCCCAGGGCACGTGCCAATGCACATGATTAAAGCCAATATGGAAGAGCAGCTCACGCATTGCCATGAAGCCCCCTTTTATACGCTAGGCCCGCTTACTACCGACATAGCGCCAGGTTACGACCACATTACCTCTGGCATAGGTGCTGCAATGATTGGCTGGTATGGCTGTGCCATGCTCTGCTATGTCACCCCCAAAGAACACCTAGGGCTGCCCAATAAAGAAGACGTAAAGCAGGGGCTTATCACCTATAAAATTGCCGCTCACGCTGCAGATTTAGCGAAAGGTCATCCTGGTGCTCAAATTCGAGACAATGCCATGTCGAAAGCGCGCTTCGAATTCAGATGGGAAGATCAATTTAATCTTGCCCTCGATCCGCACACTGCCAGAGCCTATCACGATGAAACGTTACCACAGGCATCTGGCAAGGTAGCGCATTTTTGCTCTATGTGTGGCCCTAAATTTTGCAGCATGAAAATATCACAGGAAGTGCGAGAGGTCGCCAAAAAGGAAACACTTGAAGCGCAAAAAGAAGGCATGAAAGATATGGCTAAAGCATTTAACGAAAGTGGTGCAGAGCTTTACCACGGTGCCGACAAATCCGTAGGCCTTTAAATGACTGAATCGACCTTATTTAACTCGACATCAAACTCGCCATTATACGCACCGACTGTATGGTGTGTAGGCGGCACAGACTCTAGCGGAGGTGCGGGTGTAACCCGCGACCTCGCTACGCTCTGTGACTTGGGCGTGCGCGGCTGTGTAATAGTCACTCAGGTAACCGCACAATCGAACAGCAAGATGCTGGCGCAAACGCCTATGGCGCCCTCTGTGATTAACGAGCAATGGCAAGCTTTAGCAAGTGAGGGGTTGCCCCACTGCATAAAAATAGGCGCTGTTGCCAACGACGAACAAGCATTTTCACTTTGCGCCCGCATTGAGTTATTGGCTGGGCCTCGCCCCTTTATAATCTGGGACCCAGTGTTGCAAACTTCATCCGGGAGCACCATCAGCAGGCTCAGCAAAGAAGCCATAGTGCAACTTCTCAATGTGGCAGATATTGTAACGCCTAACGTTAGCGAGCTTGCAGCACTCAGCGAGTATTTTCGTAACCAAAGCACCATAAGTTCTCACCATGATGCTAAAAAAGCCGCCAAAACCTTGCTTGCAACTTCCAACCTTGCAGAACACCCTGGGGCCGAAAAAGCAACTTTACTAAAAGGCGTCTTTGTAAAAGCGGGTCATGCCGATTGGCAATGTGATGCCACAGATATGTATTTTACCCAGACCGAAGACGTTTCGTTTTCACAGCCACGGTGCGATGCAGGAGAGCTTAGAGGTACAGGCTGCCTGTTGGCCTCTGCCATTGCTGGTTTTTATGCCAAGGACTATTGTGTTAATGATGCGCTTACCCTCGCCAATGCTTATGTGAGAAAGGTACGAAACGTATCGACATCACAACGGGATAAGTTTCACCATCCTAAAGCGGTAGGCTTCCCTACAAACCCCGACATATTCCCTGCGGTGTGCTTTAAAAATAGTGTGTTTAAAACCTCTGCGAACGGTGAGAGAGAAATAAGTCATCAGCATAGTTCTCCATTTGAGCCATTTGTGCCCATTGCACTTAAAAGAGGGATTTACCCTGTTGTGGATAGCGCTGACTGGATAGAAAGGCTGTTGCCTACTGGCGTGAATATTATTCAGCTGCGAATAAAGTCAGATAAAAAAGATTCAGGGCAAGCATGGATATCTGAAGAAATAAAAAAAGCCGTAGCCTTAACCAGGGGCACGTCTTGTCAGCTTTTTATCAATGATCACTGGGAACTCGCTATTGAGCACGGTGCGTTTGGCGTGCACTTGGGGCAAGAAGACCTGTTTGATGCGGATATTAAAGCAATTCGTCACGCAGGATTGCGATTAGGAGTGTCGACCCATGGCTATGCCGAACTTCAAAGAGTAAAAGCCCTGTCTCCTTCTTATATTGCGCTAGGTCATATTTTTGCCACTCAAACCAAAACGATGCCTTCAAAACCTCAAGGGTTAGCGCGGTTGAAACAATATGTTCAATTGTGCGCAGACACCCCCACCGTTGCTATTGGCGGCATTGATATATCACGGTGTAAGGCTGCAGCGAATACAGGGGTAACCCATATTGCGGTGGTGAGCGCTATTACTAAAGCAACCAACCCAATTCACGCTTACAGTGCACTCAATACAGAGGCTGGTTATGCTTAATAAGGATGATATTCGACGTTACAGTCGACAGCTTTTGCTAGAAGAAATTGATGAGCATGGGCAGCAAAACCTTTTCAACGCTCATGCTGTAGTTATTGGTCTTGGGGGACTCGGCAGTTTAGTCGCTCGCTTTTTAGTAGGTGCTGGTGTAGGCGCTGGCGCAGGCAGCCTTACTTTGGTCGATGGTGATGTGGTGGATATAAGTAACCTACACCGCCAAGCGTCTTTTAATGAAACATATTTAGGTGATTTAAAAACATGGGCATTGCATTGCGAGCTAAACAAAGTAAACCCCGCAGTCAACCTTGCGATTAAAAGTCAATTTGCTGATGAAACTAACCTACCCGACATTGTCTCTGCAGCAACCTGTGTTATCGACTGTACAGATAGCATAAGTACCAGAATGGAAATCAATCGAGCGTGTGTGAAGGCTCAAATACCATTATTTATCACCGCCGCAAGCGGCCTTTCATGGCAGTCTGTAAATTTGCCATGCGGTAATAGCGAGACATCTTGCGGGTGCTATCACTGTCTTGTATCGCAAATAAAAGTAGATGAGAGCTGCTCAAGCCACGGTATTTTGGGGCCCGTTGTTGGTATGGCCGCCTGTCATCAGGCAACGCAAGCTTTACTTTTTTTAGCAAAAAGGCATTTAACCAAAATACAGTGGGGAGAATATATCGTCGGTAATGCCATCAATGGCACCACTAATTCATTCCACTTACCCCCGTTACCCAATTGTGAGGTATGCCAATGAATCACACCAGCGACTCTCATATCAGCAAAGAAAATAGCAGGCTAAGAATAGAGCTTGTTGTGAACGGCGAGAACAAGACGTATTTAAGCCCTATTACACTATTAGAGCTGGTAATGCGTGATGCATTACGCCAAGAGGGAACTGCCATTGCCTACAATCAATCCATAGTAAGCCGATGTCAGTGGTCAAACACCCACCTAAAAGACGGTGATCAAATTGATATATTTACATTAGTAGCAGGAGGCTAACCATGTTGAGACTTGCAAATCATCATTTTTCATCCCGCTTGTTAACAGGCACCGGCAAGTTTAATAGCGCTACCACAATGCGCGATGCCATTCATGCTGCCGGCAGTGACTTAGTTACTCTTGCCATGAAACGGGTTATAACAGCTACTCAAAGTGACGACACGCTAACTCACTTAAAAAAGTTGGGTGTGACACTACTTCCCAATACATCAGGAGCCAAAACTGCAGAAGAAGCCGTATTTGCCGCAGAGCTTGCCTTTGAAGCCACCGGCTCGCAGTGGATAAAGTTGGAGATCCACCCCGACCAGCGTTACCTGCTTCCCGATCCTATTGAAACCCTAAAAGCTGCTGAAATCTTGGTAAAAAAAGGCTTTTACGTTTTACCTTACTGCGGTGCAGACCCAGTATTATGTAAACGGTTAGAAGAGGCCGGTTGTGCTGCGGTTATGCCTCTAGGTGCGCCAATAGGCAGCAATAAAGGATTACAAACTAAGCCCTTTATTCGCATTATTGTTGAGCAAGCAAACGTGCCAGTTATCGTGGATGCCGGTATCGGTAGACCAAGTGACGCCATGGCGGCAATGGAACTTGGCGTCGATGCGGTACTTGTGAATACGGCTATCGCCACTGCCCGCAACCCAGTCGCGATGGCAGAGGCCTTTGCCTGTGCAGTAAAAACCGGACGAAAAGCTTTTGAAGCGGGTCTGGGTAAATCGCACTATATTGGCGCTGCAACCAGCCCTCTAACATCATTTTTGGAGAGCTAAATGCGTGTTACTGAGCAGTTATTACAGCAAGACCTGTCGCACATTGCACTGTCAATCAATAGTAAAACCGCTGCAGATGTAGAAGTAGCGTTGGCCGCAGAGAGTAAAACTATTGATGACTTTATGGCGCTAGTATCTCCTGCAGCAACCCAATACTTAGAGGAAATGGCGGCCCAATCGCAGCAGCTTACACGTCATCGTTTCGGTAACACCATGAACTTATTTGTGCCGCTGTATTTATCTAATCTGTGTGCTAATGAATGCACTTACTGTGGTTTCACCATGAGTAATAAAATTAAGCGCACCACGCTCACCGTTGAAGAAACACAAAACGAAATAAATGCTATAAAAGCTATGGGGTTCGACCATGTTTTGTTAGTTACCGGAGAGCACGAAACAAAGGTAGGTATTCGCTATTTTGAAGACATTCTTCGCGCTATACGTCACCAAATTAGCTACCTCATGATGGAAGTGCAGCCGCTTAAAGAAAATGACTACCGCAAGCTCAAGGACCTCGGTTTAGACAGCGTACTGGTGTATCAGGAAACTTATTCACCTCAGCACTATGCCAAATATCATCAGCAAGGAAAAAAACAAGATTTCTTGTGGCGGTTAGAAACCACCGAGCGCATTGGCCGCGCGGGAATAGATAAAATAGGTATAGGCGCTTTACTTGGTCTTGGCGACTGGCGAGTTGACAGCGTAATGACCGCCCTTCACGGCCAGCTTTTACAGCAGACCTATTGGCGTAGTCGTGTCTCTATTTCATTTCCTCGCCTTAGACGCTGTGAGGGAGGCGCAGGTCAACAGCACTACGCAATTCCTGACGAACGGCAGCTACTGCAACTAATCTGTGCACATCGTTTGTTTAATCCACAGGCTGAGCTGTCACTCTCAACACGGGAGTCTGCGCGGTTTAGAGACGGAGCATTGTCTTTGGGCGTCACCAGTATGTCGGCGGCTTCGCAAACGCAGCCCGGTGGCTACAGTGAGCCCTCCGAAGCACTGAGTCAATTTGATATTGATGATAACAGACCGGTGAATGAGGTGATTAAATCGATAGCCGCGCAAGGGCTAGATGCGGTTTGGAAAGATTGGATGCCTTTTGCCTATTAACACCTCAATTACAAAAGGAGCCTTTCGGCTCCTTTTGTGTACGCTTCAAAAGCTACACTTCAGCACAAATTCGCGTTCCCTGATCGATTGCGCGTTTTGCGTCTAGCTCTAGGGCTTCGTCTGCTCCACCTACCAAGTGATATGGCATAGAGAGTCCCTCTACGATATCTCGCAAAGGCTCTTGACCCGCGCATATAATGATATTGTCTACTGGCAGCACTTGCTGATTGCCATCTACCGTAATATGAAGCCCTTCGTCATCAATTTTATCGTAGGTAACGCCAGGTATCATAGTTACCCCTTTTGCCAGCAGTCCCACACGATGTGCCCAGCCGGTAGTTTTGCCTAGACCACGCCCCACTTTCGAAGATTTGCGCTGCAACAAAAATATCTCTCTCGGCGATGGTTCTGGCTGTGGTTTCATACCTTCAATACCGGCACGAGCGGTCATGGTCATATCAATGCCCCACTCTTTCATAAATGCAGGAATATCCAGACTCGGTGTTTCTTTTCCGTGTGAGAGGTACTCAGCAGTATCGAAGCCAATGCCACCCGCGCCGATAATAGCAACTTTATTCCCTACCGGTTTTTTATCTTTTAACACGTCGATGTAAGAAAGTACTTTTTTGTTATCAATACCCGGGATATCAGGCATTCTAGGCTTTATACCCGTTGCTACTAACACCTCGTCAAAACCTTCATCGTTTAGAACCGAGGCATCTACGCGGGTATTGAGTGTTAAGGTAATATTATCGTGCAGTTCTATTTGACGAGCGAAGTAACGCAATGTCTCATAAAACTCTTCTTTTCCAGGAATTTGTTTTGCAATATTAAACTGACCGCCAATTTCACTGGCTGAGTCGTAAATAACCACGTCGTGGCCGCGCTGAGCCGACGTTACCGCAGCAGCTAGTCCAGCAGGACCAGCGCCTACCACAGCAACACGCTTTTTCTTTTCTGCAGGCTTGATGTTCAATTCAAGTTCGTGACATGCCCTAGGGTTAACTAAGCAACTTGTCATCTTGCCACTAAACACATGGTCTAAGCAGGCTTGGTTACAACCAATACAAGTATTAATTTCATCAGCTTTATTTTGCTGAGCTTTGCGTACAAAATCAGGATCGGCCAAGAATGGACGAGCCATCGACACCATATCTGCATCACCGCGAGCTAACACGCTTTCAGCCACTTCGGGAGTGTTAATGCGGTTTGAAGTGATAATTGGGATAGATAACGCCGCGCGAAACTTGGCGGAAACCCACGTAAAGGCAGCTCGAGGAACCTTAGTGGCGATAGTCGGTATTCGCGCTTCATGCCAACCTATTCCTGTGTTAATTATGGTGGCACCGGCTTTTTCTATTTCTTTGCCGAGCTTAACAACTTCGTCGTAAGTAGAGCCGCCTTCAACTAAATCCAACATCGAAAGACGATAAATAATAATAAAGTTTTCGCCTACGGCTTCTCGCACGCGGCGAACTACTTCAATTGGCAAGCGAATACGATTTTCATACTCTCCGCCCCATTCATCGTCGCGGTGATTTGTTCTACGAGCAATAAACTGGTTTAAAAAATATCCTTCAGAGCCCATTATCTCAACACCATCGTAGCCAGCGCGCTGAGCTTGAGTTGCTGTAGTGATAAAATCGTTTATTTGTTTTTCTATTTCGTCAGGCTCAAGCGCTTTCGGCTTGTAGGGATTAATAGGCGCCTGCACCGCCGAGGGTGCTACTAATTTGGGGCCATAGGCGTAGCGGCCAGTATGCAATATTTGCATACAAATTTTACCACCTGCTATATGAACAGCATCTGTCACTTCCTTGTGATTTTTTACTGCCTCATCGGTATCAAGGCGAACCGTAGACGGGTGTGTTGAGCCCTCTTCATTTGGGCCAATACCGCCAGTAACAATAAGCCCTACTCCACCACGGGCGCGCTCGCTGTAAAATGCAGCCATACGCTTGTGCCCATCGGGCAGCTCTTCTAGGCCAGTATGCATTGAGCCCATAATCACGCGGTTCTTTAATTGGGTGAATCCTAAATCGAGAGGACGAAATAGATGAGGATACACAGTGTGATCGGTAACGGTCTGATTCATTGCTCATTCCTAAAGTTTTGTCTTATGCCATTTATTACATGACATATGTGAACTAATAATTATTTGTGCCTGTCGACGCTACAATTTCATTTGTTTTATTGCGCTCGTTTTTACTGGGCTAGTTTTTACTGAGCTAGTTTTTTAACAGCGCTGTGTAGCGGCGGAAATTCTGGTTGCTGCTGTTTTTTTTGAGCTTCCATGGCAGTGAACACATCTTCCATATGAAACATGCCCGCTTGCCAGGTGGCCATATAATCTAAACTCTCCGACACCGTATGCTCTGTGGCATAGTTGATCATAGTTTTTGTGCCAGACACAGCAAGCGGAGAGTTAGCGGCAATTTGTTGCGCAACTTTGGTTACCGCGCTAAGCATTTGCTCGTGGTCATCGAATATTTCATTGATAAAACCAAGCTGCTGAGCTTCTTGAGCCGCAAAATTACGCCCTGTGTAGGCAAGCTCTTTCACCATACCAATCGGTATCAACTTAGGCAGGCGCTGTAAGGTGCCCACATCGGCAGTCATACCAATCTGGGTTTCTTTAATTGAGAAAAAAGCATCTTGAGTGCAATAGCGCATGTCACAGGCACTTAGTAAATCTACTGCGCCACCAATTGCTCCACCTTGCACAGCGCCGATAACGGGCATACGTACCTCTTCAATAGCGGTAAAGCTATCTTGCAACATTTTTACCGTTCTTCTCATTCGCTCAGCTCGGCGCGATGGATCGCCTTTGAAGTCTTCTTTCATGTTAAGAAATACCGCAAGGTCCATACCGGCAGAAAAGTGTTTGCCCGTTGAAGATATAATAATGACTCGTGCTTTTGCTTCATCATCAATTGCTCGAACCGCAGCGGGAAGCTCTGTCCAAAACGCAGGGTTCATGCTGTTCATCGCCTCGGGTCGATTAAGCACAATGTGTGCGACAAACCCTTCGTATTTTATTTCTAGTGTAGAGTAATTCATGGTTTGCGGTGTCTCCATGGTGAAAATCCTATTAACATTTTTGCAAACTAGACAGCGTCAAGATAAAAGGCTATGTTGACACTGTCAAGATAAAACTGTATTCAAGGTCACTACGACCTAATAACCTGAAAATTAAAAGCACGGAATTAAAAAATTTA
Organism: Alteromonas sp. MB-3u-76; assembly: GCF_002831605.1. Lineage (NCBI taxonomy): Bacteria > Pseudomonadati > Pseudomonadota > Gammaproteobacteria > Alteromonadales > Alteromonadaceae > Alteromonas > Alteromonas sp. MB-3u-76. The sequence continues at coordinate 1,595,096 of NZ_CP025115.1, read as the reverse complement.
ATATGACGAGTGTGGCGCAAACCTATCATCATGGCGATCTTCGAACAGCCTTATTGCATGCGGCAGCAAAGCGCCTAGCAGACTATGGTGTAGACAGTTTGTCTTTGCGCAAGCTTGCGGAAGATGCGGGCGTATCTCGCACTGCCCCGTATCACCATTTTAAAGATAAAAGCGCTTTATTAAGCGCAATAGCTGCGAAGGGATTTAGCGACTGGCATTCCGCCGCAAAGCGCATTTTTGAACAAGACGAGAAATCACCAAAAGAGCGCTTTAGAGAATTCGTTCGCGAATACGTCGGTTATGCCGCTGATAATCCTGAGATGTATGAGCTGATGTTCGGGCGCACTATTTGGCAAAATAATGCGGCCACCAGCGACTTAAAAGACGTCGCGTTTCCCTGTTTTCAATTTCAGGTCACTATGACCAAGTTTTGGCAAGAAAAGGGCTTATTGCCCAACAACCAGGACGCACTCAGATTAGCGCAAGTTACGTGGGGTACGCTGCACGGAATAGCGCGGCTGTTGATAGACGGTATTTATGCCGACAGCAGCCACATTCAAGAAATGTGTGACTGCGCGGCAGACCTGTTTATGCAGCAGAAATAGGCACCGGCTGCCCTTCGTGCGCCGCTTTGATAAAATCGGCCGCGCGCTCTGCAATCATTACCGTAGGCGCGTTTGTATTGCCACCTATTAAGCTAGGCATTACCGAGGCATCCACAACCCTCAGCCCTTCTATACCTCGTACTTTTAATTGAGAATCGACCACCGCCATGGCGTCGTCATCGCTTCCCATTTTACACGTGCCGATAGGGTGATAGATGGTTTCGGCGCGCTCTCTCAGAAACTCGAGAATGTCTTCGTCACTTTGCGCCTCCTCACCAGGATAGAGCTCTTTGCCTTTAAACTTCTCAAAGTCTGGCGCAGCTAAAAGTTTTCTGGCTATTCTCACGCCGTCAATCATTACCTGCTGATCTTCAGGTGCACTGAGGTAGTTAGGATCTATGAGTGCGTGGTCTGCTGGGTGATTGCTTTGTAGCGAAATAGTGCCTCGACTTTTAGGGTACAAACAACAAACGTGAAGACCATAGCCATAGCCAAACGCCACTTGTCTGCCGTGGTCATTTAAAATAGCGGGTAGGAAGTGGAGCTGTATGTCTGGGTATTCCTCTGCTTGAGACGAGCGTAAAAATCCGCCGGCCTCCGCAATGTTAGATGAGAATATACCGTCTCTTTTCAGCGCGTATTCTGCTGTTGCTTTCACATATTTTGGCAGGGCTCCCGCGGCCACAGCGTAACCTTCACGAGCTTCACAGGTAAATTGCACAATAGCATCTAAGTGGTCTTGTAAGTTTTGACCCACACCAGGTAAATCCTGATGAACATAAATTCCTTTCTCTTCCAGTTCAACTCTAGGGCCAATACCCGAGAGCATTAGTAGCTGCGGTGAGTTAATTGCGCCTCCGCTTAAAATTACTTCGCTTTTGGCGTAATACCTTGCAACTGTGCCTTTTTCTCTTACCTGTACGCCTATGGCACGCTTGTCTTTCAATATCACTTTTTCAGCAGCCACCTTGGTAAGAACAGTGAGGTTATTGCGGTGTTTTGCCTGCGACAAATACCCCTTAGCCGTGGAACATCGCTGGCCATTAATTTGGGTGACGTGGTAATAACCCAAACCTTCTCTATCGTCTCGGTTGAAGTCGTCTAACTGCCTGTAGCCACCAAACGACGCCGAGTTAACAAAGGCATCTGACAGTACATCGGTGTGACGTAACTTACTCACGTTTAAAGGCCCACCTGTACCGTGATATTCATCAGCACCGCCTTCGAAGTTTTCCGAACGCTTAAAATAAGGCAGGACGTCATTAAAAGACCATCCTGCAGCACCTTCTTGGGTGGCCCATCGGTCGTAATCTTCGGCCTGACCGCGTATGTAACACATGGCATTAACAGAGCTACTGCCACCCAGAGTTTTTCCTCGTGGCCAAAATAGTTCGCGGTCGTACATCTCTTTTTGAGGCGCGGTATGATAGCCCCAGCCTATACCCTCAAAGCGACTTAGCAAGGAGATGCCAAAGGGTACGTGGATCATAGGATTGGTGTCTTTCGTGCCCGCTTCAATGAGTAAAATATCAAGCGCAGGATTTTCAGACAGCCGCGTGGCTAACACAGCCCCCGCAGAGCCGCCACCTACAATGATGTAGTCATATTTGCCTTGCATTTCACTCATATTCACTGCTCCAAAAACGAAAATTCATAAGGCGATTAACGCGTTTATTTTTTCGCACTTGTTTAATTGTTAACAAAACGTTGTGGTAAGACCAGATTAGCAAATTAGTTATCATTCGGGAAAGTTTTATGTTGTAACTTTCACAAAACGTAATAGTCTTGATGTGTTATCTACCTTTTGCCTGAGAGCCACGTCTTTGTTATGCCACTTTCACCGTCATCTTTAGAAAGTCAATCAGCCTCATTGTCAATTAAGGATAGCTGTAAGCTTTTGATTGCCAGAGTGCTCGTGAGGCTTGGAAAATTGCGCTACGACGATTTTACTAAAGACGAACTGCACGAATTGATATCTGATTTCTTTCCCCACCGCTTTTCGCTAAACATTCCCATCGGTACAGGGACTGTCAATATTCATGAAGGAGAAATCAGCTTTAACAATGAAGCAAACCGAATAGCACTTCAGTGTCTTGCCACTATTAATATCGATGTCGCAAACACTACCTTGTATCGTGCTCACCTTGTCGTGGTGGTGAGCGCTAAGCCCGACTATGATGAAATATCTAAAACGGTGTTGTTAACTCATGTATGCGTAGACACCATTACATTGATTAACGACGATTATGCACTGCTGAAAGACTCTCGATATGTGTTAAACACGTTTTTCCCGCAGGGCATTAATAGCTTGGTCACGTCGTCATTACGCTCTGCTATGTCGCTATTTACTGTAGGCACATCCGATTTGGCTACTGAGTATCTTAAGCTTTATCTCTCAGATTCAAAGCAAGCTGTGCTGGACTACCATAAACCCAAAATAAACCAAGCTATTCAAGAAGAGCTAAAAGGCACAAATTTGACTCACACAATGCGTAAATCTCACTGGCGCGAAGCTCTTTTTGCCCAAGTGGGTAAAAGCGTAAGAGTAGAAGACGACCGCTTACGCTTTTACCTCACAAAGAATGAAAACTCGCCCCAAGATTAAAGCGCATCTTCTACATTCAACACTTCTTTAATTCAGATAAATCAGTACTAATGGTCGCTTACAATAGACAGGGGCACAGTATCGATATGCTCACCAATGTCGTCAATATTTAGCCTGGGGTTATCTACGCTGGCCTCCAGCATATCAAAAGCCTCTTTCACATATAGCGCAAGTGGCTGCAGCGATTCTATATTCTTGTTGCAACACACCAACCCAACATTGGCAGTATCTGCGTAGGTCATAAAAGTGATGTTTACTCCGCCACCTGGTGTCATTGTGGATATAGGATAACAGGCCAAAAGCTTTGCATCTTTCAAATATCGAGTGTCTTTAGGGCCAGGAACATTTGAGATTAGTATGTTAGCAATGGGTTTAACCACATTGGATAACCTCAACCATTCGAATACTAACGCAAGAGATTGTATTGCAATGGTGTAACTACTAAACGCAGAAGGTCGTGCATGCTGGGCTGCGTGCTTTACTATACGATGATTCACTACTATTTGACGTAGTCGAAGATAAGGATCGTTTTCACCGTGGGCGAGCTTAACCGGCACAATGGCAATTTTGTTTCCTGTGGTTTTTTCACCCGGCTTTCTTAAATTAATCGGCATATTTGTGAACAATGCTTTCTTAAAAACCTGCCCGTGGTCTTTAAGCAGTTTGTGCACACCAATATCAAATGCACACAATAATACCTCATTCGCCGTAGAGCGAGTGCGTCTAGCCAGTGACTTTACCCGTTTAAAGTCTAAGTCTACTGTGGCTACTGCCCTACCCGCTTTTACCTGCCCAGTTAACATGGTTTTTGTACCCGTGAAGGGAACCGGCATGTAATGTGGGTTAACCCTGAGTATTTTCATGAAAATGCGCAAAAAGATAACAAACAAGTCGAATACGGTTTTTAGCGCATAACCTACGCCAACCAATCGCTTCACAAGACTCACTGGGTCTCGCTTTTTATTTCGAAGCCGTTTTACCGCCCAAATAGGGATAAACTTACCCTCGCTAGAATGCGATACATACCCAGACTGAAACCATCGCACCAATGTCGTTCCGTCGCCGTACATGTGGTGTACTCTGGCATAAATGGCGAAGGTGTCGCTGGTTTCATCAAAAATAAAATGATACTGCCATAGGGGTTTATCCGGGTCTAAGCGCGAGGCGTGGAGGCGAGCAACAAACGCATCGAGAGCCTCTCTGTTTTGCACATTCGCGACCCGATGAATTTGCACATGATAATCCATGTTCAAGGTTTTCACTGGCTTGAAGCCTATAGGGTAGCCAAGAAAGGTTTTTACCGTGCAGCTGAAAGGCGAAGTAGCGCGGGTATAACTCTTAATTTCTTTGAATAAGTTTGGCACGTAACTTTTTTTGTCAGCCCCTTCCGGCAAGGCCAATAGCTGTAAGCAGGCTACGTGTTTTGGATTTTCATCAGATTCAGTAATCCAAAATGATTTATCTAAGAAACTGAGCGTTTTTGACATTATTTACTCCCGCTGTAGCTATCAAGTGGCGATTCACTTTTTATATCACTCGCAAAGTCGTGAGAGTGCAGTGTATTCAACAAATGCGCTTTTTCTTTTTCATTCAATGCTAGTCGAGGAAGAATACTCACCATCATAAGCGATAGCGCGTGAAAGCGCTGAACCTCGTCGTCCATATGACTGTTTAATTCATCGAACTGGCAAGACTGTGTAATGATCAGCAAGATAAGTTCAACCAGCAACACCCTATCAGCTTCAGTAGCAACAAGAACCTTTCTCTCGCTTAACGAGGTAAATAAGAAGCTAATTTGGCGCTTGAGGTTAGCCAAAATGTGCTGTCGACGTTTTACGATAGATGGGTATTTTTCGGCCAAATCTGCTGGGCTTTTATAAAGAAAGCGAAAAACATGAATGCTATCGACGAGGAGATACAGGTAATACATGATTTCTTCTGCATTTAGCGTATCAAGCTTTTCCCTCGTCAACAGAGTTTGCATTTGCTTCTCATGCATTTTCATCAGCGCTATTACAATGCTCTCTTTCCCTTTAAAATGGTAATAGAGGTTGCCTGGGCTAATGTCGAGCTCAATGGCAATGTCGACACTCGTTACCGAGTTTTCGCCATGCTCATTAAACATCGCTAACGCAGTGAGCAAAATACGCTGTGCTGTTTTCATTTTTAACTACGCCAATGTTTGTCTCATAAAAACACTAAATAGAGCTGCATAAACCCCGCAGCCATTCCTAGCAGTGCACCGGTGACAATAAGCTTCCATTCGTCTTGCTGATAGGCGGGTCGCAGCACCCCCTCAAATTCTTCAGCACTGAGTGCTTGCATTCTTAAGCTTAAATCCTGACCTATTTGCATAGCCCCGTTGGCATAATCATAGGCATAAAGTAGATACTTTTCTGAGTTATCAAAAATTTGCTGTACCGCCAGCGCCTTCATCTTGTGATAATTTTCTGAGCCCACACCAAGTGCAAAATAAGGTTGGGCAATAGCCACGTAGCGCTCAATTGCATCGTTAACGTGAAGTTCAATAAGCTCAAGTAGCTGCGCCGAACCTGAACCATGAAGAATGACGTTGGTGATATTTTTAGGCGTGATAAGCTTGTCTTCAATAATAGAAGAATAAACCTCAGACACTTCTTTCTGACGCTTTAAAAACATTCCCTGAATGGTGAAAGGCCCTATCTTTCGCGGACGCTTTGGTTCAAATATGATTTTGATTGCAATCCAATTGGTGGCATATCCAACAAGCAAACCACCTAGTGGCAATATCCACCAGGCTTGGTAAAAGTGCCATAACAACATGGTGGGTAAACCGAATAAAAAGCCAAAGTACAGCCCTGAACGCACGATAAAGGGAAACTCTTTGCTGCCAGCGGTGAGAAAAATTTCGTTGATAAGTTCTGGAGAGTTAACCAGTTGCTCTACAACTAGCTCTTTTATATCGAGAATTTCGGAGACATTGTGTTGAAAGTCATCAACCATTTTGTGAACGACATTAGGAATATCGTTTTCGATACGTTGGTAAACTAAATCTTTCCCTTGAACCGGCAATGCGGCCCACATTTGCGGAGCAGATTCGGCCATAACGTTATTCACTACTTTGCGAATAACCTGACTCAGTCGACGCTCTATGGCTTTGGTAAGCTCGTCGGGATCTAACCGTTGAGCCAACTCTTCAACACTGAGTAATTTGCCAAGAACCAGTTCAACTTCAATTTCAGCCATTTGTCGACGCTTTGCGGGAATCAGCCCCTGCCAACCTAAAAAGGGCTTTATCCCAACAAATTCAATGGGATAAAACATCATCTTCACGGCTAAATAGTTCGTCACCCATCCAACTACCGCGCTAATCAGGGGTATAGATAGTAGACTTAAGGTTTGAAAATTCCAGTCCATACAGCGAACAAATGTTCCTATTTATTATTCTACTCATCAGGCTACTGAGTGCTTATGATTTGGTCAATGTAAAAAACGCAATTAAAGGTAATTGTTGATAGAAAACAAGTTTTCTATGTTAAATATTCCTTCTCAAACAGCGCTATTCTTAAATAACCCGCATCAAAGAATGCATCTCGATAAAAAGTTTCGTCAAAACAGAAATCTACAGCCCTCTGTATACAACCTTAGGTAGTGAATTCTAATTTTGCTACCTAAACTGTATATTGCTAAAAGAGCGTTAGTAGATTTGTTACTTGAACGTCTGGTCTTTGCATTTAATAGGTGGTTGTCATGACAGCATTCGATATACAGTTAAAAAAGCTAGAGCGTGATATTGAGCACGCAAGTTGCTATGAAGAATATGAAGCTGCCTGCATAGCCCACGATGCATTATCTGGTGCAGATGAATGGAAAGCACAAGACGAAAGCGAATACTATGATTACAAACTTATTCAAAAGCGTGTTCAGCGTCTGCAAATAGCCCGTGGTAAAGGCGATGTTCATGCATTAATGTCGATTTTGCATGAGGGACTTCACGGTAATTTAGGTAATATTGCTAACCCGGTATTACAGAGCTACTGCAAAATAGGAACAAAAAAACTCATTGAGCAGTTTATCAACGAGGTTTCGCTTACTTTAGAGCAAATTGTAAATGCGAATGAAGACGACGTTGATTTTTACGAAAAGCTTTCGTTTTTTGAAGAGACGGCCCATGCATTTGGCCGCAGTTGCCTAATGTTATCTGGCGGGGCTGGGCTCGGCTTTTTCCACGCTGGCGTGGTTAAATCGCTGAACGAAAAAAAATTACTCCCTACCGTCATTTCTGGCGCAAGTGCAGGCTCTATTATTGGCGCTATGCTTGCAACACGAAATCATGATGAATTAGTAGAATCTCTCGACTCAGAACGCATTTACGAAATGTTTAAACACTGGCGAACATTTGCGGGTTTAAAAAAAGGCAGTCTCTTCGATAGCTCTATGCTGGAAAATGCACTCATTGAATTATTTGATTTAACCACCTTCGAAGAAGCATTTAAAAAGACCGGCCGACACGTCACTATTACGGTGTCACCTGCCGACTTACATCAACACTCGCGTTTGTTAAATGCCAAAACATCGCCAAATGCCATTATCAGTCAAGCAGTTCGCGCTTCTTGTGCCGTGCCTATTGTGTTTAGCCCAGTACAGCTTAAGGCGAAAACCCCCTCTGGTGACATTGTGCCCTATATACCCAACCGCCGGTTTGCGGATGGCTCGCTAATGGCTGATTTGCCGTTTAAACGGTTGGCACGTTTGTATGGTGTGAACCACAGTATAGTTAGTCAAACAAACCCGCTTGCAGTGCCCTTTATCTCGTCACGCAGAATTGATGCAAATTCACTTTGGGATATGACCACTCGCCACATTGGGCAGCTAGCGAAAACTAATAGCGTATTTGCCATTGATATGATTGAAAAAATGGTAGGCAATAAGAGTGCAAAACTTGCCATTCACAAAGTTCGATCCATAATTGACCAGCAGTACGTAGGAGACATCAACATATTGCCAAAACGTCAGCTTAGTAATCTTTCTAAAGTACTTGCAAACCCAACGTTAGAAAGTATGGATGAGTTAATTACCAGCGGCGAACGAGCGTCTTGGCCTCAACTCCATGTAATAGAAAGAAATACCAAAATAAGCGAGAAATTGCGGTATCATCTGGCACAATTGAAGAAACGAGAAGCCCTTGAGTTACGGCATGTTGCGCAATAACCGCTACACGGCCCACACAACGGTAGAGGCGAATGTAAAATTAAAGGACTACGGTGAGCGCACAAAGTCAAAACCCCGACAATATATACACTCAACAAGTAAAGCATCTGCTTTCCTTGGTATATCCTCAGGAGTCTGGTTTTGGCTCAATCTTCGAAGACGCTCGCCACTACTTTTCACTTTCCACAACGCTTGAGCAGCACACCGCTGACTTAAAAGCCCAACTTTTAAAATTAAAAGACAGAAAGGACAAAGAGGTTCTCGCGGGTCAGCTCACGCAACAGATAAAAAATAACACCCAAAAACTGGAAGAAGAGCGTTTAGCGCGCTTAGAGCGATTAGAGACTGTTTGCTCAAAAATCATTTCTCTTTGCGAAGGAGAAACATGGGCAGAAACGCAGCAGCTTAGCGCCAAGTTTTTAGGCACGTTAATGCTTCTTACCCGCGGTGCAGACGGTAATTTTGCCCGTGTACATCAGCGTTACAAACCTATTTATAAAGCGGTGCTCACTTTGCGCTTGGCCGATCGGTTGCTTGCTCACGATACGATTGCGCACTCTTATTTATCTAAATATCGAGAGGCAATTGCCCGCTTTAGAAACGACCAGTATTGGAAAGATAAATGGAAAACAGAGCTGGGTATTCCATTAATTTCCGCCGCGCTTTTACAAGATATTGGATTACAAAGCTCTGCGGCCCTCACTATTTTGAAAGGCCCAGATGGTGATCTTGATGAATTTAGGCTTTTAGACGAATCTCAGCGAAAAGACTTATTAAAAATAAACTATCACTTCACTATGAAGTACTTAGCCGATGGACTTGGTATTCCTAAGTACACCGGTAATGTTAAAGATGAGAGAGACCGCTTTATCAAAGTTCACAGCGATGCATCATCGTTTTTACAGCAACTTGTTAAAGACGCATTTTTATCTAAGACAGGATTGGGTGAATTAGTTAAGATTCCTCAGATTTATGTCTCTATCGTACTATCAACAAAATCTGACTATACCCGCCTTGATTTACCAAAAGGCTACCTGCTTATTGAACAACTTGCGAAAAAAGGCAGTTTAAATAAACACCTGGCCCAAGATTTCACAAATTTAGTGGGTTACTTTCCTCAGGGGTTTGGTATCACGTTTATACCCACCAATGAGAAAGGCCAAGAAAAGAATCAATATGAATATGCTATTGTTGTAGGCCTTAATCCGGCCAAGCCAGCAGAGCCCATTTGTAAAGTTGTCACCCGTAATCAGAAATTCGTTACTAGCGGGGCACAGGAAGTCATTGATAAAAGCCGCAACTTGTACTTCCCTGCGAATAGGAAAAAGTTGATGCGTTTAGGTGAGGCAAGATTAGGCGAGATAATGGCTCAGCTATCGAATAACTTTACGCAAAACTCTTTAGACGAGTTGGTGCCAAGCTTTTGGGAGCCACACGATTTCTTTGGATTTAAAAAGCATCAAAATTTGTGGACAAAAAATAACTAGCTGTAAAAAAGACAAGTGGCAGATAGCCAGGTGGTGGACAGCTAGGTGGTAGATAGCCAAGTGCTAAATAGATAGGCCCAGAAAGAAGCCGCCTTTAACTTTTAGTAAGCAATATTGAAAAGCAATCTTAGTTAGTGATATTAGCTAGTGATATTGGCTAAAGATATTAGTAAGAAGTTGCACCTAAGTGTTATATCCCGCCTATGGTTCAGTTGCTCCTGATGGCCAACTGTTTCACAAACCGCATATCGAGTAGGGTGAGGCGTCACCGCCTCATCCCTCTCACAGAACCGTACATACGGGCCTCGTATACGGCTCATGCACATAGTTATTTAGCGTAATTGCTAGTTGAAGAAGTCGACTTTGCCGTTGTTTTTCTAGCGGCTGGTCTTTTTGTCGCTGCCTTTTTAGCTTCTGTACCTGCTGATGCTTCAGAGCTTGTTTTAGCCGAAGCTGCTTTTGATGCGGTACTAGATGAAGCTTTTGCTGCTCTTGTGGCAGTCTTTGGCTTGGCGGTAGCTGTGGCTTTTTTCGATGCCTGCTCTGCGGCTTCTTTAGCTGCTAAAAGAGCAACCTGTTCTACCAACAAGTCAACTTTCGCAGAAAGCGTATCAAGTTGCTCGGTTTTGCGCTGATGCTTTTCACCACTGGTAAGCATTGTATATACCGTTGTTGATTTAACCAGATTTTGCGCAGCGTCAACAAACATAAAAGGATTAAAAGTTCGTCTTAAATCCGCCTCAACTTCAACACCTTTGGTTTGCATCTGTTGAAACACTTCCTGTGTTTTATCTATCTGTTTACTCACAATTCCAGCGGCTTGATCTAGCTCGGCAGTAATCATATCAGCGCCAGCAAAAAGCCAACCGAAAAGTGGAGACGATTTTAAAGGAGAGGGTGAAGGAGATTTCACGGGACGCTTTTGCGTCGACGACGGCGATTGTACTTCTGCTTTAACCACAGTGGTTTGCTTTGTATCAGTACTTCTATTACTCATAATGCCTCCGAGAACGGGAGATAAAGAAGATAGTTGCGGTATAGCCTAAAACAATACTGTTGCCTATACCGCAAATCTTTTAGAGAGGTTAGCACTTACCGTGCCTTTGCTGATTGATGCGCGCAAAAACCGGCAAAGGCCACAATGTAGTGTTAAGCGCAAATCGACGCCGATTTACTTATTTGCTGCAAGCTTAGCAACAGCTTCGGTAAGTGCATCGATTTTTGCCGACAACTCATCAATACGCTGATCTGCTGGCTCATCGTCTAAACCTAACTTTTTACGTACGTCGGCAACACGGTTTTCAACTTCGTTAGTCGTCGATTTAAACTTGCTGCGTGCATCGCCTTCTAAAGACTCGCCCTTTGAAACAAGCTCGTCGAACATCTTACTTGCTTCTTCACTTAGCTTGTCGTAACGACCCTGCGCTTCATCTACGCTTTTTCCATAAGCGCCAAGACCTGCTAACCAAATTTTACGCGCCATTTCTTCAGCGTCGTTGATTTTGCCTTTGATAGTATCTGTAGTAGTCATTTTGAGCTCCTATGAATGCTTAATGTGGGTGTGACTAAACACCATAAGGAGACTTTACGCCGAACAATTAGAAACCGCATACTAAAAACAAAAAAAACGCCTTTTAATAGTGTTGCCCATTAAACTAATTCAAAATTTGAATGGGAAACGCTATTAAAAGGCGCTTGTTGTTGGTCCAATGCTTTAGCGCTATACATCACTGACGCTCTACATTGTTGGCGCAATGCATTATTGGCGCAATACATCGACGCTTTAAATTGGAGTAACTAAACGGCGCTGCGGCGCTGACCGCGAAAGAGAGCAATAATTTCTTTCAACCTGTCTTAGTCTACGATGTCATTAGGCATGTCGTGGCGAATTTGCTGCCAAACCTTTCCACTCTCAATACCGTAGTTTCTTACTACATTGGGTACTCGGTCGTACTCGCCACTTTCAGCCGCCTCTAGCAGATCGGCATAGTACTTCATAGCAATATCACGAGCCGGCTGGTAACTAAAAAAATAGCCACCAATGCGGGAATATAGACCGCGGAAACCATTCATCATGAGTACGAAGACATTGTTGTTTGAAGCGAGCGCCAAATCGTGAGTCATTTGATAGTCGAACTGAGCGAAGGCTAAACCCTCTTGTTCCACGTTTTTGTAGCGTGCAATAATATCAGCAGATGCTTGAGAATTGTGGCGTATAGCGCCTCGAATAAAGACAGCACTTAGATTTGTTCTCGCCGCTAGTAAGTTATCTACTAGCTCAGGAATACCCTCTTGATCTAAGCGAGCGAGTGTTTCGAGGATGTTTAAGCCACAGGTTTCCCAGAAGTTATTAACCTTTGTGGGCTTACCATGCTGAATTGTCAGCCATCCATCTCTGGCAAGTCGCTGCAAAACTTCTCTCAACGTTGTTCTTGTGACACCAATTAGCTCAGATAACTCTCTTTCAGCAGGCAATATTGTACCTGGCGGAAAGCGGCCGCTCCAAATTGATTCAACAATGTATTCTTCGGCGAATCCAGCGGGACTCTGCGCCTTATATATCATAACTAAACGCCTGCATGTTCACATAAGCTCATAAAATTTAACAACTGATTGTACCAGATGGTTGCATAATTACACAACGAAATATGCACGGGCTCAACCACCTAGAGCAAGTATGTAGTGCACGAATGAGACACTGCATATATCTTTTGCACAAACGCTGTGTTTGACGGTGTCTTAAAAAGCATCATAGACACAACCCACTTGCTCACAAAACAGTCAATCGAACTAATGTTTGCCTTCTATTTAACGGGAAGAGCCAAAAAATCGGCAAGTTTTCAGTCACTTTAGTCTATAGACACCTGTGAATTGCTTTCTCAAGACGTTAATATCATGTACGCTTAAATTCCGACTATAATAACAGCCATAAAACTGTTTTTGAGCAAGAACCCAGTGTTCTACCCACAGTTTGATAACGCGATAAATCGCAAACATACAGTGTAAAGATGCGCACAAATGCGTGCTTTGTTGTAAAAGGAACAGGAACTCATGCAAACCTCAATGATCGCGGCGATCTATAAGAACTTCCTGGGTCACGCGCCCGATTGGTATAAGAAAACTATTATTGCCTTCCTCATTGCTAACCCCTTCATATTTATGGTGGACCCATACATTGCGGGCTGGTCACTGGTTATTCAGTTTATTTTTACCCTTGCTATGGCACTCAAGTGTTATCCACTGCAGCCCGGTGGCTTGTTGCTTATTGAAGCTATGTTCATAGGTATGACAACGCCGGGTCATATGATGCACGAAATTGAGGTTAACCTAGAAGTTCTGCTGCTGTTGGTCTTTATGGTGGCGGGCATCTATTTTATGAAAGACCTTTTGATGTATTTATTCACCAAGCTTGTCATCAAGGTCCAAAATAAGCTCATTCTGTCTCTTTCATTCATTTTTGCGTCTGCGTTTTTATCCGCGTTTCTCGATGCCTTAACCGTTGTTGCCGTTATTATAAGCGTGGGTCTTGGCTTCTACTCCATCTATCACAAAGTCGCCTCTGGCAAGGAATTTCATTCTGACCACGACCACACCAGTGACGATGGAGTGCACGATTTAGGCAGCAACGATTTAGAAGACTTCAGAGCCTTTCTTCGCAACCTAATGATGCATTCTGCGGTAGGTACAGCGCTAGGCGGCGTAATGACCATGGTGGGTGAACCACAGAACCTAATAATTGCCGATAAAGCGGGCTGGAATTTCGTCGAATTCTTTATCCGAATGGCGCCAGTGTCTTTACCTGTTTTTGTGTTCGGCCTTTTAACAACTGTGTTCTTAGAAAAAACCGGCTTGTTTAGCTATGGTGCAAAGTTACCTGTTGCGGTTCGACAGATTCTCGCAGACTACAATGATCATATGGACGAAGGACGCAGCAAGCGAGAAAAAGCCAAGCTTTTGGTGCAAGCGTTTATTGGTGTATGGCTTGTTGTGGGCCTAGCTACACACATGGCTTCTGTTGGATTAATTGGTTTATCGGTTATTGTTCTTGCAACCTCAATGAGCGGCGTTATTGAAGAGCACGCCATTGGTAAAGCGTTTGAAGAGGCATTGCCTTTCACCGCCCTTCTTGCTGTATTCTTTGGTGTAGTAGCCGTTATTATTGACCAAGGGCTTTTCCAGCCTGTTATCCATTGGGTGCTTTCTTTCGAGGGCGAAACTCAAATGGTGATGTTCTATCTCGCTAATGGTGCACTGTCGATGGTTAGCGACAACGTATTTGTTGGTTCTGTATACATCACGGAAGTAACAGCAGCCCTGGAAGCAGGACAAATTACTCGAGACCAGTACGATATGCTTGCAGTAGCTATTAATACTGGTACTAACTTGCCCAGTGTTGCCACACCAAACGGACAAGCTGCATTCTTATTCCTGCTAACCTCTGCCATAGCCCCGTTACTGCGCTTGTCGTACGGCAAAATGGTGATGATGGCCCTGCCGTACACCATAGTTCTTACAATTGTAGGCTTGTTAGCGACCTATATTGGCCTAGCTGACGCAACAGCATGGTTATACGATATGCATTTGATAGAGCACCACAGCGCCACAGCTGTGGGCAGTGAAGCGGTAGGACATTAATATATGCGCACTGTGATTAGCGGAATAAGCCGGTGGGCAGAGCACAAGTCTTCTTGGCTTGTGCTGTTTGCTTCGTCTTTGGCGCTTGAAGTTGCCGCTCTGTACTTCCAACACGCCATGGGGTTAAAGCCCTGTATAATGTGTATATATCAGCGCACAGCAATGTATGGCATTGTGCTAGCGGCGCTTATTGTACTTATCAGCAACAACGGCTTTACCAGAATGCTCGGCTTTGCTGGCTGGGCCGTTTCTGCGGTGTGGGGCTATTTAATTGCCACAGAACACGTAGAAATCTTAAATGCGTCAAATCCGTTTTTTGCCAGCTGCGAAATAGTACCGAACTTCCCTTCCTGGCTGCAGCTGCATGAGTGGATACCTGCAGTGTTTGCCGCCGAAGGCGATTGCTTAGAAAATACATGGCAGTTTTTATCCATGGGAATGGCTGAATGGATGCAAATTATCTTTGCTGTCTATGCCATAGCCTTTGTGATTGTATTTGCATGTCGGCTATTGGATAAAAAGCCCTTTTGATTGATTTATCCATTCTCCCCTCTCGCTTGCCGCCTATTCACACAGAGCAAGGCCCTGTCTCGATACAGCGTATTGCATTAAAGCATCGCGATATGCTGTGCGAAGCTGGGCAGCAGTCTATTCAACATGTTAAGCCTTGGTTTGGCTCATCGGTGTGTCCAGTTACGCCTGCACTTTCGAAGCAGTGCATAAATGATATGGAAAAAGCAAGAGAGAGCGGTTATGGGCTTACGTACTTATTGGTCCACGAAGACCGCTGTTTAGGGATGGGGATCATTAACCACATTCACCACGCCCATCTCAGCGCTAACTTAGGCTATTGGCTGAGACCGGATGCCTGTGGAAGAGGCCTTGCTACAGCAATATGCAACGCACTTAAAAAGCTGGCGTTCTCGCAGATGAATTTACACCGCCTTGAATGTTTTGTAGAGCCTAACAACAAAGCCAGTTTGCGCGTAGCAGAGCGTATAGGCGCTATAAAAGAAGGCTTGTGCCGTAAGCGCGTATTTGGCAGAGATGCTTTGTTATACGCACTTGTAAACGACTAAACTGCACATTCCCGCCTGAAGCTGTCATCCAAGCTTTTATCTCATTAAGGTGTTCCAAGTTCAGTGTTTTAATTTAAGCGCTTTAATTTAAGCGCTTTTATATGAGCGCTCTAAAAAGTATTGTTCAAAAAGTTATATTCTAAGCAGATAGTTAGTCGAGGTCTTCTAACGGCCAGATAGCAATGTAATTTTCAAACTCATTCAAATCTACATCTGTTTCGAATACGGTTTTATTGCGAACAGACATACCTTTGGCATGCATAACATGCTTCTTTCCCTTGTTAAGTAAAGGATGCCAAGAAGGCATTCCCCTTCCCTCGTGCAATCTTCTGTAAGTGCAACTTGTGGGCATAAAGAATATGTCTTTCAAATTCTCTTTAGTTAGTTTAACGCAATCGGGAACCAGCGTTGTGCGGTTTTCGTACTCAGTACATTCGCACTTTTTGGTGTTGAGGTACGAGCATACGATATTGGTGTAATGAATTTGCTCGTTGGCGTTAATGAAGTCTGTAGGCGCGTATTCCTGTGCGTCTTCATCATCAATAAACTTATGTAAACAGCACTTACCGCAACCGTCGCACAATGACTCCCATTCTGACTGGTTCATTTCTTCGAGTGATTTGGTTTCCCAAAATGGTGCCAACATTACGCAGTAACCTTTGTTTGAACAGAGAAATAAGCGCTAAGCGATGCTGTAACCGTATCGCCTTCATAAAGCGGTCCAACACCTTTTGGCGTGCCAGTTAAAATAACGTCGCCAGCGTCTAGCGTAAATACAGAAGACATATGCGCTATTAAAGGAATAATCTTGTGCAGCATTAAGGCTGTGTGCCCTTGCTGACGAACTTCACCATTAATTTCGAGGGTAAAGCGCAAGTCGTCAAGACCGTCAAATTGCTCAATAGGCACAAATGGTGACAAAGGTGCACTATTGTCGAAAGACTTTGCTCGTTCCCACGGCTGGCCTTGCTTTTTAAGCGTGGCCTGAATGTCTCTTAACGTAAGATCTAAACCTAACCCAATACCCCATATAGCACTTGCAACATCAGACTCAGTGGCGTTTTTTAAGGTATTTTTGAGCAACACCGCCACTTCAAGTTCGTTATGACAGGAACCATTATCAGAGGGTATTACGATAGGTGAAGACATATGACACATTGATGCCTTAGGCTTCATAAAGAGCAATGGCTGTTCGGAGACAACCGAATTCATTTCCTGGATATGGTCTAGGTAGTTTCTACCAATACACACCACTTTATTGACAGGAAGCGGTATAGCCTCACCAGACTCTTGTTTATGTTGATAAGCCATTAATAGCCTCTCTTTATTCGCTCAGACAAATACCCTACAGACACACCAAAATAAGAGGAACGATTCCATTTCATTAGCGTATGGAAGTTGTTGTACACCAGATAAATTCTTCCACTTTCGCCGTCAGGCATAATCAAAGACGCTTTAACATCGACCTTAGGTAAATCTGAGCCGTCGAATCGCCTCACGCCTTGCTCTTGCCAGTAAGACAGCGGCCGCATATTTGCTTTTGACAGGCCTGAAAGGGGCACGTCTTGAGTAAGACGAACCTGCCGCCCCCACGTGCCCGAGTCATCCCACCCTTCTGAGGACAAGTAATTTGCTATCGAGGCAAATACATCTGCTGGAGTGCCCCAAATATCTTTTTTACCATCACCATCATAATCGACTGCATAGGTTAAAAAGGATAAAGGCATAAACTGCGTCTGGCCCATTGCCCCAGCCCAAGAACCTTTAAAAGAGTCTATCGGAATATGGCCCTGATCTAAAATAGTAAGTGCAGCGAAAAAGTTCTTTTTAAACAGCGCTTCTCTTCGCCCTTCATAAGCTAGCGACGCAAGAGCAGAAAGCACGCTATAAGAGCCCTGTATTTTACCAAAATTGGACTCATTGCCCCATAACGCAACGATAAACCGTGGCTGCACACCATACTCTTCGCCAATTTTATCGAGAAGTGCCTTATTAGACAGGTATTGTTGTACCGCTTGTTCAGCTTTCCAATCTGGCACACGAGATACAATGTAATCGTCTAAGGTAATTTTCTTTTCTGGCTGATTTTTGTCAGCTTTGACAGCTGTAGGGCGAAACGTAATATCGTTAAAAGCCCTATCCAGCAAAGTCGAACTGAAACCTTGTTCAAGAGCTTCATTTTTCAAACTCTTTACATAGGCGTTAAAGTCACTCTCACTCGCAGCAAAAACAGAGGATGTCGCGGTGAACATCAGCGCAACTAAAAGTAATAATACGCGCATGTTAAAACTTTACATCCGGTGTAGATGACAAACCAAGGGCTTCGCGATGTGATGACAATAAATCATCTTCCTTAGGCGGCATTTGCAGGTAAAAACCGTTGCTAGTTAATTCTTCTTCTAGTTTTTTCTTATCAATGCCCGCTACTTTATCCCGTTTATCTAATGACAATAACGTAACAAGTTCTGGGTGACCAAAGCGCTCTAATAAAGGCGCAGGCACGTCATCGAAATTGCCTTTCTTAACAACATACAGGTACATGCCCTGCTTCTTTCGAGTTTTGTAAACCGCACACAACATAAAAATACTCTTCTTTTCTAATCGAGCGTGAATGTTCTTAATGTATTATCTGTCTGGTTGCTCACCTAAAAGTGCTTTCACTTTAGGCAAAAACAGGGGCTCTCGCCATGTTGAAAGTACGTCGGGTTTAAGCCCTTGAACGCGAGTATCGTCAACACTGAACCAATACCATTTTAATAATTGGTTTAACTGTTTCTTCGATGAAACCACTTCGTTATTAACGCCGTTTTCCCGAGCAATCTGCTCGCTAATTGCTTTGAGATCAGCCAACGTTTTCTTATATTGAGGAATATCGATAAGCCGCAAGACTTGTGGTAGTCGCAATTTTACCGGCGTTTGTGCAAACCGAGCCCTCGCCTCTTCAATCAATGAAATAATAGTTTCGCCATAGCGACGCACAGATTGGTAATTTACACCGTTGATTTTTGACAACTCAGACTTGCTCGACAGCAGACGCTGAGCGGCTTCAAACATATGCCCTTCTTTAAACACAAAGTTTAGCGCGATATCTTTATTTCTAGCCGTAGTTAAACGCCAAGACGCTAGAGCTTGAAGCACGGTGAGCTGTTCGCTGTTGAGTCGCCAGTTGTTTTTTATACTCAAGTACGCAAAGTCTGCCGGCATCTCAGCACGCTTTTTGTCCGCCAGGAGGTTTATTTCTTGATAGACCCAATGCTCCTTGCCAATTGCTTTTATTTTCCCCACCAGCTCGTGATAGCAAGGTAGCAGATACAATACGTCATTGGCCGCGTAACTTAGCTGAGATTCTCTCAGAGGCCTGGCAATCCAGTCGGTCCGAGACTCTCCTTTGTCGAGGCTGACGTCACATATCATTTCGACAAGACGCGCATAGCCAAGACTAGGTCCCATGTCCAACAAACTAGCAGCAAACTGAGTATCGAACACTGGCTCGGGAATGGTACTAAAGGCAACGAGAAACGTTTCAAGATCTTCTGAGCAAGAGTGCAACACTTTCACCACAGACTTATTTTCAAGTAAATCGATAAAAGGCTGCATGTTGTCTATGGCTAATGGATCGATTAGCAGAAGCTGCTCGCCATCGTAAAGCTGAATTAGCCCAAGGTGAGGTGTGAGTGTTCGAGTGCGAACAAACTCTGTATCTAGCGCCACTGCTTTTTGCTGCTGAGCTAAATTGCAGACCGCGACTAACTGTTCATACGTTGTAATTAATTGATATTGCATGTTTTCGCATAATAAATAAAAAAGCCGGCTAACGCCGGCTTTAAAAACAAAGGCTTTAGTCTCTAAGCTCTCGACGCAGTATTTTACCCACATTGGTCTTCGGCAAGTCGTCTTTAAAGACAACATGTTTAGGTACTTTGTAGCCGGTAAGCTGACTACGGCAATGTGCAATTACTTCTTTTTCGGTCAGTGTATCATTGTTGCGCACAACAAATAATTTAACCACTTCACCGCTCACTTCGTGAGGAACGCCTACGGCAGCTGCCTCTACAACATTTTCATGCATAGCGGCAACTTCTTCAATTTCATTTGGAAACACATTGAAACCAGATACTAGGATCATATCCTTTTTGCGGTCAACAATATAGAAATAACCTTCGTCGTCTACGGTTGCAATGTCACCAGTAGCTAACCAGCCGTCTTTTAAAATATCTTCAGTCGCTTCGGGTCTGTTCAAGTACCCTTTCATTACTTGAGGACCTTTTACCCACATCTCGCCCGGCTCGCCTTTTTCCACAGGGTTGCCATCGTCGTCAAGTAACTTGATATCAGTTGAAGGAACAGGCATACCAATAGCACCTTTATAGGCGTCTATTTGAGGCGGGTTAACCGCAACAACCGGCGAGCATTCAGTTAAACCGTAACCTTCTAGCAATACAGTACCGGTGACCTTTTCCCACTTCTCTGCAACAGGGCGCTGTACTGCCATGCCGCCACCAAGCCCGAACTTAAAGTTAGAAAAATCTAATTCGTCGAACCCCGGAGTATTGAGAAGACCGTTAAACAGCGTATTAACACCAGGTAAGATAGTAAACGGATACTTACCCAGCTCACTTACAAACGCAGGCATATCTCTTGGGTTAGTAATGAGTAAGTTGCGGCAGCCATATTTCACAAACATGAGGCAGTTAGCTAGCAGCGCAAATATGTGATAAAGCGGCAGCGCAGTTACTACGAAGTCCTTGCCTTCTTCAATCACAGTTTCAAGTATGCCAGACACCTGTTCTAAGTTAGCCACCATATTTCTATGAGTTAACATAGCGCCTTTCGAAACGCCGGTTGTTCCACCCGTGTATTGTAAAAAAGCTAAGTCTGAGCTTTCTATATTCGGGCGTTTGTACTCTAATGACTGCCCTTTTTTCACCGCTGACATAAATGATGTTGTGTCAGACAGATTAAAAGACGGCACCATCTTTTTAACGTATTTTACGACGGCGTTAACTACCCAACGTTTTGGTGCAGGAAGCATATCGCCTAACGCCGTTAGGAAAACCTCTTTCACTTTCGTGTCGCCAATAACTGCTTCAAGGGTACACGCAAAGTTTTCTACTATTACAATTGCTTTGGCATCGGCATCATTTAGCTGATGCTTAAGCTCTCTGGCTGTGTAAAGCGGATTAACATTAACAACGACCATACCTGCTCGCAAAATACCGAACATGGCGACAGGATATTGAAGAAGATTTGGCATCATTATCGCCACGGCATCGCCGCGCTTTAATCCGCTTGCATGCAGATAAGCGGCAAATTGCGCTGATAGTGTGTCTAGCTCGCCAAACGTAATTGAGTGCCCCATATTAATGAAGGCTTCTTTGTCTTTAAATTTTTTCACCGACTGTTCAAAAATGTCGACAACAGAATCGTAGCGGTCGGCATCAATTTCTGCGGATACGCGAGGGTCGTAATGTTTAAGCCAGGTTTTTTCCACCAAAACCTCCTTTACTTTATTCTTATACTAATATTTGAGCCCGAGAGACGCCGTGCCCATGTAACTGGTCTGATAACCTGCGAATAGTATAGGAAGTGTAAAAAAAAATAAACGCTGCAATTTACATTTGCTCAACAAATTGAACAATTCGACTCCCTACATCGTCAACTTTTTCCATATGAATATGATGACCGCCTACAAATTGCTCATACTGCGCAGATTTAAACCACCCCTTTCGTTTTTCAAAAACCTGAGGCAAATTCTTAAAGCTATCAGACGCACCAATGAATAGGATAGGACATAAGATGGATTCCATCAGATTTTTGGCCTGTGCCTCGGTCAATCGAAGTACGCTTTTGGTTCGCAACATAGGGTCGCTGCACCAAGATGTGGTTCCATCATCGGTTTTGGTCATATTGCGCGCAAGTATTTGGCGTGCATGCTCAGGCTGCATATCAGAAATTTTACAGCGAGCAGTGACTGCGTCTTCCAACTTCACCGCTGGTTTAACTTTTGCAGGCGCGCTGAGCATTTTGTTCTGAGTTTTATTAAAGCGGCTAAGCAGCGCATCGCGCATCTGCTGTTGTGAAGTTTCCTCACTCTGCGTTAGCGGACCACAGGCATCTATGCTAACTACAGCCTTCACGTTCTCGGGAAATAAAGCAGCGTACATAGTAACCAGAATACCACCCAATGAATGCCCGATAAGAATAACGTCTTTAAACCCCTGATCCTCTATTAACGCATGTAGGTCTTGTAAATAATCAGTCTGATTATAATAGGCACCTATCGGACGGTGGGACGAATGGCCGTGCCCTGCCAAGTCGATGGCAATATAGCGATAAGACGTCAGATGAGGAGCCAGTGCCTGCATACTCGCCGCGTTGTCTAAGTAACCATGAAGACCAATGACTACCTGCCCAGCACCTTGATTATCTAATGCGGCAATTTTAACAGCACCTGCGTTAAACGATTTTTCTACCATGTTTTTCCTTATTACTGCGGCCCTATCGCTATACAACTGCGCACTATTGCGGCATAAGTGCGGCGTAAATACGGCAAATAAGTGCCGCCCACCTGCAAAGTCAAAAACTAATGAAATAAAAAAGCGGCAAACATAGGGCCTTTTTATTTTGTTTAACCCGCATTAGCAGTATTAGCTAATGACAGCTATAACGCGACTGGCAAATGCCCTGTCTTCACCCAAATAACAGTTTCTTCATCAACAAACGGATGATGCTGACTCATATGCGGGTTTCGCATCCAGGTCCCTGTTGGGTATTCCCCAGCTTCGTCTTTAAATGTACCAGATAAAACAAATATCTCTTCACCGCCAAAATGACGATGAGGCTTAAACACCTCTCCCGCAGGCCATTTAACCAGTGCAACGTGCTCGTGTTCAAAGTTATGCAGAGGCATTACCTGCAATCCGCCCTGCCCTTGTAGCCATGGCGTATTACTTGTATCAACCCTAACTTCTTGAACATCACGTTGGTCGAACTGGTTTAATTTTACCAGTATCACACATCCTTCTTTACTAAACGGGCTATGCTTACTGCCTGGTGGGTTGCGTAAATAGGTACCCGCAGGATAATCGCCGTGCTCATCGGAAAACACACCTTCTAGAACGAAAATCTCCTCGCCATAGGGGTGACCGTGTTCACTAAAACTCGCGCCAGCTTCATACTTAACCACACTGGTAGTATGCCCCGACTCTTTTGCTTCTCGCTCTAGCGGTTTACGCCACACCGTACTCGATGGCGATGCTTGCCACGGCATTGGCTGTGTATCAATCACCATCCGCTCATCAAAATTCATATTTAACATGCTGCTTATCCTGGCTAACGTTTAAATTTTTCGCTTATCGTTGGCGCTTATAGTTGACGCTTATATTTAGCACTTTTAGTTAGCGCCGTTACATCAAGAATTTATTTGGCGCCTGGACGGCGCAATTCAAAATAGTTACTTTCACTAATAGAAAAGTAGTCACCCGCTCCGCCGCCGCGCATTACGGGCTCTCCTTTCAGCGTTTTGTAAACACCATCTTCAATGAGTGATTTGTCGATATGCACACCTACGACTTCTCCCATAATAAACCAGCTGTTTACCAGCTCGCCTTTTGCCGACTTTAACTGAGTGATATCGGTTACTTTGCACTCCATCGACACTAAGCTTTCTTTCACTCTTGGAACCGCAACAACCTGACTACTAGCGGTACTTAAACCTGATGCTGAAAACTCGCTTTCCTCAGGAGAGAGTGGCCTGCTGGTTTCGTTCATGGCATCTACAAGATGCTTAGAGACAAGGTTCCAGCAAAACTCACCGGTTTCGCGAGCATTATTTAGCGAGTCTTTATCGCCCACACTTGAAAAGCCGATAATGGGTGGCGTGTAATTTAGTGCATTGAAAAAGCTGTAGGGCGCCAGATTAAGAACGC
Source organism: Alteromonas sp. MB-3u-76 (assembly GCF_002831605.1). Taxonomy (NCBI): domain Bacteria; kingdom Pseudomonadati; phylum Pseudomonadota; class Gammaproteobacteria; order Alteromonadales; family Alteromonadaceae; genus Alteromonas; species Alteromonas sp. MB-3u-76. The sequence continues at coordinate 1,571,567 of NZ_CP025115.1, read as the reverse complement.
CTTGAGAAGATTGTGTGGAAATCCAACCAATAGGACGAGGAGCAATAATGGCATTAAACGGATCGTGGGCTAAGCCATGTCCGTCTTTCGGTTGATAAAAATGTATTGAAGACAAAACCATTCCTTCACAAATATTGTTAGTTTATTTATTGTAGCAATAGGGATTTATCCTTCACGAATAATCGTGACTGCATCGCTATTCACATTAAATATGTTCTATCAGTGATAATACGCGTATTTTTCATTCTCGATCGTTTATATCGACCCTTTAAATTACTCACAATAAGGTGGTAAATGGCTATTCGCAATGTTGCATTTTCTCGAACTCGTTTAACCGAACTCATGGTGCCGTCTTACGCCAACTTCGGCGGCAAGGTACACGGAGGGGTTATTTTATCGTTGATGGACAAAGTAGCCTATGCATGTGCCAGTAAGCACGCTGGCGCTTACTGCGTTACCGTAACCGTTGATGGCGTAGAATTCTTACAGCCTGTTGAAGTAGGTGATTTATTGCATTTAGATGCCACTGTGCATTTTGTAGGTAACACGTCGCTTGTGGTAGGCATAAAAGTAACCACTGAAAATATTAAATCTAACGATGTGAAACACACAAACAATAGCTTTTTCAGCATGGTGGCAAAAGACGATGATGGAAAGCCGGTGCAGGTACCTGAGTTAGAGTTAACCACGCACCAAGAAATGCGTCATTTTGTTACTGCAATAAGACGAAGCAAGATTCGTAAAGAGGCACAAATAAAACTTCAGCGCGATTACGACACGTTTATCCCAGAAGAAGATTTTGCGTTAGTAGACAAGCACCGAGGCAACATCACGTTTGACAAGAACAGTTGATGTTAAAAGAGGTGTTCTTAAAAGAGCTGGCTTAAGGGAGTTGGTTTCAAGAGAGCTAACCTTTAAAAACGTGTCATAAGAATGTGGCTAATATAGAGTATTAGAGAGCGTTAAACGTATAGCGTTAACAAACAAGAATATAAAGAAACCTCGCTGCACATTAGAGCGCAGCGAGGCTTTTTTAAGGCAAAGTATCAGGCGGTGTTAGCCCATTATTAGAAGCTATAAGATACCTTACCGTAAACATAGCGCCCGGTGAAACCGTATGGCGAAAAGCTTGAATACGGGAATATATTCGAGAACGTTGTAACTTCATCTACAAGGTCTCGTGTTGCTTCTGGATAAACATCAAAAATGTTGTTCGCGCCCACCGACACAGCGAGTTGGTCGGTAATAGCAACGCGTACATCAAGGTCGGTAATCCACTCAGACGGTATTATCTCGTTTCGTGCTTCAACCGATGACGGGTCTTCAACCTCGCCATAGCGAGTTGTTCGCAGCGTGGTTGAATAGATATCGTAAGACCAGGTTACGCCCAAATTTACTTTGCTATCTGGGGCGCTTGTCTCAAAGCGACGTAGTTCAACGTCTGAGAATAAATTACCTTGGTCGAAGCCTGCCCCCTGAAGCACTGCTGGTGCATCCAAAATATCAGTAACTTCATTGTCGTTAAAGTTAATCCCTGCATTAAAATTAAATGCACCAAAATCTGAGGTATTCAGCGTGTAGGTGGAAACAATATCCACACCCTCTGTTCTGGAATTAATGGCGTTTAAGAAGAACCTTGCGCGGGTAGCACCAGTACCTTCAAGCAGGCTTTCGATAGCTTGACCTGACAGGTTGTTCGACAACACAATGCGATCATCAATATCAATGCGATAAAAATCAACCGTTAGGTTGAAGTCTGCAGTGGGTGAATAGGTAAAACCGGCACTGTAGTTATTCGACTCTTCTGCGTCGAGACCTGGGCTACCAAGGGCTTGTGCCACATCACTAGAAGGCGCAAATGTACCTGTTTCCGTCGGCTCACCGTCAACAAACGTGGTAGCCACCGAGGTAAAATACTGCTGCTGTAGCGACGGCGCGCGAAAACCAGTTGATACCGACGCGCGAAGAGCAAATGCATCACTTAGGGTATATCTTTGAGATACCTTCCAATTAAACGTACTACCAAAATCAGAATAATCTTCAAAACGACCGGCAACCGCAACATTCCAACTCTCAGTTACGTCAGCTTCTAAATCCACATAAATACTGTAGTTGTTTCGGCTGTTGTCTCCCGCTGAAGCAGGGGTGAAACCAGGGAATACCTGAGAGCCTGCAGCACCAAAAGGTCCGTCAACTGGGTCAGTCGCTATACCGCCTGGCCCAAACGTGCCTTGTATGTACGAGTTCTCTTCGCCCGCCGTAATGTCGTAACTCTCGTAGCGATACTCGGCGCCCATAGCAAAGTTCATTTCGCTATAAAAACCCCCCGTATCTACTAAGCGAGAGGCATCGGCGTTGAATATTGTGGTGTTGTATTCAAGTGTGCCGGCATTAAAATCTGTCTGACTTGATGGGCCTAGTGAAGTGTTTAAGCTATTCACAACGCTGTATTCAAGTTCATTCCCACCGTGAGTAAGTGACAAATCATAATTCCAGACTTCACCGTATCCCTTTATGCCTGTGATTAGCGACATATCTGAGATATCTGTTTGAATAGATGGAAGAAAGCCGTTGGGATAAATATCTAAAACGTTTCGGCTATCTTGTGCGCGACGGTAAAAACCACCACCTAATGAATCACGGCTACTTAGCCCTGCTGTAGCATAAAATTCAATGTCATCGGTAATAGCCCTTCCCGCGTTAACAAATAGCGCATAGTCTTCAACTTCACCATTACCGTACACGTGATTGTAACGATTAACCGTTAATTCTCTCTCGTCGATGTTTCCGTTCGCATCACGAGAATAATTTTCTCTAGGGTCGAAGTCTGCCCTATTTGCTTGACCTCTGTCGCGGTACTCTGCAGACACATTAACAAAACCGTCGTCGCCCCATTCAAAGCCAACATTGCCGCGCAAGGTAAAGGTTTGACCGTCGGTGAGTTCTCTATCTGAACCTGTGTTAAATACCAGGTTACCTTGCTCATTGGTAGAAACACTTTCTAGGTTAGGTACACCGTCCATTGTAGTGACGTTTGCACCGTAAATTGCTGAAATATTGCCGCCTTCATTGGCATCTTTTAATACAATATTGATAACACCTGCAATAGCATCTGAACCATACTGCGCTGCAGCGCCATCGCGCAATACTTCAATACGTTTAATAGCGTTTGCTGGAATCGCGTTTAAATCAACCGCCGATGAGCCGCGACCTACCGAGCCGTTTAAGTTTAACAGCGCAGAGGTGTGGCGACGCTTTCCGTTTACCAGTACCAATGTATGATCGGGTGCAAGGCCGCGAAGCTGCGCCGGACGCACGTGGTCGGTACCATCGGTAATAGACGGCTGTGGAAAGTTAAAACTCGGCAGCAACTGATTAAGGATCATATTGGTTTCAGTAAGACCCGTTGCTTCTATAGATGATGCATCAATAATGTCGATAGGCACTGGTGAATCATTAATGGTGCGCCCTACTCTGCGAGAACCCACAATTTGAATTTGTTCAATGTCTGTTTCAAGGGCAGCCTGCTCTGGAGACTGCTGCTGAGCAAGTAATGATGAAGAAAAGGCAGCTCCTGCCACTGCACTTGCAATTATTGAAAGCTTAAAAGCCATGACGCCATGTTTTGCTTGTTGCATAGTGATAATTCCTGAGTATGAATATGTGTAATGTGTTTGCGTAATACGTTTGTGTAGTTTGTTTATGATGACCTGTAAAAAATCAGTCATAAAAACTCATACAAGGTACGCGCAAGCCTGAAGGCACAGAGACAAAAACTGTCTGAGAAAAGTTATTATTCTTAGGTGATTAATTGAGTGAGCACGTCAATAATTGGTTATAACGCGTTCTGCTTCCCACTCACTCATGTCACTCTTTTTTATTTTTTTATTCTTTATTTTTTAAGGCTATGTTCTGCTAAATTGTTGCTATACTGTATATGAATACAGTTATTGAGGGTTGATCATGATCCCAGCACAATTTACAAAGCTTATAGCCGAGTTAGAACACTTAACAGATAGTCAAACCCGTTATGTTGAGAAGCTGCTGAAAGGCACTGATAGCGTCTCACAGTTGATAACAGAGCTTGAGGAGCGGATGGTTGAAAACCCTGAATGTCCGCACTGCCATAGCTCACTGATCAATCGGCACGGCAAGGTAAACAAGATGCAGCGTTATCGCTGCAAGAACTGCGGCAAAACCTTTGTAGCGACAACGGCGACACCGCTAGCTCGACTGAGGTACAAAGAGCTTTGGTTAGAATATATTCGCTGTATGCTGGACAGTAAGCCATTGCGTAAATGTGCCGAAGAATGTGGCCTCCACCTTGAAACATCGTTCAGGTGGCGGCACCGATTCTTGGCGCTACCATCAGCACTGAAAGCGAGCAAATTAGAAGGCATTATCGAGGCAGACGAAACACTTTTTCCCTACTCAGAGAAAGGCTCAAAACGGATGACTCGTCAGCCCCGTAAAAGAGGGGTGAAAGCGAAAAAACGAGGGCGTTCAAAGGATGATTGGGTGCCAGTTTTAACGGTCAGAGACCGAGCTAAGAGTACGTATGAAGCCGTTGTGCCAAGTGTTACATCGGAAGCTTTGCATCAGGAGCTAGCAGGAAAATTAGAGAAAGACAGTGTGTTGTGTAGTGATGGCTATAAGCCCTACATAGCTCTTTCTGAGAAAAATGATTTAATACACAAGCGCTTAGATGTGGCAGGAGGAATTAAGGTGATAGATAAAGTCTTTCACATTCAAAATGTTAACGCCTATCACAGCCGTCTGAAAGCGTGGATAAAACGGTTTAACGGAGTAGCCACAAAATACTTGGAACACTACCTGGGTTGGTTCAGGTTTATGGATAATCCAGAAAACCTTAACGAAAACAGGCTCTTTTCGATTCAACAACAGTTAATCCGAACATAGCCTTTTTTAATTCTGTTGCTTTGAACTTTCGAGCGAAGTAAATCACAAAATATAGACGTAAAACAATACTAAAGTAGTAATACCTTATTCTGAAAATAATAGATGTTGTTTACCTGAACGTTTTCTATTTACATATCATTTATGAACCACATGCCTTTATTAGTCATACAAAAGTCACATAATTGTCACTCCTTTGTAGCGAAGCGAATACAAAGTGAAAAAAACAAAAACAGACAAGAGTAGTTATTATGATGGAAACACAATCTTCAGTTCACCTTTCGTGCTTTATTGAAGCAATCGCCCTGGCAAAGCACGAACAATGCGAAACCCGCGATGAGCTAAAAGCACTGCTGGAGCAAAAAGGATATAAAGATACAGTTGCTTCGCATGCAGTGGAGGAAATTTCTCCGCAATATCTGGCAGCTTTTTAGTTTTTAACCCCAAATCTGCTTTAAAACTTTTTAAGTGACCCAGAGCTCTTCACTAAAGCCTTCACAAAAACGGAAGCGATGCTTCCGTTTTGCAAGACTTTATTACCTGAATAGAGCTTAGTGCTCAAGTGCACTAACTCAGACAACTACTTAGGTGACCACTCAAATTTTTTGAATGGTTCACCAACTGGCGTATCTGCAAGGTGGTTCGTATAATCACAGTGGCCTGAGAATTAACACCTGCCCTTCCCGTTTCCCCCTGCAACGTCTCGCGCAGGTTTGCAAATACAGTGCTTCACACTGGGTTAAATAATTTGGTCAGCAAACGCGTTAACGTACAAATAATCTGCAGTCTTTCTCCCTGTAACACTGTCAGTGATCGCTCTCATTTGTCGCCTTAATTTGTCGTCCTCGTTAGTCGTCTTAATTAAAGTCCCTCAATAAATCACTTCAATTAAACACTTTCTAAACCATTAGAGCACTTTTTAATATTTCTGGGTTTATATAAACAAAACATTAGGTTAGCACCACCAAATCCATCGAGATGGGGCCTTAAAACCAGTAACCACCTATCTTCAAGTTGAAACAATAGTTAGAACACTATAAAATTTATTTTTATTGAACAGTCAATTAAAATAAATAACACAGTATTGAAAGCAATAAATATGGGGTTCGTAGCCACGAGCACCCAGCAATAGAGCGGCAATATGTGAATATTTTTTGAAGGGGCAATGTGTTTAACACTAATGATTTTACTCATAGGTTTTGAACCACATACCCATAATTTAGTTGGCTCGTTATTTAGCCCGTTTTAAAAGTAGGAGTTTATGCATGTCATTACCAACTTATCAGAATTTCATTCATGGCAAGCCGTTGGCAAACAAAAGCAAAGAAACCTTTGCCGTTACGAACCCCGCTACCGATGAAGTGATTTATCACGTCGAAGTTGCTGATGATTTTATCCAACAAGAAGCAATTAAAAGTGCAAAAGAAGGCTTCGTGTTATGGTCATCAATGATGCCAATTGAAAGAACGCGAGTTCTGAACAAGGCGGTTGCACTGCTTCGAGAACGTAATGATGAACTGGCAAAAGTTGAAGTGCTCGACACCGGTAAGCCAATTCAAGAAGCCGATTGTGTTGATGTGGAAACAGGCGCTGACGTTATTGAATATTATGCTGGGCTTGCTCCTACTCAATTAGGCACTCAACAACCCGTTGGTGAAGACTTTTTCTACACACGTAAAGAAGCCTTAGGTATTTGTGCCGGCATTGGCGCCTGGAACTACCCCCTACAAATAGCGTGCTGGAAGTCGGGCCCTGCTCTTGCTGCTGGAAATGCCTTTATTTTTAAACCCTCTGAAGAAACGCCTATGGGTGCACTCAAACTTGCAGAGATATTTATTGAAGCAGGCGTGCCGGCTGGCGTCTTTAACGTTGTTCAAGGTGCCGCGGAAGTTGGTCAATGGCTTACGTCTTGCCCTGATATTGAAAAAGTATCGTTTACTGGCGAAGTAGGCACAGGCAAAAAAGTAATGCAAAGTGCCGCAGCGTCAAACCTTAAAGACGTCACAATGGAACTGGGTGGAAAATCTCCATTACTTGTATTTGATGATGCCGATATTAGCCAGGCAGTAAGTGCCGCCATGTTGGGCAACTTCTACACTCAAGGCGAAGTTTGCACTAACTGTACTCGCGTTTTTGTTCAGCGCTCGGTATACCAAGCATTTATTGACGAGCTGAAAACCCGAACTGAAAACAACATTGTTATGGGTGACCCACTCGATCCTAATGTGAATTTAGGTGCACTTATTTCTAAAAAGCATCAAGAGCTGGTGCTTAACTACATAGCCAAAGGCAAAGAAGAAGGCGCTACATTAATCACCGGCGGTAACGCGGCATCGCCACAGTCTGCTCCTAATGGCTACTTTGTAGAGCCTACTATATTCACCGACTGCACCGATGATATGACTATAGTAAAAGAGGAAATCTTTGGCCCTGTGATGAGCGTGCTAGTTTTTGATGACGAAGACGAAGTTATCGCTCGCGCTAATAACACCGAACTTGGTTTAGCTGCAGGTGTGTTCAGTAAAGATATTCAACGTGCTCACCGCGTTATACATCAAATTCAGGCAGGTATCTGCTGGATTAATTCATACGGTAACTCTCCTGCTGAAATGCCTGTAGGTGGTTACAAACAGTCTGGCATAGGGCGTGAAAACGGCGTCGAATCTCTCAATAGCTATACCCAAACAAAATCGATTTATGTGGGTATGAGCAGCATCGAGAGCCCGTTTTAAGACACACGTTTAAACGCAAACCTTTGAGGATTCATTATGCAGACATTTGATTACATTATTGTAGGTGCAGGCTCTGCGGGCTGTGTGCTGGCAAACCGCCTGTCAGAAAACCCTGAACACAAAGTACTCCTGCTTGAAACCGGTGGCTCAGATAAAAGTATTTTCATCAAAATGCCTACGGCGTTGTCTATTCCTATGAATACCAACAAATATGCCTGGCAATTTAATACTGAAAAAGAACCCTATTTAAATAACCGTGAAATGCACTGCCCCAGAGGCAAAGTGCTAGGTGGCTCTTCATCAATAAACGGCATGGTGTACGTTCGCGGTCACGCGAAAGACTTTGACGAGTGGGAAGCCCATGGTGCAGAAGGCTGGAACTACCAAGCCTGTTTACCCTATTTCCAAAAAGCCGAAACCTGGTACAAGGGTAACGACGCCTATCGTGGTGATAGTGGCGAAATTGGTGTGAACAACGGTAATGAAATGGAGAACCCGTTGTACACAGCTTTCACCAAAGCTGGTGAACAAGCGGGCTACGACATTACTAGCGATTACAACGGTGCGCAGCAGGAAGGCTTTGGGCCTATGCACATGACCGTTAAAGGCGGCGTTCGCAGCTCTACCAGCCGAGAATATTTAGACCCGGTAAAGTCTCGTAAAAATTTGACCATTGTCACTGGTGCCCTTGTAACTAAGGTAGTGCTTGATAATAAGGTGGCAAAAGGTGTCGAGTATGTGGTGAATGGTAAAACCAATACTGCCCTTGCTAATAATGAAGTAATTTTAAGTGCCGGTTCAATAGGCTCTCCACATATTCTTCAATTGTCAGGAATTGGCGATAGCAACGTGCTTGAGAGTGCCGGTATTGAGGTTAAACATCACTTACCCGGCGTGGGTCAAAACTTACAAGACCACCTTGAATTTTATTTTCAATATAAGTGCAAGCAGCCCATAACGCTCAACCGCAAGTTAGATCTTATCTCGAAAGGGCTAATTGGTGCGCGCTGGTTGTTTAATCGCTCTGGTTTAGGTGCCACTAACCATTTCGAATCGTGCGCGTTTATACGCTCGAAGGCCGACGTGGAATGGCCTGATATTCAATATCACTTTTTACCTGCAGCTATTCGTTACGACGGTAAGTCTGCGTTTGATGGTGATGGATTTCAGGTACACGTAGGCCACAATAAGCCTAAAAGCCGAGGTAGTGTAACCATACAGTCTTCAGATCCCACGGTTCCACCGAAGATCTTATTCAACTATCTGCAACACCAAGATGATATTAAAGGGTTCAGAGCATGTGTAAGACTGACACGAGAAATTATCGCGCAACCCGCGTTCGACGACTTTAGGGACGGCGAAATTCAGCCTGGTGAGCATGTTCAAACAGATGAACAAATTGACGCATTCGTTCGAAACGCCGTAGAGAGCGCCTATCATCCATCGTGCTCATGCAAAATGGGCGAAGATGAGATGGCTGTTGTTGACTCTCAAACCAAGGTACACGGACTAGAGGGCTTGCGCGTGGTCGACTCGTCAATATTCCCGACCATTCCTAACGGCAACTTAAATGCGCCAACCATTATGGTTGCAGAAAAAGCAGCAGATATCATTTTAGGTAAACCTGCGCTACCTCCACAGAATGTGCCCGTTGCAATTAACGAAAATTGGCAACGCCAACAGCGTTAAGTTTGTTAACTCATTTAAGCACTAATGCGCTTGAAATATATTCAAGCGCGTCTTCCACAGTGCCTATATGCAGCTTTTGTAAGGTCGCTACATATAGTTGGGTGGAATAACTAACAACTAAAAAAGGAAAAAGCATGTTACATTTCTATCAATATTGGGAGGGTGATAATGACAGTATGGCTTAGTGCAGGCATTATGTTTACCCTACTTTCTGTGGCTTACATTTTGTTCAAATGGGGCAATATGAAAGTGGTTGGTGTAACGCCAGTTAGAACCTTTACCTTTATTGCTATTCTCTTTACCTCGGGTTTAGATGTGGGGCTTATCATGTTCCCGCTTACCGAATTTGCAGGTTATGCTGACATAAGCGCAAGTCCTGAATATGCATTCACCAACCCTCTTGCTATTGAGTTTGGGTTTTGGGGCTTCTTCATTTGGGCGTTTTACTTTCTTACTTGCTTTTATTTCTGCGTAATCGAGCCAAAGGTTAAATTCTTCGAGATCCCGGTTGTTAAGCTAATAAACAACGTTGTGATCATTGGAACTTGTGCCTTTACTGCATTTTTATTGCTGTCGAATCTGCCTTGGTATTTACCCAGCATAGGCGATGGGGAATCTGTGGTACCCGCGTTTTATCTCATTGTTTTTGCGGCTATTGCATTTGCTGTTTATTCAAGTACCAACATTAAGTATGTGCGTATTTTAAGTCTAACAACCACTTGGGTGTTTATAGCGTTAATTGTAGGCATGTGGGCTAGTGCGTTTATATTTGGTGAAAGCCAAATTGCTGCTTACCTCACAAACCTTGGGTTGATTGGCGGTTACTTCGCTAATATTGATCATTTCGTACTTCCCATGAACGAATACCACGAGTTCTATCTATTTTGGTGGTTCAGCTGGAGTATTATGATAGGTCAATTTACCTCGCGCTTTGTAGGCGGCCTCAAAACATATCAGGTGCTGCTAGCAATGATGGTGATCCCTTCTACTCCAATCGCGGCTTGGTTCTCAGTGCTTTATCATTATCACAGCGCGGGCATTCCAACCGAAGGGCTCACAAATTTAGCGATGGTATTTGTTGGTGTTGTTTTTGTCATCAATTCTCTTGATTCACTGATAAGGCTGTATACCGACAACCTCAATATATCGGTGGCACGCATTGGTAAGAGAAACTATATCGCCCTCAACATTGTTGCGCTGTCGGCGCTAACTCTGCTGTTTAAACTCGACTTCCTTCAAATTCAGTGGGTAGGCGCCTTGGTGATAGCCGTTTTCTTTAGCTGCTTTGCGTTCATTTTAAGTCAAAAATTCAAGTCAGTGACGGCCATTAAAACCTCACCCAAAGAAAACAAAATCGACTTCACAAAAATAGAAAGTGTTAATTAAAAAAATCCATAGTAACTAAATCTACAGCAACTAAATCTATAGCGTTTAACTCGCTTTTCATTCGCACCTAAATGCACCTGTTTTGCATTGGCTCAGCTTTGAGCCGATGTGGGCAGGTTGCGCCCTAAACTTATGAATATACGTGAATATATTCAAAAGAACACACTAGGGGAAAGTGCACAAAGAAGAGCGAGCCATACACAAATCATAGAAAGAAAAACAGAGAGAAAAATAGGTAGTAATCATGAGTAAATCACACATTTTTTGCACTTCAACAACCTTGATAACCGCTATTATTTCTGCATTGATATGCTCGGCAACAGCACATGCAGATTGGAGCGCGAACATATCTGCCGTGTCAGACTATACCTTTAACGGTGTTAGCCAAACTCAAAACGACCCTGCACTTCAAGGCGGTGTGGATAAAGCCTTCAGCGATGGTTTTTATGCTGGGACCTGGGCATCAAATGTCGATTTTGGTGGCGACACTAACCTTGAGTGGGACTTTTATGTGGGCAGATATCAAACTATTACCGAAAAGGTAAGCATAGACTACGGTATTGCCTATTATTCTTATCACGGTGGTGATGATTCTAGTGCGGGTAACTACCCAGAACTTTACACCAAATTTGGTTATGCCAGCGACTATGGAAACTCAGAGCTTAATTTTTGGTACACGTGGGATTACTTTGGTACCGGTGCAAAACACGCTATTGCAATGGTAGCGCATACCTTTGAACTTGCGCCAAATCACAATATACGTGCAAGCTTCGACGTCTCAAACTCATTAGACAGTGATAAGTGGTTGTGGCAAGGCAATGACACTTCGTTTTATCATTATCGTGTAGCGTATCAAACCAGCTATGAAGGATTTGATTTTGAAATTGCAGCTGAAAATACAAATTTAGATTTTGACACCGCAGAAGAGCGTATTGTATTTGGTATTGCCAGAACGTTTAGCTTCTAAATTGTCGCACTGTATCATTAATATGAGCGTGTGATACGAGCGTGTAATATGAGCGTGGTATGCGCGATGCAGCCTTGTATCGCGCAGCTTCGTATCGCGCAGCCTTGTATGTGAAGAGAGACTAGTGCAAAAGCTTGTTAAGAAAACGCCAGCCTGATCAACTGTGCAACAAGTAGTAAGCCCATTAGCGGCCAAATCCACTTGGCCCATTTTGCCGCGTCTTCGTTACTAATACGCATTTTCGAGCGCTCTAGCAGCGGCACAACGATTACCAGTGCACCAAACAGCACTGCGAGTAAAATAAGCACTTCCATCAACGCATCCCTATAGCATATTTGAGTACTTCTTTCTTAATAGGCCCAGCATGCTCGGCTACAGAAAGAAGCTGATTTCTTATCCATTTAATGGGGGCTATATCGTTACTAAACAAGCTGTAAAACCCGTCCATTGCCGACATCATTAATAAATTGTCTTTTCTACGGGGTTTTTCAAAGTCATTTTTCAGCTGCCGGCGAAAAGCCATAGACGTTAAATCCGGCTTGCTAGCTGTTACCTCTAATAATGCCTGTACGTCGCGAAAACCAATATTTACACCCTGCCCCGCCAGAGGGTTAATAGTGTGAGCCGCATCACCTACTAGTATGCACTGCCCTCTCACATACTCGCTTGCATGCATGCGCGTTAGCGGGAACACTGCTTTATCGATTACGGAAAAGTCATTGTCATTTTTTGTCAGCTCTTCAGGAAAGGCAGCCAGAATTTCATTTTTCAGCTGTGTGTTACTTAGCCCTTTTAGTCGTTTGAGCTCTTCAGGCGAGTTGTACCACACCAATGATGCATACTCATCAAACATAGGTAGAAAAGCTTTTGGCCCTGTTGGCGTAAACTGCTGCCAAGTAATCGCTTCCGTTTGCTTAGTCATTTTTACCGTAATGCCCATGGCCTGCTGAGCATATTGCCAACCAGTTGTGCCAATACCTGCGGTTTTTCTCACCTGGGATTGCGCGCCGTCTGCCCCCACAAGCCATTTCGCCTCAATTTTTTTGTTTGACGACAAGGTCAGTGTTACAGAGCCCTCAGCGATAGCTTTGCAAGAGCCCTCAGCGGAATTGCTACAAGAGCCCTCAGCGGTAGTGCTAAAAGAACCCTCAGCAGTGTTTGTAAAAGCCTCCTCGGCGGTATTATTCGCCAACGTGATTTCTTTTACCTCGTCGTTGCTTATAACCGTAACATTTTCATGCAGTGCCAAAGCCTGATGACAGCCCAGTTGTAACAAGCGATTTTCAACAAAATATCCCAGTTGAGGAACATCAATACTTTTAGCGGTAAAGTCGGTTCTGTGTTTGGGGTCATCCCACACGCTAAGGCCCGCGTAGGGCTTTACGCGCATCTTTTCTATAAAGTGCCAAGCACCGAGAGCTTTTAATAGTGTTACCGACGCTTCACTAATGGCAGAAACACGAAGGTCTGGCCCATCGTTTTTAAAAAAATCTTTTGGAGCAAATGGCTCTATTACTACTACGCTATAGTGTTGCTGCGCTAGTCCTAACGCCAACGCTGCGCCCACCATACCGCCGCCATTAATGCAAAAGTGGTACATTGTTACTCCATGATTAAATGCATATTTTTCTGTGACCAGAATATAAAATACCGGTGATTAACACAAATTAAGTAGAAATCATGGATTAGCCCAGCACTTGCGGCTTCAACATCGAGTCATTACTTAAATTTCTTTAATTCCTTAAATTAACCGGTAATCGTCTTATTACGCTGGGAATATAGGTGCATAACAGGTAAAATGTGCGGCTATTTTGAACATCTTCAACGTAACTGTGTTGTGTGGGTGGCATCGCGTTTTTATGCTCGCGACATTCATTTACTCCACCAACCACTTACCAGAACTTAACAGGTTAACGAATAGTTGTTATGACTAAAAAGCTGTATATCAAAACCTGGGGCTGCCAAATGAACGAGTACGACTCGGAGAAAATGGCAGACTTACTAGACTCAACACACGGCTTCACCGCGGCTGAAACTGCTGAAGACGCTGATATTATTTTGCTGAACACGTGTTCTATTCGCGAAAAGGCTCAGGAAAAAGTATTTCATCAGCTCGGCCGATGGAAAAACCTGAAGCAAGACAAGCCAGAACTCATTATCGGCGTAGGTGGCTGTGTAGCATCTCAAGAGGGTGACACCATTCGTCAGCGTGCGCCATTTGTCGATTTAGTATTTGGCCCTCAAACTTTGCACCGCTTGCCTGAAATGATTAACGAACTGCAAGGTGGCGCCAAGTCGGTTATGGATATCAGTTTCCCTGAAATTGAGAAGTTCGACCGCTTGCCCGAGCCTCGCGCTGAAGGTCCTACCGCGTTTGTATCTATTATGGAAGGCTGCTCGAAGTACTGTACCTTCTGCGTAGTACCTTACACCCGCGGTGAAGAAGTAAGCCGCCCGGTAGATGATGTACTACTTGAAATTGCACAGCTTGCTGGTCAAGGCGTGCGTGAAGTAAATCTGCTTGGACAGAACGTGAATGCATATCGTGGCGATCACTACGACGGTACCGTTTGTCGTTTCTCAGAGTTATTAGAGCTGGTTGCAGCCATTGATGGTATAGACAGAATTCGTTACACCACTTCTCACCCTGTTGAGTTTACTGACGATATTATTGATGCCTACGAGAGTATTCCAGAGCTTGTCGACCACCTTCACCTTCCGGTGCAAAGTGGTTCAGATCGTATACTCAACCTCATGAAACGAGGCCATACAGCGCTAGAATACAAATCGAAGATGCGTAAGCTGAAAAAGATTCGCCCTAACATCAGTTTGTCGAGCGACTTTATCATTGGTTTCCCAGGCGAGACGGATGCTGATTTCGAAGCTACCATGGATTTGATCCAGGCCGTCGACTACGACCTAAGCTTCAGCTTTATTTACAGCGCGCGACCTGGTACGCCAGCGGCTGACGCCGTTGATGACGTTAGCGAAGAGACCAAAAAACAACGTCTTCGCCTTTTACAGCAACGCATTACACAGCAGGCATTGCGTATTGCACGCCACATGGTAGGCACTGAGCAACGTATTTTGGTAGAAGGCCCATCGAAGAAAAACCCAATGGAGCTTTCTGGTCGTACTGAAAACAACCGCGTTGTTAATTTCGAAGGCACGCCAGACATGATTGGCGAATTTGTTGATGTAAACATCGTTGACGTTTTCACTAACTCATTGCGCGGCGAAGTTGTTCGCAGAGAGAGTGAAATGGGCTTGCGTGTAGCCGTATCGCCCCAATCTATTATGGCAAAGCATCAGGCAGAAACCCCTAACGAGTTAGGTGTTGGCCAGTTCACGCCGGCCTAACAGAACGTTAGGCCTAGGCAATTAATGAAAAGACTATTGAGATAAACGTTTTTAATATTGAAACATTCTTAAAAAGCGTAAAGCGAGGAAATTAGAAGTTTGAGTACATTGGTAAGTAATGAATTTGAGTTAGAACCGGCAGATAGTAAGCGTTTGTCGAGTTTATGTGGCCCGTTTGATGACAATATCAAGCAAATTGAGCGCAGGTTGGGTGTTGAAATAACATACCGAAATAGCGCATTTAAGGTGCTTGGAGAGCCACAGCAAACCAATAGCGCTACCGAATTACTCAAGCTTCTTTACGTTGAAACCCAACCTGTTAAAGGTCGTATTCCTGACCTAGACGCTGAGCAGGTTCACCTTGCAATTCAAGAAGCCCGCGTTATAGAGAAAGATGAAAACGGTGGCTACGGTAAAGAAGTTAATATTAAAACGAAACGTGGTGTTATTAAGCCGCGAAACCCAAACCAAGCGCAATATGTGGCTAACATTATAAACCACGATATTACCTTTGGTATTGGCCCAGCCGGAACAGGGAAAACGTACCTTGCTGTAGCCGCTGCGGTAGACGCTTTAGAACGACAAGAAATAAGACGTATTCTTCTCACTCGCCCAGCTGTTGAGGCTGGTGAAAAGCTCGGTTTTTTACCAGGTGATTTATCGCAAAAGGTAGACCCCTACCTGCGCCCGCTTTACGATGCACTGTTTGAAATGCTGGGCTTTGAAAAAGTTGAGAAGCTTATGGAGCGCGCGGTTATTGAGGTAGCTCCCCTAGCCTATATGCGTGGTAGAACGCTTAACGATGCATTTATTATCTTAGATGAAAGCCAAAACACCACGGTAGAACAAATGAAAATGTTCTTGACCCGTATTGGCTTCAATTCGAAAGCGGTAATTACCGGCGATATTACACAGGTAGATTTACCACGCGGCGCAAAGTCGGGCCTGCGCCACGCCATCGAAGTGTTAAGTGACGTAGACGATATCTCGTTTAATTTCTTTAATGCCGACGATGTAGTGCGTCACCCCGTAGTTGCGCGAATTGTTCGCGCTTATGAAGAGCACGACGCCGAGCAAGAGCGCATTCGCAAGCAAAAGAAAGAAGAAGCACTTCGCCTTCAACAAGCAGAAGCCGCTTCTGCCGCAAGTGGTGCTAATGACGTAAGCAGCGTAAACGCGAACACGAGCAACTCGTGACAGCAATTATCGACTACCAGAACGCGTATGAAGGCGAAAACAGCGACGAGGAGATAGCTAACGCTATCCCTCCGCTCGATAGCTTTAGTGTATGGGCTAATGCAGTTTTATCCTCAGAGAATCTTCACGACCAAGAAATTACTATTCGTTTAACCGACGAAATAGAAAGTCAGCAACTCAACAACGATTACCGCGGTAAAAATAAGCCTACTAACGTACTCTCTTTTCCTTTCGAGGCACCACCGGGAATTGAAATGAACTTACTCGGCGATTTGGTGATATGTGCGCCGGTAATTAGCCGAGAAGCCGAGGAGCAGAAAAAGCTCACGACGCATCATTATGCTCATATGACGATACACGGCATATTGCATTTACTTGGTTATGACCATATATCCGATAAAGAAGCGGACGAGATGGAAGGAAAGGAGATTGAAATTCTCTCCTCCTTAAATATTGCGAATCCTTACGAAGCTTGATTTTCAATGTTCTTGGTTTTAAAACGTTAGTTTACCCAAGAGTATGAAAATTCTGCGATTTATAATTTAAAACAATAAAGCATTGACGACGTGTAAGAAGCATTTTAACGTTGGTGTTGAATAAACAATAAAATGGATATTATGAGCGACGACAACCCCCACTCTACCAACGGCTCATCAGGCAAGAGTTGGTTAGATAAACTAAAAAATTCGATTTCTGGCGAGCCGAAAAATAGACAAGAATTGGTAGCAGTTATTACCGATGCTGAGCAAAATGAGATAATTGACCCGCAAACCCGTGAAATGATTGAAGGGGTTATTGGGGTTAACGAAATGCGTGTAAGAGATATCATGATCCCTCGCGCTCAAATGTCCACCATCGATGTCGAACAAAAAGTGGAAGAGTTTCTTCCCATTATGCTCGAGTCCGCTCACTCTCGTTTTCCAGTGATCAGCGAAGATAAAGACCATATTGAAGGGATTTTACTCGCTAAAGATCTTCTTTCTTTTGCTTTCAATACCGAAAAACACTTCAACCTTCGCGACATACTGCGCCCTGCCGTTATTGTTCCTGAAAGCAAGCGTGTAGATGTACTGCTTAAAGAATTTAGGCAGCAGCGTTACCACATGGCTATTGTGGTAGACGAATACGGTGGCGTGTCTGGTCTTGTTACTATTGAAGATATCCTAGAAATTATCGTTGGTGAAATTGAAGACGAATTCGATATTGAAGAAGACGGCACCGACGATATTCGCCCGCTTAACAAGTCGACTTACTCGGTAAAAGCACTAACACCGGTTGACGATTTTAACGAATTTTTTGAAACCAGCTTTAGTGAAGAAGAAGCCGATACCATTGGCGGCATTGTGCTTAAAGCCTTTGGGCATATGCCTGAAACTGGTGAAGAAGTTACAATTAGCGATATTCACTTCAAAGTGACTAACTCTGATAAACGTCGCTTGATACAGCTAAAAATATCGGTGCCTTCTCTCGAGTAGCCGTAGTTAACCACCAGCTCGCTATCGAATAATTTAAATATGGAGCC
The DNA here is from genome assembly GCF_002831605.1 of Alteromonas sp. MB-3u-76. Lineage (NCBI taxonomy): Bacteria > Pseudomonadati > Pseudomonadota > Gammaproteobacteria > Alteromonadales > Alteromonadaceae > Alteromonas > Alteromonas sp. MB-3u-76. The sequence continues at coordinate 1,553,797 of NZ_CP025115.1, read as the reverse complement.
AACGTGCCCTAGGCACATTGGCTAAAAACACCATGCTAAAACGCTTTACTCCCTATTTGCTGCTTATTGCAAGCGGCCTCAGCTTAACGCTAGCCTTTGCGCCTTTTTCAATGTGGGCGCTTACCATTCCAGCGCTAGCTATTGCTATACGCCAGCTAATTAAACTTAAACACAAGCCGTTTTTGGCGGGCTGGTTGTTTGGTATGGGCTGGTTTGGCGCAGGCGTTAGCTGGGTGCATGTGAGTATTGCCGATTTTGGCGGTCTTCCATTAATTGCATCAATTGGCTTAATGGCACTGCTTTGCGGCTATTTGGCGTTATATCCAGCCCTCGCTTTTAAACTTACGGCTAAATATTTTAAGCCTCAGCTTTGGCCTTTAGCGCTACCACTATTCTGGGTGCTTGCCGAATGGCTGCGCAGTTGGATGTTATCTGGCTTTCCGTGGCTTTCTTTAGGTTATAGCCAAATTAATGGTCCGTTAGCAGGCTTCGCACCTATTATCGGTGAAACAGGGTTAACCGCGCTCATTGTTATCAGTGCGGCCTCACTAGCTATAATTAATAGCAAACGCACATTTTTATCTGCTTCGGCAATTACAGCAAGTCTTCTCATTTGTGGCGCGTTGCTATATCAGCATACTTGGGTAAGCCCCTCAAAAACCTACTCTGTATCTATGGTTCAGGGAAACATTCCACAAAGTCTTCGTTGGGTACCGGAACAAGACGCCGCGACCATGCAAACCTACCTAGAACTTACAGAAACAGTATGGGGTAGCAATTTAATTATTTGGCCAGAAGCTGCGGTGCCAAAGCTCGAGCCATTAGCACAACCTTACTTGTCGCAATTAAACGAGAGAGCGTTTAAAGAAAATACGGCGCTCATCACGGGTATTGTAAACTTCAATTGGGAAACCGATGAGGCATGGAACAACCTTATTGTTGTTGGCAAGAAAACGCCAGACGCGACTTACCCCAACTACCAATATTTTCATAATAACCGTTTTTCAAAACATCACTTATTGCCCGTTGGTGAATTTGTGCCGTTTGAATCACTATTGCGCCCCCTCGCTCCTATTTTCGATTTGCCAATGTCTTCGTTCTCTAGGGGAGATTTTCAGCAACAGAACTTAGAGGCGAATGGAATTAAGCTTGCACCGGCTATTTGCTTTGAAATTGCATTTCCAAGACAAGTTACAGCAAACGTTAATGGTGACACCGATATGATAATTACCGTGAGTAACGACGCCTGGTTTGGCAAATCTCACGGCCCTGCTCAGCATCTTCAAATAGCACAAATGCGAGCCTTAGAATTAGGCCGCCCGGTACTGCGGGCGACTAATAATGGTATTACTGCGTTTATTGATCACAAAGGGCGTATTGATGCCAGGCTTCCACAATTTGAATCTGCAAATATCAGCGCCCCTGTTATAGCGACCAAAGGCTTTACGCCCTACTACCACCTGCAAGATTACGGCGTGTGGCTATTTGTATTAGTGCTCTTTATCTGTGCTTGGCGTTTGAAAAAAGCGGCTGACTAATAAACCTGTTCGGTTTGGTGGCTACTTTATTGACTCAATAAAAGCGCGGATTTCCTCTCGCTCAGTTAAGGCGAATAGCAAAACCAAGTCGCCTTCATTTACCTCTTTCAACGCCGTCTGCGTGCCAGCTAAGGGACTACTTGCCCGTTGTATCTGAGAAGCTTGTACACCGCTTGCGAGTAAATGATGCTCAACAATGTCCGATATTTCGCCCGGCTCGCGGCCTCTTAAATACTTCTCTAGTTCGGTGAGAATGTAAGTATTAGGTTGCAAGGTAACAATGGCATCGGCGACACGTTTGATATCCTCGTTAGACCTGTCACCAGCATGGCCAAACAACACTTTTATTTCGCCATAATCATTTTTTTGCTTTAAACCTGAGGACATTTTTATCACAGCCTGCATGCTATGAGGATTATGGGCAAAATCCACAATAATAGTAGCGCCTTTGCGCTTGTATATATTGGTTCTACCGGGGTTATCCGACGCATTACTTTCGAAATCAAATAAGCCCTGAGTTACTGCCTTACTGCTTATTCCCATCGATTTACACTGCCCCACCACGCCAAGGGCGTTTTCGAGGTTGTGCAAGGCCGTGCCGTTTACGGTCATGGGTATACGATCAATTTGAGCAATAGCGTGTGATATTTTTCCGTCGAAATAAATGATCTGATTGTCTTTCGCATAAACACATGGGCAACTCGCAGCTAATGCCTCTACTATTTGCTGATTGTCTGCATACTTGCTGAACCAACAAACAGAATCAGGGTTTGCGTTGCTATGTACAAACTTTACCAAGCGCGAGTCGTCCGCATTTAACACTAGGGTGTCGCCTTGATGAATGGCTTTACTCACCATGAGCTTTACGTGCGCAATGTCATCTACCGTATTAATACCGTACTGACCTAAATGGTCGCTGGCAACGTTGGTTACTAGCGCAGCATTGGCATGATAAACCGGTAGCCCCCTGCGCAATAGACCACCTCGAGCTACTTCTAAGAACGCTATTTCAGTGCGGTTGTCTCTCAATAGCATTCTCGCTCCACCGGGCCCCGAATAGTCGCCCTCGTCTATAATATCATCGCCTACCTTTATAAAATCGGTAGAGGTAACGCCCGAATTGAGGTTTGCGGCCTTGGCAATTTGAGCAGCCAATCTAACACTTGTCGATTTGCCGTTGGTGCCGGTGATGAGCGCCAAGGGAATATCACTGAACTGTTGCCAATCTATTGTTGAGGGATCCGGAATAGCGTCTATGGGCCAAGTTTGCGCACTTACGCCAGCGCCTAGGCTAACCTCATCATCATCTACCAAGCAGCGTACTTTGTTATTTTCAGCCGCTTGAACAAAAGCAATGAGAGCGGGGTTCCTTTCTTCTATAATAGCGGTTCGCAGTTCATCTACCCTGCTAGTAAAATTGGCAAGAGGCAAAGTATCTGACTGAACAGCATAAAGCTTACTAAAATCGAGAACACAGCATTCCCATGCGAGTTCAAGTATGTCACAAGCACTGTATAAGAGGTCGATGGGAGCGCTCATCGATAAACTCGCTCCCCCGTCGTAATAACGAACAAAGGTTTTTTCATGCCATTCAAGCTGATGTTGAATGGCCTGTAGGTGACCTTGTAAACAGTCTATTACCTTTTGGCCGTTAATCCCCTCTATCAACACATCGATGATAGCGCCAGTATGATTAGATAAAAGATTCGGCCCCGTCAGGCGCCGTACCTCATCTAAATCTAGTCGAATTGCGTTGTGCTGCTGGTCCATTTAATCTGACTCTTCATCGCGGTCTACAACAATGTGGACGCCACGTTCGTCGTTTACTATGCGCTGGCCTTCCTGCAATTCAAACTTGTTTTCAATAACTTCGAATAGCTTTTCAGGGTAGTCCTGTGATGGAGTTAAATTGCTTTGCGATTCCGGCGTATCTGCCACACCGTCGTCATTAAAGTGCACTATCTGCTTCCAGCAACGGGTGATATTGTCGCCAAGAATCATGAGTAAGTCGCCAGCGTGGCAAGACGATAAAGCCGCATCAATACTTTCTTCCTCGCTAGGAATAACGAGAATGTCTTTTTCATCCACGCCTTCTTCCATAAGGGTTTTCTTCAGCAACTGTGGCAATTCATCGTAACCGCGCCCGCGTCTATCGTCATCGGCTTTGCAAACAAAAGTGTCGAAGGTAGAAGCTACAGATTTAGCCGATTCAATAATATCCTCATCACGGCGATCGCCAGGCATAGCAATAACCAAACGGCGTTTGCCCTTAACGTCTAATCGAGCCGCCAAGTCTGAAATAGTCTTAATGGCTGCTGGGTTGTGTGCATAATCAAGAATAACTTTAAACGGGTGTTCGTCGAATATGTTCAATCTGCCTGGCGCTTGGTAGAAGGACGTATTAAATATGCGTAGGCCCTGTCTGATATTCTCTAAGCTAGTATCGAAACTGTACGCTATTGCGGTAGCAAACATGGCGTTTTGAACGTTATGTAGAGCTTTGCCCTCAATGGTAGCCGGGACTAAGTGTGTCCAAAGTAAGGGGATATGCGCCCCTTTATCATAAATGGTGATCATGTCGCCGTTAATGCCTTTCTCAAGCACTACAGCCATGCCACCACGTCGAATATGTTCACGCACTAAGCCGTGTCCTGGGTCCATGGTAACGTAGCAAATTTGTTTGGCACTACAAAACTCAGCCATTTGCAGACAGTGGATGTCGTCGGCGTTTAGCACAACACAGTCTTGCGCTACTTCTACCACAACCCGCTTTATTTGGGCGAGTTGCTCTAGCGTATTAATTCCACGCTGCCCTAAATGGTCTGCAGTGATATTTAAACATGCACCTACGTTACAGGTTTGATAACCAAGGCCACGCTTAACTATGCCGCCACGCGCGGTCTCCATAATGGCAAAGTCGACGCTCGGGTCGCGCAATACAATTTGTGCTGACGTGGGTCCGGTCATATCACCTTTAACAGTAAGGTGTCCGTCGATATAAACACCATCGGTCGACGTCATACCGGTTGTATGACCCGCGGCTTTCATAATACTGGCCAGCATACGGGAAGTGGTGGTTTTACCATTTGTACCGGTAATTGCCGCTACCGGAATACGAGAGTCTTTGCCGGTTGGGAACAGCATGTCCATTACCTTGCCCGCCACATCACGAGGCTGACCTTCACTGGGTGCTACATGCATGCGAAAACCAGGTGCAGCATTACATTCACAAATACCGCCGCCAATTTCTTTATAGGAACGGCTAATATCTTCGGTTAAGAAGTCTACGCCGCCAATATCAAGACCAATGGCTCTTATGGCGCGTATTGCCATATCTCGGTTATCTGGATGCACAATATCGGTAACGTCAATGGCGGTTCCGCCCGTTGACAGGTTAGCTGTTGAGCGCAAAAAGAAGGTTTCTCCCTCTGGAAGTACTGTGTCTTCGGTATATTCCGCTTCCTCCAGTAACCGCATTGCTTGGTTATCTAGCTCAAGTCGAGTAAGTACTTTTTCGTGCCCTACTCCACGGCGAGGGTCGAGGTTTACGATGTCGACCAACTCTGAAATAGTATGCTTGCCATCGCCTACTACGTGTCCGGGCACGCGCTTGGCAACAGCGACTAATTCGTTGTTCACCACCAGCATGCGGTGATCGTAACCCGTTAGATAACTCTCTACTAACACAGCGCGACTTGTGCCGTGTTGCTGCGCTTCACTAAACGCCACCTGTACTTCTTCGTCGGAGGTTAGGTTAATACTCACTCCACGACCGTGATTGGCGTTTAATGGTTTTAAAACGACGGGAAAACCAATACGCCTTGCGGCTTTTATTGCTTGTCGCTCGTTATAAACCATTAACTGTTGAGGTACAGGTAAGCCTAAATCATTAAGAAGGTTGTGGGTGTCTTCCTTATCGCAGGAAATCTCAACGGCGATATGCTTAGTTTCACTGGTGATAGTGGCCTGAATACGCTGCTGATGCTTTCCGTGGCCAAACTGAACTAAACTGTAGTTATTCAGGCGAAGCCATGGGATATCCCGGCTTTCAGCAGCTGCGACCAAAGAAGCGGTACTTGGACCAAACTCCTTGCGCTGCGCCATTTTGATAAAGGCCGTTAATTCATCGTTAAAGTCGAAATCGTCTTCTATTTCTGCATTTATTGCCTTTTGAACTTCCCTTGGCATTAGGTGCTTTAACAGTTTTAACCCTAGTGCTCCGGCTTCTATCCCCACATCGCGCTGATGGTATTGATAGACAACATAGTAACAGCCTTCATTTTCTAAACTGCGGGTACGACCAAAAGACACTGCGGAACCGGCTAAGTTTTGAAGCTCTATAGCAACATGTTCCCAGATATGGCCAATCCAAGTTCCTTCGTCTTCATTGAGACGACGCAGGAAGCCTCCTTTTTCGCCGTAAGAGCAGCCGTGCTCTTGCAAACTAGGTATTGCCGCCACTAGCCCATCAATAAACTCTCGACCAAGTTTTACCGACGGCCATTTTTCCAACTCACCAATATCTATTTGATAACAAATAACCGGGAAATTAGCGTAAACATTAGGACCAACATACACATTTTGACTTAAAATTTTCATTACACCAACCTTCCCTTTTTAATTCCCATACTATGTAACAACACTACAGAATAAATGAGGTCAGATCCTGAGGGATCCCCACGAATTTAATTCCATGTGCTTCCGGCCCATGCACTGTCTACTATGGAGCTGTACCATTTGAGTGCAGCTTTACACTGTCGCATGGTAAACCTTATTCGGCAAGCAATAGCTCTAAGGCCAAGGTAGTGGAATGATAGCACGCTTCTGGTTTCGGTATTCGCTTGGAATTGGCGATGTTTGTTCGAAGAAACAAGCACCATACCCAGTAACATAGCAACCAGTGACGCTAATGTTGTCAGCAATATCAATATTGTAAGACGTTGCTTTTTAATACTTTTGTTTTGTTCATACCCAAGCCCGAACTTGGCGTTTCATGTAATAAGTTTGTATTGGAAAGTAATCGGTCGGCTCGCTTAATCCGATGCTTTTCAAAGGCTTTATTATTGATGCCTCGACCTATGCTCGTGACAGTTGCGGCACTTCCGTTAAGCAAACTTTTAACAAATGCGGTAAGTGCTTTTTTGTCGCGACATATGCATTTTAAAGCTGACAAGCGAGATGACTTTGTTCACAATAGACAGGGCATTCATGGCGTTTAACCTTCATTTGTTTTTAGCGAAAGATCTGATCACCAAACGTCATGAATGTTCCCTTTATTTTTTATTTTTTATTTTACTGAATTTTAGTCATTATTTGTGGGGATACCTCAGGGTCAGATCCACACTTCAAAATTTAATTACTACGCTATTCACGTATAGCTTGCCATCCATACGTTACTTGCGTACACTTTGCTTATGAAAAGTGTATTTGTTGAATCAACCACATTTGAAAAGTACCGAAATGATTACCTCAGTGACGAGGAGTTTCGATTGTTCCAAGCTGAACTTATGTCAAACCCGAAGCAAGGTGACGTAATTCAAGGTACTGGTGGTTTGCGGAAGATTCGAGTAGCAAGTAAAGGTAAGGGAAAGCGTGGTGGTTCACGTGTTATCTATTACTTCCTCGATGAAAAGCGTCGCTTCTATTTGCTGACTATTTACGGCAAAAATGAAATGGCAGATTTAACCGCAGATCAAAAGAAACAGTTAAAAGCTTTTATGGAGGCGTGGCGCAATGAGCAATCGTGATCTATTTGCAGAGTTAAATTCTGCACTTGTTGAAGCTAAGGAGCATTCAGAGGGCAAAGTGACTCTGAAAACTCATCAAGTTAATGACATCAGTGAGCTAGATATCTCACCTGATGAAATTGTTAGTATTCGTGAGCAGTTTAATATGTCTCGTGGTGTATTTGCTCGTTTACTGCATACATCATCACGTACATTGGAAAACTGGGAGCAGGGGCGGAGCGCACCAAATGGGCAAGCTGTTACTCTTCTAAAGCTGGTACAGCGCCACCCAGAAACTCTGTCGCACATCGCAGAGCTATAATCGGGTAGCCAGAGGTCTTTAACCTCCAGCCCCCACAACAACCTGCACCGAAGCATCGGCCCGGATGGCCCCGTACAGGGCGTTTCATGTAATAAGTTTGTATTGGAAAGTAATCGGTCGGCTCGCTTAATCCGGTGCTTTTCAAAGGTTTTATTATTGTTGTCTCGACCTATGCTCGTGACAGTTGCGGCACTTCCGCTTAGCAAACTTTTGACACATGCGGTAAGTGCTTTTTGTCGAGACTTATGCATTTTAAAGCTGACAAGCGAGATGACTTTGTTCACAATAGATAGGGCATTCATGGCGTTTAACCTTCATTTGTTTTTGGCGAAAGATCTGATCACCAAACGTCATGAATGTTCCCTTTATTTTTTATCTTACTGAATTTTAGTCATTATTTGTGGGGATACCTCAGGTTCTGACCCCCTTTATGCTGTGAAGGCTTTTCTGTCGGTGATGTTGTAGCGTGCGCCTGACGCTAGGATGTGTACTTTTAAGTTGAGCAGGGTTAGCGCGTCGCCGGTTCTCGCTTCTGCCATTGAAGAATATTCAATGTTGCTTGGATCTACTACCGTTACCGCACCACTACCTACAACGGTAAACTCGTTATCTGGGTTAATGAATGCTGCAGTGTCTTCATCTAAACCAACACCAATAAGAAACGGGTTGTAAGATACCGCCGACAACAATCGAGACAAACGATTACGCTGATTAAAGTGCTGATCTAGCACTATGGTATTGATAAGGCCCATGCCTGGCGCAAGATTGACTCCATCTTCAGTTGGTACAATACCCGTGCTGCCGCCAGTGATCATATGCTGGGACACAATAGCGGCGCCCGCTGAAGTGCCGGCATAATGAACGCCTTGCGCATTGAGCTGACGAATGGTTTTTGCGATAGGCGTGCCGCCTAATATGGTAGAAAGCCTAAGCTGATTACCACCTGTTACAAAAATACCCGTACTTTGCTCTAGAATTTTTACGTATTCTTCGTTTTGCGCATCTACACGCTCAGAGATAGGCAAAGAGTGGGCTTTTTTAACGCCTATTTCTTCAAATATCTGCTGATAACGAGTTCCCGTGTCGTCTAGCTGTGACGCCGTGGGTATTATAGTGATTACTGCATCTTTGCCGCCGCAAAGCTCCACAAATTTGGATAAAATTTCTGGGTTATCAATTTTTTCTTCTGCACCACCAATCGGGATAACATATCCACGTTGGGTGCCGTCAATAGTTGGAGAGGGCATAATATTTACTCGAATGTGCCTTTTTTAATTTGCTGTTTATGCTTAACATGACATTGCCCAAGGGCGATAACATGCTCAATTCTATTCTGTTTATCAAAAATAAGGATGTCGGCATCGGCGCCAACGCTGATGTGCCCCTTATTATGAAAATTCATTAGCTGAGCAACATTTTGGGCAAAGAAGGGCAAAAAGCGAGACACCTCCTCTCCGTTATCAATTAGCTCGTAAAAAACATTAGTCATAGATTGTGAATCAGCAAAATCCATTTTCGCTAAACTACCGTCGGGATGAAAATCGGGTAAGCACCCACCGCCGTCTGAGCTGATAGTCAATTTATCTTGCGGTAAATCTTGCTGCATATAGCGCAGCAAGGCGTCTGCAGGGTCGTACCCCACATCTCCTGATTCAAATGCCGTCACATCCACCCAACATCCCTGCTTAGCCAAATCGCACGCTTCATCAAATAAAAATTTTTGACGATTGATATGGGTTGGATTGTAAGTACGTGGAGGTATTTCAGCTTGCGATAACGCTTCGCGTATTAGACCTAAACCTCGCTCTCCGTCACCTAAATGCAGATGAAGCATGCCCGCTTTCCCGGTCATTAAGCGAGCAACGTGGGCTTGAGAAGCTATTTTCAACAGCTCATTAAGAGTAGGTTGGCTTGAACGATGATCGCTAATGGCCAACTCACCTACACCCACTACAGGTTCGATGAACACAATATCAGTTTGTACAGAACCGGTAAGCGTTGTGGGAGGCAAATGATACCCCCCCGTATAACAATACGCTGAGAAACCTTCTTCACGTAATGCATAAACCTGAGCAACCAACGATTCTGTGCTGCGGGTAATATCATCGGTACCAAGCAAACCAACGGCCGTGGTTACCCCTGCCCGAGTAAACTTGCTTAGCGGAACTGGCGGTACTCGTGTTGAAAATCCAGCCTCACCGCCGCCACCCGTTAAGTGCGTGTGACCATCGATAAAACCAGGCGTTAGCATTCCACCATCAGCGTCTATTTCCTCATGCGGAAGGTCCATGGCGGGCAAAGTTTTACCGATGTAAATGATTTTGCTGCCCGCACACACCAGGTGATTTATACCCAATGCCTGTGGAGCAAACACATTCGCGTTTTTTATAACGGTGATCACTATGGCTAACTCACATTTGATGATTGTGGCTTTAACAAGGAGGGCATTATATCTGAAGCATGCACTTTAGCTAGCGCAGTTTCTCTTTTTTAACGACAGGGTGTTTCAGTCTCGTGATATGAAATATCACTGATATTTTCAACTTTTAATACGTTGTAACTAAGATGACTTCGGCAAGACGCTATCCTTGTATAAGGCTTAAAAAAGTCTTATAACTCATTGTTTTTAGTTAAGTGTCATATAAGTGGCATACGAATGACATATGAATGCCATACCGTTTGGATGCTTTTTTCTTCTCATTTCTTACAATGGCTGTACGTATTAAGGGAACAAGCTTAAGCAGCTTTAATTGCTATGTTTCCTCAGTGCGAACTCCGTACGAAAGCGTTTAATTAAAACTCAGTTTGAAACCAGGATTAGGGTTAGGACATGGAAAAAGCACACTCAAAATATAAGAAAGTTAACTACTCACTAAAAGACGGTCTTAATTTTTACTTTGGTGATGAAAATTTAGCAGTGCAGGTAAAGGTGAAGCCGTTAAGCAACGAGCGTATCTTTTTTGTCAATGGTAATGAGATTGCGCGACAGTCGGGTCTCTCAACCTTTAAAAAAACGAGTAACGAAACATTTCGCTATTTAGATAGTAACTTTGAGGTAGAACTTTATGTCGAAAGCTTTATATCAGGGCGAATACGCTGCACGCTTATTAAGGACAGCGCGCATTTTGCAACCCTGAGATTTAATCCTAGAACGTTTGAGGTTGAGCACAAAGGATTAGCCCGTGTTGTAAAAGAATCATTATTGGGCGGACTTGTTGGCGCTGTATCTGGCTATGCACTTGCAACGCTTTTTATTTTGTAGGTGAAACATGGAAGTTAATGCAGCATTTATTAAACAAAAAAGAACAAAAAACGGTTGGACTCAGCAACACTTAGCCGATGCATGTAGCGTGAGCTTAAGAACCATACAACGTGTTGAGCGCTATGGCCAAGCCTCTAATGAAACCGTTGCCAGCCTTTCCTCAGTATTTGAGGTAGAAAGAGCAGAGATTATCGAGTTTTCAGAAGAAACAGATGCCTCTTCGGTTCAGGATAGAAAATTATCGCTATTGAATACGCATCTCATCGGCTATTTGTGCGGCCTGATAAGCGGTATTGTCATCACTTATTTAGCTCATTCTGGATAATAAATGACACAAAAGCGCCATAACCGAACAGGAAAGACCAAACGGACATAGCGCTTGTTAACTTTGAGGCTTGAACTTATTAAGTTCAAGCCTCTTACTCACCTTAAAATCAGCTACCGCCTTCGGCCTGAATAGCCGTTAGGGCAATAGTAAATACGATGTCGTCGACCAATGCACCGCGACTTAAATCGTTAACGGGCTTGCGCATACCTTGCAGCATGGGGCCAATACACACTAAGTCGAAACTACGCTGAACTGCTTTGTAAGTGGTATTTCCCGTATTTAAATCTGGGAACACAAATACATTCGCTTTACCCGCCACTGGGCTGTTGGGGGCTTTGCTTTTACCTACACTTTCAATGGCGGCTGCATCGTATTGCAATGGGCCGTCAATAAGTAAGTCTGGGCGCATAGATTTTGCAATTTCAGTTGCTTCTCGTACCTTTTCAACATCGCTACCTGCGCCTGACGTACCTGTGCTGTAGCTGATCATGGCCACTCTCGGTTCAATACCGAACATCTGCGCTGAGGTTGCAGACTGAATGGCGATATCGGCCAACTGCTGGGCATTCGGGTCGGGATTGATAGCACAGTCACCGTAAACCAATACTTGATCGGGCAGCAGCATGAAAAACACAGAAGAGACTAACGACGCATTTTCCGCGGTTTTAATCAGCTGTAACGCGGGTCGAATAGTATTTGCGGTGGTGTTCACCGCTCCAGATACCAACCCGTCTACGTGATCTTGCTGCAACATCATAGTGCCCAAGGTTACATTATCTTGCAGTAACTCATTGGCCACTACATCAGTTACGCCTTTGTGTCCTCTTAGCTGAACAAGCCCCTCAACGTAATCGCCGCGAACATTATCTGGCGAGAGAATTTCAACGCCTTCGCTTAACACCACACCTTGCTGCTCGGCAATACGTCGAATTTCGTTTTCATCACCTAATAAAACAGGTCTTGCTAACCCTCTACTTGCACAAATAGATGCTGCAACAACTGTACGAGGTTCATTTCCCTCGGGCAGCACAATGCGCTTATTCACCTGACGCGCGCGATTAGTCAAATAGTAACGGAATGCTGATGGCGAGAGTTTGCGCTGACGAGAGACTTTATCCGTTAGCGATGTTACCCAGGCGGCATCAAGGCTTTCTGCTGTATGCACCATCACCTTTTCGATACGCTGGCTATCGTCTACCGGCACTTCTTGGTTAAATGCGTGCAGGTTTTGCGCAGTCTGCCAGGTGTTAGTGTTAACTAACATCACAGGCAATCCTGTCTCCATTGCCTGACTGCACAGCGCCATAATATTTTCATCCGGCTCGTAGCCGCCAGTAAGCAGCAAAGCTCCTAACTTAGTGCCGTTTAGCGCGGCAAGACAACAAGATACAAACACATCGCTTCTGTCACCTGATAGCACCAGCAATGCACCAGGCTTTAACGTGTGCGCCATATTGTGAATTTCTCGAGCACAAAAGGTCACGCTACTCAGTCGGCGTTTGTCCATATCGCCTTCGTTTAGTGACGTGGCATTTAGATGCTTTGCCACATCAATCGCTCGAGGAGAGACAAGCTCAGCACTCCAATCAATCATGCCTAAAAGACTGAGACCCTTGTTGAAAATAGGCAGTTCTTTCAGTGCAAGTGATCGCGCTTCGTCGTGTTCAGGCTTATCGATTACGCCAATATCGGCTCGCAATCTACCGTGTTCATCAAAGGGCGCATTCACTTTATTGAAAATACATCCCACCACTTTTTGGCTCTTATGCCCGCCATAAGTGTCTACCACTATTTCTAATCTATGATTGATATCAACAGTGTCGTCGTTACCGGGAACCGCCACAAAAACGATATCAGCATCTAACGCGCGACTTATCTCTAAGTTCAATCGCTCTGCGTAGGGGTGATGCCGGGTAGTAACCAGCCCTTCGATAACGGTGACTGCGTCTCGCTCGCTATTGTTCTCGAAGCGTTCAATAATTTCTTCAAGCAACTCGTCGGTATTGTCATTACCTATCATTCGCTCAACATATTCAAGTTTGAACGGCGATATAGGTGTAACACTGGCATGGTGAGCAATAATTGCCGTTGAGCGTTCTTCGCCTTTGTCTCCGCGACGAGGCTGGGCAACGGGTTTAAAAAAGTTAAGCTTTATACCCTGCTCTTCTATAGCGCGAACAAGGCCCATGCTAACCGTCGTTAACCCTACGCTTGAGCCAACGGGAATTAGCATTATTTTGCGAGACATAATTTCTCCTGCTTTAAAGGCAAATTTCTAAGCGAATGTGGCTGCTTCAGCAGCAATCACCCACTCTTCGTTAGTGGGCACAACAAAAACGGTTTTCGACGATGAAGAAGACGTAATTTCGCCTCCTTTGCCGAAACGCGCATCGAGGTTCTTTTGCTCATCTAATGTGACACCTAGGTGAGCAAAATAACTCATCGTAGTTTCACGTATCAGCGATGAGTTTTCACCTATGCCACCAGTGAAAACAATGGCGTCGAGTGAAGGCGTTGCGATAAGGTAGCTAGCAATATATTTTGCCAACCTGTAGCAGAAAATTTCGATAGCAAGTAGCGCACCTTCGTGGCCTTTTTCAGCCTCTTCTTCAAGCGTTCTGCAGTCGTTACTCAGTTCTGAAATACCCAAAAGCCCCGATTGTTTGTTGAGTAAATCGTTAATCTCATCGGCTGTTTTACCCAGCTTTTTTTGAAGTGTGCCGGGTAAACTAGGGTCCATATCTCCACATCTTGTGCCCATCACCAAACCTTCAAGAGGCGTGAAACCTAAGCTGGTGTCTACTGCTTTACCTTTTTCAATGGCAGTTACGCTACATCCATTTCCTAGGTGAGCACTAATAATACTGGTTTCTTCTACCGGCTTATCGAGCAATTTAGCGGCACTGTCGAGAATGAATTTATGGCTTGTGCCGTGAAAACCGTAGCGACGAATTCCATGTTCTTTGTATAAACGCATGGGTAGGGCGTAGATATACGCTTTTTGCGGCATGCTTTGGAAAAACGATGTGTCGAACACGCATACATGGGGTAGATTTGGGTATGCCTTTTGCGCTGTCACTATGCCTTTTAAATTGGCTAAGTTATGCAGCGGCGCCATACTGGCGTAGTCCTCTACGGCCGCGAGTACCTCGTTATCAACTAACGCAGCCTCTTTAAACTTTTCTCCGCCGTGAACAACACGGTGACCTACTGCGATGGGTTTTACGCCAGTATCTTCAATAATCTTTGAAATCGCATTCAGTGCTTCGGTGTGTCCAGCATTGTCAGTTAATGAAAATGAGTTTTTTTCACCATTTAATTTATACGTTAGGCTGGCATCCGTATTACCTAAGCTTTCTGCCAAACCAGACAAACCGGCCTTACCGGTAACGGCATCAATAATGGCAAACTTAACAGATGAACTTCCACAATTTAAAACAACAACGTCTTTATTCATAACCTTATTCGTATTTTTCTCAACGCATTTAATCTGCGTGGATTGTAGCATTTATAAACAAGCACGTTGGTTAATGTATTGCTAAATGTTTTTAGCAAAAGTGTCACACAGAAAAACGCAAAAAATCTTATCAATAAAAAAACACTAAAATTCATACACTTAAATCATAAGTGAAAAATATTTTTGAAAAAATGTCATTTTTTTCTTGAAAAGGTTTTGGCTAATCCCATATATGAATTGTCGGCGCTGAAAGGTCAGGTCGCCAACACTGCCGCCGCACGTCGGGGCAACATTTTTAAACATATTGCTTTATTTTGAGGATATGACTATGCGCACTATCGATCTATCTCCACTTTACCGTTCATTCATCGGTTCAGACCATCTTGCTTCTCTTGTAGACGCCGCCGCGCGCTCTGAGAAACAAAGCACCTATCCGCCATACAACATCGAGTTACTCAGCGATGACAAATATCGCGTCACCATGGCAATAGCGGGTTTTAGCAAGGATGATGTCACCATCCAAGTTGAAGAAAATACGTTAACCATTACCGGCAATAAAAAAGTTGAAGGTAAAGAAAATGCTGAGCGTAAATACCTGCATAAAGGTATTTCGGAGCGAAATTTTGAACGTAAATTCCAGCTAGGCGACCATGTAAAAGTATTGGCTGCTGATATGGAAAATGGCCTTCTACATATCGATATGGAGCGAGTCATTCCAGACGCTAAGAAACCACGCACCATTGAAATAGGGTCGCGACTGCTAGAGAACGAACGCTCTCAATAGCAACCTAATATTTGTGTGAGTTTCCCTGTTTTTAACGGCGCCCTTTGGCGCCGTTTTTTGTGTCTTCTTCTAGCCTAAAAACCCCTTCAAGCTCGCAAGCCCAAATGCGTTGCAGCTAGAAGCATCTTTAATGTCTCCAGCAATGATTTTGTTTTTAAAGTCTGTCAGCGACATTTTTATCACTTTAAGATCTTCTTCCTCACGGTCGAGCTCTTGCTCTCCCTGGCTCAAGTCGGAAGCCACAAATATATGGTACCCCTGATTGCAGAAGCCATAAGCGAGATATTGAAAACCTACATACTCCATTTTGCCAGCGCGTAAACCTGTTTCTTCTCTTAACTCCCCCGCTGCTAGCTCTAACGGCGACGAGTCTGGCTTATCTTCCCAAGCCCCTTGTGGAAATTCTATTTGCCGCTCGCCAATGGTGTAACGATATTGCTCTACCAGATAAACATGGTCATCTTCGATAGGAATGATAATGGCAAAATCAGGTTTTTCGACAACACCATAGATGCCTTCATTACCGCTTGCTCGTAAAATTTTATCTTCTCTTACGGTTAACCACTTATTCTGATAAACAATTTTACTGTCTAGGGTTTCAATGTCTTTCATACATATCCTTATAAGAGCTAACAAAAACGCCGAGCATGTGCTCGGCGTTTTATATAATGTCCACAACTTGTTGCGTCACAGTCTGTGTCACATCATTTCATCAAATCTTTGCTTGAGTGCATATTGCTTCAAAAGACCGACTTGACGCTCTTTTAGATGTACTCAACTTCAATGATTTCAACTTCAACGCTACCAGCCGGGGTTTGAATAGTAACCGTATCGTCAAGCTCTTTACCAATAAGGCCTCGGGCTATTGGCGAGTTTACCGAGATAAGGTTGTTCTTAATGTCGGCTTCATCGTCGCCCACTATGCGATAAGTTGTCTCTTCTTCAGTGTCGACATTTAAAATAGTCACCGTGGTACCAAAGATAACTTTACCCGTGTTTTCCATTTTCGTGACATCGATAATTTGAGCATTAGATAGCTTACCTTCAATGTCTTGAATACGCCCTTCGCAAAAGCTCTGTTGCTCTCTTGCAGCATGATACTCAGCGTTTTCTTTCAAATCACCATGTTCACGCGCTTCCGCAATAGACTCGATAATACGAGGACGTGTTTTTGTTTTAAGCTCGTTTAATTCGTCACGGAGCATTTGAGCACCGTGCGCTGTCATTGGATACTGACTCATGAATACAGTCTCGCCTAGCTAAGTGTTTTTAACAGAAAAGTGCGCCGTATTGGCGCACTTTTAATGGTTTCACAAAAGTATAATATAACTAGGATACCTCGTATCCTAGCTCATGTCATTAGTGATTAATTCGAGCGTGTAGTTCTTGAACTGATGCCACTTTATTGCGATCGTCAGCCGACTTCGCACGTATAGTTGCAAACGCTGCATTCATTGTCGTGGTGTAAGTTACTTTGTTAAGTAACGCTTCGCGACGAATGTAGACAGAATCAGTAATTGCTTGGCGACCTTCTGTTGTATTAATCAAATAGGCATATTCGCCATTTTTGATAGCATCAACAATGTTTGGACGACCTTCAGAAAGTTTATTAACCACTGAACTCATAATACCGGCATCATAAAGCGTGGTTGCGGTACCGCGTGTCGCTTCTATGCTAAACCCGGCCTCAACCAATGCTTTTGCAAATTCAATAATTTTGTTTTTATCTGTATCACGAACAGAGATTAGTGCTTTACCGCTTTTAGGCAGTGGCGCACCAGCACCTAGGTTGGCTTTAGCGTACGCTTCTTCAAACGTGTCGCCCACACCCATTACCTCACCCGTAGAGCGCATTTCTGGCCCTAATAGTGGATCAACACCTTGGAACTTAGCGAAAGGAAGCACCACTTCTTTTACTGAGAAGAACGGCGGAATAATTTCCTCAGTCACTCCCTGCTCTTCCAAACTAACCCCTGCCATAGCG
This sequence comes from Alteromonas sp. MB-3u-76, assembly GCF_002831605.1. Classification (NCBI taxonomy): domain Bacteria; kingdom Pseudomonadati; phylum Pseudomonadota; class Gammaproteobacteria; order Alteromonadales; family Alteromonadaceae; genus Alteromonas; species Alteromonas sp. MB-3u-76. Next base: position 1,536,396 of record NZ_CP025115.1, on the reverse strand, counting down.
CGAGCCGCAACTTTCGCTAGTGGCACACCCGTAGCCTTTGATACGAAAGGCACTGTACGTGCGGCACGTGGGTTAACTTCGATAAGATACACTTCACCATCTTTAATGGCGAACTGAGTATTCATTAACCCTATAACACCAAGTTCTAACGCCATGGCTTTAACTTGCTCACGCATTGTGTTTTGAATATCTGCAGAAAGCGAGTGTGGCGGAAGTGAACATGCAGAGTCACCTGAGTGAACACCGGCTTGCTCGATATGCTCCATAATACCGCCGATCACAACGTCTTTTCCGTCGCATATCGCGTCAATATCAACTTCTATTGCATCGTCAAGGAAACGGTCTAGCAGCACTGGGGCGTCGTTCGATACCTTAACGGCTTCGTTTAAGTAACGTTTAAGATCTTTAAGATCGTAAACAATTTCCATTGCACGACCGCCGAGTACATAAGAAGGACGCACTACTAGTGGGAAGCCGATTTCTTCAGCCATCGCTAGTGCTTGCTCTACATTGGTAACGGTTGAGTTAGCAGGTTGCTTTAGGTCAAGCTTGTTAACCATTTGCTGAAAACGCTCACGGTCTTCCGCTCTGTCTATTGCGTCAGGCGATGTCCCCATAATTGGTACACCAGCAGCTTCAAGGGCACGCGCTAATTTTAGCGGCGTTTGGCCACCGTATTGCACAATTACGCCTTTCGGCTTTTCTTTATCAACAATTTCCAACACGTCTTCAAGGGTTACCGGTTCGAAATAAAGTCGATCTGATGTGTCGTAATCGGTTGAGACCGTTTCGGGGTTACAGTTAACCATAATGGTTTCGTAACCGTCTTCACGCATAGATAAAGCTGCGTGAACACAGCAGTAATCGAACTCAATACCCTGTCCAATTCGGTTAGGACCGCCACCAATAACCATGATTTTTTCACGGTCTGTTGGCTCTGCCTCACACTCTTCATCGTAGGTGGAATACATGTAGGCGGTGCTGGTAGAAAACTCTGCAGCACAGGTATCTACACGTTTGTACACCGGCGAAATACCAAAGCCTCTGCGTGCCTCACGAACGTCACTTTCTGCAACCTTGGTAAGTTCAGCAAGTCGAGAATCAGAGAATCCTTTGCGTTTAAGTAAGCGCATTAGGTCAGCATCGATTCCAGGAAGTCCTAGCTCAGCAACTTTTGCTTCGTCTTTAATCAGGTCTTCTAATTGCACCAAGTACCAGCGATCGATGTTTGTAAGGTCAAACACTTCATCTACGCTCATGCCCATGCGGAATGCATCACCAATGTACCAGATTCGCTCGGCACCAGGTTGGCGTAGCTCGTAAATCACCTTATTGCGCGACTCTGGATCTTCAAGGTCCACCATAGAGTTAAGGCCGTTGGCGCCTACTTCCAAACCACGAAGGGCTTTTTGTAGAGATTCTTGCTGATTACGCCCGATAGCCATCACTTCGCCTACAGACTTCATTTGCGTAGTTAAACGGTCGTTGGCACCGGCAAATTTTTCGAAGTTAAAGCGAGGAATTTTAGTGACTACATAATCGATTGACGGCTCGAATGACGCAGGCGTTAAACCACCTGTGATGTCGTTGGCCAGCTCATCTAGGGTATAACCTACTGCTAGTTTCGCCGCTACTTTAGCGATAGGGAAACCTGTTGCTTTAGAGGCTAACGCCGAAGAGCGAGAAACTCGAGGGTTCATTTCGATGATTACCATACGCCCAGTTTTGGGGTCTACACCAAACTGTACGTTTGAACCACCCGTCTCAACACCAATTTCACGAAGTACAGCCATGGCTGCATTTCGCATAATTTGAAATTCTTTGTCGGTGAGTGTCTGTGCCGGCGCTACAGTAATTGAATCGCCGGTGTGAACGCCCATAGGGTCGAAGTTTTCAATGGTACATACAATAATGCAGTTATCTGCTTTATCGCGAACCACTTCCATTTCATACTCTTTCCAACCAAGTAACGATTCATCGATTAGAAGCTCGTTTGTTGGCGAAAGGTCGAGGCCTCGAGTACAAATTTCGTTGAATTCATCAATGTTGTAGGCAATACCGCCGCCTGTTCCGCCCATTGTAAACGATGGACGAATGATGCATGGAAAGCCGATACGGCTTAGCACATCGTGTGCTTCATCCATGGTGTGAGCAATTTCTGCGCGAGGACACTCAAGACCAATGTTTTTCATTGCCGTGTCGAAACGCTCGCGGTTTTCTGCTTTGTCGATAGCGTCTGCAGTTGCGCCAATAAGCTCGCAACCAAACTCTTTAAGCACACCGTGCTTGTCTAGTTCTAGCGCGCAGTTCAGTGCAGTTTGTCCGCCCATGGTTGGCAAAACCGCGTCTGGGCGCTCTTTTTCAATAATTTTGCGAACGACTTCCCAGTGAATTGGCTCAATGTAGGTAGCATCGGCCATTTCTGGGTCGGTCATTATGGTTGCTGGATTAGAGTTAACCAGAATAACGCGGTATCCCTCTTCCCGCAGTGCTTTACACGCTTGAGCGCCTGAATAATCAAATTCGCAGGCCTGGCCAATAACAATAGGGCCAGCACCTATAATAAGAATACTTTTTATGTCGGTACGTTTTGGCATGTCGGCTAGTTCCTACTGCTTGTGTTGTTCAATAAGTTCAATGAAGTGGTCGAATAACGGCGCAGCTTCGTGAGGACCTGGGCTCGCTTCAGGGTGCCCCTGAAAACTAAACGCGGGCTTATCGGTACGATGAATACCCTGCAACGACTTATCGAACAATGAAACGTGCGTAACTTCTAGGTTATCTGGCAGACTAGATTCATCAACCGCAAAACCGTGGTTTTGACTGGTTATCATTACCACGTTACGTTTTAGGTCTTTTACTGGGTGGTTTGCACCGTGATGACCAAACTTCATTTTAGCGGTAGTCGCGCCACTCGCTAACGCAAGCAACTGATGTCCTAGACAAATACCGAATACCGGCGTGCCTGTTTCAACAATAGTTTTAATAGCTTCGATGGCGTAATCGCACGGCTCTGGATCGCCAGGTCCGTTTGATAAAAATACACCGTCTGGATTCATGGCAAGTACATCATCCGCTGGCGTTTGGGCAGGTACCAAGGTTATTTTGCAACCGCGGTCAGCAAGCATGCGAAGAATATTATGCTTAACGCCATAGTCGTAGGCCACAACGTGATATTTACTTTCACTTGGCGTTACGTAGCCTTTACCAAGTTCCCAGCTTCCTTCTGTCCAAGTTTTCGGCTCTGTGATACTGACTACTTTGGCCAGATCCATCCCTTTAAGCCCAGGAAATGCTTTCGCTTGCTCTAGAGCACTAGACTCGTCTAATTCATCAGTGCAAATGATACATCCATTTTGCGCGCCTTTATCTCGAAGTATGCGAGTGAGACGGCGAGTATCAATATCTGCAATACCTACAACGCCTTTCGCTTTGAGGTATTCAGACAAGGATTGCTGTTGACGAAAGTTACTGGCAACAAGTGGTAAATCACGAATGATAAGGCCTTTAGACCAGATTTTGTCTGCTTCGACGTCTTCTGAGTTAGTGCCGGTGTTGCCAATGTGTGGATAGGTAAGGGTGATGATTTGTTCAGCGTAAGATGGGTCGGTAAGAATTTCTTGGTAGCCTGTCATGGAAGTATTGAAAACTACTTCTCCAACAGAACAGCCAGCGGCACCAATAGCAGTACCTTTAAAAACAGAACCGTCCTCTAACACCAAAAGGGCAGAATGAGCCAAGTCAACCTCCAGATTAAGGATAACTATGTGTTTGTGCAGTTTTTTGCACAAACCCCACAAAAAACGGGAGGTAATGATAACAATACTTCCCGTTTCACGATCTTTGCAGCTAATAAAACCGCGCTCTACAGACGTTTTATTAGCTAAGAATACGAAATTCTGGCAAATTCCGGCGAGTATACATTACTCACCGAAAATGTCTAATTTATTTGTAATAATTTAATAAAATAAACCTTATAACACCTTTTTTACACTAAACCATCGAAAGTAGTGCTTAGTGCTCAAATATAGTGCAACTGTAGTACAATAAGGGCAAGCGGTGTTATTGCTATAAATTTACTGTTATTGCATTTTCGTGCGCATAGTCCATGCAAAACAGACAGTTACGCACGCCACTCGCCGATTTCATTCAAGCTTTTATAGTTTCAGATTTAGTACGTCTGACATGGAGTATAGTCCAGGTTTCTGACCGCACAACCATTTGGCCGCATGAACGGCTCCTTTGGCAAAGGTTAGCCTACTCGACGCCTTGTGCGTAATTTCGAGTCGCTCGCCTATGTCAGCAAAAAGCGCAGTGTGTTCTCCCACAATATCTCCCGCTCTGACAGTGGCGAAGCCAATGGTACCCTGATCTCGCTCAGGCTCTTTACCTTCTCGGCCGTATACAGCACAGGTACTTAAGTCTCTTCCTAACTCTTCAGCAATTGCTTCACCAATAGCCATAGCGGTGCCAGACGGAGCATCTTGCTTGAACCTGTGATGTGCCTCTGTAATCTCGATATCGGCGGTTTCGCCAAGAACACTGGCAGCTTGTTTTACTAGTGAAAGCATAAGGTTCACGCCTACACTGTAGTTGGCAGCAAAAACAATTGGAATTTGTTTCGCGGCCTCATCAAGAGCATTGAGCTGCTGTTTATTCAATCCCGTTGTGCCAATGACAACAGGCGTTTTATTATCTACACACCAAGCCAGATTTGTCTCTATGATAGATGGCAGGGTGAAGTCAATCATGACATCTGCGTCGCTGCCGGTTAATGTAGAAAAGCCAGAACAATTAATAGGTTTTTTACCTATGCCTGCCAACTCTCCCACGTTCATTCCCACCCATGGAGAATTATCTCTTACTGTTGCAACGCTAAGCTCAGCATCTTCGTTTAAGTCGAGAGCCTCTATTAACACTCTACCCATTCGCCCGTTAGCGCCAAATAATCCAACTTTCATGCTCAATCTTATTCATCAATATTCAACTTGCCCACATTTTGCCAAATGCACTCGCTAATGCAATGTGATTATGAGAATAATTATGCTGACTATTAAGGCGTGTTGATTAAAGGAGTAAGTTTACGGCAAGCATTCGCCATTGCGTTCAGTGGTTAAATTAAACGTTTATTCAAACTAATTATCCTTTTCTCATATTTAACCATGACGTTTGGTTAAAAATTTGCATATCATAGACGTTTATCTAGCACGATAGACAGGCGACACCAAGAGAGTGTTGATGCATGCTTCTCCCTCATCGAATAAAGATTCAAAGAAAACATACATTATGAAAAAAAAGCTTATTTGGGATTTACCTACTCGCCTTTTTCACTGGCTGCTGGTTGCCAGTATTCTTGGGCAATATGTCACCGCTGAATTGCTTGATGATGCTGTTCAGTGGCATTTTTACATTGGGTACTTCACGTTAGGGCTCATTGTGTTCAGAGTACTTTGGGGCATTTGGGGGCCTAAGTACGCCAAGTTTAGCGGGTTCGTTAAAGGTCCTGTGGCAGTATTGGAGTATGCCAAAAGCCTGTTCGATAGAGATAGCCTGCCATCGGTGGGGCACAATCCGTTGGGAGGCTGGTTTGTATTACTCATGATAACACTGGTGCTCATTCAGGCCGTTTCAGGGCTATTTATGACCGACGATATCTTTCTAGACGGTCCTCTCAGAGGGATGGCAAATAGCGATGTATTGGAGATAATGAGTAGTTTGCATCACCTGGCATTTGATACGCTCATTTATGTTATTGCATTACATATTGGCGCAAGTGTTTTTCACACGGTTTTCAAAAGACAGAAATTGATCCCGCCTATGATTAACGGCAATAAAATGATGCCCGAAGACGAGGAGCAGTACTATGGCGAGCCGCAAGGCATTGAGCACTCAAAATTAGCCAGAGCCATAGTAATTGCAATCCTTTCTGCGGCTATCGTTTACGTGGTGGTAGAGGTCATTCCTCCAGAGCCCTCTGTAGGCCAGTATTATTACTAGTTACCGATACCAATCCGCATATTACGTTAATTTTTTGTCCGAGCTTTAATAATTTGGCACCTAGGTGCTAAATTGCAGCTAAACGTTAACTGCTTCTACCAACCCTTTGTCTCGCATTAATGCGGCTATTTCGTCAACACTGCTTGGATCATCAATGGTAGAGGGCACTGAAATTGGCTCGTCTGCCGCAATCTGTCGCAGTAGTTTACGAAGAATTTTGCCCGACCTGGTTTTTGGCAAACGCTTAACAACAATAGCGCGCTTAAAACAGGCTACTGGGCCAATACTCTGCCTAACCTGGGCAACGAGTTCTTTTTCCAGTTCCGACTCTTCAATATTGGCTCCATCTTTCAAAAGCACTAAACCAACTGGAAGTTGACCTTTTAGGGCGTCGTTAATGCCAATAACGCTGCACTCTGCGATAGCGGGATGAGCAGCAAGCACCTCTTCCATTTCACCTGTGGACAATCGATGCCCTGCCACATTAATAACGTCGTCGGTGCGACCCATAATAAATACGTAGCCCTCATCATCAATATAGCCGTTGTCTCCAGTGCTGTAATAGCCCTCAAACTCTCTTAGATAACCGTTGACCAAGCGAGAGTGATCTTGCCAAATTGTCGACAAGCAGCCTGGAGGTAGAGGTAACTGTATAGCAATAGAGCCTTTTTCACCCGGCTCAGCTTCGGTGTTTGGTCCCTTAAGCACCTTAACATTGAACCCTGGAGTGGGGACACTAGACGAGCCTGGCTTAGTTGCCATGGGCTCAATACCCATAGGATTTGAGCAAATTGGCCAACCTGTTTCGGTTTGCCACCAGTGGTCTACTACGGGCTTATTTGTCTTCTCTAGAGTCCAATAATACGTTGGCGGATCTAACCGCTCTCCCGCCATAAATATTGTTCGCAAGCTGGACAAGTCGTACTGCTTTATAAATTCGCCCTCGGGGTCTTCTTTACGTATGGCTCGAAAAGCAGTAGGCGCGGCAAATAAGATATTGATGCTATGGCGCTCTATCATTCGCCAAAATGCCCCTGCGTCTGGTGTGCCCACAGGTTTGCCTTCATACATCACTGATGTTGCGCCTTTTATCAGTGGACCGTACACAATATAAGAGTGCCCTACTACCCAGCCAACATCTGAAGCCGCCCAAAATATATCGTTTTTATCAATTCCATACAGTGCCCCCATAGAATAATGAAGTGCTACTGCATGGCCGCCATTGTCTCTTACCACGCCCTTCGGCTTGCCCGTTGTGCCTGAGGTGTAAAGAATATAGAGCGGGTCAGTAGCGTCTACTTTAACTGCACTAACGGGAGAGCTGTTTTCCATTAAAGAATGCCAGTCGTGATCAAAAGAAGAATCGAGCTCGGCATGCAGCTGTGGCCGTTGAAAAACAATACAGCCATTAGGTTTATGTGACGCGTTCTCAATAGCCTTGTCAACCAATGGCTTGTAAGGAATTTGCTTGGCCCCCTCAATACCGCAAGATGCGGTAATAATAAACGATGGAGTAGCATCATCTATTCGCACTGCCAATTCATTAGCTGCAAAACCGCCGAATACAACAGAATGGATAGCACCTAATCGAGCACAGGCAAGCATGGCAATTGCTGCCTGTGGGATCATAGGCATATAAACAATAACGCGGTCGCCTTTCGATACACCTAAGCCTTGAAGTCCACCCGCAAAAGTAGCAACTTCATTGAGCAATTCATTATAGGTATAGGTTCGCGTTGTATTCGTTACTGGAGAGTCGTATATAAGCGCAGCTTTTTCCCCGCGGCCCGCATTAATATGATGGTCAAGCGCGAGGTAACTGGTATTAAGCTGTCCGCCTTTAAACCACGATTGATAACCGTTCTCGGCGCTAGATATCGCTGTTTCAGGTGCTGAAAACCATTCAATGTTATGGGCTTTATCTAGCCAAAATTGTTCTGGAGAGGTTGTAGAGGCAATATATTCTTGTTTGTAGTTCATAACCAAATCCGTTGTAGAGTTCAAGACAACACTACTTCAGTATGACTATGGATGCTTATAAGACTTCAGGCTTATGCCTAGTAAGCATTTGTTTTAATTATTAAAATAACAAAGCTTAAAATAAAAAGGTTAGCAGAAAAAACTGCTAACCTTAATTGTGCTTTCACTTTGCAACAAAACAAGGTTACTTAGTCTTTTTTGTAATCGTCGTGACATGATTTACAACTAGCGCCAATTTTTCCTATAGCGCCGCGATAAGCGCTCTTATCCCCAGCGTCTAGTGCCGCTTGAAGTCCCTGTGCAGCAGCCTTAAGCGCAGCAACTTTAGTTTCAACGTCTGAAAAATTTTCCCAAATAGCGTCTTTTGCGCCAGTTTCAACATTGTATTCTCGCGTGTCTACTGAAAGGTAATCGCCCATCATAGATGCAAGCTGTTCTAGTCTGACAGCATTTGTTTGCATCACCGATTCATCGAAGGGTAAAGCGCCTTTTGCCATCCCGCCCAGTGGCCCCATGTTACTTCTTACTAACTGAAAAACAGATTGGCGATACTTGGTTGCCGCCTTTGCGTGTTTTTCAGACATTGCAGGCTTAACCTCTGCGGCTACTGCCTGGTTCAAGATTGCGACGTTTGAAAGTGCCACGCCAACTGCTGCCGCAATAATAGCTTTATTGATAAGTTTCATGCCTGTTCCCTTTTTAACACCGTGTGTTTTTTATTCATTAATGTGTCTTAGATAAATACGATTGCTTTTTGCGTAAGCCTGATTTTATCGTGACGAAGAGAACAATAAATCGCAAGCATTAATTGACAAAAAATAGTTAGAGCCAGACAAAGGTAAGAAAAAATGGATATTTTTAAAGGAGAGATAAAAAAGGCGAGGCCCCTAAACGGGGCCTCTAGTGCGGCGTAGCGCCGCTACCATGTTGAAACGTATTATCACATGGCGTGATGTTGCTGATTTAATCGGTTTTTATATACGACCGTTTAACTCAGCAGAAATTGGAGAGTCTTGAAGACCTTGTTCCGCGACCCATGCTTGCAGCGTTTTGCCATCGGCTTCTGGCTCTTGTAGATCTTTACTCGGCATTTTTTTAACTAGCAGAGTACCTACTTCAACAGCGTTGTTTAATAAAGCCGTGCGAATTAGGCTCTGTCCGTCGCAAGAAATACCCGAATAATAGTCGCGAAGTTTTAAGCGATAGTCAGATTGCACGCTACGCATTTTTTTACGTAACTCACCTTTGTCGTCAGCCTGAACAATAGTACAAATGTTAGCTAGAGCATCGCTGATGCCATCGGCCTGTGCAGCGTTTGAGAAAGCAAGCGAAGACGCTGCTACTACTAATGAGGTTTTAACTATTTTCAACATGGTTAAAATTCCTGTGGTTTAAGTTAGTGCGTAAGTGCATGTCGCTTATTAAACGCTATCTAACTAAAAACAAAAACATGTTGAACAATAATAAAGTATGTATGTGTATACGTATTTTTTTGGGGGGTAAGTGAAAGCTAACGGGTGTTAAAAATGCCAGTTAAATACTTTAACTGGCATTGATTCAAACGCGTTAAACGTTGTTTTTAACGAAGAAACTTTGCTTAGCGCTTTATCCCTTCACCAATTAATTCTTAAGTGAATTAGTTAGTTAAGTCGTCGAAAAACTTTTTAACGCCGTCAAAGAAGCCTTGTGCTTTAGGGCTATGCTTACTCGATGCTTTGCCCATAGACTCTTCAAGTTCACGTAGCAGCTCTTTTTGTTTAGACGACAAGTTCACTGGCGTTTCTACAACCACTTTACACATAAGGTCGCCAATTGCGCCGGTTCGAACCGACTTCACGCCTTTACCGCGTAACCGGAACATACGGCCAGTTTGCGTTTCTGCGCTTATCTTCAACTTCACTTTACCGTCTAGAGTCGGTACTTCTAACTCGCCACCAAGCGCTGCTGTGGTAAAGCTAAGCGGTACTTCACAGTAAAGATTATTACCATCGCGCTGGAATATCTCGTGGTCGCGAATATGGACTTGCACATACAAGTCGCCTGCCGGAGCACCGTTCTCTCCAGCTTCGCCCTCTCCCGATAAGCGAATTCTATCACCAGTATCTACACCAGCTGGTATTTTAACGTTAAGAGTTTTGGTTTTCTCTTTACGGCCATGTCCGTGACAGCTGTTACACGGATCTTCAATGATCTTGCCTTTACCCGAACAGGTAGGACAGGTTTGCTGAACCGCGAAGAAACCTTGACGCATTTGCACTTGACCATTGCCGTGACACGTTGGACACGTCTTAGGAGAAGACCCACTTTTTGCGCCAGAGCCGTCACACACTTCACATTCGGCAAGCGCCGGAACGCGAATATCAACACTCTTACCACGCACAGCTTCTTCAAGTGAAAGCTCTAAGTTATAGCGTAAATCCGAACCTTGACGGGCTCGAGATTGACGACCGCCACGACCGCCACCACCAAAAATATCGCCAAATACATCGCCAAAGATGTCGCCGAAATCTGCACCACCACCGTAGCCACCGCCACCGCGATTTGGATCGACGCCTGCGTGACCATACTGATCATAAGCCGCACGCTTTTGTGAATCTGACAGAATTTCGTAAGCTTCTTGAATTTCTTTAAACTTAACTTCTAAATCTTTATCACCTTCTGTGCGATCTGGGTGATATTTCATCGCTAGCTTTTTATACGCTTTTTTAATTTCGCGATCGCCAGCGCTTTTATCAACACCAAGCACCTCGTAGTAGTCACGTTTCGACATATCGTTTACTTACCCTACTTATTGTCAACAGGGGGATTGCCCAGCCTATTGAATCTACATCTGACTGTTGTGAAAATCACCTGCGCGATTGAGAAAAAGCGGCAAGTCATTTACACAACAAAGGCGCAGCAAGAAAATCCTGATGCGCCTGAACTGTTAAACAGCCCGGCGCACCGGGCTAATTACTACAGCTTACTTTTTGTCTTCGTCTTTCACTTCTTCGAACTCAGCGTCGACTACATCATCGTCAGCTTTACCAGAAGCTTGCTGCTCAGCACCTTCTGCACCGCCAGCTGCAGCACCTTGCTGAGCTTGCGCCGCTTCCATCAACTTGCTAGACGCCTGAATAAGCTCTTGCGTTTTCGCTTCGATTTCTGCTTTGTCTTCGCCTTTAACTGCAGTTTCAAGTGCTGAAAGTGCTTCTTCGATTGGCGCTTTGTCTTCTGCACTTAGTGCATCGCCAACTTCTTCAAGCTGTTTACGTGTGGCGTGAACCATACCATCAGCTTGGTTACGCGCTTGAATTAGCTCTTCAAACTTCTTGTCAGCTTCTTTGTTCGCTTCCGCGTCAGCTACCATTTTTTCTACTTCTTCATCGCTTAGGCCTGAAGAAGCTTTGATAGTGATCTTCTGCTCTTTACCTGTGTCTTTATCTTTCGCAGACACGTGTAGGATACCGTCGGCATCAAGGTCGAAGGTTACTTCGATTTGCGGTACACCGCGCGCCGCTGGACGAATACCTTCAAGGTTAAACTGACCAAGAGACTTGTTGCCACTTGATTGCTTACGTTCACCTTGTAGTACGTGTACTGTTACCGCAGACTGATTATCTTCCGCTGTCGAGAATGTTTGCGACTTCTTCGTTGGAATAGTCGTGTTCTTCTCGATTAGCGCAGTCATTACGCCACCCATGGTTTCAATACCTAGAGACAGAGGCGTAACGTCTAGAAGTAGTACGTCTTTAACGTCACCAGAAAGTACACCACCTTGAATTGCCGCACCTACTGCAACAGCTTCATCTGGGTTAACATCTTTACGTGGCTCTTTGCCGAAGAACTCAGTTACATACTTCTGTACTAGCGGCATACGCGTTTGACCACCAACAAGGATGATGTCGTTGATGTCGCCTACAGATAGGTCTGAATCAGCTAGTGCTTGCTTAAGTGGCTCTAGAGAGTTCTTAACAAGTTCTTCTACCAGTGACTCAAGCTTAGCGCGCGTAAGTTTAATCGCTAAGTGCTTAGGACCTGAACCATCTGCTGTGATGTACGGCAAGTTAACTTCGGTCTGCTGTGAAGAAGAAAGCTCAATCTTCGCTTTTTCACCAGCTTCTTTAAGACGCTGCATAGCAAGCGGATCTTTACGAAGGTCGATGCCTTGGTCTTTCTTGAATTCTTCAACTAGGTAGTTGATAACACGGTTATCGAAATCTTCACCACCAAGGTGTGTGTCACCGTTAGTCGCTAGTACTTCAAACGTGTGCTCGCCGTCTACTTCATCGATTTCGATGATAGAGATATCGAATGTACCACCACCTAAGTCGTATACTGCAACAACGTTATCGCCTTGCTTTTTGTCCATGCCATAAGCAAGAGCAGCAGCAGTTGGCTCGTTGATGATACGCTTAACTTCAAGACCTGCGATACGACCGGCGTCTTTCGTTGCCTGACGCTGTGAGTCGTTAAAGTAAGCAGGAACAGTGATAACTGCGCCAGTTACTTCTTCGCCAAGATAATCTTCAGCGGTCTTTTTCATTTTCTTAAGTACTTCAGCAGAAACCTGCGGAGGCGCCATCTTCTCGCCTTTCGCTTCTACCCATGCGTCACCGTTATCAGCACCTACAATTTTGAAAGGCATGATGTCGATGTCGCGCTGTACTTCTTTATCTTTGAAGCGACGACCAATTAGACGCTTAATTGCGAATAATGTGTTTTCTGGGTTAGTGACCGCCTGACGCTTCGCAGACTGACCTACCAATGTTTCACCATCATTTGTGTAAGCGATGATTGAAGGTGTTGTACGATCGCCTTCCGCGTTTTCAAGTACGCGTGGTTTGTCGCCGTCTAGAACTGCGACACATGAATTAGTTGTACCTAAATCGATACCTATGATTCTACCCATTTTCGTGTCTCCGAAAAGTTTCTTAATTCTGTAAAAATAGTGGGGTTATTCCCGCTCTTTTCAATAGTTGCCAGTAAAAAAACTGACTTTTTGTGTCTTTTATCGCAATGCTTGGCTTACGCTTGCGTATCAACACCACCGCTTGGTGCGCGCGATACCATTACCATGGCAGGGCGAAGCAAACGGCCGTTAATTTGATAACCTTTTTGCATAACGGCCATAACTGTATTTGGCTCGTGGTCTGCACTTTCTTGCATCGACATCGCCTGATGCAAATCAGGGTTAAAGGTTTCGCCCTGCGGATCTATAGGGGTTAATCCAAATTTCTCAATAGTGCTGATAAAAGTTTTATGCGTCATTTCTACGCCTTCAAGCAAAGGCTTTACAGCCTCACTGTCGCTGTCAGACAATTCAATGGCGCGTTCTAAGTTATCAATTACTGGTAAAAGCTCACCGGCAAAGCGTTCAAGAGCAAACTTACGTGCCTTTTCCACTTCACCCTCTGCGCGACGACGTGCATTGTCGGCGTCAGCTCTGGCGCGAAGTACGCTGTCTTGTTGCTCTTTAACCGTTGCTTGGGCTTCAGATAAAGCAGTCTCTAGCTCATAAATACGCTGACTAGCTTCATCTAGAGGTGCATCAGAACCTTCTACTTCCTGGCCTTCAACTTCCACTTCTTCTGTTGCTTGCACTGTTTCATCAACTGCGTTTTCTTTATCTGCCTGCACGTCGCGATTTTCGCTCATGCCTACCTCCAAACTTTTTTAAATTAGGCAACACCCTACTTAAAGGGAATAACTGTGTTGCGCTTATTTATGGGGCTAGTTTCTAAGCGATCAAGGGTAACCACACAAAATTTGTGGTTTGATTTAAATTTTTTTTCAAAAATAATTTTGACCTAACGCAATCGCTTACCATCTTGTGAAAATCACTGCTTCATGTTGTGAAAATCGTGTTAACGTAAGTGCGTGTATTTCATGAGGATCATTGATGCTGAGTATCTGGTCGATTGGCAGTATTGTTGCTGTTTATCTCTTCATTTTATTCGCGATTGGCTTTTGGGGAGAAAGATATCTAAAAGATAATCGCCAGCACCCAATTTTATATAGCTTGGGATTGGGCGTGCACTGTACGTCTTGGGCTTTTTTCGGCACCACCTCGCAAGCCGCTGAGTATGGATGGGCTATCGTTCCCACCTATATGGGCATTATCCTTACTATGGTATTTGCATTTCCGGTGGTATTACATATAAGCCGTCTTTGCCAGCAACATAATATTACCTCGCTTGCCGATCTGATTGGCATGAAGTACAAACATTCTCACCTTGTGGCAGCATTCGTTACCGTGCTTTGCTTTGTTGGTGTTATTCCCTATATCGCCTTGCAACTCGACGCAATTACCAAAAGCATTACTCTTATTACCCCAAATACATCAGAAACCAGCCAAAGCGTAAGCATGTATGTGGCGTTATTAATGGCGATATTCGCGATTATTTTTGGTACCCGAACACTCAACCTCACTGACAAGCACCCGGGCTTGTTAATGACTATTGCCTTTGAGTCGGTGTTTAAACTTGTCGCGCTGTGGTCTGTTGGCATTTTTGTCTGCTTTTTTATGTTCGATGGGGTGTTAGACCTTATTTCTAAAGCCTCTCAACATGAGCAAGCGCGAGAACTGATTTACGCCGATAGCGCCCCTCTTGTATACGTTACTCATGTATTACTTGGTGTGTGCTCTATGTTTGTTTTGCCACGACAGTTTCATATGAACTTTGTTGAACTGAATGGAGAAGGCGAACTTCGCACCGCTAGGTGGTTTTTCCCGGTTTACTTACTGGGCATGACAGTATTTCTTATTCCTTTGGCCTTGGCAGGAAAGATGTTGCTGCCACCGTCGGTTAACTCAGATACTTATGTACTGGCCCTCCCCCTTTTTGCCGAAAACACCGCGCTTTCTATCATTGCTTTTTTAGGTGGATTATCGGCAACCACCAGTATGGTTATTGTCGCCACGCTGGCCCTGGGCATTATGATTGCCAACAACTTAGTGACACCGCTGTGGATAAAAGCGCGTTTAAGAACAGAACCCAACCATACCCTTGAAACAACAAAGGTACTCGCCATACGCCGATTAACGGTATTGGTAGTTCTTTCAGTAGCGCTTTGGTATCACCTCAATGTGAGTCAAGCTGCTCCTCTTGTAAAAAGTGGCGTTATTGCTATTGCGCTTTTAGGGCAGTGCTTGCCGGTGCTCATGTTTGGGCTTTACTGGGAAAAGCGTTCAAAAGCCGCTGCGTTGGCGGGGCTCTTTTCGGGCTTTCTGTGTTGGTGCGCCCTGCTGTTATACCCAAGCGTGATGTCGAGCTATTACTTTAATGCGCCGCCTACCGATGCCCAGCTTGGCATTGGCTTTCTGATATCTCTTATCACCAATGCCGCCATTTATATGTTGGTATCATTTATTAGTTTTTTTGGTGATAAAAAGAGCGTTGTCGACAGCACCATAGATTTAGCTACATCTACCCCATACCTGACCATACGAGTAGGCGACTTAGTGTCGTTAACCCAGCGTGTTTTAGACTCGCAAACCCATAACACTCTGGTTAATCAACTCTCTGTTGACGTATCTCATCCTCAGGTAAATGGGTTAGCAAGCCATTCGCTTTTACAACGAGTAGAAAAACTTCTTGCCGCTCAGGTTGGAGGACCAAGTGCTAGAATTCTGCTGGGCGCCATTGCTGATAAGGGCACAGACTCATTGCCCGAGCTGGTAGATTGGGTGGAAGAAGCATCGCAGTCGTTCCAGTTTAATCACGAAGTTTTACAGTCGTCTGTACAAAACATAGAGCAAGGAATAAGCGTTCTCGATGAAAAGCTTCAGTTATTGGCATGGAACGAGCGCTATGTTGAGCTTTTCCGTTATCCGCGCGGATTTTTAAAAGTAGGAATGCCAATAAACGATATCTTGAAGTACAACGCCAAGCGTGGGCTGTTTGGTAACACTGACGGCAGCACTGGTCGTTTTGGTAATGAAATCAGTGGCGACAAGCAAATTAACATCAATAATGACATCGATAGCGAAATTGAAAAACGCATTCAATATATGCTTGAGGGGAGTCGCCATAAGTACATAAGAAAGCAGCATGACGGCAAGGTAATAGAATTAAACGGCGCGCCACTACCCGGTGGAGGATACGTTACCACTTACAGTGATATTACCGAATATATTGCGATCCAAAGCGCTTTGGAAAAATCGAAGTCTGAGTTAGAGCAACGGGTAGAACGCCGTACACAGGAGTTGCAAGACGCCAAACAACAAGCCGACGCAGCAAACGAGAGTAAAACCAAATTTCTTGCTGCTGCGGGACACGACCTTATGCAGCCTTTTAACGCTGCCACACTATTTGCCTCTATGCTGCAGAAAAAAACCAAAAACAGTGAGTTATCTGGGCTTTCTG
This sequence comes from Alteromonas sp. MB-3u-76, assembly GCF_002831605.1. Lineage (NCBI taxonomy): Bacteria > Pseudomonadati > Pseudomonadota > Gammaproteobacteria > Alteromonadales > Alteromonadaceae > Alteromonas > Alteromonas sp. MB-3u-76. Next base: position 1,520,071 of record NZ_CP025115.1, on the reverse strand, counting down.
AAGGGGTTGTTGACTCTTTAAATAATGCTCAAAGTCTGTTGTCGATGTTGTTAGATATGACGAAGCTTGATTCTGGCGTTTTAAAGCCAAATAAGGTCACTTTTGCCATCGACGATGTTTTAGCTTCACTGTGCAAAGAGTTTAGCCTTATCGCAAAAGAAAGAGGTATAACCCTCACGTACGTTAAAACAAGTTGCTGGACATACAGCGACAAACACCTGTTTAGACGTGTTGTGCAAAACTTGCTTTCTAATGCCATTCGTTACACTCAAACAGGCTCGGTTTTAGTTGGCGTGAGAAGAAAACAAGCGCTACCGGTATCACCATTATCTCAAGGTTCATTCTCGGGCGTATCGACTTCTAATGCTGATTGTGGACAGCCACTTATTACAGAGGCTAATTCTGGACAGTCACTTGCTACAAACTGTGGACAGTCACTCAATGTTTGCGTTTACGATACCGGCCCAGGTATTCCGCGGCACCAACAAGAAGAAATTTTTAGCGAATTCCACCAGCTAGAACACTCAAGTAATTCTCAGGGAATTGGCTTAGGTCTTACTATTGTAGATAGAATGTGCAAACTGCTTGGCCACAGCATTACTTTACAGTCAGAAATTCACAAAGGGAGCTGTTTTGCTATCACCGTCCCCAAGTTCAACGTTACCCATTCAAAAGCAGTAGAAGCTCTTAAAGAAGAAACACAGCCACAAAATGAACTCGCCTTTAATAGCAACCAAGCGTCACAGTTTCTTCACGGTAAACGGCTCCTACTTATAGAGAACGACGAACAAGTGACAGTGGCTATGCAGGCCCTGTTGGGCGATTGGGGCGGCGAGGTAATAACAGCTACAAACAAAATCGAAGCTTTAGCAGCCTGTGAAATGAAGCCCGATATTATTATAGCCGACTATCATCTCAACTTTGGAGAGACCGGTACTGACGTATTACACGCTATTGAATCTTTACCTTATGTTGCGCCATTACGCATATTAATTACCGCAAATAGAAGCCCAGAAGTACGAGATATTGCTGCAGACATGGATATTGCCTATTTACCAAAGCCGATAAAACCGAGCGCGTTAAAGCGATTAATAAAGCAAAGAGTCAACTAGCTCACTGATATGGCGGGTGTGGTTGCTGTTCCATAATTAGTTGCGATGATATAACGCCAACGTATTTTTTAACGAACCAATATCAATCGGTTTCGTGAGATAGTCATTCATGCCCGCATCGAAACATTTCTGTTTTTCACTATCCATCGCATTAGCCGTTAGTGCAACAATAGGAATTTGCCTAAGAGCTTCACCAGTATGACCTGCACGTATTCTACGAGTAGTTTCATAGCCATCGAGGTTTGGCATTTGGCAGTCCATGAAAATAAGGTCGAAGTGTGTAGAGTCAGACGCCTCCAGTATATCTATGGCCTCAAGGCCATCGTTCGCAGCGCCGACATTGACTCCCATATTTTCCAAAATCGCCAGCATTACTTCTTGGTTTATATCATTGTCTTCAACTAACAACACGGATAGGTTCATTACAGGTTGCAAGGCCTCAGGGTGTTCGTCTGAGTCTCCCGGTTCGGTTTGTTCCGCCGGTTTAAGCGGAATAGTAAACTTAAATATAGAGCCTTTACCCAACGTACTCTCTATGGCGATGTCCCCGCCCATGAGTTCACAAAGCTGCTTGGTAATGGCAAGCCCTAGCCCTGTACCGCCAAACTTTCGCGTGGTAGACGTATCGGCTTGTGAGAATGAGTCGAAAAGGCTGGGAATAGCAGAATCGCAAATTCCAATTCCGGTATCATGTATTTCAGTGCTAAAACGCAGCGTGTCATCAATACTCACCACATCGTATTTAATTGTAACGCCGCCGCGGTCAGTAAATTTAACAGCATTAGACAGTAAGTTATTGAACACTTGCTTCATACGATACGGGTCGCCGACTACATTCAGCTGTTTGGTGTTATTTGTAACCAAGTCAAGCTTTAATCCTTTGCTATCTGCTAAAACCTTTTGCTCCTGCACCAAATCAAAAATGAACTGCGTTATCTCAAACTCGACATTTTCTAGTCTTAACTCTCCCGCTTCAATTTTCGAAAAATCCAAGATGTCGTTAATAACAAATAACAACGAATCTGCGCTGCGTTTTGCTGTCGCTATAAACTGCTTCTGATCATCATTTAAATTCGTGCGACTGATAATTTCAATCATACCAATGATGCCGTTCATGGGTGTGCGTATCTCATGGCTCATGTTGGCAAGGAATGCACTCTTCGCTTCGTTCGCGGCTATGGCCTCTCGCTCATGGGCTACAGCGATATCTCTCTCTTGGAGTAATTCCGCCTGTTTACTTACCAGTGTTCGCCGGGCTAGGTGCGCAAACCAACTGAGCATTGTTCCCATAAATAATGCGAAGAAAAAGTGCATCATCATTGGCATATCGACAGCGAGATTAACGACAATCCACCCCAGCCAATTCAGTACTATCAAAAAGGCCCAGTGGGCACGATTTGAAAACACAATTCCAGAGGCGATAATTACCAAGAAGATATTGGTTGTTTGTTCTGGTAGTTGAGACAGCCACAAATGCAGAACACTATTGATAGTTCCGAACGCGAGAAGTATTAAAATCCAAAAGCTCTGACGGTCGGCAGAAATATGATCGGCTTTTCGCATCAAGACGAAACTTACAACCATGGTTAACGATGAAAGTGCAATGAGCGTCCATTTGAAGTCTTCACTCAACAAAAAAAGTGACTAAGTGATAACAATAGATATAGAAAGAAAAACGCAAAGGCGATAGGTTTTAAAGGCGCTTGAGAGTCACTTTTGACTCGTTTGTTTTTTGTAGACAAACTCATTTGAATTTCATTTTATTTCATAGCTCTCGTGATAATAATGTAAATAAATTGAAACCTGAATGCTTAATTAGGCTAACAAAAGGCTAAAGAATGTCTAAAAAACCTCTACGCTACCGCTGTAAAATACCTTCTTAAACATCACCCTCAACCATACTGCTTACTGCTTTTTTGTTTTAAGCTGCGATCTTTTATTCATCTGTCAATTTTTAGCAACATTCAGCGTTTGTGAACTACCCAGCGACATCGCTTCTGATCACTGGGCTTCTACAGTCTAGCTTTGAGCTAAGCTGCTTCTCTTTTCTCAGATCCACAATCCAACTTCGATAGCTCGAAGACTTTCATTTTAATGGAATATTTCTGCTGAGATGTAGGCTTTAAAACCTTTGCGACGATTCCCGCCGTAATTAAATCTAATTCACCTGTTCGAGCTATACTTTTAGCTGCTGAGAGGTCGCGGTTTTGATATGTTCCGCAAGACAAGCAGGTGAAATATCTATCGTTCAATGATAATACATGACGCTGACCGCATTCTGAGCAAATCCCAGTGGATTTTTCAAAGCGACCAATTTCGTGATAGAGCTTACCCTCAAGCTCGGCCTTATATTTTGAAAGCTGAGTGATTAACCCCATCACATTATCAACAACCATGCTGCCATTGAACTTTTGCATCGCTGCTACATTCAGATCTTCAAAACACGCTATATCAGTTTCATTGATTATCTGTCGTGATACTTTGTGCGCAAAGTCGAGTCTTTGCCTTGAGATTTTGCCGTGCAATTTATTGATGCGTTGTTTTGTTTTTTGCCAGCGATTTGAACCTTTGGTTCGGCGAGCAAGCTGGCGTTGCAATTGATTTAATTTCTCTTTTGAGTGTTTTAAAAATTTAGGGTTGTCGGCCACAAAACCGTTAGAACCTACCACCGTTTGTTTTGAGTTGATGTCAAAGCCAGTGAGCGTTTCCAATACTTGTTTAGCGGTTTTACACTCAACTTCCTGAGTGATACTGCACTCCCATTTTCCGTGACGATACTGGACAGTCACTGTTTTAATATTACTGACCAACTCACGATGCAAAACGATTGGCACTTTGCCAACTTTTGGGATGCTAATAGCACCATCTTCGATTCGAATGCAATTGGAGTTATTGACAGCTCGGAACGAGTCATTGTGAAGCTTCTTTTTCTTGTAGGATATTTTATGCTTTGGAAACCGCTGCAAACGACCTTTTGAAAACGCATTCTTCATCGCCGTTTCTAAGTCACGAGCGACTTGCTGGCCTGCCGCTGAATCAAACGCTTTAATCCACTCAAATTCCTCGAATGGCTTTATTTCCTTAAGGAGAGAAGCCATGTCTTTGTAAAACAGGAATGTTTTATCGTATTCATATCGACGCCTATTTTCAGACAACAACAGATTCCAAATGCCACGCGCTGTAGCGCCAAACTCAATGAGTTTAGCTTCTTGAACTGGCGTAGGATTTAGCCTGTAATTGTATCTGAGCGTCTTTTTCATATACTGTACAGACTACTGTATAAGAACGGATTGTCAAGATGGAATATGAGACTAAATCTCACTGTAAATATCTAATAGCACTTCATTTAATTCTGGTAGTTAAATACAGAAAACCTTTACTAAATGGAAGACTAGGTGAGTTTGTCAAGAAAACAGTTTTCGATGTTTCTCTATCTTCTGACTTTAGGATCGAAGAGGTTGAGATAGACAAGGATCACATTCATATGGTGATTACAATCGGCACTCGATATTCAGTAGGTCAGCACGCAAGGAGGATTAAACAAGTTACAACAATTAAAATCTGGAAATCATTTCCTTATCTCAAAAACCAATTTTGGAAAGAGAAAACATTTTGGTCTGATGGATACTTTGTGTGTTCTGTAGGAAATGCAAGTGCAGAGACAATACGAAAATATATTCAAGAGCAGGGGTTGTGACACCGATTCATCCCCGCGACATCACTTCGTTCTGATCACGGGGTTTTCTCGGTGAGCTTCGATAAAATACATATCAAATGCAACCTGCGACGTATTTATGACACCAAGTTCAGCCATTGAAAAAGACAATTTTGCAAAAATAGACGTTGAGAACGAAAGAGCCGCAATTGCTCAAACTGATACAGCAGATAGCAGAGAAGTTTGTGAAAGAGAGAATAAAAAATACGTTTTTATTGCAAGGGGAAGCTCTCATATAAAATACTTCAATGCCTTTGCTCAGCAAACTTCATTAGATGTGCAGGTAATAAAGATCAATAAACACCCCTTTCTACCCTCACATCTGATGGGTCTGAAACAAGTAAAAAATATTGATATTGATAAGCTTCTAGAGGCTTATTTAGCGAAGAAGGCTTCAAAGTACAACGCAATATCGCACACTTTTCTGTGGACATTTTATCGACACGCGATGCGCACCATTCTTAAATTAGACATAGTTAAAAGTATTAGCCTAATACGTAACGCAAATGCCGACGTAGTAGGCGTATGGAATGGTCAAAAATTGCCAAGCTCATCCATTGCTGAGGCCGCAAAGGCATTAGGCAAAGAAGTTGTTTACTTTGAAAACGGTTTGCTGCCCAATTCAACAACATGTGATTGGTCTGGCGTTAATTGTAAAAACTCTCTGCCCAAAAGTGGGGAGTTTTATCGTAAATACTACAGTGAGGCCCCTCTGCCTAATAAGTTGATATCAAGAAAGCCCATCGCTAAAAAAGCCAGTGGCGCACGCGAACACTCGCTACCCGAGCAGTATGTTTTTGTTCCTTTTCAAGTAGAGACAGACAGCCAGATAATATCCAACTCGCCGTGGATAAAAACTATGAGGCAGCTGTTTGAGTATCTTGTTACAGCAATCGAAAAGGTTAATAACCCACATTTGCATATTGTAATCAAAGAGCATCCATCAGAAAAAAAGCGACACGATGATTTACACGGTATACACCCACGAATTGTGTTTGCGAATCAGTGGGAAACTCAAAAATTGATAGAAAAATCTCAAGCGGTATTAACCATTAATTCAACGGTAGGCATTGAATCATTGTTACTGAATAAGCCGGTTATGACCATGGGCAATGCATGCTATGGATTGGACGGTGTCAGTCTGCCCATTCATTCTGAAGGCAGCTTACTTGAAGCGCTCAATCAGCTTGAGCGTTGCCAAGGGAACCCAGAAATAACCAAGGGATTTTTGCATTTTCTTAACGAGCACTATGCAATTCCAACGGCTTGGAACAATATGGATGAGAGGCACGTAGAGGCACTAAATAAACGCCTAACGAAACAAGATTTACTGTCGAAGATTGCGAGCGCCTGATATTTTGCACTTTGTACGTCTGCACACGTTTGGCGGCAGCACGCGCTTGGAACTAGCCTTCTATCGAAGAAAGCCTACTACTGAAGAAAGCACGCTCTTGATGTTAACGCGCTCTTCAATAGAGTGCATGATATGGAGATGAGCCTGCTGTTATTGACCAAATGTACTGCTGCCAGTGTTGTCGTTACCCAGCTTGCTTCTGTCTTCAGCATTATCGCTTTTTCGACTATCAATGTTATCGCCAAGCAACAAGTCAATAGCTTTCTGCTCATGCTCAGTGAATGCGGTTTTAAAGTTATCACTATGAACCGGAATAGCTTTTCGCATAGGCGGCGCAATACGCTCGTTTGCTCTTTCTAACTGTTGAGTAAACTCTTTTATGGATATGCGATTGTAAGTATAAACCCCCTCTTTTTTACTCCCCACTGAAGGCGTTAGCAGGTCATCATGTTCCAATAAAAAAGCATGCTTAAACACTGCCTGCGACTTTGTAAAACAATGCGTTTTACTGCGCAGAAGCGCAGCCTCGGGCAGAGCTTTAATTCGAACACTATCTTGGCTTTTTTGCCATGTCACGCCGCAAACGCTTACCACATAAGCATCATCTTGTTCTGCCACCGTCGCTCTCGCAAGCGGTGAGCCTGCTGGCATGGCATCAAGAGCGTTAATCACATCGGGAAGTTCGTTAAGCGAAAGCTTTTCTAACGTCATTACACCGCTATTTGAAGTGTAGGTAAGCTTCACCGTGTTTTCTAAATAATATACTTGGCCGGTGTCCTGCCAAATAGACACAGCCTGCTCTTCTTTCTGCTTTATAAGCGCAGGCTTATTCGATCTAGTCTTTAAGCGCTTTATTATATTGGATAACACAATTTACACTTCACATTATGTATTGGCTTTTGTTAATTGTTTTATCTACGCAAAGCTGGGCATAGCGGATTAACTCTTTACTCCAATCTCGCTTGAGAGAGTTTCAGCTAACTTTCCCCCTTTGATGTCAACAAAGGTGTACGTAATCGATAGCGGAGTAAGAATTGTTATCTTTGTTACCTAAGGTTAGTATCTCAGCTGAAGCCACTCGAGGACCGAGTAAAAGGTTAATACCTAATAATTATTTCAAATATGACAAAGGACTAAATCATTGCGCTTGCTCTTCATCGCGTTACTTGCCAGTGCCCTACTTGCATGCAGCGACCCAAAAGAACTAAGTGAATCTGAACGAAGATTCAATAGGGCAACAGCACAACACTCTGAGCAAGTTCAAGAAGCGCGAATATTGCTAAACGAAAAACTAACCGGTGATTTTCTATCAGACATTAATGCACTGATTTATGTAAAGGAAAAACTCAATAGCGCTGAATCTGTTTTTGTTAAAGCCAAAATAGTTGGAATGAGTTCACCCGAAGCGGAAAAACTCAAAGCACAATTGAGAAAATATGAATTGGAAGCAGCAAAAACTTCTCTCTCGCTGTTACGTACCGCCTTTCGAGCAACAATAGACTTTCAAAAAAGTGTACACGATATGCCTTTGGCGCCAGTCAGCGGTGCATCGCTTGGCAGTAGCTCTATGATTGATTACATGGGAAAGCAATTTAATAGCTCACTTGAAAGTTGCTGCTTAAGCCATCTTAAAAATATCGAGATTTTTATGCGAGGTGCGAAAGGCGACATTTTTTACACGCTGCGAAAGCGTATTATTAATGTAGAAAGCGATTTAACACGAGTCCTCTCAGACGACGAATATCAGAGAAAATACAAACAAACTTTGTTGGATATTGAGAAAGAACTATCGAAATAATGCGCCCGTTTTTAGCGAAGCACAAAATAGTAATCGTTAACAAACGATAGTAACAAGGTTAAGCAATAGGGATAGCAACGATGAAGGCATTGAAGAAGTTAACATTAAGCACGCTTTTAATGAGTTTAACACTTCCTTTGTACAGTTATGGTGAAGAGGTTGCTAATGCCATTCCTATTTCAAACGATTTTCCAGACTGCGATTTTGAAACGATTGAAGAGATTTCGTTAAGCGATAGCAGAAACGAATTGTCTGCTTTAAAAAAGACTGCCAGCGACGTTGCTAAAAAGCGGGGAGCGAGTCAGATTGTACTGCTTTCAAAACTATCATCCCCTACTTCCCCGTCTGAATCTTCTGAGAATAGCGATAAAATTTCAGGCGCAGCTTTGATTAGTGGCTGTAAGAAAGAGCCGCTAGCAAAAATTGGAGTTGAGAGAAATCGTTTATTAGGCACGACAAAACTCAGCATGTCATACGAGTACAAAACGGTTATTAAAGGTCGTGATATGACTTTTGATTTTGCTGAAATAGCACAAAGTGGAAAAAAGCAGATACAGGCTCCCGCTCTGGCTAACACCACTGTGTCTTTTGAAAATGGTGTTTTTGGCTTAAAAGTAGGTGACGATTTATCGGTACTTTTTGAAAAATTAGGTACTCCCACTGCCGAACTGATACTGAATAAACAGGATACGTTATACGCTTTTGGACGAAATCTGTGGGTGGTAATGCGCAACAATAGCGTTTTTTCCATCAGTAGCGAAAACGCATGGTTATCTGCTGGGCTGATAAACTATTTTGAATTTGATGATAGGCCACTTTCGTCTTGGCAAGTTAATGGAAGTGTAAGCCGAGGCCACGGCTTGAAGGCGATTGAGGAGCAACTTAATGGCAAGTTGATTGACGAATATGTCTATCAAATTAAATCAGAGAATATGGTCTTTATTGATATAGGGTTAACACTGCACGTTGAAAATAATGACACTCACTACGTTGCAAAGAGTTTTAGCTATGGCTATGGCTATGAAGCAATCAAAATAGATCCTGAAATTATACAGTCGGCGCCAGAGATATATTCTAGGACCTACGCTGATTTAACACAGGCCTCTGAAACGCTAGACCCAATATCCATGGAGCAAATCCCCTTTAAACCTATACTTGCATCAAGAGGTTACGAGGGCAAAACGCTGCATGTTTACGATAAAAGCTTAGCTATAGTGTATTCCAATAAAATGCTGAGAAAAGTGCTTATTAGCGAATCGTTTCTCAAAGACGCAGCGCTAAATATCGATTGGGAATTTGGGCCTTTACGCTACGGCCTGAGTGAAGAAGACGTGAAAAAAATCTTTGGCGAAGAGAACATTTTTGCATTGGGTGACTATTGGGAAGTGTATGTCGACAACCTCAAATATGACCTTTATTTTGCCAAAAACAAACAAGGCACGACAATACTTAGCGAACTTGAGATCGAGATGTTTTAAGCCTGTAAACCAAGTGTTTTGATATTTTGAAGTGAATACGCCCCGCCTCACCACTACTTTTGATAGTCAACTATCAATAAATATATGTTGCACATGAGTGGATAAACTAGGAGTGTAATGACACTTTTTTTGGGAGGGTGAAACATGCTTAAACTGTACGGCTTTGATGTAAGTAACTATTACAACATGATTAAACTGGCACTGGCATTAAAAGGGATAGATTACGAACCGGTAATGACATATCCCAACCAAACGCCAGAATATTTAGCTATCAGTCCAACAGGCAAAGTGCCTGCGTTACAAACTGAGCATGGGGTGCTAGTAGAGACCAACGTTATTTTAGAGTATCTCGATGAAGTTGCGCCTGAAAAACCTCTGTATCCAACCAATCCCTTTGAGCGGGCACAGGTTAAAGAGCTCGTGAAGTTAATTGAATTGTATATTGAATTACCTGCAAGGCGCTGTCATACCGAAGCTTTTTGGGGCGTTCCGGTAGATGACCTCACGAAAAAAGAAGTCAAGCGCGCGTTGTTTAATGGTGCCCAAGCATTGGCTCGAGCCGCAGAGTTTTCTCCCTATGTAGCAGGCGATAGCTTAACGGCAGCAGACATCATGCTGTTGTATACAATGGATCTTGCCGTGCCCGTAGCAAAAAAATTGTTTGATGTTGATTTGTACGAGCACGCTCTGGGAAGTAAAGCACTTATAGCGCAGCTTAAAGAAATGCCAGAAGTCCAACAAATCGAAAAAGACAAACGAGCAGCAGCCCCTGCATTTAATGCTTATTTGAAAAAAGCGTTTAGCGGCAAGTAAAACTTTGCAACTAGAATAAACATTAGCAGACTGCGTGGAAACCGTTTTTTAAGCTGTTTTCTTAAGATATATTTCCTGAGACATATTTCCTGAGACATGTTTCCTGAGACATAGCTACGTGATACTGAATGGCTATGGGCTAGCCGCTATTGATTTATTACTCTGTTCGCATAGCGTTTTTAAACGCAATACCCGCTTTGGTTCTATTTATCACACCCAGTTTTTTTAACACCGCAGAGACGTGCTGTTTTACGGTCGATTCTGAAATAGCTAATTCGTAAGCAATTTGTTTATTCAACAAGCCATCTGCCACCATTCTCAACACTTTTAATTGATGGGGCGTAAGCTGGCTCAATCGAGCGCCAAAGTCATCTAGGGAGTCGTTACCGTCTGCTGACAAATCAATATGGGCGGGCAGCCATGTCTCACCCTCAAGCACCGTATTTACAGCGTCTACAATACAATCTACCGAAGCGGACTTAGGTATAAAACCACTTGCCCCTAGCGCAAGCGCACGTTGCACAATACCGGGCGAGTCTTGCGCCGTAACTATCACCACCAGCACGTCTGGGTACTCGGCTCGAACTTCAGACAGCCCATTAAGGCCCTCACTTCCAGGCATACCTAAATCCAAAAACACCACATCAATAGTGGTATCTTGCGCCAACATATTCATTGTCTCTGGAAACGTCGACGCTTCAACAAGCTCTGCGCCGCTGCCGCTGGAGAGTGCATGGCACATTGCTGCTCGAAATAATGGGTGATCATCTGCAATCAAAATACGTGTAGGCACAAGTCATCCCTTTGCTACTGCTTCATTAACACCATAATAACATGACATAAACACGACACCATGTACTTAATTAATAACCACAAAAAACCACCCGAATAGTGGGTGGCTTTTATCGTAAAGGCGTCGACTTATTTTTTGTTAGAAACGATACCCAAGAGTTAGATGAACGGTTCTCGGGTCGCCATAATAACCAATTAGCGTCGTGTCGCCTCCTAGCCCGGGACCGAAGTTTCCGTCATCGTCGCGGGTAACAAAGTCATATCCCCCAGTTAAATACTCTTCGTCGGTGAGGTTTTTCACATGTATACCGCCGTACCAATCGCCTTCTACACTTTCCCAACGCGCACTTAGGTTAACCATGCCGTAGGCGTCTTGTTGAATAAGGTCGCTGGTTTCGAAAAGTAAATAGTCATCACGGAAGTAGTAATTTGCGTTAAACGTAATGTCGCCAAAGCTCGTCTCTAAGAAGTAGCTAGCGTTAAAATTAAAGGTATTCTCTGGTGTACTTGCCAAACCAATAAGCGGAGGAATAGCGTTATTTTCTTTAATTTCAAAGTCGATGTAGCCATATGCTGCGTCAAACTGCAGGTTTTCTGACGCAATCCAGGTCATCTCTAATTCAGCACCTTTCGCAGCTGTTTCCGCTGCATTGCGAAGTCGCTGATCAAGCGCTGTGGGGTCAGACAAATCACCTTCTACACCAATATATTGTCTGTCTTTATGGTCATATGAGAACAAGGTCACATTTAGGCGCAATGTATCACTTAAGTCGCTTTTCATCCCCAATTCGAAACTATCAACCACTTCTGGGTTTACACCTGGCTCGTTAATTTGTGCACGAGGATTAAACGTTCCTGATTTAAAGCCCTGAGAGTAACTGGCGAAAAACATCATGCTTTCGTCCATTTGATATTCAACGCCAACCCTAGGCGTAAATCTCGACCAGCTTTGCACTGCAGGTGCATCTAAAACGCCGTCGCCATCGGTATCAGTACCTAACACCTGAGGAACCAGTTGCCCTTCTGGACGCACATAGCCGTCAATCCAATCTGAGTAAGGGTATACGTTGTCAAACACCAATCCATTATTTACAAAGGCTGTTTTTTCTTCGTCTGTGTATCTCGCACCAAAAGGAGAGCGAGAGTTTATCGCTCACGTTATAATTAAGTTGAGCATAAGCTGCATAGCTCTCTGAATTGTTGCACCCAGTTACCTCACGGGTGAGTCCGGGTGCGCCCAGAGACTGCCCCAGCACGCCTAAAATGGCATCGAAATTACCGCAGCTTTCGCCATCGTAAAAATAAAGACCTGAGACTATATCGAAATCAGCGCCCATGTAGTTGGCTTGCAGTTCATGGGTCGTATTATTGTCATCATACTCCGCAGGCACATCGAAAATGGGCAGTGGTGTATTATCGAAATCGATGTTGGTGGGTGAATAACTCTCGCGATACGAGCCAATGTATTTAAGCTCTAAATGTTCATTTACGTTGTAGCGTGCTAACCAGTTATAGCCTTCTAATTCAACCTTGTTCCATGTTGGCAAGCTCGTGTATGAGTCAAATTTTGAATCGGGAACAGGCGCATCGGTTAACAAGCTAGGCAATAAGCGATAACCACCGCGGGCATTAGACGTATCTTCGGTTTTGTCCCAACCAAAGCGGAAGAACAAATCTTCGCTGGCGTGAACTTCCAGCGACAATCTAGCGGCCCATAAATCTTTGTTGTAGTTTTCTTTATCTTGATTAGGCAGAGCGCTGAGTAAGTACTCGCCGAATCCGTCACGATTTAAGTTAGCGTAGCCCACCCCTAAATATACGGTATCTTCAACAAGAGGCACTTGGCCAATTAACCTAATATCACGCTGATTGTAACTACCTACCGTAGCCTCAACATTCATCTCTGTGTCGCCACTCATTTCTTTCGTGACGTATTTCACGGCACCACCAATGGTGTTCTTGCCGTAGAGCGTGCCTTGCGGCCCACGTAATACTTCAATACGTTGCACGTTAAGTAAGTCAAGCACTGCACCTTGTGGCCGCGCAATATAGACATCGTCTACATAAATCCCTACGCCAGGCTCATAGCCCCATAGCGGATCTTGTTGTCCTAAACCGCGGATAAAAGCGGTAAGCGTATTGTTGGTTCCTCGGCTGGTTTGCAAGGTTGTATTTGGTGAAAATTGCTGAAGTTCAGTTAAAACGCTAATGCCTTTCTCGCCAAGCTCTACAGCGCCAACCGAGGTGATTGCCACCGGAGTTTCTTGAAGCGACTCTACGGTTCTACGCGCAGTAACTTCGATGCGCTCTAACTTGCCTTTTTCTTTTTCTGCATTCTCGTTTGTATTGTTTTGCTGCGCCCAAGCAGGAGCTGCGCATAAACCTGCAGCAACCGCAATCGCGCAAAGACTGTGACGAGTGACTGCGCTTGGCGCATGACGCTTGGTGTGTGTAGTAAGTGACATAGTAAGTCCTTTATTGTTTTAAGTGTTGTTCACTGCTTGATGTATTGCCTACGGTCACGAATTACTTTAGTTAATTAATTGTTAACAGTATGTAGTACCATCGTACTATGGGCTTTTTGCCAAAGTAACGTCAAACTTTATGTGTAATTTGAACACGTTAGATTTGTTGACAATAAACTTGCGCAAAAGCAAGTCGGTTAGTGAATCTGCAATCGACTTAACTGCTTTGGAATATCTGCGGTCACAGATTTTTAAAGGAAAATAACTATGTTAAGTATGATTGGCTTGGTAGGCGGGCTTCTGCTACTTATTGTATTAACAATTCGTGGGATGAACCTGTTTATCGCCGCCCCTTTGTGTGCCCTTGTGGTTGCGCTAACCAATAACATCGCGGTTTTTACCGGTGATGTAAACTTTGTAGAAACCTACATGAGTGGTTTCTCAGGTTTCATTGCGTCTTGGTTTTTTATGTTTTTGCTGGGAGCGCTTTTTGGCAAATTCATGGAAGATACAGGGGCCGCTGATTCGGTATCTCGATGGATAATCTCGAAAATTGGCTACAAACAAGCAGTACTCGCCGTAGTGTTAGCATGCGCTATTTTGACTTATGGCGGTGTGAGCGTGTTCGTCGTAGCGTTTTCCGTTTATCCCATGGCGGTAAGCTTATTTAAAGATGCCAACCTTCCGAGACGGTTTATTCCCGCAGCGATGGCCTTTGGCTCGGTAACTTTTACCATGACATCGGCTGGCTCTCCGGAAATTCAAAATTGGATCCCAATTAAATATCTGGGTACGTCTCCTTTTGCTGCTTGGGAAGTGAGCTTAGTTGTTGCCATTTTAATGGCTATTTTTGGCTACTGGTGGCTAGCAAAAATGATTCGAAAAGCCGTGAACAACGGTGAGGTTTTCGTGGCAAGAGATACCGATCCGGAAATTCGGGAACGAGATTTACCCCATCCCTTTACCGGAATTCTGCCGTTAGTCGTGGTGTTAGTTATCTCGTTCTTATTTCACGAGGAACTAGCACAGCTAGCACTGATTTTAGCGCTTGGCGGTGGCGTATTGTGTTTACTGGCGATTAACTTTAAATACTTCCATAGTTTGTCGATGGCTATAAACGCCGGCACAACAGGTGCACTTATTGCCATCGGCAATACTGCCGCGGTGGTTGGCTTTGGTTCGATTGCAAAAAATACCGACGCGTTTCAGCAAACCGTGGCGCTAATGACTCAAATCCCTGGTAATGAGTTAATTGGAGCGGCCATTGCTGTTAGCGTTATTGCGGGGTTAACAGGAAGTGCATCTGGCGGACAGGCCATCGCCCTCCCCCTTGTTGCACCTCACTATTTAGACCAAGGTGTTGAGCCAGAGCAGCTGCACCGAATTGTCTCTATTTCTTCAGGCGCGTTAGATTCATTGCCACACAATGGGTACGTGGTCACTACCATTAGGGCAATATGTCACGAAACCCATCAGGCTGCTTACTGGTCAGTGGGGGCATTGACGGTAGTAGTGCCACTAATTGGTTTGGCGGTGGCAATTGGTCTATTTAGTATTTTTAGTTAAAACTCCCTAAGAAGCAAAAATAGATGCCAAAAATGTCAGCCGAAAGAATTGAATGAGATAAAAGGATATTAACGATGAATTGTGTCTCTTGTAGACTCCAACAGCTTATGTCTGGTTGTAGAACTGTGCTTCTACATCGCAAAGCGGGAAGAACGTTGACAGTGAAGCCGGCTATTTTGCCTGGGCTCGCGTTTGTTTCAGTCGCAGTATTGCTTTTCTCAAGCCCAACGTTGGCAACAGAAAACGCTGAGGTGCATAACCAACAAGAGAGCGAAACCTTACTTGTTGAAAAACAGATCTTTCGCATGGACAGCTTTACAACCTTTGGTGGAAAAACCATTGAGGATGTAAAAGTAGGCTGGGAAGCCTACGGCACGCTTAGTGAGAACAAAGATAATGTTATTCTTATAACGCATTATTTTTCAGGCTCATCCCACGCTGCCGGAAAATACAGTAAGAGTGACGCGGCGCCTGGCTATTGGGATAGTATTATCGGGCCAGGAAAAGCGATTGATACCAACCACTATTATGTAATTAGTGCTGACACTTTAGTGAATTTGAATGCCTACGACGACAACGTGGTCACCACCGGTCCGGCTTCAATAAATCCATCGACCGGAAAACCTTACGGGCTCGACTTTCCTGTAGTGACCATTCGAGACTTTGTTAACGTGCAAAAAGCTCTGCTTGAAAGTTTAGGCATTTCGAAACTTCATGCCGTTGTAGGCCCGTCAATGGGCGCGATGCAGGCTATCGACTGGGCAAGTGCTTATCCTAACTGGGTACCTAGAATGGTGTCGGTCATCGGCGCAGGTGAAAGCGATGCTTGGACAACTGCCGCACTGGAACACTGGGCAAATCCGATAAGGCTTGATAGTAACTGGAAGAACGGTAACTATTCGCCAGACAAGCCACCCTCTGACGGGTTAACCGCTTCTTTGATGTTGATAACGCAAAATGCATTAACCCCTGAATTTTTTAACGCACAGGGAAACATGCTAGGATTCAATAACTTAGAGTCTAAACCATTGGCGAGTATTAACAATCATCATTCTATTACCACTTGGCTGCAGCAACGCGCTGCGGCTCGCAGTGCAAAAATGGATGCCAACCACTTACTCTATCTTGTAAGAGCATGCCAACTGTTTGTCGCGGGGCATCAAAACAATTTAGAAGCAGGTGTTGATACAATAAAAGCAAAAACGTTATTTATTCCGGCAGATTCAGATTTATTACTTATGCCCTATTTAGCTCAAGATGTGCACAAGAAGCTAGAAGCACGTGAAATGCCCAGTGATTACACAGAACTCAAGGGCTCGTTAGGTCATTTGGAAGGTGTAGCAAACATATCAAAACAGGCAGTCGCTATTCGCCAATTTTTGGAAAATGAGTAAAGGATACTTATGAAAAAAAACATGTTTATCAAAGCTGCTGTTATAAGTGGCCTGTGTTTTTCAGCTTCTTTATACGGGCAAAGCTCTAAAGAGGCAGTGCCGGTATTAAATTTAGATTTAACCGAGGTCACCGTATCCGGGCTTTCATCCGGTGGCTACATGGCCACGCAGTTTCAGCTAGCGCATAGCGATTGGGTGAAAGGTGTTGGCGTTTTGGCAGCCGGGCCTTATTTCTGCGCAAAAGGCGATATAACAACCGCTTTAGCTCAGTGTGTTAATAAAACAGATACGCAGCCCAACGTAGAAGAGTTGACTAAACAAGCCTCAGATTATGCAAAGAAAGGAAAAATTGCCGCATTAAGCAACATGAAAGACGCCAAAGTGTGGTTATTCCATGGAACATTAGATACTCGAATAGCCTCTGAAGTAAGCGATGCCTTATTCGAACAATACAAAATGTGGACAGACACTCAACATATCAAATATGTCAATGATATGTCGGTTGCACACCTATTCCCGACGAAAAGCAGTGGTACCGATTGCACTACCTCAGAAAGCCCCTTTATTGGTAATTGCGACTATGATGCGGCTGGCGACATGCTAAACCATTTGGTTGATGACCTAGCAGCGCCCGATGACACACTATCAGGTGAATTGCACACAATAAGCCAGAAAGACATTGCTGGTAGCAATGCAAAAACTTTGGCCAGTGAGGGGTTTGTTTACGTGCCAGAGAACTGTGCGAGTGGCGAAACCTGTCGCGCTCACATTAGCTTTCACGGGTGTAATCAATATGCAGATGCGGTGGGCGATGCTTACGCGACCCAAACAGGATTGAACCGCTGGGCCGACGATAACAATATGGTTGTCTTATATCCGCAAACTAAAAAATCCTTGTTTATGCCGCTTAACCCACAGGGTTGTTGGGATTGGTGGGGATATGCCTCGCCAGATTATGCCAATCGCGATGGCTATCAAATTAAGGCAGTTAGTGACTTGCTGAAGTCTTTACACACTTCGAATCAGGCAGAGATTACCGCAAAGGACGCCAACAATGAATAAACGTACGGTATTTATAACTGGTGGAGCAAGCGGTATTGGTTTAGGGATTGCCGAGTCATTGGTTAAACAAGGACACCACGTTATTGTGGCAGATATTAACGAAAATGCTGCTCAGGAAACTGCAGCTATGCTTGCAAGTCAATTTGGCAGTATGAACGATGGCAACGCCAGCGCTGTAGCTGTAGATGTTTGCGATGCAAGCCAAGTTGCATCGCTACCTGAGGTTTTAGGCAAGTTAACCGTCGATGTTCTTATCAACAACGCGGGTATTCAGCATGTCTCAAAGCTAGAAGACTTTCCAGCAGAAAAATGGCAACAACTGATCAACATTATGCTTGTTGGCCCAGCGCTTACAACGCAAGCGTTTTTGCCAGCAATGAAAGCGCAAAACTTTGGTCGAATTATCAATGTTGGTTCCATCCACTCTCTTGTTGCTTCGCCTTTTAAATCGGCTTATGTAGCCGCAAAACACGGCCTATTGGGCTTAGCAAAAACAGTTGCCCTTGAAACCGGCGAGTTTGATATCACCATTAACACTCTCTGCCCTGCTTATGTAAAGACACCCTTGGTAGAACAACAAATTTCAGCACAGGCCAGAGAGAACAACATGACTGAAGAAGACGTTGTGAAAAAAATTATGCTTGAACCCATGCCTAAAAAACAATTTATAGAAGTGCAGGAGTTGGCCGATACTGCTGCGTTTTTAATGACTGGCAGTGCGAAAAACATCACGGGTCAAGCAATTACCTTAGATGGGGGCTGGACGGCAAGGTAAAACTTCCCTTTTACAAAACACTTGTGCTAATGTCCGAATCATTGGAAATGAGAGGACATTAGCGTTCCATGCCCTACCAAACCGTTGCTTTAATTGGAAAACCTCAACACGAGGCCACTCACGATAGTCTTAACCTTCTTGCCGAATACTTTCTCGCCAAAGGATGCAAACTATTGGTTGAGGAAAGTATTGCTAATGAACTCGAAACAGACGACCTAAAAAGCTGCGATCTTGTTGTCATTGGCAAAGAGGCAGACCTTGCAGTTGTTGTTGGTGGCGACGGCAGCATGCTGGGCGCTGCGCGAGTACTGGCTCGATTCGATATTCATGTAGTGGGTGTTAATAGAGGCAACTTAGGCTTTCTAACCGATATTCATCCCGACGATATTATTCAGCAGCTTGACCATATCTTTAACGGTGAATGTTTTGTTGAAGAACGTTTTCTTTTAGAGGTGGGCGTTTACCGTCATGAAAAACTCAAAAGTAACAGCGCGGCCGTAAATGAGGTTGTGCTGCATCATGGCAAAGTAGCTCACATGATGGAATTTGAAATATACATAGACGAACAGTTTGTTTTTAGCCAACGAAGTGACGGACTTATTGTGGCTACGCCCACTGGCTCTACCGCCTACTCCCTCTCTGCCGGCGGCCCCATTATTATGCCAAAACTGGATGCGCTCACATTAGTACCTATGTTCCCTCACACACTTAGCAGCCGTCCAATAGTGGTTGATGCAGACAGTCAGGTTTCAATGAAGGTGTCAAAAGTTAACAGTGATTCTTTGCAAGTAAGCTGTGATAGCCACATTGTTTTACCCGTATTACCCGGCGACGAAATTAGAATAAATAAGAGTGCAGACAAACTGCATTTAGTCCATCCTAAAGGCTACAGCTACTTTAATGTGTTACGCCAGAAATTAGGATGGGGCAGCAAGCTGTACTAGCATTTTGCTGTGTTCCAAACTCATCGATCTCTGTTCCAAGCATTTAGCCAGACGTGTGTAATCATGCATGAAATGTAAAGAATACTGCATTTTTTACACACTTCTGCATCTTTTTCCCACATGTATGACATTGAAAAATAAAGAAAAATTAACCTTTCTCAAAATCCTCAATTATATTAGCAACTTATAATTTTCGCACATAACGGCATACCCGTTGCAACACCTTAGGCAAGCTAGGATTTCTCGATGTGTCGACAGCATTGAGTAATAACACTTTCATCAGTAAAGCGTTATTAATTAAAGTCGACCGAGGCCTAATTACTAAAGCGATAATAAGGAGTTATTATTATGAGTAACAACGATATTAAATTTACTGCACCAGGTATGGACAACGAGTCTGCAGCAACAACAATTAAAACGTTGGACCAGCGTTTAGTAGCGCTTCTAGATTTACAGTTAACCCTGAAACATATTCATTGGAATGTAGTGGGTCCAAACTTTATTGGTGTGCATGAAATGCTAGATCCGCAGGTGGATGCTGTTCGCGAAATGACCGACACCATTGCTGAACGTATTGCCACACTAGGCGGAGTACCAAAAGGTACACCAAAAGCCATAGTAGACGGTCGCTCATGGAATGATTACGATTTAGGCAAGGGCTTGGTAACCGATCACCTTAAAGCACTTGATAAGGTATATGATGGCGTAAATGGAGACCATCGCAGCGCAATTGAAACACTCGGTGATCTAGACCCCGTGTCGGAGGACATGATTACCGGCCAACTCGCTGAACTAGAGCAGTTCCAGTGGTTTGTGCGCGCCCACCTTGAGTCAGGCAGCGGCGAACTAGCGCAATAATCTTTAGCGCAGTGATCTAGCGAAGTAACCTAGCGCAATAAAAGTCTATTGCAATCGACTTAGAAAGAAGGCCATCTCGGCCTTCTTTTTTATGTTCGCTTTTTTTCCTCATTATAGAGATAACTTCAATTTTCTTCTCGATTCTCACTCCACTCCATTTCTAGTGCTCTTTAAGAAGCCTATGAGCATTTTAAAATCTTTAGAGTGACCGAAACATAAAAACCTAGTACGCTACTTATGAAAGTAGTTGTTATGGTCATGGATGACGATGATTTAGTTATCAAAATCCTCCCTCGACACGAAAATACCTACAAGTAATTGTTGTTTACATCCGGTATAAGGATGTACAAAAACAAAAATAAAAAAGTGCTCGAGTACAGACCATCGATTGGTCTTGGTCATTTCGAGCAAAACCATCGAAGTTACAAATCATTTCAAAGGAATTCTACATTATGGAATATTTCACTAAAGCGCTTAAACATTATGCAGACTTTACAGGACGCGCAAGGCGCACCGAATACTGGATGTTTTTCTTGTTCTACATTATTTTTTACGTAGTTTGTGCAACAATTTCCTATGCTCTTGGTTCTGAAGCCCTCACTGCAATTTTCTCACTAGCTTTACTTATACCCTCGCTGAGTGTTGGTGCTAGACGACTTCATGACACAGGGCGCACTGGTTGGTGGCAGTTACTTAACCTTATCCCGATCATTGGGACAATTGTTTTAATAATCTTTTTCGCACAAGATAGCTCTGAAGATAATAAGTACGGACCCAACCCTAAAGCCGCTGTATAGCCTTACCAGTATGGCTAGGCACGCATCTAAAAAAACGCATAACAATTTTCTTTATGCGTTTTTTTAGCAATCCATTACTGTCGTTAGCTTTTTTCATTAACAACGCCCCCTAAACAAAGCGCTCCCAACGAATTTTATTCAAACCTTATTCAGCAAATCGACAGATTACATTCGACTGTACTTTACATCTCAAAAATACTGTATATATTTACAAGTACTGTATATATCATCATGTTCAACTTTATTAGAGTGTGGTTATGTTAGCGAATCTTTCGATATCAAATTTTGCTGTTGTAAAACAACTTTCAGTTCATTTTGAAAATGGTCTTACCGCTGTGACGGGTGAGACTGGGGCGGGTAAGTCTATTGCCATCGATGCATTAAGCTTATGCCTAGGTGAACGAGCAGACGCAAACGCAGTTAGAAAAGGTTCTGCTAAAGCTGAAATAGTGGCACATTTTTCACTGGTTGATAATGCCAGTGCAAAGGCATTTTTAGATGAACACGAGCTCACCTCAGACGAGGATGACAGCAGTTGTTTTGTGCGCCGCGTTATATCAAAGGAAGGTCGCTCTAAGGCATTTATCAATGGTACTCCAGTATCGTTACAGCAGCTTAAAGGTCTAGGGCAAACGCTACTTTCAATTCATGGGCAAAATACCCACCTGCAATTGTTAAAAGAAGATTATCAGCGCCAACTTATAGATAGTTACGCCAGCCATAATCAGTCGCTCGATGATGTAAAAACCGCCTACACAACGTGGAAAAACAAGCAAAGAACACTAGATGAGTTGCGCGCGAAAGCACAGCAGCGTGAAGACCGTCTACAGCTTTTAACTTACCAGGTGCAAGAACTTGACGAATTTGCAATTGAAAATGGTGAGTTTGAAGAGCTAGAAGTAGAGCATAAACGACTTAGCAACGGTCAAAGCCTGTTAGAGCAGGCTCAAACAAGCGTTTACAACCTGTACGAGAATGATGAAGGCAATGCACTTAGTGTTATTCAAGGGAGTATAGAAAGGTTAGCGGAGCTTGAAGCCCATGATGCCAGCTTGACACCAATTATAGCGCTTTTAAATGAAGCCTCTATTCAAGTGGAGGAGGCAGCGAGCGAGCTGCGTGGATATTGCGATCAGCTAGAAATTGACCCACTGCGTTTGCAGCAAGTGGAAGCGCGGTATTCAAAAGCAATGGAGTTAGCTCGCAAACACGCAGTAATGCCTGAAGCGTTAGCTCAGCATCACCAAACACTTTCCGCAGAGTATGCTTCACTAGGTGAGCAGGAAAGCTTGCTTGAAACTCTAGAGCAAGACGTTGAAGATGCAAGACAGCACTACCTTACTACCACCAAAGGCTTATCAGAAAGCCGTGCTAAAGCAGCTAAAGCCTTCGCGGGAGATATAGAATCGCAAATACAACAAATGAATATGCCCCATGCAAAGGTGTGCATTGACATCCGTTACGACGAACTAAAAAAACCTGCGCCATCAGGGTTAGACACTATTGAATTCAAAGTATCTACCAATCCGGGACAAGATGCTGACGTGCTAGAAAAAGTAGTGTCTGGCGGTGAATTGTCGAGAATTGGCCTGGCAATTCAAGTTATCGCAAGTGATAGTCATGCCACGCCTACTATGATCTTCGATGAGGTAGATACGGGAATAAGTGGCCCTACAGCGTCTATTGTTGGTGCACTGCTTCGCAAACTGGGTAAGCAATCACAAGTTATGTGTGTAACCCACTTACCGCAAGTAGCGGCGCAGGCACATAATCAGCTTTTTGTGACTAAGATCACCGATGGCGAAAGCACAGAAACTCAAATGATTCCGCTTACCAAACAAGACCGTATTGACGAACTAGCAAGATTGCTGGCTGGCGACAAAGTAACCAAGTCTGCGTTGGCGAACGCAAAAGAGCTGCTTAAAAGCGCAACATCGAACTAAAATGCAGTTGATTGGTCATAGCTGTCAATGTAGCATGCCTTCGCGCTTGCAATAAAACAGCTGAGGCTTCCTAATTTTGGAAGCCTTTAGGCACTAACAAAGGCAATACTGGACTTATATACGCATGAAGTTGCACCATCTTATAGTTATTCTCGGCATTACATTTACGACTACGGCCTGCTCAAACTGGATTTTTAGAATCGACGTTCCCCAAGGTAACTTTCTGGATCAGCGAGACGTAGAAAAGTTGCGTATTAATATGACGAAAGAGCAAGTAATTTATGTTCTTGGTAATCCTGTTGTTCAAGACTCTTTCGATAACGACACTTGGTATTATGTATATGATATGAAGCGTGGAATGAAGGATCGCGGCGACGATTTCCAACGTCAAATGATCATAAAATTTGAAGATAACAAAGTCGCATCTGTTGAAGGTGACTTTGAGCTTTCAGAAGATTTTAACACCCCGCTAGACGAGTAGATTTATAGAGTCTAGATAATTAAGCTGGGTATCGACTTTCCTGTAGTCATAATTCTGTTTTTCAGTGTGTTTCAATGGCAGGTTATCTCGCTAGTCATTGGGAATAATGATGTTGTACAGTTAAAGAATGAACGTCTGAGCATAGGTATATGGTCTGCGCTAAGTTTGCGCTTATTGGAAGACTGGGCTTTTAAAGCATTTGTAAAAGCGTTTAGCCAACGTTTTTTAGCGAAGCAGTATTATTGATTACTCGCGCTTTTCGAAATGGAGTACAAAAATGGAGCATAGCTTCTGGCATAGTAAGTGGAATAAAAATGAAATCGGATTTCATGAACCCGAAGGAAACGCCCTTCTTGTCAAATATAGCCATGTCCTGCTTAATGTAAAAAGCGATACGATTGAAAGTGAAGCTTTAGTTAACGAAAGCGCCTCTTCGGAGAAAACGCAAAAACGTATTTTTGTTCCTTTATGTGGAAAAACAAAAGATATTGCTTGGTTGCTCTCTAAAGGCTGCGAAGTGGTTGGTGCTGAATTAAGCGAAATTGCTATTACGCAACTCTTCGAAGACCTTAATTTAACTCCAACTATTAAGTCATCTCCCAAAGGCAAGGTTTACTCAGCAAATCACATCACTATTTTTGTTGGTGATATTTTTAAGTTAACTCCTGAAGATATTGGTGAAGTTACTGGCGTGTACGACAGAGCTGCTCTCGTCGCCCTACCCGATGGTCTTCGCGAGCGTTACGCTGAGCATATGGTATCGTTAACTCGCTGCGCGCCTCAGCTTTTAATCACATTCGACTATCAACAAAGCGAGTTACAGGGCCCTCCATTTTGCGTTAGCCAAAGCATGGTTGAGAACATGTATAAAGAGCACTATGCTATCTCATTGCTTGAACGCTCTAATTTAGAAGGTGGACTTAAGAAAAAGGTAAAAGCAGATAATTTAGTATTTACACTTTCATAGTAAAAACCTTCGATGCAGCTTGCCAATCAGCTGTATACGTAAACTCACATACGTCGAAGTTTTCTCCCCACATATTTGCTGGCACAGTGATGGGAGCGTTAAATAACAGCCTAGTAATAGGTGACTGAGGTAGGGAAAACAAGAGAGGAAAAACAAGAGACCAAGTAAGTCACACGCAGCCCTAACCCCACCAACTGTTAACAACCTGTTACCATCCAACCACAAATTCATCCGTATTTGATATCTGTATTTTATCTCTGTAATTCATAGCAGCTCCCGAATACATCCCCTTTACTCGGGGATTTAGCAAGTGCCAAGCCATTCCCTTAAGCAGCTTCAATTTGTAAACAAATTGTAATAAAGGATAATTTGCACAATTCCTACTTTGCACTAGTATCAAAACCAGACAACTTCGTTAGTGTATTTTTATTTAAAAATCAGTACTAGGTGTTTCTGAGAGAGTAAATGCACTCAGGATGTCGCGAAAAGGACCTTCAGTCAGGCAACACGGTATTTAATTTAGCAACACTGGTGTAGTGAAAACTGCATTGCTATCTGGTATCGACTTTGTAAAAGCCCTGACAAACGCATCAGTTAAAAGAAAAAAATAAAGATAAGTACACACGTTGGTTGTTTTTCAATGGCTTCTTTCACTTCCAAAATGAAAGAGCTGAATTGCGTATTTTTAAGTGCTCGACCTATTCACTACTTGCACTTCGAAACCAGCGCAAACACTCAAAACTAATACACACTACGTTAATTGAGAGTAATGCCGCATGACCATAAAACGAAACTGGCTTAGCATAGCACTCGCTGCGGGCGCAACTGTTGCAATAGGCGGATGCCAAAACGACGATGAAGCGATTGGCGGAACCTTAGAAAATCCTCCTCCACCAACATCAGCGAATTATGAACTAATTTGGTCTGATGAATTCGATGGCAGCACGCTAGATACCTCCAAATGGGAAGTACAAGTGGGCGATGGCTCGTCCGAGGGACTGCCGCCTGGCTGGGGAAACAATGAACAGCAGTACTACACCGCAGATAATATAAGCGTAGAAGATGGTTTCTTGGTTATTGAGGCTAGAGTGGGTGATTCGCCAGACCCGAATTTTGCTTTCACCTCAGGCCGTCTGCGCACACAGGGAATATTAGATTTTACGTATGGTCGAATTGAAGCCCGTATTCAAGTTCCAGAAGGGTTAGGCTTATGGCCAGCGTTTTGGACACTAGGAAGCGATCCTTCTCCTTTTGGTGAGTGGGCCGCTAAAGGCGAAATAGACATCATGGAGTCTTTCGGACAAGCAACTCCGTTCATAGCAGGAACCGTGCATTATGGTCAACGTTTCCCCCTAAATGAAAGCGCTACCAAAACTTATGAAATAGATCCAACCGATGGCTTTCACGACTACGCAGTCGAGTGGGACTCTCAGCGAATTCGCTGGTTTGTAGACGGGGTTCATTATTTTACGGTGAGCCGCGATACCTACTGGAACTATTATTTCAAAAACCAAAGTGAAGGCTTCGTAGTTGGGGAAGAAGACGCACCGTTCAACGAAAATCAGCATTTGCTCCTCAATCTTGCTGTAGGCGGCGACCCAGCGGGCATGCCAAACCCTAACGATACCGATGTATTCCCTGGTCAAATGCTGGTGGATTATGTTCGGGTTTATCAATGCCCACTTGCTCCGGTTAACGACGGTTTGGGCTGCGAAAACAGTATTGACCAAGTCGACCCCTTTATCATTACCCAAGGCGGAGACGGTACCCCACCACCGCAAAATGTGGAGATAAACAGCTTTACCCTATACAACAATGGACCGGGAGTTCTATTTGCAGATAGCAATAGCGAACGTCCACTGGGTATTGGCGTATTTGACAATGATGGAGCGTTAACAGTAACTGAAGTCGATTCTGGCGACACGGAGCGCGGCACGGTTATTGAAATCAACACTTCAGGTGGTGGTAACATTCAAATTAACGACCCCGAGGGGAACACGTTTGAGCTATTTGGCGTTGGTCGCGCAGACAACAATGAATTCTATGGCGGCGAATTGACGTTTGATGTGTTTATTGACAGTGCATCCACCAATGCAACTATGCTGCAAGTTGGTGTAGATAGCGGGTTCCCTAACGTGGGCTTTATACAAATTCCACTGACAGATTTACCTCAAGACGAGTGGACATCAGTGTCACTTGCTCTCAGTGATGTTATTCAAAGCAATATTGGTGCTTTTGGTGGCGGTCCTCTGAATATTGAAGAGGTGCTCAACCTTATAATACTTGAACCTGTTGGCGGTGCTGCCCGCATACAGTTCGACAATATAAACCTTCTTTGCGGTGCTCCAGCCTCTCGTCCTTGCGGCATAGTGAGTATTACCACCGTTCCACAAAATGTGTTTATCGATAGCGTTGACCCGCTTTGGGACTTTGGTATTGGTGCGGCAGACAGCGGTTCAGGCTTTGCCACTTACACCGACGGCAGTAATCCAGATGGCGTTAATAAAATTGAATGGGAAGTAGTAACGTCTGACGACGCAGCTCGCGATCAAGTTATCGATATCACCTTCAACGGCGACGGCGAAAGTGGTGTATGGTTTATCGCCACCGAGCCCGTTAACCTTTCTGGTTATAATAACGGCGCCGTGGTTTTTGACCTTTTCGTTTCCGACTTCGGCAGCGATACAAATACCGTAACCATGCAAGTAGACTGTGTATTCCCCTGTACAAGTGGCCCACAAGATTTAGGGCGACCTGCAGACGGTGAATGGCAGGAAATTGAAATTCCTTTAAGTCAGCTGATAAGCAGTGGCTTGAACACCGCTAATGTTAGCTCTGGCCTTGTGCTTGCAGTAACAGACGTTAATGCCACAACCTCGCTCACTGTAGATAACATACGCTGGGAGCCCACGACTGAGATTGTGGAGGAGGAAGTGCTGCCACTTGGTTTCTTTGCTGACTTTGAAGGAGTTAACCCGGCAGCCACTGCACTTGGTGGAAATTGGCAAAGCTTTGGAACGGTATTCGATGCCAATGGCGGCTTCATTTATAACTACGGCCAACCTTTCCCGACACCGCTTAACAGCAATAGTTTTGCCAATATAGCCACGGGGTTAGGCGGTGACGAACAAGGCTCGCAGCAACTCGTTATATTTAACGACTACAACAATCAAGATCACGGAAACGGTCTGTTGATAGAGGCTGCAACCTTCCAGCAAGTAACGCTTACAGCTGACGACTCTGGTATCTATACGTTTAGCTTTGATGCCCGAGTTCCCGATGAAGGCGCGATTACTGAACCCACAATAGCCACTGCATATGTGCAAACTCTAGACCCTTCAAACGGCTTTGCCACGACGGCGAGAGTTGAAATCGATTTATCGATGATTTCGAGCACAGAATGGCAGACCTACTCTGTTGACTTCAATATCGACGGCGAAGCTATGGCTGGACAATTACTAGAATTTGGCTTTACCACTCGCACTACAGGTTTTGCCCCCTCTGCCATAGTGGTAGATAACGTCGACTTCAACCTAGCCGAAGGCGGCATTAGCTATAACACTGATTTTGAAAGTGGCGACGCAAGCGCCGATGCCATAGGTGATAACTGGCTAAGCTTCGCTGCGGTGTTTGGTGCAGATGGAAACTTTGCCTACAGCTACGGTCCGTTCCCTGCGCCTAACAACACCGGTGGGTTTACCAGTTACGCCACAGGTGAGGCAGGTGAAAGCCAAGGCTCTCAGTACCTAAATGTATTTAGCGACTATAACAACGGCGACCATGCTGGCGGACTTACAATTGAGGCTGCAAGCTTTCAAGAGCGCATATTCTCTGCTGCTGATGCAGGTAACTATACGTTCTCTTTTGATGCCAAAGCGCCCTTTGAAGGCGGAATAGCACCACCTACAACGGCGTATGCCTATATTCGTGTACTCGACCCTAATAATGGTTTTGCCTCTACCGTCGACATTCGCGTTGATTTAAGCGAAGTCAGTAACAGCGAGTGGTCTCGATACACTGTTGAAGCGGTGCTTGAGCAAAACTTAGATGGTCAAATACTTCAGTTTGGATTCTCTAACTCGGCCACGGACTATAACCCCAGCGGCATTTTCTACGACAACCTAGTTTTCGCAAGGGCTGAATAGAGGGACATGAATATGAAATTATTTACTAAAGCTTTATTCAATGCGGAGCAAGGCGCTATGTTGCAAACCAAGACCAGTTTTAAATCCTTGTGCAAGTTTCTGTATATTCCCGTGTTCGCATCTTTGGTAAGCGGTTCGTTAGCGGCGCAAGAGGCCGACGATAAGACGAAAGAAAAAGATGCCGACGTTGAACGTATAATAGTAACTGTGGAACGTCGAACTCAAGATTTACAAGACTTAGCGGGTACCGCCTTTGCGTTTTCGGGAGAAGACTTAAAGTCTCAGGGTATTCAGGATATTACTGATATTTCCGAATCTATTCCTGGGCTGGAAATAGGTAATAACCAAGGCAACGTGGAAGTTTGGATCCGAGGCATTGGTAGTTCAAATAATACAGAGCTTGGCGACCCCGCAGCCGCAACCCATTTAGACGGTGTGTACATTCCCCGTCCATCTGGGATAGGTTCGGCGTTTTTTGATATCTCAAGGGTAGAGGTTAATGTTGGCCCCCAGGGTACATTGCGCGGGCGAAACGCAACTGCGGGCTCGGTGAATATTATTCCATGGCGGCCCGCTATTGGTCAGTGGAATGGTAGCGCCGAGATAGAGTTTGGTAATTACAACCAACGTGCTATTACTGGCGCTTTGAATATACCGGCCACTGACAAACTCGCATTTCGTATTGCCGGCACTAAAATCGATCATGACTCATATTATAATGATGTTGGTCCGTTAGACTTAGAGCTTGCCGAAGCTGCTGATAATCTTGGCTTACGCTTCCAAGCGCTCTACGAACCGACTAACGATTTGAGTATTTATTTATCTTATGACTTTGCTCGCGAACAAGGTACTGGTTATACCGGAACTAATTACGCTCTGCCTCTGGGGTTAGGTATAGATCCAGATGATATTGAAGATCCTCGTGACGTGGTAGGTAGGGGCTTTACGCCAGTGCAAGATACCATTCACGACGGCTTTAAAATTGAAGTCACATGGGACTTGGGAGACGCGTTACTGGAATACAACGGTAGCTATCGCGATTTAATTTACGATTATCAAGCCGCTACCCCACTCTCTCCCGATTTTCCGGGCGTTTTTGAGGCATTGGATCCTCTCGAACAAGCATTAGACGATTTCTCACGCTTTCAGTTTTTGACTGACTCTGAGTCTATCATTCACGAATTGCGTTTGTTATCCGACGATGACGCGAGCCGTCTAACCTACACTGCCGGTGTATTCTTGTTCGACGAACGTCAGCAAACGTTTCTAGCGTCTGCTGGCGATAGAGGAGGTTTTTTCCAAGGGGCAGAGTTTAACCAACCTAACACAGATACCGACTCTTTCTCTGTTTATGCCGATGCCACGTACGAGTTCAGTGCAGATACTCGTTTCACAATAGGCTTGCGATACACCGAAGACACCAAAACCCGTCAGGGCGTGAATGCACGTTATGCATTTGCGCTAGGCGGTTTTGACGTCAACACGGGCAATCCGTTTGGCTGCTGTATGGGTGCCAGAGTTGGTACTGAAGGATTCGCATTTGCAGGGTTTGGACGTTCTATTTATGATCCCGACCAAGATGGTGATGGTTCAGTTTCTGACGACGAGTTCTTAAGCTTTTACTTTGATGGTATTGCTCAGTTTGGTGAACGCGATACGCTAGACGATATTTTCGCAAATGGCATCACTCCAGGTGGCGCAGATGTACGTCCAGCCTGCTCAGACAGCGACGTTACTGACAACTTGATTTGTAATCAGGACGGTACCCATTCGTTTGCCGTTCCCATTTCGCCTAATAACTCTATTACCGTGCAAGATGGCCGCATAGATAATAGCTTTGTCGACTGGCGTTTGCGCTTAGAACACGATTTAAATAATGACCAGCTTGTTTATGGCCTTATTGCTACCGGTCATAAATCGGGTGGTTTTAACGATACGTTCAGCGATCCAACAACAGGACTGACACTAGCTCCCACCTATCAGGAAGAAAGCGTTACGTTGTTTGAGTTTGGCTCTAAAAATGAATTCGATTGGGGAGATGTACCCACTACATTCAATTTCTCTGCGTTTTACAACGACTACCGAGACCAAGTATTCACCAACTTGCTGTCTGTAGAGCAAGCGCTTGAATTTAACTCTGGTGCGCCCGTTGACCCACTCGACGCTACGCCTGGAGCTTTGGTTGTGTCATTTAGTTTTAACGCTGCAGACTCTGCCATTTACGGCATGCAGTTCGATGGCAAATTTGAACTGCCTTACGACATTAATCTTAGTTGGACAGCCCTATGGCTTGAAGCTGAGATTGAAGACAGCCAAGATATTCAAGACTCACGATTCCAAGCTGACGTGGCACCAGATGAAGCCGTTTTTCAATCTATTGATGGAAATAGACTTCCTCGTACCCCTCGCTACCAGCTTAACGCAAGCTTAAGTCAAATATTCGATATTAGCTCGGGCACCATTGATTACGTGATATCCGCTGGCTGGCGTGATGAGCAGTTCTTAACCATTTTTAACAGTATAGATTATCAAAACCCTGATAACCCTCGTCGCCGACTTGACGATAGCGTAGATGCTTATTGGACAGTCGACGCCGGGCTTGGATATACCCATGGCGATGGTGCACTGCGTTTTGAAGCATTTGCTAATAACCTGTTTGATGAGGTGCGCACTGCGGCCACTATCATTACTCAGTTTGATAACACTCGCTTCTTTACGCGCCCAAGAACCTTTGGTGTCCGTATGCGCTATACTTATTAAAAGGTATCCATAACAAGATCCCCACGCGATACCCTTAGATATTATTAAAAGGGTATCGCAACTGGTATCGCAATTTTCTGCTCGACGCCTTTGCAACAAACTTAAATTTTCAAGGAGTGACGTAGTGGCAACACATCGTAAGAAAAAATCGTTTTTATTGTTAGCCTGCTTACTTTTCCTCTCACCAGTCCTATTTGCTAAACCCATTCATGTAGAAGTAATTAAAACCCAAGACGACGGTTTTGTGCTTATGCGCGGAGATAAGCCTTACACAGTTAGAGGTGCTGGCGTAGACGGCGCTGATTTAAAAACACTGGCTGCTCATGGTGCAAATTCAATTCGTACCTGGTCTGTTGATGGTGGTGTCTACCCTGCCTCAGTCCTGTTAGATAAAGCCCATGAGCTTGGTATGACGGTCTCATTAGGTATCGACTTCGCGCGTGAGCGACATGGTTTTGATTACAACGATCCCGTCGCTGTTGCTGAACAACTAGAGCGAGTAAAAGCTCAGGTAATTAAACATAAAGACCACCCTGCACTTCTCACTTGGTTTATTGGCAACGAGCTCAACTTTGATTTTACCAATCCGAAGGTTTACGACGCGGTTAATCAAGTTGCCGAAATGATAAAGCAGTTAGATCCCCATCATCCAACCACAACCACCTTGGCAGGTTTCGATGAAGATGCTATGGATGCCATCACACAACGTGCTCCCGCGTTAGATTTCATCAGCTTTCAGCTTTATGCAGACGTGGTTAACTTGCCTAAATATGTAAAGTCTTATGGGTATGAAGGACCCTACATGATTACAGAATGGGGCGCGGTAGGACACTGGGAGGTATATAAAACAAAATGGGACGCACCGGTTGAAACAACAAGCTCTGAGAAAGCGAGCAATTACGCTAAAAGTTACCTGAAAGCCATTCAGCCAGAAGCAAAACAAGTTATAGGTAACTACGTTTTTTTGTGGGGTCAAAAGCAAGAGCGAACAGGTACTTGGTACGGTATGTTTTTAGATTCTGGGGAGCGCACTGAAGCCGTTGATGTTATGCACTACATCTGGACTGGACAATGGCCGGCCAATAGAACCCCTCGCGTTAGCCCAATAGGCCTAGACGGTAAAGTTGCCTTCGACAATATTTATCTTTTTATGGGTGACGAGTATGAGGCAACATTGAACGCCGTAGACCCAGATAATGATAAATTAAGCTTTAAGTGGGAAATACGACAAGAGTCTACCGCCACCGAAGTAGGAGGTGATAAAGAAGAGATCCCTGAACTGGTGGAGGGCTTGATAGAAGATGCCTCAGTTCAGAAAATTAAGTTTAAGGCCCCCAACACATCCGGAGCTTACCGTCTCTATGCCTATGTGTATGATGGAAACGGAAATGCGGCACACGCGAATATTCCGTTTTTTGTAAAGTAGGTGGTACTATTTTTCACTTAGTGTAGAGGCCGAAGAAATCTTACCATCGAGAATGAACTAATCTAAGTTGGCACCTTGGTGATGTGATAATTACCTAAGTGTAGTCAGCCTCATCACAGTGCCGGCCCTCTTTTAGATCGCAATCTTCTCGCTTGGCCTTGTTAAGCCAATAAAAAGTATAAGAGACGATGGCAATTCCGGCGAGAATATTAGATGCACAAATGGCATAAAACACCCATTCATAGTCGAAAAACAATGACGCGAGAAAGCTTAGAGGTATATATAAAAGTCCGCCTCTAACGATATAATGCATCAGTCCAGTTAGTGGCTTACCTAACGCGTTAAATGTTGCTGAAGAGACGATTACCGCGCCATAACCGCACAAACTGATTATTACCGCATACAAATACCCATTGGCGATATTTGCCACCTCGTTATCTGAAGCAAGTGCTTGGGTAAATGTATCTGCAAAAAACGCGGTGATAGTAGCGACTATTAATGCCCAGAGCACAGAAAAAACATAGCAATACGCCACTGCCGAAATTACTCGCTGCTTTTTATTCGCCCCCCAATTTTGCCCAACAATTGGACCAATAGCCGCGGAAAGTGACAACATCGGAATACTTGCAAAAGACTCAATTCTGGTGGCAACACCAAATGCCGCAACAACTTCTTGAGAATAGGCTGCCATTATTCCCGTTACCACACCAATCGACATTGGATTAACAATACTTCCTGTGGCAGCAGGTACCGCAATTTTAAGAATGCTTTTCACCGATTGGATAAAGTCTGAAAACGCAGGAACGGTTTTAGTCAACATTTTAGTCTGAAAGCCTACCAAATATAGCGCTAAGACAAAGGTGAATACTCGAGCAATCAAGGTACCGAGTGCTGCTCCTTCTATACTCATAGCTGGAATAGGACCATAGCCAAAAATAAATACCGGCGTAAGAACAATATTTACAACCGCAGAACAGACCATAATGAAACCGGGCCAACGCGCGTTGCCGACTGAACGCAAAATAGCATTGGCGACCATAGGGATAACTAAAAAGGGCATCGAGATATACCAAATCTGCATATAGCGTCGAATAAGGTCTAGTGTTTTTCCTTGTGCGCCAAGCAGGCTAAACAGTGGATCTATAGTGAAATATCCGATTGTGCTTAAAAGCGCCACTATCGTGCATGACAATAATAAGCTATCGACGGAATAACGCCTCGCTGATTGCTTATCGCCTGAGCCGTATGTTCGGCTGACCAAAGAAGCCGTTCCTGCACCAAGTCCACTTGAAAGGCTAGCAATAGTCATAGTGACTGGAAAAGTAAAAGTGAGCGCCGCAAGCTCAGTTGTGCCAAGCTTACCGACAAAGTAAGTATCTACTAGGGCAATGGAGAACACAGCAGCTATGCCAAGCATCATCGGAAAAGCTTGAGAGAATAGAATTGGAATTAATTTGCCAGAAGTGAGATTCGAATCAGACATTACGCTCGCGCAAAATAATAACTACGGCAAACAATTCGCATTAGCTCAGTTGGGCAATAGGTAGTCTTATCTTAGTCTTGATAGAAGGTTAAAGTTCAAGCTATCAGTCCTGACTCCTTCTTTCATACGGACGCGCAAATTCTAATAAACCTGGGATTGAATTAGTTCAACGTCAGCTACGAGCTTTGAGTCCAATTGCTAAGTGCAACTCTATCCTGATGTAGAGAGAAACGTTGCCATAAATCATCATTGCCGCCCCCATTTCTTTCCACCCATTTCTACCAACCGAGACGCGGCTCTTCGAAAGGAAAAGGCGAGATCGTTGGCAGACGAAAATTGTGCCAGTGACACGCCAATTCGTCCCGTCGCCGACCACTCATAATATTTCCCCTCTTTGGTGCGAATCATGGTGGTCGCAAAGGAACTCGAGTTTCCTCCCTTATCATTAACAATCAATTCTTCATCTCCGTCGCTACTTTCGACTTGCGCTTCAAAATCAACAAACAATTCGTCGAGCGGGACTTGTGCCGCCAGTACCAAGCGAGTACGAGACTCATAACACGCGTCAATGAGGGTCACGAAACGTCGCGCTTCGTTGAGGTGATTGGCGTCCAGTTGGGGGACGCCTTCCATGATGATGACCGGAAATCGGCGGCATAGGGAAATATAATCGGCCGCTCCGAGCGGTTGGTAGCACAACTCGGAAAAGTCAAACCAGGCGCACCGGTCATTCAACCGGGCAACCTGGACGGTGCGGCCAAAGTGGACGGGAATGAACTCGGCTTCAGTTCCGGTTGCAGTGCCACCAAAAATTTCTTCCAACTGAGCCTGCAGTTCCCTATTAATACTATTATCGCCAAGAATTTCTTTGCCTGACCAAAAATAGGATTGACCATCCGCTCGACTTTCGAGTCGATAATCCTTCTGGGAGTCCTCCATGGAGATAATGTCGAACGTGTCTTTCGGCATGTCGATGAATGGTAAAAAAAGAGAGCGGTTTATACCTCCCTCGTACAAGGCATCGGGGGAGCGATTCGAGGTGGCCACCACAACGACATTGCAATCCAATAATAACAAAAACAGTCGTTTCAAAATCATGGCATCGGCGACGTCTGTCACTTGAAATTCATCGAAACAGAGGAGTTGGGCTTCTTGTGCCAATTGTTGTGCAATGATGGGAATCGCATCACCTCGTGGATGCTTCTCTTTGTAGACAAAGATTCTATGATGGACATCTAGCATAAATTCATGAAAGTGGACGCGGCGTTTGGTAATTTTTGCTTGCTTGTGACTGTCATTATTACAGCCAGAATCATCATCAGGAACATTAACCAACGAGTAAAAGAGATCCATTAGAAAACTCTTTCCGACCCCGACCGGCCCATGAATATATATGCCTCGCGGTGGTGGACCAATAGACCACAAATTGAACTTCTTTCGAAAAAAAGACTGGGCGGATGTTAAGGATCGCGCCAGTGACAGAGGCCCGCTACTTGTAAAGCGACTCGCTGTCTGATCGTCAGTGCTTATGGGTACTGGTGGCATCGAGGTAAGAGACTCGTGCAGGGCATCGAATTTTGCCGCCAGAGCGACCTGCGCGTCATCTCGTCGCACCTCCCCCGCGTCCACCTTGAGTTCATACGCCGCTGTCACTGGGCCTATCGAGGAGCACCGCCAAGCGACACGAGGTTGTGCTATCGTCGTGTTCATCATCGTCTTCGTCTTCATCATGGAACTGATGAGTTTATTAACATGATGGATGTTACGTTAGATCTCTGTATAGGTATCAAATGAATTTGTATAAACCTACAACTACAGCGCCAAAGCAATTAGGTACTCTGAGTTAA
Source organism: Alteromonas sp. MB-3u-76 (assembly GCF_002831605.1). Classification (NCBI taxonomy): domain Bacteria; kingdom Pseudomonadati; phylum Pseudomonadota; class Gammaproteobacteria; order Alteromonadales; family Alteromonadaceae; genus Alteromonas; species Alteromonas sp. MB-3u-76. The sequence goes on along the minus strand of NZ_CP025115.1, from coordinate 1,484,096 downwards.
TAAAGCCAGGCTGCACCGGCTTAGCGTTTTGTTGTTTTGTCGTTAGCTTTCAAAGCGGCGTTTAAAACAAGCTAGCCAAATTCAGCGATAGTCAGAGACCTCTTAAAGACCAATTAACACTTCGATGCCATACAATGCTGCGCCAATGCAACCACCGACAATTGTGCCGTTGATGCGCACTTTTTGAAGATCTCTTCCAATATTAAGCTCTACTTGCTCGGCCATATCTTTTTCATTCCAGGTGTTAATCGTGTCTCTTATGTGTGCGGTTAAAAATTGAGCGAGCTCAGGTGCCATATATTTTGCAGCTTCACCAATATGCTTGTTAAATGCTTTAGACAGCTCACTATCGCCTCGCAAGGAACTGCCTAAATCCTGCAGAAGACCAGACACTTTTTGTTCTGCTCTCCCCTCTTTCTCTTCTAGCGAGCGCAGTAACCATTCGCTAAAACGTTGCCATGATGAATGTAAATACCCTTTCAACGCAGGGTCATCAATGATCTTTTCTTTGAAGCCGTTAACCTTTTGCTCCATGTCATCACTATGCTGCAAATCGTGCAGAAATTCGTTCACTTGCTCGTCGAAAGCCAGTCGAATGGGGTGAGATTGATCTTGGTAAATGTCTTCTAAAATAGACGAAACCGCCTTAACAGCAATAAGTGCCCCCTGCTCACTTAACCAACTAGATGGCAATATTTTCTCTACTCTGCTGTACTCAGTTTTTAGCCAAACAATTAACGTATCGGCAATATATTCTTGGGTATCGGGCTGACTGAGTAGCCCAGCTAATTTCCCAAGTAATCTGTCGAGTACTACTTGGTGCTGTCCTTCTTTAGTAACGGCATTCAACGAAGTAGCAATTAACTGATTTAACTCTAAGCTTCTTACCCCTTTTTCAGCGGTTCTTGAAATGAAGTCTTTTACGGGTTTGTCGTCTAACACCTTCAACATACCGCTGAGTGCATCACACAAAAAGCGGCTTAATTCCTGCGCATTTTGTGGCGACTCAAGCCATCTGCCAGCGCCTTTAGCGGGGTCGCTTTCACTGATTAGTTTTTCAATTGCCATAGGGTTAAAGAATTTTTCTTTCACGAATTCCGAGAGATTATTGGCAATTGCGCTTTTGTTACTGGCTACAATGTTAGTATGAGGAATGGGATACGCTGAGGGAATAGGTTTAAACAGAGCAGTTACTGCAAACCAATCTGCTAAACCGCCCACCAAAGCCGCTTCACTGGCCATTTTTATAAGTTCCAGCCACCAACTCGAGGAAACCTGAGGGCTGTACTTTTGTGTGAGAACAGTAATAACAAAAATAGCAGCTGCTATCATCAAGCATGCCAGAGCCTGTCTTTTCGCTCTTTGCAACTGTAGGTGCTTATCCAGCATGCATTTTCCTTTTTCGACTTAGTGGCATTAAATGTAGCATCTTATCTTTGCACACATGATTTTCTTCAGTTCGTACTAATAGTGAGTAAATAAAGAGCTGCAAATATCGCGCCCATTGAAAATAGGTAGAATAAAGGATGAGTCATTGCCCCATAACGCAATGCCCCAAAGCGATATGCATAATTTAGTACTACTTCTCTCCTGTCTTCCACACAACTGACTCGCGATTAATTAAACGCCATAAATAGCAAGAAACTTAACAAATTGGCGCTTTTAACAATTTTGTCACCAAACCTGCCACAAAAACGCATTAAAAATGCATTAAAAATCGTAAGCCATTGATTTTAAACACTTAAACCATTTGGCACAGTACGTGATAAGCCTAAACATAGAATGAGTTTAAATCCTAAATTAGTGATGCTGGAAACTCCTCAACTTTCTTTTTTTAATTTTTAACTTTTTACTTTTAAGGTTATTGCAATGAACAAATCTTTTTTATCTGCCGCTGTTATAGTGCTTGGAACCACATTGCTAAGCGGCTGCGTTATTCACGTGGGAAATGCCAGTGCTTTAGATGGCAACGACGTAAGCACGATGCTGGGAAATATTAACATTGCCAGTGGTAAACACGCAGGCGATATATCGTCAGTGAATGGTAATGTAGATATCAAAGAGCATGGCAGTGCAGCCGAAATAAGTATTGTTAACGGTAATTTAGATATGAGTAGCCATGTTACCGTCGACAGCATTGATATAGTGAATGGCGACGTTGCTGCATCATCTCATCTTACTGTTAAACGAAGCATTGAGACGGTTAATGGTGATATTTCATTACAAGCTAACGGCAGTGTTGGTGGCAATATTGAAACCGTAAATGGAAATATCAGTATTACTGATGTAACGGTGAATAACGATATTAGCACCCTTAATGGCGACATAGATATTACTGGCAACAGTGAAATACACGGAGACATTATTTATGAGCACAATGAAAGTAACTGGGGCAACGACAAGGACAAGTTACCAACGTTAACGATTGGCAAGAACGTAACCCTTCACGGCAACATAATTTTAAAGCGTAGAGTCGAGTTAAATGTCGAAAGCGCAGACATAGATAAGAAAGTTGTTGTAAGCTATGACCATGCGAAATAGCTAAGAAAAATTGCGGAAGATATCGTCCTTTGGTAATCACACTCACATGACCGAACAAGAGAAAATGCTCGCAGGCGAGCTTTATTTCCCCTCTGATAAAACACTTACGGCACTTCGCAAGAACTGCCGTAAACAGCTAGATATTCTCAATAGCACCTGTCAGACCGAGCACAAAAAACGAACTCAGTTACTCAAAACATTATTTGGTAAAACTGGAAAGCGTTTGTATATCGAGTCTACGTTCAAATGTGACTATGGCGAGAACATATTAGTTGGCGAAAATTTTTACGCCAATTTCAATTGCGTAATTTTAGACGCCGCCAGAGTGACCATTGGTGATAACTGCATGTTGGCTCCACAGGTGGGCATTTACACGGCGACACACCCTACAGATCCAAAGCAAAGAGCCACCGGCATTGAGTTTGCAAAACCTATCACCCTTGGAGACGACTGTTGGGTGGGAGGTATGGCCGTAATTAACCCTGGCGTTACACTTGGCAATAATGTGGTTGTCGCTTCTGGCGCTGTGGTTACCAAGTCCTTCGGCGATAACGTCATTATTGGTGGTAACCCCGCTCGCGTGATTAAAGTTATCGATACTCACTCTACTGAGTAAAAATGTTCAAAGAGCGCGGGTTTAGCAGATTAAGAAAGGTCGCTTAAAGTAGCAAAGCCAACAAGGTTTTTGCCTTTGTGTTTAGCACTGTAGAGCGCCTCATCTGCGCACGATAGCATCTGATTCGGCAAGTCTTTCATGGTAAGTTGTTCAGGCGTTACACTGACGACACCGAATGAGCAAGACGCGTTAAACCTGCGCTCTCCTTCTCCGAACTGAGCTTTCGCAACATAGCTGCGAATACGCTCAACAATAACTGGGGCATGATTTTCGTTTTGTGTATCGGTGAATAAAATAACAAATTCATCGCCGCCAAGCCGAGCAATGCAGTCAGATTGGCGAATATTTTCTTTTATTATACCCGTGACTTGCGTGAGCAGCGCATCTCCGCTTGCATGGCCATATTTATCGTTTATCGCTTTAAAATTATCTACATCAAAAACGCAAACAGATACCCACTGTAGCTCTCCCCTCATCATCAAATTTATCGCTTCAGTGAGACGTATTTCTAAGTAACTGCGAGAAAAGGCTTGGGTTAAATGGTCATACATTAAACGGTCGCTTAGTAAGCGCCTTTCCTCATAAAGATCATCGATATGTAGCACCAGCGCCCATGCAATGCAGGACGTAACACAGAAAGAACCAACCCATGTCAGCGGCGGAAGATCAATAACCTGAATTCCCGTTAACATGTCACACACGCCGGTAAACATCCAAAACATATTGGCTATTAATAAAAGTAAAACGGTACTCGAGTTGCCATTGTCCTGTTTTCTTTGCTGTCGGTTGAAGACTCGGACTAATACGAAGATACCGTATACGGCCAATATCAAAATCCATGCCCCCATACCTGAAATAGCGGCCCGTAGACTAAGCCCGTGTAATAAGAGGACGTTGCATAAAAAGCATTGGCGAGAAAAAGCGAGCTGGGTATAGCGGTAGCAATCGAAAAAGCCGCGCAAACCCCATAGCACCATTTCAACGAGGTGGGTGCCTCATATTCGAAGAAGGACAGATAAAAGTGCAAGCTGATCACGGTGGTAAACATGGCGGCAATCACCGTAATACGATTTGAAACGCTCAGATAAATAAGGTTGTCACTTGAGTTGAGCAGCACGGCAAAAGCACCAAAAAAGATACTGCTGACGAGGGCCCCAATGGAGAAAATTAAGTAATATTTTACCGACTCCTCATGGCGGGACGTCAGGCGATAATACAAGAGTATAAAGAATAAACTTAGTAATAAGCAGACCGCAGAGGTAATGAATAAAGGCAGCGATAATGCGTGAATCATTTTTGTTATTTACGCCCTTTTCTCTCGTTTGCTTTTAAGCAAAAGCATATCATCAATACTCGCTGCAAATAGGCTTATCAACTATCGAAGCGCAAACGGCCATGTATTTTTTATAGTTTAATTAGAATTTCTTACATAAATATATCAGCTGTTTTTCGTTTGTTTCATATGAAGTCAGCAGAACTATCTACGTTAATGCAAGCGCACAAGCGCTATCCTTTCTTATTTTAGCCAAGGCCTGCTTTTTGCACATCTTTTTTTATTAATGAATGTTATGAATAAGTAATACATAGATAAATAGAATAAGGACTAACTAATGACAGATATCACCTTTTCGGCATATTTTGCTTTTTTCCTTTACTTACTACTTTTACTTGTGCAGTGGGGTGTAGCAACTATTAGTAAAGCAAAACAACCTAATGCTGTTCCCGGCAAGATAGATGACGAATTGTCTCACAATAGTTTTGTATTTCGAGCACACCGCACGTTCCATAACACTCTTGAAAATAGTGCATTATTTATAGGGACGATAATGCTTGCCTTTGTGTTAAATTATCAAAGTACGGTATTTGCACTTTGTATCTGGGTTTATCTAATTGCCAGGTTCATTCACATGGTGCTGTATTATGCGATAGCCACTGAGAAAAACCCCAGCCCCCGTAGCTATTTCTTTTTAATTGGTGTTGTTGCGAATATCACCATGCTGGTGTTATTGGGAATGCGGCTAGTGGCGTAACTTGATTTCATAGGGCCATATTTGGAAGAGAAACCATGCGTATTACACTGCTTTGCAATTTAGATATTGCCAGTAATTTAGCCGCCAACCAGTTAATTAATGCACTCCCCGAACACCAGTTTAGTATATTGATGACGTCACAGGTTGGCGGTAATAACAAAAGACCGGATGCATTAGAGGCGCTTTCGTTTTATGAGAACGCCCTATTTACGCAAATACTTTTTCCCGCGTTAGAGTGTAATAAGGGAACTAATAAACAAGGACACCTTGACTCCTCTATAGAGAGCTCGCAAAACAAGGACGCCCCATTGCTCACATTTGACGCCATGAAACAACGTGGCATTGACATTCATATTGTCTCCAATATTAACGAAGGCAATGGGCTTGAGCGTTTAACAGCAAGTAATCCCGAATTAGTTTTGTCAGTTCGTTTCGGTCGAATATTGAAAGAGCCAGCGCTTAATGTGCCTCAGAATGGCGTTTTAAATTTGCATTCAGGATTACTGCCTCAGTACCGAGGAATTATGGCGACATTCTGGTCGATGCTAAAAGGCGAGCCACAGATAGGCTGTACGTTGCACCGAATACAGGACGCTGGAATTGACACCGGTGATATCGTATCTATTCACCCTATCGTTACTGATTATGATAAGTCGTACTTTGACAACATGCTTGCCATTTATCCTCAGGGTTTAGAGGCAATGATTGATGCTGTGAAACGAATTGCCGATGGCAAACAGTTAGACGCACTATCACAGGATATGTCGCAAGCAGGTTATTTCACAATGCCTGATCAAGCGTCGATAACACTCTTTGAGCAAAAAGGCTATCGGTGGGTTAATCACGATAAATTGATTATGCTAGCAAAACGATTTATGCCCAATGGCGTTGTAATGTAAAATACTGGTTTATGCTCTGCGGGTTTATATTGTGTAGGTTTATGCTCTGCGGGTTTATATTGTGTAGGTTTATGCTTTGCAGATTTATGTTGTGCGTAGCGAAAAAATGAAACCAACTATAGGGATAATGTGTGAACAGAGTTTTACTGGCTAAATTGTTCGGTTTCATTATTTTGGGAAGCGTTTTCAATTACTCAAAAGAAACTAATGCCAACGAACTACACTTTTCCCAGAAACTAGATATTCAACTGCGTTACGACAATCGCTCGAATAGACCAAGTCGAGAGCAGTACCGTTTTCGTTATTACCCCTCTTTGGCGCTATCTAAAACCTGGTCTCTCAACAGTTTTGTTGTAACGGGAGACGGGTTTTCTTCAAGTCACAACACCATTGGCAGTAGTAACACAGATTATCTGTACGCAAGGCGACTTTATATTCGTCACCAAGGTGATTACGGAAAAACCGAATTTGGTGTTATTCCAACGTACAAAGGACGAGTTTCCTCTACTGGTCTTTCAAAAGACGGCTGGATAACCGGCCTTAGGCATGTCCGCCATCTTCAAAACAACAGCGCGCTCGAAGTCGTTATCGGACAGCTTGCCAACGAGCAGGCTAACCACGCGTTAGGTTTTGGAAAGGGAAACAGTGGTGATAACTATTTTGAAGTTGAATACTCGGCGAGAATGGGACAGCGACACAGCTATGAGGCCAGCATAGAGCGAATGCTGCGTGGAGATTTTCTGCGTGCTGAATATCGGTTTAATTATGCCACTAACAACACCGTGTTTTTTGAAAACGTTCAGCGAATAGATGCTACAGCAAATAAGTTTGTTGCAGGTATGAGTGGAGAATTCTCCGGCACATTTTTGAGCCTACCTTATCCCATTGAGTACTTTGCCTATTATTCCTATGTGGATGACGGATTTGGCCAGCGAGTAGAGCTTACCGAGGACTTTTTAGGCACTGGGCATGGTGGTTCAGTAGAAATAAGCAGCGTATTGTCTACACAGCATGGGTTGGACTGGTTTGTAAGAGTAGATACCGTTGATAGTGTTAGCCGCTTGCTTGCGGGCATAAAGCTCTCTTTGAACCGGTGACTACAAGGGCGTGTTTAATACAAAAACACCCATCAGACCTGCTTTAGAGCTTGATTCAATATTAAGCGCAACAGGTTAGGATGGGTGCTTATTAAGCTGAAATGTACTAGCTTACCCTAGAATGACTCCCACTCGCCGTGCTCGGGTACCTTGGGTTTAAGGTTCGTTACTGTGCTGCCAAGGTTTTCTATCTGCTTTGGTCGCACGCTGTTTATATGAGTTTCTCTCGGTATCATTGAAGAGTGGTTGCTTTGCAAATTTCTATCGCCGATATCAAACACAGAGACTCTATTTGATAAGTTGCCAGCTTGCTGCTGAAGGCTCTCTGCAGCGGCCGCCGCTTCTTCTACAAGTGCTGCATTTTGCTGCGTTACTTCGTCCATTTGCACCACCGCTTTACTGACTTCTTCAATTCCAGAAGCCTGTTCGGAGCTTGCCGCTGCTATCTCGCTCATTATATCGTTAACCCGCTTAATCGAAGTGACAACTTCTTGCATGGTGTCTCCAGATTGCCTAACGAGGGTATTTCCACTGTCTATTTTGCTTACTGAGTTGGAGATAAGCTCTTTAATTTCCTTTGCCGCTTCAGCAGAGCGCTGTGCAAGGCTTCTTACTTCTGAGGCGACTACCGCAAAGCCTCTTCCCTGCTCACCGGCACGTGCGGCCTCAACAGCCGCATTCAGTGCGAGAATATTTGTTTGAAATGCAATGCCATCAATAACTCCAATGATGTCAGAAATTTCTTGCGCAGACTCATTAATCGACGACATGGTATCAACAACTTGGCCAATAAGGTCGCCTCCCTGCGTGGCAACCAAACAGCTTTGCGATGCCAACTTATTGGCCTGCTCTGCATTTTCGGCGTTAAGTTTTACCGTTCCGGTAAGCTCTTCCATACTCGATGCAGTTTCTTCTAAGCTAGACGCCTGCTGCTCTGTTCTACTGGAAAGATCGCTGTTACCTGTTGCTATTTCCGTAGATGCAGTAGTGATAGTTTCTACGGCGTCATAGATAGAGCCTATGGTACTGCTCATTTGTTCGATAAATTGGTTAATGGCCTCACCGAGAACTTGAAATTCCCCCTCAAATTGACGGTCGACTTTGCATTTTAAATTGCCCTTAACCAGCTCGCCCATTATAAACTTGATATCGTTTATCGCCTGTTTTCTACCAGTGATGTTTACCGCGAACTGAACAACTTTAAAAGGCTTTCCGTTTTGATCGAGTATTGGATTATAAGACGCCTGTACCCACACTTCTTTTGACCCGCGACCTACGCGTTTAAACTCACCGCTCACCAACACACCTTCTCTCAATTGTTCCCACAGCTGGTTATATTCAATACTGCGCTTGAACTCTTCATCGACAAACAAGCTGTGATGGCGACCCTTTATCTCTCTAAGGTCGTACCCCATCATATCGAGGAAATTGTCATTGGCTGAAAGTACCTTGCCCTCTAAGTCAAATTCCACTACCGGCTGTGCTTTATTTATTGCATCGATTTGCCCCTCAAAGTAGGCATTTTTCAGTTTCGACTCGGTGACATCGGTTGCAAATTGGACTATTCGAATCACTTTGCCCGCACTGTTTTTTACTGGATTAAAAGTAGATTGTATCCACACTTCCTCTCCATTTTTATCTACAATGCAGTATTTACCATCTTGCTCGGTTCCCTCTTTTAGTTCACGCCATAGGCTTGAGCACTCTTCCGACTTTTTGTAATCACTGGTATGCAAAGTTTTATATTGCTTTCCAACAAGTTCATCTTTCGAGAACCCCAGAATTTCTTGAAATTTGTCATTGGCATTTTCGATAACTCCATCCGCGTTCATTTCAACTACCGCTTGAGCGTTATTCAATACATTTAGCATGGTCGTTTTTATGAGTAATTCGGATTGGTCGACCCACTCAACCATAGTGCCAATATTACGATTAGATTGATCGAAAAGAGGCGTTAGGGTGAGTTTAAAATTTAAGTCGCCAATACTAACCGAGGACTCCATGGTAGATTTCAATTCGGCAAGAACATGGCGCTGATGAGAGGGGTTTTTATGAAATTGATCGATATTCTGTCCCACCAGGTTATCGGCTGAAAACGTGGGAAGGATGGCTTGTAGTTTTTTCTCGTTGTCTTTAAGCAACTTTTTAACCGCTTCGTTTGCATAAATTATATTGCGGTCTGCATCTGCCATCATAATGCAGCAGGTTGTTGCATTCAGTGCTTGTTCGTTTCGTTGGGACTGCTTTGCGTCGGTCGCTGATGTAAATTCATCTAGCCATGTCATCACGCCCATGTTATTCACCTTTCTGTACTGTTATTGCTGTCATCAATTGAAACAAGTCCAGTAGAAAATTCCATTTTTTGGGCTTGTAATAGAGAGCCGACATGTCTGTAGTCTTTCTGTTTTAACCTTATTTGAACCCCTCGGCTGCGCTAATTAACGCTAAGCCGCGAGCTTCGAAAATATCAGTCAACTGCTCCCAAATTTGCCTGATCTTGTAAGACTGCCAACTTAAAAACCAACGTTAGAACGCTAGCCCTTTAAGTATTAATATAATTTAATATTCATCCATTATACTTTTGAATACTTTTATGAAAAAAATTTAATTTATACAGAAACTGAAATAGCAACTAAATTTCAATAACTTACCTAGATAAAGAGATAGAAAAGCAGAACCAATGTCATAAAAGCGAAAAAACAAACGCGACAGATACGACATTTGTTTATACTGACACCCTGTAAAAGGCCTTGTGACGACAATATTAGATTTAACGCTAGCGGACATTTTCCTGCCCCGAATTTGACCACCGCACAAAAAGCTTACATGTGTTTGTTAAGAAAAAAATTTTTAAGATTCTTTTTATTTAGCAGGCACGAACAATAATAAAAACAGGAATACGAGATAATAAAAACCACTGCGATAGGTTTTAATATCGCAGCGGCTCTGAAGTGTTAAACCCAAAGATGGTTGGCCCTAATACTTAACGCAAGAGTCAAATGGGCATTTTAGAAAAAAACGCACTAATCCCATTTTGGAGCGAAGTCTGGGTCGACAATTCGCTCGCCATTATCGAGCTCATCGATAGCGGTCAAATCTTCCTCAGAAAGCTGTACGCCGCCATAAGCCAGATTTTCCGCCAAGTGCGTTTTGCTGGTAGAAGATGGTATGGCGTATATATGACGCTTCTCCATCCATGACAACACCACCTGCGCTGGTGAGGCATCGTATTTTGCGCCAATACTAATGAGTGTATCGTCTTTCATTACCTTGCCTACAGCAAATGGCATGTACGCAGTTATCTTGATGTCTTTTTCTCTACAAGCTTCAACTACAGCGCGATTTTGCATAAAAGGATGCAACTCGATTTGGTTAGTGTAAAGCTCACCTTTACCTAAAATCTTTTCAGCTTGATCCAGCTGGTCGATGGTAAAGTTAGATACGCCAATATGACGAGCTAAACCAAGTTCTTTTACCTGTTTGAGTCGGCCTAAGTAGCTTTCTAGGGTGATATCGTCACCGGGATAAGGCCAATGAATTAAGAGAAGATCGACGTATTCTAATTTTAGCTTTTCCAAGCTTTCGTGAACACTTGCCATAAACTGGTCTTCACCGAGGGACTCGTACCATACTTTGGTAGTCACAAAAATATCGGAACGGCTTAAACCACTGGTTTGGATAGCATCACCTACCTCAGATTCATTTCCGTAGAATTGCGCAGTATCAATGTGTCTAAACCCTACACTTAGCGCGTCGACGACTGCTTGTCTTGCTTGGCTACCCTCTAAACGGAACGTTCCCATTCCCATTTGCGGCATGTCTTTCATACTTTCTCCTTGTGATTGAAAAAACATCTTGTTCGCTTTTTCCTACGGACACATTAGAAAGAGGATCGACTTTTCGTTTGTTATAAAACAGGAAAACTGGATTAATACCATTAGTTCGCATAGATAATTGCCCACTCAGAAGGCGCTGGCAAGTTACCCAGCGAAGCCTGGGAATGCAGGAATGGCTGTTAGGCAGATTTAGCGGGACAAAGAAAAAAGCGCTCTTTCTCAAGAGCGCTTATGTTAATGGGTAGCTGGGAATTTATTTACGCTTTGCAGGTCTCGCAGTTCGCTGCTTAAGCCCTTGCTGCTTGCGCACCTTGTGCTTTTTCACAGAGCGACGCATGCGGCTTAACCTAACGTGATCCAGCTTGCCTTGTTGGTTCACATTTACCATGGTTTGTGTTTCATCAGCTAGCTGCACATGCTTTCTCAGCGCGTTAACATCTGATAGTTCAAGTTCTACCCAAGCACCTTGCGGAAGGCGCTTTTGAAGCTCAATAGGTCCGTATTTAACGCGGATAAGACGACTAACCTGAACTCCCTGCGATTCCCAAAGACGACGTACTTCGCGATTGCGTCCTTCTTTAAGAGTAACGTTGTACCAGCGGTTCATACTCTCGTCTTCACCGGTTTGTGGTGTAGGCGTACCAGATACGGTTAAAAATTTTGCTTCACCGTCTTCTAACTGAACGCCTTTTTTCAGGGTGCTGATGGTTTTGCCTGTCACTTCACCAAACACCCGAACGGCATACTCTCGTTCTACTTCGCATTTAGGGTGCATTAAGCGATTTGCCAATTCACCGTCATTGGTGAACAGCAGTAAACCACTGGTGTTCATGTCTAAACGACCCACTGTAATCCAGCGGCCTAGTCGGATAGCGGGGAGTCGGTCGAATACAGTATCGCGCCCTTCGGGATCGTGCCTACTGCATAGCTCGCCTTCCGGCTTGTTATACATAAGCACACGGCACACAGGCTGCTCGGTTTGACGAGACAGCAAGTGACCGTCTACACGGATATTGGCCGTACCATCTACGCGGTCGCCAAGTTTTGCCACAGCGCCGTCTACCGACACTCTGCCATCATCAATCCAACGTTCCATTTCACGTCGCGAGCCTAGCCCTTGATTAGCTAGTACTTTTTGCAACTTTTCAGTCATGGGTAACTTCACTCTATTTTTGCTTGTTTACGGTCGCACGGTCTATTTAGACGGTGCCTCATTTAACACCTTAAGCGTCGGGTCAGATTCACTATTTTCCGCCATATTTTCAAAGGCATCGGCATCTGGCAAATCGGCCAGCGATGACATTGAAAAGTAATCCAGAAACTCTTTTGTTGTAGCATAAAGCGCAGGACGCCCTGGCACTTCTTTGTGCCCTACAACTTTAATCCAACCTCGTTCTGTGAGTGTTTTTATAATATTGCTGCTTACCGCCACGCCTCGAACCTGCTCAATTTCACCGCGGGTAATGGGTTGGCGATAGGCAATAAGCGCCAATGTTTCTAACATTGCGCGCGAATACTTAGGCGCACTTTCCTGCCATAATTTACTTAACCAGGGGCTAAGCGCATCAAGAGACTGAAAACGAAAGCCGCTTGCTACTTCAATAAGCTGTATTCCTCGCGGCTGATAATCTAGCTTCAGCTCATTGAGTATTTTGCTTAACGTTCGGTCAGCCACTGTAAATTCGTTTAGCACAGTATCTTTTAGCTGCTGTCGGCTAATGGGTTTATCTGCAACAAATATAGCAGCTTCAACCAGCTGCTTGAGCTGCGCCGTATTAATCTTCTTCATGAGCGCCTAATTTTACATGAATTTTAGCGTAAGGACCCGCCTGCACACAAAAAATAAGCTGCGCTTTTACCAGCTCTAAAACCGCGAGAAATGATACTACAACACCGGCACGCCCCTCTTCCGGGGTAAAGAGCGCCTCTAGCGAAGAATAATCGGTATTGTTGAGTAAATCTAAAATCATCGACATTCTTTCTCGCGTGCTCAATGCTTCTCTGGCAATAGTATGGTGCTCGAATGCCTCTGCGCGCTTCATTGCTTGACTAAATGCCAGTACCACTTCGGCAAGCGATACATCTGGCTCAACGCGTATGGGAACCACGTTAGAACTCGTCGATACACTCACCTCAAAGATATCGCGCTCTAGTCTGGGCTGCAGGTCAAGGTCTTCTGCCGCTTGTTTTACCAATTCATATTCTTTTAACCGACGAATAAGCTCAGCACGAGGGTCCTCCTCTTCCTCACTTTCATCACTTCGCCTAGGCAATAACAAGCGAGACTTTATCTCAGCCAAAATGGCCGCCATGAGTAGGTATTCAGCAGCAAGTTCTAGCTTTAACGCCATCATGGCGTCCACATATTCCATGTATTGCTTAGTTACATCGGCAATGGGCAACACGGTAATGTCAAACTTTTGCTTTCTAATTAAATAAAGTAATAAATCAAGGGGGCCCTCGAAGGTTTCTAAAATCACCTCCAGCGCGTCGGGCGGGATAAATAAGTCTTCAGGTTTTTCAATTAGCGCTTCGCCGTTAATAAATGCTAACGGTAATGGCTGTTGAACGGGTGCGGTTGCTGCTGCACTGGCGTCATTCCCCACAACGCTGTGCTCTGAGCTAACCTGTATTTTGCCTGCACTACTGTTCAACAGTTTTTCTCATTATTGGAACGGCGTAATGTCACCGGTACCCTCGCGCAAAATAACAGGGGTATCGTCTGAAAGGTCGACAACGGTAGTCAAATGCTCACCAATGTACCCGCCATGAATAATTAGGCCGACTTGCTTTTCGAGGTTTTCACGAATAACGTCAGGGTCTGATTCTGCCGCGGTATTGCCAGGTAAAATTAATGACGTAGACATTAGCGGCTCTCCAAGCTCTTCCAATAACGCCAGAGCAATAGCGTTGTCTGGCACGCGAATACCAATTGTTTTTCGCTTGGGGTTTTGCAAGCGCTTGGGTACTTCACGGGTAGCTTTTAATACAAAGGTGTAGTGCCCTGGCGTATTATTTTTGATTTGACGGAACGCTGTATTATCAACTTTTGCGTAAATGGACAGTTCTGACATGTCACGGCACATCAAGGTAAAATTATGGTCTTTACCTATTTGACGAATGCGGCAAAGCTGCTCAAGCGCTTTTTTATCTTCAATTTGGCATCCAATGGCATAGCCAGAGTCAGTAGGATAAACCACCACTTCGCCATTGCGAATTAACTCACAAGCTTGGCTAATGAGGCGCTTTTGAGGGTTGTCTGGGTGAACGTAAAAAAATTGGCTCATAGTTTCTCTCAATCTTGTGTGTTAGGTACGCTGCTCGATATGCTGCCAATTATGCCAGACAGGTGTCAACTTGCTGTTTATACCTAAATTCTTTCCAAGTTCAGTCCAACGAGACGGAAAGTGAAAATCGGAACCCGCAGAGGCGTAAAGGCCGTGATTTTCTGCTAGCTCGTTAATAAGTTCTTGTTTGGTTTTGTTAATGCCAGGAAACGCAGTTTCGATTGCATCACCACCACTTTGCTCAAAGAAAGCGACAAGTCTTCGCAGCCATTTTGCCGTCATGTCGTAATGCGCAGGATGTGCCAATACCGCTTGCCCACCCGCGTCTTGAATCCACGATATCGCAGTATCTATACTTGGCCACTGCGCTTTAACGGCAGCCCGTTTACCTTTACCTAAATATTTTTTGAACGCGGCGTTCATGGTGGGAACACCGTAATTATTCACCAGCACCCTCGCAAAATGGGCGCGGGTTACTTGCCCAACACCGGCGAGTGCTTTTGCTCGCGCTAGAACGCCCTCAAAACCACATTTTTCTAATTTTTCTGCAATTAACTCAGCCCGCTCTTCCCGAGTGTCTGCCTGCTGCTGTAAACGCGCAAGAAAGGTTGGACAATTGCGATTGACATTAAGCCCTACCACGTGAATATCAAAACTGTGCCAAAGCGTCGATATTTCTACACCGTCAATAAGCGTAAGCGCACGTTTTTGCTGTGCTTGAGTAGCATGGGCTTCGCTCAGTCCAGCAACGGTATCGTGGTCTGTAATTGCAAGGACATCCACCTGCATAGTGTGCGCGCGAAGCACGAGTTCAGCGGGCGTGAGATGGCCGTCAGAAAATTTTGTATGGCTATGTAGATCTATTTTCAATGTATTATGCAAATTTAAGGTTGACACAAAAGGCGTTTTGTTTTCTTCTATAGGCACAGAGTATACGTTTTTACAGCTTCAATGCCTATTGAAGTTTGAACCAAACACAGAGTTATTCATGCATTCTTTATTAAATTCGACAGCAATGAAAATTGCAGCTTGGTGGTGGCACTCCCTAGTTTAGCGGGCGGTGTGCATGGTAGTGCGTGAATGAATACACAAAAGGCCCGTTAGTACGGGCCTTTTTTTTATCTTTTTGCAGTTGGAGAGTAAGCAAAAATGAGTTTAGCAGAACTGGGGACATCTCCAGGCAAGGTAGAAACCATCGAACAGGCGGGCCGATATATTGACGACCCTCTTGCCGCTTTTGCGCATATTTGCGGTGAAAAAAGTAATGCCTTACTTCTTGAATCTGCAGAGATAGATTCGAAAGACGATCTTCAGAGCTTATTAATGGTAGACGCCGCTTTACGCCTTGAGTGTAATGAAAATAAAGTGACTGTGACTGCATTAACGGCCAACGGCAAATCGGTGCTTCCGCTTTTCCTCTCTGAATGCCCGGAGGGGTTAAATGTGACGGGTAATGATGAGATGTCTGTCTCTCTTGAGGCCGATATCGCATCAGCTGAGTTAGATGAAGATAGTAGACTGAAAGCGGCTAGTGTTATGGACGCACTACGCATCATTGTGAATAAAATAATCCCAATAAGACAACACCCCCACGCGGTATTTTTAGGGGGCGTTTTTGCCTACGATATGTTGGCCGGATTTGAAAATCTTCCCAATGTGGCTGACGGAGAAAATGACTGTCCAGACTTTGTTTTCTATTTAGCTGAAACGCTTATTACTGTAGATCATCAAACTCGCGAAACTAAACTATTAGGCAGTGTTTTTAGCGGTGCAGACGTAGCACAACAGTATTTTGCGGTTGCACAGCGTTTAGAATCATTGCATCAGCAGCTGCACGCTATGCCAGAAACACCGCAGCTAACGGGCCAAAAGAACCGCGATACTGCAAGAACTCAGTTCAGACAAGCACAAAACGGACAGTCACTCGTAAGTACAGATATGAGCGACGAAGTGTATTGCAACCACGTACTCGATTTAAAACAGCACATATTAGCGGGGGATATTTTTCAAGTAGTACCATCGCGTACTTTCTCCCTGCCATGCCCTTCTCCTCTTCTTGCCTATGCAAAATTAAAAGAACAAAATCCCAGCCCTTACATGTTCTATATGCAAGATGCCGAATTCGCTATTTTCGGTGCGTCACCAGAGTCGGCATTAAAATACGATAGCGAAACCAACCAGGTAGAAATTTACCCTATTGCAGGAACCCGTCCTCGCGGTAAACATGCCGATGGTAGTATTAACCATGATTTAGACGGTCGAATTGAATTAGACTTGCGCGAAGATACCAAAGAGAAATCTGAGCATATTATGCTGGTTGATCTTGCTCGCAACGACGTGGCGAAGGTGAGCCAACCAGGTACCCGCTTTGTTAAAGACCTATTTAAAGTAGACCGTTACTCTCATGTAATGCACCTTGTTTCACGTGTGGTGGGTCAGCTTCGCGATGACGTAGATGCGCTAAATGCCTATCAAGCGTGTATGAACATGGGCACACTGGTTGGTGCTCCAAAAGTAAGTGCAGCTACGCTTATTCGCCAAGTCGAGCAAAAACGACGAGGCAGCTATGGCGGTGCAGTAGGCTACATAAATGGGCGAGGCGATATGGATACCTGTATTGTTATTCGTTCTGCCTTTGTAAAAAATAACACAGCCTATATTCAAGCTGGTGCCGGTGTAGTGCACGACTCAATTCCTCAGGCTGAGGCTGATGAAACCAGAGCAAAAGCGCAAGCGGTTATTGGAGCAGTGCGCGCATCACTTGAAGAAGAATTTGAGCCAACAGCTCAGGCTGGTGAAAAGCAAGCCAGCGAGCAGGCCTCAAACAATGAGGGCTCGGCATGAACACAGCGATGAAAACACCAACGGATACACCTGTGAACTCACAAAACACTACAACTCCAACCACGTTGTTTTTATTAGATAATGTAGACTCTTTTACCTACAACCTAGTAGACGAACTCAGAACGTTAAACCTAGATATCAAAGTGTATCGCAATACCGTATCTGCCGACTTGCTGTTTGAACGTATGCAAGAGCAAGCCACAAAAGGCCCGGTACTTCTTATGCTATCACCTGGCCCTGGAGCACCTAGCGATGCCGGCTGCATGCCTGCTTTATTAGAAAAAGTCGCAGGCCAGTTTCCCGTTATCGGCATTTGTTTGGGTCATCAGGCTATTGTAGAGCACTACGGGGGTGTTGTAGGGCGTGCCGCTCAGGTTATGCACGGTAAATCATCCGCGATTAGTCACTCAGCGAAAGACATGTTTCAGGGGTTGCCACAGCCTTTGCATGTAGCCAGATATCACTCGCTAGTTGCGCATTCGTTGCCAGACAGTTTGACGGCGTGCGCTTCGTGTCTTAACGAAGATGGAAGCGAGGCCATTATGGCGGTGTATAATGAATCCGACCATATGCTCGGCTTTCAATTTCATCCAGAATCGATATTAACAGCGCAGGGGAGTCTTTTGCTTAAACAGAGCATTGATTACCTCACATCACAAGGAATTGCTCATGCTTAATGCTGCCACACTTCTAGAGCAACTTATGTTGCATGAATCATTGTCACAATCTGAGGCTTTCAGCTTGTTTAACAGTATTATGCACGGTGAGCAAAGCGATGCCATGATTGCCGCAGTACTTACATCACTAAAGATGAAAAAAGAGTCTCCAGGAGAAATAGCGGGTGCGGCAAGCGCGATGGTAGCGAATGCACTTCCCTTCCCTACGCCAGATTATGAGTTTGCTGATATTGTTGGTACCGGCGGTGACGGTCACAACACGATAAATATTTCGAGTGCCGCAGGGGTCGTTGCCGCGGCATGCGGTGTAAAAGTTGCCAAACACGGCAACAGAAGTGTGTCTAGTAAGTCTGGTTCTGCTGATTTGTTTCGTCAGTTTGGTTTAAACCTTGAAATAAGCCCTGAGCAATCGCGCAAGTGTTTAGATGAAGCAAATTTCACATTTCTTTTTGCGCCTGTTTATCACGCAGGCATGAGGTACGCAGCCCCCGTGCGAGCTGCGCTCAAGACCAGAACACTGTTTAACATTTTAGGCCCACTTGCCAACCCTGCGGGTCCAACTCACGGTGTTTTCGGCGTATACTCTCCCGAGTTGCTTGAACCTTACGCAAAAACCCTTATGCTGCTCGGTCAGCATCGCGCAATGATAGTTCATGGCGACGGGCTAGACGAGCTTGCACTTCACGGTGAATCAATCATTTACGACCTTGAACACGGTGATATTCGCGAGGTTACCGTAACCGCCAGTGACTTTGGGTTATCTAGTTACCCTCTTTCTGCCATTGAAGGTGGAGAGCCAGAGGAAAATAAAGAATATATTCAAGCAGCGCTAAACGGTGAAGGTAAAGAAGCTCACCGTGCTGCTATAGCCATGAACTGCGGCGCCCTGTTAAAGGTAACAGGTAAAGTATCGAACTTTAAAGACGGCGCGGAAATGGCAATGGAAGCAATGAAAAAAGGTGCGCCCATGCAGGTGTTATCACACGTAGCAAAAATTACTCAGGAGGTAGGCACGAATGGCTAATGTGCTTGAGAAAATAGTTGCCGATAAAAGAGAAGAAGTTGCAGCAAGAAAGTCTGCACTGCCGCTAGACACATTTAAGTCGCAGCTTACGCCTTCACAAGAAAGTCTTTTCGCCGCGTTGAGCGAGCCAAATGCAGGCTTTATTTTTGAATGTAAAAAAGCATCGCCCTCGAAAGGGCTCATTAGAGAAAATTTCGACCTAGATGAAATTCTTGCTGCCTACACACCGTACGCTGCAGGTATATCAGTACTTACCGACGAGAAGTATTTTCAGGGTACCTTTGAATATCTCAGTTACGTTACTGAACGAGTGGCGCAGCCTGTTTTGAACAAAGATTTTTTTGTAGACACTTACCAAGTGTATTTGGCTCGGTATTATAATGCTGATGCCGTGCTATTAATGCTAAGCGTGTTAGACGATGCAAGCTACAAAGAACTCGCCGACGTTGCGGATTCATTGAACTTAGATATTCTCACCGAAGTGAGTAACGAAGAAGAGATGGAGCGCGCTATCGCTCTTGAAGCAGGTATCATTGGTATTAATAACCGCGACTTGCGCGACCTTTCTACCGACCTCGCGACTACCGAACGACTCGTACCCATGCTTGAAGGTGCAACTCATGATTTTGTTGTTATCTCAGAGTCTGGCATTTACACCCACGACGATGTGTTAAGACTCTCAGCAGTGTCACAAGGATTTCTTGTGGGCAGTGCATTAATGGCACAAGAAGACCTTCCCCGTGCGGTAAAAACACTTGTGAATGGTGCTGTAAAAGTGTGCGGCCTAACCAGCCCATCTCAAGCTCAAATGGCCTTTGAACGCGGCGCTAGTTTTGGTGGGTTGATTTTCGCTGAAAAATCTCCTCGCTGCGTAAGTAAAGATACCGCGTTGGGCATCACACAATCGGCACCTGGTGCCTATGTGGGAGTGTTTGTAAATCACTCAGTGGATGAAGTTGCAGATATAGCCTCATCAGCAAATCTATTCGCCGTGCAGTTACACGGAAGCGAAGACGATGCTTACATTAACGAGCTAGCCGGCAAACTGCCTAGCCACTGTGAAATTTGGGTTGCGGTTGGCGTAAAAGATTCAATACCTAGCGAAGTAAATAGCCATTTAGATAACAAACTAGTACACCGCGTACTCTTAGATTGCCAAGTAGGCAGTGCTAAAGGTGGTACTGGGGAATCGTTTGATTGGTCATTACTTGACAATATTGAACAAAAACAAAATATCATCCTTGCGGGTGGCATTAGCCCAGATAACGTTGAAGATGCTATTGCCACTGGCTGCGGTGTGCTAGACGTAAATTCTGGTGTTGAAAATGCACCGGGTGACAAATCAGCAGAAAAGCTTGCTGAATTATTCACAGTCTGCCGCCGCTATTAATTAAAAAACAGGACAACGTATGAACCAGTTAGATACAAAATTTGGCGAATTTGGTGGCATGTACGTGCCCGAATTGCTAATTCCAGCTCTTGATCAGTTGGAGAAGGAATTCTTAGACGCAAAAGAAGATCCAAGCTTTAATAAAGAGTTTTTGTCGCTTCTCAAAGATTATGCCGGTCGTCCCACCCCGATGACTCTGACTCGCAATTTAGTGAGTAACCCTAAAGTAAAACTTTACCTAAAGCGTGAAGACTTACTTCACGGTGGCGCGCACAAAACCAATCAGGTGCTAGGTCAAGCATTATTGACAAAGCGTATGGGTAAAAAAGAAGTTATCGCTGAAACCGGTGCAGGTCAACACGGTGTTGCTACTGCACTAGCCTGTGCATTACTTGGCTTAAAAGCGCGTATTTACATGGGTGCTAAGGACGTTGAGCGCCAAGCGCCAAACGTTTTTAGAATGAAGCTTATGGGCGCGGAGGTTATTCCTGTAAACGCCGGCTCAGGTACACTGAAAGATGCCGTTAACGAAGCGATGCGCGACTGGTCTGCTAACTATGACACTGCTCACTACCTTTTAGGTACTGCAGCAGGCCCGCACCCTTTCCCCACCATTGTACGCGAATATCACCGCATGATGGGTGAAGAAACTCGTGCGCAAATTATGGAAAAAGAAGGCAGATTGCCTGATGCTGTTGTGGCATGTGTGGGTGGCGGTTCAAATGCTATTGGTATGTTCGCAGACTTTATTGATGAGCCTTCAGTTCGCCTAGTGGGCGTTGAGCCTGCAGGTAAAGGTGTGCACACTAAAGATCACGGTGCCACTATAGTAACCGGCACAAAAGGCATTTTGCATGGTGCTTACACCTTCATTATGCAAGACAACGAAGGTCAAATTGAAGAGAGCTACTCTGTGTCTGCTGGTTTAGATTACCCAGCTGTTGGCCCTCAGCATGCTTACTTACACGATATTGGTCGTGCAGAGTATGTGGCAGCAACCGACGAAGAAGCGCTGAACGCGTTTAAATTGTTGGCACGAAAAGAAGGTATTATTCCTGCGCTTGAGCCATCTCATGCACTAGCTCACGCTTTGAATATGGCAGATGAAGCAGAAGAAGAGACCATTATCGTTGTTAATCTTTCAGGCCGTGGCGACAAAGACCTAGAGCATGTAATTAGAGTATTAGGAGATGATATATAATGGATAGATATGCAGACATGTTCTCTCGTCTTAACGAGAAAAATCAAGGCGCGTTCGTACCGTTTGTTATGGTAGGCGACCCAGATTTAGCGCAATCTGAAGCCATTATTTGCCAGTTAGTAGAAAGCGGCGCCGATGCGCTCGAGCTTGGCATTCCTTACTCAGATCCTATTGCCGATGGTCCAACAATACAGGCTGCAAGTATTCGTGCGTTAAGCCACAAGATAAAAGTGGCAGATTGCATGGCGTTAATTTCACGAGTACGAGATAAGTACCCTGAAGTGCCCATTGGTTTACTGCTGTACAGCAATCTAGTGATGGCACAAGGTATTGGTAACTTCTACAAAAAGGCACAGGATGCCGGTGTTGACTCCATATTAGTTGCTGATGTTCCTATTCGCGAGGCTGCACCGTTTCAACAGGCCGCGCAGGATACTGGTGTATCGCAAATCCTTATCGCACCGCCAAATGCCACGGATGAAACCATGGAGAAAATTGGCGAGTACTCTACGGGCTATACATATCTGCTAGGACGCGCGGGTGTGACTGGTGCTGAAACTGCTGCCAACGTTCCTGCATCTGACCTCATTGAGCGACTTAACAAACACAATGCCGCGCCAGCACTTCTTGGCTTTGGTATTTCAACGCCTGAGCAAGTAAAAAGCGCGATTGATGCCGGGGCTGCAGGTGCGATATCGGGCTCTGCTACCGTCAATATTATTGCTGCGAACCTGGATAACAGTGAAAAAATGCTTAGTGAATTGGATAGCTTTGTATCCTCAATGAAAGCTGCAACAATAAAAGGCTAAGCATATGCTTTACATGATTTGTGCTACTGATGTCGCTGAAAGCTTAGAGAAACGTCTTGCTGCTCGGCCTGCGCATTTAGAAAGACTGAATGCCCTTAAAAGCGAGGGCCGCCTAGTTTTGGCTGGTCCTTTCCCTGCTATTGATAGCCCTGATCCCGGCCCTGCCGGATTTACAGGTTCGCTGGTTGTGGCAGAATTTGATTCCTTGGAGGATGCGCAAGCATGGGCAGACAACGACCCTTACATTGAAGCCGGTGTATATGAAAGCGTTATAGTGAAGCCTTATAAAAAGGTACTGCCGTAACGCTAGCGTTGGCTACCGTCTTATTTTAAAAGTTGGCGAGAGTCGATTGCCAGAAAGAAAGAGAGAAAGATTGAAAGAAAGCTTGTTTTCGCATGCATTTCTACTCTATGAGGAGAGGCATGTGCGTACCAAGCTTTCTTTTTCTGTTTACTGACCGCAGGTAGTACCTATGGCTTTCCTCTCCATCGCTTTAAACGTTCAGCTTTAAGCTTTAAAAAAATACCCCTGCTTTTATAAGTCGACCTTTATGTGATCGCCCATTTCTTCAGGCTGAACATTCTTGCCCGTCAGCATTTTAAATACCCCTTTGATAGACGGGTCTGCGTCCCAAATTTCAGCATCATCTAACTCAAATCTGAGCATAAGCAGGCTTGGATCGTCTTTGCCCTCTTCGTACCAGGCCTCCACGGGGTTAGACCAATACTTGTCTATAATTTCAGAGCGGCTTTCGGTAACTAGCGTCCCGCGAATACAGGCAAACACGTCGTGTCCCTTAGACGCAAAATGGATCATTGCCTTTCCGCCCTGAGCAATTCGGTTGTCTTTGGTTGTGTAAAACCAAAACCTTCCATCAGCATCACTGTCTAATTGCGCATACATAGGTTCTGCGTGCATATCTTTATTTACAAGGCTCACCATTACCTTTGGGCTCTGTGACATGGCTTTCCACATTTTTGTTTTGATATCGTCTGACATGGTTCCTCCGTAGAGAACGTTTTCATAATAAAAACTTTGGTACCAGAGTTAACGCACATGTCATGCCACTAGGACGGTTATGACAGCAGCACTGCTTTTAAAACTCAACTTCAACCTGTTTAAATGACCACCAGCAGTCGTTAGAGCAAGTATTGCAGGCTAATATGGAACGAAGAAATAAACAAAAAGTGAAAAAGGGACAGTCACTTAGTTGCGCTCAAAGCAAAAAATAATTTCGAATGAGCGGCATCGGACAGTCACTCATCAGTTGATTCCGGACAGTCACTCATAAAAGCTCATTAGTTAATATTAAGTGACTGTCCGATTTTGCTTGCGATTTTGCTTGATTTCGAGTCGCATTTAAATTTGGTGTCATTCGAGTGACTGTCCACTTTCAGGTTCAACTTATGTACAGGGTTTATTTCACAGGGTAAACTCATTACAAATTCAGGGTGGGTTCATCATTACCTTTTATACTCAAAAGAGTCAGTGAGCCTGAACGCATTTTTTCTATAGTGAGGTTTTATGTGGTTATTGCTTAGAGCAGCTTTATTCAGTGCATGCCTTGCGCTGGTAAGCGTAAATACTGCATATGCTCAGCAAAAAAAAAGTAATGAGGTTTCAAAAAGCCAGGCTGCATCAAAAGCCAGCAGCGCTGCAAACGGCCGTGTTTTGAAAATAGAGCAAACCTCGTCAACTTATCGCGTCAAAGTGTTGAAAAAGTCGGGCCGCGTGGTTTCCGTGGATGTTGATAAACGTTCAGGTAAAGTTAAAAAGTCCAAAGACAAGGATTAACATGCGAATTTTAATAGCAGAGGATGACAGTAGGCTCCTTACGCAACTCGATGCTTTGTTGCAGCAAAATGGTTATAGCGTAGACCTTGCAGACAACGGTGAACATGCGCTTTTTTTAATTAAAGAATATGCTTACGACCTCGCCATTATTGATATTGGTATGCCGAAGTTAGATGGTTTTGATGTAATTCGACAGGCCCGTAAAGACAATATCCCTTGTCCAATTCTTATTTTGACGGCTCGAGACCGATGGCAAGAAAAGGTGGAAGGCCTTGACGCAGGTGCTGATGATTACCTGACCAAGCCGTTTCACAATGAAGAGCTTTTAGCGCGAACAAAAGCGCTTATTAGAAGAGCGTCCGGACAAGCCAACCCAGTTATACAGTTTGGCCCGATAGCGCTTAATACAGTGACGGAAGAACTCGCTGTAAACGAAACCCCATTCGATCTTACCGCTTATGAATACAAGGTAATGGAATACCTAATGATGAATCCTCAAAAAGTAGTGTCGAAAACCGAACTTACTGAGCACATATACGATCAAGATTTCGATCTTGATAGTAACGTTATCGAGGTGTTTATTGGCCGGCTGCGCAAAAAACTCGACCCCGACGGTACGCTTAAGCCCATTGAGACTCTTCGAGGACGAGGCTATAGGATAAACCGAAACTTATGAGACAACTTTCACTTCGCGTGAGAAGTGTGTTACTAGCCTTTACCCTACTCGCTCTTTTCGCACCGTTTACCGTCATTATTCTCGAAG
The DNA here is from genome assembly GCF_002831605.1 of Alteromonas sp. MB-3u-76. Classification (NCBI taxonomy): domain Bacteria; kingdom Pseudomonadati; phylum Pseudomonadota; class Gammaproteobacteria; order Alteromonadales; family Alteromonadaceae; genus Alteromonas; species Alteromonas sp. MB-3u-76. The sequence continues at coordinate 1,459,287 of NZ_CP025115.1, read as the reverse complement.
AGGCTTTCACTGAAAGTTTGACAGAAGCCAAAATGAGCGAGCTGCGCTTGATGAACTTAAGCCTGCTAACCGCATTCGAATTAGAAGGCGATTCGCCTGTGATGCCGGAAGTGTTATTTGAAGAAGAGCTAAATTTACCCGGTTCTGGATACTTAGGCCTAATTGTTTTTCGCAATGAGGTTATATGGCAGTCGGCGTCTGCGTTGGAGTATGTTTTTACGCCGCCAAACATGGATGTCCCGGTTGGCAACGAAGTATTCAGCGATGACTACACTCCTAAATTCGACATCGACAGCAACTTTTTCGTTTACGCGTTTACCGCAGAGTTTCTTTCAAGCCAAGATTTTGAGCCGGTACATTTTTACATTTTCAACAATAAAGCCGTGTTTGAGAAAGAACGTCAAACCTTCTTAGCGACAACATGGCAATGGATAATCACACTATCCGCCGCTCTGCTCATTTTCATTATTGTTGGTATAAGCCTAATTTTACTGCCGGTTAAAAAGATAATTGACGAAATATCACTCGCCTCTAAAGGTAAAAAAAGTGCGCTAAACAACCGCTACCCTGTCGAATTCGACTCATTAAAGCATTCTATTAACGAATTACTTCACTTTGAAGCTACCCAGCGAAAGCGCTATAAAAATAGCCTTGGTGATTTAGCTCATAGCTTAAAAACACCTCTTGCCGTGGCACTAGGGTCTAAAAACCTGCAACCTGAAATAAAAGAATCCCTAACGCAGATTGACAATATTATTCAGCGACAATTGAAACGCGCGAGTGCTGGCAAAACAGGTTGGCAAGCTGCTATCCCTGTCGAGCCTGTATTGCTCAAGATAGCAGACGCCATGGACAAAATTTATCAAGATAAAAATCTGTCGATTGAATGTGAATGTTCGCATTCCCCCAACTCTCAAACTATTGCATTTAAGGGTGATGAGACAGATTTGCTAGAACTCTGTGGCAACCTTTTAGATAACGCATGCAAGGCAGCAGTATCTCGAGTGTGTGTATCTGCAAGTATCGAAAGCGAGTGGCTCATTATTACTATAGAGGATGATGGGCCTGGTATTGTCGATGGTAAAAAACAAGAGCTGCTTGAGCGAGGAGCTCGGCTAGATACCTATGCCGAGGGTCAGGGCATAGGTTTAGCACTAGTGAGCGATCTCGTCTCAATTTACGAAGGTAAAATGCACATTGAAAATAGCCATCTTGGTGGTGCTCGGGTAGTAGTTAAGTTTCCTAACCACTAACCTGTTTTCTATTGCCTTCGCTGGAGAGTAATACGGCTAACCACCTACTCTCTTCCCTAGACTCCAATGCGATTTTTACAACCATGGTTAGGGGCACAGAAAGCAACATTCCTACCGTGCCCAATAGCCAGCCCCAAAAGATTAATGAGAGAAATACGACCAAGGTAGACAGCCCCATTCCTTTGCCCATTAGTCTCGGCTCAACCATGTTGCCCATAATTGTGTTCACTAACAGAAACCCTAAAGCAACAAACCCCGCCGAGGCAATTCCATATTGTACAAAGGCAATTAATACCGCCGGTACTGCAGCGATTATAGAACCAATATTGGGGATAAAATTAAGCATAAATGCCAATACAGCCCAAAGCATAAAGTGGTCAATTCCCATTACATAGAGCCAAGTACCGATGATGATCCCGGTTCCTAAGCTCACCACTGTTTTTATGGCTAAATAACTATTTACCGAGCGAATAAACTTATCGATGTGTTGAAGCTTCATGTCTGGGTCGGCTAATGCGATGTGCAGGCGTCTTGGTATACTGTCTGCTTCAAACAGCATAAAGATTACGGTTAGCAGTATAAGGAAAAGGTTAGATAATACTCCTCCCATACCACTTATAAAGTTAGTGGCTACCGACATCGCGGTAGCGGGGTCTAAATGATTGGCTATGAGCTCACTGTTGATATGGATATTGAAGTCGGCTAACTTTCCAACTACCCATTCAAATTCAGAATCGAGCTTACTCCTGTATTGCGGCAGGTTTTCTCGAAACTCTGCCATCGATTGACCCACTAGCCCAGCTAAGAGAAATCCGAAAACTACGATAAGTAGTATAACAAAGGATATAGATAACCATTTAGGTACGCCAAAGCGTGATGTCCAATGGATAATCGGGCCGCAGGCTATAGCTATAAATATGGATAAAAAGAAGGGTACCATAATGGCACTTGCTGATTTGATACCTGCCATAACAACAACCAAACTCGCAAATACAACGAGAAATTTTGCTGTGGGCGATCGTAGTTCCATGGACATTGTGTGCTACATTCCTAATTAAAACAGCAACACTTTACAACGACTTATAATTAACTACAAACAAGAGAATGTAATGACTTTCAACCTTGCCACCATAAAAATCAAAAATTTACGCCTTCGCACCTATATCGGTATTAATGAAGACGAGATAAAAAACAAACAGGACGTTGTGGTGAACGTAAAAATCGACTATGACGCAGGAAAGGCCTCTAACACTGATAACATGAAGGATGCGCTTAATTACAAGACAATCACCAAAGCAATTATCAAGCTAGTCGAAGACAATCGTTTTTCTCTTTTAGAAAAGCTAACCGCCGACGTATTGACTATTGCATCTGAGCATAGCTCTGTGCGCTTTGCCCAAGTTGAAGTTGATAAGCCTCATGCACTGCGATTCTCTGACTCGGTGTCGCTTACTCTTTCCTGCAACAAGTCTGAATAATTAATTCAGCAGGGAGTTATCTTTTGAACATTCTTATTACTGGCGGCACCGGGTTAATTGGCAGCAGCTTAATCAAAAAGCTCAAAAACACCCACAGCTTTACTGTGTTAACCCGCAATCCAAATAGTGCGCAACAGTCATTGGGCTCTGATATTAAAACCATTGAGAGTGTATCTGAGATAGACGATATTGGCGGGTTTGATGCTGTTGTTAATCTTGCCGGAGAGCCTATAGCCGATAAAAGGTGGACAGACACTCAAAAGAAAATCATATGCGATAGCCGTTGGGATATAACCACTCAACTGGTCGCCAAAATGAATAGCAGTAGCACACCTGTAAAAACCTTTATTTCTGGCTCAGCTATAGGCTATTACGGGCGTCAGGGAAATAAGATCGTTACCGAGGAGACGCCTGTTCACAAGGAGTTCACTCAAGACTTGTGTGAAAAATGGGAAAATATTGCCATGAGCGTGAACACGGAAGAGACCCGTGTAGCAACGTTACGTACTGGCGTGGTGTTATCAAAGAATGGCGGAGCATTAGAAAAAATGGCGCTTCCGTTTAAGCTTGGTGTAGGCGGCAGTTTAGGAAGCGGTAAACAGTATCTTTCGTGGATCCACCTTGATGATATGGTTAGCGGCATCGAGTTCTTGCTTAATAACCATGAATGCAAAGGTCCGTTCAACTTAACCGCCCCAGAGCCTGTGACGAACAAAACCTTTTCTAAACAATTAGCAAAAGCACTATCCCGCCCCTGTCTGTTTTTTGTCCCTAGTTTTGTAATGAAGATAGCGATGGGTGAGTCCTCTACCATGCTTCTAGAAGGGCAAAACGTGATACCTGACAAACTGGTTAAAGCCGGTTTTACCTTTGAATACCCCACGGTTGATAAGGCCCTAGCAGCTATTTACAGCTAGCTATTAAACCCTGAGCAAATAAGCGAAATAACTAATTCTAATATTCAACGAACAGCTGTCTGTAAGCAACGCTTGCAGACAACTCCTTTCATTCCTTGTATCTAGCAAAAATTTTGAAGAAGTAGCGCTCCAATTCAATTAATAGAAGTGACGGCGAACGCCCCCAGTTAGCGACATCGGACAGTCACTCGGAATAACTCCAAATATTACCTGAAGCGAATACCGGCCAGTAACATGTAATGAAGGTGTAATTGGACAGTCACTCATTGTCCGGACTCATTGGGCAGTCCAGAACGCAGCAAGAGACAGAGAAAACGGACAGACACTCATTTAACGAGTGACTGTCCACAAACTTTTCAATACGCTTAATACGGAGTCCCTTAAACCATTTTTCGAAGCAATTCGCCGGTATTGAGCGTTAATAGTCTCCAACATCCTATGGCTCCAAGTACTCCGACAACAAGCGCACCAACGGCGGGAGCTACAAGCCAATACTCAACATGAAGTGTGGCAGACATTTGAAACACGTTCGTTTGCAGTAAATACAGGCTTAGTTCATTTGCCAGCGCCGCCATAAAACCGGCAACGGTGCCAATGATCAAAAACTCAAACACAACACTCTTTCTAATTAAGCTGCCTTTGGCCCCTAAAGTACGCAAAATCGCTATTTCTTGGCGGCGTTCGTCCATGCTGGCCTGCACTTGAGCAATAAGTACTAAGCTGCCAGCCATCAATACAAGCACTAGAATAAATTCAACAGCCACTGAAACTTGCTCAACAATATCTCTTAGTTGGTTAATTCGTGCATCAACATCAAACATGGTGACAGAGGCAAAAGGCTTTAATAGCTTGGTTAACTCGTCTTTCCTATCAGTAGGAAGATAAAAGCTGGTTATATAGGTAGGACTGAATGCCGCCATCGCTTCTGGGTGAATAACAAAAAAGAAGTTGGGCTGCATGGTCTGCCAGTTTACTTTTCGAAGGCTCGTGACCTTCGTTTGCACTATTTCGCTACCGACATTGAAGTTGAGCATGTCTCCCATCTTGATATCTAAACGCTCTGCCACGCCCTCTTCAACCGATACTGGATACCAACCCTTGTCGTAATCTGAGTCTAGCTCGCCATGCCAAACTCCCTCTATTATTTCATTCTCTTTTTGCAGCGAGTTGCCCCACGTGAGATTAGCTTCTCGGCCAAGCCCTCTTCTGCCCTCATTAGATGACTCTTCTTCTTTTGAAACTTCAGTGTTAACCCCTTCTCCATTGACAGAAACAAAGCGCCCACGAGTTACTGGGAAAAATTCATTAATATCAACACCGTTAACAGAAAAGTGTCTGTCCAATCGTTTCTGAATATCAGGGGTTATGTTTGTTAGGAAATAGTTAGGCGTCCCCTGAGGTAGCTGAGCACGCCACTGTGAAACCATATCGTTTCTCATCACTAAAACAACCAGCAACAGCATGATGGTGATGGAGAAGCTGATAAGCTGCACACTATTATCCATTGCTCTGCGCTTTATACGTGCCCAAGCAAGCTGCCATGGCCCGATACTGCCGCTTCCAAGCTTTCTACCTATTGCAATAAGGAAGTAAGTAGCAACAAGAAGGCCAATTACCAACGCGGCGCCAGAGGCGAAGAGAATAGCGCTAATTTTTAAATCTTGGCTGTACATCCACATCAGCGCAAAAATGGCTCCCCCCGAAGCAACAAACTGAATACTTCTAGAGCGCAGGCTTGCATCTAAATCTTTGCGTAACACTCGAAGCGGAGGCACAGAAAAAAGCTGCAACAGCGGATAGAGCGAAAATAATATTGCACAAGTAGCGCCAGTCGCAATGGCGATAATAACCGGCCGCCAATGCCACACATTCAAAGAGACATCTACTCTATCGGCTACCAAAGACACTACTACATGCTGACCTATAAAGCCCACAACCAGTCCAATAAGAATACCCAGCAGCGTTATCAACAGTATTTGAATTAGGTACACTTTCCTGATGGTTTGTTTAGTTGCGCCTAATGTTTTCATAATCGCAACAGGATCGAAGTGGCGTTGAGCATAACGCTGGGCAGCTACAGCTATAGACACCGCAGCCAGTACAATTGCCAACAAGCTAGCTAAAAGGAAATAACGCTCAGCGCGGGCCACTGAGCGGCCAATAGCAGACTCATCGTCCTGTACTGTGCGCCACGAGTGCAGATCGTCGTTTAGTTGGGGTAATAACCACGATGAGTAACTCTTTACATCCGAGGCGTCTCCAGCAAAATAGCTGATATATCTCGCTCTACTTCCAGGGCCGGTGATATTTGCAGACGGCAAGTCTTCCATTCTCATCAGTACAATAGGGTCGGTGTTAAAAACACTAAAACCCGCATCAGGAATATCTGCAAGTACTCGAGTTACCGTCACCCGAGCGTCACCAATATCAATTTTATCTCCCAGCTGCAATTTAAGCGATTGGAAGAGTCTTGACTGCACCCAAGCTTCCCCAGGCTCCGGAAGTGTGTTGGTGTCCTTTTTCTGTCCAAAAGGCACGTCGGCTACGCTAACCATACCCTTGAGAGGATAGTGTTCGTTTACCGCTCTTAAATCTACCAACGACATATCGTCGTCTTTGAATACCATTGAGCGTGTCGATACTTGCTTCGCTGTGTTTAAGTCTTCGGCTTTTGCTTTCACCAGCCAACTTTCATCAATAGGCTTATCTGAACGAAGCTGCGCATCGGCTGCGATAAACGCTGCCGAGCGAGATTTAAGCGCGCCCTGCAAGCGCTCACTGAAAAGCGAAAGTGAGAGAACAGCCCCTACCGACAATACAATGGCAAGCAGTATTATCGTGAGCTCGCCACGTCGGGCCTCGTGTTTAAATAGTCGCCACGCGAGATTAAAAGTCATAGACATCTAGCTAACCTCGCTAGGTGATGTAGATGCAGATGTGGTTTCTGTCAATTCACCTGCATGCATCGTAAGCTGTCTATCACAATGCTCTGCTAACTCAGTATCGTGAGTTACAAGCACAAGCGTAGTACCAGTATTTCGGTTTAGCTCAAAAAGCAGCTCTTCTATTTTGCCACTGTTTTTAGCATCCAAATTTCCGGTTGGTTCGTCGGCAAATAGAATCTTTGGCGAGGTAATAAATGCCCTGGCAATTGCAACCCGCTGCTGCTCTCCGCCTGATAGCTGATTGGGAAAATGATGAGCGCGGTGTGCAAGCCCTACTTGTTCAAGTATATCCATAGCCAGCTTTTTGGGGTTGTCGAGACCTGAGATCTCGGCAGGCAACATAACATTCTCCAGTGCGGTAAGGCTCTGTACCAGCATAAAACTTTGGAAGATAAACCCCACTTTGCTCCCTCTAAGAACAGCTCGCTGCTCTTCATCCATGTTGTGAAGCGCTTCACCATCTAGGTATATTTCTCCGCTGGTGACTTCATCAAGCCCAGCTAATAGACCAAGTAAAGTTGATTTACCGGAGCCTGACGCACCAATAATTGCAACGGACTCACCAGCCTTGACTTCAAAAGAGATTGGCTGAAGGATCTGCAAAGAGCCTTCGCTCGTATTTACCGTTTTAGTTACCGTGCTTGTTTTAATCATAGGGGTCATCAATTCGTGTTCGTTAGTTATCGTCAATTTTTTGCATTTTTGCTCATTGTCTTAATACCGTTTCAAGCGCTTTCAGATCAAGAGAAATCCTCGTCTAGCGCCCATGAAGCAACCTTACTTGTTGTTGGCGATAGTTTATCGGCAGCGTACGGATTACAGCAGCACCAAGGTTGGGTTAGTTTGTTACAAAAGCATTGGCAAAACGACAACATTCCGATCGATATTGTAAATGCTGCGGTAAGTGGTGAAACAACAGACGGCGGACTAGCCAGGCTACCTCGTCTTATTGAACAGCATATGCCGTCTCACATTTTAATTGAGTTGGGTGGAAACGACGGATTGCAGGGGCATAATATAAAGAAAATTAGAAATAATTTAGATGCTTTAGTGAAAGCAGCGAAAAAAAGTGGTGCCGAAGTTTTTCTTCAACAGATGCAGATCCCCTCAAATTACGGTAATAGATATACAAAGATGTTCACGGAAAGTTATTCCATAGTTGCTGAAAGGAATGCTGTTCATCTTGTTCCTTTCTTTCTTGAAGAGATTGCACTTAACGACAGCTTAATGCAAAACGATGGAATTCACCCAAATGCCGAAGCGCAGCCAAAGATAGCTGAGTTGATGGACAAAAGCCTCAGAAGTTTAATATTAGCTGAATGATTTTTGTGCTATCTTTTAATGAATAAATATGGTTTTTCAAAAGAGGAGTCTTTATGGATGTTTCTTCAGTTAACTCTGCACCGGTATCAACTATTTTAGAGTCGACGCCACAGGCTCCGCAGCGTCAAGAGTTACGTTCTGAACAGGAGCGCCAGTCGAGCCAAACAAGTCAGCCCCAACAGTCGAATGAACCAAGTACAAACCGCTCGGATAGCAGACTGGGCAGCCGAGTGGATGTTTTTGCCTAATTGAGGTAAAGCCGTACTGGCATTGGACAGTCACTTAGTTAGCGCTCAGTTAACAGCTAAACTGTTTTGATAAATCTCTATGGGACAGTCACTTATTCGTTTGTGAATGACTGTCCACTACTCCCACTACTCGCACGAGTGACTGTCCACAATTTAGCTTCACGTTTAGGCTTCACTATGTGTGTTTAAACGAGCTACCGGCTATGAATGATCGATACAATCCTGCTCTAAAGCTCAGTTCACATCCTTAGTTTTTTGTTCATAATAATAAAAAACAGTTGGGATATGGACATGCCTTTACCTCGCTACAAACAAATTAATACAGACATTACGCCCTATTATCACTGCACTTCACGCTGTGTTAGACAGTCTTTTCTATGCGGTAAAGATGTTAAAACTGGCATCAACTACGAACATAGGCGCAAGTGGTTTACCGATAGGTTACACAAATTAACCCAGGCGTTTGCTATCGACTTATGTGCGTATGCTGTTATGCACAATCATATTCATGTCGTGCTTCACATTGCAAAAGGTCGTGCAGAGGGCTGGTCGATGGACGAAGTTTTCTTGCGGTGGAGAATGTTTTATAAATGTCCTCCTGTTGTTCGATTCTATCTAGAGAATAGAGCGCTAGAAAAGGAAGGCTCGGCCAGCAATTCTCAAGCTTGCTCCGAAGCCGAGTTGAACGAACTGAAAGCATTATCTGTGCAATATCGAGAAAGGCTACAAAGCGTTAGCTGGTTTATGAGGTTGCTTAACGAGTATATCGCTCGAAGGGCAAACAAAGAGGACGATTGTAAAGGCTATTTTTGGGAAAGACGATTTCGCTCGCAAGCCATTTTGGACGAAAAAGCACTAGCGGCCGTTATGGCCTATGTCGACCTAAATCCAATTAGAGCGAGCATCGCAACTTCCTTGAATAACTCTAAATATACGAGTATCCACTATCGTCTGAACGCTCACAAAGCGAGAAAACATCCCAAATATCTTATGTTGTTTAAAGACCAAGCACCGAATGTCAAAGACTGTAAGGATAAATCGCCGAGCGCTCTTTCACTAAACAACACAGCTCACTTGTCATTTAATTTTCATGACTACAAGGAATTGCTGTGTGCAACACTAACGGCAAAACAAACAAAGACTAATAGTGAACCACCAAGGTTCCCAACTCGACTGCTATCAACATTGGGTTTAGAGCAAAAGAAATGGCATATCATAACCAGCCGGTTCGAAATGCTTTTTTCCGGCCCCGTGGGTGAGCCTGATAATATGACCACCTTCGCCGAGAAGTGTAATAGAGGCACTAGGCCAAACGTGAAAAATGCTATTCAATATCTGTCATAAAAAATGGCTGCGCTAATTCTGAATTTACTCTGAAATAGGCGGCAGCCACTTTATCGGTTATCACAAATTACTGGGCACTGCGTTCGTATTGAGAAGGCATAGTGTACTCAGAATCTTGTAGCGTTAAATACCTATCTCGAAGCTTAGTTTGCCTTGACTCCATTTTGATGACCTTCCCTCCAATAAAAACAGATTCAGCAGCTTGCGTTACTTCCAGTGGATCTCCAGACCAAATTACAACGTCTGCTCTTGCGCCCTTAACCAAACTTCCCAGCTGGCTTTCTAGCCCTAAAATCTGAGCTGGTACCTTAGTAAGACTTGCCAGGCCAGCCTCGTAATCCAGACCATTCGCAACTGCATTGCCCGCATGCTGCGCTGCCAGTCGAATGTTATGAGTATCCATGCCAATAGCTACTTGCACCCCAGCATTATGCAACCTAGCAGCATTTTTAAGCGTGGCCCCCATCTGATCAAAGCCACCCGGCAAATTATATTCAGGGTCTATTATTACCGGTATCTCAGCATCAGCCAATTGATTGGCCACCCTCCAAGCTTCTACGCCATGAACAAGAATGACATTTATAGAAGAATGTCTTTTCTTAAACGCAATGACTTGGCGGATATCAGATGCCCTATCAGCACGCATGAACAATGGCATGTCACCTGCAATCACCTGCTTAAGTGCACTTACATCTAAACGGGTATTAATGCCATACCAGGGCTTTTCAGCAGAAAGGTTATCTTTGGCATTTTTCGCCTCGTTGAACACCTTGTCTAGCATCACCCATAGTGAAGCTCGTGAGCCGCCAGAGATTTCAGCACCACCGCTACCAGCATCTACTGTCATGAAAGCACCGGCTTTCAGCACAGGCGCAAATCCGTCAAGACTTATAACAGCCCCTTTACCGCCAAACAAAAATTCACCATTACTCACAGTAGTAGCGGCTGAAGTTACTCCCTCTAAACGCGTTACTGGAATCAAAGAACTATCGGTATTAATGGCATACTGAACGTCAAACGCCGCGCCAGTGTTTGTGATTGGCGTTTTTTCTACGCTAGAGTCCACGACCCCAGACGATGATGAAACCTCTACTAGCCCTAAAGATGTAAGTGCGCCTACAAAACCTGGCGTAACTACCTTGCCGCTTGCATCAATAACCTTATAACCTTGTGGCACTTCACCATCAGCAAAAACTGCGCTTATTCGCCCGTCAGATAATAATACGGTACCTTTTTCTAATACGCCGGCAGATGTCATGGTGTGCACTTTGCCACCAACGATAGCAATATTTTCCGCCGCAATTGAAGAGACCATTGAGAGAGCGGTAACTAGTGTGATTAATTTTTTCATTTGCTATCTCCTTCACCAACTTGTCCTAACTCAAAGTCACTCACTGGCCAGGTTGAACTATCTGTTAGTGAGTATGCTAAACCACCATCGATATAAACATGTTCAGCCTTGGTGTAGGTAGAAAAAGGATTGCCGTTCCACAGTACGATATCAGCTTGTTTCCCCGCTTCTAGCGAACCAGTCTTATCTAATATACCCAATGATTTTGCAGGATTTGCTGAAAGCCACAACCAAGCATCTTTCATGGGGATATCAATACCAGCGCGCTTACCATCAGACCACGCTTTCGCAGCTTCTTGGTTAAGTCTTTGGATCCCTAGGTCACTGTCTGAATGAACAATAGCGCAAGCCCCAGCATTGTGCACTGCAGGAATATTCTCGCGAATACCATCGTAGGCTTCCATCTTAAAGCCCCACCAATCGGCCCACATTGCCGAGCAAACGTCGTTTTCTTTCAACTTATCAGCAATTTTGTAGGCCTCGACAGCGTGATGAAAGGTGCCAATTTGATAGTTAAACTCTTTCATTACATCCATCATCACCGTCATCTCGTCGGCGCGGTAGCAATGCATGTGTACACGAATATCTCCCTCAAGCACACCGGCTAACGTCTCGAGTTTAAGATCTCGCTTAGGCGCTTTAGGGTTTTTTCCTGCTTCATAGTCTCTTTCATACGCTTCCCACTTGCGCATGTAATCTTGTGCGTCAGACCATGCCTGACGATAACCTGCAACATTCCCCATACGCGTCATCGGGCCACCCTTTTGACCGTATACTCGCTTAGGGTTTTCACCACAAGCCATTTTCATTCCGTATGGCGCATCGGGAAACTTCATATCTTGCATAGTTCTGTTCGGCACATTTTTCAAAACCACAGAACGTCCGCCAAATAAGTTCGCAGACCCAGGCAAAATTTGTAAGGTTGTTACCCCGCCGGCCAGTGCTCGACCAAAACCAGGATCTTGTGGCCATACCGAATGCTCAGCCCAAACCTGCGCAGTGACAGGGTTAGTCATTTCATTTCCATCGGAGTGAGAGCGAGTTGAAGGTGATGGATACACGCCTAAGTGACTGTGATTATCAATAATTCCTGGCGTGACCCACTTACCCTTTCCATCAATGATTTTTGCATTTTCAGAGACGTCGAGTGTCTGTCCACTTTCAGCTATGGCTTGAATTTTTCCGTCCACAAAATAGATACTGCCATTATCAAACCGATTCCCCACACCATCTAAGATGGTGACGTTAGTGATAAGGGTTGGCTCTCCCTCTATTGGCTTGTAAGTGCTTGGATACGGATTTGGGTTTATGGTGACTTTCGATGGCTGCGCATCACTTTTGTTGGGCTTCGCAATGCATCCTGCCGTAAGCAAGGACATAGTGCAGACCAACAGCAGCGTCAGCTTTGATGTTGCTGATTTCATGAGTTCCCCAGATTAATTTTAATTGTTTTAAGAAGTGAGACATGTAACTTACTCTCTGTTGCCATTTCAGAGTAGTCAATTACCCTCCTAAAACCAAGCAGGTCTGGGATAAACCTGCGTTTTATTGAGAAGACTGGCGTGCTAACACATCTACAATATCTTGGGAGTTAGTGAGCCGCCTAATATCATTGAATAACACTTCAGCTTGCGGATACTGTCTCTTCAAGTAGCCACACCATTGCTTTATTCTATTCGGATAGTACCTTCCCTTATCACCATAGATCTCATAGCCAGAATATTGTATTAGCAAGGCCGCTAACTCAGGCCATGGCATCGGTGTGTCGCCATGCTTTATGCTACGCGCAAGGTTCGGCATCGCAAGGGCTCCACGTCCAACCATCAAATTTATACAATCGGATTGCTCTTGACAGTTTTTCGCATCATCTGCGTTCCATATCTCACCGTTGGCGACCAAAGGTATATCCGTGTGTTGCTTAATTTTTGCAATCCAGTTCCAATATGCTGGCGGTTTATACCCTTCTGTTTTCGTTCGTGCATGCACGACAAGCTCAGAGGCACCAGCTTCCGTTATCGCTATCGCATTATCAACCGCTAACGATTTATCCTCAAAACCGAGCCTAATTTTTGCCGATACTGGTATATGCTGAGGTACAGCATCTCTAACCGCTTTCACAATATCGTAAAGCGTTTGAGTTTCTCTAAGGAGCACCGCGCCACCTTTACTCTTGTTGACTGTCTTGGCCGGACATCCAAAGTTCAAATCAACCCCCGGCGAGCCCAGTTCTACCGCTGTTTCCGCATTTTCAGCAAGCCACTGTGCGTGCTGCCCTAATAATTGAACCCGCACAGGAACACCCGAAGCGGTTTTGCCATCGGTATGAAGCTCTGGACAAATCTTATAGAACGTTTTTTTAGGTAATTTCTGGTCGACTACGCGAACAAATTCCGTCACACATTGATCAAAACCGCCAACGCGGGTCAACATATCTCTCATTAGGTGATCAACTACCCCTTCCATCGGGGCTAACATTATTTTCATTCGGAATTTGGCTCGAAATAAGTATCTAAAATCGGCGCGGAGTTTACCAAAAAGACGAGTACCTAGCTACGCGATGAAGGTTAATTATAAGACGTTTGAGCTAACTGATTAAAAATAGGTTTGTGAGTCTATGTTTATGATTTGAACATAAGAAGTTCGTTTTGGTTTACGTTGAAGGAGGGGGAGTGTTTTGAGTGACTGTCCGTTGTTGAATTTAATTCGCTTTAAGTGACTGTCCGTTGTTCGCTTTCTAATTAAGTGACTGTCCGGTTTTTATTTTTATTCGGTTTTTATTAGTCGGGGTGAGATTGCGTTTCGAGTCTTTCGAACACTGCGATCTTTTGTTCGTTGGTGTAATTAGCCCAGTTAACAATTTCGTCAATGGTACGATGACAACCGGCACATATATCATTTTCGTCGAGTTTACATTGCGCTTTGCAAGGAGAAATTGGGTACGTCATTTTTTACTTCTTTGTGTCTAAGGATTACTGAACTCTCTTTGCCGCTGCTATGTTTGCCAGCGTGCTTTCAGAAAGCTCTTTGTTCGACCACAAGCAAACGTGACAGCCGTATTGCGATTCTAAATAATCAGAAAACTCAGTGTCGGTTTTACAATCGTGTCGAATTAATATTTGTTTATTGCCGTTATATATTACTGCCGAAAAAGTAAACACAGAAAGCCTCCTTTGAAAGAAGGCCCAATATACATCTAGACGTCTAAACGTTCAAGCGTCTAAATGATTTATCATGTGTGAGACTTATTTTATAAAATCGAGCGCCGCGCACACCGCTGCAACTTGAGCATCATTACAGTTTTCTGGCGTTGCATTGTCACTGTCTGGATATACTTCCGTTGTGGTAACGTATTTAGCGTCAGTCATACCACCGCATAAAAACAGCGACTTCTTGTCATAACAGATAACCCCTTCGCTCATTACATCGGCACCAATAATCTTTCCGTTTTCATCAGCAGGGGCTATATGAGTAACCTTGCGAACAGCGTCGATTACTGCCTGTTGGAAAGCAAGCTGCGGATTGGGTGTGTTTGCTACTGTGTAAAAGCCATCTGGAATATTCCAGTTGTCGTGAGTCGTTCCATCTCGCGCCGCCAAAGCAGGTCTAAACTCGCTGTTATCTGTGTCAGTCGTTTCGTGCAAGTCGATATGTAACGACAACTCCATGCCCAGCGATGCAATAAAGTTCATTAACTGTTGTGACTCAGGCGCTGGTGAATCCGCATGAAAAGAACGGTTGGGATCTATCGCTAACGGATTCCATCTATTGATGGTCTCATATCCCCAAGGACTTACACAGGGTACAACAACAATATTGAAATCAACGGCATAAGCCGCCAACTGCGTTTGAATAAATTTTAGTGCTCCCTGCACTCCGCTAGTCTCATAACCATGAACTCCGCCGGTAACTAATGCCGAGGGCTTACTTTCGTCGAATGAATTCGGTACTACAGCATAAAGAGGATAACGCTCTTCATCGTATGGCAGTGCTCCATATTGTTGCAGTCGAAACCCGTCTGGAATGATATGTGTTAACTTATCAAAAACCTCTTCTTTAACGCTGCGCTTCACGCTTTGCTGATCATACCATTGAGCTTTTTCTTCGGCGCCCCACGGTTTGCCAGGCGTTCCAATTGAATAATCCTGCATAATGACCTCATTCTTTTTATATTAGCTTTACTTTTAATAATATCATCTGCCACTAACAAAGTATGCGCCAAGCGGTGCGCCGCATTAAGTGAAAGTCACCATTTAAGTGCGGATTGTATAATTTTTTTTGCACTTAAATAATTAGGGCTGTTGTTCTTTGTTCTACGAATTTTGAGTAAAGTGCTTCTATAACGCTCCCTTCGGTTAGCGTCTGTGGTCTGCAAAAAAGGAAAGAGAAAAGGCACAGTGAGGCGAAACGCAGCACTAATGAGCAACAATACCAGCCCGTATAGATAAAGATTCAGACCCTAAAAACAAAAAAACCAGCCTGATGGCCTGTCTCTTGATCACAAGTCGATATCAAGAGACAGGGCTAGCTCATAGCCTTCAAGGATGGTTTGCAGTTTGAACCATCCTTGCCATATGACTTTCACAGACGCTCTCCCTGTTCTTTTTGTATCTTTCCACCCTCCTAGCTTTGCAAGCTCCGTATAGGCCCATTTCATTGAGGGGGCTGAGTCAGGTGGTGTCTTACTCACTCGTTTTAACCATAATAACTTCCATGCTTTAGGTGATAGGACTTCTTCACAGCTACTATCGTCCGGTCGGTCTTTTGCGAATTTGAGTTGAAGGATCCTTACGGCAATAAACGCGTTTATTGTGACTAGACGCTCAACGTTTTCCTTACTTTGTAAGCGCGAAGCTTCGATATTAGTACCGTCACTTTTCCACGCCTTATGATATTCTTCTACTAACCAACGATGCTCGTAATAGCCAATTATTTTTTGTGCTTGCGCTTGATTTGTGATGGGTTCATTTGTCAGTAAATGCCAGCATAACGCCTCTTTTGAATTACCGCGCTCTACACATCCGACGTAGTATAAAGGAAGTGATTCACCACGTTTATTGCTAGGAACCTTGAGCGTAACGGGAGCAAATACAATATCCAACGTCACGTTTCGTGCTTTGCGCCCTCCTTTTTGCGGAATATGTATTTGCTTGTGCCCTGCACTTTTTAACTGACTGGCATAGTGATATAGCTTGTTTTCGCCTTCCTCAATGTGCCGACTTTGCATTGAACGAACAATAAACCGCTGCTGAGTTGTTAGCTTATAAAGTAGGTACTCGTAGATATCGGCTTCTCGGTCACAGACGGATATCACATCATCTATCTTTGCGCCCAGTCTTGCTGACATATTGATTGATGCTGACTCCCACTTGTAGCCTTCTTTCTCAGTGTATGGTGTCGATGCATGTTTCGCTCTTTTACCACGCGTTGTTATGTCTCGTGTCCAACGCGACTGTTCAATCAGTCCAACTATTTCTTGTGATTCCGGCGCAAAAAGTAAGACACTATGGGCAAGCATACCGCGGCAACGGTTACCCTGATTCACGTGTCCAAGTTCGTTTCGAATACTTTTATGGCTGTATGAAATGGTCGTAGTATCTTCTAGGGCAAGTAATGTTTTGTGTTGCGCAGCTTGTACAGCTGTAACGTTAAATCCAGTTTCAGCGATTGAAGTCGCATCTACACTTTCATTTCTAATGAAGCGGTATGCTCCTTCCATATCGGCGGGGGATTCAGTGATATTCACAAGAGGCTTTCCTGGTGTATTGGCAAGTGTTGCAGCTAATTTTACCAGACGAGATGTACGACGAGGATCTCCTAGATTTGCTTCTCCAAACGTTTTTTCAGCCCACTCTACATTATCAATCATAATCTTTCCCAATGAGTTAAGTGAAAGATCTGATCAGAGTTGGAAGGAAGAGTTCAAAAAAATCCCCACTAATTACTTAGTAGGGATTTGTGTATAAGAGACAGGCCTGATGGCTGGTTTTCTTATATGGCGTCCCCTAGGGGATTCGAACCCCTGTTACCGCCGTGAAAGGGCGGTGTCCTAGGCCTCTAGACGAAGGGGACTGAAAACCTTCTTTCGAAAGCTACGCTTTCGATATTTTCAGTAAGGCGAAGTGAGCCAGCGAACTGAGCGACCTTTTCCTTACCAAACTTTCAGTCAGGAGTTTAAAAAACCCCAGCCTATTTCACAGTATTGACCGACTGTGACGCGATTAAAATGGCGTCCCCTAGGGGATTCGAACCCCTGTTACCGCCGTGAAAGGGCGGTGTCCTAGGCCTCTAGACGAAGGGGACTGAAAACCTTCTTTCGAAAGCTACGCTTTCGATATTTTCAGTAAGGCGAAGTGAGCCAGCGAACTGAGCGACCTTTTCCTTACCAAACTTTCAGTCAGGAGTTTAAAAAACCCCAGCCTATTTCACAGTATTGACCGACTGTGACGCGATTAAAATGGCGTCCCCTAGGGGATTCGAACCCCTGTTACCGCCGTGAAAGGGCGGTGTCCTAGGCCTCTAGACGAAGGGGACTGAAAACCTTCTTTCGAAAGCTACGCTTTCGATATTTTCAGTAAGGCGAAGTGAGCCAGCGAACTGAGCGACCTTTTCCTTACCAAACTTTCAGTCAGGAGTTTAAAAAACCCCAGCCTATTTCACAGTATTGACCGACTGTGACGCGATTAAAATGGCGTCCCCTAGGGGATTCGAACCCCTGTTACCGCCGTGAAAGGGCGGTGTCCTAGGCCTCTAGACGAAGGGGACAATAAATCGTTTCAAACGTAACTGTTTGAATCAAACACACCGTATGTTCACTGAACAAACAACGATGTAATGAAATATTGTCGCAACCGATTACACTCAACCCGAGCTATCAGTTAGCCTATAAAGTTACTTTTTTATCTTGCACACTGAATGTGAAGTGTAACTTGGTGGAGCCAGGCGGGATCGAACCGCCGACCTCCTGCATGCCATGCAGGCGCTCTCCCAGCTGAGCTATGGCCCCGTTGTGTCGTAGTCAATTTAATATGACTGTTCCGTGACAGCGGGGCGCATTCTAGGCATCCCCCCCTGTCATGTCAACGGTTTTTTTATGAATTTTCTCTGTTTGCTATAAAAGTAAGCGCATTGTCGATTCTCTCACCAACTTTGTCTTTTGACAGCAAATGTAGAGTTACATCAAGCGACGGAGAATTGCCACCGCCTGTTGATGCTACACGCAGCGGCATGCCTACTTTCCCCATACCTACTTCTAACTCTTCAGCCGTAGCATTGATAGCAGATTGAATGCTTTGTGGTGTCCATTCTTCAAGCGCTAATAGCTTATCTTTCACTAGCTCTAATGGGCCTCTAGCAACAGGGCGAAGGTGCTTTTTCGCGGCGTTGGCGTCAAATTCATCATAGTCTTGATAAAAGTACGTTGAGATCTCTGCAAGCTCTTTCAGAGTCTTCACGCGGTCGGCTTGAATTGCAATAACCGATTCTAGAGAAGGGCCCGTTGTTCTATCAATATTCAACTGGTCAAAATGCCATTTTGCATGTTCAGCAACGTCACTTGCTGGCATAGACTTAATATAGTGCTGATTCAACCAAATAAGTTTCTCAGTGTTGAATGCAGAAGCAGACTGCCCTATTCCATCTAGACTGAAGTGCTCAATCATTTCATCAAGTGTAAATACTTCTTGATCGCCATGAGACCAGCCTAATCTAACAAGATAGTTCAATACTGCCTGAGGTAAAAAGCCGTCATCGCGATACTGCATTACGCTAACTGCACCGTGACGCTTCGACAATTTCTTACCATCGTCGCCTAGTATCATGGATACATGCGCGTATTCAGGGATAGGGGCACCCAGCGCTTTTAATATATTAATTTGACGAGGTGTGTTGTTGATGTGGTCTTCACCGCGCACAACATGAGTTATATTCATATCCCAGTCGTCAACAACAACGCAAAAGTTATAGGTAGGTGTACCGTCTGTGCGCTGAATAACTAAATCGTCCAGTTCGCTATTGCTTATTTCAATTGTTCCACGAACGTGGTCGTTTATTGTGACCGACCCTTCCAGCGGATTTTTGAACCGAACAACGAATGGCTGCCCTTCTGGGTGATCTGTTCTGTCGCGCCAGGTTCCCGGGTAGCGAGGTTTTTCACCTTTCTCTTTTTGCGCTTCACGGATGGCATCTAACTCTTCTGAGCTCATAAAGCACTTATACGCTTTACCTTCGTCTAATAACTTTTGAATAAGCTCTTTATAACGATCAAAACGTTCAGTTTGATAAACCGGACCTGTATCCCAGTTTAAGCCAAGCCATTGCATACCGTCTAAAATGGCTTGTTTTGCTTCCTCTGTTGAACGCTCTATATCGGTATCTTCTATACGAAGAACAAATTCACCGCCTTTACTTTTTGCATAAAGCCAAGAATACAGCGCAGTGCGTGCGCCACCGACATGAAGATACCCAGTAGGGCTAGGTGCAAATCGTGTTACAACCGACATGGCTACTCTCTATTGTTTAATAAGTTCTAATCTGCGCGCATTCTACCAGTGTACGAGTAAGGACAAAAGTCGCTTGCTCTACTCTGTAAAATTAATTAAAAAGAAACAATTCATTATTTCACTTGCTGTAGTTGATTAATAACGGTGTGTTTTTCATCGATTAATTTAAAATTTCGCCAAAACGTTTAATTTTCGCGCATACAGTAATTTTCTTTAATTTTATTGTTGACACTATCAGAAGCAACTCTATAATACCGCCCCACTTGCCAAGGCAAGTCAACAAACAAGACGGACGCTTAGCTCAGTTGGGAGAGCATCGCCCTTACAAGGCGAGGGTCACTGGTTCAAGCCCAGTAGCGTCCACCAATCTTGCTTGTTACTAGAATTGCGAAATAAAATGGACGCTTAGCTCAGTTGGGAGAGCATCGCCCTTACAAGGCGAGGGTCACTGGTTCAAGCCCAGTAGCGTCCACCACTCTTTTCGAATTCATCTCTATCGGACGCTTAGCTCAGTTGGGAGAGCATCGCCCTTACAAGGCGAGGGTCACTGGTTCAAGCCCAGTAGCGTCCACCACTTTCTCTTTTTATCCTAAAATTTTCATAAGACTCGATGGTTCAACAACTTCATTGCGAGCCACAGCAGCGTCCACCACTCTTTTACAAAATTCATTTCATTTGCCATAAGACTCGATGGTTCAACAACTTCGTTGCGAGCCACAGCAGCGTCCACCACTCTATTTCCTTATTTATTTCAGTTGCCATAAGACTCGACGGTTCAACAACTTCGTTGCGAGCCACAGCAGCGTCCACCATTCTTTTACAAAATTCATTTCATTCGCCACATTAGCTCTTTATGTTATGGAGGATACGCTTTAACGCCGTCGTTTATCGATGATAGAAAGCAATCTTCTTGCAAAATGCAACTTAGCTGAGTTGTCGTAAATAGCGCTTATGCTATATTCAAACAAATTGTAAATTATGTCTTAATATTCGATGATAACCACAACTATAAAACGTAAGCAGGTACGCCAGACTGGTTCCCGCTCAACGAAAGCTGATATTTGCTTTAAAGCAAGAGTATGCTTGTTCGCCGTTGCAGCAGTTTGTTTAGTTAGCGCTTGTTCCAATACCCAACATCAGGCCCGCCTCAACACATTGAGTATGAATTATTGTTCCGATGCAGTGATGGGTAATTGCAGGCTGGTAACACCTAGTATTATTCAGCTTGAAGCACCCAACGATCCTTTCGAGGAACAACTAAAGCCAATACACCAGCGTAGAGATGTTATTGAGCAAGAGTTTGAAGTATTGAGACGACGGTAACCTGAGCCAGGTCTTGCTGTCGTCTAAAATGAGGCAAACTGCTAACCAAGTTGGGCAGTTTAAGCAAACCCCAGAATATCCCTAAAGCGCTCACCTGCGTCTTATTACTGAGCCTGCTGCGACAACCACATCTTCACCAGAACATGAAGTGCGTTTATTCACTTCTTCTACCGTGCAGTTATTACTGCCGTCCTTGAGACAAAACTCAAACCTCGTTCTGCGCGTAACCGGCGAAGTGATTACATCGCCACTTAAGTTACTCCATTTCCACTTAGGAATTACTTTCATCGATTCAATGGCAAAATGACCGGCTGTTGCATCTATAACTTCCATTTCAGTGATCTCCAACGATGGCGTGATAACATACTCTATTGTTGCGCAGCCCATTTCTCCCGTTTTGGCCGCACTGATTGGATACCGCGGTGCAAAACGCCTCACAACACCGTTATTGTCGCGATGGCTTTTGGAAACTTTCTGCTCGAATTTAGTGTTTTCAGGCTGCCGGTATTGGGAGCTTTCACATGCTGACAAGCTAACAATAATTAGTCCCAGTGATAGATAACGCATATTAAGTCCATTTAGCTGCTCAATTAAGTTTCGAAAATGTAAAGTATCATTAGCCGCTTAGAAAAACAATTTCAATTGAAACGAGCGTCTGAGGCTATCTCATCTCTCCTTATAATCTTTATTAGCAATGCAACGAGAAATTGGAACTCTTAAGTTCTCTATCTAGCAAAAACCAAACTCGTCACTTAAATTGTTGCTTCCAACCTTTAAAGTGTTTAATTTTCGAGCATACAGGCCGATAAAGGATTATATTATATTTATCGCGTTTTAGCGCTTCATCAGAATGTAAGTTTTAAAACGTGCATTAGTAAAATTACATAGCTGATTTAGTTGTGTAACCGTGTAAGCTCTTAAAAATAGCTAGGGATTTGAGCATAATGACAGAATTTAGCGACGTGACATTAAAATGAAATACAATCTAGCGAAGGGCACCAAGTTACTTATTGCAGAAGATCAAGTATTAGCTAAGAGTCATTTGCATTATGCTCTCGAGCAACTGGGGTTTAAAAAAATAGACCACGTCGACCGCCCGTCTTCTGCCATTGCTGCGCTTCAGGAATTCGAATACGACGCAATTATCTGTTCTTATAACCTGCGCTCTGAGCAAGGGGGCTACTTTCTTCTTGAACAATTACAATCTGAACACGCGCTGTCGTTAACCAATGCGTTTATCTTTACAAGTGCAGATACTTCAGCAGAGGTTGTGCATGCCATTATAGAACTCCAACCCGATGAATTCATTGCTAAACCTTTTTCTGTAAACGAATTAGAAAGACGTCTTTCTCGGGTTTTGTCTCGGAAAGCTGCGCTGAAAAATGTTTATCAATTTATGGACTCTGGGGAGCATGAAAGAGCGCTTTATGAAATAGAGCAATTTCTTTTACAACCTGAGTATGCGGAACATTTTCCGCTTGCTATGAAAATAAAAGGTGATCTTCTATTTCTTAATCAACGATTTAGTCAAGCTCTGGCTTTCTATGATGGCATTGTAAATGTTCAAGACTTTAGCTGGGCTAAGATAGGTATAGCGAAATGCTTAATAGCGCTGGAAGATTTTGATGATGCAGAACGAGAGGTTTTACAATTAGCTATGCGGCCCGATGCCGAACTTGCTGCCTATGACCTGTTGGCCACATTGAAAATTAAGCATGAAGCCTTTGATGATGCCTTAGAATGCACGCGCTTAGCGTGTCAGATTTCGCCTAGAAAAATATCCCGTCATCGCCAAGCTGTAAACTTAGCGCGTATAACTCACAATTACGAAAGCCAGTTCGCCAGTGCTAAACATGTTGTCAGATATGCGAAAGATTCAATTCATGACGCCCCAGATAATTATCTTAATGCTGCTCGGGCGGGTGTAGACTTTGCCATGACCTCTGACCCTGCTGACGTTAATAAAATTGTCAAACAGGCCACCAGCTACCTTCAACAACTTAAACAAGCCAATCCGAAAACAGAACTGAACGAAGAGCTTAAGGTTATAGACGCGAGAATTCATTATTTGAAAGATGACGTAACCAAAGCTCAATCTCTGTTAGCTGACTTTCATAGCGTCCATGCAAAACAACAATCTACAGAGGCGCTGCTCGATAGAGCAAAAGCCTTACATGAAGTTGGACTGAAAACCGAGTCGTTGAAAATATTCGATGCGCTCGCTAAACAATTGAGAACAGATGAGAACAGTGACGAGTTAATGTGTCGTTATATTAGGCAAGAAAAAGAAGAGAAAACGGCAATTTCATTAAGTCCTAAAGCGCTCAACAATTCTGCGGTAGCCGAATATAAGCGTGGTAATTTAGAGCAATCTTACACTACGTTTTCACAAGCATTCAGAGTGATGCCCAAAAATCCGTCTATTGCGTTAAACTATTTACAGGCCATAGTACGAGCAAGAAAATCTCGTGAAGCGTTACCAGGTGATACTGTTCAAGCAATTAGATCATGCCGAGAAACACTCGAAACAGCGCAGTTATCTGAAGAGCAGCAAAGTCGTTACGACAGTGTGAAAAGCATCCTGACAAACCATTAACATGAATAGTAAAAGGCGTGCATAGCGCGAACAGCATAGCGCGAAATAATATCGACTTAATCTGACACTTCTGTTTGTAGCCATTTTCGTAGCGTAGCAATAACTTTCTCTTGCTCTATGGGCTTGGTAAGAAAGTCATCCATTCCGGCTTTCATGCACATTTCTTTATCGCTTTGCATCGCATTGGCCGTCATGGCTACAATGGGAACTTGATGGTACTGCGCTCCTGCTGTTCCTTTTCTGATTTGCCTCGTCGCTTCAAACCCGTCCATTTCCGGCATCTGACAGTCCATAACAATGAGTGAATATACGCAGTCTTCCCCAGCGGCTTGTAGTAGTTCAATCGCCTCTTTTCCATTGTTTGCAACATCAACGATAAAACCAGCACCTTCGATAATACTTGTGGCGACAATTTGATTTATTGCATTGTCTTCAACTAACAATATGTGGTGTCCCTCAGATACTGCACCTTTCGATACGGCACCTTTCGATAATAAATATGTCGAGCTGTTATTGATCTCTGCAGAGCTGCCTATATATTCGTCTTCCGTATCTGAGGGGCGCTCTTCATCGCTTTGATTATGGTGGTGCTGATGAGAACTTGAGCTTGGTTCGTCCTCAAGCACAAATCTAAGCGCGTTGGTTGACAAAGGCTTAGGAAAGCTGGCATATAAACCAAACTCTTTAGCCTGTTGCGCACTGTCCAAATCTTTTAACAAAGTCATGGTAACAACTCGGGGATTGTTTGGTGTTTTATAGGTTCTTATGGCATGACAAAAAGACGCAGCGGCCATATCTGGCGTGGTTTTATCGAACAAAATGATAGTTATAGGACTCTTGCCAACAATGCTTTCTTCATAAACAGAAAGCGCACTTTTAGCTGTGCTAGCAAGCGATGTTTTAGCTCCCCATAAGTTGAGTTGCTTTTCCAGCGCTCGTTGGCTTGATAAATTTGGGGCAACAATAAGCCAGTGATGATTAACGTTTTCTATGGTTGGCAATACGTCAGTAGCTTCGTTTACTTTTTTCACTTCACAAGTTACTTCAAAACAGCTTCCGCTGCCGATATCACTCGATACCCTCACGTCACCACCTAGAAGTTCACATAACTTTTTAGTGATAGTTAAGCCAAGGCCTGTTCCACCATAGCGACGGGTAGTAGACGCATCTACCTGCGTAAACGATTCAAAAAGATGTTCTAACTTGTGCTTCTCAATACCAATTCCCGTATCTTCCACAACGCATCGCATCAAATAACAATTTGCATCTTTATGAGGTAGAAGTTCTGCAGTAATGCTTATTTCACCCTGCTCTGTGAACTTCACTGCGTTGCTTAACAAGTTATTAAGAATTTGCTTAATACGGTTGGGGGCTGAATTAACTTTTGACGTTTGCACTTTTGAAACATCAACGATAACTTCCAATCCCTTCTCTTGGGCAGTATGTGCAATTGAGTACGCAAGCTCTTCAATTAGCGCTCGCAAATCAAAATCTACTGACTCGATATCAAGCTTGTCGGCCTCTATTTTTGAAAAGTCGAGAATATCGTTAATGAGCACGAGCAACGAATTCGCACTTGAGTTGGCTATGTTGGCTTGATGCGCCTGCTCGGCATTTAAACCACTGTTTTTTAATAGGCTAAGCATACCAACCACGCCATTTAATGGGGTGCGAATTTCATGGCTCATATTGGCAAGAAACTCTGATTTAAGTTTAGTTGCTTCCTCCGCCTTGTTTAAAGCCACTTTTAATTCGCGAGCCTGCTGCTCAAGAGACGCCGTTTTTTCAGAAACTTGTTGCTCTAAAACCTGTACGAAGCGCTTTTGCTTGGTAATCTCTGTTTGATGTAGCCGTGTGCGTAGGTAAATGATCAGCATTACCGTTGCAGTGAGTAAAACACCGTAGAGGGTATACGCCCACCAGGTTTTCCATGGTTTCGACTCTACGTGCACATTAATGGCTAATTGTGCTGAACTCCATTCACCGTTTTGTTTTAATGCTCTCACTAATAACGTATACGTACCGCCATTTAAATTGGTAAATGACACGTTATTGTAGTTTCCAATGTCTATCCATTGCTCATCATAGCCTTCAAGCTTATAAGCAAAGTGCGGCACAGTTGCGGCAGAGAAATCAAGCAGGGCAAATTCAAAAGAAAAGAAATAGTCTTCGTGAGAAAGATAGACATCTTTAACATATGACAGAGGGGTATCGGTACTAGCAGGCTCCCCCATAACGTTAAAGTCAGTTAAAACGATATTCGCATTGAGCTCCTGCTGGTCTGACTCCTCGTAATTAAAGTACTCTATGCCTCGTTGGCTACTAGTAAAAAAAGTACCTTGGGAAGATTTCAACAGGCTACTGGAGTAGTAATTCTGACCCGCGAACTTTGAGCTACTATTGTAATTTAGCGCTTGCTGTTTATATGGGTCGTATAGAAAAATGCCTTTGTTGGTAGTTAGCCATAGCCCCTCGTTTTCGCCGTCTGATACAGCGCGAATAAGCGGTGCAGGCAATCCTTGTTGCTCACTAAATCGTTTGAAACTTTGCGTATCGGGCTGATAAAGGTTGAGTCCTTTTTGGGTGGCAACCCAAATATTACCATTTCTGCTTTGGTATATATCTTCAACGATATTGCCTAACAAGCTATTATTTTTTTCCGTTGAGCTAAACGTGTCGAATCGTTTTTCGTCTTCTCGCCAAACACTCACGCCCTTCCCTGTGCCCACCCACATATTTCCGTCGCGATCTTTAAAAATGGCCAGTATTTCAGGGTGAGGCAATCCGTCCTTCTGAGTTAAGTGCTTAAAGGTATTGCTGTCATTGTTGTAAACGTAAACACCATTTTTATAGGTTCCAATCCACAGGTTGTCGTTGTCATCTAACGCTAACGCCCTGAATTCTCTAAAATGACGATATTCAGCATCGTCTTTCGGATACTCCACTCGGGTTACATCTTTCGTAACTGCGTCAAATTTTACTAAAAAGTCATCCTGTGCAACCCAAAACATATTGTTTTCGATTGGTAGAATAATGGGCCGTTCAATAACCCCATTTTCTGCGTAATCATCAAAAGAACTGAACACCGAGTTCGACACTCGATGCAGGCGCTGCTCATCAGTTTTCCATTTATACACTTCAGCCTTGGCATTAACTATCAGCACATCGCCATTTTCGTCTAGTTCAATTCCATTAGGCGCTACGAGTAACTCGCTATCAATTATCTTAACTTTTCGGCGTGGTGAAAGCTTAAAAATGCCATGTACTTCGCTTGTTATCCACTTTGTATGGGTATGATCTTCAAAGATTATCCTAAGACCATTATCAAATCCAAAGTCTGTTTTTTGCACCTCGTTATCGCTTTGCGAGCGCTTGAATAACCCGTTTGTAGTGACAAACCATACAGTACCTTCGTGATCTTCAATCATCGAATTAACTTGGCCTAATGTTTTGCCATTTTTTGTCAATTGAGGAATGAAGACACCATTTTCAGGTAAAAATAGAAAAGGGCCCTCTTGAGTTGCTACATAAAAACGGCCATCACTAGCCAAAAGCAAGCTACGAACTTCATTTGCGCCTGTAGCAGTTTTATTGGACTTATCGGGAAAGTAATATGTTGCTGTTAGGGTGTCTTTGTTGAGTAAATTTAAGCCATAGCTGGTTGCTACCCATAAGGTCTTTTCGTCGTTGTCGATTATGTCCCAAATACGATTATGAGATAAACCGACTTGGCTATCTTCCCCTCTCTGAACCCGCTGAAATTTCACATTGCCTAAATAACGATTTAACCCTTTGTTGTAGGTGCCCAGCCAAATATCACCGGTTTTATCATGAAACAACGATTGAACCCGATTTGATGAGATTGAGTTAACATTGTCTGGATCATGAAGGAAACGCTGAAATTTCCCGGTAGTAGGGCTGTACTTATTGACACCGCCTCCCCATGTTCCAACCCAAATATTGCCGTTTTTATCCAGCATCAGGTTTCCTGCATCGTTATGGGACAAGCCTTTTACTGCGTCGCTGCTAGCCTCGTATAGCTTTACGTTCTTACCATCGTAACGCATAACACCATTTTCAGCGGTACCAAACCAAATAAACCCCTGCTGATCTTGAATAATGGAATAGATTTCCGAGGAAACGAAGCCGTCGGTGGCAGTAAATTGATCGATAGAATAATCATTAGTAAGCGTGTCTGAAGCAGCTGAATAGCCTTTTGCACTCAACAGAAAAAACAAAAACGATACGTAAAGCACGTGTAGAAAAAAGGAGGGAAAGGTCGTCATTTTAAGCAAACACACGCTCTCTAAATAGTTTTATGTCGGGCCGACCACTGCCTTAAACCATAGTCCATAATGCGTTCTATTTCTATGCTACCAAAGACGCATTCTACAGCGCTTTTCGTATAATTTTTGATACTAATCAAAATAACGTAGGCTGCAGTCGCTATACTCTTAGTATCAACTATCAAAAGTGTTGAGCTGGAACCCTTTTCTACTTGCTCAAGTACAAACATTGGGAGAAAACAATGCCTAAATCGTATAAACAAATTACCGAGGATCTTAACCCTTATTTGGCCGAAGTAAAAAAAGGCATGCCTGAGGTGATGAAAGGGTTCTCTGAAATGGCGAAAGCGGCTACCGCCGATGGTGCTCTGGATAAAAAAACTAAAGAGCTCATTGCACTTTCCATTGGCATCGCCACTCGTTGCGACGGATGTATTGGTTTTCACGCGAAAGCGCTGGTTCATCTGGGGGCAACAAGAAACGAAATTGAAGAAGTTTGTGGTATGGCTATTTATATGGGTGGCGGGCCGTCATTTATGTATGCGGCTGATGCACTTCGCGCTTTTGACGAATTTAGCGACTAAAAAGCGCTAACGCTAATGGGTAACCGTATTTTTAGAAATCAGCACTATATAGATTTATTTTTCGGGTTTTGAGTTTGAGCTAGCAAATGTGAATATAAGGCCCAACCAAAATAGTTCCACTTGGAAGTCAGGCAATGTTAAATCGGCGGGCTTTTGAGTGTTGTACCTATGTATTCAGGTTGTATAAACCACAACTAATTCTTGAAAAACGCTATCTTTGTATTCTAGTTCGTGGCTAAACCGCATACCCAATTTTTTCATAATGTTGATAGACGCTTGGTTTTCAGGGTTTGCAATGGCTGAAAACTTATCCATGCCTATTTCGTAGAGACTCTCTTTGACTGCATTGGCGGCCTCAGTAGCATAGCCCTTTCCCCAGCTACTGCGTTTAAAACGCCAACCCAATTCAATATTATCGCTTTCTGGGCTTTTAGTAAAAAAGCCAAAAGGACGCACCAAAATCCATCCGATGCTCTCTTTGTTATCGAGGGTTTCTACACGCCAAAGGCCCCAACCTAATGCGGGATTGGAGTAAGCTTGGAAGCGGGGAACAAATATATTTTGGATGTCTTCTCTGGAAGATTTTTTGCCGCCGTTGATAAACTTCATGACCATTTCGTCTTGGTCAAGTTCCCAAAGAAAATCAGCATCGGCTTCCGTTACGTAATGGTAGGTAAGACGCTCACTATCCCTGATTTGCATATACTTCCTGTCGATCTTATTATTTTTTTCGAATATATCCTATTTTTATCCAGATCCAAATAATTTTTTAATCGGCTCTGGTCATTTAACCACCTAACATGGCTAAATGTTTGGTCGCTCCCGTTTTGCCCTCGTGTAAATAGTGGGTAGCATCTTTTTGACTTAAGGCGTGCTGTAAAAACTGAATAACCTCTTCTACATTTCCTGTAGACAGCAAGTCTCTCATATCAATACCATTTTCACTGAAAAGACACAGATGCAATTTACCTGGAGCAGAAACACGCAGCCGATTACAGGTTTTACAAAAGTCTTTGCTGTAAGGCATGATTAACCCAATTCTACCGGCATAGTCAGGATGAAAAAACTCTTGTGCAGGCCCAGCATCTTTTCTTCTTAACAGGGGCTGCCATCCCATATTTTCCAGTTGTTTTTTAAGCGGCGACCCACTTTGATGCTGCTTATTGAAAAATTGCGCAAGGTCGCCAGTTTCCATTAGTTCTATAAAACGAAGCGTTACAGGCGTATCTTTCAGCCAGCTTAAAAAACGTTGTAATCGGCTTTGCGAGAAGTCATTAAGTAGAACTGAGTTTACTTTAACCTCTAAATCAGCCTCGATGGCTGCGTCTAACCCTCTTAATACTGAGCGCAATTTATCTTGCCCCGTTATTGCAGCAAATTGCCTGGGATCTAGGCTGTCTATGCTCACATTAACTTGGTCCAGTCCGGCTTCTTTCCACGTTGATGCGAACTTTTCCATACGAGCGCCATGCGTGGTCATTGCAACTCTTTCAATTCCTGGGGTATTGGCAGTAAGCCTAAGAATTTCGATAAAATCTCGTCGTAGAGTGGGTTCGCCACCCGTGAGGCGGACTTTAGAGGTACCCAAGCGAGCAAATGCCTGAAGTAAGGTATCTATTTCTTTTAGCGTCATAAAGTGTTCGCTTGTGGGGCCGTCATAGCCATCAGGCAAGCAATACTGACAGCGGAAGTTACATGCTTCAGTTACCGATAAGCGTAAATAATGAAACTGTCTTCCAAAACTATCTTCTAACAAACTAACTCCTATTGCTATGGCCTTATTTTCAGCGTATTCACAGTGCTATATTTTGTGTACCCTACACAAAGTTCTACTTTAGCATTGTAATGCTTTTCATTAGGTTAAATAAGACCAATATAATCTTTGTATTATTTCATTTCGTATCCTAGATACGTAAAAATGACCAAACCAGCGCGAGCACTCTTGTTTAAGCGTGCTATGCACCTACTTACAAACCTAATTCAGGTAGTTATTGCAGTATAAAATGAGAAGAAATCGCCAACCCATTAACGACGACGAACCAGTAAAATGGCAAGTTTTATCACAACTCATCCCCTATCTTTTTGAATTTAAACAGCGTGTTGCTTTGGCTATTTTGTGCCTGGTAGCCGCTAAGCTCGCCAGTATAGGGCTGCCATACGTTTTGAAATACACAGTGGACAGTCTAAATGGGGATCTCTCAACCCTTGCGGTGGCAGTGCCTATCAGCTTGATAGTTGCCTACGGTGTTCTACGTTTACTAAATGTACTATTGGGAGAAATTCGCGATACCTTATTTGGTCGGGTTACCGAGCGAGCAATGCGCCGTGTCGGCCTTAAGGTTTTCAAGCACCTGCATAATTTGGATCTTGGTTTTCATTTAAATCGCCGAACTGGAGGGCTATCCAGAGACATTGAGCGGGGCACAAACGGCATTAGCTTTTTAATGCGTTTTATGGTGTTCAACATTGTACCTACCTTATTAGAAATAAGCTTGGTGGTTGGTCTTCTGTTATTTCAATTCGGTATTTCTTTTGCGCTAATTATTGTTATTAGCGTCGTTGTTTATGTGGGCTTCTCTATGAAAGCCACAGATTGGCGAACCCAGTTTGTGAAGCAAATGAATGAAGCAGACTCAACAACTAACTCTCGTGCTGTAGATAGTTTACTGAATTTTGAAACAGTTAAGTATTTTAACAATGAACGCTTTGAAGCTAACCGCTACGACGAAGATTTGGCCGCATGGGAAATTGCTAGGCGCAAGAACCGCCTATCACTTTTTACGCTTAACGCGGGTCAAGCCAGTATTATTGCCATCGCCATGACTGCCATGATGGCTAATGCCGCGCTGGGGGTTTTAAATGAAGAGATGACCATTGGTGACTTTGTTCTGATAAACGCGTTTACTATGCAAATATTTATGCCTCTTAATTTCCTTGGGTTTGTTTACAGAGAAATTCGCGGCAGCCTAGCCAATATCGATAAGCTATTTAATCTGCTCGAGCAGGTTCCCGCTATAAAAGACGCTGCTGACGCAAAAACATTGCAAACCTCAAATCCTACTGTGAGCTTTAACGATGTTCACTTTTCTTATGGTGAAAAACGCAAAATTTTAAAAGGCATAAGCTTTAGCGTTCCTGCAGGAAAAAAGGTAGCCGTGGTTGGTCCAAGCGGTGCGGGAAAATCTACCATCATGAAACTGCTTTTTCGGTTTTACGAACCTAATTCAGGTGAAATTTGTATCGACGGGCAGCCCATAAATACACTGACACAAGATAGCCTTCGCTCACATATTGGAATTGTTCCGCAAGACACAGTGCTATTTAACGCGGCGTTACGTGAGAATATTCGCTACGGAAACCCGGATGCCTGTGATGAGGAGATTGAACAAGTCATTAAACTTGCTCACCTTGAAGCATTTATTGAAAAATTACCCGAAGGTTTAAATACCACCGTGGGAGAGCGAGGCCTCAAACTATCTGGTGGCGAAAAGCAGCGAGTGGCTATTGCTCGAGCTCTATTGAAAGGCGCCTCTATTATGATATTTGATGAAGCGACCAGCTCTCTTGATAGCGCATCGGAAAAAGCCATTTTATCTGCGCTTAGAGACGCAGCAAAAGGTCATACAAGTCTTGTTATTGCCCACCGTTTATCTACTATAGTTGATGCCGATGAAATTTTGGTGATTGATGATGGACAAATAGTTGAACGTGGTACCCACGAGACATTACTTGTTAAGCAGGGTGAATACGCCTCACTTTGGCAAAATCAGCAACGCGATAAACTTGAAAACTAGCGAAGAAGTAAAATGGACCCAGCTGATATTAAAGACGCTATCAATCAAACCATGCCTTTTGGAAAGTATGCGGGAAGACGCTTGTTTCACCTTCCAGAGCCGTACTTGGTATGGTTCAACAAGCAGGGATTTCCAGCAGGTAAGTTAGGTGAACAACTTGCGCTAATGTACGAGATAAAGCTCAACGGTCTTGAGTCGGTAGTTGAACCTCTGCTCATTGATGATTGAGCCTTGGCAATTGACCCTTGCACTAACGGCCATTACATATCACCAACCACAAATAAAGCAGATAATGTCAGTAAGACCTCGAAAACAAAAACGAAGCGAAGTAAACGCACGAATCTTGAAAATTCATGAAGCTATCGTGCAAAAAGTCGTAAATCAACCTGAATTGCTAGGTCAGGTGCACCAAACCCTAGAGCAGCGTTATAAAAATAAGCTTATGCGGTACGGCAGCTATATGCTGTGGCAGAGTATTTTGGAGACTTTTGATAACCCAGAGCTGTTCAAATCTTTATTACTTAGCGATGATGAAAGGACGGCAAATCTTAGGCGAGAAACAATTTTTACAGGCGTACTCTCTGAGGATGAGCGTCAGCAAATCTTAAGCGGTTTAAAAGGATAGCAAGGCCTTTTACTTCGAACTTATACGAAGAGCTGAATACTAACAACTAAATGCTAACAACTGCATACTAACAGCGCGACTATCTCAAAATCGCCAATTATGGTTGTTACGTTATCTTTGTAGGAACAAAAAAGCGCTGTCAGATTGCTCTCCAACAGCGCATTTTCAAAATGAGCAGTATTTTTTAACCTAAGCGTTTCGCAAGTGGTCGGCGACTAAAAACGCCATTTCTAACACTTGGTCTGCATTTAATCTTGGATCGCATTGGGTTTTGTACGCCTGCGCCAAATCTTCATCACTAATCTGATAGGCTCCGCCGGTGCATTCAGTCACATGCTGACCCGTCATCTCTAAATGAATACCACCTGCGTGGGTTCCCTCAGATTCATGGGCTTGGAAAAACTGCTTAATTTCTCGCAATATTGCATCGAAATTCCGGGTTTTGTAGCCAGAAGATGCAGAGAAAGTATTGCCATGCATAGGATCCGAGCTCCATACCACGTGACGGCCTTCATCTTTCACTCGCTTCAATAAACGCGGTAGGTTTTCAGCAAGATTATCAGCCCCCATTCGGGTGATAAGCGTTAAACGACCTGGGTCGTTGAGCGGGTTTAATTTGTCAATTAGGCGAATGAGTTCGTCTTCTTCCATGCTCGGCCCCACTTTTACCCCAATAGGGTTGTGGATCCCGCGGAAAAACTCAATATGAGCGTGATCGAGTTGGCGAGTGCGCTCTCCAATCCACACCATGTGGGCAGAACAATCGTAAGGTTTACCCGTTAATGTATCGGTGCGGGTCAGTGCCTGCTCATAGTTTAACAATAGTGCTTCATGAGACGTAAACAACGACGTCTCGTGCAATGTAGAACTTGAGTTCGCATTAATACCAATAACGTCCATAAACTCTAACGAGTCTTGAATTCGTGTAGCCATGTCGGTGTAGCGTTCTTTAAGAGGGCTGTTTTCGACAAAAGCCATATTCCAACGATTGACCTCGTGAAGATCTGCCAAACCACCCTGTGCAAATGCGCGTAATAAGTTAAGAGTAGAAGCGCTGCGGTGATAAGCCTCAAGCAAACGATTTGGATCGGGACGGCGAGCCTCTTCAGTGAACTCAAAATTATTAATGATATCGCCGCGATAGCTTGGTAGTGTCACACCGTTTCGCGTTTCAAAATTTGATGAGCGAGGCTTGGCATACTGGCCAGCCATACGTGCCACCTTTGTTACCGGGCAGCGACCGGCAAACGTCAACACAATGGCCATTTGTAACAGCACTTTAAACGTATCGCGAATTTTAGGTGCGTTAAACTCGTCAAAAGACTCGGCGCAGTCACCGCCTTGCAATAAAAATCCTTTGCCTAAACTCACTTCACCTAGCTGACGACGCAACTCTCTGGCCTCAGCGGCAAATACTAACGGAGGATAAGTACTTAAGGTCTGCTCAACATTGCTCAATAGCGCGCTGTCTTCATACTCGGGCTGCTGCAAAATAGGCTTCTGCCTCCAGCTATCTACTTTCCAATCACTCAAGGTTATTCTCCTGAAAAATAAGTCGACGTAAAGTTAGCATTACAAACGTCTGAAAAAATATTTCTTTATTTTACCACACTTATTCTAAGGTGATAGGCGCGCAAACTTGAATTTCTAGAAAGTTATTTTTCTGATTTACCGAAAAGTGACACTCGAAAACTTTTTCTAAATTAAATTGGGTCGCCACCTTAGAGGGGCTTCCGCTAGCGACTATATTGCCCTGTTGCATTAACCATAGCTGGCTACAATAGTTAACGCTTAGCCCAATATCATGCGAACTCATGATAACCGTATTTCCCTTTGAACAGAGCGTTTGCACTAATGTTGCCACTGCGTATTGATGACGAATATCTAATCCCTGTAGGGGCTCGTCGAGAATGGCTATCCCCTCTCCTTTCAAAAGCTGAGGCCATATCTGCAGTAGCGCGCGACATATCTCTACCCGCTGCCGCTCTCCTCCTGATAACTGTGTGATTGGCTTATTTAGAAAAGTGGCTATTTCAAGAGCCGTTTCGAGCATGCTTGGAATGATTAAGTTTTCGCTGATACTATAAAAAGACAAATATTCTGAAACGGAAAGAGCAAAGCTCAATTCTAACTGTTGGGCGAGTACCGTTCTCATTGATGCTAGCTCGGCTAAAGACCAGTACTCTAAAGGTTTTCCCTTGAAAGTTATGCGTCCATTATCAGGTGAAACGAGCCCCGCAATCGCTGTCATAAGGGTGCTTTTACCTGCACCATTTGGACCAATAACGTGAATACAGTCGCCTTTTTGGGCATTCACAGATACCCAGTTTAAACGCTTTTCTATCTCTAAATCAGAAACTTGTATCACTGCGTTCATCTAAGCTGGCCTTTAAGCAACGCCCATATGAGCAGTGGTCCGCCAAGAGTGGCCGTGATCATAGATACCGGCAGCGTTATTGCGCGCGTGAGCTCGGAACACAACGCGACTAGCAGCAATAAGCTCGCCCCAACTAGGGCGCAAAGTGGTAATAAAAGCCTGTTATTGTGACCAATGAGTAGGCGTAAAATGTGCGGCACTAACAACCCAACAAACGCGATAGAGCCAGCCATTGACACAGCAGCCCCCACAGCTACGGCACAAGCCACTAAGCTACGCTCCGTTAGTTTATGAACATCTACGCCACTGCTTGTCGCGGCGACGTCACCTGCATACAAACGATTGTATTTGCTCGCGTTTGAAAACTGAAAGGCTAATGCGGCTATAACGAGCGGCGCGCCAACTACCAAAATTGGCCATGTAGTTTGATATAAACTTCCCATTAACCAAAACGTGAGGTTTCTAAGGGAATTCGCATCACTAAACAAATACAGCCAGGCGATGGCAGCACCACTTAACGTAGATATTGCAATGCCAGAAAGAATAACCGCTGTAGAAGAACCTAACAGCCTTCTTGCCAATTTATAAATGATGAAGGTAGTGGCTAACGCACCAATAAAACACCCTACAGGGAGAATGTAATGAAGATAATTTTCCGCCCACTGAGGGGTTGCAAGCAATAACACCGCAGCGACCAAGCTAGCACCGCTGGTAATGCCCACTATACCAGGGTCTGCCAAAGGGTTACGAAGCACAACTTGTAGTGTTGCTCCGCTTACCGATAATGCGGCACCAACTAACGTGGCAGTTAGCGCCAGCGGCAGTTGAAGTTGATATAAAATATGAAGCTTTAATTCATAAGGTGTGTCGGTAAATACCACAGCAGAGAGAACGCCAAAGAGCGCGCAGATAAACACTGTGGCTGCAGTAACAACTGCCGTTTTACCTTTTATCAACGTTCTTCAACCCTGTACTTACGATGGTTTATTTGACGTGTTTTTAATATGAGCAATTAAACCGTCAGAGGCTGATTCAATAAGATCGAGCACTAGTTCGAAACCACGTTTTCCACCGTAGTATGGATCTGGCACCTCCTTTTCTTCTTCATCAGAAAAGTCGAGAAACAAAGAAACCTTATCGTGATATTGAGAAGGGCACATACCGTGTAAGTTAGCCAGGTTGCTTTCATCCATCGCTAATATGTAATCGAACTTTTCAAAGTCACTTTCGTCAACACGTCGACATTTTAAGCCTTTGAAACTGTATCCGCGCTCTACACCTGCAGCCTGTGAGCGCTTATCAGGTGGATTGCCTATGTGATAGCCATGAGTGCCTGCAGAATCGATAAAGAGATCTAGCCCTGCATCTTCGGCTTTTTGCTTGAACACGGCTTCCGCAGTTGGTGACCGGCAGATGTTGCCTAAGCATACGAATAAGACCGATGTAGATTGTTTCATTCATGTTCCTTTTACACGCAATAGCGCTTATGCGCTAGAGCTCAAAATTTGAAGGCTATGTGAATAGAAGCAGTGCCATACTAAACTTTACCTTTTATTTAGCGTAATATTATATATCTATGATTTTATGGAGTTAGTATGACCGCACATGCACTGATGCTGAGTAGCTCTCGTCAAGGTGACGAGGCATACCTTGAACATGCAAGACCTCATATTTTGGCACACTTGGGAGATATACGCGACCTTCTATTCGTTCCGTATGCAGCCGTTACCGGAACCTACGACGAATACGTGAATAAAGTTGCCGAGGCCCTCCCTGACTGCAATGTTACCGGTCTGCACACAATGGAAGACCCTGTAGCCGCAATCAATAATGCAAAAGCAAACGGCCAAAGTATTGTCGTTGGCGGTGGTAACACCTTCCACTTGCTTTCAACTCTTTATGCCGGTGCGCTTATGGTGCCAATGAAGCACGCTATCGCTGATGCTACGCCCTATATTGGCTGGAGCGCTGGGTCTAATATTTGCGGGCAATCCATACGAACAACAAACGACATGCCGATTATTGAACCACCCAGTTTTGAAGCGCTAAACATTGTTCCTTTTCAGCTAAATCCTCACTACACAGATTTCATACCTGAAGGGCACAATGGCGAGACTCGCGACCAGCGTTTGATAGAATTTACATCACTGAACCCTGACGTTCCTGTCGTTGCCATTCGCGAGGGTACAGCACTCAAGCTCACTGATAACAAGCTTACGCTTGTCGGTGACAAAGACGGGTTTATTTTTTCAGCACACGATAAAAAACGCATTGCGCCCAATACGGATTTAACAGAGTTGCTCCAAAGCGAAGTTTAAAGCTTCGTCTTTGGGTGCTTGCTGAAAGGGAATTTCAGCGAGTAATTGCTCTGGTAGCAGTGCTTTTAGTGAAGCTAAGTTGTCGTTGTAGCGGCTCATGTTCCCAGTTATATCATTAGCTATCCACCCAGCAATGGTCAACCCGTCTAGCCTGATAGCCTCTGCGGTCAGAAGCGCATGATTCAAACACCCCAATCGCATGCCAACTACAAGAATTACCTCCATGCCTATTGCGCTGACGACATCAGACATAAACCGACTTTGCGTTGCTGCTAACGCTGTTCCTCTCGAAGGAATGTTTAACGGCAGTCGCCAGCCTCCGGCGCCTTCCATTAAAAGTAGATCTGGCTGATAAGACTGCAAGTGTGCCAAACCTTGCATAATTTTATCATCACTCAGTACAACATTCTCTTCACTTGCAGCAATGTGAGGGGCTATCGGCGGCTTTAGCGCAATAGGATTTATTTCGCTTATTGGCAGTTGTATGCTGTTGGCTTTTTGAATGTTAGCGGCGTCTTCGTTCACCCATTCGTGATTAATTAGGTCGCATCCCGCGCTCACCGGCTTGTAACCAAGTGCTTTTTTATTAAGGCGAGTGGCGGCTGTAAGAAGTTGACAGGTTACGTAGGTTTTACCTACTTCAGTATCTGTACCAGTTACAAAATATTGCTTCATTATTGTTTTTCCAATCTAAAATGACACACCCGGTAAGTAAGAGGCAGCACCTCGTTTACGCCATGTGTATTTTGATATGCGATAGATAACTTTTTAATGTCTTGGCGATTTAACGGGGGCTGTTGCCTGCCCGTCTCGCCTGCTCCAACCCCTTTTACAGAGCGCAGTAACGACATAATGTCTTTATGACTGTCTGTATAATCTCGCGTTATTAAGCGCTTTACCGACAGCTTTGAGAGCTGAAATGCTTGCTTCCATTGGAGAGCAGAAGGCATTGGCGTATTGGCTTGTGGAAGCTGGGCAATTTTCCGCGCAAGTTTAAGCTCGTGGAATGAGCCACTTACCATTATAGCGAGCTCGGCAATGCCGCCAGGTTTAAGCACTCTGTAAAGCTCACGCCCCACTTTTTCAGGGTCGTTCACCCACTGTAATGCCATGGATGAATAGGCAATATCAATACTGCAATCGCTAATAGGTAAAGCCTGAGCGCTGCCGTTTTTAAACACAAGCTGGGGAAAAGTATTTCTTGCTTGCTCTAGCATTCCATCAGCGATATCTACGCCTACAGCATTTAGCCCCCGTGTCGATAATGTTTGTGTGTGCATTCCCGTACCACAGCCTATATCGAGGGCGTTACCGCTTAATTCCCTAGGTAAATTATTCAAGCCTTGCTGCGCAATAGTATGTTGAATTGAAGCTAGTTTGTTGTATTTAGAAGCGGCTTTAGAAAATCGCTGGGCTACAGCAGACTCTTCTATCTCTATACCTATCCTGCCTTGTGCAGATGTAGTGCTTTGCGCAGATACAGTGCTTTTCGCAGATGCAATTCTTGGCGCGGGCCTACTTGCCGCGCTCGACGAATTTGTTGAAAACGCTGTGCTGACTGCACCAACTGGGCTATATGAAGATATTTTCACGATATCGCCTCTGCGCTTAGCGCTAAAGCGTCTATCAAAACCTCTATGTCTTGTGCTGTATGCGTTGCCGTTAATGTTACCCGCAGTCTATCTTGGTTTTTCGGAACTGTAGGCTGGCGAATGGCGCTCACCCAAATGCCTCGCTTTTTCAACTCTTCACTAAGCTTAACCGCTTTCTTTGGACAACCTACTATAATAGGTTGAATTGCACTTTGAGAAGACACAAGAGAGAGACTGTCCGTTAAATTAACATCATTAGCACTGCCACTTTCAGGCGACGGCTTATTATATTCGCCAAATTGTTGAGCAAACCTATCTCTAAAGTGTTCGATATTGGCGCTAAGACTCTCTCGGCGAGCATGGTCGCTACCAATGTGAGTAAGTGAGTATAGTGTGGCCACCGCTTGTGCAGGAGGCATTGCGGTGGAGTAAACGTAGTGTTTTGAAAAGTTTACCAGAAAATCTATCAAGGTTTGACTACCGGCGATAAACGCACCGCCTGTGCCTATGGCCTTTCCGAACGTGCCCATCACAATAGGTGCCTGCTGCTGAGACAGCTTAAGGGCTTCAACCGTGCCAAAGCCGTTTTCGCCCATCACCCCCATACCATGGGCGTCGTCTAGCATAAACCACGCATTATGCCTTTGGGCTATGTCAGCAATTTCAGCGGCGGGCGCAGTATCGCCATCCATGCTGAACACTCCCTCGCTGGCCACGAGAATATCTTGCTCAGACGCGTTTTGTCTCTTTAACAAACTGTCGAGGTGCTCAACACTGTTGTGCCTAAACCTTCTCAGCGACACACTATCGCCTAGAGACATCGCTCCTTCTAAAAAAGAGGCATGCATAAGTTTATCAGCAAAAATACAGGCAGGTTGGCCAGAGGTTTTATTTGGCGCTGCAGACCCAAATAGCGCCATACATACCGCCTGATTAGCAGCAAACCCTGAACTAAACAACAACGCAGCTTCGCGATTGAGACCATCGGCAAGAGTGGCCTCTAGGGCGAGATGCGCCTGACAGTGGCCGGTAACTAAAGGTGATGCGCCGCTACCACCGCCAAATTGCGCCAACCCTTCTACCCAGCTTTGAAGCAGTCCTTCGTGCTGGCGCATACCCAGGTAATCATTGCTCGAAAAATTGAGATAGTGTTCGCCATTAATGCAAATAATGTTGTCTTTTTCGTATTGTTGGCAAACACGTTCGCGCAGCAGGCCTGCTTGGGCCCGCTGACTTAACGCTTCATCTAACCAAGTAAAGGCCACTACGCTTCCGCAGTTCGCTGCGATTTTTGGTTTGCTTTTGGCTTACTCGCGTCGTAAAAGAGTTCGCTGCTCTCTGGCTCGTTTTGCTGAGCTATTTCTTCTTCAAGCACTTGCTGATGAGCCTCATCGGAAAAGTCGCGAGTTCTTTCAGTGTTAATACCAAGTTTTTTAAATAACATCACATCTTCGTGAGTATCCGGGTTTGAAGTGGTTAGCAGCTTACAGCCATAGAAAATAGAGTTAGCGCCCGCCATAAAGCACAAAGCCTGCATTTGCTCATTCATCGCCTCACGTCCTGCAGAAAGGCGAACGTGAGATTTTGGCATCATGATACGAGCAACGGCAATTGTGCGAATAAACTCGAAGTAGTCAAGGTCGTCAACGCTATCTAGCGGCGTCCCCTTTACCTTTACCAGCATATTAATGGGCACGCTTTGCGGCTGCTCTGGCAAGTTAGCTAGCTGAACAAGCATACTTGCGCGGTCTGCCGCCGTTTCGCCCATACCCACAATGCCGCCTGAACATACATTCATGCCGGCTTCCCTAACGTTTTCCAGGGTATTTAAACGGTCTTCATAGGTGCGAGTGGTGATGATATCGCCGTAATATTCCGGTGACGTATCAAGGTTGTGATTATAATAGTCTAAGCCAGCCTGCTTTAATGCGACTGCCTGGTCGCGGGTGAGCATACCTAAGGTCATACACGTCTCAAGACCCAGTTTTTTGACCTCTTCAATCATGCTTACAATGTAGGGCATATCACGGTCGCGTGGGTTACGCCATGCTGCTCCCATGCAGAAACGAGTAGAGCCAACCTGTTTTGCTTCTTTGGCGCGCTCTATCACCTTTTCAATTTCTAACAAACGCTCTTTTTCAAGACCGGTGTCGTAACGCGCGCTTTGCGGGCAGTATTTACAATCTTCCGGGCAGGCCCCTGTTTTTATCGACAATAACGTACTTACCTGCACTTCGTTAGGATTAAAATGCTGTCTATGCACTACCTGTGCTTGGAAGAGTAAATCGTTAAATGGCATGTCGAACAAAGCTTTAACTTCGTCTTTAGTCCAATCGTTACGAATCGTTGTCGTTGACGCATTTTGCGCTGAAGCCGCGGTCATTGAATGTCCTTTACTTGTTCTTTACTAAATTAGAATGCTGGCTTAGTCTATGCGTCATTACAAAGTTGTCAACTCTGACCATTCCAAAATATTTACTAACGGTTAAATTTTGAACAATATAGATTTTGATAAACAGCATATTTGGCATCCGTACACTTCTGCGGTGAATCCATTGCCTTGCTACGAAGTGACAGGCGCAAGTGGCGCAGAACTTACATTAGCCACCGGAGAAGTGCTTGTTGACGGCATGTCCAGTTGGTGGGCAGCGATCCACGGCTACAATCATCCCGAACTCAATAAAGCGGCTCACGATCAGGTAGATGCGTTTTCTCATGTCATGTTTGGAGGCATAACCCACCAGCCCGCAATAGATGTGTGCAAGTCTTTGCTACAAATGGTTCCAGCTGGACTAGAGCGTGTTTTTCTGGCCGATTCCGGGTCTGTATCGGTAGAAGTCGCTATAAAAATGTCTATTCAGTACTGGGCATGCCAAGGGCGACCTGAAAAATCTCGAATTGTAGCGCCACGAAACGGCTACCATGGAGATACTTTTGCGGCAATGAGTGTGTGTGACCCTGTTAATGGCATGCACAGTTTGTTTGAAAGTGTATTGAGTAAGCAGATTTTTGCGCCAGCCCCCCAAACTCGTTACGGACAAACTTTTAGCGAAGAAGACATTCTCGTACTTGAAGAATTGTTCGAAAAAAATCACCACCAGATGGCTGCACTTATTTTAGAGCCTATCGTACAAGGCGCTGGTGGCATGCGAATGTACCACCCCGAATATTTAAAGCGCTGTCGTCAGTTGTGCGATACCTACGACGTACTGCTTATATGTGACGAGATTGCCACGGGGTTTGGTAGAACAGGAAAATTATTCGCCTGCGAACATGCGGGCATTACGCCCGACATCTTGTGCCTAGGCAAAGCATTAACCGGCGGGTATTTAACCATGGCTGCAACGCTCTGTACTGAAGATGTTGCGCTTGGCGTTTGCCAGGGTTCCCCTGGCGTATTTATGCACGGTCCAACGTATATGGGTAACCCGCTGGCCTGTGCAGTTGCTAACGCTAGCTTATCGTTGATCAATGAAAATCATTGGCAGCGTCAGGTTCCCGCCATAGAGCAACAATTACACAGTGAGTTAGCAAAATGTGCAGACTTACCGAGCGTCGCAGACGTTCGAGTTCTCGGCGCTATTGGGGTAGTTGAGACAGTACAGCCGGTGAATGTAGCAGAAATTCAGCGTCACTTTGTAAAGCAAGGGGTGTGGATAAGGCCTTTTGGTAAACTGGTATACATTATGCCTCCTTACATCATAAGCGCTGAGCAGTTAAGCCGCTTAACTCATGCGATCCACAGCTTTTTGAAGTGATCATTGAGGGTGTTCGAAGCTGTGTATTCTTTGCACCTAATAAGTGCAAAAAGTACATTAGTTTGGGTGGCTAAGCGTTGCATTGGCAATTGTTGAATAGAAAAATGGTGAGGTAGGTAGATGATAACGCGGGTTCTAGATAAAGTTGTTTTTGCGGTTTTATTTATTATCACGCTGCAGGTACCTATTCTTGCCGACCATTATAGGCAGTATCTCAACGGTTATTACGATGCCATAAGAGATGAAGTTACCTCTTCGTCAGAATTAGCTAAACAACACGGCTTTTCATCGGTTGAAGCTATGCTCGATAGCCTGAAACAAAACGACGAAGCCTTAGTTCGCGATAGCGCTTCACAAAAAGCAAAGCGCTTTTCTATGATTGAATCTATAGAGCACGGCATGCGTACGCTAGAATATGGTCACTATTTTGAAAAATTGATGTACATGTCTAGCCCATCACAGTTTTCAACCCTGAAAAAAGTCGTCGATAACTTTCGGCCC
Source organism: Alteromonas sp. MB-3u-76 (assembly GCF_002831605.1). Lineage (NCBI taxonomy): Bacteria > Pseudomonadati > Pseudomonadota > Gammaproteobacteria > Alteromonadales > Alteromonadaceae > Alteromonas > Alteromonas sp. MB-3u-76. The sequence continues at coordinate 1,416,176 of NZ_CP025115.1, read as the reverse complement.
TCAATTCCTCTCACACCCGCCTCGGTTATATTTAGCCTGGTTACCGCCATTTTACTTAATTTACTCATTTGGACGCCCCACTTCTGTTATTGCCAGGTGAAAAAGGTTAAACGCAAACGCACCTCTTACTCTTATAAATGATTTTCTTACTGCAAATATAATTTGTACCTTCGTACCCAAGCGTCGTTAGGTTTTGTCCTCTGAACATTGAGCTCGTGTCATATTGGCATTGTAGATGCTTTATCTAATAGTAAGCGAGTAATCTTTGTTTAGGTTTCTAACGAACCAAACTTATTAAACACATTGATTTACTTAATTTTTATAGATTTAGGAGAGCTATTTATGCCAAGTGATGCACAATTACTAATCGGGAAGGTGTTGCAAATAAAAGACAAGTTGAATGCGAAGCGCCACGCCATTCCTAGCGATCTTCAGAAAGAATGGGATGCACTAAACGGCCAAACCGCCTGCTTTGAAAGTGACGCTTTATTCAACTCGGCGGTTAAAGGCCAAAAAATGAATAAGCAAATTGACTATACCGGTTCAGTTGAAGAGTTATCTCAATTGGTATCAAAGCTAAAGAAGCTAAATAAAAAAGTAACGATTACTCAAGTACGTCACTAACAGCGAATTCCTAACGCAAATAGACCGAAGCAGATGAGCCTTAGAGTCTACCTTGGTGACAAAAATATGCTAACAGGGAACAGTGACAATCAAAAGAGGGTTTCTTGCGTAAACAAAACTTAGACGAAAATTGCCTTTATCGGGCACTTCAGTGAAGTAAAAAGCCACTTTACCTCCGTATTTTTGCCTTTTTATCGCATATTCCATTAATCGTATTACAAAAAATTGCAGTATTTGCGATACTTACTACATAAATGATGTTTTTGACATAACGTGGACAGAACGCATCTCAACGATGTCGTTTTAAGGAGTAAGTATGTTACTGGCCAGCTTGGCTATTGCTATTGGTTTACCCGTATTATTGTGGAGTGCTGGAAAATTTGTTGGTGGCGCCGCATCAGTAGCGAATCATTTTGGCGTATCGCCCTTGCTTATAGGGATGCTTATTATTGGCTTTGGTACTTCAGCCCCAGAGATAATTGTTTCAATCTTTGCTGCAATTCAAGGTAACTCTGGTATTGCCCTAGGCAACGCCTATGGCTCTAATATCGCAAACGTCATGCTAATATTAGGTCTAACTGCAGTGATAAGCCCTATTGCGGTGAAGTCTGAAATCATCAAAAAAGAACTGCCTGTACTACTTGGCATTACCTTTTTCGCCGCGTGGCAGGTTCTCGATCAGCAAGTGTCAAAAGATGACGCATTTTCACTACTGGGTTTATTCGTACTTCTCATTTCATGGAGTATTTACCACGGAATGAAAGGCGACAAAGATGCCCTAGCCGATGAATACAGTGATGAAATCAACTCAACAGAAGGCACGGTAAAAACTCACGTTATCTGGCTCATAGCTGGGCTATTGCTGCTAGTTGCTAGCTCTCGCATGCTTGTTTGGGGTGCGGTAGAAGTCGCCACATTCTTCGGTGTAAGCGACACCATTATTGGTCTTACGGTTATTGCTATTGGAACGTCATTACCTGAATTAGCGTCTTCCCTTATTGCAGTTAAAAAAGGCGAGCACGATTTAGCCATAGGAAACGTGATTGGTTCCAACATGTTCAACACGCTTGCAGTAGTTGGTATTGCAGGGACTATTCAGCCTATGACAGTTAGTGCCGATTTTATCTATCGCGACGTGGTTGTTATGTTAGCCTCTACGGTAGCGTTGTTTATTTTCTGCATAGGAATAAAAGGCCAAGGACGTTTGAATAGGCTTGAGGGCGGTGCTTTTCTGTTGGCATATATCGCCTATACCTATTGGCTGATAAAAGTAGCCTTTATCTAGCGAATGGCCTTTATCTAGCGAGCGGCCTCTATTTTTAATAGATTCAAAAGGCAATGATTAGCCCACCGTAGTGGCTAACGTGAATAAACTCACAGCCACTATAATGGTAAGCACAATAAGATTAACTCCGAAGCTGTCGTTTTGTCGGCGGCTTCTTTTGGCTTTCATTATCAAGCTCACTAAACTCAGGCCAAGGCATACTCTTAAAAGGATTATCATGGCATCAATATAGTCCTGAGACCAGGTTGTTACCCCCTCTACTCCCCAATACTTTTGCACGCCACTAATGAAGTCTGGTCGCGCGTAATGAAACAAGATAAGTACTGCGACTAAACCAAGCCACGCCAAGATATTCAAGGTAACCATCACTTTATAAAAAGTGGTATCCGCTGGTGAAATTTTCCTGCGATCATCTTGATACATTGCCTGCTTTTCGCCTGTTTTCCGTTTTTCATACTTATTCAAGGGTAGAGAAACACTTTTATTTCCCATTTGTCACTCTGTTCTCTGGCATCCAGCTTATGGTTGAGTATACTAGCGTGCTATTGGATAGTGGCTATCATCTCACCGTTTACCACCCTAGCCGACGTTATGCGCTATTTGAAAGGCTACTGTGTGTTTGAAACGCCACATTTTTACTTATGTTGTTGTATCGGCAAAAAATCCAAAACATTGACCAAAAGACATTTTTTCGTGCATTTTGCACACTGCGTTGAGTGTAATTAACCATAGTACACAACAGCAGAAAAACAGTAAGACGGAGAAACTAACATGACGCACGCGCCCGTAGTTGACGTACTTAAAGGTAAGTACGCCGTTGGCGAATCGGTAACCGTTAAAGGTTGGGTAAGAACACGCCGAGATTCTAAAGCTGGATTATCATTTATAGCGTTGCACGATGGCAGCTGCTTCGATCCAGTTCAGGTTATTGCGCTAAATTCTCTGTCAAATTACGCTGATATTCAGCGTTTAACGGCAGGTTGCTCACTCGCAGTAACTGGCACGGTGAAGGAATCTCAAGGCCAAGGCCAAGCGCTAGAGATTGAAGCGACAGACGTTGAAGTTGTTGGATTAGTAGAGAACCCAGACACCTATCCAATGGCAGCAAAACGCCACAGTATTGAATATCTTCGTGAGTATGCGCACCTTCGCCCGCGTACTAACGTGATTGGTGCGGTAACACGGGTTCGTAACTGTCTGTCTCAAGCTATCCATCGCTTCTTCCACGAGAAAGGTTACTACTGGATATCAACACCAATATTAACAGCCAGCGATACAGAGGGCGCAGGTGAAATGTTCCGCGTATCTACTCTTGATATGATGAACTTACCTCGTGATGACAAAGGCAATGTCGATTATTCCGAAGACTTTTTCGGTAAAGAGACCTATCTCACGGTATCGGGTCAGTTAAACGTTGAAACTTACTGTACCGCAATGTCAAAAGTATATACCTTTGGCCCTACATTCCGCGCAGAGAACTCAAACACATCTCGCCACCTGGCTGAATTTTGGATGATTGAGCCAGAAGTAGCATTTGCCGAGCTTAGCGATGTAGCGCAGCTTGCCGAAGATATGTTGAAGTACGTTTGTAAGGCAGTTCTTGAAGAATTACCCGATGATATGGCGTTCTTTGCTCAGCGCATCAAGAAAGATGCTATTGAGCGTTTAGAAAAGCTGGTAAGTTCAGACTTTGTTCGTATGGATTACACCGATGCAATCGAAATACTCAAAAATTGCGGTAAAGATTTTGAGTTCCCAGTTGAATGGGGTATCGACCTTTCATCTGAGCACGAGCGTTACCTGGCCGAAGAGCATGTTGGCGCACCGATCATCATGCAAAACTACCCGAAAGACATCAAGGCTTTTTACATGCGTATAAATGATGATGGTAAAACCGTGGCAGCAATGGACGTCCTTGCGCCGGGTATTGGCGAAATCATCGGTGGTTCGCAGCGTGAAGAGCGTTTAGACGTATTTGATGCACGCCTTGAGGAAATGGAACTTTCAAAAGAAGACTACGCGTGGTATCGCGATCTTCGCCGTTACGGTACAGTTCCCCACTCTGGTTTCGGTTTAGGCTTCGAGCGTTTGGTAGCTTATGTGACAGGTATGCAAAACGTTCGCGACGTGATCCCATTCCCGCGCACGCCAGGAAACGCAAGCTTCTAAATCGATATACGGTTAAAAGCGTATTTCACCATGTATTAATAAATACATTTACAGATACATAGAACAAATGCGTAGAACAAATAGGCCCGCTGTAAAAGCGGGCTTTTTTATGTTCACTATTTATTCATTCCTTCGAGTGTGTAGGGAAATGGGTAAAGATACGATATGCTCGTATTACCTATTAACGAAAATATACTCATAACAATGTTAAATAGAGCTGCAAAACCACTGGTTAAACTAGTAGAACGTTATTTACCCGATCCGTTCGTATTCGTACTTATTCTCACTGCTATTGTCTTTGCTGCCGCGGTGTTTATTGAGCAGCAGTCTCCTATCACCGTGATAGAACAATGGGGCAACGGGCTTTGGGGTCTACTTACATTTTCCATGCAGATGCTATTAGTCCTGATTACCGGATATATGCTGGCATCGACGCCCGTTATTCGAAGGTTGTTAGAAAAGCTTGCTCACTTGGGCAATACACCGGGTAAGGCAATTATTTTGGTCACCTTGGTTTCATTAACGGCGAGTTGGATTAACTGGGGTTTTGGTTTAGTGATTGGCGCGCTATTCGCTAAAGCCATCGCTCGCAAAACTCAAGTAGATTACCGCCTGCTGGTTGCAAGCGCCTACTCCGGCTTTATTGTATGGCACGGTGGCCTGGCCGGTTCAATTCCTCTAACCATTGCTACAAATGGACACTTCAGTGAGGCGCAAATAGGCGTTATAGATACAAGTAACACTATTTTTAGTGTGTTTAATCTTGCTCTCGTTGGTATCTTATTTATCGTTGTTCCCTTAATAAACCGACTAATGCTGCCCACCCGCACAGACAGCGTTTTTGTGAGCCCCGAAAAACTCATCGATGCCCAGCCGGATGAGCAAGACACAGAAAGACCCGCAGATAAACTCGAGAACAGCAAAATATTAGGCACTTTGATTGGCGTCATGGGGTTAGTGTATCTCATTAATTATTTTGCCCATGGCGGTGGGCTAAACCTTAATATCGTAAACGCCATTTTTTTGTTTTTAGCAATTGTACTGCACGGCTCCCCCCGCCGGTTGCTGCTCAGCTTACAGCAAGCCGTAAAGGGCGGAAGTGGTATCATTATTCAATTCCCATTTTACGCAGGGATCATGGCAGTTATGGTTCAATCCGGTCTTGCCGAAAGCATGTCTCAGTGGTTAATCAGTTTCGCTTCTGTGGAATCGTTGCCCGTGCTGAGCTTTATTAGCGCAGGTATTGTTAATATGTTTGTGCCCTCAGGAGGTGGACAATGGGCTGTACAGGCCCCAGTTGTGCTGCCTGCCGCAGCCGAATTGGGTGCAGATATATCGAGAGTAGCCATGGCGGTGGCTTGGGGAGATGCGTGGACAAACCTAATACAGCCTTTCTGGGCCCTTCCTGTTCTGGCCATCGCTGGCTTAAAAGCAAAAGATATTATGGGTTTTTGCCTAGTTCAGCTTATTATCACGGGCATGCTCATCGCCCTGATGCTGCGCTTTTTTTAATTGATGAGTGCCTGAATCAACCAACTGACACGCTATCACCTCGTAGGTAGGGCAAATGTCCAAACATAGCGAATGAAGTCTGTGGTAAATACAAACAGATAGCTCGGTAACAGATAATCTGGTGCATGTCATAATCTCATAAAACGAGGCCATATCTCTTTTACTAAAGCTGAAAGTACAAGGCCAAACATAAGAAGTTCAAATATCGTGCTTTCTATGTCGTGATACAACCAGGCAACCATCATTAGAGAAGCGATAAAATAGCAACGTTGAGCAAAAGTTAATGTGCGCCATAAGCGAACAAACTGAACGCTTTGTTGAGTAAAAATTCGATAGCTACGCTTGCGACCGGTAGTGAGGAATTGTTGAAACGCTCGTAGTTTTTGCATCAGGTATATCGCTATTTATTAAGTATAAAACGCAGATTTGGCTAAAGACATGGAAAGAAAACGCTATTTGGTAGACACTAAAAATCAATGCTTTATATTATTGATATTACACACAACGGGTGTCGTTAGCGACTAGTATGGAAAAAGCCGAGCAATTAACAATAGTGTGCGACCAATGCCACACTAGCGTGAGTATACCCACACTTGCTCACCGTCAAAGGGCGGCCTGTCCTAAATGCGGACATACCCTGATTACCTTCAAGAATAATGCCACTGAAAAGCTAATCGCTTATGCGTTCAGTGCGTTAGTGTTTTTATTATTATCCCTTCCTTTTAACTTTTTAACGTTTAGGGCTAGTGGGCAAAAGCACAGCATTGACCTACCATCCGGGATAACCGTACTGATTGAAAACGACTATCTATCACTTGCTATTATTACGGGCCTTGCCACTGTTATGCTGCCGGGCTTAGTACTTGTTGGCCTGGTATGGCTGTCAATTGCACAATTACAGCAACGACGTTCCTTCTACCTTCACCGTCTTTTTTCAGTCGTTAAGGGGTTACTCCCCTGGAGTATGGCTGAAATTTTTCTAATTGGTACATTAGTGAGTCTTATTAAAATTAACGAACTCGCTGATGTAACAATAGGTTTATCTTTCTATGCGTTTATTGGGTTTAGTGCCTTCACCACGTTAGCTATTATGCAGTTTGATCCCACTCGTTATGCTATGTGGTTAAAGCAAGGTACGCCACCCTCGCCCAAACCACTGAGTGCATCTCAAGCTAGCGCCAGTATCCAAAGAACCTGGGCTTTACTTTTAACATCATGTGTTTTGTATATTCCTGCTAATTTTTTACCAATTATGTATACTGAACTCTTTGGCCAAGAAACGCCAAACACCATTATTGGTGGTGTGCTGTCACTGTGGGAGTCTGGGTCTTATCCGGTGGCGCTTATTATTCTTTTTGCCAGCGTTGTTGTCCCCGTGGCGAAGATATTAATATTGGGATGGCTAAATTATTCCGTTCAACGACAGCGAACAGGCTCACAAAAACTGCGCACTCGCTACTACCGACTGACAGAAGCTATTGGCCGCTGGTCTATGATTGACGTTTTTGTGGTTGCAGTGCTGGTATCGCTGATACAGATGGGAAATACATTATCAATTTATCCCGGCCAAGCGGCTCTCGCCTTTTGTGCCGTTGTTTTTATTACAATGATAGCTGCAATGACATTTGACTCACGGCTTATATGGCAGCAGTGGAAGCAATTACCATGACCACAAACGATGCGAACATTAACGAGGCAGAGGTAAAACCAACATCATCCGTCTCCCGAATTTGGTTAATTCCCATTATTGTGGTGTTAATTGGCGGCTGGATGGTTTATTACCAGTGGAAAAACCAAGGCCCACTCATCACCATAGAGCTGCACTCGGCAACAGGTATAGAGATAAATAAAACCCCTATTAAAGTACGAGATTTAGAAATAGGTCAGGTAAAGAAAATCTCCCTAAAACCCGATCTTGACGGAGTGCTAGTGACGGCTCGCATCGACGCCAGTGCATCGCACCTACTCAATGAAAATGCTGAATTTTGGGTGGTTGCTCCGCGAATCAGTTTTTCAGAAGTCTCTGGCCTCAGCACTCTCATTTCGGGCAGCTATATTGCCATGTCTGCAGAGGACAATGGAAAAGAACAGTTTCATTTTAACGCGCTTTCCCGCCCTCCTGTTACCCCGCCGGGAACACCAGGGCTTCACGTGATGTTAAGAAGCGATGATGAGTTTGCCTACAAACCTGGCGACCCGATTATTTACAAAGGCTTCAAAGTCGGTGAGTTTGAAGATGCTACGTTCAATATTGAAGAGCGCGTGGTCTATTATGATGCTTTTATTGAAGCTCCCTATCACAAACTTATCACTGTAAATACACGCTTTTGGGATGTCAGTGGTATTAAACTACAGCTTGAATCTAGTGGCGTAAGTGTTGAAACAGGCAGTCTCGAAACACTTTTAGCTAACGGTATAACTTTTGGTATTCCCGAGGGTGTACCTAAAGGCGAACGGGTGGTAGAAAATGCGTTTTTTACCATTTTTGAAGACGGCAGCGCAGCCTCAGACGCCCGCTACAAAGTGGCAGCCGAATACTTATTACTCATTGATGAAAGTGTGAGAGGACTCACCGTTGGTGCGCCGGTTGAATACCGCGGTATAGAAATAGGTAACGTGACAGGTATTAATTCCCTCCCTGCAGTGGAAGGGAACATTTTAGAACAAGACTACCCTATCACTGTCCTTATCAATATTTATCCTGGCAAAGCTCGACAGCCAGATACTGAAGAAGGTTTACGGGCGATAAAACAAACGCTGCGCAATTGGTTGGAGCGCGATTTACGCGCAACCTTAAGAATGGGCAACGTGCTTACCGGCGGGCTGTATGTCGATCTTCAACACGTTCCCGATGCCTCCGAGAGCAGTATAATTAGGGTGATCAATGGGTACGAGGTTATTCCTACCGTGAGCAATGAGTTCACACAGCTGACTCAAAAGGCCGATGCCATACTGGATAAAATTAATCAATTACCGCTTAAGGAAATGGTAGAAAACGTTCAATTAGCGGTAGAAGACATGAAGCTAGCCGCTGAATCAGTAGAGACCGCAAGCAGTGACTTTGACCTTCTTATTGAGGACATTGATGCGAAAGCGCTAAATAGTAATTTGAATCAAGTCCTGATAAGTTTAGATAGCTTATTGAAAAATTACAGTGAAGGTGGCTTCGACAAGTCAGAAATAAAAGAAACGGTGGATGCGCTTCAAGACACTATGCGCACAATTCAACCATTATTGCTTAAGCTAAATCAGTCGCCCAATAGCCTTATTTTTTCTCGTGAGGTCAATGAAGATATTCAGCCTAAAGCAGTAGAGAAATAAGCGTAGAATTCATTTATTCTGAACGTATAAGGCCAGAGAAAGGCAATGGAAACATGCGTGATATCTCAGAAGTAAAATGAGAGAGCATGCCTATCAGAAATTGAGAAAAGTTGACGTTCATTTAATAAACGTAGTTAATACTCTTGTCATTAAAAGACAAAAGAGTTTAGGGAAAATAAAAATGGCAATGAACACTGGTTTTTTTTCGAAAAAAGGAAACATCAGGTTTGCACTGGCAACAATTTTAGTTTTATTTATCAGCGGGTGTGCAGGTTCTAATCCGTCTTTGTCTTACTATTTATTGCACTCGGCAGTTCCCTCTAAAGCCCAAAACACAACTGCGTACTCAGATACTAATAACACCAATCTTGTTTTCAACAAGGTTACGCTTCCCGACTATTTAAAACATCGCGGGCTAGTCTATCAAGTTAGCGATACTAACTTGCACATCTCTGCCACCCATTTATGGGCCGAGCCTGTTGAAGAAGGTTTGAGAAAATCGCTTAGCGACCATCTCGCCCTAAAAAACATAAGCCTGACATCGGCAAAAAATCCGCTAGAAGGGAATTTGTCTACGCTAAACCTTTACGTTTCAGATTTTATAAGCACATACAAAGGCAATGTTGTGCTGAAAGGTGACTTTGTCATTACTGACATGCATTCAAATGTCCATAGGGAGTCGTTTCTTATAGAGACCGAATTAGAGAACGACGGTTTTTCCGCCAGCATAACAGCCATGCGGCACGCTTTAGTGGAGTTAGCCAGTAAAGTTGCTGATAGTACACACAACACCAGAGCACCTTCAGCCTAATCTTTATGATGAGTTTTCTAAAACAGTATGTGATGAGTGGTGTGAGTCGACACTACAAAGACGAAACCAATCGTCGTATTATGGTGGTGAACTTATTTTCTGCTGTTGGCGTCTCGATCACTTTCTTTTTAGGCATACGCGCACTCATCGGGCAAGAATTTCCACTAGCTATTATTCTACTTACCGCAAGCATTACTTTTGCGCTATCTCAACGAATACAAATTCATTTTGGTACGCCTCGCTCACGAACAGTTTCCATGACGTTGCTAATAACGTGCTTAATGGTGTTAGTGTTTCTTTTGCTTATTACTGGAGGAAAAGATAATACGGGCCCGCTGTGGATTTATTTAGTGCCTCCGGTCACCATGTTTTTTGCTGGTTTCGTTCGGGGACTACTCGCTTTATTGGTATTTACCATTGCCTGCACCCTGCTTTTTTTTGTTTTCGACGAATCGCTGCTTTTAACGTCTTACACATACGCATTTAAATCTCGGCTGCTATATTCATTTCTTACCGTTACCTTCCTCTCTGCGTTTTATGAGTACAGCAGACAAAAAAGTTATGAGACAGCGCTAGACCTCTCTGAACAATTTGAGCAGCAAGCCAATCACGATCATTTGACCAAGTTAATGAATCGCCGCGGTTGTCAGGTCACGCTAGAAAAAGAGTATGCACGGATTCAGCGCAGCAAAAAGGTATTCTCAATTGCCATTGCTGATATAGATAGATTTAAAAGCATCAATGATACTTACGGCCACGAAGCGGGTGATGACGTACTGGTAAAAATATCAGAAATTTTCAGCTCACGGTTGCGAAAGCAAGACATTCTTGCACGCTGGGGCGGTGAAGAGTTTATGTTTATATTCCCAGAAACCACCTCCTCAGAGGCTGTAAACGTGCTGGAGGAGCTGCGTGAGGCACTAAGCTACTCAGCAGTCGCAATCGGCGACAGCGACATTCACATAACCAGCAGTTTTGGCGTGTGTGAAGTTTCCTGTGCACTCCCCCTTGCAGACGCTATACGTCATGCAGATATGGAATTGTACCGCGCCAAGGAAAGCGGTCGCAATAAAGTCTGTATCGGCTAAGATTGTGAATAGCCAGTTTCGCTCTCTCGACGTTATTCGACTCACTTTTCGTTACAATTTCTTTGACAAAAAACGTCAGATAAACGTTAAACTATAACCAGAATTAGCAGTAAGTTTAGGTAGTAAAATGAAGTGGTCGAAAGTTGTATTACCCGCGGTAGTTCTTGTCCTAGGATACGCCGGTATGAAAGGTATTGAAGCGTCAGCTTCTGACAAAACGCCTACGGAAAAAATAGATACCCGCCCCACCGTAACAATTGATTCTTTGACCCCCGAAGACGTTCGCGTGCAGCTTAGCTCTTATGGCGAAGTTATGCCCCTAGAAACCACAAACCTTGCTGCGCAAGTGTCGGGTGAAGTTCAAATGTGGAATCCAAAGTTAGTCAGTGGCGGTCTGGTGCGCAAAGGGGAAGTGCTATTTACCGTTGAAGCCGACACCTATGAAGCGGCGTTTCTCTCTGCTCAGGCAAATGTCGCGAGTGCTAAAGCACAACTTATTCAAGAAAAAGCCCAGGCGGACGTAGCCGCGAGAGAGGCGAAAACTATGCCTAACTCTCAGGTTTCAGAGCTTTATTTGCGTAAGCCACAAGTGATGAGTGCAGAGGCAAACTTAAAATCTGCAGAAGCACAATTGAAGATAGCCAAACGCGATCTTGAAAACTGTAAGGTGAAAGCGCCCTACGACGCGCTGGTTGTATCTCGCAGCATAAGCACCGGTGACTATGTGACACAAGGCTCACCGGTTGCAGTACTTAACAATATCGAATCTGCTGAAATCACCTTTCCTGTTGCTGGCTTTGATAGTCGATTTCTGGAGGCGAAAACGGTAGGCAGTGAAGTGACGGTTTCTGACAACACGATTTCAAATCAAAACGGGCAAGGCATATCTGTAAAAGGTGTGATTCATCGCGATACAGGCATTGTAGATAATAATACGCGCATGTCTTACTTTGTTGCGCGAGTTAACGACCCCTATAGTATCAATTCAAACAAACCTGTCCTTAAGTTTGGTTCTTACGTATCAGTAAGTTTTGAAGGTAAGGTATTGGAAGACGTGTTCCGCATACCACAGGAGTTGGTTACTGAACAGAAAGTGTGGACGTTAGATGCAGACAACACCCTACACTCTCACAAAGTTAAAGTGGTGCGTGAAGACAGTGGCGACTTTCTTATTCAAGGCGACTTTAACCCTCAGAAAGTTGTGATGAGTTTACCTGAATACCCGCAAAACGGTATGGCAGTAAGAGTGATTGAAAATACTGCTAATGCAGTGACAGCGAAAGCAAACTAATTTAGGGGTTTTCATGGATACGCATAACGATACAAAACACGGCATTATTGCCTGGTTTGCGCGTAACTCAGTGGCGGCTAACTTACTGATGGTGTTTATCATCGTTATGGGTATTGCCAGTTTTGCCACTATACAACGTCAAATGTTTCCCAATATTGAAATTAACTATATCACGGTTACTGCCAATTACCCCGGTGCTTCTCCTCAAGAAATAGAAGAAAGTATTTTCATAAAAATTGAGGAGGCGATAAAAGACATAACTGAAATAAAGCGCACTGTGTCCCGAGCATTTAGAGGAAATGGTACTGTAAGTTTAGAAATAGACACAAATGCAGAACTCACTGATGTGCTTGATAAGGTAAAACTTCGAATAGACGGCATAGCAACATTTCCCGCCGGTATGGAACCAGTCAATGTCTCGCAAGTAGAATTTCAACAAGACGTGATAGAGATGCCGCTGGTGGGTAACTTACCACTTTCTGAGCTAAAGCAAATAGCGAAGGAAGTAGAAGACGAACTCTTGCAGCTAGGCACAGTATCACTGGTTCAGATGTCTGCTCCCAATGATGAGATTGCGATAGAAATAAAGCCCGATACGCTACGAAAGTACGGTCTATCTATTGCTGATGTCACCCGTTCAATCAATAATTATTCTGCAAACATTTCAGCAGGTCAAATACGCACCAACGCCGGGCTTGTTTCTGTGCGAGTGGAAAACCAATTTTACAGCGGCGAAGAATTTGCCAATATCCCTGTTAAAATTGGTCAGGGCGGCGCCAAAGTAACTTTAGGAGATGTCGCCTTCATAAACGATGGTTTTGTAGAGGGTGAAAGATACTTTAAGTATAACGGTATGAATGCTATTGCAATGGCCGTTAAAGCCACCAAAACACAAGACACCATTCCCGTTGCCGAGACAGTTAAAGCCTATATAGAGCAAAAAAATAAATCTTTTACACAAGATGTGCAATTAGAAGTGTTGGTAGACTTAACTTACTATCTTAACGCTCGCCTTGATATGATGTTGTCTAATCTTCTGCAAGGTTCAGTGTTAGTAGCCTTTATGCTAACTCTCTTTTTGCGATTTAGGTTAGCCATATGGGTGATGCTCGGCTTGCCAGTGTGTTTTCTTGGTGCGGTAATGCTCATGCCGGTATTTGGCATAAGTATCAATATTCTCTCGTTGTTCGCATTTATTATGGTGCTTGGGATAGTGGTGGACGACGCCATAGTTATCGGTGAAAGTGCTTACACAGAAATAGAAAGCAAAGGCGGCGGAGTAGATAACGTGATCCGTGGTGCCAAGCGCGTTGCCACTCCGGCAACGTTTGGTGTACTAACAACCATTGCGGTTTTTGCACCCTTCACATTAAGTAGCGGCCCGGAAGGCGCTTTTTTCTACAACATCGCTGTTGTTGTTATTTTATGCTTAGTGTTTAGCTTAGTTGAATCTAAGCTCATCTTACCTGCTCATTTAGCACACACCTCGTTTTCTCCAGTAAAACCCGATAGCTGGCGTTCTAAGTTCAATAAACGCTTCCAAAGCTTTATAAATGGACCTTACAAAAGAACGGTCGAGGCAGCCATTAAAATTCGTTGGGTAGTGTTTATGCTTTTCATTGCCATGCTTATGTTGAGCTGGGGCCTGATAAGTGCGAATTATGTTCGCATGGTGCCAAACCCCAAAGTACCTCACGATTTTCCAAGCGTAAGAATAGAAATGAATGAGAATGTTTCAGACCAAGCGACCATTGATGCGCTCAAAATCGTAGAAAACACCATACTTGATGTTGAGCAGCAAATAATTGATGAATTTGGCTCAGGCATGGTTAGAGACAGGCTGGCATTTAACAATACACGCACTGAAGCACAAATTCTTGCTCCCCTAGTGGAAGAAGAAAAGCGCCCCATCGATACATTTGAATTGGCGCGGCGCTGGCGTGAAGCCATACCAGAAATTACTGGAATGAAATCTTTTACCGTTGTTGATGATGTAAACGGTGGCGGTGACGATGGCGAATTTGGGTATCTTCTTTATGGTTCAGATATAGATACCTTAAACGCGGCAGGATTAAAATTTATTGAAATGCTACAACAACAGGATGGACTGTTTGACGTTAGCTCCACTATCGACCCTCCAAGTAAAGAAGTGCAGATGACATTACTGCCGGTAGCTTACGATTTGGGATTAACACTCTCAGACATAGCCTCTCAGGTTGGCGCTGGATTTTATGGTGGTGAAGCCCAGCGTGTTATTCGAAATGGCGAAGAAGTGCGCGTTATGGTGCGCTACCCGGAGCTTACCCGCGAGCGTTTTGCCGACTTGAAATACACGCTCATTAAAACCCCGACCGGTGAAGAAGTGATGCTCGGCGATGTCGTGTACCTGGAAGAAAAGCCAGGCATTAGCTACATACGGCGTGAAGGAGGATACAGAAGCGTTTACGTTTGGGGCAATATAGACGAAGAAACGGTTGAGCCTAACGAAGTGGTAGAAGACATCAAAGACACTCTTCTCCCTCAACTTCAGAAAGAATTTCCGACTGTAATGACAGAACTTGGTGGCGATATTGAAGAACAGCAGGCACAACAAAGTGAGCAGCTGCTGTTTTTCTTGGCGGCCATGGTGATGGTGTACATTTTACTTGCAGTACCGCTGAAAAGTTATGGTCAGCCTCTCATTATCATGTCGGTCATTCCGTTTAGCTTAACCGGCGCTATTTGGGGACATTTTTTGCTTGGTTTAGATCTCTCTATGATGTCTACATTTGGCCTTATTGCGGCAGCTGGTGTAGTGATAAATGATTCTTTGGTAATGACCGATTTTGTTAATCAACGCCGAAGTCAGGGCTTCAGTGTAAAAGAAGCGGTTGTTGAGGCAGGCACGGCTAGATTTAGAGCAATAACGCTCACCTCAATTACTACTTTTGTTGGCGTGCTACCTATAATGTTTGAAACCAGTCTGCAGGCAGCATTTGTAGTGCCAATGGCTGCTGCACTGGGTTTTGCTGTGCTTTATGCTACTCTGGTAACACTTATTTTAGTGCCCTGCTTGTATTTGATTTTGCTTGATTTGAGAAAGCCATTTACATGGATTAAGAGTAAGTTGGTAAAAAGCACAACAGGCGGTGAGAGCGCGTCAATCAATGACCATAAGCCGGCACTTGATAGCCGTGGTCGATAAAAGCAAATAAGGAATACCGATGAGTAATACCCTATCAATCCGCCAATCCACCCCAGATGATATTCAGCAAATTCGTCAGTTTATTCTGGAACTTGCAATTTATGAAAAAGCAGAACATGAAGTAGAAGCATCGGAAGCTGACCTACACAACACTTTATTCGGTGAGGGAGCCACGGCTCATTGCATCATATGCGAAAATGAGGGTGTGCCCATAGGCTTTGCAGTTTACTTTTTTAACTATTCAACATGGCAAGGGCGTAATGGACTCTATTTAGAAGACCTTTATGTTTCTCCACAATCTCGCGGTTTAGGCGCAGGAAAGGCGCTATTGCAGCATCTTGCCGGTATCGCCGTTGATAACAATTGCGGAAGATTTGAATGGAGTGTGCTTGACTGGAACAAGCCGGCTATCGACTTCTATGAGTCGCTAGGCGCGAAAGCGAAAAGCGAATGGCTTGGATACCGAATGGATGGAGAAACTCTGATAAACTTTGCAAAAAACGGACAATAACACTGTAGTACCATCCTGCTAGAGATCAGATTCGGGAAGGCTTTTGAAAGCGAAGCTGCTTGCTAATCATGCAGTGCTTCGCTTTCTAGTATTCATATCGACTTAACACCATGGCGACAATATTTCTCGTAATTCGCCACTTATCATCGTCGCTTAGGTTGTCTTCTATCTTAAATAGTTGAGGCCAAAAAGACTGCCCCTTAATGAGGCTGTCTATTTCATTAACCACCTGCCCTATATCTTCAAATGTTAGCCTATTGTCTGCTTCAGCTTTTTTGAGCCAGCGGTGCAGCGAAGATTCCTGCGCTTTTAACTGTGTAACTTCGTCTTTTAGCTTTTCGGGCTTGTAAAAGAAGTGACCAATGGCAACACGGGCTAGTTCAAGGTGGCTGTCGCTGCACATAAACGATACCTCTTGAAATACTAAATCCTCTAACTGCTCATTTAAAGGCGAGTCGCTTTTATATTCTGTATTAATATCAACTAATGCACTCTGCCATTGCTCTTTGATTAAGTGCATCACCAAATCTTCTTTGGTTGAGAAATGATTATAAACGGTCCGCTTCGATACATTTGCCAATTCGGCCAATTTATCCATACTTGTACCATTCACCCCAAACTCCTGAAACGCTTGGGTGGCGGCCTGAATGATAGCTTCTCGCTTTTTATCGCTTCGTCTGCGCGTAATGTCTGTCATTTAATAAAGTCTTAATGAATGCTAAGGCACATATTACACTGAACAGTTTACTTTTCAAATGAAGCACACTAAAATGCACTCAACAGTTTACTTTAAGAAGAAGCTCCATTCGGCTAATTCCGTTTCTTCTATTCTCTTTTTATTTACTTTGATATGGATTACAAAACATTATGTCCATGATGCGAATCTCTCGTACTTTTATCGTTACTGCGATCACCTTTTTAACCGTTGCTGCATGCACATCGGAAAAGACTGAGTCGTCAGAACCCGCCACCCCGCGCTATGTAAAGCTGGCAACGATTAGCAATATACCAAATTTTGATGAATTTACCTTTCCTGCGGTAGTATCAGCGGTTAAAACGGTAGATCTAAGCTTTGAAGTGTCTGGTCGCCTGATTCAAACCGACCTTGTAACGGGAAGTGATATTGAGAAGGGCAAACTCTTAGCCACTATCGATAGAGAGCCTTTTGAGCGCCGCGTAGAGCAGTCGAGAACACGGCTAGAACAGTCTAAGCGTGAACTTAGCCGCATCGAGAAAATGTTCACACAAAATCTTGTTGCTCAAAGCTCCCTTGATTCGGCAAAAACGTCATACGAACTTGCTGTGCTTGATTTAAAAAATGCGGAACAAGATTTGAGCTACACCCAGCTTTATGCCCCTTTTGATGCCAAACTATCTCAACGACTCGTTGAAAATAATAGTTTTGTTGCTGCGGGTACGCCCATTGCTCGACTTCAGGATATGTCAAAAATCTATTTTAATATCAATGTACCTGAACGGCTGCTCACCGCTAATTTAGGCCGTGGTATAAAGCAGGCAAGTGCTACCCTTGCCACCAATAGAAGCCAGTGGTATCCAGTAACTTACGTCGAACATTCAACCCAGCCCGATCCGGTATCGCAAACTTACGAAGTCGTGTTTGCCATGGAGCCCCGTGAAGAGTTACCCCTTACCCCTGGCGCTCGCGCTATTGTAAAAGTAAGCCTACAAGGCTCTATGTACCCTGAAGGACTTGTCGTGCCGGTGAAATCGTTAGTGGGAGATAAGGATAATGGGTTTGCTATATGGATCTTTGACGAGAACAACAGCCGCGTTAACAAACAGTCAATCAGCGTTAAACACATCGAAAATGAACTTGCTATTGTTGAAGGCGATATTCGTCTTGGGCAGCGCGTAGTATCGGCGGGAGCCACAAAAATGACGCCCGACATGAAAGTCCTCCCATATAAAGGAGAAAAGTAATTCATGGATATAGCGCGCTTCTCAATAGATAAGCCGGTTAATGTATGGCTTATGGTAGTAATACTGCTGTTAGGCGGTATTCTGGCGATGTCGAAAATAGGACGTTTAGAAGACCCTGCTTTCACCATTAAACAAGTAAAGGTATATACCGCTTACCCTGGCGCGGGTGCAGAAAAAGTAGAGCGCGAAGTTACCGAGCGACTTGAAATTGCTATTCAACAAATGCCTCAACTTAAAAAGGTAAGCTCGGTATCATCTCCCGGCTTGTCAGAAGTCACGGTTGAAGTAAAAAGTACTTACGATAGTAAAGTACTTCCTCAAATTTGGGACGAGCTGAGAAAACGTATTCGCGACACCGCAAGTTCGCTTCCTACCGGTACGCAAGACCCTATTGTTTACGACGATTTTGGTGATGTATATGGTCTTTACTACGCCTTAAGTGCACCCGATTTTGACACTCGTGAGTTACGTGAGTTTGCTCGTATTATACGTCGCGACTTGCTGACTACCGAAGGGGTAGCAAAAGTGGATGTAACCGGTGTACAAAAAGAGCAAATAGTGGCTTACATCGACCCCTATCAACTGGCCGGTTTGGGCATATCATTCCCCGATTTAGCCTCTTTATTTCAAGACAATCTTCGCCCATTTAATGGTGGTCGCGTAAAAGTAGACGAAAAGAATGTCAGAATTATTGTTGAGCGCGCTCCCGATAAACTAGAAGATATTTCTAATTTATCAGTGGTTATTCCTGGTACCAATCGCTCTTTACGGGTAGCGGACATTGCAACGCTAAAACTTGAGCCAGCAGACATTCAGTCTGTGTTAGTGCGCTATAACGGAGAAGAAGCATTAACGCTCAGCGTATCAGCTCTTGAAGATGTCAATATTGTGGATGTAGGTGCGAAAGTAAACGCCAAAGTAGACGAATTGCTGAAACAATTGCCTGTGGGTATTACACTGACACCGATTTACGATCAAGCCTCGGTTGTTGATGAGTCGGTAGATGGGTTTATTAACAACTTAGTGATGTCAGTAGCTGTGGTGACCCTCACTTTGTGCCTATTTATGGGCTGGCGCTCTGGTGTCGTTGTGGGCACTGTTTTGCTTGTGACCGTACTAGGTACCATTTTGATAATGTGGTTAATGGGTATTCAGCTTCAGCGTATATCCCTAGGAGCCATGGTTATTGCTATGGGCATGTTGGTAGATAATGCCATTGTGGTTGCAGAAGGTATGATGCTGCGAATGGCCACGGGTACAACTGCAAAAAGCGCAGCAAGCTTCATTGTTAAGCGCACACAATGGCCGTTGCTGGGAGCCACCATTATTGGTATTGCAGCGTTTTCAGGTATTGGGTTATCTAACGACGCCACAGGCGAATTTTTATATTCACTATTTGCTGTTGTGCTTGTGTCACTGCTTATAAGCTGGGTATTAGCGGTAACCCTTGTGCCTGTATTGGGAGCCTACTTTTATAGAAAAGGTATGTCGTCAGGTGGTGATGAAAAACCCTCAACCATGCTCACCTATTTTAAAGGTGCACTCGTAAAAGCACTCAAATTTCGTTGGGTTACCATTGCCGCCTTAGTAGTTATTACCGTTGTGGCATATGGCAGTTTTGGTATGGTGAAACAAGGATTCTTTCCTCCTTCCAATGCTCCACTCTTCTTTGTTCACTATTGGGGCCCGCAAGACCGTGACATTCGAGCCACCGAAGTCATCGCCAAACAAGCCGAGAAACGCATTCTTGAAATGGAAAATGTAACGGCTGTTACCACCTTTGTTGGTCAGGGTGCTGACAGGTTTACTCTTACCTACGCCCCGAAAAGTGCAAACGAAAATTATGCCTTCTTTATGGTTAGGGCAAAAACATTGGATAGTATTCCTTCTATTCAAAAAGCGCTATCAGATAAGCTAACCGACTTAGACTTCGATGCCAGCTTTTACATGGAGCGCATGCAGTTTGGCCCGGGGTCTGGCGCCAAACTTGAAGCGAGATTTTCTGGCCCTGATACTGAGGTTCTTCGAGAAATAGCTGAGCAGGCTAAGCGCCTATTTGCAGAAGATGAGCAAATTATCGATGTGCGTCATAACTGGCGCGAGAAAGGGTTTGCCATTAATACTCAGTATGACAATTATAATGCAGGCATTGCTGGTGTATCCCACTCTGACTTTAGCCAAACTGTGCAATATGCCAGCAGTGGCGTGCAGTTAGGTACGGTCCAAGACGGCGACTATGCGTATAGCATTATGGCTAAAATGGGCAAAGCCGAAGACACCGAACTACAGTCTATTCGAGAATCACAGGTTTGGTCTTCACAGCAGCGCCAGTATGTTCCCTTCACGCAGGTGTCTAAAGGGCTGGAGCTTGTTACCGAAGAAATGCGAATTCATAGAAGGAACCGCTTGCGCACCATTACGGTAGAGGGTGAACCTGGTCCTAACGAGACTGCTGCAAAGGCGTTCGAGAGAATACGACCGGTTGTCGAGTCTATCGAGTTACCGCCGGGCTATCACCTTGAATGGGGCGGAGAATTTGAAAGCTCTCGAGATGCCCAAAAAGCGCTGGGAGCAGGGTTACCAGCAGGCTTTTTAGTGATGTTTATCATATCAGTGTTGCTATTTGGCCGCGCCAGACAACCTCTGATCATTTGGCTTGTGGTTCCTATGGCAGTAGTGGGTGTGGTATCCGGTCTACTTGCCACCGGCATGCCATTTGGTTTTATGTCTTTACTAGGATTCCTTAGTTTGTTCGGCATGTTAATAAAGAATGCTATTGTATTAATTGAGGAAATTGATCTTCAAATTGAGGAAGGGCTGGCGATTAGAAAAGCGATTGTAGAAGCCACGCTAAGTCGTGTTCGACCTGTTGCGCTTGCGGCAGTGACTACCATACTGGGTATGGCGCCTCTGCTTTTCGACCCCTTCTTTGCAGATATGGCAGTGACGATTATGGGCGGTCTTTCCTTCGCCACTGTTTTAACCCTGATTGCCGTGCCTGTTCTATACAGCTTGCTATTTAAAGTTAGCTACCGCAAACAGTAGCGGCTGCTAGCCGATAGAGAAAGTTAGCACCACTGTGCTAACTTTTTTTTGCAGCAATAACCTACACTCCCTAGCGCTTCGACTCAACTCGTTGTTGCATGAAGCGCATTACATCTCGCCAAGACACCATGCCCACCGGGTGCGACTTGTCATCGACAATGGGAATGCATGATATTTTGTTGTTATTGAATAGCTCAATGGCAGTAAAAATAGAGTCGTAGGGACTCATGGTTATAACATCACGAGTCATGATTTGATGGGCACGTTTATCTAGCGTTGCCCTGTCTAGCATACGCTCGCTGATGGTATCTACAAAGGGACTCACCGCTTTTAACAAGTCTCTGTCAGATATAATGCCCTGCAGCTTGTGCTCATGAACCACAACTAAGTGGTGAAACCCCGTGGCAGTAAATAGTTCTCGCAACGACTGTAGACTGTCGTCCATGTAAACGCTCACCACGCGTTTAGACATAATATTAGCAACACTCATTGGGTAGATTCTCGCTGTATTCTTTTTTTATAAGGAATCAAAATTCATTTTGAGCATAAAAAGTGTTCCTGACAAAAGCAAGTTTAACTGCCACTTAGCAATCGATTTCTCAAGCCCTGCTGCAATCTATAAAAACCTGCTAGCAAGATGGGAAAATAACCCTTAGACTGCGGGCATAAAAATAAAAACGACAGGTATACGTGGTTTAGGTTATCTAATCACCTCACAGGCTTTATAGCGGCACGAAGCCGGTGTAAGCCAGTACTTATCAATTTTAGAAACAAGGGTTCTCGATTCAATGGCACAACAAAAAGTAGGTTTAGTGGGCTGGCGCGGTATGGTTGGCTCAGTACTAATGCAGCGCATGCAAGAAGAAGACGATTTTGCGCATATTGAGCCCACATTTTTTACCACTTCTCAAAAAGGTAGCGCCGCACCGAACTTTGCCAATAAAACCGACAATGGCGACACCGGTGTTTTAGAAGACGCATACGATATAGACGCACTATCGCAGCAAGATATTATCATTACCTGTCAAGGCGGTGATTACACCAAAGCAGTTTATGAAGACTTGCGAGCCACTGGATGGAACGGCTATTGGATAGATGCTGCGTCAACACTTCGAATGAACGATGACGCCATTATTGTGCTAGATCCTGTTAACAACAGCGAAATATCTACTGGCATCGAGAAAGGAGTGCGTACGTTTGTGGGCGGTAACTGCACCGTATCACTTATGCTGCTAGCTTTAGGCGGACTGTTTGAAAAAGACTTGGTTGAATGGGCCTCTCCCATGACCTATCAAGCGGCGTCTGGTTCTGGAGCTAAACACATGCGAGAGCTTATCTCGCAAATGGGCGCCATATTCGACAACGTAAAAACCAGCGTTGAAGACCCAGCAAAAGCTATCCTCGATATCGACCATCAGGTGGCTGAGTTTATTCGTAGTGAAGACTACCCAAGTGAACAATTTGGCGTCCCTCTTGCCGGCAGCCTTATTCCGTATATAGATTCTCAGCTACCTTCGGGTCAAAGCCGCGAAGAATGGAAGGCACAGGCTGAAGCAAACAAAATATTAGGCGTTAGTTCTGCACAGAAAAAGGAAATTCCAATTGACGGAATATGTGTTCGTGTAGGCGCGATGCGCAGTCACAGTCAAGCTATTACAATTAAGCTTAAAAAGGATTTGCCTGTAGAGGAAATAGAAGCCATTCTCGCCGCACATAATGAATGGGTGAAAGTTATCCCTAACGATAGGGATATCACCATGCAAGAACTTACTCCGGCTAAAGTCACCGGCACTCTGACCATTCCTGTGGGCCGAATTCGTAAGCTAAACATGGGGCCAGAATATATTTCTGCGTTTACAGTTGGCGATCAGCTGCTGTGGGGCGCTGCCGAGCCTCTTCGCAGAATGTTGCGCATTTTATTATCAAAGAGTGAGTAAGCGATACGCTAGCTGCTGATAACATTGTTAAAGCTCCTCTTTAGGAGCTTTATTTTTAAGGGCCACAAATTTACGGGTTTAGAGTTACAACCATATTCTTCTGTTTTCTGGCGCATATATCTCATTTTATTTGAGAAACAAGGGTTAGACTTACATGCGAATTACGGTACGATACAAATTCGTAACCGGCATTTCCGCATTACAAAAATCATTGTTAAATATGGGCTTCAAGAAGTTGACGAGAATAACCACATTTTGTTTTCTAGTGCTTATTTGCGCGCTGTCTTTTCATAGGCACGCTCAGGCTTTCGAAGTTTCTCAGTTAAACGAATTGGTAAATCGCGTAGATAATGAGCTTCCCATGCCCATTGGCGAGGCCATTGAATCAATGGAGGATTGGCTAAGCGAGAAAAGCATAGATACCGATACGAAACGCTTAATTGCTAGTTATTACGTTCAATATCTACTCAAATTACACCAATCTCCTAACGACAGTATTTTTGCTATTCTGCAAACTCTTGAAAATGACAGCCAACAAGGCTTAACCGTGTCCACCGGCATTGCGCGTATATATGGATTGAATGCAGATTACCAACAAAGCTATAGCTACTTTGACAAGGTCATATCACACCCCGCCGCATCAGCTAACGTCAAAGCTTATGCCATTGCTTATCTTATTCTCACTTATAGTGAAGGTCAGGTTTTTGCTCCAAATGCAAAGCTTATCAGCGAGCTCAACCTCCTGCTTACAGAAAACGACCTGCAACAGCTTCGGCCGTTATACGACACCATAGTCGCCGACTACTATCAGTCTATCAGCGCATTTGATATTGCACTTGATTACTATCAAAAGTCGCTCAATGGCGCAGAAAAGTCGCAGCAGTGGGTACTTATGAGCGACAGCCTTTATGCTATTGGTATTTTGTATAGAAATATTGGCCAATATGAGAAAGCGCTTGAGTATTTCAATTATGCGATTACCCATGATGTAAAAATAGACATTCAGTATTCTGAATATCTTGCTACATATGGTATGGCAACTACCTACTTTAGAGCTCAACGACTTGATGAAGCCTCACGCTTTCTGAGGAAATTCTTGCCCACCCGCTTACATCATCGTTTTACGACAGTGAAATATACAGGCTAAAAGCAGAAGCACATTTGTCGCGAGGTGATCTGGAAAAAGCTGAAACCGCGCTGAACATGGCTCGTGATTTGTACGACAACAGTCGGCCGGGAGAGAGCACGACGTGGCGAGCACAATTAGAACAAACGGCCTCACAAATAACCGCTGCAAGAGGCGACTATCAACTTGCTTTTTCCCAGTATGAGAAGTTTCACCAGGAATATATAAAAGCGAAAAAATATGAAGATTTAGAGCTGATAGAAAGTGCAAACTTAGTGCAGCAAATAGAACAAGAAAAGCAGAAAGCACTGCAGTTGGAAAAAGAAAACGAGGCGTTCAACGAACTGTTTAAAGCCCAAAATGCTGCTCAAGAGAGTCAGAGCCTTTACTCTAAACTTCTGGTACTGCTGGTTCTGCTCACTCTTTCCACCATCGTGATTATTTTACTGCTGCTGCGCAAGTCTCATAAAACCAATAAACTTTATTTAGACGCCAAAGAAAAGGCTGAATTACACAGCCGTCTCAAAACAGAGTTTATCTCAAACATTAGTCACGAAATTCGTACACCGCTAAACGCAATTATCGGCTTCGGTCAGGTGCTTATTGATAAAATGCAAGATAGAGAGAATAAAAAGCTCACTCGTCGCATTGTCAGCTCTTCACAAATGTTATTGCAGCTTATTAATGACCTACTCGATTTTGCAAAAATAGAAGCCGGAAAATTTGAGCTTGAGTTAGAAAGCCATAACCTCAAAAAAAGCGTTAGCAATCTCGCTGATATTTTTTATGAGCAAGCATCGCTAAAAGGTTTATCACTGCGCTTTAATATCGACAAGACCTTGCCCAAATACCTTGTTTTTGACGAATTACGGCTAAAGCAGGTTTTGGCAAACTTAATAAGCAACGCCATTAAGTTTTCTGATGCGGGCAACATCGAAATTGGAATAGGTGTTGAACATATTGAAGGAAATATATGCACGTTAAAAGTTTGGGTGAAAGATGAGGGAATTGGTCTTTCTCAATCTCAGCAAGACCACTTGTTCTCGCCTTTCACTCAGGCAGAGAGTTCAACCGCAAGAAAATATGGTGGCACGGGACTTGGCCTCAATATTAGCAATAACTTACTGGCGTTAATGAACTCATCGCTTAACGTTGAGAGTGAAAAAGGCAGCGGAGCAACATTTTCTTTCACACTAAGGTTAGCGGTAGGCGATGAGAAAGAAGAAAAGCGATCACCGTCATCTGCTTCAGCGCCTGCGCATATCCAGTTTAAAAAGTGTCGAATTTTGCTCGCCGAGGATAACGATATTAATGTAGAAGTTATCAGGTCGTTACTCAGTAATACCAATGCCGTGATAGAACGAGTCGAGAACGGAATACAGGCGCTTGAAGCCCTATCTGATGCGTCCTACGATCTTATTTTGATGGATATTCAAATGCCGCAAATGGATGGATATGAGGCTTCACGAATCATTCGCAGAGAGCGTAATATAAAAACGCCAATTATTGCGTTAACCGCTAACGCAATGCAACACGATATAGAAGAAAGCAAGAAAGCGGGTATGAATGCACATATCAGTAAACCCATTGAAAGAGTAAAGCTTATCGAAGTGCTAAGCTCGTACTTGGGCTAAGCTTTGGTTTTGGCTTCGGCTTTAACTGTGCAGTTAGGGCATCATCTGCGAAGCAGATAAATGAGGTGAGCCTTTCGCATTCTGCTCTGCACGTTTCATCAATTTCACAATATGGCTGTTTACCGGGGTCGCTATTCCGTGCTTCTCGCCCTTTTGCGCGATTTCACCGTTGAGAAAGTCGATTTCTGTCGGTCTGTTTAACTCGAGATCTTCATACATAGAGGAGCGAGCTTGTGGGTCTATTTTTAATGTAGAGGCGGCAACCAGCTTAAACAGACTATCTGGAAGCGATAAAATATAAGGCATAAGAGAGGGTATTACCTTGCCGGTGCGCGCAGGTGTTACTCCTTCTGCCTTAAGAACCGCAAGCGCTTCTTTTTGCACTTCAGCGACTACTTTCCTGTAATCTCTATTGGCCAACTGTTGTTTTAACGGAATGCCCGATAATGCATTGACCGCATTATTTAAGTTGAGTATGAGCTTACCGTACTGAACGCTTTTCAAATCGTCGTGTACGGTGACAGGAAGCCCTGCTTTGCTGAACAGAGTTAACAATGGCTGGCATATGCCGTGTTTATCCTCCATGGCTAAATGGCCTTCAGTACCGCAATGAAAGTGCCCCTTCCCTCTATAAAAAATATTAAAGGGAACCATTCCGCGCATTACGCTGTGAGGTAAAAGTGATTGCAGTACATCGCCGTTAGTCACGCCATTTTGAAAGCTCACAATGATAGAATGTGACGCAGCGTACTGATTTATGACGTTTGCTGCGGCTTTTGTGTCTAAACTTTTCACACAAAGCAGAATAAAGTCTGCTTCAGTCAGTGCATTGTTATCTGTTGTGAAATGAATATCGCTGCTACTTACATTACTGTCTCGCTCTTCCCAATCGGTTATATGAAGGCCATATTGCGCTATATCCTGCTGTAAACGGGGCCTACCTATAAAACTCACGTTTGCGCCGGCGGCTAGCAAACATCCACCGATATAACATCCTACGCTGCCAGCGCCGAGTATGACTATTTTTGTAGTTTTGTTCTGTGTCATTGCTTTTTTTTCAATCCCAGCTTTTTAAATTCCAGCCTTTTAGCGCGCAACGAATTATTGATTACTTGCGAATGGCATCGATCACGGTTGGTGATTTAGCAATAAGAAGCGCGCAACGCTTAACGCTAGATTGCTCTTTATCCGCATTAAAGTAAACATTGTCTTGAACTTGTGGTTGAATCAGTGACTATTGAATTGGCTATGTTTGAATTAGCTATACTTTCTGCGAGCGAGCGCAACAGATAACCCCAAAAAAGCACAGGTGTTATTTTTAGGTGAGAGACCATACAATGTAAGCATAATTCAGTGTTTTTAATGAGGCGCCAATGTCAGAGCAAATGTTAAAACAGCAAGACAACACAGCAAAACAGCGAGTACAAACCATAGGCGACCTTTCAGAACACCTTGATTACTCCTTTATGAACGCCTTAGTTGCCGATCCGCAAGCGGATAAGAACGGCGACGAACACACCCCAAGACAAGTATTCTCAGGGCATTATGTTCCAGTAACCCCTACCCCTATTAAAGATCCAAAATACATTGCCCACAGCCCTGCTTTTTTTGACGAACTTGGATTTGATGAGCAACTCGCTTACACAGATGAATTTAAACAGCTATTTTCCGGCGACATGGCAGCCCTACCTTCAGCGATAAAACCCCATGGCTGGTCTACAGGCTATGCTCTGTCTATTTACGGAACCGAATACACTCAGCAATGCCCGTTTCAGACCGGCAACGGCTATGGCGATGGACGGGCTATTTCAGTGATTGAAGCTGTTTTAAATGGAAAGCGCTGGGAAATGCAGCTAAAAGGTGCCGGACGTACTCCTTACTGCCGGGGGGCAGATGGCAGAGCCGTTCTGCGCTCAAGTGTGCGAGAGTTCCTAGTTCAAGAACATATGCATGCACTTGGCATACCGACGTCTAGGTCGCTTAGTCTATTTATGTCTCAGTCGGAAACCGTAGATCGCCCTTGGTATTTAGAGGGCTCACACTCTCAAGATCCAGAGGTCATGGTTCAAAATTTTGTTGCTATATCTACGCGAGTAGCGCCTTCGTTTATTCGCGTGGGGCAACTTGAGCTATTTGGTAGGCGTGCTAGACGCAACGAGTATCCTTCTGCGCTAGAGGAGCTTCAAAAGCTTGTTATGCACTTGATAGAAAGAGAATATCCAAACGAAGTAGACAGCTCGCAACCATTTGAAAGCCAGCTCATCGCACTTGCCAAGGCTTTTCGCGAACGATTGACATCACTTATCGCCAACTGGATACGAGTGGGATACTGCCAAGGAAACTTCAACAGTGATAACTGCGCTGCGGGCGGATACACTCTCGACTATGGTCCTTTCGGATTCTGTGAGCTGTTTGACCCTGCTTATCAGCCGTGGACAGGAGGGGGACGCCACTTTTCTTTTCTTAACCAACCCGTAGCCGCCGAAAAGAATTTTGATATGTTTTGCCGTGCAATTGAGCCTCTGCTCACAAATGCACCTTCAGCGCTTGAGGCATTGCGGGAAGTAAATAGCGCGTTTTCTGCTGTAATGCAGGAAAAAATGGACACTATGTGGGCCGCTAAACTCGGGCTTAACACGTTTAATAATGAGTTGCTTCTGCAGTTGTTGCATTTAATGATGCGTGCCGGTGTCGACTATAATCTCTTTTTTCGAGAGCTTTCAAAGCTTCCAAAAGAAGTGAGTGGCTTAACGAAGAGCTTTTACGTTCCTCTAAAAGAAGGTATGACTGAACAATGGAATGAGTGGCTTGATACGTGGCATGCGCTCATAAAACACCAGGGAGATGGCAAGCAACAAGGAAATAGCGAGCTTGCCGCGCAAAAAATGATGCGTAGCAACCCAAAATATACCTGGCGAGAATGGCTGGTAGTGCCTGCTTATAAAGAAGCTGAGCAAGGAACATTTGAGCGTATACACGCATTACAACACATACTTTCAAAGCCCTATGATGAACAGTCGGCGCAGACAGAAGCAGAACACTACCGCTTGCGGCCTCGCGAATATTTTGGTGCGGGCGGTGTCTCTCATTACAGCTGTTCTTCATAATTGCCACTTGCATAGAAAGTCACACCTCATGTTGCCTCAGAATAGCTAAATAACTTTACGAAACTGAGGTTTAGACTACGCTAAACTAAGGAACATAAATATTTACCTATCAATTTGCGCTGAAAAACAGCTCTTTTCGAACTGCTAGCACTATACTTTCTAATGAAAGCTGGCGTTTTCAGGCGAGGCGGCAGGTAAGTATCTGCATCAGCAAGAGGAGAATAGGACGTGCTAGAAATGGTCTTCAACGGCAGCTTTATGCCACACGGACACTGCTTGCTATGGCGTTGGGACTTATTATTCTTACACGTAGGTGGAGATGCACTCACCGGCCTCGCCTATGCAATGATACCCATCGCTCTCATCCATATTGTTCTAAAGCGAAATGACCTAAAATTCGACAGACTCTTCTTACTTTTTGCAGGGTTTATTAGTTTCTGTGGTATTACTCACTTACTTGGACTTTTTAATATTTGGCATGGGTATTACTTTATAGAGGGCGTGGCGAAGCTGATCACTGGCCTTATCTCTATCGTAACTGCTGTAGTGTTATGGAAGTTAACGCCCCGAATTGTTGCCCTACCGAGTGCTGCCCTTCTAGCTCAACGAAACCAAGAGCTGTTAAACGCTCAGCAAGAACTCAAAGACATTAATATGACGCTTGAGGCGAAAATAGCAGAGCGAACCCGTGAGCTGAATATTCAGGCCAGCACCGATGAGCTGACATCTATACTTAATCGCCGCGCCATTCTAAAGGATTTAGACAACGAGATTAATCGTTGCCAGAGGCATCATCAAGTATGCTCCGTACTCATGCTTGATGTGGACTATTTTAAACACGTTAATGATACCTATGGACACCAAGTTGGCGACGAGGTGTTAATAATGATTGCTGATGCGATTACCCAAACATGCAGGCAAACCGACTCTGTCGGGCGTTACGGTGGCGAGGAGTTTCTCATTGTATTGCCGCAAACCGATAATCAACAGGCCTATGAGCTTGCTGAGAGAATACGCAAAAGTGTAGCGTCAATCTCCACACAACATCCGTTCTCCGTGAGCTGTAGCATAGGCGTTGCTACATTTGATGAAACCCTAGATATGCATACCTTGATAAAAC
Organism: Alteromonas sp. MB-3u-76; assembly: GCF_002831605.1. Taxonomy (NCBI): domain Bacteria; kingdom Pseudomonadati; phylum Pseudomonadota; class Gammaproteobacteria; order Alteromonadales; family Alteromonadaceae; genus Alteromonas; species Alteromonas sp. MB-3u-76. The sequence goes on along the minus strand of NZ_CP025115.1, from coordinate 1,386,470 downwards.
GCGCTGATGAAGCCGTTTATAATGCGAAAGAAAAGGGCAGAAATTGCGTATCACATTGATGTAAGAAGGCTTTATTGCCCTCTACCATCTATATACTCTCTCTTCTGCATTATTACGCAGCAGTTTTCAAAGAGGACGTTTTATTTCTGAAAGTGCGCCACCATTTAAGAGCCACCAGTGGCGCATATGCTAATTGTATTACTTTGCCGCTACAAAACGCTTTTCAATATACCCAATAATGGCTTTCGAATCATAAAGCCATTCAACGCCATCGTTGTTTTCAATGCGAAGACATGGGGTTTGCACTTTCCCGCCTCCTTGTAAAAGCTCTTCGCGATATGGAGAGCCTTCTGATACGCTTCGCTTTTTAACGGGTACGTTATACTTGTACATTGCCCTGCGCGTTTTGATGCAGAAGGGGCAGCCAAAAAATTGATATAAAGTTAGGTTTTCACTTTCAGCAACAACCTGAGACTGCTCTTCTGGCGAACGCTTTAGTTTAGAGCCTCGAGTAATTACATCGAAAAAGGCAATAATACTACCGAGTAAGTTACGAATAAGATTTACAAATAATTTCATTTTACGACTCAATATACGAAAAAAGTTACAGTGAAACACATGCGCCGCATTCTACTACTTTGTATGTAGATAGTGTAATTAAGATAAGACCATTTACGCTATGCTAGAAATAAATAGGAACAAAAATAAAATACGAAATCTTTATAGAGGGAAAGTTATGAAACAGCGATCCAGGTTATTTTTTTCTCGCGGGCCCAATTGGACAAATTGGATAAAAAGCGAGTCAAAATTTAAGAAAATACCCGCAGCATTAGCATTAACATTCGCAGCGTCTCTTCTAACAGGCTGTTTTACAACGCCACCAGAATTAGGTGTTCAAAACGGCACACTCAAACCTTGTCCAAGCACGCCTAATTGCGTGACCAGTATGGGTACCGACAGTGAATCTATGCCAGCCTTAACGTTTAACGGCTCAATAGTGGCTGCAAGAGTTAAATTAATTGATATTATCAGCGACATGCCTCGCACATCGATAATTGAGCAAAACCATAACTATGTACACGCGGCGTTCTCATCAAAACTTTTTGGCTTTGTGGATGATGTTGAGTTTTTGTTGTCTTCAACACCTGATAATAAAACAATCATTGATTTTAGGTCGGCGTCTCGTTTGGGCTACTCAGACCTAGGCGTAAATAAAGAGCGCATGAACGCCATTACTGCGCAGTTTGAGAACGCAAAACCCGAATAAGTAGAATCAGGCTAAGTAAATGGTGATTGATACTGGTTTTACTCAACCTGTATCGTTCACTCTGAATCCGCTCTATACCAGCGGCTGACAGATTTCACACCAATAAATTCTACGCCCGTTGCGCTGCGCCTTTACTATTGGTGAAACACATTGTCGGCAGGGTTGCTCCTCACGGTTGAATGCCATAAACCGAACGCTCTCATAGCTGCCCTTGGTCTTAGCCAGTTTTTTCGCTAACGCATTGGGTACCGTGTGCCCCTTTGTTTCGTATGCCCGCTTACTTATAAATAACGTTTGCTTAGCAAGCTCTGCCACCTGCTTTTCACTGAGTTGCTTTGGCTTATAATCTGGGTGTATGCCTGCGGCAAACAAAATTTCGCTGCGAAGATAGTTTCCGATACCGGCAATATAATGCTGATCTAAGTAAAGTGCACTGACGCTTCGATTGCAGAATCGCTTTGAAAGTAGCCTATCTCTGATGGTTTGCCAGGTTAAGTTAGGCTGTAGAATGTCAGGGCCTATCTTTCTCAAAAATGGATGTTCATCGAGCTCTTTTAACTGATAAATGCCAATATCTGAAGCACTGTATAACAGTGCACTCTGTTCAGCGGTATGCAACGCCAGTCTTAGCGAGCGTTTAGTGTTGGGCATTTCACCCCGCTTAGCAGTCATCCAAACGCCGTAAAGCTGGTTGTGAGAGTAGATAGAAAGCTGATTATTAAAGTGAATCAGCATTGCCTTCCCCCTCGTTTCTACATGGCTTACGGTATGTCCTTTAAGTCTTTCTGCTCCTTGATGTAAATGTGGTAACCCCACTTCAATATCGTCTATTTGTTTGCCTTCAATTACCTTGGCAATCTTATCTGCGGCAAGACGGATCTCTGGGCCCTCTGGCATGTCAATGACCTTTTTAAATGTGATAAATGCTTATAGCTACCGGACTACTAATTTCAAAAAATTCAGCCCATAGCGCCACAAGCGGGAAGAAAGGCTAAGCTATTTAAAGTCTCGGCTTATTTAAGAAAGTATACGTTGCAAACGAAGGAAGAGTTTTTCAATAAAAATTGAGGTGCGTGACGCAGTCTCACTTTTTATTGATATAAGATGCTTGGCTCTTTACTTGCGGGTTTAGATAAGAGGTTTTTTGATGTTTATTTGGAAATTAATGTGCACTTTAAAAACAACAAGGCCCTGCGTCATGCAAGGCCTCGATGCTATTTGGCGGAGAGAGAGGGATTCGAACCCTCGTTAGGTTTAACCCTAAACACACTTTCCAGGCGTGCGCCTTCAGCCACTCAGCCACCTCTCCAAATTTTTTATCAAGAACGTTTCTGCTTCGAAATTCCTTGAGCGCGCGTATAGTAGGTAAACCCACTGCTTTTATCAAGCGCTTGCTTTAAAATTGTATGTAATTGCTTACAAAACAATCTAATCGTTAAAGACCGCCCTTTGCTTTTAATTCTGCAGAAAAGTTTAACATGCGATCGAGAGGAACCAGTGCTTCAGTTCGAAGTGAATCATTGACAAATATTTCATGTCCATCACTACCTTCGGTTAACGAAGCCTTAATCGCCTCTAACCCGTTCATTGCCATCCATGGACAGTGAGCACAACTTTTACACGTAGCGCCGTTACCGCCCGTTGGAGCCTCTATAAACGTCTTGTTTGGCTCTAGTTGTTGCATCTTGTAAAAAATGCCTTTGTCGGTAGCAACAATAAAGGTGTCATTGTCCATTTCTTGCGATGCTTTAATAAGCTGGCTTGTGGAGCCAACCGCATCGGCCATCTCTACAACACTTGCTGGCGACTCTGGATGAACTAAAATTGCTGCATCGGGATATAGAGCTTTCATGTCTGCTAGTTTTTGCGCAGAAAACTCGTCGTGAACAATACATTCACCCTGCCACATGAGCATGTCTGCGCCCGTTTGCTTGGCAATGTATGAGCCTAAGTGTCTGTCTGGGCCCCAAATTATCTTTTTGCCTTGGCTATCGAGGTGCTCAACAATTTCTAACGCAATACTTGATGTAACCACCCAGTCAGCGCGGGCTTTCACAGCAGCAGACGTATTTGCGTACACAACAACGGTGTGGTCTGGATGCTGGTCACAAAACTCACTAAATTCTTTTGCAGGGCAGCCAATGTCTAAAGAACACGTTGCCTCTAAAGTCGGCATTAGCACTGTTTTCTCGGGGCTGAGGATTTTTGCCGTCTCCCCCATAAAGCGCACGCCAGCAACAATAAGTGTTTGCTCTTCTGCGTCGCGGCCAAAACGCGCCATTTCAAGTGAATCGGCAACGCAACCGCCGGTCTCTTCAGCTAAAGCCTGAATTTCATGGTCGGTGTAATAATGCGCTACAAGCACGGCATTGCGAGACTTTAGTAAGTCTTTAATTTCAGCCTTTAATTCGGCCTTACGTACTTCTGATAAGGGTTGTGGTTTTGCTGGAAAAGGGTAATCAACCTGTTCCACACGAAATGCTACTGACATTTACCTACATCTCAATTGCGACAAGGGCTGCGATTATACCCAAGTGTCATAAAAATTACACACTGCATGATTCATAAAGTTGTAATAATATCAGCATAATGTGTTGGGAGAGTGTTCCCCAATTAAAATCGCAAGTTATAGGTAGTACTTACTTGAATGGGAATGCCGAAGATCAAACAAATGAGAGGAGATGGTGGGTCGTGCTGGATTCGAACCAGCGACCAATTGATTAAAAGTCAACTGCTCTACCAACTGAGCTAACGACCCATCCGATGACACGATATTATAAACTACAAAATGATGGTGGGTCGTGCTGGATTCGAACCAGCGACCAATTGATTAAAAGTCAACTGCTCTACCAACTGAGCTAACGACCCATCATTTGTGGTTTGAAAAGAGTGGTGGGTCGTGCTGGATTCGAACCAGCGACCAATTGATTAAAAGTCAACTGCTCTACCAACTGAGCTAACGACCCATCTTTTCGGTTGTTGCCTGTGTCTAGGCAACGGCGGCATATAATACTCAGATTTTTATCCGACGCAACCCATAATGGTCTTTTATTTCGATATTTTCACGAAAACACGACTAAGCGGTCAAAATCAAAACAAATAGCTGAGAATTTGTACCCAGCTTTGCCTAGTTTACTTAAAAATCGCTATTTGAACCGGTAAATAAGTACAACAAAGAGTTGTTGTTTACTTGTTGTGTCGTCGTTACTTAACTGCAACAAACAGGTACAGATTATTAATCGGATAGAATAAAAAAGCCCCATATCGGGGCTTTGATTATTACAAGTTATTTAACCTTGACTCAGCTAAACGTTTCGCTGACGAGTCAGGATATTCATTCACGACCTGCATAAAGAGCTGCCTAGCAGACGCATTATCGCCATTTCGCTCTGATATGACGCCCAGCTTTAATAGCGCGTCTGGTCGTTTCGTCGAATCAGAAAAACGATTGACAACGATATTGAACTGCTCGCTTGCATCGCTCCACTGCTGCTTGTTAAACAGCAGCTGTCCCAGCCAATAGTGTGCGTTGGGCGCGTATTCACTATTAGGGAAGCGTTGTATGAACGCTTGGAACGCGGGGATCGCTTTGTCGTACTCGCGAGATTTTAAAATAAGATTAACGGCGCTCTCGTATGCCTCACTTTCCCCCACTTCTGGAGTAGCTGCTACCACAGGTGAAACCGAGCTTGCGTTAGCGGTGTTTGACCCATCGACATTTGTGAGTGCACCGCTTTGCTTAAGTGCTTCAACGCGTTTATCTATTTCTAAATACAGTTCACGCTGGCGCTCTAGCACTTTTTGAAGTTGATTAGTATTCACTTCTAAAGCGCCGCGAAGTTGGTCAACCTCGTTTTGCATATTATCTAACTGAGTCTGCATTTTGTGCTGCATCTCAGTGCGACTTTTTACAATTCGCTCTAATACCACAATGCGCTGCTCAAGCTCTCCGCCACCGTTTGCATTAACAACAGGGGCTTGCGCGCTAACCGTAAACGCAGTGAGAGCGGCACATAGCGTGACGCTCCACTTTGCCGTATTTATCTCAATGAAAGTCATTAGCGGTATACAACCACTCCGCGACGATTTTGCGCGAATGCATATTCAGTTGAACCCATTACAGCTGGCTTCTCTTCACCATAAGACACTACTGACACTTGGCTACTGCTCACACCGGCATTTAAAAGGTATGTTTCTACAGCTTGCGCACGGCGTTCACCAAGTGCGATATTGTATTCAGGTGTACCACGGCTATCGGTATGACCTTCAATGGTTACATTAGTACCTGGGTTTTTGATAAGAAATGTTGCATGTTTGTCTAACAAACGCTGAAACTCTGGTTTAATGCTCGCACGGTCAAAATCGAAATAAACTGTTTGTTCGTTTTTCAGCGCTTCCATTTCCTGCTGAACCATTTCTTCTTGACGCTTCATACGCTGAGCAGCCTCTGCTTCAACGCGCTGTGCTTCAGCTTCACGAGCTTCGGCTTCGGCCTGTGCTTGTTCTTGGGCTAAGCGATTGCGTTCAGCCGCCATCTCTTCTTCACTAGGTCCCGACGAACATGCCATCATTGTCACTACTGGCAAGGCAATAATGAAGCTTTTCATCACTTTATTCATTTGCATCCTACTAATCCTTAATTTTATTGTTTAGTCGTTAAATTGTTAGAACAAAAATGGTGACCAACTCGGCGATTTTACTTGCCCATTGGCTGCTGGTAACCTAGCTTTAAAGCGCCCATCAAGAGAAACCAGTGACAACACTTGTTTCCCTTCATGTAGGGTACTGTAAATTATCATGCTTCCATTCGGCGCCACACTTGGCGACTCATCTAAGTAAGTTCTCGTAAGAACCTGAAGTGAATCTTCATCCAACGCTTGCTTTGCAATGTGGTAGTTACCATTGGTCTGATTCACCACCACCATCTGCTTACCATCCGGTGTTAACGTTGCGCCAAGGTTCTGTTCACCTACAAAGGTTACTCGACTTACTTTCCTTGAATTTAAATTTACGCTATATATCTGAGGTTTACCACCCCGTTCAGAGCTAAAAATTAACCCACTGCTGTCTGGAAGCCAGGCCGGCTCGGTATCGATAGCTCTGTTTCGCGTAATGCGACGTAAATTTTTGGTGGCCAGATCCATAATGTAGATCTCTGGATTACCGTCTTTCGATAGCACCATAGCAAGCTGCTTTCCGTCAGGCGAAAACACCGGGCTGCTATTAATCCCAGGAAAATCAGTAATTCGCGTGCGTTCACTGGTGTAAATGTTCTGTATAAAAATCTGCGGTCTGCGATTTTCAAAACTCACGTACGCCAAGCTTTCACCATCTGGCGACCACACCGGCGACATAAGAGGCTCAGGTGACGATAACAGTCGAGTCTCGTTTTCTCCGTCATAATCTGCAATAACCAATTGATAAGGTTTTTTAACGGTTTCTCTATCGCGAACGATCACATAGGCAATTTTGGTAAGAAATGCGCCGCGCACTCCCGTTAGCTTTTCATACACAATGTCGCTTATACGATGGGCATATTGACGAAAATCGCGACCACTCATTGACGCCTGACGAGCTACAATAACGTGCTCATTGCTGGTCATAAGTTTGCCGTCTTTAAGAACCTTGGCTTTACCACCGTCTAATTGCCCTTTGAGTATATCGACTAGTTGATAAGAAATAAGATATTTATCTGCGCCTTGCTGCTCGACACTTCCTACAAGCACAGTATCAACGCCCATGTTAGCCCATGCAGTGTAACTCACCTCTTGCGCTGTTTTTGGGTATTGCGGCATGCTGTCTACCGCTATCGGGTTAAATTTACCACTGCGGGTTAAGTCAGCCCTCACTACTTGCGAGATATCGCCTGGTGGGTTTCCTTCTCCTTTCCATTGAAAAGGAACAATGCCAATAGGCCTTGCACTATTAACACCCTCGGTGATTACAATCTCTAGCGTGGCAAAGGCTTTCGCACTAAGCAACATCGAGATTACCGTCATCCATATTCCAAGTTTTTTCATACCGCTACAATTCCACTTTTAAATTGATGTCTTTTAATTGCTCGTAAACGTCTGGTGCATCAGATACCGGAAGCTTATCAGCTCTTCGGACAGCACTTTCAGCTGCCCTACACAACGCATCATTACCTCCGAGAATGCGGATGCTGGTAACGAAGCCCGTTGTTGCCAATTTTATGTTGAGTCTACACTGTTTGCCGTCAAAACTATCGTCTGAATACAAATTCCGTTTGATTGTTTGCGTAATTAGCGCAGTGTATCTTTCTACTTCAGACAGCACCTGTTTTTGACGGCGCTGTTGCTGCGCAGCACGTTCTTGTGCAAGCTGCTCTTGCATAATCCTTTCCATCTCTGCGCGCTCAGCAGCTTCTTTTTCCTTTCTCTTCGCATCTGCCTTGGCTTTTGCTTCTCTTGCTTTACGCTCTTTCTCTTTTTGCGCGGCTAAACGTTCAAGCTCTTTTTGTCTTTTAGCCTCTGCAGCCTGCGCTTCCCTCTTTTCTCTGGCACGCTTGGTTGCTAAAGCCTGCTGACGCTTTCTCTCTGCCGCTGCCGCAGCTTTTCGCTGCCGCTCAGCCTCTTGCGCACGGGCCTGAGCTTCGGCCTGCGCTTCAGCCCGCTTTTTATCGGCAATAGCCTGAGCATCAATAAACGTTGCTTCTATCACAGGCGCGTTACTCGGCGCGCTAGGAAGAGGGTCTGGAGAGAAACTGACGCTAATAAGTAACACCATAGCCACAACAAAATGCAGCGCCAGCGACTTGTAAAGGCCTAGCTTTTCGTTATTTAACGGCGAACTAGCAGAAGTACGGCTACTTTTGGCATTTGCAGTGTTGGCATTATTGCCAGCCGCACCTCTATTTATCGTGTTTTTTTGATCACTGGGTTTAGACATGCATCGCCTACTCAACAGGATCAGTCATAAGGCCGACCGACGGAACGCCCGCTTGTTGAAGTAATACCATAAGCTGAATGACCTCATTGTACGCCACCTGCCCATCTCCCTTTACCACTACTGGAGTATTTGGGGATTTCTCCAGCTGAGTGCTTACAATAGCACCAAGCTCTTCTTCGCTTATAGGCGATTCCTGGTCATCGCCCACGTTAAGAAAGTACCTTCCCTTCACATCTACCGAGGCAATAATGGGAGGATTATCTTCTTGTTCAATGGGGTTCGCACTTGCTTTGGGTAAATCTACTTTTACCCCTTGAGATATAAGGGGCGCTGTTACCATAAAGATAATAAGCAGAACCAGCATAACATCGATGTATGGCACTACATTGATTTCTGAAACCGGTCTACGGCGTTTTCTAACGTACATATTATTGACCCCGCTGTAAACGCTTATACTTGCTGCGCTTGAGCTGCAGCTTGGCGGTGAAGAATTGCAGAGAATTCCTCCATGAAATTACCGTAACTGTTTTCTAATTTTTCAACTTGATGACTAAAGCGATTGTAAGCAATTACCGCCGGAATAGCCGCAAACAGACCTATCGCAGTAGCAATAAGCGCCTCAGCGATACCAGGCGCAACCATTGCTAGCGTTGCTTGCTGAACTTCACCTAGAGCAATAAAAGCGTTCATGATCCCCCAAACCGTGCCAAACAAACCTATGTAAGGGCTTATTGAGCCTGCTGTAGCTAAAAACGGTAGACGACTTTCAAGTTCTTCTACTTGACGAGACATAGAAACGCGCATTGCTCGATAAGTACCATCAACCACACCATTAGTAGGCGTATTAGATTTACGCAGCCTTACAAACTCTTTAAAACCTGCACAAAAGATGCTACCCATGCCGGTTAGCTGAGCTCTCGAAGATAACTCTTGATACAGTTTGTTCAAATCGGCACCAGACCAAAACTTATCCTCAAACTGACGCATTTCAGAACGTGCAGCATTTAGCGCTTTACTGCGCTGAAATATGAATGTCCAGGATGCGACAGAAACGCTGAGTAGTAGCAGCATTACCAGTTGCACAATAAAACTTGCTTGTAGAAACAAGCCAATAAAAGTGAGATCAGATGACACGCGAAATTTCCCCTAACAAAGTACGTGGTAGTCGTTTTGGCTTCATAGCCGTTATATCGACACAGGCAACCTGAATATCCGCAGATACCAATTTTAAGCCATTATTATTTTTTATCGTTTGTTGAAACGTCATACTAGCGCCTTTTAATTCTACAACGCGAGTTTCAATACTCAACAGTTCATTGAAACGCGCCGGCGCATAGTTATGCATCTCAACGCGTTTGACGACAAAAGCGATAGATTGTTCCATAAGTATATCTTGTTCATACCCAAAACCGCGAAGCCACTCGGTTCGTGCCCTTTCCATGAATTTGAGATAATTTGCGTAATACACAATTCCACCGGCATCCGTGTCTTCGTAATACACTCTTATTTGATGTAAGTGCATAACTATTCCTCTAACAACAATTTAATTAATCCATATGCCAGATAAACAGGCCATGAATTGCGACAAATAACATATTAAAACAAGTGCCAAACCACTATCAAACTTGAGCTTTAAACTTTTTACAACCACAAAATAACACATCATTTACACATTAGTTTTTCTAAGTCTAAAAAATAATTTTACTCAATTGAGTAATTCCAATAGATGTCTATAATGCACCGCATCAGTCGAACAGAGCGTGATGGTGCTAAGCACGGTCATGCAAGAGTTTTTCTCCTGTAGACATGAGTTCCCTGGATTTATTTCCTTCAACACTTGTTGTTTTAGCCCGCTCTATGAGCGGGCTTTTTTTTGCCTGTAACTCTTTAGATCAATTTATAAAGATAGAAATATTTGAAGCGAACCGACCACCACAGCCCTGAAGTGGTCATCCGTAGCCGAATGTTAGGTCGTTGGCGTGAAACCAAAGTGAAGATAGGCACGTTGCGAAGCTATACGTCCCCTGGGAGTACGTTGTAAAAAGCCCTGCTGTATAAGGAAAGGTTCGATGACATCTTCGATGGTCTCCTTTTCCTCTCCAATCGCTGCGGCTAAATTGTCTAAACCCACGGGGCCGCCATCAAATTTTTCTATAATAGCTGTTAGCAATTTACGATCCATATAATCGAAACCTTCTTTATCTACATCTAGCATATCAAGGGCTTTTGCTGCGATATCAGGTCCTACCGTGCCATCAGACTTAATTTCGGCGTAATCACGTACTCGTCTTAACAGGCGATTCGCAATACGCGGTGTACCTCTAGCGCGACAGGCAACCTCTGTTGCGCCTTCTTCTGTCATTTCTAGGTTTAGGTAGCTTGCACTTCTTGAGACTATCGTGGTGAGGTCTTTAACAGAGTAGAATTCAAGACGCTGTACAATGCCAAAGCGATCTCTAAGTGGCGACGTCAATGAGCCTGCGCGGGTTGTTGCGCCCACTAATGTAAAGGGCGGGAGGTCGAGCTTTATCGAGCGTGCCGCAGGCCCCTCTCCTATCATGATATCTAGCTGGTAGTCTTCCATGGCAGGATAAAGAATTTCTTCAACTACCGGACTCAGACGATGAATTTCATCGATAAAAAGAACATCGTTTTTCTCAAGGTTTGTAAGCAATGCGGCTAAATCACCAGCTTTTTCTAGCACAGGCCCCGAGGTCGTTTTAATGTTCACGCCCATTTCATTGGCAACAATATTGGCCAAGGTTGTTTTACCTAACCCAGGAGGCCCAAAAATAAGGAGATGATCTAGTGCGTCTTCTCTGTTGCGCGCAGCCTGAATAAAAATTTCCATTTGCTCACACACATGAGGCTGGCCTGTATAGTCTGCCAGCATCTTCGGCCGAATAGCGCGATCGATAACTTCATCTTCTGTATTAGCATCCGGCGTAATCAGTCTGTCGGCTTCTATCATTATTTATCTACTTATTAATTGCGTCATTATAGGGCTGCTTTTAATGCTTCGCGTATGAGCGACTCGCTCTCCATGCCATCAGTGTAAACACTGTCGACTAACTTACTCGCTTGCGCAGGCTTGTATCCAAGTGCAATAAGTGCACTTTGGGCTTCTTCGCGGGCGCTATTAACGTTAACGATAGTATTCCCACCAGAGAGTAAGTCACTGCTCGGTGGCGGAACAGCAATGCTTTGCATCTTTCCAAATTTGGCTAATCTATCTTTTAACTCAACAACAAGTCGCTCGGCGGTTTTGCGCCCAATGCCAGGTAGACTAACAAGAGCAGAAACGTCCTCGTTTTGCACACTAGCTAAAAACTGCGACGCCGACATGCCAGATAAAATAGCAAGGCCGAGTTTCGGACCTACACCGTTCGCCTTTATCAACTCACGAAACAATCCTCGCTCAAGTTTATCAGCAAAGCCAAAAAGTAACTGCGCGTCTTCCCGCACAACAAAGTGGGTGTAAACAACAACTTCTTCGCCCACAGCGGGCAATTGGTAAAAGCTGGTCATGGGCATATGTATTTCATACCCTACGCCAGCAACATCAACAAGAATTTCTGGAGGCTGTTTTTCAGCCAACGTACCGCGAATTCGTCCAATCATTTATATTCTCTTTTTATGCCCTGCACGTATGAAAAATAGATCGGTTCTAGAAGGTTATCGCAATCGGCCGCGCACTGTTTTGCGCGCTTGCCCTGCCATATTAATAAGACTTTGCTCAGTATTGGCATGGCACAACGCCACGGCAAGGGCGTCTGCTGCGTCAGCCTGGGGAGTACCGCTTAAGTTCAGCAAATGTTTTACCATGTGCTGAACCTGCGTTTTATCTGCGTTGCCCTTCCCCACCACGGCCTGCTTTATCTGCCTTGCGCTATATTCAGCGACAGGCAGTTGAGACTGTGTTGCAGCAACAATAGCAGCACCCCGCGCTTGCCCAAGCTTTAACGCAGAGTCTGGATTTTTGGCCATAAAAACCTGCTCTATGGCAAACTGCGAAGGATCATACTGGCGAATAATATCGCCCACGCCGGTAAAAATATTGGCAAGTCGAGAAGGTAAATCTGTTGTGCCAACTCGAATACATCCACTTGCTACATAGACCAATTTACCCTGCTTTCGCGCAATTAAACCGTAGCCTGTGATCCTAGAACCTGGATCTATACCCAGTATAACCATTAAGAAGCATTCGGTACAAACAATGATACCGCCTCTCTGTTTGACGGCGACCAAAGCCGTTGAAGAGCCTCTTCCTTTGACACCCATTCATACTGAAGGTGTTCGGTTAAACTAATTGGCGTATTACTACTGACTTTCAAAGAAAAGACGTGCTCGATATTATGCTCGGTACCAGGGGGATAACGATGTTGCCATCGTTTGCGGATAATGTATTTATTTTGTTTGTGGTGGTTATTAATGCGTAAACCTAGCGATTTTGCATCAATACCTGTCTCCTCGAACACCTCTCTATAGGCGGTTTCGATAGGTAATTCACCCTCTTCCAACGCACCCGTGACAGACTGCCAAAACGAAGCGTCGTCCATGCGTTGCAACAACAGCACTCGGTGGTGTTCGTCGTATAACACCACCAGCGCTGATTCAGGCTTTTTATATGCCATGATTTATGATTGCTTCTTCACCGTTGCAATGGCTAAATCTTCAAGCTGCTGAGGATTAGCCGGGCTTGGTGCCGAAGTAAGTGGGCACGCAGCAGTCGTTGTCTTCGGAAACGCCATTACGTCACGAATTGACGTAGCGCCCGTCATTAACATAACGAGACGATCTAAGCCAAACGCTAAACCAGCGTGAGGAGGCGCACCAAAGCGAAGGGCATCAAGCAAAAAGCCAAACTTGTTTTTAGCTTCTTCGTCATCAATACCCAAAATATTAAATACCGTAGATTGCATATCTTCGTTATGGATACGAACTGAACCACCGCCTAACTCTACACCGTTTAGCACCATGTCGTATGCATCTGATAATGCGTCTACTGGGTTGGCCTTTAACTCTTCAGGCGTAAGACCTCTTGGTGCCGTAAACGGATGATGAATTGCGTGAAGCTGTCCATCGAACTCTTCGAACATAGGGAAGTCGACTACCCAAAGCGGTTTCCAATCGCCTTCTAATAATTCAAAATCTTCGCCTAATTTCAAACGAAGTGCGCCCATTGCTTCAGTGACTGCATTGTAGGTGTCGGCACCAAATAGAAGAATATCCCCTGCCTGTGCGCCAGTGCGTTCAATAATGGCGTCAGTGATATCTTCACTTAAAAATTTAAGAACCGGTGACTGCAACCCTTCTTGACTCGGTGAAAGTTCATTCACTTTAATCCACGCCAACCCTTTAGCACCGTAAATGCCCACGAACTTGGTGTATTCATCTATTTGTTTACGCGAAAGTTTAGCCCCACCTGGAACACGAATAGCACTAACACGGCCTTTTGGATCCGTTGCTGGACCGCTAAACACTTTAAACTCTACGTGTTGCAGTAAATCAGCCACGTCGGTTAACTCTAGCGGATTACGCAAATCGGGTTTGTCGCTGCCAAAACGTTTCATTGCTTCTGCGTAGGTCATTTTAGGAAATTCACCTAAATCTACACCCAGCATTTTATTAAATAAGCTGCGGATCATACGCTCGGTAATGTCCATAACACCGGATGCATCTAAAAAGGTGGTTTCGATATCGATTTGAGTGAACTCTGGCTGACGATCAGCACGCAAATCTTCATCTCTGAAACACTTAACGATTTGATAGTAACGATCCATTCCCGACATCATCAGCAACTGTTTAAATAACTGAGGCGACTGAGGAAGTGCAAAAAACTCGCCTTTGTGGGTACGGCTAGGAACTAAATAATCTCTTGCGCCTTCTGGCGTCGCTTTGGTCAAAATTGGCGTTTCAATATCTAAAAAGCCTTCGTCTTCTAAAAAGCGTCTAACGGCACCTGTCACTTTTGCTCTAAATTGTAAGCGCTGGCTCATAACTGGGCGACGCAAATCAAGGTAACGGTAGCGCAGGCGCTGCTCTTCCGAGTTTTCTTGGTTCCAATCTAGGGGGAGCACGTCTGACTTATTAATCACTTCTAAGCCAGTACCTAATATTTCTATCTCGCCAGTGCGCATTTCTTTATTTATTTGACCTTCTGGCCGAGCGCGAACTTTACCGATAAGCTTCACACAAAATTCGCCGCGTAGCGTGTTGGCAACAGAGAGGACTTCTGGTAGGTCCGGGTCGAAAACAACCTGTACAATCCCTTCTCTATCACGAAGGTCAATAAAAATTACGCCACCTAAATCGCGACGTTTGTTAACCCAGCCACATAGTGTGACTTCTTGCCCAATGTAAGTTGAATCGATGTTCCCACAGTAATCTGTGCGCATGGTCGTTGACCCCTGATATTTTTCTTGCTTAACGTGACGATTTACGCACTTTGTGGCACTTTTTGTTTGCTCTACTTCAGCACTGCTATAAACAGGCAATCAAGTAGGCAATAAAGCCCAGCGTAATCATTACACTGATGTATTAGAATAAGGTCGCATAGTATAAACAAATGCGCCGTAAAGCCCAATGACAAATATGAACAATCCCGTATTGAATACGGGCGGAAATTCAAAAAGCCTGCCGCCCGTTTTTATTGGCTTACCCATGTGGCAACACAGTCACTGGCCAAGCTCATGGTTTGCATCTTTTCCCAAGGCACAAAGTCAGCTTATTCATTATGCAAAAGAATGTAACACCGTTGAAGGTAACACTACTTTTTACTCTCTACCTGATATTAACGCTGTAGAACGGTGGGCAGACTCGGTTGGCGAAGACTTTTCGTTTACGTTTAAATTTAATCAGCAAATTACTCATGTTAATCAACTGCAACACTGTGAGGACGAGGTAAAGCAGCAGCTTTCATTATTGGCGCCACTAAAGCAAAAACTTGGCGTAATGATGGTTCAACTTCCCGCGAGTTTTGGTCCCGCAAAACTTGCTGTACTCGATAATTTTCTGAGCCTGCTTCCCAACGATCTGCATGTAGCCGTTGAAGTAAGACATCTGCAGTTTTTTGCTAAAACAGATGAAGAGAAAGCGTTAAATCAACTGCTGATTGCTCACAATGCTAATCGTATTATTATGGATACAAGAGCGCTTTTTACTGGCCCGGAAACTAGCGAAATAGTAAGAGAAGTAAGAATTAAAAAACCCAAAGTGCCTGTGAACGTTATTGCCACTGGCGAAAAGCCAATAGTGCGCTTTGTTGGCAACGATAATGACGACGACAATACCGCCTGCCTTCGTCCGTGGGTAAAAAAAGTGCACCAGTGGCGCTTTGAAGGGAAAACGCCATATTTCTTCTGTCACCGCCCAGACAATAAAGATGCGCCTTGGTTAGCATCTTTATTTATCAGCATGTATAACGACGCATTTCCTGGTACGCCTATCCGGGCACTTTCACTTGCGAAGAACCCTCAGCAAGACAGCTTATTTTAATTGATGAGCTGGATACAATTGATGAGCGGGATACGTTAGCGAAAATCAGCAGCATCCAATTCATGCTTTTTCATTAATTTATGCATATCAGTGCGATTTCTCCCCGCAAGGTCAGCCGCACGTGTCACGTTACCATCAGTCATTTTTAATAGTTTGAAAAGATACTGCTGTTCAAAAGCATCTCTAGCTTCGGTCAGTGTTGGCCAACTTTGCCTTGTTGCAGATAATGCTTGCTCAACGAGGTGTAGCGGTATTACTGGGGTTTGGGTTAGCGCGACACATTGCTCAACCACGTTAACTAATTGACGTACATTGCCCGGCCAAGACGATGTAGCTAACTGCTGCATGGCATCATCTGAAAACTGACTGACTTCCACACCGTGTCGCTGAGCACTCTTTTGCAACAGCGTGCGCGCAAGAAGAGGTATGTCTTCACTTCTCGCTTTTAGTGAAGGAAGTTTTAAGTTCACCACGTTTAAGCGATAGTAAAGATCTTCTCTAAATGTTCCCGCTTCCATTTCTTTGTGCAAATCTTTATGCGTTGCTGAGATGATTCGCACATCAATATCGACTTGTTTACTACTGCCAACAGGGCGAATTTGCCGTTCTTGAAGCGCACGCAGTAGCTTAACTTGCAGTGTCATTGGCATATCGCCAATCTCATCTAAAAACAAGGTACCGCCATCAGCTTCCTTAAACAGGCCAGGATGTGCAGTTACCGCACCGGTGAACGCCCCTTTTGCATGCCCAAATAGCTCGGATTCCAAAAGATTCTCTGGCAATGCGCCACAGTTAATAGCAACAAAAGGCTTTTCACTGCGATCGCTTGCCTTGTGAATAGCGTTTGCAAGAAGCTCTTTACCCGTTCCACTTGCGCCACTGATAAGCACAGATACTTCGCGCTTCGCTATTCGAAAAGCTTGGTCTAGCACATTGAGCATCTCTGGAGAGCGAGTAATAATTTCTTTCGCCCAGTCTCCCGGTTTAACCGCCTGTGACTGATTGAGCGCTTTTTGCAAAAGTGCACGCAGTTCTTCATGTTCCACTGGCTTTGGCAAAAATCCGAATACGCCACGCTGAGTGGCCTCTATGGCATCTGCAATAGTGCCGTGTGCAGTCATCAAAATAACGGGAATATCTTGTCGTATGGCCATTATTTCTTCGAATAAACTTAACCCATCGAGCCCTGGCATACGCAAATCGCTGAGAACCACATCAAAACTGCTATTTTGTAGTTTTTTTAATGCAGACTGTCCGTCTTCAACGGCTGTAACATTATAGCCCTCGCCTTCTAAACGAATAGTTAGCAACCTAAGTAGGCTTTTATCATCATCGACCAACAATAAGTCAGGGTGGTTGTTCGCCTTGTCACTCATTGCTGCGTACTCCTATTTTTATCCATTAATGTCGCTTCTATCTGTAATAGTTCTTCTAATTTCTTACGCAATCCGTCGAGCTCATTTTGTAGCTCAATTAACTTTTCACCGCGGGAGGTGTTTTCTTTTTCCAAAACCACTAGCGCTGACTCAAACTGCATTAGTAAATTGTTTTGCTCTGACGCAATAACGTCGATGGCCTTTCTGCTAACCGGCTTAAAACCCTCTAAAACATCGTTAACTGCAAGCTGTGCTCTTAGCTTGTCTTGGTAAGGAGTATCGTTTGGAAGCGTAAGAATGTAGGCGTGCAACTTATCAAACTCGCTATCCGTTAACGCTGTTAAGATCTCTTTTCTCTGAGGCCATGATTGATCTGATGCCCTTATCCAAAGGTTTACCCAATACCTCGCATCACAGTTGTGTTTAAATCCTTTTGGCGCAGTCTCATACAAGCAAAACCTTTTACTTAACGTCTGTGAATGCCCTTCTCCGGAAGCGTCAGGCAACTGCTTTTTCGAGCTGGATAAACTCTCACAACCGACTAGAAAGAACACGGCGATAAAGAAACAACTTAATCTCATTTTTATTTTTCCTGTTGCGCAGTTATTGCACTGCGACACTGTCACACTGTCACGTTGTCAAGCTGGGCGAGTTTCATTCTGGGCAATGGCTACCCGAAAGCAAACATCCGCATAGTCTACCTCTACTACTTGCACATCGCCATGCATAAGTCGCGCGCAATCGGCAACAATGGACAATCCTAAGCCAGTACCAATGACATTATCGTTACGTGGTTCGGTACCTCGAATAAAAGGTTCAAACATAGTGTCGATTGACTCTGGTTTAATTGGATTACCGTGATTTGCTACATCAAGGAAAAGTATCTCGTTTCGTATATACACACTGACATATATCGGCTTGCCCACGGCACCGTGAGCCACTGCATTAGATACAAGGTTATCGAGAATTCGACGAAACAACTCTTCGTCTAAAATAACTTCTTCTACCTGAACATCTACAATAACATCCCGATTTTGAATGGCTAACGCATAGTCTTCAATACATGCATCGATAAGCAGCTTTGGTTTGTATTGAATTAATTTTGGCTGGGCTTGCTGGAGCAACAAATTGTAGTCTAGTAATTTTTCAACCAGCGTATTGAGCCTTTGCGTGCTGCTGCTTAATAACGACAGCACTTCTCGCTGATTATCATTTAAATCACCCACAACATTTTCAGATAGTAGACTACACCCTTCCTTAATACTCGCTAATGGAGTTTTCAATTCGTGTGCGGCATGTCGCAACAGCGCAGTGCGAATATGCTCAAGCTGTTGGAGACGGTCGTACAGCCAATGAAGATCTTTTTCAACATCCAGTAATTCTCTTGGCGCATGTCGAGTTAATGGCGGTAGCTGCCCCTTACTATGAGCCAAAATACGAATGATTTTTTTAAGATTGTTTACCGGATTAACAATGAGTTGACTGCCCAAAAGTATTAACAGTAGTGAGACACTGACCAGCATTGCGGTAGACCACGCCTGCTTTGCTTGCATCGCGTTTAGGTCGTTTTGCTGGAGCTGAACTCGCTCGGAGATCACAGTTTCTACTTCCCGACGAAGTTGAGTAACACTGTCTTTGATAGTGGCTAAATAGGCATTTAAAAGAAGCTGATCTTCAATGTCGCGATAACCCGCTAACTGATCAATTTGAGTGGTTAAGAAGCTGCATATTTCACCATCACCCAATCCCTGGCACAAGTTGTCGGCAGCCACTGCAAATTGCTCTAACGCATTGTCTGATAGCGTCGCCACTCGCTCACTCTTTAGCACGGAGTATTGTCTTATGCTGCGTTCAACATCGACAACTGCATTATCGAGACGCTGTACGTCGCCCACAATTTCAACAACAAATCGAGTTTCAAGTGTCGTCATCTGACCCACTTTTGCCAGATCGCTCTGACTTTGCCAAAGTAACGCAATAAGCGGGATAAGGGCGAGTACGAAACTTCCCAGCGTTAACTGCCGTAGAGAGCCTAGCTGAACTATACGTTCGCTTAAGGAAAATTTTTTAACCAGAACTTTATCCTCTCTACATGTCATCAATATTTTCAGTTTTGCTTAACGCTGGTACACGCTGAGCTAATTTTCTTGCGCTACCGCGACTTTGCTAGCACCGCTGGTAACTCGAGGAGTAAGTGAGCTCATAGCAAGTTCTTGTTCCGTTAACTTTCCGTCCTCGTCATCATCGATAAGCCCGAAATTACGCAATAGTTCTATGTGTTGAACCGCTTCTTTTAGCGAGATAAAGCCATCCTCATCTTTATCGAGTTCTTGCATTAACATATTGGCAGGCGACGCAGTAGCTGAACCTATCGACAGTACTTGAATCAATATACACGTAAAAAGACCGGTAACTAACTTCTTTGAATTCTTCATCATAAATCCCTCGTAATTGACTAAAATTACATCCGTTTGACCCAACTTTTCACAATTCACTTAGCTCAGTCTTGTCTGCTAAAAAGAAATTGCAACAACATCAACGACTAAAAAGTTTTGGTCGAGTTCACAACAAAGGACAATGCTAAATTCGCGCCAACCTACTTAAAAGATGGGAATAACACTATTTATCAGTACTTTAATAAAAATTAGGGTGTACAAGGATAATTAAGGTGTCGCAGAAAGGAAACACTTCATGGGTGTCGGTATTTTTTGGTGTCTGAATTAGGACCTAAATTGACTTTCTTCATAGAAGGACGCAGAGCTAAGCAGAGTCTTTAAAGGCACTGGTTTACTAAACATATAACCCTGAACATTGTCACAGCCATGCTGTCGCAGATAGTCCCACTGTTCAAAATTTTCAATACCCTCGGCACATACCGTCAGTGAGAGACGTTTCGCCAAATCGATAATAGCTCCTGTTACAAGCCTGCTGCGTTCAGACGTTTGAAGTTCCATGACAAATTGTCTGTCGACTTTGAGCGTATCAATAGTGATCTGGGTAAGGTAACTCAGCGAAGAATACCCGGTGCCAAAATCATCAAGTGCAATAGAACACCCCATGTTACTCATTCTTCTGAAGAACTTATTAGAAAGCTCGAAGTTTTCAAGGTAAGCACTTTCTGTTACTTCAAATTCCATATTTTCGGGGTTTACGTCGTATAGATTGAGCGTGTTGTATATGTAATCAAAAAGCTGCGCGTTTCTTAAATCGTGCCCAGATAAATTAACCGATACTTTGAAATTTTTGGGTGCCCACTGCTTTATGTCAGGGAAATCCATGCATACATGCTTAATAATCCATTGGGTTATCGCTGTTATTTTTCCGCCTTGTTCGGCAATTGGAATGAATTCATTTGGCATAACCATGCCGAACTCAGGGTGCTGCCAACGAATAAGCGCCTCTGCACCAATAACATGGCCCTGGTTGTCTACTTTAACCTGGTAGTAAACAATGAACTCGTCTTCACGTAAACCTTGCTCGATACCGTTTGCAATTTGCAGCTTGCGTTTGTGCGACTCCACCATATTGGGAGTGAAAAGCGTGTAACTTCCTCGCCCTTTTGCCTTCGAACGATACATGGCTAAGTCGGCATTACTCATTAAATCACTCAGCTCGTAATTAGCATCACTCGCTTTTGCAACACCAACACTTAGGCCAACGGTAAGAGAAAGTCCGCGCATCTCGAAAGGTTCATCGAAAGCAGATAGTAGCCTCACTGCTAATTGCTGTGCTGCGTGGTCAGTCACTTCTCTGTCGGGGAAAACAATAAACTCATCTCCCCCTAAACGGGCGAATAAATCATCATTGCGAAGCAAACGCTGAACTCTGTCCGCCACTTCTATCAAAATTAAATCGCCAGTCTCATGACCAAGAGAGTCGTTTATACCTTTAAAACCGTCTAAGTCGAAAAACAAGAGCATCATGTCTTCGTCGTTTCGCTTTGCCCGCGCTAGCTCTAGTCTTAGGTTATCAAGTACGTATTGTCTGTTTGGTAGACCAGTCAAACTGTCGTAATTGGCTAATCTAGCCATAGTTTCTTGCTGATCGAACAGCGTTTGTTTTTGCTCAAAGTTTATTAATAGCTCTACCTCAATTGTATCGAGCAGGCTGTTAATGTTGTCGCCTAACTTTCCAAACTCATTTTGTGTGGCAATAGACGTGCGCAATGCATAATCTTTTGTCTCAAACAAATTTTGAGTAAATAGTCGCAGTTCAGACAAAGGCTTTATAAGGTGGCAAATAACTAGCAAGCATGCGCCAACACAAAGCAAACCTATAGCCAAAATCAAGGACGCTTGACGAACTAACTTTCTCGCACTGTGAACGGGAACAGCAGCCTGTGCGTCGGCGTTAATGATTATATGACCAAGCGGATATGTGCTTGTGCCGACAAGATTATGCGAGGTAATTATGCCGTCATTTGAAGAGGTAATACCGAAAGGAACATCTTGTGGTATAACCGCTCGGGTGCTGACATATTCAGACGCCGGTTTTAGCGAAACTGATGTAATCTCTTCGAAGTTAGTATCGTAAAGTGTAACGGAGATAAGATAGTCGTAGTCTCTCACGGCTTTAAAAAGCAATTCGTATTTATCGACGTTTTTTGAGCCTGTATCCGCAAAAACGCTCAACTGCGACGCAAGGCTTGTGCCCAAAGCACTGGTGTTACTCTCAACAACTTCTTTTAAAAGTGCATCATGTTCAAGTTTGTTAACCACAAATACGGCAAGAGCGAGCACTAGCATTGATACTGCTATTACCGCTCCGATGGTTACCTTAACTGACTTAAACAAAACCACACCTTAATTCGATTATCGATTATAAAAAACAGCGGCTTATGTTACCCGCTTAAGGTGGAGAATAATATGTGAGGACGAGGTTAAATAACAACTCTTTTTCACCCCGCCTTAAAAGCCATAACTCGCCTAATCTTGCTTATTAACCTTTGCATATCAAGCTTTGCATATTAGCCTTTGCAACTAGTCGCTGCTGTTTTGCTGCTTCACATCGAGTTTTGTTTTAATAAATTGGCTGTGGGGAACGTACAGTAAGTCAGCAATTTGCCGAATGGTACTTTCTTCAAGAGGTGCTAATGTGCTGTCTGCATAGGCAATAGCCCAAAGACTACGAATAATGTTGGCTTTTTCATCGGCACTACAGTGAGCGTTGACGACCTTGGTAAACTGCACAACATCGATAGCGTTCTCAGAGGTTTCCTCTCCCTCTTCAAGTAGCAATGAAAGCGCCTCTTCATCAAGGTTAACGTGCTTTTTGAGCTGCTGATGATAGGCCTTGCGCTCCTCATCGGTTACCTCATTGTCGGCGTTAACTATTTCGCTTAGCAATGCGGCAGTGGCAAGTTCGAGTGAATACTTGGGCTGCTCTTCTTTTTTAGCGTCTTCAAAAAGAGTAAGAAATCGTTTCAGCATAATATTTTCCGTGTGTTGGTTATCTCCATTTAATAGTATCTGTTACTCAAAAACAGCGGAAATCGTTTAATTGCGCTATTTTGACGCTAACAAGAGCTAGGGAGTGCCCTTAGTATCTATAGTACAAATGACTTTACTGCCCTTGTCTTCAAACCACATCTGCTCGCACATGGCTTGAACAAGGGCCAGTCCTCTTCCGTAAGATTCGTCATCGTTTACACTTTTGAGGTTATCCCAGCTAAATCCACGCCCACTGTCTTTAACCGTAATACGAATTTTATGCTGATTGGGCAATGCTTCAATTGTGATAGTGATGCTGGCGTCACTGAGTTGATTCAGCAACTTTTCTCGCAGTTGATAATAGGTATGAAAGCCTTCGCTAGTGCTTTTAAGCTTAGAGTCTAATAGCAAAACACCGTGCTCTAACGCGTTATTAAATAACTCAGATATTACCGTGTAGAGTATAGAGCGAACATTTTGGATACCCTCACACTGGCCTGCTATTTGAAGCACGCGCTGCAGTACGTCTGGTTGTTTTAAATGTTCAGCAGAAAGGGCAATCTCATGTAAAGACGGCAAAGCAATACCTGAATTATCCTTGGGCACTAATTCGATGGGCTGTGATGCAAAGATAACCGCTGATATATCGTCGTCAAAGGTCTTGCTGACACTGTAATTGAGTACTTTCTGATACAACCCCTCTGCCGTAACCGTCTGATTCTCACGCTTCATTGAATGAATAATATCTACCAAACCTTCTTCCATGAGCATGTGGTTAGTCCCGTTAGCAACTTCGATAAGCCCATCGCTTACAACAATGAGTTGTGTTCCTCGGCTCAGGCTTATCGTATCGCATTGAGTATCAAACTCTTCATTCTCGAGTATTCCTAGCGCCATATGCCGAGCGGGTATCTGCCTTAACCCTTCTGGCATACCAACTTCCTCGAATCTTGAACCCCCTATGAAAGCTGATTCTTTATTCGCCTGCGATGTGTTGCATATTACTGCGGGCATGCCTCCCTGCCACAGAGTGACTCGCGTGCCTGATGCATCGATTTCGCCCACTACAGCAGCCATAAACATATCGTGGGGAAGGAATTTTAACAGTATGTGATTGAGCTCTTTGGCAAGCTCAGATACAGATACTCCCTGCTGTGATAATTCTTGAAATGCTCTAGTCACAGGCAGTGCACCAACAGCTGAAGCCAAGCCGTGGCCCGTGAAGTCTCCAACGACAAAATAAATACCGCCACTCGGGCTGGCCTCACACAAAAACACATCGCCATTGAAGCTTTGTGCCGGCTTTATGCAATAATCAAAATACGATAGTACTTTAGGATCGTTAACAATCGCATTGCTAAAAATGTGCTCAACAATGGCATGCTCTCTTGCCACGCGCTGATTGAATAACAGTAGGGCTTTGTTTTGCTGCTCAATACGCAAACTCAGCGCTCTTATTTGAAGATGAGCGCGAATTTTGGCGATAAGAATGTGTTTATCGAAAGGCTTTGTTGCAAAGTCATTTCCACCAACGTCTAAGCATTTTACTAAGCTTTCTTTATCGTCGAGCGCTGTAATAAACAAAATGGGCAAATAATGTTCAGTGGCATGAGAACGAAGATGCTTTACGACATCAAATCCGCTCATATCAGGCATCACCACATCAAGTAATACGAGATCAGGTTGCTCACGTTTGTATTTATCGATTGCCTCGGCACCATTTGCAGCCTCAATACAATCAGTGTACCCAGCGTTTTCCAACAAGTTTACGAGCAAAATTCGGTTAATAGACTCGTCGTCTACAATGAGTATTTTCATAACCTATTCCAAAGCAACAAAGCTTTTTTATTAACTGCTTTTTTTTGGGGACACGGGTTTACTCGCGCTTATTTAGTTGCTCCCACTTACACAGCACTATTAGTGATAGCGCGCTGCATAGCCCTTTTAACGAAGCTCAAACTTTTTATCGAAACGGGAAATTTGCAAGATTTTCGCTACCTGTGGACGTGTGTTCTCAATACTATAAGTATAATTATTCTGCTTGAGAGATTTCTGCATGTTTAAAAGCATGCCTAGGGCAGAACTATCCATGTACTCGGTATTTGATAGGTCGACAGCAATATGTCGTGTATCGGGGTTTACACTACCGTACGCACTTCTAAAATCTTCGACTTTGCTAAAATCGAATTTCTCCCCTGTCTTTATGACCAAGACTTCATTTTGCTGACGATATTCTGTCGTAATTGCCATTGTGTCTCCCTAAAATACAGTTGGAAATGCTTCATCATTTCCCGTCAAGTTTGCTATTCTTAAACTCATTGGAAAGAGATAGCGTTCTTCTATAATAGTTTAATGATAGTAGCTAGAAACCTGATTAAATCATTAGTGTTGGCTCGTCTTAACTGATAAGACGCAAATGTCAGCTTGGCAGATTTTTGAAAAATATAAAGGCAAAATTAGAAAATAGAGGCAGATATGCAAGATTGGCAAGATGCTCTTTTGGTCTATAGTACAGAGAGTGGTAAAGTAAAACCTGAGCAAAAAGCCCCTTCTAGATCGGTGTCAGATGACGGTATTGTTCGCATTCACCGCGAAACCAAAGGGCGAAAGGGAAAAGGTGTGTCACTTGTGAAAGGGCTAGACATGCCTCCCGCTGACCTAAAAAAGCTTGGGTCAGAATTAAAGAAAAAATGCGGTTGCGGTGGTTCGGTTAAAGAAGGTGTTATCGAAGTGCAAACTGATGACAGAGAGAAGCTTCGCAGCTTGCTAGAAGAGAAAGGCCATAAGGTAAAACTTGCAGGCGGATAAGTTAGGTATCCCCCTTCTTTTTCATCAACATATAACAAAAAGAGTCTGAAATGGAAAAGCTGTCAATTTCTGATTTACATATTATTTTAGTCGAGCCCTCTGATACGCAGAGGAAGATAATCACAACGCTGTTGCTCAAAGAAAGTGTTAAGGAAATTGACCCTGTCAGTACCTTCGGCGAAGCGAAATCTGCTATCCGTGCTCACGGGGCAGATCTGGTAGTAAGCTCAATGTATTTTGAAGACGGAACCGCACTTGATCTTCTCAAGTTTATTAAGGAAAGCGATGAGTTTACATCGATTCCCTTCATGTTGGTATCCAGTGAAAACCGCATGAGCAAACTTGAGGAATTCAAGCAAGCAGGTGTAGCAGCAATACTTCCAAAGCCTTTCGAGCCTCTTCATCTATCACGTGCGCTGAATGCTAGCTTAGACCTCATTAATCACGACGAACTGGATTTAGAACTCTTCGATGTACATGATGTTCGCGTATTGTTGGTGGATGACAGCAAATTAGCACGCAACCACATTCGTCGAGTGCTTGAGGGCATGGGACTAAAACGTATCAAAGAAGCTGAAAATGGTGCGATGGCGCTAACGCTGATAAAAGATGAAGCATTTGATTTAGTAGTTACCGACTACAACATGCCTGAAATGGATGGCCGAGAGCTTTCTGAGTTCATTCGTTTTAACCCAGAAACAACGCATATTCCTATTATCATGGTTACCTCGGAGTCTGCTGACAGCATGCACATGGCAAACATTCAACAAACCGGTGTAAATGCTCTTTGTGATAAACCATTTGAACCCAACGAAGTAAGACAAATGCTTTCTGCGCTACTAAGCAACTAGGGAACTAAGCAACTAGGGGAGTAGGCAACTAATCAGCTAAAAATACTGGTAGGGGCTAGTGCAGGCTAGTCTAGCTGAATGCTTATTCAGGCAAATGTAAAAAAGCATAGATAAATAAATATCAAGAAATATGAAAATAAAAATAAATACCGGTGTAAAAATCAGTTGACACAATAGTCTATTAGACTTACATTCTGAACCATGAAATCAGATATTCAGCAAGTAGCAGCTTTCTTTTTTGCGTTTATACCCTTTACCTGAGGGAGGCGCTGCTACATGCAAAGAAACCTCCCTCTGGGGAGGTTTTTTTTTATCTTTTGAGAAAGCTTTTTATTAATTTTTACACGGAAATATTATGTCAGACACTGCATTAGATACTGTCAGAAAGCGTATTACTGCGCTAGACAGCGAGTTACTAAACTTGCTGGCTGAGCGAAGAAAACTTACCAACGAGGTAGCTGAAACAAAAATAAAGCACCATATTCCCGTGCGCGATCAGAAACGAGAAGAGCAGCTGCTTGTAAGACTTATAAAAGAAGGGCAGCGAGTAGATTTAGATCCTCACTACGTAACACAAATTTTTCATGTGATTATTGAGGATTCAGTATTAAATCAGCAGGCTATGTTGGCAGAACGTGCTAATCCAGGTAGTTCGCTGCCGCTTAATCGGGTTGCTTTTCTGGGTGATAAAGGGTCTTACTCTTATCTGGCAACTCAAAAATACTTCTCTCGCCGTCCCGGTGAGTTGCTAGAAATTGGCTGCCAAAGCTTCGCTGAAATTATCAATAAAGTAGAGAATACCGAGGCCGACTACGCAGTTCTACCAATTGAAAATACAACATCAGGCAGTATTAACGAGGTTTATGACCAACTTCAGCATACGCAGCTAAGTATTATTGGAGAGCTTACTCACCCTATTCGTCATACGCTACTGGTGGGCGCTGACACCTCTATTGAGAAAGTAAAAACACTTTACGCTCACCCTCAGGTCTTCACACAATGTAGCCACTTTTTAGCGGAATTAGGCAATGTTGAAGTTAAAACCATGGACAGCACTTCTTCTGCTATGCTGACAGTTAGCGAACTAGCTCGTGAAGATGTGGCAGCTATTGGCAGCGAAGCTGGCGGAAACTTATATGGCCTTACTGCAATAAAGAGTAACTTGGCAAACCAAAAAGAAAACCATAGTAGATTTATTGTTGTCGCTAGAAACGCCGTTACCGTTCCTCTGCAAGTTCCCGCTAAAACCACACTTGTTATGTCCACGGTGCAAAAGCCAGGTGCATTGGTAGAAGCGCTTCTGGTGCTTCGAGAAAATAAAATCAATATGACAAAACTGGAGTCTCGTCCAATACCTGGTAACCCGTGGGAAGAAATGTTCTATATCGATGTGGAAGGCAACGTAGAAGATGGCCCTGTTCAAACCGCCTTCGAATCTCTTCGCAGTATAACTCGATATATTAAAGTGCTAGGTTGCTATCCGAGCGAGGAAATAAGCCCAACCAAGGTAGCTGCAGCAAGCGCATTATCCGAGTAGATATAACCTAAGCTATTCTTTAGAAACACCATCTATCAAAAAAGCGAGGTACCAAATGAAGTGCTCACTTCAGGTCCTCGCTTTTTATGTTTGTCACTGCTCAGATAGTTCTGGTACCTGACTAACCGAGCCTCACTTGTCTCTCAATAGCTGTCCATCATCTGCTTTTAAGAGTAACTGTTTACTATCTACTAAGCACTTTTTAGCGTAGTCACCAAACCAACTGCCCACCTTCATAAACTGCTCAACGAAGCCCTTTTTATCACCACTTTCAAGCAACGATAAAGCAAGTCCAAAGCGCTCATAAAAGCGTCTTAGTAGAGCAAAGTTATCGGGGTTGTTGAAGATAATATCTGCATATAACTGAGGTGACTGCGCAAATAACCGTCCAACCATGGCAAGTTCTAAACGATAGATAGGAGAGCTAAACATAGTCAGCGAGTTTAAATCAGGATCTTCACCTCTTAAATGCTCACCATAGACGAAGGTATTGAAATGCCGCATTACCTGAATGTAAGCCATCGCTTCGTCGTGCTCTTTCGCGGTGGAGTTATGAATGGTTGCGCCCCAAATTCGCATCTGCTCTATTAACCATTGATACTGTTCGCTGTACCTGCCTTCACATGCCACTACCACTTGCTTAATCATACCGGGTGCATCTGGCCCAAACATGGGATGCAGCCCCACTACTGGCCCTTTGTGAACGCCCAACATTGCATTTAATGGCATTGCTTTAATACTGGTAATATCTGCCAGTACGCAATCATCGCGCAGCATAGTAAGTTGGTTGATGACAGATTCAGTTAAGTTAATAGGCACGGCCACAATCACTAATGAGGCGGCAGACAGGAGCGTGGATGCTGTTCCATTGTCCCAATCGTCTCTTTCAACCACGTTTACCGTGTATTTACTACGTTGGAATAGACTAACGAACACTCGTCCAAGTGCCCCTTCACCACCAATAACGACAACATTGTCTATATCTGGCTTAACGCAGCGGTACTCATTGTTTTGTGTATGGTAAGACTCGCGCATAACGCGGCGAAGAAGATCTTCAGTAAGATCAGCAGATACCCCGAGAGATTCGGCTTGCTGACGTCTAGACGCGATTAATTCTTTCTCTCGCTTTGGTACATAAACGGGCATACCGGCTTGCGCCTTAATTTGTCCTACCCGCGTTGTTATTTTGTTGCGTTTCGCTAGCAGCTCGACGAGCTGGGTATCCAGCTCGTCGATGTCTTCACGCAGTGACGCCAATTGCTGTGAAAAATCGGCCATTGTGGTTTATCCTTGAATCAAATGGCACATGCAATCAGCTATGCCACGGTACGCTTATTTTGGCGTAAGGGTAGCACAGTTATCAATTTATCTCTGGTTTGAGAAATAAGGTTTTCAGTACTTTCCCAATCGATACAACCATCGGTAATCGATACGCCGTACTCCAATTCTTCGCACTTTTTACCATCTGCTTTTTGATTACCTGGCTTAAGGTGGCTCTCGAGCATGATGCCAATAATAGACTGATTGCCTTCGAGAATTTGATTTACCACGTTTTGCGCTACAAGCGGCTGACGGCGGTAGTCTTTTGACGAATTAGCGTGACTACAATCAACCACTAAACCAGCAGTTAGGTTGGCTTCCTGCATTTCTAATTCGCATTCAGATACGCATACAGAATCGTAATTGGGCTGTTTGCCACCGCGAAGAATAATGTGTCCATCAGGATTACCGCTGGTACCAATAATACTCACCTGCCCTTGCTTGTTTATACCCATAAAGCGATGACCAGAAGCAGCTGATTTAAGTGCATTAATGGCGATACCTAAGCCCCCGTCTGTACCGTTTTTAAAACCTACCGGCATAGAAAGGCCGCTAGCCATTTCGCGGTGGGTTTGAGATTCTGATGTACGCGCTCCAATTGCAGACCAGCTAAAGAGTTCAGCTAGATACTGTGGACTAATTGGATCTAGAGCTTCTGTCGCCACAGGTAACTCTAACTCGGCTAACCAAATAAGTAGCTCGCGGGCTTTTCGCAAGCCTGTTTCAATATCAAATGTACCGTCGATATGCGGGTCGTTAATGAGTCCCTTCCAGCCTGTTGTGGTACGTGGCTTTTCAAAATATACGCGCATTACAATAAACAGCGTATCTTTACATGACTCGTGAAGTTCTTTTAGCTTAAGTGCATATTCCTTCGCTGCTTCAACATCGTGAATAGAGCACGGACCACAGACTACCAACATACGGTGATCGCGGCGGTGAATGATATCTGAGATAATTTTGCGCGAATCAGAAATTGCAGCGAGTGCTTTATCTGAAACGGGAAGTTCTGCGCTTAAGGCATCGGGGGTGATAAGTACGTCTTCGGCACTTATATGAACATTATTTACAGTGTCCTTGATCATGGAGAGCTCTCTTAACTAGAAAATGGAAAAAATTAAACGCTAAAAGAGTATGCAACCTGCATGTAAACCTTATTGTACAACCAGCTTATTCTATATTTCTTTAACGTCGTTGACTTTTTAACAATTAACCACTAAGGAAGCAAGCAATAACGCATAATACTTTAATCTAGGATATATTCGAGGTGAAGTTTGTCATTTAACGCAGATTAAAACACCAGTTTGTTCACTCTTTCACCAACAGTCAGTATTTTAAAATCTGCCTAATTAGGGTGCCTTTTGCTTTGTAAGATCCTTGAGCACCTATTCCAAGCCTTAAAAACTATCACCGCACAAAACAAGGGCGTGTCGATCTTTGCTGTACATTTTTGCAGCGGTCTGTGAGCTATTTAAACAAGGCGAATGGTTGAAGGTCTAGTGGGCTAAATCGAAACCATTCAACGCAGGGTAAATAGCTCACAGGCGCTGCCCGAAGGGGGCGTTATGGAAGCATTTTACTCTTTGTCGCAGCCCTTTGACTTAGCCCACTAGGCCTACAGGACTGTTTCGCGATTAAAATGCTTCCATTTAGCCCAAAACTCGTACAACAAAGGTCAACACGCCCCAATAATTCACCACTATAAATAAGCTAAATTTTTATCTTTTTGGCTTCGTTATATAGTGGCTACTTTCCATATGCCCAAATAGTCAAATAGCTGTCCAACCAAATATAAAAGAGAACGCCATGCAAACTGTTTCAGTTAGTTTTATAGACAACGTCGCTCTTCTCACAATGAAAAACGGCGAAAACAGACACAACCCCCAATTTGCCAAAGATATGCAGCTAGCGCTTGATAGCATATTAGCAAATAAGGCTTGTAAAGCCCTTGTCATAACTTCTGATGACGAAAAGTGTTTTAGTTTAGGTATCGACACAGACTGGTTAATGCCTGCAATGAAAGCTCATCACTTTGAAGAAGTTAAGCAATTTATGCATAGCATGGACGACGTGTTTAAAACACTTCTCTTGTTTCCTCTTCCGGTGATTGCCGCTATAAACGGACATGCTTTTGGGAATGGAGCTATTTTAGCTTGTGCCTGCGACTTCAGGTTTATGAGAGCCGATAAAGGTTTCTTCTGTTTCCCGGAAGTCGATCTGTCAATTCCATTTTTACCTGGCATGATTGCTTTTGTTAAAAAGGCTGTACCTTATTACCGGTTTAACGAGATGAAACTTTCAGGAAGACGAGTATCGGGCAGTGAACTTGAGCGAGACCATGTCGTTGAGAAAGCCTACAACTCCCTAGATGAGCTTATGGACGGCGCAATTGAATACGCCAAAACCTTCGACAAAAAGCGCTCTATTTTCGGTGAACACAAAAAGCGCCTGCACAAAGACATTATTGAGACAATAGACACTGAGAATCCACCGCTTATCGACTCACTCTCCCTCATGGTCTGAGCCAATCACTTTTTTCGCTCGCGTAAACTCATTGCCAGCGCGAGCGAACGGTTTGTCTTTTAAAAACATACGCTTTTTATGTGTGCGCTTGTGGAAAAGGTCTATGTGCCAATTCCAATATACTGAGCCAACTCGCAAGAACACGGTTACAAATAACGAGCCAACGATACACCACGCATAACCAAGGGCACCTCTCGGCATACCACGTCGCGCATTAAGCCCCCGAAAATCCCTGTGGTCAAACCCATAGTTATCGCTACCAACATTCCGGTACCTTCAATCAATGCCTTTTCAATGCCGACAATATTGAAGACAGCCAAGCCAATTGCGTCCATGACGATAAAATAGAAGCTTGCCGGTGAAGGCATGTAACGAATGAAGAGGATAGTTGCTAAAATAGCCAAGTACACAACAAACAAGTAATCTGAGACTATTACCCAGAAAATAGGCTTTCCAAGAAGAAGATCGCGAATAGTTCCGCCACCCACCGCAGTCATCGCACCTACGACCACAATGCCGAAACCGTTGATGTTTTTATTATGCCCCATTAGAGCACCGGAAATGGCGAAGAAAGCGACACCTACAATATTTAAAAATAAAAAGTAATCTGAGGTCATTGGAAGCTTGAAGGTTAAAATTATTTAATACTGTACTATTGACTATTGATAGAGATGAAAGATGTAAAAGGATCGAATTACAGCCACAAAAAAACCCGCACAAGGCGGGTTTTTTCGAAGTTAACAATAACGCAAGGATTAGTAATCTTAGTTAAGCTTCTCTTTGATACGTGCAGATTTACCTGAACGCTCACGTAGATAGTAAAGCTTAGCACGACGAACCGCACCGCGACGTTTAACTTCAATAGAAGAGACTTGCGGGCTGTGTGTTTGGAACACACGCTCAACGCCTTCGCCGCTAGAAATCTTACGTACGGTAAAAGACGAGTGCAGACCACGGTTACGCTTAGCGATAACAACACCTTCATAAGCCTGAAGACGCTCTTTGTCACCTTCGGTAACGCGAACTTTAACAATTACTGTGTCACCTGGACCAAACTCAGGTACATCAGTTTTAAGCTGTTCTTGCTCAATTTTTTTGATGATATCTTGACTGACTTTGCTCATCATATCCTCTCGTCCTAGTTAACTGTCATCTCGCTGCAGTTG
Organism: Alteromonas sp. MB-3u-76; assembly: GCF_002831605.1. Classification (NCBI taxonomy): domain Bacteria; kingdom Pseudomonadati; phylum Pseudomonadota; class Gammaproteobacteria; order Alteromonadales; family Alteromonadaceae; genus Alteromonas; species Alteromonas sp. MB-3u-76. The sequence goes on along the minus strand of NZ_CP025115.1, from coordinate 1,353,787 downwards.
CGCTTGGAATAATTCTAACAAACGCCGCTGCTCCTCAGTCAGAGCTAGGTGGTTTAACAAATCAGGGCGACGTTGCATTGTTCTACCTAAAGACTGCATCAGTCGCCACTGCCTAATTTTTTCGTGATCACCACTTAAAAGCACCTCGGGTACCTTTTGACCTTCAAGCACTTCTGGCCGCGTATAATGCGGGCAATCCAAAAGGCCATCTGTGAAAGAATCTTCAACTGCTGAGGCTTTGTGGCCTAGCACGCCGGGAACCAATCTAGCAATTGCGTCCATTAAGACCATTGCCGGTAGTTCACCGCCACTTAACACGTAATCGCCGATGGAGACTTCTTCATCTACATGGCTTTCTATTACCCGTTCGTCGATTCCTTCATATCGACCGCAAATTAAAATTGTGCGCTCGATATTGGCTAAGCGCTGCACGCCAGCCTGGTCAAGGGGTTTCCCTTGTGGTGATAAATAGATCACCTTACTGTTGTCACCGCCAACTTTCTTGGCAGCGTGTATTGCGTCAGTGAGCGGTTTTACCATCATCAGCATACCGGGTCCGCCTCCGTAGGGGCGATCGTCTACTGTACGATGGCGGTCATGAGTAAAGTCACGGGGGTTAAAAGTATCAACCGACAACTTACCAGACTTAACAGCTCTTCCTATTACACCCTGCTGGGTGAACGGGGAAAACATGTCTGGAAACAGGCTAATAACTCCAAACCACTTTTCCGGAGTCACTTAAAACCCCGGGTCCCAGTCAACTTTAATGACCTTCGCTTCCTTATCTACCTCTTGTACGACTTCATCGAATACAAAAGGCACAAGTCTTTCTTTTTGACCAAAAGCATCGCCTACATTAGCTTTGACGTGAATGACGTCATTTGCACCTGTGTTAAATACCTCTTTCACCACACCTAAGTCGTAACCTTGCGTTGTTACCACTTTCATGCCGGTGAGCTCACGCCAATAAATACCGTCATCACCCAAATCGGGAAGTTGCGAAGCGTTAATGCAAATATCCAAGTTTTTGATGCTTTCAGCATCGTCTCGATTATCAACACCCTCAATCTTCGCTACTAGGCTTTTACCATGCGTTCGCCACTGGTCAATCGAGCATTTTTTTTCTTCGCCAAGAAACCATGGCGTATAATCAAAAATGCCCTCTGGCTTTTCTGTATAGCTGTTGATTTTGACCCAACCTTTTACACCGTAAGGTGCTCCAATTTTGCCAACAATCACTTTGTCAGACGCTAGACTCATCTATACTCACCAGTTAAAACAGCTTACGCTGCAGATTTTTTCGCTTCTTTTACCAAGCTAGATACGCGATCTGATAAGCTCGCGCCTACGCCAACCCAGTAATCAACACGCTCTAGATCAACGCGAAGACGCTCCGCTTGACCTTGTGCTGTAGGGTTGAAGAAACCGATGTTTTCAATGAAACGACCGTTTCTTGCACGGCTGCTATCAGCAACCACTAGTTGATAAAATGGACGCTTTTTCGCGCCACCACGCTGTAAACGAATAGTAACCATAAATGCCTCAAACTCGTTGTAGCGTTACCGTTAACTTAAGCCTTCTTTCGTGTGCAAAATTTATGCACCTGATAGAAGGCTGGCGAATTATACGGATGTGGAGGGTGAATGCAAGTGGAAATACGGGTTATGTGGTGGGAAAAGTAGTGTCCTACTCCCCCATACTGGCCCCGTTTTCTCCCAACCGATAAATTAATACCGCAGCTTTATGAATGTTCTGAGCAAAAGAAGTCATGTCGGCGATTTCATCCTTAGTATGACCGCCCTCTCCCATTAATCCTAAACCGTCAATGGCCATGTCGACATAATCAGCAGCAAAAGAGATATCTGCAGCCCCAGCATTTCTTGGGTTAACAGGTTCTACAGGGCCATAACCTAAGGACTCACTGACATCACTGTACATTTTCAACAATGCATAGTTTTGCTCAGTTGGCGCCATAGGAGGATACCCTTCTTCAAGTGTCAACGTGGCAGAGGTGTGCGGTAAGCTTCGTGTCGCTATGTCCTGCATAAGGTTTTTGGCCTTTGTGAGCTCTTCAGGCGTGAGTGTGCGAATTCCTCCTTTTACGGTGACCTCTTTTGCAACCACATTAGTTTTCCCAAAGCCCTGTACTATCGAATTTTCGGGCTGCACAGTAACTTCTGTCCCACCTGCGATAAGCCCTGGGTTGAACGTAATATTTCCCACACCGGCAAGCTCTTCACGAAAAGTATTCAAAATTCGAGCGACTTCGAATATTGCGCCGTACCCAATGGTGTCAGTAAATATTTGTGATGAATGAGCAGGTTTACCGGTTACGTCTAGTTGCCAACCTATTGAGCCGCGACGGGCAACAACAGCTGTTTTAATGTCTCCGTCTGCATCTTCAAAGCCTAACGCAATATCTGCCCATATCGCTGCATCGATAAGCGCTTTTTTCGATAGTGATAAAGGTGAACCGCTGCTTTCCTCATCACCGGTCATCACTACTTTCACACTGACTTTATCTAATAAGTCGAGCTCTTTTAGCGCTTTCAGTGCAGCGATTATAATAACATCACCGCCTTTCATATCTGTAATACCTGGCCCAGCAACGTGGTTATCGTCTATTCGTTTATAGTTTTGAAAGGCATCATCTTTTGCAAATACGGTGTCTAAGTGCCCAATCATAAGTATCTTAGGGCCAGTGCTCCCAAAGCTTGCCACCAAATGACCTGCGCGATTAAACTCCTCTCCGTCAACCCACTGTGTTTCGAACCCCATAGCATCAAATTCGGCCTGATAGAGTGCGCCTACCTTTTTCACACCATCAAAATTCATGGTGCCACTATTTATATTGACTGTTTTTTCTAAAAGCGATGCAGAATCCGCTAATGACTTATCGATATGCTGAGTAATTTTTTTCTCAATATCAACAGCTGCCAAACATGATTGGCTTAAAACAAACAGCAGTCCTGTTGTAAGGGCTTGTCTGGCCCAGTTTCTATTCACTGATATCATTTTTTGACGTCCTTAAATCGTTAACTCTCAGGTTCATTTTGATTGTGGTTGTGATTAGCCAGTGTAAGCGGCTCTTTAAACGTAAGCGTTCTGTAAGGGAAAGGTATTTCGATTCCAGCACTGTCTAACGCTCTCTTGATGGCACTTACCACCAAATCTCTACTTTTGTGCATATCGATAGGTCTAGAACTTGCCCACCAGCGAACGGTAAAATCAAGGGAGGAAGAATTGAACTCACGAGCATAAACCTCTACACCTCGCTGATGATTTATCTCCTGTATATCTTCTAAAGCACTCACTATTACCGAGCGCGCTTTATCTACGTCCTCACCATAAGCAACGCCTACAACAATGTCGAAGCGGCGAAAAGACAGATCGGTAAGTACATGTACTGGTTGCTTAAATAGAAAACTATTTGGAACAATAACTAGTTGATCATCTGTTTTACGGAGGTAGGTTTCTCTCACCGTAATTTTTTCTACGCGACCGCTTATATTCTCGCATTCAACAAAATCGCCAATACGCATAGGCTTGCGCAACATAATGAGAATGCCGGCAAAGAAATTTTCAAAAATGTCTTTAAAGGCTAGGCCTACCGCAACCGACCCCAAACCTAATACGGTAAGAAGCTTTGCCGGAGTCAGACTGGGAAAAATGATGGTAACAGCGACTAAAACGCCCACTGTCCATACTGTCACCTTAATTAAACTGACAAAAAGCTCATGTAGAGAACGTCTTATTTTAGAGTTTTTCAATGAGCGGTTTAAAAGGCTCGTTAACGTAGCCGACATCCCCCACGTTATCAAGAGAACAATGAAGGCAATGGCTAGTAAAGGCAGCAACTCGATAAACCCTACCCACATGCTTTGGACCTTCTGAACTAGTGGCTCTATAAAATTCACTGGTAGGCTCCATGAGTTAAGCAATCTTGAAATAATAAAGTATTAGACAAAAAATAATGCACTACAAAAATAGTAAAAGACGCAATGCTCGTTGACATATCACGTCTTATTTCATTATTAGCACAAACTAACCGTTTTCCACACCCTTCAATTTCAACACGGTGTTGCAGCAAAAAGCACTCTTTCTTATTCATTGGCCATCATTATATGGTCGTTACTAATATGGTCGTAATTGACGCCCCCAATGTGTTCACCATGTTATTCATAAAAATTCCATCTAACTGATTTACAGCAAGTGTAGTCGCAAGGTCGCTCCATCTATGTTCAATACAACGTATACTCTTATGCGTGGCTGATGCTTTCCCCAGCCCCTCTTTACACAAATAATTTTCTACGAGGTTATCTTGACCACACCATTAAACGATGTATCGACTCAACAAGTTCTTCATTGGATTGGTTCGCATTTAGGTCAGTATAAAAAGCGTGTTGCTGGCGCTATTGTCGCCCTTTTAACCGCAGCTGTAGCTTGGTTGATGTTAGGCCAAGGGATAAAATACGCCATTGATAACGGATTTGTAGACAGTGCATCCGAAACGCTGAACAAAGCCACGCTGGTTGTTTTAGGAATTACTCTTATCGCCTGTATTGCAACTTACGCAAGGTTTTACTTAATGACATGGTTAGGCGAAAGAGTTAGTGCCGATATTAGAAACCAGGTTTATTCACACTTGTTATCTCTTCCACCTTCTTTCTTTGCTGAACTGAGAACCGGCGAAGTTATTTCTCGTTTCACCAGCGACACAACTGTTATTCAAACCGTAGTGGGTATGAGTTTATCAATGACCTTGCGCTCGGTAGTTACCTTCACGGGAGCGCTTATTCTCATGGGCATCTCTAGCCCACTGCTTACTTTGTGTGTCATTGTGGCCGTACCGGCGGTTCTCGTACCAATAAAAGTATTAGCGCCTCAAGTAAGAAAGTTCGCCAAGATTAGCCAAGACAAGGTGGCCGACCTGGGGTCTCATATTGATGAGAGCTTACATGAAATCATGACGGTTCAGGCCTATACGGCAGAGCATAAAGAACGCACTCAATTTGCATCTCGCGTAGAAGCCGCTATGGATGCAGCAAAACGCCGCATCCACTACCGCTCTTTGCTCATTGGTTGCATTATGTGCTTCAGTATGACCGCAATTATTTTTATCGCTTGGGTGGGCGCTCGCCAAGTTTTGCAAGGAGAGATGACTGTAGGCGAGCTATCTGCATTCTTATTTTATGCTGTAATGGCGGGAGGTAGCGTTGCTACAATTAGTGAAGTTATTGGTGAGGTGCAGCGTGGCGTTGGCGCAAGCGAACGCTTGTATCAGCTTGTGCAAACCGAGTCGGATCTTAAATTAGCGCCCTCTAGCGATAACGAGGGTGATAACGATAGCAGTTCTGTTACATCATTTTCAGACGCATCACCTTCTGTCGATATTAAACACCTTTGTTTTCGCTACCCAAACAGTAAGCCGCTTTTTACTGAACTTAATCTCAACATTCGCGCTGGAGAAAAGCTGGCTTTGGTTGGGCCAAGTGGTGCAGGCAAAACAACGCTGTTTCAACTCCTTATGCGCTTTTACGACCCTTCATCTGGCAGCATAGAGTTTGATGGTACAAACATCAGTAACGTGTCTCTTACTGCGTTACGTCAACAAATTGCCGTAGTAACGCAAGAGCCTGTGGTATTTGCCAGCTCGGTAATGGACAACATTCGCTATGGAAAACCGAGTGCGTCAGATGATGAAGTAATGAATGCAGCTAAACTTGCGTTCGCACACGAGTTCATTGATGCATTAGATAATCGTTACCAAACCCAACTTGGTGAGCGAGGTATTAAGCTATCTGGCGGCCAAAAACAACGTATCGCCATTGCCCGGGCCATTTTGGCTGACCGGCCCATTTTATTGCTCGACGAAGCTACCAGTGCTCTCGATGCAATGAGCGAGCGAATGGTTCAACAGGCTATCAATCGACTGATGGAAGGTAAGACGAGTATTGTTATTGCGCACAGATTAGCAACTGTTCAGCACGCAGACCGTATTATTGTTATGGATAAAGGGCAAATAGTGGCAACAGGGGATCATGCCTCTTTGATGAAAAGCGATACCTTGTATAGGGAATACGCTGAACTGCAATTGCTTAGCTGAACCTCCTATGATGCTATACGGTATAAATTGGCACTAGCCGAAAGTCTAATAAATAGACGCTAAATTAAAATTATAACGGGTCAACAATGAACAAATCAGTGGTTCGAACGATGAAGACGTGGACACGTCTTTTAGCATTATTTTTATTTGTGCCATTAGCACACGGGCAATTTATGGGTGACCGCCAAGCGAAATTGGTGGTCACTAAACCTATCGAGTTTATGAATGAGACAAGAAATGTTGAGGCTGTAGGCAGTGCCGAAGCAGTTCAGTCAATTATTCTTTACTCGGCTGTGGCAGATAAAGTCACTGAGGTTAATTTTGTTCCTGGGCAAGCGGTAGAAAAAGGAAAAGTGCTTGTTCGACTGGATGACCGAAGACAGAAAACCGCACTTAAGCGAGCAGAGTTAACACTCTCTGACGCACAGCGAACCGTTGAACGTTTAGAAGCAAGTTATAAGCAGGGAGCTGTACCTGTTAACGAATTAGATTTAGCAAAAACCCAACGTGACTTAGCTGAAGTTGCGCTTGAAGATGCAAAAACAGATTTAGAAGATAGATACATTGTCGCTCCATTTGACGGTGTCGTAGGCTTTACAGATGTAGAAGTGGGCGATCGAATTAATGAACAGACCATGATTACGACACTGGATAATAGAAGCAAACTCTTTGTTAATTTTAAGGCTCCAGAGGCTGCCCTCCCCGTATTGCTCAACTCACCTGATGTCACACTGGAACCATGGAGTGACAGGGAAACCCTGGTCAACGCGGAAATAGCGCAAGTAGACTCACGCATTAACGAAGCCGACCGCACGTTACGTGCAAGAGCTCTTTTAGATAACCGCTCTGACCAATTCAGACCGGGCATGAGCTTCCGAGTGAACTTAACCATTGAAGGCGATAGGTATGCAGCTATCCCTGAGTCGGCGTTATTATGGGGCGCTACCGGTGCGTACATTTGGTTAGCGGTTGATGGCAAAGCGCAAAAGCTAGACGTAAGTGTTCACCAACGCCTTAGAGGCACCATTTTAGTATCTGGCGATATCACTGTGGGTGATACCTTAATATCTGAAGGCGTACAGCGCCTGCGCACTGGACAGTCTATTACGACTGAAATTGCTGGGGGACCTAGAGGTGAGTGATAAACAACTTTCGTCGCACGCCAACGACCTTCCTTCGCTATCAATCAGACGCCCTGTTCTCATTGTTGTCCTTAACTTACTGATTGCTATTGCAGGTCTCGCTGCCTTAAGCGGTTTGGAAGTTCGTGAGTTGCCCGATGTGGACACGCCTCGCGTTACTGTAACTGCCAACTTCCCCGGTGCATCGCCAGAAACGGTTGATGCTGAAGTAACAAGTCGACTTGAGGGCGCTGTGGCCCGTGTGAGCGGCGTAAAAAACATTTCTGCTCAAAGTGAGGAAAATTCTGCGCGCATCCGCGTCGAATTTCGCCCTGGCGTTAATTTAGAAGATGCTGCCAACGAAACTCGTGAATCGGTAAGTCGGGTGCAGCGCCAACTTCCTGAAGATGTTGAACAGGTTGCTATTATTCGCGCAGATAACGATGCGCAAGCGGTAGTAAGTTTAGCCATTTCAAGCAAAACGCTGGACATGGAAACGCTAACCGAACGCGTGGATACCGACGTTGCGCCTTTGTTTCTTAGTATTCCGGGAGTTGCTGATGTTAGTTTAAGAGGCGATCGCGAACGGGTGCTTCGAGTATCGGTCGATCCACTGCGTTTGACTAGCTTTGGGTTGTCGATGAGCGACGTTGCCGATGCTCTTGCGTTAGCACCCTTTGACGTTCCCGCGGGTAGTATTCAATCTGCTGAACAAGCGCTAATAGTGCGCGCTGATGCCACCTCAGTGTCGGCGCAAGATGTGGGTGATATTGTTATTTCTGGCGATATACGGGTGAATGATGTGGCAAGCGTTTACTTCGGGCCTGCTGACTCCACCAGCATGGTGCGCCTTGATGGCATGCCTGTTATCGGCTTAGGAATTATTCGCCAAGCTAGCTCAAATACTATCGAAATATCCGATGAAGTGCTTGCCATGGTTGAGGACTTAGACAAACGATTTACCGATATGGATATCGTTGTAACCGCAGATGACGCGGAATTTATTCGCGACTCGGTTAAAGAAGTGGTTATTTCACTCAGCCTCACCGTAGCCCTTGTTATTGTAACCCTTCTGGTATTTATCGGTTCATGGCGGGCTACGCTTGTCCCTGCCCTATCCATTCCAGTGTCTTTAGCAGGTGCGCTAGCAATCATCTGGGCAATGGGTTTTTCAATTAATATTCTCACGCTCCTTGCGCTTGTATTGGCAACGGGCATGATTGTTGATGACGCTATTGTAGTGTCAGAAAATATTCAGCGCCGCCGCAGTATGGGGCTTGGTGCTCGCGCCGCTGCTGTTGTTGGCACCAGAGAAGTATTTTTCGCTGTTGTCGCCACCACAGCTGTGCTTGCCTCTGTGTTTATCCCTATAGCATTTTTACCCTCAACAGCGGGTAAATTATTCAGGGAATTTGGTGGTGTTTTAGCCGGTGCCGTTATTATTTCCTCTTTTGTCGCCCTTTCATTAGTACCTGCACTTACTGCACGCCTAGCAATTAAAAAACCAAATGCAGATGGGAAAAGCTTTTTTAGCGCTACCTTTGGTCGATTCGGCAACGCCTGTTTGTCTTTGTATCAAAAGTCACTATTGAAAGCGTTAAAGTACGGCTGGGTAGTGGGTGTATTAAGCTTAGCCGCTGGCGGAGGGGCATATATTTTGTCTGGAAATATAGACAATGAACTACTGCCAAGTGAAGACCGCGGCACCATCCGCATCTTTGCAAGAGGACCAGATGGCGCGGGCCTTAACTTTATGGATAGACAAGCCCAGAAAATGGAAGAGATGCTTCTTCCCTATGTGGAAAAAGGCACTATCGATTCTATGTACACAGTGGTGGGGCAATGGGACCCAAATATCGTCTTTATTACCGCCCCACTAAAGCATTGGGACGAGCGCGATATGTCGTTACAAGACGTAGTTAATGAAATTCGTCCAGGGCTTCAAGCTATTCCCGGCGCACCCGGTAACGCTTTTGGTGGAAACAGCCTTAATCTTCGCGGACAAGGCGGCGGCCTGGAGATGGCTCTTACCGGTGACACCTATGAAAATATCTACAAAGCTGCTCAAGCGTTTGCCAGCGAGATTGAAACGAAACTACCAGATTTAGGTCGCCCTAGAGTAAGTTACGATCCCACTCAGCCGCAGCTTCGTGTCAATATTGACAGACGCAGGGCTGAGGAGCTTGGTGTTCCGCTAAATGATATCTCTAGTGCATTACGCGCAGCGGTGAATGGCGATGATATTGCTGATTTAAACGTGGGCGACCAATCTATACCGATTATGCTTCAAACCAGCACGCGCAATACTATGGCGCCTTCTGACTTAACAAGCCTTTATGTTAAAAGCATTGATGGCAACCTGGTACCGTTATCAAGCGTAGCCTACATCAGTGAAGAAGGAGTGGCTGCCGAACTAGAGAGGCAAGCTCAACGCCGCGCTATTGAGCTTGAGGTAGAGCTTCCTGAAGATAAAGCCCTTAGCGAGGTTGTTGACCAAATTCGCGCCATTTCACAAGACTCGCTGCCAGACGGTATTGGACTCATCTTCCTAGGTGAAGCACAGACCTTTGAGGAAACTTCCCAACAAGTTGCTCTCACCTATGTACTAGCGTTTGTAATTGTATTACTGGTACTTGCTGCGCAATTTGAAAGTGTCAATAGTGCCATAGTGGTTATGCTTACCGTTCCCTTTGGTATTGCCGCCGCAGTCTATGCTTTGTTTTTAACCAACACGTCCATCAACGTTTACTCACAGATTGGACTGGTAATGCTTATTGGACTGTTGGCGAAAAACGCTATTTTACTTATCGAGTTCGCTGACCAACTACGAGACAAAGGCTATTCTGTTTACGACGCTATTGTTGAAGCAGGCAGCGTGCGTTTAAGACCAATTATGATGACCCTTGTATCTACCATTTTGGGTGGGCTACCGCTTATTCTTTCCACTGGCGCGGGTGCAGAGGCACGAAATGCGATTGGTTGGGTAGTGTTTGGCGGCTTAGGCATTGCAGTTGTGTTCACGCTATATCTTACCCCTGTGCTGTATCTTGCCCTGGCTCGATTTACTAAACCGAGAGCTGATGAAAGCGACAGGTTAGAAAGAGAAATGGAAGAAGCGCAAACACAATCTTAAATACCTTTACAGCATGCGCCTGCATCAGCCTATATTAGCTCGGGCGCATGTTTTTAGCAGTGTTTAAGTTGATTGACCGCTAGGGCGCAGCGCAAAACTCATCGGATGGAGCGGAGTTCGTTAGCGCTAAAATATTATCTATCATGACATCAAAGTAGGGGTTGTAGGTCAAACGAGCGTAAACACGATCACTCTTAGCATTTTCATCGCTATATCCCCAAGGCCCGAACCAGACATCTTCCCCTGCACGGCATCTTGCTTCTAGCTCGCTGTCCTGGCCGTTATCGCAAATTCGAATACTGCGACTTTGGTGTGCCTTGTTTCCCTCTAATCGACCGTATAAATCATTAGATTCTGAGAAAAGCGCACTCATATGTGACGCTGCACTAATTCTCTTTTCAGGCAGATTCATAGACTGAATCACAACATGAGGCGGGTTATTTGTGTTAACTATGCTGGCCGCAACAGGCAACTTTTCGCCTTGCCAAAGCATGCATTTCTTGGGATGAGTAAAGTTTTCGTAAAAGCGACTTGCAACGTGCTCGGTATCAACAACACTGTCTTTTTCAGCAACCATCATTAACACCGGTATATTCAGGGTCGATGCTTCACTGTCGTTAGTATCAAAACGGCGCTGAAGCTCGTTAACACTCTCTTGATATGCGGCAAAACCGGGCATAGCTGTAGAGTTATAACGACTGGGGTTGTCTTCGTCTTCAACGTTCGGCCAAGGATAAAGTGAGTCTATGTAAGGCGCTAATTGAGACACAAAAAAGCGAGATTTAAACGCTGGGCAGAAATGCACCATTCCTTTTATATCGTCTCTTCCGAAAGCACTAATTGTCGTGAGATTCGCCCCTGTAGAAAAACCGCCCACAAAAAGCTGTTCAACGGTTTCAGCAAACTGATTAAGTTGAAAGTCGGTCTCTGTTTGCCACTGTTCATAACTTACGTTAAGCATGTCTCCTGGTTTAGATCCATGGCCGGGTAACAGTATGACACGCACTCTCAGTCCACTGTCACACAAGGTGTTAGCAACCTCTTTAAAGAAATAGGGAGAGTCGCCTAAACCGTGAACAAGGAATAAACCTTTTTTGCTTATGGATGAACCACACTCAAACGGCATGTTCATGGCTAATTCCGCACCTTCATCTTCACTAATAAAGTCTCGATTGTTGCGAAGGTAGCTTCCCACTTGCGCTAAATAATCATCAAAAGGCGCTACCTGTGTGGGGAAAGGCTGCTCACTTGCTTCAAATCTGGCGTCATCAAAAGAGTGGCAGCTAATAATTAGTGGAGTAAGTAGAAGGGCGACAGACCACCGCCCTGATTTGTTGTTGTCTAAAAGCTGGGACATAAAAACCAATGGTTGGAAAGTTATTGGACCGCAGCAGCACCACTTACTAGAGCTTTGGCAAGAACTTTGTGGGTAAGCAGCGAAAGCAGCTCTGTTTCAGCCTCACTTCGTTCACCGTCGACGCCAGTTATAGCCATAGCGACTTCTAAGGTCTTTTCTGCATCGTATGTTAAATCTTGCTGAAGGCTACGCAAGTAAGGAAGCGCGTCTCCGGTGTCGATAGCTTTTCGGGTTTGATAAATCGTATCGTTGATGAATGCTTCTGGGCAAATTGGACTTTCCCAATCAAGCTTTTCGACTATCTCATTGAGATAGTCTTGCTCTGAGAGCGTCACCACACCATCGACTTGATACAATAATACCGATAGTTTGATAAGGGCTTGGTTAAAACTTTGTTGTTCTGATAATTGCATAACTTCTTCCTCTTCGTACTGTACGCACCAGCACCACAACTTTCCTACATCCTGTAGGAATTTTTGAAACACTACTCAAAAAGTCTGAATGAGTCGCAGGCTGTCATCATGGTGTGTACTATACACTTACCCCATGACAGCATCATTACGCCCACTTAAACTTTATAGCTCATAATGTTACTTTTTTGTAAACTTTTCTATTAATTCCGACTAGTTTAAGCACTAGGTTCACGTCTTAGCGCAGACCTAAGGTAATGTCACTTATATAAAAATTGCCAGTATAAACTTGATCATTTTTCCCGTGGGGCTCTAAGGCGAAAAACTGCTTCTCTTCCTCTCCCAATGCCTGATAGCCACCAATTACCTGATACAGCCAAACCTCTGGATCAAACTCAAGCTGCTGCTCTTCAAAGTAATCAAGCGCTGTTTTTGGCTGCCCGGAATCAATAACATCACAAAAATAGGCTTCAACCGCGTGTTGTAGTGGATCTTTCACTAACGAAAGCGTTTCCTGCTCTGTGACACTAATATCATAGGGTTTACCTTCATCTACAGTAGCCCGTTTTTTGTGAATGTGAGTAAGGGTTGCCACCATTTCCTGATAGTCTTGCTCTTGCGCCACGTTATTCACATCAGCAGCGGCGTGCCCAATGATAGAAGCACTTTGATTGAACAAAACAGGAACATTAGTGAGGTTGGCGTAATTTCCTGGAGCAAAATCTGGCTGCTGCTCTACGTGTAACAAAAACCCTTTAAGTAGACGTGTCCGTCCCTGAAATTCTCTGAAGCGCCCAAGTAAGTCAAGCAACCTGGCCTGTACCACAGATAGCTCTTGGGCTGCTTTTGAGAAGCGCTGCTGCAGAGATACCACCAAAAGGTGCCTTAGTTCTCGATTGGAGCCAGCTATTTCACTTAATTCATCGAATCGAAAGCATTCAAGTTGTGCCAGTAAATCTGTCACCTGTTTTTGTGCTAACTCATTTTCGCGTATTTTGGCATCAACTGAAGAAACATATCCAAACTCATTATTAATTCGGCTAAACATAACCCTAACGCTGTTGCTCAACGTTTCCGACAGCTGATAGACATGCTCTGTAAGATCGCTCATATGCGCAGCAGCTTCATTAAATTTGTTGTAGTGCAGCGCTTCTTTATAATGCTCGGTAAGGGTTTTTAAACTGGCAAGCGATGCACCAACGTTGGCATTTATCGTTCTGTTTCGCTCGTCTTGCAGGCTTCCCTCAAGAAGGGTACGAACCGCGCTTTTCAACCGCAACTCGCTCTGTGCTTCTGGCCGCCACAGCACACCTAATTGCACTAACTGCTCTAGCACTTTTGAACTGTGATCGCGCTCTTTCACCGAACCGTTGATATAAGCCTGCATGATTAAGTCACTGTGGCGACCAAGGGCGTTAAGTAGCTTGGTGCCTGCTTGCAGTAAAACTTGGCTCATATTAGGTTACCCTGTGATACTGCGGCCTCCGCCTGCTCAGACAAGCTCAGCGCTTCGGTCTCATCTATAAAGCGTAATGTTTCATACAAATGTTCTATTTTTCCCGTACCCAAATAAATTTGTTTGTCGGGATTTGGCTTAATCAAATATCCTAACTCAGTGAGACGCTTAAATACCTGTTTTAGCTGGCCGTCTACATTAACACTGGTAGAGCCAAACATTCGATATCGAGAAATTTTCTCTAATTGCTCACTATACGCTGGCGTATCTTCAATGCTCGTTTGTAATTCATTTAGACGAATAGCGCTGCCCATGGTAATTGGCATATCAGACTCGTTAGCCTGTTGTACTAGCAATAACCATTCGATAAGCGGTACAAGGTTTGATGCCGTTTCTTGAAACTGCTGAGTGAGAACTTTGCGCTCTTGCTCTCCAATTGTTGAGTAACTCGCAAAGAAAACATCGCCCTCTGCCGTGGTAGAAAGCGTGCGATTGAGTAACGATAAGTGGGGCTGTAATTTTTCAGCGTTATCGTTACTTTTCAAAAAGCGCCACGCTTCCTCGTCAGTTACTTGACAAATAAACGCTCCTTGCAAAAGCGCACTCAATACGCGACCTTGCTCTGTCATCATGCCGATGCTCCTCGTGTTTCTGCATCATCTTGTTTTTTTGCTTTTATTCTCGCAGCAATTGAACTCGCTTTCGGTTGCACCACCTGCAGCTGACGAGTGACCTTGTCAATAAGGTATCGATTTTCAAACAAGGTAAGTACTTCTGATTCAGGGTTTGGAAATGCGCCAACAACGCTAATGTTATTGTTTTGACACGCATCAAAAATCTTTTTAACGTTGCTTTGGTGCAGCGTGCCTAACTCATCGATAGGCCAATGAACTGTCGCTGCCGCATCCTGGCGGAGCAGACGAGTGAACGCTAGCAAGAACTTACATAAAATCAGGTAGGCCATACCGTGGCTCGACGACTCATTGAGCTGTCGGTCTGTTCGAATAACAAGGTCGCTGTTTCCTTCTCGCAAATGCAGCTCAATATCAAGCAGTTTACTGATACCGCCGGTTAATGCCGCTCGCCCTAGAATATCGAGCACTCTTCGCATACTTTGGCCGTACTCTTCTTCTGGAAGCTCGTTAGCGCCCTCTTCTATCCAATACTGATAATGCTTTCTGAACTGTTCTAGTTCTGGCCAAAACTCAAGCTCGCTAATTCTAGAGCGGATTTTCACTGCGGAGTCTGACACACCGTCCAGGAAGAGTTCCCCATCTACCTCTTGAGTAATTCTTCGGCTTTGCGACACGATACGTTTGTCGATATCCGCCAATACAAAATAGTATTGAGAAAGATCTGCGCCAAAAATTCGTCCTTGCTCGCGCAGGCCTTGAAGTTTCTGCGGCACGATGACGTTTAGCAGCTGCGAAAGGTGGGAAACCATGCGGCGGTGGTCAAAACTTTTCACGCCATGCGTGTTTATTGTTGCACATTCTTCACGCGCTCGCTCCCATGTATCTGATAAACCTGTGCCCGCCTGAGCCGCAATTAACTGGTCAAAGCGTTCAACATAGGCACGAATATCACTAAGCAAGTTTTCACGCTCTTGAAGCTGACTTTGCACTTCGGAAATACGCTGACCAATACTCACATCATCGTGCTTAATATCAGCAGCATCTGCAGTGACATTAAGTGAAAGCTTAGAAAGAGACTTACTGAGATTTTTCACCTGTTCCAAATTTTCAGAGGCGGTTTTAAGCGCGCTCTCTAGCTGGCTGTGTTCATCACGCAGCTGCTCTCGTTTTGTTTTATAAGCACTTTGTTTACTGGCTAAACTACGCTCAGATTCTCCAAGTGACTTGCGAGCTTTTGAAAGCCCTTCCTGCCATATAAGCTTTTGTTTGGTGAAAACGTTGGTATACCAGCGTTCATAGTCGGCGACTTTATGACGATGGGTTTCAGTTCGTGCGATAGACTCTTTAAGGTGATTAATTTGTTTTTTCAGCTGGCCAATTTCATCAATATCCACACCGCGATTATTTAACTCGCTTTCCAGCCAATCTTGCATGTCTTTGCGGTCTTGAGCTGCACTTTCTTTTGCCTTACGCATGTCATTATCAAGCTGAGATATACGTGCATCAGAATCTGAAATAAGTTGCTGCCAATGAAATTTATGCTCGGTTTCGGACTCTCTTTGTTGGGCAGCTATTTCATCGCGACTTTCCTCAAACTGAACCTTTACTTGCTTTTGGCTCTGCTGATTAGCCTCCAGCTTTGTTTTTGCTTTTTGTTTGCGCTCTGACAGAGCTTGTTGGTACTCGCTAAGCACAGTGTCTCTATCTTGTTGAGCACGTTTACGACTTGCCTCTGCACTTTTCACTACATTATCTTTTTGAGTAAGCACTAACTCGGAGTTACGCACCTCTTCATTTGCTTTTGCTAGCCGCTGCTCGCATTCATTTTGCGCAGCTAGTGCTGCGGCTTGGCGTATTTCGGCGTCTTGAAGCTGCTTTTTCAGCGCTTGTTCGGTTAGCGCATAATCTGGTGTATCTAGCTCTTGAAGCGCTAGCTTTACCCCCATAAAGGTATCACTCTCGCCGTCCATCTGAGGTGCTAAGTCGGTTCGGTCTAACAATTCTGGGCGTATCACTTTGCCCAGTGAAACTTCCCACTCTTCTACGTTTGCACGTAAAAACTCAAGAAGAGATCCCTCTCCCGGATAAAGCAGTCCGTTAATTTTATCAACGGCCTTTTCTTCGTGTTGAAAAGAGGTTCTGGCTCTATCCAGCGCTTGAGAGCAAGTTTTGCGATATTCACAGGCTTTAGAATGAGCTTGTTGTGCCTGCCTAAGCTCGGTTCTTGCAACATCCTCATTCACTGACGCCTCTTTTATAGCCGCGTCTAAAATATCCAGTTGTGATTGTTCAAACTCGTTGTAGCCTGCGTTACTCAATGCGGCCTTTAATTCTGCCTCAACAACTTTTAACTCGTTCACACTCGTTTGATGTTCACTGTTGAGCGTATTGAGTTGAGCAGTATAATCATCGCGAATGTTACCCAGCGCCTCTCGTTCACTTTGCTGCTGCAAAGACTTTTGTTCGGCTGCTTCTTGGCGCGCTTCTGAAAGCTCTTCCAAGGTAATAGAGAGCGTTTCACCAAGCTCAGCCAGTCGCTTATTATACGCTGACTCAATATCTTGATGCTTTTCTGTTAATAGCGCATATCTGCTGTCGCTAAGTTCTTTTTGACTGTACCACTGAGGCAAATTACCAACATCTTCTTTCAGTTGCTCGATATCTTCCTCTTGCCACTTATCAAATTCACTTTCTACATTTTCTAGCTCAATAGTGAATTTTTCTACATCGGCTCGTGCAGCTGAAATAACCTGATTTAGATGGTCGCGGTTATCATGCCACTCGCTATCAACTTGTTTGCGTTGAAAGCTATTTTCATCGAGTTCATTTTTTGTTGTTTCTACGCGGGCAGATAAGTGCGTTTTATCAAGCTCAAAGGTATGTTTTAAGGTAGCCAACTGCTGTTCGGCAGTGCTCAGCGCCATATCGGCTTGCTCGAGTCTTGAAAACTCAGGCCTTATCTTGTCAAACTGCTTTATAAGCTGACATTCTTTTATCCAGTCATCGACACGGTGACGACTCAACCCAGAGGTAGGTGGCGTTACGCCGTCTTCTTCCAATATGGCGGCAATCATGGCTTTGATAGTTTCCATCTTGCCTTCTTTAGAGTGCACAGCTTTGGCGAGTTTTTCAATGTGGCGCATGTGCTTTGACGATTCACATAAACTAAATAGCTTCGCGTACCCTAAGACTTCTCTTGCTGTATTGCTCTGATTTAAAACCCCGTGATCGTTTTGAATAATGGCTCGAAAGTCTTTGGTGTTGAGTAAGCTTGTTACTGTAACATTGCTTCGCTTCATTGCTCGAGCGAGTTCCGCGCTGCCCACACTGACATGCTTACCATTTTTCTGTTCAATGAGGTAATCGCTAATATCAAACGCTTTTCCAATTAAACGGTAATTAACACCTGTACCGTTGGAACTTAATACAGCTTGGCATAAGTCGCCGTCTGCGCGAGCATATTCGTAAATAATAAAACTAGAGAGGCGCGGAAGGTACCATCGTTCAAAGCTATCGCGGGTCGCAGGAACTACTCGGCTTGGATACTCGCCATAAAAAACTGGGATAAGCCGCTGAAGTGTTGTTTTACCGGAAGCGTTTGTGCCACATATATTGGTATGTCCATCAAGCTTTAGTTCAACGACACCAGGCAAGTGAGTATCGATAAGAATAATTCGTTTTAAGCCTGCCATAAAATTCCTGTTTCAGTTTTATCTTTCATTTGTGCCAGGGCTAATTTAAGTTCGTGTTTTGAATCAGCCACATGCCACAACGTAAAAAACCTCAATAATTGGCATTCATTGAGGCTTTTCTATTTATTTTTGTTTGGTGTTCAACCGAAGTCCAATTTTTAAAATCACCACTTTAAAGCAAAGTGATTACCTCGGTGGGAATCCGCCAGGACCACCGCCAAAGCCGCCCGGCCCTCCTGGACCACCAAAACCACCACCTGGAGGTGTCATGCCCTTCATCTGACGCATCATTTTTTTCATGCCGCCACCAGACATCTTTTTCATCATTTTCTGCATTTGAGTGAACTGCTTTAATAAACGATTCACGTCCTGAATCTGAGTTCCTGAACCGGCCGCAATTCTGCGCTTACGCGAGCCCTTGATGATATCTGGGCGAGCTCGTTCTCCAGGCGTCATTGAATTGATAATCGCTTCCATTTGGTTGAATTGCTTATCGTTAGCCTGCTCTTTAATCTTCTCTGACATGCCGCCCATGCCAGGAAGCTTATCAAGCATTCCCATCATACCGCCCATGCTTTTCATTTGCTCAAGCTGATCTTTAAAGTCGGCGAGGTCAAAGCCTTTACCTTTTTGAACCTTTTTCGCAAGCTTTTCGGCTTTAGTTTTATCGACCTTACGCTCAACTTCCTCAATTAAACTGAGAACGTCGCCCATACCTAAAATACGAGACGCTATTCGCTCTGGATGGAAAGGTTCAAGAGCATCAACTTTCTCGCCCATACCAATAAACTTGATGGGCTTGCCGGTGATATGGCGAACAGACAGCGCAGCACCACCACGAGCGTCACCGTCTGCTTTCGTGAGTATGACACCGGTAAGCGGAAGCGCATCATTAAACGCTTTGGCTGTATTTGCGGCATCTTGCCCCGTCATCGCATCAACCACGAAGAGCGTTTCAATGGGTTTCACCGCACCATGAAGCTCTTGAATTTCGCTCATCATGTCGCTATCGACATGAAGCCTACCTGCGGTATCGACAAGCAACACATCATAGAAACCCTTTTTGGCTTCGCTGATTGCGCTTTCTACAATATCAATTGGTTTCTGCAAAATTGTAGATTCATGAAAACCTACATTAACTTCATTGGCAAGAGTTTCTAACTGCTTGATAGCGGCTGGTCGATATACGTCAGCACTCACTACCATGACTTTTTTCTTTTCGCGTTCCGTAAGATATTTTGCCAGCTTACCTACAGATGTTGTTTTACCCGCACCTTGCAAACCCGCCATTAAAATTACGGCAGGAGGCTGAGTAGCTAAATTTAGCTTTTCATTGGCCTCCCCCATCACCGCTTCTAACTCAGATTGTACAATCTTGATAAAGACTTGGCCGGGTTTAAGGCTTTTGCTCACTTCTGCGCCCACAGCGCGCTCTTTAACTTGGGCAACGAAGGCTTTTACAACTGGCAACGCAACGTCGGCTTCTAATAATGCCATGCGCACTTCGCGAAGCGTATCTTTTATATTGTCTTCTGTGAGACGGCCCTTGCCACTTACATTTCGTAATGTCTGGCCAAGGCGTTCAGATAAATTCTCAAACATAGTATGAAACTTCTTTTGATTTCAGACGTAATGGGAGCATTGTAACTTAAAAGGCGCGTAAACAAAATCAAGGAGATGGTTGAATTTGATCGTGAGTTGCAGTATCAATAGCGACTCAATCGGCGACGATTTACCTAATTATCACAGGAAGAATAATGAACACCCTTTTCGCCATTTCTGCTGCCCTACTTTATGTTATGGCCGCAGCAGTGTTAATCGGCAAATTTGTACACCACGAAGGGCCTAACAAACGTCTTGCACTTTCTTTGGCAAGTTTGGGTGCCATCGCGCATATCGCATTTCTAATAGGTGTGATTATTATTGCTCCAGGACAAAACATGAGCGTTACCAACGTACTCTCCTTGGTGTCGTGGATAATTACTGTCTCTATGCTGATTTTTGCACGCGCTATACCAAACCTAATTTTGTTACCCGTGGTCTTTGGCTTCGCAAGCCTAGCCGTGCTTGCCGCAGCGTTTATTCCCGTTTCCTATATTATGCACATTGCGCTGCAGCCCGGACTTGTTGTGCATATAAGCCTATCGCTGTTCGCCTATTGCACACTGGTAATTGCGTTTCTTTATGCTTTACAGATGTCGTATATCACCTATCGCCTAAAGCAAAAAGGCGCTGCACTACTACACTCTTCACTGCCGCCACTCATGTTGGTTGAAAATATTTTATTTAAATTGCTGCTGGCAGGAACATCGTTGCTCACAGTATCACTTATCAGCGGCTTCATCTTTTTAGATGACATGCTAAGTAAAACTTATGCTCACAAAACCGCTCTTTCTGCCGCTGCTTTGGTTGTATTTTTGGTACTGTTAGTAGGTCAGAAAGTGCGAGGATGGCGAGGAAAACAAGTCATTCTTATGACAATAACCGGTGTAGTTCTACTTACACTGGCTTACTTTGGCAGTAAATTAGTTCGCGAGCTGTTGCTGTAGTAGAATATCGCGAATACCATAGTGACATTAATTTGCGAGCAAGCGAGAGCATAAATCTCTTTTTAGCTTGAATTTTTTTAGCTCAAAATCATGCCTCTCAATGGCTAGATTTGAAGGCTGTTAATAGATAGGAAACCATCTTTTTGGACGACATATCAACGAGTACGCTGTTTATTGCGCTCGGCGTACTCATATTATTATCTGCATATTTTTCTAGTTCAGAAACCGGAATGATGTCGATAAACCGCTATCGACTAAAGCATCTTCAAAGCGAAGGGAATCGGGCCGCTAAACGCGTACAGAAACTTCTCGACAGACCTGACAGGCTTATTGGTCTTATTCTTATCGGTAACAACCTCGTAAACATTGCCGCTTCATCCTTGGCTACCGTGCTCTGTATTCGCCTTTTTGGTGACTATTGGGGAATTCTGGCAGCAACGTTTGGCTTAACTCTTATTCTTCTCATTTTTGCGGAGGTTACGCCTAAAACCTTGGCAGCCCTGTATCCTGAAAAAATAGCATTCCCAAGCTCCATTATTCTGCTTCCCCTACTCACGATTTTATATCCGTTTGTGGCGGCTATAAATGGTATTACCAACGGAATCTTAGCACTGCTTCGAATAAGCCCCTCTAACGGTAACGATGACTCGTTAAGCCGAGAGGAATTGAGAACAGTGGTTTTCGAGGCCGGCACTATGATCCCTAAAAAACACCAAGATATGCTGGTAAGCATTCTCGATCTAGAGAGCGTAACCGCTGAAGATATCATGGTGCCCAGAGCCGAGATTTTTGCAATCGACATTAACGACGATTGGAAAAAAATACAAAAAGCGCTTACTCATGCCCAGCACACTCGGGTGCTGTTATATCGTGATAGCGTAGACGACGCCGTTGGTTTTGTTCACGTGCGTGATGCTCTGAGATTGTTATCCAAAGATCAGTTTACAAAGTCGAGTTTGTTGCGGGCTGTAAGAGAGATTTACTTCACTCCAGAGTCGACGCCGCTGCACACGTTAATGTACAAATTTCAGGCTGAAAAAGAACGTATTGCTCTGGTTGTAGATGAGTATGGCGATATTATGGGCTTAGTGACACTAGAAGATATTCTCGAAGAGATCATTGGTGACTTCACCACTAGTATGGTTCCAGATCACAGTAAAGAAGCGCACGTGCAACAAGATGGCTCAGTGCTTGTTGATGGCAGTGCTAACGTCAGAGAACTGAATAAAGAAATGAATTGGAATTTGCCAATTGAAGGCCCTAAAACGCTTAATGGTCTTTTATTAGAGTATTTAGAGGAAATTCCGGAAAATAAGGTGAGTGTTCGTCTTGCTGGTTATCCGTTGGAAATTGTCGATATAACGGAAAACATGATTAAAACCGTGCGAGTGATGCCTGAATATTACCGCGAAGAAAAAGGCAATACCTCAACCTAGGCCTTTAGGACTTGAAGCCTTATAAATTACTGTTCGTCGGCAATTCGCTGGGCTCTTTTTTCAAGCGCCTTTGCTTTTGCCGCTGCAACCTTCTCTGACAATACAGACAGTTTTGCAATAATAACCTGTGTCTCCTCGTCTTCGCGCAAGTCTGCCTCAGCCATATGCGACTGAAGTGAACGCTTGAGGAGCTCAGGAATAGATTTGCTATCCATTTCCCAACCCTTCGATAAATACACTGACACTCTCAAAAGAAGTATCGGCGCGCTAACGAATAACTTAATACTTAGAAATGAAAATAACTCGACAAATTGCTAACTCAATGTGTTAGCAGATAATTTAAATAACTAAGGCGTGTGTTTGAGCTGTTTCTAGATTCCCTGGTAATGGGTCATCAAAGTGCCACTGTGGCTGCTTAAGGAATATTTAACAACCGCTATAGAAGCGGTTGCAAACAGACTGGTTGTATAAGATTGGCAAAGCTCATCGACGAGATAGCTCACTAGCGGCATGTGACTGACTATGAGAAGCTTTTTTATAGGTCTGTTGCCGTTAACCGACGCATGGATACGAGCTTGAATGTAATCGCTCACTAACTTTGGTGAGCCATCTGGCGTGATATCTTCGCTCATTTCGAGCTTTTCCGCCGTGATTGTTCGCGCTACTTCGTCAAGTGTTTGGCGTGCTCGGCGATAAGGACTGTGAAGTGTTACATCAACGCGGTTATCTTGGCAGAAATGTTGATTAAGCCATAATGCAGCAGATTGAGACTGTTGCCTGCCTAATGGAGTAAGCTGGCGGCTTTTGTCATCTAAACATGGTGATTCTGCTTCGCCATGACGCATAATAAAGATAAAAATGTCGTCGTTGCTACTTTGACCTGACATAACATAGCGCATAGTATTAGTGGATATTGGTAAAGATATCAGAGAGCTGATAATACGACTAGCGCTAACCGTTGAATAGCGAGTATTTTAATTTTCTATTCGTATTAATCTACATATTTAACCCCCACTCCAGAAGTAAGGAGTCTAGCGCACAACAGGATGACATGAATAACACCATAAAGTTTGATAATGCTCATCACACCACTCTGCCTAACGGATTGCGTGTTATGACTTGCCATACTCCTGATGCAAATGAGGCCCACGTCTCCATTGCCGTGCGAGCTGGACATTTTTACGATCCGAACGACTGCCAAGGACTTGCTCATCTACTCGAACATATGCTGTTTATGGGCAGTCGACATTTCCCCAAGCCCAACGCAATAAACGATTTTATCGCGCAACATGGCGGAACATTAAATGCGTGGACTGGGACAGAATACGCCAATTATCACTATAGTTGCCATGCAGGGGCACTAGCGCAAACGTTGCCTGGGTTTGCGGATATGCTTCGCCAGCCATTGTTCGAAGAGTTGTCCATCGAAAATGAGGTCAAAAACATTCACGCGGAATTTGAGTTCAAGAAAAAAGATGATTTGCGACGTCTTTACCAAATTCATAAAGAGACATGCAACCCAGAGCACCCGTTTTCGAAATTTTCAGTAGGAAATAGCGATACTTTTTCTAAACATACCTCGTTGGAATTAAAACAGCGACTTAAGTCAATGCATCAGCAACGATACTGTGGAAAAAACCTGTGTTTATGTATCGCCAGCCCCATGCCGCAAAAGCAATTAGATGCGTTGATCCTCCAATGTTTTGGAGGATTCAGCACAGGACAACTTGCCAGCGACACTTGGCCACCACTTTATCGTTCTGATGAGCTAGGCATTCAAATCAATATTCAGCCTCTTCAATCAGCAAAACGTATGATAGTGACTTTTGCACTTCCTCCCTTGCAAAACGACTATAAATGCAAACCTCTAAACTATATAAGCCATCTGCTCGGTGACGAAGGAGACGGTAGCCTGTTAGCTTTTTTAAAAGAAAAGGATTGGGCATTAAATTTGATTGCGGGAGCTGGTATCGAAGGCGACGGATTTAAAGACTTCAACGTCAGCTTTCAACTTACCGATGAAGGTCTGGAAAATAAATATCAGATTTTAGAGGCGTTGTTTAGCTATATTAAGCTAATTGAGAAAGCCTCTGGCGAAGCTTGGCGATATGAAGAAAAAGTGCAGCTTGATACCTTGGCACTAGAATACGAAGAAAATATAAAACCCTTAAATCTGATCACTGATTATGCCCAACACCAATTTATATTTTCGCCTTCAGAGCTAAACGTATTAAGAACGACAATTGGTAATTTTGATCAGGCTGTCATACTCAATGCCTTATCCTACTTTACCTCTAGTAACATTCGCTTGAAGGTTATATCTAAAGGTGTAAACGTCAATAGAACATGCGCATTTTATGAGGCTATGTACAGTGTTGAGAAGATTTCAAAAGACACAATAGCAAAACTGGATACCCCTCGAAATATCGCTTCATTGGCTTTGCCGCCGCCTAACCCTTATCTGGGCAGCGAATATCAACTCGCACTTCCCGAACCCGGCTTTCACTTACCGAACAAACTCATCGAGCAAAAGGGGTATCGTTTTTGGTTTGCGCAAGACCAACAGTTTCATAGCCCCAAAGGAGATATTTATATTTCATTTGATGCCAAGGGCTTTTCAGATTCTCTCAATGCTGTTGCAGCGAAGCGCATTTGGCTGGGCGCGCTGAACGACCATTTACAGGCAAAGTATTACCGCGCTGAAATTGCGGGGTTGCATTATCGTATTTATGGTCATCAAGCTGGATTCACCTTACATACCCGTGGTTTTACCAATCAACAAACTCTCCTTGCGGCCCAATTAATGGATGCGGTGGTCAGCTTTATTCCAAATCAACGAGATTTTTCGCATCATAAGCAACTTCAAGAACAAGCATTACACAATGCCCTATTGAACAAACCAACTAATAGACTATTTTCTCGATTAAGTGTGCTAATTCAGCGTAATACTCAAGCGCCAATAGAGCTTTTAGACGTCATGTCTGAAATCTCTTATGAACAAATGTTGGATGCTAGAGAACGTGCGTTCGGTCATTATTTTGCTGAAGCATTTATGCATGGTAATTGGAATACCACCCATGCAAATGAATATGCCCAATCGCTGTCTAATAGCTGTGGTAACGCGACTGGCACTCCTCTCTCCCGCGCAGTTTCGAAGCTGCCGACTGGCGAAACTCTCTATCATCATGTGAATTGTAAGCATGACGACGGCGCCGTGGTATTGTATTTACAAGCACCAACGGCAGATTTGTCTGACACAGCACTTTGCATGGTGCTAGAGCAAATGTTAGCCGCTCCGTTTTTCAATGCGCTTAGAACGGAGCAGCAGCTGGGCTATATTGTTGGCACTGGCTACGTGCCCCATAATCAGCACCCTGGTATTGCCTTCTACATACAAAGCCCAGAAAGGGAACCTAAATATCTGCTAGACGCGATGACTACCTTTTTGTTTCAGCAGTTAAATGAGATCGAGTTCTACCGCTTCTATTGGCCCACTATTCAGCAAAACCTGCTAAAGCAATTAGAAGAAAGAGATTTAACACTTTCGATGAAATCTCAACGACTGTGGGTTAGCCTGGGCACTCAGGACTTAGCATTTGATAGGCACTTGAAACTAGCAGAATGCGTTAAAAATCTCTCCTTTGAAGAAATTCAGGTTTTCGCCGACCAATTAGCAAAACGAGAGCGATGCGGTGAAATAGTACTCTACTCCGATGGCAAATTCCCCCCCATGCATTGCCCAGAAAAACGCTCTATCAACAGCATTACCGAATTCAAGCAAAAAATTCCATATCATTGATTAATAATTCTTTATTGCAGTCGATAGATATATAACGCAGCAGTGATTTTTGGCTAAGAACTAACCCGTTGTGACCGCAATCCCAAAAAGTCCTTGTGGAGACTGCCTGAATTGGGCATATTAATTTCTCTAGTTGTTAGGGATGCGGCTGGAACCTAATTTAAAAATAAAAAATAAAAAATAATCGGCGTAAGCCAAAGGTGTTTAGGTGCGCTCAACCCTAATAAAAACTGTGTTTCTCTTGCTATTGCTTATGTCAGAAAGTTTTTCTGCCGAAGCGATCGAATTATCAGATTTACAATTTACAGAATTAAACAAGCGACAGGGGCTCTCAGATACTACGGTACTCGATATCATAGAAGACGACATGGGCTTTATTTGGATTGCGACATCAAATGGCCTTAATCGCTACTCGGGCTATGATGTAAAGCAGTATCATCCATCAGATATCGACTCCAACTCAATACCTTCCGGCTTCGTGCAAACACTGTTTTTAGACTCTGCAGGTACTTTGTGGGCAGGAACCAACAGTGGGTTGGCAAAATACCGACCGGAAACCGATGATTTTAGAGTATTTAATCAAGAAAACTCCATCATAAAGTCAAACTCTATTACAGCAATTAGCGAGGCTATAGGTGGAGAAATTCTGTTCGCAGATGAAAAATTTTTGTACCGATATAACAGCACTGAGGAAAATGTTATTTCGGCAAAACAGGTTTTTACTGAAAGTACTTACGTAAAAGTGATTTTAGATGAGGCAAATAGAACGTGGATTGGCTCAAACGAGTTTGGTGCCAAAATTATTGATAAAGAAACCAACGAAGTTTCAGATTTAAACAAAGTTAACCCATGGGGTATAAATCTTAACTCGGCCGCACTTCACGATATTAAAGTTATAAATGGTAATTATTGGCTTGCCACTAAAGACGGGATAAAGATAGTAAATGCCCGAGGTAAAACTATCTTATCTAAAAACGGGGATGACTTGGGTTTTGAAGGAAACCTAAATACCTTAAATATCACTGCAAATGATGCCGATATTTGGATTGGCACTACGTCTGGTCTTTTTGTATTGAGTGGCGCTGTAGAGATTGACATCACCCCATCTACACAGTTTGAAACGCTTCACCTTAATTCTGATAACTATGATTCAACGGGGTTACCTGCCGCAAATATAATGCAAGTTATTGTCGATAAAACTGGCGTTGTTTGGGCTGGGACATTTCGCCAGGGCGCGTTTCGATATCATCCAGAATACGCAACCGTACATTACCAATCGGTATACAATTCAAGCAGACAGGCAGAGGATAACTTTGCAACGGTTTGGGCTCTGACAGAGAATCAGCTCAACGAGCTCATTATAATAACTCAGGAGAGAGGTCTCGCTAAGTATGATAAAGACTCTGGAAAAGTCACCTATCTTAAACATGCCGACCAAAATCCAATCCAAACTAATTATTGGGACTTGGCTGTTGATTCAAACGGTTTTTATTGGGTAGCCTCTTCTGATGGATTAATTGTATTCAAGGAGATCAATGGCGTAGTTACGAAAGAAGAGCACTTATTCAAAGGTAATATTATAGATCACATACATTTTCATAATGACTCAATTTGGGTTTGGACGGACGAAAATGGTGCCATGTCTATTGAAACTGATGCACTGACCAATCCGAATAAAGCAATTTCAGCTAAAGCACTATCGATAGACGGATTACAAAAAAGTTTTGTTCCAATATTTACTGATAGTTTTAATAGGCTTTGGTTAAGAAGCGACAAAAATGTGGCAATCGTATCTGAATTTTCGCAAGAAGTGGTCGGTAGAATAACTCATCAAAAAGGCTTGAATTCTCAGGTTTACTCTGTCTATGAAACTAATGAAGCTTTCTGGCTAACCACGCGCTCAGACGGTGTTCTTATGGTTGACAAGAGCTCGTTTGAAATAATAAAACGGCAAAAAAGAGATGACCGGAATGGATTTATTATTTCATCGATAGGACTCGGCCGCGGTATTTGGTACGCAGATGCTGCTGGTGTGCATCAAATCGCTTTACCTTCTTTGAACCAAGACTCATTAATTCCATACTCAGAGCTCAATTATAATAGCCTAGGTGAGTCATCAGTATTCGCTGCTTCAGATAACTCCATCTACTTCGGTGGCAACCGAGGGTATAATAAAATTTCTAAAGCTTTTGCTAGTAAAGACAGTTCCGACGGTAAAACAACGATACCGCAACTTCAAAACTTAAGGGTATTCGGCGCTACACAATCAATCGAAGATCTCACAAAAGCTTCGTCAGGTCAGCCGCAGAATTTTGTTCTAAGTCAAGATGTAAGCCTTAGCGAAACCGTTCTACTCTCACACGATGAAACAAGGTTTAGCCTCTCTTTTGCATTAATCAATCCGGTATACCCTTCACAGGTGAAATACCGTTACAAATTAACAGGCTTAGATTCTGGTTGGATTTATGTTGAAAATGGACGCGTTGCACAGTTCAATAATATTGGCTTCGGTAATTATACTTTTGAAGTACAAGCTAAAGAGCCTGGCAAAAATTGGTCTGAGAGCAGAACGCTAAATATAGAGATAGAACGACCGCCTTGGCTTCATGCAGTTGCGTTAGTCTTTTATGCGTTAATAACGATAGTGATAATTACTTTCCTGGTGCGCCAGCTTCAAATTCGAAAAGCTAATCAGCTGGCGATAAAAGAATCAGAAGAAAGACTAAAGCTTACTTTGTGGAGTTCAGGAGACGAACTATGGGATTGGGACGTGTACCGCGGGCAAGTTTACCGTGCTAACACATGGGGTACGCTGGACTTCCCTCAAGATGATATTCGTACTACCGGTGCCTACGATGCAAACATACACCCCAATGATCTAAACAGGGTAAAAGAAGCTCTTACATCGCACCTTGAAGGAAATACTGAGTATTATGAGTTAGCCTACAGGGCAAAAACTTTCAAAAATCAGTGGATTTGGATCCTAGACAGAGGAAAAGTGGTAGAGCGAGACCATAATGACCAGCCAATTCGCATGACTGGCACACTCAAAAATATTCACCACCTTAAAGAAGCCGAAGAGCAGCTAAACCTATTTAAACGCTCTATCGAAAACATCTCGGAAGGTGTCTTCATATCTAACACTAAGTTTAAATTTATTAGCGTTAACAATGCGTATTGCGGATATACCGGTGAAACCCGCGATCAAGCGCTTGCCAGTTATATGCACTTTCATCTTTACCCCGATGCATTTACGGAAGAAATTAAGAAAACCTTAAGAACAAAGGGCAACTGGAGCGGTGAAGTCGAAAGCGTACGTATGAACGGTGACCGCTTTGAGATAGAGCTCAATATTGATGCTGTACATGATGAGGACGGTAAAATAAGTCATTTTGTGGGCGTTTTCAGCGATATTACTTCACGTAAAAACACAGAAAAGGAACTATTGAAGCTTGCCAATACCGACCCATTAACAGAATTACCTAACAGATCGTTTTTCCAAGCAAGTCATCAGAATTTGGTAAGAAAAGGTGAACAGCATGCCCTGCTGTGCCTTGATATGGATAACTTTAAGAAAATTAATGACTCTCTTGGCCACCAAACTGGCGATATATTGATCAAGCAAATTGCTAAACGCCTGCAGAGAATTACAGGGAAGAACGCCACCTGTTATCGTCTAGGCGGCGATGAATTTAGTATATTAATGGAGAACAATGCTGATATTCATACAGTCACGCATTGTGCACAAAACGTATTAGATACCCTGTCGCGCCCGTTCATAATAAACAAGCAGGAGTTTGTTCTGGGCGCAAGTATTGGCATAGCCTTTTTCCCTGACGACGGTTTGTCGCCGCAAGAAATGTTGAAAAATGCAGATACTGCCATGTACTTTGCGAAAAATAACGGTGGTAATAGCTATCAATTTTTCAGCGGCGAGATGAATCAAAACGCCGTTCGTCAATTGCAAATTGAAAACTTGATAAGACAGGGCATTAAAGATGACTTATTTACGGTTTACTACCAGCCCAAAGTGGATATTACTTCAGGTAAACTAGTAAGTATGGAGGCTTTAGTACGCTTCGAACATCCACAAAAAGGAATTGTGAGCCCAGGACAATTTATTCCTCTTGCAGAGCAAACTGGTCAAATTATCGAAATTGGTGAACAGGTACTAAGAAAAGCCTGCGCCGATACTAAACGATGGGTTAGCCAAGGCCTGTTTACTGGCCGCGTAGCGGTAAACATTTCTGCTAAGCAGTTCGAGTTACCAGATCTTGATGAACGCATTAATCGGATATTGAGCGACGTAGGGTTATCGCCACTGCATTTAGAATGCGAAATTACCGAAGGCACCCTTATGGAAAGCCCCGAAAATGGCTTGCAAATGATGATGCGCTTAAGAGAGCGCGGTATTCACTTGGCATTGGATGACTTTGGCACAGGTTACTCTTCTCTTGCTTACCTTAAGCGTTTTCCTCTTAATACGCTTAAAATTGATAAAGCCTTCATCGATGACATTGCGAAAAGCAATGTAGACAGACATATGGCAGCAGCAATTATCAACATTGCGCACAATTTAGGTCTTAAAGTGGTAGCAGAGGGGGTAGAGGAAGAGGCACAACTGAATATTCTGCGTCGCTATGATTGTGAAATGCTGCAAGGTTTTCTTTATAGCAAACCATTAAACGCAGAACGTTTTGAAAAACTTCTCACTGAAAATCAACAGCTAAACTCCATTCTTGGAAACACCAGTATTCAGTAAATAATTAAGGTTACAACTTTCTTTAGCTACTTTCATAACCATTAAATTTATCTTTCTCTTCTCGGGTAGGCGATTGCCTGCCCCCTTCTATTTTATACCCGGCATCACTTCGCCCATTAGGCAAAAGTTTATTAGACTTTTGGTTAAAAAAACCGTCAAAAAACCATCAAAATCGAGACAAACCACTGATTTATATTCATTTTTTAAAGTTGGCATAACTTTAGCTATAAATGAAAGTGTCGACAATAAAAAATAACATCGACTTTGTTTGTTCATTTAAAAAAATAAAATCAGAGGAAAAAGACATGTTAAAAGAGTACGCAGTTGCACTAGTACTATCTACCGCCACTCCAGTTGCTGCCGACAAGCAAGAAGGCGCTAAACAAGCCCCAGAGTCGCAGAAAGAAGTAGCAACACAAACAAATTACATTCCAAAGCCTCGCACTGGTATGGGCGGCCGTGGTGTGGGTTGGTAAGTAACACTAAAAGAATTTCAAAAAAGAGAGCCTAGCTCTCTTTTTTTATGTCTGTCTTTTACACAACCCTCAAGTATCTAAGCAGACCACTGTTAATCAACGTGGCTACTGACGCAAAGCTGCAATAGATGGCACTTGCTTTCCGATATTGAGTTTGCAATTAGGGGACTGCCGTTGCAGGGGGACAGGGCGTTCAGGCCGCGATGAAGAGATTATTAAACCCTACAGCATTGCGCCAATGCATATGGCGCGAAATTGAGAACATGGGAAGTATTATAGGTCCGAAGATTAACCCAGCTGCTGCCCACCGTTTTGCATTCATTCCCCACTTAAACGCCTCAACATAAAAATAAACACTAAATATTACGCTTAAGAATATAAGTGACAACAAAACACGTCTCCAAGAAACTAAAATTCAGAATACAACATAGGCTGTTTTAATAATTGCTTGTTTGAAAAGCACGACGTCAACATTTTGACTAGCACAAAAACAAGCGTGGCGATTCTACTAAAAACTGACTAATAAACCAGCTAAAACGCACAAATTTGATTGAAAATCGACGAATTCTCAACATTCAACATTTTGATAACGCGGGGGCAACACGTAGTTTAAGTTTAGTAAGCTCCGGTGATGAGTAATGGCGCCCTACCCTGTCTTAGTAAACACATAACGTCAAAAAATGATGTAAAGGTTATAAGTGAGTTTTGCTAAGAAAGGCTTGTTTAAATTCCGTTATATGAAAGTTTTGAACTTGCGGACAGTTACCATGTGCTTTTTATTTGTTTAATTTAGAAAAGCCCGTCAGGAGCAATGTTGGTTGGGGCGGTTTGATTATTTAGGTGCATAGGTTCACTGCAAGTAGCCGCACATTTTCAGGTTTTTTAAAAAAAATGACTTAGGATTTTACGATGCAACTCACTAAAGACCTCCATAAACTGCAACGCTTTGGACGTGTGCTTCTGGCAGTTAATATTTTTTACTGCTGGGGAATGGTATTTTATGCTGCGATAAGTCGTGGTGATTATATATTTACATCAAAATATTTTTTTGCAGCGGCGCTACTGAGTATTCTTTACAACAACCTTTATAACGGCCTTTATAAAAGCCTCGATAAGAACTTTGTGAAGAGTAAGGCTTGACTTAGCCAATAAAAAACCGGGCGAAAGCCCGGTTCTCAAATTAGCTTATGCGAGTATTAGTAGAAAGACTCTCCGCTTTCAGCCATTTTTTCCAATACGTCAGCAGGCTCAAATTTATCGCCTACGGCCGTAGAGTAATGATGTAGTCGTGAAACCACATGTTTAATGCCAAGGGTATCCATGTAGCGGAAAGGCCCGCCTAAGAAAGGTGGGAATCCAATACCGAAAATAGCGCCAATGTCGCCATCACGGGCATTGCGAATAACACCTTCGTCGAGGCATCGGGCAGCTTCGTTAAGCATCATAAGAACACAGCGCTCAGCCACTTCTTTTTCGCTCAACTTACTTGATGGTGAAAGGCTAAGTAACTCATAAATGCTTTCATCCACTTCTTTACCAGGCTTTTTACCTTCGTAGTCGTAGAACCCTTTCTTGTTCTTTTTACCCTTACGGCCGTCTGCTAACACCTTATCAAACGCTGAAGGCGCGGTGAAACGTTCACCAAAAGCTTCCACTAAAAAGGGAATGATTTTAGTGCCAACATCAATGCCCACTTCGTCAAGCAGCTTCACTGGCCCCACCGGAAAACCAAATTTCACGAGTGATTTGTCGATATGCTCAATGGGCTCGCCATCTAATATTAGGTTGGCCGCTTCATTCATGTAAGGCGCTAATATACGATTCACGTAAAATCCCGCACCGTCTTTTACAACAACAGGGGTTTTTCCTTGCTTTTTAGCAAACTCGACCGTAGAAGAAATTACTTCGTCCGACGTTGTTTCATGTGCAATAACTTCAGCAAGCGGCATTTTGTCTACCGGAGAGAAGTAATGTAAACCGATGACATTTTCAGGTCGCTTGGCCTTGGCTGCTATCTGGGTAATAGGAATAGACGAAGTATTAGAAGCAAAGATAGTTGTCTCTTTACAGTTTTCTTCTATATCGGCAACCATCTTTTGCTTGAGATCGAGGTCTTCAAACACGGCCTCAACCACAATGTCGATGTCTTTATAACCACTGTAATCTAGTGTGCCAGTAAGCAACGAAAGCTGCTTTTGCATCTCACTATTGCGAATAAAGCGTTTCTTCACCTTTTTATTCAAGATATCGTAGCTATATTTCATCGCATTCGCGATTCCTTCAGCTCGAACATCTTTAATACGCACTGGCACACCGGCTTTTGTCGACGTAACGAAAGCAATACCGCCCCCCATCAAGCCGCCGCCAAGCACTCCCGCTTTGTTCACTTTTGCAGGTGTAACGCCCTCTACCCCATTTTCTTTTTTCATTTCTGTAGTAGCAAAGAAGATTTGGCGAAGTTGGAAAGACTCTGGGGTCATAACTAGCTTACCAAAAGCCTCAGCTTCTGCTTTTAACCCTGCTTTCATACCTTCAGTCATACCCGTTTCAATGACATCGATAATGAAGCCTGGTGCAGGGTAATTACCTTTGGTTTTGGAAAACGTTGCCTCACGCGCCTTCTTGAACATTATGTTGCGACCTGGACCTGTGGTCTCCAACATTTTGTTCATAAGCCCTTTTTGCGGCGCTTCACGCTCTGGCTTACGCTTTAAAGCAAATTGTTCCGCTACATCGAGCAACACACTTTCAGGCACTACATCATCAACGATGCCATATTTCTTCGCCTGTTTAGCTCTTGCAGGCGAACCTGTTAGCATCATCTTCATGGCTTGTTGAATGCCAATTAAACGAGGAAGTCGTTGAGTACCGCCGCTTCCAGGTAATAACCCCAATTGGACCTCTGGTAAGCCAACTTGAGTTTTTGAAGAATCAGTACAAACACGATAGTGACACGCCAAGGCAAGTTCTAATCCACCGCCTAAAGCAGGACCGTGAATTGCCGCCACAAACGTAGCTTTCATATTCTCGATTCTATCAAAAACCGCTTGCCCACCTGCTGCTATTTTTGTTGCGTCTTCAGCTGTTTTACAGGCAGCGAGCATTGAAATATCTGCACCGGCTACAAAAGAATTACTTTTACCACTGATGACAACAACACCTTTAATACTGTTGTCCTGTTCGATATCGTCGAGCATAGCGCTTATTTCATCACCAAATTCGGCTTTAAGCGTGTTCATGCTCTCACCGGGAACATCCATGCTTAGAATAGCAACACCGTTGTCCTGTTTAGTTAATGAAAAGGCGCCTGTGGTTGGCGTTGCTTCATTTTTTACTTCTGTGCTTTCGCTCATATTTTCCTGGCTCATATTATTCTGTCTCCACAATCATTGCTGCACCTAAACCACCGGCTGCACATGCGGTTAGCAGGCCGCTACCGCCACCACGACGATTTAACTCGTTAAGCATTTGCGTAATCATACGAGTTCCCGTTGCTGCGAATGGATGTCCGTAGGCAATAGAGCTTCCCATCACATTAAATTTGTCCATATCTATCTCGCCAGTCGCTTTGCTTCGTCCTAGCTTCTCTTTGGCAAATTTATCGCTTGCAAACATTTTAACGTTGGCAAGGGTTTGCGCCGCAAATGCCTCGTGCATTTCAATTAAGGTTAAGTCGTTCAATGTCATACCGGCGCGATCTAACGCTAAAGGCGTAGCATAGGATGGACCCATTAACATGTCTTCCCATACATCAATTGCCGAGAAAGCATAACTTTTTATGTAACCTAAAGGCGTGTAGCCAAGCTCTTTGGCACGGCTTTCTGTCATCATGACAACAGCAGATGCGCCGTCGGTAAGCGGAGTGGCATTTGCGGCAGTAACAGAGCCATATTTTTTATCAAAGACAGGACGTAACTTAGCGTAACTTTCTAGCTTGGAGTCAAAGCGCACATTGTTATCGCGCTCTAGAGCCCCCTTGTAAGGTTCAGCGTAGGCTGTCATGACCTCATTTGAAAGTTTACCCTCTTCCCAACTTTTCGCTGCATAGCTGTGCGAACGATGGGCAAGTTTATCTTGTTCTTGGCGAGAGATTTGATGCGACTTCGCCATTTGCTCTGCAGTCTGCCCCATTGACAGGCCTGTTGAATATTCTGCAACAGCAGGCGGCACAGGCGCCAAATCTTTAAGGCCCAAGCGTTTGAAAATATTAAACTTCTGGCCAAGTGTTTTGGTTTTTTGCAAATCTACTAGCGCTCTTGCCAAGTTTTTAGACACACCAATCGGTGACACAGAGGTAGAATCAGCTCCACCAGCAATACCTACTTGTACGTGTCCAGCCATCATACTTTCAGCAATGTTAACCGTTGATTGGAAACTGGTTGCACAAGCTCTTGACACACTGTATGCATCAGTATGGACGTTCATTCCAGTACCTAAGACAATTTCACGAGCAATATTCGGTGCTTCTGGCATTTGAACCACTTGGCCATAAACCACTTGATCGACCCATTCTTTTTGAATGCCATGACGAACAAGAAGCTCGTTAACTACCATCTTTCCTAAATCAACAGCAGGTACGCCGTGAAAATATGTCGCCATTTTAGCAAACGGAGTACGCAACCCCGCGACAATGGCGATGCGATCACCCTCTCGGGTAGTAACTGATTGTTTTGTAGACATAATGCACCTAAATTAATGACCCTGTGCAAGTGTTATCTACACCCTCCACAAGTGGTCTGACCTGTAATAACATTGATTTTTACAAACTCTGAACAAAATAGCAAATAATGAGACCAGAATAAGGTTTATACGCCAAACAACATCGCCAAACGTTGAGAGAAAGCGGCAGCTCACTGTTTGCTCTGTGCACTTTTACTCATATTTTCGTTCAACTCGGATACTTGAAGAAACGGAAAATGAACCTTATATGAGAAACATAGTCTGTTTTGTGTCATTGTGGATGGCAATTTGGAACATATTCCGTTTTTTGTGTAACTCGCATCTTCATTCAATGATGATTGAAAAGGTAGTTTCATCTTCGACATGACACCAACACATCCTAACAACTAGAATTTACGTGGAATCATTGCATTATGGCAGCAGAGCAATTCAAACAATTACATGCTTATCTAGACCAACAAATTATTGGTCAACATGCATTGACGAAAAGCATTTTAATCGCGCTACTTGCCGATGGACATTTATTGGTTGAGGGACCGCCGGGGCTTGCTAAAACTCGGGCAATCAACGCGCTCGCTAATGGAGTTGATGGAGATTTCCACCGTGTTCAGTTTACTCCAGACTTACTGCCTGCCGACTTAACGGGAACTGATATTTACCGCCCTGAGACGGGAGAGTTTGTCTTTCAGAAAGGTCCGCTTTTTCACAATTTAGTACTTGCTGATGAGATAAACCGAGCACCTGCTAAAGTACAATCAGCATTGCTAGAGGCCATGGCAGAGCGACAGATAACCGTGGGTAGTAAAACTTATCCCCTTCCTCCGTTATTTCTCGTTATGGCTACGCAGAACCCTTTAGAACAAGAGGGCACGTATCCCTTACCTGAAGCGCAGCTCGATCGATTCTTAATGCATGTAGACATCGACTACCCAGATGCCGACACCGAGCTTGATATATTGAGACTAACTCGAGGTGAAGCACTGGAGCAGCCTCCGGTGACGCCCCCCACGCTTAGCCAAAATGATATATTTCTTTCTCGTAAAGAAGCGCTCTCTTTATACATGGCACCCGAATTAGAAAACTATTTAGTTCAATTAATTATGGCAACCCGAAAACCTGCGCTTTTTGACAGCGAGCTTGCTCAATGGATAGCAATGGGAACAAGCCCTAGGGCGACCATTGGTCTTGACAGATGTGCTCGTGCTCACGCTTGGCTAAGTGGTCGAGATTTTGTAGGACCAGATGATATTCAGGCGGTTGCGCATAATGTACTCAGACACCGTATCATACTCTCCTATCAAGCTGAGGCTGAAGGTGTAACTGTGAATGATGTATTGGATAAGATTGTTGCTACTGTCGCTGTACCATAATATATGACAGATATTCACTCACAACTTGAAAAGTTGAAAAGCAATGGCGTAGTGCTCACTACGGCGGAGTTATTGCGCTATCAGCAGTTGTCCAAGTTAGTCAATTTGACGCCTAAAAGAACGCCTCAAGCTCGCTTAGCGGGTAGTTACCTTACTAAGCACAAAGGTAGAGGAATGGAATTCGACGAGGCCCGTCATTATCAGGCTGGCGATGATATTCGAGCTATTGATTGGCGCGTTACTGCAAGAACGGGTAAAACCCATACCAAAATATATCGAGAAGAAAGAGAGCGCCCAGTATTTATATTCTGTGACTATCTACCCTCTATGAGTTTCGGTACTCAGCTGCTTACAAAAGCGGTGCAGGCTGCTCATATCTCCTCTTTAATAAGTTGGTCAGCTGCTGCCCGGGGTGACAAAGTAGGAGCATTGGTTTTCAACCAAAATGAACATAAAGAAGTTAAACCGCTTAGCAGGAAAAAAGCGGTGCTGCACGTTTGCCACGAACTGGTAGCGTTAAACAAAAATGCCACAGAAGAAGAACCCAATAGTGCTCGAGATCAACAGTCATTCGCAGATGCCTGTGCTAGAGCACGCAGATTGGCGAAACCCGGGAGCTTGGTTTATCTGGTCTCTGACTTTCAAAATTTAAGTACTGCGGCAGAGCAGCATCTTAGCCACCTTACACGCCACTGTGAAGTGAGATCGATTATTGTAGATGATCCCTTTGAGCACTCCCTACCAGAGACGGGGTCATTGCAGAGCGTTAGTGTTTCAGATGGAGAAGTGAAACAGCGTTGGGTACTTGGTGATAGTAAGGAGACGCAGAGTTATCGTCGGTGGCGTGAGGAACAAAATTCGGTAATAAGCCAAACGCTGAAAAAAATGAATATTTTGCGCTATCACGTATCAAGTGCTTTCCCGCTAGACGAGCAGCTTCAAAGTATGCAAAGAGAGCGAGTATAATGTTGTCATCTTCACAGGCTAATTCGACACAGGATAATTCGACATTAACTGGTACGTCGGCTCAAGAGTTGCCACCGCAGCCAGTACCTAGCATTGAGCCGCCAGCACTTCCTGAACTATCGTCGGTGACGGGTTCGCAGCCGAACGCGATTTCCCAGCAGCCCGCTGCAATTCAACAGGACCCGCTTGCGCAACTAAGAGATATACACACGCCAACCGATGTACACCTGTGGCCGTTAGACTGGGGGTGGTGGGCGTTACTTTTTATTATTACGGGCGTGTTGGTGACGCTATTCGTTGTTATAAAACGACATATCGCTTTTAACCAAGCACGTAAAATAGCTTTAAAAAACGTAGACTTAGTTTCAAACCAGGCGCCCGATTGGGCTATGCAGCTAAACGCACTGCTTAAACGAGCTGCGCTTACATACTTTGAGCATGAGGCCGTAGCCGGTTTGCACGGAACTCAGTGGCATGCATTTTTGTTGGCAAACTGTCCGCGAAAGCAGCAAGAAATTGAGGAGGGCCTGAGTATTCTAAACGCCAATCTCTACTCCAATAAGGAAAACTCTGGCGATTTCACGACCTGCCAAAAAGCGGTAAAGATATGGATTAAACACGCTGCGTTTAACAAAGATAAACAGGCAAAAACGTTTATAGAGGCATCGGAATAATGCTTGATTTTAATTGGTGGTGGGCATTTTTAGCGCTGCCTTTGCCATTGGTAGTGAGATTTCTATTTCCCAAATCTCCCGAGGCTGCAAGCGCCGCGTTACGCGTTCCAAAACTTCGTCCGCAACAGCACAGTGATGAAATTATCGCGAATAAAAGTAAAACAGCATTAGTTGCTGCCACTATTATTTGGCTGGCATTAGTCACCGCTGCCGCACAGCCACAGTGGTTGGGCGAACCGGTTAGCATTCCTAACGAAGGTCGAGAAATGATGCTTGCAGTTGATCTTTCAGGCAGTATGAAAATTGATGATATGCAGCTCAATGGCCGTCAAGTTAACCGCCTCACTATGACGAAGTCGGTAGTTTATGACTTTATTCAACGGCGAGTAGGCGACAGGCTGGGGCTGATATTATTTGCCGACACCGCCTATGTGCAAGCCCCATTAACGTACGACCGTGAAACTGTTTCGACATTGCTTAGTGAGGCAGTAATTGGTCTTGTTGGTGAACAAACCGCCATTGGTGATGCCATTGGGTTGGCGGTAAAACGATTCGACGCTAGAGATGAATCCAACAACGTATTAATTCTTCTTACCGACGGCCAAAACACTGCAGGCAATATTACGCCTGAGCAAGCTAAAGAGTTGGCCATAAGTAAAAATGTTAAAATTTATACTATCGGTGTTGGCGCCGACAAAATGCTCATCCAAAGTTTCTTTGGCAGTAGACAAATAAATCCATCGCAAGAGCTAGATGAAACCATGCTTTCAGATATTGCGAGCTCTACTGGGGGGCAATATTTTCGTGCACGCAATGCTGAAGAGCTCAACGCCATCTACCAGCAGCTGGATGATTTAGAGCCCATACAAGGCGAGACTCGCAAAATGCGTCCGCTTACGGCCTTATTCTATTACCCCCTAGCATTTGCCTTGATAGGTTCAATGCTTTGGATTGTCATTGTTTTCATCAGCACAACTCTTAAACGTATGACTAACAAATCTGTGGAGTCAGCGCATGAATCCTCTCACATGAAACGGGCAGGGAGACGAGCGTGATAAACGGCGATTTGACAACTAATTTTTTCAATAATTTTCACTTTATTCGGCCTGACTGGTTCTTTGCAGCCATCCCCTTACTTGTGCTGTTTATATGGTTGAAAAGACGCTCTACCAAGCATTCAGGATGGCAATCTGTCATACCTCCTCACCTGTATAGCCATATGGTGGTAGGGAAAATAAAGAAAGCTAAGCGACCTCCAATGTGGTTGCTGCCTTTTGTTTGGATATTAACTGTTGTTGCCCTTGCGGGCCCTACCTGGGAGCGGTTACCTCAGCCTGTATACCAGCTTAAAATGGGTCACGTTGTGGTAATTGATATGTCTATGTCAATGCGAGCAACGGACATGACACCAGACCGATTAACACGAGCGAAATATAAAGCAATTGACTTAATAAATACCATTTCTGAGGGTGAGATGGGTTTAGTTGCCTATTCTGGTGATGCGTTTGTCATAAGCCCACTTACAGAAGATGCCGGTAACATAACTACCCTACTTCCCAGCTTATCGCCTGAAATAATGCCTGTACCTGGAAGCGATCCGCTACTAGGTATACAAGCAGCAAACGACCTTTTAACCAACGCAGGCTTCAAAAACGGCGTTATATATTGGATTACCGACGGCATCGAGTTCGGCCAGCAGAAAGAACTTCAAGAATATGTGAGTTCCATGCCATTTACGCTAAATGCGCTTACTGTTGGGACATCTGAGGGAGCACCGATACGACAGTTAAACGGCGAATTACTCAAAGACACATCTGGAAGTATTGTTATACCCAAGCTAAACGAAGGTGCGGTAAGAAGCGTAACTAGAGCAAACGGCGGGCAGAGTAAAAACTTCACATCTAATGACGATGACATCGACGCTTTAACATCGATTTCCTTGCTCGATAGAGATGGAAATAGCGGTAATGACGATGATGAAAATAGCGAAAGTGGCGCGCAAGGTGACCAGTGGAGAGAGGTTGGCCCCTACATCGCTATTCTACTGTTGCCTTTTGCAGCCTATGCTTTTCGTAGAGGCCTGATTTTTGTCATTATTTTTTCTCTGTACGTTTCTATGCCGATAACAGCCCCGAAAGCTCATGCACAGGCAAACAGCAAATTGCAACAGGAGCAACAAACAATAACAGAATTACCGAGCAACGACTCAACGATACCCTGGTGGCAATCACCTTTTCTCAATTCTGATCAAGAGGGGTTGAGCGATTATAAGCAGGAAAAATTTACAAGTGCTGCAGATAAATTTGAGAGCAATAGTTGGAAAGCCTCAGCTTTGTATAAGGCGGGACGTTACGAAGAAGCACTAACCGAGTATGAAAAAGTATCAGGCGCGGACAGCCTGTATAACCAAGGCAATGCCCTTGCAAAACTTGGTAAGTTAGAGGCCTCAATTAAAAAGTACGAAGAAGCGCTACAACAAGAGCCTAAGCATGATGATGCAATGGCGAATAAAGCCTTGGTAGAAGAGCTTTTGAATCAACAGCAAAACCAAAACAACCAGCAGTCGCAACAAAATCAGTCTGGTGATGAGTCCAACCAAAGCGAAAATCAGCAACAAGATAATCAGTCTCAAAGTTCTGACGGTCAGCAGAACCAAGAAAATAGTAACGAATCACAAAACGGTGACGAGCAAGACAGTGAGTCACAAAATTCTGAACAACAGAGCTCTGAACAACAAAACAGTGATAATCAAAGTGAGGGGCGGCAGAACGATCAGCCTCAATCACCAGAGCAAGGAGAGCAGTCATCTCAGCCACCCCAAAGCGATCAGCAAAATGATCAGAGCGAGAAAGGTGATACCGAACAGGCTGAAGGCTCAAATAGTCGAGAAAACGAGTCTGAGCAGTCAGAAGAGGCCCGTGCTATGCAGGCGCAGCAAGAGGAATTGACTGACGCAGAAAAAGAAGAAATGCAGCGTATGGAAAACCTTATGCGAAGAGTGCCCGATGACCCAGCATTTTTGTTGAAAAGAAAAATGCAGCTAGAAGCCCAAAAACGCAAAAGAGAACGCATGCCATCAAACCGGAGAGATTGGTAGATGAAAGTTTTATCTAAATCTACATTGTTAACGATATTGTTTACCGCCTTATCTATTCTGCCTGCTCACGCTGATATCAACTCAGTAGAAGCAACGATAGACAAAAATCCTGTCATGCTTGATGAAGCCATTAGACTGACAGTTACTGCTGATGGAAGTGCTGACAGAGATGCCTTTGATAGCTCACCATTACTAAAAGACTTTGTGGTAGGACGCACTTCGGTAAGCAGTCAAACTTCTATAGTTAACTTCGATGCAAAGCGCTCCACAACATGGACAACGACACTTTTCCCAAGAAAAGAAGGCACATTTACTATTCCGTCTTTACGGGTTGAAAACAAAAGTACTTATCCCATTGAGGTTACCGTTATTCCCGTTCAGGAACAAAGCAACGTAGCCAGAGATTACTTTGTCACGACGGATATTGATTTAACAGAGGCGTTCCTAAATCAACAGCTTCTTTACACAGTTAAGCTGCATCTCTCGAGCAATATCGAACGCGGCAGTTTGCAAGCCCCCGAAATGGAAAACGCCGAAATTCGACAATTAGGAGATGACAAACAATATACCGATATTATAAACGGGAGAAGATATCAGATTATTGAGAGGCAGTTTGCTGTGGTACCTCAAGCGTCTGGAGAATTCACGCTGCGCGGCCCAGTATTTACCGGTGAAGTCATGGCGTCGAACACCAATCAGCGCTTCGGTTTTTTCAACCGCACTCAACAAATCAATCGCGTAGGACCTGATATTGTTGTCAATATTAAACCTATTCCACGTGACATCGATTACCCTTGGCTACCTTCAGAAATGGTAAGGCTTGACGAAGAGTGGCCACAAGGCGATAGTTTCGTAGTCGGCGAGCCAATTACCCGCATTGTCACTCTGACAGCCCTGGGAGTAGTTGAAGAACAATTGCCGGAAATTCCCGAATTTTATCCGCCAACGTTTAAACTGTATCCAGACCAATCAAACACCACTACGGTAGAAAAAAACCAGAGTTTGATCGCCCAGCGACAAACCTCTCTGGCCATTATTCCTACCGAGCCAGGAAAAATGGTTTTACCTGAAATTACTATTCCTTGGTTTAACACGCTGACTGAAAAAACCGAATATGCCACCATTCCATCTCAATCTATAACCGTCGTTGCCGCCTCTGGTGAAGGTAAAAACGCCGCCTCAACGAGCGAAAATCAAAGTTCCGCGAGCTCAACAGCACCAAGTTCTTCACTCGAGGCAGACTCTACACAAGAACCTACGCAAGGCAGACCGGAAAACTCAACTCAGCAAACACCTGCTAAATCGCAACAAGATACTTCCGACACGCCGTGGTCTAATAACACAGTTTGGTTGGTCATTTCCGTTTTGGCATTAGGTTGGCTAGTTACCTTTGTGGTGCTAATGCTCTATATTAGAAGATATCGCACAATCGATTACAAAAACGCTGGGAACAGTCAAAACACTCGACTGACGAATAAAAATTCAGACAGCGGAGAGAATCAGGCGTACAAAGTATTGATGCAAACGGTGAAGTCTAAAAACGTTTCACAAGTAGATACTGCCCTACAGCTTTGGTTGCGCTCTTTAAATGGCAACACAAAAGTGCGCCCTATGCAGGATGACCTTCCTGAGACTCACGCTATAAAAGAGCCTTTGGATAAATTACATAAGTCGCGGTTTTCAAAGACGAG
The DNA here is from genome assembly GCF_002831605.1 of Alteromonas sp. MB-3u-76. Classification (NCBI taxonomy): domain Bacteria; kingdom Pseudomonadati; phylum Pseudomonadota; class Gammaproteobacteria; order Alteromonadales; family Alteromonadaceae; genus Alteromonas; species Alteromonas sp. MB-3u-76. The sequence continues at coordinate 1,310,377 of NZ_CP025115.1, read as the reverse complement.
TGAGGCAACAGACTCTGCAAGCGTCGACACTATTATGGCAGAGCTTGCTAGCGCCATAGATGTCGCCCGAAGTTCATACCTTAAACGTCAGAAAGGTAAAGAAGCCGAGCTATCTAATTTATACCCTACGTAGCAGAGTGAAACGCACTGCGGTTAGCTCTACCTATGAAGAACTAAAAATAATAAAAGTTGCGGCATAAACATATGTGCAGCGAACCAAAACTGGGAGATAACATGAAAAAATCACTATTTTCACTTACACCGATTGCCATTGCACTATTATCAATAACAGCGTGCTCTCCGGCTAATGAAACATCACAAACACAACCTACTGCGGTTAAAAGTGAAAAAGACTCGGCGCAAACAGAATCCCAACGCCTTGCAGCGTTTTTTGAGCGTTCATTTGAAGAAGATTTGAAACGTTCACCCCTATTTCAAAGTTACCTAGGAAAAAAATGGGATTACGACAAGTGGGATGATATTAGCGAAGCTGAGGTAGATGAACAAATAGCTATTGCTAAAGAAAGACTTAGCACGCTGGAGTCCTTTGACACTCAAAAGCTTAACGAGCAAGAAAACCTCAGCCTTCGTCTTTACAAACTTGGCATTGAAAGAGACTTAGCCAACGATGAATTTCGCCACCATCGTTATATAGTGCACCAGTTCAGAGCTGCTCATACACAAGTACCTAGGGTCTGTTGATCTTTGCTGTACATATTTCACTCAGCAGTACATGGGTAGCCACATCATTGAAAATGCCAGTGATACCATGCTGGCATAATTCCTTGCTAATTTTTCATACCTCGTTGATATTGAACGATAATGCTTTATTCGAGCAAAGGCGTTTTCAACAAGGTGACGATATTTATAGAGACACCAATCAACGCTGTCTTTATCTATATCCTGACCATAGTTTCGTTTGGGTATGACTGAAGCACCACCTTTAGCTTCAATATATTTCCTCAAAGTATCACTATCGTACCCTTTGTCGCCGACGAAAATGTTAACTTCTCTTAAGTGATCAACTAGACTTTGAGCGCGAGCGATATCATTTCTCTGGCCTTCTGACAGTTCAAAATATATGGGGAGCCCGCCACTATCCACGGCTAGATGAATTTTTGTTGAGTTACCACCTCGGCTCTTTCCAATGCATTCATTATCAGTAGTAGCAGCTCCGGTACTATGCTGATGAGCTTTAATAATTGAACCGTCAGCAAAGACCCAATCGTAATCAGCTAGTTTAGCTAACTCATTGAATAACATATTCAATAAACCTTTCTTTGACCATAAATTGAATCGGCGATAAACGGCGCTCCATCTGCCAAATTCTGCCGGTAAATCACGCCAAGGAATACCGGTTCTCAGCCGGAATAATATCCCTTCAAACGTCATTCTATGTTCTGGTTTGTTGTAAATGCGGCCAGTGCTCTTCATTACTTGAAGTAGCTTTTGCCACCGCTTATCAGTTAGCATTAGTCTTGGCATTGTAGTGAGTTGTTCTTTTACTTTTGGCGAAGCAAATTATAACTCTTTACCATGCTGTTCAAAAACTAATCACGAAAGATCAACACGCCTTAGCTTCCTTATCAATATTCACAGCGTAAAAAGCAAGGAAGATGCGGCAGCTTATGTAAGTCGACTTAACAATGTGAGTACCTACTTCGACCAGGTCATCGACCAGATGAAGCTAAGAGAAAAAGCCGGCGTATTCCCACCTAAATGGGCTTACGACCAAATGATCGATGCATCTCGAAACGTGATCAAGGGTATTCCATTTGACACATCCGAAACAGCTTCGACACTTTGGGAAGATTTCCAAGGCAAAGTGAGCGCTCTATCATTAACTGATGAAGAAAAGGCGGGACTCCTCGAAGATGCCAAAAAGGCGTTAACTAGCTCGGTTGAGCCCGCCTATAAGCGCTTGATAAAAGAATTAGCACACCAAAAAACACTGTCTCCAGAGGGCGATGGGGTTTGGCGACTGCCCGATGGAGAACAGTGGTATCAAAACCGTTTAAATTGGTTTACTACTACCGAGCTAACTGCTTCAGAGGTTCACCAAATTGGCTTGAATAATGTTGAGCGGATCCACAACGCTATGCGCGACATTATGGAAGAAGTTGAATTTGAGGGCACACTTCAAGAATTCTTTGTTTTTATGCGTGAAGATGATCAGTTCTATCTTCCGTCAACGCCCCAAGGAAGACAGCAATATCTTGATGATGCCAAACAAGCAATCGACGATATGAGAGAAGAAATCCCTGATTATTTCGGCATTCTTCCTGAAGCCCCCATGATTGTAAAACGGGTGGAGGCATTTAGAGAGCAATCTGCGGGGAAAGCCTTTTATCAAAGCCCGGCACAAGATGGAAGCAGACCCGGCATTTATTACGCTAACCTATATGACATGAAGGCGATGCCAACGTACCAACTAGAAGCCTTGGCGTACCACGAGGGTATTCCAGGCCACCATATGCAGCGAACTATCGCTCAAGAACTCGATGGTATTCCACAGTTTCAGAAGTTCTTAAGCTTTACTGCGTATACAGAAGGCTGGGGGTTATATACCGAAGAACTTGCTAAAGACATGGGCTTTTACAAAGACCCCTACTCTGATTTTGGTAGATTAGCCATGGAGCTATGGCGTGCGTGTAGACTCGTTGTCGACACCGGTATTCATGCTAAAAAATGGTCTAGAGAAGAGGCGGTACAATACTTAGTTGAAAATACGCCAAACCCTGAGTACGACGCACAAAAAGCCATTGAACGATATATTGCTATGCCCGGGCAAGCTACTGCTTACATGATTGGAAAACTCAAAATAATGGAGTTACGTGAGAAAGCAATGAATGAGCTCGGGGACAATTTCGACTGGAAAGGCTTTCATGATGAAATTTTAAAAAATGGTCCAGTTCCGCTTTCTATATTAGAAGAGAACGTAGACGCTTGGGTTAAAAACCGAAGCGCCATGTGATGCTTTACTGTTAAAGTGATAATGTTAGAGAGCGCCTAGGCAGTTTCGCCGCGGCGCTTTTTTTTGCGGCGCAACACTTGGGTAATCTTTCAAAACACAAAATGGAAAATATTTTATGTTTGCTCGAAATAAAATCGATAACACACAGGTCTTATCGAGTATGAAAGCAAAGCATCAAAGATATGAAGCCCTAGTGAAGGCATTTCACGCCGATATTTTCCGTTACGCTTACTGGCTAGTGAAAGACAGAAGTGTAGCTGAAGATATTGTTCAAGAAACATTCCTTAGGGCGTGGCGTTCCCTCGACGCTCTCAATGACGAGAAAGCAGCAAAAGCTTGGTTGATCACGATTTTGCGCCGTGAAAATGCTCGACGATTTGAGCGCAAACAGTTGGATGTTATTGATATCGATGATGTGTTTATCCACGACGAGACTCAGCAAGCAGATGGCGATATCAACCAACGAGAACTCCACCGGCTACTCGGGGGGTTAAGTATTGAATATCGAGAACCTCTTATTTTGCAGCTATTGTTCGGTTTTAGCGGTGAAGAAATTGCCGCACAGCTAAATCTCAATAAAAACACGGTTATGACACGTTTATTTCGAGCCCGAAATCAGCTGAAAGAGGCCGTCGAAAAACAAGATGAAAACAGAGGTCGAATAAATGGATGATTTAGAGTTTAGACGCAGAATTTATGCGGATCCAGAAACGACTGACAGCGACCTTATTGCCGCAGCAAATGCCGATGAAAAAAAGCGTAGCTTTTGGCATGAGCAAAAACAAATGGACAAAAAGCTTAAGCAGGCGTTAAAAGTTGAAGTACCTGATGATTTAGCGAGCAAGCTTATTTGGCAGCAGTCTGCTGATGAATTCAATCGCTATAAGAAAAGAAGCCGTCGGTATATGGCTGTCGCAGCTTCAGTGGCTTTTACTATTGGTATAAGTATCACTATGTGGAACCAGGACTCGGTCGACCTTTCAGGGCAAGCGCTCGCCCATATGCAGTATGCAGAGGTAGAAGAAGCACACTCTCTTTTGCCTGTTGACCTGAATATGGTAAATGCAAAATTAGCAAGCTTCGGCGCCAGTTTTAGCGACATGATTGAGGGTATTGAGGTAGCTAACTACTGTCACTTAAATACGGTGAGAAGCCTGCATTTGATTATTGATACCCCGCAGGGAAAAATGTCGGTATTCGTTGTACCTAAAGACGAGCATATGGAGCTTCCTAGTTATTTTGAAGACAATCGCTTTCATGGAGAAAGCATAAAAATGAGGCAGGCAAACGTGATTGTTGTCGGCGATAAGCGTGCTGATCTTACAGAGATGAAAGAGGCGGTGGCAAAAAGAATGCAGTTTACCGCCTGATTAAGCTGAATATCTAAAGCTGAATTGATGTAAGTGCTTCCCCCAATTTTTTCGCCGATTACAGACTTTACAATATTACTGATAATTTAACATGCAAACCGCCCTCACACCTTATATACTCTGTGCTCGTTTGCGTCTCATGACCTACTAATGATTTTCTAAAAATAGCCATTGTAGGGTATTGCGGCGATTGAAAAGCATCACGATAAAAAAGATAGAGTAAGCAGGTCGCAAAGTGAGTATCAGTAGTGTAAGTATATTAGTAAAAGCCTCTTTGCTTTTACTAATATATATCCCCTCTTTAGTTTTTGCCTCATCGCTTCAAAATGGCGATGCGGAAAAAATTAACCGCTACGCTAATCTCACTCATGCCGTGCTTTATGAATGGAACTATCCTTCTGAGCTCTCAAACGAAGACATTCTCCAACAACTCAAACAAAGCAAAATCCAATCTGATGAATCGGATATAAGCGTTGTTTTTCGGCATGTGATAGCCCTATCTAACGCTCAACACGTTGATGCGCCAAAAGTCCCCGTTGTTATAAAAGAAGTTCTCTTAGATAGACATTGGCAAGCTTTAAAGAGAGCCGATATTAAAACTTACGCTTTTTTGAAGGCGTACCATATCTATATTAAAGGTTTCAATGATTTTAAAGGCTCAGTGAAGCGTCTTAGCTCTACTGTTCCTGCACTTTACAGCTTAAAGAACGACCTTCTACGCTCAGGTAACAAAGTAGCAATCATAACGGTTAGTATGTGGATTGCGTCGGAGTTGATTGATACAGCACCTATACAAGCGATAAATGAAATAGAGTTTGCGTTGCCTCATTTACCCAGTGAACCATCAGGTAACAAACTCGTAATGGAAATTAACCTGGTTGATGCGCACAATGATTTAGCGGATTTATACCTAAACTTGAATGTACCGAGCAAATCAGCCGAGCATGCCAAAAAGTTCATAACTTTGAAAAGACAGTATCACTCTTTAGAAACAACGGACTTTTTATTTGCAATTAGTACTCTAAACCGACTTGGCAAGTTCGACGAAGCTCTAGAATTAATTGAAGAAGCGAGAGATAGCGCCCCCGTTGACGACCACTTTGAAAGTGTGTTTTTAGATATGTTTGAAATGAGTATTTATGGCTCTCGACTAAGAGAGGGAGACAAGGCAAAACTGACTGAACTTAGCACTCGAGTCTTGAACTCTTCGGTTTTGTTTCCAAACGAGTCTGCTGACATAAAGCCTACTGCCAACGCAATATATAACGCAGTGAATGGAAACGATGAGGAATTTAATTATTCGATTCTTCAGCTTGAGGAAGCATTTGAAAAGAAATACTCTTCCACGCCTCTAAAAAATAAAGCCGTGTTGAATAGGTACCTCATACTGAAACATATTTATAACATTCGAGGTGATATCGAAAATGCATTTTCATACCAAGAAAAGTATCAGCTGGCTTTGTTGAATTCTCATGGGGAGAAATTCCAATCTGCTAGCGGCATCAAGCTAGATTTGCTTTCAAAAGATATTGAACTTGCTGAATATCGCCAAAAAGAATTGCTCTCATTACAGCAAGAAAAAGTGGGATTAACAGGAGACAAAGCGAACTTACGCACTGCAGTATTTGCACTTATCGCAGTTATCTGCCTTATGATCACTTCATGGTTATGGCTAGCCAAAAAACAAAGTGACAAGCAAGCCAATACCGACTCTCTTACAGGCGCTCTTACCAGACGAGCAATGCTACGACAATTAAAAGCACTGCTTAAAAGACACCCATCTTCCTGTCTTGCATTGCTCGACATAGATCACTTTAAACGCATCAATGACAAATATGGTCATGCTGTAGGTGATGAAGTATTAAGTACATTTAGCGATATTATTCGCCAAAGAATTCGAAAGAGTGACTTAGTGTGCCGGTATGGCGGCGAAGAATTTCTTATTTACTTTGAACATTCCACAGAACAAGAAGTGACAGCAATTCTTGACGAGTTAAACAACTCCTTCTCAAGTAAAACAAATTGGTCTACTACCAATAAAGCACTCACCGTGTCATTTTCTAGTGGCGTTGTTGCACTAAACGGAACAACAAACTCTGAATCTGTTATTAAATTGTGCGACGACCTGTTATACAAAGCAAAAAATCGCGGGCGCTCAAGAGTTGAATCGACAACATTGGCGCACAGTTATTAACCCCTAATACTACCTATTACCCTCTATTAATATCCTTATAAACACCCGAATTCGCTGGCTTCAAAAACTTTTTCCCCTCGAGCCCCTCGAACACAGGGGTTATGCTGGTGCTAGCGAAAGTCTTATGCTAGTAAACCCACAGTTGGATAAATATTATCAAAATTAGCATAATCTTTTAAAAACCGTTCAAAAACCAACCAGTGAGCACATACTTACATGGAGACTCCAAATTATTGGTGATAGCATGGAATAAAAATTAAAGGGAACATATATGGCTACTGGCACGATTATTTCGTTGGGTTTGTATTTTGTTGTAATGTTGGGGATAGGTCTTTTTGCTTACCGGCAAACAGACACCAACGTTGAAGGTTATATGTTAGGTGGCCGCCAGTTAGGCCCGGCCGTTACCGCTTTATCCGCAGGCGCGTCTGATATGAGTGGTTGGATGTTAATGGGTCTTCCGGGAGCAATGTACGTCTCGGGCTTATCTGCAGGCTGGATTGCCGTAGGTTTAACGCTAGGCGCACTAGCCAATTATTTACTTGTCGCCCCACGACTGCGTATCTATACAGAAGTTGCCAGCAACTCCATCACCATCCCGGATTATTTCGAAAATCGTTTTGCAGATAACTCACGCATTCTTCGAGTTATCGCTTCTGTCGTTATTGTCGTTTTCTTCACTCTTTATACATCGTCTGGTGTAGTTGCCGGCGGCAAATTATTTGAAACCTCGTTCGGGTTGAGTTACGAAACTGGCTTGTATGTCACTGCAGGCGTTGTTGTTGCCTATACATTGGTCGGCGGGTTCATGGCAGTTAGCATGACCGACTTTGTACAAGGCTGTATCATGTTTGTTTCGCTAATCATGGTACCAGCGGTGGTTATCAGTGAATTGGGCGGTATTAGCGCATCTATCGATGCACTTGATAACATAAACCCTGCTTTGTTCGACGCATTCATGGATGCATCTTCGAATGAAGCCATAACCTTTATTGGTATAGTGTCGCTGATGTCCTGGGGACTGGGTTATTTTGGTCAGCCACACATTATTGTGCGCTTTATGGCGATACGCTCGGTGCAGGATATTCCGAAAGCCCGTAACATTGGTATGAGTTGGATGATCGTATCTATTATTGGTGCACTAATGACTGGCTTATTTGGGCTAGCCTACGTCACCGGAAATGGTAATTCCATCGACCCCGAAACCGTTTTCATCTACCTTTCACAAATTTTATTCCACCCTCTTATTGGTGGCTTCTTATTAGCCGCAATTTTAGCGGCGATTATGAGTACAATTTCATCGCAACTGTTAGTAACGTCTAGTTCACTTACCAGTGATTTTTATCAAGCATTTTTACGTAAAGACGCCTCTGACAAAGAGTTAGTTATTGCCGGTCGACTAAGCGTAATTGCAGTTGCGCTAGTCTCAATATTTTTAGCGTACGACAGAGACAGCACCATATTGACCCTAGTCAGCAATGCTTGGGCAGGGTTCGGCGCCGCATTCGGTCCATTGGTTCTATTTAGCTTATTTAAGCGTGAAATGACTCGAAGAGCAGCTTTAGGCGGAATGGTTGTAGGTGCGGTAACTGTATTACTGTGGATATATCTACCGGTAACTATCAACGGCCAAGCGCTCGGAGACTGGATGTATGAAATAGTACCTGGGTTTATTCTTTCCAGCCTAGCTATTATTATCCTCAGTAAAACAGGCAAGCCGCGCGAGGGTGTCACTGAAACCTTCGATGCATTTCAAAAGCAATTTAACGCGCGTTAATAAGAAATTCATTGTTTTGTAAAGCCTCAAATTGTTTCGCAATTTGAGGCTTTTTACGTTCTAGTCGCCAAAACAAGCGCTTATATCTAAATTATATAGGTTTTTATTTTTTGAGAATAAGAAAGCTATTTTAAATAGCAAAATGGCATACTACTTTTGAAAATAAATATGTTATCTTTCTATGCAGAAAAACAACCCGCATATAACTTTTTTTTATATAACATAAATCGGACTTCAAAATGACTGCAAGTATCCCGTCTATCACGCATTTGAAACAACTCGAAGCCGAGAGTATCCAAATTTTCCGAGAAGTTGCTGCTGAGTTTGACAACCCAGTAATGCTTTACTCGGTAGGAAAAGACTCTTCGGTTCTTCTTCATCTAGCACGTAAAGCGTTTGCACCAGGTAAAATTCCTTTCCCTCTACTTCACGTAGACACCACGTGGAAATTTGGCGAAATGATAAAATTCCGCGATGAGCAGGCGAAAAAGCACGGCTTTGATCTGCTTGTTCACATCAATGAAGAAGGTGTTGAGGCTGGCGTTGGTCCATTTAGCCACGGCTCAGCAAAACACACTGATATCATGAAAACCCAGTCTCTTAAACAAGCACTGAATAAGTATCAATTTGATGCTGCATTCGGTGGCGCCCGTCGTGATGAAGAAAAATCTCGCGCCAAAGAGCGCGTTTATTCATTCCGTGACAGCAACCATCGCTGGGATCCAAAGAATCAACGCCCAGAGTTGTGGAACATTTATAATTCACAGGTAAACAAAGGCGAAAGTATTCGTGTATTTCCAATGTCTAACTGGACTGAGCTAGATATCTGGCAATATATCTACCTTGAAAACATCGATATTCCACAGCTGTATCTGTCAAAGCCTCGCCCAGTAGTAGAGCGTGACGGCGTTTTGATAATGGTAGATGATGACCGCATGCCGTTAGAAGAAGGCGAAGTGCCAGAAATGCGCTCTGTTCGCTTCCGTACTCTAGGTTGCTATCCATTGACCGGTGCTGTTGAGTCAACAGCGGCAACACTTCCCGAAGTTATTCAAGAGATGTTGCTTACCAAGACGTCTGAGCGTCAAGGCCGCGTTATCGACCATGACAGCGCAGGCTCTATGGAGAAGAAGAAAATGGAAGGGTACTTCTAATGGCCACAGACAACGTTGTTTGGCACAAACACGAAGTCAACAAGACCACCCGCTCTGAGAAGTTAGGTCAAACACCTCGCGTGTTTTGGCTTACCGGGTTAAGTGGTTCTGGTAAATCTACGTTAGCCAACTTGCTTGAGAAAAAACTTCACGAGCAAAATAAACATACGTACCTGTTAGATGGCGACAACGTACGTCACGGTTTATGTGGCGACTTAGGATTTAGCGACAAAGATCGGGTTGAAAACATTCGCCGCATTAGCGAAGTCGCCAAACTTTTTGTTGACTCTGGAACCTTGGTACTGACTGCGTTTATCTCTCCTTTTAAAGCTGACCGCGATTATTGCCGCAGCTTAATGGAAGAAGGCGAGTTTGTGGAAGTGTTTGTTGATACACCACTTGAGGTGTGTGAAAAGCGCGACCCCAAAGGCTTGTACAAAAAGGCCCGCAGTGGCGAAATCAAGGACTTTACAGGTATCGATTCAGCCTATGAAGCACCTGAATCACCGGAAGTACACTTAACCTATCAGGATGAACCGGCAGAGCAGACCGCTGAGCGTTTATATGCTTTGCTACAAGAAAAGGGATTGGTGTAATGACACAGCCTTTAAATAATCTCGCACAAAAAGTGCTAACTATTGCCAAAGAAGCTGGCGATAAAATTATGGCGATTTACGAAAAAGATTTCGCTATTTATGAGAAGCAAGATACCAGCCCACTAACCGAAGCTGACCTTGCCGCCCATAACGTTATTGTAAAGGCCCTTGAAGCGGAATCTGACCTGCCTATTCTTTCTGAAGAGTCAGCTGATATTTCGTGGGATGAACGTAAAACATGGTCGTCATACTGGCTGGTTGATCCGCTAGACGGCACCAAAGAGTTTATTAAGAAAAACGGTGAATTTACGGTAAACATTGCACTTATCGAAAACGGTAAACCGACAATGGGTATTGTTTACGCTCCAGCGTTAAACAAAAGCTATGTGGGTACTGTTGGTGAAGGTGCTTGGACCGAAATCGACGGTGTGTTCACGCCTATCACGGCGAAGAAACACAGCGGTAACGACGTGTGGAAAATAGTTGGAAGTCGTTCTCATCAAAGCCCTGAAATTCAGAATTTACTAGCACAACTTGAAGGTGAAACTGAACTGGTAGCTATGGGAAGTTCTTTAAAACTCTGTTTAGTGGCGGAAGGTGAAGCCCACCTTTACCCTCGTTTGGGCCCAACATCTGAATGGGATACAGGCGCTGCACATGCAGTTGCACTGGCTGCTGGGGCAAGTGTAACTGTTCTAGACCCAGAAAATCCACTAGATGACAACGCCGACGCTCTTACCTATAACCAAAAAGAGTCTGTATTAAACCCCTTTTTCCTTGTGAGCGCATAACATGAACAACGAAAACGAATTATTAAGACAGGACGTTCTGTCTTACCTTGAGCAACACGAAAAGAAAGACATGCTACGTTTCCTTACCTGCGGTAGCGTAGACGATGGTAAGAGTACCCTTATTGGTCGCTTACTTCACGATTCAAAAATGATTTACGAAGACCAGCTTGCCGCTATTACAAAAGACAGCAAAAAAGTAGGTACTACGGGAGAGAAAGTTGACCTTGCCCTTCTTGTAGACGGTCTTCAGTCTGAGCGTGAACAAGGTATTACCATTGATGTAGCTTACCGCTACTTCTCTACCGACAAGCGTAAATTTATTATCGCTGATACTCCAGGGCATGAGCAGTACACCCGCAATATGGTAACAGGCGCATCTACTTGCGACCTTGCTATTATTCTTGTTGATGCCCGTGGCGGCGTTAAGGTGCAAACTAAGCGTCATTCATTCCTAGTTTCACTTCTAGGTATTAAGCATGTTATTGTTGCGATCAACAAAATGGACTTAATGGACTATTCGCAAGATGTTTACGAGCAGATTCAAGCTGACTATCTTAAGTTTGCTGAGCAACTTGATATTCCTGATATTCAATTTGTTCCACTGTCTGCGCTCGAAGGCGATAATGTTGTAAGTATTAGCGAAAACACACCCTGGTTTAACGGCACGCCATTAATGGAAATGCTGGAGAACATCGAGATTGGCGAAGACGACAACCATCACGACTTCAGATTTCCAGTACAGTATGTTAACCGTCCTAACTTAGATTTCCGCGGATTCGCAGGCACAGTGGTTTCTGGTCAAGTAGCGCCAGGAGACGAAATTACTGCACTTCCTTCTGGCAAAACATCAAAAGTTAAGCAAGTAGTGACTTTTGAAGGTGACCAAGAGCGCGCTTATGTACCTCAGGCGGTAACGCTTACTCTAGAAGATGAAATCGATATTTCTCGTGGCGACATGATTGTAAAGTCAGATAATTTGCCTTTGCTTTCTACGCAGTTCAAAACTCATCTTGTGTGGATGTCTGAAGAGCCATTGATGCCAAACAAGCAATACTTGTTTAAGTTTGCAACGAAATCAACACCTGGTGTTGTCGCTCATATCGATAATCAAATAGACGTTAACACATTGGAAAAAGCCGATGCTATGCACCTAAATCTCAATGAGATTGGAGTGGTTGATGTGAAATTCACTCAGCCTATTGCATGCGACCCTTATAAACGCAATCGTCCAACGGGTTCATTTATCGTTATCGATCGCCTTACCAACGGTACGGTAGGTGCGGGTATGGTAATTGATGCCATTTCTGGTGATGCACAGCATGCTTCTGCAAACTTTTCTGAGTTTGAATTAGAATTCAACGAGCTTGTGCGTAAGCACTTCCCTCATTGGAACGCTGTGGATATTTCTAAGCTATAAGCAGGACTGGACATATATGGATGTTACCCAGTTCATCGTACTGGCAATTTTTGCCAGTACGATTTTTGCGCTGATTTTTACCAATCAGCGCCCTGCCACTGTATTTTCTGGTGCAGTGTTGGGTTTACTGGTTACGCAGCAATTATCGCTAGATGACATTCTACTAAACTTGACGAACAAGGGCTTAATCACCCTTGTTTTGTTGCTTTTAGTCAGTAGTGCCATTGATAAAACTGCTCTTATCAAACGCCTTGGCAGAAAGTTAGTGACTGCTGACTTTACACGTTCATACTGGCGATTGTTCTCGCTGACATTTATCTCATCAGCGCTTCTCAACAACACTGCTATTGTGGCAAGCCTCATAGGCCCCATTAAGCAAAACCAACATCATCCAGCGTCAAGATTACTTATCCCCTTGTCCTATGCCGCTATTTTAGGTGGTACGGTGACATTAATTGGAACGTCTACAAACCTTATAGTCGATAGTTTTTTGCAAGAGCATGGACATCCTGGCTTCAACTTCTTTGACTTTACCCTATACGGTACTGTTGCTGGGTTGAGCTGCGGTTTATTGATGTTTCTGTTACTGCCACTACTACCGAATATCGGCAATAAGGACAGTAGCTACTTTGCCTATATGGTAGAAGCTGAGGTTGAAGCCGGCTCAGAGCTTATTGGCAAAACTGTTGAACAAAATCATTTGAGAAACCTTCCCGAGCTTTTCTTAGTAGAGATTGTCAGAGATAAGAATTTGATATCCCCTGTTGGCCCTGAGGTTGTTATTCTAGAAAGCGATAAGCTGATGTTTTCGGGTAACGTACAAAAGCTAGACAATTTAAGCCATATAAAAGGCTTAAGTATGTTTGCCGAAACCGATGGCGTTTTGCGGGAAAGCCTAACCGAGGTAGTGGTATCAAATCGTGCACAAATAATTGGGCAAACAATAAAGCAGTTGGGTTTTAGGGCGTTGTTTGATGCCGCTGTTGTTGCCATACGCAGAGACGGGGAACAACTCTCAGGTAAACTTGGGGAAATAAAATTAAAGTCTGGTGATTTTTTGCTTCTCGCAACAGGCCCTGACTTTGCGACTAGACAAAACCTGAGCAAGAACTTCTTCGTACTTTCAGAGCAAAAAATCGCTCGCCCGCTCACCAACAAGCAAGAATGGATCACGTTAGGTGGCTTTTTAACTACCGTTGCACTTGCTGCATCTGACATTATTAATTTAGCCATCGGTTTGCTATTTTTGGCTGCTGTTTTGGTCATCATGAAAGTAACGTCTAATGGTGAAATGAAACGAAACCTTCCCCTCAATTTAATTGTGGTGATTGTGGGCGCGTTGAGTTTAGCTACTGCACTTGAAACTTCAGGGGTAATCGCTGTTACAACTCAAGCGTTAATGCCCATACTGTCTGGCACTGACTGGTTTATTGCATTAATAGCTATATACCTGATTACACTGTTGCTTACTGAATTTGTGACTAATAATGCCGCTGCTGCCTTGATGTTTCCTTTTGCGTATGGCTTAGTGGAGATTATTGGTGCTCCGCTCATGCCCTTTGCTTTAGCCGTTGCCTTTGCTGCAAGTGCTAGCTTTATATCACCTTTTGGGTATCAAACTAATTTACTGGTATACAATGCCGCGAACTACCGGTTTTCCCATTTCATAAAAATAGGTCTACCTATATCGATTGTGTACAGCGCCATTGTGCTTTGCCTTCTTAATGCGACTTATTTTTAGCCCGTGGACGTCAGCTTCGAACATCAGGCTAGGTAAATGAGACAAAGAACGGTGATTAAGTTTTAAGTGAATAAGGAAGCAGTTGCTTCCTTATTTATTCTTATACTCTATATGGTATTAAACTTACCGTGTAAATTTGCTCAACAATTACTTACAAATTAGTATGTTGAAAAATTTGCATTGCGCTGTACTTTGGCGAGCCAACTCCGTACTCTACTAAAAAAAGCCGCTCTTATTCGAATGGCCAAATAACCAAATAAAAACAAAACTATTTTCATGGAGAAAGAAATGCACTCGGTTTCAAACCCATTCCAGGCTTGCAACGATATATTTTTTAAACCTAATGGCGTGTTCAAGGCAGTTGGAGAAAGGAACAACTGGAGTTGGATGCCATTTTTTATGGTGATGGGCATCACATTAGTACTGCAGTACCTGTACGTTAATTTTGTTGATATTGAATGGTTTGCGAATTTGAATATTGCTGCACAGGGCGATATGAGCCCAGCTGAAGAAGATCAAATGCGCGCCTTTTTCACCCGAAGCAGCTTAATGTGGTCTCAGCTTATTGGTGCGTTCTTTGTTCTCATTATCATTAACGCAATCTATGCCGTTTATCTAAACCTAGCCACCCGGGCAGATGACAGTCATGTTTTCGGTTTCACAGACTGGTACGGCTTCTCATGGTGGGTGTCTATGCCGTACGTGATAACAGGTTTATTAGGTCTTGCCATACTGCTCTTTGCCAACGACCATCAGATATCGCCAGCTGCATTAGCACCAACGTCGTTGAGCTATATTCTCAGTGTCCCCATGGATTCTGAGTGGTTTGCATTTTGTCAGGCAATTCGATTAGAGCTGTTTTGGGGTATCTACCTTGCTATGGTCGGTATATCGCAATGGACATCATTTTCTAAGCAAAAAGCTGCAATAATCGCGACGGCGCCTTACCTTATTATTTATTCAATTTGGCTTGTTGCTTTACTCGCATTCTAATTGATATCGCACGTTTTTACTGCTTTGGAACCTTTTTATATTGGCTTCCAAAGCGGTAACTGAGTCGGCATTTTCGCTCCCTCTCTAACCGGCCTAAAATACTCCTTGTTATTATAAAAATCGAGCGTCTGATCGTGGTGCCATCCCGGCACTCCTAATAAGGGAACGGGTTTTAGAATAGGAGCCTGCTGAAAATTATCTAACTGCACTATTCGCTCCACTAAAGCATTATCTATCACACTCCTTTGTTGCCAAGGATCTAATTTGCTAAAACCACTAGGAACAGCGACGGCAAGCCATTTGCCCGTTAAACCAATAAATGGGCTAAGCATCATTTCTAAATTCGCATGTCCGAAGATAAACGGTGTTACGCATTTTCCCCATTTATCTCGCTGCTGAATAAATACTTCATGCCATTCATGCATCGCGAGGCTAGCAAGAAACTGGTTTAGCTCTGCTTTGCTTACGTTTTCTGTTTTACTAAAACTGTCTCCAGCTTCAATAGCTAAGACAACACCGCATTCGTCGAAATGGGTTATTCGACTTCGTCTCGCCGTGCGAGGGTTCGCCCCGAAGTTTGCGATATCCTTAATATGGAGTGCATTAAGCAGTGATTTTGCTTTCGGAAACTGAACCCAAATGAGCGCATTAAATAAATCGTGCCAGTTGTCTTCTCGTGTGGGAACCACATTGTCTTCGCCAATAATGGTTTCATAGTATCGACTTTCAGTAGCTGGAAATGTGCTTTGTCCCTTGAACGTTGGGCCTTGCCATTTTGGTTGAAAACGTTGCACTACCCTGTTGAGCTGCTGCGCACTGGGAAAAGCATTTTCATTTAGCAAGTTTACTTCTGACAAAAGGGCGGTAACACAAGGAGAGGCAGAATCATGAAGATGGCTTTTATCGAAAGGAATATGTGCTGATTGCATAACACCTATTGGTTCAGATTATGGAATTCTCTATACTGATGACTACGGCGTGTCGTTTTTTACCATGTGTTTCTGATATTTTTGCAAAAATCGACACTCCCTATTGTAGAGCAAACAAAAACAATTAATAGAGATTAATAATGAAAAAAATGTTCTTGCCCTTGCTTGTTCCTGCGCTTTTTAGCGTAAGTGCATGTACACCATCTAACGATACAGAACCTCCACAAAACCAAGTGAAAAGCGCCTTGCCAGCAGAGGCGTCAACAAATTTTGATGACGTGTATAACAGCATTTCAGACACAGATATTAGAGAGCCGTTGAAGATCCTTTCATCAGACGAATTTGAGGGTCGTTTACCAACCACTGAGGGTGAAAGGAAGACAATTGATTATCTGGTAAGCCAATTTAAAGAAGCCGGTTTAGAGCCGGGAAATGGCGATAGCTACCTGCAAAAAGTAGCGTTGATGGAAATTACTGCTGACCCCGACATGACAATGTCAATTGGAGACAATAGCTTCACCTATAAAGAAGACATGGTGGCATCATCCAAACGCGAGCAAGCGTCAGTGAGTCTAGAAGACTCCGAGCTTGTATTCGTAGGCTATGGTGTCAATGCGCCTGAATATGATTGGAACGACTACGAAGGGTTAGATGTTACAGGGAAAACCGTGGTGATACTCATCAACGATCCTGGCTTTGAAAACCCTAAAAGCGGTAAATTTCAGGGTACAACAATGACTTATTATGGTCGTTGGAGCTATAAATATGAAGAGGCCAGTCGCCAGGGTGCTGCAGCCGCTATTATTGTGCACGAATCAGCTCCGGCTTCTTACGGTTGGTCGGTAGTGGCAAACAGTTGGAGTGGTCCTCAATACGGTCTTGTAACACCCGACAAAGGCGCGAGCAGAGTTGCAGTTGAAGGCTGGCTGACATTAGATGCAGCTAAAAAAGTGTTCAGTGATGCCGGATTAGATTTTACTAGCGAGAAGGCCAAGGCGATGAAAGGCCCCTATCACAAAGCCATGGATATCAAAGCCTCAGTTACCGTTAACAACACGTTCAAAAAGTCTGAGAGTAATAATGTTATTGCAACTTTACCCGGGTCTGCATTTGCAGATGATCACATCATCTATACAGCTCACTGGGATCATCTTGGTAAAGATGCTAGCAAAGAAGGCGATCAAATTTATAACGGTGCTCATGATAATGCTACCGGCACTGCCGCAATGATAGCGATGGCAAAGGCCTACTCTTCTCTAAGCCCTAGACCAAAACGCTCAGTATCATTTTTGGTCGTGACGGCAGAAGAGCAAGGTCTGTTAGGCAGCAAGTACTATGCGGCTAACCCGGTCATTCCACTTGAGAGAACCGTCGCCAATATTAATATGGATGCCATGAATGTATTGGGTAAAACTAAAAACGTTGCCGTGGTTGGAATGGGAAAATCTGAGCTTGAAACCTATCTTAAAAAGGCTGCAGATAAGCAAGGAAGAGTGCTAACACAAGAGGATAAACCAGAGGCAGGCTACTACTATCGCTCTGATCACTTCAGTTTTGCGAAGCAAGGCGTACCAGCGCTTTATGCTGAAGGAGGCGACGAGCCTGCCGATGAGGAAACAGCTAAATATCGCAAGCGCATGAATGTTATCGTTACAGGCTGCTATCACCAAGTATGTGATGAGTATAGAGACAGCTGGGACTTAAGCGGCATAGTGCAAGATACACAGATGTTATTCGACGTTGGTGTGAATGTAGCGAATGCGCCTATGTGGCCTAAATGGAACGAAGGCAGTGAGTTTCAGCGCCAGTATTAAAAACAAAGCTAAACCGAAAGCTTAAAGATAAGAAAAGCGTGAAGCCCCGTCCCAGCGGGGCTTCTTAATTTACTCTGCACGTTTTTTTGCACTGCATTCGCAATGTGCATCGCTGTACCAACTTCACTATCGATAAAAAATTCAATAGAAACTTGTTAATCGCAACTTGTTAATCGTAAACAGTGCAGAGGTTAGAACGCTAGTTTCTGGGAGCTAAAAGGAAAGGTCGCAGCTAGCTAAGGTATATCACTGACGATTTTTCAGGCAATTTAGAATACTTTTGCATTTTTGTCGTTAACAGGCTTCAAAAGAACTAATAAATTCCATTTTATCATCACAATGTACTTGCAATTTCCTGTCAGACTGGCACATTCAAGACACGCGAACCATACAAATCAAAAATAATAATCTTTCGCTGCTTATAGACAAGCGCCCGACAGAAATAACCCATTTTTTTCAATAAGTGAACAGAGAGAACTCGTTTTATGTGTGGTATTTTCGGTATCCTTGATATCAAAACCGATGTGTCTGAACTCAGAACCCAAGCCCTCGATTTATCTAAACTTTTGCGCCACCGTGGCCCTGACTGGTCGGGTATCTGGAATAATGACAATACCATTCTTTGTCATGAACGATTGGCTATTGTCGATGTAGATACAGGCGCTCAACCGCTTATCAGTCAGAACGACAAGCACATCCTTGCTGTTAACGGTGAAATATATAATCACAAGCAGTTAGCTGCTGATTTGGATGAGCCTTATCCATTTAAAACTCGCTCTGACTGCGAAGTTATACTTCCCCTATATCAACAAAAAGGCGTGGAGTTTATTGACGAACTAGAAGGAATGTTTGCTTTTATTCTTTATGACGAAGAAAAAGATGCATACCTAATCGCACGTGATCACATTGGTATTATCCCCCTTTACACAGGTTACGACGAGCACGGCAACTTCTATGTTTCTTCTGAAATGAAGGCGCTAGCCAGTGTGTGTAAAACCATAAGTGAATTTCCTCCAGGCCACTACATGTGGAGTAAGGAAGGCAAACTAACTAAATATTACAAGCGCGACTGGATGGACTATGAGAATGTAAAAGACAACAGCTCTGACCTAGAAGAGCTTCGAGTTGCATTTGAAAAGGCCGTGAAATCTCACATGATGTCAGACGTTCCTTACGCAGTACTTCTGTCAGGTGGTCTAGATTCCTCATTGGTGTCTGCAGTCGCAGCACAATATGTTGCCAAGCGTGTAGAAGATGAAGACAAAACAGACGCATGGTGGCCTAGACTCCACAGCTTCGCTGTCGGTTTAGAAGGTGCGCCTGACTTGAAAGCCGCCAAGAAAGTGGCTGATATGATTGGCACTGTGCACCACGAAATACATTTCACCATTCAAGAAGGTTTAGACGCGATCCGTGACGTTATTTTCCATCTTGAAACTTATGACACGACAACCATTCGTGCCGCCACACCTATGTATCTAATGACCCGAAAAATTAAGGCTATGGGTATTAAAATGGTGTTGTCGGGTGAAGGAGCTGACGAAATTTTTGGCGGCTACCTATATTTCCACAAAGCGCCAAATGCTAAAGAATTCCACGAAGAAACTGTTCGTAAGCTAGACCGTCTTCATATGTTCGACTGCGCCCGCGCTAACAAAGCGACTTCCGCCTGGGGTGTAGAAGCCCGCGTGCCTTTCCTTGATAAAAACTTCATTGATGTGGCCATGCGCTTGAACCCACAAGACAAGATGTGTCTTGATGGGAAAATGGAAAAATGGATCCTTCGTAAATCGTTCGATAACGGTGACACGCTTCCCGCAGAGGTTTTGTGGCGTCAAAAAGAGCAGTTTGGTGATGGCGTAGGCTATTCTTGGATAGACTCTATTAGAGATTTTGTAGACAACGAAGTGACTGATCAACAGCTTGCCACTGCCGAGTTCCGCTTCCCGCACAATACCCCTGATACGAAAGAAGGTTACTACTACCGCACTATTTTTGAGGGCTACTTCCCACAAGAAAGCGCGGCACGCTGTGTTCCAGGAGGAAAATCTATCGCGTGTAGTACCGTAGAAGCTCTTGAGTGGGATGAAAGCTTTAAGAACAATGCAGACCCGTCGGGTCGCTCAATGAAAGGGGTTCACTCGGGTGAATCTTAATATCAGCAGAGTAATTTGTTAACTAAAAAACGCGACGTAAAGTCGCGTTTTTTATTGCATAGACGTATACCACAGAGACTCATCATCTAATGGCGTATCATCGGGTAGCAAAGGGTTTTCAATCGTAAATATCGTTCTTTCGCTCATATTAATTTTATCGAGAACAGGCAAATAGGTAGACTGAAAAAGTTTATCAAACGACCCATCAGCTTTCGCTCTGCGAAGCCCCGACTCGATTAGATTTGCCAATGTTTTATTATTGTTGCTGACAAAATAATACATGGCAGTGGGATAATATAAGGCATAAGACGGTTCTAGGGATATGTTTGACCCTTTACCAAGCTTTTCAAGCTCAGGTGTGATCTCAATAACCGAGCGGGGAAAGAAATCGCCTCTCCCCTGCTTTAGAAAATCGTAGGCTTCATCGAACTCAGGCACAGTAAACACATTAAAGCCGTTGGCCTGTAAAATTTTGGTATCCGGCCAGTCTTCCCCTTGCACTGGAACAAAGCCACGCATATCTTCAATAGAACTAATGTTTTTGAACTTCGCCCGCTTTTTATCGTTTACTGCAAAAACTCGTAGACCGATTAGTCCTTTGGCAATAGGTATTCGGATAGCATTGAGATCTTTCTCCCTCTGGATATCCGTCATACTCCACACAACGTTTACCTGTCTATTTTCACGCAGCTGGCGCATTGCTTTACCAGATAGCAAAATTCTGTCTGAGGGACGTAGTTCATAGTTAACGCCTGTTTTGTCGAGCGCTAGTTTAAGCAGTGCTATGGGATATTGCGTGCGCTCGTCAGTATCGTCTATTGGACGCGGGTAAGTGATTGTCCACAACGCCCCTTGAACCGAAAAACAGCCAAGCAACAACACAAGAGCAAGTGCTCTACACATCCCTAACATTCCTTTATTTGTCATTAGGTTATTATTCAATACCTATATACTTATGTGTTTGTAAAGATAGCCGCCAGTTTCTCGCAATACAAGTCTTCACGGCTAATTCCGTTGCTCTTGGTTGCTGACTTATTGGCTGGAGACATACCTGCTTTCCTTCCAGTGACGACACATTAGCTAAAAGCGCGTCGAGTTCATCAATATGCTTTTGCATAGCAATGGGATGCTTTATTTCATTTGCGCGCTCTAGCGCACTGGTCAGTACTTCAAAACCGCCTCGCATATTTATCTTCGGAGATACCGTGACATATGTTCTTTCATCACAAAAAATTTCAAACGTGCCGCTTGTTTCAATTTGCGTTGTAAAGCCGTTATCGTGCAGTAATGTAGTCAGTCCCCGCAGGTCATACATACATGGTTCACCGCCGGTAATGACAACGTGCTTGGCTAGATACCGCTCTTTTTCAAATAAGGTGAGAAGCTCTTTATCATCGCTAAGAAAATATGTTTCTGACTCCTCTGCTTGCTCGATGATCTCTTTTGAGGAAACAATTAAGTCTTCCTTTATTTCCCATGTGTGTTTTGTGTCGCACCACGGACACCCCACTGGGCACCCTTGTAAACGAACAAAAATTGAGGGAATTCCTGTATGCGCTCCCTCACCTTGTATGGTTTCAAACATTTCATTGATGTTTAACGTGCTTAATACAGACAAATTGACGTCCTTTACCGATTGTATCTTGGGATTTTACCAAGGATCACATAAAATTCTGACATTATTTCTTAATTCGTCAAAAACTATGTCAGAAAACGTTGTTGTTATTTATTCAGGAGGTATGGATTCCTTCACTGTATTGCATAAAGCGCTTAGGGAAGGGAAAAAGGTGCACGCGCTTAGTTTCAATTATGGTCAACGCCATAAGAAAGAACTTGATTACGCGGCTGAGGTCTGTGAGTCGCTTAATGTGCCACATAAAGTGGTTGATATAAGTGCTATCAATTCTTTAGTGGGTGGTTCTGCGTTAACCTCTGATATTGAGGTTCCAGAAGGTCATTATGAAGAACCCAGTATGAAACAAACGGTTGTACCTAATCGCAATATGATTCTACTGTCACTTGCGGTTGGCTATGCAGTTAGTTTAGAGGCAAACAAAGTCTACTACGGTGCTCACGCTGGTGATCACGCTATTTATCCAGATTGTAGACCCGAATTTGTGCACCGTATGAACGACGTGTGCGGGATAGCAAATTACACCCCCGTTGAAATTGTCACTCCTTACATCGATGACAGCAAAACAGCAATTCTCACCGACGGCCTCAACATGGGGCTAGATTATGGCAAAACGTGGACATGCTATAACGGAAGAGAGAAAGCATGCGGAAAATGCGGGGCCTGTGAAGAGCGTTTAGAGGCATTTAAGGACAATAACGCCACTGACCCCTTAGAATACGAGTAGTTCTTTTTAAGAGTCTAACTTGTGACTAAAGCCCTTTCACAAGGGCTATGTCCACAAAGCGCTTTTAACGGAAAAATGCGTGAGCGCTCGAGGTCACTTCCTCATTGCAATACGCTGAAACGCCACTGAGCCGATATGCACAATGACAACGGATATGAAAGCACACACGCCTAACGCCCCGCCAATTCCATTTAAAAACGGTAGAATAACCGCACTGATTGCGCCAAACACACAAGACGCTATCAAAATTCCGGTATGATTGAGTCGATGAGACGATGTCATGCCCACAAAGCTTCCGCCAAAGAACATAGTGGCATAAACATTAGCCTTATCTGTACCAGCGAGCATCAAAACCAGTAGATAACATACTAATGTACCGGCACTGCTTGCTCTAACACTGTTCATCCAAGGTTGAGAACTAGCTTTGTATGTGACTATGCCTCCTAATAGCGCAAAGAAAAACAATACCATCAGAACATCATCGCTTTAGTTAAGATAACGCTAGCCACGGAAACGAAGGCAATTGCACCAAGCTTTCCGCCAATGCCAATTAATACATCCCTCAAGGCCGTATAAAGCGCGGCACCGATGATACTCATCAACATTAAATCGTAAACAGAGGAAACAATATCGTAGGAGCACATTCCCGCAAAGGCTCCGGCATAGATTGCCGACTGTATGTGGTGTTTGAAACGTAAATGAGAGGGAAAAAAGCTACCTAAAAGACCTATTGAGGCTGAGCTCACAACAACAGGCACGTGTAGTGAGCTGTGCAGAAAAAAGCAGCCGTAAATTCCAAAAAAGAATGAAAGTAACTTGGCTAAATAAAAAATACCGGTTTCTTTCAACGCTCTGCCTTCGCCACACAAAACCCATTTCTGCGCTGTAATTTTAGGTAAGTTTGCTATTATTTTTGGCTCTCAGCGATGAAATAGCTAAGTTCTTTTATGCAGTGGCGTAACACTGGGTTTAACCGAGTATTTTTGCCATTCATTACAAACAATTCGTGGGTGAACTTAAATAGGCTTCCGTTCGCGATAGGAACTAATCCTAACGCTGCTCCCTGCTCTTTTGCTATATAGTCGGGTAACAGACCTACATACTCTCCTGTCATAATAGCTGACATAGCAGCATCAAAGGAGTCGGAGAAGGTTTGAATAGCAAGACGTGACTCGTCTTCAATATAGTTAGCAGAAGACAAACCCGATATACCTATTGCGGGATAATCCTCAATGTTTACATCATCAGGAAGCTCGGTATCTCGGTATTTTGCCAATGCATGAGTAGGTGAGCAGTATAAACGCCCTTCAACATCTAGCCCAACAGGGTGAAAGGTTACCGATTCGGGTTTGACCATGTCATAGGTTGATACAACAAGGTGACATTCACCAGATAGTGCTACGTGCTCTACTTCATTATATAAACGCGTTTGAATATTTACGTGAATATCATCAAACTTTTTCATGGTGCTTTTAACGGCTTTACTTACCGCTAGATGCATTGAAAGCGGCAAGCCGGCCATGAGTACAAGCGTAATGTGCCCAGAATAATCGTCATGAAGCGACTTCAGGTTGAAAACGAAATTATCGAATGCGTTGAAAATACGCTTGGTTTCTTGAAAAACAACCTCGCCTTCCTTGGTCATCTGAAAACCGCCTCGGCCCCTATGACAAAGAACGAGATCTAAGCGCTCTTCCAACTTTTTGATTGCCGCGCTTATGTTGGGTCGCTGCATACGCAACACGGGTTCAGCCGCCGTAAATCCATTACAACTTGCCACTGCGTAAAACACACGCAATAGCTTAATATCCGATTCTTGGAGACGATTTAGCATAGTAGCACCTGTTTTAGGTATAGTTATTGATACTCTTCCACTAACTATATGAAACTAGACAGGCTATTACAACGACAATTTGCGACATTTAATCGCAATTATGGTGTTTTTTCTTTGTCATTTTAATCTCGTGGGTTATTCAGCTTTATACTGAATAACTGTTTTATAAGAGCGTGTTGGTCGTTGCTTTACAATTTTTGAGCAAAGATCATCACGCCCCTGTTGGTTAAAAATTTACGATAAAGCGACAACTTGCTTTCTCAAGGCTTCTACATCATCTCTCAGTGATGCTGCTTTTTCGAATTCGAGCTCTCTCGCATATTCAAACATTTGCTTTTCGAGTTCAGCAATTTGATCCATAAGATCAGTGGCACTGGCCGTCTTCTGCTGTTTTTTCTTCTCTTCTACCTTACGGAGTCTTACTTTACCAGACGCAGGGTGCGCGCTTTCACCTAAGTCCATAATATCGGTGATTGCCTTATTCAAACGCATTGGAGTGATATTATTCGCTTTATTGTGCGCCATTTGTTTTTCACGGCGTCTATCGGTCTCGTCGATAGCTTTTCGCATAGACTTAGTGATGGTGTCGCCATATAAAATAGCTTTGCCGTTTAAGTGACGTGCAGCACGACCGATAGTTTGTATGAGAGAACGCTCAGCTCGTAAAAAGCCCTCTTTATCGGCATCTAATATGGCGACAAGAGAAACTTCAGGCATGTCTAAACCTTCTCGTAATAGGTTTATGCCTACCAACACATCAAATTTCCCTAGGCGTAAATCACGAATTATTTCGATGCGCTCTACCGTATCTATATCTGAATGAAGATAGCGAACTTTGACGCCGTGTTCGTTCAAATATTCACTCAAATCTTCCGCCATGCGCTTGGTAAGCGTGGTTATTAGCACCCGCTCATCTAACGCCACACGCTTGTGAATTTCAGAGAGTACATCGTCCACTTGAGTAGCTACGGGGCGCACCTCAATTATAGGGTCTAATAAACCAGTGGGTCTCACTACTTGTTCAATAATATCGCCTTCGGTTTTTTTCAACTCATAATCGCCGGGCGTTGCAGAAACATAGATTGTTTGAGGGCAAATCTTCTCGAACTCTTCAAACTTCAGAGGTCGATTATCTAGGGCCGATGGCAACCTAAAACCAAACTCAACCAATGTCTCTTTACGGGAGCGGTCGCCGCGATACATAGCACCCACTTGAGATACGGTTACATGAGATTCGTCGATAAACATCAGGCCATCAGCTGGAAAGTAATCTAACAAGGTTGGCGGTGGCTCGCCTGAAGCGCGACCAGAAAGGTAACGCGAGTAATTTTCGATACCAGAGCAATAGCCAAGCTCCATCATCATTTCTATGTCGAATTGCGTTCGCTGTGAAATTCGCTGCTCTTCAATCAGCTTATTTGCTTCTTGCAGCTGCTTTTTACGGTCTCCCAATTCATCCTTTATGTGCTCAATTGCGTTAAGAATTTTTTCTCTCGGCGTTACATAGTGAGTTTTAGGAAACACGGTAGCCCGCACTACTGACTTATCAACGGCACCAGTAAGTGGGTCAAACAAGCTTATTTTATCAATTTCATCATCGAAAAGCTCAACTCGCACAGCTTGCTTTTCCGAATCGGCGGGAAAGATATCTATGACATCGCCGCGAACGCGAAAAGTGCCTCGCTCAAAGGCCAGATCGTTGCGCTTGTACTGCAATTCAGCAAGTCTTCTTAATATATCGCGCTGGTCCATAGTGTCGCCCTGGCGAAGGTGCAACAGCATTTTCATATATGACTCTGGGTCGCCTAAGCCATAAATAGCAGACACACTGGCAATAATAATGACGTCTCTTCGCTCCATCAGCGCTTTGGTCGCAGACAGTCGCATTTGCTCTATATGGTCGTTAATAGAGGCATCTTTCTCAATAAACGTATCTGTAGTTGGCACATAGGCTTCAGGCTGATAATAATCATAGTAAGATACAAAATACTCTACGGCATTATTCGGAAAGAACTCTTTCATTTCCCCATAAAGCTGCGCCGCTAACGTTTTGTTATGAGCTAGGATTAAAGTGGGACGCTGCACTTCTTTTATCACGTTAGCCATAGTAAATGTTTTACCCGAACCGGTAACACCTAACAGTGTTTGTGCGGCTAAACCACTTTCCAAACCGTCCACTAAGGATTCAATTGCCGCGGGTTGATCGCCATCGGGTTTATATTTCGAATGAAGTTCGAAACCTCTACTCATTTCAATACCTTTATTTTGAGCTAACAGAGCTGTGGTCGCACTGCGCTATTGCTTTTTTAAACACGACAAGAGAAACACCCGCCATGGCCACGTTTGCAATAACGTTACCAATAAATAGTCCTTGCAGGCCGTATAAGTAACTGCCCGCAATACTAATGGGTACGAAGAAAACGAATAAGCGGATGATACTAAGAATTAGCGCGGCCATAGGACGATGCATAGCGTTCAACGATGAATTCGTTAACACTATGATCCCCTGCATGCCATAGCCTAGTGGCACAATCATAAGGAACAGTTGAATTAACGCACTCACTTTAGCTTCATTTGCAAATGCCTGTGCAATCCAATCAGACAGCCCCCACATGGCGAGAAACACTACGAATTGCCATACTAAAACAAATTTAAGCGCGAGCGAATAAGCATGCTTAACACGCTCTATTTGTGATGCACCAAAGTTTTGACTTATAAATGGAGGGAGAGTCATTGATAGTGCTAACACCACTATATTAGCAATTGATTCCATTCGATTCCCTACCCCCCAGGCAGCTACAGCCTCAGCTCCGTAGGCGGCAACTATGGCGGTCATCACTCCCCCGGCAATCGGTGTAAGCATGTTCGCCCCCGCGGCGGGCAATCCTATTTTTAGAATATCTCTGCTACTGGTGCGCAATTCAGCAAATGAGAGCAACCTTGGAAGCATTAACTTACGACGTACGGCCAAGATGTAAATAATCCAACCGGCGCCTACTAACCAAGCAATAAAGGTGGCAAGTGCAGCGCCTTTAATTCCCATTGCAGGGATAGGCCCAAAACCAAAAATGCATAACGGGTCAAGCAACGCATTTAAACCGCCGACAGACGCCATAACGATACTGGGAGTTTTCGTATCGCCACATGCTCTTAATACGCTGTTGCCTACCATAGGGAGAGCGAGAAAAACACTCGATATATACCACAAGCCCATATAGTCAGAGATATAAGGCATTAGACGTGCAGAGGCATTGAGCATGGAAAAAACGGGGGTTATTGAGAAGAAACCTATAGTGGCCAACACGCCTACTAGCATTGCAGATAGAGTCAATGAGCCAGTGGCATACAGCTTAGACTTCTCTAGCTCTTTACTTCCCTGCAAGCGTCCAATCGTTGCTGATGTGCCAATTCCAAGACCTATGGTTAAGCTAATGACGGTAAACGTCACAGGAAAAGTAAAACTAATTGCTGCTAAGGGATCGGTGCCAAGGAGGCTTACAAAAAAAGTATCAATTAAGCCAAAGCTCATCATCATGACCATGCCCAAAATCATCGGAATAGTCATACGCTTTAATGTTGGGCCTATGTCGCCTTCCAATAAGTTGGACACTTTACGATCTCGCTGGTCTTTAATCACTTACTCTCCTGTGCGTTTTTTTATTTCTTGTCTTGGCGTCAGACAACGTATGTAGATATCTATACGCCTATATGTAAAATAAGTGCGATACTAACAGCGCTATTATTGCGATTTAAAAACAAAACCTCGATTTAAAATCAAAACACGTTTACTTACTATTTATAAAAAAGGTTTATAGCAAAAAGCTTTTTGCCGCGCGTCTATTGCGCTGCACACTTATTCCCGTGCACCTATTCCCCTCCACTGTGCAGCCCAACGGCGGTAGTTTAAAAGAGTGCTGGTTGTTATGCCACGGCTAAGCGATGAAATAGATATTTAGTGCGCCTTTAAACCTGATTTTGTTTTTGATGAAAATATTCTTTAGAGCAGCTTTTAATGCGAATAGGTTGAAATAAGATTTTGCCTTGGTAGTTTAATGTTTGTTATCAGAAGATAGAGAAATAAAGTCTCTTTCCAACTTTCAACCTCGTTACTACTCACTCGATTCGCCCATTGGAGTGCGGTATAAGCGGCAAATTTAGAAAATCAGTTCCCATTAGCAAAGCGTTAATGATGTTATAAACATGTAACAATTATTGAAAAAACATAAATTTAGCTGTTTGGCTTTTAGACATTCGTTGAATTAACACACAAGCTAAAATTTATCCATGGGATCAAGGTCGATCTGCTTAATAGATCTGCAAATTGACTTTAATTAATTGATTTTTATCAAAAAACAAAAAATAACCCACTCGACATATACTGATCAAAAGCATTATGATCGTTCTGTAAATAAGCATAAAATCAACCTATCAACATAGTTATCCACAGAATTAGTGGATAACTAACGGCAGGCCATAGTTGGCGGGATTTGTTGAACAAAAAGTCTCATAAAAGGTAAGTAATGACTAACCTTTTAATCCTTAGGTTCAGGTTACAGATTTATGAACGCCTGTACATAATACCAGTATGAAAGCTTTTTTTTATTCTTTTTTGTTATAGCATTCGCGCAATAACCGATATGCGAATTTAGACATTCCACAGTCTCTTTCAGCACTAGGAAAATAATATTTAATCGGCAGGATACGGCCCTATGCTCAGTAATTAAGCACAAATTTTACCGTACTGACGACAAATTAAGCACAAAAGGCAAGAAAAGCTATTTTTTGTGCAGTCAGAACAAATATTTTAGATATATTGTTGACAGCAACAATGTACCTCTTTAATATTCGCCTCCGTTGAAGCACAGGTCCCCCTTAGCTCAGTTGGTTAGAGCGACGGACTGTTAATCCGCAGGTCCCCCGTTCGAGTCGGGGAGGGGGAGCCAAGCTTTCAACAACAAATTAAGTGTCAATTCCCCCTTAGCTCAGTTGGTTAGAGCGACGGACTGTTAATCCGCAGGTCCCCCGTTCGAGTCGGGGAGGGGGAGCCACTTAATTGGCTAAAGCTCCACTAGCTTAGGTTACCACTCTAAAATTCCGTTTTTATTTACCCTTTTAGATACAACAATACATTAAATTACCCTAATTCAATCAAGTTGTTAAACCTGCCTTAAAAAGGGATAATAGCGCTACATCGCTTTCTTTTTTATTCGTGGGCAATGACCCTAGCAATTGTTGAAGGAATTGTTTTCCCATGTTGGTTTTTTCATGACTGAATTTCTACTGCTTTTGATTGGCACAGTATTGGTAAACAACTTCGTTTTGGTGAAGTTTTTAGGGCTATGTCCATTTATGGGAGTTTCGAGCAAGCTCGAAACTGCGATGGGTATGTCTATGGCTACTACCTTTGTACTCACGCTAGCATCGGCATCGAGTTATCTCGTGGAAACTTATCTTCTTGCCCCTCTCGGGTTGAGTTATCTGAGAACTTTAGCCTTTATTCTAGTTATTGCAGTGGTAGTGCAGTTTACTGAAATGGTTGTCCATAAAACCAGTCCTACACTCTACAGGCTTCTGGGGATCTTTCTTCCTCTTATTACAACAAACTGCGCTGTGCTTGGTGTTGCCTTGTTAAATTTAACTGAGCAACACAACTTTATGCAAAGCCTTATATATGGTTTCGGCGCTGCGCTCGGCTTCTCATTGGTACTTATATTGTTTGCAGCTATGCGTGAACGACTCGCCGCAGCGGATGTTCCGGTTGCGTTTAAAGGGGCCTCAATCGCAATGATAACCGCTGGGTTAATGTCGCTGGCATTTATGGGTTTCAGTGGGTTGGTGAAAGTATAATGTCTATTTCTTTCGCAGTTATCACAATTGGCATATTGGCCGTTATTTTTGGTTTAATTTTAGGCTACGCGAGTATTCGCTTCCACGTAGAAGGCGACCCTCTTGTTGATCAAATTGATGAAATTTTGCCGCAAACACAGTGCGGTCAGTGTGGTTATCCGGGTTGTAAGCCTTATGCAGAGGCTATTGCTAATGGGGATGATATTAACAAGTGTCCTCCTGGCGGTGAATCCACGATTAAAAAGTTAGCCGACCTGATGGGGGTAGAAGCAAAACCCCTTGATGCTGCACACGGTGAAGAAGACTCAAAAAAAGTCGCGTTTATTCGCGAGGACGAATGCATTGGATGCACAAAGTGTATTCAAGCATGTCCGGTGGACGCAATTTTAGGTGCGGCAAAGCACATGCATACGGTTATTACTGATGAGTGTACTGGTTGCGATCTTTGTGTTGCCCCCTGCCCTGTAGACTGCATCGACATGGTTCCACTGGTGCAAACCACATCCACGTGGAACTGGGACTTTTCTGCCTCACCGAAAGGTGACATTCCTATAAAAATGGTGTCTTAATTGTGTTGTCTCCTAGCTTCGATTCCATTATAGAAAACCTTAACGACGGTAAACTCTACTCCTTCCCAGGTGGCGTGCATCCTGACGATAGAAAATCTCTGTCTAATAACACGTCGATACAAACCCCGTCACTTCCCGAACACCTCATCATTCCTATGCGTCAACATATTGGATCAGATGGTGCGTGCTGCGTAGAGGTAGGTGATAGGGTTTACAAAGGCCAAATATTGTCGCAGAGCGCCACGCCCTTCGCCGTGCCAGTTCACGCTCCAACCTCTGGCGAAATTATCGCAATTGCGCCGCATGTAGTTGCGCACCCAAGCGGCTTAACCGAAATGTGTATTACGCTTAAGCCTGATGGTAATGATACGTGGTGCGACTTGGAGCCCCTACCCAATTATCTTGACGAGAATAAAAACGAGATCATTAAGCATATCTGTCAAGCGGGTATCTCGGGAATGGGGGGCGCTGGCTTCCCTACCCATATTAAGACTTCCACGTCGAAGCCAATCGAATTCTTAGTACTTAATGGCATTGAATGCGAGCCATACATCACGTCAGACGACAGACTGATGCGAGAGCATGCGTGGCAAATTAGTCAGGGCTTAGATATTTTGGCCCACCTTATTAACCCTCAGGCGATAATTATTGCCATTGAAGATAATAAGCCTGAGGCTCTCCAAGCTCTGAACATTGCTTGCCAAGATAAAGAATCTTACCGCGTAGTGAGTGTAGAAACTAAGTACCCGGCAGGCGGCGAAAAACAACTTATACAGGTATTAACCGGCAGAGAAGTTCCTCGCGACGGCTTACCCATAGATATTGGCATTGTAATGTTCAATGTGGGCACGTGCTACGCCGTAGCCGATGCGATTTTGCAAGGCAAACCTTTGATAGAGCGCATTGTTACCGTAACAGGAGAAGCCGTTCAGAAGCCGGGGAATTTCAGAGCGCTCATTGGTACTCCTGTCGCGCATCTTCTTGAACAGGCTGAATACAACCCTAAAAAGCAAAAAGTACCTAAGGTAGTTATGGGCGGCCCTATGATGGGCTTCACCCTATCAGACGCAACAATTCCTATTGTTAAAACCACAAACTGCCTGCTAGTTCCCAGCAAAAAAGAATTGGTAGACGAAGGGGCTGAGCGCCCCTGCATTCGCTGTAGCGCTTGCGCAGATGCTTGCCCTGCCTCGCTGCTGCCTCAGCAAATGTTTTGGCATGCTAAAGCGAAAGAATATGACAAAACAGAAGACTACGACTTATTTGACTGTATAGAGTGCGGCGCATGTGCATACGTATGCCCAAGTGAGATCCCCTTGGTTCACTACTACCGGCAGGCAAAAGCAGATATTCGACTGCAGCGAGACGAAAGAAATAAGGCAGAAAAAGCCAAGCAGCGCTTTGAAGCACGAAACGAAAGGCTTGAGCGAGAGAAGCGTGAAAGAGAGGAAAAGCATCGCAAGGCGAAAGAAGCAAGGCTCGCAGCAAGCAAAGCCAAGCCTTCTGGCGCAGAAGAAGCTGCTTCACCGGTAAACGAAACAAAAGATAAAGTTGCCGCAGCACTTGCTAGGGCCAAGGCTAAAAAAGCCGCTCTTCAAGCAAACTCATCAACAGGGGATGTTTCCTCTAAACCAATTTCCGAGACGAACTCGCAAGTCGCTGACGAAGATAATAAAACTCAAACTGCAGCCAACGACAAAAAGGCGCAAGTCGCAGCAGCAATAGCGAGAGCAAAAGCGAAAAAAGAAGCTCAAGCTAGCTCAGCGAAAAACCCAGATGCACCACTCGCTGAAACGCACAACGCTGATTCCACATCGGCCGATGCTAAAAAGGCTAAAGTAGCTGCGGCTATAGCTCGTGCGAAGGCAAAAAAAGCGGCGCAAGAAACAAAAGATAATGCCCCGTCACACGCCCCGTCAAACGAGGCTCACCAAGTTGAAAGCACTCAATCTACCTCAGACAACGCAAAAGACAGTTCAAAGGAAAGCGGAAATGAGAGCAGAAATGAGAGCGGAGTATCTCCCAAGGAGCCTAACGCTTCCGAAGCCAGCGGTGGAGCAACTTCAGCAGCTGAAGCAAAAAAAGCGCGTATTGCTGCGGCAGTAGCAAAGGCTAAAGCCAAAAAAGCGAGTGCTCAAGGCAGTACGTCGGCCAGCAATGCCGCAAATAGCAATTCTGCAAACAGCTATGCTCACACAGACGATGCGATGACTAGCGATACAAGTAATGATACTTCTGTATCTACCGGTAACACGACGCCAGATGACAAAAAGGCGCGCATAGCGGCGGCAGTGGCAAAAGCGAAGGCTAAAAAAGCGGCGGCTGATAAAGAGAAAGAGTCGAAATGAAACTAAGTTTATCAAGCTCACCACATCAAAGAGTCAGACGTGACACTGGGCAAGTCATGCGTATTGTTATTTATGCAATGATTCCTGGCATGCTAGCTCAGACATTCTTCTTTGGCTGGGGAATGCTAATTCAAGCGATAATTGCGGTGTTTAGCGCTGTTCTTTTTGAAGGTGTTATCTTATATCTAAGAAAGCGACCTATAGAAAGAACACTTACCGATTATAGTGCAGCACTCACCGGACTTTTAATCGCTATAAGTATCCCCCCCACTCTACCTTGGTGGATGACGGTTATTGGCGTGTTTTTTGCCATTGGGGTAGCAAAACAAGTTTACGGCGGTCTAGGTTTCAATATTTTCAACCCTGCTATGATTGCCTACGTGGTTTTACTTATTTCGTTTCCAGCCGCGATGAGCCTCTGGCTTCCTGCTACAACGCAAGCGGGGATTACACCCAGCTTTTTAGACTCTGTATCACTTATTTTTACCGGTTTCACCACCAGCGGCTACGACGTTACTCAGTTGAGAACTATCGCCGACGGCGTGACAATGGCAACGCCGTTGGATACGTTAAAAACCGATCTGACTCAAGGGCTAACCTACTCAGAATCATTATCAAAGGCGACATTTAACGGAAGCTTCTTTGATGCTGCCGGCGCAGGATGGGGATGGGTTAGCCTAGCCTACTTACTTGGCGGTCTTGCACTTGTAAAAACTCGTGTCATTAGTTGGCATATTCCCGGCAGCATGATTGTGAGTGTATTTATCTGCGCAGCCGTTTTGCATTTAGCTAATGGCGATGTTTACGCGTCACCACTCTTTCACTTATTAAATGGCGCTGTTATCGTTGGCGCTTTCTTTATCGCAACAGATCCAGTATCAGCCTCAACTACACCTAGAGGCCGCATTATCTTTGGTGCCGCAATTGGGTTTTGGATTGTAATTATTCGTGTCTTTGGTGGATACCCAGACGCGGTCGCCTTTGCCGTGATTATCATGAATATGGCGGTACCCTTAATCGACTATTACACTCGCCCCCGAGTCTATGGCAAGAATGTGACCAGTAAACGAGGTGCAAAGTAATGTTGAAAGATAGCTTAGTTAAAAATGGCGCTATGCTAGGTGCATTTGCCATTGTTACCACAGCACTTATTGCCGTTACTTTTTTTGGTACCAAGGACACCATCGAAGAACAAAAGAAGCGCAAGTTACTCAGTGTTCTAAACGAAGTAGTTCCTAACAACCTACACACCAATGCGCTGTATGCTGACTGTACTGTCACTGAGTCAAAATCATTAGGACCTGGTCAGCATGCGATTTATAGAGCGCGTTTAGATAATTCACCAAGTGCGCTAGTCGTTCAGGCAACAGCGCCCGATGGATATAGCGGCAACATTGATATGGTGATTGGCGTTAACACCCAATTAGAGGTGCTAGGCGTTCGCGTAGTGGAGCATAAAGAGACACCAGGACTTGGTGATAAAGTAGAGCTTGCGATAAGTGATTGGATAACTTCCTTTGCTGGCAAAGATTTCTCAAGTGATAACCTGGCGCCATGGCAAGTTAAGAAAGACGGTGGTGAGTTTGACCAGTTTACTGGCGCAACAATTACCCCTAGAGCAGTAGTGAGTGCAGTGAAAAACGCTCTTTTGTACGTTGAAACCAATCAGCAGGTATTATTTGATGCGGCAAATGCCTGCGACACAACAGACACGGCAGATGTTCAGGCAGTGAAAAGTCAAGCTGCTGATCACCAAACATCTGAGGAGCAAATATAATGACCGATTTTCGCGACCTATCGCTTCAAGGGCTATGGAAGAACAACCCTGCTCTAGTGCAGCTTCTCGGACTCTGTCCGCTGCTAGCGGTAACCTCAACCTTCATTAATGGCTTAGGCCTTGGCCTCGCCACAATGCTTGTGCTCATTGGCAGTAATGTAACCGTATCTTTAGTGCGTAACATTGTGCGCAATGAAATCCGTATACCTGTGTTCGTTATGATCATTGCCTCGTTTGTGACTATTGTGCAGCTTCTTATGAACGCCTACACCTACGAGCTATATTTAGCACTGGGGATTTTTATTCCTTTAATTGTGACTAACTGCGCCATCATTGGCCGAGCGGAGGCTTTTGCCTCGAAAAATAAGCCGCTGGCGTCAGCGTATGACGGTGCCATGATGGGGCTTGGTTTTACAGCTGTTCTGGTTATTCTCGGCGGTTTGAGAGAGGTGTTAGGTGCAGGCACTCTACTCGCTGGAGCCGATAGACTCTTTGGCGATGCTGCTAAAAACTGGACAGTTGTTCTATTTGAGACCGATAGCCCGTTTTTACTCGCCATTCTTCCTCCTGGCGCTTTTCTCGCAATGGGCTTGTTAATAGCATTAAAAAATATGATAGATGCGAAGCTGGCAGCAAGAGAAACAGCACCAAAAGAGAAAGCAGAAAGGGCTAGAGTAACGGCAGAGGCGTAAAAAGTAGTTTATGTATGCTTAACTCTCATTGCTTAAACCAAAATAAATAAGAACAAATAAGGTATACATTACATGGGTAGTGCAGTGAAAACGTTAACAAAAAAAGAGAAAGTTCAGGCTATTATGGATATTCTCGATGAACTTTACCCAGAAGTTCCAGTGCCTCTAGATCACAAAGATCCTTACACCCTCTTAGTGGCTGTTTTACTTTCAGCACAATGTACCGACGAGCGCGTTAACCAGATAACACCTAAACTCTTTGCCATAGCCGATAATCCCTACGATATGGTTTCAATGAGTATTGAGGAAATTCAAAATATCATAAGGCCATGTGGTCTCTCACCAATGAAATCAAAAGGTATCTGGCATCTATCAGATATGATTATAAAGCAGCATAACGGTGAGGTACCTAAAGACTTTGCCGCGCTTGAAGCCATGCCAGCAGTAGGCCACAAAACCGCCTCAGTAGTAATGTCTCAAGCGTTTGGTGTACCCGCATTTCCCGTAGATACCCACATTCATCGTTTGATGTATCGATGGGGTCTGTCTAATGGTAAAAGCGTCGAGCAAACCGAGAGAGATGCGAAACGCTTATTCCCCAGAGAAAAGTGGAACGACCTTCACCTGCAGATTATATTTTATGGTCGCGAATATTGCCCTGCACGAGGCTTTTCACTCGATAGATGTATTATTACGAGAGAGTTTGGGCGAAAGAGCTTTATTAACGAAGTATTGAAAGAAAAAGAGAAAAAAGACAAAAAACTTGCGCAAACGTCAAAACGTAAAGGTTAGTTTAAAAATAGACTCTAGCCACTGTCTTGCTGGTACTGTAGCGTTACTCTATCTTTAGCATTGCCCTTTCTTCATAGTTGCCAAAGCTCACGCCTAAATATTCAATCTATCTCCTTAAATACTACACTGACAGCACACCGTATCGACATTCTAGTTTCAACAGCTATGATTGGACAAAACCATCGGTCCGCATAAATAACAAAAAGTATAAAATAACTACATAAAATCTTGATAAGCACTTTATAAGAATTTGGAGATGTCATGCTACAACTAAAAGCCGCCACATTCGGTGTATTAATGGGCGTGTTAAGCGCTTCATTATCAGCCGCCCCCTCCCCTATTACAGATACGCAGAAAGACACTGCTGAACAATTAATTGAAACCGCGTTAAATAGCAAATTAGGCTACGATATTGTTACCTCTTTAACCACAGAAGTTGGCCCGCGGTTAGGAGGCTCTGAAGCCGAAAAGCGCGCTCGAGACTGGGGCGCAGACTTAGGCAAAGAGTTGGGGTTCGACAAGGTTACGATAGAAGAATTTAGTATGCCTTTTTGGGACAGAGGGCATCTACACATTGCATTAACCTCTCCTTATCAGCAAGAACTATACGGAACTGCGCTGGGCGGAGCTGCGCCAAGTAAAAGCGAAGTAAACGCAGATGTGGTTTACTTTCGTGATATTCATGCGTTAACTGAAGTAAAAGACGGCGAACTGCAGGGTAAAATTGCCTTTGTAGACGGAGATGCTATGGTCAAAAGCCAGACGGGAGCAGGCTATGGACAGGCTAATCAACGCCGCCGCATTGGTTGGCAGCACGCTCAGCGTGGAGGTGCTAGCGCCCTTGTAGTGCGCTCAGTAGGCTCTGACTCCCATCGTTTTCCTCATACAGGTATGATGAGTAAGAACGGTGATAAATGGGCAGAAATACCGGTAATAGCTATTTCTAACCCCGATGCAGACCATTTACGTCGTTTGTATCGCACAGATAAGCCTCTTGCATTGTCACTTCACAGTGAGTCGAAATGGAAGGGTGAAGTAAACAGCGGCAATGTTGTAATGGATATCGTGGGTAGTGAAAAACCAGAAGAAATTGTGCTAATTGGCGGCCACTTAGATAGCTGGGATCTGGGAACTGGCGCGGTAGATGATGGTGCTGGTATTGCTATTACCACAGCAGCTGCGGCACTTATCGCTAAACTTCCAACTAGGCCAAAACGCACTATTCGCGTTGTTATGTTCGGAGCCGAAGAAGTTGGTTTACTAGGTGCGTTTGCCTATGCGAAACAGCATGAAGCTAATTTGGCTAATCATGTTATAGCCACTGAATCCGATTTTGGCGCACAAACTATTTGGCAGCTCGTCTCAAACGTCAACCCAGAGGCTACAATATTGGTCGATGAGATTGCTAAAATACTGTCACCACTTGGCATCATTAGAGGTGCAGCAGATGTTGTTGGCGGCGGACCAGATATTATTCCGCTTGCAGCAAAGGGCGTCCCTACTATTAGGCTTAATCAAAATGGTCGAGATTACTTCGATTTACATCACACTCCCGATGATACTCTGGATAAGATAAATCCTGATGAGCTTGCGCAAAATATCGCAGCTTATGCGGCCAGTATATATTTACTTGCCGACACAGAGGTTGATTTGAAGAGCACGAAATAACACAAATACCAGTGAACAAGGATGTTATACAAGTCCGCATAGATACTTACCCATTCAGCGAGACTTAAAATGTTCGTAATTGCGGCGTGTTACCGCAGGCATAGTGGTTCTAAATCAAGGTGACACAACAAAGAGTACGGACATTTTAAACTCGCCCTTCGGGGAAGTCTGGCAATAACCTATGCGGATTGGTATCAGCTGCTTGATGGTAAAAAGTGTGGTTTGAAAATCAAATATTGAAGAGGTTTTGGCTAAATCAAACTTAAGAGAAGTTTAAAAGCCATTCAAGATAAGCTCTGGTTTCTTTTTTCGAGGTAAACTCAACATGACGTTTGCCATTCACTTCTGTGTAAGCAATGCTGTTTTTGTGTACTGATATATTTGAAATGGGAGTTTGTATAGGAGAGTTTTTAAATGTTTGTGCTTGCAAATTATTTACTTCTTTTATCATTATTATATTTTTGTTTTTAGTATTCCTCTTGTAGTCAGCAATTTATAGTAAGAAATAGAAATTCAAAAAACTTATTAATTAGGCTCTCAAAAGAGAGCCTAATTGCTTCGTAAACTTAACTAGAGCTAAGCTTATCGAACAACAACGTTAGCTGCTTGTGGGCCTTTTTGACCTTGTTCTACTTCGAAGCTTACCGCTTGGCCTTCAGAAAGAGTTTTGAAACCGTCAGAAGCGATTGAACGGAAGTGTACGAATACATCTTTACCGCCGCCGTCTTGAGTTAGGAAACCAAAACCTTTTTCTTCGTTAAACCATTTTACTGTGCCATTTACTGAATTAGACATAATATATACCTTTTAAAAATTGATGTTTGTGTGGTGAAATCACCGATAAGCGATAGACATAAACGAGCTAGTAAAGCAGATGTATATCTATATAAAACTTCAATTGAAGGAATAAAAGAGTGGTACAGCGCAGTATTAGGTAAAGCGTAAAACATATCTAAAGCCCGCGTAAGATACATGCTATGGCAGAGTATGTCTAACCTTTTCCCCATTATTTCGTATATATATTACTAAAGCAATGATAACTCCTCCTTAACCTCATGTTTACTATCACTTTATTGAATATTTTTATTTTGCTGCTTCGCGTCGCTTCCTTTTAGAGAAATAAGGGCGATCCTCACCAAACATACCAACTCAGTATTGCTTAACAGTTACTCACGGTAATTTAAGAACAGCGTAACCCGCTGCAATTCTCAAACATATCTTTAAGAGTTATTCTTTACCGTCATGCGTTTAATTACACTAATTACGCTTGGTCCCATTGCACTTATTTTGTTTATCTGGGTTGCTTAAATTTTTAGATAGCGAATATCTAGTGCACACAAACTATTATGAGAGAATCACTATGAGAATGCTGCATACAATGCTGCGCGTGGAAAACCTCGATGCATCGTTACACTTTTACACTGAGCTCATGGGCATGCGCTTATTGCGCAAGTCTGAAAACAAAAAGTATGAATACACACTGGCTTTTGTTGGTTACGGCGATGAAGAAAATTCTACTGTGCTGGAGCTGACTTATAACTGGGGAGACAATACCTATGATAAAGGTAATGCCTATGGCCATATTGCTATTGGCGTGGAAGATATCTATGGTTTTTGTAAAAATCTTGAAGCTCACGGTGCTGAAGTATATCGTCAGCCGGGGCCTGTAAAAGGCGGTAGCACCGTCATTGCTTTCGTACGCGACCCTGATGGCTATGCCATTGAACTCATTGAAGGCCGATAGCTTGATATCACAGGCGTGTTTAACCGATTCATCCACCGTGTCCGAGCAACCTTAAACACCTCCACACAGGCATAACATAAGTTTGGATAGAAGCGCTTGGATAGCAATATCGTAACAAAGCGCCTTTAAGATGTGTTCGGAGCCGACTCATTTGGAATATAAGTATGAAAGTTAGCGTTGCCACCAGATACCTTTTTACCGCGCCGCGTTTTATTGCAACCCTTGTTACAGCATGCCTCCTTACGGCGTACCTGCCCTCCTTTGCAATAGCGACTTCCCACGAAGATTCTGCGGCTTCCTCTTCCAGTATGGCTGGTAAGCCTTTTGCCATTATTGCTCATCGGGGTGCGTCAGGCTACTTACCTGAGCATACGCTTGAGGCAGCCACTCTTGCATTTTCATTGAACGCTGACTTTATAGAGCAGGACGTAGTTATCACTAAAGATGATATTCCCGTTGTACTTCATGATATTCACTTAGAAACTGTGACCAATGTAGAGGAAGTATTCGCTGATAGAGCTCGGAAAGATGGAAGGTATTACGCCCGTGACTTTACACTTGCAGAGCTACGCACACTTAGCATTCACGAGCGTGAGGATAAAAAGCAAAACCCCGTTTTTGCAAAGCGCTTTTCCGCATCTGCACCACACTTTTCTATTGCCACTTTATATGAACACTTAGAGTTAATAGGCGAGCTCAATCGGCAGTTCGGTAAATCTGTAGGCGTTTACCCAGAAGTGAAGTCTCCATCGTTCCACTTAGCCGAAGGGGTAGATGCCAGTAAGATTGCTATAGAAGCGCTTCAAACGTACAAACTCGATGGCGCTAGCAATAATAGCTATTTGCAGTGTTTCGACTTTAATGAAATCAAGCGCATACGCAACGAGTTAGGCTACAAAGGCAAGGTTGTTATGCTAATTGGAGAGAACAGTTGGCGCGAGAGTAAGACAGACTACAACTGGATCCGCAGCGCAGAGGGTATGGCTAAGGTAGCTGAGTATGCTGATGGTATAGGTCCTTGGCTCAATCAACTTTTCGACGCACAAACTTATGATGACAAACCTTTAGGTAAGCAGTCTTCGCAAAAAAATCAGAGCACAATCAAAGCTGCAGGGTGGATTTCAGAGGCGCATAAATACGGGTTAACGATACACCCCTACACCTACCGCCAAGATGCACTTCCGCTAGGCCTATCTGGCGAACAGCTACTAAATGCCTTAAAAACGCAAGTAAAGGCAGATGGAATATTTACCGACCATATTCCACCTGTTGCAAAGTGGCGCGCTGATTATCTCAATTCGAACGCTTTGCATTCCGCCCGGTTATGACTTAGATAGACGCACCACAACTCGCCTGTTTTGCGCCCTAGACTCGCGGGTGTCATTCGGAGCAATATGACGCTTTTCTCCATGTCCTGTTAGTTGAATACGATCGTTAGGGACACCCAATGTCGTCAAATAGTCTTTAACTTCGTTCGCTCTTTGAATAGAGAGCTGCTCGTTGGTCCAGCGCCCTCCATAGCTATCGGTGTAACCGTCTAACAACACAAGCTCAAGCTCAGCATCTTCTTTGAGGTATTCACCTATCATTGTTAATCGTTTCTGCGAATACTTTGTGAGTTCTGTACTGTTATTTTTGTATGACAGCACGGTATAAGCAATATCGTCGAAAGTGTAAGGCAGTAAGTTAGCAACACAATTTACAAATTCTCTGTAAACGCTGGTAAAGTTGCTAGCGTTTAACGCAACGCTCACTTTATCGTATTTGTTGTACCAATCTTGATAGTAGATAGTGGGCCAGAATCCTTTTTCTAACTCTGACAGCATTGTCCAGGCCGCGTCTTGTGGGAGGTCACCATTGTACTGCTTGCGTATCGTCATATCAGCTATTGGCTTGGGCGCTACGCCGGGCATCCATTTAGGTGGCACTGAGTATACCGCCGCAACGTCAAATCGATTGGGCAGCAGGTGCATATCAAGTTCGAACTCCATATTGAGTTGCTTCGAGGCCACGCTAGTAAACATGGCATCACCATATCCGGGAAGATCATGGTTGAGCCTGCACTGTAACCTAGAATCCTTCTCAACTTGCCAATTTGAAGTCTCAACGGTAGCGGAATACTGACGCATTGCAGCGTGAGACACCGTTGCAGACGCTGCCATACCAACGAGCATTGCAAATAAAATAGCAGGTTTTATTTTCCACCCGATTTTACATGTAAAAGACATACTGACGCCCAGAAAATGAAAATTTTTAACTTATACGCCCACACTTACTCTTCATTTAGGCACAGAGTAGGTTATAAAAAACCCTGTTCCCAGATTATTCGAATGTGTGTAGTAGAGTCGCGCTTAGTGTTATTATCGCCTGAATTGTAGAAAAGTTTAGTCTTGATTGCCAAATGTCCTTGGCTTACTTCCCTGGTTGCCTCTTTTGTTTTAACGTTCTATTTTTGCGTTCTACCTTTACGTTCTATGTTTGCCCTAGCGCTTGCCTGCCCTGCTCGAACAACTTCACACCGTAAAACAGCTTCTATACAATTCATGCTAGCACTTGCCTTACATACTTGCGATAATCTTTGCAGAAACAACACGTGCCCTATAGTTAAGCCGGTCACATCCAAATTCACCCGTTCTTATAAGAGAGTCTATGTCTTCAACTGCTAAGTCTTCTACAGCCCCGTCTTCAACTGCGATACCTAGCTTATCTGAACGATTTAGAGGGTACTTTCCTGTTGTTATAGATGTTGAAACAGCGGGATTTATTGCAGGCACTGATGCACTATTAGAACTTGCTGCCGTGACGGTGAAAATGGACGAAAATGGTCTGTTACACCCAGACCAAACTTTTCACTATCATATTGAACCCTTTGAAGGCGCAAATCTTGAACCTGCCGCATTAGAGTTTAATGGTATTGATCCTCATTGCGCTCTAAGAGGCGCAATAGAAGAAAGTGAAGCCATGAAGGAGCTGTGTAAAGGCGTGCGCAAGGCGCAAAAAAATGCAGACTGCCAACGCTCTGTGATCGTAGCTCACAATGCCGCCTTCGATCAGGGTTTTGTCAATGCTGCCATTCAACGCTGCAATATCAAACGCACCCCATTCCACCCTTTTGTGTCTTTTGATACTACCAGCCTGGCTGGTTTAGCACTTGGCCAAACGGTATTGGTTAAGGCCTGCCGCGCTGCAGGTATTGAGTTTGACCAAAATGAAGCCCACAGTGCACTGTATGACGCACAAAAAACCACAGAGCTATTCTGCTACATGGTAAACCGCTATAAAGCCCTTGGCGGCTGGCCCCTTGAAAAGGAGTGTTAACTAACACTCGCCCCTCCGAAATTAAAAATTTAGCGTCTATAGACGCTAAACATAAGCCTTTTTTGACCACTAAACAATTTGGGTAATTTTTAATGAAAATAATTCTCATCACGACTTGCCAAACTCATGAATAACAATTATTATCATTTACAGATTCATTTGGAGTGCCCAATAATGTTTGTATGTATGTGCTACGGAGTAACCGACAAAAGTATTCGCGCCGCTGTTGAAACGAACGGTGTTGGAAATATGCGTGAGTTGCGTGAGCATTTAGAACTGGGCTCTCAATGTGGCAAATGTATTGGTATGGCTCAGCAAATAATTGACCAAACAATCATCGATGAGTCCCTGTTTAAAAACGTGGGTTAAAACGTTATTTTCTGTACGCCTTCATATTTCCTATCAAAAGCGTTTAACGTTTACTCAAACGAATACTCTAAACCCGCATAATAGAAGTTGCCGTTGATACCACCTGGCGTGGTCGGCGGATAGAGTGCTCCAACTTCCTCTTTAAAAACATTCGTGTCTGGTAGTGTATTAAAAAGATTCTGTACGCCTAAGGTTAACCGAGTTTCCTTTGAAAACTGCCACGCAAACTGCGCATCCATGGTAAATCTAGCTCCTCCATAAATATCTAGCCCTGCAGACGCATCTAGGTGATCTTCATAAAAAGAACCAAAATAATTCAGTCGCCAAGTAAACTCAAAAGACTGCAGACGTTGTTCTAATGTAATACTCCCCCTGTGTGCCGGCAAATTATCCTCCAGCATGCGGATGCGTGCCTCGGTTAGGTTTGGCGCTAATTGTAATCTTCCATCAATAACCGCGGGGTAAAGTGTAACTCGCTCTACCTGCGTGTCTGTCCAGTTATACGCAAAAAGTAAATTGTTTTGCCACTCATCAAACATAAACTGATAGTTAACAACAACATCAATACCTTGTGTTTTTGTGTCAAAATCGTTGGTGAAATATTTCGCTGCATTATATTTTGCAGCGTCGGGGCGACCGTTTTGAATAAGCGTATTGATATCGCTTTCAGTAAGTGGAATAGCTGAAGTAGTGCTAATTCTATCTCTTAATCTAATATTAAAATAATCGATGGTAGCAAAGAACTGGTCGCTAGCTTGCAACACCGCCCCCACACTAAAATTTACCGACTCTTCCGGCTGCAAAGGCGTTGCACCTAATTGCATAGATATCATATCAGTGGGAGGTAACGTAGCTTGGTCTTCAAGCCCGTTTTCGCCATAAGCAGTAGTTACGTTGATAACATTACTCTGCCCCACTGTCGGCGCTTTGAAGCCCGTATTAACAGAACCTCGAATAGCAAACAGATCGCTTAACTTGTAGCGGGTACTGAGCTTTCCGTCGAAAGTCGTTCCAAAATCACTAAAATGTTCTACCCGCGAAGCCAATCCGAATTGCAATGACTCGGTAACAAACAGCTCTATGTCGCCATACATTGCCCAGTTGTTACGACTCCAGTGTCCCGCAGATTGAGGCTGATAGCCTGGAAAACCGTTTGAGCCAATCGCAAACCCTTCGTTTAAACCAAGTGGTGGCTCTAAGGCAAAAGGTCCGGCTATGTATGAGTTTATATCACCGGCCTTTTGAAAGTATGTCTCTTTGCGCCATTCAAGACCTACACCAATGCTGATAGGATCTTCAAAAACCGATTGAATCAGCTTAGTAAAATCTAAATTTAATGTACGCTCAACTTGAGAT
This sequence comes from Alteromonas sp. MB-3u-76, assembly GCF_002831605.1. NCBI lineage: Bacteria > Pseudomonadati > Pseudomonadota > Gammaproteobacteria > Alteromonadales > Alteromonadaceae > Alteromonas > Alteromonas sp. MB-3u-76. The sequence continues at coordinate 1,265,797 of NZ_CP025115.1, read as the reverse complement.
ACGCCTCCGGGATCAAAGGCCGTGGGCGATTCCGGACCTAACGACGGGTTTACCGTGCCACTGATATTATAGTCAATGTTGCTGTAACCAACCGTTGCGCTTGCATCAAACGCCCAGTCGTAAGGTAATTCTTTTTTCAAGCCCAGGGTAACGGAGCCATCTTCAATCACACCGCCGAAGCTTGGCGTAAAGCCGCCCGGATAAAGTTCGTTAAACGCAAAACAATTAGCGCCCACAGGGGTACTGTTATCCGCTATTTTCAGATAGTTCGGATCTTCAAGCACATTAGCGTCGTTCAATATTATCAACGGACAGGATATACCACTATCTACACCGTCTAAATCGGCAACGATTAAGCGCCGAGCCCCGGTTTCGGAGTCGGTTCTGCTAAACACACCTTCTCGGGTTTGCGGGTTGCGGTAATAAAAACCTCCAGATAATTCTCTTTTAGCCGCAGTAAGAAAACTATAAAGCTGGGTAGACGGTGAAAATTTGAAACCTGTATTAATTGCAAATTTAAGGTCTTTATCCACATCTAAAGCCCCCCATACTTGTGCGGGGTTGTCGATGAATGCATTGCCTTGTTGAGTTAGGGCAATAGCGTCATCGCGCTGAACAGAGCGAGATGTGCCACCTTGCTGTCTATACTCCCCAGTAACATTAATAAAACCGTTGTCGCCAAATGCAAAACCTCGATTTCCCTGAAGTTGGAAAAGTTCACCATCTCCCTCGCCGTATGCGCCAGTTTTCAGAGCAATACTCCCGCCCGCTTTCGCATCTTTGAGCACAAAGTTAATTACGCCAGCAATTGCGTCAGAGCCGTATTGCGCAGAGGCACCATCGCGCAATACTTCAACCTGCTTTAAAGCGTAGGCCGGGATAACAGAAATATCTGGGCCTTGAGCACCATCACTCAGACCACCGCCAAGAAAGGTAATAACCGCAGAGCGGTGGCGGCGTTTACCGTTGAGCAGTAACAACGTGTGATCAGATGACATTCCCCGTAGGTTAGCAGGCCGAACCAAGCTGCTTGCATCGTTTATAGGCTGGTCGTTCACATTAAGAGACGGAACCATAACGCTGAGCATAGACAATACATCTGCGTTGCCCTGAGAACTTAAGGATTTTGCGCCAATGATATCTAAAGGAACAGGAGAATCTGTTGCACTGCGGGGAGTATTTCGCGTTCCCACAATAGCAATGCGTTCTAGTGCGTTGCCGTTGTCGGCTTGCTCTTCTTGCTTATTCTGCGAAGCTTTCTTGGTGGTTAATGACGCTCGTGAGCGTATACTCAACACACCTAGCTCATCAGTAATAACAGCAAGTTCGGTGCCTTCTAGTAATTGCTGAAGAGCTTCGCTAAGCGTAAAGGTTCCAACTAATGAATTGGTTTTAACGCGCTTTGCTAAATCGAAAGGAAAAAGCAATGTTGTGTTAGCCTGCTTCGCCAATTCTGTGAGTGCTTCATCTGCCGATTGAGACTTAACCGAAAATGTATAAGAAGGTGGAGAAGCGATGGGAGGCGCCGGGGCCCCTTTTTCAGTTATTGTATTTTGCAGTGCATAGCTGTTGTTTGAGCATATCGCACTGAGTATAGAAATAACTACGACAAGAAAAAAAGCACTTCGCTTTGCATTCCCGTGCTGCGTATCTACAGCAGATTCACGCCAACATAAAATTTGACGTTTAATAAAGTGCGAGATGTTAGCAAAATGCATGTACTGCAAGATAATTTTTCGATGTGCTATTTGTCGTTATTATATTGTCACATTCAATAGCCTGATGCCACTAAGGGCAGTGACATCCGGCTAACTTTTTAATCAATCATCAAGATGCTACCGATAATTGAATGCTCGTTTCTGTTACTTTCTCATAATTGATATTAAAACTACTTTTAAGCGCCGCTAGCAAACCGTCAATATCACCAACTTTAAAGTAACCCGCCACTCGACGTTTGCGCAAGCGCTCATCAGCAATACTGAAACGAACCGACGTATATCGCCCAATCTCTGCTAGTACTGCTTCAAGAGGCTCGCCCTTAAACACAATCATGCCCTGCTGCCATGCAAGATCATCTTCAATATCGTTCTGCGTCATATTCTCACGCGCTTCTACTTTTCCTTGAACCGTCGCCTTTTCGCCAGCGAACATAAGAAGCCCTTCTTCCGCTACAGACTTCTTACCAAAAAGTGATTCTGCAGAAGACGCATCTTTAAATCTATCTTTCACTAACACCTTGCCATCGGTAACAACCAACTCAAAGGCGTTATCATCGATGTACTGCATATTAAACGCCGTCCCTACCGCAGTGACGGTGTTTTTCCCCGCGGTGACTGAAAACGGACGAGACTTATCATGAGCCACCTCAAAATGCGCCTCGCCTCTAAGTAAAACGATACTGCGAGCTGTTGGGGAAAAATCTACAGTAACAATAGAGTTAGTGTTCAGGTGAAGAATAGAACCATCGGCAAGAGTAATATTTTTTTGCTCTCCCACGCCGGTTTCAACCTTCTCACTTGTGCTCGCAAACTCAGCACTATTGTCTAACCATCCGCGCTGCACGACAGTACCTATGGCTAGCGCCATTACCAAAAATGCTGCTGCAATTCCCCAAGTTTTCGAATAATGACGAGAAGAATGAGAAGGCTGACGTTTGTTTTTACCCGCGTCATTTTTACGCATGGTTGCTTCTGGAAACAAACCACTTAACTCATTCAGTACTGACATGTCGTCCCACAAGCTAGCAGCATCAATGAGAGACTGTCGGTGGGCGCTGCTCTCACCCAGCCAGTAATCAAGCTCTGCGAGTTCATTGTCTTTCAAACCGCGATCTAGGCGACTAACCCACAGGCATGCCTGCTCTTGGATATCTTCTTTACTGGAAAATTGACGAATATTGTTCATATTAACTACGGCTTATGTCCTGAGTCGCACTCACGGGTGCTTGGGGCGATGTCGTGTTTTTAGATAAGTCGGCCAAATACCGAGAACACATTAAAAGACCTTTGGCGACATGCTTTTCTACGGTGCTTTCGCTCAGCCCCACAAGCTCTGCAATCTCTTTTTGTCGCATGCCATATACTTTTTTGAGCAAAAATACGCGTTTTACATCAGCTGACAGTGTGTCTGTCGCTCGGCAAAAATGAATAAAACGTTCTTTGCTCTCTACGTTTTTTTCTAAACTATGCCCAACAAGTTCGTAAGGCAAAAGATCCATGTCGTCTAAATGCTGTTTATTTTTATTCTCAGCTTTTGCAACATGGTTCAGCGCTAAATTACGCGCTGTTTTGAGCATGTATGTCCGCTCGTACTGTATTTCTTGTTTTAATTCTGCTTCATAGCTTTTTATAAAAGCTTCTTGCACGATATCTTCAATGTCGTCGGCGCCAACAATAGAACCTACTGCGCGCATTAACTTAGCGCGGTATTTTAAAAAGGTTTCAGCTACTGTCGACTTTCTCTTCATAATATTAAAAGTGGTGTGTTTCGATTTGCTTACATAGGCATTAATAATGCCTGTTTCTTTATCACTTTTCACGTAAATGATGCTCGAAATGACAAATAAAAGGGGAGCGAAAGCTCCCCTCCACTTCGAAACATTTGTGAAAGTTGTGTTCGCTAGTGTTAGCGATTAAAAAGAATAAACACCTCTTAGATAATAGAAGCCACCGTTGATACCGATGGGTGAGGTCGTTGGATACAACGAACCTGCAATACCGGCATACTGTGTATTCTCATCTGGGTATTCATCAAAGGCGTTTTTCGCGCCTACAGTTACAGTAAACTCTTCAGTGAAGTTGTAAGCCACTTCTAAGTCCACAGTAAATTCTGAGCCTACTTTATCGATTGGAAGCGCAGAATCTAAGTGGTCTTCAAAGATGCTACCGTAATAGTTTAAGCGTGCAAGGAAGCGCCAATCACCATTCGTATGGTTCGCCGTTGCACTGTAGCGCACTGCTGGAAGGTTATCTTCTAACATGCGAATACGCTCAGCTGAAATGTTGTCCGATGCACGGTCAACCTCTGTCGATGTCCAGTTGTAAGCAAGTGAGAACTTAGTCTCGCCGCCCATCATCTCCATCGAGTAGTTGGCGACTACATCAAGACCTTCAGTGGTTGTATCGAAGTCATTGGTAAAGAAGCTGATCTCTTGGAAGCTAGATGCATCGTTAATGCCTTGCGCAAGAAGTGCTGCAATATCGTCTTCAGTCAAGGCAATACCAGACGCAGTACTGATACGGTCAGTCAGCTCAATATTGTAGTAGTCCGCAGTAATGAATAGACCATTTTCGAAGTCTGCTACTATACCAAACGTGATACTTTCTGATTCTTCAGGTGTTAGCTGCTCACCACCTTTAAGCTGAGATACTGGATCAGTTGGCGGTAGCGTTGCGCGGTCGATTAGCTGACCACCCGTACCGAATGCCGTTGTAACGTTACGCACATTACTTTGACCAAGCGTAGGTGCCTTAAAGCCAGTTGAGAATGCACCACGGAACGCGATGTTCTCAAGCGCTTGCCAACGGAATGCAATTTTACCTTTAGTCGTATCGCCGAAGTCAGAGAAATCTTCGTAACGTAGCGCACCGGCTAACATGAAGTTTTCAGTGATATAGGCTTCTGCGTCAACGTAAAGTGCAATATTGTTGCGGGACACACGACCTTGGCTATTGGCCGCCAAGCCAGGGAAACCATTTGAGCCAATGCCAAAGCCTTGTGTCGCCAACGGACCTATTTCATAAGAGGCAGTATCACCTGCAACGCTCTCATAACTCTCATTGCGATATTGGAAACCTGTCGCAACGAATAGCGGCTCATACAAACCAACATCGAAAGGCTTGGTAAAGTCGATATCAAGAGTTTGTTCAGATTGTGTATAACGGCCTGGGCTAAACGACGTTGGTGTGTCTGGGCCTAGAGACGGGTTGATTGTGTTGCTGATCGCAAAATCAACTTCGTTTTGGCCAAGGTTTAAACTAACGTCATAAGTGATGTCGTTATCCAACTCACCTTTGGTACCGAACACAAGAGACATGTCCGTTACCGTACCGCCGAAGCGAGGTGTAAAACCACCTGGAAGAATCTCGTTAAACGCGAAGCAATCTGGGTTATTTAGCACCTGATTGATGTAGGTAGGGTTTTCTAGAACGTTATCGCCTACAACGATATCGGTAGGACAGTTACCTGACATATCGCCGGTCAAATCGCCTACAAGCAACAATTGCTCGCCGTCCGCATTTGTACCACCGTCGTTTACACCACCACGATTGTGTGGATTACGGAAATAGAAACCGCCTTCAACCTCACGTTCAGCGAAGTTACCAAACATGTAAGCTTCTGAAGTAGCAGACAACTCGATGCCAGCGTTAGCAAAAAGCTTTACGTCGTGCTTAATTTCAGGCGAGCCCCAAATTTGTGCAGGATTTGCAACAAAGGTATTTCCTGCAGCGACAAGAGCGGCAGCGTCATCGCGCTGAATGCTGCGTGATGTATCGTCAGCAGTGCGATATTCTGCTGAAAGATTAATGAATCCATTGTCAGACAGTGGAAGACCAACATTTCCTGAGAGCTGGATCATGTCACCATCGCCTTCATAGAAAGAGCCGTAACGTGCTTCAAACGTTCCGCCTTCTGAGGCGTCGTTGAGTACGAAGTTGATAACACCAGCAATGGCATCTGAACCGTATTGCGCAGCGGCGCCGTCACGAAGTACTTCTACTTGCTTCAATGCTGATGCTGGTATAACCGAAATATCTGGACCTTGTGCACCGTCTGATAGACCGCCGCCAAGGAACGTGATAACTGCAGAGCGATGACGACGCTTTCCGTTTACTAGCACAAGCGTGTGGTCTGACGCCATACCGCGAAGGTTAGCTGGACGTACAAGTGTTGATGCATCGTTAATAGGCTGGTCGTTCACGTTGAATGAAGGTACAACTGTTTGCATCATGGATACCATATCGGTGGCACCTTGTTGCTTAAAGTCTTCACTGGAAATAATGTCAATCGGAACTGCTGAATCGCCAATTGAGCGCGGAGCAGCACGTGAACCTACTACTGCAATTTGCTCATAATCTTCTGCTTTTGTTTCATCGCTTTCTTCTTGCGCAAAAACAGGCGCAGTTGCGATAACGGAAAACGCAGCAGATGCAGTAAGAATGCTGCGTACGTTTTTAGTTAGTAAAGACAAGTGTGTATTCATGGTGTTTTCCCGAAGTGCTTTTAGTAGCGTTGACGCTTTATGCGTTCTAAACCAATTCAAAAATGATTGTATTTTTACCTTCAACACTGACGATTAATTCGTCAGCACGGCACGATTTATAGAGCGTAACGCACTAAAAAACAAACCATTTTCGACAAAATAAAAATATATTTTTACACCGTAGAGGATTTTGTTTTCTGACTTGTCTATATAGTTTTAGCGGGGGTAAAGGTGGGAGATTTCTTGCCGTTCCTAACAAAAAAAGCCGACTGAAAGCCGGCTTCTTAATATAGTAAACTGATTTACAGTTTTACTCTTCAGTTTTATGTTTTTCAGCAGTTTCTTTGATAAGTGGCTGTAGCTCGTTTTGCTGGAACATTTCTATAATAATGTCACAACCACCCACAAGTTCACCGTCAACCCACAGTTGCGGGAACGTAGGCCAATTGGCATATTTTGGCAACTCTGCACGAATGTCTGGGTTCTGAAGGATATCAACATAAGCAAATGCCTCACCGCACGACATTAGCGCTTGCGATGCTTGTGAAGAAAAACCACAGCTTGGTAGTTTTGGTGAGCCCTTCATATATAGAAGAATTGGATTTTCTTCTATTTGTTGCTTTATTCGTTCAATCGTCGATTGGCTTTCAGTGTTATCCATTAGATCCTCTCAGCGGAATAGTTAATATTCAAGAAGTGGGAATGCTCATCATATTTATCAAGGGGAGGATAACATAATTTATTTTCTCGTTATCCTTCTTAATGTTTACTTCAAGCAATTAGCGCTTTGACCCGCACTAGCGAAATGAAGTACTGCCAATAGAGGCGTTTTCTACGTTGTAAAGTGATCTGTTCACTCAGTCATGCGCTATCTAAAAGTATTAATTAACATTAACGTTTTTACCATGGCAAAAAATTAATAATTTTGTCATTGAGTTATAAGACTTTATCCCCACTTCTACGTTATGCTTTACAACGTAATGTTATTAGTGAGCTAAATTAGCACGTTGCCTCCTTTCCACAGGCGTTAGGGGGTGAATAACGTTATAAATACAAACTAATCATGGAGACCGACATGGCTTTTGAATTACCAGCATTACCATACGAACAAAATGCACTTGAACCGCATATTTCTGCCGAAACTCTTGAGTACCACTACGGTAAGCACCACGCGACCTATGTAACAAAGCTTAATGGCCTTGTTGAAGGTACGGACATGGAAAGCAAAAGCCTTGAAGAGATCATTAAGGCGTCTGAAGGCGGTGTGTTCAACAACGCGGCACAAGTGTGGAACCACACTTTTTACTGGAACTGCTTAAGCCCAAATGGTGGCGGTGAGCCGACAGGCGCAGTAGCAGATGCAATTAATGCGAAGTGGGGGTCATTTGCAGACTTCCAAGCAGCATTTAACGACAAGGCAGTAAACAACTTTGGTTCAAGCTGGACATGGCTAGTTAAAACAGCAGACGGCAGCTTAGACATTGTTAACACCAGCAATGCGGAAACGCCAATCTCTGGTGATTCATTAACACCTATCCTGACTGTTGACCTTTGGGAACATGCTTATTACATCGATTACCGCAATGCACGTCCTAAATACCTAGAAAACTTCTGGGCACTAGTTAACTGGGAATTTGCAAACAGCAACCTAGCGTAAGCAATGTAAAAATAAAAAAAGATTGTTGTAGTCGTCTACGACGAATTACGAAGTCTTAAGAATTGAAGCCTCGCACCTGCGGGGCTTTTTTGTTTGCCCAGCGAAGCTGGCAAACCCGTCAGGTTGAAAGAAACCTGAATCACCCTGACTGAGGGGAAGATAATCCGAATGGCAAGGGCGCTGTTGGCCAACGATAGGGTCTCCGGGGGCCGGCCCGAAGCAAGCCATAGGAAGTTAGAGGTACACAACGAAAGTGAACCTGATTCGGCAAGGCAGGTGGGTAAGCGTGCAAAATAGCGCGAAGCCCGATACTCAGTCAGACCTGTTTTGTGTTTGAGGGTGGAATTTCTAACAGGGAGCCATAACGTGGTTACCAGAACAGTAACTGGGGAAGCCTGGCATTGGATCCAATCAAATGGTTGGACGTATCGTTCAAGGAGTGATCCAAGAATGTTGCGAGTGTGAGGTGGCAGATGAACCCGTAGTAGTGAGTAAGGCTAGGCCGATGAAAGCCAGTAATGGTGTGGAGGGTAAAACCAAGCCGACTATCAGCATTGTGTTTGATAGGATCTATTTTAGCCAAAAGCTTAAATGGATTGCGAAGGGGGGAAGCAGACTTTAAGACTCTGATGAGTTGTGAGTTTTTTTATCATTGATACACAAGCCGCCTGATCAGCGGGACAAGTCGAATCGGTGCGCTAGGAATAGTGATGTCTGGTGAGACAGGCCGTATATGGGAAGTAATTGTAGTCAAATTTGGTAGATTGCCTCAGTGCTAGAACGCCAAACCCTGCAATGAAAGTTACCACAATGTTAGAAAATGAACGATGTCCATAGGGCGCACGATACTAGATTGCAAATTAGCATTGTGTCACTTAGCAAGTGATATGAAGTATGCAGGAGCCGTATACGAGGCCCGTACGTACGGTTCTGTGAGAGGGATGAGGCGCAAGCCTCACCCTACTCGATATTGGGCCGTGTTTAACGTTACACCATATACGGTATTACTAAAAAGTTAAGTTACAAAACCTCACGTTTTCCCGAATACCTACTACCATGAAAGTAAGGGGTTTAGATTTCTGAGGGGTATTTATGGGTATCTTTGAACATTATCAAAGCCGCTTTGAAGAGCGTAAGCAGGAAGAGTTTACCATTGGTGAATTTCTTGAAATTTGTAAGCAAGAGCCACTTGCCTATGCCAACGCGGCAGAACGATTACTTACGGCTATCGGCGAGCCCGAAAAAGTTGATACGGCTAACGACCCAGCACTTAGCCGCATTTTCTCCAACCGCATTATTTCTCGTTACCCAGCTTTCTCTGAGTTTTATGGCATGGAAGACGCTATCGAGCAAATCGTGTCTTATCTAAAGCACGCTGCTCAAGGACTTGAAGAGCGCAAACAAATCTTATATCTGTTGGGCCCAGTGGGAGGCGGAAAATCATCACTTGCGGAACGTCTTAAAGAGCTCATGCAAAACGTTCCCATATACAGGCTTAAAGGTTCCCCAGTAAACGATCACCCGCTGTGTTTGTTTGATGAAAAAGAAGACGGCGAAATTTTAAACCGTGAATACGGTATTCCAAAGCGATATCTCAAAACGATTATGTCTCCTTGGGCCAGAAAGCGCCTGCATGAGTTTAATGGCGATATTACTCAATTTAAAGTGGTACGGGTTTATCCGTCTATTCTCGACCAAACAGGTATCGCTAAAACCGAGCCCGGAGATGAAAATAATCAAGACATATCCGCTCTAGTGGGGAAAGTAGATATACGTCGTTTAGAGCAATATGCGCAGAACGATCCCGATGCTTATAGCTATTCTGGGTCTTTATGCAAAGCCAATCAGGGGCTGATGGAATTTGTTGAGATGTTTAAAGCACCTATTAAGGTACTGCATCCTTTACTTACCGCAACACAAGAAGGTAATTACAACCCTACTGAAGGTTTTTCGGCTTTACCCTTTGACGGTCTCATTTTGGCTCACTCTAATGAGTCTGAGTGGCAGTCGTTCCGCAACAACAAAAATAACGAAGCCTTTTTAGACCGGGTATATATTGTGAAAGTGCCCTACTGCTTGAGGGTAAGTGAAGAAATTAAAATTTATCGAAAATTAATTGATACTAGCGAATTACATGGAGCACCCTGTGCTCCAGATACCTTAGAATGTTTGGCACAATTTATTGTGTTATCTCGCTTAAAAGAACCAGAAAACTCCAGCTTATTTTCTAAAATGCGCGTTTACGACGGCGAAAGCCTAAAAGATACAGATCCCAAAGCTAAATCTTACCAAGAGTACCGAGATTATGCTGGCGTAGATGAGGGTATGGAAGGGCTCTCCACCCGCTTTGCTTTTAAGATCTTATCACGGGTATTTAATTTCGATAGCCAAGAGGTTGCTGCCAATCCAGTACACCTGTTTTACGTGCTAGAAAAGCAAATAGAACGCGAGCAATTTAATCAAGAACTTGCCGATAGATACCTCGAATTCATTAAAGGTTATCTCACACCGAGATACGTAGAATTTATTGGAAAGGAAATACAAACTGCTTATTTAGAAAGTTATTCAGAATACGGCCAAAACTTATTTGACCGCTATGTGACTTATGCTGACTTTTGGATCCAAGACCAAGAATATCGCGATCCTGAAACCGGACAACTGTTCGACCGCGCCGCACTGAATGCTGAGCTTGAGAAAACTGAAAAACCGGCGGGAATAAGTAATCCCAAAGACTTTCGTAATGAAATCGTTAACTTTGTTCTTCGTGCCAGAGCGAATAACAGCGGAAATAATCCTTCTTGGACAAGCTATGAAAAGTTGCGCACTGTTATTGAAAAGAAAATGTTCTCAAATACAGAAGATCTGCTGCCCGTTATTTCATTCAACACCAAGGGCTCTGCAGAGGAACAGAAAAAACACGATGACTTTGTTAATCGCATGACCGAGAAAGGCTATACACAGAAGCAGGTTCGATTACTTTGCGAATGGTATCTGAGGGTGAGAAAAGCGTCGTAACGACACACTCTTTTTGCGCGATTAAACTCCGTGGTATGAGAAACCTGCACACATGCCACATTATGTAAGTAGGTGTCTATGGCACATTTTATTGACCGAAGGCTCAACAGCAAAGGCAAAAGCACTATAAATCGACAGCGCTTTATAAAACGCTATAAGCAGCAAATAAAGCGAGCGGTTTCAGACGCCGTCGGCAAGCGCTCGGTAACCGATGTTGAATCCGGTGAACAAATTAGCATTCCCAAAAGAGATATCTCTGAACCTATTTTTCATACGGGGAAAGGCGGCAAACGACACATCGTTCATCCTGGCAACGATCAGTTTACTGCGGGCGACAAAATTGAGCGTCCTTTGGGTGGTGAGGGTCAAGGAAGCGGAGCCGGCGAAGCCAGTAATGAAGGTGAAGGCCAAGACGAATTTGTATTTTCAATTTCAAAAGACGAGTACTTAAACATATTGTTTGAAGATCTTGAATTGCCAAATCTTCAAAAAAATCAATTCGCTCAAGTTACTCAATACGAAACCTACCGCGCTGGCTATCAAACCGATGGCATGCCCACCAACTTAGATATTGTTCGCTCTTTAAAAGGTTCCGTTGCTCGGCGAATAGCGTTAACAGCAGCTGATAAGCGAAAGCTGGGAGAGCTAGAGGAAGAGCTTAAACGCCTACGTGAGGACAAACACGAAAACACCTTACATATTCTGGCAATTGAAAAAGATATTGCCGCTTTAAAAGCAAAAATAGCCAAAGTTCCTTTTATTGATACCTTTGATTTACGCTTTAAAAATTACGATACCCGCCCGCTCCCCAGCAGTAAAGCAGTGATGTTCTGCCTTATGGATGTATCAGGTTCAATGGATCAAGAAACCAAAGAAACCGCCAAGCGATTTTATATCTTGTTGTACCTGTTTCTCAGTCGTACCTACGAAAATGTTGAAGTGGTCTATATTCGACATCACACGCAGGCTAAAGAAGTCGACGAACAAGAGTTTTTTTACTCTCAGGAAACCGGTGGAACCATAGTTTCTAGCGCTTTAAAACTAATGAAAGACATTATCAACGAACGATATAGTGACGGTGCGTGGAATATTTATGGGGCGCAAGCCTCAGATGGCGATAACTGGGCGGACGATTCGCCGAAATGCGGAGAATTACTCACCAATCACTTGCTGCCAGCCTGTCGTTATTACACTTACATTGAAATAACGCAGAGGCCTCATCAAAGCTTGTGGAAAATATTTGACGCGGTGAGTACTGCTCACAGCAACTTTATCTGCAAACATATTGAGTCTCAAGCAGATATTTATCCTGCCTTTAGAGAATTATTCAAACGCGCAGATGCCTCTGCACGCTAAGGAGTCTATCATGTCAATTCAGGCAGCTTCATCGCCTCATAAGCTCGACGACGGGCCAGACTGGAACTTTGACCTACTGCTACGATATGAACAGGAGATAGATAGGATCGCCAGAGGCTTTAAATTAGATACCTACCCCAACCAAATTGAAGTAATAACCGCCGAACAAATGATGGATGCTTATGCCAGTATAGGCATGCCGCTGAACTATACCCACTGGTCGTTTGGCAAAAAATTTATTCAAACAGAGCAGCAGTATAAACGTGGTCAGATGGGGCTTGCCTACGAAATAGTCATAAACTCAAGCCCCTGCATTGCTTATTTGATGGAAGAAAATACCGTCACTATGCAGGCGTTGGTTATGGCTCATGCTTGCTATGGCCATAATTCTTTTTTTAAAGGCAATTACCTTTTCAAAACATGGACAGATGCCAGTTCTATTATCGATTATTTGGTTTTCGCCAAAAACTACATTGCCAACTGCGAGCAAAAATACGGCATAAACGAAGTTGAGAATATTCTAGACTCGTGCCACGCGCTAATGAACTTTGGCGTAGACAGGTATAAGCGACCTCAGAAGATATCATTACAGGAAGAAAAGACTCGTCAACAGGAACGCGAAGCGTATCTGCAGTCTCAAGTCAATGAACTGTGGAGAACGCTGCCAGAGGGGGCTCAAAAAAAACAGACTCAACCTGCCCGCTTTCCCGAAGAACCGCAGGAGAACTTGCTCTACTTTATTGAAAAAAACGCCCCTTTACTTGAGCCGTGGCAGCGAGAAATTGTGAGGATAGTGCGTAAAGTGTCACAGTATTTTTATCCCCAAAAACAAACCCAAGTTATGAACGAGGGATGGGCGTGTTTTTGGCACTATCACATACTCAATCAAATGTATGACGAAAAACTAGTGAGCGATAGTTTTATGATAGAGTTTTTACATAGCCATTCTAGCGTGGTTATGCAACCTGAATATAACAGCCCTTATTATTCCGGTATAAACCCTTACGCGCTCGGCTTTTCTATGTTTATGGATATAAAGCGTGTTTGTCAGTCGCCCACCGAAGAGGACTATTATTACCTTCCCAGTATTGCGGGCACAGATTGGTTAGAGACTGTGCATTTTGCTATGCAAAATTTTAAGGACGAAAGCTTTATCAGTCAATTTTTGTCACCCCAAATAATCAGAGACTTTAAATTATTTGCGTTAGAGGATGACACGTCAAAATCGTTTATTAGTGTAAGCGCAATTCATGACGAAAAGGGCTATCACACCATAAAAGAAGCCCTATCAGCTCAGTATAATTTAAGTAATCTAGAGCCTAATATTCAGGTCTACAACGTTGATATATGCGGCGATAGGTCGCTGACGCTGAGATACATCCCTCAAAATGATATCCCACTTGCCAACTCAAGACAGGAAGTCATGAGACATTTGCATCGTTTGTGGAAATTCGACGTCCGTTTAGAGCAAGAGCATCCAGATGGTAAAACCGAAGTTATAGCGCAATGTCCCCACCCAGAATCGCCTTAGTTTGGCCGCGGGGTTCTGGAAGCCTCGCCATCCATTACCTTTTTTGAGCACAAAAACAGTGATAGAGCACCTACACCAGCAAATACAGCTGCAGTTATAAAAGCTTCATATGCATTGGCCCCCTGAGACCACTGCTGTCCCGCGAGATAATTACCCGAAGCGCCGCCTAAGCCAAACGCAATACTGATATACACAGCTTGCCCGCGGCTATGAAACGCGGCAGGTAAATATTGATGAATAAAGTGTACCGACACCGCATGAGTTAAACCAAAGCTTAAAGCGTGAATAATTTGGCTTATTACAATAACGGATATGAATTCAGCAAAGTCTGCTAGCAAGTACCAGCGAAGTGCAGTCAGCACGATACTGGCAAATAATAAATTCCACACGCCAAAACGACTGATGAGGTGTCGTGCAACAAGAAAAATGCCCACCTCGGCCAATACGCCAAGCGCAATGAATACCCCAGTTTGTTGACCCGAGTATCCAAGGTCTCGCATATACAGTGCAAAAAAGCCATAAAACGCGCCAAAGCTAATTTGGAGGCAGGCTGATGCAAAGATAAAAACAGCAAACGGCTTTTGTTTTACGAAGGTCCATATACTGCCTGTTGAACTCTCTGTTTTAGCTTTTTTAGCAGGTGCAGTGATGAACAAGGTGCTGATAAATAGCAGGGACAGCACGGCAACACTGACATAAACTGGCGTTTCAGTTGAGAAAATATCTAGCGCCTTACCAGCACTAACAGTTAAACAAATAAAACCGACACTGCCCCATAACCTTATCTGTCCGTAAGTTGTGGAACTTGTAGACACCGCGTTCATGGTGATCACCTCCAGCTGGGGTAACACCGCGGTCCAAAACATCATCATAAGCCCGAACGCTAAAGTAAGCCCCCAGAAACTGGAAAAGTAAAATACCGAACTAAACGTAAGCACAGTCAAAAAGCACCCAAGTCTCATTACACCAATCGCATTTCCTGTTTTATCGGCAACACCAGCCCAAAGCCCTGGACCTAGAATGCGAGCAAGAGTAATCACCGCAAATAGCTCTCCGATATCTTGCGATGAAAAGCCTCTTCCGTCTAAGAAAATCCCCAGATAAGGGACAAGAACGCCAAGTTGACCAAAATAAAGCCAGTAAGTAAGGGCAAGAATAATGAGCGACTTTTTGCTAGTGCCAGAAGATTGAGGGCTAAGTGTCAACGAACGTCTCCATGAGCTATTGCTTTTTTTGTAGTAACTCTTTAGATAAAAACTCTTTAGTAAAAGCGCTTTGAATATCACTTTCTGTGAAATAAATCGCTTTCAACAGACATTTTCCTCAATGAAATTGCGTAAGCGCGTAAAGAGATTGAGTAAAAAGAACGAGTCAAAGTGTGTACATAAAACAGCGCCACTAACATATTGTTAGTGGCGCTAATTATAACGAGAAACTGAGTCGCTTATCGCGAGCCTGCAATGGGAGCAGTAGTTGATACCACGCCCATGTTCTGAGCTCTATGACGCAGTAGGTGGTCCATTAAAACAAGTGCCATCATTGCCTCAGCAATAGGTACTGCACGAATTCCCACGCAGGGGTCGTGTCGACCTTTAGTCACAATATCAATTTCTTCGTTTTGCTTGTTAATCGTTGTACCCGGCACAGATATACTGGATGTTGGTTTTAACGCCATGTGAACTTCAACGTCTTGACCAGTGGAAATACCCCCAAGTACGCCACCCGCGTGATTAGAGGCAAACCCTTCAGGCGTTAACGTATCACGATGTTCACTGCCTTTTTGATTAACGACTTCAAACCCATCGCCAATCTCCACGCCTTTTACTGCATTAATTCCCATCATGGCATGGGCAATTTCCGCATCTAACCTGTCGAAAACAGGCTCACCAAGCCCAACAGGTACATTTTTAGCAACAACAGATACCTTTGCACCTATGCTGTCGCCAGACTTTTTTAAGTCGCGCATATATTCATCAAGAGCGTCTAACTTACTCGCGTCTGGGCAGAAAAAAGGATTGGTATTGGTAATGGCGTGGTCGACATTTTCAACCGCTATAGGGCCTAGCTGAGATAAATAACCCAGTACTTCTATTCCATGCTCCTCTTTAAGGTACTTTTTGGCAATCCCCCCCGCCGCTACGCGTATTGCTGTCTCGCGGGCAGAAGAGCGACCACCACCGCGATAATCACGACTGCCGTACTTTTGATCGTAGGTATAGTCGGCATGACCGGGACGAAAGCGATCGGCAATATTACCGTAGTCTTGGCTGCGTTGATCTTTATTTTTAATCAACAGACCTATGCTGGTACCTGTTGTCTTACCTTCAAACACACCAGAAAGAATTTGTACTTCGTCATCTTCTCTGCGTGCTGTGGTGTAGCGAGAGGTTCCCGGCTTTCTTCTGTCCAAATCTATTTGCAAATCTTCTTCAGTAATTTCCAGTCCTGGAGGGCAACCGTCAACCACACCACCAATAGCAATACCGTGGCTTTCTCCAAAAGTGGTTACCGTGAAAAGTTTTCCGAAGCTATTACCTGACATAATTAACTATTAATCCTTACTACTAAAATATTGAACCAGCGTGTCTTTATTCACGGCAAAAATACCTTGCCCGCCATTTTCAAACTCAATCCAAATGACTTCTAAACCAGGAAACCTGTTGTTCATATGCACTTCGCTATTACCCACCTCGATGAACAGCCAGCCGCCATCGTTAAGATAGCTCGTTGCTTGGCGCAGCATTGTATCGACTAAATCGAGTCCATCTTCGCCAGCAGCCAGTGCCAATTCAGGTTCGTGATGATACTCATCCGGTAAGTCAGCCATATCCTGTGCATCCACATAGGGCGGATTTGAAATGATGAGGTCGTACTTTTGCCCTTCAAGGTTTGTGAATAGATCTGACTGAATAGGATAAACACGGTGACTTAAGCCATGTTCTTGTATATTGATGTCGGCGACTTCTAATGCATCAGTACTAATATCGACTGCATCTACCTGTGTTTCAGGATAAGCGTGTGCCAAAGCAATAGCGATACAAGCTCCGCCAGTACACATATCAAGAATAGACGCTAGCTCGTTTTCCACAAAAGGAGAAAACTGGTTTTGAATAAGCTCAGCAAAAGGAGAACGAGGAATTAATACGCGCTCATCAACGTAAAAAGGCATACCGCAAAACCATGCTTCGTTGGTAATGTAGGGCAAAGGCATACGTGTTTGAACACGCTTCAGTACCAACTCAGCTATTTTCTCGCGCTCGCTTTTAGTTAAACGAGAGGACAATATACTTTCGCCCACAGTAGCTAAAATGGGATGCGGAAGGTGCAGAGCCTGAAGAACAAGGCTTACGGCCTCATCCCACGCATTATCAGTACCGTGACCGAAATAGAGCTCAGCGTCATTAAAACGGCTTGTCGCCCATCGAGTCATATCTAGCAAAGTGTGCAGATCGTCAATGGCTTCTTCTAGGTAAAACTTATCGGTCATAGCGTTTGGGTACATCAATATTTTGAAAGCTGGTATCATACCCAAACTTAATGCTAATTCACATAATTAACTGCGTGCGCAGAAGCCCTGTAATGCGGGTAAGATTCGAGATGAGAGTATTTAAAAAAGAATTAAAGGCGTTCAAAAAGCAGCAAAATGTAAACAAACCTGCCGAAGACGAGGAAACTTTTTCCTTTGCTGATGCTATGCAGGGCGTTAAGCCTTTGTCACAAGACAAAGTAGAGCCTGACAGGCAAGTAGAGCTGTTTAATAAGAAACAGCAGTCGTCGATTAAAAATATCAAGCACAGCAAACAGCTTGCCGCGTCGTTTAATTTCTCAGATATGTATCAAGCGAGTCTGCCTCAAGAAGGCCCGATGCGTTATTGTCGCAGCGATGTTCCCACGCACGTTTTAAAGCAATTAAGACGGGGAGACTTTTCACCCGAGATTCACCTTGATCTTCATGGCCTAACCCGTGAGATGGCGAAGGAAGAAATTGCCGCTCTTATTTATGCTGCGAGAAAAGATCTCATCGATTGCGCCTGCATTATGCATGGGTTTGGTCAAGGCGTGCTGAAAGCCGCGCTTCCCCACTACTTGGTCCAACACCCCCACGTTAAAGCGTTTCATCAAGCACCGCTGGAATACGGTGGCAAAGCCGCGCTTTTAGTGTTACTCGAAGTGCCTTCAATAAGTGACAAACAGTAATTACGCTTTTCAACGCCAATGCTGATATATCAATACTATTCCTGCGGCTTGATGTCTTAATTAGCCCTGCATAGCGCTGCTGATGCATCTAACGCATCTGCAAGAGGTGCTTTTCGCGCTTACTTGCCCGCCGCACTGTTGTGCATGAACAAATAGGTGTAATACACCATCATGGCTACAATAATACCTATGCCTAAAAGTGAGCCCCAAACTACCGGATCTTTAATCATTGTCCACAACATAATTGTTCTCTCCAAAGTGGTGAATAAATCTGCTATGGATAAAGTGTATGGGAGTGCGGCCCTCGTCGTTATGATCTAGATCAAAGGCCATATTTCGCAGGCCTACTTCACAGGGTTGGTTTGATCTATATCAAAAATACCAACACGCGGAGGAGAGATTAGAAATTATTTCAACAATCGGTATTGCAAATCATTATCATTTGCAATAGATTACATATGCCTGTTCGACGTTGGGTAAAAAACGGTCTTGGCTTGGCGTCGCTGAGGGATAGACTCTCGTCTATCCCTCGTTTTTTTGCTTAACTGAATAACTTCATCAACCAACCTTTTTGAAGCTCTTCTTCGCAGGTTTTTAGTTGGGTCGCGTAACGTAGTGAGCGAGCTTTAACTTTTGACGCAACTTTTTTAAGCCAGGGTTTTCTGTCATAGCTGCGGCGTTTATATCCTCCCCACCCTTCGTGATAATTCAGATATTGGGCGTATGCGTCCCATTTTGATACGCCATTTACTTTTTGTGATTTATAAATAAACCAGCCCATAAAGTCGATAGCGTCCTCAAAGTCGTCTCTGTCGGCACCGCCGTTGTCTGTTTCTCTGATGTAATCTTGCCAGGTAGGGGTTTTTGCTTGTGAGTACCCATACGCACTGCTCACTCTTCCCCATGGCACTAAACCAAAAAACACATAGTCTCTTGGCGGCAATGCATCATGTCTAAATGAGCTTTCTTGATACATCATGGCCATGGGCACGTGAATAGGAACTCCCCATTTATCTCTCGCATCGGCAGCAGCATCATACCAGTCCTCTTTCTCGAAGAAGATTTCACACAAGTTACTGCTATTTTTCGGAGGCGTTGTGGCACACCCCGCGATCAATAGTGGAAAAAGAACGATGAGAGTTGATAAAAAAACAACCCATTTTTTGAACTTTTGGTTCATAGCGTGTCTTAATTAATGTTCTAGTAAAATGTGTGTTTCCCTGGAACCTTTTAATGCCTGACCTATGTCAGGCATTTTTTTTTGCCGGGGGCTCTGCAAAATAGTCTTTTATAAAAGTATCAAAGTCTTTTGTGTCGGCGGCTTCAATCTCTCTTTGCGCTTCGTACGAGCGCTCTCCCTGTTCAACAAAATCTTCACTTTGCGTGTAAGTATAATCGAAGGTCTTCATCTCCTTGTTATACTTAGCCGCCAATTCAAGCCCAAATATACTGTTATCTTTATTTTCAGATAAAAGAGTTTGCAGTATTTTTGCCGATGGCGTTAACTCAGGGTTTTGCGTTTTTGCGTATTCCTGCGCTACTGCCTCGCTGTATTGCTTCGTATCATTTGCTTCATCAAGTATGTTCGCAGCCTGCTCAAAATACGTAAATAGCTTTTTGCTCCACTCAGGCAAGGTCACATCTACACCGTTGTTAGACAACATCAGTTCCGGTTTGCGGCCTTCAAGCACCACACGATCCATATTTTCTTTTGCCTCGTTTAACTGCTGCTCGTCAAACTCTTCACTTGGAATAAGTAAACAAGCCAGTAAAAATACATCAAGAAAATTAAACTGTGTGTCACTGATACCTACAGAAGAAAACGGGTTGACGTCGAGTGCTCTTACCTCGATATAACTAATTCCCCGTCTCACTAGCGCGTCAGTGGGTTTTTCCATCGACTCTGTGGGCTGCTTGGGTCGAATTGGAGAATACAGCTCATTCTCAATTTGAATAATATTGTGGCTCAGCTGTTGGTAATTGCCGCCTTCTCCAGAAGCGAAACGCTCAAATCGAGTGGAAGGTGTACTCATGGCATCGCGTAGAAGACGAACATAATTGTCTAGCTCGTTATAACAAATCTTAAGCGACGACTGCTCAGCACTGGTATAGCCTAAATCGCTCATACGCAACGATGTTGCATATGGCATGTAAAGGGTCCCTTTTCCTACTTTCTTAAACGGCAAGCTGTACTCTTTACCTTTTAAAAATGAGCTACACAGTGCCGGAGATGCACCGTATAAGTAGGGAATCAACCAGCATAGACGACGGTAATTGCGTATAAGCCCAAAGTAGTCCGCAGAAGTTTGCTCTTGCGAATGGGTTGTGCCATTTTGCTTTGCCCACAGCGCCCAAAAACTATCTGGAAATGAAAAGTTAAAATGCACGCCGGCAATAGCCTGCATCATACTACCATAGCGATTTTTTAGCCCTATTCGGTAAACTCGCTTCATTTTGCCCACGTTCGACTCGCCGAAATAAGCAATGGGAATTTCCGTCTCGTCATCAATAAAACAGGGCATACTGAGCGGCCAAATTTGCTCGTCGTTTATGTTGTCAGCAACAAAGCGATGAATATCTTTTAGTTGCGCAACGGTTTTTGCTGAGCTTGCCTCGGGCGGAGTAATAAACTCCAACAGTGACTCGGAAAAGTCTGTGGTAATCGACTCATGGGACAGAGCCGAACCTAACGGCTTTGGATGTGGGGTTTGGGCTAATGTGCCATTTGGATTGATTCGAAGCGCTTCTCGTTCTACACCGCGTTTTATTTCTCTTAGTGAGGCTAAAAATTCGGGCGATTTAAGCGCCTTCACGCGCGCGTCGAAACAGGTAGTATCTGCAGTCAAAATGGTTTTCCGTGATGTCAATATTGCTCCCGTAAATGGGGAGCAATAGTGTAATTTCAAGATACGTTAACGCTTCAGTTTAACGCTGTTCGCTTATTATCATCTACCGTTAATTCAAAGACCGGCAGTTTTAATGAGTTCAGCTGCGGCAATATTTCTTCCTTATCGCCCACTACAATAATTTGCATTTTATCAGCATTCAAATATTGTTTTGCCAACTTGTCTATCGTGTCTTTATCAATGTTATTGATAATCGCAAGCTGCTCTTTGCGATATCCTTTCTCTAACTCGTAGCTTAGCAACTGCCTTAAGAAGCGAGCTTTACTCGCTGGAGTCTCAAATGCTAGCGCGTCACTAAGAGTAAACGCGCTGCGCATGAATTCAATTTCCGATTCGGTAATACCGCTTTCTCTGTACGCCTGTATTTCAGAAAAAATTGCCTCAATGCCTTCTGCGGTATTTTCAGCGGTGAGGTCGGAACTCGCTTCAAACCAACCTAACGTTTTGCCGCCGACAAAACCACTGCTTGCGCCGTAAGTAATACCTTTCTCTTCCCGTAAGTTGAGATTAATCCGACTATTAAAAGCACCGCCTATAGGAAAGTTCATTAACCTTGTTTTAAAATAATCTCCAGTGGCATCAAAAGGCAAGCCTCTATCGACTATAAATACAACTGATTGAACGGCTCCTGGGCTATCTACTAAATAAAGGTTTCTTTTATCGTAAGAAGGAAACGCATTGTAATCGGTAAACTCATAATCCTGCCCTTTCCACTGGGCTATAAAACCTAATGCGTCCACAATTTTATCTTCAGATAGATTTCCTACCACTACCATACTTGCCCTCGCGGGCGAGTAATAACGTTTATAAAATGCTTTCACGTCACTTAACGTAATATTTTCCACCGTCGCCATCGTTCCCTCATCGGGTAAACTCACGCGGTTTTCTTCTCCGAACAAAATTAAGTCTCGGGCTCTACGCGCAAGGCTAGATGGCGTTTTTGCCTGCTGTTGAAGCCCTTGCAGCACGCGCTCTTTCATTCTGACGAAGTCTTCTTCACGAAACGCAGGTTTAAATAACTTTTCCTCTAACAACAATAATGTAGGCGTAAGATTTTTAGTCAGCGTAGAAACGTAAATTTGTGTAGAGCGACCGGATGCACTAATGCGAATGGAGCTTCCCAATTTTGCCAATTCGTTGGCTAAATCTTCATTGGAATAATTCTCTGTCGATTCATTCATTAGCAATGCAGTAAGATACGCCGTCCCTGCTTTGCCTTTAGGGTCTAGTAACATACCGCCATCTATTCCTAAAGTAAGGGTAACAGTAGGTGTTTCATTGCTGGTAACACCAAGCACTTTTATGCCATTGCTTAACTCACGCTCCCAATAATCTGGCACTTTTACAATAGGCGCTGGCCCTGCATCTGGCATAACGCTTCTATCAAAGTTGTCATTCGCAACACGCTTACTTACACCATTCTCAATATCTGAAACTTGTGAAGGCATATTTTCAGTCATTGAGGCCTGTGCGTCAGATTGAGGTAGCGTACGAACCGGACGTTCAAAGTTTGGTTCTGCGGCAGCGAGCTGTGGGCTACCCTCCGGAACCACACTTAAAATTACGCTGTTCGCGTTTTTGATGTAGGTATTGTAAACACGCATAATATCGCTAGCAGTCACCCCGTTATAGCGCGCGATATCTTCCGCGATGAGATCAGGTGTATTATGAAAGGTTTCATTAGCGGCGAGTGCCGACACTTTTCCAGACACACTTTGAAGGCCAAACACAGTGGTTGACTCCAACTGTCCCTTGGTACGTGCAAGATCGTCCACAGTTACACCGCGGTTTTCAAATTCTTTTAGCGTATCATTAAGCGCCTGCTGAAGCGTACCTAAAGAAGTTACCTTTGATGGATTGGCAAGTGCGAGAAGCTGAAATTCGCAGGCCAACTCACGACATGGGTGTGATACTGCCGCTTGAACCGCAATCCCCTGCTTCACTAAATTTTTATAAAACAACGACGTTTTACCACCGCCAAGAATATTTGCCAGCACGTCTAATGGCGCCTCGTCGGGATGGCGAACATACACTGTTGGGAAAGTAATCTGAAGCAATGGCAAATGCACATTGTCTTCTAGAGTAAGATACCGAGTTTCATTAAGGGTTACAGGTTGAGGCTGAGGATCTGACACTTCAGGGCCTTTGGGAATACTCCCAAAATATTGTTTGATCAGCGCTTTGGTTTGCTCGATGTCGATATCGCCACCAATGGTAAGCACTGCGTTATTCGGCCCATACCACCGTTTAAAGAAGGCTTTGAGATCTTCAACGTCCACGCGGTCTAAATCTTCAACATAACCAATAGTTGACCAAGAATAAGGGTGCCCCTCAGGATAGAGAGCTTCACCATTTAATTCGTTGCGCAATCCATAAGGCTGATTATCAACTCGTTGAGAACGTTCGTTTTTTACCGTTTCCCGCTGATTCTCAAATTTTTCTTGGTCAACGGCCTCGAGTAAATAACCCATACGATCAGACTCTAACCACAAAACCTTTTCTAATTGATTAGCAGGTACTGTTTCAAAATAGTTGGTTCTATCTGTATTTGTCGTCCCGTTTAAATTACCACCGACTTCTGTAATTACCTTAAAGTGCTGTTCATCAGCAACGTGCTGAGAGCCCTGAAACATCATATGCTCAAAGAAATGCGCAAAGCCGGATTTTCCAATCTCTTCTCTCGCGGATCCAACGTGATAGGTAACATCAACATGAACCAATGGATCTGAATGATCTTCGTGAAGAATAACGGTTAACCCGTTATCTAAGTTATATTTTTCATAAGGTATCGATATTGAGGCAGAGTTCGTTTCTTGGCTCTGTTCTACCTGAGCACGCTGACAAGCGCTAATAGATAAAACGGTAAGCACCATACCAATGGTGCGAAAGGAGAATTTTCCCGGCATGTTTATTCCTTTTTATAACAACTTCTTGCAAGCCGGTTGGGTAGCGGCATTTTCTTATTGTTCATCAACACGAGGACGATGCAGTGTTAGCGCTTGAGATTACCAGAATTTTGAGCGCTTTACTTGTTCAGACTTTGCTATGGTTCTATTAATTTGTGTATTCTTGAAATACACTACTCACCATATTTTGCACTATCATCTCTATTAACGCAGAGCAGTGCCATGTTGTTTCGCTCAATGGTAGTAAAGCAATGACCAACGACGTTACTCAAACGTCGCCTAAACGTGTTGTAAAAGGATACTTGCATGGATAAGTCAACGACATTAGTCGATATTGAATTTGGACTGTCGCAGTTAAGCGGAAACAAAAAGCTCTTATTCACTTTGCTCGGAAAATTCACCGATGAATATCGAACGTTGGATACAGATTTACAGGGGCTTTTAGAAAGTCAGCAATATGATGATGCCTATTCGTTAATTCATACTCTAAAGGGCGTGACTGGAAACCTAGGCCTGTTTGCTTTGCACAACGCAAGCAAGCCAGTGGAAAGCGCCATTAGAAACGACAAAGAACTTCCCAATGACTATTCAAGTTTTGTGGTTTTACTGAACGAAACGGTTAGCAACATTGATACGCTTACCGCTGAATCTACTTCTGATAACAGCGCCAATGCGAAAGCAAGCAACGCTCCGGTAAATAGCGCCGCTGCAGAACGCGCAAGAAAACAGTTAATCTCTGCACTTAAAGCCAGTGAATTCATTTCGCAATCTACGTTAGAAGAGTGGTTGTCGGCTATGGGTATTGAAAACGAAAAGCGCGAAGCAATTATTGATGCCGTTGACGAACTAGATTACGAAGAAGCGCTGTCAGAACTCGACGCGAAATAGTGCAATCTATCCCTATCCTCTATCGTGACAAGGGTGTTGTTATTGTCAACAAGCCTGTCGGCCTAGCTATGCATGATGAAGCAGCTATGCACGATGAAACAGCCAGAAATAAAGCGCCTGATAGCGTTTTATCTAATAGCCAAGGTATTGTAACGCGATTAAAAGAGCAGCTTAATGTGCCGCATCTACACTTGTGTCATCGCTTAGATACTGGGACTTCAGGCTGTTTATGTTTAGCTGAAAACGAATCAGTGGCCGCTGAGATAGGCAGGTTATTTGAAACTCGCCAAGTTAGTAAGTACTACCTTGCGCTCAGTGATAAGAAACCAAAGAAAAAACAAGGCGCTATTATCGGCGATATGAAAAACCGTCGCGGCGGGCAGCACATTTTGTTGAAGACTACGGTAAACCCAGCGCTTACTCAGTTTTTCAGCTATTCTGCCAAGCCTGGAGTGAGAGGGTTTATATTAAAGCCACACTCCGGCAAAACTCACCAAATCAGAGTAGCGCTAAAAAGCATAGGCGCGCCCATTTTAGGAGACGTTCTTTATGGCGGCAGCAATGCCGACAGGCTGTATTTACATGCTTTTAAATTAACGCTCCCACTAAAAAGCGGCGTGATATCCGCCACAGCACCTCTTTTAGAGGGGGATATATTTAACGAAGCACAGGTTAAAGACTGGATATCGTCGATCGCTACGCCTGAAGTCCTCTTATGGCCGGCCTTACCTTCTCGATTTCAACAAGAATGCGATGAGCGCGGCATGAACATTCAAGGCGGTTAACCAAGATGGCACAACTGCATATTGTAGGCTGTGGTGCCATAGGCAGCTTGTTGGCCGCAGGTGCCGAAAAGCATAACGTGAATTACAGCCGTTACCCTCGCTCTGCAGTCTCTGCAGGTATTCCTGGTAGTGCGGTATGGTTGGACGGAAAAACTTTTTCGCTAAATGGTTCTATCCTCCCTCCTCAGTCATTAAGTGCCAATGATGTGTTAATTATTCCTCTTAAGGTGTATCAGCTAGAAGAGGCGTTAACGCAATGGCTGCCATTTTTAAACCAAAAACCCGTTGTCGTATTACTTCACAACGGTATGGGTGGGCAAGAAATCGCTCAATCGCTACTTGGTGATAACTACCCGCTGCTTCTTGCTACAACCAGTCATGGAGCACTAAAAAAGCGCACTAGTCGTAATGTATCCCAAGTGATCTTTACCGGCAGTGGTTCTATAACAATCGGCAGTAGTCAGCCTGAAAGCATTGATATCGTTACGGGCTTAGATAACCTTGAAAATAGCAAAAACAAACTAATAGCAGCCTGTGACTTGCTAACTCGTGTTTTGCCTCCCGTGACGATTTCAAATGACATTTTGTATGCGCTGTGGAGCAAGTTAGCGGTAAATGCAGTCATCAACCCTTTAACCGCACTTAACGACGTGCCGAATCGCGATATTTGCGATGAATGCTACAGTGAACTTCGACATCAAATATGTCAGGAATTTGTGGATGTAGCAGCGTCGTGCGGGCAGCGTTTTGATCTCCGGGCTATAAAAAACACTGTGCTTGAAGTGGCAACCGCCACGGGGAATAATTTCTCGAGTATGCACCAAGATATTAAGTACAAACGCCAAACAGAAATAGACGCAATTAATGGTTATATTGTGACTATGGCAAATAAAAAAGGCATTAGTGCAAGCACCAATGCCCTTCTTGTTCAACGCGTAAAAGCCCTGAGTGCCAATACTCGTTTAATTACGTCTCAGCGTTAAACGTTATATCGAACAAGCGCGGCTAGATTAACCACCCGCGCTGCATTCAATGCATTTTATTCAGCTTCTTTTGTTGCCTCAGGCTTCATATGAGGGAACAAAATTACGTCTTTAATGGTTGAGCTATCGGTAAACAGCATAGCTAGACGGTCGATACCAATACCTTCACCTGCCGTAGGCGGTAGGCCATACTCAAGCGCACGAATATAGTCATCGTCAAAGTGCATGGCTTCATCATCGCCTGCATCTTTTTCTTCAACCTGCTTCGCAAAACGCTCAGCTTGGTCTTCTGGATCGTTAAGCTCGCTAAAGCCGTTCGCTAATTCACGTCCGCCTACGAAGAACTCGAAACGGTCAGTAATGAACGGGTTGTTGTCGTTACGACGTGCAAGCGGCGATACTTCCCACGGATATTCAGTAATAAACGTAGGCTGTTCAAGCTTCTCTTCAGCTGTTGCTTCAAAGATTTCACACAGGTATTTACCCGCGCCCCAAATACCGTCAACCTCAGGCTCTTTGATGTGAAGCTGCTTCGCCATGGCTTTTAGCGAATCTAGATTTGCCTCTGGATCGCGAATGGCCGCTTCATCGGCTTCAGGCCAGTATTTTAGAATGGCATCGCCCATGCTCAAGCGTTCAAACGGCTTACCAAAATCATACTCTACTTCAGACGTGACATTACCCTCAGCGTCTTTCGTAGTATTCTTGATTATGCTGGTGCCAAGAATATCTTCTGCCAATGTGCGCAGCATATCTTCGGTAAGGTTCATCAGGTCATTGTAGTCTGCATACGCCTGGTAGAACTCAAGCATGGTAAACTCTGGGTTATGACGAGTTGAAAGGCCTTCGTTACGGAAGTTACGGTTAATTTCGAACACGCGCTCAAACCCACCAACGACCAAGCGCTTCAAATAAAGCTCTGGGGCAATACGCAAGTACATATCAATGTCTAGCGCGTTGTGGTGAGTAACAAATGGCTTCGCAGTAGCACCACCTGGAATAACCTGTAGCATTGGCGTTTCTACCTCTAGGTAGTCACGCTTGGTCAGATAATTGCGAATACCGTTTACAATTTTACTGCGGATCATGAAGGTTTTACGGGTTTGCTCGCTGGTGATCAAATCTACATAGCGCTGGCGATATTTAGTTTCCTGATCGCTCAAGCCGTGGAACTTTTCTGGCAGCGGACGAAGCGCTTTGGTAAGCAGTTCGTATTGCTCCATATTCACGTAAAGGTCGCCTTTACCTGATTTGTGCAAATCACCTGCTACGCCAATAATGTCACCAATATCCAACGCACCGTATTTAGCTTTAAGGGCTTTTTGCGTGTCTTTGTCAGCGTAGGCCTGAATGCGCCCAGTCATGTCTTGAAGCAACATAAATGGACCGCGCTTTGCCATTATACGGCCAGCAATACTTACCTTGTTACCCTGCTCTTGCAGAGTTTCTTTATCGAATTCACCGAACTTAGCCTGCAACTCATCAGCGTAATTTTCGCGACGAAAGCTGTTTGGAAAGCCGTTGGCACGGCACTGTTCGCGAATAGCGCTTAACTTTGAACGGCGCTCAGCAATTAATTTATTATCGTCAGTTTGTTGGTCAGTCATAACCTTTCACTTCGTTGTTCGGTCTACAGCCCTGATTTCAGGCTAGCTTCAATGAATTTATCCAGACCGCCGTCTAGCACGGCCTGAGTGTTGCGTGTTTCAACGCCGGTACGCAAATCTTTTATGCGAGAATCGTCTAAAACGTAAGAGCGTATTTGACTCCCCCACCCAATGTCAGACTTACTGTCTTCCATTGCCTGTTTTTCAACATTTTGTTTCTGCAGTTCAAACTCATACAGTTTAGCTTTCAACTGCTTCATAGCCTGATCTTTGTTTTTGTGCTGCGAGCGGTCGTTCTGACATTGCACCACAATACCCGTTGGCTCGTGGGTAATACGCACCGCTGAATCTGTTCTATTAACGTGCTGTCCACCTGCGCCAGAAGCACGGTAAGTATCAATACGCAAATCCGAAGGATTGATATCGATATCGATATCATCATCGACTTCAGGATAAACAAAGGCTGAAGAAAACGATGTGTGTCTTCTGTTGCCCGAATCGAATGGCGATTTACGTACAAGGCGATGAACGCCTGTTTCTGTGCGCAGCCAGCCAAAGGCATACTCGCCTTGTATCCGTAATGTCGCACTTTTTATACCTGCTACTTCGCCGTCTGACACTTCGATGAGCTCGGTTTTGAAACCATGAGCTTCACCCCAACGAAGATACATACGTAGCAGCATATTGGCCCAATCTTGTGCTTCCGTACCGCCAGATCCTGATTGAATGTCAATGTAACAATCATTCTCATCGTTAGGACCAGAAAACATGCGCCGAAACTCTAATTTTTCTAGCGCTTCTAGCAAACTATTGAGTTCGCTCTGCGCCTCTTCAAAAGTTTCCTCGTCTTCGGCTTCAACGGCCAGTTCAACAAGACCTTCCACATCGTCGGTGCCCTGATCTAAATTGTGAATAGTTTCCACAATTTGCTCTAGTGCTACCTTCTCTTTCCCCAGCGCTTGAGCCTTATCTGGCTCATTCCACACGTCTGGGTTTTCAAGTTCTCTACTTACTTCTTCTAAACGCTCCGACTTTGCATCAAAGTCAAAGATACCCCCTAAGCGCGTCGGTGCGCTCGCGGATGTCTTTTATCGCATTAGTAACCGGGTTAACTTCAAACATAGTCCGCTTATCAATTAAAAATTAAGACCGCGGATATTACCGAATTTAGCGCAATTTTGATAGAGCCCCTCTTAAATAAGCGGCAAATAAGACAGAAATTACACTGCATATTTACATCTGTTCACACCGATTAATTTTGACTATTTAATAAACACCCTATTGCTTTTTATTTATTTAAGCTTACACTTGTGCGCCGAATGAGCGTACAAGTGTACGCAAAACTAAAATACAAAGACTATAAATAAAGAGCGCAAAAGCAATAGTGAAAACATTAATAAACAAAG
The DNA here is from genome assembly GCF_002831605.1 of Alteromonas sp. MB-3u-76. Classification (NCBI taxonomy): domain Bacteria; kingdom Pseudomonadati; phylum Pseudomonadota; class Gammaproteobacteria; order Alteromonadales; family Alteromonadaceae; genus Alteromonas; species Alteromonas sp. MB-3u-76. The sequence goes on along the minus strand of NZ_CP025115.1, from coordinate 1,236,358 downwards.
CCACATCAATTTTCTTCCACCATTCAACGTGGGCGGGATATTGGGAAACCGTGGTTCAAGCTATCAAGCCATCGTGGCGAGATGGCTATTATCGAGCTCGGGTAAAATCGGTATCGCCTCTTGATGAGACAACATTGCAGCTTACCCTTGCTCCACAAAAAAAATGGCCAAGTCATTGTGCAGGACAACATATTTCAATAACGCTTGAAATAAACGGGAAACTGGTAAGCCGCGTGTTTACCATTGCAAGTGGTCAAAGCAGCAGAAATACGTCTGGCGATATCCGACTTGTTATTCGCACGAAAAAAGACGGCGCCTTAACACCTTATTTAGGCTCTCTGTCATGTAATGACTGGGTCAATATTTCTGCGCCTATGGGTAACTTCCTTTTCCCGAATGAAAGTAGGCCCAGCGACAATCGATCTGCACTCGCCAACACTCACAATGCTGCGCATTCACAAGAACCCCAAAAACGCGCCTCATCTATTTTGATGATAGCTGGCGGTTCTGGCATTACGCCCTTCATAGCTATGCTCGACGATATGGCGTTAATGACCCACACCAAACCTACTGTGCATTTGTTGTATTTCGCCAAGGAAAATGAACACCTACTTACAGACGAGCTGGAAGTTTATCAGCGTAAAAATGGAAACTTTAGCTACCAGCTTCTTAGTCGACAGCAAGATGGAGATGTAGAAAATCATTTAGCTGAACACGCTCATTCTCACTGGATGGTATGTGGCCCTCAGTCACTTTACGAGGACGTTGCCCGCATGCAGTTAATCACCAAGACGCCATTGGATAGCGAACATTTCGCCGCTTTTCCCACAGTCTCTCTAAATGACGTTTCGCAGAAGAGTGACGAAGCTACCTCTTTCTCACTCACCCACAACGGTAATACGCTATCAGTAAACAATCAGCAAACCTTGCTTGAGCAATTGTTAGAAGCGAATCAGCCCGTGACCTATGGCTGCGGAATGGGAATTTGTCATCAATGTCAATGTGTGAAAAAGCGCGGGGTAGTTCGCGATACTCGTACTGGGGCACTGTCTGATAGTGCAGAACAATTAATTCAGCTTTGTGTGTCACAAGCAGTCACAGATTTGGAGCTTCAAGCATGATAACAACAAGTAATAAAATTGCCATTAACGATACGTTCATTTCACAAGAAAAGGCATCTGCAAGTACCAGCGACGTTGCTCCGACTAAACACATCTCAACACCCAATTATGAAAAATTAGCAGAACAACTGGACGGGGTTAAAATTGAGATAAAAAGCAAACTTGGTGAGGAAGATGCAGTCTATATTCGACGCGTTATTTTAGCCCAGCGAGCGTGTGAATGGACGGGTAGAATCTTCCTCTTTTTAGGGTTTCTTCAGCCTCTTCTATGGGTTTTTGGTGTGCTGAGTTTAGCGACTGCTAAAATTTTGGACAATATGGAAATTGGCCACAATGTTATGCACGGTCAATACGACTGGATGAACGATAAGCATATCAACTCAAAAGCATACGAATGGGATATTGCCTGTGATGGCTCAAGTTGGAATAGAGTTCATAATTACGAACACCACACCTACACAAATATCATAGGCAAAGACAGAGACTTTGGTTACGGCTTACTGCGTTTATCGAATGACTTTCGCTGGCGGATAAAAAACCTGTGGCAGTTTGTTACCTACATTCTGTTAAGTGTGCTGTTTCAATGGGGCGTGTCGTACCATGAAATGGCAGCAGAGCGGGTATTTTTTGGTAAAAAGAAAGATAATCGTAAAAACCAAATATCACATTCAGAACTAAAGCGTCGCTTTTTTAGTAAAGGAGCCCGCCAATTAGTTAAAGATTATGTATTATTTCCTGCATTGGCTGGCCCATTCTTTTTGTATGTTTTCACCGGTAACTTAGCGGCTAATTTACTGAGGAACTTATGGACGTCTACCATTATCTTCTGCGGGCATTTCACCGGTGATGTGCAAACTTTTAATGCCGAAGACTGTGTTGATGAAACCCAAGGACAATGGTATTACCGACAAGCACTGGGGTCTTCAAACATAAAAGGCGGCACACTCTTTCATGTGCTGACCGGCCACTTGAGCTTTCAGATAGAGCATCATCTGTTTCCAGATATTCCCGCACGCCGCTACAAAGAAATGGCCCCCCGGGTGCAAGCCATTTTCAAAGAACACGGCATGCACTACAACACGGGCGGATTTTTCAGTCAGTATGCAAGCGTGCTTAAACGTATCTTGCGCTACTCGTTTCCGTAGCCCAGCTTATTTTCTCAGCGCTGGCTAATTTCGTAGCGCTGCTTAGTTTCGTAGCGCTGCTTTGAACCCTAACCAGCCTGCCATTGCGCTAGCGCTGGTTAGGAATGTGCCCCACGCCCAATCTATAAGCATAATAAACAAAGTAAACCCGTCGATAATGCTATATGCGGTAAGATTATAAGCACCGTAACTCGCAAGACCCAGTAAGGCACCATCAATTCCCGCATATAACAGCGACTTGTCACGGTTTGCTACTACTGCTAGCACAAACACAACAAAGCCATACATTACATAAAATACCAACCACGGCCACGTTATAAACTGTGATCGCAACAGTGGCGCCATTTCAGTTTGATACCAGCTGTCAGCGATAATACCTAACCAGAGAAAATCGAGAACGCCAAAGCATATAAAGATAGCTAACAGCGATACGACAATGTTTTTTGCGTAGTGTAAAATATTACTTAGCATTAGTGATGTTTCTTCTTAATTGAGAAAGGCCTGCGCGAAATTATTATTGCGGTGCTATTCAATCCGTGCATAAGGGAGGCTCAACAATACCTTTTGACACATAAGAGTGACAGCCGAACAAATCAGTTGACTGTAAACAAACGCCTTCCGCGCGAGCTCCATAATGTGATTCTTTATTTTTAGCCACGCAAGCAACCTCGCATTGAGTACTATCTGTACACGCTTTCCCCGCATCGTTTGCAGGAAGAACACAAGACTCATGCTGTTGCATTCCCAGCTTTTTCCACTCACCACCTTCCTCTTCGCATACCTTTTTATGTGGAATAGCGTACGCTCTTTGAACCAGAGGTAAGGTTGTATCGACAACATGCTCTATTTTTTCTATGTCTTTTACCAATAACGCAGGCGGTGGTTTCGATCCACAAGCGGATAGCATTGCAAGTAGCAAGCATGGAAGGGCAGCAATTTGGCAGGTCTCGCGAAAATTACGAATGCTTGAAGACGGCAACTTGGTCTCGTCCTTGTTGTTTTGCTTTATAGAGAGCTTGGTCTGCATGACTAAGAAGCCGATCATAATCGTTGGCAGAGGAGATGCCTGCGACTCCTATACTCACAGTAATCGAAAGGTTATCAGCAATACGATCAAAATCGTGTTCTCTGATATATTTTCGAATACTATCTAGTTCCTCAAATCCATTTTCTGTGGATTTTTGAGGTAACAGTACAGTAAACTCTTCACCGCCCCACCTAGCACATAACGCGTTATTGGGGATCAAGTCTGAAATCAAAGACGCTACTTCCTTAATTACACAATCGCCTATGATGTGAGAATAGCAGTCATTTACCTGTTTAAAGAAATCGATATCGATAATTGCCAAACAGAGGGGTTGATTGTTTGTTTTTGCTGAGCTGAACAAACTCAGCGCGCGCTTATCAAAAGCCCTCCGGTTTGCAACACCTGTCAATTCGTCATGAGTTGCCTGGTACTCGAATTGTTTTGTCTGCAATTCTAGCGACTCAGTTTGTTCAGATACTCGCCTTCTTAATATTGCTTCAGTTCTTTTTAAATGATGAAAACGCAGTCTAAATGCTGACCATATTAAACCAAGTGCAGCCAGTATTATTATGATTTTAAACGTATAAGTTTGAGTAAACCTTGGTTCTATGCGCAAAATAACAGGAGAATCTACCTCCTGCCAATCACCATTAGGATAGCGGGCACGAACTTTAAAAGTGTAGTCTTTTGGCGCTAAATTTGTGTACTCAGCTATCCTTAGTTGTCCACGTTCCGACCAGCTGTCATTATAGCCCTCCAATATCGTCTTATATTCTATCTTATCAGGCATAGCGTATCCTAAACCTGCATATTTAAAAGTTATACGCTCTGTATTAGGCGAGACAGTTATCAACGTTCTCTCTTTTAGGGAAGAGGTAACGTGTCCATCTAGCTGAACTTCTTCAATAATTACTGGAATGGAAAAGCGATTAATGCGTGATAGCCTTTTTGACTTTATATTTGCAAGTCCGTTTGCTGACGCGAGCCACACATTGTCGCTTTTACTTACAATAGCAGAGGGTTGTGAACCTCCATTTATTTGTCTACTTCTAAGGCCATCTTCCTCTTTGAAATGCTCTAACTGCAGCTTATTTTCTGGTCGATTAATGGTCTTTAAGAGTGCCTCGCGAGAGGTTAGAAACACACCCTGATTTGATGTTATCCAAGCGTTTCCCCCCTTTTCAAATACGATGGCAAAAACTTTATCTACTGGCAAACCTTGCGACCTGCCAACGAATGTTACCTCTTCAGTAGAAAAATTGAAAAATGCCACTCCCCGGTCTGTTGCCATCCACATTCCATCCACATCGGAGTAAAAACTGAATGCATATTGCGCATCGGATTTCTCTGGAAAAGTAAGATTGTACACGACACCATTGTCGATATAAGCCACTCCCATTCCGGTAGCTACCCATACTCGACCAAATCTATCCTCGGATAGACCCATCGTAAAGTGAGCGGGTAAACCATTCTTTTCATCATAACGGTAAAGAGTTCCGTCAAGTGACTGACGTACCAACCCATGCGCAGTACCAAACCAGTGAGTGCCGTCTTTAGCCTTTAAAATAGCGCGTATTTCGTTACTCGGTAGGCCATCTGAACGATCTAAATACGGAACTAACTCTCCCTCTTTGTAAAGCAGAATACCGTCCGTGTAGGTGCCAACGAGTACAGATTCACTGTCGCGATTGGCTAGACTCAGTATGGAGATTGGGCGATCTAGAGGTGACGTAACTGGTTGGAATTTTTCATTTGTTAAAATATCGAGCCCGCTACTGCTACCGACGAAAAGTTTGTCATTCTCAGTTTCTAACACCGCACGAATATAATTACCACTTAACCCCTGGTCTTGTGTGAAGGTGGTAAAAGGAGCCCGACGTAGACTGAAAAGGCCTCCGTTTGTTCCAACCCAGATGGTACCTTCTCTATCCTCAAGTAACGAAAAAATGCGGTTATTTGGCAGGCCGGCCTCTGTAGTCAGCTTTTCAAGTCCCAGTTGGCTTAATCGATAAACGCCATGATTAATGGTTCCGACCCATATATTGTTTTGAGAATCGCGCAAAATGCTACTGATAGATTCATTAGCCAAGCCGTTGTGTAGAACCGAAAATTTATTATCGCTGTGCCGCCATACGCCTCGCTCTGTGCCAACCAAGACGTTGCCATTTTGGTCAAGTGCTAGAGTAAAGGTAGGCCCCGTAAGCTCTTCGTGCTTTGGCGAGGCCAACTCGACGTTCCCTTCGTTATAGACGTAGAGGCCAACATTTGTAGCAAGCCATATTCGCTTATCCCTATCTTCAATAATGCGATATGCACTAGTGTGAGTTAAGTATCTAGCTTTACTACCATCGATAAGTCTCACCTCAAAACCAGCATCCTCTAGAGCCAGCCATACTGTGTTGTCACTACTTTTAAAGGCATGGTTGATCATGGAGCTTGCTGATTTTTGTGCATACCAGCGACGGTCCTCTAATACAGAAAGCCCTCCTCGGCTTCCGGCAACCAGCATCTCTTTAGTTTTAGGGTGGGTGAAAAGACTACGAATACCAGAGTCGGGCAGACCGGTTGGTTTCCCACGTGTGAATATGTCAAATTTTGCTCCGTTGTATCTCGCCAATCCTTCCCATGTTCCAGCCCAAATGTAGCCGTCTGAACTTTGAGCTAGCGCATTGATACTATTATGGGGTAATCCATTTTGAGTGTTCCACGTTTGCGGGAAATATCGAGAAAGAGGAACAACATCGGAGGCCCTCGCCACGCTATTGATCAGTGAGGAGGAAAGAATCGTGATAAGCAAAAACAGTGAGAAAGATAAAAACTTCAATGGATTCTCGTTTAACAACGCCAATGTGATCTAGACATGTCTAAAATAACCTATCGATGAAACACTGACCAGCGTAATCTCATCAATTATTATTGCTTGGCCTATCGCAACAGCATGGATACCCACACAATACGGTGATCTGAACTCGCATTTCTGTTCTCTATTAGTCGATAAAGCTCACTGCTTTTTGTGGGCCAGAACACGCCACCACTCTCAACATCAAGCCCTTTGGACGGCAATACATAGTCTACCCTAGCCCCCCAACTTGCTGTAAAGCGGTCGCTGTATTCACTATCGAACGATTCAGCACCTCCCTGGCTTTTAGGCACAAACTCACTAGATACAAGCGGGTGATTAAGTAATTGTTCAATGACACCTACTCGATATTTATCTCCCACGTCAGCTGCATTAAAATCGCCCACTAGCACAAAATTAGCATCTGCTTCTAAGCTTACTTTTTCATTATTATCATCATAAATATATGCTCCCTCATTTGGAGAGAGATAATCTGCCATTAATCGAATTTCATCATGATTGCGTTTGCCATTTCGGTCTTCTGCACCGTCGAATGCTGGAGGTGTTGGATGCATTGCCAAAATGTGAATAGTTTTGCCCTTAACCAACACAGGAACATCCCAATGAGATTTAGAGCTCAAGCGCAACGCGGCCCATTCTTTCTCGTTGTACCACGGTTTAGCTTTGGACGTACCTTCTGAACCATCTGGTATCAGGGTTTCTTGCGGGTGCGGCATATGCTGCCATTTAAAACGCTGGAAAGTGTGTATATTCTCTACGTCGATCGGATACTTTGACAAAATTGCCATGCCATAATGCCCTGGATACATTCCAAAGCCTTGCGCGTCGGCGCCGATCTTTTCGGCCTTGCCGTTGTTATCAAGGTCAAAAGGCGTGGCTATGCCTGTATTTACCGGCGCTATGTAGCTATATGGATAATCTACCGCAGGTTGTCCACTTTGGGAGATATTTAGATAATTATCGATGAAGGCATCAACGCCCTTGGCTTTATCTTCGATATAGTCGAACTCGTTCAACAGCAATATATCTGGATTCACTCGTTGAATTATTTCAGCAATATTTTTAACTTGGGGGTGCTCGCCTGAGCTCAAAATATGCTCTAGAACCTCTGTTCCAGACATAGGCTTTTGCGGTAATGTGGTCAGTTCAGTGACTGTCTTTTTTTCATGGGCTGTCTTTTGTTCATTAGAAAGCCATGCTGCGTAGTTACCAGACTCCATACTGACATTGAAAGTGGCTACTTTTAATGTGTGCTGTGATAAACACAGCGGCGACACTAATGCTAGTTGTGTAAATAACAGCAGTGTTGCATATGCCTGAATCCGTCTCACCAATCACTCCTTTACAGAAAATGCGAAATACAATCTTCAGCTCAAATAACAATACCACGCTTTTTTTATCGCTCCTAAATAATAGCCAAAACACCAAAAGCATAAGATTGCATTAAAATAATAAAAAATAGATTTATAACGCAAAGATAAAACCAAAAGTAGATAAATACGCACTAAAACACTCATAAACCAGTGCTAATATCTCTTCCATCGTTAAATCATAAAGATATCGTTATGTCGAATTGGGTTACTCAAGCGGTAAAAAAAATAAATGCAGATTATCAGCGTTCGGCCGACACGCACCTTATCAAGCTAGAAGCTCTCAAGCTTGATGGTATAGACATTTACCTTAAAGATGAAAGTACACACCCCACAGGCAGTTTAAAACATCGCCTCGCCCGCTCACTATTTTTATATGCATTGTGTAACGGCAAAATTAATCAACACACCACTGTTGTTGAGGCGTCGTCAGGCAGTACAGCAGTATCTGAAGCCTACTTTGCTCGAATGATCGGCGTTCCATTCATTGCAGTAATGCCCCGCTCTACTGCACAGAAAAAAATTGCGCTTATTGAACAATTTGGCGGCAGGTGCCACTTTGTCGATTGCCCAACCCAAATGCATGATGAGGCTATTCGAGTTGCTAAATTACACAATGGTTACTTTATGGACCAGTTCATGTTTGCTGAACGAGCCACAGATTGGCGGGGTAATAACAATATCGCTGAAAGCATTTTTCACCAAATGCAGGCAGAGCCCTACCCTGTTCCTCACAGTATTGTAATGAGTGCCGGAACCGGCGGCACTTCCGCAACGATTGGTAGATACATTCGCTTTAAAGGTAAAACCTCGAAGTTAATAGTTGTAGACCCTGAGTACTCTGTGTTTTTTGATAGCTACAAACAGGGCAACGGTAAACTTACTGCAAATAGAGGCAGCAGAATTGAAGGAATTGGAAGACCCAAAGTGGAAGCTTCATTTCAGGGCGATGTAATCGACGATATGATTCAAGTGCCTGATGCAGCCAGCGTTGCCACAATGCACTGGTTAAACGATACGCTGGGTATTAATGCAGGGCCATCAACGGGAACAAATTTATGGGGTGCACTGAAAGTTGCCCAGTCAATGTTAGAAAACGGTGAGCAGGGCTCTATTGTGACGCTTATGTGTGATAGCGGAGAACGCTATCTAGATACCTATTACAATGGCAAGTGGATTGACAGAGAAATAGGTTGTACTGGTGAATATGAAGAGATATTAAACGCCCTAGAAGTGGGTTAATCTCTTACACGTTATTTCCACATTTACTTGCAAGGAAACATTATGCGAAAGGTCGATAACGCCATTCTATTCACTTTTACCGCCATCTCATTTTTTATCAGTGTCAGTGGTAGTAGTGTTAGTGCCAGTGCCTACACAAATAGCGCTGTTAGTGCAGCTAATGCTCAGAGTAAAGGTGTTAACAAAAAGGACAGCGGCTACGAGAAGGTATTTTCAAACCTCGCACTGCAATGTATCCATCAAGAATATCCTAATATTATTAAGCACACGATGAGCAGCGATGCCGATGCAAAGACGCCAAAAGCACTTTATCCTGCATTTTACGGCTGTCTCGACTGGCATTCTTCCGTGCATGGTCACTGGCTATTGGTTCGCATGTTGAATACAGGCGGCGATAACATTGCAACCGACTCAATTATTGCCAGCTTGCACAAAAGCTTTAGCCAGCAAAATATCGAAGGTGAAATAGCGACGATACAACGGCCTAATAACAAGGCGTTCGAACGTCCTTACGGTCTTGCATGGTTTTTACAATTAACCGCTGAGTTGCGTCAGTCGCCGTTACCTGAAGCAACCACATGGCTTTCGCGACTTAAGCCTTTAGAAAACATTATTGTTGAGCGTATAGAAAGCTGGCTACCTAAGCTCGCTTACCCCATACGCACAGGAGAACACAGCCAAACTGCTTTTGCCTTTGGCTTAATGCTAGATTGGAGTCGTATTGCAAAAAGTGAATCCTTTGAAGCCCTACTCACATCAAGAATAAAAGATTATTATGAGAGTGATACCCGCTGTCCAATAAGCTACGAACCATCAGGGCAAGACTTTCTGTCGCCTTGTTTAGCACAGGCAGACCTAATGCGTCGCGTGATGTCTAAAGAAGAATACGGCGAATGGCTTACTGACTTTTTCCCAACGCTAACTAGCACAAGCAATAACTGGTTGCAGCCTGCTGCGGTAACCGATAAATCTGATGGTAAGTTGGCACATTTAGACGGTTTAAATATAAGTAGAGCGTGGATGATTGAGGGCATCATAAACGCTTTAGATGCTAACGATCCGCGCATTGGCGCACTGCAAAATGTAATGCAAGCACATCGCGATGCCGGATTAAACGCCGTGCTAGAGGATATGCACTATATGGGAAGCCATTGGCTTGGCAGTTTTGCCAGTTATCTAGAAACATCGAGAGGTATTGAGTAAACACCTGCCCTGACGCTGCTGTAGGAAAATACACCTGATAGCCAAAGTAAACACTCATTTGCTGATTGAATCTAAACAACTCATGAGTGTTTGCAACAAGATAGACATTGCCAGCCAATGGGCTAGCCTCACTAGTTGATACTGCTAATTGGCCTTGCTAATTGAATTCGCTAAAGCGCGGTAAGGTTAGTAATGGATAGACTAAATACTGTTCTTTTGAATTTTAAATCTAACATTTTCAGAGGCATTGGCAGCCATTTCAATTTTAATGAGTACCAAGAGCGCAAATAGAAACCAAAGGTTCTGATCGAACCAGCCCCAGCATGAGGAAAGAGCGACAAAGGTGCTGTTAAACAAAAACGTTTTCATAGTGTTCCTTTAAACTCAAATTTTTAAAAAAAGCTGGGATACACTACTGCATCCCGCAAATTTTTGGTTTTACTGGGAGCACACATAAGCACCAAAACCAGCACCAGCCATTGCACCAGCAACTCCAAAAATACCTAAACTGGCTCCTACAACACTTGCAATTATGCAATTAAACCGAGAGTTGTCGCGTATCCCGCCAGTCCGGCTTTCTCTCATTCGTTGAATTTCCAGTCGACTCGCGCTATTTCCACCACACACAGCATCTATCTCTGAACTTATCAATTCCTTCATTATTTATTCCTTTGTAAATAGTTTCCATTTTCAAAAAAGCACAATAATTAAACTTTCAGCTACAGTATGCCTAAGTTTCTCCCGCTTTCTACTGTACCTAAGCCAATAAAATAAATGGAATAACAAAAGCAAAAACCTGACTCACCTGCGCTCAGGGGCTGGAGATTTGCGTCTAGGGTGGTTCAAGGAAAAAAGCTGAGATAAGCACAGAAAAACGAAAAAGCGCAGCTCTAAATCTGCGCCTATGTCTTAAAATAAAGGCTATGTTCTGCTAAATTGTTGCTATACTGTATATGAATACAGTTATTGAGGGTTGATCATGATCCCAGCACAATTTACAAAGCTTATAGCCGAGTTAGAACACTTAACAGATAGTCAAACCCGTTATGTTGAGAAGCTGCTGAAAGGCACTGATAGCGTCTCACAGTTGATAACAGAGCTTGAGGAGCGGATGGTTGAAAACCCTGAATGTCCGCACTGCCATAGCTCACTGATCAATCGGCACGGCAAGGTAAACAAGATGCAGCGTTATCGCTGCAAGAACTGCGGCAAAACCTTTGTAGCGACAACGGCGACACCGCTAGCTCGACTGAGGTACAAAGAGCTTTGGTTAGAATATATTCGCTGTATGCTGGACAGTAAGCCATTGCGTAAATGTGCCGAAGAATGTGGCCTCCACCTTGAAACATCGTTCAGGTGGCGGCACCGATTCTTGGCGCTACCATCAGCACTGAAAGCGAGCAAATTAGAAGGCATTATCGAGGCAGACGAAACACTTTTTCCCTACTCAGAGAAAGGCTCAAAACGGATGACTCGTCAGCCCCGTAAAAGAGGGGTGAAAGCGAAAAAACGAGGGCGTTCAAAGGATGATTGGGTGCCAGTTTTAACGGTCAGAGACCGAGCTAAGAGTACGTATGAAGCCGTTGTGCCAAGTGTTACATCGGAAGCTTTGCATCAGGAGCTAGCAGGAAAATTAGAGAAAGACAGTGTGTTGTGTAGTGATGGCTATAAGCCCTACATAGCTCTTTCTGAGAAAAATGATTTAATACACAAGCGCTTAGATGTGGCAGGAGGAATTAAGGTGATAGATAAAGTCTTTCACATTCAAAATGTTAACGCCTATCACAGCCGTCTGAAAGCGTGGATAAAACGGTTTAACGGAGTAGCCACAAAATACTTGGAACACTACCTGGGTTGGTTCAGGTTTATGGATAATCCAGAAAACCTTAACGAAAACAGGCTCTTTTCGATTCAACAACAGTTAATCCGAACATAGCCAAAATAAATCTAAAACTAGAAATGCGATTGGCTAGGGCATTGAACTATTTGTCAGCAAGCTTGCGCGCAAGTTCAGCCGTTTCTTTGCCTAGGTTTTTAAGCTGCTTAATTGTTTTTTCGTCGCTAACATTGCCAGAATCATCAAGCAATGTATTGACCTTCGCAATGGCTTTTTGATTTGGATTAACTACCATACCGATATTTTCTAGCAGCATTCTAAGCACTACCAGCACTCTCAATCCGCCTAAACCACCAGCAGATGCAGCCATAATACCGGCAACTTTTCCTTTAAATGCTTGAAGCGGCTTTTCACCTTCACTCATTCTAGAAGCCCAGTCGATAGCATTCTTAAGCAAAGCAGGATAGCTAGAGTTATATTCAGGCGAAGCAATAAGAAAACCATCATGCTCCATTAATAATGCTTTAAACGCTAATGCGTTCTCTGGAATACCAAACTCGGCTTCTTCGTCTTCATTAAATATTGGCATTTCATAATCAGCCAAGCTGATAAGCGTGACCTCAGCGCCCGCCTCTTTTGCTCCTTGTGCCGCTACTTTTACAATCGCGTTATTAAATGATCCGTCTCGAGTGCTGCCTGCGAATGCGAGTATTTTCGTCATTGGTCTTCCTATTGTTGTTCTGTCGTTTTTTTAACTGGTATCAATATCAGCTCTCACCAATAAAGACGCTTTTCAAAATTAGCTTTACTAAGACGCACCGTTCTTTGCTGTAAATTTTTGCAGCAAAGTTCAACACAACCTAGCATAGCGATGTCTTTAAAAAGAAAAGGCTGACACTACTGCCAGCCTAATATCTTTGATTCACATTACTTTTGTACTGCGTAATGTATGGTGTAGATTACATTTTTTCCAGTGTTTCAATACCGAGAAGAGTCAAACCTTTTTCTAGTGTATTGGCAACTAAAGCTGACAATGCTAATCGGCTATCACGAACAGAGGGCTCTATACCGTCTTTAAGCATTGGGCACGCCTCATAGAACGTCATAAAGGCCGAGGCCACATCGTACAAGTATGTGCAAAGAATATGCGGCGTTGCCTCGCGAGAAACCATGCTAATAACTTCTTCAAATTGCAAAAGAAGAACCGCTAGCGCGTGCTCTTGCTTTTCAACCAATGAAATATCAACCGGCATCGATGCCATATCTACATTCGCTTTTCTAAACAAACTCTTCACGCGAGTATAAGCATACTGCAGATAAGGCGCTGTATTCCCCTCGAAACTCAACATAGAGTCCCAGTTAAACATATAATCAGTGGTGCGGTTTTTAGATAAATCGGCATACTTAACCGCACCGATGCCGACCTTATAAGCAACTTCATTCAATTCGGCTTCGCTTAAGTCATTGTCACGTTCAGCAATGAGTTTACCCGCGCGTTCAATAGCTTCGTCGAGCAACTCTACCAACTTAACGGTTCCACCCGTACGCGTTTTGAAGGGCTTGCCATCGCTACCTAACATCATGCCAAACGGGCAGTGCTCATAGGTTTGGGTTTCAAGCATAAAGCCCGCTTTACGACCTACAATTTCTGTTTGTTTAAAGTGCAGAGCTTGACGAGCATCAGTAAGAATCAGCGTGCGGTCGGCATTAAGCGTGCCGCTGCGATAGCGCATCGCTGCAAGGTCGGTAGTAGCATAAAGGTATCCACCGCCAGATTTCTGAACGATATAAACCGCAGGGTTACCCTCTTTATCGGCAAGTTCAGGAATAAAAACTACTTGTGCGCCCTGGTCTTCAACGGCAATACCTTTGGCTTTAAGATCGGCGATAACATTGGCCAAGTCATCATTGTACGCAGACTCGCCCATAATATCGTCGCGGGTTAGACTGACATTGAGTTTTTTATACACTTCTTCCGAATGGGTAATCGATACATCGATAAATTTCTCCCAAAGTGCCAAACACTGCTCGTCTCCGCCTTGAAGCTTCACAACGTATTCTCTAGCGCGGTCAGCAAAGCCGTCTTCTTCATCAAAACGAACCTTTGCTTCACGATAAAAGTCTTCTAAGTCTGACAGTGCCGTTTCTGCAACTTCCTCTTGAAGCTTGTCTGAAAGGTGGGCCAATAACATACCAAACTGCGTGCCCCAGTCACCCATGTGATTTTGGCGAATGACCTTATGACCTAAAAACTCGAGCACCTTCACTACCGCGTCACCGATAATAGTGGTTCGCAAATGCCCCACGTGCATTTCTTTAGCTAAGTTTGGTGAAGAATAATCTACAACAATATTCTGTTTAGACGCCTCTGCAACGCCTAGGCGTTTATCAGCCAATGCGCTCTCACATTGGCCAGCAAGCCACTCGTCACTCAAATGAATATTAATAAAACCTGGGCCGGCCACTTCCAGCTTGTTAGAAACGTCATTAAGTTCAACAATTTCAACAATTTTCTCTGCAATGTCCCTAGGCTTTTGACGAAGTTGCTTAGCCAGCGCCATGGCACCGTTAAATTGATATTCACCAAACTCAGGACGAGCACTGCGCGAAACAGGAACGGGGGCATCTTCCACACCCATCTTTTGAAGTGCTTCACTGAATCTGTTAACTAATAGAGCATGTATATTCATAGTGTATTCTTAATTTTCGCGCGTGTTCGTAAACTGGATATCGGGATAGCGCTCTTGCGCTAATTGTAAGTTCACCATGGTAGGTGCTATGTAGGTAAGGTTATCGCCACCATCTAGGGCAAGGTTTTGTTCGCCTTTGCGTCGGAATTCGTCTAACTTCTTCTCGTTATCGGAATAAACCCAACGTGCTGTACTCACATTGATATGTTCGTACAAGGCTTCAACATTGTATTCAGCCTTCAGACGAGCAACCACCACATCAAACTGAAGCACCCCAACGGCACCAACAATAAGGTCGTTGTTGGCTAGCGGGCGAAACACCTGAACGGCACCTTCTTCTGAAAGTTGTATAAGGCCTTTCAACAATTGTTTTTGCTTAAGTGGGTCTTTCAAGCGAATACGCTTAAACAATTCCGGAGCAAAGTTGGGGATGCCGCTAAAACGGTAATTATCGCCCGATGTAAAAGTGTCACCAATGCGTATAGTACCGTGATTATGCAGACCAATAATATCGCCAGCATAGGCTTCTTCTAGCAGCGAGCGGTCGCCGGCTAAAAACGTTAACGCATCAGATATGCGAACATCTTTGCCAAGGCGACTGTTGCGCATCTTCATGCCTTTTTCGTATTTGCCTGAGACAATTCTACAAAACGCAATGCGGTCGCGATGTTTTGGATCCATATTGGCCTGAATTTTAAACACGAAACCACTAAATTTTTCGTCTTTACTGTCGACGGTCCCAGATTCGGTTTCTCTACCCAATGGTTCTGGTGCCCACTCAACAAGTCCATCAAGCATGTGGTCTACACCAAAGTTACCCAATGCAGTTCCGAAAAAGACAGGTGTTAGCTGTCCTTCTAAAAATAGCTCTTTATCGAAGTCATTAGACGCCCCGCGTACTAATTCAAGCTCATCGCGCAAGGTATCAGCCAGCTCACTACCTACCGCTTCATCAAGTTCACTATTATTTAAACCTTTGATGGTGCGAACTTCTTGAATAGTGTGACCCTGACCGCTCTGGTATAAAACCGTTTCGTCGCGATACAAGTGATAAACACCTTTGAATCTCTTACCGCTGCCAATAGGCCAGGTGATAGGTGCGCAAAGAATATCTAGTTCTGTCTCAACTTCGTCGAGTAACTCCAGAGGGTCGCGAATGTCACGGTCTAGCTTGTTCATAAAGGTGATGATGGGTGTGTCGCGAAGACGGGTGACTTCCATTAGTTTACGCGTTCTATCCTCTACCCCTTTTGCAGCATCAATTACCATCAGGCAGGAGTCCACAGCCGTGAGCGTGCGATAGGTATCTTCCGAGAAGTCTTCGTGACCAGGAGTATCGAGTAAGTTCACTAAATGATCGTTGTAAGGAAATTGCATAACCGAGGTTGTTACGGAAATACCACGCTCCTTTTCCATCTCCATCCAGTCTGATTTTGCGTGCTGCCCAGACTTTTTTCCTTTTACGGTGCCGGCGGTTTGCAAGGCGCGGCCGAATAACAATACTTTTTCGGTAATCGTTGTTTTACCCGCATCTGGGTGCGAGATGATAGCGAAAGTTCTTCGCTTACTGATTTCATTGAGAAAATCTTGGTTTGCCATGTATGCATTCTTTTGGTTTGACACAGATTTGAAAAGCACATCAAAAGCCGATAATTCACGCTTTGCGCAATAAATCTGTCTAATTACTCATTAATGCGCGCTATTTTCTCTTATCTTGTCTCGTTAAACAATGAATGGATGCTTTTACCTTCTGTTTTGCACGTTGAACGAGTAATTAGTACCTTTTTTTGAAGATAAGGCCGTTGGTTTTAACACCAACTTTTTTACATAAGGTCGAATGAATATTGTGTCTTGAGGGTCAGGGCTTAGCACTAATGTCTAATTTTATGGTGCACAAAGACATCGCTGCCGATACGTTAACTTCCGTTTTTGAAGACGAAATCATTACGCCAAATCGAAGAGAAGCGGTTCAAGCTGTTTATTATAAAAACAGCACTGTCTCCTCAAGAATTTCTGCGTTTCTAAATTTTATTCAACCGAGGCTTAGCTTGTAGTACTGAGGATTAAATTAGAATAGCAGATGACACTGCTATCAAACGAAATAAAATTAGGAACGATTATGTCGAGCAATTTTCTTTAGAATTTTAGCAGGGAGGCCATTTACTACCAGTGCCGCTATCATTAAAACGGCACCAGCTACAACCAAAGGCAGCAAAACTTCATCTAGTATTAGCACTGAACTGACGTAGCCAACTATTGGCGTTAAGGTAGAAATTAGCACAATTTTTTCAGGTGCTAGCTTTGGTCCGGCTGCGACCATTAAACCAAATCCGAGTCCAGTAGCAACAGGCCCTATATAGGTTAGTAACAGCCAATTTAACGCATTATATTGCGCAAAGTCGGGAAAGGGCTCGAAAGCAATAGCGAAGCACAGCATAGCAGTACCAGCAATTACAAACTGCCAGAATACTGCTTCAATAACACTTCCGTGCCAGCGGTGAAAAGACACTCTTCGGATGGCGATGGCCCAGAGCGCCGAGGCAACTAACATCCCTAGTAGCGGTATTCTTGCTCCGGGCTCACCTGAGGCGAACAATATCATTGCACAACCAACAGTAGAGACAGCAGTAAGTATCAATCGCTTTGACGTTGCCTGCTGACGATACCAAAGCGTATCGATAAGCAGCATCCATAGCGGGGTGGTGTAAATTAATATACTTGCCGTTCCTGCCGGAATGAATTGAAGACACAACGTAATTAGCCCCATCGACAATATAAACTGAAAAAGCGCGACAACAGCAATAACAGCACGATCTTTGCGGTGTAAAATTGGAACCCGCTTCTTCGTTAACATAACGAAAAGTGCCAAAACGGGTATGCTGAGCAAAAATCGAAGACTTACCATCCAAAGCGGCGTAACTATCTCTAAACCCACCTTCATTGCCGGCCAATTAAATCCCAGACAAAGCACAGCAACTAATAGCATTTTAATGCCTTTCGACTGTGCGTCATTTGATATGTAACGGGTAGACATAGATTTGTAATCCAAAGAAACAAAGTTACGCATTATTTAATAATATACGCTTGATAAACGAGTGGCGCTTAGTAAATGAGCACAGCTAGATCAAACCAACTAAGGTACTCGCAGCGCACTACATTGAAGTGCCGCGACTATAGATTAAAAAGAAGTTGAATAAAATGGGGGAATGACAATACGCAACCAAAAAACTGACTATACGGTCAATTTTTAATTACACCTCTTGGTAAACCTTTATCTCCCACTGCACTCCACTTCATGACGAGAGCATCCTCTTTACCATCTCTTGTAGGATAATAGTTCTTGCGTGTGTCGATATAATGAAAACCGAGCTTTTCGTATAACGATATAGCGACTTGATTACTCTCTCGTACGTCAAGCCACATCTCTTCCATACCATTATGATGAGAACGCTGTAAAACAAAGCTTAAAAGTGCTTTTCCAACGCCTTTACCTCTTACACTTTCATCAACAGCAATATCCATTAGCGTAGCTTCACTGAGCACCTCAAGCACAATAGCGAAACCAACCACCTTGTTTGCCTCAAAGGCAAGAACACCGTAATAAGGCGGGGTAAAGCAATCTTCAAAGGTCGCATAAGACCAGGGTTCTATCTGTACAGATTGATGGATGTGATGAGCTTGAACTAAATTATCACTCTCAGTTTGCGTACTCACTAAATGCAACGTTGACATGTAGCCTTACCTTTTTACTTGGCTTACTTTAACGAGCTCATGCCAAAGCGTGCGTTTTTGTGCTCCAGAGAGTCGTTCAGGCGGTACTGGCAAAACAATCACATCCTCGTGAATATTTAGCGATTTACCAAGCAAAATTGTCATTTGATTGGAAGCAAGTCCCAACTGTACACATGCTAAAGTAATATCGGACAACCACTCTGCACTGATGGCTTTTTGTTGCGCACTAAGCGGTATTCCCAAAGGTTGAGACTGAGCAGTTGAGATCTCTTGCGGCGTAACTGTAGACTTAGCCTTGGGTTTAGATTTAGGTACACCTCCAACATTTGCACGCAATTGCTCCAAACGAGACTGCTTTGCTTCCTGAGATATGGGCTGAGAGACGGCGAATTGATCATTGCCTCCAATTTTTTGAGAGGCAATCGCGTCTCTGCTCGAGCCGCTCTCGTTTTCGTTCCTATTAGTTTCACTTTTCAAAGACGATATATACGCTTCTTTGGACATCCAAACAGGGATCCCCATCTCTTGTAAAATTGCGTGTTGGTATAACGATAAATGCATAACATTCTCCAGAGAAAGAGAGAGCAATAAAGAGAATCAGAAAAGAGAGTCGTAAAAAACCGACCGCTTTATACAAACGTCAAACTGAAAAAATACGCAAGTAAAGAAAAGAATTAACTCTAAAAGCAACTCACGTAGTATCCATTAGTTTACTTTACTCAATAAGAATATTGAACGACTAATCGGTTCCATCAAAACTATAATGAAATAATCGAGGCAAAATACATTGAATATGAAACGAATAGCAATTGGAAAGAAAGAGGAAGAGTGGCAGGGGTGGAGGGACTCGAACCCCCAACCATCGGTTTTGGAGACCGCTGTTCTACCAATTCGAACTACACCCCTAGCGCGAAGTGAATTATACGTATGACTTTGAAAAGGTAAAGCCTTTTTATTGACTCTCCTGCACTCATGCTTAAATTACGCTCAAAACGTTTAATTTTCCATCTAGGCGACGTTTCAAACCGTTTTATCACTTGATGTTTTCACCAGTGCAGCGCTCCAAAGAGCATTGGTTACGCTTACTATTTTTTCAAAAAGTGAATATTGCTTAAGCGCTGCTTTATGACTTATCCCCACAATATCAGCGTAAGCAGATATCAATTCTAGGCTTTCATTGTGCGTATATGAATTTATCAAACAGCATGACGCAATGTCGAAATAACGGTTACCCACTGCACCGTATTCCCAATCTACAACCATAGGAGGCGAACTGGAATATTCCAATACGTGGGCTTCAAGTAAGTCGTTATGGCAAAGCACCACATCCTGTTTATCGTTCTCACTGCGTATGACTGCATCTTCGAGGTCACATGCTTTGCAAAATAAATCACTGCGCTTATCGAGGTTTGCAATGGTGATATAGTGGTGCCATCTTTCATGCAAATGCAACTTAGGGCCATCAACAACTGGCAAAGCGTGCAATTGCGCAAGCACCTTGGCCATTTTTGCTGGGGTAAGAGACGCGTCACTCTGAGTGCCCTTTTCTTTATCTGCCTCTCCGGTTTTGACTTGACCTTCCGATTGATGTACCCATTGTTCAGCCCAGATAGTTGCATCTTCGCTTAACCAAAAAGGCACAGGAGCAGCACCTAAGTCAGACAAAGATTTCTGAAGTTGAAACTGTTGTTGCCTGTTAACCCCGCTAAAGTCGTCGTCACCCAGCCATTTAACTGCTGCGTGAAGGTTAACATCACACAATTGGTAAACATGATTTACGGCGCCTGAAGGACACTTGTGCAGTGTCGCTTCAGGGCTCAAATTAAGCGCTTCGTGTAACTGACTGAGAATGTATTCTATTTTCACTCTGAGCTTTCCATTGCGTAAACCACTGATAGTAACCAAATATTGAGAAGCCAACATAGCCCAAGAAAAGGCAAGCTGAAAGCGCGTAGCCAACCTGTAAATAGAGATAGGCCGAAGCGAGATTGATAAAGAACCAATAGACCCAATTTTGAAGAATTTTATGCGCAACCATAAATGTCGTTATCACACTCAGTAAATTTATACTGGCATCAAGTAGTAAGTACTCACTGTTAAATTGAGAGCTTGCTACCGAAGATAGACCATACGCAAGTAGCAACATCACAGGCACTATTAGGCTATGGATCCAAAGCGCCCAAGAATGAACCTTCTTGACGCCTCCGTCTGCCGTGCTTCCCTTCGACCATTGATAATATCCGTAACCCGCCATTACCATATAAAACAGATTTAGCGCTGCTTGAAAAGGCAAGGTAACTTGCCAAAACAACCAAGTATAAATAGCGGTGCTGACAAATGCGCAAAGCCAACACCAACTATTTTGCTTTGCCGCGAGTGCGACATGAGCCAATGCCAATACGACTGCTATCCACTCTAATGGCGAGGTCGCGGTTATTTGAGTATAAAAGCTTGAAAGAAAGTCCTGCACTATGAGGACTTTCTTGCTTGCATTGCATCAAAATTAAGAAATTTAGCAACGAAAATGGCCTGCCCTACTTCTTCGTGTATGCGCTGCATTTCTTCGCCTAAAATCGTCATTACCTCTGTGTAATCGCCAGTAACCTGCGTGCTTGTTGAGCATGTTGTTACATTGAGCGCCTCGTAGCTATTTAGTCTGTCAATAAATTGCTGAATAGGCGGAATGTATTCATTCACCAGTGGATACAGTGACAATTCAACCATAACTTGCATAAACCTACCCCTTTAAAATTCGTATTTAGCAGTAACACCAAACTGTCGACCATTTCCCAACTGATAGTAAGGCTCTTCAAAGGCATATTCATCCCTGGGATCGTTACTAAAACCACCAAAGCCCCGCGTGTAGTATTCTCTGTCAAACGCATTTTGCACCCAAACCGAGGTTTGCCAATTGCCGTTAACAAAAACAATCTCTGAGTTTACTAACGTCGTGGAAGGCGCAGTCACATCATGCCCATCAGAAAAGCGGTATTCATCTTTATAATCTATATCCACTCGCCATGTAATAGCATCTGTAAGCGCATATTCACTGTATAAGTTGCCTGTCCATTTAGGAGCTTGTGCCTGACGTTGCTCATCAACCACAGTACCGTCTGCTAGTGTATAACCTTCAAACGTGGCCGATAGGTAACCGGCACTCGCGCTAATTTGCCACACATCAGAAGCAAGCCACGATAGCTCAAGTTCAGCCCCTTTATTTGTGCCTAAATCAGCGTTATCGATTATATCTACAAATCCAGCAGTACCATCTTCGCGAGTTATAACATCAAAGTCGCTCACTTGTGTGTCGGTTCTGTCCATATAAAAAATAGCAGCACGGGCTGTTAAGTTAGAAACAAGAAGCGGACCTTTAACACCGACTTCATAGTTCCAATTGTATTCTTCGTCGAAGAAACGTTGGTCTTCATTAACTCTGTTGTCTGGATTGAACCCCGGGCCTTTAAAGCCTCTTGAGATACTTCCATAATAAAAATGATCTCCACGGGTGTATTGAAGAGCGATTTTGCCCCCCACCATATTGGTATCATTACTTCGAGTTAAACCACGATTATCAGCAAATTCAAAATCGTAATTTTCTGCACGAACGCCTGCAATTAAGGTTAAATCATCTTGTAAACGAGTTTCTGTGCGCAAATAAAGTGCTGTAGTGGTAGGCGCAAACTCGCTAGCATAATCGCCGCTTAGATAGGTATATTGGCGCAACAGCTTCTCTTCGGTGCCTTTGTAAAAGGCCCCCACGGTCCAGTTTGTTTTGCCATTAAATAGCGCAGCATCATCTGAAGATACAAAGCGCACTTCCCCAGTTTGAGTATCTACATCGCGAAAGTAGGCGTCGAAAGAGGTGTATCCAAACGGATGGAAGCCCGTGAATGTCCAGTCTTCATCATAACCATAGGCTATGTTGTGAGAAGCATGAGTGGCTATCACAATAAGGTCACCAGCGCGTGTTGCTGTTGTTGAGCGAGCGCTAACAGCATGGGTTTGGTGTTCATCAAAACCTGGCTCGTCAGAAAGCGTTCTATTGTCATTGTCTAAAGAAAACGCATCATAGCCGTTGTCGATGTCATACCAGCGATATGCAAGTGCCAGAGTGGTGTTTTTATCTACATTACCCTCAACTGCCACACGCATTGCGGTTTCATCTATGTTATTGGTGTCGTCTCTATTTAAGAAGGTATTTTCAACAAAGCCATCACTTCTGTTATGCACTAAGGCAACTCGATATCCCCAATTCGCATTGATGTCGTCGCCGGTAGCCGCTTCAACACGATAGCTATCTTTGTTACCAACTCGGGCTTCTACATAATCTGGTGCGCTGCTGCCCACATCGTTGCTCGATAATTTTACCGCACCCGCTAAAGCTCCTGTTCCATAAAGCGTCGCCTGCGGTCCTCGATATACTTCTAACTGCTTAGTATCGAAAATAATGCCCGCTGCGGCTAAACCTGAAAAATCGAATTCATCGGTGATAAAGCTTACTGATGGATTAATCGGCTCTGCGAACTGACTTCTTTCACCAATACCGCGAATTTGAATAAACCTTCCGCGAGACGCACCCGCAGCAAAGTTTACATTGGGAATGCTGTTTAACACGCTATCGATATGTGAAGGCTGTCTACTGCGCAAGCGCTCTTGGCCCAAAATAGTCGCGCTGGTGCTAAGCTGGTCTAGTGTGGTTTGACGAAAGTCGCCCGTGACGACTATCTTTTCTATTTCTTGTGCTGCTACAGCGTCATTTTGAACATTTTCGGTAACGCTCGCTTGTGCAAATGCAGAGCTTGCTTGCCCAAGAATAGAGGATGCAACTAAGGATAGAGTGAAAAATTGTTTGTACATAGGATCTCTTGTTCTCTTAATAAGAAAAAAGACCCGGGATTAACGGCAGGTGTTCAGGCTATATTGTAAACCATTCCTACGCCGGTATTATCCGGATCAGGTTTAAGGGTTCCCACTGTTGTGGATCTCAGACCGTAAAACGGACACCCCTTGGTATAATTCGTTTAAAAATCAATGAAAAATAACGAACGCGACGGAGTGTACCACCTCCCTCTGTTCGGTCAAGCACAGCAAGCGTTAAGCTAAGTTCATATTTCTTCTAACTTATTAAAAATTCAAAACGTTGTGAAAATTTACATGCGCTTGCATTCGGCCTTCAGCTTTTATCTATATTCAGATTTAATCTGCGAACTTCATCATCGGTTTGCGCTATTAGCCCCTCTAATGTTTTTCCGTGGGCAGTAGGCTGTCTTGACTCAGGGTCAACTTTTACAAAAACAATATCGTCGGCAAAACAAATTGTTTTTTTCGTCGCTTTATTACGCACAAGGCAACTTACGGTAATAGAGGTTCTCCCCACCGCTTTGGTCTCTAAACCAAACTCAACAATATCGCCCTGCATTGCTGGCGATTCGAAACTAATTTCACCAATGTGCTTGGTGACCAAACAATTGGTTTCAAGCTGACATATCGCCCATATGGCAGCTTCTTCGTCAATCCACTCTAGTGCTCTACCGCCAAACAATGAGTTGGCATAATTGAGATCGTTGGGCATAACTAAACGCCGAGAGAGAAAGCGCATTCGAATTCCTTAATATAAATCGCTACTATATGACTTTAATTATACCGAAAAAAACTTTACATGGCGCTACAACAATTACGCGAATGGCTTCTTACCCTTGATAGCTATGAGTCGAAGCTCGATATGGGCAACCCAGCATTAAGAAGCAAACCTAATGATTATCACAGGCGCATACTTGTTATATCTGGAGATGAAGCCTTCTGTCGTAGCAGCCTTAGTTTTTTAATGAACAATATTCCTGAGAATATTCAGGTAGATTCCTTTACCGGCTCAGAACTAAAAGGTAAAAACAGAAAAATGCTTTTAGGTTCTGAACGAGATATCGGTATTTTACATTGCCATGAATCATTCAGCCCGGGCAACGTTATGGCCCTAGCTGGAACTGTAAAAAAGTCTGGCTGTTTAATTCTAGTAACTCCAGCACTTAAGACATGGCCGTATAAACACGACTTCCCATTTATTTCTCATGGTTATTCAATTAACCTCAGTGCTTATATAACAAGGGCTGTACAACACTTGAACGCTGACAAGCGAGTAGCCCTTCACAGCCAAGAAAGTACTTATATACCAAACGCACAGTCTATGACTGTCTCATCACGTAGTGATAACTTTAAGATTGAACAGAGCAGCACGAGTTTGGTAGAAAATGATTTTGAAAATGGGAGTGTTCATTTTCTGTCATCCCAACAGAAGCAGGCATTTAACGCACTTTGTGAGCAATATAGCAACGGCAATCTAAACACAATTGTTTCTGCGCCAAGAGGCCGCGGAAAATCTACATTATTAGGTATATTTGCTTGGTACCTGTTGTGTAAAGGCAAACGGGTGTTGTTAACGAGTACCCTTATAGACAATGTACATGTTGTTTTTAACCAATTAGAGAAGATATCGGAAAGTACTCAGCTTCTAAAGATGCGTAAAATTTCTGATAAAAAATACATAATGGGCGATGGTGTTATCGAGTGGATGGCTCCCGATAATACACTGCTCAAGCAAGGTAATAATGACGTTATCCTTATCGACGAAGCCGCCTCCTTTCCTCTGCCTATGCTTTTTGAAATTGTTGAAAAAAACTGTAGCTGGGTATTAAGCACCACTATTCAAGGTTATGAGGGGAGCGGAAGTGGCTTCCTGCATAAACTTATGCCGCGTTTAACCAACTTCCTAAAACGCACAAAAAGCACCGACCTTAATCAGATAGAACTTACAACGCCACTGCGCTGGTTGGAAAATGATCCTATCGAGGACTTTTTAAGAGGTGTGTTCTTGTTTGAAGACGTTAACGCTTCATCAACTATTGAGTTATCGGCTAGTTCGGTTAACAGCACTGACGAGTTGAGACAGAAGCAACTTAACGACAAAGTAGATAATCAAGAGACCAGTATTGAAAATCATTTAAAAAACGATGAGCTCAATATACATCCCCAAATACTAGCTACAGCGTTTACCCGTCTTAACGAGACTGAGCTTTCTCAAGTGATGAGTTTATTAGCCCTTGCGCATTATCAAACTTCACCAGACGATCTCATGCGCCTAATGGACAGCCCTGACCTTATTTTATTCGTGCACTTTCACCATTCTCGTGTTGTGGGCGCCGCGGTAGTCAATAAAGAAGGCGGTAATGCGCTTCAAGAGTTGGGGGATGATATTGCCATAGGGAAACGAAGACCTAAAGGTCACTTGAGCGCTCAACGAATTACATTGCTCACCGCTAATGGTAAAAATGCTGCGTTAACCTACTGGCGTATCAACCGTATTGCTGTACACCCTAAGTATCAAAGAAAGGGATTTGGTAAAGCTATTCTTAGTGAGATAAAGCAGGCGGCAAGCAGAAAAAAAGTGGATTTTTTAACTACCTCTTACGGAATCGACGAACATGTAAATATGTTTTGGGATGCCAATCATTTCAAGTGCGTGTATAGGGGTGAAAAAAGAAATAAAGCTAGTGGAGAAGTGAGTGCGCTAAGCATTTATTCACTTTCAAGCCGCGCAGAAGAAGAAGAGTCTATACTTAACAATATCTACGAGAGTCACCAAAAACAACTTCCTTTCACTTATATTAGCTACCAGTTGCAAGACCTGTACATCAAAAAGCTATCGCACTTTGTAAGCGGATATAGGCATCTAGAAAGCGTTTGGCCTATAGTCTCTTCTCTGGCAAAATCTATATCCGAAAATACGTGTAGATATAACAATACGATTAAGCGGCAAGATACTTGTTCTAAACACCAGGCGAGCTCAATCAACTTTGGCGATTGCTTTAACGATGCAATATTCGCAACCTACCCCCAATGCACTAGTGAAAAACTAATACCCTTGTTATCAAAACAAGAACTCGACTATGCAATACTGGCAGACGTTATAGAAACCTCAGGAAAAAAGGAGACTAATAATAGCCTCAAATGCTTAGTACAGCGCTTTTTGTGCAATGTAGAAAGTCAAAAGGATTAGTAAAACAAAAAAGCCTCCGTGAGGAGGCTTTTTGAACAAGCAAATCGATTAAATGCTTATGCCGCGATTTTTCGCTTTTTCCATGATGTAAGGTTCCCACGCCGATGCGTTGCGGCGAAGAGAGCGATCTTTCTTAGCTTCTTGAATATGTCTGAAGGCTTCTTTGAAGTTACCCGCGTAGAAATTCGCTTCCATAAGTGTGAAGTGAACTTTAGCAGGCTTTTCAACACCTCTATCAAGCGCATTTTCTAATGCCTTAATAGCGCCTTTATAGTCTTCAGCAACAAGTAAAAGCGTGCCTTGCTTTTTGTAAAGCTCTGGATCAGAACTCATCTCAGCAGCTTTACCATAAAGCGACGCCGCTGTTTTAAATTCCTTCGCAGAGTGATAAGCATTAGCTAGACTAGCTAACATTTTTTCATCTTCTTCAAGCAAGCCGGACTTTATGTACTTTTCCATAACCTTGGCACCGCGATACGGCATGCCATTTGTTTGGTAAAGTTGAGAAAGTGCTTTTATCTCGCTTTCTTTTTCAAGATAACCTTGAATGTAAGCAAGTTCGAATGTAGACAAAGCTTTCTTATAATCTTCAACAGAAAGATAGAAGAAACCTAACTGACTCCACCAACGCGGCTCTTCAGGGAATTTACGTACAAGTTCCTCTGCCACAGCCACAGTTTCTGGATACATCTTACGCTCGTAGAAAGACGTCAGTTTCAATACATACGGGTTTTTGTTTGGCTCTTCGTATAAAGCTATTGCTTTATCTGCTGGCTCTATCATCTTGTCTAATTGCTTAGATTCATAATAAGCCTGAGTCAAACGCGTATATACATCGGCGTCTTCTTTACAAGTGAAATCCATCCACGCGTTATACCACTTAACGGCGTCAGTAAACTTCTCTTCCTGCATACTCAAATCGCCCAATAACTTGAGAGTCTGAGAATGCTCCAGATCGTTTAGTACCTTCGGCTGAACAGAATCAGCCAAGAAACCGTAAGCCTTCATCCCTTTGCCTTCTTGAGAAGCAAGTAAGTTACCAATGAAGCGTTTTACATATGCTTTGTCAAAATCATCAGAAGGGTCAATATCGTATAGGATATTCAACGCTTCATCGACTTGGTCTTCATTGTAAAACTCAAACGCTTTCTGTACTTTTTTACCAGTACGCTCGCCTACCAACGTAGTTTTGCCCTTTTCATATCCAGGACACACCACTGCAGAAGACTGCGCTAAGGCAGCAGACGATGTGAACATCGCCCCCGCGCCTAGCACTAAAGCAACAGCTGACATTTTAAATGAACGTATCATCATAATCATTGCTCCAGTTTGAAGTCTAGTTGTACGAACATACCAGTTTGTTTAACAGCTTTGCCATCAACAATCTTAGGCTTGTATTTCCATTTGCGAAGGGCACGGCGTGCCTCGCGGTCGAAAATACGCTTTGGTTCAGCTTCGATAACTTCGATATCATCAACACCACCAACTTCGTTGATAGTGAACGACAACCTAACCCAACCTTCACGGCCATCACGCGCCGCTTGAGGTGGATACTTAGGATCGATACGAACGATAGGCGTTGCTTCACCATCACGCTGCATTGCACCAACGCCACCAATGTTTACACCAACACCACCTGTGTCTACAGCTGGAATAGCTAGGCTAAATCCGTCTGTGTCAGGTTCCGCAGCTTCCGGCTCAACTTGCTCCATTTTTGGAGGCTGAGGCGGTGGAGGCGGAGGTGGAGGCGGAACACGTTGACGCGTTTGCGTCTGGTCGTCTGGTTCCTGCATCACAATATCGATCACTGGCGCAGGCGGCACTTCGTCTGCAGGCCTAGATGAGTTTTCAATCAACTTAGCCATTAGAACGAATAGGGCAAATGCAACACCAGCACCTAATAATATAGATACAATTATACGTAACATCTTATCCCCTTGCCGCTACCGAGACTCGGTTAACGCCAGCGGCTTTAACCTGATCCATTATCTCAACTACTAAACCATGCTTTGCTTTAACATCAGCTTGGATGATTACGTAGTCAGTTGGCTGCTCGGTAAGCAGTCTTTCAATATTCGCTCTTACGCTGTGCGGCTCTACTTCACGTTTATCTAACCAAACGTTTCCATCTTCAGTTACGGCGATAAAAATGTTGGCGTTTTTGTGAAGAACCGCCTGGCTCGCATCTGGCTTGTTAACTTCAATCCCTGCTTCTTTAACGAAAACAGTGGTAACGATAAAGAAGATAAGCATGATGAAGACAATATCCAACATGGGAGTCATGTCTATCTGTGCATCTTCTTCCTCGGTTCTGACTTTTCGAGCCATAATCTCTCTCTCTAATGATGTGGCAGGCTATCAACTAGCCCTTCTCTTGCCAGCTTCACTTTCGCTTCAAGACGTGAACTGATGAACAGTCCAGATAGCGCTGCTACCATTCCCGCCATAGTTGGGATTGTAGCCATAGAGATACCAGCAGCCATAAGACGTGCGTTACTGGTTCCTTGTGTGGCCATTGTCTCGAAAACGCTGATCATTCCGGTTACCGTTCCAAGTAGTCCAATAAGAGGACACATTGCAATGATGGTGCGTATTATCAGCATTCTTGCGGTTAAGTCGTCTGACGCTTGAGAAATCCACGCGTCACGGATTCTATGCGCATACCATGAAGTGGTATCAGCTCGTGCATCCCATTTAGCGATGATGTCTTTCTTCACCTTTGGAAAAACAGAGGTTAAATACCAATAACGCTCAATCATTAAAACCCACATGAGAAAGAGCGCGGCAGCAACGAAGTAAAGTACGTCACCGCCGGTAGCGATAAAGTCCCTGACCGATTCGAATAATCCAATCAGGTAATTCATATTACGCCTTCTCCGACTCTGTATGAGCAGCAACGATGCCCGCTGTTTGCTCATCAAGAATGTGGATGATTGACTTGCTGCGAGAAGCTACGATGCTGTGAGTAAGAATTAGCGGAAGTGCCGCAATAATACCCTGAGCAGTAGTTACAAGAGCCATTGAGATACTTCCTGCCATCATACGTGGGTCACCAGTACCGAATAATGTGATGGTTTGGAACGTCTCAATCATACCAAGTACTGTACCAAGTAGACCAAGTAATGGTGCAATTGCTGCGAAGATCTTAATTACGTTAATGCCGCTTTCGATACGTGGAAGTTCACGAAGAATTGCTTCATCAAGTTTAAGCTCTAAGTTTTCTGCATCGGCATTTTTGTTCTCTTTGTATACTTTCAGAATACGACCAAGAGGGTTGCCTTCAGAAGGGTTGCTTACATTCTTGAGCTGTGAGCGCATTTTGCCGCCAACAATAGTAAGCGTGATCAGTTTATACACACCAATCAGTAGACCAATAGCTAGCATTAGCGTGATGGTATAACCAACTGGGCCACCTGCGTGGTAACGCTCTGACATAGTTGCTTTTTGCTTCAATAGGCCAAGAATTGCACCTTGTGAAGGGTCAGCATAGAAAGGTACAAGACCAGACGTTGCATCAATTAGGTCATTAGCAGACGCTACAAAGTGCGCATCAGGCTGACGGCCAAGAGGCTGTACAACTTCTGCTTCAGGATCGTATGCCAAGTAACCGTCTTCACCGATTAGGTTAAACGTACCGATACGAACGATTTCTTGCTGTGATGAACCACCGTCTAGGTTTACTACTTCAGTAGTGAACTTAACAACGTCACCGCCTTCAGTCATTTCTTTTTGAAGTGCAAACCATAGGTCTTCTAGTTCTTGAATGTTAGGAAGACCTTTAGAGTCTTCAGACATTGCTGCTAGGAATTCACCGCGGCCTTCAAACTGAGCACTAACAATTGATGTAGAGATACGACCGTGAGCTTCAGAAGATGCTTGACGAACAACACCGAACATTTCGCCAAGAGTACCTGTTGCTTGGTCTAATTCAGCTGCCTTTTCGTTCAACGTTACTTCGTTATCAGAAAATTGCTGCTGTAGACGATCGCCACGATCTTCTTCAGCTTTAAGTTCGCTTTGTGCTTTTCTTAAAAGCGCCTGCTTATCAGCACGAGCAGATTGGAACTCCGCCTCACGCTGTTTGTCTAGACGTGCTTCAGATACACGATTTTGCTGGACCTGGTCTAACAGATCCTTAAGGCTCTTTGCTTCCTGAGCCTGTGCTCCGGTTGCCGCAACTGCAACTGTTGCAGCGGCTAAAAGAGATTTGAATACTGGTTTCATTAACAATTACTCCGCTGCACTAATTGGTAGTTTGATTAGATCTGCAGGAATGACGTTGTTAGCCATCTTAACTGCATCAACAACTGATGAAAGATATTCATCACCAAGTTTTTCCCATGTGCGGCTCTCGTTATTCCATACCCACGCGTGAGTTTGGTCTAGTGAAAGCGCTACTAGTGCTGCACGGCCTAGGTTAAAGAAGTCAACAGTAACTTCTGTACCTGCATCGTCAATCGTACCTTGGTAAGAGTTGATCTTAGTGCCGTATTCAACTTCAACTAAGTATGCTTCAAGAACCTGACGGAACTGCTCAGAAACAGTAACGTTAGAGTTAGCCATAAGGTCACGTAGACGTTCTACACGCTGAAGACGCTCTTCAAGGTGAATAGGACGGTCTAGTTTGATGAACTTCTCTAGACTGTCGATCATACGGAACATAAGCGGAACAATGCCCTGCTTAGTTTCTTCGATGCTGTCAATTTGACGCTGCAAAGAATCGATCCCGCGCTGCTGGTCAGCAACAAGGCTAGCTAGATAATCATTGTAGACTTTTAGGTTTTCTGTCTGATCTACTGTTTGACGATACTCTACAAGTAGCTCTTGAGATTGTTCAAACAACGTGTTGATTTTTTCTTGCGATTTCGCCGCAGCCGCATGAATTTTCGCTTCTTCTCTGTGAAGATCTTCAAGCGTATCTGCAGAGACTGCGCTACCTGTTAGTGCGAATGCACCCATAACAGTAGAAGCAATAAGAGTTCTCTTGCTCATTTTGGACATAGTTCCCAACCAAATTTCTTATTTGAATCCTCGCCGATAGGAAAATATTCGGGCAAGGGGCGTATTAAATTTTTACAATGTTGTTTCAAAAATGTGGTACCTGTGGCGCTAACCAGTACCACGAACCTATTATACTCACATGGAATGTAAGGGTTAGTCAAGCAACACTACACGGCTAGCAAGGAAATGGCGCGCTGCCTGAACAAAAAACAGACACCTCGGAACGTACAACCTCGTACTTTAGTTTTGTTACTTACCCATTTAAAGTTTCACGCGTATTTTGTTTTAAAATTGTTGCGTTATCGTTTACCAAACCAGCCCGTAAGAGCATATCGTGGTTTTTTAGCGAACGGCATGAGATAAGTTACGCTGTGAATATTTTCTACTGTGAATATGCTTAGGGTATTAAAATTCGGAGTCCAACTTTCAGTGGTAGTACCATCTTCATTAAATAATTGCACCAATCCGCCCCAGTCTGGATGCCATTCTGGCGACAAGTTAAATACGTAAGCTAATTTTCTTCCTTCTTGTTCCACCACATCTTTGTGACGAGTGAGAAATTGGCCAGGTACAATCCGAGTAGCCTGCATACTGGCATAATTCAAATCTCCCACCCCAGTCATTTCACTCATAGCGCTTAATACCCTTTAGCTGTTTATCGCTGAAAAGAAGTGGTTGAGTACTGTATTAGTCTCATTTTCACTAATATCGCGTCGCCCGAAAGAAAAGCCATTTCCTTTCGCCGCATTTTCCACGAGATTGAAATAGATTTGCTTTCTTTGTTCGTCATTCAACGCTTTCCACTCTTAAGCAGAAACCACTATGCGTTTGCCATCAACCGTCATAGCAGTATCGAAAGTCACATTTTCACTCAACGCTTGGTATAAGTGAGCTGCTTCTTCAAAAGACAAAATGTCGCAAACACGAAGTTTTTTGAGTTAGAAGTGACGAGGCAATCAAAATATCGAGTAGGGTGAGGCTTGCGCCTCATCCCTCTTATATGGACTCCCTGAAGTAATCAACATCTTTTGAAAAATTAGTAGTAGATGCGCTCTTATATACGGGCTTTAAATGGAGAGCTACTCCTGCCCTTCGATGTATACGCACCAACAGTTCAATTCTCACACACAGTGTTTAGTCACTTGAGAGGACTGGCTGAATTCTGCTGGTTGGTCTTACCATTTATTTTCGCAATTTGTTGATTTACTAACTCTTAGGCTGCTAACAGTATCGGATTGTAATCGTCATTATTCTTTATTAGAGCAACAGCGGTTCTCACCGTTTTATTTGCTAACGCGATGGCAGCAACCTTCTTTCCCCTTCGGTCAACTAACGCCTTCAGCCACTGCTCTTTCACAGTCTTAGGCTCTCTGGATACTGCTTTATTCACTACCGACATTGCTCCCTGATAGAGCAAACTTCGCAATCTTTTATCTGCACAGTTTTTAGAAATATGTCCCAATCGCTCTTTACCGCCGGTCGAATGCTGCTTCGGTGTCAAACCTATGCATGCTGATGCATCCCGGCCTGTATTGAACTCTGTCGCATTTCCCAATCGAACGGTTAACCCCAAAGCAATCAAAGGGCCTACGCCTTCGAGTTTACTTAATTTCTGGCAAACAGGATTATGCCGCGTGTGTTCTGCTATGAGCCTGTCATAACTTTCTATTTGAGTCGTATAGAGTTGTAACATTTGTGACTGCGCAGCCAAAGCCTGACGATAATTCATCGGCAAGCCGTTTTCTGCATCTTCTAAAATGTCAGGCAGCGCAGTGACTAAATGATTTAACCCCTTTGCTATCACAATCCCGAATTCCGTCAACAGTCCTCGTATCTGGTTTGCCAACGCCGTCCTTTGCTCCAACTGCAGCATTCGCACCCGCTCCAGGGCCTGAAGACCCTGTTCATCTTCCTCCATGATGCCACAAGAGTTTATATGAGGTAATTGAGCCGCAATACCGATAGCGTAGGCGTCATTTTTATCTGTTTTTTGCTTTAATTGCAGCCCTTTTACTGCGCGAGGATGAATGATTTTTACTTGATGACCATGCCGCCTCGCTAAACGCGCCCAGTAATTCGAGCCACCACAGGCTTCCATTGCCACTAACGCTGACACATGGTTTCCCAGAAGTGCTATCAATGCTTTACGACTCATTGCTTTGTTATAATCAATTTTTCCGTCACTGTTGAACTTGCAAACCTGAAAGGAATGCTTTGCAAGGTCAATTGCAATAATTGTATTCTTAATCATGTATGGACCCCTTTGGCTAATTTGACAATTAAGACCGTACCCCTTTCAGGGAAGGGAGTCCATACATCTCACAGAACCGTACGTACGGGCCTCGTATACGGCTCCTGCATACTTCATATCACTTGCTAAGTGACACAATGCTAATTTGCAATCTAGTATCGTGCGCCCTATGGACATCGTTCATTTTCTAACATTGTGGTAACTTTCATTGCAGGGTTTGGCGTTCTAGCACTGAGGCAATCTACCAAATTTGACTACAATTACTTCCCATATACGGCCTGTCTCACCAGACATCACTATTCCTAGCGCACCGATTCGACTTGTCCCGCTGATCAGGCGGCTTGTGTATCAATGATAAAAAAACTCACAACTCATCAGAGTCTTAAAGTCTGCTTCCCCCCTTCGCAATCCATTTAAGCTTTTGGCTAAAATAGATCCTATCAAACACAATGCTGATAGTCGGCTTGGTTTTACCCTCCACACCATTACTGGCTTTCATCGGCCTAGCCTTACTCACTACTACGGGTTCTATCTGGTAACCACGTTATGCCACCTCACACTCGCAACATTCTTGGATCACTCCTTGAACGATACGTCCAACCATTTGATTGGATCTAATGCCAGGCTTCCCCAGTTACTGTGCTGGTAACCACGTTATGGCTCCCTGTTAGAAATTCCACCCTCAAACACAAAACAGGACTGACTGAGTATCGGGCTTCGCGCTATTTTGCACGCTTACCCTCCTGTCTTGCCGAATCAGGTTCACTTGCGTTGTGTACCTCTAACTTCCTATGGCTTGCTTCGGGCCGGCCCCCGGAGACCCTGCCGTTGGCCAACAACGCCCTTGCCATTCGGATTATCTTCCCCTCAGTCAGGGTGATTCAGGTTTCTTTCAACCTGACGGGTTTGCCAGCTTCGCTGGGCAAACAAAAAAGCCGCCCTTCGAAAAAGGGCGGCTTTGTTTACTTTTTATACTCAGCAATATGTTTACTGAAGAGTACTAAGCTTTTTTACTTAAAACTTATGGTTAACACGTAGGCTGAATCGACGGCCTAAACGCTCATCAATACCAAAATGGCCTGCAGCAAATGCAATATCGCCATTTTCGTCTGGTTTGCGATCAAGAAGGTTCAGTATGTTCAGCTGTATATTTGTCGATGAATCCAGAGTATATCCGATACTTAGCTCATGAATCGCACGCCAATCAGTCTCGTTGGTGAAGTTACCTTGGAAAGTACCATCTTCAAGCTCAGTATAACTATCCGCGTATAGACGCTGATCTAACGCATCAATTTTAACTGGGTTCTGCCAACGAATACGATGACTTACGATCCAGTCTTCGTACAACCAGTTGATATCAACCGTACCAATCCAATCAGGGTCGGCAAAGTCACCAACATCTTCCGTAACTTCTGCGGCAGGAGTTGCCTGGAATTCGTTAGTAATATTATTTTGCGTCGATGAATTCACACTCAAGTTACCGTACTCGCCTAAATCATGAGTATAGAACAATGAGATAGAAACCGCTTCAAACGTAGAAAGTGCAACGTTCGCCGGCTGATTACGAGCTTCAATAACTTGGAAGTCATCGCCACGTACAAATGTATTACAAGCTGGTTCATTCGGGAAGTTATTGGAGTCATAACATGTCGCCGCCAACGTTTCAAAATCAACTTGAGCAATAAAATCTTCAATTTCTAGATTATAGTAGTCAACACTCAGCTGAAGGCCCTCTACAAACTCAGGCGTGTAAGCGAAACCGTAAGAGTAGGATTTATTAGTTTCAGCGCCTAGTTCTGGGTTACCCGAAATCAAGCCTGTTGGGATGGTTCCGTCTTGAATGCTTGAAACAAAGGTGTCGGTATCAATACCTTGTGATTCACAGTTGGCTTTTCGTGCTGCTGGATTTGGACCTAAGCCCACAGAGCGTGCATCACAAGGGTCATCTCCAGATATGAATGATTGTTGCTTAGGCTGGAACAATTCATTTATAGATGGGTTCCTAAACGCCGTTGCATAGGTAGCACGGAACGAGAGGTCATCAATTACCTGCCACTTCATGCTGGCTTGGTAAACGTCCTCTTCTGTTGTTCTGTCTTGGAAACCTGCAGGCGCATTTGTATTGAACTCTTGATTTCGGAAAGCACCGCTTAATTCAAAATATTGAACAAAGGGGATGTCCATATCTTCAGATACGATTGGTGCAACAACCTCAACATAATATTCATTAGTGTCGAAACCACCGCTTACAGGACGGTCAATAGTTGAACGAGTAATAGGAACACGTCCGCCTACTGCAGGCTCGTAGTCACCCTTTTCTATACGACGCTCAACACCAACTACGAAATCTAGTGGGCCTGCGGGAAGTTCGAACGCTGTACCACCAATGTTTGCCGTGTAAACAGTTTGCAAGTTACTCGCTTGAGACATTTGCGAACCACCAGTGATGAAGTCTAGTGCCTCAGGCGATGCTTGAGACCCGAATAGGTTAAGCGGTTGACAGCCATCTAGGAACGGAAGGTCCTCATCAACAAGACCCGAACCAGAAGCACGTGAGTTAAATCCTTCTAGTGTTCCTGCCGCTAAATCTGCATAGGCACCACAAATAATGTCTCCACGCTGGAAACCACCGGTGAACTGAGAGCGAGCTCCCTGTAGAGCAGCCAACGCATCATCTAGTGTGTCTAGACCCTGTTCATCACGAATTCGTTCAAGCATAGTGTCGTCGACACGCTGTGCATCAACTGCATTTAGGAAGCGACCATCGACAATACCTGTAGTTCTGATATTAATATCTGAACGGCCGTGAACTACAGACACATCCCAGTAGAAATCTCTGTCTAAAGCTTCGAATTCGCCCTCTAACATACTGCTTGCACGCCAAACGTGTGTTTCGTTTGAGTTGCCACCAAGGCTCACTAGATCATTGTTAAACCGGTGAACAGAAAAGCTGTCTGCGCCGTACCCAGTATTTACTATCGTCGAGCGCGCCTGTTCAGATAGGAATGGGTTGTTGATACTCATGTTAATAGCAGCAGATGTCCCGCCGAAGAAACCGGTTTGGAAACCACCTTGGTTTACCAATTCACTTCCTTTTGTGTTCGCATACATGAAATCGTTTTTAATTCTCACATTATCGGCAAGGTCATAATTAAATGACGCGTATGTGTTCATACGTGAGGTAGGAGAGCGAATTTGCGCCACGCTGTCGAAGAAATCTAAACCACAAACGCCTTCGCCACCTTGGGTAATCAAGCTACGTGCTTGTACTGTACCTGGCTGGCACTGTTGTAGGTCCCCATTTTGGCTGAACTCGTAAAAGTTTCCGTCTGGCATAGAGCCCAACCCAAACGCCGGAAGAAAACCACCGCCGGCAGGAGTGATAGCACCATTCTGTGTAAACAGCTGTAGATTTAATTCATTATAAACAAGACTTACAGATTGTCTGTCGGCTGCGTCAACCGTACCGTCGCCATTGAAGTCATCTGGCAAACCATCTCCATCTAAATCAAG
This sequence comes from Alteromonas sp. MB-3u-76, assembly GCF_002831605.1. NCBI lineage: Bacteria > Pseudomonadati > Pseudomonadota > Gammaproteobacteria > Alteromonadales > Alteromonadaceae > Alteromonas > Alteromonas sp. MB-3u-76. Next base: position 1,199,316 of record NZ_CP025115.1, on the reverse strand, counting down.
CAACTCGTTTTGTGCAGAGTCAAAACCTGGATTGTTGTTACACAAAAAATCTTGGTCGCACAGAAGCAAACCATTGTTTCGTGTATACTCAATACCGAAAGTTATATTACCGCGACCATCGTCGAAATTACCACCACCTAGTGCGCTAATTTGGAATGTTCTAGCATTGCCATCTTCGTTACCGTCGTACTGCGCAGTTACCTCAAAGCCTTCATAATCATCTTTCAAGATTACGTTAACGGTACCTGCGATTGCATCAGCACCGTAAGTCGCAGCACCGGTTAGTGGAACCACTTCAATACGTTCAATAAGCGCAACTGGTATGGCGTTAATGTCAACCTGAGAGCCACCCTGAGAAGCAGATTGAGAACTTACAAAACGCTTACCATTCACTAGTGTAAGCGTTCGTGAGGTTCCAAGGTCAAACAAGTTTGCTTGGTTTTGACCAGCATTCTCAGCATCCTGAGCGCCAGCAGGAGTTAGTGAGCCACCGAACAATGGCGATGCATTAAGTAGGTCTGCGGCGTTTGTGAATCCACGCACATCTAAATCTTGTTCACCAAATGAGAATACAGGTGCACTCTCGCTCAGCTCAACGCGGCGTATACGAGAACCTGTGACCGTGATTTTTTCAACTGCTTCATCAGCAGTTGCGTCGTCGTTCGTTGTTTCTTGTGCCAATGCAAGATTACTTGCTGATACTGCGAGTGCAGAACCAAATACGCAAGCTAACTTGACTGACGTAGCCAACTTAGAATTTTTAAACATGTAAGTCTCCCTGGACCTAGTATTTTTGTCTGTGTGTTTTTTTTCGCTTTTGCGAATATTTTTGTAAGGCTTTCGCCCAGCTTCTATAGAATACAAAAAACGACTGGGGGTCAATACGCAGTGGTACAATTGTTTGCTGAAAAGTTCAATTTTTTTTTGAATAAAGTCACGAATTGTAAAGCCTTGCGTACAAAACATACTTTTATTACATTTTTCTTAATGCATGGCTACTTTTTACACTAAAGTATAAAAAGTAGCCATGCAGCAGCGTTATCGAAAACGAGAAAAAGCTTTTTACAGTCAAAAAAGTCGACGCTTGAGTCTTAGCTTATCGAATTTAAATAAAATCCAAGCTTTCGTTTTATGGCATTCGGTAACTCGGGTAAGGCCGATTTTGGCAACAAAAAAGTAGCCATATTAAAAAAATCGAGAAATATGCGATTAGACTCAGTAGTACGTTTTAAATAATGATGGCCAGAAGACCCACCGGTACCAATTTTGGTACCCAGCATTCGTTGTACCATCATGGCGTGCCGATAACGCCAGATGGTTAACTGTTCATCAATTTCAGTTAATGCTGTAATAAGTTGAAAAGGTAGATTGAATACTGGCTCTTCAGAATATTGCTTTATAAATAAGGCTGACAATAAGGCTTCGTGGCTAAGCCTAAACTTGTCTTCTTTGCGCAGCTTTTCGAACTTTTCATGGTCGAACAGTGCATCAAAGTTTTCTGTGGTAGACTGCCAATCTTTCAGCTCTTGACGCTTATCTGCAGTTGAGAGAGTGTCGTTTGTAGATATTGTGTCGTGGTCATCGGTAAGCATTTCTGCGGTGGCTTTTTTATAATACTCCCAAAAGTCGAAATCATCGGTTTTTAGTAATGGCATTCTTGATAGCCATTTATCGACCAAATCGAATAGGCTAGGCTTTTTCTCTAAGCCTTCAAGCAATGCTCTGTCATCATCTGTTAGGCGACTATAAAAACTCTGCTTATCAAAATCGACGCGAAACTCTCGCTTTAACCCAAGCGAAATTTCCAACCGCTTGAATTGAATGCTTTGGAAACCAGAGGCAGGCACCAAATAATCTCTAAATGAAAGAAACTGCTGCGGCGTCATGGTTTCCATTACCGCAATTTGATCATTCATTAATCGCTGAATGGTAATCACTCGCTGCAGGCGATGCACAACCTGAGTGAGCTGCTGGTCTTTCACTACCTCTTGATTGAACGTATCAATTGTGGCGTTTAGCTCGTGTAGAATTTGTTTAAACCACAACTCATAAACTTGATGCACAATAATAAATAGCATTTCCTCGTGCGCTGCATCTGAATACTTTTCACTTTGAAGTTTTTGTGCGCCGAGGATTTTGTCTAACTGTAAGTAGTCACCGTAATAGCAGGGCTCTATATTCTTTTTCATAATGTTTGTCTCTGTCTGGGTACTGATATACGCGAAGCCGTTTTATATAAACCTTGCCACTTACTTTTGCTTTTCTTTCTATTAAATTTTCCCTTTATTTATTTTTCATTGTGGCGTATTCGACTTATATAGAATACAAGCTATACCTTAATAGTGACAGGGCACTGTCTATTGAGTAACGTAAACGACTGTAGAAAAAAGTGTGCAATTTGAGCGATATGCATACATTCAAGCGCGCTATCAAATTTTTTGCTGAACCGCAACGAGTGGCGGTTACCCAACGGATGAGAGGTAAATTTAATGAAACTTGATGATGATATTCATAACTATTACGAACATTTGGTTTTGGAGCGAATAGCAAAGTTAGGATTGGATAAATCAAAGTCGGCAGACTATCTTGCAGACTTGTGCTGTTTGGCACTGAATCAAGTGCCACCCCGCTATATTAGGTTTGAAGTAGACATGGCATTTTACCTGCCTCAGAGCGAACGGAAACAAATGGAAATGAACGTGGAGTATGCCATAAGCAAAGCGCTGCGGTTTTTGAATGATGCCGAACATGACGCTGAAAGAAGCGAATCACAAAAAGAAGAACAAGCAGACTAGTTGTAATTATGAGAGGAGTTTGGGTGGCAGGCCTCCAGCCACATCCCGGCACATGAGTCGTCTGCTGCGGCTGCTCCCTTCCAGGCCTGACCGAGTTCACAGAGTATCATTGCGGGAGGACCAAAAGCCCACCATAGAAAACTGCAATTAACGAGTCGCTTGCGCCCTCCTAATTGCGGGGCGCATTATGACTATTTGAATGCTAAGTTTCAAGCCTTATTAGAAAATCTCTCTTCCGCTATTACATTTGCAATTCGATTGGTGGCTGTATTTTCTTTTTCGGCGCGAACATATATTTCTTTAAGCGTGTCGCCAATTTGTTCAATGTGTGCACGCAATGCTTCATTCGAGCTAGATTCCATGCGCTGATGGAAAATATCAATAACGCCACCAGCGTTAATAACATAATCAGGCGCATACAGAATGCCTCGCTGGCTTAGCAGCTCACCCATCTCTTCTCTGGCTAGCTGATTATTTGCCGCGCCTGCAATGACTTTCGCTTTGATATCTGGCAACGTCTGGTCGTTTATCGCCGCCCCTAATGCGCAAGGTGCAAGTACATCTACATCAAGGCTTAGTATGTCTTCTGGGGCAATTACTGTAGCACCTAGCTCTTTTTCGGCTTTTTCTAGACCTTCAGGGAAGATGTCAGCAACGTAAAGTTTCGCGCCTTCCTCGTAAAGGTGCTTGGCTAGTCTGTAGCCAACGTGTCCCATTCCTTGAATAGCAACAGATACACCATCTAAGCTGCGCTTTAAACCGAACTCTACTGACGCTTTAAGCCCAACAAAAACGCCGTATGCCGTCGATGGTGCTGGATTGCCATTCGCCTCTTCTCCAGCGTAGTGATACTTTGCGCTAACACCAGCGATATAGTCAGATTCTTCTGCCATGATTTGCAAATCGGTTACCGCAATACCCGAGTCTTCCGCAGTAAAGTATTTGCCGCCTAACGAATCAACAAACTTACCCATTGCTCGCATCATTTCGGGTGTTTTGGCTTTTCTAGGGTCGCCAATAATCACTGACTTACCACCACCCAGTTCAAGATTTGCCAGTGCTGCCTTGTATGTCATGCCCTTTGATAATCGCAACACATCAGTCAGCGCTTCGCTACTATTTACATACGGCCACATACGGCACCCGCCAAGCGCTGGTCCAAGGTTAGTATTATGAATAGCAATTATTGCACTAAGCCCCGCTTTCTCATCGTGATAGAAAGCCACGTGCTCATGATTATCGAATTCTGAGTGGTCGAAGACTGACATACATTCCCTATTTTTTATTTGCCGATTATTCGCTCTAGTCTAGCCGAAGACTCTGAGGACAAGCGTTGCGAGTTTCTTACATGGTTTTTGTAAACCGAAAGACAAAGGAAATGAATACTATTTTACTAGGACAGCTATCCTATAATTTTTTTTACTATATAATAGCTATCATAAGAATGATGGAAATAGCTGTTATGAAATTAGATAAGTTTGACCGTGAAATTTTGCGCGTCCTACAGCAAGATGCCACAGTTTCTATGGCTGATTTAAGTCAACAAGTAGGACTTTCTCACACACCGTGTTGGCGCCGCGTAAAACGGATGGAAGCCGACGGTATCATTTTAGGTAAAGTCACCTTACTCAACAGTAAAAAGTTAAATTTAGGCGTGTCGGTTTTTATCTACGTCACACTAAAAAATCACGATGGCGACTCGCTGACAGACTTTGAAACTGCGGTACAAAACATCGATGAAATTGTCGAATGCCATACGACCAGCGGAGAGAAGGATTATTTGCTGAAAGTCATTGTTGAGAGCATTGAAGAGTATGAATTTTTACTAAAAACCAAATTGACTCACTTACCTTTGGTTGATCATTTAAGCTCCACGTTCGCGCTTAAACAGGTGAAGAACACGACAGAACTGCCGATTAAGCGTCAGTAGATATTCAAATAAAGAAGGGGCCACATAATCGTAGGCCCCTTAAAATTGAATGTCGTTTTGACTATTTGCTTTTAAACACGCTTCTTTTTACTTCACTTCGACAACAACGTTCACGTAGCATCCACTTGGTTTTCTGGTCGAGCCTTTTCAAACGCATCTAATTCGTTGCAATTATCTGCAATCTTGCTGATAAGCGGATAGTGGTTCATATCAACATTAAAACGCTTTGCATTGTAAACTTGCGGCACTAGGCAAATATCAGCCATAGTAACGTTGAAATCGAAGCAGTACTTCCCTGCTTGGGTTTGAAGTCGCTTTTCAATTGCATCAAAGCCTAATGTGATCCAGTGGGCCGCCCACGTTGCCACATCGTCTTGGCTTGCATCAAAGCTTCCTTTAAGTGCGTTTAACACACGTAAATTACCTACAGGCTGGATGTCGCAGGCAATATCTTGCGCGAGGGCACGAACTCGTGCTCGCTCATTTTTGTGCTCTGGTATGAGTTGATGCTCACTGTCAAACCGCTCGTCTAAATACTCAATGATAGAAAGCGATTGGTTTAAAATGATATCTTCGTCTTCATCGACCAGCGTAGGCACAAGTTCAGCGGGGTTCAGGCGCGCATAATCCATACTGTGCTGCTCACCGCCGTTAGCCACTAAATGAACCGGCACATATTCGTACTCTACGCCTTTCAAATTAAGTGCGATTCGAACTCTATACGTTGCCGTAGAGCGCCAATAGCCATACAGTTTAATACTCATCTCACTGTTGCTCCCATACATTAAATAGGGTTGAAAATAGCATCAAATTTTAGCGCAACGGCTTAACTTGCTGTTCGATTGCACCAAAAATGCTAACGCCATCTTTGTCGAGCATTTCCATGCGAATGCGGTCGCCAAACTGCATAAATGGGGTTGACGGTTTGCCGTCTCGAATTGTCTCAATCATTCTCACCTCAGCAATGCAGGAATAACCTACGCCGCCTTCCGAGATAGCTGAACCATGTTCTGTTCCCTGTTTGTTCGACACCGTTCCTGAACCGATAATTGCACCGGCACCTAAATTGCGACTTTTAGCTGCATGGGAAACGAGCTGACCGAAGTTAAACGTCATGTCTTGGCCAGCTTCAGGCTTGCCAAACAACTCGCCGTTATAAATAGAACGCAGCGGTAAATGCACTTTACGGTCTTGCCAAGCATCACCTAATTCATCTGGTGTCACGGCTACCGGGGAGAAGCTAGAAGCAGGTTTAGATTGAAAAAAGCCAAATCCTTTCGCTAACTCGCCTGGAATAAGTCCACGAAGAGACACGTCGTTTACTAACATGATTAAACGGATGCGCTCGGCGCCCTGCTCAGGTGTACACGCCATTGGTACATCATCAGTAACAACGGCCACCTCACCTTCAAAGTCGATTCCCCACTCGTCACTGGGCAAAATGATATCGTCATTAGGGCCAATGAAGTCATCTGAACCGCCTTGATACATCAGAGGATCGGTCCAAAAGCTTTCTGGCATTTCAGCACCGCGAGCTTTTCTCACCAATTCAACATGATTAACATAGGCGCTGCCGTCTGCCCATTGGTATGCTCTGGGTAGTGGAGACTCACATCGGCTCGTGTCGAAAGAAACACTCTCGCCAACATTGTCGTTTAGTTGCTCGTAGCGGCTTTGCAGTTGCGGAGCAACCTCTTGCCAATTATCGAGTGCATGTTGCATTGTAGGTGCAATGTCGCTAACTTCGCAGGCCCTTGCTAAATCTCGTGATACCAACATCAAGATTCCATCTCGGCTTTCGTTTTTATACGTTGCAAATTTCATTATTTTTCCTCGATAAACAATTGGTATGTTAACAATAATTACATTTATGCCATTACATGCGGGTGAAAGAGAAGTAAGTAGAGGCACAAGTTTATCGTGGGTGTAAGAAAGGGTGTACGCGTAGATTATGAAAATGGCAGGTAAACACCTAAGCTAGCTTGCCGTAGACGTGTTGTAAACCAAACACAACACGTCTATATCGGTAATAATCACTTAGCTAAAAAAAACAAATTAACAGCGTATTATAGTGAAGCCTAGAGTTTTACCGTCGCTTTATTTATGCCGTATTCTCGTAACTTGTTTGCTATGGCCGTGTGACTTAACCCCAGCTTTTTTGCCAGTTGGCGAGTACTTGGGTAAAAAGGGTAAAGACGCTTGAGGAGGTCTTTTTCAAATTTTTTCACCTCTTCGTCAAGTGTCCCTTCAAAGTTCTCATCAATATACGTAACACTAGGAGCACAACTAGGCAACTGAATATCTTCTTTGGTAATTTCTTTCCCATCAAGAAGCGACAGAGCGCGATAAAGCGCATTTTGTAGCTGCCTTACATTTCCAGGCCATGGATATTGCTGTAAGAAGTCGACACAAGACTTACTTAATTTCGCAGGTCTGCGCCCTAGCTTGGTACTGTGCTGCAAAATAAATGACTCGGCTAACGGCACAATATCCTGCCTTCTATCTTTCAGCGACGGCATAACAAGGCTTAACACGTTAAGGCGATAGTAAAGCTCTTTTCTAAATCGCCCCTCTTCTACTAGCTGACCTAAATCTCGACAGGTTGTGCAAATAAAACGTACGTCCACAGAAACCGGCTGTGCATCCCCTACTCTTCTGAACTCGCCGTCTTCTAGCACCCTAAGCAATTTAGCTTGAAGCTGGGAAGACATGTCTGCAATTTCGTCTAGTAGTAGTGTTCCCCCCTTGGCCTGCTCAAGCAGACCCACTTTACCGCTTGACTGATTGTAAGTGCCAGCGGCACATCCAAATAGTTCGGTTTCCGCTACGCTGTCTGGTAAAGACGCACAGTTTAAAGCAAGGAAAGCGCCTTCACTGCGCCGACTCGACTGATGGCAAGCCCGCGCTATCATCTCTTTACCTGTACCGGTTTCACCAAAAATCAAAATGGGCGCGTCTAAATCAGCCACGCGTTTTGCTTCGTGAACAGCGCGCTTCATAAAAGATGACTGAGTGACAAACCTGTCAAAACTGTCTGTGGGAGACTGGTGAAAAGCAGTAAACTGCTGGCCTAGCCGCATTTCAGATTTCAAAATAACCACGGCTCCCGCCATGATACTTTTCTGCTCGCCATCAGCTACAGTAATGGGCAACATATCTGCAAGATAATCTTGTTGAATAAATTTTACTTTTGACGATTGCGGGCCGGGCGCTTTGCCGTCCATCCACTTCGTAAAGTTAAAACCTTTGACAACTTCACTTATCTCCATGCCGATTATTGTTTCTGAGGGAAGCTCTAATCCAGCACTCACCGCTTCATTGCAAAGAAGAATATGGCCTTTTGCATCTACAGAAAATACTGGGTCTGGCAATGTGCGAAGTATGGCCGACAGTTGATTTTTTTCACGCTCGCCGGGCATAAATAACGTGGTTTTGACATCGTCGATACCGTCAATTCTACGAATTTGGGGCATGAGATGTTGAAAATCTTCAAATTCAATGTTTGGGAAATTAAGAAAGATTTTTCCTACCGGATCTATTTCGATTCCGCGTAAGTCTATTTCTTTGTTTACGAGAATATCCAGTACGTCTTGAGCAATACCAAGACGGTCCTGACAGCTGATTTCTAGTCGCATAGGGTAAATTATTTATTTGTAAAGATATATGTACAAGATATCATACTTTTACAAAAAGATAACAAGATAATTGTTACTAAAAATTAAAAAACGGGACAGTAGGAAAAATACTACCACTAAAAAAGGGAGACATATTCTGTCTCCCTTTCTTTAATAAGTTTGAAGCGATTTAGACACTTTCGGTTAATATACACCCAGGACTATTAATGTTTTGGGCAGTTTCTAGCACCTAAAATTAACCTGCTTTTTTCTCTTTCGGCTCGAACAAGGGTTCGAACAAACCTAGCGATTTAGCTTTACCAACAAGCGCCATAATGTCCATCTCTGCCAGCTCAAAAAGATGATCAAACTCTGGAAGTATATAATACAGGGGCTGCATGATATCTATTCGGTAAGGCGTTCTTAGCGCATCCAGTGCCAATAGAGGCTTTCTCACAGGCACATCACTATCTAGCGCATAAATGGTCTCACCCGGGGACGACAATATACCGCCACCATAAATTTTTAACTCGTCCTTTGCTTTCACTAAACCAAACTCGACGGTAAACCAGTACAGGCGTGCAAGATAAATCCTGTCTTCCTTACTCGCAGCAAGGCCAAGCTTTCCGTAGGTATGGGTAAAGTGCGCAAAAGCAGGGTTTGTCAGTAATGGACAATGACCAAAAACCTCATGGAAAATATCGGGCTCTTGAAGATAATCAAACTCTTCTCTTGAGCGGATAAAGGTAGCTACTGGAAATTGCTTGTTCGCCAGTAGGCGGAAAAATTCTCCAAAAGGAATTAACGCGGGCACTTCAGCAGTTTGCCAACCGGTTTTCTCTTTGAGCACTTTGTTAATATCCGGCAATTGAGGAATGCTATTCTCACTCAAATTCAGCAGGTTCAAACCGTCTATATATTCATCGCACGCTCGCTCTTTCACTAACGGAATTTGCCGTGCGTAAAGCTCAGACCATATCTGATTTTCTTCTTGCGACCAGGCTATATGACCTTTATCGTCAGATTCTCGCGATGCATATTGCGTTGTTTTTGGCATAACTTCTAAACCAATAAATTGCTGATTAACTTGATGGTTAGTCTAACCAAAAAGAATCTTCCGAAAAGCATTCCACTATATTGAGCTGCTCGAAACACTGTAACAATGTTTTTACATAAAGCCATAAAGGGCTGATTAAAAACAAAAAAGCCACCTACATTGAGGCGGCTTCTTGTTACTATGAGCTAAAGTTATAGCCTGCTAATTTCTCTGTTTAACTGGTATTCTTTTGAGGTGACATAGGTTTCTATTTTACGTAACCGAACTTCGGTTTTTTCAAAACGTTTTTTTATGTCATGAAATGCTTGCCTCGGCGGCTCACCGGCTTGCCAAACCTTGGTTTTCACTTCCACTTTTGCTTCTTTTGTTTGGCTACTCGCGGGGTTTACCCAGCCCTTGCCCTTTGAAAACTCCTGTGGGGCGGCTTTGCTGCCCTCTAGGTGTTTAGGTTTTTTATCCAAGATAAACCAAGCGGCTATGTACGCAACAAAGATGAACGGACCGGCTAATAAAAAGAAACCGGTGACAACGAGGATCCTTACAAGCCATGTTTCTAATCCAAAGTATTCAGCAATACCTGAGCATACTCCGGCTATTTTTGCGTTGTCTGAATTGCGATAGAGCTGCTTTCCATTTCTCATGCTCTATTCCTCCACTCTGGAGCCTCACTATCGAGAATAGATTCAAGAGTCTCGATACGTTCACTCATTTTCTCAGCTTTGTCAGCCAGCGCACTTAACTCTGCATACTCTTCAGAACTTAGACCCTGATTCACTTGTTTTTTACTTCGATAGTGCAAAATTAACCAAATTGGGGCGACAAAAATAGTAAACACGACTAAAGGCATTACTAATATCGCAATCATTCCTTCTTCCATCTCGAATTCTCCAACAGTCTCTGATTTACCAGCTTCGCTTAGTCGCGAAGCTGGACGCAAGTTCTTATTATTTATTCAGATTTTTCAGTATTTTTATTGGCGCTTTTCATTTTTGCTTTAAGCGCAGCAAGCTCATCATCAACCTTGTCACCAGCTTCCAGTTCAGCAAACTCATCGTTTAACGATTTTCTGCCCAAGTCATAGGCATCTACTTGCGACTCTAAATCGTCAATTTTACGCTCATACTGCTCAAAGCGCCCCATTGCGTTATCGACCTTGCTGCTATCGAGAGTTTTCTTAACCTCAAGACGCGAACTCGCTGTCTTTTGACGCATAATAATGGTTTTTTGACGGCTTTTCGCATCGGCAAGCTTTTCTTGAAGCTGACCTATCTCGTCCTGTAGCTTGCTAATTTGCGCCTCAACATTAGCGAGTTCGTTTGATAACGTTTCTGCTGCGTCTGCAGACTTTTTCTTTTCTTGCAGCGCTGCTCTTGCTAAATCGTCTCTGTCTTTGCTTAATGCAAGCTCTGCTTTTGACTGCCAGTCTGCGGCATCGCTCTCATATTTAGAAATCTGACTAACAATTTCTTTCTTGTTAGCAAGGGTCTTTGCTGAGGCAGAGCGCACTTCAACCAGCGTGTCTTCCATTTCCTGAATGATAAGTCTTACCATCTTTTCCGGATCTTCCGCTTTGTCTAAAAGCGAATTGATATTTGAGTTCACAATGTCTGTAAAACGCGAGAAGATACCCATAATAATTACCTCTTAATAGAAATCTGGTCATCATGTAATCTTGAGAAAATATGACTGAGCCTGTTTTAGTACACTATTGATACGTGAAAGTCTTAGTGGACCACTGATACTGATTATTTTGTATTGAAACTTACCCTTCTTGTGTATGTCGCTTTTCAAAATACTTGTTGGTATGTTTATTCAATATGCTTGCCAACCTTACCAAACCTGTAAGCGCCTAAAATTTCAGCCTTTTTTTAATTTCAAATAATACTCGTTTATCAATTTTTTTTGTTCTACACTATTTGTTAGTCGAAATGACTAACTAATGAGAGATTTAATGAGTAGGTATCGCCAGCAAGACAATTTGCTAGGACAAGCAAATAGTTTCTTAGAAGTATTAGAGCAAATTTCACAAATTGCCCCACTAGACAAGCCGGTGTTAGTTATTGGCGAACGCGGTACAGGTAAAGAGTTAATTGCAGCACGCCTGCACTTTTTATCGAAGCGCTGGGATCAGAATTACGTAAAGCTGAATTGTGCAGCATTAAACGAAAGCTTACTAGAAAGCGAGTTATTTGGTTACGAGGCTGGAGCTTTTACGGGAGCAGCTAAGCGGCGAGAAGGTAGGTTCGAAGTTGCGCATAACGGCACACTTTTTCTTGATGAACTTGCAAACACTTCAGGGCTAATTCAAGAAAAGCTGTTGCGCGTGGTGGAATACGGTGAGTTTGAACGTGTTGGAGGGAGTAAGTCGGTAAAAACTGACGTACGCTTGATAGCTGCTACCAATGAAGATTTACCCGCCTTAGCCGATGCCGGTGAGTTTAGAGCGGACCTACTCGACCGTCTTGCTTTTGACGTTATTACCATTCCTCCTCTTCGCGAACGAAGAGAAGATATAATGATGTTAGCTGAAAACTTTGCCATTAATATGGCCAGAGAAATGGAAATGGAGCTTTTCAGTGGTTTTACTGAAAAGGCCAAGCGCACATTACTCGAATACGAATGGCCGGGTAACATTCGCGAATTAAAAAATGTAGTGGAGCGTGCTGTTTACAGAACGAATAATCCGCATCTTCCGGTACATGAGATTGTTTTAGATCCATTCGAGTCGGCATTTAGACCAAAGGGAAGAGTTCGCACTCAGGATAGAGTAACAAGCGGTGCCACCAAAGAAGCCCCTAAGCCTGAGGCAGCACCTGCTAACGTGGCAGACACGGTTCAGGAGGTTTCCTCTAACAAAAATTCACTGCTCACAGATTACCCCATCGATCTTAAAGAACGTTCACAGCAATTTGAAATTGATATTATCAAACAAGCTCTCTCAGACAGTCAGTTTAATCAGAAAAAGACAGCAGAAAAACTGAGCCTAACGTATCATCAGCTAAGAGGTTACTTGAAAAAGTACAATCTCTTAGACTCATCTGCACAAACCAGTGAGGATTAATTGATGTTAGCCAGTATGTTAAAACGCGTTGCAGTATGTGCCTTAACGGCAGTGTGCGTGGTGTCTTGCGCAAAGCAAAACAAGCAACCCTTTTACAGTACTGGTGTGGTTTACTGCTCTGAGAGTAACCCAGTTACATTTAACCCGCAGCTTGACACATCAAGCACAACATCTGATGCGACATCGCATCAACTTTACGACAGATTACTCGACTTCGATCCAGACTCTGGCCGTATTGTTCCTAGCCTCGCTAGCAGTTGGCTGGTGTCAGACGACGGTTTAACTTATGCCTTTCAATTACGTAGAGATGTTGAGTTTCACAATACCGATTACTTCACCCCTTCTCGTAACTTTAACGCCAGCGACGTGCTCTTCAGCATTAATCGGTGGCGATTGCCCACCCATCCATTTCACAACGTTTCGAATGGAAGCTATCCCTATTTTGAAAGCTTAGGATTAGCCGACAACATAGCTAATGTAGAGAGAGTAAATGGCTATCGCGTAGAAATTACGTTGAAACGCAGAGACAGTTCGTTCTTAGCTAACTTGGCTACTGATTTTTCTGTGATTTTGTCTCAGGAGTACGGCTCTCAACTTTTTAAAGAAGGCAACCCAAGCCAGATTGATCAATTGCCTGTTGGAACCGGCCCGTATAAATTCGAAAGCTTTCGAAAAGATAGCTATATCAAATACCTTCATCATGAAAATTATTGGCGCCGAGATATTAATGCTAGCGCAAATGGCCTTACTGAAAATATTGATGAAGGTATGGAAGGGAACACCGAGGACAATACTAAAGATAACAATGAGGAGCTTGGCGTAGCCAATGCCGACACTAGTGTAAAACAACTTATTTTTGATATTACGCCCCGAAGCTCTCTAAGGCTGGCAAAGCTGATGACTGGAGAGTGTGACGCTACCGCTTTTCCTGCGCAAACCGAGCTTGAAGTTATAAGAAATAGAGAAGACTTAACCCTTGCTGAAAAGCCTGGCCTGAACATTGGTTTTTGGGCTTTTAACACTCAACGGGCTCCTTTTGACAACCCAAATGTAAGACGTGCCTTAGCCATTGCAATTGACAAAAACACGCTTCTTGAAGCGGTATATTTCGACAGTGCTTCCCGAGCTAAGAGTCTTCTACCGGCGGCTAGTTGGGCGTATCAAAACGACGCTGACGATACAGCATACAACCCTGTTTTAGCGAGAAGACTGCTCGCCGAAGCGGGAATTGAGCCGGGCTTCTCAATGACAATTTGGGCAATGCCGGTAGAACGCGCATACAACCCTAACGCGATGAAAATGGCTGAACTGATTCAACGTTATCTGCGAGAAGTGGGCGTAGAAGCCAACATTGTGACTTATGATTGGAAAACGTTTAGGCGACACCTGCAGGAAGGATTGCACGATTCAGTATTAATTGGCTGGTCTGCAGATAACGGCGATCCGGATAACTTTTATCGCCCGCTACTGAGTTGTGGCGCTATCCCCTCTGGCACAAACCGAGCCATGTGGTGCGACAAAGATTATGATAGGCTAATTAATGAAGCGTTAAAAACAGAAGATCTCGACAAGCGTAGAGCCATTTATCATCAAGTAAATAGACTCATGTTTGAACGCCTTCCGCTTGTTCCAATTGCACACGCTTATCGCTATCAAGCATACAGAAATGAGGTGAAAGGGATGACCATCAACCCCTTTGGCGGCGTTCGTTTTGGTGGAGTAGAAAAAGTACTGTGATTCGGATCCTAGCTCGCTACAGCATTCTTTTTGTGCTAACCCTTCTGGTGTTGGCGGTGATGTCGTTTTCGCTCGCGTATCTATTTCCCGGTGATGTCCTGGCAAATCTCACTGGTATTGTGCCGGCTAACGACGAACAAAGAGCCGCTTTGGAAAAGCAATTTCGCCTAGATCGGTCTTACTTAGTTCAGTTTTTCTATTACATGGGAGACTTGTTTAGTGGCGAGTGGGGTTACAGCTTTACTTCCGGCATACCACTGCGCGAAGAAATTGGAATTGCCATGCCGGCTACTATTGAGTTAGCCACTTACTCCATGTTGATGGCACTGGTTATTGGTATTCCGCTTGGATACTATGCTGGCATGCGTTGCTACTCTTCCTCCGACTACATCATTAACACCACCAGCATTACAACTTACTCTTTTCCGGTATTTTGGTTTGCATTATTACTCATACTCGTTTTCAGTCTTCAGTTAGATAAGGCACCGCTTTCAGGCAGAATAAGCTTGTTATTTGATGTTGAGCCCGTGAGTGGGTTTATATTAATAGACATTTTACTCTCAGATTTGGAGAACAAGCGATTAGCATTTAAAGATGCTATGTCTCATCTCACACTTCCTACTATTGCCATTGGTGCTATATCTACAGCATCGATAGTGCGAATCACGAGACGCTCGGTGATTGACGCAAAAAACCAGCCTTACATCGCCGCCGCAATGTCTAGGGGATTGTCTGGGAGCCAGATTTTTTTTAGGCACATACTCAGAAACGCGCTGCTTCCCATATTGCCGCTAATGGCGATTCAAATAACCACGCTTATCACTAATACTATGATTGTGGAAACTCTTTTCTCATGGCCTGGTATTGGCAACTGGCTCATTCAGGCTATTTATCAACGGGATTATCCGGCTCTTCGCGTGGGAATGCTGGCGGTATCCTCGCTGGTGATTATGCTCACCATTACAGTTGATATGTTCAACAGACTTATAGATCCAAGCAGAGAGAAGTACGAGCATGCCGCAATTTAGTTTGTACGAAGAAGAGTTTCACCCCTCTCCTTGGCAACGTACATGGCGAGCGTTCAGAGCCAGCCACATTGCCATGGCCGGCGCTGTGCTGCTTGCCATATTTGTGATTTTTGCTATTTTCGCACCGCTTCTTACGCCATACGGTGCCAATGAACAAAACATAGACGGCCTTTTAGTACCGCCTAGTTGGATGGGTAATGGCTCCATATCTCATCTCTTCGGCACCGATTCGCTGGGAAGAGATTTATTTACTCGAGTTATTTATGGGTGTCGTATCACCTTGGGCTCCGCCTTTATTACGGTGGTACTCGCTATGCTAATTGGCGTAAGCCTTGGCGCTTTTGCAGGCATGCTTCGCGGTGTGCGTTCAAGTATTGCCAATCACTTTCCCGATGCGCTTATGGCAATTCCAACATTACTCATTGCTATTATCATCGTTGCTATATTCGGCACTGGGCTAGTCAATAGTATGTGGGCAATTACGTTGGCTCTCATTCCTCAGTTTGTTCATCATACCCGCAGCCTTGTGCGCAGTGAAATGAAAAAAGACTATATTGTGGCATCCAAGCTTGATGGTGCAAACAAGTGGCAATTGTTCACTTACTCAATATTACCCAATATGACTGAAATGCTAGTAGTTCAAGGCACTATTGCGCTATCAATAGCAGTAATCGATATAGCGGCTCTTGGCTTTTTAAATTTAGGCGCACAATCTCCGCTACCTGAATTAGGTGCCATTTTATCTGATGGTCTGGATGTAACCTACTTAGCTCCATGGAATGTTGCTCTACCCGGAATGACGATTTTTCTTCTCGTGCTTTCTATAAATGTAGTAGGCGACGGACTCCGTTCTGCCTTAAGAAAAAGGGTTAATCACTAAAATGCCAATGTTAGATATTAAAAACCTGACGCTAGAGATGCATAGCAGTGAGGGCACTATTAAGGCATTAGATAAGGTCAACCTGTCTGTAAGCAGCGGCGAAATTCGCGCGTTGGTTGGAGAATCAGGCTCTGGTAAGAGTTTAATTGTGGCGGCAATTTGCGGAGCTCTTCCCACGGAGTGGACACTTACTGCAGATAGAATGAGCTGGAATGGTGATAACTTACTGGGCATGTCGGCTCAGCAGCGTCGGGAAGTTATGCGTCGTGAGATAGCGGTGGTTTTCCAAAATCCTCAAGCGAGTTTGGACCCCTCTGCCACACTAGGAGAGCAACTAGAAGAGAGTATTCCCAGTGAGTTTGTGCAGGGAAACTGGTTTTGGCAGCGAGCTCAGCATCGTAAAAAAATTGCCATCAGTACCGTTCATAAAGTAGGAATTAAGCACCATAAGCATTATTTAAGTGCCTATCCCCATCAAATACCCGCAGACATTGGTCAAAAGTTTATGATTGCCATGGCGCTTGTGTCTCAACCTACACTTCTTATTGCAGACGATCCCACACGAGGAATGGAGCCTACAACCAAAACACAAATTCTAAAGCTCTTTACTCGACTAAACCAAACCCGTTCTTTATCTATTTTGTTTGTGAGTCACGACCTGCTTGCCATTGCCAGTATGTCGCATACCATGACGGTGCTTTATGCTGGACAAACCGTTGAATCTGGCAGAATGAAGCATATTAAAAAGCGTCCGCTGCACCCGTATACAAAGGCTTTGCTAGACAGCGCACCGAGCTTTAGGAAAGATTTACCTCCTAAGTCTCACCTGCCGACTATTGCTGGATCAATTCCTACTTTGCAACATTTACCCATTGGCTGTCGACTTGGACCAAGATGCCCGAGAGCTCAGCGCGCATGCGTTCAAACGCCTGTAGTACGCAAAATTCACGACCACAGTTATAGTTGCCACTTTCCGCTACATATGGAGAAGCTATGACCGACGTAATGCACGTTAAGCAATTAACCTTTTTGCACAATGAAAAAAAGCGTTGGTTAAAGCGCCCTGAAGTTTTTAAATTGGGCCCCATTGAGCTTACCGTTAAACGGGGAGAAACCGTGGCTATTATTGGCGAAAACCGCTCTGGTAAATCACTATTGGCAAAGCTGCTTGTGGGCGCCGTTCGTGCCGACGAGGGTGAAATAGAAATTAATGAACACAAGTATTTAGCCAAATATAAATCTAAAGATGGTCAACGCAAGCGCACTCATGACATTCGCATGATTCTACAACATAGTAGTGAAACCATGAATCCATCGGTGCCCGTTGGACGCATTCTTGATGAGCCTTTGCGTTTGAATACTCAGCTAGATGCCTCTGAGCGTAAAGAAGTGATAGAAGATACTCTGGTTAAAGTGGGCTTGTTACGGGAGCACTATTACTTCTATAGGAATATGCTTTCAGACGGTCAACAACAACGCATTGCGTTAGCACGAGCAATAATGCTTAAACCTAAAGTACTTGTGGCAGATGAGCCTTTTGCTGCGTTAGATCCTTCCATACGCTCACAAACCGTGAACTTAATATTGGCTTTACAGCAAGAACTTGGGTTAGCCTTTATCTTTATTAGTCACAACTTAGGAATTGTGCGTCACATCGCAGACAAAGTGATTGTGATGGAAAAAGGGCAAATTGTTGAAGAGGGCAAAACGGAAACAATCTTTCGCTGGCCTCAGCATACCAGAACCAAAAAATTGGTTACGGCTTACCATTCTCTCGTACCCCAGCAAACCATTCGATAACAAAAAACGGTGCCTCATTAAGCACCGTTTTTGATATCTGAATTGAGGACGATTTTACGTCAGTCCAAGAGACAAATTATGTTGTACCATCAGTCCGCATAGATAATTAACCTACCAACGCGAGAAGTATTCCTGCGGCAACGGCCGAGCCAAGTACACCTGCCACATTAGGGCCCATGGCGTGCATCAACAGAAAATTATGAGGATTGGCTTCCAGACCCACTTTATTTACCACCCTAGCTGCCATAGGCACCGCAGAAACACCTGCAGCACCTATGAGCGGATTAATATCTCCGCCGCTCAGTTTGCTCATTAACCTGGCCATAAGTACCCCAGTGGCGGTACCAATTGCAAAAGCGATAGCCCCTAAACCAAGAATACCGAGGGTTTCTACCGTAAGGAAAGCTTCTGCTGACAGTTTCGAACCAACCGCAAGACCAAGAAATATGGTAACTGTATTAATAAGTTCATTTTGAGCCGTTTTGCTTAAGCGGTCTACCACCCCACATTCTTTCATTAAGTTTCCAAAGCAAAACATACCAACAAGGGGCGTTGCTGCAGGTAAGAATAAAATAGTAAGAAACAATACCGCCAGAGGGAAAATGATTTTTTCTCGCTGGGACACAAATCGTAATTGCCCCATCTTTATTTCGCGCTCAGCCTTTGAGGTTAACGCTTTCATAATAGGAGGCTGAATAATGGGAACTAACGCCATATACGAATAAGCGGCTACGGCTATTGCTCCCAATAAATCTGGTGCTAATCGCGATGCCAAAAAAATGGCTGTAGGACCGTCCGCGCCGCCGATAATGGCAATTGCACTGGCATCTTTTAACGTAAACTCAAATCCGGGCAACAAATTCAATGCAATAGCACCAAACAGAGTGGCAAATATTCCAAACTGAGCGGCGGCCCCTAACAGCAGCATTTTAGGGTTAGCAATTAATGCGCTGAAGTCAGTCATTGCACCAACGCCCATAAAAATAAGCAGTGGAAATACTCCGGTATCTATGCCAATTTTGTAAATATAATGCAGCAACCCACCGGCCTCTGAAAAGCCGGCTATGGGGATATTAGTAAGCAACGCGCCAAAGCCTATGGGCAGTAGCAATAGCGGCTCAAACTTCTTTACAATAGCCAAGTAGAGCAAGCCGAACCCCACTAGCATCATAACAAGCTGTCCCATCTCAAAATGGGCAAGCGCAGTACTTTCCCAAAGCAATAGTAACTTATCCATGTACTACCCCAACGCAATCAGTGGCTGCCCACTGCTTACGGCGTCGCCATCATTCACCAGAATATCGCTCACTGTACCTGTATAGGCCGAGCGAATTTCCGTCTCCATTTTCATCGCTTCTAATATAATGACCACATCGCCTTCTGAAACGGAATCTCCCTTGCGAACGAGAATTTTAAACACATTTCCAGCCAAGGGCGCATCAATAGACTCGCTCGCCTGAGATGGTGCAGGGGTTGACGATGAAGTGGTCTGCGATGAAACCTCTTTGGGTGTTTCATTTTGCGCTGCGCCTGAGGTTGCAGATGTAACACTGGTAAGCGTTCCAGATGGGGCCACTTCTACATGGTATACTTTACCATCAACATTAACGTCGTAAGAGGCTGTTTTTTCTGATGCTATGTTTTCAGAGGCTATGTTTTCAGAAGCCCCGTTATTAGAACCTATCTCATTCAAACCAATAGTGTTAGACGCAGTTGTTGCATCTGCTGATTTATCATCTTGTTTAGATGTCTTAGCAGGCGCTGCATCATAGACTTCGGGGGGCGCCTCAAAAGCATCAGGATTACCGCGATTAGTCAGAAATTTAAGCCCAATTTGAGGAAAAAGTGCGTAAGTCAGCACATCATCAATTTTGGCGTCGCACAGCGTTATGTTCTTTTTGTCCGCTAGCTCGTCTAACTCTTTTTCAAGCTTATCAAGTTCTGGCTCGATATTATCAGCAGGTCGGCATGTTATCGGCTCACTGCCATCTAACACACGCGCTTGTAACTCAGCGTTAACGGGGGCGGCGGTAGCGCCATATTCACCCTTTAACACCCCCGCGGTTTCTTTAGTGATACTTTTATAGCGTTCGCCGGTTAATACATTTAATACCGACTGAGTACCTACAATTTGCGACGTCGGCGTAACAAGAGGTATAAAGCCGAGATCTTCACGAACTCGAGGAATTTCTTTTAGCACCTCTTCAAACTTATCTTCTGCTCCTTGCTCTTTAAGCTGGCTTTCCATATTCGTAAGCATACCACCTGGAACTTGGGCGAGAAGTATACGCGCATCCACCCCCTTTAAGCTGCCCTCAAATTGACTGTATTTCTTTCTTACCTCTCGAAAATAGCTCGCAATCTCTTCTAAATGTGGCAGCGAGATACCTGTATCTCGCTGCGTTCCCTCCACAATCGACACCATGGTTTCAGTGGCGGTGTGCCCGTAGGTCATACTCATAGAGGATATTGCGGTGTCAAGCATATCAATGCCTGCATCAACGGCTTTTTGATAAGTTGCAGTACTGAGGCCAGTAGTAGCGTGACATTGCATAGCAATGGGCACGTGAACTGTTTCTTTTAGCCCCGAAATTAATGCCTCACATTCATAGGGTTTGAGTAAACCTGCCATATCTTTAATGCATATGGAATGTACACCAAGGTCTTCCAGCTGTTTGGCCATGTCTAACCACAATTCTAAACCGTGAACAGGACTTACTGTATAGGAGATAGTTCCCTGAGCATGTGCTCCGCTGTCGATTGTGGCTTTAACCGCTGTTTTGAGGTTTCGGATATCATTCATTGCATCGAAAATTCGAAAAACATCGACGCCACTCTCGTGCGCTCGTTCAACAAAGCGCGTTACTACGTCATCGGCATAGTGCCGGTACCCCAGGAGATTTTGTCCACGCAGCAGCATTTGTTGTCTAGTGTTGGGCATCGCTTTTTTTAGTTGTCTAATGCGCTCCCAAGGATCTTCTCCCAGATAGCGGATACAAGCATCAAAGGTTGCTCCTCCCCATGACTCTACAGACCAGAAACCAGCGCTGTCTAACTTCTCTGCAATGGGAAGCATATCTTCAATACGCATTCGGGTTGCCAGTAACGATTGATGCGCATCACGTAAAACAAGCTCAGTAAGGGCAAGAGGCTTAGTCATGGTAAATCCTTGAAATTATGAATTCTTATTGGTTTTTCGATGTGCGTGTATAGCGGCAGAAATTGCGGCGATGACATTCTTTTCGATGCCTGAGCCATCAGTGATTGAACCTTCAACGCTTGGTTGTTGCGCATTAGCCCTTCTGTCAGCCACAACTGATTCTGAGGCTACTTCGCCTGGAAATACGCTACAGAATTTCGCTATTAAATGAATGCCTAATATAAGCAAGCCAAGAAAAGAAAAGACAAACACCATGCCTATTAGCATTAAAGAAGCGGCCTCTAATAGAAGGCTAGCAACAGAATCGGTATTCATGCGTGCTCACAAGTTTGTTGTTGTGGTTAAATAACTATCACGGGGTCACTCAAACTTCAACAAAGCTAAGGAACATTTAGTAAAAAGCGAGGAAATAGATGGAGGACGAGTAAGAGAAATGACTATCTCATGGCATGCTGTTTTGACAGAGATAAAAAAACCCACCTCAATGAGGTGGGCTCTCTTATATGGCGCGTGTGGAAGGATTCGAACCTCCGACCGCCTGGTTCGTAGCCAGGTACTCTATCCAGCTGAGCTACACACGCGTAAACTGTTTTACTTTCAATTTTTACATCGAAAGGTGACGCTTCAAGTAAGTGGCGCGTGTGGAAGGATTCGAACCTCCGACCGCCTGGTTCGTAGCCAGGTACTCTATCCAGCTGAGCTACACACGCGCAATAAACTTTTTGTCGACCGCCACTATCAACGAATAATGGCGGAGAGGGAGGGATTCGAACCCTCGGTACGAATTAACGTACGGTTCCTTAGCAGGGAACTGGTTTCAGCCACTCACCCACCTCTCCTTGAGTGCGGGATGCATTTTACGGATTCACTGGCTTGAGTCAAACCTTTTTTAGGAAGAAAGTGTTCGTCCGCTGTCATTTTAAACGATTCGTTTAAAAAACACGTAATTTGAATGCTGGTTAAACAGTATAAACACGATTTCAAAGAATGCCATGCATAAATTGGCTTATACCGCTGTGTATAGATATGTGTATAGATGCTTACCCACTCAGCGAGACTTAAAACGTTGGAGTGGTTCTACATCAAGGTGACCCAACAATAATAAAAACACCAACAAAAAAGGCCGGCGTGCGCCGACCTTTCCCAGTGAAGCTCTATTAACGCTTACTCTGCAGAATCGGGCTGTCCGCCCTTTTCAGCTTGAATGCGCATATATATCTCTTCACGGTGCACAGAAACTTCTTTTGGTGCGTTAACACCTATTCGTACCTGATTCCCTTTTACGCCTAACACAGTAACAGTAACATCGTCACCAACCATAAGCGTTTCACCAACTCGACGAGTCAAAATAAGCATTCGCTTGCTCCTGTTCCTTTATATTTAACGTTTCCATTATAGTTCGCTTACTCGCCGGCACGACCCAGCGGAAGCACAGTGATTCCCTGTCTCTGTGTCACTTCAAAAACTCACTGTTATATGCACTTATCATTATAGCTTATCTTGTAACCAAGCGTTAACCGAATCTAACGCCTTATTAAGATTTTCCGGTTGGTCTCCACCAGCTTGTGCCATATCTGGCCTACCGCCGCCTTTACCACCAACCTGAGAGGCTACAAAGTTAACCAATTCACCTGCTTTAACTTGTCCGGTAAGTTTTTTGGTTACGCCAACAATCAGGTTAACTTTAGATTCGTTCGCTACACCTAATACTACGATACCTTCGCCTATTCGGTTCTTTATATCGTCCATCATTGAACGTAACGACTTGGCCTCAACACCTTCAAGGTTCGCAACAAGTACCTTAACACCGTTTATTTCTACCGTATTACTAAGCATATCAGCACCCTGCTGACTTGCCAGTTTTTGTTTCGCCGCAGTGAGCGATTTTTCTAATTCTTTAGTATGACTTTGCAATACAGACACGCGATCTACTACATTAGTTGGGTCTGTTTTCAACATTGCAGACAGTGAAGCTAGCGTAGTTTGCTGGTTCTGAATCATTTCTATTGCATATTCGCCAGTGACAGCTTCTATCCGACGCACGCCTGAGGCTATACCGGCTTCGCTTACTATTTTGAAAAGACCGATATCACCGGTTCTTTCAACGTGAGTACCACCGCAAAGTTCTACTGAGAATGGCCCCATGGTAACAACGCGAACTTTTTCGTCGTATTTTTCACCGAATAATGCCATGGCACCTGACGCTTTAGCATCTTCAAGTTCCATAAGTTGAGTGGTTAGCGCATGGTTAGCCCTTACTTCTGCATTTACTCTTCGCTCAATCTCAGCAATTTGCTGTGCAGAAAGCGATTCGAAATGAGAAAAATCAAAACGCATACGAGGCGCCTCAACAAGAGAGCCTTTTTGTGTGACGTGGTCGCCAAGAATTTCACGCAGTGCCGCGTGTAAAAGGTGCGTTGCACTATGGTTCTTTTTAATCGCTTCTCGGTTTGCAATGTCAATAGCAGCTTTAACGGTATCTTCTTTCTTCACCGTACCTTTTGCCACGCCTCTATGAGCAAAGGCTTTACCCATTTTTTGCGTGTCAGAAACCACAAACTCGCCATTAGCAACTCGTAAAACTCCTTTGTCACCCGATTGACCACCGCTTTCCGCATAAAACGGCGTATTATCTAGCACCACTACGCCCTCTTGGCCGTCTTCTAAGGTACTTACAAACTCATTGTCAGCAATAAGTTCAACGACAGTAGCGCTGCCTTCAACTTCCGTGTAGCCGGTGAAAGCAGTTTCTTGCTCTACCACCAACCTGCTGTTGTAGTCGGTTCCAAAGTTACTGGCTTGTTGTGCTCTTGCGCGCTGCTCTTGCATTGCGGCTTCAAAGCCTGCTTCGTCTATTTTTAGCTCGTGCTCGCGGGCAACATCGTTGGTCAAATCAACTGGGAAGCCGTAGGTATCGTAGAGTTTAAATACGATATCGCCTGGAATAGTATCGCCTTTTAACGACTCAAGCGTATCGTTCAGCATTGCCATGCCGCGAGCTAGTGTCTTGCTAAACTGCTCTTCTTCTACACGAAGTACCTTTTCAACCACTGGCTTTTGATCAACAAGCTCCGGATAGGCTTCTCCCATTTCACTCGCTAGAGATGCGACTAACTTGTAGAAAAAGATGTCGTCTGCGCCAAGTTTGTAACCATGACGTACAGCTCGGCGGATAATTCTTCTAAGAACGTAACCACGACCTTCGTTCGATGGCATTACCCCGTCGCAAATTAAGAAACTACAAGAGCGAATATGATCAGCAATAACGCGCAGCGATTTGTCTTCCAAATCAGTGGTACCAACGATATCAGCCGCTGACTTAATAAGGTTTTGAAACAAGTCTATCTCATAATTACTGTGTACATTCTGGAGTATTGCAGAAATGCGCTCTAGTCCCATTCCCGTATCGATAGAAGGTGCCGGAAGCGACTCCATACTGCCATCGGCCTGCTTGTTGTATTGCATGAATACAAGATTCCAGATCTCGATAAAGCGATCACCATCTTCTTCTGGCGTTCCAGGAGGGCCACCCCAAATATGTTCACCATGGTCGTAAAAGATTTCAGAACAAGGGCCGCAAGGTCCGGTATCACCCATAGACCAAAAGTTGTCAGATGTACTTATGCGAATAATTTTCTCTTTAGGAACGCCAATGTGGTTTTCCCAAATATCAAAAGCTTCATCGTCTTCAGAGTAAACCGTAACTAACAGCTTTTCTTTCGGTAGGCCTACTTCTTTAGTCAGGAAAGTCCACGCAAACTCAATGGCTTCTTTTTTGAAATAATCACCGAAGCTAAAGTTACCTAGCATTTCAAAGAAAGTATGGTGACGGGCTGTATAACCTACATTTTCCAAATCATTGTGCTTACCGCCAGCTCGAACACAGCGCTGTGATGAAACCGCGCGGTTGTAGCTTCGCTTATCAGCACCAAGAAGCGTATCTTTGAACTGGTTCATACCTGCATTAGTAAAAAGAAGCGTAGGGTCGTCTGCCGGCACGAGTGAGGAGCTTGCTACGGCGTGATGGCCATGACTTTTAAAATAATCGATAAACTTATTGCGTAAGTCAGCAGTTGATATTGTCATTGAAAACCTAACTTCCTTTATACTAGTAATGGGACGGTGCGAAACATTTCCTCATAAATAACTGCCGAGCGAAATGTTAACAAAGGGATATTCACAAACAGTTGTGTTTATCTCGCACAAATTTGCGCAACAATACCACGATTCAGTCATTTCTGTTAAGTGTAAGACGCTTTGTAATGGCGCAAATCTGTCATATATTTCGCTAATTTGAGGGTGTTTGGGTGCTTACTCGTTGCTCACTGCGTAATCGATATGGTCTTGATAAAAACCACGGTATTGTAGAAAGCGTTTTTGCTTTTGGCGCAGTGCGTAGTCGGTTTCAAAAAAATCACCGAACTTTTTGGTCTTTACTTTTTTCGCGCTTTCAAACCAATCGGCTTCTATTTCAATAAGCGCGTCTCGCACTATGCCCTCATCTACGCCGTATTGCTGCAGATCTAACTTTATGACTCTAGGCCCCTTCCCCTTTAAGTAAAGCGTGCGCGCTCTGCTACAGGCAAACCGGTGATCGCTTTGCAAGTCTCTGTTGCGAAATTCATCCAATATGGGCAGGAAATCATCGCTTTCAATTCCCTTTTGAGAAAGCTTGCGCACTACCTCACTGTAACTATGCTCTCGTCGTGCCAGCATGCTAGTAATCGCGTCAATAATGATCTTTCTGTCAAACTCTGACATTTTTGTGAACTAGCCCCTTATCAATTTTCGTAAACATTTTGTTTAATATAAACGTGGCGTGTCGTTTTTGTCATAAAGGTTTTTGTCATAAAGGTTTTTGTCATAAAGAAAGTCCGCAATAACAAGTAGCCATAAATAATGAGCACATTCTAGCTTTACCGCTTGAGAGTCGCACCCCCTAACGCAAAATTACTGCTGAAATAACAATGTGCGTAAATCAATGAACGAAAAAATAGTAATACATGACAGCATAGCAACCATTGCGAAAGAACAGTGGAACCAGCTTGCACACAATGCTGGGCCTTTTCTTCAGTATGAATTTTTAAGCGCATTAGAGGTTTCTGGTTGCTGCGGAGGCGACACGGGTTGGCAGCCCTTTCATGTTACGGTGGAACGCGAGGGCAGTATTGTTCTTGCCGTTCCCGGCTACCTCAAAACTCATAGCTACGGAGAATACGTCTTCGATCATGCCTGGGCCAACGCTTATCATCAGCATGGATTGGAATACTACCCTAAATGGATTGCGGCGGTACCTTTTACACCGGTTACGGGACCACGACTATTAGTAAAAGAGGAAAACCTACTTAGCGCTGATCTCGTTCACGATATTGGCAATTCATTGAAGACAGAATGTGAATCTCGATTCGGTGAAAGCCTTTCCTCTCTTCACTGGTTGTTTGTCGGCGAAGATGAAGACCAGGCTCTCGATGAAGAACGCCAATACTTAACTCGCCACAGCGTTCAGTTTCAATGGCATAACTACAATTATGCCGGTTTCGATGACTTTCTTAGCGCACTGACGTCAAGAAAGCGAAAATCTATTAAAAAAACTCGAAAAGCGCTGTTAGGCAAAGGGATCCGCTTTTCACATCGAACTGGCCGTAGTATTGATGCAGACACTCTCTCTTTCTTTGTTAAGTGCTATCAATCGACTTATCTAAAACGAAGCGGTCATGTGGGATATCTTAACAAAGCATTTTTTGAAACCCTGGTGAACACGATGAGCGAACGCATTCTTATTGTTACCGCCGAAGAACACCAAGTGCCCATTGCCAGCGCTCTATTTTTTTATGACAGCTCAGGCCTTTACGGCAGATATTGGGGAGCGTTAAAGCAGGTTGATAGCTTACACTTTGCCTGCTGCTATTTTGAGGGAATAGAGTTCGCCATTAACAACAAGCTACCTCACTTTAACCCCGGTACCCAGGGCGAGCACAAAATACTCCGGGGCTTTGAACCCGTTTACTGTAAATCTAAACATCAACTTTTAGAGTTTGCTTTTCACGATGCTGTCGCAAATTTTTTACAGCAAGAAAACCAACATATCGTTCACTATTTTAATCAGGCACAGAATGCTTTACCTTTTAATCAGGAATTTGTGCCTACTTTAAAAACAAAAAGTGTCATTCATCCTAACGACGACACATAAAATCAAAACGAGAAATCTTATGAAATATAAATTATTAGCCGTAGCAGTTGCGGCATCACTAGGCCTTGCCGGTTGTGGTCAACCAGAACAAGCAAAAGAACAGATGACCAAAGCAGAGCCTGCGGAACAACCAAAAACGGAAGCTGAACTGGGGTCATTCGGTGTAGACCTTTCTGCACGCAACGAACAAGTGAAGCCTGGTGACGACTTCTTTATGTATGCAAGCGGCACTTGGTACGACAACTATGAGCTACCCGCTGACAAAACTCGCTACGGTGCCTTTACGGCACTTGCAGAGCGCAGTGAAGAGCAAGTAAAAACCATTATTGACGGGCTAACAGAAAAAGAAAACCTGAATGCTGACGAAAAGTTAGTGAAAGACTTTTATGTTTCATTCATGGACACAGACACAATCAATGAAAAAGGAATTGCTCCGATCAGCGATGTGTTGGACACCATTAACAACATCGAAAGCACAAAAGATCTGACCGCAGCATTTGGTAAAAGCTGGCTATACGGTTACAGCACGCCTATTGGCGGTGGTATGTGGTATAACCGACTCGATCCTAACGAATATCAGCTAAGCGTTGGTGTGGGTGGCTTAGGTTTACCCGACAGAGACTACTACTTAAGCGATAGCGAGCGATTTGTAAAAATTCGCGAAGCCTATGTTGCGCATATTGAAGAGATGCTTACCCTTGCTGGCGAAGAGAACGCTGCTGAAAAAGCGGCAAATATTATGGCCCTTGAAACACAGCTGGCAGAAGTACAGTGGCCGCGTGAAAAACGCCGTAACCGCGATCTTACTCTTAACCAGATAGAGCGCAGTAAGCTTACAGATACTTACCCTGGCTTTGACTGGGATGTTTACTTCGCACAAATGGACTACCAAGTACCTGAGCTAAACATCACTCAGCCAGAACCGGTGAAAGATGTCATCAAGCTTATCAATCAAGCAGACCTTGCAGATTGGAAATCGTACCTTAAGTATCACACCATCTCTAATAATGCGGACTTGCTCTCAGAAGATGTCTATATGGCCAACTTCGATTTTTACGGTCGCACGTTAAACGGTCAGCAAGAGCCACGTCCGCGCTGGAAGCGCGCGCTAAGCCAGATGTCTAGCACCCAGTCACTTGGCTTTGCGATAGGCAAAATTTATGTTGATGAGTACTTCCCTGAAAGTTCTAAAACTCAGATGGCCGAATTGGTTGAAAATCTTCGCGCAGCCTTGGGTGAGCGCATAGACACACTAGACTGGATGGGTGAGGAAACAAAAGTAAACGCTAAAGAAAAGCTGATGGCTTTCCGCCCGAAAATTGGCTACCCAGATGAATGGCAGTCTTTTGATGGCGTCACGATTAGTGATAGCGACCTGGTTGGTAATGTTCGCAATTTACGTGAATTCTTCCATGCAGAGTCTGTTGAACGTGAGCTTAAAAAAACCGACCGTGAGCGTTGGGGCATGACACCACAGCGAGTTAACGCTTACTACAACAGTTCGTTCAACGAAATTGTATTCCCTGCTGCTATTTTGCAGCCTCCGTTTTTCGATCCCAATGCCGACCCTGCGGTTAACTATGGTGCAATTGGTGCCGTCATTGGACACGAAATGGGACATGGTTTTGATGACCAAGGCTCTAAGTCAGATGCAAACGGTATTCAAACTAATTGGTGGACAGACGAAGATCGCGCCGCATTTGAAGAAAAAGCAGACGCGCTTGCTGCTCAATACAGCAAATATGAGCCAATTGAAGGCAACTTTGTAAACGGTAGAAACAGTTTAGGCGAGAACATCGGTGATGTGGGCGGCTTGGCAATGGCATATCACGCTTACAAATTAAGCCTTAATGGTAAAGAAGCGCCCGTTATCGACGGACTTACTGGCGACCAACGCTTTTTCTTAGCATGGGCTCAAGTTTGGAAAGAGAAACGTACTGAGCAAAGTATGCTAAATCAGCTTCGCGCAGGTACTCACGCTCCAGGGCGCTTCCGTGCACAAGCACCTCGTAACCACGATGCGTGGTATGAAGCGTTTAACGTGCAGCCTGGCGATGAACTGTACCTTGCTCCAGAAGAGCGCGTACGTATTTGGTAATAGGTATTGAAAGACTGTATTCAGCCGAACTAGTAAGGATTGCTGGACGGATTCAGTTCAGCTGCTATACATGATTTAAACTGCTTAAGTTAAGAGGCATCATAGTAATCTATGATGCCTTTTTTATTGGGCCTAGGGTAATTTAGCGATGGAGATACGTAAAAACGTTACTAGATCTGTAATGTAAGCCCTGGAGTTGAATAGCACTTTTGATTTAGGTTTAAGGCTGATTAATAGCCCAAAATAACAAAACTTACGATTTGCCGTGTTGTGCTATCAAGTCTCTTACGTATTGTTTGATTCGAGTGACTGGCTCTGCAAAATCGCCATGTCCAACGCTTCCCATAGAATAGCGTAACCAGTAGCCATCAATTAATGCTGACGTTGATGCCGCTGCATGTCTTGCATGTGCTTTTGGCAAAAGTTGACGGTAGCTAAAGGCTAAATTGCTCTCTAAACGCTTATGATTAATACATTGAAGCCTGTGCAAGTTTTCATTATGAAGTGAAAGAGCCCAAAAGTTAAACCATGTATTCGTTGCGGAGGCTGCCCCTTGCGTTTGAGAGAAGTTATTTTCGATTATAAAATCTATGCGAGCTAGAGGGTCTGAAATCTTTTTGGTTATTTTTAGCGCCTCTAAAAGATAACGCATCGTCGCTTCAATCAGGCCCTGCTTATCGCCGAAATAATGGCTTATAATGCCTGACGACAACCCGGCTCGTTTGCTAATTAAGCTAATTGTTGTGCCGTGATACCCCACTTCGGCCATGACAGCTAAGGTTGCATCTATTAACTGTTTTTTGCGAATCGATTCCATACCGACTTTGGGCATACTACCACTCCTGCTTATCAACTTAACACGCGTCTCTGTGCGTTAAATGCCTCATAATTTTATGCACGCATTGTAAATATCAACACTCCTTTATTCCACTAACTTCACTCAGTAAGGCATAAAATGCGATTGTTGCACAAAAATAAACGACACAATTAAACTCACAAATAAAAAAGCTCCCTGTTCGTGAAGAACAGGGAGCTTTGTATATTAAACATTGCTTTGGCGGTTTACTCTTAACCGCGTAGCATCAATTAAGATTGAGCGGCTGCTTTTAAAGGCGCTTGATCGTCGGCATCACCATTACCGCCCACTTTCTTTTTTGCAAATACCAACGCTTCATGCAAAGTTTCAAAATTAGGTATACCTGGATGAGCTTCATTCACCCCTTCTAAAACCTTGTTAAGCTTTTCATTGGCTCCGCACAATATTAACTGCCTACCTGCCGCTAGAGCATCAGAGGTTACCGTATCAACCGCCATTGCGGCAGAAACATCCATAAGCGGTACGCGAGAGAAGTCTAGAATCGTGAACTGAGAGCCTGCAGGCACTCGTTCGCGAACGCGATGGCCAAGGTCTGCTGCAGCACCAAAGCTTAGCGGGCCGCCAAAACTAAAGATAGAAACCTTGTCTTTAAGCTCTTCAAACAATGCGTTCTCTTTCGGGTCGTTGAGCTCTTGAGGTATTTTTTGCAGCTCTTCAATTTGCAATTGCGCAACCTGCCTAACATACGCTAGCGCGCCAAGTACCACACCAACACCTACTGCGGTGATAAGGTCTACAAACACCGTTAAAGACAGCACTACTAGCATTAGAGCGAAGTCCCATCTTGGGCCTTTGTGAGCACGTTTTAGGTAGCCCCAGTCAATGATGTCTAGGCCAACCTTGACCAGAATACCCGCAAGTACTGCGTGCGGTATCTGTGCTGCAAGTGGGCTAAGACCCAACACGATGGCAAGCAATACGAGTGCATGCACCATACCCGACACGTTGTATTTACCGCCACTACGAATATTAACTACGGTACGCATGGTGGCACCTGCGCCAGCGATACCGCCAATTAAACCTGCAAATGTATTACCAATACCTTGACCAATAAGTTCTTTGTTACTGTCGTGGCGGGTACGCGTCATGTTATCCGCAACAAGAGACGTTAACAGACTGTCTATTGCACCAAGCAACGCTAGTACGAACGCAGCTTCTATCACCAACCATAGTTTACTTTGGTCGTATACAGGTAGCTGTAAGCTTGGTAAACCCGTTGGAATATTTCCAAGCACAGGTACACTTAACGCCAAACTCACTAAGGTACCGATAATTAGTGCCGCTAAAGCACCAGGAACATACTTTCCTAGCGACGCAGGCCATTTATAAGCAATGATAAGCGTGCCCAAACCAAGCGCTAGTGTAGAGAAATTGATATCTGCCAACGCAGTTGGAAGGTAAGAAAGGGCACCAATTGTTCCACCAGGAGGCTCATGGCCAAGCAATCGACCAATTTGCAGAATAATAATGATAGCGCCTATCCCTGACATGAAGCCAGATATCACTGGATAAGGAACAAGCCGGATGTACTGTCCTACGCCAAATAATCCGAAGGCTATTTGGAAAACACCGGCTAGCATCACTGCTGTGAAAATTAAGCTAGCGTCACCTGATAGACTGGCAAACAAGCCCGCCAGCACAACAACCATAGGGCCCGTTGGACCAGAAATTTGAGCGGGTGTACCGCCAAAAAGTGCAGCGAAAAAGCCCACTGCAATTGCGCCGTACAGGCCAGCCATAGGCCCAAGACCTGAAGCTACACCCAGTGCTAGCGCTAAGGGCAATGCAACGATACCGGCGGTTAAACCACCAGTAAGATCACCCCTTAAATTTGAAAAATTAACTTTTACCACAAATGTTCCCTCTTATTCAGCAGCGTTTGCACGTTTAAATCTAGCTTCAGCTTCTGACTGATCCATAGTGATAAAGTCACCTGTTTCACTGCTGTAACAAAGCATGTCACCGCTACCGATATTATACACCCAACCATGAAGTTCAACTTGACCTGTTGCAATTTTTGCTGCAACCGCAGGGTGAGTGCGAAGGTGCTGTATTTGTTGAAGTACATTTTCTTTGGTTACGGCTTCTAAATCGTCAATAGACAATTTATCGTGACCGCAGCGCTCTTTTACCACATCAGTGGCTACACGGCAGTGACCTAGCCACTCTTTTACATGAGGTAGAGAATCAAGCCCTTCTGGGTTAATTGCCCCTTTCATAGCGCCGCAGTCTGTGTGTCCACAAACAACAATGTGAGAAACGCCTAACGCTGCAACGGCAAACTCGATAGACGCTGTCATACCGCCTGTTTGATTACTGTGCGGTGGAACGATGTTACCCGCATTACGGCAAATGAATAGCTCACCCGGCTCTGTCTGGGTCACTAAGTTGGGGTCGATGCGAGAATCTGAGCAGGTTATGAAAAGAACTTCTGGATTTTGACCATTAGCTAGCTTTTGAAAGGTCGCCTTTTTGCTAGGGTACACTTCCTTTTGAAATTTGGTAACACCTGAAAAAACATGATCCATAGAATACTCCCGGTATTTTAATAGTTATAATGATATTAATACTCTAGTGTCACTTGATAGATTAATAGTTTAATATAGTAGCTCGTGATACCCAGTCGCTATCACGCTAGCGTTTTTTATTGAAAAATATAGTCGAAAGTAGGAAATATCAGCATGCAATTAGGCGGCAAAGCCCCTTCGTTTAACCAGATACGCTACTTTGTAGCTGTTGCTAAATACCTCAATTTTCGACAGGCTGCCGGCGCACTAGGTATTAGCCAACCCACGTTGACTAGCCAAATAAATGCGTTGGAGGACACACTCAATTTAACGCTTTTTGAGCGCTCCCGCACTGGAACCCTACTTTCACCGCAAGGTAAAGCCTTATTGGCGAGTGCAGAAGAGGTATTGCAATCAACTCAACGTTTTACCGAAATGGCTAGAGATCTGTCTAAAGGGGAAATCATTACCTATCGCCTCGGCATTCCCCCTACACTAGGCCCTTATCTACTTCCGTTTGTGCTACCTGACTTACACAAACTTAAACCGGGGTTGAGATTTTACGTGAGGGAAGCCTCTCCTGATGATCTACAACACGGTTTATTACGAGGAGAATATGATCTGATTTTGTCGCCACTTTCGACAGAAAACTCCCAATTAATTACCTATCCCCTTTTCAAAGAGCCACTTAAATTTGTCACGCCTTCTGACCACTTCCTATCCGGCAAAGCCTTCGTGCATCCACAGGATATCAGTGGTGAAAAAGTACTTACGCTGGAAGATAGACATCATTTCCATCATCAGGTACAGCGAATATGCGAAGATATTGGTGCAGATTTACAGCGTGATTACGAAGGAACGAGCTTAGATACATTGAGGCAAATGGTTGTGATGGGAATGGGAGTGGCATTTTTGCCCGGCCTTTATATTCACTCAGAACTGCACAAACCTGAGGCTCTGCATGTCTGTGAAATTGCAGATATGCCTATAGAAAGGCAGCATTCACTAGCATGGCGAAATACCTCACCCAGCAGACAAACATTCCGAGAGATATCCATAATTCTAAAGCGGATAATCGAGGCGAGACTGGCAGATGCCGTAAGCATGTGTGATTAGGGCTTTATTGAATGATTGATAGACAACACCTGCGTATTGTAAAAGCAATACAAACACACGGAACAATGACAGAAGCAGCTAAGTCGTTGTTTTTGACACAATCAGCGCTAAGTCATGCTATGAAAAAATTAGAGCATGAGTTTGACGTTCCTTTGTGGCAAAAAGAGGGAAGGCATTTAATACTCACTCAGGCAGGAGAGAGTTTGCTGGGCTTGGCTCAGCGCATACTACCTCAGTTCGAACATACCGAATCGCAGCTTCGTAGATTTGCACAGGGAAAGCAGGGAATTTTGCGTATTGGTATGGAGTGCTACCCTTGTTTTGAATGGCTGCTCAAAATAGTGGCGCCTTTTTTAAAAGCGTTCCCCGATGTTGATGTGGATGTACGAAGGGCCTTTTCCTTTGGTGGGCTTCAGGCATTGCATGGGTATGATATTGATGTGCTGATCACCCCTGACCCTTTGCATTTAGATGCCATTACTTATACGCCCGTTTTTAGTTACGAGCAGGTATTAGTGATGCACAACGACCATGAGCTGGGCGATAAAGCATTTATAACACCGCGAGATTTAGTTAAAGAAACACTTATTTCATATCCAGTAGAGAGAAGTCGGCTAGATATCTTTTCGCAATTTCTAACGCCTGCCAACGCGTCGGTGAAAAGCCATAAAACAATAGAAACGACTGAGATCATTTTACAAATGGTGACGGCAGGCAGAGGAGTAACTGCGTTACCGAAATGGCTTGTAGAAGAATCGAAAGAATGTGAGAGCCTTATATATAGGTCTCTTGGCGAGAAGGGTTTAGAGAAAACCTTGTACGTGGGGCATAGGAAACAGTCAGATACACTAGGGTTTATTGACAGTTTCGTTGCTATGGCCATAGAGCAAGGTAAACAAGCAAAACGCACGGAGTAATGCCTCCGTGCACAATAACTATATATGTATAGAATACCTGGCTTACAATGCGCTTAGCTATAAAAACAAAGGTATGCCGAAGCTGACGACACTTTGACATCAAAAGACACATTCGCATCTACATTAAACTCGGTGCCCGCTGGAAAAGACTCCCAACTTTCACTGCCTGGTAGTTTTACTGTAAGTTCGCCCTCAACAACTTTCATAAGCTCTTTTTTAGTCGTATCGAAAGTATATTCCCCCGGCGACATAACGCCCGATGTACAAGGCCCGCTAGCCGATTCAAATGATATTGAGGTGACTTTGTTATCAAAGTAGTGATTCACTGCAAATGTCATGGTGTGTTCCTATCTGTGTTTTAAGAAAAAGAACGTTTTTAGTTAAAACGTCATTGTTGCATTGGCGGTTTTGCCGTGCGATTTGTCGCAATGCTTCAGAGCATTGCGTTTATGAGTTTATGTATAAAGAAAATTAGGGGGTTTACTAGCGCGCTTTTGACCTAGCTTTTAGTCCAAACCAGCATCATATTGTTTGCTGGCATCGATATTTGCTCACTTAGCATTAAATTTGGCGCCCAACTCAACAGGTCGTCAATATCACGGTAACCGCCATAGCCTCGCTCAACAAGCGATTTATGAAATTCTTCATTACTTGCTGATGAAAAAGCCCCAGCTTGGGTAAAAGGCCCGTATTGGCAAAACACTCCCCCTTTGGGCAAGTGGTTCATTACCGATTTCATCAACAATTCTACTTCGTCTTTCTGCATGATATGGGCGGTATTGGCGCTAAAAACTCCGTCGAAACTACCTTCTGGAAATGAATCAACCCCAACGGTATACTCTATTGGCTTAGCTAAGTTGGGTAGTGAAGACTCACTTACCCATGCATTAATTCCGTCGTGATAATGTACTTGGTCGCTTGTTTGCCACAATAAATGAGGCAAATGAGCAGAAAAATATGACGCGTGTTGGCCAGTACCACTGCCAATTTCAAGCACCTGTTTACTGTTAGCAAACGCCCTTTTTAACACGGCTAAAATAGGGCGCTTGTTGTTTTCACATGCTTGACTAAATGGCTTATCCATAACTTTGTCATCCATTCTGATTATTAACGACAGCGGCAGTTAGCGGGCTCTAATCGCTTAAATTTGGCCCCAGCCATTTTTCAGCTTCTTCCAGCGTCCAGTTTTTACGCTTCGCATAGTCTTCAACTTGGTCAGCTTGAATTTTTGCTACTGCGAAGTATTTGGACTCTGGATGGGCAAAGTACCACCCGGACACTGACGCTCCCGGCCACATTGCGTAACTCTCGGTAAGTTTCATCCCGGTATGTTCCTGGGCAGCAAGCAGATCCCAGATAAGCTGTTTCTCAGTATGCTCTGGACATGCAGCATAGCCTGGCGCAGGTCTAATACCCTGGTACTTCTCTCTTATTAACTCATCGTTATTCAGAGTTTCATCTGGCGCATATCCCCAGTATTTCAGTCGAACCTGTTGATGCAGATATTCAGCAAAGGCCTCAGCGAGTCGATCAGCTACCGATTTAACCATGATCCCGTTGTAATCATCGCCCGCTTTTATATAAGTGTCTGCTAGACTGTCTTCACCTATTCCACTAGTCACTGCAAATGCACCGACATAATCGGCAATGCCGCTTTCTTTATCCGCAACAAAGTCGGCAAGGCAGTAGTTGGCAAATTTGTCCTTCTGGGTTTGCTGACGCAGGTGATGGGCGACGCCTTTCACAGTAGTGCGGCTCTCATCTGCGTAAATCTCAATATCATCCCCCAACCTATTGGCAGGGAACAACCCAATAACCCCTTTTGCCTGCAAGGCTTTATCTGCAATGATTTTGTCTAGCATTGCGTTCGCATCTGCAAACAGTGAAGTTGCCTCTTCACCGACTACCTCATCATCTAGAATACGGGGGTACTTACCCGCCAGTGACCAAGTTAAAAAGAAAGGAGTCCAATCTATGTATTCACGCAATGTGGCTAGATCAGCGGTAATCGGTGTAACACCAAGCTTTGCAGGCGTTACCGGCGGTGTGGAAAAATCAACCTGACAGCTGTTCTCCCGCGCTTTTTCTAACGTGACGGGTTTACTGCGCGGCTTCTTGCGCGCGTGTTGGTCGCGCACGGTATCGTACTCTTTAGCTAGCTCTGTCGCATAGATATCTCTAGAGCCTTTATTGAGTAGCTTCTGACACACTCCCACGGCGCGGCTTGCATTAGGTACATAAGCAACTGGGGCGTGATAATTTTGCTCGATTTTCACCGCGGTATGAGCTTTAGACGTAGTAGCTCCGCCAATTAACAGCGGCATATCAAAGCCCTGTCGCTCCATTTCTTTTGCCACATGTACCATTTCATCGAGAGACGGTGTAATGAGGCCCGATAAACCTATCATGTCCACATTCTCTTCTTTGGCTTTTTGAAGAATATTTGCAGCGGGTACCATCACACCCATATCGATGACTTCAAAGTTATTACATTGCAGTACAACACCTACGATATTCTTACCAATGTCGTGTACATCACCTTTTACCGTTGCGAGCAATATCTTTCCATTACTCTTATTGTCATCTGACTTTTCTGCTTCGATGTAGGGCTGCAAGTGAGCAACCGCTTTTTTCATAACTCGCGCAGACTTCACAACCTGTGGCAAAAACATTTTGCCTTCACCAAACAAGTCCCCTACTACATTCATGCCATCCATCAATGGCCCTTCAATAACATGAAGAGGGCGTTCTGCTTGCTGTCGAGCCTCTTCAGTATCGTCAATAATATAGTCGGTAATACCCTTTATGAGAGCGTGTTCTAAACGCTTGTTTACACTCTGCTCTCGCCATGAGAGATCTTCTTTTGCAGCGGCTTTGCCGTCGCCCTGAAACTGTGGCGCAATATCTAACAAGCGCTCTGTACCATCGCTGCGTCTATTTAAAATAACGTCTTCTACAGCTTCGCGAAGCGCTTGTGGAATTTCGTCATAAACTTCAAGCTGACCCGCGTTAACTATTGCCATATCCATACCGGCTCTAATAGCGTGGTACAAGAATACAGAGTGCATGGCCTCGCGAACCGGGTTGTTGCCGCGAAAAGAGAACGAGATATTCGATAAACCGCCTGATATATGGGAATAAGGGCAAGTTTGGCGAATAACGCGAGTGGCTTCAATAAAATCTACAGCGTAATTGTCGTGTTCTTCAATACCCGTTGCTACAGCAAAAATGTTGGGATCGAAGATAATATCTTCTGGAGGGAAACCAATTTCTTCTGTTAGAACCTTATAGCTTCGCTGACAAATTTCTACTTTACGCGCTTGCGTATCTGCCTGCCCCTTTTCGTCGAAGGCCATTACTACCGTTGCAGCGCCATAGCGTTTAATTTTCTTTGCCTGGGCGAGAAATACCTCTTCACCTTCTTTTAAGCTGATAGAGTTAACGATAGCTTTGCCTTGGACACATTTCAGTCCAGCTTCAATCACGTCCCATTTTGAAGAGTCAATCATAATAGGTACACGACTAATATCAGGCTCAGACGCAATAAGATTTAAAAACGTCACCATTGCCTGCTTAGAATCAAGCATGGCCTCGTCCATGTTGATATCTATTATTTGTGCCCCGCTCTCGACTTGCTGGCGTGCAACGTCTAAGGCAGCTTCATAATCGCCTTCTAATATAAGCCGTTTAAAGCGAGCTGAACCGGTAACGTTCGTTCGCTCACCAATATTAATAAATGTAGAAAATCCTGCGCTCATATTGCCCTCCTAGTGTACAAACGGCTCTAGGCCTGACAGACGCATTTTTGGTTCAAAAGCTGGTACTACTCGAGGTTTAATGTCTGCTACTGCCTCTGCAATATCCCGAATATGATCGGGCGTGCTACCACAGCACCCCCCCACAATATTAACCAGCCCTGACTCAGCCCATTCTTTGATATGTGTGGCCATTTCAGGCCCTTCCATATCATATTCTCCGAACTCGTTTGGTAACCCTGCATTAGGGTGGGCAGAAATAA
Source organism: Alteromonas sp. MB-3u-76 (assembly GCF_002831605.1). Lineage (NCBI taxonomy): Bacteria > Pseudomonadati > Pseudomonadota > Gammaproteobacteria > Alteromonadales > Alteromonadaceae > Alteromonas > Alteromonas sp. MB-3u-76. Next base: position 1,160,531 of record NZ_CP025115.1, on the reverse strand, counting down.
AGCATTCGGCGATAGCCGCTACTTCGTCAACATACTGACGGAGCAAGTCTGGACCCAGTGCGCAATTAAGGCCGAAAGAAAACGGGTTAACATGACGCATCGAATAATAAAACGCTTCCGCTGTTTGGCCAGAAAGCGTGCGACCGGAGGCATCGGTAATTGTGCCCGATACCATGACTGGTAAGGTAACGCCTACTTTTTCAAATGTTTGCTCAACCGCAAACGCCGCTGCTTTTGCATTTAATGTATCGAAAATAGTTTCCAGCATAATGAGGTCGGCTCCGCCCTCAATTAGCGCTTCTGTTGATTCACTGTAAGCCTCCACCAATTCATCGAAGGTAACATTGCGTTTCCCGGGGTCATTAACATCAGGAGAAATCGATGCCGTGCGATTAGTGGGCCCTAGCACGCCAGCAACAAAACGAGGTTTATTTGGTGTTTTAGCGGTATATTCTGCTGCCGCCTTTTTAGCTAGCTTTGCTGCCGACACGTTTATGTCGCGAGAAGTAGCCTGCATATCATAGTCGGCCATAGCGATAGTGGTGGCGTTAAACGTGTTTGTTTCGATAATGTCAGCGCCTGCATCTAAATAATCACAATGAATTTGATAAATAATATCAGGCTGAGTGAGGACAAGAAGATCGTTATTACCTTGAACATCGCAATGCCAGTTAGCAAACTGTTCACCGCGGTAATCAGCCTCTTCTAGTTTATGCTGTTGGATCATCGTGCCCATAGCACCATCAAGCACTAAAATTCTTTCCTTTGCTGCACCGGCTAAACTTGCCTGTGCATTTGAATCAAAAACGTTTTTCACTCATTACCTCTTTGGCTGTGATTTTTCAGCTAACTGACTCAGATCGTAAGGTGTAGTTTGGTAAACGTAATAGTTTAACCAATTTGTAAATAACAAACTTCCATGAGAGCGCCACTGAACTATTGGCGACTTGGTTGGGTCGTTGTCAGTGAAATAATTTTTAGGTATCGCCGGGTTTTGACCCGAGTTCAGATCCCGTAAATATTCATCTTTCAACGTCTCTGCTTCGTACTCAGGGTGTCCGGTGACAAACACCATTCGCTTGTCTTCAGACGCTACAATATAGGCTCCAACTTCATCCGACTCGGCTACAACGTTAAGCCCCTCTACACCGTTATACAGTGAGGTATCGATATGGCCATAGCGAGAATGTGGCGCTGAAAATGTTGGGTCGAACCCTCTGAGTAATTCGTTGTTCGGGTCGTTGACGTTATGCTGATAAACACCTGAGAACTTTTCTTCTCGCAGCTGCCGCGTTACACCGTAAAAATGATACATTGCTGCATGTGCAGCCCAGCACAAGTAAAGCGTAGAATTAACGTGACGCTGAGCCCACTCTAGGATTGTTGTCATATTATCCCAGTATTTCACGTCTTCATAGTCGAGTAGCGCAAGGGGGGCACCAGTTACAATTAAACCATCGTATTTTTTGTTCGCCACACTGGAAAACTCGTGATAAAACGCATCCATGTGCGACTGCGGCGTATTTTTGGGCGCCTGATTGTCAATACGAATAAAATCTACATTGATTTGAAGGGGAGTATTCGACAGCAAGCGCAGCAGCTGCACTTCAGTCTCAATTTTGTTTGGCATTAAATTAAGAATGCCAACTTCAAGAGGGCGAATTTCCTGACTTGATGCTCTATCCATATCCATGGTGAATATATTTTCACCCAGTAAAACATTCTGAGCAGGAAGTTGCACAGGAATACGGATTGGCATAATTAACTCCAGTCGAAGATTGCGATGACTGTATTGTGGCGAATACTATGAATATGTCAACATCTTTACGTCTAGACGTCTAAACAGAAAGTGAGTGCCTGCCGAGAGTGCTACAAAAATTAGTTATCCGCTAGCGCACTGAAGGTGAGCAATTAACGGCTCATATATTCGTGATATTCACTATTTTTGCGACTTGTGAACCATTACCAACATTTCGGCTTCAGCACGAGGTATATCACAAGACTCTATGATTTCTTCTATACTCGCACCTTTTTTAACTAAATCTGCAGCACGCTGATATAACTTTAAAGAAGGATCTTGAAATTTGAGGTCGCGAACCTGACTTTCCAGCTCTTGTTGCTTTTCTTCAACGCGTTGTAAATGCTTGCTTATTACCAAACTTCTCGCCTGCGCTTCTGTTTGTTGGTTATTCGCATCAGTTACTTTTGTTGACATCACTGCAAGTTCGCTTGTCATGCTACCCTGCAATTCTTTTAACAACCCAGCCGTGCGGCGTAAGTTTGCATATAACACGCAAGTAACCGCAATAAGCCCAAGAAGGACAACAGCAATGATAATTTCGACAAGAGAAGGAGCAGCAAGCTGCAAATCCATGTGCTACACACCTAACTGAGGAAGAGATACAAAGAAAAAGCTGACGCAATCAGCGTCAGCTTCGCTTTAAATTAAATACTACTTAGTTCATCCCATTCTTCGTCGCTTAGTAACTTGTTCAAGTCAACAAGAATAAGAAGCTCGCCATCGCGATTACTAACACCTTGAATGAACTTAGCACTTTCTTCAGTGCCCACGTTAGGCGCACTGTCGATTTCAGAAGATTTCAAGTAAACCACTTCTGCTACGCTGTCCACCAGTATGCCGACCACCTGCTCGTCTGACTCGATAATAACAATTCTGGTGTTATCGGTAACTTCCGTAGGCGGTAAACCAAAGCGCGCTCGCGTATCAATAACGGTAACCACGTTACCACGCAGATTGATAATACCCAAGACATAGTCAGGCGCGCCCGGAACCGGTGCTATCTCGGTATAACGCAGGACTTCTTGTACCTGCATAACATTAATACCGTATGTCTCATCACCTAGGCGATACGTCACCCATTGAAGGACTTCATCGTTGGTGTCCGTACCGTTATTTTTCATTTTTTCATCGCTCATGAACCTGGCTCCCGTACTATGGCGTCTGGTCGTTGCTGCCTAAGCCTTTGTTAAGCATAGATATTAATTCTTCAACGTCAATTAATGCACACATCTTTTCTTTAACCATCCCTGCTAACCAAGGACGTTTACCTGTAGATTCGCGCCATTTGACATCATCTTTTGTTAAATTAACGGTGTTTACCAGCTTTTCGCTAGCCAACCCCCATGCACTTTCTCCCAACATGATTAGGTAACGATAGTCGAGAGATTCAGCAAGTGCCTCGTTATATTTCTCTGGCATCACCCACTTCGCTGAGTCTACTACATTCAGTTTAGACTCTCTGTGTAACATTACACCCATAAACCAGTCTGGTTTTCCAAAAAGTGGTGCAATTTTATCAATTTGGTGGATACCACCAAGCGTAGTTAATGGAACCGCAAGCGTTAAACCCGCCACCTCAAAGAATAATGCTTGAAAGCGAAAATCTAGACTATCCTTTAATGCAATTTTTGTTTGCGCATGTGCGGCGTTTTCATCTGCTGGAGTGATATCGTCTTCAACACGAGTTTCTCGTATTTGCACTTCTTCAATATTCAGCTCATCTTCTACAGCAGTGCTTTTTTCTGACGCTACCGCAGGCTCAATTATTTCAACATTCTGCGAAAGTGGCACATCGCATTTGACCACAGGTTCATCAGCGATATGCTGTGATGCCTGCTCTAAAAGTTTAGCAGCTCTTACCGTTGCATCATCCACTTCCACATTATCGGACACCACCTGATTTGCACTGATATCTACGGATACAGCGGGCTCTTTCAGCAGGCTATCTAGGTAGTCTTCCATAACGTCTTCACGGGCAAATGGAGATTGCTTACTCATTGCTATTTATTTCTCCAACTCTTCGAGCAGTTTTCCATAAGCTGCGACGCCTCTGGTTTTGGGATACGCCGCTGATATTGGTAATTGAACCAAACTCGCATCTCGAAAATGCGTGTCTACCGGAATAACACCATGCCAAACTCGTTCACCGTAGTCGTTCATCAATCGCTTTCGCGATGCTAAAGCGGCATTTGTTCTTTTATCGAACATGGTTGGAATAATGCACGTATCGAAGGATTTACCTAGGGAACGCCCCATTATTTCCATTGTGCGGATCATCCTATCCAACCCCTTTAGCGCTAAATATTCTGTTTGCGTGGGTACAATCACCTTATCGCATGCAGCCAGAGCATTCACCATTAGAACACCGAGTACGGGCGGGCAATCAATAATGGCAACGTCGAATTCATGATGGACCTTGGCGAGTGCTTTTTTCAGCACCAACCCCATACCCTGTTCGCTTCCCATGGTTCTATCGAGAGTGGCAAGGGCCATAGTTGCCGGTAAAACATAAAGATTATCTAGCTTTGTTGGGCACAAGCAATCCATTACGTTATCGGCAGTAAGACTACCGGACTTGATAAAAATATCGTAAACAGATTGACTTAGCGCCTCAGCATCTATGCCAAAATAATAACTGAGCGAAGAGTGGGGGTCGGTATCAATCAACAGTACCCGCTTTCCTTGCTGCGCTAGCAAGCCGCCCAAGCTTACCGTGGTGGTTGTTTTTCCTACTCCACCCTTTTGATTCGCGACTGTCCACACTTTCATGACAACAAACCCACTAGGCTATCCATTCACTACATCATTTCAGTAAGAATACAGCTGCTCATATCATCAACATTTATATTTTGAGTCGAGATATTTGCCACAGCAACCGCTTGGGGCATTCCGTACACCACGCAAGAGTCTTGATCTTGGGCCCAAATTGTAGCGCCCTTTTCTTTAAGCTTTCTGCAACCCTCTCGACCGTCTGCGCCCATTCCCGTTAAGATAATGCCTAAAACATCTCCAGAGAAAGCTCTCTCTAACGAACTGAATGTCAAATCGACACTAGGCTTGTAATTTACTTTATCTGCAATGCTTGCATCTACAATTGAAATCTTTTTCTGGGCGCCAACAGTCTCTATTAGCATTTGCTTACCGCCGGGCGCTAAATAAGCTTGACCGGGCATGAGAATGTCACCGTGCTCAGCCTCTTTTACGCTGATATCACAATTCGCGTCTAGGCGCTGGGCAAATGCTGTGGTAAAGGTTCCGGGCATGTGCTGAACCAACAGAATTGGATATGGGAAGTCTGCTGGTAAAGGCATAAGCACCTTCTGCAGCGCTACTGGACCGCCCGTTGAGGCACCAATAGCTAAACATTTATACCGCTTCCCTGTCGCCCTGACCGAAGAAACAGTTGGCTGCTTTGCCGCGTCTTTGTGCCCAGAAAGTAAACCTGACGTTTTAAAAAACGCCTGCTTAGGTGCGTTAGGCGGTAATCTACGAGTTTCCTGTGAGCGAAATGTTGGACGCTTTAACCCAATTCCTCTACGCGCAATGAGCCTCACTTTGGTACACAACAAACGTGTCGCATCTTTGCGGTCTTGCGATATATCTTCAAACTTTTTAGGAAGAAAATCGAGTGCACCGGCTTCAAGGGCATCAAGCGTTGCTTGTGCCCCATGATGTGTTAATGATGAAAACATGAGAATAGGAATAGGCTTTTTTTCCATAATCGCCTTTACAGCAGAGATACCATCCATAACGGGCATCTCAACATCCATTGTAATTACATCGGGAGCCAACGCGTCAATTTTATCTAGTGCGTCTCTACCATTTCTCGCTTCACCTACAACCTCTAACTCTCTGTCTTCGTCTAAAATTTCTCTCACTCGACGACGATAAAATGTAGAGTCGTCCACGACCAGGACTTTAAAGACCATGGATTACTGTTCCTATTGTTTGTAAGCCTTTGCTATTAAGATTTCTGTTAAGGCTTACGAGCATACCGTTTTAGAAGGCTCGGAATATCTAAAATAAGCGCAATACCGCCATCTGACGTAATTGTTGCGCCTGCCATACCAGGTGTTCCTTGCAATAACGCATCAAGCGGTTTAATGACTACCTCTTCTTGACCTATTAGCGCATCAACCACAAAACCCACTTGGCGAGTGCCCACCTGAACCACAACCACGTGGCCTTTTTCTCTATCTATTGATTTTTGGCCTCGAATCAGCCAATCGCCAAGGAAGAAGAGCGGTATAGCTTTTGAGCGAACAATCATGGTTAGCTGGCCATCAACTGTGTTGGTCTTTTTGATGTCCATATTAATAATTTCGCTTACTGAGCCCAGGGGCAAAGCGAAGGTTTGTTTACCCACGATGATCATAAGCGTTGGCAATATTGCCAGCGTCAGCGGTACTTTTATTTCTAAACGGGTACCTTTACCAAGCTGTGAGTCGATATTAACCGTACCGTTGAGTTGATTGATTTTGGTTTTCACCACATCCATACCAACGCCACGACCCGATATGTCACTTATCTCTGTCTTTGTAGAAAAACCTGGTGCGAAGATAAGGTTAAAAGCTTCCACATCTGACATACGTGCTGCCGCGTCTGCGTCTAGTACGCCGCGATTGATCGCAATCTCTTTTAGCTTCTCTGGGTCCATCCCCTTACCATCATCTTCGATAGTAAGCAGTATGTGGTCACCCTCTTGTGAAGCAGAAAGCTTAACCGTCCCCATTCGTGGTTTGCCAGCCGCAGCACGTTCATCCGGCATTTCAACGCCGTGATCCACGGAGTTTCTCACCAAGTGAACAAGTGGATCGGCCAATGCTTCTACCAGATTTTTATCTAAATCCGTTTCTTCACCTACAAGTTCTAGCGTAATTTCTTTTTTAAGGCTTCGCGCTAAATCTCGAACAACCCTAGGAAAACGACCGAATACTTTCTTGATAGGCTGCATTCGGGTTTTCATTACCGCACCTTGAAGGTCGCCGGTGACTACATCTAAGTTTGCTATCGCCTTAGACATACTTTCGTCGTTTGTATTGATGCCGAGGCTAATTAAGCGATTTCGCACTAATACCAGCTCGCCCACCATATTCATAATTTGATCGAGACGCTTAGTATCAACACGAACCGTCGTTTCAGCAGGTGGAGCAGAAGGTGCTTTCTTATCATCTTTTTTCGCAGCTTCACGGCTTGGCGCTTTTGGCTCTGCTTTGGCAGCAGCTGGTGCAGGTGTGCTCGCTGGAGTGGGTGACGCCTGCTTGGCCTTTTGAATCGCATCAGTCGCTGCTTTGTCCACAGCAGGCTCTGGTGCTTTCGCCGGTGCCGCTTCTGGTGCACTTGATGCTTGGTTTGTGGGGCCTTGTCCTGAACCATGAAGCTGATCTAAAAGAGCCTCAAACTCGTCATCGGTGATTTCATCGTCGCTTGATGAAGCATTTTGGGCTGGTGGTGCGGCTGGCGCTGCAGGTTCTTCTGCTGCGCTAAATTTGCCTTTGCCGTGAAGGTCGTCAAGGAGAGCTTCAAATTCGTCGTCGGTAATATCTTCTGCGTTGCTGTCTGAAGCTGAAGTACTGCCCGCGCTGGGAGTTGGTGCAGCTTCTTGCTTAGGCGAAGTACTCTTACCTGGCGCAGATGAGCCGTGTAGCTCATCGAGTAAAGCTTCAAACTCGTCTTCGGTGATTTCGTCAATTTCACCGTCGCCTTTTGAGGTATTGTCACTTGATGAAGATGGCGTCGCTTCAACCAACTCCAGTTCAGGCTCCGAACTGAAATCAGGTTCAGCAGCTTGTGGAGCGGGAGCATTATCAAAAATGTTCTCGTCTGGTGTTTCTGGGCGACTTAACTTGTGCAATTTGTCTACAAGCTGTGCATCAGCCGGCTCAAGCGGCTCCTGCGCTTTAACTTTCTCAAACATGTCAACAACGACATCAGTAGCCTGCAGAATAATATCCATTAGCTCTGGTGTCAGTGTGCGCTGTCCGTTTCTCATTACGTCAAAAACGTTTTCAGCGCCATGACAAATTTCAACAAGCTCAGTGAGGGACAAAAAGCCCGCACCGCCTTTTACCGTGTGATATCCGCGAAAAATTGCATTTAGCAAATTCGCATCTTCAGGATTGTTCTCAAGATCAACGAGCTGTTCTTGTAATTGTTCAAGTATCTCTCCGGCCTCAACCAAAAAGTCCTGTAGTATTTCCTCGTCAACATCAAACGACATGCGCCCGCTCCCCTAAAAACCTAAGCTAGACAGAAGATCATCAACATCATCTTGGCCAGATACAACATCATCGCGAGACTCAGCGTCAATAATTGGCCCTTCTGCTTGTACACCATCAACCTTATCGGCTTCGCTAGGTAATGGTTTAGTTTGTTCTAAACCGTCCCGCTCACCAAACATGGTGAGCATGTTAACTAAGCTTTCTTCGACTTCTTTTACTAAGTCGATAACACGGCGGATTACCTGACCGGTAAGGTCTTGATAACCTTGTGCCATCAGCACTTCTGTCAACAACTGCGTAAGTTTAGCTGACTGAGAAGCTCCCTCCTCTAGCAATTCGTCTAAATCTTTGCACAAGGCTTTGAATTCGCCCACTTCAATTTGCCTTGTCATGAGCTTTTTCCACTCTGGCATCACATTCTCTATACGAGATGAAAGCAACTCGGCAATTGGCATGCTGGCTTCAACGGCATCCATTGTAGTATTAGCAGCTTTTTCAGTTTCTTCAATAACGTAAGTTAGGCGGGTCTGTGCGTCAGGGATATCATCTGTGGCTAAGTTCTTGATGCGATCATCTATTTGAAAGTTGTTTAACGCGTCGTGAAGTTGACGGGTAAGCTTTCCAACCTCGGCAAAAAGCTCTACGTTTTCTTTCATCGACGCTGCTTCAAAGAGCGCATTGGCTGAAGCGTTATCCCCAGCTTCAAGATAAACAACAAGCTGTTTAGCTTCTTCTAGTGATAATGGAACGTTTGCATTCGTTGTCATCCAGTAAACCTCGTTTCTCTGGTGAGCGTCTGGATCAACCTAAACGTTCGAATATTTTATCTAACTTTTCTTTTAACGTAGCGGCTGTGAAAGGCTTAACTACGTAGCCATTAACCCCAGCTTGCGCTGCGGCAACAATCTGCTCTTTCTTCGCTTCCGCCGTTACCATCAGTACCGGCAGATGCTTAAGTTTATCGTCGGCACGAATTGCACGAAGCAAATCGATACCCTGCATACCCGGCATATTCCAGTCGGTCACAACAAAATCGAAATCACCCTGTTGTAGCATGGGTAACGCCGTACTTCCGTCGTCCGCTTCCTGGATGTTTGCGAAACCCAAATCTTTTAATAGGTTTTTAATGATACGTCTCATGGTAGAGAAATCGTCTACCACAAGAATCTTCATGCTCTTATCCAAAATAGCCTCCATTGAGGGGTTAATTGTTTTAATTTCTATTCTTCGTCAGCTCGCCACGACTTCATTCGTGATTTGAGTTTTAACATGGCCTGACTATGAATTTGACTCACTCTCGATTCACTTACATCAAGAACTTCACCAATTTCTCTAAGATTCAGTTCTTCATCATAGTACAAGGAAAGCACTATCGCTTCTCGTTCGGGTAAAGTAGTGATTGCTTGGGCCAATGATTTTTGAAACGCGCCTTGCATCAGGTCTTCAAGGGGAGCATCGCTTCCTCGACTTTGCTCGGTGGTGATGACGTCCTCAGAGACACCTAAATCTTCAATTCCAACTAACTTCCCTGCGTTTACCTCATTGAGCATCTGATGATAATCTTGCAAGCTAACGTTTAGTTTAGTGGCAATATCAACATCTCTTGCATCTCTGCCCGTTTCACTTTCAACCTGCGAAATCGCTTCTGTAATCGCCCGTCCATTTCGATGAACAGAGCGTGGAGTCCAATCTCCTTTGCGAATTTCATCTAGCATCGCGCCGCGGATACGAATGCCTGCGAAGGTCTCAAAACTCGCTCCCTTCGAACCGTCAAAATTCCGCGCAGCTTCTAAAAGGCCAATCATTCCAGACTGAATAAGATCGTCAACAAGCACACTTGCTGGCAATCTTGCCATTAAGTGGTGTGCTATGCGCTTTACTAGGGGCGCATGTCGCTCGACTAACTGCGACTTATCAGTTTGTTGTTGATAAGCGGCCGCCTTACTATTCAACGTTGATTCCCTACTGCTTTTTCTGCGATTAACTGCTCAATAAAAAATTCTAGGTGTCCGCCAGGCTGAGTCGGGATTGGCCAAGATGCCGCCCTATTTGCTAGCTGACTAATTGCTACTGATGCTGGTGAACCTGGGTAAGCATCGACAATAGCTGTTTGTTTTCTCACCGCACGACGAATATTTTCATCAAATGGTATGGTTGCCACTAATTCTAGCGCAACATCTAAGAAGCGCCCGGTAACTTTACTCAGCTTGCTGAAAAGCTCTTGGCCTTCGCGCACATCTCTAACCATATTGGCGACAACTTTAAACCGAAAAACACCGTGTTCGCGGTTAAGTAGTTTTATCAGCGCATAAGCATCGGTAAGTGATGTAGGCTCATCACACACCACTACCATGATGTCCTGAGAGGCTTTTGCAAAGCTTAGCACCATATCTGAAATACCGGCCGCGGTATCAACAAGCAATACGTCTATCGGCGAGCGTAGTTCGCTGAATGCACGAATAAGACCCGCGTGCTGTGTTGTAGACAACTCTGCCATCGACTGAGTGCCCGATGTAGCAGGCGCAATCTTTATACCGTGAGGCCCAGTGACAAGTACATCGTCTAAGGTGCATTCACCAGATAAAACGTGAGAAAGGTTTTTTTCAACGCGAAGCCCTAACATGACATCTACGTTGGCCAATCCTAAATCGGCATCGAGCACCATCACACGTTTGCCCTGCTTAGCCATAGCAATTGCCGTGTTAAGCGTGATATTTGTCTTACCAACGCCACCTTTACCTCCGGTGACGGCGATAACTTTGATTAACCGTGATTGCTTCATTTTTCTTAAGCTACTCGCTTGGTCGTCAATCATACTACTTATGCTGTTTTAATATCGTTGTTATTACTAGTATGATCCAAACCATATTTTTTATAAAGCTTTGCAGCAGCGGAAACTAAAGATTTCGCTTCTGCAATCTTAATGTCTTCCGGTACTTTTTGACCGTCGGTGACATAACTAACCGGTAACTGGTACTCAACTGCCGCGCTAAGCACTTCGCCTAAAGAATAGCACTCATCTAACTTAGTGAAAATACAACCACTTAGCTCGATGTCATCATAGGCCTTAATGATCCTCTGTAACGCAGGATATTGTGTATTTGCTTGCGCTACCAAATATTTTTTCACTGGCGGCATCTGACCATTGTCAAAATGCTTAATTTGTTTAATTAGTCGGCTATCTCGTTGACTAAAACCAGCCGTATCAATCAATACTAGTCGCTTATGGCGAAGTTGAAACAATAAATCTGCAAGTTCTTCACTCGACTGCGCTTTTCTCACCGTACAACCAATAATTTTACCGTAGGTTGCCAGCTGTTCAAATGCAGCAATTCTGTATGTGTCTATGGTAATCATAGCAACAGAGTCGGCGCCATACTTCTGCGCATAGCGTGCGGCCAGTTTCGCCACAGTAGTTGTTTTACCCGTTCCTGTTGGCCCGACTAATGCCACCGCACCTTGTGCAGTGAGTATATCGTTTCCTGTTACATTTATGCGATTAGCCAATAGGTTAAGAAGATAAACCCATGCGTCTCGTTCATTGTAATGCCCTGGAGTATAGCTGATTAACTGCTTAGATAATGCTTTGCTAAGCCCCATTTCAGTTAAACGAGCAATAAGATATTGATGGACGGGTTTTTGACGGCTCTGTTTTGCTTCCATTAAGTCTGCAACTTGGTGTTGAAGAACACCTCGTAAAGACGCGAGTTCTTCTTTTATTTGAGCGAGTTCTGCAGACTGAGTTGGCACATCATTTTCTATGCTTGAAGCCTGATGCGTGGGGAACGCATCGTCTTCATTCGTTTTTGAAGCATTAAATTCTCGGGCATTAGCGTCGCGGCTGTTAAAATAGCCATTTGCAGGTTGCTGCGCTTCCACTTCGTCAATAAACGCATCTGAGAAGTCGAGATGTGATGCAATATTATTGGCGTGCTGGGCATTTACTGAAGCCGGCTGGTTAACATTCGCTTCTGAATTTTTATTTAACGAGGCCGAGCCAAGGTGCGCAGACGAGTCACCTGGCGCTGCAGTTTGGTTATAAGGTGCTGCACCGCTATGCTGTTTTTCCAGTAATGCTTTTAAGCTGTCTGGGCCATCATCGCCAATGATTTCGCTCAAACTCGGTGTAGCACTTTTAGCTGCCCCTTTTGACGGCGTTTTGGATATGTTAAGCTTTGCTTCTGGCTCTTTGTCATAAGCGGCAACCAGTTCAATACCGTCTGCCACTTTGCGATTGGACATAATAACCGCGTCGCTACCTAACTCAGCCTTAACTTGGCTTAGCGCCTCGCGCATGTCTTTGCCAAAAAAACGTCTTATTTTCATTGCAACTTCTCCACTCGCCCCAGTGTCAGATTATTGACCGACCGAACTGACTATTTTTATTTGTTTGTCATCAGGTACTTCTTGATAGGAAAGAACATGTAACCCAACAACAGAATATTTTAAGAAGCGAGATAGCACCGGCCTTAGCATTCCAGAAGTAAGTAACACTGCGGGCTCTCCCTCTAGTTCTTGCTGCTGACTGGCTTGCTGCAAGGACTTTTGTAACTTGTCTGCAAGACCAGGTTCAATACCTGCACCATCTTCACCACCTGCTTGAAGTGACTGGTGCAACATCTGTTCCAACTCTGGCGCCAAGGTTATGACAGGTATCTCTTTGGCACCCTGCGTGATTTCCTGAACAATAAGCCGTTTAAGCGCAATACGTACCGCTGACACCAACACATCTGAGTCTTGGCTACGAGTGCCATATTCACTTAATGTTTGCACTATCGTACGCATGTCGCGAATAGGAACACCTTCAAACAGTAATGTTTGCAGTATTTTTACTACCGTGCTTAACGGCAATATATCGGGCACCAAACCTTCAACCAATTTAGGATGCTGCTTTGCTAACATGTCGAGTAGTTGTTGGGCCTCTTCGTGTCCAAGCAGTTGATAGGCATTATTGGTAAGTAGTTGACTTAAATGAGTAGCAACCACTGTGGCCGCGTCTACCACCGTGTACCCAAGAGTTTGAGCATGCTCACGTTTATTGGGCTTAATCCAAACGGCATCTAGGCCAAACGCCGGATCTTTTGTCGCTCTCCCCTCAAGCTTCCCAAAAACTTGGCCAGGGTTAATGGCGAGTTCTTCATCGTGACTTATCACCGAGTCTCCAATAGTCACTCCCAGCATAGCGATAGTGTAAGTATTGGGTTCTAAATCTAAATTATCGCGAATGTGTACTGGTGGGATAAGAAACCCGAGTTCTTGAGATAGTTTTTTACGTACGCCTTTAATGCGGGTTAACAGCTCACCACCCTGGGATTTATCAACTAGCGGAATCAGCCTATAACCCACCTCAAGCCCAATGGTGTCGACCTGCTGAACATCATCCCAGCCAAGTTCTTTGACTTCTGGTGCCACGGTTTCATCTCTAGAGAGTGTATCTGGCACCTGTGGTTCAGCAGCTTTCTTCTTGGCATTGTGGGTCTGAAGAAAGGCTACTCCAGCGGTAAGAGCAGAGAACCCTAAAAATGCAACATGGGGCATACCTGGAATAATACCCATCACAAATAAAACCCCTGACGCTATGTATAAAGCTTGATTGTTTCCAAGCTGCCCACGAATTTCCTTACCCATTTCTTGGGTTTCATTCTCGCGAGTAACTATAATTGCGGTTGCAACGGAGAGTAAAAGAGAGGGTATTTGTGCCACTAACCCATCACCGATGGTGAGCAACGTATAAATTTCAATGGCATCGCCAAACGAGAGATCGTATTGAATCATGCCAATAAATAATCCGCCCACGATATTGATGAGCATGATAAATAGACCGGCAACGGCGTCACCTTTTACAAATTTTGACGCACCGTCCATTGAGCCGTAAAAGTCTGCTTCTGCTGTTATCTCTTCTCGGCGCTCCCGCGCCTGGTCTTGGTCGATGTAACCCGCATTTAAGTCGGCATCTATTGCCATTTGCTTACCCGGCATGGCGTCAAGGGTAAAGCGAGCATTTACTTCAGATATACGCCCTGCACCAGCAGTAACAACCTTAAAGTTAATAATTAGCAAAATGGCAAATACAACGATACCCACGGCATAATTACCACCAATTACCACAGCACCAAAGGCCTCGATGACTTTACCCGCCGCATCACCACCCTCATGACCATACAATAAAACAACTCGCGTAGAGGCGACGTTTAGTGCCAGTCTTAAAACGGTTGCGATAAGCAAGACCAGAGGAAAAATACCAAAATCTACAGGCTTTTGTGTTAATACTGCTACAAGAATAATCACTAACGACAGTGCGATATTAAAACTAAACAGCACGTCGAGGAGAAAAGGCGGCATGGGGAGAATAACCATCCCCATAATAGCGAGTAAAACTACAGGTGCACCTAAGCCAGCGGTGAAATTTTGTAACTGATTCTTATCGAACCGCTGAAGATAACCGGATAACTGCATCGTTGGGTGTCTCTCTATCAGAAAATTGACGCTTAACGTTAATCTAATAGTTGCATTACAACTAACGTGCCAGCTTTAGTAATTTACTTATTGCTTAGAGAGAGCTTTTTGAAGAAAACGTGCCAGAGTAGTTTTTTAACCACTATTAAACAGAAGCTTATATCCAAAACATCTGGGCACAATGAAGGTTATAGCCTACAACTTTTAAGTTTAAGCGTTTCGTTATCGTCGGTATTCTGGTGGTATAAGAAGGTCCCGTTTTAACGGTTTAGGGCGTTTGCCCTTTCCGGCTCTGTGAGCTTTAAGCTGATAAACGTGGGCCAGTACTTGTGCCACAGCCATAAACAATGCGTTAGGCACTTCGTCGTCGACTTCTGTGGAATAGAAAATAGCGCGAGCTAGCATAGGTGAAGGAATAAGGGGTACGTCATTGGCCGTAGCAATTTTTCGAATATGCATGGCTAACTCGTCAGCACCTTTTGCTACAACCACCGGCGCTCTGTTTCCATTATCGTCATATTTTATCGCCACAGAGAAGTGGGTTGGGTTGGTCACCACCACATCAGCATTAGGTACTTCTTGCATCATTCTTTTGGTGGCAGCTTGATATTGCAAACGGCGAATACGACCTTTAACCATGGGGTCGCCTTCGGCGTTCTTGCGTTCGTCTTTCACCTCTTGCTTAGTCATTTTCATTTCTTCATTGTGCTTATACATCTGATAAGGAACATCAATAAGCGCAATGGGTATCATGCCGCACACAAGGAGAAGAAACGCCCACTTGAGCATATCTAGGGCGTGAAATATATTGCCTGGATAAAGCTCCATATCAAGGTGAAGAGCTTCGTCTTGAAAGAAGAGTAACGCCGCGATAGCCATACCAATAATGGTGATTACCTTTGCGATAGATTTTAATAGCTCTACCAGGCCGTTGGTTCCAAACATACGCGTGAAACCCTGAATTGGGCTCATTTTTGAACCTTTGGGTTTCGCGCCATCCCATGTAAAGTTATAGCCACCTAACGCAATAGACCCGTAAATTCCAGCGATCATAGCCACTATCATATAAAGCAGTACGGGGGCACTTATTGTGGTGAATGCTTCACCCCACGCTGCAAACATATGTGTGGTGTCGTATGTCTCATCACGAGAGAGAATAAACATGCGCTGGGTAAGAGAAAACACTGACTCAGCAATCCACCCACTGACAAACAAAAACATAACCGCGCTGACGATAAGAACTAACGTGGTAGACAATTCTCGGGATCGGGCAAGCTGCCCTTTTTTTCGGGCATCCTCAATTTTTTTCCCCGTGGGGTCTTCTGTTTTTTCAGCTGAATCTGCCATTTAACGTCTTCGCCTATTTTTGATGCTCTTCATAAACAGATAGTCTTCATTAACAAAAAGTATTCATGGGCAAATTCTCAATAATTCACACATATATTGTTGTGCTCGCATCCACTGGGTTTCAAAGTGCGCCGTAAAATTACTGAGTGTTATCCATATAATTAGCAGCCCCATAACCTGTGCAATAGAAAAACCAATACTGAAAATATTCAGTTGCGGCGCCGCCTTTGTCATTACGCCAAAGGCTAAATTAACCACGAGTAAAGATACGATAGGCGCTAAGGAGAGAGTAACCGCGGAAATAAACATCCAGCCGCCCCAGTGGGCAATTCCCTTAAACTGCTCTCCTGTCCACCAGGCTTCTCCAATAGGAAAGGCTTCAAAACTCATCACTATCATTTGAATCATAGACAAGTGACCGTCTAGCGTCCAAAACAGCAGCGTTGCTAAAATGAGATAGAACTGCCCAACCGCGGGTACATTTATACCGTTGACAGGATCGACAATTGACGCGAACCCTAAACCCGTTTGCATAGCAATTATCTGCCCTGCTAAAACAAAGGTATTCAGCACCATCATGGATATAAAGCCAATTGCTATTCCAATAAGCAACTGTTGAATTATGATAAGGAAAGTACCGAGGCTGACTAAATTATCGATAGGCGAAGGAGGTACTACAGGCATTATAATTAATGTGAGCATTATTCCTAATAGTGCTCTAACCTGAGGCGGGATAGACTTTGCACTTAAACCAATCATAGCAACAAACAGCCCGCTTATTCGCATGAATGGCAGGATCAAGTCGGCTAAAAACTGATTGATTGTGGCTAACTCAACTTCCACTAAAAACCTCGAATAACCATGGCAACAATATCGCTACCCAACAACTTGAGGGATCATTTCAACCATGTGAAACGTGAAATCCATCAGTTGCTGTACTAGCCAATTACCGCCCCAACTCAGCGCTAAAAGCGTGACCAATAAACGGGGTAAGAAACTCATGGTTTGCTCGTTGATAGAGGTAGCCGCTTGAAAAACCGCAACGACTAAGCCCACAACTAAGCTAGGTACGATAACCGCAGACACTAACATAATAACCATAAACATGGCTTCTTTGAGTATTTCGACAAAGACTTCTGGTGACATACGCTCCCCTAAACGCCCATACCGAAGCTAGTGGCTAAGGTACCAAAAATAAGATTCCATCCATCAACCAAAACAAAGAGCATTAGCTTAAATGGCAGCGACACTATCATAGGCGAAAGCATCATCATCCCCATTGCCATCAAAATAGAAGCGACTACCAGGTCAATAATCAAGAATGGAATAAACAGCATAAAGCCTATTTGAAAGGCAGTTTTAAGCTCACTAGTAACAAACGCGGGTATGAGAATTGTAAGCGGAACTTCATCAGTATCGGCATACTTACCCTCATCACCGGCAATTCGCACGAATGTTTCTAAGTCTTTCACTCTGGTTTGAGACAGCATAAAAGCCCGCATTGGTCCCTTGGCTTGCTCAAGGGCGTCTATACTTGGCATTTCCTCGTTCAAATAAGGTTGCAACGCTCGCTCATTAATTTCGTCGAACACTGGCGCCATAATGAACATAGAGAGAAACAAGCTTACCCCTATGAGAATTTGGTTGGAAGGAGACTGCTGTAAACCAATAGCTTGGCGAAGGATAGAAAGTACAACTATGATGCGTGTGAACGATGTCATCATCATGATAAATGCAGGGATTAGACTGAGCGCCGTCATGATAAACAACGCCTGCAATGTCATGGTGTAATCTTGGGTGCCATCTTCGTTAGTGGTTACGGTAACCGCCGATATCCCCTGTTGCGCCTGTACTGGCTCTGCAAACAAGACTAGTGAGCCAAGAGCAAGCAGTAAAAGAACGATATTACGCATTATTTGAGTCTTCCTTTTGCTTGTTATCATTAGTCTGTGGATTTAACTTTCCTGACATAGCCGCCACTAACTTTTGTTTAAAGGCGTCATGGCCGTTAGTTGTTGTGCCTTTAAGGGGAACCTCTAGATTTTTGTCTAGCTTGCTAAGGTGGGAAATATTGTGACTGGTTACACCAATGAGATGCTGTTCATCGCCTACCTGTATCACCATGATTTTTTCTTTAGTGCCCGCCACCATGCTCGCCACCACCTTCATGTGATTGCTTCCCATTGCAGTGACATTAAATCGACGCATAACGTAAGCAAGCGCGAAAATAACGCCAACCACCACCAACAAAGAGAGGAAAATTGACAGTACCGATGTGGGATTGGTAATAGATTGGGTAGTTTGTGCGCCAGCAATTTGGCTGATAAAAAGGGGCAGCATTGCGCAACCCCTTACTTTGTAAGAAGTTTTATCTGAGCTTCTTGATTCTCTCAATTTGACTAATAACATCCGTTAATCGAATACCGAACTTGTCGTTGACTACTACTACTTCACCATGAGCAATCAACGTGCCATTAACTAATACATCTAGTGGCTCACCGGCTACGCGATCCAGTTCCACCACAGAACCCTGGTTCAACTGTAGCAGATTTCGAATACTAATTTGACTACGGCCTACTTCCATGGAGATAGTAACCGGAATATCGAGAATAGTATCTAGCTTCTTTTTCTCTTCCTGGGTTATCGGCGCATCATCGGTCAGTTCATCTAGTTCGGCAACTTGAACATCATCGTTCTCACCTTCTTCTTGCTCTGCCTCAGCATCAGCCTGCTCAGCCATGGCCGCAGCCCAATCGTCCATACCGTCTTCACTCATGGGAACTCCCCTTACCTTACAGGTCTTCTTCGAGTACTTGTAGCTCAGCATCATTATCGATAATGCGCCCGCCACGGGTTAATAATTGCAGCTCAGACTTCACTGAAGTCGGCCTTGCGATTTTTTCT
The DNA here is from genome assembly GCF_002831605.1 of Alteromonas sp. MB-3u-76. Taxonomy (NCBI): domain Bacteria; kingdom Pseudomonadati; phylum Pseudomonadota; class Gammaproteobacteria; order Alteromonadales; family Alteromonadaceae; genus Alteromonas; species Alteromonas sp. MB-3u-76. The sequence continues at coordinate 1,141,802 of NZ_CP025115.1, read as the reverse complement.
ACAATCTTTAACGCTAAGTTGTCTCTTGAGCGACCAAGCTTAGCCCTAAAGGTGGGTAAATCTTCTATTAGCACTGTGATAGTTTCTGGCATTTCAACGGGAATAATATCGCCCGCCTTAAACTCCATAACTTCTCTTAGCGGAACGTCTACATCTAGCATGTGCGTGGTTAACGCCACCTTAACGTCCATGATTTCATCGCGAAGCGCTTTACTCCAGCGCAGGTCGGTGTCTTCTTTGTCGCTTTGTACACCCGCGTCGAGTAACTCGCGAATTGGCTCTAACATTGAGTATGGCAAGGACACATGGAAATCGCCACCGCCGCCGTCGAGCTCTATATGAAACGAGCTTATTACTACCACCTCTGTGGGGCTTACAATATTCGCCATAGCGGGGTTTACTTCCGAGTCTAAATACTCAAAAGAAACGTCCATTACAGGCGCCCATGCTTCTTTGTAATCTTCAAAGATAATTTTGAGAAGCATTTGAATAATACGACGCTCTGTGGGAGTAAATTCTCTACCTTCTATCTTTGCATGATAGCGACCGTCTCCCCCGAAGAAGTTATCAACGAGAATGAATACTAAACGCGCTTCCATTGTAATAAGGCCAGTGCCTTTTAAAGGACGAAAGCGCACCATATTCAGACTGGTTGGAACAAACAAGGTGTGAATGTATTCGCCGAATTTAATCATTTGAATGCCGTTAATAGACACTTCAGCAGAACGGCGCATCATGTTAAATAGACTAACGCGCATATGACGAGCGAACCGTTCATTAACGATTTCAAGGGTAGGCATACGCCCACGAACAATTCTATCCTGCGAGGAAAAATCGTACTCGAGCGTTGAGGCGTCAGAGTCAGCACCACCCGCACTAACCTCTTCTTCCTCTACATCGTCCACCCCGTGTAAAAGGGCGTCGATTTCATCTTGAGATAATAAATCGCTCACAGTGCTCTACCCATATTTGCATAAATTGCTGCGTAAATTATTGCATAAACTGCTGCATGAAAATTACACATGCAACTACTGCATTACAAAGCCAGTGAATAACACTCGCTCCACCACGTTGCTACCAATGTCATTTTCCTGAAGTGCCTTTTTAACCTCGGTGACCGCCAGCTCACGTAGCTCAATTTTGCCGGCTTCCGTTACTAAGTCATCTGCGTTAGACATACTAAAGGTTTGTAACAAGGTTCCCTCAATTAAAGGGATGTGTGTTTTTACTAGCTCTTCGTTGTCTGACCCACGCACGAGAAGCTGGACTTTAATTTGCACTAATCTATCTCGCCCGCTGCTGCCAGGTACATTAAATACAAAAGGCCTCGGCATAGCGACATACAATGCGGTTCCAATTTCAGCATTTGCGCCAGGTGTTGCAGGTGCTGATGCTGTCTCTGCAGCCTCAGGCAGTTGCTCTGCCGCAGGCTCATCGCCACCGGCAAAAAGGAAAAAGTAAGCACCTGCTCCACCGCCAACAAGTACAAGCGCGATAATGATGATAAGCATCATTTTACCTTTCTTCTTGCCGCCTTCTTCTACTTGTAATTCTTCATCAGCCATGTGTATCTCTTCTTAAATACGTTAAAACTTGTATTATCAAGCTTCATGTCAAAATCGCAATGCTGCCTTAGTCATATTTTGACATATTTTTGTTTTTTCACTTTTCAGTGATTGGTTGGCCAAAAAGTCTATATTTACCTAGGTGAAGCCTAGGCGTAAAAATCTATACCGCCTTTCGCTTCTCGAGTAACGGCCTGCTCTATTACATGTCCATTATCTAGCTCAGCGTCATTTTCTGAACGATGACTACCACTATTTCCGTTTTGCCCAGCAAGTTGCTGACCACTTTCGCTATTTGATGAGTTATCTTTTCTCACCTGCGCATCGCCTAATTCAATTCCTTGCTCAGACAGCATATCTCTAAGCTTAGGCATAGATTCAGCAAGCGCATCTTTAGCTTGTTGAGACTGTACAACAAAACTCACGCTGGCCGCTTCGCCCTGTACATTAACCCTCACCTGCATACTGCCTAATTCAGGCGGGTCGAGTCGAATTTCTGCCATCGTGTTTCTGGCATTCACCATCCAACGAATTTTTTCGCCTAGTTGCTGCTGCCCCTCTGGCTTATGAATATTGACAGCTTTATCGAACCCATCGAATTGCTGTTGAGATTTTGACGATTCTGAACGAATTTGGTTATTTTCATTAATGGCGGCATCTGCTTGCGTAAACTGCTGTTGAACCATTTGCTGAATACTATTTTGTGCATTGGTCATCAACTGCATAAACTGACCAGCCTGAGTCTCTACTCTTGCATTAAGGGCGCTTGACACTTCAGCAGACAGCGAAGCGTCTTTTGCTGCATCTGCAACAATGGCCGAGAGTTCAATGCCCGGCTGATGCCCCTGCTCTACCTGCTTTTGAAACTCGTTGATACCAGCAATTATGTTCGATTTCACAGCCTGCTGCTGTTGACTATTAGGCACGAGCGCAACCATACGTTCGGCAAGGGCTTCCGTTGCCTTCTGAGCACTTTCAGGGCTTAGCTTGCTGATAGCCATTAAAAGAGAATCGTCTTGTGTTTCGAGTGCTCCCATGTCAATTTGCTGACCTTCTAATGCTTTTTCAGTTGAAGGCTTCATACCTGATGCTGTGATATTTTCTCCATCAACGGCTGCAGATGATGAATTTATCTTTGCAGTAACACCGGTCAAATCGGCGGCAATAGCCTCTCCCTCATGAAGCTTGTCAAAATTAGCGCCATGTTGCACTGTTGCTTTTTCACCCGCGTTGGCTGCCGACAATGCTTGACTGAGTCTGTCATCCCCATTTTCTTTTAGAGCATCGTTTATTAAGCTTAGTAGAAGCTCGTTCTGCGTACTTTCTTCATCACTTAGGTCGGACAATGGCAGATTTTGTGCTTCTTCGCTTCCTTGTTCGAGGCTTGAGCGTTCATTGCCTTTCTGTTCAGCTAAGGACTCTGAATTCGTGAGTTGTGCTAGAAGTACACTGAGGTTATCTTCACTTTCATTACTCACTCCGCCTTTTGCTTCAGCACTCTCAACCTGTTTATTTAACAGGTTGCTTAGAGTGCTTAACTTGTCTGTGATCGCTGGATTGACTTTAACATTTTCATCTTCTAGAGATTTCAACTGGGTTATTAGATCAGATAAAACGTCAGTAATTTCGCTGTTATCCATTGCATTAAGCTCAGCGGGCATCTTTCCATTAGTTAGGGCCTCAAGTTCTCCAGCAGCTTTTCCTACTCCACCTTTGGTAATTCCCTCCACAAATGCAATCCAATCTGTTCCATCCACTACATCTTCCATTGGCATAACAATTGGAGAAACAGGCTCTCCGACTATTGGAGCACTCTTTTCTCTTTTGCCATCAGTACCTATCGAGAGCTCTTTTTCAGTTGTCTTTTTTATCGAAGGAGAATTTCCTTGCTGCGGCTTCAAATCATTACCCGACTTGCTAGCTTCATTGTTTTGTGAAATGACATCTTTCTCTTTATTGATGTCTTTTGTTTTAAATGAGGAGCTTTCTGCCTCAGTCACATTTTGAGAAGGAGCTTGGTCAACTTTATTTTGCTTGTCATCATTTCGCGGGAGATCCGTGTGATATCTATCACTATCTTTAACTCTGCGTTTGGCGTTTTCATTTAATACAAAATCACGGCCACCAGATTTTGCTTCTTGATAAAGGCTGCTAAATGCTTCGCTATTTTGTCCTTGCGAGTGACTATCTAAACCGTTACCCACGGCTTTCGCCGTAGATGTCGCCGAAAAGGGCAATGCGGCAATGTCTGTTTTATTTACGGCAACTTGTTGCATAATTCTCTACCGTCCTACACTTCCACCATTAAATGGGTGATAAATTTGTTGTATCGCTGTAATTATGCAAGGCAAACTTTAACCAACTGATTAGTAATACTTTTTAATCTATATTTATATTACTACTGTGTTTTTAGTATCTTTTTTGCATCTACAACGGTTTAAAAAGCGTGTCGCAATTTCTGAAAAACGCCGTCAAAACCAACCGCTTTGTTAAACGTCATTCAAAGACAGTGAGAACTTTGCAAAGGCCGCGCCAATTATTTAAAAAGAAGACTTGTTAGCGAGTACTAAATTTACATGAACTGCGGCATTTTAATGGGGAAGCACGGAATTAAGACGTGCTAAAAAGAGGAGCTTTTAGATCTTATGAAACGTTGCGTAGCGAACTCATCGAGCATGGCTTGTTCAGCTTTTGCCTCTTTTTTCTCTTTCGCTAAACGCTTTTTGTCGAGAAGAAGCGTAACGGCCTTAACCTTTTGTTGTTGTTTAAGCCACATTTGCTTGCGCTGATCTGCTGCCATCTTTGCTTGAGCAATGACTTGCATTTGTTGTTCGCACGCCTTGTCGAGCTTACCCACGAAAGAAAGGTGTTGTTGGTAATAAGTAGCTGTTACACCCGACTGTCCGGTTTGCTGAATACCTTTTATATAATCAACGCGATATTGCTCTAAACTCGCTAGCTTTTGTTTATGCTGATTCACGTTAAGCTGCGCCTGTTGATAAAAGCGCGACTCACGTTGTTCTTTCTCTTTTTCGAATTCAGCTAAACGTTCTAGTTGTTTAGACATTATCTAATCGCCTTTCAATGCTTGGTTCATATTCACTGGCCCTGCCCTAAGCCTTTTGCCAACGCAGCCATACCCTCTAAGCTTTCATCATAGGGTAGTACCTGTTTCATCCCCTGCTGTAGGAATGCATTAATGGCAGGCTCTGCTCTTATTGCAAGATCGATACGTGGATCTGACCCCTTTGCATATGCGCCAATAGATATAAGATCTTGGTTTTGCTTGTAATGAGAATATACCTGGCGAATTCGTCTAGCCATGAGCTGGTGTTCTTCACTGACCACTTGCGGCATTACTCGACTTATCGACGACTCAATATCAATAGCTGGGTAGTGGCCACTATCTGCCAAAGAACGAGAAAGCACTACGTGACCGTCCAGTATTGCGCGAGCAGCATCGGCAACCGGGTCTTGTAAATCGTCACCTTCTGTAAGCACTGTAAAAAAGGCGGTAATGGAACCCTGCTTTTCACTCCCGTTTCCCGCTCGCTCTACAAGAACTGGAAGGCGCGCAAACACTGATGGCGGGTAACCTCTCGTTGCAGGCGGCTCTCCTACCGCCAGCGCTATTTCCCGCTGAGCCATGGCATAACGAGTGAGAGAGTCGATAAGTAGCAACACTTTCAACCCTTTATCACGGAAGTACTCTGCTATTGTCATTGCGGTTTCGCATCCTTTTAAACGCATTAACGGCGACGTATCTGCCGGAGCGGCAACCACAACAGCACGCTTGCGCTCTTCTTCTGTAAGGATATCGTGAATAAACTCTTTTACTTCGCGACCACGTTCACCAACTAGCCCAACAACAACCACGTCGGCTTCACAGCCCCGTGTCATCATGCCTAAAAGAACACTTTTACCAACGCCACTGCCTGCAAATAGTCCCATCCGTTGGCCGACACCCACAGTATTAAGTGCATTTATCGCTCTTACACCAACATCCATAGCGGCATTGATTGGTCGTCTTATTAATGGATTCATTGGAGGTCGGGTGGTAGGTGCACGGTGCTCTGCTTCTATTTCTCCCAATCCATCAAGAGGCTGGCCATTCCCGTCAACCACGCGCCCTAATAGCGACATGCCAACAGGCAATCCACTCTGGCGATTTAGTGGCATAACCCTACTACCAGGCACAATGCCCCTTACAGCTTCAGTAGGCATTAAATAGGTAATATCTTCACCAAAACCAACTACCTCTGCTTCAATTTCGCCTTCAATCGTTTGTACTAAGCATTGACTGCCTACTGGAAGCTGACACCCTACGGCTTCTAATGTAAGGCCAATTCCACGCACTAGCTTTCCCGCTGCAACAATTGGCACCGTAGTGACTTGTTTGGTTAAAGATTCAAAATGCGTGTGCCAAGGGCTAGTCATCGTTTAGCCCTTGATTTAATAAAAAGCGCTCAATCACTTCACGACAACGCCGCTCCACAGAAACATCCACCGCATTTTGCGTAGTAACAATGTCGCAACCGCCACGTTCCATGTTAGGAGACGCTACCAAATTCCAACCTTTTTTTGTCATTTCTTCTTCAGAAAAATGCTCTTGAATAATCGATATGTCATCTGGATTCAGGTGTATCTGGTATTCGTTTTGATTAATAGGAAGCGCTTTAATGCCTTCGCTCAGTGCCTGAACAATGACGTCATTATTGGTACTTATTTCAGTTTTGATAACGGCTTTAGCAAGCGTGACTGCTAACTTTACCAGTTGATCGCGAGTATCGTCGTTAGCCTGAGACAGCGGATCGTGAAGTTTTTCCACCAACATTTGCCACTGCTCGGTCTGCTTCGCGATTTGAGACTGTCCTTCTTCTAAGCCCTTTGCAAGACCCTCTTCATGTCCTTTTTCGCGCCCCTCTTCAAGCCCTTCTTCTAACCCTTGAGCTTTACCCTCTTCATAACCTGTTGCTTTGCCTTCGCTGTGTCCTTCGTCAAAGGCCGCTTGTCGAATGGCTTCTATTTCGTCAGCGGTAGGAGGAGAAATTTCTTCAACTTCTTCAGGCGGTTCATATTTCCAATCAGAACGCCGGTTTAGTGCGTTGGTGGTCGCATCTTTTTTTCGAGCGTTTGCATCTTCAACAAAAGGTAAGTCCCATGTTTTAGCATCGTTTGCTTCGCTTTCACTGAAACTTTTGTTTGTAGACATTACTGTTCTCAAATTTAAAAATATTAGGCGTAGGCTTTAAAGTTAAGTTAGGGCGTTGAGCTTACAAGAACTCTTCGCCACCTCCGCCACCAAGCATAATTTCACCAGAATCAGAAAGTCGGCGGGCCACAGAAAGTATTTCTTTTTGTGCCACTTCCACTTCTGATATCCGCACAGGCCCGAGAGCTTCAAGGTCGTCGTTGAGCATTTCGGCAGCACGCTTGGACATATTGCGCATAATTTTCTCTTTAAGCTCTTCATCAGCACCTTTAATTGACTTAAGAAGCGCATCTTGTTGAACTTCACGAAGAATAGCTTGAATACCTTTATCATCCACATCAATAAGATTGTCAAACACGAACATAAGATCTTGAATTTGCTGACTCATTTCTTCATCTTGTTCGCGAATTGCATCCATCAACTGACCTTCAATAGAGGTATCTAAGTAGTTCATGATGTTCGCTGCAGACTTCAGGCCGCCCATTTTCGCTGCTTGCGTTCCGGCTTGTCCCGCGAACTGTTTCTCCATGATTTCGTTAAGCTCTTGCAATGCTGCTGGCTGCACTTCTTCAAGGTTTGCTATGCGCATGAGTAAGTCTAAGCGTACTTTTTCTGGGAACTGGGCGAGTATTTCTGCACTTTGCTCTGGCTCTAGGTAAGACAGTACGATTGTCTGTATCTGTGGATGCTCGTTTCTGATAATGCTAGCAACCTGTTTGGAATCCATCCACTTGAGCGAGTCGAGACCTTTCGCTCCGCTTCCCATAAGGATTTGATCGATAAGATTGGCGGCTTTATCCTCGCCAAGAGCGGCAGTAAGTGCTCGCTTAACGAAATCTTGGCTTTGAAAACCAATGGTACTGTAGTTCTGAATTTCTTCGATGAAATGCTTGTGCACCGCTGTGATCTTGGTTTGCGTCATGTCATCGACTTTAGCCATTTCGGTGCCTAACTTTTGCACTTGCTTCGGCTCTAAGTGCTTAAGTATTTGCGCAGCGTCCTCTTCCGACAAGCTCAAAAGCAATATTGCAGCTTTTTCAACGCCTTCTAGTTTACTAACGTCGTAAGATTGTTCTTCAACATTGGCAAGTTCTTCAGCCATAATAATTTCTCACTACTCGTCTTGCATCAACCAGCCCTTTACAACTTGGGCTGACAATTCTGGTTCGTTCGCAACTAGGGCACGCACGGCTTTTAATACATCTTCATCTTTGTGTAAGTCAGGTAACATTAACGAGCCATCGGCGGCAAACCCAACTTGACCTTCATCAAAATCGGTGGATAGCATACTAATGGTATCGTCACCTAAATCTAAGCCTTCGTCCGCATCAAAATCTTCAACCTCTTTGGTCTCGTCTGGATTAATTAGACGGCGCAACATGGGGCGAATGACAAAGATAATTAATACAATTATAACCAATCCACCGACGACAAGCTTGAGAATAGGTAAAAAGCCTGGCTGCTCCCACAATGGCACATCTTCAACTTCCCCGGTGTCCATGCGCATAAAGGGCACGCTAACAACTTCTAGAGAGTCTCCGCGAGTGACATCAAAGCCCACACCACCTTGCAAGAGGCGGCGAATATTCAAAATTTCTTCCTGCTTACGTGGCGCAGGAACCATAGTGCCGTCCTCGCCTGCTACTTGCGTGTAATCGACAGCAACAGAGACGCTTAACCTACGAATAACGCCAGACTGCTTTTTAGTGTGGCTGATAGTGGTATCAAGTTCATAGTTTCGTGTTGACTCTTTTGCCGTTCTGCCCGGCATTGTTTGTTGAGCTGCGCCGCCTGTAGCGTTCTCAGGAATATTTGAGTCTAACGGTGGCTGATTTGACAGTGCGCCTGGAATACCACCAACACCGCCGCCAACGCTGTTTTCTTCTACAATCATTTCACTGCGAACTGCTGGCAAGTCTGGGTTGTAGCTGCGCTGTGTTTGCTCCATAGCGGTGAAATCCATTGAAACATCTGCTTGGGCAGTGTAATTACCAATTCCTAGTACAGGAATAAGAATGGCATCAATCTTTTCTAAATACTCTTGCTCTCGTTGGCGTTCAATTTCGTATTCTTTACGCGCTCTTGCACTTAATGAATCTTGTGAGCCTGAGTTAAGTAAACGACCATTGCTATCTGTAACTGTGACTTTTGATGGATCTAAATTTTGTACCGCAGACGCAACAATATCGACAACGGCATCCACCTCTTCACCGGTTATCACAGAGCCCCGTTTAGCAGTAAGAACCACGGTTGCAGAGGCTTTTTTCTCCCTGCGAGCAAAAACATTTTCTTTTGGCATCGCAAGCAATACACGTACTTTTTGAATGCTTGCCATATCTTGAATTGTGGAGGCTATTTGCTGTTCGCGGGCATGTTTTAGTCTTTCCATTTCAACCCGCTGACTGACACCAAACCCCATATCTTGCATGATAATGTCGGTACCAGTTTCGGTAGGGTTATTTAAGCCTTGGCGTGTCATTCCAAGTTTGATGTTTTGAAATTCGTCGGCTCTCACGTAAATGGTGTTACCTTCAAGCTTGTATTCAATTTGATTTGCATCCATGTAATCAAGAGTTTCAATCAGCTCCTGAGTTTCCATTTTTGCAAGAGGACGATAATCCGCTTCTTGTGACCAGATTAGAATAAAGATAGCAATGGCCACACAGATAACTAACACAACAACCAGCGCCATCTGGCGCATCATGTCTGCGCTACCCAGTGTATCCATAAAGCCAGATTTATTTTCCGGCTCGCTGTCCATTCCAACGCCCTGATCTGGAACAGATAAATTTGTGCCTGTAGCCTCAGCCATAACCTACTCCACCTAAACCGGCATATTCATTATTGTTTTGTATGCTTCAAGCACTTTATTACGCACCTGAACCGTTGCCTCAAAGGCAATACCTGATCTCTCTTTCGCCAGCATAACTTCAGCAAGACTCAGGTTAGGATCGCCCATTTCGAACCTTTGCGTCATATTCTTTGATTCTAGCTGCATGCTATTTACGCCATCTACTGCATTTTTTAGCATGGTAGAAAATTCGCTTGCCGATGTATTGACTTCGTTAGTTGGTTGCAGCTCGTTTACTGGAAGACGAGTTTGCCCAATCATATTTTGCATTTCTTGATACAAACTGTTGGCTTTAACGTCCATAACCACTCCTAAGAATCAGTGCGTTGCGACAACTTTTGGTCACATGTTCATTATATAAGGAAGGTTTTGCAAAGGGCTTGCCAACTTGTAAAAACAAATAAAATCATACAGTTGCAAAGAATAAGAGCAGAGAGCCAAAATAATGGCGGCTGAGAGTGATAGGTGCAGTTTCTGAAGACAACAAAAAACCGTCATCAAAAAGTTATGTTGATGACGGTTAGTGTACCTAAATTGTTAAGCCGATATGACGGTGGCTTTTGAGTAAATAATCTTTCTAACGTTAGGCTGGCACCCTAATGTTATGCTGGGACCTCGATGCCGTCGTCGCGCATACGAGCAAGCTTATAACGAAGTGTCCTTGGGCTAATTCCTAACTTTTCTGCTACATCTTTTCGTTTGCCGTTGCAGGAAGCTAGCGTATCCAAAATTATCTGGTGCTCTTGGTAGCGCAACTCTGAGCCGAGGTGGCTATCCTCATTTTGCTCAATAGCACTATTCGTGTCCGTTGACAGTGCTTCGCTTTCATCAATCATCAAATCACTTGAATCAATTTCACCGTTCTCGCACAAAATAAGCGCTCGTTGTACAACATTTTCAAGCTCACGTACGTTTCCAGGCCATTGATATTGAGACAACTTGCTTCGCCCTGCTGCACTCAACCTTATGTTACCCAGTCCTTGCTGACTTGCATGGCGCTGAATGAGGTGCTCAGCAAGTGGCACGATATCGCCTGGACGCTGCGCTAGCGGACGCCATTCAATAGGAAACACGTTAAGTCGATAGTATAAATCTTCTCTGAATTCACCATTATCAACCGCTTTACGTAAATCTCGGTTACTCGTTGCAATAACTCGCACATTCAGTTTTACTGTTTTTCGACCGCCCAATCGCTCTACCTCTCGCTCTTGCAATACCCGTAGCAGCTTGGCCTGCAGAGCTAAATCCATTTCTGTGATTTCATCGAGAAGTAATGTGCCGTCTTGCGCTTGTTCGAATTTTCCAGGACAGGCTTGTACAGCGCCGGTAAATGCACCTTTTTCATAACCGAACAAGGTTGCTTCAAGCATATTTTCAGGAATAGCGGCACAGTTAATAGCGACAAAAGGCGACTCACTTCGATTTGACTGATCGTGTATGTAGCGTGATATCACCTCTTTTCCTGAGCCACTAGGGCCAAGTACCATAACAGTGGCCTCTGATTTTGCTACCTTACGAGATAGCTCAAGAAGCTTGATACTAGAGGGATCTGCAACAATTGGTGTACGCGACTCTATTTTTTGTGCAGGTGCATAACGCCCCACTAAATTCAGCAACACTTCCGGTGCAAAAGGTTTCGATAGGTAATCTGTCGCGCCATCTCTCATGGCCTGCACCGCATCATCTATTGTGGCGTAGGCTGTCATTAGTAGCACTGGCATACTTGGATACTTCGCCTTAATACTCTTTAGCAGAGTAAGACCGCTCATTTCACCCATTTGAATATCACTCACCACCAAGTCTACTTTTCTAGCGGAAAGGATCATAAGTGCAGACTCCGCACAATCGGCATCTATGACGTCGTAATCGCCAAGCAATAGCGTATCGAGGAGCGCTTCGCGAAGACCTGCGTCATCTTCAACAATTAAAATAGTAGTTTTAGACATTGGAGTTCTCCCGTTTTATTACGCGACATTCGTCATCACAGTACTTTTTCTTCCAAGCTCAGTATTATCTGATAACTTATCGCCCGATGAAGGCTGGCAGGGCAAGCTTATGCTGAAACACGCGCCCCCATTTTCCGCATCGCTAATATGTATTGAGCCATCGTGTGCATTTACCACTGACTTAACAACAGCTAACCCCAAACCTGTTCCGTGAGTCTTGGTTGTGAAAAACGGCTCAAATATTTTCGACTTTATCGCATTGGGCACGCCTTCCCCTCTATCGATGACCTCTATCACCAAAGCATCATTAATCTGATTCGCTTGAACGATAATCTCAAACCCTTTCGGTGTTACCTGGCTGGCGTTGTGGATAAGGTTCAATATTGCACCTTGGAGAGCCGTTAAGTTTCCGGTTAAGGTTAATGGAGTGTCGAAACCTTCAAATGACAATGCTTGCTGTTCTTGTGTCGCCATGGCAGTGGCACTTGGCTCAATGGCGTTAAATAATTCAGAAAGAGAAATTTGACTAACTACTTGCTGCTCGCCTGATTTGGCAAAGAGCAGCATATCGTTCACTTGGCTTTCAAGATCTTTAAGGCGGTCGGTAAGTTTATGGGCAAATTGCTGAGAAGCACTCTCTGGTAAGTTTTTTCTCTTGAGGTTAGATGCATACAGAACCGCAGCCGACAAAGGTGTACGTATTTGATGCGCTAAAGAAGCTACCATTTTACCTAATGAGGATAGTCGCTGCATATGACTTACACGCGCTTGAAGTTCACGAGTCTCAGTAAGATCGGTGATAACAATTAGCTGGCCCGGCTCGTTCTCAAGTGGAGTAATAGATAGCTTTACCCTTCGCCCATCAGCAAGTGATACTTCATGGCCATCATCTGCTCGTGGCTTAAAAGAGCGCGTAATAATACTCCGCCACACCTCTTCTTCGAGAGGCTCACCGAGTAACGCTTTAGCCTGATCGTTGGCTTGGCGGACAATACCTTTACCGTCTAGAACAATAACGCCTGCTGGCATCACCTGTAAAAGATGCTCGAGGCGGCTAGCTTGCAATCGTAAAGAGGTTAACTCTTCTGAAGAAGAGAGCTTATTATTGGGTGCGCTGTAATCAGTTGATGTGAATGTATGCTCTCGCTTGTTTTTCACACCGTGAAAAACAAAGCTTGAAGCCGCGTATTCGGATATTGATTGTGAGCTGTCGTAAGCCATATTACCCTCGTCAAAATGCAGACGTTAACGAAATATGAACTTACTAAAGCAGAAGACGTGCCACTTTTATTTTTCTATAAATTTCAAAATGATAGGAGAGAAAAAACGGGAGTTTGAGAAACGTCAAATAGATGACGTTACGCTTCTTCCGTGCGCTGGATATCGTATTTCCGCATTTTTTCTACTAGTGTGGTTCTGCGCATCCCTAATTTATCTGCAGCCCTTGCGACAACCCAATCTTGACTTTCTAACGCTTGTTTTATCAGCGTTACCTCAAGCTCAGACAAATATTCTTTCAGGTTAACCCCCTCTTCAGGCAATGTAGACGACACCACACTCTCTGAAGGTGTCTCTTGAGACGCTGTTTGAGACGCTTCTTCCTCTAATCTTTCCTGTGCAGCAGACTCGGCAAATAAATCATTAAATGCTTCTCGCTCAAGAATTTCTTCCGGATAATCCGGTTCGTAGGCTGCCGTATCGCCATATTGATATTTCGGCGGAAGATCGCTGACATCCACAATCTGACCAGGGTACAAAATAGTAAGGCGTTCAACCAAGTTAGATAACTCACGCACATTACCCGCCCACTCGTGTTCCATCAAAGACGATATAGCTCTTTCTGTAAAGCGAACCCCATCAACTCCATCGCCCTTTATTCGACTGTTGATCTCTTGCAGCAAAAGCGGAATATCGTCTTTTCGCTGGCGAAGAGCTGGGCTGTCTATTGGAAAAACATTAAGGCGATAATATAAATCTTCACGAAATTTGTCTTCGCTGATCATCGTTTCTAAATTGCGGTGTGTAGCAGCAACGATACGAACATTACACTTGATAGGCTTGTTCCCGCCCACTCGCTCAAAGGTTTTCTCCTGCAGAACCCGAAGTAACTTTACCTGCATTTGAAGCGGCATGTCGCCTATTTCGTCAAGAAACAGGGTGCCGCCTTCGGCCAATTCAAAGCGCCCCTTCCGAGCACTGATGGCTCCAGTGAAAGCGCCTTTTTCATGACCGAACAATTCACTTTCTAAAAGCTCTCCCGGAATAGCACCACAGTTAACGGGTATAAACGGGCCGTCTTTACGTTCAGAGAAGAAATGAACGTTTCGCGCAACCACTTCTTTACCAGTGCCTGACTCACCAAGGATTAGCACTGTGGCGTCGGTGGGTGCAACCTGCTCCACCAAACGGCGCACAATTTGTATTTGGTCGCTTTTACCCACAAGACTTCTAAACAAGCGTGTTTTTGTACCTGCTGTTCTTGATAAGTTAGGTTTACGGCTTGAATACTCTTGGCAGCGGTGGATAGCTTGAGTAAGAACGGGATAAGTGAGTGGCGTACTTAACACGCTCACCATATTGCAGTTAACGTTGGCCTGCCCTTCATTTTGAACCAGCGCAACAAAAGGTATGTGAGGAAAATTTTCAACTAATTGTGAGACAGTGGTTTCACACGCATACTCGATGAGTACAGCGTCTGCGCCGGATTTAGAAAGATACTCATGACAATCACTGAGTCCTCGTGATAAACACGATTCTCCCATGAAGGTCACTATAGTTTCTAAATTTTGAATAAGTTCCTGATTATCACTAACCAGCAATATGTCCTTCATCTATTCCCCAATGACGCTTTGTTATTATTTATAGTGTAGCGCATAAGCAAATTGTAACGGTAAAAGATAACTCTGCAACCAATGTTTGCGGAAATATAGCAATAAAAAAAGCAGGTTACCCTGCTTCTTTTGGTTAATTTGTAGAAAATATCGCTGTTGGCGATACTTAAAATGCAGCATCAAATGCAACGTTGATTAATTAAGTAACGCCAGTACCTGACCTTCCTGCTGATTAGCTTGGGCTTGAACAGCTAGAGCAGCTTGCGACTGCACATCGTTCGATGCACGCTGCGAGGAAGCCTGTGCAAAATCAAGATCTTGTATTCTGCTGCGCGCTTCAGCGGTGTTAACATTAGCTTGTGTTAGCGTTCTCGCTGCGCTTTCAAAACGATTTTGCGTAGCACCGAGCTCCCCTCTTGCGCCACCAATTATTTCAAGCGCAGAATCGGCTGCCGATAAAGCATCATTTATGCTCGTGCCCGACGTAATATCGATATTGAGCACACCACCTAGTTGCGCAGCAATATCTTGAGTTTGCACACTGATAGATTGTTCGGAATTTGCACCAGCCTGAAAATTTAACGAACCGTTATCAGATAACAGAGGCTTGCCAGCGAAATTTGTCTGCTCGATGGTTTGCGATATATTTTCTTGAAGCTGAGTAATTTCAGACTGGATAGAACGGCGATCACCTGCGCTTAAAATGCCATTACCTGACTGAATCGTGAGTTCGCGTATTCTGTCGACATCGGAATTGATGCTACCTAAACCACCCTCTGCCACCTGCGCAACTGAGATACCGTCATACACATTATTAACAGCTTGGCGGTTACCTTCAACTTCGGAGGTTAAACGGTCGATGATTTGCTGTGCAGACGCGTCGTCCAGCGCATTGTTGACTTTTTTACCAGAGGCGAGCTTCTCGAAAAGGTTGTTTTGCTTTTCTTGAATTTGCCCAATTAGCGATGATGGGCCGCTGTTATCTATTTGCATAATTCTGCCTATCAGAAAAATCTTAGTTTGAGTATAGCACAATACTGCTCAACATCTAACCAACCACTTCTTATAAGCATTACCAATTGGTATTAAAATTCAGTGCATTATATGTAGCGTTATACTAAAGAATGTAATCTTGGTGAGAAACGAAAATCATAAACAAAGCTAAGGGGTAGGCTCTGCCCTACTTTGGATAGTCTTTTTACGAACATGTGAGCTAGCTAAAGTATAAAAATACGTGTGAATTTCACATAAAAACTAATGGTTTATGGCATTACCGCCGACACATGATATATTTATTTCATAATCATAAAGTAGCGGCAGATTTATGTTTGATGGGAAATCAATACTGATAACTGGTGGGACGGGGTCTTTTGGCCACAAATATACAGAGATTCTGTTAGCTAAATACACACCAAAGCGTTTAATTATATATTCTCGTGACGAACTAAAACAGTTCGAAATGCAGCAAAAGTTTAATGCTAACTGCATGCGTTATTTCATTGGCGATGTTCGTGACAAAGACAGACTAACGCGCGCAATGCAGGGCGTGGACTTTGTCATTCACGCGGCAGCCATGAAACAAGTTCCAGCAGCAGAATATAATCCGACTGAGTGTATACGTACCAATATTAATGGTGCCGAAAATGTAATTAACGCAGCAATTGACAATGGCGTAGAAAAAGTCATAGCACTTTCAACAGACAAAGCGGCAAACCCGGTGAATTTATATGGTGCAACAAAGCTTGCATCAGACAAGTTATTTGTTGCGGCAAACAACATGGTGGGTACTGAGAAACCTCGATTCTCTGTGGTGCGATATGGAAACGTTGTCGGATCTCGAGGTTCGGTTGTCCCCTTTTTCAAGAAGCTTATTAAAGATGGTACAGACCATATCCCTGTTACACACCAAGAGATGACTCGGTTTTGGATAACTCTTCAACAGGGTGTTGATTTTGTACTTAAGAATTTTGAACGAATGCTGGGTGGAGAAATATTTGTTCCAAAAATACCGTCCATTAAAATCGTAGATCTCGCAAAAGCGATGGCACCACATTTGCCAATACACATTGTGGGCATTCGACCGGGTGAAAAGCTTCATGAAATGATGTGCCCTGGTGATATGGCCTTCCACACATTTGAATACGAGGATCACTTCGTTATAGCGCCTGCCATAAAATTTTTCCATCGAAGTAACGATTTTACGAAAAATGCTATTGCCGAAATAGGCAAACCAGTCGACGAAGGATTTGAGTATGTATCAGATACTAACTCTGACTTTCTTTCTGTTGAAGACATCGCACTGCTTAATAAGGAGACACAAAGTGATTCCATATGGTCGCCAACACATTGATGACGATGATATTTCCTCTGTAATAAAAACACTGAGCTCAGACTGGCTCACACAAGGTCCAAAGGTGCCCTTGTTTGAACAAGCTCTCGCTGCCTACTGCTCGGTTCAGCATGGCGTTGCTGTTAATAGCGCGACCTCTGCACTTCATCTAGCTTGTTTAGTACTTGGCATTAACGAAAACGATACTGTTTGGACATCCCCTAACTCTTTTGTCGCATCGGCAAACTGCGCTCGTTATTGTGGTGCGACTGTAGACTTTGTAGACATAGATATTGCAACAGGGAATATGTGTACCATTGCGCTTGAAGAAAAACTAAAACTTTCACAGGAAATGGACTGTTTGCCAAAAGCTATCATTCCGGTTCACTTCGCGGGGCAGTCTTGCGATATGGAAAAAATTGCTGAACTAGCAAGGCAATATAATTTTAAAGTCATCGAAGACGCTTCCCATGCTGTTGGCGCAAAATATAAGGGAAAGCCGGTAGGCAGCTGTGAGTTTTCGGATATCTGTGTTTTTAGCTTTCATCCAGTTAAAATAATAACCACTTTAGAAGGTGGAATGGCGATGACAAACAACATTGATTTCGCAAATTCGATGCGTTTACTCAGAAGTCACGGAGTAACTAACGACCCAAGTCAGATGCAGGGTGACTCTCACGGTATGTGGTATTATCAACAGATTGAGTTAGGCTTCAATTATAGAATGAATGATGTTGAAGCCGCACTAGGGCTAAGTCAACTCATTAAACTTAATGACTTTATCACTCAGCGACAGTGCATTGCCAAGCGTTATCAAGATTTACTGAAAGATTCAATAGATGTAGTCCCCCTTTCAATCTCACCAGATAATTACAGTAGTTTTCATCTTTTCGTGGTCAAAGTAGACGTAGCGACGAGCGAAGATAAACGCCATTTGGTATCACTAATGCGCCAAAGTGGTATCTTTGCCCACGTACACTACATTCCTATACACATGCAACCCTACTATCAAAAATTGGGCTTTAGTCAAGGTGACTTTCCTCAAGCAGAATGCTATTACAACCAAGCTATCACGTTACCTATTTTTCCGTCATTAACAATGACTAGTCTTGATGCTATCATTCAAACTTTGAAGAGGCACCTTCGAACAATAAAGGGAGCAAATAGCTAGGGCATTGAGCTTTGATGTACGAACTTTCCGTAAACTTTGATGACCTCGCAGAATTTCATCTTTGGCTGAACCAAAGCCCCCCACATGGCTAACCTATACCAAAGCCAGACGTTAACAAACGATTTGTTTTTTATAGTAAGCTTTGACGACAAACTCAACGTTAGAGCAGAGGAATTGATGCAGAACTACTATTACAAACATGACTTATTGATACTACACGTTGCTTTTCATAAAAGCCAAGTTTCTTTCCCAAGCGTTCTAAAATCATTTTATTTGTTTGATGAGGAATACAAAAATCTGATTGCTTGCTATCCCAATGCAACGAATTTTGGCATTCGATAATACTTCGCGGTATCTCTGAGTGTAGGAGCGAACACTTGAATCCCATCCATAACCCCTTGCCTCTGAAGCAGGTAGCCTTGCTGCACTTTATAGCGATTCTGATAATGTCGCCAGTGCACTCTTACTGTTTGAGACTGCCATTGCGGTTTTCTTCAACAGCATTGTCATGACATTTTCCGTTGCGACTCATACTGCCCACAAAGCCGTGTCCGTTGGGTAATCGGCGTTAAGACTCGCTGGCATATTGGGTTCCATGTCAGAGTGCACAAGCAATCCCTCTGGTGTCTTATGTTGCCATATTGCCATAGTCACCACATCGCAGACCAACTTGGCTTTCATTCTCGAACCCAAGCTCCAGCCAACTACACGGAGGCAGATTAAATCAATAACAACAGCCAAATACAACCAGCCTTCTTGTGTTCAGATATAGGTAATATCCTGCACGTAACCTTGGTTTGGTGCGCACACATCAAATTGTCGGCAAAACACATTGTCAAACACAGGCTTTCTATGATTATTGTTGGTCGTCACTTTGTATTTCTTCTTGTAGCGAATCTGTATATCTGCGTCTTTCTTTAATCGCCTGACATATCGTTTGCAGACATGATAACCTGCGAGCTTCATAGTTTTTTTCATTCTGCGGCTGCCGTAGCTGTATTCTATCTCTTCGGCGATTTTACGCATCCACTCAGTTATCTCTATATGCTTAACATCATCTGGCTTTAGCTGATACTGCACTTTCAGGTAACGGTAACATCCGTCACAATTTACGCTTAATAGTCGACACATTAAATCGAATGGGTAGGTCTTCTTTCTGCAATAAACGCGTACCTTACTTCGTTTCTTTGGCCGAGAAGGTCGCTTCCTTTAAGATGCGTTTCCCCATATCAATCTGTTTGACCTAGTTTTTGAGCTTTCTAATCTCTGCCTCCTCGTGAATCAGCTTGCCATTGTCTCTAAACAAATGACCATCATCATAGGCTTTATATTCCTTTACCCAGCGCCCTAGCAATTGGCTACTGATATCTAACATCTTAGACGCACTGGTGCCGGTATGGCCTTGGTCCAACACTAAACTGCCAGCATATAATTCAAATTCTTTGGTGTACTTTTTTCTTTCAGGCATTTACTCTCTTCAAGAGAAGGGTAATTATATCTTGGTCTGGGCAAATCAATTAGACCAAGTCGATGTTTTACTCAAGGATATTGTACAAATGCCGAAAACTATTTTAAGGGAGCAATTACTCTTCCGCTGCATCAGTCTTTAACTGCTGAACAACAGCAGAGTGTAATAGCTGCATTAGCGAGTTAAATTAAAGAAGTAACAGAACAGAATGTCATTACATCAAAAATGTAAATTTGTGTCAGAAGTTTCAAGTAATCATCATCAAGATATTGAACGATGTTACGACTTCATTGAAGCCTCGGCACGTATAGGGTGCGATGCTGTAAAATTTCAGCTGTTTAAAATAGATAAGCTTTTTGCTGCAGAAATTCTTAAAAAAAGTGAGACACACAGAGCGAGAAAACAGTGGGAATTGCCAGAAAGCCATATTTCACTGTTAAGCGCACACTGTAAAAAACATGGCATTGAATTCTCTTGTACACCCTTTTACCTTGAAGCTGTAGATGTTCTTGCTCCACATGTAGATTTTTTCAAAATAGCATCGTATGAACTATTGTGGGATGAATTGCTTATAGCTTGTGCAAAAACAGGCTTACCAGTAGTTATTTCTACAGGTATGGCGACAGAACTAGAAGTAAGGCATGCTGTTGATGTATTAAAAAGTAAGGGATGTACTCCTACAGTGCTTCATTGTATATCCTCTTACCCTACCCCCCAAAATGAATGTAACCTAGCCACTATTGGTTACTTAAGAGAATTGCTCGACTGCCCTGTAGGATGGTCGGATCACAGCCGAAGTCCAGAGGTAATTCGACGAGCAATAACACACTGGCAATCGTCATTTGTTGAATTCCATATCGACCTTGATGGCAAAGGTGGAGAATATAGCGCTGGACACTGCTGGCTCCCCGAAGAAATGCAACCTATCATTGAAGAGTTTTCAAAAATTAAAGAGATGGATGGAGAGCCCGGAATTTACATTTCCCCCAGTGAAGACCCCGACAGATTGTGGCGGGCTGACCCCAGCGACGGCCTGAGACCTTTCAAAGAAATACGCAGTAAATTTTGATTGACATGTGTTTAGCTTCCTAGTGAGTTATTGAACCAAAGGCTCGTCAAAAATAATTTAAGATTTAACGGTCAATATAATCCATTGATTTTAAAATTTAAATAGAGATAACAATGAAAACACATCAACAATTAGCCGATATTGCGCAGACTGTCAGAAAGTTGACCGTAGCAGCAATTTACAACGCAGAGTCAGGCCATCCAGGCGGCGCATTGTCTTGCTCAGACCTATTAACTTACTGTTTCAATAACATACTAGACATAACCCCAAACAATGCCACAGAATTAACTAGAGATAGATTTGTTTTATCAAAAGGGCATGCAGCACCTTCTCTATATGCTATCGCAGCTACGCAAGAATTAATGACTCCCGAAGAAGCGCTTTCACTGCGTAAATTGGGCTCAGTTGCACAAGGGCACCCGGATAAGTTAAGTATGAATTGGCTAGACGCCTCTACTGGTTCACTAGGGCAAGGTTTTGCTAATGCTCTAGGCATGGCGATGAGTTATCAGTATCAAAGTCTTGGTGCCAAGGTAGTCACTTTACTTGGGGATGGAGAACTACAAGAAGGACAAGTTTGGGAAACAGCAATGTGCGCGGCGCATTTCAAGCTAGGAAATCTAACTGCAATTATTGACTATAACAAACTCCAATCTGATGACTTAAATAAAAACATTATGGGCCTGGAACCGCTCAAACAGAAATTTGAAGCCTTTGGTTGGCACGTGATGGAAATTGACGGGCACAGTTTTTTGGAAATTGAAAATGCCTTTAACGAAGCACAAAACGAAACTTCAAAACCCAGCGTGATTATAGCCCACACAATTAAAGGAAAAGGTGTCAGTTATATGGAAGAGGCCCCAACTTGGCATGGCAGTGTGAGAATGACGAGGCAAGATACTATCTCGGCTTTAACGCAATTAGGTATGTCTGAAACTGCAGTAGAAGCTTGGTTGTCAGAATCAGTTCAAAGAGTAAACTAAATATGAGCAATCCCCCTTCATTAATTGGCAAGCAAGGTGACTCTTTGCGTGAAGCATTTGGCAAAGCTTTAGTTGACGTTGCTTACGATAGGCCAGAAGTTGTTTTACTAGATGCAGATATTGCCGGAGGTACCGGGGCACACCATTTTAGAACGGCCTTTCCAGATAGGTTTTTTCAATTCGGTATCGCGGAACAGAACATGATGTCGGCTTCAGCGGGTATGGCCCAGACGGGCTTAATACCGATTGTAACCACATTTGCGGTGTTTTGCCTAAGAGCTATAGAACAATGTCGCCTTTCTATCGCTTACCAAAACCAAAACGTAAAAATTGTTGCCAGCCACCCTGGTCTAGACACGGGACCAGATGGAGCTTCAGCGCAATGCTTAGAAGATTTAGCTTCATTTCGTGCAATTCCCAATATGACAGTAATATCACCCTGTGACCCAAAGGAAATGGCACTAGCAACAAAAGCTATACTGGCACATGAAGGTCCTGTATATATGCGTACTGGACGCTCTCCATCCCCCACCATATTACCGAAAGATACTACTTTTAAAATAGGTAGAGCGACCGTATTAAAGCCGGGCAGCGATGTGACAATTATCGCTACCGGAGTAATGGTGGCAAGAGCTCTGGATGCTGCAGAAAAGTTAACAGAACAGGGGGTAAAAGCGAAAGTCGTTAACATGTCTACCATAAAGCCTATTGATAGTGACACTATAATTAAAAGTGCGATAGATACCGGTGCAATTGTTACAGCAGAAGACCATAACGTTATTGGTGGGTTAGGTAGCGCTGTTGCCGAAGTCCTAGTTCAAAACACTTTTTGCCCAGTTGAATTTGTAGGTGTAAAAGATACTTTTGGTGAATCTGGAGAACCTGATGAGTTAGCCACAGCCTACCAAATTGATGCAATTTCCATTGTCGAAGCGACACAAAAAGTATTGAAAAGGAAAGTTGAATAATATGGCAAATCTAGATGAGAAAATTGCCTTGGTTACAGGCGCTTCAAGCGGTGTTGGTAAGGTTGTAGCGAAGCACTTGGCTAGTCAAGGCTATTGTGTGGCTGTCGGATATACACACAATGAGAATAATGCGCGAGCTGTGGTTAAGGAAATAAAAACCATAGCAAACAATACTGGATTAGCAATTCACATAGACTACAGCAATTTATCGTCAATTAAACAAGCAATCTCATCCGTAGAGCGACATTTTGATGGTAGTATTTCTTTACTTATCAATAACGGAGCCATCGCACAGGAAAAAGATTACTTAACCATCACTGAAGATGATTTTAATCGCATGATGTCTACCAATCTGGCCGGCCCTTTTTTCACTTGCCAGCAAGTTATTCCAGCGATGCTAAAAAATCAGTATGGAAAAATCATTAATATTTCATCAATAGGTGGACAGTGGGGTGGCGTAAACCAGCTTCACTATGCAGCAGCGAAAGCTGGGCTTATCAACTTAACCAAATCACTTGCTAAGCTTTACTCGGCTAAGGGTATTAGCTCTCACTGTATTGCTATTGGCTTAGTTGAAACAGAAATGTCAAAACGAGAGTTGGCAACTGAAGCTGGAAAACAAAAAGTCGCAGGCATTCCCTCTGGTCGCTTAGCAACAAAAGAAGAAATTGCAGAAACAATTTCGTTTTTAGTTTCTGACAATGCTAACTATTTATCAGGTCAAACACTCAATATGAACGGCGGCATGCTTTTTAATTAAGGGAGTACTATGGGTAACCTACAATCATTAATCGAAAGCACTACAACATGGCAAACCCCGGAAGACATTCTGGCCGAATATGACACTTTCGCCGTTTTTGGTACTGGTGGTTGTGGACTCGAAGTAACTAAAGTACTGACTCAATATGGTAAAAAAATCTCTTTCTACATTGATAATGACATTAATAAACACGACACTAACTTTCTGGACAGACCAGTATTGAGCATTGAACAGGCGGCAGAAAAATCAATATTTACACTTATTGCAAGTTATCGGGCAAGAGATATAGCGGCCCAATTGTCTGAGTATAAAATGGCATATGCAGATTTTAGCTTTTGTGTTGACTGGGATCGCTGGAAAGATCATTTTAATCCCAGAGTATTTGATGCAAAATCAGCTTTAGCCACTGGCTTGAAATTCTTTAGCGACGAAGATTTAACTATGTACCTATCATGCATTCGCTATCGCCAAACTTTGAACCCTCTTGACCTACAAGCAAATAATATAGAACACTATCATCACCCGAGAGTAAGCCCAGAAGCAAAAGATGTATTTATTGACGGTGGTTCATGGCAAGGTGATACGCTAGAATTACTTAAACAGAATATAGGCGATATCGACGTACACTGTTTTGAGCCAGACAGTGAAAATTACGATATTTTATCGGCGTTAATTGACCAGAAAGAATATTCTCAAGCAACGGCAAATATGTTGGCACTTTGGAGTAAGAAACACACGCTTAAGTTTATAGCCTCGACCGACACAGTTCATACAATGCAAGCAAGAGTAATGGATGAAAGCGACGCCGTAAGCGAAGTATTAGTGCCAGCAGATTCATTAGATAATTACGTAGCGAGTAAAAGTATAATACCAAGCTTTTTTAAACTAGACATCGAAGGCGCTGAGCTAGAGGCAATTGAAGGTGCAAGGGAAACGTTAACTCACAATAAGCCTAAAATCGCTCTAAGTGCTTACCACGAACCAAATGACATATGGCAGATCCCTGAGTTGGTTAATGAGATAAATCCTTTCTATCAATTTTATTTTTGCCATCACTCACAACACCTCTTTGATTCAGTCGTATATGGCCGATAAGGACTTATTTGTGGAAAGAAAATGTTTTCTGTGTCAAAGCGAATTAGAAAAAATATACAATCACCAATGGGTTTTACCAGGGATAGCGACCTCTACAATTGGATTTAGTGTATGCCCTAGCTGTGGTTCAGTGTCACAAAGTCCATCTGTTAGTTTTGACGACATGATGGCTTACTATGAAACCGTTGCGGTATACACTAACCCAGGCAGGGAAGAGCTTCCAAGCGCAGCTAAGGTCCGTGATCTTGATGAACAAATCAACTTTATCAAACGCGGAATTGGTAAATTGCCAGACAAAGTTCTACAGATAGGTAGCTCTGATGGCTACACTTTGTCTAGATTTAGAGCGGCAGGAGTAAAAAGGGTACTTGGTGTTGAGCCAAGTATTGCTTCTGTAGATATTGCCAAACGTTTGTATGACGTTGAGTCTATCAGAACAACTGCAGAAAATTTCGATACAAAAGAAGAGTTTAGTTTAATATTAATGACTCATGTATTGGAGCACTTCTATGCACCGCAAGAAGTGCTAAAAAAATGCTTCTCACTGCAAGAAAAACTAGACGATGGTTATATTTATATAGAAGTACCATTGTTGACGCATGAGGATAGCATGTGCCCAGGTTTCTTCTCTTTCGAACATATCAACTATTATACTAAAGGTAATTTAACCCGCTCTTTAGAAGAGGTTGGTTACTACCCTATTTCAGTTATTGAGCACTACCAGAGTAATCTATCACCCGTTATCGGCATTTTGGCAAGCAACAATAAGCCTAGGCATTACCTTGCTGATAATAATGAATATCAAGAAAACAAACGCATTTTAGCGAGTTATCGGAAGAAAGAAATCGAACAATGGCAATCAAAGCTCGATGTTATCCAACCTACCTTAGAGTCTGCAGAACGTTTAATTCTCTGGGGAGCGGGTATTCACACGACTCAACTTTTAGCCAATACCAATTTATTAAAAAGTAAGGCAGTAAATGATATTGTAGATTCCTCCAAATTAAAATGGGGCATCAAACAAGGCGATTGGGTATGTAAAAATCCAAATCATATAGACTGGCAAGAAGGCGACGCAGTGATCATTTCATCCTATGCCTCAGAACAAGAGATCTTTGATTCTTTGCAATGGTTGCGAGACAAAGGAGTTAAAACGTTAAGATTACACAATATTGTTGATTCAAAGGCACATTAATGAATAAAACACTTGCTGTTATTGGTGCCGGTGTTGAAGCAGTACACGGTATTCTTACTGCGAAAGAAATGGGACTCAATCTTGTAGTTATTGATGGGAACCCGCAAGCTCCTGGTTTTGAATACGCTGATATAAAGTTAGTCATAAGTACTTATGATGCAAATAAAATAACTAGTGCATTGACTGAAGTAAACTCGTTAACACCTATCGATGGTGTAATCGCAATGTGTGCAGATGTACCACTTTCTGTGGCAACCGCTGCCCAAGCCCTAGATTTACCTGGCTTAACTCCTGCTGATGCCCAAGCATTAGCAGATAAATACCTTATGAAAGAAAAGCTGTCTGCTGCTAATATTGCTATCCCCAAATACTTCGCTTTAACAAAAGAAGCTGAATTACCAACTATTGCAAGTAAACTAGGCTTTCCTTTTGTAATAAAGCCCGTTGACAGTCGCGGCGCTCGAGGCGTTCAGCTTATCGACAATGAGAGTCAGTTCAAAGAGAGCTTTCAATTAGCATTAGATGAATCTACCTCTGGTGTAGTAATCGCCGAAGAGTACATATCTGGCCCTCAAATTAGTACCGAAACATTAATTGAAAATGGTCGTTGTTATACTATCGGGTTTTCAGATAGAAATTACGAATGGTTAGAACAAACTAGACCATTTATGATTGAGAATGGTGGAGATGCACCTAGCTTTCTTAACGACGAAGAGCAGCAACAAATCTGCGAACTAGCGGAAAAAGCCTCGATAGCGCTCGGTATCTCTCATGGAACTTCAAAGGGAGATATGATTCTGTCCCCACAAGGCCCCAAAGTCATCGAAATAGCTGGAAGGCTTTCAGGCGGTTTCTTTGCTACTCATCAAATACCGCTTAGCACAGGAGTTAACTTTATTCGTTCTGCGATTAAACTTGCCTTAAACGTGCCATTGGAAAAAAGCGATTATGAAGTCGAACACCGTAGACCTGTTGCCATTCGATATTTAACAAGCCCCCCTGGCAAGATTTCCACAATTAGCGGTGTTGAAGCCGCTAAAAATTTGTCCGGTATAGTCGAAATTGATATTCAAGTTAACCCTGGACAACAAGTTTCGCCACTTGCAAATCATACAACACGACTAGGGTATGCCATAGCAACTGGAGAAAATAAGCAAAGTGCAATTGATAACGCAAATGGCGCACTTGCCAGCCTGATTATTAGCTATGAATAATACGAGAGTTGCCTATAACATTTTTCACTGCAATTTAGCCTTCTCTTCTATTGAAGAAGAGGCACATATACATGTTATAGAGAAATGCTATTGGCCATTACTTAAGTTAGCTGAGAAATACCCTATTGCCATAGAGGTAACGGCTTATACTCTTGAAAGAATCATTAATTTAGATAGCGAATGGGTTGAAACTTTTGCACAACTTATTAAGTCAGGAGATTGCGAACTAGTAGGCAGTGGTGATACGCAAATTATCGGGCCGTTAGCACCAGAAAAAATTAATTATTGGAACCAAAAGCTAGGTATTGAATGCTATCGAAAATTGCTGAATGTAACCCCTAAAGTTGCTTACATAAATGAACAATCCGTTTCTTCAAGCTTGCTTGATACGTACATAGATGCAGGATATGAAGCTGTCTTTATTGAATGGGACAATTTATATAGCCACAATGCTGATTGGTCTAAAACATTGTTCAATACTCCACAGCGTCTGCTGGCAGCTTCAGGAAGAAGCATCAATGTACTTTGGAATTGGAGTGTTGGCTTTCAGAAACTCCAGCGGCTATGCCATGGGCAACTTCATATTGACTCTTACTTGCAGTTTATTCAAAGTACGATCGCCAATGGCCTAACAGCAGTCCCTGTTTATGGAAATGATGCGGAAGTATTCGACTACAGGCCAGGGCGCTTTCAAGAAGAGTCTTTAGTTGCGTCTGGTGAATGGGATACTCTCGAAAAGGCATTTGAAAAAGTAAAACAATTTGCCAAGTGGCAATTACCTTCAGAAGTTGTTCTATCCCATAATTCAAACCAAACATTGTCAGCATTCAATGCTATGCTTCCAGTTGCTGTAAAAAAGCAGCAAAAATATAACCTAACTAGATGGTGCCTTAGTGGAAGAAACGATTTACTGTTAAATACCCTGTGTTTCAGTATGTATAAGCAGTTAATAGGTAATAATGTCGACAAACAGGCATGGCAATCTTTGTGTCGCCTGTGGGCTAGTGACTACCGTACTCATTTGACTGAGAAGAAGTACAAAAAAATAGAACCGCTTTTATTTGACTTTCACCAGCAATTGATAGCCCAAGAAAAATACCTGCCTAAGTTTGGCCCTGCAAGCGAAAATTTACCCTATATTGAACAACACCATCATGACGTTATCATTGATTATGGCGGTATTTGTTTAGTCATCAATATCATGCGTGGTGGTGCGATAAAGTCTCTCAGGTTTAACGGGCAACCAGCACTTATTGGTACAATTGAGCACGGTGATTTAGATCATATTGCCCTGGCTGCTGACTTCTATTCGAATCATTTTGTTGCTGAGTTAGTCACTGAAAGACGCAGAATAACAGACCTCAATAAGGCAAACGTTACATATCACCTTCGCAATGACGAACTTATAGTGCAGTGTAAAGTACCTATTGGAGAAGACGTTCTTATTAAAAGCTATAGGCTAACTAGCTGTGGCCAGCTGTTTTGTGGATTTAAATTCAATAACTATATTCGCCCACTGGGAAGTATTAGACTGGGTTATTTAACGCTATTGAACAATTGCGAATCTGTTTATTACGCTTGCCACAATGGCAACCATGTACTTGAGCCTTTTGAATTGAAGCAACCGTTACATCAAGGACAAGCTGTATCTGCTTTGATTTCGTCTTTAGGTTGTTTAGGCGCCACCGAAGGTGAGTTCCATTTTGGCAATGAAAAACAGCGTATCAAAATATCGTGGGATCCAGGTAAATGTGCAGCAATCCCAATGATACAAAGACAAGTGTACCAAGAAGAGCAGTTAAACCGGATGTGGTTTTCATTGGTTGAACTAGATGAAACTCTGAAAGAAAACGGTAAACTGCCAAATTTTGAATTCTGTGTGGAGCCGATATGCTAGATGCGGAACTATTAATTGTTATAGGCGCAAGATTAAACTCTAGTAGGTTACCCAAAAAGCATTTATTAAATCTTGCAGGCAAAACACTAATACAACGCCTAGTTGATAGGCTATCCCATATCAAAGTGCCGCATAACATTGTTATAGCAACTACAAATGATGATTATAATCAGGCACTAGTGGAACTTGCCAACCAGATAAATGTTAATTGTTTAGCGTATCCTGGCAGTGTCGATGATTTAGTTGGCAGAATAGATACAGTAGTGAAAAGTACTAATTCAAAATACGTTGCCTATATTTGTGGAGATTGCCCCTTAGTTGAACCAACACTTATAGAAAAACTATTCCTTTCACTAAAAGCCGACTCTTCAGCCAACTTTAGCGCACTAAAAGATAGTCGCAAGTCGATACATGAAGGTATAGCTGTATATAGCCATAAAGGTTGGCAACATCTAGTTGATATGTGCAACGAAGCAGCAGATAGGGAGCATGTAGGCTTATCCCTTAAAAAAAGTCCCGATCTATCAACACAAACGGCCTATGTAGAGGAAGATGAAATCTATTTTACATGTGACCATAGGATATCAGTCGATACACAAGCTGACTATCAATTCATGTCTGCCGTTTATGAACGATGGTACGCTGAAAATGATGACTCTAGTATTGTACCGCTTAGTTGGGTTATCAAAACCCTAACTAGCGACGTATCACTCAAGTCTATCAATCAACTCGTTGTGCAAAAATCAGCCGACAAAGAATATCAAAAAATCGTAATCATTACGGAAACTGGTACTGATAAAGGTTTAGGACAACTATCAAGGTGCCTAAACTTGAGCCAATATCTTCAAGAAAATCATGGTTTAGGGACGAAGCTATTAATTCTTGCCGATGGTGTACCGGTGAATAGATTAGCGCTCGTCAATCATAAGGTTTTCAACACTGAAGCGAGTTTACTCAATTACCTTGCCACTCAAAAGAACAAAACTCTTTTGTTTGACTTGTTTCCATCAAGACTAATCATTCAAAAAAAATGGCAAGAGCATCTCAAAAAATTATCTGAAACCAACAAATATATATTGGGCATTGACCGTTGTGCGGAATGGCAATCGTTATTTGACCATATCTGGATACCAAGCTTTTATTGCAATCGCATAAGCATCGACAACATCAGTTATGGCTGGAATCATTACATGGTTAAGCCGGTAGAGCGAAAACCAATCGCAAATCGCCTCCTAATCTTAACAGGCGGCTCTGATGCTTTGGGCTATGGTAGCTGGTTACCTAAGTGGCTAGATACACATTTACCTTCAGAAGTTCAACCAACTTGGGTTCAGGGCCCATATTCATCGCCACCAAAATTACCAGAGCACGAAAATCTTAGTTGGAAAGTTTCAACGCAATCAGATTGCTTACATCAGCACTTATCTGAAGCTACTTGGGTAATGACTGTTTACGGTGTCACTTTATTCGAAGCACTCGCCAGTAATATTCCATCGATTGTATTACCGAGTATCCCGATTATAACACAGGAAGAGTATGACGCCTTCCAACAGCAGAATGTTGCGGTATGCTTAGACGATAATTTTAATGAAGAAACGGCAAATACATTGAGTGCTGCATTTGTCAATTTAATTGAAACTAACGATAAGCGTGAAGAACTAGCTTTAAAAGTTCGCAGTGGCCTAGAGAACATATGTTCATCTATTGCAGATTTTATTAATTGAGGTGTTTGAATTACTTTTAATTAAATTACAGTGCCTATTGGATAGACGATTATTCATCTATACAAATTAAGCCCATATCACAAGGTTTCTTCATATGAATAGAGCATTTTTACTAGTGGGCAATGCATACCCCTTTAACATGTGGAAGGTTTGATTTAGGGCAGAATATATACCCATTACACTTCAAGATGCATGCTTTAACACCTGAAAATTTTCGTTGCTCCTAGTGATTAACGAATAAGCAATATTGGGCAGCGTCATTATAAAAAAGTTTTCTATTGAATTCCTAAACGAATTTGCCTAGCAAAATAACGATCACTACTGGCGTTTTCATTCATAATCTTCCATAACCTCTCTATTGGATTCGAGCTGTAACAAACGCGGCCTGCTGTTCTTAATCTGAATCGAACTTATACGGCACGCCTTTAGACTGTTCGCAGCAAAATCCATGCTAGTGAAGCCTCTTATTTAAACCCGATATCGAGTACTGAATATTATAGGTCTGTTTGATATACGCCACTACCTGATAGCTGTACTGATAGGTATGCTCACTTAAATGCACATCAACTCATCCGTTTGCACACCATTAAGATACGATTATGAGCCGCCATTCTCTGGCTTGACTTTGTTCAATTCCTGATAGTCTTTGAAGTGCTGACAAACTGTGGTTTCGTAGATAAGCAAGGCATCTTCAATTCCGAGGGACGACCAACCGTTACTGGCATAAACCACGGACTTGATACGATCACATACTCGACTATCTAGCGTCGCAGAATGTTGCGCAAGCAACTCTTGCTTCTCTACAAAGGTCAATGTCATATTCAGGACACTAGCTCGCTCCTCTATTCACAAAAAATCAAGCGTCTTCATTGAACAAGGATATATATACACTGGAACTAAGGGCAAACGGACCTAATTCAATCAGTTTTTATACACATTTGTTATAGATTGAGTTGACCGCGCCCATTGCTCGTTGTTTATAGTGGTCTTTACCTAACTTTTACTAAGAAAAAAACACTATCAGCCGGACATTAAGCCAGCTTAAAGGCCCACGGATAGCTGGCAATCAGCGCCGTCCGTTAGTCAATATTATCACTATAACACTGTGCGCCGTTATCTGTGATTACAATGACTTTTTCTCCATTGAGGGATATGGAAGATTCAAAGAAGAGTAGTTCAACGACCTACTCGATAAAGCCAATGGCAATACTACCATCATTAAGTTAGCACTTGGTCCTTCAAAAATAATTTGTGCTTCGTACAGGTAAAAGTATCAGAAAAAATAATGAAATTACCGCTACTCCCAACCTTCTGGACTTATTGAATATAGAAGGCGTTACCGTGGCGGCCGATGCAATGGAGTATCATGTGATGCTTGCCTCTTAACACATGACCATCGTCATCGGCCTTATATTCCTGTACCCAGTGCCCAAGCAATTGGCTACTGAACTCTAACACCTTAGCCGCAAATGTGGGCGTATGCCCTTACTCCAACACTGACGTGGTCAACCAAAATTGACCAACCCAGTTAAGCTACTTTCTTCTGTTTCAATGCTGCCACTTCATACTGATTCGGACTCATATATCCTAAGTATGAATGTAACCGCATCGGATTATAAAACATCGCGATGTACTGCAAGATATCTTGCTGTGCTTCGAGACGGGTTTGATATGACTTCCAATGCACACGTTCTTGTTTCAGTGTACCGAAGAAACTCTCTACCACGGCATTATCCCAACAGTCGCCTTTTCGACTCATGCTGCCAATAAAACCATGGCCTTTCAATAATCGACGATACTGGTCACTTGCATACTGACTTCCTCTGTCAGAATGAACAATCAATCCTGGCTTCGGGCGACGTTGCCAAATCGCCATTGTCAGTGCATCGCAAACAAGCTTGGCCTTCATTCGTGAACCCATACTCCAGCCCACAACCTTCCGCGAGAACAGATCAATAACCACGGCTAAATACAACCAACCTTCACGTGTCCAGACGTAGGTAATATCGCAAACATACGCTTGGTCCGGTGCGTTAACGTCAAACTCACGGTTGAGTACATTGTCGAATACGGGCTTGTCGTGATCACTATTGGTGGTGATTTTATACTTCTTCTTGTATCGAACCTTTACGTTGGCTTCTTTCATTAACTGCCGCGTTTGCTGTCGGCCTACTGGATAACCTAAACAGTTCAATGCTCGCTGCATTCTGCGGCTACCGTATGTATGCTCACTCGCAACATCTATGGCTTCAATCCATTCGAGCATCTCAGCTTTTTCGTTATCCTTCTGCGTCTGCGGCCATTCCTGCTTCTTCATATACCGGTAGAAGCCATTTCTATTCACGCCCAACAGTCGACACATTAAATCGACTGGATAGGTCTTTTTACGTTGCGCGATGAAACGATATTTTATTTCGTTTCCTTGGCGAAAAAGACCGTCGCTTCCTTTAATATGCGCTTTTCCATTTCAAGCTGTTTGACCTGCGCTTTAAGTCGACGGATCTCTTCTTGCTCTGGTGTTAATTTACCGTTGCCCCTAAATGCTTGCCCATCATCATCTTGCTGGTATTCCTTGACCCAGCGACTGATCATCTGATTGTTAACATCTAACATTTTGGCAACATCGGTTCTGCTATGGCCTTGATCAAGCACAAGACTAACCGCATCGAGTTTAAATTCTTTGGTGTAACGCTTTCTTTCAGGCATCTCTTTCTCCAGTTAAGCTGATATTATACTCTTAACTGGACTGGTCAATTCAATTGGACCACGTCACACTAAACTGACAGCATCTAACTTAAATTCTTTGGTATACTTTTTTCATTCAGGCATTTACTCTCTCCAGATAAGGGGTGATTATACCCCTAACTGGACTGGACTGGTCAATTCAATTAGACCAAGTCACCAATTTATCTTCCTACAAGGGAAAAGTGAAAGCATTACCGTTAATTATGAAAAATATGGCAATCCATAACGCCATCCATAGAGTTATGGCTAATACTTGTTTTAACGTTTCCCATACGTTTGTTCAATAGTTATTCAAAAAAGTAAATATATGAATCAGAACAGTTTCCAAAAGACATGCACCCTTGCCTTTGATGTAATGAGGCTACAGTCGACATTATACCAACCTACCGAGTTTTGGGCTGAAGCTTCAGAGCTGCTATATGAAAACATGGTAAGCCATGGCATTGATAACTTTCGTCGTTCTCCATATCCACTTTCCTTTTTTGTTCCTACATACGGTAAGCGTGGAAATGGATTAGATAATTTTATCGAAGAAGTTATCGAACCGTTACAAAAAGAGAATCGACTCTCAACAAAACAGATACTAACACTAAACGCCATACTCAGCGGAAGAAACCAAGCAGAAGCTGATTATCGCGTGTTGCTTGCAAGCTATACTCCCGAAAGAAAGACAAACCTCTTGAATTTTTCGGAAAGCGAAGTGGGCTCTCCTATTGAGCACTTCGAGTTTGATGGAAACATGTATAGCCGTTCAGCGTTAAACTATTTGCTAGGCCTTTCATTTTTAAGCCAAAATACTTCGCTTGATAATATTAACACCGTCGTAGAGATTGGTGGTGGTTTTGGTTCGCTAGGTGAAATACTTGCGAAAACCAAAAAGCAAGTAATCTACATGGACTTCGACATTGCACCTACGCTTAACGTAGCCGATTATTATTTATCAAATGTATTCGGAAGAGATAAAGTCGGAGGTTTTCTGCAACAAGAATCCCCTAAAGACGTAGTAAAAAATAAAAGGCCAATAAGTATTTTTGGTGCATGGCAAATAGAAGACTTAGATGACCCCATAGACCTATTTGTAAACTTCATCTCTTTTCAAGAGATGGAGCCCGAGGTTGTTCAGAATTATTTAAACCATGTCGATAGAATAAAAGCAAAATGGGTTCTGCTGCGGAATATTCGAGAAGGCAAACAAACGACTAAAGAAAGCAAATATGGTGTGAATGAACCAGTTTATACCGATGATTACAAGAGAATGTTGCCAAACTATGAGCTTGTGACCAATAATGTCCGACCCTTTGGACTAAAGACAATAGATGGCTTTCATTCAGAGCTTTTATTATTAAAACGCAAGCCTTAACTTCCACAGCTGACAACTTAATGTCTCATCTATTCGACATAAAATATGTATAAACAAAATGAGTGTGATTACCAATATGCAGTCACACTCATTTAATGAGGCTAGGGAGCATCCTTTGTATTGCACCTCCCCTGCGATACCAAAAACATTAATATATGCCAAAAACCGACACTAAGTTCTCTTCTCTTATGCATGGTAAAAATCTAAACCGGTCGTCGACAGCGGTGATCATCTCGTTATCAGTTAAATACCTATCAGAAAACGCGGTATAGTAATAAGACTCATAAGTTTTATAAGCAGACAAAAATTCAAAGTCGTCGAGGTAGTCAGACAACACATCTAGCGCATCTTTTTCTACAAGTTTAGGTACGACCACTTTTATGGATTCACTACACGTAGCAGCAACTAAGGCGATAAATAATGCATAATTGTCCCTATTTTCAAACGTTCCATAATTATGGCTGTCGTTATTAAAGTATTGAGGCAAGTAAACAAGCAAAGACGCATTATTTGTATCTAATAAATATAGTAAGTCCTGCTGGTTTGTTACTATTAAACAAACTTTCTCATCATTATCCGATGATACCTCGATATCACTGCCGAAAAACTCAATGCGAAGCTTTTTACAGGTTGAAGAAAACTTTTTGAACTTTATGCCAAGTAAGTTTGAAGCGCTCTCTAATGCCGTTTTAGCGTCTTCACTACATGCCGTTAAGTTCTGCTGAGCATAATATTCAGGCACTCTGATCTGAGCACGCTCTAGTGGGCTACACGATATGAAGTCGAGTTCGTAAGGCGCAACTTCCATGCTCACGCTTGCATCAGCCAAAAACAACACCCACTGTTCTCTTATTGCGTTGAGCAGCTCTAAACATTCTGTATCGTCTGACATGTTCAGTGTTTTACTTAATACGGTATTTACGTAGTTTACCGAGCCATGCAGGTAATAAATTACTATCGGCTTGTCGTCTCTAAACAGGTCGATAATGACCTTCCTACTGTTTATTATCGCTTTTTCTGCGTCAGCTCTTTCTTTGAATGGCTTTCTCATGACTTTTTCGAGCAAGCTAAGACCGTAAAGTAAATCACTGTTTTTAATTTTGTCACCAAAACGTTGCGCAAAAACGTCCTTATCTAGCATTTGGTGTGCCGTATTTTCTATCCAGTTTATTGCTTCGGATTTTTTATGAGCATCTGAAATTATCAGAATATTTTCAGGCTCTAACGGAACAGTACGTTTTATTTTGGCGCCGTCATTTAAATTGTAGACATCAACATCAGCACTGGCGTTCTCTAACGCCAATTCAATAATGGTTTTGGACATTTTGAATTCGTACTTGGTATTGACAAACGGTCTCAAGTTACCCTCTACAGTTAAAGACGTATTGTAAGCTCGTGAATACTCAATGTATTCCGCTCCATCCTCTAAATAGTATCCGGATTGTTTTGAATGGTGGTGTCTGAGGTCAACGAAACCCAAGTCGACGCCAAAGAGATAAATTTGTTTAAAACCAAGCTCTAATGCACAGTCAATCGCAAAGTTAGAAACTGTGGGGTAAGAATATTTTAATGAGACAAATTTGTGTTCGCTAAACAAAGACTCAAGAATAAGTGTCGCTGGCTCCCCTTTTTTTAAAGACAAGAACGCGTTCTTGTACGCATTGATGACGTCGGGGTGGACACCATTACCACTGATGAGAGTGATTTTTTTTAGGTATTCTTTATCATTTATTCTGACCAACCAGTCGTAGGGCGACCTATTTACTTCCAAATCAACGTGATAATCGGGCACGATGTGGTTTTTATGCAGTACCTGTAAGGCCGTGCCACAGCTAATGACAATCGCATTCGCATGCTCTTCTCTCAAAATAGGGAGAAGGTTATCTAAGGATGGGCCATTGCCTACGATAAATACCGGTACGTCATTGAGGACGGGCGGTTTCGTTTCAGTTTTTAACAAGTATTTAAAGCTATTCTCGACTGACCACTTGCTATGCGACACGATATAGCGAGAGTTCTCAAAGTTATCACTTAACCCTATAACGAGCCTTATTTCCTCTCGTAAGTTATTGAGCGTGGGTTCAAGCACGTCGTTATCATAACTTTTGAACAAAAACATGTTCGCCAAGTTATAACTGCCTACCCTATCAAACTGAGTTAGAAAATCGCGTACTAAATTTGAACCATCGTCGCCGATATTGAGATAAATACTGCTTTCATTGGCATCCATTTTGTTAAGCAGCGCTGTCCAGTCTATTGAGTACAAAGAGGAATAGAAAAAGTCACGATTAGGCTCATAAACAAACAATTTGCCAATTTCGTGGGCGTCCAACAAACACTGCAGCTGGTAGCCATTCCCTATACCAAATAGAAGTAACGATTTAATATCCTTCTTTAAGACAGCGCTATCTGTCGTGTACTTTTTTAATTCGTTTTGAATTCTTACAACGGTGCGATAGTGAAAGTGAGGATAAAGTTTTCCACCAGTGTAGTTCAGAATTAATTCATCTCTACTCGGATTGTCCTTAAACATCGTATATATATTCTCAGACTCTTTCTTAGCATTATCACCTAATAAGTAAGATTGGTGTTTAATGTTTAGCAAATTGACTTCGCCGGCCGAGTTAGCCACTACTTGCCAATGCTGTGGAGTATATTCTGCAAATTCATCAGCAATTTCGGGAAAGTACTTTTTGAAAGCCTCCAGGTTGCGTTCGAAGGTAGTGCGATCAAGGTTATCTGGGCTCCACGACGATGACCTTACTACAGGTGTCCACTTGGGCACATAGTTTTCAAAACGAGGATTTTTTACACTTGACCTAAGATCTCCGCTTAAAGACCAATTATTGGATGCTAACTCGTCGTGGATATCATCAAACTCGCTGCAGTGATAATGAAAATAAACCAATGAGGATGAGATACCAAAGGCGCTGTGTAGTTCATTTAAGTCTGAAAAAAGCGATTTACCACTATTGGGTATTTGCAGATAAAGCGATACCTTTTTTCTTTGCGCGATGTCAAAAATGCGTGGCCACAAACCGGCATAAAGTGAACAAACCAAATAATCCACATTGGGTTCATAAACGATCATGTGCTTTATATCAGTCGCGTTTAGCAGTTCAATAAGATGCTGTCCCAGTCCTACACCAAACACCACTAGAGCGCGTTGGCTTGATGGGGCGTGAGTGACAGTCGAGCTCCCTTCAACGGTTGAGAGCTCTAACAGCTGTGGTCTCGTTAAAAACTGACCGACGTGACGAGTTATTGATTCTGATACTTGAGAACCGTAAAACACCATCCCTGAACTCGACTCCACGATGTCGAGTTCACCGTCTTTATTAACGAACACTGAGTTATGTTGGAATGTGTAGTTTTTAAGGACCTTATGAATAGAGGGAACAGTGCGCTCGAAGCTAGTTAGGCTTTTGTTGTAGTTTTTAGTAATGACCGGAAGTAGCGCTTCCTCTTTTTCCAATTGTGCTTGATCGTCTTCGATAAAAAGCTGAATGGCTTTACGCATTGTTATTTGTATCTCTTGACTGCATATTTCGCTCGTTTGAGATTTATTACCTCACTTTTTGCCTCTTCAAGCAACTGTAATGTACAAACTTCTAAGCGCTTATTCTGTTCAAGCTCTTGCGCTATAAACTTTTGCTTGCGTTCTCCGGTTAGTTTAATAATCTCTCGGCTAACAAGTTTGTGTCTTATTGAAACAAGTCTAAGTAAGGCAGTTAACTCTCCATCCGTGCCCCTTAACTCTTCTTCTATCTTGCTGTTCACTAAGCTCAAAAAAAGAGGACTAGAAGTGTGAATAAGACATATTTTTCTGTCATCATCCATTCGAGGCAGCCATGCTCTTTTTCTCGTATGCTTCTAACTTAGCGCTTTCAGGAATAGAAACCCACGCATCTCTTATCGGTTCTAACAAGCTATAAGCTTCATCGAGCTTTGAAGTATCATTGTTGAAATGCCCCTCGTTTACAGCATCGATAATATAGTCATAGAGTGCGTACAAATTTTCAGCAACCTCTCCACCGATATCAATATCCAACGTGTCTCTCAAGTACATAACAATTGACGTTGCTTTAGTCACAAGTTTAGATTTATTAACGAAATCTTTTCGCTCAATAGCGCCTTTCGCATAGGCAATTCTGTCCATGGCACCCTGAAGAAGTAATAATGTGAGCTTATGCGGATCAGCGGTAGACACATCTTGTTTTACACTTGTTTTTTGATAAGCTTTTATACCACGTAAAGACATAATGTTCTCAAACCTCTTTTAAAGCAAAGCTGCAAACAAAGCTGAACCGGTTTGGTTAAGCTGAGCTATAGTTTTATCTAAATTCACATACCTCGATCGCACAGTTTGTTCGAAGCTCGACATCCTTAACTCCAATGTTTCTCGCGCAGTATCAACACTTTCTTTTTCATCACGAGCACTGCGCTCTCTTAAACTAATCAAACCACTTGATGAAGAGTACTGTTCAATCAATTCATCAAGCCTAACAGCGATACCGTCATTCTCTTGGTTGAACAGTGCAGAAATATCGTCGAATCTATCTTCAAGAGCGTCGTCGAGCCGCGCCTGACCGGTACCTAATCCAAAATCAGTAGAGCCTATTTCTAGTCTTCCGTCTTTATTGAGCTCTATGCCCAGCTCAAATAAGCTGCTTACTGATGAACCTGAAATATCTTCACCAACGATAGTAGCTATTCCCGATTGTAAACCTCGTAATAGTGAGTCCCCTGCTAATGGACCATCACTATCCTCTTCAGTAGCTCCGTAGCGAGTAAGCTTTTCTATCTCATCGATTAATGAGTTATAGTTGCTGATAAAGCTTTTGATATTTTCTTCTACACCTTCTTTATCAAAGCCGATAGTCAATTTAGTTGCTATTTGTAAGCCGTTATTGTCGCTCGGAGACAATTCATTGACGGTAAAGGATACGTTTTGGATAGTATTTTCGAATTCGTTGCTAGCGCTCTGCACCTCAATTCCATCGATTACCGCAATAGCGTTCCTAGCCCCTTGAATGTTGTTGGCTTCAATATTATTGGTTCCACCGGTGGTTGATAAGCGATCAAGTTCGGCATTTCCGGAATCATTCGTTATTACCAAATCATTACCGGCTCCAGCTTTTTCAGACTGAATGACTAGGCGGGGTCCATCGCTAGTACCTGTATCGATAATATTTGCAGTGACGCCGAAATTATTGTCTGAGCTATTGATCAGTTCTCGAAGTTCAGAGAGCGTTGTTGATGCATCTATCTCAACTGTGAAGCTGTCATCTGCTCCAACGCTGAATGTCAGAGAACCAGTTCCTGAGGATAATAAAGTATCAGCACTGGATACAAAAGCCCCTGAATCTGTGGTAATTCGGCTCCCTGCCGCCAATTGCTGCACAGTGATATCATACGAGCCTCGCAAAGCTGACGTAGAAGCATCTGCTGAGAGCGTATCATTTTCTTCAAAAGGGTTGATTACAGAGGCTTGACGACTCTTGAGATTACTGCCGTTCCGTAGCTCTTCAATTGCATTTTGGAATTCTGAAACTTTTGACTTTATTTTTCCTAACGCTGAGATTTCAGCATCAACGGCCTTTTCCCTCGCGTTGATACGATTTTCTTTTGGTTGCCTTTCAGCTGAAATGAGTTGTCGTACTAAATCATCGAGCGCTAGGCCCGAACCAACACCAAGAGAACTTATTGACATAACTCACCTTTTACTAAACTTTATTGTTTATGAACACTCCAACACTACTTCCGATATCCTGCTGCAAATTCTGGATACGCTCTGCAAGCATCAGTATTTCCTCTGAAGGTATCTGTCTAATAACATCTCCGGAATCAGAATCAAGCACAGTTACTACTGACCGCTTAGTGTTTTCGTCTATAGAAAACGATAAGTTGCGATTTTGTCCCTGTAAAAACGACTCCACACGAGATATAGCATTACCCAATTGACTATCGTCTTCTAAGTTATTCTTTATATCGGTCGTACCTTGGATAACTTGAGGTAAATCTTGTGTTACGTTTCTTAGGTTTTCTGTATTTAAAGGCACAGACTGTGAACTTATCTCATTACTGTTACTGACTTCGCTTTGCTGAACCTGTGGCGATTGCAATGACATTTCACCTTTGACGGGTAAAGCAGTAGCAAAAACCTGACCACCTTGAGTATTTTGAATGTCCATCAACGACCTCTCTTCTTAAATGACAAAAAGGGCGCTTACATTTTAGTAAACACCCCTTGCTTTTCAACATTAAGTATAGTTGCCAAAAGTATACTTAACCGAGTAAAGACAACGCTGCCTGAGGGCGCTGATTTGCCTGACTCAAAACAGAAAGAGATGCCTGCTGAATGATTTGGTTTCTTGTTAAGTTTGCCGTTTCTGATGCGAAATCTGTGTCTCTGATTTGTGCACGCGCAGCGGACACATTTTCAGAGATACTACCTAGATTTCGGATTGTGGACTGGAATCTATTTTGAATCGCACCAAGCTCTGCTCTGGTCGAACCAATCCTAGATATAGCACTGTCAACCTGCCCCATAAGTGCCGATGCATTATCTTCAGTTGTTACGTCGCCAGTTATCGCTAGATCGGTAACGCCAAAACCAGTCCCGCCACCAATTGAAACATCAATAGTCTGACCTTCGTTGGCACCCACCAAGAAGCTAGCACTGAAACTTCCACTCAATATGGTTAAACCACCAAATTCGGTATCTGTACTAATGCGCGATATTTCTTCTTTCAGAGCTGTAACTTCTTCGTTTAAGGCATTCCTATCAGAAGTACTATTAATTCCGTTTTGCGCTTGCACCGCTAAAGTACGAATTCGCTGCAGTGCGTTCGTAGTCTCTGATAATGCTCCCTCAGCGGTTTGAGCTACAGACACTCCGTCATTGGCATTGCGACGAGCCTGGTCCAAACCTTGAATTTGAGACGTTAGTCTATCCGAAATCTGGAGACCCGCAGAATCATCTGCGGCGCTGTTGATACGGAAACCTGACGATAAACGTTCAAATGATGTACTTAACGAGTTGCTTACGTCAAATAACTGACGTTGTGCATTTAATGACGACGCATTTGTGTTTACAAATAAAGACATAAATTACCTCCTGGCGATCTGACGCGCTACTTAGCTCGGCAAGATCCTTTCAGTTCGAGTTGAATCGGTCACTACTCCGGTACAACCCCTATTCAAAAGTAAATTGAATTACCCCTCAACAAAGTTATCGACAGCATTCTGAACTTCTTTAGTATTTTTTCATTGTTTTTTACACTTGATTATCATCATATTGATTTTATAAGGTTTATTTGCAAGGTTTTTATATCAATAATTATCAGAAAAGAGATATTTGATGAAAAGAACGTGATTATTTGTCTAGCGTCCCACTATCGCCATCAAGAGAGCATATCGCGTTAACTTGGGTGTTTGAGCATGATAAGCCATGAATATAGCTTTGAAGGTAGAATTCACCTTTCAGATAAATAATGTAATCCCATAATTCAAAGTTACACATTGGTACAAAAGCTGCTTAATTTCATATGGAGCGGTTATGCTTATCTACAATTGCTTTTGGCAGGGGTTCCGGCAACAATAAAAAAAAGCCGAGACAAAAAGCCTCGGCCAACTTGCTCTAGTTAGGAGATTGAGCAAATGCTGTTTCAGTCTACGAACACATATTTATTAGGATGAACTGGCCTCTCAACCAACGCTTCTAATTACTGTTTGTAGGCCTCTTTGTATGATGGCGGCCTCTATGGCCGCCATTTTCAATAGGGAATGGCCTCTCAATTTATTCAGTTATTCCAAGAACTCTGCCCTATTAACCACCTAATAGAGACAATGCAGCTTGTGGGCGCTGATTAGCCTGAGACAAGATTGTTGTGGTAGCTTGCTGCAATATCTGGTTGCGGGTCAATTCTGCCGTCTCAGCGGCAAAGTCAGTGTCTCTGATACGCGATCTTGCCGCTGAAACATTTTCCGAAATGTTTGCAAGATTTCTTATTGTAGATTGAAACCTATTTTGAATCGCACCAAGTTCAGCTCTGGTCGAACCGATTCTAGATATAGCCGCGTCGACTTGCCCCATAAGTGTAGAGGCGTTATCTTCATTTGTTACATCGCCAGTTATCGCCAGGCCAGTGACGCCAAAGCCAGTACCGCCCCCAATTGAAACATCAATCGTCTGACCTTCGTTTGCACCTACTAAGAAGCTTGCGCTAAAACTTCCACTCAATATGGTTAAACCACCAAATTCGGTATCTGTCCCAATACGCGATATTTCCTCTTTAAGCGCGGTAACTTCCTCGTTCAATGCCACTCTGTCAGCAGTGCTGTTAATACCATTTTGCGCTTGAATAGCCAGAGTACGGATACGTTGTAGCGCATTTGTACTCTCCTGTAGTGCCCCTTCCGCTGTTTGTGCTAGTGATATACCGTCATTAGCATTACGCTGAGCCTGATCCAGCCCCTGGATCTGCGTTGTTAGCCTATCAGAAATCTGCAAACCAGCGGCATCATCTGCTGCACTATTGATACGGAAACCTGATGACAGCCTCTCAAAAGCCGTACTTAGATTATTACCTGTTGTAAACAACTGGCGCTGAGCGTTTAGTGACGACACATTAGTATTTACGAATAAACTCATTTTCTTCTCCTAACTGTTTATGGTAATTACGCTATTCTTATTGTTATGCATAATTTTTTGGTATGACTCTTGCCTTAATATAATGTCAGATTAAACTGATGCTCTATTGGCACACTACCAATAGAACTTACTGAATAGAGAATAAAGTTCTCTTTGCTAACTGGTGAGCTTGTGTCTTCAGACATCAAACCTCTCACTACCTCCTGGCTTCACTCTCGCCAGTTAGCAGCTCCAACCGTCTAGCAAGCACTCCTATTTATCGACATTAAAAAACAATTACTTTAGAAATTTTTAAACTGCACTTTTCTATCTCAAAATACTGATTTTAAAAACCTTTAATTAAATCTACTTTTTATACATTACACATATAAAGTCTTTTTTAATGCCCTAATAATGTTGTTATTAACACTTGGAAAGTAAAAACGTTTTTTATCTCTCCCTGTAATAGTTATCGTCCTATTATCAATTTTCCTTTAGTCTTTTTTTGCACTGAGTAAAACTTTTTTGATAATCAATAAAAGCACTATTTTTCAGAAACTTAATGAGAAAACAGGAGCATTAAATAGAAGTGAGCAAGAAAAAAATAAAGAACTTGGAGCATAGTTAACCCATGCGACCGTTGGACTGATGATAAAATTTGAACTTATATTCATGAAGCCCTCAGATGATAAACAGCCAACTGAAAAATTTATTGAGTTTCTAGGAGAAAAACTAATGAAATGTGTACTCCCGAATTCAGATAATAAGTGCACCACTCTTGGTTAAATGGTGAGAAGAGATAAACTGCCTATTGGTGGTACTCTGTAATCGCCAAGAAACAAGAGTAGTTACCATGAGTTACAAGCAGTTGACCAAGGGACAACGATACCAGGTAGCAGCCTACTTAGGCGAGGGGTTCCGTTACCGAGAAATTGGAAATCGTTTGAAGTGAGCCACAGTACAACTAGTCGAGAGATTCGGCGTAATAGATTTCGTGGTACACACTACCTTTCAGAGGTTGCGCAATGAAAAACGGTAAAGCGACGGCGAGGTGCAGCAAAATATCGTGTATCAGCACTAACTATTGTCTTTGTCGATTTGGGGCTGAATGAAAAGTGGAGTCCCGAGCAAATATCAGGTGTGGGTAAACTTATCGGTCACCCAGTGAGCCACGAGTGGATTTACGGCTATGTGCAACGCGATAAATTATCGGGAGGCAAGTTACACAAACAGCTGCGTCATGGCCGACGTAAGTA
Organism: Alteromonas sp. MB-3u-76; assembly: GCF_002831605.1. Lineage (NCBI taxonomy): Bacteria > Pseudomonadati > Pseudomonadota > Gammaproteobacteria > Alteromonadales > Alteromonadaceae > Alteromonas > Alteromonas sp. MB-3u-76. The sequence goes on along the minus strand of NZ_CP025115.1, from coordinate 1,097,528 downwards.
CCGAAAAGGCAGTCGCGCGACACGCGTGATTATCCCGAACCGCGTTGGTATAGAGCATAGATCTGCCGTCGTTGATAGAAAGAGACGATTTGGTCATTGGGAAGCCGATACTGTATTAGGGAAAAATGGAACGGGTGCGATTGTGAGTTTGGTTGAGCGAAAAAGTAAGTTGATTTTAATTGGTAAGGTGCCTGTGAAGAGCGCAGCGGAGGTCAGTCGTGCAGTGATTGGTATGTTATGGCGCTATCGCAGGCATGTGCACACTATTACCGCAGACAACGGCACGGAATTTTGTGGTCACGAGCTGGTTGCTGAAAAGCTGAAAACAAGCGTCTACTTCGCCAATCCCTATTCGTCTTGGGAGCGAGGTTTAAATGAGAACTTTAACGGGTTACTGCGGCAGTACATCAGCAAAGGCAAAGACCTAAGTACAGTAACAGATGAGCAGATTGCGCAACCTGCTCTTAACTTGAGACCAAGGAAGTGCCTTGGTTATAAACAACCTGCGGTCATCTTTAACGAATTACGTAGAGCAGCCTAATTTAGTAGGTGGTGCACTTCGGACTTGAATTCGCGCTAAGTAATATCTTCAAACTTTATTAAAAAAGCCAGCAAGTAAATTAATTTCAACTTGCTGGCTTTTAGCTAGATAACAAGAATTAGGTCACTACCCCCTGGCTTCATCCTCGCCATAATCGATAGCTAAAAATGCTTATCCTAAAAGCTGTAATGCTGCCTGTGGACGCTGATTAGCCTGAGACAACACTGTTGTACTTGCTTGCTGAATAATCTGATTTCTGGTCAAATTAGCAGTCTCAGCAGCGAAATCTGTATCTCTAATTTGTGCACGTGCCGCAGATACGTTCTCAGAAATATTGCCTAGATTTCGGATTGTGGACTGGAATCTATTTTGAATCGCACCAAGTTCAGCTCTGGTCGAACCGATTCTAGATATAGCCGCGTCGACCTGCCCCATAAGTGTAGAAGCGTTATCTTCAGTCGTTACATCGCTACCTATCGCTAGGCCGGCAGCACCAAAACCAGTCCCGCCCCCAATTGAAACATCAATCGTCTGATCTTCGTTTGCACCCACTAAAAAGCTAGCGCTAAAACTACCACTCAATATGGTTAAACCACCAAATTCGGTATCTGTTCCAATACGCGATATTTCTTCTTTAAGAGCAGTAACTTCCTCGTTTAAAGCCACTCTGTCAGCAGTGCTGTTGATGCCATTTTGCGCTTGAATGGCCAAGGTACGAATACGTTGTAGCGCATTAGTAGTCTCTGACAATGCGCCCTCGGCAGTTTGAGCTACAGACACCCCGTCATTTGCATTGCGGCGAGCTTGGTCCAAACCTTGAATTTGCGACGTTAGCCTATCAGAAATCTGAAGACCTGCAGCATCATCTGCAGCGCTGTTAATGCGGAAACCTGACGATAGTCGTTCAAAAGACGTATTTAAAGAGTTACCCACATCAAACAGCTGACGCTGCGCGTTTAATGAAGACACGTTGGTATTGACAAATAAAGACATGTTGTCTCTCCTACTTTTTTAATCCAGCAACCGCTGGCAATCGGATTAACCGAAATTTTTGTTTTAGTAGCCATCAACACCTGAGGGGTAATTGATGAACTGGCTCTCTCACAAACTGTATCGACACTATGTGAATTCCCTTTAGAAAAAATTACGATTATTGCCGGTAGGGGGAAATTAGTTGCCGTCAATGCTATGGTTTTAACAATATAAATCAGAGAGTATTGATAAGAGAATCGATGTGATAAATAGCTTGAAAACAAAAAATATAAAACGCATATCGCGCTCAGCCGAACACGCAGCATTTACAGATTTATGTGAAAACCCGTTTGATGGTACATCTTCATCATTACTTTGCGTTTACAGAGAAGCAGATACGCATGTCAGCCCTAACGGTAAAATAGTGTTGTGCGAGATTGATAAAAAATCCATGACGTCTAACACCCTAAAAGAATTGCAAATACCAGGAAGTGACCTACGAGATCCCAAGTTCTCGTTTGATGGAGAATGCCTTTTCATCACCGCTTACGCAAAAACCTTGCTAGACAACGGAAGTATCTCTCGCCACATGGTGAGTTATAGCTCTACAAATGGTAAGACCTGGTCTGCCCCTAATCACTTTGGAGATGATGCTTGGTGGATTTGGAATTGTGATAGGTATAAGTCATATTTTTACGGCTTTGCCTACAACCGAGCAGCTGAATCAATCAGCCTATACAGGGGTAATCTTGATAACTCTATGCATTGCTATAGAGAAAATGTGTTTGGCTTAGAAAAATCCGGAAAAGGCTATCCCAACGAGAGCGCGCTGTTATTCGACGGTCAAGGAAACGCCAATGTTTTTTTACGACGCGATGCAGATACTTTCAGTGCACAATTTGGATTTTCTCAACCTCCCTATTCTGAATGGGAATGGCATGATTTAGGAGTTTATATTGGAGGTCCGGCAGCGGCAAAGCTGGAAAACGGAAATTTTTTGGTTGCCGGAAGACACGTCGATTGGGATAGTGAAAGTTTTTCTACAAGACTCTGGCATTTTGATACTAAAACAAAAACATTGTCAGAGTTACTCACTCTGCCAAGCAGTGGAGACACTAGCTATCCAGGGTTGGTTATTAACGACGATATTCTTTATGCCTCATATTATTCTAGTCATATTGATGGGCAATCACGCGTTTATCTCGCAAAGTTGCGCGGAGTTAAATCACTGAATATTACAAAATGACGATGGTTAGAAACCAGGCAAATTGCCTAAACAAGTATAACTTTTACGTTATTTAACTATATAGCTATTGATTTATCACTTAGTGAATTTTGCTTAGAATGTTGGTTCTCGCTAGATGAAGTTAAACAGCGATAGATTACTCACTTTAGGGAAAGTAGCTAGCGCTGCATTAAGTGCAGTTTCTTGCTTAGCAAACTCAGAAGACGCTTCCGCGTAATCAACATCTTGAATTGAAGAGCGCGATGCTTTTGCGGCTATTTCCATGTCGAGATTCGTCTCGTAGGATGATTGTGCAATATTCAAACGACTACCAATTGATGCTCTTTCAAGAGACAACCTCTCAAGACCATTATCTAGCCCAACAAGCGCATCTGCTATCGATTCTTGTAAAGCGCTATTATCGATTGTGCTATCAAGCAGGATTTCCTGAATTTCATGGATAGACTGTGCCATACTTTTCTTTTCTGGCGTATCGAGTGAGAAATCTATGTTATTGCCTGGCACAGCAGTGGCATTAAATTCCATGCCTTTTATGGTAAAGGGCTGACCAGAGGTAAAACCAACTGTATCCACCACGGCTCCAGTCCCTTGATTAACGAGCTCTGCTTGCCCACTAGCTAAAAAATTAACGCGATAATTATTATTTGCGGGTGTTACAGGGTCATAATTCTTATCAAAAAACGTATCAAAGGTACCCTGCTCTTTCACCGAGGCGCTTTCTAAGCTCGTAACAGAATTGCCGGTTACAGAAAACTTGAAACGAGAAAGTACATTTTCAAATACTTCATACCCATTACTTGTTGATTGGATTTTAGAGCTATTCGATAACTGAATGAAACTCACACCAGCATCTCCTGAAAAGGATATTGCGTTTCCGTTAGCCGCTGGATTAAATGTAAATGCCTGATTTCCAGATTGGTATCCTGCGTATAGGTAATTACCATCAGCATCTTGTGTGTTCATTAAATCAAACACTTCTAACTTTATTTGCTCTAACTCAGCGCCAATAGCTCGCTTATCAGGATCGGCTAAAATACCATTACCAGATTGAACAATAAGGGTTCGAGCTCTGTTAATTGAGTTTGTAATATTGGTAAGCACAGCTTCTTGTTGTTCAAGAGAACCAGTCACCAAGTCATTATTTCGTTGAAACTGAGTAAGTTCATCAATTTCTTCCGTCAAGCGAAGCACCTTCGCAGCACCTACAGGGTCATCACTGGGTGTAATGATACGATTTCCCGACGCCAACTGCTCTTGGGTCTTAGATAGCTCTCCCTGATTATTCATGATAGAGCGGATATTTTGATCATAAATTTGGTTTGTAGAAATGCGCATTTTTTAACTACCTCGCAGACTGTAATATGGTGTTAAAAAGCTCTTGTGCTGTGGTGAGAATGCGGGCTGCAGCGGCATAGCTTTGCTGATACTTTATTAAGTTAGCGGCTTCTTCATCTAAACTTACCCCAGAGACAGACTGAAACCAGTTTTCTGATTGCACTTGCATAGCCTCTGCAGAAGCTAGCGACACTTTTGCCATAGATGCATCTTCACCAATTCTTCCTACCATAGAGGCGTAGGCATCTTGAAAGGTTCGCTGTGTATTTGTTGCCTCGCTACTTACCTGAACAAGGTTTTCGTTTTGTAGTGCTGCTAAATTTAATGCGTTGCTGTTATCGTTAAATCCATCAGTGTTGTACTCTATCGAAAAGCTATCCCCTGCTCTTGGCACGCCATCTAAACTTATATCAAAACCAGGCGCAGGAGTTATTCCAGCTTGGCCTATAAGGTTGTTTAAATCAGAAATGCCCGACACCGATGCTACTACAGAACCTGTGCCATCAATTACGTCGTAGGAATCCACCGCGGTAAACCGAATCTGCGCGGGCGCGGTGTTAAGTAATCCACCTGCACCGTCGAATGCCGAAGTTCCAACCTCTGTATTGTTCACCGAAACATTAACAACATTGGCATCTCCGAGGTTTGTATTATCGGCTTGGCCGCGAATGGGTGTAGCGAACGCAAGATCCTCAGGTCGAGTAGTGTTAAAGTCGATTTTTGACGCAATAGTTTTCGTAGGTTGAATCAAGAACTCGTTGCCAACCGTGTAACTAGAAGTTCCTGAGAAATCTACTTCTATTCCACCAGGTAGCTCATTAAAGCCCGATGACACTGCAAAATTGGAAAATACGACATCGTTGCCTGAGCCATCTTTCTTTGGCGTACCGTCAGCGTTTAACAGCGTGATTTCAATTTCTGAAGGGACACCAGCCGATACCGCTGTTACTTCAACCTTGTAATCTGCATCCGTTAATTGCGAGCCCATTCCCTCGGTGACTTGTGCAGTGACAATATAATCACCATTAGTGTCTTCATATGCTAAGCCTCTGAATGTAGGAATATCAAAAATATTGCCACCCAACTGGCCATCTAGGTCCATACCAAGTTTATTTTGTTGGTTCATCGAGTCAGCAAACGCTACGGATAATTGCCCTACATCACGCATCGTTGGCCCAAGCACTTCATTTCTGTATTTGAACAGGCCGCCTAAGGCTCCGCCTAAGTCACTTTCTTGTACTCGCAAAGAGGCATCGCCTTTGGTCTGAGAACCAAAATTAGTCTCAAGAGTTAACTGCTTTAACGATAAATCTGCATCCGTATTGACTTCGAATAAATTGAACGCACCATCCTCTAGTACCAGCGATTCTCCTGAGGTGAGATTAATTGTTATAGCACCGTTTTGCGATTGACTCTCTTTTACATTAATCCCTATTATTGATGATAACTCATCAACTGCCTTATCGCGTTCGTTAAGAAGCGCGCTGGGTTGGTCGCTTGTACTGTTTCCGTTGGCAATTACAATGTTCCTATTCAGGTCGCCAATATTGCCAATTAGGGTATTTGCTCTGTTTACTAAAGACGTGAACTCTAGATTTAGCTCTTCCTCTTTTTCAATCATGTAATCGGAAAGTGTTCTCATACGCTGAAGTAGAGATTCAGATTTGCCCAATACTTGCTCTCGAGATGCTAAATTTGTTGGATCATCAGCAGCAGTTTGCAGTGCTGAAAAGTATTCACTCAAGCCTTTCGAAATTGAATTAGCATCTCCAGCAAGGAGAGTATCGATTGCTGAAGTTTTTGAAGAAAACGCCTCTAGTTCGCCTACCGCAGTAATATCTCTGCGTAGCTGACTTTGCGCAAAGACATTAATAACTCGCTCTGTGTTTCCAATTTCAACACCAAAAACTTGACTGTTATTTAGCTCAGTGCGCTCGCGAACATAGCCAGGTGTGTTGACATTTGCAATGTTATTACTGGTTGTTTGCAGCAGCTTTCCGCTAGCATTAACACCGCTAGTGGCAAGGGAAAATAAATCTACTGAACTCATATGTTTTATCTCCCTTATTTCGGCGGTACGAGGTTGTTAAGTCGATCGCTGTTATAAACAGCCATAATCTTATCCGCGTATTGCGGATCCGTAGCGTAACCTGCTTCTTGCAGCGCTTTTGTATACCCTTGTGCGTTGTGACCAGTTTTCACCGCATCACTGTAACGTGGTTGGCTGGCAATAAATCTACCGTAGTCGTCCATTGCCTCCCCTATAGACTCGTATGATCTGAATGCCGCTTTTTGCTTTTGCGGTACCAAACCATTAAATTCAAGGGTATCAACAACGGCTTGCTCGCCTTTCCAATCGCTGCTCGCTTTTATTCCAAAAAGGTTGTGCGAGCTTTTACCGTCTGCCAAATGGATAACAAATTTTCCCCAGCCAGTCTCAACTGCAGCTTGAGACACAATGGCTTTTGCATCTAAACCATACTTTGCTGCTATTTTTTCCGCATGAGGCATTAGCGACTTTACAAACTGCTCAGGACTGTCAAACATCGCATCTTTATGTGCGCTCTTTGTACCTACTGAGTGCGAATCTAGGGCTATATCTTGCGCATGTGCAACAAATTTTGCTCTATCTGTATTCAGCGATGAAAGGTTGCCATCACTACGGATAACGCTTGCTGGCGTGTAGCTATCTTCAGTGCGCCCTAATTGTTTTACAATTACATCTGCTAATCCCATACCGCCGTTTGCGGTAAGGTCGGTGGCTAACTGCTGGTCGTGCATATCACGGTAGAACTTTACCTGCTGAGAATTGAATGGGCTGTCTTCATCAGCTAGCGCATCTTGCGCCTTACGCATCGACTTAAGCATCATCTGTACAAAAATCGCTTCAAACTGTTCTGCTGCTTCTTGCAAAACAGTTTCATCGCCCGACGCAATGGCTTCGCGCATCTTATTGATACTGCCCATGTCGTGAACGTTGCGAGCCATATCTAGCTGGCCTTTCGTACTGAGTGAATCCATTAGCTATTACCCTTAAATGATAATCAGTTCACCGCGCAACGCGCCGGCTTGTCTTAATGCTTCTAGGATTGCCATTAAGTCGCCCGGCGCTGCGCCTACTTCATTAACCGCTCGCACTAGCTGATCAAGCGTTACCCCAGGTTCAAACTTAAACATGCGACTATCCGCTAAATCTACGTCTACAATGGACTGTGTGGTAACTGCTGTCTCGCCGTCGGCAAATGCATTAGGCTGAGCTACTTGCTGATTTTCAGAAATAGTTACAGTAAGCCCGCCATGTGTAATAGCCGCTGGTAAAAGCCTGACTTCACTGCCAATGACGATGGTTCCCGTACGGCTATTTATCACCACGCGGGCAGGAGCATCTGCTGGTGTGAACTCGAAGTTTTCTAATGTGGCTAAAAAGCCAACTCTCTGACCGGCATCGCGAGGGGCTGTTACTCTTACCGATGCAGCATCAATGGGAGTAGCAATAACGTACCCACTTTCAGGGCTTGCGCCTAAACGCTCGTTAATTGTGTCTGCCAAAGACTTAGCCGTAGTGAAATCAGGGTAATGTAAGTTGAGTGTTAATGAATCACCGTTGGCAAAACCACTTGGAACTGCTCGCTCCACCATTGCGCCGTTTGGGATTCGTCCAACGGTTGGCGTATTTACGACAATTCGTGAACCGTCTCCACCCTCGGCACCAAAGCCGCTAACCACAAGGCTACCCTGCGCTACCGCATAGACTTCGCCATTTACACCGCGAAGAAATGTTTGTAATAAAGAGCCGCCTTGAAGGCTTTTCGCTTCACCCACTGACGACACTGTCACGTCAATGGTTTGGCCTGGCTTACTAAATGCGGGAAGCTCCGCGTGTACTGCAACGGCCGCAACATTTCGGACGTTTGGCCGAATATTAGGGTCCATCCTAATTCCAAAATTAGCCAGCATCGTTCTAAAGCTTTGCTCGGTAAACGGGTTCTGCTCACCGGTACCTGGAAGTCCTACAACCAAGCCGTAGCCAATAAGCTGGTTAGAACGGACGCCTTGGATAGACGCAACGTCTTTTATTCTTTGCGCACTCGCCGCGCCTGAAAGACCTGAAAGACATAATGCAATAATGAGAACCACTAAAGAGCGCATAACAAAACCCACCATATTAAAGAGGCCACCAAGGAGAAGAGAAAAACTTCGCTAACCAGCCCTTTTCTTGCGCACTAGCAAATGAACCAGTACCGCTATATTGAATTCTTGCATTGGCAATACGTGTAGATTGCACTTGGTTATCGGGGTCTATATCAAGGGGCCTGACTATCCCAGTAAGTCGAATGTATTCATCTCCATGGTTTAGGGTCATCCACTTTTCTCCCCTTACTACAAGATTACTATTAGGCAATACATCTACCACAGTAACGGATATGCTACCTTGAAGACTGTTAGTTTGATTAGCTGCGGCGTCTCCAGCAAAGTCATTAGAGCCATCAATGCCAAGTTGAATTGATTCGGAGCCAATATTTACCGCATTGCCTCCAAGACCAATGATGGGATCAAGCTCGGCAGAAGTTTCTCTCGACGTTGTGGTATTTGCGGACTTTGTAGCAGCAGTATTTTCACTGAGCACAACGGTGATAATGTCACCGATTTGGCGCGCTGTAACATCTGAATAAAGGCTTCTCGCTAAATGTCCACGGAACAAGGAACCATCCTCTATGATAGTTTCTTTCGGATAGTCTGGAATAATAGGAGCGTAAAAAGGATCATTCGCTTGTATTGGTTGCTCTGGCGTACTCTCACACCCAGATAGCGTAGCTAATACAACAAGAGCAAATAACAAGAAGCCAAAACGATGCATAATAAGCACTCCTACAACTGCTGAATAACTTGTCCGAGCATCTGATCCACTGATGAAATAACTTTCGAGTTCATTTCATACAGACGCTGGCTCTCAATCAAGTTAACCAATTCTTCAGTCACATTTACGTTAGACGTTTCAAGCGCACCTTGCGCTAACATTCCAAGTCCCTGAAGCCCTGGAACGCCTCGCACCGGAAACCCACTAGATACTGTTTCTGCATAAAGATTCTGACCTATAGGCTGTAATCCCGTGGGGTTCACAAAATCAGCGATATTTATCTGACCTAACTGTTGAGGTTGCGCTTGCCCGCGAATACTCACGCTTACCTGACCATCTTGAGAAATAGTAATCTGCTGTGCATCTGGCGGAATTGTAATTTGAGGTTGAAGCAAATAACCGGCGCCAGACGTTACAATTTGTCCTTGATCATTTAGACCAAACTGTCCATTACGACTGTACGCTGTTGTGCCATCGGGCTGCAAAATTTCGAAATAACCACGTCCTTGAATAGATAAATCTAACGCATTATCTGTGGTAAGCAGGTTTCCTTGTGTATGAGCCTTCTGTGTTGAAACAACTTTCGACCCAGAGCCTAGCATGAGGCCTGAAGGCAGCTCGGTATCCGCAGATGAGCGTCCGCCAGGCTGGTTAATGTTCTGATAGAGTAAATCTTCAAACACGGCGCGATCTTTTTTGAAACCTACCGTAGAAGCATTTGCTAAGTTGTTAGAAACCACAGACACATCGGTTTGAGCGGCATCTAATCCGGTTTTACTAATCCACAGTGCTGGGTGCATGTTAACCTCCAAACAACGCGACATTGCGCGCCATTATTTATCAAAAAAAGAGTGACTATAAAATTCGCAACATCATGTTGCCGCGGGTATCGAGTTCTTCCGCTTGCTTCATTACTTTAACTTGCAGCTCGTAGTGACGCTGCAGACTGATCATATCTACCATTTCTTCAACGGCGTTAACGTTAGACCCCTCTAACATGCCAGACATGACTTTTACATTGGCTGACGGGTCTGCAACCGAACCGTCTTTCATATGAAATAAACCGTCTGTGCCTCTTTCCATATCGGCATAGTTAGAACTAACAAGTTTAATTCTGCCTACCGTTTCTATAACGTTAGCCGGTGCCCCAACCTGTCTCATGGATAGCGTACCGTCCGTCGCAATAGTAAGGTTATCTAATGGCACCGGAAGAAAAAGTGGACCGTTATCACCTAACACAGCCCGCCCATTTACGTCTGTCAATATTCCGTCACTACCCAATTTGAAGTTGCCGTTTCGAGAGTAGGCTTCTTGACCGTTTTCATCTTGAACTGCAAACCAACCGTCACCCTGTATCGCTACATCTAAGTCGCGATCGGTTTTAATCATCGGACCTGATTCATAGTTGTTTGATGGACTCTCTGTCATTGAAAAAACGCGGGTAGGCAAACCTTCGCCGTACGCCGGCATTGCTCTAGCCTGCTCTAGCTGAGCACGAAAACCTGTCGTTTGCGCATTGGCTAAGTTATTAGAGCGAATCCCCGTTGCCATAAGGTCTTGAGACGCACCGCTAGCTGCAATATAGAGAAGTTTATCCATGACTGACTTTTGACTCTGTTCAAACCATACACAGTTGTTGCAAAGGCAGTGCCACATTGCTTTGCTCTAGATAAGGAGTGAAAAACTAGAAGAGGTCATATTGTTTTACAAAGAGATTTTTGAAATAAAAAAGCCGTAGATGACATCTACGGCTCAGTTTTTTTACTTAAGAAGAGCAACTTACTTAGGAAGAGCAACCCACAAAAGCTTTTCTCTTCAGAGTTAGAAATCAGCAAATCATAGATTAGGCGATTATCTAATATTCAGAATTGTCTGGTTGAGCGAGTTGTTAATCTCAAGCGCTCGAGAGTTTGCCTGGAAGTTCCTCTGAGCAATGATCATATCGATGAGCTCGGTGGTTAAGTTAACGTTTGCTTGCTCAAGAGAAGATGAATTAATTTCACCAAATGTTCCCGTGGTGGCTTCGCCCGCTAACGCTTCGCCCGACAAAATACTCTCTTTCCACTGAGTTCCACTCTCCTGCGTTAGACCTTGCTCATTGGAAAAGCGAACTAGTGCAACTCGCACAATAGGCTCTGATGTACCGTTTGAGAATGTCGCTCGAACCAAGCCATCGGGACCAATATCAATACCGGTTAGACGTCCAACCGGCAGGCCGTCCTGCTCAAGTGACGTTACTTCGAAAGCAGAAGCAAATTGAGTTGGCTCATTTGGCGTGGCGTTATTCACATCTAAATTAAAATCTATGCTTATCTGTTGACTCGGGTCAGAACCGTTAGCAAGGATTGTTGCCCCTAGTGCCTCAGTTTGCATTTTAAAGTCTAGGGTTGGAAGTCCGTCAGGCGTCTCCATTCCGTTGAAGTCACCACCTTGAGAAAACAACAGTTTTGAAGCAGTTACTGCATTACCTGTATTTCCGCCAACAGAGTTTACTGCGGTGGCAGGGTCGGTATCTGCCCCTGTTGAGTCGGTCATATCTACCAATTGATCATCAACAGCTGTTACCACATACCACTCGTTGTCTGCGGTAGGCGCACTATCTTTAATGAAGTAATACGTCATTACATGACTATCGCCTAATGAGTCATAGACAGTAACAGACGTTGCTGCGTTATACGTCAGTGGATCCTGTGGGTCAAAATCCTGAGGATCCAAACCAACATCTCCTGCAGGTAAATTCATTCGAATATCCACCTCTGAGGTTTGTTGAGGCGAACCAGATGAATCAGGGATCCGAACAGGCTCGGTGGTACTCAACGCAACTGAAGCGCTTGTTCCGTCGGCGTTTACTGGAAAACCAAGCAGGTTATCACCATTACTATTTACAACGAAGTTATCGTCATCTAGTTTGAATTGGCCCGCGCGAGTAAAAGAGAAGTCTCGAGATGTTATCTCCGGCACAGTGGCAAAAAAGCCATTCCCTGTTATAGCTAAATCAAGAGATGTATTGGTAAACTGTAAGCTACCCTGTGAAAACTGTTGCGCAACCTCCTGTGTGAGTACACCATCACCGACTTTGGTTTTACCGCCAGCAAGCAGTGATGCTGCATACACATCCCCAAACTCAGCTCTGGATTCTTTAAAACCTACAGTGTTCACGTTTGCAATGTTATTGGCTGTGACATCCAAATCTTTTTGCGCGGCTGAAACGCCGCTCAGTGCAATATTAAAAGACATTATTTGTTCTCCTACTAACTGCCGATTTGAATGACGTCGTCGAGATTAATACTGACATCACCATCCAAATTCAAAATTACGCCCTGCCCGCTACCGGCCAGACTTACGCTACCTACGTGACGGTTTACTGCTGTATTAAGCTGTACACCCTCACCGTTTACCTCGCCCGTGGCGCTAATAACATACTCACCAGCCTGCATAGGGTTGCCACGCTGATCTCTGCCGTCCCAGTCAAACTGAATATTACCGGCGGTCTGAGTACCAGCATCAATGGTTTTTATAACTTCACCAAATTGGTTTTGGATAGTGATAGTCATATTCTGGACCGTTTCTTCATTTACCACGACACCAGAAATCCCACTTGAATCATTCGCCATAAAGCCAACATTACCTTGTACAAGCACGTTCTGACCTATAAGGCTCGATGCTTGGAGTGCTTGGTTTGACGTCATAGAAGAGGCAAACGATTCAAATTTTTCGTTTAGCTGGGAGATACCGTCGGCCATCGTAAATGACGTCATCTGCGCTACCATTTGATCGTTATCAACCGGCTTAGTCGGGTCCTGATTAGCAAGCTGCTCTGTAAGCATTGCGAAAAAGTCTTCCTGATTAAGCTGCTGCTCGGTGCCATCCGCAATTTTCACCTTCTCCTCTTGCCAGTAGAGGTCGGTGTTTAGCCCGGTATTATTAATTGTGTTCACTGGTTTTTCCTCACGTTAACCAAACGGCACATTATTGTCCCTGCCCTAACTGTAAAACACGGCGGAATATGCGTTTCGTTGTATCAGCTACCTGAACATTCGTTTCGTATGCTTTCGAGGCTGACATCATGTTTGCCATCTCCTCGACAATGTTTACATTTGGTTTATAGATATACCCTTCAGCATCAGCCATCGGGTTGTTTGGCGAATACTCCACTTGTAGTGGTGCATCACTCTCTACAATGCCCTTAACCTCAACACCGACACCTTTTGATTGGTCGCTCATTGCATCTTGCAACGCAGAGGCAAAAACTGGATGACGAGCACGGTAGGTTTCTTCATAACTACTGCTCACTGAATTTGCGTTGGCAATATTACTTGCAATGGTGTTAAGACGGACGTTTTCCGCCTCCATTCCAGTGCTAGATATCTGCATAACATTAAATAAACCCATTGCTACTGCCCTCCAGGACCAATTGCTTTTTTCATGCCTTTAATTTTTCCGTTCAAAAACTGTAGGCTTGCTTGATAACGAAGCCCATTGTCTAAAAAACGGTTCCTCTCAGACTGAACTTCAACAGTGTTGCCATCGCCTGTGTCAGGCTGGGTTGGAATGCGATACTGCATGTCGAAATTTGCCGCTACTGACGAAGGATTGCCGCTTAAGTGGCGTTCATTGGTGCGCACCAGCCCACCACTATTCTTATGTTTGCCTTGAACACCTTCGTTCATGGCTGACTGCATTGCTTTGTTAAAGTCTATGTCTCTTGCTTTATAACCAGGGGTATTTGCATTGGCTAGGTTGCCAGATATGACCTCCATCCGCTCAGTACGTATTTTCAGTGCTGATTCATGGAATCCAACTAATTTGTCTAAATTGATCGCCATATGAAATGACCCCTGCTGTTCAAACACCTCTGCTAACTAAGTTGTGATCAATTGTCAGTTAGCGTTTTAGTGAAAGAATTAGCAAGCAGAATGCCATGTTGAATAATTGACGATGTTAAAGGTAGAACAAAAAGAAATAGGAAAGGATAAAAGTACTTAAATTTCAGCAACAAAGTACTTTTATTTTTTCTGGTAATAAAGACCTGGCTGACATTTCACCATAGAGTATATTTCGCTCGCCGAACTTATCGACTCGGAAGCGCCAAGGAAAAGGACACCTTGGGGCTGCAGTTGACCGGCAATTTGTTGCAGGATACGCTGTTTGACATCAGCAGAGAAATAAATCAAAACATTACGACAAAAAACAATATCAAAACGCCCCAATGCCGCATAGCTCGATAACAGATTAAAGCTTTTAAACGTTACCATGCGTCTAACTTCAGGCTTTATTTGCATTCTGCCCGTTTCGTGTTGCTGAAAAAATGCATGTCGCCGCTGGGGCGATAATCCGCGAGCTAAAGAAAGCTCATCGTAAACGCCAAGTTCACATTTTTTAAGCATCTCAGACGATAGGTCGGTGGCAACAATGTCAACACCACCACGCAAAATACCAGGTCGCTGTCGTTGAAACTCTAAAATCGACATAGCAATCGAATAGGGTTCTTGCCCTGATGAACAGGCCGCGCTCCAAATCTTTATATTTCTATTTGTTTTGGCGAGGCTGGGCAATAACTCTTTGACCAAAAGATCAAAGGGATAGTTGTCGCGAAACCATAAGGTCTCGTTAGTTGTCATAGCGTCAATAACGCTTTGAAGCAACGCACGGTCGTGCCCACGCACAACCACATTGATCAGCTCGTCGGCAGAGTTATATTTAAACTTGTAGAGTAATGAGGCAAGTCGGCTCCGCACCAGGTATTGCTTGTTCTCTCCAAGCACAATCCCGCATTGTTTCTCTAAAAACTGTCTAAATTTCAGGTAGCTTTCTGGCGAAACATCTTTGTTAATCAATCCGTTGGTGCTCCGTTATTCGCATTCAGTCATTAACCACTTTTGAACGGCAGTAGCCAACTCGTCAGGATGGAATTTAGCGATGAAGTCATCTGCTCCCACTTTTTGAACCATAGCTTGGTTAAATACACCACTTAGCGATGTATGAAGAACAACATGTAGCTTTTGCAGTTCTGGAGTGTTTTTAATCTCGGCAGTAAGCGTATATCCATCCATCTCCGGCATTTCAATATCCGAGACTAAAACCCCCACTCGCTTGGTAATATCGCCATACTCTTCGGCAATCTCTTTCAATCGCTTAAGTGCTTCAAGCCCGTTTTTAGCTAGCTCGATTTCGAGACCCAGTGACGTTAGCGCTTTTTTAACCTGGTTTCTGGCTACTGTAGAATCATCAGCTATGAAAATAATCTTATTTTCTTGCCCTTCAGTGGTTAACCCTTCGGCAACCTCAGAGCTTACCTCTGCGTTTAACGGAGAAATTTCATTGAGTATTTTTTCAACGTCGAGGATTTCAATAAGTTCGTTTTCGACTTCAGTTACCGCAGTAAGATAGCTTGCTCTTCCGCTGCCTTGCGGGGGCGGCATGATGGCATCCCAATTAGTATTAATAATGCGCTCAACGGCGCCTACTAAGAACCCTTGAACCGAACGATTGTATTCCGCGATAACAATAAACGCGTTAGATAAATCTTCAATTTTTCGACCTTTCGTTGCCATACTCAAATCGATTACCGAAATAGTCTGACCACGAATGTGCGCAATGCCGCGCACTAAAGGATTGAGTTTTGGCATAGAGGTTAACGGAGGACATTGAAGAACCTCTCGGACTTTAAATACGTTTATACCAAAACGCTGGCGACCGTTTAATCTAAATAGCAATAACTCTAAACGATTCTGCCCCACAAGCTGTGTGCGCTGGTTAACTGAATCTAAGATCCCCGACATAAGTCACCTCTAGGTAATTCTGGGCATGAACATTGCGTCATGAACATTACATCTTTGTATTTCTATACAAAATAGACAATATCATTTGGTTTTTGCAGATTAAACGACAAAAAAATGACAGTAGCGTTAACAACTCTCAAAAGCAACTGTCGGTAAAACCCGCGTTTACCTTTTAAGCATAGCCAATAACTCACGAACTGAACACGAAAAGTCACAATGAAAAAACAAAATAGTAAAAGTCATGTAAGAAAACTCGCTGTTTGTGCACTTTTAGTATCAAGTGCCGCAACGAGTGTAATGTCATTTTCCATTTTCGCGATGGAAAATTTGCATCGCGTTGTAGAAAACGGCGCTCGTGAATATCTAATCACGCAACTAACTGAAAATTCGCAGGATACTAACATCGATGTTGCCATAGTAAAAATAGACGATAGGATAAATATCCCTGAGTGCTCTACCGGATACCGCTATCACACTTCAGAAGACGCACTGAAGCAGTCCTACATATCGGTGCGCGTGAGTTGTGAAACCAATGATTGGTATTTGTTTACTAGCGGCCAAGTATCGAGAACAAAAGATATTGTTGTTACCAGCGGGGCAGTAAGTCCTGGTACAGTTTTATCGTCGTCGAATTTAACAATGGCGAGCGTGGATGTTCGTCAACTCCGTTACACGACGTTCACAGAAATTGACTCGCTGGTGGGCGCTCGAATGAAGAGGCGAGCAACAAATGGTCAAGCAATCCAAGCAAATATGCTTTGCTTTGTATGCAAAGGTGACCGGATCACCATTTCTGCCGAAGTAGGTAAAATGAAAGTGAGAACTGCGGGTATCGCACAGCAAGATGGCGTGGTTGGCGATAGTATTCAAGTACTTAACGCAAGCTCTAAAAAGACTGTTATAGCCAGAGTCGCCAGTACAGAGAAAGTCGTGATACAATTATAAAACTAGCATAGAAAAACTATCCTTTTTTCGCTATTTAAAGCTAAAGATAACGGGGCTTTCGCCGATACCCTATACAGAGGTGAGAAGGTAGTGAGGAACTATTATGGCTATTAACAATATAAACAATGGGTTACCGAAAAATCCCGTTGATAACGGAAAAGTGTCTCAGCAAAATCAGACACAACAAGCGCAGCAGCAAGCTGCGTCAAAAACTGCAACGGCAGCTCCAGCACCCCGTCAAGATTCCGTTTCATTAACGCAATCTGCTCAGCAGTTAAACCAAGTTCAGAAGAAAGGTACTGAAGCACCAGTGAATCAGGAAAAAGTGGACCGTTTGAAAAAAGCAATTCAAAGCGGTGACTACCAAATTAATCCTGAAGTACTGGCGAACAAGATAGCGAAAGCAGAAGCAGAGATTTTCGGTTCTAAGTGATTTTTGTTACTGATGACTTTTGCGAATACACTCAGTGCTCAGTAGTGAGGGTGCAAATGAGTATTCTTGAAGTATGTCGCAGCATTTACAGAGAAAGTCACAGTGCTATGCTATCTGTAACATCTTTTTCAACGTACCGTATTTAAAAGAGAGCTTTCAGTGAGCGAGCAAACAGTAAATTTAACATCGATACTTCAAAACCAAGTGGACAAGTTAACTGCGTTGTCGACACTATTAGAAAGAGAGCTACAGTTAATTAGCTCTCGCGAAGCTGAATCCCTCATGGCTTTGTTAGACGAAAAAGCTCAGTTGTTAGAAGACATCCAAAAGATAGATTCAGCGGCCGAAGCCTTAATTGACCAAGGGCAAACATATAGTGAGGAAGATGATGTGCTTACAGAAAAAGCAAAGGCTCTTCTCGATGACTGCAAGTACCGCACACAGGTAAATCAAAAAGCCGTTGAGCAGGGTCAACTTCGGCTAACCCACCTTCGTAATTTAATGATGGAATTGCGCGCAAAAGAATCACTCACCTATGATAAAAAGGGAAAACCTAAAGGCGGTACTTTGGGTTCAGGAGTAAGTGCATAGCTAGCAGGTGCATAGATAGTAGGTGCATAGCTACTAATTAAATAGCTAAGCGCGTAATGGTGCAATGTTGTCTTTAAAGTGATTTAGCAATCAGTAATAAGTGACGTTTTTAACTCTACGGGGTTTTGCTGTAGTCAAATAGATGTCGTAAACCCTTTTCATATCCAGCGTCAATTCTGTGACATAAGTGTCTTCTCCCACTGGATAGGTTTTTACCACTTTTGCTCCTCGAATAACGCCGTCTACAGAAGCTCGTAAAGACTCGCTATTCACTACTAAGCTTGAAAGCGACTGCGAACCTTCGATACGCTGGCCATAAACTTGCTCTGCAAGCTCTCGGTAAGCTTCTAGTTTTGACGCCTTCATTGCCATTAGTCGCTTTACATTTGCATTGCTACCTTGCTGAGACTCGATGGGCGCATAACCAACAGCGGTGAGCACAGGATACGTATTTGGCTCGACACTTTCCCACTCAATATGTTTATCAATAACACCGCAACCTGTAAGCCCCATAGTAACGCCAATAAATAGGATGATTGTTCTCACTATTGCACTCACTGTTGATGTATGGACTGTTAGTAACTTCATGACACATATTCCTGTCTTAGCTATTGCCTTTTGGTTGCCACTTCTCGTTTTGCTTTAGAACTCTGACAAGAGTGAAGTGCTTTAGCACCCTAGCTTGCGTTTTAACCTATGTGACAAAAAAGAAAAGCAAAATTTGTACCTAAACATCTTTACACTGGTAAACCCCTTCCAATATTTCCACCTAATTGCATTAAGACACTTCTCAGTAAAGATATGGCATTGTTCTAGCATAGCTCAGGTCATGTGCTCAGGTCATGTGCTCTGGTATCTCAGCGCAAAGTTTGAATTTCGCTTTACGTTTACTTTCTTTTAAAGCCAATTTCTAGCTAAACATGCTTCTGAGTTAGCACCTAAGTAATATCAAGAGGTCGACATGTTAAGTAACAAATCGAAAGTTTATGTCATGCTGCTTAATGCGGTCGTGGCATGCGTTTGCCTAGTGGCCTTTTTACATGGGCAGGCGCATGCCATGTGGTATGAAGCCAAAGGTCAGGCAATTATCTTAAATGGCGATAAAGAAGCGGCGAAGCGAGAAGCTATTGAAGAAGCGCTCAAGCAAGCCATGCTTTTCTCCGGAGCATCAGTGAATAGTGTTCAACAGCTCACAAATGGGCTTCTAGAAAACGAAGAACTGACAATTCGCAGTAATGGCGAAGTAGAACAAATTGAAATTATCGATGAAAGATACAATGGCGAGATTTTTACTGTCAGTATTAGAGCAGATATATTTCCAGCAACCAGAACATGTAATGCAGGTAATGATAAAAAACTTTTCGCCACTACATACTTTTTAACCCCAAATAGGCAGCAACTAACAGAAGGTAATATTAGACATTTTGATGAGGCTGTAACGAATAAGTTTGCCAAACTTATGTCTGAAACCACTGATAACCTCAGGCTTGCCTATATTGCTCCTCATACTGCGAAATTTAAAAGCGAGTACACTGAACAAAATGTTCGCTCGCTAGCACAATATGGTAATTCACAGTTCGCTATCATCGGCACTATCGATGACTTGAGTATTGATAGACAACCCGCCTCAGTATTCACCCCATGGAGCGACGACAAAGTAGATAGATACTTTGCTATTACATTAGAAGTCTTTGATGGCATCAACGGCGGAAGATTATTTACCAAATCGTATAATACACATGCAGAGTGGACCTTCGACCGATTTGAGCAAATTGACGAGCATTCAAATTATTTTTGGCAATCTATTTACGGCAGAAAAACTCAAGATTTATTACTTGACGCTATTCAAGATATTAAAGAATCGATTGCGTGTCAGCCAACGACCGGACGGGTAATTAATGTAGCAGGAGACATCATTTCTATTTCTCTTGGAAGGGATAATGGTATAGAAGAAAATGATGAGCTAATGCTATATCAGGCAAAAGAGATAATGGACAACAAGGGTAAAAAATTCCTCCAATACTCGCTCTACCCCGGTACATTTGTTGTCGAAAATACGTTTGCTAATTCTTCTACCATTATTCACAAACAGTCTGGACTTGTAGCCAACATTCAAGAAAATGACTTTGTTGTGAAAAAATGAAGATAAAAAGTAAGTAAACCAAAGGGTTCCGTATTCATCTTATCTAAGTATAATATCGCGCTGTGTCCCTATAGTTTAACAGGATAAAACTGCGGCCTCCTAAGCCGCTGATCGAGGTTCGAGTCCTCGTGGGGACGCCACCACCGAAGAGTATCGAGCCAGAGCACTCATTTTTTCAGCGTGGATGCATTTCATTGTAAAGAATCTCATCCATTGTCTCTTAGGTAAAACTTGTCTGGCCCCCATTATTTTTTGTTATTTGCATAAAGTGGGTAATACTTTAATAAAAAGTAGCTTTGTGAACCGAAAGAATAATATGAATAACTTAAGTGAGTGCTGTTCATCTGAAAGTAATGAATCAGAAACAGAGGGTGGCACAAAAGACGTCTGGGACGTGATAGAAATGCTCAATGAACCGGGCGCTATTTTTTAGCTTCCTATTTAAATGTTATTGGCTAATCCCTACATTGTGTTTTAGTGTATAAAACTATCCTTAGTAAGCATTATGAGTCTTTTTATTTGCTCTGTGCAGATTCAAGGTATTCACAAGGGGAATGTTAATGAGCCATTTCGAACGCGAAGAGCTAGATTCTTTTTTTGCTGAAATGCAAGATGTAAAACCCATTACCTCTAACGACAAAGCGTTACTGCATGACCCCAACGCAGCGCTGGCTGAAAAACAAAAGCGAGCCTCTCAGCAAATACAGGTTCGCGATACGCTCAAAAATCCATTAAGTATGGAAGGTGTAAAGCCAGTACCTCCCGATGAATTTATTCAGTTTCAGCAACCGGGAATTCAAGACGGCGTATTTAAAAAGTTAAGGCTAGGTAAATACCCTCTCGAGCTGGCTGTCAGTTTAGCGGGTAAAACACTGCAAGAAAGCCGAGAGCTTCTTTACAAGCAAATTTGTGCAGGTCATGAACGAGGTATACGAGCACTCATTGTGAAGCATGGAACAGGTGAAAACAGTAAGCCTTTCCCGGGTTTAAAGAAAAGCTATGTAAACCATTGGTTGCGTGAACTTGAGGAGGTTATTGCGTTTCACACTGCACAGCCTATGCACGGAGGTTTTGGCGCTACCTATGTTCTGCTAAAAAAGCATCCGCAACAAAAGCTAATAAATAGAGAAAAAAACAGAAAAGGCTGAGATGTTTACTGGATAGATTTGCTATGAAAGTCGACTAAAACAGAACCTAGATACGATCTTTGAAGTAAATAAGTAGGTTTGCCCAGAATGATTAAAGCCCGCCGTGAGTGACCTCATTGCGGGCTTTATTGATTTTTCAGACTACTTAACTGAAGATTGCACACTTAGCGTTGTTGGAGCTTCAGCAGATTTCGCAGAAGTACTAAATACAGCAGTGATAAACATCAACACCACAGCTACTGCGACTCCAGTCAAGCCAAACCCTTTTGAGGAACGATTCATTGTTCGTCTCTTATTATTTAAACTAGCATTGTTACCAATTGCTAGTGCAACCCAATTCAACTCCTGTAACCTAATAGCGTTCCGTGCTGCACTACAATAGATCAGTGACAAACCTATGACAAGGGTTAAAAACAACTTTTTGACACCTAAGCCAATGGTTTGACACTAATTCCCCCTAAATGATTACCCCACAAACTTACGGGCGTTTCTGAATATACGCATCCACGCTCCGTCTTCCTGCCAATCATCAGGGCACCATGAATTCGCTACCGCTCTGAATACACGCTCAGGATGCGGCATCATAATAGTGCTTCGCCCGTCTGCTGATGCTAACCCCGTGATCCCTTGTGGCGATCCATTCGGGTTAGCTGGATACTGCATGGTCTGGTTACCATAATTGTCCACGTATCGAAGCGCAACATGTTCGCCAGCGGCTTTCAGCATATCCTCAGACGCAAACTCAGCCTGTCCTTCACCGTGCGAAACCGCAATTGGCATACGAGAGCCGGCCATTGAGTCGAGTAGTACAGAATTAGACTTAGTCACCTCCACCATAGCGACACGAGCTTCAAAACGAGCCGACTGATTCGCAACAAAGTGTGGCCAATGTTCAGTACCAGGAATAAGTGACTTCAAATTCGACAACATCTGACAGCCGTTACATACACCCAAGCTAAACGTGTTATCTCGAGTAAAGAAACTCTCGAATTGATCTCTTGCCATGCTGTTAAACAAAATTGATTTTGCCCAGCCTTCACCGGCACCTAACACGTCACCATATGAAAAACCGCCGCATGCTGCTAAACCAGCGAAATCTTCAAGAGAGCGTCGTCCGGACAAAATATCGCTCATATGAACATCAATCGCATCAAAACCTGCTCGAGTGAAAGCAGCAGCCATTTCAAGATGAGAATTCACGCCCTGTTCTCTTAATATCGCAACTTTCGGTTTAATGCCCTTAGCAATATATGGAGCAGCAATATCCTCGTTTACATCGTAAGACAAAACAGCATGTAGCCCCGGATCTTTTGCATCCTGCTTGGCGATATGTTCTTGTTCAGCACATTGCGGATTATCACGCAGTTTTTGCATTTCAAAGGTGGTTGAAGCCCATGTTGTTCGCATTGCGACTCTACTATCAGCGAATACTGCCAACCCATTGCGATTAAACTCAATCATGTCGGTGGTATTAACAGTGCCAATTTCGTGCGTAATAGCAGCAATGTCGTTTTCAGCTAATACAACACTCACCTTTTCAATGTCGCGGTCTAGCACCTGAATAACAGCACCAAGCTCTTCGTTAAACAAGACAGAGATATCACTACCAGACAATTTATCGAGAGCTATTGTTACTCCAGTTTTGCCTGCAAAAGCCATCTCAGCCACAGTTGTAAACAGACCACCGTCTGAACGGTCGTGATAAGCCTGGACCAGGTCTTGGCCAATTAATTTCTGCATGGCGTCAAAAAAGCTTTTTAGCCTAGGAGCAGAAACAACATCTGCTGGGCTATCACCCAACTGATTGTAAACCTGCGCTAAACAACTTGCACCTAAGCGGTTATTGCCTTCCCCAAGGTCGATAAGTAAAAGCTTGCTTTCGCCCTTGTCTGTTCTAAGCTGGGGTGTTAGCGTTTTGCGAATATCTTTCACCGCGCCAAAAGCAGTAATTACCAAAGATAATGGCGACGTTACTGCCTTTTCTTCTCCATCGTCTTGCCATGCCGTTTTCATCGACATGGAGTCTTTACCTACTGGAATAGTGAGTCCTAACGCAGGACAAAGTTCTTCACCCACCGCTTTAACAGCCTCATAAAGGCCAGCGTCTTCACCAGGATGCCCTGCCGCTGTCATCCAGTTTGCTGATAACTTAATACGCTTGATATCGCCAATGTAAGACGCGGCAATATTGGTTAGCGCTTCGCCAACGGCCAAACGCGCAGAAGCGCCATGAGACAACAAGGCAACAGGAGTTCTTTCACCCATAGCCATTGACTCGCCGTGGTACGTATCGAAAGCACTCGCCGTTACCGCTACATCGGCTACAGGTACTTGCCAAGGGCCAACCATTTGGTCGCGATGAACTAACCCTGTTACTGAGCGATCGCCAATCGTGATAAGAAAGGTTTTTTCCGCCACAGTAGGAAGTGACAACACACGTGATACTGCTTCACTTATACTGATGTCGCTGTCATCGAATGCAGGAGAATGTGATGTGGCCGAAGTAACATCTCTATGCATTTTCGGCGGCTTACCTAGCAATACATCTAAAGGCATATCGATAGGTTTGTTATCAAATTGACTGTCGTTAAGGTTTAAGTGCTCCTCAACTGTAGCTTCACCCACAATTGCGAAAGGCGCTCGCTCGCGATGACAAATTGCCTCGAAGACAGGCATGTTTTCCGGCGCCACAGACATTACATATCGCTCTTGAGACTCGTTACACCATAATTCTAGTGGTGTCATCCCTGGCTCATCAGACAGCACTTTTCTAAGTTCAAAGTTACCGCCACGCCCCCCATCGCTTACAAGTTCAGGTAAGGCATTTGATAAACCACCTGCACCGACATCATGAATAAACTGAATCGGATTATTTTCACCTAGCTGCCAACACGCATCGATAACTTCTTGACAGCGGCGTTCCATTTCAGGGTTTTCGCGCTGAACTGAAGCAAAGTCTAAATCTTCGTTAGATTGACCCGATGCCATAGATGACGCTGCTCCGCCACCTAAACCAATGTTCATTGCTGGACCGCCTAGAACAATAAGCTTGGCGCCTACAGTAATTTCACCTTTCTCAATTTGATCGCGGCGGATGTTTCCTAAACCGCCGGCTAGCATGATTGGCTTGTGATAACCACGCACTTCTACGCCATTAAAGCTATTCACTTCCTGTTCGTAGGTACGGAAGTAACCCAAAAGGTTTGGACGGCCAAATTCGTTGTTGAACGCAGCGCCACCTAACGGACCTTCCGTCATAATATCGAGTGCACTAACAATGCGCTGAGGTTTACCATATTCGGTTTCCCATGGCTGCTCTAACCCAGGAATACGAAGGTTTGAAACAGTGAAACCCACTAAGCCTGCTTTGGGTTTAGAGCCGCGACCTGTGGCGCCCTCGTCGCGAATTTCTCCACCTGAACCTGTTGCGGCGCCGGGGAAGGGAGAAATGGCTGTAGGGTGGTTATGAGTTTCCACTTTCATAAGAATATCGATATTCTCATGATGGTATTCATATTGATGAGATTGGGGGTTGGGGAAAAATCGGCCAGCCTGCCACCCTTCCATTACTGCAGCATTGTCCTTGTAAGCAGAAAACACATTGTCTGGCAGTATCTCATAGGTGTTTTTGATCATTTTGAAAAGAGACTTTTCCTGATCTTCTCCATCAATCGTCCAGCTAGCGTTAAATATCTTATGACGGCAATGTTCAGAGTTTGCTTGAGCAAACATATAAAGTTCTACGTCGGTTGGGTTTCTTCCCAATGTGGTAAAGCTGTCAAACAGGTAATCAATCTCATCATCAGCAAGGGCTAATCCTAAAGACACATTAGCTGCTATCAACGCACCTTTTCCATGTTCTAGTATTTCAACCGAAGTGAAACTTTTTGCCATTGCTTGAGCAAACAATACGTTGGCGTCATCGGTATGTGTAAATACAGACTCTGTCATGCGATCGTGCAAGAAACTGGCAATCAAAGCAAAGTCCGCTTCACTCAACGCTTCTTCAGTATCTACGTAATATGCACAACCACGTTCAATGCGGTTAATATTTTCAAGGCTGCAATTGTGAGCAATGTCGGTGGCTTTTGAAGACCAAGGAGAGATAGTGCCGGGGCGAGGAGTGATAAAGAAAAGTGTTCCAGAAGCTGACTGCGTCTGCCTTGCGGGCCCATAAGTGAGCAATTTCTCAAGTATTTCTATTTGCTGTTTGGACAAATCACCTTGAGAATCTACTAGGTGAACATATTCACTGTAAAGGTTTTTAACCTTAACGCCGGATTGACCCAGCTTTGCAATCAGTTTAGTTTGGTTAAACTCTGATAGTGCGGGAGCGCCTCGAAGGACCAACATAGTGCTTTACCTGGTTGTTTGGAAACAACGACCACCAATGCGACGCGTTGCCTCTTAGATTGATGAGTAATTCGGCGCGGATTATAGAGCAATTATGGTCACTTGGTAACCTCAATACGCCCATACATGAATTTTTTTTGAAAATTTTTTAACTAACAATAAGAAAAGCGCTATGCAGGCACAATGCTATAAAAAGCACATTCGTACGTATGCCCTAATCCTACTTTCTATCATATCTATTAGCTGTAGTGCCCCCTCTGTGCCCACTGCACTGTCACAACTACTCGATAGGAACTCTATCAAAGTAGGCACTGTTTATGGTGCTGGCACATTCTACAATGGCGCAGGTGGGCCACAGGGGTTCGAATATGAACTGCTGGCAGGGTTTGCAGACTTTCTTGGCGTAACGCTAGATTTATATCCGTTTTACAGTTACGAGGTCATGCTTGAGCAGCTTGAAGAAGGTAACCTCGACATTGTTGCAACAGGAGATGCAGTGACATCAGATTTGCAGCAACGTTTCGCCTACGGACCAGCATATCAGTATGTTGAGCAGCAGCTTGTTTTCAAGGCGGGAACAGACAGACCAAGAGATATTCAAACCCTCTCATCTCCCATTGTCGCTGTATCTGGAAGTAGTCAGGTTCACATACTCAATCAATTACTGGCTGATCAGCAAAAACCAGATTCACAAACAGCTATAGTCACTACCGAAGATTCTGATTCTGAAGAATTGCTTCAACAAGTGGCGCTAGGTGACATCGATTACACTATTGCCGATAGTAACCGTCTTGCACTTCAGCGCAGGCGTTACCCTAGTCTGGCTGTTGCAAAAACACTTCAAAGCGAGATGCCAATGGCGTGGGCAATTCCCCTTAATCAGGACGACTCTGTGAAAGCCGCCATTATCGAATATTTTGGAACTGTACATCAATCCGGTTGGTTTACTGTTTTAGAAGATAAGTATTTCGGCCATATTCGACAGTTCGACTACGTCGACAGTCGAGCATTTAAGAACGCAGCAGAGTCTACGCTCAAGCAATATCTGCCCTTATTCAAAAAATATTCTGGCGACTTAGATTGGCGTCTTCTCGCCGCGATGAGCTATCAAGAAAGTCACTGGGAACCCAACGCGGTTTCTCGTACTGGTGTGAGAGGCTTAATGATGCTCACACTAGATACTGCAAGCGATTGGGATGTTAGCGACAGAGTTGACCCTGAGCAGAGCATTCGCGGAGGCTCTCGCTATTTTGCTAGTCTATTAAGTCGAATTCCTGCGCGAATTGGCAGCCCAGATAGAACTTGGATGGCAATGGCCGCCTACAACATAGGAATGGGTCATTTAGAAGATGCGAGGGTGCTTACCGAACGTCAAGGTGGCAACCCAGATTTGTGGGTAGATGTAAAGAGGAGGTTGCCTCAACTACGACAGAAGAAGTATTACCGTACCACTCGCTATGGCTATGCTCGTGGCGATGAAGCACTCCAGTATGTTGAAAATATTCGTCGTTACTACGACAGCTTAGTGTGGCTCGATGAACAAGATAAAATATAAGTCTATTGGCTATTGAAATATGTCATTTAAATGTCATCTCTGTACCGTA
Source organism: Alteromonas sp. MB-3u-76 (assembly GCF_002831605.1). Lineage (NCBI taxonomy): Bacteria > Pseudomonadati > Pseudomonadota > Gammaproteobacteria > Alteromonadales > Alteromonadaceae > Alteromonas > Alteromonas sp. MB-3u-76. The sequence continues at coordinate 1,070,577 of NZ_CP025115.1, read as the reverse complement.
GGTTAACTGCGAAATTAGAATGACATATCCGTCATTTAACTTCCCAGCATTATTAATTAAGGAAGTTTATATGAAGAAAAATAGATTTATGAAAAAAGGAGTTAGATTGAAAAACACTAACAGACGCAGACTGCTTATAAAACGCAGTCACCAGAAAGTATTACATAGACGCAGACTATACGTTACCAACGACATGTTCACACAGTTAACACGAAGCACAGACTAATCTTGTTGTTGTGCTCTTTTTGCTTTTTTAGCCGCTTTAATTTCCTGCCTTCGCTTTTTAAAAAAAGCTGATATCTTCTCTGCGCATTCATCGGCAAGCACTCCCGAAACAATTTCAGCCTGGTGATTTAACGCCGGATGCTGGAGCAAGTTCATAACAGAGCCTGCTGAGCCGGTTTTTGCGTCCCACGCACCAAAAACTACCCGCTTGACTCTTGCGTGTATTAACATGCCTGCGCACATTGAACAGGGCTCTAGCGTAACGTAAAGCGTAGCATCGATAAGTCTGTAATTCTGGATATGTTTCGCCGCTTGAGTAACCGCATGCATTTCTGCATGTGCTGTAGGATTGTGATCTCGTATCGGCGTATTCCATCCTTCTCCGACCACGGCTCCATTGATGACAACACAGGCTCCCACAGGTACTTCACCAATAGCTTCAGCCTTGTCTGCTAGCGATAAGGCATGTTTCATCCAGAACACATCGTTCTCTTCTGTAGGTGTATTAACAGACAGCATCGTTTTTTCGTTAACCATTTATTCTTTTACCGTTTCTTCATTGACTTGCGGCAACATACCTTCAAGGCTCAAGCTGACTACTATTTTGATACTCATTATTTTGACGATTTTAGTTACTAGTTCGTTAAACTCACTATTTAGATTGGTGAGTTTCATCAATGACAAGGTTGCTAAAATTCAAAAATACTTCTTAACCCACTAATAAGTATGAATTTTCTAAAAATGGCAATAAGCTTGCTTAGTAATTATTAAAACGTAGATACACGCTTTTCACCCTAGACACGGCAAAGCATGTAGACGCTGATAGCACAATGAAACTGTGGAAGGCCAATGTTTGATAGATTTCTATCTGCCTATAATCTGCCAACTATCAGCCTAATACCAAAAAATTACGTGCTGCGTTTTCTACTAAAGGCGTCAAAATTTTGCGTATAGTAACAAAAAGCGTGTACTGGTTGGCTAGCTAAATTAGTTAAACGAGACAAGTTTCTTGTTATCGACTACACTTTTTTAAAACTGTTTGAGAGGGATCACACTGTGAATTTAACTGCTATTGCTATCGTTGCTATCTGTGCTTGGGCGCTTGTGAGTATTATTGAAACTGCAAAAGACAAAAGTAAAAAGAAGATTAATGACAAGGAGTTAGGTACGTACAAAGCAGAAATTGCCGAATTGAAAGAGCGAGTTTCTGTGTTAGAAAAAATAGTTACAGACGAAAAGTACGACCTGAAAAAACAGTTTGCTGACCTAGAAAAAGACCGCGTTGCATAGAAAGCTATCTAACTCGCACTACCCTATATTCACAAACGCCGGCATTCACAAACGTCGGCTAATTGCTTTATTTATAAACGAAGGCTGACTGCGCTACTTATCATCGAGGGCTAATTGCCCTCGAGAAGTTTGCGCTCTGCTCGCTCTACGCGCCTAGGCTTGCCCGCAATAACGAGCACATCTTGCGCCTGTAATACTGCGTTTTCATCGGGCTCTTTTACTTCTTTACCGTTTCTGCGCAATCCTTTCACCGTGACGCGCATTCGCGCAAAATCAATATCCTTTATGGGCTTGCCGACATATGCCGCGTGCTCAGATAATACAACAGCGTGAATAAACTCAAGTTTATCCTCTGTGCCATAAGTTATCTCAGTGGTTTCACCAGGGTAGAAGCCGTGCATATGGTCGTAACGTCCTTTACGCTCTGCGCGCACTCTTTTTAGGATCCTAGACATAGGAACGCCGGCATAATGCAGCACTTGAGAAACGAGCATAAGGCTGCCCTCTTGCAACTCAGGCACAACTTGATTTGCACCTGCAGAATAGAGACTGTCTAGCTGATAATCTCGCTTAGTCCTCACCATAACATCTGTTGTTGAAATAGTTCTTGCCTGCGTAATCACCTGCTTAGCTTTATCGACTTGGTCGAACGTAACTAACACTAATTTAGCTTGCTCAATGGCTGCACTAATTAAAATATCTTTCTGGCTGGCATCGCCAAACACGACAGGCTCACCGGCATTACGACTCTCGTGCACACGAACAGGGTCCATATCAATGGCAACAAATTTAATGCCTTCCATCTTCAACATTCTCGCGACTGATTGTCCGACACGCCCAAAGCCGCAAATAATAACGTGGTTACTCAGCGTATCATGCCTTGTGGGAGAGTCATCATCAGTTAGCGTCATATCGCTTTTCACGATACGTTTCGCAATCACTACGCTGTTACTCATTAACCATGGCGTTAAAGCCATACTAATGACCCCCATACTTATAATAAGCGAGGACTGCTGAGTGGTTAGCACACCGTGGGTTGTCGCAAGGGCTGCAATAACAAAGCTGAATTCGCCAATTTGGCAGAGTTTAACGCCAGCAGACCAACCGTCGATAGGATCTGTTTTTACCAGCATTGACGCCACTCTAACTAATATGACTTTCACTAGCATCAATGCAAACACGCCAAAAACAATTTCGAATAGACTGTCCCACAACACGGTGAGATCGAGCTGCATACCAACTGTTACGAAGAACAAACCCATTAAGATATCTCTAAAGGGTCGAATATCCGCCTCTAGCTGATACTTGTATTGACTTTCTCCCAGCATCATTCCCGCTAAAAACGCACCCAGCGCCATTGATAGACCAAAATAATAGGTTAACCCACCTGCCAATAGCGCAATTAAAATAGTGGTTAACACAAACAGTTCATCGGTTCGTGTTCTCGCCACCTCCCTGAACACCCAAGGAAGCACCCACTTACCCACCGACATCAGAAAAGCGATGACGAAAACGCCTTTAAGCAACGCTTCACCGAGCGCTAACGCGATGCTGACCTCTCCTGTTTGTGCCAGCAATGGAATAGCGATAAGAAATGGCACCACAGCAAGATCTTGGAAAAGCAAAATACTAATAGCGAGTTGCGTGCGCCTGTTATTCAGAATTCCCATTTCCGTGGCTTGCTTGATAACAATGGCTGTGGAACTTAACGCAAGTGTGCCCCCTACGATGATTGATGCGCTAAGGGATAAGCCAAAAAAATAGGGAATACACGTAAACACAGCAGTTGTAATAAACATTTGCCCTAAGCCCACACCAAAAACTAAGGAGCGCATAGCAAGCAATTTGGGTAAGGAGAACTCCAGACCCAGTGAAAATAGCAGAAAAACAATGCCGACTTCAGCAAGAAGATGCATCTGCTCGGGATGAGCAAAAACAGATAAGATTTGTGGCCCGGCGAGAACGCCCGCAAAAAGGTAAGCGAGAATTGGTGGTAAATGTACGCGCTTAAAGATGGCAACAGCACACACAGATATAAACATTAGAATAACTATATTTATAAAGCTCGTTCCCACGTTACCTCCGTTATTTGTTGTTAAATTTAAGAGCACAGCAGCGTCAAAAAAGAATTGGCACTTAGTTTGCTAATTCATAGTTAGATGTCTCGAATGACGACGTTTCAGAGCAATTAGGCTCTAGTTTATGACGATCTTTGCCGTCTTTGGCTACGCATGACGGCAAACCTAGCTTTTGTGTCAGTGATTTGACACACAACCGATGCAAAATATTGCGAAAAAGGGTACGCCGTGGAATTTTCAATGACAGTATACGATAGCACACACCATAGCAGCTTTTATCCAAGAGAGTCACAAGCACATGGACTTTCTGTTGCTGAGTTGACCTTGTTTATCAATCGGCTACTTTCAACGCTTGAGCTTGAAGAGCTTGGAACTTTATATTTTCAACAGCTCAATGCACTGCTTCCCGTTGCCGGTCTAAGTTTGACCGACTTCGACTCTCGCTGGGTGTTCGGTAATGCAAAAATATCTTCAACGCTCATCGATTTACCATTACAAGGCTCTGCGTCAAGCAGCGGCGAACAAGCTCACGCTTATTATTACATTAGCTCACCCCTATCCTTGTCGCAACGAGAAATTTTATTCCAACTACATGATTTATTTGGGAAACAAGCAAAACATGCGGTTTCACATTTGCGCATGAAAGGAATGGCAACGAAGGACGCACTAACGGGCTTGGGAAATCGTATCGCTTTTGAGCAGTCAATGATGAGGCAGCGCAGTTGGGCTCAGCGCAGAGACGAACCGTTTTCACTGTTGGTGCTCGACCTTGATAATTTCAAGCAAGTTAACGACAACTTCGGTCATAGTGAGGGAGATAGAGTTCTGGCTCATGTCGCTACACACTTGGTTAACGTATTGCGTGATGAGGACGAACCCTTTAGATTTGGCGGCGATGAATTCTGCTGTATTTTAGATTGTCAGACCGACCAACAGCTGTCGTGCGCAGCGGAACGCATTAAAACGAGCATCAGCAGCTCTGAGTATTTGGCCAAACTTGGCGTATCATGCAGCTTAGGCGGTGCCCTTTATCGTATAGGCGACAGTACCAACAGCATGTTCGACCGTGCCGATAGCGCATTGTATAAGGTTAAAAATTCAGGAAAGAATGATTATCAAGCGGCCTAACAAGAACAGATAAACATAAAGAGTATAAAAACTTAGGCTGAATAGTAATTATCGTTTTGGCTAGAGGCAATAATTTGCCGTTAAGGACGACATGTCTTTTTTGATGCTCTGTGCCAAGGCTTATTTTGCTTATCACCGCAAAAAACGCGTTCTATTTATGTTCTATGTGCACCTGCGTGTCGATACCAAGATTGTTTTTTAAATACATACACTCGCCGTGCACGATTAAAGCAACAGGCTCTTCCCCAACAAAAATAACAGGTACCCCCTCTCGCTCCCAACGAGGTATCTTCCAGACTTTAAACCAGTTTTTTAACTCTTTAGACACACCAGAGTGTTCTGGTTTAATTTTGAGGCTACGCATATCAGTCTTAAGTGATATTGTCGATTGGGCATCGTCAACCTTCACAGTCACCTCAAGCGAGAGCCACGGAAGAAGAACAGGCTTATTATTTTCAAAAGAGAGCGTTTTAGGAATGTCTAGGGTGCGCTTTGGTACCCAATATAAATCACCGTTCGAGCGCGCTACTTTGCCCCACTTAAACGTCATCTCAGGTGTAGCATCTTGCTTTGCGTTTAACATAGAGAGTAATTCTTCAAGCTGCGCTTTTGATGGCGCTAACTGCCCATTTTGCGTAAACCACAGTCGAATAACCGCCTTACGCCAGGATACAGATAACTCCGCTAACGCTGCACCATCGAGCTGTGTGGGTGATAACTGACAATGATTTAAATAACTTGCAGCAGCATCAGTAATTAAATGAGATTGCTCGGCGCACAGAAGCGCGCTGCGGCTCACGGTTTTTGCCAGTTCTGGCCAACGGGCAACTAAATGGGGAATGATGTCATTTCGCAGAAAGTTGCGCTCGAAACTTGTTTCAAAGTTAGACTCATCTTCAACCCAACTTAAACCTTCCTCTCGGGCAAAACTCACAATATCCTGCTTTTTTAGATTCAGCATTGGTCGTAAAACCAAGGTGTTATTTCGCCACTGGGCTTCTGCCATTCCCGCAAGTCCCTGCGGTCCTGCTCCTCGTTTAAGCTGCAGCAGCACGGTTTCTAGCTGATCTTCACTGTGTTGTCCAAGTAGCAAAACACCGCCAATTTGTTGGCAAACATTGAGCAAAGCATGATATCTCGCTTTTCTTGCTTCGGCCTCGATGCTTTTTCTCGCTGAAGTATCTACGTCGACTTTTTTAGAATGGAATTCAATGTCGTTTATTCGACACTGCAGGTCGCAATGCTTAGTCCAGGCATCTGCGTTATCACTAAGGCCGTGATGAACGTGCACTGCGTGTAAATCACAGTGATGCTTATCTCGGTATTCTAATGCGGCATGAAGGAGTACAGATGAATCCACTCCCCCGCTATACGCGATAACGAGGGGAGCATCTAATGGTTGGTTAGCCTCTAAAAGACTTGCAGCAATAGCATCACTAATCTGCACAATGACATTCGTCATTGTTGAGGGAACATCGTTTTCATACTTTGATTAGCAATAGCCAAATGACATAAGGCGCTGATAGCGCTCATCCAATAGCTTGCTGTTATCAAGTTCTTTAAGCTGGCTTAGCTGCTGCTTTAACACTGCTTTTAAGTTGGCGGCCATACCGTTATGGTCACGATGCGCGCCACCTAAAGGCTCTTCAACAATGCTGTTGATAAGCCCTAGTTCTTTTATCTGCGGTGCACTTACACCCATTGCCTCAGCAGCTAATGGTGCCTTTTCTGCGCTTTTCCACAAAATAGACGCACAGCCTTCGGGTGAAATAACCGAGTAGGTTGAGTATTGAAGCATGTTCACTCTGTCGCCGACACCAATAGCTAGCGCGCCGCCAGATCCACCTTCACCGATAACAGTACAAATGATCGGAACCGTTAACTCCGCCATCTCAAATAGGTTCTTAGCGATGGCTTCACTTTGACCGCGCTCTTCAGCGCCAACTCCCGGATACGCGCCCGGAGTATCGATAAAGGTAATAATAGGTAAATTAAAGCGCTCAGCCATTTTCATCAGGCGTAGTGCCTTGCGGTAACCTTCAGGCTTAGGCATACCAAAGTTGCGCCTGACTTTTTCGTTGGTATCTCGACCTTTCTGATGACCAATAACCATAACCGGTTGGCCGTCTAACATGGCCGGTCCGCCAACGATAGCTTTGTCGTCAGCAAAGGCTCTATCGCCCGCCAACTCATCAAATTCGGTGAAAATTCGCGGAATGTAATCTAGCGTGTAAGGACGCATTGGATGCCTGGCTAGTTGAGAAACCTGCCATGCCCCGAGGTCAGAAAAAATCTTTTTAGTCAGATCTGCGCTCTTGCCACGCAGCTTATTTATTTCTTCCTCAATACCTACGTCGAACTCACCACCTTGATTAACCAACCTTAGCTCTTCTATTTTTGCTTCTAATTCGGCTATGGGTTGCTCAAAGTCCAAAAACTGTATGCTCATTTTATGTCCTATTCTTTCTACGCTCGTTTATACAAACGCGAGATGTCCAATCTATCGAACTCTGACCATTAATGGTAGAGAATTGAAACGGCTTTTTCTCCCAAACACTGTTTGAGGTCGTGCAATAGTTGATCCTCCGGCGTTACATACCATTTAGCACCACATGCTAACGTTACCTCAGCATCTGGGTGTGTAACCGCCATTTGAACGGGACAACTGCCGCCATTAAATGCCTGTAGAATAGATTGCATCTGACTCATTTTTTTCGTTTCAAGCGTCTGGGTATCTACTTTTATCGCCAGCGCTTTCGCGTTTTTCTCTCGTGCCTGAACAATGTCCATAACATCACGGGCGGTGATTGTATTGCCCCCGGAGAAATCATCAAAGCTGACCTGTCCCTTTATGAGCAATATTTTGTCTGTTTCCAACACACTTTCGAACTGTTCGTAAGTATCGGGGAAAAAACGTACGTCCATTCTGGCACTCTTATCATCCAGTGTCACTATTGCCCACCGGCGTCCTCGCTTGTTTGTCATCACCCGAACACCAAGCACCAGACCAACGGCGCTAGCCATTTGATCTTTATTTGTTGGTTTTAAATCAACAAGGCGACCATCGGTGTAATAACGAAGTTCATCGGCGTACTGATTTATTGGATGCCCAGTAAGGTATAAACCTAGAGTGTCTTTTTCACCCTCAAGCCAGACCTTCTCAGGCCACTCTGGTACATCGGCGAATGCCTGCTCTACCTCATCAGGCTCTGTGGTTAAAAGCCCGAACATATCTGACTGACCGAAAGACTCAGCTTTCGCATGCTGCCCAGCAGCAGCAAGAGCCTCTGGCAATGTTGCCATTAGCGTCGCTCTATGCGGTCCTAAATTATCCATTGCACCAGATAATACTAGCTTTTCTAAAACTCGTTTATTTACTTTCTTGGTGTCTATTTTTGCACAAAACTCGAACAGATCTTTAAACGCACCGTGACTACTTCGGGCCTCTATGATGGCCTCAATAGGACCTTCACCCACACCTTTAATAGCGCCAATTCCATAAACAATGCGGCCTTTGCTATCTACCGTAAATTTGTATTTTCCGGCGTTAAGGTCTGGCGGTAAAATCTCAATACCCATGCGCTCGCATTCGTCTACTAGGGTCACTATTTTGTCTGTATTATCCATATCAGCAGACATAACAGCGGCCATAAACTCAGCCGGATAGTGTACTTTTAGCCATAAAGTTTGGTATGACACCAAAGCGTATGCCGCAGAGTGAGATTTGTTAAACCCGTAACCTGCAAACTTTTCAACCAAGTCGAAAATTTTCATGGCCAAGTCGGGGTCAATATTATTTCCCTTTGCCCCTTCAGCAAAAGCGCCTCGCTGCTTAGCCATTTCCTCTGGCTTTTTCTTACCCATTGCCCGACGAAGTAAGTCAGCGCCGCCAAGGGAATAGCCTGCCATTTCCTGGGCAATCTGCATCACCTGCTCTTGGTATAAAATAATGCCGTAGGTTGGCTCTAGAATTTCTTGCAAACACTCATGTTGATAATCTTTATCGGGATATGAAATAGCCTCCCGGCCGTGCTTACGATCGATAAAGTTATCTACCATGCCCGACTGCAGTGGGCCGGGGCGGAACAACGCCACCAGTGCAATGATATCTTCGAAACTGTCGGGTCTAAGGCGCTTGATTAGCTCTTTCATGCCCCGAGATTCAAGCTGGAACACTGCGGTGGTTTCAGCATTTTGAAGAGTTCGAAAACTTTTAGGATCGGCGAGAGGTATAGCAGAAATGTCGATATCAATATTTTTGCCTTCTTTGACCATATCAATAGCCCACTGAATGATGGTCAGCGTTCTCAGTCCCAAGAAGTCAAACTTAACTAGCCCCGCAGTTTCAACATCATTTTTGTCAAACTGGGTGACAGGGTTGTTCCCCTCGTCATCGCAGTACAATGGTGAAAAGTCGGTGATGGTGGTGGGCGCAATAACAACACCACCTGCGTGCTTACCTGCGTTACGGGTAACACCTTCTAAAATACGCGCCATATCAATGAGGTCTTTTACCTCTTCATCTTGCTCGTATACTTGAGGTAATTGTGGCTCTGCTTTGAACGCCTTTTCTAGCGTCATACCGGGATCGGAAGGGATAAGCTTTGAAATTCTATCAACAAAACCATAGGGGTGACCTAGCACGCGGCCAACATCACGAACCACGGCTTTTGCCGCCATCGTTCCAAAGGTGATAATTTGTGATACTGCTTGGCGGCCATAAAGCTCAGCAACGTGATCGATAACCTCGTCTCGTCTGTCCATACAGAAGTCAACGTCGAAATCGGGCATAGATACACGTTCGGGGTTCAAAAATCGCTCGAAAAGCAAATCGAATTCAAGGGGGTCGAGATCGGTAATTTTTAACGCATAAGCCACTAACGAGCCGGCACCTGAACCGCGACCTGGCCCAACGGGTATTCCATTATCTTTACTCCATTGGATAAATTCCATCACGATGAGGAAGTAACCGGGAAAGCCCATTTGGTTAATCACTTCAAGCTCTACGCGAAGACGGTCGTCATACTCTGGGCGCTTTTCTTTTCGCTCGTTTTCATCAGGGAACAAAAACTCAAGCCTGTCCTCAAGTCCTTCTTCAGAGACCTTGACCAAGAAGTCTTCGGTTGTCATGCCTCCTGTTGGAAACTGGGGCAAGAAATATTCGTTGAGACGAACCGTCACATTACAACGCTTTGCTATTTCAACGGTGTTTTCTATGGCTTCGGGAATATCGCTAAACAGCTCTATCATTTCATCTGCGGTACGAAGATATTGCTGCTCGCTATAGCGTTTAGGTCGGCGGGTATCATCTAACGTGTAGCCATCGTGAATACACACCCGAATTTCGTGCGCCTCGAAGCCCTCTTTATCGATAAAGCAAACTTCATTAGTCGCAACAACCGGTAAGTCTTTCTGTTGGGCAAATTCCACTGCTCGGTGTAAATAGTCTTCTTCGCCCGGGCGGCCAGTGCGCACTAACTCTAAATAGAAACGATCTTGAAAATGGGTTTTATAAAATTGCAAAGAGGAATCAAGCAGCTTGATGTTATTTTTGGTAAGCCCTACGCCAACATCGCCATGCAAACCACCAGATAGCACGATAATACCTTCGCTATGTTCAGCAAGCCATTCTTGGTCAATCACCGCACGGTGGGAAAGATGACCGCGTAAATAGGCTTTAGAGATAAGAACGGTAATATTCTTATAGCCCTCGTTATTCATAGCTAACAGTGTCAACCTGAATGGTTCGTCACCAAATACTTCGTTGGTTACCCAAAAATCGGTGCCAATTATGGGTTTGATACCGCGGGAGTGAGCTTCTGAGTAAAACTTCACCAAGCCACACATATTCATTTGATCGGTAATGGCCACCGCTGGCATCTCTAGCTCGGCAACCTTACTCAAAATAGGCTTAACCTTATTAAGCCCATCCATCATTGAATAGTCGCTGTGTACACGTAAATGAATAAATGGCGAAGACATGATTTTTTCTCTTTTATTTTGCGGCGCTTTATCTGTTTTACGAAACTAACTATTGCCCGTAAGCATTGCCTTGACCGGCTTAAAGCTCTTACGATAACAATCTAACACACCAAATTCGGCTAACGCCGCAAAATGTGCTTTTGTAGGATAGCCTTTATGACCTGCAAAGTTATATTGAGGATAAGCTTCGTGAAGCGCCAGCATATCATTATCGCGCTCCACTTTCGCAATGATGGATGCAGCCGATATTTCTTGATGTAGGCCATCACCTTTTACAATCGCTTCTGATGGGTAGTTCCAATCAGGCAAGCGATTACCGTCCACTCGAACAAAATCTGGAGTAACTTGCAGTCCGTCTACTGCGCGAACCATAGCCAGCATAGTGGCGTGTAGAATATTGAGGTTGTCAATTTCAGCGGGGCTAGCTCGGCCAATATTCCAGTAAAGCGCTTTCTCTCGAATTTCTTGTGCTAGAGCAACGCGCTTTTTTTCACTTAGTTTTTTAGAATCGTTCAGGCCCTCAATAGGATTTGAAGGGTCAAGGATAACGGCTGCGGTGACAACATCACCCACCAGCGGACCGCGGCCTACCTCATCTACACCGGCTATTAATTTATCCAACTAACTCCTCCACTACCGCTTTTGCTGCTGTCTTATCAGCGTCACATTTTAGCGTATGGTGGAGTTCGGTGAAACGGGAAATAAGCGCTGAATTATCACTTTCGAAAAATTCAAGAAGCTGGCTGCACATATTCTCAGCATTTACCTGCTCTTGAAGAAATTCAGGCACGATTTCATCGTTAGCCAATAGATTAGGTAGAGCAAAGTAAGGTGCTTTGTAAAGACGCTGCATTATTTTATGTGTAAGCGGGGCGAGTTTATAAGCAACCACCATAGGGCGTTTACACAACATTGCCTCTAAGGTGGCTGTACCCGAAGCCAACAATATAACGTCGCTGGCAATCATAGCATCTCTTGACGTTGTGTTCGTAATATGGATAGGTAATCGCGCTAATGCATCATTAGTCTGTGATAAAAACGTTTCGATTTGCTCAAAGCGATGATCATTTGCTGCGGGTATCACAAATTGGATATCGGGGCGCTTTTTGTGGATAGCTTCAATCGTTTCTAGAAATACTGGAAGAAGCGTTTCTACCTCACCTCTTCGCGAGCCTGGCAACACAGCTAACACGGGTTTATCAAGCTCAAGATCCAGCGCTATTCTCGACTTTTTTTGATCTGGCTTTATGGCAATAGTATCCGCCATTGTATGGCCAACAAAGGTATAAGGTACCTTATACTTGTCATACACTTTCTGTTCAAAAGGGAACAGTCCGAGAACGCGATTAGCAGCTTTTGCTATTTTGTGGATACGCTTTTCTCGCCATGCCCATACTGTAGGACTGACATAATGAAGCGTTTTTATACCTCGAGCTTTCAACGCTTTTTCAACACGCAAATTAAAGTCTGGGGCATCTATCCCAACAAAAATATCCGGTGGGTATTGTTCAAAATACGCAAGCAGCTGCTTTTTAACTTTTAGAATTGCGGGAAGATGAGAAATAACTTCGACAAGCCCCATTACCGACAGGGTTTCCATGTCAAATAATGTCTTAAAGCCCTGGGCCTGCATATTTGGCCCGCCAATTCCCTCAATGATGGCATCAGGGTATTGGCGTTTCAGTTCAGCCACCATTCCGGCAGCGAGTACATCGCCAGAAGGCTCTCCGGCCACCATGCCGATACGTAATGGCTTGGTCATAATTATCGAATAATGCCCCGCTCGGCATGACGAAGAAAGTCAGCCATACGGGCTACGCTTTCGTGGTCTTTCGCTGGAGATTCAAGTGCCTCTATGGCTTCTTCGATAGTATTGCCTGCACGGTAAATCACCTTATACGCACGCTTTATCGCCAGCACTTCATCTTTTTCAAAGCCTCTACGCTTGAGGCCTTCGGAGTTAATGCCCTGGGGAATGTTTTTGTGTCCACTCACCATCACAAAAGGAGGGACATCTCTTAAAATGATACCTCCGGCGCCGAGGAAAGCGTGAGCACCAATTTTACAGAATTGATGAATACCCACTGCACCACCAACAATAACAAAATCGTCAATGTGCACATGACCTGCGATTGCACAATTGTTGGCAACAATAATATCGTCGCCTAACACACAATCGTGTGCGATATGGGCATTTACCATAAATAGGCCTCTAGAGCCTATTTTTGTAATACCTTCATCTTGAACCGTGCCGCGGTGAACAGTCACGCCCTCGCGAAACTCATTATTATCACCAATGATAAGTTCCGTGGGTTCGCCGGCATATTTTTTGTCTTGGCAATCTTCGCCAATAGACGAAAATTGGAAAAACTTATTGTTTTTGCCTATTCGCGTTTTACCGCGAACAACTACGTGTGATTTCAATATGCAACCATCACCAATGGTTACGTTATCGTCTACCACACAAAACGGGCCAATAGTGACATTTTCACCAATGGTTGCGCTATCTGAAATTACCGCAGTTGGATGGATCACGTTATGCTATCTCTCTCATCGCACACATAAATTCTGCACTGCAAACTAAGTCTCCCTCGACAGTTGCAGTACCTTTAAACTTCCAGATCCCTCTTCTTTCCTTCACTAATGCCACGTCAAACTCAAGCTTATCACCAGGCACAACAGGACGCTTAAAACGCGCATTATCTATTCCCGCGTATAAATACAAACTATCATTTTTCCCCATGGTTTTAAAACCGAGAACGCCAGCCGCTTGGGCCATTGCTTCTAAAATAAGTACGCCTGGAAAAATAGGCTGGCCAGGAAAATGCCCCGTAAAGCAAGGTTCATTTATTGTGATATTTTTATACGCTTTTATTGATTCACCGAGTACATAGTCGGTGACACGATCGACTAACAGAAAAGGATAACGATGAGGCAAAAGTGCCATTATTTCCTGTATTTCGATGGTATTAAGTGAATTGGCCAAAAACTTTCTCCTGTATTCAAGCATGACCTAGCAACTGATTTATGGTCAAACTCGCCGTAAAAACTAAATTCGGCGGCAACCATACGCTGTTAAACGCGAAAAACAAATCAGACCAACACCTTTCGGTTGTTGGTCTGATGAATTGTCACACACTACCAGCCGTGGCAATGTTTTAGTTAGCTTTGCTAACCTGTTCTAGAACTTGCTCAGATAAGTCGTGCTCTTCTTTTGCAAACGCAACAGCACCAGCATTAAGGACAAGGTCGTAACCCTGTTTAGCCGCTACTGAATCGATAGCCTGCTTGATAAGACCTAACAACTTGTTACGCTCTTCGTTGCTGCGACGCTGAATGTCCTGCTGAAGAGGCTGACCCTTTTTAGAAAGCTCTTCACGAACAGATAAGATCTTTTGTTCTAGTTCTTTTTTCTCTGAGTCGCTCATTGTTGCTGCATCGCGCTGAAGGCGTTCTGCGTAGAACTGACCGTCACGTTGAAGCTGATTAACTTCTTCAATTTGATCTTTAAACTCTAATTGAATTGCGTTTTGCAACTCTGCAGCCTGAGGCATAGCTTGGAAAATACCTTGCACGTCCACCACGGCCATTTTCTGTTCTGCCATTACTGACGTACTGACTAGTGCACTACTTAACATTGCACCTGCAACGATATGTTTAACCAACTGTTTCAAAGGGAACTCCTTTTTGTATCTTCTTGTTTGGGACACACGAAGTGCGAGCCCGCTTTTCTAATTAAAAAGTATTTAAAAAGTTTGACCGATGTTGAAGGTAAAGAATCTCGCATCATCACCGTCACGCTCTCGTATCATTCTAGAGAAGCTAAATACCATCGGCCCCATGGGTGATACCCACTGAACAGACACACCTGCTGCACTGCGATACAGAGTCCAATCAGAATAGTCCAATAGCTCACCACGCTGATTCGGGCTCACCTCTAACTGACTGAATCGGTCGAAATCGAACTCAGTATCCCATACGTTACCCACATCCACAAACAAACTTGTACGTACTGAGTTGTCCATATCAGCTTCAACAAATGGCGTCGGTACAATAAGCTCTATACCACCAAGTGCCATTGCGTTACCACCAAGGCTCTGTCGAGACCAAGATATCACTGCATCGGCAGGGTCGCTCGGGAATGTCTCGCCGTCTGGACCAACGATATTACCCGGTGATGATACTAGTAAACCTCTAGGCCCCACGGTATTGTTTTCGAATCCACGAAGTGAATCTGCACCACCTGCGGTGAAGTTTTCGGTAAACGGGAGAATTTGCTCATTACCGTCAATATCGCCATAACCGTTACCATAACCCAAACGAATTCGGGCAAGGAACGACCAGCGCTGATTACGTGATAGTGGGAAGTACCACTTACCGTCAAACACAGACTTAAAATAAGTTACATCTGAATTTGGTGTTGTTGCACTAAACGAAGCGCGCTGTGATGAACCTGCAGTTGGAAACAAACCGCGGTTCAAAGTCACTCTACTCCAGCTTACGCTAGCTAAGTAGCTGTCGTATTTTACCGCCGCGTCAGGATCGTTGCCATCAGGGAACTGATTATAAAAACGTTCGGTTTGCTCGTAAAATCCACGGTTGAAAAGCTCTACATTACTGTATGTAAGACCAAAATTAATACGGTTTACTTCGTTAATTGGATAACCAATGTTTGCGCCTACAGACCAACGTTTCGAGTTGTACTGAATAACGTTAAAGTCGGAACCGTCAAATTCGCTGTACCCGATACTTCCACCCAAACTGATGCCGTCAATCGTGAAATAAGGGTCGTTATAGGTTATTTGCGCTGACTTCTGATAAGAAACTGTACTTAGATTAAGCCCAACTCGTTTACCGGTACCTAGGAAGTTGTCCTGTTGTATACCCGCTTGCAGACTCAATTTCGTTCTTTCGCCGTAACCGATACCTGCGTTAAATGAGCCAGAAGGCTGCTCTTTAACGTTGAAGTTTACGTCTACTTTGTCTTCTGAGCCAGGAATTCGTACTGTTTCAAATTCTACGTTTTCCATATAAGTAAGACGAGACAGCTGGCTTTTTGATACCTCAAGCTGACTATTAGATAGCCAAGTACCTTCCATCTGACTCACGTTTTGGCGAAGAACGTCATCGGCGGTAACCACGTTTCCGTTAAATTTGATACGGTTAACGTAGATGCGCTTACCCGGGTCGACGGACAATGTCAGTTTTACCGTTTTGTCTTCATCATTGATATCAGGAACAGTAGTCACAGTAGGATACGCATAACCAAATCGGCCAAGGTACTTACTTATAAACTCTTCTGTGTAAGTCACTTCTGCTTGGTTATAAAGTTCACCAGGCGTAAGCGGTAGCACACGCTCTATGTATTCTTCGTGTCCGAGAACATCACCGACAAGCTCCACTTCGGAAATAGTGTACTGCTCGCCTTCTGTCACGTTCATGGCAACGTAAATGCCGCTTTTTTCTGGCGTCATGGACACCTGTGTAGAATCGACATTGAAACGCAAATAACCACGGTCGAGGTAATGGTTTCTCAACGACTCCATATCGCCCTGCAGCGTTTGCTGTTGATAGCGCGTTTCAGATAAAAAGTCCCACCATGGAGTATCGTATTGAAGTTCAAACGACTCCATTAACTCTTCATCGGAAAACAACTCATTACCAACAATATTGATTTGCTCAATTTCTGCCGCGTCGCCCTCTTCAAAAAGAAGCTTTAAATCGACGCGATTACGGGGCAATGGGGTAACAATAGCGGTTACATCAGCGTTGTATTTACCAATACTGTAGAAAAAATCTTTAAGCCCGTTTTCAATTGAAGTGAGTACCGTTTTATCGAGCGGTTCACCCACTCTCACACCGTTACCGTCAAGACTCTCTTGTAATTGTTCATCTTTAATATCATCGTTATCTTCAAAGATGATATTACTAATGGTTGGGCGCTCTGATACGCGAACAACAAGAGTATTACCATCTCGTAAAATTTCAACGTTTTCAAAGTGAGTGGAAGAATATAACGAACGGATAAGCTGTGTTACACGAAATGTATTTAGCTCATCACCTACCTGTACAGGTAGATAGGTTAACGCCGCACCAAGTGCTACACGCTGTAACCCTTCAACTCGAATATCTTGTACTACGAATTTACTGTCTTGCGCCGCAGCATTGGCAAAGCTAGCACTGGATAATACTAATCCGGCTGCTACTAACTGTTTTAACTTCATCTATTTTTCTTTTCCTGGCCGCGTTTCATATTTGCTGTTTTGTACTTCCTGACTCTCATCAGGTTATGCGAGCAATATCGTTAAAAATAGCGATACCCATAATCATAAACAGAAGCACGCCACCTATTCGGTAACCCCATTCCTGTACCGCTTCAGGCACAGGCTTGCCGGTGATCCATTCCACGATGAAAAACATCAAATGACCACCATCGAGCATAGGCAGGGGTAATAAATTTATAATGCCTAAATTTACGCTTATTAAGGCAAGAAAACTCAAGAAGTACGCAAGCCCGTAACCGGCACTTGTACCTGCTCCTTGAGCAATTGAGATAGGCCCACTTAAGTTTTTAACTGACACATCGCCAGTAAGTAACTTTCCTATCATTTCGACACTGAGTGTCATTAAGCGCCATGTTTTATCTAGCGCAATTCCTATAGCCTCTATAATGCCATACTGATGCGTAAACACATACCCCTCAGGCCAAGGCTCAAACGTTGGGCTTACACCGAGATACCCACTTTGCCCCTGTGCTGTATCGCGGCGCGCTATCGTGGCACGTAGGGTGCGTTGTTGTCCATCCCTTTCAATTGCAAGAGAAATAGTCTCACCGGGATTATCAACAATCACATCGACTAACGCATTCCATGATGAAAGCTCATCGCCATTTAACGCAGTAATTTTATCACCTGGCAAAAGGCCGGCTTCTTGCGCTGCACTGCCCTCTCCAACAAAACCCACGGTTAATGTTGGGTCAGGTCGAAATGGCGTTAAACCCAAACTGCTTAGTGGAGACTCAATATCTGGATCAAAGTTCCAAGTAGTCAGGTTAAATGTCACTTCTTTTTCGCTATTTGATGCATTTCTGACCGTTACTACCGTATTCTCACCACCGATGTTGGAAACCATTTCCAAATTAACGGCTTCCCAATCTGGTGTGCGTCGGCCATCGATACTAATAATTTCATCGCCCGCTTTTACGCCTGCAATTTCCGCAATACTGTTATCTTCGACAGCTTTTACCACCGGCTTTACTGTCTCTAGCCCAACTAAGTACATAAGCCAAAGGGCAAAGAACGCAAATATAAAATTGACGCCAGGGCCGGCCGCAATAATAGCCATGCGCTGCAGCACCGGCTTATGATTAAACGCTTTTTCTTCGAGTTCTGGAGGGACGTCGTCTATACGCCCATCGAGCATGCGCACGTATCCACCTAATGGGATCATGGCAATAACATACTCGGTACCTGATTTACCCTGCCTGCGCCAAATAGGCTTGCCAAAGCCAATTGAAAAACGTTCTACCTGTACACCGCATTTGCGGGCCACGTAAAAATGGCCCCACTCGTGTACGGCAACAAGAATACCGAGGGCAAGAATAAATGCGCCTAGGCTCCAAAAAAATGCTAGCACTGAAATTTACCTCTGATTAACTCGTTTGCTTTTACTCTTGCCAACGAGTCTTGTTCTAATAATTGCTGAATGGAGTTCATTTCTACCATCGACATCGCGTTAAGCGTTGCTTCATTAACCTTTGCGATGTCACAAAAACTAATATTTCCGTGCAAAAAGTGCTCTACAGCAACTTCGTTAGCCGCATTGAGACTAGTGGTGGCACATTGGCCAGCTTCACAGGCTGCTATGGCTAACTTCAAGTTTGGATAACGCTCATAACAAGGGGTTTTAAAGCTAAAATCAACAATCTCTTTAAAATTGAGCGGCTTGACGCCAGCCTCTATACGCTGAGGGTGAGCTAATCCATAGGCGATAGGTGTGCGCATGTCTGGATTTCCCATCTGAGCGATCACAGAGCCATCAACATATTGCACCATGGAATGAATAATACTTTGAGGGTGAATAACGACGTCTATATCTTTGGACTTAACGCCGAACAGCCAACATACTTCGATAAACTCAAGCCCTTTATTCATCATGGTGGCAGAGTCTATTGTAATCTTTCTCCCCATTGACCAATTGGGGTGAGTGCTGGCCTCGTCAACCGTGATATTGCCAAACGTATCAAGCGCTCTTTCTCTGAAAGGGCCGCCCGACCCAGTAAGTAGAATTTTTTCAATACCTGAGTTACCCAAGTCGCCGTAGGTAAAATTGTGGGGTAAGCATTGAAAAATCGCGTTATGTTCACTGTCAATTGGCAGTATTTGAGCACCGCTTTTGTTCGCGGCGTCAATGAAGAGTGCGCCAGACATTACGAGCGCCTCTTTATTTGCCAGCAACACGCGCTTTCCTGCTTTCACCGCAGCCATAGTAGGTAGCAAGCCCGCGGCTCCCACAATCGCGGCCATAACTGAGTCAACTTCAGGAGCGCTTGAAACGTCTTCTAATGCCTGCTGTCCACACAGAATTTCAGCTTCAACTTGATACTGCTTTGCTAGCTCTAGTGCCGCGCTGTAGTGTGATGGGTCAGCAATAACCACATAGCGTGGGGAGCATTTGTTGGCCTGCTCCATAAGCAGCTTTAACTGATTGTTACCGGTAATGGCGAAAATACGGTACTTATCAGGATGACGATTAATTACATCAAGAGTATTGCAACCAATGGAGCCCGTAGCCCCTAAAACGGTGACTGTCTGCATTACGCCATCCAAGTAACATAACAAAACGCGAAGACAGGGAACGCAGCCGTAAGGCTGTCTATGCGGTCAAGCACACCGCCATGCCCGGGTAGAATTTTTCCACTATCTTTAATACCGGCACAGCGCTTGAGCATACTTTCGTTCAGGTCGCCAAGAGCAGACACTGCCACGGTAACTCCACCAATGGCTAAATGCAGCCAAATGCGAGAAGGCTCCACCTGATAGTGCAGCGCCGCGAATGCGATAATAGCAAACGATGCAGCAATTCCACCTAGTAGTCCCTCAAGGCTTTTCCCGGGTGATACATTCGGGCGAAGCTTGTGTCGACCAAATTTCACGCCCACAAAAAAGGCGCCAATATCGGCTGCCCATACAATGCCAAGCACATAAAAAATAAGGGACGCGCCGTAGAAAGGATCTACGTCGTGGAGACTTGTTCTCAGTGCTATCACTGCTACCCAAGTTGGAATAAGTGTTAACAATCCAAAAACAGTGCGAACAACCCTACTGTCTCGCCAAAATTTGGAGTATTTAGGGTACGCTAACACCATAGCAAGCGAGGCCCCCCACCAAATCACTGCCACGCTAAGGATACTGGTATATAAACTATGTAACTGTCCCTGATACCAGATCACGCTAGCATCAACAACAAAAGAAAGCGCGATACATATAGCAAAAGCGCCAGCCATAAAAAGAAGCTTTTTAGGACGTTCACAAACGCCAGCCATGGCTGCCCATTCATAAGCGCCAATACCTACAACACCGGCAATAGCAATTTCGAACCAAAAAATAGGTAGGAACAATATGGCGTATAACGCTGTTGGCGCAAGAATTAATGCAGTTATTATTCGTTGTTTTAGCATAATTTGCCCTTGGCTGTGATAATCAGGATGAAGCCGACAATCTTCTGAATGAGGTTAATCATCAGAAACGATAACCTGTTCACCAGTAAGGCCAAAGCGACGTTGCCTAACGTTAAAATCGTCAACAGCACGTTGAAACTCGTCTTCATTAAAATCTGGCCAAAGAACATCGGTGAAGAAAAGCTCGGCATAAGCACATTGCCACAAAAGGAAATTGCTAATACGGTGCTCGCCACCAGTTCTAATAAGAAGGTCTAATTCGGGGAGATTTGCGGTAGACGTGAACCGGGTAAACATGGCTTCGTCAATATCTTCTGCATCTATGTCGCCAGCTTTGACTTGATTTGCCAGCTGCTTAGTCGCATTTACAATGTCCCAGCGGCCGCCATAATTCGCTGCGATGTTAAGTATTAAATCCGCATTGTCTCGCGTCATCTCTTCAGCTTTGCGAATTTTTTCGACTAATTTAGGGTCAAAAGCACTTAAATCGCCAATAACTTGAAGGCGCACACCATTTTTATGAAGCCGCTTCGCTTCGCTATTTAACACAAGGTTAAACAACTCCATAAGTACGCTTACTTCTTCTTCCGGACGTTTCCAGTTTTCACTTGAAAATGCGAATAGAGTAAGCGATTCAATGGCGTTTTTTCTCGCAAAGCGCACCACATTTCTTACAGATTCGACACCCGCTTTATGACCGAAAGTACGAATTTTCCCTTTCTTCTGCGCCCATCGACCATTACCATCCATAATGATAGCAACGTGTCTAGGGCCAGCAACTGGTGCTGGCCCTATCACGCTAGTCTTTTTGGCTGCGTTTAAACGCTTTCCAATCATAATACTAACTTATACTTCCATTAATTCTTTTTCTTTGTCAGCCAGTAGACTGTCTACTTTCTTAATGATTTCGTTAGTGATCGACTGGATATTTTCTTCAGCTGCACGACTTTCGTCTTCGCTGATTTCTTTTTCTTTCAACAGCTCTTTGATATCGCTGTTTGCGTCGCGGCGAATATTGCGGATAGCAACCCGCCCACCTTCCGCTTCATTGCGAACTACGCGAATAAGATCTTTTCTTCGCTCTTCAGTTAGCGGCGGAAGCGGTATACGGATAGAACCGCCAGCGCTCATGGGGTTTAACCCAAGATCAGACTGCATGATAGCTTTTTCAACTGCTTGGATAGCCGATTTATCAAACACAGTTAGGGCAAGCGTACGGCTGTCTTCAGCAATTACATTAGCCACTTGCTTTAGCGGTGTATCTACACCGTAGTACGGCACCATAATACCGTCTAGCAGGCTTGGGTGCGCGCGCCCCGTGCGAATTTTGCTAAATTGGCCTTTGAGCGCCACTACGCTTTTTTCCATACGCTCTTGCGCATCTAATTCAATTTCATCAATCACTGTTGTGTGTCCTATATGTCTTTACTTATCATTGCCAGCGTGGCTAATTACGGTGCCTTCTTTCTCGCCCATTACAACACGCTTAAGACAGCCGGGTTTGTTCATATTGAAAACGCGAATTGGAAGGCTGTGGTCACGAGCCAAAGTAAACGCTGACAAATCCATTACTTTTAGTTCCTTATCCAGCACTTCATTATAACTGAGGTGCTCGTACAGGGTAGCGTCTGGATTTTTAACCGGGTCGTCACTATAAACACCGTCGACTTTAGTCGCTTTTAACACGGCGTCTGCTTCAATTTCAATTCCGCGTAAGCACGCAGCGGAATCCGTTGTGAAAAATGGGTTTCCGGTACCTGCTGAAAAAATAACGACTCTACCAGACTTCAGTAAGCTAATTGCTTCTGCCCAATTATACGCATCGCAAACGCCGTTTAAAGGAATTGCTGACATCATGCGTGCATTTACAAATGCTCTGTGTAGTGCATCTCGCATTGCCAAACCGTTCATCACAGTAGCTAGCATACCCATATGATCGCCTACTACGCGATTCATACCCGCTTTTGCTAAACCTTCGCCGCGAAATAAGTTACCGCCACCAATAACAAGGCCCACTTGAACACCAAGTTCAACCAACTCTTTAATTTCTTGTGCCATTCTATCTAGCACTTTGGGGTCTATGCCAAAGCCTTCTTCACCCATAAGGGCTTCACCGCTAAGTTTTAACAGAATGCGTCGATATGCTGATTTAGGTGTGATACTCATTATTCGATATGTCCTCGTAAACCCGGTTTGTGCTATGTATTTTAAATATATGCCTTAGCATGAAAAAACATAGAACAAATCGCGTTAGTTTTTTGAAAGGTTTATGCTTTCTTAACCCAGCGCCGCTTCAAAGCCGTATTTTCAAATGACTTGCAAAAACGTCACTCACACTAACGTGAAACCGCTGCAATAGAAAGAGATTCGGCTATAAAAAAGCACCCCCGAAGAGGTGCTTTTAGTTTATCTGACATTCTCTGAATGCAAAAGAAAAACGCTCAATTATTTCTTAGCGGCTTCCATTTGCGCAGCTACTTCTGCTGCGAAATCTTCAGTTTTCTTCTCGATACCTTCGCCTACTTCAAAACGCACGAAGTTGATAACGTCTGCACTGTTGTTCTTAAGAAGTTCAGCAACTGTGATCGACGGATCTTTAACGAAAGGTTGGCCAGTAAGACTCACTTCACCAGTGAACTTCTTCATACGACCTGCAACCATTTTTTCAGCGATGTCTGCTGGCTTACCAGACTGCATTGCGATATCGATTTGGATTTCTTTTTCTTTCTCAACAACTTCAGCCGGAACGTTTTCAGGCTTAACATATTGAGGGCTTGCCGCTGCGACGTGCATAGAAACGTCTTTAGCTAGCTCTTCGTCGCCACCAGTAAGAATAGCGATAACGCCAATACGACCACCGTGAACGTAAGCACCTAGTGTGTCACCTTCAACGTTGATAACGCGGCGAGGTGAAATGTTTTCACCAATTTTTGCTACAAGCGTGTCACGTGCATCGCTAACTTTTGAGCCGTTTAGTTCAGCGTCGTTAAGTGTTTCGATGTCGTTGATGTTGTTAGCAGAAGCTAATTCAAGTAGGTCATTACCAAACTTAAGGAAACTCTCGTCGCGAGCAACGAAGTCTGTTTCGCAGTTTAGTTCAAGCATAGTCGCGCGACCCGCTTCAACTTTAGTTAGAATTACACCTTCAGCTGCAATACGACCTGCTTTTTTAGCCGCTTTTGCTTGACCTGATTTACGCATGTTTTCAATGGCTAATTCAATGTCACCATCTGTCTCAACAAGCGCTTTTTTACAATCCAGCATACCTGCGCCAGTACGTTCGCGCAGTTCTTTAACTAGTGCTGCAGTCACTGCCATTTTTCAATTCCTCAGCAATAAATATAAATTCGTTAGGTAAAAGGGGCTAATCGCCCCTCTCAATACGTCTCGTAGCAAATTCGCTTCCAATTTAAATTGGCAGCGAGTGTACAGAATTACTCTGCTGCTTCTACGAAGTCGTCTTGCTCAGCTTGTACTTCAAGGTTGCTCTCGCGACCAGAATTAACAGCGTCTGCAGCAGCGTCCAAGTAAAGTTGGATAGCGCGGATAGCATCGTCGTTACCAGGGATGATGTAATCAACACCGTCTGGGTTAGAGTTAGTATCTACAACACCAACAACAGGGATACCAAGGTTACGTGCTTCCGTAACTGCAATGTGCTCATGGTCTGCATCAACAACAAAGATTACGTCTGGAAGACCGCCCATGTTTTTGATACCACCAAGGCTGTTCTCAAGCTTATCCATTTCGCGTTGAAGCATAAGCGTTTCTTTTTTGGTTAGCTTTTCAAACGTTCCGTCTTGGCTCTTTTGCTCAAGCTCTTTAAGACGCTTGATTGACTGGCGCACTGTTTTCCAGTTAGTCAACATACCGCCCAACCAACGCTTGTTTACGTAGAACTGGTCGCATTTTACAGCAGCATCTTTTATCGCATCACCAGCGGCACGTTTAGTACCAACAAAAAGGATTTTACCTTTTTTTGCTGAAACACTTGAGATGTAGTTCAAAGCGTTGTTAAACAGTGGAACTGTTTTTTCTAGGTTGATGATATGAACTTTGTTACGAGCACCAAAGATGTATGGTTTCATCTTTGGGTTCCAGTAACGAGTTTGGTGACCGAAATGCACACCGGCTTTCAGCATGTCACGCATAGAAACATTAGCCATTTTATTTTCCTCTTGGGGTTAGGCCTCCATATACCCCTTGTATCGATCCACCCTAGCGAAAAACGATAGTGTGGACACCCCGATAACAAGTGTCGGTATATGTGTGTTTTAATAAGAAATATACCCTCTACGACGACTTCGCTTTCACAAAAAAATACGAGCTTTCCGTCAGGGCGCGCGCTTTATACCATAAAGCTTTAGTGGTAACAAGTTTTCAGCCCTGCTTGCCTGTTGTTTGTCATTATTTTCTGAAAGACGGTTGAACGCATGTTTACTGCATATCCAATAGTGGTCATATTGGTGATATACTGCGTAAAACTGTTTATTAATCAAAAGACGATTATTGAGAGGCATTGTGGCAGCAATTATCAAATCCCCTGATGAAATCGAAAAAATGCGCGTTGCTGGTAAGCTAGCAGCCGAAGTTCTTACTATGATCACGCCCCATGTAAAAAAAGGCGTAACGACCGATCAGCTCAATACGCTTTGTCATGACTTTATTGTGAACGAACAAAAAGCGATACCTGCACCGCTAAACTATGGCAACCCACCTTTTCCTAAGTCAGTGTGTACTTCGGTGAACCATTGTATATGTCATGGTATTCCGTCTGACAAAAAGCTAAAAGATGGTGACATCATTAATATAGACGTAACTGTTATTAAGGACGGTTATCACGGCGACACATCAAAGATGTTTACTGTGGGCAAACCTACTATTCTGGCTGAGCGTCTTATTCGTGTAACGCAAGAATCGTTATACAAAGCCATCGAGCAAGTTAAACCTGGCATGCGTTTAGGTGATATTGGGCATATCTGCCAAACTCATGCAGAGGCGCATAACTATTCAATAGTTAGAGAATATTGCGGCCATGGTATTGGCTCCAGTTTTCACGAAGAACCACAAATTGTGCATTACGGCAAACCAGGAACAGGCGAAGAGTTAGTACCGGGTATGTGTTTTACTATCGAACCTATGGTCAATGCAGGTAAGCGCTATTCCAAAGTACTTCCAGACCAGTGGACTGTGGTAACGAAAGATAGAAGCTTAAGCGCTCAATGGGAACACACGCTGCTAGTCACTGAAGACGGCGTTGAGGTACTTACGTTGAGAGAAGAAGAAACATTACCTCGCGTTATTTCTCACAAATAACTGTTGCGCTTTCGAGCCATTTCAATAAAAGTTTCATACGAGTTAAGAGCTTGGCTATTGACGACAATAACCAAGCTTTTTTTCGAATCTATATTATCGCTTAATTAGCGCTTATTTTTGGGCTTCGTCTCATTCCTGCTTTTACTATTTTGTGCAGGTGAAATTGCCTTATGAAATAGCGTTTAGAGCTGCTCACTACCCACTTTTTTCGATATTGCTCACGTGTCAAAAACGACGATTTAGACAATCATTCACCGCGCTATAACGTTTTTCCATATTTATTCATAAATAGACCTAAAATATGCACCCAATCGATACTGCGATTTTGTGCTAAATCGTGATAAAGTTTATAGCGTTTACACTTAAGCAATTCAAAGGTGCAGTTTGACGCTCCAATCTCTAATCCAAGAAATAGACAGTATCAGTAGTGTTGATGACATTCCTAAAATCAAAACATGCGTTGAGAAAAACTACGCGTGGATTACAGACTCGTTTAATTCCGCTCCTGTCAATCAATTAGTTACAGGCAGAGCACAATTTGTCGATGCACTGCTTTGTCATTTGTGGCAACTGTTCGGCCTAAGTTCTATCAACGATTTATCGCTTTGTGCCGTCGGTGGATACGGTCGTGGTCATTTGCAGCCTTATTCTGATATCGATCTACTTATTGTTAGTAAGAAGAAGCTTAGCGCCGATGCACAAGACAAAGTCGGTCGCTTTATTACGCTGTTGTGGGACATCAAATTAGATGTTGGCCAGTCGGTGCGAACGATTAAAGAGACCGTCAAGCTCGCAAAAGATGATATTACCATCGCCACTAATTTGGTTGAAAGTCGCCTTCTATCCGGTAGCGAAGAAACCTTTGAGAAGCTTTGGGAAGAAGCGAATGGAAGAAATTCGTGGAGTAGTAAAGCGTTTTTCTCTGCTAAATACGAAGAACAGAAAAAACGACATGCCAAATTTAACGGCACTGCATACAACTTAGAACCCAACATAAAAGAGAATCCTGGTTGTCTTCGAGACATTCAATCTATTGGCTGGGTAGCTAAGAAACATTTTAAAGAATACGATGGTTGGAACTTGGTAGGTCATGGTTACTTCACTGAACAAGAACACAGTGAGCTCATCGCCTGCCGCATGCACCTTTGGAAAATGCGCTGTGCACTCCACTTGGTTGCCCAGCGAAGCGAAAACCGTCTATTATTCGATTATCAGCCAGATGTAGCGGAGATGATGGGCTACGGTGAAGAAGGTAAATCATCAGTAGAAAAGATGATGCGAGACTTCTTTCGCACTGTGGCTCGTGTAACAGAGCTCAACCAAATGCTGCTTCAGCGTTTTAAATACGACATGCTGAATCAAAGCGTTCAACACAGTGCCGTTATCAATGAAGACTTCGAGCTTCTTGATTACATGATTTCTCCTCGCCATGAGCGAGTGTTCTCGACTCCTGAAGCTATTCTCGATTTCTTACACCTGGTAACCAATACACCAGATGTTAAAGGCCTCAGCACCACGTGTATTCGTCAACTGCGCAATGCCCATAGGGAATTTGAAAGTACCTATTATGTCGAACGTCCAGCGTGTCGTGAGAAATTTATGATGCTGATGAAACAACCCGATTTTTTTAATTTTGGTTGGGACATAATGCATCAATATGGAATTATTCAGGCTTACTTACCTGAGTGGGACGCTATTGTGGGCATGATGCAGTTTGATTTGTTTCACGCTTACACTGTTGACGAGCACACCCATAGGCTTGTTAAGCATGTTAATTACTTTTTTTCGAAAGAGAATAAAGACTTTCCCCGATGTGGCCGAATTTGCCGACATCTCGATAAACCAGAAGTGTTGTATATCGCCGCTATTTTTCACGATATAGCGAAAGGCCGCAATGGCGATCACTCGAAACTTGGTGCCAAGGATGTAGCCACATTTTGCGAACTTCATAATGTTCCATCGTCCGATGCAGAGATGATTGCCTGGCTTGTTGAAAATCACTTGCTGATGTCTGTAGTCGCTCAGCGAAGAGATATTTACGATCCGGATGTCATCAGTGAGTTTGCCAGCGCAATACGAAGCCACAACCACTTGAACCTGCTCTATACATTAACGCTTGCAGATATTCGTGCCACCAATGATAACTTGTGGAATGACTGGAAAGCATCTTTGCTAAGAGAATTGTATCTCATGACGCAAAAGGCTTTAGATAACGGTCTTCAGTGTCAGGTGACGCTTAATGAACGAGTTGCCACGCACAAACATCAAGCGCGACAAATATTGCAAGAGCGGGCTATCAGCCCTGTTTCTGTAGACGCTCTCTGGGCGCGTTTGGACGATGACTACTTTGTACGTTTTAAGCCAACACAGGTGGCCTGGCATACAGAAGAAATTATAACGGCTCAGGAAGATTGGTTAACGCCAGATAACGACGCTTTATTAGTTAGAGCCAATGACAATAGCGCCAAGGGTGGAACGGAACTATTCGTTTATGGCAAAGACAGAAAGGCATTATTCGCACAGGTTGCCTCTGTACTAGATAGCAGAAATTGCTCTATCCACGATGCACACGTTACCGTTACACGAGACGGCTACGTATTCGACAGTATGATAGTGTTAGAAAATGACGGTACGCGTCTTTCATCTGAGTCTCGTATCATGTCGCTAGAAAAAGCCGTCTCTACCCAGTTAGAAAAACCTGGCCGCTCCCACGAAAATAAGCGAAAGCTACCCCGTCAGATGAGGCAATTAGACGTTCCTACCAAGGTGCGCTTTTTTAACTTAAACGACGAGGCGACGCTTGTTGAGCTTGAAGCACTAGACGCGCCCGGCATTTTAGCTAAAATTGGCCACGCGTTTGTTGACACCAACATGACATTAAAGCTTGCTAAAATAGCAACCATCGGCGAACGCGCCGAAGACATTTTTATCGTCAGCAACGAGGCTGGCACCGCATTAACCCAAGAACAACAAGTTAGCTTGAAAAAGCGTATCTTGTTTAAACTCGACCAACTTGAAGATATTACAATACCATGAATGAATTGAAAGCCATTATTGAAGACGCCTTCGAAAACCGCGATGCCATTAGCCCAAATGAAGCTCCTGACGAGGTAAGAAACGCCGTTGCAGAAGCAATTTCACTGCTAAACAGCGGTCAAGCTCGAGTCGCCGAGAAAATTGCAGGGGAATGGGTAGTTCACCAGTGGTTGAAAAAAGCTGTGTTGCTTTTTTTCCGACTTCACAACAACGAAATGATTGACGGCGCCGAGAGCAAGTATTTTGATAAAGTGCCATTAAAATACACCAACTACACAAATGAACAGTTTGTTGCAGATGGCGCCCGTATAGTGCCACCAGCTGCAGTTCGTACCGGTACATTTGTAGGCAAAAACGCAGTAGTAATGCCGTCTTATGTCAACATTGGCGCCTACGTTGACGAGGGTACTATGGTAGATACATGGGCAACTGTTGGCTCATGTGCACAAATCGGTAAAAACGTTCACCTTTCTGGTGGTGTAGGTATTGGTGGCGTACTAGAGCCATTACAAGCAAACCCTACCATCATAGAAGATAACTGCTTTATCGGCGCTCGCTCTGAAATTGTAGAAGGCGTTATTGTTGAAGAGGGCGCGGTTATCTCAATGGGTGTTTATATTGGTCAAAGTACGCGTATTTATGACCGTGAAACTGGAGAGATCCACTACGGACGCGTACCTGCAGGTTCGGTAGTGGTATCTGGAAACTTACCCAGTGCAGATGGTAAATACAGCCTTTACGCTGCCATAATCGTTAAGAAAGTAGATGCCAAAACCCGCGCTAAAGTAGGAATCAATGCCCTGTTGCGCGGCGTAGAGTAATTAAAACTGTTCTGAAAAATAAATATCGAGTAGGGTGAGGCTTGCGCCTCATCCCTCTCACAGAACCGTACGTACGGGCCTCGTATACGGCTCCTGCATACTTCATATCACTTGCTAAGTGACACAATGCTAATTTGCAATCTAGTATCGTGCGCCCTATGGACATCGTTCATTTTCTAACATTGTGGTAACTTTCATTGCAGGGTTTGGCGTTCTAGCACTGAGGCAATCTACCAAATTTGACTACAATTACTTCCCATATACGGCCTGTCTCACCAGACATCACTATTCCTAGCGCACCGATTCGACTTGTCCCGCTGATCTGGCGGCTTGTGTATCAATGATAAAAAAACTCACAACTCATCAGAGTCTTAAAGTCTGCTTCCCCCCTTCGCAATCCATTTAAGCTTTTGGCTAAAATAGATCCTATCAAACACAATGCTGATAGTCGGCTTGGTTTTACCCTCCACACCATTACTGGCTTTCATCGGCCTAGCCTTACTCACTACTACGGGTTCATCTGCCACCTCACACTCGCAACATTCTTGGATCACTCCTTGAACGATACGTCCAACCATTTGATTGGATCTAATGCCAGGCTTCCCCAGTTACTGCACTGGCTCCCTGTTAGAAATTCCACCCTCAAACACAAAACAGGACTGACTGAGTATCGGGCTTCGCGCTATTTTGCACGCTTACCCTCCTGTCTTGCCGAATCAGGTTCACTTGCGTTGTGTACCTCTAACTTCCTATGGCTTCCTTCAGACCCTGCCGTTGGCCAACAACGCCCTTGCCATTCGGATTATCTTCCCCTCAGTCAGGGTGATTCAGGTTTCTTTCAACCTGACGGGTTTGCCAGCTTCGCTGGGCAAACAAAAAAGGGGCGCTAACATTCTTTAGCGCCCCTTTTTAATGACTTTGCCTCAACAGTTTATGACAAAAGCTTGTCTTTTATACTGTTTACCCAATCAACCACATCTTTTTCAGGCTCAAGGGTTTCCATTGCATCCACCTCTAGCATCTCAGACGCTGGCTTGCCCTGCAGCTCAACAAGAAGCGCTTGAAATTGTTTACCCGCACCACAGAAACTCTCCCCATAGCTGCTATCGCCAAGGGCGGCAACAGCAAAGGGTTTGTCTTTCAGCAGGGGCGCGTCGTCCTTTAAGTCTGAAAAAACAAACTCAAGGTTAGGTGGAACATCCCCTTGCCCTGTTGTAGAGGTGATAATTAATATAGCGTCTGCATCAGTAAAATCTTCAACCGACGGGTCGCTTTCAAGCTCGCAATCTACGCCTTGTTCAGCTAAGTTTTCTTCTACCTGTTCAGCGACATGCTGCGCGTTCCCATACACTGTGCCCGCTATTATCTTCAATGTACTCATTACTACCCCTACTAACTGTTTTATAAACTTTGCTACAACGTTTTACGAAGGAACAACGCGAAAGTTTTCTAAACGACGTATAAACATCGCCATTTCATGATGAAAATCTGAAGATATTGTCACCCACTTTTGAGAAGTTGGATGATAGAACCCCATACCTGTACAGTTTAAGGCCAAATTATTAAAACTAAAGTGCGACTTAGCGAATTTATTCTGCTTTCCGTCGCCATGGGTCGTGTCACCTATAATAGGGTGTCGAATATGTGCTAAATGCCTACGTAATTGATGCTTTCTGCCCGTACTTGGTGATAATTTTACTAATGAATATCGCGCACTTTGATATTTTCCGACAGGCTGTGGTACTTCATAACAAGCTACAGATTCATACACTGTTGTCGCTATTTGCGGTGGCTGCTGTGGCCGCTTGTGCTTGTCTGCTATTTTGTCGTACTTGTATTTAAGTGCGTAATCAATGAATCCAGTATTATGCACAAACCCTCTCACCACAGCATGATAGGTCTTATGCACCTGTTTTTGCATCATCTGCTGTCCAAGTTCCCCCGCTAACTGACCATCGAAGGCAAATAGAAGAACGCCAGACGTAGGTCGGTCTAACCGATGTGCAGGAAAAACGCGCTTACCAATTTGGTCTCGCAAGGTTTGTACCGCGAATACTTTTTCGTGTTTATCTATTGGGCTTCTATGCACCAACATGCCAGGCGGCTTCTCAATAGCAACAATATCCTGGTCTTGATACAAAATTTTTAACGGATGAGGTGTTGCACTTATTTCAACGGAGCGACTGTTGGCAGACATGCCTTCTCTACTTTCGTCTTGGCCGGTATCTTTTTCTCCAAGCTTCTCTTGCGAGTCCTCTCTCATTGGGCCATTCCTTGCTCAACTCTCGCTGTCTGAACTAAACCATCTATAGCCGCTATCTGCTTAATGATAGGGGTTGACCTGTCTTCCAAATACAGCCGAGCCGCCGGCGTGATTTCCATCTCAGGCAGTGCGGCATCAGAATGAATTAGTTGCGACATTTTTGGAATAAATATAAAAGCTAGCCAGCTCTCAAAATCCATAGCATCAACCGCAAAAGGAACAGTGCTATTTAGCGCTTCATTAGAAGGACTAGTTGAAGGCCATACGCCCTCTTTTCTCATCGATAATGCCAATGCTTCAAGGGCATTTAAAATAGCCTGTTTACCGGGTGTCATATGTCAGTTTCCAACGAGGTGTTTTTAAGTGAATTTTTTCTAACGAGCAGCATAAATTAGAGTAAGCCAAAGCGATCGGCCTTGTTAGGCACTTTTAAGAGTTATCAGTATACCAGCCTTCAAAAATTACTGTCACCGCAATGATTCTAGAGATAGACGCGTGACAGACAATAATTTATCTGTGATAAACTAATCGCTATTGATTTTGGGGCGGTGCTATTTTCTCGGCGCTGCTATCTGCTCGGCGCTGCTGTCTGCTCGATATTTGAGATCGAGGTGCAGGTCGGTGTGCTAGAACGTTATTATAGAGTTCATTTACAGAGCTTTAACGAGACCCCAGTGGTAATTTGCAGTATTTAGGATGTTTTGATGAGCGCAAACACAATTAATTCCATCAGCGAGTTTTTACTCCACGCTGGTACAGAATACAAGATATTTGATATCGGGCGAAGGCTAACTCTGACCGACAATCAAACATTCTTAGATATTGAGAATGGCAAAGCCTATGCGCCATTCCCTCGTCAGCAACACGCGTGGTTTGGAATTGTTTTTTGGAATAAAAACGCATCGTCAGAGCACTACATTTGGTTTGTTAAACTTCCTACAGATGAGCAAGGGTTGGTAGTTTCGGCAGCTCGAAATCACTTTCTTGATATAATTGTAGATGCATTAGGTCAGTCAATTTTAGAAGACACAGAAAAGGCCCAAAAGCTGCCGGACAACCCCTACTCTTTTGTGCCCAATCAATCCCTACTCGCCCAGTTCAACGCAGCGGTTAAACAAGCACTGTTACAACCATTGAGTGATGAAGCAAGGCAAGTAGAAGCCTATATTCAAGCGCCGCAGTTAGTAGATTGGCAGCGTTTGTCAATGCAAAGCGTTGCAGACTTTGCCTCTTCTTTACCAAAACACAGCAAGCAAGATATGTTAGAAAAAGCTGTTGCCAAAAACTCGACCTTATATTCTGAAGTATTTTTGAATACGCTCATGGAGATGCTCGAATATGTGCCTTTAAGCGCTACCATGAAAGAATTTATTACCACACGCTTTTTCAGCAGTAATCACACAAGTGAAGTTAATCTTGCCGCTTTACGTGCTCTATCTACTGGTTCATTTGACCAAGATGTGCACAGCGTCTTACAAAGAGTGCTCGAGAACGAGAGCTGTGCTCGCTTAGATATCCTGAGTGTCATCGCCGCTCGCCATTATGAACAAATGGATGACTCACTCCTTACATTGTTTTTAACACAGGCAGCCAAAGCAGATAATCAAAGCGAACATGCTGGCGCATTTTTTTCCGGTTTCTTTTCTGACTTGGTACAGATTCCAAAGTTACGTCGGCAAGTTTTATCACTTCTTCGTTCACCTGACAGGCCCGCAGAATTAGCCTCTGCATTCAACAA
Source organism: Alteromonas sp. MB-3u-76 (assembly GCF_002831605.1). Lineage (NCBI taxonomy): Bacteria > Pseudomonadati > Pseudomonadota > Gammaproteobacteria > Alteromonadales > Alteromonadaceae > Alteromonas > Alteromonas sp. MB-3u-76. Next base: position 1,037,021 of record NZ_CP025115.1, on the reverse strand, counting down.
ACTGTTTGCGCAAACGGGAAAATAATATGACGCTTTTAGAACTCGTGTTGTGGCTAAGTATCGCATTCGTAAGCTATCAATTTTGGCGAATAAGAGAAATCTCGGAAAAGACCAATACGTATTTAAGACAATACTGTGACAAACACCAGCTTCAGCTGTTAAGCGTCGCGAGGGTCAAAACACGAATTTCATTAAAGTACGGAAAACCAGATTGGAATAGTGTTTTTATGTTCGAGTTTTCCAGCAACGGAGAAGACAGATACAGTGGAGAAGTAGAATTGGTAGGAAGTCGAATTATGCGAACTGATTTGCCGCCGCATCGTGTTTAATGCAGGCCATTTTGCGTTCATATGTTTGAATCGGACATATCGAGTAGGGTGAGGCTTGCGCCTCATCCCTCTCACAGAACCGTACGTACGGGCCTCGTATACGGCTCCTGCATACTTCATATCACTTGCTAAGTGACACAATGCTAATTTGCAATCTAGTATCGTGCGCCCTATGGACATCGTTCATTTTCTAACATTGTGGTAACTTTCATTGCAGGGTTTGGCGTTCTAGCACTGAGGCAATCTACCAAATTTGACTACAATTACTTCCCATATACGGCCTGTCTCACCAGACATCACTATTCCTAGCGCACCGATTCGACTTGTCCCGCTGATCTGGCGGCTTGTGTATCAATGATAAAAAAACTCACAACTCATCAGAGTCTTAAAGTCTGCTTCCCCCCTTCGCAATCCATTTAAGCTTTTGGCTAAAATAGATCCTATCAAACACAATGCTGATAGTCGGCTTGGTTTTACCCTCCACACCATTACTGGCTTTCATCGGCCTAGCCTTACTCACTACTACGGGTTCATCTGCCACCTCACACTCGCAACATTCTTGGATCACTCCTTGAACGATACGTCCAACCATTTGATTGGATCTAATGCCAGGCTTCCCCAGTTACTGCACTGGCTCCCTGTTAGAAATTCCACCCTCAAACACAAAACAGGACTGACTGAGTATCGGGCTTCGCGCTATTTTGCACGCTTACCCTCCTGTCTTGCCGAATCAGGTTCACTTGCGTTGTGTACCTCTAACTTCCTATGGCTTCCTTCAGACCCTGCCGTTGGCCAACAACGCCCTTGCCATTCGGATTATCTTCCCCTCAGTCAGGGTGATTCAGGTTTCTTTCAACCTGACGGGTTTGCCAGCTTCGCTGGGCAAACAAAAAAGGGAAAGTCATAAGACTTTCCCTTTTTCAGAATTTTGAGCATCCCTCTCCGCGGTCCCTTGCGATAAAAATCTTCCCGATCAGAATCCGTCTTCGCCCCTTTCCATCTTTTCTCACAATACCTTTTGTGAGCCACAAATCCCTTCGTGGGTCCCTTTCCTTTGTTCCCTCTAAACTGCAAATCCATTCTGCAGCGTTCCCCATTCCTAGGGCTGTCCTTGTCGGACTCCGCCGACATCCTTTCCATCAATCCTTATAAGCTACACATCCTGCTGTAGCGAGTGTCATCCCTGATACTTTCCTGATAAATTCCCTAATTTTACCTATCCCTGTCCGCTTGTCCTTTTCAAATACAAACAATAATCAATTGCTTGCCCACGTCCAACTGTGGTCCTTCTCTCTGCGTATATCCCTAAGTCCCTTACATCCTGTAAAAGCATCCTTCGCTTTTTCCATTTCCTTTTTCTTACTGCCCTGCAAGAATCTTATCCTTAAGTTGTCCTAGGTCATCCGTGTAAATCATCCTGACTCATCGTGTTTCCTTGTGACGAGATAAATAATATAGGCTTTGCATATTACTGCTATATGAAATTACAAAGTTTTAAGAAGTGATCGTTTGCTACTTTTGTATAAAAACAAAAAAATTATTATAAATCATTTGCTTTAGACTTTAGTCTAAAAAATTACTTCATAAAAAAAGGAGTAATGCTCACAAATTTTGTAGGAGATATCTTACATTCGTTTGAGCGATTATTGAGTTCCTAAGATTTTTGAGAGAGTCCCTCCGCCCACCTTATCCCGCTTTGCTGCTAAACTTTCAACTGAAAAAGCAAAGCCTTGTTCTAGAGGAAATTCACGAGGGAACCGTATGACAGCGATCTTTACTTATACAAAGAGGCAGCGCTCCTCTGCGGCACTACTTATGCTTAATGCTACCGTAGCGTTGCTTTTATATTTTGCAGCTCATAGATACCTGCCCAACCTTTCAAACGATAAAGCAGCGCTAGCTGAAGTTTTTTATATTTTGGATATAGTCATATGGTTAGTAGAAGCTGTTTTGGTTGCACTGGCGGCGTGGTTTTGGTTTGAGAATAAAACGATTAAAGTGTGCGTTACTTCAACGACACTTTGCTACTGCGACCCTACGTTTAGCGACATAGAATGGCAGGTCAAAATCGCTGATATTGCGGAAATAAAACAGGTAACAGATACAAGACGAGAGTACTCTTCTAACTACATCGTATTAAAAAACGGCGATAGAAAACAGATTATGTATGGCAATTATAAAAACTTTGACCGTCGGGCTTTTTTTGACGCACTTCTTTTTGCTAACTCAGATATTGTTTTGCCAGAAAAAACATACAGTTACAAAACACAAAGACCCGCATGGGCAAAACGAATCAGGAAAAAGTTTGGAAGAGATGAGTAACATTTAGCGCGGCAAACTGCCGTCAGTACCACGACAGGGTATCTTCGACAACGAGTACTGACCTTTGCGCCATTGAGTAACCACTTCATCCTTGTGGGCAGAATGGTTCAAAAAGCCGGGCTCGCATATCGGTTTTTATCCCCAGCCCTATGTATAAAACAAAAAGGCGTTACAGTTACATGAAATAAGGAGTACTAGCGCGGAACACTATTTGCCTCTGAACATGACCGCCCCATTGACGTGCGATAGAGACAAGTTGCCGACAACGCGGTATTTGTCGTCGCCGAAAAATGATTTGTGCTTCTCAACTGTTACAAACACCGCGGTTCCTTCACTCTTTTCATCATCCTCAACCACACTGTCGATGGCACCGAGCAATATGTGGCCTAAGCCATGCTCTTGGTAATCTGGATGGACAGCGATAAAGCTGAGCATATGAAAGTTCTTCGCCGGTACAAGTGTTCTTACCTTCTCTTCTTTTTCAAGCATTTGCTTGGTACCAAAGAGCCCAGCTGTTAGAAGCATGCGTAAACGCCAGTGCCAGTATCGCCCAGCTCCGAAAGCTGCATCGGGAGCAGTAAGACACGCCACAGCAATTAGGCGTTCTTGCTGAAATAAACCGATCATGGGTTGCTCAGCAACCCAGAACGCATTAATTTCTTCGCGTATAGCTGAGCGCAGCCTGCTTTCATAGCCTTCTTTTTCTGCTTGGAAGATATCTATAAACAGCGGGTCGTCAACATAGGCATTGTAAAGAATAGACGCCGCCACTTTTAAATCGTCAACTGAAAGGTAAATTGCTTTGACACTTTCAGTTGAAGGTACTAGAGCAACATCGTTCGATTCGATTTCCATAAGCAGGCCTCCATTTAGGCTAATTTAAGCAGGCTAATTTAAGAATCAGTCTGGAATATCATTATTATTTTATGACGTGAAAAGAATTATAAACCGCGGTCAAAAGCGCAAGTGAATAACTCCTTCCGATAATTCATTAACGACATTTACTAACTGTTACGCTAACCGACTGAATAATGATTAGCCTACGCGAAAACCAGCCAACTGTTAACCTTTTATTAACAAGCATGCCCTATCTATGCTGGTTATCCGTGACGACTAGCGCATTAAACTGTAAGCGCTGTCGCCCCACCCAACCAAATCACCATTTTTGAATACCAAAGGCGTGCATTCATCTTTCGTTGTGACGCCATCACCCATTGTTTTTTGCGTGCGATAATAGAGCACTCGAAATGTACCATCTGCCTTTTCAAAAAGTTCATTGAAATCAGCTACTCCCATTTTTCTGAGAACTGACTCATAACCCACACCTGTTTCTAAATTTGCAATGTGTTTACGATTATTAAACTCTCTGTCTTCCCAGTCACTACCATAGTGACTGTCTGATCCTCCCCCTACCGACACCACACAGCCAGAAAGCAAAAGAGAGGATGCAACTGCAACAGATAAAATGAGTGTTTTCATGTATATTCCTTAATTATTATTAGCATTTTTCCATCAGTTCGCCCAAGATCAACGATTGGGTGTATAAGTTATTTGTGACGAGTGAACGATGGTCTCAGGTTGATAACTATGAACTGATAATCAAAATTGACGCCAATATGTAAGACTTTGTTTTTGTTAAATTTTAAAAAGCGAAGGCATGCTAAAAACCGCAACAATTAGTAACTATCACAACTTATTAGTATTTTTCATTTATATTATTGTGCAGTAAGAGAAGTCATTTTGACGATCAACCGCTGCGCAAAACTCTAGTTTTAAGGTATTAATCACTCAATTATGAGCAACAACATCAACCAACTTATTATTCTTTGCCATAAAATGTACGAAGATGGAAAAATACCTACTGTTGGAATTCTTCGTTCTAAAGCGCCTTTCAAAACATCCGTTACTGAAGCAATCGAGGCTATTAAGCGGTTTAACGCCAGCAAGCCAAGTACGAGCAATGTTGAGACAAAGTCAAATTCATCTGCTGAAAATGAGCGAGTATCCCTTGCAAACCGTGTCGATATTCTTGAACAAGAAGTAAGTGAACTGAAGACTGCGCTAGCTCGGATATTGCAGGCGCGCTAGCTCAATTATTACAAGAAAAGGGATAACTCTAATACCGGGCTTTATTTCAGACTTTATATTCAGCTATTATGAGTTTTGCGGTGGTGCGGGCTTTAATACGCTCAGAAACTCGGCTAATGAGGGCGCTAAAATTTCTTTTGGTTCCTGACCTACTTGTTCAAGCGCTACCTCACCGGTGCTATTGATAACAGTTAAAATAAAATCGTCTTCATCAGTCAGACCAAAGAACAAGGTAGGCTGCTGCGACAAACGTTGCTTCATCAATAAATGACCGATAAGGTTTTGCTGTAGCCGCTCAAAATCGTCTTCGTTCCACACCTGCAGCAATTCACATTTCCCCTGAGGCGCCTGGGCTATGAGGTTATTGCTAAAATAACGCGTAAAATAATTGCAGTAAGCCTCATCCAATTCGAGTTCGAGCGCCGCTGCTACATTATCAAAGGATACCGATACACTTTGTCGAACAGGCCTCCATTGAACGAGTTGCCCTTGACTTGCTTCGCTCTGGTAACAAGACGACGGCCAATCTTTATCGAAAGGAACAGCGAGACCACATTCGTTGGCATTTTCTACATAAGATGATACAAAATTGTCGAGTTCTTCAGACATTGAAAGAGCCATAATTCAATTACCTTCGTATTTTTGAGTTACACTATACGTAAAGATGGCTAAGTCAACTGTTAGCCCCGATATACCCATTAAAGTCCTAGAGTTTTTATGCCAACAGACAGCAAGCAAGAAAAAATTACGATATCCGCACCAGACAATTTATCTCTGGGCAAAACAGTAGACTACGAGTTTGAATACAATCCTGAGTTGTTGCAGGGAGTGCCTCGTAGTTTAAGTAGAGACACATTATCTCTTACTTCATCAACGCTTCCATTTGAAGGCATTGATACTTGGACTGGTTATGAGTTGTCTTGGCTTAATGCAAAAGGCAAACCGCAAGTTGCTATACTTGAATGCATGGTTCCAATCAGCTCAATGAACCTAATTGAATCAAAGTCATTTAAGCTGTATTTAAACAGTTTTAACCAAACTAAATTTGATAATAGCGATGATGTAAAACAGGTTCTTGTAAAAGATTTATCCGCCTGTGCCGGAGAACAAGTGGAAGTGAACCTGATTTTACCCAGTGCATTTGAGGACCTGAAATTTCGTGAGTTTAAAGGCACATTGCTAGATGATCTGGATATTGAAGTTGATAACTATGAACCTGACTCGAGCTATCTGCGCACTTCTATATCCACCGAAAAGCCGCAAGAAATTAGCGAAACCCTTGTATCTCACTTACTCAAGTCAAACTGTTTAATAACCAGCCAACCCGATTGGGCAAGCATTCAAATTAGGTACGAGGGAGCGCCAATAGATCATGAAGGTTTGCTTCGCTATCTCATAAGTTTTAGGCAGCACAATGAGTTTCACGAACAATGCGTCGAGCGCATTTATACCGACATCTACACGCAATGCAAACCAAAAAAACTCACTGTTTGTGCTCGATACACTCGAAGAGGCGGGTTAGACATTAACCCATTTCGCACCAATTTCGAGGCCCCCTATCCAAACGATAGGCAGGCTCGACAATAATCCTGTTATCGATGCCATACGGCCCTTAATAATCATAATTATCCCGTAACAAAAAAGAAGACGGTACACATGAAAGATAAACAGCTGCAGGCAATTAAAAAAAATAATGCGCTTCTTTGCCAATTTATTGTGAAACTGTCCTCTTTCTACGAAGGCTTTTCAGATAGAGTTGATGGTGAGCTTCAAACCCTGAGAGGCCATCTCTCTGGAACACCCAATTTTAGCCTGGCGACAGTGAGTATTGGAAAGTTAAATACAGCCTTACAAAACCAGGATATTAGTCTTCGTAAATACAGTTTAGAGACTGTTTCATCTATAGAAGACGCAATGAAGCAGCTGCAGAAGATTGTGTTTGATGATGAAGACTTACGCAGGCTGGCTACACAAGAACTGATAAAGTTAAATCAGCCTGTGTCAGATATTTTTAGCATATATCGATTGTACGCCAGGGCCCTTCAGCTTCACCGTGTTGCATTAAACAAACAAGTAAAAGGGATTTTAAGCGAATCTAGCGCATGTTCTGAAACCAGTACGCCTGAAGAGAGCAAAGGCTCAATGGATGGCAGCAGTGAACGCAACATATCTGACAGTAAGCGTGGCAGTTCACACTTCTACCGTTCCATTTTTATAGAACTTAATCAGTTAGTTACTTCATATACTCAAAAAAAACCCAACGATAAACAGTTACTAGATATTAAGCATAGGCTCGATGAGGGCATGGCTGATGAGCAATTACTAGAAAGCTGCATTGTTATTCTTCGCATGATTGTACAAGATGCGATGACTGAAGCCAGTCTCACCGGTAAAGTTATTCAAGGCTTACACACTTCTTTAAGTAAGATAGGTGATGACGTTAACAAAAGCATTGCGGGGAGCCAGGCGCAATTTGAACAGCGTAATGAAAATAACGCAAAGCTTAAGTCTTACATTGACAATATTGAAGATGCCGTCTCAACAAGTGATTCATTTGATGCATTGAAAACGCAAACTCAATCTTGCGTTAAAGCATTATCTAAAACGCTAAGCGCAAGCCAAATAAGTGATAACGACGGTCAGGCGGCGTTAATCTCTTTGCTTTCATCAATGCAAGAACGAATTGATACTCTTCAGCAGCAAACAAACTCTTACCGTCGAAAATTGGCCGAGCAAGTAATACAAAGTAAAACCGATGCGCTTACTCGCCTACCCAATCGCCAAGCTTACAATGAAGAGCTTGAAAAAGCTTACCAGCTGTATAACGCAAACGGTGGAGAGCTCTCAATAGCCGTTATTGACATCGACTTCTTTAAATCTATCAACGATAAGTTTGGCCACTCTGCAGGTGACAAAACTCTGCAACTTGTAAGCCGAGTATTTAAACGCCATATAAAAGGTAATGAATTTTTAGCTAGGTGGGGAGGTGAAGAGTTTGTCATCCTTCTTCCCGATATTAATGAAGATAAGTTACGCCAGAGGTTAGAGCTTATTAGAAGTGACTTAGAGAATATGCAACTCAAGTTCAAGCAAGAGAGAGTTGTGATCACCGCATCGCTTGGCGGCACCTGCTTCATGGCAAAAGACAGCATTGATTCAGCGTTTGACAGGGCAGACAGACATCTTTACCAAGCCAAACACAACGGTCGTAATCAAGTTATTACCGACGTAAATGCCGATAAATAGGATGTAACGTGATAAAAAAAGTACAGCTAAACCCTTTAGGTTGGATGAGTCAGCTTTCACAAGCTGAGGTAGCACGCTTACAAGACGCTTCAGACAGCGAATTATTCTCCATGTTTCGAAATTGCTCACTAGCAGTGCTCAATAGTGGCGTAGATGAAGACAATTTTGAGACGTTATTTGCCCCTTATGAAAATTTCGACATTAAACTGATTCGCCGAGAGCGAGGGGTAAAAATAGAACTCATCAATCCCCCTGAAGTGGCATTTGTTGATGACAAATTGGTAAAAGGTGTGCACGAGCATCTATTTGCTGTACTTCGTGATCTGCTTTACATGGGAGATAAATACGATCTCTTGCATGAGCATGCTCCCTCAGACGGTGCTCAAATTACAGATATGGTATTTGACATGCTGCGCCATGCCAAAGCGCTTGAGGGGAATGACAATGTGAATACTATCGTGTGCTGGGGCGGCCACTCTATTAACCAAACGGAATACAAATACACTAAAGAAGTTGGCTATCAGCTTGGCTTAAGAGATATGGATATTTGCACCGGTTGTGGCCCTGGCGCGATGAAGGGACCAATGAAAGGTGCCGCCATTGGACATGCAAAACAAAGGAACAAAACCGGGAGATATATCGGTATATCTGAGCCCAGCATTATTGCCGCAGAGCCTCCCAACGCCATTGTTAATGAGCTCATCATTATGCCGGATATTGAGAAGCGCCTAGAGGCATTCGTCAGACTTGCCCATGGTATTGTCATTTTCCCCGGGGGCGTGGGTACAGCCGAAGAGTTGCTTTATTTACTGGGCATATTGATGAACGAGAGAAACGATCAGCAGCCAATACCCGTTATATTGACGGGCCCCGCCGGGAGTGAGGAATATTTTGAGGCAGTAGATAAATTTATTGCCGACACCTTGGGCAAAGAGGCTCAGAAGAAGTATCAAATTATAGTCAATGACCCAGAAGAGGTTGCCAGAGCTCTATGCAGCGGCCTTGAAAAAGTAAAAAGGTATCGCGGTGCTATGGGTGATGCTTTTAGTTTTAACTGGTCTTTAAAAATAGAGCGCGACTTTCAGCAGCCGTTTATTCCCACCCACAAAAGTATGTCCTCACTACAGCTGGATCATAATCAGGAGGGTAGCGATTTAGCCTCTAACTTGAGAAAAGCCTTTTCAGGTATTGTGGCAGGTAACGTGAAAGCTGAGGGCATAAAGCAGATTAAAAAACACGGGCCATTCGAGATAACCGGTGACAAAGCGCTAATGAGCAATATTGATGTGCTGCTAGAGTCTTTCGTAAAACAGCACAGAATGAAATTACCAGGCAGCGCTTATGAACCGTGCTATGTGGTTAAACAAAAGTAGCTTAAATAAAAAGATTTAAATAAAGTGACGTTAGTAAGCTGGGTTAAATGTACCGCGTAAGAATCTGCCAACATTACAACATACCGCAATATTGCTGTCGGCATTTTTACCGATAGAGTGCAGAAATTTATTCAAAGTAGAAGTTTTACAAGCGTGCTCTATCAGTCAATTATGCTTAGGATGCGTAGCAACTATTATCACTTATTATTCCTACGCATTTTAAGGTAGACTAAAACAAATAACAGAAATTGGGCTGCAGAAACTGAGGTTTTGCTAATTTTTATAACCAAGCGAACTCACTGCATTTTTCCCAAGGCTTATCAGATTAATATATTAAGAGACGAGAAGTAACGGTTATGAACACCAAAGTTATTCGGCTTATCTTTGCTGGCGTAGGACTTTACGCACTGTTTGTTTTTATGATCATTGCATTTTATCCCGACAAGCCCGAGAACATGGATTGGAAAGATCGAGAGGAATACAATCGTGTTCAAATTACTAAGTTAAAACTAGGCAGCACTCGCGAAGAAGTACTAGCGCTTCTCGGCTCACCAGATCTTACAGAGGCCAAACGCCAAGGCGTTAATGCTATTCAAGTTATGTTTTTTAGAACTCAACATGTTCGCGCAGATGGCTTAACCACCCAAGACGAATGCACACCGCTACTTTTCGAAAACGACAAACTAATAGCGTGGGGAGATGGTGCCTATTCTAGCTATCAAGAAAGCTAGCATATAATGGCAGAGGCCAGCATACCACCCCCGCTTTCCAATTTATTGACCGCCCCAGATAGCGATGAAAGCGCTGAAGAAAAAATTAATTTATGGCTGAAAAATGCAAAAGGTATTGTTGCCTTAGTTAATGAAGAGCCAGCCGTTGCTATTGCGACAATATCCATAAGTAGCACGTTACCATTCCAATTAAGTCACCTAATAAGTATTGCGATATTTGGCAAACTCAATCATTTTAACGATCATTATTTACAGCACATTATTGCGGCAGTTTATGCAACAAATTATCTTGCTAACACAAAAGCTCAAACTAGCTGTAAAAAAGCTATCACTCAATTTTTACGCTCAAAAGGGTTACTGCTGTGGCTTGACATAGTTCGTCTTCAGCGAGTTTTATTCACCACAAAAAGCAGCCATGCTCTCAGTCATATCAAGCTTAACAGTGCCCAGCGTTTATGTGTGCTTGCTAGTGTAGTAAGTAGTTGCAAGCAAGAACATCGCTCTGCGGTATTTTTGAGATGCATTCGGCTTATTCCGACACATCAGCGGAATTTAGTTAAGCCACTTATTGAACTGTTCGAGCGCCCCTTACCAGGAGCAAAAGTTTATGCCAACGGCATGCCGGCCACAGTTATAGATATAAAGCAGGGTCATAGCTTTGTTTATATCCAAACCGCTAAAAATACAAAGGAGAAAAGAGGCGCCCAAGTTAAAAACAGCAGCTCTAAAATCAGCGAGCCTCAAAATACCTGGATAGAAAATGCATCAATTCGTGCGCCTATTGCACAGCATATTGAGTTTGATGAGTTTATTGCTGTTTACTATAAAACGGCAGCGGATAGAGTTGCGACAGGAGGGCAAGGCTTTTTCCCTTCGACATATGGAGTTCAGAAACCTCCGACACCTTTGTTACACATTATTGATGAACTGCAAAAAAGGGACATCGACATACCATCGCTTTGCGAAAAAATCGAGCGAGTGCCTTCTTTCAATAACTTTTTAGTTTATACGGCCAGCCAAGATAATCGCCTTAAACTACCAGTTAAGAGTATCAAACAAGCAGTACTCACTTATGGCACTGAGCGCGTGGGAGATATGCTTATTCAATTTGCTTTGATGGAACGGCTAACGCAGCACAAATATCCTCTTGTAGAAACATGTAAGCATTTCACCTTATTGGCGAGCGCATTTGCTAGTAAACTTTCATCGCTAACAAAAACAAAGTTTTCGCCACAATCTGCAGCGCTGACCATGACATTTGTATGCTCGCCACTTTTTACGCAGCCAGAACTAAAAGTGATGACCAGATTACAAATTCGAGAAAAGGCGAAGTTCTCCATTAACACTACATTTAAAATAGCCTCCTCATCCACATGGCTTTCTATAGCGGGAGAACTGTCGGGAAACTGGCATCAGAGCTCTACTTGGCGTGCTTTGTTGCATCACTGCAATAAGACAAATGACAAAGTACCTAAGTCATTAAGAAAGGAGCACGCCATAATATTGTCTGCGTTTTATCTTGCTAAAATCTGTCTTTTTAACGACTACAACGCACTCAAGGGCGTTGATAAAGAAGTTGCCCCTTGGTTGTCTGTACTTTCGCTCTCACCTTTAGATTTATCACGAATTATTGATGAGCATCGAGAGCAATTTTACTGCCCTCTTCCCCACTGAAGAGTCTAATTATGGACTTATCGTTCACGCTCTTTACACTACAATGCTGCCTTCAGCCATAGAGCTACAATAGTTATCACTCACACCGCTTAATTTATATTTACGAATGGCTATAACTTATGCCCTGTATCGTATAAAATACGCAAACTTTTGCACTGCTCAACATAAATAATCCCTACGTTTTTCAGTTTAATAATAGGCAGGCAAGCGATGGCGTGTTGTGCCAGCAGCAATAAAGCAGTGCAATAAAAACCTAACGATTTAGACAACAGAATTACCAGAGGATCTCTCATCATGACTCAGCAACACATTACCGTCATCCGCGGTGACGGCATTGGCCCAGACATCATAGATGCAACCACAAAAATTTTAGATAAAGTTGGCTGTGACTTCGTTTACGAGTATGCCGACGCAGGTTTAGTTGCATTAGAAGAGCATGGCGAGTTGTTACCACAAGAGACACTCGATCTTATCGCAAAAAATAAAGTGGCACTTAAAGGCCCTTTGACTACCCCAGTAGGCGAGGGATTTACTTCTATTAACGTTAGCCTTCGCAAACAGTTTAAGCTGTATGCAAACCTTCGCCCTGTTATTTCTTTTAAGGGCACCAAGGCACGCTATGAAGACATCGACATCATTACAGTACGTGAAAACACCCAAGGCATGTACTCTGGTCTTGGACAAGTGGTATCTGAAGACGGCAACGAAGCAGAAGCTATGAGTAAGATAACTCGCGAAGGTGCTGAGAAAATTGTTACTTTCGCCTACGAACTTGCTCGCCGTGAAGGTAGAAAGAAAGTAACTGCTGTTCATAAAGCAAACATCCTAAAATCGACATCTGGTCTGTTCCTTAAAGTAGCGCGCGAAGTTGGCGAGCGTTACCCTGACATTGAGTCGGCTGAAATGATTGTAGACAACTGCTGTATGCAGCTTGTAATGAACCCTCACCAATTCGACGTAATCGTAACGACCAACCTATTTGGTGACATTCTTTCTGACCTATGTGCAGGTCTCGTTGGCGGATTAGGTATGGCCCCAGGCGCGAATATTGGCGAAGACTGCGCTATTTTTGAGGCAGTTCATGGTTCGGCACCTGATATTGCAGGAAAAAATCTTGCAAACCCAACGTCGGTCATCTTGGCCGCTGCGCAAATGCTTGAGTACTTAAATATGAGTGACAAAGCTGAAAAAATTCGCACGGCGCTTAAAGACGTTATTGAAAGTGGCGACCGCACTACTCGCGACCTTGGCGGTGAAGCCGGTACTATTGAATTTACAGACGCTTTAATCGAGCGCCTATAAATTCTCACTGAATTAAAAATAGCGGGCATTGCCCGCTATTTTTTTACCCGTCACCACCTCCTCGTTTTAAGAAGGCAGTAAAACTGTACTAAAACTGGACTACCCCTCTGTCATTAATCTCGTAACATTCGTTGTTGTACACACCGCGTACAAACGATATGCAAATGGTGCATATCGCTACAAACAAGGAATGATGATGAAAAAACAACTCTCAAGCTTAATGTTACTCACCGCAATTGCTTTACAAACACCTTTAGCACAGGCAGAAGTCGCTAAAACTGATCCAGTTTCTTCTACAAGTAGCGTTTCAATAGGCAATAAAATAGATTTAAACCTCGCGACTTTAGCAGAACTGCAAACCCTGCCTGGTGTAGGCATATCAAAAGCGAAGGCGATTATTAGCTATCGTGAGCAGGTAGGGCCTTTTTTGGAAGTGGCGCAACTCACTGAAGTCAAAGGGATTGGCAATAAGATGCTAGCGAAGATAAATGATTTAGTTGTGGTTAAATGAGACGTTTCGTTGACATAAAAAATGCGCCTTTTCATGGGCGCATTTTTATGTTTTAGAATGCAACTACTTTATTGTAGATAAAAACTCTTTGAACTCTTCGCCTAATGAAGGGTGACGCAATGCGTACTCCACATTAGCCTTCATGTAGCCAAGTTTACTTCCGCAGTCGTGGCTTTTGCCTTTCATGTAGTAAGCATCAACCTGCTCTAAATTCATAAGGGCATCGATAGCATCGGTAAGCTGCACTTCCCCACCTGCACCAGGAGGGGTAAATTCGAGTAGATCCCAAATTTTCTCCGATAGCACATAGCGACCCACAACAGCTAAATCTGATGGAGCTTCATCTAGAGGTGGTTTTTCTACCATTTTGTGAATCTTAGCAGATTCACCTTGAGTGATAGCTGCCCCATCAAGGTCTGCAATACCAAATTTCGAAATATCTTCTTGAGCAACTTGCTCTACCATAACCTGACTAACTCTACTGGTATTAAACTTAGCAACCATGTCGGCAAGATTGTCTTTTTTCGGATTGCTAGCAGCATCATCAATAATAACGTCAGGTAACACAACAGCAAAAGGCGCATCACCAATAAGGGGGCGAGCACACAAAACAGCATGCCCAAGACCGTTTGCTACGCCTTGGCGGATGTGCATTATTGTTACATCTTTGGGACAGATAGATTGAACTTCTTCAAGCAACTGTCTCTTAACCCGTGCTTCCAATGTAGCCTCAAGTTCGAAAGAGGTATCAAAGTGGTTTTCTATACTGTTCTTACTCGCGTGGGTTACAAGAATAATCTCTTTTAGCCCTGCAGCGACACATTCACTCACAACATATTGAATAAGTGGCTTATCAACAACGGGTAGCATTTCCTTTGGGATTGCTTTTGTTGCTGGAAGCATCCGCGTTCCTAGTCCTGCTACCGGAATAACAGCTTTTTTTACCTGACTCATAGTCTTTATCCTTTTGTTCAAATTCCTCGACGCAATCTCTGCAAGTCCGTTTAGCGGATTTGCGTTTCGAAAAAATGCGTGCACTTTTCGAAACAATGCAATCGATGTTCCAATTAACTAACTTTGCGCATAGATGACCTTTCTACGAGCAAAGCTTTAAATTCTGTCTCTTTTAAGCACCATATTGGGGTTGTAATGGTATAACACGCACCAAGATGGTGAAAGGTAATATACTTACGTCTTTCCAGTAAACACTGACTTTTTTAACCTTTAATGATGACCGCCAAAAAATCTTAAAGTATTTTTAAAGGCTATGTTCTGCTAAATTGTTGCTATACTGTATATGAATACAGTTATTGAGGGTTGATCATGATCCCAGCACAATTTACAAAGCTTATAGCCGAGTTAGAACACTTAACAGATAGTCAAACCCGTTATGTTGAGAAGCTGCTGAAAGGCACTGATAGCGTCTCACAGTTGATAACAGAGCTTGAGGAGCGGATGGTTGAAAACCCTGAATGTCCGCACTGCCATAGCTCACTGATCAATCGGCACGGCAAGGTAAACAAGATGCAGCGTTATCGCTGCAAGAACTGCGGCAAAACCTTTGTAGCGACAACGGCGACACCGCTAGCTCGACTGAGGTACAAAGAGCTTTGGTTAGAATATATTCGCTGTATGCTGGACAGTAAGCCATTGCGTAAATGTGCCGAAGAATGTGGCCTCCACCTTGAAACATCGTTCAGGTGGCGGCACCGATTCTTGGCGCTACCATCAGCACTGAAAGCGAGCAAATTAGAAGGCATTATCGAGGCAGACGAAACACTTTTTCCCTACTCAGAGAAAGGCTCAAAACGGATGACTCGTCAGCCCCGTAAAAGAGGGGTGAAAGCGAAAAAACGAGGGCGTTCAAAGGATGATTGGGTGCCAGTTTTAACGGTCAGAGACCGAGCTAAGAGTACGTATGAAGCCGTTGTGCCAAGTGTTACATCGGAAGCTTTGCATCAGGAGCTAGCAGGAAAATTAGAGAAAGACAGTGTGTTGTGTAGTGATGGCTATAAGCCCTACATAGCTCTTTCTGAGAAAAATGATTTAATACACAAGCGCTTAGATGTGGCAGGAGGAATTAAGGTGATAGATAAAGTCTTTCACATTCAAAATGTTAACGCCTATCACAGCCGTCTGAAAGCGTGGATAAAACGGTTTAACGGAGTAGCCACAAAATACTTGGAACACTACCTGGGTTGGTTCAGGTTTATGGATAATCCAGAAAACCTTAACGAAAACAGGCTCTTTTCGATTCAACAACAGTTAATCCGAACATAGCCTTTTTAAAACTTTGAGCAAAAAGCGTAGCCCGACAATTCAAGCATATTACCTCGCTTACGATAAATGATTTTTCAGTAAGCTTGCTCAAAACTTGGTCGGTTGACACCTAAGCTTAGTTCTTTATACGCATAATCTTGTGTCTTATGCCTAGCTCTAGTATAAGAAGTTATCCGTATTCGGACCATTATCAAAGAGCCAACCGACAGAGAGCTCTACAATAACAACCATAAGCAATGTGGAATTAAAAAATAATTATGAAACCATCTATTGATACAAGCTTTTTTGGTCATCCAGGGGGCCTGAGAACGCTATTCTTCACTGAAATGTGGGAACGCATGAGTTACTACGGTATGCGTGCTCTGCTCGTACTATTTATGACCGCAAGTCTTCAAACCCAGGGGCTTGGGTTCACCGTAGCGACAGCAGGTGCTATTTATGGCTTATATACCGGTGCCGTTTACTTTCTTGGATTACCCGGTGGTTGGTTAGCTGACAGACTTATCGGCGGTAAGCAAGCTGTATGGTACGGCGGCCTAATTATCTTTGCAGGGCATGTTGTACTTGCTATTGATTTACAGAACCTATTCTTCGTTGGTCTTATCTTAGTGGCATCAGGTACTGGGCTATTAAAGCCTAATATTTCTGCCATGGTTGGGCAGCAATATGGTGAAAACGATGGTCGTCGCGACAGTGGCTATGCCCTTTATTATATGGGTATTAACATCGGTTCTTTAATTGCCTATCTCGTTACCGGTTATCTTCAAGAAAACTGGGGATGGCACTACGCCTTCGGTGCTGCCGCCGTAGGTATGGCGATTGGCCTTATTCAATATTATTTCTCAAATCGCACACTTTCTGCAGAATCAGTTGCACCTGCAAATGCCTATCAAGGCGTAGCGAGAAAGCGCGCTTGGACAGGCGTGCTTGTGGTTGTTGCAGCTGCCATTGCTGTAATCATTATGGCTCATATGGGAACTATAATTATTGAGCCCGTTGCCCTTGCACAAAAAGTCGCAATATTTTTCACCGCTATATTCTTTTTATACTTCGGCTTTATTTATTTTAAAGGTGAACTATCAGAGAACGAAAAAAGACGCATGTGGGCTCTTTTCCTTGTTTGTGTTGCCTCAGCGTGCTTTTGGTCTGGTTTTGAACAAGCAGGCTCTTCGCTTAATTTATTTGCCCAAAATTATACCGATCGTGCGTTGAGTGATGGTTCGTTCCTTACCTCTTGGTTTGGTATGTCTGCCATACCTACGGTTTGGTTCCAGCTATCAAATTCATTATTTATCATCATACTATCGCCATTTTTTGCCGCGCTTTGGATCAACCTTGCCAAGCGTATGATTGACCCGTCTTACACCATCAAATGTGCCGTGGGTATCATTATTATGGCTTCAGGCTTCTTAGTTATGTTTATGGCATCGCAGTATGCAGCACAAGGTCTCAAAGTAGCGCCTATGTGGTTGGTAACAACCTACTTTCTACATACAGTAGGCGAGCTATGCTTAAGCCCCGTGGCATTAAGCGCGGTAAGCAAGCTCTCGCCTAAGCGATTTGCAGGACAAATGATGGGTGTATTCGTACTTACCTATTCAATTGGTAACATCATTGCGGGTCTTCTTTCTGGTAATTTCGATCCGGAAAATGTCCAAGAAATGCCTAACCTCTACTTACAAATCGCCTTGTTTAGCATTGCAGTAGGGATTGTCATTGCGCTTCTAAGCGTTAAGTCACGCTTTTGGGAGAAAGCGGGCATTGAAAATAAAGCCGAAGTTTAAGACTAGGCTTGGTTTTGGTTACATAACCTTAGGTTAGCAGAACTTTGGGTTAAAACAGTTTTATGCTAACGCTGTTTTAACTACCTAAAGATTGCCCTACAATAACCGCCGTAACAGTTGTGTTTCGGCGGTTTTTTATTGAAAGTAAATTTTTACTGAGAGTACGTAATGACGTTTTATTTTTCTACACGCAACATCCCAGCATTGAAAGGTTTACCTTTAGCTGAACGAGCACGTTTGCTCGAGCAAGCCTCTAAGCGACTTTCTGTTCCTGAAAAAACACTGCTCAATGTTCTAAAATTACTCGTCATAGTACCGGTATTTGCATTTATCCTTCAAACAGCAACAAATTGGACGTCGCTACTGTGGGCATTTGTGGTATTTTTATTTTATCCACTGGTCATAAAACCTATACAGTATTCCTTATGTGCTAAATACATAGCGCAACCTTCAAACAAGGAGAATGAATGAAAACCATCTTAGTCACGGGCGGTGCAGGTTACATTGGTAGCCACACCGTTTTACAGTTGCTCGAACAAGATTATTCTGTTGTTGTACTCGACAACCTGTGTAACGCCAGCCCCGAGTCACTTAGACGTGTTGAGGGGCTTACCGGGAAGTCAGTAACTTTCGTGCAAGGCGATATTCGCGACACAGCAGTTTTAGATGATATTTTCAGCGAGCACAGTATTTTTGCCGTCATACACTTTGCTGGTTTAAAGGCTGTTGGAGAGTCTGTAGCCAAACCACTGTCTTATTATGAAAATAATGTTTATGGCACGCTCACTTTGTGTAAAGCCATGCAAAAACATGGTGTTAAGAATATAGTATTTAGTTCTTCTGCTACCGTATACGGAGATCCCGCTTCTTTGCCTCTAAGCGAGCATATGTCCACAGGGCATCCAACTAACCCCTACGGTATGTCAAAACTTATGGTTGAGCACATGCTCAGCGACCTGTATAGCTCAGATAACGAATGGAATATCGTATTACTGCGCTACTTCAACCCCGTAGGTGCGCACAAATCAGGGCAGATTGGAGAGGATCCTAATGGTATTCCTAACAATTTAATGCCTTACATATCGCAAGTAGCAACGGGCAAACTTCAGCAGTTAAGCGTGTTCGGCGATGACTATGACACCAAAGATGGCACCGGTGTGAGAGATTATATCCATGTTGTTGATTTGGCCAATGGTCATTTAAAAGCTCTTGACCGCTTATCGCTAAACATGGGCTTAGATAAATACAATTTAGGTACAGGCCAGGGTTATTCAGTGCTTGAAATGATAGCCGCCTTTGAAAAAGGGTCTGGTAAAACCGTTTCTTACAAAATTGCACCAAGACGCAGCGGAGATGTTGCCGCGTGCTATGCAGACCCTACTAAAGCTGCCAAAGAGCTTAACTGGCACGCTGAAAAAGGATTAGAAGATATGTGTGCCGATACATGGAATTGGCAGTCTCAAAACCCCATGGGTTATCCTAAGGACTGAGTTAGCTTTCGCTAAATGTTGAAAAAACCATGCTCTCGCATGGTTTTTTTCATTAACTATTACGTTTTTTCTCTCTACATTTTTTCTCTCTGCGTTTTTTCTCTCGGCGTTTTTAGCAAAGAGGCGTCAAAACACTAAAGCTTTGACCTCATTTATCAGTACTCAATTTGATCATTATCTGAAGATTGGCTTTTGTCATCCTTTGGATTTTTATCTTTCTTAATCTCTTTATCATCTTCGGGCTCGTCGCTTTGTTCTTCTTCATAATCAAAGTCTTCAAAGCTGGAGTCTTCTAACATGGCCTCGAAGTCAGCAAAATCATCAAGCTGCTGTTCATCAATGGCTTTATCGCCACTTTTACCATCGGTTACGCGAAACGCTAAGTTTTCAAAATAAGCGTTTTTAACGAAAGCATAGTCATCTACAGATTGCTCAAGTTGAGCCTCTTGGTCCATTAATTGAGCACGAGTCTCAACTAGAGAAACCACATAGCGAGCGATAAAAAAGTTGCTAGCGATAACCGCCATAGGATAAACCGTGCCATCAACAAATTGACCGGCAAAACTTCTCGGATCGTTGGGGCCTAACACAGGCAGCATGGCAAATGGACCTGTTTCTACGCCCCATGTTCCTAAGGTTTCTCCAAACTCCTCATCTTTTCGCGCTATGCCGATGTCTGTTGCGACGTCGATAGTACCAAACAAGCCAATGGTAGAGTTTAATAAAAAACGGGCTATGCTATCTAAACCGTCGTCTACCTTCCCTTGCAATACATTGTTCATAAAGTTAGCAGGCTCTTGTAAGTTCCTTGAGGCATTCAGCAATCCAGTTCTCGCAAACTGAGGCATGACGGTTACATAGCCAACAGTCAAAGGACGCACAAAATAGGCATCAAGAACTTCCCAATTAAAGTCCCACATTAAACGGTTTATCGGCTCCAACGGGTCGCGAGGGTCTGATGAATCTATTGCAGCGCTGTTTGATGCTACTTGAGATGTCTGTTCTGACGCATTATTAGATGCACATCCGCTTAGAAGGCTACTAACAACAAAAGCGCCAGCCACCAGATATCTGGTTATATCCATTACTACAATTCCTTATTTATGATAACTGTTAACTCAGGCGTCTGCCCTTCTAATACCTGCGCTGATGCACTACCCTGCCACTCGCCTTCTGAGACAGACACATCGCCATCGATAGAGAGTCTTGCGGTAACATTGACCTGTGAGAGAGAAGTAATATTGTATTGAGGCATCATTGCATTTTTATTGGTCAAAGTAACTGATGTAGGCAGTGTGCCTATCGGCATTTTCACTACGGCAGCGGGCATTCTATTTTCAGATAAAGCATCCTGAGCAAATACAATAAGAAAACCTTCCTTTGGAGCTGCTTGCTTTGCCGCCTCAGATAGTTCGATGTTAATTAAGAAGCCGGTCTCGCTTACCTGTTCAGATGCAGCAGTAGCTTCAGAGTTTGAACTGGCATCACTCAGTTTGGCAACTTCGTTTGCACGCCCCTCTAGTTCGTCTATGCGTGATGTCAATCGCTTCGTCATGTCGCTATCGGCAGGAAGCTTATCTTTTACCTGCTCGTAATAACGCTTGGTTTGTTCCACATCACCTACTTGAGCTGATACTACCGCCATCATTAATGCTAAATTATCATTACCGGGGGTATTTGCTAGTAGGCCGCTGAGTATAGACTGCGCCCGTTGAAGATTATTCACATCTCCAGTCGTCATAAGCGCCTGTGCGAGTGTGACTTTGTGTGCGCTATTTTTAGGAGCCAGCTTGGTCGCTTTATCGATAGCTTCAATTGCCTGTACTTCTTGACCAATACTGAGCAGAAGTCTTCCCAAATACATCCACCCTGTATCGTCCTGAGGGTCTTCACGAAGCCGCTGACGAATAGCTAATGCTAAATCAGCAATATCTTGTTGAGTCAGGTTGTTGGCATTGCCAGTAGCCAACTGCTCGCTTAGTTGAGGAAGAGCAGCAATGGCATCTGTAGAGCGCTTTACTTGCGACATTTGATTAACTTGAGAGTAGACAATACCACCGCAAATAAGCGCAATAACACCACCCACTAACAATACAAGAGGGGCCGTTCCTGTTTTTTTCGATTCAAATGCGCTTTCGTCGACTAGCGCTACTTTGAGTTCATCAACTGCTTGGCGCTTATCTATTTCGCTTATTAGCCCTTCTTTAACTTCCCGCTCCAGTTCAACAAGGCGTTGCCTAATAATTTGCGTATTACTTAAGCTATCTTGCTTTGCGTGTTTTTTGTTGCGTAAAAATGGAAAGGCAACAATTAAAAGAACAAGCGTAATCAGCCCAGAAACTATTAAATAAAACTCAGCCCAACTCATTCTTTATCTTGCTCCAACATTTCATCGGCTTTCGCTAATTTTGCTGCCATATCTTGTGGCGGTTGATTTGATTTTCGCTTAACAATAAATATCATGGCTATAAACACAAAAAGTACTGGAATTGCCCACAACCATAGGGTAGCAATAGTAACGGGGGGCTGATAATGAACGAAATCACCATACCGCGCCTTCATATAATCAATGACCTCAGCTTCAGTCTTACCCTGCTTTAGAAGGCTATACACTTTGCGCCGCATATCGTGTGCAATCATGGCGTCGCTATCAGCAATATTTTGGTTTTGACACATTGGGCAACGAAGCTCTGCGGTGAGCTCAAGAAAAACAGCGCGCTGCTCTGGCGTATCGAAGGAAAAATTGTCCTGTGCTGAGTAAGCTTTTCCAGTGAGTAAAAAAACTCCCACCGCGATGATTTTTAGCGCCGTGATAAAAAAGTGCTTCATTATTTCACCGCATCCCTTGTGCTATTCAAAGAGGCATCAATGCCATTATCGGCGCTTGCACTTTTTTCAGTGCCCGTTTTAAGCCCAGCAGTAGACGCTTCAGCGACCAATTTATTGTAAAGCGGCCCCACTTTGTTGCGCCAAACGCGTTCATTTATATCGCCGATATAATGCATGCGAATTACTCCATTTGTATCGATAACAAAGTGCTCAGGCGCCCCTGTTACGCCTAAATCCAATGAGGTATCACGATAAACATCAAATATATTAAATGCATAGGGGTTACCATAGCGACTCAACATCGATGTGACTTCTTGTTGAACACGATTTAAAGTTTTAGTTCCAAAGTCGGGGTCTAAATCTTGATCGAAATACAACCCTACTATGTGAACACCCTGCTCATTTTTTAATTGAGTAAGATAAGGCATCTCCACGGCACACGTAACGCACCAAACGCCCCATACATTTAACAGCGTCACCTTACCTTTAAGACTATCGGGAGTGTAGATAACATCAGGCTGCATCAAATCCGGTAACGAAAACTCAGGCAGCATTTTGTCTTGTACTTGTGAATCAAGCTCTCTTGGATCTGAGAATAATCCTTTGAATAGAAACACAGCCAAAAGCAAAAAAAGTACGAGAGGTATTACAACTAAACGGGCATTTTTCATAAAGGTCCACCACTTTTCTCATTAGCAGGCGTATTAGTAGCAGCGTTGTGTGAAGATGCCGATGAGTGCGAAGTACCCGCACTAGACACTTTTACATTTTTCAGCGCGTTTTTAACCTTTTGCACTTTTGCGATCCTATAGCGTTTATCGCTAATAGAAAAAACACCACCTAACGCCATCACGACCGCGCCTGCCCATAGCCAGACAACAAAAGGCTTGATGTAAATTCGAATTGCCCAGGCACCATTATCAAGAGGTTCTCCCATAGCGATAAACACATCTCGTGTTATCGTAGAATGAATTGCTGCTTCCGTCATTGGCATACGCTGAACGGTATAAAGTCGTTTCTCTGGCTCTAGCCTTACCACTTTTTCGCCATCCTTATAAACGTCAAAAACCCCTGCATCGGCATTGTAGTTTGGACCATCCGCGCGCTTAACATCAGTAAAGGTGAAGTCGTAATCACCTAAACTTACTGTTTCACCCACGTCCATCCTGATATCCCGCTCTAGCTCATAATTAGAGACAAGCGTTATACCAATAATAGAAATAGCAAAGCCAACATGGCCTAACACCATGCCCCAGTGGCTGGGTGTTAATTTCTTAAGTGAGTGAAGTGTGCCACTCTCATTGGGCATAGACGACACCCTTTGAATAACCTCTTGCACTGTCATAACCAATATCCAAAATACCAGCACCATTCCGAGCACGCCCATATAGGTTGGCGTGTCATAGGCAAAATTCACAAGCACGCCAGCGCTTAACGCAATACCTGATGAAATGAGAAGCTGTTTCTTTAAATCACCTGCCTTTTGATGCTTCCATCGAGTTAATGGCCCAAGGCCAAGCATAAGTACAAAAGGTACAATCAGAAGTGTAAACATTTGGTTGAAAAACGGCGCTCCAACGGAAATGCTACCTAAACCTAACTCTTTGTGAACTAGAGGAAATAATGTCCCTAGCAGCACAACAAGGGTAGCGGCGCACAAGAAGACATTGTTCCCCATGAGCAATACTTCGCGCGAAAACGCTTGGTATCGGCCCGGACTTTTAAGTGACGCAGCTCGCATGGCATACAGTAATAAGCCAAAGCCACTGAGCACAATAAGGATCCCCAAGATAAATAGGCCTCGAGTAGGATCGCTGGCAAAAGAATGCACCGATACAATCACCCCAGAACGCACTAAGAAGGTTCCCAGTAAACTCATGCTAAAAGCTGCTATCGCGAGCAACACTGTCCATGATTTAAATGCTTTTCGCTTTTCAGTTACAGCAAGAGAATGCATTAGTGCCGTTCCTACCAGCCAAGGCATGAATGAGGCATTTTCTACCGGGTCCCAAAACCACCAGCCTCCCCAGCCAAGTTCGTAATAGGCCCACCAGCTACCAAGGGCAATACCTACGGTAAGAAATGCCCAAGCCGCGATAACCCATGGCCGAGACCACCTGGCCCAGGTTGAATCTAACTGCCCTGATATTAGCGCTGATATAGCAAATGCAAACGCCACCGAAAACCCAACGTAGCCCATGTAAAGCATTGGAGGGTGAATGATCATGCCAAAGTCTTGCAGCAGCGGATTCAAATCCCGCCCATCAACAGGGAAAAATGGCAGCATGCTGTCAAAGGGATTTGATGTCAGCAGCATAAACAAATAAAACCCAATGCCGATCATTCCCAGCACAGAAAGAACTCGTGCGACCATCGCCAAAGGGATCCCTCGGCTAAAAATGGCTACAGCTACCGTCCATAAAGAAAGCATTAGCACCCATAATAAAAATGAGCCTTCATGGCCGCCCCACACAGCGGTAATTTTGTAATATATAGGCAGCTTGCTGTTTGAATGCTGTGCAACGTAGGCCACGCTGAAGTCATCGGTAACAAATGCGTACGTTAAACACACATAGGCAATAAGTGTAAAAACGAAGAGCCCGATGGCCAAAGGTTTCGCTGTTGCCATAAGAGTTTCATGTTGACGATGAGCTCCCCATAACGGATATACAGCCAATAAAATAGACAGTACTAAGGCTAATGTCAGGGCAATGTTACCAATTTCAGGGATCATTAATACAGCCCTCCGTTTTTACCTGCCGAACTGCTAGCCTCATTGGTCGCCGAGTTATAGCCTAAGTTCTCAGTTGGCTTAACGTGTTTAATCCCTTTCATTTTTTCAGCCAATTCCGGCGGCATATATTCTTCATCGTGTTTAGCGAGGACTTCTTGGGCGTTAATCTGTCTTTTTTCAGTGAGTACACCTGTAGCAACAATTCCCTGCCCCTCACGAAACAGATCCGGCAAAATTCCTGTAAATGTCACCGTAACAGTTGGCCCTGTATCTACCAAATCGAAACTTACGGCAAGGCTTTCAGGATCGCGACTTACGCTACCTGGCACTACCATTCCGCCTATCCGTAGGCGCTGACCTACCTGTGGTTTTTGTCCGTTTTTACCCTCAATGATTTCGCTTGGTGTGTAAAACAGGTCGATACTGTCATT
The DNA here is from genome assembly GCF_002831605.1 of Alteromonas sp. MB-3u-76. Taxonomy (NCBI): domain Bacteria; kingdom Pseudomonadati; phylum Pseudomonadota; class Gammaproteobacteria; order Alteromonadales; family Alteromonadaceae; genus Alteromonas; species Alteromonas sp. MB-3u-76. The sequence continues at coordinate 1,011,897 of NZ_CP025115.1, read as the reverse complement.
CAATGCGTAAAGCATCAGCCCAATTGCACTGGCAACTAAAAGGCCGATTGTAGCGACTACAGCTAAACGCTGCTTACGTCTTGGGTTCATTCAACTATCTCACTTCGATATATAGAAAATGGAAAAATATTAATCACAATCCGCGTCTCGTCGACGCTACTGACTTAGTCGATTTTATTCTGCGCGCTTTTATGCGCTCTTTGAATACGCGCTCTGCGATCTCGCTCTTTGATCACTGTTCTAAGCAGTGTTTTTTGTTTGAGGTAGCTTTGCACCGCAATCACGGCCATAGCTCCAAAGGTAATAAAAAACGATATCCAAACGTAAAACGCGTAGCCGCCCATGGCGATAAAGCTAGCAAAGGAGTCAAACTGCATTTTTAAGCCTCCTTTTCTAATCGCTGTTGAGCGAGCGCTTGTACCCAAGGACGGTGTAGTTCTCGCAGTACAATTTCATTGCGTAATCGAATTGTTGTTACTGCACCTATAAAAAGAGCAAAGCCCAATAAGTTAATAAGTAGCGGCCAAAGCATTTCCGGTGCTATGGATGGGTTATCAAATTTACTTATCGTCGCTCCCTGGTGAAGCGTATTCCACCATTCAACGGAATAATGAATAATAGGGATATTGACAACGCCCACCAACGCCATGACACCTGCGGCCTTGCCAGCCTGCTGTTTGTCCTCAAAAGCGCCATACAAAGCAATTACGCCAATATACAAAAACAATAAAATTAGTTCAGAAGTCAATCGAGCGTCCCACACCCACCAAGCGCCCCACATAGGTTTACCCCATGCAGCTCCAGTAAAAAGTGCGACAAACGTCATTACAGCGCCAATAGGGGCTATGGCTATCATAGTCATATATGCGGTACGCCACTGCCATACCATACCTACGAGCGCGGCCACCGCCATAGCTACATACGTGCCCATGGACAAAATAGCGCTTGGCACGTGGATATAAATAATACGAAAGGAATCACCCTGCTGATAGTCTTGCGGAGCGAAAGCAAGCCCCCATACAGTTCCAACAACAAGACAAATACACGCACCAGCCCAAAACCAAGGCTGTAACGTTATGCAAAGCTGATAAGCTCGCTCAGTTTTTGCGTAAGGATGTAACCACTTCCACATCAGTTTTGACTCACTTTTAAAGAATACGCTATCGCAAAAGGCGCTATTGCAGCAGAGAGCAATAGCATGGCGGCAATAATAGCAATTTGCGGGTAATAAGGTAATTGCAGTGCGGCAGATTCCACAGCAGATGTGGCAAAAATTAGTAACGGAATAAAAACGGGAATTAGCAACAGAGCCAACAATACCCCACCTTTCTGCAGTCCTACTGTTAAACCAACCGCAATGGCGCCAATAAATGACAGCAAAGGCGTGCCTAGTAACAAAGTAATAATAAGCGCCACATACATATCAAATGTTAAATTTAAAAACATCGCCAATAGAGGTGAGAGCACAAGCATAGGAACAAAGCTCACTAACCAGTGTGCACATACTTTCACTGCGCTGATGCCAGCCAAAGACATACCAGAAAGCACGTATTGCTCCATGGTGCCATCTTGAAAATCATCGCGAAACATACGCTCCATTGCCATGAGCGAAGACAAAATCGCAGCAATCCACAGTACTCCAGCACCAATCCTCTGCAACGTATCTGGCGATGGGCTAACCCCTAGTGGAAACAAAGTAACTACCATCAGCAAAAACATGATCGGCTGAACCAGCTCCGCTTTTTGCTTAAACGCTATGTGCATATCTCTGACAAAAATGCCTTGGTATAACGACATTAAAATCGATACTCCAAATCGAATACTCTGTACCTGCCCGCTTCTTCAGACAAAGCTTGGTGAGAGGTCGTTATAACAACCCCACCGTTTTCAACATGATGTTTCATAAATTGTTCAAGTAGTGCTACGCCTTTTGTATCGAGGGCAGTAAAAGGCTCATCCAGAACCCACACACTCGCTTTTTTTAACCACAATCGAGAGAGTGCAACTCGACGTTGCTGTCCTGCTGATAGATAACGCACAGGAACATCTTCAAGCCCTACCAACCCTATGCGCGCTAACGTTTCATAAAGTGCATCGTCATTCACATTAGTACTGTGTTGCGCAAGCCAGAACTTCAAATTATCTATGGCAGACAGGCTGCCGTTTGTACCGCTTTTGTGGCCTAAATACACCAAGTTTGACAAATACGCAGATGCATTTACGGCAATGTCTACAGAATTAAATCGTACAGTCCCCGAGTCAGGTGCACTCAGTCCTGTTAAAATTCGCAGCAAACTTGTCTTACCCGCGCCATTTGGCCCTCGCAAGTAAAGAAGATCTCCGGCATCTACCGACAAAGAAATACCCTCGAACAAGGTTCTATCTCTTTTGATGCAAGTTATTTCACATGCTTCTAGCACTACTAAGCCAGCCTTAGTCACAAAATAGGTCTTTAAAAAATGGCCATAGTTTATCACAGGATGACTTTTTCGCAGTCGCGAATATCAATTAAATATGATTTACTTCAAAGGTATTTCTAATAAAAAATGGCCATAGTTTATCACAGGATGACTTTTTCGCAGTCGCGAATATCAATTAAATATGATTTACTTCAAAGGTATTTCTAATAAAAAATTAAGCTCTTAGCCCACTAAATATAGGTTTCACCTGTGCATTTAGGCGGATAAAAGTGAACAGATATAACTAGGGCGTGAGGTGGATGTATAGATGGATAAATACATGGCTAAAGTCATAGCTAAAATCATCACTAAACTCATCGCAAAAGATATCTAAAAAACTAAAGGCCTGCTTTAATATCATTAAGGAAAACGACCTTTAGGCCGATAGTTCAACTATGACGCAGCAACTCTCCAACATCCTTGCCAACATTATGCAAAGCGCCTCGAAAGCTTCTGTGCAAGATGCTACACGGAGCGCTTCGCCAAACGAGGTTCAGAATAGGACCACTAGCACAGCACCAAGTGCAGTGTTGAATCCTGCGCAAAGTAAAACGCTTACGCAAGCGGCTGCTCTAGATAACGCGGCTAAAGTAATGATTGCTAAACTACCTGAAAATATTCTTGCCATTAATTCACCTCAATTAAGTGCAAACATACGCTTACCAAACGGGCTATCTTTTCAATCGTCACAGCAAATTCAGTTACTTTCTCTGGGCTCGGTTCAAACTAGTTCTGCTCAAGCTAACTCAGCGCAAACCCGATCGATACAAGCAGCCTTAACTTCAACAGGCATTGTTTCGCAAGAAATTAATATTCCATTTGATAAACAAGGCCAACTTTTCAAAGCCATTGCCGAGACTTTAAAGAACGTGGACGGCACAGCTGTATCACTGAAAGCACAGGTGTTTGCGGTAACCAACAAAGAAATCTCGCTCAATGTAAATGGTGAAAAGCCACTTAAATTCCCAACGACGCAGTTAGACAAAGTTATTATCCTCATTTCAAAGCCTTGTCGGTAAAAACGTGACATTAGCCATGAGTCGCACGCAAAGCGGTAATATTTCTCTAAGCCTATCTTCCAATCAGCCAGGTCTTAGCGGGCAGAATGGAAAAGGCATATCACTGGGAAATGTAGATATAAAAATGCAAAGCCAATTCATTGAGAGCGCCCTCAAACAGGGCGCTGTGGCTATATCGCAAAACGATAGGACGCCCTCGGCATTAAAGGCTTTTATGCCCACACCTTTGGATGCGGGAAACAACGCATTAAAAACGGTTAGCTTGTTATCTTTGTCTGCTAAAAACAGTTCAAACGCTACGCTTACTGTACATACGGCTAGGAACAATGTGGTAACTACATTTACCATGCCGGAAAGCGCACTTTAAACGCCCCCTCTAGCAAAAGAACAAATACGCAATATTGAGATAAAGAAGCTTCCAGTGTCGCAACTTATAGGCTCGGAATCGTTCAAGGCAAATAACAGCGGTAGCACTGCCGCTTCTCAAGATGCCTCCTTTCAATATACTTCGCCCAGCAAAATACAGTTAGACAATCTCAAAGCATCGCCAGAAGTACTCAAAGCGTCGCCAGAAGTACTCAAAAGTAGTGAGGTGCATAAGGCTATTCAAGCACTTTCCAGGGTACTCCTCAATCAAACTGGAAATACAACCACCGCATTAGCCTCGCTTATTTCCATTGTTGAGGGCAATCCGAACTCGTTATCCAATACTCAAGTTGAAGCTTCAATAGCGGACAAACAATCACCGTCTGCGGCAATATCAAGATTAATACAGCACATAAAAGGTCTTGATGTAGGTACTGCTCCCACTGCATTATCTAAACTGCATCAAGCAGAACAAAAACAAAACCTTTTACAAACCTCAACAAATTACCCGAGTAGCGAAGCCGAGAAACCTATTTCTGTGAATAAGGAAGTTGATGGTGGAAAGGCATCTTTAGGCAGCATTGCGCAATTACTGAAATCTGAGGCAAAAAATGCTTCAGTAAGTCTGATAAACAACCTTTTACAGCAACTTTCAAATACAAATAGTAAACAGCAAACAACAGGGGCTGAACGCCTAAATGGTCTAAAAGAAGAAGCAAATACTCAAGTAGGTACAGGAACAAAAGCGATAGACGATAGCGGAAAGAGCAAAGCACCGAATGTTGTATCAACACCGGAGTCAACGCTGCCGCAACGGATACAAAACTTATTAAGCAGCCCTGCACTTTTGGCAACGCCGTCGACACTAGCTTCACCGGTTGCGGTATCGAGCTTTGTGCAAGGACTTGTTGCACTGGTGCAACTTGCGTTAGCTGGCAGGGCATTGCAACGACAACCCAGCTTAAAAGCACAGCTCGATGCACCTGATTCAATCGTTTCTAAAACGTTGGCAAGTGTGGGTGGAAACTCACAGCCAAGCAAAGTAAGTCAAGATTTGCATCAATTAGACAGTCGTCAGCAAATTCTCAGCCAGCTCAAAACGTTATTGGCAAATCATCAGCAAAGTAAATTGACACAAGCCGACGCGCGTATTCAAGGCCAAGATAGTTTTTACTATGTACTCCCCTCGCTCACCCAACATAATACGCCACCAGAGCTTCTCATTCAGCGCGAGCCTAAAAAGCAGCATGAACAACAAGAGAGTAAAGGGCAGCAGTCTCTGTGGAACGTTACCATGAAGTTGGATATAGGCACTGTTGGACAAGTACTTGCCAAGTCAAAAATAGACAAAGAGACAATTACCCTCGACTTATATGCCTCAAATGAAGTTATCTTGGCAAGAGTTGCCGACACATTGCCTTACCTCACTAAACGCTTGGAGGAACTTGGATTACAAGTAGAAAAGAGTAGTTTTCAGCGCGGGCATATTCCAGATACCCTCAATAGCCGTCCTCATCAAATTTTTGAGACTAGAGTATGAGTGCTAATTGCGAGAAGACAGTATGAGTACTGACAAACAGAACAAAGCTAAGCGGGCAATTGGTCTCAAATATGAAGGCGGAGACAAGAAAAACACCCCAAAAGTGGTAGCAAAGGGCTATGGCGACTTAGCCGAAGCGATAATTGCTATGGCTGAAGAGACAGGCATACTCATACATGAAGATCCCTATCTTAGCGAAGTGCTGGCTACATTGGATGTAGGTCAAGATATACCAGAATCCTTGTACTATGTTATCGCCGAACTTCTTGCCTATTCTTACGTGTTACAGGGGAAAATTCCTCCTGGTTGGGAAAGTATAATCAAGAGAATTGATTTTGAGGTTTAAACAGTACAAACAAAAACGCCACAATGTGTTTATAACAAATCTCTAAAACAACACGTGGCGTCTTTTTCTTTAACGTGATTTCACTTCGTTAACTTTCTCAATTACCTGCTATTACCTAAACAGTACTTTCTCTTTATTAAACCAATGAATACAAAACATTATTAATCCAATAGCGATGACTGCGGTAGAGGTAAAAATGCCAAACAATGCGAAGTAGTCCATCGTTCCTTTGAACAGCTCCTTCATAGCAAGTGCAACATTAGTCAGGGGCACCCAAACCCATGCTCCTTTTAACTCAACGCCCGGCATCATGGCAATTAGCACGGGGAAGATCACGACCATGATTAAAGACCCCATGTAACTTTGCGCCTCTTTAAACGAGCGTGCATATATCGATAGTGAGAGTAGGATCGCGGCAAACACAGCAACAATCGGCACGAGCATAAGAAAGATAAGTACAAAATCGACTATGCCTATCATCGACATAACTTCAACAACAAATTCAATTGCCATGCCCTGAGATAAAACAATACCCCAAATAGCCATGGAAGATACGGTGATGAGAGCAGTAATGATACCCGCGGCGCTTACCGTAAAGAACTTGCCAAGTACCAGTTTGTACCTGTCCATTGGTGAAATAAGCAGTGTTTCCAGCGTACCTCTTTCCTTTTCCCCTGCACCCAAATCAGCAGCGGGTGCCATAGCCCCCTGTAAGCACAAGATAAAAATGAAGTAAGGTAAGAAGCCGCCAATACGCTCGCCCCAAACCTCTCTATCATCAGCTACGTTTTGCTTTTCTATCGAAATAGGTTTTAGCAAAGCTTCTTGTTGCGCTTCATTTAACCCCAGCTCGGTAAATGCCGCTAGCTGAAATTCGTCCATATAAACGTCAATGATTTCGGCTACTCGCCCATAGACTTTGTTAAGCCCTGCATCATTTAAATAAAGCCCAATTTTATGCTGTCCCGATGCCAAAATATCTGCATCAAAAGTGTCAGGTATTACTAACACAAAGTCTAAAGTTTCGTTTTTGATAAACTTGGCATAATCACTCTCGCTCTCAAAAGCACCGTCAACACTTACCAATTCAAACTTTTCAGACGCCTCAGCAAAAGATTCTACAATGTCAGGCGCATATGCTTCACCAACGATGGCATATTTTAGAATTTCATTTTCCGCTTTTTCAGCGGCGTTACTCATAAAGAAAATGCCTACGCCGAAAATAGCAGGGAACAGTAAAAGCGGTAACAGAATCATAAAGATAATGGTTTTTTTATCCCGCAATAACTCTTTAAATTCCTTCTTAAAGATTAACCACATTGCTCTTCTCCTGTGATTCTGTTGACAGTGTTTTAAGGAAACTCTTATGCATTTGCCCATCAGACAGTGCGCTGAACGCAGCAAGTGAGTCATTAAATACAGTTTCGCCCTGATTGATGACGGTGACCTTGTCACACAGAGCTTGCACCTCATCTAAGTGATGGGTGGAGAAGATCACCGGTGTTCCCTTATCTTTCAATCGTTGAATAAACTCCATAACGGTACTGGTCGCCATAATGTCCAGGCCGGTAGTGGGCTCATCAAGTACTACAAGCGAGGGCTCGTGAATAACAGCACGTGCAATGGATACTTTTTGCTTCATACCTGATGAGAAATTCTCAGCGCGTCTTTCCAAAAAGCTCTGCATATCGAGCAAATCAGCCATTTCTTCTATACGCGCGTTAATGGTACTTTTCGACAAACCATGCAACTCACCAAAATAGCTGATATTTTCACGACCTGTTAATCTGCCGTACAGACCAGTAGAGCTTGATAAAAAGCCGATTTTCTTTCGTGCAACATTTGGATTTGCCAATACGTCTTGACCGTCTATCGTCACGCTTCCGCTATCAGGGCGTAGCGCTGTAGACAGCATGCGAAGTGTGGTTGTTTTTCCTGCGCCGTTAGGCCCTAGCAGTCCGAGTACCTCACCGCTTTGACAGGCAAATGATACATCTCTTACAGACTGGAAGTAGCGTCCTTTTAAGCGTGGGTCTTTTTTCTCTTGCTCGCTAAGCTTTTTGGGGTTTTCCACCTCAAAACGTTTAGCGAGACCAGTTATTTCAATCATGGATGCGTCCCTCTCCTCGTTTATTATTATTTTCTTCAACTATGCTTATCGAAATGTCGACTCACAGATTTCTATTTTGATGTAATACGAACTCGTTTTATTACTTTTATAGCGATGGCAACTACTTATACTAAACAGTAAAACTGCCGCCTCTACAAATCTATAGTCTTTGTTTTTTATTCTTAATTACAGAATTCATTTAATTTTTAGCTCACGCAAGATAACTACCAATAATAAGTGTTAGCAAATGTGTTATCTGAAAGCCGTTTTTCGTTTACTGGCCATATCGAGTAGGGTGAGGCTTGCGCCTCATCCCTCTTATATGGACTCCCTGAAGTAATCAACATCTTTTGAAAAATTAGTAGTAGATGCGCTCTTATATACGGGCTTTAAATGGAGAGCTACTCCTGCCCTTCGATGTATACGCACCAACAGTTCAATTCTCACACACAGTGTTTAGTCACTTGAGAGGACTGGCTGAATTCTGCTGGTTGGTCTTACCATTTATTTTCGCAATTTGTTGATTTACTAACTCTTAGGCTGCTAACAGTATCGGATTGTAATCGTCATTATTCTTTATTAGAGCAACAGCGGTTCTCACCGTTTTATTTGCTAACGCGATGGCAGCAACCTTCTTTCCCCTTCGGTCAACTAACGCCTTCAGCCACTGCTCTTTCACAGTCTTAGGCTCTCTGGATACTGCTTTATTCACTACCGACATTGCTCCCTGATAGAGCAAACTTCGCAATCTTTTATCTGCACAGTTTTTAGAAATATGTCCCAATCGCTCTTTACCGCCGGTCGAATGCTGCTTCGGTGTCAAACCTATGCATGCTGATGCATCCCGGCCTGTATTGAACTCTGTCGCATTTCCCAATCGAACGGTTAACCCCAAAGCAATCAAAGGGCCTACGCCTTCGAGTTTACTTAATTTCTGGCAAACAGGATTATGCCGCGTGTGTTCTGCTATGAGCCTGTCATAACTTTCTATTTGAGTCGTATAGAGTTGTAACATTTGTGACTGCGCAGCCAAAGCCTGACGATAATTCATCGGCAAGCCGTTTTCTGCATCTTCTAAAATGTCAGGCAGCGCAGTGACTAAATGATTTAACCCCTTTGCTATCACAATCCCGAATTCCGTCAACAGTCCTCGTATCTGGTTTGCCAACGCCGTCCTTTGCTCCAACTGCAGCATTCGCACCCGCTCCAGGGCCTGAAGACCCTGTTCATCTTCCTCCATGATGCCACAAGAGTTTATATGAGGTAATTGAGCCGCAATACCGATAGCGTAGGCGTCATTTTTATCTGTTTTTTGCTTTAATTGCAGCCCTTTTACTGCGCGAGGATGAATGATTTTTACTTGATGACCATGCCGCCTCGCTAAACGCGCCCAGTAATTCGAGCCACCACAGGCTTCCATTGCCACTAACGCTGACACATGGTTTCCCAGAAGTGCTATCAATGCTTTACGACTCATTGCTTTGTTATAATCAATTTTTCCGTCACTGTTGAACTTGCAAACCTGAAAGGAATGCTTTGCAAGGTCAATTGCAATAATTGTATTCTTAATCATGTATGGACCCCTTTGGCTAATTTGACAATTAAGACCGTACCCCTTTCAGGGAAGGGAGTCCATACATCTCACAGAACCGTACGTACGGGCCTCGTATACGGCTCCTGCATACTTCATATCACTTGCTAAGTGACACAATGCTAATTTGCAATCTAGTATCGTGCGCCCTATGGACATCGTTCATTTTCTAACATTGTGGTAACTTTCATTGCAGGGTTTGGCGTTCTAGCACTGAGGCAATCTACCAAATTTGACTACAATTACTTCCCATATACGGCCTGTCTCACCAGACATCACTATTCCTAGCGCACCGATTCGACTTGTCCCGCTGATCTGGCGGCTTGTGTATCAATGATAAAAAAACTCACAACTCATCAGAGTCTTAAAGTCTGCTTCCCCCCTTCGCAATCCATTTAAGCTTTTGGCTAAAATAGATCCTATCAAACACAATGCTGATAGTCGGCTTGGTTTTACCCTCCACACCATTACTGGCTTTCATCGGCCTAGCCTTACTCACTACTACGGGTTCTATCTGGTAACCACGTTATGCCACCTCACACTCGCAACATTCTTGGATCACTCCTTGAACGATACGTCCAACCATTTGATTGGATCTAATGCCAGGCTTCCCCAGTTACTGCACTGGCTCCCTGTTAGAAATTCCACCCTCAAACACAAAACAGGACTGACTGAGTATCGGGCTTCGCGCTATTTTGCACGCTTACCCTCCTGTCTTGCCGAATCAGGTTCACTTGCGTTGTGTACCTCTAACTTCCTATGGCTTCCTTCAGACCCTGCCGTTGGCCAACAACGCCCTTGCCATTCGGATTATCTTCCCCTCAGTCAGGGTGATTCAGGTTTCTTTCAACCTGACGGGTTTGCCAGCTTCGCTGGGCAAACAAAAAACCCGCTTAAAGGCGGGTTTTTAAATGAATCTCATTGATAATAGTCAGTTTGGATAAAGTTCGTACTTACGACTCTTCGTTTACGTCTTCACTATTATCTACTGCAACCTTACTAGGCAAAAGCAATTCTCTTAACTTTGCTTCAATTTCATTTGAAACTTCAGGGTTGTTCTTCAAAAATTGCATGCTGTTTGCTTTACCCTGACCAATGCGATCAGAGTTGTAGCTATACCAAGCACCTGCTTTATCAATGAGCTTGTGCTTAACACCTAAATCAATCAATTCGCCATGCTTAGAAATACCTTCACCGTACTTGATGATAAACTCGGCTTGCTTGAAAGGAGGAGCAATCTTATTTTTAACAACTTTTACGCGAGTCTCGTTACCAACAACTTCATCGCCCTCTTTAACAGAACCAATTCTTCTGATATCCAAACGTACCGACGCATAGAACTTAAGTGCATTACCACCTGTCGTTGTTTCAGGGCTTCCGAACATAACACCAATCTTCATACGAATTTGGTTGATGAAAATCATCATTGTATTCGAGCGCTTCAAGTTACCTGTAATTTTACGCATGCTTTGCGACATCATTCTCGCCGCAAGACCAACGTGTGAATCACCGATATCGCCTTCAATCTCTGCCCGTGGTGTTAACGCTGCTACAGAGTCGACAACAATAACGTCTACAGCACCAGAGCGTGTCAGCATGTCACAAATCTCCAGCGCTTGTTCACCGGTGTCTGGCTGAGAAACCAGTAGCTCATCAATATTAACACCAAGCTTTTCTGCGTAAATTGGGTCAAGTGCGTGTTCTGCATCAACGAATGCACAAGTTTTGCCCTGACGCTGAGCTTCAGCAATAACTTCAAGTGTAAGCGTTGTTTTACCCGATGACTCAGGACCGTAAATCTCAACAATACGGCCTAGGGGCAATCCACCAGCACCAAGCGCAACGTCTAGCCCAAGCGAGCCCGTAGAAATGGTTTCTACATCCATTGTCTTGTTCTCGCCCAACTTCATAATTGAGCCTTTACCAAATTGCTTTTCAATTTGGGATAACGCTGCATCTAATGCTTTGCTTCTATTCTGATCTGTCATCTTAACTATGCCTATGCTTGATCTTTGGTGCGTCACATCTTTAATTATATGGACACGGGTGGGAGTGAGACCGCTGTTACTTGTTCTTACTCGCCTGTAATTTGTTATGCTGTTTAGCGATTACTTTACGCGCTTTATTTATTCCCAATAGGTTGCTACTTGCTTTTATGAACGCACTTTTAAATACGAATTTTTAAACAAGAGCTTCTATAATCATACCCTAACAACTTCCACACACATTCTATACTGTACAAGCATACAGTTTCAACCAGTGTTTTAATTATTTTGTCTTGCAAAACGGTACAACACAAAAAGACATTTAACCGCTGTCTAGCTGATACTAAAACTTTTACAAACAAGCTTAATATTCATGTTTGCGGCTGCTCAACAGTTACACTTCGCTAAGCATTTTCAATGCATAATTGAGAGCAAACTCCACCGCTTGACCGCGAACATCATCTCTATTGCCACTGAATACTTGTTTTACTTGCTGTGCATGCGTACCGCATATAAAACCGAACCACACAGTGCCAACAGGCTTACTTTCACTACCGCCACCGGGCCCGGCGATGCCGCTAACCGTTATCACTAGTTCTGCACCGCTTCGCTTTTGAACACCCGCCGCCATTTCAGTTACAGTCTGTTGGGAGACAGCGCCATATTTTTCCAACGTTTCGCTTTTTACCGATAACTCACAGTTTTTAGCCGCGTTCGAATAAGTAACCCAAGACTGATTAAACCAGTCTGAACTGCCTGCAACACTAGTAAAAGCAAACGCAATTCCTCCACCTGTACACGACTCTGCAGTCGATGCCGTCCACTTTTTATCACGCAATACATCGCCAATAGCCATCACTTGAGTAGTTAACGCGCTATCAATCGTTAAAGATATGGTTTTTGTTTCGGAATCGGTTGAAAATGGCGTAGTCATGTCAATTTATCATCAGCGTGTTTGGTAGCGGAGAGTTTATCATTTATTTGTTACCATACGCATTAACACCGTAAACAAATCTATTGAGGTCGTTTTTTGGAATCACATACTCCTATGATGCGCCAATACCTTACGATTAAGGCGCAGCATCCGAATATTCTCTTGTTTTATCGCATGGGCGATTTTTATGAATTGTTTTTTGATGATGCCAAAAAAGCCGCAGAACTCCTCGACATTTCGTTAACTGCCAGAGGTAAATCTGGCGGCGACCCCATCCCAATGGCTGGGGTACCCTATCATGCGGTAGAAAGTTACCTTTCTCGCTTGGTTAAAATGGGGGAGTCGGTAGCGATATGTGAGCAGGTTGGCGATCCGGCTACCAGCAAAGGGCCAGTAGAGCGACAGGTCCAGCGTATTGTCACACCAGGTACGGTTACCGACGAAGCGCTTTTAGAAGAGCGGCGAGATAATATATTAGCCGCAGTGTGTGGCCACTCTATGCATTATGGCTTAGCCACGCTGGACGTTACTAGTGGGCGCTTTGTAGTATTTGAATGCGATAACGATGAAAATTTATTAGCGGAAATACAGCGGGTTAATCCAGCCGAACTGCTCTATCCAGAAGGCTTCGAGCAACTCTCACTCATTGAGAGCCGAAAAGGATTAAGAAGACGTCCTGAATGGGAATTTGATATTGATACCGCAGATGAGCAGCTTAATCTACAGTTTGGAACTAAAACCCTCGATGGTTTCGGACTTAAAGGTATCACCAAAGGCTTAGGCGCAGCGGGTTGCGTATTACAATATGTAAAAGACACCCAGCGAACCGCCCTACCTCATATTAGACAAATACAAACAGAACAGCAGGACAGCCGCGTTCAGCTAGATGCGGCTACCAGACGCAATCTAGAGCTCACCCATAACTTATCTGGCGGTCAAGAAAACACGCTTTTTAGTGTAATGGACACTACCACAACGGCCATGGGTAGTCGCCTGTTACAACGGGTTATCCACTCGCCGCTTACCGACCAACATGAGCTACAGAGTCGATTAGACGCCGTTGACGCCTTTATTGATGATAGCCCTGACGATATTCGCAGCGCCCTAAAACACATTGGTGATATCGAACGCATCATGGCACGCTTAGCTCTTCGCTCTGCACGGCCTAGAGATTTTGCCAGATTAAAAAACGCGTTTAACGCTTTACCTGATTTACACGACGCATTATCGCGCTATGAAACGGGGCAAATAAGGCAAATCAGCCAAACTGTCGGCACTTATCCCGAGCTGCAGACACTACTCAATCACGCCATTATTGATAACCCGCCGGTAATTATACGAGAAGGCGGCGTCATAGCACCTGGCTACAACGAAGAATTAGACGAATTGCGAGCCCTCTCTCAGGGTGCTACTGACTATCTTGAGGCAATGGAACGCCGAGAAAGAGAGCGTACTGGTATTTCTACCCTTAAAGTAGGATACAACCGAGTACATGGCTTTTTTATAGAAATTAGCCGCGCCAACAGCGCAAATGCACCATCGGAGTATATCCGTCGTCAAACGCTTAAAAATACCGAACGCTTTATTACCCCAGAACTAAAAGAGCACGAAGACAAGGTGCTTAGCAGTCAAGGCGCGGCGCTTGCACTTGAGAAAAAGCTGTACGAAGCACTATTTGATGAGTTTACGCCGCACTTAAATAACCTAATAGACAGTGCCGCGGCACTGGCAAAACTCGATGTTTTGTGTTGTTTCGCCGAACGGGCAATTGCTTTAGATTGGCACAGGCCAAGGCTCAGTAACGAGTGTGCACTTACTTATGAGGAAGGGCGCCATCCTGTTGTAGAAAATGTAATGAAAACACCATTCATCGCCAATCCACTGCAACTAGATACCGCTCGGCGAATGCTGATAATTACGGGCCCGAACATGGGTGGTAAATCTACTTACATGCGTCAAACAGCGCTTATTGCTCTGCTAGCGTGCATAGGTAGTTTCGTTCCAGCTCAGCAAGCGCATATAGGGAAATTAGATCGTATCTTCACCCGTATTGGTGCATCTGATGATCTTGCGTCAGGGCGCTCAACCTTCATGGTCGAGATGACAGAAACGGCCAATATTTTAAACAACGCTACAGAAAACTCTTTGGTGTTAATGGACGAAATTGGTCGCGGTACGAGTACTTACGATGGATTATCACTGGCGTGGGCATGTGCAAGTTACCTTGCTAAACAGCTTAATGCCTATACCCTTTTTGCTACCCATTACTTTGAACTAACCGAGCTGCCAGACACACAGCAAGGTGTGGTCAACGTGCATTTGGATGCTGTTGAGTTTGAAGATACTATCCGCTTTATGCACACGGTGTCAGAAGGAGCAGCAAGTAAGAGTTTCGGGCTACAGGTAGCCCAGTTAGCTGGTGTACCAAGAGCGGTTATTCAAGCGGCTCAACTTAAGCTAGCGGCATTAGAGTCTTCTCATATTATGACTCAAGGGGAAGAGAGTGCGCCCGATAAGGCAGCAAGTATATCGAAAGCTACATCAAAGGCTGCATCACAGGCTACATCAAACGCAAAGCCAAAAGGCCAAGCAGAATTGCTGTTTCCAGATAAACCCAACCCTGCTGTCGATGCTCTAGCGAACATATCTCCCGATGAACTCTCTCCGCGGCAAGCTCTCGACCTTATATACACCTTAAAGCGCTTAAGTCAGTCTTAGCCGCAAGGCCAAGTTTAGGTCACAACTGGCCTAAACTTGGTGTAAATCTGGCGTAAATTTGCACATCATGTGGGCAAATAGATTGTCTGTTTACATGGTTTTGCGTATACTATCGCCCCGTCCAAAGTGTAGATGGTTTCTTTCTGAAATCGGCCTATATTTACCATACAACCCTAACGTTCTAGGTTTCGCATGACACATTATATTTTCGTCACTGGTGGTGTAGTTTCATCGCTTGGAAAAGGTATTGCAGCAGCATCTCTGGCCGCAATTCTTGAAGCTCGCGGTCTCACCGTTACCATGTTAAAACTCGACCCTTACATCAACGTCGACCCGGGCACAATGAGCCCTATACAGCATGGTGAAGTATTTGTTACCGATGACGGTGCAGAGACAGACCTTGATCTTGGTCACTACGAGCGTTTTATTCGCACCCGTATGACTAAGCGTAATAACTTCACTACAGGTCGTGTTTACGAAGAAGTACTAAAACGTGAGCGTCGCGGCGATTACTTGGGGGCGACCATTCAGGTTATTCCGCACATTACTAACGAAATTAAGCGTCGCGTTATTGAAGGTGCTGAAGGTCATGACGTTGCCATCGTAGAAGTGGGCGGTACCGTAGGTGACATTGAGTCACAACCTTTCTTAGAAGCCATTCGTCAACTAGGTACTGAGGTGGGTCGCGAGCGTGCTATGTACATGCACTTAACACTTGTGCCTTATATGCCTGCGTCAGGTGAAGTGAAAACAAAACCCACTCAGCACTCGGTTAAAGAATTGCGCTCAATTGGTATTCAACCAGATATTCTTGTGTGTCGCTCTGTAGGTGCACTACCTACCAGCGAACGCTCTAAAATTGCGCTTTTCACCAACGTAGCAGACAAAGCGGTTATCTCGTTAAAAGATGTGGATAGTATTTATCGCATTCCAGCTGCGCTTAAAGCACAAGGCATGGACCAGCTTGTTGTCGATCGCTTCGGATTTGATTGCCCAGAAGCTGATTTAGTTGAATGGGAACAAGTACTTTACGCAGAGTCCAACCCAACTGCCGAAGTGAATATAGGCATGATTGGTAAATATGTTGAATTACCCGATGCTTATAAGTCGGTAAACGAAGCATTAAAGCATGCAGGCCTTAAAAATAGACTGACAGTCAACATTCACCATATCGACTCTCAAGATGTGGAGAGTAAAGGAACGCAAATACTTGAAAAGCTAGACGCTATCCTAGTGCCCGGCGGTTTTGGTGAACGCGGCATCGAAGGTAAAATTGCAGCAGCTCGCTACGCCCGAGAAAATAAAGTTCCATATTTAGGTATTTGCCTTGGGATGCAGGTTGCACTTATTGAGTTTGCTCGAAACGTTGCAGGCATGGCCAATGCCAACAGTACTGAATTCGACCCTGAAACTGCATATCCTGTAGTAGGTTTAATCACGGAGTGGTTAGACGCTGCTGGAACTACCGAAACACGCACTGAAACATCAGATCTTGGCGGTACAATGCGATTGGGCAGCCAGCTGTGCCATTTAATTGAAGGCACTAAAGTGCATGAGATCTATGGGAACGTTGAAATTTACGAGCGCCACCGTCACCGCTACGAAGTGAACAACAACTTACGCGATGAAATCGAAGCTGCAGGCCTTAAGGTAAGTGGTTTGTCCACTGACAAACGACTTGTAGAAGTTATAGAAATACCTGACCATCCTTGGTTTATCGCTGGTCAGTTCCATCCTGAATTTACTTCAACACCTCGCGATGGTCACCCATTGTTTAAGGGGTTTGTTGAAGCCGCGGGTAAATATCAAAAAGAAAATCACTAGTTTCTAATAAAGGGAACGCTTTCCCGTTGCGTTCCCACATCAAATGTTGAGGAAATAACATGGCGAAAATTAGTCGCATAATCGGACGTGAAATCTTAGATTCACGCGGTAATCCAACTGTAGAAGCAGACGTTTACTTAGAGTCTGGCGTAATGGGTCGTGCGGCTGCACCATCTGGCGCATCTACTGGTAGCCGCGAAGCATTAGAACTGCGCGACGGCGACAAGTCTCGTTACCTTGGTAAAGGTGTAACTAAAGCAGTAGCGGCTATTAACGACGCAATTGCTCCAGCGCTGCTAGGCAAAGACGCACTTGCACAGTCTGATATCGATCAGGTGATGATTGACTTAGACGGCACCGAAAACAAAGAGACTCTTGGCGCTAATGCTATTTTGGCTGTGTCTCTTGCAGTTGCAAAGGCAGCCGCGCTTGAAAAAGGCGTTGCACTTTATGAGCACATCGCTGACCTAAATGGTACGTCTGGCCAATACTCAATGCCGGTGCCTATGATGAACATCATCAATGGTGGCGAGCACGCAGACAACAACGTTGATATTCAAGAATTCATGGTTCAGCCAGTTGGCGCGAAAAGCTTTAAAGAAGCACTGCGTATGGGTGCTGAAATCTTCCACGCGCTTAAGAAAGTACTTTCAGCGAAAGGTCTTAACACCGCAGTAGGAGATGAAGGTGGTTTTGCACCTAACCTTAGCTCAAATGCAGAGGCACTTGCTGTTATCGTGCAAGCCGTTGAAAACGCTGGCTACAAAATGAATGAAGACATTACTCTTGCGCTAGATTGTGCCGCGTCTGAATTCTACAAAGACGGTAAGTATGTGTTGTCTGGTGAAGACAAGAGCTTCGATTCTGAAGCGTTTGGCGACTATTTAGCCGACCTTTCTTCACAATACCCTATTGTATCTATCGAAGATGGCTTAGATGAAAGCGACTGGGATGGCTGGGCGAGCTTAACGAAGAAGATTGGTGACAAAGTACAGCTTGTTGGCGATGACTTGTTCGTAACTAATACCAAAATTCTTAAGCGCGGTATCGATAACGGTATTGGTAACTCAATCCTTATCAAGTTCAACCAAATTGGCTCGCTAACAGAAACGCTTAATGCAATTAAGATGGCGAAAGACGCTGGCTTCACTGCTGTTATCTCTCACCGTTCTGGCGAAACTGAAGACGCGACAATTGCTGATTTAGCGGTAGGTACTGCTGCAGGTCAAATCAAAACTGGCTCTCTTTGCCGTTCTGACCGTGTCGCTAAGTACAACCAACTTCTACGTATCGAAGAAGCGCTTGGTAGTGCAGCAACCTATAAAGGCCTTTCTGAAATAAAAGGTCAGTAAAGCGTTGCCTAATATAGCTCAACGAGAGTAGACAGGCTCTACCTTTGAGAAGGCGTTAGTGCTACTTGTACTAACGCCTTTTTTGTTTTTAGTGCAACTGAGGGCAAATTTTAATTGGGCGCTGAGGGATGGTTATTCTCAAACAAAGACTAATTCTTGTTTCTAGAAGTGGCTAGCTTCTCATATTCTTGATACGGTTAGTGCAGAGACAGTCAAAACGCGATGTTAACGTGAGCACAAACAGTCATCCGCCAAAAACACAATCAGGTTTTTTTAACGACTTAGGCGAACTGGGTGGAAATCACGCACAGTTTTCTGAAGTGTGTACGGCGCTGTACGAAAGGGAGCTTTTGTTTATTGCACACAGCGGGATCACTAATGCGTCTATTCTTAAACGCCGAATCGGCGGATTACCTCATCACATTAGAAGCGTCGCTCGATATTTTGTCACTAACCCAACGCCTCTATCTACCGACACATACAACGGAAGCTGGTATGCCAAGCAGCCTAAAGCAGCACCTCGTTTACCTCAAGACACCGACGCAACTGCTCAGTGGTTTAGAAAACACGCAGATTATGGATTAATTGTTCCTGTATTGATAAAAACCATCGAAGGTATTCACCTTGAATTAGACGCTATCGACAAAACGATGTTGGTAGATGATGTCGTTCATTTGAATAAACACGGTTGGTTTACAGTTGATGGAATCAATCGGGGAAACAGTCAGGAAGCTGATCAAAGCGAGAAGCAGGCGAGCCCTCACGATGAAGACTCCTATAGAGAGTCACAACAAAAGGGACTTGAAAACCACGGCTCTTTTGATAGTAAAGTTCTTCTTAAACCAACGAAAACTATCATGGCGAGCGCCTGCTCAGGTCATGCTTGGAACTTCAAATCTCGAGTATCACCTCGTGCACTGTCTATTAGAGAGATGCGGCTGTCTACTCAAATAAACTGGAAGAACTTTACCTTATTAAAATAAAGGACTTGTCGACGCCGCTTCTTTCTACCTAAGCGACAGTAGCAATGCGCCCACGAACAAAAATATGAATAAAAATTCAAAAATAATAATTATTAATCCATTTAGCAACTTCCTCATACTAGTCAAAAAGAGTACAAACATACTAACCATGTCAAAAGTCAGACTCCTTATCTGCATTAGCAGCATTCAAACAGGCGTTTAAGACATGAAACCAGAGAGTCCCCACCACTAATTAGGACAGGCATCCTAATATAGGCATCAAGATCAACTATTTCATAAAAATATAATCATTATGGTAAACAATGGTTGACGTTTAAGGCTCACATGGTTAAATTGGCGCTATAAATTTTGGTCTGCAAAGATAACTGAAAAATGCGTATCCGTTTTCTTCTTACACTACTCCTGATGGCAGCTAGACTGCACGGGTAGATTGCGACCAGCGATTAATCACACAAAACCCGTGCACAGCACGGGTTTTTTTTTAACTATTCTATTGAGAGAGCGTCATGACAAATCAAGTGAAAATCTTTGATACCACATTGCGAGACGGTGAGCAGGCCTTGCCAGCAAGTCTAAGTGCCAAAGAGAAGTTACAGATTGCGCTGGCGCTCGAGCGATTGGGCGTAGACATCATAGAAGCAGGTTTTCCTGTGTCTTCACCTGGCGATTTCCAATCAGTACAAATGATTGCGAAAGAGATCAAAAACTCAGTAATTTGCGGCCTATCCCGCGCCCTTCCCGGTGATATCGATGCATGCGGCCAAGCCCTTAGCGTAGCTGAACAGTTTAGAATACATACCTTTATTGCCACATCGGAAATACACGTTGGTGCGAAATTACGCAAGTCTCATGATGATGTGGTAGACATGGCCGTAGCTGCGGTAAAGCATGCCCGTAAATACACCGATGACGTCGAGTTTTCATGTGAAGACGCTGGCAGAACGCATATCGACTACCTGTGCCGTATGGTAGAAGCCGCTATTACAGCCGGCGCCACCACGGTAAATATTCCTGATACTGTTGGCTACACAACGCCCACTGAGTTCGGCGGTATTATTCAGCAGCTGTTTAATCGAGTTCCTAATATCGATAAAGCCATTATCTCTGTGCATTGCCATAACGATTTGGGCCTAGCTGTTGCTAATTCTCTCGCCGCAGTAGAGCAAGGTGCTCGTCAGGTGGAGTGCACTATTAATGGTATTGGTGAGCGTGCGGGTAACGCATCGCTTGAAGAGATTGCAATGATCTTGCAAACCCGAAAAGGCTTGCTTGGTATTGATACCAATATTAACTCAACAGAAATCTCACGTACCTCGAAACTCGTCAGCCAGTTATGCAATATGCCAGTTCAATCTAACAAGGCTATTGTTGGGGCCAACGCCTTTAGTCACTCGTCAGGCATACATCAAGACGGTGTCTTAAAAGCGCAAAATACCTATGAAATTATGACACCTGAGAGTGTCGGTATTAACAAGAACAACCTTAACCTAACCTCTCGTTCGGGTCGCCATGTAATAAAACACAGGCTAACCGAGTTAGGTTACAAGCCTGAAGAGTTTGATTTAGAGGCCGTTTACGACGCATTTTTGAAACTGGCTGATAAGAAAGGACAGGTCTATGACTATGACCTTGAGGCACTGTTGTTTTTCGATAAACAAAAGCACGACCAAGCGCACTATCAGCTTCTTTACCTTCAAGCTAATTCAGGTAGAGAAATTATCCCTAGTGCTACCGTAAAGATGAAAGTAGGTGAGCAAGAGATTACGCAAGCATGTACAGGTAATGGACCAGTAGATGCAGCATTTAAAGCCATAATCTCTATTTTGGGTCATGAAGACTTAGAAATTGTCGACTTTAAACTAGACTCGAAGGGCGAAGGTGCAGATGCATTAGCGCAAGTCAGTGTTATTGCCACATATAAAGAGCGTCGGTTCCACGGTATCGGCTTAGCCACAGATATCGTAGAAGCCGGTGTAAAAGCATTGATATTCGTACTGAACAATACTTATCTGGCCGACCAGATTGATCAGCAAAAGAATCAACAAGAACGCGTTGTAGGAGAATAAATGAGCCAGTTTTCAATTGCCGTATTAGCCGGTGACGGTATCGGTCCAGAAGTTATGCAAGAGGCCAACAAGGTCTTAGATGCTGTAGAAAAGAAGTTTAGCATTACATTGAAGCGCACTGAGTTTCCCGTGGGTGGTTATGCTATCGATACCGAAGGCGAAGCGCTTCCAGCGAAAACGCTACTAGGTTGTGAACAAGCAGACGCGATTTTGTTTGGCAGTATAGGCGGGCCTAAGTGGGACACACTGCCACTTGAACAGCGTCCTGAACGCGCCGCGCTGCTTACTTTAAGAAGCCGCTTCGATTTATTCAGTAACCTGCGACCTGCCCGTATCTATCCTGGCCTTGAAGGTTTATCTCCACTTCGTGAAGACATCGCTAAGTCTGGCGTAGACGTATTGGTAGTGCGTGAACTTACTAGCGGAATATATTTTGGCCAACCCAAAGGTCGCGAAGGTGAAGGCGAAGAAGAGTTTGCCTACGACACCATGCGCTACAGCAAACGAGAAATTCGCCGCATCGCAGTGGCAGCGTTTGAAGCAGCGCAAAAGCGCCGCGGAAAAGTGACCTCAGTGGATAAAGCCAATGTACTGGTTACCAGTAGATTGTGGCGAGAAGTAGCAGAAGAAGTAGCAAAAGACTTTCCGGATGTAGAGCTAGATCATATCTACATCGACAATGCGACCATGCAAATAATGAAGAACCCCGCGCAATTTGACGTCATGCTGTGTTCAAACTTGTTTGGCGACATCGTATCTGATGAGTGCGCAATGATGACCGGCTCTATGGGGCTTTTACCTTCAGCTAGCATGAATGAAGAAGGATTTGGCTTATACGAGCCTGCAGGCGGTTCAGCGCCAGATATCGCGGGACAAGGTATTGCAAATCCCATCGCTCAAATTTTATCAGCAGCTATGATGTTGCGGTTCAGCATGAACCTAAATGACGCCGCAGATGCAATAGAAAAAGCAGTGGTAGCGACTCTTGAAAAAGGCGTACTTACCGGCGAGTTACTGCCTGAAGATAAAAGAGAACAAGCTTCAAGTACATCGCAAGTAGGCGATGAAATTGTTAAACAATTAATGGCGCAGGAGTAGAAATTCCACATGGCCAAGACCTTATATGACAAAGTATGGCAAGCACATATTGTTGACCAACTAGGCGATGACAGCCTAATTTATATCGATCGTCACCTAATTCACGAAGTAACTTCTCCGCAAGCTTTTGCTGGACTTAACGAAAAAGGCCGTAAAGTGCGACGCCCAGAAAAGACTGTTGGTACTATGGATCACAGCATTTCAACCCGTTCACTTGCGATTGATGCCTGCGGCCCAGATAACGCGCTACAACTTCACACTCTTGCAAAAAACTGTGAAGAGCACGGAATTCAGCTTTACCCTGTCGGCCATCAAAAGCAGGGTATTGTGCATGTAATGGGGCCGGAGTTAGGTCTCATTCAGCCTGGAATGACGGTAGTATGCGGAGACTCTCATACCGCTACACACGGAGCTTTTGGCGCTCTTGCTTTTGGAATTGGCACATCTCAAGTAGAGCATGTTTTAGCAACGCAAACCCTCAAACAAAGCCGCGCAAAAAGCATGCTTATTAATGTAAATGGCAAGCTTCCTGTGGGAATTACGGCGAAAGATATTATTCTTGCCATCATTGGCAAAATTGGCCATGCCGGCGCAACAGGGCATGTCATTGAATACGCTGGTGAAGCTATACGCAGTCTTACAATGGAAGAGCGTATGACCGTGTGTAATATGAGTATTGAAGCGGGTGCAAAAGCAGGTTTAATTGCGCCAGATGACATTACTTTTAATTACCTAAAAGATCGTGAATATGCGCCGAAAGACCAAGCATGGGATGATGCCCTAGCCTATTGGAAAACCTTATATACCGAAGAAGGCGCAAGCTTCGACACTTTTGTTGAATTAGAAGCTGCCGATATAGCACCACAGGTTACATGGGGAACCAACCCAGGCCAAGTAATTGGGGTTAATACGCCTGTTCCTGCACCTGAAGACTTTACCGACCCAATTGAAATAGAGAGCGCGAAAAAAGCGCTGAGCTACATGGGCTTAAAAGCTGGCGAAAAACTAGCTGACGTAGCAGTGAATCATGTTTTCATTGGCTCGTGTACCAATGGCCGTATAGAAGACTTGCGAGCTGCTGCTCACGTTGCCAAAAAAGGCAAAGTATCATCATCAGTTACCGCTATTGTGGTGCCGGGTTCTGGGGCAGTAAAACGCCAAGCTGAAGCTGAGGGTTTAGATAAGATTTTCGAAGAGGCTGGCTTTGAGTGGCGCTTACCTGGCTGTTCAATGTGTTTAGGTATGAACGATGACAAACTTGTTTCTGGCGATCGCTGTGCATCAACCAGCAACAGAAACTTTGAAGGACGCCAAGGTCGTGGTGCACGCACTCATTTAGTGAGCCCCGCAATGGCTGCGGCCGCAGCGATTAACGGCCACTTCGCCGATGTTAGAGACTATCAGGAGTAATACATGTTAGAGCAAGGTTTTACACACCACACGGGCATTGCAGCACCGTTAGACCAAGCCAATGTGGACACAGACCAAATTATTCCTAAGCAGTTTCTTACGGGTGTCACCCGTATAGGCTACGGCAAGCACCTTTTTCACGATTGGCGCTATTTGGATTTAAAAGAGCAAGAGCCTAATCCAGACTTCTCACTGAATAAGCCTGAACATAAAGGCGCTAGCATTTTACTCGCTAGGGAAAACTTTGGTTGCGGCTCTAGTAGAGAGCATGCCCCGTGGGCGCTTGCAGATTTTGGCTTCAAAGCTGTAATCGCAACAAGCTTCGCTGACATTTTTTATGGTAACTGCATCAACAACCAGTTGGTTCCAGTCGCTTTAACGAGCGAACAAATGGATGCGCTATTCGATGCGGTAAAAGCTGATGCTGCTATTACCATTACTGTCGATTTACCTGCACAAACCGTTAGTTTTGGCGATGTATCATTTAGCTTCGATATTGCCCCTCACCACAAAACTAACCTAATAAAAGGTCTTGATGCCATAGGTCAAACACTAGAATTAGCTGATGCCATCGATGCATTCGAGGCAAAGCAACCTAGTTGGTTATAGGCGTTTAGCATTACCTGCACTGTTGCTGAAGACTAAACTGGCCAGCTTGGCCTTAGACGCAACAAACTGATAGCAACAAACTGATAAAAGAAAAGCGAGCGTAATTTTATTACGCTCGCTTTTTTATGGTGACTGATCCGTCCTAACTTGTCACTGGTGTGCCGTCATCGTTGAATTTGGCAATATCAGCACCTGATGACTCCCACTCTTTTCGCTCTTCGTCAGTTGCTTTAGGCGAGAACCAGCCAACGTAAGCGTAAAATATTCCAATAAGCGGCGCTGTCCAGCATGCGAAAGCCAGCGGTATGTACAATAGGTTCTGCAAATTATCGCCAGAAATTCCAAGCCCTAGCGCCGAGATAACAAAAGCACCACCAGCGTTCCAAGGGATCATTGGCGACATAAGTGTTCCGCCCTCCTCAATGCCTCGGGAAAGATTAAGCGTTGAATACCCCATGCCGCGATAAACAGGAGAATACATACGTCCTGGTAGAGCAACAGACAAATAGGGGTCGCCGGCAACGAGATTAGTTGCAAACGCAGTTCCTACCGCTGCAACTTGAGTACCTGCGAACGTTTTTGCTTTACTTTTTATCGCATTAATAATGCTTCTCAAACAGCCTGTCGTCTCTAACGCCCCTCCAAACCCTAGTGCAATAAGCACCAATGAAATTGTCCACATCATCGACTGTATACCGCCGCGATTCAGCAAACTATCTATTTCGCTAATGTTTGTTTGAATTGAATATCCGTTGTTCGCATAATCAAAAACAGCTTGTAAGCTTTCACCTTGAGTAATCATGGCAAAAGCGGCACCTACTACAACCCCTGCAAACAAAG
Organism: Alteromonas sp. MB-3u-76; assembly: GCF_002831605.1. Lineage (NCBI taxonomy): Bacteria > Pseudomonadati > Pseudomonadota > Gammaproteobacteria > Alteromonadales > Alteromonadaceae > Alteromonas > Alteromonas sp. MB-3u-76. The sequence goes on along the minus strand of NZ_CP025115.1, from coordinate 986,647 downwards.
AAGGCAGCGGCGGAAATTTCTTTAATGCTAAGCCCATTACCACCAAAGCAGGCAGCAATGCCCATGCAGATATATAAAAGTTATCTTCCAGTGCGTTAGTTATGCCTTCAATTTTTTCAAAAGACACACTTTGAGCATCGATCACAAAAAAACCAACGGCAATATAAATAAGAAGAGCTATAACCATCGCAGGGATAGTGGTGGCCATCATATTTTTAATGTGGGAGAACACATCAGTGCCGGTAACCGCAGGGGCGAGATTAGTTGTATCGGAAAGAGGCGACACTTTGTCCCCAAAAAACGCACCAGATACCACGGCACCAGCTGTCCAATACATAGGTATGTCAAAGCCCTCGCCTATACCCATTAGCGCTAACCCAACAGTGCCCACACTCCCCCAACTCGTTCCTAAAGACACCGATACAACCGCACATATGATCATATCCGCTGCCAAGAAAATCTCGGGAGAAAGTGTTTTTAAGCCATAGTAGATAATGGTTGGAACCGTTCCGCTGGCAATCCAAATACCAATAATCATACCCACGGTAATAAGTACACTGACCGAAGGCAGTGCCACGTGAATAACTTTGAAAATGCCCGCGCGTATATTCTTCCAGCTAAGGCCGAGATAAATACCAACAAAGCTAGCCAAAGCCAACCCTATAGCAAGCGGGATATGAGGCTCAAAAACCCCAAAATAAAATATCTGAGTTCCCAAAATGAAAAGTGTTAGTACAACGGGCGTTAGTGCTAGTAATAAACCAGGCGTAACCTGTTGTTCATCTTTCATGCTAATTCCTTAAATGTTGAATCAAGGGCGTACTAAAATCACCCCTTACAAAAAAGCTAACCACTTTAAACTTTAGTCTATTTGCTACGTCAGGTTTTACAGAACAGATCGGGAACATGCATATGAACAAGTAGCTACAAATTTGCAAAGCCTCATTGCAAAAATACCAAAAGTGCCAAACTCGCTATTTAGATATGAATGACACAAGAAAACATTCAAATACATGAAGTATTATTTGGCATATTAAATCAAAGCACCCTATGCTACTTTAACTACGCTTGAAACTATCGAATTCAAAAATTGCAGTAAATGGAAAAACAAATGCTAGAACAAGTGCCTATCGATGAACTGAAGCCAGGAATGTATGTGACTCAAGTTCTCGAGCAGTCTGGTAACTTGCAAATACGCTCTAAAGGCGTTGTAAAATCGCAAAGCATCATACAAACATTGAAAAACAAGGGTATTTTATTGCTGGAGGTCGACTTAACAAAGTCAAAACACTTCAATGATAATAGTGCCGGCGATATAAACGCTAATACAGTCGAGCAAGCTGAGACTTCAGAAAGCGTAAGCGCGTCAAAGCCCAAACCTGTTGGCAAAGACTCCATCAGTGAAGCGAGCGAACTGTACGAAAATGCGCTTTCTATTCAAAGCAAGTTTATAACTGCGCTAAATAAAGGTGCAGTAACAGACTTGTCGCCAATGTCGTCCTTATCTCACAGTCTTATTGAAAGCGTATTTGATAACGGCGATGCACTTAGCTGCCTAACTCTTATAAAAGATGCTGACAACTATTTACTAGAGCACTCTATTAACTGCTCAATACTCACCGGTATTTTCTGCAAGTTTCTTGGCTACAATAGAGACACTATCGAACAAGCAAGCTTAGGTGCTCTGCTCATGGATATTGGTATGTCTTCAATACCAGCCGATGTGCGAAATGCCCAACTTCCGTTATCAGACGACGATTTTGCCGTGTTAAAAACCCACGTTGAAATAGGCACATCGTTAGTTGAACAATGCGGAGACATCTCAGATTTATCATTGCAGATTATCGAACAGCACCAAGAACGTATAGACGGCAGCGGCTACCCAAGAGGTCTAAGAGGAGATGAAATAACGGAGTTCGCCCGCATTGCTGCTATTATCGATAACTACGATGAAATGACATCAAACAACAATGCTCAGCCCAGTCTAACGCCAATTCAGGCGCTAAAACGCCTTTCAAGCTCTGACGGTCTCGACCAAGAACTTGTTAAACAATTTATTAAGTGCATCGGGGTCCATCCCGTGGGCTCTTTAGTAAAGCTGAAGAGTGGTAAATTGGGCATTGTAAGCAAGGTTAATCCAGCCGACCCGATAAGCCCGCATGTAATGACGTTCTACAGTTTAAAGGGCAACCATTTCAACGAAATCAAAAAAATCGATTTAAGCCATTACGATGATGAAGTGGTGTCGGGCGTAAAACCTGAAGAATTTAGTCTTAATCTTCCCAAATTTTTCAAAGAAGTATTTATTCATCAAGCCCCAAATTAAGAGAGACCTGTTGACTGCATCCCTAGCCTTTCATGCAGTCAACGCTCCCATTTAAACCCTACTATGGCGTCCTTACCAGTCAGTTAGCGCTGCCATGGTGAATATCTCATCTTCGAAAGCTAGCACTACGCGCTGCGCCTCAATATTGATTATTTGTACTTTATCAGCAATCCAGTCACCCTCAGAAAGTTGACGACCATTTACTCTTACCCAGCGATCACGAGGATTAGACGCATACATGTGCGCGCTAAAGTTCATAGTAGGTAAGCGAGTTAACAACCTAACCGGTAACTGATCTACGCGTAGTGTGTCATCACGAACTTTTACCTTTGTTTCAGGTTCAGCATTTGCGCTCGATGTTTTATCGTCTAGCGCTTCAACAGCTGCGTTGAACCTCGCCATAAGTTCGGGTGAAACTTCTATCTTTCCCGAGTCTTCTGATTCGTTTAATACCTTGCCTTCATATTCATTAGTAACATCTTTGCTAGTGCCATTGTCTGGCAACGGAGCTTGAGTGAGAAGCTCATTGTTCACTTCTGGGGTGCTAGAATTGCTAGAGGTCGTATTACTGGAGTTGGGGTTACTGGTGTTTCTATTAGCATTTGAAGCGGCAACTTGTGTTCCCGCAGGAGTTGATTCAGAAGCTTGCTCTATGCTGTTATATGTACTTTTATCTGTGCTTTTATCTGTAGTTGGCTCTGAAATTCGTTCAGTGCCCTGCCAGGGCATTTGACCACTATTATCAATAGCACCGTTTGAAGCACTGTCTCCTTCAGTTGAGTTAGCTGATGCCTCTTTCAAATCATCGCTTTTCTGAGCATTATTTACGTTAGCAACAGGCGATGTTGATGGCTCTGAAAACGATGCCGACAGTGCTGGCCACCAGTAGCTTTTCGTTGCAGCAGTGAACCCTAAAGCTAATCCTCCCACAATGACCACAGCGAAGGTTAAAGCTTGTTTTGCATATAGCGAAAACGACGATGGGAGACTTTCAACAGTAGGTAGAAACAAGCTGCGATTAAATTGATCATTCAATGATTTATCGAACCGCGCAGACGTGTCGTGCTGTCCGCGTAATAATGCCTGTGTCTGGGTTCGATGGTGAGTAGGTGTAGCAACCTCAACCGTCTGCTCTGGGTCAATCTCTACCTCTTGCACGCCCATTTCAGACAAACCTTGTACCATGGCGTCGCTTGAGACCAGCCCCGACTTACGAATTTTTACAGGGCCGTTTTGCTTGGTAATTTGAATTATTACCATGCCCGGCTTTACGTTCTCTATGGCAATAATGCTAGACATACAAACTCCCAATGCCATACCCGCACACAAGCGCTAGTACAAACGCACAAGCAAGATACCATCTGTTTTGCCCTCGTACCCTCTGGCTTACAACATCTTCTCCCAAGATTTGCTCGGCAGCGGCAAGAAAGATGGGCTTTTTAACCACAGCGTGCTGTTTTGTAAATGAGAGCGTTAGCGCCCTATCGCACAGCAAATTTATAACCCGAGGGATCCCTCCAGTTATTTGATGTACTGCACGCAACGTGCCCTTACTGAATATACTAATATCACCATCTGCCACGCTTAAACGGTGGGCAATATATGAACTAACTTCTGGTGCGGTAAGAGGCAATAAATGATACCGAGCGGTTATACGCTGCGCTAACTGACGCAACTCATTGCGTTTGAGAAGTTGTTGTAATTCCGGCTGACCAATCAATACAACTTTAAGTAATTTTTCTCTATTAGTCTCTAAGTTGGTTAGCAGTCTAAGTTGCTCTAAGACTTCGGGCAAAAGGTGCTGCGCTTCATCTACCATCAGTACAGTATTCATGCCAGACTGATGGTTCTCGGCTAGCTTAGATAAAATAAGGTCGGTGAAGTATTTAAGACTGGCCTTGTCAGAGGAATACGATAGCCCTAACTCGTCGCAAACCGTTGCCAACAACTCTAACGCTGACAGCGTGGGATTTAAAATCATCGCAACCTGAGTATTGTCGGGTAGCTGCTGTAATAGCTTTCGCGATACCGTTGTTTTACCTGTGCCCACTTCGCCAGTAAGCATAACAAACCCACCGCTTTCACGCAGTCCAAAGGTTAGGTGCGCAAGCGCCTCTTTGTGCCGAGGGCTCATGTACAGGTAATGGGGGTTGGGCGCTATCGAAAACGGGTTGTCATTTAACCCGAAGTAATTCAAATACATGGTATTCGCTAATTAATCAAAAAACGATGATTAAACTACCAGAGCAAGGCAGTAAGTAAAAGCGTCATTATGTGCAGCAACAAATTTATTTGTAACATTGGTATACTATCCACTGTTTCCTTTGATTTAGAAGAGCGCAAGTACATGCAAGTATATTTGGTTGGCGGTGCCGTAAGAGACGCACTTTTAGGACGGACCGTTACCGAACGAGATTATGTTGTGGTTGGGGCCACTGTTGAGGACATGCTAGCTAAAGGCTTTACTCAAGTAGGAAAAGATTTTCCTGTATTTTTGCACCCAAAAACAGGCGAAGAGTACGCTCTTGCGCGCACTGAGAGAAAATCTGGCGCCGGATATACAGGGTTTGTCTGCGACGCCTCCAAAGACGTGACGCTTGAAGACGACCTACGCCGTCGAGACTTCACTGTTAACGCCATGGCGCAGGACAACTTAGGCCACATTATAGACCCCTACCATGGCAAAGTTGATTTAGAAAAAAGATGTCTACGCCACGTATCAGAAGCGTTTAGTGAAGACCCCCTTAGGGTATTTCGAGGCGCCCGCTTCGCCGCCCGATATGCATACCTTGGCTTTCATATTGCCGATGAAACATTGGCGCTAATGTCGTCAATGTCGAAAAGCGGCGAATTAACAGCGCTCAGCGCAGAGCGAGTATGGCAAGAAACCAAACGAAGTCTTTTAGAGCGCTCACCCGAAGTGTATTTTTCAGTTTTAGTGAAAGTCGGTGCGTTAAATAGCTGGTTCTGCGAGTTAACGGACTTAATTGACGAAGCATTATCGTTACTGGCTAAAGCGCTAGAAACAAAAGATGACAATGCTCTTATTACTCGATTTACTTCACTATGTATTCCACTAGATGAGCAACAAGCCACTACATTGTGTAAACGCTTAAAAGTACAAAATCAGGTCTCTGAAATTGTTGAACTTGCCTGTAAGTATAAAAACCGATTGTTTACCAATAATATCGAAGCTGGAAATACTGACGCCGCTACACAAGAGGCAGAAGAATTGCTCTCGATTTTTAATGGTGCTGATGCATGGCGACGACCAGAGCGATTTGCAATGTTACTTGCGGCCATGTCACCGTCTGCCCAAGAAAAAGGAATAGACTGGACCAACAGGCAAGCGCTGATATCTCAAGCACTTTTTGCGGCTAATAATGTAAATGTTAAAGATATTATTGCCAGAGGGCATAAAGGGGCGGCTATCAAGGAAGCGTTGAATCAAGAAAAGCGAGTGGCAATTTGCAACGCCATTGAAAACCACACAAGGCAATAAAGCGCATAGGCAAACGCTCTATTTTTTAGCTCCCCCTGCTTTGTCACCCCATATATCTTCTAAACGGCTATCGCGACCGCAGCCCCAACGATATGTTGTGTAACGAATAGGGCTCTTTTTATAAAAATCTTGGTGATAGCTTTCATCGCCTTTGATGGGATAAAACTTAGATGTATTTAGAATGGGAGTGACAACCGTTTGATTAGGAAACATATCCATAACAGCTTTTTTAGACTGCTCTGCTAACTTGCGCTCTTTATCGTTGGCAACGAAAATCGCACTTCGATAACTAGGCCCTTTGTCACAAAACTGCCCTTTGTCGTCAAATGGGTCAATATTCACCCAGTAGTGGTCGAGAATATCTTGATATCTCAGTACACTGGTATCATAAGTTATCAATACCGCTTCGTAGTGGCCTTTATGGTCACCATTGTAGGTTGGGTTCTTTAACTTACCGCCCGTAAAGCCAGAAATTACATCGGTAACCCCCTCAAGCGTTTCAAAATCTTTCTCCATGCACCAAAAACATCCGCCAGCTAGTATGGCCTGCTCAGTGTTTTTTGCCATAGTGAATGGAACGGTAAGCAGTGCTGCACAGGTTATTACTATCGCTAATATATTTTTCATAAAATTATCTATTTACTCTTTTATTTAGGCCATTTAAAGACTGCACATTACTTACGAGGCTATAACATAGTGCGAGTTCATTAATGCTATTACGTTCATATTCTATTCGCGGTTTTCAAGCTTCTATTTTCTCGTTGCTTAAATTTACGGTTAAGCTTGTCGAGTAAGCTGCATTAGCCAATAAAACGTCCGAAGGCGTTACCATTAAGAGCCCGATTAAAAAGCGGCCTAGTTATTCGCAATTCTTGCAGAGTTTTTTTCTGCGTTTTCACCCATCAATGCTACAATACGCGCATTCATTATGAGCGTATTTTTACTATGACTTTCGAAGAACTCGAATTAGACGAAACTCTATGCCATGCAGTGGCAGAAATGGGGTACGAAACCCCTACCAGCATCCAAGAATTGGTTATCCCCCACGCTATGGACGGGAGAGACATTTTAGCCTCTGCTCCCACAGGTACGGGCAAAACTGCGGCGTTTCTTTTACCCGCCTGTCAGTTCTTGCTTGATTACCCCCGAAAACAGCCTGGCGCAACCCGTATTTTAATACTTACGCCAACACGGGAACTCGCACTGCAGGTTTATGAGCAAGCCAAAAGCATCACCAAACATACTCAATTGGTGTGCGGCGTTATTACCGGCGGCATTAATTACGGCACCGATAAAGAAACCCTCAGTCAGAACTTAGACATCTTGGTTGCTACACCTGGCCGTTTATTAGAGCATATTGAAAAAGAAACCGCCGACTGCCGTGATATCGAGTGCTTAATTCTTGATGAAGCTGATCGTATGCTTGATATGGGCTTTTCATCTGTCGTCAATCAAATAGCCACAGAAGCGCGCTGGCGTAAACAAAACCTCTTATTTTCTGCCACTCTTGAGGGTGCTGGAGTTAAAGCTTTCGCTAGAGACATTTTAAATAACCCAGAAGTAGTTGAAGCAAACCCTTCTCGTAAAGAAAAGAACAAAATACATCAGTGGTATCATTTAGCTGATGATCTTGCACACAAACAGGCGCTACTTGTGCATATCCTTAAAGAACAAGTTACTTCTGCCGTGGTTTTCGTTAAAACACGAGAACGCCTGCAAATGCTGAAAGACTTTCTTGCATCAAAAGATATCAACGTGTGCTGGCTTCAAGGCGAAATGCCTCAAGATAAACGCAATGCCGCAATGGCACGCTTTAAAAGTGGTGAAGTACCTATTTTGCTAGCCACCGATGTTGCGGCGCGGGGAATTGACGTACCAGATGTTAGCCATGTGATTAACTTCGACATGCCTCGAAAGGCCGATATATACGTACACCGAATTGGTCGAACAGGTAGAGCTGGCGCGAAAGGGACTGCAATTTCTCTTGTTGAAGCTCACGACTTTGCCATGATCCCAAAAGTGGTTCGCTATATGGATGAGCCAATGAAGGGGCGCGTTATATCTGAGTTGAGACCCAAGAACAAAACGCCAAAAATTGGTGCCAAAAAGAAAAAAGTAGCAGGCAAGACTAAGGCGAAGAGAAAAACAAAGCCTAAAACTAAGTCAAAAGCGAAGAAAGCACCATCAAGCGATAAACCTTCATAGCAGAAGGTCTCATGAGCGCTGAATTAAGTAATTACACTTAAAGCGCTCTGCTTTGTAAGGTCTAAAAGCCTTGAGCTTTGGTACAAAATCGACTGAGGAATTACTATGTCATTTCCCCAAAAAATTGTGTTGGCATCGGGTAACCAAGGAAAGGTTCGTGAGTTCACTGCGCTTTTCGCTGATTATGGCGTTGATGTAGTGGCGCAAAAGGAACTTGGCGTAGAAGATGTCCCTGAAACAGGCACTACCTTTGTAGAAAACGCTATTATTAAAGCTCGCCATGCAGCTGAAGTCACTGGTTTACCGGCAATAGCCGACGATTCAGGCTTAGTGGTAGATGCTCTAGGTGGTGCACCAGGCATTTATTCGTCTCGCTACGCAGGCGAAAATGCGAGCGACGGTGATAACATCGACAAGCTACTCGCCGCATTAGACGGCGAAGCAAACCGAAAGGCGCACTTTTTCTGCACGCTAGTATTTATGCAACATGCTGGCGATCCGGTTCCCTTAGTAAGCCAAGGTAAATGGCAAGGTGAAATATTGCAGGCTCGACAAGGTAATGGCGGTTTTGGTTACGACCCTATTTTCAATGTATCGTCTCATGGGCGCACCGCTGCAGAACTTGAAAACAGTGAAAAGAACCGCATCAGTCATCGCGGCAAAGCGCTGGCTATCTTGCTTGATAACATGAGAGCGGCCTTTGCGTAATCCTCCTCTTAGTTTATATGTTCATATTCCGTGGTGTGTTCAAAAATGCCCCTACTGCGATTTTAATTCACACGGGTTAAAGTCGGCCCTACCGGAAAAAGAATACGTTGCACACCTTCTAGACGACCTGGCAATAGATGCCAAGGCCGTAGGCGATAGACCTGTAGACACTGTTTTTATCGGTGGTGGCACGCCTAGCCTGTTCTCGGCACAAGCCATGGCAGATATTATTGAAGGCATAAAAAGCAGAGTTAATTTGGCATGCGATGCCGAAATTACCATGGAAGCTAACCCGGGCACGGTTGAAGCTGGAAAATTTGAAGGCTTTTATCAAGCCGGAGTTAACCGTATTTCTGTTGGTATTCAAAGTTTTCAGCCTCAACATTTGTCTATATTAGGGCGCATTCATAGTGAGAGCCAAGCGGTAAATGCGGTAGCGCAGGCACACAGCGCTGGGCTTCCTACCTTTAATCTTGACTTAATGCACGGCTTACCTCAGCAAAGCGTCGATAACGCCATGTCGGATTTAAATCGGGGTATTGACCTAAATCCTTATCACTTGTCTTGGTACCAATTAACTATTGAGCCAAACACCCCCTTTTACTCGCGCCCTCCAGAGCTTCCCGACGATGACATATTATGGGAAATACAGGAACAGGGGCACAGGGTATTAGAGGCCGCCGGCTACAAGCAGTATGAAATATCAGCCTATTCAAAAGAAGGGCACCAATGTAGACACAACCTCAACTACTGGCGTTTTGGTGATTACTTAGGTATTGGCTGCGGTGCCCATGGCAAAATAACGGATGTTGACACCGGCTCTATTCAAAGGTTAGTGAAGGTAAAACACCCTAGGGGTTACATGGAAATGAGCAGACCCTACATTGATAAGAAAAACACCGTGGAAGCAGGCGACCTTCCCTTCGAATTTTTTATGAACAGGTTTCGTTTGCTGGAGCCTTGTCCAATTGACGACTATAGGGCGCTAACTGGGCTAGATATTTCTGATGAGGTAAAGTTCGCGCTCGAAGATGCTGCCCAAAAAGGGCTGCTTGATATTTCGTCTCAGCATTGGCAGGTAACATCTATGGGACGTCGCTACTTAAACACCTTACTTTCTTGCTTTGTATAATACGACAAGGCTTAATAAAACAAATGAGTAAATGAAACAGAGGTCCTAATTACTTTCTTCGTCTTGAGACGTAATAATATTGTAAGGTTCAAAAGCGGGTAAGCTTGCTCTCAAATTTTCTTCTGCAACATCTAACCGCTTGAGCTTTTCGCAAAACCACTCGGCTTTTTTACGCAAGGTTGTTGCTTTATCGCCAACATCCAAGCGTTCGCCAACGGTATTCAACTGACGGGTTATTTCAGCCACTCTATCTTCGTTTACTTCGCCGTTTTCGGTATTTATTCCACTGATTGCAGATAAAATACCGCCAACAGACGTCGAGATCGCCTCTTCTAGCTGCGCTTCAATTTCGCTATCAACAAATTCGTCAACGCTTTCAAGGGAGCCCGGGCCAATAAAATAATGATTACTGGCATGTCTAAACTTATCGCGTACTCTGCTTTGAACCCTAGACATAGCAGAATTCAAACGCTCGTAGCTATCGTGATCGCTTCCCACCAAACCTAAATACACATGCTCAATGGTGTCGATAGCAAGGTCAACCCCTTCTGTGGCCAGCACAATCATTTTGGGCACCACGTAATGTAAACCACTAGCGTATTCTTTTAACCACTCTCTTTGCTGTTTATCAAGGGTTTGCCAGCGTCCGCCGATGAAAAGTTGAGATTGATCGTTTATTTGCACAACCGTTCGAGTTTTGTCCATAACTCGCAGCTGATCGCTATTTACTGCGATCCCATAGGCAAAATCGATATTACAGGTGTATTCAGCCTGAGTAGAAAAAGGCAGCCCCGCTAACAAGCAGAACAAGACTGAAAATTTGTGAAAACGCGGAAAAAATTTCATACCTCTATTGTGGCTAGCTTAAGGAAAAATAAAAAGCCGTGTTGAGTCTAACGTGCTAAAAATCAGGTTGAACTTGAACTAGCTCTCATAAAAAGAAAGCACGTAATTAAATATGTGCTGAATACGTGCTTCTTTTGCAAATTAACTAGGGCGTGTTTGTCTTAAAACCCAATGCTCACTCATTTTCACCGGTAAAGGTTCTTACCAAACGAACATAAATAAACCGGTCTTTCTCTTTAATAGAGTGGCTAGCGTTAAAGAACGCCACAACCCAGGCTCTATCAGGATCATCTGCAGAAGGTGTGGATGTCCAAAAGTCATCGGCGGGAGTTTCTGGAAAAAGCCCACTATTAACAGCTGGCCTAACGCAGTTTCGCTCGGTGATAGAAGCAAGCTCTTTCACATTCGGCAACCGCCAACCTAATAAATCGTTATCACTGGCTTCATGAGCAAGCTGAAGGGCTTGTTGCCAGGTGTACTTTGTCGCTTCGCCCTCACACGTTGAACCATTCCATGTTTGTCCTTCCGAGCAACGTCGCCAAACCAAATCTGTCGCAGTGTCGAGTAAAGATGAAGTAGTCACCGCGGTAAATCTATCACTCGGAGTAGTTTCCAAACCGCTTGAAAGGCATTCTTGGGCAATTGCAGCACTAGGAAAAATAAACGCCGAAGTTAATAGTGTGGCTAGCGCAGCACCAACCGCTGCTTTTTTATTAGTTATTCGATGAAGTGCCATATTATCTTCCTGCCCTTACTAAGCGTACCCTTGCTGCAGTTGATTTATTCAAAAAATTATCAACACCCGAATCAAAGTCTAATGCCCATGCGTTCTGCGCATCATCACTGTTTACCCCATCAGCACTTGGCACAGAAGTCCAATACCACAGAGGCTGGTTGCTAAGTGCGCCGGTGTTGGGGAAGTAGTCTGCATCAACAGCTACCACGTCTTTTAAGCCTAAATGCAGCAAAGAGAAAAGCTCTTCATGAGTTGGCATTCGCCAGTCAAAAAAGCCGCACAACCCTTGAGCATTCACCGCTGCCACATAAGCTTCTGTATTACAGTTTGCCAAAGTGCAAGATGCTGCCAAACCGGCTTCATCACCCTCAAAGCCGCCGTTTTCGTCTTGGCTATACCATGTGTAGGTAAAATTCTGATCTCGCAACAATCCGTCGTCTGTTTTAACTTCCCATACAAGGCCAGTTACGTTGTCTCTAACACAAGACCACGTCTGCGCATCAGCGTCCTGCTCATCGCCGTTTGCGTTCAAGCGGGTGAAGTCGAAACCGGCTAGCCCTCGCCCTGCTTTTTCTATCAAACCATTTTTACCAACAATATCGGCCCCTCGCTGACCATCTTGGCCTGGAAATTCGTTTTGCTGTACCTTGGTAATTGCATTATTCGTGGCCTGATCCACAAATCCCGTGTCGTTTATAAGGGCTGTTGGCATAGGCTGCACTCGAACAGAAATACTGTCTTCCACGCTATTGTTGTTAGCATCGGTTACTGTAAGCGTATAAGTCAGTACTGTAGGGCTCGATACTAAAGGCGCAATAGCAAAAGTAGAGAGTGCATCACTATCATCTACCGCACTTATGCTTACATCTGCGTTTGAAGACGAGGCCTCGTTGGTAAAAGAAGCATTACCGGCAGAAGAAAGTACGCTGCCAAATCGCTCCCACTGGTAGGTTAATGTATCGTCGCTGGCGATGCTGGTGCTTGCCTGCCCATTAAGAATAATAACCTCACCGCTGAATACCCCTTGCGAAAATCCGGCATCGGCTACAGGCAGGGTTTGGGTTTCAGATTGAATAGATAGTGAGACTGACGTTGTGTTGCTTGCGCCTTCGCTATCGGTTACCTCAAGCTGAAACTCTATTACTTGAGGATCGTTGGCAACAGGCGTGCTAATGCTAAGCGTAGAGGAGTTAGTATCAACGCCGGTGATTACATTGATTCCCGCGGTTTGCGACCATCTAAAGCTGGCAATTTCATCCCCTTGTGATGGAGCGTCGGCATCACTACTGCCCGAGCCATCAAGCACAATATCGACACCACCTGGAAATTGGTTTTCTGCTAAACCTTCCCATTGCGGAACAAAAATACTCGCCACTGGAGCTATATTAACTGGGGCAACAGTAATAATGGTAGAGTCGCTTCTTGTATTACCGCTCGTGTCATTCACAGATAGAGTTAGCGTGTAATTGGTGTCCTCGCTTACTGACGGAGCGACAAAACTTGCCGTAGAAACCGTGTTGTCTTCATGCGTAATATCCAAAGTAGGTGAAGAAGACCAGTTATAAGTGTAAGTACCGTCACCGCCGGTTACTTCGCCGCTTAATGAGTAAGTTACGCCCTCTGTAACTGTGGCATCGGGGCCTGCATTGACGGCAAGCCCACTGCTATTTGGAGGACTATCGGAATCTCCACCGCCTCCACAACCACTTAAAATAAAAATAGCAGTGCACATGGCGAGAAACTGCGAAGCGCTGCTAGCTCGCGAAGACAAACGATTGAAAAAGGTAAAAGGCGTTACTTGCATATCAACTCCAACCGCACGGTAGCAAGAGTACCGTGCGCAAAAAAAACAGTATGTATGTTAAAACCGAGGGAGAATAAGAAAGGTGGCTATGGCGGAAAAGCACTAAAGAGTTCGTTTTAACTCCTGCGCTTCTGACACCGATACCTGTAACGCTTCTAATTGTTTTTTCCCTACTGCCACATCGGTCATGTCGTAAATCATCATACTGATGTAATCCACGTTCCCCGTTGCCGAAGTTAACGGCGACAGCGTGATATTTTGATACATATATGACTCACTACCTGTAATCGGCCGGTAGTTAGGAAACTTAAACAAATATGGGCGTTGTTCCCATGTCATGAAAGCACGGGTTTTCAATTCAAATACTGGCTTAGCTTTTTTCATAAACCAGTCTTTTTTAATTGCGGGAAATAAATCAAACAGCGATTTTTCTCTTACCTCACTTGGCAACAGTCCGCTGTGGCTTTCCATAAAACCATTCCACACTTGCACAGAAAAGTTTTTGTCTAATACTACAATACCAACATCCACAGTTTGCAGCATGTCCATCATCCAGTGGAATTCTAATAAATCATCTAAATTCTGACTCATTAAAAATCCTCCAATAGATGGGCAAGTTTAGAATTCATCATTTTCATCGATTCTTCAGTAAACAGCAAAATGAGATCGCATTGTACGTCGTACCCTTCAAGTCCGTAACTTAGCTCTATGGCCAATGTACGCTTCCACTTAATTTGATTCATACTGATGATTTCTGTAATTGCTCGATGCTGGCCAAGAACAATTGGGTGACCTTGACTGAAGTTCACATCCATTTGATTTGCCAAGCCAGTAAGACAAGTACCAATTAAGATACTTGCTGCATCCATCAATAATTCTAACTGGAGCTGATCGTCTACCTCACCTTCTACATTAAGGATTTTAGCAACGTCATCGAAGCTTGAATCACTTAAAATGCACAGCGCCTCACCACTTATACCCGGCCCCAAGAAGCCTTGGCAAACAGCGGTCACCTCTTCATGACTCTCTATATCAGACAGCATCATGTGAAGTTCAGACACCTCAATAAGGTTAACGTTAGGTATGGGAAGTTCTACAAACACATCCATTGTTCGGGCTAGATGATCGCCAGCCTGCCCCATAGCAATGTTGGTAATTTCTTGATAGCAGTCGCGAATATCTGGGTCTAAAGGAGTAACTTCACGAACGGGTTCACTGTCGACATGCAGTATATTGTGTTTATCCAACACATCTGCCAAGGCTTGGGGCTCGACAGGTTTGCGAATAAAGTCTAATGCGCCGAGAGATAACACCCTATCTTTCGCTTCAGGCTGAATATCGCCCGACACCACGATAACCTTTGTTTTTAAACCCTGTTGCTGAATGGCTTCTAACGTTCCATACCCGTCTAACACAGGCATGTTTAAATCGAGAAGGAGAAGATCGCCTTTACCAGCGGCAAGGGAAGCCAGCCCCTCTTGACCATTCTTTGCAAAGTGTACGGCAACGTCCCAATCTTGCGGGAGGCACTTTGCCACTTGCTTTCGTGCAACTAAAGAGTCATCACAAACGAGTACGGAAAACATTAAGCTTTAATACCACCTAATTTTGGAAACCAGTTTTCACCGACTTAGTTAACTTATTTACCCTATTAGGTAATTATCGGCAGGACAGCAGCAAACTGAAACGTACTTTCGTCCGCGCTTACATCATCGTCCATTCCTTTTGTCTATACACAGAATGATACGAAATGCTTCACTAAGAAATAGCACTTTTGGACAATATTGCCAAAGATAACGCTAAAAAATCTTATCAACCAGTTTACATCATAATACTGAAAATTAGTGGTAACACAAAGGCCGTAAAAATACCGTTTATGCATAGACCAAGCGTGGCCATTGCGGCAACGTCTTCTCCCATATGAATAGCTTTTGCAGTACCCACCGCATGGGCAACCGTTCCTAATGCAATCCCTTGAGCTACTGGGCTTGTCACATTGAACAACGTAAACATTGTGTTAGACAGCACAGCGCCGACAATACCCGTTACTATCACAAACACAGCTGCAAGTGGAGCTATGCCACCTATTTGCGCACTCGCCTCCATGGCAAGTGGCGTGGTAATAGATTTAGCTAACATAGTAAGTTGTAACGCTATAGGGGTGTTTAAAATATAAAGGGTAATCCAAGCCGTGAGAGGCGCAATAATGCCGCCAATCGCTATGCTGATAAACAGCCTCCACCCGTATTTTTTTAAACTTTGCCATTGCTTGAATATAGGTATTGCCAATGCCACCGTTACCGGGCCTAACAGCCAATGCAAAAAGGAAACGGATTGCTGGTAACGAGGAACGTTCACCTGCGTAAGCACTAGAAGAAGTGCCACTAATGCCGCAGTGACCACAAGGGGATGTAACGCAGGATGCCCACTAAAATAAACATTTACTTTAAGGCTAACAAAATAGCAAAGTAGCGTTACCGACACCCAAAACAAGCCACTTAATGTAAAAGTATTCGCTAACGCATCTATCATTTTAAGCTATCGCCGGTCTTTCGAGTCAGAGCGTATAACATTACCTTCCCCCATCAATTTACCGGCAAACCAGCCCGTTAGCCCAAGACACAATGCCGTAGTGCCCACAATAGCAACGAACAAGGCCACGCTATTTGATGTAATATCATTCCAGTAAAGACTCACGCCAAGCACTGCAGGTACAAATAATACCGACATATGCTTGAGAAAAGGCAAAGCAACTAGTGTGGTGGATTTTTCGAGGTTGGGAACAAAAAATAACACGGCTAACAAAATTACCAAGCCAAGCAAGGGACCGGGAATGGGCAAGCTCAGCTGATGAGATAAAAACATGCCGCAATAGTACGACAGTAAAATCATAACGCCGCCAATCATCCTACTTTTTACTTGCACCCTGTTCCCCTAGTGTTTACTTGTTTTTATGGCTACTTGGATACCTAGCTTGATATCAGGCAAAAAAAAGGCTGGATTCACCAGCCTGCCACTTTCAATCAGTCTTTGGAGATCAAAAGAAACTGTCTTGGTGGATTTTAATAAACATACTCGTACCAATTTTCGAATAGTCTATTTTGTATTCTTTTCCATTTAGCGTTTGTATAAACACCAATGTTTTTTCATCGCCAAAAACGTCACTCGTAGTTACATCGACAAGTTCCATGTCCATCATTTTGGCTTCACGCTTGTTATCAGGTACTTTTCCTTCGAATTGCTTTATACCTTTATAAGTAACGAGTATTGGTGGATTGTCATCACCATTTGTCACTAGTAAATCTAGCTTTCTAATTTTGTGAATGATGGTGTTTCGGCCACTTGTGATAAAGGCTTTTTCTGTCATTTTTGTCTCCGCGACAGCGCACCTGCTGTATAAGGCAATGCAATGTTAAATAATTATTATAAGTTTACCACTGTTTACACGCGTAGCACATAAGCAGTAATTTCATACTTTTGACTAAAGTATAAACATAAAAGCAAGAAAACAGGCAAATTATTGCGAAATTATCACCATTCATAAAATATTATATTCAGCTGCTATCTCATTAATATCAATTGAGCATTAACGCGATTTACTGCCACTTAATCCACGGGCGATTCACTAGGTTGTGTATTAGTTTGTCGCACGGGGCTGATTCAGGAGATGCAAACTTGCAATCCGGCGCTTCATTAATGTCTATTTGAGCAAATATATTCGACACAGAAATATCAATATCTAAATCGGTATCAAGCTGTGTCATGGGCAAAATAAATTCCACCCTATTGGTAAAAGCACACTTTTCGACCTTGTTGCTATCGTCGTTGGAAAACTCACACCCTGCATTACCTAAATGATAGGACCAAGTTGCTTTTTCATCATTGACTTTTGAAAGGTCTAACTTCAAAAACATATGCCCATTAAGTGCGTCTGCGAACATAGACTCATCATTCAAAGGTACTGGTTGAACATTAACGTCTGCATGATTTTGTTCAAACGGAAGGCCCATGGTAAACCGCAGGTTTGTTGATAGCTTTAATAACTCCTCAGAAACATCGAGCACAATTTTGCTATTTGCGTCGCTAGGCTCGCTACATGCAGAGTGAAATTTCAACAGCGCTGTTTGCGGTGTTTGCCAGTGGCTTTGCTTGAACTTTACTCGCTGCCACTTTCCATCTACTCGCACTTCAGGGTTGCTAAGATAAAAGCCAAAGTAGTCGATATTCCACCTATTATTGGCCGCGCTCAGTATAATTGGACAAGCGTCGGTCTCAACCCCAACCAAGTTAAAGGGAATTTCGCCAGCCTCTCGCCCTTTAAATTTGCTTATATCACAGCCGCTTAATGCCAACATAGTAGTTAGAAAAAGTGCAAGTGCATTGCTAGAGCGAAGGTATGTGTTCATGCGAGTCTGTTGTTCCTGTAAATGAGAGCGTAACAATGAGTAGACGGTATTGATGGGGTAAAGTTTAAAAAGCCTGCAAAATATTTCAATAGTACTCCCTTTGTGCACCTTTAACAGGAGGCGGTCAAGAAAGACTAGGTATAAAAAACCTAAAGCGGCAGTTTAGTTAGCAACTCTCAAGATTAACCCTAAGTACCTAGACTTAAGTAACTAGGCTTAAGCCCCTTGACTTAAATTTAGGATATTTTTATGCCGGCTCTTAGAATGTGAACAAAAATAAAGCAAACAATTCATAAAGCTATCGCCAAGGCGTGACAAGCCAAATAAAACTGCTTATACTTGCGGTCGCTTGGAATTGCGGATGCAGAGATTAGCTATAAAGCCTAAGTCAATAACCGTAATAACAACGCAGCGCAAGACAATCAGTTCAAAATGGCCCCATAGCTCAGTTGGTTAGAGCATCCGACTCATAATAAGTTGCGCTGGTCATTTAGAAAGAGATAAAATAGATTAAATACAATAGGTTACTAAAGAGTAAAAGCTGACTCGAAAATCATGTAAGCCTGTTGTAAGTAAAATAAAAAGTTTTCGGCCCCATAGCTCAGTTGGTTAGAGCATCCGACTCATAATCGGCAGGTCCCCTGTTCAAGTCAGGGTGGGGCCACCATATAAAGCCTCGCAGTACAAAGCCTGCGGGGCTTTTTCGATCTTGGCACCCTATAATATTTATACGCTTACATTAGCTTACATGACAACCAATCTATACTAATGTTTGAATATAAATTTGGGGTGTATTAACCTTCAGTATAAGGCGCTCACGAGCGCAATTAATCTTTATCTACAAGGAAGAATAATGAAAAAGGTTTTTGCTTCACTTTTTATCTCAATTGCAACTTTGTCTGGTTGTGCCACTTCAAATTACTCTGTTGGTACGGACTTCTCCGTTGAAAAAGCATCTGAAATTGTTAGGGGTGAAACTACGACACCACAGTTAGTAAGTCTCTTAGGAGAGCCCTATTCCAAAAATGTAATTTCTCAAAGCCAAGAAAAGTGGATGTACTTCTATTCCGCTGGTACTGCAAAAGCACAAAGTTATATTGTGTCCACAGATGTGAAAATGACAGGTACGCAGAAGACTTTGGACGTACTCATTGAGGACGGTATTGTGGTTAACTACACGCTCTCTCAGAACAACAATCCAGGAACAATGTCAGTTAACTAGAGCTTTAATAAACAAATTATTACTTCAATAATGAAAAAAGGACTTCTAATGAAAATAATACTAGCAGCACTTTTCACAATAACTCTTTGCGCCTGTTCAAGCACCATTCCAACTAATCAAGAAGACATTTCCAATCAGGTAATAGTAGAAAGAGATGATTTTAAACAGCAGACTTGGATTAGAACTCCGTTGTATCTCAGCAGACAAGGCTTTACAGATACATTTCCTGTTCAGCTAAGTTTTAGATCTCTTTATAAAGGGGATAAAAGAGCTTTCATTCAGCTCTACGTCAGTTCAAGTAATGTAGATTGGGGCTTCTATCATTCAGCAAATGGTCAAGACGGTTATTCTTTTGAATTTGATGAAATAGACAATGAAGTTTCAGCAAACACGGGGATGGTCACAACTGAGGAGGTCTTTGGTTTGATTGTGCCTTACACATATCTTGAGAAAATGGCATCAACAGACTGGAAGATAAAGGTTTACGGCAAACGAAATGAAGGTGTGTTTCAAGTCCCTGCATCACTGTCTAAAGCGTTTTTGGAAAAGTTAAATTGTTATGAACAAAAAACTTGCTAGAATTTGCATTTAATTTATGGGTATGCTGAGTTCATATATTACAGGCTCACCAGTCTTAACATTAGCCTTGAGGTGAGCTTGCATAGGAGCAGCAAGTAGTTCCCACTCCTCAAGTGACTTCCTGACAGGAAAAAGAGCATAAGGCTTGTTTAAGTTCTTATGCTGCTGATTCTCAAGTGCTGCAATTCGTTGCAGCACTTTTGTTTTAGCACTATACCGCATTGCCTTTACTCGTGGAGCAAATATCAGCAAGCATACATAGCATTTCTACACGCTGGTTGTGGTAAGGATGGCGAGCTGCAATAAAACTAGCAATTCCCAGTTCTGGTTCCATAAAACTGGCAAGCTCATTTGCAGGTACATCACAGCGAATACAAGTAGCTGGAATATTCTTATCACTGTAATCGAATAACTTTTCTATGTCTTCTGCCACTACCAACTTAAACTCACCCTGCCCTGTTTGAAGAAATAGACAGCGCACTGTACGCAGATGCTTATCGTGCGGCCAAAACATTTGACCACAATCATCATAAAACTTAGTCAACCGAAAGCAGTCCTCTGGTGCATATCTGTATAAGAGAGGTGCAAACTCTTTCATATGATTCGTAGGGATGATGAAACGTTCTTCTATGTTTATCTTAGACATTGGCATTCCCCTCCAAAGCAGCTAAACGATCCTCAATATCTTCAAGGTGGCGGATTTCACCAAGCGCCCCAATTATCTGAATTATTCGCTGCGCACTGTCAGGTGACAATACCCCTTTGGAGGTTGCCGCTAACACTTGCTCCGTTTGTTCAGCAAGAGAAGCAGCGGTATCGAGCTCGAACTCAACCTTTTCGCTCTGGGCTGCTAATGTGGGTAATACCCGCGAAATAATTAATTGTGCAGCTTGCACATCACCTTGCTTTGCTTTTGCAACCACTGCTTCAACTATATCCGAAGCATCGGTTAACATGCTTTCGGTAATCTTAGCTCTTCGGTCTACTATTCCTTTTGGACGACCTTTAGGATTAGGCGACTTCATTCCTTTCACCCAAGCTTTATTTCCACTTACAGCTGGCTCTGACATAATTCCCCCTCTTGATAAGATCAACACTAGATCAGGCTTGGTTTTCTTCGTGGTCTTTAATAATAAGGGCGCGTCGTGTTGCACTTTCTTCGTTGCGTAACTTGGCAATTAAGTCAAAGTTAGCGCCAATAGCTTTTTCGGTTTGGAGCATCACAAGTGGGCCTCTACTCTCAATAATAGAAAGTGCCGACTTCATAACTTTTACGCGTTTAACTAGCTCGGGGTTAGTGGTCTCGTGTAGCTTGCGTTTGTAGTTCTCACGTTCTTCTGTGGTAATCCCAGACAAAAATGCTGGTGCATCAATTATTGCAGTCACTACATCGTAATTCTTTTCTGCGAATAGCTTTTGCACTAATTCAGCTCTTGCAGTTGTGTCCAAAGTTTTAATGTGCGATCTAATCTCTTGGGCAAGTGCAGGGGTAGTTTTGCTTAGTGACTCGCTTATTGCCTGCTCGACACTTTTGATACCAGATTCAAGATTAGTTCTTGCGCGATCAAATACAGGCAAAACCCTGTCCATATTCTTTTCACCAAACTCAGCAAGTTCTAAGAGCTTCTTTTCTTTTGACCACGCAGAATTGTCATTAACTTTTGTTCGCGCACCATGTACCGCGCCAAGAGATTTATAAGCTAACTCTAGCGCAGCCTTAGCGCTTTCAACGTAGCCTGCGGTTGTGTCGTCATACCCATCAATCGAAGTAATATTCTGAGGGTGTAGTGAAGGAGTGATGTTTGAATTGATTTCCATTTTGTATTCCTCGCTGTTTCGAAAAAAAGAAGCAAGGAACACGTGAAAAACAGTGTGGTTACGCTTGTTATCAGTATTTAACAAATACACGTTACCCTAAAACAAAAAACATCTACAAATTTTTTATTTAAGTAACAATAACCTATCTCTAAAGATTAAAATTAAAGCACACTACTACCAATAAGTAGGGCAAAACTTTAACGCCCTTAAAGGTTTGATGTAACAGAATTAACCACACCTGATTGGTGCGTTAAAACAGGGGCGTTATATAGGGTTAACGCACCAACGCACCCTTGGGTGCTGTGCGTTTGGCTGTGCTCGTTAGGGGCGTTGTAAATCGCTTAACGCACCTTAACGCCCCCAACGCACTAACGCCCTAGTTTAAAACCATCATTACCTGAATCAGAGATCTTACCTTTGTTTTTAAGCCTTTTTATAGAACTTCTTAAGCGAGCTTGAGGGATTTTAATGAGCTGTTTTAAATCACCTTTTTCAAGTCTATTTTGACTTACTTGATTTCCAGCTTTTAGCTGACATTCAATAACACCGAAAACATGCTTATCATCTTCTTCGTTTATATCCTCTAATTTATCTCCAATGTCAGGTCCAGCCACTACGCATGATGTAATAGGCTCACCATCTTCATCATGCCCTAACAGCACTGTGGTTAATTGAAATGGTCTGCCTATACCGTCTTTACCATCTTTTGACTTCGTGACTTCCCAATAGCATCTTCCATCAGCATTTTTAGTCACCTTAATAGCGCAATCCAAAGCCCCAAGCAAACCTGACCAGCCTCGCAGGCCCCTTTTGTCGTCCTTGCCACTGTGGTGAACTAGAATGATTAATCCGCCAACCTCCTGCTGGATCTTTGTAACTTCGCCTATTAACTTGCCCATTCCCTCGCTTGAGTTCTCATCCACCCCAGGCGCACTTGCCGCTAAAGTATCTAGACAAATAACACCATTTGTTAATAAATGCTCTCTCAATACGTAACCGATCATTTTAGACCGTTCTTGACCGCCTGACTAAGATCGAGTTTAGCAACGCTAACCGCAGTTACTATGCCAGCCGGCACCTTGTGATGCGTCTTGCCATTGTTGTTAGCAATGAGCACCGTTTTTCTATTTTTCTTAAGTAACGTGCCGGTGATAGTTTTGCCATCATGAGCATACTGCACTTTCATGCCTGGGCGCAGTTTAGCAAGCGCTTCTCTATCTTGTTTTGCTCGTAATTCATCAATGCGGTTAACGACCGCTTCATTGAGTATATACAATTGGTCGAGAGTGAGTTGGCTAATATCGATGGTCGTTTTCGTTTCTTTTTCGGTCATAGCGTCTTCACTTTTCTATGTCTGAGCGCAGGCGTTTATCAGCGAACAGTGCTTTCCAGCGTCTAGGGGTTAAGTCGATGATGTCTTTGGCTGGATGTTGCGATACGCGTTGCAGTACATCGACTAGGTAGTGGTATGGATTGATGTTGTGTAATTTGCAGGTCACGGTGAGTGTATGCAAGGCACCAAGCTGTTTTGCGCCCAACTCACTCCAGCAGAACAAATGGTTCTTCTTACCCATAGGGATAACGCGTAAGGCCCTTTCTAAATGATTAGTGTCGATATTCACTTGTGCGTGCGTCAGGTAAGTCTTTAACTCATGATGACGGTCATAGGCATAAGCTAAGGCTTTGCTTAACGGATCTTTAGGTAATAATTCTGGGCGTTGGCGTTGCTCGTATAGCCAATGAAACAGAGCATTGATGACAGGCTCGCTGTGTTTGAGGCGATATTGCACGGTATCCTCGGCATTAAGCGCGTGTTTTCGTATGTGTGCTTCCACTTTATACAGCTTTTGTATTTCAGCCAAGGCGTATTGTGCCTCTTTAGGATGATAATCCAATGCTTTTTCGAAGTAGCGGCGCGTATGCGCCCAACAGGCTGCATGGGTGATGTGTTGGCCTTGGCTGTTTAGCGTATCAATGATTTGGCTATACACCGCATAACCATCGCTTAGCAAGGTGCCATTAAAGCCAGTGAGTTGCGCAATCGCATGTTGTTTGCCGCGAGAAGATGACCAGGTAAAGGCCACTTCATCTTGCTCACCATAAATGGGCCAGAAGTAGGTTTGTTTCATGGTGTTATGTTTGCGGCGAGTCGAGGCTTGTCGACCCGCCTTCATCGGCGTTTCATCCATGCTGATGTTGCCCCCACTCAGTATATTACTCAGCACTGCTTGTGCGATAGGGATAACTAAATCAATGCTTTGACTGACGTAGTTGATTAAGCTCGCCCGCGATAAAGTCACACCCGATTGCAGCATACGTAAATGCTGTCGGTGAAGGGGTAAATGGAATACGGCTTTATCAACCATGAGGCCCGCTAATAGTGATACATCCGCATACGCCCCTTCTAACACATTATCGGGAGTTGAGGGGGACAACATGTTGCCCGTTTCTTTGCTTTTAAAGACTTTTTTGCGATAAATTAAGACTTGGTAGCTACCTGGCAGTTGCGCTAAGCGATGGGTCTCTTTCGTGCCAATAATTTCATACTTATCAGCATCCTCACCTTCAAGCTCGGGGCAAGGCACATCAATCACTTTTGTGGGCACGTCATCAGTAAAGCGAAGGCCGGTATCATTGACGTTATTGTCATCTTTTTGTTTAGTGGAGCGGGCATAGCCTTTGACGGCTTTTTTAGGTGCTGGCGGTAAATCTTCATTCGTCGCTTGGCCAAACAACTGCGTTTGGTCAGAATTCTCTACTATGTGCTTTTCTGACTTACGCCCAAACAACTGACGCTTAAACCAGTCGACTTGTTGTTGCAACTGCGCGGCGTGTGCTTGTGACTCAGCCAGTTTTGCACACACATTAGCATATTCTTCTTGTGGAATATGAGGTGTGTTTTGTGGCAAATCGGCAGCGCTTTTCATGCGGCTAAGTATAGCAAATTCAGCTACTTAAGTCGCATGTTTTGTTTGCCTTTTTGCCAATAAACACCATCAATCAAACACTGTAACTGCGCGGTGTTCAGGGCGATTTTATGCCCATTACCTGACACTTTACCGAAGGTGCCCCGCTCCAATCTTTTCGACCATAAACAGTAACCGCCTTGATGGTAATACAGCACTTTTATCATGGTGCGTTTGCGGTTCACAAACACAAACCAATCGCCGAGCTGTGCTTGCATCTGCAACTGATTGTTCACCAACGCCGCTAAGCCGTCGAACTGCTTGCGCATATCGGCAATACCAAGATATAACCATATTTTAGCGCTACTTGCTGTTAGCATTAACCATCTCTACTCATGTTCAGCACCACACCGTTTGGTAGCGTTAACTCGATTTGCCATTGGCGCATGGCTGGCCGATGTGAGGTCATGCTGTCAATGGGCAGCCATTGCGGTGATGTCTGCGGCAACGACAAAGCTTGACGTTTTTTGCGTTGCAAATAAAAAGTGGACTGGTTAATGTGGTGCGTGTGGCAAAACTGCGCGATGGTCATATCGCTGGCTTCTTGCGCATCGATAAGTTGCTGCCATTCTTGAGAGCTTCGTCTAGTCATTGATATTTTCTCCTATATTAATCAATGATTAGATTTTAGGGGCTTAGCTTAAGAATAAAAGAGCGGTCTATTTTGACCGCTTACCTCAATACAGCAACAAAGTCCTTCCTGTCATTGTCTTCTAGTAGGTTAATGGCTGGGGCTTCAACGAACTTAATGCTTTTAAGTGGTCGGTAGTGTTTTGTGAAAGCCTGCGCTCGTTGTGGTATACCGCCCATCCCTTCAAAAGCAACGTAAGCAACATTACATTCTTTTGTTTTTCGGCCAAACCAATAGTCACCAGCGGCCACATGAGCTAATAAGTCCAACACGAGGAATGATTTACCTGCACTGGGCGCTCCGTAGATTGAGACCAATCCACTTTCAGGCAATATGCCTTTGACTAACCACTTCAACGATGGACGCTTGGCTAATTCTTGTGGTGAATAGACCTTAATACGGCTTCTTCGCTTAGCTTTCCAGTTTCTTATTATTGCCTCAGCATTTTGCTTTCCATGTTCAATAGCTTTCCTACTCTCCTGACTTTCCTTTGCCTGATTCAACCTTACTCTCAGGATAGTTCTAGGGAGATAATCTGCACGTTTAGCTTTATCGCGCTTACCAAGTTCTGATAATAAAAATAGCCGCTTAAGCTGCTCATTATTAGGAGTGTAAAAAGCTAGCATTTGAAGTAATGATATATCAGCAGAACTGTGATCTTGATGGCCTATCTTCTCCCAATTTGCATTCCAATGATTAATAAACTTGTCTTTATTTTCAGAGTTAAATGCCTTCTGAAGTATTTCAACATCTGATTGTACTTGTGGCTGATCTGGTGGCAGCTCAACCTCCTCTTTTTCTGGCGACATCTGATAGTACAAACTTGCAAGTAATTGTTGCCTATCCTCGATGGGTAAATTCTTTTCGATGTTGCCAGTGCATACAATAAAACGTTCAGATGAATAAACTTCTACTCCGTCTTTTTTACGTCCTTGCTCTACATTTCCCTTCAGCCAAATATGATATCCATTTCCACTTACTGACCTTTCTGTGAAACTGGCGAATTCATTAACGATTTTATGAACTCGGTTTTTATGCTCATCGGAGCTATTAGCTTTTATATCTAGATCTATACATGTGAATGGATCGAGCTTAGAAAGCACATACCCCATGCCCAAACCGTACTCTAAAGCTTTGGCATAGACCGCATCGAATGTAGACCAAGTTCTAGGATCAATGGTGCTCGCATTCGTCTTATTAAGCTGAAGAGGGCGTTTATCATCCCCAGCTAAACACCACTGGGCTCTATTACGTAGTTCCTGCGGGATTTTAAGAAATTGTTCGTGCTGTACGCTGGCTGTGGCTGCGCTTTCACTTTCGCCATCCCTATTGTATTGCTGGCTGCCGATCTCTGCATGTACAGCTTTTGTGGGATCCCACGTATTATCTTGTTTGTAATTAGTTTCATCATTATTGTTTAACATGAATCACTCCAAAGCGCTTTGTCTAACCCACGATGGGCACAGCGCTTTTTTTTTTGAATGAGTTACAGGTGAATTACTTGTTGATGCGAGAGCATTCAAATGCGTATGAAAAACTTCTAATTTTCTCGGTGAACGCCCATTACAACTAGTAAGGCGTTCTAATAGGATTGGTCACCAAAACGAGAGGTTCTTTCTCGGCGTGTTTGTTCCATATAAGCCTCTAATTCCTGCAAGCTATATCGAACTGATTTGCCGAATTTATGAAATGCTGGACCACGCTTAATGTGTCGCCACTGGTTCAGAGTATTAGGAGAAAGCCCAAGGAGCTCGGCTGCTTGTTGAGTATTAACTGTGGTTATAGTTTGAGTTGTCATGGGGTTGCCTATATTCACTTGCCGCAAGCCCAAAAACAAAAAAGGCAATGCAGCGAATTCGATTATGAACTCCGCGACACTGCCCATGCAGATCTTACCTCTTTGAAGCGAATCACCGGAGTGACAAAGCATCACGCTCACTTTCAAAGAGTTGGAATGGTGTGTTACCTATATTAGGTAACTGCGTATTAAGTTATACAATTTTATATTCATTTGCAAAGAGAATTATTTCACCATTTGCACAACATTATCAGCTTTAGCTGCCGACTCAGCTATTTGGGCTAAACGAAGTACAAAGTCACCAACTTTATTCACCTCTTGAATCAACACTTTCGGGTCTTTGTTATTACCGTAATGCAGAGCATGAACATCTCCGGATATATGGTTAAGCAATATCCGACGCCTATCTGAATCCACACCTGACCTTACCGTAAGTTCTTGAAAGGTTCTACGTATTGCATGAGAAGGAATATGACATCCCGAAATCTCTGAAACTCTGACCAATAAAGCACGGGGATCTTTGAGATAACCATTTTTGCCACGCTTAGCAGGAAAGACATAGGGGTTATTAGACAATTTTTGAGATTCTCGTCTTAACAATACTTTCCAGAGCTCTCTGCTAATTGGGAGAGTAATAGGATTATGGTTCTTCGTGACATTCAAATGAAAAGTTGGAACGTCGTCATGCAATTTCACTCTGTCCCAAGTGAGCTGATTTGCTTCGCTGATACGTGTACCAGTTAAGAGCATAAACATAATGAGGTCAGCACTGGTGCAAGTCGTAGCGATGTTTCTTTCTGGGTCTGCATAAGCGTTCAGAGCTAACCACACCTCCCCTATTTTATCTTCTGGAATCCTTGTATCTCGTTTTGTCTCCTTGTTCCATTCTGCAAGACCATTAGATTTGATTGCTTGTGACACGGGGTTTGGGTTCAGTATGGTGTAGCTTCCATCAGGAGCGGTGTACTTCTCTCTAGCCCAATTTAACAAGGCACGTAAGTTTCTAAATACTAGATTCGCTTGTGTTGGGGCTTTTTTAGAAATATTCCTGAAACGTTCAATTACTGCATCTCGGGTAATATTTGCCACTGGTTTGCTTGCCCAGTCTGAAAACTCATTCTTAACGCAGCTCTCGATGCCTTTAATAGATGCTGGGCGTAGAGGCATGCCCTTCGTTCTTTTGTTTTTCACATAGTCGTCTTTAATTTCAGCCAAGGTGACGGTTTCAGCTTCGCTCACATTCTGCCGCTTCTTTTTCTCTTCTAAAGGATTTACTCCTTTGCGCATAGATGCTCTTGTAGAGCTAGCTTCTTCCCTTGCTTCTTTATAATCAAGCTCATCTAGCAACCCTAATGTGAAGCGCTTCGACTTTCCATTAACGTAACCTTGAACGATCCAACTTCTTGCGCCATTAGCTGTTACACGTAAGCCAAGACCACTTTGCTTTTCGTCCCAATAGATTGCCTGCCCTTTTTCGGGGATAGGGAAACTAGCTGCTCTAGTATCAGTGATGTTGTATTTCTTACTCATATGTAACCCCCTAATTTGTGGTTAGGAGTTAGCTGCTCTGAAATAACTAAAAGATGAGTTAGAATTGCCATATCGGCGGTTCTCCTATGTCTATCGTCGATCATGCGGTCGGGACTGTTGCAGCAGTCGCCGGCCGCTTCTGTTTACTTACACCAGAGACTCATGTACGCCCCGTGTAAGTATTTTTATTATAAAGACATATTAGAACGCATTACTACATATAAAAATAAGACACTGAATTTAATGGGGTTTATAAAGACAAAGAATTACATATAAGTTCAAATAACCACAACGCAACTTACTCATAATCGGCAGGTCCCCTGTTCAAGTCAGGGTGGGGCCACCATTTTTTCTCGCTTCCCACGTAAGTAACTACTAATATTTTTGAAATAGCCATTCTTATGTAGCTAGTATGTAGCAAGTGCGCAGTAAAGCTGGGACAAATTACTTTTGCATTCCATTAGCGTAGTTTGTACGTATGGGTTTTATCTAATAAGCCGATTTTTAATAGTTTCGACTATGTTTCATTATTTCTTCAATCTCCTTATTAAATGAGAATTCAGTAAAAGTTTGTGATTTGGTTTGCCGAATTACTTGGTTTAAAGAGCCTAAAGGGTTTGAAAGTTTTAGGCTCCAAAACTACTAATCCTAAAAATGTTGTTACAGCGTGATATGAATTTGGCCCATTATCTCTAACGTTTCTTCTATAGCTTTAATGATACGCTGATAGTGTTTAACATCAGCAATAGTAAGCTCCTGCCCCTTTCTATCTTTCAACCACTTTTGTAGAGGCTGATAACCGCCGATGTAAAAGTTCCAAATTCTTTCATTGACATTTGAAAAGTACTGACCTTCATTTATCCAAACCTTTTCATCTGAATAAGATCCTTTCCCTGTCGTCTCTATAATATTATGACCCACCCCTTCGAATGGGTGATTACTGGTCTTGAGAACTTCGGCATTTAACAAATGAAGTTTACGAAGTTCTCTCCCTTGCCTAAGGCGTGTTGATCTTTCGTGATTAGTTTTTGAACAGCATGGTAAAGAGTTATAATTTGCTTCGCCAAAAGTAAAAGAACAACTCACTACAATGCCAAGACTAATGCTAACTGATAAGCGGTGGCAAAAGCTACTTCAAGTAATGAAGAGCACTGGCCGCATTTACAACAAACCAGAACATAGAATGACGTTTGAAGGGATATTATTCCGGCTGAGAACCGGTATTCCTTGGCGTGATTTACCGGCAGAATTTGGCAGATGGAGCGCCGTTTATCGCCGATTCAATTTATGGTCAAAGAAAGGTTTATTGAATATGTTATTCAATGAGTTAGCTAAACTAGCTGATTACGATTGGGTCTTTGCTGACGGTTCAATTATTAAAGCTCATCAGCATAGTACCGGAGCTGCTACTACTGATAATGAATGCATTGGAAAGAGCCGAGGTGGTAACTCAACAAAAATTCATCTAGCCGTGGATAGTGGCGGGCTCCCCATATATTTTGAACTGTCAGAAGGCCAGAGAAATGATATCGCTCGCGCTCAAAGTCTAGTTGATCACTTAAGAGAAGTTAACATTTTCGTCGGCGACAAAGGGTACGATAGTGATACTTTGAGGAAATATATTGAAGCTAAAGGTGGTGCTTCAGTCATACCCAAACGAAACTATGGTCAGGATATAGATAAAGACAGCGTTGATTGGTGTCTCTATAAATATCGTCACCTTGTTGAAAACGCCTTTGCTCGAATAAAGCATTATCGTTCAATATCAACGAGGTATGAAAAATTAGCAAGGAATTATGCCAGCATGGTATCACTGGCATTTTCAATGATGTGGCTACCCATGTACTGCTGAGTGAAATATGTACAGCAAAGATCAACAGACCCTAGAAACAGCCCAAAATTCATTAGCATTTGCTGGCCAAGGGATTTTGGGGAAATTAGATTTTAGAAACTCGTCGAACGAACTTCGATATTTTGGGCAATACAGAACTCCGTAGATGTAATCAAAAGTATCTAACTCATCGGGAGTATTGTTTTCACCATCCGCTGCTATTTTTCGTAGTTGAGAATACAAATCTGTATCAAAGTTAACTTGGCGTTCACCTTCTCCTTCTGGATATACATATAGCGGAAAATTCATTGCATTTGAACCAGTAGTTGCGGAGAAATAAATCGCCTCACTTGGGAGGTCAGTTACGAATGCATGCGCGAACTCTTTATCTTTGTGAGCTTTTGTAGTCAACAATCCAATGTTATCGCCTCTGATGTAATGTGACATCACATCAGCCACTGGCCAGCCGACCAAACCTCTAGATCTACCAGAATAGAACATGAACCTTTGGTCAAATATGCGATACCCCACTTTCTGAATGGGTATGTTTGAAATATTTTCCTCTATATCTTTTTTTGCCCACTCATACCGCCAATCCCGAACATCTGGCTTTAATTTATATTTAGTCCTAAGGTCTTGCTCGCTAAGTCTTATAAAATCTTGTACGACTTTTCTAACACCATCTGCATTTTTATGAATATTTAAGCCATCTCGCTTGGTAACAATCCCATTTCCATGTAAAGGCATAAATTCGTTCAAAGAAACCCCCTTTTCATAGGACTCATAGGTAGACCAATCTTGTTGCAGAAATTGGTAGAGAGGGGGCTTGGTATCGATCTTTTTGAAAATTTCACTACTTAAGGTACATTGATCTAATGCTGAATATTTACTTGCTCTGGAGCCCCATAAATCCCCTTTATAGACCTCTGCAAGTTCATTGGTATTTTCTTTTTTCTTAACAGCGATGATGATTGCGACACCTTGCATAATATCAAATACATTTTTGTCACTTACTCCGTTTGGAGCTGCTTCTTTTCTTTTAGCATTTCCATGTAAATCAAGAATCCAAATTTTTTCGAATGTTTTTAATAAATGCCAGCGCATCCCGCGAAATGTAGGGTTGTCTAAATATCCATGGTTGGAGATAAAGCCCAAAATGCCTTCTTCATTTTTCTCTATGAGGCTAGATGACATCCGCATGAACTTTACATACATATCATTTAGCCATTTCGAATTTTTTTCTTTTAATTTTTCCGTCCCTCCAGGCTCTTTCTTATAGTCTTCCATTAACTTTTCTAGCCAGGGGCTTGCTTTACTGCTTTCTCCCAAATAAGGCGGATTTCCTACCACGCACATAATAGGCATATCATTCTTTATCGTATTAGCTAATTTAGCTTCATCTGCTAACCAATTCATAAAAGGCAGTTCATAATTTGGAGGCGCCCCCTCTTCAAGCGAATTTGTCAAATAAACAGATTGACGAGGCGCTGAACTGGTAGGTCGATAACCTAGTTCTCTTAATATCATTTCAAGCTTTAAATGGCACATTGCATATGATGCCATTAATAGTTCAAAACCATGAACTCTAGGAATCAAGTCTCTCTCAATGTAGCTACTCCATAAACTTGGTGCGAAATCCTTAATCCTTGGTGCTATTGTTTTAATGACTTCAGCCAAGAAGGTTCCTGTTCCACAACACGGGTCATATATTTTGCCTTTATACGGCTCTAGCATGTCACTGATAAGTGTTACTACCGATTTGGGCGTAAAGAACTCGCCACCGCCTTTTCCTTCGTTAGCTGCAAACTTACCTAAGAAATACTCGTAAACACGGCCTACGAGGTCCTCTTCGCTCATATCGCATTCATTAGCAACAGTGTTGATGTTGTTAATAGTATCAATAAGGGCGGCGAGCTTACTTACGTCTAACGATAAGCGAGAAAAGTAGTTATCTGGCAATGCACCTTTCAATGTTGTGTTCGTTTTCTCAACGGTATGCAAAGCCGTATCGATTTTTACCGCAATGTCATCCTGTTTAGCCTGCTTTTGAATTGTCGACCAGCGTGCTTCTTCTGGTAAGTAGAACACATTATCTTTGGTGTAGAATTCAACCATATCGACATAGTCACCCATCCCTTCAGCTTGAAGCTTCTCTCGTTGCGCTTCGAACTTGTCGCTGATGAATTTAAGGAAGATAAGACTGAGCACGATATGTTTGTACTCTGCTGATTCAACGCTGCCACGCAGTTTGTTGGCTGCGTCCCATAACGCCTCTTCAAATACGATTTCTTTTTTGTTGTTCGAGGACTTTTTAGTCGCTTTACTCATTTACTGTGTCCGTATCTTAATTCTGTTTGCGTTAGTGCAAGCTTCTGCTTTCTGCCCCAACGGCGATTTTGGTTGATAATTTAAGGAGTAACTTTGCCATCTCTTTTTCTGGCCATATGTAATCTTTCTTCCTTTTTACTCCGCAAGGTCTATGATTTAAATCCGCGCTGTATCGGTAAGCGCATATATCTACAACCGATGCTTTGTTGTAATGCAACCCGTAATCAATATCTTGAACCACTTGGTTCATCGTACCTTGTACAGAACGATTGCAGATTGTATCGAACGTGAGTGGTTGGTAATTCGTCGCAGCGACATTAACGAGCTCAGGCGGCATATCACTTTTCAACAAGGTGTTAATAAACACATCGTTAAAATGCCAATCGAGGTTTGCGAAATCTTTCTTGGTTAAGCAGGGGATAAACAACGTGAAGCGCGTTGTATCATGCACCGCTATTATGCATTGCCTACGTTGAATTGTGACAATATTTGCATGCCAGTTTAACCAGTGCGCCTGCGTGCCGATAGCGGACGTTGACGGCTCGGCAATCTTTACGCTTTCCGGTAGCTTGTTATAAAGCTTCTTGGTGCAGTGGAGTATCATTTCACACCTTTAAAGCTCTCAGCTCTCGGAAGCATGTTGAAGGATAATAGGAAGTAACTCAAAGAATAAACTAAACTGTGTTGCATTTGAAAAGACCGTCCTTGTCTGTGCCATCTATAAGAGGATACGGCATCTTGCGAAATTTTGCACATAGAGAAATTTGATGAGCTATTACCTGACAGCTTACTATCTATTGGGTACGGAGCTAAGGCGTTTGATATAAACGCGGTAAATAGTTGGTTGAAAACAATCTAATAAGCAAAAGGGCCCTTATAGGCGCCCTCCAGATTAAACGCTTTATCTTCATATGCTCAGTTAGCTTACAGATACTGTGTGTACGAAAAAAGTTCGCAGTGGGTACGAAAAAGGTTCTGTTTGTGTACGAGAAAAGTTTGAAATCAACTTATCCACATACCAAAAATGTTTTGTTTGTGTATCAAAAGTGTTTCACCTTCTCTGAATGCCCTAATTCACGTGGGATACAGCCAGCCGCTATTAGTTATCTTTTAGTTTTTATTTATTTATCTATTACTGGACGTTACTGTATGTGCATAAGTATCGGTTGCAAATCACGAGATGACTGAAGAAGAAAAGCGTATAGAACAAGAAGCCATTAAGTTTGCTAAGAAGAATCGTACTGCAATTGCAAACGAATTGACTGACAGAGAAAGATACCCTCCTGAAGATGAACCTGTATCTGTCTTCATGGCAGGCTCTCCTGGCGCAGGGAAAACTGAAACCTCCAAAGAGTTTCTGCAAGAAGTCGAGGCTACCAACGTCATTCGATTAGATCCTGACGAATTGCGTCACTATTTCGAACAATATACGGGAGACAATTCATTCCTATTCCAAAGAGCGGTCTCCTCTATTGTAGAACGGACTCTAGACAATGCGTTTAAGCGTAAGCAATCATTTTTGCTTGATGGAACGTTATCAAATTACGCTATAGCCGAGAAAAACATTAAACGGGCTATTGATCGAGGTCGCGAAGTTCTCGTATTGTTTGTATACCAGTCCCCAGAGTTAGCATGGAAGTTTGTTCAATCCAGAGAACAAGTCGAAGGTAGAAGGATTAATCCTGAAATATTTGTAGAGCAATTTTTGGAATCTCAAGCGGTAGTACGGAAACTAAAGCAGCAATTTGGTGGTCAGATAAAAATAGATCTATTGTTAAAGGACAACGAGGGGGGTACTCGTATGTACCACGCCAACATTCAGGCGGTAGAAAATCATGTTAAGCAAAAATTTACTCGCGAGACGCTTACTACCCTGATACAATCGCAACCCGCTCATTAATTGGGCAACCAAATGGGAGAATGATGATGTTTGCCAGATTTAAAAACGGCCAGACAACCAAATACAACTCCAGCTTGTCTGAGTTCGTCCGCAACGCCGACTCGTCTAAAAAGAAAAAGGTATACAGCCGTGTTATTGATAGAGCTGTAGAATCTCAGAATTCAGTAGTAAAGCAGGCTGAGCTACTACAAACTCGCTAATATTCGAGGGAGCCAGAAACTCCCTCTATTGCTTTGTCTTTTTTATGCTAATAAAGCTGACATCAGTTCAAGTCGCTGTTCCTTGCTTAAGTTTGCTAACTGTTTCGTAAGTTGTCCTAACGAACTTTCGTCACTACAGCTTTTAACTCCAGCGTATTCCGATAGTCTTTCACATATCCTATCTGCTGGCTCTCTTAATTCCTCCGCTGTCAAAACCGTATAACCCGCAGTAACATCACTTCTGCTTGTTTTGTGATTAAGCAGCCGTTTTAAAGTGTAAGTCCCGACTCCAATCGTTTCAGCAACCGAACAAAACGTACGGCGAAGATCATGAAGCGTGAAGGAAACCGCAGCTCGTTCGTTCATCTGTTTAATTATCTTCTTAGGCTCCACCACTCTGCCATGATGGTTGTCAGCACCAAAAACAAACCCCGAAACGCGGTACTCAGCTCTTCTTTTAAGGATTTCCTCAAGCGGTTTGGTAATTGGCAGTTCAAGCCCATGACCATTCTTTGTATCGTCTAAGCAGAATAACTGGTCGTCAAAAAATACGTTTTTCCATTCCAGCTCAAGTAATTCTGTTTTACGCAGTCCTGTAAACGCCATAAATTCGACAAAATCACACACTGTCGCAGTAAGATCTTGTCGGTAAACCATGGCTTCATCACGCATCTCATTAACTGCCGTAAGGAATGGTTTTAACTGTGAGGGGCGAAGTCGTGTCTGCTTGCGGGCTACGTTGTTCCAGCAACGTTTTTCCGACAAAATAGTAACAGGATTATGAGGACATAAAGTTCTACCGTCTGAGGATTTATACTCAGCTCTGGCGAAGTTAAAAAGCGCTCTGAGCGTTCTCATAGCTAAGTCGGCCTGTGCAGGGCTGCGCTTAGTCAGTTCGCAGTGCCGACGATAGATGCGGGTTTCTGTGAGGTCAGCCAAACGCTTCTTAGCCCAATCATCGAAATAGCAGTCCATGACCTGCTCGTAGCCACGTAACGTAGTTTCTTTAAGCTTTCTGGAGAGTTTATAGCTCTCGTAAACCGTCTCCAATGTGACTGAGGCGGCCCTGAAGTGACGCTTGCTATCGTTGGGGTTGATTCCATCAGCAATATCCGCCGTGGCCTTCCTGGCTTGTTTACGAGCCTGCTCTAGGGGAATGGATGGAAAAGAGACGATAGTGACCGACAATGGCTTCTGTGTGCCAGGAAGCTTCCTGTATACCCGAATGTTTTCTTACCTGCTGAAAGAACATCAATGATGAGACCTGGCATTTGAGCGTCGTAATATCGAGCCCGTTTGTCCGAGCCTGATAGTTTCTCGATGGCCTGTTCTGTAAATCTGAATTTTGTTGCTGACATACTGTGCTACCTCTGTGCTACTTTGAGCGCAAAATCTAATGCGCTGAATTGCTTAAAAAATTAAGCAACAGAGATAACAAAACCTCAATAACCTACTGATTTATATGCAACAATAAGTAATTAACAGGTAAATAAAGTAACTATCGGTAAACGCTCGGTTTGAGTCTCATAATCGGCAGGCCCCCTGTTCAAGTCAGGGTGGGGCCACCATTTTTTGTTTCAAACCTCAGTAAACGCCATCAGCTATAAGCCTGAACGAACACTTCATCAACTAACGTAGTCAACAAATAACACGCGACTATTATTGCTAAATTAAAAGTTGCACGAATCGCCCATGAAAATCCAGCGTAATTGAAACGCAGCTTACTTGTTACTAAAACCGCTACCCCCATTACTGAAAACCACGGTGTAAAAAAGAATACAAGACGCCATTTAATCAATGTAACGGCTAGATCGTGAAGTGCCCCGCTTACGGCGAATGTCGTTAAAATAGCTAGCCACTGCGGTAACCACTTTGATAACGGTCGCATGACATAAAGCGATAAATAATAGCTCCATATCGGGTTCCAATATCGCCAAAAATTGCCAAAGGTACTGGCCCCTAACGAGCGTGAAAGCATATTTTGCAAAGAGTCAGAATCACCTAGCCCTACACCGGTTCTTTTCTTCACATACTGATTTAGTCTAATCGTCAAAATACGTCTCTTTGTAGATATAGCAAACATTAGCGAGATGTTGGCAACCTAACCGCTTTGTACTTCACTATAAGTGCGCCTGTCTCTATAAGCACTTTATTTCTGCTCATGTTGCTGCTCTTGTTGCTGCTCTTGATGCTGCTCTTGATGCTGCTCTTGCTGAAAGTTAATTGCAGCAATAGGAAACGGAATAACAATACCTTCTTCGTCAAAACGCTTTTTAAGCAATTTAATAAATGCACTTTTGATAAAGAAGCGGTTAAAGTATTCACGAGTGCGCAGCATTACGGTTAAGTTAATACTCGAACTATCGAAGGTATGAAAAAGCACAAACGGCTCGTAAGTATCTACTCCGTACTCATGAGTACGCAAGGTATGTTTGGCTACTTCTAAACATACTTTTTCTACGTGCTCTAAGTCAGAACTATAATGCACGCCCACTTCTACAGGTACCGATAATTCCCGCTCGGGATAGTAATAATTAATCAGCTTTGAATTAGACAGCTTGCTGTTTGGCACAATAACAATATTGTTGGGCAACATTCTTACCCATGTAGAGCGCCAGCCAATTTTTTCTACAAAACCCTGCTCTTTCGAGTCGAGCTCTATAAAGTCGCCAATTCGTATGGGTTTATCCATAACCAGTTGAATACCCGAAAAGAAGTTTTCAAGGGTAGGCTGCAGCGCTAGCGCCACCGCCAGAGAAGTAATACCCAGTGATGCCACTATGGGGGTTATAGAAATGCCCATAGCGCTTAAAATAATGAGGATAGCTAGCACAGCTAATAGTGCCCGAAGCGCGCCACCGGCAATAGCGCTGGTATTTTTTACTAGAGATGATTGGTCTTTGTAGCGGCGAAGGGAATAAGTAGAAAAACGTTCTAGGAAAAGGAACAGCGTAATGATAATACTCGACTCAATAACCACGTTGAGTATGGTAAGTGTTCGTTCATCGTCTAACTGAAAAACAGATACAACACTTTTTACGAGCAATAGAAATATCACCCAAATAGTTAGGCTTAAGGGGGCGTTTAACGATAAAACGAGCACGCGATACATGCCCGACATACTGCTAGTTTCAGAACGTGCTTTTTCTTTCAAGCGCACCAAAACAAGGCGTTTTATCAAAAAAAGAACCACAACAGCCAACAGTAAGCCGCCAACGGCTACTAGCTGTTTTTGATCTAAACCCGCTGAGATATCCACGTAACTGTATTCCTCTTCATGCTTTAAGCCGTTATAAACCCTGGCTGCTTTAAACGCAGAAGCCTGACTTTTGCCAAGCAAATACGGGTAATTCAACGGATTACTAACAAAGAGGCTGCAAAACCTGCACCAGAGTTAATGAAATTGCAGGTTATTTTTTTGCACTATAGACGCAATCGCTTCGTCTTTTGGAAAGCTCACTAGCGCTTTAGACGCCACTTTTTTAGCCAGTTCTCGCCTATTATATTCTAACAATGCAAGCAGATAATTGTGCACAAAAGGTCGTTGTTCATAGGCAATATCATACCCTTTACTAAACCACTGTAATGCCCTTTCATCGCCCTTTTCAAAGTAATAATTAGCAATGAGGAAAAAGCTGAGCCACTCGCTGGGCCATTGCTTCGTTGCGGTTTTCAATACGTTCAGAGCTACCTCTGCGTTACCCACTTTAAGCATGTCGTAGGCGGCATTGATATAGGTAAACGGCTCCATGGCTGCACTAGCAACACCCGGCGGTACAGGTGCTAAAAACCAGTAATTCCCTCTTGCCCATGTTTTTTCAAACAAGGCCAAAGACATCTCGTGACGCTCTGTCACTCCTGTATGTAATGTAACCGTGCCTTTTTCTTTGTTGTGACCAATCACAACAGCATAGTGCCACTGCGGCAATAACTGAATGGATAAATTTTGGAACACAATGACCGGTATATTGTCGTTAATCATTTCAATAATTGACGTCAGCGTTCCCCGTGACGAATAAGGCAAAAAACCGTAAGAGCGCGCTGCGCTGATCATCTCTAGCTGCAAACTTCCCTGCTTGTCCGGTATGAAAATTTTGGGCGCAATATCTTCGGGTGGAATGTCTACATCATAAAATCCGAACACTTCAGATAATGTCGTCGGCCCGCAATAAAACTGCTGCTGAGGGTAAAAAGGGACGTTTTCTATTTCATGAGTTGGAGGGAGTGATGCAAACCCTACTTGCTTAAGTTTGTCTGCCTGAGGAGAAGATTGGCACGCTGTTAGCAATGTGGTGAGCAATAAAAAGCCTGCTATCGCGCCTGTCTTGTCGAACACTTTTAAACATAATAATTAGTTGCTAATAGGGCGGATAAAAGGATAAACGTCTGTCACGCCAGCGAGATCTAAAATAGCAATAACCGCTAAAACGGTCAGTACCGCACCTACAATACCGCCAGCTGGCGCTTGATTAATTTCATCATTAAGCTGAGCAATTTCGCTGTCAGTCATTCCGTTGATACGAGCAATAGCGTCGTCGCTACTCACTCCTAAGCTCACTAGCTTATTTTGTACGTCTTCTCTACTCACCATTTCAATTAACTGGCTTTTGTTGTACTGAGCATATTGGGCCTGCATGACACTGTCAGAACTAATAGCCTCTGCCTGAACGTGACCTGCTACCATTACAAGCATACTTAAGCATGCGACCAACACCTTAGAAATCGATTTCATAGCGAACATCCTTACTTGGTTAATATTAACTTTTCGTAACTTTTTACATTCCCCTTCAAACATCGGTTCATATAATATTTTTCTAATTTTTTATGCTATTGAATTGCTGCTCACAAGAACATGTGCAGCTAATGTAAATTAAGGTACTATTTACAATGAATTAAGTAGCGGAGATAACCTCGTGTCGAGAATGAACTATCATCATTTGTACTATTTTTGGCGCGTCGCGAATACGGGTAATCTAACCCAGGTTGCAAACGAAATTCACCTTTCTCAATCGGCTATTTCTGCTCAGCTAAAGCAGTTTCAACAACACCTTGGCATTGAGTTGCTTACACGCAAGGGACGTTCGCTAATTTTAACCCCTGAAGGGAAACAAGTACTCTCCTATGCAGATGAAATATTTTCTAAGGGTGAAGAATTAGAAAGCCTTATCAACAAGGGGTTACCCACTCAGCTAAGGCATGTTTCTATTGGGGTATTATCGAATTTGTCTCGAAATTTTGTTGAGAGTTTTACGCTGCCGCTTATCAACGACAAGTTCGCCACATTCTCGTTACAAACTGGCAGTTTAGAAAACTTGCTCGATGGATTATCAAGCTTTAAATTCGACATTATTCTCACCAACCATAATGTCGAATTAGGTCAACAAAACGCTATTTGGCATAGTGAGCTGGTTTCTCGGCAGGCCATTGAAATTATTGGCCCATCAAAACCTCAGCGCACTCGTAAGTTTCCAA
The DNA here is from genome assembly GCF_002831605.1 of Alteromonas sp. MB-3u-76. NCBI lineage: Bacteria > Pseudomonadati > Pseudomonadota > Gammaproteobacteria > Alteromonadales > Alteromonadaceae > Alteromonas > Alteromonas sp. MB-3u-76. The sequence continues at coordinate 946,707 of NZ_CP025115.1, read as the reverse complement.
ATAGTTACGGAGATGCTACTTGGGTTCTGCCCTCTCAAAACAGTGAAATTCGTTCGGCATTCAGTATTGCCTGTGCGAAATTTCAATACACTCCCAAGATAAAGGCAGAAACAAACGACATGGCAATGCTGCGACTGCTAGCTCGTGATAGTGGTGCATTCTCTGTTATGCCCGAAGTAGTCGTGCGAGATGAAATTGCCAACGGGCTTTTACATATTCAACAAAGCCTGCCTGATGCTTATGAACATTTTTATGCCGTTACATTGGCTAAAAAGAAGGTCTCTCCTCATGTTCAACAGCTTATTGAACAGACAAAAAGCTAAGCGTTGATGCTTTAGCTCGCAGCCACTCTACTCACCCGGTTATTTAACGCCAACCAAGCATCGGTGTTGGGTAACGCTTCAATAAAAACACAAGTCAGCCCTTTTTTATCTATTTGATGCAGCGCGTCATAAAAACTTTGACTAAACTCGGCTGGTGTTGAAGGTAGCTGAATATGGTTATCTTGCATTACAGAAAGCGACATGGGCGAAAAAGATATCACCCCTTCTTCAAAAGAGAATGTTTTACTTGCAAGTTCTGTACGTGACAGTAATTTTACCGGCGTATTTGGCTGATAATGCTGCAAAACACTTCCTGGCACAGTAACGCCGCCATCATTTTTGTACTTAACATCGCACCCTAACACTACTGACAAACTGTGATGGTCGATAGGTCCTGGCCTAAGTATTAGTGGCGTGTCTGTTGTCACATCAATTATTGTCGATTCAATCCCTACTTCAGCCTTACCGCCGTCTACTACAGCAGAAATTCTTCCATTGAGTGACGCTAAAACATGCTCGGCATTGGTGGGGCTAATAAATTTATACTTATTTGCCGAAGGCGCAGCTAGCCCGCAGCCAGATGATGCTATTAGGGCTAAAAAGTCATCACTTGAGGGCATACGTAATACAACAGTATCTTGCCCGCCAGTTACCGTATCACTCACCCAAGGCTGCTTTTTTAGTAACAATGACAAAGGGCCAGGCCAATAATGCTTTGCCAAAAGATATGCTCGCTCAGGAATGTCTCGGGCCCACTTCTCCATATCGTCAATACTGGCAATATGAACAATGAGAGGGTTACTTGCTGGGCGTCCTTTGGCTTTAAATATTGCTTTTACCGCATTTTCATTCGACGCATCGGCGGCCAAACCATATACAGTCTCGGTTTTTACGGCAACGCATTCTCCACTTTGAATAAGGCTCACCGCCCGCGGTAAATCATTTGGAAACGTAAGAATAGAGGTGTTTGTTTGCATACTGCTGAGTACTTAATAAGTGGTATACGTTTTTAGTTGGCTATTGGTGAGTATGATCTACTCCGCAAAACGTAAAATAAAATTCAATTTTTAAAACTTAAACATTAATGAAATAGAACTATTAAAACCTGAAATTAAATATAAATTATAAAATTCAATGCAATAAGGAATTTAATTTTTTAACAAACATAAAAAATAGAACTAATAACAAAAATATATCTATTTTTTAGATATTTAAAACCATGCTTTACTCAAGCAAACACATAAGGAGTAAAGCATGTCATCTTATACCAGCGCACTGTTGCTAATTTCGCTGCCTCTTTTTTGGACCATATTATCTTGGTTCATTAGCCCCAAACGGCATTTTTTTTCAACGTTCAGCATTGAAAAAATCGCTATCTTGGGAAGTGTATTTTTGCTTGTGGTGTCTTTGTTTGCCGGGTTTTCAACGCCTATAAATACCGACGTAGGTGTGATGCTCGTATCCATCTCTCCCATGAAAGCCATGGTTATATTTACCGTGGTTGCCATAGGCACTATTCTTATGCGCTTCTCTCGTAATTACTTAGTTGGAGAGGCTTGTTATCCGCGCTTTCTACGATGGATGCAGCTAACGCTTTCCTCGGTTGTTATCACTATTTTAGCCAACCATTTAGTGATCTTCTGGGCAGGCTGGCTTGCTGTAAGCCTATCACTTCATAATTTATTACTGCTTTACCCAGAACGCTCAAGGGCCATTGTAGCCGCACATAAAAAATTCATGTTAGCACGCTCTTCAGAGTTGCTTATGGCTGCCGCTTTTGTTTTGTTATTTCTCACCTTCGATACACTGTATATCGATGAAATCACTTATCAGCTTAATAACTACACGCTACTCACAAGTAAACAAGCCGACTATATTAACTATGCAGCGTGTCTGATTGCTGGTGCTGCACTTTTAAAATGTGCACAACTTCCTGCCCATGGTTGGCTTATCAACATTGTAGAGGCGCCTACGCCAGTGAGCGCCCTGTTGCATGCAGGCGTAATCAATTTGGGTGGGTATTTATTACTCGCTTTTGCGCCACTTGTAGCAGCAAGCAGTCAGGCTCAATGGTTACTGCTGGTTGTAGCAGGGCTAAGTGTTTTCTTTAGCGCGCTTATTATGACCACACGCGTTACCATCAAGGTGCGTCTAGCATGGTCTACGTCATCGCAAATGAGTCTGATGTTAATCGAGTGCGCTATGGGACTTTACTCTCTGGCCCTCATACACCTTGTTGCCCACTCTTTCTATAAAGCCTACGCATTTTTAAACACCGGCTCGGCCGTATACGAAACCTTAGAACACGATATAAGCGCACACAGAGCGCCATTGTTTGCCGATTGGCTGAATGCGACGTTTATTACTTCGCTCATTATAGCGGTCTGTTATTCCTTGTCAGAATACCAAGGCCCTGCCAGCCCATGGATTCTAATGGCTTTGGCTTTTACAGCGTTTCTAGCCATGCGCACGGCAAATTCAGATCAAACACAAATGTATATGTTAATTGCTATCAGTATTGCGCTAATAAGTGTCTACGGTTTTGTAAAGGGCTTAACGCAGCATTACATAACTAGCGCATACCCGCCGCCAATAGACATGTTTTCTATTATGGATCTCTGGATTTCAGGACTTCTGGTTACCCTCTTCGGTCTTCATGTTGCAATGCAAACATTTGCACAACATCGACTAGTAAAGCGTTTTAAACAATTACTCTTTGCTGGGTTTTATCTAGACGAGTGGTTCACCAAAATCACGCTAAAAATACACCCAATCACTTTACGAAGCACAGAATCGAAGCCTAATCACGTTGCCTCTGTATCTAAAATAGGGAGTAAATAATGACGGTCATATCACTCAACACTACTCGTATTGATGAGAAAAGAATAAAACGCAGTGCTGCACAGGCGTGTGATGGTATTGCGCCCAACTTCCCTTTAGATAAGCTGATTGCGGTAAATCCGTTTTGGAAGTTGATCAGCAACTCACAACAAGACGTGTCTGCGAAGGCACACGCTCTTGCTGGTATCACAGCCGTTATGCCCGCATCGCACTGGCTAGATTTATACAAAGAAGGCGAGATCTCAGATAGCGCAATAGCGCATAGTTTAGTGCAGTATGAAGTTAATCAAGATAGTAAAAGCTTCTTGCCGACCTTAAGCGATTCGAACGTGAAAGTTCAGCTTCCTCTTATTACAGAGCACTTTGACGGTTTTCGCTCTGCCAGCGAGATGACTTGGCGAGAAGAGTGTTTATTTCAAATAAGTCAGTTTTGTGCCGCCTACTTTCAACACGAATCACCTCTTGTTCACATTGAGGGTAATTCGCCTGCCGACACGCTTTATAAAAGCTGGTTGAACGGGCTTAAGCACGATGCTGGTATTAACGTGTTAATGAATACGCGAGGACTTAAGAAGATTTTCGAGACCCTTCCAACCACTGTCGATGCGCTTTTGCTTGAAGCCAGTGAAAGCTTGGAGTTGGATAGCAGCAAAGCACAAGATTATTTTTATGCGCTTTTAATGAGTATTAACGGCTGGTCATCGTTTATTGCTTATCGGATGTGGTTAAAGGATGAGAACGAACTGCAGGGACTTCTTGCTATTCGTTTAGCTTGGGAGCTTATTGTTTATCGCTATTACAATAAACACCACAGTGAGGAGGCAAATCAAGTAAAAACCCGTTGGTCTTACTTGCTAAATCATCTGTCTGCCAAAATAGAACAATTCAAACGCGAAGAGCGCAACCTTTGGGTAATGATGTATGCCTACGAATACGAGCAACAGCAGCGAATGCAAGCTAAGTTGGTAAGCTGCTCGCCCGCGCAACAAATGCAGGCAGACGTGCAAGCGGTTTTCTGTATTGATGTACGTTCAGAGGTTATTCGACGGGTTCTAGAGCTTCAAAGTCCAACCGTGAAAACCATGGGTTTTGCGGGCTTTTTTGGTATGCCTATAGCTTACGCTCCCGCCAATACCGATGCACAACGGCCGCAGTTACCTGGCTTACTTGCCCCGCAACTCTCTGTATCAGAAAAAGGCACAGAGCCCTATCGCGCAGAGTTTATTCAGCAGCGCTCTACATGGCACAAGTGGAGTAAATCTCCACTTGGAAGCTTCTCTATGGTGGAGTCTGCCGGCTGGTGGTATGCCTTCAAGTTACTCAAGAATTCGTGGCTTCCTTCTATGAAAGAAAATCCAGTGAATTCATTAAGTCATGAAGCTGAGTGGGAAATTAGTAATGAGCATGGCCCTATTAGTTTGGATGACAAAGTGGCGTTAGCCGCTGGTGCACTAAAAATGATGGGAATGTCTAAATTCTCACCCACCGTGTTGCTGGTAGGTCATGGCAGCAAATCGAGAAACAACCTACATGCCGCGGGCCTTGATTGCGGCGCATGTGGCGGCCAGTCAGGCGAAGTGAATGTGCGCGTGCTTGCACAGTTACTTAATGACGAAAAAGTGCGCGATGTACTGCAAAGCATGGGGTACAAAATAGCGGGTAATACGCGATTCATTCCTGCGCTTCACAATACCACCACCGACGATGTTGAGTGTTTCGACAACTCGGTGCCAGAGAAAGTGAAAAACTGGTTGTTAAAAGCCAAGCATCAGGCGCAAAAGGAACGAGCTAAACATTACAGTACCAATTTACAGTTTGAATCGGACAAAAAGCGTGATCAGCGTTTTCAGCAGCGTGCTAGCGACTGGTCTCAAGTGCAGCCAGAATGGGGGCTTGCAGGAAACTCATCGTTTATTATTGGCCCGCGCCAACGCACGCGCGGTGTCGACTTGGAAGGCAAAACCTTCCTACACGATTATACTTGGCAAACCGACCTAGACTCATCGGTTTTAGAAACCCTGATGACCGCTCCCATGATTGTCACAAACTGGATTAACGCACAATACAATGCTTCGGTCACCGACAACGAAAAACTGGGTAGTGGAAACAAAGTTCTTCACAACGCGGTAGGAAACAATATTGGTGTTTTTGAGGGTAATTCTGGAGATTTGAGAATAGGCCTCTCAAAACAATCATTACACAACGGCACGCGATGGGTGCATCAACCACAGCGACTGAGTGTCTATATTGTGGCTCCTAATCATAAAATTCTCGAGATAGTAAATAAGCACACCATGTTGCAAGAGCTTATCAATAACGATTGGCTGTATCTGTTTAGCTGGGAAAAAAAGGCGGTTATAGAGCGGCTTTACAAAGGCAAGTGGTACAAGTCTCACGGTCTTTCTATGTGAAAGAAGCATTTGGACAGTCACCTGGAGTAGGTGCTATCCCAAAGCAATAAATTGAATAGTAAACGAGTTTGTGTGTAAGTGTGTTGACAGGGACGTCTTTTTTACGCACTGCTCAATTTTCCCTCGACATAAGGCGCTTATTTCCTTATAGTGCGCGCGCAATGCAAGCTGCCTCGGCGTATTAACACGCTCAGCTTTATCTTCTGATTTACTCCCCTGGATACCTGTTTTGATAACCACCGCAAATATTACTATGCAGTTTGGCTCTAAGCCGCTGTTTGAAAACATTTCTGCCAAATTCGGCAACGGCAACCGTTATGGCCTTATAGGCGCGAACGGCTGCGGCAAATCTACATTTATGAAAATTTTAAGTGGTGAGCTTACACCTACGTCTGGTAACGTTTCTATGGCGCCGGGTACCAAGCTTGGTATTTTAAGTCAGAACCAGTTTGCTTTTGAAGAATTCAGCGTAGTTGATACCGTTATTATGGGCGACCGCGAATTGTGGGAAGTAAAACAAGAGCGCGACGCCATTTACAGTAAACCTGATATGAGTGAAGAAGACGGCATGCGCGTTGCCGATCTCGAAACCCAGTTTGCTGAAATGGACGGATATACTGCCGAAGCTCGCGCTGGCGATATCCTAAGCTCAGCCGGTATAGAAGAAAGCTATCACTTTGGCTTAATGAAAGAAGTTGCACCGGGAAAGAAAGTACGTGTTTTACTCGCACAGGCACTGTTCGCCGAACCAGACATTCTGCTTTTAGATGAGCCAACCAACAACTTGGATATTTACACCATTAGCTGGTTAGCAGAAGAGCTAAATAAGCGTAAATCCACCATGATCATTATTTCCCATGATAGACACTTCTTAAACTCTGTGTGTACTCATATGTCGGATATTGACTACGGTGAACTTCGTACTTATCCGGGTAACTACGACGACTACGTTCAAGCCGCTATGCTAGTGCAAGAGCAGTTGCATAACGAAAATGCGAAAAAATCAGCGGAAATTGAAGAACTTCAAAGCTTTGTGGCACGCTTCTCAGCAAACGCTTCTAAAGCCAAACAGGCCACTTCTCGCGCTCGCCGCTTAGAAAAAATAGAATTGTCAGAAGTTAAAGCGTCTAGTCGCCGCAAACCTTATATTGTTTACAAGCAACATAAAAAACTGCATCGCTTAGCAATAACTCTTGAAGATCTGGGGCACAGTTATCCTGACCTTCCGCTTTTTAGCAATGTTAACTTGCTGCTAGAAGCGGGTCAGCGCCTAGCGATTATCGGTGAAAACGGTGCAGGTAAAACAACGCTACTTAAAACCTTAGTGGATGATTTAGAACCCACCAGCGGCACCATCAAGTGGGCAGAAAACGCAGCTATTGGTTACATTCCACAAGACAACGCCAAATACTTCGCAAAGGATATGACCTTGTTTGACTGGATGAGTCAATGGCGCAGCCCGAAGCACGACGACCTGCACATCAAAGGCATGCTGGGGCGCTTGCTGTTTACCTCTGACGACTTTAATAAGAAAGTGCAGGTGTGTTCAGGTGGTGAGAAAAACCGCCTCTTATTCGGCAAGCTAATGCTTCAAGATATTAATGTACTTGTGCTCGATGAACCTACCAACCACATGGATATGGAGTCTATCGAAGCGCTTAATAACGCCATTTATAAATTTGATGGAACGGTTATCTTTGTTAGCCACGACAGAGAGTTTGTTTCATCGCTAGCCACCCAGGTAATTGAAATTAAAGACCAACAGCTAAACCACTTTGACGGTAACTACGATGAGTTTTTAGCGCACAAAGAAATTGCGTAAGTTTACGTTTTGACATTATTTAAGAAATAAGGTGGTTTAAGCCATCTTATTTCCTTAAGCGTTCTCTATCTTACGACCTACTCTGCGCCACCTTTTATCCCATCGCTCTCGCGACCCACTTTAGAAAAGTAACTTATTGCACCGCGCTGTGCGTTTTTTTTAGGCGAGCATAGTAATCGCTGTATATTTTCAGGCAACAAAGGAATATACGTGTCTGCAAGTCCACCAACCACACATACTGGCATAACTGGTGGGTCTCCAGCTGTTTTATCGTCAGCTTTTTTATAATGAATACGATAATACTCGTTTAGCGTGTTTATGATGGAGTGAATGTAGCGTGCGCCCTCTCGAATAACCCCAGTTGCGGTTTCGCAGCCTGCTGCATAGCATGTACTAACAAGTGGGGCTAGCTGGCCATAGTGACTTGGTTTATAAGAGGAGGTAATAGCAACAATATCACTAGCTTTATGTGCTTGGAGTTGCTCAACCACTCGATTAGCGAGCACACTTTCTTGATGAACGCCATCCATAGTGAGCAAGGTCTTTTTAACTGCCTGCAGACCAAGCCAGGCAGCACTGCCGTTGTCGCCTAAACTAAGTCCATAGCCACCGACATCTTTGAAAGTACCATCGATATGGCAGGTTGCCGCCGAGCCAGTACCGCAAATGATTAGGCCACCGTTGTCGCCTTCAAGGGCACCATAGCACGCTGCGTGAAGGTCGCTCATTATATGGGTTTGTTTGAACGGCAAAGGCAGAGATAGAAAATAATCCTTTGCCTTAGGTATGTTTGCTCCCGCTAGCCCTGCCATTACGACAACATCGGAAAGTGAGACAGACAGATTGGCATCTGCAATAGCTGTTTCTGAAGCACTTATTATAGAGCTAAGCGCTTTATGCGGGTCGCTCATAATATTTGATGCGCCTGAGACTCCTTCCCCAATATATTCTCCATCACTATTTTGTAAAATAGCGCGACAGTGTGAGCCGCCTCCATCAATGCCAATTATATAATTGTGTATCACCCGAATCTCGAAACATTTACTTTATATTTCTTCACTTTATCACAAGGTTCGCCATCAACTAACAGGCTTTTTATTCAAAAAAGAACCTTGCTGCTCTTATCGCTCAAATCTTCATTTGTTTGCGTTTTAACATGGCCGAGAGAAAGTGAGTTGAAATGAAAAAGATTTCGCAATACTTCGTTACACACAAAATATTGGAATTGCTGATCAATTGTCATGATTTAAATGTATCGTAATGCTATGTAAACAAGGAAACCAAAACCATGAAAATACAATCTTGTATCAAAATAGGCCTTACACTAGCAGCGCTTACCGCGTCTATTTCAGCAAGTGCGCAAGCTCCCCAGCAACCTCAAGGTTGGATGTGGGGTTTTGGTGTTAGCGCATCTCAAGATGTTTATGCAGGCTTCGACAATCGTATTGTGCCTATTCCAATTATAGGCTACGCCGGCGAGAAGCTGCGGGTTTATGGGCCCTTCGTTAGTTATCAAATGTTCCAGCGTGAGGGTTTAACAATAGATGCTCAATTAGTTCCTATCTTTGCAGGTTATGAAGAATCTGACAGTTTCATTTTTGAAGGAATGGAAGACAGAGACTTCAGCTTTGCCGCTGGAATAAGTGCAACTTACAACACCCAAAGCTGGACATATTCCCTATCAACAAACGCCGATATGCTAGGAAAGTACGACGGCTTTCAAGCAACTGCAAGAATAGGCAAACAGTTCAGAGTAAATGGCTTTTTGATTGAACCCTCAGTTGGCCTTAGTTTTCAAGACAGTAACTATGTAGATTATTACTACGGCGTGCGTCCTGAAGAAGTCACTGCATTTAGAGGTTTGTATGAAGGCAGCAGCGCAACTAACACAGAGCTAAGAGTAGCGGTATCGACCGGTAAGTTTTTAGGCGGCATGACGCGAGTTGACGTAGGTGCTACATTTTTCGATAGCAGTATAAGTGACAGCCCGCTCACCGATGACGATACCGCACTAAGCGCTACATTGGTCTACTCGCGTATGTTTTAAATAGCCATTTAAAACCAAACTCGACTTTAATTACATTGGTTATGATAACGCACGACAAAAAATCGTTTTTATCGTGCGCTTTTAAAAGTGAGCTTTCACCACACGCTTTTTCGCAGCACTCGCTTAATTATTAAAAGCCGCTGTTTCCCATAGTGGTACTGTGGATAAACTATGCTTGTAACTACCTGATGTTTCTTTTGTGCTATAAGACAGGTACATGAGTGTTTTAGACCCTTCGTCATAAATTCTACGAAGTTTCATATTTTTAAAAAATATACTCTTAGATTTTCTAAAAATAACGTCACCAGAGGGTGATTTATCAATATTCTCTAGCATTTCTGCTGTTATAGGCCCAGTTTGTCTGCACGCTATTGCACTATCTGATGGATCGGAAAAGTCTAAATCGGCTTCAATACTCGATATGTGACATGTCACGCCTGTAACAATGGGGTCAACCAACGCATCAATTTTAATGTCTTTGGTTGTGAAAACGCCAAGAGAAACATCGCCTACTTCACTATCACTGCACCCTGCTGTGCCCACAATAGCTAAGAAAATTGCTCCACGCAAAACCATGCTAAATCTAGTTTGAGCACTCCCCTGTAACTGTAACATCAATCTTTTCATTTCCATCCTCATTTGCATTCCACTTTGGTTCGATTGCGTTCTTCTATTTCGCTGATCTCTACCGCTACTTTTAAACCAAAAACTCCCGTAAGCGCATGAAAAGCGATACACAATTGTTCAGCCTAACTGTGTTTGGTTTCTACCATTGTTTTTTGCTTTATATAACGCGTTATCTGCTTTATTAATCTTCTTTGCAATAACGTCTTCATCTCTTAGGTCTTGAGGCTCTAGTGCGGCTAAACCAATACTCACTGTTAGTTTTTTGCTGTTTGGTAGGGTAATTTTTTGAACAGCTTCGTGGATGCGATTACAGTAATATTGAGCATCTTGAATGTCCGTGTTGTAAAGCGCAACGAGAAATTCCTCGCCTCCCCAACGGGAAACAAGGTCACTTTCCCTGACAACATTAGTTAACGTAGACGCTAGTTTTGACAGCACTTCATCGCCGTATTCATGACCAAAATTATCATTAATAGTTTTAAAGTAATCGATGTCGATGAGTACTAAGCACACAGGCACGTATTTACGCCTTATGAATGTGATTATTTTGGTGAGATCAGTAGTTAATGCTCTGCGATTAAGCAAAGAAGTAAGTGGATCTAAACGCGTTAAGCGAGTGAGCTCTTCGGTTTTTTGTTCTAAGTTTTCTCGAGCCGAGACCAGTTCCTGATAAAGCTTATCGCGCTCTTCGGCGGGGTAAACTGCCCAAAATAGTTTTTCATCAACCAGGCATATATTCGCTACTGCCGGAATTCTTGAGCCTCCATTTGCAATAACAGTTAGTTGCACCTCTTTACAACTACCATTACTAATAAGAATAGGTTTTAAATAGCTTTCATAAAAAATGAGTGAGGCTTTCGATAGAATGTCGGTGAGCGTTAACGAGCTCTCCTCAAAGCAAACATTTAAAAATTGTTTTGCGAAACTATTACCAGATAATACCTGTGTGTTATCAATATGAGTAACTAGCAGCAAGCAGGGAAAATTATCAATATCGACTTTGCTCAATCGAGAAACTCCTCGATAGCATGTGCCACTTGTTCTGGTGTTGTCATGTGTAAGCAGTGCCCTTTCGCCTCCACAACATGTAGCACAGAATGCTTAATTGCTTTATGCATATACCTGCCAACCTCAATAGATGCGAGGCTATCGTCTTGGCTTTGAAGTATAAGGGTGGGTACGGTTAACTTTGGTAATAAATGCCTATCGTCAGCAAAGAACGTGGCTTTTGCAAAAGGCTTGGCGTAACTGGGGTCTGTTGAGCAAAAACTATCTTCCAGTTCCTGTTTAACCGACTCATCATGCCCTTCCCCAACAACCAAGGGAGCAAAGTAGCTAGCCCACCCAAGATAATTTTTGTCCATTAAGTTGATGAGCTCTTCTAAGTCTTCTTTCTCAAACCCTCCCATGTACTCGGGCGGCAAGTTTAAAAAGCATGGTGAAGGACAAACCATAATCAGATTACTAATTAAGTCTGGACGTTCGATGGCTACGTGCATGCCAATGGTACTGCTCACAGAGTGCCCAATAAAAATTGCGTTACTTAGCTCAAGCGCATCAAAGATTTCTTCAACGTCTTTCGCATAACCACCAAGCTTCGAATATCTCTCTTTATCGAATGCACTAAGGTCAGACTGACCACACCCAACATAATCAAATAAAACGATTTTGTAGTCTTTTTCAAAATAAGGAACAAGATAGTTCCACATGCGCTGGTCGCAGCCAAAACCATGCCCTAAAACCAGTGTATTCTCACCGTCGCCAACCACACGCACATTGTTTCGCTTCTTAATGTCTGTTTCCAAGTACATATCTGTTCTGCCGATATTTTTTGACCATACATGGTTTACTTATCTAGCCGCCATTTTCTTTACAAAGAGCTCTTATCTCAAAACAATCTTCGACTTGCTTCTTTAGGAACAAGTGTAGCGCAAAATTACTCTCACTATTCGTTCTAACAGCTTTTTAGGCTAGAAAAACGGCGGAATATTCTAAAAACTATACTAAAGAAGAAGCTTTCGAGTACTGTTTTTCCAATGCACTTAACCCTACGCCGTTTCGCTTGATAACTTTCAACTGAGTAGGAATGCGCTCTTTCATAGCTTCTATATGGCTAATAACACCTATCATCTTTCCGCTAGCATTTAGGTTATCCAGAGCATCTAAGGCGACGTCGAGGGTTTCAGCATCTAAGGTGCCAAAGCCCTCGTCTAAAAACAAGGAGTCGATGCTGGTTTTATAACTCACTAAATCAGATAGAGACAGCGCCAACGCTAAACTCACCAAAAAGCTCTCTCCCCCAGATAGGGTTTTAGTATCTCTTAATACATCACCTTGCCAAGTATCAACTACGCTAAGCCCTAGACCTTCATTTTCTTTGCGAATTAACTGATAGCGACCGTGTAATTTATCAAGCTGCTGATTGGCCAGCACAACCAAATTATCTAAAGTAAGGCCTTGAGCAAAGCGCCTAAACTTATCGCCACTAGCAGAGCCAATTAATGAATGTAAGTAAGTTACATCATCGTAATAGGTATCAAACGTCGACATTTCATCGAGCAGCTGTCGCTGCTTACTATGCGCCTGCTCATTGGCATTCAGTTGCTGTGCTATCTGCCCTTGCGCAGATAACAGAGTATCTTTGCGCTCTGTTTTATCTGCAATATCGTTTTCTACTTGCTGCGCGCCGAACTGCTCTAGGTAATGTTGCCACTGCTCGGCATTGTCGTTTGCGTTGAGTTTTTCGGCTTGTGCCTGAGCATTTGATAACAGCAAATCAGCATGCTGCTGTTGATGAGATATTGTTTGTTTAAGCGCCACCAATTGTTCTCGCTCATTTTCATCAAGTAGAGCACGGGTAAATGCTGCCTCGTTTTCAAAAGGGCTTTTGGCTAATAAAGACCTAAAATCGCTATCAGCCTCTTGGTATTGCTGCTGCTTTTTATCTAGCTGCTCACTGAGCTGTTCCATTGCCGCCTCTAATCGGGACAACGCACTATTAGCACTCTCTTGCTTGAGCCTTAATGCTTCAAGCTGTTGTTCTCGTTGAGCTATTTGTTCGGCAACGGCTGAGCGTACTGTGTCAATATCTTGCTCTGGGAACACTTCTTGTCTTTTTGCCCTAAGTAAAGCCAGTGCGTCTTCGTGTTGTTTTGCGCTTTCTTTTGCTTCATTCAGCCGCTCTTGAAAACTTTCAATGGCGCGCGCGATGGTGGCAACGTCATCTTTAAACACATCAACACTTGGCGTTAACCGCTCTAACTCTTGCTGCTTTTCTTTAAATATTTTTAGTGCGTTTGCTTGCTCAGATAGCCAGGTAGAGAGGCTAGTTTGCTCTGGAATTGCATGTCCAAGCTCAGTAATTGCGGCAGCTAGCTTTTGCTCTTTTTTCACTAACGCAGATTGCTTATGTTTTATTTCTTCGCCAAGCTCATTCGCTGTTGTAGCAAAAGTATTCTGCTGCTGATTTAAGAGCTCGTACTCATTTTTCGCTTGCGACACCGTCGCCATTGCTTGGTTATAGAGATGCTGCGCGTCAGCAAAATTTTTCTCTGCGTGCTCTATGGCTTTTATCTGACGCTGTAACCATTCAATACGCTTTTTATAGGTTGAATCAAAAGCCGAAAAAGCGCCTTTGTCTTCTATTGCTATTGCGCTAAAACCAGCATCTACTGCAGAACTCACTACGCCCTGCTGCTTTTGCCACTCTTGCTTTGCGTTTTCTAACTCCTCAGAGGTAGTTTCTTTTAGTTTTGTGGTTTGCACTAAAGCAAGCTCAGTATTAGCTAATGCATCTCTCGCCTTGGCTCCGTCGAGCTCAATACTGTCCAACTGCCGCTGAAGTGCATCACGCTTTTGTACGGTTTCGGGCACGTCAATAATTACTGAGTCTTCGTTGTGCTCCCTTGCCCCGCAGACAGGACAAGGCTCGCCTTTTTTAAGTTGGGCGCGCAAGTGGGCTACTTCGTTATTCAGCGATATTAACTGCTCTGCATCTTTTAGGCGGGCCTTAGTATCTTGATACTGCGCCACTAAAGCTTTGCGTGCGGCCTGCTGCGCTTCTTTGGTGCTGTTAAGCTCTGCTTCTTGAGCAACGAGTTTATTATAGTTTTGTGAGAGTTCATCATGTTGCTTTTGCAAATGCTGACACTGAACCATACTGTCCCAGTACTTAAGCTTTACCGATACTTCATCGTTTAACTGCGCTTTACTGCCCTTTTCCGAGAGTGCATTTAAGGCTTGCTGGCATTGTTCGACGTTTTCCTTCAGCACATAATTTTCTTTATTCAGCACTTCAATTTTATCAGCCTGTTTGTTGGCCTGCACTGAAAGCTCATCGTATTGGCGTGCATTGCTTTCTTGTTTAGCTACTAACTGGCCAAGCAGCTTCTTTTCTGAAGCAATAGTTTGCGCTGACTCACTCCAACCACTAATGTGCTCGGCCATATCCCCTATTGATTTATTTTCTATAAGATAGCTGCTCAACACATTTTGCAGATTTTTCTTCTCTGCAAACTCTTCTTCTAAAGACGCTTTTCTCTGCTGATGCTCGTTAATAGATGCCGTTAACGCAGCAATACTGTTGTTTGACACAGCTAGCAACTCTGAAACCTGCGCTATTTTTGCGTCGATGGGCAATACATCGTTGCTGATCCGGTGTTCTAACTGTGCGCTTTTATCTTTTAGCTCTTTGAGCGCTTGCTCTTCGCTAGCAAGGGCTTTTTGCGCTTCTTGTTTATTGGATTGCGTTAGAGGAAGCTGTTGTTTCTTCTCGTCTAATTGGGTTTGATAAGAAGCAATATCCTGTTGAAACGATACACACCGAAGATGTGGCGTACGCAATGTTTCGGCAGGTTCACTGCGCGTAAGCTTATCAAGCTTGTCTTTTGCCTCTTCATGCGCTTTTTGAGCTGCTGTTTTTAAATGCTGAGCTTCTTTTAACGCATTCCCATTTTCTTCAAGTGCCTCTTGCCACTGCTTTTGCTGGTGTAGCGCAGTTAATTCCTCGGTTAAAGCGACCACCTGCTTTTTGGTGTGCTCAAGTTCATCGGTTAACCCTTTGTGCTCAGACTCATTGAGTAACGTTACACCTTCTAGCCGCAGTGCATACTCTTTCTTTTTTTGCTTAGCTTCAGAAAACTGTGCGTGAACCTCTTGAGAAATACGGCCATATATTTCCGTTCCCGTAAGCTCTTCTAATAACTCAGCTCGGTCGTTTTCATTGGCATTTAAAAACGCCGCAAAGTCGCCCTGAGATAACATCATAGACTTTGTGAAACGAGCAAAATTAAGCCCGGTGAGTCGTTCTATTTCGTCGCTTTTAGGGCGAACCTGAGTGGCTAATACTTTGCCAGTGTCTGCCTCGGCCAATTCAACATCGGCGCTTTGTAAATTACCGTCAGGCTTTCCACGCGCACGTCGCATGCTCCAAAATGCACGGTAGGCTTTACCTTTAATATCAAACTCTACCTCTGCTAGGCACTCTGCAGTACCGCGAGTCATAATGTCGTTAGAGGTAGAAGATATAGTGCCCAAGCGCGGGGTTTGGTGGTAAAGCGCTAAACAAATGGCATCGAGCAACGTGGTTTTACCGGCTCCCGTTGGCCCAGTAATGGCAAATAATCCATTATCAACAAAGGGCGACTGAGTGAAATCTATCTTCCACTCGCCTTTTAATGCATTTAGGTTTTTAAGTCGCAGCGTGAGTATTTTCACTTTGCTTGCTCCTTATTCGCGCCACTATTATCAGCACGATCATCAACACTAGTCTCAGCAGAGGTATCCATATTATCCTCATCGTTGCCATGCACTCGCTCTAACGCCCCAGAAAATAGTTGCTTCATTCGGCTTTTTCGAGAGGTGCCTGCAGATTCATCTCCCTCACCCTCGTTATTCTCATCGCACTCGTCGATATTTTCTAAAGCCAATCTTGCTTCAAAAACCTCTTCAACAGACAGCTCACTTAATTGCCTATTTTCACCCTCAGCTAAACTTTTAAACCGGCTCTTTTTCACCCGCTTCAGCTGCAGAATTTCAGCATTTTTTCCTTCAAGTAAGCTCTGAATACGCTGCTGTAAATCAGTTAAATAGTCTTGAGTTTCTACCTCAATGCACAACCAGACGGGTGAGAGTTCGGTGGCATCAGCAATAACACTGCTGCTGTTAATTTCAGCTTCTATGTGTTGTAAATCACCCTTGATGACTTCCATGGCTTGAAAGCGCGGTACGGGTATAGGTGTGATAGCGGTTTGACATGCAGCAAACTCAACCATAACAACCTGCTTTTGGGTATTTAGTTCGTCGAAGCTAAGGGGAATTGGCGAGCCGCAATAACGTATATGCTCGGTTTTAGCCACTTTTTGTGGCCTATGGATATGCCCAAGGGCAATGTAATCAGCCGGTGGAAAACCACCCGCATCAAACCCTTCTAACGTGCCAATATAAATATCGCGTACGCTTTCCGATTGACTCACGCCAAGTGCGGTTAAATGCCCCGTGGCAACAATAGGAATAGTCTCGGCCAGCTGCTGCGTTTCTGCGACAATTGAATTTCGAAGTTCGATGGCTTGCTGATAGAGCATTGCGTAGTGCTGTTTTATTGCCTCACCCAATGCATGGCGTTTATCTACCGCACTTTGTCCTGCCGCACTTGTTACTACATCTTTAGGGCGAATGAACGGAACGGCACACAGTATTGCACCTACATTGCCCGCTCTATCATTCAAAGCTATAACCTGCTCGCTGCTGTTACCAAATGTGCTAGCAATAACGTGGCTATTGAGGTACTTAAGCAGTGATTTACTCTCGTTAAGTACTGAAACCGAGTCATGATTTCCGCCAAGCACTATCAAGGTACATTGTGTGCCCTGCAATGCACCGATAAACCCATGATAAAGTTCTCTGGCATAGCTAGGAGGTGTGCCGGTATCAAACACATCGCCCGCCACAATAACTGCGTCTATTGCATGTTTTTCAACTTCGTTGAGCAGCCATTTGAGAAATGCGTCATGTTCATTTTTTCGGCTTTTTGTAAAAAAGCTTTGCCCTAAATGCCAGTCGGACGTATGCAATATTTTCATATAATTGAGGAACCAGAATGCGTTTGGAATGAATAAAGTGGCGTATATTGAACTCGCAAAGTACTTATAAACAGACTAACCAAAAACTCATAAACCCAATTGCCAAGCTATTAAATACAAGCACTTATTTACAGAAACAAAAATTTCTTCGAACTATAGAGATATTCTACTTTTATAACAATGGTACATATGAATTTGCAAGGCAATGGAGCCCTATGACCAACTGTGCATTTTTTCGCTTTCTGCTGGCAAGATGAATACTGACGAGAGATATTAGTGGGGTGTGCAAATAAAAAAGGCCGGCGTATTTGGCGCCAGCCTCTTCAATTTTATTGTGTTACTTATGATTCACGTTTCTTTTTATCTACTATCCTTCTTTCTACAAACATTTAGAAAAAGAGGTAAGAAACACTAAATCGTACGCTGCGCGGCATAATAAAACGGCCATTTGGCGCATCAGGATTACGCGGGTCGCCTTCGGTAATGCCCTGCTCATCGGTCAAGTTATCAACCGATAGCTGAAGGCGAAGTGATTCTGTTGGGTCTAATGTCATACCCACATCAATTTTTTCGTATCCTTCTAGCACAACCGTATTTTCGTTATTGCCAAAGCGGTCGTCTACTGCTGACAGGGTTCCATAAACTGTTGCGTACATGTCACCAATGTCAAAATCGTAGCTTGGCGTTACTCGCACTTGCCAACCCGGCTGACGCTGGGCCTCATTACCTTCATTAGTCGCGCTTGCTGTAATTTCAGTTTCTTGCAAGGTGGCATTTACACTTAGTGAGAAACCAGAATCATGGCTATATCTACCATCTAGCTCAACACCATAAGCTTCATTAGTAAGAATTTCGGCTGGTGCGCCAGGTCTGCGTACAAAAGTATCACCTTCAACTTCGTTAGCAAAAGCAGTAGCAAAAAACTGGACGCTATCATTCATGAACTTATAACCCAATTCTGCTTGCGTAATTTCTTGGATAAGATCATTTCCGCCAGTGTATGCACCCCAGTTGTCACGGAAGTCATCAAAGTAAGGCATTTTGTACCCACGGTTAGTGCGAATAAAAACACCACTATTGTCATTTAAAGCGTAGCTCGCACCAAGTGTCCAAGACGTTTTCGTCTCATCGTACTCAAGGGCTTTGGTAATAGTGCCGTCGAGGCCTTCGTCTACTGAATAATTGACTTCGTGATTTTCACGGCGCAAGCCTAAATCGATGCTTAGGTCTGTGGTAGCGTACCATTTACCCGTTGCATAAAACGCCATAGTGCTTGCGTCGCCTACAGAATTTATGTCGTAGTTAAATCCGCAGCCTTCAGCGTCACTATTACACTCAATACCGTCTAACAATTCGCCACCTGGTACTAATACGTGATAAGCCGTGTTACCTATGCTCCACCAGTCTTCAGATTTAGTTGAAGCACTGTAAATACCAAATGATGCATCGAAATCATCCCAGCTTTTCGACACAGCCAAGTCGTTAGTAAAGGCTTCAATGTCTTTAAGCACAACCCAGCGACCTATTTGCTGAATGGGTGTATCTCCAGCATAGGTAGTGCCGGTCACAGCTCCTATGGCCGACTCTCCATTATCTGCTACATCGGCGACAGTTACCGCAGCGCCATTAGGTACAAGACCAAACGTGTTCGCTTTACCTTTGGTTAGGTTAAAGCGGTCGATAAGAAACCAGTCATTACCTAGGTCTAATTTTAGGCTACCTCCACTTACGTGACCGTCCCAGCCTCGCCCATCACCAAAATCAAACGCTTCGGTAGTATCGTCTGGCCCATAGGTAATGGTGGCTTGTCTGTTAAGTGGGCCTATCTGGGTATAATTTGCATCAATACCATCTACATTAAGCGGCGTAGGTAAGTACCAAGTACCACGGTCGTCAGTTTGACGGGTATATAGATTAAGCTCACCTTTATCGAACACTTTCGTAATGTTTACAGTAAACTGATTGCCTTGCTCTGAGTTAAAGCCAGCGTCTCTGATCCCTTCAGAACTTTTGATATAACCACCTACCATATAGTAGAGGTCATCAGCAAGTGCACCACTTGCAACTACGTCAACACGATTTAACCCGTAGTCTGAAACCGTATATTTAGCCATTGCCTCACTAGACTCGCCGCCGCGCTTCATTCTGAAGTTAGTTGTTAAACCAGGTTGGCCGTTACTCACAACAGGGTTAGGACCACCGCGCAAACCTTCTACCATTTCGATGGTTTCATCGATACGGAAAAGCTGAGAGTTCTCTAAAAATGAAAGGGTTGGCGCTGGATAAATAGGCGACCCGTCAAGGGCAATAGTAAGGAACGGAGCATCGCCACCACCTGGAAAACCACGCACAAAAACATTGGCTCCAGACTCACCGCCAGAACTTTCAACCCAAACACCAGGAATGGCCTTAAACAAATCAGCGGTAGACTTAGGCGCTAATTTTTCTATATCGCTCGCGTCGATATTTGTAACGGCAAAGCTCGCGTCTATTTTTCTTATTCCAGCACCGCCCGGCGTACCACTTACTACAATCACTTCAGCGTTTTCTTTTGCGAGTTCTTTAGTAGTTTGCTCTGATTCTTGTTGTGCGATAGCAGGTTGTGCCAGCGCCACTGCAACTGCGCTGGCTAGCGAAGCTTTTGTAAACAACGTTTTCATGGTGTGTGCTCCCGAAAATGTTATATTGCGTTGTTAACTGAATGCGGGTAACACGTTTCAAAATTGTTACCTGCATCACGAATTGATAACAAAATAGATCTGTTTGCAAACGATTGCAAGAATAAAATGCAATCGTTTGCAATTTTTTAATAATCAAATCTCACTTTGATTTTCTTCGGCGTATTAGTGCGCTATATTGTGTTTAGCATGACGCAACACGCGTTACCGTTTGGCTATCAAACTGTTTTATTGATAGAAAACATGCAAAATGCATTGCAAACTAAAAACCCAACAACAGAGAATCGTTACATTGACAGCTGAAACAAAACTAACGCTTGCTAGACTTGCCGAATTAGCTGGGGTTTCTACCTCTACTGCCTCAAGAGCACTCAAAGATAACCCGCTTATTAGAAAAGAAACTCGTGAAAGGATACAGGCATTAGCAATCGAGCATAATTTCAGTATCAATGCGGCAGCTAGCCGACTTCGCACTCAAAAAACCCATGTTATTGCTGTCATACTTAACTTAATCGATAACACTGAACAAAGTACAACCGATCCGTTTCTTCTCAAGTTAGTGGGCGAATTGAACCAAGCACTTAACGCTAAAGGGTATGAGTTACTTCTTTCTAACTCATTTATGGCCTCCGATGATTGGGCAAATTACTTCATTCGTAGCCAGAGAGCAGATGGCATTTTGGTTATCGGACAGGGAAAAACAACCGAAAAGATCGACCTTGCAGCCAAAAGCGGTATACCCATTGTTGTGTGGGGAGATACAAAAACTAAGGCGAGCTATCCAATAGTTGGTGGTAACAATTTTTTAGGCGGCTATGAGGCAACCAAATACTTGCTAGAACAGGGAGCAGAACAAATTTTGTTTCTCGGTGACTCAGAGCACGCTGAAATGCGAGAGAGGTTAAGGGGGTATCAAAAGGCTCACGCTGAGTTCAATATTGAACCAGGCGTATCTCATGTGGGCGCTATTGATATTACATCAAAAACCGCCTATCAGTATATGAACCAGCGTATAAAAGCTAACGGGCTAGACTTCGACGGTATTGTTTGCGTAAGTGACATGGTAGCGCTTGGCGCAATAAAAGCCTTGAAAGAGCGCTATGTTGGTATTCCTAGTGACGTAGGAATTGTCGGATATGATGACATACCACTCGCCGAACTTATCCACCCTTCCCTAACAACAATAAGACAGAACACGCAGCAAGCGGCCGAACTCATGGTTGATCAATTATTATGTCAATTTGAGGGAAAGCCCGTAAATAACCAAGTTGTGGAAACATCTCTCATTGTAAGGCGCTCAACTAAATAAAAGCCGGCGCACGTAAATAGAGGCTATAGCGGCAAGAGGCATCCTAAGTCTGCTTGTCTACTGCGAACTTATTGAGGCATTTTATTTTCGAGCAACCGCCTTTTGCAAACGTTTGCATTTTTATTTTCTTCGCATTACACTCCAGCTTAATTAAGTTAACAGAGTGTTTACACATGTCTCGTTTTATGATTATTGCTGCCATTGCAGTGAGCTATTATGTGTTTGCCATACTGCTAAACAGTGTGGGCACCGTCATTCTCCAGTCAATTAATAGCTTCGATATCAGTAAACCTCAGGCTAGTACCTTGGAGGGGTTTAAGGATCTTTCTATTGCTATTGTGTCCTTCCTGATTGCAAGCGTTATTCCCCGTGTTGGATATAAGCTTGCCATGTTGTTTGGGCTTGCGCTTGTGGCTGTTGCTTGCTCACTCGCGCCATCGATAGCTAATTTCTTGTTTATTAAAATACTCTTCGCGTGCATAGGAACAGCGTTTGCGCTTGTAAAAGTATCTGTGTACGCCGTTATTGGACAGCTTTCCTCGTCCACAAAAGCGCATTCATCATTAATGAACACTATTGAAGGCATATTTATGCTGGGCGTGTTATCTGGCTATTGGATATTCGCTGGTTTTATTGACCCCAATAACGACGCTTCACTTGCTTGGCTGAATGTCTACTACCTTCTCGCCACAATGGTGGCATTCACTTTCCTGATTGTAATGTTCGCTCCTATTGCGCCAGTGCAGTTGGCAAACGAATCAACACTCGCTAGTGAATTCACAAGTATGCTCAAGCTTGCCTATAAGCCGCTGGTACTCGTATTTATTTTTTCAATTTTTCTCTATGTGCTCATTGAGCAAGGCATTGGTTCGTGGTTACCCACCTTCAACAATGAGGTAATAGGCCTTCCTACACAAGTCAGCATTCAAATAACGAGTATATTCGCAATCGCGCTGGCAGTTGGGCGATTAACTGCAGGCGCAGTTCTTAGAAAAATGAATTGGTATCCTTTTTTAAATATATGCTTAGCAGGCATGGCTGTTGTAATGCTTATTAGCTTACCATTGGCCGAAACCAACGACATACAAACTGATGTGGCAAGTTGGAGTGATGCCCCCTTGGCTGCTTTTCTTATCCCCATGATTGGCTTAATGATGGCTCCAATTTACCCAGTTATTAACTCGGTAATGTTGAGCACACTGCCGCTAGCGCAGCATGCCCCCATGACAGGTTTAATCGTGGTATTTTCGGCATTAGGCGGAACAACAGGATCTATTATCACTGGGTTTGTCTTCGATGCCATTGGCGGACAAAACGCATTTTATTTATCGCTAGTCCCCATTGCCGCTCTTATGGCAACGCTCTTTTTCTTCAAAAAAGCATCATCTTCAATTTACCAACAAGGTGCACAATCATAATGACCTCGTCTTTACACAATTGGCGCGACAGTTTGGCATTTTTTTCAAGCGATCTGTTCAAACACGTGCAAATGGCATCGCTTTTTCCCGATAGTAAAACCTTTGCCGATGCGATAGTCAAAACGGACCTGAGCTTTGTTTTGGAGCAATATAAACAGGCGATGCTAGAGGCAAAAGAAAATAGTACTCAGGTCAACTTGCGTGAATTTGTCAATACGCACTTCATTCTACCCGACGGTCAAAATGCTAATTTACAGCTGCACAGTCATGACATTACAAGTTATATCGCGAGCATGTGGGATGTACTCACGCGCACTCCCGATGTTCAAGACAAAGACAGTTTAATAGCACTGTCGAGACCTTATATTGTGCCAGGTGGCCGTTTTCGTGAAATTTATTACTGGGATAGCTTCTTCACAGCACAAGGTCTTGTAGATGCTGGGCGTACAGAAATGGCGGTAAACATGCTTGAAAACTTCGTTGATATTCTCAATGAAGTTGGCTGTATACCCAATGGCAACCGTGCTTATTATTATTCGAGAAGTCAGCCTCCTATTTTGGCATTATTTTATCAGCTGCTTGAAAAGCAACTCTCCTCTGAACAAAAGCAATATGTCATTGATGGTTTGAAAAAAGAATATGCGTTTTGGATGAAGGGAGCAGATAAAACCCTAACAGTTACAGGCAGTGCAAGTGCGCACGCTGTGCTCCGTGTAGTTCGTATGCCCTGCGGGGCAATATTGAATCGCTATTTCGATTCTGAAGCCACGCCTCGTCCTGAGTCTTTTCGAGAGGATATAGAGACTGCTAGTCATATTACTACCGATAGTGCGACGTTTTATCAGCATATTCGTGCAGCCTGTGAATCGGGTTGGGATTTTAGTTCTCGTTGGCTTGAAAATTCACAACAACTAGAAAGCATTCGCACTACAGAGCTCCTTCCCGTCGATTTGAATGCCCTTTTGGTTTCATTAGAGCAAACCCTAGCAATGGTTACAGATGGCAAAGAGCAGGCCTTTTACAGTGATGCAGCGAAACAGCGTATAGATGCGATAAATACCTATTTGTATAGTGATATCAAACAGGGATATTTTGACTTTCACTTTCCCTCTATGAAAAACACGAGTGTAGTGTCAGCTGCGATGAGCGTTCCTTTGTATGTGGGTATTGCCAGTACTGAACAAGCAAGCGTAGTTCAAAGCGTGCTTATTCAAAAACTGCTCAAAAAAGGCGGTATAGTCACAACAGAGAATACAACCTCTCAACAATGGGATTCACCAAATGGTTGGGCCCCACTGCAGTTTTTTTCTGCCCTGGGGCTAGAATCATATGGGTTCACGAAAGAAGCAAACGATATTATGCAACGCTTTTGTAATACTGTAGAAGACCGCTTTGCAGCTACCGGAGCCTTGTTGGAGAAATACAACGTCTGCACGCCGAATGAAACGGCTGGCGGTGGTGAATACGATGTTCAATTAGGCTTTGGCTGGACGAATGGTGTGTATACCTATTTCAAAAAAGCACTCAATAAGAAAAGTTAGGCTTTAGAAAGCCAAATAAATTTCTATCCAAACAATGGTTAAATTTTAGCTTTCGCTGAAGTTGCTATGTCATGCCCCAAAAGCTTATTTTTGGGGCATGATTTGCAGACGGCAATGGGAATCGCTCTATGGCTTCAGACCAAAAATATTTCTTGTTACTTATTACTGCGCACCATTTTTCACCACACTCTTACTTTAGGTGCAGTTAACATAATTTAGCTGTCAGCTATTTGCTTTAATCAGTTTTTATTAATATACAAAACAGTGTTTTACCACTAGTCTTTAAAATAGACTGAGTGGTCAGAGAATTGCACAGATAATTGCAACAACCTCCAACTAAGATTATAGCTTTGCCGAAGTAACATATAATATGGCACATAAGCGGCTGCAGCTGCACAGCAAAGCACAAATACCCAAGAAAAACAGTTGTGAATTGCTTACAGAATTATGACCCCAATCACTAAATTACAACATTAAACTCAATTATCAGTCTCATAGGAGATAGCTTTTGATAAATCGTATAAAGGTGTTTGTGTGCCTTTTTTTATACCTGCTAGTTTCGAGTATGCCCGCTGGAGCATCGAATACTTCATTGGTAATGTCCGATTGGTTTCGTGATTTTAAGCAGCAAGCCGCGCCAGCACAGCTATACGATTTTCTGCACGCTATGCCAAAAGGCGGCGACATTCATCATCATCTTTCCGGTTCTGGTATGGGAAATTGGTGGTGGGATATTGCCACTAATTTAAATAAAAATGGCGGCTACACCTACTACACCAAAACAGACCTTTCTCTGTGTCGAGGATACGGTACTAACGAATTTGGCACTAACCCACAATTATTGCTGTTCCATACTGTTTCAACGTTGAGTTATGAAAAGCTTTCAACATGTGAACAAGATAATTACACAGCGCTTAGCGAGCTAAACCAAAAACAAAAACAGGCATTTTTAAACAGCATAAAGTTAGATAAACCCCATGAAGGCAGAGATGAATTCTTTCAGGCGCACTGGCAACGCATGGGAGACATGCTGCAAAACCCATATATTTATGGCCATTTGCTGCTTAAAAATATGCAGGCTTATCAGCGCGAAAACGTATTGTATCTGGAGACTCAGCTACAAATATCGCAAATGCGCTATCCTGATGGCACTCCATACACGTCAGATGAAGTAGTTCAAATACTAAGTGACACGTTAAAAAGTGATGCTGCAAAAAAAACCAATGTTACGGTTCGCTTTCAGCTCGCTCTAGTACGCTTTCTACCTGATGCTGAACAGCAATTAGAAAAAACCTGGGCGACTGTAAATGCGCACAGAGAGTTATTCGTTGGCATAAACCTGGTGGGAAGGGAAGACAATGACAAGGGCTATCCTCTTCGATTTTTGCCCACGCTGCGCAAGCTTCGAGCTAAATCTGAGGCAATTCCGCTTAGTATTCACGCAGGTGAGTCGGATGAGCCCAATACACATATTAAAGATACCTTATTGCTAGGTGCCGACAGAATTGGACATGGATTTAACCTTATTGAAGACCCTGACACGCTATTGATGATGCGTAATGGACCGTACCTCATTGAGATAAATCTTATATCTAACCTTTTATTAGAGTATACAAACTCCCTAGACACGCATCCCTTTCCAGAGTACCTACGAACAGGCGTACCTGTTACTCTTTCAACCGATGACAGAGGCATGTGGAGCAGCAACTTAACCGATGAGTATTACCTTGCTGTAAAGCACTTTAATCTGTCGTGGGAGGAATTGGTCGCGCTTAATAGTAATGCAATTAAACACAGCTTTATTGGTGAAGAAAAGCGTCAGGCATTGTTGTTAAAGCTAGAGCAACAAACCGAAGACTTTATAAATGAGCGGTTGAACAATACACCGCTACCCAATATTGAAAACCATTTTCCGTTTATTTGCAGCTACGATCCGCAGGTTTGCAATAAAACCAGTAAGCGTTAAAAGCAATAGAGCGCTGCGTACTTAACACTTCGATTTAGGTAGTGTTTTCGGTGTAGCAGCGCAAAACATTCCTTTTCATATTCATTTATCTATTTGGGGTTTAAATGAGGGTTTCAAAATCAAAGGCTACAAAAACACTCACAGTATTGATTACGCTAGCAAGCTGGTTGTTCTGCGCGCTCAGTGTTGCTGCAGTGTCAGCAAACTCCGTAACTGGGAGTAATGATGATGTCGCACAACATCGCTTTAAAAAGATAGAAATCGATACTTCTGTGGCTAACCCCGCGCCTTTCATGATTCAAGGTCCAATGCCAATAGAGGCAGAATATTTTGCTGGCTTATTAACAGATGTGCGCATTGAAAAAGCAGGCCACGCTACTTTTTACCTTGGAAATCTCAATGGATATCCAATCGTTGTTGCGCAAACGGGAAAAGGGTTAGAAAACACTGCTGCCGCTACAGCAGTAGGTATAGAGCGTTATCACCCTGTAGCCATTATCAATCAAGGCACAAGCGGCGGTCATGATCCTACTCTCAATGTGGGCGATATTGTGCTGGGTAAGCGCGCTGTAAACGCAAGTAACTTTAAAACCCCGTTTAGAAAAAGAGGTGAAGGCTCTGCGCCATTGCAATGGTTACCTATGGATTTGCTGGCTTCACAAGGTAGCGCAGGTGAGGGTGACTCGGCAAAAGATGCCGAACGAATTCGCTATTATATGGGACACAAAGCCCTGCTTGATGCTGTACGAGAAGTAAAGCCAGAATACAAGCGAGGCAAAGTAGTAGAAGGCACTATAGCAAGCGGTAACTTTTGGAATAATGAACTAGATAGAATTGCATGGCTGCACGAGAAATTTGGTACTAGTACAGAAGAAATGGAAACCGCAGCAGCGGCGCAGATAGCTCATGGCTACGGTGTTCCCTTCCTAGGCGTTAGAGTGCTATCGAATAACCTTACCAACGAAGGCCACTACGACCCATCGACAGCAAAAGACTGCCAACAGTTCGTTAAAGCGCTTATAGAACACCTAATACAAAGCGGGTCATAACCACATTTACCAGCGCAGTCAAGAAGCTTTTAAGCTGACAGTTTATGCGCTGTTAATCTCTGCGCATTTTTCACCTGGGCAGTTAATTCGAGCCGCTTGTTTTAAAGCTGTTTTTACGGAGCTTATTTTTCAATAGTCGTTTCTTTTGAAAGTTCAGTTGAGCTAATTCATATCTGACCTACGTAGAAGGTGATATAAAAGCTGGTTGGTAGTGGTACTCAATCAGTAAATTGGAAGATAGGTTTTTCCCATTCTATTCGGTATTTCACAATTAAAAAAAGAGCTGCACGGCCTAACACGCTCAAGCTCAGTGTGATTTTGGCATCACACTTTTGTGCTGCCAACTCCTTGGCCAACCCCCTCTCACTTACTCTCGTTAACGACACAAGCTATGTGGCATCGGGTGGACTAGAGGAGCGCACTACGATAAATAGAACACTCGGTATTGTTGCCTATGAATATCGTATTAACGACAGCACGTTATTTTTTGCAGATGCTCAAGTATTACGGGGGAGCAATGCCAGTGACTCTGTTGGCGATCTTCAGGTATTTTCGAATATTGATGAAGCTGAGCTCACAAAAATATATGAAGTTTGGGTAGAGAAGTCATTTTATGAAGAAAGCCTGCGCTTCAAAATAGGTCAAGTCGATGCAAATAATGAATTCGCCTATGCTGAACATGCTGGAGAGTTTATTCAGTCGTCCATGGGTTTTAGCCCGACAGTTTCCTATTTCCCCACTTATCCAAGCCCCCGGCTATCGGTGAATGCGTTTTATAGCGCCACGCAAAATACACAGCTATCCATTGGACATTACGCCAATCAAAATCGCAGCTTTAGTAACGGTTTTACTGTGGGGCAATGGACCCAACACATGGGCTCTGTGACCGCTGCCATTGGCGGCTGGATTCAAACGGGCGACATTGCGCCATTAGTAGATAATGAAGGTGACGAATCAACGCCTCCTCAGGATGCAAGTGGGCTTTTCTCCACCCTGTCTGGTGAGTTTAGCTCTGAACTGTTTGCAGCACAAAATGGTGGTTGGTTTTTGCAGTATGGGCGAAGTAGCGATACAACCAGTGAGATAGACACCCATATTGGAGCTGGACTAACGTGGTACGGCATAAATAATCGAAAAGACGACGTGTTAGGACTTGGCATATCTCATATTACCACCAGCCCCCTTGTAGCATCTCAATACAAGCGAGACGAAACAGCGATAGAGCTGTTTTATCGTTTTCAGTTAACAGATACCCTTGCGCTTAAACCAGACATACAGTTTATTGAAATCCAGCCGCCGATAAGGAAGCAAAAGACGCCATTGTTTTAACAATGAGAGTGGAGTTTTCTATCTAAACATGCATCCTCTCAACGGAGCATTTTAGCCATAGTTATGAGTTGCCAATCTGCTTTAAAATACTACCAAACGCTCTTCCACCGTTTTTTTGAATTTGCTTATCGAAATACAAACTGCCCAGTAAGAAAATAGTAATGTGCCCCTTCGAACGCCAAGTGACATGGGTTTTGCCGTCTTGTTCTTTAAGCGTAATCTCGCCTAACTGATGATCGTAAGGAAGAGGTTTAGACTTTATAACTTTGTAGCCTAATTTGTAGGGCGGCTCAAAAGCCACTATTTCCTCATGCAAATTAGCGCCACCTGCGATAATTTCACGCACAGCGCCTAACCCGTTTTTGTCGTCTTTACCATGAACTAATAAGTTCGCTTCATCCACACCTTTAAACTGCGCATAGTTTTCGTGATCGCTCAGCATCGCAAACACATCGTGGATAGGTTTATCGATTACTCTTTCTACATGAATTGAAAACATTAGATACCTATTAGAAAAAACGTGAGCCTATTGGTTGCTTGAATATAGAGCAATGTGTGAATAGCTCAAATAACCACTTTTTATCTGCAACTATAGGCAATTCGGCCATCACTAGAATAGAACTGTTTATAGGGAAGCTGTGCCTTTTCAACTAAACCTACAAAGCTAGCCTTGGTAAATGTTGTCCCAATACTCGTCTAATTCATTAATAGCATTTTTTAACGGCTTTGCCGTGAAAAGCACGTAATTTTTATCTGCGAGCTTGGTTTCTACGAACTTTGTTGCTACGAGTCCTGTTTCTACTGGCTTTGTATCTACCAACTTCATTTTAACCAATTTATCGATAGCATCAGACACATCAAAGTCTAAGGTGCAATTGTGAGTGTGCTCAAACCAAGCTTCAATCTCTTTATCGAGTTCATCTGCGCTCATCCCTGCTCCTTCATGTTTTAATAAGAAGGTATAAGCCAATAAAGCTTCTTTACAGTCTTCCTCTTCTGCGGCATCTACCAGAGTGTGAAACACGCCAGCGTTGTTATCTAAATTCTTAAAATAAAGGTTGTCCGAAAGGGCTTTCATAAACCGTATTTTTCGATTTTTAAACTTCGTCCATTCTTTAAAGACAAAGCTACCGAACACTCCCATACCAATACCAAAGGTAATCAGGCTTTGCTTTGTAAGCTCTACCGACTCATCTTTAAGCCCTAACCAAAACGCTAAAAATGACGACAGCAGTAATATAGACGCCCCTAATTTCGTCACCAGCACAACAATGCCACCTACCGTTGCCGACGCCCCAATGATAAGTTTATCGAGCGGACGCATTTTCACTTCACTGTTTGGAAATAGCATTTCCAAATCTGCTTTGGGTACGTTTTGAAACAGCTTAATAATGGTGGCTCCAGGGGTGAAAGTGACAGGGAGCTGTTTTTTAGTACCTTTGCGTCGCTCGAAGTAGTCTTTATCTTTAAAGGTAATATAAACCGCCACTCGCTCGTAGTTGGTAAACGATATCGATTTTTTACGTAACCCAAAGAACGTACGTAGCGTTTCTGTTTTAACCGATTCACCTCGACGATAAAACACGACTTCTTGAAAATCGTCAAAACTTACCGCCAAACGAACTTTAAACAGCGACTCTTCATGCAGCGCATCTTCTAAATCAGTATCGGTGACTTTTTCAAAGTTTGCAGAATCTAATAATGTGGAAAACTCACTGGCGAATTCTTTTTGAACGGCCTTGCGTTCGCTATCTGTAATGTCTTTCAGCGTGCGGGTATCTTTGTTAGGGTCGAAAAGCGCGTAGCTGTTTTTCAAGCGCTCTAGCTGCTCGTGATACTGAAAGTGAATGCGGTTCACCAACAAATTGCAAAACACCTCAAAGGAGTTAGCAGTGCTATCAGCGTCAGCGGTTTCTTTGTTAATGAGGACATCGTTACACATGGAAACAACATCGGCCTTGCGAAAAGGAATAAATCGTTCTGAGGACATAACCGTTCTAACGTAGGTAATTCACTAACACTTGGCGCACCGTTTTTATCTAGTCAGTAGCGTTATACAAGTGGCTAACGAAACAAATTCATGTGCTCAGTAAACCATAAATAAGCGATAACACAATGCATCTAAAGGCTACATGCTCTGTACAGGTACGACTTAAGGCTCTTATTTGAATGAAGGCAATGGGGTATACTTACCAAATGAATTATCCCGTTCCCGCCAATCAGGTTGAAGTCCTGTTTGAAGTAAAAAAAAGCAAGTTTATTGCGATGGCATCATTTGCCAACTCTCGCGAGAGCGCAATGGCTGTGCTTGATGAAGTAAAGCAGCGCTACCCCGATGCACGACATCACTGCTGGGCCTATATTTTTGGTCCTCCAAGCTCTCCCGTAAGCGCTGCTATGGCCGATGATGGAGAGCCAAGTGGCACTGCCGGCAAACCTATTTTGAACGTGCTTCAGCATAAAGATATTGGCGATGTAATGATTGTAGTGACTCGTTACTTTGGCGGTGTAAAACTAGGCGCTGGTGGACTCGTGCGCGCTTATTCTGCGTCGGCGCAGCAAGCCATTGAACAACTTACAGTACGAGAAGAAGTTACTCTTCATACGCTTACCGTTGATGTAGACTTTAAACACGAACAATTTGTTAGACATTTGGTTCAGCAAGCGTCGGGGAATATTGCCGACTGTCGCTATGCACAGCAGGTAAGTATTGATATTCAAATACCCATTTCCCACGTAGAAGAAATAAAGCAGCAACTGGCGCCAATTGTTAATCAAGACATTAAGGACCAGCAAGGTGGCAGCCCGGACGTTGAAAGCAAGCAAGGCAAATTGAATGATTCGTCAATATGAGTGCCGATATGAGTAGCAGGCTTCAATATCTCTCACACTACCCTAAGAGACTGCAACAACAAATTCAACAGATGATTGACGACAACGCGTTGGGAGATTGGCTGCGCACTCGTTACCCTGCCACTCACTCAGTGGCAAACGACAACGACTTGCGCGAATATGTGATGGGACTTAAAAACCAGTATATGAAAAAAACTCAACCGTTGAGTAAGGTCATATACGATCAAAAAATTCATATAGTGAACCACGCCCTTGGATTGCATTCCTATGTATCGCGGGTACAAGGCGGTAAATTAAAGAGTAAAAATGAACTGCGAGTAAGCAGCCTGTTTAAAAACACGCCCGAGCCATTTTTGAACATGATAGTAGTGCATGAATTAGCCCACCTTAAAGAAAAAGAACATAACAAAGCCTTTTACAAGCTCTGCCAACACATGCTACCCGATTACCATCAAATTGAATTTGACGTGCGAGTCTATTTAACTGAACTAGAATTAACAGGGTATGTTTATGATGTTCCCAAGGAGGCCTGATGGATTTTCAATTTCGCACTGACATGTTAGGAGAGCCTTCCGCCAAATGTGATATTGAATGCGAAGCTTTTGGTGATTGGTTAAGTAACGATTTAGGCACCGATCGCGAAAGCATTAATACGGTGCTAGATGCCATTGAAAACCTGCTGTGTCGCAACATTCCTGAGTACCAATTTATTGGCAAGGAATATACGTTAACCATTGAAGACGACGAAGTAATACTCACCCTCAATCACAACGAAACCAGTCACAAAGAATTTGCCGAAGATTACGACGAAGAGATGCAAGCAGGTTGCGGCTTGGCAGATTTCAAACATTTACTGCAAGAATGGAAGGCATTCATTCGTTAAAAAACGATTTACGAAAGCCACCGGTGAATAACGTGGTAAATTGTTTTATTTCCCAGTAAACCAAGGTGGCTGATGTTATTCCCCACCCACTGATTCTCCGGTTTAAAATCTAGATTAAACGCTTCATTTTCATGAATACCTAGTGCGCTATTAAGGGGCACTAAACCATCACCAACGAGATGCTTATTAATAGCATTTGGCGATGCCGAGGACGTTGTTGCAATGGCAAAACACGCTACCCCATCAGGCAGTGGAATGGGTTCGCGTTGATCGTTAACAAAATCAAAAAGCCGTTCAGAGTGTGTGTCGCTTTCAACAATATATCCGTGCCGAAGGTCGGCAATACCTGCACTGCGAATTTGAGTAATGCGGGTTAGCGGAGCCGTGAAGTGATGCATACCTAAAAATAGGTCTACCCAGTTGCCTGCTTTTTCAAGAGGCGCACCGTGATGTGGGGTGCCAAGAAACACTATTTTTTGTAAATACTCGGCCCACTGTGCCTTTTCTTCGGCTGCCTCTGTAATTGCCGCCTCTTCTGATATTGCAGCTTTAGCATAATAAAGCGCGCTTCTTGTGACCAACCCGCCCATGCTATGGGCAACAACTGAAATATCTAATGAATGCTGGCTTTGTAGAGAGTGAAACTGGCTCGCCAACTCACCTAATAGCGCGTTTAACTCCATCCCATTTTGGTAAATGTGCCGCCCCGTATTGTAGTGCAAATAAACCGTGGTGCATGAGAGAGCATTAGCAAGGTGCTCACCATGATCGTGCTCACCTTGCCGCCACTGCACATCATTCATGCACAAGCCATGCACCATAATAAGAACCTTACCTTCGGAATCTACGATTTGCTGGGCCAATGCATCTAACTCTATATCGTTGCCGTGTTGACGAAATGTCATGGCGATGGACAGCGGATTTTGTTGTGTATGAAGGTAATCGCCGATAACGCCATTTATGGCTGAGAGTAATGTAGGCTTTATTGATGAAGGTGATGGTGAATGCGTTGATGATGGCGTTGCAGCTTCGCTTACATTGCCATTTACACTATTATCACTGTCACCAACATTGCCTTTAAGGCTGTCGCTACCTCTGTCATTCAAACAGTCATTCAAACTGTCGTTTAATACAGAAAGCGGCGTATTAATGCGCTTGCTTACCTCGCTAGTAATGCCACGAATACTTTCGTAAACCATGCCTGTAATACCACTGCTAAGCTGCTGCTTTGATTTTTGTGTTGATGATTGTGTTGATGGCGCCAGCCAATTCAGCGGATTAATACGGTTGTGCATTGTTTCAATTACCAAGGTAAGTTGAATAACCGCATCGGCAATTAGCCGATTAGCTTCTTGCGCCTGAGAGAGCTTTTTTGTTTGAGTTTGTTTGTCAGTATTTGAGACACCAGTACTTTTGGTATAAGTGCCCTTGGTATCAGTAGCCTTGGCATCAGTAGCTTGGACATCTGTTTTTGAGTTAGGCAAAGCATGCCCTTTCTATTATCAAGTTGATCTAAGCATAGCAGTATCAGCGCAAGGAGAACCTATTTATTAAACTGCGCTGTTTTTTGATAAAAAAGTGTACTAAATAAGGACAAAAAAATTATTTGTCACCCTGCATAAATTCGCTATCTTATTTTTAAAACAAGCGTATTATTCGCCGAATATTAACACCTGAGTCTTTGAGCCAAAAATGGCCATAGGTTTTCACCACACTAAAGAAAAAACCTTACTGCGGGTATCGTTTTACGTAGCGGGTTTGTTTGTATTTATCGCACTTGGCTTTGCTTTTATTACCCATTCAGCCGCCATCCTGTTTGACGGCGCCTACTCACTCATTGCCTTTTTCATGTCGTTGCTCACGCTAAAAGTAGCAAATTTAGTGCAGTTGCCCGATGACGACCGTTTTCATTTTGGCTACACGGCCATAGAGCCTACGTTAAACTTATTCAAATCCATTATTATCATTGCCACATGCTTATATGCCGTGGTGGGAGCTATTGGTAGCCTTGCAGACGGTGGCATAAAGGCTGAATATGGCTATGCAATAATTTACGGTGTTATTGCTACTACTGCGTGCTTTGCTGTGTCTGGCTACATGAAGTATCAAAGTAAGCCATTGCGTTCAGACCTAGTGGCAGTAGAAGCTCACACTTGGTTTGTAGATGGCGTATTGAGTGCGTCAATCTTACTGGGCTTTGCTATTGCATACGGAATTGAGCAAACCCGTTTTGCTGAGTATGCCTCCTTTATCGACCCCGTTTTGCTAATAATATTAGGGCTCGCGATATTGCCAGTGCCTTTTAAAATCATGCTTGACAGCCTTAAAGAAGTTATCAATAAAGCGCCACCAGAGTCGGTGACAGCCGTGATAGAAAAACGTTTAAAGCAAACCTTGATTGCAGTGCCCTATCAACATGTTGAAGTACGGATAAGTAAAAGCGGAAGAGACATTTATTTACTCGTGCATATTATTGTTGATAAATCGTTTTCCGTGGCAACCATTAGTGAATTAGACGATATCCGCATAGCCAGTGAGACCGCAATGCGACAGTGGGATCCAGCCATTATTATGGATATATTGTTTATCGCTAACCCAGCGCTGGCTGATTAGCGTTTGGGTACTGTTTGGGTACTATGCGCTAAATCGTACTTACAACAGTCTTGAAATGGGTCTCGAAAAAAAGTGCTTCGCACACAAGATATTGATCATCATGATTAAAGTAAGGGTGAGTGAAACAGCAAGTAAAAAGTGCTGTTGTCCATTTCGTAGTTATCACCAAATATTTTTACAAACCGTCCCTTTGCACAGATTACACATCAATTTCGGCATGCAAAAATTACTTTTCTTTGGCTATGGTGCTAAGGAAAACAATGCTTGAAATTGGAAAGTATTATGGAAATGGTAAAAGAGAATCAGATTAGAGAGCTTTCGATTGACGAAACCAACGCAGTAAATGAAGGTAACCCATAGGTATGGATGGCACTTGGATATGTAGGAAGAAAAACTCTAGATTCAGCTATGGGTATTTCTTGGGGGAGTGGGCAAACAAGTTAACACTGACGTTTGTGATTAACTTCTGAGGCGATGCACATGAATAAATACTTCTACCTCGCCTTGATAAGCACGATTGCAGGGATAGTTTCAAAAGTAGCAAGAGATATGAGTGTTGATAGCACTCCTGTCAATGTTCTTTTAGGCAGCGCCCCTTCATTTTTCTCTATTTTGGGCGTGCTATTTTTCTCGAAGGTAATGGTTGCCAAAGAAAAATATAGTTATAAATATCCTGCTTTTATTCTGCTTGGAACACTACTTTACGAGATCGAGCAAATTTGGAGCAACAGAGTTTTTGACGTATACGATATTCTAGCCCTGATTTTAGGGTATTTTCTATTTTTAATAATTACTGGGGCATCGGGAGTAGAGCTAAAAAAACAAGCATCTACAGAATAGTTTGGCTGATGTAGCGACAAAAGCAATCATGCTGGTCAATGCCGCGTTTAAACTGCATAAAAAAGCCCTACCTACCAAAGTTGATAGGGCCTTTATATAACGTACACTCTGAGAGAGCAGGCTTTACCTACTCACTCTTTAAGAGACTACTCATACAGCGCTTAGTTAACAAAACCTTCGTTGGCTCTTATCGTCAATGGATGGTAGCCAGGCTTTGCCTCTTCAAATGCTTTTTTCGCCAATGCTTTACCTTCGGGTGTTTGCGAAAGCGTGCGATAAAGCGGCTTAACCAGTTTGTTGCGACCAATGCTTACAAGGTAGGTGTATAAACGCTCGTATGCTGGCTTGTACTCATTGGCTACCGCAATCATCAGCCAGCTGTGGGCAATTTCGTTGTTTTGTGTTTCTGTTAGCGAGAACGCACTGTCTAATTCGACAAGCTGCGTGTCGGTCAACGACTCAGGCATGTTATTAAGGAAATACAACCACTCGTGCACAGTCCATTGCGCGGTTTCAATATCCGCTGCTTTTACGTCACCAGAAAGCCAAGCGCTTCGTGTATCATCGATTTTGGTAAAAGCATCAGACTCAGGCTTTGGTGCATCTTCTGGAATACCAGGCTCAAAAATCCACTGCTGAATACGCTCAGCATCTAGCTTTTCTGGATATTGCTTAAGTAGTGTCTCATCCAAATAGTCGATAAAGGTATCTGTAGTGATGCTTTTGAATGCAAAGTCTTCGAAGTACTGCATTAAAAATGCATCAAAATTCTCACGCCCAACTTTTTGCTCTAACTCTCGAAGGAAAAGCGCGCCTTTTTCGTAAGGGATATTTGAAAATACATCGTCAGGGTTACGACCACGTAAATCGATAGCAAGAATTTCATCGTTTTGTTCTAGTGAAGCGATATCGTTTCGCAAGTCTTGATAGCCTAGCATGGCCTCTTTTTTAAACCGCTCATGACCATAAATCATTTCCATGATGCGATAAGTTAAATAGGTGGTAAAGCCTTCGTTTAACCACAAATCACGCCACGTAGCGTTAGTGACGGTATTCCCAGACCAGCTATGAGCTAACTCATGGGCAATAAGAGATACTAGGCTCTTGTCACCCGCAATTACGGTTGGCGTGATAAACGACAGACGAGGGTTTTCCATGCCACCAAAGGGAAATGATGGGGGTAAAATTAATAGGTCGTATCTATCCCACTGATAAGGCCCGTAGGTCTCTTCAGTCACTTCAAGCATCGCCTCGGTGTCTTCAAACTCTTTTGCGGCACTTTCAAGAAGCGCAGGTTCGGCATACACCCCTGTTCTTTCTCCCATAGCCTTAAACTGCAAATCGCCAATGGCTAGAGCAATTAGGTAAGAAGGAATGGGTTGCGGCATGGTAAATGTGTATTCTCCATCGCGCTGCGTTTGCGGATCGTTTGCTGCGCTCATTACTGCCAATAGGCTTGGCGGTGTTTTAATGGTGGCCTCGTAAGTCACACGCACTTGTGGAGAATCTTGCAATGGTATAAAGCTTCGAGCGTGAACGGCCTGAGCTTGAGTAAATAAGAACGGATGCTTTTTACCTGCAGTTTGTGCTGGTGTGAGCCACTGAACGCCTGATGCATTCGGCGATGTGGCATAGTTCACCGTAACCTGATTGGCGTTCTCGGGTAACGAGATGGAAAGAGGCGTTCCTAGGTCAGCATCGGTTTCGCCTAAATCAAAAGGCACCGGCTCTCCATCAACACTAACACCTGAGATTTCAAGAGCTCTGGTATCAAGAACAAGTTGATTGTTGCCCGGAGCACTGCGCTCCACGCTTAAGGTTGCAGTACCTATTAATTGCTTTGTGTTGAAATTCGCAGTGAGGTCTAACGACAAATGCGTAACGCGTACTTCATCGGGATTAGAAAACGAGTGGTAATCTACACCCGAGGTCATAGCAGCGTCATTCACGTCTACTTTATTAGACATTTCAGACTTATCTAGGCTTTCGTTTGTTACAGCCGCCTTTGAATCTACGCTGCTTTTATTACTATTACTATTACTATTGCTGTTGTCGGTACACGCAAAAAGCGCGGGGACACAGATCAAAGTGGCAAGTAATCCACTTTTCTTCACAAATTGGTTCCCATTTGGTTTCATGTTGCTTCCTGTCTTTTATAATAATTCGTTCAACATCGTTATAGTAACAATTTGGCGCGAAAGGAGCGAAGGATAAACAAAGGGAATAAACCGGCTTGGTGAAAACGAAACAAGCAGCACCTGAATACCTTGCTTTAAAGTATTAGGTTTTCAGGCGCTAACTTATGAATTAAATGGTATTGCTACGCTTTACGCCAATGCAATATCTACTGCAATGTTTCCTCGGGTTGCATTTGAATAAGGGCAAACTTGATGTGCAGCGTCAACTAAGGCTTGGGCTTTTTCACGCTCCAGCTCGCCAAGATCTACAGTTAGTTTGACGGCAATAGCAAAGCCTTGTTCGATTGGGCCAATAGACACATCGCCCGTTACGTTTATATCGTCAGCTAGTTTAATTTTTTGCGAAGCCGCAACGTGTTTTAACGCTCCGATAAAACAGGCAGAGTACCCTGCTGCAAACATTTGCTCTGGGTTTGTGCCCTCACCACCTGCACCACCTAGCTCTTTCGGAGTCGAAAGTGCAAGCTCTAGTTTGCCATCGTCTGATTTCGCAGTACCTTCTCTGCCGCCTGTTGCTGTAGCCGTACCTGTATAAACAACCTGTTGTAATGTATGCATAATTTTCTCCTAATTCAAAGATAAAGGTGCAAAGTAAAATTTATTGCTCAAGCAAACACACGCGATTACTTTGCATGCAAAATAAAATAGCATTACGACGACTTGATAATCAAGTACTTTGCATACAAAATATATAAATTAAATGAGGAGTTTTGGTCGTGTCTGAATTATTGAAGCTAGAAAATCAACTTTGTCATCGCTTTTACACGCTGTCTAATGCGTTTACGCGTGCTTATCGACCACTGCTGCGAGAACTCGATATTACCTACCCGCAATATGTAACACTAATGGCGCTATGGGAAACCAATAACATCACAATTGCCGAGTTACTAGAGCGCACGGCTATCGACGGCGGTGCTATGACGCTTATTCTGAAGAAGCTTGAGGATAAGCAGTTTCTTAGTATTAAAAAAGATGAAAGCGACAAACGGGTTAAACGTGTGGTGCTCACCTCTAAAGGAATAGAGCAAAAACAAGTTGCTGAAAACGTACCCAAGCAAATGCTTTGCAAGTTACAAGGTATGAGTCAAGAGGAGAGTATTCAGCTACGTCATTTATTAGATAAACTGAGTGGGTGTTTCGATAACAGCA
Source organism: Alteromonas sp. MB-3u-76 (assembly GCF_002831605.1). Classification (NCBI taxonomy): domain Bacteria; kingdom Pseudomonadati; phylum Pseudomonadota; class Gammaproteobacteria; order Alteromonadales; family Alteromonadaceae; genus Alteromonas; species Alteromonas sp. MB-3u-76. The sequence continues at coordinate 907,731 of NZ_CP025115.1, read as the reverse complement.
GCGACTAGAGAGAAGCAAAACTCCTGTCCTCGCCGCTCGCTGTTATTCAATAACTAGAATTCAATGGAAAATAAAAGCTTAGCGTGCAGATGCATAATTAACGGCAGTCGCATCAGATTCTTGTGCATATTGCGTTAGGTGATGAGCTGACGTGTTCCAATAGATTCACACACCCAGTTAAGAGATAATTATCTCAACTGGAGTGTATATGAAAACGCGAAAAAGCTACTCAAAAGAATTCAAACTAGATGCTGTGAGTCTGGTTACAGAGCAGAATTACAAAGTTGCTGAGGCAGCTCGTAGTCTTGGTATTAGTGCCAACATGTTAGGCCGCTGGCTTAAAGAGCAAGAATCTGAAGGTACCCACGCATTTCGAGGTAATGGCAAGTTGACGCCGGAACAGGAAGAAATTCGTCAGCTGCGAGAAGAAAATAAGCGCCTGAAAATGGAGAAAGAGATCTTAAAAAAGGCAACGGTCTTCTTTGCCAAAGAAACCATGTAAAATACGGTTTCATTACCCAATATAAGAAGACCTGGCCGATTAGCCTGATGTGCAGGGTTCTGGGAGTCAGCCGCCGTAATTACTACAGCGCCGTGCGGCGAAACGAGAAACTTGAACCAGACCCACAACATGATGAGCTAATTGATTGGGTACAGAAAATAGCTGATGCCAGTGATTTTACTTATGGCGTAAGGCGCATGAAACGCGCACTGAATTCGCTGGGTTATCCGGTTGGAACACAACGGACGCGTAGCTTGATGAACGAAGCCAACGTGAGCGTCAGAAGGCGTAAAAAATACAAAGTAACGACTGACAGCGACCATCAGAAACCTGTATTCGATAACGTGCTGTCACGCGACTTTGCTACAGAAAAAACCGACCAAGCGTATGTCTCGGATATTACCTATATCTGGACGCAAGAAGGCTGGCTGTATCTAGCCGTTGTCATTGATCTGTTCTCGCGCAAGGTCGTGGGCTGGAGTATGGCTTCACGGATGAATGCCCAACTGGTGTGTGATGCTTTAACAATGGCTTTATGGCAACGCAAGCCCAAGGCGGGCCTGATACATCATTCGGATCGTGGTTCACAATACGCAAGCCGACAATTTAGACAGCTACTGACGCGGTACAAGGTAACAGGCAGCATGAGTAGAAAAGGTGATTGCTGGGACAATGCCGTTGTAGAGAGCTTCTTCGGCACATTAAAACAAGAGCGAGTGCAATGGCGTTACTACCAGAGTCGCCGCGCTGCTCAGCAGGATATCCTGCAATACATCACTATGTTTTATAACAGCCAAAGAATGCACTCATACCTGGATTACAAAAGTCCAAATCAATATGAGGCTGATATGGCTAACTTAGGAAAAGCTGCTTAACTGGGTTGTGTGAATTTGCTTGACCACGTCAAGCTAACATATTTTCTACACGCTCTATCATCTGATCGCGCTTATAATCCCAACCACGCTTATCGGCTTGTTTTGCTTGCGCAATGTAGTAATCCATACGGCTTTTGCGTAAAAGGTGCGTTTTTTTACTTAGATCAAACTCGACTCTTGTGTATGTCTTCTCAATTTTCGTTATGTTTCCATGATAGGGCTTTGCCGTATCTTCGGCGGTAGCGCGACTAACAAATGTGTCTCCGTTACCTAAAACTCCCACCAATACAATTAGTAACGACACTACAATTCCAGAAAAAAACCAACGTAAAAAAGACATATATTACTCCTTGGGTGCACTTTATCATTACCGTCCCGACAAACCCCTCGTCAGTAATGATGGTCAAAACAATCAAATCAACGTTTTCCGTTGCAGCTTTCGCACCAAAAATAAACCTTCATAAAATCAGCAACATAAATAAAAACACAGTATTACGAATTCATTTATTGGAATTTTCTACACTCTACTCGGTAAATACGCGGTAAATACCCGCTTAAATGCATTAGCGCATTAAAGTGGCAGCTTTCACCAACAACAAATCAACCACACTTAATAATAAAAAGCGGTAACGTAAATATCATTTTGTTAGGCTCCTTTTCTGCTATCATTCTATTTCAGCGAACAAGTGTTCTCTGAAGTCTTTTTCAACCATTCTTTGCAGTGTTCAAAAAGATTAAACGGTTTCTTTAATCACCAGAGAGGAACAAAGGGTTCGATAGGAGGATTAATGTCAGCAGTAAAACATCAAATAGAACGCATACCTGCTAGAGCATATTCAATAATAGAAGAGTGGCTTAATAGTGTAAGTCATGGTGTGGGTTTAGTGGCCGCTATTGTTGGCCTCATATTTCTCCTCAATCGAGCAGACGACACCTTATCTCTCGTCACGGTTTCTATTTACGGCAGCACATTAATACTTATGTTCTTAAGCTCTACGCTTTATCACGCAATATCTCATCACAAGGCCAAAGAGTGGCTAAAGCTGTTCGACCACAGTGCAATATACTTATTGATAGCAGGTACTTACACACCGCTCTTATTGGTCTCTATTGGCGGCGTACTGGGCATTGTCATGACTACCCTAATATGGGCACTAGCGTTTGCTGGTGTTGCGTTTAAGCTGGTTGCGCAACATCGTTTTCCTAAGGTTTCGGTAATGACATACTTGCTTATGGGCTGGATAGCAATTGGCCTTATTTATCCGCTTTACGTAGCTTTACCGGGTGCAGGGCTTTGGCTACTCGTAGCAGGAGGGCTTTGTTTCAGCGTGGGTGTCTGTTTTTATGTGGCGAAAAAGGTAAAATACACACATGCAATATGGCATGTATTCGTAATTGGCGGGTGCGGTTGCCATTACTTTTCAATTTATTACTTTGTGGTGTAACACGCGCTGTGACTAAAAATGAATTTGCAAACGGCATTGAGGACAACGTCCCTCAGGCAATAGCTTGGTTTTCGCTAAAAGCAGGAAAAATATGCTTAGGTAAAAAACCTATAGCGAATGCATACGACAAACTGAAAATGCTAGGTGTAACCCACATTGCTACCGTTCAAACCGGCGAGGAAAATGCCCCGGAAGTGCGCGACGCTGCGTTAAATAGCGGGCTAGAGTGGCTTTGGGTGCCGTATTCTCACCCGTCTTCACCGTCGCTTACCGATGATGTTTACCTTCACCAGTATCTCAACGAGCTGTCAAAAATGCTCTCTGAATGTGCGAACATATATCTGCATTGCGACGGCTCTCAACATCGCTGCAGCCTTTTGTTTTACGCCTTGTGCCACTACTTAGGAATTCCCTCAAACAGCGCTTATAACGCATTACATAGCTTTGGGAGAAATGCCGCAAATGGGCTGTCTCGAGCTGAACTTACATGGGCAGCAGAGCTTGGCCATGCTGCCCCTAAGCTATAACTTTCACACTGATAAAGCGCACTGCAATATTGCTACTCACAAGGGCGTGCTGCTTGCTGTTTAATCAAAAAAGCAACACGCCCTGATGCAAATACGGAGTTTTAAATAGCTTTCTTACAAGTATAAGCGCAAGGCTTATAGCTTTACGCGAATGCTATTTAAGCGTTGGAACAGGCAGTAATGGAGAAACAATCTCGCCAATACGACGAAATAGCTGCATACGCGTAGTGCCTGATCGCCATACTAACCCAATTTCTCTGAAGCCTTTTTCTTCCGCAGGAAAACTTTTAAGTCCAGTGTGTTCCAAAATTGATTGGTTGATAGCTAACTCTGGTAAAAAGGTATAGCCCATTTTACTGTTAGCCAGCTGAACCAATGTATAAAGACTGCTTGCTGCAACACTGCTAATTTGGTCGCGATGCTGAAGATTACATGCACTAACCGCATGGTCGGTCATACAATGCTCTTGCTGAAGAAGAAAAATACTCTTCTTAGGAAGCGACGAAATGTCCACCGGATTTGGTAAAGCAGGCATCATATCTTCGTGCGCTATAAGGTGGAAAGGATCGTGACCAAGCACCATTTGCTTACATCCGGGTGTATTCATTGGAAGTGCAAGAATAAGTAAATCTAACCTTCCATCGGTAAGCTGCTGTAAAAGTTTTTCCGTGGTGTCTTCCTGCATTTCTAAATTAATGTCGGGAAGAAACGCCTTAAACGCTCCCATCATGCCTTCAAACAAAAACGGTGCAATGGTAGGAATAACACCTAACTTAAGCGTACCGCGCTGCCAGTTACCTGCATTTTGCGCGTACTCTACTAGTTCTCCCGCTTCCTGTAGCAGCACTTTGCTGCGCTCTACAATATCTATACCTAGTGATGTAAACACAAAGGTTTTGTGCTCTCTTTCTAGTAACTGGCTACCGAAGTGCTCTTCGAGATTTTGAATCGCCGTACTTAGAGTTGATTGGCTAACGTTGCAACGCTGAGCTGCTCGGTGAAAATGTTGTTCCTGATGCAGTGTGACAAGGTAGTGTAAATGTTTAAGATTTGGCCACTTCATGATCATCTCATAATAGATTGATAATATACTTTCTAATCTAGCATAAAGATTAACTTATCACACGCCCAAACCTTTCAACTGCAACAAAAAGTTCTTAAACCTTTTGTGGCACAGCAGGCATTCTGAGACTAGGATTATGGTGTGTTGCCACTTTTTAAAACATTGGAATTAGCACGGCGGCAACAGTGCTAACGAGGCTACCATGAAAGGACATTATAAGAATATTCTTTGCGTACTCAGTGACTCTCATCGCCAGAATGAGACTGTGGCGCAAGCAATTCATATTGCGAAAACCCATCAGGCTGAAATTACTATCATGCTTGCGCTAGAAGCCCTTCCCCCTAACGCCAACATGGTAATGGAATCTTTTTCGTATATAGAATCGCAACAGAATATGGAAACTCAAGCACAGCAATGGTTAAGCGAGCAGTCGAAAAGCTGGAGTCAGCAGTACCCAGTGAATACTGCAGTAGCTATAGGCGACCCATTGATCAATGTTGTTAGTCGTGTGGTGAACCATGATGTCGATCTTGTTATAAAACGCGCTGAAGAAAGCTTTTTAGACAGACTTTTTGGCAGCCTAGATATGCGCTTGCTGCGCAAATGCCCATGTCCTGTTTGGATAGTGGACCGCAAACCAAAAAGCCAATACAAAAACGTGGTGGCCGCCCTAGACTTGAATTACCACTACCCTGAACATGAAGCCGAGGTAAGGCGAGAACTCAACCGCGATGTATTGCGCCATGCAAGTCAAATTGCTCTCCTAGAATTCGCTCAGCTACACGTACTTCATGTATTCGACGCTATTCCAGAGAATATGACGAGAGATGGTTTTGTTACTGTAGATAACGAAAATATGGAAGACAATGTCGCCTCTTTTTTTGCCGAGCGTGATGCAGAGCTAACTCGACTGCTTGACGAACTAGAGAGTGACCTTGATGACCATGTTCTTGAATATTTAAAACCGCAAAAACATATTGTCCACGGCCACCCTAGACGTGATATCGCTGCCACTTCAACATCTGTTAACGCCGACGTGGTCGTTATGGGTACGGTGGCGCGCGTGGGCATTCCGGGCTTTATAATCGGTAATACAGCCGAAGAAACTATGCATCAGCTTCAGTGTGCTGTGGTAGGCATAAAACCGGCGGGATTTAAAACGCCCGTGTCAGTAGAAGAGTAAAAGGTTTTTCTATGACCAAAAACAGAAAAGCCACGTTGTTGTAGATTACTAAAGCAACCAACATCAACGCGGCTCTTGGTCTCATTAAGGCGCTTTTTCTAAGCTACGCCGAATGACGCCTTTAAGATATAGAAGAATATAATTGAGAGCACGGCACCTGCGGGTAAGGTAACAATCCAAGAAACAACAATGTTTCTTACAATACCTAGGTTTAACGCAGACACACCTCTTGCTAAACCAACACCCAGTACGGCACCGACAAGAGTTTGCGTAGTAGATATAGGCAGACCCGTGCCTGAGGCAATAACAACCGTACAGGCCGCGGCTAATTCTGCCGCAAAACCTCGACTAGGAGTAAGATGCGTAATGCCTTGACCGATGGTTTTTATGACTCGATGACCAAATAATGCCAAACCGGCAACAATGCCTAAGCCGCCTAACGGCAAGATCCACACGGCTAATTTTGCATTAGCATTTATTTCGCCGCCACTGCTTACTACGCTGACAACCGCAGCTAACGGACCAATAGCGTTTGCAACGTCATTAGAGCCGTGTGCAAATGCCATACAGCAAGCCGTTACTACCATAAGTAACGCAAATACTTTTTCAACATTAGCAGCCTGTAAATCTGCATCTTCAGAACCGCTGAATTTCATGCGGCCAATAAACCATTTACCAACAATACCTAGGGCAACAGCAATAGCCACAGCCAACAAGTAACCGTTTACAGCACTCATCTCTAAACCAACATGCTTAAGGCCTTTTTTGATGGTTACAAGAGACATAACAAAACCGGCCAACGCCATGTAAAAAGGCACGTACCGCTTTGCGCTTTCGAAAGGAGAAGAAGTTTGGAAAATGAGCTTATGAGCACTCATAAAGATGAGATAAGCAATAACACCAGAAATCGCGGGGGTTACCACCCAGCTACCAACAATACCGCCTACTTTACCCCACGCTACGGCATCCATACTGACACCCGTCGCGGTAAAACCGATAATTGCACCGATAATAGAATGCGTTGTCGATACCGGCCAACCTAACCATGAAGCTACCGCTAACCAAATGCCGGCAGCTAAAAGCGAGGCAATCATGCCTAACACCAACAATTCAGGTATGTCAGTGAAATAACTTGAGTCGATTATGCCTTTGCGAATCGTAGAGGTAACTTCCCCTCCAGCTAGGTATGCCCCAGCAAACTCAAAAATCATCGCAATGAAAATTGCTTGTTTTATCGTTAATGCTTTTGACCCTACAGATGTTCCCATAGCATTGGCAACATCATTCGCTCCAATTCCCCACGCCATGACGAAACCTACGCCACCGGCAAGAAGAATTAAAATCAGGCCATAACTTTCAAAAAAATCCACGAATTATCGCTCCCGAGCTTTTGCGATTTGGGCTTTACGCTACATCACCGTGTAGCACTTTCTCTACTCCAATTTGAGTAGAGTGTGATGTTAAAGACAGTTTCTATAATGGCACAATGTTCGTTTTTTGCACTACCTGTCCTCGGCTCCGGCGCATGATAACGTAATCATCTTCGAAGCCATAGCGAAAATCATCGAATTTCTGCAAAAGTTTAAAACTGCGACGATAATTCAAACAAATATTTCATTTTTGTGACAGAAAGATTTCAATCAGCTCGCCATGCCACGTCTTTCGGGCGCTTTGGCAATTTCATAGGCTGCTTAGCTTAGGTTAAATCTTCAATTTTTTGATGGATACTTTCAAGAGAAGTATGACGAACGTCGGTACCTCTGGTGAGATAAACAACATATTCGCACACGTTCTTGCATCTGTCCCCTATTCGCTCTAAAGAACGCAACGCCCAGAGCACATCTAGCCAGTCTTGCATGTCTTCAGTAATTTTTTCCATTTCGTGGGTGGTGTAGGTAATCAGCCTCTTATATTCACTATCAATTTGGTTGTCTTGACGGTAAACCTCAAGTGCGGCCGCTTCATCTTGACGAGCAAAGGCATCGAAGGTTCCACGCATCATATCGATTACACGCTCACCAATAAGCACCATGCTACTTTTTATTGTGTCAGATGATGGCAATTTGTTGCGGGTAACTAATTTGGCTATTCGTTCAATCTCATCACCCATACGTTCTATGTCAGTAATCGCCTTGGAGATCGTCATAATTAGGCGAAGATCACTTGCTGTAGGGTGGCGCTTCGCGATAATTCTTAAACACTCTTCGTCAATTTGAATTTCCATTGAGTTTATTTTCAGGTCATTCAACACGACTTTTTCGGCAAGTGCGGCATGATTGTGTTTAATGGCATAAAGCGTATCCACCATCTGCTGCTCAACCTCTCCCCCCATCGTTAGCACAGAGTTACGTAAATTCTCTAACTCAACGTTAAAGGTAGCGGAGATGTGCGTATTAAGAGCAACTTGGCGCATTGTGATATAACCCCATCAAAAATTTCGAACAAACCCAATAAATATACTCTATCAAGCAGCCTAACCATACCGACCAGTTATATAATCTTCGGTCTGCTTTTTCTCTGGCATGGTAAAAAGCGTGTCGCTGTCTGCATATTCTACCAACTTCCCCTGATGGAAAAATGCAGTATAGTCGCTCACGCGTGCCGCCTGCTGCATGTTGTGCGTAACAATAACAATAGTGCACTGCTTTTTAAGCGACTCCATCAACTCTTCAATAAACAAGGTAGTGAGAGGGTCGAGCGCAGAGGTTGGCTCATCGAGCAACAATACCTTAGGTTTAAGCGACAGCGCCCGAGCAATCACCAAGCGCTGCTGCTGCCCTCCAGATAGCGTCATTGCAGGGTCGAAAAGTCTATCTTTTACTTCATCCCACAATGCCGCCTGCCTCAATGCTTTTTCTACCGCATCGTCAAGGTGCCGCCGTACTTTTACGCCTTGCAGTTTAAGCCCGTAACACACATTTTCGTAAATGCTCATAGGAAAGGGGTTGGGCCGTTGAAACACCATGCCGACCTTGGCGCGAAGTCGAGATACATTAACCTTTTTACTGTTAATATTTTTACCATCTATGATTACCTCACCGTTATAAGAACAGCCGTCGTACAAGTCATTAAGTCGATTAAAACAATTGATTAGCGTCGACTTTCCACAGCCGCTTTGTCCTATCAGCGCGGTTACCTTGTTTTCCGGAATACGCATGGTGATGTCTTTCAGCACATGTTTCTCGCCAAACCATAGGTTTAAGTCTTTTACTTCTACTGCGGTTTGCTCGCTAGTTAGCTCATTGACAGGCTTTGAATTATTTTTAAACAACGTAAGCATGTTGATATTTACCCTTCTAAATAGCGTTTGCGCAAGCGCGTTCTTAATAGCACGGCCAAAATATTAAGAACGAATACGACTATCAGCAACAATAAACATGCAGCAAACATCATAGAGGCACTTTTCGCGTCAGTCTGGCTATGGAATGCACTGTCATAAATTAACACGCCTAAATGCATAAACTGGCGATCTAGGTGTAAAAATGGAAACTCTCCGTCTATTGGCAGTGCGGGCGCAAACTTCACCGCACCAACCAACATTAAAGGAGCAACTTCACCAGCAGCTCGGGCAATAGCAAGTATTACACCGGTCATAATACCCGGCGACGCTATGGGCAAAATAGTGCGCACGATTGTTTCAATTTTGGTGGCGCCCAAAGCATAACTGCCCGCTTTAAGACCCTCAGGCACTCGCCGTAGGCCCTCTTCGGTAGCGACAATAACCACCGGCAGTGTGAGTATGGCCATGGTGAGTGCGGCCCAAAATATTCCCGGGCTTCCCATAGTAGGAGATGGAAGAGTATCGCTAAATAAGAGACTATCTATACTGCCACCTAGGGTATATACGAAAAAGCCGAGACCAAATACCCCATAAACAATGGATGGCACCCCCGCCATATTGCTTACGCTTACCCTGATGACTGTGGTCAATGCTGTGTTGGGGGCGTATTCACTTAAATAGATTGCCGCTAACACACCAAAGGGCGTTACTATTATGGTCATGATAAATACCATCAGCACTGTTCCAAATAACGCAGGAAACACGCCTCCCGAGGTATTTGCCTGCTTAGGTGATTCGGTTAAAAAAATGATGACTTCACTAATGGCAACCTGCCATTTTTCAAGCAGCGATAAACGGCCAACAAAGTCGACGCTTTGAATATTAGAAACCGGAATGATAAATGATTGCCCATCAGCAAATTTAACCGCCAGTTGATATTGCTCTCGTTGACGTTCAAGGTTTAGCACTTGCTGTTGATACTGATTGAATTCAGCAACCCGTTTTTCGCGTGCTGGTGCATCTGCAGCTACGTCTCGATTGTCAAAGCGAGAAAGTGCCTCATGAATAGGGGCAAGAAATTGTGTATTCAGCGTGGTAATTTTCTCAGAGAGAAGTGCTACTTTCTGCATAACTTGTGGCAGCTCTGACAGCTGATTGTTTGTCCCCTCTGGGGTGATAACATGATCGGGTATAGCAAGTACCTGCCTGCCGTCATTCAACTTTATTTGTGCGCTATCTTTGGCGAGTGCAATTCGCTCTACCCTTTCTCGCTCAACAAGTAATTGTGTACCGTAAGGGTTGTTCACATCTGCATATTTTAGCCGTATTTCTTTTTTCGCATCATCGTCGAATACATTGGCGAGCAGCGTTGTAGACTGCTGGCCGTTATCCGACTTTATCGATACGGCATAAATAGGCTCTGGCCAGAAATAGGCTCCGCCGCGAGCAGTTATCAGAACAAGTACGCTTATTAGCGCAATAACCAACAAACCGGTAAAAAAAGCGGTGAGACTGATAACGAGTGATTGACGCTGAACCGCGTTCAAGCCTAAGAAGGACGGTTTAACCATGCTTTTTCCTCGTCGCAAGCCTTTGACGCATTACCTCGGCAACCGTATTTACCACAAACGTGAATGCAAACAGTATGCAGGCAGTGAAAAAGAGAATTTGATAATGTGCGGAAGACACATCAGCCTCTGGTAGCTCTATGGCTAAATTGGCCGTGAGCGCGCGCAATCCCTCAATAAGGCCCCAACTGGAAATAGGGGTATTTCCCGTTACCATCAATACAATCATGGTTTCACCAAACGCTCGGCCAAAACCTAGCATAATGGCAGCGATAATACCGGGAAGTGCTACATGCAACACCACATGCATTAGAGTTTGTAGTCTCGTAGCACCTAAGGCAAACGACGCATTTTTTAAATCGTCTGGCACGCCGTTTATGGCGTCTTCAGCCAGAGAATAAATGGTTGGTGAAATAGCAATACCCAATGCAATCGCTACCACAATGGTAGTCTTGCCAATAGGGCTGTCAGACTCAGACGCTAGTACTGCAAACCCGTCAACACCCAACAAGGAGAAAATAAAATCAGGAGCCAATTCAACGCTGATAAACCCTAAAAATAAAGTGCCTACTAATGCGCATACCAACTCACTTCCGTGGCGCAGGCGCTTGGGAAGGTATTCAGCAACTCTTCGTTGAAATAAAGCCACAATAATAAGCGCAATAGGCACAAAAATAATGAAAAAAGCGACTGAGAATAAAAACTGCTCTGCCTTAGGCGATAACCAAATAGCGGCGATAAAGCCAATGAGCACGCTTGGGATTGCTTCCAACATCTCAATGGCAGGTTTAATCAAGTGTCGAAGTCTGGCTTTGGCAAAATAAGCAGTGTAAATGGCTGCGCCTATGGCAACGGGAATTGCAATAGCCAATGCCAATAATGACGCTTTCATACTGCCAATAATTAAGGGCGTTAAGCTAAATTTTGCCTCTTGATAGTCGGACGCGCTGGTAGTTTGCCATACGGTCGCCTGGGAGTCGTACCCCTCATACTGTTGCGGTTCAAACAACGACGACCATGTTGTAATTCCGCTTAAATACTTTCCTTGCCACGCGACAATACGATTGTCGCCTCGCCCTATTAGTGTATCGCCATGCCATGCAATATCCGACACCGTTTCATCACTTTTATAAGAGCGAATAACTTCTCCGGTTATGCGATTAAGCAGCAAAATCTTTTGCTTACTGGTCAGCACCGCCACAATGTTCATACTGGCATGTTCGGCCACATCATAAGTGTATTCATTGTTTTCTAGTGCAACACTGTAGGTATCCTGAAACACCAAGCCAGCTTGGGTTTTGCTAAGTACCCAGCGAGTGAGCGTGTTGGTTTCGCTGTTTTGTAAATAAAACGTGCGCTGTTTTGCTAGCGGGAATATGAAAGTTTGGTTGTTTTGATAGGGAATACCGGTAATCATTGCACTTGGCGCAGTTTCATTATCGGTCAGCCTATGCAGAAAGAACTTATCTCCCTTGTGTAAGATCATGCTTTCACTACCGGGCAGCAGCGTTACGTTATCTACATCAATAAACTGCTTATCAATTACTTTGGTGGGTGTTTTTCGATTTACCCAGCGCACAAAAACGCTTCCCTCATTTTCAATTTTCGCTGCAATCCATTGAGTAGACATGCTCATGCCCCATCCATCGTTTTTACGCCAGAGCTTTTTGGGTAGCGCAAATGTTAATGCACTTGATGGCCCGCTCTGCGTCACGCCTTTTCCAAGAAGTCTATTGGCAGAATAGGTTCGCACCGGAATAATTCGCACTTGCCCGGCAGCTGAAATATCTACAATGTAATCTTCGCCCATTACGGTCTGCGACGACAAGGTGTGCGAACATGGCTTTGTATAGTCTTGGGTATTGCGCAGCGCTTTATTAGAAAGCACTTTAAGGCCAATTCGGCAATTCTGTTTTTGAACTAGAAGGGGCTGGCCATTGAATATATCGCCTGTACTTATAATGACTTCGTCATTTGCCACTGACACCGTTGACACTTTTTCTAGCGTAGGGGTATAGGTAAGCGGCAAGGCTTGACTGAGAAGGTGAGAAACAAGAATAACCAGTGTCAGCAATACAAGACCACCAAAGCCGGTCACGAGAATGCGAGACCGTGTGTCGGTCCGCTGGCGTCTCTTATTTATGCTGTCGCTGTTAAAAGTCATTATTCTTTTTAGTGTTTTATGTATACAAACTCATCTATAACAACGAATTTGGAGTAAATTGCACTGGTGAGCAGTGTAAGTTTTGTTATGCTAATAGCAAGCGAAAATTTCGCGCGTAGCCTATGCTACCGAATCTATTACCAAATCTGCCTTTCGGTATGGTATTACCCTGTGAGAACACGTTCAAAGTATTTCTCAGCCAGTCATTAAGGAGCTTTACATGCAATCAATAGTCATCAATATCATGGGCAAAGACAAACCCGGATTAGTCGATGCATTAGCTAAGTGTATTTATACCCACAAGGGTAACTGGTTAGGCTCTAGCTTTGCACATATGGCGGGCATGTTCACTGGTTTTGTCGAAGTGCACGTAAACTCTGAAGAAAAACAGCCGCTGATCGACGCTATTGAGGCCCTTCCAGATATCACTGTTCAACATGTAGCGGCAGCAAGTTCTCAGGGAGACAATCACGTAAAATGTACGGTAGATGTTATGGGCAATGATAAACCCGGCATAGTTCAAGAACTGACGTCGGTATTGAATCAGTTCAACCTCAATATACTTACCTTTGCCTCACACTGCGAAAGTGCGCCTAACTGGGGCAGCTTAATGTTTAAAGCAAAAGCAGAAATAGCGGTGCCCGAAGGTTTCGACGATGGCGCTTTACAAGATGCGTTAGAAGCACTAGCAAATGACTTGGTTGTAGACATCACCACAACCCGCTAATGTCGCCAAAGGGCAAGTAGACTCCTTACATAAGGATAAGAGGCAGTTTGTCATCAAAATGTCACTCACTAATGACAGCCTTTGACCATTTTTGTACATGTGATTGAGAGATTATGGATAGCAACGTTTTATATTATCCCGCAGAGCTAAGTTGGTTAGCATTCAACGAGCGAGTGTTACAAGAAGCCGCCGATAAAAACACCCCCGCGGTAGAGCGTATACGCTTTTTAGGTATTTACTCAAACAACTTAGATGAGTTTTACCGCGTACGGGCAGCGGGCGTTAAGCGACAAATTACCATAGCGCAAAATGACGGCAATGAAGAAGAAGCAGAGCGTCAGATAAAGCTGATGGCCCAAATTCAACAGAAAGTGGTACAGCTTTCTGAAAAGTTTGATGAAATTCACAAAGACGTAGTGAAAGAACTCGCTCGCTATAATATCTATATTTTGCGCAAAAACGATTTAAACGACTATCAGCAACAGTGGGTACGCAACTTTTTTATCAACAAAGTTTTGCGACATATCGCGCCCATAATTATTGATAAGAAAACTGACCTGCTGAAGCGGCTCAACGGCACATCTGTATATCTCTACGTAGCGCTTAGACGTAAAGAGCGAAACACGCGATATGCGGTTATCCAAGTTCCCACTACCGAAATGTCGCGCTTCATGCTTATACCGCCTGAAAAGAGCAAGAAGAAAAAGCATATTATTATGCTAGACGACATGATTCAGCTTTGTCTTGAGGATATTTTCCGCGGCTTTATTAAATACGATGAACTTGAGTCTTTCTCATTCAAAATGACGCGAGATGCAGAATATTCCATTAACGATGAGATAGACGAAAGCTACGTAGAAAAAATGTCAGAAAGCATGAAGCAGCGCCTTATTGCAGAACCGGTTCGCGTTATTTACGACACCGATATGCCTGATGACATGATGCAGGACTTGCGCAAGCGCTTAAAAATTACAAAGCTTGATACCATGCATGCTGCCGGGCACTATCGTAATTTTAAAGACTTTATCGGCTTCCCCAATGTAGGTCGCGAATACTTAGAACATACTCCACTGCCGGCTATTGATAGCAAGGCGTTTTCTAAACACAACACTGTGTTTGATGCGATATCCGCAAACGATATTTTGCTGCACTACCCCTATCATCGGTTTTTGCATTTTACTGAGTTTTTACGTCAGGCAGCTTTCGACCCTAATGTTCGCACAATACGTATTAACATATACCGCGTGGCCAGTAACTCGCGCATCATCAACTCACTCATTGATGCTGTGGACAACGGTAAAAAAGTGACAGTAGTGGTAGAAATACGTGCCCGATTTGACGAAGAGGCGAATATAGAGTGGTCGAAACGAATGACCGAAGCGGGGATCCGGGTTGTACTGGGCGTACCAACACTAAAGATACACTCTAAGCTTTGCATTGTAAGCCGAGAGGAACGCGGTAGCTTAATTCACTATGCCCACTTTGGTACCGGTAACTTCAACGAAAAAACCGCAAAGATATATACCGACTACAGCTTGTTTACCCGCAACCAAGAACTTGCGGATGAAGGCGTGGCTGTATTTGATCTTATTCAATACCCATACCGCCGTTATAAGTTTCAGCACCTGCAGATCTCGCCGCTTAACTCGAGAACTAAAATTCAGTCACTGATAAGACAAGAGATCCAGCATTTAAACCAAGGGCAGAACGCACAAATAACCTTCAAAATTAATAACCTCGTTGATAAAGAGCTTATTGATGATTTATATCGCGCTAGCCAGTCGGGTGTAAAAATTCGCGGTATTGTTCGCGGTATGTGTTCGCTAAACCCCGGCATTAAAGGGGTTAGCGATAACATCGAAATTATCTCTATTGTCGACAGATTTTTAGAGCACCCCAGAGTTATGATTTTTGAAGGTGGCGGGGACAGAAAAGTATTTATTTCTTCTGCTGACTGGATGACACGAAATATGGATAACCGAATTGAAGTAGGTTGCCCGGTGTATGACCGCGAACTTCAGCAGCGCATTGTTGACATAATGGAGCTTCAGTTTAACGACACCTTGAAAGCACGGGTCATTGACACAGAGCAAACCAACCAGTACGTTCCAAGAGGGAATCGCAAAAAAGTGCGCTCTCAAGTGGAAATATATAACTACCTTAAACAACTTGAAGCTGACCTTTAGGATAACGTAAACATTAATGACCGAGCATGAATCCATCTTTGACGGTGTAACGTCCCGTGAAGTTAGCAAAGTAGCCGCTTTAGATATTGGCTCAAACAGTTTTCACCTGGTGGTGGCGAGAATTGTGGCCGATTCTGTTCAAATTCTTCATCGAGTGAAGCAAAAAGTACGGCTGGCCGACGGGCTCGACGATGATGATATTTTATCTGACGAGGCCATTGCCCGTGGCCTCTCCATGCTTAAAGTGATTGCTGAAAGCTTAAAAGGCTTCGAACCTGACTCGGTGCGTATTGTTGCTACCCATACGCTGCGCAAAGCGCGTAACGCCAGGCACTTTATTAAAGCGGCAAAAGAGGTGCTTCCCTATCCTATCGAGGTTATCTCCGGCGTAGAAGAAGCTCGCTTAATTTACTCAGGTGTTGCGCACACTAATCATGCCGATGGACAGCAACTGGTTGTAGATATCGGTGGCGGCTCTACCGAGTTTGTTATAGGAAAAGGCTTCACCCCGTTGCTTTGCCGCAGTTTACAAATGGGATGCGTAAGCTACACACAAAGGTTCTTTTCAACAGGAGAACTTAAACGGAGCGCGTTTAACAAAGCGATCACCGCCGCTGCT
The DNA here is from genome assembly GCF_002831605.1 of Alteromonas sp. MB-3u-76. Taxonomy (NCBI): domain Bacteria; kingdom Pseudomonadati; phylum Pseudomonadota; class Gammaproteobacteria; order Alteromonadales; family Alteromonadaceae; genus Alteromonas; species Alteromonas sp. MB-3u-76. The sequence goes on along the minus strand of NZ_CP025115.1, from coordinate 891,592 downwards.
CAAGAACTGGAGATGATTGACGCTAAATATCGTAAATTAGGGTGGGTGCAGTGTATTGGCACATCAGGCACTATCCGCTCATTGTTTACGTTATGCCAGAGCGATAGAACCAATGAGCACGATGTGCCGGTTACGCTAAAGCGACTGCAAAGCTTGATGGAACAATTCATTGAGGCAAAGCATGTCGAAAAGCTCGATTTCCCTAACTTGAGTGACGATCGTCGTATAGTCATCGCTGGTGGTATCGCTATTTTAATTGCGGTTTTCAAAGCATTAAAAATAGATACTTTAGTGTATTCCCCTGCGGCACTGCGCGAAGGTGTGCTTTATCAAATGGAAGATGAACTGCATCACGCCGATATTCGCGGTAGAACCGCGAGCAGTTTAGCTACCCGTTACGATGTAGATACCTCGCAGGCGACTATGGTGCTCAACACATCGTTAATGCTATTGAGCGAAGTGGAAAAAGCGTGGAAATTAAAAGGCCAAGACTTTAAAAATATGCTTGGTTGGGCCGCGCTTCTTCACGAAGTGGGCATTCAAATTAATTCACGAGGTGTGCAGCGACACAGCGCCTATATTCTTGCTAACGTTGATATGCCCGGCTTTACCCAAGAGCAACAGCTTTTGTTGGCCACTCTGGTGCGCTTTCATCGCAAGAAAATACGCATTAGCGACCTGCCAAGTTTCAACCTTTTTGATAATAACGCGGTTAAACGCTTAATAGCGTTACTGAGGTTAGGTGTACTTCTTAACCTTAAAAGACAAGAGCAATTTTTGCCGGAAATAGACTTTCAGGTCTCGCATTCTGAGCTTACGCTTAACTTCCCGAAAGGATGGTTAGAGGAAAAACCCATTTTATCTGCTGATTTAGCCAGTGAGAGCCAGCATTGGAAGGCGCTAGATTTAGAGCTATTAATTAATAGTTAGCGGGACTTTCTCTCTGCAGCGTTTGACATCTAGAGAGTAGCTAGCGGTAGTGCTAGCTACTTTCTGAACTTTAAGAAGTAAGTCAATTTGACGAGTAACAGACCAGTGTCGCTTGTGGCGCATATTGCCCTGAACACATTCCAGAAAAAATCATAGGCGCAAAACGAATAAACGTTTCGATACATTTTTCATTTCGATTTTACTTATAAGACTCGCTACACTGCTGTAACACCAAACTGCTATTATTCCAAACTACTGGCACTCCATTTTCTTTTACAAGGAATGTAAATGCGAATTCATTCAATAGACGCCATTCGAGGCCTAGCGATCCTCGGTATACTCTTTTTAAATATTACGTTTCACCAAAATTTTTACACTGGCTACGCGTTTTTCGAAGAACCGCTTTTATCTGATGATATCATTTCGCTCATCAATGCCCTTTTCTTAGATGGAAGATTCCGTTCGTTATTTTGCTTGCTTTTTGGTGCAGGCTTGGCTATTCAGTTTGAACACTGCCAATCGCGAGGATACGACTTTTTAACGTTTGCTAAGTCTCGATTAAAGTGGCTTTTTGTATTTGGGTTAATGCACAGCGTATTTATTTTTGGTGGCGATATTCTGCTTTACTACAGTATTTGTGGGTTTCTGATTCTAAAGAGCTTTTTCCTTAGCCAAGACGAACTGAAAAAGAGAAGCCTCAATTTTTTAGTGATTGGCAGCGTTATTATGCTTGTCGTTGGCGTGATATCAGCATTTCTTTATGACTTCGGCGGCGAACTTCCACTTAGGGCAAGTGAAGTGCACGGCGAAGAAGTGGCGCAGTGGCAGAGCAGTTATTTATTCCAAATTGAAACACAAATTACCTTTCAAGCAATAAGCATTATTGTCGCTCCATTTACCATGCTATGGCAATCTATGGGACTTATGATGTTCGGCGCTTACCTTTATCGAAATGGCTTTTTCAACCAAGGCTTTTCTTCAGCAACGTTTATAAAGGTAGCCGCCATTGCAATAGTGACATCCATCGTTACTGCCCTTCCTTTGATGTTGATTGAGCAGATGACAGCAGACGTTACACCGATGCTGTCGAGTGTCTCCGCTATCTTCTGTGCGTTGGTATACGCTCACTTGTTAGTTAAGGTAAAAAATACAGCAGCGTGGTGGTATCAGTCGCTAGTTAACTGCGGAAAAGTCGCGTTTACGCTATACCTCACTCAATCAATTGCGATGGCGGTCCTCTTTCGAATAGTCATGCCCGCTTACTTCCCTGACTTTGCTTTTACAGTCACCTTGCTCGATTTGCTTATGATTACGTTAGCCTTTACTGCTATTCAGATAGTGCTGGCGAATGTAATAACGAGACACTTCCGCCAAGGCCCTTTTGAAGCCATTTGGCGAAAGTTGTATTTACATAGCTTTTATAAGAAACGCTCTAAGGAGCATCTGGCGTTGTAGCTTCATCAGCACCGCTGTACTTTTTAAACCACGCTAAGATATTTTCTACCTTGCCAATCATTCGCGACGGTTTTGCGGCAATGCCATGGGACGATTCAGGTACCTTTACTAGTACCGTATCAACTTTCTGAATTTTAAGCGCTTGGTAAAACTGCTCAGTTTCTGACATGGGCGTACGTTTATCGTTCACCCCGGTAATAAGCATGGTAGGGGTTGTAACATTGCCAACTAGCGACAGTGGTGAGCGTTTCCAATAATGCTCTACATTGTCCCAAGGCTTGCCAGGAAACTGAAAAGGTATTTGATATAGCCCTGAGTCAGCAGTAAGTACTTTCGATAGCCAATTAATAACAGGCTTTGCCACTACTGCAGCTTTAAATCTGTCTGTGAGTCCAATTGCATAAGCCGATGCAATTCCACCTGCTGAACCACCTGTTATATACAGGCGCTCTGGGTCGGCAATTCCTTTTTCAATAAGCGCATCAACACCCGACATATGGTCTGCAAAGTCGTACTTCGAGCTGTATTTCCCTTGTAACAACAAGGCAAAACGTTCGCCATACCCCGTACTTCCGCGATGATTATCATAAAAAACAACATAGCCTTCTGCCGCCATTCTTTGTAGCTCTGCTGTAAATACCGGGCCATACGCTAAGTTTGGTCCACCGTGAATTTCTAGAATAAGCGGATAAGTTTTACTGCTATCGTAATCTGGCGGAAGAATATACAAGCCCATCCTTACGATTCGAAAACCTCTCAAAACTCTCAATTACTTGCCAATACAAGGCTGCGGCTTAATCTGTTATTCGAGAGGTGTTTTGAAATATATCTCTCGAATTTTTAATTTGAGCGCTAGGTTTCCGTTGATTTCGAGAGAATTTCCGCGTAGTAATGAATGAGCATTCTAACTACAGTCTCACTTTGTGCAAGATTACAATTTAAACGGAAAACGTGTAAGTGTTATCGTAACATGGTTTGATTTGCAGCTTATATAACCCAAAATATATATTCGAGTTTTAAAAAGATATATCAAATAATTTAGTTATGTTTTCTTACCTACAAAATTGTTATCACCTTCGAAAAAAGTTTTGACGTCACTCCACAGAAAGGAAATGCCTACATGTAAGAGAAGTAGAAATAAACTTTTTTCAACTAACATTATGGATCAAAAAATTACAGCTATTTTGTTTACGAAGAAATACCAGGCATAATAATAAACTGAAAGATTCTTATAAAACTAATAGGGGTAGAAAGTCAAAACTTAAAATACTGTTCCTGCATGATTTTTTCTTATCCATCTTATAGAAGCAAAATACAATAACAATCTTTGCTCTGGCTAGTGGTCTCGGAAATGCATTAAAGTGTTTGACTAAAAAACACATTCCCGTTAGCGTATAGAATAAAAAAGGAAGTAAAAATGATTACATGGATATTTACACTCATAATCCTCGCTTTATTTTTACGACTATGTAAAAGTGCAAAAAAAGCTAAAAGCAAATCTTCAAAGTTGTATCATTATTCGTCTATTGCTTTATCGCTTGCAGTGGTTTTCTGCGCCACTGTAGATGTAGTAATCGGTGAGCAAACGGGTATGGAAGGTCTCTATTTCTTCGTTATTTGCGCGCTACTTTTTGTTTTGAACTGCATCGGAGTTATTTTTAGCTCTCCTTAAAAAACCTATGATTACTACAAGGAATGTACATGAAGTTTTCTGTTAAAGCATTATCTTTTTTGATGATGTATCTTGTCTCATCAATGTTTTTGGTTGTTAAAGACGGAACTGTAACGTTGGGATACGCTGAGCTTATCGCTGACGACACTATCGAGATTATCGAGGTAAGCGGTAAACGAACACCACGCCCTAATTACAACTTGTTTATCGTCGACATGAGAACTTTCGCACAAATGGCAGGCTGGGGGTCAACTGAAGCCGAAGATATCTATTACGAAGAAATGGCAAAACAATGTGAGAAAAATGAACGAAAGCGACCTGAAAACTGCAACTGGAGAAACCCTCCCAGTATATCTCCTGATGGTTGCTCAGTTCCTACACTTCTTCGTCCTGTTTACTCTGAGTCGATAGCATTTTTTGAAAACGCATGCCAAAGTCATGATATATGCTATGTTGACAGACGATCAAATAAATCTACATGTGACAGTAGTTTTTTTAACGATATGCTAGATTTATGCTTAGACGGCAACAGAAACAACGCATTTGGTCTAAGTCGTTGCAGAAACCGAGCTACGGAGTTTTATGCTAGTATGTTCACGTGGATTTCAGCTGATAAATATCTTGAGGCTCAGCAAAAGGCAGCATGCGTTGCTTGGTCCGAAGCGTATAAAGAAACATGCTAGTCATGCTTTACAGAAGAGTGGTTACGTTGTTGCTTTTGGCTATTTGCACGACAAGTCAGGTTTTATACGCCAACGATTCGTGTCATGAATTCATCTATCTGGACTTCCAAGGTTCTCACTCGGAACCCTTGGTCTTGTCGCAAGATTTGCTAGACGGATTTGATAGTGGGTCGAATGTTTCAAACGAAGACAATTTATTGCAGCAGTTTAATAGCGGAATCAAAGTTTTATATACAGATGGAGTCGAATACTACATTGAAGCGATTAAGAATGGTTCGGTTGACGATAATTACGTGGTTAGAGGCAATTATGTAAGTCCCTTGGACGTGCTTATATCTTATGGTGCAACCGAACCGCAGTTAGATAAGCTGTACAGGTTAGGATATTCAATAAGTAATTTTGGCGTTGCCCAACTGATAGATTCTAAAAGTCCAGAGCAGTTTGTTTTGATGATGAATAAATACTATGCTGGAGACCTTAATAAAGTAATCATACCAATGGAAGCGAAATCATACTCAGTTGCTAACTATATTTTGAAAAAAAGAGGGGAAAGTTTTTTCCGTAAAGTTTTTTCTTCAAACCTTTTTTCTGTGCATACTTTGAGTAACTCATTATTTTCCGGCGACTTACTTGATTTATCCGCTTTAGAAAGTGGAAAAGAGGTATTGAAAAATCTAATCGATGTGGATCAATATATTGAAAAATATGACAATCAAAGAGCAAAATCGCTTGAGGATTTAGAATATAGGAAAAGTTATAAAGAATATATTCTCTATAATGAATGCGAAACGAACAATATTGTATTTAGTTCAAACTCTGTTATTACGAATGCACCTCCAATTTCTGACATTCTAGATGAAATAAAGAACGCAAATCTAGCTCCCGAAAATATTAAATTTAAAGACTTAGAAGAAGCAGATTTGTCGCTTTTTGCAGAAGAATATGTCCTTTTTACTTTAAGATCGAAGGAGAACGCTAAATTAAAATACAAATTTATCGGTGAGTTGGAAGATCTTTCTCCTGATATGATTGAAAAAATGTTGGAAGATAAAGAAACAATTTATATGTTAACTTCTGGTATTTCTTTGCATGAAAAAATGTTTTTAATTGGAAAAGCTAGACACCATGAACTCCCATACTTCGACCTTGAACGTTTAGCATATTTCTTAGTTTTCCGAGAGGGAGTAACATTTGAAAATGAAAAGTACCTGAACCTAATAGAGTCTGCAACAGTGTTGCAATTTTCTCGAAATATTGAATATTATCTAAGCAAATACTTGTTACAGAAAAATATTAGTAGCTCAAATTATCGTGTAAAGACTTACCCTGACTCATATAGTCATTATGGATTTTCTATTGACGATTTAGTTGAGCTATATTCCTTATAAAACGTGTGGTCTATGGTTGAAATATTTAATGCAACCTTGATTGTCTTTAAGAGACCTTGCTATTTCGCAATAAAACAGATTAATTCGTGACAAATATTATAAAGAACAATGACAAATGGAATGGTTCATACCTTGAAGATGATGAGATTGTTAGGGTTGCTGGACGGATGGAAGGTATTTTGCTTAGTAGCGCAGGATTGGATTTCCGCACCCTCATAATTGCACTTCAGGAAAGTAATATCGAGCTAGGAATTCAGCGCTTTACAGATGAATATTTAATGGTTGGAGGTCGAATTTACACTCCTGACGGTTATTGTAAATTGAGTGATATTGTAAATTGCATAAAACCGATTTGCGAAGTGGAGTTGCAAGGAAGTTCCTTTTCAGAACTGCTTAGCAGTGCATATAAAATTCACCCCGCTTGCTCTGATGAGGGTTTAAGGAATAAACTAAAACGCACTTATAAACGTAATTCCGTAGCTTCTCACTGTATTAATGAGCCACAGCTTGGCGATTCAACATTGGCACAAACAAAAACTGTCTTTAGGTCAACACCTTCGGCCAGAACAAAGTCACAAAATGCAAATAAAACAAAACCATCCTACTGTTACATCCTCAGATTACAAAACGGAAAATACTACATTGGCTCAGCATTTGATCCTTCAAAACGATATTCTGAGCACCTAAAGGGCAAAGGATCTACGTGGACTAAGTTACACCCACCTATTGAACAGATAAAGCAAATCAAATGCGCATCACTTGGTGAGTCGCTCATAACCGAAGATGCACTGACCTTATGGATGATGGTAACTTATGGCAAAGACAATGTAAGAGGTGGAAGGTGGCTGAAGGAGGGAACGAAACACCTTCCCGAACTTTATGATGCGCGAAATATAATGGATTTACATCGGAAAGATAAAGCTACAATCAGGGATGAGCTGATGATTCTAGCTCTTAAAAGTGGCCTTAAATACAGTTGGTATTGGAGAGACTTTCTAGAAAAATACCCCTCAATTAAAGAAGGTAGGTTTTTTGTTAATCTGCTTTCAAAGTGCAGTATTTAGCTTGAAACTCCCCATACTATCTAGGGAACTTGCAAAGTTCAGCTCTCTATATCTTTTCAATCTGTAGGTTGCGTGGCAATACAGATATCTTACTTCCATGTGGCTGACATTGATCGGGATGAACCCCAGTCGCTCTCTCAAATATTTCTTCCAACTCTTTAATTCTGGCGGTAGCTTCATAAAGATCGTGCTCTACAGCGCCCCTATCAGCACACATAACCTTTAATTGCTCCTTCAACTCATCACGCTCACCTCTATACTTAACCTTTAGCTCTTTTTCATTGTCGCGTTCTGCACGAAGGTTTTTAACTGTGTCGGTGTTGGCATCGACGCTACCACTTGTTTGAGAGGATGGGTTATTGTTGAACTCATCCATTAGTTTGTTGGCTTTTTCGCGGAAGTTCTTATATGGCTTGTAGTACAATGTCCCACTACCTACTCCTGACTCAAGGGCTAGCTTAGCCATAGATAGCTTGGTGCCAGGTTTTACTATTTGGCCTTCGTTAGTCAATAGTCGCTTTAGTGCTTCTTCAAAAATAGCCAACTGAATCTCTGTTTTGCTTAGTTTGTCACTCATACGATCACTCTTGGGTAACTTCGATTAACTGGCCGTAAGGCTCAAAAGGGATATTGTGTTCGCGAAGAACCTGCTCACATGCCCTAATTCCAACAAGTGTTTTGGTAAGTAGATTAGGTTGTTTAAGTCCAGCATCGACCGCACTTTTATGTCTTTTGATAAGTCGATCTCTAAGTTCAAAACGTTTATTAGCGTGTGAGGGCATAATAACGTCATGGCTACACGTTACAGAATTTACAGCGGGATCGATTGTACAATCCAGACGGCTACACTGTGGATTCAAACAAAGACTGTGGCCGTTATCAATTATCGTCAGCGAACCGCTTTTAATTGCTGCTTCAACTTCTTCTCTGCTTTCAAATACAATATTGCCATTACCTATTTGATCTCTAATGCGCTTACCGCCACCACCAGAGATAGGGGTATCCCCTAAAAATATCTGCTCCGCAACATCAGTCATCAGGAGCGCGTTCATTTCAGCGATTTCAGCCTGTATCTCTGAATCTTGCGCCAAGTCTAACGTGATAGCTACATCAGCATTGCGACCATACCAAATAGACATACTAATGTTCGCATGAGCGAACTGCTCTTTGACTTGTATAAATGATCCAAATCCATTGCGTATTAAGAATACAGCAAATGTCCTTCTGAATTGGTGAGTTAGAAGAGGCCAGTATTCGCCTACCAAAACGGCATCTGAATTATCCCTATTAAGAACCTTAAACTCTTCCAAATGCTCTTCGCGAAGCCTTGCGCCTGTCGTGCCGTCATCATTAGGGCACGATTCAACCAATCGCTTCATTGCCTTTCTTAGTGCTGCATTTCCTAACGTTAGGGCTTTACCTTCTATACCAAGGGATAAGAATAAACATTGAGATACATCTTTTAGTTTTTCTGCTTTTTTGAGATATCCACTACCAGCCTCAACATTTGAGGTTGCAAGAACTCTCTCGCGTCTTGCTTGAGTGATTGAAGACAGAAGTTCTATTGCAAGTCTAGCTATGGGAGCAGTCACCCAAGCGTGCCTTGTTGGAATGCCGTTATTCAGCTTACTTGTTTTGCCAACCAGTATGTGATGGGTTATACCCCTATACTTCTCCACCTGATAAGAGTCTGCGTCCAGTTCAAACCACTCGGTCATTCTCATGCCGCTTACAGCGCCAATAACAGTGCCACAAGCAATAAGTATGTCGTTATACAGCGCTGTTACGCTTTTTGAACCATATTTGTTGGTTTTCTGATTCGGCCTAATGTCAGGCGACAAAAAGTCTGACGCATCAAAAAACGCTCTAAAATATTCGAAAGGCTTTTCAAGCTCAATCAAGGAAATATAGTCGCGGAAATATGCCGATAACTCTTCCCGACGCATATGCCAGGACTCCACTTTATCTATTGCGTGAGCGTAGATCTGTGCCGCCAGTGCTTGAGGTATAGCAAGTGTCTGTCCGTTACCCTTAGAGGCATCAGATAGCCTTTTCGCAAGCTTCGAAATACTACCAATTTCGAATGACGTAAAACCTAACTTCGCCGCGATATTGATTGATGTCAGATATCTTTCAACTGTCCCAAAAGAAAGCTTTCGGCCATACAAACCTGCGAGCAGCTTCCTCTGCATTTTTGGAGAACGCAAAGAGGCAAGTGATGGCACGCCGCGCTGTTCACAAATTTTAGACATCACAGACCAATTAACGAAAGTGTTATAAACACTACTTAAGCCATTAGGCGTTGTCCTTCTCTTCTCAAATAAATGTAAGTACATCATCTTTTTAAGAGAGAGCTTAAACAGGGGTGCTACATTCTCCCAGTCCCAAATAGCCCTAGCGCTTCCTGATTCAGTCTTAGATGATGAATAGGCACTAAAATCCCATACATCGTCAGATAAATAACTTAGCGGCTTGCCGTCTCTGTCGTAGCTCACAACCACGTTAGTGAACTCGGCAGAACTATCGATAGAGCAATCTATTACCACCAACTCAGGAACTTTAACGTCGTCAGCGCCCACCGACGGTTTGAATGCAATCATACAGCCTCCTTACCACACCGTGTACAGATCAAAAATTGCATCATCATCATCCCAAATAGGGTGTGCCTCTTTATTAAACTTATCTTCTGCATCACTGCATATGCTTGGATAATCGGCCTTAATATCCCCTAACATCAACTCTATCTTGTGTAAGACACTAGAAACTTTATTGTTCGGTAGTTGATTCACCGAAGGCCGCTGCATGGCTTCCACTAAGCTTTCCCTGAAGCTCAACATACACCAGATATCATCTACTTCTGCAACCAACGCCATCTCATCGCATTCAAAACAGTCTAAGAACTTAAAGCAAGCTACACTTTCATGTTCAGCTACTAGGCCATTCTTAACTAATTGCTTTTTGAGCTTTTCAGCCTTTTCACTGAATGGATTTTTACACCTAGAACCTACCTTTGTTTGATAAGGCTCTGGCTCGCCTTGATTTGTAATGTCCACAACTCTCAGTGGTTTTCCGTATTTCTTTTCCACGCTAGCTTTTGACTCTGCGATAGTTGAACCTTTTGCAGTCATAACGATTGCTTCGGCAGCAGATCCAATCCTGTTTTTGTTTTCTTGTGGGTTGCCATTCAAGTAGCTTTTTTCGACGGTGGATTTGAGGTTGTTAAGCCCCTCAGAAACCATTGCTATTGAGTTTGTGTCTGACATCAGTCCGTCGCTTTTACTTTGCCTAAAACGACTGACTACAGGCTTTATTCCGTGAGGGCATTTGGGTTCAAACCAACGAAAGAAGTTGCTAATCAGAGGCTGAGATATTGGCCCAATATATGAACCATGCAAAAAAGCAGGGAATAGGTACGCATCATCATTCAACCCCCACAATTTTACACACTTTAAATACGCCTCAAAAAAATCCCTCCCACGCTTTGTGAACCCTAAGTCCCATAAGTTTTCTTGGTCATCTTGTCGGCCCTTTGTTGTTTTTAATCTATAGAGGTTGGTAGTTTTGTCGAAACGGTATTCACGACCCACAACGTCTTTATGTTTTATTTCCATTAATGGTGTCGTGTTATCACCAACAAAACTAGCTGTAAGGTAGTAGGCTGAAATTGAAAGCTTGTTGTACCATGCTGTTTTGTTCGATGTGCAAGAGTCCCAACCTCTGCTTGGCTGATCAAAAGGACAATCTGTTGGAACACCTGTTTTTAAGCGGCTTGCCAGCGTGTTGAATACTCTAAACAAATCCCTGACAACTCCGATCTGCTCATCTTCAGAGTACGCGGCGGTTTTCCTACAATGGGTGTTTTTTTGAGATATAGATGGAATAAATTCGATAAGTGATTCTTCACCTAGCCAAGTCAAAAAGAGGCTTAAGGAAGTTATACGCAAGTGAAGCGTTCCTGAAGACAATTCGCTAGTCGCGTTTTGCTGGCGTATCTCATTTCCGTAGCTTTCTACACAATGTCGAGATATCTGAGCATCTTTCTCTTTATCGTCACAATATCTAAAGAATGGGACGATGTAATTGAAGTAGTTGTCTGCTGTTGCACCGTTTTCATTTGCAACATGAGAAATCCATTCAAACACCTTAGTCACTAAACCATAGCGACTTGTTATAGGCTCCATAGATCCTAATTTTTTAGCATTGGGAACACCTCGGTAAAGCAATCGGTTTACGTATATTTTTTTATTTCCACCATGTCTCGCACCGTAATGAGGCACTTCCAATATCATGCCTTCGGCGTTGATAGGCTTTACTGCATAGTGATTGACTATTTTTTTGTTCTGCTCACTGCTAAGCGACGCTCTTCTTAACTGGGCCAATGCTATTCAACCCCTTCCATCAAACTATCCCAAACCATCAGAGTTTGATCATCACCGTATATTTGATCCAGCCCTTCTTGGTAAATCCTATCTGAATTTCTCCCCAGTTCTGCGTCTTCCCAGAACTTTACATATAGCGCTGTTGTTGAGGGAGCTGAATGCCTAAGTCTAGCTTGTACTTCAGCTTCGACCTGATCTCTAGTTAATACTGGTTCCCCTGCTTTCTTATGGCCTTGCGGATGACGCAATTGCAATAGTGCGACTGTTAGATAGGTCGCATATGTAGGTCTAAGATTATGAAACTTGTGAGAGAACGTGGGTAATGCACAATCTATCTGAATAGCTTTTCTGATTTCTCCCCAGCGTGCATTTAAAGTGTTCTCGCTATATTGCTCACCTTGATTGTTGAGTAGCAGCGGAGGATATTTTTTGGCGAATGAAGAAGTGCTACTTTCATTGAACTTCTTCAAGCGCTTCTTGTATCTCGATGAGCGCTTGTACTTCAGTAGCACACGCATCAACCAATGAGGTATTTTGATCTCACCGCTTTCACCACCTTTTGTGTGGCAATTAATAGATGGCCCGATAAAGATAGTAGTGGCTCCTGAAGCGCTCTTAGGTGTATCTATTACCTCACTTGTGAGAGTAAGTATCTCCATTCTTCTTAAGCCCGTATAAAGACCGATGAGCACCGCGAGCGTTGTTTCTATTGATATTGCCTTTTTTGAAATAACACCTTTAACTTCAACATAGCCAACACCTCGCGACAACACTGAAATCAACGATTGTAACTCTGGAGTGCTATTTTTTAGAAGTGGACGAAGATGGTTCGGAATCTTACTTCCTTTTGATTTGTCACGAGCTTTAATCTTAAGATCGGTCATCTGAACACTAATCGATTTAGTGACATGACCAAGCATACGATCATCTTTAATTGATGCTTCGTAAAATCGGCAGGGATCACGCTCGAATACATTACCTACAGACAACCAGTAAGAGTACATACCTACAGCCGCACCTCTATAGCTCTTAGCTGTTGTACTTGCCAATCCACGCTTACCTGTTGTTGGATCTACGCTGTCATGAAGTGCCTGTAGATAGTCCCTGAATAAATATAGAGGGCGCTTATGCCTTGGTCTTGGCATCTTATCCCATTGAAGATTGTTGGACTCAAGAAAGTCAAAGAAGTGCATCAACCCTTTAGCTGTACTTTTAATGTCTACATTCTTATCAACAGCCTTACAGTGTATTAGATACTCATTTGCCGCGTTAATTGGCCGATGGTTAGAGTCGAACAACAAGTACATGTTAGGCACTGTCACACCATCATTCTGACGCTCTTTATGCAACTCTCCATTCTCATCAATGTTAAATCGATAACTCGAATCAATTCGCATATCGCCAACATCAACATACCTAACTGCCATACAACTTCCTGAAATTATTCTTATTGTTGAAATAATACTGATTATATTCTAGAGGCCAATAGTGTGAGGGTAGATTTAGTGATGTAGGGTGTAGGGGTGCCAGCCCTGTATTTCCTCGCCGTCAATTGAGGAGTTGTAAACAATTTCTTTTACTTCACCTAACTGTTTATGTCCTAACACATCTTCATTAAGGTAAGTGAGCTGTCGCTCCTTTTTGTCAGATACATACAAGTCGGCGGGTCTGTCTGTAGCTCCTTTTGTGTATGCAACTACATCGTCGGAGGCGTGATAGGTAGCAAATACATAGGGACGCCCTAGGGTAGTTCCACCAAGTCCTTTTGCTTTCGTTCTTATTTTACCGCTTAAGGTTACACTGTTCACTTGCGCCAGCCCGCGAACAGACTGCTGAAAGTATAAGGTTTTGTTATCTTTCCATTGAATATTGCTGACCGAGTTATCTACATCTTCGGTAAGGTTTTTATGGTCGCTTCCGTCAGCGTTCATTACGTACAAATAGCTATTTTTGTACATCACTTTTTCATCGCTTCGACGTTCGTAAGCCACATACTTTCCGTTTGGTGACACAACGGGTGATGCTTCACGGCCTTTAAAATTGGTGACTTGCTCTATATTGCCACCCATATCTACTGTGTAGATATCCGCCTCAACTGGTTCGTATTCCCAGTTGTCACTTCTATTTGCCGAAAAGTAAATTTTCTCTGCATCGGGTGAAAAGCTTAAACTCCCCCTGTGATGATAATTACCAGAAGTTAATTGCCTTGCTGTGCCACCATGGGTGGGTACAACAAATATGTGCGTGTAAGCTGGCTCTAGTATGCCTTTTCCATCTGCCTGATATCGAGCTTTCGTAATATACTCAAAGCCTGGCGACCATTTAGCCCCCTTTGGCTTTTTAGGCATCTTAACGCTTAATGGCTTTTCATTTGCATCAACACTCATAGTAAAAGCAATATATTTACCATCTGGTGACCACGTAATGGAACTAGGCGAAGAAGTAACATTAGTAACTAGTGCGGTCTGGCCGGTGTCCATCCAACGAATATAAAGCTGAGGCTTTCCATTTTCGTTCGATAAATATGCCAAACGTTTGCCGTCTGGTGACCAGCGGGGAGAATAAAAGTTATGACTCGCTGAAAGCAAAGGGCGATGACTACGCCCGTCGACAGTTGCTACCCATATATTTGAACGGGTGCTGTCTGACATAATATCGTTAGAACGTCGTACATAAGCCACCTCCTCACCATTGGGCGACACCTGCACTTCACTTACATACTCCAAGTTAAAAATATCTTCCGACGCAAAGTGATGGGCATTTTTTGCTGCAGATATATTTGTTGTAGCACTGGCATTATCACTGTGGCTTGTTGCTTTTACTGCAAAGCTACTTACGAATAGAGAACCGAGTAACGCCACTACAACACGGCTTTTTCTCGTTGGTTTTATGCTTTTTTTGCGATGTATCAGAAAATCGTAATATGTCATCTTCGCCCTTTTCTTGTTGTTCGAATTTATAGGTCTGTAAACGTTTTATACTAGCGTATTCCAACTTGCTGACGAGAACGCATTTGCCAATATGCGGCGATTGACGCTATTTAATAGATAAAACGTACGTACCTCAAAGAGAAGATGCTATTTGTCATATATGATTGAGAGCTTTTAAATGTTGTCACAAATATGGAGCAACGTTTAACACAGACACAAAAAAGGAGAGCGCTGCTCTCCTTCTCTCATATACGTTTTTTACATGCTAACGTAAGTGTAAAGCGCTCACGCTGCCTTAAACTAAGACTTTGACGCCTGATATATACCTTCAATAGCAGTATCTAGTGTTGCTTCAAACTCTTCTTCAGACTGCTTAGCAGACACGCCCTCAGTCAATGCACGAGAAAAGCTTGCTATCATGCCTTGGTTTTCAGCTAACTTGGCGTTTGCCTCGTCGCGGCTGTAGCCACCTGAAAGCGCAACCACTTTTAATACACGAGGATGATCGATAAGCTCTTTGTAGAAGTTTGCCTCGTTAGGTAACGTTAGCTTTAACATTACCTCTTGACCTTCACTTAACAGGTTAAGCTGCGTAAGAATTTCAAGTTTAAGCAGCGCCTCGGCTTCCGCCTTTTCTGGGCTATGAATGTCAACTTCCGGCTCTATGATAGGCACAAGCCCTGCAGCTAAGATTTGCTTACCCACTTCAAACTGCTGCTCTACAACTGCTTTAATACCTTGTTGATTGGCCAGCTTCACAACACTGCGCATTTTTGTACCAAATACGTCTTGTGCTACTGCTTTAGCAAGCAGAGCATCGAGTTCTGGCATAGGCTTCATTACCTGCACGCCATCACTTTCTTCCGCCAGTCCTTTGTCCACCTTCAAAAAAGGAATAACACGCTTCTTCTGCCACAAGTAGTGGGCCGTAGGCATGCCTTCAATTTCTCTATCAAGAGTGTTTTCAAACAGAATAGCGCCCAGAACACGCACGCCGTTAAACGGCTCGCTAGTAATAATGCGTGTGCGCATATCATGGACAAGGTTGAACATTTCTTCGTCTGAACTGTATTCAGACTCTTCAATGCCATAAAGGCGTAACGCTTTTGGTGTACTGCCGCCACTTTGATCTAGGGCTGCAATAAAGCCGACCTGTGTGTTGAGTTTATCCAGCATAGATTGCTGAGCTTGTGATGCCATTGCAACACTCCTTTTGTTTTATTCTGCCTTTACGACAGTTGTAGGGTTTATAGTTATTTCGCCAGCAAACGTCACTGTAAAGCTGGCTATATTATTTCCGGAAAAGTTGACTCCTTAAAAAGGCTATTTCCGAAAAGGAGCTTACACACACCATACTGTTTTTGCTGTTTTCAGTATATGTAAGCACCGGTAGCATACTATGCGCTATTTCTTTCGTTACTTCTTTAAGTAAGCTAACGAGGGCCTTTGGCTTAAACAGCTTACTTGAGGTAACGACAGCGCTTATTTATTTTTTTCTTCTAGTATAGCTACAGCAGGCAGTGTTTTTCCTTCAAGAAACTCAAGAAATGCACCACCGCCAGTTGATATGTAAGAGACCTTATCGGCAATCCCATACTTATCTACTGCTGCAAGTGTATCACCGCCCCCTGCAATAGAGAATGCATCACTTGCTGCAATTGCTTCAGACAGGGCTTTCGTACCTGCGCTGAATTGTTCAAACTCAAATACACCCACTGGGCCATTCCACACAATTGTTCCTGCATTTTTAATAATGCTTTCTAAGGCTTTTGATGAGTCTGGACCAATATCGAAAATCATATCTTCATCGCTTACCTCAGAGACATGCTTTAACGTGGCCTCGGTATTTTCATCAAATGCTGCGCCTACTACTACATCTGTTGGTACGGGAATGTTTCCGCCGTTAGCCTGAGCGTCGTTCATCAACTGCGTGGCTTGTTCAGTTAGGTCCATCTCAACAAGAGACTTGCCTACATTGTGACCCTGTGCAGCAATAAAGGTATTTGCGATACCGCCACCTACAATTAACTGGTCTACTTTTTCAGCCAGAGTTTTTAGTACGGTTAGCTTGGTAGATACCTTTGAGCCACCCACAATCGCGACCATTGGGCGCTTAGGGTTATCTAGCGCCTTGCCAAGCGCATCGAGTTCAGCGGCTAATAGTGGGCCTGCACATGCTTGCGTGGCGAATTTGGCTACGCCATGGGTAGACGCTTGTGCGCGGTGAGCCGTACCAAACGCATCCATTACGAAAATATCGCACAGCGCTGCATATTGCTTAGCAAGGGTTTCATCATCTTTCTTTTCGCCTTTATTAAAGCGAACATTTTCCAAAATAACTAATTCACCTTCAGCAAGTTCTACGCCGTCTAGGTAGTCTTTAACTAGCTTTACTGGAACGTCCAACGCTTCGTTAAGGTAATCAACCACAGGTTGCAATGAAAATTCTTCTGCAGGCTCGCCTTCTGTGGGACGGCCTAAATGCGACATCACCATAACGGCGGCACCAGCGTCTAACGCTGCTTTAATAGTGGGGATAGATGCTTTTATACGAGCATCTGAGGTTACTTTACCGTTCTTAACAGGTACGTTTAAATCTTGTCTAATGAGAACACGCTGACCGTTTAAGGCCATATCGTTCATACTTGGAATTGCCATCATCTTTCCTATGTTAATTTAAAAATGTTGTCATTAATTAACGTGTGAAAGCTGCGCGGGTTGGTGCCACCAACCCTGGCAGCATTAAACGGTTTATTTTGCTTCAAACATCACTTTAGCTGTGTCGAGCATTCGGTTTGCAAAACCCCATTCGTTATCGCACCACACCAATGTTTTTACTAATTGCTTATGGCTTACGCGAGTTTGTGTTCCATCTACAATACACGAGTGTGGGTCGTGATTGAAATCTACTGATACAAGAGGCTCTTCCGTATAGTCTAAAATACCCTGTAAACGACCGTCTTTGGCATTGCGTAAAGCCTGGTTTACTTGCTCAATAGACACCTCGCTTTTCAAGCTAACACTTAAGTCCATAGCAGTGACATTAATGGTTGGCACTCGTACCGCTATTGCCTCGAACTTGCCGGCAAACTTGGGCAAAATGCGCTCAATTCCCGCCGCTAAGCGCGTATCTACTGGAATAATAGATTGGCTAGCCGCACGAGTTCTGCGCAAATCTTCATGGTAGGCATCGATAACCTGCTGGTCGTGCATAGACGCATGAATAGTGGTAATAGTGCCACTTTCCACCCCAAAAGCGGCATCGAGGGCCTGAATAACCGGAACGATACAATTTGTAGTGCACGAGCCATTAGAGACTAATTTATGGTCACTGGTTAAGGTATCTTCGTTGGTGCCAAAAATCACCGTGTTGTCTAAATCAGGAGAACCGGGAGATGAAAACAGCACTTTTTTCGAACCCGCATCGAGATGAGACTGCCCTGAGGCTCGGTCGTCAAATTTGCCGGTACATTCAAGAACAATATCTACACCCAGCGCTTCCCAAGGCAGAGCACTAATGTCGGCTTCAGCAAGTAACTGAATGTCATCACCGGCTACCGTTAGCGTTTTATTTTCTAAGGCCACATCGAAACGAAACCGCCCGTGGGCGGTATCGTATTTGAGTAAATGTGCAATGCCCTCGGGCTTGGCAATGTCGTTAATGGCCACAACGTTAAACTCGTTATTACGCCCACTCTCGTAGAGTGCGCGTAATACGTTACGACCAATTCGACCAAACCCATTTATGGCAATGTTTACCATTGGCTTTTATTTACCTCTTAAAGAGACAGCGCTGCCTCTACAACAGCATCGGTAGTGATACCAAAGTGTTTGAACAAGTCGCCCGCAGGTGCCGATTCGCCGAAGGTATCCATACCGATAATTGCGCCATTAAGGCCAACGTATTTGTACCAGCTGTCTTTCGACAATGCTTCAACCGCAACACGCTTAGTCACTGAAGAAGGCAGTACACTCTCGCGATAGTCTTTAGACTGGCGATCGAATACGTCTGTTGATGGCATTGATACTACGCGCACCGATTTACCTTGTTCTCTTAACTTGTCTGCCGCTTCCACAGCAAGTTGAACTTCAGAGCCAGTGGCAATAAGAATAATCTCTGGAGCAGCATCACTATCGCTAAGTACGTAACCGCCTTTCGCGATGCTAGCAACTTGCTCTTGAGTACGCTCTTGCTGAGCTAAACCTTGACGCGTAAAGATAAGCGTTGTTGGCCCGTCAGTGCGCTCGATAGCTGCTTTCCAAGACACGGCAGATTCAACTTGGTCACAAGGACGCCAGTTATCTAGGTTTGGTGTAGAACGAAGCGCAACCACTTGCTCAACCGGCTGGTGAGTTGGACCATCTTCTCCTAAACCAATTGAATCGTGCGTGTACACAAATATAGCAGGCTGTTTCATCAGTGCTGCCATACGCACTGCATTACGAGCGTACTCCATAAACATCAAGAATGTTGCGCCGTAAGCCTTGAAGCCGCCGTGTAGCGTGATGCCGTTCATCATGGCTGACATACCAAATTCACGTACGCCATAGTAGATGTAGTTACCCGATGCATCGTTCGCTTCTACGCCTTTACTGCCTTCCCAAATAGTTAGGTTAGAACCTGCAAGGTCAGCAGAGCCGCCTAGCAATTCAGGCAACAGTGGACCGAATGCATTTAGCGCATTTTGAGATGCTTTACGAGACGCAATGTTCTGCGGGTTAGCTTGAAGATCTGCAATAATTGCATCAGCTTTCTCGCTGAAATCGGCCGGCAGTTCGCCGTTTACACGACGTTTAAATTCTGCGGCTAGCTCAGGGTAAGCGGCTTCATAAGCGGCAAATGCTTGGTTCCACTGTGATTCTGCTTCATTGCCCTTGGCTTTATTATCCCACTGAGCGTAGATGTCGTCAGGAATTTCAAACGCGCCGTGTTTCCAGCCTAACTTTTCACGGGTTGCAACAATTTCGTCGTCACCTAGTGGTGCACCGTGACAAGACTCTGTGCCTTCTTTATTTGGCGACCCAAACCCAATAGTTGTTTTACAACAAATAAGCGTAGGCTGAGCGCTGTTTGCTTGCGCTTTTTCAATAGCCGTTTTTACTTGCTCTGCGTCGTGGCCATCTACGCCTTCAATAACTTCCCAGCCGTAGCTTTTAAAACGTGCAGGCGTGTCATCAGTAAACCAACCTTCTACTTCACCGTCGATAGAAATGCCGTTGTCATCCCAAAATGCGATAAGCTTACCTAGCCCCAATGTACCGGCAAGCGAGCATGTCTCGTGCGAGATACCTTCCATTAAGCAGCCATCGCCAAGAAATGCGTAAGTGTAATGATCGACTATGTTGTGACCTTCGCGGTTAAACTGTGCAGCAAGAACTTTTTCTGCTAGCGCCATGCCCACAGCATTACTCACGCCTTGGCCTAATGGGCCAGTGGTGGTTTCTACACCTGGTGCATAGCCATACTCAGGGTGACCAGGCGTTTTCGAATGAAGCTGGCGGAAGTTCTTCAATTCTTCAATTGGTAGTTCATAACCAGAGAGGTGAAGCAGTGAGTATAAAAGCATTGAGCCGTGACCGTTCGATAACACGAAACGATCGCGGTTTGCCCATGAAGGGTTCTCTGGGTTGTGCGATAGAAAATCTTGCCACAATACCTGGGCAATATCGGCCATTCCCATAGGTGCACCTGGGTGACCTGATTTAGCTTGTTGAACAGCGTCCATACTTAATGCACGGATGGCATTGGCAAGTTCACGACGAGAGGGCATGTTGTCTCCTGATTATAATTCGTATCAAAGTGAGCGTGGAGGTAAGCCGCGCGTTCGGCCTAAGCTCTACTTTTATGTACGTTTGAATGTGGCGTTATTCTTACCCATGCCACCTCACAGTTCAATGGCTTTTCATTGCCAATAGCGAAACTAAATACAAAAAATGGTCTATTACGCAAAACGCACGTAAATGCACTACGCTAAAACACAATTTTGTACCTGATAACTCACTATTCTCAGTTTAGTAAAAACAATGAAGCTGATCGTAACGTGTCAAGAATTCGTAACGATGTATAGCAAAAAGACTTTTAGACGTCTAGAAGTAAAGACTGGTATTTGTAGTTTGTTTTAGTACAATACTCAAAATTTAGAATTTTAAATGCAAACGGAGCACATATGGCCACGAATCTATTCACCTCTGAATCGGTCTCTGAAGGACATCCGGATAAAATCGCTGACCAAATTTCTGATGCGGTTCTCGACGCTATTTTAGAGCAAGATTCACGGGCTCGCGTGGCCTGCGAAACCTATGTTAAAACAGGTATGGTTCTTGTTGGCGGTGAAGTGACCACTTCAGCGTGGGTCGATATTGAAGAGATTACTCGCAATACCGTAAAAGAAATTGGATACACCCATTCAGACATGGGTTTTGATGCCGATTCATGTGCAGTGCTTAACGCCATTGGAAAGCAATCTCCTGATATTAATCAGGGCGTAGACCGCGAGAGCTTGGAAGAGCAAGGTGCAGGCGACCAAGGTTTGATGTTTGGTTATGCAAGCGACGAAACAGACGTGCTTATGCCAGCACCTATTACCTATTCACATCGCTTGGTTCAAAAGCAGGCTGAGGTGCGTAAATCGGGTAAGTTAGACTGGCTTCGTCCTGACGCGAAAAGTCAGATTACTTTTAAGTATGAAAACGACAAGGCTGTGGGGATCGACGCAGTTGTGCTTTCTACTCAGCACTGCGACTCAGTGTCTACCGACACCGTACGCGAGGCGGTAATGGAAGAAATTATTAAACCAGTGCTTCCAAGCGAGTGGATTGATGGTAACACCCAATTCCACATTAACCCGACAGGTCGATTTGTTATTGGCGGCCCAATGGGCGACTGTGGGCTTACAGGCCGTAAAATTATTGTTGATACCTACGGCGGTATGGCACGTCACGGTGGTGGTGCATTTTCGGGTAAAGATCCATCGAAAGTTGACCGCAGCGCCGCTTACGCAGGCCGTTATGTAGCAAAGAACATCGTAGCTGCTGGGCTAGCAAAGCGCTGTGAAATTCAAATTTCTTACGCTATTGGCGTAGCGCAGCCTACATCAATTAGCATCGATACTTTTGGTACAGGTGTGGTTGATGAGAAAACATTGGTTGCGCTAGTGCGCGAGCATTTTGACCTTCGCCCATACGGCCTAATTAAGATGTTAGACCTAGAGCGTCCAATTTACCGTGCAACTGCGGCATATGGACACTTTGGCCGCGAAGCCTTCCCTTGGGAAGCGACGGACAAAGCTGAAGCGCTTAAAGCATCGGTTTAAATAGCACGTTAGTAACGTTCAAATTGTAGAAGCCTCCACGTCGGAGGCTTTTTGCATTAGTGAAAATTTTAATTATCGTATTTGTTTAATTTCCATTCACTTTTCTTCAGCTTATTTTTGTCTATGCTTAAAATAACAGTGGGTATGGAAAACTAAACATATCTTCAAGCGTTGATAAAAATTTGCACGATGCCTTCTGTAATCACATTCTGTGTAATGATGCGTTTTGCAAATAAACATGCTATATCTAAACTAAAATAAAAAACGTTGCTTACTGCGTGGTAACAAGTTGTTTGTAAAAAGCAATGACTTTCATAGGCTAAGTGGAACACATGACAACAATACGCATCTTGCTTTTGTTACTGATATGCGGAGTTTACTTCACCGCTAGTAGCGCCTATGCAAGCAGCGTAGAGTCTAACTATGGCCCAATACACTTTCAAAGCGCCAAGGTAGCAAATTGGCAACTTAAAAGTCGCTTCAGACCCCATTCGATTACCGAAACTCATTACTACGACAGTAGCTTTACCTATCCTGCAGGTTCGCAAACCCTTGTCAGCGCAAAGCGCACATTTAATACGCGATTGCCACAACAGGTATATGCCACCTACAACACAAACAACACGGCATTTCGACACTATGCCGAGTGGTTATATTTACCCACAGACATTGGCACCTTTACGCGATTAGGCTGGCTTCTTGGCGACAATAAGGGGCTTAATATGGCTGTGGAGCTAGAGCACAGGCAGGTGGGTGAAGAAGAAAATATGGGGTTGTCTCTTGGTGTTCACTACTTCTTCTAATGCACTTTTATCTCGCACTCTATTTTTGTCCTCTGTTTCTTAAATACTTACTTTCCATGTAAAGAAGCCTCGTAAGTTTTAATAAAGGTTTGCTGTATTAGGAAAGCATCGGTACTTGCACGGTGACGTTTCGTATCACACTGCTCCAACAAATCATCTTTTACTTCATGCCATAGACACATTTGGGTTTCATTTAAGATGTATTCCATAGCTCTGCAGGTAAATGTCATATCTATTTGTGCCGCAGAGAACAACTTAATTAGCCACGGATTGTCTACTACCCAACCATCGCTATACACAACCGTGTTGCCCAAAAAATGGTTGAGTTCTTGGCACACTTTTGCGGGCTCTAAACCTCGTGTATGCAACATCTCTCTGCTAATGCCATGTAATGCTTCTGCTTTTTCATCCCAATGCATCCATGCGTCGTAGGGACGGATCAACTTGCACCACTTTGCACCATCATAGCGCACAACCCCTATTTCAATTGGATAACTCGCCGCACCAAAACCACTGGCTTCGATATCGACAATAGACGGGAGCCATTTTTTCTGCACTTGTTCTCCGCGTGAATAATCACTCACTAATCACTTACATCACATCGTAAATTGATACTGAAATCGCTTTCTGACTCGGCGATATATTCCAGTAAGGTGTAAATGCCAACACTCAATGTCGAATTTACTCCATCTTAATACCAGTTTTGATAGCAGAATCATGCCACTTTTCCTGTAACCGGTTTTCAATGTCACGAATTAGCCACTATTAGCCGTAAAATCTGAGTGTTCACGCCGCAAGGGAGGGGATATTTGGTAAATAGATAAGCGGCGCCAACCGCGTAAGTTTGAAAGGTGGAGTTGGCCGATAAGCCGGGTTCTGTCGTGGGCAACCATTCCTCTAGATCAGCAATCACTCACTGATTCAAGCAACCTACCCGATCCCCATGCGGGCCGCACGTTGAGGGATCCTATTTGGTCTTGCTCCGGGTGGAGTTTACCTCGCCACACTCTGTTACCAGAGGTGCGGTGCGCTCTTACCGCACCCTTTCAGCCTTACCGGCATGTAAACATGCTTAGGCGGTCTTCTCTCTGCTGCACTTGTCGTCGGCTCTCGCCGCCCAGACGTTATCTGGCACCCTGCCCTGTGGAGCCCGGACTTTCCTCCCCTTTCTTACGAAAGCGGCGATTGCCTGGCCAACTCCGCGGCGCATTCTACATGAAGCCCCCTTTAATAGCGAACAACTTACAGCATTAACGTTGATATTCGCACGGTAAAATGAATGCCTTCTAATCCAAAGATCATAAGACAGCATGTTTATTTGATAAAGATTGCGTTTTTCACTTAGACTGACCACTTTATTTTTCACAAGCGTAATCAGTAATGTTAACACTAGCTAAATCTACCTCTTTGCAAGCTATGGGCGTTTTATGCCTGCTTGCAGCCGCCTCTGCGCACGCCACTGTTGTTGAAGTACGAACCGCACTAGGCAACGTACAAATAAACCTCTTCGATGAAGAGACTCCTGAAACCGTCGAGAACTTTTTGGACTATGTAAACTCAGGGGCTTATGCAAATACAGTGGTACATCGTCTAGAGCCAGGCTTTGTAGCGCAAAGCGGCGGTTTTGTTTATAACGGTATGTTCCCTCTTGATAGCGTACCCACAGGAACGCCTGTTATTAATGAGCCAACGTTGTCTAACGTTCGCGGCACTATTGCAATGGCAAAACTCGCCAGCTCTCCTGATAGCGCCACATCACAATGGTTTATTAACTTATCTGACAACAGCGCAAACTTAGACGTGCAAAATGGTGGGTTTACCGTGTTCGGCCAAGTACTGGGAAATGGAATGGAAGTGTTTGATGCAATTGAAGCACTACCACGTTTTGATTTAGGCGGTGCGGCCTCGTCTATTCCACTGAGAGATTACACCAGCACCGATGCAAGTAACGAGGTTGAGATAACGGGCGACAACTTGGTGATTATTACTGATATTGTAGTGACAGATAGCGCAACGGTTACCAATCCAGATATTGTACCGGTTGAAAATACGCTGCTAGACGCGGGCTCACCTAATGTACCGGGTTCTAACAACAATTCGTCTGGCGGTGGAAGCTTAGGCTTTTTCCTGCTTAGCTTAGCGCTGGTATGTCGCTGCGTTAAGTTTAAGCGTTAATAAGCCTTTAGCCGGCTATAAGACGCCTTTAGAGACTATAGGAAGCCACCTTTAATCAAAAGGTGGCTTTTTTACTCATAAAATTAAAATCTATTTCTGTGGATTAATTAAATACTTCTCGCCGGTTTTTTTCGCATTGTATTGAGCAATTTTTTCAGGCTGCAATGCTTCTTCTAAGCTTAATATATCTGTGAAGTCGCTCTTAAACGTGGTGTTAATTTCATTTGCTACACGATGATGTAGCGCACCCACTTTTTCTGGGGCTAGCTTGCCTAAGAAGCGCATTAATAGCCATCCGCCAATTCCCCAAGTCATGCCGTAGGCACGGTTTAATATAGTAGGTGAAAAGTCTAGGCCGCCATAAATGTACACTTGTTTGTTGGCGTCTGAGCCATAGGTATTGAAACCTTCGGCGTCTTTGCTTCCAACCGCTTCCATTGCCGTTAGTATGTCGCTTACTAACTCGCCCCCACCAATGGCATCAAACGCCAATGTAGCACCGGTTTCTTCAATGGCTTTGTAGAGATCTTTTTTGAAACTATCGCTTGATGAGTTGCACACGTATTTCGCGCCAATCTCAGTGAGTAAATCAGCTTGAGACTGCTTACGTACTATATTGACCAAGGGCACGCCTTCGGCAATACAAATTTTGTTTAGCATAATACCTAAGTTAGAGGCCGCTGCTGTATGAACCAATGCACTATGACCTTCCATGCGCATGGTTTCTACCATACCCAATGCCGTTAGCGGGTTTACAAATGAAGACGCGGCTTGCTGTGGCGTAGTCTCTTCTTTATGAACAATGCACGCTTGAACCGGAACGCAGCAATACTGCGCAAAACATGCACCCGATAATACTGCTACTGTTTTACCTAACATAGACTGCGCCGCTTCACTTTCACCGGCAGCGACTACTACGCCAGCCCCTTCATTACCGATAGGCAGTGACATATCCAAGCGAGATTTTATACGAGGTAGTAAACCAGGGTGCACAGGTGCTGTTAACTGGCCCTTGTCTGCATCGAAGGTGGCCTCATTTAAATTTGCTGGGCCAAACATGGGCCACATATCCGACGGATTGATAGGTGTGGCTTCAATTTTAACAACAACCTGGTGCGCTTTTGGCTCAGGAATATCAGAATCAACTAGGTTAATTTCTAGCTGACCTTGTGAAGTGATTTTTGTTAGTAGTTGTTTTGATGTTGTCACAGTAATTCTTCTCCGTGTAATTATATAAAGTAATAACGTTTGCCCATAACCTTACGCTAGCACTAAGAAAAGCCTCATGCGAATAAATTAGGTGGATAGGCAATCATAAGAGTTTATCGGTACACGGTCGGCTGTTGTACTTATACAGTCAGTTGAACTTTACAAAAAGGCACTTTCGCCTACTTCTAAAACCACCAGCAACTTGTACCCATCACCAATAATCACTATTGTAGAGCGATTAGCATCCACTTAAAAAAAGGATTTACTCCATGAAAGCAGGTACTTACCTCTTAGGTATTTTTG
Source organism: Alteromonas sp. MB-3u-76 (assembly GCF_002831605.1). Lineage (NCBI taxonomy): Bacteria > Pseudomonadati > Pseudomonadota > Gammaproteobacteria > Alteromonadales > Alteromonadaceae > Alteromonas > Alteromonas sp. MB-3u-76. The sequence continues at coordinate 865,288 of NZ_CP025115.1, read as the reverse complement.
CTTTGGCAACGGCGGTAACCGCATGTGCCCCTACTGCGCCTTCCTCTAACGATATCGCAAAAAAAGAAACGAAGGCCGAAGAACCAGGTCTTAAAATCGATTACGAGAAATATCAATTAGACAACGGCTTAACGGTCATTTTGCACGAAGATAAGTCTGACCCTATTGTATCCCTTGCCACTGTGGTGCACGTAGGCTCTAACAGAGAAAAGCCCGGTAGAACAGGATTTGCCCACTTCTTTGAGCACATGGCCTTTAACGATTCTGAAAATGTACCTAAAGGCGCCAATCGAAAGATGATCCCTGAATTAGGTGGTAGTCGAAATGGAGGAACTTGGAGTGACGGTACTATTTACTACGAAGTGGTGCCAAAAGATGCCTTTGATAAACTGCTTTGGATAGACTCAGACCGTTTAGGCTTTATGATCAATACGGTTACCGAGCCGACTCTTGAGCGCGAGAAGCAGGTAGTAAAAAATGAAAAGCGCCAGCGTGTGGATAACCGCCCTTATGGCCATACCGATCACGTTATTCGCAAGGCGCTTTACCCTGAAGGACACCCTTACAGCTGGACGGTGATTGGCGACCTAGAAGACTTACAGGCGGCAACACTGGATGATGTAAAAGGGTTTTACAACGAGTTCTACACTCCGTCGAACGTAACCTTAGTCATTGCCGGTGATATCGACATTGAAGCAACAAAAGAAAAAGTGGCTTATTGGTTTGGCGAGATTGATGCCGGTAAGTCGGTTGACCCAATAGAGCCTATGCCAGTGTCATTAGACAGCGATATTACACTGGTACATGAAGATAATTTTGCTCGCCTTCCTGAAATTAGAATTACGCTGCCTACTGTTGAGCAGTATCATCCCGACGCATACGCCCTTGATATGCTTGGTGAATTATTGGCAGGGTCTAAAGACACGCCGCTATACGAGTTACTCGTGACTGAAAAACAAGTGGCTCCTAATGTTTCTGCCTACCACTCTGCTCAAGAAGTTGCTGGAACATTTACATTGCGAGTACGGGCAAATTCAGGCCAACCTTTAGATGAAGTCCATGCCCTTATTGAACAAGGTTTAGCCACTTTCAGCGAGAAAGGCGTTACCGATGCTCAACTGACTCGCATACGCGCGCAAACCGAAACCGCGTTTTATGAACAGTTTGAAAGCATCCTTAACAAGTCCCTTCAGCTTGGTATATACAATGAGTATGCACAATCTCCTGATTTTTATACTACTGAAATTGCGCAGATAAACAGTGTTACTACCGAAGACGTCATGCGTGTATTTAATCAGTATGTGCTAAACAAGCCCGCTGTTATTACCAACTTCGTTCCTAAAGGCGAAGCTGAGCTTGCTATGGATAACGCAATTAAAGCCAATGTGGTTGAAGAGCAAATCATAGAGGGTGCAGAAAAAGAGTTTAACGAATCGGATAGCGTTGTATTTAAGCGTACCGAAACTCAAAACGATCGCAGTGAACCCGCACTCACAGAGCTACCTGCTATCAATGTTCCTGATGTGTGGCAACATACTACCGATCTGGGTATTCATGCTTATGGAATTGAAGATACAGAGCTGCCATTAGTCAATTTCAGCATGCGCTTTCCAGGCGGCCAGCTGTTAGACGCTAGCGGTAAAGAAGGCACATCAGCGCTTCTTGCCGATATGTTATTTGAGGGTACCGAAAAAAGAACGGCGGCAGAGTTTGAACAAGCGCTTGGTCTACTTGGCGCGTCCCTAAACGTAAACGCATCGAAGTACGATATTACGCTTCGAGGAAGTGTGCTAGCTAAAAACTACTCTCAAACAATGGCGTTGGTGTCAGAAATGCTCACCATGCCTGCGTTTAAACAGGCTGATTTCGATAGAATAAAACAGGCTCAACTAACAAATATCAAGCAGAGCTTGAGCAACCCCTCGCGCACCGCGTTTAATGTTTTCTCTACTAAACTTTATGGCGACGATCACCCGCTAGGCATCGCCACAGGTGGCACGCTCACCAGCGTAGACAACATTACATTGAAAGATGTTGAAAACTATTACGCCAAAAATATCAAACCACGAGGCAGCCAATACCACAGTGTTGGTGCGGTAGATAAAGCGTCGGTAATTGCAGCGCTCTCCTCGTTCGGCGATTGGTCTGGCGCAACGGCTTCACTACCTAAACTAAAACCTGCCACTACGTCGGAAGATAGCCGAGTATTCTTTATTGATATTCCAGATGCAAAACAATCCGTAATCTATATGGGTAAACTGCTGCCTAATGCACAAAATGACGATATCTATCCCATCGAATACGCGAACACATCACTCGGTGGCGGAATTAGCGGACGATTGGCGCAAACCTTGAGAATTGAGAAGGGATACACCTACGGCGCATACTCGTATGTAAGAGGTGGTCCTTACAATTCTGCATTTATCGCCAGCTCGCAGGTGAGAAGCAATGTCACTAAGGAATCGCTAGAGGAATTCAAACGCCTAGTGGGCGATTACAAAGATACGTTTAACGAGGAAGACCTTTCCGTTATGCAAAATATGGTCATAAAAGGTAACGCGAGAGCATTTGAAACCCTTGGTAGTAAACTTCGTATGCTTGAAGATATCAGTGAATATGCGCGCCCAGTTAATTACGTTGAAAAACAGCAGGAATACGCTCTTAACGCAAAATTAAGTGAAGTGCATAGAGTGATAGACACCTATATACAAGAGCCTGAAATGATTTACGTTGTCGCGGGCGACGGAGCCACGCAGCGGGAAAAGGTGAAAGCTTTTTCAAAGGCGTTAAACGCTAATTTTGTGGAACTCGATATTCATGGCAATACTTTGTAGCCTTGAATAACATCCCAATTCACAAGATTGGTTCTATTTACGATTGAAATATTTGAACCAAAAGCCCCGTCTGTTCTTTGTCACGATGGGGCTTTTTTAACTGTAAACGGCAAAAGTTTACATTTTGACACCTAAACCGTGTTTCCTTTTGCACATTCTTTTAGCAAACAGGGTAATTTTTGATAAACTCATCGCAGTATTTTTGAGAACACATAAACAGGAACCCCAAATGGCCGTATTCGGTACCGTATTCATGCCTGAAATGGCGCTTACCCGCTTTGAAAACGACGCATGGTCTGAGACAGAGTTTGTCAGTTCAGACGCGATACAAATGCATCCTGGCGCTCATGTCCTTCATTACTCGAGCACGTGTTTCGAGGGTCTTAAGGCGTTTAAACACGAAGACGGCAGTATTAACATTTTTCGCATGGATAAAAACATCGAACGGTTTGCGCAAAGCAGTCGTTTACTTAACTTGCCAGAAATAGACAAAGCGCAAGTTGAGAAGATGATCCTAGATGTGGTAGCAAAATACAGCTCTGAAGTACCAGAGCCTCCTGGTTCAATGTACATCCGCCCAACGCATGTGGGTACTGAAGCGTCTATCGGTAAAGCAGCAGCGCCTTCGGCCACATCAATGCTATATGTTCTTTTATCACCCGTGGGTGATTATTTTGCTGGTGGCTTAAAGCCGCTGCGCTTGTTGCTAGATGAAACAGGTATGCGCTGCGCGCCGCACATGGGTATGGTAAAAAGCGGTGGCAATTACGCCAGTGCATTGCCACCTATCCTAAAGGCCAGAGAAGAAGTTCAGGCAGACCAAATATTGTTTTGCCCCAATGGTGATGTTCAAGAGACTGGAGCAGCAAACTTCCTTCTTGTGGATGGTAACGAAATCATCACAAAAGCATTAGATTCAACATTTTTACACGGAGTTACCCGAGCAACCGTGCTGCAGCTTGCAAAGGATCACGGCATGACCGTAAGCGAAAGAGAGCTTACCGTTGCTGAATTGCTGGAAAGAGCGGCCAAACCTGGCACTGAAGCAGCTTTATCTGGCACCGCAGCCGTACTTACGCCAGTTGGAACACTCATTCATAATGAAAAAGAGTATCAAGTAGGTAACGGCGAGGCAGGCCCAATAACAATGAAGCTACGCCAAGCGCTGAACGATATTCAGTGGGGCAAAGCTGAAGATACGCATAATTGGTTAGTGAAAATCAAGTCGTAACACATCGCGTTTATTAGTGTTCGACTTTTAAAAGACTAGCCCGTAGCGGCTGTATTGTGACAGGTGTTAGGTGACAAATGGCGAGTTACCTAACTCCTTTTAATAATACATTTTTATGCAACTGGAGAGTTTGTGGGCTTGCTTAATTCGGTTCTGACCCCCTTTATTCCGGCGGCTTTAGGCTCTTTATTAAACGTCATAATAACGAACTCTTCACCACCAATACGGGCAAAAATGTCAGCATTATCCTTGCCTTTACCGCACATAGACTGCAATGCGTTAGTTAGAGAAATTAGTACTTTATCACCAGCGTCATGCCCGTAGGTATCGTTGATTTCCTTGAAGTAATCGATATCTATCAGTAAGAAAGCGCTTTGAATATTAGTCCCCTGCATACTAGTAAACTTACGTTCAAGATAGCGACGGTTTCCTATTCCGGTTAAATAGTCAGTTTCAGATTATCCCACTAACGACAAATAAAAATGCCCTCGTAATTGAGGGCATTAAGGTTTTTTGCAGATTTACCGTCGACTTTTTTAAATCGAATGTAGTGTTACTAGTTAACTTGGCGTTATTGCGTTGTGATAAACGTCTTGCACGTCGTCACAATCGTTCAACATGTCCATGAATTTTTCGAACATGGGCATATCTTCTTCGCTAATCTCTGTTTCAGTTTGCGGCATCCAGCTCATTTCGTCGGCAATAAAGCTAATATCTGGATACGCCTCTGTGAGTGCAGTTTTTACTTGGTAGAACTCTGTATGCGGCGCGTATACCGTTACTTTGCCGTCGTTTACTTCAACGTCGGTAACATCAACATCAGCTTCCATCAATACTTCTAAAATAGCATCTTCGTCGTCACCTTCAAACTGAAATACAGCTTGGTGATCGAACATATGTGATACCGCGCCTTGGGCACCTAGCTTTGCATTAGTTTTTGTGAAGCAGTTACGAACTTCAGTGATAGTACGGTTAGCATTATCTGAAAGACAGTCGACAATAACCATGCAGTTGCCTGGTCCAAAACCTTCATAACGCATAGGTTGGAAATCTTCACCTACACCACCTGCAGCTTTGTCTATCGCCTTATCTATTACGTGGCCTGGAACTTGGTCTTTTTTAGCTTTATCCATAAGGCGGCGTAGTGAAAGGTTGGCGTCCGGATCCGTTCCGCCATTTTTCGCACAAACGTAAATCTCTTTACCGTACTTTGAGTAAACCTTGGTTTTCGCCCCAGCAGTTTTCGCCATGGCGTTTTTTCTTACTTCGAATGCTCTTCCCATCTTAAGATTCTCTTCCTCGCAATTTTAGTGCAACTTTGCGTATTTTATCGGGTTGATGCGCCTGCCATCACCAATCCACTACATTGGCTATCGGTATATGTTTATCGTCACATAAAGCGCAATAGTTATGTCATAATTCTACTTAGTTTACGCACAACAATACAGTGTTTATAGCGTTTTACTTTGCCCATCCCTCGCTACGGAAGGTGCTCAGTGGCTAGGTAGTCATGAGACTGCATTTCTTTTAGCCGGCTTAAACAGCGTCTAAATTCAAAGCTAAGCAAGCCTTCTGTGTACAGTTCTTCTAGGGCAACCTGTGCTGAGATGATCAGCTTTACATTGCGCTCGTAAAACTCATCAACCATGGCAATAAAGCGCCTTGCCACATCGTCAGTGCCCTGACCCATTTGTTCTACGTTCGCCAACAACACAGAGTGATAGCAGCGACTAAGCTCGATGTAATCGCTTTGGCTACGCGGGCCTTTACATAAACTTTCAAACTCAATCATTAATACGCCGTCTGCGTTTCGCATCGTCGGTATCTGGCGATTGTTTACTTCAATTACTTCATTCTCAGACCCTGGCTCTGGCGCAAGTTGAGTAAAATAATTGATGAGATTTTCCGTAGCTTGTTTATCTAATGGATAATGGTAAATTTCCGCCTGTTCAAGAGTACGTAAACGATAATCAATGCCGCTGTCTACGTTTACAACACGGGTATTTTGGTTAATTAAATCTATTGCTGGTAAAAATCTAGCCCGCTGCAGACCATTTTTATAAAGGTCATTAGGGATAATATTGGAAGTTGCCACCAGCACAATGCCATGACTAAACAATTCTTCCATGAGTGTTCCCAGTATCATGGCATCTGTAATATCGGAAACAAAAAACTCGTCAAAACAGATAACCCGAGCTTCTTTGGCAATTTTCAACGCAATTATTTTGAGTGGATCTTGCTCGTTCTTTAACTGCTTTAACTCATCGTGAATACGATACATAAAACGATGAAAGTGAACTCGCATTTTTTTATCAAACGGCAGACACTCAAAAAATGTATCTACCAAATACGTTTTTCCACGCCCTACGCCACCATAAAAATAAATGCCCTGAATACCCGGTGTTAAGTGCCCTTCCCCAAAGGCCGCTTTTAGCTTAACTCGCCACGTCATTTTTCTTTCGGGCTGAGTAAGTTCGTCGTATAAACGTTGAAGCTCTTTCACTGCCGTTTCTTGCGCAGCATCGTAATGAAAATCGGCTAACTGAAGATCTTGCTGATATTTTTCCCAAGGCGTCATCGCCAAAACCACTCCATCCGAATGTCAATAGTGGTGCACGCTGCACCGACCTGCTTGAATTTATTAATTATGACCTTAATTTTAATGAAAATCACGGTAGAATCACTCGCTCATAGAGAGCGCAACTCGTCATTATCACAATTAATGTAACGAACAATGCGCTTTTAAGGTTCGACCTTGCTATATTCAAGTTATGGTCGAAAGCAGCATTTACCTCGTATGAAAGGTCGTGCTGTGGGATGTAGATTGATTCGGAGAATATAATGGAATTGTTAGTATCTCTTGCGTTGTTAGTCGTTGGGGTAGTAATTGGCTTTTTTGTCGGCCGGTTTGCCCAATCGAAAAAAGGGGCGGGTAATGCTGCACAAACAGAAAAGCAAGTTAAAGAAATCCTTGCCCAGCAAGCGCAGCACCACATACATCAAACGCGTCAGAGCCTAGAGAGTATTGAAGGGCAATGCGATGTGCTCAAGCAACAGCTTGAAGAGTATGAAGCGCTACTTGAGCAAAATGGTGATGATAGTGACAGTAAGGTTCCTTTTTACGGGGAGCAAGCTACAACGTATTTACGTAACAACCTAAAAGGGTCTGATAAGTCTAGGGTTCAGCGGGTCTCAGATACGCAGCCTAAAGACTTTGCTAATTCAGGTTCTGGGCTGTTCGTCGGCGGTTCTGAGCAAAATACCGCAGAAAAACAGTAATTTCAGGAACTTTACGAAGGCCACAGACTCTTTTAGTGAAACCATGCTTTATCGCATATAACATTAAGGAGTGTAAGCGAACATGAAAATGTCTTTTCGCCAATGTCTTGTGGCGTCAGCCGTTGTTGTTAGTTCATTAGGCTTTACCGCTACCACACAGGCGGCGTTGCCTTTCTTTTCTGATAAAAAAGCAGAAGTACCCTCTTTAGCCCCCATGCTGGAAGAGGCCACTCCTGCTGTTGTGAGTATTGCTGTTGAAGGTACACAAACCTCTCGTCAGCGCATGCCCGAAATGTTTCGTTACTTTTTCGGCGCCCCTCCACAAGAGCAAGTTCAAGAGCGACCTTTTAAGGGCTTAGGCTCGGGTGTCATAATCGATGCGGATAAAGGCTACGTTGTTACCAACAATCACGTTGTTGATAATGCAGATGAAATTACCGTTAAGCTTACAGATGGTCGTGAGTTTGTCGCTAAAAAACTTGGCTCTGATGAGCAAAGCGATATTGCTCTGCTTAAAATAGCCCCTGACGATTTAAAAGCTCTGCCACTAGCAGATTCTGACGAAATAAGAGTGGGCGATTTCGTAGTAGCCATAGGTAATCCCTTTGGATTATCGCAAACCGTGACCTCTGGCATAGTGAGTGCGCTAGGCCGCTCAGGACTAAACATCGGTGGCTACGAAGATTTTATTCAAACCGATGCAGCCATTAACCGTGGTAACTCTGGTGGCGCACTAGTTAACCTTCACGGTGAACTGGTTGGTATTAATACCGCCATATTTGGCCCTAACGGCGGCAACGTAGGCATTGGGTTCGCCATTCCTGCGAATATGATGAAAAATCTTGTCGATCAAATTGCCGAATATGGTGAAGTACGTCGAGGCCTTCTTGGTATATTGGGTAGCGATATTGACGCGGGTCTTGCTGAGGCTATGAACGCTGAAATTAATCTCGGTGCTTTTGTGAATGAGGTTCAGCCAGAATCTGCCGCAGAGAAAGCGGGACTTCAAGCAGGCGACATTATTACTGCTATTAACGGAAGAAAGTTAAGCAGCTTCCAAGAGCTCCGCGCTAAAATAGCCAGTATGGGCGCAGGTGCAGAAGTTGAGCTAACGGTTATGCGTAAAGGCAAAGAGATGTCTGTAGACGTAACCTTAGATGATGCTACAGAAACTACGGTAACTGCTGCGCAAATTCACCCAGCATTGGAAGGTGCAACACTAACGAACGGCGCTGATGATTCTGGCAATGCTGGCGTTATAGTGTCTGACATTGAACGAGGGGCACCAGCGGCACGCATTGGTTTACAGGCTGATGATGTCATTATTGGCGTTAACCGCGTTCGTGTATCAAGTGTAGCTGATTTCAGGAATGCCCTTGATGAAGCAAAAGGCGTTATCGCACTTAATGTAAAACGGGGCAATTCAACGCTTTATCTGGTCATTAGACAGTAAAAGGCTACTAGAAAGAGTGGTATAATCCAAACTTGTTAGCAGCGCCTTCGGGCGCTGTTTTGTTTGTGGCATTGAAAAAACACAGATGACACAAAAAACAATCAGGATTACGGTAGTTTAATCAATAAAGTGATATCCTAATTTACTTAATCAATAATCATAAATAGCTGTGGGTAGTTTTCGCATGTATTGAAGTGCGAAGATGAACGATACGTATTGCTAACTAACAAATAAGTGTGACTCGTGACAAGCCGCTCAATAATTCGCTTTTTCATAAAATCTGTCGTTCTTGGCGCTGCTGTAGCGGCGCTATTGCTGTTATTTTTACCCGACTTGCGTCAGGGTAACGGATTTGCCAACGGGCTTTTCACCGAGCCCTCAGTAAGCGCAAGCAGAGAAAGTTATTTTGCCGCGCTAAGTCGCTCAGCGCCCGCCGTAGTCAACATCTATAGCGTGAGTATTGAAACAGACGCAGGCTTGTTTAGAAACCAACCCCGAGAGCGAGCGAGTTTAGGTTCTGGGGTTATCATGACCGAAAACGGGTACATTCTTACCTGTCATCATGTAGTGGAAAATGCAGATAGTATTTATGTAACCGTTCAAGATGGACGAGGACTTGAGGCACAAATAGTAGGTAACGATCCCCTCACTGACCTTGCTGTTTTAAAGGTAACCGCAGAAAACCTGAACATTATTCCTCAGGTTGCTGAGCCAGATACCCACGTAGGTGATGTGGTAATGGCAATAGGAAATCCCTTTGACCTAGGCCAGACAATTACCCAAGGCATTGTAAGCCGCGCAGGTCGTAATGGTTTGTCGAATTATGTCGACTTTATTCAAACCGACGCGGTGTTGAATCAAGGTAACTCTGGTGGTGCACTCGTAGACAGTAACGGCATATTACTTGGCATTACCAACGCGAACTTTCAGGTAAGAGATTCTCGCAACAGAGTACGAAATGTAGATGGAATTAATTTTGCGGTACCTTACGAATTAGCTAAACGCGTAATGGACGAAATTATCAGTAATGGTCGAGTAATCCGTGGGCAACTTGGCTTTATTGGCAGTGAGAGAAGAAACCTTGCGGGTATTCCTGGTATAGATGTTACTGCCGTTGCAAAGGGCAGTCCGGCAGATATTGCAGGATTGAGGCCTGGCGATATTATACTGTCTATTGATGGTGTAAGAGCAGAGAGCGCATCTAAAACACTGGATATGATTGCTGAAACTAAGCCGGGAACTAAGCTAGAAATAGAAGTTAGCCGCAACGACGAGCCGCTAACCCTAACCGCCATAGTGGCTGAACTTAGAACCAATCAGTAATGTGTTTGCTGAAAATCAGGTTTTTATTTAGCAATAAAAAAGCGCCGAGGCGCTTTTTTTTAGTTTAAATTTGCAGACCGCTTAAATCATAAAATGAGCTTGGAGTTGAAATTCTACTCTTTGCTACTCTTTTACTCTTTCAATGTTAGCGCCAAGAGCCCCTAGTTTCTCTTCAATTGCCTCATAACCTCTATCTAAATGATAGATTCGATTAACATGAGTTTCGCCCTCTGCGATAAGGCCTGCAATAACTAAGCTGGCTGATGCGCGCAAGTCGGTTGCCATCACGGGGGCGCCTTTAAGCTTGGAGCTACCTTTAGATACTGCGGAATTAGCTTCTAGCGCGATTTCAGCTCCCATGCGCTGTAGCTCAGGCACGTGCATAAATCGATTTTCGAAGATAGTTTCTGTAATTACGCCTGTACCTTCTGCAACGCAATTTAGGGTAACAAACTGCGCCTGCATATCCGTTGGAAAAGCGGGATGTGGCGCGGTTTTTACGCGCACGGCTTTAGGCTTTTGCCCTTTCATATCAAGCTCAATCCAATCATCACCTATGGTAATGTCTGCACCGGCCTGCTCCAGCTTATCAATTACTGCATCTAACGTTTCTGGCGCTGCGTGGGTACAGCGAATTTTACCGCCTGTTGCGGCCGCAGCTACGAGAAATGTGCCCGTTTCTATGCGATCAGGCAACACAGCATAGTCGCAACCATTTAAGGTTTCGACACCCTCTACAGTAATTTTATCGCTACCTGCACCACTAATTTTAGCACCCATTTGAATTAGGCAGTTGGCAAGGTCCACAATCTCAGGCTCTCGCGCTGCGTTTTCTAATACAGTGGTACCGTTGGCAAGTGCAGCGGCCATTAGAAGATTTTCAGTTGCCCCTACGCTAACCATATCCATAAATATACGCGCACCTTTTAAGCGACCTTTCACTTCGGCACGAATGTAACCCTCTTCAACTTCAATCATTGCGCCCATTTTTTCAAGGCCAGTAAGATGAAGGTTTACAGGACGAGCACCAATGGCACAGCCACCGGGCAAGGATACATTTGCTTTACCTTGTTTCGCTAACAAAGGGCCAAGCACCAAGATAGATGCTCGCATAGTGCGCACAAGGTCGTAAGACGCCGTCACGCTCTCAAGCGTGCTCGCATCTATTAATACGTCGTTTGGCGATGGCTGTGCTACTTCAACGCCTAGCTCTCTCAATAGCGACGTCGTTGTATTAATATCACGAAGGCGGGGTACATTGGTGTAACGGCATGGAGAGTCTGTTAGAAGACTGGTCATCAGCAAAGGCAGTGCCGCATTTTTTGCACCAGAAATTCTCACTGTCCCCTGCAGGGCAGGACTCTTTTTAATTACAAGTTTATCCACGAAAAACGCCTATTACTGAGGAATATTAAACTGGCGCTCGCGCTCCCAGTCTTTCACTGAAAAAGTTTTGATTGAAATAGCGTGCATTGATCCATCGGCAATTTTGTCTGCAAGTGGCGCATAAACAGCCTGCTGACGCTTCACCCTGCTCATTTCATTAAATGAGTCGCTTACTGCAATAATATTAAAATGCGACCCCTCGGCCTTTACGTGAACCTCATGAAGGTCTAATGCTTCCTTCAGTATATTTTCTATCTCTGACAGTTCCATAATGTACTTCTTTATCTGGTTGATTGAGCGTTATTCTACCGCTAAAAAGCCATCAACATTGCTAATTTTAGCCAATTTAACTAGCTTTTCTGGCATGTGCTTAAACACCATGCTAACACCGTTTTGATTGGTATCCCTAACCGCATTGATTAGCCACGCCAATCCAGCGCTATCTACGCGCTCTACGTCATTTAAATTTACCGTGCAGGCTCCTGCGCCTTTAAGCGATTCACGCTGCTGAGCGGTGAGCTGTTGCCAAAAGTTTGTCGACAATGTCGACAAGGTATCGCGGTCTAAATGACCATGTACGTTTATGTCTGTGCTGTTGTCAACGTCGAAAAGGCTCACACAGACTCTCCGTCTATTTCAATTGGCTCACCTTGATTCAATTCAACAGGTTTACCAATTTTCTCACGCATTAGCGCAATAACGGCGTCAATACCGTCAGTACGTAAAATTGACTCGAACTCACTGCGCTTGCTGTTTAGCATACTTATGCCTTCAGCCACCATGTCATATGCTTTCCATTCGTTTGTTTTGCTGTCTTTGCGCACTTTGAAAGCAATTTTGATGTCTGGACGAGAAGGATCTTTTACAACCGCATGTACGGTAACCGACTTTTCTTTAGAAAAATCTGACTCAGGTTCAAAGATAACTTCTTGGTCATCGTAATACCCCATAGCAACGGCATAAGTCGTTACAAGATACTGACGGAATACGCTAATGTACTCGCCCATCTTTTCTTTGGGTACCGATTTAAAGTGCTTACCTAACACCATAAACGCTGCAAACTTGTAGTCGATATGAGGCACTAACTCTTCTTGCATAATAGTGCGAAGCATTTCAGGGTCGGCTTGTATCTCAGCTTGACTTGCCTTTATGCGCTCAAAAGTGGTGTTTGCCACGCCATGAACTAATTCATAGGGGTTCTGCTCGTTAACTTCCTGTGCATTTACCGCACTGTAAAACGACATTACAACCATGCTCAAAATGGCGATTAACTTTTTCAACGTGACTCTCCTAACGAACTGTCTGTATATGCAATGCATACTCACTATGCTTTACAGCAGACCCGACTAACTTAATATAAGTTTCATCAGGCCGATGATAAATTCTTAATATTGCTTCAATTAAGCGTTAACTAAAGTGACCGGTCGTTCTATTCATCGCTTCCGCGATTAAACAAGAATTGACCGATAAGATCTTCTAGCACTAGTGCTGATTTGGTGTCTTGTAAATAATCACCGTCCTCTAAATTGGCGACGCCGTCGAAGGAAAAACCCGGTTGAAAACCCACATATTGCTCACCCAACAAACCAGATGTAAGTATTGAAACTGAACTCGTTTCTGGAAAACCGTTGTATTGCTTGAGTATCGATAATTCAACCACGGGCGTGAAATCGTCTTTATCTAGCGTGATAGACGTTACACGTCCTACCGTTACGCCCCCCACTTTCACAGCAGAGCGAGCTTTCAAGCCACCAATATTGTCAAACTTCGCGTAAAGGGTGTAGCTGTCACCTTCTGTGGCAACAGACTGTTCGGCTACTTTCAATGCCAATAACAGTAATGCGCTAATAGTAAGGGCAACAAAGAACCCCACCATGACTTCCGTTTTATACTTATTCATTCTGTCCTCTACTCGATACCAAACATGAGGGCGGTTAACACGAAATCCAGCCCTAGTACTGCTAATGATGAATAGACCACTGTTTCAGTAGTCGCTTTGCTGATCCCTTCCGATGTAGGAACAGAATCGTAACCTTTAAATATGGCTATCCAGGTAACAACCAAGGCAAATACGACGCTTTTTATTACGCCATTTAACACGTCTTGGTTCCAATCTACTGTCGACTGCATAATCGACCAGTAGCTTCCTGAATCAACGCCAAGCCAATCAACGCCAACTAAATGTCCACCTAGGATACCAATAGCGCTGAAAATAATAGCCAACATCGGCATTGCCAGCATGCCAGCCCAAAAACGCGGAGCCACAATACGGCGCAGTGGATCCACTGCCATCATCTCAAGACTACTTAGTTGCTCTGTCGCCTTCATCAACCCAATTTCTGCCGTTAATGCAGAACCTGCGCGACCTGCAAACAATAGTGCAGTAACAACAGGACCCAACTCACGAAGCAAGGATAGCGCTACCATGGGCCCTAAGCTTCCTTCGGCGCCGTAGTCGACCAAGATGGTGTAGCCTTGCAGCGCCATTACCATGCCGATGAATAAACCAGACACCATGATAATAAGAAGAGACTGAACACCGACCACATAAAGTTGATGAATAATAAGCGGCACATTTTTCAGCCGTGGCACCGCTACTAATGCACCAAATAACATCAGTGTGGCTCGACCAATGGCCGCCACCTTAGTAATGGTTTTAGCACCTATAGACTGTAAGAATTTCATTTTCCCTCTCCCAAGAAACTCTTTTTCAGCTCTGGTGCAGGATAGTGAAAAGGAACAGGTCCGTCTGCTTTACCATTTAAGAACTGTTGTACAAGCTCAGAATCGCTATCTTTAATTTGCTGTGCGGTCCCCTCACCAATTACACGCTTATCGGCCAGTATGTAAATATAGTCTGCAATTGTGAGTACTTCTTTTACATCATGGGTAACAACAATGCTGGTAAGGTCCAGCGCATCGTTTAGCTCGCGAATTAACTTCACCAACACCCCCATAGATATGGGATCTTGGCCCGCAAATGGCTCGTCGTACATAATAAGGTCTGGGTCGAGGGCAATTGCTCTTGCCAGTGCAGCGCGTCGCGCCATGCCGCCAGAAAGCTCGCTAGGCATCAAGTCTGCAGCACCTCTTAGTCCTACTGCCTGTAGCTTTAAAGCGACAATAGTTGCGATGATATCATCCGATAAATCAGTATGTTCTTTAAGCGGGAACGCTACATTGTCAAACACCGTCATATCGGTAAACAGTGCGCCACTTTGAAATAACATGCTCATTCGACGACGGGCTTTATAAAGCGCTTTTCTAGACATTGACACAATAGATTCTTTATCAAAAAGAATATCGCCCTCGTCCGGTATCAACTGCCCGCCGATAAGGCGAAGCAGGGTTGTTTTCCCTATCCCGCTTGGCCCCATGACGGCAGTAATTTTTCCTTTAGGCACGTTAAGGGTAATGCCGTCATAAATGACGCGTTCCCCTCTGCTAAAGGTCAGATTATCTATTTCAACTAAATGTTCCATAGTGTATTTTTGTCGACCCTCGACTGGGCGCTGCCGCTTTAAACTCGGAGTAAAGTGTCTTGGAAAGCAACGCAACTTTGTTATTGTGGAATTAAAGGCAGTACAAATTCCATGCCTTTGAACACACACTGACCTTCGTAAAGTCAGTAAGTTTAAAATTTTCAGTATTGTACGCTTTTTCCTACCCTGCGCCAAAGTCAAAAAGTTACAACTTATGTTCGATGAAGACGAATGATCCATAACGTAAGCTGAATATCATTAACGCAGGCTGAACATGTCTCTTTTTCATACAATCTCGTTCGAAAAGGCAAAATAAAAGCCTAGCGCCATAGGCAAATGGCACCGTTTTTGCGACAATCTTGCGAAATAGACTTTTAATTACAGGTTGTTGTGCTTCTAAACATTGTTATTTTCATCATCGGACTCATCGTTTTAAGTTGGAGTGCGGACCGATTTGTCTACGGTGCATCCGCGCTGGCGAAAAATATTGGCATTTCACCCATGATGATAGGATTGACTATTGTTGCCATGGGGTCTTCTGCACCTGAAATTGTGGTGTCTGCCATTGCCTCGATTAACGGTAAGATGAATACGGCAGTCGGAAATGCGCTAGGTTCAAATATAACCAATGTCGCACTGGTACTTGGAATAACCGCTCTAGTAAAACCACTTCTTGTTTCATCCACAACATTAAAGCGGGAACTGCCAGCATTGGTCGTGATCTCGTTAATTGCCATTGCCTTTATGTTCGACGGCGAACTCAAATCTTATGAAGGCGTTATTTTACTTGGCCTTTTCGTTTTCGTGTTAGCGATGATGGCGTGGCTTTCGCTGCAGGTAGACAAGGAAGACCCGCTCATTGCTGAGACGGCAGATGAAATTCCTAAAGGGGTATCAAACACCGCTGCCCTTGTGTGGATTGGTTTGGGCTTGGTGCTTTTACCGTTAAGTGCCCACTTCTTGGTTGACTCTGCTGTAGAGATTGCCCGTTATATGGGATTGTCTGATTTAGTCATCGGACTCACTATTATTGCATTTGGTACCAGCCTTCCCGAGCTTGCGGCAAGTATTGCCGGCGTACTTAAAGGTGAAGATGATCTAGCGCTAGGTAACATCATTGGCTCGAATATATTTAATCTACTCGCCGTACTTGGAATGCCAGGGCTTATTGCACCCGGCTTGTTAGACCCAGATGTGTACAATAGAGATATGTATGTGATGCTAGGGCTAACCTTGCTACTGTTTTTATTCAGCTTCGACCTCATCGGCAAACGTAAAATATCTCGCACTAACGGTGCAATTCTTTTAGCCTGTTTTGTGGGCTATCAATTTTGGCTGTTTGGATAATGACAAATAAACAACACCATTACATTGCTTCGGCAAAACGAGTTATCG
The DNA here is from genome assembly GCF_002831605.1 of Alteromonas sp. MB-3u-76. Lineage (NCBI taxonomy): Bacteria > Pseudomonadati > Pseudomonadota > Gammaproteobacteria > Alteromonadales > Alteromonadaceae > Alteromonas > Alteromonas sp. MB-3u-76. Next base: position 848,905 of record NZ_CP025115.1, on the reverse strand, counting down.
ATATTGAGGCTCGTGCAATTACCGATTTAGCACAACGACTAGACGACAGTTTTATCGATGCTTGTAACATGCTTTACAACTGCTTGGGTAAAGTTGTCGTTTGCGGCATGGGCAAGTCGGGACATATTGGAAACAAAATAGCTGCAACCCTAGCAAGCACTGGTACTCCAGCGTTTTTTATGCACCCTGGCGAAGCTAATCACGGTGACTTGGGCATGTTAAGCAAAAACGACGTGCTTTTAGCTATTTCTAATTCTGGTGAAACCAGCGAGTTAATAAATCTGCTGCCCGTGGTAAAACGGCTGGGTGTTAACGTGATAGCAATGACCAACAGTGAATCAAGCACACTAGGTCAACATGCTAATGTGGTGTTAAATATAAGCGTGGAACAAGAAGCCTGCTCCCTCGGTCTGGCTCCCACAAGCAGTACAACCGCTACACTGGTAATGGGCGACGCTCTAGCTGTAGCGTTGTTGGACAGAAAAGGTTTTACCTCTGATGATTTTGCGTTGTCACACCCGGGAGGCTCGTTAGGTAGAAAACTCTTGCTAAAAGTGAGCGACATTATGCTTACGGGCGATGACATACCGCTTACCAGTAACGGAGCAACAGTGGCGCAGGCACTGCTTGAAATATCCCGCAAAGGGCTCGGCATGACCGGTATTGTCGATGAGTCTGGCAAGCTAACCGGCGTTTTTACCGACGGAGATTTAAGGCGAATTCTAGATGCCCGGGTCGATTTACATGACGCTAAGGTCAGTGACGTGATGACAGTAGGCGGAAAAACCACAACACCAAACCAACTGGCTGTTGAAGCACTGAACGTAATGGAAAGCTTTAAAATTAGTGCGTTAATGGTGCTTGACGATGAGCACACTCCGGTTGGCGCATTTAATATGCACATGCTGCTAAAAGCGGGAGTTTTATAAATGGAAACCACGCCAACCCAAACGCTTTACACCATCATGCCATCGGTGTTATTCGATGCATTGTCAAACATCAAACTGCTGGTGTGTGACGTAGATGGGGTGTTTTCTGATGGCCGTATTTACCTAGGCAACGACGGTGAAGAATTGAAGGCATTCCACACCCGAGATGGCTATGGAGTTAAAGCGCTTGTTAGCCACGGCATTAATGTTGCCGTTATTACCGGCAGGCGCTCAGCCATTGTCGAAAACAGAATGAAAGCATTAAATGTAGCTCACATTATTCAAGGTGAAGAGAACAAGTTTGATGCATTGAAACATTTAATGAACAAGCTTGAGCTAGCGCCCGAAAATATCGCTGTTGTTGGTGATGATATGCCCGACACTGGTATGTACGAACTTGCCGAAGTGAAAATAGCGGTGGCAGATGCTCATCCCTATGTCAAAAATCAAGCTAACTGGATCACTACTTTGCCCGGCGGATTTGGCGCGGTTCGAGAAATATCTGACACACTATTACAAGCTAAAGGAATTGAAAACGGTATTTTTGGGGCCAGCGTATGAACGCATTCGGCTTTAACCGCCTTGGGTTGAGTATTTCTGCGCTTTTTATTCTCGCCATGCTGATGTATATCCCAACATGGATGGAAGAAGAACCTGTGCTAACCAGCTCAGAAGGGCTCGATGCCCTCAAGCCAGCCTATAAAGCAAAAAACTTAACCACAACCTTGTATAACAGTGAAGGTCAGCTGAATCACAAAGTGTTTGCTTCATCAATGGAGCATTATGACCAGTTGGGCTTTGTTTCTTTTGAGCAACCCAGCTATACATTGTACAGCAGCGATGCAGATTCCCCGTGGGTGGTTACTGCATTAGAAGGAACACTTTACAATAACGAACTTATCCAGCTAGAAAATAAGGTCAACATTGAGAACCAAAGCCAGGATGACTTTGTCAAAACAATCACCACTGAATATATTCAAATTAATTTAGACAGTAAACAAATGACGTCAGACCAACCAGTAGAAATACGTGGCATGCAGTACGTTATTCAAAGCAATGGATTTAACGCAAACCTGCGTACACAAAAATATGAGCTTATTGACCATGTACATACAACGTATTCTCCTAGTAACTAGCGCTATATTTGTCTTATGCGCCGGCCCAGTGCTTGCCAACGAAAAGGACTTTAGCCTTCCTATCGAGATTGGCTCGAACTCTCAGTTTATAGATGGGAAAAATAAAACTGCTTTGTACAAAGACAATGTACTTATTACCCAAGGCTCTTTAGTTATTGAAGCTGACGAAGTGGAAGTTATTGCCTCTGGAGGCAGTGGTCGTGAGATTTTTGTCGCGCGAGGTAAACCTGCTAGCTACTCGCAAAAACTAGAAGATGGAAATCCAGTATCGGCACAAGCTAACGAGATTCGTTACGAGGTTGCAAAGCGCACTATTTCACTGAGCGGCAACGCTGAATTACGGCAAGATAGCAGCCAAGTAAAGGGCGATAACATTACCTTTGACATGATAACTGAACAGTTATTAGCAACTGGCGGCAATCAAGAAGATGGTAAAGGTCGCGTTACCACGGTATTCACGCCAGAGTCTATTAGAAAAGTCAAAAAAGACGATTCGAATAGTGATGATGGCAGTGATAATGACACAGACAAAAGCAAAGACGGTAAAGGCAAGCAACAGTAATGGCTACTCTTAGTGCAAAAAATCTTGCTAAGGCATACAAATCCCGCCAAGTTGTGATTGATGTTAGTCTGTCAGTCTCTACAGGGCAGATTGTTGGGCTGTTAGGCCCAAATGGCGCGGGAAAAACGACAACGTTTTATATGATTGTCGGTCTAGTTCCGTCAGACAAAGGGCAGATATTAATAGACGATAAAGAATTAACGCATCAGCCCATGCACGAACGCGCTCGCGGTGGAATTGGTTATTTACCTCAAGAAGCGTCTATATTTAGAAAACTGACTGTGCATGAAAATATCATGGCTATTTTGCAAACCCGAAAGGATTTGAACTCTCAGCAACAGGAAGAAGAAGCTGACGCACTACTTGATGAATTCAATATCAACCATATACGTAATAGTGTGGGTATGAGCCTTTCCGGTGGAGAACGTCGCAGAGTAGAAATAGCAAGAGCACTTGCGGCTAAACCCGAATTTATTTTGCTCGACGAGCCCTTTGCTGGTGTTGATCCAATATCAGTTAATGATATAAAGAAGATAATACAGCACCTTCGCGACAGAGGAATAGGCATTCTCATCACCGACCACAATGTGAGAGAAACATTGGATGTCTGTGAAAAAGCGTACATTGTGAGTCATGGCGAACTTATTGCGCAAGGAACCGCGGAACAGGTTTTAAGTAATCAAAAAGTAAGGGATGTATACCTAGGCGAACAATTCAGGCTATAGTTATTGTATGTAACCTAATTGTCATTTTTCTCAAGCGCTCTGGTACATTCACTGAAGAGCATAAATATAAGACGTAGATGAAACCATCTTTACAGTTAAAATTTAGTCAACAACTAACGATGACTCCACAGCTGCAGCAAGCTATCAAGCTGCTTCAGCTGTCTACACTCGACCTTCAGCAAGAGATTCAGGAGGCGTTAGACTCAAACCCTCTTTTAGAAATTGAAGAAGGTAACGACGAGCCTCAAGCTGAAAAAAACAACATCGACAACGATGATAGCGCTAGCGAAGCCACTGCTTCTGCGTCTAGCGACACTATCGAGTCTGGTGATGCCCTTGAAAAAAACGACCTTCCTGATGAATTGCCCATCGATAGCACATGGGACGAATATTATTCTGCCTCCTCTGCACCTGCTCCCGGTCCATCAAACAACGATGATGACCAAATTTTCCAGGGTGAAACCACAGAAGATATTCAAGCCCATTTATTATGGCAAATGCGCCTCACTCCTTTTTCTGACACTGACAGAGCGATTGCCATTGCTATTATTGACTCCATTGATGAGTCGGGTTATCTCACGGCAACGTTAGACGAAATATTAGAAGCCGTTAATTTTGAAGATATTGAAACCGAAAATGTTGAAGAAGAGATAGAGTTAGACGAAGTGGAGTGCGTGCTAAAACGTATTCAAATGTTTGACCCCATTGGCTCTGGCTCGCGCACTCCACAGGAGTGTCTGATGGTTCAACTTCGTCAGTTTGCCGACGATACCCCTTGGTTGGAAGAGGCAAAAAGACTGATAGAGGACTATTCGGATTTGCTTAGCAGCAAAGACTACAGAACCTTAATGCGTAAGAGTCGTTTGAAAGAAGACGAGCTTCGCGAGGCAATGCGTTTGCTTCAAACCTTGAATCCTCGCCCAGGTAGTGCTTTAGTTACTAAAGAGCCTGAGTATGTTATCCCCGATGTATCGGTAGCAAAGAAAAACGGTCGCTGGACTGTAGAACTGAATCCAGACAGCTTACCTAAACTGGGTGTAAACCAGCAGTATGCAGCGATGAGTAGAAAAGCGAAAAATAGTAGCGATTCACAGTTCATACGCTCTCATATGCAAGAAGCCAAATGGTTTATAAAAAGCTTAGAGTCGAGAAACGATACATTAATGAAAGTGGCTAACTGTATTGTTCAGCAACAAATGGGATTTTTTGAGCACGGCCCCGAAATGATGAAACCAATGGTTCTCAATGATGTCGCAGAAATGGTAGACATGCATGAATCGACGATTTCACGGGTTACTACTCAAAAATACATGCATACTCCACGAGGAATTTACGAGTTAAAATATTTTTTCTCCAGCCACGTGGCAACGGAATCAGGCGGCGAGTGTTCATCTACCGCTATCCGTGCGTTAATTAAGAAACTGGTTGCAGCAGAAACGCCTAGCAAACCATTAAGCGATAGCAAGATTGCTTTATTGTTGGCAGAGCAAGGCATAAAAGTCGCTCGGCGGACAATAGCAAAATACCGGGAGTCTTTATCGATACCCCCGTCTAACCAACGCAAAAGCCTTATTTAAAGGCGCTATATTAAAAGGAAGACGAAATATGCAAATCAACCTAACTGGTCATCATGTCGAAATCACCGACTCTTTGCGTAATTATGTCGATACGAAGTTCAGCAAACTTGAGCGTCACTTTGATCACATTTCTAATGTCCATGTCATCCTCAACGTAGAAAAAATAAATCAAAAAGCCGAAGCCACTATGCACCTTAGCGGTGCTGAAGTGTTTGCATCCTCAGAAAATACCGATATGTATGCAGCGATTGACAGCATGGTGGATAAACTCGACCGGCAGGTAATCAAGCATAAGGAAAAACTGAAAAAACATTAATAGATAATTAAGCATGGACATTAAAGCCATCGTAAGCCTGGACCGCACCGAGTGTGCGGTTCAGTGCAATAGTAAGAAACGAATTTTAGAAATTATTTCTGATATAGCAGCGCAAGGTGATGAAAACATAGATCAAGTCACTGTGCTAAACAGTTTACTGGCTCGGGAGCGAGTAGGCAGTACAGGAATAGGCAACGGCATTGCGCTTCCACATGGCCGCTTGGCAGGATTAGAGCAAGTAATGGCGATTGTTGTAACCTGTATCCCAGCAATCAACTTCGATGCCCTTGATGAAAAGCCTGTCGACATATTTTTTGCGTTACTGGTACCTGAAGAACAAACTCAAGGCCATTTGCAAACGCTGGCTACTGTTGCAGGTAAACTTAGCGATAAAGATACGGTAAAAGCCATACGCAGAGCCAAAACGAACGAAGATATTATCTCTGCTCTTGGCGTATAAATTGGACGCAGCACAGAAAAGCACAGAGAAGCATCGCGCTCTTTGTTGCTGCTCTTTTCTGGAATATGCGCTTAATTGAAAAATCGTTTTTGAATTAGTTTTTGGCACATAAAAAAATTTTAGGGAGAATTATCGGTGAAGCTGATTGTTATCAGTGGTCGTTCTGGCTCAGGGAAGTCAGTTGCGCTTAGGGCCCTAGAAGATTTGGGTTATTACTGCGTAGATAATATTCCCGTAAACTTGCTACCTACCCTTACTCACACGGTAGTAGACGAATATGATCAGGTAGCCGTAAGCATAGATGTGCGAAACCTGCCTAAAAACCCTAACGATTTGGTAGAAATTTTAGACTACCTGCCCTCTTCCTGGTCTATGACCATCGTTTATATTGATGCCAGTGACGATGTGCTGGTGAAGCGTTTTAGCGAAACCCGTCGACTGCACCCTCTCGCTAAACTCAACAAGTCACTGTCGGAAGCTATAAAGGCAGAATCTAACTTACTTGCACCAATTGTTGAGCGCGCAGATCTGTATTTAGACACTGATAAATTAACTATTCACCAGCTTGCTGAAATTATTCGCGAGCGTATTTTAGGGAAGAAGAGCTCCCGTCTCGTTCTGGTATTCGAGTCTTTTGGATTTAAACACGGTATTCCTAAAGACGCCGACTATGTGTTTGATGCTCGTTTCCTTCCCAATCCTCATTGGGAGCCAGATCTTCGGCACCTAACCGGTGTCGATGCTCCGGTAGAGGTATTCCTTGGCTCACAACCCGTTGTAACCAAGTTTGTATGGCAAATACAAAATTTAATTACCACTTGGCTTCCTCACCTGGAAAGAAACAACCGAAGCTATGTCACGGTTGCTATAGGCTGCACCGGCGGTCAGCACCGTTCGGTTTATATTGCTCAGACGTTGTCAAAAACATTCAGCGAAATTCATCCCGACGTGCAAATACGTCATAGAGAATTAAATTAACAACCTGCGCATTAAGTAGAGAGCTAGACAAACTGTGACTATCGAAAAAACGCTAACAATCGTCAATAAACTTGGTCTGCATGCAAGAGCAGCAACTCAATTGGTACAATTAGCAAATCAATTTGACGCAAAAATCATTCTCGAAAAAGGTGACAAACAAGCCGATGCTAGCAGCGTACTTGGCCTTATGATGCTAGAAAGCCATCAGGGTGAGCAGGTAAACGTGATTGTTGAGGGCAATGACGCTGAAGCCGCTCTGGCGGCCATTGAAAAGCTCATAGAGGGTCGATTTAACGAAGACGAATAACACTTGCCTGCTTTGTGCTTTTCTTGCTTAAATTTTCACAGCTGCTGTTATTATCGTCAAGCGCGTAAAAACGTATTTCAAATCAACGTATTTGTCATGACACCAACAGGGTAAGTACGCTATTCTATTAACACGCAACATAGTCTCTGTGTAGCCACCAAATTAGGTTTTCTTCGGGCATCTAGTAAGTTAGGAATTGCTCTTCATGGCAGAAGCTCTCGTTTCTAAATATGTACAAACTCAGCTGAGAACGCTTAACAACGCATTAAGCAACGGTCAGTTCGTGTCTGTAAGAAAGCTACTATTAGAGCTTCCCCCTTCCGATGTTGCCCATATTCTCGAGTCTAGCCCTAGTCGTACCCGCGACGAACTTTGGGAGTTAATCGATAGCGATTTTCACGGCGACATAATAGAAGAACTCTCCGATGATGTGCGTAATGGCATAATCACAAAAATGCTGCCGGCCAATGTGGTTGATGCGCTTGAGGAAATGGACACCGATGATTTAGCAGAGACGCTCAGTAGCTTACCTGAAACCGTTTTGCTCGACATTCTTGACTCAATGGACGCTCAAGACCGTTTGCGAGCCGAGCAAGCGTTGTCTTACGGTGAAGAGACCGCCGGGTTCATTATGAACACCGACACCATTACGTTGCGCCCAGATGTCACCATTGACGTTGTACTCAGGTATATTCGCCTGAAAGGGGAGCTTCCAGAAAATACCGATACCTTTTACGTGGTTAATCGAACCGATAATCTGGTGGGTATTGTCCCGGTTACTCGGCTATTAACCGCCGATACCAGCGACAAAGTATCGGACGTCATGGATGAGGAATCAGAAGCTATTCCAGTCAACATGCCAGATGATGAAGTAGCGAGTTTATTCGAACGCTACAATTGGCTTTCAGCCCCCGTTGTTGACGAAAAAAATCGTCTAGTGGGACGTATAACCATTGATGACGTTGTTGATATTATTCGTGAAGACGCAGAGCACTCTATGATGAGCATGGCCGGTCTTGACGACGACGAAGATACCTTTGCCCCTGTTATGCAAAGTACAAAAAGACGTTCGGTATGGTTAGCGGTAAATTTAGCCACAGCACTTTTGGCTGCCATGGTGAGCGACCTCTTCGAAGCAACACTAAGCGCCTTAGCAGTTTTAGCCATACTCAATACCATTGTGCCCAGTATGGGGGGCGTGGCAGGAAACCAAACCCTAACGCTAGTAATACGCGGTATGGCCCTTGGCCATGTAAACGCCAGTAACTCTCGCTGGTTAATAAGCAAAGAAATTGCCATTGGTGTGCTCAACGGCGTTATTTGGGCCGTGCTGATAGCTTCAGTAATTGCTCTGTGGAAACAAGATTACATGCTTGGGGTTATTATTGCGTTTGCTATGCTCGTTAACATGATAGCCGCCGCACTCGCTGGTGCTACTTTACCATTGGTAATGAAGCGCTTGAAGATAGACCCCGCTCTCGCCGGAAGCGTCATTTTAACAACCATTACAGATGTCGTGGGTATCTTTGCATTCTTGGGCACCGCAACCCTGTTTTTAATCTAGCCGCCCTATTTAAACGCCAATCGCCTCCCCCATCTGTTTCGCATGGAGATATTTATGAAGGAAACATTATTCACTGTTTGCTTGCTCTTTACACAGTCGCTTATGGCTACCGGTGTTAATTACACGTCAACACCTATTCATATCGATGGCGTCTCTGAGAGCGCCTGGAACAATGCAACTTGGCATCCTATGCCCTATTTAATGGATGGAAGTCTTCCCTCTTCAGAGACAGATTTTAACGGGCGCTATCGTTTATTATGGGATGAGAACTTTCTGTATTTGCAGGCAAATATTAGTGATGATGTGCTCGTTGATACCCACCCTAACCCAACAGTGAAATATTGGGACGACGATGCTCTTGAAGTGTTCATAGACAGCGACGCTTCGGGTGGCAATCATCAGTTTAACCACACTGCCTTTGCATACCATATTGGTCTAGATAACCAAGCGGCCGATTATGGGCCTGACAAACAGGCTCATCTTTACACCGAACACTTAATTAGTCGATGGCAGCGATCTGTGCAAGCGCCGTTTGACATTACCTGGGAAGTAGCGATAAAGCTCTATTCAAATAGCTATCAAGAAAACGGTGAAAATGTCCCTCTTACTCTGAGCGAAAAACAAGTTATTGGGTTTATGCTGGCCTACTGCGACAACGATGGTAGTGAAATGCGCGAGCACTTTATGGGTTCACATGAAATACAACCTGTAAAAGGTGATAAAAATCGCGGATATATTGATGCTGATGTATTTGGTGAAATTAAACTGCTGCCCAAAAGGTAACTTTTTATGGCTATTTGCATTCTAAGGTTGGAAATCAGCTTTTCTGTCAAAGTAATGAGGAAGCGCTGCTGGTTGGAATCTAAAGTATGAGGGGCGGCATTGTACGTGAAGCGGACCTTGGAGCAATGAACTTTCCATCTCAAAGACCAGTAGACTAACAACAAAACTATCTGCAATCTGGGCTATCAATCCCTGGCAAGGACGCCATTGTTAGCCATTAACATGCATACCTATAAACGACATCGGCCAGAGCAAACATTGCTATACCAATTGGTTGAGCAATATTATCCAGATTTTCTGGAGTACCTTTCCCATCAAGGAAAGACATTGCTACTTCATGTAGATAAAGAGTTTGCAGAATTTCTAAAGTGTGGTCGGTTTGAGCATGGATTTCTCAGAGTCGTGTGTGACGACTGCAAACATGAGAAGCTGGTCGCGTTCAGTTGCAAACGTAGGGGCTTCTGCCCTATTTGCGGGGCAAGACGGATAGCAGAGAGTGCGAAGTTACTGGTTGACGACGTTCTTAACGGCTATCCCATACGTCAGTGGGTGTTGAGTCTACCTATCCCATTGAGGCTGCTACTTGCCAGATATCCCAAAGAGCTCAGCAAAGTCATGCAAATCATCCATCGCACGATTTCAACTGACATCATCCATCGAACAGGTTACTTGAAAAAGCAAGCCAAGACGGGTGCAGTAACGTACATTCAGCGTTTTGGAAGTGCGCTAAACTTGAATATACACTTCCATATGCTCTTCCTCGAGGGCGTTATTACAGAAGAGCGAGGGCAAACCAAATTCAAACTCGTCAAAGCGCCGAGCCATAGCGATATGGAACAGATAGTTGACAACATCAGCCACCGCATTGCGGCCTATTTAGAGAAGGCCGGGCTCATTCAGCGTGATATGGACAATGCTTTTCTCGATTTTCCCATGGATGATGAAAATAGCTTATTGCCCTTGCAAGCGGCCTCGGTTAGTTATCGTATTGCTTGGGGCCAGATATGGGCAAAAAAGTATTTACCTTACAAACCTTGCCCGCCAAAGACAAACAACACTACGGACAATTAGCCCAGATAGGCGGTTTCAGTTTACATGCTGGCGTATTCGCAGACGGTCACCAAACCGATAAATTGGAACGCCTGTGCAGATACATCTCAAGACCAGCCATAAGTGAACAACGATTGAATCTTACAGATTCAGGTAAGGTGAGGTATAAACTAAAGACCCCTTACAATGACGGAACGACCCTCGTGTTCTTCTCTCCACGGGATTTTCTCGGCAAACTCGTTGCTTTGATACCACCACCTCGACTTAACCTCACGAGGTTTTATGGGGTATTTGCTCCCAATGCTATAGTTCGTGCCGAGGTGACTGCTTCACAACGTGGTAAGAATAGTCCTCGTTTAGCAGAACACCTGAAAGATTCAGAAAAGCCGTATCATTCCCGCAATATGTCTTGGTAACCCGGTCACCGGCGCAAAGACTGAAACGCGTATTCAACATCGACATTACCCAATGCGAGGTTTGCGAAAAATTTAACGTAAAGATCATTGCTTGCATAACCGACGTCAGCGTTATCAATAAAATCTTGTCATATTTGGACAAGCAAAATTTGACGGAAGCTGACAACGACTCTCTTATGCCGCCACTTAGAGCTCCCCCGGACTTTGCCACATCCAGCGACTATATCATTCAACACGACTTCGATTTTGGCGCATGAAGCACAAAAACATACCATCACTTGAACATGCAAAATGTTGAGGTCAGGGCTTTCACATATCTCATTGCGGATTTCAGTACCAAAGACCAGTTCAATTGCCTATCTTGACGACAACTACTTCACTGACGTTTGAAAACCACCCATTTGACACACGTGCAACTAGCCTTAAATACAACTGACACAATGGGTAGTACGTAGCGTTAATTTTTCTTATATTCGAGTGGTTTCTTTGGTTTTATCGGTTTACGACATTTCTTAGGTTTAATTGGTTTTATAGAACCAAATGGTTTCAATTCAATAAGTTTCATTTCACACCTTAAAATTAAAAAATTCATCGGTATTTACGGTGAAAAATGATTATTTTTTATCAAGTAGTGTTGGTGAGTGGTGCTATTTTGAAATTAATTCACTGAATTCAAGTGATAACAAAGGATTAAGTATCCTTTAGTGATGAAACCACCTAAGTTCTGAGGGATCCCCACGAATTTAGCATGTAATCTTGCTCATGCAAGCTTCAGCGGTGAGTTCATCAAGCCAGCGGATCGTCTTTTTCCACTGATGCAGGGTAAATCGCATTGAGGTGTTAAAAGCTCTCAAGCCAAGAAAGTGAAAGGATAGTACGGATTTTGTTTCGGTATTTGCCTGAAAGCGTCGATGCTTGTTACTGACAACTAATAGCATGCCCAACAGTACAGCCACTAACGAAGCCAGTGTGGTAAGCAAGACCAGAACAGTAATGCGTGTCTTGGTTGTGCTGCGATTATTTTCATACCCCAGACCAAAGCGCGTGCTTTTCATATCCCGAAAGCCTTCTTCTATTTGCATGCGCTGGCGATAAATATCGATGACTTGTTTAGATAAGTGACGATGGTAGGGCAATGACGTCGCCAGTAGCCACGGATCTCTTGCGCCATCAGCATATTTCAATGAATTGGTATCCCGTTGGCGCGAGCCATTGGCATTAAACGCTCGTCGACCTTTCGCTTTCTCTTTAACCAACACCAAGGTACAGGCAAAAGGTCGTGACTTGACGATAAGCGCGTTATCAAATCGCTTGGGCCGTGTTGTAGCCTTTAGATAAAGCTCAGCGATAGATTGCCATTCATTACCGCCATCCAGCGAATATAAATGTGGCTTTCGCACACGTCCGACAATATGCCATCTCAATGCCTGCACTTCACGAAACCACGGCGATTTGTAGCCCGCATCAGTGACAATAATGGGCTGGCAGGTATCCGGTAAGAGCGTGTGCAATATCTCTAAAAAGTCTCTATGTGTAGTCGCTTTTGCACTGGCTTTTCTATCATGCACTTCCTGATAAAGGGTAATAGGCCGCCCTTTAACGACAATTGCGGCGCGAAGTAAAAAGTGCTTTTTGCACTTATCCAAATCTGACCAGTCAACGGCAATGACAGGATGTTTACAGGTACAAAATAACCGGCAAATCATTGCATAGATAAACGGTACTTCACGCTGGAGGTGACCATTAGATAACAGCCGGTCAGCCCGCTTAATACGGTGTTTCTCATAGGCATTGGAACGGATACCGCGCCCCATACTGGTCACAGTGGCCGAACCGCTCTCAATCAAGCTTCGCACACAGGCGACAACGGCCTGTTTGCGGGTTTTATGCATTTTATGGCTGACAAAAGAGACAAGATTGTTCAATATAGAGCGTGCATTCATGGTGTTTTCTGTGTTGGTTTTTTTTGGCGAAAGATCTGATCACCAAATGCCATGAATGTTCCCTAACTCTTTGACTTTATTTTACTATTCGTGGGGATAGCTCAGACCTAAGTTACCAATCACCAAAAACAAAAAAACACTGATTACTACAACCAGTGTTTTATATAATAAAGTTTTAAAAACTATATTAAAATTGTTTCTTAAATCGACATGATGCTAAACCAATCATTCCTAATGCAAAAATAGCAAGTGTAGATGGCTCTGGTACGTCTACTGAAGCATGTAGTTGAAACGCATTATCAGCACCATTGGGTACATTCCAGTTAGTAGGACCACCGTAAACACTGCTACTTCCTTTTACGCTCTCATTAGTCCACAGCCAACCGCTGAATCCGCTGGTGTTATTTGTACCGAGCACTCCTGAATCTAAGGCCAACCAATAACTTGTGTTAGCACTTAAAGACACACCGGAAAAGGAGAAGTCCACTTGAAATATGTCAAGACTAGATATATTAAAGCCAGTGTCCACAACAGATGTACTTGCTGCTAAACCTGTAGCTATATAGCTACCAGGAGTATTCCCTGAATCTTCGGCAATCCCCCAGCCTATATTAGCTAAATTAGAAACATCGTTAGAATATGCCCAAAAAGTGACTCCATTTATTATTGCATCAGAAGTCAATAAAAAATCATCAGCCGATGATGGGTTACCGAAATTCCAACCATCAGCATTTCCTGACGGACCATTGTCATATATGATCCCGGCATTAGCCAAATTGCTGGCTAATAATATTAAGCTAGCTAAAAATGCATTAAAAAATTTAAATTTCATGTGATATTCCTTTAATCCCTTACCATTATTATTGGTAGGTAATAGTTAAAGTAGTATTTTATTTGCACTTTGAGATTAAGCAAACTCCATGCCACATTAAAAATGTCGCACAATTTCAATATGATGATAAATTAAACAAATTCAAATGATGCAACACTGTAAAACAACCAAACACTCATCAACCAGTTAAATTAACAGCATATACAATTGAATGAGCCTTAGTATAAAGACATAATTAGGTGATTGGGTTTTACCGTCAACTACAGATAAATCATCAAGTTAAGTACAACTAAAACAAAAATTTCATTACTGTAATTGATTAAAAGTAACTGGTGCATTTTATTGTGTTTCAACATATAAACGCCACTACAGACCCGTATATTCAAAACCTTTTCACCACCGAGCAACTGACTTGTAATCCGTGTAAAAGTGCTACTGAGAGACTTCAATCCTGTGGTTGAGCCTACAATGCCCACACGCAAGATTGGCAAGATTGAGTTGGATATTACCGAGCGGCGTCTTCGCATTGAAGGCGAGAGTATAGTGCTCGCCCCAAAAGAAGTTCAGCTTATTGATGAGCTTACAAAACATCCTGGGGCATTTATTAGTCAGCAGGAATTGTTGAGAAGAATATGGGGTCTGCATCACAGTGAAGATACCCACTACATCCGGATTCTTGTAAGGCAGCTAAGAAAGAAGATAGATCCGTTTGAGAAAGATTTAATAGAGACAATGCCTAAACAAGGCTACCGAATAGCGGTTGACAAACCGGAGGCTAATTAATGTCGCACTTTAGTGTAATTGGGCTTGGCAAGTTTGGCTTAACGGCCAGTCTAGAGTTAATTCATATGGGACACACGGTTACAGGAATTGACCAAAGTGAAAAGCTGGTTGAACAGTATTAGGTTATGTGCTCATTGCATACGAACATTGTACGTAAGTCATTAGATGATTACCGCTTTACCTTCGATGTAATGAGTTACTTTACTCATAACGAATACTCAGGGCATGCAGTGAACGCCATCCATATTACTTTCGACGAGTAAAGGATACATACTCATAAAACTGGGTATTTGTTGCGCTAACCATAAACGCCCCATTGTGGCCGGAAATGCGAGTTTAATCCTTCCGCTTAGCTCTGCGGCCTCTTTAACTACCTCATCCTGAGCTTCAATTATAAGATCAGTTGCCACTCTATACTTGTCAGCAAGGAGTTTAGCAGCATCAGTCAGTTGGACTTGACGTGTTGTACGTTCAACCAAACGCACACCTAAGCGCTGTTCCAATGAAGCGATCCGCTTGGAAATTATTGTAGAATGCCTGCCAAGACATTTCCCCGCAGCTACAAATGAGCCATTAGACGCTACAGCAATTAATGCTGTTAGCTCATCAAAATGTTGGCCGTCAATTGGTGTCATAGTAAATTCAGATTCAACATCAATGTAAATACTTATCATATCTGAATTTTAATACTTTTCTTAAGGCATTTTTGCGGGCTTTTGTTGTTACAGCTTTCTAGAAAGGAATACTCAATGATAGATTTATTCGAACCTCTTTGTTGAACATATTTATTAGTAGTTGCGGTATTAAAAAGACAGATTGCTAATGTCGATACGGCCCTGTAAACAGCATTAAACTTGCTTTTACAATAATGACTTCGGGCAGTCTATATGCTATGCGAAGACCTAGCTTTTAAGCGTTTGCTTCGAATTTGAATCGAAGATACGTTAACCGGTATCCACCGTATGATATTGGCAAAAAATAGGACATCTGATATTCACATCTTGATGGTCCGCAATTTGTCTTTAACTGCCCTTGGCTAACCAACAAATTCCCAACCAAGTTTTGCACAAAACGGAATTTCCGCCATTTTACATAATTTTCAATTTCCAACCTTAGAATGCAAATAGCCCTTTTTATTTGCGCCGGTTTGTAGCCGTCTTTTTCGCTCAGTATTTTGCTTGGTATTTAGCGCAGTGTTTAGCGACACAAAAAAACCGCTGTATTGAAAATACAGCGGTTTTTTGAATATTTAATCCTAATCTTTTAGTAAGGATTACTTAATAACTTTAAGCGTAGGCTTACCTTTCTTTGGCGGTACAGGTGCATCACTAGCACCTACATCGTCAGCGTCGCTTAACGATGTTGGCCCTGTTTGCTGAACTTCGGTAGATTCAGACTCGGGCGCGTCTGAACGCGCTATGTCTTCCTCTGTAGCGAACACTGTACCTGCGCCATTTTCACGTGCGTATATGGCTATGACAGCCTCACAAGGCATGCTTAAACGACGAGGTTGCCCACCAAAACGTGCCTGAAACGATAAACCGTTTACATCGAGGTTAAAACCTACGCATGCACTCGGCGAAACATTCAGAACAATTTGTCCATCTTTGACAAACTCTTGCGGTACCTCAACTAACTCGTTAGTTGCGTCTACCACAACGTAGGGTGTCATATCGTTATCTACTATCCATTCATAAAAAGCCCTAAGCAGATAGGGCTGGTTTGACGTCATAGATGTCATAATGGATTGTGGATCTCACGCTCTTGATCAGTCAGTGATGCTTTGAACGAGCTACGAGAGAAGATACGGTTCATGTATGTGTTGATTTCTTTACTTCCTGCGCCATTTAGCTCAATGCCAAGAGCAGGTAAACGCCACAATAGTGGTGCTAGATAGCAGTCTACAAGGCTAAACTCTTCGCTCATGAAGTAAGGCATTTCAGCAAAAACCGGTGCCAAAGAAAGTATGGCTTCGCGAAGTTCATTGCGAGAAGCTTCCACGTCACCTTCACCTCGGAAAACCCGAGCTGCAAGTGAATACCAGTCTTGCTCTATACGGTGCATCATCAATCGGCTTGTACCGCGTGAAACTGGGTAAACAGGCATCAATGGTGGATGCGGAAAGCGCTCATCAAGGTATTCCATGATGATGTGAGACTTGTAAAGTACGAGTTCACGATCAACAAGAGTTGGTACCGTACCGTATGGGTTTAACTCCAACAGATCTTCAGACAAGTTACTAGGATCTGTGTAGCTGATCTCAACACCCACACCTTTTTCTGCCAACACAATACGAACCTGGTGGCTATAAATATCAATTGTGTCAGAGAACAACGTCATAATAGAACGTTTATTCGCGGCTACGGCCATTCAATTTCCTCCGTCGAGAAACAAGTTAAAGCTCACTGTTAACATGAGCGAATTACAAATGCCAAAAAAGGGGGCGAGATGCCCCCTTTTGGTATTATACATAAAACTGTGCGATTAGTGCACTTCTCGCCAGTATTCTTTCTTAAGTAAGTACACAAATACAAACAATACGGCAATGAAGATTAATACCCACTTACCAATCTTGTGTGACTCAAGTTTAGATGGCTCACCGGTGTACTCTAAGAAGTTCACGATATCGGCAACTGCTTGGTCGTATTCATCAGGAGACATTGAACCTGTGCCGTCTGACTTAATACCTACATAGCGTTTTACCATTTCACCATCAACCATCTGCTCCTCGTAGGTACGCGTTGGCGTACCTTGAAGAGGCTGGAGCACATGCGGCATACCCACTTCAGGGAACACGGTGTTGTTCACACCGAATGGACGACTTTCGTCAACATAAAAAGAGCGCAAGTACGTGTAAATCCAGTCTTCACCACGAACACGTGCTACAAGAGTAAGATCGGGCGGAGCCGCACCGAACCATTGGGCTGAAGCATCTTCAGGCATAGCGCGAGTCATATAGTCTGAAACTTTATCACCCGTGAACTGCAGATACTCTTCGCCAAGCTCATCAGGAATACCTAAATCGTTAAACGAACGCTGATAGCGTTGATATTTCATTGAGTGACAGCCTGAACAAAAGTTCATGAACAACTGTGCACCGCGCTGCAACGACGCCTTATCTGACAAATCAATCGGCGCTTCGTCTAGGTGCACATTCCCACCTGCTGCTAACGCAACACCAGGTAGGAAAAATGCTAAAAAGCACATCATCTTTTTCATTTAGGAATCCTCTCTGGCACAGGTTTGGTATTTTCGTTTTTGCTGTACAAGAACAATGCAATGAAGAAACCAAAGTACATAACGGTTGCTACTTGAGATGCAATAATTTTCCAGTTCTCTTGTGGTGTACCACCTAGGTAGCCCAAGAAGATGAACACAATTGCAAATACAATCAGGTTCACTTTGTGAAGGCCACAGCGATAGCGCCATGATTTAACGCGACCTCTGTCTACCCAAGGCATTGCGAATAATGCTGCAATAGCACCAAACATGGCAAGTACACCGAATAGCTTGTCTGGAACAGCTTTCAGAATTGCGTAGAACGGAGTGAAGTACCAAACAGGGAAAATGTGCTCAGGTGTCTTCAGCGGGTTAGCAATTTCAAAGTTTGGATGCTCCAAGAACTTACCACCCATTTCTGGTGCAAAGAATAAAACGTATGTAAACAATGCTAGGAACACACAGAACGCCACAAGGTCTTTGAGAACAATGTGCGGGAAGAACGGCAATACGTCGTCAGCAATATCATACTTGCTTGTGTAGTACTCGTGGATTTCATACTTAGTCTTTTCAGACTCTGGCAACGAGCCCTTCTTGTGCTTAATTGCCACACCGTCAGGGTTGTTTGAGCCCACTTCGTGAAGTGCAATGATATGAAGAAATACAAGAATTACGATAACTAATGGCAATGCAATTACGTGTAGTGCGAAGAAACGGTTAAGCGTAGCACCAGAAATAACGTAGTCACCCTGTAGCCATATTACCAAGTCTGGACCTACTACCGGAATAGCACCAAATAGTGAAACGATAACCTGCGCCCCCCAGTAAGACATCTGTCCCCATGGTAGCACGTAGCCCATGAAAGCCTCAGCCATAAGTGCTAGGTAGATAAACATACCGAACACCCATAAAAGCTCACGAGGCTTTTGATAAGAACCATAAATCATGCCGCGGAACATGTGCATATACACAACAATAAAGAACGCCGACGCGCCTGTACTGTGCATGTAACGAATGACCCAACCGTAGTCGATTTCGCGCATGATGTATTCAACAGAAGCGAAAGCGCCCTCTGCTGATGGTACAAAATTCATGGTTAGCCAAATACCAGTAATTATTTGGTTTACCAAAACAATTGTTGCTAAAAACCCGAACACATACCAAAAATTCATGTTCTTTGGCGCTGGGTATTGAATGGCGTGCATATTTGCAACGCGTCCCACTGGGAGACGGTCTTCAATCCAACCTAGAAAAGCATTCATATCATTAAGCCTCCGCTTCTGAACCAATGATGACATTTGTATCATCAACGAACTGATAAGGCGGCACTACTAGGTTTAATGGTGCCGGTACGTTTTGAAATACACGTCCTGCCATATCAAACTTAGAACCGTGGCACGGGCAGAAGAAGCCTTCAGGTACACCTTCAACGTACTCTGCAAACGCACCATCTTTTAGATGCTGTGGAGAGCATCCAAGGTGAGTACAAATACCTACTAATATTAGGTACTCTTCTTTCAACGAGCGGAAGCGGTTTTGCGCAAACGCTGGCTGCTGCTCTGCTTCTGAGTTTGGATCCTTAAGCTGATCTTCGTGCCCACCTAGCGCCTCTAATAGCTCAGGGGTACGGCGTACAATCCATACAGGCTTGCTTCGCCACATAACACGTACTAACTGTCCAGGCTCAATCCCGCTGATATCAACTTCAACGTCAGCACCAGCAGCTTTCGCTTTGGCACTCGGATTCCAGGACGCAATAAAAGGCACTGCAGCACCAACGACACCTACACCACCAACAACCGACGTGGCAACGGTCAAAAACCGACGACGAGTGTTGTTTTCAGGCTGATTTTCGTTTTGTGCAGACTTTGTTGCATCTACAGATACATTGCTCATCCACATTTCTCCAGGTTTGGATAATTATGATGCCATCTTACAGGCTTATACTGGTTTTATCTCGCCTGTATTACCGCATCATATGGCTTGTCGTGATAGCGAAAGCACAGTTTTTAGCAACTGATTGGCGAAACCACGAAAGTTATTAAATTTTTCGACTGCAAATGATAAAAGAAAAGCCCTTATAAACACAAGGTTTTACTGGAATTTAGACATAAATTTAATTCTCCGTTTTCTTAAGTAAGACGTCTCATAGTCGCCTAAAATCAGAGCATTGGTTACCTTTGAGGTTGAAAACAGAATGAAATTAAACCTTTTTTATCTTGGGCAGTGTTTAAAGCACTTTTTGTCGAGCAATAAAAAACCCGGCATAGCCGGGCTTTTGCAATACAAAAAACGTCGATTAACGTTTTGAGAACTGTGGACGCTTACGCGCTTTGTGTAGACCCACTTTCTTACGTTCAACCTGACGAGCGTCACGTGTAACGAAGCCAGCTTTACGAAGTGCTGGACGTAGCGCTTCATCATACTCCATAAGAGCACGAGTGATGCCGTGGCGAATTGCGCCAGCTTGACCATTTGAACCACCACCTTTTACAGTGACGTATAGGTCGAACTTTTCTAGCATTTCTACAAGCTCTAGTGGTTGACGAACAACCATACACTCTGTTTCGCGACCAAAGTACTCGTCAAGAGCACGTTTGTTTACCTGAATGCTACCTGTGCCTGGACGCAGGAAAACACGAGCGGTAGAACTTTTGCGGCGGCCGGTGCCGTAGTATTGAGTATCTGCCATGTCGATTTCCCCTTAGATGTCCAAAACTTGTGGTTGCTGTGCTGCATGATTGTGCTCTGCACCAGCGTAAACTTTCATTTTGCGGAACATTGCACGGCCTAGAGGACCTTTTGGCAGCATTCCTTTAACTGCTTTTTCGATAACCATTTCTGGTTTGAAAGCTAGCAGTTTTTCAAAGTTCGTTTCTTTTAGACCACCTGGATAGCCGCTGTGCGCATAGTACATTTTGTTCAATGCTTTACGGCCAGTAACCGTAATTTTGTCAGCATTAACAACAATAATGTAGTCACCAGTGTCCACGTGAGGCGTGTACTCTGGCTTGTGCTTGCCGCGAAGGCGCAATGCGATTTCTGAAGCCAAACGGCCTAGAGTTTTGTCTGTGGCGTCTACCACGTACCAGTCACGTTGTACCGTTTCTGGCTTTGCAACAAAAGTTTTCATTTAAATATCACCCGAATAATATCGTCGTTACTGATTTCTGAACACCAGAAATCACCATAAAATCAACTCGTAGACCCCTTCGAGTCTGCTGATTCTTCCACCTTCCCAAAGGTGGGCGTAACTGGGCAGGGCGCGAATTATACAGATTTTATAGCAAATGCGAACCCCCTACCGTGAAAAAATGCACAGTTTTTCTGCATCAAACCATGACTTTTGCAAAAACATAAGATAATGTCTATCTGCTCTAAATTTATACAACTCGAACTTAGTTGCCAGTACCCAAATAAAACAAATAAAAAAATAAAAAAATAATAATGAATATCGCCATCAAAGCATTTTTACTACTAAGCATCGCTGCAAGCACTGCTTTAACTAACGCGGCTATCGCATCTTCGTCGGCTGCTAATACAGTAGTCCTAACCCGCGCGTTCGCTGATGATACTTACGGGGAATACCAAATAACGGTATTAAAAAGAGCACTTGACGTAACCCCTGAATACGGAGATACCACACTAAAATTGCATCCACAGCCCATGTCGCAGAGCAGGCAAATGCGCACTCTACTCAATGGCAAAGCGGATGTTATGTGGAGCGTTACAAGCCAGTCGCGAGAAGAAAAACTCATACCTGTGCGTTTACCACTTCTTAGAGGCTATTCTGGGCATCGCGTTTTTGTGGTCAACCCTGCTAAGCAAACCGAGTTTCAGCGCGCAACCTCCCTTGATGAGCTTAAACAAAAACAATTTGTTCAAGGTGCTGACTGGCCTGATTTTACGATACTTGAGGCCAACGGATTTGGTGTAATAGGCGAAACTTGGAGCACATGGTTTACATCTATGTACTTGCTAGTAGAACGTGATGTTGTTGACGGATTCCCGCGTAACGTCATTGAAATTCACGATGGTATACGCCGGCTAAACAGCAAAAAACTCACCATTGAGGGCCGTCATCTACTTTCTTACCCTAACTATGAGTATTTTTTTGTCCGTGGAGACAGACAAGCCTTAGCGGACAGGATACGTCTTGGGCTTATCAGATTAATTAAGTCTGGCGAACTAGCACAAATATTCAATAGCATTGAGACACACCAGTTAGCCAACGAGATCGTTAACG
This sequence comes from Alteromonas sp. MB-3u-76, assembly GCF_002831605.1. Lineage (NCBI taxonomy): Bacteria > Pseudomonadati > Pseudomonadota > Gammaproteobacteria > Alteromonadales > Alteromonadaceae > Alteromonas > Alteromonas sp. MB-3u-76. Next base: position 827,079 of record NZ_CP025115.1, on the reverse strand, counting down.
ATACCAATAGGCTTGTGCACAAGTTAAATAATCCTCTTATTTCTTATCGGCTCAATTATGCCGACTGGATTAATACACCCGAGCTTGCCGTAAAAGCAATGGAAAAAGAGATAGGCTATATGTCTCTAGCAATAGATAGTAGTGATTAGTATATATAACCGTTTTTCAGTTCCAAAACACCCCTGTTGCTTTCATGATACCTAAAACAAAAAAAGGAACGCTCATGCCCAAAATACCACGCTCTTCAACTCAAGATTACTCCGCAGCCATGAGCGAACAGCGACGAGATTTTATTGAAACGCAAACCAAAGCGTCACTTTCTAACGTGGGTCACTTCTCAATTTCGCCAGAATCACTTGCTGGAAACATAGAAAACTTCACTGGCGTAGCCCAAGTTCCTATTGGATTCGCCGGTCCTATGTTAGTGAACGGAGAGACGGCAGAGGGTGAATTTTATGTTCCTATGGCCACTACAGAAGGTACATTGGTGGCTAGTTACAGCAGAGGTATGCGCTTAACGCGAGAAGCTGGAGGAATTACAACAACTGTTATTGATGACGCTATGCAGCGCGCTCCTATGTTTGCATTTGCAGACGCAAGAGAAGCATTAGCATTTGGAAAGTGGGTTATTCAGCACTTTGATACCATCAAGCAGGCTAGCGAAGAAACGACGAAAGTTGGCCAGTTAAGGGATATCGAGCAGCATGCGGTTTCGAAACTACGCTGGCTTCGCTTTAATTTTACCTGTGGCGATGCGGCAGGTCAGAACATGGTTAGCAGGGCAACCAAAGCGGGCTGCGATTGGATACTGGAGAACTACCCCGGCAAGGTAGAACACTTTGTATTAGCAGCCAATATGGACACAGATAAAAAGCACTCTCATTTAAATTCTTTGCATACCCGAGGGAAACGAGTAGTTGCTGAAATTACATTACCTAAGCAATTAATGACAGATATTATGCACTGTCCACCGGAAGCACTTTTTAAACAACGCCAGTACTCAAACATGGGCGCGTTTATGGCAGGTAGTGTTAATAACGGCGCCCACTTTGCCAATGGCATTACCGCAATGTTCATTGCCTGCGGCCAGGATGTCGCCAATGTTGCAGAGTCTTCTGCTGGCTTTACCTATGCAGAAATTTTGCCTAATGGTGATTACTATTTCTCAGTCACCATTCCTTCTCTTATCGTTGCTACCTACGGCGGGGGAACTGGTTTAGCTACTCAGCACGAATGCCTAGAAGTGTTAGGTTGTACAGGGAAGGGGAAAGTGAATAAATTTGCGGAGATAGTTGCGGCGACGGTGTTATGTGGAGAGCTTTCACTCGGATCAGCAGTTGTTGCTGACGAATGGGTTTCTAGCCATGAAAAGTTGGGCAGAAACCGATAAATACTGAATCTCAGGCCTGACTATATGGTGGCAGTGCCTAGGCTTGCAGTGCTTAAATTAGGCTCTGAGCACTAAACTTTGATTGAATCTGGCCGGGTTATAACAAAATAGGCGCCTATACCCATAAATAAAGCTACACCTCCATGGGCATAAATAGGCGCATTCACAAAAACACAGAAAGCGATAAAACTAAGTAGCATGCTGCAACAGGCAATGCACTTAGTGCGTTTTGATATGGCCCCATTTTTTTGCCATGCGCTTAATGTAGCACCGTACTTTGGATGATTTAGCAGCCACTGCTCAAGTTTTGGCGATGAGCGTGTAAAGCAGTAAAGCGCGCCTATAAGAAACACAGTAGTGGGCATTACGGGAAGAAAGGCACCAATAATGCCTAGTAGCGTAAAAAGTACGCCAAGCGCAGTAAAAACTGGCTTACTTATTTTATCTACGATGCTAATGCTCACTAACACCCCTTAAAACAGTACAAATTAGCAATTGATACAGCTCTAAAAGACAATCTGCACTGCAATAAATAGCAGGACCTGAGAGATAAGCTCTAGACTGGCTTTAACTGTTGTTATTTATTAGCGTAGCACGAGATTTAAAATACAGGTATGTAATTAACTTTTTTCTCTCGCCTTTGCTTTACACCACAGCGCTTCTAGCTCGGCTAATGATAGTTCTTCGAGAGATTGATGCTTATCTAAGGCTAATGCTTCAACTGCACTAAAGCGGTTAGCAAACTTTTGGCTTGCTTTTCGCAAAGCAGTGTCTGCATCAACATTGCAGTGCCTCGCTAAATTCACCATTGCAAAAAGTGCGTCGCCAATTTCTTCTTCTATGGCAGCTTTGCTGCGCGTTTCAGCTTCTAGCTCTTGGCGTATTTCACCCACTTCTTCTTCAACCTTGTCTAACACAGGAAGTGTATTAGGCCAGTCAAAACCTACTTTGGCGCACTTTTTCTGCAGCTTTTGCGCGTACATGAGTGCGGGCAAACCTGTTGGCACATCGTCAAGAAGCCCTGATGCATTATTTGCTCTTTTCTCTGCTTTTTCTTGCGCTTTAATTGCATCCCACTGAAGCGCTAGTTCATCCTGAGAAAGCGCCGAGGCAATTGTCTTTGAGAATACGTGAGGATGCCGGCGAACCAGCTTGTCACTTATGGCGTTAGCCACATCGTTGAAATCAAATTCGCCTTCTTCCTGAGCAATATGAGCATAAAATACAATTTGAAATAGAAGGTCGCCAAGTTCATCACGAATATCGTCGCTATTGCCTTTAGCAATGGCATCGACAACTTCGTAGGCCTCTTCAATGGTAAAGCGGGTTAACGATTGCATTGTTTGCTCTTGATCCCAAGGGCAACCATTTTCCTTATCGCGCAACGATTCCATGATAGAGAGCAAGCGATTTAAGCCAGACAAACTAGTTTTGTTTTCTTCTGGCATCTGTTACTCCTTTAAGCTGGCGTAAGCGCGTAATCACTTTTGAAAGCGTGTCTAAATCTATCACTTCTATTGAGATTGTAATTAACGCAGTTTGCCTATTCTTATCGCTCAAACTATTTACGCCCAGTAGCGGGACATTTTCGTTAGCCAGAACCGTTGTAATGTCTCTCAGTAGCCCTGTTCTATCGTGACAGTAAATATCAATAGCCGCCTCAAAGCCTACTTTTAACTCTTGCGACCAGTTAACTTCTATTTGACGTTCGGGGTGCTGTATCAACAAATGCTGTAGCTGATCACAACTTTCCTTGTGCACACTTACGCCACGACCTTGCGTTATGTAGCCCATGATAGGCTCACCAGGCACCGGCTTGCAGCAATTTGCCAACTGACTCATTAAGTGGCCTACGCCCTGCACCACAACCGCATCTTTCTTGCCTGTGCCTGCGGCGGTTTTACGGGTTTTAACCTTAGGACTTATTTCTGGCTCAGGCTGAATAGGCTCTTGTAAATGGTGTATAAAATTAACCACCTGCATAACACGAACGTCGCCACCGCCTACCGCTGTATACAAGTCGTCTTTAGTTTGCAGGTTAAATTTCTCACAGGCTTCGCTGGGTATTTTTAAAGGCAAGCGCGCCCTGTGAAGCTCTCGCTCTAATAACTCTTTTCCGGCGGCGAGGTTCTTTTCCCTATCCTGCTTTTTAAAATACGAGTGAATGGTGGCTCTAGCGCGAGTAGAATGAACGTATCCCAAGCCTGGGTGCATCCAATCTCGACTAGGGTTGAGTTCTTTGCCTGTTAGCACTTCTACTTGATCGCCACTTTGAAGCAAGTAGGTAAAGGGGACGATCCTGCCATTTATTTTTGCACCATTGCAGCGATGACCTACATTACTGTGAATGTAATAGGCAAAATCGAGAGGAGTTGACCCCTGCGGCAAATCGATCACATCGCCCTTCGGCGTAAATACATACACCCTATCGTCGAAGACTTGGCTTCGCAGCTCCTCAACTAAGTCACCAGATTCAGCCACCTCTTCTTGCCACGCCAGAATGCGGCGTAACCAGTTTATTCTTTCATCGTAACCTGACTGTTTACCTGCGCTGCCCTCTTTGTATTTCCAGTGGGCAGCCACACCTAGCTCTGCATCTTGATGCATTTGCTGCGTACGAATTTGAATTTCTATGGCCTTTCCTTCTGGCCCTAACACCACCGTATGTATAGATTGATAGCCATTGGGTTTTGGTGTTGCTATGTAATCATCGAATTCATTGGGTAAGTGCTTGTAATTAGCGTGAACAGAGCCTAACGCGGCGTAGCAGTCTTGTAGCCTCTCAGCAATAATTCGAACCGCTCGAATATCAAACAACTGCTCAAAAGTAAGCCGCTTTTTCTGCATTTTTTTCCAAATGCTGAAAATATGTTTTGGTCGGCCATATACCTCAGCGCGAATGTTCTCGTTATTCAGTATTTGCTGTAAGTCGCCCACAATAGCATCGATATAGTCGGCCCGCTCTTTGCGCTTGCCATCTAACTGCTTTGCTATTTGCTTGTAAGTTACCGGGTGAAGATAACGGAAAGCGAGGTCTTCAAGCTCCCATTTTAACTGTCCTATACCCAAACGATTAGCCAATGGCGCATAAATGCTGGAACACTCTCTGGCAACCATTACCCGAGTTTCTTCATCGGCCAGCTTTGCTTGCTGCAGTGCGCATATTCGCTCGGCCATTTTAATTACCACAGCTCGCACGTCTTCAACCATAGCCAGCAACATTCTACGAATGCTGTCTGTATGTTGCTCATCACTGGCGTCTGAATGCTCTTTGCTACTTATTTTGCGTGCATGAAGCGACTTTATCGCATCCATTCTGCGAACGCCGATAATGAGATCTTTTATCTCTGCACCAAACTCATCGCAAATATCGTCTTCATTTAATGCGTGCTGTTCGCAATAAGGAAACACCAGTGCAGCTTGAAGAGTGACGTCGTCCATATTGAGCTGGCAGAGTATTTCTACCATCTCTTGGCCCACCAGCAAGCGCTCTGGCATGGCAGAGACCGCGCTTAATTTTTCTTTGGTATGCTCTTGAATCGCTAAGCTATCCAGCCATACTTCAAAGGGAGGCCTTTTTGCCTCGTGTACCTTTCTTGTTGATACCATGTCCGTAACCCACTGCCACTGCTAACGTGTGAAAAGAGCCATCATTTCCATGTGATGGGTAAAAGGAAACATCTCTACTGCTCCCGCCTTTTTCATTTGATATCCTCCTTGTATAAATACCGCAGCATCTCTTGCAAACGTACTAGGGTTGCAAGAAACGTACACTATTGACTTCGGCTTGGCATTAACTAGCGCCTGACAAACGGTTAACGCCCCCTCTCTTGAGGGATCTAAAAGTACTTTATCGAAGCCATGGCCTAGCGCACTTTCTACATCTGCTTTATTACTCAAATCAAGATGCCGCCACTGAACACTATCAACGCCCTGCTTGTGAGCATTTTCTTGTGCCCGTTGCACCATTTCTGCCACCCCTTCCACGGCCTGAACAATTGCGCCGCGTTTTGCCAGTGATAACGTAAAGTTACCAAGACCGCTGAACCAGTCGGCTATTCGCTCTTGCGGCTGAGGGTCGAGCCAAGCCAGTGCCTGTTCAATCATCTTATTATTAACTTGTTTGTTTACCTGTACAAAATCATTGGGTGCTGGACTTAACGTGTAGCCATCGTAACTGTTTATCACTAAGGGGACTACAAGGTGAATAAGGTTGAATCGCCCTTTTTTATTTTCAAGAGCGATATTCACGCTGTGTTTTTCACCAAACAATACCAACGCACTATACAATTCGGGGCTAAGTGCTTTGGTGTGTTTAATTGTCACCTGAGACACATTATCTCCCGCTAGCAAACTGATGTGACCGATATGCATGCTGCTTTCGCAAGAAGATACCAATTCCCGTAGCGGTGCAATGAGCTTGCTAAGTTCCGTCACCAATACAGGGCAAGATTCTACATCTACAATGTCATTGCTTGATTGAGCGCGAAACCCAAGTTTGACATCGCTCTCACGTCTAGCATCTATAGCCAAACGCGCCTTGCGACGGTAGGCGGGCTTATCCCCCTCAAGAGGCCTCTGCCAAACGCTTTTTTCCATGCCAAGCTGGTGTTCCAGCATTGTTCTGAGTGCATCATCTCGTTGAGACAGTGCGGCGCTTTGCTCAATGTGCTGCAGCTGGCAGCCACCACATTGATTAAAAACAGGGCAAAAGGGTTCAACTCTACTTTCACTCGGCTGGGCAATTGAAATTGCCTTTCCGCTTATCACATTTTTTTTGGCCTGGGTAATAGCGATGTGGCATAACTCTCCCGGCAGCGCCCCCTCAACAAAATGAACGGGTGTAGTGCGCGCCACGCCCTGTCCCATCCAATCTAATCTGTCTATTAATACTTCTAACTGATTCTTATCAGTGGACGTATCTTGGGTTTTGTTTTTATTGCTAAAACGAAGATTGGCAACTTGTTCATTAGCACTGGTTTTTCGTTTAAGCGTTGGAGATTTAAAACGCCCACTTTTGCGACTACCTTTTGAGGGCTTATTAAACTGTGACAAGGGAACTCCGGTGAGAAAGTAATTTATGTTTTATATTGATTCTAGAATAACTGTGGCAACGGCATAGTGCTGCTCGTCTGAAATACTGATCACACTGTTTGAAATATGACGTAACTCACACTGCTTAGCAAACTCACCACTGAACGTTAACGCTGGCGCACCAAGGTCATTATTTTGAACTTCGATATGTTGCCAACTAATGCCATTGCCAATACCTGTGCCTAACGCTTTCACCGCCGCTTCTTTAGCCGCAAATCGCTTTGCAAGAAACCGGTTTGGCTGTTTATGCTGTTGAAATTGCTCTAGCTCGTTATCAGTTAAAATGCGCTTTGCGAGTCGTTGCATGGCTCCGTCATTTTTACCTAACCGCGCAATTTCAACGATATCTGTTCCTAGGCCTACAATAGCCATGATGAGCTCCCTCTTTTACGGACTCAAAGTGCTACCCCAAAAGCTAGCACTTTACACATTCTTTCTATAGCCCCGCTCTGGCTTCCAGCATAAGTTTACGCATATCGGCAACAGCAGTATGTAAGCCATCAAATGCAGCTCGAGCTATGATCGCGTGACCAATATTGAGCTCAATTAACTGCTTAATTGCCGCAATAGGTTTTACGTTGTGATAATGCAAACCGTGTCCAGCATTTACTTTTAGCCCTAAGCTGTCTGCGTACTCTATCCCTTCAACTAAGCGAGCGAGCTCTTCGGCTTGCTGCTTCTCGTTAGTAGCGTCCGCATACTGTCCAGTATGAATTTCAATATAAGGCGCTTTGCACGCTACCGTGGCATCAATTTGAGTTTTATCTGCATCGATAAACAACGACACCTGTATATCTGCAGCGGCTAGGCGCTCACAAGCAGCTTTCATTACATCAAGGTTTCCCGCAACGTCTAACCCACCTTCGGTGGTAAGCTCTTCACGCTTCTCTGGTACTAAACAGCAAAATACAGGCTTAACCTCTTCGGCAATAGCGAGCATCTCATCGGTTACCGCCATTTCTAAATTCAGGCGAGTATTAATAGTTTGAGCCAGAATACGAACGTCCCTATCTTTAATATGACGACGATCCTCTCGCAAGTGCACAGTTATACCATCTGCCCCAGCTCGCTCTGCAATGTCCGCGGCATGCACAGGATCTGGATAGTGTGTACCACGCGCATTTCTTAGTGTTGCAATATGGTCAATGTTGACGCCTAACAAAATTGAGCTCATAAACCCGCCTTATAAGTAAAATAATCAGATGGAGTGTATCAAATTTTTACGGCATGTGAGGTTGCTAACAGCTTGTGTTAAAGGAAAATAATTTCTTTTACCCGTGCTCTTTTCGACATGAACTTCGAACTGACAGCGGTTTTACGTCGCCAGTTTTTGCCGATTTAGTTAGCTATTTAGTCACAGCTGTAATTACCGCTTAGGTGAAATTCTACTGAACAACTCTCTACTTTTTAGCGGTTTATCACCAATAAGGGGGCGCAGTAAGTCACGACAAAGCACTTTGGCAACACGTTTACTCAAGGGTGTAAATTCACCATGCGCCAGTGCCAGTAACGCCTCGCCAGGGAAGCCTCGCAAATGAGTAATGTCTTCAGAAATAACCACAAATCCAACCTCTGGCTCGAAGTTATACAAGCGCCCTGCCTCGATAGGAAGCTCGTATTCAACGTCAAGGGTAAAATCGGGTAACAGGCCCATTTCATCAAGAAGCGCAAATTCAAATTGCCGCAGCGTAACCTCAACATCTACGGCATCACTCAGCGATGCCAGTGCTTGCTGGTAAGCATCAAACACTAAGTCGCTCGCCAACCCAGCGGGCATTATCCGATTGCATAGCTCATTGACATACATGGCACAAAACAAAGCCGTGCCGGGAAGAATAATGGAAGGCGCTGTACTTTCGACGTGACGCAAATTTTTAAGCTCTGACTTACCGCTTAGCTGCAGGCGCAATGCTTGAAAGGGTTGAAGCAGGCTTTTTTTATCTGACTTACTGTTTTTAACACCCTTTGCAACGGCGCTGACCCTGCCTTCTTCTAGGGTAAAAAAATCGACAATGTAACTGGTCTCTCTGTAAGGGCGACGGTGAAGCACATAAGCTGTAAGCCAGTCAGTATTCATTATTATTAGGCCTCGTTAGCTGCGCTTTATCCGAACCACCTTCATGGTTTCAAATTCGATACCAGCCACCTCTTCTATGTGCCGATAATAAGTAATATTCACTCTCGCACCAACAAGGCTTTGATATTTTTGTTTGCGTCGATAGATAAAGGGAACGTCTATACCTTCAAGCATTATGGTATGGCGCAACCACTCTCCGTCTTTCTCTTCGCGCTGCACGTGAGAAACAACTTTGGCATTGTCGGTCTGATTTAGCTGGCTGTGTTTTGCAATGAGCTTTTCTTTTTCGCTTTTCACCTGCTATTAATCCTTTACTTTAAAACCATATCGCAAAACGTTTTGGTGCAAATCATACCGCTTTTATCTGCTCAACAATTAACTGCACAGACTCTTGGCCCCTGAAAACATTAATATCAAGTCTATAGGCTAATTGAACACTTTTCACCATAGCGTCAGGCCACTTTTTGATATCTACATTAAATGCAATGGCATCAATCTCGTTACCATGAGCAGGCTTTACCACCATTTTAAGGTGTTTTTGCCCCACTATACGCTGATCAACGATTTCAAACTCGCCATCAAACAGTGGAGACTCAAAGCCTTGACCAAACGGTCCCGATTGACGCAGCAAATGAGCAAAGGACAGTGACAGCTCCTCACTACTTAAATCACCATCAGACAGTAATGCATGGGCGGTTTCCATTTTCGCCATGTGGGCCTTAGTCACCTCACTGAAAGCCTTTTCAAATTCAGCAAGCTTTTCCACACCAAGGCTCAAGCCCGCAGCCATGGCATGACCACCAAACTTATCAATAACGCCGGGGTAGCGGGTGTTTACCTCATCTAGAACATCGCGAATGTGTACGCCAGGAATAGAGCGTGCAGACCCTTTTATCACCTCATCATCTTGATGCGCAAAGGCAATGACAGGCTTTAAATATTTCTCTTTAAGTCGCCCCGCTACAATACCGATAACCCCCTGATGAAAATCGGCTCGATACACCACCAGCGCAGCAGGTATATCGCCCTCATCAATAGACATTTTTTCAAGCGCCTGTTCGGCTTGTTCTTTCATACCCGCTTCTATTTCTCGGCGCTCTTTATTAAGTGCATCAAGCTCTGCGGCTATCATGCGGGCTTGAATTTTGTCATCTTCCAATAAGCAAGCGATACCTTGGGACATATCATCAAGTCGTCCGGCAGCGTTAAGGCGAGGACCAACCACAAACCCTAAATCGGTGGATGTAAGATGGGCACATTCTCTATTCGCCACTTCAACTAGCGCCTTGATACCCGGTCTGCATTTTCCCGCTCGAATACGCTGCAACCCTTGATGAACCAAAATACGATTGTTTCTATCCAGCACTACCACATCGGCTACCGTGCCTACGGCCACAATGTCGAGTAGTGAGGCTAGATTCGGTGGTGGAATGGCCGTTTCCTGAAAATAGCCTCGCTGCTGTAGTTCTGCTTTAATCGCCAGCATGATATAGAAAGCAACGCCAACCCCGGCCACATTTTTAGAGGGGAAATTACAGCCAGGCTGGTTGGGATTGACAATAGCGTCGGCAATTGGAAGAGATTCACCAGGTAGATGGTGGTCGGTAACGACAACCTGCAAGCCCTGCGCTTTAGCATGCGCCACACCTTCAAGGCAAGAAATGCCATTATCGACAGTAACGATAACATCTGCCCCATTTTCTATTGCAACATCCACTATCGGCACGCTAAGCCCATACCCAAAGTCAAAACGATTTGGCACTAGATAATCAATGTTGTTGAAGCCCATTGCGCGCATAGAAAGCAGACATACCGCAATACTGGTTGCTCCATCTGCATCAAAATCGCCGACGATAATAATACGTTTATTTTGCTGTATGGCATTAGCAAGAAGAGATGCCGCTGCAGTCATCCCCTTTAGCTCATTGTAATGCAATAACCCCTTAAGACCATGCTCAAGTTCATCCGGGTGCTGAACATTTCGACCTCTATAAATTCTATCGATAACGGGGTGTAACTGTGAACTCAACATCGCACCGCTAACTTCGCGGCGCACAATAGGCAATATCATGAGGGACCGTTTTTTAATAAAAGGTTATGCTTAACGCGCAATTCTAACGCACTGGTCGAAATGGGTACAAGACGCGCGGCGCTCATTTCAGCAAGTCAGGGGGTGTCTGCTTAGGGCGTGAAGGGTGTGCATAAATTTACGCACACCCAATTATTTATATCATTCTCTATTGTTTAGGCTGAACGATAGAGTTTAATTACCCGGCTTGATTTAACACGTCAACAATTGCGTCTGCCGGCTGATAGCCAGGGATCACCGAGCCATCAGGTAAGATTATGTTTGGCGTTCCTCTTACCCCTAGCTTTTGACCTAACATGTACTGCTCCGCCACCTTGTTATTGCAAGATGCAGAGTCAACAGATTCACCAGCTTTAGCGTTAGTAAGTGCCCGCTGAGGGTTAGCAGCACACCACACCGAAACCATTTCTTCATAGTTTTCGCTGTTTAGGCCTGCACGAGGAAAAGCCAGGTAATTTACGGTGATACCCTTGTCATTCAACTCGCCAATTTCATTGTGCAGTTTACGGCAATAACCGCAAGAAATATCGGTAAACACTGAAATTACGTGTTTCTCGTTTTTAGCTTTAAACGTAATTGCTGAAGGCGCCATTTTTTTAACTCCTTCTAACCTTAACGCTGTCATGGCAACTTCGGTTTCGTTTCGCATGCCTTCATCGATATTTAAAACAACAGCTTGTAAAAGAAACTGGCCATCGTCGCTAATGTAGAAAAAACCGCGATCGGTAGAAACCTGCACCAAACCAGGTACCGGAGAATCGGCCACCGACTCAACCTCTAAGCCAAGCACCGTATTGAGCTTCTGTTGAATTGCAGCATCGTCTGCGGCATGGGTGAAACTGCTTACCATGAGTGCCGCTAAGGCAAAACTATTTGCTGCAATCTGTTTTACTACTTTCACTTTAAAATACTCCACATTGGCTAGCCAATTTTTCATTTAACGTTGCGCGTTTTACTCTTTACTTAGAAAGAGAGACCTGAGAAAACACGATTTCGTTTCATCTCTGAGGTAACTTTGTTTTTCAGCGCGGATGCAATGGTTGAAGACTAACATACACAAGAGAAGTTAAGGTAGGCATAGGCAACCGTTTGTCGCTACTTTTACCTCTTTTACAGTTTTTGCAGCTTTTACAAAAAAGATTAACCTCGAGGGTGGTGGCTATGGATGAGCGTTTGTAATCGCTCAGTCGCCACATGGGTATAAATTTGTGTTGTTGATAAATCACTGTGCCCCAATAGCATTTGTACTACCCTGAGATCTGCACCGTGATTTAACAAATGAGTTGCAAATGCATGGCGCAATGTGTGGGGCGATAGATGCTGCTCTATACCAGCTTTTACAGCATAATATTTAATGCGATGCCAAAATGTTTGTCTTGTCATCTTTTGCCCACGCCGGCTTAAAAACACCACATCCGATTGTTTATTTGCCAAAATTGGTCTTGCAGTTTTGATGTAGGTTATGAGCCACTCAATTGCTTCTTCACCTAGCGGTACTAGTCGCTCCTTATCACCCTTACCCACAACTCTTACTACACCTTGCTGCAAACTGATTTGATCCATGGTAAGCCCAATTAATTCGCTTACTCGAAGCCCAGTGGCATACAGCACTTCAAGCATGCTTTTATCACGACACTCGATGGGATCGTCAGTTATCGGTGCGGCCAACAAATCTTCTACCTGCTGCTCACTTAACGACGTCGGCAGTGCTTTTAACGTTTTAGGGTTAGAAAGTGTAGAAACCGGGCTATCTACTCTTATTTGTTTTGCAATCAGATAAACAAAAAACGACCGAATGGCGCTCAGCGCGCGTTGGGTACTTCTACTAGACAGCCCTTTTTCATAGCGGTATGCGAGGTAATCTTGCAATTGCTCAGTGGTTAAAATAGATAGGTCTTTTACGCCCTGATTATTGGCATAAATCGCCAACTTATTTAAATCGGTTCGGTAGCTTTGCTGCGTGTGCTCCGATAGCCCCTTCTCCAACCACAGCATCTCTATAAAACCGTCAATATGCGACTGACTTGCAGCTGGTACGTAAGTGAGTTCACGGGTTTTGTTGGTCATTTAAAAAAGCCACGACGCTGTTTAATTAACTCATACGCTGATTGAATATCTTGCGCCTTCTTTTTTGCTATCTCCATGGCTTGCTCTGGCAACCCTTTTGAAACTAGTTTATCAGGGTGATGCTCTGACATCCGTTTGCGATAAGCACGTTTAATCACTTTCTCATCATCGGATGCGTCAACACCGAGAATACGATAGGCATCGTCGAGGGTTTGCTGAGCAGAATAAGTCTGTTGCTGGCCTGAATGCTGGCGTTTGCGGTTACTGTTTGTCTGCCCTTGCTGACCTTGACGCTGACGAAAACGAATTTCGGCTTCATACATAGAGATTAAGTAGTCAAGGTCGCGACGCCTAAAACCTAGTGGCTTAGCCACTTTTTCTAAGACAGCATATTCTTCTTGCGACAATTGCCCGTCTGCAAATGCGGCTTGTATCAATATTTCTAAAAATACTTGCAGTATATCTCGTCTGCCATGACTGGCATCATAAAAGCCTTTAAGCATATCGTTGAGCGGAAAATCTCGTGCTTTGCCCTCTCTAAACGCATCTTGAGCCTCACTGCGGGCGTCGCCAGACAACCGCATATCGTCCATTAACGCAGTGGCAATCTGAATTTCTCTGTCAGTTACCTTCCCATCAGATTTGGCAAGGTGGCCTAACGCGCTAAAAAGACTATGAAAAAATATCGCCTGCTGCTTAAGAGAGTTCTTATCACTGAAAAACCGCCCAAAACCACCCATGTGATTAAAATCTTGGCTGTACGCTTTATCAAAGAAATGACCAACCACAAGCCCTAATATCGCACCGGGAATCTTTAAAAACATGAAACCGAAAAGGGCTCCGAGAACCTTACCCCAAAAAGACATTAAATTTTTCTCTCCCGTAATGCAGCGAATGCAAGCGCTTATACCCTCGCTACTGCTCTAATTTGTCACCGTACAGTGGAATAACTATACCAAAGACCTACACACATTGAAGTAGTAATGTTTCGAGCGTTCTCAAGCCTATTGAGGTCATAGCAGAGGTAAATGTCCAAATCAGCTCAAAATATCTACTATTTCGCTGTTTTTTTTGTCCAACGGTTGGTAATTGTTACAGAAGTGCTTAGAATTGACCGGTTGTCGTCAATATACAAATGTTGGTTGCCTCAAGCGCAGGCTCGTCGCGTTTTTTTAACATCTGCTGCCAACAGTTTTTAACAACACGACACCGAACTTAAAAAGACCTTTGGCGTCTTACACGGGGTTTAACGCATCATATTTTTTAACAGGCCGCCTTTTTACGCATGAAAAACACCTGCGCCTTGCTAGTTTGCGCGACACTTTTGCCTGTCGTCGCTTCCGCACAGGATACAACCGTATCTCAACCCGCTCCCGCTATAGAGCCAATGGCGTTTTGTGGTGTAGAGCCCGTGGCGTTCAGCAGCAAACAACTGATGCAAAAAGGCCACATAAAAGTTGAAGCTAACCGCACTGAGATTATTGAGAATAAAGTTGCCCTGTTTTCTGGCAACGTAGACATTACCTCAGACGCAGCAGTGATAAGTGCATCTCAAGCTCAAGTAAACAGCGGCGGTAAAGATTTAATAGCCAAAGGCGACGTTACCTATCAAGACGAATCCCTGAAAGTGCAAAGCGATACCGTTTCTTTGCGTTCTGAAGAAGAGCGTTTAGAGATGACAAACACAAAGTATCAACTCACTGGCTTTGTGGGACAAGGTGCTGCGAAAGATATCCTATTAGATACCAACACAGGTATTGTTCTAAATGAAGTAAGCTTTACCACTTGCCCACAAGGTAGCGAAGACTGGTTAATTAGGGCTAGTGAAATCAGTTTAGAAAAAGGCACTGCGTGGGGCCAAGCCAAACACACCCGTTTCTATATTGCTGATGTGCCTGTTTTTTATCTGCCGTATTTTGCATTTCCTGTAAGTAATGAACGTCAAACAGGATTACTTTTTCCCGAGCTAACCAGCTCGAGTAGAACTGGGGTCGACTATACTCAGCCATTTTATTGGAATATTGCCCCAAACTACGACATGACCATCTCACCAAGGTTAATGACTCGGCGAGGCTTACAACTCAATACCGAGTTTCGCTATTTAACCGAAAAAAGTGAGGGAATGGCTTATGTTGAATATCTTCCAAGCGACAGCGATATAAGCGGTAATCCAGACCGATATTTTTATCGTTTAGAGCATCAGGGCCTAATAGGCGAGAACTGGCTATTGAATATCGATTTCAATGGTCTAAGTGACGACAACTACCTTCTCGACCTTGGTTCAGACTATTACAGCCGCGCAGATACGCATTTATATCGCAGCGTGGGGTTAAGTTATTATTCTGAGAATTTGTCAGTCAATGTACAGGTAAAAGACTTCGAAGTACTAGGCGACACCGCAGATAGCTACCGAGCAGTACCTCAAATAAAGCTCAACTATAACACTGCGCTAGGGCGCTATTTTGAGTTCAGCATTGATTCAGAGCTAGCCCACTTTGACAACACGTTAACAACCGCCCCTACTGCCACTCGTTTTCACGTAGCGCCAACGCTCGCCTTGCCGCTACGTGCAGCATGGGGAGAAGTAGTAGCAGAGACAACACTATTTCAAACCGTTTACCGCCAGGACAATGTAGCGGGAACCGAGCTTGAAGAGGATGTCGAGCGTAGCCTAGGCCAAGCAAGACTTTACGGCGCTTTATACTTTGAAAGAGATACTTCGTGGTTTGATGACGAGCTTTCGATGACTTTTGAACCAAAGGTACAGTATTTATACACCTCTTATGAAGATCAAACCGCTATCGGTCTATACGATTCAACCGCACTACTTACAGATGTTGAAGGTCTTTTTCGGGGACAGGAATTTACCGGCCTTGACCGTATTAACGATAATAATCAAATCACTGTCGGCGCAACCACGCGAATGTTAGATAAAAACAATAGGGAACAATTTGTTCTAAGTGTGGGTCAGATATTTTATCTTGAAGATAATAAAGTAATAGCAGCAAATAAAGACCAAGATCGTTCAGCTTTAGCCGCCGAGTTAGATTGGCGTTTTGATCAAAACTGGTACTTTCACTCCGATGTACAAGTAACCACCGATACCGACAAGGTTGATTTAAGCAGTGTGGGCATCGAATATCGAAAAGATGCGTCTCGCTTTCTTCAACTCAGCCACCGGTATGTACGCAACTTAAGTGGTGAAACTATTGATCAAATAGGTCTATCGGCGAGTTGGCCTATCACTAAGAACTGGCAATGGGTTGGCAGAACTTATCGGGATCTTGAGAGAAATCGCAGTGTTGAAACCTATGCAGGCATTCAATACGAGTCTTGCTGTTGGGCAGTGCGTCTCGTAGCACAGCGAACGCTCAACAACCGATTCAACGATAGCGGCGAACAAACCACTGATGATTTCGATTCAGGGGTTTCACTACAGTTTATATTCAAAGGAATTGGCTCGATGGCGAGCCGAAGAAGCATGCTGGAAGACGGTATGTTTGGCTATCGACAGCCTTATAGTTTAAATTAACCCGTAATTACGCATACAAAAGTGTGTGTTAATGCAATTAACCAATAATAAAGAGTGTGTATGAAGTTCATTATCCGTGCATTGATGTTAGGTGCAATACTCTCATTTAGCAGTGTGGCACAAGAGGTCATGCTTGATCGCGTTGCCGTGATCGTAGACCAAGGGGTGATACTAGAAAGCGAAATTAACGCACTAGTAAAAGAAGTTAAGCGTAATGCTGAGGCGAATAATCAAGAGCTACCGTCAGATCGGGCGCTGAGAACGCAGGCTATTGAGCGTTTAATTACAAAAAATCTTCAGCTTCAAATGGCTGAGCGTATGGGTATTCAAATAAGTGACCCTCAACTAGAGCAAACCATTGGCAACATTGCTGCCAATCAAAACGCCACGATGGAGCAGCTTCGAGCTTCGCTTATTGCAGAAGGCATCTCCTACGACGACTATCGTGAAGATATCCGTGAAGAAATTATCATGGGCGAAGTAAGACGCGCCAATGTGCGCCGTCGTGTATACATCACCCCACAAGAAATTGACACTTTAATGGGCTTAATTGAACAGCAAGGTGCAGAACAAGCTGAATATCGTTTAGGCCACATTCTTATTGGTTTCCCTGCCGATCCAACAGATGAAGATATCCAGGCAGCTCGTGAAAGAGCAGATAAAGTTATCTCACTATTGGAGTCTGGCTCAGATTTCACCAAAATTGCTATCGCATCATCGTCGGGTAATGAAGCCCTTGAAGGTGGTGATATGGGCTGGCTAAACATCAACGCTATGCCTACACTTTTTGCCGAAGCGGTGCAAAATAAAGATGTCGACTCTCTAGTAGGCCCAATACGCAGTGGCGCTGGTTTTCATATTCTTAAAGTAATCGATACCCGCGGTATTGAAAAAGTGACGGTGCAAGAAGTGAAATCCCGTCATATTCTTGTTAAGCCTTCAATTATTTTAAGTGAAGACAAGGCAAAGGCCATGCTTGCTGGTTTTAAAGAGGATGTAAAAGCTGGCGAAGCTGACTTTGAAGAGTTGGCTAAAGAATATTCTGAAGATCCTGGCTCTGCACTTCGCGGTGGCGATCTTGGATGGTCTAACCCAGATAATTATGTGCCTGCATTTAAAGACGCATTAGCGCAGTTAGAACCAGGTGAGTTTAGTGAGCCGGTTCGCTCTGTGCACGGTTGGCACTTAATTCAGCTTATCGACCGCCGTGTGGATGATGCAACAGATAAACGCAAAGAAGAAAAAGCATACCAGCTGATCTTTAACAGGAAGTTTGCAGAAGAAACAGAAAACTGGCTTCGTGAAATGCGTGATGCAGCGTATGTTGAAGTTATTGAGTCCTAAAACTATAAGTCATTCATGAGCAGACCAATTAAAATAGCAGTAACGCCGGGAGAGCCGGCGGGCATCGGGCCAGATTTGATCATCAAACTGGCTCAGGAGGCATGGCAAGCGCAGCTTGTCGTGTTTGCCGACAGCGATATGCTAATGGCACGAGCCAAAGATTTAGACCTTCCGTTAACGCTTATTGACTACGACCCGGCTATTGAGGACATTCAAGCGCCGGGTTCACTGTTTATCAAACATATTAGTAAATCAGCAGATGTAGTGGCTGGAACCCTTGACAGTGAAAACGGGCTTTACGTAGTAGAGACACTTCGCGAAGCATGCCAAGCCAACATAGACGGTGACTTTGATGCTGTGGTAACCGGTCCAGTGCACAAGGGCATTATTAACCAAGCGGGCGTTTCATTTAGCGGCCACACAGAGTTTTTTGCCTATCAATCAAATACCATTGATGTTGTGATGTTACTGGCAACAGAGGGGCTAAATGTGGCGCTGGCTACCACGCATATTCCATTGGAATATGTTGCCAAGGCAATCACCGGCACACGCCTTCATAAAGTCATTCATATTATTCACACAGATTTGAAACTGAAATTTGGAATTAAAAAGCCAAGAATTTACGTTTGTGGGCTTAATCCCCACGCCGGAGAAGACGGCCATATTGGCACTGAAGAAATTAATACCATAACACCGGCACTCAATGAACTTCGTGAAGAAGGCCTCGATATTATTGGTCCCCTTCCTGCAGACACTATTTTTCAGCCTAAATATCTTGAAGATGCTGACGTAGTATTAGCCATGTATCACGATCAAGGCTTGCCTGTGTTAAAGTATAAAGGGTTCGGCGCATCGGTAAACATAACGTTAGGTTTACCTTTCATCCGTACGTCTGTTGACCACGGTACTGCTCTCGATTTAGCAGGAACAGGCAACGCAGACGCCGGCAGTTTCAGAAAAGCATTGGAAAAAGCCATTGAGCTTGCGCAGCATCAACAATGAGTAAAACACATTTAGGCCATACGGCACGAAAACGCTTTGGGCAAAACTTTCTACACGACGATTATGTCATCGGGAAAATTGTAGCGGCAATTGGGCCTAAAAGCGGACAGAACTTAGTAGAAATTGGTCCAGGTTTAGGCGCATTAACTGATCCAGTTTGCGATGAAGTTGACCGACTTACCGTAATTGAGCTAGACCGTGACCTAGCCAAACGACTTCGCCACCACCCGTTTAACGGTGAAAAACTCAACGTTATCGAACAAGACGCGATGACGATGGACTTCACTGCGCTTGCCAAAGAGATGCCCGATTGTGATGGCAAGCTTCGCGTTTTCGGAAACTTACCCTACAACATATCTACACCTTTGATGTTCCATCTATTTGATCACGCATCTAGCATTGAAGATATGCACTTTATGCTTCAAAAAGAAGTAGTGAACAGGCTTGCCGCGGGCCCTGGCTCAAAGAGCTATGGCAGACTTTCGGTAATGGCGCAATACTACTGCCACGTTATCCCAGTATTAAATGTGCCTCCTGGAGCATTTAAGCCACCTCCAAAAGTAGATTCGGCAGTAGTAAAACTCGTTCCCCATAGCGTTCCTCCTGTGCAGGTAGAGTCGTTAAGCACACTTGAAAGAGTATGCGCTCAGGCCTTTAATCAGCGCAGAAAAACAATTCGAAACTCTCTGAAAGATTGTTTGGATGAGGAAGAAATCAGTGCGCTTGGTCTCAACCCCAAGTGTCGAGCAGAGACACTTTCTTTGACTGATTTTGCTACTTTAGCCAATGCGGTCTCAAACAAAGAATATAACCAAGAGTCTTAGTTTCTTTCTATGCATGAATTAGACATTCAAGTGCGAGTGAAAACTCGCCACTTGCCCGAGCATCTACCCTCAGATTCAGAGCAATTCGCATTTGCTTATCATATTATTATCAAAAATGAGAGTAACGAGACCGTGCAGCTAATTAATCGCTACTGGCGAATTACTGATGCCAACGGAAAGACATCGGAAGTTCAAGGTGCCGGTGTCGTAGGAAAGCAGCCGATACTAAAAGCAAGTGAAAGTTTTGAGTACACCAGCGGTGCCGTCATTGACACGCCCGTTGGTAATATGGAAGGCTACTATGAAATGGAACGAGAGAATGGCGATCGATTCAAAGTACCTATTGACGTGTTTCGACTTGCTGTTCCCCATATACTTCACTAAAGGCCAATAATGTCTAAAGGCAACACCTATTTCATTGGGGACATACAAGGCTGTTATAGCGGCTTAAGACAAATTCTCGACAAAGTAAATTTTGACCCTGCGCAGGATAAACTCTATGCGGTGGGTGACTTAGTAGCGCGTGGTGAAGACTCATTAAGCACGCTGCGCTTTCTTAAGTCTCTTGGTAAAAGCTTCTCAAGCGTTCTTGGCAATCACGACCTTCATTTTTTGGCAACGCTTAACGGTATCCATAAACCCAAAAAAGCAGATAACCTAGAGCCGTTATTAAACGCAAATGATGTTCATGAGTTAGAGACTTGGTTACGCCAGTTTCCACTTGCCCTTCGACTAAACAAGAAAACCCTAATTGTGCATGCAGGCCTCTACCCCTTGTGGTCAATCAAAGATGTAGTGGCGTTAAGCGATGAAGTGTCGGACATTTTAAAAGGGCCAGACTACGTTGCGTTGTTAAACACTATGTATGGCAATACACCAGTAAAGTGGAATTCCAACCTCAGCGAAGAAGAACGACGCAGATTTACCGTCAATGCTTGCACACGAATGCGATTTGTATCGCAAGATGGTGAGCTTAACTTTGAAAACAAATCACACCCCGACAGCGCGACAGATGAAATAAAGCCTTGGTTTGAGGTAAGTAATAGTAAACTAAAACCCAAACACCGCGTTATTTTTGGTCATTGGGCTGCGCTTGCCGGAGAAACTGACTCATCACAGTTTATTGGCCTCGATACCGGATACGTTTGGGGGCAAACCCTTACCCTTCTCAACGACACCACCGGCGAGTTGATCACACTTTCTGCCTGAACATTGCGGGCCCCACTGGTATGACCAGAAAAATAAATTAATGTTTTCTCCAATACGGGTAAACATTAAGTAATTGTAGTCGATACATTTATTTGAAAGCGACGGGATAAAACCGAGATTAGAATGCACTGCGAGCTATTCTACCTCTGAAACAATGAGGTATATTTTGTGCGGTTTGCGAGGTAATATTGCAAGCTACTGACGGTTTATCTTGGCCGCTAAAAACGTACGTGAAGGCCAACAAATCCTAATATCGTGGAAATAAAAACTAAAACACTCATCCAGGAGTTCCGATGAAAATAACCGTAGCCACTCGCGTAATCGGTGGGTTTATAGCGATCAGTGCTCTTCTTGTCGTTGTTAGCGTTGTATCACTCATTAACCTTAATTCCATAGGTTCAGCAACAGAAGAAGTGAACGATGTCGCTTTGCCAAGTGTTGCAGGAAGTAACGCGCTAAAGGCCAGTTTCCTGAACATGGGCCGCCTTACCTTCGAAAGCTACATTGAAGAGGAACTGTCTGGTCTATCGGAAAAGCGCACGGCCTTTAATGCAGCGAAAGACTCATTCGACTCAGAATACAACCGGCTAGCGCAGGCCGTTAATAAAGATTCTGAGTTGAAAGGCTCACTTAACTCGGTTCGTGAAGCCTATGAGTCCTATACTCAAAACGTCGACAATATGTACGACAATCACAAACAATATCTAGATTTACGCAACACCATTGCAGACCGCCTTGGCGATGCCGAAGACAACGCTGACGATGCATCTACATACCTACTCGATTTTTCAGATTTAGAGTCTGTTCAGCGTATTCCTGAATTACGTCGAGCCTCTGAAATTGGTGGCGAACTGGAAACTTCATTATTGTCGCTGCTTACAGTGTCTTACGAATATATAAAAACGCAAACGCTGCAGCGCTCGCAAACCCTAGGTAACGAGGTTGACCTAGTAGTTGATAAAGTGGTTACTCAGCTAAGTGAAATGAATGATGCCGCAGATGGCAAAGACACTTCAGGTACGCTTAACGATATTAACGACTTAGTTAATGATGCAGTCAATGCAATTAAAGCAAGCGATGGCGTTATGCAATTACACGTTAACCGCCTAGAACGTAGAAATGATGCCGAGCGTGCACTCAATGCGTCTGATGCCAATATTAATCAGGGCATATTGGAATTAGGTCGCTTGCTTACGCTTGCAGATAAAAAAGCCAGTGACATTGAAACGCAAGTTAACTCTGCCATTACAACGGGTAATACCTTCGTTATCGTGGTTGTTCTGGCTTCTATTGCCGTTGCTGCTTTTATTGGCTATATCACTGTACGCGCCATTACCCTGCCATTACACAGAGTAAACGAGTTATTGACGGTAGCCTCTTCTGGAGACTTAACCCACCGCCTCGATGACTCGGCCGAAGACGAGTTTGGTCTTTTGGCGAGAAACTGCAATACGCTAATTGGAAGTCTTAAAGAGCTTATCACCGGTATTAATGTTCGCGCAGAACAATTAGCTGCAGCGTCGGAGCAAACCTCTGCGGTAACGGCGCAAACCACACACTCAATTCAAGATCAGAAGTCGCAGATTGGACAGGTCGCTACTGCCACTACCGAAATGCACTCAACGTCTCAGATGGTGGTACAAAACGCTGAAGATACCCTAAGTCAAATTCGTCATGCCGATAAAGAAGCTGAAAATGTTCGTCAAATCTCTCTTGAGAACAAGAACACGATTGAGATACTTGCCAAAGACGTTCAAGACGCAGCTGATGTTATCAACAAGCTACACCAGGACAGTGCAAGCATTGGTGGCATTCTAGATGTTATTCGCGGCGTAGCCGACCAAACCAACCTATTGGCGCTTAATGCCGCAATTGAGGCGGCACGAGCTGGAGAGCAAGGTAGAGGATTTGCCGTAGTTGCTGACGAAGTACGCACACTTGCAAGTAGAACACAGCAATCTACTCAGGAAATCAACGCCATGATCGAGGTGCTTCAAGCAGGAGCAGAACGTGCGGTCTCGGTAATGAATCAAGGTAAAGAACAAACCGCAGCTTGCGTATCGCAAACAGAAAAAGCCACGCAAGCGCTGGATATTATTTCTGATGCCGTACACAAAGCTCACGATGTAAGCTCTCAAATTGAGCAGTCTGCTCGCGAGCAAAACACAGTTTCTCAAGAGATCAGTCAGAAGTTAGAGACTATTGTAGGCATTGCTGAAGAGACAACTGCAGGAGCTCAACAAACGTCAGACTCTAGCCACGAAGTTGCAAGGCTTGCTGACGAGCTTCAACAATCAATACGTCAATTTAAGGTGTAGGTAAGCTAGCGCCGGCTAAATCTAAGATTTGGCTATCGCGTTTAAATTGACAAAAATGATGAAACGGCCCTTAGCGTTTGCGCAAGGGCCTTTTTTTATTTTCTAATTTTTTACTTTGTATTTTTAACTTTCTGGGCGTTAAATGACCAAATAATCGGGTAATAACGTAGTAATTTAAAATATAAAAATAGTGGTTAATGATGAAAATAGTCACAATGAGAGGTTCATTACTTCTTGTATTCACTTCAATATGCGGATTACTTATGACGAGCTTTTCTGCCGATGTTAATGCCAATGCCGATAAAGTCTATTACAAAGATAATGAGACCATTGCCTATGACACTGTTGCGTCTTTAAGCGACGATGTAGAAATTCGAAGCTATCCAACTGCATTGGCTGTTATGTCAAAAGGAAGCAGCGACAACGGAGCATTTAGGCTACTGTTTAACTATATTTCAGGAGAGAACAAAACCCAGAGTGAAATAGCAATGACTTCGCCCGTGGAAATGGGGAACAACTCAGCGCAAAGTGCTGAAATATCGATGACATCTCCTGTTGAGGTTACATCATCAAACACCATGATGTTTTTTCTTCCCAGCAAATACACGGCAGACAGCGCCCCAGTACCAACACATGCCAACGTGCAACTTGTTGAAGTTCCAGCGAGAAAAGTAGCCGTGATACGCTATTCAGGATTTAATAACGACGACAAACGTAATGCCTATACTGAAACGCTAATGAGCACATTGGAGGAAAATAATTACAAGGTTATCGGCAAGCCTAGCTATTTGGGCTACGACTCTCCCTTTACACTACCTTGGAATAAGCGGCACGAAGTCGTTATACCTGTGGAATAGCTATTTCCCGCAGACTCGTGTATTTCACTTAAATGGATGCGTGTTTTACATAAGAAAACGGCCAATTAAGAATGGCCGTTTTCGTTTATTTTAGAGGTCTGAGCGGTAAAGTCGCGAATCATTACCGCTTAAACAGGGCTACTCAAACAACGCTTTATGAAGCTTTCTCACCACATCGTCACTGTTACTTTCGTTAACCAGGAACGACAGGTTGTGAGGGTTCGCACCAAAACAAATCATGCGCAGATTAAAGTCTGATACCGCTGCCAAAATCTTGCTCGACACGCCTACTGCGGTTTGCATGTTATTACCAACTACAGTAACGAGGTCATACCCTTTTTCCACAGTAACGTCACAGATAGTTTCTAGCTCGGCAATAGTCTCTTTATTTAGTCGCTGAGCTACCGAGTTTGCTGGATTATCAAGGGTAAAAGATACTGATATCTCAGACGTAGTAACCAAATCCACACTGAGTTTATGTTTGGCAATAATAGCGAATACCTGTTGAAGGAAACCCTGCGCGTACATCATCTTCGGCGTTTTAACTGTTACCATAACCTGTTCTTTACGACGGGTTATAGCACGGTATGGCGGCTCGTGCTCACAATCGCGAACAATCCAAGTGCCACCTTTCTCTGGCTCTTTGCTGGAGCCAACAAACACTTTAATATTTTTACGTAGTGCAGGCTCCATCGTTGCCGGGTGAAGTACTTTAGCCCCAAAGGTTGCCATTTCAGCGGCTTCTTCAAAGCTAAGCTCAGGCAATGGTCTTGCTGCATCGGTAATTCTTGGGTCAGTAGTATAAACGCCAATCACATCGGTCCAAATCTCACAGGCCTCTGCATTTAAGGCTTCTGCCAATAAAGCGGCCGTAAAGTCTGAACCGCCGCGCCCCAAGGTAGTTGTATTTCCGTTCTCATCAGCGCCAACAAAACCTTGAGTTACCACAATAGCATTCTCAATTTCCGGTGCTAACAACTGGCTTGCCAATGTTTCAATTTGTTCAACTTGCGGAGCTGCTTCACCAAACTCGCTATCGGTTCGCAATACTTTACGCACGTCAAAGTTAATAGTGCTCACGCCCTGCTCTGCTAAAACCGACGAGAACATAAGAGAAGATATTCGCTCCCCCATAGACAGCAGTTGGTCTTTTAAATCGTTACGATGAAGAATTTCTTCATGAAAGGCTAAAGCGCGAACTTCGTCGAGAAGGTCATTAAGTTTGGGTTCTATAGAAGCTTTATCAGCAAGTTTGTCGAGTATCGCCAG
Source organism: Alteromonas sp. MB-3u-76 (assembly GCF_002831605.1). Taxonomy (NCBI): domain Bacteria; kingdom Pseudomonadati; phylum Pseudomonadota; class Gammaproteobacteria; order Alteromonadales; family Alteromonadaceae; genus Alteromonas; species Alteromonas sp. MB-3u-76. The sequence goes on along the minus strand of NZ_CP025115.1, from coordinate 802,007 downwards.
CTCAATGTTGGTAATAGCTTGGCAGGTATCATCTATTTGCTGCTGTGTCATGGGCGTATGCGCAAGACTTACAAGGTGATTTGTTATTCCAGCAGATGCACTTACTACAACGATGCGCGTGTTTTTGTTACCGGCAACAATTCGGGCGCAGTTTTGCATTACTTCATAATTGGCAACACTGGTTCCGCCGAACTTAGCTATCGATAAGGCATTTGTCACTTTAATTAACTCCAGATCTACACCAGCTATTCACTGGCTTTACTGCGCACTTAGATGCGCAGCTTAACGATGAATTATTAATTGGTCACCAACCCGAATATTGTGATTGGCAAACCACCCTTGGTTCATTTCCAGTGCGTACAGTACCTTTTTCGATGAGCCTACAGATTCGAGGCTATGAGGCATCAAAGATTTTATGTCAGTAATTACACCGTTTCTGTCGATAAATGCTACATCTAAGGGTATGAACGTGTTCTTCATCCACATACCAGCATACTTAGCGGTATCAAAGGTAAAAAACATGCCGCAATCTTCACATAATTCCTTCCTAAACATAAGCCCCTGGGCACGCTGTTCAAAGGTTTTTGCGTACTCAACGTCGTATTTTTTATCACCCATGGTGATTGAGATACGATCAAAGCTAACCTTGTTCATTTGAGCGACAGGGTCCACTTGCGCCTGCACGCAGCCAGCAGATAAACAAAGAACCATTAATACAAAGAGAAGCTTGTCCATTAGACATTCCTGTAAGCTAATAAAGCTAATTATTTGGTGAGTAGTTTATACATTAATGTTGGTAACATCCAATGATGCTGCTATCTAGAAGAAACCTTTCTTATGGTCATGTTAATCACTGAGCATTGCAGCGAATTTGTCTTTGGATAAAAACGCAAATAAAGTAAACGTAACACTGCGTATTTAGCTGAAGGAGAGGCATTCCCTATACTGAGCCATCTTTTACTCTAACTCATTTTCTATAATATGGTGATACTCACGAATTCGCTGAACGTACCGCACTGGCTCAGTACCCCGAGCGTAACCATAGCGTAAATCTTTGTAATATCGCCTGTCGCTAAGTAAAGGCAATACTTGTTTCATGTCAGCCCATTTATGGGGGTTCAAATTAAGTTGACGCGCCAGCGTTTGCGCATCGTGTAAATGCGCTCGACCTACGTTATATGCAGCGAGTGCAAGCCAGGTGCGATCGGGCTCTTCAACTTCATCGACAAATCTATGGGTTCTTATTTTAGAGAGGTAACGCGCCCCACCAAATATACTCTGCTTAGGATCTAACCTGTTGCTTACACCCACCTCTTTGGCGGTTTTTTGGGTAAGCATCATTATGCCCCGAACCCCAGTAGGACTGACGGCGTCGGCAAGCCAATGAGACTCTTGATAAGCTTGAGCTGCCAGTAAGTGAAAGGGTAAATTATATTTCTTGGCAGCATCGCTAAAATACTGTCGAAACTCAGGAAATCGTTCGTCTACATGTCGAATAAACGTACGAGTATCTACATAATCAAACACTTCAAAAAAACCATAATATTGATCGAGCGTGCTGTCTAAACGACCCGTTTCTTGGTAATCGAGAAACCACTCATTTACCGCCTCGGCCAGTGCTCTGCTCGAAGTATTTAGCATCCAAGCCAAGTTTTCACTTCTAGCAAGGTTAAACGGCGCAATTAACTCAGGAAAATATCGACGATTGAGATCCACAATGTTCGAGTCAGCTATACTGTAATCTATTTCTCGCTGCCATACTTTATAGAGGATTTGCTCGGTGGTTAAACTGGCACTTTCCACCCAGCTCAGATTTGGATACTGCATCTGAAGTGTTTTAAGCCGTTAGCTATAAGCGGTTCCCGCTGCCACCATAATATCGAGCCCTATAAGCTCCTCTATTGATTCTGGCTGAACATTATCCCGCCGACAAACCACCTGCTGCGTAATATCTTGATAGCTGGGGCCAAACATAAACTCAGCTGCTCGAGATTTGGTTTGGGTGAGTCCTGCAGCCGCAATATGTCCCTCTTTATTTTTTAGTGCTGAAATGACGGCCTGGATAGAATTTTTCTCAACAACCTCTAGCTCAACTCCTAGGAAAGAGGCAAACGAGTCAGCCATGTCAAATTCAGGCCCTCGAGGCATAACGTCACGGCCTATGAAATAGGTAGTAGGGGCATTTCGCGTAATAACTTTTAATACACCCACCGCCTTAATTTGCGAAAGGAGTTCGTCCTCAGATTGGGCTTTTGCCATTGGTTCAATAGCTTGGTTAGCACGCTCTGAGTTATCGCATGCTGCAAGTAAAAATAAGCCACCTACGATGAACAACGTTTTCCATAAGCACCTCATAACGACTACCTTATCTATTGAGTCTTAAGCCTCAAAAGGCAACTTTGGCCATTTGAAACACAGTGGATAAATACAACCGTATAGTAGGTAATCACCTTTTGCAATCTAACCGCTTGATGTAAAAACAATTACTAAAGCGCGATTAGGTACTGACCGGTTCGCTGCTTGTCTATTACCACAAAGCTTTGGTTTAGTGCCCCGTGCCAAACTGACGTTAGTTATTATTCATCACGATGTTTTTTATTGCTGTGTTTCTTGCGCTGTTTTCTTCGGTACTGTTTCGGTAGATGCGCGGATATTGTGCTGTAAATCTTTTTGCGGCCTAACATGCATGAAACTGGCGAAGCGAGGCTTGCCTGTTCCTGTGTAACCGTAATATTTGTAAGTTACCCATTGCCCGATATGGGGCGGATGCAAACGCTCTTCGTTTGAAAACCCTGTCCCAAGTTTGAACTGAATTCCTTCTGCCGTTTGAACGAGAAGAGAGCCCAACATACTTTTAAACTTACCCTTTCCCTTGATGTGGGCGATCACCTTCGCCTCGCTGTCTTCATGCTTTTTTAGCTTGAGTAAATGAGAACTGCGGCCATGTGTATATCGCGCATGACGATAGTGAAGCATCAGCCCTTCTCCACCCGCATCCGTAATCTTGGTCAATGCTGCTTGTAAAGCTTCATGGGTATCAAGACCATATTGAGGGATAGCCATTAGCGCAGAGCTTTTTGTTTTAGCAATAATGCGCTTTATTTCGTCCACTCTTTTCTCAAACGTTTGTTTTGACTGCGGCATATCAAACACCATAAATGTGATTGTTCGCCACCGTTCGTCAGGAGTATCTGAAAGCACTATTGAGGCAGTTTCTTCAAATTTGCCTCGGCCCAACCACAACTCGCCGTCTAACATTTTTCCCGGCCAAGACTGTGTAAACCATTCTGGCGCACTAATAGCATGGCCGGTTCGGGTAAGAAGCTCTTCGCCTGTCCATCTTGCGCGAATTCCATCAAGCTTTTCGCTAACCAAATAATCGCTAATCTTTACCGATTGATGAGATACTGTGTAGCGACTTGCTAACTGCTGAGGGTTATTGAGCATTCCAGCGCTAGAAACATCACATAGAAGCAAAGACAGCACGGCTATCCAAATCAATACCATCTTGTTTGTTTTCACAATACCCATTCCATAAACCGTTTTGTTAAGTAGAGTGTATGGATATAGGTAAATAAATATACTGGGCCTTAGTTCGGTTTTAAGGTTCAAATTAAAAGAGCATGTCGCCAGTGCAAGTGAAAGCAGACACGCATTGCAACGGCACGATAAAGAAATTAGTGCTATATGTTCTATATAGCGTACTAACCATTTGCTAATCGCTAGGCTATGTTGATCTTTGCTGTACATATTTCACTCAGCAGTACATGGGTAGCCACATCATTGAAAATGCCAGTGATACCATGCTGGCATAATTCCTTGCTAATTTTTCATACCTCGTTGATATTGAACGATAATGCTTTATTCGAGCAAAGGCGTTTTCAACAAGGTGACGATATTTATAGAGACACCAATCAACGCTGTCTTTATCTATATCCTGACCATAGTTTCGTTTGGGTATGACTGAAGCACCACCTTTAGCTTCAATATATTTCCTCAAAGTATCACTATCGTACCCTTTGTCGCCGACGAAAATGTTAACTTCTCTTAAGTGATCAACTAGACTTTGAGCGCGAGCGATATCATTTCTCTGGCCTTCTGACAGTTCAAAATATATGGGGAGCCCGCCACTATCCACGGCTAGATGAATTTTTGTTGAGTTACCACCTCGGCTCTTTCCAATGCATTCATTATCAGTAGTAGCAGCTCCGGTACTATGCTGATGAGCTTTAATAATTGAACCGTCAGCAAAGACCCAATCGTAATCAGCTAGTTTAGCTAACTCATTGAATAACATATTCAATAAACCTTTCTTTGACCATAAATTGAATCGGCGATAAACGGCGCTCCATCTGCCAAATTCTGCCGGTAAATCACGCCAAGGAATACCGGTTCTCAGCCGGAATAATATCCCTTCAAACGTCATTCTATGTTCTGGTTTGTTGTAAATGCGGCCAGTGCTCTTCATTACTTGAAGTAGCTTTTGCCACCGCTTATCAGTTAGCATTAGTCTTGGCATGGTAGTGAGTTGTTCTTTTACTTTTGGCGAAGCAAATTATAACTCTTTACCATGCTGTTCAAAAACTAATCACGAAAGATCAACACGCCTTAGCTATAGCTTTTACCCCACTTACCCTTGCCCATGACTTTTGGCTTGAGCCTACCCAATTTCAGTACGACGATGCCTCGCCTATTGCGGTTCAATTTAAAGTAGGTCACAAAGATGATATTAATCACTGGAATTTAACCTGGGACAAAATTGTTGCGCTGCGCAGCTATTCATCAACGGGCGTTGTCGATATGGCGGCGGGAGTTATTCCAAAATCGAATCTACTTCCCGGCATGGCGAAATCGACGTCTCTATCTGCAGGAAGTTATGTGGTGGGTTTTGAAAGTTATCACAGTGTGAGTGTATTGAAAGCAGACCAATTTAACGATTATGCAAAAAAAGAAGGACTAAAAGAGATCGTTGAATACAGAGCCAATAAAGGTTTAGAAGGCTACTCTGGTGAAGAACTTTACTCTCGAAAAGCAAAGGCTATTGTACAAGTGGGTGAAACACTAACCGACAATGTTACAAAGCCTATTGGACATACGCTGGAGATCGTACCGCGTAGCCACCCGCTTAAGTTAGGTGACGATTCTAGTCTTACCGTTCAAGTGCTTTTCAAAGGTGAACCACTAAAAGATGCTCTAATAGATTCAGTACCGCTTAAAAATGCAACTCACGAAGCTCAGTCCTTCCTTACAGATGATAACGGAAAAGCAACGTTCACGTTTAAAGAAACAGGTGCTGTAAAGTTGAATGTAGTGTGGGGCGTGCCGCTCAAAAGCAATATTAAAGCTGATTTTGAAACGTATTTTTCAAGCCTTACGTTCGCCGTAGCCAGCACAAAGTAATGAAACAGTATTGCTTTTTCGCATAATCCGCCATTTATTTTCAAATGGCGGAATACAAACTTGTTGAGCTAATCAGGATGAGTAGATAGCTTTTGTTTGTATTCACTAGATAACCATAGGGAAGCTTCATCGATATTGGTGAAAAACAAATAATCCATATGTTTCAATTCAGGGATCCTCTGAAACTTCATTCCGCGGATCACCGGACCTTTGTAAACATACGCTTTAGCTATTAGCCCCATTTCAGGTAGGCGATTTATAATATGTTTTACAATATCAAACGCTTCAGGGGTTGCACCTTCAACTTGGCTTATATCTGCGAGCAGAGCGAAAGGCTTCATGTTCAAACCCATGACTAACTTGAAAAGGTGCTCTCGATATTCTTCTGCACTACACTTATTAACCCCAGATCGGTTTAAGCGATGACCATGGAATTTCTCTCAACGTCAGTTAAATTAAGGGATGGCTTGTTTTCTTTGAGACAATAAGCCACCAGTCCAGCCATCAAGTTAAGCGTAAAACCATTAATACTGCGATGACGAGAGTGTTCAATGAAAGATATATTCTTTAATTGGTCGTTAATCGTCTCGATAATGAATCGCTTTGACAGCATTGCCCGATCCCATAATGACATCGCTTTTGCTTTCATATTCTTACGAACCGTTGTGATAAGCGTGACGCCTTTATCAAATAAATTGTCTTTGAGCGCATTGCTTAAGTAGCCTTTGTCGCCGTAAAGTTTATCTGTTAAACCTTCCGCTAGCTCTTCGACTGGCTTGGTATCGTGCACGTTACCTGTGGTGACTTTAGCGGCAACAATCTCCCCCTTATAGTTTACAATTAAATGTAACTTGAACCCATAGAACCAGCCCATCGTACCTTTTCCTCTTTGTGCAACACCCTCAAAGGTCTTATGCCTTGGTATCCGAATGTTATGGCACACTTTTAAGGTTGTAGAGTCAATGAATTCAATACCTGTGGGTTTACCTTTGAGTGAAGTGAAATAAGCACACATGGGTACAATAAGACTAGGCATCACTTCCAAAAATCGTGTGTAGCTCAATAATTTAGGGAAGTCCTTTTTATAAAAACACGAGACATAGTCTAGGTAATAATTCTTGAAATCACGATGATGGCTCATATGGAAACCAATGACGACTGTCATCATTTCGCCCATAGACATACGACTATCTCTGCGCCTTTGGCGACTACCATCTTCTAGTAGCTGCTTTTGCCATTGTGGAATGAATACTTTGCAAAAATCATCGACATCACAGTACAACTCTACTAAATTCTTCATGCCTGTTCCTTTTGTTTTGTTCCCACTTTCTTGGTCGAAAGATCGGATCTTGGAACGGGCATTTAGTTCAATTTCTTAAACCGAGTTGGGGTTAAATAATAATTAATGAAAGGAATAGTCGAATGGAATATAAGTTAAAAACTATCTACCCGCTAAGTGCCCTTACTTTAGCTATGGCTTTATCATCGGGGCAAAGTTTTGCTGCTGAAGCTCAAGTAAACAGCGACAACGATCAGACGGAAACTAAAACAGCGCAACAAACAGAAGAAAAAGTGGCTAGAAAAGATACCCTTTTTGAAACGATTCAAATCACGGCGCAAAAACGTGAAGCGAGTATTCAGTCAACTCCTATTAGTGTTACCGCTATTTCAGGCGATGTTTTGGATCAAATGGGTATCACCAACATGGACGATTTTCAGTTTTTCGCCCCAGGTATAACGATTACTAATGATTCGATGGCAATTATTAATATTCGTGGTGTTGGCACAACCGCTTTTGGTGTCGCCACTGATCCTAGCTCAACTATTTATATTGACGGAATTTACCAACCAAGGCCAACCACGGGCTATCAAGATATGTTCGATGTTGAACGCTTAGAATTGCTGCGTGGTCCACAAGGGGTTTTATTTGGTCGAAATTCTGTTGGTGGTGCCTTAAACATTATTTCTAAAGCGCCCACCGATGATGCTGAAGGAACCGTTGGTTTAACACTTGGCAGTTATAATAAACAAACACTAACAGGTACTTTTTCTGGCGGTTTAACTGACAATAGCCGCGGTAGAGTAACGCTATTAAAAAATACCCGTGATGGTATCTACAAAGATATGTTAACGGGTGAAGAATACCAAGATGAAGATACCTTTGCTGGCCGTGGAACGCTTGCTATTGATTTATCAGATAAATTAGAAATCGTTTTAAGAGGCGATTACAACAATGATGGCGGCACGGGCTATATTAGCCAACGCGGTGGTTATACCCAAGATTATGTTGACGCGGGTGCGGCAATACCAAAAGATGACTACGATATAGCGCTAAACTATAAACCTAAAACAGACGTTGAAGTATGGGGGCTTTCATCAACGTTGACATGGACTGGCGATGATTACACCATAAAGTCGATTAGTTCATACCGTGAAAGTGATTTCGATCAAACCACGGATGCGGATGCTACAGAGTTTACGGTATTTAACATCAATTTTTTTGAAGCCTCAGAATCATTTACTCAAGAGTTTCAATTATCAAATACCACACCTGATGGTTTAGATTGGATCACTGGCCTATTTTATTTAAAAGAAGATGGCAGCGGGGGTATTGATCTTTTATTTGATGGTTTGGCCATTGAAATTACCGAAGAAAATGTTACCGAAGCTTATGCGGCTTTTGGCCAAATGACCTATGATGTTAACCCTAAATTAAGAGCCACATTTGGTTTACGCTATAGCTATGAAAGTAAAAATTATGGCTATATTACTAATGTTAATGGCGGCCTTGATGACACAGGAACACCGGATGACAGTTGGAGTGCATGGACACCGCGTTTTGCCTTAGATTATGACTTAGCTGATGACATTATGATTTATGCCTCAGCAACTAGTGGCTTTAAATCGGGCGGTTTTCAAATTGGTGATGGCACTTCATTTGAACAAGAAGACTTATGGAGTTATGAAACAGGCATAAAATCAACCTTGTTGGAAAATCGTTTACGTGCCAATGTTGGTTTGTTTTTATATGATTACACCAATTTGCAGGTTGTTGAATACGATGATGATAGTGGCATTTCAACCACAACAAACGCAGGTAAAGCCACTATTCAAGGTATTGAAGGTGAGTTTGTTGCTCGTGTAAGTGATAATTTTGATGTTAATTTGGTGGTTACTTATACTAATTCCGAATTTGACTACTTTCCACAGGGGGAAGGTGTAGATTTTGCTGGCAACGAGTTACCTAACACGCCAAATTTAACCTATTCACTAGGCGCGCAATATACTACCGAAATAGCCAATGTTGGTTACTTAGTCTTCAGAGGTGATTATGCATGGCGTGACGGTGTTTACTTTAAAAGCAACAACGAAGAAAAATTCCAGTCAGACTCATATTCATTACTTAATTTAAGAGTTTCGTTGATGACATTTGATGATCAATGGGAAGTTTCATTATACGGCACTAACATGCTAGATGAACGTTATGCTACTTATATCACCGCTGGCCGAAATTTAGATGGCTCACTTACCGATAGCGGTAATACAAGTAACACTTATGGTGAACCTCGCCAATATGGCGTAAAAGTGCGTTATAACTTTTAATTAAAAGTTTACGCATTATCACGTAAAATCAAGCCGCTTATTTAGCGGCTTTTTACATTAGATACTATGGTTTTACGTTAAATGTCGTTTCGAATTAACGCGTTTAGGTATTTGATAAAGCCATTATTGTACCTTTTAGCTATGAAACTGAAGAAGGGATAAAATCTCAAAAAAATTAAAACTGAATTAGACCAACATTTTATCCCAAACAGTGAAAATAACACTTAACTAACGTGCATATTTTTTAGAAATAAGCTAATTATTATACTTCTTTATGAAACAGGAATACGTAAGGGAGAGATGTTATCTCTTACTGTAGGTAACTGCATGTAACCGTTCAGCAGGGCCCTATTGACAGGCTGCTTTGAAGTCGCCGAGTAGAGGATAGGACGTTTTGTTTAACGTCGCTTTGAGAATGGCGCGGAGCCAATTCAGTGGATTCAGCTTTTGTTTCCGGCAGGTTTCTACAATGGTGAGTATACGTTGTCTGAACAGTTCCCCTCGGTGAGAACACACGCCATAGCTGCCTTTTCGCCACAGCACATAGCTTCGCAATGAACGCTCTGCTTCATTGTTAGTGAGGAGGACGCCATCGTGACTGAGGAACACCCAGCACATATCATCGTGTTTTAGCCGCAGCTTACACCGGTTCTGATAGCGGGGAGTAACATAACGCCTTGATGCCAGTTCAAGTTGTTCTCGCCAGGCGATACGCAGTTTTTCCATTCGGTCCCGGTATCGCTTTTCACTTAGTTCGTTACTCTCATACCGGTGTTGCAGCCGGAACAGTATGCGAATGAGCCTGACTAACGTCGCTCCATAGGTTTTATTCGTACCCCAGCTTTCCGCCAGCGCATTCATGTTTCTTAAGATATGCGCCCAGCACAATTGACGGTGGTCTGAATCGATGTAGTGATAACCGGCATACTGGTCGGTAACTACAATGTTTTCTGGATTATCACCCAGTAATTTCTTTGCCGCCCAGGCGCCGCGTGATAAGTGGGTCATGAAGCATGATAACTCTGCTGTGCAGACCTGCCACATCCAACGGTTTTCGTTGCCACGCTGATGACGGGTTTCATCGCAGTGTACCACCGCCTCAGTGCGCATCATCTCTTTGATATCCTGATACGCTGGCGTCAGCACTGAACTAACCCGGCCCTGCGCTTCAGAGATAGCACCGCGACTGAACGATAAGCCGAAGTTCTGTTCGAGCTGTTGCTGGATTTTACTGATACTCTGGTGAAACTGACCGGACTGCATTGCCACACATGCCAGCAGGTTATTGCCCATCTGTCCCTGATTCACGTTGTCAGGTAGCGTTGCTTTTACCGTTTTGCTGCACTGACAACACTGACCCTGATGTAACTGATGTTCAACCACAGAGAAAGCCTGAGAGGGAATATCAAAAACCTGATGGCGGCGATACGGTGAATCACTGATAGTAATAGTACCACCGCAATCACACGTATCATCGGGATAGTACGTCAGGGTTTCATCAACGCTCTCGGCTAACATCCGCTTGCTACCTTTATGACCGGATTGCGCACCACGCTTACGGCCTGTCGGCTTTTTAGCTGGCGCAGAAGAGGACGCCCCCGGCCCATTTTACCGTAATTCACCCGAGCAATTAGCTTTGTTACCCATAGTCACGCCTAACGGACAAAGGATCTCACTGGCAGACGTGGCCAATGTTTTTATTGAGGACGGACCTCCCGCGATCAAAAGTGAAAATGCCCGCTTAAACGGCTGGACGTTTATCGATATCGAAGGGGTTGATGTCGGCACCTACGTCGAGAAGGCCAAAGTAATCGTGGCCGCCGAATTGCAGTTGCCGGCGGGTTACTCCATCAGTTGGGCCGGGCAATATGAGTATATGGAGCGCGCCAAGGCCAAGCTGAGTTATGTGGTGCCATTGACTCTGGGAATCATCCTCATTCTGCTCTACATGAATTTCCGCCGTTTTGCCGAAGTGGCCATTATCATGGGGACCCTGCCATTCTCCCTGGTGGGAGCGATCTGGCTGATGTATCTGCTCGACTTCAACTTTTCGGTAGCGGCCGGGGTCGGCTTTATCGCCCTGGCGGGTGTTGCCACCGAGCTCAGCGTCATCATGTTGGTCTTTCTGGAAATAACCTATCAGCAAATGCGAAAACGAGTGGCCGCGGCCGGCCGCGCCATCACCAGGGGCGATCTTATTGAATCCATCCTCGAAGGCGGCGCCCTCAGAGTCAGACCAAAAGCCATGACCGCAGCGGCGATTATCGCCGGTCTGCTACCGATCATGTACGGCAGCGGCACCGGCTCCGAAGTCATGAGCCGGATAGCCGCGCCGATGGTCTGTGGTATGGTGAGCGCGGTGATCCTGACTTTGTTGGTAGTGCCAGCGGTGTATTACCTATGGCGCACCCGTTCGCTGAAAGCATAATATTGCCAAACTAAATGGGGCAGACTTGTCTGCCCCTGCCGGAGCTCTGTGGTATAAACCAATAAAGCACCAAAAGCACAAATAGGTTAACGCTATTTGGTTGATCTGAATCAAACAAAACTCCCCAACATTACAGTCTTGTCATGCTGGTGCCATCCATCCGTAATCATCACCCCATGATAATAACCAAAGAAGCTTAATAAAACACACCTTAGGCGACAACTAGCTTGACAGCTACCGGTGTAGAAGTTGGGCAAATCAACGATAGGGGAAAACCATGAACATGAAGAAGTCAAAACTCAAATGCTGCCTTCTGGCTTTAAGTGTTACAGCGGCAATAGTTCCTGCCGCTGTTTACGCAGACAATCAGACCGACAATCTCAGGCAGCAAGTCGACGATCTTCAAAATCAAGTTGATCGCTTGGAAAACACGGCAGCGGAACGTAATACAGATTCGTCATTTCATATGGCAGGTTATGGATCGGTCGAGTACGCCGACCCGGATTCAGGCAACGCCGCTTTTAACAAGGTATTGGTCGCCCCCATCATCCACTACAATTACCAAGACTGGCTAATGTTCGAAACAGAATTTGAGCTGTCGAACACAGCTGATGGGGACACTGAGCTAGCGTTGGAATATGCCTCTATCAACCTGTTCCTGAATGACTATGTAGCGCTTGGTGCGGGAAAATTTTTAAGTCCCATAGGTCAATTCCGGCAGAATTTGCACCCTAGCTGGATCAATAAGGCTGTCTCGGCACCCGCTGGTTTCGGGCATGGCGGAGCTGCGCCCCTAACTGAGACCGGCTTGCAATTGCGCGGCGGGTTTCCACTCGGCGAGATGCGCGCCAATTATGCTGTTTATGTTGGTAACGGGCCCACCCTGGCCGCCGCAGTAGAGGGACAAGGAGGGGATTACGAATTGGCCATCGAGGAGGTGGAGACCGAAGCCCGTACCAGTGACCCTGACGGGAAGAAGTCATTTGGTGGCCGCCTTGGGCTACTGCCGTTTCCCGGTTTGGAAATAGGGATTTCCGCCGCCAAAAGTAAAGCCACCGTAACGGCGGCTTCTGCTGGTGGACACGATGGGCCTGAGCTCGATATTGAATCCACAGGCGAATTTGATTATGACGTCATCGGTGCCGATTTTCGCTATGGCTGGAACAACCTAGAGCTGCGAGGCGAATACCTCAAAACAGAGATTGGCGAAGGTAGTGCCGGTGTCGAATTTCATAGCGATGACCTACCTGACGGTTATGCAGGCCCCGCAGAGTTTGACGATGTTGAGGTGGGCGAATGGAAGGCCTGGTATTTGCAGGCAGCCTATAAAATCCCCTCGACATCATTTGAAGTCGTCGTTCGCACCAGCGAATTACAGACGCCTCATTCTGGGGAAAACTACTCTCAGCGCACACTGGGGCTGAATTACCTTTTTGCACCCCATGTTATCGCCAAACTCAATTATGAGATGAAAGACTACGACTCATCAGGCGCAGATGATGAAGACACTGTGCGAGTGCAACTGGCTTACGGTTTTTAGGGGAGAATTGACATGAAAATCAGCAAATTTATTACTAGCAAACTTTTCGGTGTAAGTATTACGGCTTTGTTACTGTCTGCAACCTTCCTCACACCGGCTCTGGCCGAAGCAAAAGGCGATGCAGCAAAGGGTGCTCAGAAATGGGCGAATAACTGCGCCCGTTGTCATAACATGCGCGATCCGAAGGAGTTGTCAGATGATTACTGGGAAACCACTGTTATGCACATGCGCCTCCGCGCTGGACTGTGGGGGGTGGACGAACGTGATATTCTAGCGTTCCTGCAGGCATCAAACACACCAGCCAAAAAGGTAACAGTAAAGTCTGTATCGGTAGATCTGGCCAACTCCGGTCTATCCGGTGAGGCAGTCTACAAAAGCACCTGTATCGCATGCCATGGCGGCGACGGCAAGGGTGCCTTTCCTGGCACTCCGGACTTCACCAAGTCGAAAGGCCCATTGAGCAAAAATGATGCAGAGTTACTGAGCAACATGATCAATGGATTTCAGAGTCCAGGCTCGCCCATGGCCATGCCACCGCGGGGCGGCAATGTCAGTCTGACCGACGCCGACCTGAAAGCCGTACTTGGTTATATGCGAACCACCTTCGAGAAATAGGGCTTTATCTGTGGGCAGAGTGCTCGGTGTCAGCCGGGCACTCTGCACATTACCGGCTAGCAATGCCGGCGAGTATGGTCAGGTAGCCAATACAAGTGGGTTTTCCTTACATGCTGGCGTTTTCGCCAATGCAGATGAGCCAGAGAAGTTAGAAAGACTTTGCCGTTATATCAGCCGACCAGCCATTAGTGAGCAACGTTTAAGCATAACCGACCAGGGAAAAGTGCGTTATGAATTGAAGACACCTTATCGAGATGGCACCACACACGTATTTTTTTACCCAATTGATTTTATTGGCAAACTAGCCGTGCTCATCCCACCACCAAGGCTTAACCTTACCCGATTTTTCGGGGTATTCGCCCCTAACAGCAACCTTCGCGCCCAAGTGACGGCTTCACAACGGGGGAAAAATAGTCCTAAACTAAACAATCAAGAAGATAGCCAAACTGATAGGCCATACCATGCCAGAGGGATGACGTGGGCACAAAGGCACAAAATACTGAAGCATTTAGATAAAAAGTACCCAACGTCTGCGCAACCAACACAGTTGCCACCTTTGCGTGCACCACCTAAAGAACAATACGCAAACGATTTTACTATTCAACGTGACTTCAACTTTGGGGCATAGACTACCTTTATTGCAAGCGTCAAAGAAACACACTATTACATGGTGAGAGCAATGGCGTCCTGATCACCCAATTCCTGTACCAAAAGCCTATCTTCATATGACATTTCAAACTAACACGTCATAAAAACTTACACAATCCGACATTTTCATCAACCAATCTAGTCACAAAGACAGCTGCCACTGAGGGTAGTAAATAGCTTTTATTTTCCTTATACTCCTAATATCTGGCCTACTCCCGTGGATTGTGAGGCAGCAGCGCCTTCATAGATGGTGGTCCCCTTTGGAACACGCATGCTCACAACTTTACTCGCGGAATTTCCCCATTGAGGTGCAAGTGCAGAATCGAGCTGAGATTGGAGAGGTCCACTTGGTTTAGTGCGAGTCCAATAAGATCCAATCTTTCCAGCGTTTCCACCATATACTCTGTATAGCGTCGTCGCTTCACTTAGAGTATTAGCTGTATAAGATCCGCCTCTGAACGTCGCAGCGACAGCATCATCGAGAGGACCAGGGTTCAATGGACCATGGCGTACCCCCTTTGTAACAACAAACTAGTTAGAGAGCGCAAATTTCTCCAAATAGTCAAAGAGGTTGCTATGTGTTGAATCTTGCCATGTTTCTACCTCGTGATCATAGAAGTATATTTTTGAATCACAAACACCATTAACAACCTTAAACCCATAAAAATCGCCCGATCCGTTTTCCGATATCAGCACGTAACCATTACGAATTGCATCATACTTATAATTAAGATCAACCAAATTCCAGTCGCTTCTCTCTTCTAAAGAAAACACGTTGGAAAATGAAAAGTATCCTCCACCGTACTCAAAGATAAAATTTATATAGTCGGCAGGAAGCTCGGCACCAAGCTTCCCTTCAGCTTCAGTTACAGCTGCTTCATCGGGAATTTCATCCGACTCCATTCCAAACCAAACTGGGTGGTCATTTTTTGTTTTCTCTACCAACTCTTTAAAAGCATCGAAATCCATTGTTTAACCCTTTAATCATAAATCCAGTTTGGTAACGCATCGTCAGCCCCTTGCTCTCTAGCGCGATACCACCAATGCAGTTTTCTATCCGCGTCCCTCATTTCAGGAGTTACTCCCTGGTTGAACTTATTGGGATGTAGAGACTTATTGCCACGATGTAATTCTGGGAGTATCTTGTGAATCGCCGACCCCGGCATTTGATCTGCGTGATGCAAGTCTGGCTTACCTAAACCTTTAGGCGGATGACCAAGCAAAGCAGCCTTCATATCGTTGACAGACCAATCACCATCGATTCTTACAGGAGGGTCATTGGGTTCATACTTTGTAACAGGTAACACAGACCCTGTAAAGTCTGGAGCTCCTGGCTGACCGGTTGATTGGACTACTTTTTTGCCAGTCTTAGCTGCGAATGCACCCCAACCAGCAACAGGTATCATGGCTGCTGCTGACATGGCGGCATCACCATATTTTCCTCTTATTAGGTATATACCAGCATTTGCTAGGTCCGCAAACTCGCCGACAACAGAGTATAAGAAGAATAAGCGCTATTTACTGCCCCTTGGTTACAGTTGTCTTTTGGACTAGCTCAGTTTGTTGAAATGTTGAATTGTGTAAGTTTTTATGCCGTGTTAGTTTGCAATGTCATGCGAGGATAGGCTATTGGTACAGGAATTGGGAAATTAGAGCGCTAATGTCCCCACCATGTAATATTGTGTTTCATTCACTCTTGCCGTAGAGGTCGTCTATGCCCCAAAGTTGAAGTCACGTTGAATAGTAAAATCGTCTGCGTATTGTTCTTTAGGTGGTGCACGCAAAGGTGGCAACTGTGTTGGTTGCGCAGACACTAGGTACTTTTTATCTAAATGCTTCAGTATTTTATGAACTATGGCAGGCTCTATAATGCAGGCAATTATCGCCACATTGTGCCTTTGGCATTGCTCACATTGAGTAATATCTATGTTGAAGACACGTTTTAGCCTTTGTGCCCACATCATCCCTCTGGCATGGTATGGCTTAGCAGTTTGGCTATCTTCTTTATTCGTAAGTTTAGGACTATTTTTACCTCGCTGGGAAGCGGTGACTTGCGCACGAAGATTGCTGTTAGGCGCAAAAACCCCAAAAAAACGGGTGAGATTGAGTCTTGGTGGCGGAATGAGTGCCGCTAATTTACCAATAAAATCTATAGGATCAAAGAAAACATGGGTTGTTCCGTCACTATAGGGGGTTTTCAATTCATAGCGGATTTTTTCATGGTCAGTCATACTTAAACGTTGCTCGCTAATGGCAGGGCGGCTGATGTAGCGACATAGTCTTTCTAATTTCGCTGGTTCGTCGGCATTAGCGAAAACCCCTGCGTGTAAGGAAAAACCTGAGTTATTGGCTACCTGACCATACTCGCCTTCATTGCTAGCAGGCAAGGTTTGTAGTGTAAATACTTTCTGGCCTTGCTGAGGGCCCATGGCAATGCGATAGCTGACGGTATGGACTAGCTCCACCATGTCGTTATGGGACGGTGCTTTGATGCGGGTAAAAGTTGTGCCACTTAATGGATTTTCACTTATTGCACCTTCTAAGAACAACATGTGGAAATGGATATTTAGATTAAGAGCGCTACCGAATCGCTGAATGAGCGTAACGGCACCGGTTTTTGCCTGCTTGTTGGTAAGACCTGCTTTGTTCACAATGTGAGTGGAAATGGCGAGGTGAATGATTTGCATCACCTTGCTCAGTTCACTTGGGTACCTTGCTAGAAGCAATCGAAGCGGAATGGGTAAACTCAATACCCACTGGCGAACGGGATAACCCTGTAACACATCATCTACTAGCAATGCTGCACTTTCGGCCATTCTTCTGGCGCCACAGCTAGGGCAGAAGCCCCTGCGTTTGCAGCTAAACGCGACTAACTTTTCATGCTTGCAGTCATTACACACCACGCGTAAAAAGCCGTGCTCTAGCCGTCCACAACGCAAGAACTCATCAAACTCACGCTCAACATACTTGGGTAAATACTTGCCTTGGTCGGCTAAGTTTGCTGTAAAATCTGGGTAGTAACGTTCAACCAATTGATAGAGTAGCGTTGTTTCCGGTCGATGGCGCTTGTATGTTTCACTTTGTTGCTTTGCCAGCACATTCGTTCATCACTGAATTATGTACCGACGAGTGTGGCAAAAAAAGGGCTAATTTACGACTGGCTGAATGACCGGTTTAGGATGTTTTTTGTCAGTCATTTAAATAGAAAAAACTACAAAGCTTGGCTTAATCTACCATCTTTTGCACAAAACGGATGTTAGTCCGTTTCCATTTAAATCGTTACTTCCAACCTCAGAATGCAAATAGCCTTAAGTGCTAAGGTTGGAAAATTATACTTATTCTTTGTTTCGTCAAATTGGGCTTCTCTGCATGATTAATTTTTTCACCGTGATGAGATAATTGTAGAATGCTTTGCTAGCGTTGAGTCTTTTTTGTAAGTATGCAACCGCTATCACTACCGCCATACTAGCCATTATCACTTTGTTTTTAGCCGGTGTAGGTTTGTACGGTATTTTGAGCTACAGTACTCAAATGCGTCGTTTTGAACTAGGGACTAGAATGGCGATTGGGGCAAAGCGAGCGAGTATAGTGACAGTAGTAAACGGACTGATAGGCGCCGGCATATTTGGTTTGCCAGAAGCACTCCATTCAGCGGTGGGAACATTCGCCCCTTGGTTATTGTTGATTGGCGGTATTCTGGTCATGGCCATCCTCATTTGTTTTGCAGAGCTCACCATGTTGACGGATCGCTCCGGTGGCCCACAGCGATATGTAGGTGACGCCTTTGGCGCCTATCCGGGTTTTGTGGTCAGCGTGCTTGCTAACTTGACAGCAGGGCATACGTCGGCAAGTCGGATGCCGCCATCCCTTGCTGACGATGGTTTGTTGCCCGCTTGGTTTGGTAAGGTATCACGCTGGGGTACTCCAGCAAATTCGATTATATTTTACGGAGTTGGGGCAATTATGTTTGCGTTGTGAGACGACTTTTTAGCGTTGGCGGCAGTAAGCACTCTTGCTCGTTTACTCGCTTATGTTGAATCGATTGTTGCGTTGCCTAAACTTCGCAAGCGAGCCGGTAAACCGTCTGTTAATGCTGCGATCATTGTGGCTGGACCGATTGCACTAGTACTATGTATTTGGGCGACCACACAAACTAACGCCCTGCAATGGCAAACACTCGGTGGCTTTGCTTTGTTCGGCACAATGAATTCAGTATGACTGTGCTCAACCCTCTAAAAGCGGATGGACTATTGAGTGGATCATTAGAATTGATAGCGCAGAATTTTAAGGAATTGCTGTTTTTTCATTTAGACGGTATTTATCAGCAGTTGGACAATCGTTTGTTAAGTCTGTTATTAGCTGTTATCGAGGATAATGCTGAGAACTCACAAGGTTCCCTTTCCAGGCCAGATCTACAAAAACTGGCATTGTTTAGTAAGGGAAACCGCAGCCTGGAGTTAACCGGGCCTTTGCTTAAAGCGCTGCTTTTGCATCCTCTAAACAAAACAGCCTTACGTTCAAGAAAATTTGACCTGGTTATTGATTTTGCGTTAAAGAAAACCCCATCAGCAATATTGGTTTCTCGTTATCAACTGGACGGCAAAAAACACTTACAGAAAAAACTTAAAGAACTCACCAGCGAATTGATGGACATTCAGAATGGCACTAAGCAGTGACTCTTATCGCTGTTATGCCGCTTCATAATCTTTGCGTATCAGGCTGTAAAGATTCATATCGTGGAAGGCACCATTACAGAAACACTTCTCTCGCATTACCCCTTCAAACTCAAACCCCGCTCTTAGGGTTACTGAAATAGAAGGTAAATTACTGGGTAATATCAAAGATTCTACCCGGTTGATTTTGATAGGAAATTTTGCACTAAAGACATAATCCAGAATGCACTTTACAGCTTCGCTGACGAAGCCTTTTCCCCAATGCTTTGGTGCTAAATCGTATCCAAGGATCACGCTGGCATCGAATTCGTTCCAACTATTAAATCCGCAACTGCCAATCAATTTAGGTTCGCCTTTTTTACGTATTGCCCAGCGAATACCGGTTCGGGTTTCAAACCTGGAGGAGAAATATTTGATCAATTGAACAGCTTCCTTGATTTCTTTAAAGCGCTCAACATCATAATGAGCCGTAACATCAGGATCGGAGAAAATCTCAAAGATTTGCTTGCGATCCGTCTTCTTAAGCTCATTAAGGATAAGACGCTCTGAAGTCAAAATGGGAAAAGGAGCTGCTGGCATGTTTTTCTTCTTCTAGTCGTTTTATTCCATGATAACAAATTGTTTTTGTGGTTGACAGCTTTACGCCTCTAAAGTGCACTTCTGAACTTTTCACCGAGAGCATGCAACTGCTCTTTGCTGATGATTTCGACGTTGTCAGAATCAATGCTGACACCGTCATTAAAAAGTACCGTTCTGAGAAATCCATGCCCGCCAAGGGCATCAACAAAATCATGGTGTTGCTGAGTCAAATAAACCCGTTTTTCCTGCTGAACAAGCAAATTGATGACGAGCATAAGACGGATTAAAGCTATTTTCTACCCCCTATGACAGTTGTCTTTTTGACTAGATTGGTTTGTTGAATTATCGAATTGTGGGAGTATTTTAAGGCGTGTTAGTTTGCAATGTCTTGCGACGATAGGCCTTTGGTGCAGGAAATGGGGGGTGAAGCGCGAATAGCCCCACCATTTACTAGCGTTTTTCTTTACTCTTGCAGCAGTAAATGGAGCCTACGCCCCAAAATTGAAGTCACGTTGAATAGTGAAATCGTTCGTATACATTCGCACTAAATCCAGCACAAATATTAATCTAGATCATTACTTTTTGGGCCGAAATCGATTAAAATGCCGTTTTTGGCGCATTTAGAGGAAATACCATGAAATTATTGTCAATCACTTTACTGGCTGCTGCCTTTTTATCAACCTCTGCTATCGCTGCAGACGTGAACGCTGGAAAAACCAGAGCGGCGGCTTGTGCCGGGTGTCATGGCCCTGACGGTATCAGTTTTGTGCCAAACTACCCTAATCTGAAAGGCCAAAAAGCGGCTTATCTGGTTAAGCAACTGAATGACTATAAATCTCAGGTTCGTAAAGATCCGATTATGAATGGCCAGGCTGCTGCTCTGAGCGATGCTGACATCGCCAATATAGCAGCTTACTACGAAAGTCTTGGCAAGAAGTAAAAAAACAAGCAAAGGGCGGGGTTTAGCCTACCGGCAAGACCGCCGCCGATAGAAACACAGATACCCGCCAATCGGCTGGTATTTTTTTGCCTAGGCTTTTTGTTTGAGGTTTATGCTTGAGCGCTAAGGGTTGAGTAATTTGTCGGTAAAATCCTGCAGGTTCGCATAAACAGGCAAATCTAAAGGAAGACCTTGCTTTGTGAGCGTTGCTTTCCCTTTGCCGGTGAGTACTAACGCCGGTTTACAACCGGCATTCATACCACATTCAATGTCGCTCAGCGAATCACCGACAAACCAGGTTTCGCTGTTCTTAGCATTAAAGCGAGACAAAAGCTTTACCGGCATTCCGGGGTTGGGTTTACGGTTGGGTCCTGCATTATCCGGATGGTCAGGACAATACTCAAGGGCATCGATATGCGCGCCAACGGTCGCCAGAGAAAATTCCATTTTTTTGTGGATCAGCGCCAGGGTGACTTCGCTAAAATACCCGCGCGCGATCCCTGACTGATTGGTCGCTACGGCGACTTTATATCCCGCTCGGTTGAGCTTGGCAATTGCGCGCAAGCTGGATTCAATCGGGATCCACTCCTGCGGTGATTTAATGTAGTGATCTGAATCCTGATTTATCACACCATCTCTATCCAGTATCACCAGCTTAGTCGCCGGGCTATCCACGCCAATAGTCTCTGAAAAATCAGCCATCTATTTTTGCAGCAAAGATATATCAGCAATACCCAAGAATAGCTCTCTGAGCTTGCTGATCAGTTTCAGGCGGTTATTGCGGATTGCGGGATCATCAGCGTTGATCATGACCTTATCGAAAAAATTATTCACCACGGTTTCAGGCTGGCTAATTCGTCTAGCGCACTTTGATAATTACGGTGAGCAACAAGGTCTTGAACAAGCCCGGAGACCTGATTAATTGTTGAATAAAGGTCGGCTTCTTCGCCCTCGAACAAAGATTCGTCGATAGTTATCTCGTCACCGTCGAATGAAGACTTGGCTAGAATGTTCCCTACCCGTTTGTTGGCTTCTGCCAGCGCAGCGCTTTCGTCGGATTGGCTAAATCGTTCGACTGCAAACACGCGCTTTTCAAAATCTAAAGGGTTGGTGATATTGACTGCCTGTACCGCCCCTACCACCTGAGTTGGTAACCCTTTGGACTGATACAACGCCAGCTGACGAGCATTAAAAAATTGCTGCAGCTTGTTGCGGGTTTCCGGATCCAGAGAGACATCAACAAAAGTCTTCAGTGAAGCATCGATCAATTGGGTAAGATCCAAGTTTAACTCTTTTTCACAGATCAAACGGAGTATAAGACGGATTAAAGCTATTTTCTACCCCCTATGACAGTTGTCTTTTTGACTAGATTGGTTTGTTGAATTATCGAATTGTGGGAGTATTTTAAGGCGTGTTAGTTTGCAATGTCTTGCGACGATAGGCCTTTGGTGCAGGAAATGGGGGGTGAAGCGCGAATAGCCCCACCATTTACTAGCGTTTTTCTTTACTCTTGCAGCAGTAAATGGAGCCTACGCCCCAAAATTGAAGTCACGTTGAATAGTGAAATCGTTTGTGTATTGTTCATCAGGTGGTGCACGCAAATGTGGCAATAGCTTTGTTTGTTTAGAAGTTGGGTGCTTTTTATCTATATGTGCCAGTATTTTCTGAATAACGTGTATATCTATAATACAAGCGATGATGCTTACATTGTGGTTCTCGCATTTTTCGCATTCGGTAATGTCTATATTGAATACCCGCTTTAACCGCTGTGCCCATGACATAGCCCTTGCATGGTAAGGTTTATCTGATTGCCCATCTTTTTGATTGACAATTTTCGGGCTGTTTTTGCCTCTCTGTGACGCAGTAATTTGTGCTCTTAGATTGCTGTTGGGAGCAAATACCCCATAAAATCGGGTGAGATTTAGTCTTGGCGGTGGAATGAGGGCCACTAGTTTGCCAATAAAGTCGAGCGGTTCAAAGAATACATGTGTTGTGCCGTCTCGATAGGGTGTTTTTAATTCATAGCGCACTTTTCCATGGTCAGTCATACTTAAACGCTGTTCACTAATCGCTGGGCGGCTGATGTAGCGACATAGTCTTTCTAACTTCTCTGGCTCATCGGCATTAGCGAAGACCCCTGCGTGTAAGGAAAAACCTGAGGTATTGGCTAACTGACCATATTCGCCTTCATTGCTGGCAGGGAGTGTCTGTAGTGTAAACACCTTTTGACCTTGTTGTGGTCCCATGGCAATCCGATAGCTGACGGAGGCCCCTTGCAACTGCAATAGACTATCTTCATCATCAATAGGTAAGTTAAGAAAACTGTTTTCTATGTCGCGCTCCACTAACCCCACTTTCTCCAAATAGTTGGCAATTCGATAGCTAATGGTGTGAACTAGCTCCACCATGTCGCTATGGGACGGCGCTTTGATGCGGGTAAAAGTCGTACCACCCCATGGATTTTCACTGATTACTCCTTCTAAAAACAGCATATGGAAATGGATGTTTAGATTGAGGGCGCTACCAAATCGCTGAATAAGGGTAACAGCCCCAGTTTTCGATTGTTTGTTGGTAAAGCCGGCCTTGTTCACAATGTGCGTGGAAATGGCGCGGTGAATGATTTGCATCACTTTGCTCAATTCACTTGGGTTTCTTGCTAGCAGTAATCGAAGTGGAATAGGTAAGCTTAAGACCCACTGACGAATTGGATAACCAAGTAATACGTCATCTACAAGTAGCGCTGCACTTTCTGCCATTCTTCTGGCTCCGCAGCTAGGACAGAAACCTCTGCGTTTACAGCTAAAAGCGACTAACTTTTCATGCTTGCAGTCATTACACACCACGCGTAAAAAGCCGTGCTCTAGTCGTCCACAACGCAAGAAATCATCAAACTCACGCTCAACATAATTGGGTAAATACTTGCCTTGGTCGGCTAGGTTTGCGGTAAAGTCTGGGTAGTAACGTTCAACCAATTGATAGAGTAGCGTTGTTTCTGGTCGATGGCGCTTGTATGTTTCACTTTGTTGCTTTGCCAGCACATTCGTTCATCACTGAATTATGTACCGACGAGTGTGGCAAAAAAAGACCTAACTTACGACTGGTTGAATGTCCGGTTTGGATGTTTTTTGTCAGTCAACTAAAACCGCAAACAACTCATTAAATGTCGAATTTTCACTCACTTCTCAGTTGATATTTCCAACCTTAGAATGGCAACTGCCAGTCAAGAGCGACCTTGTCAACGTCGCTTTATTGTGCTTAGCGCACCCGAGAAATCAATTTCCAACCCACTGACGTTTTTGTACAGAAGGGTCGAAAACAGATTTTCCCCCCCCCGAAATGCAAATAGTTATTCACAGTTAACAATTAACTCAACCTTGTTGAATAAAAGTTTTTTATCTTTGGAATCATAATTTTCGTTATGCAACCTAATGTAATAATCAGGAACCTTCAAATTGGGGTTCTTGTTGGCTTTGCCAATGGCGTGCTGTTCGGCTATGTGTATTCTGCTTACAGTCGTTTTCGTTTGAGTCACTGAGTCACTCTTCACCACCTCACGCTCAGTGGCTTGTTCAGGTGTTTCTGCTTGTTTGTTTTCGGTTTGATTATCAGGCCCAGCACAGGCAAATAAAAAGGTCACTGATGCTGCTACTAATGTCAGTTTATATTTGTGTAATAGCGTAGATGTAAGCATGTTTTTTCCTTGTTTCATAACAAAATAGAAGTCTTACTAACAACTAACGAGTGACGTTTTAAAAAGGGTTTTTTATTTTGATTTTTTGTTTGGATCACTGTCTACAAGATACTTTTCCCATAGCTTAGCTTCTTTCAAAAAAGCATAGAACGCATCAATGGTGGCTAATATTAAGCCTCGTTTACCATTG
The DNA here is from genome assembly GCF_002831605.1 of Alteromonas sp. MB-3u-76. NCBI lineage: Bacteria > Pseudomonadati > Pseudomonadota > Gammaproteobacteria > Alteromonadales > Alteromonadaceae > Alteromonas > Alteromonas sp. MB-3u-76. Next base: position 777,700 of record NZ_CP025115.1, on the reverse strand, counting down.
GTTATACGCCCTTGTAAAAAATATTTCTGCAAGAATGTGAAGGGTAAAACAAGGGCCAGTTTAATTAGGCTAGGGCGCTTATTGCGAGCAAATTTATCTTCTGCTCTAAATGAAGAATACAAATTATTCTTGGCAACCAAGGCATCAATACGATTATATCCAAAGTGGGTAAAAGCCACCTGTGTTCGAATTTCTTTTCCCTCTACAATGGCACTTTCATGGACTTGTTCGCTTGTATCAAAATGGGCTAATTGTCGACGATATAAACGCAGATTATTGGGTTTTTTCATCCATTTGTTTGGCAATTGGTTCATAAATATATCATTACGGGCAAAACGCAATGCGGCGATATCATTGCGGATTATGGTTTGTTTGATCACGGCTATACACTCAGGGGTAAGCGCTTCATCAGCATCAAGGTTTAATACCCAATCTTGTTGACATAAGCTTAAAGCAAACTGCTTTTGCCCTGCATAACCCAGCCAATCTTGATGGATAACCTCTGCGCCCATTGCTTCAGCCAATGCAACGGTGTTGTCGGTGCTACCGGAGTCCACAACTAATACTTGTGCAAAATCACTCACGGAGCGTAACACTCGCTCAATGTTGTTGGCTTCATCTTGCGCAACAATAAACACGCTACAGGGGATCATAAATTACCTTTTATTAATAGAGAGGTAAGAGTATATCTTAACTTAATGTAATGGCATAACCGTACGATTGGCCTCATTACTCTACAATCACCAGGGCAACTGTGTAGGGATGAATGATAAGCGGACTATTGGTGACGAAGCTGCGTTTCTTAGGTGCATCTGATTGCCACATGGTCACTTTCGTTGATGACATGAAACCGAAAGGTAAAGGCATCTCATGTACATCAAATGACAAGTTATATGCAATAAGTTCGCTGTCTTCCAGTCTAGAGGTAAGCCTGGCGCGAATGAGCTTGAGATCAACGTATGCCATAAAAGTCAATATAGCGGCTAAGGCACTCGGTAAGTAATTTTTGATCGTCCAGGAATACATGAATAGACGTTGTTAAAAGTGATCTGGGCACTGACAGATGTTTTCTTTGGCTGCCAGGTGCTAATAAATATTTCAGGGCGCTCCTTCCAATTAACAATTTTCCCAAGAAATTAAACTAAATACATTTCAATTTGTCAGAGCTTGAGCGATCAGTGTTCAAGAAAACAGCTTCGGTTAATGCCAGCAAAGTTTACTCAGCAGGCTCTTAGTACAACAAGCCAATTATTTGGCAGCACACTACAAAGCAGGTAAAACAAATGAGTCAAATAGAAAATTTAGACAAAGCTTCAAAGGTAGAGCGAGCTTTCGTATATGTCGTTTATGGGGACGACATATATTATAAGGAGGCGGCTTACAGCATTTTAACTTTGCGCTTATCAACGCCAGAAATTCCCATTTTAGTCCTGGTAGAACGAACTGGTGACTTTGAAAATATTCAAGGTGTAACGCCAATTTTAATGAGTGAAAAGACCAGGCAAGACTGGCTGCAAGGTACTAGCTATCATTTTGACAATCCATATTAATGAGAAGGTGACGAAATGGAACAGCGACTCTTTAAGCTAGAATGTTGGTTACTTCATACTATGTACTTAAGCATAGCTCAAAATATCAAAGCCAGGACGAGTTGAACTTTCGAGGGTAAATCTTGTTCGCAATAAAGCTGAAAGATAGGGTCTGCTCATCAAAAAGGGGGCATTGCCCATTTAAATTGGCAGCTGAATAGTGAACTGGCTGCCTTGTTCACTACTGTTCAACAATATGTCCCCGCCATGCGAGTGGGCGACAGCCCTGGAGTAGCTTAATCCCAGGCCGCAGCCATCAAGCGTGCGACTTTGATCACAACGAAAAAAACGGTCAAACACTCGCGCTTGATCCCCTTCAGGAATGCCAATGCCTGTGTCCGATACGCTAATTTCAATCTGCTGACAATCTCTGCTTAATTCCACAACCACCTTTCCTTCGGCCTGTGTATATTTTATGGCGTTATCTATCAGGTTTGCCAGCATGCGCTGTAAGCTTTGGGCCTCCCCCTGGATATAACAGTCTGTTGCCAGACGACAAAGCAGGCTGATGTCTTTTTGCTCGGCCATAATTTCAAAAAGTTCGCAGGCATCCTGTACCAGTCCTGAAACATTTACCTGTGTTTTAGGCGCTTGTAAAACACCGGCTTCAGCCTCTGCGACATCCAGGGAAGAGTTAATGATCTGCAATAGCCGGTCACATTCTTCAATGGTATCGGACGCTGCGGTTTTAAAAACCTGGGGAGTATTTTCATTGGATAAGACCGACTCTGATATCATTCGAATACGCGCCAAAGGGCTGCGTAAATCGTGGGCGATATTATCTGTCATTTCCTTCATTTCGGATATTAAAAGCCATATTCTGTCGAGCATGGCATTAAAGGTATCAACCAGCTGACTAATTTCACTGCCTTGTGAAAGAACGGATACCCGTCGCTGTAAATTGCCCTTTTCAATTGCACTGGCGATCCGGCTGACCTCTTTTATCCCTTTGACGGAACGCCCGGCTACCACCCAACTCACCATTGACGCAAACGGAATGGCCATTAACAACATGGCAATAAAAACCTGTGACAATAATTCCATAAGCTCTTGGGTATCTTCTGTCGACTCACCAAAATACAACACGAGTCCAGGCGCGATTAAGCCATAAGCCGCTTTAACCTCGACCTCCTCCTCAGGCATTACCATGGCCTGAAAAATAACTTGCTCGCTAGAAATGACTCGTTTAACCCAGTCACGGCTATCTGGCAGAAATGCCCAATAAGAGAGATCCGAGCTATACATTCGCTCACCCTGCTGATTAAACAACTGAAAAAAAATTCTTTCTTCTTCTCCTGACTTCATTAGGTCCCGGTTAATTTCCTGTTTAACCCCTGCCAGCCCGGCTTTTTGATATAGGGTGCGAAACTCTCCGATATCTTCGATCAGATCCTGCTCCATATCATGGTCAAGCGCTTTGCTGAGTAAAAAATAAGAAGCATTAAAGGCAATAGTTATCAAGATGATGACAACCAGGGTGTACCAAAAGGTCAGCCTGAATGCCAGTGTATTGGGTAATAGCTTCATTTTATTTTTTAACGGTCATTTTGCTTTTTTAAGGGTATAGCCCAGGCCACGTATGGTATGGATCAAGGGAAAGGCAAAGTTTTTATCTACTTTTTCTCTTAATTTGCTGATACGGGCTTCCACTATGTTGGTCTGGGGATCAAAATTGTAGTTCCACACACGCTCCATGATCATGGTTTTTGACACTATATTGCCGGCGTTGCGCATCAGGTATGCTAACAACGCAAACTCTTTGGGTTGAAGTTCAATGTCTTTGCCTTCACGGGTGACGGTTCGAGAAAGTAAATCGAGCGATAAATCATGCATGGTTAAGCTGCTGGCTTCAACTGAACTATTAGCACGCCGTAACTGTGCCTGAATGCGTGCCAGCAGTTCACTAAAGGAAAAAGGCTTGATCAAGTAATCGTCACCACCGCTTTGCAGGCCCCTTACGCGATCGTCAATGGAGCGTTTGGCGCTGAGGATAATGACAGGTGTCTCAATTTTATGCTGGCGCATCCTTTCTATAATCGATAAACCATCAAGGCCCGGCAACATGATATCGAGAATGGCCAAATCATATCCGTCATTCAGCGCCCGGTCCAACCCGTCTTGACCGTTTGCGACGTGATCGATACAAAAACCCGCTTCCCTTAATCCTTTAACAATAAAGTCCGCGATCATCTGGTCATCTTCAATCAGCAATATTATCATTTAGTTTGTTTCCAACAAAACAGTTTATAACTCTATTGAAAGGATCAATGACATTCCGACAGTATCTTCAAAATTGAAATTGCTCTCAATGGTTCCTGTGCTATCGAGAAAAGCCATCTGCCTGTTAAAGTTCTTATGAATGGAAAGCGAGAGATAACCCTCATGGCCCCACTCATAGGCAAACCTTGCGCCAACCCTTTGATATTCATCTTCAAGATATCCTCCCTGCATACCCGTGACCGGGCTATCATCAGCCAGCCTGATAGTATTGGTGCCACTGTCATTGTAAAACAGGGTTGTCGAAAACGCATTGGAAAAATGATATGTCAGGCGAGACTCTGGAAATTCACTGCTTATTTCAAGTTCTCCAGACCAACCTTCCTTACTGTGATCATTCCAGGTAACTTCTAAATCCACGCCAAACTCACCACCATCTGCATCCAGGTATTCATAGTTAGTGTTTAATACAAAGCTCCAGCTATCAGACGGTTCATAACCAATATCCAGGCCGACTTCATATTCATTCGAGCCCGCCGTTTGTTTTTCATAAGATGATTCGGCTTCAACATAATAAACCAGCTCCCAGCGATCATTGATTTCCTGTTCGTATTCCAAGCCAAGTTGCAGGGTAGTAAAACTGCTCCAGGGGTCAGTGCCTATACCATTGATAAATGGCAGTGCTTCAGGCTTGGTCCATTGGTAGTTCCAACGCTCGAAACCAAAAGTAAAGCCCCAATTATTTTGCTCGTATTCTGCTTCTATCAGTACTCCCGATGTTTTTACTGAGCCGTCTCCGGTACTAGATAAGGAATCCCCGACACTGGTATATTCTATTTCAATATTTCTTTCAGGCACCGAGCTATCATGACGGCCGCGACGATCATTGGGATCGGCAAACGCAGTGATTGGTAATACAGCAATAGCGGGGAGCAAAAGCAAACTTTTTTCAAAAATTGGGCGCATCGTTCATGGTCTCCTGTTATACCTAAATGGCTTGACTCATTTTTTGAAATATCAGTGTATAACCCCTAGATAACCTGAATATCACCTGAAGATTACCAAATGGTGATGTAATGTTATTTGGCTTGGCACCAGGACAATACGCAATGAGGGGGAATGAGTATAAGAAATATTAACGCTATGTACTACCCACTGTGTCAGCTGTATTTAAGGCCAGTTGCACGTGTGTCAAATGGGTACTTTTCAGGAATCAGTGAAGTAGTTGTCATCAAGATAGACGCAATATAACTGGTCTTTGGTACTGAAATCCGCAATGAGATATGTGAAAGCCCTTACCTCAACATGTTGCATGTTCAAGTGATGGTCTGTTTTTTGTGCTTCATGCGCCAAAATCGAAGTCGCGTTGAATGATGTAGTCACTGAATGAGGCTGTGGCTGGTGGAGCTCGAAGTGGCGGCATTAGAGAATCGTTTTTTGCTTCAAGAAGAGTCTGCTTGTCAAGGTGCGCCAAAATCTTATGGATAACAGCCGGATCCGTAATACAAGTAATAATTTTGACGTTGGTTTTTTCACAAGCCTCACAGACTGTGATGTCAATATTGAATACTCTTTTTAACCTTTGTGCCCACGACATGCTTCGCGCATGGTATGGTTTATCTGAATCTTTCAGATGCTCTGCTAAGCGAGGGAGTATAAGACGGATTAAAGCTATTTTCTACCCCCTATGACAGTTGTCTTTTTGACTAGATTGGTTTGTTGAATTATCGAATTGTGGGAGTATTTTAAGGCGTGTTAGTTTGCAATGTCTTGCGACGATAGGCCTTTGGTGCAGGAAATGGGGGGTGAAGCGCGAATAGCCCCACCATTTACTAGCGTTTTTCTTTACTCTTGCAGCAGTAAATGGAGCCTACGCCCCAAAATTGAAGTCACGTTGAATAGTGAAATCGTTTGTGTATTGTTCATCAGGTGGTGCACGCAAATGTGGCAATAGCTTTGTTTGTTTAGAAGTTGGGTGCTTTTTATCTATATGTGCCAGTATTTTCTGAATAACGTGTATATCTATAATACAAGCGATGATGCTTACATTGTGGTTCTCGCATTTTTCGCATTCGGTAATGTCTATATTGAATACCCGCTTTAACCGCTGTGCCCATCAGGGTAAGAGCGTGATCATTTTTTAAGCAGTTATCACTTTTTCAAGATACGCAGTATCCATAGCCGCAATGCGCTGTTTACGTCGGATGCTGGCCTTCTTCGTTTTTTCCCGTTTTAGCTGATTGAGTGCCACTTGCCTTATGCAGGCGAGATTTTGAGCGGCATCACCGCGATGTATTTGACATGCATCCTCATGCATTGCCACATCAAGAAGCCAGTGGACTTTGTTTTCGATACCCCAGTGATTGCGAACAGCACTTGCAAAATGCTCTGCACTGAGTGTTTTCGAACAGATATAGTAACGTGACTCCAAACTCTGTTTACCCTGCTTATCCACTCTGTAATGAACTGCCATACCCAGCGTAGTCAGTTTGGGCCAACTGCTATGTTCTGTTGTAAAGCCAGATGCGGGCAATACCTGATATTCTCGATATTCCCTACGGCCATGACCTTGTTCGACATGCGTCAGCTTGTCAGCTGTTGTTTGGGAAAAAGCCTCTTGTAATCCGGTGTATAAGCCTCGTTGATTCGCTTTCACCGTCAGTAAGTAGTCTGCCTCTTTGTCTATGATGGTTTGTGCAATACTCGTTTGACATCCCATGGCATCCAGACTGACCAGGCAACCTTTAATATCAAGCAGTTGCAACAGCGCGGGAACAGCCGTGATTTCGTTGGACTTTGCATCCGTTTTATACTGTCCCAGTACCACACCATTGGCCGTCGCATAGGCGTTAACCATATGAATGGCGGTACGTCTGTCCGTTCGGTCATAAGAGCTTTTTAGCGTTTTTCCATCAACCGCGATGACCTGACCTTGTGTCAGTATTTCTGTTTGTTGCATCCAGGCAATGAATGCCTGTTGAAACTGGCCCGGGTCAACACGACTTACAAGCCGGGCAATCGTATCGTGCACGGGAATACCCAGACTAAAATCACCATGTTGCTTAAGCCAATCCAGGTGACAGCGACCAAAATCTTCAATGTCTTCCCATCCTTCAGCACCCGCTATCACAGCTGCAACAGTTAGAAATAAAACGTCAAATAGCGGATAGGTGATTTTACTGGCCTGGCGAGGCTCGTCTATCGAATGAAAGTGGCTGGCAAAAACGGCAAGTGACATTGTGGGGCTCCCAAAAAGAGAGCATATGATCATAGCCAGACCAGGTCGTCAACTAACAGTTAAATTTGATCAAATAATGTTCGCGATCTCGCCCTGCTGTGCCCATGACATAGCCCTTGCATGGTAAGGTTTATCTGATTGCCCATCTTTTTGATTGACAATTTTCGGGCTGTTTTTGCCTCTCTGTGACGCAGTAATTTGTGCTCTTAGATTGCTGTTGGGAGCAAATACCCCATAAAATCGGGTGAGATTTAGTCTTGGCGGTGGAATGAGGGCCACTAGTTTGCCAATAAAGTCGAGCGGTTCAAAGAATACATGTGTTGTGCCGTCTCGATAGGGTGTTTTTAATTCATAGCGCACTTTTCCATGGTCAGTCATACTTAAACGCTGTTCACTAATCGCTGGGCGGCTGATGTAGCGACATAGTCTTTCTAACTTCTCTGGCTCATCGGCATTAGCGAAGACCCCTGCGTGTAAGGAAAAACCTGAGGTATTGGCTAACTGACCATATTCGCCTTCATTGCTGGCAGGGAGTGTCTGTAGTGTAAACACCTTTTGACCTTGTTGTGGTCCCATGGCAATCCGATAGCTGACGGAGGCCCCTTGCAACTGCAATAGACTATCTTCATCATCAATAGGTAAGTTAAGAAAACTGTTTTCTATGTCGCGCTCCACTAACCCCACTTTCTCCAAATAGTTGGCAATTCGATAGCTAATGGTGTGAACTAGCTCCACCATGTCGCTATGGGACGGCGCTTTGATGCGGGTAAAAGTCGTACCACCCCATGGATTTTCACTGATTACTCCTTCTAAAAACAGCATATGGAAATGGATGTTTAGATTGAGGGCGCTACCAAATCGCTGAATAAGGGTAACAGCCCCAGTTTTCGATTGTTTGTTGGTAAAGCCGGCCTTGTTCACAATGTGCGTGGAAATGGCGCGGTGAATGATTTGCATCACTTTGCTCAATTCACTTGGGTTTCTTGCTAGCAGTAATCGAAGTGGAATAGGTAAGCTTAAGACCCACTGACGAATTGGATAACCAAGTAATACGTCATCTACAAGTAGCGCTGCACTTTCTGCCATTCTTCTGGCTCCGCAGCTAGGACAGAAACCTCTGCGTTTACAGCTAAAAGCGACTAACTTTTCATGCTTGCAGTCATTACACACCACGCGTAAAAAGCCGTGCTCTAGTCGTCCACAACGCAAGAAATCATCAAACTCACGCTCAACATAATTGGGTAAATACTTGCCTTGGTCGGCTAGGTTTGCGGTAAAGTCTGGGTAGTAACGTTCAACCAATTGATAGAGTAGCGTTGTTTCTGGTCGATGGCGCTTGTATGTTTCACTTTGTTGCTTTGCCAGCACATTCGTTCATCACTGAATTATGTACCGACGAGTGTGGCAAAAAAAGACCTAACTTACGACTGGTTGAATGTCCGGTTTGGATGTTTTTTGTCAGTCAACTAAAACCGCAAACAACTCATTAAATGTCGAATTTTCACTCACTTCTCAGTTGATATTTCCAACCTTAGAATGGCAACTGCCAGTCAAGAGCGACCTTGTCAACGTCGCTTTATTGTGCTTAGCGCACCCGAGAAATCAATTTCCAACCCACTGACGTTTTTGTACAGAAGGGTCGAAAACAGATTTTCCCCCCCCCGAAATGCAAATAGTTATTCACAGTTAACAATTAACTCAACCTTGTTGAATAAAAGTTTTTTATCTTTGGAATCATAATTTTCGTTATGCAACCTAATGTAATAATCAGGAACCTTCAAATTGGGGTTCTTGTTGGCTTTGCCAATGGCGTGCTGTTCGGCTATGTGTATTCTGCTTACAGTCGTTTTCGTTTGAGTCACTGAGTCACTCTTCACCACCTCACGCTCAGTGGCTTGTTCAGGTGTTTCTGCTTGTTTGTTTTCGGTTTGATTATCAGGCCCAGCACAGGCAAATAAAAAGGTCACTGATGCTGCTACTAATGTCAGTTTATATTTGTGTAATAGCGTAGATGTAAGCATGTTTTTTCCTTGTTTCATAACAAAATAGAAGTCTTACTAACAACTAACGAGTGACGTTTTAAAAAGGGTTTTTTATTTTGATTTTTTGTTTGGATCACTGTCTACAAGATACTTTTCCCATAGCTTAGCTTCTTTCAAAAAAGCATAGAACGCATCAATGGTGGCTAATATTAAGCCTCGTTTACCATTGGTTATACGCCCTTGTAAAAAATATTTCTGCAAGAATGTGAAGGGTAAAACAAGGGCCAGTTTAATTAGGCTAGGGCGCTTATTGCGAGCAAATTTATCTTCTGCTCTAAATGAAGAATACAAATTATTCTTGGCAACCAAGGCATCAATACGATTATATCCAAAGTGGGTAAAAGCCACCTGTGTTCGAATTTCTTTTCCCTCTACAATGGCACTTTCATGGACTTGTTCGCTTGTATCAAAATGGGCTAATTGTCGACGATATAAACGCAGATTATTGGGTTTTTTCATCCATTTGTTTGGCAATTGGTTCATAAATATATCATTACGGGCAAAACGCAATGCGGCGATATCATTGCGGATTATGGTTTGTTTGATCACGGCTATACACTCAGGGGTAAGCGCTTCATCAGCATCAAGGTTTAATACCCAATCTTGTTGACATAAGCTTAAAGCAAACTGCTTTTGCCCTGCATAACCCAGCCAATCTTGATGGATAACCTCTGCGCCCATTGCTTCAGCCAATGCAACGGTGTTGTCGGTGCTACCGGAGTCCACAACTAATACTTGTGCAAAATCACTCACGGAGCGTAACACTCGCTCAATGTTGTTGGCTTCATCTTGCGCAACAATAAACACGCTACAGGGGATCATAAATTACCTTTTATTAATAGAGAGGTAAGAGTATATCTTAACTTAATGTAATGGCATAACCGTACGATTGGCCTCATTACTCTACAATCACCAGGGCAACTGTGTAGGGATGAATGATAAGCGGACTATTGGTGACGAAGCTGCGTTTCTTAGGTGCATCTGATTGCCACATGGTCACTTTCGTTGATGACATGAAACCGAAAGGTAAAGGCATCTCATGTACATCAAATGACAAGTTATATGCAATAAGTTCGCTGTCTTCCAGTCTAGAGGTAAGCCTGGCGCGAATGAGCTTGAGATCAACGTATGCCATAAAAGTCAATATAGCGGCTAAGGCACTCGGTAAGTAATTTTTGATCGTCCAGGAATACATGAATAGACGTTGTTAAAAGTGATCTGGGCACTGACAGATGTTTTCTTTGGCTGCCAGGTGCTAATAAATATTTCAGGGCGCTCCTTCCAATTAACAATTTTCCCAAGAAATTAAACTAAATACATTTCAATTTGTCAGAGCTTGAGCGATCAGTGTTCAAGAAAACAGCTTCGGTTAATGCCAGCAAAGTTTACTCAGCAGGCTCTTAGTACAACAAGCCAATTATTTGGCAGCACACTACAAAGCAGGTAAAACAAATGAGTCAAATAGAAAATTTAGACAAAGCTTCAAAGGTAGAGCGAGCTTTCGTATATGTCGTTTATGGGGACGACATATATTATAAGGAGGCGGCTTACAGCATTTTAACTTTGCGCTTATCAACGCCAGAAATTCCCATTTTAGTCCTGGTAGAACGAACTGGTGACTTTGAAAATATTCAAGGTGTAACGCCAATTTTAATGAGTGAAAAGACCAGGCAAGACTGGCTGCAAGGTACTAGCTATCATTTTGAACTGAAATTAAGAGGGGTAAAGCACATTCTTGAGAACTATGCTAAAAAACTTATTTTTATCGACAGCGACACTATTATAGAAAGAAATCTGGTGCACCTGTTTGACGATATCGATAAAGCACAATTTCTGATGCATAAAAAGGAAGGCAGGCTTGGCGAGAAAAAGTTTTATAGGCACTACAAAAAAGCGATTGGAAAACAATTCGAGGTGTCCAAGGAAGGGTTGATCAAAGTTACAAAAGCTTCGCCTATGTATAATTCTGGCGTGATAGGCGTGTCTGAAGAGTCGGTCGATTTGATTGAAAAGGCACTGTTATTAATGCGTCAGATCAACAGGTTAACCCACTGGCACACTGCTGAACAGCTTGCGGTGGGCATTGTTCTGGACTTGAACGGCACCATTAAAAACGTTGGTAACGCAAACATTTATCACTATTGGCATAAAAAGCCTAAAAAATATATCAGAGAGAAACTAAACGCATTTTTTCTTGAATATACGCCTCATAACGCTTTGCACTTACCCGAAAGCGTCAAAAAAATCCGAAAGCATCGTCCATTTGTGCGATGGTTGAGCGACAAGCTTGGGCGCACTATGCCCGTCACGGAAAGTTAATTTCCCAACCACTCAACAGACTCAAGTGTTCTCCAAGGATAAACGGGCACTCAATAAGTGAGCGCTTGATATCGCAGGGTGAGAGCATGAATGCTTAATTTTTACTCAACCTTCCCAACCCCGCTGTTAATAACTGTTCCAGGTACTCAGTGCAGCCATGTGCGCGCTTTTGCTTGCGAGGAATACTGACTTTTCTGGTGGTTTCTGCACGAAGCATATTCAAGGCCAGCTTCCTCGCACCCGATAATATATCAGCAGCATTGCCACGATATATTTGGCATTCGTCCTCTTTCATCGAGACATCAAGCACCCAATGAAGGCTGTTTTCTACAGCCCAATGACTCCGTACTGCATTTGCAAATCGGGCTTTTGATAACTTGGCAGAACTAATGTAGTAACGATACTCAAGGGATTCTTTACCCTGTTTCGTCTGCCGATAGCTCAGTGCTACACCAATAGTTTTCAGTTCTTTCCATTCACAGAAGTTATCCGTTAACGAACCCGCTTCCATTACATGATACGCTCTGGCTTCACTTCTTCCGTGAGCTTTTTCCAGACAAATTACTTCCTGATTTATCGCACCAGAAAGCGCCTTACGGACGGCATCATGCAGCTCTTTTTGATTTCCTTTCAGGGCCAGAAGGTAGTCACCACCACCATCAATAATTTGCTCAGCGATTTCTTTCTGGCAGCCCATTGCATCAATGGATATCAGACAGCCTTTTATGTCCAGCATAGTCAGCAAAGCTGGAATGGCGGTGATTTCATTCGATTTGCTCTGAGTTTTAATCTGTCCTAATACGACGTTATTCTCTGAGGCAAAGGCGTTAACCATGTGGATAGCCGACTGCCTGTTTTCCCGGTTATAAGAGCCACAAAGCCGCTTGCCATCAATAGCAATGAGTTTCCCCTCGGATAACTCCACCACCGATTGCATCCAGCCGATAAAACAACGCTGAAACTGCCCACTGTCTATCCGCGATATCACACGCGCTATGGTGTCATGAACCGGTAAGCCGTTCTTGAATAATCCCTTAGCGGCAAACTAGTCAAAATGCAGATCGCCAAAATCTTCGATATCTTCCCATCCTTTGGCTCCAGCGATGGACGCACATACCACCAAAAATAAAATATCAGTAAATAAATGGGCTACCTTGGCTGACTGTCTGGGATCTTCTAACTCACCAAAAAACTGTTCAAATGCGCCTGTTTCCATGACTCTCTCCGCAAAAGAGAGTATAAGATCACAGACGCTTACTATCGTCCAGAGTTGTTGGCGATTCAAACGTCAATTGAACGATTTATGTTCATGATCTTGCCCTGTAATAAATAATAAATAATAAATAACCCCAGATCGGTTTAAGCGATGACCATGGAATTTCTCTCAACGTCAGTTAAATTAAGGGATGGCTTGTTTTCTTTGAGACAATAAGCCACCAGTCCAGCCATCAAGTTAAGCGTAAAACCATTAATACTGCGATGACGAGAGTGTTCAATGAAAGATATATTCTTTAATTGGTCGTTAATCGTCTCGATAATGAATCGCTTTGACAGCATTGCCCGATCCCATAATGACATCGCTTTTGCTTTCATATTCTTACGAACCGTTGTGATAAGCGTGACGCCTTTATCAAATAAATTGTCTTTGAGCGCATTGCTTAAGTAGCCTTTGTCGCCGTAAAGTTTATCTGTTAAACCTTCCGCTAGCTCTTCGACTGGCTTGGTATCGTGCACGTTACCTGTGGTGACTTTAGCGGCAACAATCTCCCCCTTATAGTTTACAATTAAATGTAACTTGAACCCATAGAACCAGCCCATCGTACCTTTTCCTCTTTGTGCAACACCCTCAAAGGTCTTATGCCTTGGTATCCGAATGTTATGGCACACTTTTAAGGTTGTAGAGTCAATGAATTCAATACCTGTGGGTTTACCTTTGAGTGAAGTGAAATAAGCACACATGGGTACAATAAGACTAAGGCGTGTTGATCTTTCGTGATTAGTTTTTGAACAGCATGGTAAAGAGTTATAATTTGCTTCGCCAAAAGTAAAAGAACAACTCACTACCATGCCAAGACTAATGCTAACTGATAAGCGGTGGCAAAAGCTACTTCAAGTAATGAAGAGCACTGGCCGCATTTACAACAAACCAGAACATAGAATGACGTTTGAAGGGATATTATTCCGGCTGAGAACCGGTATTCCTTGGCGTGATTTACCGGCAGAATTTGGCAGATGGAGCGCCGTTTATCGCCGATTCAATTTATGGTCAAAGAAAGGTTTATTGAATATGTTATTCAATGAGTTAGCTAAACTAGCTGATTACGATTGGGTCTTTGCTGACGGTTCAATTATTAAAGCTCATCAGCATAGTACCGGAGCTGCTACTACTGATAATGAATGCATTGGAAAGAGCCGAGGTGGTAACTCAACAAAAATTCATCTAGCCGTGGATAGTGGCGGGCTCCCCATATATTTTGAACTGTCAGAAGGCCAGAGAAATGATATCGCTCGCGCTCAAAGTCTAGTTGATCACTTAAGAGAAGTTAACATTTTCGTCGGCGACAAAGGGTACGATAGTGATACTTTGAGGAAATATATTGAAGCTAAAGGTGGTGCTTCAGTCATACCCAAACGAAACTATGGTCAGGATATAGATAAAGACAGCGTTGATTGGTGTCTCTATAAATATCGTCACCTTGTTGAAAACGCCTTTGCTCGAATAAAGCATTATCGTTCAATATCAACGAGGTATGAAAAATTAGCAAGGAATTATGCCAGCATGGTATCACTGGCATTTTCAATGATGTGGCTACCCATGTACTGCTGAGTGAAATATGTACAGCAAAGATCAACAGACCCTAGGCATCACTTCCAAAAATCGTGTGTAGCTCAATAATTTAGGGAAGTCCTTTTTATAAAAACACGAGACATAGCCTAGGTAATAATTCTTGAAATCACGATGATGGCTCATATGGAAACCAATGACGACTGTCATCATTTCGCCCATAGACATACGACTATCTCTGCGCCTTTGGCGACTACCATCTTCTAGTAGCTGCTTTTGCCATTGTGGAATGAATACTTTGCAAAAATCATCGACATCACAGTACAACTCTACTAAATTCTTCATGCCTGTTCCTTTTGTTCTGTTCCCACTTTCTTGGTCGAAAGATCGGATCTTGGAACGGGCATTTAGTTCAATTTCTTAAACCGAGTTGGGGTTAATTAGATTATTGAGTATTTGCGAGAGTCGAACAGCATCACCGGTTACGCTTGCATCAATTCCATTGGCAATACTTAATTCAAGAGCAATACCCTTATTTTGCGCAAGCTGAGAATAAAACGACACGCAACTGTTCACTGTAGAAACCAGGTCAAATGGCGCTGACTCTATAGACAGCTTGCCAGCACTGAGCTTAGACACATCAAGAACGTCGTTTAATATACGATGTAAGGATATCCCTGATTGTTGAATTCTGTTTAAATTTGGCCTTGCGTTTTCGCTAATCTCTTTAGATAACACAACGTCAGTAAGCCCAAGGATCCCATTAAGGGGAGTGCGTATTTCGTGAGACATGGTGGCTAAAAAACGTGACTGCGCAGCCGATGCCTCTCGCTCTTTTGCTAGCGCCCGATTAAGCTCAACTGTTTTTACATTACTTTCGGCTAGCGCTATTTCTAATCGGCTCACAAGCTGGTAGATGAGTACCGACACTACAATATTCGTAATGCTTAATCTTATCCATATTGCCTCGTTGTATCCCCCCTCGTGAAATGGTACTAGCAGCGTACTGCCCGCGATAATGATCATGGAGCAAAGTATCCACTTTCCAGTAAGGAATACGATAGGAAATAATGTCATTAAAGGGATGAGAGATGCGGGTAAAAGCCCGTTAATTACCACAATAACCGGTGCAAAGGGCATGTTACCAACGCCCACAGCTTCGCAATTGAAGCACTATGTTTTCTGCAATACAGTGCAGCGCAAGAAGCAACAAAACACCAAATTCCGATGCTAAGCGCAATGGCAATATTGTCAGGACGAGCCACTACGATGACGACAATCATAATGAGTGAAAAAACAGCCATTAACTGAAAAAACACTCTGCGAAGTGACTTCGTCGTTGTATCTGCGAAAGCCTTAGAGCCCCTAATATTTATAGATATCGTGTCTGAGGGTGCCTTGTCGTTCGGGACCTTCTCCATTGAATTCCACTACCCAATGTTTAAATATTTTTCAAGGCTTGAGTATAGGCTAAACCCGCAACATGTAAATTAGCCGTAAGTCACGAATAGAAGTCTTTCGGTATTTCGACAGAATGGAATTTTTGCTAATCGACGGGACATATGTACACGTGAATAAGATGACAAATGCATATCGAGTAGGGTGAGGCTTGCGCCTCATCCCTCTCACAGAACCGTACGTACGGGCCTCGTATACGGCTCCTGCATACTTCATATCACTTGCTAAGTGACACAATGCTAATTTGCAATCTAGTATCGTGCGCCCTATGGACATCGTTCATTTTCTAACATTGTGGTAACTTTCATTGCAGGGTTTGGCGTTCTAGCACTGAGGCAATCTACCAAATTTGACTACAATTACTTCCCATATACGGCCTGTCTCACCAGACATCACTATTCCTAGCGCACCGATTCGACTTGTCCCGCTGATCTGGCGGCTTGTGTATCAATGATAAAAAAACTCACAACTCATCAGAGTCTTAAAGTCTGCTTCCCCCCTTCGCAATCCATTTAAGCTTTTGGCTAAAATAGATCCTATCAAACACAATGCTGATAGTCGGCTTGGTTTTACCCTCCACACCATTACTGGCTTTCATCGGCCTAGCCTTACTCACTACTACGGGTTCTATCTGGTAACCACGTTATGCCACCTCACACTCGCAACATTCTTGGATCACTCCTTGAACGATACGTCCAACCATTTGATTGGATCTAATGCCAGGCTTCCCCAGTTACTGTGCTGGTAACCACGTTATGGCTCCCTGTTAGAAATTCCACCCTCAAACACAAAACAGGACTGACTGAGTATCGGGCTTCGCGCTATTTTGCACGCTTACCCTCCTGTCTTGCCGAATCAGGTTCACTTGCGTTGTGTACCTCTAACTTCCTATGGCTTCCTTCAGACCCTATTGACGTGGTCAACCAAAATTGACCAACCCAGTTAAGCTACTTTCTTCTGTTTCAATGCTGCCACTTCATACTGATTCGGACTCATATATCCTAAGTATGAATGTAACCGCATCGGATTATAAAACATCGCGATGTACTGCAAGATATCTTGCTGTGCTTCGAGACGGGTTTGATATGACTTCCAATGCACACGTTCTTGTTTCAGTGTACCGAAGAAACTCTCTACCACGGCATTATCCCAACAGTCGCCTTTTCGACTCATGCTGCCAATAAAACCATGGCCTTTCAATAATCGACGATACTGGTCACTTGCATACTGACTTCCTCTGTCAGAATGAACAATCAATCCTGGCTTCGGGCGACGTTGCCAAATCGCCATTGTCAGTGCATCGCAAACAAGCTTGGCCTTCATTCGTGAACCCATACTCCAGCCCACAACCTTCCGCGAGAACAGATCAATAACCACGGCTAAATACAACCAACCTTCACGTGTCCAGACGTAGGTAATATCGCAAACATACGCTTGGTCCGGTGCGTTAACGTCAAACTCACGGTTGAGTACATTGTCGAATACGGGCTTGTCGTGATCACTATTGGTGGTGATTTTATACTTCTTCTTGTATCGAACCTTTACGTTGGCTTCTTTCATTAACTGCCGCGTTTGCTGTCGGCCTACTGGATAACCTAAACAGTTCAATGCTCGCTGCATTCTGCGGCTACCGTATGTATGCTCACTCGCAACATCTATGGCTTCAATCCATTCGAGCATCTCAGCTTTTTCGTTATCCTTCTGCGTCTGCGGCCATTCCTGCTTCTTCATATACCGGTAGAAGCCATTTCTATTCACGCCCAACAGTCGACACATTAAATCGACTGGATAGGTCTTTTTACGTTGCGCGATGAAACGATATTTTATTTCGTTTCCTTGGCGAAAAAGACCGTCGCTTCCTTTAATATGCGCTTTTCCATTTCAAGCTGTTTGACCTGCGCTTTAAGTCGACGGATCTCTTCTTGCTCTGGTGTTAATTTACCGTTGCCCCTAAATGCTTGCCCATCATCATCTTGCTGGTATTCCTTGACCCAGCGACTGATCATCTGATTGTTAACATCTAACATTTTGGCAACATCGGTTCTGCTATGGCCTTGATCAAGCACAAGACTAACCGCATCGAGTTTAAATTCTTTGGTGTAACGCTTTCTTTCAGGCATCTCTTTCTCCAGTTAAGCTGATATTATACTCTTAACTGGACTGGTCAATTCAATTGGACCACGTCATATCGTTGGCCAATAGCGCCCTTGCCATTCGGATTATCTTCCCCTCAGTCTGGGTGATTCAGGTTTCTTCCAACCTGACGGGTTTGCCAGCTTCGCTGGGCAAACAAAAAAGCCCCAACTCACGTTGGGGCTTTTCAATAGATTAACTTGGTTTCAATAGAATGTTACTTTACGCCTTGAAACCAGACGTTCAAATTAAACGTTTTGAACTGCTACATCTGGTGTAAACTTAGGCGCAACTGCCATGTCTTCTGACGGTGGAGCGAAGTCCGTAAGGTTAATACCCTCAACCGCTGCTTTGTACTCATCCATAGTTGGGAAACGACCTAGCACAGCAGAAAGTACTACTAGTGGCGTAGAGCCTAGTAGCGACTCACCTTTCTTCTCTTCAGAGTCAGCAACAACCCGACCTTGGAACAAGCGCGTAGAAGTAGCAATAACCGTATCACCAGGCTCTGCTTTTTCTTGGTTACCCATACATAAGTTACATCCTGGACGCTCTAGGTACATAATGTTGTCGTACTTAGTACGTGCAGACTCTTTAGGCTTAGCGTCGTCGAATTCGAAACCAGCATACTTAGCTAGGATTTCCCAGTCGCCCTCTGCTTTTAGCTCATCAACAATGTTGTACGTTGGTGGAGCAACAACAAGCGGTACATTAAACGACACACTGCCGTTTTGCTTTTCTAGGTTGCGAAGCATTTGCGCAATGATCTGCATGTCACCTTTGTGAACCATACAAGAACCAACAAACGCCAAATCTACAGCCTTACCGTCATAGTAAGAAACTGGGCGGATAACGTCATGGGTATAACGCTTAGACACGTCATCATTGTTTACGTCTGGGTCGGCAATCATTGGCTCTGCGATCTGGTCTAGATCAACAACCACTTCCGCGTAGTATTTCGCGTTATCGTCTGGTGCAAGTGCTGGTTCTTCACCAGACTTGATTTCAGCAATACGCTTATCCGCAAGGTCGATAAGACCTTGAAGCATATTCGCGTCGTTGTCCATGCCTTTGTCGATCATTATCTTGATACGCGTTTTAGCAAGCTCAAGTGATGCAATCATGGTCTCATCGTTTGAAATACAGATTGATGCTTTCGCTTTCATCTCTGCAGTCCAGTCGGTAAACGTGAATGCTTGGTCGGCAAGCAAAGTACCAATTTGTACTTCGATAACACGGCCCTGGAACACGTTCTCACCGCCAAATTGCTTAAGCATTTGCGCTTGTGTTGCGTGTACCACATCACGGAAGTCCATGTGGCTCTTCATTTCGCCTTTAAAAGTTACTTTCACAGACTCTGGAATTGGCATTGCCGCTTCGCCTGTAGCAAGTGCTACAGCTACCGTACCCGAGTCAGCACCGAACGCGACACCTTTAGACATACGCGTGTGCGAGTCACCACCGATGATGATGGCTCTGTCGTCTACAGTGATATCGTTAAGTACTTTGTGAATAACGTCTGTCATTGCATGGTAAACGCCTTTAGGATCACGTGCTGTGATTACGCCAAAGTTATTCATGAAAGACATAAGCTTAGGAATATTAGCTTGCGCCTTCTTATCCCATACCGATGCTGTGTGACAGCCCGATTGATATGCACCATCAACGAGTGGAGAAATGGTTGATGCCGCCATAGATTCTAGCTCTTGGCATGTCATCGGTCCGGTTGTATCTTGTGAACCTACAATATTTACCTTAACACGCACATCTGAACCAGCGTGAAGTGGTGTTTCTGATTTAACACCTACTGCATTGCGGTTAAAGATTTTTTCTACTGCTGTTAGGCCTTGACCCTCATTAGACACTTCTTTAGACGGTGCATAAACTTGAGGAACATCTATACCTAAGGTTTTTGCAGCAAACGTTTGTAACTGCTTACCGAAAGTTACCGCGTAAGAACCACCCGCTTTCATGAATTCCATTTTTTGCGGCGTAAAGGCACCAGATACGTCAGCGACTTCTTCATCGCCTTTGAATAGCTTTTTAGCTTTAGTATCGATAGTCAATACAGTGCCTGTAGCCACTGAATAGGCTTCTTCAAGAACTGGGTCGCCATTGGCATCGCGAACCACTTCGCCGTTTTCATCAGTTTTCTTCACCCAATTTTTAAGGTCAAGACCGATACCACCGGTTACATCTACCGTGGTTAAGAAGATAGGTGCAATACCGTTAGTACCCGCAACAACAGGTGCTTTGTTTACAAACGGAATATAAGGGCTTGCTGGCTCGCCGGCCCACAGAGCTACGTTGTTCACACCAGACATACGTGAAGAACCTACGCCCATGGTACCTTTTTCAGCCACCAGCATCACTTTTGCGTCTGGGTGTTTTTTACCAAGTTCAACAATATCTTGCTGTGCTTCAGGCGTGATCATGCACTTGCCGTGAAGTTCGCGGTCTGCGCGAGAGTGGGCTTGGTTGCCCGGGGAAAGTAAGTCGGTAGAAATGTCACCTTCTGCAGCAACATACGTCACTACATTAATTTTTTCTGGTACATCAGGCAATTTAGTGAAGAACTCTGCTTTTGCATAGCTCTCTAGAATTTCTTTGGTTATTGCGTTGCCTGCTTTATAAGACGCTTCTAAACGCTCAATATCTGCTTCGTACAAGTAAACTTGTGTTTTCACAACTTCAGCAGCAGGTTTTGCTACTGCGTCATCATCAGAAAGCGCTAGGTCTAGCAATGCTTCAACAGAGGGGCCACCCTTCATGTGAGAAAGTAGTTCTAAAGCAAACTCAGGCGTGATCTCTTCAACGCTCTCTTCACCAAGCACAATCTCTTTCAAGAATTTTGCTTTAACTACCGCTGCACTGGTTGTGCCTGGCAGTGTGTTATAGATAAAGAATTTAAGAGAATCTTCACGATGCTCATTACCTGTATCTTTAATTTGAGCAATGATTTCTGATAGTAAATCAGCGCTATCGATGGGCTTAGGGTTTAAACCTAGTTCCGTTTTACGGGTCTCGATCTCTGCCAGATATTCTGAATACAAACTCATAGGGTTCTCTCGGTCATAGTTTTACGTGGGCGTAGTGTTAAGTCGGTCTTAGCTATACGCATATAAAATTGAGAAGTATTTTAACTGATTTTTGCTCGTTACGTAATCTCTGTAAGAAAAGAGTGAAAGTGGTCATATACTCACCAGTGTAGATAGCTGAAGTGAATAATAGCCATGCTTATTTTTGCCAAGCAAAAATTAAAGCAAATATTTTCAAACACTTAAAAATAAAACCGCAACGTTATTTTTGCGAATCTTACAACGCTTTACCGTCAGTTAAATAAGTAATGGTGTTATATTTATGTCTGACATTTCCTATGGTTATGGTTGTACCAGTTCAAATTACAAACAGAAATGAGGACTTCATCTCAATGTTAAAGTTCAAATACTTCACATTTTTGTGGGAGATATTCTAATAAGTTTGGCTTGTTCTCCATCGGTTAACAGCAATATGTCGCCGTTAAGATCGATAGCCACATCTCTTAATCGTGTTTTGACTTTATCTAATAGCAATTGCTCAGTCATCTTTATCCCATCATTACTAATAACAAACGCACGCTGAGCTTTAAGCGCCGTTACAATAAATTTTTCGTTGAGTTGGGGGAATGCATTGCCTTGGTAAACAGCCATAGATGAAGGTGCAATAGATGGCGTCCAGTTTAAAAGCGGGTCTTCCATCCCCGTATAAGTATTAAACGGAGATATTAGCGCGCCTGAATAATCTACGCCCAGCGTGACCACGGGCCAACCATAGTTTTTCCCTCTGCTTACCCGGTTTATCTCGTCACCGCCGTCCGGACCATGTTCATTAAGATAAATAACGCCCTTTTCTGTTTTTACCAGCCCTTGGGGGTTGCGATGCCCCAAGCTAAAAATGAATGGGTGTTCGGGAAAAGGAGGGTTATCAAGGGGAGAGCCATTAATTGTAAATCCTAGTACTTTACCCATATGGGAGGTCATTCGTTGCGCATCTTCACGGTAGTCAAACCCATCGCCAGACGTTACCAAGTAAATATCATTTCCCAAACTGAGTAACTTTGCACCATAGTGAACAGGTGTGTCCTTTGCTTTGTTCACTTCAAATACAGGCTTGAGATCGGTGATCCCGTTTTCGGGAGAATAAAGACCGGACAACACTACCAGTTTGTTGTTGTCATCAACCCCTTTAGAGTAAGACAGCAGTAATCTTGAGGTAACATCAAAATTGTTTGTTGGAATAACATCTAACCATCCCCCCTGCCCCTTTGTATACAATTCAGGAAATGTAATAGAAAAACGCTTTTGCTCCTTCGATTTATTGATGAGAACTAATTCTCCATCTCGCTGAGCAATAAGTATGTTACCGTCTGGCATTACTTCAATTGACTTTGGGAATGCCAGATTTTCAACAACTACACCGATCGTATATTCATCACCTGACAGAAACGTTTCCAGCGTCTTTGCATTGATAGACGTGCTTATTAACACCATGAGACTTGCAAGGAGCAACGGTTTAAACGGTTTAAATACTTTCATTTCGACTCTCGTGTATTGTTTCTTTAGCAACACTATCATGCTATACCAGATTTACACGCCCTATGAATCAACCTTTTTGCGGTAATCTATGCGAGCTTTTTTACAACTTTGTTTTTTGCGCTTTTTTCCTGCTTGGTTTTTAGCTTTTATTCTTGCTAGTGTTTTTCATTCTCACTTCGTGCTTTTTGAGTTGGTTGCGCTCAATATCGATATTCCAATAACCAAGTGGGCGTATATGGTTTTTGCTGATATGCGTGGTTTAGCCCTTACTTATGGAATAATTATCGCGGTTGCGCTGGCTATCAGCTTTTTCATTGCTCACCTCCTATTAAACCGGCTCAAGAAAACAGACAACTCCAGTGCTGGTCAAAGTAAGAGTAATGCGATTACCATATTCATGTTTGGTGTCGCCGGCGCCGTCGGTTTTTTCGTCATGCTAGTGGCTATGCAGCCAATATTAAACGTCACTCTCATTGCAGGAGCTAGAACATGGATGGGCATAATAGCTCAGTGTTTTGCGGGCTTTGTATCTGGAATCTGCTATGCCAAGCTGAGCTAAGTAGCAGTGATAGATCATTACTAATTACATTACCACAATTTATACTCATTTATAAGCCAACAAACATGTAAATAAAAAGTTAACTTTGCTAATGTTAGGGTAATAAAAATACATGCCCTCATAGGAAAAGCAATATGATAACTTATCCAGAAAACGTAACCTGCTTAGCAGATTACATTGAAAGTGTATTAACGAAGTTTGCTGATAGACCTGCCTATACGGCATTAGGGCAAACTCTCACATTTGCTGACATCGATAAAAAATCAGCAGCGCTAGCTCGTTATCTTGTCCACGATGCGAAGCTTAAGCCCGGTTCTCGTGTGGCTATTCAACTTCCTAACCTTATTCAAAACCCTATTGCAGTTTACGCGGCACTGCGTGCGGGCCTTGTCGTTGTAAATACAAACCCGCTTTACACCGAACGTGAAATGAAACATCAATTCACTGACAGTGGTGCTACCGCTTTAATCATCCTTAGCGATTTACTGCCTAAGTTCGATGCGATAAAAACTGATACTGAGATAACAACGGTCATAGCAACGTCGGCCACAGAGTTGCTCGATCCATCCAGTGCTCCCGCTATTGAAGGTACGATTTCACTTACCGATGCTGTCGAAAAAGGCACTACGCTTCCTGAGTTTGAACGCCAAAAAATAGAGCAAAACGACTTGGCCATGCTGCAATACACAGGCGGCACAACCGGTGTAAGCAAAGGCGCAGCATTAAGCCATAACAATGTGTTAGCCAACTGCATTCAAATGCTCGACCGCATTGGCCAACAATTTAAAGACGGTGAAGAAGTAGTTGTATGTCCGCTACCTCTTTACCATATTTATGCATTTACCGTTTGTATGATGGCGCTGTTCTCAAAGGGCAGTCAAATTGTGCTTATTCCCAACCCTCGTGATATAGACGGGTTTATTCAAACACTTAAACCTCATGCAATTACCGCCTTTGCTGGCATCAATACCCTATTCGTTGGTTTAGGACGTCACCCTGAATTCGCCAAACTCGACTTTTCCAAATTGCATTTAACCATGTCTGGCGGAACAGCACTTACGCAAGCGGCTGTTTCAATATGGAAAGGCGTTACAGCAAGCACTATTACCGAAGGCTATGGGCTTTCTGAAACCGCTCCCGTTGTCTCTTTCAATATTCCTGGGAAAGAGGAAATAGGTACCGTGGGCATGGCGCTAGAGGATACCGAGGTGGCCCTACTAGACAGTTATGATAAACCCGTTGCTGATGGCGAGTCTGGACAAATAGCGGTAAGAGGGCCCCAGGTCATGTTGGGCTACTGGCAAAGAGACGATGAAACAGCGAAAGTGATGACCAGCGACGGCTTTTTCAAAACCGGAGACATTGGCGTTCGCACAGAGTCTGGTGCTATCAAAATTGTTGACCGATTGAAAGACATGATTATTGTGTCTGGTTTCAATGTATACCCTAATGAAATTGAGGACATTCTTACCTCACACCCCGATGTAATGGAAGCGGCAGTAGTGGGCAAACCTGACGATAAGACAGGGGAAAGAGTATGCGCGTTCATTACGGTGAGTAATGAGGTTAACGTAGACGACGTCACCGCTTTCTGTAAGGAGCAGTTGACTAATTACAAAGTGCCCAAGTCTATTGAAATACTAGAAGAATTGCCTAAGTCCACCGTGGGCAAAATACTTCGCAGGGAGCTTAGGGACAAGTAGAAACATAGCTTATTGAGCGGCGAATTAGTGGCAAAAAAATGAGCCGCCCTCCATTAGGGCGGTCTATTTTAAGCTTCTTTGTGTTGTAACCTTTTGTCGCTCTTTTGTTGCTCCCTATCCTCTGGGCAATAGTCCGCTCTTTCTAATGCAGCAACTAAAGAATAAGATGTTAAAGGTTGATGCTTAACGGGTTTATATCTATAAGTAGTATATAGCTTATTAAACTGATCATATTGTATGTTGTCCGCCTCATTCTCATTTACTTGTTCCGACGAAGTTAGTTCGCAAAGACATAAGATCGAGGAACTTGCCCCATCACTTATTATTGTCTATGCCTCTCCACTGTGTTTTGAAAATGATGATTGGTTTTTAGCGTTACGAGAGATATCTCCCAACATTGTGGGTTGCAGCACCGCTGGTGAAATTAGTTCAGACCAAGTGTATGCAGACAGCATTGTGATTTTAGCAATAAAGTTAGAGTGCGGTAGCGATATAGCCATTCATACCTCGCCATTGGCAAACATGCAGACCTCTTTCGATACCGGCATGGCACTAAGTCAAAAAATTCCCCCCCAAGGTCTCAAAGGCGTTTATACCCTTGCCCCCGGCCTTGCCATAAACGGCTCCGCTCTTATAAACGGATTAACTAAGTTACTGCCACCCCATGTGAAGGTTAGCGGAGGGCTTGCTGGTGATAACGCTTCGTTCGGCAAAACCTTTGTCATCAGTCCAGAAGGAATTAGTGAAAATACTGTAGTGGCAGTGTGTTTTTACGGAGAGAACTTAATCTTTGGGTATGGCGCATACGGCGGATGGCGCTCTTTCGGACCGTCACGAAGTGTTACCAAAGCAAATGAAAACCTACTTTTTCAATTAGACGATGTACCTGCACTTACTATTTACAAAGATTACCTCGGTGATTACGCTTCCGACTTGCCTGCAAATGGGCTGCTGTTTCCACTCGAAGTAGTTGGAAAAGACCAGGATGGAACCGGACTTATTCGAACCATTTTGGGTATTGATGAAGACACCAACAGTTTAATCCTAGCTGGTGATGTGGTTGAGTCAGAATACGTTAGGCTGATGCACGCTTCTACTGATGATCTTATTGATGGAGCACAACTCGCGGTTGCCAATGCACTCTCTACCGCTGAGTCCACGTATTCCTCACCAGTAGTGAATAAGGCGCATCACAGCCTTGCTCTAGTAACCAGCTGCGTTGGAAGAAAGCTCGTTATGGGCGATAGAATTGAAGAAGAGCTAGAGTGTATTAAGGAACAGCTGCCACAAAATACGAATATCGCAGGCTTCTATTCCTATGGCGAAATATGTCCGTTCGACAATAAGTCTCAGAGCAAGCTATATAATCAAACCCTATCGATGACGTTAATTCAGGAAATCGCCCCTTGAACTCATTGCTTGCAAGGCAAATTAAAAAGGCCTTTGGCTTAAAAAGTATTGAAGGGCTTGATGAATGGCTTTCTGCACTTGCTAATTCAGAAGCACAGGAATTAAACGCTAAATCGCTCCAAGAGGGCTTGATAAATCTGTTAAAGCGTATCGAAGAAACGTATGAATTTCACAAGCGAGACCTAACACTTCGTGAAAGAAGCTTGCAAATTAGTTCTAGAGAGCTGCTTGCTGCGAATGAGAAGATAAGAAATAAATTAGCCGTACAGCAACAGGTTGTCAACACACTCCGCTCTTCAGTTAACCTCTTACTGGTTGACCAAAACAAGCCTCCCATAAAGGATGATTTAGCCAATATTTCTGCTCTTTCAGAAATGATGCTAGAACTCATCAACGAGCAAAAAACGGTTGAAAGGCAAGTCCAGCAAGCATTGGATGAAGCCGAGAGTGCAAACAGAGCAAAAAGCGAATTTTTAGCCACGATTAGTCATGAAATACGCACTCCAATGAATGCTGTGATTGGACTTACTCACCTCGCTCTTGATGCTGAAGACACTGACACAAAGCAAATGTACCTTGAAAAGGTGAAAAATAACGCGGCGTCTTTGCTTAGCCTTATCAATAATATTTTAGATTTGTCCAAGGTAGAAGCAGGTAAATTCGAAGTAGCCAACGAAACCTTTACCCTCGCAGATACTATTGAAAAACTGGCGTATGTTTTTCAAACAAAGGCGAGCGAAAAACAAATTCAGTTGCTGTTTGATATTCAAATCGACCCCGCAATGAACTACCAAGGCGACTGCGAAAAAATCTATCAGGTATTACTCAATTTACTCAGCAATGCCCTCAAGTTTACTGCGTCAGGCACAATTGTGCTCACCCTATCGCAGCAACTCGACAAGGTTTTCTTTTGTGTGAGTGACACGGGCATGGGTATTAGCGAGGGCAATAAGGCCAAGCTTTTTGATGCCTTCGTGCAAGCTGATAATTCAATATCCCGCAAGTTTGGTGGCACTGGCCTAGGGTTAACTATCTGCAAGAGCCTTGTTGAGCACATGGGCGGGCAATTAAAAGTAGACAGCGAGGAAGGAAAAGGAAGCGACTTCTATTTCTCTTTACCCATTTGCTGTAAACAAGAACTTAAGCGAACTGACTCATCCTCTACTGGTATTGCTAAAAAAATACTTTGCATCAAAAGCAGCGAAACGGTATCCAAGGGATGTGTTGTATTACAAAGGACATTAGAGCGCTTAGGCATAGAGTGTGAGATTGTAGACCGCAATATTGAATTATTCCCAGAGGATACAGAAGCGTCAATTATTTTTCTACCCGATGATGATGAAGTGTGGCAACGTTTTATTAATCAATTGCGTTTAGGCGATTTTGAACACTTAAACCTGCGTTGTGTTGTCAGTCCTCGTTCAAAGATGAGCGTCACACAAAAATTAAAAAATGCCAACATCGCAAACATCAGTGTTATCGAGCTTCCATTTACTGACAGCGATTTGATAACGGCACTGTCTCCAACCAAAATAAACAAAGATATTCAGCTTCATGATGGCTTAGAAAGCATCGAATGGCGTAGGAAACGCCTCTCTGGCAAACACGTTCTCGTGGTCGATGATGACGCAATTAGTGTTGAAATAAGCCAACAAATATTGCGTAACGTTGGCATGGTAGTTTCCACCGCGTCTTCAGGTACTGAATCTTTAGCGTTGTGCGACGAACAACACTTTGATGCAATTCTTTTAGACTACCATCTTTCAGATTTGTCGGGTCAAGAAGTAGCCCACGCGCTATCGCAAAAAGACCGATGGGCCACGCCCATTATTGCACTGAGCGCAGATGAATCTTCTACTGCAGAAAAAAAAGCGCTAGCCGCTGGAATGTGTCAGTTTTTGCTTAAGCCTGCTGTTGCTGATGACATCATTCATGCCATCGACAAGCACATTCACTCTGGCTACACAGAAATTAAACAACCGCCTAGCAACAGCCCATTTCTTGTTGCGCTAAGACAGTTTTACGACACTTACAAACATGCATCAATTGTGTCGAAGCTTTTGAGCATTTCGGCTATTAGTGAAAGCACATTATCAAAAGACCACGAATTAATTAGGCATATGTTGGAGGATTCTCAGAGTATTGGCGCGCTATCTCTTCATCAATTTTTGCTAGAAATAACAGATAAAAGCTTTAGCTCAAAAGATGAGTTAACTGACGCTATTGCAAAACTCTCGCAATGTCTGGATATCACGTTAAGGCTCATTGCACATACATTAGAAAGTACTAACATGACTGAACAGTCGATAGAAGCTGACAAACAACCACTTATAGAAAGTATCACTACACTCAAATCTTTATTAGAGACATTTGATGCACAGGCAATCAATCTTATAGAAGAAGTACGTCGCAATAACAGCAAGAATGAGTATGTGGATTATATAGACAGAATAGGGCAGTTTTGTGCTGTTTATGATTTTGAACGGGCTTATGAGCAAGCTGACAAACTATTGGAAGCACTAAGCAATGAACAGTGAATTACAAAGCCAGAGTAAACGATTTAGCGTGCTCATTGTAGATGATGAGCCAGCAAATATTGATTTGCTGCGCGGAATTTTAAGCCCGTATTACGACATTAAGGTAGCACCCTCTGGTATTGTTGCGCTGAAAATTGTTGAAAAGTTTACGCCCGATCTTATTTTGCTAGACGTAATGATGCCTGAGATGGATGGATTTGAAGTATGTCGCAGACTGAAATCAAATAAACATTATGCCAATATTCCCGTTATTTTCGTCACCGCTTTGGTGCAAGGCGCAGATGAAGAAAAGGGGTTTGCGCTCGGTGCCATTGATTACATTACCAAGCCTGTGTCGCCAAGCATTACATTGGCTAGAGTTAAAACCCATATTTCGCTTGCCCACCAAATGCGAACAACAGAGATGCTAGTTGAACAAAGAACAGCAGATTTACAAGCTAGCCAACAGAGCGCCATAACTATGCTTGCTGCGGCTGGGCATTACAATGACAATGACACTGGGCACCATATATGGCGAATGGCTGCATACAGCAAGTGTCTTGCTTTAGCCATTGGTTGGAGCTATGAAGACGCCAATCTACTTACACAGGCTGCCCCCATGCACGATACTGGAAAAATTGGCATACCCGATAGCATATTAAAGGCACCTAGAAAACTCACTGATGAGGAAATGGACATCATGCAAAGTCATGCATCCATTGGCTATAACATACTGTGTCAAAGTAAAACGCCCCTATTCGAACTTGCCGCTGAGATTGCTCTTAATCATCATGAAAAGTGGGACGGAACGGGCTACCCTAAAGGACTAAGGGGGGAAGCGATACCCGAAAGCGCAAGAATAGTAGCTATCGCCGATGTATTTGATGCGTTAACGATGAAACGACCATACAAAAACGCATGGAGTGATAACGACGCATTTCAGTATATTGCCGAGGGAGCACATCAGCACTTTGACCCAAGATTAGTCGAAATTTTCTTAGGTATAAAAGAGCAGTTATTAGAAACAAAGCGCTATTGGAATGATTTAGAGAAGCAAGGCATTGTTCCATCACTTACAGCGTTTACCCCGACAATGTGAATAGCGTTTAGCAAACAAAAAGCCACACTAAAAAGTGTGGCTTTAAACGTTTCCAAAACTTAAATACTTCTACCCACACTTATGCAGACTTTCAAAACTCAAAGTTAGCTAGCACCAAGTTCAGCCGCAATAGCTTCAGCCTGACGCTTTTCGCCTTGTACAAACTGCTTCCATTGCTGCGCCATAGCGCGACTCTTTTGGTGTTTTTCAGCCTCTGCAAGCTGGTTAAGCGCAAGTGCGTACTGTTTTTTATTAAACAGCGCCATGCCTTTAACGAGGTACACTAAACCAGGATTTCTTAAATCGCCTTTTTCTAACGCTCTATCGACAGCGGCAATAGCATCGTCCCAACGCTCTTCGTTCAAAAGAATTTGAGCAAGTTGTGCATCAAGCTCACCATCATCAGCAAGGTTTGCCGCCTGCATCATGACAGGTATAGCTTTTTCTTGCTCTTTTGCTAACGACCAACTTTGACCTAAGAACTTGAGGTTACGAAGGTTCTTTTCCAACACACCTTCGTTCATCGCTTGCTCCATCAGCTTGGCCCCTTTGTAAGGCGCACGATGGTAGTAGTAAAGCTGCGCAAGATTAAAGATATCTGCCGACGATTCTATGAAGCCTCGTTGGTAGGCGGTTTCCATCATGGCTAGCTGCTTTCGCTCTTCGCCAAGTTCGCCGTACATGCCTGCTAATTGAATCCAATACTTTGGCTCGTCAAATAGCTTAACCATTTTTACCAGCACATCTTTTACCTTTTCAGGCTGCTTTAGCTCATAAAATACGGCCCGCTGAAGAATTAGCCAGCCCTCATCGGGCAGCATGCCTTCAGCTTCATGGTCGGCTATCGCCTGTGAAATCCAATCTGCAGCTAACTCATACTGCTGACTTTGGTAATAAGCCTGTGCTTTAATCACCTTATTTTTAGGTGGTATTGGGCCCGTATTCAACGACTCCCAGCGCTCAAGATACTTAATAGTCTCATCAAAATTACCCTGCATGAGGTTAAGCTGGGCAAGACTGAAAAGTGTCGTCATCTCAAACTTTTCTGGGATTGGTTGTTGCTCAACGACTTTAGCGAATGACTCAAGCGCTTTGTCGTAGTCTTCATCGTTGTAGTAGATGAAACCATAAAAGTTATACATCATGGCCTTTTCATAGGCGTTCATTGAATAACTTTTTTCCTCAACCTCTCCTAATATAGCAAGAGCCTCTTCCACATCACCAGACTCATCCGCTGCAGCCTGCGCGCGCGCCAGCTGCTCGTACACTTTGCCTCTTAGCGTTGGAACACGACGCGTTTTTTTCTCACTAGCCTTCTGCTCTTGAGCTACTGCTTCGGTTGCCAGTAGTAAACCTGGAATAGAAACAGTCGCTGAGGCGATAGTAAACGCGATAGCGCTAAACAATTTATTCGTCTGTTTTCTCATCTTGTTCTACTACCCGTCAATTTGGAACGTAATACGGTTTTGAATACCGGACACTTCTGTAGGCTCACCATTGACGACTCGCGGCTTGTATTTAAACTTCATTGCCGCATCTATTGCCGCTTGCTCGAACAACCCTTCTGGATTGGCTTCGATTACGATTGGGTCGCGCACCGCTCCCTGTTTCGTAACGGTGAACTCAACAATCACAAATCCTTCGATACCGCGCTGAAGTGCACGTCTTGGGTAAACCGGCGCAACCTTAACGATTGGCAAGTATTCCCCATCCCCAGATTCAAGGGCTAAGCCGCCATCTAGTGATATTTCGTCGCCTACTTCAGCACCAAAATCCATCGACGTACCTTCTGCATCAGGCGAAGGCGAATCCATTTGAGGCTGCTCCATTTGCGGTGGCGGCTGTTCCGGCTTAGGTGGCTTCTTAGGCTTGCGGTCTTTTTTCTCAACCTGTTCATCTTGCTTAACCCTTACAAAGTCAAGCACGCTTCCCTGAGGCGGCTCCGTTAGGGCGCTGCCACCCATCTTGATCAATGACTGCATCAAGAAGAACAGGCCTAACGTGATCGCAAGGGAAATAACAAATGCGATTATATATCGTGGCATGATTTATTGCTCTTGGGCTGCAATCGAGACATCAAATACACCTGCCGCACGCGAGGCGTCCATCACCTTGATCAAGGTTTCTGTTGTCGACTTTTTATCGGCCTGAATAACAACAGTTCCCTGCGGATTTTCCGCATGTAAACGCTCGATGTTGGCCTGCACAGCACGCACATCTATACGACGCTTGTTAATCCAAATTTCACCCTTATCAGAAATAGCGATGAGGATGTTCGCGCGATCTTTCTTAACCGCAGTCGCTGCTTCTGGGCGATTTACATCAATACCTGCTTCTTTAACAAAAGACGCAGTAACGATGAAAAAGATCAGCATGATAAATACAACGTCCAGCATGGGCGTCATGTCGATGGCTGCTTCTTCTTCATCGACCAAATTTTGAAAGTGCTGCTTCATAATAAATACCTTACCTTAATGCGCTGGCGCATTAACGTTGAATAATCAATGCATCCTCAAGATGCGTGCGTTCAGATTTCACCATACGATTTAACCAAGTAGCAGCGAAGACACCAGATAGTGCCCCAACCATTCCTGCCATTGTAGGAATAGTTGCCTTCGATACGCCCGAGGCCATAGAACGGGCATTACCCGAACCAGAGATAGCCATAACGTCGAACACTTCTATCATACCGGTTACTGTACCCATCAAACCCAACAGCGGACATAGCGCTACAAGTGCTTGGATAATTGGAATACTGCCATTTAGCCGTATAGTTAATTGCGAAATTGTTTTCTGACGTATTTGCTCAGCAACCCAAGATGAACGGTCGTTGCGCGCTTTCCACATTGCGACCGCATCTTTCTTTGCTTGCTTGTGCCAAACCAACAGATACATTGCACGCTCGAGGATCAAAAGCCACATAACGAATATCAGCAGACCGATGACCAGGAGAACCTGGCCACCTGTTTCTGTGAAATCGCGAATTGCTTCTAGAAACTCGATCATAATTAGCCTCGCTCAGAACGCTCTGCGATAACGCCAGATGCTTGTTCTTGAAGAATGTACACGATGTTTTTAGAACGTGTATTAAGCATGGCGTAAAGCAGCGTCATAGGAATTGCCACAACCAAACCAAGTACAGTTGTTACAAGCGCTGTTGAAATACCACCAGCCATAAGTTTCGGGTCACCTGTACCAAACAAGGTGATTGCTTGGAAGGTATTAATCATACCGGTTACCGTACCAAGTAGACCCATAAGCGGCGCCACTACTGAGATAATCTTGATAATAGTAAGGTTACGACCTAGCTTAGGTACTTCACCTAGAATTGCTTCAGTAAGGTGTAGCTCTAGCGCTTCTACGTCAGCATTCGGGTGCTCGTCACGAACTTTCAACACGCGACCAAGAGGGTTATTAGTATTAACTTCTTTGCTCTTAAGCTGTTTGTTCACTTTCATACGCGTTAGCGTAAGGGTTACTAGACGCTCAAGTGCAAGTAATAAGCCGAACGCACCAACGATAAGGATGATATATCCAACTACACCGCCCTGCTCAACACGCTCTTTCATATTAGGCGCTTGAACAAGAAGACCAAGAATAGAACCACCCGTTGGGTCGATACCAAACTGCACTAGCTCGCCGCTAGATGCTTGAAGTTCTGCCGCTGAGTCGTTGTAACGATCGGCTGGCTGACGAATAAGTTCTGATACTGTGCCAGTAACACCGTTGTAGTCTAGGTATTTACCGTCTGATACAAGGGCAAATGGACCTACGCGAACCACAGGCTTGTTCACTTTCTCACCACCTGCTTCTACAACGTCAGTTGTGAAGGTAGTTACTTTGCCAGATTCCGTCATTTCACGCTGCATTTCGAACCATACGCGCTCAATTTCTTCAATTGATGCTAGCTTCGAGCTTGAGCCCATGTCTTGGGCCATTTGGTCTAAAAATTCAGAACGACCAGGAATTTGCGCTGAAATAACCGAGTTATAGAATTTATTCTTAGTGTCGCCAGCAACTTGCTGTAATACACCGAACAACTCTTTAAGTGAACCCAAGCGTGTATCTAACGCGCCATTAAGGTCGGCTAGTTTAAACTCGTTTTCTTCGAACTGTGTTTCAAGCTGCTCTGACTGCACTAGCATTTGATCGCGCTTTTCACGAGTCTCGCGAAGAATGCGGTCTTGCTCTGCGCGCTGCGCTTGGAAGTCGCGCTCACGTTGTTTGTTTTGCTGTGACTGTGCGAACTGACCTTCTTCTAACTGTTTAAGAAGAGCGTCTAAGTCCATAGCGCGGTCGTTTTGTGCCAAGGCACCTGCGCTGATGCTAAGGGCTACTAGACCAACAGCGATACGTTTTACTGTGTTAAACATTCTCATCAACCTCTTAGTCTGTAATTGCTACTGGCAGCATTAGCAAGTCTGGAGCAAGTTGCTTCTTCGCCATGCGCAGACCTTTTGTAATTTGGGTGCGGTAGCCGCTATCAAGCTCTTCCCACTGGCGAGTTTGTTTGTTCCAAACTCCCTGGCGGCTTGCATCACGCGTTTGATAAATTAGCGCAGTACGACCAAGGCGCAAAAACTCTACGTCGCGCTCTTGACCATCGATAGAATGGATACCGCTGTAAGCTTCCATTGTGCGCCCGTAGTCCATCTCAACTTGGAATGCTTCCATTACGCGGCGGAATTTTTCAGAAGCAGCAACATCAGCTCTATCCATCATGGCACGTAAATCAGCAACGCGGTTAGCGCGCTCTTCTGGAAGAAATGGCATGTCTAGTTCAATGAACTGAGCTAAGCCGTCAATCATACGCATCATCAATGGCGTAATTTGACGCTCAACAACCGATACTTCATCGATAGCAGAGTTTAGATCCGCCATTTCTTGCTCTTGACTATTGATTTGCTTACGAAGCTGAGTGTTATAAACCTCAAGACCTTCGATTTCTTTCATCAATGTTTTGAACTGTTGAAGTTTGCTGTCAATTTGATCGGTAATGCCGTTGATCTTTTCCTGCGATTTCGCCGCAGACTCGTTTATTTTCGCTGCCTCATCGACAACGGGTTTTAAGACTTCATCGTCTTGTGCAAGCACTGGTGCGGCAGTAAGCACACCTGCAACAAGCAAGGCGTTGATAAGCTTCATACATTCAAACCTTTCAAATTAAAAGAAATCGGTAATTTCCGACTGTAAAAATCAGCCGGTAGGATAGGAGTTTTCCGTGACAGTTTTATTACAAAAGAATTTAAGTGCAATAAAAAAGGGGCTTACGCCCCTTTGTTATCCTAGAATTCGTAGGTGTATCTCACACTTACGTCAACGCCTTCTTGTTGGCGAAATATCGGTAGGTTTTCCTGCAGTACTTCCTTTTGCTCATCAAATATATTTCGAACTGCAAAACGTATCTGAGAGTTAAAATCTGGGAAATAAGTATAGGTTAAATCCAACGAGTGGAAAGTTTCTTCCTCAGCATCAGCGTTGCCACGTGTTCCAGGAACAATAATTCGCGGACCAAAGGCATTATACGCCAATGTAGCTGTGTGCTCACCGTTATCAGAATCCCAACCAAGTTGTAAATTCACAACCCATTCACTGTGACCCACCAAGCGACGCTCGTTATTAGTTACAATATTAGAAGCACTTGTGGCGTCTAGCGCATCCAGTACTTGGCTTTCAAACAATGAAATCTCATCGTCATCAATAGCACCAATGGTCACGTTAGAATCTGACAGCGTGAAGTTTCCGGATAAAAAGAAGTTATCAAATTTCTCGCCAAGGGTGTTAAGCCCCTGAAGGAAATCAACCTCTACGCCGTACAACTCGCCCTGCTCAGCGTTGGCTGTAAGCAAGTTAGGTGCGGCACCACCAACTGTTCCTAATTCAATAAGTTCGATAGGATTAGTAATGTCTTTGTAGAACAACGCTACAGAGACGTTATCGCCACCATCTCGATACCACTCCCAACGCAAGTCAGCATTGTCAAGCTTTGAGCTTTGTAACAAAGGCGAACCACGGACCAGGAACTGTGTGATTGGGTCGATAAAGAAACTTGAGCTTACATCACGTAAATCTGGACGGATAGTAGATTGACTGATGTTGAAACGGAACTGCATTTCATCGTCAAGAATATAAGTTAAACCCAACGCAGGAAAGAAATCGTCTTCTTGGAAGGTAAAGTCGATTAAATCCTCTACAGACTCTGAAAATTGATTAGAGTGTGCAGTAAATGGTACTGATACTTGACGAAAGTCTTCGTAACGGAAACCACCGCTTACACGCCACTTTTGGTCAATAAACGCATCTGCCATTAGGTAATAAGCGTCTAGCTTCATACCTGCCGAGAACTCGTCACCGTCGGCCATACCAGAAAGGAATAAACCTTGACCTGAACCGCTGCGATAGAAATCTGGATTATTAATTCGCTCTTGCGAAAAAATCTCATCAATTCTGTCGCCGCGCGATAACTCTTGGTCTAACGAGCGATGCGTAACCTCAATAGGAATGTTAGTAGCTTTACGACCTTTATTATAAAAATCAGCACCTGCTTTGAGGTCAATCTCAGCACTGCCAATGGTAAACGGGTAGCTTGCTGCCCAACCCCAATTATCCGCTACGTCTCGCAAGTCTTGCCATTCAAGATTTACACTGGTAGCCGATACATTTTGCAATTGCTTCTGAACAACATTACCGTCTTCAATCGTCAGCTCAAATATCAAGTCTAGATTACCTGGAGAGTAACGGCGCGCCCGGCTGGTGCCAACGTACCAATCGAACGTCGCGAAATTGTACTCAGGAAAAGTGTGCTCGCCTTTCAACTGTGTTGAAGACATGCGACGTTCTTCATAGACAATATCTACGCGCTCAAATTCTCTTACACCGGCAACAGTTTCGTTTACGTCGGTAAAATCACGCTGTCTCAAACGGTCGCTCATATCATGAAGCAATACATTGTTTAGAGAGAACCGGTGGTTATTGCTGTATTCATAACCAAAGTTCAGCATGCCACTCCAAGTGACTGCTTGCTCAGTCTGAACACCATCAAAAAACTGGGCAAAACACTTGGTTCCACTCACTTGTTCCTCAGGTAGCTCAGAACACCCAACGGTACCCATATTGGCGCCAATCGTTTGGTCTTTTACATTCCATTCATTACGATAGAAAACTGATGACAGGAAACCAAACTTGCCGTATTCGGTCTCGTAGGAGTTACCTAATGTCGCACGGGCTGTGGTATCGGGATCAACACTGATTTGGTCCGGGCCAATATCCCAGTTGATGTCCGACAGCATTTCCTGACGGTCTTCCAAGGTTACAGGAAACGACAAACTACCTTCGATACCAGCGCTTGACTGCGCAGCATCTAGACGGCTGCTAATGCTTGTTGGTAGCGCGCGAGTTCCATCGTCACGCCCAGTCCAATCATCGCTTCCACCGTCGTAAAAAAAGCCATCGTCAAAGTTATTTGTATTGGTACCAAAACCACCAGAAAGCCTGAATATAAACTCCGATGGGATTGATTTCGTTCGAATATCAACGTTACCACCACCAAAGTGTGCAGGCATGTCAGGAGAAAACGACTTCTGTACACTTAAGCTTTCGATTATATCCGAGGGGAATAAATCGAGAGGAACTACTGATCGTGTAGGGTCCGGACTTGGAACGTACATACCGTTTAGCTGTGTGCTTGAATAACGCTCACCCAAACCGCGAATGTAAATGAACTTGCCATCTACCAGTGTCAAACCTGTAACACGTCGAAGTGCAGCACCAGCATCGCCATCACCCGTACGAGCTATCTGCTCAGCACCCAGGATATCTGCAACAAACGCTTGGTTTTTACGCTCTTGCATTACTGCGGTAGCAGTACCTTTTAGGCGCGAGGCCGTTGCAACAACTTCTTCTATAACTTCGTCTTCAGATGCTTCAGCTTCCTGAGCTAGAGCAAGAGACGGTGCGGTTGTGCCAAGCGCTAAGGCGGCGCAAACTGCCATACCAAGGCGAGACGGCCTCGATAGTAAGCGGGAAATATCACTCATTATTAAACTCCGAAAATCTAGAACAACACGTGCTTTAACGCATAAAACGTGGCGCTCTTAAAGAGCGCCACATTGCGTCGTGCGATTTATGTGACTATTCCAGACCTACAGTAACCCACCCTTCAGTCCAGTCGTTTTCTTCGCCTACCGCGCCAACAAAGTCAACACTGTCGAAAAAGCTGTTGATTTCTTGAACGTCAGTTGCACCCTCTAGAAGAACCGAACCTGCCGCAGGCTGATAACCGTTTGTAGCTAGTCCTAGACCATCTGGAGCAACAACTCTGTTTGAAGCTTCACCTGTGAACCAGTCACGAGAGAAGTCCGTTCCAAAGTTATTAGCTTCAGAGCATGCAATCACTGAACTCTGCATTGATAGGGTTCCGTCGGTAGCAAGAGCTTCAGACTCCGCACCATTTACACGAAGGCAGTTAGCAAAGTTCTCAGGGCCAGTAACTAGCACGTTGTAAAGTGAACCTGCAGTACCTGCGCGCAGACGAACACCATTGTTTGTATTGTCACCAATAACAGTTAGGTTAGCCACGGTGGGGTTAGTAAGTGGTCTTGCAGCAGCATCAAACTCACTGTTATCCGCTTCTATACCGTTGTCACCAGCAGCTTCGTCTTGCTTGATAAGTACATATTGGATGTTACCTGTCCAGCCAAATGACCAGTCAAGGCTATCATCACCGTTTGCAGTTAGCACTACGTGCTTAACGCTTACTGTGCCGCCGAAGAACTCAAGACCATCATCTAGGTTTTTGTGAACCTGGATATAATCTATTGCAGTACCAGAACCTACACCCGCTAGCGTGATGCCGTTAAGCTCGTCGCCATTACCTAGTGTACGTCCAGCGTGCTTCACTACTACGTAGTTAATAGTACCTGAATTATCGTCAGCAACGTTGCCGCCAAACTGACCGGCATCACCTTCTGCAGCTACACCACAGTTTGCTAGCTCATCTTCGGTCGTCTCACCAACTTGGTCACCGCAGCTGTTTGCTGGTGCGCGCCCTAGAACAACTAGACCACCCCACTGACCAATATCAGTCTCTTCACCAGTTACATCTTGGATAGAAGTCATAACGATAGGTGCAGCAGCTGTACCTAAAGCCTGAACTTTAGAACCACGGCGAACCACTAGGAAGTCTTCGCCACGTTGGCCAATGATTGTTGTACCTTGCTCAATCCATAGCGTTGCAGGGTCAACATTGTCGTTACCTACCGCTGTACGACCATTTAGTACCCAGTGTGCATCGTTAGTTAGTGTAACGTCCGCAGTGAACGTGCTGTCAGCGTTAAGCAAATAAACTGGCTTGTCAGTTATTTGTGGGAAATCAGCTGAAACATCCGTCGCCAAACCTTGGTCGAAAGCGTTTTGAAGATTGGTTGGGAAGTTACCTGGTAGGAATGCCCAGCCTTCAGTCCAATCGTTTTCGCCGTCGAATGCACCTTGATAATCAGTTGGAACGAAGAAACCGTTAGTTTCTGATAGGTCAAGACCTGTTCCAAGAAGTGGAGAACCGTCTAGTGGTGTTCTGCCGTCTACACTTAAACGTAGCGCGTTTGCTGTGCTTACCGAGTTGCTGTCTTGGCCAGTAAACCAGTTGCGAGTAAAATCGTTGCCGAAGTTTGTCGCTTCTGTACATGCTACTGTTGAGTGAGTCATTGTTAGGTCGCCAGATGTGGCAAGTGCCTCAGACTCTGCACCGTTAACACGCAAGCAGTTTTGATAACCTTCAGGGCCAGTCACTACTAGGTTGTGAATCTTACCTGCAGTACCTGCACGAAGGCGTACGCCGTTGTTTGTGTTATCACCCACAATAGTCATGTTTGCGATAGTTGGGTTAGTAAGAGGGCGTGCGCCAGCATCAAATTCACTGTTATCAGCTTCGATGCCATTGTCGCCAGCTTCTTCGTTCTGACGAACGTAAACAAACTGTGCATTACCTGTCCAACCGAAAGACCAATCTAAGCTGTCATCGCCATTATCAGTCAATACAACATAACGAACGCTTACTGTACCGCCGAAGAATTCAAGGCCGTCGTCCAAGTTTTTGTGTACTTGGATGTGGTTTACGTTAGTGCTTGAACCAACACCAGCAAGCGTAATACCGTTTAGCTCATCACCGTTACCTAGCGTACGCCCTGCGTGCTTAACTACAACGTATTGAATAGTACCTGAATCGTCAGTAGGAACGTTTCCACCGAACTGGCCTGCGTCACCTTCTGCAGCAACACCACAGTTCGCTAGCTCATCTTCTGTAGTCTCACCCACCTGGTCACCACAGCTGTTTGCTGGAGCACGACCAAGAACAACCAAACCACCCCACTGACCGATATCAGTTTCTTCACCGGTAACATCTTGGATAGACGTCATTGTGATTGGAGCATTTTCTAGACCAAGCGCTTCGATTTTAGAACCACGACGTACCACTAGGAAATCTTCACCAGCCTGACCGATGATAGTTGTTCCATTTTCGATGAATAATGTCGCGCTATCTACGTTATCACCACCAACAGCAGTACGGCCACTTAGTACCCAGTGTGCGTCGTTGGTGAAGGTAACGTCTGATGTGAACGTAACGTCTGTGTCTAACAAGTAAACTGGCTTGTCAGTGATCTGAGGGAACTGCGAAGAAACGTCTACCGCTAGGCCCTGGTCAAATGCATTTTGAACGTCAGTTGGGAAACCACCATTGATACCAACTGTCCAACCTGTCATCCAGTTGTTTTGACCGTCGAATGCACCAACATATTGTGCATCTTCGAACTCTGGCTCGATATCGCGAGGATCTACACCACTAGTTAACAAAACAGAATCAGCAAGTGGTGCATAACCGTTTGCCGCAAGGTTTAACTGTGCAGTAGGTAGCACTTGGTTGCCGTCTTGAGCTAGGAACCATTCTTCAGTTGAAACACCACCAATATCGCCAGATGTGAACTGCTCTGCGTCGTCAGCACATGAAACTATGCTTCCTGTAATAGCAAGTTCGCCACTTTCTGCATTGGCAACACTTTCGTCACCGTTTACGCGTAGGCAATTGCTGTAACCTTCTGGGCCAACAACAAGTAAGTTACTGATTTTACCCGCTGTACCTGCACGCAGACGCACACCGTTTGTCTCAGGTGCACCGACTACAGTTACATTAGAGATGCGTGGATTAGTAAGAGGACGCGCTGCGGCATCAAATTCACTGTTATCTGCTTCAAACGCATTGTCGCCAGCAGCAGCGTCTTGTTGGATATATATATATTGTGCGTGACCAGTCCAGCCGAAAGACCAATCTAGGCTGTCGTCACCGTTTGCAGTCAGTACAACGTGGCTTACGTTTACAGTACCACCGAAGAATTCTAGACCATCATCAAGGTTTTGGTGTACTTGAATATATTCCACTGTGGTCTCAGAACCCACACCAGCTAGCGTAATACCATTAAGCTCGTCACCATTACCTAATGTACGACCAGCGTGCTTAACTACAACATAGCGAATTGAACCAGAATCGTCATCAGCAATGTTCCCACCGAATTGACCCGCGTCACCTTCTGCAGCTACACCACAGTTAGCAAGTTCGTCTTCTGTTGTTTCGCCAACTTGGTCGCCACAGCTGTTAGCAGGAGCACGACCAAGAACAACTAAACCGCCCCACTGACCAATATCTGTCTCTTGACCTGTTACATCTTGAACCGATGTAAATACGATAGGTGCATCAGCACGGCCTTCAGCTTCAATCTGTGAACCACGACGAACTACTAAGAAATCTTCACCAGATTCACCGATGATAGTAGTGCCGGCTTCAATAGTAAGTACTGCAGAGTCTACGTTATCGCCGCCAACTGCTGTACGACCTTGTAAAACCCAATGTGCATCAGCTGTGAAAGTAACGTCTTCTACAAAAGTAGTTCCTTCATTAAGACGATAAACTGGCTTGTCAGTAATTGAAGGGAACTCTGCAGAAACATCTGTTGCCAGACCTTGAGTGAACGGGTTGTTCGCATCAGTTGGAGTAGGTGTTGGTGTTGGAGTAGGTGTTGGTGTAGGTGTTGGAGCTGGGTTGTTAACAACAGAAGAGTTATCAGAATTGTCGATAACGTCGCCTTCGCTGATGTTAATGTCGCCACCACAACCAGCCAACACAAGTGCCGCTGCTACTGCAGATATTTTGAAGCTTTGCTTGATAAACATTAATTTCTCCGCTGGAAATAAGATCTTGTACTAATCAGCGGAGAAGGTTACCTAAGATTAATGACACTTTTGTTACACTATGACAGTGTAACAAAAGGTTCATTTGGTGGCAGGTAGACGGCACCATTGGGTAATTACATACTTCTCACCTGCCTCTACCGGATGTGCTTGGTGCAGGCTTTTCGGGTTTACTATGCCGTTTTTGTGTACGTTGCACCATACACGTCCAACTACGCTGCCCCCTGCGGCCAGCAAACTTGCTGTATTCAGACGAACCCGGCTCAAAGTAGTCGGTATGCTGTTTAAACTCTTGGTCTATATCGTAGTGTTGAGCCTGAATGGGCTCAGACGTATCGTGCACTTTTCCCATTAATGATTTTAATTTATCACTCAAACGTTCTGCCAAACCGGCTTCAAGGCTGGCGAAGTCACATGTGCTTGAAGTGCGATATTGCTGAGGTTTGTCGCTACTCACTGTGGTAATGGTGGAAGGCCTCAATCCCTTTTTTATGCTGCTAACGGCCGCTTCACACAAATCTGAGTCAAAGCCACCTGTTAGCTTATAGACACAAAAATCACTATCACCAAAGGTTTCATAATCAACTGTTTCAGAGGTTCTTATATTAGAACAATGCGAATCATCACTTTTATCATCACCGAGAAAAGCCGGTAGTGGTACAGACACTCTATACTTATTAGCTAAC
This sequence comes from Alteromonas sp. MB-3u-76, assembly GCF_002831605.1. NCBI lineage: Bacteria > Pseudomonadati > Pseudomonadota > Gammaproteobacteria > Alteromonadales > Alteromonadaceae > Alteromonas > Alteromonas sp. MB-3u-76. The sequence goes on along the minus strand of NZ_CP025115.1, from coordinate 735,135 downwards.
TTTTGTGTTTGCTGCGCCGATAAATTCGCCCCCAATAAAGGCACAATTTGCTCATGCACAAAACCGTGCTTTATTAAGGTTAAATAAAGTTCTTTTCCACTTACACCTTTAAGTGTGTTTTCTAACACCCAGCGCTTCCACGTACTATTCACTCACAACTCCAACGCTTTGGACATTATCTTCTAAAAGCCGGCGCTGCCTAAGCAATACATCTTCTCGAATAGGAAAGTACCCATCTCTTAATACTTGGTTTTGTCCTTCTTTCGACAATATGTAGCGAATAAACTCGCGCTCAAGAGTGGGCAGCGGCTCGCCGGGCTTTTTATTGATCACCAAATATAAGAAACGGGCGAAAGGGTAAGTTTCGTTTCTAACTGTATCAATAGAAAGCGGTATTAAATTATCAAGAGAGTCGCCTAATGCCAGAGCACGAACGCCCGCAGTTTTGTATCCATAAGCTGCATAGCCGATTGCCCCCGTGCCACTGGCTACAGATAACACCACTGAGGCTGACCCTGGCTGTTCGTTCACGGTATTTTTAAAATCGCCGTCGCACAGGGCTGAGACCTTAAACAGACCATAAGTTCCCGATACGGAATTACGGCCATATAGTCGAATTGGAGACTGATAACCGCTCTCGTTGACGCCTAACTGCGACCATCGATTGATATGCTCATTGGCACCGCAGTACAAGGTACGTGAAAAAATGGCGTCCACATGTTCTAACGTCATTCCCTCTAGCGGATTCCGTCTATCTACAAAAATGGCAATGGCGTCCATGGCCACCTTTAATACGGTAGGGGGATAGCCGTGCACGTTGATAAAATCGCGAATTTCACTGGGCTTAAGCGCTCTACTCATAGGCCCTATGGTAGCGGTGCCTTCAATAAGGGCTGGCGGTGCGGTTGATGAACCCGAGGCTTGAATTTGAAAACCTACCTGCGGATAGAGAGTTTTGAACTCTTGCGACCAAAAGGTCATTAAGTTAGCTAGGGTATCGGAACCCACCGATGATAGTTTACCTGCTACGCCAGGCACACGCTCATAAGAAGGCACTTTGGAAGCAGAGCTATTCGAAAGAGCGTCCGCTTCCTGTATCGCGCTAACTGACTGCGTAGCAAGCAGTGAACATAAGCCTATTGCTACTCTTCTTAAGAGCCGTAATTTCATATGTTCAATACCCCTTTAGGTGGCGCACTTTTAAGATTGTTCAGCAATAAGTTCGTTATCCAATTCGAATGAAAAATTGCTGCCCTTTCCTACTGTGCTGCTAATGTCCAAAGATGAATTATGGTGGCTTAGCACATGTTTCACAATAGAAAGACCTAATCCAGAGCCGCCTGTTTTTCGAGACCGTGCTTTATCCACGCGGTAAAAACGCTCGGTTAGTCTGTTCAGGTGAGCTTGCTCTATGCCTTCGCCATTATCTACGACAGAAAAACAGGCTCCCGATGGCTTACGGCTCCAGTAAACGTTAATCTCTCCGCCTGCTGGCGTGTAATGCACCGCATTAAATACCAAGTTAGAGCACGCGCTTCGCAACTCTGTCTCAACACCGTAAACCGATAACTCTTTGTCTACATGGAATGTGATGGTGTGACCTTTATCTTTATTTAGTGCCTGCGCCTCACGTTCTATTAGCGACAGCATTGAACCCACGTTGACTACATTTTCATAAACCCGTTCTGAACTTGCTTCAATTCTTGATAACACCAACAGGTCTTCTATCAAATTTTGCATGCGATGGGTTTGTGTCGCCATTTCGCTCATGGCCTTTTTAACGAAAGGGTCCGCGCCTTCCGCTTCAGGCATAATTTCTAAATAGCCGTTTATAACAGTTAAAGGCGTTCGTAACTCATGAGACACGTTTGCAACAAAATCTTTTCGCATCGCCTCTAGCTGAGATACTCGCGTAATATCTCGAGCGATGAGCAGCAGGTGCTCTTCCCCGTAAGGCATAATGCGGTATTCAAAGGTTTTATTAGGATTTGTGGGCGACGGTACTTCAATGGGGTATTTGTAATTTCCCGCATGAAAATACTGAATAAACTCTGGGTGCCTGAGTAAATTGTCGAGGCGGCGCCCAGCGTCTTTTGGCCACTTTAAACCTAACTCTAGTCGCGCTAACCGGTTACACCATAGAATACATGCTTTAGAATCAACCACCACTGCGGCGTCGGGCAATGCTTCCGACCCTTCCCTGAAACGCTTAACGAGCTCGCCGAGTTCTTTTCGCTTGTTTCGATTTCTTCGCTGCAGGTAATAAATACCTTCATAGATATGTTCCCACACGCCACGGACTGTAGGCGGAGACATTTTTCTACTGTGCCAAAGCCAACGATTTAACTTATACAAATGCCAATAGTTGAAAATAAGTAATACGACAGCTCCAAGTGCCACAGCAAACAGCATATCGTCTAACAGCCATCCGCCTAGCGCAAAAAGCACTAAGAAGATCAGCAAACGAATGGTGCTTCTAAACCATGAAAAGGGGTAATACATATTGGAACTCGTGTTACAGAAATTGAGGGACACGCCGCTGCGTAGCAACGTGCCCAGAATGTCGAGCGCTAGGCCTTACCAGAAAAACGATACCCCGCACCGCGAACTGTTTGGATCATAGCATCGTGACCATGCTTAGAGATAGCTTTACGCAAACGACGTATGTGCACATCAACCGTTCTGTCTTCAACGTAAACATTAGTACCCCATACGTTATCAAGCAGCAGTTCTCGGCTATAAACCCGCTCTGGGTGAGTCATAAAAAAGTGTAGCAGCTTAAACTCTGTTGGGCCCATATCTAGAGGTTCATCGTTGGCAGTAACACGGTGAGATACTGGCTCAAGCTTTAGACCGTTGAATTCGATTGGCTCTTCATTTGATGTTGGCGTAACTCGTCGCATAACGGCTTTTATACGTGCAACCAACTCTTTAGGTGAAAACGGCTTGGTAATATAGTCGTCTGCACCGGCGTCTAGACCGCGAATTTTATCTTCTTCTTCGCCACGTGCCGTAAGCATAATGACTGGGATATCGCGAGTGAATTCGTGCTGCTTCAAGCTTTTTGCTAACTGAACACCGCTGCCACCAGGTAGCATCCAATCTAGCAAGATAAGATCAGGATATGGCTCGCATACTTTCTCTTTAGCAATATCAAAATCTTCTGCTTCAATAACAGTAAAACTCGACTGTTCTAAAACGAATTTTAGCATTTCACGAATAGGGGCTTCGTCTTCAACCACCAATATAGTGCGAGACATAGTTGTCTTCCTGGTCATTTTTAATTTTCGCTATTATTAATGTGGTCTATGACAGTTTTATTAAAACGATTACATTTGTGTGTCAAGTTTTACATATATCCTACTATGTATATAGTTTGAGCTGATAATCTTGTTAATTAATAGAATTTTGCATATTCTTAGCAAACAAAACTGCACTAATCTATAACGCTAAATCAGATTAAGGATACGCGTGTAGTTAGGGTTTATTTTAGTCAGAGCTCGATTTTAGACAGGGGTAAGTTAGTCGATGGCTGCGGTGAAAACAGGGTTATCAAGGAAGCTGTTAACAAGAGTACTCTCAGTATATTTTGCCCTCACACTTATTGTGACCGTAGGCCAAATATTTACCGAATATCTCAGTACTAAAAATCATGTCGAGCAAGAACTACAAACACTCAAAAACACCTTTTCATCTAGCTTAACCCGCGCCATGTGGGAGATTAATGAAGAGCAAGTCCGCGCTATAGCCGAAGGGCTTATGTCAATTCCAATCGTAGAAGGCCTTCAAGTAAGGGGCGAAAACGGTAATTTCATTACACAGCAAGGTATTAGAAGAACCCGCTCTCCTAACCCCGTAGAACGCGAACTTATTGAAGACCACTCGGGCGGTGTTTTCAGTTACAGTTTCCCCCTTGTATTTAAATTCGCTGGACGCGAGTCAACCGTCGGCGATGTCACTTTATATTCAAGCTTCGATACTATTTTCAGCCGTATAGAAGTGGGTGTATTTTTCTTGATTGGCAATGCCATGGTCAAAACCACTTTTCTGGTCTTTCTCTTTATGACCGCATTTCGCACTATGCTGTCTGAACCTCTGCAAAACATTACCGAACAAATGGGTAACTTCGACCCGCTTCATCCGGAAGAAAGTAAGCTTACCTTAAAAGTTGAAGACGACAACGAACTGCTGCAGTTAAGAGATTCCTATAACGGCGTAATTGATGACTTAATCGCATCGAATGAAAAACTGAAAAACGCACAAAAAGAGCTTACCGAAGCCAACGCAAAACTCGATGATCAAAACCTTGTGTTAGAACAAGAAGTCGCAAAGAAAACAGCCTCACTTTCGCAAATAATGTTAGATTTAGAGCAGCAAAAAGACGAGCTGATATCCCACCAGCGCGAGTTGCGGCAAGAGAATAAAAACCGTCAATATATAGAAAGCGAGTTGCGTAAGAAAAATGATGAGCTTGCTGGGTCAATGGAAACGCTCCATCAAGCGCAGGCACAGCTAATAGAATCGGAAAGGATGGCCTCTCTTGGGGGCCTAGTAGCCGGTATCACTCACGATATAAACACCCCACTTGGCGTGAGCGTTACCGCGGCAAGCTTTCTTCAAGAAAGGCTTAACAATTTAAAACAAGACTTTTCAGACAATAGCTTAACCAGTAAAAGCATGGCCAGCTTTATTGACGAAGCTGATCAAACCGCCCTTTTGCTTTTAAATAATCTAGAACGAGCTTCCGACCTTATCGCTAGCTTTAAGCAGGTAGCTGTAGATCAGACCAGTGAAACCGAGCGCGATTTTGTGTTGTGCGAGTATATTGAAGAAATCTTACAATCACTGAAACCAAGTTTTAAGCACACGCAGCACAATATATCCCTGAGCTGCCCTAAAGACTTGGTGGTCACTTGTGCCCCGGGCGCAATAGCGCAAATCGTGACTAACCTTATCGTTAATTCACTGAATCACGGTTTCGAAGACAAAACATCTGGAAACATCTCACTGAATGTTGAGGTTGTAGACGGTCAAGTGGTTATGCACTACGAAGATGATGGAAAAGGCTTAGCCAAGGAAGAACTATCGCAACTGTTTGATGCATTTTTTACTACAAAACGCGGTTCCGGTGGCAGCGGTTTAGGTACGCACATTGTGTACAACTTAGTCACTCAATCGCTTCAAGGCAAAATTGACGCTCAAAGCGAACCAGGGAAAGGGCTTAGCTACACCATAAGCTTTCCCATTTCCCAACATTAAAGCCACGGTTTTAAAACGACAACGCTAAACATATTTCCAATTGCGCGGCGCGAGATAGGTTGGTACGCTTGCGCCCCGTTTTCTTCAATGAGATTTCCCCTTCTATGTGGTTTAAAAATATAAAAGCATTTCAACTAACACAGCCACTGTCGCTAAACGATGAAGACTTAGAACGTATGCTCAGCGAGCATGCTTTTCGCCCTTGCGGCAGCCAAGACTTAGCCACTATGGGGTTTGCATCACCCTTTTCTCAAGCTGGTAAGTCGGGCACCATGTTTCACTGCGTTCAACAGCGTTATTGGATAACCCTTAAAAAGCAGGAAAAGATTTTACCCGCTGCAGTGGTGAATGCCGAGCTCGAAGAAATGGTTGCCAAAATAGAAATGGAAACCGGCTCACCGGTAGGTAAAAAAGCCAAATCAGATCTGAAGCAGGAAATTCAAACTCGATTACTGCCCCAAGCATTTACTAAAAACAGCTATACGCACGGTTTTATTTCTCTTCCCGATAACCTAGTGGCTGTTGATGCATCATCAGATGGCAAAGCAGAAGCATTTTTAGCCATGGTTCGCAAAGCGATAGGCTCTTTGCCAGTGGTGCCATTTACTCGTCATAGCCTTCAAAGTGAATTAACTCACTGGGTAACAGACGCAACGCCAGAGAATATAGAATTGCTTGAAGAAGCCGAATTAAAGTCTACTGACGATACTGGCAGCGTTATACGCTGTAAAAATCAGCCTCTTGATAGCGATGAAATTAGTCTGCATTTATCTGGCGGAAAACTGGTGCAAAAGGTGGCCTTCGAATATGCTGAAAGTCTCTCGGCTATTATGTGTGAAGATGGCGCGCTTAAGCGCATAAAGTTTACTGACCGCATTAAAGAAGAAACTGAAGACGTTCCTAAAGATCAGGTTGAAGCTAGGTTGGACGCAGAATTCGCATTAATGTCGGCAGAGATAACGACGCTTTTAAATTTCCTACGAGATACACTAAAACTTAATGAAAACGAACTTTAGCGTTTATTAAGACAAGTTGATCTAATTACCCCCCAAAGCGTTTAGTGGGGGTAATGGATTATTGCCATAAATCGAGTTTCACCAGCATCATCTCTGTATGCATGAGGCTGGTCCGCCGTTATAACGCATTGCTGCCCTGCTTTAAAGGTTTCCCACTGCCCGTATTGCATCACACTTAGTGCCCCTGACAATACATGAATGCGCTCTGTTACACCTACTTGGTGAGCAGTGGAGTGTTGCTCATGATATTGAGATAACACTAGCTCAAATACCTCAAATGAGGTTAGCGGATCGAAGGGGAATAAGGTAACGACCCGCATATTAGGGTCTGCAATCTGCTCATGGTACAATTGTGATTTGCGTCTTTCTTGGCTTTTGTCTTGAATGGTTGAGGGGTTGGTCAAGAACAAAGAGAAAGAACACTGTAGCCCAGTGGCCACTTTCCACAGCGTAGCAATGGTTGGACTAGACTCCCCCCGCTCTATCTGACCTAGCATTGCTTTTGATACTCCGGTTAACTGAGATGCTCTATCTAGCGATAGTTTTCTTTCGCCCCTTATCCGACGCAAATTCTTTGCGACATTGTGGATAATTCTATTTCCGCTGTCTTCCAACATACCCGCCTTGTAACTCATTAATGATTTATAGCTGTTAGTGCAGTATACGTTACTTTTACACTTGTGCGCTATAGCGCACAAGTGATACCCTGCATTAATTTTATTGTGCGCTATAACGCACAAAATATAAATGACGATGAGTACTTTTCAAAGTGCTGACGATGAAAACGTTTAGGCGAAGGCATTTAAAATGAATGGATTTTCATTACGACATATCAGTGCAGGCGTGACCGCTGTTACTGTTGGTTACAGCAGTGCAGTTGTCATTGTTATTGATGTAGCAAAGCGTGCCGGCGCGTCAGACGCCATGGTAGTAAGTTGGCTATTGGCTTTAGGCGTTGGTATGGGAGTGACATGCATCGCTTTTTCATGGCTCACAAAAGTACCCATTGTAACCGCATGGTCCACGCCAGGCGCCGCGTTTTTGCTTACCACTGTTGAGCAATTCCTTTATAGCGATGCTCTCGGTGCATTTATAGTCTGCGCCTTTTTATCACTGCTCACTGCACAAAGTAGACTTCTGCTTAGGCAAATTAGTCGTATTCCACTCGCTATATCAAGCGCGCTCCTTGCAGGAATTTTACTGCCGCTTTGTCTAGCTATTTTTAGTGATGTAAACGAGTTTCCCTATATCGTTGCGTTATTTTTAGCGGTCTATATAGCGGGCAGCAGACTCTTTCCTCAGTATTTAATGTTGGTGCTATTAACACTCTCTTTGATTGTCACTATCTTCATGCAGGAGCAGACTAATTATCTAGATTTCAGTTTTGTGCTCACGCTCCCTTCCCCAATATGGGTAACCCCCTCATTTTCATGGTCTGCAGCCATTGGCTTAGGGGTACCCTTATTTATCATAACAACCCTATCTCAGAACTTACCAGGCATTGCCATTCACCATATTCACGACTACTTTCCAGACCATAAACCCATACTTTCAGGCATCGCCATTGTGCAAGGAATACTTGCCCCTTTTGGCGGTTTCACTTTTAATCTTGCCGCGATTACTGCTGCAATTTGTATGGGAAGTGAGGTAGATAATGATAAGCAGCAACGTTACAAAGCTGCTATAGCTGCAGGTATTACGTATTTGATAGTCGGCCTTTGTGCATCGGCCATTGTGGCATTGTTTGTCAGCATGCCTAAGGTCATTATTCATCTATTAGCAGGACTGGCTTTGCTTGCAACACTTCAGGGAGCATTTTCCAAAAGTATGGAAACACCGTCTCATCGCGCACCAGCACTGTTAACATTGCTGTGCACGTCATCTGGATTCAGTTTTCTTTCGTTACCCTCTGCGGTGTGGGGGCTTGGGATTGGGCTAGGATTACTTCTAGTGCAAACGAGGAGATTGAAACCTTCTTGAGCCGCTCTTTTTCCTTTGCCTTAAGATTTTACTCGAATAAGAGCCGGCACATAGGAGATATGTGCCGGCTTTCATCTTATAGACTCAATATTTTAAGTGCGGTGCTTTACATAAATATTTGTTTGGCCGCACTCGCTAGATCATTAAACTCATCTGAGTGCAAAATACTTATGTCTTCTACAATGTTTCGCTGAACAGCAAGGTTCATAATCGCATCTTTCTGGCTGTCAATAGCGCCAGAGAGCGCTGCGCCTACGCGAACAAAATCGATGTAGCCTACATTTTCCGGAATGAAACTTAAGTCTTTCCAATACTGCGCAATGTTCACAAAGGCTTCGTCAAATTCCCACTCTTTCATAATGCTAGCACCAATGCGACCCGACAGCTTATCTATGGCAACATCAAGAAAAGACGGGTTTGCAAACACTTCTGGATGGCGCTCAGCTTCAGTAAGAACCGGCAATACCCCGATATTGTGAACCAAGGCCGCTAGCGTCATTGTATCTATGCTCATTTCGCGCTTTTTAGTTCTCGCTATATACAGCTGCAGTACCGCCATTGAGTTAGCAACAATATTCACGGTAGACGCCCACTCTTTTTGGAGATAGCGGGTTACTATATCGTTTTTTGAAACGAACAATTGTTCCATCGCAAGAGCGGTAGAAATGTTCTTTATTTGGCGCAAACCAATTCTGGTCACCGCTTGGTTAATTGAGGTCACTTTTACACTGCGCCCCATGTAGGCACTGTTCGCTATTTTAATCATACGAGCGCCTAGGGACGGATCTTGCCCCACCACATCGGCCATCGCATTTAAGTTTATATCCGGGTTATCCGCCGCTTTTCTCACTTTTAACGCAATTGCAGGTAGCGTAGGAAGTACAAGCGTATCGTTATTAATTTTTTCAACCAAAATTGTTGAGAGCGCGTTCTGTGTAGACATAGTTCTACCCTTAGAAAATTCTATATGGCTTCTACAAGCCACTCATTTAATTACATATTGATACTACTCACGCATGTTGCCGCCCAATCTTGCTTTTAAGCAACCAGACGAAGCGTGCAACCGTCACAATGAATACAGCATCCCTTTGTATTTTCGGTGGGACTAACCAAATAATATGATATAACTTTAACCATACTATCTTAGTGATTCAGTTTCGACCAACGAAATATTGTTAGCCGCATTACATTCGAAAGAAAGTATAGACAAGTCACTGAAAAGCACTATTGATATCAAACAACTAAGTGAATACTTTTTGCAAAATCAAAAATATAGCTTTTAAATTATAAATAAAAAAACAGTAAGAGTTACTTATGATAAAAACCAAAATTTCAACGCTTTCTCCTATAGCAGTGGCTCTCGCAGGCGTCCTTATGCTAGGAGCATGCAGCAAAGCAACAGATACAGCTCCTTCAACAACTGTAGCTGATGAACAATCTTCACAACAGACACTGATTGTGGATGAATCTCGCCTGTCTATCTATCACCCAGTCGACCTTACCGCTGACTTAAGCCATCTTAACGAGAATCAGCACAAGATGCTGTCACTGCTTATTGATGCCTCGAAAATAATGGATGACTTGTTTTGGCGACAAGCATTTTTTGGCGACAAAGACAGTTTTTTAAATGGGATTGAAAGTGATGAAGTGCAACATTTTGCCACTATCAATTACGGTCCTTGGGATCGTTTAAACGGCGATGCTGCATTTCTCAGTGGTTATGAAGAAAAGCCTCAAGGCGCAGAATTTTATCCTCACGATATGGATAAAGCTGAATTCGCCACCGCTAATTTTAGCGACAAGCAAGGGCTGTACTCATTAGTTAAACGAGATGAAACGGGCAGCCTGTATTCTCAACCATACTCTCAAGCCTTTAAAAGTGAATTAATGAAGACGTCTGAATTACTCGTTCAAGCCTCTGAGTTGACTGAAGATGGGAGCTTTAAAGCGTACCTTAAACTTCGTGCAGATGCCCTTTTAAGCGATGATTACCTTGCTTCAGATATGGCATGGATGGACATGAAGACCAACCCTATCGAGCTTGTTATCGGCCCTATTGAGTCGTACGAAGATCAGTTATTCGGCTATCGTGCCGCGTTCGAAGCCTATGTACTGATTAAAGATTTGGCGTGGAGCGAAAAACTTGCTAAATATGCCGCATTTTTACCCGAGTTACAGCAAGGTCTTCCGGTAGCTGAAGCTTACAAAGCTGAAGTGCCTGGGTCGGACGCAGACCTCAATGCATACGATGTTATTTACTACGCTGGCCATTCCAATGCCGGTAGTAAGACTATTGCGATTAACTTGCCAAATGACGAGCGCGTTCAGCTTGAGAAAGGAACCCGAAGACTGCAACTTAAAAATGCGATGCAGGCCAAGTTCGACAATATTCTTGTCCCCATTGCTGAAACGCTAATTGTACCTGAGCAACGCAAACACATTACATTTGACGCATTTTTCGCTAACACCATGTTTCATGAAGTTGCTCACGGATTGGGTATAAAAAATACACTAGAAGGCACTAGCACCGTGCGTCAGGCATTGAAAGAACATGCATCGGCTTTAGAAGAAGGCAAAGCAGATATCCTTGGCCTTTATATGGTGCAAAGCCTATTAGAAAAAGGGGAAATAGCAGAGGGTTCTCTGGAAGACTACTACGTTACCTTTATGGCCGGCATATTCCGCTCAGTTCGCTTTGGTGCAAGCTCAGCGCACGGAAAAGCCAACATGATACGGTTTAACTTCTTTGCACAGCAGGGCGCATTTGAGAAAACCGAAGATGGGTACTACCGAGTAAATATGATGAAGATGGGTGCTGCTGTTGAAGCGCTTTCTGAGTTAATTTTGACATTGCAAGGTGACGGCGACTATGACGGTGTTGCTGAATTGGTCGAGACGATGGGTGTTATTAAACCCGACCTAAATAGTGATTTGGCGCGTTTGAGTGACGCCAACATTCCTGTCGACATCCATTTTAATCAAGGTAAAAAGGTACTTGGGCTAACTGATTAGCCGGTATTAATAAGCCCCCAGCCGTTGACTGTCTCAATGCCTGGGGGCTTTCAACTTTCATCACCTTGAATTAGCACCTACATTAGCACCTACACTAAAACCCACTTAACTAGTGTGGCGTAACAACAGCTACTCTACGTGCTTTTTCATATCTTCAGTATAAGGTGGCCAACCTAGTGGCTTTCCAGCTAAAACATGTAAGTGGATATGGTAAACCGTTTGGCCGCCAAATTCGTTACAGTTCATCACTGTTCTAAAGCCCTGCTCCGCCACTCCCAAGTCGTTTGCCACTTTTGCTGCAACCAAAGAAAGGTGCCCAACAATCTCTCTGTCCTCATTTTGGATATCATTTACCGTTGCAATGGGCTTTTTAGGAATAACAAGGAAGTGAACTGGAGCCTGAGGATTAATGTCTTTAAACGCCAGAGCCATATCGTCTTCATAGAGGATATCAGCGGGAATTTCTTTATTAATAATTTTAGTAAAAATAGTTTCTGACATACCTGTTGTTCCTTTTTTATTAACTTGGCTTTTTCGGGGCGTTAGTTTTTAAGCAAAAACAAACCACAATAATATAGTGCCCAGTGCAAGACGATAGAGCACAAATGGCAACATGCCAATTCGCGAAATCCAGCTTAAAAACAAATAGATACAGATGTAAGCACTAATAAATGAGAATATAGCGCCATACATGAGCGCTTGCCAATCTACTGCTTCGTTCGCTTCGATAAGATCATAAGTAGCCAGTAAGCCAGCACCTAATATTACCGGAATAGATAATAAGAAAGAAAAGCGCGCACAGGCCTCTCTTTTCAACCCCAGCATAAGGCCCGCAGTCATGGTAATACCTGAACGGGAAGTTCCAGGTATTAGCGCCAGCACTTGAGCCAAACCAATCCAAACCGCCTGTTTCATAGTTAGTTTATCAAGCTCTTGTGTTCGCTTTGCCGTTGCATCGGCGTACCACAACACAAGACCGAAAATAATGGTGGTACCAGCAATGACTAGCGCCGTGCGTGCATTATCCTCAATCCAGCCTTTCATTAGAAAACCCACAATTACAGCAGGAACAGTAGCTATAATTACATACCAAGCTAGCTTACTGTCTGTAGATTGTTGTTTACTGAACCCCTGAGTGCACCACGCCACCGTCATTTGTGCTATCTCCTGACGAAAATAGATCATAACCGCCAAAAGACTCCCCACGTGAACCGCAACATCAAATGCCAGACCTTGGCTTACCCAACCAAATAACTCTGCCGGCAATAACAAGTGGCCAGAACTACTAATAGGAAGAAACTCCGTTACTCCTTGGATAATAGCCAGAATTATAATTTCAAAAAGTGTCATTCCTTTGTTTAACTCCAGGTAAATTCAATAGGCCAGAGGCGCTGTTTTTGTTTATCAAAAGACGCCCACATTTGGGCATAAGTTTTCTTTGTTTCAGGATGAAAATGGTTGGGCACAAGTTCTGCTAAAGGCCAAAGTACAAAGGCATTGTGACAAATCTCTTCTCGTGGCAGAACCACCGGTGAGCGAGTTACCACATCATCATAGGTCAGCAAATCGAGATCTAGCGTTCGCGCGCAAAACTTTTTATCAGTATGAACTCGCCCATTGTCTCGCTCAATTTGTTTTAACGCATCGCACACCTCATCAATACTGAGGGACGTTGAAGCACGAGCAACTAAATTGTAAAAGGGGCTACCATTAAAACCAACAGCCTCGCTCTCATACACGGAGGATAAGGCTACATCAGTAAAGTGCGCTTTTAACGCAATTACCGACTGCCGAGTGTAATGTTCGCGCTCAATATTAGAACCAATACTGATTAAGATAGTGTGTTGTGACATTAATTACGCTCTCGCGAGAGCTCTACAGCCACGGTTTGCGCATTGGGTAATATATTCGGTTTTACAATTTTTACCGTTATTGCAGCTACATTAAAGGTTTCAAGCACAGCGGACATCACTGCGTTGCCAAAGGCTTCTAATAATTCAAACTCGCTGCGTTTACCCACTTCAACAATACACTCTGCCACTTTGGCATAATCGATGGTGTCGTTTACGTCGTCGCTGTGCATTGCCGCGTTTAGGTCAGCATTTAGTGTCACATCTAATAACAGCGACGTTTGCTGCGTACGCTCCCAATCGTAAACACCAATTAACGTTTCAACCGTTAATCCAGCTATATAAATTTTACCCATGAATTTTGTCAACTTATGTTGTTACTGGTCTTACTACTGCGAAATAAGCGACATTTACGTCGCTCAAAGGTGGTATATCGTATTTGGATGAAGTAGCGTTATGCTGATACAAGGCTAACCGCAGTAAACGTGGCACAACTATACCTTTGTATAGCAACATGGGGCAACTGAGGTTTTCGTTTTTAACCAAGGTTTAGGTGAATTCATTTTTTTACATTGCCCATTGTTTTATTAACTCAATTAGCAAAGAACAACATTCAATAGAGCGATAATTTTATACCTATGATATCCCTAACCGTGTTAATGATTGCAGTAGCCTACCTTTTTGGTTCGCTCTCTAGTGCGGTTGTAATTAGTCAGGCGTTTAACTTACCCGATCCGAGAACAGCAGGTTCTAAAAATCCGGGAGCCACCAATGTCTATCGATTAGGGGGGAGAATTCCTGCTCTGCTGGTATTGGTTATGGATATTTTAAAAGGCACTATTCCGGTATACGGCAGCTACTTTTTGGGTATTGAGCCACTGGGGTTAGGATTAATCGCAATTGCGGCCTGCCTAGGCCATATTTTTCCACTGTATTTTGGGTTTGAAGGCGGTAAGGCCGTGGCGACAGCCTTTGGCGCCATGCTGCCAATTGGATTAGATCTTGCGGGCTTTTTGATAGTAAGTTGGATAGCGGTGGTTTTTCTAACCGGCTACTCATCTCTTGGGGCGCTTATCGCAGTGAGTCTAGCACCTATTTTCACTTGGTTCGTAAAGCCTTTATATACAGTGCCCGTTGCCATGCTTTCAATTCTTATTGTGGTTCGTCATAAAGACAATATTTCACGATTACTCAGCGGCACAGAAAGCAAGGTGTGGGACAAAGGTAATATCAAAGAGTAGTCGGTATTTGGTATTCCGGTATTCAATTGTACCCGTTTAGCTCTTAACTACTTGATTAGCTCTCTATAACTGCTTCTCTATAATTGCTTCTCTGCAAGTGCTTCGGATAACACTTTAAGTTCGCCATCAACAGGCGTAAAAACGTCAATCCCCATAACTTCAGCCATTGCTGGATAGACTTCTAAATTGCTGAATGTAGGCAGCATAATGCCCTTTTTAAAAGCCGGGCCAGTAGCAACAAAGGTAGCTCCCATGTCATCAAGTGTATTGAGGTAACCATGCCCGCCTTTACTGATATGACCTGATGGCGTGTCGATAAACCGCGATGGTGGAGCAATTTCTAATACGATATCCCCAGTACGGTTGTTTTTTTCAAAGTACCTTTCTTGACGTTGCTTGTCAGTTAGTACGATAAACCGTCCTTTCGCTATTGATGACAGACGTGATGATTCCCCTGCTATATCTTCCTCGCTCACTTTTTCTCGTGCGTAAATATGTACCTGAGCGCCCTCACTTTCCACCAAAAAGTGGTCTGGGATAGATAGCGTTGATACCGCAATCACTTGTTCAGCATCAACGTTTGTCATGCCGTGATCTGAAACCACCACTAGGTTTACATTAATATCGAGAGCCTGAATACGCTCATAAAGCTGGCCAATCAATTCATCTACACGCTGAACGGCTGCAGTGGTTCTTTCTGAATATGGACCTTCATCGTGCCCCACCGTATCGGTAAGAGAAAAGTAGCCCGCGATAAAACGAGGCCGAGAGACTTCGGGCATACTCAGCCACTGAATAATTTGGTCAACTCGCTGTTGGTAGTCTGCATATTTCGAATAATGGAAGTGATAAGTAGGCAATGAGCCACTAATACGGGCATCAGACTCTGGCCAAAAAAATGTAGCAGCTTTAAATCCGTTTAATTCAACCAAATTCCACAAGGGCGTTGCAGTAATCCAGGTGCTATCCGATTGCCCGCTTCCCATTTTATAGTGCGCGTATCCGTCTTTAGTTGGACGCGACTTGTCAAAAAATCGATTGTTTACAATGCCATGATTTTTGGGGTGCAGGCCCGTCACTAACGAGATGTGATTGGGGAAAGTATTGGCAGGATAAACTGGCGTCATACTCTTAGCACGGACGCCCTCTTTTGCAATTTTCGCTAAATGTTTAGCCTTGTGAAGTTCGATGTAATCGTGCCTGAAGCCATCTAGGGAAATCATAACAACATGCTGCTGTGACGAGTCTGGCGAACTAAGCTCTGATTTCGCTGACGAGGGCAACAACAATGCAGAAGCTTGCAAATGACCGCCTACAACCAAACACTTAAGAAAGGTGAATATAGATGTAGGCATTGCCCTGAACTTAAACATTTTTTGAGTCCTTGTTATTAAAAAATTAAGCGCAGTAGATAGTCTAAACGGCCGTTAAGGTATCTAGCGGCCATCTTGGTTTAGCCTGCGAACTAAGGTCAAGTATCTCGCCCGCCTTCAACCTTTGCATACCCGCGTAAGCTATCATGGCGCCATTGTCGGTGCAGTATGCCAAACCCGGATAAAAAACCTCACCGCTGAGCTCGCTCATCAATGACTTCATTTTGTCTCTTAACATATGATTAGCGCTCACCCCGCCAGCAATCACTAAGCGATTCATGCCCGTTTGCTCTAAAGCGCGTTTGCATTTAATGATTAAAGTGTCGACAACTGCCTCTTGAAAAGCATAAGCAATATTCGCCTTCGTGGCTTGTGAGTCATCTGCGGCTCGAATGGTATTCGCGGCAAAAGTTTTAAGACCGCTAAAGCTAAAGTCTAGACCAGGTTTATCTGTCATTGGACGAGGAAATTTGTAATGACCCGGCTCCCCTTTTTCCGCAAGCTTAGCTAGCAAAGGACCGCCAGGGTAATCTAAGCCCAGCAACTTTGCTGTTTTATCAAACGCCTCACCGGCCGCATCGTCTACAGATTCGCCGAGCACTTCATACTTCCCGATTCCCTCTACCTTGACTAACATTGAATGACCACCAGAAACCAATAAAGCGATAAACGGAAATTCTGGGGCATTTTCTTCTAACATAGGTGCAAGTAAGTGTCCTTCCATGTGGTGGACACCTACCGCAGGAACTTGCCATGCATACGCCAAGGAACGTCCTACCGACGAACCAACAAGTAGTGCGCCTATAAGGCCTGGACCTTGAGTAAACGCAACACCATCAATATCCCGTGGCGTTGTGTTTGCGTCTACAAGGGCTTTTTCGATAAGAGGAATGATTTTACGAACATGATCTCGCGATGCTAACTCTGGAACCACGCCACCATAGTCTGCATGCAGCTTAACTTGGCTATAAAGCTCATGTGACAATAAACCTTGCTCATCATCGTAAACAGCTATGCCGGTTTCGTCACACGATGTCTCAATTCCTAAAATTCGCATTAAGCGCTCACCTTCTTAAAACAAAAACAAATAATTTTACTGGCGATCTTCGGCGATCATCTTTATGATCCACCCGTGATTATCTTTCTAACCCGAAATTCCGACCCCTTACACGCTTTAAAAAGGCAGCGTTAGGGCCTGAATGTTAGTGGCCTATACATCTTAGGCGCAGAGTTTACCTGTAAACCAACATTCATGGAATGCTAGCAAAGGAGTAAATGCACGATATTGGCTAATTTTTAGCAATTCATCCTTTACTTTCTTCGCAGAAATGATTAGAATTTCGCACCATTTTTAACCCGGGTGGCCTTTTTAGCGCACAATTTTACCCGGATATACACAGTAAAGTTTTGAGGTGAGTGTTTAAATGCCTATCGTTAAAGTTAGAGAAAACGAGCCGTTTGATGTGGCGCTGCGTCGTTTTAAGCGTTCTTGTGAAAAAGCAGGTGTTCTATCTGAAGTTCGTCGTCGTGAATTCTTCGAAAAACCTACGTGGGAACGCAAGCGCAAGAAAGCTGCCGCTAAAAAGCGTCATCTTAAGAAGCTAGCTCGTGAAAACGCACGTCGCGTAAAACTCTACTAAAACAGGGTTATTTACGAGTCTGAAAGGTGTTGCAATTGCAGCACCTTTCGCGTTTCTGAGGCTTGATTGTTTAAAGCTCCTTTATATTAGAAGAGTCATATTAGAAGAGTCATATTAGAAACGCCGCTTTGTATTAGAAACAGTTCTGTTGCTAATATTGCCTTATTCAAAATACAACTCTATTTCAGTCTATCCCTAATATCTAGTAGTTCCTACCTTGTGATGTCTTAGGCATTTAAAGTTCTATTTGCTCTGTTCTCTTTTTAGTATCTCTTCTATTTTCTTTAATCTATTTCTTTATTTTGCAGTGTCTTTACTGCTTGTTTTGCTATGACCTTTAAACAGCGCCTATAGGTATGACCTTTAAGTACGTCGCTTAGTAAGTACGCAGCTTGGTAAGTAAACCGATTAGTAAGTATGCCGCTTGGCAAGTACGCCGCTTAGCTAGCTAAGAACGAATATAAATGTAAGATAGGCACTATCGTTTGATAACGCTTCCATTTATTATTCTATTCATTATGCTTGTAGCAATATAATCAAATAGACACGACGGAACACATTATGGCACTTATTGACGATTTAAAATCGGCTCAAAAAGACGCAATGCGCGCAAAAGAGAAGCTTCGCTTAGGCACTATTAGAATGGCTCTAGCTGCCATTAAACAAAAAGAAATAGATGAGCAGATTACGCTGGACGACGCCACTATTTTAGCGGTACTTACAAAAATGGTTAAACAGCGTCAAGATGCCGCGGCTCAATTTGACGCTGCAGACCGCAGAGAGCTTGCAGATAAAGAGCGCGAAGAAATTACTTACATCGAGGACTTCTTACCTCAGCCTTTGACCGACGACGAGCTTAATGCATTGATAGACGACGCCATGGCCTCAACTGGTGCCTCTGGCATGCAGGATATGGGCAAAGTAATGGGTGTACTCAAACCTAAGGTACAGGGCCGCGCAGACATGGGCGCTCTGAGTGGGAAAATTAAGGCGCGTTTAAACGCCTAAGCTTGTCGCTAACAGCCCGTTGATATCAGCGGTTGAAAATGATCGCTAAAATTACCGCGTTGAATTTTACAACGCGGTAATACGTTCTCATTACTATCTATCCCTGTTAAAGTAACCACCGTTTAATTGACACGAATCCCTCATGGCCGGAAAAATACCTCGCGACTTTATTGATGACCTACTATCTCGTACTGATGTAGTCGAGATTGTAGATAGTAGAGTTAAATTAAAAAAAGCTGGCAAAAATTATCAGGCTTGCTGCCCTTTTCACAATGAAAAGTCGCCATCTTTTACGGTCAGTCAAGACAAGCAGTTTTACCATTGTTTCGGTTGCGGGGCCCATGGCAACGCCATTTCATTTATTATGGAGTTTGACCGACTCGAATTTGTCGAAGCCATCGAAGATCTCGCTCGTTATCACGGCTTAGAAGTGCCTCGCGAAAAAGGCAGCCGCCCGGCAATGAGCGAAGAAAAAAAGCAGCAGCTGCAAGATGACTATTCCCTCATGGAACAAGTCACACGTTTTTTTCAACATCAACTACGCCAAAACGGAAACAGCAAGAAGGCAATCGATTATCTTAAAAACCGCGGTCTAAGCGGTGACATTGTGAAGCAATGGGAAATAGGATACGCACCTGATGGGTGGAGTACGCTTCTCGACACGTTTGGTAAAAGCCCGCAACAGATCAAACAGTTAATCGACTTGAGATTAGTCAATCAGAATGACCAAGGCCGCACATACGATTTCTTTCGCGACCGGATAATGTTTCCAATAAGGGATAAGAGGGGGCGAGTTGTTGGCTTTGGTGGGCGCGTATTAGAGGATGGCGGCCCCAAATATCTTAACTCACCCGAAACCCGAATATTTCACAAAGGTAACGAGCTTTTTGGATTTTATTCTGCTCGTCAGCAAAATCGGCAGTTAGACACTGTCGTTGTGGTTGAGGGTTACATGGATGTTGTCGCTCTAAGTCAATTTGACATCAACATTGCTACCGCTGCACTTGGTACAGCCACGACACTAGAGCATATTCAGATGCTAGTGCGCGCAACCCCTCATATTGTTTGCTGTTACGACGGCGACCGCGCTGGACGCGAGGCTGCTTGGCGGGCATTAGAAAATGCGTTACCCGCCTTGAAAGACGGTGTACGTCTGTCATTTTTATTTCTTCCCGACGGTGAAGACCCAGACACCATGGTTCGTCAAATAGGTAAAGATGCATTCTTAGACATGCTAAATGGCGCTATGCCTTTGTCTCGATTCTTTTTTGAAAACCTACTTAAAAGCCATAACGTTGGTACTGCCGAAGGTAAAATTGCGCTGAAAAAAGCGGCCATGCCGCTTATCGAGTCGACTTTAGGGGCTGAGCAAAAAAACATGCTGCTTGAAGAGCTCGCCAAACACACCGGAGAGTTCGATAGGTTTAAACTACAGCAAGACATTTCTAAAGCGAACCAAGGAAATAAAAAAGCGTACTCTCCCAATCTCACACAGGTAAATAAACCCAAGTTATCACCGCTGAGAATGCTCATCCGTTTACTTTTAGACGCCCCTCAGCTGGCGACAAAATGCAACGATGTACAAATAGAAATATTTGCTGGAAGCAATGCTGCTGGCATGGATTTGCTTCAAGATGTACATGCCTATTGTGTAGCAAACCCAAATGCAAAAACAAGCCAGCTTGTTGAAAACTTCCGCGAGCACCCCCACTCTACTACTATCGCAAAGCTTTTATTACAAGAGCATTTGGTAAAGGATGAAGACGCAGAACGCGTTTACAGCGATAGCTTTGCTCGCTTGCTCGACGCCCATTTAGAGAGCCGTATAGAAACACTGATTTCGCGCTCCAGAGTACAAACACTCAGTAGGGCAGAGAAAGAAGAGTTAACGCTATTGATGAAAGAGCGACAAAATAGCTAGAAAACTATAAGTGCACTTTTACTCGTAATTTTCTGCTGGCTTGCGTTTAGGCTACGTATTAATAAACGTATTGCCGAACGCACTCGTAAACACGGGAGTTGCAAATAACCGTTGTTTAAAAAATCAGCCGACATTCTGGTAAAACCACTGTAAATTCTGCTATACTGGTTAATTCGCTGCGTTTAGTGGTTATTTGCGTTTTTTGTAGGAAATATCACAAAAAAACAGTCAAAAACCTGAACAAAAAAGCAGCAATGTGAGTAACCAATATATAGCCGATAACACGAGCAGAACCAAACTCGGGCGGATGCGCATCGCATACTAAGCGTCGCATTGGGCAGATACGGCATTGATACGAACACCAGTACTCCAGCAGACAAGATGAACCATACGGTTATTTATATTGTCTTGTCTATTGCAAACTAATTGAATGTGAGAAGTGTAGGTTATATGGCGCAAAGCAAGCAGTCTCAGATTAAGCTCCTGATTGCAAAAGGTAAAGAGCAAGGTTATTTGACCTTTGCAGAAGTTAACGACCACCTGCCGCAAGATATTGTCGATTCTGATCAAATAGAAGACATTATCCGCATGATTAACGACATGGGAATTCAAGTATCTGAATCAGCTCCTGATGCAGATGAACTTCTCATGCAAGAGGCAAATGCAGACGAAGACGCAGCAGAGGCTGCCGCTCAAGCACTTGCCACAGTAGAAAGTGAAATAGGCCGCACCACAGATCCAGTGCGCATGTACATGCGTGAAATGGGTACGGTTGAACTATTAACACGTGAAGGCGAAATTGAAATTGCCAAGCGTATTGAAGATGGCATTAATCAGGTTCAGTGTTCTGTTGCAGAATACCCAGAAGCCATTACATACTTGCTCGATCAATGGGACCTCTACGAAGCAGAAGAAATTCGCCTAAGCGATATTATCTCTGGTTTTGTTGACCCGGATGACGATCAAGACCTCGCCCCAACCGCAACGCACATCGGTTCTGACCTTTCAGAAGAAGAGTTAGAAGACGAAGATGATGATAGCGATGATGAGGACGAGGAAGAAGAAGACACTGGCGTAGATCCTGAACTTGCAAGAGAACGCTTTGACGAACTTCGCACTCAGTACATCAAAACTCGTGATGTAATTGAAAAGAAAGGTCGTTCGCATGCAGAAGCACGCAAGCAAATCAACGCACTAAGCGACATCTTCAAAGAATTCAGACTTGTTCCAAAGCAATTTGATCGCATGGTGAAAAACATGCGTCACATGATGGACAAAGTGCGCATTCAAGAACGTCTCGTTATGAAGTTCTGCGTAGTGAATGCAAAGATGCCGAAGAAAGACTTTATAAAAGCTTTCTCCGGCAACGAAACATCGACAGCATGGCTTTTTGAAGCAGTTAAATCTGGTGCTCCGTACTCCGATGAGCTAGCGATACACCAAGAAGAAGTTGAACGCTGCATAAGCAAGATGAATCAGGTTGAACAAGAAACCGGTCTAGTTATCGCAGACATTAAAGACATTAACCGTCGTATGTCTATTGGTGAAGCGAAAGCTCGCCGTGCGAAGAAGGAAATGGTGGAAGCTAACCTTCGTCTTGTTATTTCAATTGCTAAGAAATATACCAATCGCGGACTTCAGTTCCTCGACCTTATTCAAGAAGGTAACATTGGTCTTATGAAAGCAGTTGATAAATTTGAATACCGCCGTGGGTATAAGTTCTCAACTTATGCAACGTGGTGGATTCGCCAGGCTATTACTCGCTCAATTGCAGACCAAGCACGTACTATACGTATACCGGTTCACATGATTGAGACGATTAACAAGCTAAACCGTATTTCTCGCCAAATGCTGCAAGAGATGGGACGCGAGCCAACACCAGAGGAACTATCGGAGCGCATGTTAATGCCTGAAGATAAGATTCGAAAAGTGCTTAAAATCGCTAAAGAGCCTATTTCAATGGAGACGCCGATTGGTGACGATGAAGATTCACATCTTGGTGACTTTATTGAGGACAGCACGATTGTGCAGCCTCTAGACTCGGCAACCGGTGGAAGCTTAAAAGGTGCAACTCAAGAGGTGTTAGCGGGTCTTACAGCTCGTGAAGCTAAGGTTTTGCGTATGCGTTTTGGTATCGACATGAATACTGACCATACGCTTGAAGAAGTAGGCAAGCAATTTGACGTTACCCGTGAGCGTATTCGTCAGATTGAGGCGAAAGCATTGCGTAAACTTCGTCACCCAAGTCGCTCTGAACAGCTTCGTAGCTTTTTAGACGAGTAGCCTCAAGAGAAACAGCAATCAAATATTGCTAAAGTAAATAAACAGAATCCTCGGCGTTTGCCGGGGATTTTTTATTTGCGCAGTTATTTATATATGTTTACGTCTTTCTTTGCGTATTTGTATGTTGAAATACCCCTTCGTGAATGCCTTCGTACTGCTTGGTAAATCGAATCCTCAACCAAAAGTTAGACATAAAAATGTATGGTCCGCCTCGTTATTGCAATGATTAATTTCGATAACGGGGTTGGTTATGCGCTAATGTATTCGGAGTCTGTTTAGGCGCTTTCGCAACCCGCTCCACGATGAGATCCGCGCTGGATTATCCTCAAAAAACCGAAAGCTTCTGAGAGCTGTTTTTTATGTCAGGTTTTAATCCAGTGGTTCTACCGTTTTCGTCATCATATTTATCATTGCAAACCCGGTGCTAACGCTTTGCTGTTGAATGCTTTTTTTGTTTTCATCACTGCCCATGCTATTCGGGCCAGTTTGTTGGCCAGGGCAACGGTTACAACATTGAATGGCTTGGTGGCGCGTAAATTTATCAACCACTCGCCATAAATCTTTCCGGTCTTATCCGGCCTGGACATAACCGCCCTGGCGGCATGGATAAACAAGGTTCGGAGTTCTTTGTTACCCCGCTTGCTTATCCCCAGTAATTTGGGTTTACCGCCAGTTGAGTACTGCGCTGGAACTAACCCTAACCATGCAGCCATGTTTCTTCCGTTTTTAAAATCCGTAGCGCTACTGATGTTGGCAATACAAAGGCTGGCGGTCATATCGCCAATACCTGGGATGGTTTTAAGAAGCTGCCCTATCGGGTTTGTATCAACCAGTTGCTTTAGCTTTTTATCTTGTCTCTCAATGTTCCTGTTAAGGAGCAGGTAATATTCGTGCAGCTCCATGAGCTCTTCCATAAGTAACCCTGGCAAGACCTGCCGCTGCTGTGAAAGCCAGTTAAACAGTTGCTTCATTACGCTATGGCCTGTTGGAAGTGCAATGCCAAACTCCAGCAGTAAGGAGCCTATACGGGACATGCAGGCTGTTCTGTCTTTGACATAACCATGCCTTGCTTTATGAATAGCTGAAATGACCTGGGCTTCTTCTGATTTGACGCTGACAAACCGCATTTTCGGTCTTATTGATGCTTCGCATATGGCCTCTGCATCAATAAAATCATTCTTATTGCTTTTAACGAAAGGTTTTACGTATTGTGGCGGGATTAGTTTGACCGTATGCCCCATCAACTCACACTGCCTGCCAAGCCAGTGCGCACCGCCACAAGCTTCGAAAGCAATTGTGCATGGCGTTAATTGATGAAGATAGTGAATGAGTGCCGAGCGGGAAAATTTTTTGCGAATGATTTGATTATCTGAATAGTCGCGGCCTATCACGTGAAAAGATGATTTGCCTAAATCGATTCCAAGAACTTTAATAGTAGACATGATGGTTCGCCTCTTTGATTGCCTAACTCTAAGATTAGCTTAGAGGTGAGGCGGACCATCTAATTAAACCTCCAACAGGAGGTTTTTTATGAAACTAGATACGTCTTAAACACGGAATTGTTTAGCAATCGATTCTAAATGCTGAGCCAAGTTTGCAAGCTCGTTACACATACTGCCAAGCTCGCCGGAGCGACTGGACGTTTGCTCTGTACGCTCATGAATTTCATCAACATGACGCACGATGTCGATAGCCACTGTACGTTGGTCTTCAGTATTTTTGGCAATTTGCTCGTTCATATTATTAATACGACCGATTGTGCTAGTAATAGTCTCTAGGCTTATACCCGCCTTGTTCGCGGTTTCTACGCTATTAGATGCTTGCTCTGTTCCTTTCGCCATTACTTGCACGGCCGATTTAGCCGCATTCTGCAGCTGCTCAATAGTGTTTTGAATTTCTTCGGTAGATTGCTGCGTTCTTGAAGCAAGAGTACGTACCTCATCAGCAACAACCGCAAAACCACGACCTTGCTCGCCTGCCCTAGCAGCCTCAATAGCCGCATTCAGCGCTAGCAAATTAGTTTGTTCTGCTATGCCTTTAATAACGTCTAAAACCGACCCGACTTTGTTTGAATCAGATTCTAAGCGCGCAATGACATCTGCCGTTTCTCTAACGTTGTCCGCTAAGTGCTGAATACTGGTCACTGTTTGTTGAACAATTTGACGTCCTTCACTAGCTGCATCAGTCGCTTCGTTTGCATCGTTTGCCGCTTGGGCCGCGCTTTGCGCTACACCATCTACAGAACCGCTCATCGTATCAACTGCTTGTTTCGCGTTAGTCGCTGAGCGTTGTTGCACATCAATGGTACGCTGCGTTTCTTCAGTCACACCGCGTAGGTTTTGGGCTAAATTAGACAGAGGCAGACTTGCTTCAACCACGTCTTTTACGACGCCTTGAAGTTTGTCCATGAATTGATTGAACCAATAAACAAGGTCGCCAATTTCATCTTCGCTTTTTGTTTCTATGCGAACGGTTAAGTCACCGTTTTCTTGCGCTATATCTTTAAGTGAGCGCACCACATCATCAATACTCTTCTTGATACCGCGAACGATGGGAACTGCTGTGGCAAACAAGAGAATTGTTACTACTATCGCTAAGATAATGCCCGTACTAATTAGCGAGGTGTTAGCAGAGTCAGTGTTTTTGAATGCTGTTTCAAAAGCATTCTGTTGATCGTCTCTAAACCGGGTCATTGCAGCAATTACGCCATCGTACGACTCGTTCATCTGACTAGACAGTTGTCCAATTCGGCTGAAATCGGCAGTTCCATTTACCATAGACTGAGATACATCAAAGGCAACTTTGAAATAGTCGTCAAAGCCCTCTGAAATTTTAGCCATATCTGAACGAAATTCAGGGCTGATGCCCCCAATTTGGTTCATGCCTGATTTAGCCTCTTTTGCCAACGTTTGAGCTGCTGTTAGCGTATCTTGGTCGCCCGTTGTCACTGCACTAGATAAGGTATCTCTTACCTTTTGCATTTCGACAAGGGTTGAGGCAGATAATTGAAGTGCTGGAAACTGTACTTTTTGTACTTTTTCTAGAATTGCGTCGTTGTTTAATGCAGTATAAATAGTGATTAATAGATAAATAACAAAGCTCAAAACCGCAATCCCTGGTATCAGGAAAATCTTTGACGCTATCGGCATTTTTTTAAGAAAACTCATTTGCTATCTCTCTATTTTTATTCATCGTCCAACAATAGTTAGGCAACCAGTAACACGACGCTTCTAGTGTTATTTATCTACTGTATTTTTGAATACTTTAGTAAATACTCTAACGAATACTTAAATAAAACCTTAAAAACTTAGACAAATAATTGGGGCTCAGCAAAAAAGTCTGAGCCCCACTAGCGTTTTAGAATGTGTAGTTTACGCCAACTTTAAGCAAGGTTGCATCGTTCAAGTCATTTAAGCCATCGCTGTACCAGGTTACATCGGCTTTTACCGCAAGACCTGGCTCGACATCGTAACGTAGGCCTGCAGTTACTGCTGACACGTCCAGGTTTTGCTGAGCAGCAATACCACTTGCTGCTTGATAGATACCAGACCAGGTAGCATCTGTAACAGCATCACCAGAGGAAATTGTTGGTGGAAGTGCTGCAACTAAACCAAGCTGCGCCCCGTTGTCCGCCTCTTCAACTTCATAAGTGATATGCGGAGTGAATTTACCAAAGCGTAAACCAGCAGTCACATACCATGCTTTGTTGTCGGCAATAACAGAACCATCAACTTCTGTTTGAGTGTATTCTGCACCCACAAACCAATCGTACTTATCAACACCAACGGCTACTTCAAAGAAAGTACCGGTGTCTTCTTCTACGCGTAAACCAGTCGCTAACGCTGATGCACCAGGAACAAAAGCACCAAATTGACCCGCGCCGTCAACAAACGCATCAAATTCTGGGTTTGCAGCACTTGTTTTACCAGTTGCTATTAAAGTACGAGCACTAAACCAATCTCTTGTTGCTTCAAAAGATAACGCCAAAACGTTATCTAGGGTTAACGCAGCAGGAGTTCCAGAAATAGTGGTGTCTGCTTGAGCACGACCTGTAGTGAACTGTGCGCCATACTCCCAATCGCCTGCATAGTTGGCATAGTCAACTCTTACACCATCAATGTTGTTAAAGTCGATACCGTAAACAGCGTCTGGTGGCGTTAACCAGTGATAAGAGTAACCCACATCTAAAGATGCAGAGTATTTGAATAACGGCAAACGGATTCGGCCAGCACTAATACTAGTAGTATTAGATAAGCTATATGTCATGTAGGCCCATTCGAAATCAGCGTTGTAATCGTCTCTACCCCGCCCTACAACTTGTGCTGTGGCAGACAGTTTATCGCTAATTTCACCGCGAACTTGCAAACCAAATACACTTGCTGGGTCGAAGCTAACGTCGCTGTTGTAATCATAAACCGATTCGTCGTCATCCAGTGTCATACCAGCGATAAGGTTGGCAAAACCGTTAATTTGAACGTCTGCTATAGCGGGAGCGGCCAAAAGACTAGCCATTGAGAAGATAGCAAGTTTTGTTTTCATGCTTGTTCCTTTAAATTCAGTGTAATTCGGTAAAATTAAAACGTGGCTACAACGCGTACGCTGTCATTCACAGCACCAGCATCAACGTAGCCTATGGCGCCAGGATTTCCCGCCACAGTGGAGAGCACTTCTGCATCGCTACCAAGCGATTTTGGCGGTTGGCCTTTCCCTGTAAATACAAGCTTCGACCAAAACGCTGTTAATTGTGATGCCGTTTTATTGAGAACTTTACCGTTAAATTCGTCGGTAACTGCGTTACCTTCCGCTAGCGCTACAGGCTCAGCGCGAGTTCCGTTAGGAAATGCTTTGGCTTTGTTTAAGAACAATCTACTGATCGTTGCTTTGTCTAACGAATCGCCATTACTTGGATGAACAACAACCGCTACATCTGCGAATGCCATATTGCAGCAAAGGCTCGCTGCGAGTATCCATTTTTTCATAATTATCCTCTTAACTTTGTCGCGGTGATATATCACCGCTTCAATTATGCTTAGCCCACGTTTTGCTCGTGTGGCAAAACCAGTGCTGGGTAAAACAAAGCGCAATCGTAGCTTCAATTACACAATTGCCTAAGTATTGGTCACAAATGGTAATATCGCCAACAAAGCTACTAAGTTTTTAGATTCGAAAAATGAAGAACTTACGTTTGAAGGCTTGTGATGGCGCGCAGTTTAATGCGCGAGAGATTTTAAACAACTAGACTAATGACTAATAGCGCTACTTAGTGGTTGGATCAGTGTTTAAAAAAATAAAAGAAAGAATACGATTAAAAATTTAAACTATAAAAATCAGATAATTAACTAAAACCAGCTATTTTAATAGGGCATCAAAACCCATATGGAAGTATGAAAAAACATACCAAAAGCCTAGCTGACGTATAATGCACTATACGAATACTTCTGGCATATTAAATGTAAGCGGGATATCAAGCTGGCAACAAGCACTTAAACTACATCCCACTTAATCATCACCTAGCACACTCGACTCAGCTAACTCAGCAAGCAAATCGACTCTGTCAACTTGTACATAAACGACACGCAGGCGGTCTTTTTGACAAACCATTTTGGCACACCAGTAAATCGCAGCTAGTGTAATTGATACGCCAACTGCGTTCGCCCCGTCACGCCAACCCAGCCGCATCTCCTCAAAGTTTCCACTCAACAGTGTTAAATCTTGCTGAGTGAAGGACAATGGCATGCTGGGCTATATCGACAGGAAACTATTCAACACCACCCTTTTTGTATGGAATCTCTTTGTGCAACCGTTCTATCTCTTGAGTGCGCTTAAGCGGTGAACTTGTATTTCTGGCAAGCCAACTGTAAGCCGTTGGTACAACGTACAAGGTCATGAAGGCCGATACTAAGACGCCTGAGAATATCACCATACCTATTACCATTCGGCTTTCTGCGCCAGGCCCGGTGGCAAGAACCAGAGGTAGCGCACTAAACACCGTAGTAAAACCTGTCATTACTATAGGACGAAGCCTTTGGGTAGCCGCTCTTTTTAGGGCCTCTTCAAAGGCCATGCCGCTATCGCGAAGTTGGTTCGCAAATTCAACAATTAAAATACCGTTCTTCGCAGCTAGCCCAATAAGCATGACTAACCCAATCTGACTATATATGTTTATCGTCATGCCCGAGAAAAACAGCCCAATATAAGCACCTACAAGAGCCAGAGGCACCGTAAGCATAATAACGAGAGGATGCACCCAACTTTCAAATTGTGCGGCCAAAATAAGATAGGTGATTGCTAATGCAAGCATGAAAACATAAATAAAGGAACTACCGGCTTCTTGATAGAGCTGTGACTCGCCTTTGTAGTCAATGGATACGGTGTCAGGAAGCTCTGTACGAACAATGTCTTCTAAATAAGTCAGTGCCTGACCTAGCGTGTAACCCTCGGCTAAGTTTGCCGATATAGTAACAGCGCGCATTCGGTTATAACGGTTTAGACGAGACGAAGTAGCCTGCTCCTCAAAAGTCAGTAAGTTATCCATAGGAACCAATTCGCCGGTTCTTGACGAACGCACATAGAGGTTTTCTATGCTGTTTGGGCTTCTAAAGTCGTCTTCAATACCTTCTAAAATAACATCGTATTCCTCTCCTCTATCTAGGAAAGTAGATACTCTGCGCTGACCCAGCATAACTTCTAAGGTGCCACCGATATCACTAATAGAAACACCGAGATCTGCGGCTCTATCGCGGTTAATGTTAACTAGCAACTGAGGTGACGTTTCTTTGTAATCTGAATCTAATCGAATAAGCCCGGGGTTTTCAGCGGCTTTTTCAAGTACCGTATCTCGCCATGCAACAAGGTTTTCATAGGTATCGCCTTTTAAAACAAATTGCACTGGTCTTCCGAACCCGCCCCCAGATACACCACTTCGCATAATCGAAAAGGCTCTTACATCAGGTACCGTAGTTAATTTTTCGCTTAACTCATCCATAAGTTCAAAGGTGCTGAAATCTCTTACATCCCAATCTGCTGAACCTACAATGGCAATACCTGCATTGCCACCAAAGCCCGGTGTTCTTACTAGCAAACGATTAATTTTACCGTTCTCCCGATAGGGCATTAAGATATCTTCAATTTGCTTTAGGTTTTCAGCATTACTTTTAAAACTCGCCCCCTCCTGCGCATTCATAAGAATAAAAAAGTTACCCCTATCTTCTTTTGGTACAAACTCGCTGGGCACTTTTTCTGAAAATTGAATAATAGCGATGACTGCAAAAACGAGTAACAGCAACATTAATATTGGCTGATGTAAGGTTTTCCCCAAACTTTGAAAATAACGGTTTTCGAGCGCCGAGAAACGCTTATCCATCCAACTTCCGAAACCAGATGCTCGCTCACGCTTTTTAAGTATTTTCGACGCCATCATAGGTGTTAGCGTTAGGGCAGTGAAACTGGAAAATGCCACAGCGGCAGCAATGGCCAATGCAAATTCAGTGAATAAACGTCCAATGTTCCCCTCCAAAAACACAAGAGGTACAAATACCGAAATCAGCACCAATGTAGTAGCAATAACGGCGAAACCAACTTCTTTGGCCCCCCGATAAGCAGCTAAAATAGGGGGCTCGCCCAACTCAATTCTGCGATAGATGTTTTCTAACACCACAATAGCATCGTCTACTACTAGTCCTATGGCCAGCACCATGGCCAGTAGTGTTAAGAGGTTGATTGAAAACCCAAGGGCATACATAACAATGAATGCAGCAATAAGAGATACCGGAACGGTGATCGCAGGAATAAAGGTAGCGCGAACATTCCCCAGAAATAAATAAATCACTACCACCACCATAAGCATAGCAATGGCAAGGGTTTCATAAACCTCATCAATAGAGGCCTCAATGAAAACCGAGGAGTCGTAGCTAGGTACAATAAAAATGTTATCTGGCAGAGATGCCTCTATTTTTGCTATTTGTGCCTTTGCCGCACGTGCTACTTCAAGGGTATTCGATTTAGATTGCTTGATAATGCCAAGACCAATCATGTTTACCCCGTCGCCGCGAAACTCGGTCTCATCATCTTCTGCAGTTAACTCAACATTGGCTATTTCGCCTAGTCGCACCAGATAGCCATTATCGCCTACCGCCACAGTGAGGGCAGCAAAATCTTCAGGGGTTAAAAAGGTTCGGGCTACCCTTACTTCAAAATCACGGTCGACAGACTCAACTTCGCCGGCGGGCAGTTCAACGTTTTCTGCGCGAATAACTTGCTCTACATCGCTAACGGTGATGCCCCGGGCAGACATAGCGGTTCTATCTAAAAACACTTTCATGGCATAGCGGCGACCACCGCCAATTTGCACCCGTGCAACGCCATCAACAATGGAAAGCCTATCAACGAGGAAGCGCTCTGCGTAGTCGGTCAATTCCATTGTGTTTAGGTTTGTACTTCTAAGGTTATACCACACCACGGCGCTCTCATCGGAGTTAGCCTTTGACACTTCAGGCGGATCTGCTTGGTCCGGTAAATTATTTAATGCGCGACTCACGCGCTCTCTTACATCATTGGCCGCAGCATCAATATCGCGAGAAAGCTTAAATTCAATTGTGATGTCAGAACGACCGTTGCGCGAAGTAGAGGTAACGTTTTTTATACCCTCTATACCCGATATACGGTCTTCTAAAAGCTGGGTTATTCGAGTTTCAACAATATTTGCCGATGCACCCGCATAGGTGGTATTCACCGACACTATGGGTGGATCGATATCGGGGTATTCACGAAGTGACAGCATAGAAATAGCAACAACGCCAAATATCACTAACAGTAAATTGATAACCGTTGCAAAAACGGGGCGTTTAACTGAAACGTCAGACAATAACATGGTGCGCGCCCTATCGATTAAGTACGTTGACTGGAGATTGGTCACGCACACGCAGCGTACCTTCGGTAATAACTTCATCGCCTTCACTTACACCGTTGATTATCTGGACTATACCTGGCTTTCTCTCCCCAATAACCACTTCTGTTTGGTGCGCCACATCGTCTTTAACCACATAAACAAATTGCTTATCTTGTACGGGAACCAGTGCTTTTTCTGGAAGAACGAGGGTGTTTAAAACACGCTTTTCTACTGTAACGGTTAGCAGCATACCTGGGCGTAAACGGTTGTCTTTATTCTTTATGACTGCTCGCACATTAATGGCGCGGATCACGGGGTCTAATCTGGTGTCGACATTACTAATAACGCCTTCGAACTCTACGCCTGGATAAGCAATTGAAATTGCAGTTAACCGCTGGCCTGCTGCAACACTCGCTAAATGCGTTTCTGCAACACTAAAGTCAACTTTTACCACGCTGATGTCGTCTAGCGTAGTAATAGTATTTCCAGGCTGGATAAGTGAGCCTTTACTGATCATTCTATTGCCAAGCAAACCACTAAAAGGAGCGCGAACCTGCAAGTCGTCTAACTGTGCTTTTGCGATATCTAGCTGAGCTTCCAACGCTTTTACGCGGGCTTGTTGTTCGTCTAAAAGCTGCTCAGAGGTAGCATTGGTTTGGCGTAAATCAGCTATTCGGGTGAATTGTCTTTTTGCTTCAACAATATTGGCCTTGAGTTCTTCAACACGCGCGAGTTCTTCCGAGTTATTAAGCTGAACAAGTACTGTGCCTGCGTCAACTTTATCACCGTCTTCAAAGTTGATACTGGCTATCGTTTCTGTAACTTGGGCAGTGATGTTTACCGATTCGTTCGCCACCGCGGTACCTAGCGACTCTATGGTAATGGGCAATGCTTGTGTACTCGCCAATGCCGTTTTGACCGGCGTAGCCTTTGCTGCATTTTGTTGTTCAGCACTTTCTTCGGGTAAATTAAGATAGACAACAATGCCGGCCAGCAGGGCAACACCAATGAGTAGTGGAGATAAAGAAAATCGTGAAGACATAACCTTTCCTTTAGGTAAAATAACGCCTTGTGATAAAGTAGTTTGCGAAGTGGTTGCCAATTTTAGTAAAAAGCACTCTATTCACATTCGGCTACGCATCTCAAACACCTTCTCCAATATGCACCCTGGGCACGTTTTGGTGCAAGGCGCGAGCGGTGGTTTTGTGGCGCTATTACTTGTTTTTATTTTAATAAGGGTATTCTACCTTTTTCGATGACTTTCTATTTTCGCTTATCAGCTATTTTGGCACTTTTAACGCTTTTTGCCTGCTCGGACTCTACTCCTAGCCAACCCGCTTGTAGACAATCAACGCAATTGAGTACTGAAACTGCCCAACCGCAAAATAATACCGTCAACTCAAAAGCCGCAGCCTGCCTTGTGAAAATTCAAAATAAAGTGTTACTTATTAGGCATCGGCTAACCGGCAAACTTGATTTTCCTGGAGGTGGGGTCGATAAGGATGAATCTTTGTCTTGTGCCGCTCACAGAGAAACCTGGGAAGAAACCGGTTTTAATGTTTTTGTTCGCAAACACTTGCTCACAACCCGGCGGGGTCTCTCGGTATTTGCCTGCGACCTAGATGCAGGAGTTGGCGCTTTTCCCGATAATTTTTCACCACCGGCATGGGCTAAAATTGAGGTAACGGCTGTAGAAAAAGTTGACCCCTTTGTTATAGAACATAACGCAATGCGATTCCCAGACGATTTAGTTTCACTTAGAGATGGTTTTATTGCATTTACGCCACAGTAAACGGGCAAAAATCGGTATTAGCATATCTTTGCGCTGAATATATGTCAGCTGTATGTATCAAAACGGCCATATATGCTTGTGATTCAAAATCCAAAGAAGTTCTGGCTTTTGATAAATAGCCTGAACTGGTAATCTTTGCGGTACGGTTAAAGCGATTCTATGGCTGTGCCTTGTATTTGTAATTCACATTCGCTTTCAACGCCCTGCACTACTTTTTCTACCAAGTGCAGGGATAAGATTATCCAAGGAGTAAAGCGTGTTTTCACTACCGCCTCAAAGTCTTAAAAATTCTGTTTCAGAACAAGAATGGCAAACCCGAGTGGATCTTGCAGCCTGCTATCGCCTGGTAGCAGATATGCGCTGGGGCGACCTCATTTACACGCATATTTCAGCCAAAGTGCCGGGAACAGAACATTACTTGGTGAATGCGTTTGGTTTAGGCTTCGACGAGGTGACGGCTTCTAATCTCGTTAAAGTAGACCTAGACGGTAACATTCTCGATGATACACCTTATGGAATAAACCCTGCGGGCTTCACTATTCATAGCGCTATTCATGAAGTGCGTCACGATGCAAAATGCGTAATTCATTTGCATACATTGGCCACCATTTCAGTTGCCTCGGTGAAAGGTGGCTTAAAACCATGGAGCCAGTATTCTTTATTTTCTCTTCCATCGCTGTCCTATCACAAATATGAAGGACTGGCTGTTGATGCCCAAGAAAGAAAGCGTCTGCAAGAGGATTTAGGCGATACTAACCATATGTTATTGCCCAATCATGGCGGCCTTACTCTAGGCCCCACCGTAGGTGACGCGTTTATGCGATTTTATGATTTACAAAGAGCATGTGAAATTCAACTTGCGCTGATGCAGTCTAATGAAGAAGTGATTGAGATCCCTCAACCCATTATCGACGGTATATATGAGCAAGCAAGCATTGTTCACAGCGGAGAGACGGGTGGCCAAAAAGCATGGCCAGCGATGCTTAGAAAAGCCTATAAATTAGATCCAAGCTTCTGTGAATAATGCGTCTTTGTGATTACAAGGCTATTTCTCATCACAAAAAGCTACCTTGTTATCACAAAATAACAGGCAGGGAAAAGGCGAGGCAGTTAAAAAAGTACGAGTTGGCGCTCTAACATTTAAGATAGGTTTCCGTAGGGAAATCCTCAAAATTGACTTAAAACACGGAATTGAACATAAACTATGAAAGTGACCAAAGTAGAAATATTCGACATTCAATGTCCAAAACGCCCTCAGTGGAACCCTGTATTTGTAAGAGTTTATACCGACGAAGGAATCACCGGTGTGGGTGAAGCGGGTCTTGCTTACGACTGGGGACACAGCGCTGCTGCACACATGGTAAAAGAAATTGCTGAGGCATTGCTCATTGGCTTTAATCCTTTTCAAACCGAACTATTATGGTCTCGCATGCTACGTGAAGGTTTCTGGGGATTAGGCGGCGGCCCTGTTTTTTATTCTGCAATGAGTGCCATAGATACCGCGCTTTGGGATATCAAAGGGAAAGCACTAGGCTTACCGGTATACGAACTACTAGGCGGAAAAACAAACGGCAAACTGCGTAGCTATGCCAGTCAGTTACAGTTTGACTGGGATAAGGAAGTTACAAAACTGAATGACCCTGCCGATTATGCTCGCGCGACAGAGAAAGCGCTTAAAGACGGCTACGATGCGGTTAAAGTCGACCCTATTGTTTATGACAAAGATGGCAACACCCATTTCGACAGAACTAAGTTGTTTACTAAGCCAGAACTCAAGCTATTTAGAGCTCGCCTGCAGGCAATGCGCGATGTTATGGGCGACGATGGCGATATTATCTTTGAGTGCCATAGCTTACTAGGCGCTTCTACCGCCATTCAGCTAGGTAGTATTGTAGAGGATATTGGTTGCTTGTATTACGAAGAGCCTGTGAACTACTTAAACTCAAAGCTTCACGATAAAGTTGCCAAGAACGTAAATGTGCCTATTGCTGGCGGTGAGCGTTTGTACCACCGCTGGGATGTTCGCCCTTATCTTGAAGATCAGTCTATTGACGTACTGCAACCAGATGTCGGTCTTTGTGGCGGCTTCACCGAAGCGAAAAAGGTGTGCGATTATGCTGACATTTACGATGTGCGTATTCAGGCCCATGTTTGTGGCGGCCCGGTAGCAACCGCTGCCAGCTTACATCTTGAGACCGCAATACCGAACTTTTTAATTCACGAGCATCACACCTACGCCATAAAAGAGTGGAATAGAGAGTTGTGTATTCAAGATCCTCAGCCAGTGAACGGATTCATTGAAGCACCAGACACGCCAGGGATCGGAATCGATTTGAATGATGAAGTTGTGTATCGCTCACCACATATGACGGTTACCGAGCTAAAATAGTTATTACCTTTAAAACAGGCATCTTAAAAGCGAAGTGGTACATTGCGTTGCCACTTTGCTTTCAATTCACCGGCTCTTATTAGCGCGTGTTATTCTTCAAAATCTTGCGGAGTAAATTTGTACCAGCGATAAGCATTGCTATATCGTAACTGCTCGGCTGTTTGGCGATCGAAGCGCTTTAATAACCTGTCGTAGCCACGAAGAAGCTCTGAATAAGGCATTCTTAAGTTACATAGCGGAAAATTACTTGCCAACATAAGCTTACTTAAAGGTACACTTTCGATAACATCACAAAGTACCCCATGCGCATACTGCCACGACCACTGTCTCTCCTGCATCTCCATACCAGAAAATTTAAATGCCAACTTGTTGTGCTGCCCAAGCTCTCGCAAATGATGCTGCCAATGTTTATAAGCCAGATTGGCTCTGCTAGAGGGCGCAATTCCAACATGATTTATCATAACTGTGAGGTGTGGAACTTGCTCAAGTACTTTAACTAATGCACTGACGCTTGCCGTGTCGGTTAAATCTAACTGAGCATCAAAAGAAAGCTGGTGCTGCGCCATGTATTTAAGTGTGTGTAAAGCTTTTGGCGAACGCAAAATGGTTTGTGCACCGTCATCGAGAATATGGCGTAACCCGACTACGGAGTGAAAGCGGACCAGCCTATTGATATCTGCTTGCGCTGAGTTTGCGGTTAAATGAATATTGGCAACGCTGCGAAATGGCCCTTTGCAGTACTGCTCTAAAAATTGTACTTCCCGCCAAGGATGATGGTTATCAAACCCAGCTTCTATATGCACAAACCCTGCGAGCAGGTTTCGGTTTCCTTCGTACAGGTGAGGCTCTAAGGTAGTTTGATTTATTACTGCCTTGTCGCTCCAGAACGGCGGGTTTTCAGGCTTTAGCCATGCATAATGTCCGTGGGCTAGTGCAAAAAGGTGGATGTGTGGATCAATCCATTTCATATCTTCTTCCCCTCTTTTCATACTCAGCCTCACAGCATTATGATGATTCATATTCACTACTGCGCTGTATAACCGCCATCAACCGCATACAGGCTGCCTGTAATAAAGGATGCTTTGTCACTGCATAAAAAATAGGTGAGTTCTGCAACATCCTCTGGCTGCCCAAGCCTACCTAATGGCTGTGCTGACGCTTCTTCAGCAACCACTTCCTCTTTATTTGCACCAGATTTCGCCACATAGTTATCGATAGCGTTATGAAACAGAGGCGTTTCCACCGTACCTGGGCACACAGCATTCACACGTATTTTACATGATGCGTAATCAAGCGCCGTTGTTTTAGCCATAGACGCTAATGCAGATTTTGTTAAGCCATACGCGAAAGAGTTTTGCTTACCTACAAAGGATTGATCTGACCCCATTACCACAATAGCGCCAGATTGCTGCAACTTCATCACCGGCAATGTGTATTTAATTGCGGCGTAAGCGCCTTTTATATTTAAATTAATCACGCTGTCTAGAAGGGCTTCATCGGTTTCTTCAATAGTGGCAGATACGTGCTTACCTGCATTACACACTAGTGAATCAATTCGTTCATATTTGCTGGCAACAGAAGATAACGCAGTTTCAACATCACTAACCTTGCTAACATCACAACTTACCCATTCACAATGAGCTGGCGTGTCATCAAAAGGCCTGATGTCTAAATTGACCACGCGATAACCGTTTTCAGCAAAGGTTTTACATACCGCAAGGCCAATTCCCAAGCTGCCTCCCGTTACTACGCATACTGGACTATTATTACTCATACGCTTTTTACGCCTTAACTATGTCGCCTTATTTAGGGCGTTAGCATGCCAGTGAGATGGATAAATGCAAGAAAAAGCCAAGTGGTATAAATAATATTTATTATTAACTTTCGATTAACGGACTACTCTGACCACTTGTTTTATGGCTATAATAGCGAGATTAAAACACTTGTTTGAAAAAGGAGTCATCCATGCCTCTACACCACGCCCCTACCGCTGATTTTCAGTTTCTTTTAAAAGAATGGCTTGGACTTGATGCTCATTACCAAAAGCTAGGTATTAGCGATTTCGATAGTGACTTGGCGAATGAAATTATTTCCCAAGGCGCCAAATTTGCCTTGGACGTTATTGCTCCGCTTAACCGCGAAGGCGACGAAGAAGGCTGTAAACTTGAAAATGGCAAGGTCACTACCCCTAAAGGCTTTGCAGACGCTTACCAAGAGTATGTTGCGAATGGCTGGAACGCCATGCTTGGCTCTGCAGAATACGACGGTCAAGATTTACCTTACACAATGGCAGTGCCGGTGCATGAAATGCTAAACGCGGCCAACTTGAGCTGGCGCTTAACAACCATGCTTACCGAAAGTGCCACGCTGGCAGTAACAAAGCATGCGAGCAAAGAGTTAAAAGATAAGTATTTAGCCAAGCTAATTAGCGGTGAGTGGACAGGCACAATGAACCTCACCGAGCCTCACGCGGGAACCGACTTAAGCTTGTTAAGCACAAAGGCGCTTCCGCAAGAAGACGGTAGCTTTAAAATTACAGGTAATAAGATCTTTATTACCGGCGGCGACCACGACTGGAGCTCTAATGTCATTCACTTAGTACTGGCTCGCTTACCTGATGCACCAAAAGGTGTTAAAGGAATAAGCTTGTTTCTAGTACCTAAATTTTTGCCCGATGCCAGCAATGAGCCGGGCG
The DNA here is from genome assembly GCF_002831605.1 of Alteromonas sp. MB-3u-76. Taxonomy (NCBI): domain Bacteria; kingdom Pseudomonadati; phylum Pseudomonadota; class Gammaproteobacteria; order Alteromonadales; family Alteromonadaceae; genus Alteromonas; species Alteromonas sp. MB-3u-76. Next base: position 696,789 of record NZ_CP025115.1, on the reverse strand, counting down.
AAGCGAATAGTCTTTCAGTGGGTAGCATTGAACACAAGATGGGGATTAAGGCTAGCCCAACATGTGTAATGAATTTTGACGGCGCCACCGGCTGGTTAGTTGGCGAGGAAAACAAAGGCTTGACATGTATGTTCACTATGATGAACGACGCACGATTCCAAGTTGGCCTGCAAGGGTTGGGGGCAGCTGAAGCATCGTACCAAGGTGCACTAACATATGCCCGCGAGCGCGTGCAGTCTCGTGCACCTCAAGGTATTCAAAACCCAGACGGCAAAGCCGACCCAATCGTGTTTCAGCCAGATGTGGCTCGAATGCTGTTAACACAGAAATCGCTTATTGAGGGCTGTCGTGCCCTGTCGCTTTTCTACGCTAAGTTTATGGACATTGAAAAGCACACCGACGGCGAAGAACAGAAAAACGCAGAGAATGTGCTTCAATACCTAACGCCTATCTGTAAAGCTTTCATGACTGATATGGGCCTTGAAACTACAAACCTTGGTGTTCAAATCTTTGGTGGCCATGGGTTTATACGCGAGTGGGGCATGGAGCAGCTTGTGCGCGATGTTCGTATTGCTATGCTTTATGAAGGAACAAACGGCATTCAAGCGCTCGACCTTATTGGACGTAAACTTACTCGCGACGGCGGACAAATGCTAGAGTCTACCTACAACGCGTTTAACGCACTCGTAGCAGACATCGAAAACGCAGAAGACAAAGGCCTAGCTCAAGGACTATTGGATGACTGGCGCGCCTCTTCTGCTGACTGTTTGGGCATGGATGCGACTACAGCTGCATCAGCGGCCTGTGACTTCCTTAACTACAGCGCTTACTCTCTACTTGGTGTGTTGTGGTACAGCATGGCAGATAAAGCCCAGCGCGGAGAGAATGCAGTACTTGCGGCATCAAAGGTAAAAACACGGGATTTTTATATGGAGCGTATTTTACCTCGTCGTGATGCTCACAAAGTAGCCTATACAGCAGGACCAGAAAGTACGTTAGCCGTCAGCGGTGATGAGTTCGATTATCTATAATCGCTGAACTAACTGTGCTTTAAATCAGTTTTTTGCACCAATAAAAAAGGCCGCGTTGTTTAGCTAAAGCAACGCGGCCTCTTTGTTTATGCTTTCTTTTACTTTTCTTTTTCTACAAACGTGTCGTCAAACCAGTCATCAAGCATGGCTTTTTCATAAAACAGATTTTCATTTCTATTATTGCGAGTATTGGTGTCCATGAACCCCATGTCTTTAAGGCTAAATTCCTCTTCGCTTTTAATTACTTCACCATCGCTATCGGTAAGTGAATAGCTAAACGTCATGCGTGGAATATCAACACGCTGTATCACGCGCACGTCTTGCCCCATGTTATTACCAAAGCCAACAAACTGACTGGGCCATACCTGCCCTGCCAAATCGATATTCGTCACTACCATTGTCAAAGTTTGTGATTCAGGTAACGTCGCAGCTAACTCCACGAGATGCGATTCCAATTCCTCAAGAGTGCGCTCGCGAAAACGAACACGAGACTCGTTTGATGGCCTAACGTCGGTATAAGACTTTGGTTCTTCCCATGTTATTTTTAATTCAGCCGCGTGAGCAGGCGTCATGGTGGTAAAAACTAAGGCGCTGCTGAACAGTGCTGAATAGATAAGGGTTGCTGAAATAGGTAACTTATTCACGTTTACTCTCCTCGTTAAGGTCTTCTCGCAAACGTTTTTCGGCCTGTTGTCGCTTTACTGTGGCTTTCTCATCAGAGAAGACTGCATGATGGTATGGCACAGCTGAGCACGTTTAGTTCCCGAAAAGTTGGGGTTTATGTCGTCTTTTTCACAGTATGTTGCGTAAAAACGTTTAACACTGTCTGTGGATACGGTTATTTGTTCGACATAGTTTTGTTGGTAAGGTTTTAATGGCTTTAGCTGCTGCAGTATATCGTTGCGCAAACCGCTCAACGCGCGCTGCTCTGGCAAAGTAGACATAGAAATAAACCAGTCGGAAACAGAATGCTGAATATCTTCAAATAAATACTGCACGAAAGGCGATCGTAAGATTAATACGAGCACAATAATTTCAGCAGTAATAATGAAAAAACGTAACATAATGTCTTACATAGCCTTTCTAAAATAACCGTAATTGAATAGCTAATATAATCGCCAGCCTGTTTAATCATTCCTTTAACGTGCGCTTATACATAGCAAAACATCTAGCTATATATAGGATTTGCGGCAAGCGTGGTTCATTGTATTCCGCTTTGATGTATGTAATTACATAGCTAAGTCTTGTTGAAATTTACGGCTAAAAAGCCACTAAAAGTTCAACTATTCGGTGATATTACACCATGTTCTCTACATTTAAGAACACTAATAGTAATACATCAGTATGGAAAACAACCATATGTATATGAAATTTATCTTAGCTTGCCCAGCAAGCATGCTCAGATGGCTGCTGATCATACTGCACCGCAATTCTCATTAAATAAGCCTCACTCATTAAACAAACTTATTAAGAAAACTTATTAAGAAAACTTTAATGCTATGCCCCACACAGCATATAGCTGTTTGGTATTTTACTAACTACGCTTTAGGGCGTGTTGACCCTATTTTTGACTTATTTTAACGAAGGCATATTTTTCAATGAACATTTCTGAACTTTCAGTATTGACTGAAAGTTCAAAAGGACCGATCATAATGAGTATTCTTGATCTACATTAATTATGACATTCTTCTTGCTGTTATACTGCTTATGTCACTTAAAGATGTTAGCTAAGGTTATTTTATGAATGAACAGATACCGGTTAAAAACGTAACACCGGTAAAGGTCCACAAGCCAAAAGGTGAAGGTCAGGGGAAGCGTCACGATTCCCGCAGTCGTATTTATGTGCGTGCTGTGAAAGGCCCTTTAGAATCGTTTCGTCGCTTTTTTGGGCTTATCTTTCTTGGCCTGTTTGCCATTATCCCTTGGCTTCAATACAACGGTCAACAAGCTGTCTTGCTCGATATTGGCGAACAGCGGTTTACCATATTCTCGTTAACTCTGTGGCCGCAAGACCTGACTCTGTTGGCCTATATTTTTATTGTGTCAGCCTTTGCTCTCTTCTTTGTTACTACCTTTGCTGGGCGGGTATGGTGCGGTTTTATGTGCCCGCAAACTACTTGGGTGTATATCTACACTTGGTTTGAAGAAAAATTTGAAGGCCCGCGCAACAAACGCATGAAGCTTGATGAAAGGCCGATGGATGCCGATAAGTTTATGCGTAAAACTGCTAAACACACTGCATGGGTTGTTGTTGCACTGTTAACCGCACTGACTTTTGTGGGATACTTTACGCCTATCGGCGCACTCTTTATCGACTTCTTCACTTTCAATGTAGGATTCTGGGCTGGCTTTTCAGTTATCTTTTTTGCTGTTTGTACCTACGGTAATGCGGGCTATATGCGAGAAATCATGTGTACCCATATTTGTCCGTATGCGCGCTTTCAGTCAGCGATGTTCGATAAAGATACCTTTACCGTATCTTACGATGCCACCCGAGGTGAAAAACGAGGCCCTCGCCCACGCAAACTCAGTCATGAAGACGTTAAACAGAAAGGGCTTGGCGACTGCATAGACTGCAACTTATGTGTACAAGTTTGTCCTACCGGTATCGATATTCGCAATGGTTTACAATACGAGTGCATTAACTGCGGTGCTTGCGTTGATGCATGTAACGGCGTTATGGAAAAGATGAATTACCCCAAAGGCTTAATTAGCTTTACCTCAGAACATGAGCTATCTGGTGGTAAAACGAATATTATTCGACCTAAGCTGGTGGGTTACTTTGTTGTACTCGTCATCATGATCGGACTTCTATTTGCCAATATCTACACCCGTAGTCCTGTTGAAGTTGATATTATTCGCGACAGAAACTCTCTATACCGCGAAACCAATGAAGGGCTTATTGAAAACGTATATACCATTAAGGTGTTGAACAAAACTCAACAGCGTCAAAGCTATACGGTTGAAATAAAAGGGCTACCCGATTATCAATATATTGGTAAACAAGAGTTTGAGGTAGAGGGTAGCGCGGTTTACTCAACACCGATATCGGTTGCAACAGACGCCTATAATCTGGAAGATACTGTCACTGACATATTCATCAGTGTTACTGTTACCGTAAATGGTGAGACGGTAACCGTTGATGAGCCAACTAAGTTTCTTTATCGATGACAGATTTCTCCTTCTCGGGCTTAAGCCCAGATACGATATTAGATGCCCTGGAAACCCAGGGCATTTTTCTTCAAAGCGGACTACTCGCGCTTAACAGTTATGAAAACAGGGTTTATCAGTTTATTGCTGAAGACGGCAAGCGCTACGTTGTGAAGTTTTACAGGCCAGGTCGCTGGACTGACGAACAAATTCAAGAAGAGCACAGTTTTGCTAAAGAGCTGGCTGACAATGAAATTCCCATTGTCGCCCCCATGGCACTAAATGAGAACACATTGCATCATCATAAAGTTGTTGATACCGACTACCGCTTTGCCCTTTTTCCCTCAGTGGGAGGCCGACAGTTTGAAAATGACAATTTAGATCAGCTGGAATGGATGGGGCGCTTTATCGGCCGAATACATCTAACAGCGCAGGCCACGCCATTCACTTCACGCCCCGCTATTGATGTAGAGAGCTATTTATTAGAGCCGCAAAAAATTCTTGAGCAGAGCGAGTTATTGCCAGAGGGTTTAAAAACCGCTTTTTTCGCTATTCTTAACCCTGTTATTGAAGCTACACAAAAAGCGTATAAAAACGTTTCTTCGCCTATACGTCTTCATGGTGATTGCCACCCGGGCAATATTTTATGGCGAGATGGACCTACTTTTGTCGATTTAGATGACTGCAGAATGGGGCCTGCCATCCAAGATTTGTGGATGATGCTAAGCGGCGACAGACAACAGCAGCTATTGCAACTTGACACATTAGTTGAAGCTTATGAAGAATTTCAGCCCTTCAATAAAGCAGAACTCTCGCTTATAGAGCCATTAAGAGCCATGCGAATGGTTCATTACATGGCATGGCTATCTCGCCGTTGGTCAGATCCGGCCTTTCCCCGCGCCTTTCCATGGTTTGCTGAAGATAAATATTGGGAAGGGCAAATATTAGCCTTGAAAGAACAAATGTCTGCACTTCAAGAGCCCCCGCTTAAGCTTGGAATGTAATCCCATAACGTGTTCACTAAAGGCTCTTTCTGCCGTTCCACGTCAGAATATAGCAGCTTGGAGTATATAAAGTCTTAAATAAAGGCTATATACTCCCCCCCGCGTAGGTGCCCATGAACCGGTGTCAGTTGGTTAACATCAACAAGATGCCAGTGATTGTGTTAAACGGGAAATCAGTGTGATGCTGATGCTGCCCCCGCAACGGTAATCTCAATACTCAACGAGTATGTCTTTTCAAACGCCACTGTCTATAACGTAAGTGCTATGCTTGCTGAGTAGATGGGAAGGCAAAAGAGTTACAGCTCCTCAGATATTTTTTTATGCTAGTGATTTTATTAGTTTGATTAAAGATATTTGATTTCAATTATGTGAGCGACTAACGAGAGAGCCCGGATACCGGCCTGTGCTTCACGGCTTAGGTAATGCTTTGCATTGCCTCTCGCTTCCGCTAAATCATGTACTCGGGTGGAGTACATAAGAGATTATTTTTGATTATGGACGTATCTTTTACACACACTGCAATTACTAAAGCTGCAGCAAGCGCAGCGCTACTTGCTTTTATTTCTTCAACACCAACATTTGCACAATCTATTGCTGACGATATAGAAACACTGACTGTCACCGGCACCCGATTACCCATAGAACTGACCAAACTTCCAGCGGCAGTATCGGTTTTAACTGAAAGCGATATTAAAGCATCGGGAGCCCTGCAACTTACCGAACTTATTCGCGGGTTACCCGGTGTAAGCTTGTCTCAATCTGGTAGCCCAGGAGGCCTCACAGAAGTTAGGGTGCGAGGTAGCGAAACCAACCACTTATTGGTGCTAATAGATGGCGTTATTGCCAATGATATTGGTCAAGGAAGCCTAATTGACCTTGCGCATTTAACTGCCGCAAATGTGACTCGAATTGAGCTTTTAAAAGGCCCGCAAAGTGCCCGCTGGGGAAGTGGTGCTATTGGCGGCGTTTTAAGCATCACTACCAAAGCCGGGCAGACGCAGCAACCTTCGAAAAACGTAAGCATGTCGGCAAGTGCGGGTACGCAAAGCACTTATAAAGGCAGTGTTAACACTGCATCGCAGCATAATGACTTTGGCCTTAACGCCTACGCCGGCTACTTGCAAACAGACGGCGACAACATTTCTCGTGTCGGCAATGAAGACGATGGTTACAACAACCTTACAGCGGGACTTAATGTTAGTTTTGAAGCCTCTAGCGAACACTTACTTAACGCGTATCTTCGCGCGGTAGATTATCAGAACGACTACGATGCTACCGACTTCCTCAGCACCGGCCTGCCGGCAGATTCAGATAATGTCACACGAGGCTTTCAAGTTAGTTCAAAGCTTAAGTGGGAGTATCAGCCCCACGATTCGGATTACAACTCAGCGCTTACTGCACAGTATCGAAAGGATAAGAATGATAATACAGCATCAGGTGACGATGTTGGGGGAACTACGGGAGAACGCGTAGAATTCAATTGGACCCATTTTTACAGACTCGATAACTGGAACGTGGCGGCGGGGGCTGAATATTTACAGCGGTTATTTTCTCAGCGCGGTCCTGTGGTATTTGGCGACCCTAATCAAGCGCAGCGAGATAAAACGTACAGTGCATTTGGGGAAGCAAGCGGGAACCTTGGTGATAATGTATTCACTTCTGTAAGTGCTCGATTCGACAACAACAGTGAGTTTGACAATGCGTCAAGCTATCGCGCCGGATTGACTTGGCAAGTCCACAATAACGTCTCTGTTTTCACCAGTTACGGAAAGGCGGTTAAAACTCCCACTTTCACAGAGCGATTCGGATTTACGCCCGCCAGCTTTATCGGCAATGCTGACCTGATGCCTGAAAAAAGTGAAGAAATCGAGGTCGGTATCAAGACACGCTGGGAAACACTCTCGACACAGGTAAGCATATATAGCACCCAGCTTGAAGATGAAATAAACGGCTTCGTTTTCGACCCGGCCGCTGGCGCATTTACCGCGGATAACATTGACGGTGAAAGCCTACGAGACGGTGTAGACGCAGAGTTTAATTGGCGCGGGGAAATGGTGAGTGTTACGGGCTCATACAGTTACCTTAATGCGCAGCAAGATGTTGATGCTGTAAATACAACTGAGCTTCGTCGCGCCCGTCATCAAGGAGCTTTAACGGTTTCCTCCGATTTTGGGCTTGATAAATTCAGTTTTTATACGAAACTGGCTTATACAGGGACGCGGTTTGATACATTCTTTCCGCCCTTCCCCGCACCTTCACAAACGCTTGCACTTTCGGCTTATACACTTACTAACGTTAATGTAAGCTACCGTATTAGTAATGAATGGCAGTTGTCATTGAAGGTGAATAACCTATTTGATACTGAATTCGAAGATATTATTGGGTATGTGGGTCAGGAACGTCGTGCTTTGGTAACCGTAAACTACACACCTTAACGAAGTACGTAGCTTAACTGTTGATATCGGCGCTTACACCACCTATTAGTAAGCGTCCTAAACTTCACTTTATGCTTGTTCATCAAGGGTTAAGTTTTAACTGATATTATTTCGTTGTATTTTTTCGCTTGCTGGTCGTTGAAACTAGGGCACGCTCTAGTTAACGCATAAAGCCTGTGATAATCTTTTGATAGTTTATATTTTTAATACAAAGGAACTTATTCCATGAAAAAGTTTGCAGTAATGTTTGTCATGGCAATGCTTTTGCCGTTAGCGGCTTGTGCTCAAGAGCCAGCCACAAAATGGAAAGAAGGTACGCATTATAAAGTCATTAATGATGAAGCCACTGATAAGCCAGTTATTACTGAATACTTCTCTTTTTGGTGTCCGCACTGCTTTCAATTTGAGCCAATTGTTGAACAAATAAAGCAAAAGAAAAGTGACGGTACTTCGTTTAACAAAGTACACGTGAACTTCATGCGTTTCACTGGCCCTGATGTTCAAGACGCGGCAACGAAAGCCATGCTTATTGGCCGAGCTATGAAACAAGAAAATGCAATGAATGGTGCTATTTTCAACTACATTCATAAGCAAAAAGCATCTATAACCAACTTGAAAGACTTGCGTAATATCTTTGTTGTAAACGGCGCCGACGGCGAAGAGTTCGACAAACTTGCAAAAAGCTTTGGTGTAAACAGCATGTTGCGTAAAAACCAGCAGCAAATCGACGAAAACCGCGAACACTTAACCGGCGTTCCAAGCTTTATTATCAATGGCAAGTATCAACCTACGTTCACATCTGACATGTCTTTTGATGATATTGCAGATTTGATTGTGTGGTTATCTGAACAGAAATAATTTTTCTTAATCGTTGTGCGGTATGTAAAACCGCGCAAGACGAAAGACAAAATGAGCGCCGTAACAGCGCTCATTTTTTTTATTGGCTTATGGTTTACTGAACCGGTTTTCACTAAATAAGAGACGTTATGACACCCGTAGATTCGTTTGCAGACTTTATCTGTGAACTTGACAAGTTGAAGGCGGTAAAACGGAAAATCACCCTACCTGCTGATAACAACCGAGAAGAAAACTCTGCCGAGCATAGCTGGCATGTGGCTCTAATGGCCTCGATGTTAAGCCAATATGCAGCAAAACCTATCGACATCCAGCGAGTGATACAAATGATCCTCATTCACGATGTGGTGGAAATAGATGCTGGCGATATGTTTGCCTTTAACACTCAGCAGGATCACGCGGCTCAGGCTGAAAAAGAAATGGCAGCGGCAAAACGGATATTTGGCCTTCTTCCCCCACCGTTTGATGAAACTATGCTGCAGCTGTGGCTAGAATTTGAAGACGCAGCTACGCCAGACGCTGAGTTTGCGAAGGCTATGGATAGGGTGCTCCCCGTGTTTCAAAATATGAATGCCAAAGGTGGCAGCTGGGCAACCCATAAGATCTCGCGTCAGCAAATAGAAAAGCGCAATGCTCACCTGAAAACCTGTGCACCTGCCCTCTGGAATTATGTCAATCAGCAACTGGACATCGCCGTCGAAAATGCGTGGCTGGTTGACTCAACTACACGTTAATTTTAAAAGACGTGTTCCAATGCATGCTGTTGCTTTAAACACTAAACGGCAGGTTGGCTTTATCACGCTCATGCCAAAGTATGTTGGCTTGCTCAATGGCATCTTTTACCTCAATGCTGCGGAGCAAAACTAAGTAGCTTGCCAATGAGCTAACAATAGCTTGCTCTCCATAATCACTGTTTGCCTTGCCATGCCACACGTCTAGCATATCGCTAACTGCCATGGTTTTGTCTTTTAGCGCCCAGCGCTTAGCGATAACGGGCAACTGATATTCTTCCGTTTTACCATTTCGAGTAACAAACAACTCTGTTTCACGCTCGCCATTGACTTCAGGGTCGCCGCCATCACCGCGAAAGCACAGGGCATCTATGTTCTCGTAATTTTCGTTCACCCTACAATGTTTGTGATCGAGGTGCATATGGTAAACCCCTTGAACACAGAATTTGGCGCCAGTGGGATTTAACAAGCGGGCCAGTGTGTTCGCGCAAGAGCGTAACCCAAACACCTCTCGCAACTTAATAATACTGTTAAGAGCAGGCAGCAGATATGATAAGTCTAAATAGGTCGCTCCCTGTGCATCGAGTTGCTGTTTTGCCTGGCTGATACTGTGTACCTCAGGCAAGCCTAGTAAGGGTAACGCTGCACTGGCATACAAACGGCCTGAACCAGGTTCATGAGCACCGTGCAGCATTACTCGCATTCCATTTTTAACAAGCACTGCAACGGCAAGTAAATACCACGGGAGCTGACGGCGTTTTCCAGCGTAACAGCCAATATCTAGCACTGGAGCCAGAGTTTTTACTTCAGGCTCGATAAGCTCTCTGCACGCATCCACAAAGCCAATGACTTCTTCAGGCGTTTCTTCCCGAGTACGCAGTAACATTAAAAAAGCGCCGCGCTGATCGCCGGTGACTTTATCTGCAAGCACCATTTTCATGGCGTGATACGCCTCTTCGCGAGTAAGGCTTCGACCGCCCCGCTGGCCTTTTCCAATAATTTTAATGTAGTCACTAAAAGGTAGCTGCATGGTGTTTTAATTGAATCTCGATAGCGTACACAGTGAAAAGAGAATATCATTTTTTGCCCTTAATAAACCAATTTTAGCCTCTGACAACAATCTGTATAACCTCCAAACACCGTTATCTGTCTGTGGACGAATTACTATAAATAGCTTTAGCAAAATATATTTCCGCCGATACAGCTATATTACCGGCATAAAGGGCGTTAGACATGAACTACAAAAGATATTTTGACGGAAAGCAGCGCTTGACCAAGCAAGCTTTGGTAAACCTAAACACATTGAGCGCTATGTTTAGAGGCCGCTCTTTTGACTTAGAAGCGGTGAATGAATACAACCGCTGGACAAACCGATTCAACCGAGCCACTACTCGAGCGGAGCAAGAGCGGGCCCTCGATGAAAGGCAGCGCTTCATGTTAAAAGTCATACATGCGCCACGACAGGCAGCATAAGCTTACCTGTGCTGTGTCTCACCAGTGCTTTAAGCGCAATTTGAGCGTTTAACGGTACGCCCACCTAACCGAAAAAGTTAAAGCAAATCTTGTTGCCGTCAAAGTCTCTTACATAAGCAGCATAAAACTTTCCTGGTACTCGTTGTCCTGGCGCGCCGTCGCATGTTGCACCAAGAGACAATGCTTTTTCATGCATTCTGTCTACTTTTTGCTTATTTCCAGGTGCGATAGAGAACATGTTGCCGTTTCCTGGTGACGGCTCTTTCTCATCCCATGGAATACACACTGCAACCATGGGCTCTTTCATCGATTTGCCGATGTATTTAATTCTATCCATATTTACCAGACGCTTAACGCCAAAATCTTCCAGCAAAGATTCATAGAATGACGCTGACTTTTCAATATCGCTCACGCCTAGCGTAATGTAATTAATCATAAAACCTTCCTTAACAAAAAAGTAATTAGTGATATGACCTACGACGGCAAAATGGATATTGTTCAGTGAGGAATATTTAATAAAAAACCGCACGCGTTTGCACGGGTGCGGTTTTGTGTTTTTCACTTAGCTCTTATATGTCTCTGATGTGTCTCTTGCGTCAACATCAGCGCCAGCGAATGCCTTTGTGCAATTAATCAAATATGTTGATAAGAACCTTAGGCTAGCTTGTCTGTCGCAACGCGATAACGAGGGTCTTCGTTCACGTTAATCTCTACAAACTTATCGGCCTTGCGCAACAAGCTTCTGCACTCGTCACTGATATGACGTATATGAAGCTTTTTACCTTGTTCAAGATACTTGTCTGCAAGAGTGTCTAGCGCGTCGATACCCGATGAATCCCAGATACGAGACTCTTTGAAATCGATAACCACATCTTCCGGGTCGTTTGCGATATCAAATAAGTCTTTAAAGTGAGTGACCGAGCCAAAGAAAAGCGGCCCCTCTAACTCGTAAACCTTCCAGTCGTCGCCATCAATATGTGTTTTCACCGCAATGTGACGGGCGTGCTTCCAAGCAAATACTAAGGCAGATACGATAACACCTACCACTACCGCAATGGCCAAGTCGGCTATCACCGTCACGCCGGTAACTAAGAAAAGCACAAATGCATCTTCTTTGTTAACACCACGTACAATGCGGAACGATGCCCATTCGAAGGTAGCAATAACTACCACAAACATAACACCTACAAGAGCTGCCAATGGAATCATTTCAATAAGCGGCGCTGCAAATAGAATAAATCCAAGAAGCACTAATGCTGCGCTTATTCCGGATAAACGACCGCGGCCGCCAGAATTAATGTTAATCATGCTTTGACCAATCATGGCGCAACCGCCCATGCCGCCAAAGAAACCGTTAACGGTGTTAGCAACGCCTTGCCCGACACACTCTTTATTGCCGCGGCCACGGGTATCGGTCATTTCGTCAATAAGCGATAGAGTAAGCAGTGATTCGATAAGACCAACCAAGCATAAAATGATAGACGTTGGCAGCACAATCATTACCGTTTCCCAAGTGAAAGGCACCATTGGAATAGCAAAGGTTGGCAACTCGCCCGCCAAGGTGGCACTGTCTTTTTGATCAGCCGGTAGTAAGTCTCTTACGAAGTCAATAACCGTACGCGCTTCTAAATCTAAACCGTGCACTAAAGCGGTGACCGTTACAATAGCCACCAAAGACGCAGGTACGGCCTTGGTAAGCTTTGGCAGCAAATAAATAATCGCCATGGTGAGGCCTACAAGACCCAACATCCAGTACAGCATTGAACCCTGCATCCACTGCAGCTCGCCAAGTGAGTTAACCACTTTAAACTGTCCAAGTTGAGCTAGGAAAATAACGATAGCAAGCCCGTTCACAAAGCCCAGCATCACCGGATAAGGCACCAAGCGTATAAACTTACCGAGCTTAAACACGCCGCAGAGTATTTGCAGCAGCCCTGCTAGGATAACGGCTGCAAAAAGGTATTGCACACCATGCTGCGCAACAAGTGCAACCATAACAACGGCCATAGCCCCGGTTGCACCTGAAATCATACCTGGTCTACCGCCAATGGCAGAGGTAATCAGCCCCATCATAAATGCAGCGTATAGACCAATCATAGGCTCTACACCGGCAACAAAGGCAAAGGCTACCGCTTCGGGGACGAGCGCTAAGGCAACGGTTATACCCGAAAGCACGTCATTTTTTACGTTGCTATCTTTACTGGTTATTAAATCGAACATGTTCTCTCAGAGTGTAAGACGTTTAAAACACAACCCCTTGTAACTGCACTTGTGTGTACACCTAAGGGCTTGCTGGAAATTTGCTGGCGATTCTATCACCATTGTAGCTTAAAATCTTTTAATAGAATGTTAACCGTACTGCTCCCTCTTTCGAGCTTTCTCTTCTAGTCAATTGCTTATACCTTAGCCAGCGTAGTGAACTATTTGCCTAACTTGCTGACAAAACATCGCGAACATGGCATCGTGTAATAGGCGCACTGATTGGCACAGACGCGTCAATAACATTTGAATTCTCAGCACTTATTTCTACAAACAACTAGGAGTTAATGTGGTTCCCTATATCCTTACTATTTTATGTGTTTTAGTCGCAGGAGCGATACATTGGGTTTCTCCAAAGGCGTACTGGAAAGCAACAATGGTTTCTACCGGTGTTATTTTGCTTTTCTCTGTAGCCGCCCTTTTTATCTTTCAAGCCTCTGGAATGTTAGTAAGTGAACAAACGGGGGAAAGCGCCGACTTCTCAGGACAGCTATTAACCATTACCGTACTTATCGCCTTTTTCGGTTTACTTATTTCACTGTTTGTAGGCTGGTTTTTGCGGGTGGTAAGAAACTAAGCCTGTGGCGCGACCACTTTAAGCTGTGGCCAAATGTCACACCACTTTTTGTCTGTTACCCGTTTATTGAAAATCTCGTACCGAGGAAGTTTAGGGTTAATACTAATCTGCCCCTTAAAGTTATGTGCAAGACCAAAAGGCGCCAAAATATCGAATTGGTTTACGGTCGATAGCGCTATTGCAACGCAGGTTTCTCTCTCTATCCAATAGGAGATGGCATCCTCACAGTCTTTATACGGGGCATGATCATGCAAAACGTGCATACGAGCTTGATTCTTAACTTGCCAATTTACACCGGGCAACAAGGCATTAAGTTGCTCTTGGAAGGCTAAATCTTGTTCGCGTTCTCTGTTTACAGAATCGCTTGGGTTCAAAGTGTGGCTTATGTTTGAAACAAAGCTTGTGTTTAAAACGTGAGCATCGAAATAAATAACATCAACATCGTTCAGGGGTGTAGAAGTTTTTTTGCCATGTAAATCATCCCATATGGCGTTTCGCAGAAATCCTGCTCCAATATACCCCTGCGGCAAAGCCAGCTGCTCAAGCGCCTGCAAGCATTCCATACGAAACGCATCGCCCTCAATAAGATGACAAACCCTTTGGTAATATTGCGAACTGCTCATATTTATCGAACTGCTCATAATTGTAATGTGCACTTCATCATTTCAATGACTCAATTACTGTTCTTTTGGCTGCACGGGTTCTATTTTACTGATGTGAAGCTTTTGCTTCCATTTAATAATATACAGGCAAATAGCAACCACGCTGCCACCCGCGAACCAGCCACCTAACACATCACTAGGCCAGTGAACGCCTAGCATGACCCTTGATAGCCCAATAGCAAAAACTAAAAATGCGGCAGCAAAATAGGTAAAGGCATTTACCTTGCGATGGGAAGAAAAGTGACACAATAAGTAGGCAAGATAAAAGTAAACTAGCGTAGATAGCGTAGCATGAGCCGAGGGAAAGCTTTGAGTGTAAACATCTACGTTGTGCTGACTCAGTGGCGGGCGTGGTCTATCTATACCTGCTTTTAAGGCAAACGCTATACACAAACCTAGTAATACAGCCAGCGCAAACGTATAGGCTTTATTTCGCTGCTTATGCATTGCTAAACCAACCACTACCACGACAGCAACAAATAACAACACCGTATTACTTCCAAGTGCAGTGATATCTCTTAGCACATCAGCGACCCATTTAGGCGCGTCAGTATTCAGCTGTAAGCTAGCGTATAACGCCTCATCCATCGACTGACTCACACCGAGATGCACGAAAAGCATCACCAACACAAAACAGGTGCCTAACAAAATAACCTGCACAGACGGTGTTTTTAGCATATCGATATAATGACCAACTTCACTGTTTTGTTTCATTGCTTACTTCCATTTATTTTGAAAAGGATGACTGCAAAAGGTCCTTTCACCGAAAAAGACTGACACCGAGAAGAACTGGCACTAATACAGCCGGTCTCACATGTGTCGGCATTTTCTTATCTAATTTAATTATCTAATTTACTGCCGCCTAAACAATTTGGAGATGATAGCGCTTCGCCACCTCGCTTTATCCATTCTTCTTGCGTGTAAGTATGCAATGCTAGAGCATGTACCGGCCCTTCCAGCGCTTCTGCAGCCAATGCATTTATTTCTCTGTGCCGAGCAATTAGACGTTTTCCTTCAAAAGTATCGCTTACTACTGTTACCTTAAAATGACTTTGTGCTCCTTCAGGAACATTGTGCATGAAGCTTTCGTCTACCACCTCTAAATAGCTTGGTGATATCGCTTCGGTGATAGTCAACTCTAAAAAGGCTTTTACCTGCATAACTGACAAACCCTGTGAAAAAAATTACATTGAATTGGAGACGATTAACCGCCTAAACGTAAGGTTAATTCTACCATCTATTGGTTTTACCGTCTTCGCGATACCGTGTAAATAATGACTCTGCGTCGCTCCTGCCATAACTAGTAAGCTACCGTGCTCTAAAACATGCGTGTGGCGTACTTTCGTTTCTCTATGTTTAAAGATGAAAGGTCTGGCTTCGCCCAAAGTAATAGACGCAATGATTGGGTTAGGCCCTAGCTCTGGCTCGTCGTCAGCGTGCAGACTCATACTGTCTTGACCATGGCGGTACCAGTTGGCAAGCACGCTATTAAAACGCGTTTTACACACATGGTTGCAGCGGTTTCGAACATCAGTGAGTGTAGATGTCCAGGGATTTGGCGGCATAGTAAGCCCAGAATAAGTATATGTGCACTCCGGATCACCATGCCAGCTTTGCAACCGTGGTATGGGAATAGTCTTGCCAAACATACGCAGAGAATCTTGCTGCCACGGCAATTCGTTCTGCAGTGCCTTAAAGAAAGCGTCTGCAGTATCTGGGTTTAAAAACGCCGGATAGTAGATTACATCGGCTTCAGGCAGAGGCAAACGCATCGCTTTTTTTGGCCTTTCAGCGTTGTCTAATTGCTCGAATAGCGAAAACTGCCTATCACCGCCTGTGGTATTGCTTGGTGGCATAAATCTATTTGACTTCCGTTTAAGGCAAGTTGGCCTTCTTATGAAGGCATAAATGCATGAGTGAATTACATTCGCGATGTCTGTATTTACGCAGATTGACGTAATCTGATCATGCTCTTTTGGTTCACGAAATGGTATTCTTTAGCCATTACTAATTCAAAAGCACGGTATACATTACTGGATCATCGCTGCTTTTGTTATCAGAGCTTTTTGAATGAATACAGAATTTATCTTTGCAGATCGCAATTTGTCGCTAATTCGTTACCCTGAGAAACACCAGCATGTCAGTTTGCAGGCATGGGATAGCGCCGATGAGTTACTTATCGATCACGTAGAATCATTGCTGAACGACAATGTTATTTCACCAGATTCAGATAATACTGGGCTAATGATTTTTAACGATGACTTTGGCGCACTTGGCTGCTGGTTTGAACATCTTAATCCAACCTGGGTATCAGACTCTTATATTTCTCGTCGCTCTTTACAAGAAAACTTAATGAGAAATGCGCTTAGTTCAGAGCAAACTAAAGACGTTAATTTTATCACCAGTGTAGATAGCTTAACCTTCTCTCCCGCCGTTTCGCCCTCTATCGTAATGATCAAAGTGCCGCGCGCGCTAGCCTTGCTTGAGCAGCAATTAATTGACTTAAAGCGCTATATTTCTGCCGACACACAAATTATTGCCGGCGGCAAAGCCAAGGCTATCACCAAATCGGTACTGGCTTTGTTTGAAACATATATTGGCCCCACCAGCACGTCGCTAGCTAAAAAGAAATCGCGCTTGGTATTTTGTCGCCCCGATTTGGATATTCCTCAGTACCCCTCCCCCTACCCCACTAGATGGGAATGTAAAGGCACTACCGGCGCTAAAATGACTTTGGACAATGAAGCCAACGTTTTTTCTCGCCAGTCGTTAGATATTGGTGCTCGAATTATGATGAAGCACATGACCGTAAGTAGTAACGATACTGTGGTTGATTTAGGCTGTGGAAACGGTGTTTTGGGCATAAACGCATTAACCTTAGCGCCAGACTGTAAGGTGATTTTTACCGACGAGTCTTACATGGCACTAGAAAGTGCCCGTCAAAATGTGCTGAATAATCATCCAGACAAAATAGACCAATGCACCTTTATTGCTACCAACTGTTTGGAAAGTCTGCTTACCGAACCCAACACACCAGCCATTACAAAGATTTTATGCAATCCGCCTTTTCATCAGCAAAATGTGATCACCGACCATATTGCATGGCAAATGTTTATTGATTCTCGAGATTTACTGGTAAGAGGCGGACACTTAGTTGTGGTCGGGAACCGTCACCTCGATTATCACATAAAACTCAAAAAACTCTTCGGCGGCGTTGATATACTTGCCAGCGACAAAAAATTCGTTATTTTTAGCACCGCAAAGCAATAATTTTACTTTAAGGATTTCTTATGCGAGAGACTGTGAAAAAAATCTTCTCCAGCCTTCTTTTAGCCTGTGTTTTTCTTGGTACTAGCCCCATTGCCACAGCTAAAAAAGACGATGGCTCACAAATACAGCCAGACAACTATTACCCGCGGGTGAAAATAGAAACTACCATGGGTGATATTGTGGTGGAGTTAGATAGAAGAAGAGCTCCCATTACCGTGAATAACTTTTTACGCTACGTAGACAAACGGGCGTATAACGACACCATCTTTCATCGCATTGTTCCTGGGTTTGTTGTGCAGGGGGGAGGATATACCACTGACTTTAACGGCAAGTCGAATTTTCCTGATATCTTCAATGAATCGGGTAATGGCCTTACTAACGATTTACATACCATCGCCATGGCTCGTCAAAATGGACCGCATACAGCGAATAGGCAGTTCTTTTTTAACGTTAATGACAATGAAAGCCTAAACCCGGGAAGAGATTGGGGCTATGCGGTTTTTGGCTTAATTGTAGAAGGTTCGGATATCGTCGATGCTATGTCTGAAGTGGAAACAGAGTACTCAATTCGCTTAAACGCCAACAACGTGCCTATTGAGCCCATTGTTATCAAAAAAGTGACCGTGCTACCGCCGCTTTAGGCGCACTTTTTTTGCATTAAACGCACTGCTCTAACCGCATTATTTTAACCGCGAATAATGCTGGTTTGCGGTAATCTTAAAAATACCTACACCACCGCCTTGGTTATGCAACTTCCCAAGGCTGGTGGCGTGTGAAGCGTTAGTTATCAAATTCCCGTCAAATTCCCGTAAAAACGGTATTCATTAGATACACGCCAATTGATAGACACACCAAGCCTAGCGTGACCATGGGTACCATCATTGTCGCAACAACTTTTGCCGTTTCTTTACTCGTATCGTTTTTCTGTTTAGTCATGTCTTAGCCCTCACGAATTAGGCTTTAATTATGGCTATGTTCTGCTAAATTGTTGCTATACTGTATATGAATACAGTTATTGAGGGTTGATCATGATCCCAGCACAATTTACAAAGCTTATAGCCGAGTTAGAACACTTAACAGATAGTCAAACCCGTTATGTTGAGAAGCTGCTGAAAGGCACTGATAGCGTCTCACAGTTGATAACAGAGCTTGAGGAGCGGATGGTTGAAAACCCTGAATGTCCGCACTGCCATAGCTCACTGATCAATCGGCACGGCAAGGTAAACAAGATGCAGCGTTATCGCTGCAAGAACTGCGGCAAAACCTTTGTAGCGACAACGGCGACACCGCTAGCTCGACTGAGGTACAAAGAGCTTTGGTTAGAATATATTCGCTGTATGCTGGACAGTAAGCCATTGCGTAAATGTGCCGAAGAATGTGGCCTCCACCTTGAAACATCGTTCAGGTGGCGGCACCGATTCTTGGCGCTACCATCAGCACTGAAAGCGAGCAAATTAGAAGGCATTATCGAGGCAGACGAAACACTTTTTCCCTACTCAGAGAAAGGCTCAAAACGGATGACTCGTCAGCCCCGTAAAAGAGGGGTGAAAGCGAAAAAACGAGGGCGTTCAAAGGATGATTGGGTGCCAGTTTTAACGGTCAGAGACCGAGCTAAGAGTACGTATGAAGCCGTTGTGCCAAGTGTTACATCGGAAGCTTTGCATCAGGAGCTAGCAGGAAAATTAGAGAAAGACAGTGTGTTGTGTAGTGATGGCTATAAGCCCTACATAGCTCTTTCTGAGAAAAATGATTTAATACACAAGCGCTTAGATGTGGCAGGAGGAATTAAGGTGATAGATAAAGTCTTTCACATTCAAAATGTTAACGCCTATCACAGCCGTCTGAAAGCGTGGATAAAACGGTTTAACGGAGTAGCCACAAAATACTTGGAACACTACCTGGGTTGGTTCAGGTTTATGGATAATCCAGAAAACCTTAACGAAAACAGGCTCTTTTCGATTCAACAACAGTTAATCCGAACATAGCCTTAATTATACGCGATCACGACCTTTCGCTTTAAGCGCTAAACCGCTGATTTTGAGACAATAATTTTTAACTTTTGTTTATGAAATGTTAAAGGTAATCGGCTAGTTTTTTCTAACAAGTGCTCATTGCTGCCATTTAGCCTACAGGAAAGTTGTTATTCTATTAATTGCCCATAAATCTGATTAATGAATACTACGTCACTCAAAAACAGCATATTAATCACCGCATTTGCCGTTGGTTTCATTTGGTGCTTTAAAGCTTTTGAACTCAACTTTAACGTCGACCTGAGTTGGCTTGGGGTTTATCCTTTAGCCCTGCATGGCTTGATTGGAGTCATAACAGCGCCTCTCATTCACGGCTCATTAGAGCACATTTTCAACAATACGCTGCCTATGTTAGTACTTGGCTCATTTCTCATCTACGGTTATCCGAAAACACGTTGGCGTGTGTTAACAACAGTGTGGTTACTATCTGGTATTGGTGTATGCTTTTTTGGGCGCGAAAGCTATCATATTGGCGCTAGCGGTTTAACTCATGGTGTGTTTTTTTATTTATTCGTGGTGAGTATATTCCGCCGAGATAAACGTTCAGTCGTGCTTATGATGGTTGCTTTTTTCATGTACGGTGGAATGACGATGAGCATATTTCCTCGCCAAGAGGAGATTTCGTTCGAATACCATTTATTCGGTGCTTTGGCTGGTGTTCTTTGTGCCTGTTTATGGCATTCGTTCGATCCAAAACCGACCGTTAAGGCATATTCTTGGGAAGTAGAACCTAAATCGGAAGACCCTGTTATAGGTGACCAGTGGCGTCTTGATGGGCAAGCTGAAGAAAATGAAGGGCGTAGACACACTGTGCCGAATGAAAAGGATAAACATGAATGACTAACGTTAAACCTAATGCATTTGAATTACTGCTAAGAGTTCGATACGCCGAATGCGACCCTCAAAACGTTGTATTTAATGCGAGATACGCTGACTACGCAGATTTAGCCGCCACTGAATTTATGCGAGCGTTAATAGGTGGGTATCAAGCATTAACAAACCAAGGCTTAGATAATCAGGTCGTCAATCTCAATATATCATGGCAAAACTCAGCAAGATTCGACGATATTTTGTGCTTATCGGTGCATGTTAGCAAGGTTGGCAATACGTCTTTTACGATGCAAATTAACATGCTGAATTGGCAAACTAAACACGCTGTCGCATCGGCTGAAATTGTCTATGTGATGGTCGATTCACTGACATTTGAAAAGAAACCCGTACCCAATGAATTTAAAGAAACGTTATTGAAAGGGGCCCCTGGAAAAACGATGAACCTAGCAGGCATTGAGCTTTAATAGCGAAAAGAACCCAGCTAGCAAATTTACGCTCTGGTATACAGCAGCGCTATGTCAGCACCGTTTAATTACGTGTTTCGTCTTTAAGCATCACCTGTTAAGCTTAACTCCATTAGTCCACATAGATAATTGCTGAGCGAGTAATTATCTATGCGAACTGACATGAAATGCTAGCTAGGGAGGGCTGTCTATTCAATGATGTCTATTCAATATGCCTCTCCAATGTATTAAATATTTTAGAGAGGTCTCATGAAAGCAGGTTACTGGATAGTTATAATTGTTGTCACATCCGCGATAGCTTTCACCATTGGGCGTGGTATCGGGAGTAGTACAGGGCAAGAAGTAACGCCAAACACAAATGAGGGCGTTAATGTAAATAGCACGTCAAACAACCAAAAGTCGTCATCTAATAAAGCGATGACAAGTTATGTCGACAACAATATCGCAGACAACTCGCCGTCAAAGTCATCCCAAAGTTCCCCTAGGTCAATGGAAGATATTGTAGTAGAGGTGGGCGAGTTGTTAGCAAAGATAGAAGAAAGCCCAAGAAAAGCAACATCAATTGTTAGACTAATTGCATTCTTAGAAAAGCTAACTATCGAAGAGCTGTTAACGTTAGCCCCGTTATTCGAAAACAGCAGTGAGTCACAACGAAGTCAGCTAATTAGTATGATTACTACGCAAATAATTGAGAAAGACCCCGGCCAAGCACTAGCATTTGCACAACGTTACAACCCCATGCCAGACTTTCCAATGTACTTACCATTGATAAAGGCACAAGTTGCTGAAAAAAGACCTGATCTCGGATTTGAATATTTAAATCAAATACTTAATCTTGCACCTGAAGACATCGATTTAAACGCTCACTCCGCTTTGCTCAATGTGCTGGCGAAAGAAGACTTAACGCTATTAATTGACACCCTCGCACAATTTAAAGAAATGGGGGCCGACCTTGAGAATAGTTTTAATTTGATGGGCTATGAGTTGGAAACAAGTGAAGAATATCTAAATCTATTTAATGAACTTAGACGCTTGGATGATATGTCGATACTGCATTCGGTAATGATTAATTGGGCAAAAACATCACCCACTGATGTGCTTGAACGCTTAAATCAAATTGAAGATAACGCAGAACGCAAAGAATTAAGTAGAACTGTTTTTTACAGTTGGATGCGTAATTCACCGGAAATCGCTGCTGATTATTTTTTAGCGGAAGCGGCAAATAAAGTGGAAATACTTAAAGATATCATGCGGGCATGGCCAGAAGACCGAGCCTCTGATGCATTAGTATGGATATCATCGCAAAGTAATATTGATGCTAATCGCTATAAAATTGACTACTTGCAAAGTTTAAGTTATCTAAAGCCAAATTTTGTACTGGCTAATTTAACTAGCATCAATTTAGACAAAGACGAAGAAGTAGCGTTCCACCGCAATTTATACAATAGTTTTAAGCGCAAAAGTAGCAAAGACGCTGCACAGTTCCTAAATACCACTCCGTTTAAAGATGAGATACTCGGTATAGCAACAGAACAAGAAAACTCTGATGAAAACAGAGTCGCTAAGATTAACCAAGTCTTTAATAAATATTTTGATTTCAAATACAAGAAAGCGTTTGCGCTGGCCTTAGGTGCCAATGGTACCTACGCATACTCTTATGTGGTGAATAAACCGTCTCAAAATGAAGCGAACCAGCTCGCACTTAGTCGATGTGAAAAGTATCGCTACAGACATAACGTTGATAATGCGTGTGAAATTTATGCTGAAGGCGATGTGAAAATGTTTAATTTGATGCCATGAGAGCGCATTTGCGTTAAAGCGACAGCCAATAGAGCGCTTGAACGGGGTATGACTTGTCGAAATACCATCCCTGTTTTTCATACCCTAATTTAGTCAGCAGTGCTTGAGAGCGAGTGTTATCTGGATGGGTCATTCCCGTGAGAAAGCTGTAACCTTGGTTCCTTGCCCACTGTATAACCAGCTCGCAAGCTTCTTGGCAAATACCTCGCCCGCGTGCCTCGGGCAGTAATGCAAACCCCAAATCTGGGCACGTAAAAGCGAAGCGATTAAACAGCCCGCATACTCCCAGTGGCAAATCAGTCTCTATATCCTCAATGGCTAATAGCCCATATCCCCACTCTTCGCGCTGCGCGTTGGTGCGGGCAATGTAGTCACAGGCATCTTCCTGGGTATTCACGCCGCGACTGCCAATAAACTTCACCCACTGGGGATCTTGTTGTAGCGCCAACACCCATTCTTGATCTTGATAACTCAAAGGCCGCAACCGTACACGCAAGCCATGAAAATTAATATTCATATTGTTGGAACGCCATTTAGCTAGCTTTCACGCTGTTCACACTTCGCTTTATCAAACTTACTGCACTCATAACTTACTACGCTCAGAACTTACTACATTAAAAAGCGTATTGGGACTATTTACTTTACGAACTACAACTACTGACTAAGCGTTGCGGCTAGCACTGCGTCTATTTTTTCATGCATATCAGCGCTAACCTTGGCAGCTCTTGGATATTTTGGCAATGCTCTGTCATTAATTCTAGGGTGATCCCACATTGAGGTGTGAACAATAAAATCTCGCGCCGCTTTTTCACCCGCGTGTTCAATGCAGCCAGCTAGACAAGTATCAATATAGGTTTGGCTTACTGGAAACGCCTCGGTAGCTGGGCTGCACTCAAGTGTTTCGCATACCCATAAATGATAGGCACTAAGCACCTCATACAATTCGTCAAGCTGGGCGCCTGTTTTTAGGTTACTTTGCGAGTGTGTAGCTAGGTCAAATGTAATTTGGTCTGCTGACACTTGGGTAAAGCGATAGTCTTTTTCTCTTTCTTGTAATGCTGGGTTTAATTGGGTGGGTATTAGTTGGGCATTGAGCTTTTTACTGCTGTTTTTTATCGCACCCACATAGGTTTGCTGCTCTTGAATACTTCTAGTTACCCACGCGCGCTCAAAACCGCTTACCATTACTGGAATACCCAAAGTATTTATCTGTGAATAACGCTCTCTGCTATCTCGGCTTAGTAAACTTCCGTATCCAAGCACAATGTGTGACTCATCAAGTTTATTCAAATATTCAACAATGTCACTGACTGACGGCGCATTCGGGTAATTCAAGCTATCTCCTATAAAA
Organism: Alteromonas sp. MB-3u-76; assembly: GCF_002831605.1. NCBI lineage: Bacteria > Pseudomonadati > Pseudomonadota > Gammaproteobacteria > Alteromonadales > Alteromonadaceae > Alteromonas > Alteromonas sp. MB-3u-76. The sequence continues at coordinate 672,866 of NZ_CP025115.1, read as the reverse complement.
CAAAGCTTGGACCATAGAAGTAGTTTACAATTTCACAGCGGTATTTACTGCGCCAAATTGATTAAAACCCATTAATAAGCCAGTAGCGGTTAGAAGTTCAGCAGTGAAAAGCATTACTTTCAAGAGCATTACTTTTAAGAGCTTTGCAGATTACGCCACATTAAAGAAAAAAGGCGATAACCATCGCTGGTATCGCCTTGTTTTTCTGCTGTCGGTTAATACGCTATTTAGAAAACAGCCCTTACGCCGAAGGTTAGGTTTCTACCCGGAAGTGGTGCCTGATCCTTAAGGAAGGATGTATGAACACGTGCTTCTTCGTCAGTTAAGTTGTCGCCTCTTGCAAACACAACCCAATCTACGCCATCACCTGCAAACTCATATTGAACGCTCGCGTTAAGCAATGTGTAGCCTTCCGTTGATGTTTCAAAAGATGCTGTATCGTTTTGGTCGTCTACCCATGTAAAACCGGCATCGGCACTTAAGCCGCCGCTCACGTAGCTTAACTCTCCACCAATTCTCATAGGAGGTGTACGCGGTAGATTATCGTCTTCAATTTCTGCACGAATGTAGTCGGTAAATACCGTTACACGAAATTCGTCATTTAAATCGAAGTACGCTTGCGCTTCTACACCCCAAATATCCGCATCGGCTTGCTGGAAGTAATAAACAGGCAATCCTTCGTCGCTGTGCGACTCGTGGCCTGCAAGTGCAATTAAACCCGTGTTGGTTTGAAAAATGTAATTGTCGGCCTGGTTGTAAAACAATGAAACACTGTAGCCCCAATCACCAATAAACTTGCGGAATGTCACATCAAGGTTAGTACTAACTTCTTCAGAAGCACCCCTTAAGTTCTCATCAATATGGCCCTCTTCGTCCATATCAAACACCAAACCTACCTCATAGCTCTCTGTAGCTAAATGCTGACCCGCGGAGAACAGCTCTTGTTGACTTGGCGCTCGCTCACTGCGAGATAAGGTTACCGCCACCGATTGGCCATCGGTATATTCCCAATTAGCCCCTGCAGATAGTGACACTGCGGAAAAGTCATACTCGGGGAATGAAAATGCTACCCCATGGGCTTCGTGTTCTTCGTCGTGCTCTTCATGAAGTACTTCCAACTCTACCTCACTATTGGCCACATCAATGGTGGTCGACTCAAGACGTCCGCCTATTTCAAAAGTAACATTACCCACTTTTTTCTGCTCTATCAGGTAGAGTGAAAAGCTGTCAGTCACATTTGCCGGCGTAAATGCCTCTTCACCCACGGCGTTGTAATCACTTTTGGTATATTGCATGCCGAATACACCATGCCATCCTGCTACTTCTTCGTGATAGGCCGACAGACGAATATCAGTGGACTCATTGGTGAACACGGTACCCTGTTCGCCATCTTCAATTTCAGCATGTTCATAATCGGTATACGCTGCAGCAAATTTTAAATTTGAGATACCCTCAACAGGTGAGTACCACTCACCTGCTGCTTGATAACGGGTCATATCAACATCAAGCAACACACCTTCTTCGGCCATGTGCTCTTCGTCGTGCTCTTCGTCATGAGCACCTTCGTCATGTTCATCGCCTTGGCCGTGGCTAGGCCCAGGCACGCCATACTCGTTATCTAGTTGTTCAACAGCGAAACCAAAATAGCCTTCGTCAGCAACGTATGACAAACCTGCAACTATATTCGTGGTTTCCATGGCACTGCTTTCTAGTTCGCCACGTTCTTCATCTTCATCAGGCTCTACCGATGCAAAGCCAGGAATGTCTGCATTGTCGGTATCGCGAAGAAAGCCGTCTAGATGCCATACAAAGTTGCCTTGCCCGCCGGTAATATCACCTCGAGTGTATTTACCCTCGTTAACGGTGCTGTAACTCATTTCAGCTTCACCTTCCACACCATCAACTTGATATTGTGGAATACGTTTATCAACAACGTTCACCACCCCACCAATGGCACCACTACCGTATTGGAGCGTAGCCGGACCGCGAAGTACTTCTACTTGTGTTGCACTTGCCATCGTAGTTGCTACGTTATGGTCTGGACTAACACGAGATACATCCGATACGTCTAAGCCGTTTTGCACAATTTTTACGCGAGGACCATCGTTACCACGAATAATAGGGCTACTTGATACCGGTCCAAAATACGTACTGTGAACTCCCGGAGTGTTTTTTAAGGTTTCACCTAACGTTGGCGCTTCAATTTTACGAAGCTTATCTGCACTAATTACCGTTACTGGTGTTACTGATTCTAAAACTGAAGACTGCAGCGCTGTAGCAGTTACCACAATGTTTTCAACCGATGCAGGCTGCAACACAAAGTCGACTTTCTGATCGCTAGAAACATCGCCAAGATCGTTGTCGCCGTGAATATAATTACTGGAATAAACATGCAAATGAATATGAGGTTTTTGTACGTCATTAAACCGATAAACGCCGTTTTCATCGGTGAATGCAACATAACGTGTGCCTTCAATCTTCACCTCCGCTCCTTCAACGGGTTTACCAGAAACATCCGTTACCTTTCCGGTTACTGTAGTTGCTAACACTGGGGCACTTAAAAGCCCAGCAATTGTCATACTTAACAACGAGCGCATTCTCATGAATTTCCTCTGAAATGTGAGTTTACTTACAATGTGATGTTATAACATTTTTAAGCATGCAGAGTTCAAAGTCAACCGCGGCGAAGTATTACTTTATTTTCATCAGCTGAGATATGCCGAGATATGTGCGGAAGGGTTTACGTTTTTAGGAGCCACGCTAGCGCAATAAGAGTTAGCGCAACTGATTTATCAGGTTGGGCTTATTGAGTTGGGTTTATCAAATTGGGCTTGCGCAGTTGTACTTACTAACTTGGCTTATTAGGCTCGGCTTACGGGGAAGTTGATAACGTCTTGAATATGCTTGGCGTCAACTTTAAGCATTAAAAGTCGGTCTATGCCCATGGCTACACCAGCACACTGAGGTAAGCCTGAGTCTAGTGCAGCTAAAAAGTTCTCATCAATAGGCTTTGTCGGTAGACCAGCACAAGCGCGCTTTTTATTATCTTGCTCAAACCTGCTTCGCTGTTCTTCAGGCTCGCTGAGTTCATGGAACCCATTGGCTAATTCAATTCCTTTGAAATAAACCTCAAAGCGCTCGGCTACGCGACTATCTTCACGGCTTAGTTTTGCCAGTGCAGCTTGAGAAGCGGGGAAATGATAAATAAAACATGGGGTCTTATTGCCAATTTTAGGCTCGATGCAATAGGAAAACAAAAGTTGTAGCTTACTGTCGATGGATAGGGTTTCAACATCGTCAATGTCGATGCAACATTCTTGCATTTTGTGATTCAGTTCTTCGTTTGAGCACGTAAGCGGATCTAACGCCAAATGCTGTATAAAAGCCTGCTGGTAGGTTAACCACTCGCCTTTTTCTGTTCCTAAAACCGCTTGCAAAAGTTCGTCAACTTCTTGCATTAGCGCTAAGTGATCGTACCCAGGCTGGTACCATTCAAGCATTGTGAATTCTGGATTGTGCCAACGACCGGCATCTTCATGGCGGAATGCCTTGCCTATTTGGTATATGGCACCACTTTGTGCGCATAACAGTCGTTTCATCGCATATTCGGGAGACGTTTGTAAATATAACGACTGAGGTTTTCCCTGTGAACCAAACAGAAACTGAGTTTCAAAAGCCTCTAAATGCTCATCGGTCACTGTGCCTGCCGATAAAATGGGAGTTTCAACTTCTAGTACGTGTTTACGGTCAAAGAAATCTCGAATAGTGCTAAGCAAATTTGCTCTAGCCACTCTCGTGCTATGGGTGGTGGTGGGTTGCCATGGCTGCATATTTAGGCCGACGCTGTTATGAAGAAATGAAAGCTGTTTTTAGCGCGTTATTGAAAGCGATAAATAAAAACCGGTACATTCACGTACCGGTTTTACCCATTTTTTCGCAAAAAATAAGCGAACAAATTGTCGAGTTATTTTTGGACTCGAGATACATACTCACCAGAACGCGTATCTACGCGGATAACTTCACCAGTTTGTACGAACAAAGGCACGCGAACTACTGCTCCGGTACTCAGTGTGGCTGGCTTTCCGCCAGTACCTGCTGTATCGCCTTTTAAGCCAGGGTCGGTTTCAGTAATTTCCAACTCAACGAAATTAGGCGGAGTTACTGTAATTGGCGCACCGTTCCACAAGGTGATAGTGCAAACGTCGTTTTCCACTAACCATTTTACATTTTCACCTACCGCTTTTTCGTCAGCCGCGATTTGTTCGAATGTATCGTTGTTCATAAAGTGGTAGAATTCACCGTCGGTGTAAAGGTAGGCAAGCTCGGTGTCCATAACGTCTGCGCCCTCTACTGATTCACCAGAGCGGAACGTTTTTTCTAAAACTTTACCTGAAATAAGCTTACGAATTTTTACGCGGTTGAACGCTTGCCCTTTACCAGGCTTTACATATTCGTTTTCTAAAATGTTGCAAGGTTCGCCATCCAGCATGATTTTCAGGCCGCCTTTGAACTCGTTAGTGCTGTAATTAGCCATAATTCCTCTGTCCAAACATAAGGTACAAAAAGTTTCGTGGAACAAATAATACCTAAAAAAGCGATTTCTGTAGAGCATAACTGGCAAAAAGATCTATCGAACAGCTTTACCGACCCATTAAAGCTTATTCATCACTTGAATTTAGATGCAGAAAAATACCACCAGCACGCCAAAGCCAGACGTTTGTTTCCCATGCGAGTTCCTCAACATTTTGTTGAATTAATGGAAAAAGGAAACCCTAACGACCCTCTGCTTTTGCAAGTTATGCCCTTAAGCGACGAGTTTTTAACGTCGCCGGATTACAGTGAAGATCCTCTTGATGAACACGACACCGCAGGGAAAGGGCTGCTGCATAAATACGACTCACGAGTTTTACTGATGGTTCGTACCGGTTGCGCTGTGAATTGTCGATATTGTTTTAGACGTCACTTTCCCTATGCAGAAAACGCGGTCAATAAATCACAATGGAAAGATGCTTTATCTTATATAGCCAGCGACTCCTCAATTAACGAAGTTATATTTTCCGGAGGCGATCCATTAATGGCTAAAGACGAACATTTAGCGTGGCTAGCCTCTGAAATAGCGGCGATTGACCATGTAAAGCGCCTTCGTATTCACACTCGGCTACCGGTGGTATTGCCTAACCGTTTGTGTCAGGAATTTGAAGACTGGTTTACCGCCTTACCCTTGCAAACGGTATTGGTGCTTCATGCAAATCACGAAAAAGAAATATCATTTGAGCTTGAAGAAGCACTTAATAGGCTAAGGAGAAAAGGAGTTACCTTACTCAATCAATCAGTGTTGTTGAAAGGCATTAATGACAGTGCGGATGCCATTTGCGAACTCAGTGAGAGGCTTTTTGCAGCTGGCGTACTGCCTTACTACCTACATGTATTAGACAAGGTACAGGGAGCAAGTCACTTTTTTGTCAGTGACGATGATGGCAGAGCGATAATGAAAGAAGCGATAAAGCGTCTGCCGGGATTCTTAGTGCCCAAACTCGTGAGAGAAATTGGGGGACAACCCGGCAAAACGCCTATCGACTTACACTTGCATCCCTAACCTATGCGAAGGTATCGATGTTGGCGCCCAACGCAGGGTTTGCAGAAGATGCTTTTGGTACGTCAGAAGCTGATTCTAGCAACTGAAGCGACGCTTGACCCTCTTGCTCTTGCTGGCTTTTTGCCAACTTAAGAGAGGCCAACTCAAGCGAAGCACCGGACGCTGCAGAGGCATTTGCACCTTGTAGTTCCATACCGTTTTCCTTTGTTGCTTGTAGCAAAGTGAAAAAATGGGCAAAATTGCCCACCTCAAAGGTTATCGGCCATATGCGCAGAAACTTTAACCAATTTTTAAATCACACTCTATGTAGTCACAAATTTAAGGCGTTCTCATGCAAGAAATGCACAATGTACATCAACAACTTCAAGAGACCATGCAAACGCTTTATCGAAAAGCCGTAGATGCTGACAAAGCACTAGATGAACTTCAGCGAGACCAGAAAGGCAAGTTTTCAGCTGTATTTGCAGCTGATAGTGGCTTCTCTACCTCGGCAAAACGCTTTGTTCCTTACGTTGAAGAAATTGCTTTAGACTGGCAAGCGATGAAAGACATGGACGAGGAGCAAACCAAAGCAGCTCTTGCTCCGCTGGTAAAAAAGATTGAGCTAGCTCTTTTAACCATAACCCAGTTTCAACAAAGCCTGGCTACTAAGTCTTAAGCTTTACCCACTGGTGAACGAAAGGCCTAAGCAGCATCTTACTTCATTAAGCCACTAACGCTTATATAAAGGAATTTCCACTATCCGCTGCTTAAGCCTTGCAACTTCATTCAGGTAAGCATGGCTGTCTACACGACCGTATTGCTCGGTGAACGCCTGCTTGCTAAGCCCTTCCGGTATATCATCAATAGCTGGGATAATGTCGACTTCAGAGCGAATTCGGGCTAGCGTGTTTTGCACATCTTCTGCGCGATGCAGCGTGGTCGCTGTTTTAGCCAGTTCGGTACCAGACATATCCGCCACTAGGTCAACAAAGCTATAGCCAGAACCACCAATACCTCTATCCATAAGCTCTTTGAATTCGCCAATAGCAAATGACATACTTTGCTCTGACAGCAGCTCCAAGGCCGCAGAAATAATATAATGACGAGCAAGGTCGTTGCGATTGTGCAGCACCGCACCGGCACGAGGCCTCAGAGCCTTGTCTTTATCAGGCTGAATATCGCCGACTAAATTTCCTACCCTGTGGTGACCAACATAGGCTGCCAAGGCAAGTATTACTGCTTTGTTATGCAACACGGCTTGCTGCGGAGAATTGCTTTGCTCGCGGGCACGAGCCATTCCCTCACGTAAATATTCGATAAGTGAAACAGGCGTATTAGAAAGAGCAATTTCGCGCCCAGAAATGTAACGTAAATAATAAGCGGTAAGCGTTTGAAGCTCGGTTTCTTCATCTACCGATAAGTTCGATGCTACCGTGTTTAATTCGTTAAGGAAGGTATCTAACCGACCAATATCGAGGGTGAGCTCGCCCCGTCGCATAGACACTTTTTCTACGCGACTAAGCGCTAATGTGGCAATTTCTGAGTTCGTATAATTGTTTACTGCATATTCAATTACGTTAAGTAAGAAGCGACCTGGAATTGACAAACTGCCAACTTGAACGTGCTCAATGCGCAAATTGTCGCCGGGAAGAACTAAAGCCGACACATTAAAAAAATAACCAGTATCTTTGATCGCATAGGTTAGGTTTGCCGTGCCGCCCGTGGAAGTGATATTTACTTGGCCTTTGAAATCGGGAAGCCCCCGCTGTAATACGCCAACAAGACTCTCTACTTGTGTTTCACTTAGCACAACTTGGTGCCCCTCTTCCCGTCGAGAAAAGGCGCGTTTAAGCTGACTTAATAAGACTTGAACGCTATCGGCGCCATCAAGCTGGCTCGATGCGCTGCTCGTGACTAAAGGAGTCGATTGAATGGCCATTGCGGTAAGCGTGATAGCACTAACGAGAGATAAAAACGCGATTACAACTAACGCGATAGAGAACCATTTGATGATGCGCAATATCATATGTGTTGAGATGAACCTTTATTTGTAATGATATATGAACTGATTAGAAGATCGCCGAATGTTTGAAGTTTTAAACGCTTATTATGGCTAACTTAGGCGTCTATTTTTTGCGCATTTGTCTCGCTTTGCTCTCGCTTTTCTTTCTTTAATTACGCAAATTTGTAGCGCTTTCTTTTGTAGAACCAAAAAGTAATAATCTCTGTTTTGATCATTGTTTGTTTTAGACACACTTATTTTTCAACAAACACCTCCAAGGGGTAACAACCAAAAGCGAGTGAAGAATAGCGCAATAAAATTAATAATACACTGTTTCGAAACAGTATGTTACCTAACAGGCTTCGCTGTCTACGTTTATTGATGATATCAAGCGAATGCGAAACAGGCAGAAATACAAAAAGAGGCCGACGTAATCACGCCGCCCTCTCATCTCATTGACTCATTTGCCCACTAACGTCTTCGCTATAAGTAGCAATGACGGTGCATAAATAGCACTTGATAAATAGCTAATTAGTAAAGAGAAAGCACCGATACCGATTCAGGCGCCGTGAATGACACACTGTAATCTGGTGCCACATCACCTGAATTCGCATTCAGAATATTGTCAAAACGCAACACCGCGCCATTTGACTTTTCAGCCACATAAACATGCCCATTGCTTAGCATCAGGTCAACAGGGTTACCTAATAGAGAAGCTGGACCAGCAATATTGACGGTAACGTCTGTTTGTCCCTGAGCAGTTTTAGCACCAGGTATCACGTAAATCTTACCGTCTGTAGCATCAGCAGCACTACCCACATCCGATACCACCAGGCTGTCGCTTTGACTATCGTAATCGATACCGTGCAGATTTGTTGGTGCAGCAAATGCTACGCCTCCGCTAGTAGGAACGATTAAACGATCTTCACCAGTGATAACAGACTCGCCGCTATCTAGGCGCCTTACCACTTCTTCAAATACAGCAACCGTACCATTGGTTAATGCCATATATGCGCTATCTGTTGCTGGGTCGTAGTCGACATCCCAAGGACGAGCACCGTTTGCCGCTTCAAGCGTTAACAGCGGCGCCATATTACCCGACGCACATGGAGAGAACACTCTAACTGCCGGTGTATTTTCATTAACATCAGCAACAAATACCAAGCCGTCATCAGTTGATATATCTAATCCCTTTGGCGCTATTAAGCCTGTATCAGCACCTACAATCATGTGGTCATAACTGTCGCTGTAAGTCATACCATCGCGAGATGACGACAGTCTATTCACCACTAGCAGGCCACCTGTTGACGTATCTGGATTATCAAATGTGATAACGCCATCGCCGAAAGCAGTATAGGCAGCACTTTCAATACTCATCCCACTATCGAAGCTTTTTAGCTGACTTGAAAGCAGTGCACTAAACTGAGTCACTGCACCTGTGCTATCACCTGCTGTGCTTGGGTTACTCGATACAGACAGCCCCGCAATAGGCATAGTTGTAATACCATCGTCAGAAGAATCTACCCGTGAAGTTATCTCCTGCACCTCTGCAATAGACTCAGGCTTAATGGACGGTGTTGATAACGTGGGCGCTATGTCTCCACTATCACCGTTAAAGATGTTTGAGAATACAAGGATAGCGTCATTCGACTTTTCTGCAACGCGAAGGTCTGAACCAGATAAGGTTATATCAACCGGGTTACCAAGCTGTGTGCTTGCGCCACCTACCACGCGAGTGGGTTCGACCGCACCAGAAGCCGAGGCGGCATTTTCAATAACGAAAAGTTGTCCATCGTCGGCAATACTTGCATCGCCAACATCTGAAAGCACTAAGCGGTCCGACATTGGTTCGTACACGATACCGTGAAGGTTTACAGAAATCTGATTGCCATCAGCGTCCGATGGAGTAATGACACGGGTTACCGTAGGCGCAAAGTCAGAGGCAGTTACATCGTCGTATACCGCTACAGTACCGTCGGTCAAAGCCACAAAAAGTCTGTCTGCCGCTTCATCAAAAGCAAGATCCCAAGGTGGCGCAGAGGTAACCAATTCGGCAATGGGCGCTACATTGCCCGCCGCTTGTCCACTAAATACTGTTACTCGCTGACCGTTGAAATCAGCAGCCATGATAAGACCGGCTTCTTCGGCAAATACAATTCCTTTAGGATTCACTAATCCCGAAGCTGACCCGGTAATATCGTGACCAAAATTGGCATTGTAGTCATCGTTAGCTGAAAAAGAACAAAATGAACGAATAAGAGGTAAGTCACTATCGCCAGCTTGAATAAAGGTGTTGCTCTGGCTTAGTACCAGACCTTCATTAGCACCGGTAGATAAGGTATCGAGAACGTTGGCGTTTTGATCGACCACCGATACCGTGTTGCGATTGCTATCGCCGTTGTTGGCTACTAAAAAAGTAGCGGAAGGAAAACCTGGGCTTCCATCTTGTCCTGGTGCACCGACTTGTCCGTCTGCGCCGTCAGCTCCGTCTACGCCATTTACACCGTCAACGCCATCGTCACCGTTACAGGCTGAAAGAGAAAAAACAATTGCTGTTGCTAGTAGAGATAACTTGATGTTGCGTTGTGATGTTTTTGATAAATCCATCATCGTCTCCGTTTTCTTTTTGATAGAAGTGACGCGATACAACTTACGTCCTGTTCAAAAAGCCAAACGCATGAGACGTTAAACTAGATGCAAAGAATTAAAATTTTTTAAAAAATGTTTTTTCTCTGTTTTTCTTTTTGCGCCTTGAATGTGCTGCGCCTGTTTAAAGCACAACCTCAGCCATATTCCCTTTACTCTCTAGCCAAGTTTTGCGATCGCCAGAACGCTTTTTAGCCAGCAGCATATCCATTAACTCCATCATATCTTCAGCATCTTCAATAGTTAGCTGAACCAAACGGCGAGTATTTGGATCCATAGTGGTTTCACGAAGCTGTAGAGGATTCATTTCACCAAGACCTTTAAAGCGCTGCACGTTCACCTTACCCCGTTTTTTCTCTGCCTCTATGCGGTCAAGAATGCCCTGCTTTTCACTTTCATCTAACGCATAAAATACTTCTTTGCCAACATCTATTCTAAATAGTGGTGGCATTGCCACATACACATGGCCTTCGTTAACAAGGGTTCTAAAGTGGCGAACAAACAAAGCACACAATAGGGTAGCAATGTGCAAACCATCCGAGTCAGCATCGGCGAGAATACAAATTTTGCCATACCGCAAACCAGACAAGTCGGTAGAATCTGGATCAATGCCTAACGCTACCGAGATATCGTGGATTTCCTGTGAGGCCAGAACTTGAGAAGAGTCTACTTCCCAGCTGTTAAGAATTTTACCTCTAAGGGGCATAATAGCTTGAAACTCTCTGTCTCTAGCTTGTTTAGCTGAGCCACCCGCCGAGTCACCTTCCACCAAGAACAGCTCTGAATAGCTAATATCTTGCGAGGAGCAGTCGGTGAGTTTTCCGGGTAAGGCCGGGCCCTGCGTTACTTTTTTACGGGCAACTTTTTTGGTTTGACGCAGTCGGCGCTGAGCATTGTTTATACACATTTCGGCCAGTGCTTCGGCTATTTCAGTATGCTGATTTAACCATAGACTGAAAGCGTCTTTTACCACGCCTGATACAAACGCACTCGACTGACGAGAGGACAAACGCTCTTTAGTTTGACCAGCAAATTGTGGGTCCTGCATTTTGGTAGATAGAATGTAGGCACACCTATCCCAAATATCGTCGGGAGAAAGTTTAACGCCTCGAGGCATTAAGTTTCTAAACTCACAAAATTCACGCATAGACTCTAACAGGCCTTGGCGCATACCATTTACGTGCGTACCGCCCTGAGCTGTGGGAATGAGGTTTACATAGCTTTCCGTAACCAACTCACCGCCCTCAGGCAACCACATTACGGCCCAGTCTGCGCCTTCAGTATTTCCGCTAAAGCTTCCCACAAACGGGGTATCTACCGGTAGGGTTTCGTATTCTGCTACCGCTTGATACAAATAATCTTTCAAACCATCTTCGTAGTACCATTCCTGGCTTTCTTTTGAAATTTTGTTGTCAAAGCGAATGCGCAAGCCTGGGCTTAGCACGGCTTTTGCCCGCAAATTATGCAGCAGCCTGCTTACCGAGAACTTGGCAGAATCAAAGTATTGAGGGTCTGGCCAAAAATGAACACGGGTACCCGTATTGCGTTTGCCACAACTGTCTATAACTTGAAGATCTTCGACTTTGTCGCCGTTTTCAAAGGCAATTTGGTACACATTACTGTCGCGGCGAATAGTGACTTCCACACGGTGGGACAATGCGTTAACCACAGAAATACCCACGCCGTGTAGACCACCGGAAAATGCATAATTCTTATTTGAAAACTTGCCACCAGCATGCAGCTTACACAATATAAGCTCCACCCCAGAAATACCTTCCTCGGGATGAATATCTACAGGCATTCCACGGCCATCATCAATGACTTCTAACGACTGGTCTTCGTGCAGTATTACTTTAATATTCGATGCGTGACCGGCCAGCGCCTCATCCACACTATTATCGATAACCTCTTGCCCCAAGTGATTCGGGCGGGTGGTATCGGTGTACATACCCGGGCGGCGTTTTACTGGGTCGAGGCCATTGAGAACCTCGATAGCGTCTGAATTATATTGATTTGACATAGTTATGGTTATTATTCAAGCCAGAAACATGAGTAAACGTACGCAGAGTTCTCCTGCAACGCAAGGTAAAAAGATGTTATCAGGGCGATTTAACCCTGGCAATTCAATCCTGCCAATTCAATCCTGCAGTTTCAATAGTAGCTGCGTAATAGGCTATTGCCTTTTTGCCACCCGCAGACACAGTTTAATCAAGCAGAAACTCGGCTATGGCCGGCAAATGATTTTCATAGCCTACAAAACTGTGATCGCCCCCCTCCTCTATCACTAAATCACTTAGCGCATATTTAGCCGCAGCCAAGCGATAGTCGAGGGTTTCATCATTAGTTTGGAGAAGCACCTTATACGCTTTGTCATTATTGAGTGCATCAGTATCAAGGGCTTTTATAATATCAATATCCGTGAGCTCAATACTAAATTTCTCACCACTATACGGATTCACATGGGGGCCAATAAATTGTTGCAGCAACTCGTAAGGGCGTACGGCGGGGTTAATGAGTACCGCTTTACCTGAGTATTTTTCGATAAGAAATGTTGATAAGTACCCCCCCATAGAACTACCAATAACCTTAAGCCCTCCTTCAAGCAACTCAGGATTGTTCTCAATGAGTTCTACTAACTGGGCCTCTACTTTACTGGGGAAATTCGATAGTTCAGGTATGTGCAGAGTATCCTCAGGATGGTGCTTGGCAAAATAGTTTTTCGTTGCCTGTGCTTTCACGGAGGTTGGCGAACTTAGAAAACCGTGAAGATATAAAAGATGGTGCATGTGGAATCTCTGTAATTGCTATTGTTAGTTTATTCTTTTAACCGTCACTTCTGCATGACCATTATCGTGAAGTTCTATGACTTGGTAACCCGGCGGTTCATTGCTTACGGCAAAGTCTGGCTGCATCTCCCATTGCCAACAGGTAGACGGACAGCCGTAGCTGTTTATGCGACGTTTACCTACACATTGACGCAAGCTTGAATGCACATGACCGTGTATCACGTTCGCAATACCCTTCACATCCTCTAACCATTGAATAAAGTCCTCTGCGTTTACTAAATTATGTTTATCCATCCAACTGTTTGAAGGCAAAATATGATGGTGTAAAGCTAGCAGATGGTACTTATGAGCATTTTGGGTAACGCCAGAGTGAACTTGCTCTACATGCGCAAAGTCTATTTCTCCCTGCGCACCTACTGCATTTACTTTTGGCCTTGTATCTAAACCGTGAATGCACCAATCCCCCAGTTCAAGTGGTGAGTTAGCATCTAACCTTTGGTTTTTGAAGGTCCAGTCGAAGTGGGAATTGTTATCGTGATTTCCAGGTATAACATACCAAGGAATGTCGACATACTTTTCCATAAGTTGTAGGAAATGGTCGTAGCTGCCCTGCGAATCATCACCACTAATGTCGCCGGTGATAAGCATACAATCAGCATGTGTATCCAGTGAGATAAGCACCTGCTCTAGAGAGTAGTAAGGCGCCAGATTTGCGTATCCTTTTCTCTCTTTTTCTCTTAGCAAGTGACAATCGCTAATCTGTATTATCGTTTTCACGCTTCAGATGTGACTCGCGGCGTTTGCTGTAGACAGAAGTTAAGCCACTCAGCAAGAAATATATTCACCATCTGTTTCTCGTTTCGCTGGCGCATTTTGAGGTTCGGATACTCATAGGAAGGCTCTAGCGCTCCCGTATTTTGGCTGTTAATCACTTCAGCCAGTCTGGCATCGTGGTACAAGCGCACTGTCATTGACGGGGTTAGGTAATCCGGCATGTCCTTTGTGGTTTGCTTGATACTTAACGAGCTGGTGTAGCGAGATGACTCAACAATTTTTATTTCATACGCTAAATGTTTTCCAATAGAGAAGCGGTAGCTTAAATCTTCCGTGTCGCAATCGGGCAAAATACGCAAAAGGTGCGCATAATTCACCTCACACACAGCCTGCATGGTAGGTAAGTGAGGTATGTATTTTCGCGGTGTACGATAAGTCACGGTGTTTTCCACTGCTCCAAAAGTTGAGTTTTATGCATAAAAAACCATTGTAGCGCAATTAAGGCCGCTGCGTTGTCTATGCGACCATTTTCCAGCCATTCAAGGGCTGTATTTTCTTTCACGCGATGCACCTTGATATCTTCAGACTCAGTTTCTAAGCCGTGTATACCATGCGCCTTAGTCGCATCTGTCTTCGCTATAAAAATATGTAATCTTTCTGTTGTACCACCTGGGCTCGACAGATAACTTAACGCTTTTGTCAGCTGTTCTAGCTCAATGCCTGCTTCTTCCATGGATTCTCGGTGGCAAACATTTTCTTCTGTTTCGCCTTCGTCAATCATGCCAGCAATAATTTCTATTAACCAAGGGCTTGAAGATGTAGGTAATGCCCCAATTCTCACTTGCTCAATAAGTACAAACTCTTGCGTTATTGGGTCGTAAGGCAACACACCTACGGCATGACCACGTTCAAAAATTTCGCGGCTAACTAAATCGCTCCAGTCGCCATTGAAGCATTTATGACGAAAAATGTATCGATTCATGGTGAAAAAACCGCGGTAAACAGGACTAACTTCGGTAATTTCAACGTCATTTGAGGTAAACGAAAGGATTTCTTTGCTCATTTGCTGACACTTATGGTTCAAATAGATTTATCATGTAGTCTACATTTGCACACTTCACATGTATACGCGTGATAAACGCCGTATTTTAAATGTACAAATAACAGAAAACTCAAGTTACAAGTCGTTTATATAAAAATAATGAGCGTGGGTAGATCACATATTCTGTTACAGTTAAAGCAATACTGTTACGAGTTTGGACTTTCGGTTTGTGGTTGATTTTTCATACACTTGGTTTTAACAGGTCGGTGCGATACTTTACAGTGAACACAGTAAGCCGACACAACTCGAACACTACAGGAAGACGTAAGCATGAAACGAACACTTCTATCGCTGGTAATCGGCATGTCGATAACCACGGGCGCGATCGCTGATGACCTAATGCAGGTTTATCAACAAGCACTCGCCAACGACCCGCTGGTAAACCAAGCGAAAGCGCAACGCAATGCAGCGTTCGAAGGAATAAGCATTAGCAGAGCTAATCTTCTTCCTCAAATTTCAGGCTCAGTAGCCTACAACACCTCAACCTCTGAGCGTGCACAAACCTTAGGTTCGAACGCCGAAGATTTACAAATTGTTGTATTTGAAACCGGCGTGGATAGCTATAGCTATGGTCTACAAATGTCGATGTCGCTTTACGACCATGCAAACTGGCTTGGCTTAAACCGCGCTGAAAAAGTAGCGGAACAAAGTGATGCACAGCTTGCCTCCAGTATTCAAGACGTTATTGTACGCACAGTCACCGCTTATTTTGACGTGCTTCGCGCCAGAGATAATGTTGAATTTGTTGGTGCTGAAAAACGCGCTATTAAGCGTCAGTTAGAACAAACTCGTCAGCGTTTTGAAGTAGGGCTTACCGCCATTACTGACGTACACGAGGCGCAAGCTAATTTCGATCGCACAGTAGCGCAGGAAATTCAGGCTAAAAACGAACTTGAATTTGCACTAGAAGCTCTTCGCGTCATCACCGGTAAATACCACGACAAGCTGTTTGGCCTGAATACAGAGAGTTTTTCTGCCTCCATGCCAACGCCGGCAGACGTGACTACTTGGTTAGAAACGGCTGAAGAGAAAAACCTTGCGTTGCTTGTAAATCGCTTCGCTATGGATATTGCAAAAGAAGACATTTCTATTGCGCGCTCAGGGCACCTTCCAACGCTCTCGCTATCAGCGAACGCCACAAGAAGTAAAGATGACATTGAATACCTGGTAGTGCAGTTTGAAACGCCGTACTTAAACAGCCAATCTATCAATGTGTCGCTTAACGTACCTATTTACCAAGGCTCACGAGTGACCTCTCAAACAGACCAGGCTAAATTTAACTACGTTGCAGCGAGTCAAGCGACAGAGCAGACTTACCGTCAAACCGTGCAGTCGGTGCGCAGTTCATTCAACAACGTAAAAGCAGCCATATCTACTATTCGTGCCTTAGAGCAGTCTGTTGTTTCAGCAGATAGCGCATTAAAAGCTACAGAAGCTGGGTTTGATGTAGGTACACGTACGGTTGTTGACGTACTAGACAGTACTCGTAACTTGTTTGATGCACAGCGTAACTTGGCTGGCGCACGCTACGATTTTGTACAGTCAGTCATTACGCTCAAGCAGGCAGCTGGAACGTTAACAGCAGAAGATGTAGAAATGATTAACCGCGGCCTTAAGCCTGTGGACATGTCATCAGACAGCTAATATAGCTAATGCTGTAACGAGCAGAACCTAAAGGGCAGCATTTTTTGCTGCCCTTTTTTAATGCCCCTAATGTCTCCTCAAATACTATGTGGCAGGTTGATTTTGCTTGCATAGCACCTATCTCATCATCCATCATACTGCCGCCTCAGCTGCAGCCTAATTAGCCGTGCTATTAAGCAGCTGTGCTAGTACCCGACCTGAACGTCCTTAATCATTGTTCGATATAGAGTGATTTAAAAAGATGCAAGCTTCTGCACTACAGAATAAATTTGAACGCATTCGAGCCAATAAATGGTTTGAGATATTTGTGGTAAGCGTCATTGTGGTTTCTGCGCTGCTCGTTGGCGCAAAAACTTATGAATTACCCAACGGTATGGTCTCGCTTACGGTGTTTCTAGACTGGTTTATTAGCGCTTTCTTTCTTACCGAAATATCTATTCGCTTTCTGGCAGAAAAGCGAAAACTGCACTTTTTTAAAAGCTTTTGGAATTGGTTCGATACGCTGATTGTGGTGATAAGTCTTATTCCCGCTGATGACGCAGAGCTTGCACTTATTGCACGTTTAGTCAGGGTGTTTAGGGTACTTAGGATGATATCCATCATTCCAGAGCTGCGCATTTTGCTGGTGTCTCTGGTAAAAGCGCTACCTCAGCTTGGCTACGTTATGCTGCTTATGTTTATCATTTTTTATATTTACGCAGCTGTTGGCAGTACGTTATTTGAAAACATTAACCCTGTTTTATGGGGTGATATTACGATATCCATGCTCACGTTGTTTAGAGTAATGACGTTTGAAGATTGGACTGATGTAATGTACGAAACGCAAGAGGAATACCCGCTAAGCTGGATATACTATCTTACGTTTATCTTCTTCACGGCCTTCGCATTTCTTAACATGGTCATTGGTATCGTAGTAAACGTAATGGAGCGTGAGAACGAAAAAGCACGGGCAGAAAAACAAGCAGAGCTGCTCGCCGAGCTAAAAGCTCAGGGTAATGTAGAACCAACACTAAGAGATGTAATGGCCGAACTTAATGATATAAAAGCGCGGTTAAATCGCTCGGAATAATAGCCATTATTCGCTAATGATTCGGTTAAAAATAAAAAGCCACTTCAACTGAAGTGGCTTTTTACGCGTTACAGAAATAGCAGTGCTTATACTTTTCTGCCCATCTTAGCCATTGCTGGCAATACCAAGCGCTTTTCTCAGCTCAGCTGCTTTTTGCTTTAAGTCGTCACGTGTGAACTCACGCGCT
This sequence comes from Alteromonas sp. MB-3u-76, assembly GCF_002831605.1. NCBI lineage: Bacteria > Pseudomonadati > Pseudomonadota > Gammaproteobacteria > Alteromonadales > Alteromonadaceae > Alteromonas > Alteromonas sp. MB-3u-76. The sequence goes on along the minus strand of NZ_CP025115.1, from coordinate 655,078 downwards.
TGCAATCTGCGCTTAGCTAAGGCCGTTTTATCCAGCTCCACAAGAAGCTCCACATGGTTCAGATACACCTCTTCATTAGGAATATCGCGGGTGGCTATTTCTTCATATAACGAAAAGGCTGCTTCATTATCGCCTTTTGCTATATAAATTTGTGCCAGCGTATCTACGGCATCGGCATTATCGCTACGTAAGGCTACAGCTCGTTTAGCTAACGTTTCGGCCTGTACTAAGTTATTATCTTCGAAAGCTAAATACGCCAAGTTATTCAGGGCGACAAAGTTATCCGGCGTTTGCGTCAAAATGGCTTCATACGTTGCTAGTGCCGCCGCTCTATCTTGGCGAATCTGGCGCTCGGCTAACAGCATACTGCTCGATACGTCTTTACTGTTTTCAGCTACATGTTTTTCTAGAAACTTAAATGCCTGCTCGGCCTTACCCGACATTTCATACGCTGCTACCAGCAGCAGCGCGTTGTCTGAGTTAGACGTAGCATCATAAGCTGCCTCTGCATGCTCTACCGCTTCAGCAGGTGCATTATCAATAAGGTGTAAGCGCGCAATAATGCCGCGTACAAACGGCAGCTCTTTTACGCTATCTGCGCTGTTATTAATAATGCTCCACGCTGGCTTGCTTTGACCAATGCGGCTATGAAAGTAGGCTTTCAATAGACTAATTTGCGCATCTGGACGCTTGTCTAATACTCTGCTTGTTAGCGCCACGCCTTGGGTAAACTGCTTTTGCGAGTCGAGAATAAGCAGCTTGCCTAACACCGCATTTTTGTCTTGTGGATAGAATGACAACCAGCGATCAAAAAAGGTTTCTGCATTTTTCACGTTGTTAGCTGCAATCAGTGCCTGACCTTTAATATTCCAAAACGCCATGGGCGTTTCTTTATCCCCTTCAACGTCAGCCAGCAGCGCTACCGTTTTATCAATGGCGTTGTCAAAGGCATATAGCCTAGCCAATAACAAGCGCATTTCGATGGCATCTGGAGCACTATCTAGCTGCGCTTCAACGTGACTTACCACCGGAGCCACTGCATCGTTTTGTGCAGCAAGCGCATACCACATAGTAAGTGCCCTAATATCGTTTGGATTTTCATCGATAAAGGCGCGTATAAACGCAGTAGCAGACTCGTTGTCATCTTGTGCGATAAGCAGCTGCGTACGGGCATAAACTAGCTCATTCTCTGCACCTTCACGAGTACTGGCGTCGTCAAAATAAGCGGCCGCTTTGTCAAACTCGCCCTGCGCTGTAGCAATGGCACCTAAGTAAACAAGAGGTGTAGCATCGTTAGGAGACTGCTCAAGCCAATTACTAGAGGCATCTTTGGCTTTATCGAGCTGGTTAGTTGCAATATAGGCACGAACTAGGGTGCTTTGAGTGGTTGCCGATTCAGGCGCCTGATTTACTGCCTCTTCTAAATTCACCAGCCCAGCTACATCGTTAAGCGACAGCTGAAGTACGCCTAAACGCGCAAGATCCTCGGCAGACGTACTGATTTCTTCTGAACGCTCGACCATTTGCTTAGCGCCCACGACGTTACCGTCTATTAGCAATTGATAACTTGCCTTTGAAAACAGAGCCGCATCGGATGCCGCTTCACCTTCCACCCGCTCTAAAATTTCGAGTGCGTTATCGTTTTCACCGAGTTGCAGCATGCTGTCTGCCAGCATACGAAGGCCTGGATGATTATCGGGTAAACTAGACGCAATCATAGTGAGATGACGTTGAGCCGACTCAAAATCTTGTATTTGATAGGCACTAAAACCTGCAATTAAACGAACAACTTGGTCACTTCTGCCATTTTGTACCGCAATTTCTAATCGCTCTAGCGCCTGGGCATAATTGCCTTTGGCAGACTCAATAATTCCCTTGAACGTGTTTAGCAATGGGTGTGTATCATTAAGCGCCAACAGCTCCTCTACAATAGGTTCGGCGGTGTCAAGGGCTCGCAGTTCAATCAGTAATGCGGCATAAGCAAACTTACTTGCCGTATCGTTTGGGTAACTTTTTATATAGTCCCCATAAACTACCGCGGCCTTCTCAGGCGTACCGTTTTGTAAATACAGTTTGGCAAGCTGCTGCAAAACATCTTTATTGGTTGGAGCTTGCTCTCGCAGTGCTTCTGTTGCCGCAATGGCAGCTTCTGCATCGTTGTTTAAAACAAACACATAGCTGTCGATTAAGCCTTTATACACCGAGCTGGTGTCAAGTGTGGTTAAGTCGGCAATAAGTGCTTCTGCTTCTTCGCGCTTATCTAACTGCATGAGCGCCTGCAGTTTATAAAAGCCCACCTCTGCCGATTCAACCGCTGTCATTCCCTGAGCGCGATAATCCACTTCAGACAGCGCGTTTTCGGCTCCCGACTGCTGGTAGGCTTTTGATAGAAGAGGAATAACTTCACCTGCGGCATGGCCTAACTCCAGCGCCTTATTCAATTCTTTTTCTGCCGCAACAAAATTATTTGTTTCTAAATACAGCTTTCCAAGCTCGAATCTAGGCTCTGGGGCATTTGGAGATTTCTGTATTGCGTTCTTATATTCAACTACTGCTGCGTCGGGCTGCTGCTCTAAGACATAATTACGGGCGTCGGCTAAATGACTTTCCATAGATTTTTCGCTGCACCCAGACAAAAGAGCTGTCAGTAGCAATACTGCCACCGTAGAGCGTTTAAAGATTTTATTTGAATTGTTCTTACTCATTGTAATTCCCTGCTCTGTCTCGAAAATTTTGGCTTCTATTTAGCTACTAAGTGTAAGCCACTTCCAAAAACTGGTTATTAATTCAGCATTATTGTGCAATTTCATGGCAACCTGCCCATTATTCGAATATAATACGTTTTTTAGCAATACTGCAGGCACACTTCAACGTTTTTAGGCGTTACTCACGTATGCCGCACCCTCCTTACTTTTAACATCAGGACCCTTAATGACAACAACTGTCGACATGACATTTAAAGACCTAAATTTACCAGAACCTATCTTACAAGCCCTTGAAAAAGTTGGCTACGAGAAACCGTCATCTATCCAAGCTGAGAGTATTCCACTTTTGCTTGAAGGTCACGATTTACTCGGTCAGGCACAGACAGGGACAGGAAAAACCGCTGCGTTTGCCCTGCCCATGTTGGCAAATATCGATCCTGAACAACGTAAGCCGCAATTACTGGTATTAGCCCCAACTCGTGAATTAGCAATTCAGGTTGCAGAGGCATTTCAGGTTTATGCGAGCTTTAGTCAAAAAATTAAAGTACTTCCAGTATATGGCGGTCAATCTTACGATAACCAAATTCGTCAGCTAAAACGCGGCGTTCAGGTTGTGGTAGGTACACCAGGCCGTATCATTGACCATATTAAGCGCAAAACATTGGATTTAAGCGAACTTAAATTCCTTGTGCTTGACGAAGCTGATGAAATGCTTCGCATGGGCTTTATTGATGATGTAGAGCTTATTCTAAGCCATGCACCAGCTGAACGTCAGACGGCGTTATTCTCAGCAACAATGCCTGGTCCAATTAAGAAGATAACACAGCGTTATCTTAACGATCCTAAGCACGTAAAGATTGCGTCTAAGGTAAGTACTGCTAGCACCATTCGCCAGCGCTACTGCCAAATTGCACCTCATCACAAGCTTGAGGCACTAACGCGTATTATGGAAGTCGAAAAGTTCGACGGCATGATCATTTTCGTTAGAACCAAAACGGCAACGGTAGAACTAGCAGACAAGCTTTCAGCACGCGGATTTGATGTAGAACCGCTAAATGGTGATATTCCACAATCTGCCCGTGAGCGCACGGTTGATAAGCTTAAGCAAGGTAATATCGACATTTTAGTAGCAACAGATGTTGTTGCTCGTGGTCTTGACGTTGAGCGTGTGAGTCACGTTATCAACTACGACATACCCTATGACAGTGAATCGTATGTTCACCGTATTGGTCGTACAGGCCGTGCCGGTCGTCAGGGTGATGCGATACTGTTTATTTCTCACCGCGAAAAGCGTTTGTTATTCTCAATTGAGAAAACAACTAAGCAGGCTATTGAAGCAATGCCTATTCCTTCAATTAGCGAAATAAACCAGACCCGTTTAACGCGCTTTAAGCAGTCGGTAATGGAGGCAACGCAAGACGATAGTATTGAATCTTTGATGCCAATTGTCGAAATGATCAAAGATGAGAACGAAGCTTCTCCAGAAGTACTTCTTGCAGCAATGATCAAAATTGCTCAAGGCGACGAGCCATTGATGCTTAAAGAAGGCGATCGTCCAGACCTTAACAGCAAGCCGCCTCGCGATAGTCGTGAGCGCAATGACCGTGGTGGCCGTGAGAGCAGAGATAGAAAGCCAAGAGCGCCTCGTGGCAATCGCAAGCCAGACGAAGGTATGCAGCGTTTTCGCATTGAAGTTGGCCATGTGCACGGTGCTAAGCCGGGTAACATCGTTGGCGCCATTGCAAACGAAGCTAACATTAACTCGAAGAACATTGGTGCTATCGAGATATATGACAACTTCAGCACGGTAGATTTGCCTGAGGGTATGCCGAAGGAAACTCACTCTACGCTTCAAGCAACTCGTGTTGCAGGTCAGCGCTTAAATCTGCGTGAATGGTCGGATACACCACCACCAAAACGTGAAAATCGCGGTGAAAGACCAAATCGAGCACCTCGAGAAGATCGCGGTAATCGTGATAACCGTAAGCGTAAGAACTAAAAAACAACTATAAACGCCTTTATATATCAATATGTAATATGAAGGCTGTTTTCGTTGTTTCTAAAAAAGAAGAATTGGCGCAAAATAGCGTCAGTTCTTTTTTTTTATGTGCTCCCTATGGATTACTTTCCCTTATTTTTAGACGCTCGCTCGCTTAACTGCCTTATTGTAGGTGCAGGTGAAGTGGGGGCTCGAAAGCTCGAGCTTATTATGAAGACCCCCGCCACCATTACCGTGGTGGCCCCTTGGGTGTGTGACACGGTAAAAGCGTTGGCGAAAAACGATAAAGTTACTCTTATCGAAAGAGAGTTTATCGATAGCGATTTAGCACATAAAGACATGGTGTTTATTGCTACCGATAAACCTGAAGTTAACCAATATATTCACGATTTAGGTCGCGCCCAAAAAGTGTTGGTTAACGTTGTAGACAATACGCCGTTATGCCAATTTATTACGCCTTCTATTGTCGATCGTTCCCCTATAATTATTGCTATGAGTAGCGGTGGCGTGGCCCCCGTATTGCTCCGCTATTTACGTCAGAAGCTAGAAACCGTACTGCCCGCCAACCTCAGCAGGCTTGGCGCATTCTCTGAGAAGTTTAGAGATAAAGTAAAACAGGCTCTCAATGGTGTGACTGCCAGACGCTACTTCTGGGAAGATGTACTCGACGGCGACATTGCTGAGATGGTTGAAAAAGGGCAAGACGAGAAAGCAGACAAAGCTTTCGACATAGCCCTCCAAGCGGCGGCAGAAAACAAAGAAGTCAAAGGGCAAGTGTATCTTGTGGGTGCAGGTCCAGGCGACCCAGATCTACTCACCTTTCGCGCATTGCGCTTAATGCAAAAAGCCGACGTGGTTGTTTACGACCGCTTGGTCTCCCCTCAAATTTTAGAATTAGTGCGACGGGATGCCGAAAAGATTTATGTGGGTAAAGCCATGAGTAACCACACACTGCCTCAAGATGATATTAATCAGCTCATGGTTGATGAAGCGAAAAAAGGAAATCGCGTTGTAAGGTTAAAAGGCGGAGACCCGTTTATTTTTGGACGAGGCGGCGAAGAAATTCAAACTCTCATTCAGCACGGTATTGAATTTCAGGTGGTACCTGGCATTACCGCCGCCAGTGGCGCATCAAGCTATGCGGGAATACCGCTTACTCACCGCGACCACGCTCAATCGGTAGTGTTTGCTACAGGTCACTTGCGAAACGGTACCATCGATTTAAATTGGTCCGCATTAGCACACCAAAATCAAACGGCTGTTTTTTACATGGGGCTTACTGGGCTGCCGGTAATCTGCGAAAAGCTCATTCAGCACGGCTTACCAGAAACCACACCCATTGCACTAGTACAGCAAGCTACCACAGATGCTCAGAGAGTACTTATCGGTACACTATCCGATATATGCGAGAAGCAAGAAAAGGCGCAGCTTAAGCCGCCCACCTTGGTGATAGTTGGTACCGTTGTAAGTTTGCATAATGAGTTAAACTGGTTTCAACAGTAGCTAAGCTAAATTCTACCTTGAATATTTTTATACAAAGAACATACTCAAACGGCAGGGAAGAGAGCTTTCCTGCTCAGTAAATTGGCTTTGTATAGAAAAATGTTGGTAAACCACTATGCGCGAACGCACCGCCGTTAAACTATCACGAGGGCTTGTGACATCATTGGCTGCATTGGTCATAGCTGTGGCAACAAGCTTGTGCATCAATGTTAAGGTTAGTGCAGAACAACTCAACTTTGCCACTTCCAATAACGGCGATAGCGTTACATTCAACTACCAATGGACAGATAGCAAGCAAGTGGTTCATTCGGTGAGTTTTGAGTTGCCACGAGAGACAATTAAACAAAACCCCACGCTTCAACCGAATTACAAACCTAAAATAGCCCAGCGCTATGTCATGGTGGCGCTATTAAAAGAATCTCAAAAGCTTAACCCTAAAGAGGCCAAAGTAAGTCTTAAACGTCAGCAGGACGGTATTGATATTAAGGTTACGTCACCAAGCGAGGAAAAGGCAGCCGAGGTGCTAGAGAGCCTTCAAACCGTGCAGCAAACTGCATTTAACACCTATTTAGATGAACATTACTACACTCGCTTCTCCACAATCTTTAATCAGCGCGCGGTAAAACCCGATCACCTTCGTTATATAAATGAGTCGGTTAAACCTATGGTGCCAGTATCTCAGGCGTTTTATGAAAAATTAGCCCCTCAATCTAATTCGCGAGATTACTTTGCCCTGCTGCTAAGTTGGATCCAAAGTATTCCCTACAATGCCATGGAAGATAGAGTTGCAAGCAACGGTTCCGGGTTTGTTCCGCCGATAGGTTTATTGCTTCAAAACAGTGGTGACTGCGATAGTAAAGCCGTTTTGGCATCTTCTATGGTGAGAGCGTTTTTACCCACCACAAATATGATCATTGTTTTCCTCCCCAACCACGCGCTTTTAGGCGTGGCTCTAACGCCAATGGTCGACGATGAAACTATTGAGTTCGAAGGTAAGAAATACGTGCTTTACGACCCCACTGGCCCTGCGCAAATCCCGTTTGGTCAGGTATCAGAGAGTACAAAGCAATTTATTGATACGGGAAGGTTTCAAATTGAGCTGGTAAAATAAAGAAAGCCCGCAATGGTCACATAAATAGCGACCATTGAGGGAAATACTTAACGCTATCGGTCGAAAGAACTTATAAATTTTCCTCGGCGAAGCTTGCTAGACGACTTCTTACCACGCCATCTAAGTTGATAGTGGCACTGCCTGAGAAGTCTTTAAACTTCTCAACCAAATACGTTAACCCCGAAGTAACGGCACTAAGATAGTTGCTGTCTATCTGCGCTAAGTTGCCCCCTACGATAAGTTTGGTACCTTCGCCACAGCGGGTAATTATGGTTTTCAGCTGAGATGCCGTTAAGTTTTGCGATTCATCAAGTATAACGATAGCGTTTTGAATACTGCGACCACGCATAAAATTCACCGATTTATACTGAATGTTCGCTTTTTCCATAATGTAATTCATCGAGCCCTTTGTATTTTCATCGTGCTTGTGGAGCACTTCCAAAGAATCAGTGATAGCCGCCAGCCAGGGCAGCATTTTTTCTTCCTCCGTACCGGGTAAAAAGCCAATCGATTCCGCAATTTCTGGCGTGCTGCGGGTTACAATTATCTTGTCGTACATGTTGCGCTCTACCACCATTTCAAGAGCGGCAGCCAACGCTAACAGGGTTTTACCACTTCCAGCAGGGCCAGTAAGAATAACCATATCAATATGAGGGTCTAACAAGGCGTGTAATGCCATACCCTGACCGATATTTTTAGGAGTAATGCCCCACGCATGTCGGCTCATAAGTCGCTCGTAACCTAAATCGAGCACTTCTATATTGTCGCCAGATATCTCTTCAACAAGCCCGGCAAACTCCTTGCTGTCATCAAGCAAGAATTCATTAATGTAAGCCTCGGGCAGTATAGACTTGGGCACCGTGTGTATGGTGTCTCGGCCCTCTGTGCGGCTATCCACACTTTTCACATTATCCCAAAAGTTGCCCTCGAAGGTATGAAACCCTCGGGATAAATATTTAATATCGGTGATTAGCTGATCGGTACGGTAGTCTTCGACATGAGCAAGGCCAGCGCCCTTCGCTTTTAAACGCATATTCAAATCTTTTGTAACCAGCACTACCTTTTGAGGAGCGAAGGTTTTTTGAATATGTAGCGCAACATTGATAATACGATTGTCGTTTTCATTGCTGGTAAAAACCTGCTGCGCTTCAACCATATTTAAGTCAGCAAAAATAGATAACTTCCCAGAAGGCGCTGTATCTCCTGCGCCTAATCCTTCCATTGATACGCCTGCCAGCATCTCTTCTGGTGTGGCATCGTGAAGAAGGTCTTCCATGGAGCGAATTGACACTCGAGCGTCGCGAGCAACGTCTTTTTTGCTGTCTTTAATATAATCGAGTTCCTCTAGCACCGTCATTGGAATGACAACGTCGTGTTCTTTAAAAGAGAGAAAAGCATGAGGTTCGTGAAGCAAAATGTTGGTATCGAGGACGTATATTTTTGTATCGGTGGCGTTTTTTCTTGGCATCCTTTACTCCGTAAAATATGGCCAAGCCAGCCAATGAAAACCATGGCCAGCAAGCTACAGTTCCACCACTAGAAGGATGTCGTTCGAAACAGGACCATCCCCCTAATCGCGTCGACTGAGAAGCAGTCAAAAATAAACTGCCTCGCGCGTTTTAGCACGGCTAGAACAAAATCGTGCAAACGCTTAATTCCACCATAATCTAGAAATCGAGAATTCGCACTGTTTTTATATTTTTTTCTCCATTTAGTTGCGATATGAGCCCTTGTAAGAATTGGCGATATAGAAAAATAACTGTGCATTTTTAATCTTTACAGTGCCGGTAAACGTTTCAACACACACGTAATTGAACAAAAAATTGGCTTACAGAAACTGTGCTGAACAAGCTTATAGCAAAAGCGCAGTGGGAAAACATCCAGATAAAAAACGAATAGCGTTAACTGGTGATAATCAGCCAGCCTCAGCCTATAAGCAGGACAGGATGTGAACTTGAAATGGAATTGATTTATGTTGACGATAACTTACCCGGCATTACTAGGAAGCGTAAAAACGATACGTGGCTTTATTTCGATCCGGTTGGCAACAGAATAACAGATGACAAGATTATCCATCGATTAAACGCATTGGCGCTACCTCCCGCTTATAAAGACGCTTGGTTTTGCCCAGAGGAAAACGGCCACATTCTTGCCACAGGCATCGACAGTAAAGGCCGTAAACAATACCGTTATCACCCAGAGTTTAGAGCACAACAAGAAGAGAAAAAATACGAGGCTTGCGCGGTATTTGGTAACAAGCTTCCCTTGTTAAGAGCTCGCCTGATATCTGATCTGCAGGGAGATGAACTTACCGTTGAGCGCACAGTAGCGGCAATTGTCAGGCTCATGGACTTAGGTGCGCTTAGGGTTGGCAATGAACGCAATGTAAAACTCAATAAGAGTTTTGGCGCCACTACGTTGCGAAACCGTCACGCCAAGCTTACTGGTAAAAATATCCAGCTTAGGTATCGTGCAAAATCGGGTAAGGAGCGAGAGGTAAATATAACGGATAGAGTGCTAAGCCAAGTGATTAAAGCGCTTCAAGACCTTCCCGGTCAGCACCTTTTCCAATACATCAGTAATGGCGAGCGAATCAATGTTACCTCCAGTGAAGTGAATAACTATATTCAGCGCATTATGGGAGAAGAGTTTAGCGCCAAACACTTTAGAACGTGGCGAGCAAGCACAATTGCATTTGAGCAACTCGCGAAAGCTAGGGGAAACCTTACGTTAACGGTTATGCTCGATAGCGTCGCTAAGCAACTAGGCAACACGCCCTCTATCGCCCGTAAATCTTATGTTCACCCTGCGCTAATTGATTTATGTAAAAAAGATGAGGAAACTCAAAGGGCATGGCGACAGTCTCTCTCTTTACCTAGAAAAACGAAATACTTAAGCCGCTATGAACGCGGGCTTCTCGCATTTTTAAAAGAATGACTCAAAATTGCGCGATATTTTCTTCATTTACCGAAAATTTCGTGCAGCAGTGATCAACACACCCTAGTATTAATGACTTATCACAACGCAATGCGTACAATACCGCCCCCGCAAAAAAGGTTGGTGATTTATGAGTTCAGACAGTCAATTTTCTATTGGTCAGCGTTGGTTAAGCAACACGGAAACCGAATTGGGATTAGGCGCCATTATTGGCGTTGATTTTCGTTCAGTTGAAGTTTTGTACCCAGCAACTGGCGAAGCGCGCATGTATACCAAACAAGAAGCGCCTTTAACACGACTCATATTTGATATTGGCGATACCGTTAAGAGCCAAGACGGCTGGGAAATGACAGTAACTGAAAAGGAAGAGAGCCAAGGGGTATTCATTTATCACGGCTTACGAGAAGACACCAAGGCTCAGTCTCGACTTCCTGAAACTATGCTCGACCATCATATTCGCCTTAACCAACCTGAAAAGCGCTTGTTTAGTCAACAACTAGACCACCCCAAATGGTTTGATTTACGAGAAAGCGCCTTACGCTATCAGTATGACTATCAGCGTTCGACTACAATTGGCGTAGCTGGCGCGCGTATTTCACTTATTCCACATCAATTACATATTGCTTCTGAAGTGGGTAGCCGTCATGCGCCGCGAGTGCTGCTTGCCGATGAGGTGGGGCTGGGTAAAACCATTGAAGCTGCGCTTATTATCCATCAGCAAATAAAAACTGGACGAGCATCTCGTATTCTAATTTTAGTGCCAGATTCGCTAATGCATCAGTGGCTAGTAGAAATGTTGCGCCGTGTTAACTTGGCGTTTGCTATCTTTGACGAAAGCCGCTGCGAAGCCTTAGATGAAGAAGGTATTAATCCCTTCGACAGTGAACAGCTAGTATTGTGTAGTATCGACTTCTTAAGCAAAAGTGAAAAACGTCAGCAGCAGGTTGAAGATGCGACTTGGGATTTGATGGTTGTAGATGAGGCGCATCACCTTTCATGGTCTCAAGAAGCACCGTCTCAAGAATATCTTTGCGTAGAAGCACTCGCTAATAAGACACCAGGTGTATTGCTGCTTACGGCCACACCAGACCAATTAGGTCACGAAAGTCACTTTGCCAGACTGCGTCTATTAGATCCTGCGCGCTTTCACAGTTATGAGAGCTTTTTAACTGAAGAGTCTCAATATAGCCAGCTTGCTGATGCCGTAGCTCCACTTCTTTCAGATGCCGAGCCAAATGAGAAACAGCGTACAACGCTATGCAATTTTGCGCCTGAGGTTATGGAGCATGCGGGTGACTTATCCACCTCACAAAACAGGCACGCCTTACTGCACCAGCTTATCGACTGTCACGGTACAGGACGTATGCTGTTTAGAAACCGTAGAGCGAATATCGAAGGTTTTCCCGAGCGTAAACTTTCGGCGTACGAACTTGCCTTACCACAAGAGTATGAAGCCGCCGTTGAAAGCGATGACTTGCTGGTAGCTCTTTATCCGGAGCGCACGCCTTGTGTAGTGAACAGTTGGACCAAGCTAGACCCTCGCGTGAACTGGCTGATGGACTTCATGCAGGACATAAAACCAGAAAAGATATTGCTGATTTGCGCCAGCGCTCGCACTGCGCAAGAGCTAGGAGAAGTCATTCGCACGCAAACCGGCATACGACACAGTGTATTTCACGAAGGCATGAGTATTGTTGAGCGCGACAAAGCGGCGCACTACTTTGCCGACGAGGAAGAAGGCGCACAAATTTTGCTGTGTAGTGAGATAGGCAGCGAAGGGCGTAATTTCCAATTTGCCCATCATCTTGTTTTGTTTGACTTGCCTATTACACCAGACTTGCTTGAGCAGCGTATAGGTCGCTTAGATAGAATCGGACAAACTCACACAGTGAATATCCACGTGCCTTACCTGGCAAAAAGTGCTCAGCATGTGTTGCTAGATTGGTATCACGAAGGCTTAAACGCGTTTGAAAAAACCTGCCCCACAGGCTCTGGCGTGTTTGACGATGTGAAACCACTATTAATGAAAGCATGTTTGCACCCTAGCGACATGACGGTACGCGACGAGCTCATTAATTTGAGCGTAACGCTAAACAGCCAGCTGGTTGCTCAACTTGAGGCGGGCAGAGATAGGTTGCTAGAGCTTAATGCATCTGGTGAAGGCCGTGTCGAGCAGTTACTCGAAGATATTATCGCACTTGATAGCGACCAGGATTTATCACGATTCATGGGGCGTGTGTTCGACGCTATTGGTGTTCAGCAAGATGAAAAAGGCAACGACTGCTTTATTTTAATGCCAACGGAACAAATGGTGAGTCAGCTACCAGGCTTAGATCCTGAAGGCATGACAGTAACGTACAAGCGACGTGTGGCAACAACGTTGGAAAATGTACAATTTTTGAGCTGGGATCACCCGTTAGTTCATACCGCCATTGATGCCGTGCTTACTGACGTACACGGCAAAAGCAGCATGGCCTTTATTGCAGACCCTGAGCTTCCCAAAGGGGCATATTGGATAGAGGCATTGTTTGTTCTTCATGCTCAAGCGCCAAAAGCATTGCAGCTCGGTCGATTTTTACCGCAAACGCCGGTAAGAGTGTGTCTTGATGCACAAGGCAATGCCGTAGATTTAACATTTGATGTTAAGCGTAAGGTCAATCGTAAGATTTCAGCTCAGCTGCTCAAGGCGCTACAACAACCTCTTAGCATTGCGATTGAGAAAACCCGCACGCTAGCTCATCAGCAAGCTAACCAAAAATTACACGACGCGCTCAATACTATGCATACAACGCTCAATGATGAAATTCAGCGGTTAAAAGACTTACAAAAGCGCAACCCGGCTGTACGCGACAGCGAAATTGAGTTTATTGAACAGCAAATGAACGCCCTTGATAAAGTGATACAGGGCGCAGATGTGCAGTTTGATGCTATTAGAATTATAGTGAATAACCCGTAATGGCCAATCCAGCGTTCGTCTATAACCCACCATATCACCCCTATCTCAATTTTTTGTATAGAGATGATTTTATGGTGGTGGCACTAAAACCCAGCGGATTACTGAGTGTACCTGGCAGGCTTGAAGCCCACAAAGACGCACTCATTACCCGCGTTAATAAAGTTCTGCCTACTGCGACTGTAGTGCATAGGCTCGACATGGCTACGTCGGGCATTATGGTTATGGCGCTCACAAAATTCAGCCATCGCGCTATTAGCAAGCAATTTGAGCTACGGGAAACGAAGAAGCGCTACTTCGCCCGGGTCTACGGGCACGTTGAAAAAGACAGTAGCGAAATAGATTTGCCCCTAATTGTTGATTACCCTAACAGGCCCAAACAAAAGGTTGATCACGAGTACGGCAAACCTTCAGTAACTCACTATGATGTAATAACGCGTTCTACAGACAGCGAAAATCGCCCGTTTACGCTAGTGGCACTTCGCCCCATTACGGGTCGCTCTCATCAACTCAGGGTGCATATGCTATCTCTTGGCCATCCAATACTTGGAGACCGTCTTTATGCCCATGACAGGGCATTGTCGATGGCAAACCGTTTACAGCTGCATGCAGAAAGTTTAAGCCTGAAACACCCAAAGTCGAACAACTGGCTGAATTTTCAAAGCACCATCCCATTTAGCGACTTTAAACCGACGCCGCTTACTACTTTTGCCTCGGTGCACCTCGCCAAATAACTCATGAACGCAAACATCAGAAAGCGAAATGGCTGAAACGCTGCAGCCCACAGATTTGATAAACTTTACCGAGTAGCTGCCGATATACTATTACCCATTCAGTAAGTATTGAAGACATACTAGCTGATACCGAAAGTTCTCGACAAGTAAGCTGAATTTAAAGGTTCCAAAGTTATGCAAAGGTGCACTGCTATCATGTTGTCTCTGCTAGCGCTAGGCGCAATGCCTTTTGCTGCCTGCGCAGACTACTTTACTGATATCAGTCATGGCTTTGCACTAGGCGAAGTACAAGAACTTATGGTTGGCGAGCAAGTCGCACCAATTATTGAAGTTGAATCGCAAACGCCGCTTTCTCAAGGCGTGGCAATTATTCTTGTTGAGCCATTTTTGTCTAATTTTTCGCTGGCACAAAGCAAAGAGCTGGCAGATTACCTTTCACAGAAAGGCTGGCGTGTAGTAATCAGCCCGTTTAATATGAGTATGATGCCATTGTCTGAAGATACGGCCAGTGAAACAACTGGCGCGTCCTCATCGGCCACAGATCCCTCGGACGCTGCATCAAGCACGTCGAATAAGGAGGATAGCTCTGTCTCAGATAGCGTTTCAATTCACCCTCGAAGCACAAATTTAACCCAATATTTCGATTTTGACGACACCACTCAGCAGCTTTCAACCCAGCTATTAGCGCTCAACAACAAGCTTCAGAACGTGCAAGGCTATCGCTTAGTAATTGCTCAAGGAATGATTGCTGCAGCGTTTTTAGACGCTACTAGTAAAAATAGCGACTTTGAACCCGATAGCTTTATCAGCATTTCTCCGTACTGGCCTCAACATACTGTTAACAAAGGTATAAGTAAGCTTATAGCCGCCAGCACGTTCCCGGTTTTAGACCTTTCTATAGAAGGGCTTAGTGACTGGGAGAGCAATACCGTTGTCATGCGCAGAAATCGTGCAAAAACTAGCCTAAAGCTACATTACCGACAAATAATCCTCCCTTCATCCAACTCAGTCTTTAGTCTAAATAAAAATCAAAAAACCCCACACATTCAATTGGTTGCAAATAACACCATTGGCTGGACACGCTATTTAGGCTGGTAATTTTTTGCATTCACCATTAGTCTAAATTGATACGCAGATCAATTACCTATCGGTATCTCCGCAAAAAGTAACTCGAGTTTAAGAGCAGTCGCAATGTTATGAACTATAATACGCTCAGTAGTAAGAAAACGGTTGGGGTCTTATGACTGTGACAGAATTTGTTGATAGCAAGTCAAAACAGTTGTGTTTTTATCTAAAAGCTTTTTGGAACGAAGGCTTGCCGGTAGAAGAGCTCGAATTGTTTTTTTGGGACTGCATGGAAGAATGGGGGCAAGTCGACTGTACTCTCACACAACCTTACACCGAAAAAGAGCGCGTATTCTGGCACGTGCTGCATCAAATTCATTACTGGAATGACGACAAACTTAAAAGTGACCAGATATTGATTGATGAACTCACTCATTGTGTCAGCTTTTTAGAAAACACTGGAAAGTGCCCTATAGACTGCGTTGGAATACGACCTTAACCCCTACTCTTTTATCGCCATCAATGAGTCCATAGCACACCTTGTTGTAGTTTGGGCCTCTTTAAACTCGTAAATTCCATATCCTCAGTTACTTGCAAAAAGTAGTAACCTCAAAAACCCTTTATCTGAAGCTTTTTTGTAGAAAAACACTGCCACCCATAAAAAGTGCTGACGCTGTTTTCAGCTTTCTGACAGAGGTCATTGGTTGTACGTGTTGCCATTTTCCCCTTTACATGGCTCAATACACAACTTGACTCTCTGATGGGCAATATTTTGCTAGGCGCTATAAAAACATATAACGACAAACGCTTTTTAAGCATTTTTTGCTTTGGTATTGCAAGTGGTTTTCCATGGATAATGATAGGCTCTGTGCTGTCAGCCTGGCTAAAAGACGACGGTCTGTCTCGCTCGGCCATTGGGTTATTCGGCATTATCTTTGCCACTTACTCAATCAACTTCTTGTGGTCTCCACTGGTGGATAGACTAAAACCACCGATTTTAGGCCAGCGAAAAGGCTGGATTTTTTCCATGCAGATTGGCATCGTTGCATGCTGCATAGCCATGTCTCAACTCACCACTTCGTCTCATCTTTTTTACATCGCGCTTGTAGGGCTTTTCACTGCCATTTTTTCAGCCACTCAAGATATTGCTATTGATGGCTTTCGCATAGACTGCATTGCCGAAGATGATAAAGACGGTATGTCTGCAGCCTCTTCCGTAGCAACCGCAGGTTGGTGGACAGGCTATGGCGGCTTGGGTGCTATTCCTTTTTTCCTTGCAGATCTGACTGATTGGAGTTGGGCCAACATTTATTTGTTGCTAGGGGTATTAATGGGCGTGCTTGCTATAGCTACGTTACTGGCCAGAGAGCCGGATATCGACAGAGATGCACTTTTTGACCGCATAGATTCTAATGGAACAGGCACTGGCTCTGTAGACTCTAAGGCCGGCGTCAAAGATAAAATTTCACGCTGGTTAAAGAGCACATTAGTAAGCCCATTTTCTGAGTTTTTTGCTCGAAATGGAGTGAAACTAGCGCTTTCCTTCTTATTATTTATTTTTCTCTTCAAAATAGGTGAAGCCTTTCTCGGGCGCATGAGCATTGTTTTTTATAAAGAAATTGGCTTCACCAACAGTGATATTGCTACCTACTCAAAACTACTGAATTGGTGGGTAACTATTGTATTTTCGCTGTTAGGGGGAATTGTAAACATTCGCTATGGCATTTATCGCGGATTAATGGTGGCTGGCATCGCTATGGCAGCGTCTAATTTACTTTTTGCAGTAATAGCGCAAACGGGCCCTTCTACCTCATTACTGGCCTTCACCGTGATTGTAGACGGTTTTACGGGGGCTTGGAGCACGGTAGCCATGGTGGCGTTTATATCGCTACTGTGTAATCGCGCCTTTAGCGCCACGCAATACGCGCTAATGGCATCTTTAAGTGTGGCAGGAAGGACATTTGTCGCCTCTAGCAGCGGAATAGTTGTGGACAGTTTGAACGGAAATTGGAGTCTGTTTTTTATACTCACGGCGGTAATGGTGATACCAAGCTTGGTGTTCCTCTACAGCATTCGAGAGCATATTAAAAACGTGCAAAATCCGTTAGCGCCGAGAACATGACGGCCATAGTATTACACTTATTCTAACTCAACCTCGTGAACGCAGTACTGGTTACGCCCGCTTTCTTTGGCACGGTATAGCGCTTGGTCGGCTTGTTCTAACCATACCATGGGGCTATTCAGGCTTTGCTCAAACTGTGCAAGCCCCAAGCTTACGGTGAAGGTAATGGTTTGCCCATCGTGCTCTACTTCAAGGAGTTCGGCCAGCCCTCGTATTCGCTCGGCAACACGCGTGGCGTTTTCAAGCGTAGAATCGGTAAGTATGATGGCAAACTCTTCGCCGCCGTAACGGCCTGCCAGGTCAGTTTCCCTTACGCAGCGCTTAATAAGCGCTGCCAACATTTTTATTACCTTATCGCCCGCTTGGTGACCGTAGGTATCGTTGACCCGTTTGAAATGATCGATATCTAACATCATTGCGGTACTGGGCTTGTTTCTGCGTTTTGAGAGCTTATAAAGCTCTTCAAACCGCTCTTGCCAATAGCGTCTGTTGTACAGACCGGTTAACCCATCTACCCTACTGGTAATTTTAAGCTCTTCATTAAGCTCTGCCATCCCGCGCTTGCCTAGCGCTTGCTCTGTCACGTCGTAAACCAGAATACAGAAATTTTCTACACTGCCGCTATCGCCAACAAGAGGAAACATGGTCACGTTTTGGTACATATGTGACGCGGCGCTGGTCACCGGTCTGCTACTTCCAAACTTGAATAAATACGGACGCTGCTCCCAAATAATAAAGACAGGGCTTTTAAGACTGAAGACCGGGTCTACTTTTGCCGTTAGCCACTGCTTATCTATTTCAGGAAAGTGTTCAAATAATGAGGTGCCCAACAGCGACGATGCTCGTTTACCGCTGTGGTTAGCCATAAACTTATTCCACACCTCAACTTCGAACTGCTGGTTGAGAATAACAATACCGACTTCGATAGAGTCTAGTAATTCATCAACAACATTAGGCGTGGAAGAAAGAGTAACACTGCTATGCATCGCTATTGACGCTCCCTGTCGGTGTTCATTAATCGCGCGTAAATTTGATTCATTGCATTGCCGGGAAACAACAGTAACAAATCAAAAGAGATGTCCTTAGCTTTTATGGCATAGCCAATTTCAACGGCCATAACTTTGCCCCATTGATGCACATTCTCACTTAGAAGCGTGGAAAGGCCTTGGTGTTGCCCTAATAATACGGGGTGAGTATGACTGAATGCCACCGCCAACTGCTCTGACAAACCATTTAAGCAAGCACCAATGAGAATATTAGACACATCCATCAGTGCCTCAAGCTCTAGATTTTCAGATGATGCGGAGGGCGCGTATTTAAGTAATTCAACGATATTCTGTGATTTTGTATCGTTAAAAATAACCAAGGCTTCACCGCTTATTCCTTCACTAACAAAGCCCTTAGAGACTGCAGAAACACGATCGTTTCTGTTGATATCTGCAACAGCCATTGAGAGCTCATTGCTTTCTATTAAGTTAACATTAGGAATAGGTAAATCGATAAACTCACCTAATAACTTGGCAAGGTTTTCACCTGCGCGCCCCATGGCGACATTCACCATCTCGCGATAGGCGTCTAACTTTTCTTCTTCGGTGACCGCGTCTTCGCTATTCCCAATGGCGTTTCCAATGGCATTGCCAGCGGCTGGCGTAGCACTACTTTGTTGGCTAGTGCCACCCGTTGCCAAGCTGTCACCGCTATAAATGCCGTAGGAAGCTAAGATGTGCATGAGCTTGGCATTGTCTATGGGCTTGCGAATAAAATCGATAGCGCCGAGCGACAGCATACGCTCACGCGCTTTCTCTTGAACATCGCCAGATACCACAATGACAAGACACGGAAGATCTTCTTTGCGAATCACCTCCATAGTCTCATATCCATCCATTACCGGCATATTCAAGTCTAAAAAGACAATGTCGCCCTTTCCTTCTCGAATTTGGCTAAGCGCGTCTTGTCCATGCTCTGCAAAAGATACCTCTACATCCCAACCGTCTGGAATACTGCGCGCCATTTGACGCCGAGCAAACCCGGAATCATCGCAGATCAAAATGGGAGTACTCATTATATCTCCTCAGATAGCGACAGGGGCTTTTATATGTGGGTGAGACTGATAGTTTTTAAGCTCAAAGTCTTCGTATTTAAACTCAAAAATATCTTTCACTTCTGGGTTAATTTCCATCGTTGGCCGTGCAAATGGTTCACGGCTAAGCTGAAGCTCTACTTGTTCGAGGTGATTAGAATACAAATGTGCATCGCCAAGGGTATGAATAAAATCACCGGGCTCTAGGTCGCACACTTGAGCAATCATCATGGTAAGCAGTGCGTAACTAGCAATATTAAATGGTTTTGTGACATTGGGGGGGTAAACCTAAAATCGTTTCGCACAGAACTGCAAGAAAATAGTTTAAGACTCATGATTATATACAAAACTAAAATACCAACCATCAAATTTTTTACTTGCTATAAGAGGCATATCAAAAGACGTATTTTCTGCCGATGAAATAATGTTATTGTAAGCATGAACTTTTTTATCAAATGTTTTTGGTGAATCAATTTGATAAGTGTAGGAATATTTTTTCCCCATACCAGCAAAACCTTCCGCATATACTAACACTTCCAAAATGCATTGAGAGTCTTTCCCTGATCTATAATCAACATATTTTCCAGATACCTTATTTAGCAAAACATCCAATTCAACTATACTTTCCTGCCCGGTTTTTCTTGGTGTGTATCTTTTAAATGTATCAGACTTGTCTAATTTGCAAGCCATTTCTGTCAGCTCACTAAACACTTCAGAATTGACTTGATAATTTTTTACTAGCCCCTCAAACGTTGGCCTATCCGAGCACGAAAACATAAAGATCGAAAACAGTAATAAAGAAAAAAGTCTCATTTTGAATGTTACTCCTATTTAGTAGAATACAAGGAAAGCCTAGCGGCAGAAAATAATTTCTACTACTAGGCTAATAAGTTAAGGAATAGCCTTATTCAATCCAACAATAAGTTGGGTAACCTTCTTGCACAAAACACCATTCTTCTCCACCATCAAAAGGCGGCACTAAATAGCCTCCATCCCCGCCAGAGCTGCCTGAACCTCCACCTAAGTTTCCGCTTCCTCCACCAGAGCCAGCAGTCCCCCCCGGTAAGTTTGATATAGTCTGCTCATCTAAACATGAAATTGAAGACTGACGTGGTCAAGCAAATTCACACAACCCAGTTAAGCAGCTTTTCCTAAGTTAGCCATATCAGCCTCATATTGATTTGGACTTTTGTAATCCAGGTATGAGTGCATTCTTTGGCTGTTATAAAACATAGTGATGTATTGCAGGATATCCTGCTGAGCAGCGCGGCGACTCTGGTAGTAACGCCATTGCACTCGCTCTTGTTTTAATGTGCCGAAGAAGCTCTCTACAACGGCATTGTCCCAGCAATCACCTTTTCTACTCATGCTGCCTGTTACCTTGTACCGCGTCAGTAGCTGTCTAAATTGTCGGCTTGCGTATTGTGAACCACGATCCGAATGATGTATCAGGCCCGCCTTGGGCTTGCGTTGCCATAAAGCCATTGTTAAAGCATCACACACCAGTTGGGCATTCATCCGTGAAGCCATACTCCAGCCCACGACCTTGCGCGAGAACAGATCAATGACAACGGCTAGATACAGCCAGCCTTCTTGCGTCCAGATATAGGTAATATCCGAGACATACGCTTGGTCGGTTTTTTCTGTAGCAAAGTCGCGTGACAGCACGTTATCGAATACAGGTTTCTGATGGTCGCTGTCAGTCGTTACTTTGTATTTTTTACGCCTTCTGACGCTCACGTTGGCTTCGTTCATCAAGCTACGCGTCCGTTGTGTTCCAACCGGATAACCCAGCGAATTCAGTGCGCGTTTCATGCGCCTTACGCCATAAGTAAAATCACTGGCATCAGCTATTTTCTGTACCCAATCAATTAGCTCATCATGTTGTGGGTCTGGTTCAAGTTTCTCGTTTCGCCGCACGGCGCTGTAGTAATTACGGCGGCTGACTCCCAGAACCCTGCACATCAGGCTAATCGGCCAGGTCTTCTTATATTGGGTAATGAAACCGTATTTTACATGGTTTCTTTGGCAAAGAAGACCGTTGCCTTTTTTAAGATCTCTTTCTCCATTTTCAGGCGCTTATTTTCTTCTCGCAGCTGACGAATTTCTTCCTGTTCCGGCGTCAACTTGCCATTACCTCGAAATGCGTGGGTACCTTCAGATTCTTGCTCTTTAAGCCAGCGGCCTAACATGTTGGCACTAATACCAAGACTACGAGCTGCCTCAGCAACTTTGTAATTCTGCTCTGTAACCAGACTCACAGCATCTAGTTTGAATTCTTTTGAGTAGCTTTTTCGCGTTTTCATATACACTCCAGTTGAGATAATTATCTCTTAACTGGGTGTGTGAATCTATTGGAACACGTCAGACTGATTGTTTATGTCTTTCATAAAAACTTCTTTGTAATATCGTACACCTCTTAGCGTTTGTTCAGCATCCCCGGGAGCGTCTCCAGTATTCGTCAGAAACGCTTTAACTCCTGATGGAAATGATTTCCAGCCTTTACCATTTACTTGTTGGTAAAAAGCTGCCCCACGTAACAGAATAGATTCAGATAATCCAAGAGCTGAGCCAATAGCTCCATATAGAAAATTACCCATCTCTGCCGTCCCTCGGTATGCACTTGGAGCATGTGCTAAATCATAAATCCCTCCAGTTCGATGAGTGGCTATGAGTCGAGAAACTCTTGCAGTGAAGGCTTGACCAGCCGTTAGTTTGCTGGATAACAAGTTACTCCATCTATTAGCATCTCTCATAGCTGCATTTATATCCAATGTTTCACTTGAGTTTTCAACAGATACTGGAGCACTTTGATAGGGTCTGTTTAAATCAGTACACGTAGCGTTTTCGTTAGAACTAGCAGAGGATGTCTGCATGGCGAATGAGTTAAAACCCATAGGAGGTTCTATAAAACATCCCTCTGGACCACAGGGTTGAGGATCGGGAAAATCAATATCAGGAACTATTTCAGAATTCAAACCTATATAAATTGTCGATTCATTTGAGTCGTAATTATGTAAGCGGTCAAAATAGACCGCTCTTTTATTCTTAAGCTAAGCCCCTAAAATCTAATCATTGATTAATATAGGAGAAAATATCAATGACTAGACGAAGCTCTCAAGAATGGCAGCAACTTATCGATGCGCAAGAAGCCAGCGATATGACCATCGCGCAGTTTTGCCACACGCACCACATTAACCAGTCCACTTTTTATTTGCAACGCAAAAAACGTCAAGCTTTGTCGTTGCCGCAGACATCACCGCAATGGCTGCCCATTGACAGCATGACCTCACATCGGCCAGCCATGCGCCAATGGCAAATCGAGTTAACGCTACCAAACGGTGTGGTGCTGAACATGAGTAGAGATGGTTAATGCTAACAGCAAGTAGCGCTAAAATATGGTTATATCTTGGTATTGCCGATATGCGCAAGCAGTTCGACGGCTTAGCGGCGTTGGTGAACAATCAGTTGCAGATGCAAGCACAGCTCGGCGATTGGTTTGTGTTTGTGAACCGCAAACGCACCATGATAAAAGTGCTGTATTACCATCAAGGCGGTTACTGTTTATGGTCGAAAAGATTGGAGCGGGGCACCTTCGGTAAAGTGTCAGGTAATGGGCATAAAATCGCCCTGAACACCGCGCAGTTACAGTGTTTGATTGATGGTGTTTATTGGCAAAAAGGCAAACAAAACATGCGACTTAAGTAGCTGAATTTGCTATACTTAGCCGCATGAAAAGCGCTGCCGATTTGCCACAAAACACACCTCATATTCCACAAGAAGAATATGCTAATGTGTGTGCAAAACTGGCTGAGTCACAAGCACACGCCGCGCAGTTGCAACAACAAGTCGACTGGTTTAAGCGTCAGTTGTTTGGGCGTAAGTCAGAAAAGCACATAGTAGAGAATTCTGACCAAACGCAGTTGTTTGGCCAAGCGACGAATGAAGATTTACCGCCAGCACCTAAAAAAGCCGTCAAAGGCTATGCCCGCTCCACTAAACAAAAAGATGACAATAACGTCAATGATACCGGCCTTCGCTTTACTGATGACGTGCCCACAAAAGTGATTGATGTGCCTTGCCCCGAGCTTGAAGGTGAGGATGCTGATAAGTATGAAATTATTGGCACGAAAGAGACCCATCGCTTAGCGCAACTGCCAGGTAGCTACCAAGTCTTAATTTATCGCAAAAAAGTCTTTAAAAGCAAAGAAACGGGCAACATGTTGTCCCCCTCAACTCCCGATAATGTGTTAGAAGGGGCGTATGCGGATGTATCACTATTAGCGGGCCTCATGGTTGATAAAGCCGTATTCCATTTACCCCTTCACCGACAGCATTTACGTATGCTGCAATCGGGTGTGACTTTATCGCGGGCGAGCTTAATCAACTACGTCAGTCAAAGCATTGATTTAGTTATCCCTATCGCACAAGCAGTGCTGAGTAATATACTGAGTGGGGGCAACATCAGCATGGATGAAACGCCGATGAAGGCGGGTCGACAAGCCTCGACTCGCCGCAAACATAACACCATGAAACAAACCTACTTCTGGCCCATTTATGGTGAGCAAGATGAAGTGGCCTTTACCTGGTCATCTTCTCGCGGCAAACAACATGCGATTGCGCAACTCACTGGCTTTAATGGCACCTTGCTAAGCGATGGTTATGCGGTGTATAGCCAAATCATTGATACGCTAAACAGCCAAGGCCAACACATCACCCATGCAGCCTGTTGGGCGCATACGCGCCGCTACTTCGAAAAAGCATTGGATTATCATCCTAAAGAGGCACAATACGCCTTGGCTGAAATACAAAAGCTGTATAAAGTGGAAGCACACATACGAAAACACGCGCTTAATGCCGAGGATACCGTGCAATATCGCCTCAAACACAGCGAGCCTGTCATCAATGCTCTGTTTCATTGGCTATACGAGCAACGCCAACGCCCAGAATTATTACCTAAAGATCCGTTAAGCAAAGCCTTAGCTTATGCCTATGACCGTCATCATGAGTTAAAGACTTACCTGACGCACGCACAAGTGAATATCGACACTAATCATTTAGAAAGGGCCTTACGCGTTATCCCTATGGGTAAGAAGAACCATTTGTTCTGCTGGAGTGAGTTGGGCGCAAAACAGCTTGGTGCCTTGCATACACTCACCGTGACCTGCAAATTACACAACATCAATCCATACCACTACCTAGTCGATGTACTGCAACGCGTATCGCAACATCCAGCCAAAGACATCATCGACTTAACCCCTAGACGCTGGAAAGCACTGTTCGCTGATAAACGCCTGCGCTCAGACATAGAAAAGTGAAGACGCTATGACCGAAAAAGAAACGAAAACGACCATCGATATTAGCCAACTCACTCTCGACCAATTGTATATACTCAATGAAGCGGTCGTTAACCGCATTGATGAATTACGAGCAAAACAAGATAGAGAAGCGCTTGCTAAACTGCGCCCAGGCATGAAAGTGCAGTATGCTCATGATGGCAAAACTATCACCGGCACGTTACTTAAGAAAAATAGAAAAACGGTGCTCATTGCTAACAACAATGGCAAGACGCATCACAAGGTGCCGGCTGGCATAGTAACTGCGGTTAGCGTTGCTAAACTCGATCTTAGTCAGGCGGTCAAGAACGGTCTAAAATGATCGGTTACGTAATTATGGTCATGAATTACAAAAAATTTATAGACAGCATCATTTCTATTAGGCTGTAACGTTAATTTTACTTCTGTATAGTATTGAGTATTTAACTTATCTGAAAATGTTCCACTATTTTCTCCTATTGTTTTATTTAAAACTTGAGAATTGTTGGGCAACGTTGCTTTGATAGTATAGGATGCGTTTCCCTGAAAACTGCTATCAGCAACTATTGCTGTTTTTGATGAACTTAAATATTTTATTGTGACGCAGGTTGAGCTTTCAAATGCTGTTAATTCTGAACTATCATTTGCATCCAATGTATAGCAGGTATTAGCTGTAGAATAAGATGAAAACAGAAAAGTAAAAAGTAGTAAAGTAGTTACAAAGATGTAATTTTTTATCATAAATATCCCTTTTTAAAATATCGATTTAATTCAAGGACTACCATATTGCACAACTGTCTAATATTCAACCAGTTTTCATGGGTTTTTGGTTTACCTGTAAATGTTTGGGTAAAGTTCTTATTAAAGCCCGTATTCAAGCCAAGTCCTTTTTTACGTATTTCTCTAAAAGTTCCGTAAGTTTTTCCTCAATATGATCACCATTTAAAATAGCTTCAAATAGCTCACTAGCCATCTCAATCTGAGACAATTGTTTTTTGCGTGTTTGAACTTTAACCTCCAAATCACGTAGTAATTCGATATTATTCATTTTGGCTGCTAATCCTTCACTTCGAGATAGTGCCAAATAGTGCCGAAGGGATTGAGGATTTGAATGACCCGCTTTTTCAGCAGCCTTTATCAATACATCTTGAGCAGACTTTGGTTGCCCCCGATCATCAAAACCATCAAAAGCAGCAACAATATCCGTTAAACCTTTTGCCCTAACGCGATGGCCTGTTCCTGAAACCCCTGCCTTTTTCATTAAGCCTGAAAGCCTTCGAGAAATATATTGTTTATTCAACGGTTTTCCTGTTGTAGAGGCAAGGAAAAGTTCATCGGGTTCTTTGTAAAATTTATTTCGCTTTTTCGCAGCGCTAACCGCATCTGAACGCTCATTTTCAATGTATTCGCGAATTAACTCCATTGTTTCTGGTAGGAACTCCAGATCGCGATCTATTTTTCTTTTACCTGTCACTTCAACGTAGAAGAGCTTATTTTCGGCCTGATATTCTTCTATTTCATCCCAGTCAGGTACATCAGAGACTTTGATTTGCAAGGCTTCCATTCTTCTTGCTGAGCGTTCATAGATTGTAAAAATTAAGGAATCTCGCGTCCCAACCACATCTGATTCCTCAATCGTAACTGCATGCAGAAGTTCTAGATCATCATTTGTCGGAGTCGGTTTCGCTTTAGACGTTGACGATGGTATATGGGGCCACTTCCAACTAGTTTTGGTTTTCTCAGCAGAGATTGCGTACTCTTTGTCGTCATCATAAATGGCGACATGATGGCGAATAACTTTATTGCGTTCAGCCCATAAGTAAAAATCAAATACAGTGCGTAATACACCTGCGACATAGCTGTCTTTATTGCCACTCATTATTTTAGCATCACGAAACTCAACCAAATGACCGTCAGACACATTTTGCCATGATAATCCCTTACCTTTTTCATCAATAAACCTTAAGAAGGTTTGTAGTTGATCTGCATAAGTGGTTACGGATGTGATTTGATCGGTATCTTTTATCGCCTTAAAAATAAGATAATTGCTTACCGCTTCGATAACCCCATTGGCATCGAAAAAAACAGGAACACCGCTATATGATGATTTGCTAAATGCCCCTTGTAAAATGCAGTTTTCATCGGTTGTTTTATAAAAGATCATTAGGCGCTCTTACTTAGCTGATTAAGCCGTAATCTATCGAGGTGATGGTTAAGTCCAACAATTCGCTGTTCAACTGTTGGTGGTTTATTGACCGCTCGTTTAATTAGCTCAACATTCCCTATAAACACCACCTGTTCAACACCTCTGGTTAGTGCAGTATAAACCCATGTTCGATCAATCATTTTTCCATTGATTACTGGAATGATAACTCTACGAAATTGTGAACCTTGTGCTTTATGGCAGGTGATTGCATACCCCCACTGTAAAGTATCGATATCATTTTCATCTAGCAACACTTCTTCGTTGTCAAACGCAACGGAGATAATAGAAAGAGGTAAATTTGCTCGTTGTGCATCTTCTATTTCACGAATTGTTGCTAACCGAGTAATCCTCCCCAAAGAGCCGTTCATTATATCCTTTTCCCAGTTGTTTACGGTTGCCATAACCATATCCCCCACCATTAGCCCTGTTGGTTCTGGTGCGGCATTTCCACGGTTTAAACAAACTTGCTGATTATCACCTACATACTTATTTGATAGTTTTCGGTTTATACCAAGAGTTCCCCAATCGCAATCCTTTGTTGTTGGGCATATAATTTTCACATCTGCTTGTTCATCAGTACCGCCTAGCTCATCTAAGATTTTCTCGATTTGTCCAAAAATATTTTCAGCATCTGCGCTAACAACTGTAACACCTGTAGCTTTCCCACAATAAGTAGGTAACTCAGTCCAAACACCTTCTCTAACGCTCTGTGAGACCATTGGAATGCCTGTGCTCTCATCTTGCCTCCAAACCTTGGTTAGCCTTGTTACTGGCTCGCTCAACTCGTCTGACAGCACATGAAAGACTTTCCCTGCACCAACGGGTGGTAATTGAGCGGCATCTCCAACTAAGATAATTTTTTGAGAGGGTTTAATACGCTTAAATACTCTGACCAATGAATACAAATCGACCATAGAACATTCATCAATGATGATATGTGTAGCAGATTGAAGTTTGTCTTGATCTAGCTTGTTGAGGAAACCAGCAATAGTAATTGCATCTTCCCCTGTTGTTTCCTGCATTCGTTTAGCAGCTCGGCCAGCAAGTGCCATTTGAATTGCCTGACCACCAGAATGATTTAACACATAAAGCAGTGCCTCTAGTACACTTGTTTTACCAACTCCTGCACCACCTGTTATCACTGACAATGGCTTTGATAAACCATAGTAGACAGCTTGGGTTTGTTCACTAGTTAAAGGGTAGTTAGCTTGCTGCCACGTAGTTAAGTATGTTTGAATACTACCGTCCATTCGCTCTTCTTGGGTGATAGTTCGATTATATATTTCATCTGCAATAAAGCTCTCCTGAAGCGATGCGCCACGACTCTGATAAAGGTCAGGGTTCAACATTACAAAGCCGCCATTTACGTAAACCTGTTTTAGCGCCAGTTTTGCTAAATCACTACCAATGAGCTTGGAAACTGACTTAAGTAAAGTTTCTGCATCTAAAGCAGTATTGCCATCGTCAGTATATGCCGCGAATAGCACTTCTGTTACTGCTGCATGAAGCCTTCGTGGATCATCATGCTTTATTACAAATTGCTCAGTTGCAATCTTATCAATCTTCTTCCATGTCACTGCGAAAGCAATAAGTCTGTAAGGGTCAGCTTCAAGTTTATCTACTGCGTCATTGCTATATGCAGCTATAAGTTTTCGCCCAAGCCATACAGGTAAACGATAAAGTTCTAGCCATTCAACCAACTTGCCTTTTTTATCATGATGCCACCCTTGGATAAGGGTATGAGCTTTGTCTTCTGTAAGTTCTTCAACTTGTGATAATGCTTTAAAATTTTTTTCATCCAAGAGTCGGTAAATGTCTTGACCAAAGGCTTTATACAGAGCTGTTGCGGTTTTGACTCCAATATTGGCAAATGTTTCGTTGAAGGTGATATATGAAATGAAGTTTTCACCTTTCGGCTGATGTTCAACGATACTGGTAGCTTTAATTTGCTCTTCGACTTCTCCTGTATGCTTGTTGATATACTCACCATGTTGGCGAGCTTTTACCTTAAAGCGCTGACCTTGGTATAGGCGAAAGTCTTCACCTGCCAATTTCCCCGTTAGGAGTACATTAACTTGTTTGTCTGAGTGCAGTCCCTCATTATCAAGAACAATAGCTTTAAAAACACAACCATTATCACTTTTATAACGAACACGTTTTACTTCAACGTCTACAACAACGTTTACCACGGCAAACGCCCTTGTGCTGCAAGTTCATCATCGGCATCAACCCAGCCATATTCATACAACTTAGCCTTGAAACGACCGTTATCCTCAAGCAATTGCGCATTGCGTTGCTCTAATCTTGATACCCTTTGCAACAATTGCTTTGTTTCATGATTCTTAACTCCGGGCGAAGGTTTAACATTAATTTTTAATCCATTAGCTCTGAGTTTTTTTTCATATTCAGCAATAACTTTAATAGCATGATCATTTTGTGATACCCAATTTGCGCCACAACCTAGGGTTTCGCGTATCCACGTACGATTAATTCTTCCATTGACTATCTCGATGTTGTCATTTTCAAAAGAAGATTTAAGTAATTCGTCCAAACTGGATTCTAAGTTCTTCCGCTTACTTTGGTTGTCAGTTCGCATTATTACCACCTTTAACAAACTCAACTTTAGTTACTTTAGACGCCTTTCTATTCTCGTATTGCGCTAATTTTTTACGCAGTAAAATGATTTCATCACGTGCTATTTGTAATTCACTTAACGTTTCATCTAGTTCTTCAGTTAAACCTTCAACTTTGCTGTTAATTAGTATTAACTCTTCTTTTAATCGCTTAGTTTCTTGGGAATATTGCACATATTGGTTTGCTGCATTGGTCAATGACTCATTGAGTTCTTTGTTTTTCGCTTTTAATTCAGTTAATTTTTGTTCTTTTGGCTTTTTAGGTAGTTTCTTTTGTTTTTTTAGTGTCTCTAAGCAATTTGCAATCTTTTTAACTTTGCGACCATGCTCTTTATGCGAAGTGACAAATGAACTTGGGCTGCCTATTTTCTCAATGCCCAATTCATCACAAACCCAATTACGCACCTTTGTTAGACTGGTAGGTATTTCAAGTTCG
Source organism: Alteromonas sp. MB-3u-76 (assembly GCF_002831605.1). NCBI lineage: Bacteria > Pseudomonadati > Pseudomonadota > Gammaproteobacteria > Alteromonadales > Alteromonadaceae > Alteromonas > Alteromonas sp. MB-3u-76. Next base: position 625,279 of record NZ_CP025115.1, on the reverse strand, counting down.
GTATGAGCACCTATAATTTTTTCATTCAATACTCTAAGACGAAGCTCAATTTGCTCAGCCAACTTTTTCGCTTTATCTTCATTGCTTTCTGGACTATTCATTTGGCACCTCAAAAGGAGAGCTTGCATTAGCTTTTGTTAATAATTCTTGTAATGAAACAATTTGAACTCCAGTAATTTCATCAAGAACAGAGCCTTTCTCACAAAACGATTTAGTTTTTTCTCTTGCCTTAATATCATCAGAAATAGCACCTGAAAAACGATCTGTATAAGCTGCAAAAGGGCAACCGCCACACGTTTCGACAGAGCCTTTTGCAATATTAGGTTCACCTTTATCATTGGCACAATTTGAGTGCTTTCTTAGTACGGTTTTTTTAGGGCAAACACAAATAGTTCCCCAAACCTGTTGGGTAAATTCGGCTCCAACACGTTTCATATAACGCATTAGTTTTTCAACAACTCGCTCACGCTCAACAACATCAACTTTGCCACGAAAATGTGTTAACCAATCTGATAATTTTCGCTTGATTTTGTCACCGCTTTTGCCTCCTATGATTGCCTTACCAGACGCTACTCTTCGTAAGAAACTGGCGGTCCATCCTTCACCAATCTCTTTCATTTCCTTCATGAATTTTTCATCGGTAATATATCGTTTGGTCATTTCGATATTAAAGTGACGTAGATGATGCGACAGTGCGCCAATATATGCACCCTCAAAACGATAGTAATAGAGCAAAGCAAACATTCTACGAAATTGATGAAATGAAAACTTCCACTCATGAGATGAATCTTTGCTTACAAAAGAAGTGTAAAAATCTTGAAGGCTACTTCTCACTTGTTGATCGTTTAATTTAACGACTTCACCTTCTCTGGAAACGTATTGCCATAATGTATCGTTGTCAGATAAACCTCTTGCTTTTTCGCTGAGCTTTTCAAGTATATTAATGGCTTTTTTAACTAACACTGGAACTGGGCACAAGTCATACCGCTGACTTGTTTTTTCAATGTAAATAGTTAGCCAATAAGCACCATCACCTCTTTCTTCATCGATACATTGATATCCGAGATCGAAAATCTCTTCCTTTCGCCTTGCTGTTAGTGAAGCGATAACTGTAAAGCATGCAGAAGCAAGATAACGAACAACACCTTCTAGAGTTGCAACTCCATTATTGCTCTGTTTTCCATCCCTGATATTGAGGTTTAAGCCTTTATTTGATAACCGCTTTATTGCGATTTCTGCATCAGCACCTGAGGCATATAAATCAAGAATCTCATCACCGTAGTTAAGCACCCAATTTGCACTTTCTCTCATCATTGCAAAAGCAACTTTAGGAGGTATAGTTTTGGTTCTCTTACTTGCTGTTCCAAGTCTACTAGCGGCTTTCGATGCCCCCTCAGGGAATGGATTTTTAGGGAATGGTTCACTTTTAAAGTAATGTTGCCAGCTCCAAATTTCCTCCAGTGGCATCAATTTTCTGTGTAAATCCTGAATTGTGACAATATTAGGGATAAGGTCTAATTCCTCTAATACGTCCTGAACAGTAAGCTTTTCCAGTTCAATGCCTTCAAAATCCTTTTTTAACTGACTCTCATACCAATCAAGAATTCTAGTGGTGTATGTAAAGTTTCTAATTGGCAAACCATTAACACCAACCAGCTTATATATTTCACCTCGTTTAAGGGTGTTGGCTTGCCTGAATGGTAACTTACGTCCTTCAAGCAAATGTTTTTTGATAGCGTTAAATACTTTTTCAGGAATGCTAAGGGAAAACTCTGCGCCAAAAGCAGCATCATTTGCGAACTTTTCAAGATGAGTTTTAGTTATTTTTGCTAACGACCTGATTTTGTATTGACTTAACCAACAAATAAACGATAACAGCGACCTTATCCGCTGCGCATGGACTGAAGCGCCTATAACGGGGTTGTGTAACCGAAAAACCTCTACATACTCAATTACTAAGTTGTAAAATTCCTTATTTCGCTTATCCGTTAACTTACTACCATCAAGTAGTTTAATATCAAACTCAACACTTGATTTACCGCGATTGTCACCAACTGTATCTGTTATTTCGATTGTATTTTCCGCAATCGAAATATTACTAAGCCAAGGCCAGCTTTCCCTATTACTTTTGAACTTCTCCTCAGCATCAGAAGCCTGAAAAACATCTAATAAAGCTAAATTACTCATTACCAAGGCTCCGGCATTGTAAAGTCACTATTACTCATTTTCTGATTAGCAATTGCAGTGGCTTGTTTCTTGATAAGGCTAAGCTTGCCTCGTGTCATTTTCTCATCTAAAACCACAGTGAATAATGCCTGCCAAGGCACCCAAACATCACTCCACCTATTCATATTCTTGGCAGTAAACGCGGTTTCACTGTTGTCTAATGCTGTCTTCCAAATAATCATGTCAGAAATAGATATAGGATCAGCACTTACTAGCATACGGTCATGCTTGCACTTAACGCAGTTTTCTACTTCATCGCATTTAACCCTTTCACCTGATTCGGTCACAATTTCTCTATCTTTACAAAAAACACCCCAGCCTGTTTTTTCAACTTTTTGCTTCTTTTCATTCCATTCTTTTTGAGTCATGTTCAGTTTTTTATGCGCATCTTCATCATCATAAACCATGACCACTTCAATCGTTTGCTGGAACTCCAGCATATCTTTTTCCATTTGAATACGGTGGGGAAGTTTATTGGTATAGCCTTCTGTAGTTGCACCTGATTCATGTTGAGCAATAAGTTGTGCAACGCCAAGATTCGCAGGATCTTTTAATTGAACATTCAACAAAACCGTTGGCCTAAGCATTGAAGGAACAAGTCTAAATTGCTTTAAATAACTAGAATGATTGCAAATAGCTTTAAACTCATCTCTAAAAGCAAACTCTGTTAGTGGTTGAACAGCCCCTTTTTGATAATATTGCAGCGTATCGTCATCTGATTCAGGTTGTGCTGAACAAATATACTCAAGCGCATTAACAGCACTTACACATTCTACGTTATCGCTTTTGACCGCCAGATCATCATAGATAGGCTTGCCAAACGATCTGTCCTTTTTACCGACTACCTTTTTATGTTGAGCAATGCCTGATTTACGAACACAATCATTAGGTAATGTTAGGGCGACAGCAACGTTAGCTCCGCTTTCACAAAGGTATAATGTTAATGCAGAGCTAATAGCCTTGCGGGTAGGAACTAGATAAGAAGCAACTCGTTCAATACCACCAAAGAGTTGATATTTTTTGTTCCACATTTGCATATTAGTGGTAGCTATATTTGGAGGACAGGCTTTGTAAACTGTTTTAATAATTTTAAGTAGGTTAGCAAGAGTAAGTTGCTTATTGTCGATAGGAAATATGTCTTTGATGTATTGAGACCATTGAAAGGAACTAATCGATACTCTTTTTTCCAACATTAAGCGAAATTCATCACAATCGACAGTTGCCAAATCGAGTAACTCAACTCCTTCTTTGTGCAGCACTTGCCACTGTTTAAAAACGTTACTCGCCTGAATTCGTATTTCTAACAATCGTGATTCCGTGATCTCCTGCATAGCTTCAGAAAGGTCATCAGGCAGGTCAGGCTTATTAACTTTTTCAAACATTAACGTTTCTAGAAAGGCTTTCGTATCCTTACCTTGACTTATTTCGATGCCACGATATTTTGCTGCATCTGTTAATATTTCCTCTACTCGCTCTAACTCATCCTTTTTGATGCTAGCTTCAAGTATCGACTGCCTGTGGCTTTTGTCTTTATTGACTCTACCTTTGGTTAGAAAGGTGTATTTAGGAAGAACTCTTGCGTCACCAAATTGAGTAATGATAAATGTGTTTAAGTTAGCACTAGGGTTTTCAAGTAATAGCGCTGCCCGATATGCCATACAAGCTCTACCAAAATCAGCTTGATTAACTTTTTTATTGTCGCGTAATGAATCAGCAACGTTCCTGTCTATATTTTTTGGATTGGCTAACCATTCGAAAAAATGAAGAATACGTAAATACTTATTTTTTACTGAGCCTGTTGCAGCTTTGTTAGTGACTGCAATAAATGCGGTGCCAATTTTTTCGGCCAATTCGAGACTGTATAATTCGATGAGCGAAGAAAAAGAATATACTCTACCATGCACTTCAGAGTATGGTGTTGCGCCTAAATTGAGTGTAGCTGCACCATAAACATTGAATGATTTTCTAGTTACACCCCGTAGCTGAGTTTGATGGAGCGTTTGTGTACGTTCATCGATCAATTTCATCAGGTTCGGACTAGTTCTGATGGTGTTTTTTGCAATATCTAGCTCTTGTGCTAACCATTTTATACTGATCACTCTTGATGAAGAATCCAGTACTAGTTCTTTGTTTTCGAGTATTTCTGACAAAGCATCCTTGTATTTGTCTCCTGCATACTGCGAATAGTCTTGTTGACTGATGAGTTCATCATATTCTTTGAACAACTCTTTTAATTTAGGAGCACGTGTTTCAGCTACACTAGTGCTTTGATTAGCCGCTAAACCAAACTCCGTCATTACTGATTTACGATTTAACTTTCCACGCTCATTGATAGGTAACTTTTGATTCTTGTTCAACTCTTCTAAATACTTTCTAATATCAGGAACTTTTCGCTCCCAAACCGTCCCCGTAATACCTTGTTCATAAAGCTTTTCATCAAACTCATTGAGCATGTCGCGTGCCCACTGCCATGACTCGGTTTTACCTACAAGAGAATTCGTGGGAAATTTAAACTTTCTTTCAAAAGCTCGGAACGATATTCGCCCAGACCTATCTCCTTGAGGGGCAACTGGCAAGCCATCAATATCACCTTTAAGCTTATCTAGTAGTTTTTTAAATCGCTTTGGAGTGCCATATTCAAAGTTCACCCCTGTAATATTACCGCCTTCTTTTGCGATCAAATCCTTTTCAAAATCATCAACAACATTTTTACACCACTGATATTTATCAAAACCGTGATAGTTAGATAAAGAGCAATGTTGAAAGCCATATGTTTTTTCAATCAGCGAGCGGGCTATTTTGCCTTTGTGTGTAGGTAACTCTTTCTGGCTGAGCAACTCCTGAAGGAATGATTTTAATTTCTCAGGAGTGTTATATGTTTCAAGCCCAGCCATAAATTGAGTTCACCTTATACCGCTACTGGTGCAGGTATTGCAGGGTGAGGGTCATATCCGTCAAGTTCGAAATCATCAATCGTATAATCAAATAATGAATCTGGCTTACGCTTTATAATTAATTTAGGAAATGCTTTTGGCTCCCGTGATAATTGCTTTTTAGCTTGCTCAATATGATTCATATATAAATGCACATCCATACCAAACCAAACAATTTCACCAACATCATAGCCAGTTTGCTCCGCAAGGAGCGTGGTAATTAAGGCCAAATTTGCAACATTAAATGCAAGCCCAAGGTAAGAATCACAAGAACGTTGCACCATACCACCAGAGAGTTTATTGGTATTTGGATCAACATAAAATTGATAATGCTTATGACAGGGTGGAAGAGCCATTTGATCAAGTTCACCGACATTCCAGCCGTCAAATATGATGCGTCTCGATGATGGATTGTTCTTCAGTAAATCAATTACCTGAGAGACTTGATCAATTTCTTGCCCATCTTCAGTTTTCCATCTACGCCACTGTTTACCATATACTGGCCCAAGATCACCCCATTGCTGAGCAAAATCATCGTTAGCAATGATACGCTGCTCGAACTCTTCCATCGTAATTGATTTATCTGCACTACCTTCAGGCTGAGCATCAATAAATTTTTTGTAAGGCCAATCACTCCAAATATGAACGTTTTGCTCAACCAATTCTTTGATATTGTGGCCACCAGAAAGCATCCATAGCATCTCTTTAAATGCTGTTTTCCAGTATACACGCTTTGTCGTAAATACAGGAAATCCTTCAGATAAATCAAATCGCATGGTATGCCCAAAAATGGCTTTTGTACCTACGCCAGTTCGATCAACTCTTTCGCTGCCTGTTTCTAATAACAAGGTCAGTAAATCTAAATATTGTTTTTCGGGGTGTATATTCATTAAGTTGCCTTTTTAAAATTTTGTTATTGATACAGGTTATCGTAACTTGTGCATTGTTTGCCATTTCATCTAAAAATTATTCCCTATATCAAAGTAATTAGTTCGCATTTATGTGTGTTTTGGACTATCAAACCAGCTCTTAAAAATCGTAGATAACGATTCACATAGGATATAATTTTAATAATAGTACAATTTCTATATATATCAATGTAAAAGATCACCCATTCGTGCGTGAGTATCGTTTTTATTATCACAAAAAAATACCACACCTAGGAAGATGTCGCCGCTGCGCTGATAAAGTTGGCAGCTTAATTTGCCATCAAGCACATAAAACTGAAACATGGTGTGACAAGGCGGAAGCGCCTGCTTCCCCATTGCAGCGTTTTCTTTCGGCGAGTATTGCGTATCGGGTAATGCAGCAGGGTTCCAGCCACTTACTATGAGTCGTCTGGAATCTGGGTTATCTTTTATTTGCTGAATTACATCAGATATTTGGTCAATGGTAGTGCCATCACCACGCTCCCAACTGCGCCATTGCTTGCCGTAAACCGGACCAAGCTCGCCATCTTCTGTTGCCCACTCATCCCAAATTCGCACGCCGTGCTCTTTTAAGTAAGCGATATTAGTTTCGCCTTTGAGGAACCACAAGAGTTCGTGAATGATTGACTTTAAATGACACTTTTTGGTGGTAACAAGAGGAAATCCTTCCTGCAGACTAAACCGCATTTGATAACCAAATACGCTTAACGTACCAGTTCCGGTGCGGTCTTCTTTCTTCACACCTGTATCGCGTACATGGCGCATGAGAGCGAGATATTCTTTCATTGATTCTTATATCTTCTACGTTTTAACACTATTTTTCGTGCCCATATAAGCACGTACAATTAATCCTATGCCCAAAGCAATCATGGGTAGGCAAAGAAGTTGCCCTTGGCTAAGCCCCATTTGGTAAAGCCCTATATGTGCATCGGGCTCTCTGAAAAATTCCACTATAAAACGAAAACTACCATAGCCCAGCAAAAACAGGCCGCTTACTGCACCAACAGGGCGTTTTTTCGCTGAGTACAGCCATAAAATAACGAAAAGAAGCACACCCTCTAAGGCAAATTCATACAGCTGTGATGGGTGCCTGGGAACATTACCCGCATTCGGGAATATTACCGCCCATGGGACATCAGTGGTTCTACCCCATAGTTCTGCATTTAAAAAGTTACCAATACGACCCGCTCCCAAACCAATGGGCACTAGCGGTGCGACAAAGTCGCCTAACTCTAAAAAGGTAGCCTTCATGCGTTTGGCCTGCCAAGCTAGTGCCACAAGCACACCAATTAAACCGCCATGGAACGACATTCCACCTGCCCAAATTTTAAAGAGATACAGCGGGTTGTCTACAAACATACCAAATTGATAGAAGAAAACGTAGCCTACTCGGCCACCTAATATCACGCCTACAAAGCTCCAAAACAATAGGTCGCTTAATTGGTCTTTATTCCACGGCGTTTGCGACAAGCGTTTTTGTGCAAGTAAAAACGCTGCGATAAATCCAACGAGATACATTAATCCGTACCAGCGTACGCTTAATGGTCCCAAGCTAAAAATAACGGGATCGATACTGGGGAATACCAGGTAACTGCTCTGTTCCATTATATTATTCAATTCCTAAAATCATTCGAATACTTACCAGCACTAACAAGCAGGCCAGCATAGCTTTTAAAATACGCACGTTTACTTTTTGCCCGAGTTTAGCACCGATGTTTGCGGTAATCATAGAGGTAGCAATGATACCTGCTGCCGCAGGTAAATACACATAACCTAAACTGTACGCAGGTACATCTGGGGCGTTCCAACCGGCAATAACAAAACTCGACGTGCCAAATATTGCGATCACCAGCCCACAAAATGCCGCACAGCCTATTGCCGCACGGGCATTGACTCGAAACCACACAAGTGCAGGCACAAGTAAAGCGCCGCCGCCAATACCCATTAGCGCACTTATTATACCCGTACCACTTCCTACGCAACTGAGCACTGCTCTGCTAGCCTGGTTATCAGACTGCTTTTGCTTGCCGAATATCATCTGTGCCGCGATAAGAATAACCAATACGGCAAAAATATCTTTTAATAATTCGCCAGAAATATGACTCGCAATTTGTGCACCAATAATAGCGCCCACCGCAATTCCCATTCCTGTATACAGCACAATATTTTTTTGAATATTGCCTAACCGATAATGCGCATACGCGGATGACATACTGGTAAACACAATAGTAGAAAGCGACGTAGCTATTGCTACCGGCATTACGGTTTCTGTGGTCATACCGAGTAAGTGAACAAGCAGGTATGACAACACGGGAACGATAATCAAGCCGCCGCCAATACCCAGCATTCCCGCCAAAATACCTACAACTGAACCTAGAAGCACACAACTTAGAAGAATGACAACGACAGGTTCCATTCATTATCCTTTAAATATTTATCATCGGTGAGGGTAGCATAGTTACTATGACGTGGGGCAAAACACTGACGGCAATCAACCATCTTTTTCAATAACAAAACTTAGGTCATTTTTATTACGACCCAGCGCGAATTAACCCAGCTAGCGATTTTCTTTCAAGGTATTCGTTCAGATGAGTAAATACCTCTTGCTGCGAAGATGAAGTAAGCGAAAGAGAGAGCAATTGCTTACATTCTTCTAGCGTGACTTTGCGTAACAACCAGTTAATTTTACGAAGGTTAAAGCCATTCATACTTAAACGACGGTATCCCATACCCATAAGCAAAAGTGCTCCCGCAGGCTCGCCCGCTATCTCGCCGCAAATAGTAACGGGAGTGCGGTTAACATTCGCTTTTTGCACTATATCGTAAAGTGCGCCCAATACAGCTGGATGATAGCTATTGTATAAACTCGCCACCCGCGCATTGTTTCTATCGACGGCCAATAAATATTGTGTGAGGTCATTACTACCTACCGAGAAAAAGTCCACATGCTTTGCAAGTTGTGGCAGCTGATAGAGTACCGAAGGCACCTCAAGCATTATCCCAAGCTTGGGGCGTACTATGGTGTGGTAGCCTTCTTCTGCCTCTTCCGATATTTCTAAAAATGCCTGATTAATGAGTTGCTTGGCCTCAATAACTTCCGATACTGTAGAAATCATAGGAAGCATAATTTGGAGGTTATTAAGCCCTATGTTAGCTCGCAGCATAGCGCGGATTTGAACCAAGAATATTTCAGGGTGGTCAAGGGTAAGTCGCACTCCACGCCATCCAAGAAATGGATTTTCCTCATTAATAGGGAAATAAGGCAGTGGCTTATCGCCACCCACATCAAGGGTTCTCATGGTTATTGGTAAATCTGGGGCAGCTTCTAATATTTCACGATACAAAGTGACCTGCTCTTGCTCAGAAGGAAACCTTTCCCTAAGCATAAAAGGAATTTCAGTTCGGTATAAACCTACTCCAGCACCAATCTGCTGCGCGTCAAGCTCTACTTCAGCTGAGAGCCCAGCATTAATATAAAGCGACATTCGACAGCCATCAATTGTCTCGCAAGGCTTGTCAGCCTCCGCCTCAATTTTTTCAGCAATGGCCGACTCTTCTTCTATCAGCTGAATAAACTCAGCTTTAACGGGTCGCGCTGGCGATATTATCACCTCGCCAGAATAGCCATCGAGCAGAATTTCTTTGTCTTCTAGCAGAGCAGGCGACACGCTCTGACAGCCCATAACGGCTGGAACACCCATAGCTCTGGCCAAAATAGCGGCATGGGAGTTGTTAGAACCACGCACTGAAATAATACCCTGAAGCTTATCTCGCGGGCATTCAGCCAACATAGTCGCTGAAACTTCATCAGCAACGAGAATACAGGGTTCGGTTACCGACTTTTCAGCTAACTTGTGCCCGTTTTGCTCGCTCAAAATGTTAGCGAGTATGCGGTCAGACAAGTCTATAATATCAATGGCCCGCTCCTGCATATACGGGTCTTCCATAGCTCTGAAGCGAGCTGCGTAGCTTTCCACTACCATTTTTAATGATGACGCCGCATCCCACCCCTGACGGATTTTTTCTTCTACTTCACGTCCCAAGCTGTTGGCATCTAAAAGGTGATGATAAAGCTGAAATATTGACTTCACGTCGTCGGGAATGCCATCGTCTAAACGCTGAGACAAGGTGTCTACATGGCCTCGAGTGACTTCTACGCCTTTGCGATAAAGAGCGATTTGATCGGCCGGTGAGCGAGTTCGCTTTACCACCCAGTTTTTTAAATTAATTGACTTATCGGGTGAGAAACCTTTGCCGATGGCAAGCCCTGGAGACCCAGCGATGCCGCGCACGTTTTTCTGCTGGTCGACATGACCAGCAGTATGAGAAAGTGTTAACGCTCCTCGAATGTCCGCATTAGTAATTTCAAGAGCTAACTGAGCTGCTAAGGTAACTAGGAACGCTTCTTCATCTTCGCTGAAGCGCCTAAGATCAGTTTGCTGCAGCGTGATAACCCCAAGAACGCGACGCTGATTGGTAATAGGGGTACCAAGAAACGCGTTGTAATTGTCTTCTCTTACTTCGGGATAATGTTTAAAACGGGGATGGTGTTGCGCGTTTGCAATGTTAAGAGGCTCTTCCCGCTGACCAACTAAACCAATCAGTCCCTCGGTAAAGCCTATGCGAACATGTTCTACCGCGTCGGGATGCAATCCATCTGTCGCCTTTAATACGAACGCTTGGGCGTCATTATCGGCAAGGTATATTGAGCATGAGTCAACATTTAAGGTTTGCTTTACTCTGGACGCAAGACGAAACAAAGCGGTATCGAGTGCAGGAATTTGATTCATTTCCTGCACAATACGCTTTAACGTGTTTAACATTGCGCCTGAGCTATTAGGGGTATTCAACGGTTACTCCTGATTCCTTACCCGCGCCTGCGTTTTTTACCGCGTTTAGTTGAAGCGTTCCCCTGACGTTGAGGACTTCGCTGCTGCGCCGACATGACCACTGGGGAAAATTCCTTCATCACCCTGCGATAAACGTCACGTTTAAACGAAACAACATTTCTAATTGGGTACCAATAACTTACCCATCGCCAGTCATCAAATTCTGGGTGGCCTGTTTTTAACACATTTACATCGCGATCCTGACAATCGAGTTGCAAAAGAAACCACTTTTGTTTTTGTCCTATACAAACAGGATTACTACCTTGTCGAATAAGTCGCTTTGGTAGCTTATATCTAAGCCAATTACGGGTAACACTTAAAATAGTGACATCTTTTGATGTCAAACCTACTTCTTCGTGTAGCTCGCGGAACATGGCTTGCTCGGCAGTTTCCCCTTCATCAATTCCGCCTTGAGGGAACTGCCATGAATGTTGGCCATAACGTCTTGCCCAAAATATTTGTCCCATTTTGTTGCAAATCACTATACCCACATTCGCACGGAATCCATCGGCATCTATCACATAGACTCCCGGGCACACAATACTGGTAATATGTTTTCATTCTTCCACAAACTATGCTCCAATCATAGTGTTAATATTCAATGGCTAAGTTCAAACAGGAATTTTACGATAACAATGCAGCCTCCCCAGTCACCGCCAAGCACTCCAGACGAGTTACTAAGCCGCTGCCATGCTATAGCAGGTCTCTCTCTTGGTGAGTTGGCTTCTATGGCAAATGTGGCAATACCTGCAAACCTGCAGCGTCACAAGGGCTGGCCAGGCATGCTTATTGAAAAGTGGCTAGGTGCTAGCGCCGGCTCCAAACCTCAACAAGATTTCCCAGAGCTGGGTATCGAACTTAAAACCATTCCCATTGATGCATCGTTTGCTCCCCTTGAAACCACTTATGTGTGTTTTGCGCCATTGCTAATGCAGCCAGGCATTACTTGGACAACAAGTAACGTACGCAACAAACTACAGCAGGTATTGTGGCTTCCTATCGAGGGTGATAGGCGTATTCCCCTCGCTGATAGACGGGTTGCTACTGGGTTTTATTGGCGCCCAAGTGAGGAAGAAGACGCCCTGCTACGACAAGACTGGGAAGAGTTAACAGAAAAAATAGTGACCGGGCATGTCGAGTCCATTACCTCAAGGCAAGGCACTGCGCTGCACATTCGCCCGAAGGCCGCAAACGGACGCGTGCTAACAGAAGCCCGTGGACCTGAGGGTGAAAAGCTGCAAACCCGTCCGAGAGGTTTTTACCTGCGCAAAACCTTCACCCATCATATTCTCAATACCGCTTTTGGTCACTAATTCAGCAAACCGTTGCTATTCGCCGCTGCCATTTTTAAGCAAGTGCTTAACTAGGTAGTCGCTTAAAAACTTCTCAGAGTTTAAACCCAGCCGCTTTGCCACTGATGCAACCTTGGTGTCGGTTCACAACAGCACTTTTTTGGCGTACTCCAAACGGAAATGGTAAATAAACCGTCGGAAGCTTTTTTTATCAGACACGCGAAGTGCTATCGCTAACGAGGTTGGGTCGAGGTCTGCACTTCGACAAAACTCAGCGATGGTGAGGCCTCTTTCTTTATACGCTTTACTATCGATGGTGTGACGCTCGGCTTTTGAAATAATACTGCTTATTTCATAGGGTGTTGCTTTTCCTTCTTCTAACCTCTCATGTTCAAAGGGAGATGGAGACGTGTTTCTAACAAATAAAAGGGACGTTAATACAATAAGCAACCCAGTGCCCAACATTAAATGGTGATAACTCTCCCACCCCGCTAGACGGAAAAACCCAAACGTAGCTGCCGTTACAAGCAAAATACTCATAAAAGCAATGCCTACAAGCATGCCCATAAAGCCCGCAAGGCGAGCTATTTTAAATTCTCGAATATCCACGGCCTGTTCAGGTAGATGCCTGTGATAACTTTGAATATGCTCGGTAATAAGAATACCAATGAGCAATACGCTAAAGCCGGTGAGTAGCGGCGCAACGTAAGCCGGCCATAAAAATAGAGGCTCTCCTATTGGCGATTCAGACAACCATTGCATTCTTTGTGATGTGGGAATTAGCAGCACCGCTATTTGGAATAACGCCGTAATAATGAACGGCAGCCATAAACGCCGTCTCGCGGTAGGTTGTTCATACAACAAGGGCTTAATAGCCCTATAACAGCAAGTAATAGCCAAGACTGCGAAGATATCGGATAGGCCGTAGACTACCGCAAAGTCCGGCTCTCCACTTAAACGGATCCATTCATCAGCCATAAATAAAGGCCAGCATAGCAGTGCTGCGCATAACCACCCGCTCTTGCTTTCGCCTTTGTTCGATTTAATGAAGTACACAAGACCAATTAGATAGACGGTAAGTAGCAGTAACAAACCGTAATCTTGCACTGAAAAATACATCGCTATCACCTGTCCATGTGAATTTGAAAGAGAAAAGTCATGATGATACGTCTACGCTCTCTACCAGTAAACATCGCGCTGCATCGCCACTTTTCGAGTCCGCTCCATAATAATAATCAGCGTTGTCAGCTTTTGAGCTGTCCATTTGCGCAGCTCATCCTCTGTTTCTATTTCGGCATCATCTATAGATTTGTGCAACATTAGAAGCGCGTTAAGCTCATCAATACCCGTGAGAAGATCAAGCCACGGCGCTCTGAAATTGCCCCGTTCTTCTACAAATAAATCGCCAAGTAGAAAACCACTCCATAAGGTTTGCCTAAGCAGTACTTCTATGGCTGAGTAGTTTGCAGGCCCCATGTTTTTATTAAGAGGCATACTTTGTTGAACAGTTTGCCATCCCTGTGAGAGCCAGCCCTTCGCATGGTCTGAAACTTTATGATCGTAGCCCGTTGAGCAAGCTTGCCACGGCTTTCTCTGTACAAGGCGAATGGCTTCTATCTTTATATCGGTCGCTTCGTTATTGAAAAATAACTGCTTTGGCTGATGAGCGTGCATTAAGCCTGTTTTTCGCCCCTGCAAATAGCTGACAATGGCAGGGTGCTTACTTAGTGTTTTGCTAAACAAACTTTTCTTTGAGAGCAGATAGCGAAGGCTTTGAAGGTCGTCTTGCCATCCCCATTGCTGCGCGTAGGCGATAAGCTTTTTATGCAGACGAAGTAATTCTGGGCACTGCAGCACCGGCAAATAAAGCGACACGCTTTGCAGTAATAGCTGAATACTTTTTGCTACTTCTGCCAGCATTTTAATACTTCCGCTTTCGCAAAACACATGCTCGTGATGCTGCCAATGGGCTAATGCAATTTGAACGGCCTGACAAAATGCTTCTTCGGTGGAAATGCTCTCTTTTAAAGCAAGAAAGTTAGGCAATGGACGAATTTTAGCATTAAAGCCGTGAAGCAGCTGATAACCCTGCGCAGCTTTAGAAACATCGCTTAATCTCACTTCCATGTTGTCATTAATCAACAAGGCAAGAACAAACAGGCTGTCTACTTCGCCGTCAATAAGCTCAAGCTCAATTTCATTAATTGGCGAGCTAGCTTTGTCTGTGATGGCTTCGCCGCAATCTAGGACAATCTCCACCTTGCTGCCGTTTACCTCAACCACATACGCATTACGAGTGAAATGTGTACTGAACTGGCGTGTAAGACTACTGTTTTTGCTGCCTACGTCCCAGTCTTGAGGCCATACAGAGGCATCGAATAACGTCAAATCTGGCGTGGGTGTTTGTAAGTCGACATTGTATTCTGACCGCGTATGCAAACCTCCACTCACAACACCGTTGGTTTTCAGGGTTTGTTCATACCGACCATCATTCCCTCTTACTCGAAAACCCATCTTGTTTTGTTGAAAGTCGAATTTTTCGGTGTCGTAATAGTCATTTTCCAAACGCATTTGTTGGTGCGAAACAACCGTTACTTTTTGCTTATCAAACAGCGGGATCAAACGCTCGGAAAAGCGCTGCTGTGCATTCTCACCGGTCACAAATTTTAATTCTATTTCTGACATTGTTTTATTTCAGACATATTAGCTCTATGTAAAAGTAGTAGCTTTGGTTACACATCACGGCAAAATTAAAAAAACGCCGCTCTAATCGAAAAACGGTATTCATATTAGAATACGGGTGTGAAGGCACTTCTGAAGTACTGACACCTTACCCTTGTCGCTTGTTTTTGGCAATAACAGTAATGTGTTCTATTAGGTTGTGTATTGCCCTATACCCTGCCAACAATAGCGTAAATTACTGCTATTAAGTGCTGTATGACGGAACAAACTTGCCTTTATGTCGGTCAACCAATACCATCTTTATGATTTAAACGAGCAATTGGAATTTATATGATTCGAAAGTGGTTAGCCGTTGCCCTTTTCACGTACTCTTTTCAGGCAGTTGCACTGCAGGATATCGCTGATTTGGAAGCATCATCATCTCATTACATAAAAGATGATTTGTTCATTTTTATGCATACGGGACCTAGCAGGAACTACCGTATACTTGGCTCTATTGAAGCGGGTACGCCAATTACGGTGTTAACGCAAAATGACGAGACCGAATTCACCCAAATTACCGATAATGACGGACGTGAAGGTTGGGTAGAAAGTAAATTTATATCAAATACAATGTCGCGGGCTGAGCAATTGCCCAAGATTCGTGAGCAACTTGCGGAAAGTCAAAGTGCGTTACAAGCCTCTCAGTCAGAAAGCGCTCGGCTGCGCCAGCAATTGAATGACGCACGTCAGCAGATAACCCAGCTGTCTACTGAGAACGAATCGCAGGCTACAGCAATCGTAAAGTTAACGAGTAAAGTAGAAAGCGCCAATAAGGACGAATTAGTGACTTGGTTTACCCGAGGAGGCTTAGTGGCTGGCGGCGGTATTTTACTTGGTGTGTTACTTACCTACTTCCCTAAGAGAAGACGTCGCAGCAGCGAGTGGATGTAAGCGGCTGCAGTCGTCAAGCAATGTGGACAAGCAATTAAGCATAAAAACGCCAGCGTTCAAGCTGGCGTTTTTGTCTCTTAGTGTCTAAAGACTATTCGTCATCTTCAACCATGGTCATCAACGATGTGTTACCGCCAGACGCTGTGGTGTCGATACTTATCGCTTTCTCTGTGACCAAACGCTGAATAAGGTGGTCATTATATTCAGCACTGATAACTGGCAATATAGCGCCCTCTCTTGACGAAAGCATGGCCGTGATACGTGCCGTACGCTCTGTGCTTGAGTCTACTACTACGCCAGACAAGTCTTCATCCATCAACAAGCTATCTAAATGAGCAAGGCGTGCCACTTGGAATAAACCTTTCGGGGCACCTGTTGCTTCAAACTTGTTCTGAATTTCTACGGCTTCATCGTAGAAGATTTTAGATACAACAGAAACAACGGGGTTACCAGTTGAAAGTGCCGTTACAATCGACAGTAACCAATACTCAAAGGTAACTTCCTTATCCGCAAAACAAACCAATATTCCTCGAGGCTCGAGGTAAAGCTTGTTCGACTCACCCGTTGGTCCCGGCAGCACCTGAGGTTTGGCCAATTTACGCTCAATGCTGGTTAACTGCTGACGCGCTGTGGCAAGAGTGCGGTTTAAATCGTCTGCAAGCTCATCAACAATGTCCACCTTGGCAATTTTCGCTAGCAGCTGACGCACCATTGAAATACGATCATTCAACGCAGTATGTCGCCACTGTGTTTCCACCGCTTTCGCCTTGTCCATCATAACCTGGGCACGCTCAGCAATTTTTTCATCACCCACAAGCGCTTCATCGGTTCCGTCAACATCATCTATGTGTGATGGTTTAGGCGTTGCGCGCTCCATGAGGAGTCGCGGTAGATAGTTTGGACCACCTGCTTTTGGACCCGTACCAGATAGACCTCGGCCACCAAATGGCTGAACACCAACAATAGCGCCAATCATATTCCGGTTAATGTACACGTTACCCGCACGGCTCTTCGCAGCTAGCTCATTGGCACGCTCTTCTATGCGCGAGTGAATGCCCATGGTAAGCCCATAACCTGTACCGTTTATTTGCTCTAGTACGTTATCTAACTCTTTAGCTTTGAAGCGCACCATGTGAACCACTGGCCCGAACACTTCTTTTTCAAGCACATCAATATTGTCAATTTCGTACAGCGTTGGTGGGAAGTAAGTACCATTTTCTGCATTTGCCGGCATTTCATTGCGATGCAGTACTTTACTCTTACCTTCCATAAACGATGCGTGGTCAGTAAGGCTCTTCAGTGCTTTTTCGTCAATAACAGGACCTACATCAGTAGACAACTGCGTTGGCTCACCTACGGTAAGTTCTTTCATTGCGCCAATTAACATTTCGGTTAGCTCATCGGCAATCTCTTCTTGTACAAATAGAACTCTTAACGCTGAGCAGCGCTGTCCGGCGCTTTGGAAACCCGAGTGAATAACGTCGTCTACCACCTGCTCTGGAAGCGCGGTAGAATCCACAATCATACAGTTTTGGCCGCCGGTCTCTGCAATGAGTGGAACCTGTTCGCCACCACGCTCTGCTAGCATTTGCGAGATTAAGGTGCCGGTTTGAGTAGAGCCGGTGAACATAACTGCCTTCACACGCTCGTCAGGAAGCAAGGTATCACCTACTTCTTTCCCAGGTGAAATAATCAGTTTAAGGGCGTCTTCTGGCAAACCAACAGAGTGCATTATGTCTACAGCGCGCTTCGCTACCATACTTGTTTGTTCAGCAGGCTTAGCTATAACAGTGTTACCTGTTACCAATGCAGCAGCAACCTGACCTAGGAATATGGCTAGTGGAAAGTTCCACGGGCTGATACACAGCACCACACCCCGTGGCACAAGTCGTTGGTCTTCCGCTAACTCTTTGCCTCTAACCGCATAATAACGGCAAAAATCTACTGCTTCACGCACTTCATCAATACTGTCTTGCGCAACTTTGCCCGCTTCACGCATACAAATAGCAATAAGCTCTGCCATGTGACGTTCTAACGCGTCGGCCGTACGCTCTAGAATTTCAGCGCGCTCTTCCACATCCATCTTCGACCACGCATCGAAGCCAGCGTTTGTTTCATCAAGCGCTTTAAGCATGTCCTCACGCTTAGCGTAATAGTGGTAGCCTACGATATCGTTTTTATCAGCTGGACTTACAACTGGCGTTGCGCCTTCAGGAACACCGTCGGTAACTTTGTAATAGTCTTGCCAGCGTTCTAACTCGTGCTTAAGCGCCGTAACCGCGTTAGTGTCGGTAAGATCTAAACCTCGAGAGTTGTCGCGCTCTGGTGCGTACAGCCCTCGCGGCGTTTTAATCAGCTTATTGTAACGAACCTTCAATCGCTGAGTTTTTTCCACTGGATCTTCAAGTAGGGTTTCCACTGGCTTTTCATCGTCAACAATAGCGTTTACAAACGATGAATTAGCGCCATTTTCTAATAGCCTGCGCACAAGATAGGCCAGCAAGTCTTCGTGTTCGCCAACTGGGGCGTAAACGCGACATTGAATTTTGTCATCCTTCACCACTTGGTCGTAAAGGGTATCGCCCATTCCGTGAAGGCACTGGAACTCGAACCCTTCTTTGTCGTCGCCAGCTAGCTCAACAATAACCGATGCAGTGTAAGCGTTGTGGGTGGCGAACTGTGGATACAGGGTGTCGCGATATTCAAGCAGTCTGTTAGCGCATGCATGATAAGACACGTCTGTTGATGACTTACGAGTGAATACGGGGAACTCTTCTAAACCAGCTTGCTGTGTGAGCTTGATCTCAGTATCCCAATAGGCGCCTTTCACTAAGCGAACCATAAGAGGACGGCCTACTTCTAGAGTAAGTACTCGCAAGTGCTCAATTACGTGAATGGCTCGCTTTTGGTAGGCTTGTACCGCAAGACCGAATCCAGTCCAGCCGTCTAGGTCTTTATCGCGGAAAACAGCTTCAATGATATCAATAGACAGTTCAAGACGGTCAGCTTCTTCAGCATCTACTGTAAGGCCGATATCGTGCTCTTTTGCCATCATACACAGCGCTTTCAAACGCGGCGGAATTTCTTCCATGGCACGCTCGCGATGAGAAAATTCAAAACGAGGATGTATAGCCGACAGCTTTACTGAGATACCCGGTGAACGTTTAGGGCCTCGGCCGTTTGCGGCTTTGCCGATAACTTTTATCGCTTTTACATACGAATCGTAGTAACGGTCTGAATCTTTCATAGTACGAGCGGCTTCACCAAGCATATCGTATGAGTATACGTAGCCCTTGGTTTCTTTCTCTTTCGCTCTCTCTACTGCGTCCTCAATGGTTTCGCCCATAACAAACTGACGACCCATAACTCGCATAGCAATGTTCATAGCTCTACGAATAACCGGCTCACCTAAACGACCCAGTGTCTTTTTCAACAAACCAAATTGTTCAGTTTTGCGCTTGTCTGCATAGTTCACCATATTTCCGGTGAACAGAAGGCCCCATGCAGATGCATTCACAAATAACGAATCTGAGTTGCCTAAGTGTGGTGTCCACTGCCCTTTAGACAGCTTGTCGCGAATCAACTCATCTTGCGTCGCTCTATCTGGCACACGCAGTAAGGCCTCGGCTAAGCACATCAATACAACACCTTCCGCAGTAGAAAGTGAATATTCATTAAGCAGTGCGTCAACGCCACCATGACCCTGTTGTTCACGGCGAATTTGCAGCACCATTTTCCTTGCTCGTTCCCACGCCCTACTTCTTGCACGAGGGTTTACCTCTGCAATGGGTAAAATTTGATCGACGGCTACCGACTCGCTGATGCGGTAGTAGTCTCGGATACGCTGACGTAGTGGCGAAGTTGTATGGAGTGTATCGTTTATGAGCATTGCAACCCTTTCATAGAAATAGCTGTAACAAAAAAAAGCGTTTCCGCCGTAAAAATGACGCCTACGGTTACATGGAAATCGCAAGAAAACAAGTGAAGTCGGATCTTCACGTTTGCACCTTTATACAGTTTAAACTTCGCACTGCTAAATGAAGATCAAGCTGTCTGGCAAGAAGCGCCGATAATAGCACAATAAAAATCGCCGCAAAGCCTTTCCAGTCATGACTTTCAGCCGTTTACTACCGAGCCAAACTGTTAACGTGAAATTCACATAAAAGACGCAGATTACGATTCTTTAAAACGCATTTTTTTATTAAGAGTAATAGGTCATAAAAAACGACTACACTTAAATGTCGCTGTTAAAAATGTATCGCTGTATTTGATAAAAGGAGACTAGGCAGTTTGAAACTTGCGCCCACGTTTGACCTTATGACAAACGCCTAAAATAACGATTAAATGGTAAATGTATTATGTGGTTAAGAAATTTTAGCTTGTACCAACGCCTTGGAATAATTGTCGCGCTGATAGCACTTCTTTTTATAGTGCTTACTGGCATAATTTTAAACCGGCATTACCAAGCTCTTAAAGATAAGTCGTATAGCGAAAACAAACATCTTGTTGAAGTTGTGCATACCATGTTGCAAAGCTTTGACGCCATAGAGGGAATTTCGGAGTCTGAGGCAAAAGAAAAAGCACTGGCCGCTGTAAAAACACTTAGGTACGACGAAGGAAACTATTTTTGGATCCAAGATTCAACGCCGACTATGGTAATGCACCCTCTTAAACCCGCATTAGATGGCCGTGATTTACGTACTTTTAAAGACGGTAATGGAAAAGCTTTTTTCGTCGACATGGCAAATGAAGTGAAAGCCCAAGGAGATGGCTTTGTTGACTATGTGTGGCCCCTTCCCGGCGAAGATGAACCCACGGAAAAAATTTCTTACGTTAAAGAGTATTCTCCATGGGGATGGACTATAGGTTCAGGTATTTATCTCACCAACCTTAACGCTGAATATGCTCACCTGCGTAATCTTATAATTGTGTTTTGTGTCATCAGTGTAATTTTAGTGGTAGCACTGATTTACATCATTGGCGGCAGTATCGTTAAGCCGGTACAAGAAATTGCAGAAAGAATGAAAGACATCTCTCAAGGTGAAGGCGATTTAACCCGCTTTTTGCCTGAAAGTGGTCAAGACGAAGTCACCCGAGTGGCCCGTTACTTCAATCAATATACCGACAAAATGCGCCAGTCTTTAATTGGTATAAGAGACAATATTTCGCAGTTAAACGAGCAAGCTGAGCGTGTTCAAAATTCTAGCGACAGCAGTAACAAACAAGC
Organism: Alteromonas sp. MB-3u-76; assembly: GCF_002831605.1. Taxonomy (NCBI): domain Bacteria; kingdom Pseudomonadati; phylum Pseudomonadota; class Gammaproteobacteria; order Alteromonadales; family Alteromonadaceae; genus Alteromonas; species Alteromonas sp. MB-3u-76. Next base: position 604,168 of record NZ_CP025115.1, on the reverse strand, counting down.
ACAAACGCAGAATGAAAATATGATGCAAGTGGCCGCAGCCATGGAGGAAATGACGACACAAATAAGAGACGTGAGCTCTAACACCGACTCTGCAGAGAAAAGTACCAGTAGCGCTAGAAGCAACGTTCAAAACGGTGCGTCTGTAGTGAAAAGCACCGTAACCGATATTCACTCACTAACGGCGGACATTGAGAGCGTATCAACGGTAGTTACCGAGCTTGCCGCCCAAACCGAGAGCATTGGTGCAGTACTTGACGTTATTCGAGGTATCGCAGATCAAACTAACTTATTAGCATTAAATGCTGCCATAGAGGCTGCGCGCGCTGGTGAACAAGGTAGAGGCTTTGCGGTGGTTGCAGATGAGGTGCGTACTTTAGCGAGCAGAACCGGACAAAGTACTGATGAAATTCAAACTATGATTGAAAAATTACAGCACCACGCCAAAAGTGCCGTAGATGCTGTAACAGTGAGTCAATCTGCTTCAACGAAAACAGTAGAACGTGCAGCGCAAGCTAATGACAACTTGCAAGAGGCGGACAGGCTTATGACAGATATTGCCAATATGAGTAGTCAGATAGCTAGGGCGACGGAACAACAGGCCGAAGCCGCCAACGAAGCAAACATGCGAATAAACGCATTGTCTGGAGCCGCAGACAATAGTCTGCGAACGGCAGATGAATTAGCGGCATCTAGTCAAGCGCTGCGCGCAAGCTGCTTAGCGATTATGGACATTGCTAATCGCTTTAAGTTGTAAAGTCACAGCCAAACTAGCTGAGGGGCAGCAGAGATCGTTGATTTGCTCAGCCCCTCTTTTTAGCGAAATACGGCTTCTACTTTGATAACACTTATGTATGGAACTGTTCTTGGTAGTACATTACACTGAACGGACGAGGTTATCCTCGCCAGTAAAGTAGAATCAAGGAGAGAGATATGAGTAGTAACGCTAAGGGCAAACCTATATTACTTTGGGTTGTCGGTTTTTTTGTCGCCATTTTTGCCATTTACTTTTTGTTCGCCAATACAATTATAAAAGCAGTGTTGGAATCTAAGCTTGGTGAGTCTTACGGCGCCGAAGTAAACATTGAAAGCTTTGATCATTCTCTTTTCCCCACCACGGTAACTTTAGAAGGTATAGCCCTTACAAATCCTACTAAGCCCTCGCACAATCAAGTGTTCGTTGGCAATGCAAACGCCGACGTTGAGCTTGCGCCACTGCTCAGTGATAAAGTTATTGTTAACAACCTCAATCTTCTTGAAGTGCAGTTTGATACCGAGCGGAATGCGCCCGGCGAAGTATACAGAGTACCCGAGCGCTCTCTTTCTTTTGATGAAATAAAATCGAAAGCAAAAGACGCAGTACCATCTGTTGATGAATTACTAGAACGAAACCCGTTAAAAACTACGGCCGCTGTGGAAGATGCGAAAGCCGCTTATGAAACGTACGGTAAAGGATTAAAAGAAGACTATGAGTCGCTCCCAGACAAATCGCGGATTGACTATTACAAAACTCAAATCGCTCAGCTACAAGAAACCGATTACAAAGATCCACAAGCTCTGGTTCAGGCAAAGTCTGCATTTGAAAAACTGAAAGAAGAAATGCAGGCCGATCGCGCGTTAATATCAGACTTCACCGATAAAGCATCACAAGCAAGAGATGCATTGAGTGACAGCGTAGAAGCATTGAAGAATGCGCCGCAGCAAGACTATGCGCTGCTAAAAGGTGTTATAGCAGGAGATCAGGCAGCACTATCTCAGGTCACCTATTTTGTATTTGGCGATAAAGCTGCTGAGTACACAGAGTATTTAATGGCAGCGATGCAAATTGTTATGCCACTTATTCAGGGCGAAGAAAAAAGCGAAGCTCCTGCAGATATCCCTTCTATATTGGTGAAAGAAGCGAATGTTTCTGTACTTTGGCAAAACGAATCTATTAAGAGTAAATGGAACAATATAACCAACGTACATGAGGTGTTCGGAAACCCAACTACCTTCACTATTGAGGCGGCGGGTGAACTTCTTAAATCGTTTACGTCTAGCGGTGAATTCTTTATTGACAGTGACGGCGTAGATGCAAGTCAAAAGTGGTCGCTTGCCGGTGTAAATATGTCGAATATACCTTTATCAGGTAATGAGTCATTAACAGCGGTGCTGACTTCAGCGCTTATGCAAACTACTGGTTCTATGCAGGTAACCGACAACAAGCTAGCTGGCAGCGGAAAAGTGAACCTTCAACAGCTCGTTATGCAAGCTGCGGGAGAAAGTGATACCACCAAAGCTATTGCGCAAGCGTTAGAATCGCTATCAAGTTTAAATATGGATATGTTGCTTGATGGCACGCTTGCTAACCCAGACTTTTCCATTAAATCTGACCTGGATAACCAACTCGCGCAAATGGCGCTATCTGGACTGACTGCGTCGCAGCAAGATAAGTTAGATGAATTAAATCAGAAATTAAATGCCATGGTTGGAGACGAACAGTCGTTACTTACTAATGAGCTGGGAGATATTGGCAGTATGCTCAGTGCGGCTCAGGGTGACAGCAATGCGCTTCAAGAATTGCTAAAATCGCAGTTAAGCAACGTGGTTGAAGAACAAAAAAATAAATTGTTCGATAAATTAAAAAGTAAGTTTGGCAAAGAAGAATAAAGCGTCTTTGACTCAAACTTGGTAATCGGCATAATAGCAAAGCGCAGGCAAACGCCTGCGCTTTCTTTGCGCTCAATGAACGGTTAGGTGAATGTGTGTTAAAAGGTAAATGGCTTCCCATTTTGCTGTTACTATTTTTTGGACTGCTGCAATACCGACTTTGGTTTGGTAAAAACAGCATTCCCGATTACTACAGCCGGAAAGCGGAAGTACAGACACAAGCCCTACAAAACGCCAATTTAGCTCAACGCAATGCTTTGCTAAACGCTGATATTAACGATTTAAAAATTGGTTTAGAGGCAATTGAAGAAAGAGCACGTAACGAGCTGGGATTAATTAAGCAGGGAGAAACTTTTTACCGAATTCTTCCTGCAGATTCGAAATGAAAACAATGACAATGCCTCGTGTTATAGCGGTAATTCCCGCCGCAGGGGTTGGCAGCAGAATGCAGGCTGACCGCCCAAAGCAGTACCTTACCATTGCAGGTAAAACAATATTAGAACACACCCTAGACGCCCTATTGACTCACCCAAGCATTCACAGCGTGGTACTTGCTGTTAGTCCTGATGATATTTATTTTTCCAACTTAGATATTAAAGAGAACAAGCGGGTTGATGTAGTTCATGGAGGAAAAGAGCGCGCTGACAGTGTGTTAAATGGAATAATGCACTTGCAACATGATGACTGGGCCCTTGTACACGATGCAGCTCGCCCCTGTGTATCGCATAAAGACATTACTGCGTTACTAAGTCTCATTGGCGATAACACCGTTACAGGCGGAATTCTTGCCACGCCGGTACGTGACACAATGAAAAGAGCAGCGATAAGCGAAGATGTCCCACACCAAAATCAGCTCAATGTGATATCTCACACTGAAAGTAGAACCAATTTGTGGCATGCTCTTACTCCACAACTGTTTCCCGCACAATTATTACGCGAGGCCTTACAAAAAGGGCTTTCAGATGGCGTCAACATTACTGATGAAGCATCGGCTGTAGAATACGCGGGATACAAAGTGGGTATGGTTAACGGCAGCCCTGCTAATATTAAAATTACGCACCCTGCAGACCTGCCCCTTGCAGAATTCTATCTTCAACAACAATTAGAGGCGCGAGTTGCATGCGAATAGGACACGGATTTGACGTTCACAAGTTTGGGGGTGAAGGCCCTATCGTTGTTGGCGGCGTCAAAATTGAGCACAGCGAAGGACTCATTGCGCATTCCGATGGCGATGTATTATTGCACGCACTGTGCGACGCAATTCTGGGTGCTGCAGCACTGGGCGATATTGGTAAGCACTTCCCCGACACAGATGATAATTACGCTGGTGCCGACAGCAGAGTTTTGCTTAGACATGTAGTTAGCGTAGCAAGAGAGAAAGGCTACAAGCTCGTGAATGCCGATATGACTATTGTGGCGCAAGCGCCAAAGATGGCGCCTCACATTGACAAAATGCGCGCATATATTGCACAAGACTGCGATGTTCAAATTGACGATATCAATGTAAAAGCCACCACAACCGAAAAGCTTGGATATACAGGCAGAAAAGAAGGGATTGCATCACACGCTGTGGTGTTGTTAGAAAAAGCATGAAGCCATTACACACCGATCACTGGCAATACTATTTTGCCAAGCCTGTCTCTACCGGCATTTTTAAATTTCAAGCTGACGATTTTCAGGTAGTAGAAGACTTAGGCTACGAGCCCTGCGGAGAGGGTGAGCATCAATTCGTTTTTATCGAAAAAACAAATACCAATACTGCCTTTGTTGCAGAGCAGCTAGCAAAATTTGTCGGCCTTCCTCTGCGGCAAATAAGCTATGCAGGTAGAAAAGATAAGTACGCAGTTACCCAGCAATGGTTTGGCATACACGCGCCAGGAGTAGATGATTTCGACTTTAGCGATTGGCAACTTGATGGTGTCAAAGTTATAAAACAAACTCGACATAATAAGAAGTTACGTACTGGGCAACTCAAAGGTAATCACTTTACCATCACGCTACGCCAGGTTGTGCATCCAGAAGCGATTATCGAACGCCTAGAACAGATAGCTATTCATGGTGTACCCAATTATTATGGTGAACAGCGCTTTGGCGTTATGCGTTTGAATGACATGGGCGAAGTGCAGCGAGGTGGAAACCTGGTTATGGCTGAGCGCATGGTAAATGGCGAAACGATACGCCACAGAAACAAGCGGTCTATGGCACTGTCCGCTCTTCGCAGCTGGCTTTTTAATGAAGTGCTTTCTCATCGACTGGAACAGAACACCTTCGACACCGTGCTTCTTGGCGACGCACTTGTATTAACCGGCTCAAACAGCTTCTTCATTAATCGGGAAAATGAGCAAGAAAGTCAGTCTCGCTATGAAGACAAAGATGTATGCCCGTCTGCTCCACTGTGGGGTAAAGGACAATTAGCTACCGAGGCTAAGGCAGCGGAAATTGAAAATGCTGTCGCTAATGAACACCCTGAGGTCACCACCTTTCTAAGGGAAAATGGGTTTGAACACGAGCGTCGCGCCATAAAAATTTGGCCTAAAGAATTAACATGGCAGAGTAAGGGAGATTCGTTTACGATTTCTTTTAGTTTGCCAACGGGATGCTTTGCTACATCTGTATTGCGCGAATGCGTGGAAACACTGTCTCCGATTAACCGCGTTTAAGCAGACAAACATTTATAAATAAAAAGCGTGGCTAACACTAACAATATAGGAAAGTACGCAAGATCATGAGAGCTTCTAGAAAAGGAGACGCATTAGCGCAGCTGCTTTATAACGAGGGAATACGTTCACAAGCTGTGTTAAATGCCATTGCTGGTACGCCGAGGGAGGCTTTTCTTCCAGACGCATTAAAACACAAAGCCTATCAAAATACGGCATTGCCCATTGGCCAAGGCCAAACAATTTCGCAACCTTACATAGTAGCGAAAATGACCGAGCTTTTGCTAGAGAGCCCAAATAAGCCTGAAAAAGTGCTGGAAATTGGCACGGGCTCAGGTTACCAAACCGCGATCCTGGCGCAGCTTTTTACGCAAGTATTTAGCGTTGAACGCATAAAATCGTTGCAGTTTCACGCTAAGCGTCGCATGAATCAGCTAGATTTACATAACATTGCTATGAAGCATGGCGATGGCTGGAAAGGCTGGGAGTCGAAAGGATTATACGACGCCATTATTGTAACCGCTGCAGCAGCGAGCTTGCCCCAATCTTTATGCGAACAATTAAAAGAAGGTGGCAGACTCATTATTCCAGTTGGAAACGAGCAACAGTCGCTGCTATGCATTGATAGAGTGGACGGCGAGCTGCAAACTAAGACTATTGAGTCTGTACGTTTTGTCCCTCTCGTTGCTGGAGAATTAATGTGAAGCTTTTTGGGCCTCTCTATGACATGGCAATTCGCTGGGCAAAACATAAACATGCCGCAAAATATTTAGGCGGGCTAAGTTTTTCAGAGTCTGTTTTCTTTCCTATTCCCCCTGACGTTATGCTAGCGCCTATGGCGCTGTCTCAACCCTTACTTGCATGGCGGTTTGCATTAATCACCACTGTAGCATCTATTGTTGGAGGCATCGCGGGCTACTGGTTAGGTTTTTTCGCATTCGAAGCGTGGTTAGCTCCCCTTATTGAATCTTGGGGCTATACACACAAAATTGAAACTGCCACAGGTTGGTTCGAAATCTACGGTGTTTGGATTGTTTTCTTAGCGGGTTTCTCCCCTATACCGTATAAAATATTCACCGTAAGCGCGGGTTTTTTACAAATGGCGTTTTTCCCCTTTGTGATTGCTTCGGCAGTAGGACGGGGTGCCCGCTTCTTTTTAGTGGCGGCGTTAATGCGTTGGGGAGGCGCGCCCATGGAGCAAAAATTACGTCAATATGTTGAGGTACTAGGATGGTCTGTTGTGGCGATTGCTGTTATCGCGTACTTAATATTGCGATAAAATGAAAAACAGCACTTTTAGATGCTTTTTCATTTACTTATTTTTAACAATATTGGCTGGATGTGCAGGTAGACAGGCACCTGCTCCGGTTGTTCTTCTCAACAGCCAAGTTGAGAGTGGTAGTGAAGAATACACTGCTAGTACCTACGTAGTAAGACCTGGAGACACGCTTTACGCCGTTGCCTGGTTTACAGGAAATGACTATCGTGATATTGCAGAATTTAACAAAATTTCAAAGCCTTATACCATATTTCCGGGTCAAGAATTACGTTTAACTGCACCTATCGTAAAAAACCCTACCCGCCATCAAACTACCAACAAGACCACTCGGTCTACACATCCGACCTCACAACCATTAGACAAAAGATCCATTGACCCACCTAATCCTCAAGCGTATGTTGATCGTAAAGAAAATGTTAAACCACAAAATGTTACAAGCGTCAAGAAACCGGTCACAAGTGTCAAAAAGACATCACCGAAAGGGTTTCCAGATAGAGTAAAGACGTGGATGTGGCCTGCTGAAGGCAAGGTTGTTGATACCTTTAGCAAAGCTGAGTCTGGTAACAAGGGGATTGACATTGCTGGTGCAAGAGGCAGTAATGTGGTTGCAGCAGCAGACGGTAAAGTTGTCTACGCCGGTAGTGCATTAAGAGGATACGGTAAGCTTGTTATAGTTAAGCACACCGACACTTTTCTCAGTGCATATGCATATAACGACTCCATTTTGGTAAAAGAACGAGAATGGGTGTATGCTGGTCAAAAAATAGCCACCATGGGCAGTAGCGGCACAGATTCGGTAAAACTTCATTTTGAAGTTAGGTATCGCGGTAAGTCACTAGATCCGCTGCGATACCTGCCAAAGAAGTAACAATATAAAAAAAAATAAATAATAATAAGAAAGCGACAAAGGAGAAACGTCATAAGGTAACCTTTAAGCAGGAGATTCACCATGGGTAAGTCAAATAAAGCCTTAGAATCAAAATCTCAAGATGACTTAGAAGTCATTGATATACCAGATGAAGTTAAAATAGAAGATGCAGTATCCGATGATATTGAAGCGGAAAGTGACACTGCAGTTTTTAACCAAAACGAGCAACCAAAAAATTTAGATGCCACTCAATTATACCTAGGCGAGATAGGCTTCTCTCCACTGCTCACTGCAGAAGAAGAAGTATACTTTGCCAGACGGTCTCTCAAAGGCTGTGAAGCCTCTAGAAAGCGTATGATTGTTAGTAATCTTCGCCTTGTAGTAAAAATCGCAAGACGATACAACAACCGTGGCCTGGCCCTCCTTGATCTTATTGAGGAAGGAAACTTAGGTCTTATTCGCGCTGTCGAAAAGTTCGACCCAGAGCGAGGCTTCCGTTTTTCAACTTATGCTACGTGGTGGATTAGACAAACCATCGAACGGGCCATAATGAATCAAACGCGCACTATTCGACTGCCTATCCATGTTGTCAAAGAGTTGAATGTTTACTTACGTGCATCTCGTGAACTGTCTCAAAAGCTTGACCATGAGCCTACTGCAGAAGAAATTGCAATGGCACTAGACAAGCCTGTTGAAGACGTAACAAAGATGCTACGACTAAACGAGCGTATTACTTCAGTAGACACCCCGATAGGCGGAGAAAGTGACAAAGCGCTGTTAGATATTATTGCTGATGAAAAAGAATATAGTCCTGAAGAGACACTTCAAGACAACGACATCAAAGGCAATATAGTTACTTGGCTTGAAGAGCTAAACCCTAAGCAACGAGAAGTACTTGCTCGTCGATTTGGGCTATTAGGCTATGAGCCATCAACACTTGAAGATGTGGGTGCAGAAATTGGGTTAACCAGAGAACGCGTTCGTCAAATTCAAGTAGAAGCTCTGCGCAGACTGCGTGATATGTTGAGCCATCAAGGGCTTTCGCTAGAAAGTTTATTCGATCAAATGAAATAGATATAAATTGGTGTAATAGAAACCAACTATACAGGGCAGCGTAGTATTTACGCTGCCCTGTTTTTTTGTGGGCTGCTTCAACTCTTCAATATCACGCAGACCGGCGCTGAAAAGTTACAAAGGTATAAGCATATTTATTTTTTTCGTCGGGCGCATGGGCTTCCCGTTCAGTTTCAACCCAATCTCCCTGAGACCGAAAATCTGGAAACTGGGTGTCTCCAGCAACTTTAAGATCGATAAAAGTGAGATACAGAGTATTAGCTAAAGGCAATAAGGCGTTGTAGATAGTACCACCACCTATTATCATTACTTCATCATTGCTTCCACACTGTGCTTTAGCTGCTTCTAAGGCTTCAGCCTGAGTATGCACTACCGTTGCATCTTCAAGTGTATAATCTTTATTACTTGTCAGAACTATATTTGGTCGCCCCGGTAAAGCACGGCCAATAGATTCATAGGTTTTTCTACCCATTATGACCGCTTTGCCCATTGTAACAGCCTTAAAATGTTTCAAGTCTGCTGGTAAATGCCATGGCATGTCGTTATCTGCACCGATAACTCGGTTTTCGGCCATTGCGGCAATCATTGATATCTTCATCTTATTCTCACTACAAACACGGTTAGTGGATATTACATACAAAAAAGCACGACATAAATCGTGCTTCTATTGAATTTATTTTTAAGCTTTAGCGACGATATTCAACATCAACGTCGTAGTCGTCTTCATCCCAGTCCTCATCATCGTCTAAATCGTCCATGAGATCATCATGAGCATCTAACGTGTTGCGATGGTATGTATCCCATTTGAACTCTACTTCTTTCTTCTCTTCCTCTTGCTCAGCTTCCGCAGGAAGAGTTTCAATGAAGTTCATTACATCGTTGCAAAGCGGATCGAGGTTAATTTTCTGGAACGCAGAAATTTGATAAACAGGGCCTTCCCAGCCTAGCGCATCAACAACTTGCTGACACCTTTCTTGTGCTTCTTCCTCAAGCAGCAAGTCTACCTTGTTAAAAACAAGCCAGCGAGGCTTCTCAGCAAGCTTAGGGCTGTATTTTTCAAGCTCTTGTACTATTGCTTTAGCGTTTTGTGCTGGGTCACTCTCATCTACTGGATAGATATCAACCACGTGTAGCAAAATACGGCAGCGCTCTAAGTGTTTTAAGAATTGAATACCTAAGCCAGCACCTTCTGCAGCGCCCTCGATAAGACCGGGTATGTCGGCTACAACAAAGCTTCGCTGAGAGTCTTGACGTACCACACCTAAATTAGGCACTAAGGTAGTAAACGGGTAATCGGCTACTTTCGGCTTGGCAGCTGAGACTGAGCGAATAAAAGTAGATTTACCCGCATTTGGCATACCTAATAGGCCAACGTCTGCTAGCAACATAAGCTCAAGCTTAAGGTTGCGAATTTCCCCCGGTGTGCCATTCGTCTTTTGTCGTGGCGCACGGTTGGTACTGCTTTTAAAACGCGCATTACCTAAGCCGTGAAACCCACCCTGAGCAACCTTAAGCTTTTGTCCGTGACGGGTAAGATCGCCAAGAACTTCTCCTGTATCGCAATCTGTTGCGCGAGTACCAATTGGAACACTAACTTCTAAATCTTGTCCCTTGCGCCCAATGCAGTTAGCACCTTGACCGTTTTTACCGCGCTCTGCACGGTGAAAACGTTCGAAACGATAGTCGATTAATGTATTTAGGTTTTCATCAGCAACAAGAAATACGCTGCCGCCGTCACCACCGTCGCCACCATCTGGTCCGCCTTTAGGTACGTACTTTTCCCTTCTAAAGCCAATTACGCCGTTGCCGCCATCTCCGGCTTCAACACGAATTTCAGCTTCATCTACAAATTTCATTTATCACTCCGGGCAACTTTGCCTTGGGTTGTTACTAATTCTAAGAACCCTAAGTTTACACCACAATAAGCGCTTTCGCGTAACGGTATGCTTAAGGATTTAAAAACATTCGACCTGTGTCTCTTTAATAAAGACGCGCTTTCAATACGCACTTTCGTATACAACGTCAAAAAATAAGGTCTCATAAAACAAAAAACCCCGCAAACGCGGGGTTTTTGAAAGCTTTCTTGGCTAGTTAGCGCAATGCTTACTCGCCTACGATGCTTACAAACTTACGGTTCTTCGGTCCTTTAACATCGAACTGAACTTTACCGTCTTTAAGTGCAAACAACGTGTGGTCTTTACCGATACCCATGTTGTCACCAGCGTGGAAACGTGTACCACGTTGACGAACAATGATGTTACCAGCAAGAACAGATTCACCACCAAAGCGCTTAACACCTAGGCGTTTACTCTCTGAATCACGACCGTTTTTGGTACTACCACCAGCTTTTTTGTGTGCCATGTGTTCGTGCTCCTCTTATGCGTTGATACCAGTGATTTTCACTTCCGTGAACCACTGACGGTGACCAGCTTGCTTGCGCGAGTGCTTACGACGACGGAACTTAACGATAGTTACTTTATCGCCACGACCGTGTGTTACCACTTCTGCAGTCACCTTACCACCAGCAACGTTTGGTGTGCCGATTTTTACGTCGTCACCGTTGCTTACCATTAAAACTTTGTCAAATTCAACCGTTTCGCCTGGGGCTACTTCGATTTTTTCAAGACGAACGGTTTGGCCTTCGGCCACACGGTGTTGTTTACCGCCACTTTGGAAAACCGCGTACATAGTTAACTCCGCTCTGCGTCCACTGACGCGTCAATTCAAAAAACAGGGCGCAAATTCTACGTGAAACATCTGTAAATCACAAGCCCGATTCGTAGAAAAAATGATTATTTTTCCAACATGGAGCGAATTATGCCTCAATTGCTTATTTGATGCAGCTTACAATCGCGTAAATATGGATAAAATTTAAAAAAATTGTGCGTTACATCATTAAAAATCTACTTTCTTCACCAAGTGAAGGTAGTCAATTTTGGTGCTGAAAACACAAATTTCGAATATCTAACTTAAAATTGATCATTTTGATCTTCGTGCTTATTACTTTGCCTGCATGACAACCTACATGGACAACGCGATCCCTTTTTACAAAGCTACGATCCGAGAAAAATAGTGGTTACATTTCTTACAAACACGGCTAAGTCTGGAGCAAAACGCACAACGCAGAGAAAAATGCTTAAAGCAGAATTCACAAAGTATCAAAAATAACGGCTTTAACAAAAATTGTAGTATTAGAGGCCAAATGTCTAACTCTTCTCGTTTTTCTGATATTTTCTTTGCCCCTTTTTCTATTTTCTCCCCTTATTCACTGCTTTTTTCTCTCTGTTTTCTGTTCTTTACTCTCTATTGGCAGCCTAGCATTCATCAGCGAAGTTTTTTAAAACGGTATGCTAACGGTTTGTTCTATTGGCTAAATAGCTGTAGTAAATACAGAGGCGCAAAGTTCTAACATGCTTAAGGAGCAATTTTTGACGGGTATATCAATGATTACATTTCAATTGCGTTAAACTGTCATTTTTTAAGACAATTTGGTGGATAGTGCGAGCCATTAAGGTACAATCGCCATCAATATAGTACCAATTGTAAGAGTAAGTATTTATTGCCATGCCTATGGATATAGACCAAATTCGCGCACTGTCGAACGACGATATGCAAGCGGTTAATGCGCTGATTCAACAACAAGTAGATTCTGACGTAGCACTAATTAACCAGCTTGGCTTTTATATCGTAAATAGTGGCGGTAAACGCTTACGTCCTCTTCTTACCGTGCTAAGCGCACAAGCAATGGGCATTCAAAACAACGACCATCATACGTTGGCCGCCATTGTTGAATTTATACATACCGCTACTTTGCTGCACGACGATGTTGTTGACGAGTCGACCATGCGCAGAGGGCGTGAAACGGCAAATGCCGTGTTCGGAAACCAAGCGTCAGTGCTCGTGGGTGACTTCTTATATACCCGTTCTTTCCAGATGATGGTAAGCCTTAAGCGTATGCGAGTTATGTCGATTCTGTCTGAGGCAACTAATCAGATTGCCGAAGGTGAAGTACTGCAGCTAATGAATTGTAACGACGCGAACACCACAGAATCTCGTTACTTCGACGTGATCTATGGCAAAACTGCGCGTTTGTTTGAAGCGGCAACGCAACTTGCGGCGGTTTTAACTGACCAGAGCGAAACGATAGAACACGCCATGCAAGAGTACGGTAAGCATCTTGGTACCGCGTTTCAATTAGCTGATGACTTGCTTGATTACATGGCTGATAGCGAAGAAATGGGCAAAAATGCGGGCGACGACCTTGCTGAGGGTAAACCCACGCTGCCACTGTTATACGCCATGTGGCATGCGGAAAACGAAGACGATAAAACGCTCATTCGCGAGGCTATTGAACAGAGTAACGGTTTGCCACACCTAACAAAAATACAAGGCATAATGGAAGCTACGGGTGCGCTGGACTACACCAGACAATGCGCACATAACGAAGTAAAAATGGCAATAGACAGCCTTGCGCCTATTCCAGACTCTGACTATAAAGAAGCGCTAATCTCTCTAGCTCACATTTCAGTAGAGCGCACCAGCTAAAAAGCTGGTGCCGTTTAAAGGCAACGCAGCTCTCGATGCTAACTCTCCAGCATGTAGCCCACTACCCCCACTAAAAACCCTAGTATTCCTCCTAGTGGCGGTAGCCAGTGGTTTTCCATTCGTATTTGCGGTGCAATATCTTGAAAAACAGAATATAAGATCCCGCCTGCAGCGAAGAGCATAATGCCGCTAGTAATAACCGGAAATTGAGATAAAAAGAAATAGCCAATTAAACTGAAAATTGGCCCTAATAACGCCATTAATACAAAAATGATAATCAGCTTATTGCTGCGCTTTTTATTTTTCGGCAGCATTTCTCGGTAAGCGTTAAAACCTTCAGGTAAGTTTTGTACCGCAATTAGCGCCCCCAAAAGCAACGTAGATCCGCCAAGCGCTGCTGTTGCTCCCAATGCAATAGACTCGGGCACAAAGTCGCTCAGCATAGCTGCAAGCTGACTACCAGCAGTTTTCTTTTTTGCCAAAAAGATATCGAGTGACATAAAAGCTAGTGAGCCACTTACAAAACAGGCTACTACCCCAAACACTGATAAATCCATTGCCCCTTTAGGCACTAATACCAACCCAACCGCTGATATCAAGGCTCCCGCTCCCAACGCCAAAATACCGTGTCTCAGCTCTTGTTCCAACCACTGTGGTTGAATACTTTTGCGCGTTGAAAGCATGGCGCCGGCAGGCATAGCTAAACCTGCAATAGTAGCAACAAGAAGTAAATTGATAAGGCTTGAATCAAACATAGTGCTGCCCTTCCGTTGTGCAAACATTATATGCGAAGGCTAACCGTTTTTTATCAAAATACGTTAGCGGCTTCAGGAAGCTCGTAAAACGAAGCTGTATAACAAAGCTATAAAATAAACTAAAAAGAGCAGCGTATAGCTGCTCTTGTGTTTTTATAACCATTTCGACATTCTTGCAAATACCCAATGAAACTATAAAGGCAATTAGTTAAGCCCTAGGTCGCGGGTCATATTTTCGTTTTTGTCACGATGAACAATTATATTGTCCTCTATGCGGATCCCGCCGAATGGTTTGTAGGCTTCTATCGTGTTCCAATTGATGTATTTCGAGGCTGGCGTTGCTTTTAAGTCTCGCAGTAAACTCTCGATAAAATATAGTCCGGGCTCGATAGTGAACACCTGTCGCGGCTCTACCACTCGTGTACAACGAAGAAAAGGATGATCTTCTGGCGCAGTCTTAGGCGTGCCTCTGTCATCATTAACTAAGCCACCAACATCGTGTACCTGCAAACCAAGAAAATGACCTATTCCATGAGGGAAGAAAGTGCGAGTTATCCCCATCTCAACAATTTCTTGAGGCGTTAGGTTAACAACCCCAGTGTCATGAAGAATTTGCGCAATTCCATCATGAGCAAGCAGTTGAATATCGGTGTATGCCACACCTGGCTTTAAATTATCAGCAAGGGTAAGGGTTACCTTATCTACTGCTTTAATAAGATCTGCAAATAACGATGATTGTTGACTGTAGGTTCTCGTTATATCGGCGGCATAGCCGTTGTAGGTAGCACCTGCATCAATAAGAAAAGAGCGTGAAGTGCTAGGAGCAATATTGTCACACTGCATGTAATGCAAAATAGATGCGTGCTCATTTAACGCCACAATACTGGTGTAGGGAACATCGTTGTCGCCCTGTCTGCAAGCGGTTGCATAGGCTAAATTGATATCGAACTCGCTTTTCCCTTCTCTAAAAGCCTGTTCTGCCGCGCGATGACCTGCAACGGCCAGCTTATTTGCCTCACGCATGCAGTCGAGTTCGTAGTCTGTTTTGTAAGCACGCTGATAGTGCAAATAGTGTAGTACTCTATCTGGGTTTACATTGTCGAACCCGAGTGCTTTAGCAACTTCAATATACTCGCCAATATAGGCCATACGCGACTTATCGTAAGGAAGGTGTTTTTCAACTGCATCAGCTTGTTTAAGCAGGATGATATTAAAACTGTCTGTCCAGAAATCGTTAGGCTCTGGCGGTACTTTGTGCCAAAAGTCTTCAGGACGATAAAAGATAAGTGTGGGCTTGTCTTCGCCGTTGACTACCAGCCAACAGTTGGGGTTGTCGATGACCGGCACCCACGCTTTGAATTGCGGGTTCACCTTAAAAGGATAGTGATTGTCATCTAAAAATAGTCGTTTTCCCTGACCCGAATGAATAACCAAGCCATCGAGCCCTTCACGCTGCAAAGCCTCGCGAGTTCTCGCCTGTAATTCTTCTATATGCTGTTCGTAGGTTGCTTTATGGTGCGACATAGCCCCTCTTATCTTTCTCGTTAATTGTTCTATTTGCGTTGCTTTTCTATTTGTACTTTCCACTCGACGTTAAGTATAACATGAGCCGTTGCTCATATTTATCCTGCCACGATAAACTGCAGTTTTGAGATGCCAACTTGCTTAAAATCTCTCTGCATTGATGGCTCTCAAAGACCTTATTTTTGAATCTCAAACTTCTAATATGCACATAAAGCACACCTATTACTCACTTTAAATAAGCGTCAACTCGCAGTAACTTAAGTGCTATTTTAAGTGATACTAACTAGGCTACTTTGGTGCCAACTGCACTATGCCTGTTACAGGGTGTGTACTTACAGCCTCTGCCGAGGGGATCAGATCGGAAGTAAGTTGGGGAAATATATTATTATTACCCCCTAATTGTTGTTCGTATATATGTTGATATGCCATTACAGCTTTCACATAAGCTCGGGTTTCTTTGTAAGGTATATTTTCAATCCAAATATCGACGGGAAGGGCTTCATTTTCTGGTAGCCATTCCAGCACTTTTCTCCAACCAGCATTGTAAGATGCAGAAACCAACACCGGATTGTTATTCAGTTTATCCATAAGGTAACGAAGGTACTGGACGCCAAATTCAACGTTTTCGTTAACATTGAAAAGTTGGCTTTGACTCACTTTGGCTTGCGCAACGTATTTTGCAGTACCTGGCATAAGCTGCATTAACCCCGCCGCGCCTACCGGTGAAATGGCATCGCTTCTAAATGAGCTTTCTCTTCGAGCAATGGCCATGGCGAAAGAGGTAGGAATATTATGCAGCTGCGCTTTTTCACTAAATACCTCGTTAAACGCAAGTGGGAAGCGTCTTCCTACATCGTCCCAGTAGCCACTGCGAGCAAAGCTGCTGATTGCTTGGTCGTAAAGCCCCCATTCATAGGCCAAAATTCCCGCGTCGGTAACCTGTTCATTCGGAATATGCGTGAGTAAGTAGTACCACTCCCTCCTCGCCTCGGTAGCACGGTTTAAACGAAAAAACTCAACCGCCCTAAGTGTGGCTGGTGTGGTTGCTAACTTCGCGATTGTGGCAACATCTTTGGGTGCAGGGTTATTTTTAAGAGAAGGAAAGGCGTTAATACGAGCACTTGCCATAAAACCATAGTAGTGGCGCTCTTGTGCTAACTGACGATACAACACGGTGGCCTGCATAGGTTGGCCAGTTTGTTCTAGCGCCCTGGCCAACCAATAACGATAGTTTGCTTTGTTTTTCAGAGACACGGGCGCCTGCTCGATAATGCGAATGACCTCATCGAACTGCTGTGTACGCAACAGGTGAGAAACATGCCATAGCTTTATATCGTCACTGGCACCCGGTATGTCGGCGTATTCTAACCACTCATGCGCCTGCGGAAGCTTTTCAAGGGTAAAGCTAAGTGCAATAGCTCGATTGATAGCGTGGCGCTGTGCATCAGAAAATACGCCTTGACGCTGATATCTTTGATAAACCTTTTCTGCCAAAGCGGGCTTTTGCCAGGCCAATTTTTCAAGAGCCCAAACCATTGCTTCTACTTCACTTGGTTTGTTTTTTAACGGGAATAACCCTCTTTTCTGCACATTGCTAACGTTGCGAGTAACGGCTAACCAGATATCTGCAATATATTGATATTTAGCGGGTAACTGGCGCTTTAGGTAGTGAATAATACGGCGATTCTTTTCTTTCGCTGCAATTTCAATGCGCTTTATCACCATGGTAGATGTCATTAGGCCAGCTTTCTTCCACTTAGAGAAAAGCGGGTCGCACTCATCGGGTTGAGACTGCCCGCTTAGCCACAGCGCATCAACCTCTCGCAGTACTTTAGCCACTGGCTCTGCTCCTTGCAGGCGGTAGTTAAGTGCAACACAAGTGAGCCTTGCCCCCATTCCGCTGCGGTAGCTATCTAAAAATGCGTTTCGGTGATTATGCTTCGCCAAATAACTAAGCCATTTGTAACGTAACCCGTAGCTCACAGGCTGACCGCGGTAGTCCTCTAAAAATTGATTCACTTCGCGCTTAGTAGCAATTGACATTGTGCGCTCTAATTTCAAACGCAAAAGGTAGGGGTATAGTGGATAGTCGGCTAACGCATATATTTCACCATCAAAGTCATTCACGCGACGTCGAGAATAAGTGCGTAACTTCTCTTCTAAATTAAGAAAATGCTGACGCTGTTGTGCATATACATCTTGAGGAAGCGTTAATGTATGGCCTGGAAGTGGCTGAGCGACGGTATGGGGTATTACCACTACTGACAGTAATAGATAAACTAACAATGCTGGTGCATGTTTAGATAAATGAATGGCTTTAGACACAAAAAGTCTCCTACCCTTTATTGAATTCAAACTGGCCGATGACTTACTCGACCGCCTGAATTGCTTATTGTATATCGCCAATATAGACGACATATTTTGCTGTTTAGGCTCTCACAATGTGAACGTACAGCTTGGCTCCGTGCCAATGAAGATGTTGTGTCGACCGCTATAAACTGTGTACTAATACGGTAGTGAAACTCTAACCGTTAGATATGCGTTACAGCTAAAACAGCCTTATTGCTTATTATTCGTATATTGGATTGGCGCTTTGCGCTAATAATGCTCATTATACAACCACCAATACCGAAATGAAGCGAGAATTCACTATTTGCTCTTGAATTTAAGTCATCCGACCACTACCTTATGACAAATGAAACAGATGTTTGAATTTTTGTTGAAATTTTGTGTGGCTTTGTAAAATATTTAGCCACCCTAACGCGTTAGTAATTTGGTACTACCCTA
Organism: Alteromonas sp. MB-3u-76; assembly: GCF_002831605.1. Taxonomy (NCBI): domain Bacteria; kingdom Pseudomonadati; phylum Pseudomonadota; class Gammaproteobacteria; order Alteromonadales; family Alteromonadaceae; genus Alteromonas; species Alteromonas sp. MB-3u-76. The sequence goes on along the minus strand of NZ_CP025115.1, from coordinate 586,033 downwards.
CAACATAGTTGGATTAAATTTACTAACATCCTGGCCAATGCCGAAGGAGATGATAATGATATACACAGGCAAAAGTCTTTCCGTCAGCCTGTTAGATGACGGCTTTGCTGAGCTGGTATTCGACGCCCAAGGTTCAGTAAACAAGTTCGACCGCCAGACGGTTTCAGAGCTTGATGAAGCAACACAAGCTCTTGTTGCCAAAGGTGACATTAAAGGCTTAATAGTACGAAGCGCAAAATCTACATTCATTGTAGGTGCTGATATCACAGAGTTTACCGATCTTTTTGCACTGGAAGACGCTGAAGTACTAGATTGGGTTGCCAATACTTCTCAAGTATTCGACCGCTTCGAAGACTTACCTTTTCCTACTATAGCTGCAGTTAACGGCTTTGCCCTAGGCGGTGGTTGTGAAATGACATTGGCATGTGACATGCGTATTGCAGACACCACAGCGGCTATTGGCTTACCAGAAGTTAAACTAGGCCTTATGCCTGGATTTGGTGGTACGGTTCGCCTACCTCGCCTAATTGGTGCAGATAACGCCCTTGAGTGGATGACCACTGGTCGCGACAGAAAAGGTGCAAAAGCCCTTGCTGAAGGCGCAGTTGATGCAGTAGTAGCACCAGAAGCACTTATTGAAGGTGCGCTTTCAATGGTGAAAGACGCAGCTGACGGTAAGCTTGACTGGCAAGCACGTCGTGCGGTTAAGAAAGCTCCACTACAGCTAAACAAAAACGAAGCTATGATGAGCTTCTCTACTGCTCAAGCCATGGTATTTGCACAAGCTGGTAAACATTACCCAGCACCGCACAAAATGGTTGAGACAGTACAAAAAGCAGCGGGTCTAGACCGTGACGGCGCACTTAAGCTTGAAAACGAAGGCTTTGTAGCGCTAGCGAAAACCGACGCTGCGAAAGCACAAATTGGTATCTTCCTTGCCGACCAGCTAGTTAAGAGCAAAGGTAAGAAGCAAGCGAAAGCGGCAACTAAGCAGTCTAAGCTTAACGCTGTACTAGGTGCAGGCATCATGGGTGGCGGTATTGCATACCAAAGCGCTGTGAAAGGCACACCGGTAGTCATGAAAGACATTAACCAAGGTGCACTAGACCTTGGCCTTTCAGAAGCAGCGAAAATTCTTGGCAAAGGTATGAAGCGCGGTAAAGTTGATGCGACTAAAATGGCGCAAACGCTTAACGCGATTACACCTACTCTTGAGTACAGCACACTTAAAGATGCAGACCTTGTAATTGAAGCGGTTGTAGAAAACCCGAAAGTGAAAGGTATTGTACTTAAAGAAGTAGAAGACAATGTAGCAGACGACGCTATCATCACTTCAAACACTTCGACTATCTCTATCAACCAGCTAGCTGAAAGCTTAGACAAGCCTGAGCGCTTCTGTGGTATGCACTTCTTCAACCCAGTGCATCGCATGCCGCTTGTTGAGATTATTCGTGGCGAAAAAACGTCAGAAGAGACCATCAATGCAGTAGTAGCCGCTACCCTTAAAATGGGCAAAACCCCTATTGTGGTTAACGACTGCCCAGGGTTCTTAGTAAACCGCGTATTGTTCCCATACTTTGCGGGCTTCAGTAAGCTACTTATCGACGGCGCAGACTTTGTTGCGGTTGATAAAGTAATGGAAAAAATCTTCGGCTGGCCAATGGGCCCAGCTTACCTAATGGACGTTGTAGGTATCGACACGGGCGACCACGCAGCAGACGTTATGGCAGCAGGTATTCCAGAGCGTATGGCTCGCCTAGACAACGACCCTGTAACCTTGTTCTACAAAGAAGAGCGTTTAGGTCAGAAGAACGGTAAAGGTTTCTACAACTACGGTGTTGATAAGCGCGGTAAGCCGTCTAAAACACCTGCTGAAGAAGCATACGCACTAATGGCGCCGCACGTAGCTGACAAGACAGACTTTGAAGCAGACGACATTATTGCACGCCTCATGATCCCTATGGCAAACGAAGCAATTCGCTGCCTAGAAGAAGGCATTGTAGATAGCGCAGCTGAAGCAGATATGGCGCTACTTTACGGCTTAGGTTTCCCTCCATTCCGCGGTGGTATTTTCCGTTGGATTGAAACCATTGGCTTGGCGAACTTCGTTGCTATGGCAGACAAGTACGCTGAACTTGGTCCAATTTATCAGATCTCAGACGGCGTTCGTGAAATGGCCGCTGCTGGTAAATCCTATTTCGCATAAGACCCGGAGGAAAATCTAATGAAAGAAGTGGTCGTAATCGATTGCGTACGTACCCCTATGGGTCGTTCAAAAAACGGTGTTTTCAGAAATGTGCGTGCAGAAGACCTATCTGCAGCGCTAATGACCGCGCTACTAGAGCGTAACCCTGGCGTAAACCCAGCGGAAATTGAAGACATCATTTGGGGCTGTGTTCAGCAAACTAAAGAACAAGGCTTCAACGTTGCACGTAACGCGCAACTATTAACACAAATTCCACGCACAACTGGCGCGGTAACGGTAAACCGTTTATGTGGTTCATCAATGCAGGCCCTTCACGATGCAACAAGCGGCATCATGAGCGGCCGTGGTGACATTTACATGATTGGTGGTGTTGAGCACATGGGTCACGTACCGATGAACTACAACATAGACTTCCACCCAGGCCTTGCTAAATACACAGCAAAAGCGTCGGGTATGATGGGTATGACAGCTGAGCTGCTTGGCCGCCAAAACGGTATTACTCGTGAGCAACAAGATGCCTTTGGCGCGCGCTCGCACCAGCTAGCGCACAAAGCACACCTTGAAGGCCGCTGGGCTAACGAGATTGTGCCTGTTGAAGGTCACGATGAAAACGGCGTATTAAAGCTTATTGACTATGATGAAGTTGTACGCCCAGAAAGCACTGCTGAGAGCATGGCGGCACTTCGCCCAGTGTTTGACCCAGTAAACGGCACGGTTACTGCGGGTACGTCTTCTGCGCTGTCTGACGGTGCATCGGCTATGGTGCTTATGTCGGCAGACCGTGCGAAAGAGCTTGGCCTAACACCACGTGCGAAAATTCGCTCGATGGCTGTGGCTGGTTGTGATGCAGCAATTATGGGTTACGGCCCAGTGCCAGCCACACAAAAAGCCCTTAAGCGCGCAGGCCTTACTATGGACGACATTGAACTTGCTGAGTTTAACGAAGCGTTTGCAGCACAGGCCCTCTCGTGCATTAAGCAACTAGGTTGGATGGACCACCTTGATACTAAGATTAATCTTAACGGTGGTGCAATTGCACTTGGTCACCCACTAGGTTGTTCTGGTTCACGTATCTCAGGTACGCTTATCAATCTAATGGAATCACAAGACGTAAGCCTAGGCTTAGCAACAATGTGTATTGGTTTAGGCCAAGGTATTGCTACTGTATTTGAGCGTGTGTAAGCGTTTAAATAAAAGCTTGAATTAGCGCTTGAACAGATAAGTTTTGAAAAGGGCCTTCGGGCCCTTTTTTGTTTCTTTGACGATAAAGCTTAAAACGCTAAATTAGAAAGCGGACTGACTACCCCATTTGCTCCTTGCTGAAGTATGTGTGTATATATTTGAGTAGTTCTAACATCGGCATGCCCTAATTGGTCTTGCACCGTTCTAATGTCTGCACCTGATTGCAACAAATGCGTGGCAAATGAATGACGCAGTGTGTGAGGTGTAACATGCTTAATTATTCCAGCATCAGATGAAGCCCGACTTACAGCCCGCTGTATTTGCTTCTCATCGATGTGGTGTCGTCGTAACAATTTGCTTTCTGGGTCAATACTTAGTTTTGATGCGGGGAATAAATACTGCCATTCCAGCGTTTTATTACGCTGTTGATATTTTTTCCTCAACCCATGTGGAATCCAAGCTCCAGCAAAGTCTGATACCATCAAATCTCGTTGCAAAAGCTTTTCACTTTCACTGATATGGTTCTTCAAAAGTGGAATTAGTGATTCTGATAACGTAACTACACGGTGCTTTCCACCTTTTCCAAACCAAATCCGCACACACTTATAATCAAAATCTATATCTCCCGTTCTAAGACGAACGCACTCCATTAATCGAAGACCACTTCCATAAAGAAGCGCTACCGCCAAATAATGATGGGTAGGCACTCTTCCAAGTAATGTCTTTACTTCTAACCGAGTAAGCACCACCGGCAGTTTTCTTTCTCTGCCGCTCCCCACAAAATTCATGTCGGAAGGTAACGGCTGATCTAAATATTTATTGTAAAGAAAAACTAAAGCATTTAGCGCGGTAGCTTGTGTAGCGCGAGCATTTTTACGCTTAATAGATAAATGCGTAAGGTATGCTTCAACGTGCAGAACATCGAGGTCTTTCGGGTGCTGGAATTTGTAAAAGCGAATGTAATCTGAAATCCAGTTTATATAGGTTTGTATAGTGCGTTTTGCATAGCGTTTGAGCATCATGTGCTCGTATAGGGATTTAATAAACTGAGACTTCATGTTCGACTCCGAAATAAAAGAAGTCTATTTAAAAAATCACAAAGAAATAACTGAATTTAGTACCTGTTTTATTGCAAAGCTATTCACGAAATACCCCAAATTCACCTGCAACCCGATTTGGTATTTTTAGCTTTTGAGCAAAATACACCAAAAACGTATTTTACTAATTCTAACGATAGGTTATGGTTTAACCATATTTAAAACCTAACGGACAAAAACCCCGTTCTGGTTCGTTAAATCGCCCCGTTTAGGGAACGATTAAATTGTTAGCTGCCTTAAGGGAATTTGGCATGAAAAAAATTTTTAAATTACTATGGCATTCAGGCGCTGCCATATTTTGGTTGTGTGCAATTCTGTATATAGGAGCAACTTCAATTGGCATGTTAATGTCCACAGCATGTTCTTGGGACGAAGTTGAAGAGTTGTATTCACCCAACGGAGAATATCGAGCTTATGTGTTACTGGCGGGCTGTGGAGGTTTTACTACGCCATCAACTCAGATATACGTTGAGCGGGTAAAAAGTAGATCCCTGTCTCCTTTTACAATAAATGAGACCGGTCAATTAATAAGGTTAAAAGGTAGGCCAGACCAAGTAAGCTATCAGATTTCTTGGAAAAATAACGAGGAATTTGTAATTTCAGGTTTCGATTTCGAAAAACTGATGGCTTTCGAAAATCAATCTTGGGGGCCAAATCTACCAAGAGTCTATTTTGAAATCGCCGGCAGCTAACAAGCCACTCAAGGCTCTCGCTTCGCTCGTTGGGACGCTAACACATGGGCTGCGTCACTTCGTTCCTAATTTTAGCCCATGTGTTATCGCCCCTTAGTGGGAAGTTAGGTACTTCCCGTTAATTGACAAATCAAGTCGACTAATTACTATACAACTAATAGACTGTGCGGAGAAAGAAATGGACATCATCACTATAGGCACTTTTATAGTTATCTCGGTATGCTTAGGTATAGCGGCGATAATGATACTTGAGCCTAAATGGATTCAAATTAGCTACGTCACTTGGTCACGCCCTAAAAAACTAATATTCTCAACTGTAATGTATTTGCCGCTAGTCTTTTTATTAGAGGGTTCATGGCTTATCTTATTGCCTACATTTGTATTTATGAGCTTCATAATGCTAGATAGGCAGAAACATTTTATTAGTTTCAAGCTACGCACCTAACAATCGCATCAACACTCGCTTCGCTCGCGGGGGACAAATACACGTAGGCTTCCCTCGCTTAGCTCGCTATTTTAGCCTACGTATATTTGCCCGTTATGCGGGCCGTTAGTTCCCTTGGGTTAAGTTCTGTGAAAAACAAATTAATCTCTCTTGTAATAGTTATTTCGGTAGCGGTACTAGTAGCCTGGAGCTTACTCAATCGTAATATGCCTTTTGGACAACATGAAACCAACCCTTCTGTCTATGATACAAAAGAACCTAATAACGGAACGAATACTAATGCCCTCACCACGATTGCAGTGAATAACAACAAAGAAACACATACCGAAATATCGGGAATTGAACTTAGACGATGCAGAAATATTCCAAAAACTAAAGATGCACTGGATACGTTTCTTGACCAAGCCCATGCGAATGGCGAGTCCTTCCAATATATCGAAGATGTTTTAAATCGCTTCGAACTCTGTAAACAGTACCCCGATACAAAACAAAATTATATTCAGCTACTAATAAATGATGCAAATAAAGGCTCGATCGCCTCACTAAATGAAATTTGGAAAATTCCAGAAGCAGAGTATTTTGAGATAATGGGTTTTGATTCGCAATCTAGAGAAGACATTATCTTTAATAGAAAAGAATTTGTTATAACGAAATACAGACTTGCTCATAAACTAGCCACATCTGGCAATGAAGAAGCAATTTTGAAGCTTGTTAAATCATATCAGCACTACGATCCGTTAAGTCAGAAACCCAATCATGCTAAGTCTCTTGCGTACGCAAATTTTGGGCTACATATGACTCAAGACAATGACTATTATCTAAAACTAGATTGGTTTAAACAGAGAATTTTGGGCAATTCCAGTCCAGAAGAAGTTGAATCAGCATTTTCAATTACTGAGCAATTATTAATCGAGGCAGATCGTGGCGGGAACTAATCGGGTAGCCGGAGGTATCTAGCCTCCAGCCCCCACAACACCCTGCATGCGGCTCCGCACAGGGCGTTTCATTTAGGATAGTGAAGCGCAACCCATCCATCACGTAGTGAATAAAGCCCTTCGGATTTTAGGTAATCAAGTGATAATGCTTGATTGATCCCCGGAGATTTTGCACTACGCCATGGCCCTTTGCTGGTGATACCACACGCTACCGCAGCTTGAACATGCACGCCCAGTCTCATTAAGTTTCGTACCTTAGTGCGTGGTTTTCGCCACTGACGCCAGTAAGCCATTCTCACTCTGCGCCGGATCCAGTGATCCAGTTCTACGCAGCGCTGATATCCACTGGCGATACCAAAGTAATTTATCCAGCCTCGTAAATACTGACTGAGTTTAAAGAGTTGGTATTGCATCGATACGCCCCAGTTGCGGTTCGTTAATCGTCGAACCTGTTGCTTAAACTTCATCAGGGTCTTCGGATGCCATTGAATGCGGCCTGCCTTGAAGGTGAATCCAAGGAATTTGCTTTCATTGGTTTTAACGACGTGGCTTTTGGTTGTATTAACAACTAACTTCAAGCGGTGGCACAGGAATCTGCTGATACTGTTGAGCACGCGTTCACCCGAACGGGGCGTCTTTACCAGTATGGTAAAATCGTCCGCATATCGTGCAAATTCGTGACCCCGTTTCTCAAGCTCTTTGTCCAATGGGTCTAGCATGATGTTTGCCAACAGCGGCGATAATGGCCCGCCCTGAGGAACACCTTCTCGACTCTCACTATAAAACTGGTTATCCCCTTTGGTTTTGCAGAGAATCCCAGCTCGTAAGTATCGTTTAATCAGTTTAAGCAGTCGCTTATCTTTCACTTTATAGCCAAGGTAGGTCATGAGTAAATCGTGATTAACGCGGTCAAAGAACTTAGACAGATCAACATCTACGGCAAAACGGCGTCCCGTTTTGATAATGCTGTTTACCTGCTTCACTGCTTGCTGCCCATTTCGATGTGGCCTGAACCCAAAACTATTATCTGAGAAGGTTGGGTCGAAAATAGGCGTAAGGACTTGGGCAATCGCTTGTTGGATAACACGGTCAACGATAGTTGGGATCCCTAATTGACGTTTTCCGCCATCAGGTTTGTCAATCTCAACGCGTTTCACCGGTGAAGGTTGGTATTGGCCTGAGCGAAGCTCAGTCATAACACGTTTCCAGTTTCCGGCGTTTGCCCAAGCGGGGAAGTCATCAATGGTCATGCCATCAATGCCAGCGGCCCCTTTGTTGGCTCGAACCTGCTTCCATGCCGACACAAGATTGGAAGGCTGGAGAAAAAGTTCGAGTAGATCTGCGCTAAAGGCTGGCTGCTCATCAGTACGCTGAGTCACGTCACTACCGGACGGCATTCGTGTGTTCAAGTCTGACAAGGCTCCTCCTTTATTCTAAATGTTTCTTGGCGCGTTGTGCAGCAACTTGGCCGTGTCCCAGCCATTACGCTGGGCATTTGGCTACTATGCCGTCTGCTGACTTCTGCTTTATCACCGCCACAGTTACCTGTAACAGCGCTATCGGTTTGCATCGAATTCGCTCGCAGTGGGTGATGCGTTTCCTCTGCGCCAAGGCACTTGTATACCAGAGCCTTACTGGTATTCACCGATCGCTCTTAGAGCAGATCTCCCCAGATAAGAGCATGGACTGTCTCTGCACTGCTGCATCATTTACGGTGGCCGTTAGATCACATGGTTTCGTTGTCTTGTGCCAACTCACCTTCAGCCTACGCCTCATATGATGTTCTTGTCCATCAGCTCGCAGATTTGCTAGCGGCTTCCTCCAGACTATCTCTCACGATTTAGCCCTTGCCATTCGCTAGTAGTTCGCGTTGAATAACAGTGTGTTAAACAACGGTGATCTTCCTACAGAGGACTTTCACCTCATTAGTTCATGCCCATGCTGGGCGTACACAAGAAGCTCCAGCCGATCGCTGACGCGCCGGCTGAGCATGGCGTTACGTACTCTTGAGTAAAAATTAGCCCAACTGACATTTTAACGCTATAATGTTTTAATGTTACATAAATGGAGGCTTATTCATGAGTACTTTATCAAAACGATCTACCGTCTACTTCGAACCAGCAATTCATAATGCTTTGAAACTGCGGGCGGCATCATCAGATACCTCAATATCAGAACTGATTGATGAAGCAGTAAGACTCCTTATGAAAGAAGATCAAGAAGATTTGGCTGCGGTAAGACAAAGGGCCAAAGAGCCCGAAATCTCCTATGAGGACTTGCTAAACACTTTGGAAGCTGATGGAAAAATATAGCGTCACTTTCAAGAAGTCAGTAGCAAAAGATTTTAGGGCAATTCCCAAGTCGGACGTTAAAAAGATCCTCGCCAAAATTGACTTATTAGCTGAAAACCCACGAAGGGATGGAGCAATTAAACTTAGTGGACTCGACTTGTATCGTATCCGACAAGGTCTTTATAGAATAATTTATGAAATCCGAGAAAACGAGCTTGTTGTACAGGTGATAAAAGTCGGGCATCGCTCCGATGTTTATAGACGTACCTAATAACCCAATTAACACACTCACTGCGTTCGCTGGGACGCATACACGCGGCGCGGCTTCGCCATTATGCCCCACATGTCTGCGCCCGTTATTGGAAAGTTAGCTGCCAAAGTGTGAATCAAGCTTATCTAGAAGTTCCAAACCTTTCTTTTTGTCTCCAGTAGCAGCAATCGCCTTAAATCTTACCTCAGTATCAAATTCAGCTATCGCTTGCGTAGACAATTCTTCTATCAATTTATTTAAGCTCAACTTTTTATGCGCAGCCAAAGCCTTCAATCGATTATGCTTATCGTCTGGTAGACGTACAGTTAAAGTGGACATATTAAACTCCTCTCAAATAATCTTCAGGCGCTAACACTTTCAAACCAGCAAATTGTAATTCCGCATTTTTCAGGTCTTTTAGGTTATTCGTAATAATGCTCTCGGCATTTCCTGCCACTGCAAGCTCTATAAGAAAGTTATCGCCTTCATCTTTTAAATTTGGCCGCCACAAATAATGTATCTGAACCCATTCGCAAACACTAAAAAATGCTGCTAGCAACTCGCTCACTTCGCCCTCGGTAAGCGGGCACAATTCTTTAATTTTGTCTCGCTTGCTTACTGCTTCGTACTCCAAGAATAAGGTCGTGCTAATCAGCGGCTTTAAATCCCCCATCAAGCATTGCCTTATCACTTCTCGGGCGGGGCCTGTTTTGCCAATCAGAGCGCTAATAAGTACACTGGTGTCAATAACTACTTTATTCATACTTTATATGCTAGCGTATATGCTATCACTTTTCAATTTGACAATGGCAGCTAACAACCCAATCAACATACTCACTGCGTTCGCTGGAACGCATACACGCGGGGCGGCTTCGCCATTATGCCCCACATGTCTGCGCCCGTTATTGGAAAGTTATCTTCTCGTTGGCATTCCCGCACTTTTCATATAACCTTTCAGCATTCCAACAGTATTAAAAATTGGGCCATATCGCTTTTTCTTTTACAGTAACGAAAATGGTGATCCGGCCCACATTCATATTCAACGCGAAAGAATGCCAGCTAAATTCTGGCTTCGTCCTGTCGCGTTAGCAAGTTCAACTCGCTTTGCTCCAAAAGAACTTAGAACTTTGGGAAAGCTTGTTGTCGAAAATAGAGATGCTTTTTTGGAGGCTTGGAATGGCTACTTTAGCAGTTGAACATCACCCACAAGCTGTGTCGTTGTCTTTCGACGAAAGTTCTTTAATTGTCGAGCTAATCGACGGTAGAACTATTTCTGTTCCTTTATCCTGGTTTCCTAGCCTTTCTCAAGCTAGCTCATCTCAATTGCAGGATTGGGAATTGTTAGGTGATGGTGAAGGTATTCACTGGCCGCAGCTTGATGAGGATCTAAGTGTAACCGGTCTACTTATCGGCAATCGCAGCAGAAGATAACAATCAAATGTTGGGGACACACACGTGGGCTCTGCTTCGCAGTATAGCCCACGTGTTTGTGCCGCCAAATTAGGTGTGTCTAGGCGCCAAAGCGTAATGGATTTACATCCATACTTTTATGAAGAATTCTTATAATCAGAATTTCCTGGCTACCAGTTTGCTTGTAGAAAATAACGTGACTACCTTGCGAAAACTTTCTGTATCCGTCTCTTATTTCGTCGCAGCTTTTACCGATATCAGGATTTTCAGACAACATCCAAAATGAATCGTCGAACTGTTTTAGGTACACATTACGCTGTTCCCGCCCCCATTTCCGTTGCGTAAATAACGCCATATCTTTTAAATCGGATTTTGCGAGTACAGTTAACTTAAATGGTTTCACTCTTTTAATTCACCATCTAGTTCTGATATCAAGTTCTCAAGGTCGTATTCAGCCTCGCCGCTTTCTTCACCTGCTACAAGTAATTGACGCAAAGTGTTTAATTTGGTCTCCTGTGTTTCTAGCAAGCGAAGAGCTGATCGAATTACTTCGCTCGCTGAACCATATCGACCAGTTTGAATTTGGCTAGCAATAAAGCCATCAAAATGGTCACCAAGGGTAATGCTGGTATTTTTAGCCATTTACTTTCTCCAAGTACCAATATATACCTAATTATGGTATTTGCGCACTGTAAGTCAATAGCGCATAACAAACGCATTAACACTCGCTGCGCTCGCTAGGGACAAAAACACGTAGGCTCCCTGCGCTTCGCTTGGTATTGTAGCTTACGTATTTTTGCCTGTTATGCGGGCCGTTATACGCAATTGGTCAGAATAACTTTTTAACGTCGCGGTAAAAGTTTTCATGAGAACCAAGAGCTATTAATTCAAGTATTACAGTGCCGTCCTCGTAGCTGTAACCTAGTAAGGTTAACTGTTTGGCCATCTTGAATTTGTACACGCGAAGAAAGGCTAGGTCGCCTTTTTTCTGCTCACCTAGAAGAGGATCGGCCATTAGTTCCTTAACGGCTTTATCCAAGTCTTTTTTCTGATTCTGATGTAACTTCTTTACTGCTCTCTTAAAATTAGCTGTCTGTAAAACATTGGTAATCTTAGCCAAAATCGTAAGGCTCCAATTTTCCAGCCTCTTTTTCAGCTTTAGAAATAATTGCCTGTTTCACAAATTCGTATGGCAATTCGGGATTATCTTCCATCATTTCACCTATCTTTGCCCAATGCTCAATCTGTTTTGGCATAGTTCGATTTAGTGCTTTGCCCATAATGGTAGCTTTCTCAACTAGATCTTGGTCTAGTCTTACGCTCGCGGTTGCCATAATATGTCTCCTAATAGTTCATTACCACATTGTAGCAATGCGCTACAACTGTGGCAAATTGCATATACCAAACGCATCAACACTCGCTGCGCTCGCTAGGGACAAAAGCACGTAGGCTCCCCGCGCTTCGCTTGGTATTCTAGCCTACGTATTTTTGCCCGTTATGCGGGCGTCTATACGGTTACCAAACATGGAGGTATATCATGAAAAATAAGTTTTTGGTTATTCTGTTTTCTTTTTTATTTACTTTTTGTCTGAAGGGGTTTGCACATGAGAATAGCTCAACAAAAGTAGCCCTTATACTAGGAGATACAATACACGGGACTGATCTGGAAATAGATCAGAGAGCTTTAAAGGGATATAAGCGCTCTTATCCTGATTTATCAGAAACGCAGATAATTGATAAAGTGAGAGCGGACAAATTAACTTCAATAATATGGGAACGAATTTTTCAAAAATTGTCGAATGAACATGATTTAGAACCAACAATCAAAGAAGTAAGAAGTTTTGCTGAATTTATTCGTCGTTCTAGTCCAAAGTCATCACCTGAGGAATTAACTTCGGAAATGGAAGAGGTTTCACTCGAGGTATATAAAAACTTCGTTAGAACTTACAAAATTAGTAAGTATCTGTATGAAACGTATGGAGGCACAGTTATTTTCCAACAGGGAAACCCTCAAGAACCTGTAGGTGCGTATCGCAAACTTTTAGAAGAGTATCAAGCCCAAGGGCATTTTAAAATATATAACCCAAAATATGAAAAAGCTTTTTGGGGGTATTATTTAAGAGAACATCCAATGGTTATTCCAGAAGACAAGGTCGATTTTTCTCAACCATGGTGGGGAAAATCAAAAGTTAATTAGTGTATAAACCGTACACAAGCTGTTTAACAAGGACAAAAAAACGTTGGCTTTTGCTCCTTCGCCGCCATTTAAGCCAACTATTTTTTGCCTGTTAACAGGGCGTTAATTCCAGTGATAGCGAAGTCTATTGCATCTATCAGCAGTGCTCTGGATTGCTCCAACGAACCAATGCGATCGTGGAGCACGTCTTCGGGTATAGAACTAAGTTGTTGTGCTAGAAATAAATATGTTGTGTCCTCGAATTCTATTTCCGGCGTCAGCTTCTTCATGTAGAAACTGTTTTTAGTATTACTAGTTGTTAACGGTACAACCAGCCTTGTTGCCAATTGGTCGATTACAGAATTTTGAACATCAACAAGAAAAGGGTAAGCTTTGCTAGTTTTTTTGCTTGGGTTTCTGTAAAGTAACCGATCATTTTAGACCGTTCTTGACCGCCTGACTAAGATCGAGTTTAGCAACGCTAACCGCAGTTACTATGCCAGCCGGCACCTTGTGATGCGTCTTGCCATTGTTGTTAGCAATGAGCACCGTTTTTCTATTTTTCTTAAGTAACGTGCCGGTGATAGTTTTGCCATCATGAGCATACTGCACTTTCATGCCTGGGCGCAGTTTAGCAAGCGCTTCTCGTAACCGTTCAGCAGGGCCCTATTGACAGCTAAATATATTTATTTTCAGTGATCTCTTGGATCCTATTGATTGATCCCCCCAGTCTGTCAAAGTGACTTCATGCCACGTAAAAAACAGCTATCAAAGCCGCCCGCAGTCGATAACTTAGATGATGCAAAATTGGTTATTCAAGCACTCTGGGACAGGCTAAATGACCTCGAAGACCGACTGAATCAGAACAGTCGTAATTCATCGCGCCCGCCATCTTCTAATGGTCCGAGTGTAGCTTCATCTGCGCCAGCTAAAAAGCCGACGGGCCGTAAGCGCGGTGCGCAATCCGGCCATAAAGGTAGTAAGCGGATGCTGGCCGATACCGTTGATGAGACGCGCACCTATTATCCCGACGATACTTGTGCTTGCGGTGGTGACATTGCTATCAATGATTCCCCTTATCGTCGGCATCAGGTATTTGATATTCCCAGCCAGGCATTCTCTGTAGTCGAACATCAGTTGCATCAGGGCCATTGTTGTCAGTGCAGTAAAACGGTAAAAGCAACGCTACCTGACAACGTGAATCAGGGACAGATGGGCAATAACCTGCTGGCCTATGTGGCAATGCAGTCCGGTCAGTTTCACCAGAGTATCAGTAAAATCCAGCAACAGCTCGAACAGAACTTCGGCTTATCGTTCAGTCGCGGTGCTATCTCTGAAGCGCAGGGCCGGGTTAGTTCAGTGCTGACGCCAGCGTATCAGGATATCAAAGAGATGATGCGCACTGAGGCGGTGGTACACTGCGATGAAACCCGTCATCAGCGTGGCAACGAAAACCGTTGGATGTGGCAGGTCTGCACAGCAGAGTTATCATGCTTCATGACCCACTTCTCACGCGGAGCCTGGGCAGCGAAGAAATTACTGGGCGATAATCCAGAAAACATTGTTGTGACTGACCAGTATGCCGGTTATCACTATATTGATGCTGACCATCGTCAACTATGTTGGGCGCATATCTTAAGAAATATGAATGCGCTGGCGGAAAGCTGGGGCACGAATAAAATCTACGGTACAGTATTGGTCAGGCTCATCCGCCTGTTGTTCCGGCTGCAACACCGGTATGAAAGTAACAAGCTAAGTGAAAAGCGATACCGGGACCGAATGGAAAAGCTACGCATCGCATGGCGACAACAACTCGAACTGGCATCAAGACGTTGTGTGACTCCCCGGTATCAGAACCGGTGTAAACTGCTGCTGAAACACGATGATATGTGCTGGGTATTCCTCAAGAATGAAGGCGTGCCCCTGACCAATAATGAAGCAGAACGCTCATTGCGTAGCTATGTACTGTGGCGAAAAGGCAGCTATGGCGTGTGGTCACATCGGGGCGAACTGTTCAGACAGCGCATCCTGACCATTGTTGAAACCTGCCGAAAACAAAAGTTGAATCCTCTGAAATGGATCCGGGCAATACTTGCTGCGACGCTGAATAAAACCACCTATCCTCTGCTCAAAGACTTTAAAGTTGCCTGTCAATAGGGCCCTGGTGAACGGTTACCTGTTCCAGCTGCAACACCGGTATGAGAGTAACGAACTAAGTGAAAAGCGATACCGGGACCGAATGGAAAAACTGCGTATCGCCTGGCGAGAACAACTTGAACTGGCATCAAGGCGTTGTGTGACTCCCCGGTATCAGAACCGGTGTAAACTGCTGCTGAAACACGATGATATGTGCTGGGTATTCCTCAAGAATGAAGGCGTGCCCCTGACCAATAATGAAGCAGAACGCTCATTGCGTAGCTATGTACTGTGGCGAAAAGGCAGCTATGGCGTGTGGTCACATCGGGGCGAACTGTTCAGACAGCGCATCCTGACCATTGTTGAAACCTGCCGAAAACAAAAGTTGAATCCTCTGAAATGGATCCGGGCAATACTTGCTGCGACGCTGAATAAAACCACCTATCCTCTGCTCAAAGACTTTAAAGTTGCCTGTCAATAGGGCCTTGGTGAACGGTTACGCGCTTCTCTATCTTGTTTTGCTCGTAATTCATCAATGCGGTTAACGACCGCTTCATTGAGTATATACAATTGGTCGAGAGTGAGTTGGCTAATATCGATGGTCGTTTTCGTTTCTTTTTCGGTCATAGCGTCTTCACTTTTCTATGTCTGAGCGCAGGCGTTTATCAGCGAACAGTGCTTTCCAGCGTCTAGGGGTTAAGTCGATGATGTCTTTGGCTGGATGTTGCGATACGCGTTGCAGTACATCGACTAGGTAGTGGTATGGATTGATGTTGTGTAATTTGCAGGTCACGGTGAGTGTATGCAAGGCACCAAGCTGTTTTGCGCCCAACTCACTCCAGCAGAACAAATGGTTCTTCTTACCCATAGGGATAACGCGTAAGGCCCTTTCTAAATGATTAGTGTCGATATTCACTTGTGCGTGCGTCAGGTAAGTCTTTAACTCATGATGACGGTCATAGGCATAAGCTAAGGCTTTGCTTAACGGATCTTTAGGTAATAATTCTGGGCGTTGGCGTTGCTCGTATAGCCAATGAAACAGAGCATTGATGACAGGCTCGCTGTGTTTGAGGCGATATTGCACGGTATCCTCGGCATTAAGCGCGTGTTTTCGTATGTGTGCTTCCACTTTATACAGCTTTTGTATTTCAGCCAAGGCGTATTGTGCCTCTTTAGGATGATAATCCAATGCTTTTTCGAAGTAGCGGCGCGTATGCGCCCAACAGGCTGCATGGGTGATGTGTTGGCCTTGGCTGTTTAGCGTATCAATGATTTGGCTATACACCGCATAACCATCGCTTAGCAAGGTGCCATTAAAGCCAGTGAGTTGCGCAATCGCATGTTGTTTGCCGCGAGAAGATGACCAGGTAAAGGCCACTTCATCTTGCTCACCATAAATGGGCCAGAAGTAGGTTTGTTTCATGGTGTTATGTTTGCGGCGAGTCGAGGCTTGTCGACCCGCCTTCATCGGCGTTTCATCCATGCTGATGTTGCCCCCACTCAGTATATTACTCAGCACTGCTTGTGCGATAGGGATAACTAAATCAATGCTTTGACTGACGTAGTTGATTAAGCTCGCCCGCGATAAAGTCACACCCGATTGCAGCATACGTAAATGCTGTCGGTGAAGGGGTAAATGGAATACGGCTTTATCAACCATGAGGCCCGCTAATAGTGATACATCCGCATACGCCCCTTCTAACACATTATCGGGAGTTGAGGGGGACAACATGTTGCCCGTTTCTTTGCTTTTAAAGACTTTTTTGCGATAAATTAAGACTTGGTAGCTACCTGGCAGTTGCGCTAAGCGATGGGTCTCTTTCGTGCCAATAATTTCATACTTATCAGCATCCTCACCTTCAAGCTCGGGGCAAGGCACATCAATCACTTTTGTGGGCACGTCATCAGTAAAGCGAAGGCCGGTATCATTGACGTTATTGTCATCTTTTTGTTTAGTGGAGCGGGCATAGCCTTTGACGGCTTTTTTAGGTGCTGGCGGTAAATCTTCATTCGTCGCTTGGCCAAACAACTGCGTTTGGTCAGAATTCTCTACTATGTGCTTTTCTGACTTACGCCCAAACAACTGACGCTTAAACCAGTCGACTTGTTGTTGCAACTGCGCGGCGTGTGCTTGTGACTCAGCCAGTTTTGCACACACATTAGCATATTCTTCTTGTGGAATATGAGGTGTGTTTTGTGGCAAATCGGCAGCGCTTTTCATGCGGCTAAGTATAGCAAATTCAGCTACTTAAGTCGCATGTTTTGTTTGCCTTTTTGCCAATAAACACCATCAATCAAACACTGTAACTGCGCGGTGTTCAGGGCGATTTTATGCCCATTACCTGACACTTTACCGAAGGTGCCCCGCTCCAATCTTTTCGACCATAAACAGTAACCGCCTTGATGGTAATACAGCACTTTTATCATGGTGCGTTTGCGGTTCACAAACACAAACCAATCGCCGAGCTGTGCTTGCATCTGCAACTGATTGTTCACCAACGCCGCTAAGCCGTCGAACTGCTTGCGCATATCGGCAATACCAAGATATAACCATATTTTAGCGCTACTTGCTGTTAGCATTAACCATCTCTACTCATGTTCAGCACCACACCGTTTGGTAGCGTTAACTCGATTTGCCATTGGCGCATGGCTGGCCGATGTGAGGTCATGCTGTCAATGGGCAGCCATTGCGGTGATGTCTGCGGCAACGACAAAGCTTGACGTTTTTTGCGTTGCAAATAAAAAGTGGACTGGTTAATGTGGTGCGTGTGGCAAAACTGCGCGATGGTCATATCGCTGGCTTCTTGCGCATCGATAAGTTGCTGCCATTCTTGAGAGCTTCGTCTAGTCATTGATATTTTCTCCTATATTAATCAATGATTAGATTTTAGGGGCTTAGCTTAAGAATAAAAGAGCGGTCTATTTTGACCGCTTACTCTGTAAACATCAAATTGCGCCATTAGAAGTTCCTGTACTCATCACCTATACAACCGTTCTCAGCAACAAACTCGTTGTATGCAGCTATGGCAGCTTTGTTTTCTTTTTTCCATTTCTCTGCTTCAATACTTTTTAGCTTGTCTCTGAGTGCTTGCTCTAATGTCGCAGAAAGGTTAACTTTTAAACTTCGAGCTTTTTGCAATAAGTCGCTATTTAAGCTTAGATTTGTCGCTTTCTTGGGGGCATGGACGTCATATAAATCTTGCATTTTATCACTCCAACTAATCTCACCATTAAGTATACGCATACAAATGCGCATTGCAAAGCATGGTTGGAATATAACAAACGCATTAACACTCGCTGCGCTCGCTAGGGACAAAAACACGTAGGCTCCCTGCGCTTCGCTTAGTATTGTAGCCTACGTACCTTTGCCCGTGATGCGGGTGTTGGTATGACTCCCTCTGTCAACCCTAAACGAGTGCTTTCCTGACACTCTTTCAGCCCATAATTAGTTGTCTTTATCACTCAAAATAAATGAGCTAACGCACCGGATGAGGCAGTAATGTCGTCGGTTATCATGCTGGTATTCGTGGATTATTCATTAATTACAATGAACAGCGCCTACCTTACTCACTCCGCCGTGGTCACCTTCTCATCAGTCTAGGCTCGTGGATCAATAACCGTTAAGTTATCGCCATCATAACGCCCTCGTAGGTTGTGCCACATTCCGCGGCCTGATCCGAATGCGTTAGCTCAAACTCGTTTATCATGCAGGTACTCGGCTCAGTCTTAGTTTTGGATTAACCGGCGTGAGTACCACTTCCTTTGCAATGGCCCATATGTAAGCCGCCATTTCCCTGGCAATCGCCGTAATGATTAAATTGTAGTGTTTACCTTTTTTACTCATACGCTGATAGCGTTTGCACAGACGCAGTTGGGCCTTCCAGGCAATATCGACGATGTCTTTGGGTAAGCCTTCCTGTCTTAACTGTAATTCGGTAGAGACTTTTGCCGGATAACGATAGCTGTGCGCACCTTCAATCAGTAAACGCCGTGCTCGGCCATTCCCCGCTTTAGTAATAGCACCTAAGTGCCGCTTTCCGCCTGATGATTGTTCGCTGGGGACTAAACCTAAATACGCCATGAGTTTTCTTGGATGGTCGAAACGGTGTAAATCACCGAGCTCTGCCACCACACCAACAGCAACGAGCAATCGAACGCCTCGCATCGCCTGAACGGCTTTCACTACGGGATAATAGCGCCATTGGTGCACATGATGGGTTAACTCATTGTCGAGCCTTTCCAGTCGCCGGATACGTTCCTCAATGGTTTGCAGTTGTTCCTGCAAGACAATTTGCTGGGCTGGGTGAGGCAATATCAGTTCGGTGAGCCAGCGAAGGTGTTTCTTCGACCAGTTGGCAGTGCCTTCATAACGTATGTTGTTGCGAAGTAATAAGGCTTTGAGTTGATACTTGGCTTCTTTTAAATCCTTCATTGCCGCTTCACGAGCACGTGATAAATCACGAACCGCTTCATCTTCTGGCTCAGGCACATAGATAGGCGTGAGATCTTCGGACTTTAATGATTTAACGAGTTTAAGCGCGTCTCGGCGGTCGGTTTTAATTCGCTCTCCAGGCTTTTTAGGGATAAGAGATGGCGCCACGACGTAGCAACAATGTCCCAAGCTCGTAATCAGCCGATAAATCCAATAACCACACGGTCCAGCTTCATATACAACGTGAAGTGTTGCGCCAGGATACTTCGATTCAAATTGGCGAATTAGCTTTTTGACACTGACCTTAGACGAGGGAATACGCCCATAATGAACAGGCACAGCCCCACGCTGTTCTTCACAATAAGCTACCTCATGAAACTCTTTATGCGTATCCAACCCGATAAAAATCATGCTATGTTTGTTCATGCTAGCCTCCAAATGATTTAGTCTTAAGCAAACTAATTATGGCACTGGCTGAAAAGTTAACCCACGAAAATGCGGAGGCTAGCATTTCACAGGGAGTCATTGTGTCTGGTTGCCCACAGAAAATTTTGGTTTTGGTGTAAAACTCGAAGAATGTGAATGACTTGGCATATGTTTGTTGATTGAAAAAAGTGCTCACAAATCGATTTAAACGCCTACTAATGCGCAGGTCGATTAAGACGCTTCATAACAAGGAAAAACTGTGAAAATTTACGGAGATATTCAATCTGGAAACTGCTACAAAATCAAATTGCTATGCTCATTACTAGCAATCGAGCACGAATGGATTCATATCGACATAATAGACGGTGATACATCGAATACGGAGTTTTTAGAGAAGAACCCTAATGGAAAAATTCCTCTCCTTGAGTTAGACAATGGCAAATGCCTGTCAGAATCCAATGCTATATTAAATTATCTGGCAGCGGGTAGTGAGCTGCTTCCAACAGATACTTTTGAGCTTGCAAAAGTACAGCAGTGGCAGTTTTTCGAGCAATACAGTCACGAACCATATATAGCGGTTGCGCGCTTTATCGCCAAGTACCTTGGCTTGCCCAAAGAGCGTAAAGAAGAATATGACGCTAAACAGGCTGGAGGGCATAAAGCACTGGCAGTGATGGAGCAACAACTTTCAACTACGCCATATCTAGCAGGTGAGTTGCTAACTACAGCAGATATAAGTTTATACGGTTACACTCATGTTGCACATGAAGGTGGCTTTAATCTAAAAGAGTATCCGTCAGTCTTAGCATGGATTAACAGAATACAAAAAAATCAGCATTACATTGGAATGCTATAATATTTGGCGTTGAAAAAGTTGCTGCACAAAAAAAACAGCTTATTGGCTCTCGCCCTTTTCGAGCGAGTATAACGTCACATACTCACCAGCATCGCAGACGAATTATGTCAGTCAGAATAGTAGCTGTATGCAAGCCAAAGGACGGAAAACAAGCTGAACGTGAAGCCCTTGTAGAATCACATCTTCCGACTCTTAGCGCCGAAAGTTTGGTTAACCGTTAGGCTAATTCGATGAGTATTGGCCCTTAACTCCTAAACAAAATAAAAGGATTTTTACATTGAAATTTCTATGGTTAATAACTTTATCCATCCCTTTTCTTTTCAGTTGTGTTGTTGTTCCTTAAACAGATACCTCAAACGTAACTAGATGTGAAATTTCATCAGATCGAAAAACGCTCAAAATGATTAACGGGTTTGAAGATACCAACACTTTTTATTCTATTAGTGGACTAGTACTCATTCCGCTATCTGGTATTGTTTCTGGTACCTATGTGGCGATAAACAATGTGTACCACCTAGGTGAAGAAAAAATTGTTTGTGGCGCTAATGATGGTAAGAATGAAGAAACGCGGTAACAATGAAAGTAAGCTCGCGTTATAGCTTACTTCCAATTTTAGGGTTTTCGATATGTTTGGCGCATTTTCTAAGAATATTGCTGGTAGCGTAAGTGCAGAGTTACGGCTTTCTAAAGAAAGAGAAAAAGATGGGCTTATTTCTCACTCTTTTCGTCATTTAGAAAATGCTCATGTGCTGGGTCAAGAGTCTACAAAGTGGCATGTAAAAGTGCACTTTTTAATGCTGCTATGGGCTATTCGGCAAAGGAATACTAAAGAGTGTTTAGGCCAAGTTCTTCGTATTATTGGTGCTTTTAGCAAAACGGCCATTGGGCTGATTCCTCATGGTAATACAGGTGGGTCGAACATTAGCCCATTTAAAACGCTTCCAATAAAAGCCGAGCACCAAATGCTTATCAATAATGCCAAACGCGCCGAAACCTAGAGAGCTATTCCATCTAAAAGCAAATTGCTGCGAGTTAACACCATGTATTTTTTATTAACCTACGAAGTAACTTCTAACTACGAACAAGCACGAGCCCCCTATCGTGAACAACATTTAGCACTGGCGAAGGCCGCTGCTGATGCTGGCGAGCTGTGTTTGGGCGGTGCTGTTGCTGACCCTGCAGACTCGGCAATATTAGTGTTTAAAGGGAGTTCAAAAGACGTAGCCGAGAAATTCGCACTCAACGATCCCTACGTTATCAATGGCGTAGTGACAAGGTGGGCGGTAAGGCAATGGAATGTAGTTATCGGCGCTTATACAGACATAACAACATCGCCATGAAGATAGTTTTAGTGCGACACGGAAGGCCAGCAAACTCTCAAAACCTTCGTTTAAACAGTGCCGGCTTCGCCAACTGGGTTAAAAATTACAATCATTCGTTGGTCGCCTCCGATAGTCGGCCTGCGTTTTCATTTAATGATATGTTTACCAACTACTATATTGTATCGAGCGACTTGCCTCGCGCCATACATAGCTGCAAAATTGCATTTAATAGGCCACCCGCAGTCACCTCCGCTTTGTTTCGTGAAATGGATATTCCACGCTTTAAACTGCCATTCACGTTAAACGCATGGACTTGGGTTTATTTAAATCGTGCGCTGTGGACCATAGGAAAGTCTGGCCCTTTTGAATCTTATACCAAGGCAAAAAGTCGAGCAGAAAGCGCCGCTGTCACACTCATTGATATTGCAAAAAAAGAAAGCAACGTTATTGTTTTTGCTCATGGCTATCTTAATTTGCACATGCGAAAGCATTTTCGGGCCTACGGGCTTAAACAGACAAGCAAATCTAGTGCATATTGGGGCGTAACCATGTTTGAAAGCTAACTTTCAGGTCATTTTACGGAAAGGGCTGAAATACTCGGTTACGTTTTTGAAGCCGTAGTTCTTGCAAAGAGCACTGTATTAAACCCATACTAAGTTTTTATTATACTCAATCTCTTGAATAATCCTTGGAGGGTGTTAATGCCAAAACTTCTCCGTATTACTTTATCGTTTTTGCTGCTATTTGCTGCGCTAGCGTCATATAGCGCAGGCTTTGATAGCGGGCTTTTTATTTTTATTCTACTGGGCTTTTTGTTAGAGGCCGGTTTTTGGTTCGGACTCTTTTCTATTAAGCGAACCAAAACAAAACAATCGGATTGATTCACACTGCCAAACTGTTGAAAAAACAACCAGCCCGTTTTATTCTCTTTAAAACGGGCGAACTCGCTAGAGCTGTTGTTTAATGTTATCGCCTTGCCTACCTACTCACATGGACGTTTTGCAATGACCAAGATTTTTACGATTGGCGATAGTATCTCTCAAGGTTTTATGTCGGGAAGCGCCGCCAACACTAGACTGAGTTACAGTACACTCCTAGCCGAAGCCTTGGGTGAAACTAACTATCGCTACTACCGTTGGGATGAGCGCTATAAAACAAAAATTGATTTAGAGCGTATTTTTCGTGCATTGGAAAGAAAGTTTGGTTCGAATATTCGAGGACTGGAATGGCTCAATGCTTTTTCAGTTATTAATGGCGTTTTAGATCAAGCCGAAGATTATTATGAACGCGGCGAAGGTATGCCTGGTCTTCCGGTGGGTAGCCCTTTTGACAGTACCGGGTTTCATAACGTTGCTGTAGAGGGCATGGATGTAGGTGATGCATTTATGGTAACGCCGCAATCTTGCCTTGATGCAATAGCAAAGGGAGATGCATCTGGCGATGGCTACCTTCACGCTGTGGGCAATCCGTTTTCCAGAAACGCTTATCGTATTCTCAACCCACTTGGCGATAAGGGAATGGCTGAGTTTGGCAACTTTACCGCCGTTGATTGGTTGAAGCGCTGCGCTAAAGAAGAAGGCGTAGAAAACCTCTTTTTATGGCTAGGCGCAAATAATGCCCTTGGTACTGTATTAAGCCTAAGTATTCAGCAAACTCCTAACGATCCTGAGCGAGTGTTAAAGGCGTCTCGTGAAGAGCGCAGTAAATGGAACCTGTGGCATCCCAACGACTTTAAAGCAGAATACACCGCATTGTTAGACAAGGTGGTAGATGCAATGCAAGAAAACAAGGAAGCTGATTGGAAAGTTTTTGTGGGGACAGTCCCCTTGGTAACCATAGCCCCTATTGCTAAAGGCATGGGCGAAAAAAGAGTGATTACCGACCCTTCTCGGCCTGGAAAAAAAGCACTTTATTACGAGTTCTACTCTTACTTTCCTCTATCCGATTCAGCTGCAAAAGACTGTGGTAAATATCTCCCCTTTAGAGATGCACTGTTTATTGACAAAACCATTGTTGAATTTAACCGCATTATTACTACGCTTGTTGCAAAGAAGAATAAGGATTTAGGGCGTGAGCATTTTCACATTGTCGATATCGGTAGAGATCTCACCGATATGGCTTGGAAGCGAAACTTTGGCGAGCCTTCATACCCGCTCCCTGAAGCGTTACAGTTTATTTATCCGCCCATAGATACCAAATATTACGATACGTCGCCTGAGGGGGATATCGCGTCGGGGGGCATTTTCAGTTTAGATGGCGTACACCCCACTGCCATTGGCCAGGGCATTATTGCTGAAGAGTTTCTAAAAGCAGTTAAAGAAGCCCGCCCCGAGGAGAATGTTAAATCGCTAGATTGGCAAAAGATAATCGCCAGCGATTCATTGCGAGCCAAACCAATAACTCTGATGCGAGAGCTATATGAGCACGATAAATTGGTGAAATTTATTTGCTCGGTTGGGGATATTATTAATCTTAAGGACTAGGACCTGTTGCCCTTATCGGCATTTCGTTTAACCAGTGACGCCATGGCTTTTAAGCCAGCCATTTCCACCATACAAACACGAGAAGAAAACCAAACAAGTACAGTAAGCCTAAATAGCTAACGGCGGTAACCCATGTACTCGGCGCTGCATCGGGATGCAGTTGACTGCGGGCAACCAACCTGTGATTAAGCCATGCAAATACAGGGGTAGTAGTAAAGGCCAGCGTCATGGCAAAGCCAAGCATGGCGAGTAATGCAGATTTAAAAAACAATACAATAACAAAGCTGACGGCAGCCATAACAAGTAGCACTCCAGTAACTAACCTGTTGCTCACGGCAGTCTTAGTAGGCGCATTGGGTTGAGACAAATCATTTTTGCCTGATAGCAACGACATACCTTCAGCAACAACTCGCGCATAGCCGTCGTAAACAGTCAGTGCTGAACCAAAAATACACAAAAAAGCCACCAGTGCGATAAGCCAATGCGCCCACTCGCCTATAGTGGTGGAATACATGCTAATTAGCTGATGAGAAAAACCTATACCGCTTGTTGCTAAGTTTTCCCCGCTAGAATGTAGTACCAACGCCCCTAAACCGAGAAACAAGATGGCAAGAAGCACTGTTACTGAGTATCCAAGGTTAAAATCGAACAGCGCGTTTTTAGGAGTAACTGTTTTATCTTTGCATTGTCGCTTAAGCCATAACGACGTTATTGATGATATTTCAATGGGAGCGGGCATCCACCCCATAGTAACCACTAAAAAACCTAGTGTCGCTAGAGTCCACGGTGAAGGTGAAGGTTCAGCGGGCTCTCCTAAATCGGTATTGGTATAGCGCAGTAAGGCGACGATAAAAACTGCAATAGTAGCTACCACCAGCACGCCCATGATGGCTTTAGCGATATTGTCTAATCCCTCAAAATGCCCCGCTAGTAAAATAACTAAAATAAGACTAAGTACTATAGAAGACGATGTCGTAATGGAGATGTCGAAGGGCATAAAGTACGAGAGCAAACTTGCTGCAAAGAGTAAAAGCGCGGCGGCATTAACCACACAAGCAATCATATTTAAACACATTGCTGACGCTAGATACCGCTTCCCCATACTCAAATAGCCTTGCTGTAGAGTATTTTGGGTACTAATGGTGTAACTAACCCCCGCTCTGAAAAAGGGGTATTTGAGAATGTTCACTACTAGGATAAGAATAGCCAGCTGCCAACCAAATTTTGCCCCAGCTTGCGTTGAAGCCACTAGGTGACTTCCGCCTACGGCCGCTGTTGCCATCAATACTCCAGGCCCTAAAAGCGATAGCAGTGCGCGAATGCGAGACATTAACAACATATAAAACGGAATACTCTAAGCATTAAATTAAAATTAATGGGCAAAGATAACAGGTAAATTAAAAGCTATACATAGCGCCCGTGAATAAAAAAGCACTGTTATCGCGATAGTCACCGCGCTCAAACCCCTGCCCTTTAAATAAGTAGGCACCGCCAATTGCTAAGCGTAAATTGGGCTGCACATTATAACGCCAGCGCGCTTCTAGTTGGTGACCAATGAAGTCATCTACATTCACTGGCGCTTTTTGATACCACAGAGCTTTATAACCTAGTAGCACATGATGAGCCGAACTCGGTTTGCTTATACTTCTTAATCCTACTGTTTTAAGGTTTCGTCTTGGCATGGCCTGATAAACATCGGTTGGGCCGAAGTCGAAGCGTCTTACCCCGAACAGACTGTCGAAGTTCTCAATGGTGTCATCCGACGCATTATTGTCTCCACTGATGTAGTCGAATTCTGCACGCACAAAGGTATTAGCGCTAACCTTTTTACCTAAGTAACCAAACAACATATAAGCTCGAACATCTTTGTCTAATGAGTCATTTACGGCGTTGGTTTCTCTCGCTGTTCCAGTTTGCCCTACTAGCTCAACATTTCCTTTCCAGCCATTTTCAAACGCTTTGGTGTAGTCGATAGAAAGGGTGTAAAGGTCTCTATTTGTCGTCGCTAACTCTTGTCCGTCGTCCTCTTTTAGCCAATAGCTCTGCAGCTTCAAGTTATTGTCGGGAGAAGTAATATATGCCCCAAACATACGTCTTTCACTAAAGCTTTTATCGAAGGCTCTTTCGTTACTGTCGATACTTTCCGCGTCGTTTGGAAATCGCGATACCGGCTGAATATAAAGCCCGCTAATATTCCAGTTTGAAAACGTGGCATCTACCACTATGCCATCGTAACTATTGGTTGCATTGCGATAGATGGTTTTTGCTAACAGACGTCGACTGCCATAGTCTAACTCCATACGCCCAACCTTTACCGCGTTAATATAAGATGAAGAAGTAGGCGTATACGATACAAATAGCTGAACTGGCTCAAGTGTGTTTACTTGGTTCGCTTTTAAGGTAGGGTCGTTATCATCAAGAAAAGCGCGAGAATCTCTCAGATCTAAAGTCGCGCTAACATTGTTATAACTTACCTGAGTATTCAAAATGACCCGTGTAGAAATACGCTCGTTATTTTGCTCTCGCTGTTCCCGTGTTGTGGGGAAAATAGGGTTGTGCAAAGATTCATAACGCACCCGAAATGAGCCAAAAAAATCGACATGTAATTGGTTATCAAAACTTTTCTTAGCGTTCCCTTTCAAACTGTTATGTGATTGAGACTTATCCGTTTCAGAGGCACTTGCAGTCAAAGTGAAGGTGATGGTAAAGATGAAGAATGCAAAAAGTGATACTAATAGCAGCTTTAATAGTGGCTGTGAAATAAAAGTCAGCGATGACAATACAGCTCGAGTAGAAAAATAAGGTAAAAAGCAACGTTGTGCGAGCATTAACTGCCCGAATAGCTTTAGCAGAAATGATAAACGGCAATTATACGCAATGCGCGTTTTAGCGCACTATTTGTGTGCTGCAAAACTATAATGATGAAACAGTCATTATATGTTTTTGATATAAGCGGCGGTGTTTCTATCGTCTTTCCAACACCGCCAACTACATTGTATAAGTTAAAAAGCGAGGGCAAGCCTGGTCTTTAACGTCTATCGTAATTCACCTTCTTTTGAGGGTGTTGATAGTAACCTTCTTTTAATAGGCGCTTAAATCTTGTCAACTTGCCTTCTAACGTCAGCTCTTCTATGCCTTTATTAAAAAGCGACAGAATTAACTGACTATCGGGCTTTCCTTTAGGCACTAAAAGATGAGTGGTTACAGTTGATATAAACGGCGTAATGCGCGCCACTTCATCCCGTTCCGCATCTGTGAACTCGCGCTCAAGTAAATACCAGCCTGTCAGCTCATCTATGGGAAATATATCAATATCTCCGTTAACTAATGCTTCTAGGTTTTCTTTATCTGTGGTTCGTTTTACAACATTTTTGTTGTTTTTAACGAAAGAGGCTAGCTCATCGTTGTAGAGATATCCCTCGGTAATGCCCATTTTCAAATCTGCAATATCGCTTAGCTTAGACCACTGTCGGTTTTCATATTTACTATTTACATAAAATATTAAACTTTCGGCACTTATTGGTTTGCTATGGAAAAACTCATCCTCTCTAGAGCGGATAAAATTGCCGTATGATAGCGCGTCAAACTCACCTGCGAGCGTGGCTTCTAAGGCTTTTTCCCACGGCATGGCCACATATTCCACTTCAACGCCGGTTTCTAACAGCGCATCGGTGATGATGTGGTTTATATAACCGTCATGTTGTAAATCGCTAGAGGTATAGGGTGCATACTCTGTTGTTGCAATTCTTAGTTTCAGCCACGCATGACCATGGCTTAACGATGGCACTAAGGCCAATAAAAAGATAATGGTGCTAACTATTCTCATGATAATTCCTCTTCGACCTTAGAAATAAATTCCAAGATTTATATTGAGTCTGTGCGTAGTGTCTTGAAGGCCGTCTATGTCGAGGCCAATGCCCGGACCACCTGAAAACCACATGTTCTTACCGCGAATACTATCGACATACATAAACAGCTTGTCCCAGCCTAAGCTGCAGCCGTTCACCCATTGAGAGGAGTTTTTGCCCGACGCATCCTCACCTTTCGCAAGGCTGAATTCTGAATAACAGGTAAGCGATTCAATGTGGTCAAAGTCGTACGGCACCGAGTAAATAAGGTTAGCAGAATAAGTTTGCCCATTGGCTGCAGCAAGAAACGGAAAGGTAAACGAAGAAAGGGCGAGACGATCGTCGGCCTGCCCTTCTGGAGCCTCAAGATTGTATTCGTAATCGATATACTGAAGCTCAAGCTTAATGTCGTTTTGCGTATGGCGCATATGCAAAGCAAATGCATTCATATCACCGCTTCGCGATGTATCTAAGTTGAGAATATTGCCATACTGATAAGAGGCACCAATTTCCGTTGTTCCCCCCCTAATAAAACGCCCGGTGTAATTAGCGCGAACGTTGTACTGGCCATCCTCGGAGTTTCTGAACTCGCCGTCGTCGGCAACATCAAAAGAGTAACGGGCAAATTTTGCGGCATCGTTGTACTCATCATTCATAAAGTAGGCAGCTTGGAAATCCCAATTGCCTCGCTGATGATTAATTTTAACGCCGGCGTCGTAGTCGTCCTCAAAACCGAGGTAGTAGTTTACTGAAAACCAAAAACTATTACTGGCAAATGGCTGCAGGCCAAAAGGCGTTTGCGTGATCCCGCCGGTAATTTCGGTTCTTTCGTTAAAGTGGTAGGTTAAATCGGCAAAGCGAACCGTATTAAAATCGACATTTTCATACCAACGATATTCGGCTTTATAGCTAAATTGATCAGATTCTCCAGCCACACCTAGCTTGAAAGATTCAAACTCAAAGCCATCTCTAAAATCTGGAATAAGCCAATCTTGGTGTCCGTAGTTAACTCGCGCATGACCGGATAAAGTAAAAGGCAACTCGTCGGCCAATACAAGCCCACTGCTAGTGGCCACGCTACTAATAATAAGCAATAGCGATAGGGAAAGTTTTTTCATTGAAGTTCCTACACTTAGTGTTGGCGAAACAGTAAAGAAGAAGGCTTACTACTGGTATTTTATTACCTAGCTTTCAAAAAAATGGTTCTACGACTAAAGGATAAGGCTATGGTATCAGTAACCTTACAAAATTATAACCTAACAACATAAACATTCCTTATGCTAACTGGCTATTGCGCTGGTTTGTAGTCAATATTTTGCCAATTGGCTTGGCTGCTAGATGCGGTTATAAATACCCAACGTTCAAGCACTTCCTTACATCTCTTTAGCCGTGTTATGTTTAAACGCGAGTTAGGCATTTATTTTTTATCAATATTTTTACGCACTTTTATTAGGTTATGGTGTCTCACACTTCTCAACGTAGCCTGCTTACGCATAATGAAAGAGGTAACATATGCATGCGATGAAACGTTCAATACTTGCTGATATTGCTGCTATAGCTGCTATTGCACTATTAATAGCCATCACCTTTTATTGGATTGAAGCGCGCAGAGAAGTCATTATTTTTTGTGATAAGTTTTCTCCTGGTATATCGAAAGCAAGCGTTGAGAGGTATTTAAATACCGCAGAGTTACTTTCTTACCGCACAGAATTTGTGGCTAATGGCAGCAAAATTGAGGCCTACAGTCCGCTACACCTTGGTATAATGCAATGCCGAATAAGCTTTAACAAACAAGATATTGTGTTGAGTGCAGTGGTAGATTAATACTTTCATGTTACAAAATGGTGCAACGTTTACACCCGCGCAACACGCTGTTTACCCAATAGATAAGAGTCGTAAAGGCATGCATACCATCTGTGTTTTTAGCACGTTCTAGATAACTCCTTCCCTCTATATTCCACTGTGCTGTAAACGTACAATTACGTTGTGTATTCTTAACGCAAGTTCCTTATCATGCAAAAACCAGATCACAGTGTCATCGAAGATGTATTTGCCTTAGTTAGCGCGGGTTTGTTTGTTGCGTTTGGCGTATTCTTGTTTCAATCTCAAGATCTTATGGTGGGCGGCGCTGCAGGGTTAGCCCTGTTAGGTACGTATGCGATAGATATTGATTTTGGCGTACTCTTTTTCTTAATCAATATCCCCTTTTACGCACTTGCTTGGACACAAATTAGCAAGCGATTCACAATCAATACGTTTATTTCTGTTACTACCGTATCGGTGTTAACAGAACAAATTCCAGCGTTTGTGGACATAAGCCATGTAAACCCCATTTTTGCAGCGGTATTTGGCGGCATTTTAATTGGTGTAGGCATGCTGATGATGTTCAGACACAGTTCTAGTTTGGGCGGCATTGGCATTATGGCGTTCTTTTTACAGCAGCGTTTTAATATAAGAGCCGGATTCTTTCAATTAACTGTAGATAGCATGATTCTTTTATGTGCGCTGGAGTTTATAGAATGGCATCTTGTATTGATTTCCATCTTAGCTGCATTCTGCTTGAATATGGTGATATCGCTTAATCATCGCCCAGAACGCTATTTACCAGCGTCGCAGAACAAAAACCAAGCAAACGATAGCGAGAACGAAAGCAATGATACGTTTGACGACAATAGCGACGATAGCATTGACGCAAACCTTCACCCGCAAAACAGCTAACTTTAAAGTCGCTATCGCACATAGCGGTTGAACAATGTGAGCAATAAAAAAGCCCAGATCATTATGCATCTGGGCTTTTGTGAGTTACTTATTTGTATCCTTTCTTACCGCGTAAAGCGATACCACCTGCTATTGCTTTTTCTGCACAGGTTTAGACGGCCGGCTTACCACGCCACGATTTACTCTTGGTCTTGAAAACGACGTACGCATACAAACCTCACTTAGTGTAAGTGCAGCGCTGCTGAGAATGAAACATTCACCTCACACGTTGCTGCCACTAAACAGTATAGGCTCAACTTGGGCTAAAACGCCTCATTCTTTTGTCGAATAGATGTTAATAACAATTTATGAAGTCAGGAGTTCAGAGAGCGACTTCAATGTCACCAAATTAACTGTTATTGATATCTGACGATGCGGGGGACACGGCTAGATATGCGAGTCATAAGTTCATAGTCGATGGTGCCTGCATGCTGTGCCACTTCACTTATGGAAATATTTTCTCCCCAAAGCTCCACCACATCGCCAACGCTAACGTTGTTAATATGGGTTACGTCTATGGTTATCATATCCATAGATACCCGCCCCACTAAAGAAGCGCGCTGACCTCTTATTAAAACTGGTGTGCCATTGGGGCAATGTCTTGGGTAGCCGTCGGCATAACCTATTGCCACGGTAGCTATTTTTGATGGCTTTGTTGCGCGCCATGTTTGACCATAACCTACACTCTCATTAGCAGGTATATCGCGCAGAGCAATTACGCTAGAACGCAGTGTCATTGCCGGAAGTAAGTGCTGCAGATGCGCGCTATCTGGAGATTCGCTAGGTTCAGCAGTAGTGACTTTACCACCGTAAATTCCTATTCCAAGTCGGTTCCATTGAGCCCGCGTGGATGGCCAGTTCACACTAGCGGGAGAGTTAGCGAGACTCACTGGCATAGATAACGACGCAACACTTTTTTTAAACGCAGACATTTGAGTTTGAGTAAAGTCATTGTCGGGGTCATCAGCACTGGCAAAGTGAGTCACCAATGTGGTTTCTTTCGTAATTAATACTTGGTGCTGCTCAACTATCTGAGCAATGTGTTCTAGCGGAAACCCTAATCGATGCATACCGCTGTCTACCTTAAGCCAAATGTGAGGGCGTTTATGCGCTTCACATTTTTGCATCCATTGCAGTTGCTCAGTGCAATGCATTACCAAAATGCAGTTATACTGCCATGCCATTTCACATTCTTTGGCTTGGTGAGCACCTTCAAGAACGACAATTGGTGCTGTTATTCCGGCTTCACGAAGTGCTACCGCTTCTTCCATAATGGCAACGGCAAACCGAGAAGATACGTGCTGAAGTATGCGCGCCACATTCACGGCTCCATGACCATACGCATCGGCTTTTATCACAGCCATTGGCTGACTTTGCTTTGCCGTATAAGCCAAGGTTTTAAAGTTTTGCAGTAGTGCATCTGCATGAATAATGGCTTGAGTTTGACGACTCACAATAAAACACTCACAGCAAGAATAATCCTTTTATAAAACAAACCACACAATTGTATCATGAGATCTACGTTACCGTATTTGTCTTTGTGCCTGGGAAAAGCACACGTATTGATTGGCGCTAAGAATAGCGAACAAACGTTTCGTCCAAATGCGATTGCCGTTATGCTTAACACGACGTAATCAACTGTTTAAAAGAGTTTTCTGCATGACACCGCAACCGCCTGTATCTTCTCACTCACTACTTAACGACTTGGAACGCATTGTGTCTGAAGGGCGAAATCCCGACACACTCGAACTCGACACCCTCTCCACCGTTGACGTGCTATCAAAAATTAACGCGGAAGATGCAAAAGTTGCGGCAAGCGTGGCAACTCAAATTCCTGCTATTGCACAAGCGGTAGATGCTGCTACGAAAAGCATTAAGGCTGGCGGCCGGCTCATTTATATCGGCGCTGGAACCAGCGGCAGACTGGGAATTCTAGATGCCGTTGAATGTCGCCCCACTTTTAGTGTGCCAGACTCATTGGTATTGGGCATTATTGCTGGCGGAGATAAGGCCATCGTGCATGCCGTTGAGGGCGCAGAGGATGATCGTGCGGCGGGCAAAACCGACCTATTGGCAATTTCACTAACAGCAAACGATACAGTAATAGGTATTTCCGCCAGTGGCCGTACGCCCTATGTAAGCGGTGCTTTAAGTTATGCAGCCAGCATTGGCTGTTCAACAGCAGCCATTGCATGCAGCCCAGATGCTGCAATATTTGAACCTGCGGCAATTTCTATCTGCCCGGTGGTGGGGCCTGAAGCACTAAGTGGCAGTACGCGAATGAAATCGGGTACTGCACAAAAAATGATTTTGAATATGATTAGTACCACTACCATGGTGAAGTTGGGTAAAACATACGAAAACCTAATGGTGGATGTGAACGCAACCAACGAAAAGCTCAAAGCGCGGGCTTGCCGTATTGTTATGCAGGCTACCGAGTGTGATGAGAATACCGCCATACAGGCACTTAACGCCTGTGATAACAAAGCAAAAGTGGCCATTCTAATGGTGCTTACCGGCAATGATGCCGAACAGGCAACTAAAATTTTAACCAAACACCAAGGTTACTTAAGGGAGGCTGTAAGCAGTGAAAATGAAGCGAAGCGCTAACTTGGCTTCTTGGGGTTCAGCATTCTGGGGGGCAGCATTCTGGGGTTTCGTATTCTGGGGTTTCGTATTTTGGATTATAGCGACCTGGCTTTCTGTCTCTAATGCTTCCCACGCTGAAAGTCTCAATACTGATGCGAGTAATGCCAATGCCAATGCCAATGCCAATGCCAATGCCAAGACTACTTACCAAGAGAATGCTCATCTCAACTATGACTATTTCACTTATAACAACCATGACCTAAATGTAGGTGCAGAGCAGTTCGATAAATACCTTTCGCTATTGGCGGGTAAACGCGTGAGCCTAGTGGTAAATCAAAGCTCAGTGGTTAATTATCGCTCACATGAAACTCAACATTTGTTAGACGCCTTACTTGCTCGCAGCATCAATGTTGTAAGCATTATGTCGCCCGAACACGGGTTTCGAGGAAACAAAAGCGCAGGTGAAAAGGTAAGTAGTGAAGTAGATGCTAAAACCGGCCTGCCCATTCACTCTCTTTACGGAGCTTTGAAAAAACCTTCGCCAGACATGCTTAAAAATGTCGATATATTGGTTTTTGATATTCAAGATGTAGGCGTACGTTTTTATACTTATTTGAGTACGCTGCATTACGTTATTGAAGCAGCCTTCGAACATAATATCGATGTTATTGTACTCGACAGGCCTAACCCCAACATTGCCCATATTGATGGGCCAATTTTAGAACCGAAGTTTAGCTCTTTCATTGGCATGCATCCTATTCCTGTTTTACACGGCATGACGTTAGGAGAGCTTGCGAGAATGATAGTGGGTGAAAAATGGCTGGATACACATTCCCGCGCTGAACTTTCCGTTATCCCCGTGGCAAATTATACCAGAAGCACTTCCTACTCTCTTCCTATTGCACCTAGCCCTAATCTGCCTAATGACAATGCCATACGCTTGTACCCGACCCTATGCTTTTTTGAAGGCACCGCAGTAAGTATAGGTAGAGGTACTGATGTGCCCTTTCAGCTCATCGGTCACCCAGAAGTGAAATTAGGCGAGCATAAAATTGAGGTTAAACCCAATGCGGGAGCAAACAAACCGAAGCATAACGGCAAGACCATTTATGCCAATATCTTGAACGAAAACGATGTCGCATCAGCTAGCATTTCCGGCTTGAAATTACAGCCTTTGATAGACGTTTATCGCAAGATGAATGAGGCGCAAAAAACGTTTTTCACGCGCCCAGATTTCTTTGACAAACTTGCCGGAAATTCTTCACTTAGAAAGGCCATAATAATGGGCATCACTGCCAGCGAAATTAAAGCGTCTTGGCAGGCCGAATTGTCGCAATTTGAAAAACAGCGTGCCCCGTATCTTATTTATCCTTACAACGCTGCGAGCGATTAATATTTTGTGACCATGGGTATTACAAAAGGGTAATTGAATACAGGAGATAAGTCACTTAGGTCACATGTAAGCAAGCGCATACTCACAAAAAATAAAAAACAAAAACACCTAAAACTTGAACTTTAATCGATAGTAAGCACTCACAACCAACTAAGCTTTTGGAAATTTTTCGTTCAGAAGAGCGAGCAAAAAAAGGGGTTTTAAGCGAGATAAAAATCTGGTGTGCAAGTACTTACTTCATTCGGTTTTATTTTTAATTTTGCTACTTCCATGTTACCGGCGACTGACCTTTCGCTTCTAATTTTCCAACCAAAACTTTTATCAGAGTGTGCAAGCTTTGACTGGAAATTCGAGTGTCTGTCTCTCTATTTTTTTCTTTATTTGAGGGTCTGTCTTTTCCATCGCCTTCTTCAGAAATAGTAATAGCGTAGTCGTAAGTGGCGATACCTATATCTGCAAATTCCATTGCAGCTTTTGCACTGTAGGGCATTCTCAGTGCAGCAAAAACTACTGGCTTACTGAGAGACTTTGCTGTTTGCATAGCCTGTATTGAGAAGGCTTTAATATCAGACTCATTGGCCCTTTGCTTAAGTAAAGACGGTTGATCTGCACCGCCAAGTTCATAGTTAGCGTGTAATGGTGTGATGTCGCCTATCACCATTAAATCGGTTTGCGCTATAAGTCGCTTAGTTAACGCCTTATTCGGCAATACGGTGAGCGGTAAGCAAGCATATTCTGCATCTGGACGGCTGTCATATAGCGCCTTTTCGAAAGCTAAGCAGCGTGCCGCATCAGGCATAAGTGCTAACCACTTACTTTTATTCACTGGTAGTTTGTCTTTTCCAAAAAGTACCGTGACAGACGCCTCAGAAAGCGCTTTCTCGATTTGATTTCCCTTTATAAACAAGGTGCTATTGCTCTTAGCCACTTGGGTAGGTTTGTGAGAATCTGACCCCGTTTCAGACAAGCCTTCACGGTTTGCCCCAACCTCTTGCAGCCACCACGACTTAGGCTTGCTTACAAAGCGCGCTAGTTGATTGTGTTGCTTCATTCTTAATATGCGCTGATAGGAAGCCTTTAAATCTTTTACTTTCTCACCGCTCTCCATTGTTTGTATAGCAATGCGTTCTATCATCGCGCTGAACGCTTCTATGTCTTTACCATTGCGAATGGTGTAGGGCATAAGCGCAATGTCAGCACCGGCGTCAAATGCTCGTAAAACAGCGTCCTCTTCTGTGAAGAATTGAGAGATACCGGCCATATCAAGAGCATCGGTAATAATAAGGCCGTTAAACCGTAAACTGTTGCGTAAGGTATTGGTCAAAATACGCTTCGACAAGGTAGCCGGTACCACTTGCAACTCACCTTTTTTATTTCTAATGGTTGTGTCGTCTAAAGCAGGATATTGAATATGCGCTGTCATCACCATTGCAGGTGGCATTGCACTATTGATGATATTTGCAAAAGGCAGTAAGTCACCAGATTGTGCTTCTTTTAGCGTGTGGTCTACGCGAGGTAAACCCGAGTGACTGTCCACATGGGTGTCTCCGTGGCCGGGAAAGTGCTTCACCGCACTTAACACACCAGCTTTTTGCATTGCCGACACAAACGCTTCGCCAAGCTCTGCAGTTTGTACGGGGTTTTCACCAAAACTTCTCACGTTAATAACTGGGTTTTTCGGTTCGCTGTTGATATCGATAGACGGTGCAAAATTCGTATTTATCCCCAAAGGCAATAAGGTTTTACCTATGTGCTCGCCCACATTTTTGGCGAAAATATTGCCATGTTGATGCGCTGATGCACCAATAGCGAGGTTTCCAGCAAAAGCTGGCAGTATAGAATGGGGTAAGCGTGCGACTCTTCCCCCTTCTTGATCAATGGCAATGAACAAAGGGCTTTGACCCGCTTTTTGCATGTGTGCTTGCAGTGAATAATTCAAACTAATCAGCTGTGATGCATTTTCTATGTTCTCGCTGAACAAAATAATGCCACCAATGTTTTGATTACTTAGTAACGTTAACAATGACTGGGGCATTGCAGTTACAGGCTTACGGCACTGTTTACTTGGCGTGTTGTCTTCACAAAAATAGCGAATGTCGAGAATTAACTTTTGCCCAATCATGTGTTTCACAGCGTTTAAGCTAATAGCATTACCTGACGGAATGCCTAACGCAGCGCTATGACTTGTTTGCGCGTAGCTTGGAAATGACGCGCAAGTGAAAAGCGTACTTGCAATGAAAAGCGTGTAGGTGAAAAACAATGAGCACGTTGTTTTGCTAGTGCGTAGAGTAACTTTTTTGAACGTAAAAAATGACAATGTTTATCTAATCCTTGGTAACAACGCACACAATACGGTAGGCTACTATAAATCAGTAAGCTAGCACAGTGTAAGCTATTCTGATCGCCGCTAAATACGCAGTTCCTCTGCGAGTTAGTCACGTTAGTAAGCGCCACCCACGCAATTTATAAGTACGTTAAGATTTGGAAAGTAGTATGGATTGGATGTCAGTCATCCCCCCTATTGTGGCTATTGCCGTTGTTTTTTGGAAAAAAGAAGTCATTCTTGCATTGGCACTTGCTGTGCTGTGCGCTGAAGCGCTAATACTCGTTAATACCAGTATTACAGAGAGCTACCTTGCTCCCATTAATGCTATTGAAAGAGTAGTAGGCACCGCCTCGAGTCCGGGTAATACCAGAGTATTACTTTTCTCAGTATTAGTTGGCGCGCTGTTAGCTTTTATACGCGATTCGGGTGGAGTAACCGCCACGGTAAATTTTTTGGTAGGGAAAGGCGTAGCAAAAACACGCAAGCAAGTTGGCGGACTTACTATGTTTACCGGCATTGCAGTCTTTATAGAGTCTAATTTAAGCGTATTAACCGCCGGTATTTTCGCCCGAGGTTTATACGATAGATTTGGCATGAGCCGAGCGCGGTTAGCCTATATTATCGATTCAACAAGTGCCCCTGTCTGTATTTTAATTTTACTCAATGGCTGGGGGGCATTCATTTTAAGCCTGCTCGACGCCTACGAACTGCCCGCCTCTTCTGCTTCTATTTTGTGGGGCAGCGTAGTATTTAATTTCTATGCTATTTTCACCTTGCTCATTGTGGCTTACACCATATCGGCCGACAAGGTGCACGGTCCCATGCTTGAAGAGGAAAAGGCTCTCTCACAAACCGATGTAACGCAACAATCGGCACCTGCAACAAAAGCGCGCTTTATGATACTGCCACTGTTGGTGATGGTGCTCAGTATGGTTGGTTTCATGTTTTGGACTGGTGATGGTGTACTTTCTCAAGGCAGTGGCAGTAAATCTGTACTTTATGCTACTGCGTTAGCAACCGCCGTTGCTTATGGTTTATTACTTGTTCACAAACGATTTACCCATAAGGAAGCGGTAGATATTGGCTTTAAAGGAATGGGAGAACTTCTTCCACTGGTTACTATAGTGTTGCTCTCGCTTACCCTTGGTAATAGTCTTAAAGATCTGGGAACCGGTGTGTTTGTTGCCGGTATTGTAGGCGAATACCTACCCATTGTTTTCATTGTTCCTATGTTGTTTATTGCAGGGGCGGTTATGTCCTTCACCACAGGAACATCGTGGGGAACATTTGCCATACTGATCCCCATAGGCGTTCCCTTAATTCAAAGCTTAGGGTTACCGCCTTCACTGGTTGTAGCAGCTATACTTGGTGGTGGTATTTTTGGCGATCATTGCTCTCCTATTTCAGACACGACCGCAGTTTCCTCATTAGCTGCGGGGTGTGATGTGTTAACTCACGTAAAAACACAAATACCTTATGCACTTTTTGCCGGTGTACTGACACTTATTGCGTACTTTATTGCCAGCGTTATTATGCTGGGTTAACTAACGCGCGTTGATCTTCAATTAGGATACAGGAGCTCCAAATGATACAAAGGATAATACTAGTAGCAGCCATTTTTCTCACCGCGAGCTGCACCTATACCGCAACTAATACCGCAACTAATACCGCAACTAATAATGCCGAGCAAATCCAAAACGCAAATAAGCAGCATGCTGTAGCCATGCCAGACAGCTATAGTGCCGACGCGGCGATGGCAGTATTGCAAGAAGGTGGAAACGCAATTGACGCCGCCATTGCAGCACAATTTGTACTTGCAGTAACGTTACCCGAGGCGGGCAATATTGGTGGCGGTGGCTTCATGACCATTAAGTTTGAAGACACCACAGATTTTCTCGACTATAGAGAAATGGCTCCTGAACGCGCTCATCGTGATATGTACCTGGATGCTAATGGCAATGTAAAACCTTATGAATCGCTATTTGGTGCTAAAGCGTCTGGCATTCCTGGCACAGTGGCAGGAATGTGGGCGGCCCATAAAAAATATGGCTCGCTAAGCTGGCAACGCTTACTTGCTCCGGCGGTACGTTTGGCAAAAGACGGTTTTATTGTTCACAGTAAGCTTGCCAACAATATTTCGAACTATATTAGCCGCACTCAAGAAAACAATATAAACAGCAACTTTGCGCAGTATTTTCAGCAAGCAAAGGCGGGAAGCCTGTTTAAACAACCTGAATTAGCGAACACGCTTCAAACAATACAAAAAGAAGGAGAGCGTGGATTTTATGAAGGTGATGTAGCTAACCTCATTGTAGGTTTTATGGCGCAAAATGGCGGCTTGATTAGTCACGATGACTTGGCAGCCTATAAAGCAGTGTGGCGCGATCCTCTTCAAATTAGCTGGCAAGGTTACGAGTTAGTTACTGCGCCCCCTCCTAGCTCAGGCGGTGTAGCTGTAGCACAGTGGATAGGCATGCTAGAAGCATTTACAGCCAATCGCGAACTCCCAGAGCAAAACAGCAGTGAATACATCCATATTATGTCAGAGATTGGTAAACGGGTGTTTGCCGATAGAGCGGAATATCTTGGCGACCCTGATTTTGTGAGCGTGCCGGTAACAGCGCTCACTCAGCCGCAATATATCGCCAACAGAGCAAAAGAGATTCAACCAAACAGGATTTCATCTACGCCAAATGTAAAACCTGGCTTACCTGAAAGTGAAGACACGACGCACTTTTCGATAATTGATAAGTGGGGGAATGCAATTGCCAATACCACAACCATTAACCTTACGTTC
This sequence comes from Alteromonas sp. MB-3u-76, assembly GCF_002831605.1. Classification (NCBI taxonomy): domain Bacteria; kingdom Pseudomonadati; phylum Pseudomonadota; class Gammaproteobacteria; order Alteromonadales; family Alteromonadaceae; genus Alteromonas; species Alteromonas sp. MB-3u-76. The sequence goes on along the minus strand of NZ_CP025115.1, from coordinate 545,984 downwards.
GGCAGTGGAGTGGTAGTTACAGGCGCAGGCTTTTTGTTAAACGATGAAATGGACGACTTTAGTGCCAAGCCAGGCGTACCAAACTTCTTCGGTGCCGTGGGTGGCGAGGCCAACGCCATTGAGCCGTATAAGCGCATGTTGTCGTCTATGACACCCACCCTAGTAACAAAAGACAATAGTGTGGTACTTGCAACGGGTTCACCAGGCGGAACTACCATTATATCGTCGGTAGCACAGTCGCTTTTAAATGCTCTGCTTTACGACATGAGTGCTGACGATGCAGTTAACACCCCGCGCTTTCATCATCAGTTATTCCCTAAAGACACAATACGAATGCATGATGGATTTAACGCTAACACAGTGCAAAAACTTAAAGACATGGGGTATGTGATTGATAACAGAAGATTTGGCGATGTTCATCTTATAAAGCGCACTGCTAAAGGGATTGATGCGGCCTCAGAAGCAAGTGGTCGTGGTAAAAGCATAGTGTTACCCGCCGAGTAAAAGCCAGGCGAAGCGCTTTGCCAGCAAGCCCCAAACACTGGCGAATGCAAGGTTTTAGAGCAGCAGTGCGGTATCGATGGAAATATATTCCGATGCCGCCTTTTGCAAACTTTGTGCAGTAAGTGCCGGTACGCCGTATACCTGTACGGTTTTGCCCTTGGCTTTCAGTGCCTCAACGAGTATGTCAAAGTCGCCGTCGCCAGACACTAAAACCACCTCATCTACGCTGTCGGCGTGCTGCAGCGCATCTACCGTAATGCCCACATCCCAATCACCTTTGGCCGAGCCGTCAGCTCGCTGTATAAAAGGTTTGAGCTTTATGTCAAAACCAATGGCTTTCAGTATATTTTGAAATTCGCGCTGCTTGATATCACCTCTGTCTATGGCATAGGCAAATGCTTTTACAATTTCACCGTTGGCGTTAATTCGCTGCCAAAAGCGATTGTAGTTAAAGTTACGCTTGTAAGCCTGACGACAGGTGTAATACACATTTTGGACATCGACTAAAATAAGAACTTTTTTCAAAATACACTCAAAAAATAAACCGGATAACCCAGTGTAACAGGTAACTACCTACCTTCATGCTCTAATAAAGGCAGTGAAATAGATAGTGACTTTGCTCACAATCATTAAGAAGCAAACAGCTGGTTTATATCTGCAAATGCTTTGAATTCTAATGCATTACCAAATGGGTCTTTGAAGAACATAGTGGCCTGCTCACCTGGCTGACCTTTGAAACGAACATAAGGCGAGATTATAAAGTCGATGTTCGCAGCTTTAGCTTTTTCGGCTAGTGCGTTCCAATCTTCCATTTTTAGCACCACACCAAAATGAGGAACGGGGACTGCGTGATCATCAACGCCGTTGTATGCCGGCGGTGAAGGCATTTCATTAACGCAGTGAGTTACCAACTGATGTCCGAAGAAATTCCAGTCTATCCATTGAGTATCACTACGCCCCTTTTCACAGCCGAGAAGCTCGCCATAAAATGCATTAGCATCGTTTAGGTTCGTGACTGGTATAGCTAGGTGAAAAGGTTGTGGCATAGCGAGTCCTTATTATAAAAATTTCTTAAGCAGTTTGAGTTTGAATTTGGAAAACGGCGCATATCTAAAGGGCACATCAAGTGCAAATGAGCGCTTCATCACCGTTTTTAAATGACTGAATGTATCGAAGCCTGCGCGCCCATGATAACTGCCCATTCCGCTATTGCCTACTCCGCCAAACGGAAGCTCTGGGTTTGTCATAAACAGCATAGTGTCGTTGGTACAAACGCTTCCTGAACTGGTTGAGCTAATAATCCGGTCGAGTACCTCGTCGTTATCACTGAATGCATATAGAGCAAGTGGCTTTGCCCTTTCGTTGACTAAGTTAATACCGTCATCGAGTGAAGGCACGGTAATTACGGGCAAAATAGGGCCGAAAATCTCTTCCTGCATAATGGCGCTATCAAGGGATGGTTCTAGCACCAAAGTGGGCTCCATCGCTGGGCGCTCTTCATTAAAATCGCCGCCGTACACAACGTTCGCGTTATCTAAATAACTGCGTAAGCGACTTAAGTGTCTTTGGTTAATTATGTTTCCATAATCCGGTGAAGCCAATGCCGATTTGCCGTATTGTTTTTTAAGTTCTTTTCTCAAGGCTTCTATAAGCGGCTGCTCAAAACCCTTTTCAACAATAATATAATCGGGCGCAACGCAGGTTTGCCCAGCGTTCATCCATTTTCCCCAAACAATTCGTCTGGCAGTTACTTTCAAATTGGTATTTTTGTCAACGAAACATGGACTTTTACCGCCAAGCTCTAAGGTAACTGGAGTTAAATGACGAGCGGCAGCACTCATTACCACCTTACCTACCGCTTCACCGCCAGTATAAAAAATGTGGTCCCATTTACAGGCCAGTAGCGCAGTGGACTCTTCTTTTCCACCCTCGATAACCTCGACACAAGACACATCCATATATTGAGGGATAAGCTTTGCAATTAATGCTGAGGTTTCAGCAGATAGCTCCGAAGGCTTTAATACCGCGCAATTACCCGCGGCTAGCGCTGCAATGTAAGGCGCTAGTAATAGCTGTAATGGGTAATTCCACGCCCCAATAATTAATACCGTACCCAGTGACTCCGGTTGCTTATAGCTTTTCCCTGGCCAGGCCACCATAGGTGTAGACACCTTACGAGGTTTTACCCACTGGTCGAGATGCTTAAGCGTATGGTCTATATCTGACAATAAAAAGCCCTGCTCTGCCACCATAGCTTCCGTTTCACATTTTCCTAAGTCCTGCTTGAGCGCGTCTAGTAACGCCGCTTGATTGTCTTCCAGCATACGCTTTAATGCCAACAATTGCGTTTTGCGCCAGTCGAGTGATTGCGTTTTTCCAGAGCGGTAAGCGGCGTTTAGTTTCTTAACATTATCGATGTAACAGATACCTGGTTCGATGGCATGAAGAGTTGGTCTATTTGGCATATGAAGGCTCCACTGGCTTTGTCAGCTTGGAAAATAATAACTACTGTTACTACATTAATAGGTATGTTCTGCGTGAACGCAACTTAATTGTTAATTAATGTTGAGGTCGGCTGATATTTGAGGTGCGAATTTAAACCAATCCGCGTAGATCTAAAAAACTGTAGATTAAAAAAAACCTAGCAATTGCTAGGCTTTTTAAGAACTTTGTAAGCAGAACGAGTAATTATGCGTCGTATGGGTGGCGCAGAACCATAGTCTCTTTTCTGTCCGGGCCTGTAGAGACAATATCAATTGGCACGCCAGTTAGCTCTTCAAGGCGCTTAATGTAGTTCTTCGCGGCTTGAGGTAAGCTATCAAACTCAGTGACACCAAACGTAGTATCTGACCAACCGGGCATTTCTTCATAAACCGGTGTGATTTTGTCGTAGCCGTCGGCTGCCATAGGCGGTACGTCTTTTACAGTACCTTCGGCATCGCGATAACCCACACAAATTTGAAGTGATTCTAAACCATCAAGTACATCAAGTTTGGTTAAGCAGAAACCAGTAATTGAGTTAATTTGTACAGCGCGTTTCATTGCAACGGCATCAAACCAACCTGTGCGACGCTTGCGACCGGTAGTAGCGCCAAACTCGTGACCTTTAACGCCTAGGTGCTGCCCTACTTCGCAATCAAGCTCTGTCGGGAAAGGACCCGAGCCAACACGAGTGGTGTACGCTTTAACAATACCCAACACGTAGTCTAATTTAAGCGGACCAAAGCCTGCGCCAGTTGCTACACCACCAACCGTAGTGTTAGATGATGTGACGTAAGGATAAGTACCGTGATCGATATCTAACAGCGTACCTTGCGCACCTTCAAACATAATGGGCAAACCGTTCTTATCGGCTTTATCCAGCTCGTCAGTAACATCAACTACCATGGCCTTAAGAATATCTGCAACTTCCATCGCAGCTTTTAAGGTTTCGTCGAAATCAACCGCTTCTTCACCATAGTACTGAGTTAGCGTGAAGTTATGCACGTCTAGCACTTCTTTCAACTTGGCTGCGAAATCTTCCGCATTAAATAAGTCGCCAACACGTAAACCGCGACGGGCTACTTTATCTTCATACGCAGGGCCGATACCACGACCTGTTGTACCAATTGCTTTTGCACCGCGTGCTTTTTCACGCGCTACGTCTAGTGCAATATGATAAGGAAGAATAAGCGGACAAGCTTCACTGATCTTCAATCGTTCGCGCACAGGAACGCCACGCTCTTCAAGCATAGTCATTTCTTTCATAAGTGCGTCTGGGCTAAGCACAACACCGTTACCAATTATGCAGGTAACATTATCGCGTAGGATGCCTGATGGAATTAAGTGAAGTACGGTTTTTTCACCGTCGATTACTAGAGTGTGACCCGCATTGTGCCCGCCTTGGTAGCGAACAACATACTTTGCGCGATCTGTGAGTAGGTCTACGACCTTGCCTTTACCCTCGTCACCCCATTGAGTGCCGAGTACCACAACGTTCTTTGCCATGAATCATATGTGTAAGAAAATTAGGCGGGGATTCTACAAAATTCTACGCAAAGGATCATCTGTTTTTCGAACAAAAATACGTCACAGAGAACAAAGTGTCTTTAAGGAACCATAGTCAAAATCGTGCTTGTCGCATTTTACACTAACTAACCCTCTCTTTTATAAAGAGTTAGTATGTAGCTAACTACTATCTTGAAGGTTTAACCTGAACAAACGGTCAGCCTTTGAAAAAACCGCTTTTTCTGCGTCAAAAATATCCTATGCAAAAAATAATAAAAGCAACGCCCCCATTATCACCAATACCCCACCTATTCGACGCAACTCATTACTGGGCTGTTGGCTTAATTTCTGGAGATAGTTACGCCATTTGTTAGGGAATAAGAGCGGCCCAAGCCCCTCAATAATCAATACCATGGCCAGCGCGGGTAAGAACCATGACATAGGGCCTCTCCTTTTTGTTAGTGCGTGTTTGTAACTGCGTATCAGTTAATCGTTAAATCTTGCTTGAGTGCTTAGACAGCGCGCTTAAATCAATATATTCAGGGGTATGATATAAACCAAAGCCAAAGCGCAAGCGACTTCCTCGGTAGTCGGTAAAAATATTATGCGCCTTGAGTGCGTTAGCTAGTTGCGCTGTTTCTTCTGCACTGCCTAGTTCAAATGTGAGGAAGTGGCCGCGCCGCGTTTCATCGCTCACCACCAGCGCTTTTCTGGTGAGCTGCTGATGGTCACAATTATCAAGCTTTGACAAAAAGTGACGCTGAATAGCCATAACATGCTTATCTATGGCCTCCACACTCAAGTTATTCTTATCAAATAATCGCAAAACTGCTCTCAACCTATACAATGCGGTAAAGTCCATGGTGGCACCAGCGAAACGCATGCCGTCGGTGCTATATTGAACTTCTCCTGAACGAGGCTTATCTAGCGTGCCGAATTCAGCAAACCAGCCTGTATATCTCGGGCGTAAGGTGCACCCGTTTGGAATGTGGGCAAAACACGCTCCTTCGCCAGCTTGTGCATACTTATAACTACCAGATAAGTAAAAAGCGCGCTGCTCAATATTTCGAAGGCTGGTGGTCTTTGCCATAAATCCATGGTAACCATCTATCACTATAAGGGTATCTTCGTTTTCTACGCTCTCTACAATGCCATCTAGATCTTCTACCACGTAACCTGAATTAAAAAACACGTGACTAAAAAACACTAAATTAGGCTGATGCGCCGATATAGCGGCTTTAAATCGCTCATTGAACGATTCGAAAGGCTGCGTAGGTACGCTCACAATATTGATATTATCGTGCTCGGCTAGGCGCGTTATTTGACGTTGAAAACTATGAAACTCACTGTCGGTAGAAACAACCGTAATAGCGTCAGAAAGGTCTAAACAACTCATAATGCGATACAGTAATTCATGTGTGTTCGATGCAAATACAATCTGCTCGGGCAAGCTGGTGTCGATAATGTGGCTTATTTTACGTTGTAGCTCGGGTACTAATGTTTCGAAAAAATACCCCCACTTCGCGTCAACATAGCGCGCACTGTCGTCCCAGTATTCAATCGTGGCGTCTTTGGTGCAGTCTGGCCAAAAATAATGACTGTGGCACGTATACTGTTGCTTGCCTTCATTCGCCTCAAGAAAACCGGTATAAAATTGCTGATACGCCATAACAAATTTCTCTTTATTTAGTCGCACTTACCTTAGCAAAACCCATCGTCGCTAGCATACAAACACGAAACTAAAAGCGTTGAAGGTGTAAAATGTTTAATCCACAGTATAAAATTTTATACCTAATCGGATTTCCAACCGCCAAAAATGTGCTATAAAATTAAGGATAGGTATACGAAACAATACATTTTTAGCACAGAGCGGTAGTGAAGTAACAATGCAATTTCCCCCTTATGGCAATTACTCTGTCGATATTTCTGGCAACGTGTTAGAAGTATTTGCTGTGGGCGCTTGGAATTTGAAAACAACTCAGATTTTTGTAGAGGAAATGCACTCGCTTATAAAGCGTTTTGAGGGAAAACCTTGGGCCGCCCTAATGGACGGTAGGCGCTGGGTGTTGGCAACACCAGATTGTCAGACATGCCTATCGGAAGCCATAAAAACTAACATTACTATGGGATTATGCCGCTCTGCCTATGTGTTAGACAGCGGAATGGTGAAAAAAGCGCACCTTGAGCGCACTCATCCGTCTAAACAACGAGACCTTGAGTTTCCTACATACGAAAGACAATATTTTGAGCGATATTTTCAGGCTCTTAATTGGCTTCACCAAGAGGGCTTTTCCCCAATAAACAGCCCTTTAAAATAGAGAAAACCACCCGCCTGTTACCTGCAAATGAAAGCAAAACACGCAGCTCCGGCTAAAATTAGAACGCTGCGTACAGAGCCAATCTACAGCACCAAGCTATAGCGATAGAAGCCGTAGGTTAGTAAAGCAAGCTATAGACTTTACGACGATACTCAGATTTTAACGGATCGCCATCTGGAAGCGCGTTCATCATATCCATCATGAGTTGTCTTGCATTGCCAAAACTCAACTCTTTTTTCAATACCGTATATAGCAGCGCAAGAGCATCTTGTGATTTATTAGCCTGATGAAGCTGAACAGCTAAATCTACCTTTGCTTGTAAATCATCTGGATTAGCTTCAACCGTCGCCTGAAGCTGACGTATCTCCGGCGTATCAGCTGCCTGTTCTGCAAGCTCAACTTTTCCATTTAAGGTTTTAAAGCGAGAGTCCTGATCCACTAGTTTAATTTCGGACAGCAACTGCTTGGCAACATCGATAGAGCCGGTTTCTATAAAACAATCAATCAGCATGTACTTCGCATTCACGTTATCAGCGTTTAGATCAACAGCCTCTTTAGCCGCTGGTAATGCCGCTGCATAATCGCCTTGTTGAATAGCTTTACCTGCTGTTGCAAGAAGCTCATCTTCTGGATTAGGTAAATACTTTTGCAACATTTCACGAATTTGTGGCTCGCCCTGCACGCCAGCAAAGCCATCTACAGGTTGACCGTTTTGAACCACCATAACGGTAGGTAAGTTACGAATACCAAACTGAGCGGCGACTTCTTGCTGCGCCTCGCAGTCTACCTTTGCGAGTATCATATGCTGACTGTATTCACCAGCAAGCTTTTCTAATATGGGTAGAAGGTCCTTACACGGCTCGCACCACGGGGCCCAAAAATCGATAAGCACCAGCTTCTCTTGTGATGCCTCAACTATAATTTGCTGAAAATTTTCTACTGTAATATCAACAATAGTTGCCTGTGTGTTAGCAATTATATTTTCCATCATGCGCGCCTTTTTCTTATCAAATTCATGACGAGGAATATGGGGTAGTTATTCTCAAAATACAAGGCTGTTTGCACTTTATAGCGTTAGCACTGCTCTTGCCTCTGTGAGCATTTGTCGTGCAAACGACATTGTTCACTATGGCAACATGTTAATTTAGTGTAAATTGAGATGCCGTTTTAACTTAATCACGATAGAGCGTAACACCATGAGCAATGAAATACCCACCGAGCAGCGTTTTAAATCGTTTGATGAATTTTATCCGTTTTATCTTACGGAACATAGAGATGCAACGTGCAGAACCCTCCACTTTATTGGTTCTTGGTTGGTGCTTGCCATTATTGCGATAGCCGTATTTACTAATGCATTTATTTATCTTTGGTTAATTCCGCTTGTAGGCTATGGATTTGCTTGGGTGGGACATTTTTTCTTTGAGAAAAACAAACCCGCAACCTTCCAATATCCCCTTTACAGTTTTATAGGCGACTGGGTGATGTTTAAAGACATTTTAGTAGGAAAGATAAGCCTTAAAAACTGATGAGCTGCGTTGTTTATCACATCTCAATGTAACTTTGCCGCACACAGATGACACGAGTGAAAACAACAGGCTATGTTATGTTTAGAAGATAACGATACTTTGCTCAATGACGTATTTTGGCAAATTGGTGTGGTGTAACTGCCTCACTAATACGATATTTACGCCTTAAAATGCAGTAATAACAAAAAAGGATAATCTATGTCTGCTCACCCTTCTGAGGCTCGCAAACGTTCAACAGCAGCATGCGCTGTAATGACCGCCTTATGCGTTAGCATAATGCCCACATTCGCAGCCGATAACCCATCTGTTGATGGCGCCGAAGCGAGTCATAACACATTAACCTACAATGACACTTTTAATTTAGAGTTTGTCTCAAACCCGCAATTTATCAACGATAATACGGTTATCTACAGCCGCCAAAGTTTAGACATTATGACTGACGGCAGGCAAGCCAGATTATGGCAAGTGGACATAAAGTCAGGAAAACATCGGCCATTTATTGCTCAAGATGAAAGCGTTTCTCAAGCAACGCTTTCCCCTAATGGCAACATTCTTGCGTACACGAAAGCTGTCGATGGCAGAACACAGCTGCATTTGTATTATCTCGATACTCAGCAGTCTGTTCGCCTTACTAATACCGACGAGGCCCCTGGGAATTTAACGTGGTCGCCTGACGGTGAAACGCTGGCCTTTAGCCTGTTTACTGAAGAGAAAAACACGCCAATATTCACCGCTATGCCATCAAAGCCTGAAGGGGCTAAGTGGGCTGAACAAGCAACGTACATTGATACTACGCAATACCGCGGCGATGGCAGAGGCTACCTGCGTGAAGGATATAATCAAATATACGTGCTGCCTGTTGAAGGTGGTACGCCACGACAATTAACTACAGGTAAATTCCCCTGTGGCGGCTCACTGTCGTTCTCAAAAGACGGCGATTGGATTTATTTCGCAACACCTAATCGAGAAGATTACGCGTTGCATCCACTTTTTAGCGACATTTATAGAGTTAAGGTAACCACAGGTGAAACTGAGCAAGTGACCAGTATGGAAGGACCTGAAGGCTCTCCTTCCTTAAGCCCAGACGGCAAGTATCTCGCCTTTAGTCATGTCAATGATCGCAAGTTGTCATATCAAAATAGCGACTTAATGATTATGGAACTTAAAAGTGGCGATATCACGCGACTGACTGAGTCTTTGGATCGCGCTGTTGGAGACTTCGAATGGCGAAAAAATAGTCGCGGCCTTATTTTTTCTTATCTCGACGAAGGCCACAACAAGTTAGCTGCGGTAAACCTTAAAGGTGATGTTAATCCGCTAAATGTGTCTATGGGTGGTCAGTCTCTTGGCAGACCTTACACCTCAGGCGCATTTGCAGTTAGTGATGAAGGGACCATTGTTTACACAAGCGCCGCAAGGAGTATGCCTGGCGACCTTACCTTATATCGCAAACGCGGTGATGATAAGGCATTGACCAATCTTAATGAGGACGCGCTTGGTCACAAAGATCTCGCTGAGGTGATTGATTTAACCGTGGTTTCGAGTGTTGATGAAAGAGAAATTGACGCCTGGGTTGCACTACCTCCTGGCTTTGATAAGACCAAAAAGTACCCATTAATCTTAGAGATCCACGGTGGCCCTCATGCGGCTTATGGCCCGCATTTCGCCATGGAAATTCAATTGATGGCTGCTCAGGGGTACGTGGTGGTATGGTCTAATCCACGTGGAAGCAGCTCTTATGGCGAAGACTTTGGCAATTTAATACATCACAACTACCCTTCTGAAGACTACAACGACCTTATGGATGTGGTAGATGCCGTCATTGATAAAGGTTACGTAGACACAGACAACCTATTTATTACTGGTGGTTCAGGCGGCGGTGTGCTTACCGCTTGGTCTATTGGCAAAACAGATCGTTTCGCCGCTGCAGTGGTTGCAAAGCCTGTAATTAACTGGATGAGCTTTGCTTTAACCGCCGACGCATACCCGTTCTTCAGCCAATATTGGATGGCTGATATGCCCTGGAATATTGCAGATAAATTGTGGAAGCGCAGCCCTCTTTCCCTAGTGGGCAATGTGACTACGCCTACCATGTTGTTAACCGGAGAATCGGATTATCGCACTCCCATCAGCGAGTCTGAACAATATTATCAAGCATTAAAACTTCAAGACGTCGATGCCGCCATGGTAAGAATACCCGGCGCGTCTCATGGCATAGCCAGCCGGCCGTCTAGGCTAATACAAAAAGTCGGGAATATTCTTGCGTGGTTCGAGCGCTATAAAAGCGACGCACAGCACGAGGATAAATAGTAACGCGAAACGCGAATTTAACGCTTCAAGCTTAAACCGCCGTTTCATAAAAAGACAAAAGCCGAGATAACATTACGAGTTGTCTCGGCTTTTTATTGCTTCAATAAGCTGGCGGAGTTCGCTACTCATTGGTTTCTTAGTTAGCTACTTAGTTGCTTACTTAGTTAGTGTTACTTAGTTAGTTTGAGTACTTTACCGTTCGGCGCATCGGTTAAAAGGTAAATTGCACCTTCACTATCAACATCAACGTCTCTAATACGCGCGCCATTCTCGCGCAAGTATTCGTGTTGCTTAGCAGGCTTTCCGTTTTCTATTTCCACTCTGCGAAGATGGGTGAATTTAAGCGAACCTACTAAAATGTCGCCTTGCCATTCTTTAAACATATCACCAGTGTAAAAAGTCAGCCCGCTTGGTGCGATAGAAGGGTCCCAATAAAGCCAAGGTTGCTCCATGCCCTCCATATGGGTTTTATCACTGATAATTTCACCGCTGTAGTCAATGCCGTAGGTAATTTCTGGCCAACCGTAATTGGCGGCTTTTTTGATAACATTAATTTCATCGCCACCTTTCGGCCCGTGCTCCATTGCCCAAACAGCACCGGTTTGCGGATGTACCGTTACCCCTTGAACATTTCGATGGCCATAACTAAATACTTCAGGAGCGTCGCCATCGATGAAGGGATTATCTCCAGGCACGCTTCCGTCACGATTTATGCGAACAATACTCCCAAAGTGATTGTTCGTATTTTGTGCCTCTTTCATGTATTTGTAGCGATCGCCAAGAGTAATGTAAAGCGACTTATCAGCATCGAACACAAGTCGACAGCCAAAGTGAAACCCATTATCTATAACAGGTGAGGCACTAAAAATAACCTCAACGTTTTCAAGTTTATTATTAGCTAGCGTTGCTTTTGCCACACTACTGCTACTACCAGCTTGGCCATCGTCTGAGGGTTTGCTGTAGCAGAAGTACACAGTATTATTTTCGCTAAAGTCCGGATCAACAGTGATATCAAGCATTCCGCCCTGATTATTCGCAACCACCTCAGGCACATTTTCTAAACGTTCCGATAGCACGCCGTCTTTTGTCAAACGACGAATACCGCCAGCGCGTTCGGTCACTAACATGTCTCCGCTTGGTAGAAAAACCATTCCCCAAGGATGCTCAAGGCCCTCCGCGAGAGTGGTTACTGTTATAGCGTCTGTTGTTGGTGAGTCGTTGTGGCTATTGGCGTTTACGCTTTGGCTTACCGCTAAACTTATACTACATAGGCTCAGTAACCCAATTGCAGACTTTCTCATGTGTACCTCAATGCTTGTTGGGGCTCGTTCACGAGCCATAAACCTAACTTCTCACGTCCACCAAGTTCGTCTCTATGGCAGGCGCTTTAAAAGTCAGGTTTTGAAAGTTTGTTGGAACAGAGTATACAAAAAAGGGTACAGCATAGCTGTACCCTTAGTTTTATTCGTCGCAGTTTATCTGGAAATACTCGCTTTTAACTAGTTTATGCATATTTCGCTACAAGCAAACCCGATGTATAGTCCCACTTAAAAGGGCTAACAAACTTCTACTAATCGCTTTATTTTGGAAGCGTTGCGCGAAGCATCCACGCTGTTTTTTCATGCACACGCATTCTGTCGCCAATGAGTGCAGCAGAAGACTCATCGTCGGCACCTTGGGCAAGCTTTAACGACTCTCGACAGGTTTTTACCACTTGCTCGTGACCGTGGGTTAGTAAACGCACCATTTCTGTAGCTTCAGGTACACCATCAACTTCCTCAATAGCGCTAAGCTCTGCAAACGCTTTATAGGTTCCTGGAGCAGCAACGCCTAATGTACGAATTCGCTCTGCAATTTCATCAACCGCTTCAGCAAGTTCGGTGTAGTGCTCTTCAAACATTAAATGCAATTCCCGAAACTGGGGTCCTTCTACATTCCAATGAAAGTTATGCGTTTGAAGATATAGGGTATAAGAGTCGGCTAACAGCTTTTTAAGGCCGTGTGCTACTTCGCTACGATCACTTTCTGAAATTCCAATGTCTATCTTGCTCATGTTTCGCTCCTTAACACTTTTGAAAAAGTCGTTAGCTATTTCGCTAACCGTATGAGTAAAGAATACGCTAAAGCTTAGTATAAATAACGCGTATTAATTTGATTGTGATCATCTAATTTATAGATGACCTAAAACCTTTTTCAATGATAATGTGTCATCGCTAATGGTGACCGTGATGCTGCATACCTTTATTCTCTTCTTTTACTGGTAACACTACATGCAGGTCTTCGAGAGAATCGAAGCTCAACGTAAGCTTCACTTCACTACCTGCTTGCAAACCGTTTTTAAGACCCATTAACATAATGTGATACCCACCAGGCGCGAAAGCTATATGCCCGTTTGCCGCCACACTGACTCCTTTGTCTACGTGGCGCATACGCATAACGTCGCCCTGCATCTCTGTGGTGTGAATTTGCGCCTCATCTGCTACTTCTTCATCGACACTTACGCTGACAAAGCGAACTTCATTTTCAGACATATTGTGAAGAGTAAAATACATTGCGGCAGTTTTCGCCATTGGAAATGTAGCTCGGGCATAGCCGTCTTTTAATACAATCTGAGAGTTGTCTTCAGCTGTTTCGTCATGGCTATTGTCACCGTGTGCAAAAGCTGTCATAGAGACGAACGACATCATGCAAATAAACAAGGTTGAGCGTTTTAGAAAATACAGCGAAAAAGAAATAGGGGACATTGAGATATTGCTCCGTTGAGGTTAACGGAACTAGTTTACGTAAGAATTACGTAATACAAAAGAAAAATGGTGCCGACTGCCGGAATCGAACTGGCGACCTACTGATTACAAGTCAGTTGCTCTACCAACTGAGCTAAGTCGGCACACTTTTTAAAACTGCTGCCTAGACAGCGGATGCGTATTCTAGCGATAAAACGTTGACTGTCAACCTTTTAATCGCGTCGCTTCGGCAACTAATTTAGGAAAATATTCCAACGGCAGATATTGACCAAGTGCCATAAGCTTTTCACCAAGTTGCTGGTAGCTTTGTGTTGTCACATTAATGTGCCCCATCTTGCGCTTTTCTCGAACAGACTTGCCATACCAATGCAGATGACTGCCATCAATACTGAGCAATTCGCGAGAAAAGCTGCTGCATCCAATAATGTTGACCATGGCGCTAGGACCTAGTGGAGACGTGTCACCTAAAGGAAGCCCGCATACTGCTCTGAGGTGGTTTTCGAACTGGCTGGTGACGGCACCTGATTGACTCCAGTGACCTGAGTTATGAACTCGAGGAGCTAATTCGTTTACTAGCAGGGTATTGTTAACTTGAAACAACTCAACGGCTAACACGCCTACATAATCCATACCCTCTGCCAGTTTGGTAAAAATTGTATGAGCTTGCTCTTGAAGCTCAGAATCTACATTAGTAGCAGGAGCCACAGATACATGAAGTTGGCCTTGGTGGTGCAGATTCTCCGCTAGCGGATAGGTGCGAATATCTCCTTTCGCATTGCGTACCCCAATAAGCGAAAGCTCTCTGTCGAAATTCACCATTTTTTCAACCACTAAAGGCACCGCTTCTAAGTCTAAACCTTGCAGTGATTTTTTTAGGTCGGGTAACTCTGATTCATCGCTGAGGCGCCATTGACCGTAGCCATCATAGCCATCGCGACTTGCCTTTAAGATAAGCTTGTTACCTAGTGCATCCACGCAAGCATCTAGCTGGTCTAAGTGTGTAACCACTTGATGTTCGCAATTAGCTACGTCCATAGACTGCAGCAACTGCTTTTCACGCACTCTGTCAGCGCCAACTAAAATGCTTTGAATGTTCGGCATCAGTTTGTTTGTTTGTGCCGCTACTTCTAGTAAACGCTCGGGCACATGCTCGAACTCAACCGTTAACGCATCGGCACCCTCTATGGCTTCATCAAGAGGAATATCTAACGGGGTTTTACTTACCGGATGAACTACTGTATCGCTGTTTACGTCTACAGCCTGAACATCAATACCTAAAGGGCTACCCGCTAGGTACATCATTTGTGCTAGTTGACCTGCACCGTAAACAACTACTCTCATTCATCTAACTCCAACGTATTACTTGACGCTAGCACTGTATCGGTCTGCGCTTGTCTAAATGCAATAATAGCATCGCGAACACTCTCATCTTGAAGTGCAACAACCTGAGCCGCTAGCAGCCCCGCATTAGCAGCGCCCGCTTCACCTATAGCAAGTGTACCTACAGCCACGCCTTTAGGCATTTGAACAATAGACAATAACGAATCTAAACCGCTTAAGGCTTTAGACTTTACTGGGCATCCGAACACGGGCAGATGCGTATGTGCCGCTATCATACCGGGTAAATGAGCAGCACCACCTGCACCTGCAATAATGGCACTAAAGCCTTCGTCTGCGGCACTTTCTGCGAACTCTACTAGTAGGTTTGGTGTTCTGTGGGCCGACACAACTTTGGCGTCAAACTCAACGTTGAAAGACTTCAGCATTTTTGCGGCCTGCTGCATGGTAGGCCAGTCTGAAGTAGAACCCATTACAATCGCGACTTTCGCCATCTAATGATCCTCGGGTTAGGTAAAAGAGACATGATTTGAAAGCCCGCGATTGTAGCGCAACTTGTAATAAATTCCCACTTCAATTCCCTGGGGCATGTTGATCTTTGCTGTACATTTTTGCGGCTCACAGACGCTGCCCGAGGTCGACGTCATAAAAGCATCGTAGCAATAGAAAAAATCAACTTTTAGCTAGTTGGTAAGCCACTGTATTGAAGAGCATTCGCTTGCGTATAGGCTTACTTAAATAGGCATCCATTCCTGCATTGAGGCACGCCTGTCTATCTTCTTCAAACGCGTTAGCCGTTAGCGCGATAATGCGAACTTCATCCTTATTTTTGCCCTGTTTTCGAATAAGAGATGTGGCGGTTAACCCATCCATCACCGGCATTTGGCAATCCATAATAATCACATCAAATGCATATTTTTTTGCCGCTTCAAGAGCATCTTGTCCATTTCTGGTTCTAATACAGCGAACGTTTGCACCTTTCAGCATATCCATAACTATTTCAGCATTGATATCATTGTCTTCAGCTAGCAACACATGAATATTTTCCGGCAGCGTAGCAATCTCTGCCATGGTTTTAACCGCACCACTTTCTCCCTCTTTACAAGGTATGAAGAATGTAAAAGTAGAGCCTTCATTAAGCGCACTCTTTACTTGTATTTCTCCGCCCATAAGCTCAACAAGCCCTTTGCTGATTGCCAAGCCAAGCCCGGTTCCGCCGTAATAGCGTGTTGTAGAAGCGTCGGCCTGTTCAAACTTTTCAAAAATGGTATTCAGTTTATCTTCTGAAATGCCGATTCCCGTATCGCTTATAGCAATAATTAGGTGGTTATCACGATATTCGGCACCAATGGTAATAGTCCCCTCATCGGTAAATTTTATGGCGTTACTGAGTAAATTATTAACTACTTGGCTCACCTTGCCAGCATCGGTAATCAACGCACTTGGCACCGAAGAGTCAATATTAACATCCACTGCAATATCTTTTATATCGGCAGAATACAGATACAACTCACGGGCAGAGTGAAGTAGCTCATGGATCTGTGTGTCTCGATTATCGATCCCCATTTTTCCCGATTCTATTTTTGACCAGTCGAGGATACTGTCGAGAATAAGCAAGAGGTTAGTCGCTGAGCGAGAAATCGTTTTTGCTCTTGATGCGATATGCTTGGGCAGATTGTGTTCAAACATAAGTTCACAAGAGCCAATAATACCGTTCATTGGCGTTCGTATTTCGTGACTCATATTGGCCAGAAATTGCGTTTTCGCCGTGTTCGCCGCTTCCGCCGATTTAAGCGCGCTTTCTAAATGATGTGTTTTTTCCTCAATTCGCGCTTCAAGAGACTGATTCAGTTCGCCAAGTTCAACATTGAGCTGCTGTTCTTTTGCTCTGGTCTTGTCTAAATCGTCGAAGGCTTTTAATAACCTTTGCTCTAACTTTACAAACTCGGCATTAACCGAGGTAAGCTCTTGAATATGGAGCGCTTGATGAGGAATTTTGCTTTCCCTGTTAGTAGAGGGATCAAAATTAGCAATGTAGCGAATAAGTCGCCTTAACGGCATACTTATCATTCTGGCAACCAAAAAGCCGGTTATTGTTCCAAGAAGAGATAGCAACAGCAGCAATAAAAGATCTTTAAGCAGATAGCTGCTCATAGAGCTAAGAAGGTACTCTTGCTTGAAGTAATAATTTACGGTCCAGTTGGCTTGAGCTATATCCCCTTTGTAGCGCAACCAGGTTTTGCCCTCTGGCCCATCCTGAATCTCATTACCACATTGTGGTTCGCACGGATAAGTTGGTGCCTTACTGAGCGGTCGTAAATTTAGTGTCTCTGAAGCATAGACAACCTCACCTTTTTGATCTTCTATGAGCAAAGAGAAACCGTTTAAACTGAGTTCATCGAAAATTGAAAAACTTTTCAACGAAAGTGAGCCTTCAATGATACCTATTGGCTTACCATCTTCAGATTTGATAGGCGCAGACATGGCAACAATCTGGTCGTTGCCGAAACCTCTTCCCTGGAAAACATTCGATAGATAAGGCTTCCCACTTTGCATAGCTTTGAAAAAGTAAGGTCTATAAGCAACGTTTGGTAAAACACCAGCTCTGACGTTTTCAATTAGATTAGGTGGGTAGGTATGGGTAATGTTGCCACTGTCATCGGTAACCAGAAATGTAATAAAATTTGGGTAAAGTGATGCTGCTATTGATAATTGCTTCGTCGCCCGAGCATCGAGCTGCTCGGCCCGCTTATCACCCGACAAAGTTTGTGCTGTAGATGATATAACCCGCTGATGCTGACTAATAAAGTCTGATAACTGTTGCTGCAGTACGGCAACACGTTGCGCCATATACCCTTTGATTTGTCGCTCTTGTTGCTGCTGAAACAGGCTTACCGATAGGTAAATAACGGCCGTAGAAGCCACAAAGAAACAGCCCGCAAAAAAATAGCTCAATAAAAAATTTAGCTTAACCTTTTCAGGTTCATAAGATAACTTTCGCCGTAACCCGTGAGTGGTGAGATAAGCAAAGTGGCCTGACACAAGCCCCAAAACGCCGCTTATCCAAGTCACTAGAACACCCGATAAAAGCAAATTGAGGTTTTCAGTATCGTATAAAGCGTGTTCTAAAAATAATATTGGCACAAAAACAATGGACCAAAATCCACCGCCGATTTTAATTATCTGTCTCAACGACTTTTGATACCCAAAGAAGCTTAAAACAATGGGTAAAAGTGTGAGGCTTTCTTTTCCGACGATACTTCCGTCGCTGAACCAAATAGGCGCACTAATGACCAATGCCATGGGAATAGAAAGCAGGGGCGGGAAGCGCAGCGCTGCATAAACAGCAGCACCGCAGCCAAATACAGCAATACCAGCACTATCAAAAGGTGCAGGTATTGAATTAAGACCTGCACCTAGTAAACAAACAAAAAAAACGTTTAGCGCTAAAGACCAACTTAAATGAAAATCAGGTTTTCGCAAGAAACGTCTCCATCGTCATATTAATGCTGCTCCATATAGTCGAGAGTAAAGTTCGTTAATAGCTTAACGCCTAGTTTCATTCCAGAGTCATCAACATAAAACTCTGGAGTGTGGTGAGCAGGGCTATCTTTCTCTGATACATCAAGTGGCTTTCCACCAACCCAAACATAAAGTCCAGGCACTTTTTCTTGAAAGAAAGAGAAATCTTCTGCACCGGTTACTGGGTTAGACAACAAGGTGTTCTCTGCTCCAGCAGTTCGCTGCATGGTTGGTAGCATGGCTTGCGTTAACTCAGGGTCGTTAAACGTTATTGGATAAGAATAATCAAGGGGCAAAGTAAGCTCAGCCTTCGCTCCCATACTTTCTGCAATACCTTTCACTTTGCGAGGTAGCGCTTCGTAGATATGCTCACGTGCCGCTTTGTTGAGGGTTCTGATGGTGCCCACTAATTCGACTTCGTTAGGAATAATATTTGACCTATTGCCGCCATGAATAGAGCCCACCGAAACAACGGCAGCATCATCTATTAACTTTATTTCACGGCTAACAATGGTTTGAATTGACATGATCATTTGCGCCGCAGTGACTACAGGGTCAACACTTTTCCACGGATAAGCACCGTGAGCTTGTTTACCGTGAATCACTATTTTAAACGGATCTACCGCTGCCATAGTGCCACCTGGCTTGTAGCGCACTTTGCCTACGTCGGTATTGGCATTGATGTGAAGCCCAAAAATCACATCTACTTCGGGATTTTTAAGTACGCCTTCCTTAACCATAACCTCTGCTCCACCGGTTTCTCCGGCAGGCGCGCCCTCTTCTGCAGGCTGGAATATAAATTTCACTTTACCCTTAAGTTGGCCCTTAATGTCGGTAAGGATTTTGGCGGCCCCCATCAACATGGCCATATGAGTGTCGTGTCCACAGGCATGCATCACAGGAACTTCATTGCCGTTGTATTCACCCATTTGCTCAGACCGATATGGCAAGTCGTTTTGCTCTTTAACAGGCAAGCCGTCCATGTCTGCTCGAAGTGCAACCACAGGACCTGGTTTTCCTGAATCAAGAATGGCTACTACCCCAGTTTTTGCAATGCCCGTTTGTACTTCAAGGCCAAGGGACGTCAAATAAGATTCGATATATTCGGCAGTTTTAAATTCTCGGTTTGATAGCTCAGGATATTGGTGGAAGTGATGGCGCCATTTGATGACATCCGGTTCAACATTGGTAGCAAGGGTATCTACATCGACAGAGGCTGCGTTAGCAGAGGCTGCGATGGCCGTGCTAAACGTAAAAAGACTAGCTAAGGTTAACGCAACTAAATTTTTCCTAAACATGATGATTTTCCTTTGTTGTTTTCATCAGAATAAAGCATCTGATTACAGAACACATCACTAACCTTATTGCTGATAATCAAAATAACGCATAGTGAAAAAGAAAAGTATTGTACGGAAGTCTAATGCCTTAGTTAGCGCCGCCAGTTAAAGAAGGCATAAGGGGGCTTAGAAACAAAAAAAGCGCCTAGTATCAGGCGCTTTTTTAAAACAATAGCTATTTATTAGCTTTTTTGTCTTCGCATTGCATCGAAGAACTCATTGTTGGTCTTCGTCATAGAGAGCTTACTGATTAAGAACTCCATGGCATCAATTTCTGACATCTCGTGAACGATTTTACGAAGGATCCACATTTTCTGAAGTTCATCTTGCTTCGTAAGAAGTTCTTCACGACGAGTACCAGAACGATTAAAGTCGATAGCTGGGAATACACGTTTTTCCGCAATTTTGCGGTTAAGGTGAAGTTCCATGTTACCAGTACCTTTAAACTCTTCGTAGATAACTTCATCCATTTTAGAGCCGGTATCGATAAGCGCTGTAGCGATAATAGTTAAACTACCACCTTCTTCAACGTTCCGGGCAGCACCAAAGAAACGCTTTGGCTTGTGCAACGCATTGGCATCTACACCACCGGTGAGTACTTTACCTGATGATGGAATAACCGTGTTATAGGCACGAGCAAGACGAGTAATTGAGTCGAGAAGGATGACCACATCTTTCTTGTGCTCTACCAATCGCTTCGCTTTTTCAATTACCATCTCTGCAACTTGAACGTGGCGACTTGCTGGTTCATCGAACGTCGATGCGACTACCTCACCTTGTACAAGACGATGCATTTCTGTTACTTCTTCTGGACGCTCATCGATAAGCAATACCATTAGCTCACACTCAGGGTGGTTGGCAGCAATAGATTGAGCGATATTTTGAAGTAGAAGAGTTTTACCTGCTTTAGGCGGTGCTACAATAAGACCGCGCTGACCGCGACCAATAGGCGATGCTAAATCAAGTACTCGCGCTGTAATATCTTCTGTTGAGCCATTACCACGTTCCATGCGCAAACGGTCTGCTGCATGCAAAGGAGTAAGGTTTTCGAACAAGATTTTGTTTCGTGAGTTTTCAGGCTTGTCGAAGTTTACTTCGCGTATTTTTAACAGCGCAAAGTAACGTTCACTGTCTTTTGGTGGACGAATTTTTCCTGCAATGGTGTCACCAGTTCGCAGATTGAAGCGACGTATCTGGCTTGGCGATACATAAATATCATCCGGACCTGCAAGATAAGAAGAGTCAGCTGAACGTAAGAAGCCGAAACCGTCCTGTAAAATCTCTAAAACTCCATCTCCGAAGATATCTTCGCCGCTTTTCGCATGCGTCTTCAAAATGGAGAATATGATGTCTTGTTTTCTGGCGCGAGCCATATTTTCAAGGCCCATTTTTTCGGCCATGTTAACCAACTCGCTAATTGGTTTATTCTTTAATTCGGTTAAATTCATACTGGTGGGTCTTTGTGCTTGAACTTCGCTTACAGGACTTTTGGTCACTCTGTTCTCGTTTAGATTTGGTATCGCCCGGATTTGGACATGTGCAGAATGCTGCTCGGATGAGCGCTGAGAGAAAAGTTAGCACTATATTTAATCAACGTCCAGCGATTTGCTCACTAAATGTTAATTAAATTGGGCTTACTATCCTAAAGTGTAATGCAACAGGGCGTGATCAAAAAACCGATGTAGAGGTTAGCTACACCGGCTTTTCTTGTTCAATTACAGGTTTTCGTTAAGAAACTCTGTTAGTTGAGTTTTTGATAACGCACCTACTTTCGTAGCAGCAACATTACCATTTTTGAAAAGTAACAGTGTTGGAATACCGCGAATACCGTATTTAGGCGGAGTTTCGTTATTTTCATCGACATTCAACTTGCCAACTGTTAACTTGCCATCAAACTCGGTCGCAACTTCTTCTAAGATAGGCGCGATCATTTTACAGGGGCCACACCATTCGGCCCAAAAGTCAACTAGTACAGGACTGTCAGCATTGATAACATCTGCTTCGAATTTATCGTCAGATAACTGGATAATTTTGTCGCTCATTCTTTTCTCCGTTTGTGGTCTGTTGCTGAGTATACTCAGCTTTACCATAAGTGTTATATAGAAACTGTTTTTTAATGCAAGCACTGATAAGCTATAAGCTATGCCTACTCATTTAACTGAAACTCATTTTTCCGACCTGCCGATCAACAGCAAAGTCGTTGACGCCTTGACGGCAGAGAATTTTTCTCATTGTACACCAATTCAGGCACTTGCACTGCCTCCGTTATTAGAAGGTCTCGATATTGCGGGCCAAGCTCAAACGGGCACGGGAAAAACCATTGCGTTTCTGGTCGCTACATTCCATTACCTGCTAAGCAAAGCAGAAAACTCAAGTAACAGCAAATCAGACGGTCCGCGCGCCATTATTATGGCTCCGACACGTGAACTGGCTGTGCAAATATTTAACGATGCCAAGTTGCTCAGTGAGCATACTGGAATATCGCTTGGATTGATTTATGGGGGCGAAGGTTACCAAAGTCAACGCGAAACCCTAGAAGAAGGGGTGGATATTATTATTGGCACGACAGGGCGCATTCTGGATTACTACAAACAGGACGTCTTTACGCTAGATAATATTCAGGTAGCCGTACTTGATGAGGCCGATCGTATGTTCGATTTGGGTTTCATTAAAGATATTCGCTTCTTATTCCGCCGCATGCCACCAGCAGGTGAGCGTCTAAGCATGCTGTTCTCTGCCACGCTAAGTTACCGCGTACAGGAATTAGCATACGAGCACATGAACAATCCAACTCATGTTCAAGTAGCGCCCGAACAAACCACGGCAACCCGTGTTAGCCAAGAACTGTTCTATCCATCTGACGAAGATAAGATGCTGCTTCTTCTCACATTGTTAGAAGAAGAATGGCCGGAAAAAGCCATTGTGTTTGCCAATACCAAGCACAGCTGTGAAAAGGTAACTGATTGGCTTACCGCTGATGGACACCGTGTTGGCTTATTAAGCGGCGACGTGCCTCAAAAGAAACGCCTGGGTATTTTAGAAGACTTTACCAAAGGCGCATTAGACATATTAGTTGCTACTGACGTGGCGGCGCGTGGTTTACATATTGATGCGGTAACGCACGTGTTTAACTATGATTTACCTGATGACGCCGAAGATTACGTGCACCGTATTGGTCGCACCGGCCGTGCAGGAAGAAGCGGTATTGCTATTAGCTTTGCTTGTGAGAAGTATGCGCTTAACTTACCCGCGATTGAAAAATACATTAACGCTACCATTCCGGTAACAGACTACGATAGAACCGCACTATTGGAAGATATTAAGCCACCAAGACCGCGAAAGAAGAGAGTGCCCAATAATCGAAACTCTTCACGTAGAGGAAATAGCCGAGGGCGTGGTAAACCTCAGCAAAGACATACAAACAAGTAAGATATAAGAAACATTATACGAGATACTATGCAGGCAGAACTCCAGCACGATGCCCAAACCTACGGTGAATATTATGCCGCCGTAGATTTAGGCTCAAACAGTTTTCACATGGTTATTGTCCATGTTGTTAATGGTAGCGTTCAAATTATTGGTAAAATAAAGCAAAAGGTGCGATTAGCAGCAGGGCTTGACGATAATTTTTTGCTTGATGAAACAAGTATGGAACGAGGCTGGCAATGCCTGCAAGTGTTCTCCGAAAGGCTGCAAGATATTCCCCCTTCAAACATCAAGATAGTGGCAACCGCAACGCTGCGTCTTGCAACCAACGCACATGTTTTTGTGCGCAAAGCTGAAGAGATCCTTAACCACAAGCTCAATATAATTAGCGGCGAAGAAGAAGCCAGGCAGATATATTTAGGCGTCGCCTATACCTCCGCTAATCAAGGCAACAGCTTGGTTATTGATATCGGTGGCGCTAGCACTGAAATCATTATCGGTAATGATATGCAGCCTATCCATCTTAAAAGTTTGGACATGGGTTGCGTTACCTTTATGGAGCGCTACTTTCAAGGTGGTGTTATTAACACCGAAAATTTTGATCAAGCAAAAAAAGCGGCTCATTCACTCATAAATGAGGTGTCTAACGCGTTTCTTTGTTTTGATTGGGAAAACTGTTTAGGTGCGTCTGGCACACCACAAGCCATTACTGAAATACTGGTTGCACAGGGGATAAGTGACGCAATAAGGCTAGACTACCTTTACCACCTGCAACAGCAATGTGTTGAATGTGGCTCTTTAGGCCAACTTGAAATAGAGGGTTTAGAAGAAAGCAGAAAAGCGATATTCCCTTCCGGACTTGCTATTTTAATAAGTCTTTTTGAGGCGTTACATATCAAGCATATGAACATTTCTGGAGGCGCGTTACGAGAAGGTTTGATTTACGGCATGTTAGACAATGTCACTGACAATGATCGTAGACAACAAACACTTAATCAGACCAAGCAGCGCTATCATATAGATACAGCCCACGCGGTTTCTGTGAGGCAAGTTGCCCTGTCGCTTTGCTATCAGCTGTGCAGACAACAAAATATCTGTCATTTAGATACCGAAACCATCTTAGGCGCGGCTGCTGAGCTGCACGAGATTGGGCTTCATATAGAATACAAACGTCATCATGAACACGGCGCTTATATTCTTAGCTTTATCGACTTACCAGGGTTTACACGCCTACAGCGAACGGCTATTCGAGAACTAGTATCCCAGCACAGGCTAGCCATATCTGAGGATGTATTCGATAACTATCATCATGATTACCGCCCCATGCTAAAGGGGTTGCTTCGTGTTTTACGTATTGCCGTAGTGCTTTGCTTGCGCAGGCAAAACAAGCATATTCCTGATGTAAAACTTGTTTGTGATGACAGTAAATGGACGCTCACTTTTCCTGAGGGCTGGCTAAAATCTCACCCCTTGATAAACGCTGAATTAGCTAATGAGTGCTGGCTTCAACACAAAGCCGGCTGTGAGCTTGTTTGCATTTAGCTTATTTGCATAAAAATCTTAAGCGAAGCCGCATTTATACAAACTCAACACAAAGCGCCGCCAAATGTACAAAATACATTTGGCGGCGCTTTTGCTCGCTCTTTTAAAAAATAAAGGCTGTTACTTATTTATTCAGTAACTTTTATTCAGCAGTTCTGCGGCTTTCGGAGCGAAGTAAGTAAGAATGCCGTCGGCGCCCGCACGCTTAAATGCGAGTAGAGATTCTAAAACTACCTCATCCTCTTTTAGCCATCCATTTGCAAATGCAGCCTGATGCATAGCGTACTCACCACTCACCTGATAAGCGAAAGTGGGCACGTTGAACTCATCTTTACAGCGGCGAACAATGTCTAAGTACGGCATTCCCGGCTTCACCATTACCATGTCTGCCCCTTCTTCAATATCAAGTGCTATCTCGTGAAGGGCTTCATTAGAGTTTGCTGGGTCCATCTGATAGGTTTTCTTATTTCCACCTTTAATGTTAGCAGCCGAGCCCACCGCGTCTCGAAATGGGCCATAGTAAGACGATGCATATTTTGCAGAGTAAGCCATGATGCAGGTGTTCACATACCCTTTGCTTTCTAGCGCTTCACGAATGCGACCTATACGTCCGTCCATCATGTCAGAGGGTGCAACAATATCAGCCCCCGCCTCGGCATGAGATAGCGCCTGTTTTACTAACACTTCGACTGTTTCGTCGTTAACGACATAGCCGTCGGCGTCAATAAGTCCATCTTGCCCATGGGAGGTGAAGGGATCGAGAGCAACATCTGACATCAACATGACCTCAGGGTACTTTTCTTTTATGGCACTCAGGGCAGTTTGCGTAAGCCCTTCTGGGTTAAACGCTTCTTTAGCACAGTCGGTTTTTAGTGCCATTGGCGTAACAGGAAAAAGCGCAAACGTTCTTATTCCCAAGGCCACCCAATTTTCCATCTCTAACAGCAAGAGATCGAGAGACAGCCGTTCTACATTTGGCATTGACGGAACAGCCTCTCGGGCATTTTCACCTGGCAACACAAATACGGGGTAGATTAAATCATCAACAGAAAGCGCGTGCTCTGCAACGAGACTGCGCAATGCGTCTTTAGCTCTTAGCCTGCGCATGCGCTTATTTGGAAAAGAAGTGGTCATAGTTGGTCCTGCAAATGTTGAGATATTACTTTGTTTCGCCCGGTTTGTTTTGCTTTGAACAGCAAGCTATCGGCGAACTTAAATAGAGTTTGGGCTTGCTCTTCATCTTGAATAACAGCAGTTGATACGCCTGCACTGGCAGTAAGTTTAATTTCACTACCCTCATAGTTAAATGGCTTGTCTGCTAATTCTCTGACTATGGTTTCTGCTAAATGTGTAGCACCTGCCAAGTCAGTGTTGGGCAGAATAAAGGCGAACTCTTCTCCACCAATTCGGCATAAGTCGTCACTGGGGCGGTGAATGTGTTGTTGAAACAGCGAAGTCGTGTGTTTTAAACACAAATCGCCCGCGTCGTGCCCATACGTATCATTAATCTTTTTAAAATGGTCAATATCGAGAATGATCAGCGAAAGCGGGATTTCTTCTCTTCTACTTCGTCTGCCTTGGGCACGGAGGCTTTTATCAAAGTGGCGGCGATTGTGCACACCTGTAAGAGGGTCGATAGCGTTAAGCCGCTCTAGCTCCTGATTCACTTCAGAAAGCTCTCTTAATGTCACCTCTAGCTCTAAAGTGCGCTCTTCAACTTTGTATTCTAAGTCTTCTTGATGACGCTGCTGCATGGTCAGCAGGTGCTCTTTGGCTGTATTCGCCTGTTTTTCCTGCTCTAAAGCAAACTGTTTTGCATCAATAAGAGAATCTCGGCTGTGACTAAAATTAATGGCCAAAATGAGCGCTAAAATAAGGGTTTCAACTGCCCCGCCTATAATTAGTAAAGTATTTGACGTTAAGGGGAAATTTACTAAATTAACGTTATCAAAGCTTGCCGCTAACGCACTAACTAAGAGAAAACCCCACGCGATGGTAAAGTATCGTGCAACTCTTTCACCCTTTATTGCCAGCCAGGCTCCAAGCGCTAGGGTGTAAGTAACGATAAAACTTAATGCAATCAAGAATGCTTTAATCATAAATGAGTAAGGCAAGATAACACCGCCAACAAGAGTGATACCGCAAGTCCAACCAATACCAATCATTATTCTATCGCACAACAGGCTGTACTTTTTAATCGGCAGTAAGCTGCGAGTAAACATGCTGGCAAACATGATTGTTGCACTGGCAAAAATAACCGCGGCCTTACCCTGAAACCAAGGGCTATTGCTCCATATATAGGTGAAACCATATCCCTGAAGCGTAGCTATGGTAAGCGCTAAACAAAAAACATATCCTGAATAGAGAAGAAATGAGCGGCTTCCTGTTGTGACAGTCAGAAAGATATTGCTGATCCCCATAGCGATAAGAATTCCGAAAAACACACCCAGCGCGGCATTTCGGTTAGCAGTAAACTGAATGAACTCCCTTTCTTTCCAAATCCGCACGGGCAATCGAATGGTGCCCGTTGTTTTTACTTTAATAAAAACTCGCTGAGAGAACTGACTAGAAGGTAGGGGAAACAAGGGCTTAACATGTTGTAGCGGGCGTACGCTGGTAGGTTGAGTGTCTCCGGCAGAATAAAGCACAACAGGAGTTGCCCCAATACTCTCAAAAACGCCCACGTCGAGAATATCGAGCAGTGCATAGTCGATATGCAGTAAATACTGACTCTCTGGGCTTTGGGTAGGGTCTACGACCAGAGAAAACCATACGGTTTTATCGCTCATGCCTAAGTTGATAGGCGAAGATATCGCAGTCCAGCGGCTCTTCGGCACCTGCTCAACGTTATCGAAGTCTATCTCGTCATTAGTAGTCGTTAAGTACTTTAGCTGAGAATAGTGCGGCGGCAACGAAGTACTAGGGGAGATATTCAAAAACAGCCACACAAAGATGGCAACCGCTAAACAGGTGGTAAGCAGCAACCAAGCATCGTGATTACGCAGTAAATACAGCTTTTTTCTCATATCTCAGTCAATACTAAATAAGGTTAGCGTATTAACAAAACTGCTTTTACTAAGCTGTTGGGCCGGAACACCAAGCATATCGCTTACCTGCTCTACAATGTGGGGTAAAAAAGCAGGCTCATTGTTTCTTTTTCTTGGTCTCAGTGTTTTTGGGAAAAGGTAAGGCGCATCGGTCTCGAAAATGAGTTTATCGTGAGGAATACACGCAATAGCATTTCTTAACGACTCACCGCGTTTTTCGTCGCAAACCCACCCTGTAATTCCAATATACAACCCTAAGGCTAAGTAGTCTTTTGCTTCCTCTACACCTCCGGTGAAGCAGTGCGCGATACCATTGGGTAGTTGGGGAATATATTTTCTTAGCAGCGCTATTTGAGGTTCAAAGGCATCACGCTCGTGCAAGTACACAGGCTTTTGCAGCTTGACAGCAATCTTTAGCTGCTCCTCAAACACCGATAGCTGAGTTTCTTGCGCAGAAAAATTGCGATTAAAATCTAAACCACACTCCCCTATTGCGACACAGCCCTTTTGTTGAGCAAGTTGCTCGAGTTGCATCAACCCGTGTGCATTTACATCTTTTGCATTGTGCGGATGGACACCAATGGTGTAACAACAGATATCGGGGTATTTTAGATATAGCTGGTATGCATCATCCCACTCGCTTGGATGGGTGGTAATGATGCATAACCTTGCAACGCCAGCGTCATTCGCTCGCTGAATTACTTCGTCAGCACTAAATCGCCCGTCTAGCAGATTTACGCCGGCGTCGAACAGTTTCATCTACTTTACGCGCTTCACTTTAAGACGCTTATTAAGCCCTTCCACACTTAAAAAGAACGCGCCGAAAAGACCTTTTTCAATACTTACCGTTTGACCTTTTTCAAGCTTTAAATAGGTATTATCGACTTGCTGCCATACCGCGCCATCACTGAAGGTAACAACGGTTTTTCCTCGAGCTCCCTCTGATAGGTCGGCAATAGTAAGGACAACCTCAGATACTTCATCGGCTGGCGTGCGCTTTCTATCTAAACCAAAAGAGGCTTCAGGATCGCGCTCTTCAGTAACAGCAGGAGCCGGCGCCGCAGCAACACGAGGACGAGAAGCGGGCACGTTGGCAGTCGAAGGTTTAGGCTTTGCTCTGGGTAGCGCTGGCATTTCGCTCATTTGCATATCTGCATCGTCATACTGGCTCAAAGACTTCGCCATGCGGTCATAACACATTAGGCGCTTTAAGCTGTTTTCTGTAGCACGACACTTTTCAATTGCCTTACCAACACTTTCAGCCTGCGCTGGCAACGCATTTAAAGCCGCCAAAACTGCAATAAAAGGGATTATTCGAGTTTTCATTTTTTTATTCCTTTTTAATAAATTATTTAGGCGTCGTCAGAAGCGTTTGTTGTGTCGTCGCTCATTTTATTTTCTTCACGCTTTCCCTTACCCGCATACAAACCACCTATCACTACGCCTACTTCAAATAGCAGCCACATAGGGATGGCCAGTAAGGTTTGCGAAATGATATCGGGCGGAGTTAGCAGCATACCAACAACAAAAGCGCCTACCACTACGAAAGGTCGCTTTGCCCGCAACGATTTAGCGTCGGTTATTCCCGTCCAGCACATAAGGATAATGGCAATAGGAATTTCAAACGAAACTCCGAACGCAAAAAACAACTTTAATACAAAATTTAGGTAGCTGGAAATATCAGTACTTACTGTTACTCCTTCAGGGGCAACACTGGTGAAAAACGCGAAAGCGATTGGAAATACCACAAAATACGCGAACGCCATACCAGCGTAAAACAAAAGAGTACTAGAAAGCAGCAAGGGAGCGACTAACCGTTTTTCGTTACGATAAAGCCCTGGAGCCACAAAACCCCAAACTTGATAAAGTACGTAAGGTATGGCGATGAAAAAAGACAGCACCAACGTAAGCTTAAACGGAGCAAAGAAGGGAGAGGCAACATCGGTAGCAATCATAGTCGCATTTTCTGGCATAGCATCTAACAGCGGCATAGCCAGCAGTTGATACAAATCTTGCGCGAACGCGGCCAGACACAAGAACACAACAAGCACGCTCAGTAACGCCTTTAGAATTCTGCTGCGTAATTCAATTAAATGAGATAGTAAGTTGTTTGCGTCAGACATTTACTGCTTTTTATAAGGTTCTTGAACCGATTCAGCCGCTTTTTTCAACTCATCCACACTTTTTTCAAGTTCTGGTGAGAGTTCTTTAAGTCCCTGCTGTTCCGCTTTCTTAAGATTTTCATGCAACTCGTGCACGCGCAACTGATGCTCAACTTCTTGCTTAAAGCCAGTTGCCATATTGCGCACGCCACGAACGGTATTGATGGTTGAACGTATGGCACCAGGCAATCTCTCTGGCCCCAACACTAAAAGAGCCAAAACGCCTATAACCAAAAGCTCCCAAAAACCAATATCAAACATTAGGACTTATCTTTCACATCACTTTCTGTTTTTGTCGCTACTGAGTCAGAAGTACGCTGTTCTTCTACCTGCTTTTTTTGGTCGAAGTCTGCGTCTTTATCGTCTTCAGTGATTTCTTTTTTAAAGCCTTTTATAGCACTACCTAAATCGGTGCCAATGCCTTTTAAACGCTTTGTGCCAAAAAGTAACACTACTATCACTAGTATTATCAGCAGCTGCCAAATACTAATACCACCCATAAAATTTATCTCCCAAACTTCAATGTGCCCAGTATGCCACTGCAAGACGCTCCTTTCACCTGAATATTTATCTTATCGAATAATCATTGACCTTTTACTTCATGCGTTTCATTCTTCTTACTACAAGGTAATCTTTTCGGTTTCACTTACAGTCCACACAGGCTTTACCATTATTAACAAGGAGTTAGTCATTAATGACATGCGCTGTCACTGTGCTATGCCATTTTCTACTTGCTAATTTCTCACCTTCTCAGGGCGAGAGCGAGGCGGTGAAACACAGTCAAAACGCGCCTAGTGGAGTGATAGTGACCACCAACGTTGTCAAGAAAAAGGCCATAGAAGTAGATGACGGTCATCAACATGACTACGAAGAGCAATGGTTTGATATTTGGCAGCGTAGCTTTACTAATTCGATGGACTTTACAGTAAGGCAATTCGATGGCTGGTTTTACAGTAAAGAAAGCGATGAGAAGCTCATGGGTTCACAGGCTAGAGCCCAAGGGCGGGTTCAACTTGCTTGGGAACCTCGCTCTGGCATGTTAACAGATACCGATGTGCGGTTTCGCATTCGAGTAAAACTGCCAGCACTAGAAGAGCGGGTAGATTTGTTACTGAGTGATAACGAAGATGAAACCCAAGATTCAGCCATCAGAGCAGCGAGGGATACAGCAAACAACAACCGAGATCGCACAACTATCGCCCTTCGTTTTCGACCAGATCAAAACTCCCATTATTCTTTTAGAATTGGCGCTGGCAGGCGTGATCAGCTTTACACTCGAGCAAGGTACAGAGATGCGGCAGCGATAAGCGAAAACTGGGCTGTTTTATACGATGCTGAAGTTTATTATTTCACAAGGGATAGACTGGGCGCAGAGCTGGGCGCTGCTTTTCAATACGATCTAAACCCGCAGCATTTAATTCGACAGAACAACCGTTTCTTTTATCGCGATGAGACCGACGATTGGTTTTGGCGACACGAAATTCACCATTTGTATTCCCTAAATCGTCACAATTCGCTCATTCCCCACTTTATGGTAGAGGGTCTTAGCCAACCCAACTATCGCGTTGAAGAGATTTACAGCGGCTTGAGATGGCGTTCAAATACGGTGAGAGATTGGCTATATTTTGACGTTGAGCCCTTTGTGTTGCTACTGCGAGAGGTAAACTTTTCTCCTTCATTTGGTGTGGCCCTGCGCGTAGAGGCGTATTACGGAGATGTGTCTAACAATTGAGTTTGTGTTGTAAGCAACTTTTTCGGTATAAAAAAGGCCAGTGTTGCACTGGCCTTCAAATGTTTGAATATAGTTGTTCGCAGTTGTGCGAATAACTAAACGCTAAAGCCTAAGCGCTCTATCACCACGAGCAAGACCACACACACCCGTTCTCGACGACTCGATAACCTCTGCGCATTGGCCCATAGTGGCCGCAAATGCGTCAAGCTTGTCGGTAGTGCCAGTAATTTCGATAGTGTAGTTATTGGCGTTCACATCAAGAATGCGGCCGCGGAAAATATCTGAATTACGCTTAACTTCCGCGCGCACTGACTCGGTACGGGTAGCGACTTTAATTAACATTAATTCGCGCTCAATGTGCGTGTTTTCCGTTAAATCTGCCACCTTAAGCACGTCAATAAGCTTATTTACCTGCTTAGTGATCTGCTCGATAACCTTGTCATCACCATGGGTAATGATAGTTAAGCGTGAAAGGCTTGAATCGTCTGTGGGTGCTACGCACAACGAGTCTACGTTATATCCACGCTGAGAGAATACACCAACAATTCGAGATAGTGCGCCAGGGGCGTTTTCCATTAATACTGAAATAATGCGTTTCATTAGGTTCGCTCCGTCTTACTCAAGCGCATGTCATCCATGGCTCCGTACTTAATTTGCATGGGATATACGTGTTCGTTTTGGTCTATAGCAATGTCCATAAACACCAAGCGATCTGTGTAGCTGAAACATTTCTCCATAGCGGCGTCGAGTTCATCTAACTTATCGACCTTAATACCAATATGACCATAAGCTTCTGCAAGCTTAACGAAATCAGGCATCGAATCCATGTAGGAGTGTGAATGTCGACCTTTATAGATCATATCTTGCCACTGACGAACCATGCCAAGCGCGCGGTTATTCAACGAAATAATCTTGATAGGTAAGTTGTATTGCAAGCAGGTAGACAGTTCTTGAATATTCATTTGAATACTACCGTCACCCGTTACCACTACTGATGTGGCTTTAGGGTGAGCAAACTGAACTCCCATTGCCGCGGGTAGGCCAAAGCCCATAGTACCTAGGCCGCCAGAGTTAATCCACTGACGTGGCTTATCATACTGATAATATAAGGCAGCAAACATTTGATGCTGACCCACGTCCGAGCTCACAAAGGCTTTGCCATCGGTGTGCTTATAGAGCGTTTCAATAACTCGCTGTGGTTTAATAACTTCTTCGCCCTGCTCATAATTCAAGCAAGCTTTTGCTCGCCAAGTTGCTATTTGGCTCCACCAATCGGCAAGCTTTTCAGGCTGAGCAGAAAGGTCTTTCTTATCCACTTGACTAAGGATTTGATCTAAAACCTTATCTACCGAACCAACCACTGGAATATGTGCGTTCACCGTTTTAGATATAGATGCTGGGTCGATGTCAACATGTATGATATCGGCGTGAGGGCAAAACTTATCAACGTTATTAGTTACACGGTCGTCAAATCGCGCACCTAAAGCAATGATACAGTCGGCATTATGCATCGACTTATTCGCTTCAAGGGTGCCGTGCATGCCAAGCATGCCAATAAATTGCTTATGTGTTCCCGGCATGGCACCAAGCCCCATTAGGGTACATGTAACGGGGGCGTTTAGCTTTTCGGCTAACTCAATCACTTTGCTGGAGGCGTCACAGGCTACTGCTCCACCGCCAACATATAAAATCGGTCGCTCCGCTTTCAACAGTGACTCTACTGCTTTTTTGACCTGTTTTGGGTGACCCTTTTCAGTTGGATTGTAAGAGCGCATAGTTACGTCAGACGGGAACACATACGGATGTTCGTCCGCAACACTTACTAAATCTTTCGGTAAATCAACAACTACCGGGCCTGGGCGACCTGTATTAGCAATATAGTAGGCTTTTGCAATTGCCTCAGGAATATCAACTGAGCGCTTTACAAGAAAGCTATGCTTAACAATAGGACGTGAACACCCTACCATATCAGTTTCTTGGAAAGCATCTTCACCTATATGCATAGAAGGCACCTGGCCCGATAGCACTACCATAGGAATAGAATCCATATATGCAGTGGCTATACCGGTAATCGTATTTGTTGCTCCAGGACCTGAAGTGACGAGAACGGTGCCGGTTTT
Organism: Alteromonas sp. MB-3u-76; assembly: GCF_002831605.1. Taxonomy (NCBI): domain Bacteria; kingdom Pseudomonadati; phylum Pseudomonadota; class Gammaproteobacteria; order Alteromonadales; family Alteromonadaceae; genus Alteromonas; species Alteromonas sp. MB-3u-76. Next base: position 512,369 of record NZ_CP025115.1, on the reverse strand, counting down.
GCCAGTTGAACGTGCATACCCATCCGCCATATGTGCGGCTGCCTGTTCATGACGTACGAGGACATGTTTGACATCATCTTGTGCAAATAAAGCATCATAAATGTCAAGTACGGCACCACCTGGATAACCGAACACATGTGTTACTCCTACATCTTTTAGCGCTTCAACCACCATGGCTGCGCCCGACATCATTTTCACTGTTGTATCTCCCGTTAAAGGTTGTGAGTTGTCATCTTTCGCTGACGATGTCCGGACTATATCGAAGCTAATAGGAAGATAAAACACCAAAATGAGGAAAAGTGAGATATATATCCCAATAATAGCAATAATTAGGATGAATATTTCATATTGAAGACATTATTCACCTAAAATAGGATACCTATTTACAATCAGTTAACAAAATTTGGAATTTATCATCTGTTACGTTTGTTTTACGCATGTATTGAAGGCTAATCAGACACATCCACATCAAGATCGCTATTGTCATTGATGTCTTCGTCATTATCCGCGTCGGTATCGTCAATGACAGGCTTTTGTGAGCCATAGATGCTTGCGGTTTTAGGCCTATTTATTCGTCGTTGATATTTAAGCCACACCTTTTCTTGGGGAGTTGAAGGTTCGCGATGCCCCAAAGCTGACTCAAGATAAGCTTGTTCCTCATCATTTTCCGGAGTTATTTCGCCGTCAACCAGGGCGGCAAATAAACTTCCATGAGATTGCAAAAGCTTACTTTCGGAGATAGAAAAGTCACCAGAACGGGCAAAGCCATAAGGGTAGTTCTTTTTATCGACAAATAATTTACTCGCTACCTGCTGTTTTGAAATAACCGCCATATCCACCTCGTTCAAACTATATTAGTTGGGTGTAGCCAAGCGAGACCAATCTCTTACTTAGCGTAAAAATAGACTACCTATTTGACATATAACGACATGCTATTGGTAGGTTTAGTTGGGTTTGCAGCTACTGTCAAACCCAAAACACGAGGTAGTAAAAACTTAATATTTTAAATCAAAATAAGATGCAGAATGCTTCACGCAGCCTTGTACTATTTAGCGCTTCTCACTGACCCAAACGGTAATAATTCCATCTACAACAACGGTACCATTTGTATCGTATGCTTTTACTGAAATAGGCAGGTCACCAGGCTTCCATGCATCTTCTGGTACTTCAGCCACGCATCGAATATCGGTATCCGCTTTTGCTGGATACTTCACTTCCATCCCTTTTGGGATCCAACGCAAATACTTGGGGATAGACGCCTCACACATAAACCCCATCGCCATTTCTAAACCGTTACAAATAGCAATTACGTGAACAGTACCAATGTGATTTTGAATTGCCTTTCGTTTTTTTAAGGACACTTCGCAATAGTTGGGGCGAATATCGGTGATCAGCGGAGAAACAGTAGAAAAATATGGCGCCCGTCTAGCAGAGTACCAACTAAATAGTTTTTGGCCGAACGGGAGCTTCATAAATTTGTTGTACATATTCAGTACATAATTCTTGTTCATAATTTACCGCTGTATAGTTATAACTGCCGCGAGAAAAGATGCATCCGCACATAACATTTGGTAAACGCATCTGGTTAGACCAGCAAGAGTAGCGATAGAAAGCATTAAAATCAATGCTTTGATGTCAGGCCTAGGCAAGCCCCTCTTAATTGAGATTTGCAAACATTAAAAAGCCCCGCTTAAGCGAGGCTTTTGTTTGATTTTAGGTTAGCACGCATTGTTGTACTAACACTCTAGTATTAACCTTCTTACATATTGTAATTAACACCTAAGAAGAAAAAGCGTCCACGAGGCCCTGCTGGACGGGACAATGTGCCTAGGTATGGGTCTTCCTCAAACGCGTTATTCACACCGCCATATACTTCTAACGAATCGTCGAATGTATAAGAAACTGAAAAATCGTGAACTAAAGCAGAACCTGTAGAGGTAATGCTGACGAAGTCCGGGTTATTTTCAATATCTTGATTTTCAAGACCAGGGAGTAACTGTGAGCTTTCATAGCGACCGCTCCAACCAATGACAAAATCGCCGATTAGGTAATCTACATTCATATTCACTATCCATTCTGGACGGCTGAATGTACCTAGTACGTCTGTGACTTCATCGGGTGCAGATACGTCACGTACTTCCTCGTTCTTGAGGAAGTTAGTTCCATTTATAGTGAAGTTAACGCGTGAGTCAGAATCGGTAAGCTCTGCAAGGTCAACAACGTAATCGATACGGAAGTCGATCCCTGAAGTTTCAACTGCTGCAAGGTTAATGAAACCAGAGCGGAAGTTAGTAATAAACCCGTTTGAACCATCGCGATCTACCGCGTCACAGAACTGGTTGTTAATCGTTGGAGCATCAACACAGTTTGAAGCGATATCAAAACCAGAAAGGCTATCAATAAGACCATCAACTTGAATATTGTAATAATCTAGTGTGAATACTAGACCATCGAATACGCCGTCAAATTCACCTTCAGGCTTCCAAACTGTTCCTATCGTTACGGTTTCTGCTTCTTCTGGTTCTAGATCTGGGTTACCACCGGTTGTACCGGCAACAAACGCAGATAAGAAGTTGGTTGAATCATATGAGCCATCGGCAACGCTATCACCAATTAAAGCAATACAGTTTGCTTCACGGAATTCTGAACCCGCTTCAATAAAGTTCTGGTTACACGGATCGTCACCTGCACCCAACGTTGCAGCAAACGTAGGCGCAAAAGCTTCGTTGATATTGGGTACACGTACCGCCTCAGAGTACGTAGTACGTACACTAAAGGTTTCTACCGGAGACCATACAGAGCCCACAGTCCATGCATCGTGAGTGCCATATGGCTCGTAATCTGAACTTCTGTAAGCTGTACGCAGCTCTAAGCGCTCAGCAAAGTCTATTCCTTCAAGCACAGGAATAGTGGCCTCAACAAAGTATTCGGATACATCGTATTGTCCGTTTGAAGGGTTAGTTGGCCCGCTGCGCGAGTCTAGTGTGCCAAATGTAAGACCAGATGCTGAATAAGGGTCTGGTGTAAAAGAGCTCGTCTCACGACGCCACTCATAACCAAGCGCAAAAGATACGGGACCGGCTGGTAGTTCAAATAAGTCAGACGAGTTACCCGACACCACAGCTAAGAAGTTTTCTTGTTCAATTTCGTTTTGCGATGTAGCAGGTTGGAAAATAAACGCGGCTGCTTCTGCACTAACAGAGTCTTTGCCGAATAGGTTAACCGGCACACACGAACCGTCGCCAGGTTGGAACGTAAGGAAGCCGAAATTTCCGTTAACCGTTGGGAAAGGTGACGTTGGCGGTAATGCCGAACTGTCTAAATCAGAACGACAAACTGTCTCACCGGTTGAGGGGTCAGTCACAGCGTCAATAGCAGCAAAATAACGGTCTTCAAGACGCACTCGAGACGTTATATCGGCATCAGTACGACCGTAGTTATAGAATACTTCGTATTCTAGTTCGGTATTAGGAATATAACCGTCGAAACCAGCTACGATACGGAATGTCTTACGCTCGGCTTCAGGGTTTGAAGTTGCATTGAAATCGAGAACGTCGCGAGACATTACCAAACTTACGCTTTCGCCTTCGGCATTAAGCTGGTTTATTTGAGAAAGTAGCGCGCTAGGTACAAACGGGTTATCTAACGAAATAGGGATATCGTCGTTGAAACCATTAACCTGGTTAGTTTCTTTTGTTTCGCTAGATACAAATTTAGCGTCAACAAAGAAGTTTATAAATTCGTTCACTTCATAATTAGACACAGCTTGAACTAAGACTCTCTTAGATTCAGGCAATATCAACTCGCTGTCTGGAGATGCCGGAACACCATCACCACCACTAGCGTCGAACGCACCCACATAGACATCGCCTGGGTTATAGGCGCGTAAATTACCGTCTTCACCAATTACCTGACACGATGGGATCATTTGTGAACCAATAGTTGAACACCCTACCGTGCCCCCTGAACCTGCTACATCTCCAAACGCACTTCCCGTAAGTGATATCACACCACGATCACTGGAAATAGGAAGGCGGTAGTTTGGCACCCATGTATTGTCAAAACGAGGGTCTACACCAAAGGCTTGTTGAGTAGCTTCTGTGTTAGCGACTTGAGAAAATAGACCAGAGCCAGCAAAGTCTCTGTCGCGCGCAAATACTGGGCTTGTTTCTTGATATTCAACGGCAAAGACTAAATCGCCGCGATCACTGCTAAAGCCATTCGCTAGTGAGAGGAAGAATTCATTAGCATCACCGTCATCTGTTACACCGGTTTGCGTGCGAACTTCTAAGCCTTCAAACGATGCGCCATCACGCATATTAAAGTTAACCACACCGGTTACAGCATCTGCACCATACACAGCAGATGCACCACCTGTAAGAACTTCTACATTGCGTAGTAATGCAGTTGAAAGCGCATTAACGTCAACAGAGCCTGTTCCTTCGATACCAGAAACATGACGACGGCCATTTTCCATAACCAGCGTCCTCTCGCTACCTAAATTACGTAGGTCGAGTAAACTTGCACCTAATGGTGTACCGTTAAACGCAGAAAAAGAGCCTGGTAATGAGGCTTGTAATTGCGGAGATTCACGCAGCATGGCGCCAAGATCGATTTGACCTGAGGTCTTAATGTCGCCCGCATTAATAGCCAGTACTGGACTTGCCGCACTAAGTGATGAATCTTGCGCAACACGAGAACCGGTTACCACCACTTTTTCGACCTCCCGTTCTTCAACTTCAGTCTCTTCCTGAGCCTGAACTGCTCCTGCACTTACGGCCAGTGCCGACGATACGGCAAAGGCTAGTACAGAAATGTTATTGCGCTTTGGTAAATCAAAAGCCATGTGTGTTTCTCCGAATGTTTTCTTGTCTTTTGAGGCCACTATTCTTGCTGATAGCTAATGGCAGAAAGACTCATTTTATGTACCTTTAGGTAAGCATGTTTAAGACGCGCTTGAGCGGTACTATTATTTACAGCGTATTCTTTGCAAACTGTTCTGACATTGCAGACAATGCAAGCTTTGTGCCCAACAATTGCTCATTTATTCGCAACATGGGCATTTGGAGCCGCGAATTATGCATATTTATTTATAAAAATCCATTTAATATGCACTCATTGAGAATTCAAGACCCTTTTCGCACTACATTAGTGCAAAAAAAACAAACTTTCACGCCCGCTCACAAGGGATAAACGAAAAATCGGGCAAAATCAAGATAAGCACGCACCAAAACAAGGCAAATAGCCTTGAATATTGATTCAAAGTAAAAGTGAAAAGGGTATAAAATCGCGGCACACAGCCATCAAACCCAACAAACTTAATACTTTCGTATAAATTTGAGAAATATGCGGAAATTTGAAGGTTTTCGAAGCGAGAACAGGAATTCGAGCTCATGTAAAGCAGTGACCGACACTCGGTCGCGGGTCAACAGGGGTCGCATGAAATCAGACACAAAATTAAATAATAAAATGAAGTATAAAAAATTTGGAGCGGGAAACGAGATTTGCTAACTGACCGACACTCGGTCGCCGGCCCACAGGGGTCGCATGAAATTAAATTATAAAATGAAGTATAAGAAATTTGGAGCGGGAAACAGATTTGAACTCGTTGCGAAGCAATGGCCGACACTCGGTCGCGGGCCCACTAAGGGTCGCGCTTTTCACGCTCACTGAAAGTAAAGTTTACTATCAGGTTTAAAATTTGGAGCGGGAAACGAGATTCGCTAACTGGCCGACACTCGGTCGCGGGCCCACTAGGGGTCGCGCTTTTCACGCTCACTGAAAGTAAAGTTTACTATCAGGTTTAAAATTTGGAGCGGGAAACGAGATTCGAACTCGCGACCCCGACCTTGGCAAGGTCGTGCTCTACCAACTGAGCTATTCCCGCATAGAGTCGATGCTATTGCATCTTTTGGTGCTTACTTAGAGTAAGTTTATTTGAATTTGGAGCGGGAAACGAGATTCGCCAACTGGCCGACACTCGGTCGCGGGCCCACTAAGGGTCGCGCTTTTCACGCTCACTGAAAGTAAAGTTTACTATCAGGTTTAAAATTTGGAGCGGGAAACGAGATTCGCTAACTGGCCGACACTCGGTCGCGGGCCCACTAGGGGTCGCGCTTTTCACGCTCACTGAAAGTAAAGTTTACTATCAGGTTTAAAATTTGGAGCGGGAAACGAGATTCGCCAACTGGCCGACACCCGGTCGCGGGCCCACTAGGGGTCGCGCTTTTCACGCTCACTGAAAGTAAAGTTTACTATCAGGTTTAAAATTTGGAGCGGGAAACGAGATTCGAACTCGCGACCCCGACCTTGGCAAGGTCGTGCTCTACCAACTGAGCTATTCCCGCAACAAAAAGGCACTTCGTTTGAAGTGGTGCGCATTTTACAAAAATTTTGGGGTAACGCAACCTTTTATTCTACTTTTTTAGTGCCTGTGTTCATGAGTGCTTAAATCGTAAACACTTTCTCTCGGTAATAGCGCATTTCTTCAATAGATTCGCGAATATCGTCTAGCGCAAGATGCACACCTTTTTTCTCAAACCCAGATAGAATCTCTGGTTTCCAACGGCGTGTAAGCTCTTTAATAGTGCTCACATCAATACTTCTGTAATGGAAGTACGCTTCCAATTCTGGCATGTACTTAACCATGAAACGTCTGTCTTGACCTATTGTGTTACCGCACAGCGGAGACTTACCAGCTTCTACCCATTGCTGTAAAAAAGCGATGGTTTCGGCAGCGGCTTCTTGCTCGTTTACCGTACTGTCACGGCAGCGCTTTGTAAGGCCGCTTTCGCCATGCACACGAGTGCACCATTCATCCATACTGTCTAACACGCTATCGGGTTGATGAACGGCTATAACAGGCCCTTCTGCAAGAATGTTGAGCTGCGCATCGGTCACTATGGTTGCAATTTCCATAACCACACAGGTTTCCGGATCGAGCCCCGTCATCTCCATATCTATCCAAACAAGATTGCTATTGTCTTTGCTCATATCATTCCTCAGTGCATTACAGACATGGCAACCATGTCCTACAAACGTTATTATTGTATTAGTATACGTGAAACTAGAAAATAATCGTGGCGAAAAAACCAAAACTTACACAGAGACAGAAGCGTCAAGTGGCTGCTAATCGCAGCAAACGCTTACAGGAAAAACAAGCGACGTCTTTATCGGCAACACCCGATGAGAGCGCTCTTATCAGCGGCACCGTAATAGGCCGTTTCGGTAAGCACGCCGATGTTGAAAGCGCTGAAGGTACTATTTATCGTTGTCACATACGCAGAACTGTCGAGTCTGTAGTTTGCGGCGATACCGTATTTTTCAGTAAGGGAGATACCACAGATACGGGCGTTAACAGTGTTATTGAAATTGTAAAAGACAGACGTTCTGTACTAACTCGCCCAGACTTCTATGACGGTGTAAAACCTATTGCAGCCAATATAGACCGTATAATTGTAGTAAGCGCCATTCTTCCCTCTTTATCTACTAACATCATCGACCGATATTTAGTCGCTTGCGAAGACATTGGTATTACGCCACTTATCGTAATCAACAAAGTAGAACTGTTAAGCGAGGACGAGCGAGCCGATGTAGCGCGTCAACTTATTACCTATGAAAAATTGGGGTATGAAGTGCTTTATACCAGTTGCGCTACGGGTGAAGGCATTGAGGCGCTAAACGCTTACTTAAACAATAATATCAGCGTGTTTGTTGGGCAGTCCGGCGTTGGAAAATCGAGTTTAATAAACCAAGTACTTCCTGATGCAGACGAACTCACTGGAGAAATCTCTACAAACTCAGGCCTTGGACAGCACACAACAACAACCGCCAAGTTACTTCATTTACCCGCGGGGGGAGATCTAATTGACTCCCCGGGCGTGAGAGAATTTGGCCTATGGCATATTCCAAGCGAACGCATTACCTGGGGCTTTATAGAATTTAGAGATTATCTTGGCGGCTGCAAATTTCGAGATTGCAAACACCTCAACGACCCCGGGTGTCTTATCAGAGAAGCGGTTGATGAAGGCAAAATCAGCTCTGAGCGATTTGAAAGCTATCACAGAATTTTAGTTTCAATGGAAGAAAATCGCCCCAGTCATAGCCAGCCGCCAGGGGCGTAAGCTTCAGTGTGCAGGTAGTTTAAAACGTACTTATATCGACTTTGACGCATTCATAATCTTAAAGTTGTTTGTAGCAACGTGACATCATGTACAATTGCTCACCGAGAGCAAGCCTTTGTTTAAAAACGGAGAATTTTCAGTGTTAGATTGGCTTAAAGTTAACTTACAGTACGTCACCCCAAAGCACCTTATTTCACGCTTGGTAGGCAAACTAGCCGCGGCCGAAATGGGAAGTGTGACCACGTCATTAATTAAACTTTTCATTAAACAGTATAACGTCGATATGTCGGAAGCCCTTTATGAAGAGCCGACTCACTATAGAAGCTTTAATGCATTTTTTACTCGTCCTCTCAAACCCGAGGCCCGTACGATTGATACTAATGAAAACGTACTTATTCATGCAGTAGACGGAACGGTAAGTCAATTTGGTGACATTAACAGCGACAGCATTTTTCAAGCTAAAGGCCATGACTTTAGTTTGACAACCCTGCTCGGTGGAAAGCCAGACATTGCTGCGCCGTATAAAAACGGAAAATTCGCCACCGTGTATTTAGCACCTCGCGACTACCACCGTATTCATATGCCAATTGAAGGCACCCTCACCGACATGATTTATGTGCCCGGCGACCTGTTTTCTGTCAACCCGCTAACCGCTCAAAATATTCCTGGCTTATTTGCTCGGAACGAAAGAGTGGTGGCTATTTTCGATACCCCAGTAGGCAAAATGGCTATGGTGTTAGTAGGTGCAACCATTGTTGCAAGCATCGAAACTGTCTGGGCTGGCACGGTAACGCCTCCAGCGGGTCAGAATGTTCAGCACTGGTCGTACGAAAAAGACAGTGAAGCGGCGGTAAAGCTTGAGAAAGGTGCAGAATTAGGCAGGTTTAAACTGGGCTCTACAATTGTTGTTTGTTTCGAAAAAGACACTATCGACTTTGAAGACTTAGCGCCTGGTATGATGACTCGTTTGGGTGAGCCCATGGCAATGAAACGTGGCACAAATGATACCGACAGCTAATTTATGAATGCTGTTAAAAAAAGCCTGATATCGCTGCACCTAACTGTAATACTACTTGGCGGCACGGCACTATTTTCGCGCCTTGTCCCTCTAAGTGCTATTGATATCACGCTGATTCGCTCTGTATTCGCCTGTGTAGCGTTGTTCGCCTTTTTATTTCTCGCAAAAGATAAGGTGAAGCTACACTGCCGGCGTGATTATGCTATTGCCGTTGGTTTAGGCATACTGATGGCGCTGCACTGGGTAACGTATTTTGCTGCAATGCAATATGCCGGTGTATCTGTTGGAATGATTGCGCTTTTCACCTTTCCAGTAATAACCGTACTTATTGAGCCTTTGTTTGAAAAAACAGGGTTAGTCTGGCAAGACATAGTGTCTGCGCTTGCGGTTGTTGCTGGTGTATACCTCATAGTACCCGAGTCTACCCTTGAAAATGAGATAACACTTGGGGTGTTAATTGGTATCGCCTCGGCAGTGCTTTACGCCTTTAGAAACATTATTCACCGCAAACATTTCAAACAGTACAGCGGCGCGAAAGCAATGGCATGGCAAACACTCGTAATCTCGATTGTTATGTTACCAACAATAGGCAACAGTATTGCTCAAGCCTCAACACACGATTGGCTAATGCTGTTACTTTTAGGCACAGTATTTACCGCGCTTCCCCACGCATTAATTGCCGCAAGCTTACGTCACTTAAGAGCCAAAACATTTTCTCTTATTGCCTGCATGCAACCCCTTTACGGTGTTGCGCTTGCCATAGTTGTACTCGATGAAAGCCCAACCTTAAGCACGCTTATTGGTGGCATTCTTATAACGTCAGCCTCTGTTTATGAAACGCTTAATGCACATAAACTACATCAGGCTGATGATACCGATAAATAGGAGCGGTAATGCGAATTTTTGCCCATCGCGGTGCAAGTAAAGTAGCTCCTGAGAATACGATAAAAGCTTTCAAGGTTGCCTTTCAACTAGGTGCTGACGGAATAGAGTTTGATACCTATCAGCACGAAAGCGGCATTATTGTTTTTCACGATAGGCTATTGTTAAGGCGAGCTCGAAAAGCAGGTTATTTATTAGATACCCCGTGGACAGAATTATGCAAACTGGATATTGGCGAGGGCGAAAGAATTCCCACACTATCGGACAGTTTAAAGACGGTGCCACAAGGGCGATGGTGCAATATAGAAATAAAGCATCTTCACTGCGTTGACTCTTGGGTTAGAGAGGTAAAAAAAGCTGTTTTAAACAGTGATATCCAGCCGGAACATATTCTCGTTTCATCGTTTAACCATCATTGGCTGGCTGACATTTCAAAGCTATGGCCCGAAGTGAAAATTGGCGCTCTCACCGCAAGTTTTGAACTAGACTGCACGGCAAGTGCACGTGCGCTGAATGCATATTCAGTCAATATTGCGTTAGATGCAGTAGAAAAGGATTTTGTCGAAAAAGCGCGCTTGGACGGCTTCGACGTTTACGTCTATACCGTTGACGAACCTAGAGATATGAAACAGCTAGAAGCTTGGGGCGTTACAGGAATATTTACCAACGTGCCCGATATAGCGCTAGCGGTGCTAGCACCATAATTTTACTTCGCTTCGGTAGATAAGTGATTTGACAGAACAGTATTTTTGCAGCACTTGCATTGTCTGCAAAGGCGCATATTTAGCCAGTGACCGGTTACAATCAAAAAAGCGCCCAAGGCGATGGTAAACGGCTCGTATGACTCACCAAAAATGTCTTTAAACCAATAAATAACGCCACCGGTGAGTAGTAACACAAGGGGGTAAAGTCGGCCATGATAACGGGTTGCGCCACTGATTAAGGCAACTGCTCCCACAAGGATCGAGAAAGAAAGTATCGTTCTCTCAAACCATACTTGAGCAAAAAACGAAGATCCAATTAAGGGCAATAAGGGCACGAGCACAGGCAACGCCAAGCAATGCAACGCGCACAGACCAGACACCCAAATGCCTAGTTTGTCTAATTTCGCTGGATTGTCGTCAATTGGAGTCATGCAGACCTTTAAATAAAAAATACGCCAGAGACGTTATAATATAACAAAATAAGGGAAATGAAAAATCTCTTCTCATTAAACTTTTCTCAAACCGCTTAACTTTTTTATTTATGAGATTGTTAAAAAGGGTATTTTCCACACTCTTAATGACGCTTTAAAGTGCAGCGATAATAACGTTAATGCTTGCTACCTTGGTGATGAAATGAGGGTTTCGGTTGGAAAGGTGGCAATAAACTGCTCGCTACCATGAGATTCACGTTTTTGAGGGCAGTTTTTATTTGCAGCACAGCTACCTGAACTGTCGCTAGCATAAGGGGTGTTATCATGTTCCTCTTGAGCGGCAAAATAATCTGCCACCGACAACAGGTTAAATCCTTCTTCATCTAAATCTGGTAAATGTTGCTTTAAAAATGCAATGGTCTCAGGGTGTGGGTGTCCGATAACAACAACGTAGCCTGTTTGGTTGGCGACTTGCTTCATTTTCTTAAATTGTTTAGTTAAAAACGCCTTATCTCTGCGATGGTCTAAAAATACATGTCGGCTTGCATTAGGCACCCCTATTCGCTCGGCGACATCTTGAGCCTTGGTCGATACGGTTGTTCTACTGTCGACGAAAAAAAGCCCCTGACGTTTAACCTCTTTCATAAGCGCCTGCATTGCTTCTTCTCGGCCTGTAAATGCGCTTCCCATGTGGTTATTAATACCGATAGCATTAGGAACACTCTTGATTGCCTTGCGCAACGTAAAAGTTATTGCTGCTGGGAACATGTCGGTATGCAAACCTAGAGGGCCCATAAACTTGTTATTAGTAGCCTGCATTGGCATATGCAGCATAACCGGACGGCCTTCTTGTGACGCCTTTTGTGCAATGTGTTCAGACAGCGGCGCTTGGGGGAGAATAGAAAACGCAACCTCTTTAGGAAGTGAAAATGCGGCGATATCCGAGGGCCTGTATCCGAGGTCATCGAGTATGATAATGACACTGGGTTTCGCTGCAGCTAAATGGCTTGTGAAGCCACCTGCTAAAAGCAAGAAAAAAATGATAATAAAACGCACGAGTACTTAACCATATCCAATAAGGGTGATTGTTTTTATTTTTGTTTGGCTTTTTGTTTTGTAATGTCTTTTTAGTAATTTCTTTTTTTACTTCTTATTATGCAGTGGCGGAGACCGTGTTTCCCGGCAAACGTGAGGAACCTTGTTTTGCCCTCGGAAACCTTTTTTGTGCTCAGAAATATTTTGAAGCACCAAAATTTTTTTAGGTCGTTAAAGCACTTTTAATTATCAACATATCATTTATCAAAGAAGCATGTTATCAAAGTAACATGCCCTATTTTAATTTAAAAATGCAGTTGGGTTAATGGCTTTGCCTTTATGGCGAATTTCAAAGTAGAGATTCGGAAACTCTTGCCCCCCACTTCGCCCTACTAGCGCAATACGCTCCCCGCGCCTCACCTCGTCTCCGGCTTGCTTTAATAACGCCTGATTATGCCCGTAAACGCTCATGTAACCATCTCCGTGGTCGACAATAGAGACCAAACCGAAGCCTCGCAACCAGTCGGCATAAAGTACCTTGCCAGGGGCTATACTGTTTACTGGGTCGCCTTCTGCGCCATCAATCACAATACCTTTCCAACGTACCTGTCCTTGGCGTCGGTTGCCGAAGAGTTTGCGAATGCGGCCCTTAACCGGCGCGTCTAACTGCCCTTTCAATTTAGCCAACCCATCGAGAGTGATTGTGGCTTCGCGCGCAGCTCTTTCAGCGGCTATTCGCGCCTTTTCAATGGCATCAACTAACGCTTTTTCATTGGCTTTTAGTGAGGCTATTTTTTGGCTTTCAGACGCAATGGTTTTATTCAGTTTTTTGAGCGTGGCTTTACGGTCATTTTGGCGTGTAAGTAGTATGGCCCGTTGATTTTCTTGTTCGTCTTTAAGCTGTGCAAGTGCTTCAGCCTTTTCAACTAGTTCTTCATTTACTGTTTCGAGTCGTGCCACGTTATCGCGAAAGGTCTCGATTTCTTTTTGACGTGCTTTCGCAACGTACTTGTAATAGGTAATAACACGCTCGAAGGACTTTGCGTCATCTTGATAGAAAAGCATTTTGGCATAATCGTAATGACCGGCCATGAAGGCACTTTTTAATTGACTTGCTAATAAAGACTGTTGCTGTCGAATGGCTGACTTTAAGGTAGCCTGTTCTTTTTGCAGCGCGTTTTGCTCTTTTTCTACACGCTCTAGTGACTGTTTTGTGTTACTTAACGCCTTAGCTACTTTAGCAATCTCTAACTCAGACTGTTTAAGTACACCTTCTAGCTCATCAGCACTCGCCTTGCTGTTTTGCAGTACTTGCTGGCGAGCAACCAGCTCAGCTTGTAATTTAGCTAACCGCTCTTTTTGTTCAGACTGCGCTGCGTCTTGACCATAAACTGGCGTAGACAGGTGCATAAGCAGCCCAAGGAGTAAGGTAAAGAGTGAAGTTCGTAAAACCATAGAAGCGGTGAAGCCATCCTAAAAATCGAGGTTGCTTTTAACGCGTTAGCACGCAAGAGTATTTTCAGTGTATCTGAGCCGCTGTCATAATCCCAGTTCAATTTAGGCGTAATATCAACCAGCTAAACGAAATCGTAATGCCAAAGTGTATCGCAATAAACGGCAGGCTGGTTTCTCGTCAATTTTTCTATATACTTTGCACTCTTTTCAAGGTCTGTAGACAGGGTTAGCAGTAATGGATCAACTTATTGAATTTGCCAGCAACAACATTGTTCTTGCTGGTGTTTGGGTAGCGTTAGTGGGCATGTTGATATTCAGTTACGTCAGCGGGCTTACCTCATCGGTAAAAGAACTCAGTACCCACGAGGCAACATTATTGATAAATAAAGAAGATGCTGTGGTATTTGATATGCGTGCGGCGAAAGACTTTAACGCGGGGCACATTCTTGGCGCGAGACAGATTAAACCTGAAGAACTGCGCGAGAAAAATTTTAAGAAGCTTGAAAACAGTAAAGATAAGCCCATTATCGTAGTATGCGCTATGGGCAATCAAGCTCGTGGTACAGCAAGTGCGATGCAAAAAGATGGCTTCGCAAATGTTAATGTATTGAAAGGCGGGATGAATGCGTGGCAAAGCGCTAACTTACCCGTTTCAAAAAAGTAGGTAACCTTTTATGAGCAAAGTTGAACTTTACACCAAGCGCCACTGCCCATTCTGCCACCGAGCCATAGCGCTGCTAAAACAAAAGGGTGTGGAGTTTACTGAATATCCTATCGACGTGCAGCCAGAGCTTCGCGACGTTATGATAGAACGTGCAAATGGTGGCTGGACAGTACCGCAAATATTCATTGATGAACACCACGTTGGTGGCTGTGACGATATGATGGCTTTAGAAGCCGAACGTAAATTAGACCCTATGTTGGGTTTAGCATAAAGCGTCAGCGCGACAGCAACGCTATAAATTGAAATAAAACAACGAATAAATAGGAAATACCATGGCTGACGAAAATCAGACAAATAACGGTGCAGCTGCAGGCGAGCAAGCTCAGCAAGGACCACAGTTCAATATTCAACGCATTTACACAAAAGACATCTCTTTTGAATCGCCAAATGCACCGGCTATTTACACCAAAGAGTGGAAGCCAGAAATAAAGCTCGATATTGATACAAGTACGAATAAACTTGAAGAGAACGTATACGAAGTTGTGCTTTCAGTAACAGTTACCGCAACATTAGGCGAAGAAACTGCATTCCTTTGCGAAGTTCAGCAGGCGGGTATTTTTGCCATTGGCGAAATGCCAGATCAAAACAAAGCTCACACGTTGGGTTCTTTCTGCCCTAACATGCTTTTCCCTTATGCGCGTGAAACTATTTCTAACTTGGTCAACCGCGGTACATTCCCTCCGCTAAATCTTGCTCCAGTTAACTTTGACGCGATCTTTGCAGCTTATGTGCAAAAGCGTGCTCAGCAACAACAGCAAGGTCAAGCGCCTAAGATGGACGCGTAATAGGCGTGAGCATAAACTCGGTTTCTTTGCCCTCGGTTTCTGTGCCCTCAGTTTCTGTTTTAGGGGCGGGATCTTACGGCACCGCTCTGGCCTTTTGTCTTGCTAGAAATAATAATTCTACCTTGCTATGGGGTCGAGACAGCGTGCACATGAAGGCGTTGGCGCAGTCTCGAGAAAACGCGCGATATCTTCCTGGTGCAACGTTTCCTGATGCATTGCACGTAGATGCAAATTTGGAAAATGTCGTGGCCGCCAGTCAAGATATTTTGGTTGTTGTTCCTAGCCATGCATTTGCAGCTATGCTTACTAGCTTGAAACCGCTCCTGCAACCTCATCACCGAATTATTTGGGCAACCAAAGGGTTAGAGCCAAAAACAGGGCGCTTGCTGCGCGAAGTTGCCGAAGAAATTCTAGGCACGCACTATCCCCTAGCCGTTTTATCAGGCCCCACCTTTGCCAAAGAGATGGTAGCGGGATTGCCAACAGCTATTTCGCTTTCATCCACCGATGATACGTTTGCAGATGAGTTTGCCGCGAAGCTCCATTGCGCAAAGTCGTTTAGAGTGTATAAAAACTCAGACTTTACCGGCGTACAGCTTGGCGGAGCAGTTAAGAATGTTATTGCTATCGGCGCAGGATTGGCCGACGGTCTGGGTTTTGGTGCCAATGCGCGAACCGCGTTGATTACACGAGGTCTAGCTGAGCTTACCCGCTTGGGCGTAAAACTTGGTGCGAATCCCGAAACATTTATGGGCATGGCCGGTCTTGGCGATCTGGTGTTAACCTGTACAGACAATCAATCTCGAAACAGACGTTTTGGGCTTGCATTAGGTCAAGGCAAAACCGTCGATGTGGCTATTGACGAAATTGGTCAAGTGGTTGAAGGGTACCGCAACACAGAAGAAGTACATATATTGTCGGAAAAAGTGGGCGTTGAGATGCCCATCTGCGAGCAAATTTATGCAGTCCTTTACCACGACAAAAACCCGAAAGAAGCTGCCCTTGCGCTTTTAGGGCGAGACTTACGAAACGAGGGCTAGATTGGTAGACGCCTTGCGCGCAGCCTATCTTGCCCCTTCATACCCCATTTGACGCCAGCTTTCATAAACGAACACAGATACGGCGTTGGATAAGTTCATACTGCGACTATCTGGCAACATTGGAATTCTCACTCGCTGCCCTTCAGGAAGCGACTGAATAAAGTCATCGGGTAACCCTCTAGTTTCGGGGCCAAATATCAACGCATCACCTTTTTTATATTTCACGTCGCTATGGAACGCTTTACCTTTTGTGGTACATGCAAAAATTCTTGTCGGTTTTGCATCTTCAATATAAGCATCTAAATTCGCATGGCGCTTCACGTGGGCAAACTCATGGTAATCGAGACCTGCACGACGCACACGCTTATCGTCCCACTCAAAACCTAACGGCTCTATAAGGTGCAAAGCGAAACCGCTGTTAGCACACAAACGAATGATGTTTCCTGTGTTTGGCGGTATTTCAGGTTGATAAAGTACAATGTCGAACATGCTAAGCTTCTATTTTTATATTAACTGAGTAAGGCAGCACTAGCGTTCGCTTGGAACCAGTGCTTTCAAGGCATTTATGATATCACGCGCCGTTTGATAAACCGTGGGATAAATAGTCACATAATCGTATTAATGTGGGCTCTCTCAATGCGTCAGACTCTGTAAATAGCTCGTGATATGCGCGCGGAACAATTTCAAGTTCAGCATTTGGCATATTTTGTACAACTCGTCGCTGGCGCTTATTGTCAATAATACTGTCACCATCAGCACTAAATACTAACATGGGAGTAGTAATAGCCTTGGCGCTATCTTCTATTTTGTGCATTGCCTCGTGAGCCGCGCACAGCCACTCCGTGGTTACCCCTCCCAACTGAATGTCTTGTTCTTCATCGTAGAGGGTTCTAAAAAGTGCGTAGCGAGTTTTACTATGAGTGAGCTTATTGAGCGAATATGGAAAAGCTATGTAAGGGGTTTGACCGAAAAAGTAGCCCGACTGCTGCTTTTTCATTCTGTTTACTGCCAGCCCAGTCCGAATCAACCCATTAGCTACCCAGTTAGGAAGAGCTGGCTTGATACCAAACATAGGTGAGGCAAGAACGGCTCTAGAAAAAAGCGTTGGAGCGCGTAGCAGTGTCAATGCTCCTATTGCGCCCCCCATGGAATGGCAAACTAACTGTAGCTCGCCCTGCTGCTTGGGCTTAACTATGTTGTTTACAAAGGTGATGAGGTCGTCAACGTAATCATCAAAACTATCAACATACCCGTGCTGCGGGTCGTGAGTCAGTCGGTCTGACAGCCCTTGTCCACGGTGATCAAGGATGAATACCGCGAAGCCATTTTGATATAAATCGAAAATAAACTCTTTATATTTCAGGTATGACTCTATGCGGCCGGAGCTAATTACTACGGTAGAACGAGGGTACTCGGGAATACAAAATGCATAGCGTATAGAAAACCCTTCATGGCCTTTAAACGCACCTTCTGTTACATGCTCTTGCCAGAACGGATTAATCATAGTGGCAAAGGTAGTCGCCAAATTGTTCTCAGACGTGAACGTCCAATCCATGATACCAGCCTTGATATGGTCATTAATGCTTAGATAATAACTAAAAACCCCGTCACATTACCAACCTGCTTTGCAGATTTTATTACTGGGCAAGGTTCACCGTTTTTACATTTACATAGCTAGCCGAAGAGTTACGGTAAATTCAAAGGTAACGAGAGTGTTACTTTAAGTCCTTTTCCTTCAAGTGGCGCAGCCTTAATAACGCCGTTATGCAACTCAACCGCGGCCTTTGCAATAGAGAGCCCTAAACCTACTCCACCCGATTCTCGCTCCCTTGCCGCTGAAGCACGGTAGAATGGTGAAAATATTTGTTCACAGTCTTCTAGTGATAAACCGTCGCCATCGTCACTTATTTCTATGTGCCAATGCGTATCATCTTGTTCAAATGCCACAGTGGTGAGGTATTTACTGTGTCGAATGGCGTTTCTCAGCACATTTTCTACAGCCCTACAAAGCATATGGCTGTCAACCAACACTGATAGCGTTGGGATAGTGGCAATGCGAAGCTGCTTGTTAGAGTTTGCGGCTTCAAAATTAGCATCTGTAAATACTTCATTTAAAACATCAGATAAAAATGCTTTTTTCAGCGACGCTTGACCTGCTTCTGCGCGGCTTAAGGTAAGCAGTTGGCCTACCAATGCTTCCATTCGGTTAGCCTCTCGCTCGACACGCATGAGTGTGTCAGGGTCGACATTTTGCTGATATGCCAACCCTAGCGCCATTTGCAGCCTAGCGAGTGGTGAGCGAAGTTCGTGAGATACATCTGCCAACAACCGTTTTTGCGCCCCCCCACATTGACTCGAGCTTCTCTGCCATGATGTTAAAATCTCGCGCAAGCTGTCCAAGCTCATCATATCTTTTTGAGGCGTGACCAACTCGGGTATTCCATTGTCCGTTGGCAAGTTTCTTCGCAGAACTTTGGATGTGTAAAATCGGCGTTGTTAACGAACGGGCAAACAACCAGCTCAGAATACTGGTGGTGATTATTGCTATAGAAAGCAAAAGTAAAAAAGAGGGCTTATTTTCTGCAGCGCGATCTAACTTCACTGTAAACAATGCGTATTGTTTATTGGCATAGTTAAAAAGCATGGGGCCAGAATACTTTATGGGTCCTCGCTTAATCGCAATTGCCGTCTCTTGCCCAATTAATTTTTGCATTGCCTTAGCGTCTTTGTCTCGAACTGGTGCGCCTGGAGGGGTAATTATTTGCTTATTTTCGGTATTAATCGCAACTAAGCGACCGCGAGTTTCTCGTTCAAGGCGGTTAAGCAGTTTCACTAACGGGATAGTCTGCCTTCTTTCCCGCTCCAACCGAGTTACCGACGCAGATAAAGTTCGAACATCTTGGGGGGTAATATCAACCACTTCCAACTCTTCAAAAAAGAATCGTGTACCCACGATAGCCAATGCCGCGGTAACTATAAATGTGGCCCAAAACCACAAAAATATTCGCCCCATAATAGCGCGAGTTGGATTTAACTTTTTCAGCATACCGCTACTCCGACAGCAACATATACCCTACGCCCCTCAAGGTTTTAATTTTATCGCCAGGCGTAGCGGCAGAGATTTTCTTACGCAAATTGCTCACATGCATATCGACACTTCTATCGAATGCCTGCAGAGGCTTTCCAAGCACTTTTAAGCTAATTTGCTCTTTTGTCACTCGCTGTGAAGCATTCAGCATAAGCAGGCGAAGGATCATGAACTCTATTGTTGTAAGATCTAAATCCACGTCGTTCACTTTCACCTTCTGACTACTCGGGCTTAGGAATATTTCGTTTATGAGGATGTCCTGCTCTGCACCGCCGCCATTTGCAGATAACGTATGACGACGCACAATTGCCTTAATTCTCGCCACAAGTTCGCGATGATTGAAAGGTTTGGGCAGGTAATCATCGGCACCTAATTCAAGGCCAAGAATACGGTCGTAGTCATCGCCGCGGGCGGTAAGCATCAGCACCGGAGTAGTATGGCTTGCTCTCAATTTTTGAAGCACGTCAAAGCCGTCCATTTTAGGCATCATTACATCCAGCAAAATGAGGTCGTAGTGATGCCCAGAAATAGCTTCTGAAAGCCCAGCTTCACCATCATCTTTAACGGTTACTCGATACCCCATCCCAGAGAGGTAAGACGACAACATATCTGTAAGTTCTTTGTCGTCATCAATTACCAACACAGACTGTAAATGGAAGTCATTATTCATCAAAATATACTCTTTAGCCTTTCAATGCCTTTCCTACAGGTTAAAAACGAAAAGGTTTGATTTAAAAGTTGATACGTCATCTCTTGTAGGTGAAACACTATATCCTTTTGAAGCTTTACCGTCTTTCTATAGAGCTGCCTTTACACAAGCTTTACACTTTGCTGACGGATTTGCGCGCAGTAAAAGACTAATCTCATATTGTCGAAACAAAAGGAGACGATTATGAAAAAGCTACTTATTGCTTCAGCGATTATTGCAACAGTAGGCATTGGCAGCTTTGCCTATGCCAAGCCACACGGCAGCGAGATGCATCACCATGATACAGTGAAATCTTCAGTTAAAAACATGGTTAAACAATTGCGTGGGCTTTCTCTCACTGACGCGCAAAAAGACGAAGTTAAGTCACTCATTGCAACCTTTAAAGAAGAGACAGCGAACTCTAGAAGAGCAAGAAAGGAAGATAGAAAACACAATGGGTTTGATAGGCAGGCGCTTGTTGAGGCAACCGACGCAGAGCTTATCGAAATTATTAAGCAGCGCATTGCCAAGCAGACGAAAAAGCACCTCGCAGTGGCCGCGCTATAACACGATATATTTAATGTATTGACCGCTGAGCAACAGGCGACACTCAATCAGCGTCATCAAGCGTTCAAAGAAAAGCGAGAGGATATGCGACAGGAAATGCTTACTAGTGCCCGTGAAAGGCGTGGTGGCTCTTACCAAGAGCGTCACGACAGTTATGAAGGGCAAAGACGCGGGTCTGCTCATGATTTTGCTCATGATTTTCCTTATAGACCAGCGCAAAATATGGACATTGAATTCTTTGATAACATTACACTCTCAGAAGAACAAAAAGCGGCGATAGCTGATATTCGTGAGACGCAAAAAGAAAACCGCGCCTTACATCGAGAAACGTTTAAAGCATTTAAACACGCTCAGCGTGAGTTGATAAAAAGTGATAACTTTACTGAGGAAGCGTTCCTCGCGATTGCCGCTCAATATGAGGATGAATTAGTTTCTGCAGCTTTAGACAAGGTTAAATCTAAAAAAGCTATGCTTGCGGTTTTAACCGACGACCAAAAAAATGCGTTAAAAAGCAATAGACGAGAAGCCCGAGGATTGATGGAGTTACTAAACTAACTGCATGGCACCCGTACTTTTCAGACTTCATTTAAATTATTGAAAGTAAAAAGCAAGTAGCCGAGTTAACGCTCGGCTATTTAACGTTTTGCTGCCTAAAAACTTGGCTTCACTGGTTTGTAATCGGGTGATAGAAACAGCGGGGAAGTAATGATTAAATCAGCAGTTGCCGGTGTACAGGCCACAGGCACATTCCAAACCGAGCATAACCTCAGCAGAGCTTTCACATCAGGATCGTGAGGGGCTGCATTTAGCGGGTCCCAAAAGAAGAATAATGCATCGAGTTTATTTTCTGCGATTAGCGCGCCAATTTGCTGGTCGCCACCTAAAGGCCCACTTTTAAAACGCTGTACCTCAAGCCCGGTTTCATCGGCTACTAAGCCTCCGGTTGTTCCAGTAGCAACCAGATGACACTGCTCTAATACGTTTTGATGTTGTTTAGCCCAAACCAATAATTCAGGTTTCTTGTGATCATGGGCCACTAGCGCCAGTGTTAGCTTACTCATTACCAGATTTGCCTTTTATTTTGAAAAACGGTTTAACTGCGTTCATTACTCCATAGAAAGTGTACAGCGTACTTGCATGTTTAAGAAGCAAAATTCAGCAAAGTTATTTTTGTATAAATATTCATAAGGGCGTGAAAAGTTGTCAAACATCTGTAACAGTTTGCAATGTAATATATGAATTAGCTTATCTACCTGCTCTTTCGGGTCGTAAGATGAATAAAAATAAAATATTTATACATTAATATTGCATATAAATTCAAAATAGGTACACTTATCCACGGTTAAAGCATACGCACTTTTTTAAAAGTGACGTAAGACAGGAATTAATGATGACAACATCAACTCACGTGGTGTTTTTTAAGGCAAACCGCGTAACAAAGTTTACCTCCCCCCTGGCTAGCTACACGTTGCATAGCGAGCGACGACACTCGTTCTAATCTATGCTTTTGCAGTAGCACACTTTTTACCTTTGTAATGTGGTCGAGGTTAGGCAATAGACGCCCAATCAGTTTACAAAGGTAAAAAGTGATTTTTTTCCTTTATTTTGAATAAATTTATTATGTATAACGTTTCAATTATTGGTGCCAGTGGTTACACAGGGGCACAACTTGTCCAATTAGTTCAGCAGCACCCTGAACTCGTGCTCAAGGGTACATATGTTTCATCAAACAGCGCCGATGCACATAAGTCTATTGGTGAACTGCATGGAAACCTCGCCCACGTCGACGCAACTCTGCTTCCTATTAACGATGAAGTACTAGAGACGCTGGCTAATAGTGTGGACTTTATATTTTTGGCTACTCCCCATGAGGCAAGCCACGACTGGATGCCCATACTCACTTCGGGTTCCGCAAAGGTGCTCGATTTATCAGGTGCATTCAGGCTAAAAGACACCCAGGTGTTCGAAGATTTTTATGGATTTCCTCATTTACAAAAAGACAGCTTAGAACAAGCGGTTTACGGCTTAGCCGAATGGTATTGTTCAGATATTCAGCCGGCAAAAATTATCGCGGTGCCAGGCTGCTACCCAACGGCCAGCTTAACGGCACTCAAGCCTCTGTGTGAAAACCAGTTGCTAGACAAAGCGGTACGCCCTGTTATTAATGCCGTATCGGGTGTGTCGGGTGCGGGTAGAAAAGCGAATTTAACCACCAGCTTTTTTGAAGTCAGTTTGCACGCTTATGGCGTGCTAGGTCATCGTCATACCCCAGAAATTGAAGCCTATTTAGGCACGCCTGTTATATTCACTCCCCACTTAGGTAATTTTAAGCGCGGTATTCTTGCTACCATCACTGTGAAAGTGAAACCTGGCATAAAGCAAGCCCAACTTGATGAAGTGTATAAAGCTGCCTATGCTGATAAGCCTATTGTTCGTTTGCGCAACAGCTTCCCGAAAATCGATGATGTTGCGCACTCGCCGTTCGTCGATTTGCATTGGAAGCTTGATGAGGCTTCAGGCTATGCCGTTATCACTTCAGCAATTGACAACGTAATGAAAGGCGCTGCGTCGCAGGCTATTCAGTGCGTGAACATTATGACCAAACAGCCAGTAGAAACAGGGTTAGTACTATGAGCCGTTCCCCCATTGTCATAAAAGTTGGCGGCGCATTGTTAGATGACGCGCCAGCAATGACACGATTATTTTTGAGTATAAAGGAAGTACAAAAAAGTCGACACGTTGTGGTGGTGCACGGCGGTGGACCATTAGTTGAGACACTTATGGCAAGTCTTGGGTTAAGCAGTACTAAGATAGACGGGCTTAGGGTAACGCCAGATGAGCACATGCCTTACATTTGTGGTGCATTGGCAGGCTCGGCCAACAAGCAACTATGTGCAGCCGCTTTGGCAACAGGGTTAACACCTGTTGGCTTATCCCTTCTTGATGGCAATATGGTGGTGTGTAAGCCGTTGGCAGACAAATACGGTGCCGTTGGCGCACCTGCAACTGCTGATGCCACGTTTCTAAAAAGCATATTGGCCCAGTCTGTCCTTCCGGTTATTAGTTCAATAGGTTCAAGTGCACAGGGACGACTGCTCAATATTAACGCCGATCAAGCCGCAACAGTCATTGCCGAATTACTCGACGCCGAGCTGTTGCTGCTATCCAACGTTGATGGAGTGCTTGATGCTAACAAAGCACTCATTCCAGCTTTAGATGCACATGCCATTACGCAACACGCGAATAACGGCGTGATAACTGATGGCATGAAGGTGAAAGTAGATGCGGCTTTGCAGTCAGCTCAAACGCTAGCCCGTGCGGTATATATTGCGAGCTGGACCGCCGACATAGCAGACATACTCAATAAAAATACGGGTACACAAATTTTACCCAACGAGATAGCGCCAGTATAAGGCGTCTCAGGAGACACAGAATGAAACAGGATTTATTAACCTTTGCCAATTGGACACCAGAGGCAATGGAAAAGTTACTTCAACTTGCAGTGGAAATAAAACAAGCCCCAGCAAGTTATAGCAACGTGCTCAAAGGCAAGTCGATTGTTGCGCTTTTTGAGAAACCGTCGCTTCGTACCAGAGTGAGCTTTGATATTGGCATTAATAAGCTAGGCGGCCACATGGTATATCTCGATGTGCAGTCGGGTAAACTAGCTGGTCGTGAAGATTCCGTAGATACCGCAGCCAATCTTGCATGCTGGGCTGATGCTATCGTAGCGCGTGTATTTTCTCACACTACCTTAGAGACTTATGCCGAAGCGGCAAACGTACCTGTGGTTAATGCACTTTGCGATAAATATCACCCGTGTCAGGGCCTAGCCGATTACCTTACAATGTTTGAGCGCTTTGGCAAAACTAAAGGTCTGACTATGGCTTACATAGGCGACGGTAACAATGTAACGCACTCGCTTTTGATTGTTGGTGCACTTTTAGGTTGCAACCAAGTTGTTATTACACCGAAAGGACACGAAGCCGATGCCGACGTTGTTGCTCACGCAAAAACATTAGCAGCTAAAACCGGCGCAACCATTGTTGAGAGCCAAGAGTTAGAGGCGGCAAATGGAGCTGATGTTATCTATACCGATACATGGCTGTCGATGGGTGACGATACGCCGCTTGAAGACATTAAAGCGACTTTCATGCCTTATCAAGTCAACGAAGCCTTAATGGAGGCCTCGGGAGCAAGCTATGTTATGCATTGCCAACCAGCCCATCGCGACTTAGAAATCACCGGCTCTCTCATTGATAGCGATAAATCGTTATTAATGCAGCAAGCCGAAAACAGAATGCATGGCCAAAATGCCATCCTTACTCAATTACTCAGTGCCTAAGAGGATTCACTTAGATGCAAAATGTTAAAAAAATCGTACTGGCGTATTCAGGCGGCCTTGATACCTCAGCAATTATTCCATGGTTAAAAGAAAACTATAACTGTGAAGTGGTGGCGTTTGCCGCTGACGTTGGTCAAGGTGACGATGAGCTAGAAGGCTTACATGAAAAAGCTATCGCCTCTGGTGCCAGTGAATGTCACATTGTCGATTTGAAAGAAGAATTTGTTAACGACTATATATTTCCTACCATCACTACAGGTGCTGTTTATGAGGGTGAATACCTTCTAGGAACCTCTATGGCGCGTCCCGTAATAGCTAAAGCCCAAGTAGAAGTGGCTCGAAAAGTAGGTGCGGACGCACTTTGCCATGGCTGTACCGGTAAAGGTAACGACCAGGTGCGTTTCGAAAGCACATTTGCAGCCTTAGCCCCTGACTTAACCGTAATAGCACCTTGGCGCGAATGGGACATGGTAAGCCGTGAAGATTTACTTGATTACCTTGCCGAGCGCAACATAGCTACAACGGCCTCAGCCACCAAAATTTATAGCCGTGACGCAAACGCATGGCATATTTCTCACGAAGGCGGCGAGCTAGAAGATCCGTGGCAGGAGCCCACAAAAGGTGTGTGGACTATGACAGTAGATCCAGAAGATGCACCTGATAAACCTGAACGCGTAAGCCTATCTTTCAACGAGGGCAGATTAACGCATGTTGACGGCGAAGCACTCTCTCCTTACCAAGCGTTGGTAAAACTTAACAATGTCGCTGCAGCTCATGGCGTAGGACGTATTGATATTGTAGAAAATCGTTTGGTAGGTATGAAGTCTCGTGGCTGCTATGAAACTCCAGGGGGCACTGTATTACTTAAGGCATATAAAGCCCTTGAAACCATGGTTCTTGATAAAGCCGCGCTTAAATACCGCGAGCAAATTGGCCTAGAGTTTTCCCATGTAATGTACGACGGCCGCTGGTTTACTGCACTTAACGATGCGTTACTTGCCGGTGCTGCTTCTTTCGCTCAAAAAGTTACTGGCGATATCGTTGTGAAGCTATATAAGGGTCAAGCCACTGTTACGCAGCGCCGCTCGCCGAACAGCCTGTACTCTGAAGACTTTGCTACCTTTGGTGCCGATGATGTTTACGACCAGAAGCACGCTGAAGGGTTTATTCGCCTATTCAGTCTTTCAAGTCGCATTGAAGCATTAAAAAACCAAGGTTAATAATAGGAGTATCACATGGCGTTGTGGGGTGGCCGGTTTGAATCCGGTGCAAGCAGTATGTTTAAACAGGTGAACGACTCATTGCCGTTCGACCGTGTAATGGCAAGCCAAGATATACAAGGCTCAATTAGCTGGTCTCGAGCCTTACAAAAGGCGGGCGTTTTATCTCAAGACGAGCAGCAGCAGTTAGAAGCTGCGCTTGTTGAGCTTAAGGCAAAAGCTGATGCCGGTGAGTTAGATTTTGATGCCTCTGATGAAGAAGATATTCACAGTTTTGTTGAAGCTGCGCTTATCGAAAAGTTAGGTGACATTGGCAGAAAATTGCATACTGGACGCAGCCGAAACGATCAGGTAGCCACCGATTTTCGCCTGTGGGTGCGCGAGCACATCGCCTCACTTCGCACTGATGTGCTTGGTGTGATCAAGTCGCTGCTCAATGCAGCAAGCCGACACCAAGAAGCCATTATTCCAGGCTATACTCATTTACAGCGGGCACAGCCTATTCACTTTGCGCACTGGTGTTTAGCTTATGTTGAAATGCTAAAGCGTGATTTAAGCCGTCTTGACGACTTAAAAACGCGCATGAACCAGTGTCCTCTTGGCTCTGGGGCATTAGCCGGAACCACCTTCCCGGTAGACAGACACGCCATTGCTGACGAATTGGGCTTCGATTCTCCGTGCCTTAACAGTCTTGATGCGGTATCTGATAGAGACTTTGTACTTGAGCTTTTGTTTGTTGCAAGCACTAGCATGATGCACTTATCTCGCCTGGCGGAAGATATGATTTTCTACAACTCAGGTGAAGCAGGTTTCCTGCAATTAGGCGATAGCGTGACATCAGGCTCGTCGCTTATGCCACAGAAGAAAAACCCAGATGCGCTAGAGTTAATGCGCGGCAAGTGCGGTCGCGTATTTGGCTCACTTCAAGCATTACTGGTTACCATGAAAGGTCTACCTCTTGCCTACAATAAAGACATGCAGGAAGACAAAGAAGGCGCTATAGATGCTGTAAATCAGTGGCACATTTGTCTATGCATCGCTAGTGAAGTGCTCGACTCGTTGCAACTAAACGAAGAGCGCTGTCGCTTTGCTGCAACCCAGGGCTTTTCAAATGCCACTGAGCTTGCCGATTACTTGGTGGGTAAAGGTGTGCCGTTCAGAACTGGGCACGATATTGCAGGCCGCGTAGTGCTTAAAGCTATTGATAATGGCTGTGCTATTGAAGATCTTCCGTTAGCTGACTTACGCGAAATATGCGACAAGATTGAGGAAGATGTCTATCCAGAGCTCCAATTAGAGTACGGCGTAAATCAACGCAATATTTTAGGTGGAACCAGCAAAGAAACAGTAACAAAAGCACTGTATAAAGAGCTAGAAAGTTTGGACAATCAAGGGTAAAGGAAAATACTTACATGGTATTAGCGCATCACGATGGCATAAAACTGTTTCGCAGTTCGTTGCCTTATATAAATGCTCACCAGGGAAAGACCTTTGTATTGATGTTCGGTGGCGAAGCCATCGAACATCCAAATTTTCCAAATATTATTCACGATATTGCACTATTAAACAGCTTAGGGGTTAGGGTTGTTGTGGTGCATGGTGCAAGGCCTCAAATAGACCAGCGTGTGGCCCTCAGAAATATCGAAAGCCGCTTTGAACAAGGCGTACGTATTACTGACAAACAAACCCTTGAATGCGTTAAAGATGCTGCAGGCTCGGTACGCTCTCAGGTAGAAGCCCTTCTCACCATGGGGTTACCCAATTCACCAATGCACGGGGCGCAAATTCGTGTTTGCTCAGGAAATTTAGTCGTTGCTAAGCCCATGGGCGTTCGCAACGGAGTCGACTTTGAAAACACAGGCCAAGTACGACGAATCGATATTACTGGCATTAATGATCATTTAAACGACGGTTCTATCGTGCTGCTTTCACCAATGGGGTACTCATCGACGGGAGAAGTCTTTAACTTATCTCATGAAGATGTGGCAACTCAGGCAGCGATTACGCTAAAAGCCGATAAGCTTATCGTGTTTTCAAACTATGATGGTGTGTATAACAGCAGCGGAAAGCTACTTCGTACTATAGAACGTCCTCAGCTAGAAAAAATGATAATGAGTGGCGATATAACCACAGAGCAAACTGTGCTGAGCGCGTTAACCACCAGCGTCTCAGCCGGTGTACCGAGAGCCCATTGCATCAGCTACGAAAATGACGGCGCGTTGCTTCAGGAACTATTTACCCGAGACGGTACGGGTTCTTTGGTTATGGAGCACCACTATGAGCAGTTGCGCGCAGCTACCATAGACGATGTAGGCGGCATACTTAATCTCATCAAACCGCTAGAAGACAGTGGCGTACTTGTAAAACGCTCTCGAGAGCGCTTAGAAAACGAAATTAACCAATTCATTATCATTGTAAGAGATGGAATGATTATCGCGTGTGCCGCACTATATTTATATCCAGAAGATGAATGTGCAGAGCTTGCGTGTGTGGCAACCCATCCAGACTACCGCGGTAAAAACCGAGGAGAACGGATACTCGAAGAGGTACGTTCACGAGCCAAAGAAGCCGGTATTAACAGTATATTCGTTCTCACCACGGTTACTGCTCATTGGTTTTTAGAACAAGGGTTTGAGCCAGCTGATATAAGTGCATTACCGGAAGTTAAAAAGGAGCTTTATAATTTCCAGCGCAATTCAAAAGTATTTACGCTATCTGTGTAAAATGACGAACTGATGCTTAGTAAAGCTTACCAATACTTCAAAAAAGGCAAACCTTAAAATTCCATCCTATAACCATAACTGTGTTATGACATTACTTGTCGATTTGTATCCCACTGTTTATTGGATGGTTTGCTTTTATGCACAACAAAGAAAAAATTGTAGCGGCTGCCACAGCCTTATTTGAAGAACGCGGTTTAGAGGCACTTAGCGTAAGAACAGTAGCCCAGGGAGCTGGGCTATCAACTATTGGAATTTATAGTCACTTCAAAGGTAAGCAAGGTTTACTCAATGCACTTTACATAAAAAGCTGTGAGTTACTGCTTAATGAAATAGAGGGAGTAACCGGGAAAACAGATTCCGATAAAATTCTTGAAGCAAGCGAACGGCTACTCGATTTCTCAGTGACTCATAATGCTTACTATCGACTTGTATTCAACCCAACTGCACATGAATGCACACCATCCGAAGAAGCAGCTACGGCATTTAATCAAATTACACACAAACTTTCGTCACTGACACTTCCCATACATAAAAAGTTTCCAACTCCAGAGAAAGGCAGTGCAAGTGCAAGCCACATATTGGCTCTTATCCATGGCTTTGTTTCGTTAAACGATACAGGTATTTTTGCCTACAACTCTTCTGCTTCCGAATCACGGTCTGACGGTCAGAAAACTTCTTATTCCTTACCGTGGAAAGACCGTGCGCTGCAAGCAATTAGACTTCACGTTTATGCCATAGCCGCAACCCAATAATCTAAACACTGATTATGCGGCGAATACAAGAACGACAATAGGCACAATGTTGAATTCGTACCGAGGGCTAGTCCCTCGGTTTTCTTTACCACGTTAATTAAATTCCCTTTAGCTTTTGCTCGTGGCAAACCGTCTTTATGCGGTTAACGTAATGACTATTTGATTATCAAAATCATAACGCTATTAAAGGGCTGTTAGTTTATGCGCCTCAACACATCTCGAACGCTATTAATTGCGACCTTTTTATTTATTGTTGCCACAATAATTATCAGTGCTGCATATTCCTACCAGACTGTTTGGCGTGCCCACAGCAAAAAGGAAGAGCTCACCTACATGGGTAGTCAAGGATGGGAGTGGTATAACGAAGCACTTAGGCTGCAAATTAAGTATGTAGAAGGTGAATTGCCGGCAATACGCAAAGTGTATAGCAACGATAAATATGCCGCCCTTGTTACCATTAGCGATGCAGGTCGCTTCAGAGGGTTTATATTTTTTGATTCGCCTTGCCAAGAAGGCAGCGTGATAAGCGAAACACGTTACCATTCATCCTCTGGAGAAGAGTCGGTGGACGTACTGCACTGTTTGCGAGGAAAGTTTGTATTTATGAAAACTTGGCCTGCCGAACCCGACCAAAACTGGCAGGGAGATGTGGGAGACTTTTCTTTTGAGGTTGAGCTCAAAGACTGGGACCTTACTCCCCTTAAACGCGCATATTACAAAAGCCAAGCGACGCTTATCTAGCTAGCGGCGCTCATTTAGCAAGCGACGCTTATTTAGCAAGCGGCGCTTATTTATTACAGAATGCGCTTGACCTTTATACTCTAAACGATAGTTAGTACTACTGTTTTAATGCGTTATCCACATCTGTTGCGCTGTGGCGGTTTGCTAACTGTCCGTCCTCGCCCCAGGTTTTGTTGACAATACGCCCCCTCTTTACGGCCGCTCGCTGTTCTATTTTTTGAGCCCAGTTGAGCAAATGCTGATACTCATGAACTTTAAGGAATGTAGCAGCATCGTACAAATTGCCCAGTACAAGGTTCCCGTACCATGGCCAGATAGCTATATCTGCAATACTGTACTCACTTCCTGCCATATATTCATTATTAGCCAAATGCTTGTCTAACACATCAAGCTGTCGCTTCGTTTCCATGGTAAAACGGTTAATCGGGTATTCCATTGGATATGGCGCGTAACTATAAAAGTGACCAAACCCGCCACCGAGATAAGGCGCGCTGCCCACCTGCCAAAACAGCCAGTTCATGCACTCCACTTTTTCATGGGACTCTTTGGGTATAAACATATCGAACTTGTCGGCCAGATACATCAATATAGAGCCCGATTCAAAGAGCTTTGTTTCCGGCGTTGTCGTTGTGTCTACTAACGCGGGAATTTTACTGTTTGGGTTTACGTCCACAAAGCCTGAAGAAAATTGATCGCCCTCACCGATATTAATTAACCAAGCGTCATACTCTGCGTTACTGACACCAGCCGCCAACAACTCTTCCAGCATAATGGTGACTTTCTGTCCGTTGGGCGTGGCTAAAGAATAAAGTTGAAAACCATGATTGCCTGTTTCACGTTCTTTGTCGTGAGTCGCGCCAGAAACAGGACGATTGATACTGGCCCATTTATTACCATCATCTTCATCTTGCGACCATACTTTCGGTGGGCTGTAGTTGTCTGATGTCGACATTGCTTCTCCTTATCATAGTGGTTGTGACCTACTCGCAGCTTAACGGCAGTAGGTGTATTAACGTACTTGTTGATAGTTAAAAACAACTTTTAAAGCTCTAAAGCTCAATCCCTTCGACCAACAAACAAGGTTTCAGGCTTACTGACATAAAAGGCGCACAGTCCTTTGCACGCAAACCATTAAAGCCTTTTTAGGGCTATTCTATGTCGAGCGTAGTAGTTTCACCTGCAACCACAGTTGTAATATCGAGGGTCTGGAGAGAGAAACCGTCTACTTCATCTTCATCAGTTTCCGGCTCGTCAAATAAAGCCGAGCACGAAAAGCTTGCGGTATACTCGCCCTGGGGAACAAAACCTGCTGTAAAATTATATGCCTGCGTAACGTCGTCATAGGTAACTGGCACAATAGCAAATGGACGCACTTCGCTGTCATCTGCACCTTCATCCGCATCGTCGCCTAAGCTATTGATTGAGCTCTGTTCGCCTTCGTAGAGATAAACGGCATTGCCCGTAAACAAATCCATTTTTGATGCACATTGTTCATCGTCGAGTAATGTTGGGGTTATGCTTCCTTCCAATGTCCCAACATCATCGTTAAGAACTAGCCGTACGCCCCTTGGCTTCAGCATAATGACAGGCTGTCCGACTGGATCGACCAAACTTTTTCTT
The DNA here is from genome assembly GCF_002831605.1 of Alteromonas sp. MB-3u-76. Classification (NCBI taxonomy): domain Bacteria; kingdom Pseudomonadati; phylum Pseudomonadota; class Gammaproteobacteria; order Alteromonadales; family Alteromonadaceae; genus Alteromonas; species Alteromonas sp. MB-3u-76. The sequence goes on along the minus strand of NZ_CP025115.1, from coordinate 480,428 downwards.
AAATCAAACTCTACGGTGTAGGCGGCGTCAAAACCTGGCTGAGCGGTGAAACCATCGAGCTTCAATTCACCACTAGGGACACGAATAGGAAATGTGCCCTCTTCTGTCACGATATACGAGTCTGACGTTACGCTAAGCCTTAGCTGGCTGTAAGCGCCTGTAGGAATCGCTGTTTCTGCAACAATGGTCTCAAATTGACTGCCGGGCAACGTTAATAAGTCAATGCTGCGAGGATCTCCATTCTCGTCTTGTACATCAAATCTAATGGGCGCTCCGTCACCAGTAAGCTCAACCTCATCGAACACAACCACAACTTCTGACGCACTGTCTACTGGCGCATCAGAAACGGCAAGAGAGAAGCCTGTGGTTGTAGGTGATACATCAGAAGAATCGTCAGAAGAACCTCCACATGCACTCAAGACTGCGCTGGTAGCGACAACGAGTGGCATGTAGATTGTATACTTAATACTCTTATTGAAGAGTGCCAGAGAAGATAGTTTAGACTTATTCATAGAAGTACCTTTTTTATTGCCCGCAGCTTAGAAACGCTGCTGAAATAGTTGAACGTTGGAGCTTCATCCACAACGCTTTTCTTTGCTTTCGCTCATTCTTAGGCTATTTGTTTTTTATTTGCTGGTTGACTAACGGTAACCAGTAAACGTCTTATGTATGTGTCTTATCAATTATTGCGCCAAAAATAAAATAGCCAATAATTTCAATACCTTAATAACATTTTTGAACGAGTGAAAATAAAAGAGATGGGAAAATGTTGCACTTCGGCAACAGGTTTACACGGTGGGGGAATTAAAGTTGCGTAACAGCGATTAAAAAGGCATTAGGCTAAAGCTGTCTTCGATTCACCTGTAACTGCGCACTATAATAAAGTACATATATGACACCCACTATCGAGACGGTACGACTCATGTATTCTTTCACCCTATCGACTTTATCGGCAAACTAGCCGCACTCATTCCACCACCAAGACTTAACTTAACCCGATTTTTTGGCGTATTCGCGCCCAATAGCAACCTTCGAGCGCAAGTCACCGCTTCCCAGCGAGGCTGGGATAGTCCTAAACTTATTAATAAAGAAGATACCCAAACTGATAAGCCTTATCATGCCAAGCGCATGACGTGGGCACAGCGTTTAAGGCGAGTATTCAATATTCAACGTGACTTCAACTTTGGGGCGTAGGTTCCCTTAACTGCAAGAATGAAATTAAAACGCTATTACATGGTGGACGCACTCGCGCTCTAATTTCCCATTTTCTGCACCAATAGACCATCTGCGCATAACATTGCAAACTAACACGTCATACAAAACTGACACAATTCGACATTCCAACAAACTTCGCTAGTCAAAAAGACAGCTGTAACAGGGGTAGTAAATAGCTTAAATACTTACTATACTCGCGCTTCTCGTCAATTTAAACATTACTAAAGGGTTGAATTCTGACGCTGTGCCCTTTTTTAACGCCATCACATTCGTGATCCAGCACTATGTAACAATTCGCTTGTGTAAGCGATAGTAATACGGCCGAGCTTTGTTGTTCGTTTGGCGTTACTTTCAACACCCCGTCTTGCGATGTCGTAAAATATCCTCGCTGACAGTCTACTCTTCCGGTTGTTTTCTCGATATCAACATTGGCAATAGCGTCGAACACGGGAACGCCCAATCCATGTGTTTGCTGTAGTGCTTTAATAAACTGAGAAACTAGTTGTTCAAGAATAACAAAAGCCGCAACGGGGTTTCCGGGTAAACCGCAAAACCACGAGTGAGTGAGTCTGCCGAATGTAAAAGGTTTGCCTGGCTTTATAGCGACTTTCCAAAAGAGTATGTTGCCCATTTGGTTGACTATCTCTTTCATATAGTCAGCGTCGCCTACGGAGATTCCGCCACTACTTATTACGACATCGCAACGAGCGTCAGCACTACGTAGTGTTTCGCGCAATTGATGCTGATCATCTGGAATAATTCCGTAGTCGATTACATTGACGCCAAGTTGCTCTAAAAGCAATGATACCGATACTCGATTGCTTTCATAGTTCTGCCCGGGCCGTAAGGGGGTACCCGGCTCTACTAACTCATTACCCGTTGCAAATACGCCCACCGTTAATTTTTTAAAGACGTCAACGCTAGAGACGCCTATAGATGCAATAAGCGCTAAATGACGGGGAGTAAGGCGAGTGCCTTTTGTAATTACAGCAGAATCCGCAGCAACACCTTCTGCTCGCTTTCTGATATTCGCACCTGAAGACACTTTACCTGTAAAACTGACACCAGAGTCGCTGGTCACTGTAGCGCGCTCTTTCATTATCACGGCATCAGCATTAGGTGGAATTTCAGCACCTGTCATGATGCGCACGCACTCACCAGTCGCCAGCGGTTTAGTGTAGGGATTACCAGCGTATGCAGTGCCTGCAACTTTAAATATTTTGTCGTCAGCTAAATTTGAGGCCTTGAGGGCGTAGCCGTCCATTGCAGCATTATCGTTAAGAGGTATGTTTATTGCTGAAATAATATCCTTCGCTACAATTCTATTTACAGCGTAACGTAATTTGAGCGATTCTTTAGTTGGCTCTACAGGGCTTGTTTTTGCTGCATTCGCCATTATTTTGACCGCGTCTTCTAGTCGTAACAACGAGGGTGGAGTCATGTTTTTTGTCATACGTTTTTTCTTAAGAGCTGCTTATTAGCGGATGTTGTTGAGCATGCGTTGTGCTAACTCGGCTATGCGTATGTTTTGTTCCATTGCTGCAGTTTGCAGTTTTTTATAAGCCTGGTTCTCACTTAGCTTCCCTTGCTGCATCAATAGTAGCTTTACTCTATCAATTGCTTTTTGCTCATTTAGGGCTTGTTTGGCTCCGTTTAGTTCATTAGCAATATCTTGAATGTGTTGAGCCTGTTGACGAATTAAATCGTAAAAGGATTTGTTTACAGAGAGTGATGTTGAGGTAATTCCTGCCTCACTATTCGTGTCTGCCATCGAGAGACCCCTAACGGTACTATCGTAAATCATTGAAACTTGCGTATCTTCAATGGAAGGACTACTATTTAAAGAAGCAATCAGCAGTTCGTTGTTATGCAGTTCCTCCTCGGCTTGAGCAATTCTAAGTGTTGCTTTTTCTATCAGCCTATCGGTAATGTGTTCCTCTATGTCTTGCATCGCGTCAATTCGCAATGTGGCTATGTCATACCAAATTTCGCTGAGCTCAGCGGTGCAAGTGTCTGTCTCGCCAAGCTCGCAAATCATTTTACGTAGTCGGCTCAGGTGTTGGGCGTGGTCACTTTCTAGTTGTTGCTGCCACATAGAAAGTTCTGTGTCATCGGCAAATTTACTAAACGTCTCAAACGAGTGATTTTGTGAGTCTGTCAGTGCTGTAATTCGATCGCACAAAGATTGCTGGAAGTGGCTCGAAGAGAACCCAATTGCGCCACAAGCGCGCTCTTGTCCCGCATACTCTTTACCTTGAATAAAATTAAATAGCGCTACTAAAAGTCGAGTGATAGCAGGATCGTTTGCAACGTCGGCGGCTTCAAAAATCACATCAATCAACGCGGCAATTAGGCGACAAAATGCATTGGTCGATTCGGTTGGTGTGAGTTGCTGCATCGCCACTTTGCTGCGTAAATCCTTAAGGTTGTCTATACCTTGCAACGCAAATGTAATGGTAGTAACCAATCGCATGGTAAGTCCATTGTCAGAATTAGATAGGTATAAAGCGTTAAGCAAGCTGCGAAGGGTTTTCTCACTCATCTCACTTGCGGTTTCTTGTTGTGCCCTTTGGGTTGCAAAACGTTCACCTCGTGAACATAGAAATACATTGCTCATACCGCGCTCGCGCTGCAGTTGATGAATCATCTCCGTTACCGCTTTCACTATTTTGCAATTTGATGATAAGTGTCGCAGTGCCTGTATTTCTTGATGCTTGGCTAATAAAAAAAACCGCTTTGTGATATCGCTATGATGGCCCATCGTGAAGTATCCAGAAAAGAGATACATAGGATATGCAAATGTTGTTCCCTTCAATCAAACTGCAAGGGATTCACATCGATATAATCTACGTAAGTAGCTGGACGCCACTATTTACTAGCTTGCTTAGAAATAATGGACTGTTCACAAAAGCAAGCAAAGAGATTGCACTACATAATGCTCCAAATTAGTGCGCTTTTTCTCGAGACAGGTGCAAACGATGGGGGGTATATCGAACACATTTATTCTTAGCGTTGAGTAATTGCCTGTTATAGAAGAGAATTTCATTTAAAGATTTGTGCCTCAATATTGGCATCAATATTGTTTTACTTTTTGTGAACAATGCAGATTGTTTAAGAACAATATTCGGATAAAGGCGTCCGCAACTTATTTTCTAGGAAATAAGAGCGGGCGCTTTTTTGTACCTGAAATTTAGGTAAAGAATGTTTCTAAGGAATTAATATCAATAGAAAAGGTGATCAAGCATGGCGTATTTACTTCCTTCTGAATTTGCAACCAAGATGGTTGATGCTGGCGAATCCAAAATATATATGTCTACTCGCGACACATTAATTCGCGCTTTTATGGCGGGGGCCATTTTGGCGTTAGCCGCGGTTTTTGCAATAACCATAGCGGTTCAAACAGGGGTGTTTTTGATTGGTGCAATACTCTTCCCTGTTGGTTTTTGTATGCTGTACCTCATGGGGTTTGACCTACTTACCGGTGTCTTTGTGCTTACTCCACTAGCCTGGTTGGCAAAACGACCTGGCGTGACATGGCCACAGATTTTACGTAACTGGGGGTTGGTGTTTTTAGGTAACTTTGCAGGTGCGCTGAGCGTAGCATTTATGATGTCGTTTGTATTTACCATGGGCTACAACATTGATGGTGGTGCTATAGCCGCTAAGGTGGCGGGTATCGGTGAAGCAAGAACGTTAGGGTATGCAGAGCACGGCGTTGCGGGCTGGTTTTCTATTTTTATTCGCGGCATGTTGTGTAACTGGATGGTATCGCTTGGTGTTGTTGGTGCAATGATATCTACTCACGTAAGCGGTAAAGTGTTGGCTATGTGGATGCCTATCATGCTGTTCTTCTTCATGGGGTTTGAGCATTCGGTGGTTAACATGTTTTTGTTTCCGTTCGGCTTAATTATGGGTGGCGAGTTCTCTGTGATGGATTACTTTATTTGGAATGAAATTCCTACCGCACTGGGTAATTTAGTGGGAGGCTTAGCGTTTACTGGTTTGACTATTTATTCTACGCATGTGCGCACTGCCCCTAAACGCGTTATTGCTACAGGTGCTAGCAACAAAACGGTGCTTGCAGCAAAAGTGAATGACAAAGTATAAGCCGTGATCACCCTTCGCCATGGTGCCTTTTCGAATAAAGGCACAAAACCGATTAATCAGGACCACCATTGTGTGGTGGTGCCTGATTTTTCGCTATCGGCAAATTTCGATGCTATCGCTGTTGTGTCTGATGGAATAAGTAGTAGTCAGGTTAGTCATTATGCAAGCAACTTCGCCGTTGAAACGTTCGTTCGTGAATTCTCACGAACGAGCAATGTGTGGTCTTTGTCGAGGGCGGCACAACACGTACTGCGTACCATAAACACCGAGCTTTACATAAAAAACCAACAAAGCCCTTATTTTGAAAACCTTGATAAAGGCTATGTCTGTACCTTTAGTGCAGTCATTTTGAAAGGACAGTCTGCGGTGTTACTGCATTGTGGTGATAGCAGCATCTATCACGTACACCGCGGTGAAGTAACGCCTTGCACCTGTCAACATCGAGAAGCCGGGGAGGGTAAACATACTTATTTAAGTAATGCCCTCGGTATTCGGCCTAACTTAAGCATTGATATGGCGATCCGAACGCTTGCGCCTAGCGATATGTTTGTATTAATGACAGATGGCATAGCGGATACCTTGTCGCCAAAAACATGGTACGCAATACATCAGCATAATACGCCTAATATCGACTTGAGCGCACAGCATATAGCGCAAGCAGCACTGAATGCAGATTGTGACGATAACGTCACTGTAGTGCTGCTTGAGGTACTATCCATTGCTAAGGAAGAGAAAGTACATTATGCCTCAAATGGCTTCCTTCCTTTTTTAGATACGCCCAAATCAAACGATGTCATAGACGATTGGACAATACAGCGGCAGTTATATACCAGTGAACGCAGTCTGGTTTTTCTTGCTAAGCATAATCTCCACAATTATCAGGCAGTGTTAAAAATTCCTGCAAAGTCGATGCACGATAACGAGAGCTTTTTAGATGAAGTGGTGAAAGAAGAATGGGTTGGTGCGCGCGTCCAACATGACAATGTCCTTAAAAATTACACGGCCCCTTTTTTACGACATTACTTTTATATTGCCATGGCGTACACACCCGGAATAAGTTTACGCCAATATCGAGACGACGTTGGTAGTGTCTCTCTTTCTGAGGTTCGAGACTGGAGTGCGCAAATCGTTAGCGGCCTAACGGCACTGCATCGGCAAGACGTGCTTCATCAAGATATCAAACCGGATAACATCATGGTTGATGAAAACGGTAAAATTACACTGGTAGACTTTGGTGCCGCGAGCATAGCGGGTTATCATGTTTCGCAAAGTGATGAGCAGCTTGGCATTCCTGGCGATCTATTGTTCACCGCTCCGGAATACTTTGTAGGGCTGTGGCCTGATGAAAGCGCTGATCAATTTTCTTTAGCAGTGGTCTTATATTTTTTATTAAGTGGCGAGTACCCCTTTAACAGTAACGTTGCCAAGAAGAGCAACTACGCAGGGCTACTTAAATTGCGCTATATCAGTCTGCTACAACGAAATGTTGCTGTCCCTATGTGGGTTGACGAAGCGCTGAAACGGGCTTGTCATCCTAAAGCGTCGAAACGCTATCCGAGCTTGTCTGAATTTCTATACGACTTAAATCACCCTAATCCGTCTTACCGTAAAAGCTTGCCCCTGATGGAGCAACATCCAGTGCGGGCATGGCAAACCGTGTCTGGCGTATTGCTGGTATTGCTCATTGTTGTGTTCGTTGTTCATTATACTTAGCGAGCGGCTCCAGCTGCGTAAAGGCAGTGAGTTATTCAGTACTACGCTAATGCACCATAAATAATCTTTTTTGCTTTCTAATGGTGCGATATCACTGGGTCTACGCCAAAGCTATACGGCTAAGTCTTTGTAATATAGCGATGAAAAGCATTGGCACTATATTTGTATTATTGTTTTCATAGTCTCGACTAGGTACCTATGTATCATCGAGTAACAACACAATTAATACAGTACTTAATCAGGCAATGAAGCCCGCAACCAGGAATGGTTGCGGGCTTTTTTTGCTTTAAATAAAGGTGAACGAGATGACGCTTTCCTCACAGCAGCAACAACGCATAGTGATAATTGGCAACGGTATGGTTGGCCATCACTTTGTTGAGCAACTTATTAACAGCAAAGCTGACTATCATATTACCGTGTTAAGTGGAGAGGGCCGTTTAGCTTACGACCGCGTTTATCTATCGTCGTACTTTACGGGTAAAACTGCAGCCGATTTAGCGCTTACCGACGAAAAAACGTATCAGCAGTGGGGTGTAAATGCAGTTACCGGTGCGTGGGTAACTAATATTGATCGTACCCATCAAGTCGTGACAACTAAAGACGGTACTTCATACCCCTACGATAAACTCGTGCTGGCGACAGGTTCTTACCCTTTTGTGCCCCCTATTCCCGGCAACGAGCAGGAACATTGTTTGGTGTATCGCACCATTGAAGATCTTGAATCTATCAGTGCCTCTGCAGCACAAAGTAAAATAGGCGTTGTTGTGGGCGGTGGTTTACTTGGGCTTGAAGCAGCAAACGCGCTTAAATCAGCAGGTCTAGAAACACATGTGGTTGAATTTGCACCACAGTTAATGGCGGTGCAGCTTGATGCAATGGGAGGGGCACTGCTTAAAGATAAAATTGAAGCGCTCGGCGTACAAGTACATACACAAAAAGCCACGGAAGTTATCGAGGCCGGCGAGCAATGCCGCTACCGAATGAAATTTTCTGATGGTTCACACCTTGAAACCGATATGGTGTTATTTTCTGCCGGTATACGACCTAGTGATCAGCTAGCCCGCGAATTTGATTTAGTAGTAGGTGAGCGCGGCGGTATCGTTATCGATAATCAATGTATAACCTCCGATCCTAACGTGTACGCGATTGGTGAATGCGCATTGTGGGAAAATCGTATTTACGGCTTAGTAGCGCCAGGGTACGCCATGGCTCGCGCCGCCGTTGCAAGTCTTACCAACAGTGAGGGCGAATTTGCAGGTGCGGATATGAGCACCAAGCTCAAGCTAATGGGTGTTGAAGTGGGGTCTATTGGCGATGCTCACGGCAAAACCCCAGGGGCGTTGGTATACACCTACCACGACCAACCTGCAGGCGTGTACAAAAAGCTTGTTGTAGATGAAACCAAAACCCAAGTAATAGGTGCGGTGCTCATCGGCGATACCAGCGATTACGATACTTTGTTGCAATATGCCCTAAACAACATTGCGCTGCCCGACGCGCCAGAGGCACTGATATTGCCTTCCTCAGGGGAAAAGCCCTTGTTAGGGGCCGATGCCCTTGGCGATAGCGCCACTATTTGTTCATGTCACAACGTATCTAAAGGCGATATTGTCGAGGCTATCGAAAGCGGCAGTAGCTCTCTAGGCGATATAAAGTCGTGCACAAAAGCGAGTACAGGCTGTGGAGGGTGTTCGGCATTACTGCAAAACGTTGTCGATGCCGAACTAGAGAAACGGGGCGTAGAAGTATCTAAAGCCATTTGCGAACATTTCAATCACACTCGCCAAGAGCTCTATCACCTTATTCAAGTAGAAAATATTGAGACGTTTGACGAGCTGCTTGATAAGCATGGTAAAGGGTTGGGTTGCGAAATTTGTAAACCAGCCGCAGCATCGATATTTGCGTCGGTATGGAACGATTATATTCTTCGTCAGGCGCACCAGCCACTTCAAGACACTAACGATACGTATTTGGGCAACATGCAAAAAGACGGTACTTACTCTGTTGTGCCGCGGGTTGCAGGCGGTGAAATTACTCCAGATAAGCTCATTTTATTGGGCGAAGTTGCAAAAGAATACAACCTTTACACCAAAATTACGGGCGGTCAGCGCGTTGACTTATTTGGCGCACGCGTAGAGCAACTCCCTGCAATTTGGCAAAAGTTAGTGGCCGGTGGTTTTGAGACCGGACATGCCTATGCGAAGTCGTTACGTACAGTTAAATCTTGTGTGGGCAGCACGTGGTGTAGGTTTGGTGTGCAAGACTCAGTTGGCCAAGCTATTGATTTAGAAAACCGCTATAAGGGGCTACGTGCACCGCATAAAATTAAATTTGGAGTATCGGGATGTACACGTGAATGCGCAGAGGCTCAAGGGAAAGACATTGGCATAATTGCAACGGAAAACGGTTGGAACCTTTACGTTTGTGGTAATGGTGGCATGAAGCCACGCCATGCCGACCTATTCGCCACCGATTTAGATGACGCAACACTGGTGAAATACATCGACCGCGTGCTGATGTTTTACACAAAAACTGCCGATCGGCTTCAGCGCACCTCGGTGTGGATGGAGAACCTTGAAGGTGGGTTGGACTACCTCAAGTCGGTGGTTATCGACGATTCGCTTGGTATTTGTGACGACCTTGAGGCTCAAATGCAACATATTACCGACAGCTATCAGTGCGAATGGAAAACGACTATTGAATCGCCTGAGGCGCTTAAACGGTTCCGTCAGTTTGTAAACAGCGACGAAACCGACTCAAACATTCAGTTTGTTACCGAAAGAGATCAAATTCGTCCTGCCACCAGCGCCGAAAAATACGCAGGTCACCAAGCCATTCCAGTAGATATCATTTAGGAGAAGTTTATGCAGGCTCAGGCTAAGGTATTAACAACGTGGAGCGATGTGTGTCATACCGACGATCTTGTCACAAATAGTGGTGTGTGTGTACTGCTTGAGGGCAAGCAAATCGCTCTTTTTAAAATTCAGGTAGAAGGGAATACTCAGTATTTTGGTGTTAGCAATTGGGATCCGATTGGGCAAGCTAATGTCTTGTATCGCGGTATTGTGGGCACTTTACAAGGCAATATTGTAGTGGCATCACCGCTTTACAAAGAGCATTACGTGCTTGCCACGGGACAATGCCTAGAACGGGAAGATGTCAGCATACAACCATATGAAATACGGGTAGATCAAAACCGTGTTTTAGTCGCATCGTTATAGCACATTAACCAATCAGATTGATTATGACTACAACACCTACACCAACGCCACCCAACCACACTTGTCAAGACGACAGGTTGCTGCAAACTACGTGTCCGTACTGTGGCGTTGGTTGTGGCGTCGATGTTATTCAGCGTGGCGGCATGCAAGGGCAGTTAAGCCAACTTACGGGAAGTCCTGAACACCCTGCAAATTACGGTCGACTGTGTATTAAAGGCACCCACTTATTAGAAACCCTTGATAAGCATAAGCGCTTAACTCAACCTCTTGTTTTTGGTCAAGTAGCGACTTGGGACACGGCAACTAAGGAGATTGCTGGGCGTTTAACACAAATTATTGAGCAGCATGGGCCTGATGCTATTGGATTATATGGTTCGGGTCAGTTACTGACAGAAGATTACTACGTGGCCAATAAGTTGATGAAAGGCTTTATTGGCACGGCTAATATCGATACGAATTCGAGATTGTGTATGTCATCGGCGGTAGTGGCCTATAAGCGCGCCTTTGGCGAAGATATTGTGCCCTGTAACTACGACGATTTAGAGCACACTGACTTACTGATTTTGATAGGCAGTAATGCGGCGTGGACTCACCCCGTGCTTTATCAGCGTATTGAGCGCGCTAAACTTAGAAACCCTGCAATGAAGGTGGTAATTATCGACCCTCGTCGCACCGACAGCAACACGCTAGCAGACTTACATATAGCCCTTCGACCAGGCTCAGACAGTGCCTTATTTTGCGGTTTGCTTAATTTCTTAGCAGACAATAACGCCTTAGATAACCCATTTATTGAGGCATCTACAAATGGGTTTGATGATGCACTAAAAGCAGCGTCATCCTGGTCTCTGGAAGCCGTATCTGAAGCTTGCGATGTGCCACAAGATTATTTAAATACTCTGTACAATTGGTTTGTTGAATTACCGCGCGTCATTAGCTTCTTTTCGATGGGAATTAATCAGTCTACCACTGGTGTTGATAAAGGAAACGCTATTATAAACTGCCACTTAGCCAGCGGGAAAATAGGCCGAGAGGGGTGTGGTCCGTTTTCAATTACCGGCCAACCCAACGCTATGGGCGGGCGAGAAGTAGGTGGTTTATCGACTATGCTAGCGGCGCATATGGATATTGAAGACCCTGAGCATCACCAAACAGTAAGTACGTTTTGGCAGGCGCCAAATTTAATTACCAAACCGGGTTTAAAAGCCGTCGATATGTTTCAGGCTGCTGCCGATGGCAAGCTTAAATGCTTGTGGATAATGGCAACTAATCCCGTTGCAAGCATGCCAAACAGAGCTTTAGTAGAAAAGGCGCTGACCCATTGCGAATTAGTGATTGTGTCTGAGACTGCGGCTAAAAATGATACGCTGCGCTTCGCTGATATTGTATTGCCCGCCACGGGGTGGTCAGAGAAAAACGGCACCGTAACTAATTCTGAGCGACGCATCTCCAGGCAGCGCGGTTTGCTAGCCCCTATTGGCGAGGCAAAACACGACTGGCAAATCATCAGCATGGTGGCGCGCGCTATGGGGTTTGAAGATGCCTTTAATTATCATCATCCTCAGCAAATATTTAATGAGCACTGCGCGCTAACCTCTGCAAATAACAATGGCGCTCGTGCGCTTGATTTAGGTCCACTAGCTACGCTAACGGTAGCTGAGTATGACGCATTACGGCCCCAGCAATGGCCTCTTGAATCTGCACATCGCATAGGCCGTGAACGATTATTTGCAAATGGTGAGTATTACACCAAAGACGGTAAAGCCCGTTTTATAGCTATAACGCCTCAAAAGCCTGAACAACAAACCTGCACGCAGTACCCTTATATTCTTAATACAGGGCGAGTGCGCGATCAGTGGCATACCATGACGCGCACTGGCAGCGCGTCGCGTTTGCTTAAACATATCGATCGACCCTGGCTTAGCATTCATCCAGATGACGCAAAACGAAAAGGTATTAGCGATGGTTCGCTAGTAGCGCTCCACGCGGCTTGCAGTGGTGATATCAAGGTTATATTGCCTGCTAAACTTGACGACAGGCAGCGAAAGGGCGAGCTGTTTGCCCCTTTTCATTGGTCGGCTACATGGGGATCGCATTGCAAAGTGGGTGCGCTTCTTAACGGGGCAAACGATGCGTTATCGGGCCAGCCTGAGTTGAAACACGGCGCGGTCAGCGCTACCCCTTTTGATGCCGCCACATTGGGAGTTTTGTTTGGCGAAAGCGCGCTCATCGATGTTATAAAAACGTCATGCTATTACTGGCTTGATACTACCTCGGGCAGTATATCGTGCACCCAAATCGCCGACATAGTTCCCCCAATGCAGCTGTTAAATAATGTTGTACCGCTGTTACCACACAATACCCAGTGGTATACCTTTCAATGTGCAAATCAATGCTCATTAGTCGCCACACACAAAGGAAAAGTGGTGTTGAGTATCATGCTCAATACATCTTCACTGTCTATTCCTACCGATTGGCTAGAAAGTATGTTCAATAGTGATGATGCGCTAACGCAGGCTCAAATAAACAGCCTATTGCATCAGCAACCCGACGAAGCTTTTATGTTAGGTAAGATTGTGTGCAGTTGCTTCAGCGTGCGCGAAAAAACCATTACTACAGCGATTGAACAGGGCACCAACAGTGTAAGCGGGTTAGGTACTGCACTTAAATGTGGAACTAACTGCGGTTCATGTAAAACGGAGTTGGCTTCATTACTTTCTGCTAATCACAAAGCCAGTACATTACCTAAACCGAACAATGATGACACATCGGCAAATACGTCGGTGACAAAGGAAACCCTTTTATGAACGCTCGATTACATGCTTTCTCTGGTGCTTTGCATAGTGCCTTATTTCGTATGCAAAGCGCATTTATCAATCGCGATACGGGCTTTGATACTTCTACGCCTTCTGCTACACAAAGCAATAGAAAACACAGGGGCGAGGTGTTTATCGTTGGTGCCGGCCCCGGTGACGCCGAGCTTTTAACCCTTAAAGCGCACCGTCTTTTACAAACTGCTGATGTGGTACTGTTTGATTGGTTGGTTAGCCAGTCAGTATTAGACTGTATACCACGGCATATAAGTAAAGAGTTTGTGGGTAAGCGGTGCGGTAAACACAGCATGCCACAAACTATGATTTGTCAGCGCTTGGTTGAACTAGGCCTTGAAGGCAAGCGGGTGGTAAGACTAAAAGGGGGCGACCCTGCTATTTTTGCGCGTACTAGTGAAGAAACAATGGCGCTTCACAATGCAGGCATAAAGTTTGCCATTGTGCCTGGGATCACGGCCGCCTCGGGCGCTTCTGCCTATACGGGTATTCCCCTTACCGATAGACGGTTTGCCCAGTCGGTCAAATTTATGACTGCGCAATTTCAAAACCCAGAAAAGCAGGCCGATTGGACCGCTATTGCTAACAGTGCAAAACATGAAACAACCGTTATTTACATGGGGCTTAAACGGTTGCAGCAACTTTCTGAAAAGCTTATCGACGAAGGTATTGATAGTGGGTTACCTGTTGCGGTAATAGAAAATGCATGTTGCCCTGAGCAGCAGGTGGTAACGGGGACAATAACAACTATTTATCAACGGGTTCTTGATGCGGTAGTCGCCGGTCCTGCACTCGTTATTATTGGTGAGGTGGTAACAGCGCGACAAGCGGTGTCGGCAGAACTAATGAACGAGAGCACAATAAGTCAGTAGAGACATCTTTAGCTGAAAGTTGAATGAACTGCCTTAAAGAAAAGAAAAGAAAAGCAACGGATGATTATTGTGCAGCAAATGCACTAAATTCAGTCAAACCAATGAGTGTAAAAAGAGGTGTACAATCTAAGATATTGAAAAGTAAAGCTTTATATTTTTGGCACTAAACGTGAATAGTATAAAGTAGGTGGTGTTATTAAAAGTGTTTAATTCACTTTTCGCACACACAGAAAGCTCCGCCATAATGCTTGTTTTTTATTAGGGCAAGCTTTTAAACAAAATTTAGTGTTTTGTTACTTCATCTTAGTAACGAAACATTCGGCAACGAAGCCTACCCGCTATTGATAACACGGTTATCCATAGCGGGTAGGTTTTTTTTTGGCTAAAGGAAAGTAAATGTTATCAATTATTGTAAATAGAAAACGCAGAAAACCAGCCGGTGCACTCTCTTTAGTAGCTGCATTATTTTCAGTATCGCTGTTGGTATCGGTTACTACTGTGAACGCGCAAGAACTTGGATGGCCAGAAAAAGAAGAGCTTAAATTCGGATTTATTAAGCTGACTGATATGGCACCACTGGCAGTAGCTTACGAGAAAGGATACTTCGAAGACGAAGGGCTGTATGTCACATTGGAAGCGCAAGCAAACTGGAAGGTCCTGTTAGACAGAGTAATAGATGGTCAGCTTGATGGCGCGCATATGTTAGCCGGGCAACCACTAGGCGCCACTATTGGTTATGGTACGCAGTCTCATATTGTCACTGCTTTTAGCATGGACTTAAACGGCAACGGCATTACTGTGTCGAACGATGTGTGGGCTGATATGAAAAAGGCGATTCCTCATGAAGATGGAAAGCCAGTTCACCCTATTAAAGCTGATTACCTAAAACCCGTTGTAGACAGTTATAAAGAAGCGGGCAAACCTTTTAAAATGGGTATGGTTTTTCCGGTTTCTACGCATAATTACGAACTTCGTTATTGGTTAGCGGCAGGAGGAATTCATCCCGGTTATTACGCACCGCATAAAGGAGATACCTCAGGTCAAATCGATGCCCAAGCACTTCTATCTGTAACACCACCACCTCAGATGCCTGCCACAATGGAAGCTGGCACAATTAATGGGTACTGCGTGGGCGAACCATGGAATCAGCAGGCGGTATTTAAAGACATCGGTGTGCCGGTGATCACCGACTATGAAATCTGGAAAAACAACCCAGAAAAAGTATTCGGTGTAAGCAGTCAGTGGGCAGAAGAAAACCCAAACACTCACATTCGCGTGGTAAAGGCGATGATCCGTGCTGCTATGTGGCTTGATGCCAATAATAACGCCAACAGGCCGGAAGCCGTAAAAATGCTTGCGAAAAGTAGCTATGTAGGTGCCGACGAAGAAGTTATCGCCAACAGTATGACCGGCACTTTCGAATATGAAAAAGGCGATAAGCGAGACATACCCGACTTCAACGTATTTTTCCGTCATAACGCTACGTATCCCTACTATAGCGATGCTATCTGGTATCTCACACAAATGCGTCGCTGGGGCCAAATTTCTGAGCCTAAATCTGATAACTGGTATTTAGAGACGGCCAAAAATGTCTACCGACCTGATATCTACACCAGGGCTGCAAAAACGCTTATCAAGGATGGCTTAGCAAAAGCGTCAGACTTTCCCGACTTTGCCTCTGAGACTGGTTTTAAACCGCCGCAAACTGAATTTATCGATAATGTGACGTTTGATGGAACGAAGCCAAATGGATATCTCGAGCAATTTTCAATTGGACTTAAAGGTGACACGGTACTTTAACCGTGTTGACCTATACACAAAGAGGCACAACCATGAGTAAATCGGTACAGGCAATAAGCCAAATTGGCCAGCTAGACGGCAAAAGCAAGATAACTCAACTTGTTTCAATGCTACCTAAATTGCTCATGCCATTGGTCGGTATACTGTTATTTTTAGCCGTTTGGAATGGTGTTTCAAAATCTATTGATACGTCGTTAGGGCAATTTCCAGGGCCTGCACAGGTATGGGAACAGAGTATTGTGCTTGTTAGCGAGCACAACGCGCAGCGAGAAAAAGCCGAAGCCTTCTATGAACGCCAAGAGGTACGAAATGCGAAGCGTTTGGCGCAAGACGAAAGCTATGTGCCTAAAATTCGCGAGTTTACCGGTGCTCCAACCTTTTTTGATCAAATTTTGACTAGCTTGTACACGGTCATGGTGGGCTTTTTTATTGCTAGCGTAATAGCAGTGCCGGCAGGTATTTTGTGCGGACTCAGTAAGTCTGCTTATGCTGCGATGAATCCGCTCATTCAAATATTCAAACCTGTTTCTCCCTTGGCCTGGCTGCCGTTGGTAACGATGGTAGTTAGTGCCCTTTATGTCAGCAACGACCCCATGTTTTCAAAATCGTTTATCACCTCGGCAGTCACTGTGTCTTTGTGCTGCTTATGGCCAACGTTGGTCAATACGGCGGTAGGTGTATCCAATATCGATTCAGACCTAGTTAACGTGAGTAAAGTATTGCGATTAACGCCTTTAAGGCATGTACAAAAAATTGTGTTGCCGGCGTCTATTCCGATGATATTCACAGGCCTGCGTTTGTCCCTAGGCATCGGCTGGATGGTGCTTATCGCTGCTGAAATGCTGGCTCAAAACCCGGGGTTAGGTAAGTTTGTGTGGGATGAATTTCAAAATGGTAGCTCTGAGTCGTTAGCAAGAATTATGGTGGCAGTTATTACCATCGGTATTATTGGCTTCATGCTCGATCGTTTGATGTTAGCTGTTCAGCGCTTCGCAAGCTGGGATAAAAACTCGGTGTTGCGATAATTGAGCAACGCTTACAAGAGGA
The DNA here is from genome assembly GCF_002831605.1 of Alteromonas sp. MB-3u-76. NCBI lineage: Bacteria > Pseudomonadati > Pseudomonadota > Gammaproteobacteria > Alteromonadales > Alteromonadaceae > Alteromonas > Alteromonas sp. MB-3u-76. The sequence goes on along the minus strand of NZ_CP025115.1, from coordinate 463,628 downwards.
ATAAATTATGCAAAACAAACATTTAGAGCTATCACAAGTGGGTATTGATTTCCCCACGCCCAAAGGGCCTTTTACCGCCCTTACCGACGTAAATCTGAAAATAAAGAAGGGTGAATTTATTTCGCTAATTGGTCATTCAGGCTGCGGTAAGTCGACAGTATTAAATATTGTTGCAGGCCTACATCAGGCTACAAATGGTGGTGTTATTTTAGATGGATGCGAGGTAAAAGAGCCCGGTCCAGAACGTGCTGTCGTGTTTCAAAATCATTCGCTACTGCCGTGGCTATCTGTGTATAAAAACGTGGAACTCGCGGTTAAACAAACGCAGAAAAGTAAATCGAAAAAGGATATTCGCGATTGGATTTTGCATAACCTTGAACTCGTTCATATGACCCATGCACTTGATAAGCTGCCGTCAGAGATTTCGGGCGGTATGAAGCAACGGGTAGGTATTGCTCGTGCCCTAGCCATGGAACCAAAAGTATTGCTGATGGACGAGCCTTTTGGCGCGTTAGATGCACTTACCCGCGCGCATTTACAAGACTCATTGATGGATATCCACGCCGAACTTGGTAACACGGTTATTATGATCACACATGATGTGGATGAGGCGGTGTTGCTGTCTGATCGCATCGTAATGATGACAAATGGGCCATCGGCCACTATTGGTGAAGTTCTTGAGGTCAATCTACCTCGCCCTCGAGACCGTTTAGTACTGGCGGATAACCCAGAATACAACCATTACCGGCATGAGGTGCTTACCTTTTTGTACGAAAAGCAAAAAAAAGTTGAGCCAGTTTCAAACTATAAAAAAACAAAGCAAAAGAACGCGTCAAAAGATAGCGACGCTGCATAGCACTTAAATACAATCGACAATAAAAACAATAAATTAGCTCGACTCTTTGAGTCCGGGTCAGGTTCTCACACACAAAATTTAGGAACTCACTATGAAAACTGCAGCAAAAATGATCAATAAGACGATAATCGCATTCAGTTTAACAGCGGCACTAACCCCCATTGCCCACGCAGCAGAATGGTACGACGCGCTATCAGACATTAAAGCAAGCGCAGACCTATATTTACGATACGAAGGTGCCTCTCAAGACAACGCCTTGCGTGATGCAAATGCATTAACATTACGTACATTTGCCGGTATTGAATCGGGTGAGTACAACGGCTTTTCATTTAAAGTAGAAATGGAAGACAGCAGAATAGTGCTGGGCCAAGGTGACTATACCGTGGGGCCAACAGGTTATAATGTTGGTGAGTATTCTGTGATTGCAGACCCCGAAACGACTGAGCTTGATCAAGCCTATATTCAATACAGAAGCGACAATATAAAGGTAAAGGCAGGGCGGCAAGTTATCGCACTAGACACTCACCGCTTTATTGGCAGCGTTGCATGGCGTCAAGACCGTCAAACCTTTGATGGGATATCTGTAAATTATAAAGTGAGCGATAACATCAACGCCTTTTATGCTTATGTTAATCAGCGCAATCGTATTTTTGCAGAAGCCGCAGATTTTGATTCAAAGGACCATTTTCTAAATGTAAGTTATAGCAACAATATAGGTAAATTAACGGCCTATGCGTATTTACTCGAAATAGATAACGATGTTGAGAACGCCCTTGATACTTACGGCCTGCGTTTTGCGGGTGCTTATAAAACAGATACTATTAAATGGCTTTATACCGCAGAGGTGGCAACGCAAAGCGCGCAAACCGACACTACAGATTTCGATGCTACGTACACGTTGCTTGAGGGCGGTGCTGTTGTATCTGGCATTACGGCGAAATTAGGGTACGAGGTACTTGGCTCTGACGACGGCAACTACGGTTTTGCTACTCCCTTATCCACATTGCATAAATTCAATGGTTGGTCTGATCAATTTTTGAATACGCCAACTCAGGGTCTGAAAGATTTTTCTGCCACAATTTCAACGAGGTTTGCAGGAGGTAAATGGACTGCGATTTACCATCAATTCGACGCCGATGAGGCAGCCATTGCCATTGATGATTTTGGTAATGAAATAAACTTTTTGTACACAACTAAAGTGGCTGAAAAGTTCAATTTAGGTGTCAAATATGCAAATTATTCAGCGCAAGATTTCAGTGTTGATACCGAGCGAGTATGGGTGTGGGTTTCAACGAAGTTTTAATCGCCAAAATCTAAGTCTACTAGGGTAACGCCCATGCTAGATGATTTAAGTATTCAACCTTATACAAAAACGCCGTTGCAACGTTGCCTTGGCTTTATTCTGGCTGGCGGACGTTCCTCGCGCATGGGCCAAGACAAGGCAACGGTCACCGTTGCGGGGCGCAGTATGCTGCAAACCGCACGCGACGTAATGAACCACACGCAGGTACACCGCCATATTGTAGTGGGTGGTCGCTTTGCTGATGTTCATGAAAATACAACAGGTTTAGGGCCTGGTCGGGCTATTTGTGAGTTAGTAACGCACTCATATTCGCATTGCCTTGAAAGCGAGGACTATTTGACGCAAAGCCAAGCTGTAGAGGAATATGCTTTATTCATTCCCGTCGATATGCCTTTTTTACAGCCCAAAAACCTGACTACGCTCATCCAACTATCACAACAACATCAATGCGCTTATTTTTATGAGCAATATTACTTACCTTTAGTGATACCAATATCGGCTAGCAACTCAAATACACTGAGTGAGCTAGTCATGCAAAAGCCTTCACCGTCGGTACGCAATGTTATCAATGCTGTTGGTGCTAGCGCCGCAAAATACAGAGGCGATGAAAAAGAATTTGCCAATATAAACAGTCCAGCGGAATTAGCTGAAGTGCTAATACGTACAAATGAACCTTGGGCAGCGCAATAGTAAAGCAAGTGCCTTCGCCCACCTGACTTTCAATGCTTATTTTGCCGTTATAGCTCTCAATAATACCGTGGCTTATTGCAAGGCTTAGCCCGGTACCGGTGCCAATTTCTTTTGTCGTGAAAAACGGTTTAAACAGCTTGTCGATATTTTTAGCGGGAATTCCGCAGCCGTTGTCTTTACTCTTACCTGTATAGTGTTACTCGTTTCTTCTATATCAATATCAATCACACCGTTTTCTTCAATGGCCTTTACCGCGTTTACAAGTAGATTAACAAATACTTGACTGAGCTCTGTTAAGTTACCGTTTACATAGCAATCGTCACCGGGTTCGTAATGTAAGGCAGCATTATGTTTTAACTCGTTATTAACCAGAGAAATAGCTAAGTTAATGGCAGATTGAACAGACATTCTATTTTGTGTTGAATCTGAAGGGTGAGCAAAGCCTCGCACGTTGTTGACCATTGCCGGTGACAAGCGACATCTGGGCGCTGAGATTGGCACCACCATGGTACTGTACACGTAGGGCTCAGCCATGACGCATCATCCGCATGTGCACTGCATTTTTCCTGGTGGTGGCTTTGATAACGCTAAGCAATGGAAAGGCTGCAAAAAAGGCTTCTTCTTGCCGGTCAGAGTGTTATCACGTTTGTTCCGCCGATTGTACATGCAAGGTGTAGCAGAGTTATATGCGGCTGGGCCGTTATTATGCTTCGGGAAGTTAGCTAGCGCTATTGGCTTCGAACACGCAGCGCACTTTACGACGTGGTGTAAACGGCAACAATTCATGAAATGGGTAGTCTATGCCAGACAAACGTTGCACTTAGCGCCGCAGCAAGAAACTAAAGAAGCGGTTAACGAATCGAAGGCCGACGCAACCCCCTTCGTGTGCAGGCACTGTCAATCACCGATGACGGTATCGGCGCTCACACTTCCGGCTTTCTTACCAAGAGCTCCCCTACATCGAATTAGGGGTTGCTGATGCGAAAAAAAATCGCCATAACTGACGAGGGTAGCGCTGTACTTGAAACCAGCTAAAACACATGACAAGGATTAAAATGAAGCAAACAAACTGAGTGGAAACGTGAAAATAGATGCGAATAGAAACAAAGTATAACTGGAAACAGGTGATCAAGACGCTCATCTTCTACGGCAGACTCACCTCAGTCATCGAAGTCCCCAAAAGCTCCACCACCGAAGTAACATCCCGCGGTTTCGTCCACAGGAGATTATCATCCATCTACCCCAGACGGGGACATCAACGTGAATCAGAATGGAGGGCAGATTGGAGGCGTTTTTGACGGGCAGGTGACATCCACAAGCGGTCATGCGTTTGCAAAACTGGATGAGAATTCAATACCCATTTACCAATACAAAATTAAGTATTGACGGTCTTCTGATGGGGCAAAACCAGACATTAAAATTTTGAACTCATTAGCAGAGAGATGACCATCCAAATTTTTAATCGTTTTACTCACTCATAGAGTTTCAGCATTGCTCTGAACCATTTGTAATTTGCGTCGTAATTTATTTATGACTGCTGACGAGAATCCCTATGAATATTAAAGATTTCAATTGCATTTCGTTTTTTTGGCTCTCACTGTTTTTGATTAGTTGTGGAGGAGGAAGTGTCAGCGATGATCCACCTTCTCAAAGCGTAACAAACCGACCTCCGGTGCTAACCTCATCCGTAGAAGCGTTTTTTCCGCAAACACTCTCTGGAAGCGTATATACCGTAACAGCATCAGATGCTGATGGTGATAGCCTGTCATATTCTATATCTGGAGAAGACGCTTCATCATTTGCAATTGACGAAAATACTGGTGATATAACATTTGTTTTTACGCCTGACGTTGACTTCCCCAGAGCCAGCGATGGAAGCAATTTCTACGTTATTGATGTCACAGCGACAGACCCATCCTCTTCCTCCGACTCGCAGTGTTTAGATATTGAAGTAACGAGACACGACCCAAATGGCTAATGCCGATCAGTTAAGAAATATTTTAGCGATCGGTTGACCGATCTTTTATAGATGTAAAAATCCGATGAGCATTCGCCATCGGATTTATGGATATCAAGACAGCGTTAGATACTGCTTTCAATGCCAGTACCCAGTTTCACTCATTTGAAAAACTCTCAACTTTCTTAGACTCTTCAATTATCGACGAGGCCTTTGTTGAAGCAGGTGTGGCAACCGTTGGAAAGCGTCGCTCACCGCTTGAGTCGGTGATGTGGTGTGTCATGGGAATGAGTCTTTTTAGGCAAGAATCAGTGTAGAATATTGCTACTAAGATGGATATTGCATTGCCCGGTAAGGCACCGCTCGTAGCGCCAAGCGCTATGGTTCAGGCGCGACAGCGCTTGGGAACTGAGGCCGTTAAACAGTCTTTTAAATAGATGGCGAAACATTGGTATCAACAGAATAAATTCGAAGCATGGAACGGCTTGAATTTACTTGGTGTCGATGGTGTCGTTTGGCGAACGTCAGATACCGCAGAGAACCGTGAAAAATATTGCTCTGGTAGCACACAATATGGTGATACAGCCTTTCCTCAGATTCGCATGGTCTGCCAGATGGAGCTGACAAGCCACCAACTCATCAGCAGTGCGTTTGATAAATACAAATCGAATGAGATGGTGCTAGCAGAGCAGCTGATTAGCGATACGCCTAATCTTTCACTGACCATGTTTGACCGTGGCTTTTATTCCTTAGGATTGCTTCATCAGTGGCAAAGCGCTGGAAAAGAAAGACACTGGATGATACCCGCCAGAAAAGACCTCCAGTTTGATGTATTAGAGAGCTATAGCCGTGTAGATAAACGGGTAAAACTAACAACCACATCTCAAGCGAGAAAGAAATTCCCCACACTTCCCAATGAGCTTGAAGCGCGATTAATTACAAAGAAAATTAAAGGAAAAGAGTGTCGAATGCTTACATCTCTTACCGATGACATGTGTTATCCCAGTGACGAGATTGTAGACTTATACAGCCATCGTTGGGAAATTGAATTAGGGTATCGAGAGATGAAGCAGACGCTACTGAATAGTGAATACACGCTTCGGAGTAAGCGGCCTGATATGGTTGAGCAGGAGTTATGGGGATTACTGCTGGCTTATAACCTGATACGAGTGGCAATGACTGAAGCTGCACTACACAAAGGCATCTGGCCTAATCAGCTAAGCTTCAGCGGATGCTCAAGCGCAGTGGTTGCATTTCTTCTTACAACAGGCCTTACAAGCCCAGGGAATCTGCCTGTGTTGTATGAAAATCTTATCAATCAACTCACTTACTACGAGCTACCGACACGGCGAGAGGACAGGTTATATCCGCGGTGTGTTAAATCCAAACAGAGTAAGTACCCCGCTAAAAAGAAAAATGCCAGTCAGCTTAACTGACTGGCATTAGGCTCTGCGCCTGCTTTTCCGTCATTTAAATACTCGTGAGAGTTAAATACTCACCCGCTTGTAAGGGCGATACTCGGCCTTCCAAAAGTTTCGCTCGATACTTGCGCGCAGTGCCTCTTCAGGCATTTCAAGCGCTAAGCCTTGTTGCATGGCAACTTTACCAACCTCAAAGGCGATGTCTCGGCTTAATTCTGCAATTTGCACGAGTGAAGGAAGTAGTGAGCCTTCACCGGTGTTGACTAATGGAGACGCTTTAGCAAGCGCGTTACTCGCCGCCATCAACATTTCATCGCTAATCAGCTTTGCTTTAGACGCCACAACACCTAATCCTATACCCGGGAAAATATAAGAGTTATTGCATTGGGCGATAGGGAACACTTTGCCATTATACTCAACAGGTTTAAACGGACTTCCCGTAGCGATAATGACTTCGCCATCAGTCCATTCAATAACCTGCTCAGGACGTGCCTCAACTTGTCTAGATGGATTGCTGAGCGGAAAGATAATTGGCAGCTCGCAGTTTTGCTTCATTGCACGAATTATTTGCTCGGTAAACAAACCTGGTTGCCCAGATACACCAATAAGCACGTCGGGCTTGGCACAGTGCATAACATCAAGTAAAGACGCGTAGTCACCGCTAAATGTCCAATCGGCCAAATCGTCGCGTTTTTGCTGCAGCTTTTCTTGGAAGTCTCGTAAGCCTTCCATACCCTCAGTTAAAAGACCGAACCGGTCGATCATAAACACTTGCTTGCGTGCTTGCTCGTCGGTTAACCCCTCAAAAACCATTTGTTGAATAAGCATTTCAGCAATACCACAACCTGCTGAGCCAGCCCCAACAAACACAACTTTCATGTCGCTTAGTTTTTGTTGTTTCGTTCTGCACGCCGCTAATATAGTCCCCAGCGTAACTGCAGCAGTTCCTTGTATATCGTCATTGAAACAGCAAACATCGTTGCGGTAGCGATTAAGCAGGGGCATTGCATTAGGCTGAGCGAAGTCTTCAAATTGAATAAGCACATCTGGCCAACGGCGCTTAACGGCTTGAATGAACATGTCGACAAACTCATCGTATTCTTTTTGCTCGATACGGGGGTGACGAGCACCCATATACATAGGGTCGTTCAACAGTTTTTCGTTATTGGTTCCCACATCTAGCATTACCGGTAGTGTATAAGCAGGGCTTATACCACCACACGCCGTATATAGAGACAGTTTTCCAATAGGTATGCCCATTCCGCCAATACCTTGGTCACCCAAACCTAAGATACGCTCGCCGTCGGTGACTACGATAACTTTAACTTTACGTTTAGTGGCATTACGCACGATATCATCTATTTGATGGCGCTCTTCATAAGACACGAACAAACCGCGAGAACTGCGATAAATATCAGAAAACTGTTCGCATGCATCACCTACCGTCGGGGTGTAGATCAGCGGCATCATTTCGTCGATATATTTTTGAATAAGGCGGTAAAACAGGGTCTCGTTATTATCTTGAATAGCGCGTAGATAAATGTGCTTATTCAGCGCTTCATCGAAGCTACTGTACTGCATATAAGCGCGCTCTACTTGTTCATCAATACTCTCGTAACGAGGCGGCACTAACCCCGTTAAGTTAAATGCAGCTCGTTCTCGTGCAGTAAATGCACTGCCTTTATTGAGCAAGGGCGTTTCCAGCAACGAGGGGCCGGAATGCGGAATATAAAGATAGCGCTGTGAATCTTCTGACATGATTTTTCCGGTTGTGGGTTCAGACAAGTGAATAGCCAAAGCCTGAAAGGGATCGTTATTTCACCCCTTTCCTTTTGTTAAAATATTTCTTCTGCCTCTGGCGTCGTTTTCTCATCTTGCTCGGCCGGATCTACTACTTCGTCATCTCGAACGTAAACAGTAGGCTCGGTTCCTTGCAAGAAATATTCGAATAGTGTCGTATGGTCTGTGCGATTGGTCAACTTTCCACTGGTACGATCAATGCGAACACGCACAATATCTTCGGGTATAGGAAGCGGTGAATAGGGCTTATCTTCTAGAGCGTACTCCATGAATCTTATCCAAGCCGGGCCTGCTGCCTTAGCGCCATCTTCGGTGCCTATTAATGCGTTACCAATCCAATTGAATTTTTCAGGGTTCTTATTGATTAGGTTTTGATTTCGAGTTGCACGACCAAGCTGTCTACTCATATTGTCAAACCCAACCCAAGCAGTGGCTACTATATCTTTGTGAAAGCCGCTAAACCAAGTATCTCTTGAGTCATTAGTGGTACCCGTTTTACCTGCGATATCGGTTCGCTGAAGTATATTCCGCGCTCGCCAACCAGTTCCCAGCCAATATGTTTTTTTATTCCAATTGCCGTTTGCTCGTACGCCCGTGCGCATCATTTCAGCAACTAAGAAAGCATTCTGTGGAGTAATTACCTGTGGCGCGATGATTTTCTCTTGCTCTTCATCCGCTTCACCGGTAATTGGTAATGCATCTCCAAATTCAGCAGCAAGCAAGGCTTCTACGTCGTTCTCATCTATAGACTCTGCGCTAACATTATCACTTTCATTTTCACAACGGTTACAGGCCCACACGGGGTTAGCCTGCCATAGTTGATTGCCACTTTCGTCGAGCACCTTGTCAATAAAATGAGGATTAACAAGGTATCCACCGTTGGCGATAACCGACATAGCACGAACCACCTCTAACGGTGTGTGAGAACTCGAACCCAGCGATACTGTTTCATCCAATGGTATGTCTTCTTTATCAAATCCAAAGCGCGTTAGATAATTAGCGGTTTCACGCAACCCCACACCACGCAGTAATCTAACAGAAACCACGTTTTTCGACTTACCCAATGCCTTACGCATGCGAATGGGGCCATCGTATTCAGCCGGTGAATTTTGTGGGCGCCAGGCCACACCAGTAGCCGCATTCCATTGGTTAATGGGTGCATCATTGATGATAGACGCTAACGTATAGCCATTATCAATAGCTGCCGAGTAAACAAAAGGTTTGATATTAGAGCCTACCTGACGTTTAGCCTGCGTGGCTCTATTAAATTGGCTTTGATAAAAACTGTAGCCACCAACAACCGCTTCTACTGCACCATTTTCAGGATTAAGCGCAATAAATGCTCCGCTGACTTCGGGAATTTGAGCGATACGCCAAGCATCATCTTGCTCGCGTATATAAATAACAGCACCTTCACGAGTAACATCAGAAGCTGTTTCTGGGTCGCTGCCTTGCCTAAAATCCGTTATGTATTTTCGCGCCCAATCAAGTCCATCCCACTCTACAGTGCGTAGTTCACCATCTACGGAAAGTACCTCAATAGACTTTTCGTTTACCACTTTCACCACTGATGGTATCAGCGGTTTTATGTAGGGAATTTCTTCTAATACAGATATCAACGACGGGTCATCCCACATCGCTCGCTGCGTGCGATTACTGACATCAAAGCTCAGCGATAACTGGGGTATTTTATCGTCTTTAGACTCTGGTTTCGGAATATCCCATAAGTAACCAAGTGCGCCTTTATAACCGTGTCGCTCGTCATAATCGTGTAAATTGCGTACTACCGCTTTTTGCGCTGCTAGCTGTAGGTCTGAAGTAGCCGTCGCGTAAACTTGATACCCCCCTGTTTCTGCCTCTTCTTTTCCATAGGTTTCTACCATTTCGGTATAAATAACATCGGCTAAATAGGGAGCATCCACCTCAATTTCAGCACCGTGTTTGCGAGCCGTTACGGGTGCCTGAACAGCTTCATCGAATTCTGCTCTGGTGATGTATTGTTCATCAAGCATGCGCAATAAAACAACTCTTCTTCGCTCGACTGAACGTTCTGGACCACTAATGGGGTTGAGAACCGAGGGTGCTTTAGGTAGGCCAGCAATAGTGGCAATTTGAGCAAGAGACAGCTCGGTTAATGGTTTGCCGTAATAAACTTGCGCTGCCGCACCAAAGCCAAAGGAGCGATGACCCAACTCAATCTTATTGAGGTAAAGCTCCAAGATCTCTTGTTTTGATAACTCTTGCTCCATATGCAGAGCGATAAAAATTTCTTTTACTTTTCGGATATATGTTTTTTCTCGGGAAAGAAAAAAGCCTCGTGCAAGCTGCATAGTGAGTGTACTGGCACCCTGTCGTTTTTCGCCTGTTAAAATTAGGCTAACGGCAGCACGAGCTATACCAATGGGGTCAATACCGTGGTGTTCGTAAAAACGGCTGTCTTCTGTGGCCAGAATGGCATCTATCAATTGCTGAGGAACGTCCTCAAGTTTTACCGGTATCCGCCGTTTAACTCCATACTGAGAAATAAGTTTTCCATCTTTAGTATAGATTTGCATAGGTGTCTGTAGACGAACATCCTTAAGGACAGTAACACTAGGCAGGTCGGGTTTGATATAAAAGTAAATACCTACTAGCGCAGCAAAGCCAAGAAGGCCAGAAAGGAAGCTGAAAAGGATGAACGGTTTAATGTACTTCACTGTAACGGATACCAAGGAAATTTATGATGAAATGACGTATATTCTATACGTATGTGTTATCAACAGAACCATACATATAAATTATTTAGCGTAATATTGTACTTTAGAGCAACTACCTTTGGAACTAGGCACGAATAAATGAAATCGCTACTGAAAAAAAAGCTGCCACCCATTGTGGGCTTAGATATAGGCACGCGTCAAATAAAAGCGGTGTGGATAGAGCAAAGCAAAGAAGGCTTTGTTCTTCAAGGCTATGCCTGTGAATCCATAAGCAAAACAGCATTTTCAGAACGCGACATCAAAGATTACGAGTCAATAAGCGTAGCGCTTAAAAAAGTGAAAAAGGCATTAAAAACAAAAATTAAGCTTGCGAACGTAGCTGTAGCCGGTACCTCTGTAATCAGTAAGGTGGTATACATGGACCCAGAGCAAAGCGATTATGATTTAGAGAATCAAATTGAAATTGAAGCAGATAGTCTTATCCCCTATCCGCTTGAAGAAGTATACCTAGACTTTGAAGAGATGGGACCTAGCACTACTCACACAGGTAAAGTAAACGTGTTGCTTACTGCCGCTCATAAAGATTTAGTAGACAGCCGACTACTGTTGGCAAGAGAAGCTAACTTCGAGCCCAAAATAGTGGATATGGAAAACTATGCCATCGGTAATGCCATAGACTATTTTCATTCAGCGCCCGACGATGAGCCCGTGTGCTGTGTCAATGTCGGCGCATCACTATTGCAAGTGTGTGTGGTTAAAGACGGAAACGTCATTTACAACAAAGAGCATTCCTTTGGCTTAAATAACCTAGTCAGTGACATTAGCGCCATTCACATGATTGAGCGTGAAACTGCCGAGCGTCAATTGCTTGATGGCACATTATCTGGCAATTGGGTTGAAGACACACTGCCAATTTTTACTGCTAATCTTCAACAAAGTATTAACCGCGCACTTCAGATGTATATGAGTACACTTCACGCAGAAAGACCGAAAAAGATTTTACTGTCTGGGGGGGCTGCCACCATCACACCGTTAGTCGATATACTCAATCAAGACCTTGGGCTAGATGTTGCCTGCTTTAATCCGTTTGCAGGAATGTCGGTGAATCCTAAGTTAGACGCCGCCAAGTTACAAAAAGTAGCACCTCAATTAGTTATTGCGGCGGGCTTGGCAAGCAGGAGCTTTACGCCATGGCACATGTAAACCTACTGCCCTGGCGTGAAAAACAGCGCCAGCATCAAAAGCAACAATATTTAGCTGGCTTATTAGCGGTAGCAGCCATTGTCGGTCTGATATTCTGGTTCATCGGACAAGCCATCGATCAACAAATTAATCATCAGAACTCTCGTAACCAATACCTAGAGCAAGAAATTGCCGCCCTCGACAGACAAATTGGCGACATCAAAAAAGTGAAAGAAAACAAAAGCGCCATTGAACAGAGAATGACGTTAATAGAGCAACTACAGGCTAGTCGAAATATCGCTCCAATTGTATTCGACGAACTGGCAAAGCTAGTGCCTTCGGGTGTTGCTTTTAATACCATGACTCGCACTGGTAACAATATAAAGATTGAAGGTACCAGCGATTCTAACAATAGACTGTCTGATTTTATGCGCGCCTTGGATAAGTCGGACATATTTGTGGCCGCCGAACTCTCAACGATTAAATCTGACAGCAGCGCAGCACGAGCGGTAAGTGACTTTACGCTTAACTTTGCTATTGCCCCCAATGTAGCACCGCTAAACAATGCAGACGATGAGGCCCAATAACGATGAAATTTGATGTCTCTAAACTAAAAGAACTCAATGAACTCGATTTCGAGCAAATTGCAATTTGGCCCAATGAGGTACGAATTGTCGTCGCTGCGTTTGTTGCTATAGCGGTAGGTGCATTAAGTTACTATCTCTTGATCAGCCCTAAGCTTCCTATTCTAGATGCGGCGAAACTCAAAGAAGATGAACTCAAGCTTCAATTTGAAGCAAAGTATCGAATTGCTGCCAACCTTGAGGCCTATCAAGCCCAGCTAGAGCAAATCAAAAAAGACTTTTCCTCTATGCTGAAAAGTTTGCCAACCAGTAATGAAACCCCCGGGTTACTCGACGACATTACGTATGTCGGCACGTCTGCAGGCCTAACATTTAGACTGCTTAATTGGCAGCAAGAGGTACCTAAAGAATTCTACACTGAATTGCCGATAGAGATGGAAGTCAGCGGTGGGTATCACAATTTTGGCGAATTTGTTTCTGAGGTTGCAGACCTCCCGCGTATAGTAACGTTGCACGATTTTGATATTGCACGGGATGAAAGTGGTCTTACTCTCAAACTGCAGGCAAGAACCTATCGCTCTGATAACCCCTCACTGCTAGAGGGAGATAAAGAATAATGCGTTATCTTTTGTCTTTATTTATTTTTGCTATTATCTCAGGCTGCTCACCCGAATTGACTGACTTGCGTACTTACACGGAGAGTGTGAAGAATCGCGCTCAACCCAGTGTTGAGCCTTATACTAAGTTTGTAACACATCCACCTTTTGCCTACAGTTCTGCATCGTTAAGAAGCCCTTTTGAACAACCAAAAGGTACGCCGGCAGTTGTGAGTCAAACTCGGGTTGAAAACTGTCTTCAGCCCGATTTTCAGCGCGCAAAACAGACGCTAGAACAATACGGCTTAGATGCGCTGGCACTAACAGGAAGTTTTACTGTAGGCGGCGAAAGGTGGGCATTAATTAAAAGCAACGATGGCGCGCTGCACAAAGCCAAATTAAACAGCAGAATAGGACTGTTTTACGGCAGCATTACGCAAATTGACGCAGAATCGATTACTATAGAACAGTTATTACCAGATGGTGCTGGCTGCTGGCAAAGGAAAACAACGACAATGACTACAGCATCACAGGCGGGAGATTAAGCATGGCCGAACGATATATTTTTAATAAGTCACTCAATCGAAGCGGCCCGAGATGGTATTGGTTGGCGGGCGCCATTGCCGTATTTCTTTCTTTTACTTTGCTTGTTGCCCCGTCAAAAGCTCAAGACACTCTGTTAATTGACCCGCAATCAAAAAGTGATGCAGCACTTGTTACCACGACAGTAACAGATGTAGATTTTACGCAGAACGCGAAAAACACGGCGATTACTCTGGTGACGTTTGAAGGCGAAGTGCCTAAAACACAGCTAGTGGAGTCACAAGGAAAAGTGTCGGTAACGTTAATGGCAACAAAGTTAGGTGAAGACCAGCTTGTAGAGCTAGATGTCGCAGACTTTGGTACGGTGGTTTCCACCATAGAAACTTTTGAAGACGGCAAATCGTCTCGCATAGAAGTGAATTATGAAGGTGCGGTTGTTGTTAAAAACTCGGTAAAAGGGAATCAGCTGCAAATTGAAGTAACACCTATGGCGAAAGAGCAGCAAGAAGCGCTTGAGAGTGAAACCGAGTATACGGGCGAACCAATATCACTCGATTTTCAAGACGTTCCTGTTCGTCAAGTATTACAAATTATTGCCCAAGTTAACGGCTTCAACCTGGTCACTACCGATTCCGTTACTGGTAACGTAACCATAAGCCTTTCTGGCGTACCATGGGACCAAGCACTCGATATGATTATGCGGGTGAAAGGCCTAGACAAACGTTTAGAAGGCAACATTTTACTTATTGCGCCGGCAGAGGAATTATCAGCAAGGGAAACCCAAGCCCTTCAGTCTCGTCAACAAGTGGCAGATTTAGCCCCTCTACAAACTGTAGATATTGCTATTAACTATGCGAAAGCAGCAGAACTGGCGGCTATTTTAAAATCGACCGAAGGCGGTATTTTGTCAGACAGAGGCGGTGTTACTGTTGATGAACGTACCAACACGTTACTAATCAGAGATACACTGGAGTCGATTGACGAAGCGAGAAAAACGATTGAAGTGCTTGATATCCCCGTTAAGCAGGTACTAATAGAGAGTCGCATGGTGACTGTGCTTGATAACGTAGATGAACAGCTTGGTGTACGCTGGGGATTTAGCGACAGACAAGACGACAATGGCGTATCAGGCTCTTTGGAAGGCGCCGATACTATTGCAGGTGGTATAGCGCCAACTATTAATGACCGACTCAATGTTAATCTACCTGTAAGCAGCGCAGCAGGAACTATCGGCTTTCAAATTGCTAGCCTTATTGACGGCACCATTTTGGATTTAGAGCTGTCTGCTCTAGAATCTGAAAATAAAGGGGAAATTATCGCAAGCCCCCGCATTACCGTCGCTAACCAACACGAAGCATACATTGAGCAAGGTACAGAAATTCCTTTTGTGCAGGCGACGTCTAGTGGTGCTACAGCGGTTGAGTTCAAAAAAGCAGTGCTATCGCTCAAGGTTACGCCTCATATCACACCGGATAATAGAATTATCCTCGATCTTGTTGTTACTCAAGATACGCGAGGCGAGACTGTATCAACATCTACTGGTGATGCTGTAGCTATCGATACACAAGAGATCCAAACTCAAGTATTGGTAGAAAATGGTGAAACTATTGTTCTTGGCGGTATTTTTCAGCAAACCAGTAATGACGGTGTGAACAAAGTTCCGCTATTTGGCGACTTGCCAGTGCTTGGAGCCTTGTTCAGAAACACGACAACACTGCAGCAGAAACGCGAATTGCTAATTTTCGTTACACCGAAAATAGTGACTGAAAGACCGTAAGCCCCGCCCCTCTTAGTAAAAACGTGCATAACCTTGCACGTTTTTTACTTTTACAGCGTTTTTTAATAAGAAATTACAGGTATATGCATATTGTTGGTAACAAAACTTGCAACGCCTTACCGGAAACTGAGATAATCGCCGCCTCGAAATATTAACGAGGTTTAAGGAGTGGTGCTTATTGGACATTAAATAGGCACGAGTCAATGGGTAGGCTGGTAAGGCAACAGTGCACTGCCCCTAACATGATTAAGTTGTGATATAAGCAAATATGGCTGAAAAACGTAATATCTTTTTAGTTGGCCCGATGGGTGCTGGCAAAAGCACAATCGGTAGACATCTAGCAGACGAACTTCACTTAGATTTTTTTGATTCTGATCAGGAAATTGAGCGCCGTACTGGGGCTGATATCGCTTGGATCTTTGACTTAGAAGGTGAGGATGGTTTTAGAGCGCGGGAAGAAAACGTCATTAATGATTTGACCGACAAGCAAGGTATTGTGCTTGCGACTGGCGGTGGCTCTATCGTGACTAAAGCAGTACGTAACCGTTTATCTGCCCGTGGAATCGTTGTTTACTTGCAAACTACCATCGATAAGCAAGTTGCTCGCACACAACGTGACAAGCGTCGCCCTCTGCTTCAGAACGAAGATCCAGAGAAGGTACTTCGCGACCTCGCCGAGCAAAGAAACCCTCTTTATGAAGAGGTTGCAGACTACGTAGTTGATACCGACGACCAGTCGGCACGCGCCGTTGCAAATCAAATCATCAGTAAAATCGGTCTTTAATAGAATAGTGTATTAGGAGGTGCTACGCCCATGTCAACCTTAACTGTGGAACTTGGAGAACGTAGCTATCCTATACAGATAGAACCGGGCTTACTTTCAAAGCCTGCTGTCTTTGCCCCCTACATCAAAGGCCCCTTGGCCGTTATCGTTACCAACGAAACCGTTGCACCTTTGTATCTCGACGCAGCAAAAGCCGCCTGTGGTGATGTGAGTGTTGAAACTATCATTCTTCCCGATGGCGAACAGCACAAAAATCTGACACAGTTTGAGGTGGTAATGACTCGCCTGCTTGAGCTTAATGCAGCTAGAGATACCACACTCATCGCTCTGGGCGGTGGAGTTATCGGAGATTTAACGGGTTTTGTAGCAGCAACTTATCAACGCGGCGTACCTTTTATTCAGGTGCCTACCACACTGCTATCGCAAGTAGACTCTTCTGTTGGTGGCAAAACTGCGGTAAATCACCCGCTAGGCAAAAACATGATTGGGGCCTTCTATCAGCCGGTATTTGTTGCAATAGATACACAGTCACTGTCTACCCTTCCAAAGCGAGAATTCGCAGCTGGCATGGCAGAGGTAATAAAGTACGGCATCATTTATGATGCCCCATTTTTTACATGGCTAGAGTCTGCTGTTGAGAAGCTAAAAGCACTAGACACCGAAATATTAAGCCAAACCATTTACCGCTGTTGTCAGATTAAAGCTGAAGTTGTGGCAAAAGATGAGCGTGAGGGAGGACTGCGCGCTATTCTTAATCTAGGGCATACTTTTGGACATGCTATTGAAGCTGAACAAGGCTATGGCAACTGGCTACACGGTGAAGCAGTTGCAGCTGGTACTATAATTGCCTGCTTAGCAGCACAAGAGCTAGCGTGGTTTGATGCGTCAGAAACTCGTCGAGTTGCCGACTTATTCAGCGCTTTCAACCTTCCAATCGAGGGGCCAAAAAGTATGGCGAAGGCGGATTATGTTAAGCATATGAAGCGGGATAAGAAAGTAGAAGCAGGTAGCATTCGCTTTGTTCTCCCTCAAGGAATAGGCAGTGCGGTTGTGACTAAAGAAGTGACAGGCGACATACTTTCTCGCGTATTACCCTAGCCTTTTATATTCGCTAACGCTTATTTGCGTTATTCAGTGTTGACGTTACGCGTCGCAAGGTTTTTATAGGGGCAAACACATGCAAAACGAACTGCATGAGCGTTTGGAATATCTGGTTAACTATTCATCGCAGCTGATTTTTGTCAGCGGCGACTCTATTGCTCAACAGCAAAAAACCTTAGAAGCATTCGTATTTCAACAGCACGATGATACCGAGATAGCTTACCTCACCGCACAAGATGCCATGGATGTGTCTGACTATCGCCGTCAACTATGTCGCCAGCTTCTTGGACAGGTAGTAGGAAGCTTTGTCAGGCCGCTTAATGAGTTACTCGTTGAGCTGAATAACCATGAAGGCCCAATATTAATTGCCATAACTCAATCTCATCACCTGCCTGATACTTTTTTACAAGAGCTCTGGGACCTCGTCTTACAAAGTCGGTTTGCAGGCAACCAACAACATTTAAATGTGCTGTTGTTTGCTGACAGTGTATGGGCTGAACGTGCGAAACAATGGCTTCCTGCGAAAAATACAGAAACCCCTCTCATAATCAGTAGTCAATCGGTTATTGATGAGCAGCCACGATTCGAGTCTGACCTCGATAAAATGATAGCAAGTCGTAGAGAAGCTTTTCAGGCTCACTTGGAAAGCCGCCAATTGCAATCTACAACAAGCTTTGCTAATCCGCTTAAGTCTAGATGGCTATATGTTGCATTAGTGCTTGTTTTTATAAGCACATTTGCAGGCCTGGTTTATTGGCAATATGGCGACGACATTGCGTCTCTATTCACCCCAATTGAACAAGTCGATGACAAAACCACTCCCCTAATCGCGCCTGGCTCGGCTTACGATACCATTGCAACAGATGACGACACCTTACTTGCAGATAATTCTTCTTCAGACGTCGGCCCCTCGCCGTTTATTTCAGGCGCAGAACATGTTGAAGTTATCGGCGAAAAAGTTATCGCAGAAGAAGTTATCGGTGAAGAAGCTATTGGCGAAAGCTCGCTAGAAACCAGCGCAATCGACAACAGTGACACCGCTGGTGATGCTAATGCCATCACTGGTGATAAAGTCGGCAACATTGAAGGCACCACTGCGAGCGCATCAGACATCAAGGCCTCCGACGCTGCACCTGACAGCAGTGAAGCTAATGACACATTGGCAAGTAGTGAGCAGGCCTTAGTTACTAGTTGGCAAGAAGCTATTTCCGATAGCAAAGAAAGCGCTGATGCTAAAGAAAGCTCGCAAGCAGCGCAGACCTTTGGTGCTCAAGAGCCTAAAGCGTACCAAACTGAAACTGTTACGACGCCCACAAGCAATCAGTCTTGGATCGCGCCATCAGAATATGCGCTACAATTGTTAGCGATGAAGGACCCTCAGGTTCTTAACGACTTTATCAATGAGCAGAATTTGCGCGATATTACGCGAATATATAAAACATGGCGTTATGGAGGTGACTGGTACGTTGTGGTTTACTACCAGCCTTTTGCCTCTGCAGAAGAAGCTCAGCTAGCCAAGCAGCAACTTCCTGATTATCCAAACAAAGCGTCTGCTTTTGCTAAGAGTGGTCAGCAAGTCATTCGCGAAGTTGATTTAGCAAAAGGCGAGTAAAACACATTGAAACCGCAGGCTTTTTAGGCACTTTGCAAAAGAAAGCTCTCTGGCCTGCACTTGCCGGTTGTCCGTTCAAACGATGACAGATACAATTAGCCACTAACGTGGTGATGTCGCAAGACTCTCTTACCCAGCAATAAGCCCAGAACGGCAACGTTAGGAACAACCACCGTCTTCTCTCCGTGTAGGTAGTAACGTTTACGCATGATGCAAAAAAAGAACCGTGCTTTTTTGAAGTGGGCCGGTGGCAAATACAGCTTGGTTGAGCATATTCAAGCCAGATTACCGCAAGCAAATAAGCTTATTGAGCCATTTGTGGGCGCTGGTTCTGTATTTTTGAATACGCATTACAAACGCTATCTGCTAAACGACATAAATCCCGATTTAATCAATCTGTATAACTTTCTCAAAGCGCAACCGGACGCGCTCATTAATGACGCTCGTGACTTTTTCAGTGGCGCTCGAAATAGCGAGCCTATGTATTATGCGTTAAGAGAAGAATTTAATGGCACAAAGGACGAGTATTATCGTGCCATTCTATTTTTGTATTTGAACAGGCATGGATACAATGGATTGTGTCGATACAGTCTCCAAGGCAAATTTAACGTGCCCTTTGGGCGCTATAAAAAGCCTTATTTCCCAGAGCATGAGATGTTTGTCTTTTCTGAAAAATCTCAAAAAGCCACATTCACTTGTTTACCATTTGAAAAGGTGTTTTCTCGCGCACGACAAGGCAGCGTGATCTACTGCGATCCTCCTTATGCGCCCATCAGCAAAACCGCGGCATTTACAAGCTATGCTAGTCATAGTTTTGGTCAAGACGCACAAGAAAAACTGGCGAGCTTAGCGGCTAAAACATCGCAAAAACGCGGTATTCCAGTACTGGTCTCAAATCATGACTTACCGTTAACTCGAGATCTGTATCAAGGTGCAGATTTTAGTATGCTTTCAGTTAAGAGGTCGATTAGTCAAAATGGGGCAAAACGAATGCCCGTTGATGAGATTCTGGCATTTTTTCCACCGGCTACAAACTCAAGCATTAAGCCAAGTTCTGCAATCGGTAAAAGTAAGGAAAAGGAAAAAGAAAAGCATAAGCGAACTCAAGCTTAGTCTTTAGCCAGCATACCATTTAACGAAAGAAAAAAGACTCACAACAAACAGTACCACCATCACTACGCCAACGACTGCAAATGTAATAAACGTCCCTCGCGTGAAATCCCGTTCATAGTTTTTATGGCTTTGGACACCAAACAAACTAGCAAGAACACTACCTACCGCAGCCCAAAAGCCAGTGTCAGACATGCGGAGCATTACTGGGTGTCGTTTGGAGATGAAGAGAAGTCGTTGTGTTTATCGCTGTGAAGCAATTCAAGTAAGTCGAAGAAGTGAAATTGAAATGACGATGACTTACCGGCAATCCAAGAGAACCAGCTGATCTCTTCAACTCCCTCTTGATAACGAGCACACTGATTCACCACATGGCTGGCAGGAAGTTTTGGATCAAAATCAGTGACAGGCTGAAAATCGCACACTGACGCCCGGGTGGTAGGTGCTGACACAGCAAAAACGCTGGTAAGCGCTATAACACCACATAAAGCAAAAAACGTGAGAACTTTCATCCTGAATACTCCTGTCACTCGGTTAAAATTTCACCTCATTATAATCCAAACAAGGCATTGAACAAGCACAATATACTTTCATATCAATTGTGTAATGTAAATGCAAAACCCAGCATGTTAATGCTGGGTTTAAAAGGTCCGTATACTTACGTATTTATCTGTGCCTACTTCTCACAATTCAGGCAGTGAGTCGACACTAGTTACGCCAACACAAACTGTGAATATGTAATGAACCCGCGCAGAATTGTACTAAGACTTAAAGCTCGAAATCCATGCCGTAGCTTACAGTAAATTTCACTGCATCATTGTCGTATGCGTCAGCGCCGGTGTCGTCTAGGTCTGTACCAGTAACAGCGAAGCTAAAACCGTCTTTAGATAGAGAGATCCCCCAATCTGCATAACCATCTGGAACGCCGTTGAATGCTTCAGCAAAGTCACCTTGGTGATAACCAATATGCAAGCCAAGTTCTGCACCATTTAAAACAGGTGTACCGTAATCTAATGACACATAAGATGCCTGACCAAAGCCGAAATCTTGTCCTTCGCCTTCATCTGCTTCTGTATACGCAAGCAATGAAAGAGTAAGACTTAGACCACCCATACCTACTGAGCCGTATACTTCCGCGAAATCGAAATCCGCTTCTGCATCATAGTTGTAGTACAAGTAACCAAAATCGTACGCTACGCCGCCCTCTGATTCACCAGAAAAACCGAAGTACAAGTCATGCTCGTATGAGTAAATATCATCCGCACCATAGTTAACATTCGATGCCCATGTACCTGCGTAGAAACCGCTCTCGTGAGCGTAGTCAATACCACCTTGAACTGCCGCATCGTTCGTTGTTTGCGTAAGACCACGCCAAATGTAGTTACTGGTAAAGCTTGCGTTTGCAGTAACTTCTGCGTAAGTCGGCATTGCCGTTAATAGACACGCTGATGAAATGGCAGCGGCAACGAGTGTTCTTTTGATAGACGTTTTCATGTGTGTTCTCCAGTCAAATCTCAATTTGTTGTAATTTGTTTTTCTGTCTGTATTTTTATATTTGCAGTGGCTAACGCAAAACTGATGCCCGTTTATGACAACCTGTAAAAACAAGCCAAATAAATTTTAAATCATTGATATTAATTCTATTTTTAAATCATCCTTAAAAACCAAAAGGGATAGTCATGCAGTCTACATGAATAAAAATGCACCAGATTAACGCGCATTCACCAAAAGTGGGCAGGCCAGCACCACCTTCGAAGCACGCAAATAACAGCAGGTAGATGTTTTACTCAGGTGAAAGAAGGTCTGCATAGTAAACTTCGCTAGATTTAGTTAAACTTTCGCACTATTGAACGGTAATAATTCCAGATGTATTACTCACTAAGGATGAATGATGAAACCATATCTAATCGCACCTTCCATATTGTCTGCAGACTTTGCACAACTTGGTGCTGATGTAGAGAAAGTAATTAATGCGGGCGCCGATATCGTGCATTTTGATGTAATGGACAATCACTATGTTCCCAACTTAACGTTTGGTCCTATGATTTGTGATGCATTGCGCAATTACGGCATTACTGCACCAATCGACGTTCATTTGATGGTGAAACCGGTTGATGATCTCATAGAAAAGTTTGCCAACGCAGGTGCGTCTTATATCAGCTTTCATCCGGAAGCGTCTGAACATATAGACCGCTCACTACAGCTAATTATCGACTCAGGCTGTAAACCTGGGCTGGTCTTTAATCCGGCGACACCACTTCATTACTTAGATCATGTGATGGATAAACTCCATCACATTCTTATAATGTCAGTAAATCCGGGCTTTGGCGGCCAGAAATTTATTCCTTCCACGCTGGACAAGGTCCGCGCAGTCAAGCAGCGCGTACTTGAAAGTGGTTACGATATAAGAATAGAAATTGACGGTGGCGTAAAAGTAGATAACATTCGCGACATCGCAGAGGCGGGAGCAGATATGTTCGTCGCTGGATCCGCTATTTTCTCTCAGGATGATTACGGTGAAGTAATAGACGCCATGCGCAAAGAACTAGCTTCAATCAACCAAGCATAATTTAAAAACACAAACACAGGTAAAAAATAATGAGTAACAAACCCCTTGTATTAAGTGGCTGTCAGCCTTCTGGACAACTGACCCTAGGAAATTACATGGGTGCACTTAAACAGTGGGTTTCCATGCAGGACGATCACGACTGCCTTTATATGATTGTTGACCTGCACGCCATAACCGTACGTCAAGATCCTAAGCAGTTGTTTGATGCCTGTTTAGACGGCCTTGCGCTTTATTTAGCCTGTGGTATCGACCCACAGAAAAGCACCATTTTCATGCAGTCTCATGTTCCTGAGCACGCACAGCTCTCTTGGGTGTTGAATTGCTACGCACAAATGGGCGAATTAAACAGAATGACCCAGTTCAAGGATAAGTCTGCGAAAAATGAAAACAACATTAACGTGGGTTTGTACAGTTATCCTGTGCTGCAAGCGGCAGATATCTTGGCCTATCAGGCAGACAAAGTTCCAGTAGGTGAAGATCAGAAGCAGCATTTAGAATTAACGCGCGACATCGCTACACGGGTTAATAACCTGTACGGCGACGTATTCAAACTTCCCGACCCGTATATTCCAGACTTTGGCGCTCGCATTATGAGCTTACAAGAGCCTGAGAAGAAAATGTCTAAGTCGGATGTTAACCCAAACAACTTCATTGGCTTGCTTGAAGACCCTAAAAAATTAACCAAAAAGATAAAGCGAGCTGTAACCGATTCTGATGAACAGGCAAATATCTACTTCAACCCTCAAGAAAAGCCAGGGGTCTCAAATCTGCTTTCTCTTTTGTCGTTATCAACAGGTAAATCGGTAAAAGAACTTGAGCCTGAATATACAGATAAAATGTATGGCCACCTTAAAGGCGATGTTGCAGAAGCGGTAGTTTCGCTCATAACACCGATACAAGAAAAATATGCACAGATTCGTGCAGACAGACCTTTCTTAGACGAAGTAATGCGCAGTGGCGCAGAAAAAGCTTCTGAGCGAGCAAGTGTCACGTTGAAGAAAGTGTATGACGCAGTGGGCTTTATTCCTAAGCCCTAGGCTACCAAACGCTATATTCATTTTATAAGCACATGCTGGATACATTAATTTAATGTTTTTGATAACCATGTTGTTCAGCATGTAATGAATTTTGTTTACGTTTTGTTTCCCTCACTCCTTTTATCGCACCGAGGTCAAACGCTGCTGTGTTATTGTTAATAGACAATTTTGATTCGTTCACGCATAACTTAGCCCGTTATTTTGTAGAACTAGGTGTTGATGTGAAAGTTTTGCGCAACAATGCCATAACGCTGGATGAGATTACTGACTTAGCTCCTTCTCAATTGGTCATTTCGCCTGGTCCCTGCACGCCGAATGAAGCAGGTGTTAGTTTAAGCGCCATTGAAAAGTTTGCAGGTAGTATACCCATACTCGGTGTTTGCCTGGGGCACCAAGCTATCGGGCAAGTTTTTGGTGCAAACGTTGTGGGCGCAAAAGAAATAAAACACGGTAAAGTATCTTTGTTACGGCACAATAACGAAGGTCTTTTGACCGGATTGCCGAGCCCTTTCAATGTTACCCGGTATCATTCGTTAGTTCTCAAACCACAAAGTTTACCAGCCGAATTAAACGTAGACGCATGGTGTAATACGCACTGTGGTGAACGCGAAGTAATGGCTATTTCACATAAAAACATGCCGATCTGGGGTGTTCAATATCACCCCGAATCCTTGCTCACTGAACACGGACATGCGGTATTACGTCGTTTCATTACTCTTTCTGATAACGTCCCTTCAGGCATTAGCGCTCCCGTTGATATTTAAATTTAGCGCCAAGTAAATTTTTAAGTAAATCTGAGTGTTGCCGATAGTTATCTGTATAGACAGAAGAACGCGCTGTTTTCTTTTGTTTATCACTAAGACAACCCATTTTTCATCAAAACACGCCGCTGGGTTACTCGGATGTGGGAAAGTGACATAAAATGTATGACAATACGGTAACGGAAGAGATATTAAATCAGGGAAACACATCATACGTGCCTATGAAATCAACTGAGCCGCCTAATGTAACGGAACGCTTTGAGAACTTTGTTATCTCAACGGATCGAGTTTATGACATGATCGGCAAGCGCCGTGCGGGTGAGGTGAGCTTTGAGCAATCAGAACAAGGCGATGCCCGCCGCCAGTTGCTCCACGTTGAGAAAGTGGCGATCGAAAATAAAAGACTGCAGAAAACGTCTGAAACGTCTTACATTGAATCTGTAAGCTATCAGCTTCACGATATCATTGTAGAGGAGATGTCTGAATATCTTAAAGACGTTCCTGATGTGATGGCAAATGTTCTCAACTTGCCGTCAAATACAGGTGAGCTTCTCGACGCATTGATCGTGCGCGCCTGCTCTGTTTCAAAATTGGAACCCATTGTTGCAACTATTCCCTGGATGTACGACGAGCTCATCAGTGTGGTCAATACGGCACGCTTTCGAAGAAAAGACTCCCGTGGGCGAGTTATCGTTGTCGAAACTCTTAGAACGGCGCTCAGCTTTTTAGGCATAGAAAACCTGAGGCTGCTTATTCCATTCCTCATTGTAAAGCGAGCAACCCCGCAAATAACCGACCCATACCCGCTCATAAAACAAAAACTGGCGAGCTATTCTACTGGCGTAGCTATTAGCGCGCAGTGCATCGCAGAAGCAGCAGGCACACACAAGGGCCACGGGTATATGTTGGGCATGCTTAGCAATTTAGGCCGCTGTGCGGTCACCCGGCTTTACTTTCGATTGTTCGACAAAGTACAAATGCACCTATTGCAAGAGTGCCAAAAAGATAGGGAGCATAAGCGCCATGATGCTCTGACTAAAATTATTCCCTCAGCCAACCATTTAATTGCTTTACAGCACGCATTTGCAGATACGTTTAATGCCGATTTGCTAGATGAGTTATCGTTAAAACGGCTGTTTATAGCACCGGCTATGCGAGCAGTTGCCAATCAACGCTCCGAAACAACCAGCGCGCTCAGCGACACAGCCACACTTAGCGAAACACAGACTCCTACTGACGTGCTTAAAAGTGCGCTCTCACAGGCTCGGATATACGCTCGAATTAGGTTGTTACACCAAAACAAACTCATTGAAGCTACAGCAGCCAATAGTGAATTGTTGGCACAACGCTTTCCCGCCGGAGCATTAGCTACGTTGAAAAATACCGACATTTTCGCTCTGCCACTGGTTAAAAGTGACATTGAAGATTAATTTTTTCTGGATATTCATGCATCCCTCCCACCGTCAACTCGACCCCATAAGTACAAATATTGTGGATGTTAAAGTAAGGTTCACTCACCTTTACGCTTCACTACGGGTCAAATCTGGCTTGTAAATTACCTTATTACTTAATGATATTGTTCAGCATTTAATAGTTATTCACTTTTCTTGCAAATTAAGCCAGAGTCCTTGTAAATCAAGGGCTAGAGCTTGTTCAACACAAGACAAATGTTAAAAAAAATGGCATACTGAGACAGTATTTAATTTAACTTTTTGCGCTTTATAGCATCGCATGTCGGTGAAAGCGCACAATGTAGAGGTAGTGATAATGAAGGTAACTCGCGCGACATTTGACGATGTAATGGTTCCTAACTACAACCCGGCTAATATGGTGCCGGTCCGCGGCGAAGGCTCGCGCGTATGGGACCAAGAGGGTGCTGAATACGTCGATTTCGCAGGCGGCATTGCGGTTAACGTACTAGGTCACTGCCACCCTGAGCTTGTTAAAGCGCTAAATGAACAGGGCTCACAACTTTGGCATTTGAGTAATGTATTCACCAATGAGCCGTCACTGCGTCTTGCGAAAAAACTTGCCGACTCGACATTCGCCGACAAAGTCTATTTTGCCAACTCTGGCGCAGAAGCGAATGAAGCAGCGCTTAAATTAGCTCGCCGCTGGGCTTTAGACAAATATGGCGAAGATAAAAATCAGATCATTGCGTTTAATAAAGGTTTCCACGGTCGCACGTTCTTTACAGTAACCGTAGGTGGGCAAGCTGCCTATTCTGATGGTTTTGGACCAAAGCCAGGTGCAGTAACACATTGTGATTACAACGAGTTAGCTGCATTCGAGGCTATGATTTCTGACAAAACCTGTGCAGTAATGATGGAGCCACTGCAAGGTGAAGGCGGTATTATCACGCCGGATGTCGAGTTTGTTAAAGGTGTACGCGAGCTGTGTGACAAGCACAATGCACTATTGATTTTAGACGAGGTTCAATCTGGTGTAGGCCGAACAGGTCACCTCTATGCTTACATGGGGCTTGGCGTGACACCCGACATTCTCACTACAGCGAAATCGTTAGGTGGAGGCTTCCCTATTGGAGCAATGCTTACAACTGCAGATATCGCGGCACATCT
Organism: Alteromonas sp. MB-3u-76; assembly: GCF_002831605.1. Taxonomy (NCBI): domain Bacteria; kingdom Pseudomonadati; phylum Pseudomonadota; class Gammaproteobacteria; order Alteromonadales; family Alteromonadaceae; genus Alteromonas; species Alteromonas sp. MB-3u-76. Next base: position 436,670 of record NZ_CP025115.1, on the reverse strand, counting down.
TAAGCCCGGCACGCACGGCAGTACATACGGTGGTAACCCTTTGGCGTGTGCAGTTGCTGAAAAAGCATTAGATATTGTTAACCAGCCTGAAGTATTAGAAGGTGTTTTAAAGAAAGAAGCCCTTTTCCGTAAGATTCTTGGCGAAATTAACGACAAATACCATGTTTTCGAAGAAATTCGAGGGCAAGGTATGCTGCTTGGTTGTGCACTTAATGAAAAATATCAGGGCCGTGCGAAAGACTTCATGACAGCAGCAACTCAAGAACATCTTATGTGTCTAATTGCCGGTATGAATGTTATTCGCTTTGCTCCATCACTTGTTATTCCAGATGAGGACATTGTTGAAGGCCTAGCGCGCTTTGAGCGAGCTATCGCTGCTGTTGTCAGCGCTGAATAGTTTCGAGCAGAGAAGTGAATATGAATATCATTCGTCCCATAAGAAAAGCGGATTACGATGCGCTTAAAGCCATTGCCGTAGAGTCGGGCATTGGCTTTACGTCACTGCCCGTCAATGATGAGCTTTTACAGCGCAAAATAGATCGCGCCGAGAGTGCATTTCACAAAACAAATGTAACAGAGCCGGGCGACGAATCTTACTTATTCGTCATGGAAGATACAGCAACCGGTGAGGTAGTAGGTACCTCTGGTATTGAGGCTGCGGTAGGTATAGACGACGCATTCTATCATTATCATCTCAGTAAAGTGGTACATGCGTCTCGAGAATTAAATATCCATAACACGGTAGATATTCTGACCTTCTGCAATGACTACACTGGGGTGACAGAGATTTGTACCCTATTCCTCCGAGAGCAAGCGCGAGGCGGTATCAACGGCAGATTTTTGTCTAAGGTTCGCTTTTTGTTCATGATGGAGCACCGTGAGCGCTTTTCTGAAACTGTCATTGCAGAAATGCGCGGCGTAAGTGATGATAAAGGCCGTTCTCCTTTTTGGGAGTGGCTGGAGACTCACTTCTTTTCTATGGACTTTCCTACTGCTGACTACCTTACAGGTATTGGCAATAAGGTTTTTATCGCCGAATTAATGCCTAAATACCCTATTTATGTGAACTTGCTCAGTGAGGCAGCGCAGAATGTAATAGGAAAGGTTCATGATAAAACACGACCTGCTTTGCAACTGTTGGAAGAAGAAGGTTTTTCTTGCAGGGGCTATGTGGACATTTTCGACGCAGGCCCTACCGTAGAAGCAAACCTTAGTCATATTCGCACTGCGCAATCAAGCCTGAAGCTTCCTGTTGTCATTGATGATATGGCCGCAGCGCAAGGGCAAACACACTACATAATAAATACATCTATTGATGAATTTCGCGCCGTGGCGGCTGAAATGACAATCAGCGAAGAGCAACGCGTGGCCGTTTTATCGCGCCAAGCTGCTGCCGCCTTAAACGTAAACGAAGGCGAATTAGTGCGCTTTGCTCCTGTTACGTTTCGAGATTAATAAAGGATACCCTACATGCTACATACACATTACATAAATGGTGAATGGGTGGCTGGAGAAGGTCACGACCTGACTTCAGTCGATCCGGCGAAAAATGAGATTATTTGGGAAGGCAAATCGGCTTCTGCGTCACAAATTGATGCTGCTGTTAAATCAGCACGGGCTGCACTTGTTGAATGGAGTTTAAAAACTGTAGAGCAGCGTCTAGAAATCATCAAAGTGTTCGGCAGCAAACTTGAAGGCGCTAAAGAACATTTAGCCAAAGTAATGGCGAAAGAAACTGGCAAGCCTGAGTGGGAAACCGCAACGGAAGTGGGTGCCATGATGGGAAAAATAGGCATTTCTGAAAAAGCCTTTTTCGAGCGTACAGGTGATGTAGAAAACCCTATGCCTGTGGGCAAAGCATTTATTCGTCACAAGCCCCACGGTGTTGTGGCCGTCTTTGGCCCGTATAATTTTCCTGGCCACCTACCTAACGGCCATATTGTTCCAGCACTCATTGCGGGCAATACTATCGTGTTTAAGCCAAGTGACCTTACTCCGATGGTCGCTCAAGAAATGGTAAAACTATGGGATGCCGCTGGTTTGCCAAAAGGCGTACTTAACCTTGTTCAAGGTGAAGTTGAAACAGGTAAGGCACTTGCTTCTCATAACGATATCGACGGCTTGTTTTTCACCGGCAGCTCGCGCACAGGTAAAGTGCTGCATGAACAATTTGCCGGCCATCCAGGCAAAATTCTTGCCCTTGAAATGGGTGGAAACAACCCTTTAATTGTCAAAGATGTGAGCGACATTGATGCTGCAGCTCATGATATTGTGCAGTCTGCCTTTATTACATCGGGACAACGCTGCACCTGCGCCCGTCGTCTATTCTTACCTGCTAATGCTAATGGTGACGCCATCCTTGAGCGTTTAATTACCATTACAAAGAATATCAAAGTAGATGACTATGACGCGCAAGATCAGCCTTTTATGGGAGCGATGATCTCAAGCAAAGCAGCGGCTTCCATGGTTACTGCTCAAAATGAACTAGAGGCTCTTGGTGGCAAAGTGCTGGTTCGATTAACGCAACCAGATTCGCAAAAAGGCTTCGCCACACCAGGTATTATCGATGTTACTGATATGCTGGCTTCCTTACCTGATGAAGAGCACTTTGGCCCTCTGCTCAAAGTAATTAGATATACAGACTTCGACGAGGCGATAGCGGAAGCCAATAATACAAGCTTTGGTTTATCTGCTGGCCTTCTAGGTGATAGCGAAGAGGACTATCGTTACTTCTTTGCTCGTATTCGCGCAGGCATTGTTAATTGGAATAGACCTATAACAGGGGCAAGTAGCGCAGCGCCATTTGGCGGTATTGGCGACAGTGGAAACCACAGAGCCAGCGCCTTCTACGCAGCAGACTATTGCGCGTACCCTGTGGCGTCAGTTGAGCTCGATAAAGTTACGCTACCGGGTAAATTAAGCCCTGGCTTATCATTATAAAAATGCAAGGACCCTACTAAAATGCATAGCAATATCGATACTTTATTTGCCAACATGTGGGAAGACTACGTAAAAATAACGCCGTCTGCACACAAAATTCATACACTGCTCGCCGGTGAAGAAAACAATAGCAATATTGTTAACGACCATGTGGCATTTAGAACCTTTGCGTTAGACAAGACCCGTCTTGATAAATTAGCAGCGCATTTTCTAGCACTGGGCTATGAAGCAAAAGGCGATTACAACTTTGAAGCTAAGAAACTGACCGCAAAACACTTTGAGCACCCAGACGAGACAAAACCAAAAGTGTTTATTAGTGAGCTTCGTGTTGATGAGCTGTCGGATGACGCACAAGATATCATTAAAGAACTTGTTGCTCAGATGCCCAGCAACATCACCGACGCCGACAACTTCTTGTATTCTGGTAAGCACTGGGATGTCAGCAAGGCGCAATACGACACCCTGCTAAACGAGTCTGAATACGCAGCTTGGATGGCGGCTTGGGGCTTTAGAGCGAACCACTTTACGGTAAGTGTTAATCACTTAAGTAAAACTAACGAATTAAGCGACGTTAATATGCTGCTTAAAGAGGCTGGATTTGTGTTAAACACGTCGGGCGGCGAAATTAAAGGCGGCCCAGATGTGTTCTTAGCGCAGTCATCTACTATGGCAGACAGGGCCGAAGTGGCATTTAGTGAAGAAACCCTATCTATCCCCAGTTGCTTTTATGAATTTGCTCAACGGTATGACATGCCAAACGGTAAACGTTATCAAGGGTTTGTGGCTGCTTCTGCAGATAAAATTTTTGAAAGTACCAATGCCAAATAAGGTATTGATAAAACAGCATTAACAGCTAAAGCCCCAATGTTCATAAAAATCGTGCACTGGGGCTTTTTTAGCGCTGATAGCGTTTTATAGAGATACTTGAACGTCTACTATCGCTTAGTGTCTGAAGTGTGGCGCGCCAAGAACTGATCATAAGGCATGGGCTTATCGAAATAAAATCCCTGCATTAATTGCACATCGGCCTGTTCCATAAAGGGTAAATAAGTCTCTAGCTCAACTCCTTCCGCAACAACATCAATTTCTAAACTGCGAAGCATGGTAATCAGGCCGCTAAATAAGGCATAGGCCTTACTATCTTCATGCACGCCTTTTACTAAGCTCCTGTCTACTTTCACCACTTGGAATTGAAACATTCTCAGGTAGCTAAGCGATGAGAAGCCGCTACCAAAATCATCTAAAGACAGCCTAAAACCTAGTTCGCGAAGCACGTTAAGCGAGCGCAAGGCGGCCTTTTCATCACGAATAAAAACCGATTCGGTGAGCTCTAGCTCTATGTATTCTGGTGATACATGGTTTGCACGACAAATATCAATTGCTTTATTAGGAAACTCGCTATCAAGCATTTGATTCGCACTAATGTTCACCGATAGGGGAATAGCTTCTCCCTGTTGCGATTCCATTATAGAGATATAGTCGCACGCAGCTTCTATTGCATACAAACCGATAGCGCTATCGAGATTGTGCTCCTCAGCAATGGGAATAAACACAGTAGGAGAAACCACACCGTGCAAGCCTGATATCCACCGGCATAACACTTCTCCTCCTTTTAAATTCCCATGTAGGTCATATTTGCCTTGGATATAAAAATCAAGAAGGTGGTTTTCAACAGCTTTTCGCAAGTCGTTTACCATGCTCACCTGCTGCGTCATACTCTCGTACAGCCCAGGTTCGTAGATAAATACTTGGCCTTTACCCAATTCTTTTGCCCGATACATAGCCGCGTCTGCACATTGAATAAGGCTTTTTATTTCGTCACTGTGCTCGGGATAAGTCGCAACACCAATACTAGAAGATAAACGCAATTCTGTGCCTTTAGCATAAATGGTTTCCTCCTCTATTTGTTCAATCAGTTTTTCACACTTCTCTTTCACGCTTTGCGAAGAGAGCCCTTTTAGCAGCACTAAAAACTCATCCCCCCCCCATCGTCCAACTTCACCGATAGGGCCGAACATTGCGATAAGTAGGGCTGCCACTCGCTGCAACTCTTCATCGCCTTTCTCGTGACCAGCGCTGTCATTAATAGCTTTGAAGCCATCTAAATCTAGAAATACAAGAAGGAATGGTTCACCATTATCGGCGTATGAGTCGATAGACTCGCGAAGTGCATTTCGGTTAGACAGCCCCGTTAGGTCATCGTGTTGCGCCAACTGCCTAAGTCGCGCCTCGTTGCGCTTTCTGTCGCTAACGTCTCTCAGTGTTGCAATAAGATATGAGGAAGTTTGCCTGTGTGCTTCAAATAGTGCGATTGAAATATCAACGCTCCGAGTTACACCAGACAAGGAATCTATTTTCGATTCGAAACGAGCTTGTTTTTCGTGAAATAAAACGGTTTCATTAACGCGTTCGGCCACTAAAAGTTCGTTAAAATTTAAGCCTATGCAAGTCTCTTTAACTGGCGCTTCTAACATATTAAGAAACGCGTCATTGCATTCTGTAATAACAAGGTTAGGTGTTAACACCAGCATGGGTTCTCTAGAGCTGGCAAATGCCGAGGCCATTAAATCGAAAGACTGTTCCGCTTTGCGCTGTTGCGTAATATCTTTGGTAGTACCAACGATATTAAGAGCTTCATTCGAAGTGCCTCGTTTCAGTACTCGACCTCGTAGACGTATCCATTGAAAGTCGTTTTTAAACCGCAATCGAAAAGACACTTCAATACGATCTCGGTTGCCATGCACAGCCATAGACCAATGGAACTGTAGGTTATCAATATCGTCTTCATGTACCCGAGCGAGTAGCTGAATTACTGTGCCCGACCACATAGAACGATTTCCGCTATATAGAGAAAATGAGCGGATTTCCATGAGATCTGTGTCAGCATGCCAGCTCCAAAAAGACTCCTGAGAGGCCCACAGCGCAAGCTCTAAATCGGTTTGCGCTTCCTGACTTTTTTGTAACGCAATGTAAAGCGACTGAGACTTCTCCGTAAGCAGTGTTTCAGCATGTTCCCTTGCGTTTTTTTCTCGCTTTAATCGGCGCTCTAGTAACGCAATACGTTTGTCACCGTTTATTGAGTCTTGTGACATACCCTGCCCTATGAAATGACAGCTATACTGAATTCGTATGTGTGAGGAGTGGCGAGCTGGTGAGTTTCACGCTCCAATTTACAATTAAAATGATCTGCAGATGCATCCATTAAACCTTCTGCAAGAGCGAAAAGATCGCGCTCAGAATAATATTGAAGACGCATGGTAGTATCTGTTATCGATAACACTTTAAACCGCGGCAAATCTGCATCGGGATATAGCTTTTTGACCTGTACGTGAATATCGTCGTCAAGGTGGCCTAACATGTCTAGCATACCCTCGGTATTAGCCAACACATCGCCGTGAACCGCGGCTAGCTTGCCAAAAAGGTAGTAGCCAAAGTCATAAAGAAGTTCGTTGGCTGATTTTCCTGTTTTCTCTATCAGAACACCTAATAGACGCTCCATATCCGAATACGGATAGTAGCCCACAGCGGTATAAGCCCCGTCATTTTCAAGCTCTGCTGCCACGATGACGTCATCAGCGAACTCTGGAGAGACGTTTTCTTCCAGCATATCGATTAACGAAGTAAAGACGATTCCTAACATCTGACTATTCCTTTAAATACTTAAAAAAGTGTAGTTCACGGATGGCAAACTTGGTAATTAATCCGCTGTTTCGTCACTTTTATTCGTGCTGTCGAAAACAACTTCGACGCCATCGACTCGCTGTAGCCCTCTTGGAAGTTTATTGCCTCGTCTTCCGCGCTCTCCGTGATAGTGTGTTAAATCTTGAGCTGACAACGTCATATTGCGTTTACCCGCAATAACTTTAACGGAGGCGTCTTCAGGTACAACGGCAAGTACTTTCACATACTCTTCTCTCGATTGAGACTTTGCCGAAGGAATATTGATAAGCTTGTTGCCTTTCCCCTTGCCTAAACTCGGTAAGTCTCTAAGAGGAAACATAAGCATTCTTCCTTCGTTAGAGATGCTTAAACACATATCTGTCTCTGGGTTAGACACCGGTATTGGCGCTAGAACTTTCGCCGCAACAGGCAAGGATAGGTAGGCTTTACCTGCCTTATTCTTACTTACCATATCTTTGAATGTGCCTACAAACCCATAACCTGCATCTGATCCCACCAAAAATTTACTGTCATCTGATGCCATTATGACGTGCTCAAAGGACTCTCCGCCTACAATATTAAAGCGGCCGGTAAGTGGCTCTCCCTGACTGCGTGCAGACGGTAGGCCGTGAGCATCACACGAAAAAGTTCGTCCAGAAGAATCCATAAATACGGCAGGCTGATTGCTTTTACCTTCTGCACTTCCAAGGTATCCATCGCCGGCTTTATAACTTAAGCTTTCTGCATCAATATCGTGCCCTTTAGCACAGCGGGCCCAGCCTTTTTCGGATAACACCACGGTAATCGACTCGGCGGGTATGAGTTCTTTTTCAGACAGCGCCTTAGCTTCGCCTCGCTCAACAATTGGAGAGCGCCTATCATCGCCATATTTTTCAGCGTCGGCTAAAATCTCTTTCTTAATAAGTGTCTTTAAGCGTCTATCTGAGCCGAGAAGAGTTTGTAACTTATCTCTTTCCGCGGCAAGCTCGTCTTGTTCGCCCTTAATTTTCATTTCTTCGAGCTTAGCAAGGTGACGAAGCTTTAACTCTAAAATTGCTTCAGCTTGCTTATCGCTCAAACCAAAACGGGTCATAAGTTCCGGCTTTGGCTTATCATAGGTACGAATAATTTCTATCACTTCATCAATATTTAAAAAGGCGATGAGTAAGCCTTCTAATATATGCAGTCGAGCCAGAACTTTATCTAGTCGGTATTGCAGTCTGCGGGTAACTGTATCCTTTCGGTACTGCAACCACTCAGATAATATTGTGCGTAAATCTTTAACCTGAGGTCGTCCATCCAACCCAATCATGTTGAGGTTTACGCGATAATTTTTTTCTAAATCTGTAGTCGCAAAAAGGTGCTGCATGAGCTGCATTACATCAATGCGATTAGAGCGCGGCGTAACGACAAGTCGAGTGGGATTTTCATGGTCTGATTCGTCTCGTAAGTCACTCACCATAGGCAGCTTTTTAGCCTGCATCTGCGCAGCTATTTGTTCTAATATTTTAGAACCGGATGCTTGATGCGGCAGTGCGGTGATAACGATATCGCCATTTTCTTCGTGATATACAGCGCGCATTTTAATTGAGCCACGCCCGGTTTCGTAAAGCTTACGGATATCCGATTTGGGCGTTATTATTTCCGCATCCGTGGGATAATCTGGCCCGTTTACATGCTCAAGTACGTCGGTTAAATCTGCCTTGCTATTGTCTAAAAGCATTGCACAGGCTGAGGCTAATTCCCTCACGTTATGAGGAGGGATATCCGTTGCCATTCCTACTGCAATACCTGTTACGCCATTTAACAAAATATGCGGAAGCCGTGCCGGAAGCGTGCTCGGCTCCTCTAAAGTACCGTCGAAATTCGGTACCCAGTCCACCGTGCCCTGACCGAGCTCATTCAACAATACTTCGGCAAAGCGAGACAGTTTTGCTTCGGTATAACGCATGGCAGCAAAAGATTTAGGATCGTCAGGTGCCCCCCAGTTTCCCTGTCCGTCAACCAGTGGATATCGATAAGAAAACGGCTGTGCCATTAGCACCATGGCTTCGTAACAAGCCGAATCGCCATGGGGATGAAATTTACCTAGTACATCACCCACGGTTCTGGCTGACTTTTTATATTTTGCGTTTGCACTTAATCCAAGGTCTGACATCGCATAAATAATGCGGCGCTGAACAGGCTTTAACCCATCTGAAATGTGGGGTAATGCTCTATCCATAATTACGTACATGGAATAGTTAAGATAAGCGTCTTCAGTGAAACGTCTCATGGCGAGCTGTTCCACGCCTTCGCTATTAATAATGATCTCGTCACTCATGATAATTTTTTCGTTTTGTTATTAATACCAATGCGCTTGTGGCTGCGAGGTCGCTGTAAAAATTGTGATAGCACGCCTTTTTGAATAAGTACAAGAGCGTTTAATCTCATTGTGAGGTAAACCGACTGTGGGTGCAAACTTTACCAATAGATAGCGCAATAAAAATGCGGCAAAGTAAACTGTGGTAGTGTTATCCACCGTTCTTTGTTATACAAAGAAAACGGTGTTAAATAAAGCGAGTTAGTTTGGGCTGAGATTGTTGCAAACAAAGACCAAACTACCCTAGAATAAAATCAAAAAAGAATAGACGTACATGCCCTTTTCACGCGCTTTGCTTTTGGCTTTCAGCATTTTATGGTCAGTTTTTGCATCTGTTGCCCATGCTCAGCATATAAAGCAACTGTACGATGAAGATAGTACCCTCGACCTTTCAGACTCCTTGTACTATTTGTACGAAACTAATTATCAACTTAGCATTAACGATATCGCGCGCCGGAAGAATGATTTTCTGGTACATCCGAGTAGTAATCCGAACTTTGGTTTTCAAAACAGTGCCGTATGGATTCTTTCGTCAGTCACTAATGTATCAAATACTTCTGACTGGGTTTTTACCATCAACTTTAGCCAGTTAGATAAAGTAGACTTTTATCTTATTCAAAACGGCAGAATCCTCGCACAAAGCCGTCAGGGCAAAGTTCAGCTAGAACAACAGTTTCGGGTTCCTACCTTACACGCAAAGATAGACTCAGCGAGTCCAGTAGACTTATACATACGTGTTGAAAGTCAATCATCCAGTATAATTGTGCCTCTTCGCGCGCAGGCTGCGGAACATCATAATCGTTATTTTCAACTCGATAGCTTGTTATGGGGTGTCTTTTACGGAGGGCTGCTGATATTAGCGATTTATAATTTAGTGCTGTATATCGGTGTGCGAGAAAAAAGTGTTTTAGCTTACGTAGGCTACATTTTTGCCGTAATCTTGTGGCAGGTTGTGTGGGGAGGCCATACTCACTTTATCTTTTCCCAAGGTATTCCCGTGTCGCTCGTGGGCCACACCGAACTCATTTTCGTCATTATTGGTATTACCTCAGGCCTATTCACTATTTCTTTTTTAGACAGTGAAAACAATGCGCCTACTTTGCATCCCATTTTACAGCTAATGCTGGTAGCACAAACGCTAATCGGCTTGGTTTGTTTTGCCGATCTTATTCCGCCGATGTGGAAGAATAACCTTGTATACGGCGTTGGTGTAGTATCGATATTAAGCTATGTCGCAGCTGGCTTTGAGGCCTTTTTCAATAAGTTTAAACCCGCGAGATATTTTATTGTCGCCTGGGGGTTATTAGCCACCGGCGCAATCGTTGGTATGCTCAGCTTATTCGGTATTCTTCCCACCAACGACTTTACCACCTACTGTTTTCAGGTTGGCGTATTTTTAGAGTCCAGCTTGTTCTCAATTGCCCTCATGGAAAAAAGTAGAAGTCAGCTTGAGTATGACGTGGAGCAAGCCACAAACGACTTACATAACAATATGGAGTTGATTGAAGAACAGAACGTACGTTTAGATATTGCCCGTAAAGATGCTATCAAGGCCAGCCACGTAAAATCGCAGTTTTTAGCCAATATGAGCCATGAAATTCGAACGCCTCTCAATGCTATTTTGGGTTTTAGTAAAGAGCTCAACAACGCGTCCCTGCCAACCGACCAGCAGGAGCAGGTGAGGATAGTCAATACGGCCGCCGACAGTTTGCTCACCATTGTTAATGATGTGCTCGACTTCTCTAAAATCGAGGCAGGTAAACTGTCGTTAAATAATCAACCCTTTTCACCTAACAAGCTGTTCGAAGAAATGGTCACCATTATGGCTAAGTCTTCTCATAGCAAACGCATTGAGTTTGTATTTGACCTCGCACCTTTGCCAGAAAAGCTGATTGGCGATGTCTTTCGAATAAAGCAAATTCTCAACAACCTTCTAAGTAATGCACTTAAATTTACATCCACCGGCAGTATTACCCTTGCTGTGTGTGGGCGTGCGCTAGAGCACGGTCTACACGAAGTCAATATTGAGATTAAAGATACTGGAATTGGTATTAGCCGCCATGATCAGAAAAAGCTTTTCAATGCATTTTCCCAAGTTGATGACGCATTAAATAGAAGCTACCAGGGAACTGGATTAGGACTTGTAATAAGCCGCGAACTCGTTCGTATGATGAACGGTACTCTTACGCTAAAAAGCGCGCTTGGGCAGGGCTCAATTTTCAACGTTTCGCTTAAGATGAATCAATTAAGTCAAAAAGTGGCGCCCACGCATCACCCAGATTGGATAGATAAAAAAGTGGTTATTTTCGATCCTATCCCCGCTACGCGAAAAGCTAGCGCCACCATATTAAAAGCCCTTGGCGCTAACATCACAAGTGTGGAATCTCTTGAGTACCTTGGCACATTACAAGGGCAGTACGATTACATTATGGCTACTGCGCCAGTTAGCAAAGTAGAGAACAGACATGTGCATCTGCGCAAGTTTGTGCAATTCCCTGCTAAAAACAGAGTACTGTGGTACTCAGGTCCTGCCCCCTTTACAAAATATAAAAATCTTAATCAGCATTTTCACTCTCAAATTCGAATGCCGATGACGTTGACTAAGCTTGATACACTAGTGAGCGATCGGGCGTTACCCAACTTCAACCCGCTTAAAGAGCGCGTAGACTCGCTGCCTAAAGCAAAATTGCTTGCAGTAGACGACATGGAAATGAACTTAAAGCTTTTAAATACTTGGCTAGATGATTCGGCAATTTCGCTAACGACCACCATTAGCGGCCAAGACGCCGTAAATAAATGCCAGACACAAGAGTTTGATTTAATCCTCATGGACATTCAAATGCCCGGTATGGACGGTGTGCAAGCTACTCGTGAGATTCGAAAAACAGCAATGAATATGGGCACCCCTATTGTTGCTGTTACAGCACATGCGCTTAAAGAGGAGCGAGAAAGGTTACTAGCCTCAGGAATGGATGATTATCTTCCTAAACCTATTGAAATAGAGTCGTTAATTACACTGATTAAAACTTGGTGCCACGACGCAGAGCCTGGCGAAATTGTGTTTCCGTCTGTGGACTGGCAGCTTGCGTTAAAGCGGGCAAATCAAAACCAATCCACAGCTAAGGAGCTTTTGAACGACTTTATTACCATGCTGCCAGACACTTTGCGTGTTATTGAGTCACTTCAACAGCAAGATGCCCGAGAAGAGCTTCTTGCCGAAGTTCACAAGCTTCATGGAGCCTGTTGCTACACAGGCTTACCGCGTCTTCAGCATTTAGCGAAGGAATTAGAAATTGCGTTGAAGCTAGAGCAAGCTCACCTTATCGATGAATATTTGCCCGATTTAATCAAAGAGGCGCACAAGATTATATTTGAAAATACTGAGATCCACTGACCCTAACTCACGATTATTATAATTCGATTCACTGATCTCTGAATTCTAATCGCTACCTTGCGGCTCGCTTCGGGCGTTTTGGCACTGCACAATTAATGCCGCAAAGTCGCACGGTTCCCTGTCAAGCTCTGAACTCGCAATGAAAATGTCGTAGCCCAAACGCTTTCGCAACTCTACCATGCGATGAGCAAGCATAGCCTTTATCCCAGTAATGGCTGTTCCGTCGTCTAAAACAAAGTGCTTATCGTCAAACATCGACTGCTCGTAGCAGCTCCCCGTAGCGCAATTACTGTCTGAATTGTGCAATAGCAAGGGGCGCTGCTCCATCAACAAGTGCGTAGCTAAGCGTGGAGATATCGTGTTGAGAAAATCGGTATAGCTTTTCAGTTTGAAGCCCACTGTTTCCAGCGCCACATGGTCGAGGCCATGTCGTATTCGCGGGCAATCTGCGCGCTGTAGGTTGTCCCAGTGAATGCGCCAGCTTCCCAGTCTATGTCGGTATGTAATGAAGTCTTTAGCGATCTCCAAGCTATAGTTGGGCTCGCGAACTTTAAAAAAACCGATAAGCAAACACACTATGGCTGCGCTTGTTAAGAAAATGCCAGCCAAAAATAACCATTCAGGTAGCAAACTAAGCCACAACGCAGACAATACTAGCCCGACACAGCCTAACACTATACTGGTTAAGCCATTGCTTTTTGACGCGGCTTTGATGAATATGGGTTCTACACTACTGCCAGACATATAAATACACTATCAACATTATAACGGCCCAAAGAACGTAAAGACGGTATCGCCTGCATGTGGCGCAGTCAGTGGTTAACCAACGTTTAACTAACGACTTTTTCTGCATATGCGTCGACACTTCCTACGACAAACTTTTACATCGCACTTTATATACGCGATTTAAAAATAGATAGTTTACCTTAAACCGCTACGCTGGATAGCTGCCTGTATTCATAGGTGAAGCATTTAGTTGACTGCGTTTATACTGATAGCGTTTAAACGCAGCCACTATAGTAGGCGTAAACACCAGCGACAGCATGACAGAAAAGCCCACGCCCCCCGCTATTACAACAGCAAGTGGTGGCCAAAAACTTCCCTCACTAAACAGTAATAACGGAATAAGCCCACCTACTGTCGTAAATGTAGTAGATAAAATATGACGACTACAGCTCATTGTCTCTTCGACAATGGCTTTGGTATCTCCACACCTCGCCTTAGGGTTTGCATTAATGGCAGCAATCACAACAATAGAGCCGTTTATCGCAACCCCTATAAGACCTGCGCAGCCAAGCAGTGGATTAAACCCTACCGGAAGCCCTGATAACCACAGACTGAACATGCCTAAGCCCACAGATAAAACAGCGACTAAGCCGATAACGCTGGCCATACGTAAGCTGGAGAAAGTAAGAATAAGCGTAGTAATCATAAGTACTAGTAGCACAGGTGCATAAGTTGCCAATTGACCTAACGCTTGCTGCTGCTCATCCGCATCACCCGCGAGATGAATTCGATATCCCTGAGGTAGCGTTAAGTTTTTATCAAGCAACTCTCTTAAGGTATTGCTAGCATCTATGGCCGGAACGCCGGGTAAAAGAAAAGCCTGAATTCGGTTAAGGCGCTCGCCGTTTACCCGAGTAATGCTGCTTGTGGCAGGATTGAGCGATAAGGTTGTTACAGCGGCAAGTGGAGACCACGAAATGGCGCTGTTAGCGGCTACCGGGATCGGCATTGCATCTACCCCCATTACGTCTTGCCTGAACGACTCAGCTAACCGCACTCGTACAGGAATTTCTTCTGTACTTTCAAGTACCGAGCCTCCGGTAATACCGGAGAAGTTTATTTGCATTTGAGCGGCCAAGTCTGCCAACGATATGCCCAGATACGACAGTCTATCGCTATCTGTATCTATGTTCAGTTCGGGTTCTCCCATGGAGATACTGGCAATAGATTGAGAGATACCGTCAATCTCTGACATCAATGCTCTAACTTGCTCTCCCAGTTCATTCAACGTGTTTAAATCTGGCCCAAAAATTTCAACTTCTACAGGTGCCGCTATAGGCGGGCCTTGCCCAAATGCGCGTACCACTATTTGAACCTCTGGGTACAAATTATCTAGGTCTTGCTGTAGCTTGCCCACTAAGGATGATGCCCCCTCCACCGTGCGGGTTGTCACTACCGCATTAGCGAAGTACGGCATATTATCGCGGGTCATAGTTTGATTATAGTAAACGGAAGGCGCTGAGCCTCCAACCAGCCAGCTCACCTGCTCGACACCATCGTATTGTCTAATCTGCTGATCTACCCTTAAGGCATAAGCGCTTGTGTTATCAATACTGCTGCCCTCTTGTGTCCAAAGGTATACTTCAAATTGGTCTCGGTCGGCACTAGGGAAAAACACATTAGCAAGTTGAGTTGAAAGCGCAAAACCAGACAAACACAAAACGCAGATCGCAGAAATAACTAGCGTGGGTTGCTTTATCCAACGCCCAAGCTGCTTGCTGAATGCGGCAGTTAAATGAGGAGCTTGAATACCCACTTGCCACCAAGAAGACGAGGAGTTTTCTGTTGCCTGTTCGGCGACATTAGTGCCCTTGGCAACTCCATCATTTTTAGGCAAAAAACGTGCGGCTAATGCGGCAATGATAGTGAGCGAGATAAACAGAGATCCAATTAGCGCCATCACCACACTAATCGCAATAGGGCCGATAAAATCACCTATGTTTCCATTGAGCAAAAAGATAGGCATGAAGCCCAACACGGTTGTAAGCGTTGAAGCCAGTAACGGCGCAAACAAATGCGCTACGCTTTTTGCCATCGCCCCCACTCGTGTAAGCTGTGGGTCTTGCAGGTTGATACGTATTTCGTCGGTTATAACAATGGCGTTATCGATTAGCAGACCAATGGCGATAATCATGCCAAAAATTGACATCTGATGTATTTGCTCGTCATAAAAACTCAACGAAAACAACGCAAACGAAGCGCAAAGCGGCAGCGCTAACCCCACAATCCATGCTGCTCTAAAGCCCATAAACAGTAAGATTACCAGCATGACCACAGCACAGCCCATCAATAAGTTCATCGATAAGTCTGCCAAGCGGGTAGCTGTGTATACATTTTGTTCAAAGGCAACCGATGCGGTTAACGTGCCATCGAAGTCGCGGTTAAACTGTTCGACTTCTGCTAACGCCTTTTTTGTCCATACGTCAGAACGCAGAGATGGCTGCATTCGCGCGGCAACAAAAATAGACTCTTTACCGTCTAGAAATGCCAGTTCGCTGCGGGGGGTACTAAAACCGCGGGTGACGCTAGCCACATCTTCCACTCGCAAATAGCGACCACCTTGATTTATAAGGGGGATCGCGGCAATCATATCAACACCACTTAGCCCCTTGCTCACACTAAAACGTAAGTTACTCTGCTCGGTATTTAACATTCCGGCAGGCAGTTTAGGGTCGGCGTTTTGTATTCTTGCACTCACTTGCTGAAGGGTAAGCCCCGTTGCCGCAAGCTTTATGGGGTCGATGCTAACGCTGATTTCTTCGTTTGGTTCTCCATACACGCGAACAAGCTCGGTACCGCTTACATTTCGCAGGCGGTCCGTTAACTCTTGGGCAAGTCTTGCTGTCAACGTGATTGGGGTTGTATCGGGGTGCTCAGCACGCAAAGATAACAGCAGAGTAAACGCCGTCGCGCCCCGCTTTTCATCAAAAATAGGATCGGAAGTGCCTTCGGGGAATAGGGCTGATGCGGCCCCTATAGCATCTCGTATCTCGCTAAATAACTCTTCGTTACTGCTATTATCAATCCAATCTTGGGTTTCAATGAGAATAATTGATATACCTGCTCGCGAGGTAGATTTAACTTCTTTTATCTCGAATATTTCTCGTAGCCTATCTTCTAACACATCGCTAACAAGCGCCTCAACACGCTCTGCAGAGGCGCCAGGATACTGAGTAATGATAAGTGCGTTTCGAGTGTCAATTCGAGGGTCTTCAATACGTGGCAAAGAGCCCAGTGCGGATAATCCGGCAACCAAGATGATCACTAAGCTGAGTACGAGTAAATGCCCTCTGCGATAAAAAAGCGTGTACCAAGGGTAAGCTTTATTGTCATCAAGGCTTGGAGTTTTCATGGCAACATCTCGCCCAGTTCAGCGCTTGCAGTACCAGCTTTAACGCGCTGGCCTGGTGCGAGTTTATGGGTACCGCCGACAACCACCTGCTCTTGCTCTTTTAGCGCACCTCGCACAAATGCTTTGCTTCCATCTGTATAAACTACGTCTACTACTCGAGCCTGAAGGGTACCAACACCATTGTCACCACCCTGATTGTCTAAAACGAGCACGCGCCACAGCCCCCTTAAACCGTTACTTAATGCTGAAACAGGAAGCCATGCTCCTTGCTCGGTATGAATGCGGGAGCCAGACAGAATAGCCATGTCGCCAGGTCGCACCTGCGTATTACTGCTCAAGCTTACAAGAATATCGACGGTACGAGTTTGTACATTTCTTACGGCGAGACGCTGACTGACCGTTCCCTGCACATCGCTCTCTCCCACCTGCATTGTTACAGATTCACCAATCTCAAACTGATCCACAATATCAGCAGGCACTGCAAATCTCGCTTGATATTTATCGTTACTGGTAACGCCAATGACCGCCATACCGGCATTAATCACACTCCCTTCATCAAAAAGACGGCTATCTACCTGTCCATCGAACGGTGCATAAAGAATAGCTCTATCAAGTGCGACATTCATTGAATTTAACGATGCACTTATTTCGTTTACTCTTGCAGCGGCTACGTTTAACGCCGCTTGAGTTTCATCGAGTCGCTGTGCTGACTCTAATTTTTTTTTGACTAAGGATTGAGTTCTATCATTGTTTATCTTAGCTAAATTTAAATCAGCTTTTACCCTTTCTAAAGAAGCGCTTAATTCTTTTTGCTGTGCAACAAGGCGCTGTGTATCTAAACGAGCTAGGACATCCCCCTTAGACACTGTGTCACCTTCTTCTACCAGCACCTCTGTCACTTCTCCACTCGAGTCGAAGGACAACAGGGTCGACTTAGGAGACTCAATTAAACCGAAAACATTGATAGGAGTTTCAAATTGTTGGCGCATTTCTACCTTGGTTAGTACAACGGATACTGGTTCGCGTTGACCCATGGTTTGCGTTGCGTTGCCCTGCCCTGCTGCCATTAAGAGAGCAACGAGAGAGGCTATGAAGACCATTATTGCAATGTACAGAGGCATCTTATTTTCGTTAGACGCCGTATCAGTAGTGCTCATGCTTATATTCCTACCTGCAGTGATAACCTTCAAAATGATGAAATGTCATGCTAATATATAAATACTAGACCGTCCAGTATGATAATTAATTCTTTGCCTGGGCGTGGTTGGATCATCAAGCGAGGGTTGTAGTGTCGCAACAAAAGAAACAGGGAAGGCCTAAAAGTGAAGAAAAGTCTCGGCAAATACTTATAGCCGCTTCACAACTCTTTTTAGAAGAAGGTTTTGCCAAAACATCGATGGATAACGTAGCTAAGGCATCTGGCGTATCTAAGCAAACGGTATATTCGCACTTTGAAAACAAAGATGTACTGTTCCAAGCTGCCATCTCTTCCAAATGCCGATCTTATCAACTTGATACCGATGAACTGTGTGAGCTGCCACTTACTTCTGCTAGTTTTGAAGAGTGTTTAATTAAAATTGGTGTTCAATTTGTTCGCTTAATTCAAGACCCACAAACCATCGGTATTTTCAGAGTGATTATTGCCGAAGCAGTAAATAACCCTCATGTGGCTTCGCTGTTTTATCAAGCTGGACCGCAAGCGTCGCTAGATGCCTTGGGGCAACTTATTTTCAAACTAAGTGAAGACCCTCAGACAGGACAAAATGACTTAACGAAAGCGCGAGCTAATCAATTAGCCCTAGATTATTGTGCGCTGTTAAAAGGCGAATTCCATACCCTGCTATTGTGTGGTTTACACTCTCCCATGACCGACGCACAAACCTATCAGTATGCAAAACAGGCGGCAGAGAAAATATCAGTTTTGTTCACTTACTTTACTCATCAAGAGAGCAGTTAACACTCGCCAGTAACTCCCCCTGTGTCACACTGACAGCTAAGTGAAGAGTGAATACATTCGGCGCATTACATTCCGGTTTTAGCGGTCAAATTAAGCGCCGTTGGAGGATTACTTATTGGGCAGTTTGTTATACACTAGCGCCGTTTTCGTTGATGATTGAGTGGCTCATGTCTAACTTTACCGGTAACCATATTCTTTCGGTTAATCAATTCGATCGCGAGGCCATTGAGAAAATATTCTCAGTCGCCGATTCTATGCAACCCTATGCCAGACGAGAAAAGCGAACTGCAGTTTTAGAGGGCGCGATTCTGGGAAATCTCTTCTTTGAACCAAGCACGCGTACCCGAGTCAGTTTCGGTACAGCTTTCAACCTGTTAGGTGGTGAAGTAAGAGAAACCACTGGAATGTCTAGCTCTGCACTCGCTAAAGGGGAGTCGCTCTACGACACGGCCAGAGTACTCAGCGGTTATTCAGACATCATTGCCATGCGTCATCCTGCCGCAGGTTCTGTAGCTGAGTTTGCCGAGGGCAGTCGGGTGCCGGTTATAAATGGCGGCGACGGTGCCAACGAGCACCCCACACAAGCCCTGCTGGATTTGTTCACCATTAAACGAGAGTTAGAATACAACAAACAGGGAATAGACGGGCTTCATATCGCTATGATTGGCGATCTGCGCTACGGACGAACGGTGCACTCTCTTTCTCGATTATTATGTTTATTTAACAACGTGCGCTTTACCCTTATATCTCCCAGAGAATTGGCGATGCCACAGCCCGTTATTGATGCCATTGAAAACGCAGGCCATAAACTTACCATTACCGATACCCTTGAAGGCAATATGGACGCCGACATTTGCTATCAAACGCGCATTCAAGAAGAGCGCTTCCCGTCGCAAGATGAAGCAAACAAATATCGAGGCAAGTTTAGATTAAACCAATCAATTTACACACGACACTTTCAATCGAAGACCGTCATTATGCATCCACTTCCGCGGGATTCGCGTATGGAAGCAAACGAGCTGGATAACGATTTAAACCTTAATCCAAACCTAGCCATTTTTCGTCAAACCGATAACGGTGTGCTGGTGAGAATGGCTTTATTTGCTCTCACCCTTGGTGTAGAGCATCTGGTCACGAAATACGAGCGTGACGTTGTTTGGTACAGCAATAAGAGTAAGTAATTACATGACAAAATCTGAAACACTATTTACCCGAGCACAAAAAACCATACCAGGTGGTGTTAACTCCCCCGTGCGCGCTTTTAAAGCTGTAGGCGGCACGCCTCGCTTCATTACAAAAGCAGACGGCGCGTATATGTGGGATGTAGACGGTAAACAGTACATCGACTACATTCAGTCATGGGGACCAATGGTTTTAGGTCACAATAACCCCAAAATACGAGAAGCTGTAATTGAGGCGTCGTATAGTGGTTTATCATTCGGTGCGCCAACAGAGGCCGAAGTTATCATGGCCGAAACCGTGAGCAAGCTCGTGCCCTCCATGGAAATGGTACGCATGGTAAACTCGGGCACCGAAGCAACTATGTCTGCCATTCGACTAGCCCGTGGCTATACCGGACGCAACAAAATTGTGAAATTTGAAGGCTGCTACCACGGCCATGCCGATTCGTTGCTTGTTAAAGCTGGCTCAGGTGCGCTGACACTCGGAGTTCCAAGCTCTCCCGGTGTTCCAGCCAATGTTGCCGAACATACACTTACCGTTGAATATAATAATGTGGATTCAGTGAAAGAAGTGTTTGCTGAACATGGCAATGACATCGCTTGTATCATAGTAGAGCCAGTAGCGGGTAACATGAACTGTATTCCTCCTGTAGAAGGCTTTCTTGAAGGTTTACGTGCGGTATGTGACGAGTACGAAAGTGTCCTAATTTTTGACGAAGTGATGACCGGCTTTCGCGTTTCGCGCGGCGGTGCTCAAGAGCGTTATGGGGTTAAACCAGACCTTACTTGCTTAGGCAAAGTTATCGGTGGTGGTATGCCTGTGGGCTGCTTTGGCGGTAGAAAAGACATTATCACGCATATCGCGCCAACGGGGCCGGTTTACCAAGCAGGAACGCTTTCAGGTAACCCAGTTGCTATGGCAGCAGGCCTAGCTGCTATGGAGCAACTGCAGCAACCAAACCTATATGACTCTATCTTTGAGAACACTCAAGCGCTGGTAGATGGTATGCAGGCGTTAGCTGACAAACATAATATTAGTCTAACTACTAATGTTGCTGGAAGCATGTTTGGGATATTCTTTACCGACGTTGAGAAAGTGACAAATTACAAACAGGCGATAAACTGCAATACCGAGCAGTTTAACAAGTTTTATCACGGTATGCTGAACGAAGGGGTTTATTTAGCCCCGGCTTCTTATGAAGCGGGCTTTGTTTCAAAGGCGCATGACGCTGACGTGATTGCAAAAACCCTCGAAGCCGCTGATAGAGTTTTTGCCACTCTGTAAGCTATTAGCGCTTTGTCTGTGCTTTAATAGCATGAGTTTACAAGGGCGCAGCCTTGCAAATTAAGAGGGGTACTTCAACGAAGTACCCTTTTTTGATTGTTCTGCGTTAAGAGTTTTTGTTTCTGAGCTTTTCTTAAACCTCATATCTCAACTATTGTTCACTTGAATTATACGGCTTAATACGTTTACCTTTTATATTCACATTTAGGAATACATGTCGAGCCTGACTGCTCGTTTAACTTTTTCTTCTACACCTGAAGAAACGACTTAAAGTAAGAATAGCTAATGTTATCGATGGAATGGTTGTTAGGAATAGGGATTGCTGTACTTCTTGTATACAGCATTGTCATTACTGTCCTACTTATTAAACGCAGTCGTCGTTTTGCTCGACGAGTAGCCCAGTTTAAAAAGAATAGGCGCAGCGCAGATTATGGCGTTGAAAAAGAACTTCTTTTCCAGCAGGCAGCAGACGAAGCCCTGAGACTTAATCAAACCTTCCAGAAGTTTGTCCCAAAACAATTTGTCGAGCATATGGCTAACACCGATGTTGATAACCTCGGTTTAGGCTACGCCTCCGAAAACGAAGTAGCCATTATGTTTTGTGACATTAGAGGGTTTACAGGCTTTTCTGAGCGCATTACACCACAAGAGTTAATGAATTTTTTGAATTCATACTTTACCCGCATGAACGACCCTATTCATCAAAACAGTGGTTTTATCGATAAATTCATGGGCGATGGCATTATGGCGCTATTTGATCACCCAGGAGGCACAGCCCGAGATAAGGCAATAGACTCATTAAATGCGGCGTTAGATTTAAGAAAAGCGCTCACTATCTATAATGGCCACAGAAAAAATAGTAACTATGCCCCAGTAAACATGGGTATTGGCATACATTTTGGTGCAGTTATTATGGGTACGGTAGGCTCTGATGACCGAATGGACACAACAGTTATCGGAGATAGCGTTAATATTGCATCACGCTTAGAGGCGTTAACGCCTAAATACCATGCGGATATCATTGTCAGTGCTCAAGTTCTTCAAACCCTAGGCGCAGGTTATCCTATTAAAACTCGACTGCTCGACTGGGTTCGCGTTAAAGGCCGCCAAGCGCCTATTGAAATTTATGAAGTACTTAGCCATCTACCCGAAAGTGAGCAGCAAGAAAGACTGGCAGTTCAATCTAAAATTGCAGCTGGTTTAGCATGTAGAATTAATAAGCAGTGGGACGAAGCCATTGCCTACTTCGAGACTGCACTTGCTGTTAATCCGAATGACACTCTTGCTCACCATCATATTGATGTATGTCGTATTTATCGCAATGTTGATCTCGACGATGACTGGGACGGAGCACTAGTGCTTCAATAAAGGGCTTAAGTGCTGTCTGTTGAAAGAGTCGCTTGCGATTTAATAAAATTTACCGAAGGCGCAAAAAATGCAGCCCCTGTCTCCGCGCTTGTGAAGTCCAACCACCTATCGTAATCGCCTTCTCCATTACCGTATATTTGACTCTGTAACATATGCTTAAACGGGCGGGCACTTGCGCTGCAGCAAACTGACAATAAACCTTGCGAAGCCATATCACCATAGGGCATGCCTTGTTTCATCAGCCTTGGCTCGTCTCCACCTGCGGTTGAACTGACTGCTCGCACACAATGGGATGAAGCAGACTGCTCTACACTAGGTAAATTATGCTGCTGGGTTGTTCCCATAACCTGTTCTTTTTGACGTTCAGATAAACTATTCCAGCGTCTGAGATCGTGTCTGTACCGCTGTACATGCAAATAGCTTCCGCCTTGGAAATCTGGGTCATCGTCTTCGCTGATAACAGCAACTTTTCGACGGGTCATCCCTCTTGGGTTGTCTGTAGCATAGAGAAAACCGTTCAAATCCCGTCCGTCTAGATAACGAAAACCGCGTATTTGCTCTACCAACTCAACATGAATACGCAATAAATCCATCACTTCAATACCCACAGCGTGACAAATATCCAGCCTATCTGCTCGTATTTGAATAAACAGATCGCAAGGGGTGGTGGGCGCGCTACGATCTTCACATTGCATATCGGGAAAAGGGGCAAGTTCCACAGGTATTAAACCTGGATACACGTCGGCCCAATAACTTGTTCCCACAGCGATAACACCGGTAACCATGGCTTCATAGTGCTCATTTTCAAAGTGCTCGAAAATATCTAGCACTCTGGCTAATTTGGCTCTAACAGCTTCGCTGTCGTCATCGACAACGTTGAGCATTAAATATTGCGCATGCAAATTTGGCTCTGCACATATGCCTTTTTGTGATTGTGTCATTGCTGCTCTTGTTATTATTTATCAGTCTTTTTAAAACTACACACGGGTTATAACTACTCACGGGTTATAACTACTCACGGGTTATAACTACTCACGGGTTATAACTAATCACGGGTTATAACTAATCACGGGTTATAACTAATAACGGGGTGATAGCAACATGCGTGCTCAACTGTGCTGACAGGTTCTCGGCTTTATTCACCGTTAAACACCGTTATTCATAAATAACCGGCAAAACACAGTAACGCCCTTCAAAAGCCTTTTACTGTGTATTGCGTATAAGTGGTTATGCTAATACGTACCAAATAATAGTGTGCTTAATAGCCAGCTGCTTGTCCATCTTTTCTGCTTTCAGAAGCACCAAAGTAAACGCCTTTTTTAGCGTCCCAGGCTATTGCTTGATAGCCACCAAATGCACCTACCACACGCTGCAATGTATGTCCTCTTTCCATAAGCTCTCGCTGAACCTCCTCGCTGAACCCCGATTCTAAGCTTACGTACCCCCCGTCTAGCATGAGCTCTCCAGTTGGGCTGCTTGAACCGCTATGAAGTATTCTTGGTGCATCTCCGGCCTCTTGCAGGTTCATTCCAAAGTCGAGAACATTCACGATTATTTGGGCGTGCATTTGTGGCTGCGTTCCACCTCCCATTACCCCAAAGCTCATGACTGGGCGACCATTACGCGTAACAAAAGCCGGGATAATAGTATGAAACGGACGTTTGCCCGGTCGATATTCATTGAAGTGCCCCTCTTCCAAAGTGAACATTTCCCCTCGGTTTTGCAGCACAAAGCCCAACCCTGGAGGTGTCATTCCTGATCCCATGCCGCGATAGTTACTTTGTATTAGCGACACCATGTTGCCTTCTTTGTCTGCTACCGTTAAATATATGGTGTCGCCTTCATAAATCCCTGCATCAACGCGAGTGGCGGCCTTTTCCATATCAATGAGTGATTGGCGTTCTTTGGCGTACTCTTTAGATATCAACCAGTCTACAGGAATATCGTTAAAGTCTGGGTCGGCATAGAACTTGGCTCTGTCTTCAAAAGCTAATTTCTTCGCCTCAACAAAGGTGTGAATATAATCAGCTGAGTTGAACCCCATTCCTTCAATATCGAAGCGCTCTAGTACATTGAGTATTTGTAAAGCTGCAATGCCTTGACCATTAGGGGGCAGTTCCCAAACGTCGTAACCACGGTAATTAGCGGATACTGGCTCTACCCACTGTGATGTATGAGACGCTAAATCTTGATAGGAAAGAAACCCACCTTGGGCTTCCATATAAGCATCAATAGTGCGCGCTATATCCCCTTTGTAGAAAGCATCTCTGCCACCAGTAGCAATTTTCTCATAGGTAACAGCAAGCCCAGGATTTTTGAAAATATCGCCTTTTTGGGGTACTCGCCCATCAATTAAAAAAGTATCAGCAAAGCCATCATAATGACCAATTCTATCGGTGTTCATTTGCCAGTAATACGCAATGAGCTCTGAAACCGGAAAGCCATTTTTCGCATATTGAATGGCAGGAGTAAGAAGCTCAGCCATGGACAACTTGCCAAACTTTTCATGAAGTTTAAACCACCCATCAACCGCTCCTGGCACAGATACGGGTAGCGGCCCAAACTTGGGAATTTTGTTAAAACCACGTTCTGCAAATACGGCTTTCGTCAGCGTACGAGGTGAGCGCCCCGATGCATTGAGTCCAACCAGCTTTTTTTCGTTCGCATCCCACACAATAGCAAAAAGGTCGCCACCTATACCGCTGCCTGTAGGCTCAACAAGACCCAGCATGGCGTTGGCGGCAATAGCTGCATCAACCGCGCTTCCCCCTTTCTTTAACACATCTAATGCAACTTGCGTAGCAAGAGGCTGGCTCGTGGCTGCCATTCCGTTTTGCGCAATTACCTCAGATCGGCTTGCAAATGCTTTACCCGTTACTCTGTCATAAGCAAATGATGAAGATATACCGAAACAAACGCATAACGCTGTGATGAAAAGTGAAGTTACAGTCAGTAAACTCTTTATTTTTATTATCATAAAAGCCTCTTTTTAGTGAAAAGCGCTTTATTAGTGTAGCGCCTTACCTGCAATACGCATAGGCTTATTCTAGAACGAAAAAAGCCCCGCAATTGCGAGGCTTAAGAGATGTTATTCAGGCATTATTGTTGTTGCTTTATCGCCTACATCAATATGTATTTATTGTTAGCTTACGAGCGACCGCTGGTGAAGTCTGGATATGCTTCCAAACCACATTCGCTCATATCCACGCCGTCGAACTCTTCTTCTTCTGAAACTCGGATACCCATTGTCGCTTTCAGGGCTACCCAAACTACTAGGCTAGTTACAAATACCCATACAAAGATAGTTGCTGCACCAAGAAGCTGACCAGAGAAGCTTGAACCGTCGTTAGTGATTGGAACAAGTAGAAGACCAAGTAAACCAACAACACCGTGAACAGAGATAGCACCTACCGGATCATCAATTTTAAGCTTATCAAGACCCACGATGCTCAGTACGACTAGAATACCGCCAAGGCCGCCAAATAGTGTTGCTTCCAATGGAGTTGGTGTAGAAGGCTCTGCCGTAATCGCCACCAAACCTGCTAACGCACCGTTTAATGCCATTGTTAGATCTGCTTTACCAAACAAGATACGAGCTAAGATAAGCGCCGCAATAGTACCGCCCGCTGCAGCAGCGTTTGTGTTCATGAATACGATAGCAACAGAGTTTGCGCTTTCAACTGTCGCAGTAGCAAGTACAGAACCACCGTTGAAACCAAACCAGCCCATCCATAAAATGAACGTACCAAGCGTTGCTAGAGGTAGGTTAGCACCAGGAATCGCATTAACTTTGCCGTCAGCAGTGTATTTGCCTTTACGAGCGCCAAGAATTAACACACCAGCTAACGCCGCAGCTGCACCAGCCATGTGAACAATACCCGAACCTGCGAAGTCAGAGAAGCCAAGGTCACCTAGCGTATACATACCAAATACTGCTTCACCGCCCCAAGTCCAAGCACCTTCCATTGGGTAAATGAAACCAGTCATAACCACAGTAAAAGCTAAGAACGCCCAAAGCTTCATACGTTCAGCAACTGCGCCAGATACGATAGACATTGCAGTAGCAACGAAAACAACCTGGAAGAAGAAGTCTGCAGAAGGCGCATAGGTAGCAGGATCTTCCGCAACGTCTGTTGCGCCGTCACCTAAAATGCCACTTAGGAAAGGACCCCATTCGCCACCACCATACATAATGCCGTATCCGCAAATCATGTACATTGTGCATGCAATAGCAAACAAAGAGATATTTTTAGTTAGAATTTCAGTGGTATTTTTAGCTCGAACCAAACCGGCCTCAAGCATGGCAAAACCTGCCGCCATCCACATTACCAGCGCGCCGCAAATTAAGAAGTAAAAGGTATCTAGCGCATACCCAAGTTCAAAAGTGATTTCCATTATGGTTTTCTCCGCAAATATATCGTTATGGCTTACAGCGCGTCGGTGTCCGACTCACCAGTTCGAATACGAACGGCATGTTCAAGGTCGTATACAAACACCTTGCCGTCACCAATTTTGCCCGTCTTGGCAGCGCTAACAATGGCTTCAACCAAACGCTCTACCTGATCATCTTGGACCGCAATTTCTAATTTAACCTTGGGTAGAAAATCTACTTGGTATTCCGCTCCGCGGTAGAGTTCTGTATGTCCCTTTTGACGTCCAAAGCCTTTTACTTCGGTCACGGTTAGACCGTCGATCCCGATTTCTGAAATGGCTTCACGAACATCATCTAGCTTAAATGGCTTGATGATAGCAGTGACTAATTTCATGTGATGCTCCCAGTTTATTGTGATTATTCTGCAAAAATTGCGTACTTACAGGAATGTATACCAAGAGGTATGCCATAAATAATTATGCATATAAATCAGATAGATAATCATAACGAGAGAGTGAAAAGACAAAAACAATGCACCAAAATGGTGCGGAAGAAATCTTATGCCCAAAAATGACGCGAACAAAGTTCACATAAATCAGGTGTGACTCAATATGCTGCGGAACTATCATTTGAAAGGTAGGTCTGTAAATGACGATGACAATGAACTACACCTCGATTTTTGCGCCTGAGCGCCTAATTCAAGACCATGCACGCAAACAGCACTTCGCATGGCGTGGTCTATTGATATCTTTATGTGTTCATATAGGTGGCGTAGTGATTATCATCTTGCTAAGCCAACACGGCATTGAAAAAAAGAAAGCGACAATAGCTAACTCCCCCTCAACAGCCACAATAAAAGCCGTACTTTTTAGACCATCGCCCAGCGTAGATAGAACGCAACCCATTAATAATATTGAAAGTAAAGAGGACTCTGGGAATATTGGAAGTGAGGATAGAAGCGTATTGACCTCACCGGCTGAGCAAGAACCCGCTAGCACTGAAAGACAAATAGAAAAGGTGACACCCGAGCCACCTGCACAATCGCCACCTGTAGATATACAAACAAGCCAAAATCCTTCTGTCGCACCGGAGGTTCCTATTAAAAAATTGATACAAAAACAGCAGGCAAATCGTCAGGCGGGTCGTTTAAAGGTGTCTAGCGCCCAAGCAGCAGCGGAATATCTAGATAATTATAACAAAGCGCGTATTGGCGAAGAATCTGCTAATGCGGCCTCGTCTTATGCAACGAAAAAAAGAAGCCCCGATATTTTCGACCTTCGAAAAGGCGAAGACAGAGATGAAGAATTATACAATCAGCGTCCAGAAAAAATCGTAAACTGTACTGGCACTACCAATAAAATCCTCACGACATTGAGTGGATGGGCTGGCGGCACGATGAAATGCTCTGACAGAAACGGTCATCAGCGCTTTATCGAAGCCCGAATAAACAAGACACCTGAAGGTGATGAGCAAACAAATTAGGGCGCATTGACGTTTGCCCCCTTTTGTAAACAACGCTACGGAATTGTTGTGTTGCCAAGCATTGGCGTAACGACGTATTCTGACTACATAATAATTTAACAAGGAATAATCTGTGGCTGGAGCTAATTTACTTGCCTTACTTGACGATATTGCCACCTTAATGGACGACATTGCCACCATGTCAAAAGTGGCGGCACAAAAAACCGCTGGCGTTTTGGGTGACGATTTGGCGGTTAATGCAGACCAAGTACAAGGAATTAAAGCAGACAGAGAATTACCCGTTGTGTGGGCGGTAGCAAAAGGCTCGTTGTTAAATAAAGCGATATTAGTGCCTGCAGCCCTAGCAATTAGTGCCTTTGTACCGTCACTCATTACCGTACTGTTAGTGCTAGGCGGGCTTTACTTATGCTTTGAGGGAGCTGAAAAACTGCTGCATAAATACCTACCACACGGTGATGAGACGCAAGAGCGAGAGGCACGAATAGATGCCATTGCTCACGAAGACGTTGATATGGTGGCTTTCGAGCAAAAAAAGATAAAAGGCGCTATACGAACAGACTTTATTTTATCAGCCGAAATTATTGTTATTGCTTTAGGCACAGTAAGCGAAGCGCCTTTGACCACACAGGTTGGTGTATTGGTCGCACTGAGTTTGGCTATAACATTAGGCGTATATGGTTTAGTAGCCGGCCTTGTAAAAATGGATGACGTTGGACTTTACATGCTGCGTAAGTCATTAACAGGAAGCATGAATACTTTGCAACGCATTATCGGACGAGCCTTACTTGTTGCGGCTCCCGCCATTATGAAAACATTGGCAGTGGTAGGTACTATTGCAATGTTTTTAGTAGGTGGGGGTATCCTAACGCACAGTATTGGCGTTTTACACCACGTTACGGCATGGGCAACCCAATTAGTGCCTAGCGCAGACTTCGCGATGTCTATTTTAGCCGATGGCGTTGTAGGCATGTTAGCAGGAGCGGTTGTTGTTTTAGCAGTGACATTGATATCGCGCTTGCGCTCAGCTTCCTAATCAAAAACTAATCAGCATCAAATTAGAGCGCGCTTTTCAAACGACGTGCTCTCTTATCTCTTCTACTTCGTTTTTGGTGAAGGGCACAAAAGCCACCTTTCAACTCTTTAAAACCATCCTCACTCACAAGTTGGTTAATTTAACCAACCAACTTTCAAAACCACTAAATTTTGGTTTCACACATTCTACTCTCTACAACCGCCTTTTATCCCACACAAAATAAATCATTATAAATCAATATTTTAAACACAAAATAAAAAGTGGCACAACACTCGCAAAGAAAGATATATCGAAAGATACAAAGAAAAATAGTTACTTGATAACGACCTAAAACTTTAGGGTCGAGAAAATCGAAAGCTGCCAGGCAGTATATTTTAGTGCAGTGTTCAACTCTTATTAAAAGGAAAAAGTTATGTTTACCCGTAAAAATCTTTTCACTGCATTAATATTAACATCTGGCGTACTAAGTGCTTCTGCAATGGCCAACGACAATGTTGCTGGGTTGCAATCACAAACCGATTATTTAGTGGCCAGCGCCATTGAGGAAGTAAGACAAGAAACTTCAATAAATATTGCCTATGACGTTATCACAGCTAGTCATACATTTGAGCCTGATGCGAACGAAGCAACTACACTACTGGCAGATATTACAATAACGCCTATCTCACCTGAAACGACCGATGATAACGACGCGTAAGGAGGGAGTTATGATTACTGGCAGTACATTATTTATGCTTGTACTCGGTCCTTTTATTGCTTTTGCCGTGAGTGCTATTGCGTTTTCAACAGCACGCATATTTTTCCAGAAAGGCCATTAAACAGTTTTGTTCCCCTAGCCTTCCCTGCCTCCTTGGGCCCTAGCTCCGGTGGAAGAGAGTACGCAACCTGCATATTGATATGTTTGCATTGTTAGCTCTCTTCTTACTGGAGCATTTTTATCCGAAGATCCGCTCCCACCAGCTCTTCTTTTTATTCTTTTTATCACTGCCAACAGGTCGCCCTGAGCAATCTTGCTCGGGAGTAGGTAACACATCTAGAATTGCTGGCACGCTTAGACTGCCTGCACACCCAGCCACAACTACTGCACCGGTTTTAGCATCAAAGTGTGCAATACCTAAACCTTTTGGAAAACGCCTAGATAACGACTTTGGCGCCTGTGACTTCATATAATTTATAAAAACGGGAAGCGCACCTCCAGCCCCGGTTAAGTTAACCGTTTTATTATCATCGTTACCTACCCACACAGTGACGACATGGTTCCTATCGAACCCGCTAAACCAACTATCTCGATAATCGTCAGTCGTCCCAGTTTTGCCCGCCATATTAATTTTACCAAATGTAGCACCTATACGCTTTGCGGTGCCTTCGGTGGTCACCTTGTAAAGTGCATAGTTCAATAGGTAAGTTGCTGCTTCATCTACACGCTGAGAGAAAAACTCCGCTTTTTTCCATAGCAACGCGTTTTCGGCAGTCACTACCGATGTAACTGTGTGTAGAGGAATGTAGCGACCATCATTAGACAGGGTCTGGTACATCTGATTGGTGGCAAATGGTGTGAGCTCAAACGCTCCGAGCGTCATTGAAGGCACCTCATCTAACGGCGATTTCACACCAAGGCGTTTAATGGTATCAGCGAGAGTATCTAGCCCTACCTGCATACCTAAATTTACTGTTGGAATGTTGAGTGATTCGGTTAACCCCTGCAATAGAGGCACTTGCCCTCTAAACTCTTTGTCATAATTTTTTGGAGACCACGGCTTGCCGTTTTTGCTCTCAAGGGTAATTGGCCTATCTTCTAGGGGTGTGGCCAAATTAAACTGCGTTGGATCTTCTAGAGCCGACAAATAAACCGCGGGTTTCACAAGTGAGCCAATAGGACGCCGAGCGTCTAATGCGCGGTTGAACCCGTTATAGGAAACATTTCGATCTCCCACAATCGCTCTTACCTCACCACTTGCGCTATCGGTAATAACCATTGCGCCTTGTAGTGTCGCTTTTCTGTCTTTTTGCAGGCTGTCTAATGTGCTGGACATTGCGCGTTCAGCTCGGCGCTGGGCAACAATATCGAGTGTGGTAAATACCTTTACACCAGAGTCTCTCAAGCTAGGCTCTGCCAATATTTCGTCAAGCTCTCTGCGAACTTGCTCCATAAACGCGGGGTGCTTACCGCTGGCTAAGCTTGCTCCACTTGCCAATCCAAGCGGCATATTAATATAACGTTCATACTCTTCTCTGCCGATCTCGTTCTCATCAAACAACACACGAAGCACTAAGTCTCGTCGTTCTTTTGCCCGTTCAGCGTATTTACGAGGGTTGTAGTAAGAAGGACCTTTGATGATAGCAACTAGGGTGGCGATTTCTGGCACGCTTAGCTCGTTAGCGGGTCTGTCAAAGTAAAAATAACTGGCAAGCCCGAAACCGTGCACCGCCATGTCGCCGTTCTGACCTAGAAAGACCTCATTTAGGTATGCCTCTATGATTTCTGATTTACTGTATCTGGCATCGATAATCACCGCCATAATGGCTTCTTTCGCTTTTCTCACCAACGAGCGTTCTCGAGTAAGAAACATATTTTTCACTAGCTGCTGAGTAAGCGTGCTGCCACCTTGAACAGTTCTACCTGCGGCAATATTAGCCAATAACGCCCGTATAATTGATAAGGGTGCGACGCCGTGGTGGTTATAGAAGTTTCGGTCTTCAACAAGGGTAAGCGCTTTGGGAAGTAGCTCAGGAATGGTATCTAGTGACACTAACATACGATCTTCTCTCGAGCCGCTTGTCATTCTTGTCACCAGCCAAGGTTCTAATCTCACAGAGCCAAACTCGCGCTCTTGAGTCTTGTCGTAAATTTCTGACACTCTCGCGCCGTTCCAGCTTACCACCAAATGACGAAGAGGCTCCGCACCCTCTGGAAATTGAAATGCTCGGCGCTGAACTGTTAGCACTCGATTTTGATAGCTAAATTCTCCGCTATCATTCGCAAAGGTTACCCTGCGATAACCCAGCAAGTTTAGTTCATCAATAACTTCCTGTGGAGTAATTTCCTCGCCTTTACTCAGGCGCAATGGACGGGCAAATATTTGAGCTGGGACCTCCCACTTATTACCAGAAAAGCCCTTTTTTATCTGAGCGTCGAGATAAAACGCATAGGCCGCGAATACAACAAGCCCAACAAGTGACAGGCGCCAAAAAGCGCTGAAAAGCCATCGACGCTTGCCATTTTTCTCGTTATTTGATGCACTACGACTCGATTTGCCTTTACTGGTTG
This sequence comes from Alteromonas sp. MB-3u-76, assembly GCF_002831605.1. Lineage (NCBI taxonomy): Bacteria > Pseudomonadati > Pseudomonadota > Gammaproteobacteria > Alteromonadales > Alteromonadaceae > Alteromonas > Alteromonas sp. MB-3u-76. The sequence continues at coordinate 404,230 of NZ_CP025115.1, read as the reverse complement.
TCTTGCTTGCTGCTGAGGTTTTCTTCGATTGTCTTTTTGCCACGATAAAGCGCCGTAAAATAGTAAGTGCTTTCACTTACCGGTCCTTAAATTTATGGAGTGAACATTACCACCGCACCCGCTGCGCAACAACTGCTAAACACAAGGTCTTCAGTTTAAACAAAACTGCCATATGGAATTTTGCTCGCACTTTGCAGTCACTATGCGATAGCATGCAAACAAGTATCAAAGGAAATTTACTATGCGCTTAGTTTCACTATTCTCTGCCTCCGCCTCTTCAAAAGCGGAGGTTTTCAAATCACGTTTGTCTGTACCCGTGTTTTCCCGTGCTTTTTCTGCAATTTCGCTAGCCGTTCTGTTTTCAAGCTTTTCTGCATCGTATGTCAGTGCAAACGATGACTTTGCCAGTTGCACCTCGGCTCTTGAGCAAAAAGCGCAGCAACAAGGAGTAAGTCAGCAAACCATTGACGCTATTTTTCCATCTCTCGTTCATCAAGATAACGTAATAAAATACGACAGAAGCCAACCTGAGTTTGTGCAAACATTTCCAGGCTACTTCAGTAAACGTGTTACTGAATGGCGCACCAATAAAGGTAAGGAAATGTATGCAAAACACAAAACGTTATTGCAAAAGCTCAATGACAAATACGGTGTTCCTCCTCACTATTTGCTAGCCTTTTGGGGCTTAGAAACAAACTTTGGAAACTACAAAGGCAAAATGCCGGTGCTCGACTCACTTGCCACTCTTGCCTGTGACAAGCGCCGCAGTAGTTATTTCACGCAAGAGTTTTTAGTGGCTGTTAAGCTCTTTGAGAGAGAAAAGCTAAATCGTGAAGAAATGGTAGGCTCGTGGGCAGGGGCTATGGGGCACACTCAATTTATGCCATCGGCGTATACCCATTACGCTATTGACGGCGACGGCGATGGGCAAATTAACCTTTGGGCCAGTGAGGAAGACGCACTATCCTCCGCCGCCAACTTCCTTTCCAACTTAGGTTGGGAGGCAGGGTTCAGATGGGGGCGTGAAGTACAGCTACCCAATGACTTTAATTACCAACTTTCGGGCTACAAAAACCGCCAGTCTCTCAGTGAATGGAATGACATTGGCATAAAGCGCACCGATGGCAGCGAGCTTGGTAACGCTGACACGTCTGCTTATGTGATTGTGCCAGCTGGTCATCAAGGGCCCGCGTTTATTGCTTATAAAAATTTCAGAGTGATCATGCGCTGGAATAACTCAGAGTTTTATGCCATTTCTGTTGGTGTACTGGCAGATAAAATATCCGGAGCGTCTGGTATTCAAGCACCTCTTCCAGATCTTCCAGCGTATAGCCGAAAAGACATCATTGCTCTGCAAGGAAAGCTAAACACATTAGGGTTTGACGTAGGTAAGCCCGATGGAATTATTGGGCCTGCCACACGTGAAGGGATCCGCAATTACCAGCTCGCAAATAAGATGATTGCCGATGGTTTTCCCGGGCTTGATGTGATGAATGCATTAGATATTTCGCTAGAAAAACGCTCTTCATAATGACAAAGCCGCGCCTTCGCTTACTAGAACGCGCGGCTATTATCTGTGATGCGGGTTTTGTATAGCGCTTAATGGAATTGTGTAAAAAGTTTAGAAATCACTTGGCCTTGCCTTAAGAGCTTTCTTGAAAAGCGCTTATTGCATCTCGCCATTGTGCTACGAAAGCGTAGTCACCGGCCCTTCTATCACCATTGCTCGGCAAATCGGCAAGGTTATTTTCGATGGGCTCATGGGCTAAACGGCGTGCCAAATAAAATACCTCAGAAAAGTGACCCGAACACTTCACCTCACTAGAGGCTCGAAAGATATCTTCAACTAAGCGCTCTTCAATACCCCACAATGTCAGCAAATAGTAGGTAATAAGCGCACTTAGAGGTTGCGACGCTTGCTGCAAGTCCTCGTTGTAGACAGTGTCGGGCGAACCAATTAAATAGAGTTCACCAATGCAAGCGAGCATACACATTGAAAACGCATATTCGGCTTGCTCGCTTGGAAACTCTCTTAACCGCATTAACCTGCTAGCGATAAATGCTGAGGCAAAAGCGTGCTCAACAATGTCGCGAAATCGCGAATCGTTGACATCGTATGTTTCACCCAGACTTGAAGCAATAGCAATAGATTTTATCGTATTTAAGCCAACTCGCTTTACCGCCTTATCAATAGACGACACTTGAGTGCGAAAGCCTAAAAATGGTGAGTTAGCAGCCTGCAAAACTACCGCTACTAACGTAGGATCTGTTTCTACTACCTTGGCGACGTCGCTAAGTTCGACATTTTGATTTTTGAACAATTCGTCTAGTTTTTGGCAGGTTTCGTTTAGTACTGGAAGATGTTCCAACCGACCGAGCGCTCTTCTTATATCGATGTTTAGGGGAAGCGCCTTAAGACGAATAACCCTGTTAAACACGTTATTAATATCATCGTGCTCGAAAGGTTTTGAGATATAGATATGTACATTTGAAGCAACAATCTCTTTTATATCAATGCGAGTGTCGCCAGTCATTAATAGTCTAATTGCCTCTGGATTATGCATTCTACATTCAAGCAACACATCGTCGCCACGCGTTCCAGGCATCAGCCTATCGCACATGACCAAATCTGGTTGAATGACACCACTTTTAAGATCGCTAAGCGCCTCTTGGCCAGACTCATAAAGATGGACCGTCCATAATGGCGCTATCCTTCTCAGCGCCCTCTTTAACGATTTTAAAATCAATTGTTCATCATCAACAATGAGCACCTGATTATTAGACATCCCTTCTCCTCATACTTTAAAGGGTTGTTGAGCTAACACCTTCAACAACTGCTCTTCCGTTAGCGGCCTACTGTAATGATAGCCTTGCAACTCCTCGCAGCCCATGTTCTTTAAACATAGCGCATGTTGCGCAATTTCAATACCTTCGGCCACTACTTTCATGCCGATAGACTGGGCCATCGCCACAACATTTTTCACCACGTTATAGCTTTTTTCCTCACTCTCAACACCTTGAATTAAGCTTCTATCTAGTTTTACCACGTGAGCAGGCAATTTTAATAGGTAGTTTATCGCGGTATGGCCTGTGCCAAAATCATCGATAGCCACTTGAATGCCCAAATCAGACAGCCTGGTTAGCTGTGTACAGCAGCGTTCAAAATCATCGATAGCTGCCGACTCTGTAATTTCAATACAGGTGTACTCAGGAATTAAATCGCCACTGTCGATGAGGGCTTTTACTTTATCAACGAAACAGCCGTCGAGTAGTTGTTTTGGCGACACATTGAAGGCCAACCTAAAACCATCTGATAACGTAAACGAACGCCATCTCATTTGGAAACGTGCGGTCTCATTAAGTACCCACTCGCCGATATCGTTAATTACTGAACCCTCTTCAGCAATGGGAATAAAAACATCAGGTGCTATAACTCCGGCAATGGGGCTATTCCAACGCAACAAGCTCTCCAAACCAACAATGCGGCCGGTTTTGGCGCATACTTTAGGCTGGTAAACTAAGCTAAATTCATTATCAAAATTAGCTGACTTGAGGTGCTGCAGTACGTCGTGAGATTGCGCTAGATTGTTCCCGGAATATTCGCCTACCGGTGGAGGCATTTTTCCTGAAGATTCATTAGCAAGTATTTGGCTTAATAAATGGGCTTTATCTCGTTTTCGCACTCCAGCGTTTACCTCTTCAACAATACGCTTATTGTCCCAGGGTTTACGCAAAAAACGTTCGGCAATATCATCGTTCATACACTCGATAACGTCATCGGTGTCAGCATCGCCACTTAAAATAAAGTTACATGAAAAAGGTTGGAAACGACGAGCCTCTCGTAAAAAAGTAACTCCGTTCATTATTGGCATTCGATAATCGGCAATGATCACATCAAACGATTGATTTTTAACAACTTCAAGAGCTTCTGCAGGGCAAGACGCTTTAACTACGTGATAGTCTTCGTAAAGAAGCACGCGCCCTAATGCTTTTAGTACACTTGCCTCGTCATCAACGAGCAGTACCTTAGATTGTTGCTGCTGCTTTAACATCATCGTTTACTCGTTACTTATAAACTGCTCACTACATAAGAACGCCGCTTATTCAAAAAACTCTCCAGCAGATTAGCTGCAAAATAGAATATGAGTGCGAACATCGTGTGCCCGATTTTACTAATATAAAAGAGGCTTAGAACTAATCCATTAGTACTTTCTTCTGCGCTAACATAAACCCCTTTTTATGGGCAAGTCACATATTAGATACGTATAAATTGCGTATAAAAACACCACAACTTTTGCAAATGCCAGCAAAAACTAGCTAAGAGTATATTTTACCAGCTAATTAGAAATAGACATCATTAAAAAGTTGATACATTTACGACAATAGCGACACAGCATGAAATTTCCACTCAAAAAATGGCTTTTTTTTGAAATTATCCCTTCTCTAACGCGACAATTCTGCACTCAAACCGTCAAAACGTCATATATAAGGCATTACTTATAAACAACCGAGTAGAGATTAGACAAAGTAAAGTATGCATTAAAATACTTAAACCGTTCTTTTTAACCACATTGTTACATTCGCTTTTTAGTCTTATTTGTAGGTTTAGCGATAGCAGGGTCGTCGGGCCAAAAGTGCTTTGGATATCGCCCTTTCATTTCCTTCTGTATCTCTTTGTAACTGCCCTGCCAAAATGTATTTAAATCACTGGTTGTTTGCAGCGGCCGGCCGGCGGGAGAGAGAAGTTCGCAGATCACAATAACCTTCCCACCAGCAATGACGATAGGAACTGATTGTGAGTACATTTCTGTGAGCTTTACGGATAAGACAACATCTCCATTTTCTCTGTAATCCAATTTACCCTCTCGCTGGGTTGGAAGAGTTACCGATGTCGGTAACATTTGCTCTAGCGCATGCTGTTGCGACCAAGTGAGGCCGTTGCTCAATGCAGTCTTCCAGGAAAGGCGTTGTAATGCTTTTAATGAAGTGCAGTTCGCAAGTTGCTCTGAAAGCCACTGCCTCGCATGCTGCACAAGGTCATTGAGTGAGTTTGGCCAAGTAGCATCACTGTCAAACCCTTGCTGTAAAGGCAGGTTGTGCTTCGCAGCTAGTTTTACCCGCCGCCACCACTGCCAATCAGAATCGGACAGTGGCCACTCTTTCAGCGGTATCGCTTCCAAATAGTTCAACCATGCCTCGACAGTGGATTGCTGCCAGTAAGATTTGTTTTTTCCCCGTTCCTCTTTCGAGACAGGTTTACTCTCAAGATCTATTGCATAAAAACCGGTAATAGTTCTTGCCTCCATGTCACCGGTTGCCTGATTAAGCCGAACTTGTTTTTTCTCATTGAAAGCGTTGGGAAAGACAGCGCGCAAATAGCTATTGGAAACAGGCTGGGCTAGACGAATTTTTATTGTATTGTCGATATGCTGTCCGTGCAAAACTGCTAGCCATTGATACGGCGATGCGGCTGTTAAGCTGTCAATAGTAGCTCCCTTTCCACTTGCTAACTTGTAATCTGCAGATACAGTATTGCTATGAGGCCCTTGTTTATGCCTTTTCTGCTGAAGCGATTTTATATCTTGCGTGCTCCCTGTGCGCAGATAAGCAACCTGTAACGGAAAGGCAATGGCAATACATAATCCAATAGCGTCATCATCAAGCATTGAAAGTGAGAGCCCGTTTTTTTCTAGGCCAACAAAGCGTTCAAACCGGCTTGCAAGCTTTAGAAGCTGCGCCCTATCTTTTGCACTCAACCCGCGAAGCGTGTCTCCTACCAATGGGCTATTTTGCCCCTGATTACGTTGGCCTAGTTCGGTGCTTTCGCTTAGTGCCACAATAAAGGGCGCTGCTTGCCTCATGGCGTTTTGCATGGCTTGACTTATTGAGGCTTCACCAAAAGCACGACCTCCCCGCTTACAGGTTAAGAGCAAATTTGCTAAATGAGGCTGACAAGGAAGCTCGGCTATTGATTTACCATAATTGGTTATTGCTCCGTTTTGGTCGACACATCCTAGCCGCTGCAACTTTTTAAGTGCTACAGATTCTTGAGTAGCACTAGGCGCCGTTAACAGCGCCAGCTCGCTTGGCCTGCTTCCCCACGCGTAAGTATCGAGTAACAAACCAGTAATATCTTCTTTTTCAATTTGCGCAGCACTGTGTTTGGCGAGACGTTCAAAGCTCTCTTTACTGCAAAGCCTGTAGCATACGCCTTCGCTTACCCTACCCGCTCTTCCCGTTCGCTGCACTGCAGATGCTTGAGAAATACGCTGCATAATAAGCTGTGTCATATCGCTAGAGGGGTGATATTGAGCGCTATTTTCCCACAAACTGTCTATTACCACGGTAACCCCTTCAATAGTTAGGCTGGTTTCAGCGATATTAGTGGCTAAAATAATTTTTCGACGACCGTACTCATCAGGAAATATAGCGCGCTCTTGGGCAGCTTTGCTCAGTGCACCATAAAGAGGTAGAACCACCGCGTCGTCATGGCGGCTCATGATGTCGATATCGCGCTCAACTGCATTAATAACACCGCGACTTGGCAAAAACGCCAATATATCTCCATGATGGCGTGACACCGCATTTTTTATGGCCAAAACAGTATTGCTAACAATATCTTTCGCTAGAGTGTCCTTACCATAAAACACTTCCACAGGATACGCGCGACCTTCTGTACTCAAGTGACTAACCGTGATTGGACTGTGCTCTTCAAGAAGCTGGTTTAACGGCTCAAGTTGAAGAGTTGCCGACATCACCACAAGTCGCAGGTCTTCACGAAGTCCTGCCTGTACTTCTAAGGCTAAAGCCAGCCCGAAGTCACTATGGATACTTCGTTCGTGAAACTCATCGAACATGATAACAGCAACACCCTGTAACTCTGGGTCTTGTTGAATCATGCGAGTTAACACACCTTCGGTGATTAACTCTATGCGAGTTTGTTGACTCACCTTAGTTTCACCACGAATACGATAACCTATGGTTTGTCCTACCGGCTCACCAAGCTGCTTTGCCAGAAAACCGGCTAGGTTTCTCACCACTACTCGTCGCGGCTGCATAAGCAACACCTTGCCTTTCAACTCGCTGGATAACAGCGCCAAAGGCAATATTGTCGATTTACCAGCCCCCGGTGGAGCACCTATAACGATGTTATTTTTTTGAATATCTCGGCATAATGACTCTACTAGAGAGAAGGCGGGTAGATGTGCAAGGTTGTTTGCCACTGCCTTTGACGAATGATTTGACAAACTATCTGATGAATTGGAATGCATAACGCCTAGTAACGAAGAACAAGCTGATATCGGCAATGTACCTTAAATATGCACCGCAAGTGTACCCATAGGCATGACTAATTGGGCTTTTCTACAGATTTTCTTAAGTTGCTCATTTCTATCGCAGTTTTTCCAATAGTTTGTGCCGATTAGCCTAGCTAGGTTACGCCAACATGTATTGCTGTCTTTGCTATTTTGTAAACCTTTGCCGTTATCAATTGGTAACTATAAAGGTGCAACTAGGGCGACAGGACAGATATCGGCAGCATGTATTAATGATGAGGACCAACAGATGAGGACCAACATATGCGATGCTTCATAGGTTTAGATTTAAGTGCAACACAAAAGTTAGCATTAGAAAGTTGGCAGCAAAAGGCGATGCCAGAAGTGATTCCTCGCCAAAAAGTGAAAAGTAAAGAAAGTACATTTACTGGTAAAAAGCGTGATAAAAAAGCCAAAGGAAACTTTGTCGCTAACGAGCCAGCTGCACCTTACGCTGTTCCAGCGGCAAACTATCATATGACATTGTGCTTTTTAGGCAGCATTTCGCACCGACAACATGAGTCACTGTTAGCTGAGTTAGATGCACTCTCTGAAGAACCTTTTGCATTTACCCTCGATAACGTTGGTGTATGGAATGGCCCTAAAATACTTTTTGCTTCGCCAACCTCCCCTCCCAAGCCACTCATGACTTTAGCGAAACAAGTTCGCAAATGTGCGAGACGTTCTGCAATAGAAATAGACAGTAAAGAATATAAACCTCACGTTACTATGGTACGAAAAGCGACATCTGCTATGCCGCTTCCGCTTTTTTCGCCAAACATTGATGTTCAGGTTGACGCATTTCACTTGTTTGAGTCGGTTTCAACACCACAGGGAGTCACCTATCCTATTCGCCATTCTTGGTCACTGGAATACAGTATGTCTGTTAGAGAAAAGCTCAGAAGAGGGATCACTGAGTAGGGTATTCATTATTATAGTCAAGGCTTACCAGACCATTGGTGCGCTAATTTCTTTACATCACTATCGTTGACAGGTAAAAAGGGGTCAACCTTTATCGAAGTCTCCTTTTATCAATGCAACAAACTTATAAATTAGTCATAGATTGTCCGGATCAGGTTGGTCTTGTAGCCAGTGTTTCTCAGTTCTTAGCAGACCATAACGCCACTATAGTAGAGGCAAGTCATCATACCGATCTGCAAACAGGCCGTTTCTTCATGCGCCATGAAATTGGTGCCAGTACGCTTACGCTGAATGCCGAAAGTTTTGTGAAAGAATTTACTCCTCTTGCCAACGAATATCAGATGAATTGGAAGTTTACTGATTCATCGAAAAAGCAACGAGTTGCGCTTCTGGCTAGCTTAGAGTCCCATTGTTTAGTCGATATTCTTCACCGTTGGCACACGGGTGAATTGTACTGTGACATCCCCGTCATTATTGGAAACCACCCGCAAATGAAACAATTTGCTGACTGGTATAAAGTCCCTTTCCACTGGGTAGACTTTAAAGCCTTGGGAAAAGAAGCCGCATTTGCTCAAATTAAAACGTTACTGCAAGAATACAAAATTGACCTAACTGTTCTTGCACGTTTTATGCAAATACTCCCCGATACGCTGTGCCAAGAGTTGCAGGGCAAAGCAATTAATATTCACCATAGTTTCTTACCAAGCTTTGCCGGCGCGAAGCCATATCAACAGGCCTACGACCGTGGCGTAAAATTAATTGGTGCAACGTGTCACTACGTTACTAAAGACTTAGACGAAGGCCCTATTATTGAGCAAAGTGTAAAGCGAATTAGCCACAGTGATAATGCAGCAGATATGGTGCGCAAAGGTAAAGATTGTGAAGTCACCGCTCTTGCTCACGGTGTGCGTTACCACTTAGAAGACCGTGTCATTATTCACAGAAACAAAACCGTGGTATTTGCGTAAACGTTCATTTTAAAGGAGGCAATCTAGCCTCCTTTAACTATGCTTTTGTTACACCGGACTCACACGCATTGCGCGTCTGAGTTTCATGTAATACCACAGGTTGGATAACGCAAATAGCGCTTCTGTAATAGCCAGTCCCCAGGTACCCGTTACTATGCCGTACAGAGTAAAGTTTAACGACCCCACTATCATGCAAATTCTTAACCCCGCCTCTTTGCAGTGAAGCTCACCGAAACGATACGCCATAAACGTAAATACAGGCATGGTTTCAATAAATGACGTTTTCCCCGTTAGGTTGTTCACCGTTAACACAAGGCACATCATAGATATCAGCGTTATATAAGTGGCAATAGGTGACAGCAGTTTCTGTTTTATTAGACGATAGCTGGTACTTAATCCCGCCACCGTAATAACGATTGCTCCTCCCCACGCTTGCTCAAATACCAGTAATGAACCAATGGCCACACAAAGACCCAGATTCAACAGCAGCAACTTGCGTTCTGTGTTGGACCAAAACGAGGCAACGGCAAACGCAACCGGAAAAGCATGTAACAAAAATTCAAACATCGCGCTTCACTCATAAAAATAAGAAGAAAAAAGGTTTTTAACGGCAGAGATTTTTACCGGCGAAGTGTAATTTTTAGCATTCAAAATGCCAATCAAAAATTAATCAATTTCGACGAACTACATACGCCTTCGCCGTGCTGCGAATTTGCCGTTTAAACCGCGATAGGCCTACGAATTACGGTAAAGAGCATTTATCTTATATTTGCATTGCCTTACTATGGGGTTACGTCGAAGTCATATAGCAATACGACGATATAAAAACATAACAAATGACAGGAAGTATCATGGGAAAATTTAAAGCCTCACTTACCGCTATGGCTGTTGTTGTAGCATTAAGTGCATGTTCAGAACAAAAAGTAGCCGAAACATCAGTAGCGCCAGTACCAGAAACAAGCACTGCAGACGCTTCAGGTACAGCACAATTCGATAATGTCTTATTACAAGAATTCAAAGGCCCCTACGGCGGCGTACCGGCATTCGATAAAATGTCGCTGGAAGATTTGAAGCCTGCGCTTGAAAAAGCTATGGAGTTAAACCTAAAAGAGATTAATGCCATTGCCAATAACGAGGCGCCACCAACGTTTGAAAACGTAATCGTTGCTATGGAGCGCGCTGGTGATGAACTAGGCCGGGTATTTACCTATTACGGCATCTGGAGTTCAAATAAATCTAGCCCTGAGTTTCGTGCAATTCAGGCAGAGATGTCTCCAAAACTTTCTGCTTTTTCGACAAAAATCACGCAAAACGAAAAACTGTTTGCCCGTGTAAAAGCAGTTTACGAATCTGATGAGTTAAACACGCTTACGCCTGAAGAACAGCGTATTGCTTGGATGACATATAACCGTTTTGCCCGCAATGGCGCAACGCTAGATGGTGAAGCGAAGAAACGCTATGCCGAGATTAATCAAGAGCTTGCTACCCTGCATACCAAGTTTTCTAATAACGTACTTGCGGACGAAGAAAATTACGTAACTTACATTACAGAAGACCAGCTCGACGGTCTTCCATCCTCGTTTGTTACTGCGGCGAAAGCGGCGGCTGAATCTCGTGGTGAAGAAGGCAAATATGCCATCACTAACACACGTTCTTCTATGGACCCGTTTTTAACGTATTCAACAAACCGTGACCTGCGCGAGAAAGTATGGCGTACCTATTATAATCGTGGCGACAATGCAGACAACTTTGATAATAACGAAATTATCAAACGCATTCTGACCTTGCGAGATGAGCGTGTTGAACTGTTAGGTTACGAAAACTATGCTCAATGGCGCTTAGAAGATCGTATGGCAAAAAACCCCGAGAACGCCATGGACCTTATGATGAAAGTATGGCCAGCAGCCATTGCTAGGGTTGAAGAAGAAGTCGCCGACATGCAGGCCATTGCCAACAAAGAAGGCGCAGATATTACGATTGAGCCTTGGGATTACCGCTTCTATGCTGAAAAAGTGCGCCAGGCGAAATATGACTTAGACTCAAATGAAGTAAAACAATATCTACAGCTTGATAAACTTCGTGAGGCTATGTTTTACGTAGCGGGTCGCCTTTTCAATTTTAACTTCACTCCTGTTGAGGAAGGAAAAGTGCCAGTATTCCACGAAGACGTAAAAGTGTGGGAAGTCACCGATAAAGACACCGGTGAACACATTGGTTTGTGGTATCTAGACCCCTTCTCTCGTCAAGGTAAGCGCTCGGGCGCATGGGCAACAACCTACCGCTCATACACAACATTCGATGGTAAGAAGACCGTTCTTTCTTCAAACAACTCTAACTTCGTAAAGGGTGCTGAAGGCGAAGCTACACTCATTTCTTTCGATGACGCTGAAACGTACTTCCACGAGTTCGGTCATGCCCTTCACTTCTTATCGGCAGACGTGAAGTATCCATCGTCACACTCTGGCGTTAGAGACTACACAGAGTTTCAGTCGCAACTTCTTGAGCGTTGGTTAACCACAGACGAAGTGATCAATAACTACCTTGTGCATCATGAAACTGGTGAGCCTATCCCTGCTGAACTTGTTGAAAAGATTAAGAAAGCATCTACGTTCAACGAAGGCTTCAAAACCACTGAGTATATGGCTTCTGCTATCATGGATCTGAAGTATCATACAACTGACCCAAGCAAGATTGAGCCAGATGCATTTGAAAGCGAAGAGCTGAAGAAAATAGATATGCCTGAGGAAATAGTGATGCGTCACCGTTCTCCACACTTTGGGCATGTTTTCTCGGGCGAAGGTTATGCTGCTGCATATTATGGCTACATGTGGGCAGAAGTGCTGACAGCAGATGCAGCAGAAGCCTTTATGGAAGCGCCGGGCGGTTTCTACGATAAAGAAGTAGGTGAGCGTTTAGTGAAATACTTATTCTCTGTACGCAATGCCATGGATCCAGGTGAGGCCTACCGCAAATTCCGTGGAAGAGACGCAAAAGTTGATGCACTAATGCGCGACAGAGGTTTTCCAATTCCATCAGACAGCGACCAATAAACAACCTGTTTACAAAGGTCACATTCCGCTTACAAAGCCGCCAAATAGGGCTGTCTCTTATACACAAATCCCTACTAAGTAATTAGTGGGGATTTTTTTGAACTCTTCCTTCCAACTCTGATCAGATCTTTCACTTAACTCATTGGGAAAGATTATGATTGATAATGTAGAGTGGGCTGAAAAAACGTTTGGAGAAGCAAATCTAGGAGATCCTCGTCGTACATCTCGTCTGGTAAAATTAGCTGCAACACTTGCCAATACACCAGGAAAGCCTCTTGTGAATATCACTGAATCCCCCGCCGATATGGAAGGAGCATACCGCTTCATTAGAAATGAAAGTGTAGATGCGACTTCAATCGCTGAAACTGGATTTAACGTTACAGCTGTACAAGCTGCGCAACACAAAACATTACTTGCCCTAGAAGATACTACGACCATTTCATACAGCCATAAAAGTATTCGAAACGAACTTGGACACGTGAATCAGGGTAACCGTTGCCGCGGTATGCTTGCCCATAGTGTCTTACTTTTTGCGCCGGAATCACAAGAAATAGTTGGACTGATTGAACAGTCGCGTTGGACACGAGACATAACAACGCGTGGTAAAAGAGCGAAACATGCATCGACACCATACACTGAGAAAGAAGGCTACAAGTGGGAGTCAGCATCAATCAATATGTCAGCAAGACTGGGCGCAAAGATAGATGATGTGATATCCGTCTGTGACCGAGAAGCCGATATCTACGAGTACCTACTTTATAAGCTAACAACTCAGCAGCGGTTTATTGTTCGTTCAATGCAAAGTCGGCACATTGAGGAAGGCGAAAACAAGCTATATCACTATGCCAGTCAGTTAAAAAGTGCAGGGCACAAGCAAATACATATTCCGCAAAAAGGAGGGCGCAAAGCACGAAACGTGACGTTGGATATTGTATTTGCTCCCGTTACGCTCAAGGTTCCTAGCAATAAACGTGGTGAATCACTTCCTTTATACTACGTCGGATGTGTAGAGCGCGGTAATTCAAAAGAGGCGTTATGCTGGCATTTACTGACAAATGAACCCATCACAAATCAAGCGCAAGCACAAAAAATAATTGGCTATTACGAGCATCGTTGGTTAGTAGAAGAATATCATAAGGCGTGGAAAAGTGACGGTACTAATATCGAAGCTTCGCGCTTACAAAGTAAGGAAAACGTTGAGCGTCTAGTCACAATAAACGCGTTTATTGCCGTAAGGATCCTTCAACTCAAATTCGCAAAAGACCGACCGGACGATAGTAGCTGTGAAGAAGTCCTATCACCTAAAGCATGGAAGTTATTATGGTTAAAACGAGTGAGTAAGACACCACCTGACTCAGCCCCCTCAATGAAATGGGCCTATACGGAGCTTGCAAAGCTAGGAGGGTGGAAAGATACAAAAAGAACAGGGAGAGCGTCTGTGAAAGTCATATGGCAAGGATGGTTCAAACTGCAAACCATCCTTGAAGGCTATGAGCTAGCCCTGTCTCTTGATATCGACTTGTGATCAAGAGACAGCCAAATAGGGCGGTTTTTTTCATTGACCCTATGGTCAATTATGCCGCACAATTACGAGCCTGATATTGTTACCACTTAAGGTTAACTTTAGCGGACACTGGTCGATATTCTCTATTCGACAGCTTTAAAAAAATCTGTGCGGCAAAATAATAAGAATACTGCATAGTGTAATCAGCCAAATAGCGCTGTTTTCATTCGGACGTTGCTATGCCTCAATGCCACGTCACTTTTTCAGCATTAACTTACGTGGTCGAAAGCTATGACTTTCAGTATTAAACAAAAACTCATTATTTCTCTCATTGTTGCTGTGTTAGCAGCATCCATTTTAGTTGGTTCCATTAGCCAATGGATTGCACGAGATCTCGTTAAAGAGAATATGGAAACCCTGCAACTTCCTGCACTCCTTAAACAAATTGGCAACCGGGTTGATAGTGAAGCAAGCGTAATGCTAACGGTAGCTCATGGCATAGCGTCGAACCCAGATATTCTCGCATGGTCGGCTGCGGGTGCCGACAGAAATGGCGAGCAAAGGTTGCTGAGCTATCTCAACAACATAGTGAATTTTAACGACCTCACCGTTGCTTCTTTTGTAGATAGAAACACCTACAAATATTGGAATCAAGACGGCTTTTTACGCACATTAAAAAATGATGAATTTGACGGTTGGTTTTTTGCCTACAAAGACAGCGGTGAGCCTATTTCGCTGAGCTTATATAACGAGCCAGGCGAAGGCTATCGACTGTTTGCCAATTATCAGGAGGTCAACGGTCGCGGTATGTCTGGCGTTGCAAAATCGGTAGACGAGTTACTTACTATCATCAATGCGGTTAAGATTGCACAAACAGGCTTTGTATATTTGGTTGATGGCTCGGGCACTGTGATTGCGCACCCCGATACAAGCTTATTGGGTAAAGCCAAGCTGGCTTCTGTAAGTGATAGCAAAACCGCCTCTACGCTTCTTACAAAGCAAGATTTTGCCATGGCCACTAGCGAGCAAAGCAACGGTAAAATGCTGTTTGCGAGTACCTATGTGAAAAAGGCGGGATGGTATGTCGTTGCTCAGGTACCAGAGAGCGAACTTTACGCTTCGCTAAACGCAGGTAGCCAACAAATTATTATTTGGGCGCTCATTATTGCTGCGGGTTTTGCTGTGATCGGAATTTGGTTAGCAGGAACGCTCACAAAGCCTTTAGAGTCTCTGGCGGATATTTTTCAACAACTAGGTCAAGGCGGCGGTGATTTACGGGCTCGGATTCCCGTGCCCGAGCAAAAAGAAATTGCCAGACTGGTAGAGGGTTTCAATCAGTTTATTGGTCATCTGCATGCCACTATCACTCAAGTCGCTACAACGAGCCAGGCACTTAAAAGCTCTGCTGCAGACGTAACGCAACAATCGCAGCAAACTGAGCTTTCAACCAAGAGCCAGCGAGACCAAACGCTACAAGCAGCAGCGGCTTTAACTCAAATGGGAAGCACAGTAAATGAGGTGGCGCAATCTGCTACCCATGCAGCACAAAATGCAAATCAAGCGAATACTAATTCTGTTGCAGGCCGCCAAATAACCCAAAAGGCCGTTATGGCCATTCAAGACTTATCAGGGCAGATTCAATCAGTATCTGGTGTTATTCAGTCTCTTGATGAGCATACTGCAGCGATTGGCGGCATTCTTGATACCATTCGAGGGATTTCAGAGCAAACTAATCTACTTGCGCTGAATGCGGCTATTGAGGCTGCGCGAGCCGGTGACCACGGAAGAGGATTTTCGGTGGTAGCGGACGAAGTGAGAACCCTTGCGCAACGTGCAGCACAGGCTACAGACGAAATTCAGGTGAAAATTGATAAATTTCAACAAGACTCCAAGTCTGCTGTAGATCAAATGGAAACCAGTCGCGCTAAGACTGACGACGTTGTATCTGCAACTAACGAAATTGATGTATTACTGCAAAAAATCACGCATGAGATCTCAACTATCAACGATGTAAACACACAGGTAGCTACTGCGACTGAAGAGCAAGCTGTAGTGGTTGAGGATATTAGTCGCAATATTAATGACATCAGTGCCTCAAGCGAAGAGACATTAAACGCTACACATATTTTGGTAAGCGTTAGCGATAAATTAGATGCACTTGCAAAGGCGCTCTCGGTAGAGGTTAACCGATTTAAAATATAATACTGCTCTTTTCTCGTGTGAGTCTGGCTTTAACCTGAAAGCCAGACTCACTAATGTGCTTGATGTGAGAGCTCCTCTAACTGGGCATTATTGCCAACGTGTTGGTATAAAAGCTATGTTGTATTGTGGGATTTTTTTACAGTTGTTGTACGGTTTGTATAAGTTGCTGCTATCGCTGCTATAAAACCTGGGCTTTTGAAAGTGAAGCAGCACGCCCTTCAGTGGCTTCTTCGCTGAACCAGTAAGCCCCTTCGCTATCTACGCATACCCCTTCAACTTGTTTGTATCCTTCCAGCGGCCAAATATTCACTACCGCAAATGTGCTAGAGAGTGATGCCATAAACGCTGCGAAATTTCCAAACGGATCTGACTTGTACCCTACAACCACATATTGATTTTTGCTTGCGTCATAATCGACGCCCGTTACTACACCCGGTAACCCTTCTATTGATGCGAAAGGTGTGAGCATTTGCGCTAGTTTTTCCTCATTAACTCGATCATTGATTTGGTAAATATGGGTATTACCAGAGCGCCAACTTTTCGAAAATAAAAGTAATTCACTGCCTTTCTTTACCAAAGCTTCAGCGTCAAAATCATGGGCATAGGGAATATTACCCGCAGGGTTATTATCTGCATATTTTATAACAAGGGGCGTTACATTATTGATGTCTTGACGACTAACCTTATACACTTCTAGCTGTTCTCGCTGCCCTTTATTGTTGCCAATGTCTGCAACAAATAAGTATTCGTCGTCTGCGGTAATGGCTTCCCAATCATTATTTCTGATCGATAGTGCTAATTCTTCTGTTATCGTCCCATCATAACTCACGCTATACACCACTGGTGCATTTCCAGAATCGTTAATAGACAATATTTGATTGTCGTCGGCACAAGACAACCCGGATGTTTCCGAAAGTGCTTTTGGGAGCATAATCGTCTTAGTAATATTTAAGGGAGTCGAGGGCACTGGAATCGAGGAGCACGCACTTACAAGTGCGGTTGCAGTAAAAGCGAAGGTTAAACCCAAGATTAATTTCACACGAATTCTCAATGTAGCGTATTCATTCCATTATATGAGGTTATCAGATATTGTTTATCCGTCTTGCAAAAAATCGCAAGTAATGAGGTATTGGTCTAAACATTGTGTGCTAGCGTAACCATAAACAAATATTAATAAAGTAGCAGCACGTAACGCATCGCTACGGAATTAACGGGTGTAAATAAGGAAATAATCGTGTCTGACCCCTTGCTCTCTCTTGTTTCTGTTGGTTTGCTATCTATTGGTTGCCAATACCTAGCCTATAGAATTCGACTTCCCGCTATTCTCCCCTTGTTAATAGCAGGTATATTAGTGGGGCCAGTTTTTGGCGTACTCGATGCAGACGCATTGTTTGGCGACCTTCTATTCCCAGTAGTCTCGCTGTCTGTTGCTATAATTCTTTTCGAAGGGTCTCTTACACTCAAATTTAAAGACATAGCCGGTCATGGCAATATGGTGCGTAACTTATGCACCGTTGGGGTATTAATTACCGGCGCTATTTCTGCTGCGGTTGCGCACTATAGTTTGGATCTTACTTGGCAGCTTTCGTTTTTGTTTGGCGCTATCGTAACGGTAACTGGGCCCACCGTGATAGTTCCAATGCTAAGAACGGTAAGACCGCATACTAACCTAGCTAACATTCTTCGATGGGAAGGTATAATTATCGATCCGATAGGCGCCCTGCTCGCCGTTTTGGTTTTCGAGTTCATTGTTGCCTCGCAAGAAAATGCAATCTCACAGACGTTTATTGCTTTTGGTAAAACTATCGGCATAGGCTCTGTGCTTGGGCTAGCATCTGGCTATTTCCTTGGGCTATGCGTTCGCAAAGATTGGATCCCACACTACCTTCTCAACACTGCGGTTCTAACAATTATCTTAGGTGTCTTTGCGGCCTCTAACTATGTTGCTCACGAATCTGGGCTATTAGCCGTCACGATTACCGGCATGGTAATGGCAAATATGAAAAATGTGGATGTGGAAGATATTCTTGAGTTTAAAGAAACCCTGAGTGTGCTTCTGATATCTGGGTTATTTATTTTGCTAGCCACTCGACTCAACCTTAATTCAGTTGCAGAAGTTGGCTGGGGCTCTGTGATAGTGCTGGCCACCATTATGTTTGTAGCAAGACCCGTGTCTGTTCTTATATCGAGTATTGGCACTGGCTTAAAGCTGAATGAAATAGCGTTACTAAGTTGGATAGCTCCTCGTGGTATTGTTGCCGCAGCAGTGTCGGCGCTTTTTTCCTTGAAGCTTGAAGAGATTGGTTATGAGGGCGCTGGTATCATAGTGCCCATTGTGTTTATGGTTATCATTGCCACTGTGGTTGTGCAAAGTGTAACAGCGCGAACGGTAGCAACTCTTCTTAAAGTGCGGGCACCAGCGCCAACGGGATATTTAATATTCGGTGGCAGTAAATTTAATCGAATGCTAGCCGCTGAAATGATCAATCAGAAACTCGACGTAATTGTTACAGATACAAATTGGGATGCCATACGCGAGGCCAGAATGATGGATATCCCTGTGTACTTTGGCAACCCTATGTCAGAGCATGCAGCGCGCCACCTAGATATATCGACTATTGGCACAGTGCTTATTATGTCACCGTACAAGCAGCTTAACCCGCCAATTGCCTACCACTTTGAGCATACGTTGGGAAAAGACAAAGTTTGGGCACTGACTAACAACGAACAATCCACGAGACCTAGCCATCAAGTTAGTGAGCAGTATGCAAAAAAACTTACCTTGTTTGATGAAGGCGTAACGTATGGCTATTTAGCCTCTGCCGTGGCTAGGGAGTCAACGATAAAAACAACGCCACTGTCAGAAGAGTTTGATTATGAGCAGTACATCCACAAATACGGCGATAGAGCGACGCCACTTATTGCCATAGATGCTGATAATAAGAGCTTTACTTTTGTTAACGGTAGAGAACTTGAACCTAAGCCGGGATGGCGTCTTATCAGTCTTGTGGAGCCTGAAAGAGTGTCAGTGTCTGAGGAGGCGTCAGCGGAGCAAGGCTAAGCGACAAAGCAGTGTATAAAGAAATGTAGTAAGAAAACCTCCTGCCAGCGGCAGGAGGTCTCTCCCTGGAAAACGCGTGAAACAGTGCCCATTAGTTTGTGAGCTTTGTTATTTGAGTTTTACCGAAGTCACGTCGTCTACCGTCTTATAGCAAAGGTCGAACCACTTTTAATATTCTTTTTATTTTCATGCGGTTACATAAAATTTAATGTAATTTAAGAGTATGGCGAATCATACAACGTCCCAATTCTGTGCAGGAGCGCACAGTTTCGGGGTTCGATTATTAGCCAAAAGTATAAGGTATCAAAGAGTAGGCTGAGTGTTTTACTCACATTACCGTTCAGTAAATCCAGCTATACACTCAATGGTCTTATCAAGCGCTCCACTGTTTTCTTCGAGCACCAAGCCTGCAGCTCTTCCTGCTTTTTTGCAAAGCTGATCAGAAGATAAAAAAGTATTGCACGCCTCGGCAATACTCACTGCATCTTGAATAATCGTTAGTGCCCCTCGTTCTACTAAATAGTGGCAGATTACAGGGTTATTATAAACGTTAGGCCCCATTAGAATGGGCAAGGAAAATGCGGCGGGCTCAAGCGCATTATGTCCGCCCTTTTGTGCAATAGAACCTCCAACGAACGCTATTGTAGCCACAGAATAAGCATCATTGAGTTTGCCCATCTCATCAAGTAGCACAACGCTCACGCCCGCGTGCAAAGTTGTCCCGACTGAACTACGAGTAAAAGGTATTTTTTTTGTCGTTAACAGCTCTGCTACTTCATCAAAACGCTCTGGGTGTCTGGGCACAATCACCACTTTCAAATTCGGATGCACGTTCCACAATATGGCAGCGGCTTCTAATATTTGAGATTCTTCGGGTGCATGGGTGCTTCCCGCCACCAATACGGGGCCATCATGCTGTTCTAGCTTCATGAACCCTTTGATATTCTGATTTACAGACGCTGCTTGATCGAACTTAATATTATTTGTCAGCGTTAGCTTGTTTGAAGAAAGCCCTAGAGAGAGGTAATTCCGGTAGTCATCTTGCCCTTGAGCACAAACGTGACTGATTTTGAGCAGTAGAGGTTTAAATAGCTTACCTATTTTTTTATATCGAACTGCAGATCTACTCGTCATTCGCGCGTTTATCACGATAACCGGGATGTTTTGCTTCCAACATATGTGTATTAGATTGGGCCATAACTCAACTTCAGTGATAAGCATAGCCTTTGGTTGTACACGCCGTAACATCAGTAACATGAAGATTGGCAAGTCGAACGGTAAATAGAAATGATTGACCTTGTCGCCGAAGATATCCCGCACTCGAGCAGAGCCTGTAGCGGTTGTAGTGGTCACCGTTATGCTTGTGTTAGGTTCTGCTACAAGTAATTGCTTGATAACGCAGGACGCCGCTACGACTTCGCCGACTGAGACACAATGAAATAAATAGCCATTCTTTTGACGAGGCGCAGGTACCATACCAAAGCGCTCAAAACGCCCGTGAGAATTGTCCGCACCTTGACTATTTTTCTTTCCCGCGAGTTTGAATAAAACCAGAGGTATGAGTAAAAGAAGAACGAGCGAATACAAATAGCGACATAGTTCATCGATGAGAGTGGGTTTTACACTGTCTCGCTGGTCAGCAGACATAATGTATCCTTAGTCCTTAACACAATGAGAATAGCTAACACGTTATGTGTTAACCATAAGGTATATGGTAGGTGAGTATACTCGTTTAAAGAGTTTCTATCAGCGCCAAAAAACAAAAAAGCCGCTCAAGAGCGGCTTTTTTAGAGACTAAAAAAGAGAACGATTAAACGCCTGCTTTTTCAATAACGTCTACAAGCATCCAAGTTTTGTTCTTAGATAGTGGACGACATTCACGTACTGTTACTACGTCGCCTTTATTGCATACATTACTTTCGTCGTGGGCGTGAAGCTTAGTAGAGCGCTTGATGAACTTCCCATAGATAGGGTGCTTAACAAAACGTTCAACTACAACAGTAATGGTTTTATCCATCTTGTTGCTAACCACACGACCTTGCACTGTACGAATTTTTTGCTCAGTCATTACGCATCAGCCTTTTGAGTCAGAATGGTTTTAACACGCGCGATGTTACGACGTACTTTTTTCAACTGGTCAGTTTTTTCAAGCTGGCCTGTTGAGTGCTGCATGCGCAGGTTGAACTGTTCGCGTAGCAGGTTAATCAACTCTGCGTTCAGCTCTTCTACGCTTTTTTCTTTCAGTTCAGTCGCTTTCATTACATCACCGTCCGAGTTACAAAGGTTGTTTTAAATGGCAGTTTAGCCGCTGCCAATTCAAACGCTTCGCGTGCAAGATTTTCAGGAACACCTTCCATCTCATAAAGAACACGACCAGGCTGAATTTGGCATACCCAGTACTCAACGTTACCTTTACCTTTACCTTGACGCACTTCAAGAGGCTTCTCAGTAATTGGCTTGTCAGGGAAAACTCGAATCCAAATTTTACCTTGACGCTTAACGTGACGAGTCATAGCACGACGCGCTGCTTCGATTTGACGCGCAGTCATACGACCGCGGCCTGTCGCTTTAAGGCCGTAAGTACCAAAGGCTACAGTGCTTCCCGCAGCCATGCCGCGGTTGCGGCCTTTGTGCATCTTACGGAACTTCATGCGTTTTGGTTGTAACATGATTAGCCCTCTCGCTTAGCGTTGCGGCCTTTCTTCTTAGGTTGAGCAGCTGGTTGTTGCTCTTGAGCTGTAGGTAGTCCACCTAGAACCTCACCCTTGAAGATCCATACCTTAACGCCGATGATGCCGTAAGTAGTTGATGCTTCTGAGGTTGCGTAATCGATATCTGCACGGAAAGTGTGCAGAGGAACGCGACCTTCACGATACCATTCAGAACGAGCAATTTCTGCTCCGCCTAAACGGCCGCTAACTTCAACTTTAATACCTTTAGCGCCTAGACGCATTGCATTTTGTACTGCACGCTTCATAGCGCGACGGAACATAACACGACGCTCTAGCTGGCTAGAAATGCTGTCAGCGACTAACTGACCATCTAGCTCTGGCTTACGTACTTCAGCGATATTAATCTGAGCTGGCACACCGGCTAGCTTAGACACATAGTTACGCAACTTCTCTACGTCTTCACCTTTCTTACCGATAACCACGCCCGGACGAGCTGTGTGAATAGTCACACGGATGCTCTTAGCAGGACGCTCGATCACGATTTTAGAAAGTGAAGCGTTCTTAAGTTGCTTAGTCAGATACTGACGTACCTGATGATCGTTATACAGGTTGTCCGCATAGTCTGCAGTATTAGCGTACCAGGTAGAAGTCCATGGTTTACTGATACCCAGGCGTATACCTGTAGGATGTACCTTCTGTCCCATTATCTACTCCTAGTTATCCGCTACAACCACAGTGATGTGACTGCTGCGCTTGAAGATGCGATCAGCACGGCCTTTGGCGCGTGTTTTGATTCGCTTCATAGTTGGACCTTCGTCAACAAAGATTTTGGCTACGACAAGCTCGTCGATATCCGCGCCTTCGTTGTGCTCTGCGTTAGCAATCGCAGACTCCAAAACTTTCTTTACTAGCGCTGCGCTTTTCTTCGGGCTGTACGTAAGAACTTCAAGAGCTTTCTCTACGTGTAAACCGCGAACCTGATCCGCAACCAAGCGTGCCTTTTGAGCCGACGTGCGGGCAAAACGGTGTTTAGCTAATGCTTCCATCTTCCTACCCCTTAACGTTTAGCTTTCTTATCCGCGACATGGCCGCGGTAAGTACGCGTTGGCGCAAATTCGCCCAACTTGTGGCCGACCATTTCGTCACTAATAATGACAGGTACATGTTGTCGACCGTTATGGACCGCAATGGTCAACCCAATCATATCTGGGATGATCATGGAACGACGAGACCAAGTCTTAATTGGTTTACGTTCGTTCTTTTCCACTGCAGCCTCTACCTTCTTCAGCAAGTGAAGGTCGATAAATGGACCTTTCTTGAGAGAACGTGGCATGGTGAATCCTCGCTATTACTTGTTACGACGACGTACGATAAGTTTATCGGTACGCTTGTTGCTTCGGGTTTTCTTACCTTTAGTAGGAACACCCCAAGGAGATACTGGATGACGACCACCCGACGTGCGTCCTTCACCACCACCGTGTGGGTGATCAACCGGGTTCATGGCAACACCACGAACGGTAGGACGGATACCACGCCAGCGCGTTGCACCAGCTTTACCCAATGAACGAAGCATGTGTTCTGCATTACCAACTTCACCAATAGTGGCGCGGCAATCAGATAATACCTTACGCATTTCGCCAGAGCGAAGACGTAGAGTAACGTAGTTAGTGTCACGTGCTAAGATCTGAGCGTAAGCGCCAGCAGAGCGTGCGATTTGTGCACCTTTACCAGGCTTCATTTCAATTGCGTGTACAACACTACCAACAGGAATGTTACGCATAGGCAATGTGTTACCAGACTTGATCGGAGCACCCGAACCAGACTGGATTGCATCACCAGCTTTCATACCTTTTGGAGCCAGAATGTAACGACGTTCACCATCTGCGTACAATACTAGAGCAATGTTAGCAGAACGGTTTGGATCGTATTCTAAACGCTCAACTTTGGCTGGAATGCCATCTTTGTTGCGTTTAAAGTCAATCACACGATAGTGTTGCTTATGACCACCACCAATGTGACGAGTTGTAATACGACCATGGTTGTTACGACCGCCAGATTTGCTGTTCTTTTCTAGCAAAGGTGCGTACGGTGCACCTTTGTGCAGGTCAGGGTTAGTAACCTGAACAACGTGACGACGACCGGCAGAAGTTGGCTTAGCTTTCAATAATGGCATTTCTAATCCCCTTCTTACTCAGCGCCACCGACAAAGTCGATGTCCTGACCTTCTTTAAGAACCACGTAGGCCTTTTTCCAGTCGCTGCGTTTACCGAAAGACATACCGTGACGTTTAGTTTTACCTTTAACGTTCACTGTGCGAACACCTTCAACTTCAACTTCAAACAGTTTTTCAACTGCAGCTTTAATTTCGGCTTTATTCGCGTCTTTGGCTACTTTAAATACAACTGTGTTGTTCGCTTCAGCAGCCATTGTAGACTTTTCTGAAACGTGAGGTGCTACTAGCACCTTCAGTAGACGTTCTTCTTTCATGCTAACGCCTCCTCAAGTTGTTTAACCGCATCAGCAGTAATTAGCACTTTTTCGAATGCAATCAAGCTCACTGGGTCAATGCCTGCTACGTCGCGTACGTCAACTTTATATAAGTTACGAGCCGCTAAGAACAAGTTTTCATCTACTTCAGGAGTAACGATAAGAACATCATTTAGTTCATATTCGTTAAGTGCAGAAATAAGTTCTTTTGTCTTAGGTGCTTCAACACCGAACTTTTCAACCACGATCAAACGATCTTGGCGAATTAGTTCTGACAAAATGCTCTTAATCGCACCGCGATACATTTTCTTGTTAACTTTTTGTTCGAAGTCACGAGGCTTAGCTGCGAAAGCACGGCCACCGCCAACCCAAATTGGGCTACGGATTGTACCAGCACGAGCTCGGCCAGTACCTTTTTGACGCCATGGCTTCTTACCGCCACCACGAACTTCAGCGCGAGTTTTCTGCGCTTTTGTACCCTGACGCGCGCCTGCACCGTAAGCTACAACGACTTGGTGTACCAAGGCTTCGTTGAATTCACGTCCAAAGGTCGCTTCGGATACTTCAAGAGCGCTTTGCGCGTCTTTCAATGTTAATTCCATCAGTTCACTCCCCAGACGTTACGCTTTAACAGCTGGCTTGACGATAACGTCATTACCAGTTGCGCCAGGTACGGCACCTTTAACAAGGATAAGGCCGTTCTCTACGTCAACACGTACAACTTCCAAAGACTGCGTAGTCACTTGCTTGTTACCAAGCTGACCAGCCATTTTCTTGCCTTTGAAAACTTTACCTGGTGATTGGTTTTGGCCAATTGAACCAGGAGCACGGTGAGACAAAGAGTTACCGTGAGTCATACGCTGAGAACTAAAGTTCCAACGTTTGATCGCGCCAGCAAAACCTTTACCTTTTGATGTACCAGTGACATCAATCTTTTTGGTATCGTTAAAGATTTCAACAGTGATTTCACCGCCGACTTCAATATCGTTACCTTCGTTATCTTCTAGGCGGAATTCTGCTAGAGTGCGACCAGCTTCAACACCAGCTTTAGCAAAGTGACCTGCTTCGGCTTTGTTGACGCGGTTAGCTTTCTTAGTTCCAGCAGTAACCTGAAGAGCGCGATAACCGTCTGTTTCTTCAGTACGTAACTGAGTAACACGGTTTGGGGTCGCTTCAATAACAGTCACAGGGATTGACGTGCCATCTTCAGTGAAGATGCGAGTCATACCCACTTTACGACCGATTAGACCAATCGCCATTGTTATAACCCTCTCTTGTTAGCCCAGGCTGATTTGAACATCAACACCAGCAGCCAAGTCCAAACGCATCAACGCGTCAACTGTTTTATCAGTTGGCTCGATGATGTCTACCAAACGCTTGTGAGTACGAATCTCATATTGGTCACGTGCATCTTTATTTACGTGAGGAGATGTCAATACCGTATAGCGTTCTTTGCGAGTAGGCAGTGGAATTGGACCGCTGACCTGAGCACCAGTACGTTTCGCCGTTTCAACGATTTCAGCCGTAGACTGATCGATCAACTTGTGATCAAACGCTTTCAAACGAATACGAATTCTTTGATTTGGCATCGATTAAGCTCCAATCGAAAGAACAAAAAAATTCACCCCTTCTTTTCTATTTTGTTCAGAAAGAAAGGATGTGCGTAAACCGATGGTTCCCAATTGGAACCCTGTTCTTATTTTTAGCACGCTTGTAATAGCTTGGTCGGTAAAGACAAATCTCTTACGTCGGCAGCCACCCTAAAAGCAGTGTGGTTGCGGCTAAAAAATCAATGCCCTATTCAGGCAGTGGGCGCGAATTATACAGAAGCGTTGAGGTAATGCAACTACTAGATTGCTTTTTGTTCTATATTTAGCGCATAAAATTTGAATTCAGTGAGGTTCCTCAACCCTAATGATTATTTTACGTCTTTGCTATTTTGTTGCTAAGTCATTAGTTCAAAGTTTTATATTCAAAGTAGACTTATTGCCCCACCTGACGTAAATGTATATTGTTGCTGATAACATAGCGAAACGCAGCGCTTGGTGTAATTTACGATCGTCTGCCTAGGTGCGATAAACAGGTAACATTGTTAAACTAAAGTTAAACGTGTCTGTAAGTCTTTTGTGCGCAAGTATGCAAACGCAAACCGTAAGGTCCAGCCGTTTATACCGTTGTTCTTAAAACTGGCTTTGTTGGCTTTGCTTAAGGTCGCGCCCGGGAATTTTTATTAAAGGAATGAGACAAAAGGTCTTACTCCGCAAAGTAGTGGGAATATGGAAGTAGTCAATAATCAACAAACGTTCTCTCAAATCAGGCGTATTCTGAATAACCATTCTACGCTGCTCGATGCTTATGGTTTGTTAGAGCCTATTATCTTAGAACTGTTTGGTGCTCAGCGCATGAGTATTTTTCAGCGCAGGCGCCAGCACCAAGACTTGGTTGCCCGTTTTAAAACTGGGAAAGAAACACAAGAAATTAAAGTGCCTATCAGTCCAATGTCTATTGCAGGGTACGTTGCACTTTCTCAGAAGCCTGTTGTTATTGACGACCCTTACAACACAACCATGCTTCAAAGTATTCACCCTCGACTCAGGTTTGCTGGCAAATTCGATAAAGACAGTGACTTCAAAACCTTAAATATTCTCTGTGTCCCTATAATGAATGCCGGAGTGCTAATGGGTGTAATCCAGATTATCAATAAGGTAGAAAGTGCCTTCTCCGAAGATGATCTTAAACTGGGTAACGCGCTCGCTTTAATACTGGGTGACAAATTTCGTTTTGAATTAGGGGGCACCAATAACCCATTCGATCTATTAGTTCACAAAAGTCTTATCGATGAAAACACCCTCGAAGAAATAAAGCTTTCGACACCAGATATACGAGCCCTTGTTCAACGTCTTGTTTCTGAGCACCGTATTTCAGAAGAAGAGATTGGTAACTCTTTATCAATTCACTACCAAGTCCCTTTTATTCCCTATTTGCCAGATAAATACCACCGCTTTGAAAATGAAAGTAAGCTCAATGTTTCCTATTTAAAGCGTAACTATGTTGCAGTTATAGCAGATGCTCACGAAAAGCCTATCGTATTGATGGCCGAACCTAACAACGCAGCACTTCTAATGGAAATAGAGAGTGCAATGGGCATTGAGAGTTATGAAATTGCGGTTAGCTTACCTAGCTTAGTCTTGCAATATCTCGGTGAAAACAGCGGGGGCGGTGGCCCTGGCGAGATGAGTGAAATACTGGATGAAATTGGTACCTCTAGCGACGAAAAAGAAGACCAATTTGATGAGTTATCCGATGATGCACCTGCGGTAGTTCGTTTAGTAAGCCGTGTATTGCACGATGCCAAGCGTCTTAATGCCTCAGATATTCACATAGATCCCGAGAAAAATGCGCCTACCCGTGTTCGTATGCGTGTAGACGGTGTGTGTAGAGACATGAACCAAGTTCCTCACTCGCACCATAACGCAGTGATAGCGCGTATAAAGATTATGTCGAATTTAAATATCGCCGAAAAACGTGTTCCGCAAGACGGTAAGCTGGCATTTAGAATGAACGGCCAACTTGTAGAGGTTCGCGTAGCCACTATTCCAACCGTTGCAGGCGAAGGCGTAGTAATGAGGATATTGGCCTCTGGTGGAGCCATGCCCATAGAAAAAATGAACTTGGCTCCCAACAACCGGGCTCGCCTTGAAGATATGATTAAAAAGCCTCACGGCATTCTTCTTGTTGTTGGGCCAACAGGCTCGGGTAAAACCACAACACTACACGCCATACTTGGGTATTTGAACACACCTGAGAAAAAGATATGGACTGCTGAAGATCCCGTAGAGATTACCCAGCCAGGTTTACAGCAAGTTCAAGTGAGCCCAAAAATTGGATTTACCTTTGCCAATGCTCTTCGCGCTTTCTTACGTGCAGACCCCGATATTATTCTTATTGGTGAGATGCGTGATAAAGAGACTGCCCATGCGGGTATTGAGGCCTCACTAACAGGTCACTTAGTATTGTCTACGCTGCATACCAACTCAGCACCTGAAACCATTACTCGTTTACTTGATTTAGGGTTAGACCCAGTTAACTTTTCAGATGCCTGTGTAGGAATACTTGCTCAGCGTCTTATTCGTACATTGTGCGGTAAGTGTAAAGAGAAATACGTAGCGACTGAAAAGGATATGGCGTTTATTGAACGCCAGTACGGCAAAGAGCACATGCACGAGCTAAACCTATCTGGTATTCCAGAGCTTTATAAAGCGAAAGGGTGCTCAGAGTGCGGTAATACCGGCTATAAAGGTAGAACCGGTGTGCATGAATTACTGGGTATGACACCAGAACTGCGCTCGTTAGTGTATAAAGAGTCAAGTGTAGCTCAAATGAAGAAGCAGGCTACGGACGATGGAATGCGCACCTTGGTTCAAGACGCTATATTCAAAGTGATAAAAGGCGACACTGATTTAGCGCAAGTTCAAATAGTCAGTGGAGATTAAACTACGCTAAAAATAAAACGCCCCTTCGTGATTTATTCACCAAGGGGCGTTTTTAACTCTACTTTATATACCTGACAACTCTACTTACGAAGATATTCTCGAATGACGTAATGTAAGATTCCGCCATTTTCAAAATACGTAAATTCGTTAGACGTATCAATTCTAATATCCATGGTAAATTCTTTTGATTCACCATCGTCAGTGGTCATGGTAACGCTCACTTCTTTTTGTCCACGCTCTACGCCACCAATTGAGAAGGACTCGTTACCCTTGATATCACGCGATGATGCCGAATCTCCCTTTTTAAACTGAAGAGGTAAAATTCCCATACCGATTAGGTTTGAGCGATGTATCCGTTCGTAGCTTTCGGCTAATACGGCTTTCACGCCCATCAAAGAAGGCCCCTTCGCAGCCCAGTCTCTACTTGAGCCTGTTCCATATTCTTTACCGCCTATGACTACGGCTGGTACGCCGTCATCTTTGTATCGCATGGCGGCATGGAATATCGACATGCTGTCACCACTTGGATAGTGAGTGGTTGCACTTCCCTTGGTCCCGGGCGCAAGCTGGTTTTGCAAGCGTACATTGGCAAACGTACCCCGCATCATTACCTCGTGGTTACCCCTACGTGATCCGTAAGAATTAAAATCTTTGGGATCGACGCCTTGAGCTTGCAAGTATTCTCCCGCAGGACTGTCTGGTGCAATGGCACCTGCCGGCGAAATATGGTCTGTAGTAATCGAGTCACCTACTTTTACAAGACAACGTGCATTATCAATTGACTGAAGCGCAGCAGGCTCTTTCTCCATCACCTCAAAAAATGGTGGATGTTTGATATAAGTTGAATCAGGCCAGTCGTAAACTGATGTTTCACTCACACTTAACTCGTTCCATTCACCGTTGCCTTTAAACACGTCAGCATACTTTTCTTTAAATAGCTTACCGGTCACATTTTCGGAAATATACTTTTGAATCTCTTCCTCTGAAGGCCAAAGATCTTTTAAGTAAACTGGCTCGCCGTCTTTTGACATGCCTAATGGCTCTTTAGAAATATCCGCATTCATATTGCCTGCGAGTGCGTAAGCCACTACCAAAGGAGGCGATGCTAGATAGTTTGCGGCAACATCGGGATGAATTCGCCCTTCAAAATTACGATTACCTGAAAGTACCGACGTTACCGTAAGTTTCGCTTTTCTTATCGCGTCGGTAATGGGGTCTGGAAGCGGCCCCGAATTACCAATACAGGTAGTACAACCATAGCCCACCAAATTAAAACCTAAGGCTTCAAGGGGCTTCATTAAATTAGCATCTTCGAGATACTGGGTGACTACTTGCGAACCTGGTGCTAACGAGGTTTTCACCCACGGTTTACTGGTTAAGCCCTTTTCAACCGCCTTTTGCGCAAGCAGTCCTGCAGCAACAAGCACAGATGGGTTAGAGGTGTTAGTACAGCTAGTAATAGCAGCAATGACTATTGCACCATCTTCTAAATTGAATTTGTTGTCTCTAAAGTTAACGAATGAGTCGTGCGCTTCGTCAACATCGCTACCACCGACTAGACCGCCTTCAGCGACGAACTCTGTTTCTTCATCCAGCACTTTTACGTCTATTTGAGAACGATGCCATTCATTGAATGCTTCTGCGGCTTTATCTAGAGCAATTCTATCTTGCGGACGTTTAGGGCCGGCAATAGAGGGAACCACGTCGTTTAAATTTAGTTCAAGCGTCTCGTGGTATTCAGCATCCTTCGAATGATCGTCATGCCATAAGTTGCTGTATTTAGCGTACTTCTCTACCAGCTCTATTTGCGCTTCGTCACGACCCGTTAAACGTAAATAATCTAGCGCGACGTCATCTATAGGGAAGATACCGCATGTGGCGCCGTATTCTGGTGCCATATTAGCAATGGTAGCTCTATCTGCAGTGGTAAGATATTTTAAGCCTGGCCCAAAAAATTCGACGAACTTTCCTACTACACCATGGGCTCTAAGCTGTTGGGTAATAGTGAGTACCATGTCTGTTGCGGTAACGCCAGCGGGTAGCCTACCGTCTAGCTTAAAGCCTACCACGTTAGGAAGTAGCATGGTGACAGGCTGACCAAGCATAGCCGCCTCGGCCTCAATTCCGCCAACACCCCATCCCAATACGCCTAAGCCATTTATCATTGTGGTATGCGAATCTGTACCAACAAGCGTATCTGGGTAGACAAAGTTTCCGTCTTCAGTCTCTTTGATAAACGCACAGCGCGCTAAGTATTCAAGGTTAACTTGGTGAACAATACCGCGACCGGGAGGAACCACCTTAAAGTTATCGAAGCTAGACTGTCCCCATTTTAAAAACTGGTAACGCTCTCTATTTCTTTCAATTTCAATGTCTGTGTTTTTCTGTAAGGCATTCTCTTCGGCGAAATGATCAACCATTACAGAATGATCGATAACCAGCTCTACAGGGTTGAGTGGGTTGATAGCTTGCGCATCTCCACCAAGACGGTCAACGGCGTCACGCATTGCAGCCAAATCGACAATGGCTGGAACACCTGTAAAATCTTGTAAAATAACGCGGGCTGGAACGAAAGAGACTTCAAGCTCTTCATTATTCGAGGTGTCCCATTTGGCTACGTGCTCTATATCTTCACTAGAGACGAATTCTTTATCTTCGTGACGAACGAGGTTTTCTAAAAGTACCTTAATACAAAACGGAAGGCGATCTAGGGGATATTTTTCGTTTATACGATCGAGGTTAATAGCCTTGAAAGTTTTACCCTTTACTTCAAGGTCTGAAAAAGACTTATAAGTCATATGGTCACTATCCTTTTTTGCCTGTTCGAAATTTATATCATTCGCTGAACGAAAGGACTGTAGGAAAGACCTATAGTGCAGCGTATACACCTAAACGTTCAGCTGCTATGTTCTTATACGGAAAATACATGAAAAAAAGTTCATGTAACTGCTAAGTTTTTGTCCGCTTAGCTAACACACACCGCTTCGAAAGCGTGTCCCCACCCTTTATTTTTGAATTAAAACCAAAACATCATTACCTTTTAACGATATGAGTACCCAAATATGCTTAAAACACCTGCGTTAACTCAACGCGCTTTATATAGAGTTTAGCGAATGCATACACTTATTCAAAAATATGGGCTAATGCCACATCCTGAGGGTGGTTATTACAAGCAAATATATCGTTCTTCAGACATTACAGCTTCGCACGTTCATGGCAAAAGTAGACCTGCACTAACACACATCTACTTCTTACTTTTAAAAGGGCAAGTGAGTCGGTTTCATCGTGTGTTGCACGACGAAGTATGGAATCATTATGAAGGCGCACCATTGCAATTAATTCAGTTTGAAACTGACACACTTGCACAAAACGGGCTTTCAAAAAAAATCATAGGCAACTCAGAAAATGGCTATGTACACATTGTACCGGCGGGTCATTATCAAGCCGCTTACAGCACCGGAGATTACAGCTTAGTAGGCTGTACCGTAGCACCAGGTTTTGACTTTGAAGACTTCAGCTTTATTGAAGACCCTTCCACAGTCAAATGGCTAAACGATCATCATTCAGGTATGAGTAAATTTATATAGGCTCAAAGTGACGAAGCTGATTGTACAAAGGTTGGTCTTACCTTTGATTTTATGGGGGTTAGCGCTGGATTTTTTGTTACGTATCAAGGATGATAATATGCAACTTCAATATACGTCTGCACGTCTATTCTAAAACAGACGGGCAGGCTTTTTTACTCAACCCCGCAGGTAACCCAACTATGTATAAATTGGTACTTATTCGTCACGGAGAGAGTCAGTGGAACTTGGAAAATCGTTTCACTGGTTGGCATGACGTTGATTTGACTGATACTGGCGTAGCACAAGCAAAGAACGCTGGTAAAATGTTAAAAGACGCAGGATTTGAATTTGATCAGGCTTACACGTCTGTATTACTTCGCGCTATTAAAACACTTAATATTGCGCTTGAAGAAATGGGACAGCACTACCTACCCGTTGAGCGTCACTGGCGTTTAAATGAGCGTCACTATGGCGCACTTACTGGCCTAGATAAGGCAGAAACTGCTGCCAAGCATGGTGAAGAGCAAGTTAAAGTATGGCGTCGTAGTTTCGATATTCCACCGCCAGCAGTAGAAACTGAAAGTGAGCATTTTCCTGGTCACGATCGTCGCTATAATAATGTTGATGCTGACATTCTACCTCGCGGTGAGAGTCTTAAGCTTACCATAGAGCGCGTATTGCCATATTGGCACGATGTAATTCGTCCGCAAATTCAAGATGGCAAACGTGTGATCATTGCAGCGCACGGCAATAGTTTACGTGCTTTGGTGAAATACTTAGACGGTATGTCTGATGAAGAGGTACTCGGCCTCAATATACCAACGGGCGTGCCTTTGGTTTACGAACTTGATAAGAATCTAAAACCTATTTCAAAAGACTACTTAGGAGATCCAGAAGCAATTAAAGCAATGATGGATGCCGTGGCGAAACAAGGTAAAGCTAAGTAATAGAGTTACTCACCGGTTTTGAATCGATGTAAAAAGACCCTTTCTAATTCATAGTAATCAGTAAGGGTCTTTTTTCTGCTAGTCATATTCTAAATATACAAACACACGCTGGGGGAGTTTTAGAAACTACTTTTCCTTTAGCAAGGCTTCCAACAAACCTTCAATGCGCTTTACGCTATCTATAAGAACTGACATTTCAGATTGCTTATCTTCAGACTGGCCGCTAGTAGAAGTTCCTGTAACCGATATCGCATCTTTTTGCGATAGTATTGTTTCTCGAAAATTAGCGGCGTCATCAATACCAAGAAGGGAAACGAGCGCGCCTTGGGCTGACTGTCCAGCCGTTTCAAATGACAGCCTGTAAAGGTTAAAAACACGCATTAAGGGCCCTTGAACCATAGCTACATCTGTAATCTTTTCCAAGGGTATAGACTTTTCTTCTTTATGAAATATCCCTCTTTTAACAACAAGTTTGCGTTCTGTGATCGTTGCCGACATTGCAGCCAACGTTCTATTGCTTATCACTAAAAATAAAGGGATTGATATAATAAGAAAGGGTATGCCAATCACTATTAATGTCGAAAACAGCAAAAGGCTTACAAGCCAGTAACGCTTCACCGCCGGATTAAATGTGGCTTCTAAAATAATTCGCTCTGCCATCGAACAGTCACTTATCAGTTATTCATGTATTAGCGCTCTAATATAATGAATAAACAAAGCAAGAACCAGATAAAACAGATTCAGATCCGAATTAGCACACTTGCCTGGTAGGAGGTAAGCTCTAGCGTGGGCTAGCATCACGTTAAGTCTTTAAGGAACGTATCGCTAGGCTTTGAAGGAGTGCTTAATGTGGATCTGACCCCGTTTATGATTTTTGGAGGGCTAGAAAGCAAAAAACCCGCCGTTAGGCGGGTTTTTCTTAATGGGACCTGGCAGTGTCCTACTCTCACATGGGGAGACCCCACACTACCATCGGCGCTAATACGTTTCACTTCTGAGTTCGGAATGGAGTCAGGTGGTACCGTATCGCTATGGCTGCCAGGATAAAACTTTTAGTGCAGAATCATGATGCTTTTTATCATGACTTCTGCGCAAGGAGGACCAACAGTACTCTCAAGAGTCTATTTAATCATCGTTGCTTAATAACTAACAAATCGGAAAGTTTGATATTAATTCAATCAGTGAGTAACTGACTTTCTACTCTACTGTCTTTATGTCTTTAGCTTGTCTTTGCTTACAACGCCAACTTCTCACCGAAGCCTTTTAGGCGTTGTATGGTTAAGCCTCTCGGGCAATTAGTACAGGTTAGCTTAACGCCTTACAACGCTTCCACACCCTGCCTATCAACGTCATCGTCTATAACAACCCTTCCAGACCTTAAAGGTCAGGGATGACTCATCTTTGGGCCGGCTTCCCGCTTAGATGCTTTCAGCGGTTATCCGTTCCGAACGTAGCTACCGGGCAATGCCATTGGCATGACAACCCGAACACCAGCGGTTCGTCCACTCCGGTCCTCTCGTACTAGGAGCAGCTCCCATCAATCATCCAACGCCCACACCAGATAGGGACCGAACTGTCTCACGACGTTCTAAACCCAGCTCGCGTACCACTTTAAATGGCGAACAGCCATACCCTTGGGACCGACTTCAGCCCCAGGATGTGATGAGCCGACATCGAGGTGCCAAACACCGCCGTCGATATGAACTCTTGGGCGGTATCAGCCTGTTATCCCCGGAGTACCTTTTATCCGTTGAGCGATGGCCCTTCCATACAGAACCACCGGATCACTATGACCTACTTTCGTACCTGCTCGACGTGTCTGTCTCGCAGTTAAGCTAGCTTATGCCATTGCACTAACCTCACGATGTCCGACCGTGATTAGCTAACCTTCGTGCTCCTCCGTTACTATTTGGGAGGAGACCGCCCCAGTCAAACTACCCACCAGACACTGTCCACAATCCCGATAAGGGACCAATGTTAGAACATCAAACATACAAGGGTGGTATTTCAAGGACGGCTCCACACAATCTAGCGACTGTGCTTCGAAGCCTCCCACCTATCCTACACATGTAGGTTCAATGTTCAGTGCCAAGCTGTAGTAAAGGTTCACGGGGTCTTTCCGTCTAGGTGCGGGTACACAGCATCTTCACTGCGATTTCAATTTCACTGAGTCTCGGGTGGAGACAGCGTGGCCATGGTTACACCATTCGTGCAGGTCGGAACTTACCCGACAAGGAATTTCGCTACCTTAGGACCGTTATAGTTACGGCCGCCGTTTACCGGGGCTTCGATCAAGAGCTTCGCTTACGCTAACCCCATCAATTAACCTTCCGGCACCGGGCAGGTGTCACACCCTATACGTCCTCTTACGAGTTTGCAGAGTGCTGTGTTTTTAATAAACAGTCCCAGCCACCTGGTCACTGCGGCCTCCATTTGCTTACCACGCGAAGTGTTCACAAACAGAGGCGTACCTTCTCCCGAAGTTACGGTACAATTTTGCCGAGTTCCTTCACCCGAGTTCTCTCAAGCGCCTTAGTATTCTCTACCTGACCACCTGTGTCGGTTTGGGGTACGGTTCATATAATCATAAGTTTAGAAGCTTTTCCTGGAAGCAGGGCATCAACAACTTCACTCCCTTGGGAGCTCGTCTCGTGTCTCGGCCTTTCTCTTTTAAAGAGCGTATCCGGATTTACCTAAATACGCAGCCTACTCACTTTCACTTGGACAACCAACGCCAAGCTTGCCTAGCCTTCTCCGTCCCTCCATCACTGATTATACAAGTACGGAAATATTAATCCGTTTCCCATCGACTACGCATTTCTGCCTCGCCTTAGGGGCCGACTTACCCTGCCCTGATTAGCATGGGACAGGAAACCTTGGTCTTCCGGCGTGGGAGTTTTTCACTCCCATTATCGTTACTCATGTCAGCATTCGCACTTGTGATATGTCCAGCAAGCTTTACAACTCACCTTCATCCACTTACACAACGCTCCCCTACCCAGCACAGTAAACTGTGCTGCCGCAGCTTCGGTATATTGCTTAGCCCCGTTACATCTTCCGCGCAGGCCGACTCGACTAGTGAGCTATTACGCTTTCTTTAAAGGGTGGCTGCTTCTAAGCCAACCTCCTAGCTGTCTATGCCTTCCCACATCGTTTCCCACTTAGCAATATTTTGGGACCTTAGCTGGCGGTCTGGGTTGTTTCCCTCTCCACGACGGACGTTAGCACCCGCCGTGTGTCTCCCGGATAGTTCTCATTGGTATTCGGAGTTTGCAAAGGGTTGGTAAGTCGGGATGACCCCCTAGCCTTAACAGTGCTCTACCCCCAATGGAATTCGTCCGAGGCTCTACCTAAATAGATTTCGGGGAGAACCAGCTATCTCCCGGTTTGATTGGCCTTTCACCCCCAGCCACAAGTCATCCGCTGACTTTTCAACGTCAGTCGGTTCGGTCCTCCAGTTGATGTTACTCAACCTTCAACCTGCCCATGGCTAGATCACCGGGTTTCGGGTCTATACCTAGCAACTCAACGCGCAGTTAACACTCGCTTTCGCTACGGCTCCGCTATTCGCTTAACCTTGCTACTAAATATAAGTCGCTGACCCATTATACAAAAGGTACGCAGTCACCCCATCACTAAGCACCCTGCTTGATTTTTTGCGGTTTACCGTTGGCTGCTTCGCAGGTCAACGTTGACGTTAAATCAAACTGGCTATTATGCTTTGTGAGTCACATCACTAAAGGCACTTAGTGATGGGGCTCCCACTGCTTGTACGTATACGGTTTCAGGTTCTATTTCACTCCCCTCACAGGGGTTCTTTTCGCCTTTCCCTCACGGTACTGGTTCACTATCGGTCAGTTAGGAGTATTTAGCCTTGGAGGATGGTCCCCCCATATTCAGTCAAGATAACACGTGTCCCGACCTACTCGATTTCACTGTAAAGCACGCTACGTGTACGGGGCTATCACCCTGTATCGCTCCTCTTCCCAAAGGATTCCACTACACACTAAACAGCTTAAGGGCTGCTCCCCGTTCGCTCGCCGCTACTAGGGGAATCTCAATTGATTTCTTTTCCTAAGGGTACTTAGATGTTTCAGTTCCCCTCGTTCGCCTCGTTACACTATGTATTCATGTAACGATACCTGTAAACAGGTGGGTTTCCCCATTCGGACATCTGTGGCTCAAATGCATTTTGTCGGCTCACCACAGCTTTTCGCAGACTTACACGTCCTTCATCGCCTCTAACTGCCAAGGCATCCACCGTATACGCTTCGTCACTTAACCATACAACCCTAAAAAGCCTTGAGTATCGGCCTCATGTCCGCCTTTTGAAATCGGACAAGGGTAATGTTGTATGCATGACAAGCTAATCGGAAGAATTGCCTTGCTATCTTCTTGCTAATCGGCTTGCCGATTGGCACGCTTTTCAGCGCTTTTAGATAACAAGCAATTCAAGTCAAGTAGAGTAAAAAGTGCGTCTTTCGACTTCTCAATTACTCTTCTGATTGATTACTATTAATATCAGCTTTCCAAATTGTTAAAGAACATAATCTTGTTCTAACGAACAAAACAATCTGTGTAGGCACTGCATCAAGGCGTCTTTCGACGTTTTTGGTAAGGAGGTGATCCAACCCCAGGTTCCCCTAGGGTTACCTTGTTACGACTTCACCCCAGTCATGAAACACAAAGTGGTAATCGTTCTCCCGAAGGTTAAACTAACTACTTCTTTTGCATCCCACTCCCATGGTGTGACGGGCGGTGTGTACAAGGCCCGGGAACGTATTCACCGCAATATTCTGACTTGCGATTACTAGCGATTCCGACTTCATGGAGTCGAGTTGCAGACTCCAATCCGGACTACGACATTCTTTAAGGGGTCCGCTCCACATCACTGTCTCGCTTCCCTCTGTAAATGCCATTGTAGCACGTGTGTAGCCCTACACGTAAGGGCCATGATGACTTGACGTCGTCCCCACCTTCCTCCGGTTTGTCACCGGCAGTCTCCTTAGAGTGCCCAACTAAATGCTGGCAACTAAGGACAAGGGTTGCGCTCGTTGCGGGACTTAACCCAACATCTCACGACACGAGCTGACGACAGCCATGCAGCACCTGTGTCAGAGTTCCCGAAGGCACCAATCCATCTCTGGAAAGTTCTCTGCATGTCAAGTGTAGGTAAGGTTCTTCGCGTTGCATCGAATTAAACCACATGCTCCACCGCTTGTGCGGGCCCCCGTCAATTCATTTGAGTTTTAACCTTGCGGCCGTACTCCCCAGGCGGTCTACTTATCGCGTTAGCTTCGCTACTCACGACTTAAAGTCACAAACAGCTAGTAGACAGCGTTTACGGTGTGGACTACCAGGGTATCTAATCCTGTTCGCTACCCACACTTTCGCACATGAGCGTCAGTCTTTGGCCAGGGAGTCGCCTTCGCCACTGATGTTCCTCCAGATATCTACGCATTTCACCGCTACACCTGGAATTCCACTCCCCTCTCCAAGACTCTAGTCTGCCAGTTCTAAATGACCGTCCCAGGTTGAGCCCGGGGCTTTCACATCTAGCTTAACAAACCGCCTGCGTGCGCTTTACGCCCAGTAATTCCGATTAACGCTCGCACCCTCCGTATTACCGCGGCTGCTGGCACGGAGTTAGCCGGTGCTTCTTCTGTTGCTAACGTCACGGTGAGCAGGTATTAACTACTCACTTTTCCTCACAACTGAAAGTGCTTTACAACCCGAAGGCCTTCTTCACACACGCGGCATGGCTGCATCAGGGTTTCCCCCATTGTGCAATATTCCCCACTGCTGCCTCCCGTAGGAGTCTGGGCCGTGTCTCAGTCCCAGTGTGGCTGATCTTCCTCTCAGAACAGCTAGAGATCGTCGCCTTGGTGAGCCTTTACCTCACCAACTAGCTAATCTCACTTGGGCCTCTCTCTGCGCCGGAGCCTAAGCCCCGTTTGGTCCGTAGACGTTATGCGGTATTAGCAGTCGTTTCCAACTGTTATCCCCCTCGCAAAGGCAAGTTCCCAAGCATTACTCACCCGTCCGCCACTCGTCAGCGATGTGCAAGCACATCCTGCTACCGTTCGACTTGCATGTGTTAGGCCTGCCGCCAGCGTTCAATCTGAGCCATGATCAAACTCTTCAATTAAATATATCGAATTATGAATCGTCGTATAGACACTCTTAACGAGTGCCCACACAGATTGTCTTGTCTAAATTGTTAAAGAACATAGCGACTTCGTCGCTATCTCACCGTAAGCCGTTGCTTCTTGGTGACTCACCCTGTTCGAGTGAGGTGCGCATTATACGCTGGAAGTTTTTACTGTCAACACCTTTTGAAAATTTATTTTCTTAAAGCTAACTTCGAAACTCCCGTCTTTACTGCCTTACAAAGGTAGTAGAGACTAACTTCGCGGTGTCTGCCGTTTGGCTTTTCCCCCGAAGCGGATGCGCATTTTAGGGATCTGAGCGCTCACGTCAACAAGTATTTTAAAAAAAGTGTCATTTATTGCTTTTTTGATTGCTGATTGAACGATCTGGCGTTTAAAAATACAAACACGCGTATGCAACGCATTCTATTTCCCTCTTTGCCGCAATACAGAAAGGTATTGTCCCGCATTTTGCAATTCATATAGGTTGTCGAAACCAATAAACGCAACTAATTTGTATATACGCCTATCTTCTATAAATTACATAGAAAACTATTTCTAAAGGGTGCACGACAAGCTATGAAGATTTCTGAATTCAAAACAGCCGGAAAGCTTATTACAGGCCCAGGCGCAATAAACGCTCTTGCCGACGAAGTGAATCGTCTTGAAATGACTTCCCTTGCGATAATTACAGATAAGGGTGTATCGCAGGCCGGCCTTTTTGAACAGCTGCTCACTAAGTTACCCATTGAACCTTCTATTGTAATTGACGATATCCCCCCTGAGCCTGAAGTAAATGTAATTGAAGAAAAAGTACGGCTACTTAAAAAATCAAAAGTTAATGGAGTTGTAGCATTAGGAGGTGGAAGTGCTATTGATGCAGCAAAAGTGCTTGCCGCTACTTATGACTATAGCGGGAGTATTCGTGACTTGTTTGGTGAGAACCTTATCAAAGAAAGAAATATTCCTCTTATTGTGCTTCCAACTACCGCAGGTACGGGGTCTGAAGTTACCAATATTGCCATTCTGTCTGACCCAATCGAACAGGTGAAAAAAGGCATAGTTAGCCATTGTTTGTTACCCGATGTTGCAATAGTTGCACCTGAAATGACACTTTCGTGTCCCAAAGCAATTACAGCCGCCAGCGGTGTAGATGCATTTGTTCATGCACTAGAAGCATTTATATCAGTTAACGCCAGCCCTATTACTGATGCATTAGCAGAAAAAGCGATGACCTTGATATTTAATGCATTGCCACACGCCTATAGAAATGGAGAAAACCTTGTCGCTAGAGAACAAATGGCAACTGGCAGTCTTATGGCTGGGCTCGCATTCGGCAATGCGGGGGTTGGCGCTGTGCACGCGTTGGCTTATCCCCTAGGAGGCCGCTTTCATTTGTCGCATGGTATGAGTAATGCTGTAATGCTGCCTCATGTACTACGAGCAAATGCGCCATTTTGTAGCGAGAAGCTTTTTTCGGTAGCCCTATTACTGAAAGTTTGTCCGCCTGATACTAGAAAGGAAAAGGCGATAGCTACGCTATTAGATGCCGTTGATAAATTATGTAGCGATGTAGGCATTCCCCGAACACTCAGAGAGTTCGATATTCCAGAGCAAGTTATTCCACAGTTAGCTGAGGATGCGAGTAAGGTTACTCGGCTTTTACGAAACAACCCTAAACAACTAACAGTAGAAGATATTGAGAACATTTATCGTAACGCATACTGACCACTCTTGTTAAAAGCGAACTAGCGCGATTGAAATTCGCGCCTACTTTTTTACTCATCGTTAAATTAGTATCATAGCGTTCTAGTTGTCAGCAGTAACAAAAAGCGCATAAGCTCTGCAGCGTTATTCTATCAATTGCCGCGGAGCGTCTAACCCCTTCCTTTACAGTAGTAGTTTTTATGAATGAATTATTAAATTCCCTATCTCGCGCATTAAGCCCTTACTACACGGAGATGAG
Source organism: Alteromonas sp. MB-3u-76 (assembly GCF_002831605.1). Lineage (NCBI taxonomy): Bacteria > Pseudomonadati > Pseudomonadota > Gammaproteobacteria > Alteromonadales > Alteromonadaceae > Alteromonas > Alteromonas sp. MB-3u-76. The sequence continues at coordinate 362,931 of NZ_CP025115.1, read as the reverse complement.
CATTATGCTTATGGCGACAATATTAGTGGTTTACGGGGATATCATAAATGGCCATGTGAAACGACTTTTGGCGCCCTACCACTTTATTGTCCGTATCAGCCTATTTATTGTGCTATGTGCATTTGGTTACGGCGCGCTTACTTTATACGGCGCTCCTTTTTTAAAACACGTGCTCGCTTTTGTTCCTTGGCAGTATCGAGGTACTGCTTATATTGCATCTTTCATACTTATTGGTTTTCTAGCGGAAAGACGAAGGTATATTTAAGCTTTTTCTTGGGGCGTAATACTAGAGCTTTGCTCAACATACATTTTTGGGGGTACCCCCATTATTTTTTTAAATGTCGTGGAAAAATACGCTGATGTAGCGAAGCCAACGTCAAGACACGCATTTAGAATACTGCTACCACCTAAAAGAATAGGGATAGATTTTTCGATTCGGTAACGAGAAAGAAATTCACTGAAATTATAATCAAATAATTCAGCCATTCTGCGATTAAGACTTCTCGGGCTGATAAGAAGCGCCTGCGCTGCTTGGTCTCGATTAAACTCTTCGTCTTTGTAGTTATTTTCAAGCACAGCTATAAAAGAGAGGTAGAAGGCCATGTCTTTTTCTGTTTTAAATTCTGGAATATTTAAGCAGCCATATTTAAATATATTGGCTTCGCTTTGATCTTCTGTCTTTAAACGTGCGCCTCTTAACGAAAGAAGGTGCTCTACTCGTAATTCTATTTCTCTGTTTGAGCTTGGTTTCATTAAAAAGTAATCAACCTTCATTTCAAGAGCACGTTTTTCTACACTGGCATCAGAGCTTGCTGTTAGCATAAGTATTGGCGTGGTGCATAGAGACGCGTGCTCTCTTATCTTCTTAGTTAAAGACAGGCCGTCAGATTTACCCATCATCTGATCGCAAATTACCAAAGAAACAACGTGTGTTTTCATCACTTCGAATGCCTGCTTACCGTCTTTAGCCACTAAGCATCGGTATTTCGGTGATAGTAGATTAAACAAGTAAGTTCGAAACTCTCTGCTGTCATCTACAATTAGCAGCGTTTGCTTTGTTCCGCGCCATGCAGATGTATCTTGAAAACTTGATTGAGCGTTTATGTATTCGGTATCGTCAATGGGAAACTCCACGGAAACTTTAGTACCACCACCTTGTTTGCTATCTAAAAGAATTTCGCCTTGGTTTAGCTCTACTAAGTTTTTTACGATGGATAAACCTAATCCTTCTCCGCTTTCAGTGTTGTTAAATCGAACAAAGCGGTCGAAAATTGAAGCCTGCTGCTCTTTTGTAACTCCAACTCCGTTATCACTCACCGTTACCTTGAAGGATTTGTTCTCTATTAAAAACGTTACTTTTATTACACCGAGTTTGTCTGTGTACTTTATCGCATTTTCAACTAGGTTGATGATAATCTTCTCTAAGCTATCGGTCACGAGCGAGACCGAACCGTCCCCTCTGGATCGTATATCTAAACTCTGCCGTTTTGCTTTTGCTAAAGGCTCAAGTGACATAACAATGTGACGCATGTTTTCAATGTCATAAGACTGGTAATAGTTAGAAACCTTGGATAGTTGAGGACTATCACTTTGCATTTGCTCTATTAATTGCTCGACCCGCCGCATGTTAGACTGCACACTTTTCAGAACGCTGTCGCTCTCTTTTTCGCTATCACTCACGTTTTCTAGCGTACCCTGAATGATTTGAATAGGCGTTCGTAGTTCATGGGTTATCTCGCTAATATGCTCCTCTTTTGTTTTGAGCATTTTTTCAAATTTTGATTCGCCGTCTGTTATTTCGTAGCGAGTAAGTTGTTTATAGAGGGAGGTTTTTTTGAATGATATGAATAACTTTCCCAATATTCCTATTCGATACAACATGAGGATCAAAATTATTAAAATCGCGTAGAAAACGAAGGCGGGAAAAAGTAGGTATGTTGGCTGTTTAACTTCAAAGCTGATGCTATTTACGGGATTATTATCACCACTTACTTTTGCCTCGATAGCGTAATTGCCAGGATCGATATCAGATATTGATAAGAAAGCTTTTGATTCGGGATGTACTTTCCATTGTTCGCTGATCCCCATTATTCTGAATTCCAGCTTCTGTGTATGGTGCTCTACAAAATTGTTGGTGCTGAATTCAACTGTTAGTTCTTCGAAATCATTATCAAGCAATAAATTTTCGCTGTTTCCAAACTCATACTGACTATGCTCATTTGAGTCTGAAGACCTCCATATAGTCTTTGTAAAAATCACTTTGCTCTCTTTACTTCTTACCTCACTGAGTAACTTCAGCATTTTGTTTTCATCAATAAGGTATGAGTACTTGTCGCCTAAAACGACAATTTTCCCGCTCAGAACTATGATGCCCTGATATTCGAAGTCAGAATCATAAATTCCATCTGACGCGTTTAATAACCACTCGCTCCCGCTATTTGTGTGAACATATAGTCCCTTATTTGTAGCGATCCAAAGATTTCCTGCCTTAGTGAGGCCTGCACCTCTGACAAACTTAAGATTAAACCTCTTCAAAATATCAGAAGGCGAGAGCGCTCCTGTCTTTTTATTTACCTCTTGAATTCCTTGTCCCGCAGTACAGACGATAAAGCGATCCATATACTCAAGCAAACAGGTAACTCCATTCCACCCGCCATCATCAGGCGTTATTGATTTCCAATTGAACTTCGACAGTTGGATGTGAATAGTATTTTTTCTATCATAGCCAACAAGTTCTCCGGTGGAGGCTACGAAAGTTTCTTTCATATTATGAGGGGCAGGTATAGTGTCTATTACGTTACCGATTTCAGACTCGTCCATCAGCAAGTAAGATGAATTTTCACCATCGTCACGATAAATATAGAAAAGTCTTCTATCATCTGTGACTATATGTCCCATCAAGGACTCACAAAAACCTTTGGGGTTAGGCTGGCCTTCAGCGTAAGCTTTTACTCTGAAGTCAACACAATTATTCGTATTTGAAAAGCCCTTGTCTTGAAGAAGAAGTTTTCCAGTTTGAGTACTAAGCGTATATTCGTCATTTCCAATTAGCAGAATTACTCCACCACTTTTTGTGTAACCATTGCGCGTAACATTTCGTCTCAGTACAACATTTTCAGTATGGAGAAAATTTACCGCTTCTTGGCTCCGAGTAAGTGTGATAAGGCCTAACTGTGACGACGATAAAAGAACAGTGCCATTTGGTAATTCGTTAATTGCTACAACACTAAAAACGCCCTCTGATGTGAGTAGCGGTTCTAAAAAATCAGGAGTTTGAACAAACTTATTCTCAAGCGCGAACAGCCCACCTGCACCAACTAGAATCCTACCCGTTTTTGTCACAAAAATCGCAGACACTTTATCACGCAGTTTGATACTGGGATGGAATGGATAAAATGTTTTTATACCGCTTTTTTCATTCCATTCATATATCCCCTCATTTCCTCCAATGTAGACAATATCACCCTCCATAGTTACAGCATCGATAGATGAAAGAGAGCCAAACTCTGTAGATAATTCAAAACGAGAAACTACTTGAGCAACAGTGTCTACTTTTAAAAGAGCACTTTTTGATGCTAGATATACAACTCCGCTCTGAGCAGGTGAAATACTAAGTACGTCACTTACCTTTTCAACTCCGATTGAGTTTGCCCATGACTGAATCTCACTTGTCTGTTTATCAACAACGAGCACGCCTTGCATCAGCGTTACCACTAGAAATTTTCCAGCGTCTGATATCTTCCATGCGTATTTAGGCCAGCGAGCATTTGGGAACATTTCTATGGCTTTGTTTAACCGTAAATCTAAATAGAACACCCCCGCACCGTATTCTGCAATCCATATCCCGTTATCTCCATCAAATTCGACTTCGGATATTGTCCCAGATAGCGTATTATCGCTTTTATAGATTACTGTCTCGGCTGTCCCTCCTAGTAATCTAAACACCCCATTTTCAGCAGCAATGAATGCAGTGTCTCCTACAACTTCTATATCACGAATGATTCCCGTCGTAGTTCCCGCAAGTTTTGTTTGACCTTCTAACGTTTCACCGAAGGCTAAAACTTTTTTTGAGTAGGTTAGTAAAACAAATATGAAAATTGAGCCAATAAGACTCAATAAGTGAGAAGGGCAAGAGAGTGTCTTTTTTCGCATATCCATATGACCAATTGATTATTACCCTTTCTCTGCTTTACGAAAGCATCTAACTTATGAAAAAGGAAATAGTATGAATATCGAACAAAAAACCATCATGCAAGAGCTAACTGTTGAAGACTATACTAAAGTATATGGCGGTTATGATGCGAAACCGACTTTATGGAGACCTATACAGACTATTCTTCCAAAACACCCAACACCGCCAGACGGAAAATCAATCACTATCTAAACCAACAACCACTGCATTCCTGCATTCTCCGCAGCTTGCTGGTCATAAATAAAATCGCCAACGTAAAGGCAGTCCTCAGGTTGCAATTGCCATGTGCTTGCAACCATTAGTAACGCGGTGGGGTCTGGCTTTGCTGGCGCATCTTCTCTTGTTAATACGTAGTCGATGGGAATATCGTTATTGGCCAGTTTTATTGCAGTGGCTTCGCGACAGTTTCGAGTAACAATTGCCATTGGTAATTTGTGCTGTTGAGCTTTTTCAACCATTGCTCTGCCAACATTAAGCCACTTTGCATTTTGTGCATCTTCTATTTCATGTTGCAAAATAATATTGTGCGCGTCTGACTTTGCTTTTTCGCACTCAATGGCATCAACAAACATCAAAATGTCTTCATTTTGAGGACAGCCAATTGTTTCACGCATACTCGAAAAATCTAAGCTCGATTCCACCAATGTGCCGTCTAGGTCGAATATTACGCCCTTTATGCCTTCTAAATTCATACTATTTTTCTCTTTTTATAATTTTATACTGCGCCAAATAATGCCATTGATATACATACTCTTATAGTTACGTTTAGATTAAAAACAGACTTCTTATGTGTGAAATCGTACTTACGTAATGGCTTACTTTGAAGTAGCATTGCTGCTCTTTTTCGCGCAACAATATTTAACTAAAAGGAAAATAAATGGGAGTATTTGCCGCTTTAGGCACTGCGCTTTGCTGGGCTATAGCAGCTCGTTTGTTCAGTGGTACTGGCAATGCTTTTTCGCCACTTACCATGAATTTTTGGAAAGGCCTTATATCTATAGCGCTGCTCGCCATTGTTTTAGCTTTTGTACAGCCCTCATTATTTTCTACTTCCACCATTTTATGGCTTTTAGTAAGTGGCTTTATAGGTATAGGAATAGGCGATACCTGCTTTTTTAAAGCCCTGCAAAGTATTGGCGACAGCCAAGCGGTGCTTGTGGCTGAAACCCTTGCGCCGCTTTTTACAGCGCTTTTTGCCATGGCTTTTATTGGCGAGTGGATAACATGGCAACAATGGATAGGCGTTGCTGTTGTGCTGTTCTCTGTGGACATGGTGATTAAAGCACGTAAGCGCAATACTACGCATGTATTTGCCACCAGCGGATACCTCTTTGGCGTAGGTGCAGCTCTTTGTCAGGCTATTGGGGCTGTAGTTAGCAGAGATATCTTGGGGAGCGGTGATGTCGATGCGGCAAGTGCAGCATTTTTACGGCTTGTTGGCGGAATGGTGTTCGTAGTTCCTTTTATCGCTGTTACAAAAACAAAGTGGATGCCCGTTATCAATGAAGGCCAGCGAGTGTGGCCTGCCTTTGTATTAGCCACGCTATTGGGAACAACCGCAGCTATTTACCTACAAATGTTTGCTTTTGCCTATGCAAAGGCCGCTGTGGTGCAAACACTTATTGCCACCAGCGCACTAATGTCACTAGGCGTTGCATTCATACTGGGCGAAAAAGCGACGAGAGCAACCATTATATGGTCTGTATTTGCATTGTTAGGCGTCGGTATTTTAGTGAGCTTTGGCGAAGCCTCACTGCACTAACCAGTCTGTTTTTAGTTTGCATTTGCTTTACCCTGGGATAAAAACGACCTTATGCTGAACTGAGGTAGTAGTTCTCATCATTAATGGCTATGATAATTAAAAAATTAGAAAAGTATTAATATGCGTATGCGCGCGACATATTGTGTAACCTCATTCATTTTTATAGCGTTGCTTTTTAGCAGGTTTTCTTTTGCTAAAGATGGCGACGTGCGAGCAGTAATAGAAAAAGTAAGATCTGTTTCATACGACTGCCCAGACGCAAGCCTACTTCCAGAGCTAGACGCTACATTAGCTAAAGAAACGCTAACGGCTCAACAGCGCTTCGCCCTCTCCTCTGCAAGAACACAATTTCTTATTTGTGCAGGAAACTATGATGATGCTCAAAATACGCTGTTTGAAAGTATTGAACAGCCTAACATTAACAAAGAGTCTTACGCGTTTGCTTCAGCTATTTATCAAATAGGTTTCATTTATGACTCAAAAGAGCATCCTGCCCGCTGTCAGTTTTACGAACAAGCCAAGAGTTTATCCTCTCCTGTAAAGCACAGTGACATCTTCACCAGCGCCTCATTAGCCATTATCACGTATTGCTCAGATGAAGATTCTGTTTCAGAGCGTCTCGGTAAAATGTTCAACGTATTAGACCGCTATTCAGATAACGGAAGCCCCGGTGAACTTGCGCACATTCACAATAGTATCGGCCTTGTTTATGGCAGTTTAGGGCAACACGCACTGGCAGCTGAGCAGTATGTAAAGGCACATGAACTTGGCTTACAGGTGTATCAAGGCAGCAACAAAGTCTCTATTTTAATTAGTGCTATTGTATCTTTGGTCTCGAGCGGCCAAACAGAAGAAGCCTATCAACGTATACTTGAGCTAGGGCAGCTGAATCAAGAAATTGGAAACTCTTATACCAACTTTTTATATCAATACTCACTGCAAATTTACTACCGAAAGCAGCAAGACTATAACAAACTAGCGTATCATCTACCTGAGTTTAAAGAGGCTCTGTCTGCCGTTTCAAATTCTTTCTATCAATCGCTATATAACTGGCACTCTAGAGAAATATGTTTGTTTAAAAACGACCTTTCTTGTGTTGAAGAGTACCTAAGCAACATGAAAGCAAATGACTCTCTTATTCCTGAGAAATTTAGGATGAATTTGGATTATCTTAGTTTCAACTTATCAATGTTCATCGCACTAAACGACCTAGAGGGTGCAAAATCCGCACTTGAGGCTTACACGATAAGGGTTAATGAAAAGATTAAATCCAGCCAAAGCTCAGCAAAGATCCTTGGGGCAGCCAACCTTTACAATAAAATTTACGACCTCGAGTTTGAGATAGAGCGAGCTGAAAGACTGCGCCAAAATACACTGTTCATTGCTATTTTAGCATTTATCATATTTGTAGCTGGCCTCGCCATTTTCTTACGCAAAAAACATCTTGCCCGAAAAGCAATAGATCCAACAACCGAACTGTTGAATGCGCAAACTTCTATTAACCGCATTAATAAACTTGATGCTCCCGATAATGACCGAGCCATCGCTATCGCAGTTTTTGATTTAAGTAACTTCAGAGAATTAAATCGAAAGATTGGATCAACAAAAAGTGAATACGTGCTTCGAGAAATTGCAAAAACACTTCAGCACGTGGTGAGAGGCAGCGATATCCTTGGCCGGTTTGGCCCAGAACAGTTCATTTTGTGTCTGCATAATATTGAAGAGCGCAGTGCCCGAACATTTTTAGAAAGAGTGCAAACAGCCCTTGATAATACCTTTGAAAAAGATTTGTCTGTCGGTGATATCAAGGTTGAATCAAACATGAGCATTTTTATCACATCAGAAAAGCTCACCAACTTAAATGACATACTCGATGAAATGCTTATGTCTTTTAACATAAGCAAGGGATAGCCAGCGTACTGGAAAAGGCAAGTGTTTAGCTCTCTTATCAATGATATTAACGCCTGTAGCGATGGTATGAACATCTGCAGCGAGACAAAAGCCTGTCATAGCAGCACAAATGAAAGGTTACTACAATAATGATAAAAGCGTTGATATTTGATGTGAACGAAACTTTACTTGATATTGGAGCAATGAGGGCAGGACTCGCTTCTGTGTTAGACGGCAATGAAACGTTAGTTGATTTGTGGTTCGCAAATTTACTTCACCATAGTCTAGTAGATATCGCTTCGTCACAATTTCACGACTTTATCGATATTGGTGCTGCCGCTCTTGTTATGGTTGCGTACAGTAAGGGCATTAGCTTAACGCAAGACAAAGCAAAGGAGACAATAAAAAAACACATTACCTCTTTGCCTGCTCATGATGACGTTACGGATACTCTTAAAGCCCTCAAACATCAAAATATCACCCTGGTAGCACTTTCAAACTCTTCATCTAGTGGACTCGACGCCCAGCTTTCTTTCGCAGACATAAAAAAATATTTTGATTTAACGCTAAGCGTGGAGAATATTCGCACTTATAAACCCTTTCCAAGTGTTTATCACTGGGCGTGCCGACAAGCCAACGTTACACCAAGAGAAGCAATGATGGTTGCTGCTCACGGGTGGGATGTGAGCGGCGCAAAAGCCGCAGGCATGCAAACTATGTTTGTTGAAAGGCCGGGTAAAATGATGTATCCGCTAGGCTTGCCTGCAGATTACTCAGTTAAAGCTTTAGGCGATTTAATTGAAACTGTTTTTCCTCCGCTGTAAACAAAAAAACCTTGCCATAAGCAAGGTTTCTTTTATTCATTGTCTGAACAAAATTTTAAAGCTTTGCCAATTCTGGACGTTTCTCTTCAAACCCTTTTACGCTGCACGAAGAGCGCTTTGTATTTAAAGCGCTTAACTGGCGCTTAAGCCAAGATTTTTGGATACTCGACGTTGTGGTTTCCATCTCTCCGCTCACTCTAACTATTTCTTTGCCAACATTAACACATTCTTTTTTTGTTGGCTGAAAACCACCGTTGGCTAATGCTGAAGATGAAAAAACAATAGCTGAAAGTGCGATAAGTGTATGCTGCTTCATAAGAGTCCCCGATTGCTCGTATTTTTCTAGTATGCTTTCAAGCCTTTCTGGCCCTTGCTTTGCGCTAAATCTGGAAAAAACTATAGCAGGTCATTTATTATTTTTAGGTGTTGAAAATTATACGCAGTAATAAAACTGCTTATTCTTAACACGCCCTTATACTGACCCCATAGTATGGGTAAGACTAAACAACTCTTATTAACACGCCATACTTCTATCGTATAGATTTACGCTTTTTGCAAGTTTTGATAATTACCCCATCCCTAGAGGTAGCCACGAAACAGCAGTTTATGGCAATGTAATAAATTATCGCCGGTATTTAAACACCTAAAAAAGTAAGCCTCAACCTTTAACACCGAATTGGCTTTAACTTCACTTTTGCCTTGCTTAAACACACTCTTAGGTATTTGCAGAAATGCTAGTAACTAAAGTCGGCTGCTTGCTGCCATTTTATCGACCGTTTCTAGTATTTCTTTGCCCATCTCAGACAAAGCAACAACTTTTTTTGTTGCGCCCTTTTCTATCGCTACTTTAGGCATACCAAACACAATGCAGCTTGCCTCATCCTGGCAGATATTTAGCTTCTATTCTTTTAAAAATCATACTTTGATACGCAATTATACAAACCTTGCATATCGATTGGCTTAGCTAAGTGGCCATCAAATCCTATTGCTTTGTATTCTTTCAAGTCTTGCAACATAACGTTGGCTGTTAACGCAATGATAGGGACACTTTTATTCGTAGCTCGTATTTTTAAATATGCTTCTTTTCCATCCATCACTGGCATTTGAATGTCCATTAGTATGATATCGGGCCTTACCTCAGCATATAGCTTCAACGCCATCTTTCCGTCTTCAGCGAAATATAAATTTGCGTTGGTAGCCTCTAGCATGGAACGAACAACTTCTCGATTTATAAGATTGTCCTCAGCAATTAAAATTGTTTTTCCGGACAAATCTGGCGCTTTCAAAGTTTTTACCTCGGTAGAATCATCGAGTAGGGTGAGGCTTGCGCCTCATCCCTCTTATATGGACTCCCTGAAGTAATCAACATCTTTTGAAAAATTAGTAGTAGATGCGCTCTTATATACGGGCTTTAAATGGAGAGCTACTCCTGCCCTTCGATGTATACGCACCAACAGTTCAATTCTCACACACAGTGTTTAGTCACTTGAGAGGACTGGCTGAATTCTGCTGGTTGGTCTTACCATTTATTTTCGCAATTTGTTGATTTACTAACTCTTAGGCTGCTAACAGTATCGGATTGTAATCGTCATTATTCTTTATTAGAGCAACAGCGGTTCTCACCGTTTTATTTGCTAACGCGATGGCAGCAACCTTCTTTCCCCTTCGGTCAACTAACGCCTTCAGCCACTGCTCTTTCACAGTCTTAGGCTCTCTGGATACTGCTTTATTCACTACCGACATTGCTCCCTGATAGAGCAAACTTCGCAATCTTTTATCTGCACAGTTTTTAGAAATATGTCCCAATCGCTCTTTACCGCCGGTCGAATGCTGCTTCGGTGTCAAACCTATGCATGCTGATGCATCCCGGCCTGTATTGAACTCTGTCGCATTTCCCAATCGAACGGTTAACCCCAAAGCAATCAAAGGGCCTACGCCTTCGAGTTTACTTAATTTCTGGCAAACAGGATTATGCCGCGTGTGTTCTGCTATGAGCCTGTCATAACTTTCTATTTGAGTCGTATAGAGTTGTAACATTTGTGACTGCGCAGCCAAAGCCTGACGATAATTCATCGGCAAGCCGTTTTCTGCATCTTCTAAAATGTCAGGCAGCGCAGTGACTAAATGATTTAACCCCTTTGCTATCACAATCCCGAATTCCGTCAACAGTCCTCGTATCTGGTTTGCCAACGCCGTCCTTTGCTCCAACTGCAGCATTCGCACCCGCTCCAGGGCCTGAAGACCCTGTTCATCTTCCTCCATGATGCCACAAGAGTTTATATGAGGTAATTGAGCCGCAATACCGATAGCGTAGGCGTCATTTTTATCTGTTTTTTGCTTTAATTGCAGCCCTTTTACTGCGCGAGGATGAATGATTTTTACTTGATGACCATGCCGCCTCGCTAAACGCGCCCAGTAATTCGAGCCACCACAGGCTTCCATTGCCACTAACGCTGACACATGGTTTCCCAGAAGTGCTATCAATGCTTTACGACTCATTGCTTTGTTATAATCAATTTTTCCGTCACTGTTGAACTTGCAAACCTGAAAGGAATGCTTTGCAAGGTCAATTGCAATAATTGTATTCTTAATCATGTATGGACCCCTTTGGCTAATTTGACAATTAAGACCGTACCCCTTTCAGGGAAGGGAGTCCATACATCTCACAGAACCGTACGTACGGGCCTCGTATACGGCTCCTGCATACTTCATATCACTTGCTAAGTGACACAATGCTAATTTGCAATCTAGTATCGTGCGCCCTATGGACATCGTTCATTTTCTAACATTGTGGTAACTTTCATTGCAGGGTTTGGCGTTCTAGCACTGAGGCAATCTACCAAATTTGACTACAATTACTTCCCATATACGGCCTGTCTCACCAGACATCACTATTCCTAGCGCACCGATTCGACTTGTCCCGCTGATCTGGCGGCTTGTGTATCAATGATAAAAAAACTCACAACTCATCAGAGTCTTAAAGTCTGCTTCCCCCCTTCGCAATCCATTTAAGCTTTTGGCTAAAATAGATCCTATCAAACACAATGCTGATAGTCGGCTTGGTTTTACCCTCCACACCATTACTGGCTTTCATCGGCCTAGCCTTACTCACTACTACGGGTTCATCTGCCACCTCACACTCGCAACATTCTTGGATCACTCCTTGAACGATACGTCCAACCATTTGATTGGATCTAATGCCAGGCTTCCCCAGTTACTGCACTGGCTCCCTGTTAGAAATTCCACCCTCAAACACAAAACAGGACTGACTGAGTATCGGGCTTCGCGCTATTTTGCACGCTTACCCTCCTGTCTTGCCGAATCAGGTTCACTTGCGTTGTGTACCTCTAACTTCCTATGGCTTCCTTCAGACCCTGCCGTTGGCCAACAACGCCCTTGCCATTCGGATTATCTTCCCCTCAGTCAGGGTGATTCAGGTTTCTTTCAACCTGACGGGTTTGCCAGCTTCGCTGGGCAAACAAAAAAGCCCTGTACTTTCGTACAGAGCTCTTTGAATAATGGTGCCTCGACCCGGGATCGCAACGCGCGGTGCAGCCGCAGGGACACGCCAGCGTGTGCCTGCGTTTTTACAACCACCAAGATCAAAAAAGCCCCTGCATTTCTGCAAGGGCCTTGATGATGGTGCCTCGACCCGGGATCGAACCAGGGACACGCGGATTTTCAATCCCTACAAGCCTTGTAGTAACGATGCTACCTATTGATTTTAGCGGCCTGTAGCGCCGCTTCCCTGTGACAAAACACTGTGACAAAGCAAAAAATCGTCACACTTTTCTATTGGTAATAACATCGCTGTTAATTTCTGATTTTGATAAAAAACAGTCGCCAATGTAAGTTTAATAAGAGAGGCAGATGCCTCTCTTCGATTTGACCAATATTCTAGATTATTCCCGTTACAAATTTTGTTTGATCAACGCTTTGCTCGTCTTGTGGCATTAAATCCCACAGCCTGGCGTTTACGAGACCTAAGTCGCTCCATTGTTCGCTTTGGATTAAACTTTTACCAGTTTCTATAAGTGAATTGGCTTGAAGCTGATCGTTCATAGAAACTCTGTTATCTACCAAATGCTCGAATACGTTGACCAAAAATGCAGGGGTGCGGAACAGTATCGTGTTTTGAATCGAGGTTAACTCACTGATCGCGCTCTCGATGGTTGAATAACTATTTGAATTTAGGAACACCTCTTCTCTTCGAACAATGTCTTTCAAACGATGCTTCTCTTGATCATTGCCCGCTTCGTGGACGATTCCTGTTACAAGTTCCTTAACCTCTTTATACTCTTGTTTGCAGCTCTCAAGTCGCTTTCTCGATGTAATTTGATGAAGCTTCTGTGCCACATTTCGCTTTTTATCTTCAAGTTTAAACTTATCATCAGTTATAGAGTCTTCAGATAAATTTCCTGTTTCTAGTAACAGCTCTTGAACCTCTCTTTGTACTGCTGCCAACTCTTTTTCGGTCTCTATATTATCCGATGCTGACTCCTGCTCAGAGAGGATGGTTTCTTCTAATTTAATAATGTCTGAACCCAACTGCTTTGGAGAAACATCACGTTTCGTCGGATTAAAGATTTGAGAAAACTCTTGCCCTGTACCGTTAAAATAAGCAGATACAGTTAGGTCTCTCGAAGTGGAAATCTCGAAAGTGATATCGATCTCTGTACCTTTCAGCAAATCCTTCGTTAACTGATGCCCATCTACTTCTAGCGTACCAATAGGTTTATTGCTCAAAAAGTGATTATTAGAGTCTCCCTCAACCATCATTATCTTTAATGGCAAATCATTTGAACCTTTCACTATAGTTTTGGCAACTTCAACTGTTCGTGTTGCTCTCGTTGGTAGAATACAATTACGTTCAAATATCTTGTCTAAGACTGTATCACTAGAAGCAAGATCGTCCTTAACCAAACTCAACTCTTCTGGAAGAACTTGGCCTGCGACACTGTAACGACCTTGTGCAATTTGAATCTGTTCGTGTGAATGTGGAACGGTATTGCCAGTTGAATCCAAGATAGTGAATGAGAATATATTGAATTCACCTTTCCTAAGCGGTAATTCTTCATTTATACGAGCAGTAAGAGGTTTTGTGCCGGAATCGAAAGATCCGTCTACACTATGGATTCGGTAAGTATAGTCCTCGAAGTCACCAACAACCTTAGCAGCAAATATTTCTTCCTCATCTTGAGTGCTGGTCACATACGTTGCTTTTACCTTTATAGAGGAATTACTGCCAGTTTTTTCTGATGAAGCATTGGTTTCTGATTTTTGGCAGCCTCCAGCATAAAATGCTGAACCGATGGCAATAGCATTTGTAGGGTCAATATCGGTATTTACAGGTATGTTCATTAGCTCTTCAATTAAGCTTCGAACATAAGGTATGTAAGTAGAGCCACCCACCATCAACACAAACTCTAAATCACTAGGCTGAAGAGACTGGCGAGTTAAGATCTGCTTCAACATTGTTGCAGTGCTTTCAATTTTTTCCTTAATTAAAGATTCAAATTGAGAACGGGTGACAGTTACAACCCCTTCAACCTCTTCACCATCATCGTCTTCCAGTTCAAATTCAATTTCAGTTGACATGTCTGTAGAGAGTTCAATCTTTGCGTTTTCGCAAGCATCTAGCAGCCTGTACCAACTTTTTTCATGTTTGCCTGAAGCGCTTTTTAATTCCGCTAGAAAGTTATCAAATCGGCCCAGAGTCTCGATATGAGGAGCGACAATCTTCTCGACAATCAATGAATCCAGATCTGTTCCTCCAAAGTAGTTATCACCTTCGTGATCAACCACAGTAAGCTCACCCTCAACAATTTTTACAAGTGCCACATCAAAAGTACCACCACCTAAATCATAAACAATCCACTGACTATTCTTAAGATCGATTGAATTGTCTTTATTTGCATATGCCAAGCTAGCAGCAATCGGTTCTTGAAGAAGTATAATTTCTTTTAAGCCTGCTAGTTTTCCAGCTTCTTTGGTAGCGTTAGACTGGATAGTATCGAATGAAGCTGGGATGGTTATCACTGCTGATTCAACATTCTCACCTGACTGTACAAATCCTTTTAATTCTTTCAGTACGAACGATGAAAGCTCCTCTGGGGTTTTAGAGGCCTTAATGGATTCTATTTTAAAAGTTTCAGATGTACCCATCTTACGTTTGAATCGAGACTTAACATTTTTAGGATCTTTAGCTGAAAAATCTCTAGCTTTGTCACCAACGAGAATTTTGTCTTTTCTAAAACCAACAATAGATGGAAGACCTTCTTTATGGCCCCTAGGGTTTTTAAAAACTTGAACTTTACCGCCACTAAATTTTGCAATCAGAGAATTAGTGGTTCCCAGATCTATCCCGAAATCTATTGTTTTTGACATTATTTTTCATCCTTGATGTTTTCTTTTGATGTAACTGAAACGAGGCCACGCTGAATAACCTGCGTTAAGCCTAGCTGTCTATTGCCATAACGGATTATTGGTTTAATGACATCCACGACAATCAAATCCTGTGTATTCTCGCCGACGATGTGTACTTCAAGGTCATTTCTTGTCTCTGAATATTCTTCACCTGTCGGATCTTCATAGAAAATTTCTCCGCTTTGATTATCTTGAATTAGTGCAGATTTTATTCGTTCGATATTTCTGGCGATCTTATCGAGATGACCATTTTCTTTTGACTTTCTTTCTATCTCAAAAAGTTGATTTAAAATTGTGATTATTTTTTTGTCTACAGATATGTTTTTGTTATCTAAAATCATGTTCGATCTTTCCCTATAAGCAAGAGCATGAATGCATTATCAACATCCCTTAAAACAAGAGATGTCTTTGCGCCCCCCCTCTTACTGAAAACTATTACTTCGCCATTCTCAGCCTTAACTTCATAATCCGACCATTGAATGAAGTTTGTTTTTGAGAACACGAACCAACCACTCTCGAACTCAATACCTTTTGGCGTTAGGGTAATATGTCCAATCTTAATTGAAGCTCCTTTTTCCAATTGAGACGAAATATTAGACATCACAACTGGTAAAAGATAAGCGAACAGAGCATTATTCAAATCATCAACCAATTCTTTATCCAGTTCGGCACGTGGGCTATTATGCTGAAAGGAGTAATTGACGGTGATTACTTCACCTTTGTTTGACTTAAATACGAATAGAGAGTTGGTTTCTACTCCAGATGCAGTTCGTGTATTTAAACCTCCCCATCTCAGGGACACTAGATCTTTAGTTGCAATACGCTTTGAATCTCTCTTAATTTCACTTTCAGTAATAGAAAATTTTGAACCAGAATCAAATTCAAGGTGCACTTCGTCTTTCTTTTTTTCCTCAATAATTTTATTTATCGCGTCAATATCTTGCTCAATTTTTTGCTTAAACATTCCAGATTTGAAATCGAACAAGTGCGTCATTTCGATGATCTTCTTTGATAACTCAGCATCACCGTGCAAATTGAATGTAGAGATTGCGATATCTCTAATGTTACTTACAACATGGTCTTGTTGTTCCCAGAAGAATGAGGGCATGAGATTTAGTAAGCTTAAGAGGCCATTATTTTTCAGATATTTCTCGACTTCTTTGTAGCTAACCTTTTGCGATTTCGATTTATCGACTAACGCATCAAGCTCCTCAGCTAAAAACTCTAATTCTCTTTTGGCTGACTTAAAGCAATGCTCGCTATCTTCTACCGTTACCCATCGCCGTCCATCTAGCAATACTTCTACAATCGTAAATGATTTTTTCTTGATCGCTCTAGATAGAACCCTGTCAAATTGAGCACTGAAATACTTACTCAGCCATGCTTTAAACCCAGAGTCTTGTTCATCAAGGACTTTTATCAACTCTGTAGGTGAGTCATTTTGATCGACGCAAAAATGCTTGTGGTTTCCCGTTGAAAGGAAATCAAGGAGAGGTTTGTTGTTAAAAACTAAAGAGTGATAATAGCGCTTTTTTTCATCATATAATTCGTCACAAAGCCCTATCGCGGCTGACTTGGATATTTCTATATCACCAAGCCAGTAAACTTTACCGTCCTCTAGTGAAATTTCTTGCAACAAGTGCTTACGGAGTTTCTGAGCCTTTTTAAAGTCAAATTCACCTTCAACATCCACAAACCCAGAGTAATTGAGAAGCATAAATGGATTCAAATAGACATCATAGTAAAGCTCTTTTTCTAAAACAGTTTCACATTCATTTTTAGCATTTTCTGCCAGGTCTAGTAATCTTGGTAACAGTTTTTCGATATTCTCTTTAGACCTATCTACCATTACGTTTCGTTCAATTGCAATTCTCCAAACATCAATTGCATCAACGTCCTGGGATACTTCTGGGTTGTTAAAAGCAAGGCCAAGGTTGAAAAGGCTGGCACCATCTGGTGAATTCAAATTTTGTTCCCAGGCATTTATAGCCTGAAAATAATTTTTGTTTTGATAGTGAAGTATGCCAAGGCGATTAAGTTGATTTGGGGTCAACCCCTCCATCTCCTTAATAGTTTGCAAAACCTTTATCTCATCTTCTGATTTCTCTTTATCGTCTAATTTTCTATAGAGACGCTCTAAAGTAAAAATTGTTGATGAATGAGAGGGGTCGCATTTGAAAGCTTGCTCATACGCATCGATTGCATCTTCATCAAGCTCGTCATCATAGAGATGTTGAAGTATCAATGCGTATTTGGCCCAGCCATTAGCGAAATCAGGTGCTAGTGAGAGTAAAGTTTGTGCACTTGTTGCGGCACCCGAGAAATCTTCCAGTTCATACTGAGCAAGAGTGAGAAACCACCAGCCATTTGGTTCCTCTGGGTCGAGTTCAACTGCTTTTTCTGCGGTTAATTTGGCTAGTTCATCATTGCCATCGTGATAATGTTGTCGAGCAATATCGATTAACTCGATTACTTCTTCGTCCATTGAAATCCTACATATTCATCCTTCATACTTATACTAAAGTATCATAATATTCTGCTATTCAACACCTCTTAATTCGGAATAAGGTTCAGAGGCAGACGATACAGGTAAAGCTAAATCGTTCAATATAGGGAAGGTTACCTTCTACTGATTAATTGTTGTTCTCGCTGTATTGCGTTTAACACTTTCTGATAATTTCGAAGAATGATTCCAATAGCTAAAAGCGCGCTCTTCGGCAATTTTAAAGCGTCGCTGAAAGATTGTCCGCTAGTACCGTTTTTTTAACCATAGTTGTCATCATCTTTAACTTTAGTAAACTTGTTTAGATCCGCTTCCTGTAGCCACTCATCTATCTTTTCATCAGTCACAGTCTCGTTTTTTCTTAGTGCATTGATTACTGATCCAATCTCAAAGCTATTCTCAATTTGATCATTTTCCCCACATGCGATTATTAATTTCTGTATCTGCTCTTTGCTGTAATCACCCGCGTACCTTATGACGGTAGAGGCAAAATTATTTGCTTGTTCATATCTTCGAGATTCGGAATATAACTCTATAATTCGATCGCTTACCTGGGAAGGAACAATGAAAAATAACGGTTCATCTAGCTCTGCCCTAGTAGCTCTTCGTAGTCGCTTTTCAGCGAAACTTTTTAGATCTTTAATTGATAGAAATACATCAATGTTTTCGAGCTTATCTTTGGGTAGATTTTCAACGTAGGACTGGAACTTTTGTCTAACATCCGCTTGCAAATGATGCCAGCTATCTTCGACGTAACTTATTAATGGGATTATTCTATCAAGCTTCTCAGCCTCCAATGCTCGCAAAATATGCGATAGCTTCTCAGATAGAGTATTTCTATATATATCTCTATGAATAACACCTACAGCGTTAAGAGCAGTAGATAGCCTGTATATCTCTTTATAATCCTTGGGATC
Organism: Alteromonas sp. MB-3u-76; assembly: GCF_002831605.1. NCBI lineage: Bacteria > Pseudomonadati > Pseudomonadota > Gammaproteobacteria > Alteromonadales > Alteromonadaceae > Alteromonas > Alteromonas sp. MB-3u-76. The sequence goes on along the minus strand of NZ_CP025115.1, from coordinate 344,417 downwards.
ATTAATCAGTTTTTTCAGTAGCACAACAGTGAAGTTCCTCACAAGGCTATCTCTTGCTTTGTTCAACGGGCTACTTTCGAATGCGACTACAGCCTTTTTAATATCTGTTGGAAAATATTCAGATTCGACTTCTGAGCTAAGTGAATCTAGAGCATATTTACCTTGTGCAGGAGGATATTGAAGCAAATGCTCAACAGCTGACCTCACGTGCATTCTCGCCAATTCAGCAGATGGATTAAAAACCTCTCCGTCAGCAGTCATCGATGGGTGAGCACATCTATTCCGATCCTCTTGTAGCCGTTCTAAATCAATAAACTCTACTTGAGAGATCAACTCAAGTTTATCCCTGCAAACCGTCAATATGTCTCTTTCAAACTTTAAAGAATTTGCAATATCACCGATTCTCCTTGCTTTCTCAAAGACATCAATTTGCTTTTCAGCTTCTTTATCTCCAGCAAGGGATAACTCTTTTAATTTATCTAAAATATCAAAAGACACAGCAATCCACGTTGATACGATTGCAGAACGGAAAGCACCAGCTTTATAGCAGTCAACAGCTTCTTTTATATAACTTTTAGCTTTTTGATCCCGACACTTTAAAACAAGTTCATCGAGATCAGATAATGGAGATGCCAACTAAGCCTCCTAAATGATTAATAGCTAATTATTTAAACTTCATAGTAACATTCGTTTCCCCTGAAAAAACATATTCTGTTTTATCAATAGTAAAGAATATGAAATGATTTTTTCACTTGTTTATCAATGTGCCAACGTCTGCAATACTTCAAACTATAACCAATCCCACTGTGTCCTTACCTTTTATAAAAGCGACTCGACACAGGCTGAACATTCAAGGACAAAAAAGTTTCGCTACGAATCAGTCTTCATATATTTTTCCACTAACCGCTCAAAAGAAGGTATTAGCAATATAGCCAAAGCCACTAGCAGCAATAACAGCAGTAAGGCTAATTGAAATACAGTCATCTACCAATCTCCGTCTAACCCTGACAGGTCGTTAATTCCAAAATCGTCAAAACCATTATCAATAGACGTTGTGTCTGTCATCCAGTCGGTGTCAGAGTGGATATCACATCCACCGATCACATCAGTATCCATAGAACAAATATCGAGCGTGGTATCCACACCTAGGTGGTCTAACATATCAGTGCCGCGTGGGTTTCCTTCTACGTCGATAGCACCAGGGCAGCCTTTTAGCCCACTAGGTAAAAGCGGTAATCCAGTTGCTTCGTTAACTCCAGGCGCATCGTAGTCGCTCTCATCGAGAGCTGAAGTATTAGCCTCTTCACTGCTTTCTGAGCAGTGTCCGAATAATTGATAACTTAGTAATGACATTGTGCTGTCCTCGTGTTTTTTAATCAGCACAGAATTACGTTAATGAAAAATACCTTTAATGCAAACCCTTTCCTTTTTACGTCCATCAGCATAGCGGTGGTATTGCAATTCATTGGTAAAGTAAAGATGTCGAGTCTTCGTTCATAGAGCGTTAGCCGCCACGCAAAACTAGTCAGCTCTCAGTTGCTGAAACCCTGTTACATTTTTAGTTCATACCTTTTTCCTAATCATAGTTTTACTAGTTAAAGTTTGCGGCCTCTACTTAAGAAGCCAGACTCGACATGAATATTCTCCCTCAAAAAAATTTTTTAAATAAAATCTGATTAAGCTTGAAAAGCATCAATTGCCAGTTGCAAAGCAAAGTGATAGCACAAAACTAAAAGTTTGCGTGCAAAAAAAACAGTTGTGAAACAACTCAATAGCTCGCGCAGAAAGACAATTGCGAAGCACATTTTCTTTTGAAGCTGGCGCATGTTCGCAGTTGCGAACTACCCCCTATTTTGTTTTGCCCTAGCAAAATTTGATGAATAGGGCGAAAGCGCTATGAATCAAACCCCTTGCCGCAAGCAACGCTAGCGCAACGAATAGCTGTGTATGAAATACATAGATATGAGTGGAAAAATGGGGGGTAGTGCGCAGCACGAGAACATGCGCCTTAAGCGTTGGTGCTAGACGCGAATGCGTCGTAGAGTCGCTGCGTTGACGAACGTCAACATCAGCAGCGGCGGGCACTATAAGCGTTTCGCTCACAACAAACGTTGTGAGCTTTCTTTTTTCAGGTGGGTTATAAACAGGGAGCCGCAATGGGTGCATGAGAGTTTAAGAAACTCCCAGCCAAAAACCCGAAAGAAATCCTTAAACACTTAAATTTTGCGTTAGCTGTTCCTTTGTAGTTTCTCAATTAATACACAAGGAACGCAATGATGAACACTAATACACCTTCCCTAGACACCGAACACCAAAAATACTTCAACCTTGATATGAGATTTCACAAAAGTACGAATCCCGTTCTTAGAGGACGGCAAAAAAAGTATTTAGCGTTACTGCTCGCCGCTAGGCATAGTTTTGTATCTGCCATTACATGTGAAGCAATATGGCAGATTAAGCGGCACAAAGTTTTGGAGTCTCTAAATAGAATAGTGAAAGAAGGATTTCTATCAATTGCAGAAACAGACAGGGCAGCAGATGGGCGCATATATGTACTAACTCATTCAGGTGCTAGGTTTGCGTCAGACTTGATGCGGATAGACATCCCTTTCCGCTCCGCACAAGAGCCAATCACCCAAGTGAATCAAAATGCAATTATGCACGACTCTATTATGAGTTTTGTACTAAGCCTAGGATTGCAAAATCAAACAAAGGATGGCACCCCAAAACCTCTTTGGGATGGCTATTTAACTGAACTTGAATTTAAGCGTATTCACAGTTCATCAAACATAAAAAATGTCGATGCGCTGGTACAGCTAGCCAATGGCGAGGTGGCGGCTGTTGAACTAGAAGCGTCATTTAAGCGGAAGCAGCAACACGAAAAAACGTTACTGAAATTGCGTGATGCAATGCTAGGTGAAAATAGACTTTACGATAAAGTCTTCATTATTCCTTGCTCTCAAAAGATTAATAACGACACACAACGCTTTCACAAACAGCTGTTTGAGGAGATGCCTCATCGTTATGATCGTAAAACAAAACAGCCTTTGCTGAGTAGTGATGATGCCAACAAACTTCAAGAAAAAATCATCTATAGAACAAAATTTATTGACCCAATAGAACAGACATTTTATCGATAAGCTATTGTCGGAAGAAAAAGAGCACCTTGCGGTGCTCTTAATATTTATTGATGAAGTTTTTTACGAAGCCGTTTCTCTTGTAGGTAGATTGCGAGAGCGAATAGATATATTAGAAGTATATATAACGCCCCTTTAATCCCCACGAACGGATAGGTGCTGTGTGGCTCAAACCCAGTTATTATTTGAAATATCCAAATAACAAATACTACGTCCCCGATACTCATCAAAAATTTAGTAATCATGTCTAATGCAATGATTACTAGTTGTTGCTGCTTAGTCATTTGTCCTCCTAAGTTGCTTATGACCCGCATAAGTAACTAAGAACGACGAATGGTAACTTTCGTGGAACAAGAAAACGGGCATAGAATGCCCGTCAGTAAAATCGCTTTATTCGTCTGTCATAAACCGCAGAACAATACCTGCTGACAGAGCGAAAAATAACGATGCAGCAATACACACACAGTTGTAGTAAAAATACTTATTTAACTCAAAGTCAGCTTCAGCAGCAGGCTTCCAATCTAGCAATACAGCGACTATCTCATGCCAAAATGGAAACAGTGCAAACGCGAGGAATATATACCCTAACGACATGCTATTTTTTGAAAATTTAATGAGTGTGTTAAAAGCTATTTCTTTCGTGATCTTCATGTTGATATCCTTCGTTAGTCCTAAAGATATCTAGGCTTGCCAGAGGGAAATTTTTCGCACAAAAGAAAAAAGCAGACATAAGAACGTCTGCTTTCTATTTTCTTTGCTCTGCCGATCATCAGATAAGCCAGACAACACATTCGTGCTGACATATCAACTAGCGAGCCTAGCGCTAGCCCTTCACTGCTAAAAAGCTTTGTAAGCAGCCGGAGACCTTCGTTGGCATCCAATCACGTTGCGGATTCTAGGAAATTCGCGGGTTGGCAGTTTACGAAGTGATGTTTGAGCACCCTGTTGTATTTTGTTATTGCCTCAGACAACTATATGTTCGCGCTGCGAGAACTATCAGTTATTTTTTCATTTGTTCCAGGCACTAAGGATTAATTTCCCAGTTTGATGATAAATCCCGACTTGTTCTATGTAATTTTTGAAGTCGATATTTTCAGCGACAATTCTGTTTGCAGACAACCAATCAACATTCATTTTCTCTTTTGCAGGAATAAGAATTTGGCTATTGTAGAGATCTTCAATATCAAGCAGTAACACACCGATACCATGCAAAGAACACAACATCTGCAACTCTGGCTCTACACCTGTAGCCATGGAAGTAGCAACTAGATATCCATAATTAGCCCAACTTGAATTTGATACCGCTTGGAAAAAGCATTTACGTACATTACCTCTCGTCAGCTCTTTTTTAACTTCGAAAGACCACAGCCTTACTGACTTATCATTACCATGTCGAACACAAGTTCTAACAGACTCATTCCACAGCTGGTCAAGTGGCTCTAATGCAACTATGTCTGGGTGAAGCCAATGATTTCCTCCGCTCCCCTGTGTGTTAACGGAACGCCTTTCATCAATGCGCTGACAATATAACCCCATGTCTTTGTTGAGAAATTCAATTAGCATCGGATAAAGATCATGCTCTAAAAAACTAGGTTCGGAGCTTTGTAGCTCTTTTTCCTGATCATCGTTTTCTTCAAAAGTGACAGTTGGGTCATCATTCCAATAATACAATCGAGGGCGCGGCTTCTCACGAGTTGAAACGTTCGGACACTGTTGCTTTGCTCGCAATGTCCTTTCGCCGCCAATTTCAGCAGCAAGTTGTGCAATAAATTTGTCTTCCGAATCGTATCGAGGATTGCTTCTCTTTTTAGCTAACTCGTCGGGATAGCGCTCCACAAAAAGCTTAGCAAGCTCTCTTGCAGTGAATTTTTTATCCTTATTGTCTTTTAATGTGTCAATAATCATCTTCGGACGACTAATCATTACTTTTATCCTAAACTTCTTCCTGAATAGACCTCTTGAACTGTGTGCATAAGTGCTTGAATCTCTTCATCTTTTTTTCTCGCAACTTCACTAAAGCATAGACTTTTGAAAAAAGCTTCGCGTTCATCCTTCATTACTTTGTCACAACGAGCGATTTCTTTCCTTAAAACTTCTCGAATATCATCAACCCTAGTAACACCATTAAAAAGTGGAGCCAACCAAGAGCGGTTGAAGTTTTTTAATCTTTTGTTAACTCTAGGGATAACCTTAAAAACCCTATTCCAACTTATTGCCTTTAAATGTAACTCATCGTCAATATTTATTATATTAACGGACATATCGAGCTTTTCATCAATTCGAACTAGAGAAGCCTCAAGCTTAACTGTACGCTCATCTTCATACGGATAAAACGCTAATGTCCTTACACCATTTGCAGTTAGCACATCTACTTCTCCCTTAGCCTTTTCATTACATTTTTGGCAACAAGGAATTAAATTGTCAAAATCAACGGAAAGAAATGGATATAGTTTCTTAGGTAGGTAATGGTCATAAGAAGCTCTCCATTGCTTTTCTTCAGTAGAACAAGCCCCATCCTCAGGCTCAATTTCTCTCTCCTCCATCATTTCTTCAGTGCCACAAAAGCAACAGACAATCCCATTAAGATCTTTATACTCTTGATAATGGACATCTATGTCAGCTTCTTCCTTACACGCATTATGAAAGCAAACTAATCCAATAGTTGTCGAATATAAATAAGTCGCTAAGCTCTTAACGTTTTTCCAGAAATTGGATAGTCCAGCGCTTGGCGTTTTAATAATAATATCTGTCGAAGAAAAACACTGTTTATAATCCATATGGTTAGCAAATATGCTTTGCACTTCTTGTTGTAATAAATCATCCAATTGATGATATTCAGCATACACAGCAGTAAACATGGTGTTTGTTTTTGCACTTTCAGCTAGAACATAATGAAACTCTTCACAGAAACAATCCTCAAAATCAGTATTTTCAAAAAGCTTCGTGTAAAAGTTCTTGTAAACTATATCTAGCCAATACAGTCCTGAATTTTTTGGTTTCTCTACACCCCATAACATCAGCTATTTCGCTCTCCTTGCTTTTGTAGCTCTTGCTTCAGCTTATTTATCCTATAATTCAATTCAAAAGACTCGCCGAACTTCTCTAATTCTTTTAATGTAGCCGCAGCGTCAGTTATGCCCTCATCATAATCTTTTAGCCGTCGTCGAATTTCATTGAGTGGCTTTTGTGAGATTAAAACGTCCATGTCAAAAACGGACGTCAACAGCGCATCAAAAGCGGCTCCGTAGGTCTGTAATTCAAGAGAGTCGATTTCTACCTCATGGTTGTCATTTTTCTTAAAACAGAGAACTCTGTTTGATTCACAAGCTGATAATAGAAAAGGTGAATGTGTCGATATCAGCAACTCCATCTTAGAAGTGTCGACATACTTCTCAATAAGGTCTAGAAACTCTGTTCGCCACTCAGGATTAAAATGGCTTTCTGGCTCATCTAAAATAAACAATGTTTGCTCGGAAGAAAAAACTAATAAGCTTCCTATAATTTGAATAAGCTGGTGCTCTCCATCACTCACCCTATCGTAGGTACTTTCGATTTCATTAACACCATACCTTATTTTTATGTTAGTAAATCTGATTGGCATTAATCCACCAGATAGATTTGGAACATTTCGCTCATGATGATCTAACTTTAAAACGCGCTTTTCATCATGACTCCATCTTTTAGCGACAAGATGGTGTAATGAAATCAAATGCTCGAAGAAATAGCTTTCATCGAGATACAATCTACTAAAACTGTCGTAGAAGTCGTCGTTGATATGAAAAGTAAGCCTTCCATTCAATGTCTCAGAGTTAAATTTAAGAGAAGTCTTTTCTTTCGAATTTTTTTGGGAATCAACACTTAGCTCAATTAGTCTATCTACTATACTTCCTACTTTTTCGAAGTCTCGATATTCACTTAATCTTAAGTCGATCTCAAAACTACTGACTCCATAAATTTTTGTCTCCTTTTTCACAAATTTCTTGAAGGAGTCAGACTTTTCTTTATTGATACCCTGGCAAACCATCAAATAGACAAATATTAAATTATTCAATGAATGATCGGTAAAGAGACCTATTGGCAGATTTAGCTCTTTAGCTTCCAAAGGTTCATCTGGTATTTGAAGATAGTATTCTTCGTCATTGCGAGCAAACCTTGGCACTTCAAACAGGTTTCCCCAGGACTCAAGCTTCCCTTTTACATATTGAGATAGCTCAGTCCACATTTCTTCGCTTTCTGCATCGCTATCAACAGAGGCTCTCTCTAAAGCCACATTACGTTTTGCAGTATACTCTCTGAAAAATACGCCTTGGCGTCTTATCAAATCAAAATACTGAAATTGGTTCTTAGCAAAAACTGAACTTAGCCCCTGATTCTGTCCAGAAGAATACGCAATGATATTTCTTGGAAGTAGTTCATGAGGATTTGAAACAGATACTTGCTTTTCATCATAATCAAGAAATAAGTATCCCTCTCTACAACGTAAGCAAACATCAACTTCTAAACCCTCACATTCAATGTTGTAGGTCAATGAAAAGTTATAGTTTAACTCATTTCTTGATAGGAATTGTTGATTATAAAAGCGATCTGCGTAATTGAATATATCAGCTATTAATTCTATAAAATTAGATTTACCTGAACCATTCAAGCCAACTAAACAAAGAGGATTAAAACCTTTTTTAGTCTTTAAAAACTTATAAAAAAATGGCCTATCGTTGGTTCCAACTATAGATTTAAATTTCCCAACAAGTTCTAAAGTTTTCAGCCTCATGAAAGTTTACCACTAAATGCTTTTGACAAGATTGATTGTGTTAAGACGTCCAAACTAGCTTTTCCTGATAGATACTTTCTTTCCATTTTTTCAGCTTGTCCAAATAGCTCTGAAACCTTAGTAATAATTTCCTTCTGCTCTTGAACATCAGGTAAAGGAAAGGAAAGTGACGCCAACTCTTTACTATTAATATTGTTAACTCCCGATGTGGAACGGGCATTTAACTCTATGACTTTCCTCACCTGCGGACTTTTTAAAGCCATATCGATATATGCTGGTAGAGCGTAATCGTAATGTGGGAGACGCAACCGTATCAGATACCCAGCATATAAATACCCTTCATACTCTTCTGAAACTAAAGCAGATTTGCCTACAAGGTCTACGCTCCCGTTTGACCGGATAACAAGTATATCCCCAGTTTTTAGGCTAAGTTTCTCAAACTCCTTGTCGTCAAATTTCGCATACTTCATATCGTTAGGGTCAACACCACCATTTGATATGTTTGGAATTCGTAAAACAGGGGTCAATTCATTATCGTAATCGCACTTTTTCGATGTACCGTATTTAATGTCACTAGTAAGATCTCCTATACATACCACTTTCCCGAAATCTTTATTAGCTCTCCACTCCTTCGTCAATTCCCCAGAAGTAGCAGCTGCAAGCACAGACTGGCGGAAGCGTTTTAAGATGGCGGGAATTTTATCAAGGCGGGCCTGGGCGGCTTCGACTTTCGCGAGCACGCTATCGAGTTTGTCTGCGATGCGTTTTTGCTCTTCTAACGGAGCTATTGGAACTTCTATTTTTTCATACTCTTTGAACTTCAAATTGCGTAAATTGTTGCTGCCACCTTGGTACTTAGTAACCTCACCACTTAAATAAAATGATTGAAGGTAGTAATTTAAATACCTTGATGAAACTGAATCTTGCGGCCTTGCCAAGCGAATAAAGTTCGTACATACAAGAGGCGTATTTTCGTGAACGTTGAGTGCTTGTTCGTCGATCAATATAGTTCGACCAACGGGTTGGTCAGGGCCTCCACCAGAGATTTCAATTAGTATATCGCCTTCTTGCAGTTTCCTTTTTTCGACACTGCTACTTTTAACCTTTCTTTCAACACTCGTTAGACCTTTCTCTTTCTTCCAGTTACGAAACTCAGTCCCTCGGATACAATAAACAGTCTCAAAGTCAGCATCAGGATATTCAGAGTCTTTCCCCCAATCACCACCCAGAACAAATGAAAAAAGCTCCTTTAGTTGTTTGGACTCCCATCCTTTAGGCAATTCACTCATAGCACGACCTCTTCCGAAGCCTCTGCCACATCCAGCTCAACCAAAACCGACTGTAAATCGGTAATCGCACCCGCCAGTTCTTCAATCGCCTCATTAATCAGCACATCTGGTTCAGGAAGTTTAGAAGCATCTTCTACGCTATCATCACGAATCCAAGCCAAATCCAGTGAGTCTTCCTTTGCTGCAATTTCTTCGCGAGTGAATTTACGGAGGCGGCAGGTATCTACATCACCCACATCACTGCCGTTTTGATGATTGTCGATAAAGGCTTGTCGTTGCGCCTCATCAATCTGAGTAAGGTCGCTACCTACTGCCTCATAAAATTCATCGAAATGGGCTTTGGTTAACACGGTACGTTTGCCAAACTGCGGCATGTTTGCTCGCATATCGTAAACCCATACGTTTTTAGTATTGCCTGTGTCTTGATTCACATCTTTGGGCTTATCGAAAAACAGCACATTTGTTTTTACACCCGCCGCGTAGAAGATACCTGTCGGCAAGCGAAGGATGGTATGCAGGTTACATTTTTCCATCAAATCGTTACGTATCTTGCGGCCTGTAGAGCCTTCAAACAATACGTTATCAGGTAGCACTACTGCTACTCGCCCACCAGGTTTAAGCATGGTTTGGTACATGGCATGAAGAAAGGCTAACTGCTTATTACTAGTGTAATGTACCAAGTCGTCACGGGTAGGCACGCCTCCGCCCTGTTTTGTGCCAAACGGAGGGTTTGCCAGAATCAATGATGCTTTAGGTAAAGCTTTACCTTCGTTTGATAAAGTATCGCCGTAAAGTACACCTGCATTGTCATCGTCAATCGCTAAGTCGTGCAGCATTAGGTTCATCATTGCCAAGCGGCGCGTGTCGGGTACTAATTCCATCCCGAAGAAGGTTTTATGCTGGTACTTGTCGTATGCAGTTTCCGATAGGCTTGAGATGTCGTTGTGTTCTTCTAAATATTTATGCGCGGCGATGATAAACCCGCCTGTGCCAGCTGTTGGGTCTACCACAACATCATCTAGCGTTGGGCGCATTAGCTCTACCATAGCATCGATAAGTACCCTTGGCGTGAAGTATTGGCCTGCGCCCGACTTCTTCTCACTCGCATTGATTTCCAGCAAGCCTTCGTACATATCGCCCAAACCTTCTACTTTGGCTGAGTACCAGTCTAGCTTGTCGATTTCGGTTACCAACTTATTTAGTGTTGCTGGTTTACGAATACATGTTGCTGCATCAGCAAAAATCGCTTTTGTAATTAACGAGCCATGTGAACCGAGGTGAATAAGTAGCTTTTTGTATTCTTCTAAACGTGTCGCTGCATTGAAGTTTTCAATATCGCTCCAGCGATAATTCTCAGGAATGAGGTTATCTTGCCCTGTTTCTTCAACCATTTTCAGGAAGATTAGGTAAGTAAGTTCGTTCAGGTACTCGTGGTAAGTTACGCCGTCGTCGCGCAAGACGTGACAAAGGTTCCATAACTTGCTGATTAAATCTTGTGTACTCATGCTACTGTCTCTTATTTTGTTCGTTGCACAACCTGCAATCAGGCTGTTGCTTTATCATCTGTGTAACCGCCGTCGTCATCGTTTACCCACAATGCTCGATTAAACTGGGCGAGGATGTCAGTGATAGGCTGGTCGAAGAGTTTGTTGGCGCGATTGATGCCACCAAGTCGTTGCTTGAAAATACCTTCATTCAAGTTCGCTTCATCAACGATGATGTTAGCTTTCATTTGTTTGGCAATGGTGCTTAACCAGTCCCGCTGCGGTGTTTTCCACGGCTGGCTTGCAAGTATTCTATCTAATGCTCTATCTACTCGTTCTTCGTATGGGATAAGGGCTTCACCTATTGCGGCCTGGCGAATGTAACCAATGATTCTGGCAGCGATATCTTCATTTCGCACTTCCTTCCATGCCGCCTTGAGATCTTCTTCTCTAAACTCGTTTTTTTCAAGCTCTAATGCTAATTGTTTTAAGCTTTCACGGGTCAGTTCCCACGGGCGCTGGATAACTGTTTGTATAGCAACCATTCTGTTGCTATTGGCATTAACGAAGTCGTTAAAGGCGGTTAGGTAGTCTTCTGGCTTCTGGCCGCTGCCATAGCCTGTTGAGGTATCGAGCACCTCGTCTTCGTGTTCAGATACCACGATACGATTAAAACCACCCGTGCCCTTTACTTTCATATCGAGCAGCTCGCCTAAGCCTGGGTTATTTAAAAACCAGTCTGCTACTTCCTGCACAGGCTTTGCTTTTAACTCTTGAGCAAACTCCTGAGGCGGCTTTCCAACAATGCGTTCGAATTCGCTTTGCTGGGTTTCAGTAAGGTAGCGCTTCTTACTTTGAAGCTTACTCAAAAACTGGTCTTTCGCGAGTTCCTGAAGTTTGCTGTCTTTACCCTCTTTAATCTCGCTTTCTAGTTTGCTAAAGGTAATGTCTACGTTCGTGACCACGGGCTTCATGGTGTTCACTTTTTCGAGCTGCTTGTATATGTCTACAGCATCGTAGATTCGAAACCGCTCTTTAGCGATGTCGTCACAGCGACGCGTAGCACGGCCTAACATCTGTTCGTAAAGAATACGACTGTTCACGCGGCGCATGAACACAAGGTTGCAGATGGAGGGTACGTCCACTCCGGTAGTCAGCAGGTCTACCGTGACTACAATATTAGGGAGACGGTCATTCTTATAACGCCTGATAAGCTGGAGAGGTTTATCGGATGCACCTGTTATTTTCATGATAGCGTCATCGTCAACTGCCCCATGATAATGCTCACACGCGTCTTTAAGCGCCTCTACCATCTCATCAGCATGTTTGTCGGTTACACAAAAGATGAGAGTTTTTTCCTGAGAATAAGGGTCGATTGAATCACTTTCTATCAGCCACTTCGCTATCGCCTTGGTAAACTCTGGCGCTATTACTTTTCTGTTGAACTGTGCAACATCAAAGTCGAGTTCATCGGGTGTGTGAATGAGTTCAAGTTGATTGGTTTGTGGGTCGTAAACCTGCACTTCTTCATTCACATTGTAGTGAATACCATCGGTGTTGAGTTTGGTATGAATTCTTACAGGAGGTAGATGGTCAACCAGATAGCCATCAATTACCGCTTCGGTATAGCTATAAGAGAATACAGGGTCGCCAAAGATATCGGTAGTATGTATGGCAGGCGTTGCTGTTAACCCAATTTTAAATGCATCGAAGTAGTCTATTACGGCGCGATATTTCGAAACATAATCTTGCTGGTCTCTAAACTTTACTTCTGTTTCACTCAGCTCTCGGTCTAACAGGTAACCACGGTGGCACTCATCCACAACAATGCAGTCATACTGCCCTACTCCTGGCTTAGTTGCATCTTCTGACGGATACATAATACGCTTAACCAAACCTTGTACTGTAGCTACGTGTACTTTTGTGTCGTCATCAGGCGTTGGTTTTGGATTTTTCTCTGGCTCCATTCCCAGTACGTCAAAGGTATCTGCAAACGTATTGAGATTTTCCATACGCACTTCACCAAAATCGACGGTAGCCTGAACGCCCAACGCACTTCGGTCTACCAGAAACAGGATTCGGCGAAAACGTTCGGCTTTTAGAAGACGGTATACCAGCGCAATACAGGTTTTTGTTTTACCTGTTCCGGTTGCCATCGCTACAAGCGCACGCTCTTTCTCATCTTTAATGGCCTGCTCTACGCTGAGAATGGCCTGCTTCTGATAGTCACGTAACTGAAGTTCGTACTCAAAGCCCATGTCATCTAGTTGCGCGTTGGCTTTTTGGGGTGTTTGGCGCAAATACGTTTTGATTTCTTGAGGGGAGTACCAGCCTTTCAACGCTTTGCGGCGATTAGTGGTATCGCGAACGTCTAAAAACCATATTCCGCTTTCTTGCTCCAGTTGTTTTAAATACGCGCGGCCATTGGTTGCGAATGTAAGCGGTACTTTGAATTCGCCGTATTCTGTCACTTCAATATCATCAGTTAACGATGCAATACCTTTTGCATAACGTTTGGCCTGGTCGATAGCGCCATATACATTCCTGGCATTTTTCTTTGCTTCGACGACAGCCACCAGCGTTGTGCCGATAAAGAGTGCGTAATCAGCAGGCCCAGAATCTGTGGGCCACTCTGCAATAGCACGGTTTTTATTGGGTTCTGGGCGAGCGCCTTTAGAATAGCGTAAATTCTCTGTATCAGCTTCCCAGCCTGCATCAATAAGTTGCTGGTCAATGATGACACGGGTTTCCGCCTCATCCATTTCAAAGTGAGATTTTTCGATGCGCTGAAGCTCAGCGGCCTGCTGCTCTTTAGGTTGCGCTTTAAAATGGTCAAAGTTGTCTTTATTTTCACGCTCAACTTCAGCGCGATAGTTGGCAAGCGCCTCTTCTTGCTCATGCGCCAATTGTTCCCATATCTCACGCTCTTCCGCCATTCGCTCTGCACGAAGGCGCTCAGCCTCGGCTTTTTCATGCTCAATTTGACTAAGCTTTTCAGCAACTTTTATGCGGTCTGATGTGCGTTGAGATTCAATCTTGAGTTGTTCTAATTGCTCTTCTATTTCTCTAACATAAGCGGAGGGATCTTCAGGTTTTACAAACTTGGAAACTTTAAAGCCTTTGGCCTTGTCTCCTCCAAATGTGGTGTGAAACCACATGGAAAGCGCGTGACCTACCATCATCGACTTCAGGGCGTCGCGGTGGCTGCTACTATCAAACTCGTGGGTTGCTGTATTCCCTAACTTTCTTAATGTATGAAAAGCGTCTCGAACGTTGTCATCTAATCTAAGTGAGTAATCTATATCGCGAAGTAAATCTACTTGCTTGATATCGTTGCCATACTCAACGCCCACACGGGCTGCAATATTCTGAGCAATGGCTTCGCCGAGTTGGCGCATTTTGATAAGTGTTGTATTAGGATCAGAGGAGAAGTTGCGCTCAGCACTTGCTGCAAGGTTATAAAACCAAACTGCGTGTGCTTTAAGAAACTCAAAATTGCTTGTGAATACCATACAACTTTCCTTGTCTACTCATCTACTGCTCACACTATATACTAAAGTTTAATCTTGATTAAGATTTTACTGAATACAGTGTGTTCGAATTTAATAATTATATCCGCAAGTTAGCATTACTTTTATTCAACCTCCACGTCACTCATCGCGCCTCTGATTTATGCTCAAAAGTTCTCTCGTTCATATGTTGAAATATGAATAAGGAAAGCCTATAGAATTCTTCACTGGATACTCTTTACTCAGCCTGGATTCATAATGACTAAAAGCTCGAAACTTATTAAATTCGTGAGCTGATAACGCCTTCCTTATATCAAAAAATATCGATATATCTGTACTGAACAAAAACATGCTCCCAAATTGGAGCAATGGAACTTCGTTTATATGCGGAAGCGCTACTGTATTACTGTTCAATATAGCGTTGAAACTTGAAATTCCGCTATAAGAACAGGGCTTGAAGTTACCCACCAAATATTTAGGCCAAGGCAGCTCCCCCTTTTCAGTCTTTATAAAAGTCTTCACACCTTTAAGTTTTTTGCCATATACGTTATTGAGGTGCTCGATTCTTTTGACAATCTGTAGAGCGTGTTTTGTTTTTCTTATCTTGTAAGCTGCTAGTGCAGCTCTGTCTCTCTGAGAGTGTTGAACAGATTGCTTCTCTGCCAATTCATTTTTTCGAATTAAATCTTCTAGAAAGCAAATAACCTCTTCAATCGAAAATTTAGGAGAACTGAAGTAGGGTTTAAGCTTCGTATTAAGAACAGTCGGCGATAGAAACTTTTGTGACTCACCAAAATTAACTAAGTCACCATCAACAAGTACCTTAAATTGCAAACGCTCAGATTCAGTTAGCGCTTCGAAAAACGTTTCAATCAATCCATCGTAACGATGGTTAAACTGTAATATTGTTTTTTCGGAGAGCGG
Source organism: Alteromonas sp. MB-3u-76 (assembly GCF_002831605.1). Lineage (NCBI taxonomy): Bacteria > Pseudomonadati > Pseudomonadota > Gammaproteobacteria > Alteromonadales > Alteromonadaceae > Alteromonas > Alteromonas sp. MB-3u-76. Next base: position 329,306 of record NZ_CP025115.1, on the reverse strand, counting down.
CTTTACTCGCTTATAAATGTTATTTAAAGCGCTTATCTTGCTATCTGCATCGATAATTTTTTGCTCTAATTCTTCGTACTCAGCATGTACGACACGCCCTATTCGACGTCCCAAGCTCCTTTTTATTTCTCTCTGTTTTTTGATAATTGCCCTTCTGTCCTCACTAGATAAAACACTATCTTCAATCCATTTATTGTTTTCTATTTGGGTAATTTTACGGACATCGCTTGCCACAACGTAACTTTCATCGACGAAAGCTAACTTTTGTTTAAGTGCGGACATCCCTTCATTTGTGGATTTTTTGTAGACCAACTTATTCCATCCGATTGATTTTAAAGCCCAAGCGCCAATTACACCTTTTTTAGCAACGCCGCCGCAAGAGTATTTAAATACCAATATCAACACAACACATAAGCAGGAACTAAAAATGAACATACTTATTACTCTTACACAAGGCGCTATCAAAAACGGCTACATAAACCTAAGAGGCAATCTAGACAAATTTGAGAGTCGGTATATTGGCGCAAGTGGTGAGGATCAGCATGGACATATGTTGCTGCTTGATATAGATGATGGCGAAACCTTCGGTAGCGATGTATGCAGTACGTATCACCGTTTTCGCAATAGGACTGCCCTAAAAGCACTTGTACAGAAATATGGGGTTAAAGCGGGAGACACAATATCTCTTAAAAAGCTATCAACCAGTCATTGGTCAATTTCAAAAATGTAGTCATAACCCCAGCGGGCGGTGGGTTTGGTAACACCCGCAACTAGGCTTTAATCTTCACTCCCCGATACAATCGGTTCGAAGATATTGGCTTTTTACAAGGATATTAATGCGATTAGGGGTATTGATAGAGAGGTAAAATCCAAAAGTGACTGGCTGACAGCGGGAAAGACCGCGATATTCCGAGAGCCTTGTATTTGAAAAAGCCTCCGCAAGGAGGCTATTAGTATTTAAGAGTAAGTTTTCTCCACCGAGCTTTACACGCAATCATCCACGTTTCAGCGTCAATGCCAAAAACTGACTCTATTTCATCCGAAAAATGTTTTAGAAACTTACGAATCTCTTCGTGGTATCTCAGTAACACAGTCAATGCTTCTCTGTGGCTCCTGTATTTGCCTTTGCCATCAGATAATTCATCAATTAACGAAGAACTTAGCGATATCCCCAGCCATTGGCCTGTTTCACTGCGATGTAAGTAAATATATCGCTGGAAATCAAGCCGTAAGTCCTCACCTTCAATTTCTAAATTCGCTAAAAGCAATATCGTTGAATCATCACCTACAAAAGGAGATCTTGATTGCCTTTTGTATTTTCGAATGATGCTTGGCTTTTTGTCTTGCATATTGCTACTCCTGGTTTGTACTCAGAAGTAACTAAGCTCCTAGTCAGGAAAATCTTAGCTAATGTCGTCGAAGTCAAACTTCATTTGTTCTGAAAAGAATTCGAAGTCGTCCTCTGTCCACTCTGCATATAACAAGGGTTCACTCACTACCACGCCAATTAGTTCTCTTATCACGGGGAGATAGTCTGAATTCGTCACAATGTGATTTTGAAAAATCACATTCATAATTGAATCCTCTAAATGCTGATTGTTTTTGTACTGGCTCCCATCAAACTGATCTCTATAGGCCATGAATGCGTTTGCTAATGTTTGAAAAATGTCAGACACGATTGCTGAACATAAATAGGTTTTAGTAGTCATGAATATTCCTTTTTTTATTTTTATTCATGATTACGTAGATTTAGTACCGGAAAAATTTCCCCTCCTTTGACTTATTAACTGTTAAGACTAACCGAACGAACAGGAAATAAGACATGACCAATCTATCAATAGTTGAACAATCAAAACGCTACTTCTCTGACGATGAAGACTATATTACTTTGTATGAAAATGAGGATTCGTATATTTATTATGTAAGAAACTATCAGGCACAAACTGAGTTTTTGCTAGTCAGCGTGGACTTGATGATGAGCTTGGATGAAAAGTACAGGACTGTATCAGGTGTGTACCTGAAGCCCTACTTTTCGGTTTTACGGCAGTTTCAAGGTAAGGTCACAAAACACGTACTTTGTAATGCACTGTTGGGCCATTTTCATCATCTGTTCGACTGCTCTGTTTCTGAGCTATTTCACAAGCTCTAACTCTTCTAAGCCAACTTAATTCAGTTGGCTTTTTTCTGGTCGATTTTGCTGTTTCGCGATAGGCTTCTATGAAGTTCAACTTTGTTACAGTAACTTTCGCCTAAAGAAAGAGCATTAGTAGATGATTTCTAAATTTATATGGCTTTAGTAGCACCGTACACATAAAGTAATGCCATCATGATTTTTTGATGCAAATATCTTGAAAGACTCCGCTCCCTATTGGATACTGACTATAAGCTTTACTGGAACGCTTGTTTCGCCCACTTATGGCATAGTCCTGCCGGACATTCAGTGAATTAAATCATTTATAGTTAAACACCAAAGTTAGCGTGTTTAGATTTGTGGGCGTGTCTATATCTACGCTATTCTGGAGTTAAAGCTATGAATATAAAAGAACTACTTTTCCCCTCTGGCATCTCTACCACGCGTGCTAAAAAAGACGCCAAAAAACTTAAAAAAGTGCAGAACATAACGCTTACCGAAGCACTTAACCTAGTCGCACAGGCTCACATGAGTTCTCCTTATATAACTTGGGATAAGGCGATAGAAATTTTAAAACACAGAGGTGCATCTGACGACGAAGGTCAGGGTGACACCTTAAAAAATATAGGGTTTTCTCATACACTAACTGAGCAAAATCTTGCAGAATTTTTAGCTACAGTAGAAAAAGATATCAACTCAGAGTCTCTCGTTTCGATCTCACCTTCCAATGACGAATATTTAGAAGCAGACGGCAGTGGAGGAAAGATGTGGCCTTCACCTTTGATTGTCAGCGATAGTAACGCCGAACTGTTCTGCGATATGCTAAATCAAATGAGTTTATTTGACTTTGAATTAGGGCTTTTGGAAACCGAGTTTGAAGAACTTATCGGCTCTGAGAGTTATGACATGTGGCAAGACTCTAACTGCCCACAATACGAGAGTTATAATTCAGAGAGTTTTGAGGATGACGAAGATAACGACCAATTATTCGACTCTCACTTTGAGTTAAAGCGGCGTATCAAATTTGCAATACAAAACCTGCAATTAAACTAAAGCCCCCCCCCTCAATCGACAAAGCCCCAACAAATTTAGTGCAGGGGCTTTTTAGACGAACTTACTGTAAACCCTATGATTGATGGAAAACGATTTCGGTTTTAATAATAGGTGGTTATAAAACCTGCCTTGATGTCTCCATGTGTAAAAAGCTTCGAATTTACGTGCTTTTGGAAATTCTACATCGATTAAACTGCTACCAAACTATGAACTAGGTAGATACATTGTTTCAATCGCAACAGTCTCACAAGCCGGAAACACTTGGGTATATCCCGAGTGTTGCTGCTGGTGCTGTTCGACAAGAAATACCTAAGACAACAGTCGCAGATGCTTCAATTCGTCCAATGGGCCTCAAAGAGGCTGCGCAGTTTCTCTTACTTTCAGAACATGAAGTCATTGCGTTAGCTAACGATGGTTTAATAGCTCATAAATATTCAAAGACCCTCAACAAATACTTCTTTAACTTGCGTGGCTTATCTTCGTTTTGTGAATCGCTCGGCAATTACGGGCATCTTCAGGAAAGCAAGAGTGATTATCACGTAACTGAGACTTCAACAGTTGATTGTATTTCCAGCGCCGATAATAGCTCACACAACAAAATAGACGACTCAAATAGGGCAGCGGAGTTCTCAGAAGTAGCGTTTGAACCAAAAAAAGTGTCTCAACTACCTACTCCTCAACCAGAACTTGAAAAGCAATTTCAGTTTATTGATACCAACAATGAACGCGCTCTGTCACGCTTGAATCATTTACTTACACGTAATAGAGAGGAACTATCACCTCTTTTAGATGAATGGACTTTGTCAGATAAAGAATATTGCTTGGCGAGAAGTTTCATCGAATATTTCAAAGTGAAAGTGGTCAACGTAGACAATAAAAATCCTTTAGAAAAAAGAATGGATGTGAGGAGTGCGAATGAGTTAACTAACTTGTTTAGAGAAAACAAGTTCAACTTAAGAGAAAGACTGAACACTAGCGACTACAAAGAAGCAGTAAAAATCGCAGCAGCCAGTTTGAAGGACAAACTATCTCAGATCGGTATAAATTTCTCTTACCTCATACACTTTCAAGAGCAGAATTTTGATTTGTGGAATGAGGTTTATCGAAAGGCCGAAAGGTTGGTGCGAGATAAAAAGTCTTCTGCTAAACAAGTTGAGCAACGTTCAAGAAAAATTGCGTTTTTCAATTATATGTTCGCTACCACCGATCTCCGAAATTTTTCCCAAGAATTAGTCGAAGAAATTAACGATGCTATTGTTTTAAACGGTAAGAAAGACAGTACCAGAAACAAGTACCTAATCGAATTAAGAGCTATATATGACGAACTATTTGCAAAGCGTCTTATAAATGAAAATATCAAAGTGTGCTCTTTCCAATCAGGTAAACGAGAATTAATTGAATTGTCTACTAAGCAATTTACTAAATTCCGCGACGAATATGCTCGATGCGCTACTGAAGCAAACCTACTATCTTTTGCTTTCTACTCTGGTGCAAGAAAAGGCAATACACTCAACCATATATGTACTTCCAGTATGAAGCTCAGCGATATTGAAGATTTAACAATAAGGAACAGCAGTTTCATAAAAATCCCTGCTCGTCACGCCAAAGGAAGCAGGCTCATCACGATTCATGTAACGAAAGCCCTTAGGGAAGTTATAGAGCGCCAGTTGGAATATCGTAGAAAAAATAATATTACGCATGACAATTTGTTTGCGCTGGATGATACAGGAACAACAATTGAGTTTGATATGACGAAATGGGTGGAAGCGTTGGAAAAGGCAGGGATTGATACGACCTTCAGATTTCATCACTTCCGTCACAATCGAGCATATCAAATTTTACTTGAGGGCGGAACATTTGAAGATATTCAGCAGCTTTTTGGCTTGGCGAGTAATAAAATGGTCGCTACAGTTTATGGGCACCTAGACATAACTCAAGGTGCGCTGAATGTGAACGAAAAGGCGGCAGCGAACTAGTTCTATTATTTAGCTTTTAAATCATTAATGTTGTTATTTTTAGAGGAGCAATATTGATGGTTTATAAAAAGAGTAATTCCAAATTCTGGTTTACGAAGTTTCAGGTTTCATTTGCTGACAAGGTTAAACGTGTTCATTGCAGCACCAAGGAAACTGTGAAAAGCCGTGCAGAGCACTTTGAACACCGCCTTCGCGATGAAACGTTAGCTATACTGATGCGTAACTCTCAAGAGGTTGGCTCATGGAATGAAGCTTTAACACTTTATCTAGAATCCAGACAAGCAAACAAGACCATTGATGAAAAGACGAAAAAGCTAGCCTGGTGGTCTCAATATCTAGCAAATATTCCATTAACCGAAATTAATTCTAAGCTTATTCTGACGACGTTAGTAAAAAAGACTGACGTCACCTTAGCAACGAAGAATAGATACCTCGCAGAGATCAAAAGCTTTTTAAATTTCATTCATAAAGAGCTGGAGTGGATTGATCGCGTCCCCCATTTGAAAACCCACAAAGAGCGAGAAAAAAGCTTCTATAAGCTTACTGAGAAAGATTCTGCTCGCCTCATTGATTGCGCCCCAGCCTTTCTGCAACCTATCATCATATTTGCCCTAGCAACCGGATTTCGTGCCTCTAATATCATTGGCCTGAAATGGACTCATGTCGATTTGGAGCATCAAACACTGAAGGTAGACGCGGGTTCTCACAAAAGTGGCTCTTCGGTTCTTATACCGATGAACAATATAGTCTTCGAACTACTGAGTTCTTTGCATAACTCGAAAAATTCCGTATTTGTTTTTCTCAATTATGATAATTCGCGTATTAAAGACTTAAATAGAAGGATATGGGCTAGGACGACGAAAGCAGCAGGTCTAGATGGGCTGCGTTTTCACGACTTACGTCATAATTGGGCATCACGCCATGCTGAGAGTGGCAGCGACTTATTAGCTATTAAAGAATTAGGGGGCTGGAAAACACTGGAGATGGTTCAGCGATACACACATCCATCGTTGAGTTATTTGTCACAGCAAGCAAACAATATCGTAAAAGAAAAAAATGATACCTTTGTCACAAAGTCAGGTTGTGACAAAAAATCGTCACACTTTGTGACAATCAATGGCCTGCGGCTAAAAAAAGACAAGGCCCAGAAATGGAAAAACCTGATAGTTTTCAATAAACTATCAGGTTCCAATAATGGTGCCTCGACCCGGGATCGAACCAGGGACACGCGGATTTTCAATCCGCTGCTCTACCAACTGAGCTATCGAGGCGAAACTCGTTTACGTTACAGGCGTTTGCTGCCCGTGCTGCTATGGGTGCGTATTAAACGGATTTAGCGTTAACAAGTCAACCGTTTTACCTGCTTTTTTTTCACTTTTGTGACCGTTTGCACATTGTTTACACAAAAACTTAGGTTTTGTTTACTTTTCAGGCGGCACATAACCTTCAATTGTTGGTTCTACACCATCAAACAAGTAAGCCGACATTCTTTCTTCTAAAAACGCCCTCGCCTCGGGCTCCATCATATTCAACTTATTTTCGTTTATTAGCATGGTCTGCTTTTTCTGCCAGTTGCCCCATGCCTCTTTTGAAATGTTATCAAATATACGTTTACCTAATTCACCAGGATAAAGTTGAAAATCTAATCCATCAGCTTCTTTTTGCAAATTCTGACAAAATACTGTTCTACCCATCATGCACCTCTATTGTCTTATCTTACACAACACCTTACGTGAAAATGTACGCGGCTTACTTTGCCAGTGTTTTGATTATCTTTGTTGTTGGGGCGGCTAAACCAACCTCAATAGGCTCATCAAGCAAAAACCATCTCGATTCATTTTCTGCCACCCGCTTTTGTGGTGTAAAGTTTACCACGGCGATGAGCGGGGTTATATCTAAATGAAAGTGACTAAACGTGTGCCTGAACTCTTGAAGTTGCTGTACTTCATCCACGTCAATTCCTCTATGAGCAAGTAACGATATTCCCTCCTCAACAGATTGCGCCTCTAAAAATCCATACAAACCGCCCCAAATTCCACTTTGTGGACGTTGTTCTAAAAACACTTGCTGCCCAAACATAGGAATGAGCATATAGGTTTGCCTTACCGGCGTTACTTTTTTAGGCTTTTTACCCGGATAATCGGTTTGCTTTCCTTGAGCAAAAGCTACGCAATCTCGTTGCAATGGACACTCATCACACTTCGGCTTGCTGCGAGTGCATACCATTGCGCCCAAATCCATCATCACCTGTGTGTAGTTAGCGCAGCGGCTTTGTGGTGTATTTTTCTCGGCCACGTCCCAAAGGGCATTCTCTACTACTTTTTGCCCGGGCCACCCGTCAATAGCATAATATCTCGCTAGAACACGCTTCACGTTTCCATCAAGAATGGGATAACGCTCATCTCGTGATAAAGATAAAATAGCGCCAGCAGTAGAGCGGCCAATACCTGGCAGCGCCATAACTTCTTCTAGACTTTGAGGAAACTCACCATTGTGAACTTCCACTAACGTTTTTGCTGCCTTGTGCAAATTCCTCGCTCGCGCATAGTAACCAAGACCTGTCCAGTGGTGTAACACATCATCTTGAGAAGCATTAGCAAGGTCAAAGACGCTGGGATACGACGCCATAAATCGATTAAAGTACGGAATCACAGTAGCCACTTGTGTCTGTTGAAGCATAATTTCAGAAATCCATACCTTGTAAGGAGTAACATCTTTCTGCCACGGTAAATGCTTTCTACCGTTTTCATCAAACCACGATAATACGCGCTTTGCGAAACTGCTGTTGTGCTTTGTTTTTGTCATATGTTTTGAGCTTATATCAATTTTAATTGTGTGTTTTTATCGTCAGCTTTTTGCTGGCTTAAGAGGCGGTTTTACTTCATTTTGCCCAGCCTTAATGCTCTTATTTATAGCGCCAATTAAACATTCTATTAGGTATACGCTATGGTAGCATGGAACCTCTTGGTTATTTTTTAAGACAGTTACTGTCTAAGGTATTGGTGTGTCTTCTACAGCCCCCGTTTTATTCTTTCCTGGCACTTTGTGTGATGAACGTATTTTTTTACCGCTGTGGAAGCAGCTTTCAATAGCCCAGCGTCGCTATGTTCCACTGCAATGGGCATCGTCAAAAGAAGAGATGCTTGCCTTAAGTGAAGACAGAATACTCAGCGGTGAAAAAGTGCATCTTGTTGGCTATTCCATGGGTGGCTATATTGCCACGCTTGTAGCTGCAAGAAACATGTCTAATATCGCGTCAATGACTCTGATAAGCTTCGACCCGGCAGGCTTGAGCGACAGCGAAATAAGTCAGCGCAAGACGCTCGTAAAAACACTTAAAAACGGCCATTTTAAACCCGACAATGAGGCTTATTTGGCTCGGTTTATTCATCCGTCTCGCCTGCAAGATAACGAAGTAGCAGGCGTAGTTAAATCGATGGCGCAGGACTTAGGCAAAAGCACTCTGCTAGCACATACACTTGCGACCACGCCCAGAGATAATACTTATAAACTGCTAGAAAGGATTTCTGCCCCCATAACCCTCGTTGGCGGTGTTGACGATAAGATTGCCAATATAGAGTCACTTAGGCTTGCAGCAACTAAATTATCGAATGCGACGCTTTGTGAACTAGAAAACACAGGGCACATGCTCCCACTTGAGCAAACCAGTCTGCTTGCTTCTGTTATCTCAACGAACATTGGCGTACAAAAATAATACAAAACTTGTATTCTAACGTTGCATAAAAAGTGGGTAAGTGGATAATGCGCGAGCATAAAATTTGGGTATAAAAGGCATTGCAAATGAGGCAATTCAAAAGTCAGGCAGAAGCAGAAGCTGCCGGTGTTTATATAAGTAAAGTTAAAAGCTACGTTAAACGCGAAGGAAGACTTACCAAAGGTCAGGAAAAAGCGTTGGAAGAACACTGGCCAACAATGGGTATTGAATACCGCAACGAAACAATTTCTCTTATCGAGGCATTCGACCGCGATGCGCCTGTGGTACTCGAAATAGGTTTTGGTATGGGCAAGTCCCTTGTGGAAATGGCCGCTGCCGCCCCAGAAAAAAACTTTATCGGTATAGAGGTACATAAGCCCGGTGTCGGAGCCTGTTTAGGTGACGCTGGCGAATTAGGCCTCAGTAATTTGCGTGTTATGGAACACGATGCCGTTGAAGTACTCAAAAACATGCTTCCTGATGAAAGCTTGTCACGCTTGCAATTGTTCTTCCCCGACCCTTGGCATAAAAAACGCCACCATAAGCGTCGTATTGTGCAAGCTGAGTTTGTTGAATTAATTCGGACCAAACTAGCAATAGGTGGTCATTTACATATGGCGACAGATTGGGAACCTTATGCCCAACATATGGCTGAAGTTGTCAATAATAACTCTGCGTACACTAACACCGCAGCAGAGGGTGATTACGTTCCTCGCCCAGACTATCGTCCTATTACCAAGTTTGAAACCCGTGGCCAAAAGTTGGGACACGGTGTTTGGGATCTAATATACGAGCGAACAGCGTAATGATTCTATCTCCTCAGAGCCAACTGCTAGAACGCAACTTATCGCTTTTTGAGCAGGGCAAATGGGCGTTCGTAAACCCCGCAGATGCTTATTTTCTTGATGCCCTGAGCGCGCAGGAAGTGACGGTTATTCATCAGTATTTTGATGTTTTTTCAGAAAGTGTACGCGTGATACCGTCGGTCACGCTAGACAGCCGTGATGTTGGCGAGTCAGGCTTTGAGGTAACGCAGAAGGCGGGCAACCACACCCATATATTTGCGCCATTTGTCACCCTTGCGAATGAATTCACCGACATTATGCTGTTTTTACCCAAAGCAAAAACACATTTTCAAATGTTGCTTAACATGGCAGCTAGCATGGTAGGTCAGCAAGGGCGCATTCATGTAGTTGGAGAGAATAAAGGTGGCATCAAAAGCGCCGCAAAACTTATGCAGCAGTATGGTACTCCACAGAAGATTGACTCGGCGCGCCATTGCAGCTTAGTTACCGTTGTACTGGAGCAACAACACACTCCTTTTAACCCAAGTTCATGGGTAGACGTGAGCGAGTATGCGGTAGACGATGTAAAGTGGAATGTTGCTTCAATGCCGGGTGTATTCAGCCACAAAGAGCTTGACGCGGGCTCGGAGTTATTGCTTCAAAAGCATGCAACGTCTTTGCGTGGGAACGTGCTAGATTTTGCCTGCGGCGCGGGCGTAATAGCCAGTTATCTTATGCTTAAATACCCGCACTTAACGCTATATCTCTCAGACGTAAGTGCATTAGCACTTTATTGCAGTGCACTCACTTTAGCGGAAAACAAATTAAGTGCGACACTTTTTGCGGCTGACGGCCTGCATGGCGTATCGCAAAAAGTCCAGCATATTATTACTAACCCGCCCTTTCATACGGGTATAAAAACCGATTACACCATAACCAAACGCTTTATTTCAGATGCTAAAAAACAACTAACCTCGAAGGGAACGCTGCAGATGGTAGCGAATCGTTTCTTACCTTATCCTGGATTGTTGGCAGAAGAATTTACAACCGTATATACAAAAGCGCAAACATCACAATTTTCTGTATACGAGGCATCTTTGTAAGCCCTTATCTAGTGCGCGCTAATCTTTACTGTACATTTTTGCAGCAAAGATCGACACGCACAGGGTATTGCATGATAAGTTTAATGCTAAGCACTTTTGGCCTTTTCTATATAATTTTTCAGAAAATGCCCGTACCTTTGGTACATTTATAAAAATGTACTGAAAAAATAAATTTTAAAAGCGTATCAAACCATTCTCTGCATCTGTGTTTCAATCAACTTGAGCCTATGCAGAGATTATGCAGAGATCATGAAAAGGATTACCTGTGGACATTGTATTTGCTATCTCAGAAGTAGAAGAATTGGTGAAAACGGGCGGTCTTGCAGATGTAGGTAAGGCTCTCCCCTTGGCGTTAAAGTCATTAGGTGAAAATATCACTATTGTCATGCCCTACTACAAAACGCTTAAAGAGCAATTAGATTTACCCGAGTACGGGGAAAACCACACCTTGTTTACAGAAGGTAGAGTTTACCACTTTCAAATTAAACACCTTCTGTGGCATGGCATACCTATTTACTTTATAGATGCACCAGACTTCTTTATGCGAGATGGTTTGTACTCTGATGCCTTTGATGCCTTTGAAGACAACGGAGAACGCTTTAGCTTTTTTAGTGGCGCTGTTTTACATGCACTTAAAGCGCTGGCAATTAAACCGCACATTATTCATTGCCACGACTGGCATACTGCCATGCTGCCGTTCTTGCTAACTAATGATAAGACAGGCTACTTCCTTGGTACAAAAACGGTGTTCACTATTCATAACGCCGCATTTCAAGGCGTACATAAGCTCGATGCCATTCCATTTTTGCGTCACCATGCCGACATTGGTAGTCAAGTACATGGTGGCTATATAAACATGCTGCAAAGCGGGATCGAATTTGCTAACAAAATCACTACGGTAAGCCCTAATTACGCTCGAGAATTGCTAACAGACTTAGGGAGTCATGGGCTTCATGAACGACTTGTTAGACGCAAAGACGACTTAAGCGGTATTTTAAACGGGTGCGACTATACGCAATGGAACCCACAAACAGATAGCTTTCTTCCCGAAAACTATTCCGTTGATAACTTGCATGCCAAACAAAGCTGCAAAATCGCATTACAACACAAGTCAGGCTTACCCGAGAATACTGATGTGCCACTTATAGGCATGGTATGTAGACTCACTGATCAAAAAGGCTTTGGCTATATTCTTCCCATTCTAGATGACCTCATTGCCCACAACGTGCAAATGATTATTGTGGGGACTGGTGATCCTAAAGTGTGTATGGACTTGGGCGAATTTGCTCAACAGCATCCTTCGCAATTTGCTTTTATTAATGGATTTAGCTCTGAGCATGCACACCTTGTCGAGGCCGGCGCTGACTTCTTTTTAATGCCATCACAATTTGAGCCCTGTGGATTAAACCAAATGTATAGTTTGGCATACGGAACCATACCAATCGTGCGTTCTGTTGGCGGTCTTAAAGACACCGTATTAGATTCAACATCGAGCGAACACCGAACGGGTTTTGTTTTTGACGAACCATCCCCTTCTGCACTGCTAAGCTGTATGCGCAGAGCACTATTGGCCTACTACGAAGACCGTGGAGCATTTAGGGCTATGCAAATTAGGGGAATGAACACTCGGTTCACTTGGGAAGCCGCTGCAGAAAATTATCGCACGCTTTATCAAAACATGATGAATTAGCTCAGTAACTTTGCGTATATTTTATTATCTTTGCTTACCTTTCTTTTTAAGGAATTATGCGCCAATATTATTGTGGCAGTAATAACGTGACGATATTAACGCGGCGATATTAACGTGACTAAGCAACGTGGACAGTAGTTAAAACGGACATGACAGACAAAGCAAGCGGGCTTACTATTCGCAATATATTTTTATGGACCGTGATGTCTGTGGTCTCTATGGGACTTGCTGTTGTAACCTGTCTGTCACTGTACATACAAATAGACAATTACCGTCACGAATTGAATTCTAAAGCGTATATTCTATCAGATTTAGTCGCTCGCACATCATCCCAATATATTATCAGCAGCCAAGATGAAGCAGCAGAAAAGTCGCTTTATCACCTAGCAGCAGTTCCTTATGTGCTAAATGCACATATCTATCATAAAAATAATCGCCGCCAACCTAATGTAGAAACGCCCCGGATATTTGCCTCTTACAACAAAGAGGGTCATTTAATGACCGGAGGAAAAGAGGCTCAGATAAATGAACTACTCGGTTCGCCTGTTATTTCAGATACCGGCGATTACCTGGAAATAACTGCCAAGGCATTTGATGATGAAACAGGCATTCACTTAGGGTGGGTTTATTTAAAACTTTCCACAGACGAATTTTATTCGCAGGTGCAAAGTGCCATAGTCACACACCTTGTCACTATTTTGCTGTTGCTCGCTATTAGTTTTTATATCGCGTACAAAAAGCAGCTGGGGATCTCCACGCCGGTGCAAACCATGGCCGATTTTTTGCAGCAAACATCCCGTCAGCGAAACTATTCTGCAAGGGTCGTGGGCTCGAGAATTCAAGAGCTCGATACGCTTGCAAATGCAATCAACGTTATGCTGTTTCGAATGCAAGAATACATGGAAAAGCAGCAGCAAGCAGAAGAACGTCACCGTAAGCTCAATTCCAGCTTAGAAGAAATGGTGAATGAACGAACAACGGCGCTAAAAGATGCTAACCGTGAATTAATACAAACACTTGAAAAGCTGCACCAATTTCAGCGGCAAATTGTACAGAACGAAAAAATGGCATCACTAGGCGATATGGTTGCAGGTGTAGCGCACGAAGTTAATACGCCGATTGGCTTAGGGGTGACGGCCTCAACAATGATGCTAGACCGACTAGCTGTAATTCAAAAAGATTTTGAAAGCAAAACCCTCAAAGCGAGCGCAATGAAGCGCTTTATCGAAGAAAGTAACGAAAACCTTAATATTATTTATCGCAATTTGAATCGTGCGGCAGAGCTTATATCTAGCTTTAAGCAGGTAGCTGTTGATCAATCTACAGAAAATAGTCGAAGTTTTTGCGTTGAACAGCTAGTTAATGAGATACTATTGTCATTACAGCCTCGATTAAAAAAATTAAAACACAACATCAACGTAGACTGCGACCCTACCCTAAACGTTGAAACGAAGGCTGGCCCAATTAATCAAATATTGATTAATCTAATAATGAATTCTGTTATCCATGGTTTTGAATTCATGGATAAAGGCACAATTAATATTCGTGCTGAATTAGTTAGTGATAACAAATTAAAATTAGTTTATTCCGATAACGGAAAAGGTATACCTTCTGAGATCCGTAAACGTATTTTTGATCCGTTTGTAACAACAAAGCGCGGTCAAGGTGGCTCGGGACTTGGTATGCATTTGGTATATAACTTGGTGACACAAGCCTTACTTGGCTCTATTACATTGACGAGTGAGGAAGATAACGGTGTGGAATTTGTCATAATATTCCCCGTTTCTAATGCGAAAACGTCGTAGTCATTGTATAAAGTATGAACTTTTGTTGAAATTTGTTGGCTAACCCCAAAATCCTAACCGAGTTGTTATTCATAAGTTACTTGCAAATAAGTTTATGAATATTAAAATTTAACCAGTTAGTTGCTTAAATCTTATTTTTGAAAGAGTGTAGAACACCATGCAAACGCCAAATGTGTTAATTGTTGAAGATGAAGTGGTAACCCGCACCACGCTTAAAAGTTTATTTGAAGCGGAAGGGTACAACGTATTTGAAGCTGAAAACGGCAACCAAATGCACGATTTCTTCGAGAATCACGCAATAAATTTGGTTATTATGGATATCAATCTTCCAGGTAAAAATGGGCTAATTCTCGCTCGTGAAGTACGTGACCGTAAAAACGTTGGGTTAATCTTCCTAACAGGTCGCGATAACGACGTAGACCGCATTTTAGGTTTGGAAATTGGCGCAGACGATTACCTAACTAAGCCATTTAACCCAAGAGAGCTCACCATTCGTGCGCGTAACTTGTTATCTAGAACAACAAACTCTTCTGAAGACGATGACTTACCAAGCCGTGTTAATTTTAACGGTTGGACATTAGATGGCGATAGCCGCTCTCTTATTTCACCTGCTGGCAAAGAGTTCCGCTTGCCGCGCAGTGAATTCAGAGCCTTGCATTTATTTTTGAGCAACCCTGGTAAAATTCTCACTCGCGAACAGCTTATTATGGAAATGACAGGTCGTGAACTGCGTCCTAACGACCGTACTGTAGACGTAACTATTCGTCGTATTCGTAAGCACTTCGAATCTCATCCTTCAGAAGAAGAGTTGATTGTGACTATCCACGGTGAAGGCTATCGCTTTTGTGGTCAGGTAGACAGCTAAGAACTGCACTTGCCTAGATAATTGCGAGTAAGCCAGTAGGTTTATAATCGTATTGAAAAAGCCGCTATTGAGCGGCTTTTTGCTGTTTGATGTATGGCAAGTTTATCAGCCGCCAGTGAGAGTAAAGGAATAGGCGTAGCGCTTTTTCTCAAGAAGAAATGCTTTGTGCGTACTCGGACTCCATGAGTCGTCGCCCCCCACACCCATATGTGCGTGATCGATGTAAACAAAGGTACAATCTTGTTTAACAAGGTCACAAGTATGCTTAGCCACATCTAGCTGCGACTGCCCATAGGCACTCACCGCGAAGTGAAAATCTCCACACACTTTTACACTACCCACCTTTAGCATAGAGCAATGACTTCGTAGCCCATTGTCAGTTGGGAAAATATAGTCGGAATGCATATCTGAAACAGCCATTTCATAACGCCCAAATCTTGCGGCGGCTTGTCTGTCTGGGTAGTTTTCAAATGGCCCAAGACCTGTATAGGTTATCGTATCACCGCACCGGGCAGTATCGCTTCCGTCACTAACGGTGTTGCCTTTAACACCCAAAGGTACAGCGAACTGCACGCCAACTCTCGGCAATGGTGGCACCATATCCGATAAAAGCACTTCAACATTTGTGGTCAATGTTGAATCAAGTGCAAGGGTGTAAGTCCACTTTGTTACTGCCTGAACTGCGCCGTCGTACGTATATTCAAATAAAGTTATCACCCGAAGATCGCTGTCGCTCTGCTGAATGGCAATATCTTTGCACTGGCGTTGCCATACACCTAAGCCAGCTCGACGCCATCTAGACTCCCATGCATTTGGATCTGGATTATCAACTTCACTTATACCAATATCATTATCAAGCGGCGCCCGGAAAAAGTTGTCTTCTAAGGGTGCGGATAAAAGCTCTTTATCGCTTACTAACCAGGATAGGAGTAAACCGCTTTCAAGGCAGAATGAAAGGACGTTAGATCCAAGCTTGGCAGTTAATAACGCTTCACTTCTGTTTACTTCAATATTCTTTGAAACAGCGCTGCTCTTTTCAAGCTCACTACTATTAATTACGCTTCCAGCCGGCTGGCCAATCATCTCGCCAGTGAGATTATACGAGGCTATGCCTGCTCTGTTTTTAAGCGTTAACTGCTCTGTATCAAGAATGTGTCCAGCCGGCGCCCAAGCGCTATCGTTAGCTACCACAACATCGAGATTTAAGTGATATACCGCTCCAGGTTTATACGTTATCTCTGGTGATAACGCTATGTTTTGGCTATCTTGCGGTTTAACAGCTAGGAGGGTTTCGCCCTGAAAAATACATTCACCATCTTCGAGTACTTTCCATTGCAGTATTTCATTGTCGGTACTGCGGAACAAATAATCGCTAAAAATCGTGAGGGTAAATACACCACCTTCGTCAACTAAAGCAAAACTTAAATGCTGTTGGCAGTATTTGGCCTCGAATAATGCTGGATGAGGCGTTCGGTCGGGGAATAGGAGACCGTTAATACAAAACTGTCTGTCATTGTAAGTGTCACCAAAGTCACCACCGTATCCCCAATAGGCCGTGCCATTCTCCGTGTACTTCTTTAAACCTTGGTCTACCCAATCCCAAATGAAGCCGCCTTGCAAGCGCGGGTAGGCTTTAAACGCTTTCCAGTACTCATCAAAACTCCCAAGGCTATTTCCCATTGCATGAGCGTACTCACACAAAATAACGGGTCGGGTTTCATTGGGCATAGAAAGCCACTTTTTAATTGCCCACTTTGGTACCGCATCGTCTTCAACATCTGTGTCAACTCGGGCGTACATGGGGGCCAAAATATCTGTGGCCGAAGTATTTGCGCCACCGCCTTCGTACTGCACCGGCCGCGAGGGGTCAAAAGACTTAGCCCAACCATACATGGCATCGTGGGTTGGGCCGTGCCCACATTCATTGCCCAACGACCAAATTATAATAGACGGGTGGTTTTTATCTCGTTCAACCATTTGAGTGAACCTCGCCATGTAAGCGCCTGTCCACAGAGGGTCGCGAGATAGTCGCCCCATAGGAAACATGCCATGGGTTTCAATATTTGCTTCGTCAACTACGTACAATCCGTATTCATCACACAGTTCATACCATCGTGGATGGTTAGGATAATGAGCCGTTCGAACCGCATTAAAGTTGTTTTGCTTTAAGAGCTTAATATCCTCAAGCATATCGGCCTCATTAATTGCATGGCCTTTACTCTCGTGATGCTCATGCCTGTTCACGCCGCGAACTAATAGAGGTTTACCGTTTATGCATAACTGCCCTGATTTCATTTCAATGTTGCGAAAGCCAACATCGTAAGCCTCCACATCAACGATTTGTCCGCCTTCGTCAATGAGCGTTACTACTAAGCGATATAGGTTGGGGGTTTCCGCAGTCCAATGTTTTGGCTCTTTAATATCAAGAGTTTGAAAGACAACGTCGTCCCAGCCTCCTTTCTCATCAATACGTTTATTGTTTGTACCGTCAACCACACGTTCTGTAACAGCGGTTTCTTTGTCAAATAATTGCACACCTACTTTATACTTATTAGGTGCATTTACTGCCGTGCGAACAGAAAGCGTGGCATCTCGGTAGCAGGCGTCTAAGGAAGGCGTAACGAATACATCTTGGATATGATACGTAGGTTTGGTGATAACACTTACGTCTCGGAAAATGCCGCTTAACCACCACATGTCTTGGTCTTCTAAATAACTGCCATCTGACCACCTGAACACCATAACCGATAGACGGTTTTCACCAACGGTTAAAAATGAAGAGATATCAAACTCGGCGGGTAGACGACTGTCTTGAGAGTATCCAACGTAAACACCGTTACACCAAAGATGAAATGCGCTATTTACCCCTTCAAATACTATATGGTTACGCTTTGACAGCGCAGATTCCTTCATAGTAAACGTGGTTCGATAGCACCCTGTTGGATTGTCCTCTGGTACATTGGGAGGACTTACCGCAAAAGGATATTTCACATTGCAGTAAATGGGTTTATCGAACCCTTTCATTTGCCAATTAGAGGGCACCTCTATTGCTTGCCAGTGTTTTACATCCGTTTCGGGCAACACGTCTGCAATGAACTCATTAGCTACCGCATCGGGCGAAGGATATAGACGAAACATCCATTGCCCATTTAAGCTCATTTTACTGGCGTTTCGGTTGTTTAGTGCATCTTCTTGCGTAATAAAACCGTTATGTGGTGCGTGTGCGTTTACTCGATTACGCTGGTACACAAGTGGGTTCTGCCAGTCTTTTTGCGAAATAATCTGTTCGACGTTGGCCATCAATGGCTCCTATTTTTAAGCTTACGTTGGCTTTAACCGAGTTGTTTCAGGGATTGTATCTAATCTCAATATGGTCAAAGCATAGCTAATATTGAATAAATACTTTATGCTTAAACCTCTCCTTCTTTTATCCAAAACTCTCATTTAAAAATTATGCAGCCTGCTTTCTCAGATATTATTGATATAGGCCAACAGTGCTACGAACGTTTTATAGATGGCAGTAATGCGCCAGAAATCGCCGAGTTAGATATTGAGCTTGCAGGTTGTTCAAACTTATCAGGTAACTATACAGTTGGCAGAGTATCGCCGCCTAACCACACTCTATTTTATTCACTGTCGGGACAAGGCCACTTTCGTACGCCGTTTGGATCTTTTACCATTTCTAGCGGTCAACTTATTGCGCTACCGGCTTACCAGAGCTTCGAAGTGACCATTGCCAGCGAAGCGTGGGACATAATTTGGCTTAATCTGTCAGATACCCCTCAGTGGGATGCGCTTCCCAAGCACAGGCCTGAGATAATGGAGAATGTGAACTTATCTGGCGTTCATCATGCCATGGAGTTGCTTTATTTAGAGGCGGATGCAGAAAACCGAGAGGCAGCAATACACATAATAGGCAGACATTTACACCAACTAATAAACCGTGATGTCACCCACAGCACAGATCGTCACGCCACTAGACTGACATCGCTTTTTGCCGCGGTAGATAATCAATTGCAGTATCAGTGGGACGTTTCTCAGTTAAGCAAGAAAGCCCATTACTCTGCTCCTCACTTACACCGTTTATGCTTAAAGTATTATCAAAGAAGCCCTATGCAGCAGGTTATTCACCTGCGCATGCAGCGCGCGCGCAATTTGCTGCTCAATACGCAGTGGCCAATTTCATACATCGCCCACTACGTGGGGTATGCTAACGTATTCACATTTTCAAAGAGGTTTAAAAAATCGGTGGGTAAACCGCCCCGTGAATTTCGCGAGGCGGAGGTCAAAGAAAAGACATAGCAACGTAACCGATCATTTTAGACCGTTCTTGACCGCCTGACTAAGATCGAGTTTAGCAACGCTAACCGCAGTTACTATGCCAGCCGGCACCTTGTGATGCGTCTTGCCATTGTTGTTAGCAATGAGCACCGTTTTTCTATTTTTCTTAAGTAACGTGCCGGTGATAGTTTTGCCATCATGAGCATACTGCACTTTCATGCCTGGGCGCAGTTTAGCAAGCGCTTCTCTATCTTGTTTTGCTCGTAATTCATCAATGCGGTTAACGACCGCTTCATTGAGTATATACAATTGGTCGAGAGTGAGTTGGCTAATATCGATGGTCGTTTTCGTTTCTTTTTCGGTCATAGCGTCTTCACTTTTCTATGTCTGAGCGCAGGCGTTTATCAGCGAACAGTGCTTTCCAGCGTCTAGGGGTTAAGTCGATGATGTCTTTGGCTGGATGTTGCGATACGCGTTGCAGTACATCGACTAGGTAGTGGTATGGATTGATGTTGTGTAATTTGCAGGTCACGGTGAGTGTATGCAAGGCACCAAGCTGTTTTGCGCCCAACTCACTCCAGCAGAACAAATGGTTCTTCTTACCCATAGGGATAACGCGTAAGGCCCTTTCTAAATGATTAGTGTCGATATTCACTTGTGCGTGCGTCAGGTAAGTCTTTAACTCATGATGACGGTCATAGGCATAAGCTAAGGCTTTGCTTAACGGATCTTTAGGTAATAATTCTGGGCGTTGGCGTTGCTCGTATAGCCAATGAAACAGAGCATTGATGACAGGCTCGCTGTGTTTGAGGCGATATTGCACGGTATCCTCGGCATTAAGCGCGTGTTTTCGTATGTGTGCTTCCACTTTATACAGCTTTTGTATTTCAGCCAAGGCGTATTGTGCCTCTTTAGGATGATAATCCAATGCTTTTTCGAAGTAGCGGCGCGTATGCGCCCAACAGGCTGCATGGGTGATGTGTTGGCCTTGGCTGTTTAGCGTATCAATGATTTGGCTATACACCGCATAACCATCGCTTAGCAAGGTGCCATTAAAGCCAGTGAGTTGCGCAATCGCATGTTGTTTGCCGCGAGAAGATGACCAGGTAAAGGCCACTTCATCTTGCTCACCATAAATGGGCCAGAAGTAGGTTTGTTTCATGGTGTTATGTTTGCGGCGAGTCGAGGCTTGTCGACCCGCCTTCATCGGCGTTTCATCCATGCTGATGTTGCCCCCACTCAGTATATTACTCAGCACTGCTTGTGCGATAGGGATAACTAAATCAATGCTTTGACTGACGTAGTTGATTAAGCTCGCCCGCGATAAAGTCACACCCGATTGCAGCATACGTAAATGCTGTCGGTGAAGGGGTAAATGGAATACGGCTTTATCAACCATGAGGCCCGCTAATAGTGATACATCCGCATACGCCCCTTCTAACACATTATCGGGAGTTGAGGGGGACAACATGTTGCCCGTTTCTTTGCTTTTAAAGACTTTTTTGCGATAAATTAAGACTTGGTAGCTACCTGGCAGTTGCGCTAAGCGATGGGTCTCTTTCGTGCCAATAATTTCATACTTATCAGCATCCTCACCTTCAAGCTCGGGGCAAGGCACATCAATCACTTTTGTGGGCACGTCATCAGTAAAGCGAAGGCCGGTATCATTGACGTTATTGTCATCTTTTTGTTTAGTGGAGCGGGCATAGCCTTTGACGGCTTTTTTAGGTGCTGGCGGTAAATCTTCATTCGTCGCTTGGCCAAACAACTGCGTTTGGTCAGAATTCTCTACTATGTGCTTTTCTGACTTACGCCCAAACAACTGACGCTTAAACCAGTCGACTTGTTGTTGCAACTGCGCGGCGTGTGCTTGTGACTCAGCCAGTTTTGCACACACATTAGCATATTCTTCTTGTGGAATATGAGGTGTGTTTTGTGGCAAATCGGCAGCGCTTTTCATGCGGCTAAGTATAGCAAATTCAGCTACTTAAGTCGCATGTTTTGTTTGCCTTTTTGCCAATAAACACCATCAATCAAACACTGTAACTGCGCGGTGTTCAGGGCGATTTTATGCCCATTACCTGACACTTTACCGAAGGTGCCCCGCTCCAATCTTTTCGACCATAAACAGTAACCGCCTTGATGGTAATACAGCACTTTTATCATGGTGCGTTTGCGGTTCACAAACACAAACCAATCGCCGAGCTGTGCTTGCATCTGCAACTGATTGTTCACCAACGCCGCTAAGCCGTCGAACTGCTTGCGCATATCGGCAATACCAAGATATAACCATATTTTAGCGCTACTTGCTGTTAGCATTAACCATCTCTACTCATGTTCAGCACCACACCGTTTGGTAGCGTTAACTCGATTTGCCATTGGCGCATGGCTGGCCGATGTGAGGTCATGCTGTCAATGGGCAGCCATTGCGGTGATGTCTGCGGCAACGACAAAGCTTGACGTTTTTTGCGTTGCAAATAAAAAGTGGACTGGTTAATGTGGTGCGTGTGGCAAAACTGCGCGATGGTCATATCGCTGGCTTCTTGCGCATCGATAAGTTGCTGCCATTCTTGAGAGCTTCGTCTAGTCATTGATATTTTCTCCTATATTAATCAATGATTAGATTTTAGGGGCTTAGCTTAAGAATAAAAGAGCGGTCTATTTTGACCGCTTACATAGCAACGAATCATATGCTGTATTAACAGACTCTGATTTCTTGCTACTTACCTGCAAATTCTCTGCTTATTCGCTGCTTATGCAAGAAGCGTTGCATTAGTTTCCGGCTATTTTCATTTCGTTGACAAGAACAGAGCCAGTTTGAACACTGCCTCTCACATCTTTGTCTTTGCCAATAGCAACGATATTACGGAACATGTCGCGTAAGTCGCCAGCAATCGTTATCTCATGCACTGGATATTGGATAATACCGTTTTCTACCCAAAAGCCTGCCGCGCCGCGAGAGTAATCGCCAGTAACAATATTAACGCCCTGACCCATAAGTTCAGTAACGAATAATCCAGTGCCCATCTCTTTTAATAGATCGGCGTCACTATGACCTGTATCGCCCACTAACCAGTTGTGAATGCCACCAGCATGTCCATTAGACACGGTGTTAAGTTTACGTGCAGAGTACGTAGTATATAGATAGGTAGCTAATTGACCGCTATCCACAATGGTCATGTCTGAACAAGAAACACCTTCATTGTCAAAGCTCGAACTCGCTAATCCAGACTTGATAAGGGGGCGCTCTTCAATATTTAGCCACTCTGGAAAGACTTGCTTACCTAAGCTGTCGAGTAAAAAAGACGAGCGTCTATACAAACTGCCGCCGCTGATTGCGCCAACATAATGACCAAACAAACTGGAAGCGAGATCTTTGTGAAACAATACAGGCACATTGGCAGTATTAATTTTTCGAGCGCCAAGGCGTTCAACGGTAGCCTTCGCAGCTTCCTCACCCACAAAGGTCGCAGATTTCAGTAAATCGGCTTGTCTGTTTACAGTGTAAGCATAATCTCGCTGCATGTCGTTTTCTTGAGAACCTATCACCATGCAACTTAGGCTGTACCGGCTGCTTGGATAGCCCGCATTGATCCCGTGCGTATTGCCGTAAACGCGCATCCCCAAATTAGCGTTATAAGACGCGCCATCTGAATTAGTTATGCGAGAGTCGTAATTCATCGCCGCCGCTTCAGTCTCTATGGTCGTTTTTATCGCTTTCTCGGTATCTAGCTCTTGCGGGTGATAGAGCTCTAGATCGGGAAACTCTGTGGCGATAAGCTCTGCATCGGCAAGGCCTGTGCACGGATCCTCACTGGTGTAACGTGCAATATCTACTGCTTTTTCCACCGCCAAAGATAGCGCTGCTTTGCTCAAATCTGCCGTAGAAGCACTTCCTTTCCGTTTACCTACGTAAACGCTAATACCTAAACCGCCATCGTTGGTAAACTCAACGTTTTCAACTTCTTGCATACGCGAAGATACAGCAATACCCTGTACCTTAGACATGCTTGCTTCGGCTTGTGTTGCGCCTTTTGATAAGGCCATTTTCAGTACATCATCAACGACATTCTGAATTTCTGATAGCTGTTGCTCAATTTGCATAGTAAGTTTCGCTGTCTATATTCGACTGTGATAGTTACAATTTGACTAAAGTGTAACACTAATGAGTTTGAAATGAGTGATCAGAAACATAATTCTCCACAAGATCCTAACTTTGACGGTGCTAAGGCAGGAATGTCTGAAGACGAAGATTTTATAAGTAAAACCGAACTTAAGCGTCAGGCCAAAGAGCACCAGAAACTAGGCGAAACCATTGTAGGGTTGACCGATGCCCATGTGGCAACAATCCCCATGGACGAAGAGTTGGCAGATGCAGTGGCAGTAGCCCGCATTGTTAACAAGAAAAAAGACGGTTATCGCCGGCAATTGCAGTTTATTGGAAAGCTACTTCGCCAACGAGATACTGCCGATATTGAAGAAGCGCTAGCGAAAATAGCTCACCAGCATCAGGCGAGTAATGCAGCTTTTCATAAATTAGAACTGGCGAGAGAAGCGGTGATTGAAGAGGGTGACCCTGCAATTCAGCGCTTAATCGAAGAATACCCTGACTTTGATAGACAAAAATTGCGTCAACTCAGTCGCCAGGTTAAAAAAGAGCGAGAAAAGAACGGGCCACCTAAAGCATTTAGAGAGCTTTTTCAGTACATCAAGGACATCGTTCAAAACAGCTAGAGCCTCTTCATTAGCGAGCTTGTAGCCTTCAAAAGGCTGAACTACCACATAAGACAGGCTACTAAAAAAGGCTGGTACCATGAAGTGACCAGCCTTTTTGCGTTTATTCGATTGAATCTTATATAAATTTTACAGCTAAGCTGTTCCGCCCACGGTGAGCTCATCAATTTTAAGCGTTGGTTGACCCACGCCAACCGGTACACTCTGACCGTCTTTGCCGCAAACGCCAATGCCTTTATCTAGTGCTACATCGTTGCCAATCATTGATATCTTTTGCATAACCTCTGGCCCGTTGCCGATAAGGGTTGCCCCTTTCACAGGCGCTGTAATCTTGCCATTTTCAATGAGATAAGCTTCGGCACTAGAGAACACAAATTTACCCGAAGTAATGTCTACTTGACCACCCGCAAAGTTAGGCGCATAAATGCCCCTTTCAATAGAAGCTATAATTTCTTGCGGATCGTGTTGCCCTTCAAGCATGTAAGTATTTGTCATTCTTGGCATAGGCAAATGCGCATAAGACTCTCTTCTGCCATTGCCAGTAGGTGCTACGCCCATTAATTTCGCGTTATGCTTGTCTTGCATATAGCCTTTTAAAATACCGTCTTCAATTAACACGTTATGCTGAGTAGCCGTGCCCTCATCGTCTACCGATAGCGAGCCACGGCGATCACTTAAGGTACCGTCATCTACAACGGTCACACCTTTTGCGGCAACACGCTCGCCTATACGGCCACTAAAAGTAGAAGCACCTTTGCGGTTGAAGTCACCCTCTAAGCCATGTCCCACAGCCTCGTGCAGCAGTACACCGGGCCAGCCGTTACCAAGAACTACTGGCATAGCTCCAGCAGGCGCCGCTACAGCTTGCATATTTACTCGGGCCATGTGCAAGGCGTCGTCGGCAAGCGTTTCATACAAAGGCTTGCCGTTGTCGTCTGATTGAAAAAATGCATAGGCATAACGGCCGCCCGCGCCAGCAGAACCACGCTCTCGGCGCTCTCCGCTTTCTAACAATACAGAGCAATTTAGCCTTACCAAAGGGCGTATATCCGTTGCAAGAGTACCGTCGCTTCCAGCAACCAATATTTCTTCGTACACACCGCTGATACTCACCACCACCTGATTAACAGATGGCTCTTGCTTGCGGATGTATGCGTCTACTGAACGAAGAAGAGATATTTTTTCTGCGTCTTGCATAGCAAGGATCGGATTGTTATCGCTGTAGCGCGGGTTTAGGGCTTTTTCGCCCAGCGCAGACACCTTCTGAGTACCGCCACTTGGGGCAATTCCGCGGGCCGCTTTACACGCTTTTAATAGTGCTTCCTCGCTGATTTCATCAGAATAGGCAAAACCGGTTTTCTCACCGCTTATAGCCCTTACGCCAACACCGCGCTCAATGTTGTAACTGCCTTCTTTGATAATGCCATCTTCAAGCACCCAGCTTTCATGCTGACTAGACTGAAAATATAAGTCGGCATAGTCGGTGTCGTGACGATGGATTGTGGCTAATGCACTCTCAAGCTTAGCAATATCAAGCCCTGAGTCTGATAATAAATGGCGCTCTACAGATTTAGACAAAGTGACTCCTGAATCGGTTGTGTTCGGCAACGGGCATATTTTGTTTGATGGTTTCTCGTTGCGCAATATCTACGCTGGCTTTTACTACGCCTTTCTCTGTGGCTAGCTCTGCCAATGTTTCTCCCCAAGGAGAGATAACAATGCTGTGGCCAAAGGTTTCACGCCCATTGGCATGTGTGCCTGTTTGCCCTGCGGCGACTACAAAGCATTGCTTTTCAATAGCTCTGGCCTTTAACAGTGCATGCCAGTGGGCTTCACCAGTTTTTTGCGTAAACGCTGCGGGCAATACCAATACATCAATATCGCCCATTGCGGTAAATAACCCTGGAAAGCGAATATCATAACATACCGCAAGGCCAATGTTGCCAATTGGTGTACTAACCGTTATCACCTCGTTTCCCGCTTGTGTAAAGCGTGACTCTTTGTAGCTTCCTGTTGCATCGTTTACCGAGACATCGAACATATGAATTTTGCGATAGTCGGCCAAACACTCTCCATTCGGAGCAAACAACATGCATGCTGCAGAAAACATATCAGCGCTTTCTGTCTGTAAAGGGAAAGTGCCGGAAATGATGTAGCATTGATAGTCTTTCGCTAATTGCGAGAGGTGGGCTTGAATTGGCCCTTTACCCTTTTCTTCGGCAATAGCAAGCTGGCCTTTATCTTTCCCACCAAAACAAGCAAAACATTCTGGCAACACAACAAGGCTATCTGGTGCGATGCTAGCGTCTGCCATTGCGTCAGAGACTGCGGCTAAATTTTCATTAACATCGGGGGTAGATGTCATTTGTAGTGCGACTAAATTAACCATCAATAACCTCCATTTTTATCCTGCGGACATCGTCTTCCGTAAGCGGCCTATCGAGAGGATCTTTTTGCACGGGAACGTTTTGCGCAGGTAGGCTAATATCTTTGCTGTTTCGTTCAACCTCTTCAAATTGTGGTTCGCTTATAGTGCCTGAAACACGGTAATTTACATTTGAAATAACCTTTGCCGATGTCAAAACCTGATCTATAGCTATGGCGGCGAGTGCGGTAGGCGGGGTAGCTAAAAAGTACACCAAAAATGGTAAGTTGCCTGTCACATTAGGAGCAAAAGATACATTGTAGTTAAGATCTCCCGTGCCTAAGTCTGTAAAACCCATTATTTCTATCTCGCCAGCGCCTCCGTCTATTTCAGTGTCATCGGTATACGCTTTGCCATCTACAATAGTTAGCGTGCCTCCCATATCATCATAAAAGAAGCCTTTCGCAAATACGTCCCTAAAGTCTAAGCTTAATTTTCTCACTAATGAATTTAAACTAAACAGTGTGAAGATGCGCGAGCCTTGATCGCTTAATTCGGTAAGATACCCATCTGACAACGACCACTCAACGTCTCCCTGAAGTTTATTGAGCTGTAAGTCCATGGGAGAGTTTGGCCATTGAATACTAAATGCGACATCGGCTTCGGAGTCTTTAATGCCCGACTCGATTTTGTACTCTTTAAGCATTTGCCCTACATCTGGTGCCAAAAGATTTCCTTCGATACGACTTATTGACGCGCCGTCTTTGTATTCCCAATCACCCTTTGCCGTAATGGTTGCCTCGGGAGAGCGGATGACAAGCTGCCTCGCATTAAGCCCACTGTCTGTTTTTACGATATCTAGGGTAATATTCCCTAAATCAATACCGTGGAATATGCAGCTTTCGCAGCGAAAATACACTGGAGGAAGAGAGCGAGGATCAAGTTCAAACGGATCGTCAGACTGTTTGGCATTAAAATCGGCGAGTACATTAACGTTGGTCTCGTTTACTTCTAGCTCTACGGCCTCAGGCTTTATTAAATTTAGATAGTCTGCGTTTATCTCTATGCCCTGCTGCGCTAAATTGCCATTAACGAGTATGGTTCCCCTCGCTGCGGCCGAGCCAATATCGAGCAGCCAATTATTGTTGCGCTCCTGTGCATTTATTTGAACGTCGTTAATGACATGCCCAGCAAACGTTAACTCACTTGCTTTGGCAAAAATGCGTGAAGGCGTACCAAATAGTCCGTTTCTAGTAGGCTCAGAAGAGGATAAGGAAGCGTTCGCGGCTTTGCTAGATGAGAGTTCCTCACTGCTACTGGCTTGCTGCTGATTGCCCGAAGTCAACATTGAGATAGTTGTAAACCACTCTTTTACATTGGCGTTATCAAGGTTTGCAGCAATACTAAAGCCGGTTCCGATGTTGGCTATATCACTCTCACCAAGCGCTAAGTGAGCGCGAGAAAACTGCATTTCTTTATGTGGTAACGTACCGGTAAAACGAATGTCTTCCCCCAATTTTGCGTTAACGTTTGACGCCGTAAGGTTGCCACTGCTTTGAATATTTAGCGGGAGACTTGTTCCAGCGGCTGTGTTGAAAGGTTCAGGTAACACACTTTGAGTTGCCGTTAAGTCAGCATTTAAATCGGCAGTATAAGAAAAAGTGTCTTTCCCCAGGATCAAATCTACATTAGTTTGCCATTGAGTCTCGCCGTCTACGTAGTCGGTCAACTCAGTATTCACGTAGTTTGCAAGAGGGTGAACATGCCAACGCCCCGCTAGGCCCACATTAAGCAAATATTCTTCTTGTTGCTGCCCGTGAATATCAATCGTCACCGCTTGATTGAGAAACTGTGCTGAAAGTTCTTTTGCATCTATATTGCCGTTGTCGAAAGCTATGTCGCCTTTTGTACGCTCAAAACGCATGTTAGTTTTTGGGATGTATACGGTATTTTCTGCTAGCGCAGCGGTGCCGGTAGCTCTCACTTGCTCACCGTTTAACGGAATATGTAGGTGGATATCGGCAGATAGTGGCCCGGCAACCTGTACATCCTGCTCTAATACTTTTCCTAACGAGTCTTTGATAGAAGATGCCATCATTAGACTCGTTAAACTCTCCCCTGTCCCATCACCTGCCGCATCAATAGTGAGAACAGCATCCCGTTTAAATGTGGGAATAGCTGCCGACATATTACGCACTTTTACACCCGCAAGCTCTGCAGAAGAGCTTGTCATGAATAAGCCTTTATTAATAAAGCGAAGGGATAAATCGAGCTCACTGAGTGCTGGCCATTTCGATGAAAATAGGAAGTCACCCTTACTGATGTCTACAGAGGCTTGAAAAATTCCCTGTTGTTCTGTGAACGGGTATTCATTAATTTTCCCAAACCACAGCACTCGTGCCGCTTCTATCTCACCTCCACCGACAAACGCTCTGGTGAGGTAGTTGTCTAGGTTGTCGCTCATGACAGGCGCAGGGAAAAGATCGCTCACACCAGAGAGCGGCAGTGGGTCAACGTCGGTGAACAAAGACAAATGGCCAGAGGACAGGTCGAAGTTGAATGCAGACGTTAAGGAGACGCTATCTGTATCTATTATGATATTGTCGCTGCTAATTCCCCATCGACGTGGCTCTGCTTTTCGCTGTCTTTGCGCTTGCAGAGTACTGATTTCTTCGCTGCTATTGTCGGAGCTTTTCTCATTGCTTTGGAGAGGATAAACGTAGATATCCGCTGTAATATTATTTACATGGACATCTTTTTTGATAATTCCCTTACTTGAAAGCTCGCTGTCACTGGACTCTAAAAACACAGCGCCGTTGTGCTTGTACCAAAATATATCGGCATCTAAAGACGACAACCCAGGAATAGCATCCGTTTGTGACCACTTTAGGTCGAGCACTTTCGCCGCTAGTGCGGGCGACCCGTGCTGCCATTGTAATTGTAAGGTAGCCAGCTCGCCCTTGGGATCAAGAGCTCTAATTTCATCTTCACTGGTATCATCAAGAAAGAGCGGAAGCAGAAGTAAAAATGGATTAATTTCGACAGGTTTTATCGTATTGAAAACGGCATTGCCGTTATTCGAAATAGTACCGATAACATCAGTGGTCAGAGTCGCATTACTCGAGTTGAGCTTAAGTTGGTCAACGCGAATATTCCATCCATCCGTTGTTGGCAAGGCTTGTAGACTCCCCCCCGTAATGCCTGTGACGGTTTTAATCTGTTCATCGCCCCATTGCAGCAGACTGTTGTTCAATTCTGCCTGTACAGAGTTAACCGAACTTTCACTAAAGTGGGTCCATATTTCTAGGTTTGCCCTACTTTGTGCCAGTGGGCGTTTGGTTTTGATTAGGTCACTTACCCATGGAGATATATCTAAGTCTTCAGCTTTGGCGTAGAACACACCCTCAAACTCATCTTTCGTGCCCTGAATATCGATAACAAATGACGCTGAGTTTGCTGATACCCCATCGACTTTTATGCGTCCTAACCCTTGATGGCGTTCTTCAAAGTTATTCCACGATAAAGTGGTAACATCAAAGCTGTTTGTATCGCCATTTCGGGTAAGCGAAATAGTCCCATCTTCTAAAGAAAAGCTTTGCAACTGCTCTAAAAACAGACGTTCTAATGCGGTTATAACAGGAAAATTATTCTTGCTGCTGCCAGACACTCGATCTGCATCAATATCAAGCTGCAGACCTCGTAATTCGAATCGAGGGGATGAGATTAGCTGCTGGCGAAGAGATTGCCAAAAATCGAGTTCTACATAAATTTGCCGAATATCGAGGGCAACAGGAGACGCCTCATCTTTCGCTAAAGACACGGAGTTTAAGACAATGCTCGGGCCGCTTCGCTCCCAAACAGCATGCACACTGTCAATGGATAAGTTTACGCCGTATTGCTGGTTTATGTAGTCTTCCAGCAGGTACTTATTGTGTTCAATGTGGGGCAAGGCGTACCTTGCAGCGCTCAGTATCAGCGCAAAAAGAACAAGTAATACAGCAAGCAGCAGCCAGAACTTCTTTAATAAGTACGCAGCTGCCGACGAAAATTTTGTCACACTATGCCTTTCTTAACGTTAATGCGTTACATCATAACGACGTCGTACTTGTCCTGGTTGTACAATGTTTCGGTTTGCACTTTAATTTGTTTCGATACAAACACTTCTAACTCGGCCAACATATGAGACTCCTCTCCCATCAGAGCCTCAGCCACTTTGGGGGACGCGTAAACTACAAATTTATCAGCGTCATACGCGCGATTTACACGCACAATTTCACGCATAATCTCAAAACAAATAGTCTCTATTGTTTTAACGGTTCCACGCCCTTTACACACAGGGCACTCACCGCACAATATATGTTCAATACTTTCGCGGGTGCGCTTGCGGGTCATTTCAATAAGCCCTAACGCGGTAAACCCGTGAATATTGATCTTGGCTCTATCCTTACTTGTCGCCACTTCTAATGAGTGTAAGACACGCCTTTTGTGATCAGGTTCCATCATATCGATGAAGTCGATAAGGATCATACCGCCAAGGTTGCGTAATCTTAGCTGACGCGAGATAGCCTGCGTGGCCTCTGCGTTGGTATTAAAGATGGTTTCTTCTAAATTGCGATGACCAACAAATGCCCCTGTATTAATATCTATAGTGGTCATTGCTTCGGTCTGATCGATAATCAAATAACCACCCGACTTTAAATCTACGCGGCGCTCTAAAGCTCGCTGCGCCTCATTTTCAACATCATACAAGTCGAAAATAGGCCTATCGCCGGTATAATATTCCAGCTTTTCATTCATTTCAGGAACGTATTCTTTGGTAAACTGAAACAACTCTTGGAACGACAGCTTCGAGTCAATGCGTATTCTATCAAGCTCAGTGCCAACGAAATCTCGAAGCACCCGTCGTGCTAAAGGCAAATCCTCGTAAAGCACATTGGATTTACGCTTTTTCATACGAGATTGAATTTTGTCCCAAAGCCTGCGTAAAAACGCTGCATCTTGCTGCAACTCGTTTTTGCCCACTCCCTCTGCAGCTGTTCTCAGTATGAACCCGCCGTTTTCATCGCAAAACTCTTGAACTAAGGTTTTTAGTCGCTCGCGCTCGGCTTCTTCTTCAATACGCTGAGACACGCCTACATGGGTAACAGATGGCATAAACACAAGGTAACGACTGGGAATAGTGATATCGGTAGTTAAGCGGGCTCCTTTGGTGCCAATGGGATCTTTAACCACTTGAACAACAATATCCTGCCCGTCTCTTACAAGCTCTCGAATATCTTGTTTTTGTATATGACTTGCCAAAACCTCTTCGGCTATTTCATTGTGAATAACAATGTCTGAGGCATGAAGAAATGCAGCTTTTTCTAGTCCAATATCTACAAATGCCGCCTGCATACCGGGTAATACTCGACTCACTTTGCCACGATATATATTGCCTACCAGCCCCTTTTTCGTGTGTCGTTCTACGTGTATTTCTTGCAAAATACCATTTTCAATGAGAGCAACTCGTGACTCAGAGGGTGTAACGTTAATTAGTAGCTCGGCACTCACTTCGCAACTCCAAATTCATTGAGCAATTGACGGGTTTCATACAGAGGTAATCCTACTACAGAACTTGGACTGCCGTTAATAGAAACGACGAATTCGCCACCTATGCCTTGAATAGCATAACTACCGGCTTTATCTTGCGGCTCCCCTGTTTCCCAGTACGCAATAATTTGCTGTTTAGTCAGCGTTGCGAATGTGACTGATGTAGTTACAGTTCGCGTTACCTGTTTCAATTCAGACATTGCACTAATTGCTGTTAACACTTCGTGAGTTTGCCCCGACAGCATAGATAATATGCGTATAGCATCTTCTCTATCTACCGGCTTACCAACGCTTGCGCCATTAAAAGCTATAAGCGTATCGCTGGCTAACACAACGTTAAAAGTGGCCGGTTCTGAACTGGCGTTTACTTTAGACATGACGGCCTGCGCTTTCTCGCTGGCCAGTCTGGCAACTAAATCGTATGGAGATTCGTTAGGTTTTGGCGTTTCATCAATATCAGCTGGGAAGACAGTGTGAGCAACCTTCATTTGATTTAACAAAGCGGTGCGCCTTGGCGATGCAGAGGCAAGAATGAGATGAGAATGCATTGGCAAAACCTTATTAATCACTTACGAAAGTGCAGTATTTTTAAGAACGATGTTCTGCGCAATTATCGGCATAAAAAATTATCGGCAGACAATGTCTTATTACATAATGGAAAACTGTCTTCGCGTGCGGCGGAGCAACCAAAAGACCCATGGCCATATCACCATAGACGCAATTACTGGCCACAAATAATCAATCTGAAAGTAAATGTCAGTGAGAATGTGCTGAACCCAAAACGTAACCAAGTGGTAAAGCGAAGATAAGAGGCCAATGATAATGGCCTGTTGCCATACGGAATAATTTCTTAAACGCTGATAGTTTGCCGCAAGAATATAAATTGAAACGCTTAAGCCAAGACTGTGAATGCCAAGTGTGGTGCCAACCAAAATATCCATTGCCACGCCGGTAATAAAAGCAACACCAACATTCACTCTGCTTGGCAGTGCCATACTCCAATACGCCAATACTACCAACACCCAGTCTGGACGGTATACATCGGCTTGAATAGGTAAGGGTACAATCTGCAATACCAGTGCAATTATGATGCTGCCCCAAATGATGAGGTTGCGTTTACGCATTTTCTGACTCTTCTTGGTCTATATCTTTTGAATCTTTATCTTCTGGCGCTTGCTCTTCAGTGGCGTCGTCTAATGTTTTTGGGTTCTGCATTTTAGGATCCTGGGTTTTGGAGTCCTGCGACTCGTCACTTTCATGCCACAAAAGCAGCAGGTGGCGCAGCCTGTCTAAACTTGCAGTTGGGGTAACAATAACTCGTGAAAAAGGACGACTTTCATCTCGAACTACCTGTTTCACCCGGGCGACGGGATAACCTTCTGGGAACACACTACCTAAGCCGGAGGAAATAAGAACATCGCCCTCTTGAATATCTACACTATGCGGCACATGCTCTACATATAACTCGTTCAAAGAGCCGCTTCCTGTTGCGATAAAGCGAATATCGTTTCGCAGCGAGCGTACGGGTATAGCATGGGTTACATCGGCTAAAAGTAAAACGCGACTGTTTGTGGAGCCCACTTCCATAATTTGACCCACAATTCCTGAGTCATCAATAACGGGTTGAGACAAATAAACACCGTCGATTGCGCCTTTATTAATGAGTACTTGCTGGCTATACGGGTTTTTATCCACCGCCATCAGTTCAGCTACCATTTTGCGCGACTCTTTTCGCACCGGAGCGTCTAACAGTAAGCGAAGCTGTTCGTTTTCTTTTGCAAGCACATCAAATTGCTGAAGTTTCTGGCTCATCAACAACAGCTGATTTGACATAGTTTGGTTTTCTTCCAGTAACCGCTCTTTGGAAGCGAGACGTTGGGCGCTCTCGCTCAATATAACGCCTGGCAAATTGGCCAGGTACTGAATAGGACTCATGAAAGAATTTAAGTAAACTCGGGTAGATTTAAACCCCTCTAGCTTGTGATCGACAAAAATCAATAGCACAGAAAGCACTAAAGCCAGAGCTAGCCGGTTATTTAATGAGGGACCGCGAGTGAATATAGTATCCATGATACAAAGAAGGCAACCTCAAGGTTGCCTTACCTGCTTACTCGTAGCTAAACAAGTCGCCGCCGTGAAGGTCAATCATGTCGAAAGCCTTACCACCGCCGCGTGCTACACATGTAAGAGGGTCATCGGCAATCACTACCGGAATACCTGTTTCTTCCATCAGCAATCTGTCGAGATCTTTAAGTAGTGCACCACCACCCGTTAACACCATACCGCGCTCAGATATATCTGACGCTAACTCTGGCGGGGATTGTTCTAGTGCTACCATTACTGCTGATACAATACCGGTTAACGGCTCTTGTAGCGCTTCGAGTATCTCGTTTGAATTAAGCGTAAATCCGCGTGGTACACCCTCTGCCAAGTTGCGTCCGCGAACTTCAATTTCGCGAACTTCTTCGCCCGGGTAAGCAGCGCCTATTTCGTGTTTAATACGCTCAGCTGTTGCCTCACCGATTAGTGAACCGAAGTTTCGACGTACATAGTTAATGATCGCTTCATCAAACTTGTCGCCACCAATGCGCACAGACGAAGAATAAACTACGCCATTGAGTGAAATGATAGCGACTTCTGTAGTACCACCACCAATATCAACAACCATTGAGCCTTGTGCTTCAGATACAGGAAGTCCTGCACCAATGGCCGCCGCCATAGGCTCATCAATTAAGTATACCTCTCGGGCGCCAGCACCTAGCGCCGACTCTTTAATTGCACGTCTTTCTACTTGTGTAGAGCCGCATGGCACACATACGAGTACTCGTGGACTAGGGCGCATAAAGTTGTTGTCGTGAACTTGTTTGATGAAATGCTGAAGCATTTTTTCGGTCACGTAGAAATCGGCAATAACGCCGTCTTTCATAGGGCGAATGGCACGAATGTTACCTGGTGTACGACCAAGCATGCGTTTCGCCTCTGCACCAACCGCGGCCACGCTTTTGGGGCCGGCAGCGCGTTCTTGTCGAATAGCGACAACAGAAGGCTCATTAAGAACTATGCCTTGGTCTTTAACGTAAATCAGCGTATTAGCTGTTCCGAGGTCGATGGACAGATCGTTAGAGAACATGCCTCGAAGCTTTT
This sequence comes from Alteromonas sp. MB-3u-76, assembly GCF_002831605.1. Taxonomy (NCBI): domain Bacteria; kingdom Pseudomonadati; phylum Pseudomonadota; class Gammaproteobacteria; order Alteromonadales; family Alteromonadaceae; genus Alteromonas; species Alteromonas sp. MB-3u-76. Next base: position 294,070 of record NZ_CP025115.1, on the reverse strand, counting down.
TAAACATGAAGAGTGTATTCCTGTTTTTATGTTAACGCGTATTTGCAAGGGTGAGATGGCGACGCTTTAACGTGAAGTCGATTGTTATTTCGCACACTTTAACAATGAGGGCAATTTTGGGCAAGCAATGCCTATGTTTACGGTTAAAATAACTTCATTTTTTGCAACCTCTATTTATGCAACGTACAGCAAAGGTGAGAAATGAAGGTCAAAACTTATGCAAATAACCAAATTTCTCAAAAATCACATTGTTAATATGAAATAGCAGAAGAAAGTAGAGTGTAGCAAAGATTCACCGCATCCTTTTCATCGGCATTTTACTGTAGCACTAGCAAACTCTTGGCAGAGGTGCCTGATGCCCGTGGTCTTAAAGTTTAGTGATAAATCGGCTCTTTATAACAAATAGATGCGCTTATTAACTTTATCCTAAAGTCTAGGTGGGGTTACTTCGCCAATAGCTGGAAAGTAATCAAATTCTACACCTTTACTTATACTGTATCGGCACCAAAAACTTCGGCTATCAAAATCGCCATCGTTAGTGGCAGTACCCGTTGAGTAAAACCGTGCCTTAACATTGAACCCGTCCACTCGTAGAGGGCTTCCGATTAACGACGTCCAGACTTTTGCACAGCCTTCGTCGCTTTCTTGCGCGTTGGGCCAACCGTAGTGATTCATTCTCACCGGCTTTCTATTCACTTCCTTTCCACTGTCATTATAGTGAATAAGCATGATCATGCTGGGCTTTTGTCGCACTTGCCACTGATAATGCGAAGATATGACATGACGTTCAAACTTCTCTGCATGCTCTGAAAAAGCCACGACCGTGGTATCAGAGTCCCCAGTGTAAAGGTTATTTATAAAAAAACCGATGACACCGATGAAAATCAAAACTATGAATATTTTCAGTGCGGTTGATTGTGAACTATTTTCTTTTTCTGTCATTTTTGTTGTCCAATAATCATCAAAGATGCGCAAGCTAATGATGCACACTCTTTGAGATTATCGGCCGCTTTTTCAAAAAGATAAAGCGCTGCACGACACCGTTATGCAGTTGCTCTTATATCAACAAGTTGCTTAACCGCCTTTACTTTGTATTCTATGTAATTAGACAGAGATTCTTTTTGAATATCATTCAAGCGTAAACCATGCTTAGTTCTGCGCCACAAAACGTCTTCAATTGTTAGCGCCCATTCGTGCTCTATCAAATAGTCTATTTCTGCTTCAAATAACTGGGCTCCAAAATCTTGCCCTAAATCATTCAAACCTGACGCGCCGCTTAAAAATTTATGGCAAAGCAAACCGTACTGGCGCACATAGCGCTGAATAACGCTTTCTGGTAACCACGGATAGCTGCTTTTTAACTCGGCTGACAATGACGCCTTATCAGAAAACGCACCTCCAGGGAGCGGAGCTTCCCTTGTCCATGCCTTTTTTGCTCGCGGAAAACATGACACAAGCTTGTCTACAGCATGTTCTGCCAGCTTTCTGTAAGTAGTAATTTTCCCGCCAAAGATGTTGAGTAAGACTGGCTCTCCTGCTTCACCCTTAAGCTCTACTTTATAGTCTCTTGTGAGCTCTTGTGCCGAGGCATTCTTTTCTTCTAGTAACGGTCTTACACCACTATAACTGTGCACTATATCTTCTGTGCTTATCTTGGTTTTAAAATAAGTGTTTACTACGTCTATAAGATAACGGGTTTCATCATCAGAGATAGCAGCACCTAAAGGGTCTCCTTGGAAGTCTTCATCCGTTGTACCCACTAAGCTGAAGTCGTCTTCGTAAGGAATAACAAAAACAATGCGACCATCTTTATTTTGTAAAATATAAGCTTCATCGGTGTCATAGAGTTTTGGAACAACAAAATGGCTGCCTTTTACCATGCGCATAGCATTTGGATTTTTCACATCTACCAATCTATCAAGGAATGAAACAGCCCATGGCCCCGCGGCATTGACAATAGATTTCGCCTTTACTGTAAACGTTTTACCTTCATGGTCACGTAAAGTCACCTTCCACAATGCAGCTTCTTTCTCAGCGCTTATGCACTCTGTTCTGGTGCGGATAGTAGCACCTTGGTCTTTTGCTGCTAATGCATTAAGAATAACTAAGCGCGCATCATCAACCCAGCCATCTGAATACTCAAAGCAGGTTGAAATGTCGCTAACTAATAGACTTTCACTGGAGGTTTTTACCCTTTTTGAACGAGGCAGCATATTCCGCTTGGCCAGCGAGTCGTAGAGGAATAGCCCAATTCTTATCATCCAAGCTGGACGCAAATGCTTTTGGTGAGGTAAGCGAAAACGCAATGGCCACATAATATGTGGGGCTTTTTGAAGCAATACCTCACGCTCGGCCAGTGCCTCTTTAACGAGTCGAAATTCGTAATGCTCTAAATATCTCAGACCGCCATGGATAAGCTTACTGCTAGACGATGATGTTGCACCAGCCAGATCGCCCTTCTCACACAAGGTGACAGATAACCCTCGCCCTGCCGCATCTAAAGCCACGCCAACGCCGTTAACACCGCCTCCAACAACAAGCACATCAACTACGCTGCTATCTTGCATACTTTTTTCCATTATCTGCCCCTTAGTGACACACTATTTATTTGGTTATTTGACAACCAAAAAGAACTCATGTCAACAAAAACGAACATAAACGAAAATTAAAAAACAAATTTTAAGATACAAATCGCCAACTCTAATGGCAGTTATATTTATAAATGCTAATTGACAGTATATGTGTGGCGAGCTGCCGCAGTAATATATTTAGAGGTGCAAGTTATGAATAAAAGGGGCAAGAGGGTAGCAGGCTTTGATGTGCCTAAGCTTGAACAAACTTGATATTGTTTTCTTTGATGATTTTTTTAATTGATGCAGGGGGGGGTTGGTCGCATACCAGGCAGTCTACTTGCGAAATGTGGCCCTGCTCTACCATAGCGCGCCGTTCAAACTTGCTGTAGTCGGCAGCTAAAATAACGTGTTGTGTATGCTCTAGTATGGCTTGAGAAACCTTTACCTCACGAAAATCAAAATCGAGAAGCGCGCCGTCGGCACTGATACCGCTGATACCAATGATGCCATAATCCATTCTGAACTGGCTGATAAAGTCACACGTTGCCTCGCCAATAATACCGCCATCTCTGTAGCGTACTTCACCGGCCGCAATAATTACCGAGAAATCTTCTTTTGCTGACAAGATGGTCGCCACGTGAATATTGTTCGTTACCACATGCAAATTACTGTGGTTAAGTAGCTTCGTTGCAATTAGCTCTGTTGTGGTGCCTATATTGATAAACAAAGATGCGCCGTCGGGGATCATAGCGGCCACTGCGTTAGCGATTTTCTCTTTAACATCGCTGTTTTGCGTTTTACGTTCTTGGTAAGGCGTATTTTCCCAACTTCGGTTTAAGCCAGCGCCACCATGGTAACGGCTTATAACGCCAGTATTCGCAAGCTGGTTTAAATCTCGTCGAATCGTTTGTGGAGTGACGTCACAGGTAGAAACCAGATCATCAATCGACATGAAGCCATGCTGCTTTATAAGGGCTATTATTTTTTCATGTCGTTGCGTTTGATTCATTTCTTACCTTGGTGACCATTCAGCATTGTTAGCGCTAGGTGTTAACTCAGAACAATTACGCTAACAGTATACGTGCAAATGACGCAAGTGCACACGTTCGTTCGAACATTCAAATGTTCGTTTTCGAAAATACGGCATTGTTAAATAGGTGTAAATGATGCAAACTCTATGAAAATAATATTGTAGAGGTGACAGCATGAGCCAACATATTCTTGCCATCGATCAAGGCACAACAAGTTCTAGAAGCATTATCTTTTCACCTAATGGCAAAATAGTCGCCGTTGCTCAACAAGAGTTTTCTCAGAAATACCCGAAAGACGGTTGGGTAGAACACGATCCAGAGGAAATCTGGGAAAGCGTTCTCTTTACTCTCAAAGAAGTTTTCAACAAATGTTCGTTAGCGCCCTCCGACATAGCGTCAATTGGTATCACTAACCAACGCGAAACAACGTTGGTATGGAACAAGAATACAGGTAAAACTGTCTATCCTGCAATTGTATGGCAAGACAGGAGAACAGCTCAACAATGTCGAGAACTCAGCAAAGATGAAGAGTTTGTTTCCTACATTAACACCTCTACAGGGCTTCTTCTTGACCCCTATTTTTCAGCAACAAAAGTAGCATGGATTTTAGACAATGTGGATGGCGCTAGACAGCAAGCCGAAAACGGAGAGCTGCTGTTTGGTACTGTAGATAGCTTTCTTATCTGGCGATTAACCAACGGCAAGTCGCACAAGACAGATGCCACTAATGCCTCTCGCACTATGCTTTTTGATATAAATGAGCAACAGTGGGATGAGCGTTTGCTTAAGCAGTTTAATATCCCTGCAAATATGCTGCCCACTGTGATGGATTGTGCCGATGACTACGGTGTTATTGATGCAAGTATTATAGGGTGCGCCATACCTATTGAAGGCGTAGCAGGCGACCAACAAGCAGCACTTGTAGGGCAAGCCTGTTTTGAAAAAGGCATGGCAAAAAGTACCTATGGGACTGGTTGCTTCATGATCTTGAATACAGGCAGCAAGCCACTTCAGTCTAAAAACAGATTACTGACCACTGTGGGATACAGAATTAACGGCGAAACCACCTATGCACTAGAAGGCAGCATTTTTATGGCCGGAGCCACTGTTCAGTGGTTGCGAGACGGCCTAAAACTCATCAGTGATGCGGCAGAATCAGAAGCATTAGCACAACGAGCAAGACAAGATAACGGTGTATTTTTAGTTCCTGCCTTTACTGGTTTAGGCGCTCCGTACTGGGATCCTGATGCACGTGGCGCTATCTTAGGGCTCACAAGAGACACTGGTATAAGCGAAATTGTGGCAGCCGGATTGCAATCGGTTTGTTATCAAACCAAAGACCTTCAAAAGGCAATGGAAAGCGATGGTGCAAGGCCAACAAACATCCGTGTAGATGGCGGTATGTCGCAAAATGATTGGGTTATGGGCTTTTTGTCAGACATATTAGGCGCAGAAGTAGAAAGGCCTGACGTTACTGAAACTACGGCGCTTGGTGCAGCATTTCTAGCCGGTCTTCAACACGGTATTTTTTCATCTATTGATGAGCTTACTCATTGTTGGACAAGCGATAGAGTGTTCACTCCTCGATTGTCAAAAGCAGAGCGTGATCAAGCTTACGGCGGATGGAAAGAAGCAGTAGAGCGCATTCGGTGCAACTAAAACTCCTTATTTTTCCAAATGTTAATAAGACGTTGTAATAAAATGCTCTTTTTTTATGCAAAAAAAGTTTTTATAACATTGTAATTACATTGTCTTTTTGTGCTAGTATTGAAAACAAGGTAAACGTTTCACCTTTTACCTTTTTAGAATTAGCGTATATTTTTCATAATGTTACAAAATTAAAATTAGAAAAATATAACACTCAATGTGTAAAAGTAATGTTAAAAAGCTTGAAAGGCGCACATCTAGACGTAATTTGAGTGAAAAATACGTTAAACGTAGCCTACCCACGGAGAAAACACAGTGATACATAAAAAAAGCACATCACAATACGGACCAGTTGCTAGACGCACCCTACTAGGTGTTGCCGTTGCATCTGCGCTGCACTCGCCCGTTGCATTATCGCAAGATTCTGAGACGCAAAATGTAAACGATGCACCTGTTGAAATTATTGAAGTTCGCGGCATCGTTAGCAGCTTAAAGCGCGCCATGGCCAACAAGAAAGAAAACCTTGCTGTGTCAGACGGTATTGCCGCAGAAGACCTAGGTAAATTTCCAGATTTGAATGTGGCAGAGTCGCTGCAGCGTATCACTGGTGTTTCAATCGACCGTAACGGCGGTGAGGGTCAGCAGGTTACTGTACGTGGTTTTGGTCCACAATTTAATACGGTGCTGGTAAATGGACGTCAGTTGGCAACAGACTCAGCCGGTCGTGCGTTTAACTTCGACGTTCTTGCTGCCGACCAAATTACTGGCGCAAACATTTATAAAAGTGCGGTTGCCAATTTACAGTCTGGTGGCATTGGTTCAACGATTAACATTACGACAGCGCGTCCATTTGACTATGACGGTTTTCAGGCCGTTGGCAGCGTAAAAGGAATGTATGAAAGCCTATCTGAAGAGACCGCTCCACAAGCGTCTTTCTTGGTAAGTAACACCTTTGCCGACGACAAAGTTGGTTTATTGCTAGCCGCTTCACATCAAGAACGCCAAGTTCAAATAAACCGCATTCAAACAGCCGGTTGGCGTCCAGGATTAACGCTTTCAAATCGCAACGACGGTATCATTGCTGATAACGTATACCTCCCACGCAACTGGGATCAAATTGTCGATCAGCAAGATAGAACACGCACAAACGTGTCGCTTGTTGCACAGTATGCGCCTTCAGATGACGTAACCATTACGTTAGATGGTTTTGTGTCTAAGTTTGAAGTTGACTCGCAAGTAACCGATCTTGCTTCATGGTTTGAACCTGACCGCGTGGGCTCGGCTCAAATTTCCGATAACGGTACCGCGATTCAATTCACCCAAGAAATAGACTTACACCAAGGTAGTGGCAATCCAGCTTCTGACTTCGTTTCGTCATCTCGCGGAGTACGTGATGTAACCAGTCAAGGCTTCGGCTTAAATATTGATTGGCAAATTAATGATGCATTGTCTGCAGAATTTGACGTGCAAAGTTCTTCTGCTGAAAACGATATCGCGGGTGAAGGTCGCTTTAACGTAATTGGCATTATTAACAACTACTCTTTCGATGGAACGGGCAGCACGCCAACAGTTATTCACGACGGTTTCGGCAATGGCCAACTTCCTGATATTTCACTAACTCGTTTGCACTATAACGATTTGGGTAACACTCAAGCGTCTGAAGATGATGTTGTTGAATATAAAGCAGACTTCACATACCTCTCAGACTCTGATGTTTTTCGCAGAGCGGACTTTGGTATCCTGCGCTCAGAACGTGAAAAGTACGTGTTCCAAGAATTTGCATCTCAGTGTGCTTTTTGCGGATACGGTACGCCAGCGCCTGTGGACGAGCTTAACATTCGCCCATTCACTGCCAATAACTATTTCAGTGGGTTAATTGATACGTGGTACACCTATGATGGTGATGCTTATCTAGACTACCTAGCGTCACAAGGCGCTCCGGTTATCCCAACGCTTCAACCTAACTACTACAACATTGAAGAAGATGTAACGGCGCTATATGCTCAGTTTGAGTTTGGTTACGAACTTGGTGATATGCCACTAACCATGAACTTTGGCGCACGTTATGAAGAAACAAGTGTAGCTGTATCTGCGGTACAAGCTTTTGTTTCTGATATCGTGCCCACCGCCGATTTAACGTTGTTTGCAAACCGATTTGCTCCAGCTGACGATATTACAGGTACATCCTCATACTCTAACCTGCTTCCTAGCCTAAACGTTAAGCTAGAAGTACAGGAAGATATGTTAGTGCGCTTCTCGCGCTACGACTCGCTTACTCGTCCCACCATGGCGCAAATGTCTCCAGCAACAACCTTTGGCGAACCACGTCGACAAAACTTGCAAGCGAATGGTGGTAACCCGTCGTTGCAACCATTTGAAGCAGAAAACTGGGATCTGTCGTTTGAGTGGTATTACAGCGATGACTCTGTTTTCTCGTTCGCTTTCTTTAGTAAAGACGTTCAGAACTTTATCGTGACACTGTCTGGCAATGAAACCTATTCAATGACCGACAGAAGTGCGGTAGATGGATATCGTTGTGCCGAAACGAACTGTGCTGAAGGTCTTTCACTAGACCCACAAAACCCAGACCGTGATGTTGTGGCCGATACGGAAGAATTGAACGGTGAAAGCGAAGTTTACACTGTAACTCGTCCACAAAACGGTGAAACTGCAACGGTTAACGGTTACGAAGTTGCACTTACGCACGTTTGGGACAACGGCTTTGGTATCACAGCTAATGCCACCGTTGTAAACAGTGACGCAGCGGTAAGCGGCGATACATCACAAACGTTTGCTTTACCCGGGCTTGGTGACTCTCAAAACTTAATTGTTTTCTATGAGCGTGATGCCTTCCAAGCGCGAGTGGCATTCAACAATCGTGAGTCGTTCTTATTTGCGCTAGACAACACATCTGTAGGCGGTGCAACAGGAGAACCTGTTACTACTGAAACTTACGGACAGTGGGATGTGAGTGCAAGCTACGATATCAACGAAAACTTCACTGTATTCTTTGAGGGTATTAACGTAACCGAAGAAGAATTAACGCAAGTGGGTCGTTTCCCTGACCAAATTTACTCTATCGAAGATAACGGCTCTCGTTACGCGGTAGGTATTAGAGGTTCATTCTAAAGCGTGTGTGTGTTGGCAGGGTGAGAACCCTGCCTTTTATTCACAAGCTTGTTGGAAAACGAGTAAGTTTGTGAATAAATGTAGTAAAACAATGGCAATCGTCTCCTATGAATAATTCAACTAACACATCATCAAAACAACGTATCGTTATTGTTGGCGGTGGAACGGCTGGTTGGTTAACTGCGGCCATCGTTGCTGCTAAACATAAAATAGCAAAAGGGCAATGTGGATTAGATATAACGCTGGTTGAGTCTAGCGACATCCCCACAGTAGGCGTAGGTGAAGGAACCTGGCCTACCATGCGAAATACGCTCAAAGATATCGGGCTTTCGGAAAAAGAAGTATTTAGAAAATGTTCTGCCGCGTTTAAACAAGGTGGGAAGTTTGTTAATTGGGTTAATGGAGACGGCGATTTTTATTACCACCCGTTTACTGTACCTCTGGGTTACGGCCGCGTAGAAATGGCTCCGTATATCGACAATATTTCTGAATTTGCCAACTCCACTAATTTTCAGCAGCATGTCTGCGAACAAAACATGGCACCGCGTACTCTCAATGAAGAAGAATATAGTAGTGCACAATCAAACTATGCCTATCATTTAGACGCCGGCGCATTTGCCGATATGCTGAAAACATTCTGTAAAGAAGAACTGGGCGTCACTCACAAAGTAGCCACAGTAGAACAAGTAGAAACGTCTTCAAAACAATGCATTGAGAGCATTACGCTAAACGATAATAGTATTTTAGAAGCTGATCTGTTTGTAGATTGTTCTGGTTTTCGCTCAATGCTTTTGGGCGAAGCACTAAGTGAGCCTGTAGTGTCTGCCAACGATACACTATTTAACAATTCCGCTTTAGCACTGCACGTACCCTATAACGGTGACTTCGAAATCAAACCTTATACTCAAGCCACCGCCCAAGAAGCAGGTTGGATTTGGGATATAGGGCTATCCTCTCGACGTGGCGTAGGCCATGTCTACTCTACAGACTTTACGACAGACGAACGTGCAGAAGAGTTGTTGCGCCGTTATGTAGGAGACGACAAAGGTGAGCTAACGCCTCGCGTGATACGCTTCGATTCCGGCTATAAAAAGCAGATTTGGAAGGGCAACTGTATTGGTGTGGGATTATCTGCAGGGTTTGTAGAGCCTTTAGAAGCCACAGCGCTCATGTTAATCGAGATTTCTGCTCGCTATATTGCCGAACAAATGCCAACGCCCGCTTCTGCTATGCCAATAATAAGTCAGCGCTTTAATAAGCAAATGCAGTATCGCTGGCAGCGCATTATCGATTTTTTAAAGCTCCATTACATTTTCAATCAGCGCTCTGAACCTTATTGGGTAGCGAATAGAGACGCGGCGTCTATTCCCGACTCGTTAAAAGAAGATTTGGAAATTTGGAAATACCGGGGGCCGCAAATTGCTGACTTTTCCGCAGCAATAGAGCTTTTCCCCGCCGCCAGTTATCAATATGTTCTGTATGGAATGGGGTTCTCCCCAGACTTCTCTTTGCAGTCCCACTTCTACACTCAACGGGATTTAGCCAATAAGGTTATTCAGCAAAACCAACTCATTACGCAACAAAAATTAAGCAGCTTGCCCAATCATAGAAATTACATTGAGCAGTGGTTAGCGAGCTAACGAGAATAAAAAATGCCAAATTTTCAGATTTTATCTAGTGAACAACACAGTAGTACTTACGTAGACGAAAGCCGTCTACCGACAACATTTTCCAATTTTCATCTTGTTAATGTGGAAATTAAAGAAGCCGTTCAGGCTTCCAGTGAATTCCCTCTATTTTTCAGCAAAGTAGCAAATCAGCAGCGCTGGACTATTTCTGCGCTGTGCGGCTTTGCACCAAAAGAAAATGTGTTTGAAACGCAGGGGACGTGGCTCGCTCGCTTTACTCCATTAAGCTTGCGGACCTTGCCGTTCACGCTTAATTTTGAAAAAGATCCAGAGGCACCTCAAACAGTTCTAGATATCGACTCTCCTGCGGTCTCAACAACTAAAGGAGAGGCGTTGTTTCTATCTAGTGGCCGACCAACGGCTTATTTAGATAATAAACAAAAGCTGTTAAAAGAGCGGGTTACCGCAATGCAGCAAACTGCCGCATTGCTTAATGACATTGCAGCATTAAACCTTATTCAGCCAACAGATTTGATCATTGAATACTCAGACAATACGCAACAACGCGTAGGCGGTTTGGCAATGTTAAACGAGCAGCGATTGCAAAACTTAACGTCTGAAGAACTTTCGTCTCTCCACAAAACCGGCGTACTTTCTGTTCTCTTCAATATATTGGGGTCGATTTTTCAAATTAATCGAACCATCCACCTTCACAACACTAAGTTTCCTTCTCGCTTTATCAATAATGTGAAATTCGAGACCAGCAAGCAGTAATGAAATCTAGGAGTAAGTAAATGTTTTCCAGCACTATTCAAGTGTCTGTCTTTGTTTTCGTTACCGCGCTAATTGGTTTTTTAACTTACCTTAGCTGTCGCGGCCAAAACAGAAACTCACAAAGTCAGAATCGCGAGTTCTTTCTTGCCGGCGGCGGGTTAGCTTGGTATTTCATTGCAGGCAGTATTACGCTCACAAATTTAAGTACCGACCAGCTCGTTGGTATGAATGGTAATCAAATGGCATTACTCGCTTTGTGGGAGTTTTCTGCTGTTGTGGGGTTGTTTGTTTTAGCCAAAGTATTCTTGCCCGTTTATTACAAATTCAAATGTACAACCACCACTGAGCTTTTAGAGCTTCGTTATAACGATAAACATATTCGAGCCGTAATAAGCGTTCTATTTTTTGCAGGCAGCGCACTCATTTTTTGTCCTGCGGTTATTTATTCTGGCTCATTGTTTATGCAATCCATGTTCAATGTTGAACTGCCGTTAATGTATATTGCAGTGATATTTGTTGTAGTAGGTGCGCTTTACGCCATATTTGGAGGCCTTCGCGCAGTAGCAGTTTCAGATACGTATTCCGGTGTTTTGTTACTTACTATGGCAGTAGTGGTGCTCATTCTGGCATTACAAGCCATTGATTATAACTTCGATGGCATTCCCCAAGAGCGTCTCACACTAATTGGTGATGACGACTCGCCTATTCCTTGGCACACGCTGCTAACGGGTATGATTTTCATCCAGATGTTTTACTGGGGTACCAACCAAGTTATTACACAAAGAGCCATGGCGGCGCCTTCGTTAAAAGAGGCACAAAAAGGCGTTTTTGCGGCAGCAGGAATTCGATTAGTTATTGTACCGGCAATTATTGTTATTCCCGGCATTGTTTCATACAAGCTGTTTGGCGACATCGGCGACAGTGCCTACGGTAGAATAGTTGCCACCGTGTTACCCGATTGGCTCTCCGGCGTATTCGCCGCAGCTATGGCAGCCGCAGTACTCACCACATTTAATAGTAACCTTAACTCGGCTACTGCTCTTTATGTTTGCGATATTCACGAAAGCTATGTGAATAAAACACCTAATGTGCCCAAGTTAAGCGGTTATGTGACAGTGCTTTTGTGCTTAGTCTCTCTTGCACTTATTCCTGTATATCAGCAAGCCGATAGCATTATTAACCTCGTACAAAAGCTGTACGGCCTTTTGAGTATGCCTATTCTATCAGTGTTCATTGTTGGTTTACTGTTTAGAAATGTGCATGCGTTTGCCGCTATTGGGGCGGTATTATTCGGGGTAGCGTTTTATGCATTTGTGAGTTTTGAAGCGTCACCTTTTTATGCACCGTTTGGTTTGCACTATATCCATCTTATGTTCATCACGCTCTTGGGTTGCGTTTCTTTTGCACTTATTGTGAATAAAGTCATATTTCGTCAAAAGAGTGAGTTCTCCCTCGCCATCGAAAAGCAACAGGCCTAATCAATTCAATAGCAAAGAGAATGGGTTAGCTATTCTCTTTGTGTTATTGAGCGAAAATAACCAGCAACAATGTTTTAAACATGATTAAAGCAGAGGTTTACATGTCATCTTTTTCATCATTCGTAACACTAAAGAACAATGTCGCAACGCTCATCTTTGACTGCCAAGGTCGTATGCCAAAAGCCATCTATTACGGCGCGCCATTAAGCGATTCCACAACACCTGAAATGCTCAGTATTTTAAACACCCGTCAAGAAGCCAAGTGTGCACCGGTTATCGAGCCTCCTATCAGCTTGGTGCCTACGCATGGTGAAGGATGGACCGGACAGCCAGGCCTTGAAGTGTCAGGTGATAAAGATCAATGGTCAGCAGGATTTAGTCTTGTTGATGTTATCCAAAACGACGCTTCTGTAGAGTTTATTGGTGAAGATGAGCATAGAGGTATGCGACTAATTACAACGGTGAGTTTAGACGCCAATACTACCGTAGCGTCCTTTTGCTCGCGTGTTGAGAATACGGGGCAAACAGCGCTTCACCTTGGCTATTTAAATGCTGCAAGCCTGCCGCTTCCAACCACTGTTAATAAAATTAAAACCTTTGAAGGTAGATGGTCAGCAGAGTTTCAAACTAGCGATCACGACCTCTTTTTTGGCAGTTACGTGAGAGAAAACCGCCGCGGTAAAACCTCCCACGACACCTTTCCAGGTTTAATTGCCTATCCTCAAGGCACAGGGGAATTGCAGGGTGAATGCTTCGGCTACCACCTAGGTGCATCAGCTAATCACAAGTTGCGTGCAGAGTTAATGGCTGATGGTAGAAGTTATGTGCAGTTTGGCGAGCTATTATTCCCCGGTGAAGTAGTACTTTCTAAAGGTGAAAGCTATACCACTCCCGTTTTGTACACCGGCTATGGCAATGATGGCTTTTCCTCGCTGTCACAGCAATTTCATCAATTTATACGCAGCAATATTTTACACCATAGCGCAGAATCAAAACCTCGTCCTGTGCACTACAACACATGGGAAGGCATTTATTTCGACCACGACGAAGCAACCTTAAAGGCCCTAGCTGACAAGGTGGCTCCGTTAGGGATTGAGCGTTTTGTGCTTGACGACGGCTGGTTTAATGGACGACGTCATGACAAAGCAGGCCTTGGCGACTGGTTTGTAGATGAAGAAATTTATCCAGAGGGACTGGATGGTTTAATTGACCATGTAACCGGGCTGGGAATGGAGTTTGGTATTTGGTTTGAACCTGAAATGGTGAACCCAGATAGCGACCTATATCGCAATCATCCTGAATGGGCATTACAAAGCGAAAACAACCCCCACGTACCGTTTAGAAATCAGTATGTACTCGACCTGACCAACAACGATGTTGTTGAATATCTGTTTAAGGTGATTACCGACATACTCGCCGCCTACCCTAAAATAAGCTACATCAAGTGGGATATGAACCGCGACGTTAATCACCCTGGCAACCTGCACGGCAAGCCTGCCATGCATGGCCAAATGGCCGCTCTCTATAGTCTCATCGACCGCGTTAAAGCAGCCCACCCTGGTATTGAAATAGAAAGCTGCTGCTCGGGCGGCGGACGTATCGACTTAGGCATACTTCCTCATACTGATCGCTTTTGGACTTCAGACTCAAATGACGCGTTAGACAGACTGTATATTCAGCGTGGCTGCTCGTTCTTTTTCCCATCAGAGGTAATGGGTGCCCATGTAGGCCCGCGCGACTGCCATATTACCGGTAGAAACTTACCCATCGAAATTCGTTCTGCAGTAGCGATGTTTGGTCATATGGGTATTGAAATGGACCCACGTGAACTGACAGAGCACGAAGAAAAAGTGCTTACCGATGCCATTTCACTCTACAAACGCATTAGACATCTCACGCATGGCGGCGACTTGTTCCGTATGGATGATGATGGCCTTAATGTTAAGTTTGGTTATGCGTCGAAGAATAAAGAGGAAGGTGTTTTTGCTTATAACAGTGTGCAAGAAACCCGCCGTACTACTCCTGCTCGTTTTTATTTTGCAGGGCTAGATGCTGAGAAAAAATATACCGTTGAACGAGTTTGGCCTGAAGTACTTAAAGAGTATAGCCCTTCCATTCTTCAGCAACTAGATGGCAAGGTGTTTACAGGAGAGGTGCTTATGAAGTATGGCATGCAACTACCCGTGCTTTTCCCAGAAACAGCGCTTATCTATTCAGTGAAAGCGGTTTAAAACGAAAAGAAACGAAAAGAAACTAACAGCCTGAACGTGATATTGACTGCTTTCAGGCTGTTCTTAACAAACGGCTTTAAGCCCGCTTTTTAATCTTCTTTTTTAACGCTTTCAGAATTTTTGAAAAACGTTCGCCCTCGCTCCCATTGATAAGCGCCAGCGTACTTTTCGCTTTCTCAATGTCATTGGCATTTAAGCGCAGCTCTGCGAGTCGCAGTTGGGCCCAATTTACACTTGGCAGGCCTGCTGTATCGATATTCGTTGTATTGAAGCCATCAATATACTGCTCTAATGCAGCAATGCCCGTATTGGTAAATTTGTCGCTGTTTAACGCTACTTGGCCAAGGCGGTATTTGCCGTACAGCAAATTGCTTTCGCGCTGTTCGTACTCGTGCCATTGCGCCGAATCTTTGCTTTCTACCGTTGCTACCGACATTTCCATTAGTGGCGACAGCGCTTCAAAAGCGTGGCTGTATTTTTCAGAAGATAAATAATGACTGCCGAATTCAAAGTTAGCTCGTAAGGCCGAGGCCTCATTCTGTGCAAGCGCGTCGTAAATAGCACGTGCTTGGTCTTCATTATCGTCTTTAAGATAGAAGCTAGCCAAAGCGAATTGGCCTTCTACGCTATCAATTGTGGCGATCTTTTCTGCCAACTTTTTCGCTTCATCCATATCACCACCGGCAATGGAAGGAGCAACTAAATGAAATTGCATTAGAGCGCGATAAACCGCAATTTCGTCAGGCGCAATAGCAATTGCTTGCTCTAAGCTGCTTTTGGCTTTTTTTGCATAACCCAAAGCTGAAAAGATACTGTTTGACGCCTGCGCTCCCATTACGTTGGCATGGGTATGAAAGGCACGATAATCTTTGCTGTAGCTTGCTATAAACTCTTCAGCTACTTCTTCGGCATCGTCTAAATCTGTATTCATGAGTGCTGAAATCAGCAAATTATATTGCTCTGGACTTTTTCCTTTTACGTCCTCCAGCTTATCAATAACACGCTCCCAGTCTCCTTGTCTGGCGTACATTTCAAGGTTGGTAAGCTCTGCACTTTTCTCAGACGACGTTGATACTGAGCTATCAGCTGCGAATGTTGTGCTCAATGGGGTAATTGATAGCATGGTTGTTAAAAGGGCAGCGCGTGCTAGTTGCGATGCAGGATAATTCAATTTCATAGCAATTCCTTTTGGGGAAATAATAGTGTCGAGCCACTGTCACAGCAATGGTTACTGCACACTAGGCTTAATAGATTGTGTGCTAGATATTAGGTTGATGCTTACGCTTATATCGACTCTGTTTACATTAACCTATGCTGAACAATATTCCAGCAATGAGTTGTAACAATAGTTATACCAGTCCGCGATTACGAACATTTTAAGCCTCGCTGAGTTGGGAATTATCTATGCGGACTGGTATTACCGTTTCGCAAAAGAAATAAACGAACAAGAAACGCATATCGAGTAGGGTGAGGCGTCACTGCCTCATCCCTCTTATATGGACTCCCTGAAGTAATCAACATCTTTTGAAAAATTAGTAGTAGATGCGCTCTTATATACGGGCTTTAAATGGAGAGCTACTCCTGCCCTTCGATGTATACGCACCAACAGTTCAATTCTCACACACAGTGTTTAGTCACTTGAGAGGACTGGCTGAATTCTGCTGGTTGGTCTTACCATTTATTTTCGCAATTTGTTGATTTACTAACTCTTAGGCTGCTAACAGTATCGGATTGTAATCGTCATTATTCTTTATTAGAGCAACAGCGGTTCTCACCGTTTTATTTGCTAACGCGATGGCAGCAACCTTCTTTCCCCTTCGGTCAACTAACGCCTTCAGCCACTGCTCTTTCACAGTCTTAGGCTCTCTGGATACTGCTTTATTCACTACCGACATTGCTCCCTGATAGAGCAAACTTCGCAATCTTTTATCTGCACAGTTTTTAGAAATATGTCCCAATCGCTCTTTACCGCCGGTCGAATGCTGCTTCGGTGTCAAACCTATGCATGCTGATGCATCCCGGCCTGTATTGAACTCTGTCGCATTTCCCAATCGAACGGTTAACCCCAAAGCAATCAAAGGGCCTACGCCTTCGAGTTTACTTAATTTCTGGCAAACAGGATTATGCCGCGTGTGTTCTGCTATGAGCCTGTCATAACTTTCTATTTGAGTCGTATAGAGTTGTAACATTTGTGACTGCGCAGCCAAAGCCTGACGATAATTCATCGGCAAGCCGTTTTCTGCATCTTCTAAAATGTCAGGCAGCGCAGTGACTAAATGATTTAACCCCTTTGCTATCACAATCCCGAATTCCGTCAACAGTCCTCGTATCTGGTTTGCCAACGCCGTCCTTTGCTCCAACTGCAGCATTCGCACCCGCTCCAGGGCCTGAAGACCCTGTTCATCTTCCTCCATGATGCCACAAGAGTTTATATGAGGTAATTGAGCCGCAATACCGATAGCGTAGGCGTCATTTTTATCTGTTTTTTGCTTTAATTGCAGCCCTTTTACTGCGCGAGGATGAATGATTTTTACTTGATGACCATGCCGCCTCGCTAAACGCGCCCAGTAATTCGAGCCACCACAGGCTTCCATTGCCACTAACGCTGACACATGGTTTCCCAGAAGTGCTATCAATGCTTTACGACTCATTGCTTTGTTATAATCAATTTTTCCGTCACTGTTGAACTTGCAAACCTGAAAGGAATGCTTTGCAAGGTCAATTGCAATAATTGTATTCTTAATCATGTATGGACCCCTTTGGCTAATTTGACAATTAAGACCGTACCCCTTTCAGGGAAGGGAGTCCATACATCTCACAGAACCGTACATACGGGCCTCGTATACGGCTCATGCACATAGTTATTTAGCGTAATTGCTAAACACATATCCCGTTGCAACATTCTCCAAGTTCATTAGCCCGAGTTCATCGAACCAACTGTTTGGCATCGCATAGCTTGCTAAGGGGCTGCGTGCACTGCACCAACTCGTCATGTTGATGTGGGCAAACTGACCTTTATAACCATGCTGTCTTAGCCAGCGATGGAGGCGGCTTGCCTTCTTCCATAACTTGAGTTGGATACTGCGCAAGCGCCTTCGTAGCCAGCTCGCTATTTGCTTAAATGCCCTGCTCGCATTGGCTATCTTGAAGTAGTAACTAAACCCTCTTAGCAGTGGGTTTAGTGCATTGATGACTGACTCTAGCGGTTTTCCGCCATTGCGTTTCGTCATCTGCTTTAGCTTCGCCTTAAACGCGGTGAGTTTCTTAGGTTGTATGCGGGTATGTTTCGTCCCGATTTCAACACCGAGGAACTTCACGCCATCGTCACTGTGCGTGATATGTGTTTTCTCCGTGTTTACACTTAGCTTTAGCTTTTCTTCTAAGATATGTGTGGCTTGTGCTTTGGCATTCTCTGCCGCTGTACGACTGCAACACAAGATAAGGATGTCATCAGCATAGCGCACTATTCTGTGCCCTCGCTGTTTCATTTCCTCATCGAACGCATCCAGATAGATGTTCGCTATCAGTGGACTTATTACCCCACCCTGCGGACTGCCTGTTTCTGTTTGCTGCCAATGTCCATCTACCATCACTCCACTTTGTAAGAACTGAGTAATAAGGCTCAGCACGCTGCCATCACGGACCCGTCTTTTGATGCTCTTAATGATAAGCGTATGGTCTAGCTTATCAAAGCACTTCGACAGGTCCATATCCACCACGTGTTGACGTCTATATCGACGGATAAACATCGTGGCTTTATTGATAGCATCGTGACAGCTCCGCTTCGGTCTATAACCAAAGCTTGATGGATGGAACTGCTCTTCGAAGATGGGGGTTAGGAGGTCATTTAAGCATTGCTGAACGACCCTATCCCTTACCGTTGGGATACCCAACAGACGCTCGCCGCCACCGTCTTTCGGGATAACTACCCGTCTTACCGGTTGCGCTTGATAGCGTTTGGTTTTGAGTTCGAGAAGAAGCTGCGTCAGTTCATTATCCAGATTTGAGGCAAACGTACTCAGGCTCTGCCCATCTATTCCGGCCGCGCCTTTCGCTTTGAATACCTTTTTAAATCCCTTGAACAGTCTTGCTTTATTAAGCAAGTGACCGTACAAACTATAATAAACCCGCACGCTCCTCCTCGAAGATGGTGTGCTGTGTGGGGGCCGATGGCTTCTCTTCGTGTTGGTCTATTTCACATGGTAATTGAGCGTGCTAGCCAAGTGGCAATCTACTCAACATTTCCACATTACTCCCGTGTACCGTTTCGTAGCCAGTCTATCGCTTCCGCGACAAACCAAGTACGAAGACGTCGATAGCTAGTCGATTCGTGTACCACTAAAAAAAAACATCTGCTCATCACAGACTTACTATGTACTTCCGCCCTTCGCCATCCTAATCAGCTTTTGGCTGATAAGAACGCCATCAAACACTGCTGATGGTCAGCTCGGTTTTATCCTCCACACCATTACTGGCTTTCACAGGCCGAACTTTACTCACTACTACGGCGTCATCTGCCACCTCGCACCAACACCTACCTTGAGTCGCCTCTCGCATAGATGCTTCTGGCTCATAACCAGAGACGGTGTCAGGCTTCCCCAGTTACTGTGCTGGCTCCCTGTTAGAAATCCCACCCTCAAACACAAAACAGGACTGACTGGGTATCGGGCTTCGCGCTATTTTGCACGCTTACCCTCCTGTCTTGCCGAATCAGGTTCACTTGCGTTGTGTACCTCTAACTTCCTATGGCTTCCTTCGGACCCTGTCGTTGGCCAACAACGCCCTTGCCATTCGGATTATCTTCCCCTCAGTCAGGGTGATTCAGGTTTCTTTCAACCTGACGGGTTTGCCAGCTTCGCTGGGCAAACAAAAAAGGGGCTCATAGTCGAGCCCCTTCGCGGGTAACAAATAAACTCTCTAACAAAGAGATTTTAAAACAGAATTATTTTCCGCCTTTTCCTTCCATATGTAACCCTAACGCCCAGCGATTATCGAAACCTTTCCAAGGCGCAGGCGTCTCACCGCCGCTTGGTACCTGGTCACTACTGCCCGTTACCTCTAAAAATGCGCAATAATCTGGCATGGCTTTTACATGGCAATTCATTAGCGCTAAGGCAAAGTGTTCGTTAATCGCATTAAGCTTTTGCTCTTCCCATGCGGGCTCTATATAGCTACCCAAGTCGAACTCACTGCCATACGCTTCTTTCGGTGCCGGGTGAGGTGCAACATTATGACGTGCGTTTTTAATGGTTAGTAACTTGGTATCTTTATGCGTTGTGTGATCAAACAACCAACGAATGCCATCGTAGCCTGATATATCGTCGTTATCTCCGGCTACAAACAACACCGGTACGTTGATATTGGATATCGACTTTGTATCAAACAACTGCTGCTGCCCGCCCCACGGTGCCAGTGCCAGGGCGGCTTTCCATGCGGGTAATGTGTCATCACTTGAAGGCTTGCCACCTGCGCAGGTGTTTAAGGCCGCTTTGACCAACTGCACTGTTGCAGGGTCTTGTGTACCGGTAAAAGTGGCAGCCGTAGTATCGTTAAACGCGTAACAACCTCCCACCGTGCTCATTGCGCCATATCCGCCCATTGAGTAACCAATCACTCCTGCGCGAGTTTCATCCACCTCGTCGGCAAAGAAGTTGTGCTGAGAAATCGCATTAAGCGTAAACACCTGATCTCTCGAGCGATTCAACAGCGTACTTGGAAACCCACTGTAAGGACTTTCTGCAAAATTAACGTCTTTGTTTGTTGAGTCTGTATGGTCAATGGCGGCAACCACATACCCATGAGAAGCCAAGTGCTCGCCAAGATAATGCATTAGTGTGCGGTAGCCGGTATAACCGTGAGAGATGACTACGATAGGATAGTTTTCGTCCGTCGCCATAATGGGCGCATCGCGATAGGCATCAGCTTGAATTTCAAAAGACTTACCGCTACGTGTTTCATCGCTATAGATCGCCAGCTCCGTGCTCTCTGATGCAGGATACCAAACCTCGAGGGTTAACTTACGCTTTACCATTTCTCCTGACATTGTCATTGCCGCTTCGGGGTATGCAACATCAATGGTTTTAACCCCTACCTGTAGCTTTCCACTTTCGCTGAGCTCAGGCATTACATCAGCTGGGAAGTCTTTGTAGACATTTTGTGCTGCGAAAGATGCCGAGTTGAGCAATAAACCCGCACTACACCACAAGACACTCAATAGGGATAACGTTTTCATATTATGCTAAATCTTTGTAAACAAGTTTAAAACAATATATTACTCAATTAGTGACGACAAGCAAGAAAGTCTCTATTTATATGAGATATTGTAAAAATACGCCTTGAGCGAATTACTTTCACGCCATGAATTTATAGGTAAGCGTATAACCTCAATAGTGAAAATAGTTAGATAAGTCCTCGGGTAGACACTTAGGTTAAACGCTAGGGTAGTCGCTAAAAGCTTCAGCGAAGTGAAAAGAAGAGGTTCGCTCTAAGTGTGAGTAGCGTAAATGATATTGCTCTGGGCTTTAGAGTTTCAGGCGTTTCGGTTTCGAGCGAGGGTTTCATGCTAGCGGTTTCAATTTGCAGTGTTAATACCAGTCCGCATAGATAATCGGTATCAAAAAAATTCAAAAAAAAGCCGCTAATAAGCGGCTTTTAAGATTATTTTTCAACATTTAATATTTTGTCTTGAATTAGAACGGAATATCGTCATCAAAGTCAAAGTCAGGCTCGGCCATTGGCGGAGTCTTCGGCTGAGGCTGATTTCCACCTTGCGCTGGAGCTTGATTGAAACCGCCGCCTTGGTTTTGGTTGTAACCGCCTTGCTGCTGACCGCCCTGAGCTGGTGCTTGATTATAGCCACCGCCCTGGTTTTGGTATCCACCGCCCTGGTTATTTTGCGGACGTTGGTAACCGCCGTTACCACCACCAGCTTCACCGCCGCGACCACCAGCTTCACCGCCGCGACCACCAAGCATTTGCATTTGGTCTACAATAATTTCTGTGGTGTATCTGTCTTGACCCTGTTGGTCTTGCCACTTACGAGTTTGCAATTTACCTTCAACATAAATCTGCGAACCTTTCTTTAGGTACTCACCCGCAATTTCAGCCAAACGACGATACATCGTTAAACGATGCCATTCGGTGCGCTCTTGCGGTTGTCCCTGCTGATCCTTCCAGCTTTCGCTAGTTGCAAGACTTAGGTTTGCAACGGCGTTTCCGTTCGGCATGTATCTAACTTCAGGATCATTGCCAAGGTTTCCTACAAGAATGACCTTGTTCACGCCTTTCGTTGCCATTGATGTCTCCTGTAACGTGTTTATTTGGCTTGCTGCTTTTTGTTTACAGTAACGTGCACAGCATATTACTCAATAGTATTACGCTGTGCCTTGTTAGGTACTGCCTTCATGCATTCTATTTACGCATTGTATAAGAGTACGACAGCAACAAGCTCGAAAGTTCATTGATTCAAGCCCTGTAGTATATCGTATTTTAATAGGGAAAAATGAAGTTTTTATTCCCCTAATTCAGTACAACAACGCTAACAGAATATTTCTACACCGTCTTCTGATCTTTTGTGCGGTTTAACAGGCACGGCATATTGTTCAGTCTACCTACCACCAAGCGGTATAGAAAGCGATGAGAATGAAAATGACTGCAATAGCTGCAATGTTAAAGCCTCTGGTGGTATGGAACTGCACCTCATCTAAGTGTACCGCGTTCTCATGCACGCCTTTCTTCTCTAGAAGAGATACTACAACCGCCAGTGCAATACACAGTACAAACACAATTCCTACGCGATCTATAAATGGCAGTTCGGGCCAAAACTGTCTGAATACAATACTGAGAACAAAGGACCCCAAAGCTGCTAGCAAACCACCATTGGCGGTGGTTTTCTTCCAGAACATACCCAGAATAAAGAGGGCACAAATACCCGGAGTAAAGAACCCTGTAAATTCTTGGATATATTGGAAGGCTTGATCGAAGTTGCCAAGCAGCGGCTTCGCCGTGATCATGGCAATAACAAGTGCCAGCAGGCTTACAGAACGCCCCACTTTTACATAATGGCTCTGTGTTTCGTTAGGACGCTTATCTTTGTATATATCCATAGTAAAAATAGTTGAAACGCTATTGGTCATAGAAGCAAGAGACGAAACTATTGCCGCAACTAGAGCAGCGAAAATAATTCCTTTCAAGCCAACAGGCATAAGCGTCATCAAACTGGGATAGGCCTGATCGGGTTTAGCAAGCTCTGGAACCAGTATAACTGCTGCGATACCGGGCAGCACAACAATAAGCGGCATGAGCAGTTTCAAAAAGGCAGCAAACGCAATACCTTTCTGAGCTTCTTGTAGACTCTTCGCAGCCAGCGTTCGCTGAATAATATATTGGTTAAATCCCCAATAAGACAGGTTCATTATCCACATCCCACCAATAAGAACAGATATGCCCGGTAAGTCCATATAGTGTGGATTGTCTCTCGCAAGAATCATATCGAATTTACCAGGCAACTGCTGCGTTAAGTCGATAAATCCTTGAATAGGGCCGGCGCCATCGCTTATTAAATTCAACGCAGTGTAAGAGAGAAATAGACCACCAAATACAAGCAGTACCACTTGAATAATATCTGTAAATGCGACTGCTTTTAATCCGCCGTAAAGAGAATATGCTAAAGAAAATAAACCCAAAAATATCATGCCGTACATCATATCTACGCCGGCAATAGTATTAATAGCAAGTGCACCTAACCACAGTACAGCGGTTAAGTTGACAAAAACGTATACCCCTAACCAAAATATTGCCATGACCTTGCGCACGCGGTGATCGTAGCGCTGCTCCAAGAACTGAGGCATAGTGTAAATTTTGTGCTTTAAAAAAATAGGTAAGAAGAATTTGCCTACAATTATCAACGTAATGGCAGCCATCCATTCATAAGATGCAATAGCCAGCCCTATCTGATAGCCCGAACCAGACATCCCAATAATCTGCTCTGCCGATATATTTGCAGCAATCAGTGACGCGCCGATAGCCCACCAAGGTAAGCTAGAACCCGCTAAGAAATAGTCATTCGTATCTTTTTCGTGTCCCGCTTTCTCTCGGGAAACCCATGCAGCTATTCCGTTAAGCGCGATGACGTAGATCACAAACAAGGTGATATCTAAGGTGGCTAATTTCATAAAATTTCCCGAGTAACACTAGGGCCTTAAAACCTAGAGAGTGCAAAAATATTTGTTGACGCTGTTTTTATGGCGTTGCATTTTATGACATTAAAGAAAGCGTTATGCAAACGTCTAAGAAAGTTAACTGCACAAATCGTAGTACCACATCTTAGGGCGTGTTGAACTTAGCTGAACGCTTATCTAGTACTAGAGATAAATAGTACCAGAAATAAAAATGTATGGTCCGCCTCGTTATTGCAATGATTAATTTCGATAACGGGGTTGGTTATGCGCTAATGTATTCGGAGTCTGTTTAGGCGCTTTCGCAACCCGCTCCACGATGAGATCCGCGCTGGATTATCCTCAAAAAACCGAAAGCTTCTGAGAGCTGTTTTTTATGTCAGGTTTTAATCCAGTGGTTCTACCGTTTTCGTCATCATATTTATCATTGCAAACCCGGTGCTAACGCTTTGCTGTTGAATGCTTTTTTTGTTTTCATCACTGCCCATGCTATTCGGGCCAGTTTGTTGGCCAGGGCAACGGTTACAACATTGAATGGCTTGGTGGCGCGTAAATTTATCAACCACTCGCCATAAATCTTTCCGGTCTTATCCGGCCTGGACATAACCGCCCTGGCGGCATGGATAAACAAGGTTCGGAGTTCTTTGTTACCCCGCTTGCTTATCCCCAGTAATTTGGGTTTACCGCCAGTTGAGTACTGCGCTGGAACTAACCCTAACCATGCAGCCATGTTTCTTCCGTTTTTAAAATCCGTAGCGCTACTGATGTTGGCAATACAAAGGCTGGCGGTCATATCGCCAATACCTGGGATGGTTTTAAGAAGCTGCCCTATCGGGTTTGTATCAACCAGTTGCTTTAGCTTTTTATCTTGTCTCTCAATGTTCCTGTTAAGGAGCAGGTAATATTCGTGCAGCTCCATGAGCTCTTCCATAAGTAACCCTGGCAAGACCTGCCGCTGCTGTGAAAGCCAGTTAAACAGTTGCTTCATTACGCTATGGCCTGTTGGAAGTGCAATGCCAAACTCCAGCAGTAAGGAGCCTATACGGGACATGCAGGCTGTTCTGTCTTTGACATAACCATGCCTTGCTTTATGAATAGCTGAAATGACCTGGGCTTCTTCTGATTTGACGCTGACAAACCGCATTTTCGGTCTTATTGATGCTTCGCATATGGCCTCTGCATCAATAAAATCATTCTTATTGCTTTTAACGAAAGGTTTTACGTATTGTGGCGGGATTAGTTTGACCGTATGCCCCATCAACTCACACTGCCTGCCAAGCCAGTGCGCACCGCCACAAGCTTCGAAGGCAATTGTGCATGGCGTTAATTGATGAAGATAGTGAATGAGTGCCGAGCGGGAAAATTTTTTGCGAATGATTTGATTATCTGAATAGTCGCGGCCTATCACGTGAAAAGATGATTTGCCTAAATCGATTCCAAGAACTTTAATAGTAGACATGATGGTTCGCCTCTTTGATTGCCTAACTCTAAGATTAGCTTAGAGGTGAGGCGGACCATCTAATTAAGCCGCAATCAGATGATGCGGCAAGGGGCACAAATAAATTTTTTAGAACGCCAATTATTACATTAAGCAAACGCACCTTGTGTGGCAGTACATACGTAAATGTCTGCATGATAACCAGTTTTATCAAAGTAGCTTTTATCTACCACTTCCTTTACTGCATCTACGCTGTCCGTTGGGACTAGCGCAACTACGCAACCACCGAATCCTCCACCTGTCATACGTACGCCGCCAGAACTTCCCAATAGCTCATCAATTATTGATACCAGATAATCGATAGGAGGTACGGTAATTTCAAAATCATCTCGCATAGATGCGTGAGATTGAGCCATGGCTTTACTTACCGTGGCAATATCACCTGCTTTCAGTGCATCACTTGCTGCCAATGTGCGAACGTTTTCCGTAATAATGTGTTTTGCTCTGCGATATACCACCTCCGGCATGTCAGATTTTGCTGCTTCTAACATTTCGATGGTAGCTTCGCGCAGCGAGGATACACCAAGTAATGACGCCCCACTTTCGCACTGCTCGCGACGCAGGTTGTATTCACTGTCTACCAAACCGCGTTTAACATTGGAGTTGATAATGACAATTTGATGAGTACTTGGCAGCGGAGAATGCTCAATAGATAGCGACTGGCAATCGAGCAGCATCGCTTTACCTTCATTCCCCATAGCCGAGATGAGCTGATCCATAATGCCGCAAGAGCAACCCACAAAAGTGTTTTCAGCTTTTTGTCCAAGTAGCGCGGCTTTCACGCCATCTAACGGAAGTTCATAAAGCGAACTGATCGCTTTTAAAATTGCCACCTCAAAAGAGGCAGAAGAACTTAAACCCGCCCCCTGCGGCACATTACCGGTTACCAGTAAATTAGCACCACCAACAGTAGGAAAATCTTCTTTTAAAACCTTTACAACACCCCGAACATAGTTTGCCCAGCCCTGTTCTTTGTCATATTGAATGTCGTTAAGCGAGAATTGGTTTCGTTGGTCTTCGTAATCTGTAGCGGTTACAACAATAGTGTTGTCCCTGCGCTTAGATGCTGCAACCCAAGTACCGAAGTTGATTGCAGCTGGAAAAACAAAGCCACCATTATAGTCGGTGTGTTCACCAATAATGTTTACCCTGCCCGGTGCATGGGCAATAAGGGCTGGCACTTCGCCATAATGATGCTCAAAACTTGAAGAGAATATTTGGTTATCCATTCGTAATCTCACGTTTCTTATAATGCTTGCTAGAAAGCGCTTTTAATCTTTCTGCAGCTTGCTCTGGCGTTAAATCACGCTGTGCTTCTGCCATCATCTCATAGCCCACCATAAATTTTCGCACACTGGCTGAACGCAGTAGCGGTGGGAAAAAGTGAGCATGTAAGGTCCATTCCGGATGCGCTTTTGAGTTAAACGGAGCACTATGCCACCCCATAGAGTAAGGGAATGAAGTCTCAAATAAGTTGTCGTAGCGCGCGGTAATATCGCCAATAATTTGTGCAAGAGTTAATGACTGTTCTTTGCTTAACTCGTGCAATGCACACACATCAAAGCGAGGTAATAACAATGTTTCAAAGGGCCATGCTGCCCAATAGGGCACTACTACCACCCAATCATCGTTTTGACAGACAACTCTTTCCTGTTTTGCAATCTCTTGCTGTGCGTAATCGGCTAACAGGGCTCGACCATGTTCAGCGAAATAAGCGCTTAGCTGAACTTCTTTTTTGGCAGGGTCTGTTGGTAAGTGCTGCTGCGCCCACACTTGGCCGTGTGGATGAGGATTAGAACACCCCATCATTGCACCTTTATTTTCAAATACCTGAACCCATTGATAATGTTGTCCTAGCTCTTGAGTCTGCGCTTTCCAGCACTCTACAACATCCAAACGTTCCTCATCGGTCAGTTCAGGCAGTGTTTTGCTGTGATCAGGAGAAAAGCAAATAACGCGGCTACAGCCTTGCTCGGTTTCAAACTGAAACAGCCCTTTCTTGTCACTCGCGGCTACTGTATCTTTTTTCAACGCGGCAAAATCGTTCTCAAAAACAAAGGTGCCTGTGTACTGAGGATTAACTTCACCGTTTACCCTTGTATTGCCTGGGCATAAATAACACGTAGGGTCGTACTGCGGTTTTTGTTCATTATTGGGCTCTTCAGACTGTCCTTGCCAAGGTCGCTTGGCACGATGAGGCGATACCAGCACCCACTCACCTAATAACGGGTTAAATCTTCGGTGTGGATCATTTGAAGGGTCGAATGGACCTGCCATAGTCGCTCTCTTTAAATATGAATGTAGTGCTACACTTTTACTCTGAATTAATAAACTGGGCACTTGAGGTTAAACGTTTACCCAAAATCATATAGTAAAGACTGAAATTTATCAATGTTCGCAGAAAGAAAAATAAATGTTAATTTCAATAACATCTACATTCACCACCAAATATCTGCTGGCTAACTCACAGAAAATACATAACAAATTTCCATCTTTGCGGGCTTTTCCGGTGTTGCTATGCAGCTTGGGAAATGAGGTTTGTTCGGGGAGTCTGGAAAATACTGAGGCTCAAGGCATAGGGCACCCATTTGCTTATCGTTTCTCAGGTTGCCGGTGTAAAACTGTAGGCCCGGTAATGTGGTGAACAGTTGCATTTTTAGCCCTGTATCTGCAGCAAATACCTGTGCTTGTGCCTGACCACTTCCATCATTATTTAGCACGTAGTTATGATCGTAACCGCCCACAATATCAAATAGTTTATGGCCTGGCGTATTATGAACTCTATTCCCTATCTCAGTGGGCTCAGTGAAATCGAATGGCGTATTTTTCACATCAATAAATTCGCCTGTAGGTAATAGTGTGGCATCTGCATCTGTTACTTTATTTGCATTTATCTTCAACACGGTGCTTTCTACCGAGTCTGCGTTACTCAATGTAAAATAAGCATGCTGCGTAAAACTAAGAGGCGTCGCTTTATCGGTAGTGGCGTGTATTGTAAGTCTTAGGGCGTTGTTATTGTCTAATGTATAACGGGCCTTCACGACAACATTACCAGGAAAGCCACCTTCTCCCTCTTCGCTGCGTAACGTTAGTTCTAAACAAGCAGCATTGTCGTCGAAATGAGAGGTTGCCTCCCATATGCGCTTGTGAAAACCAGCGTTGCCACCGTGAAGGCAATGCTCGCCGTTATTTTTGTCAAGACGATACTCTTGTCCGTCAAGTGTGAAGCATCCATTACCAATACGATTAGCATAACGCCCCACTATTGCGCCGCGGTAGCTTTCGTCGGCAATATAGTCGTTAAGGGAGTCGAAAGTTTGCACGCACTGCGTTGGCTTGCCACTGGCATCAGGTAGATTGATTTCTTTGATAATTCCACCAAAGCTTAAAATCTTCACTTCCATGCTATTCGCATTTGTTAACGTAAACATGTCTACAGATTCACCCTTAGCGCTACCGAAACCTGATACCTGAATATTCATAATACTTTTAATGCCTTTTTCCGTTTGCGAGATAACATCACTAGTGTAAAGCCGTGGAGGTGTTGACCGATGTTTTTATCTGCCACTTGGCTAAATGCAATCGTGTCAGTCAACGTATTGCTCTGTTTATAATTTATCGAACACACTTTTTACAATAAAAAGCGTTTATACCCAAGAAGATAAAGGGTATACGTTTTCAATAATGTGCAATTGTTGTGAAAGTATACGTTACAAACTAGAAACCACAACGTTCCAGCACACTTGATGAAAGCGCTAACTAAAGCGTTAGAAATTTACCCATTTTTGTAAATATAATGTACGCTATAGCTTAAAAATGGCCTCCCCAATTGCGTTCCGCTCATGCGTTTATAGAGCATTAAATAGCGCACTTGTCGTGTAAAACAAATATAAAAACAGAAAGTTGTAAAACAAAATGGCGACGATAAAAGATATAGCTCAGGCGGCAGGTGTTTCACTTGCAACAGTGTCTCGCGTAATCAACGACGGACCGAAAGTGGGTAACGATACCCGCAAACGCGTAAAGAAGATTATGGAAGAAATGGGCTATCGCCCGAACGCGAATGCTCGCGCGCTGGTTACCAAAAGAAGCGCTTCTCTTGGTGTTGTTATAGCAGAGTTACACGACCCATTTTTCGCTATGTTAGCGCATGGGGTTGAATCGGTAACACGTAAAAATAACGTACAAATTCTTTTAAGTGCCGGCTCTATTGAAAAAGAGACCGAATTGCGCGCAATTGAAACGTTACTAGAGCATCGTGTAGAAGCCATGGTTGTGCACAGTAAGGCCCTTGACGATAAAACCTTAATAGAATTTTCAAAACAAGTCCCTGGGTTTGTTCTCATTAACCGTTATATACCCGAAATTGCCAACAGATGCGTGTGGCTAGACAACGTAACTGGCGGGCGTTTAATGGCTGAATACGCAATCAATCAAGGTCACCAACACGTGGCGGTTATTAGTAGCCAATATCGCATAGACGACCCCAATCAAAGACTTGAAGGCGTGCGCACAGCGATAAAGAACGCCAATTTAGTGTTACCTGAAAGCATGATTGAATATGCCACGCCAGACCAAGAAGGTGGCGAACTGGCAATGCAAAACCTGCTAGCCACAGGCGCGAAATTTACCGCGGTTTTAGCCTATAACGATGCTATGGCATCGGGGGCGATGACCATGCTGCAAGACCACGGAATTGCCGTTCCAGAACAGGTATCGGTTATGGGTTATGACGACGTGTTACTAGCTAAATATTGTCGACCTAAACTCACTACACTTCGCTATCCTGTAGAAATGATGGCATCGAAAGCGGCAGAACTTGCACTTAAATATGCTTCGGGGAAACAACCTGAGGAAGGTTTAACCTTTAAATATACGCCTACCATTATAAAACGAGATTCGGTGGTCAGGGTGTAGCAACTGGTACACCTGTTCCCCTGTAGACTTGCTATTCTATTTGATGATGATAGCGAAAGTCTTATTGCATTTTCTTTCGTTACAACCTTTAGTGCTACAGCGGTTATCCCCAATAAGGGAAAGTGCTTGATCCTTCACACAATAACGATCAAAAACACATAAGATCTGTAATATATTTGCTACAAGTATTGATTTTATTGACGTAACGTGATCGGATCAGTTGCGCCCTTCTGATCCCGATCTCGCGCCATTACTCACTGTTAACAGACTTACCAACAAGGTTTTCCACTATTTATCCACAAGCAAAAAAATGGCCCCCCCGCCTATTTAGTTAGCGAGTTGTGATACAAAGCGTTTGTACTCTGCAATGGCAAAGTCTGAATTAAGTGTGGCGTTATGGGTCGCCTCGGGGATGACAGAAAGGTGTTTTTTACTACTTGCACTGTCTGCAAGCAGCTGCTCACTAATTGGCTGCGGTGTAATTTTATCTCGGGCGCCTACAAGTAACCAAAGCGGCCCGTCAAAATGCCTCAGAATAGGCGCAATTTGCATGCTGTGAACTTCGTCGTGTAACTTCATTGCGGTAAAGGAATTCGAAAACCCGGGCACCATATTAGCTATGAGGTCAGAAATATTATTGAAAGCGCCGTCTAGCACAAGCCCGTCTATTTGCCGATTTGCAGCTACGTAACTTGCAAAGTAACTGCCGATACCGCGCCCGTGAACAATAGTGGGAATAGAGGTGTCAAAAGCGCTTTCGACGTAATCAAACTGGGTAAGCGCATCCTGCTTAATGGCATTAATATTAAGCTTATCCGCCTTTTCACTTGCACCAACCCCTTGGTAATCAAGCCATAAAATATTGGCTGGTAACTTTCCTAGCTGATGTATAACGCTGTTATTTTCTGATAGTGGCATTCTATTATCAGCGAAGAATACAATATTGACGATAGGATTAGCGTAAGAAACTGCAACACCGCGCAGGGTTTGTCCACCCTCGTTTTCCAGCTCTACAATACTTATACCCGCAGACAAATTATCTTTTTGAATAGCACTATGAAGCCGCGTTGTGTCTAGCGATTTAGGTGTGGTGTCTTGGTAAAAGAAGGCGCTGGGCGTAACGTTGATTGCGCATCCAAATAGCAATAGGCAAGCAATGACAACAGAACAAACGTTTTTAAAAGCCATATTTGAAAGCCATGTTTGAAAGCAATAGCGAAAAACTATCCGTGTTAATATGTTACTCATTAAAGCAGAGTAGTCTTTGCTTAACAAGCGACTAAATAGGCCTAATCACCGCCCTCGCTTTTATTGCATCAAAATCTCTATCTACCTTTAGATACACGGCATCACTCTGAGTATTGAAGGTGACTTCCAATACCCCCGGCACAGTAAGCAGTTGCTCTTTTAAGGTGTTCTGTGCACTAGCGTCTGGATTCTCTACGTTCATCATAACCCGCTTTACGCGGCTTACTTCTTTGATCCCACTAATGATATAAAGCCAAAGTAATGTGCTAGCTGCACCCACCATATAGGCAGTGTTAGGCGACCATACATCGGTGACCACGCCAGATATCATTCCACCTAAAAAAGCGCCAAAGAACTGAAAACTCGCATAAATTCCCATGGCCGTGCCTTTTTGCCCAGCAGGAGCAATACTCGATACCAAGGCTGGAAAATTCGCTTCTAAATAATTAAACCCAGTGAAAAACAAAATAACGGCTGCTGTAGTTAGCCACCAGTTAGCGCTGCTTATGCCAAGGGCAAAAAATGCGCTACCCATAAACACGGCCCCTAATAGTAACAACGATTTAGGCGTACGACCTCGGGCTGCGCCCATCATAATGATAAGCCCAACTATAGAGGCGCCCAAAACGGGAAGATACATGCGCCAATGTTCGCTCAACGACATATCAAAATCGGTCAATGTAACGGGGAGTTGTACGAACAATAGGGTAATGAGCATGTGTAGTATCAACACGCTCACATTTAGTCGCCACAATTGCTTTGATAGAATTAACTGGCCCAGCTGCCCCTTTTGCGGAAGAGTTTCGCCACTGCTTAAAGGTTCTGAGTTTGGCACGACCCACTTTACAAGTGGAATACACAAAATGGCTAACAGGCCCGTTACGGCGAACACCCCACTTAATCCAAAGCGGTTGGCAATAAGAGGGCCCACAATCACGGCTATATAAAACGAAAAGCCAATAGCAATACCAATAATAGCCAGTACTTTTGCTCGCTGGCTTTCTCTGCTCACATCAGTAGCGAGTGCCATTATAGCCCCGGCTATTGCTCCAGCCCCTTGTAAAATTCGCCCGACAATCATCCACGCCATGGTATCGGCATTAGCTGCCACAAAACTACCTATGGCAAACACACTCAATCCAAGCAGAATAACGGGTTTACGCCCCCATTTATCAGACATCATCCCCATGGGAATTTGTAGTGCTGCCTGAGTCAAGCCATAGCCGCCCACCGCTAGCCCTACCAGCAAAGGAGAATAATCTGGATAGTCCATCGCAGCCACGGCCAACACGGGCATGACCATGAAAAGGCCTAACATTCTTAAAACATAAACAGAGGCTAGCGCAAGCGCTGCGCGTAATTCCAAGGCGTTCAAAGCGTCTGAGTTCCTCAAAGGTTACTGTGCGAAAATAACGACGGCGAAGTGTAGCATAAATTGATGGTATGCCCATGAAGGTTAAAACTGATTAATGTCATCGTTTATTTCATCCTTCTCAACAATTGCGTTTTCTACAGAGAACTAAAAAAACTAAAAAAGGGACACACATAACATCACACTCTCGTTTCTGCACAAATACAACTAAAAAGGACACGCATAACATCACACTCTCGTTTCTGCACGAATACAACTAAAAAGGACACGCATAACATCACACTCTCGTTTCTGCACAAATACAACTAAAAAGGACACGCATAACACCATCCTTTCGCTCCTGCACGAATATCGCCACGCATAGCAAGGTGAAGGTGATCTCCCCAAGTTTCAAGGAGTATAACTTGAATGCCATATCACTTTAGTTGACACCTATGGCATACTGTTTCCTTTAACTCAGATTCTTTTTCTCATTAGGCTTAAATGGATAAAATCGAAATACGCGGTGCACGCACTCACAACCTGAAGAATATCGATTTGACACTACCACGAGACAAGCTGGTAGTAATAACTGGTCTTTCCGGATCGGGTAAATCGTCTCTTGCATTTGACACCTTGTACGCTGAGGGTCAGCGTCGTTACGTTGAGTCACTCTCTGCTTATGCGCGTCAATTCCTCTCAATGATGGAAAAACCAGATGTTGACCACATTGAAGGCTTATCGCCTGCCATTTCGATTGAGCAAAAATCTACGTCGCACAACCCGCGTTCTACGGTGGGCACAATTACCGAGATTTATGACTACCTGCGTTTGATGTTTGCCAGGGTGGGAACCCCTCGTTGTCCTGACCACGACGTTCCACTTGATGCACAAACCGTAAGTCAAATGGTGGATAAGGTGCTGGCTATGCCAGAAGGCAGCAAATTGATGCTTCTTGCACCTATCATTAAAGAACGTAAAGGGGAGCACGTTAAAGCCTTGCAGAATTTGTCTGCCCAAGGGTTTATTCGCGCTCGCATTGATGGTGAAGTGTGCGATCTTTCCGATCCTCCACCGCTGGACCTGCACAAAAAGCATACCATTGAGGTGGTAGTAGACAGGTTTAAAGTGCGCGATGATTTGGCACTTCGCCTATCAGAATCTTTTGAAACCGCGCTTTCCCTTGCTGGCGGTAACGCTGTTATTGCTGACATGGATGACAAAGATGCAGAAGAAATTGTATTTTCTGCAAATTTTGCCTGTCCTCATTGTGGCTATAGCTTGAGCGAATTAGAGCCTAGACTATTTTCATTTAACAATCCTGCTGGTGCCTGTCCTACTTGTGATGGCTTAGGCACCCGAAACTTTTTCGATCCTTCACGCATTATCACCAACACTGAGCTTAGCTTGTCTGGTGGTGCAATCCGCGGATGGGACAAACGCAGTTATTATTATTTCCAAATGCTGCAAGCAGTTGCTGATCACTATAAGTTTAGCTTAACAGCCCCTTTCGAAGAGCTAGAAGACGCACATAAAGACATTGTTCTGTATGGCTCAAAGGGTAAATCGTTATCGTTCAAATATATTAACGAGCGCGGCGATATTATGGAGCGTAAGCACCCTTTCGAAGGCATTATTCCGAATATGGAGCGACGCTATCGCGAGACCGAGTCAAACTCTGTGCGCGAAGAGCTTGGCAAATATCTCAGCCAACAGCACTGCAGTAGCTGCAACGGTTCACGTCTACGCGTTGAAGCGCGTAACGTATTTATTCAACAAACCACGCTGCCCACTATTGCCGATATGTCGATAGCCGAGGCATATACGTTTTTTGAAACTCTCGATTTAGCCGGCCAAAAAGCTCAAATAGCAGAAAAGATCCTAAAAGAAATACTCGATCGGCTGCGCTTTTTAGTTAACGTTGGGCTTAATTATCTGTCACTGTCTCGTAGTGCAGACACACTTTCAGGTGGCGAAGCCCAGCGGATTCGCCTCGCTAGTCAAATTGGTGCAGGACTTGTTGGCGTAATGTATGTGCTTGATGAACCCTCCATAGGGTTGCACCAGCGAGACAACGAGCGACTACTAAAAACCCTGACGCATTTACGGGACCTAGGCAATACAGTGCTCGTTGTTGAACATGACGAAGATGCCATTCGGCAAGCAGACCACGTTATTGATATTGGCCCTGGTGCTGGCGTACACGGCGGTGAAATTATTGCTGAAGGCACCATCGACGACATTCTTAAAAGTGAGCACTCGCTTACAGGGAAGTACCTATCTAGACGTGAAAAGATTGATATTCCAGAAAAGCGCACGCCAGCGAAAGATAACAAGTGGCTAACGCTTAAAGGTGCCACAGGCAACAACTTACAATCTGTTGATTTACGCATACCTACGGGCGTGATGACCTGTGTAACTGGCGTGTCTGGCTCAGGTAAATCGACGCTAATTAACGACACTTTTTATAAGATTGCCCAGCGTGAATTAAACAAGGCTACCACGGCAGAGGCTGCACCTCACGTGTCGATGGAGGGTTTAGAGCTACTCGACAAGGTGGTTGATATTGACCAAAGCCCTATTGGTAGAACTCCACGCTCTAACCCGGCAACCTATGCTGGTATTTTCACGCCAATAAGAGAAATGTTCGCAGGCACCCAAGAAGCCCGCTCTAGGGGTTACAAGCCAGGACGCTTTAGCTTTAACGTGAAAGGCGGCCGCTGCGAGGCGTGTCAGGGCGACGGTGTTATTAAAGTTGAAATGCACTTCCTCCCCGATGTGTACGTGCCTTGCGATGTATGTATGGGCAAACGGTACAACCGCGAAACCTTGGATGTAAAATACAAAGACAAGAATATTCACGAAGTGCTAGAGATGACGGTGGAAGATGCAAGAAAATTCTTCGATGCAGTCCCCTCTATTTCTCGCAAATTGCAGACATTGATGGATGTCGGTCTCTCTTATATCAAGTTAGGACAGGCAGCGACAACTTTGTCAGGTGGTGAGGCTCAGCGTGTAAAATTAGCAAAAGAGTTGTCAAAAAGAGACACTGGTCAAACGCTTTACATACTTGACGAGCCGACAACAGGTTTGCACTTCCACGACATCAAACAACTACTGGCGGTACTGCACGAGCTGCGCGACCACGGGAATACCGTGGTTGTCATAGAACATAACCTCGATGTTATTAAAACGGCTGACTGGATTGTTGACCTTGGCCCTGAAGGCGGATCAGGAGGTGGCCTGATTATTGCTGAAGGAACACCAGAGCATGTTGCTGAACAAGAAGTGTCGCATACAGGTCGTTTCTTAAAGCCCTTGCTCGAGTAAGCCTAATCGTAGAGTTAATGAGCAGGTAGTACACATTCATCACTGCTTGGTAGTGTGTATTAGCCGCTCATTAACGCATTCTGGTCAGAGCTTATTTTAACGCATCATAGGTTACGATGATGATTGTTAATATGCAGTTTATATTACCGGAGCAACAAATGAATCAAACACCACCACTGGCTTTAGTTAAAACCTGGTATGACTTACTTTCTTCATCTGAAGACAACAGTGTAAAACAGCATGCTCAGCAAATGCTGCTTAACGCTTTTGAGTCTCCAGAAGCCATCGCGATATATCTTAAAGAGAACAATATTCTCAAGCATTAATCTTCCACGCTTGCTTCAAATACAGGCTCAAGTACTTTTCTAGCGAGCTTTATACTTGTGCATTAAGGGCGTGCTGTGAAATATACAGCACGCTAAAGTGTTGGAGTTAAATACGGGCAGATACTTGGACAGGCACTTTTAGCTACTTTCCCCTATTTTAAGTGATAGAGAAATTACTGAGACAGTCACATTTTATGTCGTGGCTAGAGAGACAGTCACTTTTAGCCACTTTCCCCCTATTTTAAGTGATAGAGAAATTACTGAGACAGTCACGTTTTATGTCGTGGCTAGAGAGACAATCACTTTTAGCTATCTTTTTGAGAGCATACGCAGACTAGCCTGTACAGACAGGCACTTATTTACTAATTAAAACTTAGACGCCTGAATAGCGAGTCCCTCGCACACCGAATTAAATGCATCATTTTCTAAGCGTGGAAGCCCTGTCAGTAAGTTTTCATACAAAGCATCTACCACGATGGGCGACAAACTCATTCCGCCAGTGATCATTACCACTTCGGGTTTCACGTCGGTGTTGTCTAAACACTCGGTAACCAAGGTCTTAACCTTATCAAGCCAAGGTTTTAACGCTTTTTGTAGAGCCTCTTGGCTTATATCCACACCAAACTCATCTTCTATGTAGTGCAGAGGAAGAGTTATTCGAGATTTACTCGACAGCAGCTCTTTAGCCATACGCGCAGAATTTACTACCCGAGCCGACAGCTTGTTTTCCTGTACAGTAAGCAAGCGCTCTAATTGTGCAGGCTCTTTTATGACAGACATCGTTTGAGATATATCCAATCCATAATCATCAGAAAAGAAGCGCATTAAGGCAGGAATGTTATCTACCGCGCACATATCAGAGAAGTAGGTTGGGGGTACGGGCAGGCCGTTCATCATTTTCAGCCCCATCCCCATTTCAGGGGCAATCGTTTTAAGCACCAGGCTTTTATCGCAATCCATGCCTCCTAAGCGTCGCCCTGTTACCGACAACACATCTTGCTTTCTATCTAACTGATTAGTGCGCTCTGGAGAGAGATTGATGCAACAAATATCGGTAGTGCCGCCACCGATATCAACAATAAGAGTTGTGGTATCACGAGGAAGCGTTTGCTCTATCTTATACGCAGCTGCTATGGGTTCATCTAAGAAATTAACTGTGGCAAAGCCAGCTTGTTTGGCCGCTTCGGTCATTATTTCTATGGCTTGAATGTTCCCTTCTTCACCGCGCGTGCCGTGAAACTTAACCGGACGACCAATCACCGCCGAATCGATGTTGCTACTTAGCTGCTCTTGAGCACATTGCTTAAAGTAACCAAGCTGCTTCGCAATTATGCCGACAAACGCTTTCTTTTGATCGCTATCTAGCGACGCACCCAAGAAGTTTTTTGGCGAGTAGATTAAGCGCCCTTTTTCTGGCATTTTCAAAAATCGACGAAACCCAGCTTCACCGAAAGCAAACTTGCCGTGCTCTACCAGTCTTAGCAGAGGAATTTCATCCAGGGACATGACATGCATTAGCTGTGCAATAGCTTTACGTTGCAGAGCAGGCTTATTGTGAAGGTCGCCACGCAGAGAATTAATCCGTTGGTTATACGTAGCTTGCTCTTTGGGATCTTTCGCTGAGTAATAGCCGTCTTTGGCTTTATCTATTTGCTCGTTGATAACGCGCTGCAACTGAGCTACTTTCGCTTCAACCATGGCATCGGGTGGCGGTGGCAGCTCGTCTTCAAAGTAAATAAATACCGACGAACGAATTTTATTGCCTTTCTTATCTAAAGGGTCAAGTTTGATGTGCTGATGGGTAGCACCATCAAAATACACCACTTCAGAATTTGATGTGCCGTAATCAATCCCAATTGCAGTCATAGTTATTACGTAAAAGAAATTTGGCGTGAATTGTAAGGAAAAGCCAGTGCCCTTTCTAGCTTTGTTTACAGGTTAATCACGTTGCCGTTAAACGAGGATCAGTTACCGCCCCCTGTTAGCCTATTGTATTCTTCTTCAGACACTATAGTGACTGTCACGCTATCGGCGGGCTTCTTTAAGACTTTCACATAATGCACATTGTATTGCTCAAGTAGCCCAATGACTTTTTCATTGATTGAGTTTTGCTTTTTACCTGGCGGACAATGCTCATCTTTTTGTGCTCTTACTATAAACAATGTGTAATCGTAGTCAGAAAAATCGTAATCATCAGGCAGTTGTTTCGACAAAATCGCCAAATCATTTTCGGATGAATCAATAGGTTTTGTGTTATTAAAGTGTCTTGCCAAATCTCGGGCAACACTGTTTTGTTTGAAAACCGTTTCACCCTTTCGATTAACTAAGTAAGTCAAGGGCGTCACATTCCCGAAGCCCGTCGCCTTATAATTTTCCGGCTCAATGAGCACCTCAGTGACTTCTACTGCTTTCACTGCATTTAATGACAAAGCACAATATAAAACTATTCCATATAGTAAGTATTTCATTATTTCTCCTTAAGTTAACGCCTGCCAACTGACTTTCTTAGTCCGCTGAACGCCAAATAAAAATGTAACCAAAACAACGA
This sequence comes from Alteromonas sp. MB-3u-76, assembly GCF_002831605.1. NCBI lineage: Bacteria > Pseudomonadati > Pseudomonadota > Gammaproteobacteria > Alteromonadales > Alteromonadaceae > Alteromonas > Alteromonas sp. MB-3u-76. Next base: position 255,185 of record NZ_CP025115.1, on the reverse strand, counting down.
TGGGCAAAACAGAGAATCCACCCGCGTAATGCAAAATTGCATCACTACCTGCAAATTGAGTGTCTTTCAGAATTGACGTTGAGAAAAACAAAGTCAGCAGCGCAACTGGTAAGCTTACTATCAGGTAAGCAAGCATTTCCCGTTTAACAATGTCATGTACCATAGCCCCTAGAGAAAGCCTTAACGCTATCTCTCGCTGAGATTTAATCAGTAAAATATTAATGCTGTTATATGAAAATAAGATTGTTGTTGAAAGCAAAACAACGGTGACTAATAACGATGTCGTAATTAACGCTCTTTGGGGGGCTTCTTGCTCGTCGATTAGCGCTTCCAAATTGCTCGATGTAGGATTACTAAGCCTTGCATCTATATTTTTAAGCCCCGTATCCACCGCTTTTTCAACTTGGAAAGACGACAGCTTAGTGCGTATCAGCAAACTTTCTACGCCTAATAACGTGGGAGAAACTTGGTACACGATAGGCTCTGCGATATCGTCAATACTGTTTAAATGAACATCATTTGCAACACCCACCACATCGATAACTTGCTTATCATTATCGCTGGTATCAATAAGCAATTTCATTTGGCTTAGTGTCTGCCCATCAAAAAACTTATGATACAAAGCCTCGCTGATTACAGCTTGGTTTCGATTTCCCCACGTCAGTGTATTTCCCTTTATCAGCTCTATTCCAGCCACTTCAAAAAAGTTAGGGGACACTAACGACGTTAACACGCCCGGATTATTCTTGCCTCCAAGCGGTCGAAGGTCTTGCGTATAAATTGAGGTATACGCGTTTTGATTTTTCAAAAATGGTGTCGTTGTGATAGCCGCGTGTTTTATGCCTTCTATTTGCTCAATATTTTGTATGACAAGCTCTGGTAGCTCATTGGTATAAAAAGTGCCGCCAAAGCGAGGAATATCAAATGTCACTATTTCTAGCTCACTTTCGTCAAACCCTCTGTCTTTTTGATAATAAGCATACTGCCGCAAAGAAAGGTCAACGCTTTTGGAAATACTTATACAACTTATTGAAATCATGATGGCTAGCAAAAAGAACGCTTGAAGCTTAACCCCGAGGGAGACACTTCCACCGCGACCAAGTGATGAGGCGAAGACCTTCTTCTGTAATGAGAACAGTACTATGGCAATACCGAACATAGGTAGAAGGGTTGCCGCTAAGATACCTGCTAATGAAGTCCAGTTATTATTGACTGCAGTCTGCAATTCTGGAACCGCAAAGTTGAAATAAGCAGGGCTCATTAAGTAATAAACAACTGCCGCTGTGGCTACCGCCGATAAGGAAAAAAGAAGCTCTAAAATAAGCTGCGCAAAAAGCTGTTGCTTGTTAGCTCCGATCATTTTCCTAAGCGCATGTTCGTTTTGGCGCTTTTCTAAATCGTCACAAAGGTTACTTAAAAACGCAATTGCACTAAAGATGAGAAGCACTAAGAAGAGGTACTTCAACCGCTCCAAACGACTACTTAAGGCAACGAACTCAGAATCTGAAATGCCAAAAGCATCAATAATCTCTAATTTTTCGTCATCAAAGAACAATGCTTGCTGTTGTAAGTATGCTTCAAGTCTTTCAGAGGCCACTGGATTCGCTGAACTTGTCAGTAAATAGGAATACGTATCTGGGCTGACCGCATCAAATGTTCCCACATTCAATCGTTCAATGTAAGCATATGGAATGAGCAAATCTGTTTCTGAGCCGGGCCGTAAACCTATAAACTCCTGTGGCATAACGGCACTGATGATAAGCAATTCAGCCCCAACTTGCAGAGTTTCACCGATGATATCGTCACCTTTATCAAGTGCTTGCCATAGGGAGTAAGAGATTGCGACGTGAATTTGTTCATTAGCATTTGGAAATTCCAGTTTTTCAAGGCTTCCCTTCAATGGAGAAATACCAAGATACTCATACCCCCCTGAGAAGAAACTGGCATATACGTCACGCTTGATAACACCGTCACTTTTTAGCCATGCATTTTTTTGATAAGTAATGCCTTTTATGTTCTCTGGACCCGCATTAGGACGAGTTAATTCTTGCGCCAGATAAAACGGTAGTGCTGACTGAGTATCCGCTGTCTTGTAACTTACTTGGGCTATTCTTTCGGGATGCTTGATGGATGCAAAGCTTGGATTCTCGTAGGCGCTTATAATAGAGAGCACTTGGGCGAAAAAAGCGATTGGCAGACCAAGTAAACAAATTCCAAACCAATTTGTCCATTGTTTAGAAAATTGAAGCCACCAGTTTGATGCGAGATCAAGGGACAGCTTGAAAGACAAACTATGCATTGTCCACTTCACTTTTTGCGTGAGTGAGCCTACCGTCTTTAATGGTGTATTGGACTTTTGCTCTTCTCGCAAACTGTATATCGTGAGTGATAAGGCAAATAGTCTTACCCGCTTTGTTTAATGACTCAAGAATGTCAAATATGATTTCTGCATTTGAGGTATCTAAGTTTCCAGTAGGTTCGTCGGCCAAAATAAGCGAAGGATCGTTCACAATCGCACGTGCGATGGCTATTCGCTGTTGCTGCCCTCCCGACAACTCCCGAGGGTAACGCGTTAAATAATCCTCCATCCCGACTAACTGTAAGACACTCACTACTTTTTCACGATACTCTTTTCTTGAGACGCTAGCATTGTATGTAAGGGGTAAGCACACGTTTTGATAAACAGTAAGATGGCCAAGGAGATTGAAGTTTTGAAAAATTAGGCCTATTTCGGCGTTTTTTAGTTTTGCCACCGACTGTTGAGTGAGATCGGTCACATTGGTATCAAGCAATAAATACTGTCCGCTGCTCGGTTCGTTAATTAGCCCCAATATAGATAGTAAGGTGCTTTTCCCTGATCCTGAAGTACCAACAATGGCAACATAATCACCCTCTGAAATCGTCATGTTAACCCCACTTAACGCGGGTACCGTTGAATGAGGGTAAACGAAATCGAGATTTTTAAACTGAATTAACTCTGGCATACTTTTCCCTGTAACGACTACCAAGCGGCTAGTTTTCAATTTCCGAGGAATTTTGAACTAGCGCTATATTTTCACCTTCTTTTAAATTTCCAGATAGAAAGAGCGACTCATTGCTCGTATGAGACACTCTTACGTCCGTTGCTACCATTTCGCCATCGTATATTTTGAAAACAGTCCAGTTTATCTGATCGCTATAATTAGGTGGTTTACTAACCGAGGCCACCATTTCAACATCAGATGATGTAATCTCCGCCTCAATAGATTGCTCAATTGAAAATTGCTTGCCAGCATCAGGGGCCAACTCAATTGTTACTTGAACAGCACCTTCCCTTACTATTGAATCGATAAAAGAAACTTTGCCCTCTTGCGTGGCCGCTGGACTTATGACTTTGGCAGTGCTATCGAGGCTGATTTTATGGGATAAATATTGTGGTATTTTAATTTCCGCCACTAATGAGGAATCATCGACGATAGACGCTAACGTTTGCCCAATATTAACTGCTTGACCAGAGCTGAGCTTTAAATCTCTCACAAGCCCTGATATTGCCGCGTTCACAGTTAAGTCATTAATTCTTTCTTTATAGTAAGCAACCTTTTCAGAAGCCGAGTCATTTTGTAAGTTAAGCGCAGCAACTTGCTCTTCCTTATTCTCGGCAAACATTTCCAGCTGCTTGCGGGCACTTTCTAAGCTTAGCTTAGCCTGGGCCAGTGTCAGCTCTTGCTGTTGATACCTTATGCTGGACACTATTCCTGCTTTGTGGAGAGTTCTATTTGCATCATATTCTAGCTGTTGCCGTTTTAATAATGACTCTGCTTCAGAGATATCGGATTCTAATTTGTACCCCTCAAGCTTTAACTGACTGATTCTAAATGCGACGTTTGCCCTTGTTTCTAAAGCCTGAGATTCAGCCTCTCGAAACTCTCTAATAAGAAGTGGGTTCGTTAGCGAAAATAGCTTGTCGCCCTTTTTCACTCTTTGTCCTTGATGGACATAGATTTCAGAAACGTAACCATCTTCGTTTGCCGCTACCACCTGCGTATTGATTGGAACAACTTTCCCAATTCCGCGCAATTGAGATGGAGATGGAGTGAATTTCACTTCGTAAATATCTAAACTAGCGGGTGATTTTAAGCTTTGATAAAAGCCGACAAACAACGCTATCAAAATTAAGAGTGTGGAAAGAATCAAAAATAGTCGAGACTTTGAAATGTTTTGTTTAGTTTTGATATGAGCCTGCATTAGATATTGTTCCGGCTTCTTCGTTTTATGAACGGCAATTGACTCGAAAAGAAAGTAAATTCTGAGCTATCCCCACGAATAGTAAAATAAAGTCAAAGAGTTAGGGAACATTCATGGCATTTGGTGATCAGATCTTTCGCCAAAAAAAACCAACACAGAAAACACCATGAATGCACGCTCTATATTGAACAATCTTGTCTCTTTTGTCAGCCATAAAATGCATAAAACCCGCAAACAGGCCGTTGTCGCCTGTGTGCGAAGCTTGATTGAGAGCGGTTCGGCCACTGTGACCAGTATGGGGCGCGGTATCCGTTCCAATGCCTATGAGAAACACCGTATTAAGCGGGCTGACCGGCTGTTATCTAATGGTCACCTCCAGCGTGAAGTACCGTTTATCTATGCAATGATTTGCCGGTTATTTTGTACCTGTAAACATCCTGTCATTGCCGTTGACTGGTCAGATTTGGATAAGTGCAAAAAGCACTTTTTACTTCGCGCCGCAATTGTCGTTAAAGGGCGGCCTATTACCCTTTATCAGGAAGTGCATGATAGAAAAGCCAGTGCAAAAGCGACTACACATAGAGACTTTTTAGAGATATTGCACACGCTCTTACCGGATACCTGCCAGCCCATTATTGTCACTGATGCGGGCTACAAATCGCCGTGGTTTCGTGAAGTGCAGGCATTGAGATGGCATATTGTCGGACGTGTGCGAAAGCCACATTTATATTCGCTGGATGGCGGTAATGAATGGCAATCTATCGCTGAGCTTTATCTAAAGGCTACAACACGGCCCAAGCGATTTGATAACGCGCTTATCGTCAAGTCACGACCTTTTGCCTGTACCTTGGTGTTGGTTAAAGAGAAAGCGAAAGGTCGACGAGCGTTTAATGCCAATGGCTCGCGCCAACGGGATACCAATTCATTGAAATATGCTGATGGCGCAAGAGATCCGTGGCTACTGGCGACGTCATTGCCCTACCATCGTCACTTATCTAAACAAGTCATCGATATTTATCGCCAGCGCATGCAAATAGAAGAAGGCTTTCGGGATATGAAAAGCACGCGCTTTGGTCTGGGGTATGAAAATAATCGCAGCACAACCAAGACACGCATTACTGTTCTGGTCTTGCTTACCACACTGGCTTCGTTAGTGGCTGTACTGTTGGGCATGCTATTAGTTGTCAGTAACAAGCATCGACGCTTTCAGGCAAATACCGAAACAAAATCCGTACTATCCTTTCACTTTCTTGGCTTGAGAGCTTTTAACACCTCAATGCGATTTACCCTGCATCAGTGGAAAAAGACGATCCGCTGGCTTGATGAACTCACCGCTGAAGCTTGCATGAGCAAGATTACATGCTAAATTCGTGGGGATCCCTCAGAAGTAAATTGGCGAAGAAAATTTACAAAACGGACATTTTTAATTACGTGCTTTGAACAAAACAAAGAGCCGATATAGAGGTCATCAATATCGTGACCGACACTAAGGCGTGTTGATCTTTCGTGATTAGTTTTTGAACAGCATGGTAAAGAGTTATAATTTGCTTCGCCAAAAGTAAAAGAACAACTCACTACAATGCCAAGACTAATGCTAACTGATAAGCGGTGGCAAAAGCTACTTCAAGTAATGAAGAGCACTGGCCGCATTTACAACAAACCAGAACATAGAATGACGTTTGAAGGGATATTATTCCGGCTGAGAACCGGTATTCCTTGGCGTGATTTACCGGCAGAATTTGGCAGATGGAGCGCCGTTTATCGCCGATTCAATTTATGGTCAAAGAAAGGTTTATTGAATATGTTATTCAATGAGTTAGCTAAACTAGCTGATTACGATTGGGTCTTTGCTGACGGTTCAATTATTAAAGCTCATCAGCATAGTACCGGAGCTGCTACTACTGATAATGAATGCATTGGAAAGAGCCGAGGTGGTAACTCAACAAAAATTCATCTAGCCGTGGATAGTGGCGGGCTCCCCATATATTTTGAACTGTCAGAAGGCCAGAGAAATGATATCGCTCGCGCTCAAAGTCTAGTTGATCACTTAAGAGAAGTTAACATTTTCGTCGGCGACAAAGGGTACGATAGTGATACTTTGAGGAAATATATTGAAGCTAAAGGTGGTGCTTCAGTCATACCCAAACGAAACTATGGTCAGGATATAGATAAAGACAGCGTTGATTGGTGTCTCTATAAATATCGTCACCTTGTTGAAAACGCCTTTGCTCGAATAAAGCATTATCGTTCAATATCAACGAGGTATGAAAAATTAGCAAGGAATTATGCCAGCATGGTATCACTGGCATTTTCAATGATGTGGCTACCCATGTACTGCTGAGTGAAATATGTACAGCAAAGATCAACAGACCCTAGCGATTTTAGGACAGGCATTTAAAAAGCTCGCATCAGTTATTGTTTGAGAAGAGCGTTTCATTACTTCCATTGTGTATTCTCTTTTATAGCTTTATGGCATTCCTCACCGAAAAACTAAGCTAGCACAACAAAATACAAACTGAAAGCAGCCAAAACAGGCCTTTTCAATGAACCGATAGTAAAAAAAGCCGCCCCAATAACAATAACAATAACAATAACATAGAATAAATAAGCGATTTAAAATCGTAAAGCGTATTTTTCAAATTGCAGATACTTTTTAGACAGACATGCTAAAAACAATCAAACCTCGCAGCTACCTCTGAATTCCAAATACGCCACTAATAAGACAGTCACATTAAAGACACAGGCGTAACAATTGATAAAGCAGCTAACCTATTCCTCTAAAATGCAAAAAAGCCATAATTACTTAGCTAAATATGCAATCGATTTGATTATATTAAACGTGTCGAAATATGTAGCGAGAGATGAAGCACTTACAGTGAAAAGTCAGCAGCGGTGCTAATTAGATATATAAAATTTTTCAATTAATAAGGAGTTAGCCAAAGAGGTGCATAGCATTTTGTCGGCCATGAACTCGCTGTTGATGTTGGTTGTGGGCGTACTGTTCAAGGTGCACAACTTTCCCCGCAGCGTGCTTGAAACAGTGTTCAAACTGGGTAGTTAACGTCAGCCATTTTTCATCGTCGATGCCAAGACGCGCTTGAATGTGTGGCGTATTGCTCTCTACTTTGCCGTGTTTAGCTGGATGAATATATCGACTTGTTGTATCCACAAGCTGAAGGTAATCGCTAAGAGTGAAAGGTAAGCCATGGGGCCTATCTCGCTGTGGGTTACCAGCAAAAGGCATAAGTCGTTTCGGTGTTTTACCCACCCTCGCAGCACGAATTCGGTATTGAATGCTGGTATGGTTAGAGGTTTCAGGCGTTTTCGCTACATTAGCGCGTACCGGGTTTAAATCGACGTAGGCCATACAGGCAGCTAGTGCAGACTCATCCAATATTGCTTGGGATTTAAATCTTCCCTCCCAAAAATGTCCTGTACATTCATCTTCTTTATTAGCCGCGCGAGCTATGTACTCATTGAGTGCGCGCATAAACCAACTGATATCATAAAGTCGTGCTCGCCACACGCCTGCGGTGCGCTCTACAGTGTCTCGCTGCGCCTCACTCAGCGCTTTTCGTGTCATGGGAGAGGCATATTGCTGCGTTAACAAGGTTCCTCTGTACAGCGAATGCCAACGCTCAATAACCTCTTCTGTCGAGAGCGCTATCGCTTTCTCTTTATTCACATGCAGAACGATATGGGTATGGTTGCTCATTACCGCGTAAGCACAAACTTCTATCGCAAATACATCACTTAACACATGAATGCGGTCTTCAACCCACTTGCGGCGGTGTTCGAAGCTTTTTCCGTGCTCTGTTCCACATAAGAATGCGCGGCGAACACAACGAGATACGCAGTGATAATACGGTGTATCTGATAAGCTAATTTGAGACTTTCGGGCTTTAGGCATCGAGCTATTCTGACGTTTAATTGTGCTGCTAACAGTTTGGAGTGCTACACCATCTAAAGAAAGTGTATTGAGGTACAGTTTTTTTGGTGGCTCAGGCTAATAGCGGCTCAGTCGTGACTGTCTTGATAGCGGTCTAGCCATGCCTGTCTTGGTAGTAACGATCTTTATAGTGGCGGTGTTGATAGAAATGATCGGGCATTGCAAACATGCCTGTCTCATTAGAAGAAGTACAAAAGCGGTGTAAAATTTTTCGCGGCAATGCTAGATTGCTATAAAAATAAATAACAAAGCCTTACCTATTTTATGACAACTGAAACTCCGTTAGTCACGTCGTTCGACGTGCGTTTCTGCGAGACCGACGCGCTGCAGCATGTAAGTAATACCGCTTTGGTAGCATGGTTCGAAGCGGCCCGAGAGCCTATCTTTCGTATGTTTACCCCCGAACTCGATTTACAGAACTGGCCTCTTATCCTAGCTAGTTACAAAGTTGAGTTTTTAGCTCAAATCTTCTACGGCAAAACCGTAACCGTAAAAACCTACATTAGCCGTCTAGGCAACAGTGCATTCGACGTGTTTCAAGAGCTATGGCAAGACGACAAGCTATGTTCCACGGGCGTTACCACCATGGTGCATTTTGACTATAAAACCCAGCGTTCGGCGCCTATTCCAGATGATGTTAAAGCAATGCTTCAATCTCATTATAAAGATATTTCTGGAAAGTAGAGACAGCCGTAGGGAAGTACAATGAGCGATTTAATAGAAGTAATCGATGACGTTTTACCGCCTGAGTTATGTACTCAGCTAATAGAGCGATTCGAAAGCAGCCCTAATTTAAGCCAAGGCCGCACTGGCGGCGGTGTTGATTTAGATAAAAAGCGTAGTACCGATGTTTCGATAAGCCATAACAACGAATTTCAAGATTTGTTTCAGCAGGTAATGCAGCACACCGGTAAACAACTAGTGGCCTATATTGAAAAGTACTATTTTGCGTTAGTAGGGCCAATAGGGCTTACCGTAAAACACCCGAAAACAGGTGAGCCGGTTAAACTTACCGGTGAGAACTTTGAGGAAGTGGGCAAACCCAACTTAGCTAATTTAGTGAATTACTTGTTTCGCGTGGGCGATGTCAATGCACAGCGTTACACCGCAGGGAATGGCGGTTACCCTTACTGGCATTCAGAAGTCTATCCTCAACTACAGCACAACGATGCTCTGCACCGAGTTATGCTGTTTATGTTTTATCTTAATGATGTGGATGAGGGCGGAGAAACCGATTTTTATTATCAAAACCGTTCAGTAAAGCCAAAAGCAGGAAGAATGGTAATTGCTCCTGCGTACTTTACCCATACACACCGCGGGCAAATACCAAAGAGTAACGATAAATATATTCTAACGTCATGGCTTTTGTTTAACCGAGCTGAGCACATTTATACCCAGGGTTAGTGCGATTGACTCGTTATTTAATCGCAGAATATCGAAGGGCTAAAACCCTTCGATAGCTTCACCTTTTAGGCGATAACCCACTGAAGCGATATCGCCTTTCCATCCATCAGTAGATAACTCCCCTGTTACCCATATAGCATCATAAATATTATCGATAGGAATGCCGCTTTCAAATTTAACGTACACTATTTGATTGGACGCTGGCGGTGGAACATGTATGCAAGCGCCAAAATAAGGCACCAATAAAAACTCAGTTGTAAGCTCTGCGGTGCCTTCAAGCGGAACAACAAAGCCCGGGATCTTAACGCGCTTGCCGTCATAGCTCTCTACTACTGGCGCATCAGGCTGAAGCTGACTCATTTCACCGTTATGCTGAACAGCAGGGGGCGCTAACTCGTTAAAACCCGGAGGCACTAAGTCTTCCCAATACACTTCCACGGGTTCACTTTCTGCCTGCACTGAAAAAGCAGACAATAGAACACTGGTTGTTAATATACATAGCGTAAAAAATGACTTAACTTTTGAAGTAACCATTGTTCTCCCCTGAAAATAAAACGGGCTGGTAATCACCAGCCCGTTTTAGCACTAATTTCACAATCAGTGAATTATTCTGCTTCGAAACGCTTAACGCTTGAGACAATTTCAGCTTTTGCGGCTGCTGCGTCGTCCCACCCGTCAATTTTAACCCACTTTCCTGGCTCTAAATCTTTGTAGTGCTCGAAGAAGTGTTCAATTTGCTTAAGTAGCAACGGTGGTACGTCTGCCAACTCTTTCACATCACGGTAAATTGTAGAAAGCTTGTCGATTGGAACAGCAAGCACTTTCGCATCTTTACCCGACTCATCGGTCATGTTAAGCACGCCAACAGGACGGCACTTAATTACTGAACCCGCTAGAAGAGGGAACGGCGTCATTACCAAAACATCAACAGGGTCGCCATCTTCAGACAAAGTGTTGTTAACATAACCATAATTGGTTGGATAATGCATACAAGTAGCCATAAAGCGATCTACGTATAAAGCACCAGTGTCTTTATCTACTTCGTATTTTACCGGGTCAGCATGGGCTGGGATCTCGATAATTACATTTACTTCTTCAGGCAGATTTTTGCCAGCAGGAACTGCGCTCAAGCTCATTCTATTGTCCTTACAGTAATAGATTAAAAATTTTGCCCGTAAGTATACGGCGACAGCAGCAAAATAAAAATGGTTTAAGACTGATGTCTCAACAAACTAAGCTATTTTGCCGCTTTTTTGTCAACTATTTCGCTTTTTCAGCGTAACTCACACACATTTCCACTTCTTCACTCGACCCAATAATGCATGGAACACGCTGATGTATTTCTTCTGGCATAACTTCTAGTATGCGACCGTTGCCTGTTTCGGCTTTACCACCTGCCTGCTCCATAAGAAAAGCCATGGGGTTCGCTTCATAAAGCAAACGCAACTTGCCAGGTTTAGACGGGTCGCGGTTATCGAAAGGGTACATAAATATCCCGCCTCGACACAGTAGTCTGTGAATATCACCAACCATGGCAGCTACCCAACGCATGTTGTAATTTTTGCCACGAGGACCGTCTTTACCCGCTAGTAGGTCGGCAATATAAGCTTGCATTGAAGGTTCCCAATGACGTTGATTAGACGCATTGATTGAGAATTCAGAGGTCTGCGCTGGCACTTCAATGTTTGGATGGGTTAATAGAAAACCACCGTGGGTTTTATCTAGCGTGTATATATGCGTTCCGCGACCAGTAGTAAGCGCAAGCATAGTAGATGGCCCGTAAAGTACGTACCCTGCGGCCACCATTTGCGTGCCGGGCTGAAGAAAAGCAGATGGGTCGTTGGGCTCCATCCACTGGGGCGCGTGAGTAATGGAAAAAATTGTACCAATTAAACTGTTAATTTCAGTATTCGATGAGCCATCGAGAGGGTCGAAGCTAACTAGGTATTTCCCTTCTGGGTTACAGGGTACTACATCGTCTTCTTCTTCAGAGGATATTGCTTTGACGTAGCCAGACTCTCTTAATGTATCTTTTAAAATATGGTTAGAGATAACGTCGAGCTTCTTTTGAGTTTCACCCTGCACATTTTCTGAAAGCGTAGAACCAAGAACGCCAGCTAGCGCTCCTTGACTCACACGGAATGAAATTTCTTTACAACCTGCCAACAGGGTTCGAATGAGCAGGATTAGCTCAAGCGGTGCACCGTCTTGTTGCAACTGAGAGTTTAAGCGTTTCATTTATTATAGGCCTTTATTTGAGTGTAGGGTTTATCGTCACAAGACGCACAGTTTTATCACTGGCTTACTGCTTGTTACTATTTATTACTTATTTTTGTCGTCTTCCATCATGGATAACGTGAGGCTGAGTCATTATCGCCCGTTGTAGAAGCAACCTTATAAAGCCAATATGCGGCCTTATAAAAGGAAACTTGCAAGTTCAATGTGGAGAATGTGACATCGTTTTAATTGTAACCATGTTCACACAGAAATAGAACACGGTTACCTTTCAACTTACAAAAACATTCACACACCATACCAAATTTCTTATCGAGACAGTCACCATACCAGTTTCTCTTTATCATGACTGTCATCATAACTTTCTTCTTAAAAATTTTGTGACTGTCTCTTTAACTTACTAATTATGCCTGTCTCAAAAAGCTTTTTAACATGCCTGTCTCAAAAACTTTGCCCAAAAACTGTGCCTAGTACAACGCGCCTGTTTCCTTTACTAAAGAAATTGAGTTATCCATCTTTATGGCGGTTCTGATAAAGTACGCTGTAATAAATAATAATGACGAGAACGCGCTATGCACGTACATATATTAGGTATCTGCGGCAGCTTTATGGGCGGTATTGCTGCTATTGCAAAGTCACTGGGCCACAAGGTGACAGGCTCAGATACTAATGTTTATCCACCTATGAGTACGCAACTAGAAGCTCTAGGAATAGAATTAACCCAAGGGTTTGATGAAAGTCAGTTTGCGCCAATCCCCGACATTGTAATTATTGGAAATGCGCTCTCCCGCGGTAACCCAGCGGTAGAGTATGTATTAAACCGTAACTTACCCTACACCAGCGGCCCCCAGTGGCTGCTTGATAATTTATTAAAAGACAGATGGGTTATCGGTCTATCTGGCACCCACGGCAAAACTACCACCAGCAGCATGGTTGCTTGGATTTTAGAATATACTGGGCTGAAACCTGGATACCTTATTGGTGGCGTACCGGAAAACTTCGGCGTGTCTGCGCGTATTGGCGAGGGGCCCTTCTTTGTTATCGAAGCTGATGAATACGACAGTGCCTTTTTTGATAAGCGCTCTAAATTTGTGCATTACCGCCCAAAAACTCTGGTTATTAACAACCTTGAGTTTGACCATGCAGATATTTTTCCTAACCTAGCTGCCATACAAACACAGTTCCATCACTTGGTGAGAATGGTGCCGGAAAATGGCTTAATACTGAGTCCTTCAAACATCCCCGCTATTGAAGACACCTTACAGCAAGGCTGTTGGACACCTCGTCAATGTCTGGGTAAACAGTGGGATAGCGAACTCGTTAACAAAGATGGAAGCGTGTTTGATGTTATTCATAACGGTGTTGTAGCAGGCCGAGTTTCGTGGTCGCTTCTGGGCAAACACAATGTCGACAATGCCCTAATGGCTATTGCTGCTGCGCATCATGCAGGCGTAACCCTAAATGATGCTATTGAAGCGCTTGCTCACTTTAAAAATGTGAAGCGCCGTATGGAAGTAAAAGGTGTGGTTAATGATATTACGGTTTACGACGATTTTGCGCATCACCCCACAGCGATAGCCACAACCCTTGAGGGGCTTCGCAATAAAGTAGGTAATCAGCGCATTTTGGCCGTATTAGAGCCTCGCTCTAATACTATGAAAATGGGCATTCATAAAGATACGTTGGCAAACTCATGGCAGCAAGCCGACCATGTTTTTCTATACGAACCCAAAGCAATGGGCTGGTCGCTAACCGATGCTGCTACACAAAGTGTAGTTCCCTCACAGTGTTTTAATGAGGTAGAACAGATCGTTCAATCTCTTATCACCGTAGCACAGCCAGGCGATCATATTCTGGTGATGAGTAATGGTGGCTTTGAAGGTATTCATGAGCGTCTACTTCATGCGCTTAATAAAAAATCATAACAGGGCAAAAACATGAAACATGACAAGCAAGTCACACTTGCTATTACCGGCGCTTCGGGTGCCCCATATGCATTAACACTTTTACAGTCTTTGGTAAAAGCTGATTATCAGGTTTATGTGCTGATTTCATCGGCGGCCAAAGTAGTGTTTGCCACCGAAGAAAATGTCAAAATTCCCTCACGCCCGGAAGATGCTGCAGCTTTTTTTACTGAGCACTGTGGCGGTAAACCAGACCAAATTAAAGTATTTGGCAAAGAAGAGTGGTTTTCGCCTGTTGCGTCAGGCTCTGCTGCTCCAGCTAAAATGGTGGTATGCCCCTGTTCTACGGGTACGCTTTCAGCCATATCCATAGGCGCTAGTGACAACCTTATAGAACGGGCCGCTGATGTAGTGTTAAAAGAACGTGGACAACTTATTCTAGTTCCTCGGGAAATGCCGCTATCCTCTATTCATCTAGAAAATATGTTAAAACTGTCACAAATGGGTGCCACAATAATGCCAGCAGCGCCGGGTTTTTATCACAACCCGAAAACCATTGATGACTTGGTGGATTTTGTTGTGGCGCGCATATTAGATCATTTAGGTATAGAACAATCATTGGTGGCTCGCTGGGGCTACCAATCATCAAAACATTCAGAGGAATAACTATGTTTGCATTAGCAAATAGGACTTGCGCAGTGGCATTAAGTGCACTGTTAACAATGTGTGTGGCCACGCCGGCATTTGGGTGGGGACAAACTGGCCACCGTGTAACGGGTGCTATTGCAGAGCAATATTTAAGCCCCCTTTCTCATGCTGCACTTATGGAGTTACTGCCTAATGGCTCGTTAGCCGAAGCGTCTACCCACGCCGATGAAATGCGCTCTAATCCCAGTGAGTTTTGGCAGAAAACCGCTAACCCTTGGCACTATGTCACGGTACCTGAAGGAAAAACCTATGTGGAAGTCGGTGCACCATCTCAGGGAGACGCATTTAGCGCGTTAGCCGAGTTTACAAAAACCTTGAAAAGCGACACTGCCAGCAACGATGAAAAGCGTTTAGCGCTGAGATTCATCGTTCATATAATTGGTGATTTACATCAGCCACTTCATGCTGGTAATGGTACAGATCGCGGTGGAAACGATGTGAAAGTTCGCTTCTTCTGGCAAGACTCTAATTTGCATAGAGTGTGGGATTCGCAAATGTTAGATCAGCGCGCCCTGTCTTATACCGAGTGGACCACGTGGTTAACTGAAAAAATTACCGCTGAGGATATTCGCAATTGGGCTTCAACCGACCCCTATGTATGGATAGAAGAAAGCGCAAGCATTCGCGACACCATATACCCTGATGACGCTAACAAAATGAGCTACGACTACCTCTATAATCATTTGCCAACAGTAAAACGCCGCTTACAAATGGCTGGAATACGTATGGCCATGTATCTTAATGAAGTGTTTGAGAGCAGCAAATAAATAGCACAAAAAAGACCCTATTTAGCACGCTTAAATAGGGTCTTTTTCTTTGTAGTCGTAATAGTCGCGGCGCTCTGCACTCATCGATTGTCTTATCGAACTAAATGAAACGAACTAAATGAATCAAGGCCACCGAACCAATAGCGCTTGTGCGTGTTGACCTAGTCTAAATCTAGCGGTTCTGGCGACAGAATAACCCCTGTACTATCTGCATAGAGATGATCTTCTGGCAAAAAGGTAACGCCGCCAAAATTAACCGGAATATCTACATCACCAATGCTTTCTGAGTCTGCGTTTACCGGAATAGCAGCCACCGCTAATACACCTATATCCAGCTCGGCTAGGCTATCTATCTCTCGCACACTGCCGTAACACACCACACCTTCCCAATCGTTATCGATAGCAATTTGTGCAGAAGTTGCATCAAACAGAGCCCTGCGCGTAGAGCCACCGCCATCGATGAGCAGTACTTTTCCACCACCAGGTTGAGCAAGCACGCGGTCGACTAAGCCTCTATCTTCAAAACACTTAATCGTTGTAATTTCACCGCCAAAGGAATATCGCCCACCAAAGCTCGCAAAAATAGGATCTACCACATCCACGCTGTCTGCAAACAAGTCGCATAATTCTGAAGTGTTGTATTCCATGGCCCTGCCTTAGGTTAGTTTGTTTAATTGAGTATTCGGATGAATATTCATATGGTGCTCTATCTCTCTAGCATAGCACTAATTTTAGCGTTGAAAATGCTTGTTTTAGTCGGTTTGATTAAATTCTTTTCGCTCATTATTTGCATTTCACTGTACGCAAACTGAAAGACCAGTAACAAATTGATTAAAGCTCTACCCGGAACCGCTTCTAAACCAAAATGAGCACGCATATTGCTTTACATATATCGCCTTAATGTGAGCAGCTACCCTTTAAAAGTGGTCAGGTGATACGAAAAACATCTCAAGCCTACCAGTCTCACATTGTAAGAAATGTTTCTTCTTTCTGTCACCCATCAGTCACAGAAGCCCTTTAACGTGTTCGATAAGCAACCAATAGAGGACAGGGTCTAACCCATGAAATCCTTGACTAAATACGATACAGACTTATTTTACCGGCTATATAGACTGACTCAAAAAAGAGACTGTCGCGCTATTGTATGGCTATCTAAAACCGGCGATGGTTATTTATATCTTGTTATTGGTGCGTTGCTGTGGGCATTTGAGCCCCAACACGGTGAGATATTTTTGTACACCGCGCTAATGGCATACGCCCTAGAGCTTCCTATTTATGTATTGCTGAAAAAAACCTTTAAGCGCCCTCGCCCCTGCGATTTCTTAACCAACTTTAGTGCACATATTACGCCCTCAGACAAATTCTCTCTTCCTTCTGGGCACACTGCGGCAGCGTGGCTCATGGCCAGTATCGTTGCGCATTTTTATCCGTCATTTTCTGTACTGGTTTACAGTTGGGCTGCGCTTATTGGTTTATCGAGAGTGCTCCTCGGTGTGCATTATCCATCAGATGTTGTTGCAGGAGCCTTGCTTGGTGTTGCGATAGCATTCTTAAGCACGACAATATTAATGGTATGGACCCTCTCCTCCCATAAAGGCTTCAAATGAGCCAAGATAGAGTTATTCAAATCACTATCAAGAAGAAGAGGGTCACATGAATAAGATAACAATAGGTCTTGATATCGCCAAGTCTGTTTTTCATTTAGTTTTTATGAATCAATCAGGCAGAGTGCTCAGAAAGAAGAAGTTAAGGCGTCACCAGATGTTGTCCTATTTTAGTCATCTGGAGCCAAGCATTGTAGTGATGGAAGCCTGTGGAAGTTGCCATTACTGGTGCAGGGAATTGACGAAAGCCGGGCATGAAGTCAAAGCGATAGCACCGCAATACGTTGTAGCATACCGAAAAGGCAATAAACATGATTACAATGATGCAGAGGCGATAGCCGAGGCTTCACAACGCGAAGGGATGCGATTTGTGCCGTTTAAGTCTCAGGAACAACAAGATGTCCAGCTTATGCATCGGATTAGAGAGCGTATGATAGCGCAGCAAACGGCGTTGAGTAATCAGATAAGAGGCTTGTTGAGCGAATACGGTATTGTGTATGCACGGGGTGTAGCGGCTTTGGTGAAAGAACTGCCTTTTACCCTGGAAGAGGCTGACAATGGATTGAGTATGCTAGCTCGCCGACAGTTTCAAGGCTTACTCAATGATTTGCGGGAACTGCGGGAGCGCATAAAAGAAATGGACAAGGAGTTGAAAGCGTTCTCACAAAGCCAGCCTGTATGCGAGCGTTTAATGAGCATGACAGGAATCGGGCCATTGATTGCTACCGCGTTATATGCAGGCATTGGACAAGGCCAGGCTTTTAATAGCGGCCGACATTTAGCCGCTTGGTTAGGTGTAGTGCCCAAACAACATACAACGGGAGATAACCCGAGGTTGTTAGGTATTAGCAAGCGAGGGAACACGTATTTACGCACCCAGATGATTAACGGAGCCAGAGCCGCCTTGCGCCATATTGGAGATAAAACCGATAACGTGAGTCAGTGGTGTCGGGCATGTTTAGCCCGCATGAGCTTTAACAAGGCGTGCGTCGCACTGGCTAACAAAATGGTAAGAATGGCCTGGGCTATGCTGCATTACCAACAGGATTATCAGCCGGGACTGATAAATAAAGCAGCGGCTTAGCCGATGAAACCCAAACCAAAGTTAAGTAAATAATCTAAAACAGGAAGCCTATCAACATATTGCAAAAAGACAATGTACTGATGATTAACGGTTCATAACCATCTTGTTCAAATCAGTTTATACCAATGGCCTTCGAGGCCGCCGGATTGATGAGACAACAAGGTGCGAACAACCATCAAGGCTAGAAGTCAAATGACTTCATGAAAAAGCCGAATATATGGCAGCAATGAATCACGTTAATAAGTCAACACGGTGTCTTGCAATCGGAGAGGGTCCATATATGGTATAATATGAAACTACTTTATGGTGTGCAGGGCACCGGCAATGGCCATATTGCCCGAGCGCGGATCATGGCTGCAGCATTTGCACAGCGAAACGACATAGATGTCGATTTTGTCTTTTCGGGTAGAGCACCCGAGCGCTATTTCGATATGGAAGTTTTTGGTAACTACCAAACGCTAACGGGTTTAAGTTTTATCTACAAAGACGGCAAAGTCAGAAAATGGGATACGGTTAAGCAAGCCAACATCCGTCAGTTTATCGGTGATGTTAAACGCTTCAACACCAGTCAATATGATTTGCTGATCAACGACTTCGAACCTGTCACTGCATGGGCCGCCAAACGCCAGGGCTTGCCTTCGATATCAATAAGTCACCAGGCAGCATTTGCTTATAATGTACCCAAAAGCGGTAACTCGATGTTCGACACCGCACTAATGGCAACATTTGCACCAACAAAACACAAAATTGGTGTACATTGGTATCATTTCAACCAGCCCATCATTCCGCCTTTCGTTGTTGATAAGGCGATATCGCACAGCAAATCTAATCATATTCTGGTTTATCTGCCTTTTGAAAACATCGATGATATTAGAGATATGCTAGAGCCACTGGCCGACCAAACCTTTGTTTGTTTTCACCCTGATATTGAACAAGCCAGCACTGAAGGGCATATACAGTGGAATCCCACATCAAAAGTCCACTTTCATAGAGCGTTGCAAAGCTGTGGAGGTGTTGTAGCCAACGGCGGGTTTGAGTTATCAAGCGAAGCGTTGCAGTTAGGTAAAAAGCTATTGATAAAGCCTCTTCATGGGCAGTTCGAACAACTATCCAATGTATTTATGCTTGATAGCCTCAAATTGTGCCAGCCATTATTTCAGCTAGACACCGACGTACTTGAAGAATGGTTATCCTCGCCTGAAAATGAGCCTATAACCTTTCCAGATAACGCCAATTTGCTTATAGACTGGATAAAGCAAGGTAACTATTCAGACACCAAAACCCTGTGTGAAACCCTATGGAAACACGTCCAATACGGAGATAAAACGCGAGAACGTTTATTGTCTCTTGCAATTTAATACCGCAATGCGATGATAGCGGCATTTATCGTATTCATTGCGGGATTTTCTGTGCTTAATAAGTTGGCTGTTTTTCTGCTTACCCTTACTGCATTAAGCGGTTGTGGTTATAAAGGAGCGCTGTACATTCCAGACGCCCCAACGCAAAATTCGCCCCCGCCCTCAAGCGCCACCCAAGGCGATTCTGAGCAAGGGCCCAACACAAAAAGTACTGCACCTGCCTCTATATCTGGAGAGACTAACTAGTGGATTACTTTGCCTACAAGCAAGGTCAGCTTTTCGCTGAAGACGTTGCCGTTTCCGACATTGCAGCCGAGCACGGCACACCAGTTTATATTTATTCACGGGCAACACTAGAGCGTCATTGGCATGCATTTAACGATGCTATAGGCGACCACCCACACCTCATTTGCTATGCCGTTAAAGCTAACTCAAACATAGGCGTATTGAGTGTATTGGCAAAACTTGGTTCCGGTTTTGATATTGTTTCTGCTGGCGAACTGGCCAGAGTTATTGAAGCCGGAGGCAGCGCCAACAAGGTTGTCTTTTCAGGCGTAGGCAAGAAGCATGACGAAATACGATATGCACTGCAGCAGGGTATAATGTGCTTTAACGTAGAGTCAGAGCCTGAATTACATCGCATAAACGAAGTGGCCGGTGAGTTAGGCGTTAAAGCTCCTATTTCGCTTCGCATTAATCCCGATGTCGATGCAAAAACTCATCCTTATATCTCTACTGGGCTGAAGGCAAACAAATTTGGTATTGCACGAGAAAATGCACTAGCCACCTACGAATTAGCGGCCTCATTGCCCAACCTGAATGTAGTAGGCATGGACTGTCACATAGGCTCTCAGCTAACTGAAATTGGCCCATTTGTTGATGCACTAGAGCGCCTACTTGTGCTCATAGACGAGCTTGCCGAGCGCAATATTATTATCGAACATCTCGATGTGGGCGGTGGTTTAGGCGTTACTTATAACGATGAAGAACCTCCTCACCCCAGAGCGTATGCTGTAGCCATGGCCGAAAAAATGGTAGGCCGCGAGTCGTTAAAACTCATTCTCGAGCCAGGTCGTGCCATTGCTGCGAATGCAGGCATATTGGTTACTGAAGTTGAGTTTATCAAACAAGGCGAAGAAAAAAGTTTCGCCATTGTAGACGCTGCGATGAACGATTTACTTCGCCCTGCGTTGTATTCAGCATGGCAAAACATTATTCCCGTACAAGAGCACAGCGACGCCGAACCCAACACATATGATGTCGTTGGCCCGGTGTGCGAAACCGGTGACTTTATCGGTAAAGATAGAACGCTTGCCATAAAACCTACCGATTTACTGGCAGTTCGCAGTGCGGGCGCCTATGGTTTTGTTATGGCCTCAAACTACAATAGTCGCTGTCGCCCAGCCGAGATTATGGCCGATGGTGAAACGGCTATTGTTGTACGCGAGCGAGAAATTCAAAAAGATCTCTGGAAAGGTGAGCACAAACTTCCGTAAACTAGAGACAAATATAAGATTAAGACGCACCGTTAATGCAGGTTCAATTTTCTAAAATGCACGGTTTGGGCAACGATTTCATGGTTATTGATAACGTTACCCAAAATGTATTTTTCTCAAAAGATAAAATAAAACAGCTGGCCGACCGGAACTTTGGCATTGGTTTCGACCAATTACTGATGGTTGAGCCACCTTATGACCCAGAGCAAGACTTTCACTATCGCATTTTTAATGCCGATGGGTCGGAAGTGGAACAGTGTGGCAACGGCGCTCGCTGTTTCGCACGTTTCGTGAGGCAACACGGGCTCATCAGTCGCAACAAAATTGTAGTAAGCACAAAAGCCGGGAAAATGGTGCTGTATCTTGAGAAAGATGGCCAGGTTACCGTGAATATGGGCAAGCCTATGTTCGAACCCGCCTCTGTGCCCCTTAAGGCCAACAAGCAAGAAAATACCTATATTTTGCGCTTGGGCGATAAAACCTTGTTTATTGGTGCCGCCTCTATGGGCAATCCCCACTGTGTAATGGAAGTGGACGATGTTGATACGGCACTAGTCCACGAGATTGGCCCAGCGGTAGAGAAGCATGAGCGGTTTCCAGAAGGCGTTAATGTTGGCTTTATGCAGGTAATCAACGAATCACACATTAAGCTTCGTGTATTTGAGCGCGGCTCAGGGGAAACTTTGGCCTGTGGCAGCGGCGCATGCGCGGCAGTTGCAATTGGTCAAATACAAGGTAAATTAGGAAAAGATGTGCGGGTAGATTTGCCTGGCGGCAGCTTGCGAATTCGCTGGCCAGGGCCAGATAGCGTGATGAAAATGACAGGGCCTGCTGAACACGTATACGACGGACAAATAACAATATGAGCGAATTACTCGGGCAATCTAACGCCACTCAAATTATTGAGCCCTTTAACGACACCTCGGCGCTCACTCCAGCGCAGGTGCGCGATTACTTGTTAGAAAACCCCGAGCTTTTCGTGCAATATCCAGAACTCCTTGAAAAGATAAAGTTTCCACACGAGCAGAAAGGCAGCGTGTCGTTAGTTGAAATTCAGGGTGAGCAACTGAGAAAAAAAGTGCGTCAGCTTAACCTCAAGCTCAACCAATTGGTGTCTATCGCCAAACAAAACGAGAAAATATACCGCGTTTACACAGACCTAAACGTTCAACTTCTGCGCTGCGAAAGCGTTGCCGAGGTTCAGTTTACTCTTGAGGATGTCTTGCAAGAGCGTTTGCAGCTATCTTCAGCGGTCATCAAAAGCTTTAAAGGCCCCCATGCGATCCCCGAATTACAACAGCGATTGTTTACCGAAAAGCGGTTTAAACAGTCTAACTTCTTTTTCGGACGTCTTTCGCAGCACGAGCGTCAATTGTTGTTTGGAGAAAGTAGCGCAGAGTCAGTGGCTCTGATGATTCTTGGTGATAACCGCGACCTTGGCATTTTAGGAATAAGCAGCAGCGACGCCAGTCATTTCACGCCTGATATGGACACGCTATTACTTCAGCAGCTACAGCAGGTACTCAACATTATCTTACCCGACATGATGGGGTACTAATTTCTGTGTCTCACGACGCATCGCAAAACTCTTCTCAAAACCTAATCAGTGACGCATGCCAACACTGGCTTGATAAATTTTTATTGCATTTGCAGGTAGAGCGCGGACTCTCTGGCCATACGGTTAAAAATTACAGCCGCCAGCTAACCGAAGTAGCCAAACTATTGAATCTACACGAATGGTCTGGGCTAACGCCTAGCGACATAAAACGTGTGATGGCCGATGGAAAAATGTCGGGGCACAGCGCGCGAAGTATTGCGCTTCGCCTCTCAGCACTGCGCACATTTTGCCATTACCTTATTGAGCATCAGCAGCTTTTCAGCAACCCATTAGAAGGTATCCAAGCACCCAAGCAAGGCAAGCCTTTACCTAAACAACTTAGTGTGGATGAAATGCAGCAGTTGCTCGGCGCACAAACAGGCAGTGAAGATGACGAGGGCATGCAACTGCGCGACAACGCCATGTTTGAGTTAATGTACGGCTGTGGATTGCGGTTGAATGAGTTGACAGGGCTTGACCTTGCCGACTGCCTAAAAGACGGTACGATTAGGGTAACGGGCAAAGGCAGTAAGCAGAGAATACTCCCACTTGGTAGACACGCACAAAAAGCACTTAATGCCTGGTTAAAGGCTAGGCCAGCCTATGCATCTCCTTATGAAAGTGCCGTGTTCGTAAGCAAACGCAAAACCCGGATATCAAATCGGCAGGTTGCTAACAGACTGGATAAAATGGCACAAACCCAATCAATTTCGCAGAAAGTCAGCCCTCACAAACTGCGCCATTCCTTTGCTACCCACGTACTAGAATCAAGCGGCGACTTACGAGCCGTTCAAGAGTTGCTAGGGCACGCAAATTTGTCTACTACACAAGTTTACACGCATCTCGACTTTCAGCATCTTGCGAATGTTTACGACGCTGCCCACCCCCGTGCACATAAAAGTAAAAACGACAAATAGACACACAATATTAAGGCTAGCTAGTTTATGCAGTTTTTTAAACCCGTTAACAAGGTGAAGGCCATGACCTTCGATCTTGACGATACGCTTTACGATAATGAACCGGTTATAAGACAGGCTGAGGCCGCGTTAGCTGCTCACTTAGCCGAGCACCACCCTCATGCGGCCACGCTTTCACCCCGTAACTGGTATGATTTAAAATGTGCCGCAATTAAACTAGACCCTCGCTTGGGATCTGACATGGGGCAACTGCGCAAAGTTATACTTACTGCAGCGCTGTCAGGCAAAAACTCAAGTACACTTTGCGTTGAAATAGCTAACGATGACAGTCACAACAGTCAGCTCAAGCAGGAAGTAGAAGCCTGTTTTAACTGTTTTTATGATGCGCGAAGCAATTTGACGCTAGCGCCAGATGTGCACCACATTCTTCAACACCTAAGCACACGCATGCCGCTTATTGGCATAACCAATGGCAATGTTGATGCGGATAAAATAGGGATTACGCCCTATTTTGACACTATCTTGCACGCAAGCCTGACACGCCCTATGAAGCCGGCAGTAGGCATGTTTAACGAGGCAGCAGCACTGTTAGAACTACCAGCTAGCCATATTTTACATGTGGGAGATAATCTTGTTAAGGATGTGTTGGGCGCAGTGAACGCAAACTTCCAAGCCGCTTGGTTCGCCTGCAATCGGCCCATGGATTTACACAATGAGCCGGTGTCGGTACTGCCTCACGTTGCGCTAAGCAGTTTATCTGACCTCGCTTATTTCTGTGAATAACAAACAGCCACGCTAATGGGCTAATGCCAGATCAGCATAAGATAGGTGTTAAGCGTTATCCTCTTTAGGTGTTGTCTTCTTTAGACGTTGTCCTCTTTAAGCATTGTCTTCTAGCACATTTTGCTGCATAGACTCGCAGGGGTTTTGGCAAATGGGCCGACCTACTACTTTTGCCGGTACACCTACTACGGTAACGTGGGGCGGAACGTTATTTAGCACCACACTGCCGGCGCCTACTTTAGAGCCCTCGCCAATTTCAATATTACCCAGTATTTTTGCACCAGCGCCCACTAGCACACCCTGTCGAATTTTAGGGTGGCGGTCGCCAGACTCGTTACCCGTACCGCCTAGTGTCACGCTTTGAAGAAGTGACACATTGTCTTCTATCACGGCTGTTTCACCTACAACAATGCCGGTGGCGTGGTCGAACATAACGCCTTTACCAATTTGTGCAGCCGGATGGATGTCTACGCTGAAGCTTGCCGAGTTACGGCTTTGAAGGAAAAGCGCTAGCTGGTGACGATTATTCATCCACAAATAATGTGCCATTCGGTGAACCTGCACCGCGTGAAAGCCTTTAAAATGGAGCAATGGCGTAAGATAGTCATCAACAGCAGCGTCGCGAGCTTTTATCGCTAAAATATCTGCCATTGCTGCCTCGCTAATGCCAGGCTCTAACAAATAAGCCTCGTCAAACACCTCACGAATAGCTAATGCAGGCATAACATCGTCGGCCATTTTGTTAGATAAAATAAAACTTAAGCACGACTCAAAGTTATGGTGAGCCAATACACTGGCGTGAACATAGCTCGATAACAAGGGTTCGTTATCAGCGACTACTTTTGCTTCTTGTTTCAAGGTTGACCAAAAATCGATGGGCATAGAAAGAGAAGTCATGGCATTTCCTGTTGGTGTATATCGCAGACGTCATAAACGATTGTCTTTGCCTAAAAGCGCAAAACGTTTGAAGAACCGAGTGTAGGACTCAGAGTTTACCTGAGATTACAGAATATCAATATAACACTAGTACCCAAGGTGAAGTTTTTTCGATCAACAAAGCTAAACAATTTCGTATTAGTTATTCCATTTAAGAACACTTAAAACTGCATTTTAAACGCGCAAAACTGGACTGTATAAATTAACAGGCAGCTGGCATAATAGCGGCGCGTTTAATTTGTATATGAAATAAGATAATAGGTGCCACACTATGGATGTATCCAGACTGCTAGATGAGCTAAACGACAAACAGCGTGAGGCTGTAGCAGCACCACTTTCAAACGCGCTTGTTTTGGCCGGCGCAGGAAGTGGCAAAACGCGGGTATTGGTGCATCGCATTGCATGGCTTATGGAAGTCGAGAATATCGCCCCCTTCTCAATTCTAGCCGTAACCTTTACGAATAAAGCCGCAAAAGAAATGCGCGGACGAATAGAGTCGTTAATGGGCAGAAGCCTGCACAACATGTGGATTGGCACCTTCCACGGCTTGGCACATCGCTTATTACGAGCCCATCACGCTAAAGCGAAATTACCTGAAAATTTTCAAATTATCGATTCAGACGACCAATACCGCCTTATCCGTCGCATACTAAAAGCCATGAACTTAGACGAAAAGCATTATCCGCCCCGTCAAATTCAGTGGTACATAAACGGCAATAAAGACGAAGGCTTGCGCCCGCAACACATTGAAACCCATGGCGATCATATTCAGAAAACCATGCGTGAAGTGTATACCGCTTATCAAGACGCCTGCGACCGCTCTGGCCTGGTAGACTTTGCTGAACTATTGCTTCGTGCCCACGAACTATGGGCGAAAAATCCAGAAGTGCTAGCGCATTACCAACGTCGATTTCGAGCTGTGTTGGTAGACGAATTCCAAGATACCAACAACATTCAATACGCCTGGCTGCGCATGCTGTGCAGCGGCGATAATAACAATATTATGATTGTTGGCGACGACGACCAATCGATTTACGGCTGGCGTGGCGCTAACGTAGACAACATTCAGCACTTCTTAAAAGACTTCGAATCACCTGCCACCATTCGCTTAGAACAGAATTATCGTTCCACCGGCAACATCTTAAAAGCAGCCAACACGGTAATCGACAACAATACTGGTCGTTTAGGTAAAGAGTTGTGGACAGAAGATAAGCAGGGCGAGCTTATCTCGGTGTACGCGGGGTTTAACGAACTAGATGAAGCCCGTTTTATCGTATCAAAAATTAAAGACTGGCTAAATCAGGGCCATGCGCTTAGTGATACCGCCATTTTATATAGAAACAACGCACAATCTCGTGTTTTAGAAGAAGCGTTACTTCACGAGGGTTTGGCGTATCGTATTTACGGTGGTCTACGATTCTTCGAGCGTCAAGAAATTAGAGATGCACTTGGCTATATGCGCATGGTAAGCCACCCTCACGATGATGCGGCTTTCGAGCGCGTGGTGAATACACCAAGTCGCGGTATTGGCGAAAAAACGCTGTCGCAAATTCGCGAGACCGCACGCTCTCACAACTGTTCCATGTGGCAGGCTAGCCAGCTACTTATTAACGAAGCCAGTTTGAAAGGTCGTGCCCTTAACGCCATTCAAAGTTTTGTGTTGCTAGTGACAGAGCTTGAGCAATCAACGGTTGATGACCCCCTTGAACAACAAGCAGATAAAGCAATACGCCAGTCTGGGCTCTACGCTATGTATCAGTCTGAACGCGGTGAAAAAGCCCAAGCGCGCCTGGAAAACTTGGAAGAACTGGTTACCGCATGTAAAACCTTTATTGTGCCCGATGAAGCTGAAGAAATGACGCCGCTAGCAGCGTTTTTAGCTCATGCATCGTTGGAAGCGGGCGATACACAAGCCGATAAAGACCAGGATGCGGTGCAAATGATGACCATACACACAGCGAAAGGCCTCGAGTTTCCGCTCGTGTTTTTAGCGGGTGTAGAAGAAGGCATGTTCCCCAGTCAAATGACCAATGATGAACCAGGCAGAATGGAAGAAGAGCGTCGTCTCTGCTATGTTGGTATGACTCGGGCTATGCAAAAGTTGTATATCACTTATGCCGAAAGTCGTAGATTATATGGTCAAGACAAATACCATACAGCGTCGCGCTTTATTCGTGAAATGCCCGATGATTGCATTGAAGAGGTTCGGCTAAAGTCGACGATATCGCGCCCCGTGCACAACAGATTTAGCCCAATGACGTCTCATGCGTCATTTGAAGAAACCGGCTTTAAGTTGGGCGAACGTGTGGTGCATCGCAAGTTTGGTGAGGGTATTGTGCTGAATTATGAAGGCAGCGGTGAGCACGCGCGCGTGCAAGTCAACTTTGATGAATTTGGCAGTAAGTGGCTGGTTCTCGCCTACGCAAAACTGGATAAAGCGTAGTACTAACACGGCAAGGTAGCCTGTATCTAAGTTGGATTATATGCAGCAACATGTGCTGGTCATTGAAAATGGCGATAACAACCTTGAAATTATATCGAGGCTGGTGAGGCGTGCAGGCTTAACCCCTGTCGGTGCTACCTCGCTTATGGAAGGGCGCGCTCGTTTTGCACAAAACACACCCGAAACTTTCTTATGCGCTATTATTGCTTATTCTTTGCCAGACGCACCGAAGGGCGAAGCTATCGACTTTGCCATTAACGCATACATTCCTACTATTGCCACCACGGAAAGTTTAGACACGCTCATTCGAGACAAAGTGCTCGAGCGGGACGTTGTCGACTATATTCCCAAAGAGAACGCGCAAAATTACGATTATCTCATCCGCCTTATAGCAAGGCTTGAGAAAAACAAATCTACTGGCGTTGTGGTTGTAAGTACCAACAGGGTACAGCGGACCCGAACGCTTTCCCTGCTTGAACGCCACAACTTCGTTGTTTATGAGTGCATTACAGCAAGTGAAGCCATGAGTGCCCTTTCCGACCACAAGCATATTAGATTGGTTATTACAGACAACACGCTTCCCGATATGTCGGGCACGGTATTTGTGGCGAGTTTGCGAAAAGCATTTTCAAAAGAGCAACTGGCTATAATGGGCATTGCTGGCGGCCAAGGCATGCTAATGTCGGCGCACTTTATCAAAAGCGGAGCAAATGACTTTTTGCGGATACCCTATTGCCACGAAGAGTTTTTGTGCCGGGTTATGCAAAACGTGGAATACATTGAGAATGTTGAAGCCATTAGACGCGCTGCAAATACCGACTATTTGACGGGTTTACCAAATAGAAGACATTTCTTTTATACCGTTACTATGCAGCATCAGCAGCTTTCAGATGAGCACGCATTGGCACTTATCGATCTTGATTTCTTTAAGTCTATCAACGATACCCACGGCCACGATGCGGGTGATGCCGTACTTAAGGCAGTTGCCGCATTGATAGAGTTCTATTTTCCAGACGAAATTATTTCTAGATTCGGCGGTGAAGAGTTTTGTATTTACCTACCAGACACGCCCTTTAGAGAGGCTTATGAGCGGCTTGATGATTTTAGAAAGGTGGTAGAAGCTGAAGCTATTGAGCTACCAAAAACCACCACTCATATTACCTGCAGTATAGGTATGAGCGGGACCACCACACAGCGAATAGACAATCTCATCAGTGATGCAGACAAACAGCTTTATGCTGCTAAAAACAGCGGTCGCAACAAAGTCATGTTTGATAAAACCGCGCAT
The DNA here is from genome assembly GCF_002831605.1 of Alteromonas sp. MB-3u-76. Lineage (NCBI taxonomy): Bacteria > Pseudomonadati > Pseudomonadota > Gammaproteobacteria > Alteromonadales > Alteromonadaceae > Alteromonas > Alteromonas sp. MB-3u-76. Next base: position 226,488 of record NZ_CP025115.1, on the reverse strand, counting down.
TTAGCTTTTGAATAGAGCGCAGAGCCAACCTTTTTAAATACCGAAGTTACCGTCGCTGTTCTTGCATTTTCTTCTCTTGCATAGCCTGCTCTTGCGTAGCCTGATCATGCATTTTCTTAACCTGCACTCTTGCCTCAATTCGTTGTCTGCGAAAGTGAAATATAGAGTCTGCACTGAATACCGCCAACGCTAACCACACAAATGCAAAGGTGGTGAGTCGTGCCTCTTCTAACGGCTCGCCATAAAGGTAAACCGCTAAAATAAACATAAGCGTTGGGCCAATATATTGGAAGAAACCTAGGGTGGAATACATAATTCGGCGTGCCGCTGCGGTAAAGCACAGCAAAGGCGCGGTGGTAACAATACCCGCAGCGAAAATAAGCACGTTTAAATCGATGCTATTGTTGAATAAGTTACTGTATTCAGACCCGTAAAGTATCCAATATCCTATCGCCAATGGAGATAGCATAAGGGTCTCGATAAACAAGCCAGGTAAGGAGTCTACCGCCACCTGCTTGCGTAAAAGCCCATAAACACTAAAGCTAGAAGCTAACACCAGCGCAATCCACGGTATTTCACCGTATGAAATAACCAAAATAGCTACGCCAACCACAGCCAATATCACAGCGCTTCTCTGCAGCGTTCGCAACCTTTCTTGAAGAAAAATACGCCCTAAAAACACATTAATGAGCGGATTGATGTAATAGCCTAAGCTGGCATCAAGAAGGTGGTCGTTGTTGATGGCCCAAATAAACAGCAGCCAGTTAGCTCCCAGTAATAGGCCAGCAAAAAACAGAATTGTCATTACCCGCTTGTTTTTTAATGCGGTTATTACTTTCGGCCATTGTTTAAGCACCGCAATAAAGCCAACAAGCAGCACCACAGACCAAATAACCCTATGCATTAATATTTCAGCCGCAGGCAGCACCATCAACTGCTTAAAGTAAACAGGTGCTACACCCCACATACTGTAGGCGGCTATTGCACAAATAACGCCTACTTGGGCGGCGGAAGCGGGCTTAGACAATGGTGGCTCCAAAATGAAAATAGGCAAAAAAGCGCGCTATTGTTTATTACAAATGCAGAATTCACAAGCACTGTATTGTATATCGCCACATAAAATGTAGCGCTATACAGCGGCCTAAATGCAGTACCTAATGCAGAATAAATGCGTTAAACATTTTTAACGCACACAATTATTATTCACTGCCGCTGACTTTAGCTCTCGCTCGCTAGAGCAGAAATAACGTACCTAAACCGAGGAAAGCAACAAAGCCTACTATGTCGGTCACCGTTGTGAGTATCACGGAGCCAGACAGCGCAGGGTCTATCTTAAGCTTGTCGAGGATAATAGGCACAAACACACCGGCTAACGCCGCAGCTACAATATTGAACAAGATAGCCAAGCAAATAACCACGCCAAGCATAATATCGGTAAACCAAAAATAGGCGACTATACCAATAACCAAGGCCCAAATTACGCCATTCACGCCCCCTACTTTGAGCTCTTTTATCATTAAGGCTTTTATATTCGCGGGGGTAACTTGCCCAAGGGCCAAGCCCCTAACAATGAGCGTTAACGTTTGGCTACCGGCTATACCGCCCATGCTGGCTACCACTGGCATTAACACAGCTAATGCCACTACCTGCTGTAGCGTGCCTTCAAACAAACCGATAAACCACGATGCCATAAACGCCGTTAACAGGTTTATACCAAGCCAAAGCGCTCTGTTTTTGGCACTCTTTGCAACAGGGGAGAACAAATCTTCGTCTTCATCCATACCCGCTGATGCCATAACTTGGCGCTCATAAAACTCGTTAACAAGCTCGCTTGCCGAGGTAATATCCAGCCTGCCAAGAAGCGTGTTGTTTTCATCTACCACGGGCAGTGAGGCTAGCCCAGAGCGCTGAACGGTTATCGATGCATTCATAGCATCATCTTCACCTTTAAACGTAGTGATGTTTTCTTCCGCAAGTGCAAGCAGCGATTTGTCTTCTTCAGCCGAAAACAGCTTATTTATTTTAACTAGCGCTGTAAATTGACCCGTTCGATTCACTAAATAGATACTGTCGCAATGCTGAGGGACGTCTTTTTTCAACAAGCGTAGCGCCTCTCTCACCTTCGCATTAGAAGGAAGCACAAGCTGTTCGTGATTAACCCAGTGCCCTATTTGGTTATCTGGAAAAAGGGAAGCCTCTCTGAAGTATTTACGTTCTTTTGAATCAAGAGATTCGTAGGCCAAATCCACAAGGCGCTTGGGAAGTGAATCTAAAAGCTCGAGTAAATCATCGGCATAAATATCAGCAAAAATCGAGGCCCACTCATTGTGAGGCGTATTATCAATGAGAATCTCACGAGGGTCGCTACGCATCTCTACCAGTACGTTAAGCTTTTGCTCTCGTGGTATCCCTTCCCAAACCACTAAACGAGGCTCTACGGGCAGCGATTCAAGCAAGGTGGCGATATAAACATCGTCTTGACCATTAAGCGCTGCCAATAGCGATGCAGGATCTTCGGCCATACCTTCAGCGACAATCTCTTCGATTAAATCTGGTAGTTGATCAGCCACACTCATACTCCTGTGAACACGCACTTATTAAATTGCTAATATCTAGAATATCATGTTGATACAAATGAAAATACTGACAGGTTATTATCAATACGTGACAACAAAACGGTTTATCCACTTATTTTTCAGTAGCCAAAAATTTTCGCGCTGAATTTTAGTCTAGTTTTTGCAATTGCCCCGTGAAGCCAAGCCAAAAAAAGCGTAAAATCCTAGGCTATGACTACTGCATTAGCTACTAGCGACTTACCAGCCCATTCACATAACGCCGTGTCTCCAGAAAGCGTCCTAAAAGATGTCTTTGGTTACGGCGAGTTTCGCGATGGTCAAGGAGAAGTCATTCACCATGTGTGCCAAGGGGGGGACGCGCTGGTGTTGTTACCCACCGGCGGCGGCAAGTCGTTGTGTTACCAAATTCCTGCCTTAGTTCGTGAAGGCACAGCCATTGTTGTATCGCCACTAATATCGTTAATGCAGGATCAGGTAGAACAGCTCAAAGCCCTTGGTGTTAAAGCCGACTACCTCAACTCCACGTTAGATGCCGAGTCACAGGCAAACATTAACGATTCGCTGATTACCGGAAAACTCGACCTCCTGTACGTTTCTCCGGAGAGGCTAATGCAATACGCTTTTCAGCAATTGCTTGGTCGCGCCTCCATAGCACTGTTTGCTATTGATGAAGCGCACTGCGTTTCCCACTGGGGGCACGACTTCCGCCAAGACTATAGGGCGCTAGATAAAATAAAGTCTCGCTTTTCACATATCCCTGTTATTGGCCTTACTGCCACTGCAGATACGGCCACTCAAGCCGATATTTTAACGCAGCTCAACTTAAACGCGCCTTTAGTTTACAAAGGCAGCTTTGATCGGCCAAATATTCGCTACCGAGTTATGTCGAAATACAAAGCCTTCGACCAAGTTGTAAGTTATGTAAAGCAACAGGAAGGTAGCGGAATTATTTACTGCAATAGCCGCGCAAAAGTTGACGACCTATACAACAAATTATTCAGACTGGGCTTTCGCTGCGCCGCCTACCATGCAGGAATGGACAGTGATGAGCGCGAGTTGGTGCAGCGTCAGTTTCTCAATGACAAAATAGATATCGTTGTTGCTACCGTTGCCTTTGGCATGGGTATAAATAAATCCAACGTGCGCTATGTTGTTCACCACGACGTACCCCGCAGTGTCGAAAGCTATTATCAAGAAACCGGACGGGCTGGTCGAGATGGGCTTGAATCTGAAGCATTGCTGCTGTTTGACGAAAAAGACGCAGCAAGGGTAAAGCAGTGGATAGAACAGGGGGAAAGTGGCGATAGAAACCATATTGAACTTCAAAAGTTCGCCGCCATGGAGGCTTTTTCCGAGGCACAAACTTGCCGAAGACAGGTATTGTTAAATTACTTTTCCCAATTTAGCGATAGCGCATGTGGCAACTGCGATATATGCCTAGATCCGCCTAAAATGATAGACGGGCTGGTAATTGCTCAAAAAGTCTTATCATGCATATTGCGTTTGTCACAACAGGCCTCAAGCCAGTACATTATTGATGTATTACGTGGCAAGCAGCTTAAGAAGCTTCAAGAGGCAGGACACCATAAACTGTCTACCTATGGTATTGGCAAAGATAAATCGGATAGCTACTGGCACAACATTCTAAATCAGCTTGTGCACAAAGGTCTTATTCGCGTCGATATTACCGCCTATGCAGCACTGCGCTTAACAGAGGCCGCGCGCCCAGTACTTAAAGGAGAGGTGCCGGTACAGCTAGCGGTACCAAGATTGGAATTCAAGCCCGATAAAAAGACCAAGCAAGCACCAGCAAATTACGACCGTACATTATTCACTCGGCTTAAGCACCTGCGCAAAGTATTGGCGGAAGAAAATGAGGTACCGCCATACGTTGTGTTTAGCGACGCGACTCTCGTAGACATGGCCTGCAAGCTGCCCGTAAACCGCACTACTCTGCTAGAAGTGAGCGGCGTGGGGCAAACTAAACTCGACCGGTACGGCGACGCCTTTATAAAACTCATCGACGACTATATTCATAGAGACAGCTAGAGCCATAGAGACAGCGAAAGCCACAGAGACAGAGAGAGTGTTGAGCCGCATCGCACATTTTTGTAACGCTACAACAAAATCAGCATGCCCTAGGCGTAAGCGTACTCTCCACCTTTCTCAAGGGCACGCTTATAAGCTGGGCGCTCATGAACACGCTTCACGTATCCACGAATAGCGGCAAAATCATCAGCTCTACCGCTAGCTACCAAGGATTCTAGCGGAAATATCATTTGTACGTCGGCACCGGTAGGCTCGTCGCCAGCAAACCAAGTGTGATTGGCTAAATAAGACTCTACGTAACGAAGGCTTTGAGCCAAGTTAGGGCCGTAATATGCATTGATGATCCCGTCTACAAGCTTATCGGTGATGGGCTTAATGAAAAACGGTTTCGACCCTTTTTGTCGCGCCTTTTCCAGCACTAAGTTTGCCACTAGCGGCGGCATTAACGAACCCTCGGCGAAATGTAGCCAAAACCAATATTGTTGTAGCGCCTCTTCATCTTTAGGCGCAGCAAAACTCGATTCGGCATGATTTCGTACTAAATATTCTACAATGGCACCCGACTCAGCGATGGCGCCGTGTGGTGTTGATAGAACAGGAGAGCGACCAAGAGGATGCACTGCCCGAAGAGAATCAGGCGCTAGGTTAGTGGTACTGTCTCGCTCATAAAATTCTATTTTGTAATCAACACCTAATTCTTCAAGCAACCATAAAATTCGTTGAGAGCGAGAATTATTTAAATGATGTAGTGTTAGCATATCTTTCCTTTAAACCCGTTGATTGTACTAGTGTGGAAACTAGGGTCTGTTAATCGCGTTATTGCTTTTGTTTTTGTGTTGTACTGTATACATTTATAACAGCCTGCAGGATTACTTATTACTGCCTGTTCATGTTGAATTGTCTGCATGTATTGAAAGCGGCTGCCCACGCTTATCGACCCGTTGCTGCTGCGTAAGTGCTGTAGTTAATCGCGTTTCTGTTCTTTATTTCTTTAACGCCTTTTATTTGCACCCAACTCATACTGCATTTAACGAAGAAAAAAGTCTGCTTTGTAATAACTATGTCGATATATTATCAGAACCTATACACTACAAGGGCGTGTTGATCTTTGCTGTACATTTAGCCCAAAACTCGTACAACAAAGGTTAAGACGCCCTAGTTTTTGGTTTTTTAACACGCAAGCGATGTGAAAACTTATGCACAACCCTTCTCACCACTTTGTAACGGACATCATCAGCGCCCTTCACACTACACAAAGCAGTGTTCAAATAGCCGTACCTTTGCCTATGTCGCCGTTGAAAACTGAACAATGGGTAAACCAATTTACATCCCATTTTTCATTTCAGCCGTCGCAACCAGATTGGGGTGCCGATAGGTATCAAGTGGTACTGACCTCTGCAGACCAAAACCCTTCCACCTCAGATAAAAAAGCATTTCAATGCTTGCTATGCATCGAATGGTTATGTGAAGCCATATGGCTTGAACCTATTGGTAATGAGCATGTGGGAATGACGCAAAACCCGGGGTTTATTAGCGACTACTTAAAACAACAAGCTGCGCTGGTTTGATCGGAAAACATCCATTTCCTTACGTTCACCTTTGAATTACACTAATTGAATGAAAATCAGATTGTTACCATCAACAGACAATAACAACATTACTGGCCTCTTTGCGTTGGTATGGGTAACGCTGATTTTTTTAGCTTCTGCGGCGTCGCAACAGCTAGTGTCAGAGATATTGCCATTGATGAGTCTTTTGAAAAGGTGCTTATTAATGAATACGCCGTTACTACCTACGCTGCCAACTCCGCTACCTATTTCGATATTCTAGAAGGCACTCGTTCTTTCGCAACGCCTCAAACATCTATAGCGAATTCACGATTATGGATGTCAGCTAACATCAATCACACAGGTTTTAGTGCCATTTCCTTAGTACTTAATGTCGATCGCTTAAACCTGGACGATTTACAGATTTATCTGCTCAATGATAATAACCGTATCATTAAATCTTATCGTTATCAGGCAGGAAAAGGAGACCTCTCGCTGCCACAGCCAGCGCCAACTATTCGCCAAGCTTTCACTCTACAACCCTACCAAAATGTAAGGGTACTGATAGGAATTAAAGACAATGGGTTAACTCACATTCCTATCACTCTTTGGCAAAGGGGTTTACTCGAACAATACGATAAAAATATGCTGGTGACGCTGGGCGCAATATTGGGAGTATTTGCACTTATTATCGCGTATTTTTTACTGTCTTATTTTCACCAGCGCATAGCTACCCGATTTTGGCTTACCATGGCAACTGTCGCCATGCTGGCTACGTTTTTGATTTTTCAAAGCGGTCTTGGATTTTGGCCTAGCCTAACCAATGCCGCAGAATTGGCTTTTACCGCTAGCATCACTATGCTGCTGCTGTGCTTAGCAAAAGTTACGCATCACCTCTTTCCCCGTATTCCAATACATCTGCGCACTATCAATTTCGCCGTTGCACTAGCTGGTTTATATTGCTTGTTTGTCGCACCTGCTCAGGCGGTATTTATACTACTCATTGTCTTTGCGGCAGTGGGTTTGTGCCAGGTTTTACTGGCCATCGTGTTTAATGAAAATAAGCAAACAGGCCGCTTTTTTTCTATCGGCTGGCTTTCCCTTTTCGCTTTGTTGGCCTTGTGTGTGCAAGGCCTTTATCACCTCATGGTTTACACCTTCGACGTCATGCTAGCTATGCTGTTTTTCAGCGCTTTTAGTTTGCTGTGTTTTGGAATGGCGGCTATCGCAAAAGAGAAGTTATACAACCGCAGACAGCTGGTTAAAAAAGAAGAAATAATTACCGACTTAAATCAATTTTATGACCTCTTTAGGAATTCTGCTGAAGGTCATTACACCTCTACGTGGGATGGTACCTTGCTGTCGGTAAACCCAGCCATGTATAAGCTGTTTGGCTATGATGATGAAGAAGATATGCTGGCAACGGGAGAAAGTACTCTCGCGTTTTACGCAAATACTGAAGACAGGCAGCATCTACTTGGTGAACTGTCACAATGTGGCCATTTAACCGGAAAGGAAATAAGGGCTAAGCGCAAAAATGGCGATGAATTTTGGGTGTCACTGTCCTGCCGAATGCAGGAGAAAAGCGACGGCCCTCGCATTTTTGGTTCAATTATCGATATCACGGAGAAAAAGCAGTCCGACCTTAACCTGCAATATTTGGCTACCCACGACTCGCTAACCGGTGCCTTTAATCGCCGACAATTTGAGACTGAATTTAAGAAAAACGTAGCGTCGCCATCAACGCCCCCAGTGTGCTTATTATATTTAGATTTAGACAGGTTTAAGATTGTAAACGATACCTGCGGTCATAAAGCTGGGGATGTGTTAATTAAAGATATCGCGAAGGTAATTGAAAATACGCTTTCCAGTAATGCGCTCTTAGCTCGGCTAGGAGGTGATGAGTTTGGCGTCATTTATACCGAACTTGAAGAGCATGCCGTATATTCTAATGCAGAAGACATACTCAATGTGGTACATGACTACCGCTTCATGTGGAATAACCGAATTTTCAATTTGGGGGTTAGCATTGGCATGGTTGTCTGTGACGACGCTTCTGTCAGCGCAGGGCAATATTTAAGCATGGCTGATGCTGCATGTTACTTTGCCAAAGATCAGGGTAGAAATCAGATACACAGATATAACCGAAACGATGAGAGTATGCAGCGCTATCAGCGCGAACTCGACTGGGTATCGACCATTAACGGCGCGTTGGAAGAAAATCGCTTCGAGCTTTATTATCAGCCGTTGCGACCTCTTACAAAAGCGAACGATGGCTACTATTATGAAGTGTTGCTGCGTTTGCGTGAAGCCAATGGAAAAATAGTGGAGCCGGCTAATTTCCTGCCCACTGCAGAACGATTCGAAATGAATGTTAATGTGGATAAGTGGGTAGTAACTAATACCTTTAAATGGTTATCAGAAAACCCCGAGCATCTCGAAAAACTTAAACGCTGCAGCATAAACTTAAACGGCCATTCGCTAACAGACAGAGACTTTACGCTGTTTATTTTAAACGCGTTTGAAACCTATGGCATTCCTCACGATAAAATTTGCTTCGAAGTAATCGAGTCGGTGGCCATCATCAAATTAGACGACACGCTTGCATTTATGCAAACCTTCAATAATTTAGGCTGCTCATTCGCGCTAGACGACTTTGGTAGCGGCTTTTCTTCTTATAACTATTTAAAGAGCCTGCCTGTAGACCAAGTAAAGATAGACGGAATGTTTATTAAAGACATGCTCAACGACAGTATTGATACCGCCATGGTTGCATCGATTAAAGATGTGGCGAAAGCTATGGGAATGAAAACCGTTGCAGAATTTGTAGAAAATGAAGCCACTATGACTCAGCTTGGTAATATGGGAATAGACTTTGCTCAGGGCTACGGAGTTGCGAAGCCCGCACCATTACGCCATTTCACTCCGCTTTAATAACAAACCTTAATCCTTCCTTAAACAGGACTCAGGTTAACAAATAAAAAAGAGTGATAGGGCAAACACACCAAAACCCGTCTAAATGCGTATAATACTCCAAACAATACAATTCTATCGTTTGATTGCACAGTAAAAACAATACACACAACAAATGATATAATGTAACATTGACGAACAAATGTGCTGCCAAACCCAGCAGCAATCAGTGACGATATCCGGCTTGTAAAAGCTGAGATTATCCCCACATATGGCCTACTGTCCTAAGCGTAGAAGTAACATGAGTAGCAAACAGCCTAAATACGAATTTGTCAGTTCAGCGAAATTGCCAACACGACTTGGTGAATTCAAAATCCATGGTTTTGTAGAAGCCAGTGGCCAAGAGCATGTTGCTCTGTCTTACGGCAGCTGGAAAGAAGGCGACGTTGTCCCTATTCGTATTCATTCAGAGTGCCTTACCGGCGACTCACTTTTCAGTACCCGATGCGATTGCGGCTTTCAATTAGAAAAAGCCATGCAAAACATTGTCGATAACGGCTACGGTGTATTGCTTTACCTTCGTCAAGAAGGACGCGGTATAGGGCTACTCAACAAAATCCGTGCGTATAATCTCCAAGACAGTGGAATGGATACTGTAGAAGCCAACGAACATTTAGGCTTCGACGCCGACCTTCGCAGCTATGATATCTGTAAACTCATGCTCGATACGCTGAACATAAAGCGTGTAGAGTTGATGACTAACAATCCTAAAAAGCTTGCTGCTCTTGAAGCACTTGGTATTGATGTAGTGTCTAGACGTCCTATTGACCATGGCATTACGAAGGACAACAAGCAGTATTTAAAAACCAAAACAGAGAAGCTGGGGCATGCATTCGACCCTCACGTGTTTAAATAATATAAAATGATAATGAAAACGCCCGTTTCAATTTAGCGGGCGTTTTTTATTCAGCTTAGGTTAATTAACGGCAGGTTATAACGTATACAGACTTACCCACATTGTCGGTCGCTCATCAAGCGACTTTAAGCAATGTAAGGAGAATGTATGAAAAACTTAGCCCTATCTTCTGTTATCGCTATAGGCAGTGTTGTATCAACAATACCAGCCTTTGCTCAATATACTTCTGTGCCTGTCACTGCAAGTGCCGCCTCAAGTATTGCTGTTTCAGGTGCTGTCGCCTCAGGAGCAGCGAGTGAAGATTACGCGTCTGATGCCCAATTAGACAGCCTTCTTGCGCCTATCGCGCTGTACCCAGATACACTGCTAACCCATATTCTTATTGCCTCCACCTATCCGTTAGATGTGGTTTCAGCTGATAGATGGCGACAGAGCAACAAGCACCTAACGCCAGAGCAAGTAGAAAACGTTCTTGAAGATGTAGATTGGGACCCTAGCGTAAAAGCACTCGCACCATTTACCGATTTACTTAATACCATGGCCAGTGACTTGCAATGGCTGCAGCAGCTTGGCGATAGCGTTTTGCTTAGCCAGGAGAGAGTGTTAGATCGGGTACAAGTATTGCGACAGCACGCCCGAAATACAGGGAATTTAGAGACCAACGACTACATTGATGTAGAAGCAGAGCGCAGTAATTCTAGAGAGATTATTTACATCGCGCCGCGCCAACGTGAGGTAGTGTATGTCCCTTATTATAATCCACACACGGTTTACGGTAATTGGTGGCACCCTATTGCACCTGTTCTATGGTCACATCATGTGAATTATCACAGGCACAGAAACGTTTTTTGGTCACCCCAAATAAGACTGTCCGCTTCTTTCTTTTTTGGCGCGGTGCACTGGCAGAATCGCCACGTTGTTATTCACCGCCAACCAGTGCGACCTCGTAACATAACAAGGCGCTATGTAAACAGACTCTATCAAGACAGTCACCCTAAGCGTGTTATAAGCAACGATTATCAACGGTGGGAGCATCGCTCTGCTCGCAGGGGGCAAGCTGTGCAACGCGGTACTCATCGACAACATATTGGAAAAAGTTATGGCAATAACAAGAACCTCAGCACGCGACGGGACGTTGGCCATAGCTTAAGTCCCAGTGTTAATAGAAACCTAAAGCAGAGCTCTAATCGTACCCTGAATCGTGACCCCAAAGCCGTGCGTCAGGCCACAATAGCGAACCCCAACAGGCAAAACCCCAGTAGCCAAAAAAGGGAAGCCATGTTAGGCAAGCTAAAAGACAATAAACGCCAGTACAGTAACGCGACTAAACGTGCCCATCAGCATAAAAATAATTATACCAATGGGCCATCAAAGGGAATAAAACAACAACCGCTTAGTGCTAAAAATAACCGACAAGTGACGCCGCAACCTATTGTGAACCGTTCGAAAATACAGGCGAATCAGCCGGTAGATAGAGGCTCTTTAAGAACGAAGTCGACAATAGGCTCTAAAGAGTCGAAAGCAATTTCGCGGTATCAAGATAAGAAACGTACGTCACCAGAAAAAAGGACGATAACTAGGCAGCCGGCGCGCAGTAATGAGCATATAAGCAGTCGAATGAGCAGCCGAGCAAGCAGCCAATTGAGTAAAAACAGTGGAGTGCAAAGTAGAAAATCTCACCAAAGTAGCTCTCGCAAAATTGAGCGTTCAATGCCTGTTCAAAGAGTATCTCGAGACAAGCGTTAAAAAATTACAGGAATGATGATAGAGATAGCTATAGGGATATAGTACAACTCAACGTTTTTATAAGCGCGTTCTCGCAAAAATAGCGAGAACGCGCTTATTATAGCTTTTGGTTATACGCATTTTGCAATTCGCTGCTAGGCTGCTAATTTAGACACGACCTAATTATCGACATTAAAACCATCGCAGCGTGCTACCTCACATAGCGCCTTAACAAAACGCTCTGGTGAAGCAGCATCTAAATTGAAATACAGCGAAGGTTCAATAAGTTCTAGCTCCATAATTGCCCATTTATCGCGCTGACGCACCAAATCGACTCGGGCATAAAGCGCTTCCGTTGGCATTGCCGCCAGCGCTCGCTGCGCAATATCTTGCTGTTCGTCACTCGCGTCAACAGTGAGAAGCCGCCCTCCGTGTTCTTCTTGAACGCGAAAGTCACCGCTTTTAGGTACCTTCAATATGCTGTGGCTATAAATTCCACCGAAATAGAACAACGAATATTCACCCTCTTCTACAATAGTGGGTAAAAAAGGCTGGATCATATACGAGCGGGAAGAAAAGGTATTTATGAGTGAAGACATTAACTCCATACTACTCGCCTTGGAAACTCGATAGGTATTATCTGCATTTGCACTTAGCGTTGGTTTTACAACCACTTCATCGGTGGCGAAATTCGCAAAGGCATCCTCGATATGCTGCGGTGAAAATTCGCTCCCCCAACAAGTATCAACAACAGGAAGACCAGCCGCTTCTAAATCTTTTAAATAGTATTTTTCAAAGTTCCACTTTATGAGCTTAAGCGGGTTTAACAGAGTCGCTGAAGATTTATCAATGATCTCTAATACTCCTGCAAAGGTATCAGCATGGTGTTGATAATCCCACGTACTTCGAACCACTACGTAATCGAACTGGTTCCAATCAACATTTTTCTCATGCCATGAGAGCGTGGTCACCGACCACCCTAGCTCATTGAAATAAGGAATGAGCAATTCGTCATAGACAAAAAACGCTTCAAGATTATCGGTAGAAAGAAAAACAACCTGGGGCATAAAATGCTCTCAAAATAAGCACCCTCGAATAAGTGCTTTTTAATAAAAATTTCTCATGTTAACTGCCTGAATAGCCGTTAAATAATAGACCAAAGTCACATGTTAAAGGATGAGTGATTCGTTTATTATCTCGCCAATTTAGCAAGCCTCAATTATTTCATCTACACTTCAGTACAAACTTATACTTTAGTGTAAACACGTTGCGGAGACCTATATGCAGTATCCTTGGCTTTTAGAAGGTCAAAAAATATTTCGCGTAGTCATTGTTGTTCAATTGATTATCGCTATTGTTATTGGTCTTATTACTGGTGAGCTCCTTCCTGCGTTTATCTTTGGTATTCCTATTGCCGCAGTACCATTAGTGCTGAGTATGCAGTCGCCCTATTCCTCCCTAAGTCGCCACGCGATGGCTATTGGGGTTCAACTGTTGACAGCGTTACATATTCATCAGTCTTTCGGCTTGATTGAAGTGCATTTTGAAATTTTTGTTCTACTTGCGTTTTTGTCAGTATTCAGAGATTGGAAAGTGGTTGCAACAGGTACTGGCGTAGTGGCTGTACACCATATTAGTTTCTTCTTTTTACAATCTAGCGGCGCGTCCTTATTTATCTTTGAAGAAGGTCATGTCACTTTCTCAATTCTACTTTTACACGCCGTTTTTGCTGTGGCGGAAGGTGCGGTACTCATGTACATGTCTAAAGTAGCGCATGAAGAAGGCGCTGGTGCGGCAGAGCTCACCCTTGCTATCAACAACATGCAAAAGATTGACAATAAATTAGATCTCACTGTAGATATTGATAGAAACAATAAAGTGTTGCGACCATTTGGCGAGCTAATCGACCAAGTAAGAGACCTTGTCCAGCTTGCCTCTTCGTTAACTGACGACGTAGTAACAGGCTGCGGAAAAATGGAAAATGCAGCAAATAACATGTTCGATATTAGCCATAAGACGGACCAAGAAATTGCTATGGTCTCGGCCTCGTCCGAAGAAATTGCGCAGACAATGCAGATGTCGACAGAACAAACGACCATTGCAAGCGACAAGGCACAGGCCGCTCAGGCGTCATCACAAGCTACTAAAGACTCTATCGGCACCACTAGCGCAACTATCAACTCGCTGCGAAGTACATTAAGAAGCGCCGAGAAAACTAACTCAGCATTAAACGAACAGTGTTCACATATATCCGACGCCATGCGCTCTATTACTGCAGTTGCCGAGCAAACAAACTTGCTAGCACTCAACGCAGCTATCGAGTCTGCCCGAGCCGGCGAACACGGTCGAGGCTTCGCTGTGGTAGCCGATGAAGTGCGTACACTAGCCATTCGCTCTAAAGAGAGTGCTGAACAAATTACAAGTATTACCGAACAACTTGTTTCGCAAACAGCCAGCTCGGTAGATCAAATGCAATCTTGCATTAGTTTGGTAGATGAGGCAGTAACCTCAAGTGAAAGCGCTACCAATGCCATGGCAGATATCATGCTGCAAATTGGTAACGCCAGTGAAAGTATGACTGAAATTGCCACGTCAGCAGTAGAGCAAGAAACAGCGTCGGCATCTATAGCAGAGAGCACAGCGCGATTAAGTGAATTCACGTCAGAGGAACTCGCGACGGCGGAATCACTTGCCAGCGAAGTGCAAGTGCTCTCTGGAATTTCACAGCGAATGCGCACCGCCATTGAGCGTTTCAAACTGCAATGAGAAAAGGGTTATCTTGGGCGCTGCTTGTCGTGTGGGCAGGCAGCTTGCTGGCCGCCATGCTTGTTTATGGCCAACGGCAACTGTCTGAGTTCGACCCCGACGGCATTTTACTTCACAAATCTACGTCGGTAGATTTCGACTCGCAGCTTACGCTTCTGCTAAAAAGCAACGACATCCCTAGCGCCAGTATTATTCACGTGGGTGCATCGGATAATTGTTACTGTGAAACACTGACTACTCCCCATCAAACACAGCTGCTTGCCAAGCTGGATGAATCTAAATATCAAATTGTCGATATAACGCTGGATAACGTGAGAGGTCTTGGCGATTTCCTCACCGCAGTACCTGCGCTTATTGTTGTCGATGAGAACTATCAGCTACGCTATGTGGGCCCATATGCAACCGGTTACGGATGCTTTACGGGAAAAAACCTCGTTGAACAGGTAGCTAGCTATACCCACCAAACGCCTTATGTAGGCGCTGTAATCAATAGCGACGCTGTCGGCTGCTTCTGCTGAGTTGGCACGTGTAGTGCAGCTCTATTACACAAAGTTATTCTAAACTAGCCGCACAAGTGGCTACAGTGAAGGTCTTTGTTCACTCACTGTGAAACTATTGCACTGTCCACTTGCAAATGTGAAAAGCTTTCAAAGGGGATTGTACGTCATGACTAAAGCAAGAGAAGCGACACTTTATAGAATGGTGACCAACGAGCATATCTGCCCGTTCGGACTAAAATCAAAAGATTTGCTTGAGCGAAAAGGCTATAAAGTAGACGACAATCACTTAAGCTCAAGAGAACAGACCGACGCGTTTAAGGCAGAGCACGACGTAAAAACCACACCACAAACCTTTATTGAAGGGCGTCGTATTGGTGGTTACGACGATTTACGAGACTTTTTTAATCTCGAGCAAGAAGAAGACAAAGGGTCTCGCTATACGCCAATTATTGTCACCTTTTCACTCGCCGCACTAATGGTATGCGCAATAATGCTGAGCGGTGAATTTTCTTTTAGCCTAGAGCGGGCAATAATGGCGTTTATTGGCATTACCATGGTGTTGTTAGCCATGCAGAAACTTCAAGATTTAGTGGCGTTTTCTAACCAATTTATCACTTACGACCTACTCGCAATGCGTCATTTACGCTACGCCTATATCTACCCGTTTGCAGAGGCTTATGCCGGCCTTGGGATGCTAGCGAGCTTTCCTGCCTATATCGTTGCCCCCATCTCCTTATTTATTGGTAGTGTAGGCGCAGTGTCGGTGATAAAAGCGGTTTACATTGATAAGCGAGAGCTAAAATGCGCCTGCGTAGGCGGCAATTCAGACTTGCCGCTAGGCTTTATTTCGCTTACTGAAAACCTTGCCATGGTTGGTGCGGCTACTTACATGCTCGCGTTTTAGGGCTGGCTTAGCCCTTTTAAGTGAGCAACCACGCTGCGGCCAAGGGCGCTAAGGTCATATCCGCCCTCTAGCATACTCACAATGCGCCCTTCGCAGCAGGTGTCGGCAACGCGCCTGAGCGCTTGGCTAACCCAAAAATAATCGTCTTCTACGAGGCGTAAGTGAGCCATTGGATCTTCAGCATGTGCGTCAAAACCCGCTGAAATCAATATAAGCTGAGGCTGAAAATTGGTCAGCGCACTAAACCAATGCTGTACTTTTTCTCTGAACACGTCGCCGGTTATTCCCGCATCAAGGGGAACTGCCAGTATATTACTGGCTGATACCGGTGCACCGCTATGAGGGTAAAACGGATGCTGAAAGCTTGAACACAGCATTATGCGCTGATCGCCAGCCACTATTTGCTCTGTTCCATTGCCATGATGCACATCAAAATCGACAATCGCTACTCGCTGCAAATTGTAATTTTGCAATGCATAGCGCGCCGCTAAAACAATGTTATTAAACACGCAAAAACCCATGGCACTATCGTAGGTAGCGTGATGCCCAGGCGGGCGAGTAGCACAAAAAGCTTGGCGCTCGGTTCCTGCCATAACATAGTCTACTGCGTTACAGCCGGCTCCCGCAGACTCAAGGGCAGCGGCTAAACTGTACTTCATTAACCCGGTATCTTCATCTAGCCATGCTGTGGCGATCTTCTCGCCTGAATACATCGTTTTTTCATCGTCACTAAACGTAACTTGCGCAGCACGTTCAAATACACTTTTTATGTAATAAGGGTCGTGTGCCAACGATAAATACGCTTCGGGAATAGGTGTAGCGTCGCCGTGCTCGCAAATCATCTCTAACCCTGAGGACAGTAGCTGATCGTCTATGGCAAACAATCTGTCTGGCGATTCTGGGTGCTCTTTTCCTAAGTCGTGTTTTGTACCGTGTTTGCCACGGAAAATTTTTATAGTCATGTCAGTGACGCCACATCAAGTACCAACTCAACCTCACTCGGGTCGCCGGTAAATTTTCGCTTAAATTTAGCATGCTCAAAAATGGTAATCATGGGCATATTGTCTCCGCGCACGTATGCCATCATCTGGCTAATAGAGCGCTTTTTCGCGATATTAATGAGCTCTTTTAATAACAACTTCGCCATGCCCTTACCCTGTTGTGTTTCGCGGGTAACAAATGCCGCCTCACAGGTATTATCTGAAGGATTAAAATAAAAGCGTCCCACCGCATGAATAGTGATACGCGAGCCCTCTTGGCGAACTATACAAAGAGCCGCATCGGAACTTTGGTCCACGCTCACTAAATTACATGATTTTTCTCGCGACATTTGCTTAGGGTCGTAGTTATAGCGAAGGCGTAACGTCTCTTTGGTATGGGAATAAAAGAATTCCTGCAGTCGCCTTTCATCAGCAGGGTTTAGGGGGCGCATATAAAAACGTTCGCCCCGAATATCGAGTTTTTTAAGCTGAATAGCGCCGAGTTCCGGAATATCGGTAGGGTACTTTTCTTGGTAGTGCGGAACCCAGTAATGCTGGCGCACCTCTTCTAATAGCGCAGAGCGAAACTTAGGGTGGGCAACCCGAATGAGTTCAAGCGCTCTTTCTCGAATACTCTTACCTTTTAGCGACGCTATCCCATATTCGGTCACTACGTATTGCACATTTCCTCGCGAGGTAACCACACCTGCGCCTTCACTTATTTTTGGCGTAATACGCGACACTGTTTCATTTTGCGCTGTAGAGGGTAACGCGATAATAGCCTTGCCGCCTTTGCTGATTGAGGCCCCGGTTACAAAATCAACTTGCCCACCTATTCCACTATAAAAATCGTAGCCCAGAGAATCGGCAACAACCTGCCCGGTGAGGTCTACTTCAAGGGCACTATTGATGGCTACCATGTTGTCATTTTTAGCGATATTAGTAGGCTTATTAACGTAACTGCTCGGATAAAACTCTATGTGCGGATTATTATCGATAAGCTCATAAAGCTTGCGAGTTCCGATGGCAAAGCTAGTCACCACTTTACCTGGGTGAAATGTTTTTTTCTTATTCGTGACTGCGCCAGACTCTAGTAGCTCGATAATACTGTCGGTGAGCATCTCGCTATGAATACCTAAATCTTTGTGCGTGCATAAATATTTCAGCGTAGCACTCGGTATTTTTCCTATCCCAAACTGTAGCGTTGCGCCGTCGTTTACTAACATTGCAACATACTGACCAATACGTTCAGCCACACTATCAATGGGAGGAGTAGATACTTCTACCAGCGGCTCATCGGCCTCTATGCAGGCGTGAATTTCACTAATGTGAATATAAGAATGACCCGCGGTGCGGGGGACATGAGAGTTAATTTGCGCAATCACTTTTTTACTATGTCGCTGTGCAGACATTGCAATATCTACCGCTGCACCTAGCGAGCAGTAGCCAAACTCATCAGGAGGGCTAACATTCACTAAGGCCGCATCTAATGCCAATGTACCGTCACTGAACAAGCTCGAAATTTCAGATAGAAATACGGGTGTATAGTCTGCCCGTCCTTCATCCACCGCTTTTCTTACCGCATCTCCACCGATAAAAAAGGTGTTGGCTTTAAACAGGTTTTTATATTCCTCTTTTACCCAGCGTGTATCGCCTAACGCCAACATATGAACTAACTCGATGTCGCTAAAACCCTCGCTGTTATCTATGAGGTGTTGTACTAGGGCGTGAGGTACTGACGCGTTACCGCCAACAAAAACCCGACATCCGGATTTTATCAAAGAGGGCCAATCTGGCTCTTGAGGTAGACTAAATGCCATTTTCTTCTGCCTGTGTAAAATCACGATAGCTTACGTTCATCATGCCATAAAAACGCTCTCTTTCCTGCACTTATAAAAAACCAACAACTAAGCGATTAGTCTTATTAAAAGCATTCCACGGATCGAGTAGGGTGAGGCTTGCGCCTCATCCCTCTTATATGGACTCCCTGAAGTAATCAACATCTTTTGAAAAATTAGTAGTAGATGCGCTCTTATATACGGGCTTTAAATGGAGAGCTACTCCTGCCCTTCGATGTATACGCACCAACAGTTCAATTCTCACACACAGTGTTTAGTCACTTGAGAGGACTGGCTGAATTCTGCTGGTTGGTCTTACCATTTATTTTCGCAATTTGTTGATTTACTAACTCTTAGGCTGCTAACAGTATCGGATTGTAATCGTCATTATTCTTTATTAGAGCAACAGCGGTTCTCACCGTTTTATTTGCTAACGCGATGGCAGCAACCTTCTTTCCCCTTCGGTCAACTAACGCCTTCAGCCACTGCTCTTTCACAGTCTTAGGCTCTCTGGATACTGCTTTATTCACTACCGACATTGCTCCCTGATAGAGCAAACTTCGCAATCTTTTATCTGCACAGTTTTTAGAAATATGTCCCAATCGCTCTTTACCGCCGGTCGAATGCTGCTTCGGTGTCAAACCTATGCATGCTGATGCATCCCGGCCTGTATTGAACTCTGTCGCATTTCCCAATCGAACGGTTAACCCCAAAGCAATCAAAGGGCCTACGCCTTCGAGTTTACTTAATTTCTGGCAAACAGGATTATGCCGCGTGTGTTCTGCTATGAGCCTGTCATAACTTTCTATTTGAGTCGTATAGAGTTGTAACATTTGTGACTGCGCAGCCAAAGCCTGACGATAATTCATCGGCAAGCCGTTTTCTGCATCTTCTAAAATGTCAGGCAGCGCAGTGACTAAATGATTTAACCCCTTTGCTATCACAATCCCGAATTCCGTCAACAGTCCTCGTATCTGGTTTGCCAACGCCGTCCTTTGCTCCAACTGCAGCATTCGCACCCGCTCCAGGGCCTGAAGACCCTGTTCATCTTCCTCCATGATGCCACAAGAGTTTATATGAGGTAATTGAGCCGCAATACCGATAGCGTAGGCGTCATTTTTATCTGTTTTTTGCTTTAATTGCAGCCCTTTTACTGCGCGAGGATGAATGATTTTTACTTGATGACCATGCCGCCTCGCTAAACGCGCCCAGTAATTCGAGCCACCACAGGCTTCCATTGCCACTAACGCTGACACATGGTTTCCCAGAAGTGCTATCAATGCTTTACGACTCATTGCTTTGTTATAATCAATTTTTCCGTCACTGTTGAACTTGCAAACCTGAAAGGAATGCTTTGCAAGGTCAATTGCAATAATTGTATTCTTAATCATGTATGGACCCCTTTGGCTAATTTGACAATTAAGACCGTACCCCTTTCAGGGAAGGGAGTCCATACATCTCACAGAACCGTACGTACGGGCCTCGTATACGGCTCCTGCATACTTCATATCACTTGCTAAGTGACACAATGCTAATTTGCAATCTAGTATCGTGCGCCCTATGGACATCGTTCATTTTCTAACATTGTGGTAACTTTCATTGCAGGGTTTGGCGTTCTAGCACTGAGGCAATCTACCAAATTTGACTACAATTACTTCCCATATACGGCCTGTCTCACCAGACATCACTATTCCTAGCGCACCGATTCGACTTGTCCCGCTGATCTGGCGGCTTGTGTATCAATGATAAAAAAACTCACAACTCATCAGAGTCTTAAAGTCTGCTTCCCCCCTTCGCAATCCATTTAAGCTTTTGGCTAAAATAGATCCTATCAAACACAATGCTGATAGTCGGCTTGGTTTTACCCTCCACACCATTACTGGCTTTCATCGGCCTAGCCTTACTCACTACTACGGGTTCTATCTGGTAACCACGTTATGCCACCTCACACTCGCAACATTCTTGGATCACTCCTTGAACGATACGTCCAACCATTTGATTGGATCTAATGCCAGGCTTCCCCAGTTACTGCACTGGCTCCCTGTTAGAAATTCCACCCTCAAACACAAAACAGGACTGACTGAGTATCGGGCTTCGCGCTATTTTGCACGCTTACCCTCCTGTCTTGCCGAATCAGGTTCACTTGCGTTGTGTACCTCTAACTTCCTATGGCTTCCTTCAGACCCTGCCGTTGGCCAACAACGCCCTTGCCATTCGGATTATCTTCCCCTCAGTCAGGGTGATTCAGGTTTCTTTCAACCTGACGGGTTTGCCAGCTTCGCTGGGCAAACAAAACAAAAACGCCCACATAAAGTGGGCGCTTTTTGTAAAAGTGCGTGTAATAGCGTGCCGAAATTCATATTGCTATGAAATTAGTAGCTATATATTTAATAGCGAAACTTTTCTAACCAATTTCTGAAGAAGGGTGAAATAACAGACTTGCTGTTTGCCAAACGGTGCCCGTCATTTAAAAGCAATAACTGTGCTTTTTGATGGCGAGCGTATTTCAGGCTGTTCTCGATAGGAATAATATCGTCGTTCCAACCGTGAACTACGCTCACATAGCCGTCGTAAGGAAAACGCTGAATTTCATAATCTGGCATATATAGCGCGGGGGCCATCAGAAAAACCCCACGAGCGGATATTTGGCTAGCTGCCGCCAACGAAACGTAACCGCCCATGCTTGAACCCACCAAAATAACGTCGTTACACTTCTCAGCAATAGTGTCTTTCAGCCGTAATAATCGAGCCTCTGGGCAATCGAGGTCTTGGTAGTCGATACTTTCAACACCAAAGCCCATATCACTTGCTACGTTAGAAAGTGTGGTAATTTTACTGCCCCATGGGCCACTTTCTTTTCCGTGAGAAAATACAACAGTCGTCATCTTGCTAATGTCCTTATTGAAAAGTAGCTAGATTCAATATCACGCTAACTAAACCTCTTTTGACCTTACATTACTTGTTTTGTTTATGGAATAGTTTTTCCACCATCACATAAAACATGGGAACAAAGAAAATAGCCAAGAAAGTGGCCGCGAACATTCCACCCATCACAGCAATACCAATAGCGTTTTGACTAGCAGCGCCTGCTCCACTAGCCAGCGCCAGTGGCGTTACACCTAAAATGAAAGCCATAGAGGTCATTAAAATAGGGCGGAAGCGCTGAGACGCGGCATTAGATACGGCAGTCATTAAATCGACACCGTTCTCGTATTCTTCTTTCGCAAACTCCACAATTAAAATTGCGTTCTTTGCGGCTAAGCCCACTGTGGTTAAAAACGCCACCTGCAAATACACGTCATTGGGCAGATTAAATATAAACGCTGCAGTTACAGAACCAAGGATCCCCAACGGCACTACCAGCATTACCGCAAAAGGAACCGACCAGCTTTCATATAGAGCAGCAAGACATAAAAACACCACTAGAATAGAGATAGCATAAAGCATTGGGGCCTGCGAGCCTGCCTGCTGCTCTTCATAAGATAAGCCAGCCCATTCGATGCCGTAGCCCGGTGGTAACTGCGCAACCAACTTTTCCATTTCAGCAATGGCTTCTCCCGATGAAACACCCTCGGCAGGACTGCCCTGAATATTCACCGAAGAAATACCGTTAAAGCGTTCAAGTTTAGGTGACCCGTACACCCACTCTGTGCTGGCAAACGAGCTAAACGCCACCATTTCGCCGTTACTGTTGCGCACATACCATTTTTCAAGGTCGTCTGGCGTCATGCGATGTGGAATGTCACCCTGCATGTATACGCGCTTAATACGCCCTTTATCGATAAAATCATTAACGTAGCTCGAACCCCATGCAATTTGTAGAGTTCGGTTAATGTCACTTAAGTTCAGACCCAGTGCTGAGGCTTTCTCACTGTCGATGTTTATCTTAAATTGCGGCACATCGCTTAATCCGTTGGGGCGAACGCCCGCAAGTTTAAGGTTTTGCGCAGCCATACCTAGCAACTGGTTACGGGCGTTCATTAACGCTTCGTGACCATTACCACCTCGATCCACTAGCTGCATATCAAAACCCGTAGCGTTACCTAATTCCATAATAGGTGGCGGCACAATAGGAAATGCAGATGCATCTTCAATTTGACTAAAGGCACCAAACGCTCGGCCTAGTACAGCAAATGCCGAGCTATCCTCGTCGCGTTCGCTCCAATCATTCAAATTTATAAATGCCATGCCCGCATTTTGCGCTTGACCAGCAAAGCTAAATCCAACCACTGAAAACAGGCCGTTTACCGCCTCCTGCTCTTGATCGAGAAAATAATCTTCCGCTTGCTTTATCGACTCTAGAGTTCTTCCTGCGGTTGCTCCCGGAGGTGTGCTTACTAACACCATCATGCGGCCTTGGTCTTCATCGGGCAAAAATGCCCCTGGAAGCTGGCTGAAAATAAACGCCATACCACCCACTAACAAACCATACACAACAAAATAGCGCTTAGCCCGCTTCGCCATGTGAGTTGTTGTGCGCTGGTAGGAATCTCTACCTTTATTGAAAGTGCGATTAAACCAGCCAAAAAAGCCCTTATTTTTATCGTGATTTTCGGGGTGCTTTTTTAACAAGGTAGCGCAGAGCGAAGGAGATAAAACAATGGCCACTAATACTGAAAACGCCATTGCAGATACAATAGTTACCGAGAACTGACGATAAATAGCTCCTGCAGAACCACTAAAGAAGGCCATGGGAATAAATACGGTAGAAAGCACAGCTGCAATACCCACCAGCGCGCCGGTAATTTGAGTCATAGATTTTTTGGTGGCTTCGGCGGGCGGCAGTCCCTCCTCTTCCATAATTCGCTCAACGTTTTCTACAACAACGATAGCATCGTCTACCAACAGCCCGATAGCTAACACCATAGCGAACATGGTAAGCACGTTTATGCTAAACCCAAATAACAAAAGCACTGCGAATGTACCAAGCAATACAACCGGCACGGCTATGGTAGGGATAAGCGTTGCACGCCAATTTTGCAAAAACAGCAGCATGACTAAAAACACCAGTATCACGGCTTCAATAAGTGTTTTCACCACAGACTCTATAGACAATTCAATGAAAGGAGAGCTATCAACGGGGTACACCACTTTCACACTATCTGGCAGGTTAGCTCTAAGCTCTTCTACACGAGCTTTTACGTCTTTTATTGTCTCAAGCGCATTTGCGCCCGAGCTTAAGCTAATGGCCATGCCCGACGCAGGACGCCTGTCATAGCGTACAATGACATCGTAACTTTGCGCGCCGAGTTCTACGCGGGCAACATCGCGCACTCTTACCTGTGAGCCATCGGTATTAACCCGCAGCACAATGTTTTCAAAATCTTTTTCTGTTTGTAGGCGGCTTTGCGCCTGAATAGTGGCATTAATTTGCTGATTATTAATGGCGGGTAAGCCACCTAACTGACCGGCAGAGACATCGGTGTTTTGCACT
The DNA here is from genome assembly GCF_002831605.1 of Alteromonas sp. MB-3u-76. Classification (NCBI taxonomy): domain Bacteria; kingdom Pseudomonadati; phylum Pseudomonadota; class Gammaproteobacteria; order Alteromonadales; family Alteromonadaceae; genus Alteromonas; species Alteromonas sp. MB-3u-76. Next base: position 202,340 of record NZ_CP025115.1, on the reverse strand, counting down.
TGAACCGCAGCCTGTACGTCCACAGGCGTTAGGTTGTAACTGTTCAATTTATCCGGATCTAACCAAATACGCATAGAACGCTGTGCGCCGAATACGCGCACATTCCCCACGCCATTGACACGGGAAATGGGATCTTGAAACTGCGACACCAGTAGATCACTCAAATCGTACTGATTCATAGTGTCGTCTTCAGAATAAAAACCAACCGCTAATGCAAAAGCGCTGTTCGACTTAGATACAGTAACGCCCTGTTGTTGCACTTCACTTGGCAACAGCGGCAGCGCACCCTGCACTTTGTTTTGTGTTTGTACTTGCGCAATATCTGGGTCGGTACCGGGTTCAAACGTTAAGCTAATTGAAACACTGCTGTTCGAACTGCTAGCAGAAAAATAGCGTAAGTTATCAATGCCCGACAAGCTTTGCTCGATGACCTGTGTAACAGAGTTTTCTACGGTTTCTGCCGATGCTCCAGGATACGATGCACTAATAGTAACGGTAGGTGGCGCTACTTTAGGGTACTGCTCAATGGGAAGAGAAATAATGGCAAGCACACCTGCCATCATAGTAATAATTGCTAGCACCCATGCAAACACGGGTCTGTCTATAAAAAAGCGAGCCATAACTAAAAATTCCTTGCTTGCTTATCGTGAGCCGCGTGATGAGGGTTGCCATTCAGATGCATTCACTTTGGCACCTGGTTTAACTTTCTGATACCCGGTAACAATAACGCGATCACCTTCGCTAAGGCCGCCGTTAACTACATACTGGTCGCGATATATTTGCCCAACATTCAGCGTTCTGCCCTCTACGGTGCCGTCGTCTCCTACAACATATACTGACAGCGAGCCATTCGGCTGACGGGTAGTGGCTCTTTGTGGAACAAGCAAAGCATTCTCTCGCCCAGTTATTACATGGCCTTTTACAAACAGCCCTGGTAACAAAATGCTATCGGGGTTGGGCATTTCAGCACGCAACGTTACAGACCCGGTGCTTTCATCTACAGTCACTTCTGAAAACTTTACGCTACCTGTGTGCGAGTATTTTTCGCCACTTACCTCGTCTACAGTGAGTTCAACATCCATTGAACCTTGATTGCGCATAGATTGACGTAAGGTCAGTATTGAAGCACCCGACTCCTGCATATCAATGTAAACTGGATCGAGCTGAGTAATAACCGCAAGTTGCTGCGCCTGATTCGTAGTAACCAAGGTTCCCTCAGTAACAAATGAGCGACTTATTTGACCGCTTATTGGCGCGTAAACCTTGGTGTAGCCCATGCTGACCTTGGCAACGTCTACCGCTGCTTCTGCCACACTTATAGCTGCTTGGGCTTGCTCTTTTTGAGCAATAACATCGTCGTACTCTTGTTTACTTACTGCATTTTTCTCAACTAAGTCGTCGTATCGACGCGCCTTGGCTTCCAGTGTTTTTAGATTAGCTTGTGCACTCTTTAAATCTGCTTTTGCACTATTGAGTTGCGCTAAATAGCGCGCCTCATCTATTTGGTAAAGCTGCTGACCTTTTTTTACCTGCGCACCTTCTTCAAAAAGTCGCGCTGTAATAACACCATCAACTTGCGGCCTGACCTGAGATTGCCGTGACGGGCTTACGCGCCCAGGCAACACCATTTCGTGGGTAACAGGCTGTCTTTTAATAGTTATCACAGAAACCGAAGGCGCAGGCATGGACTGCTGAGAACCTGGTGATGATGCTGACTCGTTTGAACACCCAACAACGCCTAACACGGTGAGTAGTGTTGCAGTAAGATAAAAAATGCGACTCATAAATCTTCTTTTTCCCAATAACTTATTAAATGCGGGCGGCGAAATACCAACTACATTACCTCGCCAATGACGGCGAAATGCATCGAAAGGCCTTTTGACCAAGTTTAAATATGTATCTTTACAAACTGCCGGGATACTCACTTGTGGACTGAAGCCATTAGCTGTGGAGTACCGGTTTAGGTGTGGCATAGTTAGGTGATCGTTTAACGAATCTACGCTCTTATCCTGCGTATTGTGCGCGCTTATACTAAAGAATAAAAGACCGAGCGGCTGAATTTACAAATGTTGTCGTTAAACAGCCTTCGACGTTCTTTTAATCCTTATAATACCTACAAATCAGCGTTATTTTATTCTATTTAAACGAATAAAATTTTATCAATAATTGATATGCAGAAATAACGCGCTGAGCGCCTTCTACGCTGCCACCTTTGTCAGGATGCTGTTGCTGCAGCTTTTTTCTGTAGTGTTTTTTAACATCTGCTAACGTGACGTTGCATGATGCCTTTTCTTTCATTGATAAGTACGTAGTGTATGAAAACCCTAATACTTGGTGAGCATCGTCGATTTCGTGGTCGGTATAGGTCTCGAATTGAGCATGCCCCATTTGAGTCCAAAAGCTATCAAGCAACGCTTCTACGCTTTCTTTGTCTGTCTCTTCAAAATTTGACCAATTTAGATAGTAAGACGCCAATGCGTCGTGTGCGTCAACCGCATGGTTTTCAGGTTCGTCGCTGTTGTCGCTGCTATCTTGGCTACTTTTCTGGCTGCTTTTCTGGAAGCTTTCATAAGCGCTATCACATGAAGAGGTAGGTGCAGATAGCTGGATATTGAGTGCGTGAATATCTAACTCGCCAATGCCGCTCATGCGCCATTGATTTCGCAAGCAATACAAAGCGTGAAATAAGACAAAGTGAGTTTTAAATAGTACAAGAGGGTCTCGCAATGCCTCATCGTCAAATACCGAATAAGGCGGATTTTTAAGCTTTGAGATTAACTGGTATTCGCTAACCCCTTGTCTAAAAAGGTCAGTCATCGTTGATAGTATGTCCACGAGCAAATCAGCGAGTGCTTCATGTACTTGAGAACTACTGTTCTTTGTTTCCCTGTTATTTATTTCCATGTTCTTCGTTTTCAAGCTCACCTCGTTAAACATTATTGTTAACAGCAATCTAACCGTAACATGACTGTCTTGAAAGCGTTAACATGCCTGTCCTAAAAAGCGTTACTTGGCTGTCTGCAATAACCGGTCTGCAATCACCGGCAAAAAATGCTTCTCTGCTCGGTCTTTTGCAATAACGGGGGTACTTGCAAAATTATGTTGTGAAAGTAATCCAAAAAATCACAATGCCTGTTAAAGTAGGTCCATAACATAAAAGAAAAATAATGGAGTTAACGTGAAAGTATTAATTGCCTTAGCCAGCATAGTCGGCTTTTTAATGGTGGTTTTGCCCGGCCCCCTATATCAGTTTGCAGGTGTGAGCTTAGGTACTGCCTTTACATCGTTGCGCTTTGGCTTTTATGTAGGCGGCGCAGCCCTTATTCTTATTGTACTGCAAGTGCTAATTAACCGTAAAAATGTGAACTGGGGAAGTACAGTTGCTTGTGCAGTCTTGGCGCTCATAGCCGTAGCCATGCCGGTAAGCATGATGAGCAAGGCCAGTACCGTACCTCCTATTCATGACATTACTACCGACGTAACAAATCCACCTGCGTTCGTTGCCATTGCGCCGTTACGCGAAGGTGCGCCAAATGATATTAATTACGCTGGCGGCGAAATCACTAAACAGCAGCTTGAAGCTTATCCTGAAATAAAGACCCAGCTACTTCCACAGCCTGTAAACGAAGTTTACGTAGCTGCAGAGAAAACCATTGCTATTTTAGGATGGGATAACGTCACCGCTGGCGCTTTGCCCAACACGCTCGAAGCCACAGATACAACCACTTGGTTTGGCTTTAAGGACGATGTGGTAATTAGGCTAACGGAGAAAGGCGACGACACTTTGGTGGATGTGCGCAGTAAATCTCGCGTGGGCAAAAGTGACTTGGGTAAAAATGCTGAGCGTATTAATGAATTTTTTGCGGAGCTTAGAAAGCAACTTGGCTAACGCGTAACTTATTACTAGCCCTAATCAAAGCCCGTATAACGCAAGTTTTACGGGCTTTTTCATGTGTACATGAAGCACTACGGATGGCACTCAGCGAGTGTTAACTCATAATGTTATTGATTAAACAGCCTACTAGCGAGTACTGACCTTCATTTAGTTCCAACAGATAGTACCAACTGACTTTCATTTATATTTTCAAACACTTTCTTGCATCTAAAACGCAATGCCCCCCGTTCTGTTAATTAACTTGCTACTTCATTAAGGATAACTATGAACTCAGGTTATGCACTTTCAGCACTGTCTCTCAGCGTTGCATTGATTTTATCTCCATCGTCGGTTTTTGCATTAGACGACCCAGCCGAAGGTGACATAGAGCACATTCGGGTTAAGGGTAATATGTCACAAAAAAGTGGTGAATTTGTGTCTGCGTCTCAAGGCTGGGTGTCTGGAGATACTTTGCTAGAGCGCCCCATGCTGCGCACCGGCGAGATGCTTGAGTTCATTCCAGGCATGATGGTGACCCAGCACAGTGGATCAGGTAAAGCCAATCAATATTTTTTAAGGGGTTTTAATTTAGACCACGGAACCGACTTCACCGTGAGTGTCGACGGTATGCCCATTAACATGAGAAGTCATGGCCACGGTCAAGGTTACAGCGATTTGAACTTTGTTATTCCCGAAATGGTAGATAACCTGAGCTATTTTAAGGGCACCTATTATGCCAACATTGGCGACTTCTCCAGTGCCGGTGGCGCGTTCTTTAATCTAAGAAATTCTCTAGAAAAGAATCAACTGTTTCTCACTTTAGGTGAATATGGCTATCAACGAATTACCACGGTTAATCAGGCCGACATAGGTGACGGAAAAGCTATTGCCGCCCTTGAATATCAAACCTACGGAGGACCGTGGAGCGATATTAGCGAAGACGTCAGAAAGAAAAACGCCAATATCCGCTACATAACGCCGTTATTTGATGGAGAGTTAACGGTTACTGGAATGGCTTACGACAACAGCTGGAACGGCGCTGACCAAGTGCCGGCTCGCGCCATAGAAAGCGGCCTTATCGATCGCTTAGGCTCTATCGATACCCAAGTGGGAGGCGAATCGTCACGTTACTCTTTATCTGCGAATTACAAAAGCGACGACGTCAATGCATCGTTCTATGTTATCGACACAGACTTAACCTTATTTTCAAACTTCACTTATTTTCTCGACAACCCAGACACCGGCGACCAGTTTGAACAAGCCGATGACAGAAAAATCTACGGCGGCGAAATTTTTACTACCCTTCCCCTAGAAGTAACCGAGGGAAGCACTATTACCATGGGTGCCCAATGGCGCTTCGACGATATTGATAATGTTGGCTTATACCGTACGCAAAATCTTAAACGCCTTAGCACAATCAGAGAAGACGCAGTTAAGAGCAGCAGTTATTCATTATTCGCACAATCGAATATTGTACTTTCAGATGATCTGAGTCTTTCATTAGGTGGCCGCTATGATTATTTAGACGTTGAGGTAGATAGTGACTTAGCAGCAAACAGCGGCAATAAAGGAGACGGATTATTTACTCTTAAAGCCGCACTAAAGTACGCAGTAAGTGAAAACTTAACAGCGTTTGCCAATGTGGGTCAGGGCTTTCACTCAAACGATGCACGAGGAGCAACGATCAGTATTGACCCATCCACAGGTGACGCTACCGCCCCCTCGCCTTTGTTAGTAAAATCTTTAGGATATGAAACCGGATTAAATTACACAGACGGAAGAACCTTTAACATCTCGGCGGCGCTTTGGCGGTTAGAACTTGATAGCGAGTTACTGTACGTTGGCGATGCAGGCTTCACCGAACCCAGTCGCCCTTCCGAGCGCCACGGTATAGAGATAAGCGCCTATTATTGGGTAAACCATCACCTTACTACCGACATAGAAGCAGCCTATACAAAAGCACGCTTTAGCGACCGCGTTGAGGGCGAGGGAAGACATATCGACGGTACGGTTCCTGGTGTTATTAGCGCTGGCGCGACTTACTACCAAAACAGTAATCAATTAGGCATGAGCTATACATTGCGTGCCCGCTACCTGAGTTCACGCACCGTTGAAAGTTTTGATGAAGTTTCTCCACCTTCAACTTTTCTACTTAATGCTCAGGCGGTATACAGACAGCCCAACTGGGATATTACTTTGGAAGTGTTAAACGCCCTTGATAGTGACGACCACGATATTGACTATTTCTATGCTTCGCGATTACCCGGTGAGCCCGAGGGAGGCATTGAAGATTTGCACTATCACCCAGTAGAACCAAGAAATGTGCGTTTAACATTCGCGCTAAGGTACTAGGCTTGTAAGCCATCACTCTCGTTGTTTTGTTTGGGCATTTTCTTTGTAGTGTTTGTTTTGTTAATTTGTGATTGCAAACTCAAGAACAACTAAAAGTTTCTGCCCTTTTTTCAACACTCTTATCAAGCGAATAAAGCTTGAATTCATTCTAGGCTACATAAACATTAATTATTTGTTAACATGCTTTTTTAATGTAGTTTAACAACGTAATCTCTAAGAGCTTTTTTAGTAGGTCTGTTGGAGCATTCGTTGAATTCATTCGCTGGAAATATGCCTTATAAATCGTTATTCCTATGCACTGGTACCTCGTCGTTGCTGCTACCTTTTCTGTTTTTTTTGACCATACATTGTACCAACGCGTCTGCAGCAGATGCAGAAACAACGCCAAATTCTCGCGCTGAGGCGCGTTCAATACCCTTAGTCTTCAGCGGTTCAACAATTAGAAAACGCTTTTTTTTCAGTGTTTACAAAATCAGTCACTTCATGGCCTGGCCCGCAGAAAAGTCGAGCAATCCCGACGAACTTATAAAACTCATCGCTGCAGGCGATCTGTCGCAACGGGTTGAAATAGAGTTTTTACGCGACGTTTCACGAGAGCAAGTAGAAGAGGCACTTATCGACGGTATTGAGCGTAATAACCCCGGTAAAGATTTGAGCGAAATTAAAAACGACATAATACGATTGTCAGAAGGCTTCGATAACGATATAACTGAGAAATCCCGATTGGTGTTAACTCGTATAGATAAAACGAAACTTATCGTACATTTCAATGAACAAAGAATTGTAGAAACAGACAACAGAGAACTCACTGAGGCACTCTGGTCAATTTGGTTTGGTCAAAAACCAATAGTAGATAATAAAGCATTGATAGCAAATCAACTGCGCTAAGAGTAATGAGGCGATTGTGTGAAGGTTGTAAAAGGCAGTATACGTTGTGATAGGTTTCTTGTGCCCTACCGTAATTATGGAGACAAACCAGACACCATTGTATGCATTAGCGGCGCTAAACAAACGATGGCAGTATGGCGAACGTTTGTTAAGCGTTTTGTTCCCTCTTTTTCGGTAGTTGTATTTGATTTACCCGGTACAGGTAGAGCGGAAATTCTATCGGGGGAACCACAGGTAACGTTTGAAGAGCAACAGCAGGTGCTGTTGAATGTTATCGCAGATACCGCAAAGACCGACAAAGTGGTGCTAGCCGCGGCGTCTTGGGGAACCATACTTGCGGCTTATATTGCGGCAAAATATCCTGCCAAAATCGAAAAAATGATACTAGGCAGCTTTGGCGTATCAACCAACGATACCATTTTAGAGCTTATTCATCAGGGTCAGTCGGCGTTTAAGACCGGTGATTTTGAAAGTATTGCTCCACTTATGATCGAATGCTTTGGGCAGTACATTCCCGAATCGCAAAAACAGCAAATGATAAACCAATTTTCGAACATGGACGAGAAAGAGCTGTTGAACTTTTACGAACACTGCGAGTTTGTAAAAACCAGCCGAGATATAAGCAAACTTATCAATCTACGGGAAATAAAAGCAAAAACCTTGGTAATTTGCGGAGAGCACGACACCATTTTAGACCACGAAGGCATACGTGCTGCAGTAACCAAAATACCCAATTGTGTATACAAACTCGTGCCAGATACCGGTCATTTCCTTCACTGGGAAAAACCGGCCATATTAGACACTTACAGTAATTTTCTACACTCTACAGAAAGCGCCTGATTAATTGACAAGTACAGTGGAGTTTATTGTTAATTTAAGTGCCTAGTCGTTAATTCGTATTGCTGACTTACAGTGTCGACTGTTTCAGCAATACGCTATTCACTGCATTGCAGAAGGTTTTACCAATCCGCACTAAAATCGTGATAACTCATTCGTTCATCGCAGCCTCATTGACTGTTTAATTTATACGCTACACTATGAATTGAGTAGTCATACAACAAAGCAAGTAAAAATTCAGCTAACCATTGTCGTACGCATGACTTGTCTAACACATGACTTGTCTAACACGTGAACGGTCAAAAACGATAGGCTGGCTAATAATTACTTAGAAAAATCAGAAAGCGACAAGGGACACACATGAAATCTATACAAAAGTGGTTCGTGCTATTGCTAGGAATAGCAGTAATGCCTGCTTATTCAGCTATTCTCATGAAACCTATCAAGGATCCAGACCTACAATACAAGGGTGAGTTACTTACCGGCACTTACAACGAAAACATTACCCACCCAGATGACTTGCTGGGATTTCCTATAGGCTCTCGCGTTGCCAACCCAACGCAAATACACAGCGCCATTATGCACTGGGCCGGGCAAAGTGACAGACTGCAAGTAATAGAATATGCACGCACTCACGAAGGGCGCCCCCTTGTAGCTGTTTTTATATCAACACCGTCGGTGCTTAACGAATTAGATACGATTAAGCAGAACATTGAGCAACTCGCTAACCCCTTAAAAACAAGCGATAGCGAAGCAAGCAAACTTATTGATTCGCTGCCAGCCGTAGCTTGGATGGCGTACTCTATTCACGGAAACGAAACATCAGGCGCAGATGCCGCGCTAACAGCCATTTATCACTTAATAGCCAGTGAAGACAAAGACGTGGAAGCCCTGCTTGATGATATGGTAGTGGTTATCGACCCCATGATGAACCCAGACGGGCGCGCTAGGTTTGCCAAATCGCTCGAGCAATACCGCGGCACAGCACCTAATGTAGATGACCAATCTTTATTGCACCGCGGTGACTGGCCTTACGGCAGAACAAACCACTACTTTTTCGATTTAAACCGCGACTTCTTTTATCTCACGCAGCCTGAAACCGTCGGTCGAGTGGAAATGATAAACGACTGGCGCCCCCAGCTAATGATTGATGGTCACGAAATGGGAAGCCAAGACACCTATTTAATGGGTCCACCCCGCCAGCCACTAAATCAGAATATAGATCCTAACTTGCAAAAATGGGCAAAAACTTTTGCGCGCGATCAATCTTCAGCGTTCGATAAGAAAGGCTGGCGCTATTACACGGGTGAGTGGTTTGAAAATTGGTACCCAGGCTATTCAAATTACTCTGAATACCGCGGAACTATGCATATTTTATATGAACAGTCTCGCATGGCCGAAGACGGCGTTCGCCGCCCTGAAGGCACTGTGCAAACTTATATCGAATCGGTTCACCATCAGTTTGTTTCTACGCTAGCTAATTTAAAAACACTCGATAAAAACAGCAAAGCCATGTATCGAGATTATTGGCAGGGGCGCAAGAATAATGTGGCCTCAAAAGGCAAATTCGCCAATCGCACTTACGTTGTAATGGCAAATGATAACGTGGGAAGAACAAGCGCACTGGTAAGCCGTTTGCAGGCACAGGATATTAATGTGTATGTTGCGGATAAAGATATTGAAGTAGACCGTGCTACCACTCAATTAGGTGAAGTGAAAGAAGACCTCATCATTCCCAAGGGAAGCCTTGTTATACCCAACCGCCAGCCTGAAGCACCGCTTATTGCCGCTATCATGGAGTTTGACGCTGGCGTTAATGACGCAGTATTACTAGAAGAGCGCCAGAAGACTTTACGTGACGGCTCATCGCTTATGTACGACACAACAGCATGGAACCTGACCATGATGTACGGCCTTGAAAGCGTTACTGTACCCGAGAATATAACGCGTAATGTTAGCCCCTATTCACCAAACACACCTTCTCATGCTCATGCGTTTGTTGATAACGCGATTGCATGGATAGTAGATGGTGCTGATGACCGTTCAGTGGCTTTTGCTGCAAGACTTATGGAACGCGGTGTTCATGTTCGCTATATCGATCGCGATTCTGAGTTTCAAGATACCACGTTCAATCGTGGTTCAATCGCCGTCACCGTTACAGACAATCCCAACAAAAAAGATCTCGCTCAAACCATCAAACAAACGGCTGACGAACTTAAAATATCTGTTACAGCAACGACTAGTGGGTTTGGAGAAGGTGATTTGCCTGAATGGGGTGGCAAGCACTTTGACTTACTCACCCAGCCACAAATTGCCATTTTAAGTCATGGTAACTTTGCTAGCTACGATGTAGGCGCTACCTGGTATAGCTTAGACACGCATCTGGGCATTCGTCATAGCCAAATAGATGTAAACTCGCTAAATCGCACCGACTTGCGCAGATATAACGTTATTATACTGCCTACCAGCTACGGCGCGCTAGATAAGCAAAAACAGACGCTTTTAGACGAGTGGGTTAAAAATGGCGGAACCCTTATTGCCCACGGGCGAAGTGCGGCTGCGTTGGCTAATAAAGACGGTATAGCTAAAGTCAAAACAATTGAAAACAGTTTTGAAAAGGCACTCGATTACGATATTTCTCTTACGCGAGAATATATGGCAGGTGAAGACAAGGTTGATAGAAAGGCAGCTATGTCTCATACCCTGGATGCAGACTACACATTCCCTTGGGACGACCTTCCTAAGCCACTGAAAGAAGACGAGCTAACGCGTCGCGACAAATGGCTAAGTCATTTTATGCCAAGTGGCGCTATGGTAGCTGGCAGAACTGACCAACAGCACTGGTTGACAGCAGGTACCCCTGAGGTATTGCCACTACTTTACAGCAACCAGCCGCTGCTTATGTCGGCAGATAATAGCGAAGCTGTGGTTAGAGCGGGCGTATTTGGTCCAAATGATAGTAAGAAGAAAACAGCTGGTGAGAGCAAAAAGACTGCCGACCGTTGGTTTACCCTACCAGAGAATAAAGCACTAAACGTAAGAATGAGTGGCCTGTTGTGGCCGGAAGCTCAGCAGCGTATTGCGAATACGGCTTACTTGACTCGTGAACGCAGTGGTAAAGGGCAAATTATCTTGTTCTCTGGCCAGCCTAACTTTAGAGGTGCTGCACTAGGCACAAACAGGCTATTACTCAATGCCATTGTGTATGGCCCTGGCCTAGGTAGTCAAAAGCATGTGTCGCTTTAATCAGCACTGAGGCAGCACTGAGACATAACAGAGTTATAAAAAACCAAGGGGCCGTGTTTTTACATAAAGAACACGGCCCCTTTTTAATTTTCGCTGATATATTCCGTTGCTGTGTATAAAGTGCTTCGATGCTCCAGTGACATATTTGATAGGGGCATGGTTTCGCAGTTTTATGACCACTCTTTGCAGTCTTCGCAGTTACCGCAGTTACCGCAGTTATCGCAGTTATCGCAGTTATCGCAGTCGTCTAGATTAACCGGCCTTCCTAACATTTACGGCTTTGTTTATTCCATTCACTACAAAATTAAGTTTCTCTACCCCGTTTAATTTAGGGCGAGCAAAGAGGTAGCCTTGAAACCGCTGAGCACCAGCATGCTGAAGCCACAGCCATTCGTCCATGGTCTCTACTCCCTCGACAATAAGAGGAATGCCCATAGAGTTAGCAAACTCATACACTGCTTCAAAGATAGCCTGTCGCGGTCCATTTTCATGAATATTGGTGGTAATTCTGCGGTCGAGCTTAATTTTATCTGGAAGAAAATCGGCGAGTAATGATAACCCCGCATAACCGGCACCAAAGTCATCTAGGGCAACCCGAATTCCTCTAGAACGCAAATTCTCTATAGCGTCAAAAAAAAGCGCTCCCTCTTCTATAATTTCAGATTCTGTAACTTCCAAAATCAACTGCTGTGGCTTTAAGTTGTTGTCTGATGCTAAACCGAGAAGATAATTCGTAATATCAGGGCAGTGCGTTATAGCACCGGGACATAGATTAATGGCTAACGCTTGGTCTGGGCGCAGTATTTGTGCACCCTGCGCAACAGCAATAGCCTTACTATTCAAATCAAATTGATACTTTTCACTTCCGTGAAAACTATCTAAAACATCTTCAGGAAAACGTCCGTCGTTACTGCGCAATAACGCCTCGTAAGAAACAATAGCACCTTTATGTGTATCCACGATTGGTTGAAAGGCAAATTGAATGTCGGACTGAGCATAGGCCACTACGCTGATCTCATCTTGAACCACAAACGCCCTTAGCGCCTTCAAATCCTTATTAGATAAGCACATGCGCCATTTTCCTGAAGCGAAACCGTTCAGTAAGCCAAAAATCCTGCTATCGCGATGAAGAGAAAGGTCAGACGGCAACCAATAGGCACCGCTTTTTTGGTCGAGCTTTATTGTGCGTAATGCCCAATCGCCAAAATCACGTTGATGTATGGCGTTATCTGTAATTTTAACGATGTTGCCATGTCGTGGATCTTTTTGAATATGTTCATAAAGGCCTGCGATTAAATTTGACTCACCTTCAAGAACCTGAAAAAAATATTCCCCGTCGAAGAGCAAAATACCCGTTACATCATTGTTTAGATTGAAGGGCAAAGAGTCGCTAGTTACTTTATCAAGGTCAACTTGACTCATTTGTGCAGACGCTCTACTACGATATACCAGCTGTCTTATCACGCTAAAACCCTCTATGTGAGATATTGATTGCCCCTGCTTTTTCACCTAACTTCTAATAATGAAAAAAATACCTCCCAAATAAAATGTAGTGCCATTTGTCTGTTTTTTCTAATTTCCATAGATTACAAATTTAAAACCCAACCATTTATGCTTCTAAAAATAAAATTGAATTTCCTTTTGCCGGTGGTTTGCAGAGATAATGACATGCCGCACTATGCAAAAAAATGCAAAAAATTAATTTCTACACTAAAGTTAAGTTCAGCCTTAAAAATCGCTTTGTTGTATCTAACCTTGAAGTTAAGCGAGTATCTACATGAACAAAAGTCTAATTTCCCGTCATTACTGTCTTATCCGGCTCTTTAAACTTATTCTTTTCCCTCTTTTTAGACGACCCCGCAGCTTTCTGAGCAGAAGCTTATGTCTATGCATTATTGGCTATACCGTAATTGGCAACGCAGCAGTTGCTGAAGACAGCCATCACCACTGGCAGCAGTCACCACATCACCTTTCAGTACTTGCTGCCACCACATACACCGATAGCCACGGTAATGCATTTACTCTTGGGATAGATTACGAATACCGTATGAATGACTTCCTTGGCGTAGGGGTGGTTGCCGAATATGCTTTTGGTGAACTTGACGCTTACACTTATCTTGCAGTAGCCGACTTACACATTACCAATAATTTTATTGCTCAAGTGGGTCCAGGCGTTGAGTTTTTTGAAGGTGAAGAAATAGCAGTGGCGCGATTAGGTCTATTATACGAATTTGAAATATCAGGGTTTACGCTATCTCCGCAGCTTCATTACGACTATCATCACGATCACGACGATGCCATAGTGGCAGGTTTAGCAATTGGTATTGCTTTTTAAAACGTAAAGCCATCGGCACGTCGAAAACATGTCTCTGGCTTTAAATATTCAGTGTTGAAACTGTATCAGCGATACTGGCGAATGAAGTTGCGTAATTTAACGCCCGATACCAATTTAAAGTTTTGTTTATCGCTAGGCATCACATTGCGCCCGTCTTGCACCACTAAAAGTCCTTCGGGATAACCCGCGCCAAGGTTGGCACTGCTAATAGCAAGTCCATCAGTTTCCGACGCACCGTCAATACCCTTTTCAATGTCTGGGGCAATACGAAAGCTTCCCAACCAGCGCATGTCGTCATCGACTGCATAAACAGCGTAGCTATCATTTCCTTGACTCGATGCAACCAGATAACGTTGGCCATCGAAAGTATAAATTTCCATGCCCTCAATGTCTGCGTGTACTTTGTCATTCAGATCAGCCACTTTTTCACTAGGCAAGTTAATATCGGCTAAACTGCGAAGCCATATACCCGAGGCCTCCTCACCGTAAAAAAGCTGCTGACGTTGATCATCCGCCACGCAGCCTTCCGGTTGGCTCGGTACACTAAATTGCTCCATCAAAGATGCACCAAACTCACCATTATCCACACTAAGTGCATATCGCAAATAGGTACCATCTGAATCGTTGACCAACACCTCTAAGCCTTCCTTTGGCTGATAGAGACATAAGCCGTACACATCATTGAGCGGTGTAGGAAGATCAGCAAGATGAGAAACTTGGCGAGTCTTTACGTCAATGTTGAAAACACTAAGTTTATTACCAGTGCGATTACTCGCTACAGCAAGATCCACAGACTGTGTGCCAAAGCGCACCGACTGACGCACATCAACATTATTCACTTTGCCTATCGGCAGATGCTGAAGCCGCTCTCCGCTGAGATTGTACACATCTAATCCCGCCTTTTTATCGGTACCAATAATAAGGCTTTGTTCGGGATCATCATTATTTACCCAAATGGCTGGGTCGTCGGCGGCATCGCCAAAGCGTTGTACCGGGTCGGTTTGTCCATCTACCACCAATAGTGAAAGATCATCACGGACATAAGCCACAGGCTCAGCGTCGAAGGTAAAAACCTTACCTTTTTCATCCGTGACCTTAACACTATCTTTAGAGGTAAGTGTTATATCTATCGTATCTTCATTTAACGCTAAAGGCGCTAAGTGACGCACCAATTCAGATTCTGGTGCCAGTGATATTTGCCACACTCCCACGCCCTCTTCGGCCATGAAAACGCGACCAGATGCGTTATCTACAGTGCAATATTCAATTTCGCCACCAACGGCAAACTCTCTAATGGGTAAAAGCTCCCACTGTTTTGTTGCTTTGCGATAGAGGTAGTGCTGCTTTGCCATACCTCGCACATCAAAGAGAAATGCGCCGACACCCTGTTCGTCTTCAAACAAACACAGCGTTTCTACATCGGCCTGTGGTGATGAGGTGCGATACTTCTCTGACATTCGCGCACCATTATGTTCGTGACCGGCGTCTAACGTGCTCACAACTAGCGCCTGAGTGAGCGGGTCGATGTGAGCGGCGACGTGACGTTGCTTATCAATACTGTGAATGGCATACGTTTCAATATCGTCAGAAAAAGGCGCTGGCAAAGGCTGTGTAGATGCATAGCCCACATGGCAGTGCAGACTTAAAGATAGGGCAAGAAGCCCACTTAAAGGAAAACGGGGTAACATTACTTGTCCTTTTTTAAAGAGAGGGCATAGTGATAAATCACCTCTCCGCTATCATTTACAAATTGCACTAAGCACTTAGCGCTACTCACTGACACAACGGCAAAACCCGCCTGGGACTGGGCAAACTTCGTAAATTCACGCTGCTTTACGGGCCGAAGTTCAGAACCCGCCCCTGAAACAAAGTGCTCAACCTTCAAATCGGCGGCACGATTATGTTGAAGATCATGCTCGTGTCCTGCGAAATAGGCGTCGACACCATGCTTTTCGAACAATGGCTCGAGTACATCGCGAATACCGCTGGTTTTACCATAGCGTTTTCCACTTGAATAAAGTGGGTGATGACCAACAACAATTTTCCAGTCAGCATCAGACTCGCTTAACTGTTTATCAATCCACTTAAGTTGAGTTTCCCCGTCTTGCCGCATCGCCTCAGCATATTTATCTCTTTCCCGATATGCAGGATTAAGAGGGCTGGTATCAATAAACAACAACAAAGCGGTGATATCTTCTGAAACATCGACGTTTTTTACGTAATAAGGCGCGAGCATTTCCCAGCGTCGGCTTATTTCGCTGTAATCTATTTGCGCCTGCCAATTGCCGCGATAATCGTGATTCCCCAATACCGCATGCCAGTCGATGAACAAGTGCGGACCAGTGTAAACGTCTTCAAACGAGCTGCGCCAATAGGGGTCTTGAGTAGAGGCGATACCATTGCTATAAAAATTATCCCCCGTGGTTGCTACAAACTCTGCATCGACCTTTTGAGCGGTGATGTCCATCCACTTAGCCACTGTGCGTTGATGGTAGTGACCGTTGCGCCCCCAATCCCCGATAACCAAAAAACTAAAACTGTCATCTGATGTTTCAAGGCCCACAATAGGATGCTGCTGATAATATTCGCTGTTTATATTCTCTTGGCTTGCCAGCGAAAAGCTGGCAAGACAAAGAAAAACATGAACTGCAGTAAGGAAGCTTTTCAATTTCATGTTTATCTATTTCCCATTACTGCATGCGCCAAATGAAGCCAACTTCGAACGTACGACCATATTCCTCGAACTGCGCGTTGCGGTTGCGCTCGTCGAAGTAGTGATATAACGGTTCATCGCCTAAGTTAATGCCGTTAAAGTACAACTGCATATCATTATTTATGTAGTACTTGGCAACAAAATCAATTTGTTGGTGGTCGTCTTCAATACGCAACATGCCGTCATCAATTTCTTCTAAGTTGTCGCTTTTATAGGTCATGCTCAAGCGCAAACTCAGCGAATCAGTTTCATAACCAACGGCGACATTGCCGACGGTGTCTGATTGATTAGGCAAATTAGTTTCGAAACGCTCGCCATCTAAAATAGTCACCGCGTCTGAATTTGAAAATGTGCCATTTGCTGACAACAACAGACCATTATTAAAGCTCTTAACCCAGCTAAGCTCTAAGCCCGTTAACGTTGCCTCTTCACCATTAATAGGCTGAAACGCCTCTTCAAACCCTTCAAAAGCGCCAGAGCCCGCAACGTTCGCTTCCACGATGAAATTATCGATACGTTTGTGAAAAATGCCTGCAGAAAGGACGCCGATGTCACCTGGGTAATATTCAAGCATTAAATCAAAGTTATCCGCCTCATAGGGCAGCAACTCGGGGTTACCTACGCTTGCTTCACGCTCTATCACCTGTTCGCCGTCTTGAGTTCTCACGTTAGCTTCAATAATCTGAAACGCTGCGGCGTCTTCAAAACTGGGGCGCGAGAGGGTTTGGGTAAATGCCGCGCGGGCTATAAGTTTTTCTGAAAACGCGTATCGCAGATTAACGCTAGGGAATAAATTGTCGTAGTCACGTGAGGCATTGACTGGATCTATCGTTAAATCAAGACTGTCGGTGTCTTCATTTTCGGTTAACGATACCTGAGAGCCAGACGTGCTGTACGATGTGTTCTCATAACGCAAACCCGCGACCACACGCAACTTATCCCAGTCAAAACGCGTCATGACATAGGCGGCAAAAATATCTTCGTCGTTAGTAAAAGAATCTCCTTGAGATTCGATGCGAGAATCTAACTCCGCAAGTTCTAATTGCTCTCGACTTTGATTAAAGTTACTTCTCAGTGCACCGCGGTTAAAGCCCGGCCCAAAATCACCTAAGCCGTAATCGGGTGATGAAGTAGCAAACGACGCATTGTCGAAGTTATCAAAACCGCCATCAAATATGGCAATATCTGCTACCGCTGTTTTTTCTCGCGTGCGGTATTTCGACCCAAATTTCAGTTCACCGTCGCTGCCTAACCACTCTATTCGTTTGGCAATATCGAGACGGAAACTGAGTTCCGTGTCCTCAGCGTTTCCACGCTCAAGGCTCATTTGGTCAAGCTCATAATTGCTAAAATCGTTGAGCGAGGCCGGAATAGTGAGTTGTGGAATGCGCTGCTCAAGATCTCCATCAAGGCCAGTATCAGCGCCGGTAAAAACATAATAAAGTGCGTCTGGCTCGTCTTCATCAGAGCGCGAATAACCGGCCTGATAGCTAATCGTCCACGTATCACGTTCGTGCTCAGCACCGGCTGATATACTTAAAATACTTTGTTCTTCAAAACGGTCTTTGCTCTCGCGTTCTACTTCTGAATCTTCACCATCAAGCACATATACGTTTGCCTGTCTGAATTCATCGTCTGAGAAGCGGCTATATAGCGTACGAAGGTAATATTGATTATTAAAGTCTGGTCTATAATCAATATTCACTGCACCGCCAAGACGCTCACGGGTGATGGCGTAATGGCGTTGTTCAATTTCATCATCGCCATTGGTTTCAATGTTGTCCGAGCCGAATTCACGATCAAAATAGCTAAGTGCCGCAGCAATACCCCATTTATCATTAATTTTATGCGTAATGCTGCCTGCTAATTTAGGGCTTAATGCATCGCGCAGTTCGTTTTGACTTAACTGTGCCGTAAATGAGGCGCTGTCAGCTGCGCGGTCGAAGGCGCTCACGCTTTTAACTTCAATATTACCGCCAATCGTGTCTGCGTCCATATCAGAGGTGACCGACTTAGACACGGTTAAGCTGCTGATTAGCTCAGAAGGGATAACATCTAGCGCCACCGATCTGACACCGCCCTCGGGGGAAGGAATGTTAAGACCGTTGATAGTGACGTTATTTAAATTAGGGTCAATACCGCGAATTCCCACAAAACGACCTTCACCCTGGTCGCGCTCAATAGAAAGGCCCGGTAAACGTTGTAAAGACTCCGCAGCGTTCTGGTCAGGAAACTGACCAATTGCATCTGCAGACACTACCGAGGTGATACCATCTGACATACGCTGCTTATTAATGGCGTTGGCTTGCCCGCTTCGTTGTCCGCGAACCAGCAGTTCTTCTAACGTATCGCTTGCTGTACCCACCAATAATGTCACGTTAGTAATTTCGTCTTTCACCACTATCGTTTGTGTTGATGGCTGCGTGCCTAAATAATCAATTTCTACGGTATAAGTACCCGGCGCTATACGGGGAATGTTAAAACGGCCTTCTTTGTCAGCATAAACGCTTATACCAAGCTCTTTGATATCAATTTTTGCGCCGGCAAATAGCTTACTACTATTCACGTTAGTGACTTTTCCCACTAACTGGGACGACTCTTCCGCAAGTGCTTGCGGCGAAACAAATTGCATGGCTGCTGTGCAGGCCATAGCAAGGAGAGATAATTTTTTAGTGTGCATAACCGAGTTCTTTTGTGGTTGTGTGAAAGCCCCGTCAAAGTAGAGTTCAAAAATGACGTTTCCGTGACATTTTTTTGACTGGTACTGCTTACGGACCTGGTTATGCACGAATTCATTGAGAATTTTGACTTTTCTGAGCCAAAATAACCCCCACATATCCAATTGTTTTTAAAAGAAAAAAGACAATTTAGAAGGGTGTAACGCGGTAATATTTCGTTAAAGTGTCATATTTGTGAGCCAAAATAACGCTACGCATTAATTGCGGTTTGCGGTAAACAACACACAATAGTTTTCTTCACCACTAGGTAGTCATCATGCTTTCACATTTTACTCGACATCAAGGTTTGTTTCTGATGTCAGTCATTTTGCCTCTACTTGCATTTTTTATGTGCGTAGTAGCCGGCAATGCAGAACCTTCAAACATTGAATGGCTAGATGTGTTAGGAGAAGGAAGTGTAAGCTTGGTGCTCTTACTCTGGATACTAGCGCTGTTAATCAGCCGCCCAGCGGGCAAGTTAACTCACCTTTTGGTGATAGGGCTTAACCTCATATTGTTTTCGTCTCTACTGGATTTAATGGATGAGTTTATGGACTATTCTGCCTCATCAAATTGGATTTCGATGATGGAATCGATTCCCGCTTCTATCGGCATGGTAATGACTACGTTTGCAGTATGGCAGTGGCACAAAGAGCAACTAGCGCTTAATTCACATTGGAAAACTCGAGAGGGGTTCGTCCGTAATACTGAAGATCTAGACCCAATAACCCAACTTTACAGTGGCGAGCACTGGATGGAAAGAATGGAGCGAGCCATCACTCACACGTCCTGCAAGTTTAAAACCTTGGTATTGCTAGATATTAATGATTTTAGCCAGTTCAATTGTCATTACGGGCACGTCGAGGGGAATCGCTATCTGCGCGGGCTTGCGTCTATGCTATCCCTGTCATTACCTGAAAATGCTTTAGTTTGCAGGTTTGCAGGTGATAGGTTTGCCATACTGCTACTGCAAGATTCCGAGACTGCGACAACAAACTGTATTTCTCAACTCATCATAAGCATTCAACACTATGCTTTTTATCCTCAACAGAGTAATTCGCCTATTTGCTTAAGTGCCCGATATGCGTCAGAGCACATAGGTAATTTGAAGCAAATTCAACCACTAATACACAGACTCAATCGACTCTTAGATGACCAACATACCCATGCCGCCTAAGAGTAGTACTTTCGCTTCAAGACCTACTTTGCTTGGCGCTTCCGATAAGCGGCTTACGGCATGGCCATTGGCGCAGGCTATGATTGATGTTGGAGTTTCTCAGGGTATTTCAAGCGCATCTCTATTACGAGGCACGAGCCTTTTTCTCGAAGATGTTGCAAACGGCTCTTCCATGAGTGCAAGGCAGCTTTCTCAACTCAGCATGCGAGCACATAAAAGCATAAAAAATCGTGACGCAGGCTTGCAGATAGGTCGCATGCTAACTTCAAGTCATATGGTAGGTCCATTATCGCTGGTGTTACGATGTAGCAGCATGGAACATTGCTTTTCGTTGCTTCCCCAACTGCGATGGGGGTGCATGCCTCTTGTCCATTGGCGAAGCTATATTCACGACGATTCTGTATACCTTGTCCCGCAAAATACCTTTGGAGTAACTGAACAATGGCCTTTTTTAGTTGAAATAGCGTTTGCATGGATTGTATCTATCCTTCGACAAGGAACAGGAAAGCGGTTTCCAGTAAACATCGATTTCGCTTGGTCTCGACCTCGCAACATTTATGACTATGAAGAGTTCTTAGGCACGCGCCTTAGGTTCGACCAAGCCATTACCCTGATAAGAATGCCTCAAGAGGCATGGGAAACAGACTTTTTAATGGCTGACAACGATTGGATTACAACGGGTATGGCCCCGTTGAAAAAGCAGCCCATGTTTGCTCTCTCCGAACATGTACAAGATATGTTGCTTAAACAGCCAGATATAACCGCTGCACAAATAGCCGGCTCTCTCGCTATGAGTTTAGCCACATTTAAGCGTCGCTTAGCGGAGCACAATATGAGTTTCAAACAGCTTAGCGATGACATTCAAAAGCAGCACGCCCTAATGATGCTGCAAACTTGTAGAGCGAATACACAAGAACTCGCCGAAGCCTTTTCAGTAAGCGACACCACCAACCTGCGGCGTTTTATTAAGCGCTTAACAGGAATGACACTCACGCAAATACGAGACTCAATGTCTTAAATCAAAAACTTGGCAAGCATATTGTAAGTCTGTGGTCATAGAACGCAAAAAACGCTAAAACGACGAGAATTTGACTATGCGCTTACCTACCAAACAGCTAATTAATAAAATCGAACACCTGTCTAAAGACTTATCGCCTGCACAGCTAACCCACTTCCTCGACATTATTGACGCCATGACGGCGCTGGCTGAAGACGCAGCAAGGGTTGACTTAAGCGGAGACAACACACCAACTCCCAGTGTTCCACAACCCTCATCGGCTATTCATTAGGTTTAACAAGCAAGCACGTTCTCAATTTGGTTTTGCCAAATACTGACAGCGAACCAAAATCTTGTTTTAAGATAGGAAGATGCTGATAGTCTAAATCGGTATCTTCGCGATCATCAATATTGGCGTGAGAGGACCGGTCTAACCGATTTCCAGATTCGTCATAAAACCCTTCACTGCCATCAGGATCATGCAAGTACAAACAGCGGTCATCGGCATGGGTTATCACCACCCAATGGGGCGCCTTAATGCCATGGAACTGGTAAGTACTTATAAGGCAAATAACGCCATAGCCCTTGTTCAACGCCGTCTCAATTTCGCTGAGCTCAATTTCTCTTTGATATATCGGTATTTGGGCATTCGTCGCCCGCTCAATAAAGTCTTTCTCTACAATACGCATAATCGATTTTTTATGCTCGCTGCGCACGCCATCCAAGAACAGATCGTTTATTTGCGTGGAGTATACTTCAACATCGAACCCGCGCTGATGGCCAGCTAAAGCAAGACCTAACGGATGACAACCGCCGTGTCCTGACGTCATAAAAACAGTAGTAGCTTGACGCCAAATATCAATTTCAGTGGTTTGATCGAGCGGAGTACCGCTTCGCACATGCTTCATAGCCATCATCAACGCACTTGGGCCGCAGGTAAACGCCGTGGTCTGTTTGTACCACGGATAATGCTTCATAGCATTAGCCATATTCGGGTGTAATACAGGCTTTTGAAAACGAAGAGCATCTACACCTGTGGCATAGTATTGGCGATAAATACCAAATTTACGGTATCCCAACTTTTTATACATGCGAATGGCTGCAAGGTTATCTTCAGCAACCTCTAGGCGAATAAACAACTTTTCTGCACTTAACACCATTTCTTCTAGCTTAATCAGCAGCGCTGGAGCAATGTTTTGCCCCCTAGCCTTTGCAAGCACCGCCAGTGAATACAAGCGAGCAGAACGGCTGCCTCTGCGCAAAATAACCAGGCCATAAGCTAAAACCTCACTCTCGGTTTCAGCAACTAGCAATATACCGTGTTCAGCTTTTATCCAGTAGCGCATGCGCCTGCGTGAAAGCCTATCGCTATCAAAGCAGCTAAGCTCAATTCGCTCCAGCGCATCAAGGTCGCTAATTTCTGCCAAGCGCAAATTTACGGCAGCGTTAGTCACCACAGGCTCCCATTTGTTACTAACGCCCACGGGCTTCTAACCTATTAACAAACTCCTGCATAATGATCATATAAAGCTCTTTACCTAGGTATAGGTCTTCCACTTTTGCCTCAATACTAGGGTTGTCGTTTACTTCTATCACGTATACTTTGCCGTTGGCCTGCTTAATATCAACGCCATACAGGCTTTTACCTATCATTGAGCAGGCTTTAATTGCCGCATCTAACACGGGCTTTGGCACTTCAAAGGTTGGCAGAGTTTCAAACCCACCGGACGTATTGGTTTTCGCGTCATGGTTGTATATTTGCCAATGGCCCCTCGCCATGTGATATCGACACGCATAAATAGGCCGGCCATTTAATACGCCAATGCGCCAATCAAATTCGGTAAAGATATATTCTTGAACTAACACCAGTGCAGATTCGTTTAGCATGGTTTCAAGCTTATCTTTCAGCTCATCATTATCTTTTACTTTAAATACGCCCATTGAAAATGAGCTTTCTGGCAATTTCAGTACCATCGGAAAGCCAAATTCATCGGCTAGCATTTGGCACGTTGATGTCGTGTTGTCAGACACAAAGTGACTGCGTGGCGAAGGCACCTTGTGATAGCTAAACGCATCGTGCAAATACACCTTATTACAACATTTTAAAATGCTGGTCGCGTCGTCTATCACCACTAACCCTTCCTGCTCCGCCTTACGAGCAATATGATAAGTTGGGTGGTTAATGGCGGTAGTTTCACGAATAAATAGCGCATCATAATGAGTAATGTTAGCTGCAGCTTGGGCCGCATTTACTACTTCAGCGTTAATACCAACGAGCTTTGCCGCTTTAATAAAATGCTTAATTGCTTTAGCGTCGCTAGGCGGTGTCGCTTCATTTTCATTACATAAAATCGCCATATCCCAGCGGGCTTGCTTTTGCTTACTTCCACGAAGCCAGGTTTTTTCTACGTAGTGTTGAAGCGCATTAGCTAATGCCGATTTATCCTCAGCGTTAGCCGTACACCAATCGCCGAATGCTACCGTCATTACCGTAGCGCTCGATTGTTTACTTATCGAAACACGCAAAAAGGGCGCTGGAAAACGTTCGAAGGCAAACTTTGCGATTGCGCTCATTGACGCTTTTTTAGTTGTTCCAAAAAATACATCACAGCTACTGTCATCAATGGCTTCATCGCTCAACGATTTTGGTAGCGTAACGGTTTTCATTTGAAGCGACTGTTCTTCACTTTCAATAATCAAATTATTAATGGTATTCACGCTTGGCAGTACTTTGTGCGTGCGCGCTTCGGCTAACAATGAACAGTAATAGCCCTTACTTAAATAGCGGTCGGTTGCGCACAAATTGATAACGCGCATTTTGCCCTCCCCTCGCTTGGGAAATTGCGAAAGGTATTGCTCAAAATCAACCACTTCGCAGTTTTGAAAGTGCAGTTGATGAGCATCAGATAGTGAATCGACAACAATTAATGTTGTTATCATTTTTAATTCCAAATAGGTACATGTCGCACACTACGTGCGACATTGAGTTGATTGCGCGGAATATAGACTTTTTTGATGCTATATCAATGGATGGGAAGCAGTATTTAAATGAAATAATTTGTCCTTAACGGTCATATTATTTTGCTCGTATTTATCTCTATTACTCCTAAACTTTGAAGGCTAAATTGAACGATTACTAGGAGACTACATGAAGTATTTAACATTATTAGCAAGTCTATTCTTATCTACATTAGCCATAGCTCAAGAACGACCTGTAGCTGATAAAGAAATAGTTTTAGAGTTAAAAGCCTATTGTATGGAGCTTGCAGAAGATGAAGGCACAGACAATAAGTCGCTAAATGAGTACCTACTAGACTGTATTAACGAGGAACTAGAAGCTGAGGGATACCAACCCATCACTGTAGTGCCAAGTTAAACCACCTCTTCTTGATCAGCGGCTTAAGTGTCGCTGTTTGCCAACTTTTAAGGCCATAGTTGCAGTCAATAGTAAGGTTGCATCGCTTTGCTCTGGCGTTTATGATTTAACGAAAAATAAACAGTTAAGTAACAGCTCGCTAAAAATCTAGATAGCTATTCGCGCTGTATTTTCGTGAAAGGAGAAATTATGAGCTGGGCAAGTAAAGGGCTATGTACCGTTGTTTTTCTTACGTCACTTGCATTGGTATACGCCATGGGCCAAACCAATATCAATAATTTCAATAGCGTAAAGAATTCCATTGAGGAGATTTACGAAGATCGCCTTGTGGTTAACGGCATGATTTACGAGCTTGCTGGGTTCCTGCACGAAAAAGAAGTTGCACTTGCCTCTCAAAACTATGAGTTCTTTGCCAATCAAAACGCAAAAATCAACAAACAAGCTTTCGCCATTATTAACGCGTTTAAGAAAACCTACTTAACAGACTTTGAAGCCTTCACGCTAAATCACTTTGAAACCAGCTTTAATGAGCTTGTGGCGTTAGAAAAAGATATCCCATTCTCTGAAGACCAGCCAGCTGACTCCGCAGCCATCGCAACGCTTTTACTAGACCTTAAGGCATTAAATAGCGATTTAGATAAACTGTCTGATATTCAGCTCGCCGAAGGCAAGAACAAGTTAGCAATCAGCAAAAAAGCTGCTGAATCGATGAATACCTACCGTTCACTTGAGAAGTACTTTTTAATCATCACAGCAGTGCTTATCTTTATCATTATTTTACTGCCTTCGTCGAAGGAAAAAGATGAGTTTGTGTCTGAGTAGTTTTATCGCTGCGAGTTTAAAGCTGTTTAGTAGTTTCGGTGCGGTAATGGCAGCTTAAGGTTAGGCATTATAATTTCACACCCAGCTTCTCGCGCATTTTTTGTTTTTCTAGCTCAACTTGAGAAAAGAATTCTTTGAAGAAAGGATGACCGAGTTCATCTTTATAAGCATAACGCAGTGCGGGGATATCAAACCAAACAAGCATTGGCCTATACGAATAACTTTCTAACAAAGCCGAGGCTTGCTCATATTCCTTTGCAATAATGAGTAATTCTAATTCCCACCATTCGAGGTGGTAGAATTGATAAGATTCGGGATACTGTTTTTTGTATTTCCGCAGTACATTTAACGCATTCTGAACTATCTCAGTTGCTTTTTGGTTTTCACCCAACTTTTTTAATATAAAAGCATAACCAGCTATACTATGAATTTGCGACAAAGTATTTTCTGGTGGAATCAGTTTATAAAATCTCTTTCGCAATTCAGATAATTGTTCCTCTTTTTGTGCCCGGTCAAAAAATATCAATGCATATTTACTAGGTAGCTCAAAATGATCCTTTATTAGCATTCGCTCCCAAAGTTCCTCAACGTTGATAGCCGGTAGCTGATTGGGTGTAAAATAGGTATCAAAGTAAACATAAGTCGACCAAAAACTCTTACTATTCAAATCAATACTGCTGATCAGTGTTTGAACAGTCGAATGGTCCTCTAAAAGTGATAGGTGATATATGTAAGCAGAAGTGAATCGCTGATTCGGATTTTGCTCATAAAGCAATTTATATTCTTTAAACCCCGCTTCGAAATCCATTAAAATTGTATAGAAGTCAACACCTTCGGTAGTAGCAGTAGTAATGAGTTTTTTCGCTTTATCCGGCTCCAAGCATTTTAATATTAAGTAACGAATTTGATTTTGAAGCGTTTTTTCTGCGCCACTTATATCTAAATTACTGATATTCTCATTTATCTGCCCGCATGGCGTAAACGACAATACCATTGTGTATACATAACCTCCTAAAAAATAAGAATCATAAGGGTAAGCGCGAATAGCTTTGCGATATAATTGCTGTGCTTTAGTTACTGAATATCCAAAATCATCATATGTACCAGCTAAAGTGATCAGAGCATCTTTGTTGAGTGGGTCAATAGCGAGAGCGCGCTCTGCCATTGCAGTTCTGTCTTTCTCGCTCATACTAGCATTTTCTGTAAATGAAACCTCCATCGCGGCAACATACGCGCCGAGCCCCAGTATTGCCGGCGCATCCGGATATTTTTGAAGCAGTTCTTCTAATATGTTAATGGCTTGCTTTATGCCCTCGCTAGTTTCGCGGTTGGCCAATGCTCTAGCTTTCACCAATTGCTCCACCTCGATATAACTTAGTTTATCTAATGCAGCTGAATAGCGGTCGTCTTTATGAATAAGATTGAGTTTAAGTGCGGCAGCAACCTGATCACTCACTTCTTCTTGCAGCGTAAAAATATCTTTGAGGGTACGGTCAAAATTATCAGAAAATAAGTGGCTACCAGTCTCGGCCTCAATAAGCTGCACAGTTATCCTTAAATTGTTGCCGCTTTTTCGCACGCTACCCTCAATGAGATAATCTGCGTCAAGCTCACTGGCAATAATCTTTAGGTCTTTGTTTACGCCCTTATAAGCGAAACTAGACGTACGCCCCAGCACTTTTAGCTCGCGAATACGCACTAGCGTATTAAGTAATTCTTCTGTTAACCCATCAACAAAGATTTCTTGGTCGTCTTCGGTACTCAGATTTAAGAAAGGCAATACTGCTAAAACTTTGACTTCTTCTGCCTGCGAGTCCGCTTCAACGTTTTGCGCCAGAAGTTCGCTTGATGCAGCGGGCTCGTTTTCGTTGGCCAATTCACTTTGATTTTCAGCAGCAGACGAGACCGAAGCTGGCTTTGCTGTGGCAGGCGATGTTGAAAGCCATATTTTATCTACAGCAACATAAGCAATCAAAAGCACAATAAGCGTTACTAAAAGGCGATTTATTTTTTGTCCGGTTTCGTGTGCAATTGAAACTTCATCGGGAACTTTACGGGTCGGCTTTACGCCTTCGGGGGTAAGCTCAAAGGCCCATGCGAATATGCAGGCTACGGGCAAACCTATGATAAGTACAACGGTAACACCGGTTCCAAAAGCAGTGGGCAGCTTTAAATAAGGAGAGACTACAGCAATAACTTGTAAAATAAGCCATGCCGTTACCATATACACGCTGGCTACTTTTACCACGTTACGGCGCTTTAACTCAGTGATAAACGACATGCGAGTCCTTTTGCTGTACAAAATACACTCAACCAGTATAGGTAGAATCTATGGCAGATACTAGCCTTTAATATACATATCTAATTTGTCATGGATTGCTGTAGCATCGGCGGGAGAAATAGCTTACACCACCTGCCCGGCTGCCCAGCCGCTGCTCCACGCCCATTGGAAGTTATAGCCTCCTAACCAGCCGGTGACATCCACTACTTCACCAATAAAATAGAGCCCTTCCACGTTGTTGGCCATCATGGTTTTTGAAGACAGTTCATTGGTATTCACGCCACCAATGGTCACTTCCGCTGTGCGATAACCCTCTGTGCCATTTGGCTTTATGTGCCAGTTTTCTAATGTGTTCGCTATATTCTCGCATTCCCCGTGAGACAGCTGCTTTACCGGCACGTTGCGCCATTCGTTTAACTCGATAAAACTTTGCGAAACACGTTTAGGGAAAATTTTATTTAAGCAGGTAGCGAGCAACGCATCAGGAGTTTGTGCCCTCGCGTTATTTAATAACTCGTGAGGGTCGTTATCGGGAGTCGTATTGATACTTAATGTATCGCCGGCTTCCCAGTAGCTGGAAATTTGTAGCATAGAAGGGCCACTCAGCCCTCGGTGGGTAAACAGCATAGCTTCTTTAAAGGTAGTGTCGTTACAGCTTGCATAAACATCTACTGCAACACCGCTCAAATCCGCCAGTGTTTCTTTGTCTTTGTCATGCAAGGTGAATGGCACCAGGGCGGCTCGGGTTGGCAACACATTTAAGCCAAACTGTTCGGCAATTTTGTAACCGAAAGGCGTAGCGCCTAATTTGGGCATACTTAACCCGCCGGTAGCAATTACCAAGGATTTGCACTGGTAATCACCATTACTGGTAGTGAGTGAATACCCACTTTCACTTTTTTCTACAGAAAGAATGTCACAGCGAGTGGTGACGGTCACCTGCGCCTTTTCGCATTCTTTAAGCAATAAATTTACAATGTCTTTTGCACTGTCGTCACAAAACAATTGGCCAAGGGTTTTCTCGTGATAACCAATGCCGTGCTCGGCAACTAAGCTAATGAAATCCCACTGGGTATATCGACTCAGGGCAGACTTACAAAAATGGGGGTTTTGCGAAAGGAAGTTCTCTGGGCCTGCGTACATATTGGTGAAATTGCAGCGCCCACCACCAGACATTAGGATTTTGCGCCCTACCTTTTTGGCGTGATCAAGTACTTCTACGCTACGCCCTCTTGCTCCCGCTTGCGCAGCACAAAAAAGCCCAGCAGCACCCGCACCAAGCACTATCACATCACGTTTAATCACGTATTAAGCCTCTCTTGGAAATACTGCTAACGGGTGGGTAGTAATAAGCTGTATATGGGCTCGTTCACCAGGCTTTATGGCATTTTCGTGGCTTACTCTCACTTTCAGCTGACTTCCGTTATCGAGCATAACTGCATACAAGCGACTTTCACCCTCATAGCGTACCCAGTCTACTGTACCGTTTGGCGAGGCATGACTTGCATCTAAACTTAAGTCATCGGGTCTTACCAATAAATCTACGTCGCCATGAGCATTTTGGAGCGGTGTACCAGGAACATTGCCGACATCCGTAATAACGGTGTTATCTACATTGTTTTCGCTATTGTCGAATTGAGCCTTTAGAAAGCTAGCCTCGCCCATAAAGCGGGCCACAAAACGACTGTTCGGCGTTGAATAACACACTTCCGGCGTGTCTAACTGCTCTAATACGCCTTTATTCAGTATACCTATTCTGTCGCCCACACTGAGAGCTTCTTCTTGATCGTGAGTAACCCAAATAGCGGGGACATCGGCTTTTTTAAGGGCATCTCGAATTTCCCAGCGTAAGCTATCTTTCAGCGCTGCATCTAGGTTAGACAGCGGCTCATCTAGTAGAACAAACGCTGGCTCATGAGCAAGTGTACGGGCTAACGCCACCCGCTGCTTTTGACCGCCAGACAAACTGGCAGGCTTTACATTGCGAAAGTTATCCAACCCCAACAGTGTTAGCCAATGATCGGCAAGGGACGTGTCTTTTAAACGGAAACACACATTTTGCTGCACGGTTAGATGCGGAAACAAAGCAAAATCTTGAAACACCATTCCCACGTTGCGCTTTTCTGGCGGAACATGCTTGGCAGGAGTACTTACCCAATTATCTAAGCGTACTTCGCCCTCTGAAACAGGAATTAGCCCTGCTAATGCTTGTAATATGGTGGTTTTTCCACAGCCTGTAGGCCCCACCAACATGAGAATTTCGTCTTGACCAAGTTCTAAATTTAACTTGTCGACTACTCGGGTAGCCCCATAATTCACTGACAAATTACTTACACTTAGCATTACGAACGTTCATCCTCGGTAACGGTAAATTGGGCTTTTCGCTCACCCGACAGCATTAGCACTAAACCAACACCTGACAATAGCACTAGTAACAACCCTGGCACTGCGGCGCGACCAAAATAACCAGCCTCGTAAACTCGCCACATGTAGGTAGCCAAGGTCTCAAATCCTGTTGGGCCAAGCATAAGAGTGGCAGGTAACTCTCGCATGGCTTCTAAGAACACCAATGCAGCGCCTGCTATCATACCACGAAGGGTTAAAGGTAGCGTAATTCGCATAAAGGCTTCTTTAGGCGTTGCGCCAAGTACTCTTGCCGCTTTCACTAAGCCTGAATCGATATTTTCAGCGGTAGTTCTTACACTGCCTACTGCCAATGGCAAAAAGCGCAGTACGTAAGCCATAACTAATAGCCCTAAAGTTTGATATAGCGCAGGAAGCTGCAGGCCAACATAAACCAATGCGGTACCCATAACGATGCCAGGTACACCAAAGCCAAAATAGGTAATGCGCTCCATAAGCCGCCCGGCTTTGCCGGCAATAGCCGCGTGTGCCACCGGAATTGCCAAGAGAACGGCTACCAGCGCAGCTAAGAAAGAAGCGTGAGCAGAGTTCCACGCATAGCTGAATTCAAACCCTCCGGTTCCTTCGCGAACCAACCATAAGGTGAAAATAGCAAGGGGTAATACAATCGCCATCAGCACAATGGGCATAGCGCTTAGTAGCATAAGGTTGCACTGCCAGCGTGGCGGGAACAAAGAAAGATGACGGCCAGGTCGCTCGGTCGCGCCGCTTATACGGCTTTCTATAAACAGAATGAGCCCCACTATCACCATTAATTGCAAACTCAGCATAGCGGCCTGACTTAAACCAAACGCGTTGTATTCGACAAAAATAACGCGGGTAAAAGTATCTAGCCCCATAATGGCGGGAGTACCAAAGTCGGACAATGCGTAAAGGGCCGCAAGCAATGCACCTGCACCAATGCTGTTAACTACTCGGGGCAGCACTACGCGCCACAAGCTTTCACCTAATGATAACCCAAGGGTTCTGGCGGCGTTCACAAGGCTGGCATCTAAACTGAGCAGGCTTGAGCGAGTTGTCATCATCACAAAGGGGTAAGTGTAGAGGCTCATGACTAATGCAGAACCCCATAAACCGCTTATGGGTGGAGTACTTATGCCAAGTACGTTTTCTATCTCGCCGCCTCGGCCAAATGAGAAATACATAGCAAATGCCCCAATATAGCTGGGTAGGGCCAGGGGAGCAGCAAGAACAATTAGCCAAAAACGTTTAAAGGGAAGATGTACGTACGCGGTGAATATGGCTAACGGCACACCAATCAACACAGATCCAATGATGGTAAGCAGCATTAGGGCCACCGTGTTTCCTAGCACTCTTATATTATGCGTATCAAAAAGTTGGGCACTATCTTGTGCTAGAGAAAACAAAACGCCGACGGGCAATAAAGCCATCAGCGCTATGAGTAGTGCCAGTGGATACGACTTTGGCCAATTTGTCACAGTACGCCGACATCCCTCATCATGTTAAGGGTTGGACGTAAGTCTGCTAATTTACGAAGATCTAACTCTGGCGGAGAAAGCGAACTTAAACTTGCCAATCCCTCCGGCGCTGCCACATCTTGCACAAGCGGAATTTCATAGGCTTCGCGAGCCAAGTAGCTTTGTACCTCATGGGTAAGCAAGTAACGGATAAAGTTAACAGGCAAGTCGCCCTCGCTTAACGCCACAATACCCGATGCATTCACCAAACAGCCGGCGTCGTTATTGGTGTAAGCCAATGCAACGTTAGCGTCTGGCTTGCCCGATTTTAAGCGTAATGTGTAATAGTGATTGGCGAAGCCGACATCTACTTCACCGCGTTCCACGCCCATTACCACACCAAGTTCGCCAGCGTACTTTTTAGCATTTTTATTAATACCTTTAAGCCAACTGCGCGTAGCGTTTTCGCCTTCCAGTATACGCATTGCAGTAACAAACGATTGAAACGATGAGTAGGCAGGCGCCCACCCAATTTTTAAATCGCTATCGGCTAATGCCATAATGCTGTCTGGAATTTGCTCTGGCTTTACGCGTTCTGTGTTGTAAGGAAGCGTTCGCACTCTACCCGTTACCGGCGACCAACTTGGGTATTGAAAGCCGTCTTTTAACTGGCTAGTAACAGTAGATGGAAGTGGCTTAGCGGCGCCTGAATCTGTCACCATACCAATTGAGCCAGTGTCTACTGCCCAAAAAAGGTCGGCGCGTTTAACACCCGCCTTGGTTTCAGCCACAATGGTATTGGCAAGTGCCGCGGAACCGCCGCGACGAACTTTAAGATTGAGTTTTGGATTTCTCTTTTTAATGGCATCGAGTACATTTTCATACAAGCCGCCCTCACCACGACCTAAATATAAGGTCAGGTCGCCTTCTAGTTTTGGCAAAGTTTCTACAGAAACACTGCCTGCGGCAGAGACTGCATGCGCTAAACTAAAGGGGACGCTGCCCAATACTCCGGCAGCCGCTAGGCCTTGTAAGAATGTTCTTCGTTGCATTAAGGTTCCTTAAAATACGTCTTTACGACCTTTTTCTGCTTCTACCAGCAGTGCACGTGCTTTATTAAGCTTAACCTGCATGGCTTCTACCACGTCTCTTACGCTATCAACGCTTTTATTGCTGGAAATAGCTTGTGGCAAAGTCACGTTGAAGTCTTTTTCTAGTGCTTCAACCAAGTCGGCGTCTTTGGCAATTAAATCACCTTCTACACCTTCAAAGCGTTGGAGGTAAGTGTCGTGAACCAAAGTGGTAGCTACTTCGTTAAGCTGCTCGGCATATTTGGCAACAACGCGATCTAAGCGCGTTTTTATATCGTCGATAACAGCCGGCCCAGTAGTTGGCTCTACTTCAGTAGTGCGAACTTGATCAACTAGTCCTCGCTGTTGATATTGGGATGCAAGTTTAACCGCGCCTAATGCTTGCCACAAGGCGTGATTCAGTTTCTCTTGCTCTTCTCGAACAACATCAATAGGTTTGCTTTCATCAATGGCAACTTTTACGCCGTAAATTCCCTGCCAAATTGACGCATAAATAGGCACGTATTGCGTTTCAATTGCAGAGTGAAAATCGACTTCTTCCCAGTATTCCATAAGGGCATCGGTTTTAAGATTTTTGTCTTTGCTTGCATAGGCATCAACAACTGAGCCAAACTTGCTTTCCAACCAATGAACTTCTTCAGTATATTCACCAATATGTGCGTGAAGATTATTTACGTGATCGCCAATTTCGCCGTTGGCTAGCGCACTGGTGGATACCATTGATAGCGACAAAAACGACGCAGTCAAAAGGGTACTTATTTTTTTCAATGTTATTGTCATATTGGTTCCTAAAACATTGTTCTTTCACGTTGGCATCTGCGCAAATGATACTTATTATCATTAACTAAGTAAAGGCAACTCATCTCGCCCATTGGTCGTATACCTACAGGTTATGCAAGAGCGCTGGGGGTTGAGGAAATAAACTATAGGGCATAATAATCTGCCCAAGCTTATATGCTAGGTCGAGCAAAGTAGATTTGTATGCGGCCAAAAAAAGCCCGCATAGTTTGTGGGCGTGTTATATGCGGGCGTTTTATATGCGTGAGGTTTACACCATGTGGCTGTTACAGACTATCTAGCATGGTTTGAGCATCACTCACATCGAAGCGGCCCGGATCTTCAACGTTCAGCTTTTTCACTTCGCCATCTTCTACATAAATAGAATAGCGAAGCGAGCGTACGCCACCAAAGTTGCTGGTGTTCATATCCATGCCTATTTGTCTTGTGAAGAATGCATTGCCGTCTGCCAACATTATAATTTCTTCAGCATTACTCGCTTTGCCCCATGCATCCATCACAAACGCATCGTTTACCGACAAACAAATAATGCTATCAATACCCTTCGCCTTAAATTTATCGGCAAGGGCAACATAACCGGGTAAGTGAGAGTGTGAACAGGTTGGTGTAAAAGCTCCTGGCACAGCAAACATTACCACCCGCTTCTCTGCGAAAAGCTCGTTAGTGCCGGGGTTAGTAATTTCACCGTCTACCAACAAACTAAAGTCTACCTCGGGCAAGGTACTACCAACTCGTATCATGCTACTCTCCTAGTTGTTATTACATAGATATACATCAAATCTGTGTTTTTTGCTTTCTATCGCCATAGTCGGTTTTTCTCCGGCTAACACCTCAGCACTGTTTGGGCGTTTTACCACCACGCGATGGGTAGCTAATTTCCGTGCAGGCGATAAAAGCGCATCTGCGTCTGGGTCGTGTCCCAACAGTTGTTGAAACAACCGCATTTCCTTTTTTACCAGCGCCGATTTCTTTTTGTGTGGGAACATAGGATCAAGATAAATGGCGTTTACGCTCTCACCTTCAAAGTATTGCATTACATCGGCACTATTTCCATGTTGAAGTGATAATAGGTCTGCTAAATCTGGATAATCCACTTTCAGTCTTCTTATGCCGTCTTCTAATAATGCAGCAACAATAGGCGAACGCTCTATCATAGTAACTTTACAGCCAACGCTGGCCAGTACAAATGCATCACGGCCAAGCCCCGGTGTGGCATCTATCACGTGCCAGCCGTCATTACCTTTCAAACCAATGGCTTTTACAATAGGCTCTTTGCGCCCGCCGCCGTGCTGTTTGCGATACAGGCTTGCGGGAGAAGCAAAATCGACCTCTACCGGCAGTACTTTTTTCTCACTTGCATCTGCTAAACCCAACACATTATTGTGAATTTGTAGATATAAGCCTGACTCTGGCTTTTCCTCTTGCGCATCTAAGGCGTGGTGCCACTTTTCCACCGAACTTTTAGTAAGTAAGTAGTCACTTTCGTAGAATTTGCTATCTTTAGGGGTAGCTAACACTAACGGAATAGACGATGGTGTCGAAGAAGAGGGCGAGTTATCAGGCATTACCGTATTGCTCCTTGTGTCCAATCCATCGATTAATAATAGCCTGCGCGTGAGAGGGATATTTTTCCCACATGGTATAGGCAATATCTTGAACTTTGGGAATAAGGGCGGCATCGCGCACCAGATCAGCTATTTTAAGCTCTGCTAAACCAGTTTGGCGCGTTCCCATAAACTCACCCGGCCCACGTATTTCTAAATCTTTTTGAGCAATGTAAAAACCATCGCTGCTCTCTCTTAACACACCTAAACGTTGTGTCGCAGTTTTTGAAAGCGGGCTTTGATACATAAGCACGCACTGACTTTCTACAGCGCCACGGCCTACCCGCCCACGCAACTGATGTAATTGAGCAAGACCTAGTCGTTCGGGGTTTTCAATGATCATAATACTTGCATTAGGTACGTCTACACCTACCTCAATAACGGTAGTGGCTACCAGCAAGTCTAGCTTTCCGTCTTTAAAGTCGGCCATCACCTGTGCTTTTTCGGCGGGCTTTAAGCGCCCGTGCACCAGTCCAACTTGTAAGTCTGGAAGCGCCGTTCGTAGCGTTACCGCTGCGTCTTCTGCAGCCTGACATTCCAGAACCTCAGATTCGTCAATTAACGTGCACACCCAATAAGCTTGCCGACCGTTGTCTTTACACGCTTGGCGCACACGCTCTATAACATCGCCACGGCGTGTGTCAGGCAGTACCACTGTGGTAACTGGGGTACGCCCAGGCGGAAGTTCGTCAATAATTGACGTATCTAAATCGGCATACGCCGTCATAGCCAAGGTTCGCGGGATTGGTGTGGCTGTCATAATAAGCTGGTGCGGATATCGCCCTTGCTGTTCACCTTTATCGCGCAGAGCTAATCGCTGGTGAACTCCAAAACGGTGTTGTTCATCAACAATGACTAAGGCTAACTGTTGGTAATTCACGCTTTCTTGAAAAATAGCGTGAGTACCCACAAGCATTTGAACATCTCCTGCCTCTAGCCTTGCCAGTACCTCGCTACGTGCTTTACCTTTAAGCTTCCCGGCTAACCACCCTACTTCTATACCCAAAGGCGCTAGCCATTCTCTAAAGTTATTGGCGTGCTGCTCTGCTAATAATTCAGTAGGTGCCATTAACGCCACTTGATAGCCTGCGCCAATAGCCGACAGCGCTGCTAAGGCGGCAACCAGCGTTTTACCAGAGCCTACGTCCCCTTGTACCAGTCGCATCATGGGTCTGGCTTTTTTCATATCTTGCTGAATATCTTTTACTACTCGCTGCTGTGCGCCGGTAGGCGAAAAAGGAAGCTGAGCCAGCATTTTTTCTATTAGCGTAGAATCAACCTTTATCGCTATTCCAGGTTGAGCGTCAGACTGTTTACGCACTTTTAGTACACTGAGGTGGTGTGATAGTAGCTCTTCAAGAATAAGACGATATTGAGCCGGATGAAGCCCCTCTTCAATTTCATGAACATCAGCATCTGGCGGCGGCCGATGCACGGTATGCAGTGCCTCGTTGAGCGACACTTGATTGTCGTAAATACCCTCTGGCAGCAAATCTGTTAGCGCACCTTTGTCTAATAGGGCTAGCGCTTGTTCGGTTAAATTACGCAAGGTAAGTTGTTTAATACCCTCGGTTGTAGGGTATACCGGAGTTAAGGATTCTTCTGAGGGCGGAGCATCTTCGTCAACCACTTTGAATTCGGGGTGCATCATTTCAATGCCCCACTTGCCCGTGCGCACTTCACCAAAGCAGCGCACAATATTACCCGGCGTCATCATAGTGCGCTGCACGGCACCAAAGTGAAAAAAACGTAGCGTAATGGTGCCTGTACCATCGCTTATTTTTACCACCAGCATACGTTTTTTGCCGTACTGAATATCGGCGTTCATCACCTCGCCCTGCACGCTTACATGGGTAAAAGGACGACATTCAGCCACGCTATATATTCTGGTTCGGTCTTCGTAGCGAAGCGGCAGGTGAAAGAGGATATCTTGAAGGGTAAACAAGCCAATTTTATTGAGCTTTTCTGCCACCTTTGCGCCAACCCCTTTAAGGGCAGTAATAGGTGTGGTGGCGAGTGCTTGCATGCAGCCTTATCCTCAAGTCAAACGATTGATTAGCGTAAAAAAACAATAAATGAAGTGTAAAGGATTGTCACTGAGTTGGCGAGTACGCTTTGGGCCAGTTTTGAACAACTGGCCATTTGCATAAATCAGAGTTTAGCTTGCTTCTAACGCCTCAGCTTCGGCTTTGGTAATTTGCATTTCGCGCCACCAGCTTTCGTCGGCATCTACTTCACCTATGTCGTTAATACGCGGCATAGGCAGGCCCTTTCGCATACAGAGCTTATACAATCTAGGGTATCCATTTTTAAACGCTAACGCATGACACTCTTCTTCCGGCAACTGTTGGCGTTCATACATACCGGCTATAGTGCGCTGACGCTGAGCTTCGTAAAGCACAAGGGCTGCAGCAACCGATACGTTTAGCGACTGCACCATGCCCATCATAGGAATAACGATATCCTGATCGGCCATAGCAATGGCTTCGTCGGTGGCGCCGTACTTTTCTTGACCGAACAAAATCGCCGTCGGCTTGGTGTAATCTACGTCGCGAAAATCTACGGCAGTGTCAGACAGGTGTGTTACCAGCACCTGCATATTTTGGGCTTTGAGCGTATGCATGGCATCGCTAATATTGTCGTGATTTGTTTGGCGCACCCAGTCTTGGCTGCCCATCGCCGTACCGCGACGTATTTGGTATTTCTGTTCCCACACCGTATGCACTTGATGAATACCTACGGCATCGCAGGTACGCACTATAGCCGAAACATTATGCGGCTTGTGCACGTTTTCAAGGCAAACGGTAAGATCGGTTTGCCTTTTTTCCAGCACGGATCGTATGCGCTGGTAACGCTCAGGCGACATAGTTTACTCCGGTAATTCCATAACGCCGTCTATTTCAATTTGCGCGCCTTTTGGCAACGCAGAAACCTGTACAGCAGCGCGGGCTGGATAAGGCTTATTGAAGTAACGAGCCATAATTTCGTTTACCAACGCAAAGTGACCTAGGTCGATAAGGAAGATATTCACCTTAACTAAGTCATTGGTACTGCCACCGGCGGCTTCACATACCGCTTTAACGTTTTCAAAAACCTGTACCGCTTGCGCCTCAAATTCTTCAGACACCATTTCCATGGTTTCAGGAACCAGTGGAATTTGCCCTGAAAGATATACCGTAGTACCCGCTTTTGCGGCTTGGCTGTATGTACCAATAGCAGCAGGTGCCTTATCGGTCTGAATAATAGACTTAGACATAAATATTCCTAATGTTTTATAAAATTAGTGTCGAGATTGACTATGACGTGACACTTTTTGAACCTCTGGCATAGTGCGTATTTTCTTCATCACGCGGGCCAGGTGCACGCGATTATGCGTGGTAAGCTCTAGGTCAATAAAATAGATGTTACTCTCTTTTTCTTCGGTTTGCAGACCAATGATATTGGAATCGCACCCAGAAATGGTGTTCGTTAATGTTGCCAGTGTACCCTGGTGATTAAACAGCTCGATACGCAGTGATGCTTTGAATTCGCCCTGAGGTTCGTCATCCCACTGCATGGGTAACACACGCTGAGGTTCTTCTTTGCTAAGCTTGCGAATATTGTTACAGCCCGTTTGGTGAATGGTCATGCCTCGACCGGGGCTTAATACCGCCACAATTTCATCATCGGGAATAGGATGGCAGCAGCGCGAATAATTTACTAATAAACCTTCGGTACCACGAATGGCCACGTTACCTTTTTTATTCGATAGATCGGTTGTACTCTCGCCCAACAATCGTCTTGCTACTATGGCACTTAGCTCGTTTCCTAAACCAATGTCTATTAGCAGTTCGTCAAAATCATTGTGCTTGGTCTCTGCCACCACACGCTCAATATCTTCATGGGGTATCTCGTCTAACTTTACGCTGCCTAACGCATGTCGTAACAGTCTATTGCCCATATTTACAGCTTCTTGAGAATGCTGCTTACGCAGATATTGGCGAATACGGGTTCGCGCTCTGGCACTTACCACAAAATTAAGCCAGTTGGCGTTTGGTTTTGCTCTTGGAGAGGTAATAATTTCTACCGTCTGACCATTTTCAAGAGGTTTACTTAGGCTAAAGTTACGACGCTCAACACGCCCCCCTACACAGGTGTTACCAATATCTGAGTGAACAGCATAAGCAAAGTCGACCGCAGTGGCCCCCATGGGCAATTCAATAATGCGGCCGTCGGGAGTAAACACGTAAATTTCATCGGGAAACAGGTCTGTTTTTACCGATTCAATAAATTCAAAAGAAGAGCTGGCCGACTGCTGTAGCTCTAACAAGCTTTGAGTCCATTTGCGAGCACGCAATTGCGCGGTAGTACCATTATCGCCCGGCTCTTTGTACAGCCAATGTGCAGCAACACCTTTGTCTGCCATTTGGTCCATTTCATGGGTACGAATTTGAATTTCAACCGGAATACCGTGTGGCCCAATAAGCGAGGTATGCAGCGATTGATAACCGTTAGTTCGAGGGATGGCAATATAATCTTTGAAGCGGTTTTCAATAGGCTTATAAAGCCCGTGCATGGCTCCAAAGGCGCGATAGCAGTTATCTACCGAGTCTACCACAATACGAAATGCGTAAACGTCCATGACTTCGCTAAACATCAGCTCTTTATTTTTCATCTTCCGATAAATAGAGTACAAATGCTTCTCGCGACCCAACACCTTCGACTCGATGTTATAGGCGTCTAAGCGCGTATTTAACTCTTCACGGATATTTTCGATAATTTCTTTTCGATTTCCACGGGCCTGACGCACCGCCGATTTAAGCGCACGATGGCGCATGGGGTACATGGCCTGAAAACCTAAATCTTCAAGCTCATTTTTAATATCGTGAATACCCAAGCGATGGGCAATAGGCGAATATATTTCTAGCGTTTCCAGTGCGATACGGCGGCGCTTATCTGGGCGAAGAGAGCCTAGGGTTCGCATGTTATGAGTTCTATCGGCAAGCTTGATAAGAATAACCCTGATGTCTTGCACCATGGCCATCATCATTTTTCGAAAGTTTTCTGCCTGAGCTTCTTGCTTACTGCTAAATGCAATTTTGTCGAGTTTGCTAACGCCTTCTACTAACTCGGCAACGGTATTACCAAAGGCTTTCGCTAAATCTTCTTGGCTGTAGTGGGTATCTTCAATAACATCGTGAAGTAATGCGGCCATGAGAGTTTCATGGTCTAAATGCATATCGGCAAGAATACTGGCCACTGCAACTGGGTGAGTAATATACGGATCGCCACTTGAGCGCATTTGTCCGTCGTGGGCTTCTTGCGCCAAAACGAAGGCATCTTGAACCAGCTGCACCAAGTCAGCGGGCAAGTACTCAACAACTTTCTGCTTTAAACCTTCAAACAAATACACAGCGTCAAACGGCCCCTAGTTACACTACTTCCTTAAGAATACGTTTATTTTCGCATTAATCCAATACGCTAAAAGCAAAGCGCCAGTGCTTTTTTCAAAGCACTGGCGCTAATTCACCTGTAAACCCCCTAAAAAGGGAGAATTACTGATCAGATAGGATATTAGCTACTGACGCGAATTCAGCATTGTCTTGCTGTTCTTGCGTGTGAAGCTCATCTTGTTCAAGAGATGCAGCTGTAACCAAACCTTCTTCAATTTCACGCAAAGCCGTTACGGTTGGCTTGTCGTTTTGAACGTCAACCATAGGATCTTTACCACCAGTGGCTAATTGACGAGCACGACGTGCAGCAACAAGCACTAGGTCAAAGCGGTTACCAATTTTATCTACGGCATCTTCTACAGTTACGCGAGCCATCTATTTCTCCGAAAATCAGGTTGAGCGAGGAATACAAAAAACAGCCACGCAGTATACACGCATAGGCTTTGCGATCCTAGTACTTTGTTGAAATATAACACAGCGTGATCGCGGTGATCTTACTGTTTTTTCCCTTCTACCAATAGTGGATTAAGTATTAGCAACCACAAGTAACAATTAAGCCGTACCAAGTAATGCGTCGAGCAAAGGCTGATGGCGAATTTGCTGTTTAACCGAGCGCAGACGCTGCGCAGTTACTATAGCTTCGAACTCACTAAGTGCGGTGGCAAAATCGTCGTTAACAATAATATGGCCAAATTCATTAAAATGAGACATTTCATCCACGGCTTGGGCCATTCTTCCTGCGATGACATCTTCGCTGTCTTGGCCGCGATGGTTTAATCGCTGCTCTAGCACCTCAAGCGAGGGCGGTAAGATAAAAATACCGCAAGTGTCTGGCATAAGCTCCTTCACTTGCCTGGCGCCCTGCCAATCGATATCTAAAAATACGTCGATACCGCGATAAAGAGTTTGCTCTATGGTAACGCGAGAAGTGCCATAGTAATTGCCAAACACTTCTGCATATTCGAAAAATACGCCCTGTTCAATAAGTGATTCAAATTGCTTTCTAGTAACAAAGTGATAATGCACGCCATCTATTTCGCCAGGCCTGGGTTGCCGCGTGGTGTGAGACACAGACACCTGCATTGGAGTATTGGTGTTACCCTCGTATTTTTCCATTAACGCCTTAATAAGGCTTGATTTCCCAGCGCCTGAAGGTGCTGCAAGAATAAATAAGTTACCGAGTAGTGAAGCCATGGGTAATAAAGTTTCGTTAAACTGTGGTGATTTTATATGTCGATGATAGCATATAAATCTGCTGTCCAGCAGACAACAATTGAGTTGTGCATAAAGCCGATAAAATACGACTAACAGGAATAAAAACAATGACCGAGCCGCTACTACAATGCGTAGAAAATACGCCCGCATCAACACCCGACGCCTGCGTTATTTGGCTACACGGGCTTGGCGACTCTGGCCATGGCTTCGCCCCCATTGTCCCTGAACTCAAGCTTCCCGGTTCTATGGCGGTTAAGTTTTTATTTCCTCATGCTCCAGAGCGCCCCATTACTATTAACGGCGGTATGCGAATGCGGGCATGGTACGACATTAAATCCCTCGATTTTGAAAGTCGTGCCGATTTAGACGGCGTTGAAGCATCTGCACAGCAAGTAGAGCAATTAATTCGCGCACAAATAGAAAGTGGCATCCCTGCTAGTCGCATTGTGCTGGCTGGATTTTCTCAAGGCGGCGTTATTGCGCTGCATTTAGCTCCTCGTTTCAGCGAAAAGCTCGCCGGCGTGATGGCATTATCCACCTATATGTGCGAGCCCTCACTACTTGCTGACCAAGCCAATGACGTAAACAAAGAAACGCCGATTATGATGGCCCATGGCGAACAAGATGAAGTAGTGCCGGTATTTATGGGTAATGCCGCGTATAAAACCATGGTGGAGAACGGTTACAACGCTACCTGGCAAACTTACACTATGCAGCACAACGTGTGCATGCAAGAGCTAAACGACATCAGCGCATGGCTTCAAAAAGTATTGGCCTAAACTACCTTGTTTCTGCCAGTCTTTTTCGCCTGATATAAATTATCGTCTGCGTGTTTAAGCGTAGCGTTAATATTGCCATCGGTAAGCGCCGTGGCTACTCCGAAACTTGCAGTAATGGGGTGATGAATGTCACCTCTGTCGAAGGGGTTTTGCTCTACTTTAATGCGGATCTTTTCAGCCAATTTTATTGCTTGTGTAAGTGTTGCTTTAGGGAAAATAACTAAAAATTCCTCGCCCCCAGTACGCGCCACGATATCAGTGGTGCGCACGGCACTTTTCATCAAACCAGTAAAGTATTGCAGTACTTCATCACCTACATCATGCCCATAGGAGTCGTTTATGACTTTAAAGTGGTCAATGTCTACTACCACCGTACTAAGTGGAAAATAGTCTGCGGGGTCTTTCGTCACTTTTTCAAAATACACTGCCTCTAAAAAACGACGATTAGGCAGCTTAGTAAGCGGATCTGTATTAGCCTGACGCATTCGCTCTAAGTTTTCCTCTAGCATTTCACGTCGGCTTTGATGCCAAAAGTTTTCAGCAATAAACGATACACAGATAAAGCATGCCATGGAGATAAGAAACCGAGACACGTCTGCTTCAGAATATTGTGCGTGAATCAGCTCTTGGTTAAACAACATAAACACAGCAAGTGCCATGGTGGCTGACACGTACAACATTGCTGGCTTGAAGCTCACCACAATTATCTGAATGAAAATGAGAGGGTAAAGAAAATACAGCCCGGTATTGTTGTAACCGCCGGT
This sequence comes from Alteromonas sp. MB-3u-76, assembly GCF_002831605.1. Lineage (NCBI taxonomy): Bacteria > Pseudomonadati > Pseudomonadota > Gammaproteobacteria > Alteromonadales > Alteromonadaceae > Alteromonas > Alteromonas sp. MB-3u-76. Next base: position 159,200 of record NZ_CP025115.1, on the reverse strand, counting down.
GTAAACAAGGGCATTGATGGTAAACATCACAATGAACCCGGCGAGATAGTAAGAAAAGTCCGCTTTAGGGAACTTATGCGACAAAAGCAGATTCAGGTAAATTATGACAGCAGATAGGGCTAGTGAACCCACTAAAAAGGGATTGTCCCCGCCATAGTTTATTCCTGCCATTACGGCCATAATGGTGCCGCCAACATAAGAAATAAAATAAAGCGTTAAGCGTCGTCGTTTAGATTCAGCCTCGTCCTTGTGAACGCTCTGCAATAAATTACGCAGAAATGAATGTTCCATATAACCTTCTTTTTCGATAAAGCGTGAGGACAGTGGTCAATCTGTCTTCACAAATATAGTATTTAAGACTTTATAATAACGCTCGGCGTTACTCGCCTACCGTTAATGTAACAAAGCAGTCAACGCAGTTGCCCAAATGCGTTTATTCGGCGTATTTATTCAGCACATTTGTTAAGTGTCGTTATTCCATATAAATATGAGGAAAACCAGCCGAAACCGAACATTTGCAAGTAATATGCGTATAATACCGCTTACATTTATTAGTAAACTTTTTTGTCAATATTAGCATAGCTTGTAATAACGTAAGGTTAATACGCGCTAATCAACTTGAGCAGCATTTTGGAAATCATAATAACCTAATGCTAGCATCGTATTCGTTTATCTTATTTATAGTCTGGAATTATCATGAGTAACCTCAACACTTCTCGCACCATTCGAATTGCAACCAGAAAAAGCGCACTTGCGCTGTGGCAAGCTGAGTATGTGAAAGCAAAGTTACTAGAGCATCATCCTTCTCTCACCGTTGAGTTGGTGCCAATGAGTACCCAAGGCGATAAAATTCTAGACACGCCGCTAGCAAAAATTGGTGGTAAAGGCTTGTTCATAAAAGAACTTGAAATTGCCATGTTAGAAGGCCGCGCAGATATTGCTGTGCATTCTATGAAAGATGTGCCGGTAGCATTCCCTGAAGAATTTGGATTACACGCCATTTGCGAGCGCGAAAATCCGTTTGATGCGTTTGTTTCTAACCACTACGACAGTCTTGATGCTCTGCCTAATGGGGCTGTGGTGGGAACCAGTAGTTTGCGCAGACAGTGTCAGATTCGTAAACATCGCCCAGATCTTGTGATTAAAGATCTTCGCGGTAACGTCAATACCCGTTTAGCCAAATTGGACGCCGGTGACTACGACGCTATTATTTTGGCCTCTGCTGGGCTTATCCGCTTAAAAATGCAAGACAGAATAAAAATGGCATTACCCGCCGAGGTGTCTTTACCCGCGGTAGGCCAAGGCGCAGTTGGCATTGAGTGTAGAAATGACGATAGTCAACTTATTGAATTACTCAGCGCGCTAAATCACAGTGAAACCCACGTTCGCGTTAGCGCAGAGCGAGCCATGAATGAACGCTTAGAGGGCGGATGTCAGGTACCTATTGGCAGTTTCGCTACTTTGGACGGAAACACGCTTACACTGACAGGCATGGTAGGCAAGCCCGATGGAAGCACCCTGCTATTTGCCTCGGCCACAGCTTCGGCAGAAAAAGCGAAAGACATTGGTATTGAAGTTGCCGAAGCATTGCTTGAACAAGGCGCTGGCGAAATTTTAAAAGCGCTTTACGAGTAAACCCTTCGTCATGCTTTTATTTACACGCCCTCTTCCTAAACTAGCAACGAGTGCAAAAGCATTTAGCGATGCTGGGATAAATGCGGTGGGCGTAGCTACTTGCGACATTATTGATGTTAAGTCTGAGTATTACGCCATTACCACATTTATGGCAGACAACCCTGTCGATATTATTATTGTTACCAGCGTTTACGCTGTCGCGGCAGCAGAGAACGCAGTAAAGTCTCTACTAAAAGAGCATGGCTCTTCTACTGCTTCTCAACATGCTCAGAATACACAAAGAAACCTACCGCTTATTATCGCAGTAGGTGACGCCACGAAGAAAAAGCTTACTAGCGCACTTTCGCAGATAAAACACCTCACCATACTTACCCCAGAAAAGCATACTTCCGAGGGTATATTGGCTATGCCTCAACTTAATGAGGCAAATGACAAACAAGTGGTTATTATTAAAGGCGAAGGCGGTAGACAGGCTATAGCTGATGGGCTAGATGCAAAGGGTGCGTTGTGCCAGAGCTTCTGCGTTTACAGAACAGAGCAACTTGCAGACCCAATTTACACAAAAGGCTGGAAAGTTGAGGATGTTCGCGGCATTATCGCTACAAGCGAAGCAATGGCAGCACAACTATTACGAAGCCAAGGCAATCATATTTTGTCGTTACCTTGGTTAACGGTTAGCGAGCGAGTTGCAGCATCGCTAGAAGAAATTGGAGTGTCTAAGGTGTGTGTTTGTCACCGTGCCACTGACCAAGCGCTCATTGCTTGGGTAAAGGATAACTGGGAGTATTGAATGGCCGATAATAAAGCAAATGGCTCACAAGATGAAAGCGCCTCGAAAAGTAAGAGTACTTCACTAAAAAAAGATAGCTCACAAGATAACGGCGTGTCTGGTGCTGACGTGAAAAACAGCGCAGACCAACCCACTCATGCCAGTGCATCTAAACGCACAGCCAAAGGTGACAATAACAAAGCGAAAAAATCATCATCTGGCAATGGTCTTTTATGGTTTGTTGTTTTCATTCTCTTTGTGTTGGTTATCGGTCTTGGTGGCGCTGGATATTGGTACTATACCCAACAACAGGCAACGAGTAGCCAGGTGACCTCAGCACAACAGCAAAACTCAGCTCAGGTGCAAGCATTGGTAGCTGCACGAGATGAGGTGAACACTGCACTCAACCGCATAGCTCAAGATAACCAAACACTTAAAGACACCATTTCTAGCCTGCAAAAAGAAAATGAAAAACTGTCGCTGCAAGCGGAGTCTACCCTAGAGCAATTAAATCAAATGGAAGGACGTCATCCAGCAGACTGGCTAATTGCAGAAGCAGATTATCTAGTGCGCATGGCCGGCAGAAAATTATGGTTAGAAAATGATGTTCGCACAGCCATTTTATTGTTAGTGAATGCTGACAAACGCTTAAAGTCTCTTGCTGACCCCTCTGTTCTGCCGGTAAGAGCCAGCCTAGCAGAAGATATTCAAACTCTACAACAGCTAAACCCAGTGTCGCAAAGTTCAGTTGCCCTTGCGTTAACCGGTATGGTAGCGCAAATAGATAAGCTACCTTTAGATACCTTTGAAAAGCCAGAAGACACATCAGCGCAAGACAATGCGCTCTCTGAATCTACCGACGACTGGAAAGACAACCTTGCTAAAGTTTGGCATTCGTTGGTGGATGACTTTTTAACGGTAAAATCTATTGAAGGCCCTATTGAACCGGTTCTGTCGTTAGAAGCTCAGTTTCTAATTAAAGAGCAGCTTCGCCTGCAGCTTATGCACGCTCAGTCTGCCGCCCTCACTGGCGATGCTGGACTTTACAAGCAGTCGTTACAATATTCGCAAACACTTCTTATCGAAAAGTTTGATATAGAGAAAAGTCAGGTAAGCGGCTTTGTCAACGCTGTTCAAAACTTATTAGAAACTGATATTTCTCGCCCAATTCCCACAGAGCTTGTGTCGCAGCAGCCGCTAGAGCGATTGTTAGACAGCCGCGTTAAACAAGTCTTTGGTCAAGGAGCAAGCGCACTATGAAATGGTTAGCTATTGCCCTAGCGGTATTAGCCGCATTTGTTGTCGCGCTTATTGTTGGCCCAATGATATTGGGAGACAAAGGCTATGTGTTAATTTCTTTAGGTGAAACCGCGGTTGAAATGACCGTTATCAGTTTTTGTATTTTGGTATTAGGTGCGCTGATAGCCTGGTATGTACTATCTCGTTTAGTGCTTTGGTCGCTTAGTTTGGTTACTGGATCGCACCGCTGGTTTGGAACGCTGGGAGAGCGCAAACGCAGACGCGCATTTTACGACGGCCTACATGCAATGGCAGCAGGCGATACCGAAATTGCTCAAAAGTCGCTCGCTAAAACCACCAATGGCGATTTTGAGGGGGTTAACTATTTGGCTTCGGCACAAATAGCCCACACCAACGGTGAATTAAGTAAAGCGCGTTATTTTTTAGAGCAAGCGTCAGATTTTTCCAACGCTGCTCTTCCCGCCACTATCATGCAGGCACGTATTGATGTGAGTGAAGACAAACACAATGACGCGCTGGAAAGACTAAACGCTCTTGGTGAAAAAGAGCAAGAAAACAAACAAGTGATTCGTTTGAAAGCGCAAATACTTGCAAAACTTGGCAAGTGGCAAGACCTTCAAAACAACCTTTCAAGCTGGCGCAAGGCACTTCCAAAAGACGATTACAAAACATGGTCGCAACGCATTGCAAAAGGCAAGTTTGCTGAAATAGCCAGTAAACAAGGTGCGGTTGAGCTAAAAAATTATTGGGAAAATCTCCCACGTAAAATGCGTCACGACGATACTTATCAAGCAGCTTATGTTCAGCAATTGCTCGACCAAGGTATGCACGCTGATGCACAGAAGCTACTAGTAGACTGGCAAAAGCGCGGTCCAAATAGCCTTTTATTCCCACTGTTTTCCCATCTCAATATTCCTGATGCGTCACCTGCACTGCGTTTATTAGAAAGCTGGATAAAACAAGACGAAGAAAACATTCAGCTCTACTCTACCTTAGGGCAAGTGGCATTTAATTCTGGCGACGATGTATTAGCTGAGAAAGCGCTGTTGAAAGCCACTAAGATGGCTTCACGCAAAGAAGACTTACTCCTTCTTTCAGCCATTAGTGAACGTAAACAAGATACTGCAACAGCACTTCAGTTTTATAAAGAAGGACAACAAATCGCTGGATAAAAACCATAACTTTTTCTAATGCATTTTTAGAGAAAAATTGTTTTGCTTTCACCAAGAAGGCTCCGTACAATCCGCACAAAATTTAGCCAGATAAATTGATGTTTAGCTGGCTTTTTCTTATCTTAAGTTTATGTATAAAGCAGCCACAACCTGCTACAGCTCACTAAGGAACCCTGTTGGATACGATTGAATTTATTCAAATTCGAAAGTTCATTGTTAAACTTGGCAAAATGCTGCACAAGTACGGTACGCCTGCATTTAGATTAGAAGCCTACCTTACGGAAATCGCCACGTACCTTGGTGTGCATGCGTCGTTTATTTCTACGCCCACGTCATTAACTATTGTTATTTGGAGCGATCGTCACGAAGACGAATATAATCATGCTGCTCGCCTTATGCCTGGTGAGTTAGATATGAATGCCCTTTCGCTCACCGACGAACTTGCCAGTTCACTGCTTAACGGCGAACTGTCATTAAGCGAAGCGAATACCCGGTTAGACGAAATAGATGCCATGGGCAGTCCGTATGGCAAAATTCCTACCGGTATTGCATTTGGCATGGCGACCGGTGCGTTTGCTATGCTAATGGGTGCAAGCTGGTCTGAAATTGGTTGGTCGAGCGCGCTTGGGTTATTAGCGTTTGTATGGACACTGTGGGCCGAGCGCTCAAAACGCGTTAACCTTATGCTTGAACCCATGACCGCATTTATTGCAGGTTTGCTAGCCTGCGCGGTTGGCAGCTACGTAGATCCGGGCATTAATATTCCCTTGGTGGTGCTATCGTCTGTTATTGTTTTTGTGCCGGGGTTAGCGCTTACTATGGGTTTAGCCGAGTTATCTTCTCGCAACATGGTGTCTGGCACTGCGCGCACTATGGACGCCATTATGCAGTTATTTAAGCTGTATTTTGGGGCATTTTTAGGTGTTACCGCAGGCTTTAATCTGTTTGGTGAGAATATTTATACACCCGCTCAGTCTCTGCCTTATTGGGCAACTTGGCTATCGGTTTTACTGCTTTGTATTGCTCTAGTCGCCATTTTTAGAACGCGAGTTAAGCACATTCCATGGGCGTTAGCTGCGGCCTTCATTGCCTATAGCGCTACAGCGTACAGCGCTGACTTTATGAGCCCGGGACTAGGTGCGTTTGTGGGCGCATTTGCGCTAGGTATTTTCGCAAATGGTTTTACTCGCATTGCTAATCAGCCCGCCACCATTGTTGCTATGCACGGGTTAATTGTGCTGGTACCGGGCTCTAAAACCTATATTGGACTCAACTCGTTTATGACGGGAAAAGACTTTGTGCAGGCAGATCATTTAGGCCAAGAAGTCTTTCTCATTTTTATGTCGTTAGTGGCAGGGCTTATATTTGCCAACGTAGTTATGCCCACGAAAAAGGCGCTGTAAAGCGCCTTTTAGCTGGCTATCGTTTAAAGCCACACAAGAACTAGTGTTTATCTCCCATTTATTTCAACAGCGCAATTAATGCTCTGCCTAACCTTGCATTTAATGCCCCTGCCGCAATAGCCTCGGCGGAATTTTCCATAAACTTAGCCGATAAACTACCACCAATTTGATTCGCCACTTCGTCGGTAGCTAAGTCGAAAATGCCCTGCGCAGCAATGTTTTGTGCCAATACTTTAAGCAGCTTCCAATTTCCCGCCGTACTTGGGCGTAAGCCATATACTCGCGCCATACGGCGAATAGTACGAAAGCTAATCCAGATAACAGCGAAGGTTTGAATTAAGTTATTAGGGCTTATAAAAGCTAAGCTACCGGCGGTAACCGATTCTTTGTTTAGCACCTTATGAGCTTTGGCTTGTATCGGCGTTAGCACAGTATCTTCATACAAACCCAACAACTCAGTGGCATTCATATCATCCTGCACCGACTGCTTGTAGCGAGCAAAGCACTGTTGGGCATAAGAGCCTTTCGAAAACCGCTGGCAGTGGGCGTTAAGCACTTTCTGAACATGGTTTTTACTGATGTTGCTTTGCGCCATAGCATCGTTTTTTTCGGTAAATAATGTACGAATAGCAGAAGCGTCTTTCATGGCAGTATTGACTTGCTTATAGCCTCGCCACTCTCGAAAGCTTAAATAGCTAAAGCTACTTACAAAGCCAATCAGTAATGCGCCCAAAACTCCCGTGCCCACAGGGTGCTCACTCACATTAGCGACCAAGGTGGTGTAAGCGTCGAAGGTAAAAAAGCCAAGCACACTCAACACACCAAAAATAAGCGTAGTGCCGCCTAGCGAGATGCCGCTATCTGTTGAGTCTACTACCCAACTGTCTTTTTCAACCTGGGCGGGAAGTTTAGTCTCTGGCGGCTCTATATCAAGGGTATTGGTAGTAACCTTCGAGCGATACGGTGCTTTGTAGCCACTATGTTCACTGGCTGTCTCTGGTGCTTGCTCAGACACCTTGTTGTCATTATCTGACATACTGTCTGAAGGGCTATCTGACTGACTTGTGTAAAACGGCCCGTCTTTGCGCTCGTTCATTGTTGATCTCCTTTGCCCAGCAAGAACTGTAGCAACCTGTCTACACCTTTGCCGGCCAATATTCTTGCTTTAAAGTCTGATGGTACTCGTGCATTGGGAACAGGAAAGTGCGCCCCCTCTTCCATCTCTTTTAATGTGCTTGGAACAGGTTCAAACACAGATTCAACATAGGCCCCGTCGCGGTTTTTGTAGCGAATAGCCTGCGGCGTGCTGCCCTCATCTGTAACCTGCATGGCCGATACCAGAAAGTGCTCAAATTCTATGGGCTTATCGGTAAAGCGCGCTCTTGCGCCCTCTGTAATTTGGGTAAGTAAGCTTAATAAGTTTTCACGCTGATTTACCGGAATAAGATCGGCCTTGGTAGCCACAAACGCCACTTTGCCAATTTGCTGTTTCTTTAACACATTGCGCGAAAACCAACTGCTTTGGCCATACACAAAGGTATCGGCCAAATGGCTTAACGTTTCTTTTAACTGATACAAATGCTGACGGCTATGATTAAGCCCTTCAAACAAATCGACCAAAATGATTTGTTTATCTGTTTCTTTAAAAATTGACTGCTTAAGCGGCTTTAGCCACTTCTTCTGAAACGTACCAAAGTGTTCTTCGAATGCTTTATACCAAGGGTGAGATACGTCGCTGGTAATGCTAGAAGGCAATGGCGTAAAGCCAAAGTGCTGCCAATCAAAATCGCTGGCGTCGAGTAAAAAACTGCCCGGTTGTAACAGCGATATACCATGGCGCTTGGCTTCTATCAGATATTCTCGGTAGGCCATAACTAACTGTTGAATACGCTCTGTTGTGGGCGGTTGCTCAAAATCAAAGGCATTAACCACCTGCTTCCAGTTTTTGGCAAAATGCTGTTGAGGCCCTCCGCTTAACTGAGCCCATGAGGAATCAGACCACTGCGCATACGTTTTGCTCAACATGGGAATGTCGGTTATCCACTCACCAGGATAATCGATAAACTCAAAAACCACATCGGTATGAGGCAGCAAGTGCTTTTTAATAGAGGCCGTTTGCTTTAACCGTACTATGAGCTTAAACCCAAAGGCTTGCTCGGTTGCTGCTGGCCATTTCCCCTGTTCAAGGGCGGCAATATTTTCTTCTTGGGGAAAAGGCGTGTAGCCATCAATGGGCTCAACGCGTATGTCTAACACCTGTGATGGCGGCAAGTAACGCAGTAGTGGTAAGCAGGCATAACCTTCCTCACTTCTGCTTTTAAGCATAGTGACCAAGCTGGTAAATAGCATCGACTTTCCGCTGCGACTTAGCCCAGTAATGGTAAACCTGTGAGTTTCCTTGCTGAAAACGTCGGCTAGAGTGTTACCTGTAAGCGACGCTGCTGTCATTGTTTTCTCTAACAGTGCAGCCATTTTATTTTGCGCCACTTTTTTTTGCGCCACTTTTTTTTGCGCCACTTTTTTCTGCATAATGGTGATTTGCTTCTCGTTATTGGCCAAGCGATAAGTAAATACAGCCATAACAGCGTTACACAAGCTGCGTAGACTCTATTTACTATAGTGGTTCTTCTTGCGATAAAAGCAAGGCTGGTGCCACAGTTTCAAGCCGTGCAAAAATGTAACAGGCGGTAAACAGAGTTAGTGCTCTTCAGTCAGCCCAAATAGCTTTTTCTTGATGCGATTTTTACTTGAATGCCAGTGATTCTTGGGCTTTTTCGGCGCGTTGTCGATAACGAGCTCAAAGTCGATTTCGGCTTTTGCGGTAGGCGGAACGTGGGCACAAAAAAAGGTTTCTATTGAAGATTGGGCCAACGTCTTCAGGCTCTCCCTGTATTGATTGGGGTGGCAAAGCGGATATGGCGGTACAAGCTTTCCCTTCACCTTCACCAACACATCGGCAATATAAGCTTGCTTGCTAGGAACATGCACTACAGACAGGTCATGATCGGTATGGCCTGGCGTGTAAAGTACTTGCCACTGTTTGAACACCGGCAAACGCTGTTTGTCTTTTAAAATAATATCGGGCGCTAACACTGGGTTATACCAAATAGGCGCTCTTTCTTTACCTATTCTGTCTGCTACCCACCAGGTTAATAGCAAGTCGATAACATGCGCTGTGCGCCCACCTAATCCGGTATACCATGCGGCTGCTTTAGGATGTGCTGCCACCTGCGCGCCGGTTCGAGCGCGAAGTCGCATTGCCCCACCGGCATGGTCGGGGTGCATATGAGTAACCACAATTAACTTGAGATCGCTTAGCGGCCTGCCCAACGTGCTAGTGATATACAGGCACACCTTATCAACATCGGCGCGGCTACAACCGTCTAGCAAAAGCAGCCCCTCGCTGTCTTCTGCGAGATAAATATGTTGTATATAACCTGGCAACGTATGAATTTTCATAAACTCACCTAAATAAGCACGTATTGCATGCTAGCAAAAATTATCTGGTTAGACCAGATTCGGCGAACAGCTGTAACATAAGTGCTTTTAACCACATTAAACCGGGCTCACCTTCGTGTTGACTGTGCCAATACAGATGAGTTTCCAAGGCGGGTAGCCCATAAGGAAGCGGTGCAGAAATTAGATTATCGCCGGAGATGGCATCGGCGACAGAGCCAGGTAAAGTAAGTATTGCGTTAGTGCAGGCGACTACGTCGGCAGCGGCACGGTAGTTTTGGCAGCGCCAAAGTGAAGGCCTATTTACGCCAAGTTGTTGCAAAGCAATCTCTTCAACCGACGCTCCCTTCGTTCGGTTAGATACAGTGATATGCCTGGCCTCTAAATAGGCTTTTTTATCTACATTATTCACCAACGGATTATTGCGGTTCATAAGAACCCTATAATTATCGCGGCGAAGTAAACTATGAGAAATAGGTTTGGGTACTGCTCGTCCGATATCAATGGCTAGATGCAAATTGCGATTATTTAAGTCTGCCTGCATAGAGTCTCGCTGTAAGCGTGTACTTACTATCTCAATGTTTGGTGCTTTTTCTTCTAGTGTTGCCAGCAAAGTAGGAAGCACTCCAAGTTCCAGTGATTCTTGCATAGCAATTACAAACCTTTGGTGACTGAGCGCAGGGTCGAAATGATTAAACTGCCCAAGCGCACTTCGTATTTGCGTAAGTGCATGCAAAACATCTGGAGCAAGTCGCTCACAAGCCGCTGTTGGTAGCATGTGCTGCTTGTCTCTTACAAAAAGCGGGTCGCCCAGTATTTCTCTGAACCGGCGCATAGCATGGCTTACTGCAGAGGGCGTAATGTGCAACGTTTCCGCAACTCTCGACATATTGCGCTGCTGCCACAGGGCTTCGAATACTTTTAATAAATTCAGGTCGAGCTTTTCAAATTGTCTACTATCGATCATCGTTTTCTTCCTCACCGTGCCCCGCTTGAACGTGCTACAAAAAGTGCATGGCGTATATCCAGTTAAATAACTAGGCTTCATGAACTAGTTAAGCACGCTGTGAACAGCATTCATAGTACAGTGGGATTATATTTCATTTCATTCAACGCTCTTATTTTACTAAGCTGTGTGACTAGAAGATGCATTAATCGTGTTGTTGAGCCGATTCAGTAAGGCAAGCGATCATTTAGCAAGTTATTAGCAAACTAGTAGCAAAATATGCTTGCCGCCATATACGCAGACTAAAACCGAATACAATTTCACTATCGAGGGTAGCTATGGACTTTTCACATAACGACAAAACTAACGCAATGCTGGAAAAGCTAGATGCGTTTATTGCTGAGCATATCGAGCCTATCGAAAACGAGGTTTACGATTTTCATCATAAAGAAAATAACCATAGCGACTGGAAGAGCTGGAAGCTTCACCCAAAAACTGAAGAGCTGAAGAAAAAAGCGCGTGACGCGGGTTTAGCCAACTTGTTTTTACCCGATGGCGAATTAGGTAAAGGGCTTACCACGCTCGAATATGCGCCTATGGCTGAGCGTATGGGTAAGTTTTTATTTGCGCCTGAGATCTTTAATTGCAATGCACCAGATACCGGCAATATGGAAGTGCTTTATCACTTTGGTAACGACGAACAAAAAGCAAAATGGTTAACGCCGTTATTAGCTGGTGAAATACGCTCAGTATTTGGAATGACTGAACCAGATGTAGCGTCGTCCGATGCTACAAATATGGCGGCAACCATTATTGAAGATGGCGACGATGTTGTTATCAATGGTAAGAAATGGTGGTCTACCGGATTAGGCCATCCTAATGCAGCGTTTACTATTTTTATGGGGCTGTCGAATCCAGATAACGATAAGCACAGCCGCCACAGCATGGTGATAGTGCCACTTGATACACCAGGAATTACAATTAAACGCATGCTAGATGCCTATGGCGACTTTGATGCCCCATACGGCCACGGCGAAATGCATTTCGACAACGTGCGGGTAAGCAAAGCCAACGTAATTGCCGGTTTAGGTAAAGGGTTTGCAATAGCGCAGGGCCGATTAGGGCCGGGCAGAATTCATCACTGCATGCGCGCAATCGGCATGACAGAAAAATCGTTAGAATTGGCGCTTAAGCGAGGCCATGAACGTGTGGCTTTTGGTAAGCCTATTATTCGCTTAGGTGGTAATTTAGAGCGAGTTGCCGATGCACGTATGGCAATTGAACAAGCCAGACTGCTAACCCTTCACGCTGCCTGGAAAATCGATAACCTTGGTGTAAAACACGCCATGACAGAAATTTCAGCCATTAAAGTGGTAGTGCCTAATATGTTGCAAGATGTAGTAGACATGGCACTGCAATTACATGGTGGAGCCGGTATGTGCAGCGACTTCCCACTAGCGCGCTTTGCTGCAGGGGCGCGTGCCTTGCGCTTAGCCGACGGACCGGATGAAGTGCACAAAGGTATGGTATCTAGACTAGAGCTTAAGAAATACCAGTAAGCTAGGGTTAAATTACCTCGTATTTCAGCGCTTTATGCCAAACACAAAAATGCCGCTTTAGCTTATACTCTATTAAAAGAGCACAAACAAAGCGGCATTTCTTTATGTTGTTACTTTTAGCTTTTCACTTACCTAAAGCTTTAAAGGCTTAGTAAGTATAGCGTGCCTGCACGTAGTACATGCCGCCGTTAAAGCCAAACGGGCTTGCTTCTGAATATAGCTGACCTAGGCTACCCGCACTTGGGTTTTCTTCAGGGTAAGTGTCGAACAAGTTGTTCGCACCCACTACTAAGTCAAGATATTCGTTGTAGCTATACACCACTTCAACATCAATCAATACTTCCGCATCGATATCGTCTACACCGTTACCCGTGTCGTCCCAACCACCGAAGTAGTTAGCTCTTACTAGGGTTCTAAAGTCGCCTTGAGTGTGTGTCCAAGAAATATTACCGCGCAAGTTAGGCAGCAAATCTTCTATGGCAGCAACACGTCCTTCGCCAATTGGGTTAAGTGTACCTACATCATCAACTTCAGTTTCATTGTAGTTAGCCGCAAGTGTTAAGCGAGAGCTACCGCCCCATGCATCAAAACTGTAGTTACCTACAACATCGATACCGCGAGTTGTGGTATCAAAGCTGTTAGAGAAGAATCTGAACTGCGATAAATCATCTAGGCCAATAAAGTTTTGACGGTCTATAATGCCCGCTGAATCAAGCTCAGTTAATGCTTCAGATACCGAGCCATAGTTAGCACCGCCACCTGCAAAGTTAAGTGCATCCAGGAAGTCTACGTTAGCACCTAGTGCTACGCGGTTTTCAAGTTCGATATTGTAGAAATCGACAGTCCAGCTCATATCTGCGATATCAGCAGAGAAACCAATTGAGAAGTTTTTCGCTTCCTCTGGGCCTAAGTCTGGACGACCGTTACCTTGGCTTTCGATGAAATCGGCAGCTAACTGACCGGCTGCTGATGACAGTGGCAATGTACCCTGATCAATAAGCACGCCGTTTACGTTTTGCGTAGTTACGTTAGTGATATTTGCCTGGCCAGCTGTTGGTGCGTGGAAGCCAGTTGAATAAGCACTACGAATACGGAAATCGTCAGTTACGTGAAAGATACCCGCTAATTTAAAATCGGTAGTATCACCAAATTCACTAAAGTCCTCACGACGAACCGCCGCTTGTAACGTAAGAGACTCAGTAACATCAGCTTCTAAATCCACATAGAACGCAGTACTGTCTTGCGAGGCACTGGTGTCGCTTGGGAAACCACCGAAGCCGTTAGAGCTTGATGAAAACCCTTGGCTTGCCAATGGACCTAACGCAAATGACGCTGCATCACCGGCGAACAAATCAAACTCTTCTTCTCGGTATTCGGCACCAAATGCTACGTTTAAATCTGATTCAAAGCCAACATCAACACCGTACACAAAGTTAAGGTTAAACAAGGTTTCTGTTTGTTCCTGACCACCCGGTTTAAAGTCGCGAGGCGTATCTGGTCCAAGTGACGCATTAATGGTGTTGTTGATAAAGAAGTCGGTTCTGTTAGAGCCGCGCTGTGCGCTCACATCATAGTAAAGGCCGTTACCTATTTCTAAGTCGCCGCGTAAACCTACAGTGAAAGCCATATCCTCATTGTCACCACCAAAGCGAGGAACAAAGCCCGTTGGAATGGTTTCAATGAACGAGAAACAGTTATCGTCTGCTTGAACCTGTGCAAGGAAATCTGGGTCTGGAAAGACATTACCGTTTCCGCCAATAGGAATACCGGCAATACAGCTTCCGCCGACACCAACACCGTCTAAATCACCAACTAGCACAGAGTGAACACCGTTCGGGTCTTCAAGACCAGTGAGTGGATCAACCAATGGACCGGCATACACACCACCGCGCTGGCTGCCTTCTGTAACCGGGTTACGATAGAAGAAGCCGCCAGTTACTGTACGCTGACCGTAGTTACCGAAAAGATATAATTCAGCGGCATCACTAAACTCGTAACCTGAGTTGATAAATACTTTTACGTCGTCTTCAACGTCTGGCTGTCCCCAGTACTGAGGAACTTCGTTGGTGTAAGCGTTAATGGTAGAGAAGTCTGATTGAGCAAGATAGCCCGCATCAACCATACCGGCCACATCGTCACGAACCACAGAGCGAATAGTGCCTTCAACATCGCGCACTTCAGCCGTTACGTTTACAAAACCGCTGGTGCCGAGGGAGAAACCTGCGTTGGCAGAAATGGTGTAATTGTCGCCATCGCCTTCATAGGTAGAACCGTAGTTTGCACGCAATTCGAAACCTTCGTCGTTATCGCGCAACAAGAAGTTAAGTACACCGGCAATGGCATCAGAACCATACTGAGACGATGCACCATCGCGCAATACTTCAACCTGTTTAAGGGCAAGTGAAGGTATCGCTGAAATGTCTACACCTTGTGCACCATCAGAAATACCACCACCTAAGAATGAGATAATAGAGCCACGGTGTCTACGCTTACCGTTAACCAACACAAGCACGTTATCTGGTGATAAACCACGCATGTTCGCCGGACGAACAATGGTTGCCGCATCACTAATAGGCTGTGTGTTTACATCGAAAGACGGTACGTTAGTTCGAAGCATATCTTGAACGTCAGAAGACGAGTTTTGACGGAATTCATCACCGCTAATCACATCAACAGGTACTGGAGAATCTGCCGCAGAGCGGTTGGTCATTCGCGTACCAGTGACAATAATATTTTCAAAACTTTCTTTTTCTTCTTCCGTTTCCTGCGCTAATGCGGGGAAAGAAAGTGCGGCAAATAATGGTAATGAGCCAGCAAGCAGCGCTGATGTAATACGATTAAGTTTGCGACCCTTTGGGAAGTTACTTTTGTTCAATGTGTGTCTCCTTCAAGACGTGGTGTTTGTATAAATATTACTCTTATTATGTTTGGTGATGTGTAATACAACGCGGTGACGTGTCATCTCAACCTGCGTGCAAATTATGCTACAACAACATAGGTTATTAGTACAAACATTTCGTTAATTTGATTCACATGAAAGACTTGTAGCTTTTATATATTAAAAATATATAATTTTAGGATGAATATTTTTATATAAAGATTAACCAAGGGGATACAACTGATTAAAAAACACCCGTTAAAATTAACAATAAAATTACATTTTTAAACGATTCAAACTTTACGTATTTCTCCTATTTTCATCCGGTCTTTACCCTGCCTTTTGCGTCACAAATTAAATGACAACCCTGTATAAATGAAAACATTCAGTAACATATAAGCCATTGAAACTTAGAGACATAGCTTTTTGAAAAGCGTACATTCCAGCCGCTGTGTACTTTTGGTTTCCCAACCATCAACACGTTATAAAAAAGGAATGAATATATGAAAAAACTAATTCTTGCTGCTGCATTAAGTGCTATTTCTGCAGGCTCTTTCGCTGCAGCTCCTGCATGGGATTTCGTGCAAGGCAGCTACGTAATGACCGACTTTGATGATTCTGATTTTGAATACGAGCCAGATGGCTTTGCTATTTCTGCATCGAAGCTTGTTACCGACAGCGTTTTTGTTACCGGTGACTACTCTCAACAAAACGACGATATTTTTGGTTTAGAAGTAGATTTAGACATGCTGACATTGGGCTTAGGCTATCGCTATGCCCTCTCTAACCAAACAGAATTGTTCGGTATTGTTAGCTATGAAGATATTGAAGTATCTGGTGCGGGTGAATCTGACAGTGAAGATGGTTACGGCTTGACTGCAGGTGCACGCTCTATGGTAATGAACAATGTAGAGCTGCGCGGTGCGGTGAAATATATAGACAGCGATAGCGGCAGCGACACGTCAATTATTATTGGAGCTGATTACTTCTTTTCTCCTGCTTTCGCTGTGGGTGTAGGTTATGAAGCATCTGACGACTTAAGTACATTTGCACTAAACGCACGTTATAATTTCTAAATTGTAATAGCGCCATTATGGCGTAACGTTTTGCAATGTTGTTGTTTCAAGCGCTAACGATAAAGCTGGGTAGGTAGTTCCATACCCGGCTTTTTTATTTCATTTTTTTGCTTATTTGCTTTTTGAAAAAAGTTTTTACAATCCACGAACCCATTTGACTTTTGATACGTCTTTACTTCATTAATTTGGTGTGGAGTGTGTATGCTAGTTCAAATTTTGAGGATGGTACTTGGCGTTCCTGAGGGAACCATAAAGTCGAGGTTACATCGGGCAAGAACCACGCTCAAAGCAGTTATTGAAAAAAATGAGAGGGAATAAGCGATGAAAAATGAAATTGATGAAAAGATAAAACGTGAATTGCAAAAGCAATCCGAAGAACTCGATGAGCTTATAGACGGAGGGCTTAAAAGTTACCTCAAGCTTGGTTTCGAATCTAGATTCGTCGGAATAATGAAAATTGGCTACCTACTGGCCATTCTATTTACCTTTTTGCTTGTTTGGTGTGGATATGAGTTTTTTAATGCGTCGAGCGATAATCAGGTTTTTTGGGGAGTGTGCTTTATTTTGAGCGTTAATATTCAAATTGCAGTGAAGTTATGGATCTTTATGCAGACTAATCAAAATATTCTGTCAAAAGAACTGCGTTTAATGCAGCTACGTCAGAATTCGAATGGTTAGCGTTTAAATACCCGTAATCGCAAAATCTATCGCGTCGATAAGTATAGCTATTGATTCCACAAGCGTTCCAACTGCGACTTTAAGAGTGTCTATTGGAACGGTTGTTATTTGCTGTGAGAGAAAAACATAGCCGACACCGTCAAGATCAATTTCAGGAGTTAGTGTAATTCTCTAAACTCGCCTAGAGAATTAAACTCGAAACATGAGTGCTAGTGCATTACTGTATATGATATCTAAATTACAGTGTGGCGCTTATGCATTTTACTCCAACCAACATTGAAGATTTACCCACTCCCTGCTGCTTGATAGACAAAGCCAAAATGCAGCGGAATATCGCTCGGTTATCCGCGCATATTGGTAATTTGCAATGCACGCTACGCCCTCACGTTAAAACCCATAAGTCGATTGAGGTAACTAAGGCCATCATTGATGCTGGCAACGTTAAAGGCATTACGGTTTCAACATTAAAAGAGGCAGACTATTTTTTTAAACACGGCATGAACGATATTTTGTATGCGGTGGGTATTACACCAAACAAAATAGCTCACGTAGCGCAGCTTATTCAGCAAGGCTGTGACCTAACCATAGTCATTGATAACGAAGATATGCTGTCGCTCGTGCTTGATAAAATGGCGGAGCACAACTGCGTGTTCAAAGTCATTATTGAGCTAGACACCGACGGGCATCGCTCTGGGGTAAACCCTCACTCACATGCGCTTCTCTCTATTGCCAAACACATCAAAAATAGTGCTCATGCAAAGTTTGAGGGGGTTATGACCCACGCGGGTGAGTCTTATGCCTGCTTTACTGAAAAAGCAAAGCAAGACATGGCGGCGCAAGAGCGTGACCTTACCTTACACGCAGTAAAGCGTTTATTTGAGGTGGGAATACATTGCAATACAGTTTCTATTGGCTCTACCCCTACCGCATTTGCGGTTGACCAACTAGACGGAATAACCGAGGTACGCGCAGGCGTATACGTTTTTTTCGACTTGGTTATGGCGGGATTAGGTGTATGCGACATAGACGATATTGCTATGTCGGTATTAGGCACGGTAATAGGCCATCAAAAAGATAAAGGCTGGGTAATCACCGATGCAGGTTGGATGGCCATGTCGAGAGATAGAGGTACTGCCGACCACCCGCAAGATTATGGCTACGGGTTAGTCTCTCCTTCAGGCAGCCACGAGGCGCGCTATATTATGAGCGACGCCAATCAAGAGCACGGTATTATTACTGAGGTTTCAAATGCAAGCCCAGAAAGCCATTCAGAAAAGCATATAGACAGTTCCTTAAATAGCTCTGCAGAGAACAACGACAGTATTTTCACTCAATTTCCAGCAGCAAAAGCCATAGAAATCTTGCCTAATCATGCATGCGCCACCGCGGCGCAATACGACCATTATTATGTTGTAGAAAATGGGGTTGTCATAGATAAGTGGCTGTCGATCGGGGGATGGTGAAGAAGTTGCTTGCCACAAAAGTGGCAAGCGGTTTTTTTGCTTTGGTTTTAATCTCGCAGTGTTAAGGCCTTAACCATTCAAACCTTAAACCTTTTGCTGTTCGATTTTTAAAGCCTTTCCAGTGCGTATGCTCTGGTTTTTCTTCGCCACTTTCATCTTTAGCCCAAACGCCTTCATTTGAATAAGGCACCAAATCTAAATATCTATTCATTGCATCGTTGTTTTTTAAATACTTTCCTAACCATGCAGTTGCGAAGTGCTGGGCAATGTTATTCATTCGTGTATTGGCCCAAACTGGGTCGGTGTAATGTTCACTCACATTAATGCCTAGCTCAGTATTAAAGTAAAAACTTTCCTCGGGCGCCGGCATCGGTGCTCCTGCACCGTGATTGGCGTTTTCATAAGTGAGAAGTGCGCGCTCAGTATTTTGCGCCTTACCCCATAAGGCCCTCACACCATTCTCATAGCCCGATACATCATCGACAGAACCCGCAACAAACAACATAGGAATATCAATTTCCCCTAACCCCTTTTCATTCCACAAACGATAATTCATTCCCCAAGGCGCAAACGCTATCACTGTTTTAATGCGTGGGTCTGGCCTGCTCGATTGTGAAGCTGCCCCACTTTGATACATGCTCAAAAGACCCGATGGTACCAACATATCTGACGTTACTGCTTGTTCAGTTATGCCTGCTCCACTCATGATAACAGCACCATATCCGCCCATAGAGTAACCAATGATGGCGCTATTGTTTATATCCACCATTCCATGCAAAAAGAAGCTGGGCGTTGCGTTCATTTTTTCCATTTCATCTAGAACAAATCCTTGATCTAAAGGGCGATTAACCAGCGTTGACTGAAAGCTTGCGAGAGTACGGTAGGTAGAGTCAGTATGGTCAATAGCAGCAACTATGTACCCTTTAGATGCCAAATTTTCTCCCAAATGCGCCATTAAATAGCGGTTACCTGGGTAACCGTGAGAAATCACAATGAAAGGAAAAGCCTCACTATCCTTTAGCGGTTTCGCATCGCGCATTGCCTTTCCGCTAATCTCAATTTCTGTTGTTCCATCTCGCAAATAAGTGGTTTGTATCTTACCACCGTTAGCATCGTCAGCTGCTGGGTACCAAAGCTCCACTGAGAGCGGTCTGTCGTATCTTGGGATCACGGGGGAATCTGGGTCGGTGGTATCAATATTGACCACATCAATTTGGTTTGGATTAACAAGCTCAAGTGTACGCACACCCACCTTATGTTTTCCATAAGCAGCTAATTTTGGGGCATCGGGTCGCTGTGTATCAATTCTGTTTTGGCCGTTCACACTTGTGCTTATTACCAGCGTCATGGACAAGAAAGTAAGTAATGTGACAAAGCTAGATGGGTACAAATTTTTCATTGAATGCACTCTTTTTAAAAGCATTAGTAGTTGGTTTGCTATTGATAGTACGTAAAAAGTAATACTCTTTAGCTATCAGTAAAAACAAAAAAGCCAGCGGTAATAAATCACCGCTGGCTTATACTTATTGCCAATTCTAGTATCTTAGGCGCGCTTGAATACCAAAGTATCTGTCTGCATCGCGAGGTATCTGATATCGGAAGTTGTCACCGCTATACGTAGTGACAAAGCTCTCATCAGTGAGGTTTTTACCAATTAAAGATATACGAACGTCATCATCGTTAAACGAGAACGCTAGGCTCGCGTTTACAATTCCATAATCTGGCAACAATGCTTCAGGGTTTGTCTCGGCAGTTGTACCTGGACCACCCGCAAATATTTCGTCGGTATAAACGTAAGATGCGTTTAAGTAAACGTCCATATCGTTAAGCTCCCAAACGTATTCACCGCTTAGAGAATATTTTAAATCTGGTGAGAATGGTAAGTCGGCACCTGATCTGCCATCGCATGTATCTAAACCTACAGGGCATCTAAACTCATCAACGGTAGCATCTACGGTAGCCATTCCACCGAACAAGCTAAATTGATCGCTCACTTGCCAAATAAAGTCAACTTCCGCGCCTTCCGTAATAATAGACCCTGCATTGGTTAAACGAGTAATGAAGACACCGTCTAACAATTCTGGGTTATTAGCCTGGAAACCGTCAATTTCTGTGCGGAATACTGCCGCATTAAAAACGAAGTCACGGCTAGCGTATTTATATCCTAATTCATAGGCATCAGAGGTTTCAGGGCCAATGGGGAGCGTATCGTTTGGCGACATATTGTAAAACACGTTAAACGCAGGACCTTTGTAACCTTGCGAGAAGGTAAAATACGCCATGCTGTTATCGTTAATGTCGTACTGCACGCCAAGCTTACCAGACAAGTCGGTTTCGTCGGTTTCACCATCAAAGTCTGTGTCAAAACCACGAACGCCCACACCGGTCCT
Organism: Alteromonas sp. MB-3u-76; assembly: GCF_002831605.1. Classification (NCBI taxonomy): domain Bacteria; kingdom Pseudomonadati; phylum Pseudomonadota; class Gammaproteobacteria; order Alteromonadales; family Alteromonadaceae; genus Alteromonas; species Alteromonas sp. MB-3u-76. The sequence goes on along the minus strand of NZ_CP025115.1, from coordinate 138,515 downwards.
TGCATACTCATCGTTACTGCGGCGATTGTGAGAAAAGCTCACTTCGTCTTTCGTGTAACGAAGACCAAATAATAAGCGCAAATCGTCGTTAATGTGGTATTTACCGTCAGCAAATACAGCGTAGTTTAGAAACTCAGTTTCCATAAAGGCTGTGGCGCTTACAATATCATTTGCCAAACAACTTAAAGACTCATCTTCAATGAACTGATTTACTTGTTCTTCACTGGGGTTTTCTACGCCTAACGTGCCGCTTAAATAAGCACTAATTGCTGCAGGGAATTGCCCGTTATTGTTCTGGCAACTTGCGTCTCGCGTAAAGCTACGGTTTGATTTTTGTTGCCACCAGAACACACCACCTTGATACTCAAGTGCGTTCCCAAGTGGAGAGGCAATACGGAATTCCTGCGACACTTGGTTCCAGTCTTGTGGACCTATATCGTGCAATTGAAATGGCACTCCAAATACAGGGAACGGGTCATCCCCAGCGGTAGAGGTAAAATCACCCTCACGGAATTCAGTGTTTGCCCAGTCGCGATATGCGGTAATAGAGGTAAACTGATGGTCGCCTATCATCGTGTCAAACTGCATTGAGAAAGCAGTATGCTCGTCGATGGTGCGTGTTTCAAAATCGTGATCTACTTGTCGTTGGCTTAAATCTAAGTCTCCTACACCAGTGCTATCAGGCGATGCCTCAGACTGATGTCGACCACTTGGCGTTAACTCTAAATCTGCACAGCAGTCATCATTTGACTTCATATTTTCAAATATGAAAAGCATTTCGGTATCATCAGAAATACGATAATCGAGCATAGCTCGCACGCCTTCTCTGTCGTAACCGTTAACCATTTCATTGTTGAAAACGTTTTCAATGTAGCCGTCAAAGCCAGATTTCATAACAGTAATACTGCCGCTGGCGTCTTCATTCAAGGCACCATGCATACTGCCTCGTAATCGATATTCATTACCTTGGAATAACGTAGCTTCTAGCATTCCACCAAACTCATCCCGTGGACGTTTGGTTGTAATGTTAACTACACCGGCCGATGCATTTTTACCGAACAGGGTACCTTGAGGGCCACGCAAAACCTCAATTCTTTCAAGGTCGTAAAGATCCATAAATGCCTGGCCAGAACGACCAAGAACAACACCATCTACCACGGTTGATACACTTGGTTCTGCAGCAACACTAAAAGATATAGTACCAACACCACGAACGGTGATTGCCGAGTTACGCGTTGTATTTCCTTTTCGAAAGCTTACAGAAGGCACTAATGCCTGAAGGCCCTCAATATTATTAGCGAAGGCCGCATTAATTTGGTCTTCGCGCAATACTGAAACGGCAACAGGAATATCGCTAATACTCTCCACACGCTTTTGTGACGTTACTACAATTTTTTCGAGTGACTTTTCGTCAACAGCGTCTTCAACCTGTTCATTGTCTTGCGCATAGCCGTGTGCACTGAAGAGTAATCCTGATGTCATTGCAAGCGTTACCGCTCGACTAACAATCGACCTTCTTGTTTTCATGTTGTTCTCCAAGGAATTCGCCTTTTATGCTTCTCGCCATTCACTATTTACGTTGAACTTATCCAACTTCGAAACATTGAAAGGCGTGTTAACTGCAGGGCCGAAGCATGTGTTTTATTTTTTGATAATTGGCTACATTGCCATTTCATTTTAATTATTGTCTTATAGAAGAAATCTTATGTCTGATGTCTTATATAAGAGATATAAAGTTAAACAATTGTAAATACATTTGCAAACGGTATGTTAATTTTTTTGATGTGTTTTTGAGTATGGCGAGGATAAGCAGAGACAATATATGTGTCTCTGCGTATTAATTACGTGCCCACTGCCAAGCGCTTAAGACTTTGCACATACTTTGCTCGCCACCATTTCAAACTAATTCCAATGGCAATAAAGCATGTTGCCCATAGTGAAATTAAAATAGGGATAAACGATTGACTTAAACCGCCCACAAAGCCTATTGGTGAGAACATTAAATATAGCGTTGCTATAAGGCTTAAGAGCACAATGGCGCATGGAATAGCGTAGCGCCATGGCGTCATATTCACTTCTGCTTTTAATGTAAACTGCCATGGGGTGCTTCTTGGATACATGTGCCCAATGGTCAGCATAATTGCCAGTTCAATCACAAATAAAATGGCGTAAATATGAATGAAGTTAATATCTACCTCCCACACAAATTTTAGCAACCCGTATGCAATAACATGGAAAATAATAGCCACCTTTGCTGCTAATGCAGGGACATGCCTTGTAAATAGCCCCACTAATACAATTGTGATAACCGGTATATTATAAAAGCCGGTAAATATACGAATTATTTGCCACAACCCGTCAGGGGCTAGCATAAGTAACGGCGCGGTAATAAAAGACAGCAACGCAATAACCAAGCTGGTAATTTTCGCAACGCGAATTATCTTTTCATCGCTCACATTGTCTTTCTTAAAGGGCTTATACACGTCTAAACAAAACAATGTAGCTGCGCTGTTAAGCAGTGAATTAAAAGAACTAAACACGGCACCAAGAAGCACGGCTAAAAAGAAGCCAGACAGATATTGTGGTAGAACATCTTTCACTAAATGCGGATAGGCGAGATCGATAGTTTGCAGGCTTTCATCTTGATATAGGTGATATGCAATTACACCCGGAAGCATCATCATAAAGGGCACTAGTACTTTGAAATATCCTGAAAAAAGCACGCCTTTTTGACCTTCTACTAAATTTTTAGCCCCAAGCGTACGCTGGATAACATACTGGTTGGTGCCCCAATAGAAGAGGTTAGCTAATATCATTCCGGTAAAAATGGTGCCGAAGGGTACGGGATCGTCGGGCCCACCTATTGCATTCAGCTTTTCAGTTTCCGTAGTAGCAATAGTAGTTAAACCGGCGCTAAAGCTGCCATCTCCTAAAGCTATAAGCCCAAGTATTGGCACCAGTAACCCAACGATAAGTAGGCCAACACCATTAATCGTGTCTGACACCGCCACCGCTTTTAAACCACCAAAAATTGCGTAAAGCGCACCTACAGTACCTACAACGACAATCGTTAATACGAGACTTGCTTCGTAGCTCAAATTTAACAGGCCCGGAACATCGAACAACCGCAATACAGCAATAGAGCCGGAATAAAGTACCGAAGGAATTGTGACCAAGGAGTATCCCACCATGAATAGCACCACAGTCATTCGGCGTACACTGTCGTCAAATCGATCTCTTAAAAACTCTGGTAAAGTGGAAAATGCTCCTACTAAGTAGCGGGGTAAAAATACCAGGGCCATGATAATAGTTGAAACACCCGCGGTAACTTCCCACGCCATAGCACTTAAGTTATAGCCAAAAGCAGAACCGTTTAGCCCAATCAGCTGTTCAGCAGACAAATTGGTTAAAATCATAGAGCCGGCAATAAAGGTTCCGGTTAGTCCTCGACCAGCGAGGAAGTAACCATCTTGAGTATTCACCTCGCCTTTTGTTTTCATATAAGAAATGACGGCCACTAAAAGCATAAACGCCATACATGACAACAATGTAAGGGTGATATCCATTATTACTCCTCGCCAGCTATTGTGCAGGCCATAAGGTTACATTCGACATATCCATGTCGGTATGCTGAACATCAGGCCCTAATTCAATGCGACTGCCTTTTTTCGCAAATACTGCAATGTCGTTCAACGCCAGTGTTTCTTCTCTATAGACGCCGCCGCTTACCACTTCTTCGCTTTCGAAACGCACCCATTCTCCTTTCGGGAGGTAATATTTCAACTTCCCACCCGGCACCACGCATGGGACAACGAGCAAGTCATCACCACACATAAATTGCTGTTCGAAACCGTGAGATAGCGGTTCATCTGGAAACGCGAGTACCATGGCACGTTGCACCGGTAGCCCTGTTTCTGTTGCCTGTTTCGCCACTTTTTGTAGATAAGGGATAAGTTGATACCTTAGCTTTATTGCCTCGAATACGGCAGCTGAGGCTGCCTCGCCATAAGACCACGGTTCGCGAGGGCCTATACCGTGAAGCCGCATATGAGCGCTGAATACAGACGCTTGGGTCCAACGCACATACAGCTCTGCATCTCGTGTATCCTTATAAAAGCCGCCAATATCGGTTGCAAAGAAAGGACCACCAGACAGTCCCCAAGACAAACTACCACGGATACTGGCCGCTAAACCTTGCCAATCGGCCTGCGGGTCTCCTCCCCACTGTGACGGATAACGCTGACTGCCTGTCCACGCAGAACGGCTAAATAAAAATGGGCCTGTTTTGCAGTATTTTTCGGCTGCCTCATATACACAGCGGTTATAGAGCATGCTATAAACATTGTGCAGGCGATTTCCGGAGTCACCGCTGTACGAGAGCATATTGTCATCTTCTAACTGCTCACCAAAGTCGGCTTTTATCATATCTATGCCTAAATCGAAGAGAGGCTTATGCGACTCCCTCCAAAATTCGTAGGCTTCTGGGTGGGTAAAATCGAGAATACCCGAATCTGGCAGTGGGGTGAGCACTTCACCAAACGGGCTTAGGTCCCATTCGTAGCGATAGGCTTTGCCTGTGCGCTTGTCTTTAATTAACCAACCTTTTTCAGCGGCCTTTTTAAACAAAGGGTTCTTCACTGAAATCATGGGGTATTCCCATACACAAATTTTAAACCCTAACGCCTTTAACTCATCAATAACGGGTTTAGGATCGGCATAGCGTGACGGGTCCCACTCAAATGCAAAGCGCGTATCTGTGTCTTGCCACGCTCTGCCGTCGAGAGTAATCACGTCGCAGGGCATTTCCTTTTCACGAACCTCTCGCGCTACCGCTAAAAGCTCTTCTGCGTCTTTGTAATACGCCTTTGAAAGAATGACGCCCAAGCTCCAAGTTGGTGGTGTTGGTGCGAAGCCGGTAAGCTGACTATAGGTGTGAATGCTGTTTGCTGGGGTATCTTCATGATAGAGAAACATATCTAGCAGCGAGTCTTCGACTAAACATACATAAGCGCGCTGAGACCAAAGCGCATAACCTACTCCGTGAGTGACAGGCGATGTAGTATGTACAAATAAGTTCCAGCCATCGGGGCTCCACGCATAAGGCGTATTCTTGTAAGATTTTTCCGCATTAACACCCAACGCATCGTGATTGTATGACCGAATTAATTGACCTCGCTTATCTAGCTTCGCCCACTTTTCGCCCAGCCCATATACGGCCTCATCATATCCGAGTTCTAAGCTAATCAACCAGCCAGCATCTGTTTTTGCAAAAGGCGGTAAGCGATGCTGGCGAACAAAATGTCCATCTGTTGCACTTTGCTGCACCAAGGTTTCGCCCTTATAAAGCTTGAAATGCAGAGGTGAAGCGCATAACTCCAAGCGATACTGGCCACCAGTCACACAGTATTTATCATTATCACCAGAGAGTGTCAGTGATTCATTTTTTGGTGTGGCAGTGAGCATGCCGTAGGCCGCTTGATTATCATCAGCACTTTGAATTCTTAACCCATAATTACTTATGGACATTCTAAGTTCGCCTAGCTGAGTAGGTACAATGAGAATTTCGTCACTCTCAAGGTGTGGTGGTTGGACAATTTCTGCCGGGTCAATGGCGTTCCAATCTGGCTCAATTACACTAAAAGCGTTACTCATTTCATCACTACTCTACATGTCTTGTATAAGACATAAGTTAATGAAATGTAACTATGGTGTCAATCAGCATTTTCTCTTTATAACGAAACGTAAACTAACAGGCAAAACCCTCAAAGGGAAATCAATTGAACTAATGCCTAGCAAGCAATCTTCTCAATAAAAGTACAAATACAGTAAAAAGTACGCTATACATCTTGCGTGTGATATAACAAAAGAAAAATAGTCATTAGGTTTCGGATTTATGTCTTCCTCTCAATTTGACCATAAGCTCGGCGGGCCTAGCCTTGCCTTTCAGCCTCTTTATCAGCAAGTTGGCGAATATATTAAGCAGCTCATTGTTGAACGCAGATGGCAGCCTGGCGAAATGCTTCCTAGTGAATTTAAACTGGCCGACGAATTTAATGTAAGCCAGGGAACGGTGCGAAAAGCGCTCACACTACTCACAGACACCAAAATAGTCACAAGGCGACAAGGCGTAGGTACGTTTGTTTCGGAACACACAGCGCAAGACGCTCTATTTCGCTTTTTTCCTCTTCAAGCTGATGGCAAAGGAGCCGACCTTCCAAAGGCAGAATTGTTAAGTAAAGAACGTATTTCACCTACCAATGCCGTTCAGCAGGCCCTTTCTATTACTGCTAAAGACAAGGTAATTAAATTAAAGCGCAGACGTATACTCGATAACGAATTCTGTATGCTGGAAACCATCTATTTACCAGCCAAGATGTTTACCGGCATAAACAACCGCGAAGACATTCCGCACACGCTGTATCACTTTTATCAAACCGACTATAACTTAACGGTGTTTAAAACCCGCGACAGCATAAAGGCTATTTTAGCGTCTAAAGAAGATGCTGAGAGCTTACACGTAGAGGAGGGCACACCGCTTTTGCTTGTCACGCGAATAACAGAGTCGATAGAAGGTAAATTAATAGAATACCGCGAGAGTAAATGTCGTACCGACCATTATCATTATCAGGTGGAACTAGATTAGCCTTAGAATGATTTAGTATCCACTTTCTCTACCAAAATTGACTTTTTAATCTATAAAGCTCCTCTTACCAGCCCTGAAACCTACCTTACTCCATTAACTTTGTTAACAGATTGTTGACTTAACCCTACCTGTATAATAACTTATGTCTTATACAAGACCAATGTTTGAATTAAGCATACTAGCGACATTATTTAATAATGAAGGGTGAATAACGCGATGGATAAAATACCAGAGGTAGGGTTTGGCTTTTGGAAAGTAGACACTGCCATATGTGCAGACACTACCTACGAGGCTATCAAAGCAGGATATCGTCACTTAGATTGCGCTACAGATTACGGCAATGAGAAAGAAGTTGGTGAGGGAATAGCGCGCGCCATTTCTGAAGGTATCTGTAAACGGGAAGAGTTGTGGATCACGTCGAAACTGTGGAACACCTTTCATGCGCCAGAACACGTATCACTTGCGCTAGATAAAACACTGAGTGATTTACAGCTCGACTATCTAGATTTATATCTTATCCATTTCCCGATAGCTCAGAAGTTTGTTCCCATTGAAACTCGCTATCCTCCAGAGTGGTTTTACGACCCAGAAGCCTCAGAACCAAAAATGGAATTAGCGCCTATCCCGCTATACAAAACTTGGGCTGCAATGGAAGAGTTGGTTGATGAAGGCAAAGTAAAACAGATTGGTGTGTGTAATTACAACACCGGCCTCATTCACGACCTAATGAGCTACGCACGCGTGAAACCTTCTATGCTGCAAATAGAATCTCACCCCTACCTTACACAAGAAAGGTTAATAAGACTGGCAAAAGATTATGGGCTAGCGGTCACAGCCTTCTCTCCTCTTGGTGCACTCTCTTACCTAGAACTAGAAATGGCAGATAAGACAGAGTCTGTGCTAGAGCAAAGCGTAGTGATAGCAGCTGCACAGGCCCATAATAAAACCCCCGCTCAAATAGTGCTGCGTTGGGGTATTCAACGCGGTAACGCCATTATCCCTAAAACGTCAAAAGTTGAGCGTATGAAAGAGAATATTGCTCTTTTCGACTTCAACCTAACCGATGAAGAAATGCAGGCTATATCTGCGCTAAATATGAACCGTCGCTTTAATGATCCTGGACACTTCTGCGAAGCAGCCTTTAACCGTTTCCACCCTATTTACGACTAGGAGCTAAAAATGAAAAGCGTTAATGAGACCTCCAGTGTTGAGTATGCCAACATAGCAACCCAGCACACATACAACGGTGAAGAATTTCCGGCTATTGTTGTAAATAGCACTGGATGCAAAACAGTTGCAGATACCGTAGAGTTTGTAAGGGCTAATCAGGCTGAACTAGAGGCTAAGTTGGCCGATACTGGTTCCCTATTGTTTCGCGGCTTTCCACTCGATTCGGCAGAGGCCTTCGACGTTTTTTCGGCCGGCTTTGGCTATCCTAATTTTACTTATCAAGAATCGTTATCTAACGCAGTAAGAATTAACTTTACCGAACGGGTTTTCACCGCCAACGAGGCGCCTAAAGACATAGAAATATTTCTACACCATGAAATGGCGCAAACACCAATTTCACCTAGTAAGGTATTCTTCTTTTGTCAGTCTGCTGCTGACGAAGGTGGAGCGACTCCGCTATGCCGCTCTGATAAGTTGTTTGAAGCATTGAAAGCCGAAGACCCAAGTCTTGCTAACGACTTTAAAGAGAAAGGTCTGAAATATACCACTGCAATGCCGGCCGCAGACGATGCCAATTCAGGCCAAGGCAGAAGCTGGAAAAGCACACTAAGTGTTGAAACAGTGGAAGAGGCAGAGACCAAGCTGAGTGAATTGGGTTATTCATGGGAGTGGCTCGACGATGGTAGTTTAAAGGCTATAACGCCTGTTTTACCAGCTGTTGTTGAGCTTGGCGACGGCGCGGAAGTTTTCTATAACCAGCTTATCGCTGCTTATAAAGGCTGGAAGGGCGTAAAAGAAAACCCATCTTCAGCTATTACCTTTGGTGATGGTACACCTATACCTAAAGAGGGTTTAGAGCGTATCTCAGAGCTAGCGGAAACCTTTACCTTCGACCTTGAGTGGCAAGATGGTGATGTGGCTATTGTCGATAATTACCGAACAATGCACGGCCGCCGTCCTTACGGGGGCGACAGAAAGCGTGTAGTGCTAGTAGCACTCGTGGCTTCTGATCGGTAATTAACATGAATGACATAGCAGTTAAGTGTAAAAATATTTGGCCGGGCTTAGGCATTGCTACCATTACCGGAATGGCAGCGCTTTTTCTCAGTGAACATTACAACGCACCTGCTATGTTATTTGCTCTACTGCTTGGTATGGCGGTGTCATTTTTGTATCAGGAAGACGCTCCCTGTGCTTGCGGTATCGATTTTACCGCAAGCACATTACTGCGAGCGGGAGTGGTCCTTCTAGGCCTACGGGTTGCACTTGGCGATTTAGTAGTGCTGGGTTGGCAAACAGCATTCATGCTGACTGGCGCTATATTTACCACCATAGTGCTGGGCGTTTTTCTTGCTAAAGCCTTTGGTTTGCAAAAGCGCTTTGGCGCACTTACTGGTGGTTCGGTAGCCATTTGCGGGGCATCGGCCGCACTGGCTATTTCAACAATTCTGCCCAAAGGGGAGAACCACGAACGAGACACCCTGCTAACTGTTATTGGCGTTACTGCCATGTCGACTATCGCGATGATTGTATATCCCATCATTGCTGCACAAGTAAACATGAACAATGTAGAAGCAGGAATATTTTTAGGTGGAACCATTCACGATGTAGCACAGGTGGTGGGCGCAGGGTATTCAGTTTCGGAAGAAGCTGGAGATATGGCCACATTAACCAAACTTGTGCGCGTGGCCATGCTCATGCCCGTGGTGCTTATTATGATGCTGATTATAAAACGTTTTTACACAGCAAATCAGCAGTTAGACGAAGGCGACGTGCCTAAAGTCCCGCTGTTTTTAGTGGGCTTTATTACCATGATGCTACTCAATAGCTTTGTTACGTTACCAGACTACATTGTTGAAACAGGGTCCCAAGTATCGCGTTTCTTTTTAGTTGTGTCGATCACCGCTATTGGTATGAAGTCTAACTTGGGTAAGCTTGCCGAAGTAGGCGCTTTACCCATAATGATGATATTAGCCGAAACCATTTGGATAGCGTTACTCATTTTGGGCTACTTGTACTTTCTATAATTCGCCTGTTTAGATAGGCAGTAGCGCAGCGATACAAACCAAACAAAACGTCTGTAATTTTAAAAGGTAAAAGCAGTGAAAAAACGCGGCCTTCATGAACTTTACGCCATCAATGCTGAAAAAGCAGACCACACCGTATTTGGCAGAACCAGTAACCCACTGAGCCGTCGAGGCTTTTTATCTGGGTTAAAAACCCTGTCGGTACTGCTTGGCGCCGAAGTGGTTTACGGTCAGTTCATGCCGGCAGGGCTTATTCCCGCTGCTTTCGCACAATCGGACACCCCTTTTGAAATAGAAGGTAAAGACGGGCTAGTGGTTCTAAACGACCGTCCAGTAAATGCGGAAACGCCCGCGCATCTGCTTGATGACAAGGTTACACCGGCAAACCGTCTTTTCGTGCGTAACAACGGTATTGTACCAACCGGGCCAAACCCAGATACCTGGACACTCACCATAGAAGGTGAATCCGCTAAACAATCAATAACATTCACCCTCGACGAGTTAAAACAACGCTTTAAACGTTACACCTACCAACTCACGTTAGAGTGCGGCGGTAACGGCAGGGCTGAGTTTTCTCCAGCTGCCACGGGGAATCAGTGGACCACCGGCGCAGTAGGCTGCCCAAAATGGACGGGCGTTCGGCTAAAAGACGTACTGCAAGCCGTGGGCGTAAAAGATGACGCCGTATATATTGGTTACTATGGCAACGATCAGCATTTAAGCAGAACGCCCGGCAAAGCCGCAATTTCGCGAGGCGTTCCTATTAGTAAAGCCATGGAAGATGAGTCGCTTATTGCGTGGGAAATGAACGGAGAGCCGTTACCCGTTATGAATGGTTTTCCGTTACGCTTGGTGTTTGGTGGCTGGCCTGCTTCCACAAGCGGCAAGTGGCTAAGCAAAATTGTTATTCGAAACCAAGTACACGATGGCGCAAAAATGCTAGGTAAAGCCTACCGTGTTCCGTGCGAGCCTGTGGCACCAGGAGCCAGCGTTCCCGACGACGAAATGTGTATTATTGAAGCTATGCCGGTAAAGTCGCTTATCACCTACCCTAAGTCGGGCGTAGAACAAAAGCTCTCAAAACCTTTGACGGTAAGGGGGCACGCGTGGTGCGGTTCAACAAACGTAAAAGAGATGTTTACCTCTATCGACTTTGGCCAAACTTGGCAACGAGCCGAGCTATCTCGTCCAGTAAACAGACATGCTTGGCAACATTTCACCTCTAATATTTCATTCCCTCAAAAAGGCTACTATGAAATATGGGCAAAAGCGGTAGATGAAACAGGTAAAGCCCAACCCATGGTGCTACCTGGTTGGAATCCAAAAGGCTATTTGAACAATGCATGCCATCGCATTGCTGTAAAAGTGGTAGCGTAAAGATGAATGATGTAGAAGATACAAATCTACCAATCACAGGAGCTCTGCTATGGCTTTAGCGTTACGTACAATTTATATTGCGCTTTGCGTAACCGGGCTTACCGTCATTTTTGCAAGTAGATCAGCGGTAGCCGAACCTGCAACAGATCCTCAGTCGGGTTTAGTAATAGCTGAAGGCTCGAACCTAGTTTTAGCTCACTGTAGCGCATGCCATTCAACCTCGCTTATTACGCAAAACGCCATGAGTAAAAAGCGTTGGTTAGAAACTATCAGGTGGATGCAAGACACACAAAAATTGTGGCCATTAGGTGACGCAGAGCCGGTTATTTTAGATTACTTAGCGAAGTGGTACGGCCCTAAAGAATCAGCGCGACGTCCGCCGCTTGCCCCTCACCTTATGCCGGAAAAGTAACTCATCTTGAGAGTAAGTCAACGTATCGACAGACCTGTTTTTAATCTAATTGACCTGGAACATCCATAGTCTTGTGAAGGACACGAATTATCGAGATTGTATCAATCTCATTGGTATAGATGACCAAGTGACTCCTATACAAGCCAATTCTCACTGGCGGTACATAATTTTTTGTAGGCGATATTTATCGGGAAAATTACACAAGCTTTTTATGAAACTACCTAGTTCATCCAAGTATGCGTCTGCACACTCTATTCCCTAATTTTCTGCCCCATAAAGCCAAATTTCAATCAAATCTGTCCTTGCTGCATTAGTTTGTAATATTTTCAAGCTACTTACCTAACAGCTTTCTGCCACTTTGCTTAATATATTCAATATCCTGCTCTCTCGCCGACCCACTGCTAATCCCCTCATTTACAGCAGCTTGCATCGCCTTTTTCTTGAGTAAAGCATAATCGTTTGCTGACAATAAAACGCCCTGCTCTTTTCCGTTTCGCGTTATAGAGATAGGACTAGCCTGGGCTCCAAGTAGTAGCTCACCAAAATTATTCTTTGCTTCTGTCGCCGAAACTGACTTCATACGAAAACCACCTATTATTGTTAGTTAATTTAGCTAAATTAAGCGATAGCGCAATTAGCACTAACCTAAAATACCCAGCTCTACCGCCCGAAGCACGGCACGAGTGCGGTCGCGCGCGCCCAGCTTGGCTAAAATAGTCGACACTTGGTTTTTTACTGTGCCTTCCGATTTATAAAGCGCTCCGGCAATTTCTCGATTACTGCAGCCAGAAGCCATTAAGCGCAAAATTTCTTTCTCTTTGCTCGATAGAGGCTCTACCTGTTCGGGCTCTTCCGTTTCAGTGTTTAGCCCTTGCAGGCTATTAATCAGCGTAGTGGTGATAGCTGGCTGAATAAGCGACTCACCGGCATTCACGGCCTCTATACCTTCTACAAGAGTTTCTAGCGATACGTCTTTTAGCAAATACCCTTTTGCGCCAGCGCGCAAGGCGCCCATTAGGTTTTCATGATCGTCAAAGGTGGTAAGCATAATGGTTGGAATAAGCGCATTGGCTTGTTTAAGCGCATTAAGTAACTCTATGCCTGTCATGCGCGGCATGCGAATATCCAACAGCATAACATCAGCGCAGCCGGGGTTATTTTGTAACCACTTCATGGCCTCGAGCCCGTCGTTGGCTTGACCTACCACGTCTACTTTGTCAGAAAGATTAAGCAAGCTACACAATCCCTGTCGTAACAATTGTTGGTCGTCTACCACTAATACCTTTATCATTTCGCCTCCGGCAGTACTCATCATTTCGCCTCCGGCAATGTAAGCAAGGTATGAAAACCTTCACCGCTGTTGATAAACGCTGCACTGCCATTTAACTCGCTAATGCGTTCTTGAATACCTTTGAGGCCATTTCCCTGAATAACATTATTAGTATTAGCGCTACCGCCATTGTCCTTTATATCTATGCATAATTTGTCAGCTTTTTTATAAATGCTAATCACCAGCTCGTCGGCTTTACTGTGGCGCATAGTGTTAGTAAGACTTTCTTGAATACAGCGCAGCAAATTAGTGGCCTGAAGCAGCGTTAAATTGCTGATATCAGTTTGGCAATCAACCTCTACCCAAATCTTATTTTTTAAAGGCTCGGTAAGCGCACCAAGGGCTTGCAGCAAATCAAGCTGATTAAATTCACGCATATCTGATACCGCTTCTCGAACATCTGCAAGCAGCAGCTTGGCAATGCTTAAGCACTGGTCGATAGCTGGGCGCTGATCGGGAGACGCTGTGCGAGATGCTACCTGCAAATGCAGCGACAGCCCCGTTAAATGATGACCCACTAAATCGTGAATATCGCGAGCAATGCGGGTGCGCTCGTCTTTTCGGCTAGCTTGCTGCATCAAATCTTGTAACGCCCGTAGCTCTCTATTCGCCTCTTCCGCTCGTTCGGTTTGTCGTTCCGCGTTTTTTCGGCTTTCCATCATTACCAGGGCAAATAAATTGAATGTCCAAAATAGCAGTGCGTTTATCCACAAACTGCTATTAGACTGCCATACCCAGCTATACACCAGCCACGGTACAGCTGACCAAATTGGCGACAGCAAAAGTGCTCGTTTAAACGGCATAAAATAAGGTAGTAGCGCAGACCAAATTACCAGCAAAATAGCGTTGAAGGCCATTGGGCTTAAAGCAAAAAGTACTAACACAAGCGCGTATTCAATGCCCACTAATACGCTGCGAATTACTTCACTTTTCCCAAAAGGCTTGTCTTGAGTAACCAGCAAAAAGCCAAAGCTGAACAGAACAAAGCACAACATAATCGCAACGATGTTTGTTGTGCTAGTCCTTTCGGAACCAATAAGTAACCAAGCATTGGTTGCTGCAACAACCAAGATAGTTATGAGCGCTCCACTTTGTTCGGGAGCAATACGTAATTGAGATAGTTTCATAAGGCTCAGTATTGGTTAATTACGCGTTTTTTGGAATAGGCCAAAAGTCATTTTTCACATCGTGACTTTCGCCACTGATGCCCCCGTTTCCTTCTAGATACACTTCTCAATACACCGCCCTCGCTTATTGAGACAGTCACTTTAAAACGAGCACTTATTAGGACAGTCACTTGTAAACGGCGAATTTTACTAGGGCGTTATCGAGACACCACTTATCAAGACAGGCACTTTTACAGGCTGTGATTTTTACCAGAACAATTGGAGATTTTAGATGAGCTATTCATACCAAGCTATTTTATATAGCCACATACTAGTCGGCGCTATTGCTCTGGTGCTTTTTTGGGTACCGGTTACCGCTCGTAAAGGCGCGTTTAACCACAAAAAGTTTGGCGCGCATTATCGCCGCGCAATGCTGTGGACCATTGCCAGCGGCGCAGTGCTGGCTGGCGTGTGGCTATTTATACCCGTTGCCGTTAACCCTAATTTGGTCGATAACCCAGCTGGCGTGGCAAACTTGCAGCGCTTTGCCATCTTTTTACTGCATTTGGCGGTGCAAATGTACGCGTCTGTAATGATGGGACAGTGGGCGCTTGATGCTAAACAAAGCCGCCGTTCGCTTCGCTGTTTTAGCCGTACTGCACCAGCGGTACTACTAACCGCTACAAGCCTATATATCGGAGTTATCGGCATTATGAATCAGCATATTCTCATGCTCATTTTTGCTCCGCTAGGGCTTTCTATTAGTATTGGTCAGCTTCGCTTTATTTTTGCCAAGCAAGTAGCGCCCAAAGCTTGGTTGGTAGAGCATCTTGGCGGCTATATCGGGTCTGGCATTGCCGCGTATACTGCGTTTGCAGCATTTGGCGGGCGCACCTTATTTAGCGATATTGGCGCATGGCAGTATGCTTTCTGGATTTTGCCAGGGCTAATAGGTGGCATAGCGATTAGCCGCCTATCACGGCAGTACAGAACAAGCACTGCAGAAAATACGCGGCAAGCGTGATCTCATTTAGCGGCGCTAGCTTTTCACAGGCGAATGGGCAACAACCCTACGCCGAGGCTTTTTAGGCGGTTTTCTGAACAGGTAAAAATACAGTCCTGTCAGCGCAAGCAAAACTGGGCTTAAACCCAACACACACCACAGTATTTTGCTAGGTAACCCTGCAAAGTACCCAAAGTGCAATTTTCTAAACATATCAACAAATACCGCCCAGCCTGATTCCTCTCTTACATCAAATGTGGCCAATACCTCACCTGAGTCGCGGTTATAGGTAACCACCGAGGAATATTCGCTTGAAAGGTACGGCTTGTTAGGCACTTCGCCAAACACATTAATGTGTGCTTCAGGCTCGTAGGGAAATGTAAGATAAGTGGGCCGGTGACCTTCAATAGCCTTAGACGACCCATAAACCAGCTGCTGAAAATCGAGATTTGGGCTGTAAATGGCCTCGGTAACATAGGCGTGTTCGTCGCCATGTTCTAAGGTTTCGTGTATCACTTCAGAGGCATTCCAATAGCCCCCGGTAAACGCCAAAATAAGCAGCACCGGTGAAGATAATATGCCTATTAGCTTATGCACATCGCTAAAAAAGATGCGCCTAGCCGCATGCAAGCGCAGAGTGAATAGCTTAGTCCAAAACTTGCGATGCAATATTATGCCTGTCACGCTAAGCACTAGCAGCATAAGAGAAAACACAAACCCGAAGGATGTGCCTATCACGCCCAGCAAAAAGGTGTAATGCAGCGACAGTAACCAGTCGGTAATATCATGAGTAACAGGCACAGGGGTAGATAACAGCGTGGCCGAATACTGGTCGACATACAGCTTGTACCATTCGCCCTCAGACTTACTAATAAGGTACGCCGCATCGCTGCGCTGCTTGTTATCAAATAGCTCCCAACTTCCTAATATAAAGTCGGGATGGGTGGCTTCTACTTTATTAATTAACTGATTTAAGTTTTCACGAGGCCGGCCTTCTGCTGCCTGCACACTCATGTGCGAGGGCATTAACCACGTATCAATTTCAGGTTTAAATACCAGTATGCTACCGGTAATCGAAATAACAAAAAGCGGCACCATTGCGATGAGTGCCGTTATAGAGTGCCACTTAAACAGAGTTTTGCGCATGTTTACCTTCCATCTTTAGCCCATGTGCCCCAAACGAGGCACACGGTAAACCGTTATGCCGTTACAGCGACCAGGTTGCGCTTAACATATAGCTTGCAGGCGCACCGTAAAAACCTTGGGCCCAGTACAAGCTATTAATGTATTTTTCATCTGTTACGTTGTTGGCGTTTAAGGCTACCGAGAAGTTATCAGACACACGATATCTGGCCATTAAATCGATAATGGCATAGGCATCTTGGCGCGTAACAATGGTGTCGCCTGCGTTTGCGAACCCTTCACCCACAACGCCCTGTACTCGCGACGTGTCGTCTTGCCAGCGCGCATTCACACCTACAGACAGTTTGTCGAAACTTGCAGGCGTGTAGGTTGCAGCAAACTTAAGCAGTCGCTCTGGCGTGTAGTCGGCCACCAGCTCGTTACCATCAATGGTGAAATCGGTATAACCAATGCTGGTTTGTAGGCCTGGTAGTAGCTCACCGGCCACTTCAAATTCATAACCGCTAGACTCTATACCTGTAGCGCCAATAAAACGCTGTTCGCCTGGCGGTAGGTCGGCCGTTGCTGGGTCGGGTATGGCTAAGTTCTCTTGCACAATGTCGAAGTAAGCTACTGTGGCAATAAGGCGGTCTTCAAAAAACTCGCTTTTAAAGCCCACTTCTTTACTCTCGCCCACAATAGGTGCCAGGGTGTTGTTGTTTATGTCTAGCTCGGTTTGAGACAAGAAGGTTTCTGTGTAGCTGGCATAGGCAGAAATGGAATCGTTTAGCGCATACACCACGCCAACATACGGGATAAACTCGCTGTCTTCAGCGTCTTGTGCAACATCGTAAGACATGCCGCTGGTATCCCATCTGTTCTGGCGGCCGCCCGCGGTAACGTGCAAATCATCGGTTAAGCTAAAGCGCGTAGTGAAATACACTGCCGACTGCTCGGTATCAACATCGGCGCCCGTTAGCCCATCTACAAGGGTAGGAATGGGCGCATTGCCATCCCACGTTTCAAGCGGCGGCATTGCAGGGAAGCCATTGCCCGTTGTAAAATCGTACAACGATATATCTTCAAAGGTCATAGAGGCATGGTTTACCCCTACTACAAACTCGTGCGAGCGCCCAAAAAGATTAAAATCACCAGTTAGGTACACGTCAATTAAATCGGTTTCTTCATCGTGATCATATTCGCTGGCATAACCGGTGAGGCCAAGGCCTGTTTCGCGATTTGGCGTGCCAAATACATAAAATAGTTCAGAGTCTTCATCGGTTACTTTACGAGAGTAAGTAGCACGCATGTACCAGTTGTTGGCAAACACATGGTCTAGCTCTACCAAGGTATTGTGCTTTTCAACATCCCAATACGACCAATCAGCAGACGTGCTGGTAGACACATCAAAATTGGTGGCTGTACCGTCGGAATAAAACAGCGGGTTAGCGCCCCAGTTATTACCGTCGGCGTTGTTGGTGTGATACGAGTGACTTACCGAGAACGTGGTGCTATCTGAAATATTGTACTCTGCGAACAAGTATGCCACTTGGCGCTCTTGCTCGTAACGGTCGAGATAAGACTCTTGCGACTGAGATACTGCCACGCCGCGAATACCAAAATCTTCATTTACGCGATACGTACCGTCTACTTCAACGCGGCGATTGTCCCAGCTGCCAACTAAGCCTTGCACGGTTAGGCCATTTTGCATGCCTGGGCGCTTACGAATAAAGTTAACCGTAGCAGACGGGTTACCCACGCCGGTCATTAGCCCGTTTGCACCACGAATAATTTCAATGCGATCGTAAATGGCCGAGTCTTCATCGCCGTGGTTGTTGCCTCGAATAAGCGGCAGACCAATACCATCAATTTGGAAATTGTTAATGTCGAAACCACGTGCACTGTAATAGGTACGGCTAGTCTCTACTCGTTGCACGTTAACGCCGGTGGCGGTATCGAGCACATCGTTAATGCCATTTAGCTGATAGTCGTCGAACTGCGCACTGGTAATAACCGATACCGACTGAGGAATGTCTTTAATGGGCAAGTTAATACGCGACGCACCGCTGGCCTTGTGCGCGCCATACCCTTCAATGTAAGAGCCTCTTACTTCAATATTTTCTATTTCAGAGCTGTCGATATCAGAGCCGCTCACTTCAGAGCTGTCTGCTTCAGCACTTGTATTTGCGGTTGCGGAATAACTCATTGCAGTAGCAATTGCCAAGGTAAGGATTGACCATTTCATAAGTACACACTTTTTGTTGTTCGGTTATTTATGGTCGCAAGATTTTACACATCGCCACAGTAATGTAAATAGCAATAGTTATCATTTGCATAGCTTTTAAGATTAGGAGAGCGAGGTTAGTAAATGATTAGCGCAGAAATAAATCTCCTTCCCAATCAATTTTATGTATCTATATATGTACATAATTGTGTAAAAGTGCTATTTGTTCATATATAGATACATTTATGGTGCAGATAATGAGCAGAGAATCTATCGGTAATCAGTTAAAGGCAGAACGAAAACGTCACCGGATGAGCCAAGACGACGTTGCCAACAAACTCAAAACAGCACGCCCCCGGATTTCGCAAATTGAGAATGGCCGTTATCAAGGGTCATTACAATTGCTTGAGCGTTACTTAACTCTGATGGGGTTAGAGTTAACAGCCACCCCTATTAAGCGTCGGCCGACATTAGATGAACTGGAGTCTATTTACGATGACGACTGATTCAATTCTCGCAAGCCTGCCTGAAAGGGTTCGACAGATGAAGGTTCATTTGGCTGGGCAAACTTCTGGTACTTTAAATCGGACAGCTCAGTTTAACTATACGTATACCAATGAGGATTTTCCGGTATCCCTAACGATGCCATATCAAGTTGAGCCGTATACGCGGGGTGCACTGCATCCAATATTCACGCAGAATCTGCCTGAGGGTTACTTGCGCCGGTATATTTCTGAAAAACTTATCCGCTACGCTAATGTTGATGATATGTATTTGTTGGCGCTCATGGGCGACAAAGGCATAGGCCACTTATCCTATAATGCGGGGATTGCGTTGTCAGAGCCTGAGCCCATCGCCATTGACGACATACTGCACTGGTCAGGCAAGGGAAGTTTATTTCCACAACTGTTAGATCGTTACTACCTAAATGGTATGGCATCCGGCGTTCAGCCTAAGGTGGTAGTATCCCGCTCAACTCTCTTACAAAAAGACCTTATTGTTAAAACCTATGATGATGAATTCCCGCTGCTGACAGTGAACGAGTTCGTGTGTATGAAATGCGCTGAATATTGTGGCCTTGAAACTCCTAAAGTATGGCTATCCGATGATTTACAGCACTACGTGGTAGAACGTTTCGACGTCGATAATGACGGAAATAAAATGGGTATCGAGGACTACGCCACGCTCATGGGGCGCACGGGCGACCAAAAGTACTTGGGCAGCTATGAGAATATAATGAGGGCCACACTGCGCAATACGCACTCTCCTGAAGAGGCGGACAAGATGTTCGCGCTAATAGCCTTTAATTGCTTGATTGGAAACGGAGACGCGCACCTTAAAAATTTCTCACTGCAATACGACATAAACCAGTCAAATGTAAAACTCAGTCCAGTGTATGACGTTACTCATACGCTCATATATCCAACCATTGATAACGCAATGGCACTGAAAATGCGCAAGAGCAAAGCTTTCCCTACGAGGCGGGATTTAATCGAGTTTGCCTTTAATGCAGGGGTATCTCGCTCTTTTGCTGCAGATAAGGTTGATAACATAGCCAAGGGTATTCTCGAATGCCTTGCATCAATGAATGAGGTTTCTCTTATGGAAGGATTAAAGGAGTCGATAGAAAAGCATGTAAGTGGCACTATGGCTAAGCAGCAGGTATATAGTGTCTATCGACATGATAAGAAGAAAAAGTATGAATAAACTATAATGCGGGCAGACTGGTAATTTACCTTTTCTGGATTCCCACTTATCACTTACCTTAAAGGGTATTAATGGTATGCTGGTTTTCAGTTAGGTAGCGGCCAAATCAGCAAATGCATACGGCTCGCAAAAACACCTGCACTGCATACAAAGAGGGATTTTTAGTATTGAAAACAACCATTAGCCATTACAGTGCTAACGCAGAACACTACTACTCGCTTTATCAATCGATAAGTGCAGACAGTGTGCATGGCTACCTTGAACAAGCACTTGCTAACACACAGCCCACTACTGCATTAGACGTTGGCGCAGGCAGTGGGCGCGACGCTAATTGGCTGGCCGCAAAAGGTTGGCAAGTAACTGCAACAGAGCCTGCCGAAGCATTACTGAAATTAGCCAAGCAACATTCCAACGAAAGAGTGACTTGGTGTGACGCCGCCCTACCCGCGCTGGCAAATTTACCTACCCCACACCAACACAAACACCAACACTTCGACCTTATTTTGCTTTCTGCCGTATGGATGCACCTACCACTAGATGACAGGCCAACGGCTATAAAGCGCCTCGCCGAATTACTTTCTGCAAAAGGGCGAATGTACATAAGCCTGCGCTTTGGACCAAGCGACCCAAAGCGGCCTATGTACCCAGTAAGCTATGAGGAACTGCAAGCATTGGCAGCAGAAAGTGGTTTAACGGCGCGCAATTTAAACCCAGTGCCGAGTAAAGATGGGTTACAGCGAGGTGATGTTGAGTGGGTGACGGTTGAGTTGATTAGAACAGGGAAGAAATGACAGCTAATAATTATTTAATAACAGGAAGAAGTTAATGAGCTTGTCAAAATTACTGGAGAGTAAAGGCTTTAAACTCATTAACTCGCAATATACTTCACTCTTATACACCGATGCAGAACAAGAAACCGGCATAATTTTAGATACACATTTGTACGGTGAGAATAAACCTAGCTATCCCTACCACGAATACACTGGGTGGCAAAATATGCTTATGCACAAATTTGCCAGACTATATAGGTTTATTGATGATGAAGATCCTGAAAATAGAAGGCACGTTGCCCAAATTTTAGATGAGATTGACGACGAATATGATTTTAGACAATTTGGAACCGATAGACAGATAAACGAGATAGATCCAACAAGGCCCGAATACAACTTTGAAAGTCTCTTTGAACAGGTTTATGGCTCACAATATCTACATGCTCTAGAACGAGAGCATCAGTACGTAGACTTAGTTGGGAAAAGTCGTTATGTAGACTACTTGCTGAAAACCACTAACGCCAAAATAGCCATCGAGCTTAATGGCGAAGCATTCCATCATCCATTAGTTATATCCAGAAAAAAGTATCAGTCCCAACTCCTTAAACAAAATTCTTTAATGAAAGACGGCATCAAAGTATATCGTTGGTCGAATGCTGGAATGTCGGACGAAAAAAAATTTGCAGATCAAATGCGCCTCTACTTTGGTCAGAAAGAAACGCTTTGTGAAAAACCATCCGCAAATCAATTTAGAGACATAAGCTTTTCGCTTTTTAAGCATCAACAAGCCGCACTTGAAGATATTCAAAATGGACGAGCAAAGGGAAAGAGCACCTTCCTATTGGTACTTCCAACAGGCACAGGAAAAACAGAAGTATTTATCGCGGACTATAGTGAGCAGCGCCGTTTGGGAAATGCCAAACGCGCATTAGTAATTGTTCCATTTAAAGACTTGCGGGAGCAAACAAAAGAACGATTTCTAGAACGCGACCATTCCCTGATCACTTCCTCTGATATATCCGATTTGAAAGCAGATGTTATCGTACAGACGACACAAGCAATACAGCGCCATTTCTCTTCTCTCTCACCGGATCATTTTGATTATATTGTGGTGGACGAAGCACATCATGCGCCAGCTCAAGGCCTTAAAAGGGTACTAGAGCATTTCAATCCGAAAACACTGCTTGGCTGTACCGCAACCGATAAGCGATTAGACCAGAAAGATTTAGCTGAAATATTTGGTCGATATCAGTTAAACATGACGTTGGAAGAGGCTATTAAACAAAAGCTATTGCCGCCTATACGCGCTTTTCGACTAGAGAGTAATATTGATTTTTCACAAGTACGATTTAACGGAAAAGAATTTGTTAAAAGCGATCTTAACAGAAGCGTAATACTGCCCTCCCGCGACCAACTTATCGTTGATGTTATTTCTAAGTATTTTGACCAGGTAGATTCCAATACCGGCCAGTCTCTATCTGCACTACAAGGCGTAATATTCTGCGTAGATGTGAAACACGCCAAAAGACTTGCTGTACTCCTAAATGAGCACATGATTAGCGCAGAGGCAGTTTCTGCGACGAGTAGAGAGGGTCTTAAAAAATACAAAGAAGGAAAGGTCAGGTTTTTGTGTGCTTGCGACTTGTTAAATGAAGGGTGGGATGCACCGAATACTTCAATTGTTGTAATGGCAAGACCAACTATGTCTAAAGTATTGTATATGCAACAGTTGGGCAGAGGAACACGAAATCATCCAGGCAAAGAGGCGCTATACGCTATTGACGTTGTTGATAGCTATGGCTCGGCAGCACTTCAGCCATGGAGCCTACACAGCATATTTAATTTGAGTGATTACAGACCTTTTGCTGATGCCTTCAATCCAGACGAAGCCCCTGTAGGCGAAGAAATAATATTAGACCACTTATACGAACACGAACGTAACCTTCGGCCTATTAAACTATTTAATTTTGAAGAAGAATTTGGTGACTATATTAACGACGAGCAACTCGCCCGCGAGCTTTTCGTTTCTACTGGCACAGTAAAAAATTGGGTGAAAAACCAAAGTGTATTACCAGACAAGCAATTACCGTTTGGCAATAAAACACTCAACTACTACAAACAAGACAGAGTTGATGAAATACGCAATGAGAAAAACCTAAAATTACGCAGTGAATCGACAAGAAGAGATGATTTTTTTGAATTCTTGGAGCAGCGTGATTACACGTTCTCATTCAAAATTATATTTTTGCTGCTAATGCTAAAGCACGCAGACAAGACTGGAGAAGTCTCTCTTCCAATGCTTAGAGATGACTATCAGGAGTTTTATAAGAACTTATTAGCGAAATATGGAAAAGCAGAAAAGAGTAATAGCCCACTCAACAACCCAGAATTTTTAAATGACAAAAAGCAGCTAACGAAAAGTATTTTACAAAATCCATTCGAGAAATTTGAGCGCAAAAGCTTTATGTACCACGCCAAAGATTTAGACAAACTAGCATTTGACGCTGTTCTATGGGAAAAGCTTGAAAGCGGCGATTTTGAGTTGACTAGAGAGCAGATGATTGAAGATGGGAAAAGTTACTTCGATAAGCATATTGAGGCTGGCGCGTTCAGAGAAGAAATGTTTGACGACATCTAGTTAATGGCTCGCTTATCTTGCGTGCAGAAGATTCGAACCAATGACCTTTGCCTCCGGAGGGGTGCGCTCTATCCAGCTGAGCTACGGGCGGTTTAACTTTTTACTTCAATTTTTATGGTACACGACGTTATGTCGTGTTCTTCGCACAATGTCCGTTGCCCATTTTTTTCGACTCCCGGATGTCCGTTACCTCCGGAGGGCTGAGCTTTATACAACTGAACTAGGGCAGAATACTTTTTTCACTTCGCTCCGAGAAAGCACACAAGAACTTTTCAGTGCTCTCTCACGCCTGCCGTTGCTTTATATAACACATCAACCTTTTCGTGGCCGTATTACTTTTTACATCTAGGCTTACGCTTTGTTTACTATACGCATCGGGCTGCTCTTTATACAAAAACAGGCAAACTGCCAAGAAGTTAAAATCGATATCGTTGTTTATAAGGGAATTAAGCAAAGTGAGCTGTTCCAGTAATATTTGCTCACTTGGAGACAATCCATTACTTCGCCTGCTTTTCATTATTTCAAAGTCTTCAGCAATCATGGCTTCAGTGTAACCAGCAGAGGTAAGCGCATAACCCAGAATCTGCTTTGCCGCTGAGGCAATGCTATTTATATTGTTTTCATTGCCTGTTGATTTTTGAGCCACATTATTTTCGCTGCATGCCATCATAAAAAGCACCGCAGGGTCGACCGCATTAAGCCGTATAGCGATATCTTCGATAGACCGATAAAACCGTGGATGGGAAATGTTGTCGATAAAGGCGTTAATAATCGCTCGGTAAACCACGTTGGCTCTCCAATTATCCTGCTTCTTTGTGTAACTGATTGATGCTTGATAGTACGCATTTTCGCTGCTTGCGTGTAATTAAAAACTAGCAATATGCAATGGGCAGTCTAGGCTCAACAAGCCATTCGGATAGTGGAATGCTATACCTTGCAGAAATAACGCTGTTGGCATGTTTATCGGAAATACCCCTTTTCTCCCCCAAGTTCGTAACAACTTATAAGCTATTACCTAAATCTTAACACCCATAATTTCATAACCCACAAATTGTGCACACTCAAACAAACGAGGCTGTTATCAAAAAAGGTCTTACATTTTTCTTACTACTGACCTCGCTCGTACTAGCTGGCGCTATTTGGTTTTTTCAAACCCAGCACAGTAACACTAAGCCAGGTTATACCGAGCCGTGGCGTAGTAGCGTGTGGAACAACGCCTTGTGCAACTTTTTTACGGAAAACAGCGATAAGCGAGATGTGGCACTACTGAATGAAGCATTGACTAACGCTTTGGGTGACAAAGAGCCTGTTTTTGATGAAGAGGCTGTTGCTAAAGAGATTGTTGCAAAAGAAAGCACCGCTGAACCAACAAATATTACAGAGCAAGCTTGCGCTGCAGTTACTAGTTCATCTGCTAGCTTATCTGCTAGTTCATCTCCTAACTTACCTTCTGGCTTACCATCTAATTTATCTTCTAGCCTATCGGGCCGCGAAAGACGCTTGCTCGAAACGCTACAGGCGGTAACGGTATTACCTAGCCCGCCATCAAACACAATGAGTGCTGACGTATTAACGCTTACCTCTTTTATTGAACAGTATGGCCCACTTGCTCGCGCCGATATGCGCATTTATGAGGTAGATGTAGCCAACCAGCTTTTTGCCTACGAACTGCGCTTTGAAGATGCTCGCGCATACGTAATGTACAACTTCTCTTTTGATACTCACCCAATGCCTTTGCCCCTTGGCTTTATGGCTTCAACCAAAGTCACGCTGTATAGAACAGACAACCCAGAGTTTAAGCGCTTTGTCACTAACGG
The DNA here is from genome assembly GCF_002831605.1 of Alteromonas sp. MB-3u-76. Classification (NCBI taxonomy): domain Bacteria; kingdom Pseudomonadati; phylum Pseudomonadota; class Gammaproteobacteria; order Alteromonadales; family Alteromonadaceae; genus Alteromonas; species Alteromonas sp. MB-3u-76. The sequence goes on along the minus strand of NZ_CP025115.1, from coordinate 113,169 downwards.
CCCGTTAAGTATTACCTACCACTCTGCCGTTGTGGTTATTGTCGACTGAATTAAATTATAGGTTGCCGGCACAAAGGATTTGTATAGTCTGATATACTCATAAGTACGAAGTAAAATTATTCGAATGCAGTTAATTCGTGAGAGCTTCGGTGGAGCGTGTATGGCATTTAAGGCAACAATGTTTTTCTTTTTAGCGATTGTGAGTTTCGGGCTTGCTAGTGAAACACACATTAATGCTGAGCCTGCGCATCAAACTGATGCAAATAAAGTAAAATGGCCCGATACCCAACCCGTTTTGCGCTTTGCGCTTTGCAATAAATCATTTCCCTCCCTACTCCATATTGTCAGAGGGCAAGCCCCCAGCTGGAATAAATGTTGAAGCTATGAAAATAGTTGCCGAGCAGCTGAACATGCGTTTGAAGTTTGTGGAATGCCCGTTTGCTCGCTGTATTGTGTTACTTGAAAAGGGTCTGGTAGATGTTTTTGTTGGGGTAACGCACAGCGCCGAAAGAGCAGAATTTTTGCACTTTATCGAACCTCCTGTTGCACCAGGCAGTGTGCAAACCTTTTACGCGAGAGCGGGTTCACCTATCTCGATTAATGAGTTTGCCGACCTTGATGGCTTAATTGTCGGCCTTTTACGTCATAGCCTATACTTCCCTGAATTTGATAAGGCCACAAATTTTGCGAAAGTTGAAGCCAATACACACATGCAGCTTATCGATTTATTACTCAATAAGCGCATTGATGCGTTTATTGGCTCTGAACGAAGGTTCAACTATTTACTACATGAACAAGGCCTATCAAACAAAATTTCGCAGCAAACCTTTCACATAACCGAAGACAGAAAGGTGTACCTTGCACTGTCGAAGCACTCTGTACATTCGGATTTAACAGAATCATTCAGCAAAGCTCTCAGCTACGCAAAAAACAAAGGCGTTTTTGAAACACCTTTTGATAGGAGTAGTAGCGAGTAAGTTGAAATGGCTATTTTTTGCATCATAATATGAAATAGCCAGTTAAAAGGAGGGCTATATGAAAAGCGCGGTTTCAAAGAATGCTAATCAAAAAAGTCGATTTATACCAAATATGGCAAATTTTGAAGTAAGCCTGAGCTACGAAGGTCTTTCGCTGAAAAAAGTTAGTGAACGGAAGACCATCAACGATTTAAAACGGAAGTATGCAAGGTAAGTACGCGGTATCTCAGGATAGATGCAAATATTGCAGGCGTAAATTTAGATTTATCTCCGCTTGAGGCAATATTTTCTCTGGCAATCTCACCGAAAGCCGACTGCAACAATAGACCTCTTTAATCTCTGCGCTACTCTTTCACCCTTAAGACATAAAATTTATCTAACGCCTCTTGTACCGTTAGGTTTTCATCGGCTAGCAAATATTTTTTTACCTCGCGAATAACTAGATTTCTGTTCTGATTGTATTGCTTTGCAAAGGCTTCGCAGGGCTTCTCGATTGCGTCTAATAACCTGCGCGCTTCCACCGAGCGATGAAACGCCTCTATCGCTTTATCGAAGCTCTCACCGTTTTCAAAGTACAGCTCGCTTAAACGGCCCTTTTTAATTTGATAGGTACTGCTGGCGTACTCTAGTGCTAATTTGAAGTTTTCAAATGTTTGGTCAAATACTTGATAAGACTTGTCTAGAGCTTTGCCCACTCGGGTAATGCTGCCGCCAATTTCGTGGTCGAAACCGTTGAATTTAAGTCGCGACACAGTTTCTTTGCCTAAATTTATGCCCGCGCTTAAGCTAATTTGAAACGCTTTGTCCATTTCCTCCAGCTCTTCTGGGCTCCACATGTTATATACCGTTATAGCCTTTTTGTATTTCTCTGCAAGCAGCGCTTTTAAAACATCGAAACGGGTTTGCAACGTGCCGTTGTTTTTCTTTTTCAGTATATCGAAGCACTCATTGCAGGAGAGAACGGCAATAAATTCTGCTTCGCTATTTGCATCGCGCCAGTGGTGAATAAAGGATATAGGAGGAATGTAGTCGGTGTGATTAGCTTCGCAGCCACAGTAAAAGCAGCGATTAAAGTCTGAAGAGTTTACGGCCACCAGCGGCTCGTAATATTTTTCGTAGTTCATGCTTTTACCGCCTGTTTTTAGTCACCCATTTCTGCTTTACAGGTTCACCAATAAAAAGTAACCGTTCTTTCAATTACGCTGACAAACGGTAAGTCGATCGTTGTCATTTCTTTGGTCTATTGAATATGATGAGTAGGCACAACTAAGTTCCATATTGAATTTGAAATAGATGCTGCATAGTCACATTTTATACTAATCAATGTATATTTTAACTTTATATAATAATCTGCATAAACTTGCTTTATACACATTTCTGCATAAACTAATTTTATTCACTATTGTGCATAAAAGCTGATATGAAAATTAACACACCAAAAGATTTAGGCGCGGTTTTTAGAGACAGTCGTAAGCTCAAAGGCTGGACTCAAGCAGATTTAGCAGAACGCATTGGCGTATATCAAAGGGATATTTCCAACTGTGAAACAAAAACTGAAAAAGTCTCGGCCGAAATGCTCCTCAAACTGTGTGCGGCACTAAACTTAGAGTTTAATGTCGGCAAACTGAACAATGATGAAGAGTCTACGCAGGTTACTCCACTTGCTAAAAAGTCGTTGAGATTCTAATGGGACGAAAGTCACATACCAAAACCCTTTATTGCTCTATGAATGGATTTCCAGTCGGTGATTTATATTTAAAAAATGGGCGCATAAGCTTTAAGTACTCCCCAGACTGGTTAGAGGTAGAAGGAAGCCGTGCTATTTCTCTGAGCATGCCCATGCAAAGAGCTGAGATATCGGGAGACGCTGTACATGCTTATTTTGATAACTTGCTGCCCGATACAGGCGCTATCAGAGAGCATATTAAAGACAAATTAGGTGCAGATAGTGCTAACCCCTTCGACTTGTTAGCCAAGATTGGAAAAGATTGTGTGGGTGCGCTTACATTTACAGAAACTCCTGCAACAGGAGGAATACCCTCTCTAACGCTTACACCATTGTCTGAGGGTGAATTAGCACAAATTATCAGAGACACTCGCTTTGAAAAAATGTTGGGTATGCACTCAGGCGATGACTTTAGAATTTCTCTTGCTGGTGCTCAGGAAAAAACAGCACTGACTCTATGGAGAGGAAAATGGTGCAGGCCACACGGCTCAACGCCAACAACGCACATATTTAAGCCACCTATTCTTCATCATGAAAGCTTGGGAGTAGACTTATCTTCGAGTGTAGACAATGAATGGTTTTGCCAGACGTTTATGAAAAACTTGGGTTTAGATGTCGCCAATTGTGACATTGCACAATTTGAAGATCAAAAGGTACTTGTGGTCGAGCGCTTTGATCGTAAAGTTGAATCAGACGTTATTTTAAGACTTCCTCAAGAGGATATTTGTCAGGCGCTAGGAAAAGTAAGTGGCTCAAAGTATGAAGAACAAAGCGGCCCGGGCTCCCAAGAAGTTATGAAATTACTTTCTGGCTCAAGAAACGCCTATAAAGATAGACTCGAATTTTTGCGTGTGCAGATTGTGTATTGGCTACTTGCAGCAATTGATGGTCACGGCAAGAACTTCACTATTACACTCAATCAGGATGGCTACCGACTGGCTCCATTTTATGACGTGCTCAGTGCTTATCCTTATTTTGGGCAAGGGAATATTCAGGCACAAAAAATAAAGATGGCAATGAAAGTCTACAGTAAGAACACACACTACAGATGGAATGAAATTATGCCTAGGCACTGGCCTGAACATGGTAAAAAGCAGGGAATAAGTGAAGCTCAAACGCTCGCTATTATGACGTCGTTAGTGGACAAGGTAGAACCAGCATTACGAGCATCTTTACAGGAAGCTAATATGCTTTTTGACAAAGAGGTTGGTGAGGCTATAACCGAGAATACACTGACATGTTTGCGCAAAATATCTCACTTTTTAAAGAGATAGTTGGTGGGCGCTGATAGCTCACAGCGCCATTTCTTTTGTACTTTAACTGACGTTAGCTATCTCTAGCCTATCACTCTTCAATTTCAATACTAAACTCTGGCATGGCCTGAATCACTTTTTTCACTGTGCAGCTGTTGGCAGACGCCAAAAGTGGCTTTTTATATTTCTCTGGGAAATCGTCAGGCAAGGTTACTTTAATAGCGAATGCCTTTTTAAATTTATCTTCGGCATTGCTGCTGTGGTCTTGGCTAATACTGATCCCGTCTGTGCTGATGTCTCTGGCTTCACAGAATTTGCGAATAAAAAACGCTGCGCATAAAGGCATGCTAGCTAAGAAATAATCAAACGGCTCAGGGTAAGACTCATCGCCCCCGGCTGATACGCTTTGGTCACTGATGATTTGATGCTTGCCAAAACTGGCCTGTAGTTTTTGCCCTTCCAAAAGTGCGATATCTATTTTCATAACGGTAACCTTATATTCAATTAAGCTAATAAATGATGTGTTGATCCTGAAAGGAGTTGTACGCGGAGTCAAGGTTATTGTGCGCTTTGACACTAACAATAGTGAAGCACCGTTGTTAAACGGCATTTATCAACACAATGCCGCGCAAGTCAATGAACAACGTATCGCTAACTAACACTTGCTGCGCTCCTAGGTTCGTATCACATGTATTTATACAGTGAACACTCAACGAAATACCCCTTTTTTGTATTAACGGTTAGTTTTTCTCACACGTTGCTAGTGGGTATAGTCTAATAATCATTGGCCATTCATACATAAAATCAACAGCTTCTACATTTTCGATATGCACCGCTGAACGATCGTCTATACTCATGTCCATGTTAAGCCAAATATCTGCGTTACAAGCGTAGCCTGTTATTTAGCGTATCGGCTGATTCAAAAACACTGATTAACCATGGCGCGAAACTCAATAGCAAACTCGGCTGTGTGATGTGTTGCGCAACTAAGAACTTACAATTAAAAATAACAATGTGGAGTTTCTGTTACATGAAAAAGGCTATCTCGATTGTATTGTGTATTTACTGCCTCATTTTTCAATTAGCTTCGGCACAAGAGAATAATGCTGCACTGGTTCCTTTGCCATCGCTAGACGACTTTACTAAGGGGGAAGACGGTTGGAGCTTCGGCCTAGGCTTAGGTATTGAATACGAAACCGCCTACGAAGGCTCGGATGAGTTTGGGTTAGAACTTCAACCTGCAGGAGCCGTGCAGTGGCGCAGCGGTGATAATATTTTTTATTTTGCCGGAGAGGCATTTGGCTGGCGAGGACTTCAAGGTGACAAGTGGCTGTTAGAAGCCTTATTAGGTTTTGAAGAGGGCCGCGAAGAAGGTGATTCTGACGATGGAAACCTCGATGGCTTAGGTGAACAAGATGAAGGGTTTGAATTGGTGCTTCAAGCACGACGGTCATTTACTGATGACTGGCGTTACTGGTTGGTTAGCCGAGTAGTAACCGGCGGAGATGGAAATTTAGGGTTATTTGGCATAGGCCGCCGCTTTGGCGACCAAATTGACGGTACCGGCCATGAAATTAACTTGGTAGCCGTGTTCCACGATAGTGAGTATGCCAATAGAGGTTTCGGCATAAACGCCGAGCAAGCACAAGCCTCTGGATTGGCTGAAACTAACTTAAGCGGCGGCCTGCGTTCCATTGGCGTTGACTATAGTTTTCGACACTATATCAATGACAATTGGCAGCTTTATGGCGAGGCACTTTTTGAGTATTACAGCAGTGACGTACAAGATAGCCCTATCGCGCGAAGCAATTACGAAACCGAGGTTGGCGTGGGATTTATTTATATTTTCTAGGGTGTAGAGAGCTTTGCTCTCTACATCTTCATGTTCGAACCGTGGCCATCTGTGGAATTTCTATTCAGCGCCGATCCAATTGTCTCGATTTGTGAGGCTATCGTTTCACCCACATATGGCCAAAACTCCTTGCGATTTAAGGTACGTTCACGGATATCTTTAGGGACAAATCGTAACATTTCTCTTTCAAAGTCTAATTTCGTCTCATCCGACGCCAGAATGGATTCACTGTGTATCTGTAGATTTTTGAGAAAACCTTTCTGAGTTTTACCACGCATTACAAGCTTCTTTTTTACCAGTGAAGCTTCAATCGGAACGTTCTGTTGGCTTAGCCATGCTAAGTCCCACACGTCCCGTGGTTTTATCCGACGCTCTCGAAACGCTAACGCAATCAGCTTGTCGGCCAGTATCTCTTTACTGCTTTGTACCGGAATTGGTAAGCCTTCAATAGGCGAATTTATGTCATAAAAATTTTTAGCAGGGCGCTGAACCTTATCAAACGAATCATAGCGGCAAATATCGATGTGCATCTTCTGTGAAGGTAAGTCTGGCCGCTTAGGGTTTTTGATAATAGTCACTTTCCAGGTTGATGTGTCACCGCGGTCTATTAAAGGCTCGCGCACATTAACGTCTAGCATGAATTTGTTTTGCAAGTGCGACTCGATATCGGCAGATAACGAAGAGAAGTCTTTAGGTGAAAAATGCGCCCCTCCTGTGAAGTCCAAGTCTTCTGACAAGCGATTAGAGCCATAGCACATACGTAAAGCCGTTCCGCCGATAAAAGTGAGATGTCCCAGAAACCCTTCTTTATGCAGAATGTTAAGCAACTCATGATGCACAATCTCTTTTTCTACAACATCTTCCAACCCTATTAATTGAGGGTTCTTCTCAATCGCCTGAGAGACCAAATCACTAATCATTCACTGCCTCTTCATTTATCATATCCACATTTCTCCCGACCCGCTTTAAATCAGCTATTGCGCGCTTGGCTCTGGCCCGGAAAATTCGTGTATCTGGATCATAATACACATCTTCTGCCGTTCGGTTTTTTCGATTGGTATGCGTAAACTCAATGGTTCCATATCGCGTCTCTATTTTCCCACTTCGACCTTGTGTCATAACGGTAAGGTAACTAAAAGGAATTTGCGATATTACTCCTTGCCTTGAGAGCTCACTTTCGAGACTGACGTATATGAATTTATTCCAATGCAGGCGCGATGCAATATATTCAAGCACGCCTCGCTTTGTAGGCTCATCACTGGGCAATGCATACATGTCTCGGCATACTTTCAATAGCCACCCTCTTGAAACACCTTTAGAAAGTTTTTTTCGAAAATTATCATCAGCGCTTTCTAATAAAGATAATGCAATATCGTGAGTCGTAAATATACCGAAGTGCCCGTTTTTTATGGCTTTGTGTAGTGTACTAGTAACCTTAAGAGCAAAACTCATATACACTTTTTCTCCATATAGACGAAATTATGTATAGATAATAGCATAAGTTTTTAAGTTTACTTCACTTGGTACTTCGCAAATATTCACCAATACTGAAGAATATTAACGTTGACATTGGTGCATGTGCATGGCGATGGGTATAAAACTCGCTGGTTGCGCTGTGGAGTGGGTGTAACAGCAATGCCAATAAGACTAAGGTGTAAACACATACCTTTGCACGAACACAGCACCTAAAAGCGCAAGCGCCAGATATTGTAGTATGAGGTTATTTACTAGTTAGCTGATATTTGACTAAACCTGATCCTGGTAGGCTCAGGCATGAAAAGTACATGCTAGATATATATTTAATGTATATACTCCTGTAAGCTTGTTAGAATATCAATTGTGTTCGTAAGTATTAGTGCGCACACTTATATGCGAAATAATGCATTTAAAGAACTTCTACAGTCAGTGACGTAATGCATAAACTTGTTTTAAGTGCAGCAAATTAGGAGAAGAGATTTGGAAAACTGGACTATGACACCGTTCGAGCCGCTATCCGGTGTAGCTGGAGGCATTCTTATTGGGTTATCAGTTGTACTGCTGTTGCTCACGCTTGGCCGCATCGCAGGTATTTCTGGTATTTCTGCTGGTGCGTTAACCCAAAGAGGTTCAGAACAGTATTGGCGACTAGCGTTCCTGGCAGGAATGATTTTAGCGGCCATATTCTACAGCAATTTTATGGGCGGCTTTAAGGTAGAGACTCAATTGGGCTCGGGCTGGATGATAATAGCAGGGCTACTGGTAGGCTTTGGCACTCGCCTTGGCTGTGGATGTACGTCTGGCCATGGTGTCGCGGGTTTATCTCGATTATCACCTCGCTCGATAGTAGCCACACTGACGTTTATGGCGGCTGCCGCCGCTACCACAAATATTATAAGACACCTTTAATACAGCGGAGGAAATAGATTATGAAAGTACTTATCGCTTCGCTATTTAGCGGCCTACTTTTCGGTTTTGGGCTTGTTGTATCGGGAATGAGTAACCCTGCCCGCGTGCTTAATTTTCTTGATTTTAGTGCGAACTGGGATGCCACTTTAGCTTTTGTTATGGGCGGTGCTATTTTAGTGGCAGCCCCAGGCATTTATTGGGTACGCAAAAGAAGCAAACCTATGTTTGCTAGCAAGTTCGATATTCCCACGAGCAAAACCATAGATAGTAAATTGGTTTTGGGATCTGCGTGTTTTGGTATTGGCTGGGGAATAAGTGGCTTTTGTCCAGGCCCTGCCGTGGTTGCTGTTGTATCTCTTCAGTCAGATGTTCTTTTATTTATCGGCGCTATGCTTGTTGGCATGCTGGCGCAGCATTTTTTAACACCGAAGTCTTCTTGATTAAGGAAAGGTGATGAAAAAAGCAGCTTTAACAACACTCTTACTTTTCACCGGTTTAATACTTTTTCCGTTATTGTTAAATGCACAGACAGCAAACACAACAGACACCATGACGGTGCACGAGGTGCATAACGCATTGAGTGATTCCATGTTTAATGGCGTATTGATAGATGTTCGCACCAAGGAAGAGTATGCAGAGGGGCATATAAAAGGCTCTTTGAACATACCGGTTGGCACTCTTCACGAACATATTGAAAAGCTTCGCTCTCTCGAGACTAATGGCCTCGTGGTTTACTGTCGCACAGGCCGTCGTGCAGCAAAGGCAATAGATTTGTTATTGCAGGCAGGAGTTGAAAATATCATTTATATGAAAGGTGATATGACGGAGTGGAAAAAGGAACAACTCCCTATGGTGGTAAACGACAAAACTGGACAGAACTAACACCTAACAATGAATAAGTAACTCTCTAAAAAGGTACACACCATGCTAAAAATAAAAAACGTAAACCTGATGGCTTGTTGTTTGGTAGCTCTCTTTAGTTTTCATTCTGTGGTTCATGCTCAAATGTCTGAGTTCAGAGATGGCACTGTGATTAAAGGCTTTGGAAAAAGCGCCCCCGTGCCCTCTCATTTTTTGCCAGAAAACAGCGAATTTAACATTACCTTCGACGTTGCCAGTACCAGTGGTGAAGGTGTTGTAAACCGAAAGTTTGATAGCCTTGCGCGCTTTATTAATATGCATGCTGCTGCAGGTGTGAAAAAAGAAAATATCCACCTTGCCCTTGTTGTTCACGGAAGCGCAGTTTTTGATTTATTAAATGATGTGTCTTATCAAGAAAAGTTCGACACACCAAACCCTAACGAACCGCTACTAAAAGCACTTTTAGAGAACAACGTGCGCGTAATTTTATGTGGTCAGAGCGCCGCTTCAAAAGCTGTAAAAAGCGGCCAGCTGGTAGAGGGCGTAGAGATTCAACTATCAGCCATGACCGCCCACGCTTTGCTGCAGCAAGAGGGCTATACGGTAAATCCTTTTTAAATTCATAAGAGTCATGGGGCGCCACATAAAAACTGATACCGCAATTGCCAGACGCTGGGAATGTAAGGGGCTATCGATTTTTGCTGAACACCTAAGCTCAATAGCTTCTGATTAACTTATAGTTGAGTAATCAAATTTATGATGGGAATTCCTCAAAAATAGCCACAAATAAAATGCGTTTCACTTTATAGTTAATAAGGTGTTTAGGTGCAGATTGGCGCTGACGCATGATGTTTATTAGGTGAATACAAGTCGTGGGTTCTGCTACCAATCGCTATATCTAAATCGCTGTGACTAGCTCGCGATAAAGGAACAATATGAAGGAATTGCCGGCAACGTATTGGTTAACCGAACTGCTAGATGTAAAAGCATTAGATGTTAGTGCATCGGAAAATGATGAGTTTTTAGGGCATAGGTTGCCATCATCTACTGGTCGCGTTTTTGGCGGCCAAGTATTAGCGCAGGCACTGATGGCTGCATCGAAAACCGTGTCCGCCGACAAGCTTGTGCACTCATGCCATAACTACTTTATCCGTCCGGGTGACTGCGATCACGATATAACGTACATAGTACATCGCGACTTAGACGGCCGCAATTTTAGCAACCGCAGAGTAGTTGCCCTGCAAAACAACAAGCCAATTTTCAATTTAATCGCCTCGTTTCAAGGTGAAAGCGACGGATACCAGCATCAAATTGAAATGCCAGATGATGTTCCTCCACCCGATAGTCTGCTTAACGAAAATGCATTGGCAGATAAGCACAAAGGCTCGTTACCCGAGCACGTTTATTCTATGCTTAGCCGGTATCGCTCTATTGAGGTGAGGCCCATTAACGAAGAAGCCCACTTTTTACGAAGCGATAAAAAACTGAGTCAGGCCACCTGGTTTAAAGCAAAAGAAACGCTGCCAAATACCGCCGCGCTGCATAGGGCAATATTGGCTTACGCTACCGACTTAACATTACTAAGTACAAGTGGCCGTCCACACGGCATGTTGTGGATGGATGAAAATGTAGCCACTGCCAGCATAGACCATACCGTATGGTTCCACGCTAATGACATTAAAACCGACCAGTGGTTATTGTATTTGATGGATACGCCTTGGTCGGGCAATGGTCGTGGTCTTAACCGAGGAAGCATTTTCACACAATCGGGTGAGTTGGTCGCATCGGTAGCGCAAGAAGGCTTGATTCGTATCAAGTAATATTTTTACTTGCCTTCTCGCGTGTAAACCACCTGCCCATTTACAATAGTCATCACGACATCCGCTGAGAGAATATCAGCCTCATCTACCGTCATAATGTCGCGGTTAAACACGGTAAAGTCGGCATACTTGCCTACTTCTACCGAGCCGCGCAGATGCTCTTGAAACGCGCCGTAAGCAGGCCAAATGGTAAGCATTTTAAGCGCAGTTTCTCGTGAAACTGCTAACTCGGGGTGCCAGCCTTCACCCGACGTTCCGTCGAGTCTTTTACGGGCAACTGCTGCGTAAAACTCTATACGTGGGTCGCCTACTTCTACCGGCGCATCTGAACCCGCAATAATTTTTAGCCCTTTATCTACTAAGCTTTTCCAAGGATATGCATAAGCTAACCGCTCGTCTCCCAAGCGCTCTCTAGCAAAGTTTAAGTCGCCTATGCCGTGGCTAGGTTGCATTGAAGGCAATACGTTTAGCTCAACAAATCGCTGCTGATCGTCAGGCGTAATAACCTGCGCATGTTCCATACGCCACCGCAAATCTTGGCTTTCCCACTGCAACTTTGGTACAGAGGAGTATGCGTTTTCATACCAGTTAAGCAGTGAACGAACCGCCCTATCTCCAATAACGTGGGTTTGAATTTGAACCCCCTCTTCCAACGCCTTTTCCAAAATAGGCACCAATGCTTGTTGGGTTATTCTATTCATAAAGCCGTTGTGCGCAGCGTCGGAATAGTTGTTGATTAACGCTGCGCCACGTGACCCTAGTGTACCGTCTATAAACACTTTAATTCCGCGCACATCCAACATGTCGTCATCTGTTTTTTCACGCCCGCGCTTAAAGCGCTGCTGCGCCTCCTGAACCGGAATAGCCGCATAAATTCGATGCAGCATTTCGCCTTCTTCATGCAATTGCTGCATTAAATCTACAAGTCTGTACGACATACCGGCATCGTGCGTTTGTGTCCAGCCCATCGACACATTAACCTGCATGCCTTTGAGTAAATTGTCTTTCAGATACTCATCGGTTTCTTGAGGAATAATGTTGCGAAACACATTCATAGCGTTGGCGAGCACGTAGCCCGTTAGCTCACCCGTTGCATCTCGCTCAAATTTACCGCCTTCAGGATCGGGGGTATTTCGGTTTACGCCTGCTAGCTGCAGTGCTTTGCTGTTTACTAGTGCCGATACACCATCGGCACGGGGCATGAAAAGCGGCTTATTTTTCGTAAAAGCATCTACATCTTGCTTGGTTAAAAAGCGTTGTTCATCAGTCCATTCCCGCTCTATCCAGCCGCGGCCTAATACCCAATTGTTTTCGGGTATGCTGCTTGCCCAATTTTCTATTTCTTGTACGGTTTGCTTTAACGTAGGTAGCCCGAAAAGACTTAAGGTTTTGGTACGTTTACCTACACCCTCTAGGTGTTGATGCCCATCAGTAAAGCCTGCAAAAACTGTATTGCCAGTCATATCAAAAATCTTGGCTTTGCCGCACATATACTTTTTGGCCGCTTCGTTTGCGCCTACGAAAACTATTTTACCGTCTAAGCTAGCCATGGCCTCAGCGGTCCACTGGGCATCGTTGGCGGTATATATGGTGGTGTTATGCAGTACTAAATCTGCTTTTTCGCATGCAGAACACACAACACTAAAAAGTGATAACGTTATAACAGTGAAGTAGTGCTCTATGCGCATGGTTGTACCTTAAAAACTGTATGGCGACAAAATTGGAAGGGGCCCATAACCAAGGCCGCTTTTGCTAGGCTAGCAATATAGCTGGCTTTTGTATCTATTTAGTTTTTAGCCAATCGTAGATTGTAAATGCACTTGCTGCGTATAATTGGAGAGCAAAAAAAAAGCACTAAAAGTGCTTTTTTACAGTCCGTATTATGGAATTTACTTTTAAGCTTTTTTACGAAAGCTTACTAAGCCTAGAAGACCGAATGCAAAAATCGCCAGAGATGCAGGTGCTGGTACCGAGGCTATAGATGCTTTAGCGCTGTTGCCAATGTCGTATTCAACATCGCTTGCACTGATACTCCATTCTCCGTTACTTGCAAAGTCTATGTTAAACTTGATGAGCTTCAAAGCAACTGACTCTCCCGTATTTAAGAATGAACTCATCTTAACGTACTCGCCTGTATCGGCATCAAACGGTACATATGTATCAAATTCAATATCTATCCAATAATTCGAAAGGTCACCCTTTATTTGACCTTTTACAATTAGGTTTTCGCCAAATTCAGCATAATAGTTTTCTGGTAGTTCACCCTCTTTTGTAAAAAACACTCTTTCTGCATAATATTTTTCCGTAGCTGAAAAATACGCATCTGAAGCATCAAAAACACTATCAGTATCGGAATACATAGCATTATAGATTATTAAGTTATCAACATGATCTGAGGGGCCGTTATATTTAAAAGATAAAAAGTTTGAAGAGGTAATCTCAAAATCTTCGCCTGCAACAAATCCATCCAATCTAATGTTTCCTGACACTGGTGTTGCGTCTTCATAAGACTTATCACCTTTCTCACTTAAGCAATCTGAACAGATTCCAGACCAGTCGATTGTAGTGCCGAAGTTAATATCGGTAATGCCATCTACAATCATACCCGCAGATGCTTGCATTGAAAGAGTTAAAAAGCACAGCGATGCTAGTGAATATCTCAACTTCATTCCATTGTTCCTTGTTGTAAATAAATTTTTCATTATGTAAATGTTTAGCAAAAATTTTTAGCAATAAACACGCCAACAAAAAAATCAAGAAATTTCAAGCAATTAGATAAGCCCACTTGTTCTGATGATTGCTTTGTAAAAAAGCCTGACAATTAAGCCCGCTACTTTTGAATTACATTCTTTTTTTTGGCGCTGTGCTATGTTTTATAAAGCTTAAGCGGGGAGTATTTTTATGTACGGCATGGTTAACAAGTTTATTTCAACTACGGTAATAAACCGTTATGGCAAGCAGGCGTGGAACGAGATCAAACAGTCGCTCGACGACTATGAGTCCTCTTTCATTGAAATGCAGCCTTACAGCGATGACGTAACTTTTGGGCTTGTGGGAGCCTCCATAGCCTACTTGGGTGTCGATTTAGCCACTTTTTTACGTCAAATGGGAGAAGACTGGGTAAAAGAAACCTCTCAAGGCAGTTACCATTCTATGTATTCTCTGGTATCGGGGGGAGCATTTGAATTCCTATCAAATCTGAACAATATGCACCAAGTCATTTCTGCACAACTTAAAGAACTGGTCCCACCTTCTTTTTTATGCGAAAAAAACGATGACGGAAGTATTACCATTCACTATTATTCTAGTAGAGAGGGATTGGAGCCCTTTGTTGAAGGTTTGCTAGTAGGCGTGTGTAATTACTTTGAAGAGCCAGCCGCGGTTACTCAGGTTAAAACAAAAGATGAAGACACTCCATTTAGTACGTTCCGCATTAATTTCGTGTAGGAAGAGTTTTGCAAATTCAAACATTCCAATTTGAGCTAGACCAACAGCTTAATATTAAGAGCTTCTCTCCAGCGTTTGCAAAAATATGCAGTCAACTTTGCGAGAACATGCCACTGCTAGAAGCTTTTACACTGCTTACGCCCAAAATTCCCGTAAGCAAGCAATTCCTTACCATGTTTAACGGTCAATTAGTCACTATTTGCCCGTCCGGCAATACCGACTTTGTGTTTGGAGGTGCGTTTTACCAAATTCCTACCGGGTATTACTTTATAGGTTACCCACAGCTTACTGAAATGGGTAAGCTGGCAGAAATGGGATTGTCGCTCACTGATTTTGTTAATCACGATCCCATTAATTTCTACATCGGTACACTTCAGCTAAAAGAAAGCATGTACGAGGATGTCAGGAAACTAAATAAAGACCTTAAGGCCAGTGCAGAGCACCTTGAATCTTTGGTAGACCAACGCACTAAAGAGTTGCTTCAATCGGAAAAAATGGCCTCTATTGGTACCCTTGCTGCTGGTGTAGCCCATGAAATTAATAACCCCATTGGTTTTTTACTCAGTAACTTGTCCAGCCTCGATGCCTACATGCAAAGCATCATTCCGCTAGTAACCGCATTGTCAAAACTATCACCTGAAGATAAAAATCAGATAGAAAATTTAACGCAATCCAGTATTAATTGGGATGATTTAGCGTTTATGTCAGAAGACATTCCGCCTCTTATTCATGAAAGTGTTGATGGTGCTAGGCGAGTAAGCAAAACCGTAGCAGGGTTACGCAGCTTTGCTCATCCTTCAGATTCAACACAAGATAGAATGTCTGTTCAATCTGCCATTAATTTAGCTATTTCTTTGGTTAATAACGAGTTAAAACATAATGCTGCCTTACATTATGAGCCCGGTGACGATTGCTATGTAAATGGTAACTTAACAGAGCTAAGTCAGGTATTTGTAAATCTACTCGTCAACGCCGTGCAGGCCATTGAAGAAAACGGTGTGATTGAAATTGATATAGAAGAAACGAATAACACTGTACAGGTAAGAGTTAGAGACAACGGCTGCGGAATTCCCGCTAAAAATATCGACAAACTGTTTCAACCGTTTTTCACAACAAAAGAAATTGGCGCAGGTACAGGGCTTGGTTTAGCCATAAGTCATGGCATTATTGAAAGCCATAACGGTGAAATAACCATTGACAGTGAGGTAGGTAAAGGCACTTGCTTTATCATCACGCTACCTGCTGCTGATACCCTTGAATAGAGCCCGTTATTAACGCGTTTAATCACGGGCTCTACTGAATTTTTAAGTTCTGCTATTGAATTAAGCGTTGCTTTTTCCAGACATTGCTATATCTACCGCGCTTTTTCCCATGGTTTGATTGCCCACGTATTGTGGGTCGAACGCGGGGCGAGTAAAAATGCGGCGCACGAGTGGCTCGAAGTGAGACAGGGGCTTAGTAGGATAATCAGGGTCGAATGATGCCTGGTCCCATTTCTCACAAAAATCCACGCACGACTGATACCAAGGGTGGTCTTTTAAATATTCACGCTCGTTAGGATCGCCGCCAAGATGGTGGGCGTAATAGAAATTTTGAAACAAGCCGTGCTGATTAATCACCCATGTCACTTCGGGGCGCACGTAGGGACGTAAAATAGCCGCTGCAAATTGTGCATGATTATGAGGTGCTAAATCGTCGCCCAAATCATGAACTAGCGCAGCCACTATCATTTCATCATCAGCACCATCTTCTTCAGCCCGAGTGGCCGATTGTAACGAGTGCTCTAATCGCGTCACCTGATAGCCAGAGAGCGTATTTTCTAACTGCGCTAGCGCCTTTAAAATTCTATCGGGCAGTCCTTTAGCAAAGTCTTCTTCGTGCTTATCAAGAAATTGGAACTCTTCTTTCGTGCCGTCTTTCATTTGTTTGAATGCTACGGTTTCCATAGTGCTCCCCTTATTGACCACTCATTTTTTGCTTTAACAACTTATAACGCCCTTTCGGTGCATCGTAATCTATATAAGCGCCGTGCAGGTGTCTCAATCCTTTATTCGGATCGAAACCTGTTCTACCGTGTAACACGCGGGTATTGTGAAACATCTGCAGCTGACCTGGCTGTAAGCAGAACTTCCATTCAAACTCTGGCGAGCTTAATAGTTGCCCTAAACGTTTTCGCGCATTGTGAAACGTAATAAGGTCGTCATCGCTCAGCAACGGTAAATTGTCTAAACGCGGGCTGTAGGCAATGCCGGTTACTTTTCCGGTAGCGTCCGACTCAATAATGGTGCGACGCTCAACCAAATCGACTTCGCTATCGAAATGACGAAAACGCACCGGCACTTCGCTTAGCATTTTATAGCCTTCTGGCTGCTCTTTCTTTAGCTGCTCTAAAACGGACAAACTATCAACCAGCGTAGATAAGCCTTCGCCCGCTTGGTTTTGTAGGCAATGCAATAGCTGAATACCCGGCATTGGGTCGCGATAAGGGTTATCGGTGTGCGGTCCAAGTGGCACCGAGCGATAGGCTAAGTCGCTTGAATTAGGTCGTGAATATACTTCAAAAGACTTACCAAAGTTGGTTTCTCTTACGTGGCCAAAAATCTCCGCAACCTCAATAGTGGCCTCTAGGTTCTGCGGCACGTTATCAATAATGATAACGCCATAGGTAAGAAACTTTTCAATACCTGCAATAAGCCCTTTATCTGAATGCAACGAATGATAATCCACATGAAAAACAGACTTATCGATATCGCTTTTCCAGGGGCGAGGGGCTGGAGCGCCATCAAGGTGGTCAAAATCGGCATTAAATTCGCTGAGATCATACTCACCGCTGTAACCGTCGCTAAAAGTTAAGCTAGCGCGCAGTTCACTTTTCTTTTCCACCCGCGTAAGCGCTAAATCTGTATCGAGTTGATGCGGATCGAATAGGCGATGCTTAGTTGTCTTATCCACGTTTTCAGTATCCTGACAACGCTCTCTTAGCCACAGCGCGGGTAATGAAATTTCTTTGCCATCGATGGAGGCCAGAACGCGAACTTGCTGCTCATCTATGCGGTAATTGAGTGTTTGCACCTGTTGCACTTTTGATTTTTCCTCTGTGAAATGTCAGGCTGCGAGTATCAAGCAATTCGCTTTAGCACAACAGTAGCTAAGGCTTATGGAAAACATGCAAATTCATTATGAAGCAGCGCAACGAGTCACCAACACTACACAGCCTTATTGCCTTTGACGCCACTGTTAAACATGGCTCTATGACACTTGCAGCCGAAGAACTAGGCATAAGCCAACCGCTTGTATCACAAAGAATTAGAGCGTTAGAAGAGGTATTGGGCGGTGTACTGATAAACCGGGAAAACAAGCCAACCACACCTACTATGGCAGGCACAAAGTACCATAATGAAATAGAACGCTCTCTGGCGACCATCTTGCGGGCAACAGATAGTGCAAAACATGATTTCAACGATTTCAGAACCAAGATATCTATAAGTGCTTATTTTGGATTCGCTTTTCATTGGTTAATGCCAAGATTGCAGCGTTTACAGCAAGCCTTTCCCGACTATTTATTTGAAATACAGCCGACAAATAGCTTATCTGATTTAATAGCTTCCCAAGCCGACATTGTTTTTCACTATTCAAGCTTAGCGGGTAAGTATGAATATGAGCATATGATGATTGAGGAAGAGGTGTTTCCGGTGTGCTCACCCGACCTTGCCAGAAAACTAGGTTTAGAGCCTGGCCAAGCGCTTAACAATTTAAGTGACTTTCCTTTGCTACATAAGGATGTTGATGATCCGCGCTGGCCAAACTGGAAAAGCTGGTCGAAGGGCGTGGGCATTAAACCTTCAAATAATCCTATTGGGTTTCGCTATAACAATTTTCCATTAATTGTTGAAGCCGCTGTAGCTGGGCAAGGATTATGTCTTGGCTGGAAAGGTTTAATTACCTCATTCATTGAAGAAGGAAAGCTTGTTCCACTCGGCCCAAGCTTAACATCGCCAGGCCGTGGCTATACCATTTGTTCTAACTACCATTCTACCTTCGCCATAGGCAACGTGATTAAGTGGCTGGTGAACGAAGTTTAGGTAGTGGCAGTTGAAAAGTGAAAACGATGATTTGTTTGAACTAAACAGAAGAAATGGCGCACCTGGCGCGATTCGAACGCGCGACCTTCGGCTTCGGAGGGTAAACCCCCGCATAGCGCATAAATAGTTCTTAATCGGTCGTAAACGACCAAGCCCGCTATTTCAAAGGGATTCAAGGATGATTTACAAAAAACTATTAAGCCCTAATAAAGCCGTTCTTATTAGCACACCCTCAAATACGGTCTCGAGAGGCTACTCGTGACATATAATTTTCGGGGGATATTAACCCAAAATATACCCCTGCGAAGCGAAATAAATCGGCAATAAACAAGAAATTATGCTATCAGTTGCTTCACAACTGATAGCATGGTGCGAAGAAACTAAAGAGTAGCTATACAACCACATTGCAAATCGAGGTATACACTTCTCAGTTTATTCATGATAAAAATTTAAGTTATCGTGATCAAGAGTGAACATCCGAGGTAAGGTGCCGGCACTGCAGCTTGACCGCAAGAAGGTTAATCTCCTAACTCAAATGCAGTTGGCTTAGAGACTAGTCTATATTATTAATTTGGCCTACACTATCAATTGAATGATAAAGCGCAGGGAGTTGCTTTATCGTCAGTGTATTATTTACGTGAGTTGTATTAACAACTGAGGATAATGAACACTTAATTGAGCAACTAAATACAAGGACTGTACTTATCAAAAGCAAAACTCTTAAAGTCATCAAATTTATTTTTTTGGGCTCAGCAGTTTGTTTGTTGCTGGCATTTTTGGTCTTCGCTTTCTTCTTTATTTACTATATCTTGTATGACTCTTTTGATGGTATTGAGGCAGCACTTATCAGTGTTGGGAAAACCGTTTTATTTGCTGTAACTGGAGCAGTCGCCGTCGGTTTTACTGTTCTGGGTTTTCATAGTAGAACGAAAGAGATCCGTTTACAAAATGTGTTGGATAAAAAGCAGCGAGATAAAGAAATCGCGATTGCGCAAGAGCTTCAAGAAAGAACCGAACAAGAATATAAGCAGTTTGTCGAAACATCCATTTTTGATGAAACTGAAGGCGAGCCTGTATTCGATTTCTTCTTTCACATTAGGTACTTTGCCATTGATCCTACTTATATTTCAGCACAAGACTTATCACAACGTTGGTTGCCACATTTAAAACCAAACACATCAGTTGAGGTTCTCTCAATGGATGACATATTGTATAAGTGGCAGCCTTCACAAGACTCTGTTGGCGTTTGTGCAAAACCCGATGCAATTTTTTCATCAGTAAACGAATATATTGTGGTTGAGTATAAGTCATGGGACGCTATCGACGCTTATAAGTTAAGCCATGCTCAGCTGCAAAGTATTGTTGGTGCTATTACTTATGCACTTCAGCATTCAATCGATATTTCTTTATTTAAGTCTGTACTTAGATTAAATAACGCTTGTTTCAACATTTATGATTGTACTGGCGCTGTTAAGTACTATCGTTATTATCTTTATCTAGTGAATAGCAATAAAGAAGTGTTTAGTCGGTACTATACCCTGAAAAATAATTTGATTGCCGCTGCCGACTTAAGCAAAGTCATCTATTTAGGTGAAGCCAACGACACTAATGACCTATTTGTATATTCACAAGAACAACAAATACGCGGTGATATACACCATTGCAAAATGACATCAGCTAAAACGCTGGATGACTTTAGTGCTGATGATTGGAACATGGTTGATTAAGTGGAATATGAAAGCAGAACCACTGTTAAAACTGTTAAATAGGCAAAGTTTAGCCGATGGCGCATTACACCTTCAATGAATAACAGACCGCTTTGAGGCAGATAGCGGTCAGTCGATTATTGTAAATCGTTAGGAAAATAAGCCTAAATGTTGACCTAAAGTGATAAAGAACACTGTTCTCCTGACCAGGTGGGGAGGCTTTCAGTGGCATCTTCTTTTCAGCACTTCTTTGATATGATCAATTTAGTTGTTGGCACTAAGTAACGTTCACTCCCACTCTTTATGGTTCTAGGGTCAAACCTCCCAGATGCTTTGTGAACTTCTTCCAAATCCACAGATACCTGTTTGAAAGAAAAACATAGTCATAGCTATTGTATTGATAATTTTTCACTCAAAAATCTTTAAAAACTGCCCTGTTCTTTGCGTAACTCTCTCTCTTAAAAGCGTTGAAGATTCGTTTATATCAATATTATATATTGCTCTAACAATATTTAAGCCAAACAACATTCCAATAAACAATTCTGCATTTTCGGCGGGGTTAGGAAAATAGTAAGTGCCCTTCTTGCTTTCTAGTTCAAGCAGTTGCGCCAGCTCTTGCTTTGTTTTATGAGGCCCATTTTCATATATTTGAGTTAAGTCTATTTGTGTTTTGTGTAGCGATACCGATGAAGCCTTTAAAAAAATCGTGTGCTCATCGCTGTGTATAAATGTTAAAAGGTTGGTACCAAACTCGATTAACTTTTCGCTGAGGTCTCCAGATTCAATGTTGGTAAGCCCAAGAGAATCTGTCATCTCATCACATTTCATAGAAACGATCTTTTCAAGAAGCTTGTTTTTATTACTGAACCGAGCGTAGATGGTGACTTTTGAGACATTTGCTAGTTTAGCGACTCGTTCAATCGAAAATTTCTCTGGGCCCTCTTTAAACCAAAGGTCATGGCCAACTTTCAAAATAGCATTTTCCTTGTCTAAATCTACTGGTCTACCCTGATGTTTTGTCACAACTCTCTCACTTGTTATTCATTATTGTTAGCGTTTCGGCTTTGTAAATTCTTGACACAACTTATTCTAACTATAAAGTGTTAATGGCTTTCGTAAGTGTAGCATCCGTCACAACCATGCTCCACCAAACGCGCGATAAACTTCAATCTGACTAATCGCGACTGATTCTTTGTTAAGTAAAAGCAACATTTTTTCTCGCCGTGCTGTCTGCTCAGACTCGATTAGCGCAATTTTAGACACCAAACCCTGCTCATACATTTGCTGTTGATAGCCCGTCATTACATTTTGCATGTCGGTTATATTTTGTTTAGCTTGTAGTTCTTTTTTTGAAAATACGTAAGCTGACAGTGCGGCCTCAACTTCACTCACAGCATTAATATAAACGCGCTCATATTCAAGCTCTGCAATACTGAATTGACTTTGCGCCAACTGCACATTGAGCGCTCTTATACCGCCATCAAATATTGGCCAACTTAGCACAGATCCTAACGACCACGCTTGGCTAGCAGACTCAAATAAATCACTTATGTCAGCGGATTGTTGACCGATTGCTCCGGTGATGGAGAAAGCAGGATATTTATTGGCTATTTGTACGCCAATCCGTTCGTTGGACGCCTTTAATCTATACATTGCTTGCTTTACGTCGGCGCGATTTTGCAATGTAGTACTAGGTATTCCAATAGGCACATCAGGAAGCTCCCAATTACTATTTTCAATATCTTGAATGAGAGTCTCGACATGCTTCGGTGTTGTTGATAACAAATTTGCAAGACCGGCCAAAAGTTGATGATGTTCATTCTCGAGCATAGCAAGCTGCATAAAATTGGCCTCTAGTAAGCTCCTCATTTTTAACACGTGTGTTTCATCAACTAGTTGCTGCTGCGCTAGTAGTTCATTCAGCTCTACAGAATATGCTTGATGGAATAACACCTCCATCATTATGCTGCGCTGATAAATATTGCGTTTTAACCGTGTATAAGTAATCCCCACTTCAGCAAATAATGACACCATAAGGTCACGATACGCCATTTGAGAAGCTTCTATCTCAAAGTCTAATGCGTTCTCTTGCCCCTTAACTCTGCCAAACACGTCTAATTCCCACGTTAGATTTAAGCCAAGGTTAAAAACATTTTGCTGATTGGGTGTCCCAGGAGGTGGGCTCAAGCCCTCAAGTAGCGTACTCGCTTTTTGCCTACTCGCCAATGCACCTGCATTGATAAAAGGCACTTTTTTTGAGGATATTGCTTTGCGAGCCAGTCGGTTTTGTTCAATAGATAGCACTGCTTGTTTCAGCGATATATTTTGACGGTGCGCAATATCAAGTAAATTCGCCAAGACTGGATCATGGTAATGCGTCCACCAACTTATCTCTTCTTCTAACATATCATCGTATTCGTCAGCATGAACGGTAAGTCCATCGCTTAATTCAAGCGTATGCGGCTCAGGCACTGTGAACTCAGGTGCAAGCGTACAACCTTTCGCCAATAAAATGGTTACGAATAAAATTAGCTTCTTCATGCTTTGGCTCCTTGGTGGGTTCTTTGCTGCTCAGCTGTTGCTGTGCTTATTCCGTAAAACAAGCTATATAAAACCGGCGTAAGCATAGTAGAGATAAGCAATGTGCCAATACCTAAACCAAACGCCATCGCAATTGCCATGTCATAAAATAAGACATCTCTTGAAATAATAAGCGGTAACAAGCCAACTATCGTGGTAATTGTTGCCATTAGGATGGGTCTGAGCCTTCGCTTCGATGCAGTAATTACCGCGTCAAATGGAGAATGGTCTTTACTGTTAATTTCGGCATCAATTCGGTCGACTAAAACGATAGAATTATTGACGATAATACCCATAAGTGCATACAGTCCTAGAATTACCATGAAGCCGAATTGCCCATTAAATAACCATAAACCAATTGATGCACCAATAACGACTAGTGGCAAAGCGATAAGCAATATCGCTGGGCCTTTAAAGCCGTTAAATTGGGCAACGAGCAAAATTAAGATAATAGAAAATACAATAGGCAAAGTAGCCGCTAACGCTTTGTTTGTTGCCGCCGTATCGTCCAATATTCCATCAAACTCTACAAAGTGACCAGCTTCAAGTGTTTGTGAGAACTCGTTAAGCGTATCTTTGAGCATCGGTGCCATGTCTTCTGGCGTCAGGCTAAGATTTCTGCCCTCTATCGTCAGTGTATTGATTAGATCCTCTTTTTGAATGAAAGGGAATGAAGGGGCTCTGTCGATGCTTGCTAGCGCAGATAATGGGACAGTTGCCGTCGTGCTCGTTGAATAGATGGGCGTTGTGAGAAGCGCGTCAAACGACTTTCTTTCTGCTTCGGTTGCCCGCAGGATAACCGGGATGACTTCATCACCATCGCGAAAATCGGTTAAATGCATACCATTATTATGTCGTGCTAAAGACATGGCTATATCTTGTGTACTTACGCCTATTTTCTTCGCTTGCGCGTAATCAATATCAAGCGAGAAAGTATCTGCTTTGCTATACCAATCTGACCAGACATCAATCATATTGGGCACGCCATAGAGAATATCTTTTAGCTCATCAGCACGGCTATAGATATACTGCGCATCGGGGCCTCGTAATTGAATCTGAATGGTATTTGGGTCTTCAGGGCCTAAGAACATGCGAGAAATGCGGGCGTTGACACTGGGCACCATTTGTCGAAAATCAGACCTTAATCTAGGCAACACTGCTTTTGCAGCCTCCAAATTTTCAACGTTTATTAGCATAAACCCTTTATGAGGAGCTGGATCTACAGGCGTTAACGACAGCACAAAGCGAGGTCCCCCAAAACCAACGTAGGCAACCACATCCTCAATTTCAGGGTAGTTTTCTTTATTGTTAGTTATTTGCATCAAAGCACTAATTTTTTCATCAGTGATGGTTGAAGAAACATTTACGGGAGCGTCTACATAAACGAGTAATTGCGCTCTATCGCTATCAGGGAAAAACTTTTTCTGAACGGTGCCTAGTAAGCCTATTGCGCCTGCGAATAAAACGAATAAAAAGGCGATATAAAGCCACCGATAAGTTAACACCTTTTCTAAAACTGCGCCGTAGAGGTCTTCTATTTTTAAAAAATAATCGACCTTCGTCTGATTAGTTTTGTTTACTTTATTTACGTTTGATTGCGCAAAAGGAATATATTTATGACAGAGCGTCGTCGTGATCGTCATGGCGAAAATCCAGGAAATAGATAAAGCAATTAACATGACTATTGAAATGGAGCGTGTATATTCACTTGATGATGTTTGAGCAATCATTAGGGGTAAAAACACAGAGATTGTTGTGATTGAGCTGGTTAATAAGGGTAGCGCTAAATCCTTGCTCGTATTTTTAAGCGCATCAATTTTTTCTTGCCCCTCTTCTAAGCAGCGTTTGAAATTTTCTGCCACTACGATGCCATTATCGACTAAAAGTCCCAGTGAGATGATCAGCGTCGCCAAACTCATTCGCTCAAGTGGCAATCCAAACACACCCATTATGCCCAATGTGGTGAGCACAACTGCAGGGATAATAGAGCCAACAATTAATCCAATCCGCAATCCCAAAAACAGGATAACGACTACCATTACGATAACGAGGGTTTGTAGCATGTTAATGCTGACCCCATATACCGTATTTTCGACTTGGTCAGATTGAAATGTGATGTATTCGAGATCTAGGCCCACAGGCAAGCCCAAGGCAAGCTCATCTATTTTAGCCTTTGCGCGCTTGGAATAATTAATGACCGACTCAGATTCGAACATTGCTATCGCAATCACTAACGATTCTTTCCCATTAAAATAGGCTTTTTGAACGGGTGGATCAGCATATCCTTTGGTGATAGTGGCAATATCTCCTAATCGCCAAAAACGTGCTCCATTTTGGGAAGGGATTTGGATGTTTTTTATCTCATCGAGATTAGTGAATTGACTGTTTGTGTCAATCAAAAATATAGTTTGCCCACTGTCAAATTGCCCACCTGTGCTTGGAATATTATGCGTGTTTAGCGCATTGGCAATCTGCATTGGGGAAAGTCCAGTTTGCAACAAAGACTTGTTTTGATATTCAATAAAAATCTGCTCTGGCTGCATGCCAACAATATCTACTTTTTTGGTGCCTTGAACGCCAATTAAGTTGTCTCGAAGATGTTGGGCATAATCAAATTTTTCATCTAGCGAATAATCAGACCCAGAAAGCGCAAGAGTGATGACGGCAACATCACCAAATTCGTCATTAATTTGAGGCGTAAGTGTGCCAGGAGGAAGGCTTGCACTCATGGCTAGCACTTGCTCTTCTAGCTGGTCCCATATTCCCTCTAACTCCGTAAGATTATCAGCAATAGTGGCATGAATAATTGATGTCCCATTCATCGATGTTGATTTAATTTCACTGAGCTCAGAAATCTGCAGCAACGCCTCTTCTATGGGTTTAGTGACTAGCCTCTCTATATCTTTGCTAGACAACTGTTGATTGTGAGTCACCACAACAGCCTCTCTTATGAGCAGCGCTGGGTCTTCTCTTGCTGGCAACGTAAAGTAGCTGTAAATACCATAGGCCATGAGCAGGCTTACCATTAAAAAGACGACAGGTTTATATTTAAATGCTACTAATGAAATATTCATGCTCGTACCTATTGATTAAATCTATTAATGCTTGTGTTAGCAGGTTGCACAACTTCGCCGTCTTTTAACAACACGGCGCCTTTTGCTACGATAAGTTCATTTGTGTTTAGTCCTGATATCACAGGAATACCGTCATGTAATGGAGCGT
Source organism: Alteromonas sp. MB-3u-76 (assembly GCF_002831605.1). NCBI lineage: Bacteria > Pseudomonadati > Pseudomonadota > Gammaproteobacteria > Alteromonadales > Alteromonadaceae > Alteromonas > Alteromonas sp. MB-3u-76. The sequence goes on along the minus strand of NZ_CP025115.1, from coordinate 87,258 downwards.
CGACTTGTACCTTGGTCTTGATTACGGTTTTGCTGTCTGCAGAAAATGTGAATACAAATGCCGTATTTTCAGTGTCTGGAATAATAGCGGACGTCGGTACGATGAGTCTTTGGGCTGCGCTTGTAGGTGCCCTGACGTAAACGGTTTCTCCCGCGGCTAAGTCAGTGTTGTCAACGACAAGTGTGATGGGGAAAAGGCCTGAACTATCTGCACTTGCGCCAATTTCGATGATAGTAGCGGGCAATAATGTTTGTCGTATTAACACATTAGTAGAAGTGTCTTTATTTTTTATAAAAGCATTGCGAACATGACTAGGTACATTGGTCACTACTTCTACGCCTGCTTGAATGCCAGTGACTGATAATATAGCTTGATTGGCAGCGGTATTCTGTGAAGGCTCTGCAAATCTATGGGCGACTTGGCCATCAAAAGGCGCAATGATATTCGTGTCTTTTATGACTTCTCTAGCTTGACTCACATTCGATTGCAAACTTTCCACTATATTTTTTTGGCTCAGATATCGGGCTTGTGCAAGGTCGATTTGCGCTTGAGATACTGCGCCTGAGCCGTCCAATGCGCTCTTTCGAGAATAGTCGAGTTGTGCCTCGGTGAGTATAGCTTTTGCGCTATTTAGCTGTGCCGTTAGATTCTCAAGTGACAATTCGGCATCAATAGGTTGCAAAGTTGCGAGCACGTCTCCTTTTTTGAAGGTATCACCCACTTCCACATGGATTTCCTTAATTTTACCGAAAATTTCAAAAGACAAATCACTGCGATTTGCCGCTCTGGTAACGCCAACATATCGCTCAGCTGAATCTGAGCTGGTCAGCGATACACTCATAATCTCGACTAATCTAGGAGAGGGCTTCTCTATTTCTTTTTCGCTCGTACATGCACTCAAAGCAATTAGGCTGAGGCTTATTGATAAGAGACGGCTCAATATGTTGCTAGGCGTTAATTTACATTCATACATTTTTTTTCGTCCGCAGTAGATTAATGAATTAATTCCAGAAAACAGGTAATCAAATTACACTTATTATGTGTACGATACCGTACATATAATATTTTGTGAACGATTAAGTACATTAATTATTATGGCTATGTTCTGCTAAATTGTTGCTATACTGTATATGAATACAGTTATTGAGGGTTGATCATGATCCCAGCACAATTTACAAAGCTTATAGCCGAGTTAGAACACTTAACAGATAGTCAAACCCGTTATGTTGAGAAGCTGCTGAAAGGCACTGATAGCGTCTCACAGTTGATAACAGAGCTTGAGGAGCGGATGGTTGAAAACCCTGAATGTCCGCACTGCCATAGCTCACTGATCAATCGGCACGGCAAGGTAAACAAGATGCAGCGTTATCGCTGCAAGAACTGCGGCAAAACCTTTGTAGCGACAACGGCGACACCGCTAGCTCGACTGAGGTACAAAGAGCTTTGGTTAGAATATATTCGCTGTATGCTGGACAGTAAGCCATTGCGTAAATGTGCCGAAGAATGTGGCCTCCACCTTGAAACATCGTTCAGGTGGCGGCACCGATTCTTGGCGCTACCATCAGCACTGAAAGCGAGCAAATTAGAAGGCATTATCGAGGCAGACGAAACACTTTTTCCCTACTCAGAGAAAGGCTCAAAACGGATGACTCGTCAGCCCCGTAAAAGAGGGGTGAAAGCGAAAAAACGAGGGCGTTCAAAGGATGATTGGGTGCCAGTTTTAACGGTCAGAGACCGAGCTAAGAGTACGTATGAAGCCGTTGTGCCAAGTGTTACATCGGAAGCTTTGCATCAGGAGCTAGCAGGAAAATTAGAGAAAGACAGTGTGTTGTGTAGTGATGGCTATAAGCCCTACATAGCTCTTTCTGAGAAAAATGATTTAATACACAAGCGCTTAGATGTGGCAGGAGGAATTAAGGTGATAGATAAAGTCTTTCACATTCAAAATGTTAACGCCTATCACAGCCGTCTGAAAGCGTGGATAAAACGGTTTAACGGAGTAGCCACAAAATACTTGGAACACTACCTGGGTTGGTTCAGGTTTATGGATAATCCAGAAAACCTTAACGAAAACAGGCTCTTTTCGATTCAACAACAGTTAATCCGAACATAGCCTAACGAAAAGAACAAGTCAAAACAACAAGAACTTAAAGAACAACTAAATAGCTTTTATGGTCCAATGAAAGCACTGAGACAAGAGTCCGTTATCTTATATGATTTGTTCGCTTTAAAAGAAAAACGGAAGCTTTTAGATGATGGGAAATATTTTAGAACTCTGAGATATCTTGCAGAAAATGGTAGGGACTCATTTTCGGAAAGAGATCAAAAACTATTAGACCTAATTCTTGAAGTCGGAGATAAACAACTATCTCTTATTGAGTCTGAAACTTGCGCTATGTTGGCACCTCACCTTGCAAGTGTATTTGGTCGTTTAGCCGCTCACATAAGGATTTTAAAACTAGCTGCGGAGGGGTGTTAATTTGCACCCTAAAGGCGCCACCCATTTGCGGCGTAATGGAGCCACCTGAACATGCTCTTTTTGCCCTCAAACAAGTTGATTATTGACCGCTTTTTGGAGCGAGTCCAGTTTTGTTGTTTTTGATGTTGTTTTCAGGTCTTAATTTTCGATAGCTTTCCCCTTCTAATATTAGTCGATAGGCATTGTGGCGAAGTCGGTCAAGTGTGGCCGCGCCAAGTAGTTTATTCGGGAAGGCATCTCCCCATTCTGTAAAGTCTAAGTTGCTGGTAATAATGGTGGCGTGTTGTTCATAACGCTCATCAATTAAGTCGTGCAGGTCTTCGTCTTGTGGCGATTTCAATGGCTTTAAACCGAAGTCGTCAATGATGAGAAGCGGTACTTTAGCTAAGGTTTGGAAGCGCTTTTCATAGCTGTTGGTGGCGCGTGCGGCATACAGATTTGCCAGTAGTTTGGCTTGGGTAAAGAACAGTACATCCACGCCTTTTTGCACCGCGCAGTGCCCGATGGCTTGCGCTAAATGACTTTTACCGGTGCCACATGGCCCTGCTATTAATACAGGCACTTTTTCATCAATAAAGCCGCAGGTTGCCAGCTCTTGCACATAGGCGCGATTCAGTGTGGGGTTGGTGCTTAAGTCGAAGCTCTCTAGTGTTTTATTGGATTTGAAGCCTGCACGGCGCAGCCGTGTAGCGTATTTCTTTTGGTCTCGCCTTGCCACTTCATCTTGCACGAGTAAGGCTAAGAACTCAGGATACGTCATTTGGTGTTCAATGGCTTCGCGGTTACGCTGGGCCAGTGAATCCGTCATGCCTGATAGGCGTAGTTGTTTGAGTAAGGGTGATAATTCTGGAATAGGGTTAATCATGGTTGTTCCTTTTTTTAATGTGGGATGAGTTTGTTAGGGTCGCGATTGAAGCGACCTTTACCGGTATAACTGTCGCTTAAACTATCAAACGCATTGGTTTCATGGGGCAGCTCATCTAAGCCTTTTTCGAGTATCTGTTTAATGGCGCTGTAGCGCACATTGTCGAAGGTTAACGCACGGCAACAGGCCCTTTCTAAGCGAGTAGGCCCATAGCGTTTGGCGAAGCCGACCACACCTTGTGCTGCGCGCAGGTTATCTAGCACGCGACTCGCAAACAATCTTTCAACAAACAGATGGCAGTATTCCCCGACCTTCTTTGCTTGGGTTAAACAGTATTGAGGATCTTGCATGTTGTAGGCTTGCGCCGCAGGTGGTTGATGCTCTGGCACCGTTGAACGACCGCCTTGGTGGCGTAATCTACCGTGAGTAGCTTTGAGTTCGTGTTGCTGATAAATACGCACGGTGGAATCGCCCGCGCGTATCCATACCGTTTGGCGAATGAGTGTATAAGGCACCGAGTAACGGCAGAGTTCGAACTGTACATGCCCATCACCGTGGACTTTTGCTTGCGCCCATACTGCTTCCTCCGGGGGCACTTCAGGCAAGGGCTTAAGTAATTCCTGTTCAACTTCTTTGAACTGCGTTAAAGGGTAAAGACGCGTCGTACCGTGCTTGCGGTTACCCGCCACACTCACCAGCCACTCTTTTAATTGTGCATTGGCATCGCTTAAACTGCGGAACTCCTTCAGTGGCACGAAGGCATTCTTGATGTACTTCACATTGGATTCAACACGCCCTTTCTTTTGCGGGTCGCGCACCGGACATGGCGCAATTAAGAAACCATAACCTTCCGCGCATTCAGCATAAGCACGCTGTACATCGGGGTCGTGATAACACGCTTTCGTGATGGCACATTTTGGATTGTCGATTACCACGCGCTTGGGTACACCGTTGAACCACTCAAACGCACGGCGATGGCAAGATAGCCATGTGGCAACACTTTGGTCCCAGATAAATTCACCGTACATATGGCGACTCCACGCTAGCGTCATCACAAACACCCATGTTTTACGCAGCTCGCCTGTGCGGGTATCCACCATCAACGGACCAGACCCGAAGTCCACTTGCACCGCATCACCAGGGTCGAACTCCATCACTGTCGAGACCTTGCCTGGCTCACTGGCAATCACACTTTTGATATAACGATTTACCGCCCAATAGCTTCCTGTGAAACCATAACTGTCTACCAGCTTTTGATGGATAGTGCTGCCTTGCACGCCGCTTTCAATCCACTTGTTGACCTTCCCAGCATGGGGTAACACGGAAGACACGCTAGATGATGGTGTATGCACGGTAACATTTAGCACGGTCGCCAATTGGGCGTTGTCAGGCAAGGGATTGAGTTTATCTAACCAGCCATGCTCAAGTGCGGTATCCCTCAACTTCTGTGCCTTTTTGCGTCCCATTAACCCGCTTTGGGCAATAGCACGATTAGATTCACCCATTCGCATCCGAACGAGTATTTGTCGATATTGGTACATTTCAAACCTCTTGTTTGCCATGCGCATCTCCTTGTCTAAAAAGTAGACATAAAGATACGCTATTTACAATGAAGTTTGAGGGTAAAAAGGGTGACTAAAGTGGCGCCATTAACCGCAAATCAGGTGGCGCCATTAGGTGCAAATTAGGTGGCGCCATTACGCCGCAAGTGTAATGGCTCCATAGCGGTGCAAATTAACAAGGGGCAGCTTATAGGTTTTAGTAAAGAAGTAGAAGGCATCGTTTTCCCTCTAGAGATTGATGGAGCACTAGAGTCTCAAATACGAAAAATTCAGGATAATTATGAGGAGTTAAGCTACCCTCTCGGAGAACAGAGAAAAGACCAACCTATTGAACGTAAGTCATATCAAACTGCAACAATCAATTATTACAACAGCTCAAGTAAAGAATATATTAGCTCGACAAGGTCTATTAGTTTAAATTCACTCTATAGCAAATTCAGAAACTCAGGTAGTTTTCGAGGAGGAATACCAAGAGGTGGATTAATCTTAGATGCGGGCTGTGGTTCTGGTAGAGATACTAGATATTTTATTCAACATGGGTATCGAGTAGTTTCCTTTGACGCGTCTGAAGAAATGGTGCGAAGCTGTTTATCATACCCATTTTCTTACTGTATCGAACACTCATTTGAGCAGATTGACTATTTGGAAGAATTTGATGCGGTTTGGGCTTGTGCAAGCCTGTTACACCTCAAAGAGGCTGACTTGAAACTTGCCATGGAGCGCTTGTACAACGCATTGGTGCCGAATGGTGTTATATATTTTTCACTTAAAAATAGGCCAGAACATGAGGGCAAAGATTCGGATTCGCGACAATTCTTTTACTATGAGCAAGCATCTATAGAGAGCCTTTGCGAAGAGCTTGGACTCAAAAAAGTGGAAATTTGGGAAAACACAACTAGAAAGCAAAATGATACAAGTACTTGGGTAAACTACATTTATGAAAAAGTTAAAGTTTATGAAGGAGCGTTACCGCCAGCAATTAAAGTAAGCTAGAGCAACCGAGCGGTATAAAATAGACATAGGTTATGTCGCTTTTAATAAGTATACTGAGTAGTCATTTAATCATTGTTCTTTAAAGCACGAATACTCTCCAATAATTTGTTCAGGTCTTCCCAAATAGTGAAATGAGTAAAACTCAACCTTAAAGTATTTTCCAGTAGCTTTCCTTTAAGCTCAATAGCCGATAATACGTGTGATGGCTCGATTTGTTTCGAAGAACAAGCAGAGCCCTGTGCTATAGCAATAGAGTCATCGGTCATTCTGAACAAAGATGGGATATCGAGTTCTGGAAAGGATATTGAAACAATACTATCGAGAATGTTGGTGTTGTTACCATTAACCTTGAAATCAATATTCATTGCCGTTAAGTGTTCTATAAACTGATATTTTAACTTAGCTTCTTTTAGTTTTTCATAGTACCTAGGAAAAGCGTCTACAGATGCTGCAAACCCATCAATTAATGGTGAAGCTACGGTACCGCCTCGCAAACCATTTTCTTGTCCAGCTCCATGGACAACAGGTGTCAGGTAACGGGTTCTAAGGTCTCGAATATAAATAGCCCCAATGCCTTTTGGACCCCCTATCTTATGGGCAGAGAAAGACATTACATCTACATTTAGCTCATCAACATCTATATCTACTTTACAAAAGCTTTGTGCGGCATCCGAATGAAAAAGAATGCCTTTCTTGAAACACAACTCACCAATATCACCGATAGGGTTAATTGTACCTAACTCGTTATTTACATGCATTATGGAGACTAACGCAGTATCGTCCTGCAATACCTTAGCTAATTCGTCAGCTTGTATCACGCCATCTGCATTCGGCTTTACGTAACTAATTCGATAGCCATGAAATTTAGCAAGGTAGTTACAAATAGCCAACACGCATTTGTGTTCAATTTGAGAAGTAACAATATGTTTTTTGTGTTTCAGTGCAGGGTTATCTAAAAGTAGGCTTTTAAAGGCAATATTATTTGACTCAGTAGCACCACTTGTAAAAACGACTTCACTACTAAGCGCTCCAATTTTATCAGCAATAACATCTCGAGCACTTTCAATTACTTCAGAGGCATCTAGACCTAATTTATGAGAGGCGGTTGAGTTACCATATAATTCGCGAAAAGACTTGTCTAAGGCGACTTGCACTTCAGGTAGTACAGGATATGAAGCAGCTGAATCTAAGTAAATCAATATCGTCTCCGCAATACTTCTTATTAGTGAGTTTAATTTTTAGTATGTTGGTAGATTGTACTTCAAAACTTAATCGTAGATAAGAACGATTCTGCAGTATATTGTAAGTGCTTGATGAAACTGTAAGAGCATAAACGTGCATTTTTCAAAATGGTCACTGCACGGTCACGAGCAATAAAAACAAAAATTGTGACCAATATGGCCAACACTCAAAAAAAGGAGGAATGGCGCACCTGGCGCGATTCGAACGCGCGACCTACGGCTTCGGAGGCCGTTACTCTATCCAGCTGAGCTACAGGTGCGTAGCGGTTTACAACAAATTTTAACAAAAATTTCGACCAAAACACGACAAAATGTTATTGACCGTTTGCCCCGTGACCACTTTTTGCTAAGACTGTCGGCTTCGGAGGCCGACACTCTATCCAGCTGAGCTACAGGTGCATTAAAGACGTTTGCAGACATTAATGTATGTTAATAATCACACGTTGCAAACGAGGCGTATGATACTTAGGGCTACGGCGAGCATCAACTAATTTGTTCTTTTCTTTTTATTTTACCAAAGCCCAATTGTTAAAAATCCTTACTTTTTATAGGTAATTGGATTCTAATAGTTGTTCAACCGCCAATTACCGTTATAATCTGGCGTGTTATATTTTAAACAAATTCATCATTGCCTGGAGACAGATGTGAAATTAAAGACTTGGTTAACTGTTGCTGCTACAGCGCTTACTGTTTTTGCAGCACAAGCACAAGAAATGAGTAACGATGAAATTGCAGATCGTATTAAACCACTAGGTAAAGTGCATGTTGCAGGTGCAGCAGCACAAGGCGACGCTGCTGCGGCAGGCGGAGCAAAATCTGGTGAAGACATTTACAATTCTGCTTGCGTTGCGTGTCACAGCGCAGGCGTTCTTGGCGCACCCAAATTACAGGTAGCAGCAGATTGGCAACCACGCCTTGATGAACGCGGCTTAGACGGCGTTTGGCAAAATGCTATCAACGGCATCAACGCTATGCCTCCAATGGGTACTTGTGGCAACTGTTCAGAAGACGATATTAAAGCCGCTATCGAGTATATGATCGAAGGAATTTAAACTAGTCTGCTTTAGTTTAAGTTGTTTGAAAAATTAGCGTTTTTTCAGTGGATGAGGTAAGTTATTCCGCTACATAAAATGTTAGTTTTATATTGGCGAGTGGAATGTCATCAAATTCGACACAATCTGAGCTGTCTGAAGAAGAACTGCGGGAACTCATACCGCAGCTTCAACAGCTTACAGATAAGTACAAGCGCGCTGAACGTGTTCAGAAAGCGCTTTTTGACATTTCCGAACTCGCCAGTTCAGTTAGTAATCTAAACCATCTCTACACGTCTATTCATGAAATCATTGGCGATTTTATGAACGCGGACAATTTCTTCGTAGCCTTTTACGACCCCGAAAGCAATGTTGTCGACTTTTCTTATTTCGTTGATGAATTTGACGAACAAACGGTTCGCCAGCTTCCCGCGGAATCGTTAATGGACGGCATGACCGGCTATATTCTTAAAACGGGTAATCACCTTTTTTACAAGCGTGACGAAGAGCAATCTCTTTCCAAAGAATTAGGGTTTAAACTTGTTGGCTCTCCGCCTTTTGAACTGCTAGGCGTACCACTTAAACGTGGAAGCCAAGTTATAGGGGCTATGGTAGTTCAAACCTACGATGAAGGTGTTCACTACACGCAAGAAGACCTTGAGGTTCTGTTGTTTGTGTCTCAACACATTGTAACCACTGTAGATAGAGTTAAAAACAGAGAGCTTACTGAACGCACTATTCGTGATCGCACGCGACAGTTGAGACGAACTAACGACGATTTACAAGAAGAAATCCTTGAACGCCAAAAAGTAGAATCGCTACAGCAGGCGTTATTTGAAATATCAGAGTTAGCGGCCAACCTTGAAGGCGATATGAATGTCTTCTATTCAAGTCTGCATGAAATTCTCGCCAGGCTTATTAGTGCGCCAAACTGTTACATCGCTATTGTAGATAGAGAGCAGAACAAACTAGAGTTTCCTTACTTCAGTGATACTAATCAGGCCAGTATAAATTCAAGGCCAATGAGTCGTGGTTTAACTGAGTTTGTGCTTCGCACTGGTCAAGCGGAATTAATAAACCCGCCTCGCGTTTTACAATTGGCTGAAAGCGGTGAATTAGACGTTACCGTTGCTCAGAAAATGCTTAAGAGTGCTAACTCTTGGCTGGGCTCACCGCTAGTTGTAGATGGCGATATTGCCGGTGTAATCGCAGTACAAACTTATGGTAAGCACGCCAAATATACTGCGAGAGACCAAGAACTTTTGCGCTTTGTTTCGCACCATATTGCTGTGGCTATGGAACGCAAGAGCAACACCGAGGCAATTCAAAAGTATAATCTTCAGTTAGAAGAGCGAGTAAAAGAACGCACTGCTGAATTAAACCGCGCTAACAGCTTTTTACAGCAGCAAATTGATGAACGTAAAGAAATCGAATTAAAGCTTATTCACGACGCTCATCACGACTCTCTTACCGACTTACCCAACCGAGCCATGTTTACTAGCCGCTTAGAATTAGCCGTTGCTAGCAAGCAGCGTTATAGCGAAAACATGTTTGCGGTACTATTTATCGATTTAGACCGCTTTAAAGTAATTAACGATACATTAGGCCACCACGCTGGCGATGAATTTTTAATTGAAGTGTCGAAACGCATTGCGCTTTGCATTCGCGGCCATGATTTATTGGCCCGCTTAGGCGGTGATGAGTTCGTTGTCTTATTGGATAACTTTGAAGACAGTAGCGATGTAGAAGAAGTAGCTCGTCGCATTATTTCGTCTATTTCAGAGCCGTTTTTACTGGATGGTCGAGAAATGTACTCTGGAGCAAGTATTGGTATTGCTCACATTCAAAGTTACTACAATGCCGCTGATGAAGTGTTGCGCGATGCAGATGCCGCCATGTATCAAGCAAAAACACTGGGCCGTGGGCGCTTTGTAATGTTCGATAAGAGCATGCGTGAAAGGTTAATTGAAGAGCTTGAGCTAGAGAATGAGTTTAGACGAGCACTTAGAGACGAGGAATTTGATTACTTTTTACAGCCGGTAGTCAATCTTGGGGATAAAACCACTCTGTATAGAGAAATGTATATTCGCTGGTCTCATCCCACTTACGGGAAAATTGCGCGAGAGCAATTTAGGCAAGTTGCAGAACACAGCGGGCTAACGATTGATTTGGATCTCTTTCAGCTGACAAAAGCGTGCGAATTAATTAAGCGTTATGAGTCTACCGATACTCCTATAGAGCGCATTGCTGTAAACGTTTCAATCAATCATCTATTACAGCCCTCTATGGTCAATCGAATGACCGAAGTTATTGCAGAGCAAGGCGTTAAAGCCAAGCAATTGGTGTTTGAATTCGATGAAAATGATTTAAATCGTCGCTCGCAGTTTATACTCCCAGCCATTAAAAAGCTTAAGCGCGCTGGTGTCACCTTGGTATTAGATAACTTTGGTAGCGGCTTAGCCTCTCTTAGCTATTTATTTGCCTACCCTTTCGACTTTATTAAAATTGATCATCGATTTGTTAAATCCCTACCTCGATCACAACGTAACCTAAAACTTATTCAGTCTGTCATGCTGATTTCTGAGCACTTAAAATTCAGTGTAATCGCTGAGGGCGTAGACGCTAAATCTCAGCTTGATGCTCTTAACGACATTGATTGTGTTTACGGACAAGGCAAAGCGCTTGAACGCGCAACTGTGCTGGACATGTCTAAGGTCACCGAGTAACTGCACACCCCAGTGCGCTTCGTAGTTAGTAAACATTCACTTTTTTATTTTTTACCTAATATATCCCGTAAATTTGCAATTCCTACCTGCGCTTTTTGTTGGCGCTCTTCTTTTGTCGCTTTTGGTTTTTGATTTTCCCACTGGATATCGTCTGGGGGCAATTCAAATAAGAATCGACTTGGCTCGGGCTGAATAACTTCACCAAACTGCCTGCGCTCTTTTGCCAAACTAAAGATAAGCTCTCGTTGCGCTCGGGTTATCCCTACGTAAGCTAAACGGCGCTCTTCCTCTACATTATCTTCATCGACACTGCTTTGGTGAGGTAGTAAGCCCTCTTCCATACCCACTAAAAATACAATGGGGAACTCAAGGCCCTTAGACGCGTGTAGCGTCATGAGTTGAACTTGGTCGCTTTCACCGTCTTCTTCTCCCCGCTCCATCATGTCGCGAAGTATTAAGCGATTTACCACTTCATTTAGCGTCATGGGGCTGTCGAGATCGTTCCCCTCTAACATATCGTTCACCCAACCAAACAGTGTACTTACGTTAGCCATCGCCATTTCCGCAGCTTTAGGACTTGCGCTAGTTTCGTATAACCACTCTTCGTACCCCATGGTACGGATCATACTTCTCACTGCCTCTACCGTATTTCCACGCTCAGCGTTATCAGACAATTCAACAATCCAGCGCGCAAAGCCTGACACCGAATGAAATGCTTTATCCGGCAGCACACTATTTAAGTTATTGTGCGTAGCAGCTTCGAACATCGAAACCCCCAGGCTATTTGCAAAGTTACCCAGCTTTTCTAAGGTAGCTCTACCAATACCCCGCCCCGGCGTATTAATTACCCGCAGCAACGCATTATCATCGTCTTGGTTTACCAGCAGCCGTAGGTAAGCCATGATGTCTTTCACTTCAGTGCGACCGAAGAATGACATGCCCCCACTTATTTTGTAGGGAATACGGTTACTCATGAGTAACTTTTCAAACAAACGACTTTGGTGATTACCGCGATAAAGAATGGCGTAATCTTTAAACTTAGTACGGTTCATAAACTTATGCGCCAGCAGCTCGGCAACAACCCTCTCCGCTTCGTGCTCTTCGTTTTTTGCTTCAATCACTTTTAAAGGTTCGCCGTAATGAAGCTCAGAAAATAGGGTTTTATCGAATAAATGCGGATTGTTTTGAATGAGAATATTTGCACAGTGCAATATGCGTCCAGACGAACGATAGTTCTGCTGAAGTTTAATAACGTTTAGGCGCGGAAAATCTTTTTGCAATAGGTTTAGATTTTGAGGCTTCGCACCGCGCCATGAATAAATAGATTGGTCGTCGTCTCCCACCACGGTAAATCGAGAGCGCTCGCCTACCAACAGCTTCACTAATTCATACTGACTGGTGTTTGTATCTTGATATTCATCAACCAATAGATAGCGTATTTTATTTTGCCACTTTGTCCTTATCTCTTCGCTTGTTTTCAGCAATAAAGTGGGCAGCAATATAAGGTCGTCGAAGTCTAATGCGTTGTAAGCTTTAAGGTTATCTTGATAGCGCCGGTAGGCTTCTGCAAACTCTTTTTCTCCCGTGCTTGTGGCTTGTTTAAGGAGCATGTCGGGCAAAATAAGATCGTTCTTCCAATTAGAAATACAACTTTGCAGCAGTTTTAATTGGTCTTTGTCGCCGTCAAGTGTGTCGGCTGTAAGGTCAGTAAGCAGAGAAATGGAGTCTTTATCATCAAAGAGCGAGAACCCCGGCTTTAGGCCCAAATCTTTCACATGCGATTTAATAATGTTTAAACCTAACGTGTGAAATGTAGATACTTTTAACCCTCTTGCCTCGGGCTTTCCTAAGGTTTGAGCCACCCGCTCTTTCATTTCACGAGCAGCTTTGTTAGTAAACGTTACCGCCGCGATATAGCGTGCCGGCATATCGCAGTTGCGAACTAAATGGGCGATTTTATTTGTAATGACTCGTGTTTTACCGCTGCCTGCCCCTGCCAATACTAAACACGGGCCAGATACGTAGGTAACAGCAGATTCTTGAGCATCATTGAGTTTCATTGTGTTCCTAAAGCAGAGTTAATAGTCGTCGGTGACGAATAAATCACGTTGGTTTTGTCATCAGTCAAACGTAGTGCAAAGATACCTGTAAAAAGATACGCGTAATAAACGGCCTAGACCGGCTAGCTAATTTTGCGGTTCACGGTTTTCATTGCATGTCGTGTCGATACCGATAGAATAGAATGACTATTTTGAGCTGTGTATTATAAGGGAATTCCATGCTGGATCCGAAAAAACTAGAAGAGTTAGCGAAACAGATTGCAGATGCTGTACCGCCAGGCGTAAAAAATATGGCCGAAGGCGCAGAATCACGCGTAAAAACAGTACTTCAGTCGCAGCTGTCGAAACTCGATTTAGTCACACGCGAAGAATTTAATATTCAAAGCCAGGTGCTCATTAGAACACGTGAAAAACTGGATATGATGGAAGCGCGTATTACCGAGCTTGAAAGCCAGTTAAACGAAAAATAAATAATTCGCCGCTAGTCCGATGGTTATACAAAGACCAACTCTATGACTTTCCAAAAACGCAGTAAAACAGCCCTCGCGCTGTCTGCGTTTTATTAGTTGGTAATGCCTTACACATAATAAACCAGCTACTAAAACAGACACAAAGTATGGCCATGCGGCCCCTATCGCTAAACCAACGCACCACAGAATAGTAAGAGTAACTGCCTCTAAAAGCATAACTATAGTGACATCTTGCTTGCCAAATAGTATTGCAGAAGACTTCACTCCAATTTTAAGGTCGTCGTCTCTGTCTACCATGGCGTACATAGTATCGTAAGCAACTGTCCAAGTGAGGTTGGCTATAAACAACCACCAGCCATAGGCAGGTACAGTTTCTAATACCGCCATAAATGCCATGGGGATAGCCCACCCAAATGCGGCGCCCAAAACAGCCTGTGGCAAATGCGTGTAGCGTTTCATGAAGGGATATGAAGCAGCAAGTAACAGTGCCACCACAGATAGCGCTATGGTTTGCCAATTTAAAAACAGAACCAGGACAAACGCAATGGCAATGAGCAAAGCGAAAAGCTGCAACGCTTGTTTTGACGTCACCTCACCTGTAGCTAGGGGCCGAGCAGCGGTACGCTTTACACTTCCATCAACCTTTCTATCGGCATAGTCATTAATAACACACCCTGCACAGCGCATCACAATCACTCCCGCGATAAAAATAGCGGTAATACCGAGCGATGGTAACCCCTGTGAAGCAATAATTAATGCCCATAGAGTTGGCCAGAGTAAAAGGTAAAAGCCAATGGGCTTGTCTAAGCGCATTAAGCGAGCATATGCGCTCCAGTTATACTGTTTCATGTCCACTTCTCACTCATTAATGACCTACAAATATACGCCATTTGAGGCATAAACTGGCGACGGGGGCAGGAAAACTTCAGCCACTATTAGGTGGTGAGCTTCAAAAGTAAATACAGAACGTCTACCCCATAAGCTATGGCTAGTATCGCCTCCTAACTGGTTAGCTTGTGCCGACGACAGCTTACACACCTGAAATTCCGACCGTAAAAAACGTTTATCATTAAATAACCGCTTTCCTAAAGGTTCACGGCCTAGATTTGATAACTCGGCGTCTATAATGGCTTGGGGGATAACAGAGCGGGCAAACACCCAAGGACTGTCGTTATCGCACAAAAGGATTTCTCGTACTTGGTAAGAAATGGCCTGATGATGGGTCTCTTTGTTCCCTTGCAGTAGAGATAGCTCATTTTTGTGAGGGGTTAACACTTCTTGACCTAACAAGCGCAACGAGAAACTATGACAAAGCGACTGTACTCTATCTGTTAACGAGCCCGTATCTAACAGCCAATCTTTCAAGGTTGCATTGGGTATATTTGCGTCTTCTGGAGGCATCCAGTTAACAGCAAGGCCAACAGGGAATGTAGCGGTAAAGCTCACTTCAACACACTCTCTTTCTTAGTCTTTTTGCATGATAACATTTATTTATGCACTGTAATTGCCTTCAACGCTAAACTTTACATAGTTAGTAAGCGTAAGATGTTGTAGAACATAAACAAAGGGCTTTGTGCTATTCGCACCTTTGTAGTGGTGTACTACTTTTGCAGTAGTGCGTTTAGGCGCAGCTTTGCTACAATAAGGCTGATCAAAATTTTATCACTTTTCGGTTTTCACCATGCCCAAGTCTTTCATTTTACATTGTTTAGCGTTAAGCGCGTTATTATTAAGCGTATCGTTTTCTGCTCAGGCTCAAGAAAAATCACAGTTTGCCTACATCGGCCTAGAGCCTGAGATTGTAACAAACTACATAAGCGATAGTTCTCGCAAGTTAGGCTATGTGCGCGTTCAAGTTGAATTGATGATATACGATGTAGACCAGCTGGAAATTGCTGAACATCACATGCCTCTTCTGCGCTCTACGGCAATCGAAATTTTTGGTCAACAACCCGCCGAAAAAGTGAAGTCGTTAAAAGGACGCGAAGACATTCGCCTAGCACTTTTAAAAGCGCTTAAAGAGCACATGAAGCAAGAAACTGGCGGTGAAGTAGTAAAGAACGTGATCTTCACAAAGTATCTTTATCAGGGCGATTAAGTGACTGACGCTACCGGCTTTATTTAGATTTTCCAGACCCTAAGCTTAATACGCCGGCTAACAAGCACCCTGTTATCAAACCAGCTGTATGGGCTGCATTAGCCATATTGACCCATAAAATATCTGCGTAGCCCAATACCAACCACACCAACATAAAACCAACAATGGAATTAGGCAACGATAGCCCCCATTGCGGTCGCAACCACCCTAACCACCACACAAAGCCCATTACGGCGTATACCACGCCAGATAAACCACCAAATAAAAATATGTTGGACGAAACAGGCTCGCTAAATAAGGCTTGTGCTGCGTTTGATACAACTGCCGATACAACGAACACAATGCACAGCATTGATACGCCAAACGTACGCTCAATTTTGGCGCCGAGCATGCTCCACCACAAAAGATTAAACACAATATGCAGTATGCTGAAATGAATAAACGCAGGGCCTAACAAACGCCACCATTGGTTATTTTCAGCCAACAAACCAAAGGGCTGCATGAGCAGCTGTTGAGCAATAGGAGCGAACAACCCTAACAAAGACAACCCGTAAACCAATACGCACAACATAAAAATAAGCGACGTAAACGGGGTTGAAACAGCATTTGCGAAAAGCTGACCAACAGAAAAACTGCTACCAGAGGATGCCAGCTTTATGTTTTGACCGCTATCCCATGCGGCTTGCTGATATTTAGGGTGTGTTGGGTTGGCAAGAAAGTCTTTAGCAATGAGTTCAGCTTGAGCGGTTTGCTCAGCATCTTTGAGCACAACTATAAATTCAGACGATGATTTTTGCGATGAGCCAGACTCGGAGACGGAAGAGTGGATACCTTGGCTATTAAGGTAATTAGCGAGTAAATGCGCAGCGCTTTGCTGATTAAAGGCAATGAGCGGATGGTCCATCTAAGAACAACTCCAAAACACAAAGGAATACTGTAAACACCATATAGGTATTACGTTATTAGTAAATAGGAGAAAGAGAAGAAAAGGTGCACAAGGCACCTTTTTACTGGAACTATTCTGTGTCGACAGGGTTGGCTAAGCGCCACGCTTCGAAACCGCCATCCATACTATAGACAGTCTCAAAACCTTGCTGAGCAATAACTTGGGCGGCTTGTTGACTGCTCACACCGTGATAACACACCACTACCACGGGTTTGTCTTTCGGAGTCTGCTCTACAAACTCAGAAAAATTATCGTTATTTAACGGCTTTGCATTAGGTATGTGCCCATTGGCATAAGACTGCGGGTCGCGAATATCGACTATAGATACATCGCCTTTAAAGTCAGCGACATCTTGTACACTAATGTGTGAAAACGTGATCATGATTGCCAGTCCAAAATAACTTTTCCAGATTGCCCAGAGCCCATGGTATCAAAACCTTTCTGAAAGTCATCAACGCTGTAGGTATGAGTGATTATGGGCGACAAATCTAGCCCGCTTTGCAGCAAACTTGCCATTTTATACCAAGTTTCGAACATTTCTCGTCCGTAGATACCCTTAATCACTAAGCCTTTAAAAATAACTTGGTTCCAATCAATGGCCACATCGCTTGGTGGTATACCAAGCATTGCCACCTTACCACCGTGGTTCATTTTATTGAGCATATCGCGCAGAGCTACTGGTACACCAGACATCTCTAAACCCACGTCGAAGCCTTCGGTCATGCCCAGACTGTTCATGACATCTTGCAAATTCTCTTTAGATACATCGACAGCACGGCTGGCGCCCATTTTTTCCGCTAACGCTAAACGGTATGGATTAATGTCTGTTATAACCACGTGTCGGGCGCCAACATGCTTAGCCACTGCTGCAGCCATAATGCCTATAGGGCCAGCACCTGTTATAAGCACGTCTTCGCCTACAAGGTCGAAGCTGAGTGCGGTATGCACTGCATTGCCAAACGGGTCAAAGATAGATGCCAGTTCGTCGCTAATGTTATGAGGAATTTTAAACGCGTTGAACGCAGGAATAACCAAAAATTCAGCAAACGCACCAGGACGGTTTACGCCAACGCCCTCTGTATTGCGGCACAAATGTCTGCGCCCAGCTCTACAGTTTCGGCAATGGCCGCAGGTAATATGACCTTCTCCAGATACTCGGTCGCCAATGTCAAAGCCTTTGACTTCCTGTCCCATGCCTACCACTTCGCCCACGTACTCGTGACCAACGACCATAGGTACAGGAATAGTCTGTTGAGACCATTCATCCCAGTTGTAGATATGCATATCGGTTCCGCAAATGGCGGTCTTGCGAATTTTGATCAGTAAGTCGTTATGGCCTACTTCTGGCTTTGGCGTGTCTTCTAACCAAATGCCCCGCTCAGCCTTCGCTTTTACTAATGATTTCATGCAATGACTCCCATTTCTTTGCCCACTTCAATAAACGCGTCTATCGCTCTATCGACGTGTTCAAGAGAGTGACCAGCTGACATTTGCGTGCGAATACGCGCTTGTCCTTTTGGCACTACTGGGTAAGAAAAGCCAATAACGTACACGCCTTTTTCAAGCAGCTTGTCGGCCATTTCGCTCGCTAAGCGAGCATCACCTAGCATGACTGGGATAATAGCGTGATCTTTGCCTGCTAACGTAAAACCAGCCTCTTCCATACGATTGCGGAAATGCTCTGCATTGCGCCACAGTTTTGCTCGCAGCTCATCGCCATCTTTCATCATTTCAAACACTTTAAGCGATGCGGCAACAATAGGGGGCGCAACTGAGTTGGAGAAGAGGTAAGGACGAGAGCGCTGACGCAACCATTCAACCACTTCTTTTTTGCCCGACGTGTAACCGCCTGAAGCACCGCCTAATGCTTTGCCAAGTGTACCGGTTATGATATCTACGCGGTCAAGTACACCGCAGTATTCGTGGCTACCTCGCCCATTTTCCCCGAGGAAACCTGTAGCGTGGCAGTCATCTACCATTACCATAGCATCGTACTTGTCTGCCAAGTCACAAATAGAGGCAAGGTCGGCAATCACACCGTCCATAGAAAACACACCGTCAGTTGCAATAACCTTAAAACGGGCGCCTTCTTCGTTTGCCTTAATTAGCTGCTCTTCCAATGCAACCATGTCGTTATTTGCATAGCGGTAGCGTCTTGCTTTACTCAAACGGACGCCATCAATGATACTTGCGTGGTTAAGCGCATCTGAAATAATAGCATCTTCGGGACCTAGAATAGTTTCAAACAGGCCGCCGTTAGCGTCAAAGCATGATGGGTAAAGAATAGTATCTTCGGTACCTAAGAACTCACTTATAGATGACTCTAGCTGCTTGTGAATGTCTTGTGTGCCGCAGATAAACCTTACCGATGCAACGCCAAAACCGTGCGTATCTAAGCCTTGCTTGGCCGCTTCAATTAATTGTTCGTTATTTGCGAGGCCAAGGTAATTATTGGCACAGAAGTTAACGACATGGTCTCCGTTAGCAACATCAATATCAGCTTGCTGCTGAGAAGTGATCACGCGTTCTTTTTTATATAAACCATCTTGCTTGGTGGCTTCAATTTGCGATTGCAAATGCGAAATAAATGCCGCTGACATGCCGTTCTCCGAAATAAATAAAAGTGTATTTTAGTAAAAGCCTAATGAGGGGTATACAGTGATACGCTCTATTTCACAGGAAAGCCGATGAAGTGTGTAAATTATTTAGCACACTTATAGTAATCAAGATGGTAGTAATCACGATGGCCAGACTCGAGTTCTGGATGAAAGTTAGCTAGTAGTGCCGGTCGACTTTGAAAGTTTCCAATATCCACCTTCAACATACTTATTTAATACACTCCAAACCTGATGCTCTGGAATTGGCTTGCTAATCATGTAACCCTGACCATAATCGCATTCAAAATCACACAGTAAGTCATATTGAGCTTGTGTCTCGATACCTTCGGCAACCACCTGCATACCCATATTACGTACCATAGACACAGTGGAATTAACGATATTGCGGTCGTCGGTATCATTGGTAATATTTGACACAAAGGAGCGGTCAATTTTTATATAGTCTGCAGGCAGAGACTTAAGATAGCTTAATGACGAATATCCTGTCCCAAAATCATCTATGGCCAACATGCACCCCATATTGCGAATGGTTTGCATAATATCTCTCGCTCGCTTTATATCCGACACTAACACCGTCTCTGTCAGTTCTAGACACACTTGCTCGGGCGCTATTTCGTTACGTTCGATCTGTTGCTGTAAATAGTCAGGTAAGCTGGGGTCGATAAACTGACCGGCCGATACATTTATTGCTACCTTAATGTCAGGGAAACCACTGTGACCCAGCTCCTGAATCAGTGAGCAGGCTCTCGCTATTACCCAATAGTCTAGTTCAAGCATAAAGGTGGTATTTTCTAAAAGCGGAATGAAGTCTGCTGGCGAAATAGCACCTTTGGTCGGGTGGTACCAACGCAGTAAGGCTTCAAAGCCTATCACTTTACCTGATTTCATGGCTACTTGAGGCTGTAGCGCCAGACTAAACTGGTTTTCTCTCAGCGCTTCTCGAGCTTCAGACTCTAGCTCGACCTTTTGCATTACGGCCAGGTTCATTTTAGCTTCATACACTCTGTAAGCTGCACCTTGCTTAGATTTTGCCGCGTACATGGCAATATCTGCATGCCTCAATAATTCAACAGGGCTAGCTTGAGAATGGCTCGTTATAGCAATTCCAATGCTTACTGAAATATAAAACTTGTACCCTTCGATAATAATAGGGGTAGCGAATTCATTGATTAGCTTGTTGGCAATATCATCGACCTGGGTGCGCTCCTCAATATCAGAAAGCAACACCACAAACTCGTCTCCACCAAATCGCGATGCGATATCACTCTCTCGAATGGGGCGGGATATTCGCATTGCCGCAGCTTTGAGCAGCGCGTCGCCTACATCGTGACCGTGGCTATCGTTTACTTTTTTAAAATCATCCAAATCCATGAACATGAGTGCCACTAGCTTTTCATCACGAAAAGAACGGGCAAGTTGCTTTTCAATCTGAAACGTAAGCATGTTTCGGTTGGGAAGCCCCGTAAGCGCATCGAACATGGCCATTTTTTCTAGCTTTGCTGTGTTGATAGCCATTTGACCGTCAAAATCTTCGAGCTGTTTCGCTAAATTATTGGCTGCGTTCTCTACCACATCTAATTCATCGACAAAGGTTACGTTTGATAAGCGTTTCTGCTTAGCGGCCACGGCATGGAATTCATAAAACTTGTGATCGGCTAACAAGGGGAGCCGCTCACTAATAGAAAGCAACCGCCTTTTATAACCGTTCAAAAAGAGGTAGAGCAGAATAGTAAAAATGAGGAATAAAACGATAGCCGAACCAACAACTACCGCCTGATATTGTTTAGTTTGCTGAACAACAGCCGTCACATCTTGCACCAACAAAAGGTACGGGCGGTTTGCATTACTTTTCGAAAACGGCAGCAAACTTATCAGCAACTGTTGCTCGCCAAGAGTGATATTAACCCCTCTGCTGGTTAGGCGATTAATAGACCAGTCAGGCGGTAAGCTATCGAACACCTGCGTTATATATTGACGATTTGCCGCAGAAAGCTGGCTAGCAATAGATAATGCAGCTTGGCTGCTTTCATCAGTGCCTTGCTTCACGATTGCCACCTTGTGCACACCGGCGGCTCGGTTAAATAAATAAAGTAGTTCGCGTAAAGATGTCGAAACCACCACAACCGGGATAGTGTCATTGCTACTCATTAGCGGAATAGACATGTAGTGCGTGCACACCTTGGCGCAAAAAATAGTAGAGCGGCTTTCTATGTTATTTCGGGTTGCTCTGACAAGTTGCTCCACAGCCTGGCGTGATTGATTGACACTTTGTCCAACAGGACCTGCCTCATCGAAAAGTATTAGCTCTTCGACCTGAAAATTGAGGGTAAAATAGTCAGACAGATTGTCCAGCGTGCGTTTTAGTTCATCAAGACTTTTATATTGAAGCTCTCTTTGCTGACTCACCACATCAATAAGGTTAATCATGCGGTTGTGCAGCACTTCTTCAAAAAGTTGAATTCGACGTTGATGGCTGACTTGGCTTTCTCGCTGCTGAAGCAATAAGCTAGCTTCCGACTCTTTAATTAGTAGTGCGGAGACAACAATAGTCACGGTTAAGACCATCGCCAACAGTATGGTGATGGTCTTAGTCGTGAAAGATACTTGAACCTTCATGGTATCTCTACCACCAATACATCAGTTGCAGAGACCACATATCCCAGTTTTTATCAGCCTGCTCTGCAACATTCAGGTTGAGAAGACTGACGACGCGCGTAGCTCCTTCAACCCAGTGATATTCTCCCTGCAGCCTCCATTTTGGAGCAATATCCCAGCGCAGCCCTATAGTTGTTGTGTCTTGATAACCAAAGTAAGCAGGGACAGCACCGCCAGTAGACTGCTCTAACAACTTTCCATCTCTATCGTTTCGATCATTATCATAGGTGTCGTAACCAACTAATCCGCTTAACTCACTGTTAAATAGGTATCTGAGCTGAACAAAACCGCCTTCCCCTCGGCGCTTTTGATCAAAGTCTGGTGCAAAAAGCCCTTTGCTATGTTGAGTTTCAGAGAGAAGCTCCATGGAGAATTCCCACTGCTCTGCAAAATATTGTGCAGATAGCATGAACCTCTCTATGTTTGCATTACCTGCAAGACGATTATCTTGCGCTGCAGGTGTATAGCTAAAATCAGAATTGAGCCAACTCACTCCCACTTTCCATGCCATGGATGACGGCTGCCAAAACACGCTCGCCTGATGCACAAAATCTTGCTTCGCCTTACCGTTTGCTTCCTCACCTAACAAGAAATTCCGCTGCGCATCGTTTATATGAGAACGACCATAGCTCCAATTTATTTCCCATATATTGTTTTCCCCAAAATGAGTAAAGCTGGTCAATACGCCGTTACTGCCTAACGCAACATCTCGAAAACCATCGAAATACACCGACTGAGGAAGCACGGCGGTGTAACGAGTTTGCGGTACATCCCGGGTTACAGAGTAAAGCCAGTGTCTGTTTTTAAAGCGTCCTGCATGAATGTGGGCTTGCCACCCTGCGCCCAAATCAGGAATTTTCCAGTCGACAAAAAGATAGTCAAGACGTGTGCCTTGCTCAAACCGGTTGCCGCCATCTAGATAGTTTATTTGCCCAGCAATAGATAAGTTTTCAGACAATCGATATAAGCCGTTAATGCCAATTTCAGTGAGTTCTGCAGTAACAGCGTTATTGTCGGTGATAAAACTGCTGTCTCTAGACTGCGTTAACCCTTGAGAAACATATCCATGCCAAGAAAAATCTGACTGAGCAGAGAGAGCAGTAAAACTGCTTATAAGCAGCGAAAAACAAACCAATACTTTCATTTTTCTTCTACCTCTATGCGACGAAGTTTAACAATGTCGTTTTTGTCGCCATAACCAATAGCTCCCTCTGTTGACTCGAGCGCTTTTATTAAAGCGTTATATGTTGATACCCGTACAGGTGTAACACCTTGCCCCGAGTAGGTTAGTTGATCCCATAACCGAGATAGCTGATAAGGAAACATCTGTAAAATGTCTCTACAAAATTGCTGATGTAGTTCGTCGCTGTCTTGCAATACAAATACGGTGATTTTTGTTCCGTCTTGCCAGTATTGGCGATGACCTGTGAATATTTGTCGCAGCTCAGAACGATTAAGCTGAGACACGGTGACACTGTCATGAGCCATTACTTTTAACTCCGCCGCATGTAAAAAAGACGAAGTCATAGTTATTGTCATAACAATAAGAAAAGTACGATAAGGAATAAGAGAAAAAGACTCTACGAGCCGCCTTATCAAGGGCGTTTTCATTTGGTAACAGCTCCCTGTTGTTGAGCAACACTATTTAATGAAATAAAAAGCACCGTGCTTGTTGAAATATTCAACTTTATTTTAGAGAAATAGAGCAATTAAGGTTGCTAAACACAGTGTAGTTACAAGCTGAACAATTTACCCAGAAAAAAGCAAGCTAAACCATATAGCCACTGATTTTTTCTTTTACCTGTTCGATGGAAATTCTTTCCATTAGGTGGCTGCCTTTCGCTCTTGTCCCCCACGGAAGCTTGCGCCATGACTTGCCTTTTTGCTCTTCTATACATTCATTATAAACGGACACAACATCATCAAGATTATTATATGGGCCTGTTCTAAGAGGGTTTGAATGCGCATAGAGCCCAATAACAGGGGTGCCAACGGTGGTCGCCATATGTGCAGGGCCAGTATCTGGCGCGATAACTAAATCTGCGTGTTTAAGTAACATAAGCAACTGATGAAGCGACGTTTTTCCCGTGAAATCCTGTAACTCCGTGGCTGCATGGTGCTTAATGGCGTCAGCAGTCTCTCTATCGAGCTTTCCTGGGCCGCCGCAGAGTATTACATTTACATTTTGTTGTTGAATATAATCAGCAATACTCGCGTATCGTTCTGGCAACCAATTGCGTTCGGCTTTACTAGCAGCTGGGGCAATAACGATATACTTACCTAATTTTTGAGCTTGTTGACGCGCCCATAATTTATCTTCGTCAGACACTGGAATGTCCCATTTCAGCTTCTCTACACTGGGCACGCCGAGTGCATCTGCAAAGTCCATAAAACCGTCTAATACATGGGCATGCTTCCTACTTGCCACACGCTTATTCGCAAATAACCAATGAAGTTCTTTACTGCGTGCCCAATCGAAGCCAATGCGCTGCTTTGCATTGATTACCCGAGACGCTAAGTTAGCTCTAAGCGCCACTTGCATCATCAATAGCGCATCAAATACCTCGTCTTTAACCGCATGCTTAAGTTCGTCTACAGCTGCCTTTCCACGTTTTTTGTCAAAAATAATGAAACGAATATTGGGCATAAGCCTAACTAACTGGTATTCAACTTTACCGATAACCCATGTAATTTCAGTATCAGGCCACGCTGTTTGGATTCGATTGACCATCGCCACGGCATGACACACGTCGCCAATGGCTGATAAACGCATTAAACAAATCTTTTTTCCCACTTAGCGCTCTCTCATTGCTGAAAAACTTAAATAAATCGTTAGAATGTTAAATTTACCATAAGTTGTGAAAAACATGGCGATAATACGACGAGACCTAGGTGCCGGACACCACTTTCTATACGATGACGCCATTAGTGATGCCCTCGATGAAGAACTTGGCATCGACACTTTCACGCCCGAATATTGGCAGTTTCAAAATAAAATTACCGGTAAAGCACAAGGCCGCGGCACTACCCTGTTTATTGAACACAACCATCATCAGTGGGTATTAAGGCACTACCAACGCGGCGGAATGATTGGCAAAGTGCTAAGCGATCAGTATCTGTTCACTGGTGTAGAGCACTCACGGCCATTCGAAGAGTTTAGGCTGCTGGCTGCTATGCGAAAAGAAGGTCTAAAGGTCCCCCTTCCGGTTGCGGCTCGCATCCATCGCCGAGGGGTCATTTACCGAGGTGACCTTATTACCGAAAAAGTTCCCAACAGCCAAGATTTGCATCGCGTTTTATGCCAAAAGCCATTAGGAAAAGACCTATGGCGCAGCGTTGGCGAAGCCATGGCAGCTATGCACAAGTGTCAGGTTCACCATCACGATGCAAATATTCGTAATATCATGATGGATGATGACCAACAAATATGGCTGATTGATTTTGACCGTTGTCGCAAACGCAAAGGACATCACTGGAAAACGAGTAACTTAGACAGACTATTGCGCTCGCTACAAAAAGAGAAAAACAAAAACCCTATATTTCATTGGTCTTTTGATGATTGGCAGTATTGCCTCGATGGCTATCACTCAATGCTATGAGGTGAAAGTAATGAGTTGAATGCAAAGGGTTTCATGCTTGGCCTGGTTTGCTCAGGCATTAACTGTGATACATTAGTGCCGTAAATCACTCTGACTACACAACTAAAAGATTTAACAATATGCATACACGAGCACTCTACCCGGGAACGTTTGATCCAATAACAAACGGCCATGCCGACTTAATCGAACGCGCTTCTAAATTGTTTTCTCACGTTATTATTGCCATTGCTTCTAACCCTAGTAAAAAGCCTCTTTTCACATTAGAAGAGCGGGTAGAGATGATTAAGCAAGTCACAGCAGATTTAGCGAATGTAGAAGTAGTTGGTTTTACAGGCTTGCTTGCAGACTTTGCCGATGAACAAAACGCCACCATACTTATTCGCGGGCTACGTGCGGTATCAGATTTCGAGTATGAATTTCAACTCGCCAATATGAATAGACGACTGAACCCGAAGCTAGAGAGTATTTTCCTCACCCCAGCCGAAGAAAACTCATTTATTTCTTCAACACTGGTAAAAGAAGTTGCGCTTCATAGAGGTGCCGTAGACGGATTTTGTCATCCCGTAGTAGAAGCCGCACTGCGAGAGCGATTGGGAAAGAAATAATCTTTAAAGCTTTGGCTTTTAGACTGTGACTTTTAACCTCATTAACAGGCTGATTTAAAGCTCAGCTTTATAAGTTAGCGCTGACAATGAAGACAGAAAAAAGTGTTTCGCTGCCCAATCACTTTGCTTTGGATCATGTTTCCACACACTTCACAGTTTTCACCTTTTTTACCATAAACGTTAAGGTGCTGAGCAAAGTAACCCGGGTTACCATCGGTCTGAGCAAAGTCTTTAAGTGTGGTTCCACCTTGCGTGATTGCCTTTGCAAGCACGAGCTTAATGTTTTCAGTTAAGCGCTTATATCGCTCAGCGCTAATTCGCCCTGCCTGTCTTCGAGGGTCGATACCGGCTAAAAACAAAGCCTCGTTGGCATAAATATTCCCCACACCTACCACTACGGCGTTATCCATAATAAAGCTTTTTACCGGGCTTTTTTTACCTCGCGACAATGCAAAGAGACGATTATCGTCAAACGCCTCAGTAAGCGGCTCTGGGCCTAAGTTATTAAAAAGCGTCAATGCTGCATTGGGGGCTTGGAATAACACTGCGCCAAAGCGCCTAGGGTCATTTAAACGTAAACATAGGCCTGTGTTTAATACAATATCGACATGATCGTGTTTTATCAGCGGAGTAGACGCGTCAATAACCCTTAGCTTGCCAGACATGCCCAGATGCAGTACCAAGCTGCCCACATCGGTTTCAATTAGCAGATACTTGGCTCTTCGTTTAACATCATTGATTTTATGCCCTACCACTAACGAGACGTCGTCAGGTATAGGCCATCGCATGCGCCGTTCTCGAACAATAATATTGTCGATTGTATTGTTGATGAGATGCGGTGATACACCTAAACGGCTAACTTCAACTTCCGGTAACTCAGGCATTTACTTTTTCCATGGCAGTAGTGTATCTAAACTAACATCTTGTAATGTATACCAGGCATTATCGACTTCGACGAGAGTAGATGAAGAGCGTGGATAAAAGCCGTAAACGCGGCCATTTTCTTCACCGGCCAGCCAAACAACAACAACTAGAGGCTCTTCTCCAGCTACCTCATTTGCCACCGACGGAGCACGTTGTAATATGCCATTCTGCCAACCTAGCAGTTGCACTTCTGGGCTTATTGACGGCGTGTGCTCAACGGTACGCTGAAGCCACTGCTGCCCCTGTCGTATTAGCTGGCTCCCATCATGCTCTATCTTTAACAGATAGGCGTTTTGCGGCAATAAACTGCGAAACTCGGACGCTTTCTTCTTAGGAAGAAAACTGTCTATATTAAACAAAGCAATCATGATCAACATGGCGACGATGACCACATTGTTCATTGCACGTTGTGAAAGTCTTGCCACTATATCGACCTGCTATCATAAAAGTGCTCATATCATAAAGGTTGAACGTTAGAGATACCAATTCAATCCCCTATCACTACTATAATTAAAAACTAAAAGGCGTGGATAGAACAAAGCAGACGATGTTCAAATAGATACTTAAATTTGTGTCTTCACAAAGATCGCTGGATGATCTGAGTATTTCAAAACGCAAAAAACCCGGCAAAGGCCGGGTTTTCGTGGAGACAAAAGCAAGTGCTCTTTCTAAAAGGGCTTTACTTGATTTTTGCCTCTTTGAACATAACGTGCTTACGCACAACAGGATCAAACTTTTTGATCTCCATTTTGCCTGGCATGTTACGTTTGTTCTTATCAGTGGTGTAGAAGAAACCTGTACCTGCTGAAGAAACTAGTTTAATTTTATCGCGCATTGTCGGCTTCCTTAGATTTTCTCACCACGGGCACGAACATCAGCTAATACTGAGTCGATACCTTTCTTATCGATGATACGCATGCCTTTAGCAGACAAACGTAGTTTAACAAAACGGCTTTCGCTCTCAACCCAAAAACGGTGTGTTTGAAGGTTTGGCAAAAAGCGACGACGGGTCGCATTTCTTGCGTGTGAACGGTTATTACCAACCGTTGGACGCTTACCTGTTACTTGACATACTCTTGACATTGTATTTGTCTCCAGAACAACGATAACTGTCGCGCCAGTCAATCCCACCGCTCAAACAGTCGTTGGGTCAAATGACGTATTACTATAAATTAGAGGGCGCATTTTATACAGCAAAGGCAGGATCATTTCAATAAGAAAGTAAAAAAAGGTCACTTTTTAGCTGTTTTTTCCACGATCTTGGTATATCTACTACTAATTACTGTACTTTAATTAATAACCGCAACCCACACCCGATTATTTTTGTGGTATCTTACGGTGAACAATAGGCTCATTAGAAAGCCACAAATAAAGTGGGCGCAAACATACCACGGGTGCTCAAGCGCGTCACTAAAATAAAAAGCAACTATGCGAAAAATAGGTCACGTATCACATGACAAAGTCCATCATTTTTGATGTTCAGCATCTTTATTACCTCCCTCAGTATTTTCCTGTCGCAAATGCACTCAAAGAATCGGGTGTAGAGGTAGAGTTTGTTTTACATCCAGAACCGGGCTACGACGAAGTAAAAACACAAAAGTTAGATGCTGATGGTCTTCAGTACCATTTTATTCCTGATGAATGCACCACACTGTCGTTTTATCAGACAAAAAGAGTAGATTGGATAATATTTGGCAACGTACCGCCTTTTTCAGCGGCAGATAAGTCTACACTTCATGCTAAATTGGCGCTTATGCAGCATGGAATTGGGCCTAAAGCCTGCTATTACAGTGTGTCTGAATATCCCTTCGATGTTCGCTTTGTTGATGACGTATTTATGGAAGAGTCGCTTGAGAAAAAGCGAGATTATATTCTTCAACATAAGGCAGACGTATTAGTGATGGGCAACGAGTGGGAAGGTAAATTTGATGAATTTAGTGATGTTTGTGAAGTAGTTTACCTTCCTAGAACGCCGTCAGTTTCTACTACTGAAATAATCGAAGTTATTAAAGAAAGTCAGTAGCGCGCGATATTATGACAAAAATCTATTTAATCAATCTTGAAAAAAGCACGCAGAGACTCTCCCAAAGTGCATCTCGACTCTCGGCACAAAATATCGAGTTCGAGAGACTAAATGCCATATTGGGAAAATCTCTTTTGGAAAAAGAGAAATTCGCGCATTACAGCAAAGGTCTAAATGAGAAACAGTATTACTATAACCTTTCAGATGCTCAAATTGGCTGCTACCTGAGCCACAGAAAAGCATGGGAACGCATTGCTTCGTCTAATGAGCCTTTCGGGATCGTGCTAGAAGACGACTTTGTACTAAATTCAGATTTGAAGCGTGCAATTGAAACCATTAAAGGGCTTGACGTGCCTTGGGATGTTATTAAGTTAGCAGCTTATAATAATCGTACTCGCCCTATTGCATTCTCATATGAAATCGACAATGAGTTTAAGCTAGTCATTCATAATAAGCCCATGAGTGGAGGCGCTGCCACAGCAATAACGAAAGAAGCCGCACAGCGTTTACTTGATACAACACAAACCTTTGGTCGTCCATGTGACACTGATATACAGTATTTTTGGGAACGGGGGGTTGAAGTAATGTCGCTGTTACCCTATCCAGTCTCACAAGATTTACATTATGAGAGTACGATAGGCGATGGAACAAACAAGCAACATCGCCGACCAATTAGAAGGCTTTGGTTACAGCTTTTGCAAAAAATTCAAAACCATTATTACGTGAAGCTTCAAATTACAAAATTTAAGCGACACGTAAAAAGTTACTGACTGCAAAGACGTCCTAATCGTAGAACGGAGACCTTATTTCAGTTTGATTAATTAAGCGAGCAGGACGCTGAAGCATCTGTCCACCATCTCTGGAGATTGGAACCCATGGGAAGAATCCACGCCCCTTAGACGGTTGGAGTAAGAATAAATCAGTGGGTATAGAGATATAAAAGCCTTTAGTGAAACTACCCTCACCATATTCTTCAGATGATACATTGGTAAAGGCCGCAAAAGCTCCGACAATAATGCCACTGTCAAACCGCTTCGCGTAATCAATGTTAACGCCTCTGTCTTTTGCCAAAAACTGCCCTGCACTCACCGTGATTTGCGTGTCATCTAGAAACTCTGGTTTCCAATAAACGCTGGCATGGCCGGTAATGGCTTCATAATCTTCCGTTGCTAACTGTCTAAACGGATCACGCTGTTTTACATAGTTAATATCGACACCGTAGGCTAGGTTACTATCGACAGGACGATACATTACCTCACCGCCCACGCCTGCAAACATAGTTTCTAAATAACCGGCGTAAACTTGGCCAAACACATTTTCTGCCAGTCTGTCTTTATAATGCAATATTGCAGTGTCTAACCAAATATTATTGTCAGACACGTACTCTCTTACCCGCGTTCTTACTCTTGGAAGAGATACTTCTTCGTTATCAACTAGGTAATTAAATTTATCAAAGTTATCTAATAATGTTACGCGAGCGCTGCCCCTTACTGAGAACTTCTCATCGAAGGCATAACCTCCCCCTAGTAAGAACCCTGTTTGGTACAAGAAAAAGTCTTCAGGGTTCCCAATAGACTGAGTGAAAAAGAAATCTGCGCTATAAAACATCCCTTTCGTGTTCTCTGGATCGTAAGCATCTAAGACTTCTTGTGACGGTTCCGTTCTTACATAAGTTTGCTTTATGTCAGCGTCGACAGATTCATATCGCGCGGCGGCAATAAATGCCTCCGCGTCTACTTGTGTATCTACCATTGGCTGGCCACCACGGTTGTCTACAATGTGGTATGTCTCTACTGAATCCGGTAACTCAGAAGCGGCAACACGGCCAATTCGCTCTATTGCTTCATCTTGGTCACGATAACTAACTTGTGTACCGTAGAATGTAGCCTTGTTTTCTTCTAACTCAGCATCCGACAGCACAAAACCAGCACTGCGAAACATATCGTTATACAAAGCTGACTTATTGACGTCTTCTATCTTTTTAGGGGGGCGCCTAGTCATTAAAGACCGAGGCTCTTCATCGAATTTCAACTGTGATACCGTGTTCATATTGAAGCGGTAAGTAACCCCAAAGCCAATTGTATTGCCTCGCTGATAGTTTAGACTTAAATCAAGGTCTTTATAGCGATAAACCGCACCAATATTCCAGCGTGAGTCTTGCTCTAATTCACCCGCTCTATCTCGAGAATAATCATTACCCTCAAATTCAAGTTTTAATGTGAGCGGCTCCCATGGGGTTTGGTATTCTACACCACCAAAAAATGACGCAGTGCCCTTGAAAAACTGGTCATAATCAACTTTGCCCCCTCGCCCCGAAAAGCCACCTGGACGTTCGCAAAAGCTCTCTCTTAGCTCACAAAAAGGGTTGGTGATATCATCAGCAGTTCCTAAATATCCCCAGCCTAAGCCCAAGTGGAAATCAAACGGTCCTACAGATTTGCTCGCATTGATATATTCACTTTCGAAAAAACCCGTGCCACCGAAGTCTCTAAATCCAACACTGATATCAGGGAGATAATAGCTCTCTTTCCAAAGTCTGAATTTTACATCTAAACCTTTGTCTTTGAGCGTTTGATCTCCGCTAAAAGACTCCACTTGACTATAGAACTGTGTACGTACGTCGGTGTAACGCGCGGTTGCTTCCATCCAATCATACAGCTGGATATTTACAGACCAGAAGCGATATTCGCCATTATCAGTATAATTAATTGCCATACCGCCTTGCTCTCGCATGCGAGCAGTAGGCGTTTGAATAAGCCCGTTACCCCCTTGCACCATTTGCGAAGGCGTTACTTTTATTTGCGTGTCTGCATGAGAAACAGACGATAATACACTGCCCACAACCAGCGCTAATGTTGTTTTTTTTGAAGGAAAATACGCACTCATTGAGGAAGGATCCTATTTACTGCTAAAGCGGCAACGCGCTCATTAAGAAGACTAATTTCGTTGCTGAATAACTCAGATGAGATAGGTACATAAACCTGACTGCCCGGCATTAACTGAGAAAAGTCTAAATTCCAGAGCGCCACGCCCTTACGCTCTATCTCTCCTGAGGGAAGAATAACGTAAACATGGCTTTTATCAGCATCTCTGAGTTTAGCTACGTTATGAGATGCCGTATAAACCGAGGTGTCACTTTGATGTTGATATGCACCGGGTTTAGCGACAGCGCCAGAAAAATGAATAACATTAGGCCGTCCATCGAGTCTTATCCAGTATTTGCCAGGCTGAAACATTGGATTTTCTTCATAAAAAAGTCGCGCTCTATTATAAGATATTGGCATTTTTAAACGGGTAGAAACCGTCCATGCCGCCACCTGTTGATAAAGGCTGCTTAGCGCTTTATGTGTATCGCTATTAGAATCAAAATTACTGAGTAACTCCCTAATATTAGATAACACAACTTCTTTATCGTGTTCCGCAGAATCGTTAGATAAGTCGAATGCTGCAGCGGTAGGCCAATACCACTGACCGCTGTCTGCAACAATAGATAATGCGCTTGACAGTCTTATGGCTCTATCAAATTGATATGTCTGCTTATTTATCATAACAGTAACGAGGTCGCGCTGAGCTGCCGCGATATCGGTAAAAAGAAAAGCTGCTATTAGCAGAGTATGAATTAGCGTTCTCACTGTCCTCGCACTCCTTGCTTATTCATTTCGCGCACTATGCGGCTCAAATACACCATTTCGTATGTATCACCAGTAGGACTGAACTTTTGCGTTGACGCGAAAAGCTCTTTTGTTGTTTTATGTAGGTAATAAACATTTTCCCATGATAACCCTGTGTCAATAAAGGGTGTGTAGTCAGGGAAAGAAACGGTTTCCACAACTTTTATTAAGGGGACTGAATACTCGAGATAGTTACGAGTTACCTCGCCCTCTATTTGCCACGCCGAGTTTACAGCAACACCGAAACCTATATCCGACACATCAATTTTCCGCTTCCAGTTATATGCTAGAACATCGGCACCACCAAGCGGGTTATGTTGAAGGTTACTGGTATAAAAAATATCGTTATCCAAGCCTTCTGTTTTTACAATAACACCGTGATGCATAGTAAAAATAACTTTATCTGCCGACACCCAGCGATAACGATCGCCGTCAATATAGGCTAGCGCCAGAGAGGCTGTATCACGATCACCTGCTTTTATCTGCATTAAATCGGCCTTACTAGCTGTGATTTCTTCGACCGTGTAACTGACTGTGCGATCTTTTAGGGCAAGCTTAAGGGTGTTGTAATAGGCTAGTGTTGTAGTTGAACAACCAGAGATCGCAAGGATAAGAATTCCAACGATCGCAAAAGAAAAGTATGGTTTCATGTAAATGCGCCGACGAGAGGAAAATTAGGGTAGAAAAGTTTCTTGCTACTAATAAAAAAGCCGCTAATTAAAGCGGCTTTCAAAAAATCTGTTGTATTTACTGTACTGTCGGAGCGTAAGTAAATGTCACAGGAACAGTAACTGTAGTAGTTGCTGTAGTTGTGCCAGAAGTAGTTACCGTTACAGTGTTAGTTGTGCCCACGCATACGCCATCTACCAAAGGATCGTCACCTTCACAAGTAGGAGTTGCTGGATCCGGATCAACTACCGTAGGAGCGTCTGCAGAGTTGTTGTTTGAAACAGCAACAAGAACACCAAGACCAACAGCAGCCGATGCAACAACGCCACCGGTGACAACACCCGCACCGCCTGCGCCTGAACCACCTTCTACTTCTTGCGCGCTAACGCCAGCTACCATAGTAGCAGCTGCAAATAATGCAATAATCGACTTTTTCATAACAGTCCTTTAATAAAAATACCCACTAATATCCTATGCTAAATCATTTTTGACGCTTTGACTAGAATATAATCAAAAAATGACCTAGGTTGCTATGATAACAACCCTCTTTGAGCAAAAGAAATAGTTTCTTTGTCTCCCACGACAAAATGATCTAGCACAGGCACATCGATCGTGCTCATTGCGGCTTTGATCTCGCTGGTTAAACGAATGTCTGCATGGCTAGGCTCTGCCACGCCAGAAGGATGATTGTGAACCAAAATAACCGCCGCCGCATTATCTCTCATCACTTGCTTAATTAATTCCCGTGGATAAACAGCCGCACTATTTATCGTGCCTGTAAACATAACTCTGAATGCAATAAGCTGATGCTGACTATTGAGCATTAACAGCGCAAACTTTTCTTGCTCGCAATCTCTTAGCTTAGCTTGCAAATATCGCTTGGTATCCTCTACATTGTTGAAAGCATCTTGACGAGTAAGCTGTATTTCTAAATTGCGACGAAAAATTTCAAAGGCTGCATGAAACTGCGCATAACGGCAGCGGCCAATACCTTTTAGCGACGTAAAGCGCTCCTCTGATGCAGTAACAACCTCTCTTAGTGTACCGAGTTCGTTAAGCATATCATGCGCAAGTTCAACGGCAGATTTTCCTCTTGTTCCCTTCCCAAATAATATTGCTATTAACTCAGCATCACTGAGACTATGAGCGCCAAAAGAGAGTAATTTTTCTCTTGGCCTTTCACTGGATGGCCATGCTTTTATTGTCATTATATTGCTCTGTTTATTCTGTAGCCATGTTATAGCGGAAAACCACTACCTCAACGACTGTATTCTAGGCGGGTTTGCTTAAAGCGGGTAAACCAGCGATTAACCGATATCAACTTTTGTTTACCTATCCCAGATTTTAGCTTCGTGATAGTTTAATATGCTGTTTAACAATCATTTGCTATCTGTGCTTCTTATGACTCTATCCCTTGCAAATAAAAATGTTTTACTTGGCGTAACTGGCGGTATCGCAGCCTATAAGTCACCAGATCTTGTGCGCAAACTCACTGCATTGGGCGCTAATGTGCGCGTTGTATTAACAAGTTCTGCGGCAGAATTTGTTAGCCCGCTATCTTTGCAGGCGGTGTCTGGGAATACGGTACATCAACATTTACTCGACCCTGCTGCAGAAGCAGCTATGGGCCATATTGAGCTTGCAAAATGGGCAGACGTACTTTTAATCGCTCCCGCCACAGCGAATACGCTAGCGAAATTAGCCTACGGTATGGCCGATGACTTATTAACTACAGTTTATCTTGCTACTACGGCCAAGGTATTTATTGCACCAGCTATGAACCAGCAAATGTGGAAGGCGCCAGCGACCTTGGCTAACGTAAACATATTGACCAACTACGGTGTTGAATTTATCGGCCCAGCAAGCGGCGAACAAGCTTGTGGTGATTTAGGGGCGGGTAGAATGGTTGAGCCTATAGATATTGCACATAGAGTATGTGAAGCCCTATATGACATCCATACAATAAATAACAAACAATCTTCAGTACCTATCAATTGCGGCGAGGTACTGACAGGAAAACACGTGTTAATTACTGCAGGTCCCACCCAAGAACCTCTCGACCCTGTTCGCTATATATCAAACCATAGCTCAGGAAAAATGGGGTTTGCTGTAGCTGAAGCGGCAGTTAATGCAGGCGCTGAAGTTACCCTTGTAGCAGGCCCAGTTTCTCTTGCTACGCCCAAAGGCTGTAAACGTATAGACGTAGTCACAGCAGATGAAATGTTGACCGCCTGTACGCAAAGTGCACCTAAAGCGGATATTTTTATAAGTACCGCAGCAGTAGCCGATTATAAAGCGGTAAATGTGGCTGATAATAAAATCAAAAAATCAGATGATGAGTTAACGCTTACTTTTATAAAAAACCCTGATATTCTAGCTACAATTTCACAAAGAAAAGACAGACCATTCTGTGTAGGCTTTGCAGCTGAAAGCCAAAATGTAGAAAACTACGCTCGTTCGAAGTTAGCAAAGAAAAATCTTGATATGATTGCGGCTAACAACATTACTGCAGATGGTCTAGGCTTTAATAGTGATAAAAATGCACTTCACGTGATATGGAACGGGGGTGATAAAAAGTTACCGGCCACCAGCAAGCGTGAGTTAGCGCATCAACTGATTTCGCTGATAGCAACACGTTTTAGTAGTACTCTTCAGTAATGATACTGCTTAGTGTTAATTAGGCTAAGAGATAAGAGCGATGCAGATAAATCAACACGCAGTTTGCTTCGCTTTTGGCCAGTCATGAACTGGCTTACATAACGCGTTAGCTTTAGCAGTGCGTTAGTTTTAATAATAAGAATATAAAAACAATAACTTTTGGCAATAGCCAACTTAACAAGGAACCCGAGTGTAACTTACTCGGTTGCGGAGGAAGTCATTTCGTCATGCCTGCAGTCAAAAAAACCAATCGCAGAGCGCAGATTCTGCAAGCACTTGCTGGAATGTTGGAAACTAATCCAGGACAGCGCATAACAACAGCAAAGTTAGCCGAAAAAGTAGGGGTTTCCGAAGCCGCACTTTATCGTCACTTTCCAAGTAAAGCCCGCATGTTTGAGGGGTTAATAGAATTCATCGAAGAAACCTTATTCACTCGCATAAATAAAATAGTGAATGAAGAAAAAGATTCTTTAACTCGCTGCCAGATGATTTTGCACCTTATTTTAGGGTTTGCAGAAAAAAATCCCGGTATTACGCGTATTCTTAACGGCGATGCGTTAATGGGTGAGCAAGAGCGCTTGCGTGCACGT
Source organism: Alteromonas sp. MB-3u-76 (assembly GCF_002831605.1). Classification (NCBI taxonomy): domain Bacteria; kingdom Pseudomonadati; phylum Pseudomonadota; class Gammaproteobacteria; order Alteromonadales; family Alteromonadaceae; genus Alteromonas; species Alteromonas sp. MB-3u-76. The sequence continues at coordinate 50,775 of NZ_CP025115.1, read as the reverse complement.
ATAGCAAAACTATACGAGCGCCTAGAGACTCAACTTAAACAAGTGCTAAGAGAACGAAAGCTGAGAGAAGGCAAAACCCTTTCCGCCGATGAAGCCATTATTGCTAACATGCTCATTTGTTATACTGATGGACGCATAAACTTGTTTATCAGAAGCGGATTTACACGTAAACCTACCGAGCAGTTTAACGAGCAGTGGGCAGCATTCAAGCAAATGTTTGTTTCATAAAAAATAGACATCTGGATTAGACAAAACATGCACCATTGCCTAATAGCACTTACTCATTACTCTTAATATCGAGTAGGGTGAGGCTTGCGCCTCATCCCTCTCACAGAACCGTACGTACGGGCCTCGTATACGGCTCCTGCATACTTCATATCACTTGCTAAGTGGCACAATGCTAATTTGCAATCTAGTATCGTGCGCCCTATGGACATCGTTCATTTTCTAACATTGTGGTAACTTTCATTGCAGGGTTTGGCGTTCTAGCACTGAGGCAATCTACCAAATTTGACTACAATTACTTCCCATATACGGCCTGTCTCACCAGACATCACTATTCCTAGCGCACCGATTCGACTTGTCCCGCTGATCAGGCGGCTTGTGTATCAATGATAAAAAAACTCACAACTCATCAGAGTCTTAAAGTCTGCTTCCCCCCTTCGCAATCCATTTAAGCTTTTGGCTAAAATAGATCCTATCAAACACAATGCTGATAGTCGGCTTGGTTTTACCCTCCACACCATTACTGGCTTTCATCGGCCTAGCCTTACTCACTACTACGGGTTCATCTGCCACCTCACACTCGCAACATTCTTGGATCACTCCTTGAACGATACGTCCAACCATTTGATTGGATCCAATGCCAGGCTTCCCCAGTTACTGCACTGGTTCCCTGTTAGAAATTCCACCCTCAAACACAAAACAGGTCTGACTGAGTATCGGGCTTCGCGCTATTTTGCACGCTTACCCACCTGCCTTGCCGAATCAGGTTCACTTTCGTTGTGTACCTCTAACTTCCTATGGCTTCCTTCAGACCCTATCGTTGGCCAACAGCGCCCTTGCCATTCGGATTATCTTCCCCTCAGTCAGGGTGATTCAGGTTTCTTTCAACCTGACGGGTTTGCCAGATTCGCTGGGCAAACAAAAAACGGCGCATGACGCGCCGCTTTATTAATGTTACTGTACCTTACTTACCAAACGTATCGCCAAAGAAGTCACCTTCATTCCACTGAGGCTTAGCTTCTTGATTGGCTAACGTCCAACCTATTTGAGCATTCACCTTGGTAAAGGTTTCAGCTGCTTTCCAATTAAATGGCTGGTTAATGTCATCGCTAGGCTTGTGATAGTGAGTCGACAAAAACTGCCCAAACACTTTGCTGCCATCTACGCTTGGATCTTTTGATTTAAGACCTGGTACCATGAAAACAGCAGGAACGCCCTGTTTTACAAATGCATAATGGTCTGAACGAGTAAATAAAGCCTGTTCTGGCCATGGATCAGGGCTTAACTCAATATCAGCGTTGGCCGCTGCTCTTTCTACAGACTTCTGTAAATCACTATGGTTAGCACCAAATGCAATTACATCTGCAAACTCATAGGTTAAAATAGGCATATCAAGGTTTACGTTAGCCACCATAGACGTTACCGGAACTGTTGGATTGCGAGCAAAATAATCAGCTCCCAGTAGACCCTTTTCTTCGCCCGTAACAGATACAAACAAAATTGAGCGCTTGGGCTTTTCTTCCATTTCACTGAACAGTCGCGCTGTTTCTAGCATTACAGATGTGCCCGAAGCATTATCCATAGCACCGTTATTAATGTTGTCTTTCTTAACTGTTTTCGCAAAACCAATATGGTCAGAGTGAGCAGAAAACACTACGTACTCGTTTTTCAACTCAGGATCTGAACCTTCGAGCATACCGACAACATTAGGACTTGTGATGGTGTCATGCGTGCTTGTTTTGCTGATATCTACTACACCTTCTAACGCGAACCCCTTAGGAACTTTATCCGCTTCAAGATCAGCATATATCTCATCTAAGCTGCGCTCAGCGCCTTCAAATAACGTTCTAGCTGCGCCTTCGCTCATGTAGGCGCCGCCTTTAAGCTGAGGAAAGCTGTTAGCAGGTTCATTGTTATCATTCAGCCATGCCATACGCGGTGTATGGATGTAACTTAAACGGCTTTGATACGGACGAACCTTTTCGTTTTTAGGTGTAGTAATGGTAATCATGCCAATGGCGCCATTATCTACGGCATACTTTTGCTTTTGATAACCTGAAGCAAAGTGTGCCCCTTCTTCAGATGGAAAGTCGCTGGGTTTACCAGCTAACGTAACCACTATTTTGCCGTCTACATCTAAGCCTTCATAATCGTTGTGCGATAGTTCGTCGGCAATAATGCCATACCCCACAAATACAATTTCACCCTCTAGTTTTGCCTCTTCGCTCAATAAGCTAGGACCAGCGAGATATTGTTTGGGATAAGCAAAATCTACGGTATTACCGTTTTTCGTTAACGTAAACTGAGGAGATTCTTGAACTAAGTTTGCCTTGCGAAAAGAGACATTTTGGATGAATCCATCGGTACCCGCTGGCGTTAAGCCATACTTTGCAAATTCTGTTGCAATATAAAGCGCAGCAATATCGTGTCCACGAGAGCCGGTATCGCGGCCCTCCAACAAGTCATCGGCTAAGAAAAAGAGATGAGATTTGATGCGCTGAGTATCAGGGCTAAATACATTTTCTGTCGCTGCATGCTTTGCAGACGAATGGCCATGTGCACCCACAGCAAAAGTCATTGCTGTCATTACACTGCCTAGGAGTAGTTTTTTTATCATTTTGTTCCACCGTGTTTTGTTTACACCAAGCTTTTATTCAAGTGTAACGCTGTAAGCAATATGTTAACGCAGTTTATAGCGGGAATGCTATGCGACGTATTTCGTTTAACACAGGTTTTCTGCCATTGCTCGCATATGAGAGTCGTTATAAAATTTAAAAATAAATAAGTGGTCAAATACTCGAATATTGCGCCTCATAAACAAGGCGTAATGATAAGTATGGTTTTTAAATGACAAGAGCAGCACATGGCTAACGAAGAGTTGTTATACCGCATTCAATTTATTAGTAACGGCGAACGTTACGAGCTTTACGTAAAAACCCTTATGCAAGGCAGTTTATTCGGCTTTGTTGAAATTGGTGATTTTGTTTGGGATACGCATACCAGTGTTGTGCTTGATCCTAGCCACGAGAAATTAAAATCTGAATTTTCAGGAGTAACAAAAACTTATATTCCGATGCACAATGTACTTCGCATTGACGCCGTAAATAAAAAAGGTTCGGCCAAAATTACTCAATTGGAAAATAAATCTGATAAAGTAACTGTCTTTCCTAGCCCAATTTATACACCAACTAAAGAGTAACGCGCCGGGGTTTCCGGTTAAGGTTACCGGAGACCCTTATGTATCGCTTTTTAATAGCCGCGACACTTGTTATTTTCAGCTTAGGTATTTCGGCAAAAACATACGATGACAAAAGCCTGTATGCCTTACTTGATGATATCTGGCAGTACGAACTGTCGGTATCTCCACTCCTTGCCTCTCGTCAGGGTAATACTGAGCTTGCTCATGCCCTTCCAGATATATCCATCAAAGGACTTGAAGAGCAAAACAAGCATTGGCTGGATTATCAAAGCGAGTTAGCTAATTACAATGAGAACAACCTAACTCAAGAAGCCTATATTGCTTTACTGATGCAGCAATATCGTTTGGCTAATTATATCGACCAATACAAGTATCGCGATTACCTTGTTCCTATAAATTCAGAGTACGGATTCCATAGTGCAATGGCCTCTCTGCCTAACTTATCGACTTTTAAGCGAGTAACAGATTACAAGGCATACATTAGTCGCTTACAAGGGTTAAAGCCTTATTTCGAACAGCAAATTGCTTATATGGAACAAGCGCTGTCAGAGGGCTACACTCAACCACGCGTTGTACTTGAGGGTTTTGAAAACTCTATCTCGACATACTTAGTTGATGATGTAAAAGACAGTGGCTTCTACTCTCCGTTCATGCAGTTCCCCGATTACTTTAGTGACACTGAGAAAGCATCTTTAGAAAAACAAGGACAGCAGGCAGTACGTCAGTTTGTACTGCCCGCTTATCAGGCATTTTATGACTTTATGGTTAACGAATACATTCCAGGGTCACGTACTACTATAGCCGCGGAAAAATGGCCTAACGGGGTTGAGTACTATGCCAACCGAGCGAAACACTACACAACAACCGATATGACACCTCAAGAAATCCATGAGCTTGGTTTGTCTGAGGTAGCGAGAATTCGCGCCCAGATGCAGCAGATTGTTGATGATTTGGAGTTTGACGGCTCAATAAACGCATTCATCACATTTTTACGTGAAGATCCGCAGTTTTACGCCACCAGCGCAGAAGAGTTATTAAAAGAAGCCTCGTTCATTGCAAAGAAAATGGACGCTAAACTGCCGTCTTTATTTGAGTATCTGCCTAGAACACCTTATGGCGTGGCACCGGTTCCAGATGCTATCGCTCCTAAATACACCACCGGCAGATACATTCATCCTAGCAGAGATGATGAGCCTGGCTATTATTGGGTAAATACTTATGCGCTTGATAAGCGTCCACTATATGCGTTACCTGCATTAACGCTGCACGAAGCCGTACCTGGTCATCACTTACAAATTTCGTTGGCAGCAGAGCTTGAAAACCTTCCTATGGTACGCCGTAACACATACATTTCTGCATTTGGTGAAGGCTGGGGCTTATATTCTGAGTTTCTGGGTATAGAAGCAGGTATTTACGAAGACCCTTACGATAACTTTGGTCGCTTGAGCTATGAAATGTGGAGAGCCTGTCGCTTAGTTGTCGACACAGGTATGCACACCATGGGGTGGAGTCGTCAGAAAGGGGTAGATTACATGATGGAAAATACTGCTTTGTCAGAGCACAACGTTAACACCGAAATAGACCGCTATATTTCCTGGCCAGCCCAAGCTTTGTCTTACAAAATAGGCGAGATAAAGATAAAAGCCTTAAGACAAAAAGCAGAGTCTGCATTGGGCGAGCACTTCGACGTACGAAAATTCCATCGTGCTGTTTTAGAGAACGGCTCTGTACCTCTTTTCATTTTGGAACAGAATATTGATGCGTTTATTGAGGAACAAAAGGCGAAGGAAATATGATTATTGCTTTTAGTATTATTGGCTTACTTCTGCTGCTTTTGATTTTCTTTGTGCTTCGCACACAGAACTTGCAAAAAGAACTAACGCTTTCTCGTCATTCTAATAAGCAAAGTAATAGCAAGGCCAACTACGCTTATCGAAACTTAGTTTTAGTAACCGAGGCTTTAGAAAAAAACCTTACGCAGCGGTTGCAGTCTCTATATAAAAGTCGGCTTATTACGCAAGAACAGCACAATAGCTTATTGCCCTTAATGACATGTTTTGCCAGCATTGTAATGAACTGCTGTGAAAAAGGTGACACGCTAGAAGAATCGCTCAAGAAAGTGTTAACCGACGAAGATCCATCGCTTGAGGGAATACAGTTGGTAGTAAAAGAGTTACCAAGTAACCTAAGAATGCTGTGGTCGAAAAATACGGCGGATAGCTTTATTGCTTTTTGTCAGGCTGTTACAACAACAAAAAGCGGCGACGCTTCAGAGAACAGTGTTCCAGCTCAGAAAGCATCGTAACTGCCTCAACACTGTAATTTGCTATTCTTATTCATTGAAAGCTGCTGTTTAGGCAGCTTTTTTGTTTTTTATTCTGCTTTGCCTTTTGTTTTGCCCTTTTGCTTATCACACCTAATTCAAAAAGAAATTTAATACATTCTCTTTTCAAAATAATCAGTATGTTAGCGTGAAGTTATGCGCAGAAGCGTCGGTTTATCTTGAAAAGACAATACCTCTCTCTATAATACTGTACATATATACAGTTTTTGTTGGTGTTATGAATAAGTCAGTATCTGCATTAGAAAACCATCCCCACATATGGAGGGCAAGAGAGCAAAGCCAATGTGAAGAACGTTTTTCACTTGGCTATGATCAACTCGATCAGGCACTCAATGGCGGCGTATCGCCATCTGGCGTTGTACGCATACGCACGCTTACAGGTATTGGCGAACTGTCACTGTTTAAACAAGTATTAAGTCAGCACCGCAGCCACAAGATGATTGTTTTTATCAATCCGCCTGGCAGAGTCCAAACTCCGTGGTTGGAAGCATTTGGAATAAATGCTGAGCAAGTATTAATTGTTAAGCCGCATACCGAAAAAGAGTCGCTATGGGCTACAGAACAATGCTTAAAAAGTACGGCTTGTCATTGTGTTGTGGTATGGAATAACGCGGTAACGGCAAAAGAAGCCCGACGTCTGCAAGTAGCCGCAACACATAATGATGCACTCTGCTTACTGTTTACTGCGCCGAATAAAAATAGCAACGACGTAACGCAGACTCTGCCCATTTCCTTAGATTTATGCCTTCATTACCGCGAGCACGCCCTTGAAATTAATGTGTTAAAACAGCGGCAAGGCTGGCCAAAAAATAACATTGTTATACATAACAAGTGGACGGTGGATAACCGTGCAATCAAATGGGCTTTAGAACATAACAAAGTGAAGCGTCACGTTCTGCACTCTGTGAGCTAGCTATGTTGTGGGCATATCTTTATTTTTATCAAATTACTCTAGATACGCACCAAGAGAGCGGTCTTAGCCCTGTTGATAGCGCTCACCTAGAAATACCTTCCTCACCTGTAATTGTTTATTGCGAAAAAACGAATCATGTTGTTCAACGCAATCATGCCGCTTTACAACAAGGTATTGAAATAGGTCACGGGCTAGCTCAGGCAGCAGCTTTGTGCCCGCACGTATGTATCATTCCTTTCAATGTAGACAACGAGCACCTCACACTGACGCAGTTAGCACACCGCTTGTACCCTTTAGCGTCAGACATTGTGTTAGATACTCATAATACGCTTGCTGTTCGCCTTGATAACTTGGTGCATTATTATGGTGGACACAAAGCACTGTGGAACACTCTAACCCATGAACTTTCGCAGTCAAATGTGCATTACCATTTCGCTACGGCCTGGTCTATTGAGGCAGCTAAAGTACTTGCTTTAAAGGGCATTGATAGATATTACGATAATCACGATGATATAAGGCAATCGCTATCGCACTGCCCGCTGTCTTTAACGGCGTTAAATAAAAAAACAAAAGAAGCGCTCACCCGAGTAGGTATTCACCGCGTTCATCAGTTACTTGCTATGCCTGTGCATGAGTTAGGCAGGCGATTTGATAACAATACCATCACTTATCTCACCGCCTTACGCGGAGAAGTATTTCCCCGAGTAAAACTCTTTCGTCCTGCGGAACATTTTGAGCACTTTGCCTTACTACCCTTCGATGTTGAGAACACTCAACACCTTATTCCCTTTATGGAAAAGCTGCTGGAGTATCTTGCACACTATTTACGCGCTAGAAATTTACAAACATCTACGCTTAGTTTTCATATAGCTTTTAGAGATCAGCCGTCGAATCACCTCGAAATAAAGTCTGCACTACCACAGAGTACTAGCGACAGCTGGCTTTCCTTACTTAAACTTCGTATTGAAAACCTAGTTTTACCCGAACCCGCGGTATCACTGACACTGCGTTGCGATAACTTTGAAGCCATTGACGATAACAATGGGGACTTCTTTAGTAACCGCTTTAATGATGTGGCACAAAAACAACTTATTGGGCGTTTAAATGCAAAGCTCGGTGAAAAGTGCACGTTTAAACCAAGTATTTCAAACACGCATCAATTTGAATATATGTCTAACGGGCCTCGTTTAACAAAAGAGACGGTATTTTCATCAGACATTGTTCCTACTTTTCTTTTCGAGGCACCTAAACCACTTACTCAGTCTACGCAGGTTTGTTTTGGCCCTGTAAGGCTTCACAGTGAATGGTGGCACGATGCGCCGCATAAACGCGATTACTTTATCGCACAAACCCGGCAAGGCGTACGCATGCTTATCTTTAAAGATGAAGCAAGCAAGTGGTGGGCACAAGGCTTATTTAGCTAATACACCTATGAACTACAGCGAACTTTTTTGTCAAAGTCACTACAGCTTTCTCACTGGGGCCTCTTCTCCTGCAGAGCTAGTAACGACTGCTTCATTCTTAGGATATCAAGCCATTGCTATTACTGATGAGTGCTCGGTGGCAGGTGTGGTACGCGCATTTGATGAAATAAATCATCAGCGCTTACCTATTAAACTAATTATCGGAAGCTACTTTGTATTCGACGATTCACTTTCTTTTGTCTTGCTATGCCCAAATAAAGAAGCTTACAGCGAGTTATGTCGAATAATTACCAATGCACGTAGGCGTTCCGAAAAAGGTGAATATCAGCTGGCAGAGTGGGACTTGCGAACGATAAAGCACTGTCAGTTTATTTGGCTTCCTTCAGGGAAAAAAGAATACGACGACCGCTGGGCAATATGGCTGGCTAAACAGTCGGCGATTAATGTGTATATTGGTGCTCAGCGACTTCTTGATGGTAGTGATCACCACAGATTTGAAAATTACAACTACCTGCAAACTACCTACGAACTCCCAGTTATAGCCTGTACTGGTGTACTCATGCACCACAGTGAGTGCTTACCATCACAGCACGTTTTACATGCAACACGAGTGCATACTCGCATTGATGATATAGGCCGCGCTGCATTAAGTAATGCCGAGCGAAGCTTGCGGACAACACAAAAAATTAAAAAGCTGTATCCAGAAAAGTGGATCCTTAATACTAATAACTTAGCGTCGCAATGTAGTTTTTGCCTCAGTGAGTTGTGTTATCAATATCCAGCAGAACTTGTACCTTCCGGTTACACGCCAACATCGTACCTACGAGTGTGTGTTGAAAAAGGCATTAAACGACGCTTTCCCGATGGTTTACCTCCTGAAATAAGCGCCATCATAGAAAAAGAGCTGGTATTAATTAAAGAGCAAGAGTATGAATACTTTTTCTTAACTATCTACGATATTGTTCAGTTTGCTAAGCAACAGGGTATCTTATATCAAGGTCGAGGCTCTGCTGCTAACTCTGTCGTGTGTTATTGCCTTGAAATTACCGCCGTAGACCCACGCCAAATTAACGTTTTGTTCGAGCGATTTATCTCTAAAGAACGTAACGAACCGCCTGACATTGACGTGGACTTTGAACATCAACGACGAGAAGAAATCATTCAATACATCTTTCGTAAGTACGGTAGAGAACGTACCGCGATTGCCGCAACTGTTATTTGTTATCGCTTTAAGTCGGCATTTAAAGATGTCGGCAAAGCGTTGGGATTTAGTGAGTCACAGCTCGACTTCGTTATTAAACAAATAAATCGTCGTGACCGAGTTATTCCATGGAAATCGCAACTCAGCGGTCTCGGTCTAGACCCAAGCAACAAACGGGTTAGCCTTCTTATAAATTTAACTGAACAACTACTAGGTACACCTAGGCACCTATCACAACACGTGGGAGGCTTTGTTATTAGCGCCGGCCCTCTCTATGAACTTGTTCCCGTTGAAAATGCGGCTATGCCAGAGCGAACAATTATTCAATGGGACAAGGACGATATAGAAGCCCTTGGCTTGCTTAAAGTAGATGTACTCGCGCTGGGAATGCTCAGCGCGATACGACGCACATTTGAACTCATTAATAAGCAATTCCCTGTGGAAGTGAGTATTCCTTTTATTACTAAATTAGGCGACGACAAACAGGTTTTTGATATGATTTGCCAAGCCGATACGGTAGGCGTATTTCAAATCGAGTCTCGTGCTCAAATGTCGATGCTACCGCGACTAAAGCCACGTAAGTATTACGATCTTGTTGTGCAAATAGCCATTGTCAGGCCAGGTCCCATTCAAGGCGATATGGTGCACCCTTACCTCATTAGGCGCCATGGCAACGAAGTTGTTAGTTACCCATCAAAGGACGTTGAGAAAGTATTATCGCGAACCATGGGCGTTCCTATTTTTCAGGAGCAGGTTATTCAGCTTGCTATGGTAGCCGCTGGGTTTAGCGGTGGAGAAGCAGACCAATTGCGAAGAGCGATGGCAAGCTGGAAAAAAGATGGTCGTATTTTTGAGTTCAGAGATAAATTAATCAAAGGTATGACGGATAAAGGCTACGATAGCGGCTTTGCACATAACCTTTTTGAGCAGATTAAAGGCTTTGCTGGTTATGGGTTTCCAGAATCTCACTCAGCTTCATTTGCTGTGCTTGCGTATGTTTCTTGTTGGTTAAAGTTTTATTTCCCAGTAGAGTTCTATACTGCACTTCTCAATAGTTGGCCAATGGGGTTTTACACTCCATCTCAGTTAGTACAAGACGCAAAACGCCACGGTATTACCGTTTACCCTCCTTGTATTAATAACTCTGCTGTAGAGCATCTTATGGTAGTAGAAAACGGCCAAAAGCAGTTACAACTTGGCCTCATACTCGTTAAAGGATTAAGTAAAGAAAGCGCAGAAATCGTAGTGCAGCAGCGGCCTAAAAAGGGGTTTTCCACGGTAAACCAAGTTCGGCAGTTAAACTTACGCAGTAATGAGCTTGAGGCGCTAGCAAGCGCTGATGCGTTTCGTTTGATATCTGGCAATAGATACGAAACTCGTTGGCAAATGATGGACAGCCAAGGTAGCCTGCCACTTTTTGATGGCGACACTTGTTATCAAGAAATTGATAGCGTTTATGATAACAGCAAAGTTGAAAAACCGCTGCTGGGTCATGCTCCCTCAGAAGCGCAGAACCTACTTGAAGACTATGCCTCAACGGGATTATCGGTTAGCAGACACCCTATATCCTTACTGAGGCAGGCGAAAGATCTTAGCCGTATCAGTTGGGCTAACGCTCTTGCAGGCAAACACAACAGATCGGTAGTAAGTATTCTTGGTGCCGTTACTGGAAGACAAGCGCCTGGCACAGCTTCAGGTGTTACCTTTCTTACCCTTGAAGATGACACTGGCAATATAAACGTAGTAGTGTGGCAAGCAACAGCCAGAGCTCAGCAACAGGTGTTTTTAAAAGCGAAGCTTCTACAAGTTAACGGTATTGTTGAGCATTCTAAAGAGGGCGTTATACATGTTATTGCCGGTAAGCTTATTGATAGAACACCTTGGCTGGAAACAATCGCTATTCCATCTCGAGATTTTCATTAAGATGGGTTATTTTAGTTATAGATATGCTGACGTGCCATACAAGTATTTTCATTCTGGAGTGTTAAATGAAGCAACGGATAGCAGCAAGCCTTTTTATCATATGCGGTTTATTATGCTCATCTTACGCACTAGCCGAGCGCTTTATTGTTGGAGCACAAAACTTAACTTATTTTCCTCATTATGATTTTGAGTCTGATGTTGATAAAGGCGTTGGCTGGGCAATTTTAGAAGCTTTTTCTGAAGCATCAGACCATGAATTTATTTATGTAAGCTTGCCCATAAGACGGCTTCAGATGGAACTAGCCAAAGGCAATATCGATTTTGTCTACCCAGACAACCCAAGGTGGTATAACAGTATAACCAACACCGACGATAAAACTTTTTCGTTGCCGTTAACTTATACCGTAACAGGCACTATGGTAAAAAAAGGCAAGGCCGGTAAAGGGATAGATTCTATTAAGCAACTTGCCATGCCCCTTGGGTTTACTCCAGTTAACTGGCAGCAGAGAATTAATAACGGTGATACGCAACTAACCGCTGTTCAGGATATTCCACAAGGGTTAGCTTTGCTGCAACAAGAAAGAGTTGATGCGCTAGATTTAGAATACAACGTGGCTCGCCACTCTATTAGTCGCCTGTCTCGATATGATGACATCACTTTAGATCTCACACTTCCACATAATGAAGTTCCTTTTTCTCTATCCACTCTTAATAACAAGAAAGTCATTGATGAATTAAATACTTTTATTGCAACTAACCCAACGCTGATTGCGAGCATTATTGAAAAGTACGAAATCGCTTACCTCTCCGAGCTATATCCTATTTTGATGCGTGAGCAAGGCTTAGCGCCTGATGAGGTATGGTTAAAAGAGGCTCCTGCCAACAATTAGCTCTTTAAAACCTACACTCAAAAACTTCACGTTACCACGTGTAAAAACTGCATATTGATCAGTAAATTACACTTCACTGCATATTTAGACTCCAACTCGAAAAGACCTAAACCTCTGATTTTATGAGGGTTTAATTTTGGAAGCTATCTTGCTTACACTTCTTATAATTAAGGAGTTCCTATGAAACGTCATTCACCGTTATTCTATTTTTCGCTTTTCTCTACTCTACTATTAAACGCTGCGCCACTTTGTGCAAAACAAACAGTTAGTGCTGACTACATGCATGGCTTCGACGGCATTGACGGTGTTAGATTTGCTTATCGCCCTATCACTCAAGATATCGCCACATCATGGTTTGGCGACATCAAATTATATTGGGAAGCCAGTGCTGTAGTGTGGGAGTACGGTGAGACCAATACAAGAAGCACCAGCTATGCAGTATCTATTACCCCAGTTTTCATGAAACAAATAACGGACATTGCTGATAAGTATCCTCTTTACCTAGAAGCAGGCATTGGCGCTAGCTATATTGGGGATCAGGAAGTCGCTGGTAAAGATATTGGGTCAAATTACCAATTTGAAGACAGGCTAGGGCTTCTCATGGAACTAGATGAAAGCCAAGATGTTGCAATCAGATACATGCACTTTTCAAATGGCGGGTTAAACAGTGACAATCCAGGTCTGGACTTTCTTAACCTCTCTTACGCATACCATTTTTAGAATTGATAAAGAGGGTCAGATCCGCATTAGCACACTTACCTGTTAGGAGGTAGGCTCTAGCGTGGGCTAGCATCACTTTAAGTCTCTAAGGAGGGTATCGCTAGGCTGTGAAGGAGTGCTTAATGTGGATCTGACCCCGTTTATGATTTTTGGGATGCTAGAAAGCAAAAAACCCGCCGTTAGGCGGGTTTTTCTTAATGGGACCTGGCAGTGTCCTACTCTCACATGGGGAGACCCCACACTACCATCGGCGCTAATACGTTTCACTTCTGAGTTCGGAATGGAGTCAGGTGGTACCGTATCGCTATGGCTGCCAGGATAAAACTGATAACAATTTAGGAAAGTTTGATATTAATTCAATCAGTGAGTAACTTACTTTTCACTCTACTTGTAGTGCAAAATCATGATTGCTTTTTATCATGACTTTTGCGCAAGGAGGACCAACAGTACATAGTGTTGTTTGTCACATCCTATCGATTTGCTTATCAATTTGCTTACAACGCCAACTTCTCTTCGAAGCCTTTTAGGCGTTGTATGGTTAAGCCTCTCGGGCAATTAGTACAGGTTAGCTTAACGCCTTACAACGCTTCCACACCCTGCCTATCAACGTCATCGTCTATAACAACCCTTCCAGACCTTAAAGGTCAGGGATGACTCATCTTTGGGCCGGCTTCCCGCTTAGATGCTTTCAGCGGTTATCCGTTCCGAACGTAGCTACCGGGCAATGCCATTGGCATGACAACCCGAACACCAGCGGTTCGTCCACTCCGGTCCTCTCGTACTAGGAGCAGCTCCCATCAATCATCCAACGCCCACACCAGATAGGGACCGAACTGTCTCACGACGTTCTAAACCCAGCTCGCGTACCACTTTAAATGGCGAACAGCCATACCCTTGGGACCGACTTCAGCCCCAGGATGTGATGAGCCGACATCGAGGTGCCAAACACCGCCGTCGATATGAACTCTTGGGCGGTATCAGCCTGTTATCCCCGGAGTACCTTTTATCCGTTGAGCGATGGCCCTTCCATACAGAACCACCGGATCACTATGACCTACTTTCGTACCTGCTCGACGTGTCTGTCTCGCAGTTAAGCTAGCTTATGCCATTGCACTAACCTCACGATGTCCGACCGTGATTAGCTAACCTTCGTGCTCCTCCGTTACTATTTGGGAGGAGACCGCCCCAGTCAAACTACCCACCAGACACTGTCCACAATCCCGATAAGGGACCAATGTTAGAACATCAAACATACAAGGGTGGTATTTCAAGGACGGCTCCACACAATCTAGCGACTGTGCTTCGAAGCCTCCCACCTATCCTACACATGTAGGTTCAATGTTCAGTGCCAAGCTGTAGTAAAGGTTCACGGGGTCTTTCCGTCTAGGTGCGGGTACACAGCATCTTCACTGCGATTTCAATTTCACTGAGTCTCGGGTGGAGACAGCGTGGCCATGGTTACACCATTCGTGCAGGTCGGAACTTACCCGACAAGGAATTTCGCTACCTTAGGACCGTTATAGTTACGGCCGCCGTTTACCGGGGCTTCGATCAAGAGCTTCGCTTACGCTAACCCCATCAATTAACCTTCCGGCACCGGGCAGGTGTCACACCCTATACGTCCTCTTACGAGTTTGCAGAGTGCTGTGTTTTTAATAAACAGTCCCAGCCACCTGGTCACTGCGGCCTCCATTTGCTTACCACGCGAAGTGTTCACAAACAGAGGCGTACCTTCTCCCGAAGTTACGGTACAATTTTGCCGAGTTCCTTCACCCGAGTTCTCTCAAGCGCCTTAGTATTCTCTACCTGACCACCTGTGTCGGTTTGGGGTACGGTTCATATAATCATAAGTTTAGAAGCTTTTCCTGGAAGCAGGGCATCAACAACTTCACTCCCTTGGGAGCTCGTCTCGTGTCTCGGCCTTTCTCTTTTAAAGAGCGTATCCGGATTTACCTAAATACGCAGCCTACTCACTTTCACTTGGACAACCAACGCCAAGCTTGCCTAGCCTTCTCCGTCCCTCCATCACTGATTATACAAGTACGGAAATATTAATCCGTTTCCCATCGACTACGCATTTCTGCCTCGCCTTAGGGGCCGACTTACCCTGCCCTGATTAGCATGGGACAGGAAACCTTGGTCTTCCGGCGTGGGAGTTTTTCACTCCCATTATCGTTACTCATGTCAGCATTCGCACTTGTGATATGTCCAGCAAGCTTTACAACTCACCTTCATCCACTTACACAACGCTCCCCTACCCAGCACAGTAAACTGTGCTGCCGCAGCTTCGGTATATTGCTTAGCCCCGTTACATCTTCCGCGCAGGCCGACTCGACTAGTGAGCTATTACGCTTTCTTTAAAGGGTGGCTGCTTCTAAGCCAACCTCCTAGCTGTCTATGCCTTCCCACATCGTTTCCCACTTAGCAATATTTTGGGACCTTAGCTGGCGGTCTGGGTTGTTTCCCTCTCCACGACGGACGTTAGCACCCGCCGTGTGTCTCCCGGATAGTTCTCATTGGTATTCGGAGTTTGCAAAGGGTTGGTAAGTCGGGATGACCCCCTAGCCTTAACAGTGCTCTACCCCCAATGGAATTCGTCCGAGGCTCTACCTAAATAGATTTCGGGGAGAACCAGCTATCTCCCGGTTTGATTGGCCTTTCACCCCCAGCCACAAGTCATCCGCTGACTTTTCAACGTCAGTCGGTTCGGTCCTCCAGTTGATGTTACTCAACCTTCAACCTGCCCATGGCTAGATCACCGGGTTTCGGGTCTATACCTAGCAACTCAACGCGCAGTTAACACTCGCTTTCGCTACGGCTCCGCTATTCGCTTAACCTTGCTACTAAATATAAGTCGCTGACCCATTATACAAAAGGTACGCAGTCACCCCATCA
This sequence comes from Alteromonas sp. MB-3u-76, assembly GCF_002831605.1. Classification (NCBI taxonomy): domain Bacteria; kingdom Pseudomonadati; phylum Pseudomonadota; class Gammaproteobacteria; order Alteromonadales; family Alteromonadaceae; genus Alteromonas; species Alteromonas sp. MB-3u-76. Next base: position 35,041 of record NZ_CP025115.1, on the reverse strand, counting down.
CTAAGCACCCTGCTTGATTTTTTGCGGTTTACCGTTGGCTGCTTCGCAGGTCAACGTTGACGTTAAATCAAACTGGCTATTATGCTTTGTGAGTCACATCACTAAAGGCACTTAGTGATGGGGCTCCCACTGCTTGTACGTATACGGTTTCAGGTTCTATTTCACTCCCCTCACAGGGGTTCTTTTCGCCTTTCCCTCACGGTACTGGTTCACTATCGGTCAGTTAGGAGTATTTAGCCTTGGAGGATGGTCCCCCCATATTCAGTCAAGATAACACGTGTCCCGACCTACTCGATTTCACTGTAAAGCACGCTACGTGTACGGGGCTATCACCCTGTATCGCTCCTCTTCCCAAAGGATTCCACTACACACTAAACAGCTTAAGGGCTGCTCCCCGTTCGCTCGCCGCTACTAGGGGAATCTCAATTGATTTCTTTTCCTAAGGGTACTTAGATGTTTCAGTTCCCCTCGTTCGCCTCGTTACACTATGTATTCATGTAACGATACCTGTAAACAGGTGGGTTTCCCCATTCGGACATCTGTGGCTCAAATGCATTTTGTCGGCTCACCACAGCTTTTCGCAGACTTACACGTCCTTCATCGCCTCTAACTGCCAAGGCATCCACCGTATACGCTTCGTCACTTAACCATACAACCCTAAAAAGCCTTGAGTATCGGCCTCATGTCCGCCTTTTGAAATCGGACAAGGGTAATGTTGTATGCATGACAAGCTAATCGGAAGAATTGCCTTGCTATCTTCTTGCTAATCGGCTTGCCGATTGGCACGCTTTTCAGCGCTTTTAGATAACAAGCAATTCAAGTCAAGTAGAGTAAAAAGTGCGTCTTTCGACTTCTCAATTACTCTTCTGATTGATTACTATTAATATCAGCTTTCCAAATTGTTAAAGAACATAATCTTGTTCTAACGAACAAAACAATCTGTGTAGGCACTGCATCAAGGCGTCTTTCGACGTTTTTGGTAAGGAGGTGATCCAACCCCAGGTTCCCCTAGGGTTACCTTGTTACGACTTCACCCCAGTCATGAAACACAAAGTGGTAATCGTTCTCCCGAAGGTTAAACTAACTACTTCTTTTGCATCCCACTCCCATGGTGTGACGGGCGGTGTGTACAAGGCCCGGGAACGTATTCACCGCAATATTCTGACTTGCGATTACTAGCGATTCCGACTTCATGGAGTCGAGTTGCAGACTCCAATCCGGACTACGACATTCTTTAAGGGGTCCGCTCCACATCACTGTCTCGCTTCCCTCTGTAAATGCCATTGTAGCACGTGTGTAGCCCTACACGTAAGGGCCATGATGACTTGACGTCGTCCCCACCTTCCTCCGGTTTGTCACCGGCAGTCTCCTTAGAGTGCCCAACTAAATGCTGGCAACTAAGGACAAGGGTTGCGCTCGTTGCGGGACTTAACCCAACATCTCACGACACGAGCTGACGACAGCCATGCAGCACCTGTGTCAGAGTTCCCGAAGGCACCAATCCATCTCTGGAAAGTTCTCTGCATGTCAAGTGTAGGTAAGGTTCTTCGCGTTGCATCGAATTAAACCACATGCTCCACCGCTTGTGCGGGCCCCCGTCAATTCATTTGAGTTTTAACCTTGCGGCCGTACTCCCCAGGCGGTCTACTTATCGCGTTAGCTTCGCTACTCACGACTTAAAGTCACAAACAGCTAGTAGACAGCGTTTACGGTGTGGACTACCAGGGTATCTAATCCTGTTCGCTACCCACACTTTCGCACATGAGCGTCAGTCTTTGGCCAGGGAGTCGCCTTCGCCACTGATGTTCCTCCAGATATCTACGCATTTCACCGCTACACCTGGAATTCCACTCCCCTCTCCAAGACTCTAGTCTGCCAGTTCTAAATGACCGTCCCAGGTTGAGCCCGGGGCTTTCACATCTAGCTTAACAAACCGCCTGCGTGCGCTTTACGCCCAGTAATTCCGATTAACGCTCGCACCCTCCGTATTACCGCGGCTGCTGGCACGGAGTTAGCCGGTGCTTCTTCTGTTGCTAACGTCACGGTGAGCAGGTATTAACTACTCACTTTTCCTCACAACTGAAAGTGCTTTACAACCCGAAGGCCTTCTTCACACACGCGGCATGGCTGCATCAGGGTTTCCCCCATTGTGCAATATTCCCCACTGCTGCCTCCCGTAGGAGTCTGGGCCGTGTCTCAGTCCCAGTGTGGCTGATCTTCCTCTCAGAACAGCTAGAGATCGTCGCCTTGGTGAGCCTTTACCTCACCAACTAGCTAATCTCACTTGGGCCTCTCTCTGCGCCGGAGCCTAAGCCCCGTTTGGTCCGTAGACGTTATGCGGTATTAGCAGTCGTTTCCAACTGTTATCCCCCTCGCAAAGGCAAGTTCCCAAGCATTACTCACCCGTCCGCCACTCGTCAGCGATGTGCAAGCACATCCTGCTACCGTTCGACTTGCATGTGTTAGGCCTGCCGCCAGCGTTCAATCTGAGCCATGATCAAACTCTTCAATTAAATATATCGAATTATGAATCGTCGTATAGACACTCTTAACGAGTGCCCACACAGATTGTCTTGTCTAAATTGTTAAAGAACATAGCGACTTCGTCGCTATCTCACCGTAAGCCGTTGCTTCTTGGTGACTCACCCTGTTCGAGTGAGGTGCGCATTATACGCTGGAAGTTTTTACTGTCAACACCTTTTGAAAATTTATTTTCTTAAAGCTAACTTCGAAACTCCCGTCTTTACTGCCTTACAAAGGTAGTAGAGACTAACTTCGCGGTGTCTGCCGTTTGGCTTTTCCCCCGAAGCGGATGCGCATTTTAGGGATCTGAGCGCTCACGTCAACAAGTATTTTAAAAAAAGTGTCATATTTCGGTTTTTCGCTTAAATATCCTACACAACGAACAATAATCAAACTATTTTTGTTGATAATTGGCTGTTCGTATGAGACTTAGCATTACTATTTTGGTTCGCTAACTTAAAACATAAGCCTCTTAACGTACTAAAACGGTCAAAATAGTCGACAGCTATTATTATTCATTTACAGTTGGCGTAACCTTACCTACACCCTACGATTTTAAATGAGGAAGAATATTGTGGCTTTACGCACGTACAAATCAGTAGCACCAAATATAGGTGAACGTTGTTATATTGATGAGTCGTCTGTGTTAGTGGGAGACGTATCTCTTGGTAACGACAGCAGCATATGGCCGTTAGTTGCCGGACGGGGAGACGTTAACAAAATTCAGATTGGAAATAGAACTAATATTCAAGACGGCACAGTACTGCACGTTACTCGCCGCTCTACGCAGAATCCCGACGGGTTTCCCCTTATTATAGGCGATGATGTTACCGTAGGTCATAAATGCATGCTTCACGGCTGCCAGCTGGGAAATCGAATACTTGTTGGTATGGGCGCGATAATCATGGATGGCGCTATTGTGGAGGACGATGTGTTTATAGGTGCGGGTACCCTGGTGCCTCCTAACAAGCGTTTAGAAAGCGGATACCTTTATGTTGGAAATCCAATGCAAAAGAAACGCCCCCTTAAGGAAAGTGAATCGGCGTTCCTTAAACAATCTGCTATTAACTACGTTATTTTGAAAGACGAATATATCGAAGATACCAAATAGCCGTTTGCTAGCCATACAAGCACTATTGAACTTACGCCTTCTTATTCAATACTATCTGTAGAAGGCTATTTTTATATTCTAAAGATTCTCTGCGCTCTTTTTACAAATAGCGTTTACTCGTTCTGTATGTCACTGGTTATTTATAAGCTCACGGACCTTGTTCACTATGGCATTAGTTTTTGGCTGTTTTCCAGTCCATATAGAAAATGCAGCAGCAGCTTGCTCAACTAACATGCCCAAGCCGTCTAAACGCTTTTTGACTCCATATTTATGCGCCTCTTGCATAAACACGGTCGGCGAGTTTTTATAAACCATGTCGTAAACAACTTCGCATTCATCTAATAGTGCTTCAGACATATGGCAGGGTAACTCTTGATGCAAACTCGCAGCCGTTGAATTAATAGTTATATGCGGCTTTATAGCGGCAATATCATCTAGCGCAACGACATCTAAATTTGAGTTGCTCACGGCCGCGGAAATTTGCTGCGCTTTTTCTAATGTTCTATTGGTAATGATTAACTGAGCAACTGAAGCTTCTAATAAGGGAGATATTACGCCACGTGCCGCACCACCCGCGCCAATTAACAGCACACGCTTATTCTCGAGCTGTACATTGTTGTTCAACAAATCATTAACTAACCCAACGCCGTCTGTATTGAAACCTTTAATCGAACCATCCGGACACTTCATCAGCGTGTTTGCGGCCTGTGCGTCTTGCGCTGCCTGGTCATCTATATTTGCCATATTAAACGCATCGAGTTTAAACGGCATAGTAACGTTACAACCAACCGCCTCTGGTTGTGCCAAAAACGATGACGCCTTTTCAACGAAGCCATCAACTGGCGCTAATATTTTTTCATATGAAATGACCTCTTCACATTGTTCAGCAAACATTTGATGAATGGTTGGTGATAAACTCTGCTCAATAGGATTTCCAAATACGGCGAATTTTTTCATGGGAATACGTAACTTCTTTAATATAAAACGAAAGGGCGAAAACCGCGTAGATGAGACTACACCATATTACCGCATAGGTGGAGAGGAGAAAGTTCGAGAACTAGCAAATAGGTTTTATGATGTAATGGAAACCGATCCACTAGCCGCAGAGTTACTGGCTATGCATCCAATGCCTCTTGATAGAATACGGCACGTATTCTTTCTTTACTTGAGTTTATGGATGGGAGGTCCCGATGACTATCAACAGCAATTCGGCCACCCTAGATTGAGAGCTCGCCATTTGCCTTTTAATGTCACTCCAGCTTTAAAAGAGCAATGGATGTACTGCATGAGAAAGGCAATGTTTTCTACTACAGATGACATTATGCTTGCGAACAAGCTGCTTCAGGCATTAGAGCAACTGTCTAGCCATATGATTAATTCAAAATAAAAAAGCGCGTTACTGAACCGTATTGTCCTAAAAGATAAAAATCAAATAGAGGCAAACTCAGTGACGCGCAGACTTTTTAACGGTTTATGCTCTTTTTGGCATATTTCGCAGTTGCATAGCATTGCGTTTGGTTAGAAAGTATAACCAACCGACACAGTATAAACCCAAGGGTCAATTTCTATATCGTTTACCGCACCGCTGGCTTCACCAACTTTAAAGCTGGCTTCTGTGTCAATATCGATAAAGCGAACCGACGCGTTTACATGCCATTTGTCATCAACAATATAATCCATACCCACTTGAGCAGATAAGCCAAAAGAATTATCCAGTGATAAATCGCTCAGGCCAGCTTGGCTATTTGCCGAAGTAAATTCTTCGTCGAAGATAAACGTGTAGTTAATGCCCGCGCCAACATAAGGTTGAAATGCTGAGCTGGCATCGTTGAAATAGTAGTTAGCGGTTAATGTTGGCGGAAGGTGTGTTACCTCACCAAGCTTATTGCCAGTGCCCAATGGATCGGCCACTGAAAACTCAACATCGTGTTTGAACGGCGTCGCTGCAAGCAATTCAATATTGATGTTGTCTGTAACAAAGTAGGCTATGTTAAGACCAAGCTGCGTATCGTTTCCGATATTCAACGCAACGCCCAAGTCGGCGCCACCCGCAACAATATTAGAGGTAGATTCGTCTGGCGCTACAGTTGTTAAACCGCCTCGAACAAGCCAGTCACCTTGTTGATGAGCATTAGCGAACGGAGCAACAGCCGCTAGAGCAAGACAGATTGCTGATATAGTTTGTGTGCGCATAGTGTGTCTCTCGTGTATTTAAATAAGATGGCGCCACTTTAACGCCTGTAGTACGAGAGGTGTTGATCTAGCGCAAGTTTCGCTAGCTACTGAATACGCTTCAGATTCAATGTTGATTTAGATCAAAAGAGAAGGTTGAAAACACGTAGCCGAGGGGGCTTTCAACACGGCTACGCTTCACTTTGTGCGTAAAAAGCTCGCATGATAATTGGATTAGTTAAGACTAATGACAACAACTCAGCTTTCGTTACCAGTCTGTTGGCTTCAACCAATCTGTTAATTTTGCTTCTGCACTGCCAGAGGCCGGAGAATAACAATATTCCCAGCGCGCTAATGGCGGCATAGACATTAGAATAGACTCGGTTCTCCCCCCGGTCTGTAAGCCAAATAGCGTGCCGCGGTCGAACACTAAGTTAAACTCTACGTAGCGTCCTCTCCGGTAAAGCTGAAAGTCTCGCTCTCTCTCACCATACGCAGTATTTTTTCGTCGCTCAATAATGGGCACATAGGCATCAATATATCCGTTACCCACTGCCTGCATAAAGGCAAATGATTGGTCAAACCCCCACTCATTCAGGTCGTCAAAAAACAGTCCTCCAACGCCACGAGTTTCATTGCGATGCTTGAGATAAAAATAGTCGTCGCACCACTTTTTATATTTCGAGTAAATATCGTCTCCAAAAGGCAAGCACAACTTTTTAGCGGTGTCGTGCCAATGTTGAACATCTTCTTTGAAAGGATAAAACGGCGTGAGGTCAAATCCACCACCAAACCACCAAATGGGTGATTCGCCCTCTTTTTCTGCAATAAAAAAGCGAACATTGGCGTGAGACGTAGGCACATAAGGATTATGAGGATGAATAACCAATGATACCCCCATTGCCTGAAAATTCCTGCCAGCCAATTCTGGGCGATTAGCCGTTGCAGATGCTGGCATTTGGCTACCAAATACATGGGAGAAGTTTACCCCACCCTGCTCAACCACATTGCCATTTTTCATGACACGAGAGCGACCGCCGCCGCCTTCTTCTCGAACCCAGCTGTCTTCAGCAAATTGTCCCTTACCATCGGCCAACTCTATAGTTTGGCAGATAGTATCTTGCAGGTTTAGTAGATAAGACTTTACTGCTTCAATAACCTCGGCGGCATTTTTGCCATCAAGTAATTCTGCTGACATCATGATCTGATTATTTCTCCTGTGTCTCCATCTCTTATCGTGCTGGGTTTGTCATTCCCTCCTACTTCGCCATCAACATAAGTAACAGAGTTGCCAAATATATCTCTCGCTTCTTCGATAGAACGGGCCGGTGGCTGCCCTGCTAAGTTTGCGCTGGTAGAAACAATAGGTTTGCCTAGTTTATTACACAGACCTGTGACTACAGCGTGATTTGTCACTCGAACTGCAATTTTATCATGAGAGCCCGTTAGCCACTCAGGAGCCGTTTTCGACTTAGGTAATAACCAGGTTATGGCACCAGGCCAACTTGAAAATATGTCAGTACGCCGGTGTTGTGGCACCGCCTCGTCATCGACATAGGGAAGCAACTGACTATAGTTAGCAGCAATCAGAATAACGCCCTTTTCTACAGGGCGCTGCTTTGTCTTCAGTAGGAAATCCACTGCGGCTTTGTTATCTGGGTCACATCCAATGCCCATAACGGCCTCTGTGGGATACACCAAAAGCTTACCGGCGTGAAATGCTTCAACAATAGGATCGCTGCTAGCTGCCCCTTCGTCATCCGGGCTGTATATATCTACGCTCCCGTTTTGGGTATCAGACATTGTTTGTTATCTCTAAGTGATGTTTATTTTTTAAAGCCGCATAAAGGCTGAGGGCATGCATATTCACTTTTTTTGTGAATTAATACGCCCCAACCACATTCTGGACACGCTTCATTGATGGGTTCAGAATTTAGCACATATCTGCATTTGGGATAATGATTACAGGCAAAAAACTGTTTCCCATATTTGCTGGTGCGGGAAATTAATTCACCCACTTTACATTTTGGACAATGAACGTGGGTTTCTTCTTGTTGCTTAAGCGGTGCAATGAAGTGGCAAACTGGAAAATTGGTACAGCCAATAAACATACCATAGCGGCCTTTCTTAATTCCCAGCTCTGATGAGCAATCAGGACACGTTACTCCGTCTAACGTTTTGAGTAGGGTGGTTTGATTATCGTGTAAGGGTTTACTGAAATTACAGGCAGGATAAGCAGTGCAACCAATAAACGGACCGCTTTTGCTATTTTTTATATGTAACGGCTTACCGCAGTCAGGACAATCACCAAAACTGTCTTCTAGTGCGTGCTCATTTGCTGAAAATAACGAGTGGTCTATTTTAGGCATGGTGGGATAACGTGGATAACTGCGTAATGATAAAAGCCACCACTGCAATACTGTAGGGCGGCTACTGGCTTATCATTGGAGTGCATTAATGAAGAACGCCGTCTGGCTCTTCAAAAAGCAAATCTTCCATTTGGGCATACGCTTTTTCTTTTCCTGGTACATTAAACAGCACCATAAGCACAACCCACTTTAAATCTTCTAGACAGAATTCGTTAGAATCTATTTCCATTACTCGATCGATGACCATTTCTCGAGTAGAAGCATCGAGCACGTTAACTTGCTCAAGGAACATAAGAAAGCCTCTGCACTCTACGTCTAAACGCATTTGCTCTTCATGCGTGTAAATGCGGCTTAAACTTGTATTAATTCCCTTACAAAAATAAGGCTTAATGTCTGTTTCTTGCAAAGCAGCTAATTTTTCTAACCACGCGAGCGCCTTATATATCTCATCATGATGAAAACCAGCCCGCACTAACTCGTCGGTCAGTTCATCTTGATCGACACGTATTTCAGTCTCACTATGGATGAAATTTTCAAACAGATACATGAGGATATCGAACATTTTAATTGCCCCTCAATTTAATGTAACCGCCAGGGACAGCAGTTACTAAATCGCACAACTCGTATTCTAGTAATAATGCCATGGCCTGCTGGACAGGCATGGAGCCGCGCTGCGCTATAACATCTATTGCGGTAACGTCGTAATCCACACTAGCTAATAATTTATCAGTTGCCAAGCTATTCAATTCACTTTTTTCACTTTCAACGCACCTACTCTCTTTTTCAGGTAACGCCTCAATGGCTAATTCGTCGAAAATGTCATTAACATTCGTAACTAATTTAGCGCCCTGTTGAATTAACCAATGACATCCTTGGGCATGCGTATTAAAAATACTCCCGGGAATAGCAAAAACATCTCGCCCCAGATCTGCGGCCATATTTGCTGTTATCAAGGTACCGCTTTGAATTTTTGCCTCTACCACCAGCGTACCTAAAGACATTGCTGCAATGATTCTATTTCTCCTTGGAAAATGCCAAGCTTTGGCAGGAATACCGGGGAAGAACTCTGTAATAATAGCACCTTCAGCTGCAAGAATATCAGAATGTAGTGATTTGTGTTTAAAAGGGTAAATAGAATCTGGTCCTGTGCCCATTACTGCAATGGTTTTACCGCATCCATGTAAAGCGCCTTTATGCGATGCTGCATCTATACCAAGCGCCATGCCGCTTGTTACTGTAATGCCTTTGATAGAAAGCGCTGCTGCCATCTCTTCAGCTGTTTTCTTGCCTTGAAAGCTTGCTCGACGACTACCTACCATCGCTATTTGCGACTGTTGCAACAGCGACGCATTACCTTTAACGAAAATTACGAGAGGTGGATTATCTAAACTTGCGAGCATATCTGGGTAATCGCAACAACCGAAAGTGATCATTTTATTTTCGGATGCTTCGTCTAACCATATTAATGCTTTTTCAACCGACTTCTCGCAAACTTTGTTCAATAAGGTTTTAGCATTTTCTGGCAGAGAACGCTCAGGGTTAACATTGAATAGATCTTCAGGCCTACAAGATAAGCTAGCTAACAGCGCTAACCACTTTTTCGTCGCTATGCTGTATGAGGAAGCTAGACGAAGCCATGCTGCTGCATTTTTGGAAAGGGTACTTGAAGAATGATGCATTGCCGCTCCGTAGTTAGCGCGGCAATTATCATATGTCGCGTTATGGATTTGCGACTATAAAGCCGCGTTTTATACCTGTGTTTGCTCGGGTGATTAAGCCATAGCTTGCCGCGCTAAAAGTTTTGTAGATTATGACCTCTCCCACTTTAAGGGCCGGCTGCTCTACTGCATTAATAAGCCACTCACGCCCGCTTTGTATTTGTGAGTTGGTAACGTATTTAGGCGTATCGTCGTTGATGATAGAGGGGCCCTTTGCATAAATGCCCATTACGGTACCGGGTTCTACTTCCGAGTCACCCAAATCGAGAATAATCACATCGTATTTTCCCAATAAATCGTGATCGTGAACATCACCGATAACGAAGCCTCTCTGCACTGTAGCCGGTTTTAACACTAAGCTTTTCTCATGGGAAAAGTTCCCCTCGAACAACTTGTCTCCCAAATTCGTCTCTTGGGTAGACTGAGTAAGCGACAGTAGCATCGAGTCGTCATCTATCGACTCTGTAAATACCTGGGCATCAGCTACGTGAGAAACCTGCACCCCTAATACTCTTCCATCGAGGTTTTTGATGATAGATTGCTTTCTCACTACGTGTAACTGTTCAGTAGTATTGAAATTCGGCTCACTGACAACCAAATCATCAGCGGCAAAGCGCACATTCGCGTCTTTATTTCCTAACACCCTTGGCATCATATCGAAGCTGTCTAAATCAATGATGGTGTGTTGATTTATATACGGTGCAATAGCACTCCAATCCAATGTATCTATAGGCGACGGTTTTACTCGCTTTTCAGCCTGGGGAGAAAGCGAAAGAAAGGGTTTGTCACGCTGGATTGAAAACACGGGTTCGCCGTCTATCATGCCCACAATAATAACATCGCCGGGATAGATTAAGTGAGGGTTGTCGATTTGTGTATTCGTTCTCCATAACTCAGGCCATAGCCACGGCTTGTTGAGAAAAATAGTTGCGATATCCCATAACGTATCACCGCGTTTTACCGTGTAAGTTTGCGGAGCACTGTCTTTGAGCTGCAGGGCGAGCACAGGCAAAGTTAGAAATGCCAACGTTGCAGCTATTATTAATTGCCCATATTTTTTTAATCGCATATTCAAATTAGATTCCCGCAAAAGTTTCGCTGTCGCTTATTGTTGCTTTTTAAGACAATACCACTATATCGACAGTTACGCGTGTTCTTAAAGGACTATGGCAAAAAACTGCACTAAAGTCTGTGTTATACGTTAGAATAGTAAGTAAATTGGCACTGTAAAGTGCGTTGGTAAATAGATCGTATATGAATTTATACAGCGAAAAGGCAAAGTAAGCGACAAATGGCAATATTAGATGTATTAAGTTTTCCCGACGAACGTCTTCGCACGGTAGCAAAGCCGGTCGACAACGTGAACGACGAAATTAAGCAACTTGTTTCAGACATGTTTGAAACAATGAAAGACGAAAAAGGTATCGGTCTTGCCGCTACCCAAGTAGATCGTCACGTTCAGGTTGTGGTGATGGATGTGTCAGAGGAACAAAACGAACCTCGCGTTTTCATTAACCCTGAAATTACGCGAAAAGAAGGCGCAACAATCAGCGAAGAAGGTTGTCTTTCTGTGCCCGGCAACTATGCAAAAGTAGAGCGTGCAGAAGCTATCACAGTGAAAGCACTTGATGCTAATGGCGACAGCTTTGAGTTAGAAGCAGAGGGGCTACTTGCGATTTGCATTCAGCATGAGCTTGACCACCTTAGAGGCGTTTTATTTATCGATTACCTCTCGCCGTTAAAGCGTCAACGTATTCGCAAAAAGCTCGAAAAAGAAGCTAGACTAGCAGCCAGAGCTTAAGGAAAACCGTGACAGCGCCACTTAGAATTATTTTTGCCGGTACCCCGGATTTTGCAGCTAAACACTTAGCGGCTCTTATTGAAAGTGAGCACGAGGTTATCGCTGTATATACTCAGCCCGACCGCCCTGCTGGACGCGGAAAGAAGTTAACCGCAAGCCCAGTTAAGCAGCTCGCAGAAACACACCATATACCTATTTACCAACCTGAATCTTTGAAAGAAGAAGAGGCACAGCGCATTCTAGCCGAACTCAATGCTGACATTATGGTGGTGGTTGCTTACGGTTTGATACTGCCAAAAGCTGTTTTAAATGCGCCTAAATACGGATGTATTAATGTACATGGCTCTATATTACCTAAATGGCGTGGAGCTGCGCCAATACAGCGCTCAATCTGGGCTGGCGATGCTGAATCTGGCGTAACTATTATGCAAATGGACGAAGGTTTAGACACCGGTGATATGCTTCATATAGCTACACTTCCCATTGAGAGTAACGATACAAGTGCAACCTTATACAACAAACTTGCTGAGCTTGGTCCAATAGCGCTGATTGATGTTTTGCAACGCTTAGTAAGCATAACACCGCAAAAACAAGATGACGCACTCGCAAGTTATGCGAAAAAGCTCTCCAAAGAAGAAGCTCAGATTAATTGGGAAGAAAGCGCAGAGCAAATTGAGCGAAATATCAGAGCGTTTAACCCGTGGCCCGTGGCGTGGATGAGAGTAGAGAAACAAAACGTTAAGGTATGGTCAGCGTTCGTAGAGCCTTGTTCAGTTGATGTGAGCCCTGGCACAATTATAAGCGCGAATAAATCGGGCATTACAGTAGCAACAGGCAAAGATGCCTTAACAATAACATTGTTACAAATTCCTGGTAAAAAGCCTTTATCTGCTGCTGACGTTATTAATGCACGTAAAGCTTGGTTCGAACCAGGTTGCTCATTACATCAAGTAGATTCGTTGTGAAACCACTCCCGTTACCAAAACAAAAGAACCTGCGCGCAGACTGCGCGTGGGTTATTTATCAAATTCTTGAGCAAGGGAAGTCATCTAGAGACTGCTTAGAAAGGGTTCAGAGAAGGCACAACGTTCGCGATAACGCATGGCTACAAGAAATGTCTCTTGGCGTGATGCGAAAACTGCCATTATTACAACACTGGCTTCGAACACTGCTCGACCGCCCTCTTAAAGGGAACAAAAAAGTACTCGAACACTTAATCATGTTGGGGCTTTATCAACTTGCCTTTTCAAGGGTAAGTAAACACGCAGCGGTGGGCGAGACAGTTGCAGCCGCATCATATTTAGGCGGAACTGGACTTAAAGGTTTAGTAAACGCCGTATTGCGAAACTTTCAGCGAGAAGACTTGGCCTCACGCCCAGTTGAAGATCCGATTATTAATAGCGGCCTCCCAAAGTGGCTTTTTAAAGCCATAGAATCGGCATATAACGATGACGCCAATGCAGTCAGACAGGCTACCAACGACATGGCCCCTATCTGGCTTAGGGTAAACTCTCGCCAAATACACAAAGATGACTTTGCTTCGCTATTAACAAAAGCAAACGTTGAATTTTCATTTAGCAATGAGCATGAAAACGGGATCGTTTTAAAGTCACGAGAAGACATAACAGCCTTGCCTGGTTTTGATAAAGGTTTTTTTGCCGTTCAAGACGGCGCAGCACAACTTGCTGCGCATTATCTCAACCCTCAAAATGGCGAGCGAGTTCTCGATTGTTGCGCAGCACCTGGCGGTAAAACGGGTCACATTGCTGAATTAGCACCTAAGTTGGCTTACTGCTTAGCACTTGATGCTGATGAAAAGCGATTACAGCGAGTGCACGAAAATATGGATCGCCTCAAACACAGTGTCGAAATCAAACAAGGTGATGCTACCAATCCATCACAGTGGTGGGACGGAGAGCTCTTCGATCGTATTTTACTAGACGCGCCCTGCTCTGCCACAGGAGTTATTCGCCGCCACCCCGATATTCGCTGGCTAAGAAAGTCTAGCGATATAGATAATTTAGCTGCATTACAGCGAGAGATATTGAGTGCGTTGTGGAAGTTGTTAAAGCCTGGTGGCACCCTGCTTTATGCAACATGCTCAATTCTACCGAAAGAAAATAAGGCACAAGTTGCTCGCTTTATTGCCGAAACGGAAGACGCCAATTTGCAACCAATAATTAAGACAGAAACCAATGAAAATCCTGGTCGTCAGATTCTGCCGGGTGAGCAACAAATGGATGGTTTCTATTATGCTAGACTGGTAAAGTCGTCTTGCGCAATTAGGTAACAGGGCTAGTTAATAACGATGAAAATCATCATTTTGGGTGCAGGTCAGGTTGGTGGAACGCTAGCTGAAAACTTAGTGGGTGAGAATAACGAGATTACCGTTATTGACTCAGACCCCAATATTCTGCGCTCACTTCAAGATAGACTCGATTTACAAGTTGTCACCGGCGTTGGCTCTCACCCTGATGTGCTACGAAGCGCTGGAGCGGAAGATGCCGATATGCTCATTGCTGTTACTAATAGTGATGAAAGTAATATGCTCGCCTGTCAGGTAGCGTACAGTCTATTTAAAACACCCACTAAAATAGCCCGAGTTCGCTCTGAACAATATATCATTTACCAAGCTCAACTTTATAAACAACAAGATATTCCAGTCGACCACATCATTGCGCCCGAACAGCTCGTAACCAAAGCAATAAAACGCTTAATAGACTATCCTGGCGCACTGCAGGTTGTTGAGTTTGCCGAGGGCAAAGCAAGCCTTGTTGCTGTAAAAGCTTATTATGGTGGACTGCTCGTAGGTCACGCTCTGTCTGCATTGAAAGATCATATGCCGAATGTAGAAACACGGGTAGCGGCAATTTATCGTCGCGGACGCCCTATTCGCCCTTTAGGCACCACTGTGATAGAAGCAGACGATGAAGTCTTTTTTATTGCCGCAACCAAACATATTCGTGCGGTAATGAGCGAACTACAGAAGCTAGAGTCTAGCTATAAGCGCATTATGATCGCAGGCGGTGGGTTAATCGGAGCAGGTCTAGCGAAGAAGCTCGAGCATAACCATAATGTTAAGCTAATAGAGTTTAGCGCAGAGCGCGCAAAATACCTTGCTGCTCATTTAGACAAAACCATCGTATTTAGCGGAGATGCCTCCGACCCTGAACTATTAGGCGAAGAAAATATCGAGCAGGTAGACGCGTTCATCGCAGTCACTAATGACGATGAAGCCAACATCATGTCTGCCATGCTAGCCAAGCGAATGGGCGCAAAAAAGGCAATGGTGCTTATTCAACGAGGCGCCTATGTTGACTTAGTTCAGGGTGGGGAAATTGATATTGCTTTCTCTCCTCAGCAGGCAACCATATCTGCTCTTCTTACTCATGTAAGGCGTGGAGACATAGTGAACGTTTACTCACTTCGCAGAGGCGCGGCAGAAGCAATTGAAGCAATCGCCCATGGTGATGAGAATACCTCTAAAGTGGTGGGCAAACAAATTGGCGATATTAAGTTACCACCAGGAACTACGATTGGCGCTGTGGTACGGGACGATCAGGTGATCATTGCCCACAGTGATACAAAGATAGAGGCCGACGACCACATCATTCTATTCTTAGTTGATAAAAAGTATATCAGCGATGTAGAGAAGTTATTCCAACCAAGCGCTTTCTTCTTCGGTTAAAAAGATAGGCAGCTGTTTATCAATAGTTATCTGTTAATAGCGGTGCTTTGTTGAAATCGATTTATCAACAAAACTTAGCTTCTCCAAAACGTTGGAGAGAATAGCACAAGCAACGAAAATACTTCTAATCGCCCAAATACCATTGCCAACACCAGCAACCATTTCCCGCCATCAGTTACCTCTGCATAATTCGCAGCAACGCTACCTAGGCCTGGGCCAAGGTTGTTTAGCATGGCAGCTGTGGCAGTAAAGGCACTTAAGTTATCTAGCCCCGTGGCAATTAGCCCTATCATGATAAGTACGAATACAATTGCATAGGCTGAAAAGAAGCCCCATACCGCTTCTACCACTTTGTCGGGCATTGCTCTATCGCCAAATTTTACTGCATACACAGCTTTGGGGTGAATGAGCCTGTCTACCTCACGTTTACCCTGCAAAAACAGCAAGCACACTCTCACCACCTTTAATCCACCGCCGGTAGAGCTTGCACAGCCGCCGATAAAACTGGAGAAAATAAGCATAATAGGCAAAAAGGTAGGCCAGACAGAAAAGTCTGTGGTAGCAAAACCTGCGGTTGTACTTATAGACACCGCTTGAATCATTGCTTGATCTAAGGCGGTTTCGGCAGAACTGTAATAACCAGAAAGGGTTAGAACAAGAAAGCAAATTGAAATCAGCGTAGCCTGAATAATGAAAAAAGCTTTAAACTCAGGATCTTTGAAATATCCACGCATAGAACGAGAGCTTACTGCAGCATAGTGAAGTGAAAAGTTAAGCGCTGCTATTAGTAAAAATACGGTACACACTACGTTTACCATAGGACTGGAAAAATAACCTAAACTGGCATCATGGTTTGAAAAACCTCCAATGGCGACGGTGGAGAATGCATGACAAATTGCGTCAAAGACATTCATACCTGCAAGCCAATAAGCCCCGGCACAAGCGATAGTAATAGAAAGGTAAATATACCAAAGATGCTTTGCCGTATCGGCAATACGCGGCGTCATCTTATTATCTTTAACCGGGCCTGGTGTTTCAGCACGATAGAGCTGCATCCCCCCAACACCTAGGATAGGTAATATAGCCACGGCTAACACAATGATCCCCATACCGCCTAGCCATTGAAGCTGTTGACGATAGAACTGAACGGAATGAGGTAAAAAATCAATCCCCTCTATTACTGTAGCACCAGTAGTAGTAAGCCCTGAGAAAGATTCAAAAAACGCGTCTGTTACTGTCATGCTAGGTTGCTCTAGCAAAATAAGCGGAATTGCCCCAACGCTTGCGAGCACTGACCAAAACAGTGCCACAATTAAAAAGCCCTCTCGCGCTCTCAAATCATTTTTTTGCTGTCTATTGGGATACCATAATGCCATCCCCCCTAATACACACAATATGAATGCGAGGGTAAAAGGAAGGCCACTTCCATCTTGATATATCAATGAGACAATACCAGGAGGGATCATGGTTACACTGAAAAGTGCAATGAGTAACCCTAGAATACGAATGATGGCACGATAGTGCATTGTGTGATGGCCTTTCTTTTTATAGTGACTCGTATTGTTAAGTCGCGAATGTGTAACGAAAAAACAATTAGCGCTTACACATCGATTATAGGGCTATATTGTGAGGGGGAAAACATTTGTTTTTCCTCCTCACACAGACACTATATAGTCTATTTCATTGAAAGTACTGTTTTTTACCATTTTAGTAATACTGCGATAGGCTTGCGATACGTTCTCGGCAAGCATATAAGCGGGGCTGGTGACTAACTTCATCTCGTTATCAACAACCACATCATCTACTTCGCAATCTATATGGGTTGCACCTAAAGCGTTAAGTCCTTGCGCAGTTGCTTCATCGTTACCAATAGTAAGCTTTACGCCATTCCCATAAACCTTTGCAGCAAGCGCCGGAGCAATACACGCATAAGCCGCTGGCTTTTTAGCTTTTGCAAATGCTTGGCATACAGTGAGAACGTCTTCATTGAATGAACACTCGGCGCCATCTACTGCAAAAGTGCAAAGATTTTTTGCAACACCGAAGCCACCCGGCAAAATGAGTGTATCAAAAAGACTTACGTCGCATTCTGACAGTGGCTTTATATCTCCACGAGTAATGCGTGCAGACTCAACTAATACGTTTCTGGTTTCACCCTCTGCCACTTCACCTGTTAAATGGTTTATAACATGTAATTGGTCGACGTCAGGCGCAAAGCACTGGTACGACGCTCCTTCAGACTCGATCGCTAGTAATGACAAGACGGCTTCTTGTAACTCTGCACCATCATAAACACCACTTCCACTTAGAATGACCGCAACCTGCTTCATATTTTCCTCCAGACTATGTACTTTATGACTTATGCAATTGTTGGCTATAAAACAACCAAAACTTTTAAAAAAGTTCTTAACATAACGTATATTATTTGTGAATTCTTATGCTACATTATTGCGCTGATTTGGTTAAACGAAAAAATACGCAAACCAAGTTATCCACATAAAATGGAATGTTCTGTAGCAGGTACGCTGTAATTCTAATATTGCTTCATTCCCTTATTTTTCTTGCATCTGGTATTGATCAAACAATTTTTTGTGATCAAGCGGATCCGTTCGCCTGGAAATTTAGATCACAAAGTTATCCACAGGCCAAGCATTTTTTAATCTCGCGCCCTTATATGGCGATCTTTCCTTTCCTGTGGCATCCTTGCGCTCATTATCTCTGTTGAAAAGTAGCCCTCTATGCCTGAATCTAAAAAGTCACCTTTTATCCTTGTTGATGGTTCTTCCTATCTGTTTCGTGCGTTTCACGGTTTACCACCACTAACAAATTCAAAAGGTCAGGATACTGGGGCCATTTATGGTGTGGTTAACATGCTTAAAAGTCTCATTAAGCAATATAACCCAACACATATGGCAGTGATATTTGATGCCAAAGGCAAGACCTTTCGAGATGATATTTATCCCGAGTACAAAGCCAACCGTCCAGCCATGCCAGATGAGTTGAGAAGCCAGATTGAACCTCTTCATACTATTATCAAAGCAATGGGCTTACCGGTAATTGTTGAGCCAGGTGTAGAAGCCGACGATGTTATTGGCACCTTTGCAAAACATGCCACCGAAAAAGGTATTGATACTGTTATTAGTACCGGCGATAAAGATATGGCGCAGCTAGTTAACCAACACATCACGCTTATCAATACTATGACTAATCAGGTCATGGATGTTGAAGGAGTAAAAACCAAGTTCGGGATCCCGCCAGAACTAGTGATCGACTTTTTGGCATTGAAAGGCGATAAGGTTGATAACATTCCGGGCGTTCCAGGCGTAGGTGATAAAAGTGCCCAAGCCCTTCTTAATGGTATTGGCGGCATAGACGATATATATCAAAATCTCGATAAAATTGCCGATCTGTCGTTTCGAGGTAGTAAGTCGATGGCAGCGAAAATGGCAGAGTATGAAGAGCAGGCTCGCCTATCTTATACCCTAGCTACTATTAGCGTAGACCTAGAACTGGATTACGATATAGAAGCCTTAATGCCGACAAGCGCCGATAATGAAGCATTACGCGATCTATTTGCAGAGTACGAATTTAAACGTTGGCATTCGGAAGTGAGTGCGCTCCTCAATGCTGGTGAATCTGGATCTTCTGAAGCACAGGCCTCGGATAGTAAAGCTTCTAGCAGCGAGGATAAAACCTCAGAAAGCGCTTTCTCAGACGTTGAGTCGATCGACAAATCGCAATATGAAGTCATTTTTGATGAAGAGCAATTTTCTGCATGGATAGAAAAACTAAAAAAAGCTGACTTATTTGCATTTGATACAGAAACTACAAGCCTCAATTATATGGAGGCGGAAATTGTCGGCGTTTCATTCTGCATAGAGCCAGGTAAGGCAGCATACGTTCCTGTAGCACATGACTACCCTGATGCTCCTGCGCAATTATCAAGAGACCTTGTTCTCGATGCACTAAAACCTATTTTAGAGTCTGAATCCGCAATAAAGGTAGGACAGCACATCAAGTACGATAAAAACGTACTTGCGAATTACGACATTACCCTTAACGGAATTGGCTTCGACACTATGCTGGAAAGCTACATGTTGAATAGCACTGCACAGCGTCATGATATGGATTCACTAGCCCTCGCTTATCTAGGGCACAAAACTATACATTTTGAAGACATTGCAGGTAAAGGAGCGAAGCAATTAACGTTTAATCAAATCGATTTAAATGAAGCAGGCCCATATGCCGCCGAAGATGCAGACATTACTCTGCGTTTACACAATGCAATTTGGAAAAAGCTAGAGCCTATCGATTCACTTAAGCGCCTTCTTATCGACGTTGAAGTACCATTGGCATGCGTATTGTCTCGTATGGAACAGCAGGGGGTATTAATTGACAGCCAGAAACTCGGACAGCAAAGCCAAGATTTAGCGACGCGTATTGCTGAACTTGAAAAAGAAGTTCATGAAGAAGCTGGAGAATCTTTCAATTTAGGCTCTACAAAACAGCTCCAGCATATTCTATTTGAGAAAATGTCTCTGCCTGTAGTTAAAAAGACACCTAAAGGTGCGCCATCGACATCAGAGGACGTACTGCAAGAGTTGGCGTTAGAGTATTCATTACCGCAGAAGATTATGGAGTACAGAGGCTTAACAAAGCTGAAAAATACCTACACAGACAAACTGCCTAAAATGATAAATCACCGTACCGGAAGAGTGCATACGTCTTATCATCAAGCTGTTACTGCAACGGGTAGATTATCGTCTACAGATCCTAACTTGCAGAATATTCCAATTCGAAATGAAGCAGGTCGCCGTGTAAGGCAAGCTTTTGTTCCTCGAAAAGGAAACAAAATTGTAGCTGCGGATTATTCTCAAATTGAGCTTCGCATTATGGCGCACCTATCGGGAGACAAAGGTTTACTAGACGCTTTTGCCCAGGGAAAAGATATTCATAAAGCAACAGCAGCTGAAGTTTTCGGTATTGCACTTGATGACGTTACCACTGACCAGCGTAGAAGCGCGAAAGCCATTAACTTTGGTCTTATTTATGGTATGAGTGCTTTTGGCTTGGCAAAACAACTCAATATTCCGCGTAACGAAGCGCAGAAATACATGGATCTGTACTTCGATCGCTATCCCGGTGTTCTCGACTATATGGATAGTACTCGAGAAAGTGCAAAAGATAAGGGCTACGTTGAAACTGTATTCGGACGCCGTTTATACCTACCTGACATTAAAGCGAGCAACGGAGCGCGACGAAAGGGAGCCGAGCGAGCGGCTATCAATGCGCCAATGCAAGGAACTGCAGCAGACATCATCAAAATGGCGATGATTAAAGTGGATGACTGGATTACAAAGAATGCCAGCGACGATGTGACAATGATGATGCAAGTACACGATGAATTAGTCTTTGAAATAAAAGAAGACAAAATTGATAACTATGTCGATACGATTAAAGCACTTATGGAAAGTGCTGCAACGCTTAATGTACCTCTTGATGTGGAGGTAGGCATTGGTGAAAACTGGGATGAAGCTCACTAATTTCAACTTCATTTCTTATGGCGCCAAACTTAGTTTAGCGTCATAAACCATCAATTTAAGTAATTTGATTACAACTTAATTAATTAAGATGGATGTGAATTACGCATTTTTAGTAATTAAATTACAAATCAGTCTTGCCTTTTTGTGCCTTTATTGTAAAATTGCAAATGTAGGGTACAGAGGTGAGAAAGCTGTTTTCAAACCTTTGCTTTAACCCCGGTCATTTGCCGGGGTTTTTTTATGCCTGAAGAAAAGTGGCTGGCACAGCAAAAACTAGGCGGCATAGAGGAATTTTTTTATTATTTTCTGAGTTAATTGAACTTTCTGTATCAGCCCTACTCTATATCTACGGTTTTTATGTGTTTTCTCTCATTCAATGCCTCACTTTATGTGGGGCATTTTTTTTGCCTATTAAAAACTATGCTTCGGCCTCTTCATCGCTTTCTGGCTGAATCCTACCAAACCAAAGGTCTAGCATACGTTCCAATTCCGGCAAACCATGACGATTAAGAGAAGAAAACGTGTTTACAGTAACATCACCCATAAAGGCCAATGCTGCTTCCTGCGCCATCATAAGCTGTGCTTTGCGCTTCCCAGATTTTAATTTGTCTGCCTTGGTAAGTAACGCAAGCACCGGAATACCTGCATCAACAGCCCAATGGATAAGATCTTGGTCTAAATCTTTAAACGGATGGCGAATATCCATTAAAACCACAAGGCCTTTAAGTGACTTTCGTTTCTGCAAATACTCACCCAGCGACTTCTGCCATTTTATTTTCGTTGCCAATGGTACTTTGGCAAACCCATAACCTGGTAAGTCCACAAGTCGCAGGTTGTCTTCTAACTCAAACACATTGATTAACTGTGTTCTTCCTGGGGTTTTACTGGTTCTTGCCAAGTTCTTTTGGCGAGTTAATGTATTTAGTGCACTTGATTTGCCCGCATTAGAGCGACCAGCAAACGCAACTTCAATACCCGTATCATCTTTCAAATGACGGATATCAGGTGCACTGGTAAAGAATGTTGCTTTGGTGTAATACGACATCTAGACTAACCTCCACATGCGTCATACCGTCTGGTTTACAACTTTTTAATATTAAAACAGACTAAAACCCTTAGATTTATCATGGAATAGGTTTTTCTGACGCGTTAAATGTGTAAAATACGTATGATATCACGTATATCACGTATATAACGCGAGCCGTTGGAACCATTTAAGAGATTATTTATGAAAAAACTGTGTTTGTTGGTTTGTTTGTCGCTAGGTTTAAGTGCCTCTGCAGTAGCAAAAGGTGATGCAGAAGCAGGCAAAGCAAAGTCTGCTGTGTGTGCAGCCTGCCATGGCCCTGATGGCAATAGTATGATTGACATGAACCCCAAATTAGCTGGGCAACATGAAAAATACCTTGTTAAACAACTTACTGAGTTTAAGCTTGCGTCACAAACTGGTGGCGAAGAAGGCCGCAACAATGCGGTAATGAATGGAATGGCAGCGCCATTGTCCACACAGGATATGGAAGATTTAGCGGCCTACTTCTCAAGTCAGGAAGCTACACCAGGTGAAACCCCTGAGCAGTATATTGAGGCGGGTAAAGCGCTTTATCAAGGCGGTGATGAAGAGCGCGGCATTACTGCATGTATTGCGTGCCACGGACCTCAAGGTAATGGCATGGCTTTAGCTGGCTTTCCCGATATCAGCGGGCAACACGCAACATATACTGCGTCTCAGCTAAAATCGTTCCGCTCTGGCCAACGTCATAACGACATGAATGGCATGATGCGTGATATTGCGATGAAGTTGACAGACGAAGACATCGAAATCTTATCTAACTATGTTGCTGGTTTACATTAAATTTTTAAAAAACCTCTGTCGTTGTTAATTTTTTGTTACTCCGAAAGTTGTATTTTAGAATTATTAGTGTAATCTAACGGCATAGTTTGTTGCAGCCTTTGTAGGCTTTCAGACTAAATAACAAGAATAATAATAATAATACTCCACGGAAGATTGGATAAAGCGCCAAGAAGGCCAAAAACAAAAATAGCGCTCTGCTAATAAAAAAAATAAGGGGAGCACGGCTAGGGAAGCATAAAGCACAACGATGTGTAAATAACGGGAGAGGTGTCATCTGACACTCATTCAAAATAAGGTGATGGTGCAAACCATCACCTTTTTTCTTTTTAGCGCTAACTAATTATTTTTCTCAATATGCAATGTCCACTTTGCTTCGACTCCAACACTATCTTTTATCACCAAGATAACAAACGCACATACTTTCAATGCCAGTGCTGTAAATTAGTGTTTGTCTCTCCTGAGTTTTTACCTAGTACCGGTGCCGAGAAGAGTGAGTACGACAAGCATGAGAATAGCTTTGAAGACGATGGCTATAGAACATTTTTAAAAAAACTTCTGACACCTCTATCAATTTATATTAAACCAAGCTCTTCGGCTTTAGACTTCGGCTGCGGGCCCGCTCCAGTATTAGCAGAATTGCTCAAGGAAAAGGGGCTAGAGGTTAGTATTTATGATCCTTTTTATGCGAATAATATTGAAGTATTAGAACAATCTTTTGATGTCATAACCTGTACTGAAGCCATAGAACACTTTCATCAGCCCGCAAAAGAATGGTCTTTGTTCAATTCTATGCTTAAGCCAAACGGCATTCTTGCCATCATGACAAAAAGAGTGCTGAGCAAAGAACGATTTAAACAATGGCATTATAAAAACGATCCCACCCACGTAAGCTTTTTCAGTGAAGCTACGTTCAATTATCTTGCGCAGAGAGACACATTTAGCGTTGAATTCCCCTCTAGTGATGTCGTTTTGATGAAGAAGCTTTAACGAATTCGCGCTATAATAAGCAAGTCTTTTACTCTATTTCGTATTTGGAATATATGTCACGTTCAAAGAAATCTCGCAAAGTTGGTCTTATTGGTGTTCGCAAAGATCCAGACTTTAAACCTAGTGAAAACCGTAAATCTGATACTCCTCGCCCTAAAAAACATAAGGGTAAGCCTGCTGGTAGCCGTCATAATGTTGAACAGGGAAAATCTGGCGGCGGCAAGAGCAATGAAAAGAAAGATCCGCGCCTAGGCAGTAAGAAACCAATTCAACTGGTGAAAGCTAAAGGTGTGGCGCCAACGCCAGTAGAAAAGAAAAAGTATGCCACTCCAGCCCAAGAATTAGCAGCCTTAGAAGCCGATCAGCGGCTCTCGGACTTGCTTGACAAGCTAGATGCAGACAAGTCTCTTTCTAAAGAGCAGCAGCGTTATGTTGACGAAAAAATGGCACGCCATCGTATTCTGTGTGACCTACTTGGTATCGTTGACGAAGACGATGAGGAAGAAATCGATCCGTTTGATGAATTAGACGCTATTAAGATAGACGATTTCAAGAACTAGAACGGGATAACTAAATGCTGTGGGTTGTACTAACTGGTGTCGCGCTAGTTGTTATTTTAGGGCTTGGGTTTTATGCAGGCAGACTGCTATTTCTACTCAAACAACAGAAAAAACGCAAAAACGACGCGACGAACGCGCGTATAGCTAATATCACTGAAAGCATCATTCTGATTTCCAAAGCCATGGAGCAGCAGCAGTGCGATTTATCTGAAGGCGTTATTAGAATTGTGAATTTATTAAATGCGCTTCCGCTAAACAACCCGCCTGACTTCAAGGCTAAATTTCCGCATACTCATGCGCTTTTTGTCGCGATTAGCGGCTTTGCAGTGTTAGAGGCTAGACAACAGCTATCCAAACAAGAAAGAAGAAAGCAAGACAAAGCGCGAGAGCAAATAGAATCTGAATACGAATCTAAGGTACTCGATGAGTTACCCGGCGTTAAGACCTTCTGCGAAGCACTTGTTTGAGACAACTTCTACAATCCGTTCAAAAGTACTAAAAAGCAGTGTGGTTTCCATACTGCTTTTTTTTATTAAACACCCTCTGAGCCAGCACACCAAGTTTAAATGTCTTTACTAATTGCCATGGCTTTTGTCCGCTCATAGCAATGGCAATGTTTTTCATGATCGTTCACCATGCCAACCGCTTGCATAAACGCATAACAAATGGTTTCACCAACAAAATTAAAGCCCATTTTTTTCAATGCCACCGACATGGCTTTTGACTCTTTTGTTGAGGTTGGAATGTCATCGAATTTTTCCCATTCGTTCACTAATGTTGTACCACCGGTAAATTGCCAGATAAATGTATTAAATGGCTGGTTTTTTTCTATCTCTAAAAAGCCGCGTGCATTTTTAATAATGGACTGTATCTTAAGTTTATTCCTAACAATCCCGCTGTTTTGCATCAGCCTTTCTACATCTGCATTATCCATTTTAACGATGTCTTGAGGGTTGAAATAACAAAACGCTTCCTCATAATTCCGCTGTTTTTTTAAAATGGTCAGCCATGATAGCCCGGCTTGCTGTCCATCAAGACAGAGTTTTGCAAACAAGGATTGGCTATCAGTTTCAGGCACGCCCCACTGTGTGTCGTGATAAGCCTGATAAATTGGGTCATCGCTAACCCATGCACATCGCTGTATTGATTTTGTCGTCATGAAAATAAACCCTTGCCATAAACCCAGACCGCATAGATGTCTTCACTGCTTTTTTTCACACGTTACACCTACATACTCTGCGTCACAAATTGTATACTATCCCATCTTTATTTTAGTCAGTTAACCAATAAGCAGCGGATGTATGCAGAAATACGACATTAAAACCTTTCAAGGGTTAATTCTAGCGCTTCAAGATTACTGGGCGCGACAAGGCTGCGTAATAATTCAGCCTTTAGATATGGAAGTGGGTGCAGGTACCTTCCACCCTATGACCTTCTTGCGCTCGCTAGGGCCAGAGCCGATGAGCAGCGCCTATGTTCAGCCGTGTCGTCGGCCCACAGACGGCCGTTACGGTGAGAACCCGAATCGCCTTCAGCACTATTATCAGTTCCAAGTCATGCTGAAACCCTCACCAGACAATATTCAAGAACTGTACCTTGGCTCTTTAAAAGAGCTAGGCTTCGATCCGCTAGTTCATGACATTCGCTTTGTAGAAGACAACTGGGAGTCACCTACCCTTGGTGCTTGGGGTATAGGTTGGGAAGTATGGCTTAATGGTATGGAAGTCACACAGTTTACTTATTTTCAGCAAGTCGGTGGGCTTGAGTGTAAACCGGTTACTGGTGAAATTACCTATGGTCTTGAGCGCCTAGCTATGTACGTTCAAGGCGTTGATAGTATTTACGATTTAATATGGACTGACGGTCCGCTAGGTAAAGTTACCTATGGTGATGTTTTCCATCAAAACGAAGTAGAACAGTCTACCTTTAACTTTGAACATGCCAATGTCGATGCATTGTTTAGAACATTCAATGAATGTGAAGCGCAAAGTAACGTTTTAATTGAAAACAACCTGCCACTTCCTGCTTATGAACAGGTAATGAAAGCATCTCATGCATTTAACTTGTTAGACGCGCGACACGCAATATCTGTTACTGAACGTCAACGTTATATTTTACGAGTACGCACGTTGGCAAAAGCCTGTGCAGAAAGTTATTACCAAGCTAGAGAAGCATTAGGCTTTCCACTTTGCAGTAAGGAGGCATAGACGTGCGCACGGAAAATTGTTTAATTGAATTAGGAACCGAGGAACTTCCACCAAAAGCGTTAAAGTCTCTAGGTGAAGCTTTCGCACAGCAGTTCGAGTTGGCACTGAGCAGCGCTAACCTACCCTTTGGTTCCGTAAATTGGTTTGCGGCACCAAGACGTTTAGCTGTATACGTTTCAGACTTGGCAGAGAGTCAAGAGGATAAGACGGTTGAGAAGCGTGGCCCTGCAGTATCTGCAGCATTTGATGCAGATGGAAACCCAACAAAAGCTGCACAAGGTTGGGCTCGCGGCAACGGTATTGATGTTGCGGATGCAGAACGTCTGGTAACAGACAAAGGTGAATGGCTGCTCCACAAGGCTCATGTCGCAGGACAAAGCATTAGCGCATTATTAGAGGGGCTGGTAAATCAAGCTATAAGCAAATTGCCAATACCAAAACCTATGCGGTGGGGAAGTTATTCAACGCAATTCATTCGCCCTGTACACACTCTTTGCGCACTTTATGGCAGTGAAGTTATCAATATCACAGCGCTCGGCCTTTCAAGCGGAAGAACAGTTCAAGGACATCGTTTCCATGGTGAAGCACGATTTGAACTAGACCACGCGGATAACTATGCAAAGGCTCTTGAAACACAGTATGTTATTGCGGACTTCAATGCTCGTAAAGATAAAACCCGTCAAATATTAGAAGACGCCGCGGCTGAATTATCTCTTACGCCAGATTATGATGAAGAACTTCTAGAGGAAATCGCGTCGCTCGTTGAGTGGCCAGTAGTGCTCAAGGCTGGTTTCGATGAAGGCTTTTTGTCTGTGCCAAAAGAAGCTCTGATTTATACAATGAAAGACGATCAGAAATATGTACCGCTTCTTGACGCAAATGGCGACTTGGTAAATACCTTTTTGTTCATAAGTAATATAGAAAGTAAGGATCCGACCCAAGTTGTTTCTGGGAATGAAAAGGTTATCCGCCCTCGCCTTGCCGATGCTGAGTTTTTCTACAACAGCGATAGAAAGGTTTCTTTAGAAAGCCGTCTAGACAGTTTGGCCTCAGTTCTGTTTCAAAAGCAGCTTGGAACACTTAAAGAAAAGTCAGAGCGTATCTCTCTACTGTCTGGATTTATTGCTAAGAAGATTAATGCGAACGAAGAAAACGCGAGTCGTGCTGGCCTCTTAGCAAAAACTGACCTTATGTCAAATATGGTAATGGAATTCCCTGACGTACAAGGCGTGATGGGTAAATACTACGCGTTAAATGATGGAGAAGACACTGATGTTGCGCAGGCACTCTATGAGCAGTACCTACCTCGCTTCGCCGGTGATACGCTTCCAAGCAACGGTGTTAGCGCCGCTGTAGCGCTTGCAGACAAGTTAGACACCCTTGCGGGCATATTCGGTATAGGCCAATTACCAAAGGGCGATAAAGACCCGTTTGCGCTTCGTCGCGCAGCCATAGGTGTGCTACGTATTATCACCGAACTATCACTGCCACTCGACCTAAACGATCTTGTTGAAAAGGCAATAGATGTATACGGAGATAAGTTATCTAATAAAGACACTAAAACGCAGGTAGTAGACTTTGTATTAGGCCGTTTTAATGCGCTACTGCAAGATCAGCTGGTTGCAATTGACGTTATTCAGTCAGTTGCCGCTAAGCGCCCTACCAAGCCTTCAGATTACCTAGCTCGAGTTAATGCTGTAGCGCAGTTCAAAGCTCTTGAAGAGTCAGAGGCATTGGCAGCAGCAAACAAGCGAGTTGCCAATATTCTTTCAAAGCAAAATGTCGATACTGGTACCTCAGTAAATATTGAGACAGCTTTGTTAACTGAAGAGTCTGAAAAAGCACTCTACGAGGCATTGGTTGCGTCGGAGCAAAAAGTAACTAGTGCGTTAGCACAGCAAGACTATACGCTGATTTTAACTACCTTAGCCACGCTGAGAGAAGCCATTGATAGCTTCTTTGACAATGTAATGGTGATGGCAGAAGATGAACCAGTAAAGCAAAACAGACTTGCGTTATTGACACTTTTAAGGCAACTTTTCCTTACTACCGCAGATATTTCAATACTTGCGAAGTCTTAGGCAAAGTTAGTGAGTTAAAATCTCATTAAACAAAAGCCCAGCGGTACCGTTGGGCTTTTTTTTGGAGTAAGAGTGAAAAAGCTAATTTCAGTATTATTTTGTTGTTTAACCTTAACTGCATGCTCAAGTAAAAGTGGTTTTAACATCCCCGAAATTATCCCTTCTGCACCGGTAATTCAGTTTAAAAACCTTTACCTGAGAGGTGTATTTAATTGGTGGGAAGCAAACCCTAATTATCGTTTTATGAAAAATAGCAGTGGATGGTTCGTTGATGTTGAATTAATTGCCGATGGCCAGCCCTATGACTTCAGACTTTCAGATGAAAAATGGTCGCCTTCACAGAGCTGTGGTGGCAAGTATAAGGGCCAGCCTGTCATGCTATCTTCAACAGTATATTTAGTTTGCGAGCAAAGTTCACAAAACCTTCAGTTTACTCCTTCTTCTACAGGCACCTATCGATTCACTGTTCGTGAAGCAGGGGAAAAAGAAGTGGCACTGACAGTGAGTAAGTTGTAGGTACATTACGATTGTCAGCGCTAGACATTTTTCTTTAGTGGACGGTCACGCACGAGTGAAACTATTTCGAGCACCTGTTTATTTCTAAACACGCTGTCCATAAGGCTCTTTAGCGAAAGCAATTTTGGTTCAATAGACACAAAAAAGGCGATTTTCAATAAATCGCCTTTCTATTTTTAATACTTACTTTGCAAATTATCTTCTACACGTCTAAGTTTGCCACTTTCAACGCGTTAGCTTCGATAAACTCTCTTCTTGGCTCGACCTGGTCACCCATTAGAGTAGTAAACAACTGGTCACAGCCAATCGCATCTTCAATGGTAACTTGAAGCATTCGGCGACTTTCGGGGTCCATGGTTGTCTCCCAAAGCTGACTAGGATTCATTTCACCTAGACCTTTATAACGTTGAATGTACTGACCACGCTTCGCTTCATTCATTAACCAATCTAGCGCAGCTTTGAATGAATCAACAGGTTGCTTACGCTCACCGCGTTGAATATAAGCTTCCGGCCCCATCATATCGTTAATCGCAAGATTTAAGTCACGTAGGCGTGCATATTCATTAGAATCGATAAACTCTCTATCAATAATATACTCGTAGTCGATACCATGCATACGCATGATAATTGTAATGTAGTATTCGCTTAACTCCTGATCGCGCCTGATTTCATAACGGTATGTTGCGCCGTCATTTTCGCGCTCAGTTAATTGTGCAACAAAATGCTTAGCAACATTCTCCAGCGCATCTTCGTTTTTCAAATCCTGTACATTAAGAGTCGGCGTATACAGCATTCTATAAAGCATAGATTGAGGCATGATTCGCTTCATTCGAGTAATCATTTTTTCAACTTGCTGGTACTGCTTAACAAGATTCTCAAGCCCAACGCCAGTAATACCTGGGTCATCAGAGCTAGTATGTAACGAAGCGCCGTCTATAGCGATTGACGTTAAATAATTTGTCAGTGAATCGTCGTCTTTGAGATACTGCTCTTGCTTACCTTTCTTCACTTTATAAAGAGGTGGTTGCGCAATATACACATAACCTCTTTCAATAATCTCAGGCATTTGACGATAGAAGAACGTGAGTAGAAGCGTTCTGATGTGAGAGCCGTCCACGTCCGCGTCGGTCATGATTATGATGCTGTGATAGCGTAGCTTCTCAGGGTTATATTCATCCCTTCCTATGCCACAACCAAGGGCGGTGATAAGCGTTGCTACTTCTTGTGAAGAAAGCATCTTATCAAAGCGTGCCTTTTCTACGTTTAGGATTTTACCTTTAAGAGGAAGAATAGCCTGATTTTTTCTGTTTCGACCCTGTTTGGCAGAACCGCCAGCCGAGTCACCCTCCACTATGTAAAGTTCGCTCAGTGCTGGATCTTTTTCTTGGCAATCCGCCAGTTTCCCTGGAAGTCCCGCTAAATCTAAAGCGCCTTTTCTTCTAGTCATATCACGCGCTTTACGTGCTGCTTCACGGGCACGTGCTGCGTCAATAATTTTGTTCGCAATAATTTTACTTTCAGACGGGTTTTCTAATAAAAACTCAGCAAGTTTTTCGTTCATCGCTGATTCTACGACAGGGCGAACTTCTGAAGATACTAGCTTATCTTTTGTTTGTGAGCTGAATTTAGGATCGGGTACTTTAACCGAGATTACTGCGGTCAATCCTTCTCGTGCATCGTCGCCACTAGCATTGGTTTTTGCCTTTTTGTTTAATCCTTCCTTCTCCATGTAGTTATTTAACGTACGCGTTAAGGCACCACGGAAACCAGCTAAGTGACTTCCGCCATCTCGCTGAGGAATATTATTGGTAAAACAAAATACGTTTTCTTGGAAACTATCGTTCCATTGCATAGCCACTTCAACGCTAATCCCATCTTCACGTTCGGCACTGAAATGAAATACTTTTTGATGAATAGCCGTCTTCTTCTCATTGAGGTATTCAACAAACGCTTTTATACCACCTTCGTATTTGAAATGGTCTTCTTTACCATCTCTTTCATCTTTAAGCCTTATTGATACACCAGAGTTCAGGAATGAAAGTTCGCGTAATCGTTTAGCGAGAATTTCGTAGTGGTAAAGTGTATTGGTAAATGTTTCTTCGCTTGGCCAGAAACGGATCATTGTTCCGCTTTTATCTGTATCGCCAGTTACGGCTAGTGGTTCTTGTGGAACACCATGCTTATATTCTTGCTCATGTGCTTTACCGCCGCGACGGATGCGTAACTTAAGCCGGCTTGAAAGAGCATTTACAACAGAAACACCAACACCGTGGAGTCCACCAGAAACTTTATACGAATTATCGTCAAACTTACCGCCAGCATGCAGAACGGTCATTATTACTTCTGCGGCAGAAACACCCTCTTCTTCATGAAGCTCTGTTGGTATTCCTCGGCCATCATCAGATACAGAAACAGATCCGTCGCTGTGTATGAGTACGACGATTTCAGAACAGTGTCCAGCAAGGGCTTCGTCGATTGAGTTATCGACCACCTCGAAAACCATGTGATGCAAACCGGTGCCGTCATCGGTATCACCAATGTACATACCCGGACGTTTTCTTACAGCGTCTAATCCTTTAAGTACCTTAATACTGGACGAGTCGTAGTTGTTCTCTTCTGACATACTAGCTTTTACTCCTCTTTCACGTTTCCATGTTCCACGTGAAACATTTTCTTTTCGTTATATTTTTGTATAAATTCGAGTTGAGTGGACTCAATTGCAGTAACGAAAACCTGCGTGTCCATTCGTAATAACCCGTCAATAAATTGTTCTCTTTTGTCGGCATCTAATTCAGCACCGACGTCATCTAACAGAAAAATGCTTTTTCTATTTGTAGAGGTATTAAATAATTCTGTTTGTGACATTTGTAACGCCGCGACAGCCATTCTAAGCTGACCTCGGGATAACAGCTCTTGGGCATTAACACCGTTCACTTTAAGCTTAACATCAGCTTTGTGTGGCCCAGAAGAAGTATGTCCTATTTTACCATCATACTCTTTCTTTTTAACTAGGCTTTCACATAAAGAAGCATCTTTTTCCCACCCTTTATAGTAACTCAGTTTCACTTCAAAGGTTGGCAAGAATTCTTTGGCGTATTTCTCAAAGATTGGGGTTAACGACTGTAGGTATTCTTCCCTTATTTCGGTAAGTTGCTCACCAAGTATTGCAAACTGGCTCTCCCAATACTGATTTTCAGGTGCGGATAAATTAGCCTGTTGCTTCAACAACGCATTTCTATGCTTCAAGAACTTAGCGTACTGATTCGCAACCGATGAAAACTCATGTTTCACGTGAAACAATCCCCAATCACAAAATCGACGTCTCTCAGATGGAGAACCAATAATTAAATCGGTACTCTGAGGTGTAAATAATTGAATAGGCACCAAGCTCACTAAATCTGACAGTTTTTTAGAATGTTCACCATTGATACTACAAGTGAATTGGTCTCCACGCGTTCGCTGAAAGCCAATTTTTTGTTTTTCACCACTCTCATTGTGACAAGCTGCAAACACGCTAAATTCATTTTTTTCATGCTGAATGACAGCGCTGTGTTTATTTGTGCGAAAGGACCTACCAAAACCAAGATAATAGAGCGCTTCAATAAGAGATGATTTTCCGCTGCCGTTAACACCTCGTATAATAGTGAGAGCGGGAGACGGTGCAAAACTAATAGACGTCAAATTACGAAAATTCGCAATTTGAACCTGGTCTAATTTCATAGTAGACCTCTAAAGGGAACAAAAGCGATACATTGTTGAATAATGTACCGCTTTATCAATAGCAGAATTAATGATGCAGTGGACCCTAAAATGATGTCTATGCGAGATGCTCTATAATCTCAACTACAGACGCATCGGCATAATGACATACAGCGCTGCATCGTCGGCATTGTCTTCAATTAACGCACTTGCATTTGAATCAGACAGACTCACTTTAACCATGTCAGAACTTAGTGAATTCAGTACATCAATGAGGTACGCAACGTTAAACCCGATTTCAAGATCGTCCCCTTCGTATTGAACGTCTACGTTTTCCTCAGCCTCTTCTTGCTCTGGGTTATTGGCAGTAATTTTAAGTTCGCCAGTTGCAAGATTTAAACGCACGCCTCTAAACTTTTCGTTAGATAAAATCGCTGCGCGAGAAAATGCTTCTTTCAACACGGCCTTACTCGCAATAATCTCTTTATCACCATTTTGCGGAAGTACTCTGCGATAATCAGGAAAACGTCCGTCTACTAGTTTTGACGTAAAGATAAAGTCATTTGAAAAAATACGAAGATGATTTGCACCAATCTGTACCTTTAATGACTTATCGTCATCACTTATTAATCGAGATATTTCTAGCACCCCTTTACGAGGGATTATAACCTGGCGAGCGGGTAAGGCAGTTTCATAGTTAAGACGACAAAGAGCAAGCCTGTGACCATCAGTAGCCACAGTTCGAATGACATTTTCCTCAGTCTCTAATGACATACCATTTAGGTAATAACGCACGTCTTGCTGAGCCATTGAGAAACTAGTGGAATCGATAAGACGTTTAAGGTCGCTGCAAGATAGCTCAAACTCAACCTCACCTTCCCAGTCCTCTAGATTTGGATAGTCATTGGCAGACAACGTTGATAACGTGTAACGACCGCGCCCTGCTCTAATAAGTGCTTTACTGCCATCAATAGAGAAGTGGATGTCTGTACCTTCAGAAATGCCACGAATGATATCAAAGAGCTTCTTGGCAGGTACTGTTATTTCCCCTTCGGTAAATTCAGATTCAAGCTTAATACTAGAAATGAGCTCAACCTCTAAATCGGTGCCGGTTAGCCATAAAGCACCTTCGCTAACTTTTATCAGAACGTTAGATAAAATAGGCAACGTGTGTCTACGCTCTACAGCACCAGACACCAGTTGGAGGGGTTGTAAAAACTGTTCGCGGCTTATAGTAAATTTCATTGCAGTGCTATCTCGCCTCTAAGGTCGTATTATTTAGGAAGACAATGTCCTAATGAGGTTTTTATAGTCTTCTTTTATATCATGACTTTCTTCTCTTAGCTGCTCTATTTTTCTACAAGCATGGAGTACAGTAGTATGGTCTCTTCCACCAAAGGCATTACCTAACTCTGGTAAGCTGTGGTTAGTGAGTTCCTTAGCTAATGCCATAGCAACCTGCCTTGGACGAGCCACACTTCTGCTTCTTCGCTTTGATAAAATATCAGCTACCTTTATCTTATAATAATCTGCCACGGTTTTCTGAATATTATCAACAGTGACGAGCTTTTCTTGTAAAGCTAAAAGGTCACGCAATGCTTCGCGCACAAAGTCGATAGTAATTGGTCGGCCAGTGAAATTTGCATTAGCAATAACACGGTTTAACGCCCCTTCTAACTCACGTACATTTGAGCGTAACCGCTTCGCAATGAAAAACGCCACTTCGTTAGGAAGATGAATACGGTTTTCTGCCGCCTTGCGCATTAAGATCGCCACTCGAGTCTCAAGCTCTGGCGGCTCGATCGCAATAGTAAGACCCCAACCGAATCGCGATTTTAAGCGATCCTCTACACCATCGATCTCTTTGGGGTATCGATCTGAGGTTAATATGATCTGCTGGTTACCTTCTAACAAAGCATTAAAGGTATGGAAAAACTCTTCTTGAGAACGCTCTTTATTAGCAAAAAACTGGATATCATCAATTAGCAGAGCATCTACAGAACGGTAAAAGCGCTTAAAATCTTCAATAGCGTTATTTTGCAGTGCTTTTACCATATCTTGAACGAAACGCTCAGAATGCATGTACACGATTTTTGCATCACCGTTATTCGCTACAATCCCGTTACCAACAGCATGCAACAAGTGGGTTTTACCTAAACCAGTTCCACCATAAATAAATAGCGGGTTGTAAGAACCACCTGGATTATTAGCAAC